>NZ_CP109392.1:4137500-5222500 GCF_045040445.1 Streptomyces sp. NBC_01537 | reverse complement strand
TGTCGGCGTTCGCTGTGGCAGCGTTGGCCGTGCTGCCGTTCACCGGTCGGACGATCGACCGGCGGGGGCCGCTGCCTGTGCTGCTGACCGGTTCGGTGACGGCGGCTGTCGGGGCGATGGGGTTCGGGCTGGCGACGACCGCGCCGCTGGCGGTGGCGGCGTCGGCGGTGATGGGCGCGGGGATCGCGGTCATGCAGCCGGCGCTGGCGACGCTCATCGTGTGGTGCTCGACGCCGACGACCCGGTCGCGGGCATTCGCGGCGCAGTTCTTTCTGGCCAATCTGGGTCTGGGGATCGGTGGGCTGGTCGGCGGGCTGATGGTGGACGCGTCGAGCCCGGGGTCGTTCACGTTGCTGTTCTCGATCGAGGCGGTGATGTTCCTGGTGCTGGGTGCGGTCGTGGCGTCCGTACGGCTGCCGAGGACTCCCCGTGTGGAGACCACCGCACCGACGGCGAAGGCCGTGAACGGGTGGCGGGTGCTGTTCGCCGACCGGGCGATGGTGCAGCTGTGTGTGCTGGGCGGGGTCATGTTCTTCGCGTGCTACGGGCAGTTCGAGTCGGGGCTCGCGGCCTTCGCGACCGAGGTGACGAGGATTTCGACGTCCACGCTGGGCATCGCGCTCGCGGCGAACACGGCGGTGATTGTGGCCGCGCAGTTTCTGATCCTGCGGACGGTGGAGCGGCGGCGGCGAAGCCGCGTCATCGCGGGGGTCGGTCTGCTGTGGGCTGTCGCCTGGATCGCGGCGGGGCTGTCGGGGCTGGTGCACGGGTCGCAGGCGGTGGCTACGGCTCTGCTGATCTCCACGTACGCGATCTTCGGGCTCGGCGAGGCGATGCTGTCGCCGACCGTCGCTCCGCTGGTGGCGGATCTGGCGCCAGGGCGGCTGGTGGGGCAGTACAACTCGGCTTTCGCGCTGGTGAAGCAACTTGCGCTGGCGGTGGGGCCGGCGGCGGGCGGGCTGATGGCGGGGGCGGGTCTCTACGGGGAGTACGTGGTCGCGATGGTCGCGTGCTCGCTGGGGATCACGTGGCTCGCGCTGCGGTTGGGGCGGAGCCTCGCCCCGGCGCAGGATCAGCCGTTGCGTTCGGTGGTTGTGGCGTCGTCCGCGGGGCGCGTCCAGGAGCCCGTGGCGGCCTGACCTGACCTCGCGTCCTTGGCCATGGCCATGGCCATGGTCAGCGCGGAAGGGCGAACTCGCACCACACCGCCTTGCCGCCTCCCGGCGTACGGCGCGAGCCCCAGGCCGAGGCGACGGTGGCGATGATGGAGATGCCGCGGCCGGACTCGTCGGCGGGTTCGGCGCGGCGGCGGCGCGGGAGGTGGTCGTCGCCGTCGGTGACTTCGATGATCAGGCGGCGGTCGGTGCGGCGGAGCCGCAGGCGCATGGGCGGCATGCCGTGCTGCAGGGAGTTGCCCACCAGTTCGCTGGTGGCGAGGACGCCGAGGTCGACCAGTTCGACGGGGAAGCGCCAGGTCTCCAGCACGCCTGAGGCGAAGGCGCGTGCGCGCGGTGCTGCTTCGATGCCGCCGAGGAGGTCGAGGGAGGCGTTGCGGAAGAGGTCGGAGTCGGCGCCTTCGTGGTCGGGGTACTGGAGGACGAGGACGGCGACGTCGTCGTCGTGCTCGGAGGTGACGCCGAGGGCGCGCAGCAGGCGGTCGCAGATGACGGATGGGGTGCCGGTGGCGCCGGCGAGGGCGTTCATGAGGGAGGCGACGCCTTCGTCGATGTCCTCGCCGCGGCGTTCGATGAGGCCGTCGGTGTAGAGGACGGCGGTGGAGCCGGGGCCGAGGGGGATGGAGCCGGAGGTGTGCATCCAGCCGCCGGTGCCGAGCGGGGGGCCGGTGGGCTCGTCGGTGCGGTGGACGGTGCCCTGGGCATCGCGGACGAGGATGGGGAGGTGGCCGGCGGAGGCGTAGGAGAGGTGGCCTTCGCTGGGGTCGTGGACGGCGTAGACGCAGGTGGCGATCTGGGTGGCGTCGATCTCGGCGGCGAGGCCGTCGAGGAGCTGGATGACCTCGTGCGGGGGGAGGTCGAGGCGGGCGTAGGCGCGTACGGCGGTGCGGAGCTGGCCCATGACGGCGGCGGCGCGCACGCCGCGGCCCATGACGTCGCCGATGACGAGGGCGGTGCGGCCGGCGCCGAGGGTGATGACGTCGTACCAGTCGCCGCCGACGGCGGCGTCGGTGCCGCCGGGCTGGTAGGTGGCGGCGACGCGGAGGTCGTCGGGCTGTTCGAGCTCCTGGGGGAGGAGGCTGCGCTGGAGGGTGACGGCGATGTCGTGGACGCGGCGTTCGCTCTCGCGCAGGCGCTCGGCGGACTGGAACTGGTCGGTGACGTCGGCGGCGAAGACCAGGACGCCGCCGACCCCGGCGGCGGTGGCCTGGATGGGGGTGCAGGTGAACGTGAAGTAGCCCTGGCCGCTGGGCGTGGCGACGCCGCGGGCCTTGACGGTGCGGGGTTTCCCGCTGCGCAGGACCTGGTCCATGAGCGAGAGGATGCCGAGCTCGGCAAGCTCGGGGAGGGCCTCGCGGGCGGGGTCGCCGGGCTTGCGGGGGCCGAAGACGTCGGCGTAGGCGTCGTTGACGTAGCCGATGCGGTGCGCGGGGCCGTAGGTGACGGCGATGAGCGCGGGGACCTGGCCGAGCATGTCGTGGACGGAGAGCGCGTCCAGGACATGGGTGACCTCGTCGGCGAGCTCGGCGCGGGCGGCCGGGACGCCGCCGCCGGGTGCCGGGGGTTCGGCGGGGGCGGCGTTGCGTCGCTGCGTTCCGGGGAGCCGGACGCTCCAGCGCGTGATGTTCACGGGGTTTCACCTTCGGGAGCTTCGCCGGACGCGCCCGGTGCCCTGCGCTGTTCGCGGGGGTACGGGGGGTCGCCCCCCGGGAGAACGCAGCACGGGGTTTCACCTTCGGGAGCTTCGCCGGACGCGCCCGGTGCCCTGCGCTGTTCGCGGGGGTACGGGGGGTCGCCCCCCGGGAGAACGCAGCACGGGGTTTCACCTTCGGGAGCTTCGCCGGACGCGCCCGGTGCCCTGCGCTGTTCGCGGGGGTACGGGGGGTCGCCCCCCGGGAGAACGCAGCACGGGGTTTCACCTTCGGAGGCCTCGCCGGACGCGCCCTCTCGCGAGCCTTGCGTCGATGTCACGGCCGTTGGTGTCACGGCTTGGGCTTTGGATGAATGAAGCAAACGTCCGATTCCTCGTAATTGTCACGCTTTGCAGGTGCTGACGCACGCATGGTCACCCGTCCAGTGTGGCCGACCCGGCGCCTCTGGGGAATCGGCGGCGGTGTCCGCACTGCTTGTCAGGGCGCGTCGGGCTTGCGGCCGACGCCTGCGGCGAGCTCGAACTCGGCTCGCGGGTTCTCCAGGGAACCCAGCGAGACGATCTCTCGTTTGAAGAGCCCGGACAGGGTCCACTCGGCGAGGATGCGCGCCTTGCGGTTGAAGGTCGGGACCCGGCTCAGGTGGTAGGCGCGGTGCATGAACCAGGCCGGATAGCCCTTGAGCTTGCGGCCGTAGACATTCGCGACCCCCTTGTGCAGGCCGAGCGAGGCGACCGAGCCGACGTATTTGTGGCGGTACTCCCGCAAGGGCTGCCCGCGCAGGGCGGCGACGACGTTGTCGGCGAGGACCCTGGCCTGGCGGACGGCGTGCTGGGCGTTGGGGGCGGTCACCGCGTCGGGGTCGGGCGAGGTCAGGTCGGGGACGGCGGCGGCGTCACCGGCGGCCCAGGCGGCTTCGGTGCCGTCGATGCGCAGTTCGGCGGTGCAGGTGAGGCGGCCGTGGCTGTTGAGCGGCAGGCCGGTGCGGGCGAGGACGGGGTTGGGCTTGACGCCGGCGGTCCAGACGAGGGTGCGGGTGGGGAAGCGGGAGCCGTCGTCGAGGACGGCGATGCGGTGCTCGACGGATTCGAGGCGGGTGTCGAGGCGGATGTCGACGTTGCGGCCGCGCAGCTCGCTGATGGCGTACCGGCCCATCTCCTCGCCGACCTCGGGGAGGATCCGGCCGGTGGCCTCGACGAGGATCCACTTCATGTCCTCGGGGGTGACGTTGTGGTAGTACCGCACGGCATAGCGGGCCATGTCCTCCAGCTCGCCGAGGGCCTCGACGCCCGCATAGCCGCCGCCGACGAAGACGAAGGTCAGCGCGGCGTCGCGGACCTCCACATCGCGGGTGGAGGAGGCGATGTCGAGCTGCTCCAGGACGTGGTTGCGCAGGCCGATCGCCTCCTCGACGGTCTTGAAGCCGATGCCGTGGTCGGCGAGGCCGGGGATGGGGAGGGTGCGGGACACCGAGCCCGGGGCGAGGATCAGCTGGTCGTAGGGGATCTCCAGGCCGCCGGAACCTTCCTCCTCGGTGGCGAGGGTTGCGACGGTCGCGACGCGCTTGGCGTGGTCGATGCTGCGGGCCTCGCCGATGACGAGCTTGCACTTGTCCAGCACCCGGCGCAGCGGGACGACGACATGACGGGGCGAGATGGAGCCGGCGGCCGCCTCCGGCAGGAACGGCTGATACGTCATGTAGGGCTGCGGCTCGACCACCACGATCTCGGCCTCGCCCTGCTTGAGCTGCTTCTGCATGCGCAGCGCGGCGTACATCCCGACATAGCCGCCGCCGACGACCAGGATGCGGGGGATCTCCTTGAGTGCTCCCATCGCTCCATGAGGCATTGGGCGGACGGGGTTTGTCCACAGGGCGGACGGTCCCGAATGGACGGATCGGTGTGCGGGGGCCGTTGTCGGGCGGTCAGGAGCGGGGAAAGACGGGACAAGACGAACCAGTCGGGCGGGTACTCCGATCGTGCGGCAGTGCCCTCTTCTCTCTTGAGCGGTGCTCAACTATGTTCGTAGTTCGTCGGGGTTGCGTTTCGTGTGTCGCGCGCGCCGGCTTTCAAGGGGTGGGGAAGTCTCCGGGGGGAGACGTCATAACCGGGGGATACGCATATGCGCATTCAAGATGCTCAATGGGCGACGGCGGCGGCAGTGAACGCGGCGGTGGACGGCGCGGTGGGCGCGAACGGCGGCGGTGGCCGGCCCGGCCCGCTGCGGGTGGACGCCCAGCGCAATCTGGAACACGTGCTGCGTGCTGCGCGTGAGGTGTTCGGCGAACTCGGCTACGGGGCGCCGATGGAGGACGTGGCGCGGCGCGCGCGGGTCGGGGTCGGCACGGTGTACCGGCGGTTCCCGAGCAAGGACGTGCTGGTCCGGCGGATCGCCGAGGAGGAGACCGCGCGGCTGACGGAGCAGGCGCGGACCGCGCTCGGGCAGGAGGAAGAGGCCTGGCCGGCGCTGTCGCGCTTCCTGCGCACGTCGGTCGCGTCGGGCGCCGGGCGGCTGCTGCCGCCGCAGGTGCTGCGGCCGGGGGCGGACGTCTCGGACGAGGCGCGGGTGCCCCAGCAGCGCAGCGCGGTCGAGGACGGCGGGAGCAGCGACGGGATTCCGGAGCTGCTGGAGGTCGTCGGGCAGCTGGTGGACCGGGCGCGGGCGGCGGGCGAGCTGCGCGGCGACGTCTCGGTGGCGGATGTGCTGCTGGTGATAGCCACGGCGGCGCCCGCGCTGCCGGACCCGGTGGCGCAGGAGGCCGCCTCGGCGCGGTTGCTGGACATCCTGCTGGAGGGGCTGCGGTCGCGGCCGACGGCTTAGGGTCTTCAGGGTTCATTGCCCCGTTCGGGCCGTGGCCAAAGGTTCCGGGAGCGGAAGTCTCCCCGGACGAGTGGTTCCGGTGCCGGACGGGTCGACGGCCGGGATCGTTGTGCCAGGCTTTGCGCCGTGGATGAGGGAATCGGGGAGCCTGGGCCTGGAGCCGCTGCCGGCGCGGGCGAGGGTCTGCCGTCGCGGGAGCGCGTACCGGGGCAGCGGGAGCCGGGCCGGCGACTGCCGGGAGCCGGGCCCGACTCCGGGCCTGGCGCCGTACCCGGCACCTGGCCCGGTCCGGCGCGCGTGCCTGCGCAGGACGCGCGCGACCCGCTCCCCCTGTCGGACGCCGATCTGGTCGCGCGCGTGCGTGGCGGTGACGACGGCTCGTACGAAGAGCTTTACCGGCGGCACGCCGCTGCCGTACGGCGCTACGCGCGCAGCTGCTGCCGCGACGGGCACACAGCCGAGGACCTCACCGGCGAGGTCTTCGCGCGCACCCTGCAGGCGATCCGGGGCGGCAGCGGGCCCGACACCGCCGTGCGCGCGTATCTGCTGACGACGGTGCGCCGGGTCGCCGCCTCCTGGGGCAACACGGCCAAGCGAGAGCAACTGGTCGACGACTTCGCGGTCTTCGCGGTGTCGGCCGGCGGCTCGTCGGCGAACGAGGACACTCTGGACCTGGGCGCGGACGTACGCGCCATGCACGAGGCCGAGCAGTCGCTGGCCATCCAGGCCTTCCGCACCCTGCCCGAGCGCTGGCAGGCCGTGCTGTGGCACACCGCGGTCGAGGAGGAGTCGCCGAGCGAGGTCGCGCCGCTGCTGGGGCTGACCGCGAACGCCACGGCCGTGCTCGCGCACCGCGCGCGGGAGGGACTGCGGCAGGCATACCTGCAGGCGCATGTCTCCTCGACGCTGACGGCCGAGACCTCATGCGCACGCTACGCCGACCGGCTGGGCGCGCACGCTCGGGGCGGCCTGCGCATGCGGGCCGACCGGGAGCTGCGCAAGCACCTGGGCGAATGCGCGAAGTGCCGGCTGGCGGCGGCCGAGCTGGCCGATGTCAACGCCGCGCTGAAGGGACTGCTTCCGGTCGCGGTCATCGGCTGGTTCGCAGCTGCGTACGCGGCCAAGGCCGCCGGGATCGCGGTGGCGGGCGGCGCGGTTGCCGCCGGCGCCGGAGCGGGGGCCGCGGCCGCCGCTTCCGGCGGTGGCGGCGCTTCGGCGGGCGCGGGCGGCGCGGCGGTCGCCGAGGGCGCCAGTACGCCGGTCAAGGTCGGCATCGCCGCGGGTGTCGTCGCGGCGGCGGGGGTCGCGCTGGCCCTCGCCCTGGCCGGGGGCGACCACAAGCCGCCGGTGAAGGCCAAGCCCGAGCCGTCCGCCTCGCCGGTCGTCAAAGCCCCGCCGGTGACGCCTGCGCCGTCGAAGGAACGGACGCCTACGCCTTCGCCCACGCCGGCGCCTTCGTCTTCGGCGCGCCCGGTGCCGGTCGTCGCGGTGAGGCCGTCGCCCACGCCCAGGCCGAAGGCCTCGCCCACGCCGACCCCGACGCCCAAGCCGACTCCGAGCCCAACGCCGACGCCCACCCCGACCCCCGACCCCGAGGTCTACCAGGTCAACCAGCTCACCTACGGGCCCCTCGGCGACGGCACCTCCCCCACCATCCGCCCCGGCGACTGGGTCTGGCAGCGGTGGGGCCTCGCCATCGGCGGCACGTCCTACGGCTACGGCGTCACGGTCACCGCGCCGTCATCGGTGACGATCGACCTCAACCGCTCCTGCGTCTCGTACGACGCCCTCGTGGGCATCGACGATCTGGCGCTCGGGCTCGGCTCGGCGCGGTTCTCCGTGTACGGCGATGACACGCGTCTTTGGCAGTCGGATGTGGTGCGGGGCGGGGAGGCCGCGGTGCCGGTCCATGTGCCGCTCGGCGGCCGGCGGACGATCCGGCTCGTCGTGGAGGCGGGCGACGGGTGGCAGCCGGTGAATGTGGCGGACTGGGCGGTGTCGCGGATCGCCTGCGGCTAGGGCCTGTCCGGTCGGAGTGTCCTCAGAGGCCGGGTGGGCTGAGATCAGCCCACTTCGCAGGCGTCGTCGGCGCAGGCCTCCGCGGTGGGAGCCGACGCACCGGTCTCCGCGGCGACCTGTTCGAGCACGCGCAGGAACGTCGATGTCTCCTGGCCGCCCTGGACGGCCCACTTCCCCTCGAAGACGAAGGTGGGGACGGCGGTGATGCCGACGGCGCGCGCGTCGTCGATCTCGGCGAGGACTTCCTCCCGCCCTTCCTCGGACGCGAGGAACGCGGCTGCGCGGTCCCGGTCCAGACCGGCCTCGGCCGCCAGCGCGGCGAGCGCGTCGCGGTCGCCGACGTCGACGCCGTCGGCGAAGTGGGCGGTGAGGAGGCGGTTCTTGAGGGCGGCCTGGACGGTGGGTCCGTAGGCGGTGAGGGCGTGCCAGAGGAGGCGGTGGGCGAGCAGGGTGTTGGTTTCGAGGACGCGGTCGAAGTCGAAGGGCAGGCCTTCGGCGCGGCCGAGGGCGGCGAGGCGGTCGTCCATGGCTGCGGCCTGGGGACCGAAGCGAGCGGTGAGGTACTCGCGGTGGGGCTCGGGCTGCTCGCTCTTGTCGGGGACGAGCTGGTAGGGGCGGTAGACCACCTCGACGGTGTCGGCCCCGGGGAAGGCGGCGAGAGCACGCTCGAAGCGGTGCTTGCCGACGTAACACCAGGGGCAGGCGATGTCGCTGTAGATCTCGACCTTCACGGTGGCCTCACTCCTCATCCGTCCCCGTTTGCTGAAAGCTCAAGCAAGGCCAACAGCTCATCACGCTCCTGCATTCCCTGACCGGCCGTCCAGGCTGCGTCGTACGCGGCGTCGCCGAGCGCACCGCGGGCCCTGGCCTCGGAGTCGGCGAGGTCGGCGGCCTCGGGGACCGGCAGGGGCAGCCCGTTGCGCAGCGCATGAGCGGCTCCGTGCAGACGCGCTGCCTGCTCAGGGGCGCCCAGAGTGACGAGGAGGCCGGCGGACTGGTCGGCGAGGGCTGCGAGCTGGGGCTCGGTGAGACCGCCGTCGTCGAAGCCGGCGCTCAGGGCGGCGCGCAGGAGGGGGAGGGCGCGGCGGGG
The DNA here is from genome assembly GCF_045040445.1 of Streptomyces sp. NBC_01537. Lineage (NCBI taxonomy): Bacteria > Bacillati > Actinomycetota > Actinomycetes > Kitasatosporales > Streptomycetaceae > Streptomyces > Streptomyces sp. NBC_01537. The sequence goes on along the minus strand of NZ_CP109392.1, from coordinate 5,213,747 downwards.
GTGGCCCTCGGCGGCGGTGATGCAGGCGTTGAGGGCTTTCATGAGGATGTAGAGCACGGGCGCCGGGGTGCCGAGGCCGGCCTGGGAGTGGGCGAGGCCGTAGAGCTCGCGGGCACGGGCGGTCTCGCCGTGGCGCAGCGCGATGAAGCTGAGGCCGTAGCGGATGTAGGTACGGGCGTCGTGGACGCCGTAGCGCTCGGCCTCGGCCAGTCCCTCGTTCAGCAGCTTCTCGGCGGCCGCGTCGTCACCGGCCCAGTGGGCGACCTCACCCATCCGGGCGAGCAGGAAAGGCGATTCGGCGCGCGCCCCCAGCTCGTCGCCCAGCCGCCTGGCGGCCTCCAGGTCGGCCTGGGCCGCCGCGTACTCACCGCGCACGCGGTGGATCTCGGCTCTCGCCCCGTGCACCTGCGCGCGCAGCCAGCGGTCGCCGGTGCTCTCGCCGAGGGCCAGCAGTTCGGGGAGGTCGGCATCGGCGTGGGCGATCCCGCCGGGGGTGTCGACGGCGATGTGGGTACGGAACAGCAGAGCGGTGGCCAGCTCCCACGGACCGCCGTACGCACGGCAGTTGGCCGTCGTGGCCTCCATGGCCGCGGGGATGCCGGCGTAGTCGCGGAAGATGAATCCGACGAAGGGCCACAGCAGACCGGGGAATCGGGCGGCGTGCGGCCCGGGGTGGCTGTAGGCCTCCTTGATGCGGGCGCCCATGGCCCGGGTCTCGTCGTTGAAGAACTCCTCCTCTGTCGCGAAGTCGCTCTTCACGAACATGTCCAGCATGCGCAGGTCCATGGACGGCCAGAAGGCCGGGTCGGCGGGGTCGGCGGGCGGCTCGCCCAGCTCGATGACCCGGTCGAACCAGACGGTGGCCTCGTCGCGGTAGGAGCGCACCCACCAGAACCAGCCCATCGCGAGGACGATCGCGGTCGCGTCATCGGTCTCCCGCTGCTCGATCGTGCGATGCAGCGCGGCGCGGATGTTGTCGAGGTCGGCCTCGACGCGGCCCGCCCAGAGGAGTTGGTCGGCGCCGCGCAGGTGGGGGTCGGCCGTGCGGGCGAACTCGCGGTAGTGGGCGGTGTGCCGGGCAGCGGCCGCGAGGAGGTCGCCGGGGGCGTCGGCGGCCCGCTCGGCGGCGTACTCGTGGATGGTCTCCAGCATGCGGTAGCGGATGTCGTCCGCCTTCTGCTGGGGCACGATCAGGGATTTGTCGATCAGCCGGCCGAGCAGACTGAGCGTGTCCGGCATGTCGATCACCTCCTCGGCGGCGGCGAGCGTGCAGCCGCCGGCGAAGACGCTGAAGCTGCACAGGGCGGCACGCTCGTCCTCGTCCAGCAGGTCCCAGCTCCAGTCGACGACCGCGCGCAGCGTCTGCTGGCGCGGCAGGAGCGTACGGCTGCCGCCGGTGAGGAGCCGGAAGCGGTCGTCGAGGCGGTCGGCGATCTGGCGCGGGGTCAGCATGCGCAGGCGGGCCGCGGCGAGTTCGATGGCGAGCGGCAGGCCGTCGAGGCGACGGCAGATCTCTTCGACGGCATGCGCATGCGGCGTCAGGTCGAAGCCGGGCCGCATCATGGCCGCGCGCTCCGCGAACAGCCGCTGCGCGGTGGGCGGGAGGAGTGGTTCGACGGGGCGTACGGCTTCCCCCGGGACGCCGAGCGGTTCACGGCTGGTCACCAGAATCGTCAGGCCGGGGCAGGACGCGAGGAGGGCGTCGGCGAGGAACGCGGCGGCGTCGATCACATGTTCGCAGTTGTCGAGTACGAGCAGCAGGCGGCGACTGCGGCAGTGTTCGAGCAGCCGGTCCGTGGGGTCCTCCGGACCGGCCGCGAACACATGGGCGTCACGGCGGCCCAGCGCGGTCAGCACGGCGCCCGGCACCGCGGCGGGATGGTCCAGCGGGGCGAGTTCGGCGAGCCACGTCCCGTCGGGGAAGGCCGCCGCGTCGGCGGCCGCCGCGGCTTCCTGCGCAAGGCGGGTTTTGCCCGAGCCCCCGGGGCCGGTGAGGGTGATCAGACGGGAGGCCGCCATGTCGGCGCGCAGCGCGCGCAGTTCGGCCTCCCGGCCGACGAATGTGCTGAGGCGGGCCCGCAGATTGCCCTGCACGGCGGGCGGTGGCGGTGCCTGTGCCTGTGCCTGTGATGACTGCGGCTGAGGCTGCGGCTCCTCGGCCGCTCTCAGCAACTGCGCGTGCAGCGCGCGCAGTTCCGGTCCCGGGTCCGTGCCCAGCTGCTCGGCGAGCGCGCCCCGGGCCTCCTCGTACGCCATCAGCGCGTCGGCGGCGCGGCCCGTCGCGCGCAGAGCGCGTATCAGCTGCGCGCGGAACGGCTCGTGCAACGGCTGCTTCGCGACCAGTTCCCGGAGCTGCGGCAGTACGTCGTCGGCCCGGCCCAACGCGAGGTCCGCGTCGATCCCGCGCTGCAACGCCGTCACGCGCTGCGCTTCCGGCCGCGCGGCGGCGCTCCCCCGGTCCGGGAGGTCGGCGAGCGCCGGGCCGCGCCACAGCGCGAGGGCGTCATGGAGGGCGGCTGCGGCGGCCGCCGGGTCGCCCCCGGTGTCCAGGGCGGCGGTGCCCTCGCGCACGAGGCGTTCGAACACGCGCAGGTCGATGTCGCACGGCTGGGCGTCCAGGCGGTAGCCCGCCGGGCCCGACATCACCGCGTCCTTGCCGAGGGCGCGGCGCAGCCGCGAGACCAGCGCCTGCAGCGCGCCCGGTGCGTCATAGGGCGGCTCGTCGTCCGGGCCGCCCCACACCTCGTCGATCAGCGTCTCCGCGGACACCGCGTGCGGGGCGCGCAGTGCGAGCGCGGTCAGCAGTGCGCGCAGCCGGGTGCCGCCGAGGGTGATCGGCGTGCCGTTGGCGCTTCGCGCCTCTGTCGCGCCCAGGATCAAGTACCGCACGCCCCCATTGTGCGGGGGCGGTGCCCTGCGCACCCCCGGATTACACCCCGCCGCTTCCCGAAACCAGGGGCAGCGCCCCTGGACCCCGAACGTCCTACGGACGTGTCCTCAAACGCCGGACGGGCTGGGGCCTGTCCGGCGGATCAGGGTCGGATAGGCCGCGGCGTCGCAGTGACATCAGCCGCTGGCGCGGCGGGCGGTGCATCGCAAGGCGCCGGAATGCCCGCAGACTGGTTTGTCTGTGGGCATTCCGGCAACGCCGCGAGGTGCCGTGCCAGGTGTCGCGGACCCGGCCATGATCCGCCGGACAGACCCTAGGGCCTGTCGTCGTCGCGGGGGCCCAGGAGTTCGTCGGCGAGGGAGGGGAGGTCGTCGAGGGGGGTTTCCTCGGCCCAGGAGGGGCGGGGACGGCGGGCGGGAGCAGCCCCGGGCGCGGGGAGTTCGCGGGTGCGCTCGGCGTCGGGGGTCTCGGGGCGGAAGAAGTCGGAGGGCACGCGGTCGGTGGGGGCGTCGCCGACCCTGGGGAGGACGGCGGTCTCGTCGGCGTCGGGCGTGGCCTTGTCCCGCACGGGCCGGAGGACAGCCGTCTTCTCGGCGTCCGGCGTGGCCTTGTCCGTGGCCTTGTCCTTGGCCTCGTCCCGCACGGGCCGGAGTACGGCCGTTTCCTCGGCGTCCGGGTTGGCTGCCGGAACGGCGGGCAGGACGGCCGTCTCCGCCGCATCCGGCGTGGCCGGCGGGACGGTGGGCAGAACCGCCGTCTCGGCCGCGTCAGGTACCGGGACCTCGACCGTCCTGGTCGCCTCGGCCTCCGCTGCGGCGGCCATGGCGGCGGCCGAGGCGGCGGCGGCTTCAGCGGCCAGGCGTGCCTGCTCGGCGCGGAGCAGCGCCTCCTCGGCCTTGCGCTGCTTCTCCAGGCGTCGTTCCTCGGCCTCGGCGCGCAGGCGGGCCTCTTCTTCCTTCTGGCGGCGGAGCCGGGCCTGCTCCGCCTCGTAGACACGCTCCTGGGCTTCGCGGCGCAGCCGCTCCTCCTCGGCGAGCCGACGGGCTTCCTCTGCGCGCAGCGCGGCGGCCTCGGCCTCGCGCTCTTCGGCCTCGCGGCGCTCGGCCTCCTCGGCGAGGCGCTTGCGCTCGGCTTCCTCGGCGCGGAGCTTGTCGAGCTGGGCCTGGCGTTCGCGTTCCAGCCGCTCTTCCTCGGCCTTGCGGGCGGCCTCTTCCTCGGCCCGTCGCCGGGCCTCCTCCTCGGCGAGCCGCTTGGCCTCCTCGCGGGCCTCGATCTCCTTGGCGGACATGGGCAGGACCTGGTCCAGCCGGTGCCGTACGACCGTGGTCACCGCCTCCGGCTCCTGGCCGCCGTCGACGACGAGGTAGCGGGCGGGGTCGGCGGCGGCGAGGGTGAGGAAACCGGAGCGTACGCGCTGGTGGAACTCGGCGGGCTCGGACTCCAGGCGGTCGGGAGCCTCGGTGAAGCGCTCGCGGGCCGCCTCCGGGGAGACGTCGAGCAGGACGGTCAGGTGCGGTACGAGACCGTCGGTGGCCCAGCGGGAGATGCGGGCGACCTCGGTCGGGGCGAGGTCGCGGCCGGCGCCCTGGTAGGCGACGGAGGAGTCGATGTAGCGGTCGGAGATGACGACGGCGCCGCGCTCCAGGGCCGGGCGGACGACGGAGTCGACGTGCTCGGCGCGGTCGGCGGCGTAGAGCAGCGCCTCGGCGCGGTGGGACAGGCCTGCGCTGGAGACGTCGAGGAGGATCGAGCGCAGCCGCTTGCCGACGGCGGTGGCGCCGGGCTCGCGGGTGACGACCACCTCGTGGCCCTTGCCGCGTATCCAGTCGGCGAGGGCTTCGACCTGGGTGGACTTGCCGGCGCCGTCGCCGCCCTCGACCGCGATGAAGAAGCCGGTGGGGGCAGGGGCCTGGGCCGGGTCGCCGCCGCGCAGCGCCTCGCGCAGGTCGCGGCGGAGCGGGACGCCCTGGCGGTCGTCGGTCTTGCCGAGGACGACGGCCGCGACCGGCAGCAGCAGCGCGCCGACCAGCATCAGGGCGTACGCGGCTCCGCCGTGGTCGAAGGTGAAGGAACCGTTCGCCAGGCGGTGGCGGCCGATCACCCCGGCGAGGATCGGCGCGCCGACGGCGGCGAAGGCCAGGAAGACCCGTACGACGGCGTGCAGGTGCTCCGTCATCCGGGCCTTGCGGGGCTCCTCGGCCTCCTGGTCGATCAGGGTGTGGCCGGTGTTGGCCGTGATGCCTGCCGCGACGCCGGCGAGCAGCGCGAGGAGCAGGACCGTGGCCGGGTCCGGGACGACGCCCATGAGCAGCAGCGCCAGGCCGGTCACGGCGATGGCCAGCGCGAACAGCCGGCGCCGGGACAGCGCCGGCAGCGTGCGCGGCGCGATCCGGATGCCCAGCACGGTGCCCGCGGTCAGGGCCAGGACCAGCAGTCCGTACGCGACCGGTCCGCCGCCGAGGTCCGCGGCGTGCAGCACGGCCAGCGCGACGGCGGCGGCCACCGCACCCGCCACGGCCGCCGTGGCCAGCACCAGCAGCGGCAGGGCCCCGGTACGGCCGCGCTCGGGCGCGCCGTGCGCGTCCTTGGGCAGCCGCAGGCCCTCCAGGGGGGAGCGCGGGCGTACGTGGTTGGCACTGGGCAGTTCGAGGAAGTACAGGACGGCGATAGACGCCGAGAACAGCCCCGCGGAGACGTAGGAGGCCAGCGCGACCTGGTGCACGTCGAACCAGTCGACGCCGACGCCCAGCAGATTGCCGAACAGCGTGATCACGACCAGCGCGGCGGCGGCGACCGGCAGCGCCACGAATCCGGTACGCAGATCCAGGCGGCGCAGCGCGTCCAGGTGGTCCGGGGCCGGGCGCACCACGCCCTCGCCGGGGGCGGGCGCCGGGAGCATGGCGGGCGCGGCGCCGTCCTTCGCCACGGTCCACAGGCGTTCGGCGACGCCGGTGACGAAGACGGTGGCCAGCAGCCAGGTCACGGCCGAGCCCGGCAGCCAGTCGACCCACAGCGGCGCGACGATCAGCAGCGCCAGGCGCACGCCGTCCGCGCCGATCATCGTCCAGCGGCGGTCGAGGAAGCCGCTGGGCGCGGTCAGCGCGCTGAGCGGGCCGAGCAGCACCGCCCCGAAGAGCAGGGTCGAGAGCAGCCTGGCCCCGAACACGGCGGCCACGGCGAAGGCCGCGCCCTTGTATCCGCCGCCGAACGGCTCCGTCGTGACGGCGGCCTGCCCGGTCAGCGCGACGAGCGTCAGCAGCGCGAGGCGGTCCGCGACGGTGCCGGTGAACTGGGCGCCCCACAGCTTGCGCAATGGCGGGATCTTCAGCAGCGCGCCGACGGCACGCTCGCGTGAATCCGCGACCAGGTCGCCCGCGAAGGCGTCGGTCACGTCAGTTGGCTGAATTGGTTCTTCGGCCGGCTGCTCCGATCGCGTCATTCCGCCAGCCTATCCGGAGCCGGGTGGTACCCGACGCCCCGCCCGAACACGTGGACGGGACAAGCCCTCTCTCCCCGGGTTGCGCAGCCCGCCGGCTGCGCTTTGTCCTCAATCGCCGGACGGGCTGAAATCAGCCCGTCCGGCGATTGAGGACGGAACCGGTCACCGCACTAGGCGGTGGGCTTCTTCGCGGCTGTGGCCGCAGCCGTGGCCTTCTTCGCGGGCGCCTTCTTGGCCACCGTCTTCTTGGCCGCCGTCTTCTTGGCGGCCGTCGCGGTCGTCGTCTTCTTCGCCGGCGCCTTCTTCGCGGGGGCCTTCTTCGCGACCGCCTTCTTCACCGGCCCCTTGGCCCGCTTCTCGGCGAGGAGCTCGTAGCCGCGCTCGGGGGTGATCGTCTCGACGTCGTCGTCACGCCGGAGCGTGGCATTGGTCTCGCCGTCGGTGACGTACGGCCCGAAGCGGCCGTCCTTGACCACGACGGGGCGCTCGCTCACCGGGTCCGTGCCCAGCTCCTTCAGCGGCGGCTTCGCGGCGGCGCGGCCGCGCTGCTTGGGCTGGGCGTAGATGGCGAGGGCCTGCTCCAGGGTGATGGAGAAGAGCTGGTCCTCGGTCTCGATGGAGCGGGAGTCGGTGCCCTTCTTCAGATACGGGCCGTAGCGGCCGTTCTGGGCGGTGATCTCGGTGCCGGACTCGGGGTCGGTGCCGACGACCCGCGGGAGGGACATCAGCTTCAGCGCGTCGTCGAGGGTCACCGTGTCGAGTGACATGGACTTGAAGAGCGAGGCGGTACGCGGCTTGACCGCGTTCTTGCCGGTCTTCGGGGTGCCCTCGGGGAGGATCTCGGTGACGTAGGGGCCGTAGCGGCCGTCCTTGGCGACGATCTGGTTGCCGGAGACGGGGTCGGCGCCGAGCTCGAAGTCGCCGCTGGGCTTGGCGAGGAACTCCTCGGCGAGCTCGACGGTCAGCTCGTCCGGGGGAAGGTCGTCGGGGACGTCGGCGCGCTGGCCGGGCTCGCCCTCGATGTCGCTGGGCTTCTCGACGTAGGGGCCGTAGCGGCCGACGCGGAGCATGATGCCGCCGGTACCGACGGGGAACGAGGAGACCTCGCGGGCGTCGATGGCGCCGAGGTCCTCGACCAGCTCCTTGAGGCCGCCGAGGTGGTCGCCGTCGCCGTTGCCGGCATCCGCGGCGGAGCCCTCCGCCCCGTGCTCGCCGCCGAAGTAGAAGCGGCGCAGCCACGGCACGGCACGGGCCTCGCCGCGCGCGATGCGGTCGAGGTCGTCCTCCATCTTGGCGGTGAAGTCGTAGTCGACGAGCCAGCCGAAGTGCTTCTCCAGGAGGCCGACGACGGCGAAGGAGAGGAAGGACGGGACGAGCGCCGTGCCCTTCTTGAAGACGTAGCCGCGGTCGAGGATCGTGCCGATGATCGAGGCGTACGTCGACGGGCGGCCGATCTCGCGCTCTTCGAGCTCCTTGACCAGCGAGGCCTCGGTGTAGCGGGCCGGGGGCTTGGTGGCGTGGCCGTCGGCGGTGATGTCGGTCGCCGACAGCGGGTCGCCCTCGGTGACCTGCGGGAGACGGCGCTCGGAGCTGTCGAGCTCGGCGTTGGGGTCGTCGGCGCCTTCGACGTAGGCCTTCATGAAGCCGTGGAAGGTGATGATCTTGCCGCTCGCCGAGAACTCGGCGTCGCGGCCGTCACTGGAGCGCCCGCCGACCTTGACGGTCACCGACTGGCCGACGGCGTCCTTCATCTGGCTGGCGACCGTACGCATCCAGATCAGCTCGTAGAGCCGGTACTGGTCGCCGGTCAGGCCGGTCTCGGCGGGGGTGCGGAAGCGGTCGCCGGAGGGGCGGATCGCCTCGTGCGCCTCCTGCGCGTTCTTGACCTTGCCGGTGTACACGCGCGGCTTGTCCGGCAGGTACTCGGCCCCGTAGAGCTGGGTGACCTGGGCGCGGGCGGCGGTGATGGCCGTCTCGGAGAGCGTGGTGGAGTCCGTACGCATGTAGGTGATGAAGCCGTTCTCGTACAGCTTCTGTGCGACCTGCATGGTGGACTTCGCGCCGAAGCCGAGCTTGCGGCTCGCCTCCTGCTGGAGCGTCGTCGTACGGAAGGGCGCGTACGGCGAGCGGCGGTACGGCTTGGACTCCACCGAGCGGACCGCGAAGGAGGAGTCGGCGAGGGCGGCGGCGAGGGCGCGGGCGGCGGGCTCGTCCAGGTGCAGGACGGTCGCGCCGTCCTTGAGGGCGCCGGTGGCGGCGTCGAAGTCGCGGCCCTGGGCGACGCGCTTGCCGTCGACCGTGGTGAGCTTGGCGGAGAAGGTGCCGGGGTCGGTGGCGTCGCCGGCGCGGCCGGTGGCGAAGGTGCCGGAGAGGTCCCAGTACTCGGCGGAGCGGAAGGCGATGCGCTCACGCTCGCGCTGGACGACCAGGCGGGTGGCGACGGACTGCACGCGGCCGGCGGACAGCCGGGGCATGACCTTCTTCCACAGAACCGGCGAGACCTCGTAGCCGTAGAGGCGGTCGAGGATGCGGCGGGTCTCCTGGGCGTCGACCAGCGGCTGGTTCAGCTCGCGCGGGTTGCGGACGGCTTCCTGGATCGCGTCCTTGGTGATCTCGTGGAAGACCATCCGGCGGACCGGGACCTTCGGCTTGAGGACTTCCTGCAGGTGCCAGGCGATGGCCTCGCCCTCGCGGTCCTCATCCGTTGCGAGGAGGAGCTCGTCGGAATCCTTGAGGAGGTCCTTGAGCTTCTTGACCTGCGCCTTCTTGTCGGCGTTGACGACGTAGATCGGCTGGAACTCGCTGTCGACGTTGACGCCGAGCCGCGCCCACGGCTGGCCCTTGAACTCCGCCGGCACTTCGGCGGCCCCGTTCGGGAGGTCGCGGATGTGCCCGACGCTGGCCTCGACGACGTATCCAGGGCCGAGGTAGCCCTTGATCGTCTTCGCCTTGGCGGGCGACTCGACGATGACGAGTCGCTGGCCGCCCTTTGCGGTCTCGCGGGTCGGGGACAACTTCGCTCTTCTCTCCGGGTCGAAGGTGGTCTCGCTGCGGAGTGTGACCGTACATCCCGGCCCCGTGTCAAACGGGAAAAGTCCGCAACGCCACTCGAACGGTAACCCGACTTCCATCCTGTCTGCCGCACGGATGGCAAGCCATGTCCGATTCATCCCCGTGGCGGTACGTGTCATGCACGCGACCCCGCGTGATCGAACTGCGCTCAGATGCGTAGCAACGACCAGACGCCCACGAGGAGCGACACCGCTCCGAACAGCACCGCGAGGACCGTCGCCGTCTGACCGCCGCCCTCGGTCACCGGCGCCCGCTGCGTGATGCGGGTCACCGTCCACAGCAGCAGCCCGGCCCCGAAGAGCCCGAAGACCGCTCCGGCGAAGACCGCAGGTGCGCTGTCCATACTCTCCTCCTTCTACTGGTGTGCTCGACGCTGTGTGGCGGACAATGCCACGCCGCGGCGACGGCCCGGCGAATCCGGGGTGAACGGCCGCCGTGCGTCCGCCGGGGGGTGGCTCGTTTAGGACTGTCGCAGAGGAACCACCCTGTGCCCTCTCATGTCTTGACCGACCTGACAAGATGACGGCGAAGACCACAGGTATTCCGCGGGCCCTTCCCGCGGAACGCAGAACGGGGAGCGCCCGAGATGTCCGACCCGAACAACCCGTACGGCCAGCCTCAGGACGGCGGTTACGGCTACCCGCAGCAGCCGCCCGGCCAGCCCGGCCCCCAGCCCGGCTACGGCTATCCGCAGCAGGGCGCGTACCCGCCGCCGAGCCCCGGCAGCTACACCGGCGACCCCAACGCGCCGTACGGCTACGACGCGTACGGCCGGCCGCTGTCCGACAAGTCCAAGGTCGTCGCGGGTGTGCTGCAGCTCCTCGTCGGCGGTCTCGGCATCGGCCGTTTCTACACCGGTGACGTGGGCATAGGCCTGGCGCAGCTGTTCACCTGCGGCGGCTGCGGCATCTGGTCGCTGATCGACGGCATCCTCTTCCTCACCAGCAACGACCGCACCGACTCCCAGGGCCGGATCCTGCATGGCTGAGACGGCCCTCGCCCGTCTCCGGGCCGTGGCCGGGCGACCGGTCACGGCCTCGCTGACGTCCGCGGTCGCGGGCGTCGGCGCGGCCGCTTATCTGTACGGCACCAACCCGCACCAGCCGGGGCACTGGCTGCCCCGCTGCCCCTTCAACTGGGTGACCGGGCTGCTGTGTCCGGCCTGCGGCGGCACGCGCATGGTCTACGACCTGATGCACGGGGACTTCACAGCTGCGTTCCACGACAACGCGATGCTGCTGATCGCCAGCCCGGCGGGGTTGTACCTCTATCTGCGGTGGTTCACCGAGGGCCTGCGCGGCCAGGTGTACCGGCCGGCGCTCAAGCCGCGTGCGCAGGCCGTGATTCTGGGGATCGCCTTGACGTGGGCCGTCGTGCGCAACGTGATGTGACGTGCGCGCTTTGGCAACGCGCCGATCACGGTTTCATGACGAGACGTAATTATCAGGCCAATGTCGGCCCGCGGATGCAAAGATCTCGTCAATCCGTCGCGGGGGGCCGGGTTTCCGATTTGTGCGCTCCTGCTGACGTTTCTACGTCCCCATTGACGCAAGGAGCATGTTTTCATGGCCACGCCCACCCCTGACGCCCCGCACGGCTTCGACGCCAAGGGCCGTCCGCTGTCCGACAAGAGCCGGACCACCGCTGGCCTCCTCACCCTCTTCCTGGGTGGCTTCGGCGTCGGCCGCTTCTACACCGGCCACACGGGCATGGCCCTCGGCCAGCTCTTCACCTGCGGTGGCTGCGGCATCTGGTCGCTGATCGACGCGATCATCTTCTTCACCAACGAGGACCGCACCGACGCCCAGGGCCGCGTGCTCCAGAAGTAGGCATCAGGCGCATGACGAAAGCCCGTCCGCCCGGCTCTCCGGCGGACGGGCTTCGTCATGCTCGGGCCGTCATGCTCGGGCCGTGGCCGGATGCGGCTCCAGGAAGCCCTGCTCGACCAGCATCCGGATCGCGTCCGGCGTGCGGTCCCGCAGGACCACCGGGTCCTCGCCGAGCAGTTGGGCGATGGCGTCGAGGATCGCACCGGCGGTGAGGCTGCCGTCGCACACACCCGCGAAGCCCGCGCCGACCGTGTCGACCTTGGTCGCCCTGCGCATGCCGCGGTTGGCGCGCAGCACCACGTGCTCGGGGTCCTCGGCGCCCGGGAGGCCGACCTGTTCCTGGACGACCTCGTCGGCGAGCCGGAAGCGGGCGGCGAGCAGCGCGGCGTCGTCGTGCGTGCGCAGGAAGTCCTGGCGGCCGAACCAGGTGGCGATGTGCGGGCCGAGGGGCTGTTCGACGGGGTGCGGCCACTCCTCGGCGATGACGGACGGTCGGTCGGAACCCGTCTTGCGCAGGGTGATCCAGCCGAAGCCGACCCCCTTGACCTTGCGCTGCTCGAAGGCGTCGAGCCAGGCGTCGTAGCGGGCCGCGTACGCGGCCGGGTCGGCGAGGTGGTCGCCGCCGTCGCGCAGCCACAGCTCGGCGTACTGGGTGACGTCCTGGACCTCGCGCTGGACGATCCAGGCGTCGCAGCCGCGCGGGACCCAGGAGGACAGCCGCTCGCGCCAGTCCTCGCCGTCGGTGTGCTGCCAGTTGGCCAGCAGCTGGCAGTAGCCGCCGTCGTTGAGGTGGGCACCGGCCTCCTGGACGAGGGTGCGGCACAGGTCGTCGCCGGACATGCCGCCGTCGCGGTAGGTGAAGCGGCTGCCCGGCGAGATGACGAATGGCGGGTTGGACACGATCAGGTCGTAGCGCTCGTCCCCCACCGGCTCGAACAGGCTGCCCTGCCGCAGCACCGGCTCGGCCGCGCCCGACAGGGCCAGGGTGAGCCGCGCGAAGTGCAGAGCGCGCGGGTTGAGGTCGGTCGCGGTGACCTGGGTGGCGTGCCGGGAGGCGTGCAGGGCCTGGACGCCGGAGCCGGTGCCGAGGTCCAGGGCGCTGCCCACGGGCTCGCGCACCGTGATCCCGGCCAGCGTGGTGGACGCGCCGCCGACGCCGAGCACGAGGTCGGCCCGGTCCACGCCCGGCGTCGTGCCGATGCCGTTGGCGCCGCCGACCGCGCAGCCGAGGTCGGAGACGATCCACCAGTCCTCGCCGGCCCCGTCGCCCGCGTACGGGCGTACGTCGACCGTCGCCCGCACCTCGTCGCCGTCCCGCAGCAGCCAGCCGCCCGCGATGGCCTCGTCGGTGACCGGCAGCGCCCTGCGCAGCGCGGCGTAGGGGACGGGCCGCTGCAGCAGGAAGAGCCGCACCAGGCTCTCCAGCGGGCCGTCGCCGCGCGTCGCGCGCAGCGCGGGCACGGTCTCGGCCCGGGAGAGCGCGGCGTAGGCGCCGGCCCCGAGGAGGTCGAGGCAGCCGTCTGCGGTGAAGGCGGCCTTGCGCAGCGCGTCGCGCAGTCGCGCGGTGTGCTCGGTCGTGGGGAGGGAGGGCTTGCTCACGATGCCATTGTCCCCGGAAAACGGTTCGGGATTCAGCTCGCCGACACCGACGGGCTGACGGTGCCGCCCTGCTGGCAGCCGGGCTGCTTGGCCATGGCCGTGCCGAGTTCGCCCTGGCGCAGCGTGTCGAGGGCCTGCTCGCCGCTCTTGCTGACCTTGGCGAGGCTCTCGGAGACGGTCTTGAGGCCTGCCGCGAACTTCGCCTGGTCGGCGATGTTGAGCGCGTCGACCTGCTTCTGCAGGGCGGCGTAGGAGACGGAGAGCTTGGTGAGGTCGGAGACCGCGTCCTTCTTGAGCGCGGCGCCCTTGTCGACGGGCGGGTCGCCGGCCTGGTTGACGATGCCCGCCAGCGACGCGTACGCGGCCGAGATCTGCGCGAACGCGGCGGAATCCGCCCTGCGCACGTCGAGCGGCTTGCCGGCGCTGTCGACCTTGGTGATCGCCGTGTTGGCGTCGTTGATCTTCGTGACCTGCGCGGCGGCCTGGTCGCAGACCGTCTTCGCCCAGCTGTCCAGTTCCTTGTTGCCGTCGTCGCCGCACGCGGACAGCGACCCCAGCGCCAGGACCAGAGCCGCACCGGTCAGCGCAGCCGTGAATTTGTTCGTCACCGGTTGTCGTTCCTTCCGTGGCTCTACGGCCCCGGAACCTACACGGCATACGGGCCCCGGCCATCATCCGACCGCACCTTGTGCCCCGTATTGCAGCCATTTGAACCAAGAAGCCAGTGACAAACGTGACGTGATCTGATGCGAAAACAGATGATGGGCGCCACCCCAAAGAGTGACGCCCATCATCGCACTGACGGTCTGTCGGCTAGGAGGAGACCACCGCCGGGTCGGCTGATCGCTGGGCCGTCTCGGGGCTGCCCTCGCCCTCGTCGTCCATCGCGATGCCGCGCCGCTTGGACACGTAGACCGCGCCGACGATCACAGCGATCGAGATGGCGGCGACGCCGATGCGCACGCCGAGATTCGCGTCCTTCCCGTAGGAGAACTGGACGACAGCCGGGGCGATCAGCAGCGCCACCAGGTTCATCACCTTGAGCAGCGGGTTGATCGCCGGTCCGGCCGTGTCCTTGAACGGGTCGCCGACGGTGTCGCCGATGACGGTCGCGGCGTGGGCCTCACTGCCCTTGCCGCCGTAGTGGCCGTCCTCGACGAGCTTCTTGGCGTTGTCCCACGCGCCACCGGAATTGGCGAGGAAGACCGCCATGAGCGTGCCCGCGCCGATGGCCCCGGCAAGGTAGGAGCCGAGCGAGCCGACGCCGAACGTGAAGCCGACGGCGACGGGCGCGAGGATGGCGAGCAGGCCGGGGGTGGCCAGTTCGCGCAGCGCGTCCTTGGTGCAGATGTCGACGACGCGGCCGTATTCGGGCTTCTCGGTGTAGTCCATGATCCCGGGGTGCTCGCGGAACTGCCGGCGCACCTCGTAGACCACGGAACCCGCCGACCGGGACACGGCGTTGATGGCGAGCCCGGAGAACAGGAACACCACGGCGGCGCCGAGCAGCAGCCCGACCAGGTTGTTCGGCTGGGAGATGTCCAGGGACAGCCAGCGCATGTCCGAGACCGGGATCTCGGCCTTGGCCACGGCCGTGTCGATGGCCTCCTTGAAGGAGCCGAAGAGCGCGGTCGCGGCGAGCACCGCGGTCGCGATCGCGATGCCCTTGGTGATCGCCTTGGTGGTGTTGCCGACCGCGTCCAGGTCGGTGAGCACCTGGGCGCCCTCGCCGTGCACGTCGCCGGACATCTCGGCGATGCCCTGGGCGTTGTCCGCGACCGGGCCGAAGGTGTCCATGGCCACGATCACGCCGACCGTGGTCAGCAGCCCGGTCCCGGCCAGCGCGACCGCGAACAGGGCCAGCCACACCGACGTACCGCCCAGCAGGAAGGCGCCGTAGACCGACAGCCCGATGAGGACGGCCGAGTAGACCGCCGACTCCAGGCCGAGGGAGATGCCGGACAGGATGACGGTGGCAGGGCCTGTGAGCGAGGTCTTGCCGATGTCCCGGACCGGGCGGCGGCTGGTCTCGGTGAAGTAGCCCGTGAGCTGCTGGATCAGCGCGGCGAGCACGATGCCGATGGCCACCGCGATCAGCGCCAGGGTGCGCGGGTCGCCCGGGTGGGCGGCGATGTCGGCCGGGACGCCCTTGAGGTCGGCGTACGTCGACGGCAGGTAGACGTACGTGGCGACGGCCACCAGGGCCAGCGAGATGACGGCCGAGATGAAGAAGCCGCGGTTGATCGCGGTCATGCCGCTGCGGTCGTTGCGGCGCGGGGCGACCGCGAAGATGCCGACCATGGCGGTCAGGACGCCGATCGCGGGGATGAGCAGCGGGAAGGCGAGACCTGCGTCGCCGAAGGTCACCTTGCCGAGGATCAGCGCGGCGACCAGCGTGACGGCGTACGACTCGAAGAGGTCGGCGGCCATGCCCGCGCAGTCGCCGACGTTGTCGCCCACGTTGTCCGCGATGGTCGCGGCATTGCGCGGGTCGTCCTCCGGGATGCCCTTCTCGACCTTGCCGACCAGGTCGGCGCCCACATCGGCGGCCTTGGTGAAGATGCCGCCACCGACACGCATGAACATCGCGAGCAGCGCCGCCCCGAAGCCGAAGCCCTCCAGCACCTTGGGCGCGTCCTGCTTGTAGACCAGGACGACGACGGAGGCGCCGAGCAGGCCGAGGCCGACGGTGAACATGCCCACCACACCGCCGGTACGGAACGCGATCTTCATCGCCCGGTGCGAGACCGTGGTGAGGTCCGCCGCCGGCTGGCCGGGCTCAGGCGTCGCCGCTCTCGCCGCCGCCGCCACGCGTACGTTGCTGCGCACCGCCAGCCACATGCCGATGTAGCCGGTCACGGCCGAGAAGCCGGCGCCGACCAGGAAGAACACGCTGCGCCCGATGCGCTGCGAGGTGGTGTCGGCAGGCAGCAGCATCAGCAGGAAGAAGGCGGCGACCGCGAAGACGGCCAGAGTGCGGAACTGCCGTGCCAGGTAGGCGTTCGCGCCCTCCTGCACGGCGGCCGCGATCTCCTTCATGCTGTCGGTGCCCTCGTCGGCTGCGAGCACTTGACGCACCAGCACCACCGCGAGCGCCAGTGCTGCGATGGCCACGACCGCGATGACGAGTACGAGATTGCGGTTCCCGTCGGTCAGCACGGGTGAGGCGGCCAGGGTTGAAGCGATGTCCTGCGTGTGAGGGGTGAGTTGCCCCGCCATTCGTCCTCCTTGACGTTTGGCACATGGGCGCGCGGCTCCTGCGACTACGACCGCCGCTGCGCTCAGGCGAACTGCCGAGCAGAGATGTGGACGGATTGTAGGGAGCCGAACTAGATCAAAACAGGGCGCAGGAGCCGTTTTTCGCCTGTGGCGGGCAATAGCAAAGCGCCCGCACCACAAATTTCACCGTAAACGGTGAATGGTGCAGGCGCACGTCGGCTCGGCCGACCGGGTTACGGGGCCGTCGTGTTTGGGGACGTCGTCGTTACGGGGCCGTCGTCGGCCAGGTCATGCGGATCAGGCCGCCGTTCTCGCCGTCGATGACCTCGACGTCATCGACCAGGCCGCTGATGACGGCAAGGCCCATCTGCCCCTCGTCCTCGGCCTCGGTGGACTCGGCCTCGTCCGGCGAGGACTCGGGACGCGCCGAAGGAACGGCGGCCTGGGCCGCCGTGCCGTCCACCACCGGGATTTCGTCGCCGACCGAGATGGAGAACTTCTTCTCGTCCTCGGTCAGCAGCACCCGCACCGGCGTGTCCACACCGCTACTGCGGTGCAGTCCGACGGCCCGGCTGCACGCTTCGCCCACGGCGAGCCGGACCTCGTCGAGGACGGCCTCGTCCACCCCCGCCCTGCGCGCTACCGCCGCCGCAACAAGCCGTGCTGTACGGACGTGCTCCGGCAGAGCGCTGAAGAGCAGTTCTACGGTGGGCATGGCCTCCCCCTCGTGCCTATGGGCGGGCATAACGGGGGCCCGGGCGGCGTCATTGTTCGCCCGGCGCCCCGCGTGCGTACGGCGATCGGCCGGATCAGTCGGTCGCCGCTACGGCCTCGTCGACCGAGGTGTGGATGGGAAACACCTTGGTCAGGCCGGTAATCCGGAAAATCTTAAGAATGCGCTCCTGGTTGCACACCAGGCGAAGCGAGCCTTCATGCGCACGAACCCGCTTGAGCCCGCCGACGAGCACACCCAGACCGGTGGAATCGAGGAAGTCGACTCCCTCCATGTCCACGACCAGGTGATAACTACCGTCGTTCACGAGCTCGACCAGCTGCTCACGCAGCTTGGGCGCGGTGTACACATCAATCTCGCCGCCGACCTCGACGACCGTACGGTCGCCAACGGTTCGAGTCGACAGGGACAGGTCCACGGATCCTCCAGCACCTTGCATCGAGCGGTCGCCCCCCATGGATCGGCAGCCGCGTTGGCATTCAATCACTTACCAGCGGGCGTGCACGACGCCTTACGGCGATTGTCCGTCATGCCAGTGACACACTGAGTGCCGATGGCCCACGATCTTCCGCAGTCGGCGCACGGCCGCCCTTCCCCCCGCGTCCTCCTTGAGCGGCTCGCCACGGGGGCAGGCAGGGCCGCGCGCATCACCCATACGGAGCACTTGCCCGCAAGGGTCGGCCGCCATGCCGATTGGCCTGATCAGATCCGTAATGAAGTGATCGAAGCCGTCCGGACGGCAGGCATCGAGCGCCCCTGGGAGCACCAGGCACGCGTCGCCTCACACGCTATCGGCAACGAGTCCGTCGTGGTCGCCACGGGTACCGCTTCCGGGAAGTCGCTCGCGTATCAGGTGCCGGTGCTGAGCGCCCTGCTGGACGGCTCACAGGCTCCGAACGGGCGTGGGGCCACCGCGCTGTACCTGGCGCCCACGAAGGCCCTGGCGGCCGATCAGAGGCGCGCTGTGGCCTCCCTGGCCGCCCCGCTGGGCACGGCGGTGCGCGCGGCGGTCTACGACGGCGACACGCCCGTGGAGGAGCGGGAGTGGGTCCGGCAGTACGCCACGTACGTCCTGACCAACCCCGACATGCTGCACCTGGGCATCCTGCCGGGGCACGCCCGGTGGTCCTCCTTCCTGCGGGCACTGCGCTATGTCGTGATCGACGAGTGCCACACCTACCGCGGGGTCTTCGGCTCGCACGTCGCCCAGGTGCTGCGGCGGCTGCGGCGGCTGTGCGCCCGCTACGGCTCCGATCCGGTCTTCCTGCTGGCCTCCGCCACCGCCTCGGACCCCGCCGAGGCCGCCGGACGGCTCACCGGCGTCCCGGTCGTCGAGGTGACCGACGACGCCTCCCCGCGCGGCGAGCTCGCCTTCGCCCTCTGGGAGCCCCCGCTGACCGAGCTCAGCGGCGAGCGCGGCGCGCCGGTGCGGCGTACGGCCGTCGCCGAGGCGGCGGACCTGCTCACCGATCTGGTGGTGCAGGGCACCCGCACGGTCGCCTTCGTACGCTCCCGGCGGGGCGCCGAGCTGGTGTCGGTCATCGCGAAGGAGCGACTGGCCGAGATCGACGCCTCCCTGCCGCGCCGGGTCGGCGCCTACCGCGGCGGCTACCTCCCCGAGGAACGCCGCGCCATCGAGCGTGACCTGCACGACGGCCGGCTCCTCGGGCTGGCCTCCACAACGGCCCTGGAGCTGGGCGTGGACGTCTCCGGACTCGATGCCGTCCTCCTGGCGGGCTACCCGGGTACGCGGGCCTCCCTGTGGCAGCAGGCGGGCCGCGCCGGGCGCGCCGGCCAGGGCGCCCTGGCCGTCCTCATCGCCCGCGACGACCCCCTGGACACGTATCTCGTCCACCACCCGGAGGCGCTCTTCCAGCGCCCCGTCGAGTCCACCGTGCTCGACCCCGACAACCCGTACGTCCTCGCCCCGCATCTGTGCGCGGCCGCGGCGGAGCTCCCGCTCGGTGAGGCCGATCTCAAGCTCTTCGGTCCCGAGGCCGCCGGTCTGGTGGGCCAGTTGGAGCAGCGCGGCCTGCTGCGCCGGCGGGCCGGCGGCTGGTACTGGACCCGTCGCGAGCGCGCCGCCGACCTCACCGACATCCGGGGCGGGGGCGGCCGCCCCGTCCGTGTCGTGGAGGCCGGCACCGGGCGGCTGCTCGGCACCGTCGACGCGTCCGCCGCGCATGCGACAGTGCACGAGGGAGCGGTCCATCTGCACCAGGGCCGCACCTATTTGGTGCGGCAGCTCGACCTGGAGGACGCGGTCGCCCTCGTCGAGGCCGCCGAGCCCTCCTACTCGACGATGGCCCGCGACACGGTGTCCGTGTCCGTCCTCGACGTCGACCAGGAGGAAGCCTGGGGCGACGCCCGCCTCTGCTTCGGCTCCGTCGAGGTCACCAATCAAGTCGTCTCCTATCTGCGACGCCGGCTCATCACCGGCGAGGTCCTCGGCGAGACCAAGCTCGACCTCCCCCCGCGCACGCTGCGCACCCGGGCCGTCTGGTGGACCATGACCGACGCCCAGCTCGACGCCGCCAGCATCCACCCCGAGGAGCTCCCCGGCGCCCTTCACGCCGCCGAGCACGCCTCCATCGGGCTGCTGCCCCTCTTCGCCACCTGCGACCGCTGGGACATCGGCGGCGTCTCCATCGCCCTCCACCCCGACACCGGCCTCCCGACCGTTTTCGTCTACGACGGCCACCCCGGCGGGGCGGGCTTCGCCGAGCGTGCCTTCCACACGGCCCGCGCCTGGCTCACCGCCACGCGTGAGGCGATCGCCTCCTGCGAGTGCGACTTCGGGTGCCCGTCCTGTGTGCAGTCCCCCAAGTGCGGCAACGGGAACGACCCGTTGGACAAGGCGGCGGCCGTGCGGGTCCTGAACGCGCTCCTGGCCTGACCTCCTGAGCCAGACCCCCTGAGCCAGACCTCCTGGGCCTGACCCCCTACGGCCCCGCTCTCGCCCGCACCGACGCCGGGCCGACGGCCGTCGTGAGGTCGGCGATCTCGCCGACCACGGCGCAGCGCACCAGCCGCGCCCCCTGCGCCGCCGCGACCCGCGCGGCGAGGGCACAGGCTGCGGCCTGGCCGTCCAGCGCGTGGTCGGCGGCGGCAAGGGCGGCCAAGTCGGCGGCGGCGCCGGCACGGTGGCGGGATGCCAGGGCATGGCCAAGGGTCAGAAAGGCAGCCGCTACGGCACAGAGCAGGGCTGCCAGCAGGACGCCCCAGACCGTGGCTGAACCGCGATCGCGGTGGGCGGTGGTCATGGCTGCTCCGAGAGAGCCGTGGCCTCGCCCCGGAGGGTGAGCGCGGCTTCGCGGGCCGTGACGCGGACCCGGACGAAGTAGCCGTCACGGTCGAGGGTCACGGCGGCGTCGCGCGGGGCGGCTGTACGGGCCGCGGCCAGCGCCGCCGAGTCGGGCTCGGCCCGGGCCGCGGCACGGGCCCCGGCCCGGGCGGCGTCGATGCAGCGGATCTGCGCGGCGGCGGCAGCCAGCCCCCAGAGCAGCATCGCGGCCACGAGCAGCAGGGACGGGATGACGGTCGCCGCCTCGGCGGTGACATAGCCGCGGTCAGAAGCCCGCATCGAGGGCTCGCTTGATCAGGCCGCTCAGCGCCGAGCTGACGACACCGCTGGTCACGACCTTGTAGAGCACCGCAGCAAAGCCACAGGCGGCGAGCGTGCCGACGGCGTACTCGGCGGTGGTCATCCCGGCCTCGCCGGTGACCCGGAGTCGTTTGAGGAGTCGGAGGAACATGGTGGTTTTCCCTTCACTCAGATGAAATCGGCGGCGAGGATCGACTCCGCCAGGCCCATGACCACGGGGGCGACCCCGATGAGCAGGAAGGCCGGCAGGAAGCACAGCCCCAGCGGGGCGGTGGCCAGGACCGCGGCGCGGCGGGCGCGGGCAAGCGCGGCGCGGGAGCGCTCCGCGCGGTAGCCCGCGGCGAGGCGGGAGACCTCGCTGACCGGCGGGATGCCTGTGGAGGAGGCGCGTTCGAGGCAGCGCCCCAGGTCGTGGGAGCCGAGGCGGCCCCAGCAGGCAGCCGGGTCGCCGCCAAGGCGCAGCTCGGCCGCGATGCGCGTGAGCGCCTGGCCGAGGGGACCGCCGAGGGAGCGGCCGACCGCGTCGGCGGCCTCACGGGGACCGGCCCCGGCGGCGAGGCAGGCGGCCATGAGGTCGGCGGCGAGCGGGAGCTGCCGGGCCTCGTCGGCCGACCGCTCGGCAGCCGGGCGCAGCCGAAGGCGGCGCTGCCACCGCCGTATGCCGTAGGCGGCACCGGCTCCCACGACGCAGCCGGGCAGGCCGCCGACCAGGACCGCCGCCCCCAGCCCGGCCCCGGCGACCGGCAGCCAGGCCCGCAGCGCCTCCGGGAACCGGACCAGTGCCGGTACCGACGTACGCCCGGACGGCAGCCCGATCATCCGCTGGAGGCGTCGCCAGGCGGCGCGCTCACGCCGGGCGCCGAGCACCTCACCGGCGGCGCAGAGCCCGGCCACGCAGACGAGCAGAACAATCCCCAGCCTGTGGACGGATTCGACGAGGCCGCTGTTCATGACGTGCCCTCCGCCGACCGTACGATCCGGCTGGTCCAGGCGAGCCCCGCCCACTCCAGAAGGCCACCGGCGAGCAGGCAGGCCAGGCCGGCCGGTGTGTGCAGGAGGACCCGGAGGGGGTCGGCGCCGAAGCCGGTGCCGAGAAGGACGCCGAGCGCGGGAAGCAGGGCGAGCATCGCGGCGGTGGAGCGGGGCCCGGCCAGTTGCGCCCGCAGGTCGTCACGCTGGTCGTGCTCGGCCCGGAGGACGGCGGCGATGCGGTCCAGGCCGTCGGCGAGACCGGCCCCGCCGTCCACGGCGACCTGCCAGCACGCGGCGAGGCCGGCCAGTCCTTCCGCCCCCGCCTGGCCGGCGGCGGACCGCAGCGCGGCGGGCACGTCGCCCCCGAACCTGGCCGCGGCCAGCAACGGCAGCGCCGCGTCGGCCAGTTCCGGGCGGTCCGGCCAGCTCTCGCGCCGCAGCGCACCGGCGAGCGCGGCATGCGGAGCAAGGCCCGCCCGCAGGTCGCCGGCCAGGGCCGAGCAGAGCACGGTCACGGCGACGGCCCGCCGCTCGACCGCCGCCTCCCGCTCACGTGCTCGCAGCCACCGTCCGGCCAACGGCACCGCGGCCGCCCCGGCCAGGGCCGGCAGCACGGACCCGGCAAGCAGCGCGAGCAACAACCCGGCGGGCAGGCACAGGACTTCGCGGCCGAGCTGCCAGCCGAAGCGGTCCACGGCGGACCGGAGGGAGTCGAGCAGCGCCGGCCACCGGGCCTGCGGCGCGTCACCGCCGAAGATCACCCGTGCCCGGCGGAGCGCATCGTCCCGCCCACCCACAACCCACGCGGCTCCGCCCGCGCACAGCGCCGCCGCGAACGCCACCTGCACCTGCGCGGTCATCACGCACCACCCCGTTCGCACAGCGCCGCCAACCGCGCCCAGCCCGGGCCGCGTTCGGCGCCCAGCACAGCCGGGACAGTGCCCACCAGGCCGTCCCCTCCCCGTTCCAGGACATGGATCTCGGCGACCCGGCGCCGCCCCGAGCGGTCCCGCACCAGGTGCACCACCACGGACAGCGCGGCCGCCAACTGGCTGTGCAGCGCGGCCCGGTCGAGCCCGGCGGTGGATCCGAGCGCTTCCAGGCGAGCCGGGACATCACCCGCCGCATTGGCGTGCACGGTGCCGCAGCCGCCCTCGTGGCCGGTGTTGAGCGCGGCCAGCAGATCCGTCACCTCGGGCCCCCGCACCTCGCCCACGACCAGCCGGTCCGGCCGCATGCGCAGGGCCTGGCGGACGAGATCCCGGAGGGTGACCAGGCCCATGCCCTCCTGGTTCGCGGGGCGGGTCTCCAGCCGTACGACATGCGGGTGGCGCGGGCGCAGCTCCGCCGAGTCCTCGGCCAGCACGATCCGTTCGCCGGGGGCGACCAGGCCGAGCAGGCAGCTCAGCAGGGTGGTCTTGCCGCAGCCCGTGCCGCCCGAGACGACGAAGGACAGCCGGGCGTCCAGCACGGCCCTCAGCACCGAGGCGGTCGCCGGGTCCATGCTGCCGGCCGCGATGAGCTCGTCGAGGGTGAAGGCCCTGGTCCGTACGACGCGGAGCGACAGGCAGGGGGCGCCGACCACGACCGGCGGCAGCACGGCGTGCAGCCGGGTGCCGTCGGGGAGCCGGGCGTCGACCCAGGGGCGGGCGTCGTCGAGCCGGCGGCCCGCGGAGGTGGCGAGCCGCTGGGCCAGCCGCCGCACCGCCGCGGCGTCCTTGAAGCGGACGCCGGCCCGCTCAAGTCCCGCGCCGCGGTCGACCCAGACCTCGTCGGGCCCGTTGACCAGGACGTCGGTGACCTCGGGTTCGGCGAGCAGCGGTTCCAGTGGTCCGGCGCCGACGATCTCGGACCGCAGGGCGGTGACGACCCCCAGCACCTCGGTGTCGCCCAGCAGCCGCCCCTGTGCGCGCAGCGCGGCGGCGACGCCGGCCGGGGTGGGCTCGTCCCCGGAGGCGGCCAGGCGCAGCCGTACGGCGTCCAGCAGTTCGGCGCTCATGCGGCCACGCTCCCGCCGCCGGAACCGCCGGCACCGGTGCCGGGCAGCGCCTCGGCCAGGAAAGCGGAGCAGAAACGGGCCAGCGGTCCCCGGCCGTCGGCGCCGGGGGCGTCGCCGCAGTCCAGCGCGGCGGGCAGGCCGGGCTCGGGCGGCAGCTCACCGGCGAGCGGGAGGCCGATGAGCCCGGCGATCGCCTCGTCGCCGAGATAGCCGGAGCCGAACGGGCCCCGGGCCACGACCCGTACGTCCTTGAGGACCATGCCGATCCGCGAGGCGACGCGGCCCGCCGCAGCGACGGCCCGCAGCTCTGCGGGGACCACCAGGAGCCCCACGTCGATCTGCTCCAGCGCCTCCGTCACGGCCTCGTCGACGCGGCGTGGCAGGTCGACGACCACCACCCCGCCGCGCCGCCGGGCGGCGCCCATCACCGACCGCATGGCCTGCGGCGGGATGACCACCGCGTCGCCGCGGTCCCAGCTCAGCACGCTCAGCGCGTGCGCTCTGGGCAACGCCTCCTCCAGGGCACCGCTGTTGACCCTGCCGCGGGATTCGGCCAGGTCGGGCCAGCGCAGCCCGCCGGCCCGTTCCGCGCCGAGCAGGACATCGAGGCCACCGCCGAGCGGGTCGGCGTCGACGAGCATGGTCCGCCGTCCGGAGCGGGCGGCGGTGACGGCGAGGGCGCAGGCCAGCGTGCTGGCCCCGGCTCCGCCCCGGCCTCCGATGACGCCGACCGTGAGGGCCGGGGCGCCGACGCCCTCCGCGGCGTCGGCGATCCGGTCGACCAGCCAGTTCTCGGCATCTGGCAGGAAGAGCACATGGTCGGCTCCGATGTCGACGGCCTGCCGCCACACATCGGGGTCGTCGAGATCTCGCCCGACGAGCAGTACGCCGCCGCGCCGGCCCGCGCCGCGCAGCCGCCGGATCCGTGCGGCCCAGGCGCCCCGGTCGTCCCGGGCCGCACCCACCAGCACCAGCGGCGCGGTCTCCCAGCTCCCGGCCCGTGGCGGGGCCGCGAAGGCCACCTCGGGCTGGGCGCCGGCCGCGGCGCACAGCCTCAGCAGATCGTCGAGAAGAGCCTCGTCCTCGGTGACGATCAGCGGTCCGCCCGGCACACCGGCGGCGGCTGTCCGGCGGTCACCTGTGAATGATTCAGCCATTTTCCCGTCCCCCTCATCCGTCCCGTACGCATCAGGTGCATCACCGATGCGGCGTCTACGGCAAGGATCGAGCGGTCCGGGGAAAAATGTTGATCTTGAACGGGGCCTGTGGACAACTCAGCGATTGTGGATAACTCCGCCACCCGGACGAACGAATCCCGTCGAACAGCGGAACGATTACGGAATGTCACGCGTAGTAATCATCGAGGGAGCGAAAGGAGGCCGACACGATGCAGCGGACGAGAGCCGTAAGAGGAAGCGGACCGACCGGTCCAGGCCCCCCAAAACGCATGCGGACATGCGACGACCCCCGCCGGGGGGGAGAGCGGGGGTCGTCCCCACGGTCCGACTCGGGGGGGGAGGAGCCAGACCGGGTTAGCACGGTCGCGAACGATCCGTGACTTCCATGGTGTACCCGAAGGCCTTCTCAGGCAAACCCACGCGCCTCAGCTTACGCCGAATGGATGGGTGCCTATGCTCGTGCTCGTGGAAAACCACCTGTCTCCGCGCACCGCGGCCTTCTTCGATCTCGACAAGACCGTGATCGCCAAGTCGAGCACGCTGGCCTTCGGCCGGTCCTTCTACCAGGGAGGACTGATCAACCGGCGTGCCGTACTGCGCACCGCGTACGCGCAGTTCGTCTTCCTCCTCGGCGGGGCCGACCACGACCAGATGGAGGGGATGCGCAAGTACCTCTCCGAGCTCTGCCGTGGCTGGAATGTGCAGCAGGTGCGGGAGATCGTGGCCGAGACGCTGCACGACCTCATCGACCCGATCATTTACGACGAGGCGGCCTCCCTCATCGAGGAGCACCACCTGGCCGGCAGGGATGTCGTCATCGTCAGCGCGTCCGGAGCGGAGGTCGTCGAGCCGATCGGCGAGATGCTCGGGGCCGACCATGTCGTGGCCACCCGGATGGTCGCCAAGGACGGCTGCTACACCGGCGAGATCGACCATTACGTCTACGGCCCCGCCAAAGCCGAGGCGGTCCTCGGGCTCGCCGAGTCCGAGGGATACGACCTGGAGCGCTGCTTCGCCTACAGCGACTCGATCACCGACATCCCGATGCTGGAAGCCGTCGGCCACCCCTACGCCGTCAACCCCGACCGCGCGCTGCGCCGTGAGGCGGTCGCGCGCGAGTGGCCGGTGCTGACCTTCAACCGCCCGGTGCGGCTGCACCAGCGGGTGCGCGGCCTGTCCATACCCCCGCGTCCGGTGCTCGCCGCCGCCGCGATCGGAGCGGCGGCCGCCACAGCGGGCCTGGTCTGGTACGCGGCCCGCCGCCGCAGGCCCGCAATGTCCTGATCAGTCATGAATACGAAATAACTGGGCGCAGGGGTTCCGCTTGCCCTGCTCGCGCTGTAGAAATGAGTTAACGGCCCGCGAGACCAGGACATTCCGAGAGGAATCCCCCCTAGAAATCTGCATGAGGCCCCACGGACCGAGCATGACAATCGGGCACCCACGCGACGCAGACCCGCTTACCGGGCCAGCCGCACCAGGTGACGGGCGAAGTCCCGACCTGATGGGCAAATATCGTGCA
Organism: Streptomyces sp. NBC_01537; assembly: GCF_045040445.1. Classification (NCBI taxonomy): domain Bacteria; kingdom Bacillati; phylum Actinomycetota; class Actinomycetes; order Kitasatosporales; family Streptomycetaceae; genus Streptomyces; species Streptomyces sp. NBC_01537. The sequence goes on along the minus strand of NZ_CP109392.1, from coordinate 5,187,691 downwards.
CGCTTGGTAACCCGAACGTCATGCCAGCGGCGGCACCCTTCCGGGTGTCGCCGCAACCCTGTTCAGGCGCCGCTCAGGCCCTCTTCCATTCAGGCCCTCTTCGGGGGCGACTACGAAGCCGCGCCCCGCTGCAGCGCCTCGCAGACCGCCACACTCTCCCGCACCCCGAGCCCCACGGCCCGCCCGCAGTGCGCGATCCAGGCGGTCATGCCCTCGGGCGTGCCGGAGACATAGCCCTCAAGCGCCTTGAGGTAGTCCGCGCGCCCCAGCTCGGCGTGCCCGACCTCCGCCGGACAGATGGACTTGGGGTCGAGGCCGCTGCCGACCAGCACGACGCGCTGCGCTGCCCGCGCCACCAGCCCGTTGAAAGAGCCGAAGGGCCGCAGCGCGAGCAGCTCGCCGTGCACCACCGCGCCCACCACCAGCGCCGGGGCCTCGCTGCCCGCGAGCAGCAGCCCTGCCAGGCCGTCCAGGCGGGCGGCGACCTCCTCGGGTTCGGGCAGCGGCAGCGCCGAAGCGGCCTCCATCAGCGGGTCGTCGGTCACCTTCTCGCCCGCCAGCCGCGGCCGCCCCACCGTCTCGTCCGGCACCGCGCCGCCCGCCGCGACCAGGTGCAGCCTGGCCAGCGCCTGCACCGGCGACTGCCGCCACATGCTGAGCAGTTGGCCCGCCTCGGCGGTCAGCCGCAGCGCGGCACCAACCGCGAGCGCTGAGCCATCGGATGACGCGGTGGCGGAGAAGTCGCTTCGGCGCCGGACCTCCTCCAGCGGCCAGTCGGCCCCGGCCAGCGCCGCCGAGCCGCGCGCGCCGCGCAGCGCCGCCTCGGAGGTCACCTCGTTGGAGCGCCGGCGCATCACCCGGTGGCCGTAGACCTGGTCCACGGCCTTCCGTACGGAGTCCACGGACTCCGCGACACCGGGGAGCGAACCGAGGACGGCGAGCGGATCTGTCGTACTCATACGTACGACCCTACGCACCCCGGCCGCGTGCCCCTCTTTGGAGTGGTGTTCCTCACCTCGCGTGCGGTAGGAGGCCACCCGCACCACTACCCTTACCGAACATGAAGATCGCTTTCGTCGGGAAGGGCGGCAGCGGCAAGACGACGCTGTCCTCTCTCTTCATCCGTCATCTCGCCGCCGCCCGGACCCCCGTCCTCGCCATCGACGCCGACATCAACCAGCACCTCGCGCCCGCCCTAGGCGTCGACGAGGACGAGGCCGCCGCGCTGCCCGCGATGGGCGCGCACCTCCCGGAGATCAAGGAGTACCTGCGCGGCGCCAACCCGCGGATCTCCTCCGCCGACACCATGATCAAGACGACCCCGCCGGGCCACGGCTCGCGTCTCCTGCGCGTGGTCGAGGACAATCCGGTCTACGCCGCATGCGCACGCCGGATTCCGCTGGACGACGGTGAGGCGCGGCTGATGGTCACCGGGCCCTTCAGCGAGTCCGACCTCGGGGTCTCCTGCTACCACTCCAAGGTCGGCGCGGTCGAGCTGTGCCTCAACCACCTCGTCGACGGACCCGGTGAGTACGTGGTGGTCGACATGACCGCCGGCAGCGACTCCTTCGCCTCCGGCATGTTCACCCGCTTCGACATGACCTTCCTGGTGGCCGAGCCGACCCGCAAGGGCGTCGCCGTCTACCGCCAGTACAAGGAGTACGCCCGCGACTTCGGGGTAGCTCTGCACGTCATCGGCAACAAGGTGCAGGGCCCCGAGGACCTGGCCTTCCTGCGCGCCGAGACCGGCGACGACCTGCTGGTCACCGTCGGCCACTCCGACTGGGTGCGGGCGATGGAGAAGGGCCGCCCGCCGCGCTTCGAGCTCCTGGAGAAGGCCAACCGGGCGGCACTGCGCACGATGCACACCGCCGTCGACGCCGCGCACGAGCACCGCGACTGGGCGCGCTACACCCGCCAGATGGTGCACTTCCACCTGAAGAACGCCGAGAGCTGGGGCAACGAGAAGACCGGGGCGGACCTGGCGTCGCAGGTCGATCCGGCATTCCTGCTCGGCGAGCATTCACCCGCAAGGACCAATTAGCAGTCCGTACGGTCCCACGGCCCTCCAGCCTGTCAGAGCCGTGCATTACTCTCCCATTACCGAGTCTTGAGAGTAACGAGATGATTACCTTCCGTTACTTCTCGGGGTCCTTGGCAGCAGCACCCGCCGCACAGCCGTGACCACGACCGCGTACCCACGCAGCCGCGCCGCCCCGGAGGAGACGGGATCCATGCAGAAACTGCGCCACGACCTACGTCACGACCTACGCCACGACCTTTCCGCTTCGATCACCGTTTTCCTCATCGCCGTCCCGCTGTCCCTCGGCATCGCCATGGCGACCGGCGCCCCGCTGCAGGCCGGGCTGGTCTCGGCGGCCGTGGGCGGCATGGTCGCCGGGCTGCTGGGCGGGGCCCCGCTGCAGGTCAGCGGGGCCGCCACCAGCCTGGTCGTGGTCACGGCCGAGCTGGTGCAGCGCTACGGGTGGCGCACCACCTGCGCCATCACCGTGCTCGCCGGCTTGGCCCAACTCGCCCTCGGGGCGCTGCGGGTCGCCCGGGCGGCGCTCGCGGTCAGCCCTGCGATCGTGCACGGCATGCTCGCCGGGATCGGCGCGACGATCGCCATCGCGCAGCTGCATGTGGTCCTCGGCGGCAGCCCGGATCCCTCGGCGCTCGACAACATCGCGGCCCTGCCCGCCCAGTTGGCGCACCCCAATCCGGCGGCGCTGCTGATCGGCGCGGTCACCGTCGCCGTGCTCATCGGCTGGCCCCGGCTGCCCGGCCGGGCAGGACACGCGCTGCGCACGGTCCCCGCGGCGGTCGTGGCGATCGCCACCGCCACGGCGATGGCGGCCGGGATCACGCTGCCCAGGGCGGAACTGCCCTCCTGGAACACCCTGGTCCTGCCCGGCCTGCCGGACGGGCCGGTGCTCGGCATCATCGCCGCCGTCCTCACCGTCACCCTCGTCGCGAGCATGGAGTCGCTGCTGTCCGCCGTCGCCGTCGACAAGCTGCGGGCCGCGCGCGGCGACACGGCCGAGCGGGCGGGCCTGGACCGGGAGCTGCTCGGCCAGGGCGCGTCCAATGTGGTCTCCGGGCTGCTCGGCGGGCTGCCGGTGGCCGGCGGCGCGATCCGCGGCTCGGCCAATGTCGCGGCCGGAGCGGTCAGCCGCCGCTCCACCGTGCTGCACGGGGTGTGGGTGGCGGGGTGTTCCGGCCTGCTGGCCGGAGGTCTGGAGCTGATCCCGCTGGCCACGCTCGCCGCGCTGGTGATGGTGGTCGGGGTGAAGATGGTGAGCTTCGCGCACCTCAGGCACGTCCAGCGGCACCGCGAATTCCCCGTCTACGCGGCCACGGTCGGCGCGGTCGTCCTCTTCGGCGTCCTGGAGGGCGTGGCGGCCGGGGTCGCGGTCTCGGTCTTCCTGCAGATGCGCCGGCTCACCCGGACCCGGATCACGGTCACCGAGGAGGACGGCACCCACCGGGTCCACGTACGCGGCCAGTTGACCTTCCTCGCCGTCCCGCAGCTGACGCGGGCCTTCGCGCAGGTGCCCTACGGTTCCACGGCCGTGGTCGAGCTGGACGGCTCCTTCATGGACCACGCTGCGTACGAGGCGCTGCGCACGTGGTGCGACGGGCACCGGGCGCGCGGCGGCTGGGCCACGCTGGCCGGGCGGGCGGGGCAGCCGATCGCCGAACCCGCCAGTGCGCATGCGTGCCGGCCCTGGACGCCGTGGCGCAACCACCACTGCACGCGCACGGACGTCGCCGCCGGCTCCGAGGGCCAGCTCGTCGGCGGGCTCAGCGCCTTCCAGCGCAACACGGCCCCCCTGGTGCGCGACGAGCTGGCCCGGCTCGCCGCCGAAGGCCAGCGGCCCACCCAGCTCTTCCTGACCTGCGCGGACTCCCGCCTGGTCACCAGCATGATCACCTCCAGTGGCCCCGGCGACCTGTTCACCGTGCGCAATGTCGGCAACCTGATGCCGCCGCCCGGCACGGATGCCTCGTGCGACTCGGTGGCCGCCGCCGTCGAATACGCCGTGGACGTCCTGGAGGTCGGCAGCATCACCGTCTGCGGCCACTCCGGCTGCGGAGCCATGCAGGCCCTCCTCGGCGGCCAGGGCCACGAGCCCGGCGCCCAGACCCCCTTGGCCCGCTGGCTCCGCCACGGCCGCCCCTCCCTGGCCCGCCTCGGCCGCATCGGACGCCTCGGGCGCGGCGAGGTCGCCCTCGCCGACCGGCCGGTGGCCGACGATCTCGAGCGGCTCGCCCTGGTCAACGTCATGCAGCAGCTCGACCACCTGATGGCCCACCCCTGCGTCGCCCGCCGGGTGGCCGAGGGCACGCTGCGGCTGCACGGCATGTACTTCCATGTGGCCGAGGCCCAGGCGTACGTCCTGAACCGGACGACCAGCACGTTCGCCGCGGTGCGGCCCGGGGTGGCGGGCGGCGTGCTCGACGCGGTGTGAGTCCTCCCTACTCCACCGCGCAGTCGACGGACCGCGTCTTGCCGTGCGCCGCCTTCCCGTCCCACACGAGCTTCTGTGGGACGGGAAGCGGCTGCTCGCCGGCCACGTACACCTCCAGGTGGGTCATCGCCCTCACTTCTCCGGTCTTGGTGCCGTTGACCCGCATGACCCCCGTGTACTTGTTGATGTCGACCTGGATCCGCTGCCCGGGCTTCAGCTTCGACGGGTCGATCCGCAGATGCACTCCGTCGCCGGACCCGTTGAGCCAGGAGACGACCTTCCCGGTGTCCTTCAGCACCTGCTCCATGGCGGGCCCCTCGCGCATGCACGTGCCCTGGTCGTCGACGAGCCGGTCGACCGTGGCGTCGAGCCCCGCGGCGCGCAGGTCGTCCTGCAGCTGCTGCGGGTCGCCGAACTCCTCGCCCGTCACCGTGACGGTGCCGTCGGCGTTCTTCTCCACCGCGTACGCCGCCGTGGCCCCGCCACCCGGCAGCAGGACGACGGTGACGGCCGCCGCCGCGCACGCCGCCAGCGCCAAGGCGGTTCGGCGCAGGGTCACCCGGCGGCGTACCGGCTGCGGGCGGTCGCCGGAAGCGAGGGCGACCTCGCGGAGGAGTTCGTCCAGCAGCCGGTCCTCGAAGGTCTTGGTGCTCATGCTTCTCCCCCTGCGTAAGTGAGTTCCGTCGCGGTCCGCGGCTCCGCCGCCGCGCGCAGCGTCCGCCGCGCGCGGTGCAGCCGTACGCGTGCCGTGACCTGCCGTATGCCGAGCGCGGCGGCCGCCTCGGTGACGGTGAGCTGGTCGACGGCGATGAGTTCGAGGACGGCCCGTTCCCCCTCGGGGAGCGAGGCCATGGCGGCCAGCGCCCGGCGGCCCGGGGACTCGGCGTCGACCTTCTCCTCCAGGCGGACGATGTCGTCCGGTTCGAGGAGCCGGCGGCCGGAGATGCGGCCGTTGAGGCGCGATTCGCGGGCGCCGCGCCGCCGTTCGGCGGAGACGACGTTGCGGGTGATGCCGTAGAGCCAGCCGGTCTCGCTGCCGAGGCCGGGGCGGTAGGTGTGAGCGGAGTCGATCACCGCGAGGAAGACCTCGGCGGTAAGGTCGGCGACCGTGTGCGGGTCGTCGACACGCCGCGCGATGAAGCGGGTGACGGCCTCTATGTGTTGCCGGTAGAACTCGGCGAACGCCTCCGGATCGCCGACCGTGTGTCTCATATCGCTTGCCACAAGTGCGTATCCCCTCCTCGTGCTGCCATTCACCCCTACTTGGGCAGCCGGCGGCAGGGCGTTACAAGGACAACAGGTCTAAACCAATTTTCGGGACGGGCCTTGTCATGGAAGCCCCTTGCTGATGAGCTATGGCCCGGGACACACGTGAGCCTGTCGAAGGAGACATTGTGAGCAACGAGAGCCTTGCCAACCTCCTTAAGGAGGAGCGCCGGTTCGCCCCGCCCGCCGAGCTGGCGGCGGCCGCGAATGTCACCGCGGACGCGTACGCGCAGGCGAAGGCGGACCGGCTGGGCTTCTGGGCGGAGCAGGCGCGGCGGCTGACCTGGGCGACGGAGCCGACGGAGACGCTGGACTGGTCGAATCCGCCGTTCGCGAAGTGGTTCGCCGACGGCAAGCTCAACGTGGCGTACAACTGCGTCGACCGGCATGTCGAGGCCGGCCTCGGCGGCCGGGTCGCCATCCACTTCGAGGGTGAGCCCGGCGACAGCCGCGCCATCACCTACGCGGAGCTGAAGGACGAGGTCAGCCGGGCCGCCAACGCGCTCACCGAACTCGGCGTGGGCAAGGGCGACCGGGTCGCGGTCTACCTGCCGATGATCCCCGAGGCCGTCGTCGCGATGCTGGCCTGCGCCCGGATCGGCGCCGCGCATTCCGTGGTCTTCGGCGGCTTCTCGGCCGACGCGCTGGCGACCCGGATCGAGGACGCCGACGCACAGGTCGTGATCACCTCCGACGGCGGCTACCGGCGCGGCAAGCCGATGGCGCTGAAGCCCGCCGTGGACGAGGCAGTCGAGCGCGTGGACCGGGTCCGCCATGTGCTGGTCGTACGCCGCACCGGGCAGGAGGTCGCCTGGACCGAGGGCCGCGACGTGTGGTGGCACGACGCCGTGGACGGCCAGTCGCCCGAGCACACGCCGGAGGCCTTCGAGGCCGAGCAGCCGCTGTTCATCCTCTACACCAGCGGCACGACGGGTAAGCCGAAGGGCATCCTGCACACCTCCGGCGGCTACCTCACCCAGGCCGCGTACACCCACCACGCCGTCTTCGACCTCAAGCCCGAGACCGACGTGTACTGGTGCACCGCCGACATCGGCTGGGTGACCGGCCACTCGTACATCGTCTACGGGCCGCTGGCCAACGGCGCGACCCAGGTCATGTACGAGGGCACCCCGGACACCCCGCACCAGGGGCGCTTCTGGGAGATCGTGCAGAAGTACGGCGTCTCGATCCTCTACACCGCGCCGACCGCGATCCGCACCTTCATGAAGTGGGGCGACGACATCCCCGCGAAGTTCGACCTGTCCAGCCTGCGCGTGCTGGGCAGCGTCGGCGAGCCGATCAACCCCGAGGCCTGGATCTGGTACCGCGAGCACATCGGCGGCGGCCGCTGCCCGATCGTCGACACGTGGTGGCAGACCGAGACCGGCGCGATGATGATCTCGCCGCTGCCCGGTGTGACCGAGACCAAGCCGGGCTCCGCCCAGCGGGCCCTGCCCGGCATCTCCGCCACCGTCGTGGACGACGAGGCCAACGAGGTGCCGGACGGGGCGGGCGGCTACCTGGTGCTGACCGAGCCGTGGCCGTCGATGCTGCGCACCATCTGGGGCGACGACCAGCGCTACCTGGACACCTACTGGTCGCGTTTCCAGGGCCGCTACTTCGCGGGCGACGGCGCCAAGAAGGACGACGACGGCGACATCTGGCTGCTCGGCCGGGTCGATGACGTCATGCTCGTCTCCGGGCACAACATCTCCACGACCGAGGTCGAGTCCGCGCTGGTGTCCCACCCGAAGGTCGCCGAGTCGGCGGTCGTCGGTGCGGCGGACGCGACCACCGGGCAGGCGATCGTCGCGTTCGTGATCCTGCGGGGCACGGCGGAGGACAGCGAGGGGCTGGTCGCCGAACTGCGCGATCATGTCGGGAAGATGCTCGGCCCGATCGCCAAGCCGAAGCGGATCCTGGTCGTCGCCGAACTGCCGAAGACCCGTTCCGGCAAGATCATGCGACGGCTGCTGCGGGATGTCGCGGAGAACCGCGAGCTGGGCGATGTCACGACCCTGACGGACTCCACCGTCATGGATCTCATCCAGACCAAGCTGCCGTCCGCCGCCAGCGAGGACTGACCGGTCCCCTCCGGGGGATGGGAAGGGGCGGGGCCAGGGGGAGAAACCCCGGCCCCGCCCCTTCCCAGGCTCAGTGGTCACATACCCGGATAATATGGGCGCCCGTGCCGTGACCCGACCGGAGGCCGAGCCTTGAGCGCGCCCGCGAACCGCCGCCGTTCCGTGTTCCTGGGGCGGATGTCGCTCCCCGAGCGGAACTTCGTCGCGGACGCGCTCCGTACGGAAACCCTCGGCGGCGTGCTGCTGCTCCTGGCCGCCGTGGCGGCGCTGATCTGGGCGAACAGCCCGCTCAGCGCGTCGTACGAGTCGACCGTGGACTTCCACTTCGGGCCGGCCGCGCTGCGTCTGGACCTGTCGGTCGGCCACTGGGCGGCGGACGGGCTGCTGACGGTCTTCTTCTTCGTGGCGGGCATCGAGCTGAAGCGCGAGCTGGTCGCGGGCGAGCTGCGCAGCCCGTCGGCGGCGGCGCTGCCGGTGGTGGCCGCGGTGTGCGGGATGGCGGTTCCGGCCCTGGTGTACGCGGTGGTGAACGCGACGGGCGGCGGCTCGATGCAGGGGTGGGCGGTGCCGACGGCCACGGACATCGCGTTCGCGCTCGCGGTGCTTGCGGTGCTGGGAACCTCGTTGCCGTCCGCGCTGCGGGCGTTCCTGCTGACGCTGGCGGTCGTGGACGACCTGTTCGCGATCCTGATCATCGCGGTCTTCTTCACCTCGACGATCGATCTGCCGATGCTCGGCCTGGCCGCCGTCGGCCTGGCGCTGTTCTGGCTGCTGCTGCGCAAGGGCGTGCACGGCTGGTACGTCTACGTGCCGCTCGCCCTCGTCAACTGGGGGCTGATGCACGCGAGCGGTGTGCACGCCACGATCGCGGGCGTGGCGATGGGCCTGATGCTGCGCTGCCACCGGCACGAGGGCGAGGAGCACTCCCCCGGGGAGCACATCGAGCATCTCGTACGCCCGCTCTCCGCCGGGCTGTGCGTGCCGCTGTTCGCGCTGTTCTCCGCGGGGGTCAGCGTTTCGGGGGACGCGCTGGGGGATGTGTTCGCGAAGCCGGAGACGCTGGGCGTGGTGCTGGGCCTGGTGGTCGGCAAGGCGGTGGGGGTGTTCGGCGGGACGTGGCTGGCGGCGCGCTTCACCAGGGCGGAGCTGAATCCGGAGCTGGCGTGGGCGGATGTGCTGGCGGTGGCGTCGCTGGCGGGCATCGGGTTCACGGTGTCGCTGCTGATCGGGGAGCTGGCCTTCGACGAGGACCCGTTGCTGGCCGGGGAGGTCAAGGCGGCGGTGCTGATCGGCTCGCTGATCTCCGCGGTCGTGGCGGGCGTGCTGCTGAAGCTGCGCAACGACAGATACCGCCGTCTGGTCGAGGAGGAGGAGCGGGACGAGGACCAGGACGGCATCCCGGACATGTACGAGCAGGGCGACCCGGAATACCACCTGCGCATGGCGGCCATCCACGAAGCGAAGGCCGCCGAACACCGCCGCCTCGCCGAAGTGGCGCGCACCGGGGGCGGCGGCGACGGACCGTCAGGCATGATCGGGGGGTAACCCCGCAATCGGGGGTCACCCCGCATACGCAGAATCAGACGGACGACCACGGAGGACGCGATGAGCGCAGCGCCAGCGGACGAGGCCGGGCCCGAGGGACGCAGCCTCGGCAAACTGTTCGCCTCGGCCACGGCGGAGATGTCCGCTCTGGTGCACGAGGAGATCGCCCTCGCCAAGGCGGAGGTCAGGGAGGACGTCAAGCGGGCCGGCGCGGGCAGCGGGGCGATCGCGGTCGCCGCGGTGCTGGTGCTGTTCTCGCTGCCCGTGCTGAGCTTCGCGGCGGCGTACGGGATCCACAACCTGGGTCTGGGCCTGGCGTGGTCGTTCCTGATCGTGGGCGTGGCGTTCCTGGTACTGGCGGCGCTGCTGGGGCTGCTCGCGAAGGCGAAGTTCAAGAAGATCAAGAAGCCGGAGCGGACCATCGCCTCGGCCAAGCAGACGGCGGCCGTGCTCCAGGGCGTCAAGCCGCATCCCCGGCCGGCCGTGGCGTCCGTGGACGGCGTCAAGGCGATCGCGTCCGGCAACGCGACCGACGTAAAGGTGTGACACGCTCTCGCCATGACGGACGCTGGTAATTCATCGGCCCAATCGGTCGTACGCCCCGACGGCCCCTGGACACACCGGGAGGTCGCGGCGAACGGCGCCCGCTTTCACATCGCGGAGATGGGCGACGGACCGCTGGTGCTGCTGCTGCACGGCTTCCCGCAGTTCTGGTGGGCCTGGCGCGACCAGCTGCCCGCGCTTGCGCAGGCCGGATTCCGCGCGGTGGCGATGGACCTGCGCGGGGTGGGCGGCAGCGACCGTACGCCGCGCGGCTACGACCCGGCCAACCTCGCGCTGGACGTCACCGGGGTGATCCGCTCCCTCGGTGAGCCGGACGCCGCGCTGGTCGGTCATGACCTGGGCGGCTATCTGGCGTGGACGGCCGCCGTGATGCGGCCCAAGCTCGTACGGCGGCTCGCGGTGTGCTCGATGCCGCACCCGAGGCGGTGGCGGGCCGCGATGCTGGGCGACTACAAGCAGACGGCCGCCGGGTCGTACGTATGGGGTTTCCAGCGGCCGTGGATCCCGGAGCGTCAGCTCCTCGCGGACGACGCGGCGCTGGTGGGCCGGCTGATCCGGGACTGGTCCGGGCCCCGGCTGCCGGAGGACGAGGCGGTGGAGACGTACCGGCGGGCGATGACCATCCCGTCGACGGCGCACTGCGCGATCGAGCCGTACCGGTGGATGGTGCGGTCGCTGGCGCGGCTGGACGGCTTCCAGTTCAACCGCCGGATGAAACGGCCCGTGCGCGTGCCGACTCTGCATCTGCACGGCTCGCTGGACCCGGCCATGCGCACGCGGTCCGCGGCGGGCAGCGGGGTGTACGTGGAGGCGCCTTACCGCTGGCGGCTCTTCGACGGGCTGGGGCACTTCCCGCACGAGGAGGACCCGGTGGCGTTCTCGACGGAGCTCATCAACTGGCTGAAGGACCCTGAGCCGGACCGCTAGGTCCCCGTGTGTCTTAGACGCCGCCCCGTCTATCCGCGCGGTCTCTTATATGACCATCAGCCAAATGCCGGGCGCATAGGCCAATTGATGGACCCCCAGGCGGTTACGGACCTTGGGGCCGGGGCACGTAGCTCGGTATGGGCTGGACGCACGACTACCGTGACGTGTCACGCAATCGCCGCTCCGGGGCAGCATCCGCCGCCCGGAGCTTCCCGGGGAACGGCACCCCGGACCCCCGAACGGGTGATTCCCGCATCGGGATTCCACATATCCTGCGGCGCCGCGCGCGCTGGGTGAGCGCGCGCCTGCGCCACGCGCGCAGCGACTAGAACCCGTCCGGGCGGCGGCTCACAGCGCGCAGCCCTGGCTGTCCACCTCGCCGCTGGCCGACACACCCGCGGTCGCGTCGGGGCGCACCTCGTCCGCCGTCAGGGCGTAGCCGGTCGACGCGTCGTCGAGTGACTTGGCGAAGACCACCCCGTAGACCTTGCCCTCTGGGGTGAGCAGCGGGCCGCCGGAGTTGCCCTGCCGGACCGTGGTGTAGAGGGAGTAGACGTCGCGGTTCACCGTGCCCCGGCGGTAGATGTCCGGGCCGGTGGCCGGGATGCGGTTGCGCACCCGGGCGGCGCGGACGTCGTAGCCGCCGTTCTCGGGGAAGCCGGCCACGATCGCGCTGTCGCCGGTCTTGGCGTCGGTGTCGCTGAAGCTGAGCGCGGGCGCGTTGAGCGCGGGGACGTCGAGGACCGCGATGTCGCGCTGGTAGTCGTAGAGCACGATCTTGGCGTCGTAGAGCTTGCCCTCGCCGCCGATCTGGACGGTCGGCTCGTCGACCCCGCCGACGACATGGGCGTTGGTCATGACGCGGTGCTGCGCGAAGACGAAGCCCGTGCCCTCCAGCACCTTGCCGCAGCTCGGCGCGGTGCCGACGACCTTGACGATGCTCTTCTTCGCCCGGCTGACCACCGCGCTGCTGGCGACCGCCGGGTCCGGGGCCGGGACATCGGTGATCGGCTCGTTGGCGAAGGGGGTGAAGACCTGCGGCAGGCCGTTCTGCGCGAGGGTGGAGCTGAAGTCGGCGAACCAGGTGTCGGCCTGCTCCGGTACGACGCGGGCGACGCCGAGCAGCACCTTGGAGGAACGTACCTCGCGGCCGAGCGTCGGCAGCGTGGTCGTGGCCAGCGCGGAACCGATCAGCCAGGCGACCAGCAGCATGGCCACGACATTCACCAGCGCGCCGCCGATCGCGTCGATCGCGCGCGCCGGGGACCAGCTGATGTGCGTACGGACCTTGTTGCCCAGGTGGGTGGTGAAGGCCTGCCCGACCGAGGCGCAGACGATGACCAGGACCACGGCGGTGACCACCGCGACCGTGCCCGGGGTGGCGTTGTCCGTGAGCTCGGCCCAGATCACCGGCAGCAGGTAGACGGCGATCAGCCCGCCGCCGAGGAAGCCGATCACCGACATGACGCCGACGATGAACCCCTGGCGGTACCCGATGACCGCGAACCACACGGCCGCGAGCAGCAGCACGACGTCCAGCACGTTCACCGAGACTCACCTCGCAGGCCGGGGCCCTCCCCGGGGGATTGCAACACCCGGACACCGTCTCATGGCTGATCAGCCCAGCGGGACGGTCTTTGACCTATCCCAACCTCGCTCCCAGCCCGCGAAATGCAGAATTCGGTCGATCAGGCCCGCTGTGAAGCCCCACACGAGCGCGTCCGCGACCAGGAACGCGGGCCCCCGGTAGCCGCTGGGGTGGGCGACGGTCGCGCGGTTGGCCGGGTCGGCGAGGTCCGCGACCGGCACCGTGAAGACCCGGGCGGTCTCGGCGAGATCGACCGCCCCGACCGGAGTGGGGCGGCGCCACCAGCCGAGCACCGGCGTGACGACGAAACCGCTCACCGGGATGTAGAGCCGGGGCAGCACGGCGAAGACCTGGACGCCGGAAGGGTCGAGCCCGGTCTCCTCCTCGGCCTCGCGCAGCGCGGCCCGCAGCGGCCCGTCGCCCTCGGGGTCGCCGTCCTGGGGGTCGAGCGCCCCGCCGGGGAAGGAGGGCTGCCCGGCGTGCGAGCGCAGGGAGCTGGAGCGCTCCATGAGCAGCAGCTCGGGGCCGGCGCCGTCGGCGCCCTCCCCGAAGAGGATCAGTACGGCCGAGGCGCGGCCGCCGGTTGCCGGAGGCAGGAAACGGCTGAGCTGCTCGGGCCGTACGTCGGCCGCGCCACGGGCGACGGGGCGCAGCCAGTCGGGCAGGCCGTCGGAGGTGACGTTGACAGCGTCAAGCCCGTCCTCGTAGGCCCTGTTCGCTCTCGTCACTCAGCCCCCAGCGCCGCGGCGGGCTTGCCCGGGAATCCGACGGGCGGCCTGAGCCGCTGGCCGGGGGCGCCGCCCAACTCGTACTTCAACAGTTTCTTCGCCTTCTCCGGGTCGGTCTCGCCCTCGCCGTACGCGGGGCAGAGCGGCGCTATCGGGCAGGCACCGCAGGCGGGCCTGCGGGAGTGGCAGACGCGGCGGCCGTGGAAGATCAGCCGGTGCGACAGCATCGTCCACTCGCTCTTCGGGAAGAGCGCCCCGATCTCCTGCTCGACCTTCTCCGGGTCCTCCGAGGTCGTCCAGCCGAAGCGGCGCACCAGCCGCCCGAAGTGCGTGTCCACGGTGATCCCGGGCACCCCGAAGGCGTTGCCGAGCACGACGTTGGCGGTCTTTCGGCCCACGCCCGGCAGTGTGACCAGGTCCTCCAGCCGGCCCGGCACCTCGCCGCCGAAGCGGTCGCGCAGCGCGGCGGACAGCCCGAGCAGGGACCTGGCCTTGGCCCGGAAGAAGCCGGTGGGCCGGATGAGCTGCTCCAGCTCCTCGGGGTCGGCGGCCGCGAGATCCTCGGGCGCCGGGTACTTCGCGAAGAGCGCGGGCGTGGTCTGGTTCACCCTCAGGTCCGTGGTCTGCGCGGACAGCACGGTCGCCACGAGGAGCTGGAAGGGATTGTCGAAGTCCAGCTCCGGATGGGCGTACGGATACGCCTCCGCGAGCTCGCGATTGATCCGCCGGGCCCGGCGCACCAGAGCGAGCCGCGACTCGGGGGCACGGCCCGTCGCGCTGCGTTCGCTCACGGCTGAATCGGCTCCGTCCTTCACCCGCCCGGCCGTACCACCCTGCTGTTTCTTGCGCGCACTTGGCGTATCAACCACCCGGCCAGCCTAAGGCTCGGCACTGACATCCGCTCCGGACCACGACGATCCCGTACCCAAACGGACCCCCGGAGCACAGCTCCGCGAACACATAAGACAGACTTGTGATTGATCGCACTGTTTCGCTGTACGGCATTATGGTCCGGAACCGGAAGCACGACCGAGAACAGTCCGGCATGGCCGACAAGGAGATAGCTCGTGGACGACGTTCTGCGGCGCGCACCGCTATTCGCGGCGCTCGACGATGAGCAGGCCGCTGAACTGCGCGCCTCCATGCAGGAGGTCACGCTGGCGCGTGGCGACTCGCTGTTCCACGAGGGCGACCCCGGGGACCGGCTCTATGTCGTCACCGAGGGCAAGGTGAAGCTCCACCGCACCTCCCCCGACGGCCGCGAGAACATGCTCGCCGTCATCGGCCCCGGCGAGCTGATCGGCGAGCTCTCGCTCTTCGACCCCGGCCCGCGCACCGCCACCGCCACCGCTCTGACCGAGGTCAAGCTCCTCGGCCTCGGCCACGGCGACCTCCAGCCCTGGCTCAACGCCCGCCCCGAGGTCGCCACGGCGCTGCTGCGCGCCGTCGCGCGCCGCCTGCGCCGGACGAACGACGTCATGTCCGACCTGGTCTTCTCCGATGTCCCGGGGCGGGTCGCCAAGGCGCTGCTCGACCTGTCGCGCCGCTTCGGCGTCCAGTCCGAGGAAGGCATCCACGTCGTCCACGACCTCACGCAGGAAGAGCTCGCCCAGCTCGTCGGCGCCTCCCGCGAGACCGTGAACAAGGCGCTCGCCGACTTCGCGGGACGCGGCTGGCTGCGGCTGGAGGCCAGGGCGGTCATCCTGCTGGACGTGGAGCGGCTCGCCAAGCGTTCTCGCTAGCGCGGTGACCGGAATGGTTCACCGGGCTCGTCCGGTGAACCGATTCGTCCTCAAACGCCGGACGGGCTGAATTCAGATCAGCCCGTGCTCGCGCAGGTAGTCCAGCTGGGCCCGCACCGACAGCTCGGCCGCCGGCCACAGGCCCTTGTCCACGTCCGCGTAGACATGGGCGACGACCTCGGACGGCGTGACGTAGCCCGATTCCACCGCTGTCTCGACCTGCGCAAGCCGGTTCGCGCGGTGGGCGAGGTAGAACTCCACCGCGCCGCGCGCATCGGTCAGTACGGGGCCGTGGCCGGGCAGGACCGTGTCCACGCCGCTGTCCATGGTGAGGTGCTGCAGCCGCCGCAGGGAGTCCAGGTAGTCGCCGAGGCGGCCCTCGGGGTGGGCGACGACGCTCGTGCCGCGCCCGAGGACGGTGTCGCCGGTGAGGACGGCCGCGTCGGCGGGCAGGTGGAAGGACAGCGAGTCCGCGGTGTGCCCGGGGGTGGGGATGACGCGCAGCTCCAGGCCGCCGGCGGCGATGACGTCGCCTGCCTCCAGGCCCTCGTCGCCGAGGCGCAGGGCGGGGTCCAGGGCCCGTACGGAGGTCCCGGTGAGCTCGGCGAAGCGGGCGGCGCCCTCGGCGTGGTCCGGGTGGCCGTGGGTGAGGAGGGTGAGCGCGATGCGCTTGCCGAGGGAGTGCGCGGTGCTCACGACATGCGCGAGGTGGGTTTCGTCCAGCGGGCCCGGGTCGATGACGACGGCGAGGTCGGAGTCCGGCTCGCCCACGATCCAGGTGTTGGTGCCGTCCAGCGTCATGGCCGACGGATTCGGCGCCAGCACGCAGAACGCGCGCGGCGTCGCCTGTCCCCCGACGGCCGGGCGGGGGTTGCCGGGCAGGATGGCCGAGGTCATTCGCCAGTTCCTCCGATGAGCTTGGTGAATTCCGGGTGCCCCGGCCAGCTGAGTACAACCCCGCCACTTTCGTCCTGCGCAAGCCGCGCCTGGGCCAGGACGGGGGTCAGATCGCGCTCCGCCGCGGCCGCGAGGGCCTCGGCGGCGGCTGCGTACGGGGTGAGCGAGCGCAGCGTCGCGATGGTCGGCGGCATCATCGTCAGCTCGCCCCTGTCGTACGCCGCCGCTGCCTCGGACGGGCGCAGCCAGGCCGTGTGGTCGGCCTCGCCCGACACGTCGCGGGTGCGCTGGCCCGGGGGCAGCGCGGTCACGAAGAACCAGGTGTCGTAGCGCCGCTCCTCGAACTCCGGCGTGATCCAGCGCGCCCACGGGCCGAGAAGGTCGCTGCGCAGGACGAGTTCGCGGCGGGCCAGGAAATCCGCGAACGCCAGCTCCCGGGAGACCAGCGCGCTGCGGTCCGCCTCCCAGTCGGCCGGTGTCGTGTCCTCGACCACGCGGGTCGCGTCCGCGCCGGCCAGCAGCACGCCCGACTCCTCGAACGTCTCGCGCACCGCCGCGCACACCACGGCCTGCGCAGAGGCCGCGTCCACGCCCAGCCGCTCCGCCCACACCTCCACCGGCGGCCCGGCCCAGCCGACGGCCCGCTCGTCCCGGGGGTCGACGCCGCCGCCGGGGTAGGCGTACGCGCCTGCCGCGAAGGCCATCGAGGTACGCCGGCGCAGCATGTGCACGGCGGGGCCCCCGGGCCCGTCACGCAGCAGCATCACCGTCGCCGCCCTGCGCGGCCGCACCGGCTCCAGGCGGCCTTCTGCCAGGGCCCTGATGCGGTCCGGCCAGCTCGGGGGGAACCACTGGCCGTTGGAGGTGGTCATGGGCCGGATGCTATGCGCTTGCGCGGGGATGTTCGATAGGGCCCGGGCTGTGCCCGGACCCACCGGGGGCTTCGCCCCCAGACCCCGAACGCCCTCCGGGCCTGTCCTCAAACGCCGGAGGGGCTGAATTCAGTCCGACAGCTCGACCTGGAGCTCGACCTCGACCGGCGCGTCCAGCGGCAGCACCGCGACGCCGACCGCGCTGCGCGCATGCACGCCCTTGGGGCCGAGGACCTCGCCGAGAAGCTCGCTCGCACCGTTGACGACGCCGGGCTGGCCGGTGAAGTCGGGGGCGGAGGCGACGAAGCCGGTGACCTTGACCACCCGCTTGATGCGGTCGAGGTCGCCGATGACGGACTTGACGGCCGCGAGGCCGTTGAGGGCACAGGTGCGAGCCAGCTCCTTGGCGTCCTCGGGGGAGACCTCGGCACCGACCTTGCCGGTGAGCGCAAGCTTGCCGTCGACCATCGGCAGCTGGCCGGAGGTGAAGACGTAGACGCCGGACCGGACGGCGGGGACATACGCGGCGAGCGGCGCGACGACACCCGGAAGGGTCAGCCCGAGCTCGGCGAGGCGATCGTCGACAGCGCTCATGCCTGCTTCTCCCGCTTGAAGTACGCGACGAGCTGCTCGGGGTTGTTGGGCCCCGGGATGACCTGGACGAGCTCCCAGCCGTCCTCGCCCCAGGTGTCCAGAATCTGCTTTGTCGCGTGCACGAGAAGCGGCACGGTCGCGTATTCCCACTTAGCCATGACAGGGACTGTAATGCCTGACAGCACCCACCCCACGCGTAGCCCGCCGCCCGACTGGTTAGGCTCGAAGCTGTGAGCCCTCAACAGTCAACTGCCACCAGGCTCCACGTCGTGACGGGCAAGGGCGGCACAGGAAAGACCACGGTCGCCGCGGCGCTCGCGCTCGCCCTGGCCGCCGAGGGGAGGCGCGTCCTCCTGGTCGAGGTCGAGGGGCGGCAGGGCATTGCCCAGCTGTTCGAGGCCGAGGCGCTGCCGTACGAGGAGCGGAAGATCGCCGTCTCGCCCGGCGGGGGTGAGGTGTACGCACTCGCCATCGACCCGGAACAGGCGCTGCTGGACTACCTGGACATGTTCTACAAGCTCGGCAGAGCCGGCCGCGCGCTCAAGAAGCTGGGCGCGATCGACTTCGCCACGACCGTCGCGCCCGGCCTGCGCGATGTCCTGCTGACCGGCAAGGCGTGCGAGGCCGTGCGCCGCAAGGACAAGGCGGGCTGGCGGACGTACGACGCCGTCGTCATGGACGCCCCGCCGACCGGCCGGATCACCCGCTTCCTCAATGTGAACGACGAGGTGGCGGGGCTGGCCCGGATCGGCCCGATATACAACCAGGCGCAAGCCGTCATGCGCGTGATGAAGTCCCAGGAGACCGCCGTCCACCTCGTGACGCTCCTGGAGGAGATGCCGGTCCAGGAGACCGTGGACGGCGTCGCCGAGCTGCGCGCCGCCGGGCTGCCGGTCGGCGGCGTGGTGATCAACATGGTGCGTCCGGTGGTCCTGGACTCCGACGCCGTGGGCGCGGTGGCCAACGGGCGGCGTACGGCGGTGGCGAAAGCCCTGTCCCAGGCCGGTCTGGGCGGCGCGCGCAGGGGCGGTCTGGCGGAGCGGCTGGTGGATCCGCTGCTTGCGCAGGCGTACGAGCACGCGGAGCGGGTAGCGCTGGAACGCCGCGAGCGCGAGGAGCTCTCCGCTCTCGGCCTGCCGACGTACGAACTGGAGCTGCAGGGCGACGGAATCGACCTGGGCGGGCTCTACAGGTTGGCTGAAATTGTGCGCAAGCAGGGAGTGGGGATCGCGTGAGCCTGGAGAGTCCGGTATTGGAGATCGACCCCCTCCTGGACGATCCGCGCACGCGGATCCTGGTCTGCTGCGGCTCCGGCGGCGTCGGCAAGACGACCACGGCCGCCGCCCTGGGCGTACGGGCCGCCGAGCGGGGCCGCAAGGCCGTCGTGCTGACCATCGACCCCGCGCGGCGGCTGGCGCAGTCCATGGGGCTGAGCGAGCTGGACAACACCCCGCGCAGGGTGGAGGGCGTCGACGAGTCGGCGGGCGGTGAGCTGAGCGCGATGATGCTGGACATGAAGCGGACCTTCGACGAGGTCGTGCTGCAGCACAGCGACCCGGAGCGGGCCCGGGCGATCCTGGAAAACCCCTTCTACCAGTCGCTTTCGGCGGGCTTCGCGGGCACGCAGGAGTACATGGCCATGGAGAAACTGGGCCAGCTCCGGGCGCTCGACACATGGGACCTGATCATCGTCGACACCCCGCCCAGCCGTTCCGCGCTGGACTTCCTGGACGCGCCGAAGCGACTCGGGTCGTTCCTGGACGGGCGGTTCATCCGGCTGCTGATGGCACCGGCGAAGGTCGGCGGGCGGGCCGGGGTGAAGTTCCTCAACCTGGGGATGTCGATGATGACCGGCACCCTGAGCAAGGTCATGGGCGCGCAGCTGCTGCGGGACGTGCAGACCTTCGTGGCGGCGATGGACTCGATGTTCGGCGGCTTCCGCAAGCGCGCGGACGCCACGTACAAGCTGCTCCAGGCGAACGGCACGGCCTTCCTGGTGGTGGCGGCGCCGGAGCGGGACGCGCTGCGCGAGGCGTCGTACTTCGTGGAGCGGCTGGCGGCGGAGGACATGCCGCTGGCGGGGCTGGTGCTCAACCGGGTACACGGGAGCGGGGCGGCGCAGCTGACCGCGGAGCGGGCCCTGGCGGCGGCGGAGGCCCTGGAGGACGGGCTGCAGGACGGGCCCCGGGAAGGACCCCAGGACCAGGACAAGCCGGCGGAAGCGTCAACTCCCCTCCCCAGCGGGGAGTTCGACGATTCCGCGGAATCCGCAGAAAATCTTCAAAACGGCGGCATTGTGGATCAGGCGGACGGGAAGGCTGAAGTCCGTAAGACCGACCACGCCTCTCCCGACCCGGAGCCGGGCCCAGAGCCAGTAGCGGAGCCGGTAGCGGAACCCGAATCCGCAGACCGTCTCGCCGCCGGCCTGCTCCGCCTGCACGCGGAGCGCATGCAGCTGGTCGCGCGCGAGCGCCGAACCCGGGATCGGTTCGTCTCAGTGCACCCCGAGGTGCCCATGGTGGACGTGGCCGCGCTGCCCGGTGACGTACACGATCTCGCGGGCCTGCGCGAGATCGGCGAGCGCCTCGCGGCAGGTCAGCCGACCGCCGCGTAGTCGCCGTACTCGTCATCGTCGTCGTCGAGCGTCAGCAGGCCGGTGCTGCGCTCGTACTCGTGTCGCGCGGTCTCCAGCAGCGCGCGCCACGAGGTGACCGTGGGACGCCGGCGCAGCAGCGCCCTGCGTTCCCGCTCGGTCATACCGCCCCAGACGCCGAACTCGACACGGTTGTCGAGCGCGTCGGCAAGGCACTCGGTACGCACCGGGCAGCCGGTGCACACCGCCTTGGCCCTGTTCTGGGCGGCTCCTTGGACGAAAAGCTCATCCGGATCCGTCGTACGGCACGCGGCCTGCGTGCTCCAGTCGGTTACCCAGCTGCTCATGCTGGCGCCGTCCTCTCCCGAATCGAGGCTCCCCCACGGCGGCGAGCGGCATATTCGCCGCCGCCAGTTGAGGACGTTACGGAAGGTGGGCACGGCGCAACAGCCCTTTCAGGCCCAATCTTGAATGGCCCGAACGGACTATGGGTACGCGGCAGATCACCCATGGGAGTGAGCTGGCGACATATCCGACCTGGGTGGCGTAGTCGGACATTTCGAGCATTCCAATGCCCGTGACCTATGGCATATGACAGGATTTCGGGCAGATCTCATCACCCACAAGAGTGACGGGGATGGACAGACGCACGCTGCGGGTTGCGACTGCCTTGTTACAAGGGTAGGCGAACAGATGGCCGCACGTCCTAAGAATCGCAACGTACGATGCCCTGCATGGGTCAGAAGCGATCGGGTGGAGGGCTCACCACAGCCCAGCAGGCCGCCAAGTTCCTCGGTGTCAGTGTCATGGCCGGCGTCGTGCTGGCGGGCATCGCGGTGCCCGCCGTCGGCGCCCTCGGGCTGTCCGCGAAGGGAACGGCCTCCGAGTTCGACTCGCTCCCGGGCGAGCTGAAGAGCCCGCCGCTGAGTCAGAGCACCCAGATCCTCGACTCCAAGGGTGGCTTGATCGCGACCGTCTACTCCCGTGACCGCAAGGTCGTGGCGCTGGACGACATCAACAAGACGATGCAACAGGCCATCGTCGCGATCGAGGACTCGCGCTACTACGAGCACGGCGCCATCGACGTCAAGGGCATCCTGCGCGCGGCGAACAAGAACGCCCAGAGCAGCGGCGTCTCGGAAGGCGCGTCCACGCTGACCCAGCAGCTCGTGAAGAACGTCTTCATCGAGGAGGCCGGCGACGACGCGACCAAGGTCGCCCAGGCCACCCAGCAGACGCTCGGCCGCAAGATCAAGGAAATGAAGTACGCGATCCAGCTCGAGAAGGAGCTGGGCAAGAAGAAGATCCTGCAGAACTACCTCAACATCACCTTCTTCGGCGAGCAGGCCTACGGTGTCGAGTCCGCCGCCAAGCGCTACTTCTCCACCACGGCCAAGAAGCTCACCCTCACGCAGTCCGCGCTGCTGGCCGGCATCGTCCAGTCACCGAGCGTCTACGACCCGGTCAACGACCCGCAGGAAGCCATCAAGCGCCGCAACGTCGTACTGCAGCGCATGGCCGACGTGAAGAACATCACCCAGGCCGAGGCCGACGCCGCGAAGAAGAAGCCCCTCGGGCTGAAGATCACCACCCCCAAGAACGGCTGCATCACCGCCGTCAGCGGCGCGGGCTTCTTCTGCGACTACGTACGCGAGATATTCCTCAACGACAGCACCTTCGGCAAGACCCGCGCCGCCCGCTACCAGCGCTGGGACCGGGGCGGCCTCACCATCCGCACCACCCTCAGCCCGAAGGCGCAGGCCTCCGTCCAGTCGGCGATCAGCAGCCACGTCTACGCCAGCGACGACGTCGCCACCGCCGTCACCCTCGTCCAGCCCGGCACCGGCAAGATCCTCGCCATGGGCCAGTCCCGCGCGTACGGCATCGGCAAGAACGAGACCACGATCAACTACTCGGTCAACCGCAACCGCGGCGGCGGCGCCGGCTACCAGCCCGGCTCCACCTTCAAGCCGATCACCGCGGCCGCCGCGATAGAGCAGGGCACCAGCGCCTCGCAGGTCTATGCCTCGCCCTACGAGATGAACTACCCGAGCCCGGTCTCGACCTGCAACGGCACCTGGACGAACCAGGAGGGCTCCACCGTCTCGAACGAGAGCAAGAGCGAAGTCGGCCCGATGGGGATGAAGGAGGCGACCGCCAAGTCGGTCAACACCTACTACGTCCAGCTCATCAGCGACATCGGCATCTGCCCCGTCACCCGCATGGCCACCTCCATGGGCATCCAGCGCGCCGACGGCAAGAAGCTGTCCCAGGTCCCCTCGATCACCCTGGGCACCCAGGAAGTCACCCCGCTGACCATGGCGAACGCGTACGCCACCTTCGCCAACGGCGGCGTCTACTGCTCGCCCACCGCGATCGAGTCGATCACCGTCACCCAGACCGGCAAGAAGCTCGCCGTGCCGAAGAGCAAGTGCGAGCGCGCGATGTCCGAGAAGACCGCCGCCACCCTCAACACCCTCCTCAAGGGCGTGGTCGAGGACGGCACCGGCCAGCAGGCCGGCCTCGACGACCGCGACAGCGCGGGCAAGACCGGCACCACCGACTCCCGCTACGCCGCCTGGTTCGTCGGCTACACCTCTGACCTGGCCGGCGCCGTCTGGGTCGGCGACCCGCAGCACAGCCGCAAGATGATCAACATCACCATCGGCGGCGTGTACCACGCCAAGGTCTTCGGCGCCGACACCCCGGGCCCCATCTGGAAGGCCGCCATGACCGGCGCCCTGTCCGGCACCACCTCCGACAACCTGCCGACCGTCGCCATCCAGGACCCGCAGAAGGACAACAACGGCGACGGCAACGGCGACAACAAGGGCACCACCACCGGAGACACCACCACGGGCACCACCAGCACCACCGGGCTGCTCGGCGGCATCTTCGACACCACGGGCAGCACGAGCACCGGCAACACGAGCACGGGCAGCACCGGCAGCAGCAACGGCCGCAGCGGCGGCAACGGGAACAGTAACGGCGGCTAGGCGGCTAGAGCCTGTCGCCGGGCATGGCATGCGTAAGGGGCGCCCTCCATGGAGGGCGCCCCTTACGCGTTGCTTTTCGCCTGCGCGTTCTCAGCTCAGGCTCAGCTCAGAAGCTGCTTCTTCACCTCGGCCGCCACCCGGCCGCCCTCGGCCAGTCCGGCCACCTTCGGGCCCACGATCTTCATGACCGCGCCCATCGCCCGCGGGCCCTCGGCGCCCGACTCCTTGATCGCCGCGGCGACGATCCCGCTCAGCTCCGCGTCATCGAGCTGCTTCGGCAGATACGCCTGCAGCACCTCGCCCTCCGCCAGCTCCCGCTCCGCCGACGCCTTTCGGCCCCCCAGCTCGAAGGCCTCAGCCGCCTCCCGGCGCTTCTTCTCCTCGCGGGCGATCACCTTCAGCACCTCGTCGTCGGAGAGCTCCCGGGCCTGCTTGCCCGCGACCTCCTCCTTCGTGATCGCGGTGAGCGTCAGCCGGAGGGTGGCGGAACGCAGCTCGTCGCGCCCCTTGATCGCGGTGGTGAGGTCGGCGTGCAGTCGCTGCTTGAGCGTGGTGGTCATGACATCGAGTCTGCCAGGTCGGCCGCCGAGGGGCCGAAAATTTATGATGTGACAGGCCGTCTGCCACCATGGACCGCATGCGCGCGCGATACGGAGTCCCCCTTGGCATCACGGCAGTCGGCGCGGCCTGCGTGGCCTACGCCGCCGGCATCGAATCCCGCTCCTTCCGCCTGAGGCGGGTGGAGATCCCCGTACTGCCTCCCGGCATGCGCCCGCTGCGCGTGCTCCAGGTCTCCGACATCCACATGGTCAGCGGCCAGAACAAGAAGCGCCGCTGGCTGCAGTCCCTCGCCGGCCTGCGCCCCGACTTCGTCGTCAACACCGGAGACAACCTCTCCGACCCCGAAGGCGTCCCCGAGCTCCTCGACGCCCTCGGCCCGCTCATGGAGTTCCCCGGCACGTACGTATTCGGCTCCAACGACTACTACGGCCCCAAGTTCCGCAACCCGGGCCGCTACCTCATCGAGCGCTCCCGCGGCCACCACGGCCTCAACGGCAAGAACGAGCCCGCCATCGGCATCCTCCGCAACCCCTGGGAGGACCTCCGCGACGCCTTCGACACCGCCGGCTGGGTCGGCCTGTCCAACACCCGCGGCCGCCTCAAGCTCGACGACGGCATCGAGATCGCCCTTACCGGCCTCGACGACCCCCACATCAAGCGCGACCGCTACAACCTCGTCACCGGCGGCCCCGAATCAAGCGCCGACCTGGCCCTGGCCATCGTCCACGCCCCCTACCTCCGCGTCCTCGACGCCTTCGCCGCCGACCGCTACCCCCTCATCCTCGCCGGCCACACCCACGGCGGTCAGCTCTGCATCCCCTTCTACGGCGCCCTCGTCACCAACTGCGACCTCGACACCGACCGCGTCAAGGGCCTCTCCACCCACACCGCCGCCGGCCACCGCTCCTACCTCCACGTCTCCGCCGGCTGCGGCGCCAACCGCTACACCCCCATCCGCTTCGCCTGCCCCCCCGAAGCGACGCTCCTGACCTTGACCCCACGGCAATAACCGGATTTCGTGTCGGGCGGCCGGTCCGCTAGAGTAATCCTCGTTGCGCCGGAAACGGCGTGGCACCGCAGGACCGGGGTGTGGCGCAGCTTGGTAGCGCGCTTCGTTCGGGACGAAGAGGCCGTGGGTTCAAATCCCGCCACCCCGACTTCGTAAGTGCAGGTCAGGGCCTTGATCCACTCGTTGGATCGGGGCCCTGAGTGCTTCCCGAGGCTTCTTGGGAGAAATCTGGGAGACGATCTTGGATCGTCTACCCCTACTGGCGGCACCGGGGCATAGCCGTCTCGTCGATCAGTCGCCGAAGGCTCGCCACATCCATGTGCTCTCCCATCCCACGATGATGGGTCACTCCGAACGCGGATCGAGGGCCCGTTGGGAAAGATCCGCTCCTTGGCTTACCCGGCACCCTCGCGTGACCTGGCCACGTGCACACCGCGTAGGGCGGGCGGTGGCAGCAGCCACCCACCAACTGGCCGACTTGTCCGCAGATCGCGCCCGGGCCCATACCCATGCCCACCCCGATGAGGGCCTGGCTGTCGCGGTGCCGAACCCTCACGGAGGTACGCCCGTACGCGGCCAGCACCTGCTTGAGCAGCTGCTCCAGCAGGTGCCTTCCGACCACAGCCGGTGCCGCTCGTACACCGTCTTCCACGGCCCGAAACGTTCCGGCAGATCACGCCAGTGCACCCCGGCCCGCACTCGGCGCAAGATCCCGTCAATCACCTGCCGATGATCCCGCTACCTGCCGCACCGCCCATTGCCCACCGGCAGGAACGGCCGCAGCCGCTCCCACTCCGCGCCAGTCAAATCACCCCGCCCATGCCCACGAACAACGAAGCGACCGCGCGACGTTCAGCTCACCGGCCGGGCAGAACTTCGTCTACGTCACCGCAGCTCTCGCAGACGCGGGCCTGCAACGCCTTGCCGAAAGGCGGGCCACACAGGTCAGCGCTGTGGTGCCGGCAACGAACCGTAGGTGGGAGGCCCAACGCCGCCCTGACCTATGGGAGCGACGGTAACGATGTTGAGGCGGCCCGCTCAGTTTCACGCCCGCTGCCAGGACTGGTCCCAGACGGCCTTGGGCGCGGAACTGCGGACGCCGCTCACCTCCGCGTCGTCACCTTTCGAGACGCCTGGCATCGCCTGCTGCTCAAAGTCGAGCGGCAGCTGCAGCGCTAGACGCGAGGTTGTTGGCGGATTGCAGGGTCTGGGGGTGGTCGGGACCCAGAACGCGTCGGCGGGCATCGAGCGTCCACTGGTTCAATTCGCGGGCCTGCTCGTACTCGCCCAGCCCGTACAAAGCTGCGGCGACGTTGTGGGCGGATTCCAGGACGTTGGGGTGGTCGGCTCGACGGACACGACGGCGCCCGTAGGAAGTTCAGGTCTCCTCGTTAAACTCCTCAGCGTCGGAAGGTAGGGGCTTTGCGTCCCCCGTGCGCGGCTCAGGGGTGTCCACCTGCAGCAGCCGATCACTGGCAGCGAGCACACGTTCCGCAATGAGCCTCTTCATCTCACCTTCGGGTGAGTCCTGAAGGTCCCGCACCAGCCTCTCGGCCGTTAAGTAGTACCCGCGGAGCACCGGTTGTTCAAAGTACTTGTTCATTTGCCGCAAAGCGTCCCGATGCATCGCCAGGTAAGTCCTGCTGAGAAACCCGGAGAGCGTTGCGCCGACCCCACCGAGAAGTGCAACAAATGCCTTTGTGTCACCAGCATCGGCGTAGATCCCAGCAATGGCGCAGGCCATGATAATGCCCATCCCCGACCACATCGCACGTTGCGATGACTTAAACGACCGGTCGGCCTGAAAGGTCGCGATGTTGTGATACTTGCGGATCAGATCGTCGTTCACATTGATGAGGGTGGCCAGCGGGGTGATCGCCTCCAGGCGCTCAAGGCGCTTCGTCTGTTCCACCCGATCGGCCTCCGCCCGGGCTCGAGACTCCTTCGCCCGCTGTCGGGCACCCCGGATTCCATAGACCATTGCGACAGCCTGAACGGTGGCAATCAGGAGCAGGAACGCGTACGCGGCACTGGTTCGCCAACTTCCAGAGAACCGTGGGGCGCCGAGCCCAACAGTCACCACACCAGCGACCACGACCACCAGGGAAACCAGCGCACCCGCGATGCTCAGGCGTTCCGTCCGCTCCGCCTGGGTGGCCGCCCTGGACTCCACCTCGGTCTCGCCGAGGAAGCTGGCGCCTGCCAACAGGTCCTGATCCAAAAGACCGGTCCAGGCTTGTCCCTGCGGCTGCTTGACCATGCGGCTCCCTCCCCTGCCACCTCCTTCCCCCGGCCCATCACAGAAGGAGTGCAGTCCATGCTAGATCCGAGGAGTTTCGCTGGCGTGATCCGGGCGGATCACACACGGGAGAGACAGCCACCTCATTCTGGCAAGCGACCCCGTCTTCGAACTCCCCGCCCCTACAATCCGAGCATGGCGAAATCTGACGACATGCAGGACTTCGGGTTGGACGAAGTCCTCGCGGCTCTCGGCAGGGATCTTGTACGGGCAAGCGACGCCGCCTCCGGCACGTCTGGCTACGGTTTGGCAGTTCTCGAAGCCGAAGTGGAGCTGAGTTTCACGGTCACCCGCGCCACCGGCCGTAACGGCAAGGGAAAACTCCGCTTCGAAGTGGTCCCCGAATCGGGGCCGGTAGACGTCCCCGGTGAGATCTCGACCAGCCACTCCGAGGTCCGGGTACACCGGATCAAGCTCAGGCTCGGCAGCCCCACGACTGCCACTGCCTTGTCCGGGAACAGCAAGCAGGCCACTGATGTTCCTGCCATGACCGGCTACTCTGCCGCCGCGACCGGCTCGTTCACCACGACGACCCTGCCTCAGGACTACCAAACGCCCTACGTCGAGACCTTGCGGCCAGTGGTCGAGCGCAGTGCTTACGGGGTGCCAGAAGGCGAGGCGCCCGGAGCCTCACAGAACGCCGCGAGCGACCTGAACCGCGCCGCCCCCGACTCGCAGCACCGTCCTCCGGACGCCTATTGACCATCGTCCACTGCGCGATCCGCGAGGTCTGCGAGATCTTCACCGGCGACCCGGCGACCAGACGACTGCGGCCTTCAGCCCACCGCTGCCATCGAGTGGTTCAGCGGGCACGCCAGGCGCGCAGTAGTTCCTCCGGACCGAAGGTTGCCTGGAGTCCGGAGCAGCTGACGCCGCTTCGGGAGACCGCGACGAGCGGGATCGGATCGTCGGTGAGCGCGGCTCTGTGCTTGTGCAGGGCGGCAAGGTCGTGGGCATCGAAAGGGGAAGTCTCCAGCCACTTGATCGAGCCCAGGAACAACAACTGCTTGGCGACGGGCTGCCGGTCTGCGCCCACGAGATCGATTTCAACGTCGTTGCTGCGGGTCCAGTAACCGCCGACAACGGGGGCGGCAGGCAATTCGCCATGGGGGAGGATGCGGGCGAGGGACTCCCGGAGCAGTGGCTCGACGGCGCGGCCTCGCCAACTGGTCCACTGGTTTCTGATTCGGGCCAGGGTGAGATCGCCGCGCATGCGCTCGATCTCCGCCATGTGCGGTTCGAGGAATGCCAGCCAGAAACGCAGATAGGGGTCCGCCACCCGGTAGCGCCGCTCTTTCGAGGGGTGCAGGGAGATCGGCAGTTCGGCCGACACGACGCGCTTGTCGATCAGCAGGTCAGTTGCCCTGGTGAGGGTGCTGTGGGCGATGCCACCGGCAGCGCGCGCGATGTTGGTGAAGGTCCGCTCGCCCGTCCCGATCGCTCGCAGCACTTCCCTTCCCATCGCCTGTGGGGGGAACTCGGCAGAGAGCGACCGCTCGGCAGAGACCAGGAGTGCGGAGATCGGGTTCTCCAGCGTCGCGTCAAGGAACTCCCACACGGAGGTCCCGGGCTGCCACTCCCGGCAGATCAGCGGAAGGCCGCCGGTGATCAGTGCGGCGTCGAAGGCGGCGGCCGGCTCCAGGTCGAGCATCTGGCTGATGTCGGCAGGGTTCAGGGGACCCACGACCATCTCGCGCCCGCGCTGGTGGAACGGACGGTCGTAGCTGTTGAGCGCCTCCATCATCGACAGATCCGAGCCGACCAGGAGCAACAGGACGGGCTTGCGGCTGAGCAACCGGTCCCAGGCACGCTGGAGCATGCCCTCGAAGGCGTCGATACGCTCCATGAGGTAGGGCACCTCGTCGATCACCACCACGCTCGGGGTGTCGTCGGGAATGATCTCCGCCAGGAGCCGGAAGGCCGCGTTCCACTGACTCGGGGTCTCCTCCGCGAAGAGCGAGTGATCCGGCAGAGTGGAGCCGGCCGCGGCGTCGAGCAGTTCCGCCAGTTCGTCCTCGGCGGAGCCGCCACCGGCGGTGAAGAATAGGTGGGGGACGGCCGCCTGCCGGAGGAACTCCTCGACCAGAGTGGACTTCCCGACGCGCCGCCTGCCGCGCATGAGCACGCACTGTCCGGGCTGGGCCGCGCCGACGGATTCGCGGACCTCGTCGAGCACGTTTCGCAGTGTGCGGAGTTCTCGGTCCCTGCCGATGAAGCGATGCATGAGGGAAGATCCCGTCGTGACAGCACGGAAATACTGGCACTAGAGATAGTAGCGGATCAGATACTATCTCTGGAGAGAGAATCTAAGGATTTGAAGTGAGCCCGGCGGGTGACGGGCGGAACTGGATCACGGCGTGGGTGCCGCTGGTCCGCCAGGGTTCGCCGGTCGCTTCGAGGGCGGCGAGGGCTGACGGTTCGAGGCCGACGGCGATGTCCGATTTGAGGGTGCGCAGGGCGAGGAGCGGGCTGGGGAAGTAGGAGGTCAGGTCGGCGAAGGGGGTCGTGGCGGGCCGGAGGCGGTCGCCGACGAGGCGGCGGTAGTTGAGATCGCCCTTGGAGATGGTGACGGTGGCGTGGGCGAGGTCGCTGCGCAGGTCGTCGGGCATGTCGGCGTACGGGAGCGGTGCGCAGGAGAAGGGGTGGCTGCGCACGGACAGCCGGCCGCCGGAGAGGGCGTCGAAGAGCCTGGCTCCGATCGTGCCCGCACGGCCCGGGGCCTCGGCGATGCGGCGGACGCAGTCGATGACGTCCGCCGTCGTGGCGTCGGATACGTAGTACGGGTAGGGCTTGACGTGCAGTACGGCCTGGTCGGCGCGGCCGGTGTGCAGGAGCTGGTCGATGAGGATGAGGTCGGGGATGAGTTCGCGGCCGGCGTTGTCCGCGAGCAGGTAGACGGTGGGGGAAGGGGAGTTCGCGAGGTGGCTCCACAGCAGGTGGCTGTCGTCGGTGATGAGGTGACGGCCCAGGTCGGAGGGGTCGGCGGAGGAGATGCGGAAGCCGAGGTCGGCGCGGTTGCCCCACAGGGCGCTGGTGAGCATCGCCTGGTCCTGCTCTTCGGGCGGGAGCTTGGACAGGTCGTCGAGGGCGGCCAGTTCCTCTCCCACGGTCGCGTCGCGGAGCTCGGCGCGCTTGAAGGACGCGAAGGGGTCGATGCCCTGCCAGGGTCCGGGCTCGAAGTAGCGGACGGCTTCGAGGAGCCTGCGGTAGAAGTAGCTCTCGGCCCAGAGGAAGGGCACCTCGAACCAGGAACGGCCGAGGTACTGCGCGCTCCAGGCGGCCCATCGTGCGTGGTCGTGGGCCTCGGCGGGGAGGGGTTCGATCACGCCGTGGGCGGTCTCGGCGAGTAGCGCGTCCAGGGCCCGCTGGTGTTCCGGCGGGTAGGGCACGGCGTCGCGGACCTGTTGGATGAGGGCGGGATGCCGCTTGGCGAGGACGGTCCATGCGAACGAGCCGGGCTCATCGCTTGTGATCATGGGTCACCGAGTTCCTTCGTCTGCGTGCGGCCCGACATCCGACACGATAGGTCAGCGGCGGCGCCAGCTCCTGCGCAGCAGCACCTCGCTCACGACCAGGCAGGCGACGGCCAGCAGGCCGCCGAGGGCGAGCAGGCCGACGCCGGCCATCGACGAGGCCGAACCCGAGCCCGAGCCGAGGGACAGCCCGTCCTGTACGTGGCCGCTGCCGTCGGGGGCCGGGGTCGCCGTCGCGCCCGGGGTGCCCGATGTGGCGGCCTCGCTGCCGGACGGCGTCCCGCTGGGCTCGGCGCTCTGCGCTGCGGACGCGTGCGAGGACGCGGATGGGGACGAGGATGGGGACGCGGACCGTGATGCCGAGGCGGTCGCCCCGGCCGACGGCGATGCGGAGGCGGACGCCGTGCCGGTCGGCTGCTGCGATGCCTGCGGGCAGTTGACCGTGAACCGCTTCGCCCCGTCCGCCCCGGTCTCCCAGAACAGCTTGTACGTGCCGTTCGACAGTGAGATCGCCCCGGTGACCGCAGCGCCCGTCGCGTCCATGGTGAGCACGCCGCGCAGCGCGTCCGTGCCCGAGGCGTTCTCGACCCACCACGTTGCCTGCTGGCCGGCCTCGAAGTTCTCGGCCACGAAGGAGAAGTGGCAGACCTCGGCATCGTTGCCGCGACGCTTGCCCAGGTCGGCGTCGTAGAGGTACATCGTGTCCGCGCGGGACGGGGACGACGCCGCGATGGTCGCGACGGCCGCGACAGCGAGTAGCGGGATCGCTCGGGCGGTGCGCATGGCGGGAGTTCCTTTGTGGAGCTGGAGTTGGAGCTGTGGAGCACAGTGATCGGATAAAATGAATATTTACAGATCAAGGCGGTCTTTTTCGAGCGAATGCGGAAGCACCTCCGCCCAGACCGTCTTGCCGAGGTGATCACGAGGGGCCGAGCCCCAGCGCACGGCCAGGATGTCCACCAGCAGCAGCCCGCGGCCCGACTCGGCGTCGGGCGGGTCGGCGGGCGGGCGGCCGGTGAAGGCCGGCCGGCACCGGGCCTGAGCCTGTTACGGCAGCAATCGCTGCTCGTTGGCGACCGCCACCGCTCCCGCTCGGGTCTCCACGCCCAGCTTGGCGTAGATCCGTCCCAGGTGGGTTTTGACGGTGGCCTCGCTGATGAACAGGGCGCGGGCGATCTCGCGGTTGCCCAGGCCGCGGGCCAGTTGCTGGAGGATGTCGCGCTCGCGCTCGGAGAGGGCGGGGCGGGGGCTGCGCAGGTGGGCCAGAACGCGGTCGGCGACGGGGGCGGAGAGGGCGGTGCGGCCGGAGGCGGCGTTGCGGATCGCGGCGAAGAGTTCCTCGGGGCGTTCGGCCTTGAGCAGGTAGCCGGTGGCGCCGGCTTCGATGGCTCGGGTGATGTCGGCGTCGGTGTCGAACATGGTGAGGACCAGGACGCGTGGGCCCGGCGTGCCGGGTTCCTCGCCGGCGTCGGAGGTCAGGTGCCGGGCGGCCGTTACGCCGTCCATGCCGCCGCCGAGTTGGAGATCCATCAGTACGACGTCGGGGTGGACGCGGGCGGCGACGGCGATTGCCTCCTCGCCGCTGCCCGCTTCACCGACCACTTCCATGCCGTCGGTGCTGGACAGGAGCGCGCGCAGCCCGGCGCGCACCATGGCGTGGTCGTCGCACAGCAGCAGCCGGATCACGAAGTGGCCTCTCTGAGAGCGCCCTGCAGGGGAATGGCGGCCGAGACGACGGTGCCCTCGCCGGGCGTGGATTCCACGGTGAGCGCGCCGCCCAGTTGCCGTGCGCGGATACGCATGGCCGGCAGCCCGTGCCCTCGTACCCCGTCGGCTCCGGGGGGCGGTGTGCGGTCCGGGGCGAAGCCTCGGCCGTTGTCGGCGACGTCGAGCGAGATCTGGTCGTCGAGGCAGGTCAGGGTCAGCGCGGCCCGGGTCGCGGCGGCGTGTTCGCGCACATTGGCCAGCGCGCCCTGGGCGATGCGCAGCAGAGCCGCCTCGACCCGCTCCGGCAGCGGGACCGGGGTGCCGTCGAGCCGGAAGACCACCGCCAGCCCGGCGCCGCTCTCGCGTTGCGCGAGGGCGGTCAACGCCTCGGCGAGGGTGCGCTCGGCGAGGTCGGCCGGGGCCAGGTCATGGACGAACCGGCGGGCTTCGGCGAGGCTGCGGGAGGTTATCTCGGCCGCGTCCCCGACGTGCCGGCGGGCGGCGTCCGGGTCGGCCTGCCAGATCCGCTCCGCGGCCTGCAACAGCATCTGCTGGCTGGACAGGCTCTGCGCGAGGGTGTCGTGGATCTCCGTGGACAGCCGTGCCCGTTCCGCCAGGATGCCCGCCCACCGCTCGGTGGCGGCCAGGTCGCGGCGGGTGCGGACCAGGTCGTCGATCAGTACGCGCTGCCGGGCCGCCTGGCGCTGCAGATGAACCAGGACGGCGGTGGCGACCGCGGCGATGGCCGGCGGGGCGACCACCATGTTGGGATTGAGCGCGCCTTGTGACACCCGCACCTCCGAGACGACGACCAGTACGGTGAGCCCGGCCACCACCGGCACCGCGATCCGTGCGGGCAGCGCGTGCAGCCCGGCGAACAGCAGCGGCATGGCGCACCACGTGGCGCTCGGCGCGAGGGCGAGCAGGACGATCCAGATGCCCGACACCGCGCCCAGCCAGGCCAGGTGCCGGGCGGTGGGCCAGACCCCCGGGGGCGGTGCGGGGGCCAGCAGCCGTCCGAGGACGTAGAGCAGGCCGAAGACGGCGAGCAGCGCGACGACCCACGCGGTGCGCGTGCCGCTCTGATCGCGGGTCAGGAGGCGGGCGAGCGAGGAGCCCAGCAGCAGCAGGAACGCGATGTGCATGACCGCCGTCAGCCACCACCCGTCCGGATCGGCCCGCTCGCGTGACCGCTCACCGTGCCACCGCACCGAAGGCCCCCTCCCCCTGTCATTGCCTCAGCTGGAATCAGCTGGAACGTGCCCGGCCTGCATAGCGTGCCCGGCGCTGTGCCGCAAGCGCCGATCGGCTGACAGCCACATCATCCGAATCGTCGGGGTATCAGAGCCGGTCGGCCGCGTCCTGATCGTCTTCGCGCGGGGAGGCTGGACTCACCGAAGACTCGAAGACCTGCTTCGAACGCACAGGAGAGCCGCGTGCCCGCCAAGAACCTCACTGTCGACCGCACCGCCCTCGGGCACCGCATCGCCTACGCGCTGCGCCACCCCGAACGCGTCCCGCGCCACATGACCCGCGCCGCCCGGGACGCGTGGCTGCGCTACCGCTGGCCCGACCACGTCTCCTACTACCGCGCGGTGATGCGGTCCGACACCCGTGCGGACCCGGACGCGGCGGTGGGCAGCCACAGCCACGAGCGGTGGCTCGCGCTGGGGGCGATGCAGTTCGACTACCTGCTCGGCCACGGCATGCGCCCCGAGCACCGGATGCTGGAGATCGGGTGCGGCAACCTGCGCGCCGGGTGGCGATTCATCCGGCACCTGGAGCCCGGGCACTACTACGGCATCGACATCTCACCCGACATCCTCATCGCCGCACAGGACACGATGGTGCGCATGGGACTGCAGAAACGGCTGCCCACGCTGACCCCGGTCCGCGACCTCACCCTGCGGTTCCTGCCCGACGCCCACTTCGACGTGGTGCACGCGCACAGCGTCTTCTCGCACTCCCCGCTCCCGGTCATCGAGGAATGTCTGGCCAACATCGGCCGGGTGCTGGCGCCGGGCGGCTGGTTCGACTTCACCTTCGACCGCACGGAGGGCAAGGAGCACCAGGTGCTGCGGGAGGACTTCTACTACCGCACCGAGACGCTCCTCGCCCTGGCGGAGAAGCACGGCCTGGCGGCCCGCTTCATGGACGACTGGGAGGAACTGCCGCACGGCCAGTCCAAGATCCGCGTGACCCACGGCCCCTAGGGCCCGTCCGGGGTGCGTTCGCGCCGCGCTGGGCGCATCGTGGACGTATGACCGAGAGTGGGACCCCGTCCTTCACGTCGTCGCACATCGTCGTCTCACCCGTCGCGGCGGGCGACCCGCCGTTCCGGGTGGTCCAGATCGACGGGGTGATGGCGGGTATCGCCCGTGACATGGTGGACGTTTTCCGGCTTGCGCATGCGGCGGGACTGTCGCACGTGGATCTTGACGACCCGGAGGTGGTGCGGTGGGTCGGGGGCGGGAAGTACAAGTGGGCGCCTTGAGCGGCTGGCCTTGAGCGGGGCGGGGCTGAATTGGCAAGAGCGCGGTGGCACAGGGGCTACGGGACCGGTACGGGGAGATGCTGGTCATGGCCGTCCTCGCTGGTCAGGGGCAGGGCCGGGGCTAGGGTCGGGGCATGACATTTGCGACGGTCCGTGAATGGAACGACGAGGAGGGCTGGGGGGTGCTCGATTCCCGGGAGACGCCCGGGGGCTGTTTCGCGCACTTCAGCGACATCGAGGGGCTGGAGGGCTTCCGCAGCCCGGCGGCGGGGCAGCGGGTGGAGCTGGAGTGGGAGGCGCCGGGATTCAAGCAGGACGGATACGACTTCCGGGCCGTGCGGGTGGTGGTGCTGCCGTGACGACGGCTTTCGACGAGAGCGAGCGGAGGATCTGGGCGGGCCGCGCGGAGGCGTACGCGGGCGGGTTCGCCAGGTTGTGCGCGTACACGGTGCCGGCGGTGCTGGACGCCGTGCGGGTGGCCGCCGGGGACCGGGTGCTGGATGTGGGGACCGGGCCCGGGTCGGTGGCGGCGCAGGCCTGGGCGCGGGGGGCGAGGGTCGTGGCGGTGGACGCGGACCCGGGGATGGCGGAGATGGCGGGGCGGGCCGTGCCGGAGGCGGAGGTGCGGGTGGGGGCGCTGCCGGAACTGCCCTTCGGGGACGGGGAGTTCGATGCGGTGGTGGGGAATTTCGTGCTGAACCACGTCGGGCGGCCGGTGGCGGCGCTGCGGGAGCTGCGGCGGGTGACGCGGCCCGGCGGGCGGGTCGCCGTGACGATCTGGCCGGTGCCGGCGGAGGCCGGGCAGGCGCTGCTCGGACGGGCGGTGGCGGCGGCCGGGGTCGGGCGGCCCGAAGGGTTCCCGCCGCTGGCGGCTGAGGACGACTTCCCGCGTACGCAGGAGGGGCTGGCGGGGCTGCTGCGCACAGCGGGGCTGGCGGAGGCGGCCTGCGAGCGGGTCTCGTGGGTGCATCGGGCCGACCCGGAGGAATGGTGGGCCGGACCGGCGGCGGGGGTGGCGTTCATCGGGCAGACGGTGGTGAGCCAGGGGCCGGCGAAGACGGCGGAGATCCGGCGGCACTACGACCGGCTGAGGGCGGAGTTCACCGGCCCGGACGGGATGCTCGCGCTGCCGCACGCGGCGCTGCTCGCCACGGGCGTTGCTGCTTCGGCCTAGGGCCTGTCCGGATCGGGTCTCCGGCCGCGCTCGCGATCGGGTTTGATGGAGGGATGAGCAGCAGCGAAGCCAGCAGCAGCATGCCGGATTGGGAGAAGCGCTTTCGGGCGCCGCGCGTGGGACTGCCCGAGTGGGCGGAGGACGCGCCGCAGCGCAGCCTCTTCGTGTCGAACACGACGGGGACGTTCGAGCTGTACGCCTGGGACCGGGGGACCGGGGCGCAGAGGCAGGTGACGGACCGGCCGAACGGGACGTCGGACGGGACGCTGTCGCCGGACGGGGAGTGGGTGTGGTGGTTCCGGGACACGGACGGGGACGAGTTCGGGGTCTGGGTGCGGCAGCCGTTCGGCGGGGGTCCGGACGAGGAGGCTACGCCGGGGCTGGAGGCCTCGTACCCGGCGGGGCTGGCGCTGGGGAAGGACGGGACGGCGGTGGTCGGCCGGTCGACGGATGAGGACGGGACGACGATCCATGTGGTGCGGCCCGGGGGCGCGGAGCCGGTGGCGCCGGTGGAGATCTACCGGCATGCGGAGTCGGGCGGGGTCGGTGACCTGTCGGAGGACGGGACGCTGATCGTCGTCGAGCACACCGAGCACGGCGACGCGATGCACTCCTCGCTGCGCGTGGTCCGGCTGGACGGCTCGACGGTGGCGGAGCTGGACGACACCCGGGGCGGGCAGGAGGAGCTGGGGCTGGAGTGCCTGGGCTTCGCGCCGGTGGCGGGTGACACGCGGCTGCTGGTGGCGCACCAGCGGCGCGGGCGCTGGGAGCCGATGGTGTGGGACGTGGCGACGGGCGAGGAGACGGCGCTCGCGATCGAGCTGCCGGGGGATGTCGCGGCGGAGTGGTATCCGGACGGCTCCGCGCTGCTCGTCGTGCACTCCTACCAGGCGCGCAGCGAGATCTTCCGCTACGAACTGGCGACCGGCGCCCTCAGCCGGCTTGAGACCCCCGCCGGGTCGGTGTCCGGGGCCACGGCCCGGCCCGACGGGACCGTCGAGTTCCTGTGGTCCTCGGCGGCCGAGCCCTCCGAGGTGCGGTCCACGACCGGTGCGACCGTCCTCGAAGCCCCGGGCTTCCGGGCACCCTCGTCCCTCCCCGTCGAGGACGTCTGGGTCGAGGGGCCCGGCGGCCGGGTGCACGCGCTCGTACAGAAGCCGCTGAACACCGAGGGTCCGTTCCCGACCGTCTTCGAGATCCACGGCGGCCCCACGTGGCACGACTCGGACGCCTTCGCGGCCGGCCCGGCCGCCTGGCTGGACCACGGCTTCGCGGTCGTACGGGTCAACTACCGCGGCTCGACCGGCTACGGCCGCGAGTGGACGGACGCGCTCAAGCACCGCGTCGGCCTCATCGAGCTGGAGGACATCGCCGCCGTCCGCGAGTGGGCCGTCGGATCGGGCCTGGCCGACCCGGCGAAGCTGGTGCTGTCCGGCGGCTCCTGGGGCGGCTTCCTCACCCTCCTCGGCCTCGGTACCCAGCCCGACGCCTGGTCGCTCGGGCTCGCCGCCGTGCCGGTCGCGGACTATGTCGCGGCCTACGACGACGAGATGGAGCCGCTGAAGGCGCTGGACCGTACGCTCTTCGGCGGTTCCCCGCAGGACGTGCCCGACCGGTACGAGGCCTCGTCCCCGATCACCTACGTCGGGCAGGTCAAGGCCCCGGTCTACATCAGCGCGGGGATGAACGACCCGCGCTGCCCGATCCGGCAGATCGACAACTACGTCGAGCGGCTGGAGGGCCTGGGCAAGACGCACGAGGTCTACCGCTACGACGCGGGGCACGGCTCGCTCGTCGTGGAGGAGCGGATCAAGCAGCTACGACTTGAGCTCGACTTCGCGCTGCGGCACCTGGGCGGCTGACTCGGGGGCGGCTGACTCGGTCGGCAGGCCCAGCGCGGCGTCGCGCTGGGCCTCCGCCTCGCGGCGGAAGAGCCGGAACCACATGAAGACGACGAAGCCGGCGAAGACGAACCACTCGCCGGTGTAGCCGAGGTTCTGGAAGGCCTTGAGGTCGAGGCCGGTGCCCGGGGCGACGGTCGCGGGGACGGCTTTGAGGGGGGCGGCCACGGCTTCGGACTGGGTGATCCAGGCGCTGTAGACGTCGTACGGCAGCAGGTTGACCAGCGAGGCGGCGCTGATCATGCCGAGCTGGCCCTCGGGGAGGCCGCCGCTGGAGATGGCGCCGTCGGTCGAGGTGGTCTCGGGGGCCTGGAGGGCGCCGGTGACGGTGACCTGGCCGGCGGGGGCTGCGGGGACGGCCGCTGCGGAGGCCTTGCCGGGGAGCCAGCCGCGGACCACCGGAAGCGCGGTGCCGTCGGCGACGCGCAACGGGGTGAGGACGTAGAAGCCGGTGCGGCCGTCCAGGGTGCGGTCGGGGACCAGTAGCTGGCGGGCGGTGTCGTAGCGGCCGGTGGCGGTGACGGCGCGACCCGAGGAGACCGTGGTGACCTGGGACTTCGCGTTCGGCAGCAGCTTGGCGAGGGCCACCGGCCGGGCGGCGGCCGCGGCCTTGGTGTCCTTCTCGGCCGTGCGGTGGGTCTCGACCCGGCTCTCGAAGCGGCTGAGCTGCCAGCTGCCCATGAAGACGCAGAAGACGCAGGCCAGCACCACGAACAGATGGCCGGCGAGCCAGCGCGGGGTCAGCAGGAACCGGTACACCCCTCCACGTTACGTGGCACGGCCCGCCCCGCCGGACCCGGCCCCTGGACAGGGCTGGGCCCCTACGTCACCAGAAGCGCGCCCGTCTTGTAGACGGTGCCCGCGCAGGCGTCGCTGACGGTGGTGCTGACGGCCGGTCCGCCCGCTTCGGGGGTGTGGGTGAGCAGGATGCTCCCCGAGTCGTCGGAGGTGGAGGAGACGGTGGACGCCGTGGTCGTGCCGTCGGTCGTCGAGCCGCTGGAGCTGGTGTCGCTCGCGGTGGGCGTGGGCGTGGGCGTCGGCGTGCTGGTGGCCTCGCAGCCGGTGGTGCCGCTGGCGGGCACCCAGGTGAACTCCACCTGGTAGCTCTGCCCGACGGTGAGGATCAGCGGATTCGACACCGTGTCGGGCAGCCCGGTGCCGTCGCCCGCGGTGTGGTCGACGACCGAGATCCGTGAGGCGTCCGCGCTGCCCTGCGCGGTGGCGGTGACGGCGGCGGAGTCGGCGTTGACGGTGCAGGGACCGGCGGAGATGTTGGAGACCCGGAAGTAACCGCTGACCGAGCCGCTGGAGCCCGCGGTGCCGGTGACGGCCGTCGTGTTGCCCAGGTCCGCCGACGTACACAGCGGGGCGGTGGCGGCCAGGGTGTCGGAGGGGTTGGCGGTGCTGGAGGAGGCCGAGCTGGGCGAGGTGCCCGACGGCTTCCTGGGCTTGCCGTCGCTGTCCTTCTTGCCGCCCCCGGACGGAAGCGCGGATTCGCTCCCGCCGTTGTCCGTCCCGCCGCTGGTGCCGCCCGTGTCGTGGGCGCTGGAGGCGTTGGCCGGGTTCGGGTTCTCCGCGTCGGCGGTGCCCGCCACGTGCAGCACGGCCGGGACTGCGACGAGGGCCAGCAGGCAGGCGGCCGCGGTGCCGACCAGCAGCTGCCGGCGGTGCGTCCGGCGGGCCGGGACGGCACGGCGCAGGTGCTGCAGCGCGTCCTGGCGGGGCTCGATGTCGTGCACGGCGTCATGCAGGAGCCGGCGCAGCGCCAGCTCCTCGGGGCTCAGCTCCTCGTCGATGCGCAGGACGGAGTCGCCGGGCCCAGTGACTCCGTCCAGTTCCGATTCGAGCTTGGGGGAAGGGTTGTGGGTCTTCGGATCCATGTCACGGGGGAAGTCAGGGTTGGTCATGCCGGGGCCTCCATTGCGACGCGGAGCGCCGCGAGACCGCGCGAGCCGTACGCCTTGACCGAGCCCAGGGAGATCCCCAGGGTTTCGGCGACCTGAGCCTCGGTCATGTCGGCAAAATAGCGCAGCACGAGGACCTCGCGCTGCCGCCGCTGCAGCTTGCGCATGGCGGCCTTCAGCTGGTCGCGTTCGAGGATCTCGTACGCGCCCTCCTCGGCGCTGGCCATGTCGGGCATCGGCTTGGACAGCAGGCGCAGGCCGAGAATGCGGCGGCGCAGGGCGGAGCGGGAGAGGTTGACCACCGTCTGCCTGAGGTAGGCGAGGGTCTTCTCCGGCTCGCGCACGCGGTTGCGCGCCGAGTGGACGCGGATGAACGCCTCCTGGACGACGTCCTCGCAGGAGGCGGTGTCGTCGAGCAGCAGGGCGGCGAGCCCGAGGAGGGAGCGGTAGTGCGCCCGGTAGGTCTCGGTGAGGTGGTCGACCGTGGTTCCGGCTGTACTGGCCGACATCGTTGCGTCAGGGTCCCCCGTGTCGGAAGGCATCTTCGTGACCGGCCAGGGCGCGATCACCGGCATACCACCTGCCGTGCGGGCAGGCCGCTGCGCACGGGGGCGCACAGGCGCGACGCCGACACCGGCCGCGACCGCGCCGCCGCTGAACGACACCGCTTCGATACCGAGTGTCCCGAGTGCCCCAAACGCTTCTGCCACGACTGTTGGACACGCCGCCCCCCGTCAGGGTTGTACGCCCCGGGCACCGTTTTTGACGGTGTGGCATCTATCACCATGCGTACCAACTCTTCCCCAATACACCTTTTACCTGGCGCCCCTTCGCGCCGGCGTAGTGCGCTGACACAAAGACGCTCCCTGCGCCTCGCCGGTTCCGGCTGCGCAGGGAGCGAAATTGTCTGACGATTACACCTTTACTGACAAGCGGTCCAGACCAGCGATTTGATCACATCGCTGACCAGGGTGATCTGTGTGATCAGCGGCCCGTGCCGCCGTAGACCACGGCCTCGTCGTTGTCGCTGTCCAGGCCGAACGCCGAATGCACCGCCTGCACGGCCTCCTTGACGTCGTCGGCGCGCGTCACGACCGAGATGCGGATCTCGGAGGTCGAGATCAGCTCGATGTTGACGCCCGCGTTCGACAGCGCCTCGAAGAACTGCGCCGTGACACCCGGGTTGGTCTTCATGCCCGCGCCGACGAGCGAGATCTTGGCGATCTGGTCGTCGTAGCGCAGCGACTCGTACGCGATGAGGGTCTGGGCCTTCTTCAGCGCGTCCAGCGCCTTGGGGCCCTCGTCCTTGGGGAGGGTGAACGAGATGTCGGTCAGACCGGTGGCCGCGGCCGACACGTTCTGCACGATCATGTCGATGTTGATCTCCGCGTCCGCGATCGCGCGGAAGATCACGGCGGCCTCGCCCGGCTTGTCGGGCACCCCGACGACGGTGACCTTGGCCTCGGACAGGTCGTGTGCGACCCCGGAGATGATCGCGTGCTCCACGTTCTGGTCCTCTCGCGGCTCGTTGCTGACCCAGGTGCCCTTCAGGCCGGAGAACGACGACCGGACATGGATCGGGATGTTGTATCGGCGGGCGTACTCCACGCAGCGGTGCAGCAGTACCTTCGAGCCGGAGCTGGCCAGCTCCAGCATGTCCTCGGAGGAGATCCACTCGATCTTCCGGGCCTTCTTCACCACCCGCGGGTCGGCGGTGAACACGCCGTCCACGTCGGTGTAGATCTCGCACACCTCGGCGTGCAGCGCCGCGGCCAGCGCCACAGCCGTGGTGTCGGAGCCGCCCCGGCCGAGGGTGGTGATGTCCTTGCTGTGCTGGCTGACGCCCTGGAAGCCGGCCACGATCGCGATGTTGCCCTGGTCGAGCGCGGTGCGGATACGGCCCGGCGTGACATCGATGATGCGTGCTTTGTTGTGGACCGAGTCGGTGATGACACCTGCCTGGCTACCGGTGAACGACTGGGCCTCGTGGCCCAGGGTTTTGATCGCCATCGCCAGCAGGGCCATGGAGATCCGCTCTCCGGCGGTCAGCAGCATGTCGAACTCGCGGCCGCCGGGAATCGGCGACACCTGCTCGGCGAGGTCGATCAGCTCGTCCGTCGTGTCGCCCATCGCCGAAACCACGACGACCACCTGGTGGCCGCTCTTCTTGGCATCGACAATTCGCTTGGCGACCCGCTTGATGCCCTCGGCATCAGCGACGGAGGAGCCTCCGTACTTCTGCACGACAAGGCCCACGTGCGCTCCTCAAGGTCTGTACTGCGGTCGGCCCAGTCTAACGAGCAGGCCGGAAACGCCGCCGCAATACCAGATGCCGAGACGGCTGGGGCCTGTCCGGCGGATCTCCGTGGGGGAAGGAGCGGGGTCTGGTGCCTGCGATCGCAAGGCGCCGGAGCGCCCGCAGGGTGGTTTCCTGTGGGCGTTTCGGCAACGCCGCGAGCTCCCCCAGCCCCTGGGGGCTGGGAGGTGCCCCCAGGTGCCAGGGCACGCGACGCCACGGCCGCGCCGCGCCAGCGGCTGAAGGAGAACAGCCGCCGGACAGGCCCTACCATTCAGTGAGTCCGGCTCAGTGACCCTGACGCAGCCCCAGGGGGCCCGCGATCTCCTCCGCCATCACCTTGCCGGCCTCCTCGGCGAGCTTGTCCTCGTCGCCGCTGTTGTCGTCCGTGTCGAGCCCGTCGAGCGCGTCCAGCGGGCTGTCGAGGCGTACGTGGGCGACCAGGGACTGCAGTGCGCGGAGCGAAGCGGAGGCGGTGGGGCCCCAGTTGGACAGGTACGAGAACTGCCACCACCACAGGGCCTCGGTGACCCGGCCGTCCCGGAAGTGGGCCAGGCCGTGCGCCAGGTCGGTGACGACATCCGCCAGGTCGTCGGAGATGCGGCACGCGACCGGCGTGGAGCGGGGGACGTACGGGTCGAAGACCTCGGAATAGACATCGATGGGCTCCAGCAGGACCGCGAGGCGCTCGCGCAGCTCGTCGGCGTCCGGCTCGGGACCGATGTCGGGCTCGTAGCGCTCGTCCGGGAGGATGTCCTCGTGCGCGCCCAGACGGCCGCCGGCCAGCAGGAGCTGGGAGACCTCCAGCAGGAGGTACGGCACGGCGCTGTCGGGATCGTCGCCCTTGGCGACCTCTCGGACCGAGAGGATGAAGCTCTCGATCTGGTCGGAGATCTGGACAGCGAAGTCGTTGGGGTCCAGCGCGTTGTCAGACATCAAGGAGTCGCCTTCCCTCAAAAGCTCGGCCGAGCGTGACCTCGTCCGCGTATTCCAAGTCCCCGCCCACCGGCAGGCCGCTGGCGAGACGGGTGACCTTCAGCCCCATGGGCTTGATCATGCGGGCGAGGTACGTCGCTGTGGCCTCGCCCTCCAGATTCGGGTCGGTGGCCAGGATGAGCTCGGTGACGGTGCCGTCGGCGAGCCGGGCCAGGAGTTCTCGTATGCGCAGGTCGTCGGGGCCGATGCCCTCGATGGGGCTGATGGCGCCGCCGAGGACGTGGTAGCGGCCGCGGAACTCGCGGGTGCGCTCTACGGCGACGACGTCCTTGGACTCCTCGACGACACAGATGACGGAGGGGTCCCGGCGGGGATCGCGGCAGACGCGGCACTGCTCGGACTCGGCGACGTTGCCGCAGACGGTGCAGAAGCGGACCTTGGCCTTGACCTCGGCGAGGGCGTGGGCGAGCCGGCGGACGTCGGCGGGGTCGGCCTGGAGGATGTGGAAGGCGATGCGCTGGGCGCTCTTGGGACCCACGCCGGGCAGCCTGCCCAGTTCGTCGATGAGGTCCTGAACCACGCCTTCGTACACGGTCTGCTACCTGCGCCTTCTGGCTTGCTCTCTAGAACGGCAGGCCGGGCATGCCGCCCAGGCCCTGGGCGAGCGGACCGAGCTTCTGTTGCTGCAGCTCCTGCGCGCTCGCGTTGGCATTGTGCACGGCGGCGACGACCAGGTCGGCCAGCGTCTCCATGTCCTCAGGATCGACCGCCTTCGGGTCGATGACCAGCCCCAGGAGCTCACCGGCCCCGGTCACCGTCGCCGTCACGAGGCCGCCGCCCGCACTGCCCTCGACCTCGGTCTCGGCCAGCTCCTGCTGGGCCGCGGCGAGGTCCTGCTGCATCCTCTGGGCCTGCTGGAGCAGTTGCTGCATGTTGGGCTGGCCACCACCGGGGATCACGGTCTCGCTCCTGCCGTACGACGAGGTGTTTGTGCGGGTAGGGCGAGCCTACGGGTTCTCCGACCGGTACGCCCTACGCCCCAGGTAGGAGAAGGCGAGTGTTTTCCCGGCTGTTTCCGGCCGGCTAGGCCCTGTCCGGGCGATCAGGGGCGGATAGGCCGCGGCGTCTGGCGCCCGCCGCGCCAGCGGCTGATGTCACTGTGGCGTCGCGGACCCGGCCATGATCGCCCGGACAGGGCCTAGTCGTTCGAAATCTCTTCGATCACGGTCGCGCCCAGCTCGCGCACAAAGAGGTCGTGTCCGCTCAGCGCGGTGTCGTCGAGATCCGGATCGTCGTCCTCCGGGATGTCGTCCTCGATCGGCGGCGGCTCCGGGGTGTGGTCCCGCACAGGCGGCGGCGCGGCCCGCTGCGGCGCGGGCGCCGGGGACGGGGGCGGCGTGTACTGGGGCTGAGGCTGCGGCTGGGCATGGGCCTGCGGCTGCGGCTGGGGCTGGTACTGCTGTACGGGGGCCTGCCGCGCCGGGGCGCCGCCGCCTCCGCCGCCGCCTCCGGACGGGTCGACGACGGACTCGATGCGCCACTGCACGCCCAGCGTGTCGCTGATCGCCTGCTTGAGGACGTCCTCGCTGCCGCCGCCGACGAAGCTGTCGCGGGCCCCCGGGTTCGCGAAGCCGACCTGGAGTGTGGTGCCGTCGAAGCCCACGACCTGGGCGTTCTGGCTGAGCAGTA
This sequence comes from Streptomyces sp. NBC_01537, assembly GCF_045040445.1. NCBI lineage: Bacteria > Bacillati > Actinomycetota > Actinomycetes > Kitasatosporales > Streptomycetaceae > Streptomyces > Streptomyces sp. NBC_01537. The sequence goes on along the minus strand of NZ_CP109392.1, from coordinate 5,143,380 downwards.
TCCAGGTGAACCGGCGGCGGTTCTTCACCGCCTCCAGGATCTGCGGCCACATCTGGCGGACCTGGGAGGGGTCGCCGCCGACGGCTGCCGAGGGGGCGGGAGCCGCCGGGACGGGGGCGGCCGCCGCCGGGGCGGGCGCGGGTGCGGGTGCCGATGCGGCGGGGGCGGGGGCGGCCGTGGGCCAGGCCCCGGGGCGCTGGGCGGGGGCGGAGGCAGGGGCCGCGGCGGGGGCGGCGGTCGGCCAGGCGCCGGGGCGCTGGGCGGGAGCGGGCTCGGGGGCGGGCGCGAGAGCAGGAGCGGCCACCGGGGGCGGCGGCGGGGCCGCCTGGGTCGGCGGGGCCACTGGCGCCGGGGCCGGGGCCGGGACCGCGAAGGCGGCCGCCGCCTGCACGGGCTGGCGCTCCAGCCGGTCCAGGCGGGCCTGGACCGAACGCTCGTCGTCGTACGCGGCGGGAAGAAGCACGCGCGCGCAGATCAGCTCCAGCTGGAGCCGGGGCGCGGTCGCCCCCCGCATCTCGGTGAGCCCGGTGTTGACCAGGTCGGCGGCGCGGCTCAGCTCGGCGGCGCCGAAGACCGAGGCCTGGGCGTGCATGCGCTCGACGACATCCGCCGGGGCGTCGATGAGCCCCTTCTCCAGCGCGTCCGGCACCGCGGCCAGGATCACCAGGTCCCGCAGCCGCTCCAGCAGGTCGGCCACGAAGCGCCGGGGGTCGTTGCCGCCCTCGATCACCCGGTCGACGACCTCGAAGGCCGCCGCCCCGTCGCCCGCCGCGAAGGCGTCGACCACGTCGTCCAGCAGGGCGGCATCCGTATAGCCGAGCAGCGAGGTGGCCATGGCATACGTGACGCCGTCCTCGCCCGCCCCCGCGAGCAGCTGGTCCATGACCGACATCGAGTCACGCACGGACCCGGCCCCGGCCCGTACGACCAGCGGATAGACCACCGGCTCGACCGGGATCGCCTCGCGCTCGCAGACCTCGGCCAGGTAGTCGCGCAGGGTGCCCGGCGGGACGAGCCGGAAGGGGTAGTGGTGGGTACGGGAGCGGATGGTCCCGATGACCTTCTCGGGCTCGGTCGTGGCGAAGATGAACTTCAGGTGCTCCGGCGGCTCCTCGACCACCTTCAGCAGGGCGTTGAAGCCCGCCGAGGTGACCATGTGCGCCTCGTCGATGATGTAGATCTTGTACCGGCTGCCCGCCGGGCCGAAGAAGGCCTTCTCCCGCAGGTCACGGGCATCGTCCACACCACCGTGCGAGGCGGCGTCGATCTCGATGACGTCGATCGACCCCGGCCCGTTGCGCGCCAGGTCCTGGCAGGACTGGCACTCCCCGCAGGGGGTCGGCGTCGGCCCCTTCTCGCAGTTCAGGCAGCGGGCCAGGATGCGGGCGCTCGTCGTCTTGCCGCAGCCGCGCGGACCGCTGAACAGGTACGCGTGATTGACCCGGTTGTTCCGCAGCGCCTGCTGCAGCGGGTCAGTGACGTGCTCCTGTCCGATGACCTCGGCGAAGGACTCGGGACGGTAGCGGCGGTACAGAGCGAGGGACACGCCTACGACGATATCGGGCCGCACCGACAGTCCGGGCCATGTGCGTCCGGGGGACCGCACGGTCCGCCTGGTCAGGGCACGGCAAACATCCCGCCAAGCCTCCACCAGCTCGCCCCCTGGGCAGGCCACGGGCCGTCCGCGCGCTGCAAGACTTGCCGGCTGCCATCCGTTTCCGACGGCCCCGGGGCCAGTGAGGCAGCAGTGAGCATGGGGGACAGCGGTTTCTCACAGAGCCGGACTCCCTGACGGCGTACGGCCGAGGAGGCATTCGGATGACGGACGTCTTCGCGTCCCAGCGCTACGGGGGCGAGTCGTACGCGGCGGCCGTAACTCCCCTGCTCGGCCAGGACGAGCGGCTGATCGCGGTGGTCAAGGTCGACCTTTGCGGCCTGATCCGGGGTGATGTGCCCCGCCGGCACCGGTCGCCCGAGCCTGCGAGGTCGGCCGGGGAGAGGGTCATGGATGTTCTGTTTCTTCCCGTGACCTTGACAGTGGCCGCCCTGGAGTTGCTGGACGCCGCCTGGACAGCCCTGAGGCGCGCCCTCGTCGCACCGCTGCGCGGGCGGCCTTTGCAGGGCGGGTGGCGCAGCCAGGCGGGCCGGTTCGTCGTCAGCGTACGGACGCTGCCATCCCGTACTGGCCGCAGCACTTCCTACGACAACGAGCACGCGCTGCTGGCCTTCACCACCCACCGGGTACTGATCGTCCACCCCCACGACACCGAGACGCCGTATCTCGGCGAGTTCCCGCGCGAGCAGCTGCGCGGGGTGCGGATCCGGCACTGGACCTTCTCCAGCCGGGTGGACCTCACGTTCGCCGACGGCTCGCTGGTCGCGGTGGAGGCGCGCAAGCCCGAGGCGGAGGCGCTGGAGCGCATCGTCACTTCTTAGCGGCGGCCGCCGCCTTCGCCGCCGCCTTCATCTCCTGCTTGTGCGCGCGCACCTTGTCCAGCGACTCCGGTCCCGTGATGTCCGCGACCGAGCGGTACGAGCCCTCCTCGCCGTACGCGCCCGCGGCCTCGCGCCAGCCGTCGGGGCGGACACCGATGCGCTTGCCGAGGAGGGAGAGGAAGATGCGGGCCTTCTGCTCGCCGTAGCCGGGCAGCGCCTTGAGGCGGTCCAGCAGCTCCTTGCCGGTGGCGGCGTCGCGCCAGACGGCCTCGGCGTCGCCGTCGTAGTGCTCGACGAGGTACTGGCAGAGCTGCTGCACGCGCTTGGCCATGGAGCCCGGGTAGCGGTGGACGGCGGGCTTGGCGGCGAGGAGGGCAGCAAAGGCGTCGGGGTCGTACGAGGCGATCTCATGGGCGTCGAGGTCGTCGCGGCCGAGGCGGGTGGCGATGGTGCGCGGGCCGGAAAAGGCCCATTCCATGGGGACCTGCTGATCGAGAAGCATGCCGACCAGAAGGGCCAGCGGGCTGCGGCCGAGCAGTTCGTCGGCCTCCGGCTGCTGTGCGAGCCGAAGCGTGGTTTCCATGAATCGCATGGTACGCAGCCGGTGCGGAAAATGCCCGAGGGGCCGTGACGGAATTCGTCACGGCCCCTTCGGTGGTGGGCTCAGCTGTTGCCGACCGGGCGGCGCGCGGGCTTGGTGGCCGGCTTCCGCGAGGGCTTGCGGGACGGCTTGTGGTCCGGCTTGAAGTCGGGCTTGCGGGAGGGCTTGGCGGCAAGCGGGGTGATCTTACGAAGGCTCATGTCTGTCTCTTTTCCAGATGGCGAACAATTGCGGGTGGTTTATCGCTGTTGTTTCCGTGTTGCTCTTTGCGATGTCTCCACTATGGCAACGCCGTCTGGGAGATCCCTTATCCGAAGATGGGAGCGGCATGGGGATTCCGGATCATTCCATGAGAAGCCGCACTCATCTTCCTACACGTCCGCCGGGAAGTACCCGTCGATCAGCTCGTTCCGGAATGTGCCCAGGGGGTCGGTCCGCAGCAGCAGCTCGCGGAAGCGCTCCCCGTGCTCGTACGAGGCCCGTACCGCGGCCGGGTCCATGGAGGAGAGCTTGCCCCAGTGCGGCCTGACACCGAACGGGGCGAGGGCCTGTTCGATGCGCAGGAGCACGGGGGCGACGGCGGCCGGGTCGGCGATCCAGGTGAAGTGGAAGGCGACGGAGTCACGACCGTGGGTGGGGCTGAGCCAGGCGGTGTCGGCGGCGATGGTGCGGATCTCGCTCACCTGCAGGACCGGGGAGAGCAGCGGCCCGAGAGCGCGCAGCGCCCGGACCGCCCGGGCGGCGTCGGCGCGGCCGACGAAGTACTCGGACTGCAGCTCGTTGCCGACGCTGGGCATGAACCCGGCTCGGAAGTGCGGCAGGCGCTCGTCCCAGGGGCCGGGAACGCCCAGCTGCTCGGTGGCGTTGGCGACGGGCATGCCTTCGATGGGATGGCTCGGCGCGTCGGCGGGGCGGGCGCCGGTCCAGGCCAGGTCGGGGAGCGGGTCGGCGGGGCGGCGCTTGGTGAACACCCGCAGCGGGGCGTCGTCCCAGTGGGTGAAGGCGCTGACGCTGTACGCGGCCGAGAAGACCCGCTCGAACTGCTCCTGCCCGGTCAGCGCGGACCAGGGCAGGCCGAGGAACACGTACTGCTCGATCTCGTACCCGGGCAGCAGGTCGAGGGTGAGCGCCGTGATGATCCCCAGCGCGCCCAGCGAGGTCACCGCGCCCTCGAATCCCTCCTCGCCGCGTGCGAGCACGAGCTGCGAGCCGTCGGCCGTCACCAGCTCCACCGCGCTGACGGCCGCGGCCAGCGTGCCGATGCCGTCCCCCGAGCCGTGGGTGCCGGTCGCGAAGGCACCGGCGACCGAGAAGTGCGGGGTGGACGGCAGGTTGGCCAGGGCCAGGTCGTGCCGCCGCAGCTCCGCGCACAGCTCGGCGAGGCGCACGCCGCCGCCGACCCGGACGGTGCGGCGGGCGGTGTCGGCCTCCACGAGGCGCGGCATCCGGTCCAGGCTGACCAGGACGCCGGTGGTGTCGGCGATCCGGTTGAAGGAGTGGCCCGCGCCCAGCGCGCGTACGCGATCGCTGGACGCGACGATGTCCTGGAGCTCCGCCGGCGAGGCGGGGCTCAGGAGTTTTTGCGCGGCGAACTCGACATTGCCGGCCCAGTTCGTCAGTTCCGCAGCCATGAGGCCTCTTTCAGCTTGTTTCAGCTTGTAGTCGGGTGGGCGACGACCAGGAGCAGGTGGACCGGGCGGTCGTCGACCAGGAGCCAGCGGTGGCGGATGCCGGAGGGGTGGGCGATGAAGTCGCGGGGGCCGAGCCGCCAGGTGCCCTCGCCCTCGACCTCGATGTCGATGGCGCCGGAGACGAGATAGACCGCGAGCTCGCCTTCGAGCCGGAACCACTCCTGGATGTACTGGCCGGGCTCGATGACGTACTCGACGACTTCGAGTTTTTTGTCGGGGTCCATGACGAGCGTGCGGCCGAGGGCGGCGTCGTCACGGCTGCTGACCGGCAGCATCCGGCCCTCGCCCGCCGGGACGAAGGTGACGGGGGACCTGCGCTCCAGGGGCGGCAGCAGCGCCCCGGGCAGGACGTTGAGCGCTTCGGCGAGGCGGTACGTCGTGGCCATGGACGGGGCGCTCAGACCGCGTTCGATCTGGCTGAGGAACGCCTGGCTCATACCGGCGGCCGCCGCGAGCTGTCGCGTCGACTGCCCGGCCTTCTCGCGCAGGCTGCGGATCTCCGCCCCCACGCGGGCGGCCAGAAGCTTCTCGGCGAGCTTCTCGGCCGGATCTGCGTCTCGCGTCATTTAACCCATCCGCAACGAAGAGTGATCGCTGAAGACACTCAAGAGCACCCAAATTGAGTAGTCTGAGCAATCATACGATGTACGAACAGGACCAACCATGACATCCGCCGAAACCGTCAACGGCATCCTGACCATACCCACCATCGACATCACCCCCTTCGTCGAGGACCACGGCGACGGGGAAGCACGCGCGGAAGCCCGCGCGGCGATCGCCCGCGCGGTCGACGAGGCGGCCCGGACGGTGGGATTCCTGCAGATCACCGGGCACGGCATCCCCGACGCCGTCAGGGACGCGTTCACCGCGGCCACCGACGCCTTCTTCGCCCTCGGACCGGAGGCCAAGCGGGCGTACATCTGCCCGCCGCCGATCAACCGCGGCTACAGCCCGCCCAAGTCGGAGGCCCTGGCCACCAGCCTCGGCATCACCACGGCCGCCGACCTCTTCGAGGCGTTCAACGTGGGCACCACGGCCGCCGAATACCCGGGACTGGACCTGCCCGCCGAGGAGTACGCGGCCAACGTCCACCCCGCCGAAGTGCCGTCCTTCGAGGCCGCCGTCGGCGCGTGGTTCGCCGAGGCGGGCCGCGTCGCCCGCACGATGACGCGGGTGTTCGCCCTCGCGCTCGGCCTGCCCGAGGACTACTTCGGCCGGTACACCGACCACTCGATCGACGTCCTGCGCATGAACAACTACCGCCTCCCGTCGGTGGACGCGCCCCTGGAACCGGACCAGGCGGGCATGGGCGCCCACACCGACTACGGCATCGTCACCGTGCTGTGGGCGGACCAGGTGCCCGGCCTGGAGATCCTGGGCTCAGACGGGCGATGGCACCCCGTACAGCCCGCGGACGGCGCGCTGCTGGTCAACCTCGGGGACGCGCTGGCCCGTTGGACCAACGACCAGTGGATCTCCACGATGCACCGGGTCGCCCCGCCCCGGGTCGGCGGCGAGCTGGTGCCGCGCCGCTCGGCCGCGTACTTCCACGACGGCAACGCCGACGCCGTCATCGAGTGCCTCGACGTCTGCACGGGCCCGTCCCGGCCGCCCCGGTACGAGCCGGTCACCGTCGGCGCCCACCTCGCCGCGAAACTGGCCGGCTCCCGGGCCCGCGTCCCCAATCCGCACGCCGCCCGCGAGGCGGCCCGGCTGACCGCGGCGCCACTGGCTACGACACCACCACGGTGACCATCCAGGTCATCAGCGCCTTGCACTGCATCTGCCCCGGCTTGGCCTTGGCGCACATCGGCCGGGACGAGGTCAGCGTCACCTTGCCGTCGGACGAGGCGCGGTAGGCGGACACCCTGTCGCCGACCGGGGCGCCGATACCGGCGTTCACCGGGGTGAGGGCGCCGCCGGAGGCCTCGACGGCCGCCCAGGGCTTGTCGGCGGTGCCGTCGAGGGTGAGGCGGATCTGGCCGCCCTTGGTGACGCAGACCGTGCTGTTGTTGTCGGCGGCGGTGAGGGCCGTCTCCGCCTTGCAGCCTGCCTTCGTGGCCGAGCTCGACGGGCTCGACGGGGAGGGAGACGGTGACGCGGCCACGCTGCCGGCCCCGGCGGTGCCGGTCTGCGTACCGCAGCCGGTGACCAGGAGCAGAGCGGACCCGGCGACGGCCAGGGCGATATGGGGGGATATTCGACGCATGTGATGGCCTCCTTTCCGCTTTGACGTGTCACACCCGCATCAGGATCCACATGAGAGGACCCCGGCAGTCGTGAGACTGCCGGGGTCCCTTGCGAGCGATGTGCCGGGTCAGCTCGTGGTGACCGCCGTGTCGTCGAGGACGAAGCTGGTCTGGAGCGAGGAGTCCTCGACACCGCTGAACTTCAGGGTGACGGTCGTCCCGGCGAAGGCCGAGAGGCTGAAGGACTTCGCGACGTACCCGCTGGCCGCGTTGAGGTTGGAGTAGGTGGCCAGGGTGGTGGATCCGGCGGTGACCGTCAGCTTGTCGTACGCGGTGCTGGTGGTGGTCTCCGCCGTGTCGACGTGCAGGTAGAAGGTGAAGGTGGTGCCCGTGCAGCCGCTCGGGATCGTCACCGACTGCGAGACCGTGTCGGTGTGCGTCGATCCGTAGCCGTCGAGCCAGGCCTTGTACGAACCGGTGCGGGCGGCCTCACTGGTGGAGCTGGTGATGACGCCGCTGGAGGCGGTCCAGGTGGTGTTGCCCGACTCGAAGCCCGGGTTGCCCAGCAGCTGGGCGGAGGTGCAGGAGCCGCTGCCCGAGGAGCTGACGGTCCAGGTGAAGGAGGCCGAGCCGGTGGCGCCGGTGCTGTCGGTGGCCGTGACGGTGGTGCTGTAGGTGCCCGCCGTGCTCGCGGTGCCGGTGATCTTGCCGGTCGAGGAGCTGATCGACAGACCGGTGGGCAGGCTGCTGGCGCTGTACGTGAGGGTGGCGCTCGCGCTGTCGGTCGCCGAGATCTGGAGGCTGACGGAGCTGCCGGTGACGGTGGACTGGCTGCCCGGGTTGGTGACGGTCACCGTGTTGCCGGTGCTGGTGCCCGACGCGAAGGCGGTGGTGCCGTTGGGGGTGCCCCAGCCGGTCGGGCCGTCGTAGCCGGTGCCGGCGGTGCAGAAGTACGAGGTGGAGCAGGAGCCGTTGTTGCCGCTGGTCACGTCGTACAGGTTGGAGGTGTGGGAGTAGGGGTACTTCGCCGGGTAGTCGCTGGTGCCCGGGGTGCCGGCGAGCGCGTAGACACCCGCGATGATCGGCGAGGACGCGCTGGTGCCGCCGTAGACGGCCCAGCCGGAGCCTCCGTAGGTGTCGTAGACGGCGACGCCGGTGGCCGGGTCGGCGACGGCGGAGACGTCGGCCTCCATGCGCTTGGTGCAGCCGGTGTCGGTCTGCCAGCTGGGCTTGGCGTCGTAGGCCGAGCAGCCGGAGCCGGTGCCCTCGGTGCTGCTGGTCTTCCAGACGGACTCGGTCCAGCCACGGGTGTTGGAGGAGGTGCTCAGCGCGGTGCCGCCGACGGCGGTCACGTACTGGGAGGTGGCCGGGTACTCGGCGCCGTAGGCGGAGTCACCGGAGGAGACGGTGATGGCGACACCGGGGTGCTTGAAGTACGAGGTGTCCTCGCTGGTCTGGGAGGAGGACTCGTCACCGCCCCAGCTGTTGGAGACGAACTTCGCGCCCAGCGCGACGGCCTCGTTCTCGGCGGCGCCGAGGTCGGCGTCGGTGGCCGAGTTGGCCTCGACCAGGATGATGCTGCAGTTCGGGCAGACCGCGCTGACCATGTCGATGTCGAGCGCTTCCTCGCCCGCCCACCCGGTGTCGTTGGTCGGCAGCGAGGTGGTGGAGCCGGTCTGGCTGACCTGCTTGAAGCAGCCGCTGGCCTTGGTGCACGCCGACAGGCTGAACTGCGAGCGGTAGACCGCCAGGTCGGCGGCCGCGTTGGGGTCGTTGTACGCGTCCACGACGGCCACGGTCATGCCGGAACCGCCGGTGGAGGGCAGGTTGTAGGCGCTGTGCAGGTTGGCCGGGCTGATGCCGGACACCGTGGCGTCGGCCGCGTTCGGGGATATCGCGGCGGCGAGCTTCTGCTTGATGTCGGTACGCCGCTGTGCGAAACAGGCCGCGTGACCGGGGGACGGCGTGCCGCACAGGTGCTCGGTCGGCACCTTCTGGCCGGCCTTGCCCGTGGAGTGAACGGCCTGCGCCGCGGGGGCGGTCAGGGCCTTGGCGTTGTGGGCGGCGACGGCGGCGCGGCTGGTGCTCGCGGCGCTGACGGCGTCCGGCGCCGCCTGCGCACCGGCGGCCGGTGCGGCCATGAAGCCGGCCACGGTGAGGGCGAGGGCGGGCAGGGCCGCGGTGAGCAGTCTTCGGGCGCGCGAATCAAGCATGCGCATGACGGTGTTGCCTCCATCGGTTGAGGCCGGCACTGCGAGGGCCGGGTTCTGGCCGTACGCGGTGCCACAGCCGGAAGTGGGGGTTTCTCGGCGCCGGACGGCACGAACACGGCCTGCGCACGCGGATAACGCGCGTAGAACTTCATGCCCATGACATCCGTGAACCTCCTGTGATCCCGCTGTGGGCAGCACGAGAGGATGGCCAGAACCTAGCGGGGCGCAGTGGGTCCGGAACATGCGCGGCCGAAGATCTTTGCCTGTCCGTGGACTGGATTTACCGCCCCGTGGGCAGAGGTTGGCCCGATGCAGGGCCTATCCGACCAAGATCCGCCGGACAGGCCCTGGTGTGCTTGTATGACCATTCCGCCATCCGGATAGCCGTGGACGGCCGTGGGTAGTGCTGTGGGCTGTGGACCAGCCTTTTGAACTCCCGGACTTCTACACACCGTATCCCGCGCGACTCAACCCCCATCTGGAGGAGGCGCGCAGACACTCCAAACAGTGGGCCCGCGACCTGGGCATGCTGGAGGGCTCCGGCGTCTGGGACGAACACGACCTGGACGCCCACGACTACGCGCTGCTCTGCTCCTACACCCACCCCGACTGCCCGTCGGAGGTGCTCTCGCTCGTCACCGACTGGTACGTGTGGGTCTTCTTCTTCGACGACCATTTCCTGGAGCTCTTCAAGCGCTCCCTGGACCGCGAGGGCGGCAAGAGCTACCTCGACCGGCTGCCCGCCTTCATGCCCATGGACCTGGACGACGGGTTCCCCGAGCCCACCAACCCCGTCGAGGCGGGCCTGGCGGACCTGTGGGCGCGCACCGTGCCCGCCATGTCCATGGACTGGCGGCGGCGGTTCGCCGAGAACACCGAGGCGTTGCTCAACGAGTCCCTCTGGGAACTCGCCAACATGGACGCGCACCGGATCGCCAACCCGGTCGAGTACATCGAGATGCGCCGCAAGGTCGGCGGCGCCCCCTGGTCCGCCGGTCTCGTCGAGTACGCCGCCGGGGCCGAGGTCCCTGAGGTCATCGCGGAGTCCAGGCCCATGCGGGTGCTGCGGGACGCCTTCGCGGACGCGATCCACCTGCGCAACGACCTCTTCTCGTACCAGCGGGAGGTCGAGGACGAGGGCGAGAACAGCAACGGCGTCCTGGTGCTGGAGACCTTCCTCGGCTGTTCGACCCAGGAGGCCGCCGAGGCGGTCAACGACCTGCTCACCTCGCGCCTGCAGCAGTTCGAGCACACCGCCCTCACCGAACTCCCCCCGCTGTTCCTGGAAAAGGGCATCGACCCGCTCCAGGCCGCCACCGTGCTCGCGTACATCAAGGGACTGCAGGACTGGCAGTCCGGCGGCCACGAGTGGCACATGCGCAGCAGCCGCTACATGAACGGCGGCGGGACGGCCGCCTCGGCCGGGCCCGTGTGGTCGCCGTTCGCCCTGCCCGGTCTCATCGGCGGCGCCGACGGCGTCAGCGGCTCGGCGGGGAATCTGAAGCTCACCACGGGCCGGGCGGAGGCAGCGCGGGCGCGGGGCTTCACGCATGTGCGCTTCGAGAAGGTCGGGCCCTCGCTACTGCCCGACTTCTACATGCCGTTCCCGGCCGGCCGCAGCCCCCACCTGGAGGCCGCCCGCCGCAATCTCGTCGACTGGTCGCACCGCGTCGGCATCCTCGAGGAGGGCGTCTGGGACGAGCGCGCGCTCCTGGACTACGACCTCCCCCTGTGCTCCGCCGGCCTCGACCCCGACGCCACCCCCGACGAACTCGACCTCTCCGCCGCCTGGCTGGCCTGGGGAACCTACGCCGACGACTACTACCCCGCCGTCTTCGGCCCCACCCGCGACCTCCCCGCCGCCAGGCTCACCAACGACCGCCTCGCCGAGTTCATGCCGCTCGACGCCTCCACCTTCCCCCTCGTCCCCCTGACCGGGATGGAGCGCGCCCTCGCCGACCTCTGGGTCCGCACGGCCACACCCATGGACCCGGCGTCACGGGCCGTGTTCCGCAAGGCCGTCACCGACATGACCGACTCCTGGCTCTGGGAGATGGTCAACGAGGCGCAGAACCGTATCCCCGACCCCGTCGACTACATCGAGATGCGCCGCAAGACCTTCGGCTCCGACCTGACCATGGCGCTGGCCCGCATCGGCCACGGCGACTGCGTCCCGCCCGAGGTCTACGCCAGCGGCCCCATGAAGTCCCTGGAGAACGCGGCCCAGGACTACGGCATGCTCATCAACGACGTCTTCTCGTACCAGAAGGAGATCGAGTTCTCGGGTGAGTTCCACAACCTCATCCGCGTCGTCCAGAACTTCTTCGACGTCGACTACCCGATCGGCCTCGCCATCGTCCACGACCTGATGACCGGGCGCATGAAGCAGTTCGAGCACGTCGTGGCCAATGAACTGCCTGTTCTTTACGACGACTTCGAGCTCGGGGAGGACGCTCGGCGGGTCCTCGACGGATATGTGCAGGAGCTGCGGGACTGGATGTCCGGGATTCTGGTCTGGCATCAGGACTGCCGCAGGTATGGGGAGGCGGATGTGATCCGCCACCACGCTCCGGCGCCGGAGCCGGTCATCTTGACGATCCCCGGCCCGACCGGCCTGGGTACGTCCGCTGCGCGGCTGTTCGCGACGCGGTAGCCCTTGAACGCCCTTCGGGCGTGTCCTCAATCGCCGGACGGGCTGAAATCAGCCCGTCCGGCGTTTGCCTAGGCCGTCGCGATCGCGGGCTCGCTCACGCCCGGCTGCCCCGTCTCCAGGTGACCCGCCAGCCGCCGCACGAAGGCGGCGTCGTGGTCGGAGGTCACCGACAGGTCGTACCAGTCGTGGCTGTGGCGCGGGTGCGCCGTGTGCACGACCCGCGCGCCCGGGCGGAGCCGGTAGGTGGCGGCGGGCTCGTGGCCGTATGCGTCGGTGACCGTGAGGGTCACCGTGTGGGGGCCGGAATTGGTGAGGGTGAGACGGACTTCGCGGCGGCGGCCGTCGTGGCGGGCGGTGACGCCGGGTGCCAGGGCTGCGGAGCCCGTGAGGTGGCGGTAGAAGCCGTTGGGGCCGTGGACGGAGAAGTCGTAGTCGTCCTGGGGAAACCAGTCGCCGGAGAGGCGGCGGCCGGGCTGGACGGTGAAGGTCCACGGGCCGTCGGCAGCCGTGGCCGAGGTGACGTGGAAGACGGCACCGGCCTCGCCGTGGTTGGCGAAGGCGATGGAGAGTTCGCCATCCGCGGTGGCGGCGTCCGCCGCGAGGTCGTAGGGCAGCGGGCGCGCCCTGCGCAGGCCGGGTTCCTGCTTCGGCAGCGCCGCATGCGCAGGCGGTACAGGGACGTAGTCGTCGTGGCGGTCGCCGTCCGGCGGGGCGTAGCCGTCGGTGCCGGGGAGGGCGGGGAGGGCGGCGTCGGCGCGGGAGAAGTCGAAGGCAGTAGTGAGGTCGCCGCAGACGGCCCGCCGCCACGCGGAGATGTTGGGCTCGTGGACGCCGAAGCGGCGCTCGATGAAGCGGACGATCGAGGTGTGGTCGAAGACCTGTGAGTTGACCCAGCCGCCCTTGCTCCAGGGGGAGACGACGAGCATGGGGACACGCTGGCCGAGGCCGTACGGGCCCGCGACATGCGAGTCCGTGCCCGAGGGGGCGAAGAGCTCGCCGGTGGTGTCGGCCGTGGAGCGGGCGGCGTCGGCGGACGGCGGGACGACGTGGTCGAAGAAGCCGTCGTTCTCGTCGTAGGTGATGAACAGGGCGGTCTTCGCCCACACCTCGGGGTCCGCGGTGAGCGCGTCCAGCACCTGGGAGACGTACCAGGCGCCGTAGTTGGCGGGCCAGTTCGGGTGCTCGGTGAAGGCCTCGGGGGCGACGACCCAGGAGACCTCGGGGAGCTTGCCGGCCTTGACGTCGGCCTTGAGGACGTCGAAGAAGCCGTCGCCGGCCTTGGCGTTCGTGCCGGTACGGGCCTTGTCGTAGAGCGGGTCGCCGGGCTCGGCGTTGCGGTACTGGTCGAAGTAGAGCAGCGAGTTGTCGCCGTAGTTGCCCCGGTAGGCGTCCTCGATCCAGCCCCAGCCACCGGCCGCGTCGAGGCCGTCGCCGATGTCCTGGTAGATCTTCCAGGAGATCCCGGCCGCCTCCAGGCGCTCGGGGTAGGTCGTCCAGGAGTAGCCGGCCTCGTCGTTGCCGAGGACGGGGCCGCCGCCCTTGCCGTCGTTGCCGGTGCAGCCCGTCCACATGTAGTAGCGGTTCGGGTCGGTGGAGCCGATGAAGGAGCAGTGGTAGGCGTCGCAGATGGTGAAGGCGTCGGCCAGGGCGTAGTGGAACGGGATGTCGGTGCGGTTGAGGTGGGCCATGGTGGTGGCGGTCTTCGCCGGGACCCACTTGTCGTACGCGCCCTTGTTCCAGGCGGCGTGCCCGTCGTTCCAGCCGTGGGCGAGGTCCTGGATGAACGCCAGGCCCAGGTCGTCCGCGTCGGGGCGGAAGGGCAGGATCTCCTTGCCCGAGGCGTCGGACTGGTGCCAGACCGGCTTGCCGCTGGGCAGGGTGACGGGCCGGGGGTCGCCGAAGCCGCGTACGCCGCGCAGCGTGCCGAAGTAGTGGTCGAAGGAACGGTTCTCCTGCATCAGGACGACGATGTGCTCGACGTCCCGCAGGCTGCCCGTGCGGCGGTTGGCCGGGATACCGGCGGCGCGGGCGATGCTCGTGGACAGGGCGGTCATGGCGGCGGCGCCGCCCGCCAGCTGCATGAATCTACGACGGTCGATGGCGGTCATGGAGCAGTCTCATCAGCCGAACGGGAACTGCCCACGGCGAAGGGGGAAAACGGCGGCAAAGTTTGCGCAAGGACAGGGCGGCCGTTCGGCCCATGTCCGAACTGTCATCACATTGTCATCCCACGAGCTTGTTGAAATGTGAAGATCCGGTGCAGTATTTGAGGTTCATCGACCGCACCTGAGCGTCGGGCGATTAACGACGACCGGAGTGCGAGTGCTCGACGTAATGGAACGGCCGCAGCGAAGACGGCGGCACGCCCCGAGCCGTGCCCACGCCGTCGACGACTTCTCCGGCGGCACCCCGCGACTGGTCGTCCTCATCCCCGCGCACAACGAGCAGGACCGCATCGCCGAGGCCATCGAGGGCATGTGGGCCCAGACCCGGCGGCCCGACCTGATCGTGGTCGTCGCCGACAACTGCACCGACGCCACCGCCGACATCGCGTACGAGCACGGTGCGGACGTCTTCCACACCCAGGGCAACACCCACAAGAAGGCCGGGGCCCTCAACCAGGCCATCGCGTGGGTCCTGCCGCATCTCGCCGACCGGGACCTGGTCCTGGTCCAGGACGCCGACACCGTCCTCAATCCGTGGTTCGTCGAGACGGCCATCGGCACCTTCAACCGCAAGGTCGGCGCCGTCGGCGGGGTCTTCTACGGCGAGGAGGGCGGCGGCCTGCTCGGCCTGCTCCAGCGCATGGAGTTCCACCGCTACGCCTGGGAGATCGACCGCACCGGCGGCAAGGCCTCGGTGCTCACCGGCACCGGGACGATGTTCCGGGCCCGCGTCCTGCGCGAGGTGCGCGCCGCACGCCGCAGCGGCCGGATCGGCGGCGGCGCCGACTACTACAGCCTCGCCTCGCTCACCGAGGACGACGAGATCACCAAGGCGGTCAAGACCCTCGGCTACCGCACCATGTCCCCGTCGGGCTGCTCGGTGACGACGGAGGTCATGACCTCCCTCCCCAAGCTGTGGCACCAGCGGCTGCGCTGGCAGCGCGGCGCCCTGGAGAACCTGCGCGACTACGGCTGGACCCGGGTGACGGCCCGGTATTTCTTCCAGCAGTTCATGATGGGCTTCGGCGCCCTCAGCTTCGGCATCTACCTGGCCTTCATGGCGCTGACCCTCTCCACGTACGGCTGGCCGGGCCTGTCGCCGTTCTGGACCGCCATCGGCGCGATCTTCGTGGTCGAGAAGGTCGTCTCGGTACGCCGGGCCGGGCCCCGCGCGGTGCTGGTGGCCCTGCTGATGGTGCCGGAGATGCTCTACGACCTGTTCCAGCACGCGGTCTACTTCACCTCGCTGTGGGGCCTGCTCAGGCGCAGCGAGGAGAAGTGGATCGCCACCTGATCCTCCCCCCACGAACCCCCACACCCCACGGCCCCCCACGCCACCCGTCCCATGAACAAACAGGAGAAAATCGATGTACGGAAGAGTCGTCGGCGCGGGCACGACCGGAGCCGGGGGCGCCGCCCTGGCCGCCACCGGCGTCTGGCTGAACAGCATGGCCTTCGTGGTGGCGTCCACCACCCTGATCGCGGCCGGCCTCGCCCTGTACAAGCTGGCCCCGCGCCGCCGCTAGGCGCTCCGCCTCACGGCCGCCGCCGTCCGGCCCGCCCCTTCCCGGGGCGGGCCGTTCTTTTGCTCACTGGATACCCCCCGGGGTATCTCTGTTACGCTCGACTGCATACCCCGGGGGGTAAGCAACCTGCGAAAGGAGTACGGACGTGTTCTTCATCGACACCGTCGAGGTGCCCGGACTGGGCAACCGCAGCTATCTGGCGGGCGGCCCGGACGCCGCTGTGGCGGTCGATCCGCCACGGGACATCGACCGGGTCATCGCGGCGGCGGCCCGCAGGGGCGTGCGGATCTCCCATGTCGTCGAGACGCATCTGCACAACGACTACGTGACCGGCGGCCTGGAGCTGGCCCGGGTCACCGGGGCCGCCTATCTGGTCCCGGCCGGGGCCCGGGTCGCGTACGAGAGGGTGCCGGTGGGCGAGGGCGACAGCGTGGAGGTCGACGAGGGCCTGACGCTGCGCGCGCTGGCGACGCCGGGGCACACGCCGCACCACACGGCGTACGTGCTGGAGGACGAGGGCCGGGTGGTGGGCGTCTTCACGGGCGGCTCGCTGCTGATCGGCTCGGTGGGGCGGCCGGACCTGGTCGAGCCGGGACTGACGCACGAACTCGCGCATGCGCAGCACGCGTCCGCGCACCGGCTGGCCGCCGAGCTGCCGGACGAGGCGGCGGTGCTGCCCACCCACGGCTTCGGCAGCTTCTGCTCTTCCGGGCATGCGCATGCGGGGGACGGCGGCAGCACCATCGGCCAGGAGCGGGCCACGAACGAGGCGCTGGTGGCCGAGGACGCGGACGCCTTCGTCGCCGCCCTGCTGGCCGGGCTGGACGACGTGCCCGCGTACTACGCGCACATGGGCCCCGCCAATGCCGCCGGCCCGGCGCCCGTCGACCTGACGCCGCCCGCGCTCGCGGACGCGGCGGAGATCGCGGAGCGCCTCGCGGCCGGTGAGTGGGTCGTGGACCTGCGCAGCCGGACGGCTTTCGCGCAGGGGCATGTCGCCGGGTCGTTCAACTTCGAGGCGGCGGGGCAGCTCGCCACCTATCTGGCGTGGCTGATCCCGTGGGGCAGGCCGGTGACGCTGCTGGCGGAGTCGGCCCGGCAACTGGCCGACGCCCAGCGGGAGCTCGTACGGGTCGGCATCGACCGGCCGGCGGCCGCCGCGACGGGTGCGCCCGAGGCATGGGTGCGGGAGGGGGAGCCGCTGCGGACCTTCCGGCGGGCCGCCTTCGCCGAACTCCCCGTCGAGGGTGCGGTCGTCCTGGACGTGCGGCGGGGCTCCGAGCGGGCCCAGGGCCACATCGCCGGCTCCCTGCACATCCCGCTGCACCAACTGCGGGGCAGGCTCGCCGAGATACCGGCCGCCGCGACCGTCTGGGTGCACTGTGCGGGAGGCATGCGGGCCGGGATCGCGGCCTCGCTGCTGGACGCGGCCGGGCGCGAGGTCGTCGCCGTGGACGACGGTTTCGACGCGGCGCGGGCGGCGGGGCTGGTCGCGGTCGCCCCGGAGCGGGCCGAGTCCCTGCGATGTACCGACGCCGTGCTGCTGGACGTGCGCGAGGCCGAGGAGTGGGCCGAGGGCCACGCGGCCGGGGCGGTGCACGCGCCGCTGTCCGCGCTGGCGGCAGGAAAGCCGCTGCCGGAGGCCGCACGGGGGCGCCCGGTGGTGGTGATCTGCCGCTCGGGCAAGCGCTCGCGGCAGGCGGCCGTGCTGCTGGCGTCGCGCGGCGCCGACGTGGTGGATGTCACCGGCGGCATGCACGCGTGGGCCGAGGCGGGGCTCCCGGTCGCGTGAGCACCTTGCTTCTCGCCCTGATATCCGGGGGCGTCATCGGTCTGGCGCTCGGCGCGCTCGGGGGCGGCGGCAGTGTGCTGGCCGTCCCCGCCCTGATCTATCTGCTCGGCTTCACGCCGGTCGCGGCGACCACCGCGAGCCTGGTGATCGTCACCGCGACCTCCCTCACCGCGCTGTACGCGCATGCGCGTGACGGGAATGTCCGCTGGCGCAGCGGCGGCCTCTTCGCCGCGGCGGGCCTGCTACCGGCCGCCCTGGGCGGGGTGGTTGCCGCTGACCTGCCCCCGGCGCTGCTGACCGGGGCATTCGCGGTCATCGCGGCGGCGGCCTCGCTGCGCATGCTGCGTCCCTCGGCCGCCGCGCTCGACGCGTTGCCGGTACGCCCCGGCCGCGCCGCCGGGACCGGGGCGGGGCTGGGCGCGGTGACCGGGATGCTGGGGGTGGGCGGCGGGTTTCTCGCCGTACCGGCCCTGGTGAATGTGGTCGGCCTGCGCATGCGCGCGGCGGTGGGCACCAGCCTGCTGGTCATCAGCGTCAACTCGCTGGCGGCGCTGGCGGCCCGCACCGGCGCGGCGGAACAGCTCGACTGGGCGGTCGTCGCGCCCTTCGCGGGAGCGGCGATCCTCGGCGCGTGGGACGGGAAGCGGCTGGCCGCCAAGGTCTCCGGCGGCGCGCTGCGGCAGGTCTTCGCCTACGTGCTGCTGGCGGTGGCCCTGTTCATGCTGATCGATGTCCTGGCACGGCTAGGGCCCTCCTGATGGATCTCCGTGGCGTCGCGTGGCCTGGCACCAGCGCTCGCGGCGTTGCCGACTGCGACATCAGCCGCTGGCGCGGCGGGCCCACAGGAAACCACCCTGTGGGCGCTCCGGCGCCTTGCGATCGCAGGCGCCAGACCCCGCTCCTTCTCCCACGGAGATCCATCAGAAGGGCCCTAGGCCAGTGACAGGAACAGCTTCTCCAGCCGGGCCCGCATCTGGTCCTTGTCCTCGACCGCCCGGTCGCCGTCCGGCGAGATCAGGCACTGCTGCAGGCCGGTCGCGATGATCGCGAAGCCCGCCCGGTCCAGGGCCCGCGAAGCGGCGGCGAGCTGGGTCACGACCTCCTCGCAGTCGCGTCCCTCCTCGATCATCCGGATCACGCCGGCGATCTGACCCTGCGCCCGGCGCAGCCGGTTCAGCACGGCCTTCAGTTCCTCGCCCGCGAGATCAAGCTCCACAACCACTCCTCAGATATACCCCCAGGGGTAATTTTACCCCTCTCTCCCCCAAGGATGACACCCACCATGAACACTCCCCTCGCCCTCGACGCCGACCAGGCCCGCACCCGCCTGCCCGACCTCACCGTCATCGACGTCCGCACCCCCGGCGAATACGCCTCCGGGCACCTGCCCGGCGCCCTCAACATCCCCCTCGACCAGCTCCGCCGGGCCCTGCCCGCGATCAGTGAAGCCGCGGACCGGGGCGGGATACTCGTGGTCTGCGCCTCCGGCGCCCGCTCCGAGAACGCCTGCCGCACCCTGGCCGAGCACGGCGTGACCACCGCCACCCTCACCGGCGGCACCAGCGCCTGGGCGGCCGGCGGCCACGATCTGCACCGCCCCGCCACCGGCGCCCGCGCCACCTGGTCCATGGAGCGCCAGGTCCGCCTCACCGCCGGCTCCGTGGTCCTGCTCGGCCTCGGCCTCGGACTGCTCAACCCGGCCTGGCAGTTGCTCTCCGCCGCCATAGCGGGCGGCCTGGTCTACTCCGCGCTCAGCAACACCTGCGGCATGGCGGCGGTCCTGTCCAAACTGCCCCACAACCGCCCGCGTCCGGCCGACCTGGACGCCACTCTGACCGCCTTGCGCGGGCGGTAGGGCCGGATTCAACCGCTTTCGCGTTCACCCGTTCGGCCCGCGTACGGCCGCCGCCCGGCGCGCGGCGGCCTACGTTCGCCAACATGAGCTGCAACTTCCGCAGGATCGCGGCGGCCGCTCTTGCCGTCGCCGCGCTGTCCGCGTCCGCGATATCCGCACCGGCCGCCACGGCCGCCGCTGCCGCCCCCAC
This sequence comes from Streptomyces sp. NBC_01537, assembly GCF_045040445.1. Taxonomy (NCBI): domain Bacteria; kingdom Bacillati; phylum Actinomycetota; class Actinomycetes; order Kitasatosporales; family Streptomycetaceae; genus Streptomyces; species Streptomyces sp. NBC_01537. The sequence goes on along the minus strand of NZ_CP109392.1, from coordinate 5,124,069 downwards.
GAAAACCTCCCCGCACGCCTCCCCCCACGCCTCCCCGAAGGCCTCCCCGAAGGCCTCCCACGGTGTCGATACCGCCAAGCTCGACAAGGCGATCGCCGACACCCTCCGCACCACGGGTGTCCCCGGGGCCGTCGTCGGCCTGTGGATCCCGGGCAAGACCAGCTACGTGCGCACCTTCGGCGTCGCCGACAAGAAGACGCACGCGCGGATGTCGCCCCGCATGAACTTCCGGATCGGCAGCGAGACCAAGACCTTCACCGCCACCGCGGTCCTCCGCCTGGTGGACCAGGGGAAGGTCAAGCTCGACGACCCGATCTCCCGCTACGTGCCGGGCGTCCCCGGCGGCAACAAGATCACGCTGCGCCAGCTGGGCGAGATGCGCAGCGGCCTGTTCTCGTACTCGATGGACGACGCCTTCATCAAGGCCCTCCTCACCAACCCCAACCGGGTGTTCACGCCGGAGGAGCTGCTCGCGTACGCGTTCAAGCACCCCGCGATGTTCAAGCCCGGCGCGAAGTTCTTCTACTCCAACACCAACTACATCCTGCTCGGGCTGGTGGTGGAGAAGGTGAGCGGCCAGAAGCTGCGCGACTTCATCAAGCACCAGGTGCTGAACCCGGCGCACCTGCGCCGCACGCTCTTCCCGGTCGGGGCCGAGTTCCCGTCGCCGCACCCGCGCGGCTACACCAACCAGACCCTGAGCGGGAAGACGGTCGACGCCACGAACTGGGACCCCACCTGGGGCTGGGCGGCCGGCGCGATGATCTCCAACCTGCGCGACCTGCGCATCTGGGCCCGCGTCCTGGCCACCGGCACCCTGCTCAAGCCCGCCACCCAGAAGGAGCGCCTGCGCCTCCTCCCCACGGGTTTCCCGGGCACCAGCTACGGCTTCGGCATCCTCAAGGACCACGGCTGGATCGGCCACAACGGCTCGCTGCCCGGCTACCAGAGCCTGACGCTCTACCTGCCCGAGCAGAAGGCCACCCTGGTCGTCCTGCTCAACACCGACATCTCGTACAAGGGCTACGAGCCGACCACCCTGTTCGGCAAGGCGATCACCACCATCGCCACCCCCGGCAACGTCTACTCGCTCCCGGCCCCGCCCCGGTGACCACATGAGCCGGTGAGCCGGTGAGTCATCCGGAAGGGTTCGCTCCGCGCGTGCGCGCGGAGCGAACCCTTTCGTAAACTCTCCCGGCCCGAAAAAGCTATGAGAATATTCCCGGCTGTTAACCGGTGCTCCATAGGCTCCCCGAATGTTTGTTTCCTATGTCCTGCCGGTCTACAACGAGCAGGACGGCATTCAGCGCTTCCATGACGAACTCGTCGCTGCGCTCGCGGAACGCCCTGACATCACCTATGAGCTGGTGTATGTCAACGACGGCTCGGCCGACGGCTCGCTGTCGATCCTGCGCGATCTTGCAAAGAACGACCCGCAGGTCCAGGTCGTCGACTTCGCCCGCAATTTCGGGCACCAGATCGCCATCACGGCCGGCCTGGACCAGGCCACCGGCGACGCCGTCATCATCATGGACACCGATCTCCAGGACCCGCCGAAGGTCAGCCTGGAGCTGATCGACGCGTGGCGCGAAGGCGCCGAGATCGTGCACGCGCGGCGCCGCACGCGCAAGGACACGTTCTTCAAGCGGATCACCGCGCACGCCTTCTACCGGATGCTGCGCAGCGCCGCCGAGGTCGACATCCCGCTGGACACCGGGGACTTCCGGCTCCTGGACCGCAAGGTCGCGGACGAGCTGCGCAAGTTCCGTGAGCGGGGGCGCTTCGTGCGCGGCATCGTCGCCTCGCTGGGCTTCCGGCAGACCGAGGTGCTGTTCGACCGGGACGAGCGGTTCGCGGGCGAGACCAAGTACCCCCTGCGCAAGATGGCCCGCCTCGCCATCGACGGGGTCACCGGCTTCTCGACCATGCCGCTGCGGCTGATCACCCGGCTCGGCGTCGTGGTGCTCCTGCTGTCGCTGCTGGGCATCGCGTACGCCATCGGCATGTTCATCTTCCGGCCCGACATCACGGTGTCCGGCTGGACCATGACCATGGTGGTGACGCTGTTCCTCGGCGGCACCCAGATGCTGTCCCTGGGCGTGCTCGGCAGCTACATAGGGCGGACATACACCGAGGCGCAGGCGCGCCCCCTCTACATCGTGCGGCAGGTCATCCGTCATGACGGCGACTGAGGCCACCGTCAGCGACCGCGAAGCGGCCCAGGACCGCAGGGCCAAGCTCCGGCAGCTGATCCGCTACACGATGGTCGGAGGCAGCGGGGTCGCGCTCGACCTGGCCACCTTCTTCCTGCTCTACAACGCGCTGGGCCTGCACGAACAGATCGCCAACGCCATCAGCACCAGCCTGGGGATCACCAACAACTTCGTGCTCAACGCCCTGTTCACCTTCGACCGGCGCGACCGGCTGGTGGTCCGCTTCCTGCGCTTCTACGCCGTCGGCCTGACCGGAATCGCACTGACCTACGTGCTGTTCCGGATCTTCTCCGACTGGCTCGGCGTCGACCCCAACCTCGTCAAGGCCGGCTCGCTGCCGCTGGTGCTGGCCCTGCAGTTCGTGCTCAACAAAAAATGGAGCTTCGCATGAATCTCGGCATCATCGGTGCCGGCGCCACCGGCCTGACCGCCGCCTACGACGCGGTCAAGGCCGGCCACACGGTCACGGTGCTGGAGGCGGCGGACGAACTGGGCGGGCTGGCGGCGTCGATACCGGTCGGCGGCACTCCTCTGGAGCGGTACTACCACCACATCTTCCGCAGCGACACCGCCATCATCGAGCTGATCGAGGAGCTCGGCCTCGGCGGTGACCTGCACTTCCACAAGCCCACCACCGCGGTCTTCCGGGACGGCAAACTGCACCCCTTCAGCACCCCGCTGGAGATGCTCCGCTTCCCGTCCTTCTCCGTCCTGGACGGCATACGCTTCGGCGCCTCCTCGGCCGCGCTGAAGCTCGTGCGCAACGGCGAGCGCTTCAACGACCGCACCGCGCTGTCCTGGCTGCGCCGCTGGGCCGGCCGCGGCGCGACCGCGAGCATCTGGGAGCCGCTGCTGCGCGGCAAGTTCGGCGACCGGGCCGAAGAGGTGTCGATGGCCTGGCTGTGGGCCCGGGTGCACTGCCGCACCTTCGAGCTCGGCTACATGGCAGGCGGCTTCGAGCGGGTGTACGCCGCCCTGCGCGACGCGGTCGGCGAGCGCGGCGGCAAGGTCGAGTTCGGCAAGGCGGTCGACACGATCCGCCAGCCCGAGGGCGCCGAGCAGGTCACCGTCACCACCAAGGACGGCGCGAGCTACGCGTTCGACCAGCTGATCGTCACCACCCCGCAGCCCGTCTTCGCCAAGGCCGCCGACGTCCCCGCCGACGACGCGGTCTGGCGCAACCAGTACCTCGGCGCGACCTGCTTCATCCTGGAGCTGGACCGCAGCGCGATCCCGTACTACTGGCTCAACATCAACGACCCGGACTTCCCGTTCCTCGCTGTCGTCGAGCACACCAACATGGTGGACAAGGCCGAGTACGGCGACCGCCACATCCTCTACGTCGGCAACTACGTGGAGCGCGACGACTGGCGGTTCACCACCGACCCGGCGGAGCTGCTGGAGCGCTTCATCCCGTATCTCCAGAAGCTCAACCCCGAGTTCGACCGCAGCTGGATCCAGAAGTGGCACTTCTCCCGGGCCCCCTTCGCCCAGCCGGTCGTCACCCCCGAGTACCGCGCGCTGATCCCCGGCCACGCCACCCACCTGAGCCGGGTCACGCTGGCCACGATGGCCCAGATCTACCCGCAGGACCGGGGCCAGAGCTACTCCGTGGCCCTGGCCCACCGCGTCACCGAGCTGATCGGCGCGAGCTAGGCCCTGTCCGCCCGGAGGCGGCAGACCACCGGCTGGTGCGTACTGCCTGCCGCCTCCGGGCAGTCGTAGTACTTCTCGATGTTCCGGCGCACCACGGGGTCGATCCGGGCCAGCTGGAACCACGAGCGCTGCAGGACGGCGTAGGGCGCCGGGTCGTGGGTGATGCAGCGGGCGTTCTCGACGGTCGAGGGCAGGTCCGCGGTCTCGGGCAGGAACTTCGTCCGCTGCAGGAAGGTGGGGATCGGGTACCTGCACTGCGCGGGATGCCCGATGTAGTACGTGACATCGCCGAAGGCGAGATACAGCACCGGGGCGCCCTTGGGGATCTCCCGGTTGAGCCTGGCCGCCGTGGCGGCGGTGACCGTCTCCCCGTGCTGGAAGCTCGCGTTGGTCAGCGCAGCGTGGTCCACGCTGTCGACGAGCTTCGGTGAGCCCGGCCAGACCGGCGCCGCCAGGCACATCACGCCCGCCAGCGAGGCCACGGCCACGCCGAGCGCGGCGCGCCTGCGCATGACGCGTTCCGTGCCGCTCGCGCCCTCGCTCGCGCGGCGTGCGCGCACGCGGCGCAGATCCAGCAGCGCCGCCACGAGCGCCACCCCGGCCGCCGCCCAGGGCGCCGCGGTGCTGATCGCCAACCGGGGCTCGGGCGAGGAGGTGACCAGCGGCCCGAGGAGCGCATACACCGCGGTGACCGCGAGGAAGAAACCCGGAGGCGTGCGGAAGGAGCTGTACCAGCCGGCCACCGCCAGTCCCCACAGCGCCGCGGCGGCCACCGGGAGCGCGGCGGCGTGATAGCCGAACCAGTTGCCCTGGACCGCCACCGCCGCGATGCACACCAGCACGAACAGCGCCGCCAGCGCGGCCAGTTCGGCCCTCCTGCGGCGGTTCTCCTGGCGGGCCAGCACCAGCAGCAGGGCACCGGGCAGCAGCGCCAGCACCGGGCTCAGGTACACGCGCTCCGCGAGAAACGACAGCGACTGATCCAGGATGAGGTGCGGGTGGATTCCCGTACGGGACAGCGAGCTCTGGTTGATCTGCGGCATGTCCTTGGCCCACTGCAGCTCGTGCGAGCCCGACCACAGGCTGAACGCCAGGAGCACCACCGCGGAGACGGCGGTCAGCGCGCCCAGCAGCACCGCCCGCATGCGGTCGACCGCGAAGACCACCAGCAGTGCCATCGCGGCCGTGGCCGCCGTCGAGTACTTCATCATCACGGCGAGCCCCAGCGGCAGCGACGCCACCACCACGGCCACCCAGCGCCGTTCGAACCCGAGCACCGCGGCCACCGCGAACACCGACAGCACGATCGCGGCCCACTCCGGCTGCAGGAAGTCCGTGAGCGGCGCCAGCGCCAGCGACAGCCCGACCGCGGCCGCCGTCAGCGTGGCCTCCCGGTGCGGCAGCGAGCGCACCAGCGCCGCGCGCAGCGCGATCCCCACCGCCACGCACAGCGCGACCCCGGCCAGCCGGATGATCACCTCCCGGACCTCGATCGACCCCGCCGTCAGCGAGTCGAGGCCCGCGATGAACATGCGGTAGAAGTACGGCCGGTGGATGAAGATCCCGGCAGGCGTGTAGCCGGCCCCCTCGCCACTGCGCAGGGCGGCCAGGCAGTACCTGATGTCCCCGCTCAGCCCCGCCGTCAGGACGCTGTACGCGAGCAGGCCGGTGGCCGCGAGCGCGGTGGCCCAGTGGGCGGGCCGCAGAGATCCGCGTATTCGCGGGAAGGACCTGATAGCGAGAAAGCCCGAGTCATTCACAGCGGGACCATAACAGCGCGCCAATTCATAGGATTCACCTGGCCGATCAGCTGAACATCCCTTTGTGAACGCCGGCCGAATTGCGTGCGGCCCCGGGGTTAATCGCACGGGACGACGTACGAAAAAGGGCTGCCCGGCGATCCGATCGCCGGGCAGCCCGTTCTGCGTTTTCCGCTCGGTTTAGTTGTCGATCTACTTGTCGATCTACTTGTCGATCTCGATCGCCCCGCTGCCTTCCGGCCTGCGCGGCGAGCCCAGGTTCTGCCGCACCGAGTCCAGGATCGTCAGACCCTGGCCGACCAGGCCCGCCGCGATCTCGCCCAGGCCGTCCGCGCCGTTGAGCACATTGACGTTGGCGCCGGCCAGGCCGCCCGCGGCCTCCTTGACGATCTGCGGCAGCTGGTCGATGAGCATCCGGTCCAGCGCCACGCGGTCGTACGAGGCCGCCGCCTCGGCCTGGATCTTCATCCGCTCGGCGTCGGCCACGGCCAGCACCCTGATCCGCTCCGCCTCGGCCTCGGCCGGCTTCACGATCTCGGCCACCAGCTGCTGCTGCCGCAGCTCGGCGGCGCGCTCGGCCAGCTCGGTCTGCGCGGCCAGCACCTCTTGCTGCGCGTGCGCCTGGGCCAGCGGTCCCGCCTGCGCGGCCTGGGCCTGCACCCGGTCGACCTCGGCCGAGTACTCCGCCTTGACGACCGCCGTCTGCCGGGCGTACTCGGCCTGGTTCCGGGCCGCCACCTGCTCGGCCTCGACCGAGGCCTGGGTGGCCTGCGCCTGCGCGATCTGGGCGGCCCGCTGGATGGCCGCCTTGTGCGGGGCGGACATCGCCTCGATGTAGCCGGTGTCGCCGTCGTCGATGGACTGGATCTGGAACGCGTCCACGACCAGGCCGATCTTGGCCATCTCGGCCTTTGACGTCTCCAGCACCTCGGTGGCCAGCTTCTGCCGCTCGGTGACGATCTCCTCCACCGTCATCGAGCCGATGATGGCCCGCAGATGACCGGAGAAGATCCGGCCGGTCAGAATCGACATCTGGTCCTGCTCGGACAGGAACCGCTGGCCGGCGTTGACGATGCTCTCCGTGTCGTTGCCGACCTTGAACGCGATCACCGCGCGCACGGTCAGCGCGATGCCCTGCCGGGTCACGCAGTACTCGGTGACCTCCGACTCGTTCATCGACAGCGTCAGGAAGCGGACCTTGCGGAAGACCGGGACCACCCACTTGCCATGGCCCGTCACGACACGGAACGGCGCACCCCCCAGTCCGCGCTTGCCACCAGAGATCAGCATGGCCTCATCAGGCGCGGGAACGCGGTAACCGAACATCTCCGTATTTCTCCTCATCCGTCCAAAGGGTCGGCCCAGTCGATGACATCGACCTCACGCGGGCCGCGCGAATCAATCACAAGCACCGGCGCACCCTCCGGCAGCGGGTCGTCGGACCAGGCGAGGAATGCCTCCGTGCCACCCCTCAACCGGACCAGGACCTCACCCGGGCCGTCGGCTCCGCGCGTGCCGATGACCAGCACACCCATGCAGCCGATCACAGCCTCGTCCCGGACCATCGCGGCCGCCCCCGTTGTCGCTCGTAGCCTGTGCGAATCGCAGACCTAAGCTTTACCACCCGCCGCCGCCCACGTCCGTACGCGCGGTGCTGCGATCTCGTCACAACGCGGCCACATCCAGCCCGTCCGGCGTTTGAGGACAAAGCGCAGCCGGCGGGCTGCGCAACTCGGCAAACGTGCCCGGACAGGGCCTAGCCCGTGATCTCACGCGCCCATGGCAGCAGCAGCCGCTCCAGCACGACCAGGACGTAGAACAGCAGCACGCTGATGACGCTCAGCAGCGTCATCGCGGCGAACGCCAGCGGCGTGTCCGCGGACGCGCCCGAGGCGACGATGACGTACCCGAGACCCTGGTCCCCGCCGGCGAACTCCCCGACGACGGCGCCGACCACGGACAGGGTCACGGCCAGCTTCAGCCCGACGAAGATCTGGGGCAGGGCCCAGGGGATGCGCAGCTTGACGAAGGTCTGGAGCCGGGAGGCGGTCAGCGACCTGGCCAGCTCGGCGAGCTCGATGGGGGTGGAGGTCAGGCCGGACATGGCGGCCACCACGATCGGGAAGAAGGCGATCATGACGACCATGGCGATCTTCGGCACCGGGCCGAAGCCGAGCCAGACCACCAGCAGCGGGGCCACGGCGATCTTGGGGACGGCGTTGGCGGCGACGAGCAGCGGCAGGACGGCCCGCTCGACGGTCCGGGAGGCGGTCAGCAGCACGGCGGTGAGCAGGCCGACCACGACGGCGAGTCCGAATCCGGCCAGCGTCTCGGCGAGGGTGGACCAGGTCTGGTCGAGCAGGAAGCCGGGCAGTTCGGTGAAGCGGCGAACGATGTCCGGGGGCGAGGGGAGGATGAACGGATTGATGTCGAAGGCGATGGTGGACAGCCACCACACCGCCACCACGGCCACCGCTCCGGCCGTCGGCAGCGCCGCCCGGGACGGCCCGGACGGGCCGGACGCGGTCAACGGCGGCGTCCGATGGTGGAGTACGTGAGCGGGCTGCGCACGACGAGCCGGGGATCGGTCACCAGCCGCTGGAGCTCGTCGAGTTCGGCGTGGGTCATCCCGGCGGCGAGGAAGTCCGTGCGTGCCTGGGCGATGTTGGCGCCGATCAGCAGGGCCCCGGCCGTGCCGCCGGGCCAGGAGCGGGCGTGGACGACGGTGTCGAGGCCGGTCAGGCCCTCGGCGAGCATGGCGGCGTGGACCTGGCCGGCCCAGGTGGGGTCGTTTCCGTGGGCGGGCAGCACGTGCTCCACCAGGACCCGGTGGTAGGTGTCGACCAGGGCCGCCGCTGCGGGTGTGGGGGCGGCCAGCACGCTCTTGCGGAACGTGGTCTCGAAGTCCTCGACGACCAGCGCCCCGCCCGGAGCCAGCGCGGCGGCGAGGCGGTGCAGGATCTCCCGGCGCCGGGGCAGGTGCAGCAGCACCAGGCGGGCGTGGATCACCTCCCAGGGCCCCTCGGGCACGGGCTCGGTGGAGAGGTCGTGGCGCAGCACCTGGAAGTCGGTGCTGGGGCCTAGGGTCTGTCCGGTCGATCTTGGTCGGACAGACCGCGGCGTCTGGTGTGGTGCATCGCAAGGCGCCGGAGCGCCCTCAGGGTGGTTTCCTGAGGGCGTTTCGGCAACGCCGCGAGGTGCCGCGCCAGGCGTCGCGGACCCGGGCAAGATCGACCGGACAGGCCCTAGGTAACGGGTGTTGATGTCGGTCGCCAGCACCCGGCCCGCCGGTCCGGCCGCGCGGGCCAGCCAACGGGCGATGCTGCCGCCGCCCGCGCCCACCTCCAGGCAGCGGCGGCCGGTGAGGTCGCCGAGCCCCGAGAGCCGCTGGACGGTGAGGCCGTCGAGGATCTCGGCGAGGTAGTCGTGCCGGTCGGCGGACCGGGGGTCGTTGTTGTCGAAGACGTAGGAGGGGGCGGCGGCCACGGTGGATCAGCCCTTGCCCGTCGGCATGGCGTCGAAGTCGACCACGTCCTGCGGCCGCATGCCCGTCCCGACGAGCCCGGCCTCGCGCAGGCTCGTGATGGCGCGAGTGGCCCGGTCCAGGGTGATGAGCCCGATCGCGGAGCCGGTGCCCTGCGCCGTCACCGAGGGCGTCATCAGCTCGATCTCCTGGGTGGCGAGAGCGGCCACCGTCTCCGGGTGCTTGGCGTGCAGCAGCGCCCCGGCCTCGTCGGGATGCTGCACGGTGTAGACGAGCGCCCTGCGCATGGCCTCCCGGAACCGCTTCACCAGGTCGGGGTTCTTGGCGGCCAGCCCCTGCGTGGTGACCACCGCGTTGCCGAACAGGTCGGGCAGGTAGGTGCTGTACGGCAGTACGTCGACGGTCTGCTGCTTCGCCGCCAGTGTGGCCTTCTCGATCGTCGGCCGCCCGATCAGGAACGTACTCAGCGCGTCGACCTTGCCGCTGGCCAGGGTGGATCCCAGCTGGACCGGCTGTACGGCGACCCAGCGGACACCACTGGCGTCGATGCCGGCCAGGCGTGCGTAGCCGGGGAACAGCAGCTGGTTGACGGAGTTGGCGGCGGCCGCGATCCGCTTGCCGGCGAGGTCCTCGGGGGTGGTGATCCCGGAGCTCTTCATGCTCATGATGGCCACCAGCGTCTGCTGGTGAATGGCCAGAACGGCACGGAAGCCCTGGTATCCCTTGCCGCCCTTCGCGCCCGCCGAGATCATCGCCCCGGTCAGGTCGAGGGCGGCGAACTGCGCACGGCCGGCGGCCAGCGCCTTCAGGTTCTCGCCGGTCGCCTTGCCCAGCTCGATGTCCACGTCGAGACCGGCGTCCCGGAAGTAGCCCTTCTCCTGGGCGATCCAGGCGAACGCGTCCCGTCCGGCGGCGCCGAAGGCGGTGAGATAGGTGACGTGGTCCGTCGGACTGCCGGAGCCGGAGGGAGCCGACGTCGAGCCGCTGCCGCAGCCGAAGAGGGCTGTCATCGCCATGGCTGCCAGTAGCGTTGCCAGGGTGCGGAATTGTCGGAGCATGTGGCCTCCTCGCGAGGCTCATGTGACGATCTTTCAGATATTACACGTGCATGTCACACGACCCGTTGGAGTCAGCCATGATCCAACTAAGCGCGGTGTCAAAGGAGTTCACCAACCGCAAGGGCACCGTGCGGGCCCTGCACGGCATCGATCTGACCGCCGCCGAGGGTGAGTTCGTCGCCGTCGTGGGCCGTTCCGGCTGCGGCAAGTCGACGCTCCTGCGGCTGATCGCCGGGCTGCTGCCACCCTCCTCGGGCGACATACGGATCGGCGGACTGCCGGTCACCGGACCCCGCCGCGAGGTCGCCATGCTCTTCCAGCGGCCGGCCCTGCTGCCCTGGCGATCGGTGCTGGACAATGTGCTGCTGCCGGTCGAGATCTCCGGTCTGCCCCGCGCCGAGCACCGCGACCGGGCGGGCGAACTGCTCGCGATGATGGGCCTCGACGCCTTTCAGCGGCGCCTTCCGCACGAGCTGTCCGGCGGCATGCAGCAGCGTGTCGCCCTGTGCCGGTCCCTCATCCAGCGGCCGGAGGTGCTGCTCATGGACGAGCCGTTCTCCGCCCTGGACGCGCTGACCCGCGAGGAGCTCTCCGTCGAACTGCAGCGCATCCACCTCGAATACGCGGCCACGGTCGTCCTGGTCACCCACTCCGTCGACGAGGCCGTGCTGCTCGCCGACCGCGTCGTGGTGCTCAGCCCCCGCCCCGGCCACGTCCGCACCGTCCTGGACATCGGCATCCCCCGCCCCCGCTCCCTCGGCCACGACGTCCACCGGGCGGAGCTGGCCCGGCTCTCGGCCGAGCTGCACGAACTGCTGCTGTCGGGTGGGGGATGAGGCCCCCGCGCCTCAGCCGGGGGACACCGCGACGCCGAGCGAGTCGGCGCCCATGGTCTTGGGCGCGCCCTTCTCGTAGAAGACGTCGACGTCCTGGATGGTGAAGCCCGCGTCCGTCAGCATCTCGACGATGGGCCGGGTGAGGTGGCATCCCGCGAAGACCCGCTGCTCCAGCGGATCGAGCCGCCGCTGCCAGCGGCGGACCTTCTCGTCCGGGGCCAGTCCGTGTTCGACGAAGTGCAGTGTCCCGCCTGGCTTGAGGACCCGGCGCACCTCGCGCAGCGCGGCGACGGCGTCCGGGATGGTGCACAGGGTCCACGTGGACACCGCGGCGTCGTACGTGTCGTCCTCGAACGGCAGCGACTGGCCGTCCAGACCCGCCCGCCGCACCGGGACCGGCGACTCGTCGAGCCGCTTGGCCGCCAGCTTCCAGCCGACGTCGGAGGGCTCGACCGCGTCCACCCGCGTGACGGTCACCGGGTAGAAGGGCACGTTGAGCCCCGATCCGAACCCGATCTCGATGACCGTCCCCCGCAGACCCTGGCAGACCCGGCGGCGGAGCTCCTCGGCCGGCTTCATGCCGCAGGCGACGTTGACGATCCGAGGGACCACTTGCTCGACGTAGAAACCCATGACGGCCTCCATCCCCTCGATACCAGTCTGGCACCACACCGGGGCCGGGGCACTTCCTCGGCCTGAGCCACATGGGTGAGCCGCACGGGTGAAGTCGCCACCCGGGCGGCTCACCCGTGTGGCGCGGCGTCTTGACGGTGGATTCATCTGGTTGGGCTGCGGAAAACCTCACGCCGCCCCAAGGAGACGATCCATGAAGCCCATGCCGACCCTCAAGAGGCTGCCCGTGGCCATCGCCACGGGCCTGGCGCTCGTGCTGGCCGTGCCGGGGGTCGCCACGGCGGCGCCGGGGGACCTGGATCCCGGTTTCGGCACCGGCGGCAAGGTGGTGACTGCCGTGGGCAGCGATGTCCGCGGCGTGGCCGTGCAGGGCGACGGCAAGATCGTCGCCGTGGGCAACGGCAGCATGGACGGCTTCGGCGGCGACTTCGCGGTCACCCGCTACAACCCGAACGGGAGCCTGGACACCGGCTTCGGCACGGGCGGCACGGTGTTCACCGACATCGGGGGAGGCGCCGACGAGGCTCATGGGCTGGCGCTGCAGTCCAACGGAAAGATCGTCGTGGTCGGCCGCAGCGAGAATTTCGAGGACGGCGGCTGCTGCTGGTTCACCCTGGTCCGTTACAACCCCGACGGCAGCCTGGACACCACCTTCGGCACCGGCGGAAAGGTGGTCGCCGGCTTCGGCGGCGGCGGCGCCGACGACGGCAATGCCGTGGCGATCCAGAGCGGCGACCAGAAGATCGTCGCCGCCGGTATGCGAGGCGGCGGCGACTTCGAGGTGGTCCGCTTCGACACCAACGGCGCCCCGGACACCGGCTTCGGCACCGGCGGCCTGGTCACCACCGACTTCGCCGGCGGCGCCGACGTGGCGAACGGCCTTGCGCTGCAGTCCGACGGCAGGATCGTCGCGGCCGGCTACACCGGGGACAGCGGGGGCAACTACGACTTCGCCCTGGCCCGCTACAACACCAACGGCACCCTGGACACCGGCTTCGGCACCGGCGGCAGGGTCACCACGGCGTTCAAGGGCTTCGAAATGGCCAACGGGGTGGTGGCCCAGGCCGACGGCCGGATCGTGGCCGCCGGCTTCACCGGTACGAACGTGGGCGGGACCGACGACTTCGCGCTCGCCCGTTACAACACCAACGGCACCCCGGACACCGGCTTCGGGACGGGCGGCAAGGTCACCACCGACTCCGGCGGCGCCGACCAGGCGTACGCCGTGGCGCTGCAGTCCGACGCGAGGATCGTCGCCGCGGGCCGCCGCTTCTCGGGCGGCGACTCCGACTTCGAACTGGCCCGCTACAACCCCGACGGCACCCCGGACACCGGCTTCGGCTCGTCCGGCCTGGTGACCACCGGCTTCGGCGGCTACGACCAGGCCAACGCGGTCGCCGTCCAGCCCGACGGCCGGATCGTCGCCGCCGGCACCGGCCAGCCGGGCGGCAGCTCCGAGTTCGCCCTCGCCCGCTACGTAGGCGGCGGCGCACCTCCCCCGCCGCCGCCCGCCGGTGTGGACCTGTCCGTGACCAAGACCGGGCCCGCCACCGTCGCCCTGGGCGATCCGGCCACCTACACCGTGACCGTCACGAACACCAGCGCCACCACCGCGGCCACCAACGTCACCCTCCGCGACACTCTCACCGGCCCCGGCTCCCTCACCTCCGCCACCCCCGGCCAGGGCACCTGCACCACCACCGCCACCACCGCCACCTGCTCGCTGGGCACCCTCGCTCCCGGCGCCCACCCCACCATCACCCTCGTCACCGACACCCGGGCCGCCGGCACCCTCTCCGACACCGCCACCGTCAGCGCGACCCAGTCCGACCCCACCCCGGCCAACAACACCGCCACCGCCAACACCACCGTGACCAACCCCCGCGGCTGCACCGTCATCGGCACTGCCGGCGCCGACAACCTGGTCGGCACCAGCGGCAACGACGTGATCTGCGGGCTCGCCGGCAACGACACCATCAGCTCGGCCGGCGGCAACGACGCAGTCTACGGCGACTCCGGCAACGACAGCGCCGACGGCGGCAACGGCAACGACACCCTCTACGGCGGCCCCGGCAACGACGTCCTGAACGGCAACTACGGCGACGACCGGCTCAACACCGTCGACGGCGTCTCCGGCAACGACATGGCCCTGGGCGGCCCCGGCTTCGACACCTGCACGACCGACCCCGGCGACACCCGCAACAGCTGCCCCTAGGGCCTGTCTTGTGGATCTCCGTGGGGAAGGAGCGGGGTCTGGTGCGTGCGATCGCAAGGCGGAGGAGGGAAGCGACGCGGTGGGGGCACCTCCCAGCGTCTAGCTGGGGGACGTCGTTGACCGACGACAACGCCGCGAGCGTGCGTGCCAGGGCACGCGACGCCGCGGAGATCCACAAGACAGGCCCTAGGGCCTGACCGGGGTCGGAGCGCTCAGAAGTCGACGCGCATGACGACCCGCCGGGGGCTGGGGTGGCTGACCTCGGTGAAGCCCGCGTCGGCGAACACATCGCGGCTGCCGACGTGAAGCTCGCCCCAGGTGATCTCCTTGCCGGGCTGGGTGATCATCGTGTACGCCTCGACCGCACGGGCGCCGTGCTCACGGGCGTAGCCGACAGTGGCGCGTGCGAGGGCGTACGTGATGCCGCGTCTGCGGAAGCCCTTGCGGGTGACGAAGCAGGTGACGGCCCAGACGCCGTCGTCCGTCCTGTCCTCGTCCCGTCCGGTCCACGGGGTGCGGGTCCGCAGCAGGCGCGGGTAGGCGGTGCGCGGCTCGATCGCACACCAGCCGACCGGCTCGCCGCCGGGGCCGCCGCCGGGACCGCCGCCGAGGTAGGCGACGAGACCGCTGGTCGAGGGGGCCTTCGGGTCGCCGCACGCAGTCTGCTCGCGCAGCCGGGCGAGGCGTGTGGTTTCGGAGAGCGCACGCCACTCGAAATCGCGGACCTTGTAGTACTGGCAGTGACATCTGCCCGGTTCGCCGGTGGTGCCGAAGACCGCCCGCAGGTCGTCCCATGACGCCTCGTTGGCCGGGACGATCGTGAGCTGGTCGGCGGTGATGGGCTCGGCTGCTTCGCTCATGCAGCGAACGCTAGCCTGCGTTCCGGACGATACACATCCGGAAATGAGGGGGACCGAGGGTGCACGACGCGAGCCCCACCGCGCGGGCGCTGCTGGCCCTTGAGCTGGTCCAGAACAGCCCGGGCATCACCGCCGCCCGGCTGGCGGACCGGTTGGCGGTGTCCGAGCGGGCGGTCCGCCGGTACGTCGGCATCCTGCGCGAGGCCGGCATCCCGATCGAGTCCGTGCGCGGCCCGTACGGGGGCTACCGCGTCGGGCGCGGGCTCCGGCTGCCGCCGCTGATGTTCACCAACACCGAGGCCCTGGGACTGGTCATGGCCGTCCTGGAGGGGCACCATCGCGCGGGCGACCCGGCCGACCCGGTGGGCAGCGCCCTCGGCAAGATCATCAGGGTTCTCCCCGGTCCGGTCGCCGAGCCCGCCGACGCGGTCCGCAACGTCCCGGCCCTGCCCCCGGACCCCGACGCCGCCCGCCCGAGGCCCAGCCCGGAGACGACCGCGCTTCTCGTCCAGGCCTGCGCTTCGTCGCGCCGGCTGCGGCTGGGCTACCGCATGGGCTCCGGACGCGATCACGTCATGGAGGTCGATCCCTGGGCCGTCGTCGTACGCCATGGCCTCTGGTATCTCCTGTGCTGGTCCCACACGCGGGGCGCCCGCCGCGTCCTGCGCCTGGACCGGGTGACCGCCACCGAGGTTCTCCCGGACACCTTCACCCCGCCGGACGGACTCGACGACCCCGTCCTCACCCTTGAGCAGCACCTGTCCGAAGGGTGGAAGTACCGGGTGGAGGTCGTCATCGACGCACCCGCGGCCACCGTCGCCCGGTGCCTCCCGCGCAGCCTCGGCCAACTCGAGGCGACCGGCCCCGGGCACTGCCGCCTCACCGCGACCACCGACGAGCCCGACTGGTACGCCCGCCAGCTCATGGTGATCGAGGCGCCCTTCCGCATCGTCGGACCGCCCGAACTGCGGGAGGCCGCGCGCCTGCTCGGGCAACGCCTGCTGCGGTCCTCCACATAGCTGAGGACCGCAGCAGGCACCGCCGGCGCACCAGGGCCTAGCGCTTGAGCTTGTCCAGGACCGCGTCGGCCATGCCCCGCTCACCGCGCGCGTTGGGGTGGACGGGGGCGGCGGGGGCGAGGGGGATCATCGGCTCGATCCACCGGGTGCTGCGGGCCGAGCAGGCGTCGTGGCCGACGGAGGGCGTGTACGTGTCGACGTATCCGGCCCCGGCGGCTTGCGCCGCTTGCTTCAGCATGGTGTTGAGCCGCTGCTGCTCCTGGTGGAGGAAGGTCACGTCGCCGGGTGCGAGCCCCATCTCGCGGCCGCAGTTGCCGGCCTCGGACGGCAGGGCCGCCGGGTATCCCACGACGTACACCGCGGCATTGGGGGCGCGGCGTTTGATGTCGCCGAGCGCGTCGGCGAGTTGTTCGCCCGCCGCGTCGATCTTCTGCCGGACGGTGTCGGTGCCGCCGGAGATGTACTGGTCCTTGCAGGGCGTGTCGCCGGTGTACTTGCCGTTGCCGGTGGCGTAGTAGAAGACGCCTGCCGTGACGCACTTCTTGATGATCGCGCTGAAGTCGATGTCGTTGCCGCCGATGCCGAGGGTGACCAGCCGGGTCGTGCCGGACAGCGCCGACAGCTGGGCCGGGTTGTCCCCGTCGCCGGTGGACTGGGCGGAGGAGAGGTCGGCGATGGTGGCGCCGCTGCAGCTCATGTCGCGGAAGTCGGCCGCCTTGATGCCCAGGTTCTGGGCGACCAGCGACGGGTAGTTGCGGTCGGAGCGGTCGCACCCGGCGGGTGTCCCGGTCTGGCCCGGGATGTTCGGGCCAGCGGTGTAGGAGTCGCCCAGCGCGACGTACGGGCTGTTCGCCGTGACCGGGGCCAGGGCCGCCGCCGTGGTGGCGGGGGCGGCCGAGGCCTTGCGGGAGGTGGCGGAGACCGGGTCGCCGTCCTTCGGGTCGCAGCCGGCCGCGGCGAGGAGTACGCCGCTCATGGCCAGGACGGCCAGTCCGGCTCGGGTGGAGGTTTTCAACGCGTTGTCCTGTCGTCGACGAGCTCGGCCCGGGCAAGGACCGGGGCGGGGGCGGGGACCGGAGCGGCGGCCGGGGCGGGGACAGGGACAGAGGCGGGGACAGGGACGGACTGATGGGTGAGGGCCTCGCCCTCGACGTCGACACGCGGCAGGATCCGGTCGAGCCAGCGGGGCATCCACCAGGCGGCCTTGCCGAGCAGGGCGAGGACGGCGGGGACCAGGGCCATGCGGACGACGAAGGCGTCGAACAGGACGGCGATGGCGAGACCGAAGCCGATCATCTTGATCATGGACTCGCCGGCGCCGATGAACCCGGAGAACACGGCCATCATGATCAGCGCGGCGGCCACGACCACCCGGGCGCTGTTCCGGAACCCGCTGACGATCGCCTGGCCGGGCTCGTCCCCGTGGACGTACGCCTCCCGCATGCGGGCGACCAGGAAGACCTCGTAGTCCATGGCGAGGCCGAAGACGATGCCCACCAGGAAGATCGGCATCATGCTCATGATCGGGCCGGTGGTCTCCACACCCAGCAGGCTCGCGCCCCAGCCCCACTGGAAGACCGCGATGACGGAGCCGAGGGCCGCCAGGACCGACAGCAGGAAGCCGACAGCCGCCTTGATCGGGACGAGGATCGAGCGGAAGACCACCATCAGGAGCAGGAAGGCCAGGCCCACCACGACGATGAGGTAGGGGATGAGGGCGTTCTGGGTCTTCTGGGCGACATCGATGTTGAGCGCGGTGGTGCCGGTGACCTCGAAGTTCGCTCCCTCGGCGGCGGCCTCGGTCGCGGAGCGCTGCGCCCTGATGGTCTTGACGAGGTCCTTGGTCTGCTCGCTGGTGGGCGAGGTGGACGGGACGGCGGAGAAGACCGCGGTGTCGCCCGCGGTGTTGAACTGCGCCGCGGAGACGGACACGACTCCCTTGGTGGCGCCGATCTTCTCGGAGATCGTGGTGACGGCGGCCTTGGGGTCATCGGAACCCTTGGCGTCGACGACGATGGTCAGCGGGCCGTTGAAGCCGGGGCCGAAGCCCTTGGCGAGGTCGTCGTAGGCCCGGCGCTCGGTGGTGGAGGTGGACTTGGCCTCGTCGCCGGGCATGCCCAGCTGCAGGTCCATGACCGGTATCGCGAGCGCTCCCAGACCGGCGACCGAGGCGATGAGTACGGGCAGGGGGCGGCGCAGGACGAAGCGGGCCCAGCGGCTGCCGCCGTTGTTCTCGCCGGCCGCCTTGGCATGGCCGCGCTTGCGGGACCGGCGGGACAGGACGGCGTTGGGCCAGAAGCCCAGCAGCGCCGGGACCAGGGTCAGTGCGATGAGGACACCGATGACAACCGCTCCGGCGGCGGCCAGACCCATCTTGGTGAGCATCGGGATGCCGACGACGGAGAGCCCGGCCAGCGCGATGACGACCGTCAGCCCGGCGAAGACGACCGCCGACCCTGCCGTGCCCGCGGCCAGGCCTGCCGCCTCCTGGGGCGTGTGGCCCTTGGCGCGCTCCTCGCGGTAGCGGGAGACGATGAACAGCGCGTAGTCGATGCCGCAGGCCAGGCCGAGCATCGTGGCCAGGGTGCCGGTCGTCTCGGACAGCCCGAGCGTGCTCGCCAGGGCCAGGATCGAGGCCATGCTGATGCCGACACCGAGGATCGCGGTCAGCAGCGGCAGCCCCGCAGCGGCCATCGAACCGAAGGTGACCAGCAGGACGACCGCTGCGATCGCGATGCCGATGGCCTCGGCCGAGCCGCCCGCGGCGGGCTGGGTGGCCAGTGCGGTGCCGCCGACCTCGACGGTCAGGCCCGAGTCCCGGGCCTGGGCGATGGCGTCCTCCAGAGTCTTCTTGGCGGCGTCGGTGAGATCGTCGGCCTTCACCTTGTAGGTGACGGTCGCGTACGCCGTCGAGGAGTCCTTGCTCACCGCCTTCGCCTGGAACGGGCTCACCGCACTGGCGACCTGCGAGCCGTCGCCCGCCTCGTCAACGAACTTCTCGATCGCCGCCCGGTTGTCCGCCGCGGTGACCTTCTGCCCACTCGGGGCCACGAAGACGACCCGGGCGTTGGCCCCGTCGGCGGCGGAGCCGGGGAAGCGCTGCTCCAGCAGGTCGAAGGCCTTCTGCGACTCGATACCCGGCATGGAGTTCGTGTCGTCCGGGGCGGCGGGCGCCTTGGCGGCGCCGAAGCCGACGGCGGCAAGCACCGCGACCCACATCAGGGCGACGTACCAGCGCCGCCGGAAGGCCAGCCGGCCCAGTCGGTAGAGGAAAGTAGCCATGGTCAGGCCTCCTGACGCCGGCCGCGGCCCTTGAGGAGGCTGACGCCGGCCCCGAGCGAGACGACACCCATGCCGACGCCGGTCATGACGCCCTGGGCGCCGTCCACGGCGAAGGGTGCGATCGCGGCCACGACGAGGTTGAACAGGAACAGGAACCACAGGACGGGCTTGGAGGAGAGCAGCGCCTTCACGGGGGTTTTCCTTTCGGGAGGGCCAGGGATTTCCCCGTCGGGGAGCCGTTGACCTGGCGAGATCAACGATCCCGTCAGCGGCTCGCCGCCACGAGGGACCGCTCTCCCGAACCTGGGGTGTAGCCCGCTACACCCCCAAGGGGCGGCCTGCTCTCCCGCGCACGCCGCACAGTCCTCCTAGCGTTGACGGCATGGGTACGACGCATGGTTAGGACAATCCGGCAGGCGGCGCGAGCCACGGCACAACTGGCCAGGGCCGCGGTGATGGCCTTCGGCTCGATCCTGTTCATCACGGTGCTGCTGGTCGCGGCTGTCCCCACGCTCGCCGTGGTCGGTGCAGGGCTGCTGCCGGAGGCGGTGCTCCTGATGCGCCGGATCGCCGGGGCCAAACGGCGCCAGGTGGCCGAGTGGACGGGCAGGCGGATCCCCGAGGCGTATCTGCCGATCGAGGGCCCGCTGCGCGAACGCCTGCGCGCAGCGGTCCGCGACCCGGGCACGCTCACCGACCTGCTCTGGATGATCGCCCACTACGGCTACGGCTTCATGGGGCTCTCGGCCGTGCCGCTGTGGATCGCGGGCCTGCCGGTCGACGCCGTGCGGCAGGGGCTGCTGGGCCGCCCGGCGGTGGTTTTGCCCCTGATCGGGCAGCTCGCGGACCTGGAGGCCACCTGGTCGGCCGCGCTGCTGAGGCCCTCGCCGAAGGCGCTGCTGGCCGAGCGGGTGGAAAACCTGACGCAGACCCGGGCCGGTGCGATCGCCGCCCACGGCGCCGAGCTGCGCCGGATCGAACGGGACCTGCACGACGGTGCGCAGGCCCGGCTGGTGTCGCTGTCGATGCGGATCGGGCTGGCCAAGCGGGCGTACCAGCGCGACCCGGAGGCCGCGCTGAAACTCCTCGAGGACGCGCAGGACCAGGCCGAGCAGGCGCTGACCGAGCTACGGCACGTGGTGCGCGGCATCCACCCGCCGATCCTCACCGACCGCGGACTGGCCGGAGCCGTACGGGCGCTGGCCGCGAGCAGCGGGCTCGACGTGACGGTGGACGTGGACGGACTGGAGGACGGCCCCAGGGCCCCGGCGGCGGTGGAGGCGGCCGCGTACTTCGTGGTGGCCGAGACGCTGACGAACGCGGCCCGGCACAGCGGATCGAGCCGGGCTTCCCGGGCTTCGGTCCACCTCGCCCGTACGGCAACGGGGTTGCGGGTGGACGTACGCGGTGAGGGCCCCGGCGACGCAGGCGAGACCGGCATCCGGCAGCGGGTCGCCGCACTCGACGGAACCGTGCTGGTGACCGCTCCCGTCGGTGGGCCGACGGTGATCGAGGCGGAACTGCCCTGCGCGTGGTGACCCGCAGGGCCCGGACAGGCCCTGGGGACCTGGCCGATCGGACGAGGCGGGCCCCGTTCCGGGGCGGGCGGGTGTGGCCGTTCGGGGGAGGTGGGCGGGTGGCCCCCGGGACGAGAGTCGGAGGCGGCGGTCGGCGAGGGTCCGGCCGTGACTCTTGCCCGGAGGGGATCGGCACATGGGGATCGAAGGCAGAAGGAGCGGGAGCGGGGTTCGCAGGGCGGCGCTCGCGGGCGCCGCCTCCGCGGCTCTGGTGGGGCTGGTCGCGGCGGCGCTGCCCGCCTCGGCCGCCGGTACGGTGCCGGCGGCAGCGACAACTCCAGCGGCAGCGGGCGCCGGCGCGGGCCGGACCGTCCAGCGCATCACGCTCATCACCGGCGACACCGTGGGCCTGGACCGCAGGGGCCGCGTCACCGGGGTCACCCGGGGCGAGGGCCGGGACGGGATCCCGGTGTCCGTACAGCGCTTCGCGGGCCATACGTACGTGATCCCGGCCGATGTCGGCCGGCTGCTGGCCGACGGCCGCCTGGACCGGAGGCTGTTCGATGTGACCGGCCTCGCGGCGGCCCACTACGACGACGCGCACCGGCGGAGCGTCCCGCTGATCGTGGCGTACGGGAAGGGCGCCGCCCAGCGGAGCGCCAAGCGGGCGCTGCGGGCGGCCGACGCCGACGTGACGCGCCAACTGCCGGCGGTCCGGGGGGAGTCGATGACGGCGCCCAAGTCCCGGGCGGACGAGGTCTTCGAGGCACTGACCGACCCGGTCAGCGGCCGGGCCGGCGGCGTCGCCACCTCCACCGTCACCACCGCCCCCGGGATCGACCGGATCTGGCTCGACGGCCGCAGGAAAGTCAGGTCGGCCACGGTCAAAAGCACCCCGGACCCGAAGGGCGGCCCCGTCCAGATCGGCGCCCCGGCCGCGTGGAAGGCGGGCTATGACGGCAAGGGCGTCAGGGTGGCCGTCCTGGACAGCGGCATCGACGCCACACACCCGGACCTGAAGGGACGTATCACCGCCGCCAAGGACTTCTCCGGCAGCGGCAGCACGGACGACGGGAACGGCCACGGCACCCACGTGGCCTCCACCATCGTCGGGTCCGGCGCGAAGAGCGGCGGGAAGTACGTGGGCGTCGCGCCCGGCGCCCGGCTGCTGGTCGGCAAGGTGCTCGACGACGGCGGTTCGGGCGAGGACTCCGGGATCCTCGCCGGCATGCAGTGGGCGGTCGACCAGAAGGCCAGGGTCGTCAACATGAGCCTGGGCGCCACCGACTTCACCGGTGACGACCCGATCGAGCAGGCCGTGAACAGCCTCTCGAAGTCCTCCGGGACCCTGTTCGTCATCGCCGCCGGCAACGACGGGCCCTCCGACACCACCGTCGGCTCCCCCGGCTCCGCCGAGCAGGCGCTCACCGTGGCCGCCGTCGACCGCCACGACGCCCTCGCCGACTTCTCCAGCCGCGGCCCGACCGCCGACGGCACCCTCAAGCCCGACATAGCCGCGCCCGGGGTCGACATCGTCGCCGCCAAGGCCGTCCACGGCCACGAGGGCGACGCCGCGGCCCCGGGCTACGTCACGATGTCCGGCACCTCGATGGCCACCCCCGCCACCGTGGGCGCCGCCGCCATCGTCGCCCAGGAGCACCCGGACTGGACGGGCCAGCAGCTCAAGGCAGCTCTGATGGCCTCCGCCAAGCCGCTGTCCGGGCAGGGCTCCTACGCGGTCGGCGCAGGCCGGGTCGACCTCACCCGGGCGATCCGCCAGACGGTCACCGCCCAGCCCGGCTCGGCCTCCGTCGACCTCGGCGTCCAGCAGTGGCCGCACACCGACGACCAGCCGGTCACCCGCGCCCTCACCTACCGCAACACCGGCGACAGCCCCGTCACCCTCGACCTCGCGGTCGGCGACCGGATCGGCCCGGACGGAAAGGCCGCCGCCACGGGGGTGTTCAGCGTCTCCCCCGCCCGGCTGACCGTCCCGGCGGGCGGCACGGCGGACGCCACCGTCACCGCCGACACCCACGCCCCCGGCCTCGCCGACGGGACCTGGTCGGCCGCCGTCACCGCGACCGGCGACGGCCAGAGCGTCCGTACCGCCGTCGGCGTCGTGCGCGAGGTGCCGTCGTACAACCTGACCCTCAAGGCCATCGGCCGCGACGGCAAGCCCGCCAAGGACACCAACCTGAGCATCGCCGGGCTGGACAGCGGCCGCGGCTACCGCCCGTACGACGCCGGGGACAAGGACGGCGATGGCGTGGTGACCGTCCGCCTGCCCAAGGGCCGCTATCTGCTGGACACCCAGATCGAGACCGCCACGGGCGGCAGCGACAACCTGTCCTGGCTGGTCACGCCCAAGCTGGCGATGGACCGCGACCGCACCCTCACCCTGGACGCCCGCACCGCCAAGCCCCTCCACGTCACCGCGCCCGACACCCGGGCCCGGCTCAGGGCCGCGCAGCTGCTGATCGCCGCGCACGGCGCGGACTCCGAGTACGACTACTCCGGCGGCCTGCTCACGAGCGACTACGGCCACATCTACATCGCCCAGGCCGGCCCCGCCGCAACCGCCGGGGACTTCATCGCCCAGTACGGCGG
This sequence comes from Streptomyces sp. NBC_01537, assembly GCF_045040445.1. NCBI lineage: Bacteria > Bacillati > Actinomycetota > Actinomycetes > Kitasatosporales > Streptomycetaceae > Streptomyces > Streptomyces sp. NBC_01537. Next base: position 5,100,926 of record NZ_CP109392.1, on the reverse strand, counting down.
CATCTGGCAGCACCGGGCCTCCGATCCGCAGTACGACCTGGTCGTCACCCGCAAGGGCAGCATGTTCACCGGCCTGAACCGCGCCGTCTCCAGGCACGGCCTCGCCAAGGTCGTCACCGCCACCGGCTCGGTCACCAAGGGCACCCGGTTCACCCCGAGCGCCTCATGGACCGTGCCCGGCTGGGACGCCCTCGACAACTGGATGACGTCGCTGGAAGGCGCCCGGCACAACGCCCCCAACGCCTCCGCCGTCCAGTACGTGTCCACCGGCGACAACCTGCGCTGGAACCTGGCCCTGGCCCTCTCCTCCGCCTCGCACCCGGACCTGGGCACGCTGGAGTCCACCGCGCCCCGCCGCTACCTGCCCGGCCGCACCTACCGGGAGACGTACAACACCGCCGTCTTCGGCCCGCTCGTGTCCAGCGGCACGGGAGCCTTCTACCTGGGCAGTCAGTACGACATCTGCCTGGCGCCGTTCTCCGACGGCGGCGGCCACGTCCTCTCCACCGCCGACGGCCAGGCCACGTACCGCACCCGCTTCACCACCGGCGGCACCACCCTGGTCAACTCGACGGAGGACCCCTGCCTGATCGAGCCGGGCAGCGGGCTGAAGAGCCGCACCGCCAGCTACCGCCTCAGCGTCGACGCCGCCCGCAGCAGCCGGGTCTACCGCGCCGGCACTCACGTGTCCACGGTCTGGGACTTCACCCTGGCGCCCGCTTCCGGCACCCGGGTCCAGACCATGCCGCTGTCCGTCGTCCGCTTCACCCCGAAGCTCAGCCTGAACAACTCCTCGAAGGCAGGCACCCGCATCACCGTCCCGGTACGGCTCCAGGGACCGGCGGCCGCATCCGGCGCCCTGCGGTCGCTGACCGTCAAGGTGTCCTACGACGGCGGCCGCACCTGGAAGAACGCCCCGGTCCGCACCACGGCCGGCGGCAAGCGGTCCGTGACCCTGGCCCAGCCCCGGACGCCCGGTTCCGTGTCCTTCAGGGCCACGGCCACGGACAGCAAGGGCAACACCGTCCACGAGACCCTGACCAACGCGTACCGCACGGTCAGCTGACCTGAAGCAGTCAACCGGCCCCGCCCCGAGGCATCTTGGGGCGGGGCCCGTGTGCTATAAAGCCGGTCTCCGCGCTCTGTCGCACCGATTATCTGAAGGACCCCGCGTGCCGCCTGTGCCCAGACTCACCGTCCTGTCCACTGCCGCACTCGTGGTCCTCGGCGTCGTCGCCGCCTCCCCGGCCGCGGCGGCCACCCCCACCCACACCACCAAGGTGTCGTGGACCCTGACGTACTCGAAGTACGCGGGCGGTTTTCTGCAGGCTGCGGGCACCGCCTCCGGGCCGGTGGGGCGCGCGGTGTACTTCCAGCGCAGCACCGCCTCCGGCTGGAAGACGATAGCCACCGGCACGACGAACTCCACGCACCACTTCACGCTCAAGACGTCGAGCACCGGCGCCGGCACCTTCAAGTTCAAGGTCTACGTACCGGTCAAGGGCACCTGGAAGTCCGCGTCCGGGACCACGTCCAAGGCGACGGTCGCGCTCAACGGCACCAAGGCCACGATCAAGGCGGCCGCCAAGGTCGTCTGGGGCCACAAGGTGGCCGTCGCCGTGGCCGGGACGACCTCGAAGTACGACCCCGTCCGCACGGTGGTCCTCCAGCGGGCCTCCGGCACCACCTGGAAGACCGTCGCCACCCAGAGCGTCACCGCCTCCAAGGCGGGGACCTGCGTCTCCGGCTCGACCGCCAAGAACATCTGCACGACGGTGAACTGGCCCGCTCCCGCCTCGGGAACCCCCAAGCTACGCGTGGTCGTCCGCGCCACCGCGCTGTCCCACAGCGCCACCAGCAACACCGTCGCGGTCACCGTCGTGCTCGCCACGCCCAAGGTCTTCACCGGCGAGTCCTTCGACACCGCCAGCGCGCCGGCGCTTTCCACCATGACGGCATGGTCCGGCACCTCCCCCTACGGAGGGGTCGGCGTCTACATCGGCGGCGCCAACCGCTGGGACCAGACCCAGGCGAACCTCACCGCCTCCTGGGTCAAGAGCGTGACCGCCGACGGCTGGAAGCTGGTCCCGATATACATGGGCGCCCAGGCGCCCTGCACCACCCGCACCTACCTGATCAGCACCGACCTCACCACAGCCGCCACCCAGGGCACGACCGACGCCGCCGACGCCGTGTCCGCCGCCAAGGCCCTGGGCATGCAGCCCGGCAGCGCGATCTACCTGGACATGGAGAACTACAACGTCCCGTCCGGCGACACCACCTGCGCGCCCGCCGTGCTGGCCTACACCCGGGCCTGGGACAAGGCCCTGCACAGCAAGGGCTACTGGGCCGGCTTCTACAGCAGCAGCAGCTCGGGCATCAAGCGGATGTCGGCGGCGGCCACCGCCGGGACCACCGACCTGCCGGACATCATCTGGTTCGCCAACTGGAACGGCGTCGACGACACCACCGAGAGCAGCAACTACCTGCTCTCCACCCAGTGGACCGGCCACCGCCGCGGGCACCAGTACAAGAACGGCGCCGAGACCTGGGGCGATGTGAAGGTCAACATCGACGGCAGCGCCTGGGACGCCCCCGTAGCCGTCATCGGCTGAGAATTCGACGTCGCCGCACGGCAACCTTGTGAGGACCCGGCGACCACACAGAGCGTCAGCTTTGTACGGTCGAGAGGACCAGGTCCGTGTCACTCACCCCCGCACCGCCCGCCCGGCCGTCCCACCGGCGCCGCCGCGCCCGCCGCCGCGCGGCGGCCCTCGCCCTCGCCGCGGTGACGGCCGCCGGCCTGGGGGCCGTCCCGCTGGTGATGCACGCCGGCGCCGCCACCACGACGACGCTCGACCAGCTGGCCAAGGCGAAGGGCAAGCTCTACTTCGGCTCGGCCACCGACAACTCCGAGCTCTCCGACTCCGCCTACTCCTCCCTCCTCGGCAGCGAGTTCGGTGCCATCACCCCCGGCAACACCATGAAGTGGGACACCACCGAGCCCAGCCAGGGGAAGTTCGCCTTCACCAAGGGCGACGCGGTGGCCGCCTTCGCCGAGAGCCACAACCAGCTCGTCCGCGGCCACACCCTGGTCTGGTACAGCCAGCTCCCCAGCTGGGTGTCCGCCCTGCCCAAGAGCCAGGTGCAGGCGGCGATGGAGAACCACATCACCCAGGAGGTCAAGCACTACAAGGGCAAGATCTACGCCTGGGACGTGGTGAACGAGGCCTTCAACGACGACGGTTCGTACCGCCCGAACCCCTTCTACAACGCCATGGGCAGCGGCTACATCGCGGACGCCCTGCGCACCGCGCACGCCGCCGACCCGGCCGCCAAGCTGTACATCAACGACTACAGCGTCGAGGGCACCGGCGCGAAGAGCGACGCCCTGTACAACCTGGTCAAGTCGCTCGTCTCGCAGGGCGTCCCCATCGACGGCGTCGGCATGCAGGCCCACCTCGTCACCGGGCAGGTGCCCGCCACCCTCCAGCAGAACATGCAGCGCTTCGCCGACCTCGGCGTCGACGTGGCGCTCACCGAGCTGGACATCCGCATGACCCTGCCGCGCACCGCCGCCAAGGACGCCCAGCAGGCCACCGACTACCGGTCGGTGGTCAGCGCCTGCGTCGTCGTCTCCCGCTGCGTCGGCGTCACCGTGTGGGACTACACCGACAAGTACTCGTGGATCCCCTCGGTCTTCTCCGGCCAGGGCGCGGCGCTGCCCTACGACGCGAACCTGGCCAGGAAGCCCGCGTACGACGGCATCGCCACCGCTCTGACCAGCGGCGCCGGACCGCTGCGCGGCACCGGCTCGGGCCGCTGCCTGGATGTGCCCAACGCTACGCAGACCTCGGGCACGGCCCTGCAGATCTGGGACTGCAGCGGGAAGTCCAACCAGCAGTGGACGCTGACCGCGAGCGGCACGGTGACCGTCTTCGGGACGCGGTGCCTGGGCACGGCCGGCAACGGCTCGACCGCCGGCACCAAGGTGCAGATCCAGACCTGCGGCGGTCAGTCCGCCCAGCAGTGGACGCTGCACTCCGACGGCACCCTGACCGGAACGCAGTCGGGGCTGTGCCTGGACGTGAACCGGGCCGCCACCGCGAACGGATCGTCGGTGCAGCTGTGGACCTGCAACAAGCGCACCAACCAGCAGTGGAAGCGCACCTAGGGCTCAACATGACCGGCCGCCGCGGCTTTCCCGGCCGCGCGGCCGGTGCCAACCTGGCCCGCCAAGGGCGCCGAGTACGCCTTCCTGAAGGACTACCTGCAGACGCAGACGACGGCATACTGACCCGCGTTGAGTTGCTGAGTCCGCAGAGCCCCACCCCACTCTTCACGGAGGCCCTGAACCATGACCCGGAACCACCGCCACCCCTCCCGCCGCGCCCTTCTCGGCGGTGCCGCCCTCGCCGCGCTCGCGTTATCGGCCCCCGTCGGCACGGCGAACGCCGCCACCGCCTGGCCGACGGAGTTCCCGCTCCCCGACGGTTTCCTCCCCGAGGGGATAACCATCGGCTCGAAGCCCTACGCCTACATGGGATCGCGCGCGAACGGCGCCGTCTACCGCACCGACCTGCGCACCGGCGAGGGCGGCATCCTCTACCCGGGCGCCACCGGCCTGGTGGCCCTCGGGCTGAAACTGGACCATGACGGCCTGCTCTACATCGCCGGCAGTACGGGCGTCGCGCGGGTCGTCGACTCCCGTACCGGCGAGCTCGTGACCACGTACCAACTGACCGACGCGACCGGCCACTTCATCAACGACGTCATCCTGCTCGGCGACCGCGCCTGGTTCACCGACTCGAGCGACAGCGTGCTGTACGGCGTACCCCGCGGCTGCGAGGGCGAGATCCGCGCCCTGCCGCTCACCGGCGACTGGGTGCAGACCCCCGACGCGATCAACGCCAACGGCATCGTCGGCACCCCCGACGGCCGCGGCCTGATCGTCGTGAGCAGCACGCCGGGCAGGCTCTACAACGTGGACCTCACAACCGGTTACGCCACCGGGATCGCGCTGACCGGCGCGGCCGACGTCGCAGGCGGCGACGGTCTCGTCCGCATCGGCCGCACCCTGTACGTCGTACAGAACCGGCTGAACCTGATCAGCGTGTTCGACCTCGACGCCGACGCCCACTCCGCCACCCTGCTCCGCACCATCACCGACCCCCGCTTCGACATCCCGACCACCGCCGCCCGCTGGGGCGACCGCCTCTACCTCGTCAACGCCCGCTTCTCGAGCCCGCAGTTGCCGGAGACGACGTTCAACGCGGTCGCCGTCTCCATCTGACATGTGCTGCGGGGCTCCGCCGATGGAGCCCCGCAGCGGTCAGCCGTCGAACGTCCGGCGCAGGCGGCGGAATCCGCGTCGGCCGACGACGCGCAGGAGGTCCTTGGTGGCGACCTTGCGGATCGAGGAGTCCTCGATGGCGCTCGACAGCCGCGCCTGCCGGGACCGCGTCGCGGCGGATCCCGCGGCGATCCCGCCCAGGACGGCTTCCACGGCCGCGGCGGTGGGGATGAACTCAGGCGCCACGGTTCCGGCCGGGCCGCCCGTGCCGGCGGGGCGCGGGGTCAGTGCCGACAGGTCGCCGATCGTCCGGAGGCCGAGCTTCGCTATACGGGCGACCATCTCCTCGGCCACCGCGGCCGCCGCCTCCTCGGCCCAGGCGGGAGTGGTGATCCGCGGCTCGCCGGGCAGCGGCCGGTAGGCCTGCATGTGGGGGACCACTTCCTGGCGCACCATCGTGCGGCGCGGATAGGTCTTCCAGGGGCTCTCGGCGAGCCTGCGGTTGAGCTGCAGAAGCAGTTCGGCCTGGCTCAGGGTGAGGGAGCGGTTGATGCCGTCGTCCTCCGGCACGAGCAGTCCCTCCGGGAGGTCGAGCAGCCCCTCGAAGGTCCGGAACAGCCGCTCCGGTTCGGCGTCGTCGACCACGACGACCGTGAGGTCGTCCCGCCCCACCGCGTCGGCCCAGCGCTCCAGCAGCACGTCATGCCGGTGCCGGTGCCAGAACTCGGGCGTCGGACAGTCCTCGTCCGGTGAGCGGCGCAGCAGACCGGCGAGCCAGTCCTCGTAGGAGTGGCACCGCCCGTGCTTGACGTCCTGCTGCCAGTGGGACGGGAGGATCTTCAGCAGCGGCCGCAGGGTCACCACGACGTGTACGTCTCCGCCCGTGAGCCCCTTCACCACGGCCCGCGCGGCCCGCGAGTCGGCGTTCGAGAAGAACTCGCTGCTGATCATCACCCGACGGCCGCCCGCCCCGGCGACCTCCTCGCACAGAGCCTGCCAAGGCGCGGCCGGAGGGTCCGCGCCGGTGACCGCGACAGCCGGCTCCTTCGCCTGGCGTCCCTTCCAGGCGTACAGCACACCGTGCGCCGCCAGCTCCGTCCGCGCACGGTGGAAAGCCCCTTGCAGCGCGGTCGTTCCCGTCTTGTACGGCCCGACGTGCAGCAGCCGGGTGCCCGGCGCGAGGGGGATTCGTTCACTGGACATGGCCGGGACGCTAAGGGCGAGCCGTGAAGGCGGAGTAAGCGCGGTATGAGAGGAGCCTGAGAGCGCCTGCGGGGCGGCCATCGGCGCCACGATGCGCTGAATTCAGCCCGTCCGGCGATTGAGGACAAAGCGCAGCCGGCGGGCTGCGCAACCCGGCGAAGGCGCTCCCGGCAGCGCCTTCGCCGGGTCCCGGTGAGCGCGCTCGACGCTCTGGCCCCAGTACGTCCCGGCGACCATCAGCCCCGCGCCGAGCGCGGCGAGGACGGTGAGCCGTTCGCCGCCGAGGCAGACGCCGATGGCGACCGCCCACACCGGTTCCGTACCGAGCAGCAGGCTGGCCCGGCTGGCGGAGGTGCGCTGCACGGCCCAGGTCTGGGCGAGGAAGGCGAAGACGCTGCAGAACAGGGCCAGGTAGACCAGCTCGGTCCACGTCGTGGCACCGGCATGGGCCAGCGCCGGCAGGTCGCCCGCGACGGGCACCGCGAACAGCGCGGAGCCGACGGCCATCTGCACGGCCGTCAGGTGCAGCGGACGCACATCGCGCCCGGCCGTGAGCCGCCCGACGAGGGCGACGTGCCCCGCCCGCACCACCGCGGCGACCAGCATGAGCAGGTCGCCGGTCCGTGGGGCGTGCAGCCCGTTGCCGGCCATGAGCAGCCCGACGGCCACCACGCACACACCGGCGGCGGCGAAGAACTTCGGCGGCAGCCCGCCCCTCCCGCTCACGCGATCGAGCAGCGGGGTGAGCACGATGGTCAGACTGATGATCAGGCCCGCGTTGGCGGCGCTGGTGTGGGCGACGCCGTACGTCTCCAGCAGCAGGACGGCCGCCTGGGTGAGACCCAGCAGCGCGCCGGCGCGGACCTCGTCGCGGCTGAAGGAACCGAAGGGGCGGCGTACGAGCACAAGACAGACGAGTGCGGATATCGCGTACCGCGCGAACAGGACCACCAGGACCGGGAGGGCGGAGGTGGCTGTCTTCGCCGCGAGGTAGCTGGAACCCCAGACGATCGCGACGAGCAGAAGTACCAGGTCGGTACGGCGGGTATGAGACATAGCCCCTACGGTGCCCGTCGGCGACGCTGAAGCCCAGTAGGAACTTCTCAACCGACCATGTAGTTCTCCTACACTCAGAGCATGGACGAACGGCAGCTGCGGATCCTGCGCGAGCTCGGCGAGCTGGGAAGCGTCACCGCGGTCGCCGAGGCACTCCTCGTGACGCCCTCGGCGATCTCCCAGCAGTTGCGGCTGCTCCAGCGCTCGATCCCCGTCCCGCTCACCGAGCGCGACGGACGACGGCTCGTTCTCACCCCCGCCGGGCAGGCCCTGGCCGGCGCGGCGATCGACGTGGAGACCGCGCTGGCCAGGGCCCGGCACACCGTCGAGGACTTCGTCGGCCGGCCCGACGCCGTCGTCACCCTGGCCGCCTTCAACAGCGCGGCCGCCGCGTTCGCCCCGCTTCTGCTGTCCGCCTTCTCCGCACCCGGTCGTCCCCGGCTCGTCCTCGCCGACGAGGACGTCGCCCAGGACCGCTTCCCCCGGCTCACCCGTGACTACGATCTGGTCCTCGCCCATCGCCTCGACCACGCCCCCGCGTGGCCGCACACCGTGTCCGTCACCACGCTGCTGCGCGAGCCGCTCGACGTCGCGATGCCCGCCGCCCACCCCCTCGCCGGCAAACGGCGCCTCCTCCCGCGCGATGTGGCCGGCCACCCCTGGATCACCGTCCACGACGGCTTCCCGCTGATGGCCACCATCGACGCCATCGCCGCGGCCGCGAACCGCCGCCTGGACATCGTGCACCGCATCAACGAGTTCGCCGTCGTCGCCGAGGTCGTCGCGGCCGGCGGCGGCCTCGCTCTCATGCCCCGCTGGACCACCCGCCCGCACCCCGCGGTCGTCCTCAAGCCGCTGTCCGGCGTGCACGCCCGGCGCCACATCGACGTACTCCACCGGCCCGAGCGCACGGCGCGCCAGGCCGTCCGGACGGTTCTCACCGAGCTGCAGCGCGCCGCCGCGACGATCAGGGGATGAGGGCCCGGGGAGCATCGGCCCGCGCCCGGTGACTCGCGACACACACATTTAACTTGCGTGAGTCAATTAACCGAGATATGGTTGCTTAACTCAAGTAAACCGCATCGCACCGACGGAGACTCTGCCATGTCCGACGCCCTTGCCCGATCCGCCAAGGCCGGGAGTTCCGCCCCGCCGAAGCCGAGCCCCAAGCCGAACGCCGTGGTGGCCGTGCTGGCCCTCGCCGGCATCGTCGTCTCACTGATGCAGACCCTGGTCATCCCGATCGTCCCGGAGCTGCCGAAGTACCTCCACGCCTCGTCGTCCGACACCATCTGGGCGGTCACCGCCACCCTGCTCGCCGCCTCCGTCGCCACACCGGTCGTCGGCCGCCTCGGCGACATGTTCGGCAAGCGCCGCATGCTCCTGGTCAGCATCGTCCTGCTGGTGGCCGGTTCGGTCGTCTGCGCGCTGAGCGACTCCCTGATCCCCATGATCGCCGGACGGACCCTGCAGGGCCTGGCCGCTGCCGTCGTGCCCCTCGGCATCAGCATCATGCGCGACATCCTGCCCAAGGAGCGGCTCACCAGCTCCATCGCGCTGATGGGCGCCTCGCTGGGAGTGGGCGGCGCCCTGGGCCTGCCCATCGCCGCGTTCGTCGCCGACCGCTTCAACTGGCACATCCTGTTCTGGACCTCCGCCGCCCTCGGCGTTGTCGCCTTCGCCCTCATCCTGACGATCGTGCCCGAGTCCGCCGTCCGCGCCGGCGGACGCTTCGACCTCATCGGCGCCCTCGGCCTGTCCACCGCACTGATCTCCCTGCTCCTGGCCGTCTCGAAGGGCTCCGACTGGGGCTGGACCAGCACCACCACCCTCGGCCTGTTCGCCACCGCCGCCCTCGTCCTCCTCGCCTGGGGCGCCTACGAACTGCGCACCGCCGAGCCCCTGGTGGACCTGCGCACCCTCGCCCGCCGCCAGGTGCTCCTCACCAACCTCGCCTCGGTGGCCTTCGGCTTCTCGATGTTCGCGATGTCCCTGGTCCTGCCGCAGCTGCTCCAGCTGCCCCAGGCCACCGGCTACGGCCTCGGCAAGTCCATGCTCACCGTCGGCCTGGTCCTCGCCCCGCAGGGCCTGGTCATGATGGCCATGGCCCCGGTGTCCGCCGCCATCTCCAAGACCAAGGGCCCGAAGGTCACCCTGATGATCGGCGCCGTCATCGTCGCCGCCGGCTACTCCCTCAACATCGTGCTGATGTCCCAGGTCTGGCACCTCATCCTGGTCTCCTGCATCATCGGCGCCGGTATCGGCTTCGCCTACGGCGCCATGCCCGCCCTCATCATGGGCGCGGTCCCCGCCACCGAGACGGCCGCCGCCAACAGCCTCAACACCCTGATGCGGTCCATCGGCACCTCCTTCGCCAGCGCCCTCGCCGGCGTCATCCTCGCCCAGATGACCACCAACTTCGGTACCGCCGCCCTGCCTTCGGAGAACGGCTTCAAGGTCGTCATGGCCATGGGCGCCGGTGCGGCGGTCCTCGCCCTCGTCGTCGCCGCCTTCATCCCGCGCCACCGCCCCGTCGCCGCGACGGCACCGGCAGCCGCCGGGTCGGCCGAGCCCGACAGGTCCGCCGAGGTCACCGAGGTCCCCGAGGTCACCGGAGCGAAGTCGTAGCGGACGCACCGCTGGGCAGCTGCTGGCTTCCGACGACGGCCAGCAGCTGCAGCCTGTCATAACTGTCCGTGCCGGGCGTCGCCGTGAAGACCAGCAGGGAATGCTCCTGGTCGGGGTCGAGGAGGAACTGGCAGTGGAGCGTGAGTTCTCCGATCTCGGGATGGACGAAGCGCTTCTCCTCCGCGTACGTCAGACCGACCTGGTGGTCGTTCCAGATCGCGGCGAACTCCTCGCTCTCCCCCAGAAGCCGGCTCGCAAGAACCGCGGCCGGCGAACGGGGGCCCTGCCGGGTCGCCACGTGCCGCAACTGGGCCGTGTAGATGCGCCCGTGGGCCGGGTGGTCAGCAGCAGGGTAGATCAGCCTCGACGAGGGGTCGGTGAACCACCGGTAGACATTGCTCCTGGCCAGGCCGGTGTAGTGGGTCTGTTCGCCGAGGAGCGCCACGGCGAGCTTCGTCTGGACGAGCGTCTCGCCGAGGCTGCCCATGATCTGCGCCGGGGTGTCCTGCAGTCGGTCGAAGATGCGCATGAGCCCCGGACCGACGTGATCACTGCGAAGTACCCGACGGGGTGCGGCATGTCCGGCCAGCGCGAACAGGTGGTCGCGTTCGGCCAGGGACAGCCGCAGCCCGCGTGCGATCGCGGCGACCATCTGCTCGGACGGCTGCGGGCCGCTTCCCCGCTCCAGGCGGGCGTAGTAGTCGGTGGACATGCCGGACATCTCCGCGACTTCCTCGCGGCGCAGACCATGAGCCCGCCGCCGAGGACCCCTCGGCAACCCAACGTCCTCGGGTTGCAGGGCCTCGCGGCGGACCCGGAGGAAATCGGCGAGCTCTGAGCGGTCCATGGTCTCTCTTCCCGCTGGAGTACGGCCCCTTCCGACTCCGAGTATCCAGGGGCGAGCCGGCGGTTATCCACGACCTGCCAGTCAGTGGACAAGCGCGCCCTGGTTCCGCTTCCCGGGGTCGGGTCGACTGGGGCCATGAAGACCTCCGGAAACACCATTTTCATCCCCGGCGGGACGTCGGGGATCGGCCTCGGCCTCGCCCTGCGCTTCCACGCGGCGGGCAACAAGGTCATCGTCGCCGGCCGCCGCGAGGAGCAGCTGCGCCGGATCACCGCCGAGCACCCCGGCATCGAGTCCGTCGTCATCGACACCGCCGACCCCGTCTCCGTGGCGGCCGCGGCCGAGACGGTCCGGACGCGCTTCCCCGAGACGAACGTGCTGATCACCATGGCCGGGATCATGCAGCCGGAGGACTTCCGCACCGCCGGCTTCCTGAGCACGGCCGAGGCCACGGTCACCACCAACCTGCTCGGCCCACTGCGCCTGATCGCCGAATTCACCGAGTTCCTCGCCACGAAGCCGGACGCGGTACTGATGACCGTCTCCTCCGGCCTCGCCTTCGTGCCGCTGCCGCTCACCCCGACCTACAGCGCCACGAAGGCGGCGATCCACTCACTGACCTGCGGCATCCGCGTCCAGCTCGCGGACACCGGCATCCAGGTGATCGAACTCGTACCGCCCGCCGTGCGCACCGCGCTCATGGGGCAGGAGAAGTCCGAGAACGCCATGCCGCTGGAGGACTTCCTCTCCGAGGTCATGACCCTCCTCGAAACCCGGCCGGACGCCGACGAGATCCTCGTCGAAAATGTGAAGCTTCTCCGCTTCGCCGAAGCGGAGGGCCGCTACGACCAGGTGCTGGGCCTGCTCAGCAGCCACTGACACTCACACGACCAGCACGATCTTGCCCGTGGTGCGGCCGGTCTCGCCGAGGGCATGGGCCTTGGCGGCCTCGGCGAGCGGGAAGGCGGCCTCGACGTGGGCGCGCAGCGCGCCGGATTCGACGAGGTCGGCGATGGCCTTCATCCCGGCGTGGTCGGCCTCGACGAGCAGGGTCTCGACGCGTACGCCCCGCTCGGCGGCCTTCGACGCCTCGTCGGGGTCGCTTCCCGGCAGGATGGAGACGAGGATGCCGCCGGGCCGCAGCACGTCGAGGGAGCGGGCGCGGGTGGTGCCCGAGAGGGGGTCCAGGACGACGTCGATGTCCCTGACGGCCTCGGCGAAGTCGGCGGCGCGGTAGTCGATGACCTCGTCCGCTCCTAGGGAGCGCAGGAAGTCGTGCTTGGGGGCGCTCGCGGTGCCGATGACGTACGCGCCACGGGACTTGGCGATCTGGACGGCGAGGTGACCCACACCGCCGGCGGCCGCGTGGACGAGGACCCGCTGCCCGGGCCGGACCGCGGCGGTGTCGACGAGCGCCTGGTAGGCGGTGAGGGCGGCGAGCGGGAGGGCGGCGGCCTGGACGTGGTCGATCCCGGCGGGCTTGTGGGCGAAGGCCCGGGCGGTGGCGGTCACGTACTCGGCGTGGGAACCGACCCCGTACGGGTAGGGCAGCATGCCGAAGACCTCGTCGCCCGGCTTGAAGAGGGTGACGCCGAAGCCGACGGCCTCGACGACTCCGGACACGTCCCAGCCGAGGACCAGCGGCAGGCGGTCGAGGAACAGGCCGTGGGCGCGGTGCTTCCAGTCGGTCGGGTTGGCCCCGGCCGCACGGACGGCGACCAGGATCTGGCTCGGGCCCGGCACAGGCCTGGGGACGCGGACCTCCTGGAGCACCTCGGGGGCTCCATGGGTGTCCTGGCTGATGGCGCGCATGGTGGCGGTGTTCGTCATGCGTCCAGCGTCGTCGCCGTCGCCGTTGCGTACCATGGCATGATTGCCAACTTCCGACAGGATCCTGCCATGGGAAACGCTCACCGAGTCGTCGTACTGGCCCTGGAGGGGGTGTACCCCTTCGAGCTGGGCATCGCGAACCGGGTCCTCGGTTCCGCGGGCGGCCGCTACGAGGTCGTGACCTGCACCGTCGACGGCCACCCGGTACGCACCAACTCCGACTTCTCGATCAGCGTCGAGCACGGCCCGGAGGCTCTGCGCACAGCCGACACCGTCGTCATCCCGCCCTTCGACCCCTCCCTCATCACCCAGGAACTGCCCCCCGCCGTGGCCGGGGCTCTCGCGTCCGTGGCGCCCGGCACGCGCATCGTGTCCATCTGCACCGGCGCCTTCGTCCTCGCGGCCGCCGGGCTCCTCGACGGCCGCCCGGCCACCACGCACTGGGGACTCGCGGACGCCTTCCGCGCCCGGTACCCGCAGGTCGCGCTGGACCCGGACGTGCTCTTCATCGACGACGGGGACGTGCTGACCTCGGCCGGCGCCGCCTCCGGGGTCGACGTCTGCCTGCATCTCGTACGCCGTGACCACGGCAGCGAGGTCGCCAACCGGGTGGCGCGCATCTGCGTCGTCCCGCCGTGGCGCGACGGAGGGCAGGCCCAGTACATCGAGCGGCCGGTGCCGGAGACCTCGGCGAACGGAACGGCCGCCGCCCGCCAGTGGGCCCTGGAGAACCTCCACGAGCCGCTGCCCCTGGAGGACCTCGCCGAGCAGGCCCGCATGAGCCTGCGCACCTTCGCCCGCCGCTTCAACGAAGAGGTCGGCATGAGCCCCGGACGCTGGCTGATCCAGCAGCGCGTCGCCCGCGCCCGGCACCTCCTGGAATCCACCGACCTCGCGGTGGACGAGATCGCCGGGCAGGTCGGCTTCGCCACCGGCACATCGCTGCGGCAGCACCTGCATGCCGCCATCGGCGTCTCACCGCTCGCCTACCGGCGCACCTTCCGGGGAGTCCTGTCACCGAACCGCTGAGCGATCCCGTACTTACGTCGCGGCATGAGCCGATTCAGCCGACTGGTCCCGCTGGGGATGACAGCGTGCCGGGGTCGCGGCAGCGTGGACGGAAGCACCGCTCTCCCCACAGACGAGGACGCTCACCATGGCCGATCTCCGGCGGCCCGGCATCCGCGCCGGCGCCCTGCTCCTGATGCTGGCCACGTCGGGCTGCTCCGTCATGGATTCCAACGCGGTGGGCACGCTGATCTACCACACCACCGAGGGCAGGGTGCTGCAGATCGACAGCCCCCCGGTCGACGGCTGCCACCGGCTGGCGCCCAGCGGTGCCAAGTACATCGCCAACAACACCCTCAATGACCTGATCCTCTACACCGGGCCGGACTGCCGCAGCCTGGCGGACACCGAGACCTTCTACCTGGCGACGCAGATGAGCGACCCGGGTGTGCCCGGACAGGTTCCGTGGCGGAGCTTCACCGTGGTCGGCGGCAACGCCTGACCCAGCGGGGTATTGGGCCGTTCGGCCCGGGACGGCACTCCAACGGGCTAGCCGCGGCCGCGTCACCGGGCGATGGTGAACAGGCGGTGCTTCCTTGTGTGGGGGCGGATTTCCCCGGATGTTCCGCGTCGGCATCCCACAGGGCCACAGGGAGAGATCAGTGGAAACCAGCGGCAGTGACGGTCCTCAGCGCCTTTTCCCTCCGATCCTCAAGGGACAGACGGCGCTTGTGACGGGGGCGAACTCCGGAATCGGCAAGGCCACCGCCATCGGCCTCGGACGGGCCGGCGCCGATGTGGTCGTGAACTACGTCGCCGGGCGCGACGCCGCCGAGGAGGTGGTGCGCGAGATCGAGGGCCTCGGGGTCCGCGCCTACGCGCACGAGGGTGACGTGTCGCAGGAGGACCAGGTCGTCGACATGGTCGACCGCATGGTCAAGGAGTTCGGGACCATCGACATCATGGTGGCGAACGCCGGACTCCAACGGGACGCCCCGATCACCGACATGACCATCGACCAGTGGCGCAAGGTGCTGGACGTCAACCTGACGGGCCAGTTCCTGTGCGCCCGCGAGGCGGCGAAGGAGTTCATGCGCCGCGGGGTGGTCCCGGAGGTGTCACGTTCCGCCGGGAAGATCATCTGCATGAGCTCGGTGCACCAGATCATTCCCTGGGCCGGGCATGTGAACTACGCGGCGTCCAAGGGCGGCGTGCAGATGCTCATGGCGACCCTCGCGCAGGAGCTCGCCCCGCACCGGATCCGGGTGAACGCCGTGGCTCCGGGAGCGATCCGTACGCCCATCAACCGCAGCGCCTGGGACACCCCCGAGGCCGAGGCCGACCTTCTGCGGCTCGTCCCGTACGGCCGCGTCGGCGACACCGACGACATCGCCAACGCGGTGACCGTGCTCGCCTCCGACCTGCTCGACTACGTCGTGGGGACGACGATCTACGTCGACGGCGGCATGACGCTGTTCCCCGGGTTCGCCACCGGTGGCTGAGATCGCGCTCCTGGCGGACGCCCCGGCGCAGCTCCTGCCCGCCCGGGAGCTGATGGCCTTCACCCTGGCCTCGCACATCCTGCTCGTGCCCTTCGGCGTCGCCCTGCCCGCCATCACGCTCCTGATGCACTACCGCGGGCTGCGCGGGCGCGACGCCGTCGCCCTTCAGCTGGCGCGGCGCTGGTCGGCGGTCATGGCCGTGCAGTTCGCCATCGGGATCGTCACCGGCACCGTGCTGTCCTTCGAGTTCGGCCTGCTGTGGCCGGGCATGATGGGCCGCTGGGGCGATGTCTTCGGCCTCGGCTTCGGGGTCGAGGCATGGGCGTTCTTCCTGGAAGCGGTCCTGATCGCCATCTATCTCTACGGCTGGCGCAGGCTGAAGCCGTGGACGCACTTCTGGCTCGGTCTGCCGCTGCCGCTGGCGGCCCTGATGGGGGCGTTCGGCATCATCGCCGCGAACTCCTGGATGAACACCCCGCGCGGCTTCACCCTCGACGCGGACGGCAACCCCGTGCACGTCAATGTGCGGCAGGCGGTGTTCACGCCGATGTTCGGCCCCGAGTACTGGCACTTCGTGGCGGGCGTGATCCTGACGGCAGGGTATGTCGTGGCCGGGGTGTACGCGGTCGGCTGGCTGCGCGGCCGCCGGGACCGCTACCACCGGCTCGGCTTCACCGTGCCGTTCACGGTCGCCACGATCCTCACCCCCGTGCAGTTCATGCTCGGGGACTCCATCGCACGGTCGGTCTTCCACAAGCAGCCGGTGAAGTTCGCGGCGACCGAGATCGTCTGGAAGACCGACACCCACGTACCGGAGTACATGTTCGGCCGCCTGCATCCCGACGGGACGATCTCCGGCGGCCTCAAGATCCCCCAACTGGACTCGATCCTCGCCGGATTCAGCCCGGACACCAAGGTGACCGGCCTGACCTCGGTCCCCGCGAGCGACCGCCCGACGCCGACCCAGGCCACCATCGCCCACTGGGCGTTCGACATCATGGTGACCATCGGCAGCCTGCTCATCCTGCTCGCCCTCTGGTACGCCTGGTGCTGGCTGCGCCGCCGCGACCTGCCGCGCTCGCCGTGGTTCTTCCGGTGTGCCGCCGTCGCCGGGGCCGCCTGCCTGCTGACCGTGGAGTGCGGCTGGATCACCACCGAGGTCGGGCGGCAGCCCTGGATCGTCTACCAGAACATGCGGGTGTCCGAAGCCGTGACCGACACCCGGGCATCATCGCTGTGGGCGATGCTCGGCATCGTCGTGGTGGTCTACGCAGCTGTCTTCGGCACCTTCCTGGCCGTCGTACTGAAGATGCGCACCCGCTGGCGGATCGCCGACGAACAGCCTGAAGGCGACACCCCGTACGGACCCCGCGTCGTGGCGGCCCCCACGGCGGACACCGCCAAGGGAGGAGGGCGATGATCCAGGACGTCGTCGCCTGGGTGCTGCTGGCCGCGGTGACCGCCTACGCCTGCGCCGGAGGGACGGACTACGGCGCCGGATTCTGGGACCTCGTCGCGGGCGGCAGCGAACGGGGCAAGCGCCCCCGGTGGCTCATCGACCATGCGATGGAGCCGGTCTGGGAGACCAACAACGTCTGGCTCATCTTCGTCATGGTGATCATGTGGACGGGCTTCCCGGTCCTGTTCCAGACCCTCTTCACGGCCATGTGGTTCCCCCTGGCGCTCGCCGCGGTGGGACTGGTCCTGCGCGGTGCGGGCTTCGCCCTGCGCAAGCCCATGACACGCCTGACCCGGCGGCAGATCTACGGCGCCGTCTTCGCCGTTTCCTCGCTCCTGACGCCGTTCTTCCTCGGAGCCGCCGTAGGGGGCCTGGCCAGCGGCCGGGTGGCGCCGGGCACGAAGGCGTCCGCCGACGCGTGGGCCAACGGGACCTCCGTGATCGCCGGGCTGCTCACCATCGCCGCGACCGCCTTCCTCGGCGCCGTGTTCCTCACCGCCGACGCCCGCCGCTTCGACGCCGCCGACCTCGTCGGCTACTTCCGGCTGCGGGCCTGGTGCAGCCTCGGCGTCGTCGCGGTGCTGGCCGTCGTCGGCCTCGCCGTCACCCATGACGACGCGCGCTATGTCTACGACGGCCTCACCAGCGGCATCGGCCTGGCCCTCGTCCTGGTGGCCGCCGTCAGCGCCCTGGCCACCGCCGGGCTGCTGTACCGCGGCGCGACGGGCTGGGCGAGGATCACGGCGGTCGGCAGCGTCGCCCTCGTCGTGGTCGCGTGGGGGCTGGCCCAGCGGCCGTATCTCATCCCCACCTCACTGACCGTGGACCAGGCGGCGGGCGCGTCGACGACGCTGCGCTGGCTGGTCCTGGTCACGGTCATCGCGGTGGTGCTCGTGGGACCGCCACTGGTCCTGCTCTACCGCCTGGACACCGGAGGCGAGCTCCAGCCGCTCACCGAGGCGGACCTGCGGCAGACGGCTGCCGACCGCGAGCCCGGCAGCCGTCCGCCCTCCTGATCGTCAGGACCGGTTCGCCGATGACCCGTTATGGCCTGCGGACGCGTCCTGCCAGGCCTGCATTCCGGCCCGGGACGCCTCCTTGGCCTGCCGCCATTTCACGGCCGCGTGCTGGGCCGGGGCCACTTCCATGCGGTGGATCATCCGCCGGCCGGCGGAGAGTACGGCGAAGCCCGCGAGCGCCATGCCGGTACATGCCACCGCCGTGCCGAGTGCGGTGAGCACCACTCCGGCCGTGACGAGCCGGGTGTCCAGGTCGTCCGTCAGGTGGGACTGGTGATGGTGATGGTTCATGAACCAACCATGGGTCGCCGCGGCGAACCGCACCTCCTGGCGGGGGCCGAACGTGGTGTTCCGTACGCTCCTCCCATGACGGAACCGGTGATCGTGGTGGTGCTCGGAGTGTCGGGCGCCGGGAAGAGCACCGTCGGCGCGGCGGTCGCCGAGGAACTCGGCGTGCCGTTCCTGGAGGGCGATGACTTCCATCCCGCCGCGAACGTCGCCAAGATGACCGCCGGCCTTCCCCTGGACGACGCCGATCGCGAGCCCTGGCTGCGTGCCCTCGCGGACCGGATCAGGCAGTCCGACCGGGCCGGCCAGGGGCTGGTCGTCGCCTGCTCGGCCCTCAAGCGGGCGTACCGCGACGAACTGCGCGCGGCCGGCCCACGGCTCTGGTGCCTGTACCTGGCCCTGGACCGCGACACCGCCAATGCCCGGGTCTCCGGGCGTACCGGCCACTTCATGCCCGCCCGGCTGGTCGACTCGCAGTTCGAGACCCTGGAGCCGCTGGAACCGGACGAGCCCGGCGCGACCGTCGACGCGACGGCCGGCCTCACGGTCACCGTCGACCGGGCGCGTGACGCGGTGGCGCGCTTCGCCCGCTGAGGAATCAGGCGCCCAGGACCGCACCGCGGTGCCGGCGGTCGCTGACGCGCCGCCAGATCGCCCGCTGGCACTTGAGCGTGCCGGTCCCGACCACGATCAGTACGACGATGTTGAGCAGCAGCTGGAGCAGCGACCCCCAGGCCTCGTCCCAGCTGGCGAACGCGCACGAGACCCCGATGTCGGCCCCCGCCGGAATGGTGGTGACCGAGATGAAGACGCCGAGCAGCGCGCTGGTGCGGGCCTCGGTGAGGGAGACGATCCCGACGACCCCGGCGAGGAAGGCCACCACGACCGAGAAGAAGTTGGGGGTGTTGATCAGGTTCGACACCGGTCTGATCCCCCGCTCGAAGGCCTCCGGCTGAAGATCGAAGCCCCGGACGAGCAGCCCGAACAGCAGGGTGGCGGCCACCGCCAGCGCGAAGCCCACGAGCAGTGCCGTGAGGCCCTGCCGGATTGGGGGCCGGGAGTGGTGGTCGATGCCCAGGGCGACGCTGGTGATGGCTCCGTACTCCGGGCCGACCACCATGGCCGCGACGATGAGGATCTGGGAGTTGGTGATGATGCCGACCGCACCGATGAGCCCGGCGATGACCAGGAAGAGGTAGAAGCTCGGGGGATACCGGCCCTCCGCCCGGATCCGGGCCTCAACCTGCTCCCACACCGGCGCGCGCAGCCCGGCCCCGAGCTCCTCGGCGCCCGCTCTGGCCGCCGGTTCGGAGAAGGCGGTGTCGACCGGGTCGAGGACGATCGACCCGCGGCGTTCCAGTCCGAGGTCGCGCAGGCCCCGCAGCACCTCGTTGGCGGCACCGGTCAGGACGTCGCACTCGATTGCGTCGCCGTCGGGGTTGCGTACGGTGCCGGGCAGCAGGACGAGGTTCAGGACGCACGGCTCGGCGGTCAGCAGAGCCATGACGCGGCCTGTCAGGTCCGGCGGGCTCACCGCCCGGACGTGCATCATGTCCAACCGAGTCTCCGCGTGTGAGTCCGGCCCGGAAAGGTCGTACTCATTAACCCGGCAGTCCTGGGGCCGGGCAACTCGGACAGGCGGGAGCGGCCCGCTTGCCGGATGGTGGGGACATGCGGACACCCGAGGCGATGAGCGGGGCGGAGTTCCGCACGCTCTACCGCCATCTGCGCAAGTCAGCCCCCGGCGGCACCGCGCCCCGGGGAGCTCTGGACACCATCACGCACGAACAGGTGCTGGCGGCCGTCCGCGAGGTCCGCTCCGGCCGTACGGTCTCGCTCGCCGCCCCCGTGGACACCCGGGCCGCACCGGACAACGCCGAACCGGCCGAGCACCGGCTCACCGCCCCCACCGGCGACCCGCCGGCGAGCGGCCTGGCGTTCGCCCGGGACCGCTTCGCCATGAACGTCCACGGGGACGTCGACAGCCATATCGACGCGCTCTGCCATGTCATCTACGAGGGCACCCTGCACGGCGGCGTACCGGCGGCGGACGCCCTGTCCCCGGACGGAGCGAGCGCCCTGTCCATCGACCTGGCCCGCGACGGCATCGTGGGCCGTGGCGTGCTCCTGGACATCCCGAGGCTGCACGGCGTCCCCTGGCTCGAACCGGGATCCCATGTCACCGCCGAGGATCTGGCCGCCGCCGAGGCACGGCAGGGGCTGCGGGTCGGGCGCGGCGACATCCTGCTGGTACGGGTCGGTCACCGGCGGCGCCGCGAGGAGCTCGGCCCATGGGACACGGCCGGCGCGCGGGCCGGGCTCCATCCGGCCGCCATGGAGTTCCTGGCCGAGCGTCAGGTGGCCGTGCTCGGCAGCGACGGCAACAACGACACCGCACCCAGCGCGACGCGGGAGGTCGCCTTCCCGGTGCATGTGCTCGCCGTCCACGCGATGGGACTGCACCTGCTCGACTACCTGCGGCTGGATGACCTCGCCCCGCTCTGCGCGCGGGAAGGACGCTGGTCGTTCCTGTGCGTGATCGCGCCCCTTCGGCTGCCCGCGGCCACGGGTTCCCCCGTCAATCCCCTCGCGATCCTGTGACCGGCCCG
Organism: Streptomyces sp. NBC_01537; assembly: GCF_045040445.1. NCBI lineage: Bacteria > Bacillati > Actinomycetota > Actinomycetes > Kitasatosporales > Streptomycetaceae > Streptomyces > Streptomyces sp. NBC_01537. The sequence goes on along the minus strand of NZ_CP109392.1, from coordinate 5,080,184 downwards.
AGTCGCCGCGAACATCCTCCGGAGCTACGTTGGAAAGGCGGGACTCGCCTGCTCCGAGGACGGTGGCCGGAATGGCAGACGCGCAGAACTACGACGTCATCATCATCGGCACAGGTGCCGGCGGCGGCACACTCGCACACCGCCTGGCCCCCACAGGGAAACGGATTCTCCTTCTCGAACGCGGTGACTATCTGCCCCGCGAACGCGACAACTGGGACTCCACCGCGGTCTTCGTCAAAGGGAAATACCGCGCTCCGGAATTCTGGTACGACAAGCACGGAGACCCATTTCCGCCCGAGGTCAACTACTACGTCGGCGGAAACACCAAGTTCTACGGCGCCGCGCTCTTCCGTATGCGCCCCGAGGACTTCGGCGAGCTGCGCCACCACGACGGTGTCTCCCCCGCCTGGCCGCTGAGTTACGACGACCTGGAGCCGTACTACACGCAGGCCGAGCACCTCTACCTCGTGCACGGCCGCCACGGCGAGGACCCCACCGGGGGGCCGACCAGCGCCCAGTACGCGTATCCGCCGGTCCAGCACGAGCCGCGGATCCAGCAGCTGAGCCACGACCTGGAGAAGCGGGGGCTGCACCCCTTCCACCTCCCGATCGGGGTGAACCTCACCCAGGACGACCGGGGCCGGGCCACGCACAGCAGCGTCTGCATCCGCTGCGACCGCGTCGACGGCTTCCCCTGCCTGGTCGGCGCCAAGTCCGACGCCCAGGTCATCTGCGTCGACCCCGCCCTCGAACACCCCAACGTAGAGCTGGTCACCAACGCCGACGTACGGCGCCTCGACACGGACGCCACCGGCCGGAGCGTCACCTCGGTCGTCGCGGAGCTGGGCGACGGCTCGACCGCCCGGTTCTCCGCCGACATCGTGGTCGTGGCCTGCGGGGCGGTGAACTCGGCCGTCCTGCTGCTGCGTTCGGCCGACGACCGGCACCCGCGAGGCCTCGCCAACAGCTCGGACGTGGTGGGCCGGCACTACATGCGGCACAACAACCTGGCCCTGATGGCGGTGTCCAAGGAGCCGAACGACACCAGGTTCCAGAAGACGCTGGCGCTGCACGACTGGTATCTGGGCTCCGACGACTGGGACTTCCCCCTCGGCGGCATCCAGATGCTCGGCAAGTCCGACGCCGATCAGATCCACGGCGAAGCACCCCGCTGGGCCGGCGCCGTCACCCCCGACATGCCCTTCGAGGTGCTCGCCCACCACGCGGTCGACTTCTGGCTGTGCGGGGAGGACCTGCCGGACCCGGGCAACCGCGTCACCCTCGACGGGGACGGCGGCGTCCATCTGGCCCTGGACGAGAAGAACAACACCGCCGGGCTGAAGCGGCTGCGGCACAAACTGCAGGGCATGCTCGGCCACCTCGGCATGCACGAGGACCATCTGCTGTCCCACAGCATCTACCTGCACAAGGGCATGCCGATCGGCGCCACCGCCCACCAGGCGGGCACCGTCCGCTTCGGCCAGGACCCGTCAAGCTCCGCGCTCGACGTCAACTGCAAGGCCCACGACCTCGACAACCTCTATGTCGTCGACACGAGTTTCTTCCCGAGCATCGGGGCGGTGAACCCGTCCCTGACCGCCATCGCCAACGCCCTGCGCGTGGGCGACCACATCGCGGAGCGCCTGCAATGACCGCACCAGCGGCGGTCCGAGGAGGAACAGCCATGGACCGCTACCCGGCGATCGAGGACCACGGACTCATCGGGGATCTGCAGACGGCGGCTCTGGTCTCGTCCCAGGGCGTCATCGACTGGTTCGCGGCGCCCCGGTTCGACTCGCCCAGCATCTTCGCCTCGCTGCTGGACCACGACGGCGGCGGATACTTCCTCCTCGCGCCCGATCACCCGGAGGGGACCTGGCGGCAGCTCTACTACCCGGACACCGCCATCGTGGTGACCCGGTTCATGTCCCCCGACGGAGTCGGCGAGATCGCCGACCACATGCCGGTCCACGAGGGCCTGACGCCGAGCGACCGGCACAGCCTGGTGCGTGTCGTACGGGCGGTGCGCGGCACCGTGCGCTTCAACCTCGAATGCCGGCCGCGCTTCGACTACGCGCGGGCCGTGCACGAACTCGACGTCAGGGGTGACACGGCGGAATTCCGGGCCCCGGACACCACCGCCTACCTGCAGAGCACCTTCCCCCTCGAACGGGACGGCCAGGACGTCAGGGGCACGGTCACGCTCAACGCCGGCGAATCAGCCGTCGCGGTGTTCACCATCTGCGCACCGGGCGGGCAGGCTCCGCAGCCGCCCACCGTCGAGCGCGCCGACGAACAGCTCGTGGCGGTCGGCGACTTCTGGCAGCGCTGGGTGCGCATGTCGCGCTACCACGGCCGCTGGCAGGACATGGTGCACCGCTCCGCCATCACCCTCAAGCTCCTCACCTACGCGCCCAGCGGCGCGCCGGTCGCCGCGGCCACCATGGGCCTGCCCGAGCAGGTCGGCGGCGAGCGCAACTGGGACTACCGGTACACCTGGGTGCGCGACGGGGCCCTGTCGGTGCGGGCGCTGCTCGACCTCGGTTTCGTTGAGGAGGCGACCCGCTTCACCCACTGGCTCGGCGACCGGATGCAGGCCCACGAGGGCCCGGACGGCGAACCCCTCCAGATCATGTACCGGGTCGACGGCGACCCGCATCTGACGGAGGAGATCCTGGACCACTTCGAGGGCTACCGCGGTTCCTCCCCCGTCCGGGTCGGCAACGCCGCCTCCGACCAGCTGCAACTCGACATCTACGGTGAGGCCCTCTACGCCCTCGCCGAGGGCCGCGAGGTCGGCCAGCAGGCCGGCTACCACGGCTGGAAGGGCCTCGCCCGGACCCTGGACTGGCTCGCCGACTCCTGGGACCGGCCCGACGAGGGCATCTGGGAGACCCGGGGCGGACGCAAGGACTTCACGTACAGCCGGGTCATGTGCTGGGCCGCCTTCGACCGCGGCCTGAAGCTGGCGTACCACTTCAGCAGGCCGGCCGACACCCAGCGCTGGACCAAGGCCCGCGACGACATCCTCGAACAGGTCATGACCCGCGGCTGGAGCGACAAGGAACAGGCACTGGTCCAGCACTACGACGGCCACGTCCTGGACGCCTCGCTGCTGCTCGTCCCCCGGGTCGGATTCATCGCCGCCAAGAGTCCCGGCTGGCTGTCCACCCTCGACGCCATGGACCGCGTCCTGGTGTCCGACAGCCTCGTCTACCGCTACGACCCCGAGGCCTCCCCGGACGGGCTGCGCGGCTCGGAGGGCACCTTCAGCCTCTGCACGTTTCTCTACGTCGACGCCCTCGCGCGAGCGGGGCGGCTGGAGCAGGCCCGCTACACCTTCGAGAAGATGCACACCTACGCGAACCACGTCGGCCTGTTCGCCGAGGAGATCGGCCCCAGCGGCGAGCAGCTCGGCAACTTCCCGCAGGCCTTCACCCACCTCTCCCTCATCATGGCCGCCACGACCCTGAACGACGCGCTCGACGCGGTCCAGCGCTGAGAACGGCTGGTCAACGCGGTTCACCCGACCGGCCCACCCGGATCGCGTGAACCGCGCCGCGCGGATCTGCTTGTGGCTATGAGCGACAGCGGCGACGAGCAGCTATCAGCCCGGGAACGCAGCGAACTGGACGAACTGCGGCACCGGGTGAGCGCCCTGGAAACCGCCGGACCGCCGCAGGTGGCCCGGCACCACCGGTTCCGCTCCCTGGGCTCCGTCCTGCTGATCCTCTTCGCCGCGCTGCTGTCGCTGCTGGCCGTCGTCGCGGTCTGGGCGAACAGCATCGTGCGGGACACCGGCCGCTATGTCGCCACCGTCGGGCCACTGGCGAGCAATCCCGATGTGCAGCAGGCGGTCACCAACCGGGTCACGGCCGCTGTACTGGCACAGCTGGACGTGGACGCGCTGGTCAAACAGCTGACGGACGCGGTGGCGGAGAAAGGTGTCCCGCCACGGGCCGCCCAGCTGCTCGGCAACCTGGACAAGCCGATCTCGAACGGTCTGAAGCAGCTGGTCAACAGCGCGGTGGAACGGGTGGTCACCAGCCAGGCCTTCGAGACGGTCTGGGTGAATGCCAACCGCAGGGTTCACACAGCCCTGGACAACGCCCTGACAGGTGAGGCCGACAGCACGGTCTCGCTGAAGAACAACCAGGTCACCATCGACCTGGGACCGATCGTGGCCAACGTCAAGGACAAGCTGGTCAGCGCCGGCTTCGGGCTCGCCGCGAAGATCCCGGCCGTCCACACGGACTTCGTGGTGTTCGCGTCGAAGGACATCGGCAAGATCAAGACCTATCTGAGAGTGCTCCAGATCATCGGCAGCTGGCTGCCGATCATCGCCGTGCTGATCGCCGCCGCCGGAGTGTACGTGGCGTTCAACCACCGCCACGCGCTGATCGGGGCCGGGCTCGCGATCTTCCTCGCCATGCTGTTTCTCGGCATCGCGCTCACCGTCGCCCGCGACATCTACCTCAACCATCTGCCTCCCGGCACCTCCGAGGCCGCCGCAGGGGCGATCTACGACGCGCTGATCAAGTTCCTGCGGGCCGGTGTGCGGGCGATCGCCGCCGTCGCCCTCCTCACCGCCATCGGCGCCTTCCTCACCGGCCCGTCCCGGATCGCCGTCCTGACCCGCAAGGGCTGCAGCCGGGGCATCGGCGCCCTGCGCGACGTGGCGGTCTCGGCCGGGCTCGCCCTCGGCGCGGTCGGGCGGTTCGTGCACCGCTTCAAGAGGTGGATCGGGGCCGCGATCCTGGCAGTCGCCGCGATCGTCCTTTTCACCTGGAACTACCCGACCACGGGGGTCGTGGTGTGGACCACCGTGATCGTGCTGGTGGCCCTGGCGATCCGCGAATTCCTGGATCCCGGCCCCACACCTCCCACTGACGCCGCTGCTACCTGACGTCGACGAAGTCGCCGGTCGCCTTCGAGGAGCCGGTGGTGCCGCTGCCATCGAAGACGAAGCGGTAGTAGCCGTCCTGCTTGGCCTTGGTGGTGGTCTTCAGAGCGCCACCGGTGCCGCTGACTATGGTCTCCAGTGTGGTGTAGGTGTTACTGCCCTTCTTGCGGAACTGCAGGTCCACCGACCGGCCGCGGTAGGCCGTGTAGCTGTTGGTGTCCCAGTTGGCGCGGGTCAGCTTGCCGGTGACGGTGATGGTCCTCCCCTTCTTGACCGGCTCGGGTGCCGCGTTGACCGTCAGCCTGGAGGCACGGGCGATCCTCACCACCCTGGCGGCATCGACGTCCGTCCAGTCGTCGGTCTTGTCCTGCGCCGAGGTGAGCACGTTCCAGTTACCGGCGAGATCGCTGTCGTCCATGTCGCGGGCGGCGTCGATGGTGAAACTCACCTTGCAGTCGGACGTGGTGGGATCTGTGGACGACACGATGCAGGTGCCCTGCGGGAAGCCCCGCGGCAGCGCGCCGTCCGCGTCGTCGATGTTGGGTCCGTGCCAGAGATAGGCCCAGGAGGCCGCGACTCCCTCGGGGTCGGTCACCGTCCAGGTGATGGTGACCGTCTTCTTGGTGGTCAGACCCAGGACGATGCTGTTGCCGCTGTTGACGACGACACGCGAGAAGACCGCGTTGCTCTCGGTGGCATCCGCCGGAGCGGCCTGCGCGCCGGCCGGAAGAGCCAGCGAGGATGCCAGAGCCAGAGTCAGGGCGCCCAGGAAAGGAACGCCTGGAGCGCGAATGTGCATGTGCATGTGGACCCCCCACAATGAAAGAGGCCCCGCCGATTCTCCCCCCGGCAGGGCCGGCTGATGTCCTCAATCGTACCGATCGTGTACGACAGCCAGGGAGAGTCGTGCATGCGTCAACTTTCAGATCCGGTCAGATCCGGTCGGCGGCGATCAGCAGGTACTGGAAGGAACCGTCCCGGTAGGAGGAGAGGAACGCCTCCTCGATGCCCGTGGCGACCGAGGACTGGGCGCGCAGTTCCCAGTACGGGATGGTCTGCGGGGTCAGGTCGCGGACCTCGACAGGGGTGAGGCGGTTGGCGGCCATGGCCCGGAAGTACTCGCTGCGCCCGTGGATGTTGCACTCGTAGTGCGCGTTGATCGTGGAGACGGCCTTGCTCGGCTGGCCGTAGACCTCGTTGTAGCAACCGGTGACGGTGACATAGCGGCCGCCCCGCTTGAGGAGCTGCGCGTGGGCGCCGAACAGGTCCATGAGGTCCACGTACATGGTGGACTCGTTGTTCCAGGCGGCCTGGTAGGCGCCCTGGGTGAAGCCGGTGTCCAGCATGTTGCCGGTGTGGAAGGCCACGCGGTCGGCCACACCGCCCAGCCTGGCCTGCTCGTTGGCGAAGGCGGCCTGTTTGCTCGAGAGCGTGACGCCGTCGACGTGGCAGCCGAAGCGGGCGTGGGCGAGCAGTGAGGTGCCGCCGCGGCCGCATCCGGCGTCGAGGATCCGCTCCTCCGGGGCTACGTAACCCAGGCTGTCGATCAGGAGTTCCGCCTGGGCGGTCTCCAGGCGGTGCAGTTCGTCGATGATCGCCTGGTCCCGGTCGGCCGCGGCGGCGTCCAGGACGCTCCAGTTCACGTCACCGACGCCGTAGTGGTGGTGGTAGAGGCCGTCCACCGCCCCCAGCCGCAGGTTGACGGGACGCTCCTCGTCGTTCCAGTAGCGGGCGATGTCGTTCTGGTACGGGCTGCGGATGTGATTGGGGCTGGTCGAGGTGGTCATGCGGCGTTCTCCTGGGTCCAGAAGTCGGGAAGGGTGTAGCGATGGGTGTTGGTGCAGTGCCACTCGTGGTTGCCGGACACCCAAGCGGCCAGGCCGGTCAGATAGCGGGCCAGCACGGGGTCCGGCAACCGGGCGCGCAACTGTTCGCTCTCGATCTCGAACAGGCGCATGATCGCGTTGTGGATCTCGACGGCCTTGAGATACGCCTCGCGCTCGGGCAGCGCGTCGCGGCGGGCGAGGACGACTGGCAGGTTGAGGTGCGGGCGCTCGGAGCGCTGCTCCTTGGTGTACGAGTACAGGTCGTTGACCAGGGTGGCGGCGTTGCCGGCGAGGGCGTTCAGACGCTGCACGGCCGGAAGGGCCTGCAGCGGCGCCGGCAGCTCGTAGCCCGCGACCAGATCGGTGAGGGTCAGGCAGGGCCGGAAGTTGTTGAACTGCCGCATCACCAGGTACTCCCAGACGGGCGGGGTCACCTCGTCCAGGCTCCATGCGGCCTCCGCCAGATAGCCGAGGTGCAGCCGGGCCAGGTCATGGCGGAGCCGGTCGGCCTGCGCGGGCGCGGCCCACCGCACGGCGTACTCCATGGCGGACCGGTACGCCCGCAACGGCGCGTCCGCGGCCACGCCTTCGCGCCACTGCGCCTCGTACTCCGGGGTCGCCTGGAGCGGGTCGAGCGCGGAGTGGGCGATCGCCAGGCGCGCGCCCAGCCCCTCGGGCGAGCCGCCGTGGTCCTCGCAGTAGCAGTCGTCCACCGCGTTCTCCGCCACGAGCAGCCGGGCGGCGACCACCAGGCGCTCCACATCGGCGTGATCGGGGTGCGCCAGGCAGACGGAACGCCCGAAGCCGAACCCCTCGAACTGGTCCTCCCACTCCGGCGGAATCAGGCTCAGCTCCATGGCCCACTGCCTGGTCCTGCGGTCCACCTCCGCCACCAGCGCCGGATCCGGCTGCACCGCCGCCCGGAAGTGGATCCCCGGGATGGGCCGCACCGGCTGCTCACCACTGCGCTGCTGCTCCTGCCGCCGCTCCCGCTCCGGCTCCGGGGGCGCCGCCCCGGTGACGCGCAGACCGGCCGTCCCCAGGCCGGTCGGCCCGTACGGGATGCTGGATGCCATCCTTCTCAGTTCACCGTCCTCGGGCCGACGGGACCGGTGCGCATGGCTGGGATGAGCAAACTGACCTCACAAGTCGTCGAGAGAACCTCGAACACGGCCAGGCGGTTTCTGTACCTCCCGCCCCGCGTCCAAAGACTTTCCCGGGACCTCTGACGAGTAGTCGCCGGCCAAGGGGCGCACGGAGGTGCGTCGGACAGACCGATCGCTTCCGCCAGCCAGTTTGTCAATCCGACGGCTTGAACAGCGAGTTGCTAGAAGCGGACGGTCATCTCCACGGTCACATCGTCACCGACCGAGAGACCCTGCGGCTTGCGCACAGCGGCCTTGACCGGCAGCAGGTAACCGCCGTCCTTCGGAAAGAGCGACGTCTCGAAGACGACCTCGCCGATCCGGGCCTCGACCGGGATCACGCCCCAGCCGTACGTGGCCATCGCGGCCACCTCGCGGATACCGGCGGACTCCTCGTCCGGCACGGGGACGAAGTAGTACGGCGACGGCCCGCGCCATTCGATCACCTGGCCGGCGAACGCGAATTCCATGACATCAGTCTCGTCCCTCGATGTCGGCCAAGTCACGCTCGGCGTACATCAGGCACTCATGCGCCGTCACCCGTACGGCCCCCGCCACGCGCGCGTCACAGGCCTCGGGACCGTCGCGACTGCACCCTGGCAGCATGCAGCCAGGCAAGGCACCCGGACCGGATCGCCCACGCTCGCAGGCACGCGCGCAGCGGCGGCGCCGGCGGGGCGACTCCGTCCGGGCCCGGCTGCTCGCAGTGCGTGCCCGGGCCGAGACACGGCTTCCGGTGATCACACGTCTCACGTCGCACCTGATCTCGGTGAATCCGCTGGACTCCGCGACCCGGCTGGCCGCTCAGGTGTTCCTCACCGTGGTGCCGCTGCTCTTCGTGGTGGCCTCCGTGGCCCCTCAGTCAGTGCGCGACCACTTCGTGGACTCCGTGCACAACGTCTTCGGACTGACCGGAAGCGCCGACGCCCAGTTCAAGAAGGTCTACCAGGGGGACACCTCCGAGCTGCGCCAGACCACGGGCATCGTCAGCGTGCTGATGGTGCTGATCTCGGCCACCGCGTGCAGTCGCGCCATGCAACGGCTCTGCGACCGCGCCTGGGGCCTTCCCCGGGTGGGCGCGAGGGTGGCCGCGTGGCGTTGGCTCGCCTGGCTGCTGGCGTGGCTGGTCATGATCGGACTGCAGGGCGTCCTGCGCAGCGGCTTCGGCCACGGACTGTGGCTCGGCGTGCCGCTCCTGCTGATCGCCCAGGTCGGCATGTGGTGGTGGACCCAGCACCTGCTCCTGACCGGCCGCGTGCCATGGCTGCCGCTGCTGCCCGGTGCCCTCCTGACGGGAGCAGCCCTGAGCGTCCTCACTTCGACCGCGAAGCTGTACATGCCCAGGGCCCTCAACCACAGCCTCGACACGTACGGATCGCTGGGCGCGGTCTTCACCCTGCTGTCGTGGCTCATCGTGCTGTGCGCGGTCGTGACCCTGTGCATCACCGCAGGCGCGGTCATCGCACGCGAACCCGCAGTGGCACGGCGGCTGGGCTCGCCCGAGCCGCCAAGCGCACCTCCTGGCGCAGATTGATGCGGTTCACCCGACGGTCCTTCAGCAGGCTTCACGCCAGGCGTTCCACCAGCAGGAGCCCCCCGATGACAATCATCATGGCACCGGAGGCGCGGGTGACCGCGCGGGCCACTGAGGGCCGGGTCCTCAGCACAGTGCGGGCGAGGACACCGACGGTGAGGTAGACGGCAGCGCAGGCGGCCATGTGCAGTGTGCCGAGCAGTCCGGTCTGCGCGGCGACGGACCAGCCCGCCGCAGGGTCGATGAACTGCGGGAACAGCGAGAAGTACAGCAGCAGCGCCTTGGGGTTCAGCCCGCTGATCCCGGCGCCTTTCAGCATCACCCGCAGGCGCGAGGAGGCCATGGCCTGCGTGGACGCGGTCAAGCCGGCCGGCCGCGTCAGCACGCCCCAGCCGAGCCACATCAGGTAGACGGCCCCGAGGACGGTCAGTGCGGTGAGCAGGCTCGCCGAGCTCGCGACGAGCACCACCAGGCCTGCCACGGCGAGCAGGGTGTACCCGGCGTATCCGGCGATCAGCCCGGCGACCGCGGGGACGACCGACCGGTCCCTCAGTCCCGCCGCGATCGCATAGGCCCAGTCCGCACCCGGAGTGAACACCAGCAGCAGATCCACTGCCAGGAAAGCCGCCAGCGTCGTCGTGTCCATGGATCGATCCCTCTCGCATTCCTTGTCTTGAGAGGGAAGATTAGGCTCGATATGCCCGAAAGTGTTTCCATATTTACCTCATGATCGCGCCCTTTGGGGGAGAATCTTCCCCATGGATGCCCTGGACCGGAAGATTCTTACCGAGCTGCAGCTGGACGGCCGTCTGACGGTGACCGAGCTCGCCGCCCGCGTACAGCTGAGCGTCTCGCCCTGCCACCGGCGCCTGCGCGACCTCGAACGGACGGGAGCGATCCGCGGTTACCGCGCCGTCGTGGACCCGGCTGCCGTCGGCCTGAACTTCGAGGCCCTGGTCTTCGTCACCATGCGCTGGGAGGACCGCGACACCGTCGCCGCCTTCGAGGACGCCGTGGCCGCCGTCCCGCAAGTCATCCAGGCCCAGCGCCTCTTCGGCGATCCCGACTACCTGCTACGCGTCGCCACCGCCGACCTCGCGGCCTTCCAGCAGTTCTACGACGAGCAACTGGCCACCCTCCCCGGCGTCCAGCGCCTCAACTCCACCCTGGTCATGAAGAACGTCGTCCACGACCGCCCCCTGCCCGAGTAGCGAGGGATCAGAGCCGGGCGAGGGTGACGAGGATAATGTCGCGCCGCCGCGGTCAGCCACGGGACAATGGAGAGTTCGAAGACCTATCGATCGATGAGGACGCGGAGGTTCCCTACGGTGCGGCAGGGACGCAGGGTACGACTGGCGGGCGTGCTTGACGTCGGATGCCACAGCGCATTGCTCACCGTGGCGCAGCGGCGCCACGGGGGCGACATGGAACCGGTGCTGTCCCGCAAGGTGCGGCTGCACCTGCACGAGACCCTGGACGCGAAGGGCCGGCTGGGCAAGTCCGGTGTGCGCAGCGTGCAGGAGGCCGTGGCCGAGACACTGGCCGGGGGCCGGGAGCCGTTGCCGGAGGTGTACGCGTTTGCCACCTCGGTGATCCGGGACGCGCCGAACCGTGAGGAGATCCTTGCCCAGGTGGCCAGGGTCACGGGCACCCGGTTGCGAGTGCTGTCGGGCGAGGAGGAGGCCCGGCTGGCCTATGTGGCCGCCCGCCGGTGGGCGGGCGAGCAGGCCGGCGCGCTGCTGGTGCTGGACATCGGCGGCGGCACCGTGGAGATCGCTGCCGGCACGTCAGAGCAGCCGGAAGCAGTGCTGTCGCTTCCGCTGGGTGCCCGCACCATCACCCGCGACTGGAAGCTGAGCGAGGCGCTGTCCTCGAAACGACGGCTTGCCGAGGTCCGCCAACACCTGCGCGACTACTTGAGCGCGGTCCCCGACCTCCCCCGACTCGAGCCGGGCGGGCGCGCGGTGGCGTGTTCCAAGACCTTCACCCAACTCGCCCGCTACGCCACCGCCGCCCGCAGCCGCAGCTCACGCACCCCGCAGCGGCTGACACTGGCCGACGTACGGGCCTCGGTGGCCGTCCTGGCCGGGAAGGGTTCCGCAGGCCGCGGCCGTCTGCCGGGCATCTCCCGCCACCGCGCCGGTCAGTCCCTCGCCGGAGCACTGGTCGCCGAAGCCCTGATGGAAGCCTGCCAAGCCAAGAGCGTGGAAATCTGCCCCTGGTCGACCCGGGAAGGTCTCCTCCTGGAACGCCTCGCAGCGACGCCCGGCCCGCCCCGGTAAGTTGTCGTTCTTCGGGCGGCGCGAACTCCCGGAGTCCTCGAAGGCGAACGTCCATGATGAACCTCGACCGGTCCCGGGCCCGACTTCGCCTCGACGCCGCGCTGGATGGCCTGGCAGCCACCTTCCGGGGGATGACCGCCCACCCCGACGAGCACAACTGCGACTGCCACTGGGGCAGCGCGGAGGATCTTGCCCAGCTCAAGGTGGCGGACACGGAGCTGGACCCCGACCTCCTGCGGCGCACATGGGAGGCCATCGACTGGAGCGATCACGCATCCGTCCTGCGCCGGATCCTGCCCCAGTTCGCCACGGCCCTCGTCAAAGGCCACATCGAGCCCCTCTTCGGCTTCGAGACGGTCGGGCTTTCGTTCGCTCTCGGCCACTGGCAGCGGTGGCCGGCCGGGCAGGCCGCGGCAGTCGAGGAATTCCTGCACGCCTGGTGGGCGCACACGCTCACCGATCCGGATCCCGCCGTACCCGCGTACGAGGTCCTCATCCTGAGCGCCGAGGCATCGGGCACGCTGAGCCCGTGGCTCCACACCTGGGAACACTGACCGGCCCCGCGGCCGACCAGCACCTGGCCGAGGCGGCGGCCCAGTGGGAGTACGACCTGCTCGGTGACCAACTGCCCTGGTTCGCTTGGGAGAACGGCGACGAGATGCGCGCCGAGCTGACTGTCTGGCTGGTCCGCCACGCTCCAACCCGGCTGCGCGCCCTCGGCGTATCCGAGGAACTGCTCCACCGGATACGGCTGCTCGGGGTCACCGGTCCGGATCGCTGGGAGGACCCGCACTGGCCCGGCCACCGCTACTGAGCGCGGCGGGGCAGCCCGCCTGGCTGTGGGAGGCGAACTGGTCGAGCAGGCGCTGGAGGGCGTTGTCGCCGAAGATCAGGCCGAGGCTGGGAGGGGCCTGAGAGTCGTCACCAGGCCCCGAACTCCTCGTCGGAGAACCGCGCCACATCGTGCGGCTAGCGCTTCTTGGTCTTCTTCTCGGTCGACCCGCACTTGACCTGCTTGCCGCAGTCGAGTGTGCGTGGTGTCGTAGCGTCCGGCCTGGGCGAGGCCGACATCGACGGTCGCCGCATGAGTACGCCACCGCGCCTACTGCCTCAGTTTGAAGACATTACCCAGCGTGGCATCCGGGCTGTTGCCGCATGTGTATTGCGTGTTCTCCATGATGAACACGTCCCGGGCAGCCTCCGTGTTGCCGGCCTGCAGGGCGATGTCGATCGCGGACTGCCTCTGCGTCGTGGGATCGGCAAGAAGCCATTGACGGCAGGTGGAGGTGGCGGTCAGGTTGCCGGGCGCATTGCCGTCATCCGAGGTGATCTGGTTGACGACTTTTGCGCCACCCCAGATGAGCGCGACGATCGCTATGAGCGCCACGACGACGCCCCCGAACGAGACCTTGGTCTTGCGACTGTCATGACTGTCGCTGATGTCGCGACCCGCCACGGTGTTGCCTTGCCCGCCCACCTGGTGAGAGTTCTGGTTGCCTTGGCTGACCATGCCGCCGTGATCGGCCTGCGCTCTGTAGTCTTCGCCGGCGCTCGTTCTGACAGGTGCAGCCGGAAGAGCGCTCTGGAGACGTAGGAGCGTGGCCTCGGCGTCGGGGGCACTGGAGAGCGCGCTGAGAACCCCGTTCCAGTGAGCTTGGATTTCACGTACGGCAAACTCGCGTTGAGAGATCGGCAGGGCCATGATGCGACTGCGATGGTCGTCGAGTTGTGCGAGGAGACGCCTTTCCTGTGATTCGTCCCCTCGACCGAGAATCCGGGCGATCCGATGCCGAGTCGTGGACCATGCGTCTGATGCCATGGCACGGACAACTCCCGCTGCGATTGCTACCAGAAGCGTGGTGGAGACGGGTTCGGTCATGGTGGCTGGATCCTCTCTGGGCAGGTCTGTTGCTCTCGAATCGGGCGAAATTCCTGCCTACAGGGAGAGTCGAGCCACGAGTTCGTTGTCGACAGTGGTGCGTTCACCATTCAGGGCACGTTCGATGAGTTCGCGTTCCTCCGGGCCCGGTGAGTTACCGAGTCGGCCCCGCGCCGCAGCGGTCACAACAGAATCGGCCAGACTTTGAAAAGGGGTTCCGGTCGAGGGGATCTGTGGCTCTTCGCCAGTTTTGATCAGGACGTCAGTGAACACCAGCGCCGCTACGTGGGAAACACATTCCACGCTTGCATGCGTGTCTTTCTGTTTTCCGGTGAATCCGGTCTTGCGCGCCACGCTGACGCTCTCCACATGAGTGAACGGCATAGTGGCCACGAGCACTGTTCCCCTGGCGGCGTTGACGTTGCCGAGTATCGAATCGGCTCGCGAGAGGAGCAGTAGGAGGCGCCGATCCGTTAGTACCAGTTCTCCGGCGCCATGAGCGATGGTCACTGGTTCGTAGGATCCGTCTCCGCCGACCGCGGGAGGCTGCCCATCGGAATTCATGACACCCACGGCCATGGCGACGACCCCGCAGCGCCATATCAGTGTCTCGTCATCCATTGCGGTAACGGTTGCCGCTCTCGCAGTGCGATGAAATGCGATGTCGAGAGGGGCATGGCGCACTTTGTTGTTGTGGGCCGGCAGATTAAGCCGTGCGAAGGCCGGTTCGAACTGCTCGGAATAGCTGCTGATCTGCTGCTGTAGCGACACGATTCCCCCGCAGTGGAACGAGGTGCCCTTCGACGCCCATCGAAGGGGTGGTGACCGCTGAGCGGGTCATATGGGGCCACCGCGATCGACCGCATGATCCACCTAGCGAGACACGCAGTTTAGTTGCCACTGCGTGATAATTATCTTCATTGTTCGAGTTTGCCCATATTTGCAACATTTCGAACATTAGTGATTGAAATTATACAAAAGATCGCATTATTTGATCCGCTGTGCTCGGCATCATTGGGGCAGGCTCGCTTGCTAACGTGACCCGATGCTCTTCGAGACGGCGTGGACCTCGGTCATACCGCGTACCGAATTGGCGATCCTGGAGGGGCACACCGATCGGGTACAGGGCGTGTGTTCGATCGAGACAGCAGACCAGACATTCCTGGCCAGCGCCGGCAGCGACGCAACCGTACGGATCTGGGACCCCGCCGCCGGACAGCAGTTGCGAACTCTGCACGGGCACGCCGGCGAGGTGTTCGCGGTTCTCTTCGTCGCCGGTGTCCTGATCAGCGCCGGCGTCGACAGAACCGTGCGGATCTGGGATCCGGCCACAGGCCGGCAGCTGCGGGTCCTGACCGGTTACCGCGGCGCATCGCTCGTCGATGTCGACGGTCAGGCCATGGTCGCCAGCGCGACCGATGGCGGCGTAGCACTCTGGGATCCGGCAACCGGGCAGGTCCGGCAGGTCTTCCGCGGGGCCGACACCATGATGAGCGCCGTCCGGGCCGACGGCCGGACGCTGGTGGCCGCGCGAAGCGGAAGGGCCGAGGTGGGTGTATGGGACCTGGCCACAGGCGAACGGTGCTGGCAACGGCAACCCGATGCCCTCACTACTTCGGGAGTCTGCTCGGTCACCGCCGGGGACCGGGTGCTGGTGGCCGGCGCGGGGTACGACAAGGAGATGGATGGCGGTCGGATCCGGCTGTGGAACCCGGCCACCGGTGAACTGGAGCGGACGATCGAGTTCGAGCCGCTCGTCGAGCGGGCCCTGGACCGGGTGAGCGGTGTGCATCCCCTCGATCTGGACGGGCGCCAGGTCCTGGTCGGGGTAGGGCAGAAGACCGTGCGGGTCTGGGACCCGGTCACCGGCACCCTGCTCCAGTCGTTCGTCGTGCCCTCCAGCTGGGTCGAGTCCATCTGTTCGCTGAGCCTCGACGGCAGGCCGGTGGTAGCGGTCTCCGTGAGATACCAGGACACGATCTGGCTCTGGGATCCGGCGACCGGTCAGCAGGTCAACCGGCTGCACGGCGAGAAGAGCCCGATCGAAGCCCTGTGCGCGTTCGAGATCGCAGGCCGCACTTTGCTGGCCAGCGCCGACGGTACCGGCCGTACCGTGCGCGTGTGGGATCCGCAGGGCAGCGAAACCCCGGCACGCCGTGGTGGCCACAAGGACGAGGTCTACGGCGTCTGGCCCGTCGGCGACCGGCTCATCAGCGTCGCTCAGAACTCTGCGCGGATCTGGGATCCGGCCACCGGCGACCAGGTCCACAGGATTCGGGGCTCCCTGTTCGGCATCGCCGACATCGCCGAAATCACCGTGGACGGCAGGACGCTGCTGGCCGGGGCATTCAGTTCATACGACGCCGGGAGCATCCGAATCTGGGATCCGGCAACCGGCCGCCAGGTGCGCCGCCTGGAACGACGCTGGGAGGAGGGTCCTACGGTGCTCTGCCCGTTCACCCACGGCGACAGAGTCCTCCTGGCGGCAGGCGACGAGAGCGGCGTCCGGGTATGGGACCCGGGCACTGGGCGGCTCGAACAGGAGACCCCGTGCGGATCCGAGGTCGCTTGGCTGGGCCGGGTCGTCATCGACGGCCGGCCCGCGATGGTCGGTCGCCACCGCGAGCACGGGCTGCGGATCTGGGATCCCGCTTCCGCCGACTGGCAGCCGGCGTCCGGCAAGGACGGCAAGGACAGCGAGGACGGCGAGGACGGCAGCTTCGCTTTCATGCTCCAGGGCCGACCGCTGGTCGCCGGTGCGGAGAAGAACGGCACGGTACGGATCCGCGACCTCCTCACCGGCGAGACCCGCTGCGTCCTGCGGGGCCACACCGGCTACTGGATCACCGGGATCGGCGTGATGACGGTCGATGCCCGGACGCTGCTGGTCACCTCCGGCGGAGCCGACCGCACCGTGCGGCTCTGGGACTCGGGCACCGGGCAGTGCGCCCTGACCATCCCCGTCCACCACGAAGTGGTCGGCAGCGCTCAGGTCGGCGACGGGTTGCTGGCGGTCGCCGTGCCCTCCGGAGTGCTTGTGTACCGGATCCGTGCACGTTGACGACCCGGAATGACCTCGTGGGGACCTGACCTGCCAACTGAGCACCATCGTCAGGTACTTGCGGCCCGCTTCGGACCTTCAGCAGCGGCTCCATCCGAACGCCAGGCGGCGACCGCTCGCTAATCTGCACGGGTGACCATCGACCTGACCCTGCTGCCGCGTGTCGCCTATCGCGGACAGGAGGTCACCGCGCCCCGGCTCCGCGCTCTCCTCGCGCTGCTCGCGGGCGACTTGCGCACGGGCTGCAGCATCGAGCGGCTGATGGCAGGGCTGTGGCCGGACGAGTTGCCGGGGCAGCCGGGAAAGGCGCTGCAGGTACTCGTGTCCAGGGCGCGGGCGCAGTTGGGCGCCGACGTCCTCGTACTCACGCCGACCGGATACCGGCTCGCACTCGCCGAGGACCAGGTCGACAGTTCCGCCCTGCTGCTGCGCGCAGCCGCCAGCGCGGACCGGGCCAGGGCCGGGGACCACGCGGGGTCGCTGGCTGCGGCCGAGGCCGGGCTCGCGCTGTGGGAGGGCACGCCTGACGGGACCGGCGGGGCCGGCGACACCGACGCCCCCGTAGCCGCGTTGCGCACCGAGCGCGCGCCTGTCCGCGGCACGCTCGTACGCGCGCAGGCGCTCGCGCTCGCCCGCCTCGGGCGGCACGCGGAGGCGGCCGGGCCGCTGGCCGTGGCCGCCGCGGAGCATCCGCGCGACGAGGAGGTGCTCGCCGAGCTGCTGCGCGGCGAGGCGGCGACGGCGGGCCCGTCCGCCGCACTGATGCGGTACGAGGCGTACCGCCGTGAGCTGCGCGACGAGCTCGGCACGGATCCGGGCGCCGGGCTCAAGGCCGTACAGCAGGAGCTGCTGCGCGGCGAGGCGCCGGTGGCCAGGCACGGCGTGCCGCACGAGCCGAACCAACTCCTCGGCCGGGACGAGGACATCGCGGCGGTGGAGCGGCTGCTGCGCGCCTCCCGCGCCATCACCGTCGTCGGCCCCGGCGGCCTTGGCAAGACCCGGCTCGCGCACGCCGTCAGCCGCCGGGCGAAGCAGCGCGTGGTGTTTTTCGTGCCGCTCGCGGGCGTCACCGCGGACGCGGACGTGGCCGCGGAGGTGGCCTCCGCGCTCGGCGCGGGCGAGGGGCGGCCTGTCGCGATCAGCGGTCACGACCCGGTGTCCGGCATCCTCGGCGTGCTCGGCTCCGGGCCCGCGCTGCTGGTCCTGGACAACTGCGAGCAGGTCATCCGGGGCGCAGCCGGCCTCGTACAGGCCCTGGTCTCGTCCTCGAAGGACCTGCGGGTGCTCGCCACCAGCCGGGCACCGCTGGGCCTGACATCGGAGGCGGTGTACGCGCTGCCGGAGCTCGGTCTCGACACCTCCATCGAGCTGTTCACGCAGCGGGCCCGGGCCGCCCGGCCCGGCGTGGAGCTGCCGCCGGACGCGGTGGACGGGCTGTGCCGCCACCTCGACGGGCTGCCGCTCGCCGTGGAGCTGGCTGCGGCGCGGGTACGGGTGCTGTCGGTGCCGGAGATCGCCCGCCGCCTCGGCGACCGGTTCGCGCTGCTGCGCGGCGGGGCGCGGGACGCGCCGGAGCGCCACCGCACGCTGCACGCGGTCGTGGAGTGGAGCTGGAACCTGCTCGCGGAGGATGCCAGGGCCGCGCTGCGCACGCTGTCCGTCTTTCCCGGCGGCTTCCTGGGCGAGGCGGCGGAGCGGGTCCTCGGCGAGGATGCGCTGTTCCTGCTGGAGCAGTTGGCCGGTCAGTCGCTGCTCACCGTTGCCGACACTCCGGCCGGCGTACGGTTCCGGATGCTGGAGACCGTACGGGAGTTCAGCGCGGCCCGGCGGGCCGAGGCGGGCGAGGACGAGGAGGCCGTCGGCCGGTTCCTCGCCTGGGCGCGGGACTTCGGGGTCGCGTACCACGACGCGCTCTTCGGCTCGGATTCGCAGGCCGCCTGGGAGCGGATCAAGGCCGAGCAGGACAACCTCGTGCCGGCCCTGCGGCAGGCCCTGGCCCGTACGGACAACCCCGCCACCGCCGCCCTCACCGCCGTCCTCGCCAGTCTGTGGTCCACCGGCACCAGCTTTCCCCGCCTCGCCGCCCTCGCCGCGGACACCGGCCCGCCGCTGTCGCACTACCGTCCCGAGCCCGAATACGTCGAAGTCGCCCGCACCGCCGCGGTGTTGGGCACGGCGACCGTGTTCATGGGCCCCGGCCCGCGCGCCGTACGCCAGCTCATCACCCTCCGGCGGCTGCCTCCGGCCCCGCCGGACACGCTGATGCGCGCCACCGCGGTCGTGCTGAGCGCGGTCCCCGAGATACGGCCTCCCGACTACGACGTGCTGCGGGGGCTCTGCGACAGCGGGCAGCCGCTGCTCTCCGGCATCGCCGAGTGCGTCGCCTGCTACGTCTGGGAGTTCGAGCACGACATCGACCGCGCGCTCGTCTCGGCCCGCCGGACGGTCGCCGGACTGGCGCCGGTCGACAATCCGTCCGTGCAGCTCATGGTGCATTCCCGGCTGAGCGAGCTGTGCTTGCGGACGGGGCGGGGCGAGGAGGCGTACGAGCATCTCAAGGCGTCACTCCAGGTGCTGCCGCGGCTCGGCGACGGGCACGACTACATCAGCATCCGCTCGCTCCTCGTCCTCGCCTGTCTGCAGCGCGGCGACCCCGACGAGGCCGAGTACTGGCTGCGGCAGGCGGAGAGCGACAACACCCCGCAGCAGGACGACTTCTACCGGCCCGATCTCGGCGGGCGCGCCGAGATCGCGCTCGCCCGCGGACTGACGGAGGTCGGGCTCGGCCTGTGGCGCGGCGCCGTGGAGCGCATGCTCGCGGCCGGCTCGGTGCAGGGCGGCGACGCCCGGCTCGACCCGTGGGCCTTCCTGATCCAGTCGGTGGCGGTGACCGCGCACGCGCACGCCGGCCGACTCGGGCTGGTCTCGGAGGTGGTCGACCGGCTGCGGCAGCGGCTGCGGACGCTGCTCTCCGATCCGGTCGGCTTGCCCTCCGAGCTCCCCTTGTTCGGGACGATGCTGCACGCC
Source organism: Streptomyces sp. NBC_01537 (assembly GCF_045040445.1). Taxonomy (NCBI): domain Bacteria; kingdom Bacillati; phylum Actinomycetota; class Actinomycetes; order Kitasatosporales; family Streptomycetaceae; genus Streptomyces; species Streptomyces sp. NBC_01537. Next base: position 5,060,527 of record NZ_CP109392.1, on the reverse strand, counting down.
CTCGGCATGGCGGGGCTCGCGTCCGGCGACGCCTCCGCCGTACGGATGATCGCGCTGGCCGAACGGCTGGGGGTGCTGCGCGAGTTCCAGCCGACGATGTCGGCGGACCGCGCCCGGCAGGCGGCCGAGGACGCCGACAGGGCGGCGTACGCCGACGCGGTGTCGGAGTACGCCGCCCTGCAGCGGGACGAGTTGCGGGAGGCAGCCCGCGCTGTCATGGCGGTTACTTCGGGTCGCGGTTGAACGCTGCCGTCGACCAGCGGTAGCCGAGCACGGCCAGGCCCGCGCACCAGAGGATCGCGATCCACCAGTTGTTGCCGATCTCGGTGCCGAGGAGCAGCCCGCGCAGGGTCTCGATGGCCGGTGTGAACGGCTGGTACTCGGCGATCGGCTGGAACCAGCCCGGCATCGTGTCGGCCGGGATGAAGGCGCTCGAGATGAGCGGCAGGAGGATCAGCGGCTGAGCGCTGTTGGCGGCCGCCTCGGCGTTCGGGCTGGCCATTCCCATCCCGACCGCGATCCAGGTGAGCGCCAGGGAGAACAACGCGAGCAGCCCGAACGCCGCCAGCCACTCCAGGGCCGTGGCGTCGGTGGACCGGAAGCCGATGGCCACGGCGACGGCGCCGACGAGGACCACACTGGCGATGCACTGCAGCACGCTGCCGACGACGTGCCCGACGAGCACGGACCCGCGGTGGATCGCCAGCGTGCGGAAGCGGGCGATGATGCCCTCGTTCATGTCGGTGGCGACGGACACCGCGGTCCCGATCACGGTGCCGCCGATGGTCATCATCAGGATGCCCGGGACGATATAGGCGATGTAGTCGGATCGGTCGGCGCCGCCGCCGCCGATGCCCGCGCTCATCACGTCTCCGAAGATGTAGACGAAGAGCAGCAGCAGCATGATCGGCGTGAGCAGCAGGTTCAGGGTCATGGACGGGTAGCGCCGCGCGTGCAGCAGGTTGCGGCGCAGCATCGTGTTCGAGTCGCGTACGGCGAGGGAGAGGGCGCTCATCGGACAGTCTCCTTGGGCTGGCTGGGCTGGTTGGGGATGTTGCCGCCGCCGGTCAGGGCGAAGAACACGTCGTCGAGGTCGGGGGTGTGCACGGTCAGCTCGTCCGCCTCGATGCCGGCCGAGTCCAGCCAGTCGAGGATGGCGCGCAGCTCGCGCTGGCTGCCGCCGCTGGGGATCTGCAGCGCCAGTGCCTCGTCGTCCCTGGTGACCTCGCGCAGGGCGACTGCGGCGGACTGGTACGCGGCCGGGTCGGTGAAGCGGAGCCGGACGTGCCCGCCCGGGACGAGCCGCTTCAGCTCCTCGGCGGTGCCCTCTGCGGCGATCTTCCCGTCGTTGAGCACGGCGATGCGGTCGGCGAGCTCGTCGGCCTCGTCCAGGTACTGGGTGGTGAGGAAGACGGTGACGCCGCCGGAGACCAGCTCGCGGATGATCCCCCACATGGTGTGGCGGCTGCGCGGGTCGAGGCCGGTGGTCGGCTCGTCGAGGAAGATGATCCGCGGGTCGCCGACCAGCGTCATGGCGATGTCGAGGCGGCGCTTCATGCCGCCGGAGTAGGTGGAGGCGGGCTTCTTCGCGGCCTCCACCAGGTCGAAGCGCTCCAGCAGCTCGGCGGCGGTGCGGCGGCCCTCGCTGCGGGAGAGGTGGTGCAGGTCCGCCATGAGGAGCATGTTCTCCTCGCCGGTGATCAGGCCGTCGACAGCGGAGAACTGCCCGGTGACCCCGATCGCGGCCCGCACGGCCTGCGGGTCGGTGGCCAGGTCGTGGCCGCCGACGTGCAGTTCGCCGGCGTCGGCGGTGATGAGGGTGGAGAGGATCTTGACGGCGGTGGTCTTGCCGGCGCCGTTCGGTCCGAGCAGGGAGAAGACCGTGCCGGCCGGCACCGCCAGGTCGATGCCGTCGAGGACCGTCTTGTCCCCGTAGGCCTTGCGCAGCCCCTTGGCCGCGATGGCTCGTGAGTGCGATGTCGTTGTCGTCATGCCGAGGAGAGTGCGGCAGGGCGCATTCAGCGCGGTTTCACGACGGTTTCAGCGCCCTGGAACCGGGCGGCGGAGGGCAATGGCATTGGTGGGGGCGGGCTGCTGCTGGTGGTGATCACGATCTTCTGGTCGGCCATCTGGCCGTACGTGCTGGGGGCTGTCGTGCTCGGTGGTCTCGGGCTCGGTGGTCTCGGGCTCGGGGGCTGGTGGCTGGTGGCTGGTGGCTGGTGGCTGGTGGCTGGTGGCTGGTGGCTGTGGCGTACCGACAGGCGGGGGCGCGGCCGGGACCGGCAGTGGCGACAGCAGGACGCGCTTCACCAGAGACGGCTCACGCCGCAGCACCGGCCGTTGATCTCCAGCGCCTCACGCAGAGCGGTATTGACCGTTTCCCGGCGGTGGGTGACGGCAGCGACGCAGCCGTCACCGTCCCTGGCTACCCACCGTGGCGTCTCACCAGCGTTGGACCTCCGAGAGGGCCGTCACGCCGCCGAGCTCCCCGCCCGCGCGAGGCGTTCGAGCAGGTCACGGAGTTGTTCGCCGCCTGGCGAGGGGCTTGAGCAACAACTGCGGCGCCCGCAGGATCGGTCGTACTCCCAGCCCCACCCGACCGGCACGGGCACTTCGACACGACCGACCCCGGGCGCATCACGGAGGGGCTGGAGCGCGCCGGCGACACCCGCACCGCGACGGCCGCTGATCCAACCACATCCTGCCTAAGGAGCTCATCAGTGCTGACCTGGTTCAGTGGGCGCCCATTCCAACGGGTGCCGATACGGACGCTGCTCATCGCCGTGCTGGTCGCCGCCGTGGCCGCCACGATCCTGGACGCCAGAGCACCGGCCCTCAAGGCCGCCTCCCCCAGGATCTCGGCCGTACAGGTCTGTGACGATTCGGTGAACGCGATCGAAACCGTCTACGGCAAGCAGGCCCGTTCCGTGGCGACGGGGCCGGTGGTCGTCCAGGCCGCCTCCTACACGCTCGATACCCAGCAGGCGAAGATGGTGGCCAACAAGAAGAAGGAGGCCGCCGCCGACTGCACGAGCAAGCTGCACAAGGTGCAGACGGCCGGGTGGTCCTATCTGTCCGCCCGGGCCGTGGAGATCGCGGTGGACGCGGTGGTCACCATCCTCGCCTCCACGCTGATCTGCTCGCTCACCGGTCCGGTCGGGTGCAAGTGGGGCGTGCGCTTCGCCTCGTTCACCGGCGGATTCGTCGGCGCCCTGGCCTTCCAGTACCTGACTGACGGCTACCTCAACTGGAAGAGCGTCGGAGGCGCCTTCTTCGACGCCACGATCTCGATGCTGGCCTTCTCCGGCCTCGACAAGCTGGACGAGAAATACGTCGGCCAGGGGGTCAGGGCCACGTTCAAGGATCTCGGCCAGGTCCTCAAGACCGTCGGGAAACGCATCGGCAGCGCGGGATCGACCATGGTCGGCAGCATCCAGAACGCCGCGGACTACATCCTGACGCACGCCACCACCTGGGCCTTCCCCGTGGCGTACACCGGCGGCGGGTCCATCGAGCCGGTCATCGCCGAGAAGCGGGGCCAGCCGATCGCCGACGGCGTGCAGTTCCGCATCCCCTCCCACGCCTCCGGCTACGACGTGCACAACGACCTGTACTCCGGCAGCTACAACAGCCCGTACTACAACTGGGACGTCGCCGAGACGCCGCACACCAACAGCGACGGCGCGGTCGGCTACCTGATCGGCCAGGGCGGCAACTGCCTGACCAACACCAGCTACAACGTCGCCCTCACTCCCTGCAACTACAACGACTCCCGACAGTGGTGGTTCGCCGACGGTGACGAGCTCATGTCCTCGAACGGCAAGTGCCTGGACGAGGACGCCACCCATCAGCAGCGGTGGGCGGTCTCCTGCGACGGGCTCACCTACGCGGCCAGCGACAAGGACGACCAGTTCCTGATCACCCCGCCCGGCGGCACCTACATCCCCAACACCGTCTCCAACTGGAAGAACCACCTGTCCTACTACGAGCACGCGTGACAGCACCACCGCGCCAAGCGTGGTGAAGCATGAGGCCCGGGCCGGTGACCGACGTCACCGGCCCGGGCGTTGTCCGTGGCCGGTCGGCTCCGTCATAGTGCGGAAGCAACATCTCTTTTGTTGCTTTCTGGGGAGTTTCGATTGGGTCGTCCCGAGCGCCCGGTGGATCCTGAAGCCGGTCCGGTCCAGGGGTTCGCCCACGACCTGCGTCTGCTGCGCCAGAAGGCCGGCAGCCCCTCGTACCGCGAGATGTCCCGGCGCACCGGCGTATCGGTGACGACTCTGTCGCGCGCCGCGGCAGGAGAGCGGCTCCCGTCGGCGGCGGTGGCGCTGGCCTACGCGCGGGCCTGCGACGCGGACCCGGACGAGTGGGAACCGCGATGGAAGGCCGCCGCCGAGGAGGCCGCCGGGGCACAAGCGGCGGCAGCCGATGCCGCGTGCACCGCCGAGGACGACACGAAGTCGCCGTACCGGGGGCTGGCACGCTTCGAGCCGGGCGACCGGGAGCTGTTCTTCGGCCGTGACCGCCCGGTGGCCGAGCTGCTGGACCTGGTGCGGGAGCACCGGTTCGCGGCCGTGTTCGGGGCCTCGGGCAGTGGCAAGTCCTCGCTGCTGCGCGCCGGGCTGATCCCGGCCGTCCAGGAGGCCGCGCGGGGCCTGGGACGTCCGGCGGCCTTGCGGATCCTCACCCCGGGGGAGCGCCCGGCGGCCACGTACGGCCGTCTGCTGGCGCCGAAGGACAGTGAACGGGACAGCTGGCTGATCGTCGACCAGTTCGAGGAGGTCTTCACCCTCTGCCGGGACCGCGACGAGCGCAGCCGCTTCATCGACCTGCTGCTCACGGCCAAGGACCCGGACTCCCGGCTGCGCACGGTGATCGCGATGCGCGCCGACTTCTACGGGCAGTGCGCCGAGCACCCGGAACTCACCGACGCGCTGCGGCACTGCGGCCTTCTGGTGGGGCCGATGAGCCCGGCGGAGCTGCGGGAGGCGGTCACGGGGCCGGCCACCGCGGCCGGTCTCGTGGTCGAACGCGACCTGACCTCACGTCTCGTCGAGGAGGTCGTCGACCAGCCCGGCGCACTCCCCATGCTCTCGCACGCGCTGCTGGAGACCTGGCGCCGCCGGCGCGGCCGCATCCTCACGCTCGCCGCGTACGAGGCGGCGGGTGGCGTCCACGGTGCGATTGCCGCCACCGCGGAACGCGCGTTCCGCACGTTGACGCCCACCCAGGAGGGCACCGCGCGCCGGCTGCTGCTGCGGCTGATCGCCCCTGGCGAGGGCACCCCCGACACCCGCCGCTCCGTCACCCGCGCGGAGCTGGACGAGTGGTCCGACCCCGAACTCCCGGTGATCGTCGAGCGGCTGGCCGCCGCCCGGCTGCTCGCCCTCGACGGCGACACCGTGGAACTCGCCCACGAGGCGCTGATCACCAGCTGGCCACGGCTGGGCCGGTGGATCGACGAGGACCGGGTCAGGCTGGTCGCGCACCGCAGGCTGAACGAGGACGCCCGCGCCTGGCTGGACCTGGGCCGCGACCCGGGAGCCCTGTACCGGGGTGTTCGGTTGGACCGGGCGGCGGAGCTCTTCCCACCGCGCGACCGGCACGAGCACCTCACCTCGACCGAGCGCGCGTTCCTGACCGCGGCCCTCGACGCCCGCGACGCCGAGCGGCACGCCGTCGCACGTACGAGGCGGCGCACCCGGCGCCTGGCCGCGACGCTCTCCGCGCTGCTCGCCGTCGCGCTGGTGATCGGCCTGGTCGCCTGGCAGCAGCACGGGACCGAGGTGCGGGACGACCAGGACACCGCCGCCCGGCGGGTCGCCGAGGTGGCCGCCACCATGCGGACCACGGATCCCCGGACCGCCATGCTGCTGAGCCTGGCCGCCTGGCGGATCGCGGCCCTGCCGGAGACACGTGCGGCGCTGCTGGGCGCTCTGGCGCAGCCGGAGCAGGACGCGTTCACCGACCCCGCGCCGGGGGGCCAGGCCGCCGACCGTTTCCTCGTCGACTCCGGCCGTGTCCTGCTGAGCGTCAGCGGCCGGACATGGCACACCTGGAACACCGTCACCCACCGGGCGATCGACTCCGGGCGGCTCCCGGCGGGAACCTCGGGGACCCTGGCGGCCGGCCGGGACGGCAGGATCCTCGTGCTCGACAGCGACGGGAGCGACGGGAGCGAGCGGTTGTGGGACATCTCCTCGGGTCACTGGACCGGAGCCGCGCCGGTCCCCTCGGATCAGTACTTCGCCACCTTCGGCGCCGACCCGCACAGCTACCTGGTCAGCGCGATCGACCAGCCGCAGGTGCGGCTGCGCGCTGTCTCGGACGGCCGATCGCTGTTCCAGGCCCGGGCGAACAGCGAGACGAACGTGGCCACCACGGCGGACGGCCGGCTGGTGGCGGTCTGCCCTGTCAGCGGCCCGATCCGGGTCCGGGACACCGCCCGGCATCGCGACCTGGCAGGCGGCTGGGCGAGCGCCGGCGCGAACACGTGCGCCCACGTCAACTCACGGCTGGAGTTCGCCCCCGGCGGCCACCGGCTCGCCTCCGTCTCCAGTACGGGTCTGCGCGTGTGGGACACCGCCACGGGGCAGCAGATCGCCCACATCGACTATCCGGGCGTCAGCTCCGTCGCCTTCAGCAAGGACGGAAACTTCCTGGCCGCCACCGGCGCCGCCGAGATCGCGGTCTGGCGGCTCTCCGCGCCGCGTTCCCCCGTCTTCCGCCAGTCCCTCAACGGCCAGCGGATGTACGACCGTATCGCCTGGGATCCCGACGGCCCGGTGCTGCGATACCTCGAAGGGGGCACGGTGCATGCCCTCGACCTGGGGTCGGCGGTCACCTCCGCATGGCGCGGCAGCCCGCTGAACGACGCGCTCCTGAGCTCGGACGGCCGTACGCTCGCCACCGTCGAGCAGTCCGGCGGCGGCTACACCTTCCGGCTGCTGGACCCGGGCAACGGCCGGCTGCTCCGCACACTGCCCGCCGCGCCGCTCCCCGCCCCGGCCGACGGCGGCGGACCCGTGGTGGCGGGGGACGCCCTGCCGCTGATGGCCATCAGCCCGGACGGCACGGCCTTCGCGTACGGCGTCTCCGCCCCGGGCCGGGCCGCCTCGGCGCAGGCTCTGACTCTCTGGGACCTCGCCCGCGGTCGCGTACGGACCACGCTGGACCTGGCGCCGTCGCCCGCCGCGGCCGTGGAGCACATCGTCCTCGGCCCCGGCGGGCGGATGCTGGTGGCCGCCCGCGATCAGGCCGAGGGGCAGTACGGCGAGGTATGGGACACCACGACCCGCCGCAGGACCGCCGGGCTCGGCGACGTGAACCCCACGGCGCTGGCCCTCCGGCCGGACGGCCGCCTGCTCGTCGGCGGCGACCGTCTCGCCGACCTGACCTCCGGGACCAGCAGGGCGCGGGCGCTGAGCCTGGGCGAGGAGATCGACGCGGTGGCCTTCAGCCCGGACGGCTCCCGGATGGCGATCGGCGACGCGTCGGGGCGCGTCGCGCTGTGGGACGGCAGTCTCGACCACCGGCTCGGCGTCCTGCCCAACGTCTTCCCCCTCCCCTTGGCCAAGGGCACCCCGGAAGCGGTCAGCGCCCTGGCCTTCAGCCCCGACGGCGCCACCCTCGCAGTCGCCGGGGACTCCGGCACGCTCCAGCTCTGGGACACCGCCAGTCAGCAGCCCCTCGGCAGCGGCCTCACGACCCCCGGCGAGGGCATCACCTCCCTGGCCTTCACCGCCGACGGCACCACCCTGAACGCCACCAGCCCCCACGCCCCCCTCCAGAGCTACCCCGTCACCCCCTCCTACGCGGCCACCCACATCTGCGCCCGTACGGGCAGCACGCTGTCCCCCGCCCAATGGCGCACCTACATCCCCGACGCCACGTACCGCGACCTGTGCCCGGCGAGGGGTTGAGGTGAGCGGTGCGCAGGGGGCTCAGGGACCCATGCGCACATCGATTCCGAGCAGTTCCTGGAAGGCCCGACCGCCTTCCGGGGTGACCTTGAGCGCCCGGCCGGAGCCGATCCGTTCCACCCAGTGCCGGTCGAAGACCCGCTTGCACAGCGCCGCTCCGACCGCGCCGGCCAGGTGAGTACGGCGCTCCGTCCAGTCCAGGCAACTGCGGACCATCGGCCTGGATCCCTTCAGCGCGAGCAGGTCGATATCCAGCTCAGTGAGTAGCCAGACCCTGCCCGCCTTCGTGACGACGAGCCCCGCGTCGTCCGCGACAAGGCCCCGGCTCAGGATCGCGTCGGTCACGGCCACGCCCAGATGACCGGCGAGATGGTCGTAGCAGGTTCTCGCCCGCGCTTCGGCGCTCATCCGCCCCGACTCGCGCAGGCTCGACGGGGCCGGGCCGGGTGCGGAGCGCGACGAGGAGTACGAGGAGGAGTACGCGGCCAGATCCTCGATCAGGGCCGCCGTTGCCGGGCCGGCCAACCGGACGTAGCGATGCCGGCCCTGGCGTTCCTCGGACAGCAGGCCGCCGGCGACCAGGAGGGAGAGGTGTTCACTCGCGGTGGACGGCGAGATCCCTGCGTGCCGGGCCAGTTCACCGGCCGTCCAGGCCCGGCCGTCGAGCAGGGCCATGCAGAATGCGGCCCGGCTCCGGTCGGCGAGCAACCCGGCGATCTGTTCGAGCGACATACCCCCATCATGCTCTCGGCACAGTTCGGTGAGGGCCGAACCATCCCGCTCCTAGCGTGGGCGTATGACCAGCTCCGTGCACGAGTTCACCCACTACGCCGATGTCCGGACCGCCCTCGCCGACCCGCACCTCGTCCCCTCGCCTGCCCGGTCCGGCCCCGTCGGCAGCATGGCCTGGCTGCGCAACACCGTGGCCCGGTTCAGTACCGGCGACATCCACGCCCGTCGCCGGGCGCTGCTGGAGGCCGACCTGGCCCGCCTGGATCCGTCGGCGCTACGGCGGGCCGCAGCGTCGGGCCCTGCTGGTGAGGCTCGCGTGATCGTGGTCCGTACTCTCGCCGAGAGCCTGGGGCTCTCGGATCCTGACGCCGTAGCGGCGGCGATCACGGTCGTGGCGGGGACGTACTTCGGCGGGGACGGCGCGGATGCCGACGCGGATGCCGACGCGGCGGTGGCCTGGCTCCTGCCCCGGATGCTCGCCGCCGAGCCGGAGGTCGCCGCCAATCGCATCGGACTGCTTGTGCAGGCATGCGATGCGACCGGCAGCCTGGTCGACCACGCTCGGCGCGCGGCCGGCGACTGCCCGGTCGCGCACTCCACCGAGACGCTGCTGGCCGAGACGCTGCGGTACGACCCCCCGGTCCGTGCGATGTACCGGATCGCCGTCCGCGGCACCCGCGTCGCGGGTGTCGCCATCGCCGAAGGCGATCTGGTGACCCTGGACATCGCGGCGGCAAACCGGGACCCGGAGGTCTACGAAGATCCCAGTGCCTTCGACCCCGAACGGTCCGGCCCACCTACCCCGACCTTCGGCGGCGAACCCCGAATCTGCCCCGGAAGGAACCACGCCCTGGCCCTCGCGGCCGGGATCCTGGACAGAGCACCGGGCGAGATCGTCGAGGCCATGGTGGAACACGTCCTGACCCTCGCGGACACCTGGACAGCCTGGGACGGGCGCCCCGCCCCCGTCGACGACCGGATCTACACCCCGCACAAGGCGATCCGCAGAGTCGCCGACCATCTGGTCGACCACCTCGCCGAGATGGAGGCACGTCTCGCCGGAACGGAACCCCAGCCCGACCACTGGCACGCATCGGAGACCACCACGCCGGCCGACCTCGCCCCGTTCACACAGGCCGACCTCGACGAGGCGCACAGCCGGCTCAGCCGACTCGCCCGGATCTGGTCGAACCGTCTCAACGCCCTGACGCCCGAGCAGCTCGACCAGTCCCCCGGCTCCGGATGGAGCTTCCGCAGGCTCGCGCTCCACCTGGCAGGCTCCGTCTACTACGCAGACGCGATCGGCTTCCTTGCGCCCACCGAACGCAGGACGCCATGACCAACTTCTCCGTCTTCTCCGCACTGCACCACGCCGATACGCCGCTGCTGCTCCCCAACGCCTGGGACCACGCCTCGGCGGCAGCCCTCGCCCAGCAGGGTTTCGCGGCGATCGGCACAACGAGTCTCGGCACGGCCGCAGCGGCCGGCCTGCCCGACGGCATGGCAGCGACCCGGGACGAGACCCTCCTTCTGGCCAAGCGGCTCGGCAACGGGCCGTTCCTGCTCTCGGTCGACGCCGAAGGCGGGTTCAGCGACCACCCGGCGGCTGTGGCCGAACTGGCCCGCGAACTGGCCGCCGCCGGGGCAGCCGGCATCAACCTGGAGGACGGCCGGGCCGACGGCACCCTCACACCGGTGGACCTGCACGCAGCCAAGATCGCGGCAGTGAAGGCCGCAACACCCGATCTCTTCGTCAACGCCCGTACCGACACCCACTGGCTGGACGGCCCGCAGACCGAGACCTCCCGTCGGCTCGACGCATACCAGCAGGCGGGCGCCGACTGCGTGTTCGTCCCAGGCCTGTCCGACCCGACGCAGATCGCCGCCCTGGTGAAGACCCTCGACGTCCCGTTGAACATCCTCTACTCCCCCTCCGGCCCCACCGTTGCGCACCTCGGCAACCTGGGCGTACGCAGGGTGAGCCTCGGCTCGTTGCTCTTCCGAACCGCACTCGGCGCCGCGGTGAGTGCGGCGACGGACATTCGTGCGGACCGACCGGTGCGGGGAAAGACACCGACATACTCCGAGGTCCAGCAACTGTGCCCCGGCGTCGACCCCGACCTGGCGAAGTGATCCACACGAAACGCGCAGCGGAACCTGAGTCCGGCAACCTGAGCCCAAGACCTGGTCGCGTGCCGCTGCTCAGCGGCCGAAGCGCTTACAGGGCGGTGTCACGCAGCCCACTCCGGGTGTTGCGGCGTGCGTCGAGGAAGGGTGATGGGCGGTCGAATAGGACTGACAGTTCTCCATCGTGGTGCTTATGATGCCGGGGATGAAGAAGAACTCCTCGTACGGATCGGGGGAATCGTTCGCGCAAGGTGAGTGCTGATGGCACATCACTTCGTGAACACGATTCCGCCCCACCTGTTGATGTGGCAGCGCGTACGCGAGTACGCCGTGCCGCCGTCCATGATCGAGACCGCGACCGCACGGCGTGCGGCCGGTGACTGGGCGGGGGCCTGTGCCGCCGCCCGGGTCGACACCGATCTCGATCTGCGCGCCGTGCGCGACCGCCACGGCACCGAACTCGTCACCCGCCTTCGTGCGGATCTGCGTCGGTTGGCGCCGGATCTGCTCCGTTGGCACATGCCCCGGATCTTTCCCGACGGACGGCTCCGGCCCGGCCTGACCATCTCCCTGAGTCGTTACCGCAGTGGCGGCGCCACGCCGTTGCAGCTGGTCGTGCGGACACCGCCGGCCTGGGCGGACGCCGGACAGCGGATGTCCCTGGCCCTGTGGGAGGAGTCCGGGATCGGCGCCCCGAGGCACCATCCACACCCGCATCCCGACCGGCGTTTCCGGCTCGACCTGCACCGGCATCTCTGGGACTCCGGGCGGTGCGGCGAACTGGCGTGGCGGTGCGGTGCGGGCGGGGCGCCGTTCCTGGCGCCGTCCGACCAGCCCTACGCGCTCGCCCGGCCGGACGTGCCGGACCTGCCCGATCGGTCCGCCGTCCACGACTGCTCGTGGGCGTCGGCACGGTGGGCCGCCGAGGCCGAGCTGCTGTTGGGGGCCGAGGGGCGCCCTTACGGGTCCTTCACCGTGCGGCTCGGTGCGCGGAGCCGCGCCGTGTTCGAACTCGTCGCCCCCGACGAAAGCCATGTCCCGACGTTCCGGCCGCTTCGGGAGACGCTGCCGCCGCAGGAGGTCGCGGCGCTTCCGGTGCTGCCGGAGGCGGCGGCGCGGGTCCTTCCGGATCTGGAGCTGCTGAGGGCCGGGCTGGTCGCGTCCGATCGGCTGCATCCGCTCGTGGCCACAGCGTTGGCGGTGGCTGACTCGGTGGCGGCGGCCGGCCCCGGCCCCCAGCCCGGCGACCCGCACCGGGTGGAGTGCCGGGGCGAGATCCACCGGATCGCGCTGCGGGACGGGGTGCTGGCGGCGATCGATCACGACCCGGCACAACTGCGCCTGGAGGAACTGCTGGTGGCGCTCGGCGGCCCCGCGCTGCCCTGCCTGCGGGCGATCGACGCGGTGCACCGCGATCCGGAGGCCCTGCCCGCGGTCCGGGAGCGGATCGGCCACGGTGACATCGCCGGGGCGCTGAACGTGGTCGAGGGGCTGCTCGGTCCCGGTGCGGTCCTGCGCGACGGGCCGCTCCGGGAGGAGCTGGAGTCGGCTGCGGCCCGCCGCATCGACCACGGACTTTTCCGCTCGGGGCTGGTCGCCGTGCACCCCGCTGCCGGTGCGGTCGGGGGCGGTAACGCCTCCGGCCCGGGGCATGCGGAGCCGGGCCACCGGCCCCGGCTCGACCGCCGCATGCCTGCCTCGATGCGCCACAAGCGGAACAGCCGGGCACGGCCCCGTACCGGCCTGACCCTGACCTGACCTGCCCCTGGTTACCGCGCGACCGCCTGACCGGCTGCCCCGCCTACGTCCCGCATTCGCACTGCGCGTTCCGCGCCGCACGACCCCAACACCTCCGGACGGGCCGTCCCGTTCCCCTATCCCACCCCAGGTGATGCCCATGAACTCCAGTACCCTCCTGCCCGCACCCACCCCCGCCGGCGCATCCGCATCCACAACCGGCACCCGACTCGTCGTCGCCGAGGACCTCCTGGCCCTGCTGCGGACGACCACCACCGAGCCGCGCCCCGATGAGCAGCTCGAAGCCCTCACCCTGGCTGTCGCGGCCGACCTGCCCGTGCTGCTGTGGGGCGAGCCGGGCATCGGCAAGACCGCGGCCCTGACACAGCTCGCGGCCTCCCTCGACCTGCCGCTGACGACCGTGATCGCCAGCGTCCACGAGCCGACCGACTTCTCCGGGCTGCCCATCGTCGGCGACGACCCCACGGTGCAGGGGGTGCCGATGGCGCCGCCGCAGTGGGCCGTGGAACTCGTGCGGGCCGGGCGGGGGTTGCTTTTCCTGGACGAACTCTCCACCGCCACCCCGGCCGTCCAGGCCGCGCTGCTCCGGGTCGTCCTGGAGCGGAGGGTCGGGGCACTGCAACTGCCGCCGGGAGTACGGATCGTGGCCGCCGCCAATCCGCGCGCGTCGGCGGCGGACGGGTGGGAGCTGAGCCCTCCGCTGGCGAACCGGTTCGTGCATCTGTACTGGGTGCATGACCGGGATGTGGTGGTGCGCGGGCTGGGCGGGATCTGGCCCCGGGCGGAGCTGCCCTCGCTGCTGCCGGAGCGGCTGCCGGAGGCGGTGGCTTACGCCCGGCGCGCAGTCTGCGGTTTCCTGGAAGCCCGGCCGACGCTGATCCACCGGCTGCCGAACACCGAGACACGGCGCGGCGGTGCTTGGCCCTCGCCCCGGAGCTGGGAGGCCGCGTTGACTCTGCTGGCCTTCGGCACGGCGGCCTCCGCCTCCCGGGAGGTGCTGGCGCTGCTGGTGAGGGGCGCGGTGGGGGACGGGCCAGGGCTCGAACTCCTCGCCCATCTGGACCGGATGGAACTGCCGGACCCGGAGTCGTTGCTGGGCGATCCGGCCGCCGCCGAACTGCCTGCGCGGGGCGATCTGCGGCAGGCCGCGCTGGAGGCGGTGGTGGCCGCCGTAGGGGCACGGCCGCAGCGGGCGCGGTGGGAGGCGGGCTGGGCGGTGCTGGTCCGGGCGCTGGAGACCGGGGCCCCGGACCTGCTGGTCGCCCCGGCGACGACGCTGGCCGCGCTGCGGCGCGACGACTGGGAGGTGCCGGAGGCGGTGGAGCGGCTGGCCGGGGTGATCGGTCTCGCCCGGCTGGCGGACCGGTCGGTGGGGCGGGCCGCGGCGGCGGCCGACGCCAGGCGTACGACGGGGGCGCGCCGATGACGGGGGCCGCGAAGCGCCCGGGGCCGCGCCCAGTGCCGCGCCCGATGTCCCGGCCCGCGCCGCCGCGCCCGGTGCGGGCCACCGTGCCGAGGCCGCCGGCCGGCTCGTCCGGGCCGTCCGGGCCGTACGGCCGGCCCGGACTCCCTCTGGACATGGAGAAGTTGCTGGCCGCACGGCTGCACGCGGTGAAGGTCCGTCCCTACCTGGCCGGCGCGCTCTTCGCACTGCACGTGGTGGAGGACCGGTCGGTGCCGACGATGGCGGTGGACGCGCACTGGCGCTGCTACGTCTCCCCCGGCTTCGTGGCGCGCACCCCGGTGGAGGAACTGGCGGGCGTCTGGGTGCACGAGGTCTCCCACCTGCTCCGAGACCACCACGGACGGGGCGAGCGGTATGCGCGGGAGCACGAGGAGTACGGGCCGGGCGAGCGGCTGCGGCGGAACATCGCCGCCGACTTCGAGATCAACGACGACATCTACGGCGACGGTCTGCCCCGGCCTGCCGGGGCGGTGCTGCCGTCGCTGCTGCGGCTGCCCGACGGGCTGCTGATGGAGGAGTACCTGCGGAGGGCGTCGATGTCCGGGCTCGCCGCGGACCTGGCCTGGCTGGACTGCGGCAGTGGGGCCGACGGGCAGGACCGGCCGTGGGAACTGGGACCCGACGGGGCACACGGGCTGAACAAGCAGCAGCGGGACGCGGTCCGCTTCCGGGTCGCCGAGGGGATCAAGGGCCGGCCGGGCGACGCTCCGGAGGGATGGCGCCGGTGGGCGGACGAGGCGTTCCATCCACCGCAGCCGTGGCGGCAGTTGCTGGGGGCGGCGGTCCGCTCCGCGGCGGGTGCGGCGGGAGCGGGCGAGGACCACAGCTACCGGCGTCCGTCCCGCCGATCGGCCGCTGTTCCCGGGGTGCTGCTGCCGAGCCTGCGCCGTATGCCACCCCGGGTCTGCGTCGTGATCGACACCTCAGGGTCGGTGAGCGACGCCGAGTTGGGCAGCGCGCTGCTGGAGGTGGCGGCGATCTCGCGGGCGGTGGGCGGGCGGCGCGACCTGGTCTCGGTGATCTCCTGCGACGCGGCGGCCGGGGTCGCCGTCCCGCTCTGCCGCGCCGAGAACATCGAACTGGTCGGGGGCGGGGGCACGGATCTGCGCTCCGGTTTCGCCCGGGCACTCCGCTCCCGGCCCCGCCCGGACGTGATCGTCGCCTTGACGGACGGCCAGACACCCTGGCCCTCCGCACAGCCACCCTGCCGCACCGTCGTCGGTCTCTTCCCCCGTCCAGCGAGCGCAGTGGACGAGGAAAACCCCGACTACGCCCCGGACACCCCGCCACCCTGGGCTCGCGTCGTCATCATCAGCTGAGAAAGCGCAGCGGCGCGGCACCACGATCGTGGTCGCAGGACGCGTTGTGCGGGCACGCTGAGTAATCGGTGAGCAGGTCCGCCCGCACCGGTCGGCGTACGCAACGATCCGCACCAACAATCCTGACGTCGTGCCGAAGTGCCGACCGACGTCGGCTTACATCCGGGTCTACCCGCCCGCCAGCCACCGGACCGTACTCATTCGGTACCACCTACGTGTCTGCGGCCTCTTCGAGATCAACCCGGTGCAACGCACCCCATAGCAGGGAAACGCAGCCGCACTGCGGCGGCGCGAGTCAGCTGACCTTGACGGTCCACGCCGCCGAGTGCGGCCAGTCGAGCAACTCGACCGTCACCGCGACGTGCATGGGCTCGCTCTCGATCTTCTTGCCGGTCGATGTCCCGTGCGACTTCTCAGCCGCTCGCTGCGAGGCGGCGTGCGGCGTCGGGCCAGGGCGTGGGTTGCGGCCCGTCCTCGGCCATCATCACCTCCTCCTCCCACCAGCCGGTCCCGTCCAGCCAGGAGGTCAGCCACTGGGCCACGGACGGCGAGTCCAGGAACCACGCGTCGGCCCAGTCGTCAGGGCCGGCATTCGGCTCGAAGAGGAGAACGGGAGCGTCGGGGGCCAGGCAGTCGACAGCGGCGTACATGCCGCAGCCCCAGTCCAGGATCGGCAGCACGCCGCGCGGCCAGTATTCCGAGCGAGCGTTCTGAAGCGGCCCGTACTCGGATACGGCGGTTCGCCCGTCGCCGACGAGCGGCAGAAGGGTGTACTCAGGGCCGAAGCCGCCGTTGGCGACCTGGAGGTACAGCAGGCGGAGCAGCGGCGGCAGGCTGAAACCGAGTGCATGCTCGGCGTCGGCGATGTCCTGTTCGCTGACGGACGGGGCAAGGGCCCCTGCCTCCCGCTCAGCGCGGTCACGCACACGCAGCAGGAGCTCGGACAGGTCGTTCATGCAACTGCCTCTTCGACGGTGAGATGCCGGGCGATGATGTCTGCGGACTCCGGCGCGAGCCGGTAGATCCCCTGCAGGCTCAGCGCCCGCAGGAGCCGGCCGTCCTCGACGTACTTGAGCTTCCGCTCGCCCCGGCGCGAGGTGAAGGTGAGGTGCTCCAGGTGCTCTCCGGGCAGCGGCCGGTCGAACCTGAGCGGACTGCCGGGCGGCCCCAGCACGACCTCGGAGATGCAGCCGCTCTTCAACGGGCGCCAGTGGATCAGCTTGGGATAGTCCTCGTCGGCCAGTTCCGCGCCGGCCCTGTCGTAGTCGACGATCCGCTGGACCTCCATCGAGCAGACCGGGTACAGCGCGGCCTGCCAGGCCCGAACGGCGAAGATCCGGTCGCCGGGCGCGACGCCGGCACGTCGGAAGCTCGGACGCGACTGATGGGGACCGCCGAACAGCGTCGTCGGGCGCTGCCCCGTGAAGCCTGCGCGTATCAGTTCACGGCACAGGTCATTGGTCCACAGCACGGTGTAGGAGTTGGCCACGGCCCCGAACATAGCGGCGGGCACCGACAGCGCGTCCCGGCTACCGGTCCAGGAGGTGTTGCATGACGGTTTCGGGAACAGCCGGGTTCGCGGCGGCGCGGGCGGCGGTTGCGGTGTCGTGCAGGAGGGTGGCCAGGACGCGGGTGGGCAGGCGAGGGTCGGCCGCTGCCTCGTCCCTGATGCCATGGTGGGGGTCGTCGAGCAGGCGGATCACGGATGCGGCGGACAGTCGCCGGTCGCGCAGGGCGCACCAGCGGACACCTGAGTCCGCGTCCCTGCTGAACCGCTCCACCAGTTCGACGGTCGACTCCGGATCGAGGAGAGCGAGCTTGCGCCTGAGGGGGTTGGGATCGTCCGCGTAGCGCATGGTCCCGAGCCGGGGGAAGTTGGGGTGCTCGACCATCCGTGCAGCCGAGTAGCCGTCCCAGCTCTCCACCATTTCCAGCAGCACGTCGGCAGGGGCCTGGGCGCAGTGTTCGGCCAGGAAGAGCCGGACGACCCAGTCCTCGTCGTGCGCCAGCAGGTCCACCACGTCGGGTGGCAGGTTCTTCGCGCAGGCGGCGCTGCGGCGGAGCATCACGTGTGCGGAGGTGGCGCAGCGGCGCATGGCCTCCTCGTCGTCCTCCAGTTCCCGGACCCACGGGAGCGGGTGGCAGCAGGCCTTGGGGTCGAACTCGATCGCTGTTCGGGAGCGTTCCGCTTCGGTGAGGTCCGGGCGGATGGAGACCAGCCGGCGGACTTGGGGGTCGGGGTCCTGGCCGAGCAGGGCCACCAGGTCGGCGTCCAGGTTCGGGTTCTGCGCCGCGGCACTGTGCAGCTCGGTCTCGGTGCCGTGGACCAGGTCCTCGGCCAGCTCCCGGGCGAGCACGCAGGTACGGGCGGCACGCTCTCGGTGCCTGTCGCTGGGGAGTTCGGCGAAGTCAGCCGCCGAAAGTGGCGTGGGAGGCGTGGAGCAGTGGTGCCTCAGAACGGCTTCGGCTCGCACCCCGGCGTCGGGGTCCGCGAGGAGGGCTGCCTGCGTCGAGGGGGCCAGGTGAGTCCAGGCGCGCGGGGCGGCTGCATCACGCACCCGGGGGTCCGGGTCGACGGCGAGTGCGGCAAGATGCCGCACCGGCAGATCGCGGTGGAGAGCCAGTTCGGCGCGCACGCGCGGGCTGGGATCGGCGGCGAGCTGGGCGTACGTCGCATCGGTGAGTGATGATCGGCCGTCCACGGCGCACGTGAGGAATATCCACCGGTGATTGGGCTCGGGATCGTGGAAGAGTTCGGCGCGCTGTTCGGCGTTGAGCAGCCACCGTTCCGCCAGCCCTTTGCGTACTCGCCACTCGGGGTGCGCAACCCAGGCCCGGACCACGTCTTCGGGGAGTTCCCGGTAGATCAGCCAGGACGGAAGCCGCTCCTCGGGGCCGACGTCGAGGAGACGGAGCAGCACGGGCGCCGGCGCGGCACGGTTCCTGGCCAGCCCATCGCGCCACGCTCCGCGCAGCCCGGCCGGGGCGGTCTTCCACCGCAGGACGGTGTTCCAGCCGGCCTTGCGCTCCTCCGCGCTCTCCGCAGCCCGGGCCTGTGCCGACGATTCCAGCCAGTCGGTGAACGGGGCGATGGCGACGAACCAGACCGCGTACTCCTCGGTGGTGGCGCCCAGAACGCTCTCTCCGTCCAGGGACATGGCCACGAATTCCGGTTGGCCCGGCTTCGGGCCGAGAAGCCCGGCCAGATCCCAGCGCCCCGCCAACCGCACTCTGGTCCAGTGGCCGCGCTCGCAGCAGGTGCAGCCCTGATTGGCGACGCTGATCAGGAACTCCCCGTCGGTGTTGATCACGCCGTGCTCGACAGCGAGCCGGTGCCACTGCTGGTTCAACTCGGCGACCAGGTCGGGATGGTCGTTCGGCACAGCGAGCGTGGGCTCTGCGTTCCCTGCGATCACCGGCCGCCAAGCGGCCGCTGCGGGCCGTGCATCGGAGACCCGGCCGTGCCCGACTACCTCCAGGCCGGCGCGATGGAGCAGTTCGCTCAGTGCACTCTTCCCACCCGTCACGACGGCCATCTTCCTCTACGGCCAATGGTGCGAAGTTGTGAACCTCGGCCCGATCTGTCGCCGACTCGGACAAGGCTCCTGCGTCACCGAAGGCCGTGAGCGGGGGCAAACCCCACCAGGGATCTCGCCCAGACGCGTGCCCTGCTTCATGGGCTCGTCCGGCAAGGAGCGCGACGGATGCCCTTCGTCATCCCATCGTGCAGCTCATAGCGGGGCAGAAGCCCCGCGCAGGCTGCACATGAGACCAGAACTGAGACCATGCAACGACGGAAGCCCCGACCATGATCAGTCGGGGCTTCATGTCTGCCCTGGCGGGCGGGTGCGGAGGATACGAGATTCGAACTCGTGAGGGGTTGCCCCCAACACGCTTTCCAAGTCTCCGCCCGGGCGTTCGGGGGCGGCCATGGGCGTCCCAACCTGCGGCGGAGGGGCCTGACCCCCAGGCTTCGGATGGTCCTGAACGGGGGCGAATGCAACTGGAACTGCAACTGCGCCCGGACCTGCCGGGACGGAGCGGCAGCAGCGGAGTCAGACTTTTCTGACAACGATTCGGTTTGGAAGAAGCTTCTCCAGGTCGCCCACGTCGGAGGTGAAGACGGTGACTTGACCCTTTTGCGAGAGGGCGACGACGGCGAGCATGGCGTCGATTGCGTACTTGTGACCGTGCAGGTTGGTGTCGGCCAACAGTCTGCGCGCCCGCCTGGCTTCCTCCTTGCCCAGGTCGGCCACGTTGACGCGGGAGAGGACCCAATCCCAGCGCTGTTCTGTCGTTCTTCCGTCGTAAGCCTCGACCAGTGTCATGGGAGAGGTCACCACCTCGGCTTCCCCGCGCGCAGCGAGGTCGAGCCAGGCGATCATCGAGCGATCACCACGGACGGCGAGAGACAGCGCCTCGCAGTCCAGGACGAAGACGCGAAGTGACTTCGCCTCGCTGGCGCGCTTCTTGGTCACGCGGCCTCGCCGGCACGCTTGGTACCGGCGGTCTGGCGGCGCTTGTGCTCGGCATCGAGGTCTTCCAACGCGTCGTACGCCGCCGAACGCTCGGGATCGGTGACCGGTCCGTGCTCCTCTTCGAGCCAGTGCACGAGTTCCTGGAGCTTGTCCCGGTCCCGCTTCGAGCGGAGCGCCTCGGTGACGTAGGCCGAGATGCCGCGTTCATCTGCCTCCGCACGGATCTCCTCAAGGAGATCCTCGGGGATGGTCACTGTCACCTTCTTTGATGCCATACAGATGACCATACTCGCCGTATACTTAGCCCGCAAGATGCTTGGGCTGGCGCCACCGGCTGGCAGATGTGATTCACATGATCCAAAAATGCCTCATGCTTGCTGCTGACTTCGATCTTGTGGAGCTGCACGATGGTCCTACTTGGCGCTGGATCGACGAATGCCGGGCTTCCTCTCCCTCGGCCTGAATGATCAACACGGTGGATGTACCTCGGCGGGTACAGACATCCGCCAGGCAGAGTTGGACGATTCAAGTGTTGAAATCCCAGACTGGCCGGCAAGCAGTGACGGAGCGGCCCATGTGGAACATTGCCGCTGGTTGGAGCACCGCGATACTTGCGGTCGCCTCCCTGCTGGGCTTGCTTGGCATCCTGCTGGATCGGTTGGCCGCAGTATTGCGGAAGGTCGGAAACCTGGTGCACGCCTGGCGGGAGCTCTCGTCGTTGCTCAAACGCCAACACGGCGGGGATCCTCGCCCTGGCGTCGAACCACGACCTCGGTCAAGGATTCCGGGCTTGTAGGTTGACGTTCGAAGGTCGCCGCAGCCCCAAGCGATGGTTCTGCCGCAAGCTGACCCATATCGGCGCTGCCCCAACCGAGAAGGCTCAAGGGAGTGCTGAGATTACGAACGATGAAGGGCCCGACCGCGATGCGGTCGGGCCCTTCATCTGCCCTGGCGGGCGGGTGCGGAGGATACGAGATTCGAACTCGTGAGGGGTTGCCCCCAACACGCTTTCCAAATGTTCGCCCGGCTGTTCGGCAACGGCCGTCAGCGTCCCGACCCGCTGCTGAGCGCTTCGACAGACACCCCGTGGACGCCCACGAACGAGGCTGAATGCAACCCGAACCCGCAACCCTCTCGCCGGCACGTTCCCAGCCTCCCCGTTTCGGTTGGGGGCACCGGGGTGGGGCCGCTCGCGCCGCACGACGATCCGGGCGCCGGCCCCGACCGCGATGCGGTCCGAGAACTCGTTTGGACTCACGGATCGTGATGCCCGGCGGACGGCACATCCGGGCATGATTCCTACTTCTTTGATAATCTCGGTTCATGAGTGAGATGCCCTACAGCGTCGGAGAGGGGCCTGCCACCAGGGTGAGCCTCTCTCTCCCCGAGGGAACAGCCGAGGCGATTCGCCGGCGGGTCGGCAAGCGTGAGTTCTCTGCGTTCATCACCGCAGCGGTGGAGCGTGAGCTGCGCGGCCAGATCCTGGACGAGTACCTGGCCGACTACGAGCGCCGTAAGGGGCCGGTCTCCGAGCAGGAGCAGGAGCGGGCGCGCCAGGTCTTCGACGAGGTGTTCGCCGAGGAGGGCGAATGGCCCGCCGCAAGCTGACTCACGAAGGCACTCTCGTTCTCGACTGCGAGGGGTTGTCGAAGTTCGTCACCGATGACGAGCCAGTCGTCGCTCTTGTCGCGGAAGCTCGCAAGCGGGGCATGGAGGTGGTGATCAGCGCGCTGACCATCATCGAAGCCACAAACCGCCGCACCGACAAGGCACGGCTCGCCTGGGTCCTGTCAGGAGTGCGGATCGTGCACATCGGCGACGAGGAGGCCAAGGCCGCCTCCGCCCTGCTGATCAACGCGGGGCTCCACGGTCACAAGTACGCCATCGACGCCGCCGTGGCCGAGATGGCCCTGCGGCACCGGCGGCCGGTCGTCCTGCTCACCTCCGACATCGACGACATGGTCAAGCTCTGCGGCGACAGAGTCCGTCTCGTCGCCGTGTAAAGGCTGCCGATCAGCTGTCGTGGGCTGCTGCGCTCGCACGCCACTCCAGAGCCTGCGGTTTTGGTATCGGTCGACCCGCACTTGACCTGCTTGCCCATTCGTCCCCCTCGGTCCGATCGGAGACTTGCCATGCCAGTCCCATCGTCACCGGCCAGAGCTGCGAACCGCTCTACCTGTGCGCGCATTCGACCGATTCCAGCCCTTTCAGGTCTGGATCATGACATTCTCGCCGAGGCCGATCGACATCAAGGCAGCAGCTCGCTCAGGGCCGGTGTTATGCCTGGCCGTACAGGGCTGCCAGATCGATCAGCTGGATGCCAGGGGTGACGTCGGCGGCGTTGCGGGCCTTGTCGTTGAAGCCCGCCCCGCTGAAGCAGATGAGTTGAGTGTGGGTGGTGTCGTAGCGTCCGGCCTGGGCGATGAGGTCGCGGATGTGCCGGAGGCGTTCAATGTGGGCGATGCCCATGGTGTCGTTCCACTTGGCTTCTCCGATGGCGAGCAACGGCGGCTTGCCGCCGTCCGCGATGCCGACGACCGCCACATCGACCTCATGGCCGGTGCGAGCCTTGGGGTCATGGACGACGCCGTGGCCCACTCGGGCCGGGAGGCCGCCGAGCAGCTCGGGGTCGGCATGGTGCAGGGCCCAGTCACGGCAGACCTGTTCGAAGTGGGGGCCCAGCACGTTGCTGACGAAGCGGCGACGGCTGGCCTGCCAGACCCGGGGGGCGCTGCCGGGCCGCTCCAACTGGTCCCAGACCGGGCGCATGATTGCGTGGTAGAAGCCGATCAGTGGTTCCGCGATCCGGTAGGTGGGGCGGTTGTCGCGGAAAGCGTCGGCGTCGCGGTGCAGCAGCCCGGCGTCTTCGAGAACGTTGATGGGGTGCGCGATGTCAGTGGCCTTGCGTTCCAGGTAGCCGGCCATGCCTCCGCGGGTCGCGTTGCCGTCGGCGACGGCCGCCAGGACGGACAGGTAGAGGGCGGTGTCCCGCAGATCGGGCTCCTCGGCCAGCAGATAGCGGGCTTCGCGGAACAGAGGCGTCTCGGGGTTCAGAACCGTACGGACAACCCAGGCGTCGAAGTCGTCGGGCCCGCTGGGGCTGTCTCCTCGCGCGAACTCGCGCCGGTAGGCGGGCGTACCGCCGACGATCGCGTTGACCTGCAGGGCCAGCCGGGGGTTGGTGATGTCCCAGAACTCGGCGGCAAGGCGGTGGTCGAGGGGGCGCACCACAAGCTCCAGTCCCGCCCGGCCCCTCAGCGGTGCGTTGCCGGACAACAGCTTGCCCATGAAGGACAGGGCCGAGCCGCACAGCAGCAACCGGGCACGAGAGCCCGTGCGCTGCTCACGCAGCGGACGGAACGCCTCCTGAATGATGGAGGGCAGCTCCGGATTGGCCCTGACGAGGTACGGGAACTCGTCGATCACCACGGGCAAAGGGCGCTCGGAGCCGAGGGCAAGGAGCGCGTCGACGGCTTCGGCCCAATCGGCGAAGTGGTAGGGGCTCGCGGGCCGGACATGAGCGGTGAGCGCCGTGCTGATCCGGCGCAGAGACTCGGCGTCAGCGGCCTCGGTCGCGCCGAAATAGAAGCCTCCCTCGGCACGACAGGCCGCGTCGAGCAGGAAGGTCTTGCCCTGGCGGCGTCGGCCGGAGACCACTCCGAGCGTGGCACCGGGCTGCAGGTCGGTGATGAAGCGGGTCAGCGCCGACCACTCGTAGTCGCGATCGAACATCTCGGCGGGCTTGTCCACGCGCCACCTCTCTCGGACGCATATAGAAGCACGTATCTATAAAACGTACTCCTATATGTACCCGGATGCTGGCGACGCGTGCAGGAACGGCACGTCGCCCTGGGAAAGCTGGTCGCGAGGACCTGCTGCGCGCAGGACGACGTCCAGCACGGCATCGACCCGGGCCGTGTAGCTGTGGGAGAACCAGGGCATATTGGCCTCCACCACGGCCCAGCGCTCATGGCCGGTGTCGGGGTCCTGGGCGAGGCCGACATCGACGGTGACCGCACTGGGCAGGGACTCCCCGACCGAGGCGAGGAGCCGTTCGGCGAACCGTCGCACCTCCCGCTCACGCGAATCCCCGTCGAGCGGCGCGGTGTCCAGCCGCCCGTACACGGCATACCGGCTCCCGGCCACGACCCGGCGGTCGAGCACGAACAGCCGGTACTCCGCGGCGAAGGTCACCACGTCGGAAACGAGGGCCGGGGTGTCCGGGCCCACCCCCTCACCCGTGCGGGGCAGCCTCGATCCGTCGGCGTACACCGCAGCCGGGAACGACTTGGCGCTCGGCGGCTTGACGAAGACCGGACGACGCAACGCCCACGCCTCCGAGAGGGTGGTCAGCTCGATCCGACGCCCCGTGAACTCCTCCGGCAACCGCGCCAACCAGTCGTCCGACGGCTCCAGCAACCCCAACCCGAGCACGTTGGCGATCCGGCCGGCAGCCAACGGACCCCCGTACCAGTGCACCGCCCGCCCCACCAGCCCGTCCAGCACCTGCCCGTCCGTGAGCACCCGCACTTCCATGCCGCGCCGAGCCGCCGCTTCTGCGAGCAGCCCGGTCGTACTGGTCCGCTGCCCGGAGGTCACAAAGACCGCTGCCCGCCCACCGCCCATCACGAGCCGGCTGCCCGGAACTCATGGACGACCTCGATCAGGCCCACAATGTGCCGGTTGAACTCCACCAGTTCCTCCGCCGGAACCCACAACTCCAGAATCGTCTCCCCGCCCGCCTGCCGCACCGGATAACGAGCCAGGAACCCCGTATCCACCTCGAACCGGGTCACGTATCCAACCCCCGAAGCCGGCACATTCCAGTCCCGGGCGATCCGGACCGCGTAATCCTCGTTCAGATTACCGACCGCAGGAGCTCGGATACCGGCTCTGAACTGCGACGATTCATAGACTACATGTCCGTTGAGTGGTCTCATGGCACGAGCCCGGCACTGGCGGGCGGCCGGGCTCGTGGACACTCCCAGTGGGGTTAGGTCGTGCTGGTGAGGACCGTGTCAGCGCGTCCCTGCCCTCTCTCAGCTCCTGGCCCAGCTCGGCACCTCAGCTGCCGACTCGACCCAGGCCAGCAGGTGCCCGATGATCACATCAACCTCGTCCTGGGAGTCGGGGCGAAGGTCTGCTTGCCAAACCACCTCAGTCACGTCATCGATCCCCATGAGGTGGCCCCAGCCCCCGGCATACACAGCAGCGTTGCCCCACCGGCTCCCCGCTTCGGCCGTCACCTTCGCATCGGCAGTCGGTTTGCGCCCCGGACGGTGGGGGAGCCCATCAGTAGGACGAAGCCGCAGCACCACCTTGGTTCCTCGTGCTCGGCACTCGGCCTCGTTCTCCGCAAACCAATTCTCAAGCCACTGTGGCAGCTCGCCCATGCCGCCCCCTCACTCTGGCGTCCGGCAGAAGTCCATCCTGGCACCAGTCACCACCGATGGGCCGAGCACCCGCACCGATACAAGATCAGCGACAGTGTCCGTTCACCCATACCTGTCTGGGTACTTTCAGGTGTCTGACGACGCGCCTCATGGCCCGTCCACCGGAACGGTGGACCGTCGGCCGCCACAGCGCCGTCGCCCCCATCACCGCCACCCCTCCCCAGTCGTCCCGACAAGCGGCTCACCGTACCGGCATCGACGCCACCAGCCCCAGCGATTTCCCTCCGGGAGGCAGAGGTGAGAATGCCTGGCAGCGCCAGGATGGGTGAAATGACTGCAATGCCTGATATACATGCAACCCGAATTGCAACCCAAGCATGCCGAAGAGCCGGACCGTGATCACGGTCCGGCTCTTCGTTTCGCCTGGTCAGGCGGGTGCGGAGGATACGAGATTCGAACTCGTGAGGGGTTGCCCTCAACACGCTTTCCAAATGTTCGTCTGGCTGTCCGGACGGGTTCATCAACGTCTTGACCTGCGGTGAAGCTCCTCGCCAGGCCCTCTATGGACCCCATTGAACGGGGGTGAATGCAACCCGAACTGCAACCCTCGCCACACCCGTCCACGCCGGTAGGTGTCGGCCAGCCTGGCGTTCATCTTGAACGCGGACGCCCAGGACACAGAGCGGATGACAACGTCGTCGCGGCCGGTGCGTTCGCGGAAGAACGCGGTGAGCCCCTCGGCCGGGAGGTCCAGGTCGACGTCGAAGGGGACGGGTGCCTGGAGCTGGAACATGTCGGTGCCGTAGAGCGGGCACATCGACACCTGCCCGGCGGTGTCCTCGCCCCAGCGGTGCCAGGCGTCCGACGACACGCCGTCCACGTACACGTCGGCCACGATCGCCCGCACGCCGAGGGTCTTGCCGGGGAAACCGATACCGAGGGTCTTGCGGACGAAACTCGAACCGCCGTCGGCTCCGATCAAGTAGGCGGCCCGTACGGCCTGTTCGCCGTCCGGAGTGGCGATCCGCGCGGTGACGCCGTCGGCGTCCTGGTCGAAGCCGACGAGTTCATTGCCGTAGCGCGGGGCGTGCCCGAGTTCGGCCAGTCGCTCGCGCAGCCGGCGCTCGGTGAGGAACTGCGGAACGAGCAAAGGTATTTGGTACGGCTCCTCCGGCGTCGGCTCCGGCATCTCCACGCCTACCTGGTCGATGGGTCCGTCGTCGGTGTAGATGCGCTGGACGGGGTACTCGCCACCGGAGGCGACGATCCGGTCGATCACGCCGAGGTCCTCGAACACCTCCTGACTGCGGGGCTGGATGCCCTTGCCGCGGGAGCCGATGAACGGCTGCGGCGCCTTGTCGATCAGCAGGAAGGCGACGTTCCTGCGGGCGAGGTCGATGGCGAGGGTCAGCCCGGCCGCGCCGGTCCCGCAGATGATCACATCTGTGCCGGTGGTGTGTGACATGGCTCAGTGCTCCTTCGGTAACTCCAGGACGAGATGTATGGCGGCCTTGCCGGGTTCAGGGCACCAGGACGGTGCGCACACCGGGGACCTCGGGTGCGTTCCACGCGGTTTCGACGTCGGCGAGCGGTACCGCCTTGGCGGTGACCGCGAGACCTCCGGCCTCGATCTCGTCGACGAGGGACGGCAGTTCCTCCAGGTACGTCCTGGTCGAGACCGCGCCCTGGCCGTTGCCCTGGAGCCGGAAGTTCGCCGAGCGCAGTGCCACTGACGGGAGTTCGATGGTGGGGCCGGCCATGGCGCCGATCTGGATCCAGTTCAGGGCGCGGCTACGGTCGGGGCGGGCCTGGAGCACCGCCATGATCGCGTCCCCGGCGGGCTTGCCCCACAGGTAGTCGATGACCAGGTCGACCTCGGCGGCCTCCTTGGCCAGGGCCGCCGCGGTGGCGGTGGCGTCGTCGGTGAGTGCGACGGTCGCGTCCGCGCCGAGCCCGGGCAGGGTCGCCAGGCGTGCCTGGTCGCGGCCGGCGCCGACGACCCGGCCGGCGCCGAGGCGCTTGGCTACCTGGACGGCCATCTGGCCGGCGTTGCCGGTCGCGCCGAGGATCAGCACCGACTGTCCGGCCTCGATCGGGACGCGGCGGCGCAGCGCCACCCAGGACGACATGGCCGGGTTCATCGCCGCGGCGATCTTCACCACGTCCGCGCCGTCGGGCAGCGGGATGCTGTGGCGGCTGTCGATGACGGTCCGGGTGGCCATCGGGCCGACGAGTTCGTCATCGGCGACGAAGTACACAAGCCTGCCGTCTTCCCGCCGGCCGACCCCGTCGACACCGGGCACCATCGGCAGCTTGCCGGTGCTGGTGTAGTGGCTGCCCGACGCGCCGGTACGCACCCGTGGGTGCAGGCCCACCGCGAGGACGTCGACAAGTTCCTGGTCCTCGTCGGAGGGAGCGGGCAGGTCGAAGGGCTCGTAGCGGGGCGGGTTGTCGAACGAGTGGACCACCGCAGCGTGGATGTCCATGGCTGCTCTCCTCAGATTTGGTACGCGGGACGAAGGATTTAGTAGGTGCCACGAAGGATTTAGTTCGTGCCACGAATTAAACTAGTAGGTGCCACGTACCTTTGCAAGTAGAATCGGGACATGACGTCATCCCACGACATGCCACCCCCGCCCGTGCCGTCGCCCGTGCCGTCGCCCGCAGACGAGGATTTCGGGCTGGTCGACGCCCTTGCCCAGCTGTCGTTCCTGGTGCAGAGCGCCCTGGCCGAGATCGCCGGGCAGTACGACCTGTCGGTCGTCCAGACCCGGATGCTCGGGATACTTCGGGACCGGGAGCCGACGATGAACCAGCTCGGCCGCCACCTCGGCCTCGACAAGTCCTCGATCACCGGCCTGGTCGACCGCGCGCAGCGCCGCGGCCTGGTCACCCGCACGGCCAGCGCCGTCGACCGCCGCTCGTTCCAGGTGTCGATCACCGACGCGGGCCGGCAGCTCGTCGAGCAGGTCGCCGCTCAGTTCGCCGAGCGGATCGAGTGGTGTGTCGAGCCGCTGCCCGAAACCGACCGGAAGCGGCTGTCACGGATGGCGACCCGGATCGTGACCGCGGACGCCCAGGTCCGTGGCATCGACCTGCGCACCGCACCCCACTGACCGCACCCCACTGACCGGACTCCGTCAGACGGAGGTACGCGGCACCGTCACCACGTGCTTGCCCACGACGCCGCCGCGCTCGAACGCCTCATGTGCCGCGGCGATGTCCGCGAGCGGGTACACGCTGTCGATCACCGGGCGCAGCGCACCCGAGGTGACATGGCCGGCCACATCGCGCAGTACGGGGGTTTCGGGGTTGGCGCTGAAGGTGCGGATGCGGCGGGAGCCGTGCACGCTCGACGCGGCGATCGCGGCCAGGGCGGACGGGGACAGTCCGACGGTGACCATCCGGCCGCCCTTGGCCAACCGGCTTCGGTAGCAGTGCAGTTCCGAGCCGACCGTGTCGACGATGACGTCGAACGGCCCGATCCGGTCCGAGGTGGTGGAGCCGTAGTCCAGGACCTCGTCGGCGCCGAGGTCGGTGAGGAGCTCGGCGTGGCGGTCGCGGGCCAGAGCGGTCACATGGCCGCCCATGGCGTGCGCCAGCTGCACGGCGGCCGTGCCGACTCCGCCGGCCGCGCCCCGGACCAGGACCCGTTCCCCGCTCTTGAGGTGCACGCTGTCGCGCAGCGCGATCAGCGCCGTGGAACCCGCGACGACCAGGGAGGCCGCCTCGACCGACGAGAGGTCCGCCGGGGCGTGCGCGATCCGGTCCGCGGAGACCACCACGTACTCGGCCGCCCCCGCGGTGGTGTGCCGCTGACGGGGATGCACCATGCCCCACACCCGGTCCCCGACCCGGTAACTCTCGACACCGGCGCCGGTCGCGGTGACGGTGCCCGCGAAGTCCAGTCCCACACCGATCGGGAACCGGCGTCCCGACACCATCTTCAACTCCCCGGCCCGGACGATCACATCGTGTCCGTTCACGCTGGACGCCTCGACCGACACCAGTACCTCACCCGCGCCGGGAGCGGGACGGTCCACGTCATTGATCCGCAGAACGTCCGCCGTACCGAAACCCATGATCTGAACGGCCTTCATGTCGCTGTCCTTCCGTGACCGGCTGTGGTGCAACCGATCCTGGACCCTGCGTACGGCATCACGGTCGTTCGCCTTTTCCTGGGTCTGGCAGACCCACCCTCGCGAGCCGCGCTCGCGGCATACTGACGCCGTGACCGACGCCCCCCTCGCCATGAGCGACGATCCCCGACGCGAACTCGCCGAGTTCCTGCGCACCCGCCGAACTCGGCTGCGACCACAGGACGTCGGCCTGGAGCCCGGCCCGCGGCGGCGCGTCGCCGGGCTGCGGCGGGAGGAACTGGCGCTGCTGGCCGGGGTGAGCTCGGACTACTACCAGCGCATGGAGCAGGGACGCGACGTCCGCCCCTCCGAACAGGTCCTGGACGCCCTCGCACGCGCCCTCAACTTCTCCGCCGAGGAGACCCGCCACCTGCACAGCCTCGCCGCCGCCGCACGCACACCGGCCCGCCTCCCGCGTTCGTACGAGCCGGAGGAGGTACCCGACACCACGCTACGACTGCTGCACACCATGACCTCGCCCGCTCTGGTCGTCGGCCGTTTCCTGGACGTGCTGGCCTGGAACCCGCTCGGCGGTGCCCTGCTGGGGGAGTTCACCCGGCAGCCGCAGAGGGAGCGGAACCTGCTGGCGCTGTTCCTGCACCCCGAGGCCGACCGGGCGTGCCCGAACCGGGCGGCCACCGTCGCGGAGCTGATCGGGATGCTGCGGACGCAGGTCGCCGCCGATCCGGGACACCCGCGCGCGATCGAGCTGGTGGGTGAACTCGCGGTCCGCAGCGACGAGTTCGCGGGGCTGTGGGCCCTCCACGACGTAGAGGAACCGACCCGCGGCCAAATGCGCCTCAACCACCCCCTGGCCGGCGAACTGAACCTGGACTGGGACGCCTACCCGATACCGGGCAACCCCGGCCCCGCGCTCATGGTCTGCACCGCCGCCGAGGGCAGCCCCGACGCCGAGCGACTCCAACTGCTCGCCGGCCTGCTGGGCGCTCGCTGACCCACCACAGAATCGAACCCTCCTGCTCATCGCCGAACGGTTTGCCCGCCAGCGGCTGCGTGCTTCGGCCAAGGTCGAAGGCCACCACACCGACGGCAAACCCGTCGTGCTCTTCCTGTGCGTCCACAACGCCTGCCGCAGCCAGATGGCCATGGGCTTCTTCCAGCACCTCGCCGGAGACAACGCGTTCGCCTGGTCGGGCGGCTCCGAACCGGGCTTCGAGGTCAACCCGGTGGCCACGAGGTCCTCCTCGTGGATCTCGCTCGGCCCCGGACAGAGCCGCCCGCGGCCAGCACCTCCTCAAACGAACATGAATTTCACCTGTAAAACTTCCGGATGGCGAGCGCCTGCTGTCGAAATCCCGCCACACCGATGCGAACTTCCCGCGGGCGTTCGTCGTCTCAATAGATGTGAGCTGCAAGCTCACGCGCAGCACCCTGAGCCGGGCCTCCGGCTCCCACCGCTCTGGTCCCGCCGGATGCGGGGCCGCTGTCTTTCACCGGCACGGAAGCGTGCGTCATGATCCCCATCCGCGTCCCCAAGCGCGCGGCGGCCATTACCGCTGCCCTCGTCCTGGGCGCCACCGGCACCGCCCTGGGCGGAGCCCAAGCCGCGCAGACCTCCCCGGCCACCCCGACCTGCCACGTAGCCGACCTGCACCTGTCCATCGGCCCGGTCTCGGGCGGCGCGGGCTCACTCTTCTACCCCATCCGGTTCACCAACACCTCCAGGCACACCTGCGCCCTGCGCGGCTACCCCGGCGTGAGTGTCGTGAACATCCGCCACCACCAGATCGGCGCCCCCGCCGCTCGCACCGGTCAGCCCGTGACCACCGTGCAGGTCCGCCCGCACCGGTCGGCTACGCAACGATCCGCACCAACAATCCTGACGTCGTGCCGAAGTGCCGACCGACGTCGGCTTACATCCGGGTCTACCCGCCCGCCAGCCACCGGACCGTACTCATTCGGTACCACCTACGTGTCTGCGGCCTCTTCGAGATCAACCCGGTGCAACGCACCCCATAGCAGGGAAACGCAGCCGCACTGCGGCGGCGCGAGTCAGCTGACCTTGACGGTCCACGCCGCCGAGTTGAGACGAAGACCGCCCTGTTCGCCCAGGTGAGCGGCAGGAGACAGAGGTCACTCCACATCTACTCCATGCGCGCGGGCCAGCCCGGCGCCCTGCTGCTGGATGTCCCAGTGGACTCCTTTGACGTGAAGGTCACGCCGGAGATCGGGGCCGGAGTAGACGGTGAACTTATCGGGCTGCGTGAGGCCGATCAGGAAGCGGAGGCCGCGCAGGAGCGTGCTGCCGCGCAGCGCCGGAAGGTGGCTCGCCGCTTGGACTCGCTGGGACTATCCGGGCGGGAAATCGCCTCTGTGCTCAAGGTCAGCCCTCAACGGGTTTCCCAGCTCCTAGGCAAAAGCGGGGCTCGCCGCGCGTGAGGCCGCAACACAGCGTCTGACGAGGGGCTGCAGTTGAGGGCACGTGAGGCTACTCGCCCGGAAGTAGATCTGAAGCCATCTTGAGCGCCTGATGTGCAGGGGAAGGGCTTGCTCGCGCCCCCAACAGCTGACGCTGCCGACCTCACCGCGATTGCCCCGGGTTGAATGGGGCCAAGTGGGACCGGCGGGAGCGTGAGCGTAGCCGTTCCTTACTCGTTGCCGAATTGCCCATTTTGACCGAAATAAATGCAACCCAAACTGCAACCCAACCATGCCGAAGAGCCGGACCATGATCACGGTCCGGCTCTTCGTTTCGCCTGGTCAGGCGGGTGCGGAGGATACGAGATTCGAACTCGTGAGGGGTTGCCCCCAACACGCTTTCCAAGCGTGCGCCCTAGGCCACTAGGCGAATCCTCCGCCGCAAACACTACAAGACGGGAGGGGGTGCTAGCGAACTCGATCGGGGGTGATCGGATCGGGTAGGCTGGGCGCAGCCCCTCACGTGGCGCTATCTCGCTGAACCCCCCCAGGGCCGGAAGGCAGCAAGGGTAGGTGAGCTCTGGCGGGTGCGTGGGGGGTCTTTGCGTTCTGCGGACAGGCCCTAGCTAGCGGCGGCGGGAGCGCTTGGCGGTGCCGAAGAGGGAGCGGGTGATCTCGCGGCCCAGCTGGGTGCCTACGGAGCGGGCGAGGGATTTGAAGACGCCGCTGTGGACGACCTGCTCGATGACACCGGGTTCGGGTTCTGCGGGCTTGGGTTCCTCGGGGCGCGGCTTCGCGGGCGCGGGTTTGGGCGCGGGTTTGGACGTGAGCTTCTCGTAGGCGGATTCGCGGTCGATGGCCTGGGCGTAGCGGGCGTGGAGCGGGGAGCCGGTGACGGCGGTGGTGAGGGCGGTGGGGTCGAGGGGGCCCATGAGGGACTGGGGGGCGCGGAGGCGGGTGGCGGCTACGGGGGTGGGGGCGCCGGTTTCGCTGAGGACGGTGACGACGGCTTCGCCGGTGCCGAGGGCGGGGAGGACGGCGGCGAGGTCGTAGGGGGACTTGGGGAAGGTCTGGACGGTGGCGCGCAGGGCCTTCGCGTCGTCGGGGGTGAAGGCGCGCAGGGCGTGCTGGACGCGGTTGCCGAGCTGGGCGAGGACGTCGGAGGGGACGTCCTTCGGGGTCTGGGTGACGAAGAAGATGCCGACGCCTTTGGAACGGATGAGGCGGACGGTCTGGGTGATGGCGGTGAGGAAGGCCTTGGAGGCGCCGGAGAAGAGAAGATGCGCCTCGTCGAAGAAGAAGACGAGCTTGGGCTTGTCGAGGTCGCCGACTTCGGGGAGGTCCTCGAAGAGGTCGGCGAGGAGCCACATAAGGAAGGTGGAGAAGAGCTGGGGGCGGTCCTGGACCTCGGGGAGTTCGAGGACGGAGACGATGCCCCGGCCGTCCGGCGCCGTGCGCAGCAGCTCGGAGGTGTCGAATTCGGGCTCGCCGAAGAAGGTGCCGGCGCCCTGGGCCTCGAAGGCGGTCAGTGTGCGCAGGATCACGCCGGCGGTGGCGGGGGAGATGCCGCCGATGCTCTTGAGCTCGGCCTTGCCGGCCGCGTCGGAGGTCAGGAAGGTGACCACCGCCCGCAGGTCCTTGAGGTCGGTCAGCTCCAGGCCCTTGGTGTCGGCGTAGTGGAAGATCAGGCCGAGGGACTGCTCCTGGGTGGGGTTGAGGCCGAGGACCTTGGACATCAGTACGGGACCGAAGCTGGTCACCGTCGCCCGCAGGGGGATGCCGGTGCCCATGCCGCCGAGGGCGTAGAACTCGGCGGGGAAGGCGGCCAGGGCCCATGGCCGGCCGACCTCGGCGGCGCGCCGGGTGACGCGGTCGCCGGGGGCTCCCGGGGCGGAGATGCCGGAGACGTCACCCTTGATGTCGGCGAGGAAGACGGGGACGCCGGCGGCGGAGAGCTGCTCGGCGATGAGCTGGAGGGTCTTGGTCTTGCCGGTGCCGGTGGCGCCGGCGACGAGGCCGTGGCGGTTGAGCATGCAGAGGGGGATGCGGATGGGGAAGTCCGGGTGGCAGCCGCCGTCCCAGAGGAGGGATCCCAGCTCCAGGGACGGGCCCGTGAAGGCGTAGCCCTTGGCGATGATCTCGAGGGCGGTATCGGAGGCGGGATCGCGAGCGGGATCGGCATCCGTCGACATGGTGCTAGCTCCCGTTATCGGCTGCTTTCATCAGCTTTCCCCACCATCGCACTCATGCGCCGAGGCTGCGCCCGTACACGCTTGCCCGGTAGGCTTTCCGTGTGATCTTCAAGCGCATCGGAAGCGGGCGGCCGTACCCCGACCACGGCCGGACAAGCACCCGCGAATGGGCGGACGTCGCACCGCGCCCGGTGCGCCTCGACCAGCTGGTCACGACGAAGGGGCAGCTGGATCTGGAGACCCTGCTCGCGGAGGACTCCACCTTCTACGGCGACCTCTTCGCGCATGTCGTGAAGTGGCAGGGCGACCTGTACCTGGAGGACGGGCTCCACCGCGCCGTAAGGGCCGCCCTGCAGCAGAGACAGGTGCTGCACGCGCGCGTGCTCGAAATGGACTGAGCCTCGAACAGAGGACTGTGACTGAGCCGTCGTCAGCCTGCCGTTCGTCCTTTCGGGTTCAACTCCGCCCCATTGGTTGATCATTTAGTAGGCCTGGACCGAATCGCGGATTACGCTGCGCCTATGAGCATGCTGACTCCCCCCGGAATGGGCGGGAAGTACCGCATCACCGGGACCCAGTACCCGCGGATGCGACGCCCAAGAAATCGGGGCCGCATTCTGGCGGCCGTCATCGCGACGGTCGTCGTGGTCGGCCTGATCGGATACGGCACCCTGCAGCTCATCGATGTCTTCGGCGGGAACGGCAAGGACCCGGCCAGCATCGCGCAGGCCGCGGCCGCCAAGAAGCGCGAGTGCGAGGCGGCGTCGGCGAAGGCATCGGCGGCAGCGGCGTCCGCGGCGGCGCTGCCGCTGGTGACGAAGCTGCCGGAGACGGGCGAGGTGACGATCAACGTCTACAACGCCACCGCGAAGAGCGGCCTGGCCAAGGACACCGCCGACGAGCTCGCGGCGCGCGGCTTCAAGATCGGCACCTTCGGCAACGCGCCGCCCGAGTACGACCGCAAGGTCAAGCAGTCCGCGCTGCTGGTCGGCGGTACGAAGGCGGTGGCCGCCCTCCAGGTGGTGGGCGCCCAGCTCACCGGCACGGTGACGCAGATCGACGCCAAGCGGTCCGGCGCGGTGGTCGACCTGATGATCGGCAACGCCTTCAAGAAGCTGTCCGCCGAGAAGGCCACGGCCAAGACCCTGAAGACGCTGAAGGCGCGGGCGGCGCAGGCCAAAGCCAGTCCGTCACCCGCGCCCAGCGCGAACAGCGGGGCCGGCTGCTAGGGCCTGTCCGGCGGATCTTGGCCGGACAGGCCGCGGCGTCCTGTGCGGTGCATCGCAAGGCGCCGGAGTGCCCGCAGGGTGGTTTCCTGCGGGCACTCCGGCAACGCCGCGAGGTGCCGCCCGCCGCGCCGGCGGCTGATGTCGCTGTGGCGTCTCGGACCAGGCCAAGATCCGCCGGACAGGCCCTAGGTGTATTGATCACGAGCGTTGTTGACACGTGTCGTGCTTGATCAAAGGTGAAGACCTCCGGTGTGGTGGAGCTGTCTAGGACCGCACCACACCGGAGGTCTTCGTGTCCCACCGTAATGCCCGGCTGACCGTTCACGGCAGGCGACTGCTGGTCGAGCGTGTCACCTCGGGCCGGCCCGTCGCCCACGTGGCCGCTGAGATGGGTGTCTCCCGCGCCACCGCCCACAAATGGGTCCGCCGGTGGCGGGCCGAGGGCGAGCCGGGCCTGCACGACCGGCCCAGCAGTCCCCGCACGACCCCGCACCGCACCCCGGCCGCGACCGAGCAGGACGTCTGCCGTCTGCGCCGCGAGCGCAAGCTCGGCCCGGCCCGC
Source organism: Streptomyces sp. NBC_01537 (assembly GCF_045040445.1). Classification (NCBI taxonomy): domain Bacteria; kingdom Bacillati; phylum Actinomycetota; class Actinomycetes; order Kitasatosporales; family Streptomycetaceae; genus Streptomyces; species Streptomyces sp. NBC_01537. The sequence continues at coordinate 5,024,832 of NZ_CP109392.1, read as the reverse complement.
ATCGGCCCGATCCTGGGCCTGCCCGCCTCGACCGTGCACCGCATCCTGACCCGCCACGGCCTGCACCGCCTGGCCTTCCTGGACCGCCCCACCGGCCAGGTCATCCGCCGCTACGAACGCGACCGCCCCGGCGAGCTCATCCACGTGGACGTGAAGAAACTCGGACGGATCCCCGACGGCGGCGGCCACAAAACACTCGGCCGCCAGGCCTCCCGCGCCACCAAGACCGGCGTCGGCTTCGACTACGTCCACTCCGCCGTCGACGACCACACCCGCCTGGCCTACAGCGAGATCCACCCCGACGAGAAAGCCGCCACCTGCGCCGACTTCCTCCGCCGGGCCGCCGCCTTCTTCACCACCTGCGGCATCCACCGCATCGAACGCGTGCTGACCGACAACGCCTGGTCCTACCGCAAAAGCACCCAATGGAAGCAGGCCCTCACCGACCTGGACGCGACCGGCAAACTCACCCGCGCCTACCGGCCCCAGACCAACGGCAAAGTCGAACGCTTCAACCGCACCCTGCTCGACGAATGGGCCTACCTACAGCCCTACACCAGCAACGACCAGCGCACAGCCGCCCTGACAGACTTCCTCCACAGCTACAACCACCATCGCAGCCACACCGCACTCAAAGGCCAGCCCCCGATCAGCCGCGTCAACAACCCTGCGGGTCAATACACCTAGGTCGCCGTCCCGTACAGGCGGTCGCCCGCGTCGCCGAGGCCCGGCACGATGTAGCCGTGCTCGTTGAGGTGGCTGTCCAGGGCCGCCGTGACGACGGTGACCGGCTTGCCGGCCAGCGCCTCCTCCATCGTGGCGACGCCCTCGGGCGAGGCCAGCAGCACGACGGCGGTGACGTCGTCCGCGCCGCGCTCGATGAGCAGGTTGATCGCGGCGACCAGGGTGCCGCCGGTGGCGAGCATCGGGTCCAGGACGTACACCTGGCGGCCGGAGAGGTCCTCCGGCATGCGGGTGGCGTAGGTCTTGGCCTCCAGCGTCTCCTCGTCGCGGATCATGCCGAGGAAGCCGACCTCCGCGGTCGGCAGGAGGCGTACGAGGCCTTCGAGCATGCCCAGGCCGGCCCGCAGGATCGGGACGACCAGCGGGCGGGGGTGGGAGAGGCGTACGCCTGTGGTCTTGGCCACAGGGGTCGCGATGTCGACCTGCTCGGTGCGCACATCGCGGGTCGCCTCGTAGGCGAGGAGGGTGACCAGTTCGTCGGCCAGCCGCCGGAAGGTCGGCGAGTCGGTGCGCTCGTCGCGCAGAGTGGTGAGTTTGTGCGCCACCAGCGGGTGGTCGACTACGTGGATCCGCATGGACACGACTCTATCCGCGTACGGCGGCCCTCCGCCGCATGCGCAAGTCGGCGCTTCAAACCACACTGGAGAGGGAAGTCCTGCACATACGCCCAGTGCGCAGTGCCCAGTGGATCAGCAGCAGGGGTGGTGCCCAATGGCAGCCGAGCGCGACGAACCCCGTATGCCGGGAGAGAGCGACGCCGAGCGGCGACGGCGGCGCGCCCTGTTCCTGCGGGAGCTGAACGAGGCGAAAGAGCTGCGCGAGCGCGTCCAGCCGCGCCGCGCGCGGGCGGCACGCGCGCGCCAGCAGATGCGCATGCGGACCTTCCGCTGGTAGTCCGCAGTGCCTGCGCAGGGCAGGCACAGGCCCTCCGCACCCCCTCCGCAGGCAAAAAAGCTTGAAGGCCAGGCACGACGCAGCGCGGAAGACCTCTCGCAGAGCCCGGGTTTCTGCCACGATGCCGAGTGGGCGGGGAGAGAATCACGTACGGCTCCGCCCAGTCCGGACGGCCTGAGACCTGTGGGAGAGTCACGGTGTACTTCGCCGCACTGCTCGCGCGCACCGAGGACGGTTGGCAAGCGAGCGAGACCGATCTCGACGATGTGGAAACCCTCGGCGACCTGACCGACCTGGCCCGTGAGGCTTCGGCCGAGGAGGAAACGGTCCTGGTCTTCATCGAGCAGGAGGACGCCTGGTTCGGCGTCGTCCGGGTCGATGGTGAGGAGGATCCCAGGATCTACGTATCCGACGCGGCCGCCGCCGCCCGCAGCTCGTACGGTGAGATCCTGCTCACCGACGAACTGCTCGGGCGGGACCCCGGCGCCGCCGACAACCTCGACGACCTCGTCGACCTCGACGGCACCGAGGAGGGTGACGAGGACGCGGACGACGACGATGTCGTCCCCGGACCGACCGAGGCGGCCGCACCCGTCGGCCCGCTCGGCGACGCCGACATACTGGTCGACCTCGGCATGAGCAACAAGGCGCTGCTGGCTCTCAGCGGCGACGGCGCACTCACCGGCGAGGCGCTCGGCGAGATCGCCGACACGCTGGGCTGCGCCGACGTCCTGGAGGCAGTGCGCTGAGCTCATCCGTCCCACCGCCCGGCCCGGCGCACGATCCGCTGCGCGACCCATGGGCCGGGCCGATGCGCCACGCCCTCACCGAGGCCGGGCTCGCCCCGCTCACCGGCGACGTGCCGGTGGGCGCGGTCGTGCTCGGCCCCGACGGCCACACCGTCATCGGCCACGGCCGCAACGAACGCGAGGCCACCGGCGACCCCACCGCCCACGCCGAGGTCCTCGCCATCCGCGAGGCCGCCAAGGCGGTGGGCGAGTGGCGGCTGTCCGGCTGCACCCTCGTCGTCACCCTTGAGCCCTGCACGATGTGCGCCGGCGCGATCGTCCTCTCCCGGCTCGACCGCGTCGTCTACGGCGCCGCCGACCCCAAGGCCGGCGCCACCGGCTCCCTCTGGGACGTCGTCCGCGACCGCCGCCTCAACCACCGCCCCGAGGTCATCGAGGGCGTACTGGCGGACGAGTGCTCGGCGCTGCTCACCCGCTTCTTCAGAGCGACCTGAGGGCTACCTGATCAAACGATTTCAAAGCACACGTCCGCGTCCGCTAAGCTCTCTCTCGGTAGCGTGTCCGAGCGGCCTAAGGAGCACGCCTCGAAAGCGTGTGAGGGGGCAACTCCTCCGTGGGTTCAAATCCCACCGCTACCGCCAGCAACACCCCTCCGGACTGCTTCGATGCAGCCAGAGGGGTGTTTTTGCGTGCCGCCCCGTGCCCCGGGTGCGAAGCGGGACGACGGCCTCCGCCGGAGATCGGCGGAGGGTCGTTTTGTTCAAGGGTGATTGAGCCATCCGGTGGATACACTCCAGACATGGCGCAGGCGAAGAAGATCTCCATGTACGTCGTCGTGGTGTTCGTGCTGTACACCGTCATCACGTCGCCGGCACGCGCTGCGGACCTCGTCCAGATAGGCTTTCAGGGCATATCGGACGCCGCCCAGGGCGTCGGTGAGTTCATGACCCAGCTGATCAACTGACCAGCGGGGTGCCGGTGAGGAGTAGTACAGCGTGATACGCCATCTGGTCCTGTTCAAGCTCAACGAGGGCGTCCAGCGCGACGAGCCGCGCGTCGTGGCGGGGGCGAAGGCGTTCGAGGAGCTGGGGGCGCTGGTTCCGGAGCTGGCGTCGTGGGAGGTGGGCTGGAACATCTCGGACCGGCCGATCGCGTACGACTATGCGATCAACTCCTCGGTGGCGGACGCGGATGCGCTGAAGGCATACCTCGAGCACCCGGCGCATCAGGCCGGCGTGGCGCAGTGGCGGGAGTTCGCCACCTGGGTGATCGCCGATTACCCGTTCTAGTTAACCGTTCCAGCGGTTCTTGCTGAGCCCCTCACCCTCCGGGTGGGGGGCTTTTGTCATGGAAAACCCCAAGTCAAGGTCAACTCGCCTTCAACACGGTGTTATACGGTGCTTGCGTACAGTGCACATGAATTGTGATGCTATGACCGCTTTTGACGGATGAGTGGACCGATGAGGGTGGGGTGGTTTTTCCGTGTCGGCCCGTACGGCGTCACCAGCAAGCAGCGACAGAAGCGGGGGCGGGAGTCGGACCCGTACCCGTACCCCGAATGCCAATGCCGTCGAGGCGAGGGCGCTCACGCAGGTGCTCTTCGAGCAGCTGACCGGCCTGAAGCCGGGCACCGCGGAGCACTCGCGGGTACGGGCGGCGCTCATCGAGGTGAACCTGCCGCTGGTGCGGTACGCGGCCGCCCGCTTCCGCAGCCGCAACGAGCCGATGGAGGACGTGGTCCAGGTCGGGACGATCGGGCTGATCAACGCGATCGACCGGTTCGATCCGGAGCGCGGGGTGCAGTTCCCGACCTTCGCGATGCCCACGGTGGTCGGCGAGATCAAACGTTACTTCAGGGACAACGTACGGACGGTCCACGTGCCGCGCCGGCTGCATGAGCTGTGGGTGCAAGTCAGCGGGGCGATCGAGGATCTGACGGTGCTGCACGGGCGTACGCCGACGACCGCGGAGATCGCGGGCCGGCTGAAGCTGGCCGAGGAGGAGGTCCTGGCCTGCCTGGAGGCGGGGCGGGCGTATCACGCGACGTCGCTGGAGGCGGCCCAGGAGGGCGGGGACGGGGCGCCGGGGCTGCTGGACCGGCTGGGGTACGAGGATCCGGCACTGACGGGCGTGGAGCACCGGGACCTGGTGCGGCATCTGCTGGTGCAGCTGCCGGAGCGGGAGCGCCGGATTCTGCTGCTGCGCTACTTCGGGAATCTGACGCAGTCGCAGATCAGTGCGGAGCTGGGGGTGTCTCAGATGCATGTGTCACGACTGCTGTCGCGGAGCTTCGCGAGGCTCAGATCCGCAAATCAGATCGAATCATAGCTGAATAGGATTAAACAACCTGCGAAGAAATGTCGACATGGCGCTACAGCGTGTTGCCGACATGTGACATTCTGCGGATACCGCGTTTGTCGCGGGCTGGTGGCCGGTATTCCAGTTGGAGGAACGACCCGTCGCCCGTCTGCGACACCCGTCCGCGACCTCAAGGGGGTGGCATGTCCGTAGAAGTGGGCAGTCCGAAGGTGCTCCGTACCGACGCAGCGCCGGCCGACGCTCTCAGCGGCAAGGCCATCGACATCACCACCGCCGCCGACTCAGCCGACACCGTCGTCGAGGCTGTCGACCCAACCACCGCGATCGCCGAAATCGACATTCCCGTCGAGGTGAGCACCGCGGTCGACACCCGTACGCTCTCCCGCGCGCTGTTCCTGCGGCTCGCGCAGCTGTCCCAGGACAGCCCGGAGAAGACGTACGTCCGGGACACCCTCATCGAGCTGAACCTCCCGCTCGTCCGGTACGCGGCGGCTCGCTTCCGCAGCCGTAACGAGCCCATGGAGGACATCGTCCAGGTCGGCACCATCGGCCTGATCAAGGCGATCGACCGCTTCGACTGCAACCGCGGCGTGGAGTTCCCGACCTTCGCGATGCCCACGATCGTGGGTGAGGTGAAGCGCTTCTTCCGCGACACGTCGTGGTCGGTGCGCGTGCCCAGGCGGCTCCAGGAGCTGCGGCTCGCGCTGACCAAGACCAGCGACGAGCTCGCGCAGAAGCTGGACAGGTCCCCGACCGTGGCCGAGCTCGCTGTGGCGCTCGGTGTGTCGGAGGAGGACGTCGTCGACGGCCTCGCGGTCGGCAACGCGTACACCGCGAGCTCGCTGGACTCCCCGCCCCCGGAGGACGACGGCGGCGAGGGCTCGCTGGCGGACCGGCTCGGCTACGAGGACACCGCGCTGGAGGGCGTCGAGTACCGCGAGTCGCTCAAGCCGCTACTGGCCCAGCTGCCCCCGCGGGAGCGGCGGATCATCATGCTGCGCTTCTTCGCCAACATGACCCAGTCGCAGATCGGCGAGGAGGTCGGCATCTCCCAAATGCACGTCTCCCGGCTGCTCACCCGGACCCTGTCCCAGCTGCGGGACGGTCTGACGGCTGAGCAGTAGAGAGTGTTCCGTTACTGACGCCACGTCAGTAATCTGGCGCGATGGTTCACCTGCCGTCCGGCCGCCGGGGCGCGGTCCTTGCCGCTGCCTCGGCGGCCGTGGTGTGTCTCGGCGCGTTCGCCACCTTCGGCCCGGGCGGCGGCACGGATCAGGGCTACCTCGCGGTCGGCCCGGCAGGGCCGACGGGGACGGCCACGGGGAACGTCCCGCCGGACGGGGGCGTGGAGTGGGTGCCGCTGGACGGCAGCCCCGGGAGCGGCAGTCCTGGCGCTTCCGCTTCCGTACGGACTCCTGGCGGTGGGCCTGGCGGTACGCCGCCTGCGCGGGCCGAGACGCCGGGCCGGGCACCTGGCCGGGTGTCGGCCCCCGCGTCGGCCCCTGAGGCTTCACCGAGCGCTGACGCGTCCACGACCGCCCCCGCACCGGCGCGGCTCACGGTCAGCGGGCCCACGCGGGCAGCGTCGGATGTCCGCTGGTGCGAATACGTCACCGTGACCTTCACCAACACCGGCGCTCAGCCGGCGACGACGGGCACCGTCACCTTCGGCACGCACATCATCGGCCTGCTCGGCATCGACTGGGCGACCGTGGAGACCGACGAGGCGGTGCCGGTGCCGGTGGAGGGCGGCGAGAAGAAAGAGAGGACCTGGGAGATCTGCGTGGACGCCTGGCGGGTGCCGCTGGGCATGCACGTGGAGACCCAGGACGTCCGGCTCAGCTGAGGGCGAACCAGGCCACGACGGCGACCACCACGATCGCGGCGATGACGCCGACGATCAGGCCGGTCTTGCTGCCGCCGGAGGCGGCGACGGCCTGCTGCGGGGGCTGCTCGTCCACGAAGGCCCGGAACATCTGGGTACTGCCGGCCGGGTCGTAGTTGTTCTCGGGGCTGTTGGGAGTGCTCATGGGCCGGAACCCTAGCGAAGATGCGGAATGGAGGGCACCCCAGGGTTGCTTACGTAACACATGACACGCATTGGAAACTCGGATCTCGATGTCTTCCCGCTCTCCCTGGGCGGCAATGTGTTCGGCTGGACGGCCGACGAACAGGCCTCGTTCGCCGTACTCGACTCCTACGCAGCCGCGGGCGGCAACTTCATCGACACGGCCGACGGCTACTCGGCCTGGGTCCCCGGGCACAGCGGCGGGGAGTCGGAGGGGGTCATCGGCCGCTGGCTGGCGGCGCGCGGAAACCGGGACGACGTGATCGTGGCCACCAAGGTCAGCTCGCACCCCGAGTACAAGGGCCTGAGGGCCGCCAACATCAAGGCCGCCGCCGAGGCCTCGCTGCGCAGGCTGGGCACCGACCGCATCGACCTCTACTACACGCACTTCGACGACCCCGAGGTGCCGGTCGAGGAGATCATCACAGCCCTCGACGCCCTGGTCGGTGAGGGCAAGGTGCGGCAGATAGCGGCGTCCAACATCACCCCGGAGCGGCTGGCGGAGTCCCTGGAGTTCTCCGACCGCGAGGGCCTGGTGAAGTACGTCGCGCTGCAGCAGCACTACAACCTCGTGGAGCGCGACGGGTACGAGGGCGCGCTGCGCGAGGTCGTCCAGGCGCACGGTCTGTCCTCGGTGCCGTATTTCGGGCTGGCCAAGGGTTTCCTGACCGGCAAGTACCGGCCGGGCGGCGAAGCGGTGGACAGCCCGCGCGCGGCCGGGGCCGGGGAGTATCTGAAGGGCGAGCAGGCGGAACGCGGCGTGCGCGTGCTGGCCGCTCTGGACGAAGTCGCCGCTGCGCATGACGCGGAACCGGCGACCGTGGCGCTGGCGTGGCTGGCGGCGCAGCCGACGGTCGCGGCGCCGATCGCCAGCGCGCGCAACGTGGGGCAGTTGGGGGCGCTGGTGGCGGTGGCGGATCTGAAGCTGACCGGGGAGGAGCTGGCGAAGCTGACGGCGGCATCCGACTGACCAGCCGTTTGACCATCCGTTTTCCGGTGAAGGCCCGCCTTGCTTGACCGAAGGCGGGCCTTTCCTTTGGGAGTTTTTTACTCGCTTGCTCCCGACAATCATTTGCCTGCAGCAACCAATGACTCTATGGTTGCTTGAGGCAACTACAACGAGGGCAAGGGGGTGGCGTCATGGCTGACCGGAAGCAGTTCCAGGAACTCGCGACACAGCTGCGCGCCACGATCTCGGTCATGCGGGGAATGGCCCGCGCGCTGCCCGCCGACTGCCAGGTGGCGTCGGTGGGCGTGCTGTCCGTGATCAACCGCCACGGCGAGATGCGGATCGGCCGCCTGGCCGAGCTGCTGGACATCGACATGTCCGTCACCAGCCGCCATGTCGCGCACCTCGCGGACCGCGGCTGGATCGAGCGCGCGCCCGACCCGCTGGACAAGCGGTCCCGGCTGCTGCGGCTCACCACGCGGGGGGATGTGGTCCTGCGCACCGCCCAGGACCACATCGCCGGCGTGCTGGCGGACCGCCTGAGCGACTGGCCGGACGAGGACGTGGAGCGGTTCACGGAACTGCTGGCCCGGCTCAGGACCGATTTCGCCACGACGTGACGAAGCGAACGCGACGACGCGAAGAAGAGGGATGACGATGACATCAACCGCAACACCGCCCGGTGTGCGGGGGCCCGACGCCCAGGCGAGTGACGCGGCCCCCATGACGCACCGGCAGATCATGGAAGCCCTGTCCGGCCTGCTGCTCGGCATGTTCGTGGCGATCCTGTCGTCCACGATCGTCACCAACGCCCTCCCGGACATCGTCGCCGACCTGCACGGCACCCAGAGCGCGTACACCTGGGTCGTCACGGCCTCGCTGCTCGCGATGACGGTCACCACCCCCCTGTGGGGCAAGCTCGCCGACCTGACCAGCAAGAAGCTGCTGGTGCAGATAGCCCTGGTGATCTACGTGACCGGCTCGATGGCGGCCGGCCTCTCGCAGAACTCCGGCATGCTCATCGCCTGCCGCGTCGTCCAGGGCGTCGGCGTCGGCGGCCTGTCCGCGCTCGCCCAGATCGTGATGGCGGCGATGATCTCGCCGCGCGAGCGCGGCCGCTACAGCGGCTACCTGGGCGCGACCTTCGCCGTCGCCACCGTCAGCGGCCCGCTGCTCGGCGGCGTCATCACCGACACCAGCTGGCTCGGCTGGCGCTGGTGCTTCTACGTGGGTGTGCCGTTCGCGGTCATCGCGCTGATCGTGCTGCAGAAGACCCTGAAGCTGCCGGTCGTGAAGCGCGACGTGAAGGTGGACTGGCTGGGCGCGTCCGTGCTGGCCGCGTCCGTCTCGCTGCTGCTGCTCTGGGTCACCTTCGCGGGCGACAAGTACGACTGGATCTCCTGGCAGACCCTGGCCATGATCGGCGGGTCCGTCGCCCTGGGCGGCGTCTTCCTCGCCATCGAGTCCAAGGTGGCGGAACCGATCGTCCCGCTGCGGCTGTTCCGCAACAAGACGATCACCCTGACCTCGGCCGCCAGCGCCTTCGTGGGCATCGCGATGTTCGCCGGCACGGTCTTCCTCAGCCAGTACTTCCAGCTGGCCCGGGACAAGTCGCCGACGATGTCCGGCGTCATGACCATCCCGCTGATCGGCAGCCTGGCCATCGCCTCCACCGTCTCCGGACGGTTCATCACCAAGACCGGCCGCTGGAAGGTCTGGCTGCTCACCGGCGGCGTCCTGATGGCGTCCGGCCTCGGGCTGCTGGGCACCATCCGCTACGACACCGCGTACTGGCAGATGGCCTTCTACATGGCCTTCCTCGGGCTCGGCCTCGGCATGTCGATGCAGAACCTCGTCCTCGCCACCCAGAACCAGGTCCAGCCCCACGAGCTCGGCTCCGCCAGCTCGCTGGTCAGCTTCTTCCGCAGCCTCGGCGGCGCGGTCGGCGTCTCCGCGCTCGGCGCGGTCATGGCCAACCGCATCTCCGGCTACGTCACGGACGGCCTGGCCGCGATCGGCGTCAGGACCGGCGGCACCAGCGACTCCATCCCCGACCTGGACACCCTGGCCGCCCCCGTGCGGTCCGTGGTCGAGAACGCGTACGGACACGGGGTCGGCGATGTGTTCCTGTGCGCCGCGCCGTTCGCCGTGCTCGGGCTGCTGCTGGTGGTGTTCGTCAAGGAGGTGCCGCTGCGGTCGCACAGCGGCCTGCAGGGCGCGGCGGCCGCCGCGGCGGCTCCGGTCACCGAGGACGCCAAGACCGAGGGCTGACGCCCTCCACCCGACAGCCGCCGGTGCGCGCGCCCACAGCGGAAGCGTGCGCACCGGCGGCAGGGGCCCGGCCGGCGGCCGGAGCAGGGGACGGCCGAGGCCGCCCGCCGGGCCCCGATACAGCTCAGTACAGCGGGAAGTCGGCGGTCTCGATCCGCCAGTCCTTCAGCGGCACGGTCTCGCCGAAGACGAACTCGCGGCGGACCGCGTACCGCGGGCCCTCCGGTGTGTGGCGCGGGCTGGAGAGCACCATGCCGGTGCCCGTGCGCGGGTCGACGAGCAGGTAGTCCTCGATGCCCATGGCCGCGTAGTCGCGGGTCTTGCCCTGGTAGTCGTTCTCCGGGTTCGATTTCGAGACGACTTCGACCACGGCGAGTACCTCCCCCGGGTCGACGGTGTCGCCTTCTGTGTCCAGCACCGCCAAGGGCAGAATCACCACATCGGGCCTGCGCAAGGCGGCGGCCACCGAGGGATCCTCGATCTGCGCACCGGACTGGGCGATCACCTGGGGCTCGGTGCCCGCCAGCTGGCTGTTGAGCTGCTCAGCGATGCGGAACGCGATGAGCTGATGCCGTTTGGCGGGGCCCATCACCATGATGATGTGGTTACCGCTGATCTCCACGGCCCACGCTTCCTCGACCTGACGGAGTTCGTCGGCGATGGCACGCATTCGGGCGTACTCCATCGTGGTCCCCTTCCGGTCGGCCGCTGCGAGTATCCCGCGCATAGGCTGGCCTCATGGCTGCCTACATCGCGACGAACACCGACGTCGGCCTCGACCAGCTCCTCGAATTCGTACGCCCTCGCCACCGGGCGATCCTGCTGACCGTGCGCGCCGACGGGCTGCCGCAGGGCTCCCCGCTGACGTGCGGGGTGGACGACTCGGGCCGGCTGGTCGTGTCGACGTATCCGGAACGGGCGAAGACTCGGAACGCGCGCCGGGATCCGCGCGTGAGTGTGATCGTGCTCTCGGACGAGTGGAACGGGCCCTGGGTGCAGATCGACGGGACGGCGGAGGTGATCGACTCACCGGAGTCCGTGGAGCCGTTGGTGGAGTACTTCCGCAACATCTCGGGGGAGCACCCGGACTGGGCCGAGTACCGGGAGGCGATGGTGAAGCAGGGCAAGTCGCTGATCCGGATCACGCCGGAGCGGTGGGGGCCGATCGCGACGGGCGGCTTCCCGGCGCGGCTGGCGCCGGAGGACTGACGGTCGGTGCGCAGGGTGGGATCGGCGGCCCTGGCCGCAGTCGCGGCCGCGTTATGGACCGTGGTGGTGAGCGGCGACGCACCCGCGTTTCCGCAGTCCGGGCCGTTGAGCAGGAACGATGTCATGGCGGAGATCGACTCCGCCATGGCGGGGGCCGGGGTGGACCGGGGCGGCGCGCTCATGATGGTCGCAGGGACCGGCAAACATGGCAGGCCGCTGACGAAGGACTGCCTCGTCACCTGGGACGCAGCCGACCAAGGTGCGGCACAGGCGTACTCCGACGCCGTGTCGGCGCTGCGGCGGCAGGGTTGGCGACCGGCGAAGTACCTCGCGACCAGGGGTGTCTCGCAGAGCACCTCGCTGGTCAAGGGGGGCTGGACGATATGGGTCAGCCACCACTTCAAGGTCCAGCGCATGACGTCCGATTCGCTGGATCTCTTCGCGACGGACGACAGCTGCTGAGCGCGAAAGGGCGGTGGCCGGGTGGCCACCGCCCTTTCGCGTTGAGCCTTACTTCGAGGCGGTGAGGTCGTAGACGGTGACGCCGTCGACCGTCTTGGCGGTGAAGGTGGACTGGACCCAGGAGCTGATCTGGGTGCCGGTGCCGCTGCCGCCCATGCCGCCACCGCCGCCGGTGCCGGAGGCGATGAAGTAGTGGATCTTGCCTTCCTCCACGTACTTCTTGAACTCGGCGAGGGTGGGCGAGGGGTCGCTGCCGTTGAAGCCACCGATGGCCATGACGGGGTCTTCGGTGGAGAGCTGGTAGCTGGCGGCGTTCTGGGAGCCGATGGTGGCGGCGACCCAGGTGTACTTGGAGGCGTCCTGCTCAAGGAGGGCCTTCATCTGGGAGCTGACGCTGGCCCCGTTGAGGAGCCCGCCGACACCGCCCATGCCGCCGCCGCGCGTGCCGCCTTCGGTGCTGCCGCCGGGGAAGCCGCCCTGGCCGTTCTGGGTCTGGCCGTTCTGACCCTGGCCGTTCTGGCCGCCCTGCGTGCCGCCGGGGAAACCGCCCTGGCCGCCCGTACCGCCGCCCTGCGTGCCGCCCGGGAAGCCGTTCTGGCCGTTCTGGCCGCCCTGCGTGCCGCCGGGGAAGCCGCCCTGGCCGCCGGTGCCGCCCTGGGTGCCGCCCTGGCGGTTGCCCATGCCGCCGCGCACGCCGCCGCCGCCGAAGCCCATGCCGCCCTGGACCGAGGGGCCGGCCGTGACGATGGAGCCGGTGTGGCCGGTGTTGACGGTCTGGAGGGTGTACGCGAGCGGGCCGCCGAGCGCGGCGGCGATGCCGAGGCCGGCCGAGGCGAGGGCGAGGTGCTTGCCGAGCCGGGCCGCGAGGAGCAGGCCGAGGGCCGCGACGATGCCGCCGATGAGGACGGCGTAGCGGACGCCCGGGTACCAGTCGGAGGAGCGGTTGAGCAGGTCGTACGACCAGATGGCCGTGACCGCGACCGTGACGGCGAGGATCGCCGAGGCGACGATCTGCGAGCGGCGCTCCCAGAGCATCGTGGCGCCCATGCCGACGAGGGCGGCGATGTACGGCGCCAGCGCGATGTTGTAGTACTGGTGGAAGATGCCGGACATGAAGCTGAAGGTCACGAAGGTGAACAGCAGCGACCCGCCCCAGGCCAGATAGGCCGCCCGCTGCGTGTCCGTGCGCTTCGCGCGCCAGGTCAGCCACAGGCCGGCCGCCAGCAGGATGAAGGCGGCGGGGAGCAGCCAGGCGATCTGACCGCCCATGTCGGAGCTGAAGAGCCGGGTGATGCCGGTCTCGCCCCACATGCCGGTGCCGCCACCGCCGCCACCGCCGCCCACGGAGCCGGTCTCGTTGCCGGTGATGCGGCCGAAGCCGTTGTAGCCGAAGGTGAGGGACAGGAAGCTGTTGTCCTGGGAGCCGCCGATGTACGGACGCGAGGAGGCGGGCCAGAGCTCGACGATGGTGACCCACCAGCCGCCGGAGACAATGAGCGCGAGCGCCGCGTACCCGATCTGGATGAGCCGCTTCTTCACGGTCGCCGGTGCGCAGACCGCGTAGACGATGGCGAGCGGCGGCAGGATCAGGAAGGCCTGCAGCGTCTTGGTGAGGAAGGCGAGGCCGAAGGCCACGCCGCCCAGCACGATCCACTTCGTGCTCGCGTTTTCCAGCGCGCGCAGGACGCAGTAGACGGCGGCGACCATCAGCAGCGCGAGCAGCGCGTCGGGGTTGTTGAAGCGGAACATCAGCGCGGCGACCGGGGTCAGCGCGAGCGAGGCGCCCGCGATGAGGCCGGCGGCGGCGCTGAAGCGGCGGCGTACGGCGGCGTAGAGCACGCCGACCGTGGCGACGCCCATCAGCGCCTCGGGGGCGAGGATCGCCCAGGAGCTGAGGCCGAAGACGCGGACCGACAGGGCCATCGGCCACAGGGCGGCCGGGGGCTTGTCGACGGTGATGGCGTTGCCGGCGTCGAGGGAGCCGAAGAAGAGGGCCTTCCAGCTCTTGCTGCCGGCCTGGACGGCGGCGGAGTAGAAGGAGTTGGCGTAGCCGGAGCTGCTCAGGTCCCACAGGTAGAGGAGGGCCGTGACCAGCAGCAGGCCGATGAAGGCCGGGCGCACCCAGGCCGCGTCCTCGGGGCGGCCGCGCCACACGCGGGCGGCGAAGCCGCTCGGCCCCTGGCCGTCACCGCCGCCACCGCCTCCGCCGCCGCCCTCGCCGGGCGGGGGTACGGTGCCGTCGCCGCCGTAACCGGAGAGCACCGGCTCGACGGTGAACGGGGGTTCGGCGACCGGGACGCCCGCGCCGACGGCATTCGGCGGGGGCGCGTCAGCCGGTACGGGGGTGCGCTGCACGCCGGCCGGCAGGTGCGCCGGGGGCGGCGGCACGGCGGTGGTGCTGGTTGTGGCAACAACGCCGCCGGGCGGCGCCGGAGGGACTTCCTCCGGCGACCGCCACGGCGTCTCGGCCCCGTCGCTGCGGGACGTGGTCATCGGTTACTCCTCGGGTCGTACTCGTGGGGGTCTATGGGGCGCATGCGCATGGTCTCGTCGCCGTAGCCGGTCTGGCCGCTTACCCGCCAGGGGGTGCCGCCCTGCGGGGCGTCGGCGTACGGGTACGGCTGCTGCGGCTGGTACTGCGGTTGCTGCGGCTGCTCCGACTCGTACGGAGTGCCGGGACGGACCTGCACTGCGGGCTGCATGCGCATGCCGGATTCGCCCTGGCCCTGGCCCTGGCCCTCGCCTTCGTCCTCGCCCTGGGACGGGAAGACCCACGCCCGGAAGAGCAGGAAGCGCAGCACGGTCGCCGCGAGGTTGGCCGCGACGAGCACGGCGATCTCGGTGCCCTGCGCGGGCGCGGAGTTCGCGGCGTTCAGGGCGGCGAGCGAGCCGCTGGTGAGGGCGAGGCCGATGCCGAAGACGACCAGGCCCTGGGCCTGGTGGCGCATGGCCTTGTCACGGCCGCGTACACCGAAGGTGAGCCGCCGGTTGGCCGCGGTGTTGCCGACCGCGGAGACCAGCAGGGCCAGGGCGTTGGCGAGCTGCGAGCCCATGCCCATCCGGAAGAGGGAGAACAGCAGCAGATACGCCAGCGTGCTCAGCCCGCCGACGACGCAGAAGCCGACGAGCTGCCGCGCGAGGCCCACCGGGGCCTCGGCTATCTCGTCGCGCGGGTCGTCGCCGAAAGGGCGGCGCAGCCGGTCCAGCGGAAGCGCGCCGGTGGCCAGGGCACGCCCCACGCGCATGACGCCCTTGAGGTCGTCGGTGGCCGTCTTGACGATGTCGACCGTCGAGTTGGGGTCGTCGACCCAGTCGACCGGGACCTCGTGGATGCGCAGGCCGGCCCGCTCGGCGAGCACCAGCATCTCGGTGTCGAAGAACCAGCCGGTGTCCTCGACCAGCGGCAGCAGCCGCTCGGCGACGTCCTTGCGGATCGCCTTGAAGCCGCACTGGGCGTCGGAGAATCGGGCGGCGAGCGACCCGCGCAGGATGAGGTTGTAGGTACGGGAGATGAACTCGCGCTTCGCGCCGCGCACGACGCGCGAGGAGCGGGCCAGCCGCGAGCCGATGGCCAGGTCCGAGTGGCCGGATATCAGCGGGGCCACCAGCGGCAGCAGCGCGTTGAGGTCCGTGGACAGATCCACGTCCATGTAGGCGAGCACCGGCGCGTCGGAGGCGGACCACACGGTGCGCAGCGCGCGCCCGCGGCCCTTCTGCTCCAGCCGGAAGGAGGTGACCTCGGCGATCTCCCGCTCCAGCGTCCGGGCCACGGCCGGGGTGCGGTCGGTGCTGGCGTTGTCGGCGATGGTGATGCGGAAGGGGTACGGGAAGGTCCGGGTGAGGTGCGCGTGCAGTCTGCGCACGCAACCCTCGAGGTCTTTCTCCTCGTTGTATACGGGGATCACGACATCGAGCACTGGCTCGGTCTGCGAGACAGCCAGGTGCTCACGGGCGGGCAGCGTTCCCAGCTGGTGGGATGACGTGCCAGTCGTCGGGAGCTGTTGAGTGCGCATACCAATGACTCTGCGGAGGCGCCCTGTCATGACATTGTGGCCAGACTGAGGGTGAGCTGTGAGTGCGTTACGGGCAGATGAACCCTGAACGCGGTATAGCCCGGCATGCTGTTGAGGGTGATCCGGCCGCCGTGCGCGGTCACCACCGCCTGCACGATCGCGAGGCCGAGTCCCGTACTGCCCACAGTGCCGACGGCCCTTGAGCGCGAGGCGTCGCCGCGCGCGAAGCGCTCGAACACCCGCGGCAGCAGGTCCGGCGGGATGCCGGGGCCGTTGTCCGCGATCTCCACGATCACCTCGAAGTCGTCCGGCACGACCCGGGCGACGACAGTCGTCCCGGGCGGTGTGTGCGTACGGGCGTTGGCCAGCAGATTGGTCAGAACCTGGTGCAGCCGCTGCGGGTCGCCGTGCACGCATGCCGGGTCGTCCGGCAGCTCCAGGTGCCAGTTGTGGTCCCGGCCGACCGCGCGCGCGTCGCTGACGGCGTCCACGACCAGCGGCGACATGTCGGTCTCGGTGAGGGCGAGCGGCCGTCCGGCGTCCAGGCGGGCGAGCAGCAGCAGGTCCTCGACCAGCGTCGTCATCCGCGCCGCCTCGGACTCGATCCGGCCCAGGGCGTGCCGGGTGTCCGGGCCGATCTGCTCCCGGCCGCGCCGGGTCAGCTCCGCGTAGCCGCGGATCGAGGCCAGCGGCGTACGCAGCTCATGGCTGGCGTCGGCGACGAACTGCCGGACCCGGGTCTCGCTCTCCTGCCGGGAGTTGAGCGCCTCGGCGACATGGCCGAGCATGCGGTTGAGCGCGGCGCCGACCTGGCCGACCTCGGTGCGGGAGTCGGTGTCGGAGTCCGGTACGCGGTCGTGGAGGGCCACTTCGCCCTTGTCCAGGCGCAGTTCGGAGACCCGGGTGGCGGTGTTGGCGACCCGGCGCAGCGGGCGCAGCGAGTAGCGGATCAGCAGCGAGCCGGCGAGCGCGGCGGCGACCAGGCCGGCGGCGGCGACCAGGGCCTCGATGGTGATGTAGGTGCTGATGGTGTCGTCCACGTCCGCCGTGGACAGCCCGATGACGGTGTAGCCGCTGCTCGTGCCGGGGGTGTGGACCAGGGTCACCCGGTAGTCGCCGTAGCCGGGGATGTCGACGGTGTGCGTACCGGAGTCGAGCGGCACGGAGGCGAAGGCAGCCTGCTGCGCGGCGCTGAACTTCTTGACCTCCATCGAGGCGCCGGGGGTGCTCTGGACGGCGATGCCCGCCGAGGTGACCGCGCGGTTGCCGTCCAGGTGGGCGCCGATGACGCCGGGGTTCAGGCCGGGGGTGGCCAGGTAGCTGAGCTCGTCCGCGTTGATGCTGTCGGTGCCGGCGTTGTCGCTGCTGAGGGTCCCGGGCGCGGGTCCGGCGGGCAGGTTGCCGCCCTTCAGCGGCCCCGCCGCGCGCTGGGCGACAGCGGCCACCTGCGCGTCGAGCTGCGTATAGAGGTACGAGCGCAGCGAGATCGTCGTCACCGCGCCGATGACCGCGCAGACCACCGCGATCATCGCGATCGACGACACGACCAGGCGCGCGCGCAGCGACAGACGCCGCCGCGGCCGGTGTCCGGGCCGATGGCAGGGCCTTGGCGGCAACTGCCGTGACCGCGACTCCTGGGCAGCAGTGGTCACGAGGTCGTCACACCGTTTCGCCCGGCTTGATCAGATACCCGGCCCCGCGCCGCGTGTGGATCATCGGCGGGCGCCCGGCGTCGATCTTCCGACGCAGGTAGGAGATGTAGAGCTCGACCACGTTGGCCTGGCCGCCGAAGTCGTACGACCACACGCGGTCGAGGATCTGCGCCTTGCTGAGCACCCGGCGCGGGTTGCGCATCAGGTAGCGCAGCAGCTCGAACTCGGTCGCCGTGAGGTGGATGTTGGCACCGCCGCGGCTGACCTCGTGGCTGTCCTCGTTCAGTACGAGATCGCCGACGACCAGCAGCGACTCCGTACGGGCGGCGGCAGCACCGGAGCGGCGCAGCAGACCGCGCAGCCGGGCGACGACCTCTTCGAGGCTGAACGGCTTGGTGACGTAGTCGTCGCCGCCGGCCGTCAGGCCCGCGATGCGGTCCTCGACGGCGTCCTTGGCGGTCAGGAACAGTACGGGGACGTCCGGCGACTCCCGGCGCAGCCGGGCGAGCACCTCCAGGCCGTCCATGTCGGGGAGCATGACGTCCAGGACAACGGCGTCGGGCCGTATCTCGCGTGCGGAGCGCAGCGCGTCGGTGCCGTTGCCTTCGGTGTGGACCTCCCAGCCCTCATAGCGCAGGGCCATGGAGAGCAGGTCTGCCAGTGCCGCCTCGTCGTCGACGACGAGGACCCGGACGGGGGAGCCGTCGGGACGTGTGAGGTCAAGGGCTGCGGAAGATGAGGGCGCGGTCATGGGGGAAATCCTGTGAGCCTGTTCTAAGAGGACACTGTTGTCCGTCTGTGAATTCCCTAAGAAAAAGCTGTACGAGCGCAGTGCACACGTTGGGTAGAGGCTAGGACCCGGACATGAGAGAGGCATGAAGGGTTCCTAAAGGAGTCGGACAGACTCGCCACAGATTGGAATACGGCCCTCCAGGCCCGGGTTCGCACCACTGACGTCGAACGCCAGAGCCCCGGGGAGCGCACGATGAACCAGTCGGTCGGACGGTACGGAATCTGGACCCACGCGCGCGGCGACGGACTCGCCGAGCTCGCCCAAGCCGCCCCTGAGCTGGAGGAACTCGGCTACGGCACGATCTGGCTGGGCGGCAGCCCCGGCGTCGAGGACGCGGCCCCGGTCCTCGACGCGACCTCCTCGATCACCGTCGCGACCGGCATCGCCTCCATCTGGTCGTACGAGGCCAAGGACGTCGCCGCCCGCTTCGCCGAGCTGGAGTCCGCACACCCCGGCCGCTTCCTCCTGGGCCTCGGAGTCAGCCACGCCGCCCTCGCGGGGGAGCGCTACCGGCGGCCGTACGCGGCGATGACGCAGTACCTGGACGAGCTGGACGCTGCTGATCTCCCCGCTGTTCCCGCCGACCGCCGGGTCCTTGCCGCCCTGGGCCCCAGGATGCTGGAGCTCTCCCGCGACCGGGCCGCCGGCGCGCACCCGTATCTCGTCACCGCCGAGCACACCGCCGAGGCCCGCGCCCGGCTGGGCGAAGGTCCGCTGCTCGCCCCCGAGCTGGGCGTCATCCTGGAGGCCGACCCGGACCGGGCCCGTACGGTCGCGCGCGGCGCGCTGGCCATGTACATGCAGCTGCCCAACTACACCAACTCCTGGCTGCGGCTCGGCTTCACCGAGGACGACCTCGCCGGCGGCGGCAGCGACCGCCTGGTCGACGCGCTCTACGCGTGGGGCGACGAGGACCGCGTCAGGCGGCGCGTCGAGGACTTCTGGGCGGCGGGCGCGGACCATGTCGCGCTGCAGCTGCTGGGGGAGAAGGAGCGGCAGGCCGAGGACCGGCGCCGCCTGGCGCAGGCACTGGCATAAGGAGCGGGCGGGCTGATCATCGCACCGGTCGTCCGCTCACCTCTCGCCGCGGCACGCGACATCCCCGTACAGGCGAGGCCACAAAAGGACCGGCTCCGTTCAAGAGTGACCGTCCGGCGACCGGCGGCCGTCACCGGGCGTACGTTCGCGGCATGGACAGCGGCACCAGCGGCACCGTGCCCCGTACGCTCTCGGTCGACCGCATGGCGTCGGGCGATCACGCCTGCCTCGGCTTCGACGACGACGACGCGCGCTGGGAGATCCGGGCCGCCTTCGCCGAGTCAGGGCTCCACCGCGGCGAGCAGGTTCTGCTCTTCACCGACCCGGCCACCAGCGTCGAAGAAACGATCACGCGCCTGTCCGCGCTGGGCGTACGCGCCGCCCGGGCCCTGGCCCTGGGCAGCCTCGTGATCCTCGACAACGGGATCCCCGGCTACGACCCCGCCGCCGGCTTCGACATCGAGGCCCACGCCGCCACCTGGGTCCGGGCCACCGACGACGCCCACCGCCAGGGCTTCCCCGGCATCCGCGCCGTCGGCGACATGTCCTGGGTCCTCCAGGACGTCGACCACGACGGCCTCATCGCCTACGAGGCCGCCCTCACCCCCGTCTTCGCCCACATCGGCTTCACCGCCATCTGCGAGTACGACCGCCGCCGCTTCACCCCGGACCTCCTCGGCCGCGTCTCCGCCGCCCACCCCACGTCCGTACTCCAGCGCCTCGACGCCCTCCACATCGAGCACGCCGACGGCACGCTGGTGATAAGCGGCGACGCCGACCTCGCCACCCGCTCCGAGTTCGAATTCGGCCTGCGCGAAGCCTTCGAGTCCCCCGTCGGCCCGCCCCGCCTCATCGACCTCACCGAGCTGTCCTTCATCGACGCCCACTGCGCCGCCCTGCTCGTCCGCCGCACCGCCGACCTCGACCCGGCCGCGCGGCTCGTTCTGCGGTGCCCTCCGCTGCACGCGCGCACCCTGCGGCTCTGCGGGGCGACGGAGGTGCCGCAGCTCTTCGTGGTGGAAGGCTGAATGGACGGCTGAACGTCCGCGGCTTGCGCCTCAGCCGTTGAGGCCCGCCCAGAACTCCTCGAACGACAGCACGTGGTCGCTGTTGGCGTCCTTGGCGTCGATGACCGCCTGCGCGACCGTCTCGGCCACGTACGGGTCCCCGAGCTCGGCCATGACCTTCTTGTACTCAGCCGCCGTGATGAACCCGTCCCCATCCACGTCGAACCGCTCGAACGCCTTCTTCGCCGACTCAATGTCCGCCATCGGGGCTTCCCCTCCGTATATGTGGTGCATGTGGTGCTTGATTACCTGACCCGCAAACCCTAACCGCGCCCGCCCTCACCCCCAGAACCACCCGGGCGTAGCGCTGTACACCTGCGCCGGGTAGTCACAGGCCTTCGCCTCATACGGCTGCGCCGCCGCCTTCGCCACGATCCGCTCCCCGCGCGCATCCACCCCGTCCGCCGCCACCACCAGCCCCACCACCACCGCCAGACCCGCCACCCCGGCCGCCCACCCCCGGCCCCACACGAGGATCGCCGCCACCAGCCCCGCCACCGCCGCCAGCCCGATCAGCCCGAGCGCCGCTTCCGTGCAGCCGTCCGGCAACTGCGCCGCCCGGCACACCACGTAGTCCCTCGACGGCCCCCCTGCCAGCACCGGTATCCGCTCGGCAACCGCAAGCGCCGGCACCACCACCCCGGCCCCCAGCAACACCCCCGCCCACGTGCTATCCCTCACCCGCCGCCTCCACCAGTGCCTTGATTTCCCCCACGCCCCACTCCCCGGCCACCCCCGGCCGCCCCGCCAAGTACTCCACGATCCCCTTCCCCTCCCACTTCCCCGCCTCCACCAACCCCGCCGCCACATGCCCCAGATACCGCTCCGCCGGCTTCCTCCACGCAATGTCAGCCATCGCCCATGGTGCGGTGCAGGTCACCAACGGCAGTCCTTCCAACTCCCCCAACCCCACCACCGTCTCGTACCGCCCGTCCCCCAACACCACCCGCTCGCCCGCCCCGAGCCCTCCGAAATCCACCGCCAGGCCGCCCTCCGGCCCCGGCACCCCGTGCATCTCCTGCGTCGCAATATCCGCGAACTGCCCCTCCGTCAGCAGATGCGCCCGCGCCCACACCGTGCCGGGCGCCTCCGGGTCGTAGAACGCCATCCCCCCGGTCCATCGCTTCGACTCGTACGCGAAGTACATGCTCCCCGGCAGCTCCACGGGCACCGAGCGCTGCGGGGACCGGGTGTCCCGGCAGCCCGCGAGGTAGATGGCGAGGCGGGTGCGGTGCATGTTGGAGCCGTAGGAGGCGTACCAGACCTGACGGGAAGCGCACATGGCGTGATCGTACGGACGCCGGGCCTGCGGCCGGGCGCGGACCGAACGCGTGGCCGTGTCCCTGGGGTTGACGTTTTCGTTGATCAGCCTATGACCGACAAACCCGACTTGAGTGTTCTGAAGTTCGACTTCCGGGGGACCGATGTCCGCGTGGTGGTGATCGACGGCGAGACGTGGTGGGTGGCACAGGACGTATGCACCGCCCTGGAGATCAAAAACTCCCGTGACACCCTGCGCAAAGTGCTGGACGACGACGAGAGCCGGACGGTGCCATTTTCCCAGGTCAGCCCCACTGTAGATAGTATCTACAGTGGGGCTGACCTGGGCATTCGCACATTTCCGCAGGTCGAGCCCACTGTAACTACTAGTGACAGTGGGCTCGACCTGGGAAGACGCGTTTCGATCATCAACGAATCCGGCCTCTACTCCCTCATCCTCCGCTCCCGCAAACCCGCCGCCAAAGCCTTCAAGCGCTGGGTCACCCACGACGTCCTCCCCTCCATCCGCCGCACCGGCACCTACTCGACGGACCAGCGCCCCGCCTCCTCCGGCCTCCCCGCCGACATGCAGCTCTTCATGCGCGAGGTCTCCCGCGTCACCACCGACGCCGCCGTCGCCGCCGCCCGCGAGGTGGGCCGCGAGATGGGCGCCGAACTCCGAGCCGCCGTCCGCGAGGGCTTCGGCGACATGACACAGGCCCTGACCACCTGCGTACGCGAAGTGCTGGAAGCGGCGACCCTGCCCGCCCAGCGTGCAGCGATCGCGCCCGCCGGGGACGAGCCCCTCTGGCACGCTTCCATCCCCACCGAGGCCATGTCCTTCGGGGCCCTGGCGGACCGGCTGCGCGCGGAGTTCGAGTGCCCCGGCATCACCCGTGAGCGGCTGTTCGCGATAGCCCGCGACGCCCGGCTTCTACGCCGCCTGGAGGCCCCGTACGCCGGGCACACCCTGCTGGAGCAGCGCTACGACGTCCTCTTCGCCGTCCGCCGCGTCAACGGCTCGAGCCGGGGCTGGGAGTGCACGTACCACTTCCAGCCCATGGCCCTGCCCGAAGGCGTAACGATCATGCGCCGCCTCATCGCCCAGGACATGGAGGCCGGGACCCTACGATGACGTCCCGACGGTCGGTCGCGATAGCTGCCGTACGTGTTTCGCCGCATGCCGAGCTGGTCTGTGCTCTCGTTCCTGTCGGGTTCGTGGCCTGGGCGTCCTCTCTGTAGGTACATCCCACGTGGGAGCTCAATACCGGTCCAGGCGGTGCGCGTACGGGATCGGCAGGCACGGGGTACCGCCTCCGGGGAACCAAGCCGTGCAGAGATCCCGGTACCGTCCGGGGATCGGGACGCCGTGCGCGTATGCGTCATCAATCGACCAGTGGCCGAGAAGCAGCCGGATGAGTGCCTTGTCATCGGGGAGCAGGTCGCCACGTCGCAGCACGGCCCACGCCGCGTCGTACGCATCGTCCGGCTGTCGCCCGGCGGCCCGGCGCCGCAGCTCGGGTTCGAGCTTCCGCAACAGCTCCGGCCGGTTCAGGATGGCGGCCATCATCCCGCCACTCGGCGGAAATCTCTCCTGGTAGGTGCAGCCCATGGAGCGTGCCACTCGGCCTACGAGGCTGTCGGTCGGCTCGCGCACCCTGAATTCGCTCAGGCGCGTCTGCCAGCAGAGTCGGGCGACGGCCAGGAGCAGCCGGTTTGCGGCGGCGGCGTCCTCGGCCACCAGTTCGTCCACGGTCAGCGAACCCAGGGGATCGCCGAAGGCTCGGCCCTCCAGTACGGCATAGCCGACGACAGCGTCATCGGTCCGCACGACCAGTGTCTGCGACCCGGGCTTCCACGTGGTCGAGGGAATGAGCCGGTTCCAGCCTGTGTGCCGTTCATGGGTCCAGGGCCGCTTGGTGTGCGCGGTGTTGTACAGGCGGATCATCGCTGGAAGATCGTCCGACGAGCCGCTGCGGACCTCCGGGTCAGCCGCACCCAGATCGCGTCCTGCCGCTCGTTCGACGTTGCGTACGGGGACGACCAGGTGGCCTTCGGAGACAGCCCTGACGAAACCGAACTTCTCGTACACCCCCTCGATGCCGTCGGACACGAAGGCGACGTCCACCCGCTGCGCCATGCCGGCCAGTGACCGGCGTAGGAGCCGGCTCATGTGCCCCCGGCGTCGGAACTCCGGCAGGGTCTCCACACCACCGATGCCTTCCGCGGCAACGGCCACCGCACCGAATCGCTGCCGGAAGGACACCACCTCCAGCTCGGCGACCGGTTCACCTCCGTCGGTCCGCAGCCGGCAGTAGCGCACCCGCAGACTGCGCACTTCCTGGCCCACGACTTCGGTATAGCCGGCACCTGGCTCATGATCCGACATGGAAAGTTCCTCAGCCTCCCGATCACACCGCTGTGCAAGGCCGTTGCTGTACTTCGCTGCCGTACGGCACGAAAAAGCCCCCTCCGGGATGATCCCGGCGGGGGCTTTGATCTGCTGTGCACTCGGCAGGATTCGAACCTGCAACCTTCTGATCCGTAGTCAGATGCTCTATCCGTTGAGCTACGAGTGCTTGTGCTTCCCGGCTGTTTCTGGCCGGTCGGCGTTGCGGGAACAACATTACATGACCTGCGGCGTGAGGTGAAATCCATTAGCCGCACCCGGCCTGAGCTGCGAAAACGACCCCAGAGCAGCCCTGCGGCAACCCTGCGAAGCCCAACGTCGGAAGCCCCGGCCGAAGATCGGCCGGGGCTTCCGGGGTGGAGCGGAGGCTGAGGGATTTGAACCCTCGATGGGATTGAAGTCCCAAACCGCATTAGCAGTGCGGCGCCATAGACCGGACTAGGCGAAGCCTCCAGACTGCACGCCCGCGCGAGCGGGTGTGTGCAGATGATGACACAGCCGGGCGGGCTGTCACCAATCGCTGACCAGATTACTAGGCGTCGTACGGACAGGGCAAAGAGGTTCGGCGAGGGTTCGGCGAGGTTCCGGCCGGCGGGGTGGGTGACGCGCCCACTATCGGGTGATTCAGGGGGGCGGGAGGGGGCGGGGAGGTAGGGACGGGGCATGCGAATGAACCGAGTGCGAGTGTCGCTGGGCGCGGTGTCGGCGGTGTGTGCGGTGGGGCTGCCGCTGGTGGGCGCGCCAGGGGCGGTGGCGGTGGCGGCCGCCGAGCCGGGGGTGGGGGACCGGCTGACGGTGACGGTGGATGACGGGGCAGGGCATGCGGCGATGTACGAGCTGGAGTGCCACCCGGCAGGGGGAACGCATCCGGATGGGCAGGCGGCGTGTGACCGGCTGGATGCGCTGGGGGGACCGGCGGGGCCGGCGCCGAAGGGGCAGATGTGCACGATGATCTACGGGGGGCCGGAGACGGCGACGGTGGTCGGGAGCTGGGCGGGAGCGGAGGTGGACGCGCGGTACAGCCGGACGAACGGGTGCGAGACGGCACGGTGGAGGGACATGGCTCCGGTGCTGCCCGTACCGGCGGCGACGGACGGGTGGCAAGGGGACGGACAGGGACGTGACGGACGCCACAATCTCATCGGGCAACCTTGAACCCTTGCACACCGCAGGGGACATGGGCATCCGCGACCGCCGGGCCAACCGCTGCCCGTACACTCGCTCTAGTGACATGCCGCCGTGGCGGCGGGCAAGATAGGCCGCCACCACCAGCAGACCCCGCCAGACCCAAGCGGTGTGCGGCATATGCGGTACATCAGGGAGGACGCGTCTCGTGAGCAGCAGGCCATCCCGAGGCGCTGCTCGCCTCGCGGCAATACTGGACGCCCTGCCGGACGCGCTGCTCCTGGTGAACGCCAACGGCACGGTGGTCAACGCGAATTCCATAGCGCTGGACACCTTTGAGTCTCCCGGGACGGCACTCGTCGGGCGCGGGCTGCTGGACCTGTTCCCGACCTTCGACTCCAAGCGCATCCCGGGCTCGATGCGCAGGCCGGATGACGACGACGGGCGGACGAAACCGACCCGGATGATCGCCCGGCGCACCGACGGCAGTGAATTTCCGGTGGAGGTTACGAGCGCGAACATCGACGACGCGCGCACGGCCTTCGCGGAGACGTACAGCTATACGGGCGACGAGCTGCTGATGCTCGTCGTACGGGACCTCACCGGCGCCCTGGACACCGAGGCGGAACTGTCCCGGCAGCAGCGGCAGACCGAGATGATCCTGCGCGCGGCGAGCGAGGGCGTGGTCGGGGTCGACACCGAGGGCAAGGTCGTCCTCGTGAACCCGGCTGCCGCGCAGATCCTGGGCTTCCGGGCGACCGACCTGGGCGGGCAGGAGCTGCACCCGCTGATCCAGCACTCGCGGGCGGACGGCAGCCCGCTGCCGTACGAGGAGACCTCGCTCGCCGAGACGCTGCGCAGCGGGCTGAAGCACCGCGTGCGCGGACAGGTGCTGTGGCGCAAGGACGGCCGGGCGGTGCCGGTGGACCTCACGACGGCGCCGGTGCGCGAGGGGGACCAGCTGGTCGGGGCGGTGATGACGTTCACCGACCAGACGCGGTTCAACGCGCTGGCGGCGCGGAACACGCAGTTGCAGGCGGTGCTGAGCGACTCGCTGCGCGGGCCGATCGACGAGCTGCGCGGCGAGCTGGTGGGGCTGGCGGCGGACCCGGCGGGGCATCTGTGGCCCGAGGCGAACCAGATTCTGCACCACCTGGCGGCGGGGTACGCGCGCATCACGACCCTCATCGACAACGTGCTGGCCTTCCAGCGGCTGGACCGGGGCGAGGACAAGCTCGCGCGCGAGACGACGTCCCTGGACAAGGTCGTCGCGACGGGCGTCGAGGGCGCGGTCGAGCTGATCGGACCCGGGCGTGCGCAGTACGCGGTGCACGCGCCGCCCATCGAGGCGTCGGTGGACCCGGACCGGCTCGCGCAGGCGATCTCGCACCTCATCGCGGATGTGGCGGGGGTCGACGCGGCCGGGAACATCCCGGTGCTGCCGGCGGGCGGCGACTCGACGATCGTGGTGGCCGCCGCGCAGCGCGGGGATGTCGTACGGATAGAGGTGCGCGGGCCGCATGCGGGCGGCGATCCGGTGCATCTGCCTATTGCGCGCGGCATCGTGGAGCGGCACGGCGGCGTCCTGCAGACGCACAAGGTGCCGGGGCAGGGAAGCGCGTACGTGCTGGAAGTGCCGCTCGGAGCCAAGGGCCCGGGCGGCGCCACGGGCGCCGTGAGGGAGCCGGTACGGGAGTCGGAGACGACCGTCATGCCGGTGCCGGTCGAGCCGGTGCGCGGTACGGGTACGAAGCCGGGGCCGGCGAAGCAGCAGGCTGCGGCCGCGCCGGAGCAGGGCGGTGCCCTCGCGCTGCCGGCGGCCGAGGCGGACACCCCGAGCGGGCGGCGCCGCGCGCTGCGGCAGCCGGAGGCCGTGGAGATCCCGGCTCCGGCGCAGGCTCCGACTCCGACTCCCACCCCGGTGCCGGTCCCGGTACAGGTTCAAGTTCCGGTTCCCGCTCAGCCTCAGATCCCGGATCCGGCATCCGCGCAGGCGCCCGCCCCGGTTGCGGCGGTTCCCGAGCAGCCGCAGCCGACGGGGCGGCGGGCCCGCCGCCCCGAGGGCGATGAGGAGCAGTCGGCGGGTCTCCCGGCGCTGCCCCCTGCGGCTGCCGACGTTCAGCAGCCGCATGCGCAGGACGCGCCCACCGGACGGCGGGCACGGCGTGCGCAGGAAGCGCCTGTGGCTCCGGAGTGGCCGGAGGCGCACGGATCCGCGCCGCAGCAGCCGCGGCCGTCGGCCATAGTCGACCCTCGCAAGCTTCCGGCGCCTCAGGCCCAGCAGCGCCCCGCGCTCGAACTCGAAGCCGCACCGCAGGCTCAGGCACAGGCACAGCAGGTACAGGTGCAGCAGGCACCCCAGCCGCAGATCCCGCCGCAGTCCCAGCCGCAGCAGCAGCCCGAGGTCCAGCTCCAGGTCCCGCCCCAGCCCCAGATCCCGGAGCAGGCGCAGCGCGCCCCCCAGTTGCAGCCCCAGCCCCAGCTGCAGGCCCAGCCTGAGCCGCATGCGCATGCGGCGCCCCAGGCCCAGCCGCACCCGCAGAACGACACCCAGGGCCGGGCCATAAGCGTGCGCACGCTCGGCCAGGGCGTCCCCTTCGCCCAGCAGATCGCCGAGCAGACGCAGAGCACGCCCAGCGGCCGCCGCCGCAAGCTCAACGCCCCCGCCGAGCCCGACACCGGCGCGCGCCAGCACCCCGCTGTCGCGGAACTGCCGCATGCGCAAGGGCAGGCGCCACAGCTCCAACCCCAGCTCCAGCCACAGCTTCAGCCCCAGCCACTGCTCCAGCCGGAACTGCAGCCCCAGGCCGCCGGGCGGGCCTACGCCATAGGCGCCCCCGCCGAGGGCGACGAGGGCCCGGAGCCGCTGGACGGCCCGAACGGCGCGGTGGATGTCACCGACGAGCCCGTCCCCGTACTGGGCGAGCCGCGCCGGCTGCTCGTATGGCCGGAGCCGGATGTCTCGACCCGCCAGGCGCTTACCGACCGGGGCTACCGGCCGGTGATCGTACGGTCCCGCGAGGAGGTCGACGCGCAGGTCGCCGAGCCGCCCGCCGCGCTCTTCGTCGACCCGCTGACCGGGCCGATCACCCGCACCGCCCTGCAGTCGCTGCGCCAGGCGGCCGCCCAGGCCGAGGTCCCGGTGCTGGTCACGGCCGGGCTCGGGCAGGCTACGCGCGAAGCGGCGTACGGCGCCGATCCCGCCGTACTCCTCAAGGCGCTGGCCCCGCGCGACAGCGACCAGCACCCGCCCCGGGTCCTGCTGGTGGAGAGCCACCAGCCGATCGCGGAGGCCTTCACCGGCACGCTGGAGCGGCGCGGCATGCAGGTCGCGCAGGCCGGTTCCGAGGCGGACGCGATGACGATCGCGACGCAGGTGCACCCGAATCTCGTCGTCATGGACCTGATGCTCGTACGGCGCCGCCGGCACGGCATCGTGGACTGGCTGCGCGCCAACGGGCAGCTCAACCGCACCCCGCTGGTCGTCTACACCTCCGTGGACATCGACCCGGCCGAGCTGCCGCGCCTCGCGTCCGGCGAGACGGTGCTGTTCCTCGCGGAGCGGTCTACGAGCCTGGATGTGCAGGGCCGGATCGTCGATCTGCTGAGCAAGATCGGAACCTGACGCTCTTTCGGCTCACCCCGGTCGCAGTTGACGGTCCGTCATGTTTCTCTCGAGAGGTCAGTTACGACCGCACTCACCTTCGAGGAACGCATGACTCAGCGATACGTCCCCGTCGTCCTGTCTCTGTTCCTGGTTCTCGGACCGCTGAGCGGCGCAGCCCTCGCCGCGGATGCCCCGGGGGCGGCCGCCGTGCCCGTCACGGCACCGCTCGCGGCCCCCGTAAAGGTCCGCGACCTGACCCTCAACGACCCGGGGAACGGCGACACCCTCGCCACCCGCAGGCCGGTCTTCACCGGCCTGGGCAAGAACGGCGACACGGTCACCGTCTGGCCCACGGATGGTGACGCGTACTGCACGGCTGCCGTCGCCGAAGGCAAGTGGAGCTGCACCCCGACCCGCGACCTGCCGGTCGGCCAGCAGATCCTGGCGGTCAACGAGACCAGCACGGGCGTTGCGAAGTCCCAGGGCCTCGTGCGCCTGCGGATCTTCGTCAGGCCGGACGCCGGACCCACGGACGCCGGGCCCACCGACGCCAAGCCCACGGACGCCAAGCCCACGGACGCCAAGCCCTGCCCCGAGTAGGACTGGTGATCAACGCGTACCGGGAGGGGGCGGCCCATCAGGGCCGCCCCCGCACCAAAGCCGACGCTCAGCTCAGGTCAGCTCAGCTTCGTGACATCCAGCTTCCCGTCCGCGTAATCCCTGCGGATCACCTTCTTGTCGAACTTGCCGACGGACGTCTTCGGCACCGCCGGGATGATCGCCCACCGCTCCGGCAGCTGCCAGTGCGCGATGCGCCCGGCGAGGAAGGCGCGCAGCGACTCGTAGGTAGCCGATGAGCCCTCCTTCAGCACCACCGTGGCCAGCGGCCGCTCGCCCCACTTGTCGTCCGGGACGGCGACGACGGCGGCTTCGGCGACCTCGGGGTGGGCCATGAGGTGGTTCTCCAGCTCGACGCTGGAGATCCACTCGCCGCCGGACTTGATGACGTCCTTGGCCCGGTCGGTGAGGGTGAGGTAGCCGTCCGGCGTGATCGTGCCGACGTCTCCCGTACGCAGCCAGCCGTCCGGGCTGAACTTGTCCTCGGGCCGGAACGGGTCGGCGCCCGCGCCCCCGTAGTACGCGCCGGCGATCCAGGGCCCGCGCACCTCCAGCTCGCCCGCGGCCTCGCCGTCCCAGGGCATGAACTCGCCGTCCGGGCCCGCGAGGCGGGCCTCGACGCCCGCCGGGAAGCGGCCCTGGCTGATGCGGTACGGCCATTCCTGCTCGGGGGTGAGGCCGGGAGGGGTCTGCGCGAGCGAGCCGAGCGGCGAGGTCTCGGTCATGCCCCAGGCGTGGCAGACGCGCACGCCCAGCTTGTCGTACGCCTCCATGAGGGCCGGCGGGCAGGCGGAGCCGCCGATGACGACGGAGGCGAGGGAGGAGATGTCGCGGGGCCTGGCGGTGAGTTCGCCGAGCAGGCCCTGCCAGATGGTGGGCACGGCGGCGGCGTGGGTGGGGCGCTCGGCCTCGATCATCTCGGCGAGGGGGCCGGGCTGGAGGAAGCGGTCGGGCATCAGCAGGTTGATGCCCGACATGAAGGCGGCGTGCGGGATACCCCAGGCGTTGACGTGGAACATCGGGACGACGGGGAGGGTGGTGTCGCTGGTGGTCAGGGCCATCGACTCGGCCATGTTGACCTGCATGGAGTGCAGATAGACCGACCGGTGCGAGAACAGCACGCCCTTCGGGTCCCCGGTGGTGCCGGAGGTGTAACACATGGCGGCGGCCTCGCGCTCGTCCAGCTCGGGCCAGTCGTAGGTCATCGGGCGGCCGCCGATCAGCGACTCGTACTCGTGGACGGCGGGACTGCAGCCGTCCAGCAGCGAGGTGTCGCCCGGGCCGACCACCACCACATGCTCGACGGACTCCATCCCGGGCAGCAGCGGGGCGAGCAGCGGCAGCAGCGAGCCGTTGACGAGTACGACGCGGTCAGCGGCGTGCTTCGTGATCCACACCAGCTGCTCGGCGGGCAGCCGCAGGTTGAGGGTGTGCAGGATCGCGCCCATGGCCGGAATCGCGAGATACGCCTCGACGTGCTCCGCGTTGTTCCACATGAGCGTCGCGACCCGGTCGTCCCGCCGTACGCCCAGCTCGTCGCGGAGCGCGTTCGCCAGCTGTGCGGCGCGCAGCCCGGTCTCCCGGAAGGTGCGGCGCTGCGGCTCGCCGGTGCCGGTCCAGGTGGTGATCTTCGAGTCCCCGTGGACCAGGGTGCCGTGCACCAGGATGCGGGTCACTGTCAGCGGAACGTCCTGCATTGTGCTCAGCACGGGGATGCCTCCTCATTGAAGCGGTGGAGCGACTACGCGAGGGTAGGTTTCCCGTGATTGTGCTGGCATACCGCGCGGTATGTCACTACCTCCCGACCAATTCAGGGTCTTCGCGTAGCTTGGACAGCGCGCGTGACACCGCGCTCTTCACCGTGCCCACGGACACCCCGAGGGCCTCGGCGGTCTGCGCCTCGCTCATGTCCTCGTAGTACCTGAGTACCACCATCGCCCGCTGGCGGACCGGCAGCCGCGATATCGCGCGCAGCATCGCATCGCGCTCCGCCTGCTGCTCCGCCCCGTCCGGTCCGGCGGCCGCCGTGGCCGACGGCTCGGGCAGCTCGTCGGTCGCGTACTCGTCGACGCGGCGCTTGCGCCACTGCGAGGTGCGGGTGTTGACCAGCGTCCGGCGTACGTAGCTGTCCAGCGCCCGGTGGTCGTCGATCCGCTCCCACGCCAGGTACGTCTTGGTCAGCGCGGTCTGCAGCAGGTCCTCGGCATCGCTCGGGTTCGGCGTGAGCGAGCGGGCGGTACGCAGCAGCGCCGGGCCCTTGGCCCGTACGTAGCTGGTGAACTCGTAGCCGGCGCAGCTGGTGGCGTAACCGGCGAACTTGCTCGTGCACACTGGCGTGGTCATGGCTCAACGCTATGAGCGGGCCGGGTCCCGGCGGATCCGCCGCAGGTGCCGAAACGGGATCACCCTCAGGGTGTAGACCGGGGGCTGTCCCCACCTACCGTGGGCTGACCCGGTACCCCGACGACCCCTACTCCTACTCCGCTGCTCCTACTCCCCCGAGACGATGGCAACCGGGGCATCCATCCGGTTGCGGTCGATGCGCAGCTGCCGCCCGCCGTGCCGCTCCCTGACATTCCCCGAGTACTGGTGGATCCGCCGGTGCGGCTGCCACGCCCCGCGCGCCAGCATCGGCTCCCGGTGCAGCGACGGCGGCACCCGCCAGCGCGCGTACCAGATCACGCTCGGCATGTCCGGGATCCCGGCCGCCCGCGCCCGCCCCATGTGGGCGATCCCGGAGTCCGAGCTGCTGTAGAAGCCCGGCAGATAGCCGCCCGCCCGCACCTGGCGGTCCCACGCCCTCACGAACGACAGCACCGGCGCCGTGCACCGCGACCCGACCACGCTGTACGCCTCCATGTCCAGGTAGATCGGGCTCCCCGGCTCGAACCCCAGGCGCCCCGCCTGCGCCACCGCGTCCCTGGCCTCCGCCGTCCCCTGCCGCCACGGGTGGTCCCGGCTGATCCGTTGCTTCCGCTTCGCCCTGCTGAACGCGCACGGTGCCTGCGACCCCACATAGATCGGCAGCACCCGCCACCCCATCCGGTCCGCGCTGCGCACCCAGCCCCGCGTGAGGTTGGGCTGCTTACGGCAACTGCGGGCCAGGCCGGCGTAGTACACCCCCACCGCGCGGTAGTCCGAACGCAGCCACGCCCGCATCGTACGGGTGGCGGGAGTTCTGCAGGTGTCGAAGCCCCAGCCACTGAAGATGCGCGGCGCGGCGGGGGGTGCGGCAGCGGGCTCAGCGGCGGGAGCTGCGTACGGCTCCGCCAGCGGCGGATCGGCCACGTCGTCGACGCCCGCCACGTCGTCGACGCCCGCCACGTCGTCCGGGCCCGCCGCGTCGCCTGGGCCCGCCTCATCGTCGAGGCCTGCCTCATCGCCGAACTCCGCCCAGGGCGCCGCCGTCAGCACGCTGTCCCCGTCCGGGTCGTCGCCGTCCGGACCCGGCCCCGGTACGGCCAGGGCCGACGTCGCGGTCAGCAGGCACAGCAGCAGGGTCAGGGTGGCCACGATCGCCGTCGCATATCGGACGATCGGGTTGTTTTCACGCATGCCCTGAGTGAACGGTCCGGTCCGGCCGCATTCCCTCAGACACGCTGACCGTTCATCCGTCTGGGGTGGGGGCACCTCCCCGGCGCATCACCCCCTGCGCCTCACCCCGCACCTCACCCCGCGCCCAGAATCAGCCCCGACGTAGGAACCCCCGTCCCAGCCGTGACCAGCGCATGCGCCGCGCCCGCCACCTGATTGACCCCCGTCCCCCGCACCTGCCGCACACCCTCCGCGATCCCGTTCATGCCGTGCAGATACGCCTCCCCCAGCTGCCCCCCGTGCGTGTTGACCGGCAGCCGGCAACCCGGGCCCCCGACCTCCAGGCCGCCGCCCGCCGCGAAGTCCCCCGCCTCGCCCCTCCCGCAGAAGCCGAACTCCTCCAGCTGCATCAGCACGAACGGCGTGAAGTGGTCGTACAGCACCGCGACATCCACATCGCCCGGCCCCAGTCCGGCCGTGCGCCACAGCTGGCGCGCGACAACGCCCATCTCGGGCAGCCCGGCCAGGTCCCGGTCCTGCCGGTAGTAGCTGGTCATCTGCTCCTGCGCGCGCCCCGCGCCCTGCGCGGCAGCCCGGATGACCGCCGGGGGATGCCGCAGATCGCGGGCCCGCTCTGCGGAGGTCACCACGACCGCCGCGCCGCCGTCCGTCTCCTGGCAGCAGTCGAGGAGCCGCAGCGGCTCGACGATCCACCGCGACGCGGCGTGCTCGGCCAGGGTGATCGGCTTGCCGTAGAAGTACGCGGCCGGGTTGGTCGCCGCGTGCTTGCGGTCGGCGACCGCGACATGGCCGAAAACCGATGCTTCCAGCCCGTAAGCGTACAAATATCGCTGTGCCGACATAGCGACCCATGACGCCGGCGTCAGCAGCCCGGACGGCAGGTTCACCCCGAGCGCCGCCCCCTCCGCCGACGGCTCGCGCTCCTGCACCCCCGCCCCGAAACGCCGCCCCGACCGCTCGTTGAAGGCGCGGTAGCAGACGACCACCTCCGCGACGCCGGTCGCGACCGCCATCGCGGCCTGCATGACCGTCGCGCAGGCCGCGCCGCCCCCGTAGTGCACCCGCGCGAAGAACCCCAACTCGCCCATCCCGGCCGCCTGGGCGACCGCGATCTCCGGGCTGGTGTCCATGGTGAAGGTCACCATGCCGTCCACATCCCCCGGCGTCAGCCCGGCATCGTCCAGCGCCGCCCGCACCGCCTCCACGGCGAGCTTGAGCTCACTGCGTCCGGAGTCCTTCGAGAACTCCGTCGCCCCGATCCCGGCGATGGCCGCCCGGCCGCCGAGGCTGTCCCGCCCGCGTACGCTCACGGCAGCACCACCTCCGCGCTCCCGGTGACATGCCGGCCCAGCCGGTTGGCGCCGACCACCTCGACGGCCACGACCGGTCCGTCGACCGCCGTGACGCGGCCGGTCAACACCAGCTCGTCATCGGGGTAGTTGGGCACCCCGAGCCGGATCCGCAGGCGCCGCAGGGCGGCGGTCGGGCCGAAGAACTCGGCTACGTAGCGGCTCACCAGCCCGTTCGTGGTCAGGATGTTCATGAAGATGTCCGGCGATCCCCTGCCCCGCGCGGCCTCGGCGTCATGGTGCACGTCCTGGTAGTCGCGGGTCGCCACCGCACCGGCCACGATCAGCGTGCGCGTGACAGGAATCCGCAGCTCGGGCAGCACGTCACCGACCTCCACCTCAGCCCTCCCCACGAAACACGGGCACGGTCAACTCGTCGTCCGTATTGAGGAATTCCAGCCTGACCGGCATCCCGATCCGCACCTTGTCGTACGGCACCCCCACCACGTTCCCCAGCACCCGCACCCCCTCCGCCAGCTCCACGAGCGCGACCGCGTACGGCGGATCGAAGGCCGGAAAGGGCGGATGGTGCATCACGACGTAGCTGAAGACCACCCCGTCGCCACCCGCCCGAACGGTGTCCCAGTCAGCCGACCCGCATGCATCACAACCCGGCAGCCAGGGCAGCCGGAGCGCCCCGCACCCCGCGCACCGCTGGATGAGGAGCCTGCGCTCCCGAATGCCCTCCCAGTAGCCCGCGTTGTCGCGGTTGACCACCGGCCGTGGACGCCGTGGCCCCGCTGTTTGCTTTGGCGCTTTCCCTTGCGCGGGCGCGTACTTGAGAATACGGAAGCGATGCGTGCCGACCAGTTCACCACCCTCCGCCCGGACTTCCATCCGGGTGGTGACGAAGTGCCCTGTCCCCAGCTTCGTGGTCTTGCTCCCCGACACCGACTCGATCACCGCGTCGAACGTGATCCGCTCCCCCGGCAGCAGCGGCCGCACATACTCCTGCTCGCAGTCCGTCGCGACGACCGACGTACACCCCGCCGCGTCCAGCCTCCCGAGCAGTTCCTCGTACGCCGACGAGCGCCCCGCCCCCGCCGCGTGCCCCGACAGCCCGCCCATCGTCCACACCTGCAGCATCGCCTGCGGCGCCGACCCGTCCACCGGTACCGGGTGGCCCATCGCCTCGCACCAGTGCCGGATCATCGGCCCGTTCACCGGGTCCTTCCCCGCTCCCCCCACGGCTGCGGCCCGGCCCTCATACGCCTGGAACGCCTGGAAGTCCATCGGTTGTGTCCCGGTCTGCGAGGGTATGAGTTCCCGGAAGTCGCGTTGCACGGCGGGCGGCCTCCCCTGCGAAGTCTTTCTGACTGACCGTCAGATTCCTTCCCGCCCGACCCTCCTGTCAAGGTTGCCGAAAGTTATCCACACCCTGTGGACAGTCCGGCCCCCTGAACACGGCTGCGCGACGGCACTGAGGATGCCGTCGCGCAGCCGCCCCTTGCGCGGGACCGGACCCCCGCTACCTCCGCATCACCACAGCGGGCTGAAGTGCACGTTCACATTCGACTGGTCCACCGACGTGAACGCCGAACCCACCACACTCGCCGTGTTGTTCTGGTTGGACGCCCCCGCCCCCGTCGCCGCCTGCTGCGTCGTCGTCACGCTCCCGAAGTTGTCGCCGCCGACGTTGCCACCGCTGTTGCTGACCACGGTCGCATTGGATCCGCCGCCGGCGATCGCGCCGTTGTCGGCCATCGCCGTGCCGGTGAACAGGGCCGCCGCCAGGGGCAGTGCGGCCATCGCGGCCAGGACACGAGCGGTACGGATGCTTGCCATGAAGATTCCCTCCAGGGGACGAGAACTGGGTCTGCCTTGCCGGCCTGCTGCGACGTCGCCGAGACCAGAGTTGCCCACCCAATCCATCGCGAACCACCCTTCAACGCCCATTTACCTCGCAAGCGTGACGATCTGTCGATAAACCCCTAATGTCACCCCACCCCTTACAAACCGGCCCACCCCGGCCCCCACACCCCTTGCCCACCAACAGGTGAATCGTTCCGGCACATTTCCGGCCAATAAGGGGTGGCCTTGCCGTCGACGACAAGGCCACCCCTTTTACGACTGATCAGTGACGCGCCGCATACGCGACGAACGCAGCTCAGGACGTGGCTATCGGACGTCTACGAAGTCGCCGGTCGCGCTGACCGCCGGAGTCGTCGTCGTGCCCGCGAAGCTGTAGCGGAAGTAGCCGTCGATTGAGGCGGTGACGGTTGTCTTGAGGTTGCCCGTCGAGTTGGACTTGATCGTCTTCACCGTGGTGTAGGTGTTGCTGCCCTTCTTGCGGAACTGCAGCTTCACCGACTGGTTCGTGTAGCCGTGGTACTTGTTGTCCTCCCAGTTGGCCCGGGAGAGCTTGCCGGTGACCGTGATGGTCTTGCCCTTCTTCACCGGCTCCGGCGAGGCGTTGACCGTCAGCTTCGAGTAGCGCTGCACCTTGAACGTGGTGGCCGCGTCCCGGTGGATGTAGTTGTAGTCATTGGCGGAGACCAGCGTGCCGAGGTTCCAGGTGGCCGCCGCGCTGTTGTTGACGAAGCCGGTCGCCGCCTGCGGGTCGAACGTCAGCGTGCCCGTGCAGGTCGACGTGGTGGCACTCGCCTTGACGCACGTGATCTCGCCGTCGTCGTACCAGATCTGCGCGTAGTTCGGATTCGGACCGAAGGCGCTGATGTACGTGGTCTCGACGATGCCCGAATCGTCCGACGCGGTCACGGAGACCTTGGCGGACACCACCTTGGTGGTACCGACCACGACCGGCTTGCCGCCGTTGACGACGACCTTGTCGATGGTGATGTTTCCCGAACCGCCGTCTTCCGCCTGGGCGGCGGTGGCACCGATTGCGGTGGCGACCAGCGCGACGCTGGTGCCGAGCAGGGCAAGGCGCGCGGTTGTGCGCATGAATGTTCCCCCATGGAGTCTTTGATTGATTCAGGCGTCACAGGGCCGGGCCGCACCTTTGCGATGCGGCCCGGCCCCGTAGGCGCAGAGCTTGCCCGGAATCAGGACTTGGTCTCGTTGCTGCAGTACCAGTCGCCGTAGCGGCTGCCACCGCTGTAGCGGGCCTCGCACACGCGCACAGTGATGTTCTCGGTGATGTCGTAGTTGCACTGGCGGATCTCGGTGCCGTTGTCGCCGATGCTGGTGGTGTC
This sequence comes from Streptomyces sp. NBC_01537, assembly GCF_045040445.1. Lineage (NCBI taxonomy): Bacteria > Bacillati > Actinomycetota > Actinomycetes > Kitasatosporales > Streptomycetaceae > Streptomyces > Streptomyces sp. NBC_01537. Next base: position 4,987,525 of record NZ_CP109392.1, on the reverse strand, counting down.
GTAGCAACCAGTGCGCAGGTCCTGCCAGGTGTACCCATCACAGCCGACGTTGGCGCAGACCAGCTGCTGGATCTTGCCGTACACCGCGTAGCCGTCGGCGGAGAGGTCGGTGATGTAGAGCCAGTCACCGTCCGGGTAGAACGTCGAATTGCCCCAGCTCTTGTTGACGGACACGTTGAGCCCGCTCGCGGAGGCGGAACCTTCCATCCCCGCGACCATGATCGTGCTCGCCGCCAGGGCCAGACCGACCTGTGCCAGCCTCTTGAGCTTCATTAAGAGTCCCCCATTGTGCCGGTGTTCGATTGAGGTGAGATGACACAGCACTCGTGATCGGAATGTCAACTTGTTTTGCATACCGGCGAGTTGAGGTCTGCCGACGTCGCCCAGCAGATCGAAGGCACCTGGTGCACAGCCCCGTTTTCCCTACCTCATCAAGCCCCGGCGGGGGATCGGCCGGCACCGGGATGGAGGGGGCGCCGTACGCGACCGCGGGTCCGAAGTGGCGTGCGCGGGGAGCTCCCATCCCGTCCACCATCAACCCAGGCAGAGCCGAGCAGACGCGGAACCACGCCCGCTCCACGGTGTGTGGGTCGGCGGCGGACGGGATGGAAGCTGGGGTAGGTGTGTGGTTGAGCTGGTCAGGCGAGAGACGACCGAATCCGGTCGATGGCGCGCAGAACCTCATCTCTGTTCTTCGCACTCTTGATCCAGGTTGGCAGCCGCGCGACGATCGTCATCTTTTTTACTTGCGCATCCCATGGGGCTCGCTCACGCAACGGTGCCTGTACGAACTTCCGGATCAGTTCCAGGTGTTCCGGGTTGTAGGCCCACAGCCAGCCGTGTCGCACCTCTGTCTGCAACCACAACGGCAGACCGAAGTAAGGATCTGTTGCTTCGCCTCGCCCTCGAAAGAGGCGGAACCCTCCCCCAGCAGCATTTCGCGACAGACCGCACGCCCTACACACGAGACGGCGGCGCGCGAACACCGAGGGAACCGCGTCCTCAGCCGCAGGTGCCATCGGGGCAACGTGTGCGATCCCGGCGCACTTCGGGCAGCGCACGAGCACATGATCAATGAAGTGGTACTTCGTGTGCTGCGCGTCGCGGAACCGCTGTGGCGAGAGCATGACGCCAGTATGCGATCCCTCTGCCTGACCATGCTCACGCACGGAAGGACCGTGCCCGTTCCGTGCCCGATCAGGCGGGGAATCGCGGGGAACCACGGTCGCTCGCGGCGAGGAGGAACGAGGAGAGCCCCCGACCGATCCTGCTGGTCAGAGGCTCTCCACCACTGCGGTGGGTGTGGGATTTGAACCCACGGTGACTCGCGCCACGACGGTTTTCAAGACCGTTCCCTTAGGCCGCTCGGGCAACCCACCCCGCGTCGCCCACCTGGGGTGACGCGGGGACAGCCTAACGGGTCGGGGGAGGGGGCTGCGAGGGATCAGCTGGTGCTGTCGCCCTTGCGCTCGCCGAGGGTGAGGGAGACGGTGTGGGACTGGCCGGAGCGGGTGTAGGTGAGGGTGACCTTTTCGCCGGGCTCGTGCTGCCAGATCTCGGCGATGAGGGTGGGGGAGGAGTCGATGACGGCGTCGTCGAACTTGGTGATGATGTCGCCGGCCTGGAGGCCTGCGACGGCGGCGGGGCCGCCGGAGGTGATGGCGTCGGTGCCGGTGGAGATCTTGGCGCCCTCGCCGGTGTAGGAGGAGTCGACGGAGACACCGATGACCGGGTAGACGGGCTGGCCGGTCTTGATGAGGTCCTGGGCGACGCGCTTGGCCTGGTTGATGGGGATGGCGAAGCCGAGGCCGATGCTGCCGGACTGGGAGGTGCTGTCCGAGCTGCCGGTGGACTGGATGGCGGAGTCGATGCCGATGACGGCGCCCTGGCCGTTGAGGAGGGGGCCGCCGGAGTTGCCGGGGTTGATGGAGGCGTCGGTCTGTATGGCGGACATGTACGAGGCGCTGGCGCCGGTGCCGTCGCTGGAGGCGACGGGGCGGTGCATGGCGCTGACGATGCCGGTGGTGACGGTGCCGGAGAGGCCGAAGGGGGCGCCGATGGCGATGGTGGCGTCGCCGACGGCGGTGGCGTCGGAGTCACCGAGGGCGAGGGGGGTGAGCTTGTCGGCGCTGATGCCCTTGAGCTTGATGACGGCGACGTCGTAGCCGGAGGCGCGGCCGACGACCTCGGCGGTGTACTTCTTGCCGTCGGAGAAGGTCGCGGTGAGCTTGCCGCCGTCGGCGGCGGGGGCGACGACGTGGTTGTTGGTGAGGATGTGGCCCTGCTTGTCGAAGACGAAGCCGGTGCCGGTGCCGCTCTCGGAGCTGCCGGTGGCCTCGATGGTCACGACGCTGGGGAGGGCCTTCTTGGCGATCGCCGCGACGGAGGTGGAGGCGCGGCTGAGGTCCTTGGAGCTGCCGGAGGTGGTGACGGTGGTGGAGCTGGAGGCGTTGTCGCTGTTGCGGTCGGCGGCCCAGTAGCCGACGCCGCCGCCTACGCCGCCCGCGAGGAGCGCCGCGACCAGGACGGCGGCGACGAGGCCACCGTTGCCGGGCTTCTTCGGCGCGGGCGCCGGCGCGCCCGGGACCGGGGCGCCCCAGACGGGCCCTTCCGGTCCGCCGGGGGAGGCGGGCAGCGGGGCGGGGGCGCCGTACGCGGACGGGGCGGGCGGGGCCTCGGCGCCGAAGGCGGCGGCAGGGGCAGCGGGGACGGCCGGGGCACCGTACGCGGACGGGGCGGGCGGCTCGGCGGTGGCGACAGCGGCCGGCACCGGGGCCGGGGCGGACGCCGGAACCGCGGGTGCCACGGGGGGCGCGGGAGGCGCCATGGGAGGAGCCGGCGGTACGGCAGGCAGCTGGGCCGTCTGCGGCTCCGCATCCGTAACGGAAGGCGCGGGCGACTCACTCGCAGCCGGAGCCGGGCCGACCTCGTTCTCGGTGCTCACAGCTGTTCTCCTCGGGGTAAGACGGAAGTAATGACCGACAGGCTGAACACAGCTTTTCCCATCGGGCGTCAGACCGCCGTAAACGCCTGATGGACCGGCGATGGCACGATAGCCCGGTGACTTATGATTCCGGCACTCCGATCCAGGTCGTCGCCCACCGTGGAGCCTCGGAGGATGTCCCGGAACATACGCTTGCGGCCTACCGCAAGGCCATCGAGGACGGCGCCGACGCGCTCGAATGCGATGTGCGTCTCACCGCCGACGGCACGCTGGTGTGTGTGCACGACCGTCGGGTCAACCGTACGTCCAACGGCCGGGGCGCCGTGTCCGCGATGGAGCTGGCCGATCTCGCCGCGCTCGACTTCGGCTCGTGGAAGGGCCAGCACGCGGACGCCGAGGAGCCCGACCGGTTCGACGCGGACCCGGAGGAGCTCAGCGGTGTACTGACCCTGGAGCGGCTGCTGCAGCTCGTCGCGGACACCGACCGCCGTATCGAGCTGGCGATCGAGACCAAGCACCCCACCCGCTGGGCGGGGCAGGTCGAGGACCGGCTGCTGGAGACCCTCGCCCGCTTCGGGCTGGCCGGGCCGCCGCCCGGTGAGCCCTCACGCGTACGGGTGATGAGTTTCTCGTCACGCTCGCTGCGCAGGGTGCGCCTCGGCACGCCCGGCCTGCCGACCGTCTTCCTCATGCAGTACGTGCTGCCCAGGCACCGCGACGGCCGGCTGCCGGCCGGGGTGCGGATCGCCGGGCCCGGCATCCGGATCCTGCGGGCCAACCCCGGCTACGTGGCGCGGCTGAAGCGGGCCGGGCACCAGGTGCACGTGTGGACGGTGAACGAGCCGGAGGACGTGGAGCTGTGCGTGGAGCTCGGGGTGGACGCGATCATCACGAATCGGCCGAAGCAGGTACTGGCGCAACTGGGCCGGTGAGCGTCGCCTAAAGGAACGCCGACAGGTGCGCCGATATGTACAGGGTGTGCACCGGCGCGTTCGGACCGTGTTCGACCGATGTGAGTGCCCCAAGAGATCGCAGTTGGCCGGTTTCCGGTACGGACCAGGGGGGCATCCATCCCGTGGCGTGGGGTGAAGGAGGTCTCGGGGGTGGCTTTGGTGGTGGCCCAGGAGGTGCCGACGTCCTCGACCATGGCCCTGCCCCATGGTCCGACGGGCGTCGCTGAAGCGCGGCGGAAGCTGCGCAAGGAGCTCTGTTCGCACGGGGTTCCGGACACGGTGATCGACGACGCGGTGCTGATCCTGTCCGAGCTGCTCAGCAACTCGTGCAGGCACGCGCGCGCGCTCGGCGCGGACTTCGAGGACGACGGCATGTCGCCCGGCAGCGGTATCCGCGCGTCCTGGCGGCTCGGCGAGGACGGTCTGCTCACGGTCGAGGTCACGGACGGCGGCGGGCCCACCCGGCCGATGCCGGCCAGTCCGTCCCTCACCGCACGCGGCGGGCGCGGGCTCGGCATCGTACGCAGTCTGTCGATGGCCTGGGGCGTGCGGGACGCGCCCGGCGAGGTGACGGTGTGGGCGATGCTCGCGGTGCGCGGCAGACACGCGCGGCGGGACGATCTCGCGCCGCGGATCGACGTGCCGATCGACTTCGCGGATCCCTTCGAGGACCTCGGGTAGGGCTCGCGTCGACTCTCCATAGGCCTGCCGCGGACGGGTTGAGCGCTAGGCTCTCGCCGGAACACCGCCGTTACCGGGAGAGATCGAGCCATGGCCAAGAAGCGCCCGACGAATCCGTCCACCAGGGGCAAGGCGAATGCTGGCCCGCAGATCACCGACGGGGAGATCCCGGTCGTCGGGGCGCGCGAGCCGTGCCCCTGCGGGTCCGGGCGGCGGTACAAGGCGTGCCACGGCCGGGAGGCGGCGCACGCGGTGACGGAGCTGGTGCGGCGGCCGTTCGAGGGGCTGCCGGGCGAATGCGACTGGGTGGCGCTGCGCGAGCTGGTGCCGGCCGCGACCGTCGAACTCACCCTGAAGGGTGGCCTGCCGGAGGGAGTTCCCTCCGTGACGCTGGCCACCGTCCTGCCGATGGCCTGGCCGGGGCTGCGCCGTGACACCGGCGCGGTGCTGCTCGGGCTGCAGAACGACACGGCGTCGGGCGACATGAGCCTGGCCCTCGCCGACACCCTCACCCGTGCGCTTTCCGCCAACCCCGGATCGCCGGTGGAGGGCACCCGCCCGGCGGCGGACGGGCCGCGGATGCAGGATCTCCTGGACCTGGACGCGCCGTTCACGCCCGTCGTGCACACCGGCTTCGAGTTCTGGCTGGGCAGCGCGCAGGACGCGGCGGACGCCACCGGCGAGGTCGCCGCGTCCCTGGAGCGGGCGAACGCTGCCGCGATCCCGACCGTACGGCTGACCGGCGTCGACGCCGCGTACTGGTGCGAGACGCCGGAGAAGAACCACCTGCGCTGGGTCATGCCGCACCCCGAGGAGAAGCTGCTCGACGCGCTGGCCCGGCTGCACGCCGCCGGGGAGTCCTCGCTGGGCGAAGGCACCCGTCTGGTGGGCTCGTTCAGGGCGCACGGGCTGCTCGTCCCGGTCTGGGACCTGCCGGCCGGGGTGTCGGCGGACGAGGTGGAGAAGCCGGCGGCCGCCTTCGGCGAGCGGCTGGAGCGGGTGCTGGCCTCCGATGCACCGCTGACGGCCGACGAGCGGCGGGCGCGCAGCGGCTTCACCAACCGCCAGATCACACTCAGCTGACACGACGCAAGAAGTGATCCTGGTCACACTCCTCGCTACGGGCCGGTAATCACGGGCCACGGCGGGGAGTTGGGCTGGCTGGACCTGGTCGTACGAATTTGCGTACGAGAGAAATCTTGTTACCGTTTAAACAGTCCGGTCGCTGGTGCATCCCCCGTCGCCAGCGACCGGACGTTCAATTTTCCGGCTGGGTGCCGGATCCGGCGCGCAGCAGCAGCCGGTCCGCGTTCTCCCCGGCCCTGGCGATCTCCGCGACCGCCGCGTAGCTCCGGTCCGGAACTGTCCGTTCGCGCGGCGTCTCACAGCTCCCGGCCCGCTCGTCCGCCCCGATGGGGCAATCCACCTGCACCGTCCGCCCATCGGGCCGCATCAGCGTAAGTACGCCGCTGAGCGCTTCGCCGGTCGTGTTGCGGAAGTACGTACGCGCCCAGGTGTCGCCGTCCTCGCTGATCGTGCAGGTCTGCGCGCGCAGGCCCTCGGGCGAGGAGAGGCGGGGGCCGCACGAGGCGGTCTGCCGGGTGTCCTCGGGCTCGGCGTCATCGGCGTCATTGGCATACGGGCCGGCGTCATCAGCCGTGCCGAGCACCGGCAACACGTCCAGCAGACCGCGGTCCTTGGCGCTCGGGGGCCCGGCGGTCGCGGCGGCCAGGGGCACCAGCGCGATGAGCGCGACGACGCTCGCGAGGGCGATCAGGCGCAGATTCGACGCGGGCTCCATCCGGCTCATGAGCCGAACATAGCGGCAGCACAAGGGCCGATCAGGGGACCGCGCGCCATTCGCCGGACAACGGCCCCCTGACCCAACCCGAAAGAGTGAACGGCCCGGGAGTCAGGGCCTTCAGTACGTGAGCCGGGTACCGTCCGGCTCCGTCGTGCCCGCCTGCACCAGGGTGTTGATGACGACCGCGACGCTCGGCAGCCACGGCGCCCGCGCTCCCGCGTCCACCATCGGCGCCCGGACCCAGCGGGCCTGCCCGGCCCCTACTGGCGAGGGCGGCAGCACGACGTATCCGCCCTGGCCGTGATAGCGCAGCGAGGTCGGCACCCACTCCTGCCGGTCGAGGAGTTCACCGAGCTCCTCCAGCGCGTACGGGGCCACGAGCAGCGCGATACGGGTGGGGGTGGCCACCACGGGGCCGACCCGGACCCCGAGCTTGTCGAAGACCTCAAGGGCCCTGGTGCCGGCGGCCAATGGGAGGCTCACGGCCGAGACCGGGCCACCGGTGGCAAGCACCAGTGGCATATCGGGGCGCGAACTCCACCACCAGCGCACCATGCGTGGGTCGTGCGTCGCCGCGAGCAGGCCGGGATCGTGCGGATGCACCCCCGGCACCGGACAGTCGGGGCGCAGACAGGCGCAATCGCGCTCCGCCGGGTTGCGCCGGCCGCCATTGGGGTCGTGCCCGGCACCGGGCACAACCGGCCATTGCCACTGCTCGGCGCACGTGAGCGCAGCCCGCAGCAACTCCGTGCCGCCCTTGCGCCGCTTTCCGAGGATCTCGCGCATTTTGTGCTCGTCCTTTCCGTCAGCGCTAAGGGAGCTCAGGGAACTCAGGGAGCCAAGGATCTGCCCATTACACAACGTAACCTGGAGCACACCGCTTACGAGGCAGCGCATCACGTCTCAAGCCGAGCGTGGAACATGGCGGGGGGTGGCGCGCGCATGGCGCTTGCCTTGCATCTGGCACTTGCGCTTGCTCTGTGTAATCCCGTTGGGCTGTGCGAACCACCCGCCGTGGGTGAGAAAGCGGCCCGCGTCGTTTAGGACGCTTGAGCCGGGCGCCAGGTTCCTGGCCGCCTAATCTCACCTCGTACGTACCCACTGACATGGATATGACGCGCTGTCGAACCCCCTCAGTCGACCCCGGACCGTGGCACTGGGTGTCCTTTTTCAGCCAAGGTACTGGGAGTGACTCAGGTCATACGCCGCCCCGACACCAGCCCATCTACCTGGGCAATCCTGGACATGGCCTCAACGAGGCGGTACAAGTGAATCCATTGATAGCGGCGCAGCATGACCAGGGGGTTTGCGATGCTATTGACAGAAATGCGCTGCTCTGCGGAGCCTTGCGCCCGCAGCGACGAAGATCGTGAAAGCCGGCAGCCATGACGGCCGCGCGCCTGCCAAAAGTGGCCGGAATCGACCCACTGATTCCGACATCGGCGCACACTCCCGCTCCCGTCGCGCCCACACCCGAACAGCAAACCCGCCATGGTGACTTCCGGCCCGTCGACCAACTGGCGGCCGTCCAGGACCGGTTGGCCTGCTGGATCTCCGACCTCACCATGCTCCACGAGCTCACCGAACGGCTCACGCAAACCAACACACTCGATGACGCCCTGAGTGAACTCCTGCGCGCCGGCGGCACCCTGCTCGGCGCCCGCCGGGGCCTGGTGGTGCTGGATCCGGCCGACGGGCTCGGCCCGGACAGCTCCGTCGGGCTCGGCCTGGGGCGGGCCGACCTGGGCACGATCGAGACGGTTCCGGTCCCGCCCGGAGGGGCACTCACAGAAGCCGGAGAAGCGCCGGAACCGGCCGGCGAAGTCATCCACGCCGACCTGCTGCACGAGTCCGGACTCGACCCCCGCCACCGTGAAGTGGCCGCCCACCTGGGCTTCGGCGCCAGCTACTCGCTCCAGCTGATCGCCGGCGCCGACGCCGGCGAACCGCTGGGCTCCGCCGTCTGGTTCTACGACGAGCCCGCCCAGCCCGTCGAGCGCCAGCGCCACCTCGCGAGCCTGTACTGCCGGCACGCCACCGCGCACCTCGCCCGCCTGGTCGAGCTGACCCGTGCCCGTACCACCGTCGCCACGCTCCGTGACGAACTGCTGCCCGCCCGGCTCCCCCGGGTGCCCGGCATGCGCCTCGCGGTGCGGCACCGCACCGGGCCGCGCGGCGGCGGCGACTGGTACGACGCCCTGCCGCTGCCCGAGGGCGCGCTGGGGCTGGCGGTCGGCGGCGTCACCGGCTCCGGGCCCAGCGCGGTCGCGGCGATGGGGCGGCTGCGGGCATCCCTGCGGGCGTACGCCGTGATGGAGGGCGAGGACCCGGTCGCCGTACTGTCCGACCTGGAGCTGCTGCTGCGGCTGACCGAGCCGGCCCGGTCGGCCACCGCCCTGTTCGGGTACGCCGAGCCCGAGCTGCGCAAGATCCTGCTGGCCGGCGCCGGGCACTGCCCGCCGCTCGTCGTGGGCGCCAGGCGGGTGGAATTCCTGGAGACCTCGCTGTCCGCGCCGCTGGGCATGCTCTCCTGCTGGGAGGCACCCAGTGCCGAATTCGAGGCCCGTGCCGGGGAGACCCTGCTCCTCTACACCGACGGCCTCCTGCACCGCACCGGCGAGCCCATGGACCGCGCCCTCGCCCGCCTCCACGCCGCCGCGAACACCGCGCCCCGCCCCGCCCTGGACGACCCGGCGGTGCTGGTCGACCACATCCTGCGCACCGTCCTGCCGGACGGGCTGGACGAGGCGGACAGCCCCGAGGACGTCGTCCTGCTGGCGGCGCGCTTCGACTAGGACTACGTACGTACGATGGGTGCTCTGGTCTATCGCGAGGAGGCATCACGTGGCCGAGGACCGCGCCCCGGAGAACCCTGAGGGCGACGAACCCATCAAGAAGCGGAAGAACGGCCTCTACCCGGCCGTCTCCGACGAGCTCGCCGAAGTAATGAAGTCGGGCTGGGCCGACACCGAGCTGCACGACCTGCAGCCCGTCGAGCAGGCCCCGTACGCCGCCAAGCGGCGCGCCGCGCTGTCCGCGCGCTTCCCGGGGGAGCGGCTGGTCATCCCGGCCGGCAACCTCAAGACGCGCGCCAACGACACCGAGTACGCGTTCCGCGCGGCCACCGAATACGCCCACCTCACCGGCGACCGGACCCAGGACGCCGTCCTGGTCCTGGAGCCGCGCGCGGAGGGCGGCCACGACGCCACCGCCTATCTGCTCCCCCGCTCCTCCCGCGAGAACGGCGAATTCTGGCTCGACGGCCAGGGCGAGCTGTGGACCGGCCGCCGCAACAGCCTCGCCGAGGGCGAGCAGCTGCTCGGCCTGCCCTGCCGCGACGTGCGCAAGGCGGCCGACGAGCTGCGCGAGAAGTCCGGCGCGGTGCGGGTCGTACGCGGCTACGACGCCGGGATCGAAGCGGCCCTGCACGACAAGGTGACCGCCGAGCGCGACGCCGAGCTGAAGGAGTTCCTCTCCGAGCTGCGCCTGGTCAAGGACGACTGGGAGGTCGGCGAGCTCCAGAAGGCCGTCGACTCCACCGTCCGCGGCTTCGAAGACGTCGTGCGCGTGCTGGACAAGGCCGAGGCCACCTCCGAGCGCTACATCGAGGGCACCTTCTTCCTCCGCGCGCGCATCGAGGGCAACGACATCGGCTACGGCTCCATCTGCGCCGCCGGCCCGCACGCCTGCACCCTGCACTGGGTGCGCAACGACGGCCCGGTCCGAGCGGGTGAACTGCTGCTCCTGGACGCCGGCGTGGAGACCCACACCCTCTACACCGCGGACGTCACGCGCACGCTGCCCATCAACGGCCGCTTCACCGACATCCAGCGCAAGATCTACGACGCCGTTTACGAGTCCCAGCAGGCCGGCATCGACGCCGTCAAGCCCGGCGCCGCCTACCGCGACTTCCACGACGCCGCCCAGCGCGTACTGGCGGAGAAGCTCGTCGAATGGGGCCTGCTCGACGGCCCCGTCGAGCGCGTCCTCGAACTGGCCCTGCAGCGCCGCTGGACCCTCCACGGCACCGGCCACATGCTCGGCCTCGACGTCCACGACTGCGCCACTGCGCGCACCGAGACATACGTCAACGGCACGCTTGAGCCCGGCATGGTGCTCACCGTCGAACCCGGCCTGTACTTCCAGTCCGACGACCTCACCGTCCCGGAGGAGTACCGCGGCATCGGCGTGCGCATCGAGGACGACATCCTCGTCACGGCCGACGGCAACCGGAACCTGAGCGCCGGACTGCCCAGGCGTTCCGAGGACATCGAGTCCTGGATGGCCGGCCTGAAGGGCTGACCCGACCGACCGGACCGCTGGAAGCGGGTGGTTGGGCCGCCGGATCCGGCGGCCGACCACCCGCTTCTGTGTTTCCTTACATTTTGCCCGACCGTGTATACACCGTGCTTATAGTGATGCGCATGTCATCACCCTTCATAGGCCGGGCACGATCCACAGCCACGGCCCTGGCGATAACCCTTGCCCTCGCCGCGCTCGGCGGCTGCGCCTCCTACGACGTCACATCACCCAAGGACGCGAGGGACAACGCCAAAAGCGGGGATGCCAAAAACGGGGAAGCGAGCGGCACCGTCGACTGCCGCAAGGCCAAGTGCGTCGCCCTCACCTTCGACGGCGGCCCCAGCGAGCCCACCCCGCACCTGCTGGACGTCCTGAAGCAGAAGCACGTCCACGCGACCTTCTTCCTGCAGGGCCGGGGCCACGTCGCCAAATACCCCGGCACGGTACGCCGCATGGCCGCCGAGGGCCACGAAGTCGCCGACCACACCTGGACCCACAAGGTCCTGACCGATCTGGACCCCGCCGAGATCCGCCAGGAACTCTCCTCCGTCCAGGACTCCATCGCGAAGATCACCGGCCACAGGCCCGACCTCATGCGTCCGCCCGAGGGCCGCACCGACGAGAAGGTCTCCAAGGTCTGCCGCGAACTCGGCCTCGCCCAGATCCTCTGGAGCGTCACCGCCAAGGACTACCAGACCAACGACACGGCTCTCATCACCAAGCGCGTGCTCGACCAGACCCGCCCCGACGGCATCATCCTGCTCCACGACCGCTACCCCGGGACCATCCCCGCCGTCCCCGGCATCATCAACACCCTCCGGTCCCGCGGCTACACCCTCGTCACCGTCTCCCAACTCCTCGCCCCCGCCGCCCCCGAACCCGGCATGGTCTACCGGCCCTGAGTCAACATGCCGTGACTGTACGCTAATCGGCTCGTTGTCCCTTATGCGTGGGGGCAACTGGAGTTCGAGGCGTCGAGGGTGTGTGAAGTGGCGGATTGCCGGTGGCCTGTGGACAGCACCGGTCGGCGAGTACGTGGACGGATGAGCAGCCCCCGCTCCTGAGCCCTGGATACGGGCACACCACCGACCGATTCCACACGGGAAGGCATACGCATGCCACCGGAAACCGCATTGATCGAGTCGCGCGCGCTGCGCGACAGCGTCGCAGGGCGCACCGAGGTCCTCGACAAGGTGAAGGCGCTCGCGCTGCTGCCGGACGGGGTACACGTGACGACTCAGGGCGTCGCCGACTACTTCGCTGTCCACAAGGACGTTATCCACAAGCTTCGGCAGCGCCATACGGCCGAACTCACGGAGAACGGCCTGCAGACCCTCCGGGGCTCTGACCTGCGGCGCTTTGAAGTGGACAACCTGTCCACTTCAAACTCCAGTTATCCACAGGGCCGGGCTCAACTGATGCTCTTCACCCGCCGCACCGTCCTCAACGTCGCGATGCTCCTGCGCGACAGCGACATCGCCCGGCGCGTCCGCACGTACCTCCTCGACGCCGAGGAAGCGACGCGGCCGCACCAGGGCGTCGCGCCCGCAGGCTACGTGTCGATGGAACAGCTCTGGGCCGACGCCGCCGTCAAGATCGGCGAGCGAATCCTGGCCGGCCCGATCGGCGAACGCTTCACCGCCATGGAGGCCCGCCAGGACAACGTCGAGGCGCACCTTCACGCGGTCGGCTCCAGCATGATGGAGCTCGGCCCGGTGCTCTCCAGGATCTCGACTCGCATGGAGACCATCGCTACTCGCGTGGACACGATCGCGACTCGCGTGGACACGATCTCGACCCGCGTGGACGGGATCTCAACTCGCGTGGACGGGATCTCGACCCGTCTGGACGGGATGGAGCTTCGGCTCGACTCCGTGTACGAGGTCGTGGGGGCGATGAGCGAACGGATCTCCGACCTGAGCGTGGACATGAAGGCCGTCAAGTCGCGCATCGGCATGACCCAGTAGAGACGAGGTGAAGTGAGATGAGGTGGCGGGACCGGCTCACGACGCCTTGAGCAGGGAGTCGTCCCGCCACTTCAGGATCTTGTCGAAGCTCACGACCGCGCCGTGGCCCGGCCGGTTGTGGAAGTGGACGTGATCGACGAGCGCCTCGATGATGAAGAGGCCACGGCCGTGTTCGGCGGTGTGGTCCTTCTTCGAGAGAGGACGCACGCGTCGCGCGGCGCCGTACGGGGGGATGGCGTGGGCTGCGCCGTACGTGCCGTGGGTGAAGCCGGGGCCGGAATCGGCGACCTCGATGCGGCAGCGGTCACCGTCGATGCGGGCGGTGACGCTGTACTCGCCTTCGGCGGCGTGTTCGACGGCGTTGGCGCATGCTTCGGAAAGGGCGACGGAGAGGTCATAGGAGATGTCCGGATCGACCCCGGCTGTCTCCATTGTCCCAAGGAGAAGCCGTCGGGCGAGCGGCACGCTCGCAGCCTCGCGCCGCAAGTGGAGGGACCACCAGATGCTCATGCTCCAGCCTCCTGGCTGCGGCTCGACATACCCCTACGTATTGCCGCGAAGAGCCGGGCGCAATCGCGTTGTTGACGTGATACCGCTCATTCGGCGGATGCCGGACCCCGGCGCACGGGTGTAAAAGGGACGCCGAGCGCGCGCCGCGCACCTTATCGCAAGCCGGGACCTGCCGTACACAGGGTGCTGCGGCGGTGAGAGGATGACGACCGTCATGGCCCTCCCCGCTTGCTCAGTGCGTCGTGCCGGCGCCGATATGAGACTGCTTCGGGCCGCGGTGTTCACCGCGGTCTGTGTCGCGCTGTCCGCGACCGCGCACATGCTCGCGGCGGGGCATGCGGTGAACGCGTGGCCGTTGCTGGGCGGCTTGCTGGCGGTGTTCGCGGTCGCGGCGCCACTGGCGGGGCGGGAGCGGTCGCTGCCGGGGATCGCGGCGGGGCTGGCGGTCGGGCAGCTGGCGCTCCACACGATGTTCAACGCCGGGGAGATCTGCGCGCGGCCCGCGTCGGCCCGCGGCTCGGGGCTGATGGAGATCGCCGGGCGGCTGCTGTGCAACGACCCCTCAGCGCGGCTCACGCCGGAGACGGCGGAACGGGTCGTGCGCGAGGCCGGGCTCGATCCGTCGCACGTGTCGGGCATGTCGGGGATGGGCGCCGGGAGCCACGCCGCCGCGGAAGCCATGGCGTCGTACTCGCTCTCGATGGTCCTGGGCCACCTGCTGGCCGCCCTCCTCGCCGGCTGGCTGCTGCGGAGCGGTGAGGCCGCACTGTGGCGGCTGGTGGGGCTGTCGGGCCGGCCGCTGCGGGCCCTGCTGGTGGCGTTCGCGCTCGTACGGGTCCTGGTGGCCGGAGTGGCGGATGTGCCCTCGGCGTCCGGGCTGCGCAAGGCTCGGTTCCCGGAGGAGGGGCGGCGGCCGCGGGCTGTGCTGCTGCGGCACAGCGTGGCGCGGCGGGGGCCTCCGGCGCTCGCTCCGGCGGCCTGACGGCGGCGTCCCGGACTCCACAGAGGGAGGGGACGTCGGCGGGCCGCATGCGCACGCCGTAGTCCTCATTCGCCACGACAGACTGTGGAGTACCTGCACCCATGAATTCCTCCCTGAACTCCTCCCTGCGCCGCGCCGCCATCGTCGGCGGCGCCACCGGCACCGCCGTCCTGCTCGCCGCCGTACCGGCCTTCGCGCATGTGTCCGTAACACCGGGATCGGCCGCCAAGGGCAGCTACAGCACGGTGTCGTTCAAGGTCCCGAACGAGGACGACAGCGCTGCGACGATCAAGGTCGAGGTCAATCTGCCGACCGATCACCCGATCGCCTCGGTGTCCACGCAGCCGGTGGCCGGCTGGACCGTGAAGGTCACCAAGTCCAAGCTCGCAACTCCGCTGCAGACGGACGACGGGACGGTCAACGAGGCCGTCACGAAGATCACGTGGAGCGGCGGGAAGATCAAGCCGGGCGAGTTCCAGCAGTTCCCGGTCTCGCTGGGCCCGCTGCCCGACGACACCGACTCGCTGGTCTTCAAGACCCTCCAGACCTACGACAACAAGGAAGTTGTCCGCTGGATCGAGGAGGAGCAGGAGGGCCAGGCCGAGCCCGAGCACCCGGCCCCGACGCTGGAACTGACCGCCGCGTCGGCGGACGGCGACCACCACGCGTCGGCCTCGGCCTCCGCGTCCGCCTCGCCGGTCGCCGGCCACAGCTCGGTCGAGGTCACCGCCTCGTCCTCCGACGCCAGTGACACCACCGCCCGCATCCTGGGCATCGTCGGCATCGTCGTCGGCGCCCTCGGTGTCGGCTTCGGCGTCCTGGCGGGCCGCCGCCGCGACACCGGCGCCGGCACCGGCAACCCGTCGGCCTGACCGGCCGGGGGCCGGGCGGCACGCATGCGCATGCCGCCCGGCCCGTAACTCTCTTCCTGGGGAAAGACTCATGCGCACACGCCGCACAGGGGCAGCACTCGCCGCCGTGGCCGTCCTCGCCGCCGGCCTCGCCGGCTGCAGCAGCTCGTCCGACGACTCGTCGGACCAGCCCGTCGCGGTCATCACCGCGTCCCAGAAGCCGGGCACGGTACTCGACACGCCCTTCGAGAAGCCGGACCTGATCCTCACGGACACGCACGGCAAGAAGTACGACCTGCTCAAGGAGACCAAGGGCAGCCCGACGCTGATCTACTTCGGCTACACGCACTGCCCGGACGTCTGCCCGACGACGATGAGCGACATCGCCATCGCCAAGTCCAAGCTCTCCGCCGCCGAGCAGGCCGCGCTGAAGGTCGTGTTCATCACCACCGACCCCGCCCGCGACAGCCCCAAGCGGCTCGGCGAGTGGCTGGCCGCGATGGACAAGACCTTCATCGGGCTGACCGGCGACTTCACCACCATCCAGGCGGGCGCCCGGTCCATCGGCGTCGACGTCGAGAAGCCGGTGAAGGAGAAGGACGGCTCCATCACCTCCACGCACGGCGCCCAGGTCATCGCGTACTCGCCGAAGGACAACAAGGCGCACGTCCTCTACATGTCCGGGACCACGTCCGACCAGTTCCTGGCCGACCTCCCCAAGATCATCAAGGGTGAGACCCCGTGAGCCCCGTGAACCCTGTGGGGCGCCGCCAGGCGCTCGCCGTGGGGGCGTCGCTGCTCGCCCTGACGGCGGTCGGCGCCTGCTCCTCGGGACACTCCGCCGCCGAGCTCAAGGTCACCGGCGCGTACATCCCGCAGCCGGCGCTCGCCGACATGGCCGCGGGCTACTTCACCGTGACCAACACCGGGGGTACGGACGCGACCCTCACCTCGGTCACGAGCGGCTTCGCCGCGTCCATCACCATGCACAGCACGACGGACGGCCGCATGCGCACGGCGGATTCCTTCGCCGTGCCCGCCGGCGGCAAGCTCGTGCTCAGCCTCGGCGGCAATCACCTGATGCTCATGGATCTCAAACGCAAGCCTCTAGCCGGGGAAAAGGTGTCGCTCAAACTGCACTTCCGCGACGCCGACCCCATTACCGTGCCCGTGCCGGTAAAACCGGCCGGCTATCAGCCGGGGAAGTAAGGGGACCACGATGGCGCTGCCGTTCACCGAATCAGCCCGTCCGGCCTTTGGGGGCCGGGCCGCCGCGCGCATGCTCGCCCTGCTGGGCGTCCTGCTCGCCGTCGTCCTCGGCGGCGCCGTACCCGCTTCTGCGCATGCGGCGCTGCTGAAGACCACCCCCGGCGAGAGCCTGACGGTGAGAACCCCGCCTGCGCAGGTGGCGCTGGAGTTCTCCGAGGGCGTGCTGCTGTCGGACGACTCGATCCGCGTGCTGGGCCCGGACGGCCGCCGCGTCGACACCGGCAAGCCGCACGCGACGGCGGGCAGCACCACAGCGGCCGTCTCGCTGCGCTCGGGCCTGAAGAACGGCACGTACACCGTGGCCTGGAAGGCGGTCTCCGCCGACAGCCACCCGGTGGCGGGAGCCTTCACCTTCAACATCGGCAAGGCGTCGAAGACCACGGTCGCGCTGCCGCAGCAGGACGCCGGCGGAGGCATCGTCGGCACGCTGTACGGGATCGGGCGGTACATCTCGTACGCCGGCTTCGCCCTCCTCGTCGGGGTCTCGGTCTTCCTCGGCGTGTGCTGGCCGCGCGGCGCACTGCTGCGGCCCATGCAGCGCCTGGTCGCGGGCGCCTGGGCCACCATGGCGGCGGCGACGCTCGCGCTGCTGATGCTGCGCGGGCCGTACGCGAACGGCGGCAGCCTCGGCGATGCGCTGGACCTCGGCGGAATCCGGGCCGCGCTGGACACCCGGCCGGGGGCGGCACTGCTGTCGCGGCTGCTGCTGCTCGCCGCCGGGGCGGTGTTCATCGCGGTGATGTTCGGTACGTACGCCAAGCGCGAGGATCCCGTCGAGCGGCAGGACCTGGCCTGGGGTCTGGGCATCGGCGGCGTGGTGGTCGCGGGCGGGCTGGCGTCGACGTGGGCGATGGTCGAGCACGCGTCGGTCGGCATCCAGGCGAACATCTCGATGCCGCTGGACGTACTGCACCTGCTGGCGATGGCGGTGTGGCTCGGCGGCCTGGTGGCGCTGCTGACGGCGCTGTTCAAGGGGCTGGCCATCGAGCGGGAGGCCGTGCAGCGCTTCTCGCGGATCGGCTTCATCTCGGTGGTGACGCTCGTCGCGACGGGCGTCTACCAGTCCTGGCGGCAGGTCGGCTCGTGGAACGCGCTCGTCTCGACCGGCTACGGGCAGCTGCTGTGCGTCAAGATCGGCCTGGTCGTGCTGCTCATCGAGCTGGCCTGGCTGTCGCGCCGCTGGACCGCCCGGCTGGGCGAGGCACAGGTGCAGGCGCCGGTGGCGGCGGCCAAGGTGCTGGCGGGCGCGTCCGCCAAGGGCAAGGGCAGGGCAGAGGACAAGGCAGAGACCAAAGCCGAGGGCGACGCGGGCGGCGAGCGAGCCGGGCAACTGGCCCGGCAGGAGGCCGCGCTGGCGAAAACCGAGGCGAAGAAGGCGCGCGACGCCGACAAGGAGCGCACCGGGCTGCGCAAGTCCGTGCTGGCGGAGGTCGCGGTGGCAGTGGTCGTGCTGGCGGTGACGACAGCGCTGACCGGTACGCAGCCGGGCCGCGCGGCCTCCGAGCAGACCACGGCGGGCACGGTCACCGCGCCGGTCACCACGACCCCGGACCCGGTGGACGTGTCGCTGCCCTTCAACACGGGCGGCACGAAGGGCAAGGGCGACGCGGAGGTCACGCTGGACCCGGCCACGACCGGGACCAACGAGCTGCATGTGCTGATCACCGACCCGGACGGCAACGCCGAGAACGTGCCGGAGGTGCAGGTCAGCTTCACCCTCACCGCCAAGAAGATCGGCCCGATCCCGGTCACCCTGAGCAAGGTCGACACCGGCCACTGGGCCTCGACCAACGTCCAACTCCCGATCCGCGGCACATGGACGATGGCGGTGACCGTGCGGACCTCGGACATCGACCAGATCACCGAAACGAAGACAGTGAAGATCAACTGATGAGCAACGAGAAAACCATCACCCGCAGAGGCCTGCTGGGCGCGGCCGGAGCCGCGGGCGCCGCCGGACTCGTGGCGGGCGGCGCGGGCGGTGCCGTCGCCGCGCAGACCCTGCACGACGACCTGACGGCCCTGGCCTCGGTCGGCGCGGCCACCGTGCCGTTCCACGGCGACCGCCAGGCCGGCATCACCACCCCGCTCCAGGCCCACGGCCACCTCATCGCCTTCGACCTCGCCGCCGGCACGGGCCGCAAGGGCGCCGCCGCGCTGCTGCGCCGCTGGTCGGCCGCCGCCGAGGCCATGACGGCGGGCCGCGTCCCCTCCGGCGACAACCAGATCGCCCTGGACGCCGGGCCGTCCTCCCTCACGGTCACCTTCGGCTTCGGCCGCACCTTCTTCGCCAAGGCGGGCCTGGACAAGCAGCTCCCCGGCTCCCTCGCCCCGCTCCCCGACTTCTCCTCCGACGAACTCGTCGCCGCCCACAGCAACGGCGACCTGTGGGTGCAGATCGGCTCCGACGACGGGCTCGTGGCATTCCACGCCCTGCGCATCGTCCAGAAGGAGGCCGGGGACGCCGCGCGCCTGCGCTGGCAGATGAACGGCTTCAACCGCACCCCCGGCGCCACGGCCGAGCCGCGCACGGCCCGCAACCTCATGGGCCAGATCGACGGCACCAACAACCCCAAGCCGAGCGAGCCCACCTTCGACCGGCGGATCTTCGTCCCCGAATCCGGTTCCGACGGCTCCCCGGAGTGGATGGCCGGCGGCTCCTACGCCGTCGTACGCCGCATCCGCATGCTCCTCGACTCCTGGGACAACCTCTCCCTGGAACGCCAGGAGAAGGTCATCGGCCGCCGCAAGTCCGACGGCGCCCCCCTCTCCGCCGGCTCCGGCGGTACGGAGACGACCCCCGTCGACCTCGACAAGCGCGACGCCGACAACCTCCTCGCCATCGCGTCCGACGCCCACGTACGCGTCGCCAAGCCCGAGTCCAACGGCGGCGCCGCCCTACTCCGCCGCCCCTGGTCCTACCACGACGGCTTCCGCGACGACGGCGCCCCCGACGCCGGCCTGCTCTTCGTCTGCTGGCAGTCCGACCCCCTCACCGGCTTCGTCCCCGTCCAGCGCAAGCTCGACAGCGGCGACGGGCTGTCCCGCTACCTGCGACACGAGTCCAGTGCGCTCTTCGCCGTACCGGGCGGCGCGGCCAAGGGCGAGTACGTGGGCCAGCGCCTCCTGGAGGCGTAGACGGGTCCGCCCGGCGCAGCCGTTAGGCTGAACGCATGTCGCCGGCGAGCCGCTACACCTATCTCGGCCCAGAGGGCACCTTCACCGAAGCCGCACTGCGCACGCTGCCGGAGGCGGCGACGCGGGAGCTGGTGCCGATGGTCTCCGTGCCGGCCGCGCTGGACGCGGTACGCAACGGCGAGGCGGCAGCCGCGCTGGTCCCGATCGAGAACTCGGTCGAGGGCGGGGTGACGGCGACCCTCGACGAGCTGGCGACGGGCGCACCGCTGGCGATCTACCGCGAGGTGCTGCTGCCGATCGCGTTCGCGCTGCTCGTGCGGCCGGGGACGAAGCTGGCGGACGTGAAGACGGTCACCGGGCACCCCGTGGCGCAGCCGCAGGTGCGCAAGTGGCTGGCGGCGAAGCTGCCGGACGCGGTGTGGGAGTCGGCGGCGTCGAACGCGGACGGGGCGCGCCTGGTCCAGGAGGGCCGGTTCGACGGGGCGTTCGCGGGGGAGTTCGCGGCGGCAACGTACGGGCTGGATCCGCTGGTGACGGCGATCCATGACGCGGCGAACGCGCAGACCCGCTTTGTGCTGGTCGGCCGCCCGGCACGGCCGGCCGCGCCGACGGGGGCGGACAAGACGTCGGCCGTGTTCTGGCTGGGGGACGACCACCCGGGCGCGCTGCTGGAGCTGCTGCAGGAGTTCGCCGTACGCGGGGTGAACCTGGTCCGGATCGAGTCGCGGCCGACGGGCGAGGGGATCGGGCAGTACTGTTTCTCGATCGACGCGGAGGGCCACATCACGGACCGGCGCGTGGGCGAGGCGCTGATGGGGCTGAAGCGGATCTGCCCGAAGGTGCGCTTCCTGGGGTCGTATCCGCGGGCGGACGAGGTGCCGCCGAAGCTGCGCAGGGGGACGACGGACGCGGAGTTCACCCAGGCCGCGGACTGGCTGAGCCGCGCGCTCGACGGCCGCGGCTGAGCCTCACAGAGTCAGGGCCTGAGTTATCCACGAAGTTATCCACAGGCATGGGGACCCGCCTGGGGATAACTGGGGATAAGTCGACAGAGGAAGCAGACCTAGTCGACAAATCGGCACACGGGCACCAACTCCGTCCACAGTGGCGCAGGTCACCCCTCACCACCCACTCGTCAGCCCAATACCTTCGAACAACTCGACAGAGGGAAGAGATATCACCCGAAAGGGAGTGTCAGCAGGGTTTGAGCCGGGAATCCATAGCCCAGCACTTCGCCCCCGGAATGATCAGTTCCGTCTTCCACAGTTTCCACGCACAGCCTGTGGATAACGAAAAGGTCACCACTCCCCCCTGTGGATAACTCGGGCTCCCGGACCTGCTCCAACTCCCGTTGTCCACAAGGACCCCACACCCCAGGTGGGACCCCCAGAATTCGGTTGACGGCCACTTTATGGCCGCAATCGCATTTCTCTCCCCTTTTCTTCGAATCGGACAAAACCCCCTATAAAGCACCTAAGTTGTCGCGTGGAAGGCTCCCGCACCGGTAGCCTGTAGCCGTGATTGACCTTCGCCTGCTTCGTGAGGACCCCGACCGTGTGCGCGCGTCCCAGCGCGCCCGTGGAGAGGACGTCGCGCTTGTCGACTCTCTCCTTTCCGCCGACGAGCGGCGCAGGTCGTCCAGTCACCGCTTCGACGAGCTGCGCGCCGAGCAGCGGCAGCTCGGCAAGCTCATCCCCAAGGCCCAGGGCGATGAGAAGACCGAGCTGCTGAAGAAGGCCGGCGGGCTCTCCGCCGCCGTCAAGGCCGCCGACGCCGAGCAGAACGAGGCGGCGGAAGAGGCCCAGCGGCTGCTCCTGCTGCTCGGCAATGTCGTGCACCCTGACGTGCCCGTCGGCGGCGAGGAGGACTTCACCGTCCTGGAGGCCATCGGCACTCCGCGCGACTTCACCGCCGAAGGCTTCGAGCCCAAGGACCACCTGGAGCTCGGCGAACTGCTCGGCGCGATCGACGTCGAGCGCGGCGCAAAGGTGTCCGGCTCGCGCTTCTACTACCTGACCGGCGTCGGCGCCCTGCTGGAGCTGGCCCTGGTCAACGCGGCCATCGCGCAGGCCACGGAGGCCGGCTTCATCCCGATGCTGACGCCCGCGCTGGTGCGGCCGCGCGCCATGGAGGGCACCGGCTTCCTGGGGCAGGCGGCGGAGAACGTCTACCACCTGGAGAAGGACGACTACTACCTGGTCGGCACCTCCGAGGTCCCGCTCGCCGCGTACCACATGGACGAGATCCTGGACGCGGGCAAGCTGCCGCTGCGCTACGCGGGCTTCTCCCCCTGCTTCCGCCGTGAGGCGGGCACGTACGGCAAGGACACCCGGGGCATCTTCCGGGTCCACCAGTTCGACAAGGTCGAGATGTTCTCGTACATCGCGCCCGAGGACGCGGAGGCCGAGCACCAGCGGCTGCTGGACTGGGAGAAGCAGTGGCTGACCTCGCTCGGTCTGCCGTTCCAGGTGATCGATGTGGCCACCGGTGACCTGGGGGCCTCTGCCTCGCGCAAGTTCGACTGCGAGGCGTGGATCCCGACCCAGGGCAAGTACCGCGAGCTGACCTCTGCGTCGAACTGCAATGAGTTCCAGGCCCGGCGGCTGTCGGTGCGGATGCGCGACGAGAAGGGCACCCGCCCGCTGGCCACGCTCAACGGCACGCTGTGCGCGGTGCCGCGCACGATCGTCGCGCTGCTGGAGAACCACCAGCAGGCCGACGGCTCCGTCCTCGTCCCCGAGATCCTGAGGCCCTACCTCGGCGGGCGCGAGGTCCTGGAGCCGGTCGCCAAGTGAGCCGGTCCTTTCTTCCGTACGGGCTCATCGCCACCGACCTCGACGGCACGCTGCTGAACAGCGACCACCAGGTCTCGTCGCGCAATCGTGAGGCGCTCGCCGCGGCCACCGCGGCGGGCGCGGCGCACATCGTGGTCACCGGCCGCCCGGCCTCCCGGACGCTCCATGTCCTGGAGGCCCTGGGCTACGAGGGCCTCGCCGTCTGCGGCCAGGGCTCGGAGGTCTATCACGCGGGCGAGCACCGGCTGCTGACCTCCGTCACCCTCGACCGCTCCTCGGCGCAGCTCGCGCTGGCCAAGATCGAGGCCGAGACCGGCCCGCTGCGGCTCGGTTTCGTACGGGACGGGCTGCACGGCGGCTATCTGGCGGGCCCCGGCTTCAACCTGGCCTGGGACAAGCCGATCGACGGCCGGATGACGAGCCGGGACGAGCTGTGGGCGGAGCCGCTCGCCAAGATCTTCATCCAGCACGGGGACCCGGGTGTCGGCGAGGACGAACTCGCCGTGATCGCGCGCGCGGCGGCCGGGGACCTGGTCGGCATCGTGGTGTCCGGCATCGGCATCGTCGAGCTGCTGCCGCTCGGCCTGACCAAGGCCACCGGGCTGTCGCTGGCCGCCCGCCGGCTGGGGTTCAAGGCCGCCGACACCATCGCGTTCGGCGACATGCCCAATGACATACCGATGTTCGGATGGGCGGCGTACGGAGTCGCCATGGCCAATGCCCACGACGAACTCAAGGCCGTCGCGGACGAGGTCACGGCCTCCAACGACGAGGACGGGATCGCCGTGGTCCTTGAGCGTCTGCTTGCCGGGCGGCCGGCGTGAGCGCGTAGCAGGCGAAGCCGATCAGCACGGCGGAGAAGTGGCCGAGGTCGGTGAAGGTGCGGTCACCGCTCAGCAGCGGGTACCCGAAGAAGCCGAGGGCCGCGGCGGCGTAGAGCCAGCGCAGCGGCCAGGGGCGGCGGGGAAGTAAATAGGTGAGGACGCCGACGACGCCGGCCAGGCCGTAGCTGACGCCGATGTCGACGGTGTGGGCCAGGGAGCGGGGCAGCCGGTTGTCGCGGATGCCCATGAGGACGGCCCGCTGGCTGATCAGGGTCGCGCCGATATGCGCGACAGCCACGACCACGAGCCAGCGGGCGGTGCCGAGCCGGCGTTCGGCGGGAGCGTGCACCAGCTCGTAGAAGGCGAAGTAGATCGCGAATCCGGACGGGGACTCGATCCACAGGGCGCTGAGGACCAGGACGCGGACCGGGTGCGTGGACAGCTCCATGAGGTTGGTGCTGTTGTGGTGCAGCAGGAAGCTGCGGGCCGTGGGGGAGACCACGGCGAGGATGCCGCTGTTGACGGCGAGGATGAGCAGCCAGATGTGGGTGCCGGGCGTGGAGCGGACCCAGGAGACCACGGACCGGACAGGCAGCCGGCGGACACCGGAGCGGGCCGCGTCACGGAGGGGGAGTGTGACGCGGCGGCGCTTCGTCGTCGGACCGGGGCCGGGTTCGTAGCTGGTGTCGTCTACAACCATCCACGCTATTTTCGTTCACCCGGCTGTGAACCGCCTCAGGCGGCCTTGATCGCGGAGATGTCGAAGCTGAGCTTGACCTTCTCGCCGATGAGGACGCCGCCGGTCTCCAGGGCCGCGTTGTAGCTCAGGCCCCAGTCGGTGCGGTTGATGGTCGTCGAGCCCTCGAAGCCGACGCGCTCGTTGCCGTAGAGGTCCTTGGCCGCGCCGTTGAAGGTGAAGTCGATCGAGACCGGCTTCGTTATGCCCTTGATCGTCAGGTCGCCGGTGAGGCGGTACGTCTCGGCGTCGACCTGCTCGGCGGCGGTGCTGGTGAAGGTGATCTCCGGGTGCGCCTCGGCGTCGAAGAAGTCGCCGGTGCGCAGGTGGCCGTCGCGCTGCTCCTGGTTGGTGTCGATGCTGACGACCTTGATCGTCACCTCGGCGGTCGAGGCGGCCGGGTTGGCACCGTCCAGCTGCAGCTTGCCGTCGTACTCGGCGAACTGGCCGCGCACGGTCGTCACCATGGCGTGGCGGACGGAGAAGCCGACCTCGCTGTGGGTCGGGTCGATGGTGTACGTGCCGGTGAGGTGCGACAGGTCCGGACCGTCGATGGTGGCGGTGTCGGACTTGGAACGACCGAAGAGGGCCATGGGAACTCCTGGGGACTAGTTGGTACGGCTTTCAACTTCTTCGACCGTAGCGCTATTCCCTTGAAAGCTCAAGCAGTAGGACTGGGGAGATTACGTGACCCGCACCGGGGCCCCGGCCTTGTGCCGTGGGGAGGCGTGCGAACGCCCGGCCAGGGGGAGCCGCGGCGAGCCCAGACGGGCTGCCAGCCACGGGGTGACCACGGCGATCAGCAGGCCGAGGACCAGCAGAAACAGGCCGACAGCGAAGAGCAGTGGGGGGTCTGACAGCACGGCGGGCTCCGGCTCGATCGGCAAGCGGTGACGGATCCGTCACATCCCAACAAATGTGACAATCCGATATCCGCTACGCCGTGAGCCGGGCCCGCCGCCCCCCGAAGATCACCCTTGCGGGCTACCCAAAGCTCACTCCTCGCCCGCCAGCACCAGCGTCCGCAGCTTCTGCCCCGCGAACCACGTACCGGCCACCGTCACCCCCACCAGCAGCACGACCGCCATCGGCAGCCCCACATCCGAGCTCACCCCGGCCCCGTCGCCCGCGATCTTCTGGGCCAGCGCCAGCGCCCACTGCTGCACGCTCAGCGTCCGCGCCCCCGGCACCAGAGAGCCGATCAGCGACTCCCACACCAGCGCGTAGACCAGCCCGAAGACCACCGCCTGCCGCGTGATCACCCCCAGCAGCAGGAAGACCGCGCTGTACGCGACCGAGGCGGCCGCCGCGGCCGCACCGAAGGCGAACGCCAGCTGCTGGCTGTTGCCGTTGAGGATGAACCCCGCCACGATCGTCGGCACGGCGGAGAAGACCACCGAGACGCCGACCGCGACGACGAGCTTGGTGAAGATGATCGACGGCCGCTTCAGCGGCTTCGCCAGCAGATACACGATCGACCCGTCGTCGATCTCCGGCCCGATCGCCCCCGTACCGGCGACGACCCCGATCAGCGGCACCATCGTCGCGAGCGCGAAACCGCCCAGGATCGAGGACGCCGTCGAGTCGTCGGCACCGGTCAGGAGCCGTACGGCCAGCGAGATCAGGATCAGCAGCACCGGCAGCGCGAAGAGGATCAGGGCCCTGCGGCGGCCGAGCAGCGCCCGGTAGGTGAGCCGGGCCACGGTCGGGTTGTACACAGCGGACACAGTGGACATCGCAGCGGCTCCTTATGCCGTGACCAGGTAGGAGAAGACGCTCTCCAGGGACTCATCCGACGGCGAGACCGTGTAGAGCCGGATGCCGTGCTCGCGGGCGACGCGCGGCAGCAGCTCGGTGAAGCCGCCGAAGTCGATCGCCTGGATGCGCAGCGCCTTCTCCTGCCAGTCCAGCTCGATGCCCGCCGTCGACGCGTCCGCGATCAGCGCGGAGGCCAGCGCCCGGTCGTCGCTGGACCGTACGAGATAGCGGTGCGGCCGGTCCGTCATCAGCCGCCGGATCTTCCGGAAGTCCCCCGACGCGGCATGCCGTCCCGCCACCACTACCTCGATGTGGCTCGCCAGCTGCTCGACCTCCTCCAGGATGTGCGAGGAGAACAGCACGGTCCGGCCGTCGGCCCCCATCTGCCGCAGCAGGTCCATCAGCTGGAGCCGCTGCCTCGGGTCCATCCCGTTGAACGGCTCGTCCAGCAGCAGCACATCCGGCTCGTGGACCAGCGCCGAGGCCATCTTCACCCGCTGCCGCATGCCCTTGCTGTACGTCGCCACCTTCCGGTCCTGCGCGTACTCCATCTCCACGGTGGCCAGCGCCTTGCGCGCCGCCTCCCCCGGATTCGCCAGCCCGTGCAGCTCGGCGTTGGCGACCACGAACTCGCGGGCGGTCAGGAAGTCGTACATCGCCTCCCGTTCCGGCACGATCCCGATCTGCCGGTACACCTGCTCGTTCCGCCAGATCACGGCCCCGTCCAGGGTCACGCTCCCGGTGGACGGGGCCAGGAAGCCGCCCATCATGTTGATGAGCGTCGACTTCCCCGCGCCGTTCGGGCCCAGCAGGCCGGTCACGCCCGGGCCGATCGTCATCGTTATGTCATTGACGGCCACGACATTCCCGAACCAGCGGGACACATGGTCGATGGACAAGGTGGTCACGACAGTCCGACCTTTCGGTAGCGGCTCATCAGCAGGCCGAACGTGCCGCCGATCAGGGCGAGCAGGACAAGCAGGAAGACGCAGCCGGCGAACGCGGAGGACGGGCCGGCGCCGTCGACGTACGAGGAGCTCGCGCCCAGCCACCACGTCTGCACCCCGTCGATCAGTGTGATCGGCGAGAACAGCCCCAGCCAGGCGATCGCGCCCTCGCTGCCCTGCACCGAGGCCACCGCCTGGACGCTGGAGACCGCACCGAACGAGAGCGTGAACAGGGCGATGATCCCCGCGACACCGAAGCCCCGGCGCGGGGTCAACGCCGCGATCAGCAGCCCCAGACCCGCGTAGAGCAGCGACAGCAGCAGCTCGGCGACCAGCGCCTTCGCGAAGCCGGAGGTCGCGTCGGTGAAGTCGAACTTCGCCAGCAGCGCCCCGATGTAGAGGATGGTGACGGGGACGGCGGTGAGGATGAACAGCGCGGTGGCCAGCGCCGCGTACTTCGCCGCGACGTAGTCGATCCGCTCTATCGGGCGCGAGAAGTACAGCGGCGTGACCTTGAAGCGCAGGTCCAGCGACACGGACTGCGGGGCCTGCGCCGCCAGGAAGAGGCTGATCACCGCCTGCATGATGATCGCGTAACGGGTGTACTCGATCGGCATCTTGGTCATCTTCGTGCCGATCGCCACCGCCACGATGATCGCCGCCGGCGCGCACATCACCGCGAACAGGATCATCGGCATGACCTTCGACTTCGCCGACCGGCCCAGGCCGTACGCCCCGCGCAGGCTCTGCGCGTACAGCGACCTGCGGGCGTACGCCCGGCCCAGGCGCGGGCCGTCGTAGTGGCGATAGCCGATGTCATGAATGACGTCCGCGTGCGCGCCGGACTGCGCGTCAGGCTGTGTGGTGCTCATGGCCCGCTCCCTCTCCCCGGAAGATCTCGGCGATGCGGTGGCGGCGCTGCTCCATGCGCACGAGCCCGACGCCGAGCTCCGCCACCGCGTCGCGCACGGTGTCGTACGACTCGTCGTCCGCTATGTCCACCAGCAGCAGACGACCGTCGGCGTGCGCCGTCAGCCCCGCGGCGGTCAGCTTCTCCAGCAACTGCTGCTCGCTGTCGGTCACCTCGACCGCCAGCGACGCCGTCGCCTGCGTGAAGTCGCTCGTCGAATCCGCCCGCAGCAGCCTCCCGCCGTCGATCACGACGATGTGGTCGCTGGTCCGCTCCAGCTCCCCCAGCAGATGCGAGGTCACCAGCACCGAGATCCCGAAGTCCGTGTGGACCCGGCGGATCAGCCCCAGCATCTCGTCCCTGCCGACCGGGTCCAGCCCGTTCGTCGGCTCGTCCAGCAGCACCAGCTGCGGGTCGTGCACCAGCGCCTGCGCCAGCTTCACCCGCTGCTTCATGCCCGTCGAGTAGCCGCCGATGGGCCGGTACCGCTCCTCGTACAGCCCGACATGCCGGAGCGTGTCGGCGGTGCGCTCGCGCGCCGCCGTCGCCGGCATTCCCGAGATCCGGGCCATGTGCACGACGAACTCCGTCGCCGACACATCCGGCGGCAGGCAGTCGTGCTCCGGCATGTACCCGACCCGCGCACGGATCTGAGCCCCGTCGGTCGCCACGTCGAGTCCGAGCACCCGAGCGCCGCCCTCGGTGGCCGAGGACAGCCCCAACAGCAGCTTGATCAACGTAGATTTGCCGGCCCCGTTCGCGCCCACCAACCCGGTCACCCCAGGTTTGACGTCCACGGTCAGCCGGTCCAGCGCGGTCACCCTCGGGTACCGCTTCGTCAGGCCTTCAGTAGCGATCACAGTCACGGACTTGACGGTAGTGGCGCACGCCACATCCCGTCGTCAGTCTCTGGGGTCGGATTCCCCTAGTACTCCGGACTGACCGCCCCGTAGGGGCTCTCAGCCTGTGGGCGCACGCTGCCGACCGGGCGCCTCCTTCAGCCCTTGAACGGGTTGGCGGTGGTGTCCACGACGGTTTTGCGCGGGTCCACGGAGGCGTACGTGTTGAAGTGGGCGACGCAGGCGAGTACCAGCAGCCGGTCGACCCGGGGGTCGTGGATCCTGACACCGTAGTGTGCCCGGACGCCGGCGCGGCGGGTCAGCTCGAAGCCGGGGGATTCAGCGGCGCGGAAGCTGAGGCGGACGGAGAGCAGGACGTCGGCGAGGTCCTGGCGGGGGATGAGACGGAGGGGGGAGCCGTGTCGCAGTCGGCTGTTGAGGCCTTTGGGGAGGCCGGTGAGGACTGCGAGGCCGTGCTGGGTGACGGTCCACTCGTCGGTGCGCAGGGTCCGTTCGCGCAGGCGCACGCTGCCGATTTCGGCGCCGTCGGCCGACATTGCGGAGAAGGGGGTCACGTAACCGGCGAAATCGGCGAACTGCGGTCCGGTGGAGACCCGGTAGGGGTGGGCGGTGTCGTAGGCACCGTCCTTGTGCATGCGAGCCACCGGGTCGCGCCGGCCGTCGGCGCGGACCTCGAAGGTGGTGTGGGCGCGGCCGTAGTCGATCGAGACGGCGAAGGCGTCGAGGGCTTGCAGCGGCCGGCTCATCGGGCACCGCCCGACTCCGTGCGGCGGGTGGCGCGGGCATCGCGGGCGTCACGCGTGGCGGTGCGGCTGAGGTCGGCGATGAGGGGCTTTATGTCGTCGACCTGGGAGCCGGCCCTGAGCTGCTGGTAGATGCGGCCCGCGATCTCCTTCTGCTGCGGGGTCCGGTGGGCCAGCAGTTCGTCGCCGAGTTCGTTGGTCACCGCCGCCCGCTGTTCGGCTGCGGGATCTGCCTCATGGTCTTCGTTCGCGTCAGGATTCACGTCTCACTCCGAGTTCTCTCAGGCTGCCGGAAGCATTGCCATGCGGGAGGCGCCTACGGCCGGGGACCAGCCCCCGCCCTTCTCGAATTCGAAGCCGCGCTGTTCCACGTCGTCGACGAGGCTGCCGACACTCGGCAGGGACGACGGTGAACTGATGAAGTCGGCGACCTTCTGGACATCGCTCTTGATGGTGTCCACGGCTTTCGAGATCGCTTCGAAGATCTTCTCGATGGTCATGATGATCGACACGATCGTCCGGACTATCTTGTAGATCTTGTACATGCGGTAGGCCGTGTAAATACCCGCACCGACATCCGCCAACGGGTCTTCCGGCCCGAGGCCGACCGCCTCGATCGCCGCGTCGCCCGCGGCCATCTTGGCCGCTTCCTCGGCGAGTTGCTTGATCTCGTTCTTGATCAGCTCATCGATCTCGCGCAGGGCCGCATAGACAAGCCCGACGATGACCTCGTACCCGTCCAGGTAGGCCTTGGCCGCGATCTTCGCGGCGTCCCCGACCCCACCGATGCCCATCGTCCAGCGGAAGAGGTACTCGTCGAAGGCGGTCCCGGTGTCGCCCTTCCACTCGGCGCCCAGCTTCCAGGAGCCCTTGCGCAGCGTTCCCGCCACCGTGTAGGCGGCATCGCCCAGGGCGTCGTACGCGTCGTGGAGGTAGCGCAGCCGGCCGTACTCGCCCACCAGGGGCGTCAGCAGCAATTCAACAAGACTCTGGCCGGTGCAGAACTGGAAAAGTTTGTCGGCCCCCTTGAGTTCGCTGTTCCTTCCCAGAGCCAGCAGTTGATGGTGGATGTTCTTCGCGGTGTCGTCCTCGGCGCTCGTGGGCTCCTTGAGAGTGACGTCCTCGTCAGTGAAATCGCCGAGGTGTGAGGCCCCGGGTATCGAGGCGACAGCAGGGAAACTGGCATAGGAATGCGGATATATACCGCGCAGATCAGCTGCGGTTGCCTGATCGGTGCTGGTGTACGCGTCACTCGTGCGCCGGACCTTGTCGGCAATCACATCCATGCCGCGCCGGCACTGGGAGAGCTTGTCACTGAAGAAGTGCGAGACGGAGGGAACGATTTCGAGCAGTGGGAGAAGAAGCAGTCCGTCCAGCCCGCCGGTGTTGGCGCACTGGCTGCCGCTCCACTGGACGAGGGTGTCCAGATGACCGCCCTGTTTTGTTGTGA
The DNA here is from genome assembly GCF_045040445.1 of Streptomyces sp. NBC_01537. NCBI lineage: Bacteria > Bacillati > Actinomycetota > Actinomycetes > Kitasatosporales > Streptomycetaceae > Streptomyces > Streptomyces sp. NBC_01537. The sequence goes on along the minus strand of NZ_CP109392.1, from coordinate 4,957,101 downwards.
GATTCGCGTAGGAATGAAAGTCTTCCTGCGGTGGCGCTGTGAACCCCGTCACACATTCTCCCCGTTTTTTCCTCAAGCCCGTTCCCTGACAGGCCCGTTGCGCCGTACACGCTATCCGAGGATCAAATGGGATTACTGTGACGTGTGAATCCGTTGACCATCTTTTGGTCAAGCGGGGCAGAGGTCCCCGTCACCCACCGCGAGTTCCGGGAGGGCCCCCGCAAGGGCGGCATCACCGAACCGGCCGGACAGGCTCCTGGACGACGGCGACGCGCCATGGGCCTCGGCCCGGATGCGCTGCTTCATGGTGGGAGGTACCGAGCGGTCGCCGGACCGCTGCCTCGGCAGAAGCGCCGTAAGGGCCGGGATGGAGGCCGGGGCCGCGACCGGGGCCGCGACTGGAGCCGGGGCCGGGGCCGCGACCGGGGCCGCGGCCTCCGTGGTGGCCTTGAAGCCAAGGACGGCAAGGCACTTGACGAGTGCGGTGATGAAGACGGTCCAGATCTGCGCGATCTTGGCGGCTGCCATGATCCCTCACTTCCGAGTTCCGAATGGTGCGATTTGTCTGCCTTGCTTATGATGCGCACCCCGCTCGGACTTCAGGGCTTCAACGCCCGCGATTCGCCGATCTTCGTACCAACGCCACCCGGACGGCCCAACCGGACCCGAACCTTCCGGAAGCCTGTGACTTTCGCAAAGTCTCGAAAATATTCGCCCTGCACGTACATCCATTCGCATCTCCCATGAGTCACTTGCCTAGCGGCATCCTCATATGGCCGCATCGCAGGGGCATTTGGGAGATTTCATCTTGAAAACCGTCATCAAGGGCACTCGTCGCGTATCCGCGGTCGTCCTCACCGCGGGTGCCGTGCTGATCGCCGGAGCGTTCACCACTCCGGCGCAGGCGGCCACCGCGGCGCCCACGATCGTCGCCAAGGGCGGCTTCGTGATGAACAACGGCACCGGGAAGACCCTCTACACCAAGGCCGCGGACACCCGCCGCTCCACCGGCTCCACCACCAAGATCATGACCATCCGGGTGGTGCTCGCGCAGTCGAACCTCAACCTGAACGCCAAGGTCACGATCCAGAAGGCGTACAGCGACTACATCGTCTCCAAGGGCGCCTCTTCGGCCCACCTGATCGTCGGCGACAAGGTCACCGTCCGCCAGCTCCTCTACGGGCTGATGCTCCCGTCCGGCTGCGACGCGGCGTACGCGCTGGCCGACAAGTTCGGCACCGGTTCCACCCGTGCCAAGCGGGTGAAGTCGTTCATCGGCAAGATGAACTCCACCGCCACGAAGCTCGGCCTGACGAACACGCACTTCGACTCCTTCGACGGCATAGGCAACGGCTCGAACTACTCGACGCCGCGTGACCTGACGAAGATCGCCAGCAGCGCGATGAAGTACTCCACCTTCCGTACGGTCGTGAAGACGAAGTCGTACACGGCGAAGACCACCACGAAGTCCGGCGGCACCCGCACCATGTCGGCGTGGAAGAACACCAACACACTGCTCGGTTACAAGGGCACCATCGGCGTCAAGACCGGCTCGGGCCCCAGCGCCAAGTACTGCCTGGTCTTCGCCGCCACCCGGAACGGCAAGACGGTGATCGGCACGGTCCTCGCGTCCTCCTCGGTGGCCAACCGCACGGCGGACGCGAAGAAGCTGATGAACTACGCGTTCACGAAGTAACCCTCAGCCGCGCGTACGCACGGACGTCGGCGTCCGGGTCGTCGGCGACGGAGGCGAGTGCGGGCCCGGTTCCGGGGTGGCGGCGCAGTGAGCGGACGGCGGCCTTGCGGACGTCGGCATGGGTGTCGGCGAGGGCCGCCGTGAGCACCGGTACCGCCAGGGCGGGGGCGGCGACCGTGAGAGCGGTGGCCGCCCCGGTACGGACCTGCCAGGCGGGGTCGGCCAGGGCGGCGGCAGCGGCCGTGTCGACGACCGTCCCGACTCCGGGCAGCCGCTCGACGAGCTGCTCGGCGCGCAACAGGTCCAGCACCTGGCGCACGGTGTTGCGGGACGCGCCGTAGTCCGCGCCGATGGCGTCCTCGTGCGGCAGTACGCCGTCGGGGAAGCCTTGGCCCAGCAGCTGGTGGCGCAGCAGATCGGCGAGCTGCCGTGCCCGGTCCGCCCGCAGCCGCCGACGCCGCGCGGCCGCGACGGGCGCGGTGTGCTCGCGAGTGCGGTCGGCGGGCATGATCGGGGCTCCCCTGCTCGGGCCTGCCGGGCCTCCGCCGGCGCTGCCCAGGACTCCAGCCACGACTCCGCCCGACTGGTGTTGCCGCGGTGTTGCGCCACTTCGCCATGCCGGTCCACGTCCGTGAGCTGGCCTTACGACACCGTGACCACGGGATCTGCCACCTGGTGGACAGCCCCGCACACCCCATCCGCGTAGGCTCGCACCCATGCGCCTGAGCACAGTGATCCTCCCCATCCACCGGTGGAACGAGGGCCAGAAGATCTGGCGGCGGGCCGAGGACCTCGGTTTCCACGCCGCGTACACCTATGACCATCTGTCCTGGCGGAGCTTCCGCGACGAGCCGTGGTTCGGGGCGGTGCCTACTCTCACCGCCGCCGCGACGGCTACGGAGAGTATCCGGTTGGGCACCCTCGTGACCTCGCCGAACTTCCGGCATCCGGTGACGCTGGCGAAGGACCTGATGACGCTGGACGATGTGAGCGGCGGCCGGATAACGCTGGGGATCGGGGCGGGCGGGACAGGCTTCGACGCGACCGCGATGGGGCAGACGGCCTGGCCGCCACGGGAGCGGGCCGACCGGTTCGGGGAGTTCGTGTCGGTGCTGGACCGGCTGCTGACGGAGCCGGTGGTGAGTTGCGAGGGGGAGTTCTACTCGGCGGTCGAGGTGCGGAACATCCCGGGGTGTGTGCAGCGGCCGCGGATTCCGTTCGCGGTGGCGGCGACCGGGCCGCTCGGGCTGAAGGTGGCGGCGCGGTACGGGCAGGCATGGGTGACGTACGGGGATCCGCGCGGGCCGGGGGATGTGCCGGTGGAGGAGTGCGCAGGGGTGATTTCAAGGCAGATGGACAAGCTGGAGATCGCGTGCGCGGAGATCGACCGCGACATGGGGGAGCTGGACCGGATTCTGCTGCAGGGGTCGACGGCGGAGCGCCCGCTGGATTCGGTGGACGCGTTCGTGGACTACGCGGGGCGGTACGCCGAGATCGGGATCACGGAGATCGTGATCCACTGGCCCGTGCCGGACTCGATCTTCGACACGGACCTGGACGTCTTCGAGCGCATCGCCGGCGAGGGCCTGGCACAGCTCAGCTGACCTCCCGTTCTGCTCCTCCCAGGCCGCGTGCGTTGCGCCGCCACAGGGACAGCAGCACCGGCGACTGGACGGGCGCGGGGTTGGCGGGGCAGATGTCGAAGTGGGTGATCCGGCAGGTGTCGGAGGGCTCGGCGGCCCGGAGACTGACTGCGGTGCCGTCGCCGGCGATGCGCCAGCGGCGGCCTGCGGGTATCGAGGCGGTGGGCCAGGCGCCGGGCTCGATCATGATCCAGCGGCCGCGCACGGTGAGGTGCCACTCGGCGGTGGCGCCGCAGCGGTCGCAGGCGGTGGCAGGGCCGGCGGTCGGGCCGGCGACGGGTATCGAGGTGCGCGCGGCGAAGCGGATGCCGTCCAGGACGGTACCCAAAGCCTCGCCCAGCAGCACCGGTTCACGGTCGGCGTGCTCTGCTTTCTCCATGTCCTGATGGTGGCACCTGCCACTGACAATCGACCGCGCTCCGTGTTCCACTGGTCGCACTCAGCACTGACAGCAGGGTCAGCACAGTCAGCACCGTCACCCGTACACACAGGAGGATGCAGCGCGTGACCTCAGCGACCGATCTGCCCAGGACCGCCCTCGCCACGCCACGCCTGATCGCCACCGACCTGGACGGGACCCTGCTGCGCGGCGACAAGACCGTGTCGGCCCGCACGGTGGCCGCCCTCTCCGCCGCCGAGGACGCCGGCATCGAGGTGTTCTTCGTGACCGGCCGCCCCGCGCGCTGGATGAGCGTGGTCGCCGAGCACACCGCACGCCACGGCATGGCCATCGTCGCCAACGGCGCCGCCGTCTACGACCTGCACCGCGACCGGCTGCTCGCCGCCTACCCGCTGGACGCGCGGGACGCGATGCGGGTGCTCGAGATCCTGCGGGCGGCGGTGCCGGGGACGACGTTCGCGATCGAGCGGACGGGGGGCTTCGCGTACGAGCCGGCGTATGTGCCGTACGAGCCCGACGCCGAGGCGCTCATCGCGCCGATGGAGGAGCTGCTGGGCACACCGCCCGGCCATCAGCCGCTGCTGAAGCTGCTGGCGAAGCACCCGGACATCGACCCCGACCTCTTCCTGGACACCGCGCGGGCGGTGGCGGGGACCTATGCGGAGATCACCCGGTCGAGTCCGTCGGCGCTGCTGGAGGTCAGCGGGAGCGGGGTGAGCAAGGCCACGACGCTGGCGCGGTGCTGTGCGGAGCGGGGCATCTCGGCGGCGGAGGTCGTCGCGTTCGGGGACATGCCGAACGACCTGGAGATGCTGTCGTGGGCGGGGCGCTCGTACGCGGTCGCCAACGCGCACCCCGACGTGCTGGCGGCGACCACTCACCGTACGGCGGCGAACGAGGACGACGGGGTCGCGCGGGCCATCGAGCGGATCCTCGCGGGCGCGGGCGCCTGATCCACCCTCTTATCCGACCCGTTAGCCCGGACGGGTGAACGCGGCGGCGGGCCGTCCACCGGCTCCGTACGGCGGGCCGCCCGCCGCCGTACAAACCGTTTATGCGCGGATTCATCTGGATGGCGGCAGGGCTGCTCGCCCTGCCCTGTGGCTCGACCCGACCGGCTGCCGCCGAACTGCCCGGCGGGAGCCGGACCATGACGGTCCGGGCGGTCGTGGACCACGCCCGGCACCGGGCCGCGGGCTCGTACGCCGAGACCCCGGGCGGCGGGGCGGGGCTGATCACCTGGGACCGCGACGGTATGGCGATGGCCCACAGCGGCATCACCATCACCTCGGCCACGGAGGCCGCCGGCGCCGCCCGGGCCCTGCCGCGCGGCGCGTGGACGGCCCGGGGGTGGGGCGGCGGCTCACTGGACCGGGCCCTGCGGCGGGCGCTGGCGGAGCCGGGGCCAGGGGCGGTGGTCGTGGAGGCCGTTCCGTAGCACGCGGGCCGCGTCAGAGCGGGACCTCCCACACCACGGCCGTGCCGTCGCCGTCCGGGCGGGAGCCGTAGGTGGACGTACCGCCGAGGGACTCGGCGCGGCGGACGAGGTTGTGCAGGCCGCTGCGGCGGCCGGTGAGGGGGATGCCGACGCCGTCGTCGGAGACGACCAGGCGGACGGCGGCGGTGGTGCCGTCGTCGAGGAAGGCGGTGGAGTCGACGATGACGTCGACCCGGGTCGCCCCGGCGTGCCGCAGGACGTTGGACAGCGCCTCGCGCAGCGCGGCGACCAGGTTCTTCGCGCTCCGCTCGCCCACCCGGGCGTCGACCGCGCCCACGAAGCGCACGGAGGGCTGGAAGCCGAGCGGCATCGCGACCGTGCTGACCTCGCGCAGCACGCGCGTGCGCAGGCCGGACGGGGTCTCGGCCGGGCTCTGCTGGAGGGCGAAGATGGTGGTGCGCACTTCCTGGATGGTCGCGTCGAGCTCGTCGACGGCCCTGCCGATGCCGTCCTTGACCTCGGGGTCGTCGGCGCGGCGCTGGGCGCCCTGCAGCATGAGGCCGGTGGCGAAGAGCCGCTGGATGACGAGGTCGTGCAGATCGCGGGCGATGCGGTCGCGCTCCTCGTAGACGGCGAGGCGCTCGCGGTCGCGCTGCGCGTCGGACAGCAGCAGGGCCAGCGCCGCCTGCGCGGCGAACTGCGTGGCGAAGAAACGCTCCTCCTCGGTGTAGCCCGGCTCGCCGCGCAGCCGGGGCAGGGCGAGCGTGCCCACCACGCGGCCGCCACTGCGCAGCGGCAGCATCATGCTGGGACCGAAGCGCGGCGCGATGACGGTGCTGATGCGCAGGTCGGTGGCCGAGTCCTCGACGAACACCGGCTCACCGGCGAGCAGGTGCGCCACGACCGGGCTGTCCGGCTCGATCACTATGCCCACCAGGCCCTCCGGCCTGTCCGCCGACGCGGCGACGACCTCCAGGCCGCCCTCGCCCGTGGGCAGCAGCACGATCCCGGCGGAGGCGTCGGCCAGCCTGCGCGCCCGCTCGGCGACCGTGTTCAGCGCGTCGGCACCGGAAGCACCGGAAGCGCTGTCGGCGTCGAGCAGCGTGGTGCTGACCGCGTTGACGGCGTCCAGCAGCTTGGCGAGGCGTTCTGCCATGAGCCGAGCGTACGGCGCGGCTTAGAGGCCTCGCGAATGGGTGGGACGGGTGAAGGAGCGGGGTGAGGGGCAAGCCTGGCAAGGCGGAGGAGGGAGGCGCTGGGGGTACCCCCTGCACGAAGTGCTTGGGGGAGGAGCTGCGGCGACCGACGACAACGCCGCCAGGCGCCGCCCATCGCCCCGCGACGCCGCCCCACCCATTCGCGAGGCCTCTAGACGGTCAGCAGGTCAGCGGCGCGCTCCCCCTCCAGCGTGCGGCGGAACGGGCCGTCGGTGGCCGCCAGGTCCTCGTACGTGCCGCGCTGGACGATCCGGCCGTGATCGAGGACGACGATCTCGTCGACCTCGGCCAGCCCGTGCAGCCGGTGGGTGATCAGGACGGTGGTGCGGCCGGTGGTCGCGGCGAGCAGGTCGGCGGTGAGGGCGTCGGCCGTCGGCAGGTCCAGATGCTCGGCGGGCTCGTCGAGGATCAGCACCGGGAAACCGGCCAGCAGCGCTCTGGCGAGGGCGAGGCGCTGGCGCTGCCCGCCGGACAGACGGGCGCCGTGCTCACCCACGGCCGTGTCGAGGTCCAGCTCCACGCGGGCCGCGGCGAGGGCTTCGAGGAGATCGGAGTCCGGTGCGCCCGGCCTGGCCAGGCGCAGGTTCTCGCGGACGGTGCTGTCGAAGACATGCGCGTCCTGCGCACACAGCCCGACGATGCGGCGCACCGCGTCGCCGTCGAGGTCCGCGGCATCCTGGCCGTTCAGGGTGTACGTGCCGCCCTCCCGGTCGAGGAAGCGCAGCAGCACCTGCGCGAGCGTCGTCTTGCCCGAGCCGGACGGCCCCACGACCGCGATGCGGCGGCCCGGGGCCAGGTCGAGGTCCACCCCCTCCAGGGCCGGGCGGGGCTGTCCGGCGTGCCGGGCCGTCAGGCCGCGTACGGCGATGGGGAAGGGGTCCGCCGTCGGCGCGGTCGCCGAGCGAAGCGAGATGGGGGTACCCCCTGCACGAAGTGCTTGGGGGAGCTCCGGCTCGCGTACGGGCTCGGGCGCGTCGATGATCTCGTACACCCGCTGCGCCGCCTCACGGCTGCGCTGCCGCTGCTGCGCGGCGAGCGGCATCCCCGCCACCGCCTCGAACGCCGCCAGCGGCGTGAGGACGATGACGGCCAGCGCCACGCCGTGCAGCCGGCCCGCCGCCACGGCCTGTACGCCCACGGCCGCGCACGCGATCACCGTCAGGCCGGTGACCAGTGCGGACAGCCCCGCGCCCAGCGCCGTCCCGGCGGCCGAGCGCGCCGCCAGGGCGGTGAGCGTACGGTCCGCGTCTCCCACCGCCTTCAGACGGGCCGGCAGGGCGCCTGCCACGGTGACTTCGGCGGTGCCGGTGAGCAGGCCCAGGACGTGCGTGGACAGCTCGCCTCTAGCGGGCGCGATCCGCCGCTCGGCGCGGCGGGCGACGGCCACGGACAGCACCGGGATCCCCACGCCTGCGGCGAGGAGGCCGACGGCCAGCGCCGCCCCCGCCTCGGGCAGCAGCCAGGCCGTGAACCCGGCGGTGACCAGGCCTGCGGTGGCGGCGGTGGCGGCGGGTAGCAGCCAGCGCAGGAAGTAGTCCTGCAGGCTGTCCACGTCCGCCACGAGCCGGGACAGCAGATCGCCTCTGCGCGTGCCGCGCAGCCCTGCGGGCGCGAGGCGCTCCAGGCGCGCGTAGACCGCGACCCGCAGATGCGCGAGGGCCCGGAAGACGGCGTCATGCGAGGTGAGGCGTTCGGCGTAGCGGATCGCCGCACGGCCGATCCCGAACGTCCGGGTCGCCGTGACCGCGACCATCAGGTACAGGACGGGGGGCTGCTGGGAGGCCCGGGAGATCAGCCACGCGGACGTCGCCATCAGGCCGACCGCGCACAGGATCGCGAGCACCCCGAGGACGAGGGCCGCCGCGCCCTGGCGGTTCGCGCCGTGGCGGCGGACGCGGCGCAGGGGCGACGCCGCGCTGCGGGCGGGGTCGGTTGCCGTCTCCTCCGCTGCCGGGCCCGGGACCGTTGCGGCTGCTGGGGGCTCCCAGCCGCCCATCCGACTGCCCGGGGACGTGGGCTCGCCGGGGCGGGTGCCCTCGCCCAGCCGGACCGTGCGGTCGGCGAGGGCGAGCAGCGCCGGGCGGTGGACGACGAGCAGGACCGTACGGCCGGCGGCCAGGCGGGCGACGGCGGCCACGACGGCCGCCTCGGTGTCGCCGTCCAGGTTGGCGGTGGGCTCGTCGAGCAGCAGCAGGGGGCGGTCGGCGAGGAAGGCACGGGCGAGGGCGACGCGTTGGCGCTGGCCGGCGGAGAGGCCGGATCCTGCCTCCCCGACGAGGGCGTCCGGGTCGAGGTCGGCGGCTCCGGCGTCGGTGAGGGCGGCGCGGACCGCGTCGGCCGTGGCGTCGGGGCGGGCGAGCCGCACGTTGTCCGCGATCGTGCCGGGGAAGAGGTGCGGGTGCTGGGGGACCCAGGCGATCTGCCGGTGCCAGCCGTCGCAGTCGTACGCGGCGAGGTCTGCGCCGTCGGCCAGCACCCGGCCCGAGGTCGGCTCGGTGAAGCCGAGCAGCGCGCTGAGCAGCGTCGTCTTGCCGATGCCGCTGGGGCCGACGACGGCGACCGTCTCGCCGGGGGAGAGGGTGAGGGAGACCGGGCCGAGGCGGCCGGCCACCGCGAGTGCGTCGAGCTCGATCACCGCCGTGCGAAGGTCCGGTGCCGGGGCGGTGCCCCGTACCGGCGGGGCGGTCTCCAGGACGGCGAAGACCTCGTCCGCGGCGGCCACGCCCTCCGCCGCCGCGTGGTAGTGGGCGCCGACCTGGCGCAGCGGCAGGTACGCCTCGGGGGCGAGGACGAGGATGACCAGGCCGGTGTAGAGGTCGAGGTGGCCGTGGACGAGCCGCATGCCGACCCCGACGGCGACCAGGGCGACCGAGATCGTGGACAGCAGCTCCAGCACGAAGGAGGACAGAAAGGCGATACGCAGGGTTCGCATGGTCGCCCGGCGATAGTCGGCCGTGATGGCGCGGATGGACTCGGCCTGGGCCTTGGCACGGCCGAAGACCTTGAGCGTGGGCAGACCGGCCACGACATCCAGGAAGTGCCCGGACAACCGGGCCAGCAGCTTCCACTGACGATCCATCTGAGCCTGGGTGGCCCAGCCGACCAGCGCCATGAACAGCGGGATCAGCGGCAGCGTCAGGGCGATGGTGAGGGCCGAGATCCAGTCCTCGGTGACGATCCGGGCGAGCACGGCGACGGGTACGACGACGGCGAGCCCGAGCTGGGGCACGTACCGCGCGAAGTAGTCGTCGAGCGCGTCGATACCGCGTGTGGCGAGGGTGGTGAGCTCGCCGCTGCGCTGCGTGGTGAGCCACGAGGGCCCCAACTGCGTGGCCCGCGCCAGCAGCAGGCCCCGCAGCTCGGACTTGACGGCCGCGCTGGCGCGGTGCGCGCACAGCTCGGTGAGCCAGGCGACGGCCGCCCGGCCGACCGCGACGGCGACGAGCAGCACCAGCTCGGTGCGCAGCCCGCCGACGCCGAGGCCGTGCTGGAAACCGCCGACGACGACCTCGGCGACGAGCATCGCCTGGGCGACGACCAGTCCGGCCCCGGCAAGGCCGAGGAGGACGGAGCCGACGATGAACGCGCGGGAGGCGCGGGCGTGGCGCAGCAGCCGGGGGTCGATCGGTTTCACGTGAAACATGCCCTCTCAGTGAGGTGAGCCGTGCTCAGTGCGCTGCTTCGGCGATGTGCTGCGTACCGATGCGCTTGCGGAAGACCCAGTACGTCCACCCCTGGTAGAGCATGACGAGCGGGGCGGCGATCCCGGCACACCACGTCATGATCGTGAGCGTGTACGGCGTCGAGGACGCGTTGGTGACCGTCAGGCTCCACGCCGGGTTCAGCGAGGACGGCATGACGTCCGGGAAGAGCGTCAGGAAGAGCATCGCGACGACGGCGACGATCGTGATCCCCGAGTACGCGAAGGACCAGCCCTCCCGGCCCAGCAGATTCGCCCCGATCGCCGCGAGCAGCGCGATCACGGCGATCGCGGCGGCGACCAGGCTCTTGCCGTCGCCGCCGTCGATCTGGGTCCAGGCCAGGAAGGCCAGTGCGCACACCGCGGCGGCGGCGCCCGCGCCGGTGGCGAAGCGCCGTGCCCGCACCCGGATGTCGCCGAGGGTCTTGAGCGAGGCGAAGACCGCGCCGTGGAAGGTGAACAGGGTGAGGGTGACCAGGCCGCCGAGGACCGAGTAGACGTTGATCAGGTCCCAGAAGCCGCCGACGTACTCCCCCGCCTTGTCGATCTTGACGCCGTGCACGATGTTGGCGAAGGCGACGCCCCACAGCACAGCCGGAATGAGGGAGGTCCAGAAGATCGCGGTCTCCCAGCGCCGCTGCCAGGCCTCCTCGGGGCGCTTGGCGCGGTACTCGAAGGCGACGCCACGGACGATGAGGCAGACCAGGATGGCCAGCAGGGGCAGGTAGAAGCCGGAGAAGAGGGTGGCGTACCAGTCGGGGAAGGCCGCGAAGGTCGCGCCGCCGGCGGTGAGCAGCCAGACCTCGTTGCCGTCCCAGACCGGGCCGATGGTGTTGATGAGGACACGGCGCTCAAGGCGGTCGCGGGCGAGGGCCTTGGTGAGGATGCCGATCCCGAAGTCGAAGCCTTCGAGGAAGAAGTAGCCCGTCCACAGGACGGCGATGAGGACGAACCAGACGTCGTGCAGATGCATCTCTCGGTTCTCCCTTCAGTACGAGAAGGCCATCGGGCGGTCGGCGTCGTCGTGATCGCCGCCGATCCGGGTGGGCGGATTCAGGTCGGCCTCGGTGAGCTCCGGCGGGCCGGCCTTGGCGTACTTGACCATCAGCTTGATCTCGATGACGGCGAGGATCGCGTACAGCGCGGTGAAGACGATGAGCGAGGTGAGGACCTCACCGGTGGAGACACTCGGCGAGACCGCGTCCTCGGTCTTGAGCAGGCCGTAGACGGCCCAGGGCTGGCGGCCGGTCTCGGTGAAGATCCAGCCCCAGGAGTTGGCGATCAGCGGGAAGCCCATGGTCAGCAGGCCGATCCGCCAGTACCACTTCGAGAGCGCCGGGCCGAGCCGCGTGTTCTTGGTGAGCATCAGGTGCGGCGGCTCGTCGTCGCCCGTACGGTGCTGCGGCGCGAGCCACAGCCTGCGGCGGGTGAGCCAGAGTCCGGCGAGGCCGACCGCGAAGGAGGTCATGCCGAAGCCGATCATCCAGCGGAAGCCCCAGTAGGCGACGGGAATGTTGGGCCGGTAGTCGCCGGGCCCGTACTTCGCCTGTTCCAGCTTGTTGATGTCGGTGATGCCGGGGACGTACGAGGTGAAGTCGTCCTTGGCCAGGAAGGACAGCAGGCCGGGGATTTCGATGGCGACCGTGTTGTGGCCCTTCTCCACGTCCCCGTACGCGAAGACCGAGAACGGGGCCGGGGCCTCGCCGTCCCACAGCGCCTCGGCGGCGGCCATCTTCATCGGCTGCTGCTCGTACATGACCTTGCCGAGGCGGTCGCCGCTGACGGCGGTGAGCAGCCCCGCGACGACGGCGGTGATCAGAGCGAGGCGCAGCGAGGTCCGCATCACCTCGACGTGCTTCTTGCGGGCCAGGTGGTAGGCGGAGATGCCGAGCATGAAGGCGGCGCCGGTGAGGAAGGCGGCGGTGAGGGTGTGGAAGACCACGACGAGGGTGGTGTTCTGGCTCAGCACCGCCCAGAAGTCGGTGAGTTCGGCGCGGCCGGTGGCCTTGTTGTAGGTGTAGCCGACCGGGTGCTGCATCCAGGAATTGGCGGCCAGGATGAAGTACGCGGACAGGATGGTGCCGATGGACACCATCCAGATGCAGGCAAGGTGGATCCTCTTGGGGAGCTTGTCCCAGCCGAAGATCCACAGCCCGATGAAGGTGGACTCGAAGAAGAACGCGATCAGCGCCTCGAAGGCGAGCGGAGCGCCGAAGATGTCGCCGACGAAGCGCGAGTAGTCGGACCAGTTCATGCCGAACTGGAACTCCTGGACGATGCCGGTGACGACACCCATGGCGATGTTGATCAGGAAGAGCTTGCCCCAGAACTTGGTCGCCTTGAGGTACTTCTCCTTGGCTGTGCGCACCCAGGCTGTCTCCAGGCCGGCGGTCAGGGCGGCGAGGGAGATCGTCAGGGGGACGAAGAGGAAGTGGTAGACGGTGGTGATGCCGAATTGCCATCGCGCGACGATGACGGTGTCCAGCGCGAGCTGCACGTCATGCCTCCTGACTTGGTGCGCTTGTGAAAGTGAACACGTTCACAAACCAAATAGTACGCACATACATTTGCCCCCTGACACCGGGGTGCGTCAGGGGGCAACAGGGGCAAAGCAGGGGCCGACAGGCCCTAGAGCTCCTTGCGGAATGCCTCCGCCGTCCGCAGCAGCACGTCGTTCGCCGCGGTCTCGCCGATGGTGATCCGTACGCCCTCGCCGGCGAAGGGCCGGACCGTCACACCGGCCAGCTCGCACGCGGCGGCGAAGTCGACGGTGCGCTCCCCCAGGCGCAGCCACACGAAGTTGGCCTGCGCATGCGGCAGAGTCCACCCCTGGGCGGCCAGCCCCTCGTACACCCGGGCCCGCTCGGCGACCAGGGCGTCGACGCGCTCCAGCAGGGCGGCCTCGGCGCGCAGCGAGGCGACAGCCGCGTCCTGCGCAAGCTGGCTCACACCGAAGGGGACGGCCGTCTTGCGCAGCGCAGCCGCGACCGGCTCGTGCGCGATGGCGAAGCCGACCCGCAGCCCGGCCAGGCCGTACGCCTTGGAGAAGGTGCGCAGCACCGCCACGTTGGGGCGGTCGCGGTAGAGCTCGACGCCGTTGGGGAAGTCCGGGTCCGTGACGAACTCGACATAGGCCTCGTCCAGCACGACCAGGACGTCGGAGGGCACCCGGTCCAGGAAGCGCTCCAGTTCGGCGCGGCGGACGACCGTGCCGGTGGGGTTGTTGGGGTTGCAGACGAAGATCAGCCGGGTGCGACCGGTGATCGCGGCGGCCATCGCCTCCAGGTCGTGCACCTCGTCGGCGTCCAGCGGCACCCGGACCGAGGTGGCGCCACTGATCTGCGCGATGATCGGGTACGCCTCGAAGGAGCGCCAGGCGTAGATCACCTCGTCGCCGGGCCCCGCCGTCGACTGGACCAACTGCTGGGCCACGCCGACCGAGCCGGTGCCGGTGGCGATGTGCGAGACCGGTACCTCGAAGCGGTCGGAGATCTCGGCGAGCAGGGCGGAGCAGGCCAGGTCCGGGTAGCGGTTGAAGGACTGCGCTGCGGCGGTGGCCGCCTCCAGCACGCCGGGCAGCGGCGGATAGGGGTTCTCGTTGGAGGAGAGCTTGTAGGCGGTCACCCCCTCGGCCACGGCCGGGGGACGCCCCGGCTTGTAGGTCGGGATGCCGTCGAGTTCCGGGCGCAGTCTTGGGCTCATGGACACACCATACGAGGGCGTGGGCAGCCGCGGGAGGGCCGCTCGGAGCGCTGCGCGCCCGTGGCGCGCCCCGTGGCGCGCATCCCCCGTAAAGGTGAGTTGACACCTCTTCGACATATCGGCCATGCAGGAGAAGATCGCCGCGCGAGCGCTCATAAGCACCGACGAGTCCGGTCTGTCGCCTGTGGATTCAAGGCGACCGGGGGTCCTCAGCCATGGAGAAACGTATCTGTCAAGCTGGTTCCGAGACCCCCCGCCAACGGACCACACGAGCCCTACTATCGGCTCGCCATGACAGCAGCAGGGAACCACCAGGCGAGCCGCCATATCGGACGCCGGCTGGAGCGGGCGGGCATCAGAGATGTGGCCGCCGCGGCCGGAGTCTCGATCACGACTGTCTCCGACGCACTCAACGGCAAGGGCCGACTGCCCGATGCCACCCGACGCCATGTGCGCGAGGTCGCCGACCGGCTGGGCTACCGCCCGTCCGCGGCGGCCCGCACACTGCGCACCGGCAGATCGGGCCTGATCGGCCTGACCGTGACCACGTACGGGGAAGAACCTTTCACCTTCACCGAGTTCGCGTACTTCGCCGAGATGGCGCGGGCCGCGACCTCGGCGGCGCTCGCGCGCGGCTATGCCCTGGTGATCCTGCCCGCGTCCTCGCGGCACGACGTCTGGAGCAATGTCGCGCTCGACGGCACCGTGGTCATCGACCCGTCCGACCATGACCCGGTCGTCACCGACCTGGTCCGCCAGGGCGTACCGGTGGTCAGCGACGGCCGCCCGGCCGGGAATCTGCCCGTGCACGCCTGGGTGGACAACGACCACGAGGCCGCCGTCCTGGGCATCCTCGACCACCTGGCCGCCGCCGGGGCCCGGCGCATCGGACTGCTGACGGGCACCAGCACGGACACGTACACCCGGCTGTCCACCACCGCCTACCTCGACTGGTGCGAGCGCATCGGCCAGGAGCCGGTCTACGAGGCCTACCCGGCCCACGACCCGTGCGCGGGCGCGGTGGCCGCCGACCGGCTGCTGGCCCGCCCGGACCGCCCGGACGCCGTCTACGGTCTCTTCGACCCCAACGGCACCGACCTGCTGGCAGCCGCCCGCCGGTACGGCCTGCGCGTGCCGGACGACCTGCTGCTGGTCTGCTGCAGCGAGAGCAGCGTGTACGCGGCCACCGAGCCGCCGATCACCACGCTCTCCCTCAAGCCCGGCCGGATCGGCACCGCCGTCGTCCAGCTCCTCATCGACGCCATCGAGGGCGCCGATTCCGGCGCCCCGGTGCAGCAGGTCATGCCCACCGATCTGATCGTCCGGACCTCCTCGCAACGGCGCCCACCGCGCACAACGGTCAGCCCGCCGCGCGGTTCCGGGGAATGAGCGGCGCGTAACGCCCGGCGCGTGACGATTTGTCGGCACCTGACGAAATCCTGGTAGCCAGGTGTGTCACGCTGCGACATCGTCATTCCTATGATGGGCGGATGGCGGCGCGAAGGTGGTGGAGGGGTCGATGACTCAGGGGGTCGGTCAGGGACCCGTGCGAGGTACGGCTGACGGCTGGGATCCGGCGATGGCGGCGCAGGCCGTGCCGGCGGGCTACCAGCCCATGCTGATCGACGCACGGATCGTCCCCGTACCCGTAGGCGAGGCACCCGCGGACGGGGAACACGAGGGGTACCCGCCGGAGTACACCCCCACCGTCCGCGATCTTCCGGTGATCACCGACGACCAGGAGGCGCGCCCCGGCCCGCTGTACGTCGTCGGCGATGTGCACGGCTATCTCGACGAGCTGCTCGACGCGCTCTACGACCGCGGGCTCATCGACGCCGAGGGCCACTGGGCGGCCGGCACCGCCCGCCTGTGGTTCCTCGGCGACTTCACCGACCGGGGCCCGGACGGCGTCGGCGTCATCGATCTGGTGATGCAGCTCTCGGCGGAGGCGGCGGCCGCCGGCGGCTACGCCAAGGCCCTCATGGGCAACCACGAGCTGCTGCTGCTGGGCGCCCACCGCTTCGGCGACACCCCGGTCAACTCCGTGGCCGGCACCGCCACCTTCCTGGCCGCCTGGCGGCTCAACGGCGGTCAGACCACCGACATGGAGCGGCTGGAGGACCACCACATCGCCTGGATGTCCCGCCTCGACGCGGCCACCGTCGCCGACGGCCACCTGCTGCTGCACTCCGACACCACCGCATACCTGGACTACGGCACCACCATCGACGCGATGAACGACGCCGTCACCGGCGTGCTCCAGCGCGGCGACGCGGACGAGTGCTGGGAGCTGTTCCGCAAGCTCACCAAACGCTTCGCCTTCCGCGGCGATGACGGCCCGCAGGCTGCCCGCGAGCTGCTGGACACCTACGGCGGCCGGCGCGTCGTGCACGGCCACAGCCCCATTCCGTACCTGCTGGGGGAGGTCGGCGGCGAGTACTCGGGGGACGGGGAGGAGCGGGCGACGCCCGTGGTCGACGGCCCGCATGTCTACGCCGACGCTCTCGCGGTGGCAATGGACGGCGGGGTGACGATGGATGGCAAGTTGCTGGTCGCGCAATTGCCACTTCTGCCCTAAGCTGCCATTTTCCGGAAACACTCTGTCACGCTGTCACCTCCGCGCTCTACCATCGACGTTATCCGTAGGCACGCTCTCCTCCGCTTCCGCCCGGGCTCCGGAGAGGCGCCGGAGACGGAGCATCGGGGGATGCACATGAACAGCGCACAGCACCTGCTCAACGAGGACCGCCAGGACTTCGAGCGTGTCCTCGACGAGGCGCTGCACTCCGCCGAGATCCGTGAGGCTCTCGCCGAAGGCGCCAGCCCGCTCAACAGCGAACAACTGCGCACGATGGCGCTCAGCGCCATCGAACCGATAGCCGCCTGCGCAGCACCGGAATACCAGCAGTACCGGAACGTACGCGAGCAGCTTCGCGCGGCGGCCGACAGCATCCGCGGCGTGTCCCGGCGCGCGGCCGCCCCGGTCGGCGCGGGCAGCATCGAGTACGCGGCGGCCATGGGCCCGGTCGCCGACCCCGGAGGCTCCGGCGCGGGGCTGTTCGCCGTCGTCGCCGTCCTCACCCCGATGCTGGCCGGCGCCGCCGCCGTCATCTTCCTGCTGGTCGGCTACGCCCTGCGCATCTCACACCCCGTGCCCGCCATCGCCCAGCCGCTGATCAGCGCCGGGTGGCTGTTCGCCGGGGTCGCCGTCCTCGGCATCGTCCTCGCCATCATCAGCCTGCTCCTCACCGCCCTGCGCAACGGCTCCACCGCCCTCCACGACGGCCCCGACGAGCTCCCGCCCGAGCTCGCCCACGCCCGCGCCGCCTGGCAGCGCGCCCTGCTCGAACGAGGCCTGCGGCCCTTCCTCTTCGAAGCCCTCGCCCAGGCCGCCACCGCCCCGCCGCCGGCCCCCGCCGCCTACGACCCCGGCCCGGGCCCGGGCCGCGCTTCAGGCCCGCGCATGCCGCGCCTGGGCTACTCGCGCCCCGACTTCACCAGTCCGGGCCCCGAGGAATCCCCGGAGCCCGGACACCGTTTCACCAGCCCCGACTTCACAAGCCCGGACTTCACCAGCCCCGACTTCGGCGGCCCGGACAACCCTCCCGCCTGACCGTCAGGCGGTCAGGCGGTCGGTCAGTCAGGCGGTCAGTCGGCTATCGGCAGGTACACCCTGTTCCCGGACGCCGCGAACTCCTCGGACTTCATGCGCATGCCGTCCTCGTACTCGCGCCGGATGTCCTGCGAGATCTTCATCGAGCAGAACTTCGGCCCGCACATCGAGCAGAAGTGCGCCGTCTTGGCGGGCTCCGCGGGCAGCGTCTCGTCGTGGAAGGCGCGGGCGGTGTCCGGGTCGAGAGCCAGGTTGAACTGGTCCTCCCAGCGGAACTCGAAGCGCGCGTCGGACAGGGCGTCGTCCCAGGTCTGCGCGCCCTCGTGCCCCTTGGCGAGATCGGCCGCGTGCGCGGCGATCTTGTAGGTGATGACGCCGGTCTTGACGTCGTCGCGGTCCGGCAGGCCCAGGTGCTCCTTGGGCGTGACGTAGCAGAGCATCGCCGTGCCCCACCAGGCGATCATCGCCGCGCCGATGCCGGAGGTGATGTGGTCGTACGCGGGGGCGATGTCGGTGGTCAGCGGCCCGAGTGTGTAGAAGGGGGCTTCCTCGCAGATCTCCTGCTGGAGGTCGATGTTCTCCTTGATCTTGTGCATCGGGACATGGCCCGGGCCCTCGATCATCGTCTGGACGTTGTGGCGCTTGGCGATGGTGTTCAGCTCGCCGAGAGTGCGCAGCTCCGCGAACTGCGCCTCGTCGTTGGCGTCGGCGATCGAGCCGGGGCGCAGGCCGTCGCCGAGGGAGTACGTGACGTCGTAGGCGGCGAGGATCTCGCAGAGCTCCTCGAAGTTCTCGTAGAGGAAGCTCTCCCGGTGGTGGGCGAGGCACCAGGCCGCCATGATCGAGCCGCCGCGGGAGACAATGCCGGTCTTGCGGGCGGCGGTGAGCGGGACGTAGCGCAGCAGGACGCCGGCGTGGACGGTCATGTAGTCGACGCCCTGCTCGGCCTGCTCGATGACGGTGTCCTTGTAGATGTCCCAGGTGAGCTCCTCGGCCTTGCCGTCGACCTTCTCCAGCGCCTGGTAGAGGGGGACGGTGCCGATGGGGACGGGGGAGTTGCGCAGCACCCACTCGCGGGTGGTGTGGATGTTGCGGCCGGTGGAGAGGTCCATGACGGTGTCGGCGCCCCAGCGGGTGGCCCAGGTCATCTTGTCGACCTCCTCCTCGATGGAGGAGGTGACGGCGGAGTTGCCGATGTTGGCGTTGACCTTCACCAGGAACCGCTTGCCGATGATCATCGGCTCGATCTCGGGGTGGTTGACGTTGGCCGGGAGGACGGCCCGGCCGGCCGCGATCTCCTCGCGTACGACCTGCGGCTGGACGTTCTCGCGGATCGCGACGTACTCCATCTCCGGGGTGATCTCACCGCGGCGGGCGTACGCGAGCTGGGTGACGGCCTGTCCGTCCCGGCCGCGCCGGGGGAGCCGGGGGCGGCCGGGGAAGACCGCGTCGAGGTTGCGCAGGCCGCCCCGGGGGGAGGTGTGCTTGAGGCCGTCGTCCTCGGGGCGGACGGGGCGGCCCGGGTACTCCTCGGTGTCGCCGCGGGCGACGATCCAGTTCTCGCGGAGCGGCGGCAGGCCCCGGCGGACGTCGGTGGTGATGCTGGGGTCGGTGTACGGGCCGGAGGTGTCGTACAGCGTCACATCGCGGCCGTTGGTGAGGTGCACCTGTCGCACGGGGACAGCGATGTCCGGGCGTGACCCGGTCACGTACCCCTTGTGCCAGCCGATTTCGCGCGTGCGTGCATCCTGCATGGTCATGAGACCTACTCCCTACGCCGGCATTACCCGGTAACAGGTTCAGCGGTCGGCGCAGCTGTCGTCAGCGCCCTCTCAGCCCGGTGCTCCGAGCTCCCGCGTTTGCAAAGGTGTCATCACGCTAGCGGGTCCCCCGGGACGTACACCAGTGGGTGTTGCGATGATCGGTTCGTGGACACTGGCACCGATCACTCGCATTCGCATTCGCACGCCCATGCGCATGGGCCGGTGCATCCGGTCTCCCGGCATCTGCGCAATGTCATCGCCGCGGTGCTGGTGCCCTTCGCCGTCGCGGTCGTCGCCGGGCTGATCGTGCTGTGGCCGGGCGGGGTGCCGGCGCACCAGCGGACGGGGGTCGGCTTCGACCAGCAGACCCAGTCCGGACAGGTCGTCAAGATCGTGAGCCTGAAGTGCTCGGAGGCCAACGCGGGCAGTGGTGCGAGCGGCGATGCGTCCATCTGCAAGCGGGCGACCATCGAGGTCACCTCGGGCAAGGACAAGGGCCGCACCTTCACCGAGATCGTCCAGCCGACCCAGTCCCGGCAGTACTCGCTCAACCAGAAGGTCGTGCTCGCGTACGCCCCCAAGGCCCCCAAGGAGCTGCAGTACTCGGTGACGGACGTCGACCGGTCCTTCCCGATGTATCTGCTCGCCGGGCTCTTCGCGGTCGCGGTGATCGCCATCGGCCGCATGCGCGGGCTGCTCGCGCTGATCGCGCTGGTCATCAGCTTCGCGATCCTGTCGCTGTTCATCCTCCCGGCGATCCTGCGCGGCGATCCTCCGCTGCTGGTGGCGGTGATCGGCAGCAGCGCCATCATGCTGATCGCGCTCTACATGTGCCACGGCCTCAACGCCCGCACCTCGGTGGCGGTGATCGGCACCCTCTGCTCGCTCTTCCTGATCGGTGTCCTCGGCTCGGTCTTCATCGCCTGGAGCCATCTGACCGGCAACACCTCGGACGAGACCGGCACCATCCACGCCCTCTACCCCAACATCGAGATCCGGGGCCTGCTGCTCGCGGGCGTCATCATCGGCTCGCTCGGTGTGCTCGACGATGTGACGGTGACCCAGACCTCGGCCGTGTGGGAGCTCAAGGAGGCCGATCCCACGGCCGACTGGCGCAAGCTGTACATCGCCGCGATGCGGATCGGCCGGGACCACATCGCCTCGGTGGTCAACACCCTGGTCCTGGCGTACGCGGGCGCCGCGCTGCCGCTGCTGCTGCTCTTCTCGATCGCCAGCCGCAGCGTGCTGGGCGTCGCGGGCAGCGAGCTCGTCGCGGAGGAGATCGTACGGACCCTGGTCGGCAGCATCGGCCTGGTGGCCTCGGTGCCGCTGACGACGGTGATGGCAGCGTTGGTGGTGTCGGCGGACCGCGGCCACAACAATGGCGTCAGCAGCGGGGGACGCCGGCGCCGCGCGAAGTGAGGGGGATCCCCGTGATCGGGCTACAGGGCAGGGTGACGGGGACGGTCGGACCGGGCCTGGTCGGCGAGGTGATCGTCAAGGTGCGGGGTGGCGCGGAGGCCTTTCTGGCGTATCCCGTGACACCGGGGGAGCGGCTGGAGCCGGGCACGCTGATCGTGGTCGTCGAATACCAGGCGCCGCGCACGGTGTACGTCGCCGCCGCATACGGCTGAACCCGCGCTGACCTGCCGGGATCCGACTGCGCGTCAAAATTGTGACAAGGAATCGTAAGCGTCTTCCAGCGCGGCTCGCGCAGGCGCACACTCCCGTACGCGGCCCCAATCCGGGGCCATCGTAAGGGGGCGTATGCCGATGTTCATCGGCGCCGTGGCGGGAGTGGTTCTCGCCGCAATCATCATCTCGGTCGGGATTTTCAAGCTCATGTGGCGGGTCGCCGAACCGAACGAAGCTCTGGTCATCTCAGGCTCCAAGCACCGCACGGAGGGGCTTGAGGAGGGGATGGGCTTCCGTATCGTCACCGGGCGCGGGACGCTGGTCGTTCCGGGCGTGCAGGCGGTGCGCAAGCTGTCGCTGGACCTCAACGAGGCCGAGCTGTCCGTGGACTGCGTGACCAAGCAGGGGATCCCGCTGAAGGTGCGGGGTGTGGTGATCTTCAAGGTGGGCGACGACTTCGTGTCGATCGCGAACGCGGCCCGCCGTTTCCTGGACCAGCAGAAGTTCATGGGGGCCCGGGTGCACAACGTGTTCTCCGGTCATCTGCGGTCCATCGTGGGCGGGCTGACGGTCGAGGAGATGATCCGGGACCGCGACAAGCTCACCGCGCAGACCCGGGCCGCGTCCGGCTCGGAGATGGAGAAGCTCGGCCTGATCATCGACTCGCTGCAGATCCACGAGATCGAGGACCCGACCGGCTACATCCGCAACCTGGCCGCCCCGCACGCCGCCGCCGTCCACCGCGACGCGCGCATCGCGCAGGCCGAGGCCGACCGGCTGGCCACCGAGGCCGAGCAGAAGGCCGCCGCGCGGATGTCGGAGGCCACCCGCGACAGCGAGATCCAGCAGGCGGGCTACCAGGCCGAGCGCGACAAGGCGGCCGCCAAGGCGACGCAGGCAGGCCCTCTCGCGGAGGCCGCGGCCAAGCAGGAAGTCGTGATCCAGGAGACCCGGGTCTGGGAGCTGGAGGCCCAGCGCCGCGAGCAGCAGCTCCAGGTGGACGTACGCAAGCCCGCGGACGCGGCCGCGTACGAGAAGCGGACCTGGGCCGAGGCCGAGCGTGACGCACGGATCTCGGCGGCGGAGGCGAAGGCCAAGGAGACCGAGCTGGCCGCGATCGCCGAGGCGAACCAGGTGAAGATCGCCGCCGCCGCGAAGGCCGAGATGACCAAGGTGAGCGGTCTGGCGGCCGCTGCCGCCACCCGTGCCACCGGTGAGGCCGAAGCCGCGGCCACTCAGGCTCGCGGGCTCGCGGAGGCCGAGGCGGCGAAGGCCAAGGGCCTCGCCGAGGCCGAGTCGATCAAGGCACGGGCCGCCGCGCTCGCCGAGAACCAGGAGGCGGTTGTCGCCCAGCAGCTGGCCGAGCACTGGCCCGAGATCGTCCGCGCCGGGGCCGAGGCCTTCGGCAACGTCGACCACATGGTGCTGCTCAACGGCGCCGACGGGATGTCGGAGATGTTCGCCAAGGCGCTGACCATGGGCGGCACAGGCCTCGGCCTGGCCCGTCAGCTGCTCGCGGCGATGGGCGAGAAGGAGGGCACCCAGCCCCCGGTCAACGGCACCCGGCCCGAGCGGGTCCCGCTGAAGGACTAGCGACCAGCGGCACGGGCGGGGCTGTTTCACGTGAAACAGCCCCGCCCGTGCGTTCCGGTGTCCCGGTCCGGCCGGTCCGGCGCGTCACCACGAGTCGCGGGAGTCCGATGAGGACGAGGTGAACTTCTTCACCACGAACACCAGGCCGCCGACGAGCGCGACGAAGATCACCAGCTTGAAGACAAAAGCGAACAGCGCGCCCAGGAGGCTTCCGAAGACGACAATCGCGATCACCGGGACCGCGACCCACTTGACCCACCAGGGCAGGCCACCGAATAGTTCCTTCACCGTTTCCTCCGTAGTTTTCGAAGCTGCCCCCAGGCTAGGCCCGCCGGACCCCCAAGTGGGGGCCCTCAGCACCCCATCCGTCCCTGACCGACCCCCTAGGGGCCCGCCGGGACCAGGAGCCGCCCGGACCAGGGTCATCCCTCAGGCGGCGAGAAGACCACCAGCACCTTCAGGTCCTCGGTGATGTGGTGGAAGCGGTGCGGGACCCCGGCCGGGACGTAGACCACGCTGCCGTTCGCGACATACGTCGTCTCCTCCCCCACGGTGATCGCGGCCCGGCCGCTCACCACGAGGTAGATCTCGTCCTGCGCATGCGGCTTCTGAGGATCGAGCTCGCCCGCGCGCAGGGCGTACAACCCCGCGGACATATTGCGCTCGCGCAGGAAGCTCAGGTACGCCCCCTCGTTGGCGGCACGCTCCGCCTCCAGGTCGTCCAGTCGGAACACCTTCAACTTTGGCCCCATCCCTTGCCTGTGCGATCACGTCTGGGACGATCTCAGCCATGAAGAACTTCGTCGTCAAGACGCTCGCGAACGCCGTCGCCCTGGGCGTGGCCATCTGGCTGGTGCAGAACATCACACTCACCGGTGACGACACCGGACACAAGGCTCTCACCCTCGTCCTCGTCGCCCTGGTCTTCGGCGTCGTGAACTGGCTCGTCAAGCCGGTCGTGAAGCTGCTGGCCTTCCCGCTGTTCATTCTGACCCTCGGGCTGATCACCCTGGTCGTGAACGCCCTGATGCTGCTGCTCACCTCCTGGCTGTCCGGCAAGCTCAGCCTGGACTTCCATGTGGAGGGCTTTTGGGCTGCCCTGCTCGGCGGTCTGATTATCAGCATCGTCTCCTGGGCGCTGAACATGGTGCTGCCGGACGAGGACTAGGGCCTGTCCGGTGGATCTCAGTGGGAGAAGGAGCGGGGTCTGGTGCCTGTGATCGCAAGGCGCCGGAGCGCCCACAGGGTGGTTTCCTGTGGGCGTTTCGGCAACGCCGCGAGCGCTGGTGCCAGGGCACGCGACGCCACGGAGATCCACCGGAGAGGCCCTGGGCCCTGTGAGCTGCATCATGGAGCCCGACAGCCCCTGTCCGACCCCGTGGAGGCAGCCATGACCGAGTACGACAGCTCGCCCGGCGACAGCACGCGCAGCGTGCACGCCGGGCGGCCTCCGGCGGCCCCGTACGAGCCCTCGCTGCCCGGGCCGGTGTTCGCGGCCCACTACCACCTGCCGGGCGAGCCGGACGGCCCGTACACGTACGGGCGCGACGAGAACCCGACCTGGACGCTGCTGGAGCAGGCGCTGTCCGAGCTGGAGTCCCCGGACACGCCCGCCGAGACGGTGGTCTTCTCGTCCGGCATGGGGGCGGTGTCCTCCGTACTGCTGTCGCAGGTCGGCGCGGGCGACACCGTGGTGCTGCCGGCGGACTGCTACCAGGCGACCCGCTCCCTGCGCTCGCGTCTGGAGTCCTACGGCGTGACCGTACGGCTCGCGCCCACCGCCGGGGACGCGCAGCTGGACGTGCTCGACGGGGCCAAGCTGCTGTGGATCGAGACACCGTCCAACCCCGGCCTCGACGTGTGCGACATCCGCCGCCTCGCGCAGGCCGCGCACGAGGCGGGCGCGCTGGTCGCCGTGGACAACACTCTGGCCACCCCGCTCGGTCAGCGGCCCCTGGAGCTGGGCGCCGACTTCTCCCTCGCCAGCGGCACCAAGGCCCTGTCCGGCCACGGCGACCTGCTGCTGGGCTATGTGACCGCCCGGCGCCCCGAACTGGCCGCGTCGGTGCGCCTGTGGCGCAAGACGGTGGGCGCGATCCCCGGGCCGATGGAGGCCTGGCTCGCGCACCGCTCGCTGTCCACGCTCGCGCTGCGCGTGGACCGCCAGGCGGCCAACGCCCTCGCACTGGCCACGGTGCTGCGCGACCGCACCGAGGTCACCGACCTGCGCCACCCCGGCCTGCTGGACGACCCCGCGCACACGGTGGCGGCGGCGCAGATGAGCCGCTACGGCAGCGTGGTGTCCTTCACCCTCCCGGACAAGGAGTACGCCGACCGGTTCCTCGGCGCGCTGCTGCTCACCACCGAGGCGACCAGCTTCGGAAGCGTGACGAGCACGGCCGAGCGCCGCGCCCGCTGGGGCGGCGACGCGGTCCCCGAGGGCTTCATCCGCTTCTCGGTGGGCGTGGAGGACGCGGCAGACATCGTGCGGGACGTGACGCAGGCGCTGGACACGGCCGCGGCGAAGTAGCCGGTGCGGCAGACCAACACGGAAGGGGTGGCCCGAGCCTCCCCCCTCGTGGCTCGGACCACCCTGGTCACCGGGGCGGATTCCGAGATCCGCTGATCCGCTCGAACAAGGCTAGTTGACTCTGCGTCAGTGTCCAATCACACAACCGATGAAGACTCATCGATATATTGATACCTAAGGACACGACAGGGACGCGACAAGAAGGAGCAGCTCCATGGATCTGGCTCTGCTGCGCACCTTCGTCACCGTGCACCGAGCCGGCTCCTTCACCCGGGCCGCCCAGCTCCTCGGCCTGTCCCAGCCCGCCGTCACCGGCCAGATACGGACCCTGGAACGCCAGGTCGGCCGCCCGCTCTTCCTGCGCCTGCCGCGCGGGGTCGCGCCCACGACCATCGGCGACGAGCTCGCCCACAAGGTGGCCCCGCACCTCGACGCCCTCCTGCAGATCGCCGAACACGAGCTCGACGTCGAATCGGCCAGCCGCACCCTGCACCTCGCCGGTCCCCCCACCTTCACCGCCCTGCGCGCGCTGCCCGCCCTCGCGCCGCTCGCCACCGACGGACTGGACCTGCGCATCAGCATCACCCGGGACGAGGAGGGCCTCAGCGGACTCGCCGCCGGCCACCACGACCTCGCCATCGGCACCGTACGGCCGCGCGACCGGCTGCTGACCGCCACCCCCCTGTGGGACGAGGAGCAGATGCTGGTCGCCTCCCCCGCCTGGCAGGACCACATCGGCGGCCCACAGGCCGTCCCGGCCCAGGGACCCTCCGTCCTCGACGACGTACCGGTCGTCGCCTACGACGAGTCGCTGCCGCTGCTGACCCACTACTGGTCGGCCGTCTTCGACACCCGCACCTCGCATGTGCCCGCCATCGTCGTGCCCGACCTGCGCGCGGTGCTGGAATGCGTCATCGCCGGGGTCGGCATGGCCGTCCTGCCGCGCTACCTGTGCTGCGACGCCCTCGCCGACGGCCAGGTCGTGGCCCTCCTCGACCCGCCCCTGCCACCGCTGCGCACCTACTTCCTGTCGGTGCGCGCCGGTACGCTCGCGCTGCCCAACGTCGCGCGGGCGCACGACCATCTGCTCCAGGCCGCAGCCGCCTGGTAGCCGTCTGGTCACCGCCGGCCGAACCGCGGGTTCCGGATTCGCCGCCCCGGAGGTGTTTGCCGCCACCCGTGCCGCGGCAGATCTCAGGCATGCCCCCGGACATCGAAGCACCGGCCACACCCACCGGGGCCAACACCCGGCCCGTGGTCAAACGCACCGCCCGCGCGATCCTGCTCGACGGCGATTCCCTGGTCCTGATCAAGCGCACCAAGCCCGGCCTCTCCCCGTACTGGATCACGCCCGGCGGCGGCGTCGACCCCGAGGACGCCACCATCGTCGACGCCCTCCACCGCGAGCTGGACGAGGAACTGGGCGCCAAGGCCACCGACGTCGTCCCCGCGTTCGTCGACACCATCGAGCACATCGCGGAGGACGGCTCGCACGGCGTCAAAGTGCAGCACTTCTTCGTCTGCCGGCTGGCGTCCATGGACCCGGGCCGCCGGCACGGCCCCGAGGTGGACGAGCCGAGCGGCGAATACGACGTCGTGCGCGTGCCGTTCAGCCGGGTCGGGCTCGCCTCGGTGGAGATCGTTCCGCTGACCCTGCGGCACTACCTGGACGCGAACATCGAGGGCGTACTGGGCCTGCTCTCCCCCGACCTGGGCTAGGCCCGCAGGAAGGTCCCTAGTCGCCGGCCGCCACGAGTTCCTCGACCAGATCGTGCCGGATCCGCTGCGAGGGGATGCCGCCGCGCACCAGCGTGTCGACACCGCTGCGGATCATCCCCGGCGGGCCGCTCAGATACCCGTCGTAGCCGTGCCACGGCCCGTACTGCCGTACGGCGTCGGTGATCGGTCCGTCCGCCACCGGCCGCACCGACAGCCAGGAGGAGTGCTGCTCCTGCAGCCGCAGCATCGTGTCCAGGTCGTACAGGTCACGGTCGCTGCGCGCGCCGTAGAAGACCTCCACGGTCCGCTTGCGACCGTGCTCGACGACATCCTCGACCAGCGCCTTGATGGGCGCTATGCCGGTGCCGCCGCCCAGGCACAGAAGGCCGTTGTCAGTGCTGTGGTCCACAATCATGGAACCGGCGGGCGGACCGAGCCGGATGACATCACCCGGCCGGGCCCGGCGCACCAGCGCGGTGCTGACCCAGCCGGCCGGGACGGCTCTGATGTGGAAGGACAGCAGGCCGTCGGGACGGGGGGACGACGAGAAGGAGTAGTGCCGCCACACGCGCGGCCACCAGGGGGTCTCCAGGGTCGTGTACTGCCCAGCGAGATAGGGATACGGCTGGTCGGGTCGGACCGTCAGCACCGCTATGTCGGATGTGCGGCACTCATGCGACACGATCTCCGCCTGCCACCAGGGCGGGGAGCGCCGCTCGTCGGCGGCCGCCGCATCGATCATGGTCTGCGAGATCACGGTGTACGCGCGCACCCACGCGGCCTCCGTCTCAGGGCTCCACACCGCCGACGCGTAACGGGTCAGCGCGCCGATCAGACACTCACCGACGGCCGGATAGTGCTCGGGCCGCGTGCCGTACTTGCGGTGTCCCCTGCCCAGGTTGGCCAGATACTCGGTCAGGACAGGGGCGTTGTCGATGTGCTCGGCGGCGGTGAGCAGCGCCTTCACCAACCGGTCCCGCTGGGCGTCCATCGCGGCCGGGAACAGCTCGCGCAGCTCCGGGTGCCGGATGAACAGCAGCGCGTAGAAGTACGACGTCGTCCGGTCCGCGACCGGGGCGACCTCGGCCATCGTGCGGCGGATCAGTACGGCGTCCGGAGAGGGCTGCGGCGGCTGCTGAGGCGGCGGCAACGGCGGCTGCGGGCTGGCCGTCGGCTGTGCGGGTATTCGGGCCGGCGCGGGCACCTCGGCGTGCGGCAGGCCCTCCTCCGCGCCCACGTCCGGCCGTTCATGCCGCTCCTCCTCGTTCACATCCCTGCCGGGAGTGAACCAGCCCGAGCTCTCTCCGGCCGAACCGGCCGAATTCGTGGTCAGAGCGTCCATGGTGAGCGTCGCCTCGCGCTTCTCCTGGTCCTGCCGGGAAAGCCTGCCACGGAGAATTCGCCGCACCGGACAAATAGCCGGAAGCGGGGAAAGAGGGATACCACCGGCGCTAGGCTGTCCCGTCGCCTGTGCGCCGGGTCTCCGCGCAGAACGCAGTCGACCCTACCCGGAACGGGATGCTCCACAAGAGTTCACAGGCTCACGTGACCCTCGCCACGCGCCAATCCGTACGCTTCACGCAAATCATCACCGGTGTACGCAAATGTGGCCATCCCGGTCACATGATGATCGCCGTTGACCGCCACCGAGACCGGCACCGCCTCGAACAGCGCCGTGTCCGACAGCGAATCCCCGTACGCCACGCAGTCCGCCCGCCCCACCCCGTACCGCGCGCACAGCTCGTCAGCCACGGTCACCTTCGTCTCCGGCAGCATGATCCCCGCCAGGTCCAGGACCGCCTCCGCCGAGAACGGCACCTCCGGGAAGCGCGACGCCCGCGCCTCGTGCACACCCCAGCCGCGCAGCCTGCGCACGAAGAAGTCCGGCGACAACGACACCACCGCGCAGTACTCCCCCCGCGCCCTGATGTCCGCCCACACCTCCCGTATCCCCCGCAGCCACGGCGAGCCCTCGAACGCCGCCCTCAACTGCGCCTCGGTCAGCGCCGTCCACCACTCGTAGGCCCGCTCCGCATACCCTGGCGGATCGATGGCCCCCTGCCCAAGCGCCGCCTCCAACTGCCGGAACTCCTCCACGACACCGAGCTCCCGGGCGATCTCCATGCTCGCCGACGACCCCCGCATCAGCGTCCCGTCCATGTCGAATATGTGCAGCCGAGTCACGCCGTACCCTCCCGATAGCCGGATGCCCGCGCATCCCCCACCAGGGCATTCTGCCGGTATGACCATGCCGCCCGTCCCCCGCCTGACCGGTGCAGGTTCACGTTTCAGCCCAAGGCGTCCATCAGGCCGATGACGTAGGCGTCCAGTCGCTGCTCCACCGCCCGCGTCGTCAGCTCCGCTCTTCCCGCCTCCCGCCACGGCCGTGCCACCCACTGTGCCGCCGCCGCGAACGCCAACGCGTCCAGCAACCGCCAGTACAGCCGCTCCTCCGGAGTCGCGGCCAGAACCCCACCGGCCTTCTCGTACTCCTCCGCGAACCGCAGGCCCCACGGGGATCCGTGGAGCAGCGCGAGGTTGCTCGAGCAGTGCGCCACGTCGAGGTCCGCCGGGCCCCAGGACGTCTGCACCCAGTCGACGACCCCGGTGATCCGGAGATCCGCCGGGCTCTCGGGCGACACATCGAACAGAACGTTGCCGGGGTGGAAGTCCCGGTGCAGGAACCGCCCCTCATATCTCGGCGCAGGCTTTCGGATCACGTCGACCGCCGCGGCCCATGCCACCGCGTCGGCCCCGTCCGGCGGAACGACGGCGTCGGCAGTCGTCCACGCCTCGTACTCATGAGGCCGTTCGGCGAACCGCAGCGCGTGGATCGCCACGAGTTCACGGGCCAGCAGAGGGAGGCGCGCCTCCAGTCCCTCGTCATCGAGGACGGTCCGGCCCGGCAGATGCGTCATGAGCAGCGACGGATACTCACAATGCGCGGCGGCCGCGTCCACCGCGACCGGCCCGGGAGCCCGGACACCGGTCCCCGCGAGCAGGGCGAGGGTGGTGGCCTCGCGGTACAGCAGGCCCTCGGCATGCTCGGCGAAGAACGGATCGGCGAAGGTCCGCAGCACCAGATGGCGGGTTCCACGGTTCGGCGCGGCGACGGTCAGCCGCCGCATCTCGGCGGTGATGCCGCCGTGCAGCGCCTCGGTTTCGATGATCCGTTCGCCCGCGTTCAGCTGCCGGCCCGCCCAGGCCAGGGCGCGCGGCCGGACGGACCCGTCCTCGTGGTGATCGGTCACCGCGCCAGCCCACCATCCGGGCGCCCACCCCCGCAATGGACTTTGTCCTACGTCTGGGCCATGTCCACAAAGCGTGAGTAGTGGCCCTGGAAGGCGACCGTGATCGTCGCCGTAGGACCGTTACGGTGCTTGGCCACGATCAGGTCCGCCTCGCCCGCGCGCGGGGACTCCTTCTCGTACGCGTCCTCACGGTGCAGCAGGATGACCATGTCCGCGTCCTGCTCGATCGAGCCCGATTCACGGAGGTCGGAGACCATCGGCTTCTTGTCGGTGCGCTGCTCGGGGCCACGGTTCAGCTGCGACAGCGCGATCACCGGGACTTCGAGCTCCTTGGCCAGCAGCTTGAGGTTTCGGGACATGTCCGAGACCTCCTGCTGACGGCTCTCAGGACGCCGGGAGCCGCCGGACTGCATGAGCTGGAGGTAGTCGATGACGACCAGCCGCAAATCGTTTCGCTGCTTCAGGCGGCGGCACTTGGCGCGGATCTCCATCATCGACAGGTTGGGCGAATCGTCGATGAAGAGCGGCGCCGCCGAGACGTCGGGCATGCGGCGGGCCAGCCGCGTCCAGTCGTCGTCGGTCATCGAGCCGGAGCGCATGTGGTGCAGGGCGACCCGCGCCTCTGCGGACAGCAGTCGCATCGCGATCTCGTTGCGGCCCATTTCGAGGGAGAAGATGACGCTGGGCATGCCGTTGGTGATCGAGCAGGCACGGGCAAAATCCAGTGCCAGCGTCGATTTGCCCATGGCCGGGCGGGCGGCGATGACGATCATCTGGCCGGGGTGGAGGCCGTTCGTCAGCGAGTCGAGGTCGGTGAAGCCGGTGGGGACGCCGGACATCTGGCCGCTGCGGGAGCCGATGGCCTCGATCTCGTCGAGGGCGCCTTCCATGATGTCGCCGAGGGGGAGGTAGTCCTCGCTGGTGCGCTGCTCGGTGACGGCGTAGATCTCGGCCTGGGCGGAGTTGACGATCTCGTCGACGTCGCCGTCGGCGGCGTATCCCATCTGGGTGATCCGGGTGCCGGCCTCGACGAGCCTTCGCAGGACGGCTCGTTCGTGGACGATCTCGGCGTAGTACTCGGCGTTGGCGGCGGTGGGGACCGCGTTGACCAGGGTGTGGAGGTAGGGGGGGCCGCCGACCTTGGTGAGCTCGCCGCGTTTGGTGAGTTCGGCGGCGATGGTGATGGGGTCGGCGGGCTCGCCGCGGGCGTAGAGGTCGAGGATCGCGGAGTAGATGGTCTCGTGGGCGGGGCGGTAGAAGTCGGCGCCTTTGAGGACTTCGACGACGTCGGCGATGGCGTCCTTGGACAGGAGCATGCCGCCGAGGACGGACTGCTCGGCGTCGAGGTCCTGCGGGGGTACGCGTTCGAAGCCGCCGGGGAAACCGTCGTCGCGGGAGCGGTCGTTGTCACGGCCACCGTCACGACCGCCGTCACGGCTGCCGCGGGAGT
This sequence comes from Streptomyces sp. NBC_01537, assembly GCF_045040445.1. Lineage (NCBI taxonomy): Bacteria > Bacillati > Actinomycetota > Actinomycetes > Kitasatosporales > Streptomycetaceae > Streptomyces > Streptomyces sp. NBC_01537. The sequence goes on along the minus strand of NZ_CP109392.1, from coordinate 4,925,751 downwards.
CGTCCTTCTTGCGGAAGCGGGTGACGGGGAGATGGTCGCTCGGGCCGTTGTCGGGGAGGCCTCCGTCGGGCGGGAAGGGAGGCTCCTCGCCCCAGTGGTCGTCCGCGGGTTCGGGCTGGCTCACCCCCGTCACCTCCCTCCCGTGCGGCGGACCGCTGTGTTGCTTTGCTTGCTCAGGCTTTCTTACGCCACAGCTCTGACATCGAGCCGCCGTACGCCCCATCCGGCGCGTCGGCGACGGTCCACCGTAGGGGTCCCGGGCGCCCTCAGCCAAGATGGTTATCCACAGGCCCGGCGGCAGCCTGGGGATGAAAGCGCCCCCTCCTGTGGGAAACCCCCTCCAGCCTGTGCACAGGGCGGGGGACAGCCACGTGGACAACCACACAATCACCCAATGATCAGCGCCCTGACCTGCACTTTCTCCATCCACCCACTGTGGACAAGAAAAACTTTCACAGTCGGCTCAAGATCGCGACAAACGGCAGGGAGGAGATCACTCTACGCAGTCAGAGGTAATGGACTGATGGCAGTTGCAGTCATTACATGTGGATGATTACCCTGAGCGAATGCCACAGGCTCTCGACACCCGCCACCGCGACGCTCGCCGCGACTCCCGCCGCGATGCCCGCCGTGCCGGAAGACGCCACGACCGGGAGATCATCGGGCTCGCCCTGCCCGCCTTCGCCGCGCTGGTCGCCGAGCCGCTCTTCCTCCTGGCCGACAGCGCCATCGTGGGCCACCTCGGCACCGCGCAGCTCGCCGGACTCGGGATCGCCGGAACCTTCATCGCCACCGCCGTCGGGGTCTTCGTCTTCCTCGCCTACGCCACCACCGCCGCCGTCGCCCGCCGGGTCGGAGCCGGCGACCTGCCCGCCGCGATCCGCCAGGGCATGGACGGAATCTGGCTCGCGCTGATCCTCAGCGCCGTCGTCGTCGCCGCGGTCGTCCCCGCCGCCCCCGCCCTCGTCGGCCTCTCCGGCGCCTCCGGCACCGCCGCGCCCTACGCGGTCACGTATCTACGCATCAGCGCCCTCGGCATCCCCGCGATGCTCGTCGTCTTCGCCGCCACCGGCGTCCTGCGCGGCCTGCAGGACACCCGGACCCCGCTCTACGTCGCCGTGGGCGGCTTCGCCGCGAACGCCGGGCTGAACACCGGGCTCGTCTACGGCGCCGGGCTCGGCATCGCGGGCTCGGCGTGGGGCACCGTCATCGCGCAGAACGCCATGGCGGCGGTCTACGTCGCCGTGGTCGTCCGGGGCGCCCGCCGCCATGGGGCCTCGCTGCGGCCGGACACCGCCGGGATCCGGGCCTGCGCGCGGGCCGGGGGGCCGCTGCTGATCCGGACGGTGTGCCTGCGCGCGATCCTGATGGTGGCGACGGCGGTGGCGGCCCGGCTGGGCGATGTCTCGACAGCCGCCCACCAGATCGCCTTCACGCTGTGGCTGCTGCTGGGCTTCGGCCTCGACGCGATAGCCATAGCGGGGCAGGCCATCATCGGCCGCTACCTGGGCGCCGGGGATCCGGACGGCGCCAGGGCGGCCTGCCGTCGCATGGTGCAGTGGGGGATCGCCTCGGGCGTCGTGCTGGGCCTGCTGCTGGCCGCCGCCCGGCCGCTGGTCGTACCGCTGTTCACCAGCGATCCGGCGGTGCACGACGCACTGATGCCCGTGTTGCTGATCGTCGCGCTGTCCCAGCCCCTCATGGGGGTGGTCGCGGTGCTCGACGGGGTCCTGATGGGCGCCGGCGAGGGCTCGTATCTGGCCTGGTCGATGCTGCTCACCCTCGCCGTCTTCACCCCGGCGGCCGTGGCCGTACCGGCCCTGGGCGGCGGCCTCACCGCGCTGTGGTGGGCGCTGACGCTGATGATGCTGACCCGCACGGCCACCCTGCGATGGCGGGCGCGGTCGGGAAAGTGGCTGGTGACGGGCGCCGTACGGAGCTGAGCCCGACGCACAACGCACGGAGGGCCGGAACCTTGCGGTTCCGGCCCTCCAACGCGTTGACCGCGCAGCGTTACGCCGCGACGACCTCGACGTCCAGGCTGGCCGCGACCTCGGGGTGCAGACGCACCGAGATCTTGTGCGAGCCCAGGGTCTTGATCGGCGAGCCGATCTCGACACGGCGCTTGTCCACGTCCGGACCACCGGCGGCCTTGATGGCCACAGCGATGTCGGACGGGGTCACCGAGCCGAACAGACGGCCGGCGTCACCCGCGCGGGTGGCCAGCTTGACCTTGACGCCTTCGAGCTGGCCCTTGATGGACGTGGCCTGCTCGATGGTCTGGATGTCGCGGATCCGGCGCGCGCGGCGGATCGCCTCGACGTCCTTCTCGCCACCCTTGGTCCACGCGATCGCGAAACCGCGGGGGACCAGGTAGTTGCGGGCGTACCCGCTCTTGACCTCGACGACATCGCCGGCGGCACCGAGGCCACTGACCTCATTGGTGAGGATGATCTTTGCCATGCTGATTCACCCTCCCTTAGCGAGCGGTCGAGGTGTAGGGCAGCAGCGCCATCTCACGGCTGTTCTTCACGGCCGTGGCGACGTCACGCTGGTGCTGGGTGCAGTTGCCGGTGACACGACGGGCACGGATCTTGCCGCGGTCGGAAATGAACTTCCGCAGCAGGTTCGTGTCCTTGTAGTCCACGTAGTTGATCTTGTCCTTGCAGAACACGCAAACCTTCTTCTTAGGCTTGCGAGCAGGCGGCTTCGCCATTGTCTCTCTCCAGTGTGATCAAGAAGTTTGAACGGTGCCGCCCTTAGAAGGGAGGCTCGTCCGAGTAGCCGCCGCCGGAACCGCCGGAGTTGCCGGAGCCGCCGCCCCAGCCACCACCGCCGCCACCGCCGCTGCCCTGGCCGCCACCGGCCGGAGCGCTGGTCGCCCACGGGTCGTCGGCAGGAGCGCCGCCCTGGCCGCCGCCGGAGCCTCCGCCCCAGCTGCCGCCCTGGCCGCCACCGCCGCCGCCGTTGTAACCACCCTGGCCGCCGCGCGCACCGCCGCCGCCGCTGGTCTTGGTGACCTTGGCGGTGGCACTGCGCAGGCTGGCGCCGACCTCGTCGACATCCAGCTCGTAGACCGTCCGCTTCTCACCGGTGTTCGTCTCGTAGGTCCGCTGCTTGAGCCGGCCCTGAACGATGACGCGCATGCCGCGCTGGAGCGACTCGGCCACGTTCTCCGCCGCCTGACGCCAGACCGAGCAGGTCAGGAACAGGCTCTCGCCGTCCTTCCACTCGTTGGTCTGCCGGTCGAAGGTGCGGGGTGTGGACGCGACACGGAACTTCGCGACCGCCGCACCCGACGGGGTGAAGCGCAGCTCGGGATCGTCGACAAGATTGCCGACGACCGTGATGACGGTCTCGCCTGCCATGGTGGGTGACCTCTCGGCGTTCTTTGGCTACTCGGTTTCCCGAATGCCTTGAGCCGTCAGGCTCAGTGGGTTTCGGGGCGGAGGACCTTGGTCCGGAGGACCGACTCGTTCAGGTTGAGCTGACGGTCGAGCTCCTTGACAACCTCAGGAGTGGCGTTGAGGTCGATGACCGAGTAAATGCCCTCGGGCTTCTTCTTGATCTCGTACGAGAGACGACGACGGCCCCAGGTGTCGACCTTCTCGACCTTGCCGCCGCCATTGCGGACGACGCCGAGGAAGTTCTCGATCAGCGGGGAGACAGCGCGCTCCTCAAGATCGGGGTCGAGAATGAGCATCAGCTCGTAGTGACGCATGTGGAACCCACCTCCTTTGGACTCAGCGGCCACGGAACTTCCGTAGCAGGAGGGTTTGCATCGCGTCGCAACGGTATCGCGGGCCACTGACAATCGAGCTTGGCGCTCGTTCGGGCAGCACAGACACCGGTGCAGAGGGTAAAGACTACCCGCACCGTCCCTTCCGGTTGAAATCCGCTGCTCAATGCCCGCAATCTGTACACATCGGCTCCGCTTCGCCCTGCTCCTTACGGAGGTGCCACATGGCACAGGCAGTACGCCAGCAGCAGCACAGGTTCCGGTTCACCCTCAACAGCGACGGACAGCCCCATCCCCTGGAGAACACCCTGGTCGCGGTGACTCTGGCGCTGGGGCTCGTCGCCTTCGTCACGGCGTTCTTCTACAACCTGCACCTGCTGAGCTCCTGGACGGGTCTGGTGGGGATCCTCACCGGGGCGTACGGCCAGTACCGCTCGGCGACCACGGCGGAGCGCTACGGGCTGATCATCGGGCTCGGGCTGGCGGCCGTCGGCTTCTACCTGGGGATGGCCCACGGCGGCCTCTTCGGAGGGGTCTTCTGAGGGGTCCCTCAGGGCAGTCATCCACAGCCCTCGGCTGGGGCGTTGCCCATCCGCAGTAGGCTACGGCGCAGTAATGCCGTAGCCGCAGTAGCGATGGGGAGCGCCCCGCATGAGCTTGACCCTGAGGAACATCAGTCGGGAACAGCACCTGGCGTACATCCAGAGCCTGCCGTCGGCGAGCCACTGCCAGGTCCCGGCGTGGGCGGACGTCAAGAACGAGTGGCGGTCCGAGAATCTGGGCTGGTTCGACGACAAGACCGGTGAGCTGGTCGGCGCCGGGCTGGTGCTGTACCGGCAGCTGCCCAAGGTCAAGCGGTATCTCGCGTACCTGCCCGAGGGCCCGGTGATCAACTGGTACGCCCCGAATCTGGACGAGTGGCTGCGGCCGATGCTGGCCCACCTCAAGGCCCAGGGCGCCTTCACCGTCAAGATGGGCCCCCCGGTCGTCATCCGCCGCTGGGACGCCACCGCGATCAAGGCCGGCATCGCCGACGCCGACGTCAAGCGGCTGCGCGACGTCGAGGCCACGCAGATCGAGCCGCGCGCCTTCGAGGTCGCCGACCGGCTGCGCCGTATGGGCTGGCAGCAGGGCGAGGACGGCGGCGCCGGCTTCGGCGACGTACAGCCCCGCTTCGTCTTCCAGGTGCCGCTGGAGGACCGCAGCCTGGACGACGTCCAGAAGGGCTTCAACCAGCTCTGGCGGCGCAACATCAAGAAGGCCGAGAAGCTCGGCGTCGAGGTCGTTCAGGGCGGCTACGACGACCTTCCGGTCTGGCAGGACCTCTACGAGATCACCGCCGTCCGTGACCACTTCCGGCCGCGCCCCCTGTCGTACTTCCAGCGCATGTGGACCGCGCTGAACGCCGAGGACCCCAACCGCATGCGGCTCTACCTCGCCAAGCACGAGGGCGAGGTGGTCGCCGCCGCGACCATGCTGATCGTCGGCGGCCACGTCTGGTACTCCTACGGCGCCTCCGCCAACCACAAGCGCGAGGTCCGGCCCAGCAACGCCATGCAGTGGCGCATGCTGCGGGACGCGTACGCGCTGGGCGCGAGCGTCTACGACCTGCGCGGCATCTCCGACTCCCTCGACGAGACCGACCATCTGTTCGGACTCATCCAGTTCAAGGTGGGCACTGGCGGCCAGGCTGCCGAATACTTGGGCGAGTGGGATTTCCCGCTCAACAAGCTGCTTCACAAGGCTCTCGACATCTACATGTCCCGCCGCTGAGAAAGGTCCCCGCCTTAGCCATGGCGCTCACCCTGTACGTCGACACCGCGCGCTGGCGTGCACACCAGCAGTCCGTGGCGGAGCAATTCCCCGGCCTCGTCCCCGTCTGCAAGGGCAACGGCTACGGCTTCGGCAACGAACGCCTCGCCGACGAGTCCACCCGCCTCGGCGCCGACACCCTCGCCGTCGGCACGACGTACGAAGCCGCCAGGATCAAGGACTGGTTCAGCGGCGACCTGCTCGTCCTCACCCCCTACCGGCTCGGCGAGGAGCCCGTTCCGCTCCCCGACCGCGCCATACGGTCCGTCTCGTCGGTGGAGGGCGTACGCGGCCTGGTCGGCGCCCGGGTCGTCATCGAGGTCATGAGCAGCATGAAGCGGCACGGCGTCAGCGAGGACGACCTGGTCAAGCTGCATTCCGCCATCGACGACGTCCGCCTCGAGGGCTTCGCCATCCACCTGCCCCTGGACCGCACCGACGGCTCCGACGCCGTCGAGGAGGTCTTCGGCTGGATGGAGCGGCTGCGGGTGGCCGGCCTGCCGCTCGGCACCATGTTCGTCAGCCACCTCAAGGCCACCGAGCTCGCCCAGCTCCAGCAGCAGTTCCCCCGCACCCGCTTCCGGGCCCGCATCGGCACCCGGCTCTGGCTCGGCGACCACGAAGCCACCGAGTACCGCGGCGCGGTCCTGGACGTCACCCGTATCGCCAAGGGCGAGCGCTACGGCTACCGCCAGCAGAAGGCCGCCGACGACGGCCACCTGGTGGTCGTGGCGGGCGGCACGTCCCACGGGGTGGGCCTGGAGGCCCCGAAGGCCATGCACGGCCTGATGCCGCGCGCCAAGGGCGTGGCCCGGGCGGGGCTGGCCACGGTCAACCGGAACCTGTCGCCCTTCGTGTGGGCGGGCAAGCAGCGCTGGTTCGCCGAGCCGCCGCACATGCAGGTGTCCATCCTGTTCCTGCCCAACGATGTGGCTCCGCCGGCGGTGGGCGATGAGCTGGTGGCACATCTGCGGCACACGACGACGACGTTCGACCGGGTCGTCGACCGGTAACCGGAAGCCGCCCACAGACCGGAGGGGACGGCCGCAACTTTGCCTTGCGGCCGCCCCCTCCCCATGGCCGGCCCCTCTTACGAAGGCGGCAGCAGTTCCATCAGCCTCGTCCCGGCCTTCCACTGAGCGAGCAAGGGCCTCGGCATCATGAAGATGCCACTCTGCGCGGCGAGAAAGGCTGCAGGCTGGCTGATCCTGCAGGTGGCGACGAACAGCGCTACGTCGGCCCGGTGCAGGGGCTTCGCCGTACTTGCGAATGCCTGCATCTCAGCCCGCGGAATGGTGCGGTTCGGGGCGTGCCGCTTGCACTGCACGGCCAGTCGCCGCCCATCCGGCAGGACAGCCATGACATCTACGCCGTGGTCGTCCGGACCTCCGGTGACCAGCACATCGGTGCAACCATCTCGGAGACACAGCTCAGCCACATGATGCTCGAACTCCTTCCAGCTCATGGCATCCATGCGCTCCATGAGAGCCAGCAGTTCCGTCTGGCGCTTGACCGCCGACGCGCCGTACATGGTGGTCTTCATCCGGTCCACGTCTTCACGCAACTGTCGAAGCTCTCGGGCATGCTCGCCGACCGTCTCCGTCTGAGCGTTCTGGGTCCTCACCACCGTCCATTGCAGGAGTGAGTAGTACCTGCGCTCGCTGATGCGCACCATGTGGGAGTCCAGGTCCTCCAAATCCCGTCCAAACGGCTGTTTCGCGCAGCGGCAGGCCCGCAGGCTTTCCTCGGAGTCGAGCAGGTACGTGCGCACTCGTACCGCGATGTGGCTGTCGCGGAGCAACATCGCGACGTTGAGAACCGTGCGCCTGGCAAAGAGCGCGAGCGACCGGGTACGCGACTGGATTCCACTGACTCGCTTGAAGCGAGTCAGTGCCTCGCCTGTCACGACCCGGTATCCGTTCCTCTCCAGTTCCTCCCGGTGATCCGAGACCATGTTGTAGATCACCGTCTCGCCGACCTCGAAATACTGAGCGACCATCGCGGTCGTCACATGCAGATCGTCCGGCAGCAGGGTCAGAGTCTTGACCCGATCCAGCACTTCGGTTCGCTCAGACACCCTGTCTCGCAGGGTCCGAGACTCCAGCAGAACCGCTTCCATACTCATCACTCGGCCCGCCCCACGGCGATGCCTTCGTCAGCCGCCACGATGAGCGACTTGATGTGTCCGTCCATACGAACCACCTCCCAGGTGGAACATATGGCAAAGAAAATCGAACATCGTATCGTGGACCAGACGTTCATCACACCGAGTGACTCGTTTCGAACCCCCGATCGACGCCCCTAGCCACTCCGGTCCTGGCAGAACCCCTGTGGAAAACGCATCTCACTGAGTGCCTCAAAGCAACTCAGTCGAGGGCACGGTCCACCTGCACCCCGCCCTCGTAATGCGCAGTCGCATCCCGCCCCTCATGCGCCGCCCGCCCCAGCACGAAAACGTCCTCCGCGCCGTCGAGCACGCCCCCTGAGGGGTCGTCCGACCCGTCCGCGCGCGCCGGGTCGTGCTCCGGGAACCAGATGTCGCGCACGACGACCGCGCACAGGTACAGCGTCCCCAGCAGGTGCACCAGGATGGCGAGGTCATAGCCGTCCTGCGGCAGGCCCTTGTTGTTGCCGCCGGTCGTGTAGGCGAGGTACAGCCAGATGCCGAGGAAGTACATGACCTCGCAGGCCTGCCAGATCAGGAAGTCACGCCAGCGCGGGCGTGCGAGGGCCGCGAGCGGGATGAGCCACAGCACGTACTGCGGCGAGTAGACCTTGTTGGTCAGGATGAAGACCGCAATGACGAGGAACGCGAGCTGCGCGAAGCGGGGCCGCTGCGGCGCGTAGAACGTGAGCGCGGCGATGCCGGCGCAGAGCAGCAGCATCAGGGCGGTCCCGTAGGCGTTCGCCTGTGGGCCGGTGATGGTGAACCCGAAGGTCTGAGTGAGCATGAGCCAGACGGAGCCGTAGTCGACGCCGCGCTCCTGGCTGAAGGTGTAGAACTTCGCCCAGCCGTCCGTCGCGAAGGCCATCACGGGCAGGTTGACCACGAGCCAGGCCCCGACGGCTCCGCCGAAGGCCACGCCCCATGCGCGCATGCGGCCCGCGCGCAGGCAGAGGATGAGCAGGGGGCCGAGCAGCAGCACCGGGTACAGCTTGGCGGCCGTGGCGAGGCCGATGAGGATGCCGGCGGCGAGCGGGCGGCTGCGGGACCAGAGCATCATGCCGGCGGCGGTGAGGGCGACGGCGAACAGGTCCCAGTTGATGGTGGAGGTGAGGGCGAAGGCGGGCGCGAAGGCGACGAGCAGCGCGTCCCAGGGGCGGCGGCGGTTGGTGCGGGCGACGCAGACGGCGATCACGACGGTGCAGACGAGCAGCATGCCCGCGTTGACCATCCAGTAGATCTGCTCGCGGTGCTGGATGGTGCCGCTGTGCGGGGTGAACCAGGACGCGACCTCCATGAAGAGGCCGGTCAGGACCGGGTACTCCAGGTATCCCATGCCGCCGCTGACGGCGTCCGGGATGTGGTTGAAGTACGGCACCAGGTCGTCGGCGAAGCCGCGCCCGTAGTAGAGGTGCGGGATGTCGGAGTAGCAGGCGTGCGCGTACTGCGCGTTCGCGCCGTAGAACCAGCCGCTGTCGTAGCAGGGGATCTTCTGCACCATGCCGAGCGCGAACATCCCGATCGCCACGATCACGATCACTCGCAGCGGGTTCCACCACGGATGGCTCCCGATCGCCGCCCACCGTCCCAGCGGGCCGCCGATCGCCTCGCTGCCGGCCCGCGCGACCGGGTCCTGCGCGGTCGGCGGAACGGTTTCTTCGCGCACACTCGTCATGACCGACATCCTGCCTTACGGACCTGAGCGAGTGCTGTCGTAGTCATGGAACGGCCCTGGAACGGCCGAACGGCCACGGAGAGCTGCTGCTCTCCGCGGCCGCGGAGCCACATGGTCTTCTCTCAGGCGACGCTAAATTTGTCAAGAAATATGGCGTTCTCCGAGTTACTGCGCCGGTATCGGCAGTCCATGGATAATTGCGACCATCGCCCAATCGACGGGAATTACATCATCAGAGTTGTAATCGCGCGCAGCAGCTTTTCTCACTGCATGTCAGTCGATGGTGGGAGATCCGGTAAGATTCCAATCCGGAAGATCGCCCTGACCATCTTCGTCGATGTCATAGACAATTTTCCCATCGGCGGACCAACCACCGTCAAGGCTCGATGTTGCGTAGATACCAGCCCATTGATACTCATTGTGCGAGTCCCCATCCGCATCAAACGAGCCCGTTTCGTGCAGATTGATCGAATTCATCAAGGGGCGGGTCCCGCTACCCTTGACGACGTCATCCCGCTCAACACGCACCACGATGTTGAACTTGTCAAACTTCCTTGTGGTCGCCCCACCATCCCCCCAGGAACCCTTTGCGTATGCCTGGTATGAATTGGTGCCCACCTTTTTGATGCAGAGTTTTATCTTAAAGTCGACATTGTACCCCGTAGTGGGGAATTCCTTTGTCTGGTAGCTAGTGTTGCACGCTTCCGCCGCAGCCGCCGGAGAGGCACTGATAACGGTACCTGTCAGCACGGCCGTGGTTGCGAGCACTGCAATGCTGATCCGCTTTATCGCACGGGTCATATGATCCCCCAAGTAGGACTAAATCATGGTCATATTTTTACGAGCTTATACATGCACCCGTCGACTGGTCAACAGATTTCCTTGACTTGCTACGCGCGTCCGGCAGCGGAGGAAACAGACCACACCACGCTTAAATGAAAATGGAGATGATGTCCCAACGGACGGTGCCACTACTTGGTATGAGGATGTGGCTCGTGAGGTAGCAACGGCAGTCGAAAGCGGCTTGCCGACGAAGTCTTTGGCCGACGATCGGCGACCCGGCGCACGCCGGGTCGCCGAGGGCTGTCCGGACGTGGAACGGCGGCGGAGAGCTGCTGCTCTCCGCCGCCGCCGGGTGTGCGTGTGAGGTGGTGCGGGCGGGCCGGCTAACCGGTGGTGCCTCCGTTGAACAGCCCGCTGTTACTGCCGTTACTGCTCCCGGTACTGGTATCGCTGGTATTGCTCTCGCTCGGGCTGGCCGAGGACGTGGAACCACCGTCGCTGCCGCAGCTGACGTCCCACTTGCTGCAGGTGCTGGTCGCCGTGGCGGTGGGGGTGGCGGACTGCGTCGCCGTCTTCGTCGGCGTCGCACTCGGGGAAGCGGACTGCGTGACCGAGGCCGACGGGCTCGGGGACGGGGCCCCGGACTCGTTCTGGACCTTGCCGATCTTGGTGGCCTCGGGGAAGGACTCCTCGTCCCCGCTGTTGAACACGCTCTGCATGTACTCGGTCCAGATCGCGGTGGGAATGTCACCACCGTGAATGGACTCGACACCTGCCGTGCCGTTCATGGAGAGGAGCTTCGCGTCCTTGGGGTTCTCCCGGAACATCGCAATCGAGGTCGCCAGCTTCGGGGTGTATCCCACGAACCAGGCCGACTTGTTGCTGTCGGTCGTACCGGTCTTGCCCGCGGCCGTGAGACCGAGTGACTTCGCCTTCGTGGCCGTACCGTTCTGGATCACGTTCTCCAGGACGTCGGTGACGTTGTTGGCCACATTTTCGTCGATCTTCTGCGTGGCCTGGCCCTTGGGCTTTTCGAAGCTCGGTACGTCGACGCCGTCGTGCTGGACGGTCTTCACCGAGTACGGATCGGCCTGCTTGCCCGAGGCCGCGAAGGTCGCGTAGGCGTCGGCCATGCGGATCGCGCTCGGGGTGGAGGTGCCGATGGAGAACGAGGCGTTGAGGGACGCGAAGCCGTTGTTGAGGCCGGCGTTCTCGGCCATCTCCTTCACCTTCGCCAGCCCGACGTCCTCGCCGAGCTGGACGAACGGGGTGTTGATGGACTGCTCCATCGCCTTGCGCAGGGTGATGTAGCCCCAGCGGTAGTTGCTCTCGTTCTCCTGGTAGAAGGGTGTGCCGTCCTTGTTCAGGACCCAGTTGCCGTCGGTGCCCTTGATCTTGATGTGGTCGTTGCCGTTGTACTTGCTCAGCGGGTTGACGCCGACGCCGGCATTGTTGGCCGTGCCGTACTGCATGGCGGCCGCGAGGACGATCGGCTTCATGGTCGAGCCGATCGGGACACCCTGGGTGTTGGCGTTGTTGGTGAAGTGGTTGTTCTCGAAGCCCGCGCCGCCGTAGATCGCGACGATCGCTCCGTCGCCCGGCACCACCGAGGCCCCGCCGAACTGGACGTACTTGTCCTCGTCCCGCTTCTTGGCGTTGATGCGGTCCTTCTGGACCTTCTCGACAGCCTTCTTCAGGGCGGCGACCTTCTTCTTGTTGAAGGTCGTGTAGATCTTGTAGCCGCCCTTGTCGAGCTGCGCCTGCGTGAGCTTGGAGTGGGCCAGCACGTACTTCTTGGCGGTGTCGACGAGGTAGCTGGTCTGGCCGGTCATGCCTGCGGTGGCCTTGAGACCGTCGGGCATCGGGTACGTCTTGATGGCCGCGGCGTACTCGGCGGGGGTCAGGTAGTCGTCGTCCCGCATCTGACCGAGTATCCAGCTCCAGCGTTCCTTGGAGCGTGCCAGGTTTGCCTTGGCGGTCGCCGCGGTGTCGAACTCGGGATGGCCTATCGGGTCGTAGTACGTCGGGCCCTTGAGCAAGGCCGCCAGGAAGGCGCACTCGCTGGCGCTGAGGTCCTTGCAGTCCTTGCCGTAGTACGTCTGGGCAGCGGCCTGACAGCCGTAGGAGTCGCGACCGTAGTACGAGGTGTTCAGGTAGCCCGCGAGGATCTCATCCGGCGTCGCCTGCGCACGGAGCTTTATGGCGATGAACAGTTCCTTGAACTTCCGGGTGACCGTCTGCGACTGGTCGCCCAGGAGGGCGTTCTTCACGTACTGCTGGGTGATCGTGGAACCACCCTGCGTCTCGCCGCCCTTGGCCATATTGATCAGTGCACGCGCGATGCCCATGGCGTCGACGCCGGAGTCGGTCCTGAACGTCTTGTTCTCGGCCGAGATCACCGCGTTCTGCATGGCCTTGGGGATCTGGGCGATCGGCACGATCTGCCGGTTGTCACCGGTGCCGGAGGTCACCATCTGGGTGTTGTCGTCCCAGTAGTACACATTCTTCTGCGACTTCGCCGCGTCCTGCTCGCTGGGAACGCTCACGGTCGCGTACCCGTAGGCCGCGATAGCGAGGATGCCGCCGAAGAACGTCAGGAACAGCCCGGTGACGAGCTTCCAGGACGGCATCCAGCGGCGCCAGCCGCCCTTGCCCCAGCGGGGGTAGTCGACGATCCGCCACTTCGGGGGCTTCTTGCCGCCCCCGCGGCCGCCGCTACGGCCACCGCCGGGTCCGACGGTCACCGGGTCGGAGCTGTTGGCCGCGCGGCGTCTGCCGCCCTGCTGCGCGCGGCGGGCGGCGGCGCGGCCACCGTAGGCCGGTCCGGGATCGGAGGAACCGGGGCCGGGGCCGGAACCGGCCGGGCTGGGGCCGGAACCGTAGCCCTCCGATGGGGAACCGTAGGACTGCGATCGGGGCGCGGGCCGCCGCCCGCCTTGCGGCGGGGGCTGCTGCTGCGCGCCGCGCCGGGCGGCTGCGCGGCCGCCGTCGGGCGACTGCGGCTGCTTGCGACGGTGCTCGCTCATGAACAGCTAACTCCTAGGACAGGCGGCAGCGCCTGAAAGCGGCAAGGATTCAAGGATTCCCGGTCCCCCCGGAGTGCGACGGTATCTCCCGAAGGCCGCACTCCACCAAGGAACAGGACGGCATCTTGCGTCACTCGGTTCCCTGTGATCTGCATGGCGAACAGAGTACGCACGGTCAAAAGGCGCGCTAGGCCAACGTTCATCACATAACGGGGCGGTTGACGTCCCACAGGTTTCCCGATGTGACGCCGCTCACCGTGGGTCGTCTTGCCGGACCCCGAAGCTCGTTCTATCGTCGTGATGTATCGAGTCGATACATCAAGGCGAGATAAGTGGCTGAGTAGGGACTGAGTAGCGACGAGGACCCGTGGACGGGGAGGATGCAGACCATGAGCAAGCGCTCCGGCATCCTTGAGTTCGCCATTCTCGGCCTGCTGCGCGAATCCCCGATGCATGGTTACGAGCTGCGCAAGCGGCTCAACACCTCGCTCGGCGTCTTCCGCGCGTTCAGTTACGGCAGCCTCTATCCCTGCCTGAAAACACTGGTCTCCCAGGGCTACCTGGTCGAGGAGACCGGTGGGCCGGAGGTCGATCCCCTCGCCGCGCCGCTGGCCGGCCGGCGGGCGAAGATCGTCTACCGGCTGACAGTCGCGGGCAAGGAGCACTTCGAAGAGCTGCTCGCCCACTCCGGACCCGATGCGTGGGAGGACGAGCACTTCGCCGCTCGGTTCGCCTTCTTCGGCCAGACGTCACGTGACGTACGGATGCGTGTGCTCGAAGGGCGGCGCAGCCGCCTGGAGGAGCGCCTGGAGAAGATGCGCGCGTCCCTCGCGCGTACCCGTGAGCGGCTCGACGACTACACGCTCGAGCTGCAGCGGCACGGCATGGAGTCGGTGGAGCGCGAGGTCCGCTGGCTGAACGAGCTGATCGAGACCGAACGGGCCGGGAGGACCAAGCCGCCGTTCGGTGATCAGGACTGAGCAGGACTGCTCAGTCCTGAGCAGGACAACTAATGACGATTGAACTTAGACGAGGAGCAACCGTGGGTTCGGTTCGCGTAGCCATCGTTGGCGTGGGCAACTGCGCCGCGTCGCTGGTGCAGGGTGTCGAGTACTACAAGGACGCCGACCCGAACGGCCGTGTGCCCGGCCTCATGCACGTGCAGTTCGGTGATTACCACGTACGTGACGTCGAGTTCGTGGCCGCCTTCGATGTCGACGCGAAGAAGGTCGGCCTCGACCTCGCGGACGCCATCGGCGCCAGCGAGAACAACACCATCAAGATCTGCGACGTCCCGCAGAGCGGCGTGACCGTGCAGCGCGGTCACACCTACGACGGCCTGGGCAAGTACTACCGCGAGACCATCGAGGAGTCCGGCGAGGAGCCGGCCGACATCGTGAAGGTCCTCAAGGACAAGCAGGTCGACGTCCTGGTCTGCTACCTGCCGGTGGGTTCCGAGGACGCCGCGAAGTTCTACGCCCAGTGCGCCATCGACGCCAAGGTCGCCTTCGTCAACGCGCTGCCGGTCTTCATCGCCGGCACCAAGGAGTGGGCGGACAAGTTCACCGAGGCAGGTGTGCCGATCGTCGGCGACGACATCAAGTCGCAGGTCGGCGCCACGATCACGCACCGCGTGCTCACCAAGCTCTTCGAGGACCGCGGTGTCCTGGTCGAGCGCACCATGCAGCTGAACGTCGGCGGCAACATGGACTTCAAGAACATGCTGGAGCGCGAGCGCCTGGAGTCCAAGAAGATCTCCAAGACGCAGGCCGTCACCTCGCAGATCCCCGACCGCGAGCTGGGCTCCAAGAACGTCCACATCGGCCCGTCCGACTACGTGCAGTGGCTCGACGACCGCAAGTGGGCGTACGTCCGCCTCGAGGGCCGCGCCTTCGGCGACGTCCCGCTGAACCTGGAGTACAAGCTCGAGGTCTGGGACTCCCCGAACTCCGCCGGTGTCATCATCGACGCGGTGCGCGCCGCGAAGATCGCCAAGGACCGCGGCATCGGCGGCCCGATCCTGTCGGCGTCCTCGTACTTCATGAAGTCCCCGCCGGTGCAGTACTTCGACGACGAGGCCCGCGACAACGTCGAGAAGTTCATCCGTGGCGAGGTCGAGCGCTGAGCCGCTGAGCCGACCCTTGGTACGACGCGTTTCATGAAGGCCCCCGGGTGGAGCACCCGGGGGCCTTCGCGTCATGTGAGGCTGTGCCCCATGGGTTCGGTGCGGGATCTGAGGGTGCTGCTGCGGCTGCGCGACTTCCGACGGCTGCTGCTGGTGCGGTTGCTGTCCCAGCTGTCCGACGGGGTCTACCAGGTGGCGCTGGCCACGTACGTGGTGTTCTCACCGGAGAAGCAGACCTCGCCGGCCGCGATCGCCTCCGCGATGGCGGTGCTGCTGCTTCCGTACTCGCTGCTCGGGCCGTTCACCGGGGTCCTGCTGGACCGCTGGCGGCGGCGTCAGGTGCTGCTGTACTGCAATCTGCTGCGGGCGGTGCTGTCGGCCGGTACGGCGGTGCTGATGCTGCTGCACGTCCCGGACTGGCTGTTCTATCTGTCCGCGCTGTCGGTCACCGCGGTCAACCGGTTCGTGCTGGCCGGGCTCTCGGCGGCGCTGCCGCGCGTCGTGGACGGCGAGCGGCTGGTGATGGCGAACTCGCTCTCGCCGACGGCCGGCACGCTCGCGGCGACCGCGGGCGGCGGCCTGGCCTTCCTGGTCCACCTGGGCCTGGCCAAGGGCACCGGGGCGGACGCCACCGTGGTGCTGCTCGCGGCGCTGGTCTACCTGTGCGCGGGCCTGGCCGCCCTGACCATGCCACCGGATCTGCTGGGGCCCGACCCCTCGCGCGTGCTGCCCGGAGCGCGCGCGGCGCTCGCGCACACAGCGCGGGGGCTGGCCGACGGGCTGCGTCATCTGCGGATGCGGCCGGTGGCCGCGCGGACGATGGCCGCGATGTCGGTGATGCGCTTCTGCTACGGCGGGCTGACGGTCACAGTGCTGATGCTGTGCCGGTACGCCTGGACCGACACGGGACCGGCCGGCGACCCGGACGGCGGCCTCGCACTCCTGGGACTCGCCGTGGCGGTCTCGGGGGCGGGCTTCTTCGCGGCCGCCGTGATCACCCCCTGGGCGACGGGCCGGCTCGGCACCTCCGGCTGGATCGCGGTCTGCGCGGGCTCGGCGGCAGTGCTGCTGCCCGCGCTCGGGCTGCCCTTCGAGCCCACGCCGATACTGGCGGCGGCGTTCCTCATCGGCGCCGCCACCCAGGGCGCGAAGATCGCCACCGACACCGTCGTCCAGTCCAGCGTCGACGACGCCTACCGCGGCCGCGTCTTCTCCCTCTACGACGTCCTGTTCAATGTGGCCTTCGTCGGCGCCGCCGCGGTCTCCGCCCTGATGCTGCCTCCCGACGGCCGGTCGGCGGTGCTGCTGACCGTGCTGGCGGCGCTCTACGCGGCGGTGGCGTTCGGCATCGCCTCGGGAACGGATTCGGTCCGTGACTGGCTGCGCGTCAGCGCCCGCCGATAACGTACGTGACCTCGATCGTGCATCCGATCGCCAACGAGGGGAACTCCGTGTCGTATCCGCCGCCGCCTCAGGGTGGTTACCCGCAACAGCCGCAGCAGCCGCAGTGGGGACCGCCGCAGCAGCAGCCCTACCCGCCGCAGGGCGGCTACGCGTACCCGCCGCAGCAGCCGCAGGCACCGCAGCCCTATCCGCCGCAGCAACAGCAGCAGCCGTGGGGCGCCCCGCAGGGGCCGATACCGCAGGTGCCGACACCACCGCAGAACGGCGACAACGACAGCATCAAGAAGAACCTCATCAAGATCGTCGCCATCCTCGCGGGCGTGGGCATCGTCTGGGGCGCCTTGGAGTACTTCGACTTCGGCGAGGACACCGCCAAGTACGCCGCGGTCGGCGACTGCATGAAGAACGAGGGCTCGGCCATCAGCCCGGACATGACCATCGTGGACTGCACCTCGTCCGAGGCCACGTACAAGGTGGCCGCCGTGCACAAGAACACCCGGGACACCTCGCTCTGCGCCGAGGGCACCATCGGCTACTCCGAGACCAGCACCACCGGCCGGAAGGGCCACCGGAAGACGAGCACGGTCACCCTCTGTCTGACCGCGGTGAAGTAGCCGCGGGTCGTCATGTTTCACGTGAAACATGACGACGGAGATGGAGGGAGGGGCATGTTTCACGTGAAACATGCCCCTCCCTCCATCGCGTCCAGCCGGGCGACCGGCTATCCGCCCTGCGCCGCCCACCAGTCCTTGAGCGCCGCCACCGCCTCATCCCGGCCCATCGGCCCGTTCTCCAGCCTCAGCTCCAGCAGGTGCTGGTACGCCTTGCCGATCACCGGTCCGGGGCCGACACCCAGGATCTCCATGATCTGGTTGCCGTCGAGGTCCGGGCGGATCGCGTCCAGCTCCTCGCGCTCCTTCAGCTCGGCGATGCGCGTCTCCAGCCCGTCATAGGTACGCGACAGGGCCGCCGCCTTGCGCTTGTTGCGGGTGGTGCAGTCCGAGCGCGTCAGCTTGTGCAGCCGGTCCAGCAGCGGGCCGGCGTCGCGGACGTAGCGCCGCACCGCGGAGTCGGTCCACTCGCCGGAGCCGTAGCCGTGGAAGCGCAGATGGAGCTCCACGAGCTGGGCGACATCCTTCGTGACGTCGTTCGGGTACTTGAGCTTGGTCATCCGGGACTTGGTCATCTTCGCGCCGACCACCTCGTGGTGGTGGAAGGAGACCCGCCCGTCGGACTCGAAGCGCCGGGTCCGCGGCTTGCCGATGTCGTGCAGCAGCGCCGCGAGCCGCAGCACCAGGTCCGGGCCGTCCGTCTCCAGGGCGATGGCCTGCTCCAGGACCGTCAGGGTGTGCTCGTAGACGTCCTTGTGGCGGTGGTGCTCGTCACTCTCCAGGCGCAGCGCCGACAGCTCGGGCAGTACCCGGTCGGCGAGACCGGTGTCGACCAGCAGCCGCAGGCCCTTGCGCGGGTGGTCGGAGAGGATCAGCTTGTTGAGCTC
The DNA here is from genome assembly GCF_045040445.1 of Streptomyces sp. NBC_01537. Classification (NCBI taxonomy): domain Bacteria; kingdom Bacillati; phylum Actinomycetota; class Actinomycetes; order Kitasatosporales; family Streptomycetaceae; genus Streptomyces; species Streptomyces sp. NBC_01537. The sequence goes on along the minus strand of NZ_CP109392.1, from coordinate 4,907,525 downwards.
GTCCCGCACCCGCTCGGCCGAGACGATCTCGATCCGGTCCGCCATCGCCGTCATCGCGGCGACGACCTCCGGTGCCACCTCGAAGTCCAGCTGCGCGGCGAAACGCGCGGCCCGCATCATCCGCAGCGGGTCGTCGGAGAAGGAGTCCTCCGGGGTCCCCGGGGTGCGCAGCACCCGCTGTGCCAGGTCGTCGAGCCCGCCGTACGGGTCGACGAACCCGACTCCGGGCAGGGCGACGGCCATGGCGTTCACCGTGAAGTCCCGGCGGACCAGGTCCTCCTCGATGGTGTCGCCGTAGGAGACCTCGGGCTTGCGCGAAGTGCGGTCGTACGCCTCCGAGCGGTATGTCGTCACCTCGACCAGGTAGCCGTCCTTGCGGCAGCCGACCGTGCCGAAGGCGATGCCGACCTCCCAGACGGCGTCCGCCCACGGACGGATGATCTTCAGTACCTGCTCGGGCCGGGCGTCCGTCGTGAAGTCGAGGTCGTTGCCGAGCCGGCCGAGGAGGGTGTCGCGGACCGAGCCGCCGACGAGGGCGAGCCGGAAACCGGCGTCCTGGAAGCGGCGACCGAGGTCTTCGGCCACCGGCGCGACCGTATGAGCGGCCGGCAGGGTCTGGGAGGCATTGTTGGCGTTCGGCACAACAGAAAAGGGTACGTGGCCGGGCGCCCCGCGGCTCCCGGGTTTCCGTCGCCGATCTTGTAGAGCGGTCCCCAGCACTTTGGCTCAGCGGGCATCGTTACCATTCCAGGACGCACATCCGATGACGACGAGGGACGGCCAGCGCGTGGGCGAGGCGGTACAGCACCCCGGGAGACCTCAGGCCCGCTCGCGGCGGCTGCGGCACATGGCCGCACTGCTCGCCGGAGCGTCGCTCTTCGCCGGGCTCCTGCAAGCCCGGGTGGCGCCTCCCGCGTACGCCGACACGGCGAGCGACACCCGCAGCGTCAAGGTGTCCCTGGACTCGCTCTCCCCCACCGTGCCCGTCAAGGGGGGCACGATCACCGTGTCCGGCACCGTCACCAACAGCGGCAAGGAAACGGTGACCGCTCCCCATGTGGGCGTCCGTATGGCCGAGGTCGGCCCGCTGACCAGCCGCAGCGCCATCAGCACCGCTGCGTCCCGCACCGGCTACGTCAAGAGCGACGGATACGAGCTCACCGACCACGAGGCGGCGATCAAAGACCTCCCGTCGGGCGTCAGCCGCCCCTTCACCCTCAAGGTGCCGGTGAGCGCCCTCGGACTGGGCAAGGACGGCGTCTACCAGCTCGGTGTCTCCCTCACCGGCCGGCTCCGCAGCGTCGGCTTCAACCAGATCCTCGGCATTCAGCGGACCTTCCTCCCCTGGTACCAGGCCGGTGGCGCGAAGGCCACCCAGTACACCTTCCTCTGGCCGCTGATCGACCGGCCGCACCTGACGGTGCGCAGCGACAGCGACGACCAGCAGAGCCCGATCTTCCTCGACGACGACCTGGCGGAGGCCCTCGCGCCCGGCGGGCGGCTGCGGCAGATGGTTGAGCTCGGCAGGGACCTCCCGGTCACCTGGGTGATCGATCCCGACCTGCTCGCGACCGTCGACGCGATGACGAAGCCGTACCGGGTCGCGGGCGAGGGCGGTGACCTGGGGCACACCACGACCGGCACCGGCACCGAGGACGCCAAGCAGTGGCTGCTGGAGCTCAAGGCCGCCGTGGCCGACCGCGAGGTCGTGGCGCTGCCCTTCGCCGACCCGGACATCGCCTCCATCGCCCACCACGGCCGCAATGTCTCCGGCACCCTCGGCGACCTGAAGAACGCCACCGACCTGTCGACGAAGACCGTCGAGACCGTCCTGGACATCACCCCGGACACCGACGTCTCCTGGCCGGTGGAAGGCGCCGTCGACTCCTCCATCATCGATGTCGCCACCTCGGCCGGCGCCGACGAGATCATCGCGCGCAGCGACAGCCTCGGCGAGAGCGCCGGCCTCAGCTACACGCCCACCGCCGCCCGCCCGCTCGGCGGCGGCACCACGGCGCTGGTCGCCGACTCGGTGCTCTCCAAGGCCTTCCAGGGCGACATGCTCAACGCCGGGAACGAGACCCTCGCGGTCCAGAAGTACATCGCCCAGACCCTCATGATCACCATGCAGGCGCCGGAGAAGAAGCGCAGCATCCTCGTCGCCCCGCAGCGCATGCCCACCGCGTCCCAGGCGCGGGCCATGGCGGACGCGATCACCGCCGTGACGCAGAGCGGCTGGGCCGACTCGGCCACCTTCGCCGCCGCCACCAAGGCCACCCCCGACCCGGCCGCCAGCCGTACGGTGCCCAGCGGCTCCGCCTACCCCGCGGCGCTGCGCAAGCAGGAGCTGGCAACCTCGGCCTTCCAGACCATCCAGTCCACCCAGACCCGGCTCAACGGCTTCGTGGTCATCCTCAGCGTCCAGGGCCGGGTCAGCGTCCCCTTCGGAACCGCGCTGCTGCGTTCGATGTCCACCCAGTGGCGCGGCGACTCCGGCGGCGCCGAGGACTTCCGTGACGCCATCGGCACCTACCTGACCGAGCTCACCGGACTCGTCCACATCCTCGACAAGGGCGGCACGCTCACCCTCTCCGGGCGCAGCGCGACCATCCCGGTGACCGTGAAGAACGAGCTCGGCCAGGCCGTCACCGGTCTCGAACTGCGGCTCACCTCCGGCCAGGACAACAGCCTCGACATCGGCGACCCCCAGCCGGTCACCGTCGATGGCGGTCACACCCGCTCGCTGAAGTTCGACGCCTCCGCCAAGCGCAACGGCCTGACCACGGTCACCGCGCAGCTCTACACCAAGGACGGCGCCCGCTACGGCGACTCCATGACCTTCCAGGTGAATGTCACCTCCATCACCTCCACCGTCATGCTGGTCATCGCCGGCGGCCTCCTGCTCCTGGTTCTCGCCGGGGTCCGCATGTACAGCCAGCGCAAGCGCAGGGCCGCCGCCGGGACCGCCGAGGGCGCCGGCAGCGACGCGGACGGCGACACCGGCGAGGGTGGCGATGCCGGGCCCGAAGAGCCGGCCGGCCCGGCACCTGACGCTTCCGGCAGCGCCCGCACAAGTAATCCCGCGCACATTCAATAAGGTGGGCCAGTGACGAACGCGCCGTACGACGGTGACCGCAGCCGGGAAGCGTGGGATCAGCAGATCCCCCAGCCACCCGCGCAGCGCCCCGCGCCCGACCCGTATCTGCAGGACACCTACGCCCGGGATCCGTACCAGGGGCAGGACCCGACCGCACAGGACCCCGTCGGCGAAGCCCTCTACGACCGCGCCGCGCATCCGCCGCCGGCCCAGCCGTACCCGCCCTACCCGCCGTACGGGCAGCCGCAGCCGCCCCAGCCGCAGTACGTGGGCGTCGACGAGCTGGTCTCCCACGCGGCCTACGACGGCCAGCCGGAGCAGGACCCGTACGACCACCTCTTCCGTGAACAGCCGCAGCCGCCGGAGCCCCCCTCGGAGCCTGCCCCGGCGGCGGCCGAGCCCAAGGCGGCCGGCCGGGCGAGCAGCCTGCTGAAGTCCAGCGCGCTGATGGCGGCCGGCACCCTGGTGTCCCGGGCCACCGGCTTCCTCAAGACACTGGTGATGGCCACCGCGATCGGTGTCAGCACCCTCAACGACAGCTACCAGGTCGCCAACACCCTCCCGACGATGATCTACATCCTCGTCGGCGGCGGCGCCCTCAACGCGGTCTTCATCCCGCAGCTCGTCCGCGCCATGAAGAACGACGAGGACGGTGGCGAGGCGTACGCCAACCGCCTGCTGACCCTCGTCATGGTGGGCCTGGCCGCGGTGACCGCGATCTGTGTCGTCTTCGCCCCGGCGTTCATCCAGATGATGTCCCATGACATCGCGTCAGATCCGGTCCGGATGGAGATCGCGGTCTCCTTCGCCCGCTACTGCATCCCCACCATGTTCTTCATGGGCGTCCATGTGGTGCTGGGTCAGATCCTCAACGCACGCGGCCGGTTCGGCGCGATGATGTGGACCCCGGTCCTCAACAACATCGTCATCATCGCCACCTTCGGCGCCTTCATCTGGGCCTTCGGCTCGTACTCCAGCACCGGCATGGACTCGTCGAAGATCACCCCCGAGGGTGTCCGGCTGCTCGGCATCGGCACCCTGCTCGGCCTGACGGTCCAAGCTCTGGCCATGGCCCCGTATCTGCGCGACGCGGGCTTCCGGATCCGGCTGCGCTTCGACTGGCGCGGGCACGGCCTGGGCAAGGCCGCCAAGCTCGCCAAGTGGACCTTCTTCTTCGTCCTCGCCAACCAGCTCGGCATGATCGTCCTCACCCAGTTCGCCACCGCCGCCGGCTCCCAGGCCGCGGACCAGGGCTTCAAGGGCACGGGCATCACCGCCTTCAACTACGCACTGGCGCTCTGGCAGATGCCGCAGGCCATCATCACGGTCTCCGTCATGACCGCCGTCCTGCCCCGCATCTCCCGGGCGGCCGCCGACGGCGACGCCGCGGCCGTGCGCGACGACCTCTCCTACGGGCTGCGTACCTCCGGCGTCGCGATCGTCCCGTGCGCCTTCGCCTTCCTCGCCCTCGGCGCCCCCATCTCCACCCTGCTGTACGCGGGCGCGGACAGCGGCGCCCTCAACATCGGCTTCGTCCTGATGGCCTTCGGCCTCGGCCTGATCCCGTACTCGGTGCAGTACATCGTCCTGCGCGGCTTCTACGCGTACGAGGACACCCGTACTCCCTTCTACAACACGGTGATCGTCGCCGCCGTCAACGCCGTCGGCTCCGCCGTCTGCTATCTGACACTCCCCGCACGCTGGGCCGTTGTCGGCATGGCCGGGACCTACGGACTCGCCTACATGGTCGGCGTCGGAATCGCCGTCAGGCGGCTGCGCAAGCGCCTGGGCGGCGACCTCGACGGCAAGCGTGTCGTACGGACCTACGCCCGGCTGGTGGGCGCGGGCATTCCGGCTGCCGCCCTCGCGGGCGCCGCCGTCTACGGCATCTCGCACACCCTGGGCCACGGCGCGCCCGCATCGCTGCTTTCGGTGGTCCTCGGCGGCGGAATCCTGCTGGGAGTCTTCTTCGTGGCGGCGAAACGTATGCGAATCGAGGAGATGACGGCGATGGTGGGCATGGTCCGCGGCCGACTGGGACGCTGACCGCGTCCGCACAACTTTCACAGCCCGCCGCGTGTCGTGCATAGCGCCGGACTGTTGGCACAATTGTCCTTGGCGGTGTTGTCAGGATCTTGCAACGGATGGGGAGGCAGGAACGACGGTGGCGGAACGGAGCACGGCTGCCGTCGGAGTGGCCAACGAGAGCGGCGACACCAAGCCGCTCACCGCCCAAGCGGACAGTGCCACGGCCGACGACGCGACGAAAGACCTGAGCGAGATCCCCAAAGAGACAACGGCGCCGCCCAAGTCCCCTGAGGACAAGTCCCCGGAGGACAAGGGCGAGCAGACCGCAGAGACCGCAGAGGCCACAAAGAGCTTGCCGAGTACGCCAAGTTCGCCAACTGCGCAGAACACGCCCGCCGCTGAGCCGCCGGAGCTCCACAGCGGCCACAAACTCGCCAGGCGTTACCGGCTGGAGGAGTGCGTCACCCGGGTCGACGGCTTCAGCAGCTGGAGAGCGGTCGACGAGAAGCTGCGCCGCGCCGTGGGCATCCACATTCTTCCCTCGGACCACAGCCGGGCCCGTCCGGTGCTCGCCGCCGCGCGCTCGGCGGCGCTGCTCGGCGACCCGCGCTTCGTCCAGGTCCTCGACGCCGTCGAGGAGAACGACCTCGTCTACGTCATCCACGAGTGGCTCCCCGACGCCACCGATCTGACGGCGATCCTCGCCTCGGGTCCGCTGGAGCCGCACGACTCCTACCAGATGGCCAGTCAGATCTCTCAGGCCATGGCCGCCGCCCATCGCGAGGGGCTCGCGCATCTGCGGATCAGCCCGGACTGCGTCCTGCGCACCGAGTCCGGTCAGTACCGCATCCGCGGCCTGGCCGTCGCGGCGGCGCTGCACGGGGTGAGTTCCGACCGCCCGCAGCGCGAGGACACCGAGGCGATCGGTGCCCTGCTGTACGCGTCCCTGACCCGGCGCTGGCCCTATCCCGAGGACGAGCACGGGCTGAACGGGCTCCCCAAGGACGTCGGCCTGGTCGCCCCCGACCAGGTGCGGGCGGGGGTGCACCGCGGGCTGTCCGAGCTCGCGATGCGGGCCCTGGTCAACGACGGCGCGACCGCGTTCCGTGAACTGCAGCCCTGCACCACCCCGGAGGAGCTCGCGAAGGCGGTCGCCGCGATCCCCAAGATCCGGCCCCCGGAGACCGTGCCCTCGGCCTCGCCCTACCAGCGCACCACCTACCAGCAGGGCGCCTACCGCCAGCCCCCGGCCCGCCAGGTGCCCCCTGGCGCTCCGCCCACCGCCCCGCTGCCGGTCGGGCCGCCGCCGGCCCTGCCCGGGGGCCGTACGGGCAAGGCCCTGAAGTGGGCCGTCTCCAGCCTCCTCATCGCGGCCCTGGGCCTCGGCAGCTGGCAGCTCGCGGACGCCCTCATGAACGGCGGCGACCAGTCCAGCGGCAACGGCACCACGACCGCCAGCACCTCACCGTCGGCCAGCGGCAGCGGTGGCACGGACCAGACCGGCTCGGGCAAGGCGATCAGCATCGCGGGCGCCAAGGACTTCGACCCCGAGGGCACGGACGGCGGTGTCGAGACCCCCAGCAAGGTGTCGCTGGCCTATGACGGCAAGACGGCCACGTACTGGGAGACCAGCTGGTACTCGCGGGCCGACTTCGGCGGCCTCAAGTCGGGCGTCGGCCTCATCCTCGACCTGGGCAAGACCCAGCAGGTCGGCTCGGTGAAGGTCGACTTCATAGGGGACACCACCTCGGTGGAGCTGCGGGCCGCGTCCTCCGACACCTCGTCCATGCCCGACAGCCTGAGCGACTTCTCCAAGGTCGCCTCCGGCACCGGCAGCAAGGTGACGCTGAAGCCGGGCAAGGCGGTGAAGGCACGGTACGTTCTGGTCTGGCTGACCAGTCTGCCGCTGACCAGTGACGGCACATATCGCGGCAAGGTGTCCGAGATCACCGTCACAAGCTGAGCTGAGAGCGGGGGAGCGTGGCAGAGCCAGGTGCGGGCGGGGAGGTCAGCGACAGCGACCTCCTCGCCCGTCATGTCGCGGGGGACCCGGATGCCTTCGCTGAGATAGTCCGGCGCCACCGCGACCGGCTGTGGGCGGTGGCGCTGCGCACCCTGGGGGACCGCGAGGAGGCCGCTGACGCCGTGCAGGACGCCCTCGTCTCGGCCTTCCGGTCCGCCCACACCTTCCGGGGCCAGTCGGCCGTCACGACCTGGCTGCACCGGATCACCGTCAACGCCTGCCTGGACCGGGCCCGCAAGGCGGCGTCCCGCCGCACCGCCTCCGTCATCGACGAGAGGCAGTTCGAGGATCTCCTCGAACCCCATGAGTCCGCCGCCGCCCCTGCCGAAAGGGGCGAGCTGCACCGTGAACTCATCCTCGCACTCGCCACGCTGCCACCCGAGCAGCGCGCCGCCCTGGTCCTGGTCGACATGCAGGGCTACCCGGTTGCCGAGGCCGCCGCCGTCCTGGCGGTGCCCGCCGGCACCGTGAAGAGCAGATGCGCGAGAGGCCGGGCCAGACTCCTCCCGCTCCTCACTCATCTGCGCGCCGGCACCGGGGGTAGCGGTGAGGCGGGTGGGGGAAGGAACCGGACCGAGGGGTCATCCGTCCCAGAGACGGACACCGGACAAGGGCAGAGCCGACAGCAGGACCATGATCAGGGCCTCACGAAGGGCGGAGGTGGGCACCAGTGACTTCGACCACCGGCACGACCGGCACGGACGAGCATCCGGAGGTCGCTGAGATCTCAGCCCTCGCCGAGGGAATCCTCCCGCCCGACCGCTCCGCCGATGTACGCGGACACCTCGACGACTGCGTGCTCTGCGCCGACGTACGCAGCTCACTGGACGAGATCCGCAGCCTGCTCGGCACCCTCCCCGGCCCGCCCCGGATGCCCGCTGACATCGCAGGCCGGATCGACGCGGCGCTGGCGGCGGAGGCACTGCTCGATTCCGCGCCGCGCGGAGCTGATGTTTCACGTGAAACAGCGGACCCGGTCGCAGCGCCTACGTCTGTTTCACGTGAAACAACGCCCGGCCCCGACCGCCCCAGTGGTCACTCGTCCGCCCCCAGCGGCCCAGGCCGCCCCCACTCCCGTACCCGTCGCCGCGTGGCCAAGGGGCTGCTCGTCACGGCCTCGGTGACCGTCCTGGGTTTCGGCGGCTACCTCTTCACCCACTCCCTCAGCATGGACGGCGGAGCCAGTAGCACCAGCGACGCCGCCGGCTCCGCCGCGGCCAAGGGCCACCAGAGCCTTCAGGATCGCGTGTACGAACTCCTGGGCGCCGCGCCGGCCGCGTCGGGCGAGGGCTCGATGCATGCCTTCGGCTCGGGCAAGGAGCCCGAGCCGTACCTGACCAACTCCACCTCCGCAGCCCTTCCGGACTGTGTGAGGCAGGGCATCGGCCGCTCCGAGGACCCGCTGGCCTACGACCACGGCACCTACGAGAACACCGACTCCTACCTCGTTCTCCTCCCCGACACCGCCGATCCGGCCAAGGTCGACGGCTATGTGGTCGACGCCTCCTGTACGAAGTCCACGCCGGCCTCCGCGGGCAAGGTGCTGAGCAAGGACACGTACGCGCGATAGCGGCGGGGCAGGCGCGGGAATGCCGGGCCCGTAGGATCCGTTAGGCGGGATGGACACAGTCCCCCGGCAGGGTCCAACAGCAGTCGGCAGAGACGAGGAAGAAACCCGTGACGACCGTCCGTAACGTCATCATCATCGGATCCGGGCCTGCGGGCTACACGGCCGCGCTCTACACCGCCCGTGCGTCCCTGAAGCCGCTGGTCTTCGAAGGCGCGGTCACGGCGGGCGGTGCGCTGATGAACACCACCGACGTCGAGAACTTCCCCGGCTTCCGTGACGGCATCATGGGCCCCGACCTCATGGACAACATGCGGGCCCAGGCGGAGCGCTTCGGCGCTGAGCTGATCCCCGACGATGTGGTCGCGGTCGATCTGAGCGGCGACATCAAGACGGTCACCGACTCCGCCGGCACGGTCCACCGGGCGAAGGCCGTCATCGTCACCACCGGCTCGCAGCACCGCAAGCTGGGCCTGCCGCGCGAGGACGAGCTGTCGGGCCGTGGTGTGTCCTGGTGTGCCACCTGTGACGGCTTCTTCTTCAAGGAGCACAACATCGCCGTCATCGGCGGTGGCGACACCGCGCTGGAGGAGGCGACCTTCCTCTCCCGTTTCGCCAGCTCCGTGACCGTGGTGCACCGCCGGGACTCGCTGCGGGCCTCCAAGGCGATGCAGGAGCGCGCGTTCGCCGACCCGAAGATCAAGTTTGTGTGGGACAGCGAGGTCGCCGAGATCCACGGCGACAACAAGCTCTCCGGTCTGACCCTGCGCAGCACCAAGACCGGCGAGACCTCCGAGCTGCCCGTGACCGGACTGTTCATCGCCATCGGCCACGACCCGCGCACCGACCTGTTCGCCGGTGTGCTCGACCTCGACGACGAGGGCTACCTCAAGGTCGACGCCCCCAGCACCCGGACGAACATCCCCGGCGTCTTCGCCGCGGGCGATGTCGTGGACCACACCTACCGCCAGGCGATCAGCGCGGCCGGCACCGGCTGCTCCGCCGCCCTGGACGCCGAGCGCTACCTCGCCGCCCTGAGCGACGCCGAGGCCGGGCAGGCCCGCGAGCCGGAGACCGCCGTCGCGGTCTGACACCTTGAAGTCCGAACGCCTTGAACCCCGAAGCCTGAAGCACCTACCAGAACACTGAGGAGAACGCAGTGGCCGGCAAGACCAAGATCGTGACCGACGCGACCTTCGACGAGGAAGTCCTGAACAGCGACAAGCCCGTCCTCGTCGACTTCTGGGCGGCGTGGTGCGGCCCGTGCCGCCAGATCGCCCCGTCCCTGGAGGCGATCGCCGAAGAGCACGAGGACCAGATCACCATCGTCAAGCTGAACATCGACGAGAACCCGGCCACCGCCGCCAAGTACGGTGTGATGTCCATCCCGACCCTCAACGTCTACAAGGGCGGCGAGGTCGTGAAGACCATCGTCGGCGCCAAGCCGAAGGCCGCGATCGAGCGCGACCTCTCCGACTTCATCGGCTGAGGCTGAGGCTGAGGCTGAGACTGAGGCTGACGTTTCACGTGAAACGGGCCCGCTCCATCCGGAGCGGGCCCGTTCGCGTTCACAGAGGTCTGAGCACGGGTTCCTTCTGGACCGCTCCCAGGAGACGGTCGATGGCCATCTCGACGTCCTCCTTCCAGGAGATCGTCGTACGCAGCTCCAGCCGCAGCCGGGGGAATCGGGGATGCGGACGGATCGTCTTGAAGCCCACCGCCAGCAGATGGTCGGCGGGCAGCACGCATCCGGGCTCCTCCCACCGCGCGTCACCGAAGGCCTCTATCGCCTTGACGTTCCGCCGCACCAGATCCTTGGCGACCGTCTGCACCAGCACCCGGCCCAGCCCCTGGCCCTGATAGCCGGGCATGATCCGGGCCGTCATCAGCTGTACGGCGTCAGCGGCGACCGGGCTCGTCGGGAAAGCCAGGGAGCGCGGCACATACGCCGGAGGCGCGTAGAGCACGAACCCAGCCGGGACGTCATCCACATACACGACCCGTCCGCACGAGCCCCACTCCAGCAGGACGGCGGAGATCCACGCCTCCTTCTCCAGCTCGGGCTTGCCTGCCTGGACCGCGGCCTCGCCGCTTACCGGGTCGAGCTCCCAGAAGACACACGACCGGCAGCGCTTGGGGAGGTCCGGAAGGTTGTCCAGCGTGAGCGGAACGAGCCGACGCCCCATGTGGTCAGACCCTCGTTTCTGTCGTGGACCCAACTGCCGACGAAGCCGCCCACGGCGCCCAGGCCCAGTCCCGCCGCCACCAGCGTCACCGTCTGCCACTCGTGCTCCACCCCGCTGCGCCGCACGGACTGCATGGGCTTCCCTCCCCGGAGGTGCCGCTCCATCTCTTACGCATCGTAGCTGTGAGAGGACAAGTCCGACACCGACGGCAAGCAAAGAGCGGGCCCGATCCCTCCCGGAATCCGGCCCGCTCCCTGCACTCTGCCTGTTTTATTCGTCGTCTTCCGCGAGTTCTCCGGACTCGTCCGTCAGGGTGCTCTCCAGCACCCTGCCCTCGCCGGGCGCCAGGGTGCCGAGGATGCGCTCCAGATCCTCTATCGAGGCGAACTCGACGACGATCTTCCCGCGCTTCTGGCCCAGGTCGACCTTCACCCTGGTGTCGAACCGGTCGGACAGCCGCAGCGCCAGATCGGTCAGCGCCGGCGCCAACCGCCTGCCGGCCCTCGGTCCGGCGGTCTTCTTCGCCGCCTTGGGCTCCGCGTTCATCAGGTGCACGATCTCCTCGACCGCACGTACCGACAGCCCCTCGGCCACGATCCGGCTCGCCAGCCGGTCCTGGTCCTCGACTTCCTCCAGGGACAGCAGGGAGCGGGCATGCCCGGCCGAGAGCACTCCGGCGGCCACCCGGCGCTGCACGGGGGCGGAGAGCTTGAGCAGCCGCAGGGTGTTGGAGACCTGGGAGCGGGAGCGGCCGATACGGTCGGCCAGCTGCTCATGGGTGCAGGAGAAGTCCTGCAGCAACTGGTCGTAGGCGGCCGCCTCTTCCAGCGGGTTGAGCTGGGCGCGGTGCAGGTTCTCCAGGAGGGCGTCCAGGAGAAGCTTCTCGTCGTCCGTGGCCCGCACGATCGCGGGGATCCGCTCCAGGCCGGCCTCACGGCAGGCCCGCCACCGGCGCTCGCCCATGATGAGCTCGTAGCGCTCGGAGCCGGTCTGGCGCACCACGACCGGCTGCAGCAGACCGACCTCCTTGATGGAGGTGACGAGTTCGGCGAGCGCGTCCTCGTCGAAGACCTCACGCGGCTGGCGCGGGTTGGGCGTGATGGAGTCGATCGGCAGCTCGGCGAAGTGCGCGCCCGCGACCTCTGCCGGTGCCGGATACTCCGGGGCGGCCTCGTTCTCCCGGGAGACCGGGATGACGGCCACCGGTGCCTCGGTGTGCTGCCCGTTGCGCTCCGTCAGGCCGGCCACCTTGGCGGCGGCGATTCCCCGCTCCGCGGTCAGAACCTGCGCCCCCGAGGGCGAGGCGGCTGTCGCCACGGCCGTCGCGGCCGCCTTGTCCGCGCTGGTCGGCGCGGCCGGAATCAGCGCGCCGAGACCACGGCCGAGTCCTCTGCGTCGCTCACTCACTGGATCCCCTCCGACATGCTGTGCTCGTTCATTGAGTTGAATTCCGGGGTGCCCGGAATACCGCGCAGCGCCATCTCCCGCGCGGCTTCGAGATAGGACAGCGCTCCGCTGGATCCCGGGTCGTACGTCAGCACGGTCTGACCGTAGCTGGGCGCCTCCGAGATACGGACCGAACGCGGGATGCTGGTGCCCAGCACCTCCCTGCCGAAGTGCGTTCGCACCTCGTCCGCCACCTGCGACGCCAGCCGGGTCCGGCCGTCGTACATGGTCAGCAGGATGGTGGAGACATGGAGCTTGGGGTTGAGGTGGCCGCGGACCAGCTCGACGTTCCTCAGGAGCTGTCCCAGACCCTCCAGGGCGTAGTACTCGCACTGGATCGGGATGAGCACCTCAGCCCCGGCCACCAGGGCGTTGACCGTCAGCAGGCCGAGCGAGGGCGGGCAGTCGATGAGGATGTAGTCGAGCGGCTGCTCATAGGCCGCGATGGCCCGTTCCAGACGGCTCTCCCGGGCCACCAGGGAGACCAGCTCGATCTCCGCGCCGGCCAGGTCGATCGTGGCGGGCGCACAGAACAGCCCTTCCACATCGGGGACGGGCTGGACGACCTCGGAGAGCGGCTTGCTCTCCACCAGGACGTCATAGATCGACGGCACCTCGGCATGGTGATCGATGCCCAGGGCCGTGGAGGCGTTGCCCTGCGGGTCCAGGTCCACGACCAGGACCCGGGCCCCGTGGAGGGCCAGCGAGGCGGCCATGTTGACCGTCGTGGTGGTCTTGCCGACGCCGCCCTTCTGGTTGGCGACGACGATCACCCGTGTCTCGGCTGGGCGGGGGAGTCCTTCTCCGGCCCGTCCCAGCGCCTCGACCGCCAGTTGGGCGGCACGGCCAATGGGGGTGTCGTCCATCGGGGGCGGTGTTTCACGTGAAACATCCTCCCCATACGACTCGGTGCGGGGACCGGGGACCGGATCGGTCATCGGTCCCGCGATGTTGGCGTCGGACCGCAAGGATTCACTCTCCTCGACAACTGCAAGCTCGCGATGAACAGAGCCTGCCATGCTTTCGGGGTTGTGAACCAGTGAGGCCCGATCTCCTGTGGATGAATCCACCGGTTGAGTCGTCTGAGCGGCCCTGAACGAGCGCGATTCGGCCGCCGCGCGGGCCCGGCCGAGAATTCCTGGAAGCAGGGAGCGACGTTTCACGTGAAACACGATGCGCAGCCCCGCGCCCGCTTTCCTACGCGACACTCCGAATTATGTCGTTTTGACCGTTTGTAGGAGCCGTTCGCCTCAGCGGAGCTGCTCGCCTCAGCGCTGACGCCGCCGGCTCGCACGCGCCGCCTTCGCCCGGCGGGTCGCCGCCCGCACACCGCCAGGACTCTCCCCCGCCAGCACCCGCACCACCGTCGACGGCGGGTCCACGATCCCCTCACCGACCTGGACCACGGACGTCTCCACCGCACCGAGCCGGCTGAGCGCGGCCCGTGCCGCCTTCAGCTCCTCCTCAGCGGTGTCCCCCTTGAGTACGGCCATCTCCCCGTGCGGACGCAGCAGAGGCAGCCCCCAGCCCGCCAGGCGGTCCAGTGGCGCCACCGCGCGAGCGGTCACCACGTCCACCGCGGGCAGCTTGCCGACCATCTCCTCGGCACGACCGCGCACCACCGTCACATTGCCCAGGCCGAGCAGCCGCACCACCTCCTCCAGGAAGGTGGTACGCCGCAGCAGCGGCTCAAGGAGGGTGATCGACAGGTCAGGACGGGTCAGCGCCAGCGGGATCCCCGGCAGCCCGGCCCCGGAGCCCACATCGCACACCGAGACACCTTGCGGAATCACCTCGGACAGCACCGCGCAGTTCAGCAGGTGGCGTTCCCACAGCCGGGGCACCTCCCGCGGACCGATCAGCCCACGACGCACTCCGGCGTCGGCAAGCAGCTCCGCATAGCGCACCGCGTCCGCGTAGCGCTCTCCGAAGACCTCCCGCGCCACTTCCGGCGCCGGGGGAAGCTCCGCTGCCGCCTCGTCCGTCACGAGGACCGTCCTTCCGTCGTGCATGGTTCAGTCGTGCATGGTTCGAGTCGTGCATGGTTCGCTACCAGGCTTACAAGCATCGGCCCCGCCTGCGAACAGGCGGGGCCGAATGACCACGTAACGCTGATCACGTACGGGCCGGATCAGACAGCCGGATCAGACAGGGAGAACGACCACACAGCGCTGGGGCTCCTCGCCCTCGGACTCGCTGCGCAGACCCGCCGCCGCGACCGCGTCATGCACGACCTTGCGCTCGAACGGGGTCATCGGCCTCAGCTTCACCGGCTCACCGGAGCCCTTGGCCTCCTCTGCGGCCTTGGTGCCCAGCTCTGCCAGCTCGGTACGCTTGCGCGCCCGGAAGCCGGCGATGTCCAGCATCAGACGGCTGCGGTCGCCGGTCTCGCGGTGCACCGCGAGCCGGGTCAGCTCCTGCAGCGCCTCGAGCACCTCGCCGTCCCGCCCGACCAGCTTGTTCAGGTCACGGCTGGAGCCCTCGCCGACGATCGAGACAGAGGCGCGCTCGCCCTCGACATCCATGTCGATGTCCCCGTCGAGATCGGCGATGTCCAGCAGACCCTCAAGGTAGTCGGCCGCGATCTCGCCCTCCTGCTCCAGGCGGGTCAGAGCGTCGGTGGTGTTGCCGTCCGTCACGGGATGGACTCCTCTACTTCTTCTTCGACAGGTTCGGCTTGGGCTGCGGCTTGCTGGGCTGCGCCTTGGGCTGCGGCTTGCTGGGCTTGGCGTCCTCAGGAGGCGCGGTGCTCGCCTTCTTGGCCGCACCGCCGCTCGCGGCCGACGGCTGGGCGCCGCCCGTCTGACGCTGGGACTTCGTCTGCCGCTTCGGCTGGGCCCGCTTCACCGGCGCCGCGTCCGCGGTCTCCGCCTTGGCAGGCTCTTCCTTCAGCTTGCCCGCAGCCTTCAGCCGCTCCTGCCGCTCCTTGAACGCGAGGCTGCCCGGGGTCGGGTTCCGGCGGATCACGAACATCTGCTGGCCCATGGTCCACACGTTGGTGGTCAGCCAGTAGATGAGGACACCGACCGGGAAGTTGATACCGAAGATGGCGAACATGATCGGGAAGACGTACATCAGCATCTTCTGCTGCTGCATGAACGGCGTCTTGACCGTCATGTCGACGTTCTTCGTCATCAGCTGGCGCTGCGTGTAGAACTGCGAGGCCGACATCAGGACGATCATGATGATCGTGACCACGCGCACATCGGCCAGCGTCGCGCCCAGATCGTGCAGCGTGGCGGCGCTGTCGGTGAACTTCGCGGACAGCGGGGCGCCGAAGATATGGGCGTGCTGGGCGCTGTTCACCTGCTCCTTCGTGAGGACGCCGACTTCCTTGCCCTGCGCGATGTAGCTCAGCACGTGGTACAGCGAGAAGAAGAACGGCGACTGGGCCAGAATCGGCAGACACGAGGAGAGCGGGTTGGTGCCCGTCTCCTTGTACAGCTTCATCATCTCTTCGGACTGACGCTGCTTGTCGCTCTTGTAGCGCTCCTGGATCGCCTTCATCTTCGGCTGGAGCGCCTGCATGTTCCGCGTCGACTTGATCTGCTTCACGAAGAGCGGGATCAGGCAGATACGGATCAGGATCACCAGCGAGATGATCGAGAGACCCCACGCCCAGCCGCTGTCCTTGTCGAAGACGTGGCTGTACAGCGAATGGAACTGGACGATGATCCAGGAAACGGCGTCGTAGAGGGGGTTGAAGATCCCCACGGTCAGGCTCCTTGGGCGTTAGGGGTCTCGGCGGGCTCGGGTGTGACGGACCCGCCTCCGCGGCCCCGCAAGTAGCGCCGCAGCCGATCGTGCCACGGCGGCCGCTTGCGTGGCGGAACATGGTCCACCCCGCCCAGCGACCAGGGGTTGCATCGCAGGATCCGCCATGCGGTCAGGGCCGTGCCCTTGACCGCACCGTGCCGGTCGATCGCCGTGTACCCGTAGTGGGAGCACGAGGGGTAGTACTTGCAGACCGGACCGAGCAGCGGGCTGATCGTCCACTGATAGATCTTGATCAACGCCAGCAGCGGGTACTTCATCGCGCCACCCCCAGGAGCCGTTGCAACGCGGCATCCAGGTCTCGGGCCAGCTCCTCGTATTCGGCGTCGCCCGCGGCGGGCAGCGCTCGTACGACTACCAGGCTACCGGGGGGCAGCAAAGTCAGACGCTCGCGGACCAGGTGCCGAAGCCGGCGCTTGACCACATTGCGCGTGACCGCGTTGCCCACGGCCTTGCTCACGACGAAACCCGCACGCGCCGGGGGAACGGTTCCCCCCGCCGCATGCGGGTCCGTGATGTCATCGGCAAAGCCGTTGTCCGTACGCGTTTGCGTACGCAGATGGACGACCAGCAACGGACGTCCGGCCCTGCGCCCGCGTACCGCGGTCGCGAAGTCCTGGCGCCGCCTCAGCCGATTCCCGGAGGGCAGCACGACATAAGGCCTGTGCGAATCAGGCGGACAGCTTGGCGCGGCCCTTACCGCGGCGGGTCGCGAGAATCGCGCGACCGGCGCGCGTACGCATACGCAGCCGGAAGCCGTGGGTCTTGGCGCGACGACGGTTGTTCGGCTGGAAGGTGCGCTTGCTCACTCGGGGGCTCCAGGATGAATTCGTGTGTTGCGGGGCGTCGCCTGGCTGTCACCGTGCGCCCACGAGGAAGCTCGCGGAACATCTGGGTGCACCGCTTCTTCGCCCATCGGTAGGCAGGCGGCAGCAGCCATCGACAACTCGACCTGGTTACGGTACGCGCGGCCGGGTCATCAGGTCAAACCGGAACCGGCGGCCCCCGGAGCGCGTCCATCCGACGGGCTTTTGCACAGCCTGTGGACAACGACTTGAACCGGGCACCATACGCTGACTACCGTGGCTGAACCCCGATTCCTTCCCGCCCGTCCCTAGAACCACACCTTCGTGGGATTTCGAGAGAGCGTGCACTGTGGCCGACGTGACTGCCGATCTTGCCTCAGTGTGGCCAAGGGTCCTGCAGAAAATCCTGGTGGACAGCGAGGACCTGAAACCGAAGGACGCGGACTGGCTCAAGCGCACCCAGCCGCTCGCGCTGGTCGCGGGCACCGCGGTGCTCTCCGCCCCCAATGAATTCGCCAAGAGCGTCCTCGAAGGACGGCTGCTGCCGCTGATCACCGAGGTGCTCAGCCATGAGTTCGGTCACCCGGTCGGGATCGCCATCGCGGTGGCCTCCGGCGCCGACGCGGAGCCCGGCCCCGCCCCCGCGGCCCCCGAGCCGCCGGCCCCCGCCCCGCCCCAGTACGGGGAGCAGCAGTACGGGCAGCAGCAGCCCTACGGCGCCCCCGAACCCCAGCAGCCGTACGGCGGCCAGCACCGGCGCGAGTACGACGAGGCCTACGACCGGCCCCCCATGGACGACGGCCCCCGGCTGCGCCGCGCCTACCCCGACCACCAGGGCGGCGCCCCCGGCGGCTGGCCGCCCCGCGAGCAGGCCCCCGACTCCTGGCAGCAGCAGCGCCCCGGCCCGCCCGGCGGCGGCTACGGCGAGCGCGACCCCTATCTCCAGGCCCCGCAGCCCCGCTACGAGCCGCACCCCGTGCCCCAGCAGCAGCCACAGCATCAGCATCAGCCACAGGCGCCGGTGCGCCACGAGCCCCCGGCCAAGCCCAGCGGGGGAGGCAGCAGCCCGTCGGGCCCTGCCGAGCCCACCGCCCGCCTGAACCCGAAGTACCTCTTCGACACCTTCGTCATCGGCGCGTCCAACCGCTTCGCGCACGCCGCCGCCGTGGCGGTCGCCGAGGCGCCGGCCAAGGCGTACAACCCGCTGTTCATCTACGGCGAGTCCGGCCTCGGCAAGACGCACCTGCTGCACGCCATCGGGCACTACGCGCGCAGCCTCTACCCGGGCACCCGGGTCCGGTATGTGAGCTCGGAGGAGTTCACCAACGAGTTCATCAACTCCATCCGGGACGGCAAGGCGGATGCTTTCCGCAAGCGCTACCGGGACATGGACATCCTGCTCGTCGACGACATCCAGTTCCTGGCGAGCAAGGAGTCGACGCAGGAGGAGTTCTTCCACACCTTCAACACCCTGCACAACGCCAACAAGCAGATCGTGCTCTCATCCGACCGGCCGCCCAAGCAGCTGGTCACCCTGGAGGACCGGCTCCGCAACCGCTTCGAGTGGGGCCTGATCACCGACGTCCAGCCGCCCGAGCTGGAGACCCGGATCGCGATCCTGCGCAAGAAGGCCGTACAGGAGCAGCTCAACGCCCCGCCGGAGGTGCTGGAGTTCATCGCCAGCCGGATCTCCCGCAACATCCGCGAGCTGGAGGGCGCCCTGATCCGGGTCACCGCCTTCGCGAGCCTCAACCGGCAGCCGGTGGATCTCCAGCTGACCGAGATCGTGCTCAAGGACCTGATCCCGGGCGGTGAGGATTCGCTGCCGGAGATCAGCGGTCCGGCGATCATGGCCGAGACCGCCTCGTACTTCGGCCTGGACGTGGAGGACCTCTCCGGCTCCTCGCGCAGCCGGGTGCTCGTCACGGCCCGGCAGATCGCCATGTACCTGTGCCGCGAGCTCACCGACCTGTCGCTGCCGAAGATCGGCGCGCTGTTCGGGGGCCGCGACCATACGACGGTGATGCACGCGGACCGCAAGATCCGCTCGCTGATGGCCGAGCGGCGCTCCATCTACAACCAGGTCACGGAGCTCACCAACCGCATCAAGAGCTGACGCGAGACCGTCTCTTACGCACCAGAGCGCCCCGGGAGCCCCTCCCGGGGCGCTCTGCGTTGTCCGCGGCAGTCCGCCCCGGACCGTACGTCTGTCCTGCGCCTGTTCGATTCCTTGTCCTACGGGGGCCGACAGGAACGTCTCTCCACAGCTCGGCCCGGAAATCCCCGTCCACAGCCTGGGGATGTCCAAGTTGTCCCAGCCCTGTCCACAGCCGGGCCTCCGGCATACTCGTGACGCCAGGTGGGAGGGCTGGGGATTTGTGAACAACCCTGATCCCCAGGCTGTGGACAGAACCACCGCCCACAGCGGCCCTCCGGAGTTGTCCACCGGCTGCCCACAGCCTGGGGCCGGTTGTCCCCAGCTTCTCCACAGCTCTGTCCACTGTTCGGCAACCAAACACGCCTTCTCGCCGGTAAGAGTGAAAGCCGTCACACCAACGGGGTGGATTCGGCTGGGGAGAACCTGGGTATTCCTGGGGACAGTGCTGGGGAGAACCAGGCCTGTCCTGTGTATCCCGTGTGCACAACTTTTGGCTGTCCACAGAACCAGGTGTTCATCCCCAGGTGCGGTCCACAGGACCGGTGGACAAAAAACGGGGCTTGACCTGCGCAGGAACCACTTATCCACGGTATCCACAGCCCCTACTACTACGACTAACTAGAGATCCCGGGAAGTCCGCTTCGAAGCGGGGCCTGTGCACAACCGCGCCTCGGGCCGCCTGGCATGCTGACGGCAGGCTTGACCCAACCCGCTCCGGTTGTCAGTGACGGCTGTCAGACTGGTCCCCGGGCAAAGACAGCCAGCAACAAGCAGGAGGCGGTTCCGGTGAAGATCCGGGTGGAGCGCGATGTACTCGCGGAGGCAGTGGCCTGGGCGGCCCGCAGTCTCCCGGCCCGTCCCCCGGTGCCCGTTCTCGCGGGCCTGCTGCTGAAGGCGGAGGATGGCTCGCTGAGCCTGTCCGGCTTCGACTACGAGGTCTCGGCCCGGGTCTCGGTGGAGGCCGACGTCGAGGAGGACGGCACCGTCCTCGTCTCCGGCCGGCTGCTCGCCGACATCGCCCGCGCACTTCCCAACAGGCCTGTGGAGATCTCCACCGAGGGCGCCCGGGTCACCGTCGTCTGCGGCAGCTCCCGGTTCACACTCCACACCCTGCCTGTGGAGGAGTACCCGGCACTGCCCGACATGCCCACCGCCACCGGCACCGTCCCCGGCGAGGTCTTCGCCGCGGCCGCCGCCCAGGTGGCCATCGCCGCGGGCCGTGACGACACCCTCCCGGTGCTGACCGGCGTACGGATCGAGATCGAGGGCGACACGGTCACCCTGGCCTCCACCGACCGCTACCGCTTCGCGGTCCGCGAGTTCCTGTGGAAGCCGGAGCAGCCGGACATCTCCGCTGTCGCCCTGGTGCCCGCCAAGACGCTGCTGGACACCGCCAAGTCGCTCACGAACGGCGACACCGTCTCCATCGCGCTGGCGGGCTCCGGCGCCGGTGAGGGCCTGATCGGCTTCGAGGGCGCGGGCCGCCGCACCACCACCCGGCTCCTTGAGGGCGATCTGCCGAAGTACCGCACGCTCTTCCCGACCGAGTTCGCCTCGATCGCGGTGATCGAGACCGCGCCCTTCGTCGAGGCCGTCAAGCGCGTCGCGCTCGTCGCCGAGCGCAACACCCCTGTCCGGCTGAGCTTCGAGCAGGGTGTGCTCACCCTGGAGGCCGGTTCCAGCGACGACGCACAGGCTGTGGAGCGGGTCGACGCCAAGCTGGACGGCGACGACATCTCGATCGCCTTCAACCCGACCTTCCTGCTGGACGGCCTGAGCGCGATCGACTCCCCGGTGGCCCAGCTGTCCTTCACCACCTCGACCAAGCCCGCGCTGCTGAGTGGCCGTCCGGCGGTCGACGCCGAGGCCGATGAGGCGTACAAGTACCTGATCATGCCGGTCCGTCTTTCGGGCTGAGTCCTGCCCGTTGAGCCTGCGGCGCGGGCGGTATCCCGCCGACGTAGGCTCAACGTAGGTCAGGCAAGGCTTCGAACGAAGGATCAACGATGGAGCTCGGTCTCATCGGTCTCGGCAAGATGGGCGGCAACATGCGCCTGCGCATCCGCCAGGCCGGCCACACGGTCATCGGCTACGACCGCAACCCGGATCTCGCCGATGTCCACAGCCTCGGTGAGCTTGTGGACAAACTGGCGGCGCCAAGGGTCGTGTGGGTGATGGTTCCGGCCGGCGCGGCCACCCAGTCGACGATCGACGAGCTCGGCGAACTGCTCTCCCCCGGCGATGTCGTCGTGGACGGCGGCAACTCCCGCTGGACGGACGACGAGAAGCACGCCGCGGAGCTGAAGGCCAAGGGCATCGGCTTCGTCGACTGCGGCGTCTCCGGCGGCGTCTGGGGCCTGGAGAACGGCTACGCGCTGATGTACGGCGGCGAGCCCGAGGACGTCGCGAAGGTGCAGCCGGTCTTCAACGCCCTCAAGCCGGTGGGCCAGTTCGGCTCGGTCCACGCGGGCAAGGTCGGCGCCGGCCACTTCGCGAAGATGGTCCACAACGGCATCGAGTACGCGATGATGCAGGCGTACGCCGAGGGCTGGGAGCTGCTCGAGGCGGTGCACTCGGTCACCGACGTCCGTGAGGTCTTCCGGTCCTGGCAGGAGGGCACGGTCATCCGTTCCTGGCTGCTGGACCTGGCGGTCAACGCACTGGACGAGGACGAGCACCTCGAAAGGCTCAAGGGCTACGCGGCGGACTCCGGTGAGGGCCGCTGGACGGTCGAGGCGGCCATCGACAACGCGGTGCCGCTGCCGGCGATCACGGCCTCGCTGTTCGCGCGGTTCGCCTCGCGTCAGGACGACTCGCCGCAGATGAAGATGATCGCAGCGCTGCGCAACCAGTTCGGCGGCCACGCGGTCGAGAGCAAGTAAGAACACAGAAGCAGAAGGGAGTCGGCGCACAGCCATGCATGTCGCGCATCTGTCACTCGCCGACTTCCGCTCCTACGCCCGGGTCGAAGTTCCGCTCGACCCGGGCGTCACGGCTTTCGTGGGGCCGAACGGCCAGGGCAAGACCAATCTGGTCGAGGCGGTCGGCTATCTCGCGACGCTCGGCAGCCACCGGGTCGCCAATGACGCCCCGCTGGTGCGGATGGGCGCGGACCGGGCGATCGTGCGGGCGGCGGTCGTGCAGGGTGACCGGCAGCAGCTGGTCGAGCTGGAGATCAACCCGGGCAGGTCCAACCGCGCCCGGATCAACCGCTCTTCGCAGGTGCGGCCGCGTGATGTGCTCGGCATAGTCCGGACCGTCCTGTTCGCCCCCGAGGACCTGGCTCTGGTCAAGGGCGATCCGGGCGAGCGCCGCCGGTTCCTGGATGAGCTGCTCACCGCCCGCGCGCCGCGGCTGGCCGGGGTGCGCAGCGATTACGAGCGGGTGCTGAAGCAGCGCAACACCCTCCTGAAGTCCGCTGCGATGGCCCGGCGCCACGGCGGCCGTGGCGGTGACCTGTCGACCCTCGACGTGTGGGACCAGCACCTCGCGAGGGCCGGCGCCGAGCTGCTGGCGTATCGGCTGGATCTGGTGCACGCCCTGCAGCCGCTGGCCGACAAGGCGTACGAGCAGCTGGCGCCGGGCGGCGGGCCGCTCGCGCTGGAGTACCGCGGTTCGATCGGTGAGCGGCTTGCCACGGCGAGCGGGCGCGAGGGGCTGTTCGAGGCGCTGATGGAGGCCCTGACCGAGTCCCGCAAGCAGGAGATCGAGCGCGGGGTGACGCTGGTCGGCCCGCACCGGGACGACCTGGTCCTCAAGCTGGGCCAGCTGCCCGCGAAGGGGTACGCCAGTCATGGCGAGTCCTGGTCGTACGCGCTGGCGCTGCGGCTGGCCTCGTACGACCTGCTGCGCGCGGACGGCAATGAGCCGGTGCTGGTCCTGGACGACGTGTTCGCCGAGCTGGACGAGAAGCGGCGTACGCGGCTCGCGGAGCTGGTGGCGCCGGGCGAGCAGGTGCTGGTGACGGCGGCGGTGGACGACGACGTGCCGGGTGTGCTGGTCGGTGCGCGCTATGTGGTGCAGGACGGGGCGGTGGAGCGGGCGTGAGCGATCAGGAGATCCCGAACCCGGCGCCGGAGCCGTCCGGCGTCGACCTCGCGCGGGTGGCGTTGCGGGCGGCGAAGGAGCAGGCGCGGGCGCGGGGTGCGGCGGCGCAGCAGAAGAAGCAGGCCCGGCGCGGTGGTCTGCGCAGTGGTGCGCGGGCGGACGGGCGTGATCCGCTGCCGCTGGGTGCGGCGATCAACCGGCTGATCACCGAGCGTGGCTGGGAGGCGCCGGCGGCGGTGGGCGGGGTGATGGGGCGCTGGCCGCAGCTGGTGGGTGACGACATCGCGCTGCACTGCGAGCCGCAGAAGTACGACGAGGACGAGCGGGTGCTCATCGTCCAGTGCGATTCCACGGCCTGGGCGACGCAGCTGCGGCTGCTCACTCCCACCATCGTGGCCAGGCTGAATGCCGATCTGGGCCATGGCACGGTGAAGTCGATCAAGGTTCTGGCCCCGGCCGGTCCGCCGCGTCTGTACGGGCGTCTGCGGGCGCCCGGCAGCCGTGGTCCTGGCGATACCTATGGGTAGTGGGGGGTTGACAGCCCGAAGCCCTGAGCGCCCGCGTAGGCCGTTTTTGGCCGGGGGTTGCGTGTAGGGAGTCGGGTGCGGGCGGTTCAGGACGGCACATGGGAACTCAGGTACCGCCAAAGCCCCATCTATGTCGGCGCTACCGGTAGACTGGTGGCGTACGCCGCCCACTCGCGGAACATGTCGAACAACGAAGCCGATCCCGCCGGAGCGGGAGACGGCTCGTGCTGTGCCAGAAAGGGCGCTTCGTGGCCGATTCCGGCAACCCCAACGAGAGCAAAACGTCCACAGCAGCCGGCTCCGGCGCGCCGTCCAGCGGTTCGTCCTACGACGCCAGCGCGATCACGGTCCTTGAGGGCCTTGACGCCGTGCGCAAGCGTCCCGGTATGTACATCGGCTCGACGGGTGAGCGTGGTCTGCATCACCTCGTCCAAGAGGTCGTCGACAACTCGGTCGACGAGGCCCTGGCCGGTCATGCGGACACCATTGATGTGACGATCCTGGCCGACGGCGGCGTGCGCGTGATCGACAACGGCCGCGGCATCCCGGTGGGGATCATCCCCTCCGAGGGGAAGCCGGCGGTCGAGGTCGTGCTGACCGTGCTGCACGCGGGCGGCAAATTCGGCGGCGGCGGTTACGCCGTCTCCGGCGGTCTGCACGGCGTGGGCGTCTCCGTCGTCAACGCGCTGTCGACCAAGGTGGCGGTGGAGGTCCGGACGGAGGGTTTCCGCTGGACGCAGGACTACAAGCTGGGTGTGCCGACGGCCCCGCTGCAGAAGAACGAGCCCATCTCGGAAACCGGCACCACGGTGACCTTCTGGGCCGACGGTGACATCTTCGAGACCACCGACTACTCCTTCGAGACGCTGTCGCGGCGCTTCCAGGAGATGGCGTTCCTGAACAAGGGCCTGACCATCTCGCTGACGGACGAGCGCCCGGAGCACGTCGACGAGGACGGCAAGCCGCTGTCGGTCCGGTACTTCTACGAGGGCGGCATCGTCGACTTCGTGAAGTACCTGAATTCGCGCAAGGGCGAGCTCATCCACCCCACGGTGATCGACATCGAGGCGGAGGACAAGGAGCGACTGCTCTCGGTCGAGGTCGCGATGCAGTGGAACACCCAGTACAGCGAGGGTGTCTACAGCTTCGCCAACACGATCCACACGCATGAGGGCGGCACCCACGAGGAGGGCTTCCGCGCGGCGCTGACCGGTCTGGTCAACCGCTACGCGCGCGAGAAGAAGCTGCTCCGCGAGAAGGACGAGAACCTGGCGGGCGAGGACATCCGCGAGGGTCTCACCGCGATCATCTCGGTCAAGCTCGGCGAGCCGCAGTTCGAGGGCCAGACCAAGACCAAGCTGGGCAACACCGAGGCGAAGACCTTCGTGCAGAAGGTCGTGCACGAGCACCTCACCGACTGGCTGGACCGCAATCCGACCGAGGCCGCGGACATCATCCGCAAGTCGATCCAGGCGGCCACCGCCCGGGTCGCGGCCCGCAAGGCGCGTGACCTGACCCGTCGCAAGGGGCTGCTGGAGACGGCGTCGCTGCCGGGCAAGCTCAGCGACTGCCAGTCCAACGATCCGTCCAAGTGCGAGATCTTCATCGTCGAGGGTGACTCGGCCGGTGGTTCGGCGAAGGCCGGCCGTAATCCGCAGTACCAGGCGATTCTCCCGATCCGCGGCAAGATCCTGAACGTCGAGAAGGCCCGGATCGACAAGATCCTGCAGAACACCGAGATCCAGGCGCTGATCTCGGCCTTCGGTACGGGTGTGCACGAGGACTTCGACATCGCGAAGCTCCGCTATCACAAGATCATTCTGATGGCGGACGCCGACGTCGACGGCCAGCACATCAACACCCTGCTGCTGACCTTCCTCTTCCGCTTCATGCGCCCGCTGGTCGAGGCCGGGCACGTGTATCTGTCCCGCCCGCCGCTGTACAAGATCAAGTGGGGCCGGGACGACTTCGAGTACGCGTACTCCGACTCCGAGCGCGACGCCCTGATCGAGCTGGGCCGCCAGCAGGGCAAGCGCACCCGCGAGGACTCGATCCAGCGGTTCAAGGGCCTCGGTGAGATGAACGCCGAGGAGCTGCGGATCACCACCATGGATGTCGACCACCGCGTCCTCGGCCAGGTCACCCTGGACGACGCCGCGCTCGCCGACGACCTGTTCTCGGTGCTGATGGGTGAGGACGTCGAGGCCCGGCGCTCCTTCATCCAGCGCAACGCCAAGGATGTCCGCTTCCTCGACATCTAGTCGGCCCACGCCTCATCAGCAGCCGAAGCTGCAGCTCGAAAGGACTTTGACCAGTAATGGCCGACGAGACCACGCCTGGCACCCCAGCAATTCCCGAAGGTTCCGCCGCCGAGGGCGAGACCGTCCTGCGCATCGAGCCGGTCGGCCTCGAGACCGAGATGCAGCGCAGCTATCTCGACTACGCGATGTCCGTCATCGTGTCGCGCGCGCTGCCCGATGTCCGTGACGGCCTCAAGCCCGTGCACCGCCGCGTCCTGTACGCGATGTACGACGGCGGCTACCGGCCCGAGAAGGGCTTCTACAAGTGCGCCCGCGTCGTCGGCGACGTCATGGGCACGTACCACCCGCACGGCGACTCCTCGATCTACGACGCTCTCGTACGCCTCGCCCAGCCGTGGTCCATGCGCATGCCGCTCGTGGACTCCAACGGCAACTTCGGCTCCCCGGGCAACGACCCGGCCGCCGCGATGCGCTACACCGAGTGCAAGATGATGCCGCTGTCCATGGAGATGGTCCGCGACATCGACGAGGAGACCGTCGACTTCACGGACAACTACGACGGCCGCAACCAGGAGCCGACGGTCCTGCCGGCGCGCTTCCCCAACCTGCTGATCAACGGCTCCGCCGGTATCGCGGTCGGTATGGCGACCAACATCCCGCCGCACAACCTGCGCGAGGTCGCCGACGGCGCCCAGTGGTGCCTGGCGAACCCCGAGGCCACCCCCGAGGAGCTGCTCGACGCGCTCCTGGAGCGCATCAAGGGCCCGGACTTCCCCTCCGGCGCCCTGGTGGTGGGCCGTAAGGGCATCGAGGAGGCGTACCGCACCGGGCGCGGCTCGATCACCATGCGGGCGGTCGTCGCGGTCGAGGAGATCCAGGGCCGGCAGTGCCTGGTGGTCACCGAGCTGCCGTACCAGACCAACCCCGACAACCTCGCGCAGAAGATCGCCGACCTGGTGAAGGACGGCCGTGTCGGCGGTATCGCCGACGTGCGCGACGAGACCTCGTCGCGGACCGGCCAGCGCCTGGTGATCGTCCTCAAGCGCGACGCGGTCGCCAAGGTCGTGCTGAACAACCTCTACAAGCACACCGACCTGCAGTCCAACTTCGGCGCCAACATGCTGGCCCTGGTCGACGGCGTGCCGCGCACGCTGTCCCTCGACCAGTTCATCCGCCACTGGGTGACCCACCAGGTCGAGGTAATCGTCCGGCGGACCCGCTTCCGCCTGCGCAAGGCCGAGGAGCGCGCGCACATCCTGCGCGGCCTGCTCAAGGCGCTGGACGCGATCGACGAGGTCATCGCCCTCATCCGGCGCAGCGACACCGTCGACATCGCGCGCACCGGCCTGATGGGCCTGCTCACGATCGACGAGATCCAGGCGAACGCGATCCTGGAGATGCAGCTGCGCCGGCTGGCCGCCCTGGAGCGCCAGAAGATCGTCGCCGAGCACGACGAGCTGCAGCAGAAGATCAACGAGTACAACGCGATCCTGGCCTCGCCGGAGCGGCAGCGCTCCATCATCAGCGAGGAGCTGGCCGCGATCGTCGAGAAGTTCGGCGACGACCGGCGCAGCAAGCTGGTGCCCTTCGACGGTGACATGTCCATCGAGGACCTGATCGCCGAGGAGGACATCGTCGTCACGATCTCCCGCGGCGGCTATGTCAAGCGTACGAAGACCGAGGACTACCGCTCGCAGAAGCGCGGCGGCAAGGGCGTACGCGGCACGAAGCTGAAGCAGGACGACATCGTCGACCACTTCTTCGTCTCCACCACGCACCACTGGCTGCTGTTCTTCACCAACAAGGGCCGGGTCTACCGCGCCAAGGCGTACGAGCTCCCCGACGCGGGCCGTGAGGCGCGCGGGCAGCATGTCGCGAACCTGCTGGCCTTCCAGCCGGACGAGTCCATCGCGCAGATCCTGGCGATCCGCGACTACGACGCGGCGCCCTACCTGGTGCTGGCCACCAAGTCCGGCCTGGTGAAGAAGACCTCGCTGAAGGACTACGACTCCCCTCGCTCGGGCGGTGTCATCGCGATCAACCTGCGCGAGACGGATTCCGGCGCGGACGGCTCCTCCGACGAGCTGATCGGCGCGGAGCTGGTCTCGGCGGACGACGATCTGCTGCTGGTGTCGCGCAAGGCGCAGTGCATCCGGTTCACAGCTACGGATGAGAGCCTTCGGCCCATGGGACGTGCGACATCGGGGGTGAAGGGGATGTCCTTCCGAGAAGGTGACGAACTTCTCTCGATGAATGTCGTCCGGCCAGGTACTTTCGTCTTCACTGCCACAGATGGCGGGTATGCGAAGCGAACCAATGTGGACGAGTATCGCGTCCAGGGTCGTGGAGGCCTCGGTATCAAGGCGGCGAAGATCGTTGAGGACCGTGGCTCGCTGGTCGGGGCGCTGGTGGTGGAGGAGACCGATGAGATCCTCGCCATCACCCTCAGCGGCGGCGTGATCCGTACGCGGGTCAACGAGGTCAGGGAGACGGGCCGTGACACCATGGGCGTCCAACTGATCAACCTCGGCAAGCGGGATGCCGTTGTGGGCATCGCGCGCAACGCCGAAGCGGGGGCGGAGGCCGATGAGGTCGACGCAGCCGATGAAGAAGTTGAAGCGGTCGAAGGGGCCGAGGGCGTCGCGCAGGCGCAGCCCACGGCCGCCGAAACAGAGGAGTAAGCCGTGAGTGCAGCCACGGGCGCCGCGGGCGGGACGGGCGCGGACGGAGGGAAGCCGTTTCCGGCTGCCCCTCCGGTCGCACCCGGCGGTGCCCCTGGCGCACCCACGGGCAACGGCCCGCATCAGGGGGGAAACATAGTGACCGACACCCGTCACCCGCAGTCGCCGCAGCACCAGCACGCGGTGCGGCAGCAGCAGACCTACGGGGGCGGGATCCCGGTCGCGCCGGACCAGCCCCCGCAGCCGCCGGTACCTCCGGTGCAGCCCCCGCAGGCCTACGTGCCGCCCGTGGGCTCCCCGGACGCGGCCGGCGTGCGCAAGCCGCGCCCCGCCGCCGCCCGCACCGCCCCGCGCACGCGCAAGGCGCGTCTGCGGGTCGCCAAGGCCGACCCCTGGTCGGTGATGAAGGTCAGCTTCCTGCTCTCCATCGCCCTGGGCGTCTGCACCGTCGTCGCCGTCGCCGCCCTGTGGATGGTCCTGGACACCCTCGGCGTCTTCTCCACCGTCGGCGGCACCATAAGCGAGGCGACGGACTCCGGCACTGGCGGCGGCTTCGACCTGGAGTCGTTCCTGTCGCTGTCGCGGGTGCTGACCTTCACCTCGGTCATCGCGGTCATCGATGTGGTGCTCGCCACGGCCCTGGCCACGCTGGGTTCGTTCATCTACAACCTGTCCGCAGGCATGGTGGGCGGCATCGAGCTGACCCTGGCGGAGGACGAGTAACCGATTTTGGGACATGGCCCCGGGTGCGCTAATCTTTCAACGCAGCGCGGGGCTATAGCTCAGACGGTTAGAGCGCTTCCCTGATAAGGAAGAGGCCACAGGTTCAAGTCCTGTTAGCCCCACCGCGTGGAAGGAACGGCCCGTACGGATCAAGATCCGTGCGGGCCGTTTCCTTATGGCCGCTGCGGAAGTTGGGGCGGTAGCAGGTCACCGTTCGATATCGGCCGGTGTGTATAGTCGGGCCCGTCGGAGGACCCCCAAACGCAAGAAGGACGAGGTCGCGCGGTGAAGAAGATTCTCCTGGTCGCACTGGCCGCCATCGGCGGTCTCCTCGTGTACCGCCAGATCCAGGCGGACCGCGCCGAGCAGGACCTGTGGACGGAGGCGACGGACTCCGTTCCGGCGGGTTCCGGCGCGAGCGTCTGAGACGCCAGGTTTCCTGGAAGCCCCGACCGCACGGCGGTCGGGGCTTCGCTGTTCTGTGCGGGCTGTTGCGGGACCGTGACGGACAGCCGCTTGAATTTGCTGTCGCAAATCAATACCTTCGCGACAGCGAACGCGACGCGAGGGGGAAGCGGCACATGCGACGACGTTGGGCCCTGGTCGGAGGGCTGCTGCTGGCGGTGATCGCCGGTGCGGCCCCTCCTGCGCATGCGGCCGGAACTTCGCAGGACAGCCTCATCATGGTGCTGGATTCCTCCGGGTCGATGGCCGGCGCGCGCATGACGGCCGCCAGGAAGGCCGTCAACGACGTGGTGGACACGCTGCCGGACGGCTATCCGACGGGGCTGCGGGTGTACGGAGCCGGGAAGACGCACGGCTGTGACGACACCTCGCTGGTGGAACCCGTACACGCGCTGGACCGGGCCGCGATGAAGGCGGCGGTGGCGGCGGTCGAGCCCAAGGGGGACACCCCCATCGGGCTCTCGCTGCGCAAGGCGGCCGCAGATCTGCCGGAGGGCGGCCGGGGGACGGTGCTGCTGGTGTCGGACGGCGAGGACAACTGCGGCGACCCCGAGCCGTGCGAGGTCGCGAAGGAGCTCGCGGGCGACGGGATCGACCTGCGCATCGACACGGTCGGCTTCCAGGTGCGCGGCAAGGCCCGTACGCAGCTGGAGTGCATCGCGGGAGCCGGCCACGGCGCCTACTACGACGCACCTGACGCGGCTGCCCTGGCGCGGCAGTTGGAGCGGGCCTCGCGGCTGAGCGCGGACGCGTACCGGGTCGAGGGCGAAGCTGTGCGGGGCGGCGCCAGCGCGAAGCAGGCGGCCGGGCTGGGCGCGGGACAGTACGTGGACAGCATCGGACCCGGGGAGACCCGGTGGTACGCGCCGGGGCTGGACAGTGGGTCGGCGGCCGATCTGGCGGTGACGGCGGTGCCGTCGGCGGGGGCCGGGGTGGCCTACCGGGACGGGATCGAGCTGAAGCTGCAGACGGCGGCCGGCTCGGGCGGCTATGCGTACACCTGCGACAGCTCGTACGACCACTTCGGGCAGGACGAGGGCGCGATGGTGCTCAGCACGGCCGTGAGCCGGGTGCCCAGCGCCAAGGGCAGCGGGACGTGCGACAAGGCGGGGCGCTATCTGCTGTCCGTCCACCGCACGAGTGACGCAGGCTCGGACCGGGGCCGCTGGACGCTGGAGCTGCGGTACGGAGCCGAGCCGGTGCTGGCGGCCGGGGCGACCCCGGCGCCGGCCGAGACGGTCTACGGGCAGGCCCCGGCGGCTGTTGTGGGCGAGCCGGCGGATGTGGAGGGCGGCACGGGCTTCAACGACGCCCGCAGGGTCGCCAAGGGCGTGTGGCGGGACAGGCTGCTGCCCGCGCAGACCCTCTTCTACAAAGTGCGGGTGGGCTGGGGGCAGCGGCTGAGCTACACCGCCGAGTTCGCCAACGAGCCGGTGGTGGCGGGGACTTCGACGGCTGACTGGTCGTTCGTACGGACCCGGGCCTACGCGCCGCAGCGGCTGCCGGTGCGCGACGCCTCGGGCTCCTCCGAGCAGCGGAGCTACTTCGGGAAGCCGTTGTCAGTGGGGCTCGGTACGGTTGCTGTGACGTGGACAAACCGCTGGGTCGTCGCGGGCGCGGCCCCGGCGGTGCACAGCGCGGGCGACTACTACATCGCCGTGTCGCTGGGCCCGGGGGCGGCGCGGCTCGCGGAGAACGCGGCGGTGGGGGTGGTGCTGCGGGTGAATGTGACGGGGACGGAGCTGGCCGGGCCGCAGTACAGGGCGGCGCCGGCGGCGAGCGGGAGTGCCGGCAGCGGCAGCAGCGCCTCCGCGGTGGGCGATTCGGTGAAGACGGGGGACACGGCGGTGGGCGACGGGGGAGGATTCGTGACCGGAAGCGACATGATCGCGGCAGGTGCGGGCGGGGCGGTGGCCCTCGTGGGCGTGGCCGTGACGGCGGCGGTGCGGCGCAGGACGGCCGGAGGACGAGGGGCGGCGGGGCGTGATGCGTGAGGAACCGGGTGCTGCCCGGACAGGATTCGGCGCCCGGGCCCTACGGCCTGCCTTGGTGGTGATGGCGGCCGCTCTGGCAGCGTTCGCCGGGCCGGCGGGCGCCGCGCTCGCGGACACCTCGGGCATCCCGTCGTACAAGACCGCCGGCACGGCGGTGACGGGCACGGCGGGCAGCACCGACGCCCCGACCGTCAAACCGGGCATCTACACCGACACCATCGGCGTGGGCGACCGGAAGTACTACGGCGTGGACCTGGACGACAGCTCCAGCGCCTTCATCTCGGCGGTGGCCGCGCCCAGAGCAGACACCACGGTCGGATACTCCGACGGCATCTCGGTGTCGCTGCAGGACACCGACGGCAACTCCTGCAGCCTGGGCGGCGACGCCTCCTTCGGGTCCGCCGAGGCCGCCCGGCCGATCGCGGCCTACGCCTCCCGCCGGATCGTCAATGACAGGTCCTGCCAGAAGGCCGGGCACTATCTCTTTCTGGTGGAACGGGACAGCGCCGCGACCTCCGACCCGGGCGACTGGCCGATAGAGATCCGCTTCGTCCTGGAGCCGGGGGTCGAGCACGGGGCCACCACAGCGCCCTCGCCCAGCAGTTGGAGCTCGGGCACCCCTGTGCCGCCCAGCGGCTCGGCCAAGACCGTCACCGGCGGCACGGGCTTCAACGACGCCACCGAGCTGGGGGCCGGTGTCTACACGGACCGGATCCTCCCCGGGCAGACGCTGTTCTACGAGGTGCCGGTCGACTGGGGGCAGCAGCTCTTCACCACGGCCGAGTTCGGCAACACCGAGCCGAAGGAAGGCGCGACCGGCACCTTCGCCTCCAGCGGCATACAGCTGGACCTCTACAACCCCGCGCGCGGGGCCGTCACCGACGACTCGGCCTCCTACGACGGCGACCCGGCCGAGGTCGCGCTGGGCACCGCCCCGGCGCTGTACGCCAACCGCTTCAACACCACCGACTCGATCAGCGCGATGCGCTTCTCCGGCAGGTACTACCTGGAGATAACGCTCAGCCCCGCCGTGGCCGGCTTCATCGACGGCAAGGTGAGCTTCACGCTGCGGATCGGCGTCAAGGGCAGCGCGGTGGCGGGTCCGGCGTACATAGGCGGCGCGGACAGCCCCCTGAGCGCGGGCGATGGCGACGGCGGTGTCGCGGGGGGCGGATCCGCGCTGCGGCTGGCGGGCTTCGCGGCGCTGGGGGCCGGCACGGTGCTGGTGCTGTCGCTGGCCGTGTGGACGGTGTCCGCCCGGCGGCGGTCGGTGGACGCGGTCAGGTAGCTCCGCCGGTCAGCGCCCAGATGCCGAAGGCGAAGCACAGCGCGGCGATGGTCAGGATCGGCACGACCAGCTTGACGGGAGGGCCGGGGCGTCGTGCGGGCAGGGCTGCCGCACGCGCATGCGCATGCGCGGGCACCGGCTGCGGCTGCGGCACCGGCACCTGCGTCGGCAGCGGTTGCGGGGTGTAGGGGCGGGTGCCCGGCGGGGTGGCGGGCGCCTGGGTCGGCGGAGTGGTCGGCCGCTCGGGGACGGGCAGCGGCGGGGCGAGGCGGAAACCGCTGGTCTCCCCGGCGGAGGGCACAGGAGCCGGGTCGGCCGGCCCCGCTGGCCCCGTCGGCCCGAAGCCCTCGGGCAGCGGGCCGATCTGGTCGAAGACCTCGACCGGCTCCTCGTCGATGCCCGGCTCGGGCAGCAGCTCCAGGGCCGCGGCGAGGGCCTTGCGTGCGCCTGTCGCCGTACGGAAGCGGGCGTCCGGGTCCGGCTGCAGCAGCGTGCCGATCACCTGCCACAAAGGCTCGGGCACGCCCACCGGGGCGCGGGGGGTGCCGTGCTCGTACATCGCGAAGATGCCCTGCTGGTCGGGCTTCTTGCCGCTGAGCAGATACAGGGCGACCAGCCCGCCGGCGTACAGGTCGGCGGGGAAGTCCGGCTCCGCGCCGAGCATCTGCTCCGGGGCGAAGTAACCGGGCGTGCCGACCACGTAGTTGGTGTCGGTGAGCCGCGGCTCGCCCTTGCGCATGGCGATGCCGAAGTCCGACAGGCGCAGGTGCGGCTGTCCGGCGCCGGTGGCCTCCAGGAGGATGTTGGCGGGCTTGATGTCCCGGTGCACCACCCCCTCGGCGTGCACGGCGGTCAGCCCGGACAGCAACTGGTCCAGGAGCACGCACACATAGCGCGGCGGAAGCGGGCCGTAGTCCCCGATGACGTGCGACAGCGAGCCGCCGCGCACCAGTTCCATGGTGAAGAGCACCTTGTCGTCGTCGGCCGCCCAGCTGGCGGGCGCCAGGACATGGGGGTGGTCGATGCGCAGCGCCTGCTCGCGCACGAAGCGCAGCAGGGAGTGGGCGTCGCTCTGCAGCAGCACCTTGGCCGCGACATAGCGTCCGCGACGCCGGTCCCAGGCGCGCCACACCGCGCCCGCGCCGCCCCGCCCGATCGGGTCCACCAGCTCGTACCGGCCCGCGAAGACCTCGCCCATGGTCTGCGTCCCGCCCCCTGTTCCGTGCCTCGGCCGTACTGAAGTCTCAGTCCTGGTGCGCTTCGAAGTGGGTCACCGCGTCATCGGTGCGCCCGGCGCCGTACACACGGAGGAACTCTGCCAGTTGGGGGTGGCCCGGGGCGAGGGTGGCGGCGGCTTCGGTGATCTCCTCGGCGGAGGCGACCGAGCGCAGCAGCGACTGGATCTCCCGTACGACCCGCCGCGCGGGCGGCAGCCGCTCGCCCGAGGAGGTGCTCTGCGTGGTGTTGAGCAGCGAGGATCCCTCCGAGTGCCGGATCTCCTCCATACGGGCCGCCGCCTGCGCATGCGTGGTGACCCCCTCGGCGACGTGCGCGGCCAGTTCCTGCAGCGCCTGCACCCGCTGCGCCACCGCCGGGTTGCCGATCTTTGCCCGCTGCCCGCTCATCAGCTGCGACAGCATCGGCGCCGACAGCCCCAGTACGCCGGCCAGCCGCGACTGATTGAGCCCCAGATCGCCGATCAGCCGCCGGAACAGATCCCCCAGCGGCTCCCCGTACCAGCCGCGCTGCAGTTCCTGCGCACGGGCGGTGGCGTCCTGCGGCGATGTGTCCATACGCGCTCCCGGCGGCTCTGCTTTGCGGCTGCGAATGTTGCAAACCATCCTACGGACCCGGATACTCGGTCGGTGTCCACCTCCGCAACCGGTACCCTGGTCTGCGGCACGGGGCCTTAGCTCAGTTGGTAGAGCGCTGTCTTTGCATGGCAGATGTCAGGGGTTCGACTCCCCTAGGCTCCACAACCCCGATCAGCGCGGGCCGCACCAGCGGCCCGCGCTGATCTGCGTACGGGGCCGGCGGGGGTGGGACACAATCAACGACGTGCGGTTCGGCATCCTGGGGGAGACGCGGGCGCGGCTGGCTGACGGGAGCCCGGCTGCCGTGGGCGGGCCGGCGCGGCGTGCGCTGCTGGCCATGCTGCTGCTGGAGGCCGGGCGGATCATCACCGTCGAGCGGCTGATCGACGGGCTGTACGGCGAGGACCCGCCGGCCGGGGTCGCCAACGCGCTGCAGTCGCAGGTGTCGCGGCTGCGATCGGCGCTGCGGGTGCCCATCGAGAACCACCCCGCCGGTTACCGGCTCGCGATCGATGCCGGCGATGTCGACGTGCACCGCTTCGAGCGGCTTGCCGCGCAGGGCCGGGACGCGCTTGCGGGCGGCGAACCGGCGCGTGCGGCCGGGATGTTGAGGGAAGCCCTCGCGCTGTGGCGGGGCTCGGCGCTGGCCGATGTGGGCTATGCGCCGTTCGCGGAGCCGCAGGTGACCCGGCTGGAGGAGCTGCGGATCGCGGCGGTGGAGGACCGGATCGCGGCGGAGCTGGCTCTGGACGCGCACCGGCACCTGGAACTGGTCGCGGAGCTGCGCGAGCTGGTGGTGGCCTATCCGCTGCGGGAGCGGCTGCGGGCGCAGCTGATGCGGGCGCTGTACAGCTGCGGGCGGCAGTCCGAGGCGCTGCAGGTGTACGAGGAGGCGCGGCGGGAGCTGGCCGAGGCGCTCGGTGCGGATCCGGGGCGGGAGCTGGCCGAGGCGCATCTGGCGGTGCTGCGCGGGGATCCGGGGCCGGTGGTTTCACGTGAAACGGCTGCTTCAACGGATGTTTCACGTGAAACATCACCTGGCTGGCATCCGCTGCCCGCCCAGCTGACCAGCTTCGTCGGCCGCGACGGGGAACTGGCACGGATCGGATCGCTGCTCGGCCGGGTCCGGCTGGTCACGCTGCTCGGCCCCGGTGGCGCCGGGAAGACCCGCACCGCCGTCGAGGCGGGCGCCCGGCACCCGGGGGAGGTGTGCTTCGTCGATCTGTCCGCGCTGACCGACGGCGGGGACGTGCCACAGGCGGTGGCCTGGGCGCTGGGGCTGCGCGAGTCGGGACTGCGCCCGGCACCTGGGGCGAGCGGCCATGACGCTGCCGCGCCCGATCCCCTGGCCCGGCTGCTGGCCGCGCTCGCCGACCGTGAACTGCTGCTGGTGCTGGACAACTGCGAGCATCTGGTCTCCGACGCCGCCCGGCTCGCGGCCGGGCTGCTCGCGGGGTGTGCGCGGGTCCGGATCCTCGCCACCAGCCGCGAGGCGCTGGGCATCACCGGCGAGACCCTCTGCCCGCTGGAGCCGCTGCCCGGGGTCACCGCCGCCCAGCTCTTCGCCGAGCGCGCGGCGGCCGTGAGCCCGGACTTCGACCCGGCGGCGGAGAGCGAGGCGGTACGGGTCATCTGCGCGGCCCTCGACGGGATGCCACTGGCGATCGAGCTGGCCGCCGCCCGGCTGCGCTCGCTGACCGCGACCGAGATCGCCGCCCGGATCAGCGCCGACGACCGCTTCCGGCTGCTGTCACGCGGAAGCCGCACCGCCCAGCCCCGGCAGCAGACACTGCGCGGAGTCGTGGACTGGAGCTGGGACCTCCTGGCGGACAGCGAGCGGACCGTGCTGCGCCGGGCCTCGGTCTTCGCGGGCGGCTGGACGCTCGCGGCCGCGGAGGCGGTCTGCGCCGACGGTGACGCGGTCGAGGCCGACGAGGTACTCGACCTCATCGACTCCCTCGTGGAGAAGTCCCTGGTCGTTGCCTACCGCCCGGACGGCCCGGCCGGCGGCGGCCCGCTTCGCTACCGGCTGCTGGAGACCATCCGGGCCTACGGCGGCGAACGGCTCGGCGAGGCCGCTGAGACCGAGGCGCTGCGCCGCGCGCACGCCGAGTACTTCATCGGGCTGGCCCGGTCGGCGGAGCGGTACATGTGGCGGGCCGAACAGGTGCACTGGCTGCGGGTGCTCGCGGCCGACCACGACAACCTGCACGCGGTGCTGCGCCGCGCCGCGGCCGCAGGCGACACCGGCACAGCCCTACAGGTGATCGCGGCCCTGTCCTCGTACTGGCTGCTGCGCGGCCTGCGCTACGAAGGCGCGGCCTCGGCCCGGCAGGTGCTGGCCGCGCTCGGTGCGAAGGCGCCGGAGGGGCTGGAGGAGGAGTACGTCCTCGGCGTACTGGCGGGGGTGTCCGACCTGCCGGACTCGGCGATGCTGGCCGAGCATGTCGCGGCGGCCGAGGTGATCGTCAACGGGATAGGCCGGATCTCGCGCAGGTACCCGGCCCTGACGGTCATCTGGGCGCCCTTCGCGGGCGTCCCGGAGGACACGGAGGGGGCGTACGCGCTGCTGGACGCCTTCCTGGCCGAGGAGGACGATCCGTGGCTTCGGGCCCTGGCCCGGATCGGCGCCTGCTTCCAGATGTGGATGGTGGAGCTCGACGTCGACGCCGCCGAGCGCGAGTGCGGGGAGGCGCTCACGGCGTTCCGGCGGCTCGGTGACCGCTGGGGGATGATCACGTCCCTGAGCGTGCTGTCCGAGGCCGCCGACCACCGCGGCGACGCCGAGCGGGCCATCGCCATCACCGACGAGGCGCTGGCCCTCGCCGATGAGATGGACGCCGTCCAGGACACCGCCGAACTGCTCAGCCAGCGAGCCGCGTTCCTCATACGGGCCGGCCGGCACGAGGAGGCCCGCGCCGACTGCCTTCGGGCCGCAGAACTCGCCCGCCGGGCCGGGGCCCCGGAGTTCGCGGCCCGCGCCCACATGGTGCTCGCGGAGTCCGCCCGGCTGCGCGGCGACCTGCCCGAGGCGTGGCGGCTGGGCGAACGGGCGCTCGCCGACTGCCCGGCCGGCTACTTCTCCAGCAACGGCACCCGCGTGGCCGTGTTCGGGGCCCTCATCCGCACGGCCGTCGCCCGGGGCGACGCGGTGGCGGCCCGCGCGTACTACCGCGAGGCGGTCGTCCTCGACCACGCCCGCCATCTGCCGCTGCCCGGTGCCGTCGCCGCCGAGACCTTCGCCGGGCTGGCCCTGCTCGAAGGCGGCCCCGAACGGGCCGCCGAGCTGCTGGGCATGTGCCGGACGCTGCGTGGCAGCGACCGGCTCTCCGACTCCGGCGCGGAGCGTACGGCGGCCGGGGCGCTCGCCGCCCTCGGCACGGCGGCGTACGAGGCGGCCTTCGAGCGCGGCTCGCAGCTGAGCCGGGAACAGGCGCTGAGGGCGCTGACCGACCCGCTGTAGACGCCGGTGAGCGCCGGTGGACGCCGGTCAGTGGGCGGTACGCGGCCGGTCAGCGCCCGCGCGCACCGTGAGCGGCATGACGAAGACGACCGATGAGACCGCGAATGAAACCGCGAATGAAACTGCGAACCTGACCCCCCGCCGCTGGGCGGCGCTGGTGGTGTGCTGCCTGGCCGGAATGCTGCTCGGCATCGACAACAGCGTCCTGAACTACGCCATCCCCTCGCTGGTGAAGGACCTGCAGCCGTCCAGCACCGAGATCCTGTGGATCTCCGATGTCTACGGCTTCGTGATGGGCGCCCTGCTCGTGGTCATGGGCAACCTGGGCGACCGCTTCGGCGGCAAGCGGATGGCGATGATCGGGGCCGCGGCCTTCGGGACGGCCTCGCTGCTCACCTCGTACGCCGGCAGCCCGGAGACGCTGATCGCCGGGCGGGCGCTGCTCGGCCTGGCCGGGGCGATGATCATGCCGTCCACGATGTCGATCGTGCGGCACGCCTTCACCGACCCCAGGGAGCGCACCACCGCCATGGGCCTCAGCGGAGGCCTCGGAGCCGCCAGCTTCGCGCTGGGCCCGGTGGTCGGCGGGCTGCTGCTGGACCACTTCTGGTGGGGCTCGGTCTTCCTGATCAACGTCCCGGTGATGGTGGTCGTGCTGGTCGCGGGCGCTGTGGTGCTGCCCGAGTGGCGCAACCCGAAGCCGGGACGGCTGGACTGGGCGAGCGTGCCGCTGTCGGTCGTGGGCCTGCTCGGTGTGATCTACGCGATCAAGACCGGCGCCCGGGACGGCTTCGACGAGGGCCAGGTGTGGGCCGCCGCGGCCGTCGGCGTGGCCGCGCTGCTGCTCTTCGGCCGCCGCCAGACCCGGGTGGCACAGCCGCTGCTCGACCTGCGACTGTTCCGCAACCCGGCCTTCAGCGGGGCGGTGGGCTCCAACCTGGTGATGATCTTCGCCTCCTCCACCCTGTCGCTGGCCTTCTCGCTCTACTTCCAGGTCGTACGCGGCTGGTCGCCGTTGATGGCGGGCCTGGCCCTGCTCCCCGGCCCGCTGGCGGCGGCCTTCGCGGCCCCGCTGGCCTCGGTGCTGATTCCCCGGATCGGCCGCGCGAAGGTGGTCGCCCTCGGGCTGGCGCTGCTGTCGGTCAGCACGGCCGTTCTGGGCCAGGTGAGCACGCCGGACTCCGGCTACTGGACGGAGATCCTCGCGCCGCTGGTCGTCAACGGCATGGGCATCATCCTGATCATGGCGGTCACCTCGGACACGATCCTGGCCAGCGCGCCCAAGGAGCGCACGGGCGCCGCCGCGGCGATCTCCGAGACCGCGATGGAGCTCGGCGGGGCGCTCGGTATCGCGGTGCTCGGATCCGTGCTCACGGCGGTCTACCGGGGCGCGCTGCACCTGCCTGCGGGGACTGCGGCCGGGGCGGCCCACGGGGCCCGGGAGTCGGTGAGCGGGGCGGCTGCCGGCGGGCTGGGGGTGGCGGATGCGGCGTACGCGGCCTTCTGCCACGCCGTTGAGGTGACGACGATGGTGGGCGCGGGCCTGATCGCGGTCGGTGCGGTGGTAGCGCTCTTCACGCTGCGGTCGGTTCCGGCGGTCATCGAGGTGCCGGAGCCGGAGCCGGTGGCGGCCTGACCGCACGGAGGTACGAGAGCTGCCCCGCGCTGTGAGGCGCGGGGCAGCTCTCTGCACTCTCGCTATGGACTCCATGGACTCCACGGACTCTATGGATACGTCTCGCCGCCGTTGCGGCCGCTCCCGTTGCGGCGTTCCGCCGCCGCGTCGGCCTCGGCCTGTTTGGCCTGGACCTCGGGGTCGAGGGCGTCGACGGGGGAGCCGTCGACCTGGGTGAGGGAGCGGTCGGCGTCGGAGACCTCGGTGGCGGGGGCGGGCTCGACCAGCCAGTCGGGGTTGGTCTGCCTGCTCCACCAGCGCCAGGCGGCGAAGCCGGCGCCGCCGATGATGCCGAGCACGGCGATCCGCTTGGCGATGCGGCCGTTGCGGGCCCGGCGGGCGAGCCGGCGGTCGAGTTTCTCGATGTCGCCGGCCGTGACATGGCTGCGCAGCGCAGCAACCGCGGCCGCGCTCCTGGTGACCGCCTCGTCCTTGGCCGGGCCCGCGGCGGCGCGGACCTGGGCCACGGCCTGTTCGACCCGCGGAGCGGCGTAGTCGGCGGCCTGCCGGGCGGTCTCACGGGTGCGCTGGGCCGCTGTGCCCACGGCATCCTGAACCCCGGGCGGGACCGCGGCGACGGCCTGGGCCCGGGCCTGGTCGACGCGCGCTGCCAGGTGCGCGTCGTACTGTGTGCGGGCGGTCGCCCTGGCCTGCTGGGCGGCGGAGGACACCTTGGGTGCCAGCCGCTGCCGGGCCTCG
Organism: Streptomyces sp. NBC_01537; assembly: GCF_045040445.1. Lineage (NCBI taxonomy): Bacteria > Bacillati > Actinomycetota > Actinomycetes > Kitasatosporales > Streptomycetaceae > Streptomyces > Streptomyces sp. NBC_01537. The sequence continues at coordinate 4,866,803 of NZ_CP109392.1, read as the reverse complement.
TCCGCGTAGTGCACGGCGCTGTCCTTGGCCGTGCTCGCGTATGGCGCCACCACGTCCGCGGCGTGCCGCACGCTGTCCTTCGTCCTGTCGGCTGCGTGGCGCACGCTTTCGATGCGGGTCACGAGAACCTCCTCCTCGGTGGCGTACGGTTAATCGCCTTTCCACCCGGTTTGAAATCATGCCTGCAGGCGGCACATCCGGCATTCGCGCGCGGGCATACGGGTCAAGGCGGGGCAAGTACGTGGCAATGCGGGGCAAGGGGGCCTTCTGTCGACGATGCCACGTAAGTGGCCTTCCGCGCGATGGTTACTCCTGGGAAGGCGGGCCGTGCGAGGATTTGCCCCTGTCAGTGCGGGCTTAAGGAAGGTAGATAGTGGCCGAGCAGCTCTACGCCACCCTGAGGACCAGCCATGGGGACATCGTGATCCGGCTCTTCAAGGATCACGCCCCCAGGACGGTCAAGAACTTCGTCGAGCTCGCCGAGGGCACCCGCGAGTGGACCGATCCCAGGACCGGGAAGCCCTCCCACGAGAAGCTGTACGACGGCACGGTCTTCCACCGGGTGCTCTCCGGCTTCATGATCCAGGGCGGCGACCCGCTGGGAAACGGCACCGGAGACCCGGGGTACAAGTTCGCCGACGAGTTCCACCCGGACCTCAGCTTCAACAAGCCGTACCTGCTGGCCATGGCCAACGCCGGCCCGGGCACCAACGGCTCGCAGTTCTTCATCACGGTCTCCCCCACCACCTGGCTGACCCGCAAGCACACCATCTTCGGCGAGGTCGCCGACCCGGCCAGCCAGAAGGTCGTGGACGCCATCATCAGCACCCCGATCAACCCCCGGACCGAGCGTCCGCTGGAGGACGTGGTCATCGAGTCCGTGGTGGTCGAGCGCCGCTAGAACCTCTCCCGCCGCTCGACGGGAACCGAACAGCCCCGCCCGCGCGTATGACGGGCGGGGCGAGTCTTTGTGAAAGGCCAGGACATGATGGATCAGACGGTCTGCTGCTACCGCCACCCGGACCGGGAGACCGGCATCCGGTGCACGCGCTGCGAGCGGCCGATCTGCCCTGACTGCATGGTCAGCGCCTCGGTGGGCTTCCAGTGCCCGGAGTGCGTGCGGGAGGCCGGCCGTACGGCTCCTCAGCCGCGTACGGTCGCGGGCGGCACCATCGCGGGTGACCAGCGGCTGGTCACCAAGATCCTCATCGGGCTGAATCTCGCGATCTTCCTGGCCGTGCTCGCGAACAAGGACCTCGTGAACGACCTGGGGCTGTTCGGGCCCTGCTTCCGCTTCGACAACGGGACCGCCCAGGGGGTCGTGCACTGCGGTGTCGGGGCCAACCACCCCGGCCAGTGGTACCGGATGATCACCTCGGTCTTCCTGCACGAGGAGTTCGCGCACATCGGCTTCAACATGCTCGCCCTGTGGTGGATCGGGGCGCCGCTGGAGGCCGTGCTCGGGCGGGCCCGCTATCTCGCGCTCTATCTGCTCTCCGGCCTCGGCGGCAGTGCGCTGGTGCTGCTGCTGGCGCCCAACGCGCTGACGCTGGGTGCCTCCGGTGCGATCTTCGGCCTCTTCGGGGCGACCGCGGTGTTCGTGAAGCGGCTGCGGCAGGACATGCGGCCCGTGCTGATGCTGCTCGGGCTGAACCTGCTCTTCACCTTCACCTGGTCCAACATCAGCTGGCAGGGCCACATCGGCGGCCTGGTGACCGGCGTCCTGGTGGCCATAGGGATGGCGTACGCACCCCGTGAGCGGCGGCGTCAGGTGCAGTGGGGGACCTGCGTGGCGGTGCTGGTGGCGGTGATCGCGGTGTCGGCGGTCGCGGTGTCCCGGATCAGCGGCTGAGACCCGTAACCGGTGGCGTTGATCTGACGTTATCCACAGAGAACAAGCTGCCCTGTGCATGATGTGCACAGGGCGTCCGGACCTTGGTGTCCACGGGTGTCTACCTGCAAGATCAACCGATAACCGGTGGCCCGTACAACGGACCACCGGTCACACCGGCGTCAACCCGGTACTGGTTATCCACAGATCTTCCGACCTTTTCAACAGTGTGGATGAGCCTGTGGATAACCCGGCCGCATCCCACCGCTTCCGGCTACTTCCACTGCGTCGAGACGACGAACCCGCCCGCGATGAAGCCGAAGCCGACGACGATGTTCCAGTTGCCCAGCGTCTCGATCGGCAGCTTGGTGGCCGACACGTAGAAGACGACGATCCAGGCCAGGCCGACGAGGAAGAGCGCCAGCATCAGCGGCGCGACATAGCCGCGGCCGGACTTCAGCTTTATGGCGGTCGTCTTCGACGGTGGCGGGGTGAAGTCGGCCTTCTTGCGGATCCGTGACTTCGGCACGAGGGACTCTCCTGTCGATGCGCTGCGTAACCGCGCGGGTGATGTTGATCTTGGGGCCGGGCGGGGGGAAGAAACGATAGCCACTACCGCTGCCGGTGTCCGTTAGCGTAGTGCTTCCTCGGGTTGGAAGGAGATAAGGCTAGGTGAGCGAATCAGGCGACGTCTCCCCCGCCCGACTTTCTGTCCGTTCTGTGACACTTCGCACGCTCAGCGCGGGCATCTTCGCGCTCGCCGGACTGATCTTCTGGATGAGCTTCGACACCGCGAAGGGCGTGGACATCCGCACCGACGCCCCGCTGCTGCGGCTCTCGGACCGGATCCAGGAGAAGAGCGAGCAGAACGCGCAGCTGGAGAGCGAGCTGTCGGGTGTACGCGGCGACGTGGACCAGCTCGCCCACGCCGACAGCGGCGTCAGCGACGCGACCCGCAAGCGGCTGGACGCGCTCGGTGAGGCGGCCGGCACCAAGAAGCTCACCGGTCCCTCGGTCAGCGTCACCCTCAACGACGCCCCGGCCGATGCCACCCCGCTGGTCCCCGGGGTGCCCGACCCGCAGCCCAATGACCTGGTCATCCACCAGCAGGACCTGCAGGCCGTGGTCAACGCGCTGTGGGCGGGCGGCGCGACCGGCATCCAGGTCATGGACCAGCGGCTTATCTCCACCAGCGCGGTGCGCTGTGTCGGCAACACCCTGATCCTCCAGGGCCGCGTCTACTCGCCGCCCTACAGGATCACCGCTGTGGGTGACCCGGACAAGCTCCACAAGGCCCTGGACGCCAGCCCCGCCATCCAGAACTACCTCCAGTACGTCAACGCCTACGGCCTCGGCTGGAAAGTCGAGGACGACAGGCGGGTGACTCTGCCCGGCTACTCCGGCACAGTGGATCTGCATTACGCCAAAGCCGTGGGGTGACGGGGTGACGAGCGGGGGGCGATGACCGGTGCGCCTGCTGGTGCGGACGCTCAGCGAGCTGTTCATTACCGTCGGCGCGGTCATCGTGCTGTTCGTCGTCTACGTCCTGTACTGGACCGGCGTACGGGCCGACAGCTCCATGGACCACGAGGTGGCCCGCCTCCAGAACCAGTGGACGTCCCGGCCCGTGGCGACCGCCTCCCCGGCCGCGTCACCTTCCAGGGCCGCCGCGCCCGCGCCGCCCGCCTACCGCGACGGCACCGCCTTCGCCGTCATGTACATCCCCCGCCTTGGCCACGGCTGGCACAAGCCCGTCCTCCAGGGCACCGCGACCGGCACTCTCAAGCGCGGCCTCGGCCACTACGCTGGCACCACCCGCCTCGGCGCGACGGGCAACTTCGCGGTCGCCGGCCACCGCCGCACCTACGGCGACCCCTTCAAGGACTTTCCCGACCTGCGCAAGGGCGACAAGGTCTTCCTGACCGACGGCACCACCTGGTACACGTACGTGATCGACCGAGGGCCCTACCGGACCGTCCCGACCGACGTGGCCGTCATCGACCCGGTGCCGGAGAAGTCCGGCTTCCGCACGGCCGGGCGGTATCTGACGCTGACCACCTGTGACCCCGAGTGGGGCCACAGCCACCGGCTGATCGTCTGGGGGCACCTGAAGGCCACCCGGCCCGTTGAGGACGGTATGCCGGCCGGCTTGTCCGGCTAATCTTGGGCCGGGAACCCGTGACGGCGGGACAAGGGCGGGACGAGAAGGGCAGCACATCGCATGTACGGCTGGATCTGGCGGCATCTGCCGGGCAACGCCTGGGTGAGGTCGTTGCTTTCGCTTGTGCTCGTTCTGGCCGTCATATACGTGCTCTTCCAGTACGTTTTCCCGTGGGCGGAGCCACTGCTTCCGTTCAACGACGTGACGGTCGACGAGGGGATGGCAGCCGTCTCATGACCGCACGCACCGCACGCATTCTCGTGGTGGACAACTACGACAGCTTCGTCTTCAACCTGGTCCAGTACCTCTACCAGCTCGGCGCCGAGTGCGAGGTGCTGCGCAACGACCGGGTGGAACTGGCGCATGCGCAGGACGGATTTGACGGCGTCCTGCTCTCTCCCGGCCCGGGCACGCCCGAGGAGGCCGGGATCTGCGTCGACATGGTCCGGCACTGCGCGGCGACCGATGTCCCGGTCTTCGGCGTCTGCCTCGGCCTGCAGTCCATGGCGGTCGCCTACGGCGGCGTGGTGGACCGGGCGCCGGAGCTGCTGCACGGCAAGACCTCGCTGGTCACGCATGAGGGCGCCGGGGTCTTCGCCGGGCTGCCCTCGCCCTTCACCGCGACCCGCTATCACTCGCTGGCCGTCGAGCGGGACACGGTGCCCGAGGAGCTGCTGGTGACCGCCTGGACGGACAGCGGCATCATCATGGGCCTGCGGCACCGCACGGCCCGCGTCGAGGGCGTCCAGTTCCATCCCGAGTCAGTGCTCACCGAATGGGGCCATCGCATGCTCGCCAACTGGCTCGCGGAATGCGGTGATCCGGACGCGGTCGGGCGCTCTGCGGGCCTCGCGCCCGTGGTCGGCAAGGCCGGGGTGTGACGTGACGGCGGACGGCCGTCACGTCGGCGAAACCACCGCCGAATTCGCCGCCGCGGTCGAGCAGTTGGCCGACCCGCTGAGCGATCCCCTGCCGGGGCAGGGAGCGGCGCCCCGGACGCCGTCTGCGCCGCATGCGCAGGACGCGCAAGCCCCGCAGAGCCCAGAGGACCCGCAGGAGGGTTCGCCCTGGTTCCGCCCGCAGCACGAGACGCCGCAGCACGAGACGCCGCCACCCGCGCAGCCGCCTGCGCAGCCCGCGTACGACCCGTCCCAGCCCCCGGCGGGCGCGCGGGCCATGCCCCGTCACCCGATATCGGAAGCCGACCGGGCCGCTGCCCGGCGCCGGGCGTCCGGTGCGCCCGGTGACACCGCCGCGATGCCGGTTCTGGACGTGGAGGCGGATCCGGGCCCAGCCTCGGTGCAGCCGTACGAAGCCCCGGCCGTCCCGCCCGAGGGCGGCCGCGCTGCGCGCCGTAAAGCCGCCCAGGAGGCCGCTCGCAGGGGCGGCAGGTCCCGACGGGGCCCGGAGGCCCCGGAGGCCGCCACGGAGCCGTCAGGGCCCGCCGGGGAGGCCGCGGGAGAGGCCGTAGGCGGGCTCGCAGGCGAGGCCGCCGGGCGGCCGCTCTCCCGGGTGGAGGCGCGCAGGGCGGCGAAGGCGGCCAAGGAGAGCCCGGCGGTCGTCGCGAGCCGGATCATGGGTGAGATGTTCATCACCGTCGGCGTGCTGATGCTGCTCTTCGTCACCTACCAGCTGTGGTGGACCAATGTGCTCGCCCACCAGGAGGCCGGCGGCGCCACCAAGAACCTTGAGAAGCAGTGGGACGGCGCCACGGACTCCGACCGCGACCCCGGCACCTTCTCCGCCGGCCAGGGCTTCGCGATCATCTATCTCCCGAAGCTCGACGTGAAGGCCCCCATCGCCGAGGGCGTCAGCAAGAGCAAGGTCCTCGACAAGGGCATGGTCGGCCACTACTCCGGCGCGCAGGAAACGGCCATGCCCTGGGACACGACGGGCAACTTCGCGCTCGCCGCCCACCGCAACACCCATGGCGAACCGTTCCGCTACATCAACAAGCTGGTCAAGGGCGACAAGATCGTCGTCGAGACCGAGAGCGAGTACTACACATACGAGGTCACCAGCTCGCTCGCCTCCACCCCGCCCTCCAACACCTCGGTCATCAAGCCGATCCCGACCGGCTCCGGCTTCACCACCGCCGGCCGTTACATCACCCTCACCACCTGTACGCCGGAGTTCACCAGCAAGTACCGGCTGATCGTGTGGGGCAAGATGGTCGACGAACGGCCGCGCAGCAAGGGCAAGCCCGACGCGCTGCTCGAATGACGCTGGTCGAATGACCCACGCACACTGATCGGGGCAGAGCGGTGACGACGACGGAGCACGGTCACGGTCCGGACAGCGGGATCGCGCCCCCGCCGCGGCGCCGCCCGCGCGGCCGGATCGCCACGGTGGTCAGTGTCATCGGCGAACTCCTCATCACCGCCGGGCTCGTCCTCGGCCTCTTCGTCGTCTACTCCCTGTGGTGGACCAATGTCATAGCGGACCGCCATGCCAGGAAGGCCGAGGCGACCGTCCGCGACCACTGGGCCGCCGCCCCCGAAACCCCCGGCAAGCTCGACACCAAGGACGGCATCGGCTTCCTCCACGTCCCCGCCATGGGCAAGGACTACGAGGTCCTGGTGAAGAAGGGCACCTCCACCGAGGTGCTCAACGAGGGCGTCGCCGGCTACTACACCGACCCGGTCGAGTCCGCCATGCCCTGGGCGAAGAGCGGCAACTTCACCATCGCCGCCCACCGCGACGGCCACGGCGCCAAGTTCCACAACATCGACAAGATCAGGAACGGCGACCCGGTCGTCTTCGAGGACCGCGACCACTGGTACGTCTACAAGGTCTACAAGATCCTTCCCGAGACCTCGAAGTACAACGTCAAGGTCATCGACCAGATCCCCCAGGAGAGCGGCAGGACCAAGGCCGGCCGCTACATAACCCTGACCACCTGCACGCCGGTCTACACGTCCCGCTACCGCTACATCGTCTGGGCCGAGCTGGTCCGTACGCAGAAGGTCGACGCGGACCGTACGCCGCCCAAGGAACTGGGCTGAGGCACCCGCGCAGCCGAGGCCCCGCAGCCGTAGGCACACGCAAGGGGGGCCGCGGACGATGTCCGCGGCCCCCTTCACGTTGTCACCGGGTGGCACTAGCCGTTGTTGCCGCCGATGAAGTTGTTGCCGCCGTTGTTGTTGCTGTCCACGGTGGTGAGGGTGATCGGGACACTGCCGGGGTCGGTCTCCGGGGTGTTGGCCGCCGGGTCCTGGCTGGTCACGATGGCGTTGTCGTCGGAGGAGCTGCCGTTGGCGAACTGGATGTTGTTGAAGCCGCTGGCCGAGAGGATCGCCCTGGCCTGCGACACCGTCTTGCCGAAGACATTGGGCACCGCGGTCTGCTGCTGGCCGCTGGATACGGTCAGGGTGATCTGGGTGTCCGGGCTGTAGTCGGCGTTGCCGTCGGGGGTCTGGCCGATCACGGTGCCCTGGGCTGAGGTGGAGGACTGCTCCTGCGTCTGGACGTTGGTGAAGCCCTTGCCGGAGAGCAGCTTCTTGGCGTCGTCGACGTTGGTGTTGATGACGTTCGGGAGCGTGATCTTCGAGGGCTCGGCGGCGACGGTGATGGTGATGGTCGCACCCTTGTCCGCCTGCGTGCCGCCCTTCGGGTCCTGGGACAGAACCGTGCCGGCGTCGGCGGTCGTGCTCTCCTTGGTCTTCGGCTCGACCTTGAAGCCCTTGCCCTCCAACTCGCTGGTGGCCTCGTCCTGCGTCTTGTTGGTCACGTCGGGGACGTTGACCTGCGGCAGACCCTTGGAGAGGTGGAGGGTGACCGTGTCCGTCTTGGCGATGGTGCCGCCGGAGGCGAACGCCGGGTCCTGGGTGCAGACCTGGTTCACCTTGACGTTCGTGTCCTCGCAGGAGACCGTGTCGCCCCAGGCGATCGTGATGCTGGCGTTGGTGGCCTGGGAGGTGGCATCGGCCTTGCTCAGGCCGACGAAGTTGACCATCGGGATCTTGTCGTCGCCCGAGTTGTTGCCCGAGAACAGCGCCTTGCCCATGAAGATCGCGCCGACCAGGACCAGGATGCCCGCGACGACGAGCAGGATGGTCGAGGTGTGGTTCTTCTTCGGCTGCCGGCGCCGGTCCGGGCGCTCGTCGTAGCCGTAGCCGCCGTCGTCATCGCGCATCGGCGGGAGCATGGCGGTGCCGGGGTCCTGCTGGGGCGGCAGGGCGGTGGTGGGGGCGTCGGCGCCGTAGCCGCCGTATCCGCCGCCGTAGCCGACGGCGCCCATCGAGGCGGTGGCGGCGACGGGCTGGCCGTCGAGGCAGGCCTCGATGTCGAGGCGCATCTCGTCGGCCGACTGGTAGCGGTAGTCGGGGTCCTTGGTCAGGGCCTTGAGGACGATGGCGTCCATCTCGGGGGTGACCTCGGGGTCGTACACGCTGGGCGGCTGCGGCTCCTCGCGTACGTGCTGGTACGCAACCGCGACCGGGGAGTCGCCGACGAAGGGCGGCCGGACGGTCAGCAGCTCGTACAGCAGGCAGCCGGTCGAGTAGAGGTCGCTGCGCGCGTCCACCTGCTCGCCCTTGGCCTGCTCGGGAGAGAGGTACTGGGCGGTCCCTATGACGGCGGCGGTCTGGGTCATGGTCATGCCGGAGTCGCCCATGGCGCGGGCGATGCCGAAGTCCATGACCTTGACCTGGCCGGTGCGCGTCAGCATGACGTTCGCCGGCTTGATGTCACGGTGGACGATCCCGGAGCGGTGCGAGTACTCCAGGGCCGCCAGGATGCCGCTGGTCATCTCCAGGGAGCGCTCGGCGAGCAGCTTGCGCCCGCTGTGCAGCAGCTCGCGCAGGGTGGAGCCGTCGACGTACTCCATGACGATGTACGGGATGGAGACCCCGTCGACGTAGTCCTCGCCGGTGTCGTAGACCGCGACGATCGACGGGTGGTTCAGGGATGCGGCAGATTGGGCTTCACGGCGGAACCTGGCCTGGAAGGACGGGTCGCGGGCGAGATCCACCCGGAGCGTCTTCACGGCGACCGTGCGGCCGAGCCGGGTGTCATGCGCGATATAGACCTCGGCCATGCCACCACGGCCGAGCACCGAGCCCAGCTCGTACCGGCCGCCGAGGCGACGCGGCTCATCCATAGCTCTTGCCCTTCCTTAACCGTCAACCGTCAACCGTCTGTGTAACTCCGTGTGGCTGCTCGGGGCTACCGTACCCGTCGCGCTGCGCCGATCCTGGCCCTGACCGGCAGCCGATATCCGACCGGTATCGCGACGTCCGCGGGACGCCTCTCCACCTCAGTACGGAGTGACCGGCGTCACTTGTTCAGAACGGCCTCCATGACCTTCTTCGCGATGGGGGCGGCCAGACCGCCACCGGTGATGTCGCCGCGGTTGGCGAGGCCGTCCTCGACCACGACGGCCACCGCCACCGGGGAGCCGCTGTCGGTCTTGGCGTAGGAGATGAACCACGCGTACGGGCTCTTGTCGTTGTTCACGCCGTTCTGCGCGGTGCCGGTCTTGCCGCCGACCGTGACCCCGTCGATCTGGCCCTTCTTGCCGGTGCCGGAGGTGACGACCGTCTCCATCATCTGCTGGAGCTTCGCCGCGTTCTCCGAGCTGACCGGCTGGCTGTACTGCTGGGGGGAGGCCTGCTCGATGGCCTTGCCGTTGGAGTCCAGCAGCTCCTTGACCATGTACGGCTTCATGAGCTTGCCGTCGTTGGCGATCGCCGAGGCGACCATCGCCATCTGCAGCGGGGTGGCGGCGGTCTCGAACTGGCCGATGGACGACAGAGCCGTCTGGGGCTGGTCCATGGTGGTGGAGAAGTTGCTGGTGGCGGTGCGGATCGGGACGAAGAGCTCGTCGTTGAAGCCGAACTTCTTCGCCTCCGCCAGCATCGTGTCGCGGCCGAGCTGGGCGCCGATGTGGCCGAAGACCGTGTTGCAGGAGTACTGGAGGGCCACCCGCAGCGTGGCGTTCTTGCAGGGGATGTTGCCCTCGTTCGGAAGCTTGGTCGAGGTCGTCGGCAGCGTGTACGGGTCCGGGGAGTCGGTCTTCTCGTCGATGCTGCTGTAGAGGCCGTTCTCCAGGGCGGCGGCCGCGGTGACGACCTTGAAGGCGGAGCCCGGCGGGTAGGTCTGGCGGAGCGCCCGGTTGAGCATGGGCTGGTCCTTGTCGTTCTTGAGAGCGACCCAGTTCTTCTCGTCGGTCTTGGAGTTGCCGGCGAAGGTCGAGGGGTCGTACGAGGGCGTGCTGGCCAGCGCGAGGATGGCGCCGGTCTGCGGGTCGATCGCGGCGACCGCGCCCTTCTTGTCGCCGAGGCCTTCGAAGGCGGCCTTCTGGGCGGCACTGTTCAGGGTGGTGACGACGTCGCCGCCCTGCTTCTCCTTGCCGGACAGGATGTCGATGGTGCGGCGGAAGAAGAGCCGGTCGTCGTCGCCGGTGAGGATCTTGTCATTGACGCCTTCCAGCATGCTGGTGCCGAAGGCCTGGGAGGCGTAGCCGGTGACCGGGGCCCACATGGCGCCGTTCTTGAAGGTCGCCTTGAACTTGAAGTCGCTGCCGGTGGTCTCGGTGTGCCCGGTGATGGCCTTGTCGCCGACGATGATGTCGCCGCGTGGGGAGGCGTACTGGTTGATCGTGACGCGGCGGTTGTGGGCGTCGTTCTTCAGTTCGTCGGCCTGGACGAACTGCACGTAGTTGACCCTGATGAGAAGGGCCAGGACGAGGAGGCCGCAGAAGACGGCGACCCGGCGCAGGGGCTTGTTCACTGGACTCGGACCACCTGGGTCGGTTCGGCGTCGGGGGACGGGGCGGGGCTGGGCGCGGGCCTTCTGGCGGTGTCGCTGATCCGCAGCAGGATGGCGACCAGGGCCCAGTTGGCGATGACGGACGAGCCGCCCTGCGCCAGGAAGGGCATGGTCATACCGGTCAGCGGGATCAGGCCGGTGACGCCGCCGGCGACGACGAAGACCTGGAGGGCGAAGGCGCCCGACAGGCCGATCGCGAGCAGCTTGCCGAAGGGGTCGCGGGCGGCCAGCGCCGTGCGTACGCCGCGCTCGATGAGCAGGCCGTACAGCAGCAGGACGGCCATCAGCCCGGTGAGGCCGAGCTCCTCGCCGACGGTGGCGAGGATGTAGTCGCTCTTGGGCGCGATGCCGCCGATCAGCCGTGAGTACCCCTGGCCCAGGCCCGATCCGAAGAGGCCGCCGGAGCCGAAGGCGTACATCGTCTGGGCGGTCTCGGTGACGCCGCCGTTCACGAGGGCGAGGGGGTGGAGCCAGTTCTGGACGCGGTCCTGGACGTGGGCCTCGAAGGTGGAGACGAAGACCGCGCCGCCGGCGCTCAGCAGCAGGCCGAAGACGATCCAGCTGGTGCGCTCGGTGGCCACGTACAGCATGATCACGAAGAGGCCGAAGAAGAGCAGCGAGGTGCCCAGGTCGGTTTCGAAGACCAGGATCAGCAGGCTGATGGCCCAGATGACGAGGATCGGGCCCAGGTCGCGCCCGCGGGGCAGGTAGAGCCCCATGAAGCGGCGGCTGGCGAGGGCGAGGGCGTCCCGCTTGACCATCAGGTAGCCGGCGAAGAAGACGGTGATGATGATCTTCGCGAACTCGCCGGGCTGGAGTGAGCCGACGCCCGGGATGGTGATCCAGATCTTGGCGCCGTTGATGCCCGGGAAGAAGACCGGGAGGACCAGCAGTACCAGCGCCAACACCATGGAGATGTAGGTGTAGCGCTGCAGGATCCGGTGGTCCTTGAGGAAGACCAGCACACCGACGAACAGCGCCACACCGAGCGTGGACCACAGCAGCTGGCTCGGCGCCATGGCGGCGCCCAGCGACGGCTCCTGGTCGAGCCGCCAGATCAGGACCAGCCCCATGCCGTTGAGCAGCGTCGCGATCGGCAGCATCAGCGGGTCGGCGTACTTGGCGAACTTGCGCACCAGCAGGTGCGCGACACCCGCCAGGGTGCCCAGCCCGGCGCCGTACGCGAGCAGCCCGGCCGGCAGCGAGCCGTCCTTGGCCAGGCCCACGTTCGCGTACGCGAAGACCGGGATGAGCACCGCGAAGACCAGCAGCGCCAGCTCGGTGTTGCGGCGGCTCGGCGCGCCTACGGATGTGATGGTCGTGGTGTTGCTGATGACGGACATGGCTGCGTACCGCCCCCTCCTGTGACTGCTACTGGCCGCTGGGGCACTGCTGGGCCAGCGTCTGGTCCTCCGGGGAGAGGGTGGTGCTGGACGACGGGGTTGCGGAGGGGCTCGGGGTAGCGCTGGCGGTTGCCGAGCCGGAGGCCGTACCGCTGCCCGCGTTCGCGGAGGCGGAGGCTGATGCCGAGGCGTTGGGCTTCTTGACCGTGCCGGACGCGGCCTTGGCCGTCTTGGAGGCCTTGGCGGCCTTGTCGATGGCCTCCTTGGTCCGGCAGACGTCGGCCTGCTTCTCCAGCGAGTCGGCGGTGTCGCGGGCGTCGGCGAGGCTGCCGGCCGCGATGGTGTCCTCGACGTTCTTGCGCTGGTAGTCGGGCAGGTACTTGAGTTCGATAGTGGGGCGGTCCTCGTGGACCTTCGACAGGCTGAGCCAGGCCACCTTCTGCTCGATGCCCCGGTAGATCGCCGCGTGGTCGCCCTGGACACCGACGTAGTACTGCGTCTGCGTCCAGCGGTACGCGCCGTACAGGCCGCCGCCGATGAGGCCGAGCACGACGACCAGGATCGCCGAGCGCTTGAGCCACTTGCGCGGCTTTCTCGGCTTGTCCCAGTCCTCGACGTCGTCGCCCTCGAAGGCGCCGAAGCTGCCGGTCGGCACCCCGGCCATCGTCAGGTCGCCGGGCGGGCCGAAGGTGCCCTCGGGGGCCGGCGGGCGGCCCAGCTCGGAGGCGCGGCCGGCCGGGGTCTGCAGGTGCCGGGGGTCGTGGTGCTGCAGCTGGCTGTCGGCCACGGCGCCCACGACGACGGGGGTGTCGTGCAGGCGGCCGGCGCCGGCCAGCGAGTCGTTGTCGTCGATGTCCAGGACGTCGGCGACGATGCAGGTGATGTTGTCGGGGCCGCCGCCGCGCAGCGCGAGCTGGATCAGCTCCTGGATCGTCTGGCCCGGATCCTGGTAACCCGCGAGGGTGTCCTCCAGGGTCTGGTGGCTGACGACACCGGACAAACCGTCCGAACAGATCAGATACCGGTCACCGGCCCGGACCTCGCGGATCGACAGGTCGGGCTCGACCTGGCCGCGGCCGTCCAGCGCGCGCATCAGCAGCGAGCGCTGCGGGTGCGTACCGGCCTCCTCCTCGGTGATCCGGCCCTCGTCCACCAGACGCTGCACCCAGGTGTGGTCCTGGGTGATCTGGGTGAGGATGCCGTCCCGCAGCAGGTAGGCGCGCGAGTCGCCGACGTGTACGAGACCGAGCCGCTGGCCCGTCCACAGCAGGGCGGTCAGGGTGGTGCCCATGCCCTCCAGCTGCGGGTCCTCCTCGACCATGACGCGCAACTGGTCGTTGGCACGCTGCACGGCCGTGCTGAGCGAGGTGAGGATGTCGGAGCCGGGGATGTCGTCGTCCAGCGTCACGAGGGTGGAGATCACCTCGGACGACGCGACCTCTCCGGCCGCCTGGCCGCCCATGCCGTCGGCGATCGCGAGCAGGCGGGGACCGGCGTAGCCGGAGTCCTCGTTGCCCTCCCGGATCATGCCCTTGTGCGAACCGGCGGCGAATCGCAAGCTCAGAGACATGCGCACCTCGCCCGTCGGCTCCGGGTACATCCGCACGCTGCCCACCCTCTCGCTTGCTGGCTCCGCTCGCCCATTTGCGACTACTTCCGCAGCTCGATGACGGTCTTGCCGATGCGGATCGGGGCACCGAGCGGGATCGGGGTCGGCGTGGTGAGCCGGTTCCGGTCCATGTAGGTGCCATTGGTGGATCCGAGGTCCTCGACGATCCACTGGCCGTCACGGTCCGGGTAGATCCTGGCATGCCGACTGCTCGCGTAGTCGTCGTCCAGAACAATCGTTGAATCGTGCGCCCGGCCGAGCGTGATGGTCTGCCCCTGGAGAGCCACCGTGGTGCCCGTGAGCGAGCCCTCGGAGACCACCAGTTTCGTCGGGGCGCCGCGGCGGGCCCGGTTGTTCTGCGGCGGTTGCTGTGCTTGCTGCTGCCGCTGCGCAGGCTGCTGCTGGCGCTGCTGCGGCGGCCGGCCGCCGGCTTCCGCGCGCCGCGAAGCGCGCTGGGTCACCCGCGTCCCGAACAGATCGCTGCGGATGACCTGTACGGCCACGATGACGAACAGCCACAACACGGCGAGAAAACCCAACCGCATGACCGTCAGGGTCAGCTCTGACATTGCCCCCGCTTCACCCTTCGGCTTGCCGGTACACGATGGTGGTACTGCCCACGACGATCCGGGAGCCGTCGCGGAGCGTAGCGCGCAGCGTGTGCTGCCCGTCCACCACGATTCCGTTTGTCGATCCGAGGTCCTGGACCACGGAAGGCGTGCCGACCCGGATCTCGCAGTGCTTGCGCGAGACCCCGGGGTCGTCGACCCGTACATCCGCCTCGGTGCTGCGTCCCAGCACCAGCGTCGGCCGGGAGAACTGGTGCCGGGTGCCGTTGATCTCGATCCAGCGGCGCACCGAGCCGGGCGCCTCCGACGGACCTGCCCCTGTTCCCGGCAGCCGGGTCACCGGGGCCGGACCGGCCGGCATCGCGGGCCTGGGCGGCATCGGCGGCGATCCCGCGGGCGGCCGCGAGGGGGCCAGATACGGGGCCTGGCCGGCCGGCCCGGGGGCGGCGGCCTGGCGGTTCGGCGGGTATCCGGCCTGCGGCGCCTGCGCCTGCGGCTGCTGGAACTGGGACTCGCTGGACGCGAGCGTGCGGCTGCGCACCCGGTACAGGCCGGTGTCGAGGTCCTCGGCCTTCTCCAGGTGCACCTTGATGTCGCCCATGAAGGTGTACCGCTGCTGCTTCGCGTAGTCGCGCACCATGCCGGCCAGCTCGTCGCCGAGCTGGATCGCGTACGGGCTGAGCCGCTCGTAGTCCGAGCCGCTGAGCTCCACGATGAAGTCATTGGGGACCACGGTGCGGTCCCGGTTCCAGATGGTGGCGTTGTTGTCGCACTCCCGTTGGAGCGCGCCCGCGATCTCCACGGGCTGGACCTCGGACTTGAACACCTTGGCGAAGGTGCCGTTCACGAAGCCCTCGAGACGCTGCTCGAACTTCTTGAGTACTCCCACGGTGCACCTCCCTCCTTGAGGTCCTGCGGCCGGTCGCTGCGATCCTTCGCCGCGATCCTTCCGGTACTGCTTACTGATCGTATCCACGCGCCGGGAAATCCCGTGGTTCCCCACTCCTGCCCAGTGGGCCAGTGTCAACGCTCACACGGCTCCACTGCAGCTCCCCCACAGGGATGGTAGAGGTGCCTCCTGTCAGTGTCCCGCAACAGCGGGCGGTTCCCCGCGCCCGGGGGCGGTCCGAAACGGATGTGATTCCACCCTGGGCAGCGTGCTAATCTTCTGCATGTCGGGAGGCGCTCCCGCACCGCCCGGACCGAGAGTCCGGACAGTGCGCGGGAATCGAACGGCAGCACCCATGCGCGGGTGGCGGAATAGGCAGACGCGCTGGATTCAGGTTCCAGTGCCCGAAAGGGCGTGGGGGTTCAACTCCCCCCTCGCGCACAGAGAAGCACCCAGGAAAAGGTGCCTCCTGCCGGTGACGAAAGTCACCGGTCGGGGGCACCTTTTCGCGTGGGGCTGGTGGGGCGGTCGCCGTCCCGCGCCCTTGTCGCCGGTGCCGTCCGGCTGGGTTCCCGGCGCCGAGCTGTCCTCCGAGGGCGCGGCTGATGCCCCTCTCGCTGGGGTTTGCCCCCTTGTGCGGGGGCGTCATCATGCTGCCCTGCAGCATGCTGGGCGGCTGTGTGCCCTCGATACCCGTGCAGGTCATGGCAGCGTGATTCGTCTCGTCGCCATTGATGCGGGGAGTCCGGCGGACGGACGAAGGCGGGCTCATGAAGCTGTTGCACGGGGCGGTTCTCGTCGGGTTCGTCGGGCTGGTCGGGCTCGTCGGGCGGGACTTCGACACCGGCGGGGACTGACCGGGACTCCTGTCCGCCATCGCCGGAATGTTCTGCCTCCTGGCCGTCCGCCCCCTCCGCGACCGTGCGCCACTCGGGCGCCCTCGCCGGGGCCGGCCCTTCCGAGGCCCTTCACATCTTCCTTCGGGAACGAGCGAACAGGCCGACCCATGATTCTGACGGGCACCGAAATCGAGCGAGAACGCATGAACGGTCGTATAACGATCGAGCCCCTTCACTCCGGAGCAGGTCAATCCCAACAGCTACAAACTTCCGCCTCGGCAGGACCCTGCGGGTCTACCAGGACATGCCGCTGGACGCCCGGCGCACGAACGGCTTCGAAGAGATCGAGATCCCGGACGGCGGCTATGTCCTGGAGCCCGGCCGGCTCTACCTCGCGCACACCGTCGAGGTGCTGGGCAGCGAGCACTACGCCCCGACCTTCGCTGCGCGCTCCTCGGTGGCACGGCTCGGCCTGTTCATCAACCTCTCGGCCAGCCTGGGCGACATCGGCTACACCGGCCAGTGGACGCTGCAGCTGTACAGCATGAACCGGGTCCGGGTGTACCCCGGCATCAACATCGGCCAGATGATGTGGTGGCGTCCGCAGGGGGAGATCGTCCTGTACGACGGCAAGTACCAGGGCTCGCTGGGCCCCGGTCCAGCGACCTCCACATCGACTTCGACAAGCAGTTCGCGCGGCAGCGTTTCCCCGGGCTGGGGGCGACCTGCGAGCCGAGCGAGGTGGGGCCCAAGTTCGCGCAGCTGGCGGCGGCCAGCCATGACTTCCGCGTGCCCACTGCCTTCTGTGTGCCGGCCGGTGAGTTCGTCGACGCCCTCCCCGACGGGCAGAACGCCGCTTTAGCCGACGCCTTCGCCGACACGAAGGCCACCGTCGGCGCCTTCTTCGCGGACACCGTGGCGAAGATCCAGAAGGCCGGCGCCGAGATCCGTGTCCCGGAGCAGGCCCGCAGGCTGCTCACCGCCCGGCTGAACGAGGTCTTCGGCGACACCGGCGCCGGGCAGCCCGAGCTCGCTGTCCGTTCCTCGGGGCTCGACGAGGACACCGAGGGGTCCAGCCTCGCCGGGATCCACCACCGTCCTGGGTGTCCGAGGCGCCGAGGCTGTCATCGACGCCGTCGAGCGGTGCTGGCGTTCGTACTACGAGGCCCCGGCTGTCGCCGCCCGCATCAGGGCCGGCGACTCCGAGGGCGTCCACCTGGTGCAGGTACGCCCGCTCACCGCGGCCCGCGAGGTCTCCCACAGCTGCGCCGAACCGGTAACCGAGGCACACCGGCTGTACGTCGACGAGCTCCCCGCCGGCTTCGACCTGGGTGCGGTGGCCGCCGTCCACAGCGGCCACAGCGCCAAGCGCGGCCCGGCCCACCGGCGCCGGCTGGGTCGTCCGGTTCAACGGCCGCGGACTGCACGGGGCGCGGGGCAGTGCCTGGCTGCGCGACACGCTCTCCGGCGGCGCCGACGAATGCGTACTGGACTTCGGCGACACCCTGCGCCAGATAGTGGTGCCCAAGGAGGAGGTCCTGAGCCGGCTAGCCGTGACCACGCCCGACCATCACCATCGTGCTCGGCTTCAAGCTCCGTCCCGGGACGAAGGCGCTCCCGCTGGAGCTGGTCGCGGCGGGCGCGATGCTGGCCGCCAGGGGCTTTCTGGTGGCCATGGCCTCCAGCGGCGAATCGGCCATCGGGGACCTGCCCAGGGGCAAGCTGGTCTTCGGGGTCGTGGCGTGCGTCCTGACCTCCACCTCGCTGTCCGGCATCACCTACTACACGAAGCGGCTCGGTGACGCGGGTATGTCGGTGCGGCAGATGATGGGCTCCCGCTTCGCGGCCCTGATCGTCGCGACCCTGGCCATCCCGGTCGTCCGGGGCGGCTTCGGGCCGTACTCCCCCGGCAACGTCGGCGCGATCCTGGCGATCAGGGTCGTCGGCGTGATCATCTCGCTGTACCTGCTCCAGCAGGGCATCGTACGGAGCGAGCCGATCACGGTCTCCATGCTCTTCGGGACGAACCTGCTGATCACCTACGTGACCCAGTTCCTCGACCCGCGGCTGGACCGGTCGCAGGACACCCTCTACGGGCTCCGCGTCATCTCCCTGGCCATGTGCCTGGGCACCTGGACCCGCTGGCACACGGGCCGGCGGGAGGCCGCCGGCGCCGAGAAGGAAGCCCCCGGCGTCGAGGTCAGGGCCTGATGTGCGGCACGCGGGTGAGCGGGGGCATGGCCGGGAACCGGGGCGGGTACGTGCGCGTTGGGTCAATTGGGCAAGGTCAGTAAAGGAATCGTCAAGGGGCGCGGCCCGCGCCGGATTGAGCAGGGAGATCCATGGGAGTCAGCCTTTCCAAGGGCGGCAATGTCTCGCTGACCAAGGAGGCCCCGGGACTGACCGCGGTCACCGTCGGTCTGGGCTGGGACGTGCGTACGACCACGGGCACGGACTTCGACCTGGACGCGAGCGCGCTGCTGGTCGACGAGAGCGGCAAGGTCGTCTCGGACAAGCACTTCGTCTTCTTCAACAACCTCAAGAGCCCTGAGGGCTCGGTCGAGCACACCGGCGACAACATCACGGGTGAGGGCGAGGGCGACGACGAGCAGGTCAAGGTCAGCCTGACGACGGTCCCGGCCGAGGTCGCCAAGATCGTCTTCCCGGTGTCGATCTACGACGGCGAGGGCCGGTCGCAGAGCTTCGGCCAGGTCCGCAACGCCTTCATCCGCGTGGTGAACCAGGCCGACAACAACGAGCTCGCCCGCTACGACCTCACCGAGGACGCCTCGACCGAGACCGCGATGGTCTTCGGCGAGCTGTACCGCAACGGCGCGGAGTGGAAGTTCCGCGCCGTCGGGCAGGGCTACGCGTCAGGCCTGCGGGGCATCGCTCAGGACTTCGGCGTCAACCTCTGACGCCTCGGGTCCGGCAGCCTGGGGCCGTACGGCGGTCACCGCCGTACGGCCCTTCGTCTTGCCCGGGATGAAGGCGCCGATGGCCAGGGCGACCACACCGGCCGAGGCGGCGATGACGAAGGCGGTCCGGAAGCCGTTCAGGGAGGGGACGACGGCGGTGCCCAGGGGCTGCGTCATATGGGCCAGGACGACGCCGACGACCGCGCTGGAGGTCGAGGTGCCGATCGACCGCATGAGGGTGTTGAGGCCGTTGGCGGCGGCCGTCTCCGAGGGCGGGACCGCGCCCATGATGAGGGCGGGCATGGCCGCGTAGGCGAAGGCGACGCCGGCGCCGATGACCAGGCCGACGACGATCAGCTGCCAGACGGCGTTGAGCAGCGCGGTGCCCAGCGTGTAGCCGACGGTGGAGATGGCGATGCCGATCAGCAGGGAGACCTTGGGCCCCTTGGCGGCGGTGATGCGGGCCGAGACCGGCGAGATCAACATCATGATCAGACCGCCGGGGGCCAGGCACAGACCGGCGTTGACCATCGACAGGCCGAGGCCGTAGCCGGTCGCCTCGGGCAGTTCGAGGATCTGCGGCAGGGCCAGCATCTGGGCGTAGAGCACGAAGCCGACCATGACCGTGGCGAGGTTGGTGAGCAGCACCTGGCGGCGGGCGGTGGTGCGCAGGTCGACCAGCGGCTCGGCGGTGCGCAGCTCGAAGGCGCCCCAGCCGAGCAGGATCACTACGGCGGCGGCGAACAGCCCGAGGGTGGTGCCGCTGCCCCAGCCCCAGTCGGCGCCCTTGGTGATCGGGAGCAGCAGGCAGATCAGGCCCGCGCTGAGCCCGATCGCGCCCGCGACGTCGAAGCGGCCCGGCGTGCGCACGGGCGACTCGGGGACGAAGACGGCGATCGCCGCGATCGCGGCGATGCCGAGGCCGCCGGAGACCAGGAACAGGCTGTGCCAGTTCCAGTGCTGGGCGATGAGGGCCGCGCCGGGCAGGCCGAGCGCGCCGCCGATGCCGAGCGAGGAGCTCATCAGGGCCATCGCGGAGCCCATCCGCTCACGCGGCAGCTCGTCGCGCATGATGCTGATGCCCAGCGGGATGACGCCCATGGCGCCGCCCTGCAGGGCCCGGCCGATCACCATCGGTACGAGGGACGAGGTGAAGGCGCACAGCGCGGAGCCGGCCACCAGCAGGCCGAGGCTGACGAAGAGGATCCGCCGCTTGCCGTACATGTCGCCGAGGCGGCCCATGACGGGGGTGGCGACGGCGCCGGCCAGCAGGGTCGCGGTGATCACCCAGGAGGCGTCGGAGGCGGAGGAGTGCAGAAGGGCCGGCAGCTCGGATATGAGCGGTACGACGAGCGTCTGCATCACGGCGACGACGATGCCGGCGAGCGAGAGCACGGCGACGATGGCGCTGCCCTGTCGTCGGTCGTGCGCGGTGTCGGTGGAACTGGTCATGCGGAGGGTCCCCCCGGGAATTCGCCCAATTTAGTAATCCTAGGCAACTAGTTTGCCGCCTGTTTTTCTTCCCGGGGAACGCAAAGACTGGCTAAAGCCGCGCGCGAACGGCCCCGCTCCTGGGTCGGGGGCGGGGCCGTTTCGTGGAGCAGGGGTCAGGCGGCGACCTTCGCGGCGAAGTCCTTCGCCTTGGCGGCGGCCTCCTCGTGGGCCTTGGCCTTGGAGGCGTCGGCGATCTCGACCAGGTCGGCCATGGCGGGCACGACTCGGGCCAGGGTCAGCTCGGGGACGACGAAGTGGACGTCGAGGCCGAGGGCGCCCAGCGCCTTCGTCAGGTAGGTGATGACGAACTCGTGGTCCTCGCGCGGGGTGCCGGGGCCGTAGCCGCCACCGCGGGAGGCGACGACGACGGTCGGGGTACCGGCGGCGGAGGGGGTCTCACCGGCGGTGCGGCCGAGCAGGATGACCTGGTCCAGCCACGCCTTGAGGGTGGAGGGGATCGTGAAGTTGTACATCGGCGCGGAGATCAGGATCGCGTCGGCCTGCTCCAGTTCGGCGATCAGGGCACCGCGTACGGGGTGGTCGGCGGCGGCGGCGTAGGTCGCGGCGTCGATGTGCGGGACCGGCTCGGCGGTCAGGTCGCGGTGGATGACCGTGCCGGTCGGATGCTGGGCCTCCCACTCCTTGCGGAAGGTGGCGGCGACATCCTTGGAAGCGGAGCCCTCGGCGGGCCAGATGGAGGAGTCGATGTGCAGCAGCGTGGGCATGGGGGCTGTCTCCGATCCAGGTAAACATTCGTACGTAGCTATTGGTACCACAGGAGCTTACTTTTTTGCAGCCATGGAGGGCAAGGGCAGTACCCTTGGCGCATGGGACAGCAGCAGGAAGAAGCGGTGGAGCCGTGTACCGGGGTCGATGTGGCCCTGACACGGGTTTTCGAGCTGCTCGGCAAACGCTGGACCGGCCTGATCGTGGCGGTCCTCACACAGCGCGCGGTCTACTTCTCGGAGCTGCGCCGCGCCATTCCGAAGATCAGTGAACGCATGCTCTCGGACCGGCTCACCGAGCTGGCCGAGGCCGGACTGCTGACCCGGGAGGTCGAGGCCGGCCCGCCGCTGCGGGTCAGCTACCGGCTCACCGAGGCGGGGCGGGCGCTGGGCCCGGCGCTGGAGGCCCTGGGGCAGTGGGCGGAGGCGTATCTGCCGGGCGACTCGCCCTGCGCAGGGGTCCGGGAGGCCAAGGAAGCCATCGCGGGCGAGGCCGTCCAGCCCGGTTAGCCGGGCAGCCAGCTAGCCGGGCTGGCTTGACGGGCTCGGGAGCGGGAGCTCGAACCAGACGACTTTGCCCACCGCCTTGCGGCTGGTGCCCCAGCGGCGCGACAGGTGGCTGACGAGGGTTAGGCCGCGGCCCTCCTCGTCATTGGGGTCCGCGCGCCGTAGCTGCGGGAGGTTGTGGTCGTCGTCGGAGACCTCGACCAGCAGCTTTCCCACCCGCATCAGGCGCAGGCTCACCTCGTGGGACGCGGCCCGCAGCGCGTTCGTCACCAGCTCGCTGACCAGCAGCTCGGTGAGCTCGCTGATGTTGCCGGTCAGGCCCCATACGGCGAGCTGGTCGCGGGTCAGCTCGCGGGCCCGGCGCACCTCGGACAGGTCCATGTCCAGCTTCCACTCGGCGACATCGTCCGAGGGGATGCCCTGGAAGTTGGCGACCAGCAGCGCGACATCGTCGCCCCGGTCGTCGTAGTGCACCTTGCTGAGGATCTGTTCGCAGACGTCCTCGGGGGTCTGGTCCGGCTCGATGACATTGGAGCAGAGGGCGGCCAGCCCCGCGTCTATCCCCTGCCCGCGCACCTCGACCAGCCCGTCGGTGCACAGCACCAGCCAACTGCCGTCCGGCACCGGGATCTCGACCGTCTCGAACGGCACGCCGCCCACCCCGATCGGGGCGCCCTTGGGGATCTGCAGCAGCTCACTGCGGCCGTCGTGGCGGGCCAGGACGGGCGGGATGTGCCCGGCGTTGGCCAGGGTGAGGGACCGGTGGATCGGGTCGTAGACCGCGTAGACGCAGGTCGCGAGGTGCTCGGCGCCCAGGCGGTGGGCCAGGTTGTCCAGGTGGCGCAGCAGCTGGGCGGGCGGCAGGTCGAGGGCGGCCATCGTGATCACGGACGTACGGAACTGGCCCATCACGGCGGCCGAGAGCAGGCCGTGGCCCATGACATCGCCGACGATCAGCGCCACGCGCCCGCCGGGGAGCTGGATCGCGTCGAACCAGTCGCCGCCGACCTGCGCCTGCCGGTCGCCGGGGCGGTAGTGGTGCGCGATGCGCACGCCGGGGATCTTCGGCGGGCGGGTCGGCATCATGCTGCGCTGCAGGGTGGCGGCGGCGCGCGACTCCAGGCGGTGCAGGCGCGCGTTGTCGAGGTGGACGGCGCCGCGGGCGACGACCTCGCCGGCGGTCTCGGCGTCCTTGGCGTCGAAGGGGCGGCGGCCCGGGCGGCGCACCAGGCACATCCGGCCGAGCACGGTGCCGCGCGCGGTCAGCGGGACGACGACCATCGAGTGGTGCGGCAGCAGCGGGCCCAGCGCCGGTACGCCGAGGTCGGCGGCGATGTCCTCGGCGAGCGCGGGGTCTATCACCGGGATGAGGAACGGATCGCCGAGGCGCGGGGTGATCTCGTTGGCGGCGAGCGGGATCAGCTCGCCCTCGGGCAGCGAGGTGTCCCAGGGGCCGCCGGGCGGGCCGTTGTGCGCGACCGCGACCCGGCGGGCGGTGATCATGCCGGACGGCCGGTCGTCCTTGGGCGGCTCGGTGTCGGAGAACAGCTGGTCGACGATGAGGATCGCGGCGTAGTCGGCGAAGCGCGGGACGGTGACCGCGCACAGCTCCCGGGCGGTGGTGTCCAGGTCGAGGGTGGTGCCGACCTTGGTGCCGATCTCGCGGAGCAGGGCGAGCTGCTCGTCGAGGGTGTGGCCGGGGGCGGGGGCGGGGTGCGCACTCCGGGCGGCCTGCGCGTTCTGCGCGGCGTACGTGCCCTGCGCGCCGTACGAGCTCTGCGCGGGCAGCAGTTCCTTGCGGCCGGCCGATCCTGAGGCGCGGGCCGGGCGGCGGACGGCCGGGTTGCCGCCGGGCGGGCCCTGCTCGTACGGCAGCACCGGCAGCGGAACGGTCCCCTCCACTTCCAGTACGGGGTAGCCGTACGGCACGATCTGCCGCATGATCCGGTCCAGTCGCCCCGAGCTCACCCGGGGCAGCACGGCGCCCAGGCGGGCGCCCAGGTGCTCGGCATGTGCAGGGTCGGACACCGTGGCCAGCCGGGCCGCGATGCGCACGCCGTTTTCGGGCGTTCCGTCGCTCACGCCGTCGGCGGCCGTGTACGGCAGCATGCGGTCGCCCAGCGCTATGCGCAGCGCCCCGGCGCGCAGCGGCTTGGCGTTGGCCGCGATCACCAGGAGGCTGCGCCCGGCCGGCTCCATGATCCGGTACGACCACCACAGGGCGTCCCGTACCGCGCCGTCGCGGTCGGTGGCGGCCATTACCCCGGCCCAGGCGGGGCGGGTGAGGTCGTCGAGCAGGTCGAGGGTGTCCTGGCGCTCACCGGCCGGATCGGCGGGATGGGGCAGCAGGCCGGAGGCGCGCTGGCCGAAGACGCCCTCCCAGCGGTGGCCGAACAGCTCCTCGGCGCCCCGGTTCCAGTACGAGATGTTGCCGTCCGGATCGACGCACAGGACTGCGAGGCGGAGCAGGGCGGACAGGCCCGTGGTCGCGATCGGGCTCGTCGTGGCGGCGGTGGCGGGCAGCCGGGTCATCTCGTCCAACGATGTGCACCTGCGGTTCGGGCCGGGCCGGCGCTGAGGGAGTATCAGTGTCGTATTGGGTTGCGGTCCAGGCAAGCATGAATCATCGGGCGTGGTCCGGTAAATGGCGCGATTGGCCCCAGATATGACCAACCGGGCACTTCAGTTCGACGCGCGGGTTTTCGGGGCAGGGAGGGACTCATGATGGAGCAGAGAATTCCGCTTGTGTCGGGATTTGCGCGGTGGCCGCACCCCGGCTCACCGAAGGCCGACGGCCGGGCCCTGCGCGAGCGCGTTCCGCGCGAGGCGCACGGGATTTTCGAGGCGGCGGCCGGCCGGCCGGGCGCGGTGGAGTCGGTGCGGGCCTCCAACGAGGACCGGATCCCCGGCCTCATCGCCCTGCGGGTCGGGCGGATGGCGGCGAGCCCCTTTTCCTTCCTGCGCGGGTCGGCCGGGCTGATGGCCGCCGACCTGGCGGGTACGGCCGCCTCCGGGATCGGCGCGCAGCTGTGCGGGGATGCGCATGCGGCGAATTTCGGTCTCTACGGTGACGCGCGCGGCGGCCTCGTCATGGACATCAACGACTTCGACGAGACCGCCCACGGTCCGTGGGAGTGGGATCTCAAGCGCCTCGCGGCCTCGCTGGTGCTCGCGGGCCGGGAGGCCGGCGCGGACGAGGACATCTGCCGGTCGGCGGCTTTCGACGCGGTGGGCGCGTACCGGCGGACCATGCGGCTGCTGGCCAAACTGCCGGTGGCGGAGGCCTGGAACGCCATCGCCGACGAGCGACTGGTCGCGCATGCGCATGCCGGGGATCTGCGCGACACCCTGGGGCGGGTCTCGGAGAAGGCGCGCAAGAACACCAGCGCCAAGTTCGCGGCGCGCGCCACCGAGCCCGTGCCGGACGGCGGCCGGCGCTTCGTCGACGCCCCGCCGGTGCTGCGCCGGGTACCGGACAAGGAGGCCGCGGCGGTCG
This sequence comes from Streptomyces sp. NBC_01537, assembly GCF_045040445.1. NCBI lineage: Bacteria > Bacillati > Actinomycetota > Actinomycetes > Kitasatosporales > Streptomycetaceae > Streptomyces > Streptomyces sp. NBC_01537. Next base: position 4,841,651 of record NZ_CP109392.1, on the reverse strand, counting down.
CGCTGTCCCTCGCGGACTATCTGCGCACCCTGGGTGAGGACCGGCTGCCGCTGCTCGCGCGCTACGCCGTCCATGACGTGGCCTTCCGGGTGGTCGGGACGGGCAGCGTCGGCCTGCGGTCGTATGTGGTGCTGCTCCTGGACCACCTGGGCGAGCCGCTGGTGCTCCAGGTCAAGGAGGCGCGGGCCTCGGCCCTGGCCCCGTACCTGCCGGAGGTGCCCGACGTGGAGCACCAGGGCCGGCGGGTCGTGCTCGGGCAGAAGCGGATGCAGGTCGTCAGCGACACCCTGCTGGGCTGGACGACGGTCGAGGGCCGTCCGTACCAGGTGCGGCAGTTCCGCAACCGCAAGGGCAGCGTCGACCCGGCGTCCCTGCAGGCCGGGCTCATCGACGACTACGCGCGCATGACGGGCGCCCTGCTGGCCCGCGCGCACGCGCACAGCGCCGACCCGCGGCTGATCACCGGCTACTGCGGCAAGGGCGAGGAGCTCGACGAGGCCGTGGCCGCCTTCGCGGTGACGTACGCGGACCGTACCGAAGCGGACCACGCGGAGCTGGTGGAAGCGGTGCGGAGCGGGCGGATCCCGGCCGAGCTTGGAATATGACCGGTGGCTCCTCGTAGACACCTCACGGTGCTAAGCCGTCAAGTTTTCGGGATGAGCCCTCCGTTCACGGCGCGGTTGTAGAGGCGCCGGTGCCACTCGTTGGCGTGGGGTCCGGGGTCGGTGGTCAGGACGGGGTTTGGGCCGGTCTCGATGAGGTGCAGCAGGGTCCCGGCGACGCCGTAGCAGTCGTCTGGGCCGAAGCAGGAGACCAGCGCTCGGGCTTCCTCGCCCGTGACCGGCTTTGGAATCGCTTCGAGTTGCTCGACACGCCTGTCGATCTCCTCTTCGCTCGCGTCCCAGTCGGGGAGCGGGCCGTCGGCGACGAACGCCTGCACTTCGGGTCTCATGGGTGAATGATCAGCCTCCATCGCCAGCGTGAGCAAGGTGTCTTCGCTGTTCAGGCTGCCGCCTCCTCTGCCTGCGACGGTGCTGGGAACGCAGATTGCTCGTCGAAGAGTTTCCGATTCTGGAGGCAGTGGTAGAGCTGGCCGATCATGCGGTTGAAGAGGTTGCGTTGGGCGGCAGCGTGCCAGTCGCCGTGGTCGTCGCGGCGCCGTCGGTAGTGGGTCTTGGCTCCGGGTGAGGCGGTGATCGCGGAGAAGGCCCAGAGGTAGCCGGCGTGGTTGAGCCGGTCGTTCTTCACCCAGCGGCGGGTGACGTTCGACTTCTTGCCGGACGCCCGGGTGATCGGTGAGGACCCGGCGTAGGCCTTCAGGCCGCGGGCGTCGGCGAAGCGTGCGTGGTCGTCCCCGATCTCGGCCAGCACCCGGGCACCGAGCTGGAGGCCGAGGCCGGGGAAACTGAGGATGATCTCAGCGTCCGGGTGCCGAGGGACGCCTCGGCCACCGCCTCGGCGAGGTCGTCGGCGGCGGTGCATGCGGCCTCCAGCTGCATCAGGAGGGCGAGCATCTGCTTGCCCAGGGCCTGCTCGACCAGGGGCGGCTGGTGAGCGAACTCGCCGCGAAAGACTTCGCGCAGCCGCTCGGCCTCGGTTTCGATGCCGCGTCGGCGGCCGGCCCGCTTGAGGGCGGCGGCGATCCGGGGGCGGGTCAGCTTCGCGGCGGCGGCCGGGGTGGAGGCGAGTTTGAGGAGCTCGCGGGCCTCGGGACGGCAGAGGCCGTTGGTCCAGGTGGCGAAGGCGTCCAGGGCGGCGGGGTAGTACTCGCGCAGCAGGGAGCGCAGCTGGTTGGCGATCTGCTGGCGGTTCCAGGTGGCGTCCTGCTGGGCGCGGGCCAGGACGGCGATGGCGCGGGCGAGGTCGCTGTCGGCTGGCAGTGGGCGGTGGGCGTGCATGTCGGTGCGCAGGATGTTGGCCAGGACGAGGGCGTCGCCGGGGTCGGACTTCTTGCGGGAGACGCTGTGGCGGTCGCGGTAGCGGGCGGCGGCCATCGGGTTGATCGCGAAGACCTGCCGTTTGCCGGTCCGCAGCACCGCCACGAGCAGGCCTCTGGAGGTTTCGATGGCCACCGGGATCGGGGCCTGTTCGGTGTCGCCGTGCTCTGCGAGCAGGTCCAGCAGGAGTTGGTAGCCGGCCGCGTCGTCGGTGATGTGGCGCTTGGCGAGCAGTTGGCCGGTGTCGTCGACGAGGGCGACGTCGTGGGTTTTCTCGGCCCAGTCGATTCCGCAGTAGATCACGTTTCCCTCCCAAGGTGCGGGGTGTTTGCGCTGGTCACGAGCGCATGCGGGGCCACGCAGCGACCTAATCCCAGGACTCGGCACTTGGGCCGGTCCGCCACCTCACTAGCCGTTCGTGGCACCAGCGCACCGCGCGGGCCTCGGTCTATGCGGGAGCTCGGGCGGCTCGGGCGTTGCGAGAGGTCACCGTGCAGTGGGCTCGCACCACGAACACCAACGAGCGAGCACAGCAACGGGTGGTGGCGGCCGCGAAGGCGCCGAACGCCGCCGATCTGCACTGAGGCATCCAGGCCCGGTCAGGGAAAGGCATCCGTCCGGCGCCCACGCGACCGCCATCACGAGCGCCAGGACCGCCCACCGATCTACGAGCAGGCGTCACCTCGGCCAGGCTGTCCACAGATGTCACGGACCTGGGGCTCGAACAGCCGGAGGAACGCTGTGTCTCTCCGAACCGCTGCCAATACCGGATTAGGCTGTCCAGGTGACGAACGCGCCGACGGACCCGCCGACGATCCCCTCCGCTGACCCATCGACCTCCTCGAACCCCTCGAACGCCTCGTCGAGCCCCTCGAACGCCGGCAAGCCCGAGGACCGGTTGGCCAGGGCGGTGCGCGCGGCTGAGCAGGCGTTGATCGAGTTCGAGATCGCGGTGGAGACCTACCGGGTCGAGGTGGACAACTTCTCCCGGCTGCACCACCAGAAGCTCGGCCCGATGTACGCGCGGCTCGACGAGCTCGACGCGCTGATCGCGGAGGCGGTCGCCGCCAACAGCGGCGACCGCGAGGACATCCAGCGCGCCTGGGAGGCGCGCGCCCTGGTGATGCCCATGCCCGGGGTCGAGGAGCTCTTCGGCGGCATGCTCGGCTCCGACGGCGTCCGCCCGGTCGAGGACCCCAACCCGCCCCGCCGGGTCCGCCCCGGCAAGGAGGCCCAGCGGCTCTACCGCGAGCTGGCCCGGGCCGCCCACCCCGACCTCGCGCAGGAGGAGGGCGAGAAGAAGCGCCGCAGCGAGTTCATCGCCCGGGTGAACGAGGCCTACGCCCACGCCGACGAGGCGCTGCTGCGCGAGCTGTCGGAGGAGTGGGCGGCGGGGCCGGTGACCGAGGAGGAGCTGCCGACCGAGGCCGAGGTCCTCTACGCCCGGCTGGAATGGCTCGCCGAGCGCAAGGAGACGCTCGCGGCGATCGCCGCCGAACTGGAGGGCAGCGCCATCGGGCAGATGATGAAGCTCGCCCCGGACGACCCGGACGGCCTGCTCAACGAGATCGCCGAGTCCCTCCTCAACCAGGTCGCCCATCGCGAGGCCCGGCTCTCGGAGCTTGTTCGCCCCGCGAAGGGCTGAGCCGGTACGTTCGCTGTCGTCGGTTTGTTTCGAGGAGGCCGAGGAGGCCGTTTCCCATGTTCCACGCCCAGCTGCCCCAGGTGGATGCCGCCGCCGTCCCGGCCGACGCGTTCCTGCTGGACGTCCGCGAGCACGACGAATGGGCCGCCGGACACGCCGACGGCGCGCTCCACATCCCCATGGGCGAGGTCGTCGCCCGCTGGTCCGCCGAGGTCCCGGCCGACCAGCGCGTCCACGTCATGTGCCGGGTCGGCGGCCGCTCCGCCCAGGTCACCCAGTACCTCATCGCCCAGGGCGTCGACGCGATCAATATCGACGGCGGCATGCTCGGCTGGGAGGCCGCGGGTCGCCCCGTGGTGGCGGACGGCGGCGCGGACGCGTACGTGCTCTGACCACCGGATCGGTTTGCCCACCGGTTCGGCGCGTCACGCCTCCGCCGCGAGGAGGTCCCCCAGGGCCTCCTCGTGCATGGCGGCCGGCCCGAGCGACAGCTCGAGCTGCTTCGCCCAGGCGTGGTACCGGTGCAGGACGTAGTCCGTGTCCGCGCCGAAGCCGCCGTGGAGGTGCTGCGCGGTCTGGACGACCCTGCGTACGCCCTCCGAGGCCCAGATCTTGGCGACGGCGACGGCGACCGGGTCGAGCCGCCAGTCCGAGGCGGCCTGCCAGAGGGTGGCTTCCATGGCGCGCAGGTCGATGTAGCGGTCGGCCACCTGCATGGAGACGGCCTGGAAGGTGGCTATCGGGTGCCCGAACTGCTCGCGCTTGCCGGTGTATTCGCCGGTGAGGCGCAGGACGGTCGAGCCGAGGCCGAGGGCCAGGGCGCAGGTGCCGGTGGCGAGGAGGCGGCGGAGCCAGTCCCAGGCGCCGTCGGTGGTGATGACGTCCTCGGTGGGGACGCGGACGCCGTCGAGACGGACTTCGGCGAAGAGCTCGCCGCTCGTGGAGACCTGGTCGGCGAGGTCGGCTGAATCGCGGGGCACCAGGGCGAGGACGGGGTGGCCGTCGGGGGTGACGGCGGGGACCAGGATGCGGTCGGCGTGCTGGGCCCAGGGGACGGCGGTGTGGGTGCCGTCGAGCACCCAGGCGGAGCCGTCCCGGCGGGCGGTGACGGCGAGCTCGGCCGGGTCGTGGCCGGTGCGGCCGTGGGCGGCGACGGTGAGGACGAGGGTGCCTCGGACGACGCCGGGGAGCAGCCGGTCTCGCAGCTCGGGAGGGCCGTAGCGCTGGACGGCGAGCGCGGCGGCGCAGGTTTCCAGGAGGGGAACGCGGGCGAGTACGGCCCCGGCCTCGCGCAGCACGAGGCACAGGGCGACGGGGTCGAGCCCGGCGCCGCCGTGGGCCTCGTCCAGGACGAGGCCGAGCAGGTCGGCCTCGGCGAGCTTGCGCCAGAGCGGGCGGTCGAAGTCCTCGGCCACCGCACCGGGGACGAGGGCCGGACTGGGCACCGCGTCGGCTGCCACCCCGGAGAAGACGGCCTGCGCCGCCTCGACGGCTGCGAGCTGCTCCTCGCTGAAGCTGAAGTCCATTGCTAGGGCCTCCCCTTTGATCTGACGGTGTGTCAGATTAGGTGCCTCAGGCGTCGAAGTCCACCTCCACGGCATCCGTGACCGGATGCGACTGGCAGGCCAGCACATAGCCCGCGTCCAGCTCCTCCGCCTCCAGCGCGAAATTGCGGTCCATCCGCACCTCGCCCGAGACCAGCCGCGCCCGGCAGGTCCCGCACACCCCGCCCTTGCACGCGTACGGCGCGTCCGGCCGGTTGCGCAGCACCGTCTCCAGGACCGACTCGCCACCGGCCGAAGCCCAGCTGCCGCCCCGGCCGTCCAGCGTGGCCCGGACCACGGCGCCCACGGGAGTCCGGACGGCTGCCACCGGCGCCGGGTCCACATGGAAGATCTCCTCGTGGATCCGGCCGCGCGGCACCCCCAGCGCGCGCAGCGCCCGTTCGGCGCCCTGCACCAGTCCGTACGGCCCGCACAGGAACCAGCCGTCCACCGTCTCCAGCTGCAGCAGCCCGGGGAGCATCCCGGTCAGCCGCTCCTGGTCCAGGCGGCCCGACGGCATACCGGCCTGCTGCTCCTCACGGGAAAGCACGGTCACCAGCTGCAGCCGGTCCGGCCAGCGGTCCTTGAGGTCGGCGATCTCCTCCAGGAACATCGTCGAGGCGGCCGTACGGTCGCTGCGTATCAGGCAGAAGCGGGCCTCGGCCTCCCGCTCCAGCAGGGTGCGGACCTGGGAGAGCACCGGGGTGATGCCGCTGCCGCCCACGATCGCGGCGAAGTGGCCCGGGCGCGGCTCCAGGATGAAGCGCCCGGCCGGGGTCAGCACCTCCAGCTCCTCGCCGGCCTGCAGCTCCTTGTGCGCGTACGTCGAGAACTCACCGGCCTCCACCAGCCGCACCGCAACCCGCAGGGTGCTCGGGGCTTCCTCGTACGGCACCGGGTCGCAGATCGAGTACGTACGTCGGATCTCCTGGCCGCCGTCGGTGAACCGGCGGATCGCGAGGTGCTGGCCGGCCGAGAAGCGGTACTCCTCGCGCAGTGGCGGCGGCACCTCGAAGGTGACGGCCACCGAGTCGTCCGTGAGCCGTTCGACCTCGGCGACCCGGAGTGCGTGGAACATCTACAGCTCCTTGAAGTGGTCGAAGGGTTCGCGGCAGCTCTCGCAGCGGCGCAGCGACTTGCAGGCGGTGGACGAGAAACGGTTCAGGAGAGTGGTGTCGAGCGAGCCGCAGTGCGGGCACCGCACCGACAGCCCCACCGGCACCGGACCGCCGCCGGCCACGGTCGGCCGGGGCGGGGCGATGCCGTACTCGGCCAGCTTGCGGCGGCCCTCGGCGCTGATCGCCTCGGTGGACCACGGGGGCGACAGGACGGTACGCACCGACACCTCCGCCATGCCGTGCTCGCGCAGCACCCGGGTCACATCGGCGGCCATGGTGTCGATGGCGGGGCAGCCGGTGTAGGTCGGAGTGAGCTCGACCTCGACCCGGCCCGGGCCGACGAGGCGGACGCCGCGCACGATGCCCAGCTCTTCCAGGGTCACCACCGGCAGCTCGGGGTCCGGGACGGCGCCGACCGCCTGTCGCAGCTCGTCCTCCAGCACGGTGGTCACCATGACGCCCCCGGGTGGGAGCGGTGCAGGTGCTGCATCTCCGCGAGCATCCGCCCGAAGGGCTCGGTGTGGACGCCCTGCCGCCCCGCTCCCGCTGACCACGGCGTGCGGTCGGGGCCCTCCGGCAGGGTCAGCGTGGCGCGGGCCGCGACCTCGCCGACCGTCTCCAGCCAGGGCCCGCGCAGGGCCGGCAGGTCGACGGGCAGCCCCTCGACCGGCTGGAACAGCTCTCCGGTGTACCGCCACAGGGCATCCAGGGCGCGCTGCATCCGCTCATGGCTCTCCGGTGTGCCGTCGCCGAGCCGGAGCGTCCACTGCACGGCGTGGTCCCGGTGATAGGCGACCTCCTTCACCGCCTTGGCCGCGAGCGCCGCCAGGTCACCCGGGCCTGTGGCCAGCTCGCCGTACATCAGCTCCTGGTACACGGAGAAGTACAGCTGGCGGGCGATGGTGTTGGCGAAGTCGCCGTTGGGCTGCTCCACGAGCTGGACGTTGCGGAACTCGCGCTCCTCCCGCAGATAGGCCAGCTCGTCCTCGTCGCCGGCCAGCGAGAGCAGCACCCGGGCCTGGCCGAGCAGGTCCAGGGCGATGTTGGCGAGGGCGACATCCTCTTCCAGCACCGGTGCGTGGCCGGCCCACTCGCCGAGCCGCTGCGCCAGGACGAGGGCGTCGTCGCCCAGGGCGATCGGAGCGATCAGGGCGTCCGGGGTGTCCGGGGCGCGCATGGATACGTGGTTCACAGGTGCCGCACCCCTTCCGGGATCTCGTAGAAGGTCGGGTGCCGGTAGGGCTTGTCGGCTGCGGGCTCGAAGAAGGAGTCCTTCTCGTCCGGGGAGGAGGCGGTGATCTGCGAGGACGGCACGACCCAGATCGACACGCCCTCGCCGCGCCGGGTGTACAGGTCGCGTGCCTGGCGCAGGGCCATCGTCGCGTCCGGTGCGTGCAGGCTGCCCGCGTGGCTGTGGCTGAGCCCGCGCCGGCTGCGGACGAAGACCTCCCACAGCGGCCAGTCGTTGCCGGTCATTTCCGTACCCCCTCGTGCTTGGCCGCGTAGGCCGTGGCGGCCTCCCGCACCCACTCGCCCTCTTCGTGCGCCCTGCGGCGCTGGGTGATCCGCTGCTCGTTGCACGGCCCGTTGCCGCGCAGGACCTGCTGGAACTCCGTCCAGTCGATGGGCCCGTGGTCGTACGAACCGCGCTCCTCGTTCCACCGCAGGGCGGGGTCGGGGAGGGTGAGGCCGAGGATCTCGGCCTGCGGGACGCAGATGTCGACGAAGCGCTGGCGCAGCTCGTCATTGGAATGCCGCTTGATCTTCCAGGCCATGGACTGGGCGGAGTGGGCGGACTCGTCATCGGGCGGGCCGAACATCATCAGCGAGGGCCACCACCAGCGGTCCACCGCGTCCTGCGCCATCGCGTGCTGGGCGGGGGTGCCACGGCTGAGGGCGAGCAGCAGCTCGTACCCCTGCCGCTGGTGGAAGGACTCCTCCTTGCAGATCCGCACCATCGCCCGGGCGTAGGGGCCGTACGAGCAGCGGCACAGCGGCACCTGGTTGGTGATCGCCGCGCCGTCCACCAGCCAGCCGATGGCGCCGACATCGGCCCAGGTCAGGGTGGGGTAGTTGAAGATCGACGAGTACCGCTGGCGGCCGGAGTGCAGCTTGTCGAGGAGTTCGTCGCGGGCGGCGCCCAGGGTTTCGGTGGCGCTGTAGAGATACAGGCCGTGGCCGGCCTCGTCCTGCACCTTGGCCATGAGGATGGCCTTGCGGCGCAGTGAGGGCGCGCGCGTTATCCAGTTGGCCTCGGGCTGCATGCCGATGATCTCGGAGTGGGCGTGCTGCGCCATCTGCCGGATGAGCGTCGCGCGATAGGCGTCCGGCATCCAGTCGCGCGGCTCGATCCGCGAGTCCGCTGCGACCGCGGCGTCGAATGCGGCGAGACGCTGGTCCGTGTCCGCGGTGTCCGTGGCGTTGCCCACCGCCGGTGCTGTCGTCATGCAGAGCCCCCTTGCTCCTGGCCGCCGGCTCCCGACCGACCGATCGTTCGGTTCCATGGTGGGCCGGGCCCAGAGCAGTGTCAAGGTGGGGCGGCGGCCTGTGGATAACGTGGACGACACGGAGAGAATCGGGGATGGCTGTACCCCTGCTGTGCGGCATGAGTACCGTTCCGTGCGGAACGGTACGTGGGGAACGAGGAGCGCGAGCGACATGGAGCCACCCGAGGCATCCGAGGACACGCGGCCCCGACCGGGTGGCGACATCGGGCGGACAGGCGCACTGTCGCTCCCCTCCCGGATAGCGGTGGCGCTGGGCATCGCCGTCGTGGCGGTCGGCACCTGCGTCCACCTGCTCGCGGTGTTTCTGCACGTCGCCCCGGAGAACACCGCAACCGAGCAGCACGGCGACCTGGTCGCCGAGTACATCTACCCCGAGTTCGAGCAGAACTGGAAGCTGTTCGCCCCCAACCCGGTGCAGCAGAACACCCACATCTGGGCCCGCGCCGAGGTGCGCAAGAACGATGGCGACACCACGACCACCGGCTGGACCGACCTCACGGCCATGGACATCGCCAAGATCCTTCACAACCCGGCCCCCAGCCACGCCAACCAGAACGAGCTGCGCCGCGCCTGGTCCTTCTACACCAGTACGCACGGTGACCAGAACCGGCCGATCGGCATGCGCGGTGAGCTCAGCAGGGCATATGTCCAGCGCATCGTGGAGGACCGTTTCGGCACCCACCTGGACGGCGGCACGGTCGAGCGGGTCCAGGTCCGGGCGGCCACCACGCCGGTCGCCGCGCCGCCGTGGAGCGACGAGCGGATCGACACGAAGACGACCTACCAGGTACTGCCGTGGTGGCCCGTGACCCAGGAGCAGGGCCAGGACCAGGGCCAGGGCCAGGGCCAGGACCAGGAGGACGGCTCGTGAGCGGGCAGCAGCAGAGTGTCCCGTCCCCCTTCACCGGCCTGGCGGCCGCCACCGGCGACGCGATCGCCCGGGGCCTGACCCGCCTCACCGGCACCGCCATCGGCCGGTACCAGACGGCGGTCGTCCGGATCGGCTTCTCGCTGACCTGGCTGCTGTACCTGCTGCGCGAGTGGCCGTACCGCCAGGAGATCTACGGGCCCGACGGCGTCTGGAGCTGGGACATGGCCCACCAGCTCATCGCCGACAACCACGCCTTCTCGGCGTTGATGTGGACGCGCAGCGGGCTGTGGTTCGAGCTCGTCTACGCCGCCGCCATCCTCGCGTCCGTGATGCTGCTGCTCGGCTGGCGGACCCGCACCGCGTCACTGCTGTTCATGATCGGCGTCCTGTCCCTGCAGAACCGCAGCGTCTTCATCGGGGACGGCGGCGACAACGTCATCCACCTCATGGCGATCTATCTCGTACTGACCCGCTGCGGCCAGGTCTGGTCCCTGGACTCCCGGCGCCGGGCGCGCAGCACCGAGGAGGACCTCGACGACCGCACCGGGGTGCTGCTCTGGGCGGTGCTGGGCGCCGCGCTGCTCCCGGTCACCGGGCTCGGACTGCTGAGCTGGGGCTGGGCGGTCGTCTTCTGGGGTTTCTGGCTCTGCCAGGCCGCCTGGTGGGCAGCGAAGCGGTACGCGCCCGGTGAGCCCCGGACCGTGCTGGACATCTTCGCCAACCTCGCGCACAACGGCGCCCTGCTGGTGATCATCGTCGAGGTGTGCCTGATCTACGCCACCGCCGGCTGGTACAAGATCCAGGGCAGCCGGTGGCAGGACGGCACCGCGCTCTACTACCCGCTCCACCTGGACGACTTCACGCCCTGGCCCGCCCTTTCCCACGCCATGGCGAGCAGCGGGCTCATGGTCATGGCCATTGGCTACGGCACGGTGATCGTGCAGGTCGCGTTCCCCTTCACGCTGTTCAACCGCCGCCTGAAGAACGTGCTGCTCGCGGTGATGATGATCGAGCACGCCTCGATCGCGATCGTCCTCGGACTGCCCTTCTTCTCGCTCGCGATGATCACCGCCGACGCGGTCTTCCTGCCCACCGGCTTCCTGATGTGGGCCGGTGACCGGCTCGTGCGCCTTGTACGGCGACGGCGACGGCAGGAACCGACCGGGGAGCCGACCGAGAAGCCGGCGGTGGAGCTGCCCGGGCAGAGCAGCGAGCCGGAGCCCTCTAACCTCATGTTGTGACCACCAGGAACGACATCGCCGGGCAATGGCGCGAGCACGCCTCCGACGCCGTGCTGCTCGACGGCTTCCACGCGCTGAAGCACGCGCTGCGCTTCGGCGCCGATGTGCCGCTCGCGGTGGCCACCGACAAGAAGGCCATGTTCAGCCTCGCGGCCGACCTGGCGGAGGACCTCACCGCGGCCCTGGCCACCTCCGTGATCGAGGTCCCGGCGGCTGTCCTACGGGAACTGGTGCCCCGGATCCACCCGACGGGCGTGGCCGCGCTGGCGGTCCGTCCGAGCGAGCGGGGAAACCGGGAGAGGCTGTCCCGGCTTCCCCGGACCGCGCCGGTTGTCGTCCTCGACAACCCCCGCAACCTGGGCAATGTCGGGGCCGTGGTCCGGCTCGCCGCCGGATTCGGCGCGACGGGCGTGGTCACCACCGGAGACCTGGACCCCTGGCACTCCAACGCCGTACGGGCCGGAGCCGGGCTGCACTACGCCACGGCCGTGGAACGGCTGGAACAGTCCCAGGGCCGCACCGAGCTGCCGCCCGGCCCGCTGTTCGCCCTTGACCCCGAGGGCGAGGACATCCGGGGCCTCGCCATTCCCGACGACGCGCTCATCGTCTTCGGCTCCGAGCGGCACGGCATCTCGGCGGAGCTGCGCGGCCGGGCCGACCGGCTGGTCGCGCTGCCCATGCGGCCCCTGGTCTCCAGCTACAACCTCGCCACCAGCGTGGCTATGACGCTGTTCCGCTGGGACTCGCAGAACTGGGACGCCTGACCTCGATGACCCGGAAGCGGCTTGCCACGAAGGCGCCGTCGCACAGTGCCGCGTTCGCCGCCGGATTCCCACCGGAGCCGTGGAGGTCGGAGAAGGCGGCGGTCTGGTTGACGTAGACCCCGCCCGTCAGGTTCAGCGACAACTGGGCGGACTCCTCCAGGCAGACCTCCTCGACGAGCTGCTCGACCTCGGGCGAGGTCGTGTACGCGCCGACCGTCATGGCGCCCTTCTCCCGCACCGTGCGGCGCAGCAGGTCCACCGCCGCCTGCGAGGAGTCCATGGCGACCGCGAAGGACACCGGGCCGAAGCACTCCGACAGATAGGCCGCCTCGTCGTCCGGCTTGGCGCCGTCCAGCTTCACGATCACCGGGGTGCGGACCACGGCGTCGGGGAAGTCCGGGTTGGGCACGGTCCGGGAGGCGAGGGCGACTTCGCCGAGCGAGGAGGCGGCCTCCAGACGGGACTTCACATCGGGGTTGACCAGGGCGCCGAGCAGGCCGTTGGCCCGGGCGTCGTCGCCGAGCAGCCCGCTGACGGCGGACGAGAGGTCGGCGACGACCTCGTCGTAGGACTTGTGCCCGGCGTCGGTGTCGATGCCGTCCCGGGGGATCAGCAGGTTCTGCGGGGTGGTGCACATCTGGCCGCTGTAGAGGGACAGGGAGAAGGCGAGGTTGGACAGCAGTCCCCGGTAGTCGTCGGTGGAGTCGATGACGACGGTGTTCACCCCGGCCTTCTCGGTGAAGACCTGCGCCTGGCGGGCGTTGGCCTCCAGCCAGTCGCCGAAGGCGGTGGATCCGGTGTAGTCGATGACGCGGATCTCGGGGCGCACGGCAAGGGACTTGGCGAGGCCCTCGCCGGGCCGCTCGGCGGCCAGGGCCACCAGATCCGGGTCGAAGCCGGCCTCGGCGAGCACCTCGCGGGCGGCCTGGACGGTGAGCGCGAGCGGGAGCACCGCCCGGGGGTGCGGCTTGACCAGCACGGCGTTGCCGGTGGCGAGGGAGGCGAAGAAGCCCGGATAGCCGTTCCAGGTGGGGAAGGTGTTGCAGCCGATCACCAGCGCGACGCCGCGCGGGACGGACTTGAACTCCTTGCGCAGGCTCAGCGGATCCCGCTTGCCCTGCGGCTTGACCCACTCCGCCGACCCGGGCATGCGGACCTGCTCCGCGTAGGCGTACGCGACCGCCTCAAGACCCCGGTCCTGCGCATGCGGGCCGCCCGCCTGGAACGCCATCATGAAGGCCTGGCCCGAGGTGTGCATCACCGCGTGCGCGAACTCATTGGTCCGCTCGTTGATCCGGGCGAGGATCTCCAGGCAGACCGCCGCCCGCAGTTCGGGGCCCGCGTCCCGCCAGACGGGGATGCCGGCGCGCATGGCCGGGAGCAGGATGTCCGGATCGGGGTGCGGATACTCCACGCCCAGCTCGATGCCGTACGGGGACACCTCGCCGCCGGTCCAGCCGTCCGTGCCGGGCTGGTCCAGGTCCAGGCGTGTGTGCAGCAGGGCGTCGAAGGCGGCCTTGCCGGTCTCGCCGTCGCCGTAGGCCTTGGGGTGTTCGGGGTACGGCGACCAGTACTCGCGAGTGCGGATCGCTTCGAGGGCCTTGTCGAGCGTCGCGCGATGCCGTTCGATCAACATGTGCCAACTCCTCGTCGAGCTGGTGTGGGCGGATGGGACGGGCGGTGTGCCGCCAACAACGCTAGATTAACCGAATGTTCGGTCGGGACAAGAGGGGACCGGCCGCGCCTGTGGACAACTTGTGGACAACTCGCCGAGGAGCAGTTATTCATGACCGCACTTGAGCGCAGCAGCACCATCGCTGTCGTCGGCACCGGCACCATGGGCCAGGGCATCGCCCAGGTCGTCCTCGCCGCCGGGCACCACGTGCGGCTCTACGATGCCGCTCCGGGCCGGGCCGAGCAGGCCGAGCGGGAGACGAACCAGCGCTTCGACCGGCTGGTCGAGAAGGGCCGCCTCGACGCTGCCGAACGGGATGCCGCGCGCGCCCGCCTCGCCCCCGCCGGGCGGCTGGAGGAGCTGGCCGACGCGTCGCTCGTCATCGAGGCGATCCTGGAGGACCTCGGCGCCAAGCAGCAGCTCTTCAGCGCCCTGGAGACCGTCGTGCGCGACGACTGCCTGCTCGCCACGAACACCTCCTCCCTGTCCGTCACCGCCGTGGCCGGCGCCCTGCGCCTCCCCGGCCGCTTCCTCGGCCTGCACTTCTTCAACCCCGCTCCCCTGATGCCGCTGGTCGAGGTCGTCTCCGGCCACGCCACGGACGAGGCGGCGGCCACAGCCGCGTACGAGACGGCTGCCGCCTGGGGCAAGACGCCGGTTCGCTGCACCGACACCCCGGGCTTCATCGTCAATCGCATCGCCCGGCCCTTCTACGCGGAGGCGTTCCGCCTCTATGAAGAGGGCGCGGCGGATCCCGCCACCATCGACGCCGTGCTGCGCGAGTGCGGCGGCTTCCGGATGGGGCCCTTCGAGCTGACGGATCTGATCGGCCAGGACGTCAACGAGGCCGTCACCCGCTCTGTGTGGGAGTCGTTCTTCCACGACCCGAAGTTCACGCCCTCGCTTGCGCAGCGGCGGCTTGTGGAGTCGGGACGGCTGGGACGCAAGTCGGGGCGCGGCTGGTACGACCACGCGCAGGGCGCGCAGCGCCCCGAGCCGCGTACGGCTGCGCCGCAGGACGCGCCGGGCGAGGTCACCGTGTCGGTGGGCGAGGGCAGCCCGGCGGCTGCGCTGCTCGAACTGATCACCGAGGCCGGGATCAAGGTCCATGAGGGAGATTCGGCCGGGGCGTACGAGACCCGCATCGAACTGCCGGGCGACGGGCTGCTGTATCTGGCCAACGGCAGTGTCGCGACCTGGGGGAATGATTCCGACACCGTGCAGTTCGACCTGGCTCTCGACTACCGCTCGGCGACCAGGATCGCGCTGGCGCCGGCCGACAGCGCCCGCCCCGGGACGGTCAGGGCCGCGACCGGCCTGTTCCAGGCGCTCGGCAAGCAGGTCAGCGTGATCGACGACGTCCCTGGCCTGATCGTCGCCCGTACGGTCGCCATGCTGGTGGATTTCGCCGTGGACGCCCTGGCCAGGGGCGTCGCCTCGGCCGCCGACATCGACACCGCCATGCGGCTCGGGGTGAACTATCCGCGTGGCCCTCTTGACTGGGGCGACGCTCTCGGCCCGGGCTGGGTGTACAACCTGCTGGAAGAACTGCGTGAGAACTACCCCGGCGGGCGCTACGCGTCCTCAGGGCTGCTGTACCGGCGCTGGGTCACCGAGCGGAAGCTGCTGTAATCATGACCATGGCACAGCGCGACACGTACACCCCCGAGACCCTACTCGCCGTCGCCGTCGAGGTGTTCATCGAGCGCGGCTACGACGGCACCTCCATGGAGCACCTGTCGCGCGCCGCCGGGATCTCCAAGTCCTCGATCTACCACCACGTGCGCGGCAAGGAGGAACTGCTGCAGCGCGCGGTCGGCCGGGCGCTGGACGGGCTGTTCGGCATCCTGGAGGAGCCCGGTGCGCAGGCCGGGCGGGCGGTGGAGCGGCTGGAACACGTCACGCGCAGAACGGCCGAGGTGCTGATGGGGGAGCTGCCGTACGTCACGCTCCTGCTGCGCGTGCGCGGGAACACGGAGACCGAGCGGTGGGCCATGGAGCGGCGCCGGGAGTTCGATCACCGGGTGACGGATCTGCTGAAGGCGGCGGCGGCCGAGGGGGATCTGCGCGATGACGTGGATCTGCGGCTCGCGACCCGGCTGCTCTTCGGGATGATCAACTCCATAGTCGAGTGGTACCGGCCCGCTCACGCGGACAGCGGGCTCCACCGCGACGAGGTCGCGGACGCCGTGGTGCGGCTCGCCTTCGACGGGCTGCGGCGGTAGGGCCTCTCCGGGGGGACGTCAGCTGTCAGCTGTCGAGCACCTGGTCGGTCTCCTCGAAGACCAGCAGCGTGCGGCTGCTCAGCACCTCGGGCACCGCCTGGATGCGGGTGAGGACCAGCTCGCGCAGGCTGCGGTTGTCGGGGGTGTGCACCAGCAGCAGGACGTCGAAGTCGCCGCTGACCAGCGCGATGTGGGCGACTCCGGGGAGGGCGAGGAGCTTTTCCCGGACGGTGCGCCAGGAGTTCTGCACGATCTTGAGGGTGATGTATGCAGAGGCGCCGTGACCTGCGCGTTCGTGGTCGACGCGGGCGGTGAAACCACGGATGACGCCGTCCTCGATGAGCCGGTTGATGCGGGCGTAGGCATTGGCACGCGACACGTGGACGCGCTCGGCGACGGAACGTATCGAGGCACGTCCGTCCTCCTGCAGATAGCGCAGGATCGCGCGGTCGATCGAGTCGAGGGGGCGCCCGGCGGGCGCGGAATCGGCCATTTGTTCATCTGTCACGCCCCGGTGCCTCCTTACCATGGACGTACTGGCTCCATCACAGGCTGTGCAGAACCGTTTGTCCACAGGCGGAACCGACCTGTAGCCAAATTGCATCGACGACCGAACAATCGGTAGGGAGCGGATACCCGCTCTCCGGCCCTGTCACGTCGTTACGTCGAGGGCATTCGAACACGCCCACGAGGAGGTGCTCGCGATGACCGTCCTGGACCAGCCCGTCTGGCACCCGCGCACCGAACCCGCGCCGCTGCTGCCCGACGCGGAGCCGTACCGCCTGCTCGGGACGCCCGCCGCCCGCGCGCTCGACCCCGGTCTGCTCACCGGGCTGTACGGGCAGTTGGTGCGCGGCCGCCGCTACAACCGGCAGGCGACGGCCCTCACCAAGCAGGGGCGGCTCGCCGTCTACCCCTCCAGCGTCGGCCAGGAGGCCTGCCAGATCGGTGCCGCGCTCGCGCTCCGGCCGCAGGACTGGCTCTTCCCCAGCTATCGCGACACCCTCGCCGTCATCGCCCGGGGCGTGGACCCCGTCCAGGCGCTCACCCTGCTGCGCGGCGACTGGCACTCGGGCTACGACTCCCGCGAGTGCCATGTCGCTCCGCTCAGCACCCCGCTCGCCACCCAGCTGCCGCACGCCGTCGGGCTGGCGCATGCTGCCCGGCTCAAGGGCGACGACGTGGTCGCCCTCGCCATGGTCGGCGACGGCGGCACCAGCGAGGGCGACTTCCACGAGGCGCTGAACTTCGCCGCCGTGTGGCGGGCGCCGGTGGTCTTCTTCGTGCAGAACAACGGCTTCGCCATCTCCGTGCCGCTGGCCAAGCAGACCGCCGCGCCGTCCCTCGCCCACAAGGCGGTCGGCTACGGGATGCCGGGCCGGCTCGTGGACGGCAATGACGCGGCGGCGGTGCACGCAGTCCTGACCGAGGCGGTAGGACGGGCGCGGGGCGGCGGCGGGCCGACGCTGGTCGAGGCGGTCACCTACCGGATCGACGCGCACACCAACGCCGATGACGCCACCCGCTACCGGGACGACGCCGAGGTCGAGACCTGGCGCGAGCACGACCCGATCGCCTTGCTGGAGCGGGAGTTGCGGGCGCGCGGGCTGCTCGACGAGACACTCATCAGCGCGGCCGAGGACGAGGCCGAGCGCATGGCGGCCGATCTGCGCGACCGGATGAACGAGGAGGCGGCGCTCGACCCGATGGAGCTGTTCACCCACGTCTACGCCGAGCCGACGCCCCAGCTGAGGGAACAGGCAGCGATGCTGCGCGCCGAGCTGGATGCCGAGAGGGACGCGGGGGCAGGGGCATGAGCACGGCTGTCGCGGCGGAGCGAAGGGCGGATAGAAAATCCGCCACCATGGCGTACGCGCTCAACCGCGCGCTGCGTGACGCTCTTGCCGACGACCCCTGCGTGCACCTGCTGGGCGAGGACATCGGCACGCTCGGCGGGGTCTTCCGCATCACGGACGGGCTCGCCAAGGAGTTCGGCGACAGCCGCTGCACGGACACGCCGCTGGCGGAGGCGGGCATTCTGGGCACGGCCGTCGGAATGGCGATGTACGGGCTCCGGCCGGTCGTCGAGATGCAGTTCGACGCCTTCGCGTACCCGGCCTTCGAGCAGCTGGTCAGCCATGTCTCGCGGATGCGCAACCGCACGCGCGGTGTGCTGCCGCTGCCGATCACCATCCGGGTGCCGTACGGCGGCGGCATCGGCGGCGTCGAGCACCACAGTGATTCGTCGGAGGCCTACTACCTGCACACACCCGGGCTGCACGTCGTCACCCCGGCGACGGTGGCGGACGCGTACGGGCTGCTGCGCGCGGCCATCGCCTCGGACGACCCGGTGGTCTTCCTGGAGCCGAAGCGGCTGTACTGGTCCAAGGACGACTGGTCCGCCGATGAACCGGCCGTTGTTCCGGGGCCGGGGCGCGCGGTGGTGCGGCGCGCGGGGCGCTCCGCGACGCTCATCACCTACGGGCCGTCGCTGCCGGTGTGCCTGGAAGCGGCCGAGGCGGCGGGCGAGGAGGGCTGGGACCTGGAAGTCCTCGACCTGCGGACCCTGGTCCCCTTCGATGACGAGACAGTGGCCGCGTCGGTGCGGCGGACCGGTCGGGCTGTCGTCGTCCACGAGTCGGCGGGCTTCGGCGGGGCCGGCGCGGAGATCGCGGCGCGGGTGACGGAGCGGTGCTTCCACTGGCTGGAGGCACCGGTGCTCCGGGTCACCGGCTTCGACATCCCGTATCCGCCACCCATGCTGGAGCGGCACCATCTGCCGAGCGTCGACCGGATCCTCGACGCGGTCGGCCGGCTGCAGTGGGAGGGCGGTGCGTGATGGCTGTCGTGCGGGAGTTCGTCCTTCCTGACCTGGGCGAGGGGCTCACGGAAGCCGAGATCGTGCGGTGGCTGGTGCGGGTCGGTGACGTCGTCGCCGTCGACCAGCCGGTCGTCGAGGTCGAGACGGCGAAGGCGGTGGTGGAGGTGCCGTGCCCCTACGGGGGTGTCGTCACAGCCCGGTTCGGGGAGGAGGGCGAGGAGCTGGGTGTCGGGCGTCCGCTGCTGACCGTCGCGGTCGGGGCGAGCGACGATTCCCCTTCCGGTTCTGATTCCGGTTCCGGTTCTGGTTCCGGCAATGTCCTGGTCGGCTACGGCACGGGTGCGCCTGCCGCGCGACGGCGGCGGGTGCGGGCACCTGCGGTGGGCGGTGCCCTCGCGGTGGATGACGGGCGGGTGGCTGTCATCTCGCCCCTCGTGCGGCGGGTCGCGCGTGAACATGGCGTTGACCTGCGGTCACTGACGGGGTCCGGGCCGGATGGGCTGATTCTGCGGGCGGACGTCGAACGGGCGATCGCGGCGCCGGTTCGTGTCGCCGAGCCGGTTTCCGACGGCTCCCGGATTCCCCTGCGGGGGGTGCGGGGCGCTGTCGCGGAGAAGCTCAGCCGGAGCCGGCGTGAGATCCCCGACGCCACGTGCTGGGTGGACGCGGACGCGACCGAGTTGCTGGCCGCGCGGGCCGCGATGAACGCGGGCGCCACGGCCAAGGTGTCTGTGCCGGCACTGCTCGCACGGATCTGTACGGCGGCGCTTGCCCGCTACCCCGAGCTCAACTCGACGGTCGACGTCGAGCGGAACGAGGTCGTACGGCTGGCCGGGGTGCATCTCGGCTTCGCCGCGCAGACCGAGCGCGGCCTGGTCGTGCCGGTGGTGCGGGACGCACAGGCGCGGACGGTCGAAGGGCTGGCGGAGGAGATGGCGCGGCTCACGGAGGCCGCGCGGGCCGGGAAGCTGACGCCGGGTGAGCTGACCGGGGGGACGTTCACGCTCAACAACTACGGCGTCTTCGGGGTGGACGGCTCCACGCCGATCATCAACCACCCGGAGGCGGCGATGCTCGGAGTCGGGCGAATAGCGCCCAAGCCGTGGGTGTGGGAGGGCGAGCTGGCGGTCCGGCAGGTCGTGCAGCTGTCCCTGACCTTTGACCACCGGGTGTGCGACGGGGGCACGGCGGGCGGGTTCCTGCGGTTCGTGGCGGACTGCGTGGAGCGGCCTGCGGTGCTTTTGCGGAGCGTCTAGGGCCTGTCTTGTGGATCTCCGTGGGTGAAGGAGCGGCCCGCCGCGCCAGCGGCTGATGTCACTGCGGCGCCTGCGGTCGCAAGGCGGAGGAGGGAGGCAACGCGGTGGGGGCACCTCCCAGCGTCTAGCTGGGGGACGTTGTCGACCGACGACAACGCCGCGAGCGCTGGTGCCAGGGCACGCGACGCCACGGCCACGCCGCGCCAGCGGCACATGGACCGCAGCCACAAGACAGGCCCTAGCTCTGCTGGGCGCCGGGGCTCCGCCCCGGACCCTCCCCCAAGCACTTCGTGCAGGGGGTACCCCCACTCCTCAAACGCCGGAGGGGCCGATTGCTGGGAAACTCGCCGCATGACACAGCACGCAACATACGACGCCGTGATCCTTGCCGGTGGTGCCGCGAAACGTCTCGGAGGGGCGGACAAGCCAGGGCTGGCCGTGGCGGGGCGGGCGATGGTGGAGCGCGTGCTGGAGGCGTGTGCGGGGGCCGGCCGGACGGTGGTGGTGGGGCCGCGCAGGGGGACGGGCCAGGCGGTGGTGTGGGCGAGGGAGGAGCCGCCGGGGGGTGGGCCGTTGGCGGCGCTGGCGGCGGGAGTGCGGGAGGTGACGGCGGAGACGGTGGTGGTGTTCGCGGCGGATCTGCCGTTTGTGACCCGGGAGGTGGTGGAGGGGCTGCTGGCGGAGCTGGACCCGGCGGCCGAGGGCGTGGTGCTGACCGATCCCGGTGGGCGGGACCAGCCGTTGGCGGCGGTGTACCGGACGGAGGCGCTGCGGCGCGAGCTCGCGCTGATCGCGGCCGAGCACGGCGGCGTGGCGGGGCTGCCGCTGCGGCTGCTGACGGCCGAGCTGGTGCTGCGCCGGCTGCCGGACCCGACGGGGGCGGCGTCGTTCGACTGCGACACCTGGGAGGACCTGTCCACGGCACGGGCACGGATCAGGGAGCATGGGCACGTGTTGGATGAATGGATCGCCGCAGCCAAGTCCGACCTCGGGATCGATCTCGACGTCGATGTCGCCGTATTGCTCGACCTGGCCAGGGACGCCGCGCACGGAGTCGCCCGCCCGGCGGCCCCGCTGACCACGTTCCTGGTCGGTTACGCGGCCGCACAGGCGGGCGGTGGCCCGGAGGCGGTGGCGGAGGCGGCCCGGAAGGCCACGGCTCTCGCCGAGCGCTGGGTCGCGGAGGCCGCGGAGGCCGAAAAGGCCGCCGAGGCCGAAAAGGGCGAAGAGGGCAAGTGAGCGGTTCCACGCCGTGGCCCGACGCACGGCGGACCGCCGGCCTGGCCGGGACGCCGCTGGCCAGGCTGAACGTGCCGCTCGGCGAGGCGCTCGGGCATGCGCTGGCGGAGCCGCTGACGGCGCTGACCGACCTGCCGTCGTTCGACACGTCGGCCATGGACGGGTGGGCGGTGGCGGGCCCCGGCCCCTGGCGGCTGTCGGGCCAGTTGCTGGCGGGGCAGCACCCCGGGGAGCCGCTGCCGGACGGGCACGCCACGGGGATCGCGACCGGGGCCGCGCTGCCGCCCGGGGCGACCGCCGTACTGCGGCGCGAGCACGGCCGTACGGGCCCCGACGGGATGCTGCACGCCGTGCAGGGCCCGCCGGGGCCCTGGCAGGACGTACGCCCGCGCGGCCAGGAGTGCCGGGGCGGGGACGAACTGCTGGCCACGGGCGCGCTCGTCACCCCGGCCGTGCTCGGGCTCGCGGCGGCGGCGGGCTATGACGTGCTGGCGGTGACGGTCCGGCCCCGGGTCGATCTGCTCGTACTGGGCGACGAGTTGCTGGACCGGGGCCCGCCGTACGGCGGTCGGGTGCGGGACGCGCTGGGCCCGCTGCTGCCCGCCTGGCTGCGGGGGCTGGGGGCGGAAGTGGTGAGCGTACAGCGGCTCGTCGACGATGCCGATGTGCTGTACGAGGCCGTCACCGGCTCCACCGCCGAGCTGATCGTGACCACCGGCGGCACGGCCGGCGGCCCGGTCGACTTCGTGCACCCCGTCCTGGACCGGATCGGCGCCAAGCTGCTGGTCGACGGCGTCGCGGTGCGCCCCGGGCATCCGATGCTGCTCGCCGAACTGCCCACCGGGGGCCACCTCGTGGGTCTGCCCGGCAATCCCCTCGCCGCCGTCTCCGGCGTACTGACGCTGGCCGCACCGCTGTTGCGCACGCTGACCGGGCGGCCCGGCCCGACTCCGTACGCGGCCCGGCTGACCGCCGCCGTGCCGGGGCATCCGGCCGACACCCGGCTGGTCCCGGTGATCTTCGACGAGGAGTCGAAGGTCGTCCCGCTGCACTTCCACGGGCCCGCCATGCTGCGCGGCATCGCCGCCGCCGACGGCATGGCCGTCATCCCGCCGGGCGGCTTGGCCGAGGGCGCGCAGACCGCGGTGCTCCGCATGGAATGGGGTGCCGGGAGTTGACGCCCGCCGCTTCCCTGTCCCTCCCGCGCGCGCCCGTCGGGTCGCCGCTGCGCCAGGTCGTACGGCGGCTGGTCATGGCGCTGGCCTGCATGGCCGCGACCGTCGGCATCGTCTACGCCGACCGGGGCGGCTATCACGACAACGCCGACGGGACGGTGTCGTTCCTCGACAGCGTCTACTACGCGACCGTCACCCTCTCGACCACCGGCTACGGCGACATCGTCCCCTACAGCGCCAGTGCCCGGCTGAGCAATGTGCTGCTTGTGACGCCGCTGCGCGTACTGTTCCTGATCATCCTGGTCGGCACCACGCTGGAGGTGCTCACCGAGCGCACCCGCGAGCAGTACCGGCAGCAGCGCTGGAGGTCCGCCGTGCGCGACCACACCGTCATCGTCGGATACGGCACGAAGGGCCGCGCGGCTGCCCGGACCCTGGTCGCCCATGGCGTCCGGGCCGGGCAGATCGTGGTCGTCGACCCCGACCCCGTGGCGGTGGAGGCCGCCCTGGCCGACGGGTTCGCGGGGGTGGCCGGGGACGCGACGCGCAATGACGTGCTGCTGCAGGCCGAGACGCAGCGGGCGAAGGATGTGGTGATCGCCGCCCAGCGGGACGACACGGCGGTGCTGGTCGCACTGACGGCGAGGCAGCTGAACGCGCGGGCGACGATCGTCGCCTCCGTGCGGGAGGAGGAGAACGTGCCGCTGCTGCGGCAGTCGGGTGCCAGCGCAGTTGTCACGAGCTCCGGCGCGGCCGGCCGGATGCTGGGGATGTCGATGCTCAGCCCGAGCGCCGGGCGTGTGATGGAGGATCTCATCACGTACGGGAGCGGGCTCGATCTCGTCGAGCGGCCGGTGACGAAGGCGGAGGCGGGGCGGTCGCCACGTGAGCTGCGGGATCTGGTGGTCGCGGTCAAGCGGGGGCATCGGCTGCTCGACCACGACGATCCGGAGGCGGCGGTGCTGGAGTTGACCGACCGGATCATCGCCATCCAGCGGGCGGGCGCGTAGTGCGGTGACCGGAATGGTTTGCCGGGTCCGTCCGGCGGCCGGTTCCGTCCTCAATCGCCGGACGGGCTGAATTCAGCCCGTCCGGCGATTGAGGACAAAGCGCAGCCGGCGGGCTGCGCAACCCGGCGAACGTTCCCGGCCACAGCACTAGCGTCCGTTAGCGTCGGCCCCATGGCTATGCATGCGATCACGATTCCTGAGCCCGGCGGTCCCGAAGCGCTGGTGTGGGCCGAGGTCCCCGACGCGGTGCCCGTGGAGGGCGAAGTACTGGTGGAGGTGGCGGCCGGCGCCGTCAACCGGGCCGATGTGCTGCAGCGGCAGGGGTTCTACAACCCGCCGCCGGGCGCTTCGCCGTATCCGGGGCTGGAGTGCTCCGGGCGGATCGCCGCGCTCGGGCCGGGGGTGACCGGGTGGGCGGTCGGCGACGAGGTCTGCGCGCTGCTGGCGGGCGGCGGTTACGCGGAGCGAGTGGCCGTCCCGGTGGGGCAGTTGCTGCCGGTGCCCAAGGGGGTGGACCTCGTCACGGCCGCCGGGCTGCCCGAGGTCACGGCGACGGTGTGGTCCAACGTCTTCATGCTGGCCCACCTGCGGCCCGGCGAGACCTTGCTGGTGCACGGCGGCAGCAGCGGGATCGGCACGATGGCGATCCAGCTGGCGAAGGCGGTCGGCGCGCGGGTGGTGGTGACGGCGGGGAGCGAGGCGAAGCTGGAGCGGTGCCGGGAGCTGGGGGCGGACCTGGCGGTCAACTACCGCGAGGCCGATTTCGTGGAGGCCGTGCGGGGCGCGTACGGGGGTGCTGATGTCGTGCTCGACATCATGGGCGCGAAGTATCTGGAACGGAATGTGGATGTCCTGGCCGTCAACGGGCGGCTGGTGATCATCGGGCTGCAGGGCGGGGTCAAGGCCGAGCTCAATCTGGGCAAGCTGCTGGCGAAGCGGGCGGCTGTGGCGGCCACGACGCTGCGGGCGCGGCCGCTGGACGAG
This sequence comes from Streptomyces sp. NBC_01537, assembly GCF_045040445.1. Classification (NCBI taxonomy): domain Bacteria; kingdom Bacillati; phylum Actinomycetota; class Actinomycetes; order Kitasatosporales; family Streptomycetaceae; genus Streptomyces; species Streptomyces sp. NBC_01537. The sequence continues at coordinate 4,817,639 of NZ_CP109392.1, read as the reverse complement.
AAGGCGGCGATCGTGGCGGCTGTGCGGGAGCATGTGTGGCCGCTGGTCGAGGCGGGGACGGTACGGGCGGTTGTGGACCGGGTCCTTCCGATGAGGGACGCGGCTCAGGCGCACCGGGTTGTCGAGGCCAGTGAGCACGTCGGGAAGGTGCTGCTCGCCGTGTGACGGTGCGGTTTGCGCCGCGCAGCCGCCGGCTGCGGTTGTCCTCAATCGCCGGACGGGCTGAGATGTGTGAGTCTGGCGGCATGAACTGGGCCATTTCGGTCGCACTCGTATGGGTGCTCGCGGTGCCCGGGCCTGGGCCCGGGCCGAACGCCGGGAGTGTGGCCGGGGTGGGGCGGGCGCACCCGGGGCGGAGTGTGTCGCCGGTGCTGGAGGTGCCGGTGGTGCCCGGGGTGGCGCCCGCCGTGGTGCAGGTTCCGGAAGACGATCCGGGTCCGGCGCAGCCGCGTCGCGGCGGGGTGGTGCTGGAGGTGCTGCCGCTCGGGGCGGGGTTCACCCTGATGGGTGTCGGGCTGGGGTTCATCGGGCTGAGGTTGCGGAGGGGACTTCTCCGGTAACGCTTGCCGGGCGGGTGCATACTCGGTATACATACTCGGTATGTCGATCCGTCACGGGCTACTGGCCCTCCTCGACCGAGGTCCTCGCTACGGCTACCAACTGCGTACGGAGTTCGAGTCACGCACCGGTGCGACCTGGCCGCTGAATGTCGGCCAGGTCTACACGACGCTGGCCCGGCTGGAGCGGGACGGGCTGGTTGTGCCGGCCGGTGAGGACGACGGCGGGCATGCGGTGTACGCGATCACGGATGAAGGACGCACGGAGCTGCGGGAGTGGTTCGCGCGGCCGGTGGACCGAACGAGCCCGCCGAGGGATGAGCTGGCGATCAAGCTGGCGATGGCGGTGGGGTCGCCGGGGGTGGACATCCGGGCGGTGATCCAGGCGCAGCGGCTGCACACGATCCGGGCGATGCAGGACTACACGCGGCTGAAGGCGCAGGCCGTCGAAACGGGCCCGACCACCCGTGACGAGGTCGCGTGGCTGCTGGTCCTGGAGCAGTTGATCTTCTCCGCCGAGGCGGAGGCCCGCTGGCTGGACCACTGCGAATCACGGCTTGTGCGGCTCGCCGACTCGCTCGGTGACCTCAGTGAGGACGCGGGCGCCGGCGCGGGCGAGCAGAGCGCGAGCGTCACCAGTAATCGCCCGGCGCGTCGGTAGAGCGCCGGGACACTTATCTGTAGGGGGAAAGACCATGCAAGAGGCTCAACCTGTCCTGCGGTTGCAGGAGCTGACCAGGGTGCACGGCAGCGGGGCGACCGAGGTGCACGCGCTGCGGGGGATCGATCTGGATGTGTTCCCGGGCGAGCTGGTGGCGGTCATGGGGCCGTCCGGCTCGGGGAAGTCGACGCTGCTGACGATCGCGGGGGGCCTGGACACGCCGACGTCGGGGCGGGTGCTGGTGGAGGGCACCGACATCGCGACGGCGGGCAGGAAGCAGGTCGCGGCGTTGCGGCGGCGGTCGATCGGCTATGTCTTCCAGGACTACAACCTGATACCCGCTCTGACGGCCGCCGAGAACGTGGCGCTGCCGAGGGAGCTGGACGGCATGTCCGCGCGCAAGGCCCGCCGGGAGGCTGTCGCGTCGCTGGAGGAGATCGGACTGGCGGAGCTGGCCGACCGCTTCCCGGACGAGATGTCCGGCGGGCAGCAGCAGCGGGTGGCGATCGCGCGAGCGCTGGTCGGCGACCGGCGGCTGGTGCTGGCGGACGAGCCGACGGGGGCGCTGGACTCGGAGACCGGGGAGTCGGTGCTGGCGCTGCTGCGGTCGCGGTGCGACGCGGGGGCGGCGGGGGTGCTGGTGACGCATGAGCCGCGGTTCGCGGCGTGGGCGGACCGGGTGGTGTTCCTGCGGGACGGTTCGGTGACGGACACGACGCTGCGCTCGTCGGCGGAAACGCTTCTGCCGGGCGGGGTGGCCGCGAAGTGAGGCTGCTGCATTCCTGGCGGGCGGCGGTACGGATCGCCCGCCGTGACGCCTGGCGGTTCAAGGGCCGCAGCGCGCTGGTGCTCGCCATGATCGCTCTGCCGATCGTGGGGGTGAGCGCCGCCGACATCACCACTCGCAGCTCGGAGCTGACGGCGGAGCAGCAGGTGACGAGGGACATCGGAGCCGCCGACGCCCGGCTGGAGGGCACGGGGAACGGCAACACGCCGATCTACCAGGGTCTGAGCGACCACGAATACGCATCGGTGGACGAAGACGCCCCCTATACGTCCGCGCCCACGGACATCAGCCGGGCCTTCCCGGCCGGGGCGCGGACGCTCACCGACACGACCGGCCCGGCCAAGTCCCGTACGGAGCACGGGCTGCTGGACGTCGATGTGCGCGAGCTGAAGGCCGCCGACCCGATGGCGGCCGGGATCATGACGCTCAAGAGCGGGCACTTCCCGGCGAAGGCGGGGGAGCTGGCCGCGTCGACCGCGTTCCTGGAGCAGAGCGGGCTGAAGGTCGGCTCGGAGGTCGAATTCCGGGACTTCGGGCAGAAGTACACGATCAGCGGGGCCTACGAACTGCCCGACGAGCTGGACAGTGTGCAGCTCAACGCGCTGCCGGGGGCCTTTCTGAAGCCGTACGCCCAGGCGCTGACGGCCAAGGGCCTGTCGGTGGGCGACGCCGACACCGAGTACCTGGTCGGTGTCGGAGGTGGTCATGGTTTCACGTGGAACATGGTGAAGCAGGCCAACGCCAAGGGCGTCTACGTCACTTCGCGGGCCGTCGCCATCGACCCGCCCCGCGAGGACGAAGTACCGCTCTACACGAAGCAGGACGGCTACCGGATGGGCGGGTCCGGCGGCTTCGCCGGGCACACCGCGGAGCTCACCGCGCTGGCGACCGTCGTCGGTCTGGCCATGCTGGAGATCTGCCTGCTGGCCGGCCCCGCCTTCGCCGTGGGCGCCCGGCGTTCGCGCCGGCAGCTCGGCCTGGTCGGTGCCAACGGTGGCGACCGGCGGCACATCCGGGCGATCGTGCTGGCCGGCGGCGGGGTCATCGGGGCGGTGGCGGCGGTCGTCGGGACCGTGCTGGGGCTCGGGCTGAGCGTGGCGCTGCGGCCGCTGCTGGAGGACTACGCGGGCAAGCGCTTCGGCGGCATCGAGCTGCGGCCGCTGGAACTGACCGGCATCGCACTGCTGGCCCTGGTCACCGGACTGCTGGCGGCGGTCGTGCCCGCCGTGGTCGCCTCCCGGGAGAGCGTGCTGGCCTCGCTCACCGGCCGTCGCGGAGTGCGCCGGGCCAACCGAGTGCTGCCGGTGTTCGGGGCGGCGGCGGTCTGCCTGGGCGCGGGAATCGTGATCTTCGGTGCGGCCGACAGTGACAACACCCTCGCGGTGGGCGGCGGTTCGGCCATCGCCGAACTGGGCGTGGTGGCGCTGACCCCCACCCTGGTCGGCCTCTTCGGACGGCTCGGCCGCTGGCTGCCGCTGTCCCCCCGGCTCGCGCTGCGGGACGCCGTACGCAACCGCGGCCGTACGGCTCCGGCGGTGGCCGCGGTGCTGGCCGCCGTCGCGGGCACGGTCGCGATCGCCACGTACATGGCCAGTTACGACCAGCAGAGCAGGGACGGCTATGTCGCGGCCCTGCCGAGCGGCGCGGTCAGCCTGACCGTCGACACCGCGGGCAGCCGGGAGCTGGGCGGAGTGAAGGCGGCGGTGGAGAAGAACTTCCCCACGTCCGGGGTCGCCGATGTCAGCCGGATAGTGGTGGGCGAGAAGACCTGCGACGTGTGGCAGAGCGACAAGGGCTGCGGCACCTCGCAGCTGGTCACGCCCAAGGCCAACGAGTGCGCGCTGAACCGGGAGGACAGCGACGATCTGAGCGCTGCCCAGCGGCGCAAGTGGGTCAAGGACTGGCGCTGCGCCCAGAACCGGGGGCCGGCCTCCTTCGACACGGAGACCGGCATCCTGATCGGCGGCGCCGGCATCCTCACCGGGCTCGGCATCCATGACCCGGCCGCCGAGAAGGCACTCGCCGACGGCAGGGCCGTGGTCTTCGACAAGCGGCAGGTCGGCGGGGACGGCCGGATCACGCTCGCGCTGATCCAGGACAACTCCGGCACCGACACGGACCTCGCCACAGCCCCGCACCGGACCTTCGCCGCGTATCAGCCCAAGGCCGGGACCAACGCCTACGGCCTGACCGCTGTCCTCCCGCCGGCCGCCGCGAAGGCCGCCGGGCTGCGGACCGTCCCGTACGGGCTGCTGGTCAGCACGGTCAGGACGCCCGGCAGCGAGGAGCGGCAGGCGCTCGACGGGGCGCTGGACAAGCTGGGCGTGCAGGCCGACATCCATGTCGAGGAGGGCTACGTCAGCGAGAACAGCGTCACCATGCTGGCCCTCGCCATCTTCGCCGGGCTGATCACGGTCGGCGCCGCCGGCATCGCCACGGGGCTCGCCCAGGCGGACGCCGAGCCGGATCTGCGGACGCTGGCGGCGGTGGGCGCGGCTCCGCGCGTACGGCGCACGCTCTCGGGCTTCCAGTGCGGTGTGGTGGCCGCGATGGGCGTGCTGCTCGGCTCCGCGGCCGGCGTCCTGCCGGCGGTGGGGCTGCGGAAGGCCGAGGCACGGCAGGAGTGGAAGTACTACCGCCAGTCCCTCACGGAGGGTTGGATGGGCATGGACCTGCCGCATGTGCCGATCGTGGTGCCGTGGGGGACGCTGGCGGCACTGATCGTGGTCGTACCGCTGGGGGCGGCGCTGCTTGCCGCGCTGGTGACGCGGTCCCGGCCGGGGCTCGCGCGGCGGGCGGCGGACTAGGGCCTGTCCGGCGGATCTCCGTGGCGTCGCGTGCCCTGGCACCAGCGCTCGCGGCGTTGCCGAAACGCCCACAGGAAACCACCCTGTGGGCGCTCCGGCGCCTTGCGATCACAGGCGCCAGACCCCGCTCCTTATCCCACGGAGATCCGCCGGACAGACCCTGGACGCGTGGGGGCGGCTGCGCCCGCAGCCGCCCCCACGCGTCAGGGAGTGCTCGAAGTCGGTAACAATGGCAGCATGGAGATGCCGATGAACGAACGGTCGCAGGAGAGCCCGCAAGTCCTGGTCGTCGGCCCGGACGGGATGGCCCTCGGCGGAGATTCGCAGCGCGAGGTTCCCGTGACGGAGATGGTTGAACAGCCGGCCAAGGTCATGCGGATCGGCAGCATGATCAAGCAGCTCCTGGAGGAGGTCCGGGCGGCGCCTCTCGACGAGGCCAGCCGGGTGCGGCTCAAGGAGATCCACCGCAGCTCGGTGAAGGAGCTGGAGGACGGGCTCGCGCCGGAGCTGGTGGAGGAACTGGAGCGGCTCTCCCTCCCGTTCACCGACGAGACCATCCCCACGGAGGCCGAACTGCGCATCGCGCAGGCGCAGTTGGTGGGCTGGCTGGAGGGCCTCTTCCACGGCATCCAGACCGCCCTGTTCGCCCAGCAGATGGCCGCCCGCGCCCAGTTGGAGCAGATGCGCCGCGCACTGCCCCCGGGAGCCGGCGGTCACGAGGAGCTGGAAGACGAGGCCGGTGCTCACCAGGGCGCCCGGTCGGGGCCGTATCTGTAGGACTGCCTCAGGGCCGGACGGGCTGGATTCTCAGCCCGTCCGGCCCGTGGAGACCCAGATGGTGACCGTGTCGTTCTCCGGGTCGAGGTCGCTGATGGCGTCGGGTTTCTGCTGGACCACCGCGCCCTTGCCGAAGGTCGTCTCGTCCAGGTACTTGACCGTGTAGTTCCAGCCGGCCTCGTCCATGCAGGACTTCACCGAGTCGACGTACTTGGCGTAGAAGTCCGGCATCAGTACGTCGCCCTCGGTCAGGTAGCTGCCCGTGGCGTCCGTGCACTGTGCGGCGTCGATCGTGCTGGTCCGGTCGGCCTGGGTGACGTCCGCCTCCGATGTGGCGGCGACGGTGGTCGCGGTGCTGTCGCCGGAGGCGTTGCTGCCGTCGTCGGTGCTGCTGCCCATGTGCGCGAGCAGGATGAGAACCACGATGACCGCGATCACGGCGACCACCGCGCCGAGGGCGAGCACCACGGTGGAGCCCCCGCCGCCGCGGTTGCGCTGCGGCGGCATCGGTGCGGTCGGCCGCATGGCGTAGGGCGGCGGGGTCTGCTGGTGGGGGTAGGCGTACGCGGGGCCCGGGGGCGGGGTGTGGGCCGGGGCGGCGCCCCAGCGCTGGGGCGGCAGGGGCTGGGGAGTCGCGTAGGGCGGCGGGGTCTGTGGTGCCTGTGGTGCCTGTGGTGCTTGCGGCGCCCGCTGGGGCAGGGGTGGTACCGGAGGTGCCTGCGGTGCCTGGTACGGCTGTTGCACCTGCGGCGGCGGGGTGTGCAGATCGCCCTGCACGGACGGGAAGACCGCCGACGAGGCGCCCTGACCCCGACCCCGTGCGCGCGGCCCCTCGCCGATGATCAGCGGAGTGGCCGGGCCGCCCCCGGCCTGGGCCTGCTCGCCGCGGACCACCCGGTCGGACTCGTCGCGCATCGCGTCGGCGGAGGGGAAGCGTTCCGCCGGGTTCTTCCGCAGCGCCCGCGCGACCAGCGCGTCCACCGCGGGCAGCACCGCCCGGTTGAACTGCGACGGTGAGGGCGGGGCCTCCTGGACATGCTGGTAGGCGATCGACAGCGGCGAGTCCCCGTCGAAGGGCAGCCGGCCGGTCAGCAGCTCGAAGAGCAGGCAACCCACCGAATACAGGTCGGAACGCTCGTCCACGCCCCGCCCCAGCGCCTGTTCCGGCGACAGGTACTGCGGGGTGCCGACCACCATCCCGGTCTGCGTCATCGACGTGACGCCGGACTGCATGGCCCGCGCGATGCCGAAGTCCATGACCTTGACCACGCCGCGCTTGGTGAGCATGACGTTGCCCGGCTTGATGTCCCGGTGCACCAGGCCCACGCTGTGGCTCTCCGAGAGCGCCGCCAGCACGTCGCCGCAGATCTTGAGGGCCTTCTCGGCGGGCATCGCGCCGAACTGCGCGACATCCTCGTCGAGCACCGCGCGCAGCGGCTTCCCCTCGACGTACTCCATGACGATGTACGGCACCATCGCACCGTCGATCGTGTCCTCGCCCGAGTCGAAGACCGAGACGATGTTGGTGTGGTTCAGCTTGGCGACGGCCTGGGCCTCGCGCCGGAAGCGCTCGCGGAAGGAGGCCTCCCGGCCGAGCTCGGAGTGCAGCGTCTTGACGGCCACCGGCCGATCGAGCACGGTGTCGTGAGCCAGGTGGACGGCGGCCATGCCGCCCTGGCCGAGCAGGTCGCGCAGCACGTAGCGTCCGCCGCCGACCGAGCGTCCGGCGTAATTCCCCCGCGCGTCTTCCCCGCTCATCAGTGCCGCTTCCCCCTCGGGATCAAGTCCGGTCGCCCAGTCTGCCCTAGGACTTACCGGGGTCAAGTTCGTTGACCTGTTCGTCACCGGATGCGTATGAAAGGGCCGCAAACCCGGTCCGTCACAGCACCGTCACAACGGAACGCGGTAGCGTGGCCAATCAGAGGTGTCGAGAGCGACGGCGAGGACTGATGGCACAGACAACAGCCGCCGGGGGCCCGAACGAGCCCTCCGCAGACGGCCATGGCGTGCCCGGTTCGCACGATTCGCCTGAGCAGTGGGGCGCCAACGGAGTGGTCGGTGACGGCCGCTACCGGCTCACCCACCGCCTCGGGCGCGGCGGCATGGCCGAGGTCTTCGCCGCCGAGGACGTGCGCCTGGGACGCATCGTCGCCGTCAAGCTGCTGCGCTCCGACCTCGCCGAGGACCCGGTCTCCAAGGCCCGCTTCACGCGCGAGGCCCAGTCCGTCGCGGGGCTGAACCACCACGCCGTCGTCGCCGTCTACGACTCCGGCGAGGACCTGGGGCCGTCCGGCGCCGTTCCGTACATCGTGATGGAGCTGGTCGAGGGCCGTACGATCCGCGAGCTGCTGGTCGAGTCCGACGAGCCACCGGTGGTCGAGGAGGCGCTCGTCATCGTCTCCGGCGTGCTGGACGCACTGGCCTACAGCCACCAGCACGGCATCGTCCACCGTGACATCAAGCCGGCCAACGTGATCATGACCCACGCCGGCCAGATCAAGGTCATGGACTTCGGCATCGCCCGGGCGCTGCACGGCGCGTCCACGACGATGACGCAGACCGGCATGGTCATGGGCACGCCGCAGTATCTGTCGCCCGAGCAGGCGCTCGGCAAGACCGTGGACACCCGCTCCGACCTCTACGCCACCGGCTGTCTGCTCTACGAACTGCTCGCGCTGCGGCCGCCCTTCGTCGGTGAGACGCCGCTCGCGGTCGTCTACCAGCACGTCCAGGACGAGGCCCGGCCGCCGTCCACCATCACCGACCGCGTCCCGCCCGAGCTCGACGGGCTCGTCATGCGGGCGCTCGCCAAGCACCCCGACGACCGCTTCCAGACGGCCGAGGAGATGCGCGGCGTCGTCCAGTACGCCCTGGCCATGCTGCGCGAGCAGGGCGGCTACACGGGCACCTGGAGCACCGGCTACGTCGCCCAGCCGGGCCACACCGGGGCCTCCACCCCCGCCATGGGCGTGCCCGGCCAGACCCAGGGCACCCGCCGCCTCCCCGAGCACGCCACCGCCGAATTCGGCGCCCCACTGCTGCTCGGCGCCCCCGGCGACACGATGCCGCCTGGCAGCGGCCCCGGCGGCGGTTACGGCGGGGGCGGACGCGGGGGCAACCGCTGGGTCAAGCCCGTGCTCTTCCTGCTGGCGGCCGCGCTGGCCGTCTCGCTCGGCGTCTACTTCGCGATTGCCAACACGGGCAATTCCGACAAGGACAACCCCGTCACCCCGACCCAGTCCCAGACCACGCAGGCGCAGACCACGGAGCCGTCGAACGAGGACACGTCCACCAGCTCGGACGACTCGGCCAGCCCCTCCTACTCGTACCAGCCGACGCAGTCCGCGACGCCCTCCGTGACACCTTCCGCCACGCCGAGCGCCTCGGCGACGCAGTCCGCGTCGCCCTCCGCCTCGGCGAGCGCGTCGGCGTCGCAGAGTTCGCCGGCGGCGAGCGCCTCCGCCTCCGGCGAGACGGACGCGGGTGCCGACGGCGACGGGGGTGGGGGTAGCGCGGGTGCGGCCGCCGCGGGGCTCACCCTGGGCACGAACGGCGGCTGAGCCGTCGCGGGGCCCGGGGCCCTCAGTCCGTGAACGCGTCCCTCACCGCTTCGTACGCCCCGGTCCACCACACCGCCAGTGCCGACGACGCCGGGAAGAGCGGATCCGCGCGGCGGTCGCGGCGCTGGTAGCGCCAGCGCAGCATCCAGAAGTCGTTGAGGCGTTCCCACCAGACGCGGTGGACGGCGGCGGCGAGTTCGTCGGGGGGCGCGTCGGCGGCCTGGCGGTAGGCGCGGGCGTAGGCGGCGGTCTTGGCCAGGTCGAGGGTGCCGGAGGGCTGGACGAAGAAGATCGCGGCGGCGCGGACGGCTTCCTCGGCACGGGGCTGGACGCCGAGGCGGTCCCAGTCGATGATCGCGACGGGTTCGTCCTCGCGGTAGAGCAGGTTGAGCGGATGGAAGTCACCGTGGACCCAGCCGGTGACGGCCTCGCGGGCGTCCGGGGGGCGGCGGTGCGCGTGCCGTTCGAGCAGGGCCCGGCGCTCCAGGAGGCGGTGCTCGGCCAGCTCGTCGAAGGTCTCGCGGGGGCGGTGCCCGCGCACCTGCTCCAGGAGCTCGTCGATCAGCTCGAAGGTCCGCGCGGGGTCGGCGCTCGCGTGGTGCGGCCGGCCTTCGGCGGGCGGCGGCTGCGGCGGCTGGACCTGTTCCAGGCGGGTGTGCACGAGCCCCAGCAGCGCCCCCAGCCGGCGCGACTGCCCGGTGGTCAGCTCGGCGCCGTCGCGGTGCCGGCCGTCCACCCACGGGTACAGCGCGAAGCAGCGGCCCCCGAGGACGGTGACCGTGCCGCCGTCGGCGTCGGGCAGCGGCGGGGCGACAGGCAGGCCGAGCTCGTCCAGGCGCTGGGTCGCACGGTGCTGGCGGGCGATGACGGTGCGGTCGGCGGTCGCGCTGTCCACGTAGAGCTTGAGGAAGAACCGGCCCCGGGTGGTGGCGAGGCGGTAGCCGCGGTTGAGCAGACCCTCGGCGACGGGCTCACACGACAGCGGCGAGCCGGCGTTCTCGTATCGGCGCAGCAGCGCGTGCAGCGTCTCGCCGGTTGGCGGCGCCGTCGCCGTACTCCCGATCACCAGGCTGATGCTAGATCACTGCGGCAGGCCCGATACCCGATACGACGTCGCATAGCCCGGTTCGATGCGTAGGTACACCGGTTCGAACGGCACCCCGTCGGCGGCGGCCGGCTGCTCGCCGAAACGCTCGCGCTGCGCCCGGCTCGGGATCATCGCGTACGCGGTGCCGGTGAGCTGGACGACCCATGCCTCCGGCTGTCCGCTGGCGGTGTTGTCGGCCACGTACGCCACGACGGCGCCGTCGGCGGAGCGGTGGATGTCCCAGCCCTTGTGCGTACGCAGGATCAGGTGGCCGTCGGGGGTCACGATGTGCCGGGTCACCGCCATGTGCGGGAGCGCCTCGCGGGTCAGGGCGAGGCGGCCGTACGGGACGGCGGCCAGGAGGGCGAGGGCGGCCTCGTGCTCCGCACGGGGTGTGGACATGCGTTCACTTTGCGGGGTCGGAGCGCTTGCGGGACAGGGGCTCCGGCCCTCTTGGGGTGGGCCATAGGTCCTGTCAGTGACCACGCTCCGCCTGTGCGCGCGCCACGTACGCCGCCGCCTGGGTGCGGCGTTCCATGCCGAGCTTGGCCAGGAGCGAGGAGACGTAGTTCTTGACGGTCTTCTCGGCGAGGTGGAGGCGCTCGCCGATCTGGCGGTTGGTGAGGCCTTCGCCGATGAGGTCGAGGATGCGGCCCTCCTGGTCGGTGAGGCCGGGGGTGGTGGGGGTGGGTTCGGAGGCGGCGCGCAGGCGTTCCAGGACCCGGGCGGTGGCGACGGGGTCGAGGAGGGAGCGGCCGGCGGCGACGTCGCGGACGGCGCCGATGAGGTCGCTGGCGCGGATGTCCTTGAGGACGTAGCCGGCGGCTCCGGCCATGATGGCGTCGAAGAGCGCCTCGTCGTCGGCGTAGGAGGTGAGCATGAGGCACCGGGCCGACGGGAGCCGCGCGCGGATCTCGCGGCAGACCTCGACGCCGCTGCCGTCGGGGAGGCGTACATCCAGGACGGCGACGTCGGGGTGGGCGGCCGGGAAGCGGGCCAGGGCCTCGGCGGCGGAGCCGGCCTCGCCGACGACGGTGATGTCGGGCTCGGAGGACAGCAGCTCGTGGACACCGCGGCGGACGACTTCGTGGTCGTCCAGTAGGAAAACCCTGATTTCATTGTTTGTGCCGTTTTTTACGTTTTCGCTCACGACTTCAGCGTCGCACAGGATTGGATCTCCCGGCCCCTTACGCAGATTCCGTCCTCGGGATACCGTGCCGTTGTCCCGGCTACCCACGGCTGGCCTGCGAGAACACCAATTTACTAGGAAATCCAAGCAAAACCGCAGGTAGGACACCCTTCGCACATATGTGGAAGGTGTGGGTAACGTTCGTTTTGCAAGGCTGACAGCCGGGGCACAATCAAGTCACTCCCGGCCCGGCCGAGCCGCACACACCCCGTGCGCCGTGTCGAGGCGGGTAGGAGCCGCACTGGCCACCGGCGGATCCCGGGGGCCGGACAGACGGAGGAGCGAAGCGTGAGCGTGAAGAGCACTGCCGCGAAGCCCCGTACGCCCCGTACGGGCACGGGCACGCGCGGCGGCGTGAAGCGCCGAGGCAGCAGTGACGAGCCGGAGCTCGTACAGTTGCTGACCCCCGAGGGCGAGCGCGTACAGCACAGTGAGTACTCCATCGACCTGAGCCCCGACGAGCTGCGCGGCCTGTACCGCGACATGGTGCTGACGCGCCGGTTCGACGCCGAGGCGACCTCGCTGCAGAGGCAGGGGGAGCTCGGGCTGTGGGCGTCACTGCTCGGCCAGGAGGCCGCCCAGATCGGCTCGGGACGGGCCACCCGCCCCGACGACTACGTGTTCCCCACGTACCGCGAGCACGGCGTCGCCTGGTGCCGGGGCGTGGACCCGGCCAATCTGCTGGGGATGTTCCGGGGGGTCAACCACGGAGGCTGGGACCCCAACGAGAACAACTTCCACCTCTACACGATCGTGATCGGCTCGCAGACGCTGCACGCGACCGGCTACGCGATGGGCTGCGCCAAGGACGGCACGGACTCCGCCGTCATCGCCTACTTCGGCGACGGGGCCAGCAGCCAGGGCGATGTCGCCGAGGCCTTCACCTTCGCCGCCGTCTACAACGCGCCGGTCGTGTTCTTCTGCCAGAACAACCAGTGGGCGATCTCCGAGCCCACCGAGAAGCAGTCCCGCGTCCCGATCTACCGCCGCTCCGAGGGCTACGGCTTCCCGGGCGTCCGGGTGGACGGCAATGACGTACTGGCGGTGCTCGCCGTCACCAAGGCCGCCCTGGAGCACGCCCGCTCCGGCCAGGGCCCGATGCTGGTGGAAGCTTTCACCTACCGCATGGGCGCGCACACCACCTCCGACGACCCCACCCGCTACCGCCTCGACGAGGAGCGGGAGCAGTGGGAGGTCAAGGACCCGATCATCCGGCTGAAGACCTACCTGGAGAAGGAGGGCTTCGCCGACGCCGCCTGGCTCGCGGAGATCGAGGCGGAGAGCGAGGCCCTGGGCAAGCGGGTCCGCGAGGCCGTACGGACCATGCCGGACCCGGACACCATGGCGATCTTCGAGAACGTCTACGCCGACGGGCACGCGCTCGTCGACGAGGAGCGGGCGCAGTTCGCCGAGTACCTCGCCGGCTTCGAGGGGGGTCACTGACATGGCTGACATGGCAACGATGACCATCGCCAAGGCCCTCAACGAGGCCCTGCGCAAGGCCCTGGAGACCGACCCCAAGGTGCTCCTCATGGGTGAGGACATCGGAAAGCTCGGCGGCGTCTTCCGGATCACCGACGGGCTGCAGAAGGACTTCGGCGAGGGCCGGGTCATCGACACCCCGCTCGCCGAGTCCGGCATCGTCGGCACCGCCATCGGGCTCGCCCTGCGCGGCTACCGGCCGGTCGTGGAGATCCAGTTCGACGGCTTCGTCTTCCCGGCCTACGACCAGATCGTCACCCAGCTCGCCAAGATGCACGCCCGCGCGCTCGGCAAGATCAAGCTGCCGGTCGTCATCCGGATCCCCTACGCGGGCGGCATCGGGGCCGTGGAGCACCACTCCGAGTCTCCCGAGGCCCTCTTCGCGCACATCGCGGGCCTGAAGGTGGTGTCCCCGGCGACCCCGCAGGACGCCTACTGGATGCTGCAGCAGGCCATCGACTGCGACGACCCGGTGATCTTCTTCGAGCCCAAGCGGCGCTACTGGGACAAGGGCGAGGTGGCAGTGGACGCCATCCCGCACCCGCTGCACGCCGCCCGTACGGTCCGCGAGGGCACCGACCTCACGCTCGTCGCCTACGGGCCCATGGTGAAGGTCTGCCTGGAAGCCGCCGCTGCCGCCGCCGAGGAGGGACGTAGCCTGGAGGTGGTGGACCTGCGGTCACTGTCGCCGGTGGACTTCGACACCCTCCAGGCCTCGGTCGAGCGGACCGGGCGGCTGGTGGTGGTGCACGAGGCGCCGGTGTTCGTGGGAATGGGCGCGGAGATCGCGGCCCGGATCACCGAGCGGTGCTTCTACCTGCTTCAGGCCCCGGTGCTGCGCGTGGGCGGTTTCCACGCGCCGTATCCGCCGGCCCGGCTGGAGGAGGAGTACCTGCCCGGTCTGGACCGTGTGCTCGACGCCGTCGACCGCGCGCTGGCGTACTGAGGGAGAGGGTCGTGACAACTGTGACCGCACAGCGCTTCCGTGAGTTCAGGATGCCCGACGTGGGCGAAGGGCTCACCGAGGCCGAGATCCTCAAGTGGTACGTCAAGCCCGGCGACACCGTCACCGACGGCCAGGTCGTGTGCGAGGTCGAGACCGCGAAGGCGGCCGTCGAGCTGCCGATCCCCTTCGACGGCGTCGTGCACGAACTGCACTTCGGCGAGGGCGAGACGGTGGACGTCGGCTCGGTGATCATCGCCGTCGACACGGAGCCCGGTTCCCCGGAGGCGTCGGAGCCGGTCGTGGCTTCCGAGCCCGCGCCTGCGCCCGAGCCGGTCAAGGCCCCCGAGCCCGAGGCGCCCGCTCCCAAGCGGCAGCCGGTGCTCGTCGGCTACGGCGTCGCCACGTCCTCGACGAAGCGCCGCCCGCGCAGGACGCCTCCGGTCGTACCGGCGCAGTCCGCCCAGCCCGCGCCCGACCTCAACGGTCACGGCGTCGTGCACCCGCTCGCCAAGCCGCCCGTGCGCAAGCTTGCCAAGGACCTGGGCGTGGACCTGGCCACGGTCACCCCGACCGGGCCCGGCGGCGTCGTCACCCGCGAGGACGTCCAGGCGGCCGTCGCCGTCGCCGTCGTAACGCCGCCTGCGCAGGAAGCGCCCGCCCCCGCCTCCGTTCCGGCTTCGCTGGAGACCCGGGTGCCCATCAAGGGCGTACGCAAGGCCACCGCCGCCGCGATGGTGTCCAGCGCCTTCACGGCGCCGCACGTCACGGAGTTCGTGACCTTCGACATCACGCGCACGATGCGTCTGGTCTCCGAGCTGAAGACCGATCCGGCCTTCGCCGGTCTCAAGGTCAGCCCGCTGCTCGTGGTCGCCAAGGCCCTGCTCGTCGCGATCCGCCGCAACCCGGAGGTCAACGCCGCCTGGGACGAGGACCGCCAGGAGATCGTCCACAAGGGCTACGTCAACCTGGGTATCGCCGCCGCCACCCCGCGCGGCCTCATCGTCCCCAACATCAAGGACGCCCACGCCAAGACCCTCCCCGAGCTCGCCGCCGCCCTCGGCGACCTCGTCGCCACCGCCCGCGACGGGCGCACCGCGCCCGCCGACATGCAGGGCGGCACCGTCACCATCACCAACGTCGGCGTCTTCGGCATCGACACCGGCACGCCGATCCTCAATCCCGGCGAGTCCGCGATCCTCGCCTTCGGCGCGGTCAAGGAACAGCCCTGGGTCCACAAGGGCAGGGTCCGAGTCCGCCAGGTCACCACGCTCGCGCTGTCCTTCGACCACCGGCTCGTCGACGGCGAACTGGGATCCAAGGTCCTGGGCGACACGGCGGCCATCCTCGAATACCCGAAGCGGCTGATGACCTGGGCCTAGCGCGCCGATGCCGTGTGCGGGGCCCGGACGCGTACGTACGTCCGGGCCTCGCGCTATGCGTGGCTCCGCCATCCCGTGGGTGATTCGTGCGGTCATGTACGGAGAAACCCTTCGGGAGGTATCGCCGTGGCCGTATCCATCTCCGTGGTCCTGCTGCTCGTGGTCCTGGCCCTCGTGCTGCTTCGCAGCAAGGCCCTCAAGTTCTCCCACGCGCTGCTCTGCTCGCTGCTCGGCTTCTGCCTGGCCGGCACCAGCCTCGCGCCCACCATCCAGTCGGGCCTCATCGCCACCGCCGATGTGGTCGGTAGTCTGCATCCCTGACCTGAGGTTGACCCTCGACCTGGTCGAGCCCCCACAGTCCTCGGTGTGGAGAGCGACATGCGCAGCATCGGTGAGATGGCCCGGGACAGCGGGTTGTCCGTCAGCGCGCTGCGGTTCTACGACGGGGCCGGCGTGCTGGCCCCTGCCTGGACGGACCCGCAGACCGGGTATCGGTGGTACGACGACGGCCAGGTGGGCGATGCCCGGCTGGTCGCGCGACTGCGCCGGGTGGGGATGCCGCTGCCGGAGATCCGGCGGGTGCTCGACGAACGGGATGGCCGGCTGCTCGACGCGCATCTGCGGCGTCTTGAGGTCGGACTGGCCGATGCGCGGCGTGAGCTCTCCTCCGTACGAGCCCTACTCGAACCGGAGGACATGACAATGACCCGACTGAAGGTTCCCGCACCGGAACTGGCGTCCGCGCTGGACGCGGTGCGGTTCGCCGCGAGCAGTGATCCGGAGCGGCCGTCGTTGTGCGGTGTGCTGTTCGACGTGGAGGACGGTGTGCTGACGCTGGTCGCCACGGACCGCTACCGGCTCGCGGTGTCGCGGGTGTCGGTGATGGAGCCGGATGCGGCGGTGCGCGTGAGCGTCATCGTGCCGGTGCCGCTCGTGGACGAGATCCGGGCTCTCGCCGATGCCGGTGACGTCGAGCTGGCCTTTGACGGCAAGGACGTTGCCGCCACCGCGGCGGGGCGTCGGGTGGCGGGCGAGCGGCTGGACCACGACTTCCCGGACTACCGGCAACTGCTGCGGGTGGAGACCACGCACCGGGTCACCGTCCGGACGGCGGAGCTGCGCGAGAGGGTGGCCGCCGGGCCGGAGGTGAGCGTGCTGGATCTGGTGCCCGAGCTGCGGGTGGCCGTGAACAGGGAGTTCCTGCTCGATGCGCTCACGGCGGCGGACGGGGGGCAGCTCGTGCTGGAACTGGGCGGCCCCATCGCCCCGCTGGCGATCCGTTCGCCGGACCGGGAGGGCACGATGTCGTTGCTGATGCCCATCCGCCGCTAGGGCGGTGGCCGGGTACGTTCGCCGGGTTGCGCAGCCCGCCGGCTGCGCTTTGTCCTCAATCGCCGGACGGGCTGAGTTCAGCCCGTCCGGCGATTGAGGACAGAACCGGGCCCCCGAACTAGCGTGCTCCCACTGTGAAGCCGCTGTGAAGGTGGGCCTATGATTCGCCTCATTGACCTCGCTGGTGAGTAGCAGTAACACCGGCAACAGCAGTTCCGTGGGGGAAATCGTATGAAACTCAAGACTGCCGCGCTGGCCTGCGCGTCGACGGCCGCGATGCTGATAGCCGGGCTGGCCCCGGCCGCGTCGGCGCTGCCCGTTGCGGTCGCGCCGACGCTGCTGGAGGCCGGCAGTGTGCAGGACGACAACGGCGTACTGGCCGTGTCGGCCACGTCGGACAGCGCCATCACGCAGATCACGGCGCACTTCTTCCCGCAGTCGGACGACGACACCGCGTCCGAGGCCGGGGAGACGCAGGACTTCACGCTGCACTCGGGGACGGCCGACAGTGGCGTCTGGTACACCTCGCAGCCGGTGCAGCTGGCGGAGCTGGGCGACTACCGGACCGTGATCGAGCTGACGGACGCGGACGGGGACCGCACGGAGGCGGCGGGGAGCGTGCTCGACTACAACTACACGGCCCTCTTCCAGTCGTTCACGGCCACCCCGGCCGCGCCGGACTACTTCCACCAGGAGGTGACGGTCGGCGGGCGCCTGGTCGTACGGCACCCGGGGACCCGGGCGCTGTACCCGAGGCAGGGGGTCCCGGTGCAGCTGCTCGGGCTGGACGAATCGGGTGCGGCGACGACCGCGACGACGGACGCGGACGGCCGCTTCAAGCAGGTCTTCGTGCCCCGGCACGACGGCGGGGTGTCCGCGTACATCACGGGCGCCCAGACGGGGTCGCCGGTGCGGATCACGATCGCGCAGTCCGCGACTCGCGTGACGCTGGACGCGAAGGACGTCGACATCAAGCCCGGCCAGTCCGCGAAGATCAGCGGCAAGGCCGAGGTCCAGGCCGCCGGGGGCGTGTGGAAGCCGCTCGCCGGGCAGACGGTCACGCTGGATCCGCAGGGTTCGGGCGACGCCTCGACGACCGCCGTGACCGGAGCGGACGGCCGCTTCACCGGGACGGCGGCCCCGCAGAGCAGCAAGGCCGTGAACGTCACGGTGGGCAGCGACTACGAGGGTTTCCTGGCCGCGAGCGCGGTGCAGGTCGCGCGGGTGCATGTGGCCGCCACGACCTCGATCACCGGCTTCACGGCCTCCCTCGACCAGCTCTCGCAGCTGACCGTCGGCGGGACGCTCGAGACCGGCGACCGGCAGCCCGACTCCTCGAAGGCGGACATCGAGTACTCCAAGGACGGCCGCACCGGCTGGAAGACCGTCAAGACGCTCACGACGGGCGTGGACGCCGACCCGGGCTCCTTCGCGGGCGTGTTCGCGGCGCCGGGCAAGGGCTACTGGCGGGCGCACTACAAGGGCACCCCGGACTTCGGGGCCTCGTACAGCAAGGTCCTGCACGTGGCGCGGACGGCGACCCGGATCACCGGTGCCAACGCCTCCCCGGAGCCGGTGAAGAAGGGCAGGACGATCACCGTCACGGGCAAGCTGCAGCAGCAGCTCGCCTCCGGCGCCTGGAAGGCGTACGGCTCGCAGAAGGTCGCGATCCTGTTCAAGGCCAAGGGCGCCACCACCTGGCAGGTGCTGGGCACGGCGGTCACCAAGGCCGACGGCACGTTCAAGAAGGGCTTCACGGCCAAGAAGGACGGCACGTGGCAGCCGGTGCTGCTCTCCCCGGACAGCGCGCACCTGGTGTCGTACGGCAGTGAGGACTTCGTGGACGTGAAGTGATCCACTGAGAGGCAGCCCCGTCCGTATCGCGGACGGGGCTGTTTCGTGTATGGCACTTGTATCTATGATGTGCTCATCATGGATGCGCCTACGGTCGTCAAGCAGCCCCCCGCCGCCGAGCGGGTCTACACCCACGTCAAGCAGGCGGTCCTGGACCGCCGTTACGAAGGCGGGATCCTGCTCAGCGAGGGCGAGCTCGCCGAGGCCGTGGGGGTGTCGCGTACGCCCGTGCGCGAGGCGCTGCTGCGGCTGGAGGCGGAGGGGCTGCTGAAGCTGTACCCGAAGAAGGGTGCGCTGGTGCTGCCGGTCTCCGCGCAGGAGATCGCCGATGTCGTGGAGACCCGGCTCCTGGTCGAGCGGCATGCCGCGGCCAAGGTGGCACCGGCGGCCCCGCAGTTGGTGGCGCGGTTGGAGGAGCTGCTGGAGGAACAGCAGGGGCACGCGGCGGCCGGGGATCTGGCGGCGTTCGCGGTGGCGGACCGGTGCTTTCACGCGGAGATCGTGCGGGCGGCCGGGAATCGCATCCTGGCGCAGCTCTACGACCAGTTGAGGGACCGTCAGCTGCGGATGGGGGTCGCGACGATGCACGCCGACCCGGGCCGGATCGCCAAGAACATCGCGGAACACACGGAGTTGCTGGGCGCACTGCGGGCCGGGGACACCGGCGCCGCGCTGGCCCTGGTCGAACAGCACGTCAGCTGGGTCAAGTTCATCGTCAGGGGGGAATCCGCGTGACCACCGAGCCGCCCGGCGGACGGCAGGCCGTCGCCGTCTGGTCCATCGGCACGCTCGTCTACATGGTGGCCGTCGTCCACCGCACCAGCCTCGGCGTGGCCGGCATCGACGCCGCCGCCCGCTTCCACATCGGCGCCTCGGCCCTGTCCACCTTCTCCATCCTCCAGGTCCTGGTCTACGCCGGCATGCAGATACCGGTCGGCCTGATGGTGGACCGGCTCGGCACCAAGCGGGTGCTGACCATCGGGATCGTCCTGTTCACCCTCGGCCAGCTCGGCTTCGCGCTCTCCCACTCGTACGGCATGGCGCTGGCCTCCCGCGCGGTGCTGGGGTGCGGCGACGCCATGACCTTCGTCAGCGTGCTGCGGCTGGGCTCGCGCTGGTTCCCGGCCCGGCGCGGTCCGATGATCGCCCAGGGCGCGGCGCTGTTCGGGGTCGCGGGCAACCTCATGAGCACCGTGCTGCTGGCCCGGCTGCTGCACTCGGCCGGGTGGGCGCCGACCTTCGTCGGCACGGCGCTGGGCGGCGCGCTCGTGCTCGTCCTCGTCCTGCTCTTCATGAAGGACCACCCCGAGGGCTTCGAGCCCGCGCCCGCCGAGCACCACGGCCGGGCTTATGTGAAGCGGCAGATCGCGGCGTCCTGGCGGGAGCCGGGGACCCGGCTGGGGATGTGGGTGCACTTCACGACGCAGTTCTCCGGCATGGTGTTCCTGCTGCTGTGGGGCCTGCCGTATCTCGTCGAGGCCCAGGGCATGTCACGGGAGGCGGCCGGCACGATGCTGACGCTGGTCGTGATCGCCAACATGGTCTTCGGGATGCTCTTCGGCCAGGTCATCGGCCGCCACCACGGCGCGCGCATGCCCCTCGCCCTGGGCGTCATCGCCGCCACCGCCGCCATGTGGGCGGTCGTCCTGGCCTGGCCGTCCCCGCACGCCCCCCTGTGGCTGCTGGCGCTGCTCTGCGTCGTCCTGGGGTCCTGCGGTCCGGCCTCGATGATCGGCTTCGACTTCGCCCGCCCGGCCAACCCGCCGGAGCGCTTCGGCACGGCGACCGGCATCGTCAACATCGGCGGCTTCACCGCCTCGATGGCCGCGCTGCTCGCGATCGGCGTGCTGCTGGACGCCACCGGCGACAACTACCGCATCGCGTGGAGCAGCGTCTTCGTGCTCCAGGCGATCGGCGTCTCGCAGATCCTGCGGCTGCGCGGCCGCGCAGCCCGCCTGGAACGGCAGCGGGTCGCGGTCAGCCGCGTGGAGAGCGTTCACGTCCCGGCGAAGGCGTGAACGCTCCTCCGAGCGTCGTCAGAGCGTCGTCAGGGCGTTACGGCGAAGTGGGCGAGGATCTCCTCCGCGAGTGCCTCGTCGCCCTCGACCTTGAACCGGTCCGCGACCGACTGCGGGCGCACCCGCCCGCAGGCCAGCCGTACGAACGTCTCCCAGTCCAGGGTCAGCGTCACCGCCGGGCCGAGCGACACGCTGCCGTCTATCGTGCCGTGTCCCTGGTCGTCGACCCGGACCGTGCGCATGAACTCCACCGGGCCGTGCACATCGATGACCACCGCCGAACCGGGCTTCGCGCCCGCGTCCTTGGCGATCACCTTCGGCATCGCCGCCAGCAGCCAGTCCCGCGCGTAGAGCGCCCCGGGCGAGTCCAGATTCCCCGGCTTGCCCAGCGCGCGGCGCAGGTCCTGCTCGTGCACCCAGACGTCGAACGCCCGCTGCCAGAGCTGGTTCTCCAGGCTCATCTCGCCGAAGACCGGGCTGCGCACGGTCGTTTCCGGGTCGCGCGCCTCGTTCCGCAGCTGGCGGGAGCGGCGGATGATGACGTACTCCAGCTCGGAGGTCATCTCCGGCGCGGTGTGGTGCCGCCGCTTGTCGACCGGCACCTCCATGTAGCGCTTGAACTCGCTGGTGATGTGGCGGAGGTCTATCGGCAGCGTGTGGATCGGGCGCGGGTCTCCGAGGAGCTCGCACTCGATGCCGATGACATGCGACACGACGTCACGCACCGACCAGTACGGGCACTCGGTCGGCCGGTTCCACTCGCCTTCGACGAGCGGGCCCACCAGTTCGGATATGGAGTCTATGGAGTGGGTCCAGGCGTCGATGTACGGCTGGAGCTTGCTGTGGACGGTCACGGGACCCCTCGACGGTCGGGCGCGGTCGTAGTGGTGTGCGCCTAAATTACGCTGCGCAGTGACACCACGGGAGTGCTTTCGTGTGACGATCGTAGGCCTGTATGCATGTCCGGAACCTATGGACGGTGGTACCGTGCGCGTTTCTCTGCTCCAGATCGACGTGGACCCGGCCGAATCGGTCGAAGCCCGGCGCGACCGGGTGGCCGAGCTCGTACGTGCCCAATCCGCCTCTGACCTGGTCGTTCTACCCGAACTGTGGACGGTGGGCGCCTTCGCCTCCGACCTCTTCGCCGCCGAGGCGGAGGCCGCCTCGGTGGATGCCGGCCCCACCGCCGGACTGATGTCGGCCGCCGCGGCCGAGGCGGGCGTCTGGTTGCACGCCGGTTCGATCCCCGAACGCACGGCCGACGGATCGCTCTACAACACCTCCCTTCTGTTCTCCCCCGACGGCCGGCTCCATCGCACCTACCGCAAGATCCACCGCTTCGGCTTCGACCGCGGCGAGGCCGTCCTCATGTCGGCGGGCGAGGAGATCGTCACCGCCGAGCTGCCCGGAGCGGCCGTTCTCGGCCTCGCCACCTGCTACGACCTCCGCTTCCCCGAGCTCTTCCGGCTCCTCGTCGACGCGGGTGCCGGCATTTTCGTCATCCCCGCGGGCTGGCCCGAGCGCCGGCGCGAGCACTGGACGCTGCTCGCCAAGGCCCGGGCCATCGAATCCCAGGCCTATGTCCTGGCCGTCGGCACCGCCGGTACGCACGCCGGCGTCGAGCTGGCCGGGCACAGCATCGCCGTCGACCCCTGGGGCGCGGTCCTCGCCGAGGCCGGGCCGGGCGAGGAAGTGCTCACGGTCGACCTCGACCCGGCGCTCGTCGCCAAGACCCGCGCGGACTTCCCCGTCCTGCGGGACCGGCTGCTGGGCCTGCCGTCCCCGGACCTGGGATCCCGTAGGGCGCAGGGGCTGCCCTAGGGCCTGTCCGGGCGGACAGACCCTAGCTGCCGATCGGGCCGACGTACGTGCCCGGGTGGGTGGCCCCGTCCTGCAGGAGGACCGGGCCCCAGGGCCACGTGAGGGTCGTGGGCGTCGTGTCGTCGGGCAGGATTACCACGGCCGTGGTGGGCTGGAACCTGGTCCCGCTGCCCTTGGTCCACGGCAGGTATGTGATCGTGAACTCTACGGAGACCCCAGGCTCGGCGTCGACCTTCTGCGGGGTCTGGCCGGTGCGCGCCAGCGGCCAGTCGACCGAGCCGCCCTTGAGGTCCAGGCCCGGGAAGCCCTTGAGGGTGCAGGTCTTCTTGGTTTTGTTCGTGATCTCGACGTACGTCTTGGTCTGGCCGGTGGTGCCGGGCTTGGCGTCGTCGCCGGTGGCGAACGCGATCGTCACGTCCGAGGCGCGGCAGCGGCTGCTGCTCGCCGTCGTTGAGGCTGCGTTGTCCGCCGTCGTGGTCGGCGTCGAGGCCGTGGGCGTCGTCGCCGATGACGCAGACGCAGAGGCAGCAGTAGACGCAGACGCCGACGCGGACGGCGAAGCCGACCCGGCCACATTGTCGCTTCCGCCGCCGTCACCGCCGCACGCGGTCAGGGTCAGTGCGGCGGCGGCGGTCAGACCGAGGACGGTGGCAGGCAGGGTGCGGGAACGCATGACGGTAAATCCCCCCGTTGGTGATCTTTGCGTACCCGGCGATTGTAAAGCTTGTTCACAGACGTCCGTGTGACGTCAAAGCCCCAGGAATGTCCCGGCGCTGTCACCGGCCGTCTCACTCACATGTGCGGGTAGTGCCGGGAGCGCTCCTCCATGACCGGCATGGGTTCCACGACCCGCCGCTTCTTGAAGATGCTGACGTACGAGGCCAGTCCGATCATCCCGACCGCCATCATGATCAGGCCCACGAGGTCGAGATTGACTCCGGCCATGTGCCAGTCCACCGCGAAGGTGAGGATCGCCCCCACCGCGAGAAGTCCGATGCAGCCGCCGATGCCCATGATGTCCGCCTCCAACTGGTTGGCTCTCCGGGCTCGTTCGTGCGTTCACGCGTTCGTGCGCGTATGGCTTCGCCTACCCGGGGACGGCCATCTCATGACTCGTCAGCCTTCCAGGAACGCCTTGAGCGCGCTGGCCAGCAGATACGGGTCGGCGACGCCGCACAGTTCGCGGGCGGAGTGCATCGACAGGATCGGTACGCCGACGTCCACGGTCGTGATGCCGTGCCGGGCGGCGGTGATGGGGCCGATGGTGGTGCCGCAGGGCATCGCGTTGTTGGAGACGAAGGTCTGCCAGGGGACGCCGGCGCGGTCGCAGGCGGCGGCGAAGATGCCGCGGCCGGTGCCGTCGGTGGCGTAGCGCTGGTTGACGTTGACCTTGAGGATGGGGCCGGCGTTGGGGAGGGGGCGGTGGGTGGGGTCGTGCTTCTCGGCGTAGTTGGGGTGGACGGCGTGGCCGGTGTCGGCGGAGACGCAGACGGTGCCGGCGAAGGCGCGGGCGCGGTGGTCGTAGGAGCCGCCGCGGGCGAAGACGGAGCGCTCCAGGACGTTGCCGAGGAGGGGGCCGCCGGCGCCGGTGTCGGACTCGCTGCCGTTCTCCTCGTGGTCGAAGGCGGCGAGGACGGGGATGTACGGCAGATCGGGCTGAGCGGCGGCCGCGGCGAGGGCGGCGGTGCCGGCGTGGACGGAGAGCAGGTTGTCCAGGCGGCCGGCGGCCAGGAACTCGCCGTCGAGGCCCAGATAGGCGGGGGGCTGGACGTCGTGCGTCATGAGGTCCCAGCCGACGACATCCGCGGGGTCGACGCCGGCCTCCTCGGCGACGATCCGCACCAGGGCTCCCTCGTCGAGCTCGCCGAGGCCCCAGACGGGCTGCATGTGGCGCTGCTTGTCGAGCTTGAGCCCGCCTTCGTTGACCCCCCGGTCCAGGTGGACGGCGAGCTGCGGGACGCGCAGCAGCGGGCGGTCGAGGTTGACCAGCGCCGTGCTGCCGTCGCGCAGCACGATCCGGCCGGACAGGCCCAGGTCGCGGTCGAGCCAGGTGTTGAGCAGCGCCCCGCCGTAGATCTCGACCGCGATCTGCCGCCACCCGTACGAGGACGTGTCGGGCACCGGCTTGACCCGCAGATTGGTGGAGTCGGTGTGCGCCCCCACGATCCTGAACGGGGTCTCCGGCCGGGCGCCGCCGGGCACGTACCACCCGATGATCGCGCCGCCCCGCAGGACATACCGCCCGCCCGCCTCACCGTCCCAGGCGTCCGTCTCGCTGACCTGCCGGAATCCGGCCTTCTCCAGACGCTCGGCGGCACTGGCGACCGCGTGGTACTGCGACGGACTGGCCGAGAGGAAGGCCGCGAGGTCGTCGGTGTGGGTGCGGTCGAAGTGAGGGTGCGCGCTCATGCGTCAAGGATAGGTAAGCGCGTTGACACCGCTTCACGGCGGCGCGGAAAGTGCCCGATGGCCGGAAGGGCCCCCGCCGGAGCGGGGGCCCTTCCGTTTGCTGCGGTGCGGCGTCCTCAGAACGCCTCCTCCGGGAGCTCCATGACGTCCAGCGTCACGCTCTCGGCGATCGAGCGCGCGACGGAGACCTGGGGCAGTACGGTCTCGGCGAAGAACTTCGCGGCGGTGATCTTGCCGGTGTAGAAGGGGACGTCCTTCGCGGCGGCGTCCGGGAGCGCGGCCGCGGCGACGGCGGCGCCCTTGAGCAGCAGGTAGCCGACCACGACGTCGCCGGAGGCGAGCAGCAGGCGGGTGCCGTTGAGGCCGACCTTGTAGATGGACTTGACGTCCTTCTCGGTGGCGGCGAGGTCGTTCAGCATGGTGCCGACGATCGCCTCCAGGTCGACGGCGGACTTGGCGAGCTGCTCGCGGGCGGCGGCCAGTTCCTCGCCGCCGACGGCGTCGGCGAGGAACTTCTTGATCTCGTCGGACAGGGCGGTCAGGGCGGCGCCCTGGTTGCGGACGATCTTCCGGAAGAAGTAGTCCTGGCCCTGGATGGCCGTGGTGCCCTCGTAGAGGGTGTCGATCTTGGCGTCCCGGATGTACTGCTCGATCGGGTACTCCTGCAGGTAGCCGGAGCCGCCGAAGGTCTGCAGGGACTGGGCCAGCTGCTCGTAGGACTTCTCCGAGCCGTAGCCCTTCACGATCGGCAGGAGCAGGTCGTTGAAGGCGACCAGCTTCTTGATCTCCGCCGGGTCCTCACCGCTCGTCTCGGCGACCTGGATCGCGTCCTGGATGGAGGCGGTGTAGAGGACGAGGGCGCGCATGCCCTCCGCGTACGCCTTCTGGGTGAGCAGCGAGCGGCGCACGTCCGGGTGGTGGGTGATGGTGACCTTGGGGGCGGCCTTGTCCATGAACTGCGACAGGTCGGTGCCCTGCACGCGCTCCTTGGCGTACTCCAGCGCGTTGAGGTAACCGGTGGAGAGGGTGGCGATCGCCTTCGTGCCGACCATCATGCGGGCGAACTCGATGATCAGGAACATCTGGCGGATGCCGTCGTGCTTGTCGCCGATCAGCCAGCCCTTGGCGGGGTGCTGGTCGCCGAAGGTCATCTCGCAGGTGTTGGAGGCCTTCAGGCCCATCTTGTGCTCGACGTTGGTGGCGTAGACGCCGTTGCGCTCGCCCAGCTCACCGGTCTCGAAGTCGAACTCGTACTTCGGCACCATGAAGAGGCTGAGCCCCTTGGTGCCGGGGCCGGCGCCCTCGGGGCGGGCCAGCACGTAGTGGATGATGTTGTCGGACATGTCGTGCTCGCCCGAGGTGATGAAGCGCTTGACGCCCTCGATGTGCCAGGAGCCGTCCTCCTGCTCCACGGCCTTTGTGCGGCCCGCGCCCACGTCCGAGCCGGCGTCCGGCTCGGTGAGGACCATCGTGGAGCCCCACTGCTTCTCGACCGCGATCGCGGCGATCTTCTTCTGGACCTCGTTGCCCTCGGTGAAGAGGATGCGCGCGAAGGCCGGGCCCGAGGAGTACATCCATATGGCCGGGTTCGAGCCGAGGATCAGCTCCGCGTACGCCCAGATGAGGGACGCGGGCGCGGTGGTGCCGCCGATCTCCTCGGGCAGGCCGAGCCGCCAGTACTCGGCCTCCATGAAGGCCTGGTAGCTCTTCTTGAAGGTGTCCGGGATCGGCGCGGTGTTCGTCTCCGGGTCGAAGACGGGCGGGTTGCGGTCGATGTCGGCGAAGGATTCGGCGAGCTCGTTCTCCGCGAGGCGGTTGATCTCGCCGAGGATGTCCTTGGCGGTCTCCACGTCCATCTCGGCGAAGGGGCCGGTGCCGTAGAGCTTGTCGCGTCCGAGCACCTCGAAGAGGTTGAACTCGATGTCGCGGAGGTTTGACTTGTAGTGGCCCATGGCGACGGCTCCGTCGGGGTCGAGGGGAGGGCGTGAACGTGTGGGTACGCAGTCCTCGCAGCTTTATCACTTACCAGTCGGTAATGATGCTACCCGTCGGTAATAAGGCGCAACCCCAAACCTGTCAGATGTGACGGACGTCCTGTGCCCGCGCGCGGTTGCGCTGGAAGGCAACCTGCACGGCGAATCGCCCCTCTTCCCTTCCGGCATGGCGCTCTTGTGGAAGGCGGAGGCGACGGTGGCGAAAGCGCCGGTGGATATCAGACCGATCCGTACGCGGACGGCTTCGGTGGCGGTTGCTCCGAAAGCACGCCCGGTACTGCTGCGGCCCCGCACCTGGACGGAGCAGTGGCTCGGCCTCGTCGCCTACTGGGTCTCCAGCCGGGTGGTCATGCTCGCCCTCCTGCGCAAGGGGCGCGGTGACATCGCCCGCGAGGTGCACTCGCTGTATCGCCACTGGGGCCACCTGCTGGCCCACGGCAGCTATCCCGTCGGCGACGTCACCTGGCAGTATCCGCCCGGCGCCGGCCTCGTCATGGTCGCCCCGAAGCTGCTGCCCTTCCTGAGCTATCTGCAGGCGTTCGTCGTCCTCGTCCTCATCGCCGATGCCCTGACCACGGCCGCCCTGCTGCGGGCCGGCAGCGGCGGTCCCGCGCGCAGCCTGGCGGGCGCCTGGTTCTGGGTGCTCGGGCTGCCGCTGATGATGCAGCTGGCGTACGCCCGCTTCGATGTCCTGGTCACCGCGGTCGCGGTCCTCGGCCTGCTGGCCCTGCCACGCCATCCCCGGGTCGGCGGGGCGCTCGTCGGGCTTGCCGCGATCATCAAGGTCTGGCCCGTCCTCACCGTCCTCGGCACCCCCCGGGGCCGCACCTCCCGCGAGGCGTGGCTCGCGGTGCTCGCCTCGGCCGCCGCCCTCTCCCTGCTGCTCGCGACGGTGTTCCGCGGCGCCTTCGGCTTCCTGTCCGAGCAGAGCCGCCGCGGCATCGAGGTCGAGTCCTTCGGCGGGACCGCCCTGCAGCTCGCCAAGCTCCTCGGCTGGTCCGGGCACGCCACCACCCGCTACGGCTCCGTCGAGTACGTCGGGCCGTACGTCGGCACCGTCTCCGCCCTGGCCGTGCTCCTGACGGCGCTCTCCTTCGCCTGGCTGCTGCTCTGGCGCCTCAAAGCCCGCCGCTGGACCGGGGCCACCCCCTACGACGCGGCGCTCACCGCCGTCCTGCTCTTCACCGTCACCAGCCGGGTCATCAGCCCCCAGTACATGATCTGGCTGATCGGCCTCTCCGCCGTCTGCCTCACCGTCCGGGGGACCACCCAGCGCCCGGTCGCGGGCCTGCTCCTGCTGGCCACCGGTGTCACCACCGTCGACTATCCGGTGTTCTTCAGCTCCGTCACCCACAGCACCTGGCACGGATTCGCCGTCATGGCCCTGCGCAACGGCCTGCTCCTGGCCGCCGCGCTGCTGTCCTGCGTCCGGCTGTGGCGCGCGAGCGCGGTTGCCCTCCGGGCGGCCGATTCCACGCCGGTGGTGGAGCGGGCGGCCTGACGCGGGTGGTCAGGCCTCGCGCGAGGGAAAGGTGCCGGTGTCGACCTTGACGCGCTCACCGGTGGCCAGCGTGAAGACGAGGCTCTCCCCGTACGGGATTTCCTTCGTCTGCCCGTACCCGGCCGCGTGCGGTTCGGACTTCAGCGTGACGATCCTCGTGAAGGGGTCGGCGATGATGTAGAGGTCGATGCCGAAGCGCCCGTACTTCTGGACGTTCCGGACGTAGTCCTTCTGGTCGTCGGGCTCGGAGGTGACCTCGACGACGGCGAGGACGTCCACGCATGCGTAGCTGTTCTTACGGCGCTCGGCGTCGGACCTGACGATGGTCAGGTCCGGTGCCGCATCGTTCTCGCCGGGGAAGGTGATGAGCACGTCCGCGAAGATCCGCTCACGTGCGATGCCCGCTGCCTTCGCGGCGTCCCTGACATCGGAGACGGTCCAGTCCTGCTCCGGGCTCTGAGGCGTCATGATCACCATTCCGTCGAAGACCTCGACCTTGTAGCCCTCCGGAATGCCGCCTCGCTCGATCAGGTCGCTCATGACAGTCATCTCGGCCACACCTCCTGCACGGATTATGTCAGGACACGTGCCGCCCCGGAGCGGGTCACGCCCCCGCGGGGATCGTGCCGAGCTTGCCGGCCTGGAAGTCGTCGAAGGCCTGGGCGAGTTCGGCGTGGGTGTTCATGACGAAGGGGCCGTACTGCATCATCGGCTCGCGGATGGGGAGCCCGCCGAGGAGGACGACCTCGAAGTTGGGGCTGCGGGATTCCTGGGTCTCGTCGGCGCGGATGGTGAGGGAGTCGCCGCGGCCGAAGATGACCGCCTGGCCCATGCGGAAGGGGCGGTTGTCGGGGCCGGCGAAGCCGCGGCCGGCGAGGCCGTAGGCGAGGGCGTTGAAGTCGGCGCGCCAGGGGATGGTCAGCTCGGCGCCGGGGTTGACGGAGGCGTGGATCATGGTGATGGGGGTGTGGGTGGCGCCGGGGCCGGTGTGGCCGTCGACCTCGCCGGCGATGATGCGGATGAGGGCGGCGCCGTCGGCGGAGGCGAGCAGCTTGATGTTGCCGCTGCCGATGTCCTGGTACTTCGGCGGGATCATCTTGTCGCGCTTGGGGAGGTTCACCCAGAGCTGGAGGCCGTGGAAGAGGCCGCCGGACATGACGAGGGACTCGGGCGGGGTCTCGATGTGGAGGAGGCCCGACCCGGCGGTCATCCACTGGGTGTCGCCGTTGGTGATGGTGCCGCCGCCGCCGTGCGAGTCCTGGTGGATGAAGGTGCCGTCCATGATGTACGTGACGGTCTCGAAGCCGCGGTGGGGGTGCCAGGCGGTGCCCTTGGGCTCTCCGGGGGCGTACTCCACCTCGCCCATCTGGTCCATCATGATGAACGGGTCGAGGTTCTTGTAGTCGATGCCCGCGAAGGCGCGGCGGACGGGGAAGCCCTCGCCCTCGAAGCCGCTGGGGGCGGTGGTCACCTGGAGCGCGCGGCGCGCAGTCGCATCCGCGGGGGCCGATACGCGGGGGAGGGTGAGCGGGTTCTCTACGGTCACGGCGGGCATCGGGAGCCTCCTGGGTCCGGGTTGTTCAAGCTTCAACTAGTTGAATGCTGAACTTCCGGCGATTATTCCGGGCTGTTGTTCCGGGCTGTTCTAGCCGTCTGCGAAGCAATGGCGTCTAGCCGTACATGCGGCGCATCGTGAAGTCGACCATCTGTTCGACGGCCTTCGCGTCGAAGACCATCCGGTGCTGGCCCTCCATGTCGAGGACGAAGCCGTAGCCGGTCGGGAGGAGGTCCAGGACCTCGGCGCCGGTGATCACGAAGTACTTGGAGTCCTTGCCGGCGTAGCGGCGCAGCTCCTTGAGCGAGGTGAACATCGGGATCACCGGCTGCTGCGTGTCGTGCAGCGCCAGGAAGCCGGGGTTGTCACCGCGCGGGCAGTAGACCTTGGACGAGGCGAAGATCGCCTGAAAGTCCTCGGCGGACATCGAGCCGGTGGTGAACGCGCGCACGGCGTCCGCGAGGGAGGGCGGGGAGGGCTCGGGGTAGCCGGCCCCGGCCATGGGTGCGGCGCCCTGCGGGTTCACGTTCTGGTCGTAGCCGTACACCCGGTCAGCGTACCGCCCGGCTCAGGGCCTGTCCGGCGGATATCCGTGGCGTCGCCACGGCTATCCGCCGGACAGGCCCTACCTCTCGTAGAGCTCGAACCAGATGGCCTTGCCGTCGCCGTGGGGGTCCACGCCCCAGGCGTCGGCGAGGCTCTCGATGAGGATGAGGATGAGGCCGCGGCCGCCGGAGGCCATCTCACCGGGGGTGCGGCGGTGGGGCATGTCGTCGTTGCGGTCGTGCACGTCGATGCGCAGGCGGCGGCCGCCGGGCATGCCCAGGATGCGGGCGGTGAGGACGGCGTCCTCGTCGGTGTGGACCAGGACGTTGGTGACCAGCTCGGAGACCAGCAGCATCGCCGCGTCCACCTGGTCCTCGACCTGCCAGTCGTGGAGCAGGGCGCGGATCTCGTGCCGGGCCGTGCGGATCTGGCGGGGGTCGGTCTGGGAGACGGTGAGTACGGTGCGGCGTACCGGGAGGTCGCAGGTGGGGCCGCCGGGCTCGCGGCGCAGCAGCAGCAGGGCGATGTCGTCCTCGCGGCGGTCCGAGAGCGGGCCGGTGGTGCGGTGCGAGAGGGGACCGTGGACGGCCTCGACGAGGGTGTCGGCGAGGATGTCGAGGCTGCCGTCGATGAGGCCGGTGCTCAGGACGGCGTTGATGCGCTTGAGGCCGGTCTCCAGGTCGTGGCCGCCGGTCTCGATGAGCCCGTCCGTGCACAGCAGCAGGATCTCGCCGGGGGACAGCACCAGCCGGGTGGTCGGGTAGTCCGTGTCGGGGAGGATGCCCAGCGGCAGCCCGCCGGCGGTGTGGCGGGGCAGCGTGGTGCCGTCGGTGAGCCGGATGACGGGGTCGGGGTGGCCGGCCCGGACGACGTCCAGGGTGCCGGTGGCCGGGTCGATCTCGGCGTACAGGCAGGTGGCGAAGCGCTCCTGGTCGAGCCCGGCGAGGAAGCGGGAGGTGCGGGACATCACTGCGTCCGGGCCGTGGCCCTCGGCGGCGTACGCGCGCAGGGCGATCCGGAGCTGGCCCATGATGCCGGCCGCGCGTATGTCGTGGCCCTGGACGTCGCCGATGACCACGGCGGTGCGGCCGGAGGGCAGGTCGATCACGTCGTACCAGTCGCCGCCGACCTGCAGGCCGCCGCCGGTGGGGATGTAGCGGGCGGCGAGCGACATGCCGTCGACGCGGGGCGCGGCGCCGGGCAGCATGGTGCGCTGCAGGCCGTCGGAGAGCTCGCGCTCGGACTCGTGCAGATGCGTACGCGACAGGGCCTGGGCCAGCATGCGCGCGACGGTTGTCAGCACCGAGCGCTCGTCGGGGGTGAAGGTGACCGGGTACTTGAAGGCGGCCAGCCAGGCGCCGATCGTGCGGCCGGTGACGACCAGGGGGAGGAAGGCCCAGGACTCCCGGCCGAATCCCTCGGCCAGCGGCCAGGTCGCCGGATAGCGGTCCTTGTACTCCTGCGGGGTGCGCAGGTACACGGCGTGCCCGCTGCGCACCACCTCGGCGGCCGGGTAGTCCGTGATCAGCGGCATCTCCAGGAACGGCAGCTCGTCGCCCGGCCGCTGCCCGTGATGCCCTATGACCGACAGCCGGTCGCCCTCCACCCCGAAGACCGCGAACCCGTCCGGCTGGAACCCCGGCATGGCCAGCTGGGCCGCCACGCGCAGCACATCCTCCGTGCTCCCCGCCTCCGCCAGGGCCCGCCCCGCGTCCAGCAGGAACGCCTCGCGGGAGCGCCGCCAGTCCTTGCGGCCGCCCTCCGTGACGGCCGCGGGCGCCAGCTGCTCGGGGCTGGTCCGCACCTCGTGCACGGTGCCGACCATCTCCGACGGCCAGCCTTCCGGCCCAGGCACGGCCCAGGTCCGCATCATCACGGTGCGCAGGACGGTGTTGTCCTTGTCCACGACGCGCAGCATCGTTTCCGCCACCGTGCGTTCGACGATGGCCAGTGCCACGGCGGCCAGCATCTCCACATAGTCCGAGGCGTGGTAGCAGGCCCGGACAGATCCGACACGGACGGTCACGGCGCCATCGCCGCTGATACCCAGGAGCCGGGCGGTGACGGCGTCGAGGTACACGTCGTCGTCGTTCTTCCACCGCCAGACCCCGGTGTCCACGGCGGCGAGCACGTCCTCGGTGCGCATTGCTCCACTTTATGGCGATTTGTTCTGATCATACGAATGGGGCTCGCTGGGCCCTCACCGGTAGGCTATTAGCGCCCTGCTGCGAAATCCACGAATCCGACGACTTGGACGAACGAGATGCATCGGTACCGATCCCACACTTGCGGCGAGCTGCGCGCCACTGACGTAGACGCCACTGTGCGCCTCAGCGGATGGCTGCACAATCGTCGCGATCTGGGCGGCATCCTCTTCGTCGACCTGAGGGACCACTACGGTCTCGTCCAGCTGGTCGTCCGGCCGGGCTCGCCCGCGTACGAGGAGCTGAGCGGCCAGTCCAAGGAGTCCGTGATCCGCGTCGACGGACGCGTGCTCGCGCGCAGCGCGGAAAACGTCAACCCCGAGCTGCCGACCGGCGAGGTCGAGGTCGAGGTCTCCTCCTTCGAGGTGCTCGGCGCGGCCGACCCGCTGCCCTTCCCGGTCTTCCCGGAGGACAACGCCAACGAGGAGGCGCGGCTCACCAACCGTTTCCTCGACCTGCGCAGGCAGCGTATGCACCGCAACATCATGCTGCGCACGCAGGTCATCTCCTTCCTGCGCAGGGAGATGACGGCGCTGGGCTTCAACGAGCTCGCGACCCCGATCCTGTCGGCCACCTCGCCCGAGGGCGCACGCGACTTCCTGGTGCCCTCGCGCGTGCACCCCGGCAAGTTCTACGCGCTGCCGCAGGCGCCGCAGCAGTTCAAGCAGCTGCTGATGATCGCCGGCTTCGACCGCTACTTCCAGATCGCGCCCTGCTTCCGCGACGAGGACTCGCGCGCCGACCGCTCCCCCGGCGAGTTCTACCAGCTCGACGTCGAGATGAGCTTCGTCGAGCAGGAGGACGTCTTCGGCGTCATCGAGAAGGTCATGACCGACCTCTTCGAGGAGTTCGGCAACGGCCGGCACGTCACCTCGCCCTTCCCGCGCATCCCGTTCCGCGAGTCGCTGGTCAAGTACGGCAACGACAAGCCCGACCTGCGCGCGAAGCTCGAGCTCGTGGACGTGTCGTCGGTCTTCGCCGGCTCCGGCTTCAAGGCCTTCGCCGACAAGCACGTCCGCGCGCTGCCGGTGCCGGACACGGCGGGCCAGAGCCGGAAGTTCTTCGACCAGATGGGTGACTACGCGGTCGAACAGGGTGCCAAGGGTCTGGCCTGGGTCCGGGTCGGCGACGACCTGAGCCTGACCGGCCCGATCGCCAAGTTCCTCACCGAGGACGACGTCAAGGCGCTGCTCGCGGCGACCGACGCCAAGCCGGGGCACGCGATCTTCTTCGGCGCCGGTGAGTTCGACGAGGTCTCGAAGATCATGAGCCCGGTGCGCGTCGAGGCCGCCAAGCGGTCCGGGCACTTCGAGGAGGGCGTCTTCCGCTTCTGCTGGATCGTCGACTTCCCGATGTTCGAGAAGAACGAGGACACCGGGCAGATCGAGTTCTCCCACAACCCCTTCTCCATGCCGCAGGGCGGCCTGGAGGCGCTGGAGACCAAGGACCCGCTGGACATCCTGGCCTGGCAGTACGACATCGTCTGCAACGGCGTCGAGCTGTCCTCGGGCGCCATCCGGAACCACGAGCCCGACGTCATGTACAAGGCCTTCGCCATTGCCGGCTACGACCGCGACACCGTCGAGCACGAGTTCGGCGGCATGCTCCGCGCCTTCCACTTCGGCGCCCCGCCGCACGGTGGCATCGCCCCCGGCGTCGACCGCATGGTCATGCTGCTGGCCGACGAGCCGAACATCCGCGAGACCATCGCCTTCCCGCTCAACCAGCACGCCCAGGACCTGCTCATGGGCGCCCCGAGCGAGGTCGACGAGGCGCGGCTGAGGGAGCTGCACCTGTCGCTGCGCAAGCAGGCGGCGAAGCCGGCGAAGTAACGCCGCACGCGCGACAGCGCCCCCGGAAGCCTGAGGCCTCCGGGGGCGCTGTGGCGTTTCAGAACAGGCCCTTGTAGCTCCCCCAGCCCGTGCTGATCTTCGTACGGCCGCCGAAGGACCCGGCGCCGTTGCCGGCGTTGCGCCAGAGGGTGCCGGAGGTGTCGCGGGAGACGAGGTCGGCCTTGCCGTCGTCGGTGATGTCGTTGACACCGATGATCACGTTGTAGGAACTGCCCCAGTCGTTGAAGACCTTGGCCTTGGCGCCGAAGGTGCCCGCGCCGGTTCCGTAGTAGCGCCAGAGCTCATTGGACTTGTCCTGGGCGAGCAGGTCGCCGCGGCCGTCGCCGTTGAGGTCGCCGGCGCCGATGATCTTCTTGTAGCCCTTCCAGTTGGAGTAGAGCTTGACGCGGGCGGACAGCTTGCCGGCGCTGGTGGCCTTGTAGAGGTAGATGGCGCCGGTGGAGGAGTTGCGGGCGATCAGGTCGGCGCGGCCGTCGCCGGTCAGGTCGCCGGGGGAGGTGAGGATGTCGTACTGGTTCCAGCCCGTGCCGAGCGCGGTGTACGCGGTGCTGGGCTTGGGCGCGCTGCCGCAGCCGGGCTTGTAGAGGCGCAGGGCGCCGCTGGCGAGGCGGACGAGCAGGTCGTTGCAGCGGTCGCCGCTGAGGTCCCCGAAGGGGACGGCCTTGATGGTGCTGGGCCAGCCGGAGCCGGCCCGGGGCTCCGTGAACTTCGTTCCGAAGCGGTAGGTCAGCGCGCCGGAGGAGCTGAGGGTGATCAGATCGCCCCGCCCGTCGACGCCGTCGATGCTGCCGTAGTCCCGCCGGACGGCCGCGCCGCCCGACATGAACGCGGACCCGGATTTCACGGCCGCCGCACTGCTGCTGCCGAGGCCGGTGGCTTTGAGCTTCCAGGTGAACTCCCCGTTGGGGAGGTATGCGCCGGAGGCGGTCTTTCCGTTCCAGGCGGCCGACACATAGGCCGTGGCCGGTCCGCCGGTGACGGTGTGCGTGACGCCGCCCTGGAGCGAGGTGAAGGTCACGCTCCAGGAGGAGACCGGCCGGGACAGCAGCCAGTAGCCGTTCCAGGTCTTCTCGTCGGTGTCGGAGACCTTCGGCGATATGTAGTAGTCGCCCTGGGAGGTGTACGCCGTCGGGTTGGAGGCGGTCACACCCGTCGTGGTGATGTGGACCTGTTCCAGGGCACCGACCCAGGCGACCAGCCCGGTGTACTCGTCGACCGTCCAGCGGTAGCGCCGGTCGGCGGCCAGGCCGCTGTCGGGCACGGCGCTGACGAGCACGCTCGTGGCCGCTGTCGAGGCGTCGGTGAGGACCAGGGTGTCCGCGGTGTGGTCGTGGCGGACGGTGAAGCCGTCGCCGAGCAGTACGTCGCCGGGGGTCACGGGCACCGAGGTCTTGGCCGTGGTGTCGTACACCCCGGCTGTGCCGGCGGTTGTGCAGCTCCAGTACACCCAGTGCCCGACGGCCTGGAGTTCGTCCGGTACGCAGCCGGATCCGGTCGAGACCGTGCTCAGGGTCTTGGACTCGGTGAGGCTGTACGAGGTGAGCTGCCCGGCGGTGGCGGTGGCGCTCCACAGGGTGCCCCCGTTCAGGGCGGCGGCGCGGACGCTCCGCTTGAGGATCTGGCCCTGGCCGAACTCGCCGACGTACTGCATCGGGGAGGTGCCGCCGGAGTTGTAGACGGCCCACTTGTCGGAGACGTCCACGATCGCGCCGCCGCTGGTGCCGAAGTCCAGCGACTGGCCGCCGCCGGTGCTGTCGTCGTTGAAGGTCCCGAGCACAGCGCTGGAACTGAGGAACACGTCCCCCTCGACCGCGTTGCCCCAGATCCAGAGGCAGTCGATCTCGCTCGACGCGTACGGGCAGGCGCCCGACATGGTGTGGCCCGCGACCGGCTCGGACGCGGTGAGTCTGCCGTCCGTGACGGTCAGTGTCCGGTTGGTGGTGGTGGCGTTGCCACCGCTGCCGACGGCCTTCGCGATGCGCAGGTGGCCACGGCTCAGGGCCAGGCCCGAGGTGTCCTTCTCGTACGGGGGAACCTTGAGCACCTTGGTCAGCTGCAGGGTGCCGTCCGCGCCCTGGGTGATCCGCTGGACCCACCAGTCCGCTGCGCCCGTGCCGCCCGCGACGAGCGCGCCGCCGTCGGGGGTCGCGAGCGGGTTGCCGTAGGCACTCGACAGCAGCGTCCGGGTCGAGCCGTCGGTCAGGGAGACGGCTTTGACGCTCGTGTTCGCCGAGCCGTTGTCCGGCTCCAGCAGCAGCCAGTTCCCGACGAGCACCGGTCGGCCGCCGGTGGTGGCACCGGGCGCGACCGGGACCGTCTCCTCGGCGGCGAGGTCGGTGCGCGGCTTGAGGTGGAGGCCCGACGTCGATGTGTACCAGCCCACGCTGTCGTCGGTCAGCACGCCCGCCGCGGAGTTGTCGGCCCCGGCGAAGGCATCGGTGAAGGTGCCTGCGGCGAAGTCGAGGTAACCGATTCGGGTGACCTCGTCCAGGATGTACATGATCAGGGCGCCGGACTCGTCACCGCCGAGGAACCCGGCCACCCTGCCGGCCGTCGGAAAGCCGGTCACCGAGCGGGTCCGCTGTTCCCCGTCCAGGAAGTCGTTCAGCTCCAGCAGATCGCCGCTGGGCTCGGCCGAGCCAAGGGCGATGACGGTGCTGCCGAAGGTGCCTAGGTACTGGGTCGTCTGCTCGCTGACGGATGAGTAGAGACCGATGGTTCTCAGCCCGGCCGAGCCCGGGGTCCACAGGGCAACCCCGGAGCGGCCGTTCGGCAGCGCGACGGTGTCGCCGCCCTGTCCGTACCAGCCGGAGCGGCAGGTCTCGTAGATGTCGTAGCACGGCGATTCGGGCTCGTAGACCCCGTCCGGCCCTTCGACACTGACCGTGGTCCCGTCCGCGTAGCTGGTCCACAGCAGTCCGTCGATGTCTCCCTGCCGGTGCAGGAAGCCGGTTTCCCCGGCGGCGAGCAGCCGTTCTTCACGTTGGGGCTCGGTCTTCTGCGGAGTGTCGACCACGATCTGCGACCTCGTCGATTCGGCGGCCTGCGCCGTGCCGGCCGCCGAATCGACGAAGAGCGGTATGAGTCCGGCCACGACGGCCAGCGATGTGATGGAGACGGCGGCCGCAAGGCGGCCGCGTCTCAGGGCATGACGGCCCACGGTGAAGGTCCCTCCCCTTGATCCTCGGGAGGGTCCCCGCCCTCGCACAAGTGCGCGGACTTTACCAGATCTTGGTCATCGGATTACTGGTCGGGGTCGCCGCCGAAGCGCTCGCGGTAGGAGTCGAGGTCGTCCTCGGTGATCTTGGCGAAGAGGACCGGCGGGACGGTGAAGGGGGTCCCGGCCGGGACCGAGGCGAGGGCGCGGGCCTCGTCGGGGCCGACCCAGGCGGCGGTGTCGCCGGGCAGGGCGAAGGCGCCGCGCATCGCGGCGGCCGTGGCCGGGATGAAGGGCTCGGAGACGACCGCGTAGAGGTGGATGAGGTTCATCGCGGTGCGCAGGGTCAGGGCGGCGCCGTCGGGGTCGGTCTTGATCTCCAGCCAGGGGGCCTTCTCCTCCAGGTAGGAGTTGCCGGCGCTCCACAGGGCGCGCAGGGCCTGGGCGGCCTTGCGGAACTGGAGGGCCTCCATGTGGCCCTCGTACTCGGTGAGCAGTTCGGCGATCTGCTCGCCGAGCCTGGCCTCGGCGTCGCCGGGGGCGCTGCCGGCCGGG
Organism: Streptomyces sp. NBC_01537; assembly: GCF_045040445.1. NCBI lineage: Bacteria > Bacillati > Actinomycetota > Actinomycetes > Kitasatosporales > Streptomycetaceae > Streptomyces > Streptomyces sp. NBC_01537. The sequence goes on along the minus strand of NZ_CP109392.1, from coordinate 4,779,608 downwards.
ACGTCGTCGCCGAAGCGCTTGCGGGAGAAGGACAGGACGCGGTTGACGAAGTTGCCGAGGGTGTCGGCGAGGTCCTTGTTGACCGAGGAGGCGAAGAGCTCCCAGGTGAAGGAGGTGTCGTCGGACTCGGGGGCGTTGGCGATGAGGAAGTAGCGCCAGTAGTCGGCGGGGAGGATCTCCAGGGCGGCGTCGGTGAAGATGCCGCGGCGCTGCGAGGTGGAGAACTTGCCGCCGTAGTAGTTCAGCCAGTTGAAGGCCTTGACGTAGTCGACCTTCTTCCACTTGTCGCGGGTGCCCAGCAGGGTCGCCGGGAACATCACCGTGTGGAAGGGGACGTTGTCCTTGGCCATGAACTCCGTGTAGCGGACGTCGGTGTCGACGTCGTACCACCAGGACTTCCAGTCGCGGTTGGCCGGATGGAGGTCCGCCCACTCCTTTGTCGAGCCGATGTACTCGATGGGGGCGTCGAACCATACGTAGAAGACCTTGCCCTCGGCCGCCAGCTCGGGCCAGGTGTCGGCCGGGACGGGGACGCCCCAGTCGAGGTCGCGGGTGATGGCGCGGTCGTGCAGGCCTTCGCTGAGCCACTTGCGGGCGATCGACGACGCCAGCACCGGCCAGTCCTTGCCGTGCTCGTCGACCCAGGCCTCGACCTCGTCGGCCAGCTTGGACTGGAGGAGGAAGAGGTGCTTGGTCTCGCGGACCTCCAGGCGGCTGCTGCCGCTGATGGCCGAGCGCGGGTCGATCAGGTCGGTCGGGTCCAGGACGCGGGTGCAGTTCTCGCACTGGTCGCCGCGGGCCTTGTCGTAGCCGCAGTGCGGGCAGGTGCCGACGATGTAGCGGTCGGGGAGAAAGCGGTCGTCGTCCAGGGAGAAGACCTGGCGGATCGAGCGCTCCTCGATGAAGCCGTTGGCCTTCAGCTCGCGCGCGATGGTCTGGGTGATCTCGAAGTTCTGCGGGGAGGAGCTGCGGCCGAAGTGGTCGAAGGCCAGCGCGAAGCCGTCGTAGATCGCCTTCTGGGCGTCGTGCTGCTGGGCGCAGAACTCGGCGACCGGCAGCCCGGCCTCCTTGGCGGCGAGCTCGGCGGGGGTGCCGTGCTCGTCGGTGGCGCAGATGTAGAGGACCTCGTGGCCGCGCTGGCGCAGGTAACGGGAGTAGACGTCGGCCGGGAGCATGGACCCCACCATGTTGCCCAGGTGCTTGATCCCGTTGATGTACGGAAGGGCGCTGGTGATGAGGTGTCGAGCCATTGCCGGCTGCTCCCAAGTCGTTACTGTGGGTGAGGATTTCCTCTACGGACGGTCAATATCGTATCGGACCCGGGAAGTGTGACGCTCCGCACTTTCCGCTCGCCGACGGGAGAATCCGCGTCCAGTGAACCGTTCTTGAGGTGTACGCGTCTCATATGCGGGCACGCGTGCAAACGCTTCCAGCTTTTTCACAGGTTATCACTCTCGGTAACTGCACGTGCACTTGCACGTGCAGATGCACAGGTTTTCTTTCGTGGCTATCATCTGCCCCATCTGGTACGGCAGTTCACTCCTCACTGGAGAGTCATATGCGCCACACGTATAACGGCATCGCGGCATCCGAGCTCCAGGACGCCGTCTGGCAGAAGAGCAGGCACAGCAACGCAAACGGCACTTGCGTGGAACTGGCCGCATTGCCCGACGGTGATGTCGCGGTACGGAATTCACGCTTCCCGGACGGGCCTGCGCTGGTATACACGCGGGCCGAGATCGAGTCGCTCATCCTCGGTGTGAAGGACGGGGAGTTCGACCACCTGATGTGAGGCCGGACGTGACGAAAAGTTACGGTCGGTCGCTCTCCGGCGTTTTCTCCGGTAGTCGGAAAAGCGCCCAGACGACCTTCCCGGCACCGCCTATGGGGTGCCATCCCCAGGTTTCACTGAAGGATTCCACGAGGTGCAGTCCGCGGCCTGATTCGGCGACGTAGTCGGCCATCCTGGTAATCGGGCCGTGGCTGCTGGGGTCCCGCACGGCGCAGACCACGCGCGTGGACCATCTGACAAGACTGAGACGCACGGGGGCCTCGGCGGGGGCCTCCGGCGGCAGGTTCGGCGCCATGTCCGGTACGCCGTAGCGCAGCGCGTTGGTGACGAGTTCGGAGGCGACCAGCTCGACGCCGTCGAGGATGCCCTCCAGGCCCCAGTGGTGCAGGGTGGTGCGGGTGAACCGCCGTGCGTCCCTTACGGCTTCGAAGCGGGGCGGGAGCGCGCAGGAGGTGGCGCTCGACGACGACAACCGCTCGGGGACCAGCCCGTTCCATAACGGCTTCGACACTGTCGCGCCCTCAGACCACATGTGCACCACCCGATATCAGCACGTAGGTCATAGTCTCCGATCGCGCAGGCGCGATGCAAGGGTGGATGCACGTGCATTTGCAAGACTCGATGCACGTGAGGACGTTGTGTCGATCGAGGGTGACCGTTCAAGTACTCAACGCAGCCTTTAAGTGGCAGACTGCTGGAGCCACGGGGAGAAGGTGGGCGTGAATGGTGACAGATCAGCCGGGGAGCGGGAGCGGCGGCAGCGGCAGCGGCAGCGGGTCCATGGTCCGCCGTATCCTCCTGGGTTCGCAGCTGCGGAGGCTGCGGGAGGCCAAGGCCATCACCCGTGAGGCCGCGGGCTATTCCATCCGCGCGTCCGAATCCAAGATCAGCCGGATGGAGTTGGGGAGGGTCAGCTTCAAGGAGCGCGATGTCGCTGACCTGCTGACTCTCTACGGTATCAACGACCCCTACGAGCGCGACGCGTTGCTCGGACTGGTCCGCGAGGCCAATATCGCCGGCTGGTGGCACGGGTACGGCGACGTGCTGCCGCAATGGTTCCAGACGTACATCGGGCTGGAGGAGTCGGCCTCCGTCATCCGCATCTTCGACGTGCAGTTCATCCCCGGTCTGCTGCAGACCGAGGAGTACACGCGAGCGATTTGTTCACTCGGTCACCCCGCGGGCACCACGGAGGAGATCGAGCGCCGGGTCGAGATGCGCCGGGAGCGCCAGAAGCTGCTCGTCTCGGAGCGGGCGCCGCGCATTCTGGCCGTCGTGGACGAGGTGGCGATGCGTCGCCGGATCGCCGGGCCCAGGGGGATGCGGGCACAGCTGGAATACCTGCTGGAGATCAGTGAGCGGCCCAATGTGACGCTGCATGTGCTGCCGCTGGAGTTCACAGGGTATCCGGCCGCGGGCGGATACCCCTTCACGATGCTGAGCTTTCCGGAGCCCGATATCGGCGATGTCGTATATGTCGAGCAGCTCACCGGCGCGATGTATATCGACAAACGGGAGGAAACCGCCCAGTACGGAAAGGCTATGGAGAAGCTGTGTTCCGACAGTCTGACTCCCGCCAAGACTGTGGAACGGCTACGGAATATCCTGCGTGACACCTGATCGGACGCAGCGCGCGTAGCATGACTGAGAGTCAACTCGCGTGCTGTACCCGGGGGGTTCGCGAAAGGGATGCGATGGCCGATTTCATAGACTTCACAGACCTGTCCGGTCTTGCCTGCCAGTACATCGACGGGCAGTGGCTGCCGGGCGGCGGATCCTGGGACATCGTCGACTTCAACCCCTACAGCGGGGACAAGATCGCCTCCATCACGGTGGCGACGGTGGCCGAGGTGGACCGCGCCTACCGGGCGGCCGAGCGGGCCCAGCGGCAGTGGGCGGCGGTCGGCCCGTACCAGCGGCGGCTGGTCCTGGAGCAGGCGCTGCGCGCCGTGGAGGACCACGAGCGGGAGATCACCGAGCTCATCGTCGCGGAGATCGGCGGTACGCGGCAGCGGGCGGCGTTCGAGATCGGGCTCGTCAGGGACATGCTGCGGGAGGCCGCGCAGATCGCACTGCGGGTCGAGGGGCGGATCCTGCCCTCGCCCAAGGAGGGCAAGGAGAACCGGCTCTACCGGATACCGGTCGGTGTGGTCGGGGTCATCAGCCCCTTCAACTTCCCGTTCTACCTGGCACTGAAGTCGGTGGCGCCCGCGCTGGCGCTCGGCAACGCGGTGGTGCTCAAGCCGCACGAGAACACCCCGATCGCCGGCGGCACGCTGATCGCCAGGATCTTCGAGGAGTCCGGGCTGCCCGCCGGTCTGCTGAATGTGCTGGTCACCGACATCGCCGAGATCCACGACGCCTTCATCGAGCACCCGGTGCCCCGGGTCATCACCTTCACCGGCTCGGACACCGTCGGCCGGCATGTCGCCTCGGTGGCGGCGGGCCACTTCAAGCGCACGGTGCTGGAGCTGGGCGGCAACAGCGCCCTCATCGTCATGGCCGACGCCGACCTGGACTACGCGGTGGACGCCACCGTCTTCAGCCGCTTCGCCGACCAGGGGCAGGTGTGCATGGCGGCGAACCGGGTGCTCGTCGACCGTGCGGTCGAGGCCGAGTTCACCGAGCGCTTCGTCGCCCGGGTCGCCGCCCTGCGGGTCGGGGACCCGTCGGACGAGGACACGCAGATCGGCCCGCTCATCGACCAGACCCAGGCCGATGCCATCACCGCCCAGATCGACCAGGCCATCGCCGACGGCGCCGAGGTCCTGCTGCGCGGCACGGCGGACGGCACGCTGGTCTCCCCCACGATCCTGACCGGGCTGTCGGCGGACTCGCCGGTGCTGCGCATGGAGCTCTTCGGTCCCGTCGTGCTGATCGTGCCCTTCGACGGCGAGGACGAGGCCGTGACGATCGCCAACGACACCCCCTTCGGGCTGAGCGGGGCGGTGCACACCGCGGATGTGGAGCGGGGCGTACGGATCGCCCAGCGCATCGAGACCGGCATGATCCATGTCAACGACACCACGATCAACGACGAGCCGATCATCGCCTTCGGCGGCGAGAAGCAGTCCGGCATGGGCCGGCTGAACGGCGAGTCCGCGGTCGAGGTGTTCACCACCACCAAGTGGATCTCCATCCAGCACGGCCGGAGCCGCTTTCCGTTCTGAGTGATCAGAGAGGCCGCGCCGATGGGGCGCGCGGCGTCGCGGGGCGATGGGCGGCGCCTGGCGGCGTTGTCGTCGGTCGCCGCAGCTCCGCTGCGCCTCCCTCCTCCGCCTTGCCAGACTTGCCCCTCACCCCGCTCCTTCACCCGCGCTCCCCATCGGCGAGGCCTCTATGCACCTCTTCACTCGATCGAGTGAAGAGGTGCTTGACAGACTGTCCTCGCGCCCCCTTCCGGTGATCTCATCCACGGGATGACCCGGTACATGCGCACCTATCAGAGGCACGGGTGCCTTGTGGTGGAGCTGAGCGGCGAGATCGACGTGGAGGCCGCCGCCGCCATCACGCCGGACCTGGACACCCTCACCGACCGCCCGGGCCCCGATGTCGTCATAGACCTCGGGCCCATCGACTTCATGGACTGCTCCGGACTCGCCATGCTCTGCCGCGTACGCCGCCGGGTGCTCGGGCACGGCGGGCGGGTGCACCTGGTCTGCGTCCACCCGATGACGCTGCGGATCCTGCGCGCCACCGGACTGTCGGCGGTCTTCCGGCCGGTGCCGACCGTGGAGGAGGCGCTGGCCGGCTACGATCCACAAGACAGGCCCTAATTCCTTACGCGGGCTGCGGCTCGGCGCAGACCGCCGTCACCAGCTCCGCGATCCGCTCGTCCGACAGGTGCCGGGCCACATCGGCCTCGCTGATCATCCCGACCAGCCGGTGCTCGGGGTGGCTGATCACCGGCAGCCTGCGGATCTGGTGCTCCTCCATCAGCCGCAGGACGTCGTCGATGTCGTCCTCGGCCTCGACGAGCAGCGGCCGGCCCTGCGCCAGCTCGCCCGCCGTCATCGTCTCCGGGTCCCGGCCCTCCGCGACGCACTTCAGCACGATGTCCCGGTCCGTGATGATGCCGATCAGCACATCGTCGTCACCGCAGATCGGCAGCGCGCCGACATGCTCCTGCCGCATGATCCGCGCCGCGTCCGCCAGGGACTCCCGTTCCCCGACGCACAGGGCGCCCGTGTGCATGATGTCCAGAGCGGTGGTGTTGGTGGTCATGGTGGGCCTCCCGGAATTACGCGTGGCCACTTGTCTCTCCATCGTGTTCCTCCGCGGTCCGATCCGCCATCGGGTCGCGGCCGGGGCACTCGCGGGAGCACTCTGGAAGCGGAACCACTGGAGGTGGTCGCCATGCAGACCCTCGTGGGCTGGCACATCGAGATGGACTTCCGGGAGGACGGCGCCAGGACCAAGGCCGCCGCAATGCTGCGCCTTCCCGACGGCACCGAGCTGAGGTCCCACGGGCACGCGAACCGGCACCCGCACGACCCCGAGCAGGAGCGGGTCGGCGAGGAGCTGGCGGCCGCGCGCGCCCTCAACGACCTGGCCCGGCAGCTGGTCGGCAAGGCCGCGCACGAGATCGAGGACGTCACGCACATGCCGGCGCACCCGAGACTCTGAATCTCCTCAGGGAATCCTCGGGGATTTCCGTTATCGGAGGGCGCCGCCGTACGTCTCCTGTGGCGTGACGGCAAGAGTACGAGTACGCGTTATCGCGGCAGCGGCAGCCCTGGCGACGCTCGCCCTGACCGATCTGGCCCTGCCCGCCACCGCCCGGGCGGCGTCCGGCGGGGACATCACGGCCGACATCCGGGCCAACCGCGATGTGGCCCTCGCCGGGGACGCCGTGGTGAAGGTGCCGGCCGGCACCACCACGTACACCGGGGTCATCAGCGGCACCGGCACCCTGACCGTGCGGGGGACGGGCACGCTGATCCTCACCAAGGACAGCACCTTCACGCTGCCCAGGGCCCGGCAGCACCAGAGCGTGACGGTGCCGGGCGGCAACCACCCGTACGCCGTCATCAGCAACCCGGACGCGCCGGCCATCACCGTCGAGCGCGGGGCGACCCTCCAGTACGGCACGGGCGGCGGCACCGGGCTGATCGGGAGCTTCCCGTACAACACCCCGGGCTATGCGCAGAACCAGGACAACATCCGGGTCGACGGCACCCTGCGGCTGTCGCTGACCCGCGCCTTCAACCTGGGCATCATCAGCGGATCCGGCCTGGTGACGCAGCCGCGCAACATGTGGGGGACGCTGCAGATCGCCGGCAGCAACCCCTTCACGGGCGTCTTCGACAACGGCACGGGTGTGGCGTTCGGCAACACCAACGCCTGGGCGGCGCTGCCTGGCGCCCGCAAGGTCCTCAACCAGGGCTCGTGGATCATCGACGAGCCGCTGTACCAGACGATCACGCAGCGGCAGGTCTTCTACAACCGCCAGTACGGCAGCGACATCAACGTCCACACCCGGCCCGGCAGCAGGGTGGTCCTCACCGGCTACTACAGCTGGAGCGACGGCGGCAGCGACACGAATCCGACCCTGAGCACCCCCTCCCTCAACTGGAAGCCGGTCGCCCACCAGCTCAACAAGCGCGGCACCAACATCGAGGGCGCCGACGTCCAGTGGGGCGACGGCACCACCCACCAGATCTTCATGCCCGGCACCGCCGAGACCGTCTACATCAACCTCCACGTGGCCAGCGGGCGCCGCTCGAAGCTCACCTTCGCCTACAACGCCCCCGTCACGCTGGGCGCGCCGATCGGCGGCGGCAAGTACCACGACACGCTGGCCGCGCCGGGCGCCGGGGACATCGTCATCAAGGGCGTCGCCGGCAATGACGTCACCTTCGCCGCCGCCCAGTACTACGACGGCTCGACCACCATCGAGAAGCGGGCCACCCTCCACCTGGGCAGCGGAAAGGCCGGCGGCGACGGCAGCCTCTACCGGGGCGGCCTGTACAAGGTTGTCGACAACGGCTCGCTCGTCGTACGGAACCGGACCAAGGCCCTGACGCTGAACCGCGTCAGCGGCACCGGCTCCTTCACCCAGGCGGGCACCGCGCCCGTGACGCTCAGCGGCTCGGTGAGCTGGACGGGCACGACCACGGTCGCCAAGGGCATGCTGTCGCTGGGCTCCGGGGCGAGCCTGGGCAGCAGTAGCGGCGTGCGGCTCACCGGGTCCGGTGCGGTGCTGGACATGCGCCGGGCGCGGGCGCGCACGCTGAAGGCGCTGAGCGTGGGCAAGGACACCACGCTGCGGCTCGGCTCGAAGCCGCTGACGGTGAGCGGGAAGGTCGCGCTCGGCGGGGCGGTGGAATTCGACCTTGAGCCGGAGAAAGTGCTGACACTCATAAAGAATTCCGGAAAGGACAAGGTCAGCGGGGTCTTCGAAGGCCTTCCTCAGAACAAGAACGTCACGGTGGCCGGAAAGCAGTACCACATCAGCTACACCGCGGGCGACGGCAATGACATCGCCCTGATCGCGGGCGCCGCGAAGAAGAAGTCCCTGGCCACGGCAACCGCCCGCGCGGCCTCTCCCTCGTCCTCCGGCACCGTCGTCACCGACACCGCCGTCCCGACCGCGAGCACCGGCACGCCGCCCTGGCGGGCCGCCCTGTTCTGCCTGTTGGGCCTGGTCGGAGTGGGTGCGTACGCCGCCCGGCGCGGCGGTGGCCGCCGCAAGCAGCGCAGGCACGCGAGGAGTTGAGTGGCCATCAGGACGCAGACGGTTCAACTCCGGTTCCAGAAAAGGAGTGAGAAGAAGTCTCACTTCGGCTTCACGGGCATCTCAAGTTCGGTGCGTAGTGTTTTCCACGTCAAGCCGAACGAAGCCCTTGGAAAGGGGAACATCATGAGCCTGAAAATCCTGACCCCGGTCGCCAAGAAGAAGGTCGTGCCGCCGAAGCCGGTCGCGAAGAAGAAGCACAAGAAGGTCGTACACCGCCCCATCGGCGGCTGATCCCGCGCGGCTGACCCGCACAGCAGGGCCGACGGTCAAACCCCCTGGGCCGTCGGCCCGCTGTCGTTTCCGGCTCCCCGGATACCTGGTCCGGCGGCTCCCCGGCCCGACGGCCGGAGGCCGGCGCAGCCGTCCGAAGCAAGCGCAGCGCCCGCGAGGGCGGCGTTGAGAATCAGAGCCAGCCGCGTCTTTTGAAGATGAGATAGAGGCTGCCGCAGACGACCGCCATGAGGAAGATCGCGAAGGGATAGCCGAAGACCCACCCGAGCTCGGGCATGTGGACGAAGTTCATTCCGTAGATCGTCCCGACCAGGGTCGGGGCGAAGAGGATGGCGGCCCAGGAGGAGATGCGCTTGATCTCCTCGTTCTGCTCGAAGCTCGCCTCGGTGAGGGCCTTCATCTCCGCGTTCTGCTGCTGGGCGACGAGCGTGGCGTTGACCGTGAGCATGTCGGAGAGCTGGAGCCGGAAGCCGTCGACGCGCTCGATGGTGTGCAGCACGTGGTCGGCGACGTCGCGCAGGTAGCGCTGCAGCTCCTCGTCGGTGCCGTATTTCGCGAAGCCGGCCGTCAGCCCTTCGAGCATCGGGGCCAGGGGACGGGTCGCGCGCTGGAATTCCAGGACCTCCTGGGAGAGCTCGTAGATCCGGCGGGAGACCTGGGGGTCCCCGCTGAAGACCTGGATCTCGCTCTCGTCGATGTCGTTCTCGACGCCGGCCACGACCGGGGCGTAGCCGTCGACGACCGTGTCCAGTATCGCGTAGAGCACTGCCTCCGGGCCGAGTTTCAGCAGCTCGGGGGTGCTTTCCATGCGGCGGCGGACGGCGGACAGGTCGGGGGACTTGCCGTGCCGGACGGTGAGGACGAAGCCGGGGCCGACGAAGATGTGCAGCTCGGCGAAGTCCACTTCCTCGGGGGCGTCGAGATAGCGGGCGGCGCGCAGGACGACGAAGAGCGTCTCGCCGTAGCGCTCCAGCTTGGGCCGCTGATGGGCCTGGATCGCGTCCTCCAGAGCGAGGGGGTGGAGGTCGAATTCCTTCGCCAGGGACACCAGCTCGGGCTCGTTGGGCCGGTAGAGCCCGATCCAGGCCATCGCGCCGGGTTCCTGGCGCAGCTGGGTGTACGCCTCCGCGAGGGTCGACGGGGTGCTCACCCGCCGCCCGTCCCGGTACAGGGCGGCGTCGATGACGCTGCCCGGCGGCGCGTTGTTCTCCTCGCTCGCAGGATCCGGCACCACCGAGGGCGCCGGGGGCGGCGGCTCGGCGGCGGCGCGGCGGTTACGGCGCTTCGCTGAACTCCTCAGCGCGCGCAGGGCACGGTTGCGACGCTCGGAAGACACGAGCGCAGCGTAACGCGCCCAGGTGTACGGATCCGGTCACCGCGAGCCGATGCCGGTGGGGCGCCGCTCATAACAATGAGATATACGTTCTACGGGGGAATCGTGGAGACGACGGGGCGGACTGTGGCTTGGGGGCTAGTGCGGTATGAGCAAGCACCGGCATGCGCGGAAGCGGCCGGGGCGGCTGAGGAAGGCGCTGACCACGCTCTCCTTATCCGCTGCGTTATCCGCCGGACGGGCATGGGCCCGGGTCGCGCCGTACGCGCGCCGTCTGCGCTGGGAGTACCCGCGCCCGGCCCGTGAGGGCTGGCGGCGCTGGGTGCTGTCGTGGCGCCAGTTACTGGCGCTGGGGCTGTTCGCCTTGGCCGCGCTGACGGCGGTGGTGGGGGTCGCGTACGCCACCACGGACATACCCAGGGACCTGAACTCCTTCGCGACCCAGCAGGACAACGTCTACTACTGGGCCGACGGCGCCGAGATGGCCAGGACCGGGCAGGTCAACCGGCAGGAGATGCCCCTGTCGAAGGTGCCGGTGCCGGTGCAGGACGCCGTCGTGGCGGCGGAGAACGAGAGCTTCTGGACGGACTCCGGGGTGTCGCTGAAGGGCATCAGCCGGGCCGTGCTGGGGATGGGTGACGCGGGCGGCGGCTCGACCATCACCCAGCAGTACGTGAAGAACGCGTACCTCAACCAGGAGCAGACCGTCTCCCGCAAGGTCACCGAGATATTCATCGCGATGAAGCTCGACGACAGGATGACCAAGAAGGAAATCCTGCAGGCCTATCTCAACACCAGCTGGCTCGGCCGTGGCGGCTACGGCTTCCAGGCCGGGGCCCAGGCGTACTACGGCAAGGACGTCACCGAACTCGACGTCAGCCAGGCCGCCTTCCTCGCCGCGCTGCTCAAGGGCGCCGGGCTCTACGACCCGGCCGTCAGCAAGGCCAACCACGCGCGGGCGGTGGAGCGGTGGAGCTGGATCCTGGACCGGATGGTCGACACCGGCAAGCTGACGGCGAAGCAGCGCGCCAAGTACACCAAGTTCCCCGAGCCGCAGGACCCGCCGAAGATCGAAGGCCTGGAGGGCCAGACCGGCTATCTGGTGGAGACGGCCAAGGCGTACATCACCGCCCACACCGGCATCGGCGACGCCGAGTTCGCGCTCGGCGGCTACCAGGTGCACACCACCTTCGAGAAGCCCAAGGTCACCGCGCTCGCCAAGGCCGCCAACAAGGCGCTGGCCAAGGCCGACGCCGCCGCCAAGGCCAAGAAGAGCTCCGCCGACAGCCATCTGCGGGCCGGCGCCGCCTCCGTGGCCACCGACGGCCGGATCGTCGCCCTCTACGGCGGCCGGGACTACCTCAAGCAGGGGTTCAACGACGCCAACTCCTCGATCGTGCCGGCCGGTACCTCCTTCACCCCCTTCGTCTACGCGGCCGCGCTCACCGACGGTATCCAGAAAGTCCGCGGCGAACGCCGCACCGCCGTCACCCCGTCCACGACCTACGACGGCAACGACGACCTCCAGGTCACGACGCCCGAAGGCCTGTACTGGGGCCGTGACGGAAAGATCGCGACCGGCCACAACGACAACGGCCGCGACTGGGGCACGATCACCCTGCGCCAGGCCCTGGCACAGTCCGTCAACACGCCCTTCATCCAGCTCGGCATGGACGTCGGCCTCGACAAGGTGGCCGCCACCGCCACCGCCTCCGGGCTGCTGGACGAGAGCCTCGGCGCCCGCGTCCCGGCCTTCTCCCTCGGCAACTCCACGCCCAGCCCGATCCGGATGGCCGACGCCTACGCCACCCTGGCGGCCGGCGGCGTGAAGACCGAGCCCTACTCCGTGACCCGGGTGACCAAACACGGCGGGACCGCCTTCGCACAGCAGGCCGCCCAGCAGCGCGCGATCAGCAGCTCGGTCGCGTCCGACGTGACCGACGCGCTCCAGGCCTCGGTGTCCTACGGCGCAGGGCACACCGCCCCGAAGGGCCTGGCGGCCAAGCCCGGGACGACGGAAGACCGGACGGCGGGCTGGTTCGCGGGGTACGGCACGACGGGCACGAAGGTGTCCACGGCCGTGGCCGTCTTCCGCGTCGACCCCGCGAAGCAGGAGCTGCTGCCGCTGCGCAAGGCCGTGATGACGGACTACCCGGCGCAGATCTGGACCGACTATGTGAAGGCGGTGTCCTGAGCGGTCTCCTGAACTACTTCTTGATGTAGGTCTTCCAGTCCGGGGACTGCGCCGGGTCCAGCAGGCGCAGCTTCGCCAGCACGGCGGGGTCCTGCGCGTCCATCCAGTCGGCCATCTCCTCGAAGGACACGCAGCGCACGCCGTCGCGCTTGCAGACGCTCTTCATCACGTCCTCGACGGCCTGCATGTAGATGCCGCCGTTCCACTCCTCGAAGTGGTTTCCGATGAAGAGCGGCGCCCGGCTGCCGTTGTAGACCCGCTCGAAGCCGTTGAGGTAGGTGTCGCGGGCCTCCTTCTCCCAGGTCCCGTACATCAGCGGGTTGCCGTCGGTGCCGCCGTCGCCCTGGTTGGCGAGCAGGTTGAAGTCCATGGAGACGACCTGGAAGTCCTTGCCGGCAAAGGGGATCAGCTCCAGCGGGAAGTTCCAGATGCCCTCGGCGGTCTTGGACGGCCAGATCTGGAACTCGCCGGGGGAGCTCGCGTCGTAGCGCCAGCCGAAGGACTTCGCCGCCTTGAGGAGGTTCTTCTGGCCTTCGAGGCAGGGCGCGCGGCCGCCGGTCAGCGTCTTCGCGAAGTCGAAGGGCAGCGGGTCGATGTCGTTCCAGCCGGTGTTGGTCTTCCAGTTCTCGACGAAGGAGTACGCCTGCTCGATCTCGCTCTTCCACTGTGCGACCGACCAGTCGCCGCCGCCCTTGGCGTCGCAGAAGTGGCCGTTGAAGTGGGTGCCGATCTCGTCGCCGTCCTCCCAGGCCGCGGCGAGCTGGGCGAGGGTGTCCTTGATGTGCTGGTCGGTGGCGAAGGAGATGGCGGCGCTGCCCGCGCTGTGCATCGGCGGCTTGTAGAGCTTCCGCTTGGACTTGGGCAGCAGATACATGCTGGTGAGGAAGAAGGTCATGTGGGCGTTGTTCTCCTTGGCCACCTCGCGGAAGTGGGAGAACAGGTGGTCGTCGCCCTCCAGCGCGCCGTCCCAGGAGAACACCACGAACTGCGGGGGCTTCTCGCCCGGCTTGAGCTTCTCGGCCTTCGGCCGGTCCGGCTGCGTACCGGTGTCGGAGGTCGAGCCGTCGCCTAAGACCCTGGTCTTGCCGGTTTCTTTCGGCGTCGCCTCCTGCGATGCCTTGGTGCTCGCCGACGCGGCTGCGGCGGCCGACGCCGTGCCCCCGCTGTCCCCGCTCGAGCCCACGGCCGCCACGACCAGCGCCAGTGCCATGGTTGCCCCCGCCGTGACAACCGCCGTCGCTCGCGGCACCGGTATCGACTTCGCTCTTTTCCTGCTGGCCCTAGTGGCCCTCGTGGCCCTCGTGGTCACCCTTGTTCCCCCTGGAACGTGGTATTCGTGCAGCTGGTCGGGCTGTCGGGGGGCCAGTATCACAGGCGGGTATAGGAGGGGTTACGGAATCAGCCACTCCATTCGGGGTGGTCAATGGGCTGTTCTCGCCGAAATCGACGCTCCGTGCTCGCGCAGGGGGCCGACGTTCAGATTGCGCTCCTCGCAGAAGTCCAGGATGCGCGGCAGTGCGCCGAGCGCGGAGCGCCATGCCCCGGGGGCGGAGGTGCAGTCGGAGTCGTGGAGCAGCACGGTGCCGCCGCCGCGCAGGTCGGCGGTGACGGTGCGGTGGACCGACTCCGGGGTTGCCCTGGCGGTCCAGTCCTCGCCCCACGCGGTCCACAGGACGGGGGTGAGGTCCAGGCGAGCGGCGGAGAAGTGCGCGGCGGTGCTCATCACGCCGTACGGCGGCCGGAAGAGGGCCGGCGGCCGGCCTGTGATGTCGGCGACGGTGTCGCGGGCGCGGGCCAGGTCGTCGTACGTGGCGCGGGGGCCGCGCAGGAGGAGCGGGCGGTGCAGCCAGCCGTGGATCGCGATCTCGTGGCCTGCGGCGGCGATTTCCCTGACGAGGGTGGGCGTGCGGTGGGCGGCGTGGCCGAGGAGGAAGAAGGTGGCGTGGACGCGGCGGTTCTCGAGTGCGCGCAGGAAGAAGGGGGTTGAGAGGGGATCCGGGCCGTCGTCGAAGGTCAGGGCGATGTGGCTTGGATGTCCCTGTCCGGCGAGGCGGGGCATGAAGCGGTTGCGGAGCGGGCCAAGGGTGGAGACGACGGGGGCGGCGTAGGCGGCGGCCGCGACTGCGGTGGCGGCGGCGCCGATGGCGGCGTACGTGAGGCGGTTCATGGTCATGGGCGGGTCCTTGTAGGCGCGGGGCGCGCTCTGTTGGGTGCGTGAGTCGGGGGCGGGGCGGGATTGGCCCTAGCGGACGGCTATCCTCGCCGACCCCGTTCCTCGCTCGCTCGGAACTGGGCCGTCTGCGTCGCTTTAGTGTCCGTACGGACCAACCCCGCCCCACCCCCTGCCGTCCGTTGGCGGCTGCGGGCGCGTGGCGGATTCGTCGTGGTGGGTGGTGGCCAGCCCGGTGCCGACGGCTGTCGCCCAGAGCGTGGCGGCCAAAGTGGTGGTGACGGCGAGTCTGCGCAGGGCAGGGGCCCGGCGGGGGCGGAGCGCCGTCGTGGGCTGCGGGGCGGAGCTGTGGCAGGCGCGGCGGATCTGGGCCACGGGGCCGTTGTGCGGGTCCTCCGCGAGGAGGGCGAGGGCTGTTTCGCGTTGGGCCTGGCCCAGGGGGCCTTCGAGCAGGTCGGTGAGGACCGGCTTGAGGTCGGCGGGGTCCCGGATCCAGGTGGCGAGGCCGGCGGCGTGGAGGGCGGCGGCGTTGGTCCGGCCGTGCCCCGGTATGCAGCGGTAGCTGGCCACGGGCAGGCCGGCGGCGAAGGCCTCGAGGGAGGTGAGGCCGCCGGCGTTCTGGACGAGGAGGTCGCAGGCGTGCATGAGGCCGGGCATGTCGTCGACCCAGCCGTGGGTGTGGTCGATGCCGGCGGCGCGGAGGCGGGCGGCGAGGGTCTCGTTGCGGCCGCAGACGACGACGGGGACGGCGACGCCGCTGTCGCGGATCTCGGCGGCCACCTGCTGGACCGGGCCGACGCCCCAGGACCCGGCGACGAGCAGGGCGAGCGGGGCGTGCGGCGGGAGGCCGAAGCGGGTGCGGGCGGCCTGGCGCCGGCCGGGGGCGGCGGGGGTGAAGCGGGGGCCGGCGACGGGGCCGGAGGCGATGGCGTGGGCGGCGCCGTGGGCGCGGGCCTCGGCGGCGGGGATGGGGTGGGCGGCGAGGTGGAGGTCGACACCGGGGGCGACCCAGAAGGGGTGGACGGAGAAGTCGGTGAGGTAGGTCAGGACGGGGACGTGCAGGCGCCCGGAGAGCCGGAGGGCGCCGAGGACCTGGCTGGCTCCGGGATAGGTGGAGACGACGGCGCGGGTGTCAGGCGGGAGGACGCGCAGGGTGCGTTCCTCGGCGCTGCGCAGCAGGGCCCGTACGGCCGGGCTCGCGGTGCGGCGGCGCTCGGTGCTCGCGTACATGCGCTGGTATGCCCACGGAGCGAGGGTCAGCAGCCGGTGGTAGCTGCCGCTGACCAGCGGGCCGAGCCGGGCGGGGAAGAGGTCGAGCAGGTCGTGCCGGTCGACGGGGTGGCCGGCGGCGCGTAGGCGGGCGGTGAGTTCGGCGGCGGCGCCGTCGTGGCCGGCTCCGACGCTCGCGGAGATGATCACGACGCGGCCGGCGCGGGCAGGGGGAATCGTCACAGCTGTTCAGCCTCCGGACGTCGAGGAGCGCGCCGCGTTACGGAGGCGGGATGCCGTGCGGGCGGGGGATACTCTACAACGTGTAGTAGGTAGGACCGTCTGTTGCTCCGGTCACGTTTTCCTACAGGCGGTAGATTTGGGCGTCGCCGGGCAGGCGGCGCGATGAACGACAGAAGGCGGTGGCGTCCATGGGCCACAGACGGGCCCCCGGAGAGCTGGAGAGCGGTGTACTGGCCACGCTGTGGGCGGCGGACGGGCCGCTGACCGCCGCCCAGGTCGGCGAGCGGCTGCCGGGCGACGACCTCGCGTACACCACCGTGCTGACGATCCTGTCCCGGCTGTTCGACAAGGGCATGGTCATGCGGCAGCGGGCGGGCCGCGGTTACGCCTACGAGCCCGCGCGGGACGAGGCCGCGCACACCGCCGAGCGGATGCGCGACCTGCTCGACGGGGGCTCGGACCGAGCCGCCGTGCTGTCGAAGTTCGTCTCCGAGCTGTCCGCCGAGGACGAGCGGCTGCTGCACGAGCTGCTGGGCGACGGCCGGTAGGCGGGGCGGGCGGCGGCCGTGCGGATCAGTGTCTACGTGCCCTTCGCGGTCAGCGCCGTGCTGGCCGTGCTCGGGCCCCGGCTCGCGCACCGGCTGCCGCCGCGCCGGGCGGCCTGGGCGCTGGTCTGCGCCGCGCTGGTGACGACGGCCGGCTGGCTGGGCGCGCTGGCGCTGCTGGCGTTCACCGCCTTCGCCCGGATACCGGAGATCGCGGAGGAGGGTGCGTGGTCCGTCGCGGTGCTGAGCGCGGTCGAGCCGGTGCGGCTCTTCGTGGGCGTGGCCGGGGTGGCCGGGCTGCTCGCGGCCTGTACGGGGCTCGCCGTCTCCTGCGTACGGCAGGTCCGGGCCGTGCTGCGGGTCCGGCGGGAGTGCGCACGGCTGCCCGGCGACGGTGAACTCGCGGTCCTGGACGACGCCTCGCCGGAGGCCTTCGCGCTGCCCGGGGGGCTTCGCCGACCCGGGCGGATCGTGGTGTCGCGCGGCATGCTGAGCTGCCTCGACGGCCGGGAACGCGAGGCGCTGCTCGCGCACGAGCGGGCCCATCTGCGCGGCCGGCATCACCTCTTCCAGGCCGTCTGGCGGCTGTCCGCCGCCGCCAACCCGATGCTGCGGCCGCTGGCCGGATCCGGCTGCTACGTCCTGGAGCGCTGGGCCGACGAGGAGGCCGCCGACCGCGTCGGCGACCGCTCGGTCGTCGCCCGCGCCGTGGCCCGCGCGGCCCTGGCCGCGTCCGGCGCTCCCCACCGCTCCCTGGCCGCCACCGGCGGCGCCGTCCCCCGCCGGGTCAAGGCTCTGCTCGCGGCTCCGCCGAGGCAGCGGCGGCTGCCGCTCCCGCTGCTCGCGGGCGGGCTGCTGCTCGCGCTGTGCTGCGGCAGTCTGGCCGACGCCACGATGGACAACGAGGAGATCGTCGAGACGGCGATGTACGCGGCCTGCGCTCCGGCGGTGCCCGCCGCGCACATCGCACACCACGGGGACCTGGAATGCCGCCGGCCCCGTGACATGCCCCTCCGGCAGAAGGGCCGTGACACGGGGGCCGGTGGTTCACAGGTCGGCGACCTGCACCAGCATCTTCCCGGATATCTCACCCGCGACTGTGAGCTCCTGAAGCCCTGATCAAGCGCTGATCATCGTGTGCAATCGGTCGGCGGCAGCCCGCCCGAAGGCCGGGTCGTTGATGTGCGTGTCGAACTCCAGCAGTTCGACGGCGCTTCCTCGCAGCCCCTCCCGCAAGGCCGTGAACAGCGTTCCGTCCACTACCGGGTCGTGGTAGACGCCGCCGGCCGCACCCAGCGACGACAGCCCGCGCAGCGGCAGGCACAGCGCCGTCGGGCCGGTCGCGGCGCGCAGCTTGGCGGCGATGCCGCGGCCGAGCTGCGCGCACTCGGAGGCGTTGGTGCGGATGACCGTGACCGCCGCATTGTGTACGTGGACATGCCGGGCCCTGAACCGCTCCGGCAAGGACGCCAGCGGCCCGAACTTCACCATGTCCAGTGCCCCCGGGCTGACCACCTGCGGCACCCCCTCGCGGCCCGCCGTACGCAGCCGGTCCGGCCCCGCCCCGAAGTGGCCGCCCACCAGGTCGTCCGCGAGCTCGCTCAGCGTCAGATCCAGCACCCCGGCGAGCAGTCCCTGCCCGGCCAGCGCCTCCAGGGTCCGGCCGCCCGGGCCGACGGTGTGGAACACCAGCACCTCGTAGCCGAGTTCGGTGAGCCGCTCACGGGCGGCGTCCACGCCGGGGGTGGTGACCCCGGCCATGGTGGCGGCGACCAGCGGCCGTCCGCCGGGGGGCGCGGGAGCCGCCGCCGCGTACCCCTTGGCCATTCCGGCGATCGCGTCGGCCGCGTTGGCCAGGATCGGGGCGGAGATCCGGTTCACCCCCGCGATGTCCACGACGCTGTACATCATCGCGATGTCCGCCGTCCCCACGAACGGCCCCACATCGCCCGCCGCCATCGACGACACCATCAGCTTCGGCACTCCCAGCGGCAGCCCCCGCATCGCCCGCGTCGCGATCGAGGTCCCCCCGCTCCCGCCCAGCGCCAGCACCCCGTGCAGCCGCCCCTGCCGGTGCAGCCGCCGGGCGATCTCCTCCGCGCCCTTCGCCATCTCCGTCACCGATGCGCCCCGGTCCGCGTCCGCCCGTAAGCGGCCCAGGTCGGCCCCCGCCGCCCTCGCGACCTCGGCGCGCGTGATGTCGGCCAGGATCCGGGGCTCCCCGGCGACCCCGGCGTCGATGACCAGCACGTCCACGCCCGTGCGTAACAGGCGCTCGCGCAGCCAGCCGTACTCCACACCCTTGGTGTCCAGCGTTCCTATGAGCGCAACCACCGGCATATATAGGAGTGTTCGTCGGATTTTCATCCCGGGCAAGACCGCCTCGGCTGTCGCCGTCCCGGAACCCGCCGGGCGGCTCGATCGTACGTAAATCGCGGGCAGAGGTGACCACTTGACGCGACTTGATGCGAAGGAGCAACGGGATGACGACGACGCGGGCACTCGTCCTGGGCGGCGGCGGGCTGGCGGGGATCGCCTGGGAGACCGGGGTGCTGGCAGGGCTCGCGGAGGAAGGGATCGACGTCGCGGCGACGGCCGACCGGGTCGTGGGGACCTCGGCGGGGGCGGCCGTGGCCGCGCAGCTGAGCAGCGGGCTGACGCTGCCGGAACTGCTGGCGCGGCAGGCCGACCCGGCGCTGCAGAACGAGGAGCTGCCGCCGACGGGGACGTCGGTCGCCGAGCTGCTGGACCTGTGGGCCAAGCTCGTCGCCGAGATCCCCGACCCCGTCGAACTGCGCCGCCGCCTCGGCGGGCTGGCGCTCGCCGCGCCGACCGTGCCCGAGGCGGCCCGGCGCGCGGTGATCGCCGGACGGCTTCCCCGGCACGAGTGGCCCGAGCGGCCCCTGACCCTGGTGGCCGTCGACGCCCGCACAGGCGGTACGCGGCTGATCGACCGGCACTCCGGGGTCGGCCTGGTGGATGCCGTCGCCGCGAGCTGCGCGGTGCCCGGCATCTGGCCGCCGGTGACGATCGACGGGATCAGATACGTAGACGGCGGCATCCGTACGTCCAACAACGCCGACCTCGCGGCCGGCCACGACCACGTCCTGGTCCTGGCGCCCCTGGCCGACCCCGCCCTGGAGGCCGAGGTCGCCGGCCTGCGCCGCACCGGCCGGGTCGCGGTCATCACCCCGGACGAGGCGGCTACGGAGACCTTCGGCACGAACCCGCTGGACCCGGCGGTCCGTACCCCCGCCGCGCAGGCGGGACTGGCGCAGGGGCGGCGGGAGGCGACGGCGGTCGCGGAGGCCTGGGCCTAGATGTATTGATCACGAGCGTTGTTGACACGTGTCGTGCTTGATCAAAGGTGAAGACCTCCGGTGTGGTGGAGCTGTCTAGGACCGCACCACACCGGAGGTCTTCGTGTCCCACCGTAATGCCCGGCTGACCGTTCACGGCAGGCGACTGCTGGTCGAGCGTGTCACCTCGGGCCGGCCCGTCGCCCACGTGGCCGCTGAGATGGGTGTCTCCCGCGCCACCGCCCACAAATGGGTCCGCCGGTGGCGGGCCGAGGGCGAGCCGGGCCTGCACGACCGGCCCAGCAGTCCCCGCACGACCCCGCACCGCACCCCGGCCGCGACCGAGCAGGACGTCTGCCGTCTGCGCCGCGAGCGCAAGCTCGGCCCGGCCCGCATCGGCCCGATCCTGGGCCTGCCCGCCTCGACCGTGCACCGCATCCTGACCCGCCACGGCCTGCACCGCCTGGCCTTCCTGGACCGCCCCACCGGCCAGGTCATCCGCCGCTACGAACGCGACCGCCCCGGCGAGCTCATCCACGTGGACGTGAAGAAACTCGGACGGATCCCCGACGGCGGCGGCCACAAAACACTCGGCCGCCAGGCCTCCCGCGCCACCAAGACCGGCGTCGGCTTCGACTACGTCCACTCCGCCGTCGACGACCACACCCGCCTGGCCTACAGCGAGATCCACCCCGACGAGAAAGCCGCCACCTGCGCCGACTTCCTCCGCCGGGCCGCCGCCTTCTTCACCACCTGCGGCATCCACCGCATCGAACGCGTGCTGACCGACAACGCCTGGTCCTACCGCAAAAGCACCCAATGGAAGCAGGCCCTCACCGACCTGGACGCGACCGGCAAACTCACCCGCGCCTACCGGCCCCAGACCAACGGCAAAGTCGAACGCTTCAACCGCACCCTGCTCGACGAATGGGCCTACCTACAGCCCTACACCAGCAACGACCAGCGCACAGCCGCCCTGACAGACTTCCTCCACAGCTACAACCACCATCGCAGCCACACCGCACTCAAAGGCCAGCCCCCGATCAGCCGCGTCAACAACCCTGCGGGTCAATACACCTAGACCGTGTTCGCGATGTCGTTGGCCGCTATGTAGCCGAAGGTCATCGCGGGGCCGATCGTCGATCCGGCCCCCGCGTAGCTGTGGCCCATGACGGCCGAGCTGGCGTTCCCGGCGGCGTACAGGCCGGGGATGACCGTGCTGTCGGGGCGCAGGACGCGGGCGCGGGCGTCGGTGGCGAGGCCACCCTTCGTGCCGAGGTCGCCGGGGACGATGCGGAAGGCGTAGAAGGGGGCGAGCCACAGGGGGGCGAGGCAGGAGTTGGGGAGGATGGCGGGGTCTGTGTAGTAGTGGTCGTAGACGCTGTCGCCGCGGTGGTGGTCGGAGTCGGTGCCGGTGGCGGCGAGGGAGTTGAAGCGGGCGACGGTGGCCCGCAGGGTGGCGGGCGGGACGCCGATGTCGGCGGCGAGGAGGTCCAGGGTCCAGGCCTTGTGGACCGCGCCGGAGGTGTACCAGGCGTCGGGGAAGGCGAGGGTGGGGGCGACGTCCTTGAAGAGGTAGCGGTTGCGGTAGTTCTGGTCGACGATCAGCCAGGCCGGGATGTCGGGGTCGGTCGGGTTCTTGGCGTACATGGTGTGGACGACATCGCTGTACGGGGCCGCCTCGTTGACGAACCGCTTCGCGGCGGCGTTGACGATCAGGCCGCCGGGGAGGGTGCGCTCGGCGAGGCAGAAGTAGGGCTGGTCCGGGAGGGGGATGGCGGGGCCCCACCAGGCGTCGTCCATCAGGGACAGGGCGGCCCCGGCGCGGGCGCCGGCCTGGATGCCGTCGCCGGTGTTCTCCTTCGCGCCGACGGTCCAGGCGGTGCCGATGGGCTGCTGCTGGTACTGGGCGCGCATGGCCGCGTTGTGCTCGAAGCCGCCGGAGCCGACGATGACGCCGCGCCGGGCGCGTACGAGCCCCGCGGAGCCGTTCTTCGTCACGACGACGCCCGTTACGGAGCCGGACTCGATGTTCAGGTCGGTCAGCGGGGTGTTCAGCCACACCGGCACACCCGCCGACAGCAGCCCCGCGCGCAGCCCGGCGGCCAGCGACTGGCCCATGGTGAGCGGCTTCTGGCCCAGCAGCGCGGCCTTGGTGCCGCGCGCGAGGCACTCCGTGGCGACGGCGAGGCCCTTGGCGCTGACGAGGGAGAGGTTGAGCCACTTGTAGTCGGCGCTGAAGACCACCATGCCGTCGGGGACGGCCATGTAGGGCGGGTTGAGGTTGGCCAGCTCGCTGCCGAGGATGTTGCCGTCGAGCTGGTCGGGCTCCATGGAGCGGCCGTTGGGCATTCCGCCGGTCAGGGCCGGGTAGTAGTCGCTGTACCCCTCCATCCAGCGGAAGCGCAGCGGGCTGTTGGCCATGACGGAGGAGATCATGGCGGGGCCGTTGCTCAGGAAGGCCTGCTGCCGAGCCAGGGGGACGTCCGCGCCGACCACCGCCGCGAGATACGCCGCCGCCTTCGCCGGGGTGTCCGGCACCCCGGCGGCCAGGATCACCTCGTTGCACGGGATCCAGATCCCCGCCCCGGACCGGGCCGCCGACCCACCGAAGGTGGGCGCCTTCTCGACGACGACGCAGCTCAGCCCGCGTTTGGCGGCGGTGAGCGCGGCGGTCATCCCGGCGGCGCCGGAGCCGACCACGACCACGTCGTACGTGCCGATGAGCGGCAGGTCGGCGGCGTACGAGGCCGCCGCACCACCGCTCAGCGCGAGCCCGGCGCCTGCGGCGGCAGCGGCGCCGGTGAGCACGACCTCGCGGCGGGAGGGGGTTCTTATGGGCATGGCGGCACACTCCCGGCGGGTCGGCAGGTCAGCGGAAATCTGATGATGCGTCAGGAATGTGATCCCGGGATCTTGTGAAGTCAAGAGACGCGGGAACCGGGAGGCTAATCGCACCCATGTTCCTACCGGCCGGTAATCTGTGGGGCATGTCCGACACCGAAACCGATCGCCTCGCGCGCCGGCCGACGAAGATCGTGTACAAGGTCGGCATCGGCCCCAATGACGCCAAGGGCTACGGCCTCGCCGTCGCCGTCAACGTCTCGCTGCCGCTGCTCGACCAGGAGCTGGCCGCGCGCTTGGTGGACGCGGCGCACGAGGTGTGCCCGTACTCCAACGCCACCCGGGGCAACATCGACATCTCGATCATGCTCAGCTGACACCCTCAGCTGAGCTGGAAGGCCCGGCGGTAGGCCTGCGGGCTGGTCCCGACGATCTGCCTGAAGCGCTCCCGGAAGGCGGTCGGCGAGCCGAATCCCGCCTCGCGGGCGATCCGTTCGACCGGGTGGCCGGTGGTTTCCAGCAGGTGCTGGGCGCGGCGTACGCGGGCGTGGTGCAGCCACTGCAGGGGCGTGGTGCCGGTCTGCTCGCGGAAGCGGCGGCTGAGGGTGCGCGGGCTGAGCCGGGCCTGGGCGGCGAGGTCGGCCAGGGTGAGGTCGCGGGCGGCGTTGGCGGCCATCCAGCGCAGCAGGGGTTCCAGGGTGGCGCCGCCGTCGGCGGCCGGGGGCTCATGGACGATGAACTGGGCCTGGCCGCCGTCCCGTTCGAGCGGCATGACGCATACGCGGCCGGTGTCGGCGGCCACCGCCGATCCATGGTCGCGGCGGATCATGTGCAGGCACAGGTCGAACGCGGCGGCGGCCCCGGCCGAGGTCAGGAGCTGGCCGTTGTCCACGTACAGCACATCCGGGTCCACCTCGATCGCCGGGTGCAGGCTCGCCAGGAGCGCCGTCCCCTGCCAGTGCGTGGTCGCCCGCAGCCCGTCGAGCAGGCCCGTGGCGGCGAGCACGAACGCGCCCACGCAGATCGACGCGATCCGGGTGCCGTCGGCCGCCGCCTTGCACAGCGCGTCGATCACCTGCTCCGGGACGGGCCCGGCGGGGTCGGCGGTGCCGGGCAGGACGATCGTGTCCGCGTCGGCGAGGGCGTCGAGCCCGTACGGGGCGCGCAGTGCGAACGACCCGGCGTCGATCTGCGGCCCGGGTGCGCAGACCCGTACCTCGTAGGCGGGGCGGCCGCCGGGCAGGCGGGCGAGCTCGAAGACCTGGACGGGGATCGAGAGGTCGGCGGGGATGACGCCGTCGAGGGCGAGCACGGCCACGGTGTGCATGGGGCCACGGTAGGCCTGTCGGGGCGCCGTAGGCGAGAATCCGTTGAAGCATGGCATTCTCGCCACTCCTCCTAGGGCCCGCTGATCACTACCGTCGGGTCACATGACGAAATTCCTGCTCGCCGTCCATGTCCTCGCCGCGATCATCGCCATCGGGCCCGTGACCGTCGCGGCCAGCATGTTCCCGGCCGCTGTCCGGCAGGGCTCCGCCGGTGTCCACACCCTGCACGGCATCTGCCGGGTCTACGCGGGTGTCGGGATCGCGGTGCCGGTGTTCGGGCTGGTGACAGCCCAGTCCATGCACGTACTCGGCCAGATCTGGCTGATCGTGTCCATGGCGCTGACCACGGTGGCGGCCGGGGTGCTGATGCTGCTCGTCCTGCCGGGCCAGGAGGTGCTGGTGGCGGCGCTCGACGACGGCAAGGAGATCGAGCGGCGGGCGACGGCGCGGCTCGCGATGTACGGCGGGATGTTCAACCTGCTGTGGGCGACAGTCACGGTCCTGATGATCATCCGCCCGGGCTCGACCACGGGGGCGTGAGCGCAGCTCGTAAGCGCTCGGGGGGCGAGCGTCAGTGCTCGGTGGGAGGCTGAGTGCATCAGGGATCCAGTGGTCCGCGAAGGGAGATCGCCATGATCACCACTGACTTCGTCACCGGCTCACCGTGCTGGCTCGACCTCGGCGCCCCGGATGTCACCGCCGCCGCCTCTTTCTACGGCACCGTCTTCGGCTGGGACTTCGAGCGGTACACCGGCGACGACGCGCCGGAAGGGATGGAGTACGGCACCCTCAAGAAGGACGGCCACGCCGTCGGCGCCATCGGCAAGCTCACCGAGGAGGGCGCCCGCCCGGCCTGGATGCTCTACTTCGACACCCCCGACGCGGACGCCACCGCCCAGGCTGTCGAAAAGAGCGGCGGCTCCGTCCGCGTCCCGCCGATGGACGCCGGGGACGCGGGCCGCATGGCCCAGTTCACCGACCCCCAGGGCGGGCAGTTCGCCGTCTGGCAGCCGGGCAAGGACCGGGGGCTGGAAGTGGTGGACCAGCCGAACAGCCTCTGTTGGGCCGAGCTCTGGACCACCGACTCCTCGGCCGCGAAGGGGTTCTACAGCAGCCTCTTCAACCTGCAGACCCAGGACATGGACCTGCCCGAGGGCTCCGGCACCTACTCGGTCATCGGCCCCGAGGGCATGGGCGAGGACCGGATGCACGGCGGCGTCATGGAGGTCCCGGCCGAGGCGCTCGCCCTCAGCGGCGGACGCCCCGAGTGGCACCCGGTGTTCGCCGTGGCCGACTGCGACGCGACGGCCGCCAAGGTCACCGGCAACGGCGGCACCCTCCAGATGGGCCCGGAGGACATGCCGGGCGTCGGACGCCTCGCCGTCTGCGTCGACCCGTCCGGCGCGGACTTCGTGCTGCTCAAGCCCGACCCCGGCACCGGCGGCTCCTCCGGTTGAGGCGTCCCCGATGTAGTACGTGGCGCGGACTGATCAGCAGCCACAGCGACAGCCATACGTACGTGTTGGAGCCCAGGAAGCCCGTGACACCGGAGGCGTCGAAGCGCCACAGCCACACCACGCTGCTGCACAGCACGACGTACGCGACCGCCGACCGCGCCAGTACGAGGGCCGGGAGCAGCCAGACGAGGTGGTGCACCCAGGTCACCGGGCTGACCAGGCAGGCGGCGGCGCCGGTGAGGGCGAAGGCGCTGAGCTGGTCACCCTCATCGTCCTGGTCGGCCAAGCGGTAGCTCCGGTACGCCCAGACGCCGAGCACCGCCAGCACGAGCAGCGGCCACAGCCAGCCGCCGCCCGGGTCGCCGAGGCGGGCCAGCATGCCGCGCAGCGACTGGTTGGAGACGTACGCGGCATCGCCGACCCTGCCGGTGTCCCACAGGGCCCCGGTCCAGTAGCGCCGCGACGGCCCGGGGGCCAGCAGCCAGCCCCCGGCCGTGGCGGCCACCGCGACCCCCGTCGCCGTGGCCGCCGCCCGCCACCGCCGGGCCAGCAGCAGCGAGCCGATGAACAGGGCGGGCGTGAGCTTGACCGCCGCAGCCAGTCCGATGCCCACACCCGACAGCCGGTGCGGGCGCAGGTCGGTGAGGACCAGCGCCAGCAGCAGCAGATTGACCTGCCCGAGGCTGAAGGTGTCCCGTACCGGCTCCAGCATCACGAACAGGCACACCGCGACCACCGGGGGCCACCCCGGTACCAGCCGCCGCAGGACGTACACCGAGGCGGCCGCGTTCAGCGCGAAGGCCACGGCCACCGCCACCCCGCGCGGCACCAGCGCCATCGGGAGCATGCACAGCGCGGCGAAGGGCGGGTACGTGAAGCCGTACGGCGTGCCCGGCAGCACGTAGTCGTAGATCCGGCCGCCGTGCCGGAGCCAGTCGTCGAGCGTCCCGTAGTAGACGTACAGGTCGAACCAGCCCCGGTAGTACGGCACCGTGAGCATGAAGAGCAGCGTGAACCCGACGAGGGCCGCCTGGCCTCGTCGGGTCAAAGCGCTGTACGCACGCACAGCAGAGCCACCGCCGCCGCCACCCCACCGCACACCGCGAGCAGCAACTGCCCGCCCGACGCCGCGAAGCCGCTCGGCAGCACCGCCAGCGTCAGCACCGCGCTGAGCGCGGCGACCCATCTGCGTACCCGCCCGTACGGGGCCGGGGCGGCGGCGGCGATGAGGAAGCAGCCCCACAGCACGTACCAGGGGCGGATCGCCGGGCCGAGCAGGGCGATCGCGGCGAGGCTTATCCCGAGCGCGTAGACCGGCCCGAGCCGCAGCCTGCGCTGCCACGCGTACAGCATCACCGCGCCCGCCGCTGCGAGGCCCAGCCACCGCCAGAACAGCAGCGCGCCGGTCAGCCGGCCCAGCGTGGTGGTGAGCGACCAGGTGTAGCTGGCGGCGGGCGTGCCGAGGGCGCCGAGCCAGCCGTATCCGGTGCCGGTGAGCGCGGTGACGGCCACGGTCACCGTCCCGGCCACGGCGGCCGCGTACAAAGCCGCCCGGGCCGTCCGCCGGCGCCCGCCCAGCCGCCCCGACCACAGCGACGCGACCACCAACAGCCCCAGCGCCGCCGGGGCCTTGACCAGCGCGGCCAGCGTCACGAGCGCGGCCGCGCACACGAACCACCCGCCCAGCGCCGTCACCATCCCGGCGCCGAGCAGCCCCAGCATGACGGCGTCGTTGTGCGCCCCCGCGATCAGATGCAGCAGCACCAGCGGATTCAGCCCGCCCAGCCACAGCGCCGCCGCCGGCGGCACCCCGCACCGCCGCGCCAGCACCGGCAGCAGCCCGATCATCAGCCCGACCCCCGCCAGCGCCACCAGCCGCATCCCGGTGATCCCGGCCGGCGCCAGCACCGCCGCCAGCCCCAGGAACACCGGCCCGTACGGGGCCGGCGTCCGCTGCCAGACCGGCGCCACCTCGGCTGCCAGCGGCCCGCCGAGCCGGTCGGGACCGTACGCGTAGACGTCGATGTGGGCGTGCACCATCGCCCCCTGCGCCAGATAGCTGTACACATCCCGGCTGAACAGCGGCGGCGCCAGCACCAGCGGCGCCGCCCACACCGCCAGCGTCACCAACAGCTCACGGCACGACGGCGGTTCCTCCGACCGGACCTCCCGCCCGAGCCGCCACCACGCCCCGATCAGCAGCACCAGCCCGAAGTACGCCACGAACAGCCCCACCGACGGATGCCGCACCCCCGCCGTCAACGGCAGCGCCCCGGCCCCGCCGACCCCGCCGAGCGCGAGCGCCGTCGTACCCGCCAGCCCCACCCACCTGTGCACGCCAGCAGCCTGACCGGCTCAGACGAACCCCCGGCGAACATCTGCCGACCGCCCGGCGAAAGCCCATCCGCCGCTCAGTCCGCTTCCTACCGTGGCGCCATGGACGACTGGCTGAGCGCCGACAACACAGTGGCCGTACTCACCGCCCTGCTCGGTGTCGCCGTCTCCTTCGGCGTCGTCTGGTACGAACGCCGCGTCCCGCGCCGCAAGCGCATCGGCTACCGCGTCCAGATGGACACCCCCATCGGCAACGACGACCCCGACGGCGAGGGCGACGGCGCCCCCAACGTCCGGCTCGGCCTCTTCAACGACCTCGACGACATGAACGACGCCACCCTCGTCCTGCTCCGCATAGAGAACGACGGCGGCGAGTCCATCGCGGAGCACGACTACACCAACCGCGACCCCAACCCCGCGCTCACGGTCGTCTTCTCCGGCCGCACCGTCAGGGGCGTCGCCATCACCCAGTCCAACGCGCGCCATCTGCGGGACCACTTCGTGGACGTCCGCCACTCCGGCAGCCAGATCCACCTGCCACGGGTGCCCCTCAACCGCGGCCAGTACTTCAAACTCCTCGTCGCCCTCAACCGCGGCCACGTCGGCGACGCCGTCCGCATCGACGGCAACATCCGCGACGGCGACATCGTCCCCAACGCCGCAGTGCCCGTCGACAGCAAGCCCCCGCGCTTCAGCCGCTCCGCCCGCCTGATCACCATCCTGCTCACGGTCTGCGTCACCGTCCTCGCCGGGATCATCGTCGCCGGTGAGGACGCCCCGCCCCCCATGGGCTGCGCCACCGGCAGCCTCACCCTCATCGGCTCCACCGCCTTCGCCCCCGTCCTCGACGACCTGTCCACCCGGTACGAGAAGGACTGCCCCGACTCCGCGATCAGCGTCGACGCCCATGGCAGCAACGAGGGCGTACGGCAGGTGGCCGAGGCCCCCTCCGCCACCATCGCCTTCTCAGACGGCGCGAAGCCGGACGGCTACCCGCAACTGACGGAGAACCGCGTCGCGATCTCAGCGTTCGCGCTGGTGGTCAACGACCGCGTCAGGACGACGAATCTGACCGTCGCCGACATCCGCCGCATCTACCGAGGCGACCTCCTCAACTGGAAGCAGCTCGGCGGCCCCGACCTCCCCATCCTCCTCGTCAGCCGCAACGCCGACTCCGGCACCCGCGACCTCTTCCGCCGCCACCTCCTGGCCGGCGTCGGCGAGCCCGCCTTCACCTCCCGCGACTGCCTGCACCGCAACTCCCCCCAGGACAAGGTCATCCGCTGCGAACTCGACAGCACCGACCAGGTCCTCGCCACCGTCGCCCGCCTCCCCGGCGCCATCGGCTACAGCGAACTCCGCGCCGCCACCACCACCGACGGCCTCCACACCCTCCGCATCAACGGCCGCCAACCCTCCGTCCAGACCATCGGCGACAGCACCTACCCCTTCACCGAGATCGAGTACGCCTATACCTACGGCTCCCCGTCCCCCAGCTCGCTCGCCGCCAGCTTCCTCAACTACACCCTCCGCGGCGCCGGCCAGACCATCATGGAAGCCCACGGCCAGCTCCCCTGCTACAAGCCCGAGGGCCTGCAGCGCTGCCAGACGTAACCCCCTCCGCCCGGCCCGCCCTCACAGGTCGGTGGCTCGCTCATGGCGGGGCTCGTACATGCCGACCTCGCCGCCGCCCGGCAGACGGAACCTGGTCAGCCGTCCCCAGCCCGCATCGGTGACCGGCTGGGTGAACTCGACGCCCTTCGCGGCCAGGTTGGTCACGGTCGCATCGACGTCGTCGCACATCAGATAGAGCTCCTGCGACTCCGGGCCGTCCGTGGGATGCACGGCGATCTCCGTCGGCGGAAGCTTGAAGATCAGCCAGCCGCCTCCCGCGTCGACATGCGGATACTCCAGCACATCCTTGAAGAAGGCCCGGTCCGCTTCCGCATCACGGCTGTAGACGATGACGTGTGCACCATTGATCACGCGGCCAGGGTAAATCCTCACGACGGCAACGCGACGGAGGCCGCCCCGATGTTCTCGGGGCGGCCTCCGTCGTGGATTCTGCTGTGCGTCAGTTGGTGAAGTAGACGTACTTCCAGGACCCGTGGGTCGTGGTGTTCACGCTGTCACCGGAGCCGCCCTTGATGTACGAGGCGCGGACCCGGGCCCGGACGCCGGACTCGCCGGGTCCCTCGATGCCGACGGCGGACTTCCCGTGGGAGTTCAGCGCGAAGTAGTCGGAGCCGGCGTCGTACCAGCGGCCCTGGTAGTAGACCTGGAGCTGGAGCAGCTGGGCGCGGCCCGGGTAGTAGCTCATCGTCGTGGTGAAGACCGACGTGTTGTTCTTGTGGAAGTAGTAGTACTTCGTGGAGCCGATCTTGCCCGTCTTGTAGTACTTGGAGACGGCGGTGGAGACGTTCACCTTCGTACCGACCGAGCGGGTGGCGGTCTTCGGCGCGTAGCGGGCATCGCCGGTGAAGGTGGTGGAGAAGGTCGTGTTGCGGGTCAGCCTGTACTTGACCGCCAGGTTCCCGGAGGAGTTGACGGTGCCTGTCTTGAGCAGCTTCTTCGTGCCGCCGGCCGGCTTGGCGTAGATCGACAGCTTGCGGTTCTTGTACGTCTTGCCCAGGTGGGCGGTGACGGTGACCGTCTTGCCGTACGAGTACGTCGAGGCGGAGGTCTTCACGGTGACCGTGGGCGTGGCGCGGGAGACCTTGACGGTGTCCTTGCCGCTGCCGGCGGTGTGGGTGGCGTCGCCCGCGTAGGTGGCGGTGTAGGTGACGTCGCCGCCGGTGACCGGGGTGTCGGTGAAGCTGAACTTGCCGTTGGAGGCGACCGACTTGGAGCCGAGGGACTTGCCCTTGGGGTCGGTCAGGTCCTTGCGGGTGACGGTGACCTTGGCGCCGGCGGGGAAGGCCACGGTGGCGGTGAGGGTGCCGGTGACGGTGAGCTTCTTGGCGCGGGTGGCGGTGGCCGGGGCGCTGACGGTGACCTTGCTGACGGCCTTCGTGGCGTCGTTCAGGACGCGGAGGGTGGGGTAGTCGCCGTAGACGTCAACGGTGATGGCGAAGAGCCGGCTGCTGTCGGGAGCCCAGGCGAGGCCCGAGCTGAGGAGCTCGGAGGAGTAGCCGGGGCTGCCGACGACACCGAAGTCGTAGTTGCGGATCTGCTTGTCGACGCCCTGCTTGAAGACGTAGATGTCCGGCTCGTAGGCGCCACTGATGCCCGCGGCGATCGTGCCGCCGGGCGCGACGGCCACGGCGTTCGGGTACGAATCGGTCGTGTACTTGCCGTCGTCGGCGAGGTCGGAGATCCGGTACGCCTGCTGGTAGTACGGGGCTCCGCTGGCGGTGATCAGCTGTGTGCCGTCCGCGGTCACGGCCATGTCCGCGGGGCTGGCCACGCCGTCGCGCTCCGCCTGCGTGGTCGGAGTGCCCGTGGACAGGTCGTAGACCCGCAGGGTGGACGGGCTGATGCCCGAATCGGCGGCCACGAGGGTGTTGGAGTCGCCGGAGGCGGTGGCGGCGAGCAGCGGGCCGGAGTACCAGTCGTCGGCGAGGTCGAGCGTGACCACGGCGCCGTTGGTGGTGGTGACGTCGGCGGAGGCCTCGTCGGCGGCGTCGGCCGTCTGCGTGCCGGCGGTCTCGGTGGCCGATTCCGTGACGCTCGGGGATTCCGACGGGCTTTCGGAGGGGCTTTCGGAGGGCGACTCCGACGCGGACTCGGTCGGCGTGGCCGTGTCGGTCGCCGTCTCGGTCGGGGTGACCGACTCCGTCGGGCTCGGCTCGGCCGTCTCCGTCGCGGTCTCCGTGGCCGTCGGCGTCGGCGTCGGGACGACGACCGGGTCGAGGTCCAGGGAGCCGAGGTTGCCGTCGCCGCCGGAGCCGTAGCCGAACCAGATCTTGCCGCCGGCCAGGGCGAGGCTGCTGGGAGCGGCGGTGCCGAGGTCGTAGCGGGTGGTCTCGGCGAGTGTGGCGGTGTCGATCGCGGAGATCGCGTCGGCCGTGCTCAGCGCGACGTACACGGTGCTGGAATCGGCGGAGAGCAGGAGGTCGGAGGCGCCCTGCTCGGAGGCGATCTTGCCGACGACGGTGCCGCTGTAGTCCGTCACGAGGACGGCGCTGTCGGCGGCGCTGCTGATGAAGACCCGCTTGTGGACACCGTCGACGACGATGTCCGAAGGCGAGGTGAGCGGCAGGGCTTTGGTGGTGTCGGCGACGGCCGGAGCGGCCGTGACGCCGAGCAGGGTGGCGGAGCCGAGCAGCACGGACAGGGCCGTGCCACTGGCGATGTGGCGGGTGCGCAAGCTGGTTCCCCCCAGGCAGGCGAATGAAGTTAGGTGAGGCAAGTACGGATCGTGCGACGCGGGGTGCGGCTGTGCGGGCGCGCTCGGCGCGGCTCTGCGGGCGGCCTCCGCTGTCGTACAGGTGAACGCTACGTCATGCCTATGACAGTCGACGACTTCAATATCAAGCTGTGACCTGTGTGGTCTTCGGCTTGGCCCGTACGTGCATCCGCTCGCCCTGCGGCCCGAAGATGCTGAGCACCTCCACCGGGTGCTCGTCCGCGCTCAGGAAACAGTGCGGCAGGCGGGTGTCGAACTCGGCCGCCTCGCCGGCCGGCAGCACCAGGTCGTGGCCGGCCAGGATCAGCCGCAGGCGGCCGGAGAGTACGTACAGCCACTCGTACCCCTCGTGGGTCTTCGGCTCGTACGGCGCCCGCGTGGCGGGGATCACCAGCTTGAACGCCTGCAACGACCCGGCCGAGCGGGTCAGCGGGACCGCCGTCAACCCGTTGACCTCGCGGGCGGGCATACGCACCCGGGGGTCGCCGACCTCGGGTGCGCCGACGAGTTCGTCCAGGGGGACCCGGTGGGCCTGGGCGATCGGGAGCAGCAGCTCAAGGCTGGGGCGGCGCCCGCCGGATTCGAGGCGGGACAGGGTGCTCTTGGAGATGCCGGTGACCTCGGCGAGCGCGGTCAGGGTGACGCCGCGCTGCGTACGGAGCCGCCGCAGACGGGGGCCGACCTCGTTGAGCACGTCGGTGATGTCCGTGTCCTTTTCCCTGTCCATGCGGCCGATGGGAGCACCTTTTCCCGGAACCGGCAACAAATGTTGCCGGACCCGGGAAGCCGGGAGCAGTCTCCGGCCATGACCACTCATCAGCATCAGCACGGCCACCATCACCACCACGGCACCGACGACGTCGACTGGCAGGCCATGGGCGACATGCTGGAGCGGGGCGGCGACCTCACCGCCCCCTCCGTCGAGCAGACCGCCGCCTGGCTGCGGGGCCTCCTGCCTGCCGCCCCCGCCCGGATCCTGGACATCGGCAGCGGCCCCGGCGTGGCCGCCTGCCTGCTCGCCCACGCCTTCCCCGACGCCGAGGTCGTCGCCGTGGACGGCGCCGAGCCCCTGCTGGAGCGGGCCCGCGCCCGCGCCGCCGCCCAGGGCCTGGGCGACCGCTTCCGCACCGTCCAAGCCGAACTGCCCGACGGCCTGGACGCCATCGGCACCGCCGATCTCATCTACAGCAGCCGCGCCATCCACCACGTCGGCGACCAGCAGCTCGTCCTCACCCGCCTCGCCTCCGCCCTGCGCCCCGGCGGCCTGCTCGCCGTCGTGGAGGGCGGTCTGCCCGCCCGCTTCCTCCCCCGGGACGACGCGGGCGCCGGTCGCCCCGGCTTCCAGGCCCGCCTCGACGTCGCCGCCGAGGAGTGGTTCGCCGCGATGCGGGCCTCCCTGCCCGGCTCCGTACGCACTCCCGAGGACTGGCCCGCCCTCCTCACCGGCGCGGGCCTCGCCCCGGCGGGCTCCCGTACCTTCCTCACCGACCTCCCGGCCCCCCTGAACCCGTCGGCCCGCGCGTACATCCACGACCGCCTCGCCCTCACCCGCGACCAGTTCGCCCCTGGGCTCGCCCCCGACGACCGGCAGACCCTCGACGACCTCATCGACGGCGACACCGCCACCGGGATCCTCACCCGCCCGGACGCCTTCTACCTGGAGGCGACCACCGTCCACACCGGGCGTCGGTGAGCCCCGGGGAGCGCCTGGTAAATTGGTCTACACCAGTACCGGTGTGTGTATCCAGAGGGGCAGGGGCCAGCATGGAAGTTGTCATCGTTCCGGACGCCGTCGCGGGCGGAGAGCTCATCGCCGAGACGATCGCCGCCCTGCTGACCCGCAAGCCCGGCGCTCTGCTCGGCGTTGCCACAGGCTCGACCCCGCTGCCGATCTACCAGGCGCTGGCGGCGAAGGCCGCCGCCGGTGCGGTGGACGTCTCGCGGGCCCGGATCTGCCAGCTCGACGAGTACGTGGGCCTGCCGGCCGGGCATCCGGAGTCGTACCGCTCGGTGGTGCTGCGGGAGGTCGTACGGCCGCTGGGGCTGGGCGAGGACGCGTTCATGGGGCCGGACGGGGCTGCGGGGGACATCGCGGCGGCGTGTGCGGAGTACGACCGGGCGCTGGCGGAGGCGGGCGGGGTGGACCTGCAGCTGCTGGGGATCGGGACGGACGGGCACATCGGCTTCAACGAGCCGTGCTCGTCGCTCGCTTCGCGTACGCGGATCAAGACGCTGACCCGGCAGACCCGGCAGGACAACGCGCGGTTCTTCGACAGCCTGGAGGAGGTGCCGCATCACGTGATCACCCAGGGGATCGGGACGATCCTGGAGGCGCGGCACCTCGTGCTGCTGGCCACCGGGGAGGCGAAGGCGGAGGCGGTGGCGCTGGCCGTGGAGGGGCCGCTCGCGGCGGTGGTGCCCGCGTCGGCGCTGCAGCTGCACCCGCATGCCACGGTGGTCGTGGACGAGGCGGCGGCGTCGGGGCTGAAGCTCGCGGGCTACTTCCGCGACACGTACGCGGCGAAGCCGGACTGGCAGGGCATCTAGGCCCTGTCCGGGCTCGTGAGTCAGCCGACTACGTACGGTCGATGTGCACGTTGGTCGACTTCACCCGGGCCGTGGCCTCCATGCCGACTTCCAGGCCCAGTTCCTCGACGGCCTCGCGGGTCAGCAGGGAGACCAGCCGGTGCGGGCCGGCCTGGATCTCGACCTGGGCGGCGACGTCGCCGAGCTTGACGGCGGTGACGATGCCGGGGAAGGCGTTGCGGACGGAGGTGTAGGAGGCGGCCTCGTCCTCACCGCCGGTCCTGGCCAGCTCCACCGAGAACGCGGCGAGGTCGCGGCCGTCGATGAGACGCCGGCCGCCCTCGTCGCGGTGGGTCGCGACCCGGCCGGCGTCCGCCCAGCGGCGGGCGGTGTCGGGGCTTACGCCGAGCAGGCGCGCCGCCTGGCCGATCGTGTAGGACTGCATGGCCTGAAGATATCCCGCCACCCGTGCGCGATCAGTACACGTCCCGTACGTAGCGCTTGTCCGCCGCCAGCTGCTTGACGTACGCGGCCGCCTCGCCCTCCCCCAGGCCGCCGTGGACACCGGCGATCTCCAGCAGGGCCTGGTCGACGTCCTTGGCCATCCGGGAGGCGTCGCCGCAGACGTAGAAGTGGGCGCCGTCCTGGAGCCAGGACCAGAGCAGGGGGCCGTGCTCGCGCATGCGGTCCTGGACGTAGACCTTGGCGCGCTGGTCGCGGGAGAAGGCGAGGTCGAGGCGGGTGAGGGTGCCGTCGGCGAGGTGGGCGGCGAGCTCGTCCCCGTAGTAGAAGTCGGTCGCGCGGTGCTGCTCGCCGAAGAACAGCCAGTTGGGCGCCCGGTGGCCCCGGGCCCGGCGCTCGTCGAGGAAGCCGACGAACGGCGCGACGCCGGTGCCGGGGCCGACCATGATCATCGGTGTGGCGGGGTCGGCCGGGGGCCGGAAGTGCGGGGAGCGCTGCACATGGACGGGCACCGGTGTGCCGGTGGCGGCGTCGGCGAGGAAGGGCGAGCAGACGCCCTTGCGGGGGCGGCCGTTCCGGCTCTCGTACCGGACGACGGAGACGGTGAGCGACACCAGATCCGGGTCGGTGAGAGGGCTGGACGAGATCGAGTACAGCCGTGGCTGCAGGCGGCCCAGGACGCCGACCCAGTCCTGCGCGGAGGCGCGGACGGCGTGCTCGGCGACGACGTCGACGGCCTGCCGGCCCCAGGACCACTTGGCCAGCTCGCCCTTGTTGTCCGGGCGGAGGAGCTTCTT
This sequence comes from Streptomyces sp. NBC_01537, assembly GCF_045040445.1. NCBI lineage: Bacteria > Bacillati > Actinomycetota > Actinomycetes > Kitasatosporales > Streptomycetaceae > Streptomyces > Streptomyces sp. NBC_01537. Next base: position 4,743,757 of record NZ_CP109392.1, on the reverse strand, counting down.
CAGCTCGCGGGGGTCGTGGAAGCGCTCCATGACGAAGCGCAGCAGGTCGGGGCTGATGCGGGTGATGTCGAGGTGGCCGCTCAGCGCCTCCAGGAGCGAGACCTCGCCGACTCCCTTCACATCCACCGCCGTTGCCGCGTTCAGCCCGGTCACCGCCAGCCATTCCGCCACCAGGTCCGGGCAGTTGACCGGGCGTACGCCGAGCGCGTCCCCCGCCTCGTAGACCAGCGGCGTCTCGCTCTCCCGGGTGTCGAACGTGAACCGGTGCACCTCCTTGCCCGCTCCGGGCAGGCTGAGCAGCCGGTTGCCGGTCAGGCGGGCGGTGACGGGGGCGGGCTTGCGGGACTTCGGCTTCAGTACAGGGGCGGCGGGGGCGACAGGGGCGGCGGGCGCGGCTTCCCCGGTCAGGGCCGTCACGACCTGGTCGAGCCAGGCCTGCGCCGACGGCTCGTAGTCCGGTTCGCAGTCCGTACGCGGGGCCAGGCGCAGCGCGCCCAGCTCGTCCATGCGCTGGTCGAGCCGGCGGCCGTACCCGCAGAAGTCGTCGTACGAGGAGTCGCCGAAGGCCAGCACCGCGTACCGCACACCCTCCAGGCGGGGGGTGTCGGGCGCGGTGAGCGCGTCCCAGAAGCCGGAGCCGTTGTCGGGGGCGTCGCCGTCGCCGAAGGTGCTCGTGATGATGAGGAGATCGGCGGCGGGCGGCAGCGCGGCGGGGTGCGCGTCGTCCATGCCGACGAGCGTCGCCTTGTGGCCGCTCGCGGCGAGGTGGTCGGCGGCGGCCAGCGCGAAGTCCTCGGCGTTGCCGGTCTGCGAGGCCCAGAGGACGACGACCTCGCGGGTGGTGGCCTGGGGCGCGGGGGACTGCTCCGCCGGTCCGGAGGCCGTACGCGAATACATCCCGGCCAGTACGCCGTTCACCCACAGCGCGTGCTCGGGCGAGAACGGCGCGCCCGGCGGGAGCACCGGCACGCCGGGGGCGCCGGACGGGATCCCGGCGAGGAATCCGACCAGATACTGGCGTTCGTGCTCGGCGAGCACGGGCGGCGGGGCGGCGGGCAGCCCGAAGGCACCGATCGGCGCGGGTACGTGCACGGTGACCGGTGCCTGTGCCTGTGCGTGTGCCTGCGCCTGCAACGGTGCGGGCGCCTCCGGGGCTGGCTGGGCCGCCGCCACCCGCGTAAGCGACACCGCGCAGACCTTGAACTCCGGCTGGAACGACAGCGGATCCACCGCATCGCTCGTCACCGCGTTGACGCTCAAATACTCGCCGAACAGGTCGTTCCAGTGGAACGGCGCGAACACGCACCCCACCCGTACCCGGTCCGTCACCACCGCCGGCAGCACCGCCCGCCCGCGACGCGACGCGACCTCCACCGAGTCGCCCTCCGCGATGCCCAGCGCCCGCGCGTCGTCCGGGTGCAGCTCCACGAACGGCCCGGGGTTCAGCTTGTTGAGCTTGGCGACCTTCCCCGTCTTGGTCAGGGTGTGCCACTGGTGCTGCAGCCGCCCGGTGTTGAGGACGTACGGGAAGTCGTCGTCGGGCATCTCGGCGGCCGGGATGTGCGGCCGGGGGAAGAACACCGCCCGCCCGCTCGCCGTGGGGAAGACCGGCCCGTCGCCCTCCTTGCCCCCCTTGCCCTCCTCCACGTACCGGATCGGGTTGCGGTCCGGCCCGTCCGCGCTGGGCGCCGGCCACTGCACGGACGTGCCCCGCAGCCGCTCGTACGTCACGCCCCGCAGGTCGTAGCCGGTTTTCGGGTTGGCGGCCCGCTTGATCTCCTCGAAGACCTCTTCCGCGTCGGCGTACGTGAACCCGTCCGCGTACCCCATCTCGCGGGCGACGGCCGCGATGATCCGCCAGTCGGCCATCGCCTCGCCGGGCGGGTCCACGGCCTGCTGCGCCAGGGTGAGGTTGCGCTCGCTGTTGATGAGCACGCCCTCGCTCTCGGTCCACATGGCGCCGGGCAGCACCACATCCGCGTAGGCGTTGGTCTCCGTGTCGGCGAAGACGTCCTGGGTGATGACGAACTCCGCCGCCTCCAGCCCCTCTATCACCGTGCGGCGGTTGGCCACCGAGGCCACGGGGTTGGTGCAGATGATCCAGCAGGCCTTGATCTCGCCGTCGGCCATCTTCTGGAACATCTCGACGGTGCCCTTGCCGACCCCGTCCTTCCTGACCGTCCCCGGCTCCAGCCCCCACAGCTCCTCGATGAAGGCCCGCTCCCCGTCGACCAGAACTGTTCTCTGCCCGGGGAGCCCGGGTCCCATGTAGCCCATCTCGCGGCCGCCCATGGCATTGGGCTGGCCGGTCAGCGAGAAGGGGCCGCTGCCGGGGCGGCAGATCGCGCCCGTCGCCAGATGCAGGTTGACCAGGGCGTTGGTGTTCCAGGTGCCGTGCGTGGACTGGTTGAGCCCCATGGTCCAGCAGCTCATCCACTCCCCGGCCTCGCCGATGAGCCGGGCCGCCTCCCGGATGTCGTCCTCCGGGATGCCGGTGATTTCGGCGACCGTGGCGGGCGGGTAGTCCGCCAGGAACTCCGGCATCGCCTCCCAGCCCTCGGTGTGCCCGGCGATGAAGGACGGATCCGTGTGCCCGGCCTCGTGCAGCAGGTGCAGCAGGCCGTTGAGCAGCGCCAGGTCCGTCCCGGGCCGGATCTGGAGGAAGAGGCCGGCCTTGTCGGCGGTCGCGTTGCGCCTCGGGTCGACCACGATCAGCTTGGCGGCGCCCGCCTTGACCCGTTCCATCATGCGCAGGAAGAGGATGGGGTGGCAGTCGGCCATGTTCGAGCCGATGACGAGGAAGACATCCGCCTTCTCGAAGTCCTGGTACGACCCGGGCGGGCCGTCGGCGCCCAGCGAGAGCTTGTAGCCGGTGCCGGCGCTGGCCATGCACAGCCGCGAATTCGACTCGATCTGGTTCGTCCGTACGAAGCCCTTGGCCAGCTTGTTCGCCAGGTACTGCGCTTCCAGGCTCATCTGCCCCGAGACATAGAAGGCGACCGCGTCCGGCCCGTGCTCGTCGATGACCGCCCGCAGCCGCCGCGCGGTCTCCCTCACCGCCGCGTCCATCCCGGTCGGCTCCGCCTCCGCCCCGCGCTCGGCCCGCACCAGCGCGGTGCTCAGCCGCCCGGGCGCCGCCAGCATGTCCGCCGTCGTCGCGCCCTTGGTGCACAGCCGCCCGAAGTTTGCGGGGTGTGCCTTGTCGCCCGAGGCCTTCAGGACCGTACGCCGCCCGTCGGGGCCGAGGCCGACGTCGAGGAGCATGCCGCAGCCCACACCGCAGTACGAGCAGACGGTGCGCACCTGCTGCGTCGTGCTCGCGGTTGTGCTTGTGGTCATGGCGGCCCTCCGTTCCCACTCACGACCGTACGAAATGCCCATTACGTCGAGGTCACGTGAGCCGATCATCAGGAGTTACGCCCGCCACACACCGGTGCGCCGGGCGGTGTGAGCGTGTGACGCGGGTCACCGCAATCGCGTCTAGGTCCTGTCCGCCCGGACAGGGCCTAGTGGCGGTAACGCAGGTATAGCCACACCGCCGCCCCGATGACCAGCGCCGCCGCGAGCGAGGCGGCGACGATCTTGGGGACGCTGTACGGCCGCTCGCCGATGACCTCGGCGGTTCGGGCGTTGACCATGACCTGCCAGGTCTTGCCGTGGTGCAGGTAGCTGAGAAACCAGACCGGGAGCAGCATCAGCTTGAAAGTGAGATCGGCGTAGCTGGTCGCCACCTTGTGGACGCGCTGCTCGTCGCCGCCGATCTGGCGCTTGGCCTGGCTGCGGATGGCGGCGTCCATCCGCTTCTTGGCCGTCTCGAAGCCGCTCTCGGGCTCGATGTCGTAGCGGACCGTCTGGAAGCCGGCCAGGTACTCGTCCTGATACGGCTTCGCCCGGTCCAGCGGCCAGGGCTCCAGCTTGTCGAGCTGCTTCTCCTCGACGTGGGTCGTGCCGGCCACGAGCAGGTCGTCGAAGGAGAGGGTGACGCTGCCCGACACCGAGGTCCAGCGGGTGTGGCGGACCTGGCGGGTCTGGGTCTTGCCGTTGCTGTCGGTGTAGGTCTGAGTGACGTAGTAGTGGTCGCCCCGCTGGCCGGTGTAGTTGGAGAAGGTGTTCGCGTCGTACGTCCAGTGCGGCAGATAGCTGCCCTTGGTCGTCTCGGCCTCGGTCACCTTCTTCAGGTCCGAGGGTGCGAACCAGCGGGACGCGGTCCACTTGCGCAGTGCCTTGCGGGTCGCGGACCGGTCCAGCTCGAAGGGGACGACGGCCTCCGGGACTACGCGCTCGGTCCGGCTCGGGTCGGCGACGAGTGCGGCGGCGCAGAACTGGCAGCGGTCGGAGAGGGTGTCGGTCTCGGTGACGGCCTGGCAGTTGGGGCAGCGGAAGGCGTTGGGGGCGCGCTGGGCGGCGGTCTGCTTGAGCGGAAGGGTGGCGAGCGTCGCGTAGGCGTGCTCGCGGACGGCCCGGCCGACGGGCGTGATCGGCTGCTCGGTGGCGCAGTGCGGGCAGCGGAGGGTGTCGGTGCCGGGTGCGTACTCGGCGGTGGCACCGCACACTTCGCAGGCGAAGGAGCGCGCGGATTCTGCGGCGGTCATGACTGCGGCGGGAGCGGCGGGAGCGGTGGCGGGACGGCGGCGAAGAGCCGTTCCAGGGCGGGCAGTTCGCCCGCCGAGGTCCAGGCCGCCATGCCGGCCTGCCATACGAGGGTGGCGCGGGTCAGCGTCCCCTCCGCGACCATCGCGGCGAGGCGGACGGAGTCGTACGGGCCCTCCTGGCGGCCGCCGAGGCCCACGTGCCACTGCCCCTCGGTGACGGGAAGCGGCGGCGGCACGGACAGTGCGTCCACCGGGGCCGCTGGGGCTGCTGGGGCTATCGGGGCCGCCGGGGCAGGCTGCGGGGCAAGCGCCCCCGCCATCCGCTGCCCCGCCGCCAGGCCGAGCCCCAGGCCGAGGCCCTCGCCGGCGCCGCCGCCGGGGTTGGCGGCGGCGTCCCGCATGGCGTCGGCCGCCTGGAGCTGGGTGTAGCGGTTGAGGTCGCCGACGATGTTCATCCGGCCGGCCGTGTCGACCGCCTTCTCGACCTCCTCCGGCAGCGAGATGCTCTCGATCACGAACTTCGGCACCGCGATGCCGACCGCCGCCAGCTCCTCGGTCAGGATCCCGGCCAGCTCCCCGCCGAGGCGGTCCTGCTGCGCCGCCAGGTCCAGCACCGGCACGCCCGCCTCACCGAGGGCGCCCGCCAGCCGCCCGACGATCAGCTGGCGCAGATACTCCTGCACCTCCTCCGTACGGAACTGCGGGTCCGTCCCCGCCAGCTCCCGCAGCAGCGCCGCCGGATCCGACACCCGCAGCGCGAACCCGCCGAACGCCCGCAGCCGCACCATCCCGAACTCGGCGTCCCGGACGATCACCGGAGTCCGCGTCCCCCACTTCAGGTCCGTGAACTGCCGGCTGCTGACGAAGTACACCTCGGCCTTGAACGGCGACTCGAAGCCGTGCTTCCACCCCTTCAGGGTCGACAGCACCGGCAGGTTCTGCGTCCGGAGGGTGTACGTCCCGGGCTGGAAGACATCCGCGATCCGCCCCTCGTTGACGAAGACGGCGGTCTGCGACTCCCGTACGACGAGCTTCGCGCCCATCTTGATCTCGTTCTCGTGCCTCGGGAACCGCCACACGATCGTGTCCCGGCTGTCGTCGGTCCACTCGACGATGTCGATGAACTCGCCGCGTATTCGGTCGAAGATCCCCATCGCGCCCCACCTCGCTCAGTCCTCAGTCGTCCCAAGGGCCCCGACCGTATCAATGGGCACCGACACGCTTGACATGCAACCAAATGGTTGCCATTTTGGAGCTGTGGATGACCCGCTCGACGACATATTCAGGGCCCTCGCCGACGCCAGCCGCCGAAGGCTCCTCGACCGGCTCCACGCCCGCAACGGCCAGAGCCTCCACGAGCTGTGCGAGGGGCTCGACATGACCCGCCAGGCCGTCAGCAAGCACCTGGCCGTCCTGGAAGCGGCCGCCCTGGTCACCGGCGTCCGGCACGGCAGGCAGAAGCTGCACTACCTCAACCCCGTGCCCATCCAGGAGTTCACCGACCGCTGGATCGGCCGGTACGAGCGCGGGCGCCTGGGCGCCCTGACGGATCTGAAGCAGAGACTGGAAGGAGACAGGACCGTGAGCAACACCGGCGGCAAGCCCGCATTCGTCTACGTCATCTACATCCAGACCACCCCTGAGAAGCTCTACGAAGCCCTCACCGACGCCGAGTTCGCCCTCCGCTACTTCGGCGGCTGGGGCCCGAAGTCCGACTGGCGGCCCGGCTCGCCCGTCCTGTGGAAGATGGGCCCCGACGGCGACTACGAGGACCTGGACCAGGAGGTGCTCGAAGCGACCCCCGGCAAGCGGCTCGCCTACACCTGGCACCGGATGATGCCGATGATGCGCGAGCTGTTCGGCTCCGACGAGGAGTACGAGGAGGCGCGCAAGGAGAAGTCGAAGGTCGCCTTCGACATCGAGCCAGGCGAGGAGCCGGGGGTCGGGGTCAAGCTGACCATCACGCACGACGGCTTCGACAGCCCGGAGAGCAAGATGCTGGAGGGCGTCAGCGGCGGCTGGGTGATGATCCTGTCCGGTCTCAAGACGATGCTGGAGGGCGGCAAGCGGGTCGCCTAGGTGCAGGGGCATATGGGCACGGAAGGCGGTCGGCTGAGACGTAGCCGCACGAATCCACGCAAAGGTCTGCCTCGGGGAGCCGACTGACGCCACACTGTTGGCAGGGCGTCGCGACGGATCACGACGGATCGCGACGGGCCGCCGCCGGGGGAGGCACGGGGATGCAGGTCGACGTAACTGTGGTGGTGGCGGTCGATCCGGAGGCGGATCCGGAGGCGGCCGAGCGGTCGGTGTGGCGGCTGCGGGGCGAGATCGAGGAACTGGACGTCGAGTCGGTGCGTCCGGTGGCCGTGGGGGAGGTCCCCGAGGGCGCGAAGGGCGGCGCGGACGTGGTGACGGCGGGGGCCGTGATCGTGGCGCTCAGCGCGTCGGGCGGGGTGTTGCCGGGGCTCGTGTCCGTGGTGAACGACTGGCTCGGCCGGCAGTCCGCGCGGCACCGGGTGTCGGTGACCATCGACGGTGACACGATCGAGCTCGAACGGGCCTCGGACGCCGAGCGGCAGCGGCTGATCGACGCGTACGTACGCAGACACAACACGGCCAGGTAGCGGGGAGCGGACAGCCATGGGCCGCCGACTGGCGCTGCTGATCGCCACATACGACTACCAGGACCCCGGGCTGCGGCAGCTGACCGCCCCTGCGCATGACGCGGAAGGGCTGGCCGCTGTCCTTGAGGATCCCGGTATCGCGGGGTTCGAGGTGACGACGCTCATCAACGAGCCGCACTACCGGGTGGGAGAGGCCATCGCCGACCTCTACCGCGACCGACGGCGCGACGATCTCACGCTGCTGTACTTCACCGGGCATGGGCTGAAGGACGAGGAGGGGCGGCTGTACCTGGCGACGACCAACACCCGGCGCGGCAGCCTGCTGTTCAGCTCGCTCCCGGCCGAGCAGATCGACCAGGCCATGTCCGGCTCCATGTCGCGGCAGAAGGTGCTGATCCTCGACTGCTGCTACAGCGGCGCCTTCCCGGCCGGGCGGATCGCCAAGGCCGACGCCGACATCCACACCCTGGAGCGCTTCCAGGGCCGCGGCCGCACCGTGCTGACGGCGTCCGACGCCATGCAGTACTCCTTCGAAGGCGGTGACCTGCCGCGCGGCGAGGCCGCGCCGCAGTCCGTGTTCACCCGCCATCTCGTGGCGGGCCTTCGGGACGGCAGCGCCGATCTCGACGGGGACGGTGACATCACCATCGACGAGCTGTACAGCTTCGTCTACGACCGCGTCGTCGACGAGATGCCGCAACAGCGCCCCAAGAAGCAGGAGAACGTCGAGGGCCGCACACGGCGACGGGCAAGACCGTCGATCCCCCCATAGCCTCCGGCGACCACACCGGACCCATGGCCGCCGATGCGGACAGCCGCCGTCTCTACGTCCTCACGAGCGACGAGAATTTCCAGGAGACCGCTGTCGCCGTCATCGACACGGGTACGGGCACGGAGGTGGCAGCCGTCCCCCTCGACGACGACGTTCACTTCGGCATCTCGGTCAGCGGTGACGGCCGCCGCGTCTACATCCCGAACCTCTACCTCAGTACGGTCTCGATCCTGGACACACAGACGAACGCGGCCGTCGGCTCGCCCGTCTCCATGGACGGGATCCCCCTGTCCTTGGCCGTCAGCCCGGACAGCAGCCGCGTCTACGTCACACTCAGCGGCGGCGAGGGCAGGATCGCGGTGTTCAAGGCCGCTGACCCGCACTCCGTAACGACCATCACCCTGCGGGCGGGCCGAGACCCGGCAGGCTGACGCTCACCACGAGGCCGCCGCCGTCGCGGGGGCGGGCGGTGACGTCGCCGCCGTGGGCGTGGGCGATGGCGCGGACGATGGAGAGGCCGAGGCCGGCGCCCTTGGCGGTGACGAGGCGGTCGGTGCCGAGGCGACGGAAGGGCTTGAAGAGGGAGGGGATCTCGTACGGGGGGACGGCGGGGCCGGTGTTGGTGACGTCGAGCCCTACGAGGTGGGCGTCGTGCGTGCGGCAGGCGATCCGGTCCGCGCCTCGCGGCTCTCACCTACGGAGGCCTTGGCAATGCCGTAGACAAGTCTTGGGATGTCCGGGATGAGAAGCTGTGCCCGAACCGGCGTACTGGTGGTGGAGGGAAACCGACCCACAAAGCCCCTGCCGTTGCCGTACCGGAGGTACCTCGCTCGTGACCGCCACCGAAGCAGCCCCGACGACCCGGCCTGAGGACCGCAACGCGGAAGAACCGCCCTCGCGGGGCTGGCAGTTCAACTCACCGCTCGTCCTGACGATGCTGCTGATCGTGGTGATCGGACTGCAGGGGCCGGTCCGCCGGGCGTTGTCGGCGCCGGTGATGCAGAGCTGGATGACGGTGTTCGTCGCGGTGGTCGTGCAGGCGCTGCCGTTTCTCGTCCTGGGGGTGCTGCTGTCGGCGGCGATCGCGGTGTTCGTGCCGCCGGCGTTCTTCGCCCGCGCGCTGCCGGACCGGCCCGCCCTGGCGGTGCCGGCGGCGGCGATGGCGGGGGTGGTGCTGCCGGGCTGCGAGTGCGCGTCGGTACCGGTGGCGGGGGCGCTGGTGCGGCGGGGGGTGGCGCCTGCGGCGGCGCTGGCGTTTCTGCTGTCCGCCCCGGCGATCAATCCGATCGTGCTGACCGCGACGGCCGTCGCGTTTCCCAACGACCCGCGCATGGTCCTCGCCCGGTTCGGGGCGAGTCTGCTCGCGGCGTGTGTGATGGGCTGGCTGTGGCAGCGCCTCGGCCGCAACGACTGGCTGCGGCCGCCGGCCCGGCCGTCCTCCGAGGGCCTGGGCAAGGGGGCGGCGTTCTGGGGATCCGTACGGCATGACGTGATGCATGCCGGCGGCTTCCTCGTGGTCGGCGCGATGGCCGCGGCCACACTGAAGGCGGTGGTCCCGGCGAGCTGGCTGCACGCCGCGTCCGTCAATCCGGTGGTGTCGGTGCTGGCCCTGGCGGTCCTGGCGGTGCTGCTGTCCATCTGCTCCGAGGCCGACGCGTTCGTGGCCTCGTCCCTGTCGCAGTTCTCGCTCACCGCCCGGCTGGCGTTCCTCGTCGTGGGACCGATGATCGACCTGAAGCTGTTCGCGATGCAGGCCGGCACCTTCGGGCGCGCCTTCGCGCTGCGGTTCGCCCCGGTCACCTTCGCGGTGGCCGTCCTGACGTCGGTCCTGGTCGGGGCGGTGCTCCTGTGAACCGGCAGGCGCAGGCGGTCGTGCTGTTCCTCGTCGGCGGGGCGATGCTGCACGCCGGCTTCACCGACCTCTATCTGCGGTACGTCAAGGCCGGGTTGCGCCCGTTGCTGCTCGCGGCGGGCGTCGTCCTGATCGCCGCCGCCGTCGCCACCGTCTGGTACGAACGGCGAGGGGGCGAGCACGGGCAGGATGACCACGGACACGTCCACCGCGAGCCACGGGTCTCCTGGCTCCTGGTCCTGCCGCTGTTCGCTCTCATTCTGGTCGCCCCGCCCGCGCTGGGCTCCTACAGTGCCATGCGCACCGGCATGGCACTGCAGAAGCCCTTCGGTTTCCCCGCCCTCCCCGCCGGCAACCCCCTCCCGCTCAGCGTCGTCGACTACGCCGGCCGCGCGGTCTACGACCACGGCCACTCCCTCGGCGGCCGGCGGATCGAGATGACCGGCTTCGTCGCCCTCGACGGCAGCGGCGAGCCCTACCTGACACGTATGGTCCTCAACTGCTGCGCCGCCGACGCCCAGCCCGTCAAGGTCGGCCTGACCGGGCAGATTCCGCCGATCCTGGAACCCGACACCTGGCTCGAGGTCGTCGGCACGTACACCGGCAAGCGGGCCAAGGACCCCGTCAACGGCAGCGTCATCCCGTTCGTCACCGTCAGCCGGGCCCGGGTGGTGAAGGCCCCGTCCGACCCTTACGAGAGCCCGGAGTAGGGCCGGTCAGGCGCGACTGTCCTGCAGTTCGCGCCCGCTCGGCGGCACCGCTTCGCCCGCCGCTGTGTCGAGGTTCCTGCGCAGCTGCTCGCCCTCGATGTCGACGTCGGGCAGGGCCTTGTCGAGCCAGCGGGGCAGCCACCAGGCCGCCTTGCCGAGCAGGGCCATCACCGCCGGGACGATGGCCATCCGGACGACGAAGGCGTCGAAGAGTACGGCGATGGCCAGGCCGAAGCCGATCATCTTGACCATGGCCTCGTGGGCGGTGATGAAGCCGGCGAAGACGGAGATCATGATGATGGCGGCGGCGGTGACGACCCTGGCCCCGTGGTTGAAGCCGGTGACGATCGCCTGGGCGGGCCGCTCGCCGTGTACGTACGCCTCCCGCATGCGGGTCACGAGGAAGACCTCGTAGTCCATGGCGAGGCCGAAGACGACACCGACCAGGAAGATCGGCATCATGCTCATGATCGGGCCGGTCTCCTGGACGCCGAACAGGTTCGCGAGCCAGCCCCACTGGAAGACCGCGACGACCGCGCCGAGCGAGGCGAAGACGGACAGCAGGAAGCCGAGGGCGGCCTTGAGCGGGACCAGGATCGAGCGGAAGACCAGGATCAGGAGGAGGAACGCGAGGCCGACGACCAGCCCGAGGTAGGGAATGAGGGCGTCGCTGAGCTTCTGGGAGACGTCGATGGCCATGGCGGTCTGGCCGGTGACGAGCACCGTGGCACCGGCGGCGGACCCGGCCGCGGCGCCCTTGTCGCGGATGGCCTTGACCAGGTCCTCGGTCGCGGTGCTGGTGGGGCTGGAGCCGGGGATGACGGTGATCATCGCGGTGTCGCCGGCCTTGCTGAAGGTGGCCGGGGTGACGGCGGTGACGTCCTTCAGACCGGAGACAGCCCGGGAGACCTTCGCGGCGGCGGCCTGCGGGTCGTCGGCGGAAGCCGCGTCCACGACGACCATCAGCGGGCCGTTGAAGCCGGGGCCGAAGGAGTCGGCCAGCATGTCGTAGGCCTTGCGCTGCGTGGTGGACGTGGGCTGGGAGCCGTCGTCCGGCATGCCCAGCGTCAGGCCGGTGGCGGGCACCGCGATCACGCCGAGGCCGACGATGGCGGTGACCAGCACCGCGACCGGGCGGCGCAGCACGAAGGAGGCCCATCGGGTACCCATGTTGGGCTTGGCGTCGGCGGCAGCCGGAACGGATCCCTCGTGGGCCTTGCGGGCGTTGCGGGCCTTACGTGTTCTGCGGCTGAGCACCTTGTCCCCGGCGAAGCCCAGCAGCGCCGGGATGAAGGTGAGCGCGACGAGTACGGCCACGACCACGGCGGCCGCGGCGGCCAGGCCCATCTTGGTCAGGACCGGGATGTTGACCACGACCAGCCCCGCCAGGGCGATGACGACGGTGAGCCCGGCGAAGACCACCGCCGAGCCCGCGGTGCCGGTGGCCCGGCCGACGGCCTCCTCGGGGGTGCGGCCCTCGGCGCGTTCGGTGCGGTAGCGGGAGACGACGAAGAGGGCGTAGTCGATGCCGACGGCGAGGCCGATCATCATGGCGAGCGTCGGGGTGGAGCTGTCGAGGTTGAGGGTGCCGCTGAGCGCGGTGATCCCGGCGACGCTGATGCCGACGCCGATGATCGCGATCAGCAGCGGCAGCCCGGCGGCGACCATCGACCCGAAGGTGATGACCAGCACCAGGGCGGCGATGGCGATGCCGACGATCTCGCCGATGCCGTTCTCCGGCTGCGTCTGGAGCGCGTCGCCACCGGCCTCGACGGTGAGCCCGTCGTCGCGGCCGGACTGGACGGCCCCGTCGAGCGCGTCGCGGGCCGCGTCGGTCATCTCGTTGGACTTGACCTTGTACGTGACCTGGGCGTAGGCCGTACTGCCGTCCTTGCTCACCGACTTGGTGACGTAGGGGTCGGTTACGGACGCGACCAGATTCGAGCCGGAGCCCAGTTCGCTGACGACGTCCTCCACGGCGGCCTTGTTGTCGGTCGCGGTGATCCTCTCGCCGCTGGGGGCCTTGAACACCACCCGTGCGGTGGCCCCGTCGGCGCCCGTGCCGGGGAAGCGCTCCTTGAGCAGGTCGAAGGCCTTCTGGGCCTCCGTACCGGGGATGGAGACGGAGCCGGAGGCGGAGGAGGAGCTGGTGGCGGCGCCGACTCCGGCGATGGCCAGGATCGTGATCCACAGGAAGGTGACGAGCCAGCGCCGGCGGAAGGCGGACCGGCCCATCTTGTAGAGGAAAGTGGCCATGGGCAGGGTCATCCCGTCAGGTCAGGAGGTCGGATGAGTCAGGCAAGTCGGATGAGTCAGGTGAGATCGAGCGCGGGCAGGATCACCGCTTCGAGGTAGCGCGTCATGAACTCGGCGTCCGCGTCCCGGTCGTCGAGGATCCGGCGGCCGATCATCGGGCCCACCAGCGCGTACGTCAGGAAGGGCGCGGCCGCGCTGTCGGTGGCGAGTTCGCCCCGCCACACCGCTCTGCGGAGCATGGCGCCGAGCGCGTCGGTATCGGGATCGATGAGCACTTCACGCAGTGCCTCGCGCAGGTCCGGGTTGTTCACGGCGGCCTGGCTCAGCCCGCGCATCAGGTCCACGTCCCGGTTGGACTCGGTGCCCATGCGGCGCACCAGTTCGCGCAGGTCCCCGGCCAGCGACCCGGTGTCGATGTCGGCCGTCAGGACCGGCCGGGTGTGCCGCAGCGCGACGGCCACCAGCCGCGGCTTGCTCGTCCACTGGCGGTAGAGGGTCGCCTTGCTGCACTTCGTACGGGCCGCGACCGCGTCCATCGTCAGGGCGTCGTACCCCTGCTCGCACACGAGCCGGATCGTCGCGTCGCAGATCTCCTGCTCCCGCTCCGCCGTGAGGCGGGAGAGGCGGATGACGTGGTCGGACATGGGACCCCTCCTGGGAACGAAACTGTGTCGTACAGTTCTCAGGCTAGGTTAAGAAAGCATCGAAACGCAAGAGGATCGAAACGGTTGCGTTTTGATCGAGGGAGGGGGGCTCGCCATGGCGACGACGTCATCCATACGGCTCGGCGGAGGGGAAGCCGTCGCCCGTCCACCGCTGGTCCGGGAGCTGCTGCTCGTCGCGGGCCTCTTCCTCGTCTACAAGCTCGGCCGGCAGGCCGCCAACGGCCAGGTCGGCGACGCCTTCGCCAACGCCCGCGGCGTCTGGGGCCTGGAGCGCGCGCTGCACCTGCCCGGCGAGGGTGTCGTCCAGCGGGTCGTGCTGCACAGTGACGCTCTCGTGCACCTGGCCAACACCTACTACGCCACCGTGCACTTCCCGGCGACCGCGGCCTTCCTGGTGTGGATGTACCTGCGCCGCCCCGCGCACTACGTCTGGATCCGGCGGGTTCTGACCGTCCTCACCGTCTCCGCCCTCGCGCTGCACATCCTGATGCCGCTCGCCCCGCCGCGCATGCTCGCCGAAACCGGCCTGATCGACACCGCCGCCGTCTACGGCCCCTCCGTCTACGGCCCGCCCGCCACCGACACTCTGGCCAACCAGTACGCGGCGATGCCGTCCCTGCACGTCGGCTGGGCCCTGGCGGTCGCCATCGGGCTGATCGCCGCGACCCGCGGCCGGTGGCGGTGGCTCTGGCTGCTGCACCCGCTGGTCACCCTGCTGGTCGTCGTCGGCACCGCCAACCACTACTGGCTGGACGGCATCGTCGCCGCCGCCCTGCTGGGTGTCGCCCTGCTCGTGATCCGTGCGCCCATTCGGACGAATCGCCCTTTGCGCCCGTCTACTACAACATGTAGAGATTGACTCATTCACGTCAGTGTCCGACGAAAGGGATGAACACTTGCGCTACGGACAGCTGCTCCGCGAAGAGGTCTCCGCCCCCGGCACCACCCCCCTGATCGGCATCTACGACATGTACTCCGCGTCCATCGCGGCCCAGCACTACAACGGCTTCTTCGTCTCCGGGTTCGGCTTCGCCGCCTCGTACTACGGACTCCCCGACATCGGCTTCATCGCCTGGCCCGACATGGTCGCCTTCGCCGAGCGCCTGCGCCTGGCCTTCCCCGCCCACCACCTCCTCGTCGACATCGACGACGGCTACGTCGACCCCGAGGTCGCCTGCCACGTCGTACGCCGCCTGGAGCGCGCCGGCGTCTCCGGCGTGATCCTGGAGGACCAGAAGCGCCCCCGCCGCTGCGGCCACGCCGACGGCAAGCAGGTGCTCCCCCTCCAGGACTATCTGGACAAACTGGAGCTCGTCCTGCGCACCCGCGACGACCTCCTGGTCGTCGCCCGCACCGACGCCACCGAAGAGGCCGACATCCTGCGCCGCGCCGCCGCACTGGCCGCCACCCACGCCGACGTCGTCCTCGTCGACGGCGTCCGCAGCGTCGACTGGATCCACCGCATCCGCCAGGTCACCGGCGACAAGCCGCTGCTCTTCAACCAGATCGGCGGCGGCAAGTCCCCTCGCCTGTCCCTCCCCGAACTCACCGCCCTCGGCGTCGACGTGGCGATCTACAGCACCCCCTGCCTCTTTGCCGCCCACACCGCCATCGACACCGCCCTCGCCGACCTCAAGCGCGCCGACGGGCGCCTCCCCGAGGCGCCCGTCGGCGTACGCGCCTCCACCGAACTGCTGGAGCGCAACATCAGCCGCCACCACGACCCCGTCCTGGCGTAGGACGGCCGGCCCAAGGCGCGAGGCCGGCGGCCGGCTGTCAGCCCGTGTCGCGCCCGAAGCAGCGCTCCAGCTCCTCGCTCTCGCTCGCTCGTCCACGTCGTAGAATTGACGTGCTCCCCGGCCTAAAGTCCGGGGATTCCTGCCACGGTCGTGTGACCGTCTGGGTGGCTTCCTGCTTCAACGCGCTGTGCCGGGATTCTCGCCCTGGTCTTACCTGCGCTCTGCGAGGCGTTTAGCCTGTCCGCCCGTCCGGCGGCCAGGGTGTTGTGTGCCGCGTTCTCGTCGCGGTCGTGGACGGTCCCGCACTCCTTGCAGGTCCATTCCCTGACGTGGAGGGGTTTGGGGCCGTCCTTGACTCCATACGCGGAACAGACCTGGGAGGTCGGCTCGAACCGGCCGATCTTCCCGAAGTACCGGCCGTGCTTGACGGCCTTGTACTCCAGCATTCTGACGAAGGCGGACCATCCGGCGTCGTGGACGGACTTGGCCAGCCGGGTGCGGGCCAGGCCGGACACCGCGAGGTCTTCCACATACACCGCTTGGTTGTCGCGGATGATCTGTGTGGAGGCCTTGTGGTGCCAGTCCCGGCGCCGGTCGGCCACCTTCGCGTGCTGCCAGGCGACCTTGATCCGGGCCTTGGCCCGGTTCTTCGACCCCTTGGCCTTGCGGCTGAGGTCCTTGTGCAGCCGCTTGGGCAGAGCCGAACGCCTGGGCCAGCGCGGTGCGCTGAGAGGCGTCCGGGTACAGTCGGTAGTTGTAGCGCAACTGCATGTGACCGACGGTACTAGGGTTGGTCTCATGGAGCCAAATGACGGATTTCGGCGCGGCAGACACGTGGTTTCGGCGATGCACGTTCATTTGGTCTTTGTGATCAGATATCGGCGCGGAGTGTTCACCGACGATCTTCTCGTTGTAGAGCATCCGCACCAGGCACGTGCTCCTCTTACGGAACAGGTCGCACTGGATGTTCGCCGCCATCGGCGCGCGGCCGGGGCCGTTCACACGAGTGAACGGCCCCGGCCACAGGGCTTGGAGTCCGCGAGCCTTACGCGGCCCGGGAGTTGCGGCGTGCCTGACCGGCGGGGGAGCGGCGGCCGCGCGAGGAGGCGGAGCTGCGCTTGGGGCGGTCGGGGGCGGCCGGGGCGGTGATGGTGACGGGGATCCCGGAGGGGGCCTGGGCACCGGTGATGCGGGTGAGCTCGGCGTCGCCGGAGCGGACCTGGGTGATGCGCGGGGTGATCCCGGCGGCGCTCATCAGGCGGTCCATGTCGCGGCGCTGGTTGGGCACCACGAGGGTGATGACGCTGCCGGACTCGCCGGCCCGGGCGGTACGGCCGCCGCGGTGCAGGTAGTCCTTGTGGTCGGTGGGCGGGTCGACGTTGACGACCAGGTCGAGGTTGTCCACGTGGATGCCGCGGGCCGCGACATTGGTGGCCACCAGCACGCTGACGTGCCCGTCCTTGAACTGGGCGAGGGTGCGGGTGCGTTGCGGCTGCGACTTGCCGCCGTGCAGGGCGGCCGCCCGCACCCCGCTGGCCAGCAGGTCCTTGGTGAGCCGGTCGACGGCGTGCTTGGTGTCCAGGAACATGATCACCTTGCCGTCGCGGGCCGCGATCTCGGTGGTGGTGGCGTGCTTGTCGGCCGGGTGGACGTGCAGCACGTGGTGCTCCATCGTCGTGATCGTGCCGGCCGAGGGGTCGACCGAGTGCACCACCGGGTCGGTGAGGAAGCGCTTCACGAGCCGGTCGACGTTGCGGTCCAGCGTCGCGGAGAACAGCATCGTCTGGCCGCCCGGCTGCACCTGCTCCAGCAGCTCGGTGACCTGCGGCATGAAGCCCATGTCCGTCATCTGGTCGGCCTCGTCCAGCACCGTGATCTTCACCCGGTCCAGGCGGCAGTCCCGGCGCTCGATGAGGTCCTTGAGCCGGCCCGGCGTCGCCACGACCAGCTCCACGCCACCGCGCAGCACGCTCGCCTGACGGCCGATCGACATGCCGCCCACCACCGTGCCGACCCGCAGCCGCAGCGCCCGGGCGTACGGCGTCAGCGCGTCGGTGACCTGCTGCGCCAGCTCCCGGGTCGGGACCAGGACGAGGGCCAGCGGCTGGCGGGGCTCGGCGCGCAGTCCGGCGGTACGGGCCAGCAGCGCCAGCCCGAAGGCCAGGGTCTTGCCCGATCCCGTACGCCCGCGGCCCAGCACGTCACGGCCGGCCAGGGTGTTCGGCAGCGTCGCCCCCTGGATCGGGAACGGCACGGTCACGCCCTGGGCGGTGAGGGCCTCCAACAGCGCGGCCGGCATGTCCAGTTCGGCGAACGCCGAGACCGCCGGAAGCGCGGGGGAGGTGCCGGTCGGCAGGGCGAACTCACCCTGGAGGCCGGATGCGGGGCGGCGGCCGGAGCTGCTGCCACCGCTGCCGCGGTAGCTGTTGCGGGCGGGGGCGCTGCGGGTGGTGGTGTTGGTGCGCGTGGAGCTGCCGCGGGAATATCGGTCATTGGTGCGGGCAGTGCGGTTCATGCGAAACCTTCCTCGATGCGGCGCGTACCGGGGAAATCCAGGCAGGAATCGCAAGAACGAGCCGAAATAAAGCGGAAAAGCAGGACAACGAAAAAGCACGAGTGAGGGCCCGCACCCATAAGGTGCGGGCCCTCACTACGTTGGACGCGTCAGTCGTGCAGCGCGTCAGTCGCGTCAGGCGGGAACGATGTTCTCGGCCTGCGGGCCCTTCTGGCCCTGCGTGACGTCGAAGTTAACCTTCTGGCCCTCGTGGAGCTCGCGGAAGCCCTGGGCGGCGATGTTCGAGTAGTGGGCGAAGACGTCAGCGCCGCCGCCGTCCTGCTCGATGAAGCCGAAACCCTTTTCCGCGTTGAACCACTTAACGGTGCCAGTAGCCATACTGTGTTCTCCTTCAGGAAATGCCCGGGTTCGCACTGCGCGAGCCCGTGTTCGCGTTGCCGCGATGATTTCCCGATCCGGAAAAAAGTGCCGGAGAACGTGTGCAAAGTCTTTGGGAACCACAACTGCAACTGGGTCAACGGTATCACGGCCCCGGCGAAAACGACGGGTGACTGTTTCTGTAGTCGCCGTGTTAGATATTCCGCAGCTCTTCGTTCACCCGCAGGGCTTCTTCGAGCTGGTCCTCCAGGATCACGATCCGGCAGGCGGCCTCCACCGGGGTGCCCTGGCCGACCAGGTCGCGCGCGCGGGCGGCGATCCGGAGCTGATGGCGGGAGTAGCGGCGATGGCCGCCCTCGGACCGCAGCGGGGTGATCAGCCGCGCCTCGCCCAGCGCCCGCAGGAACGCGGGCGTGGCGCCGATCAGCTCGGCGGCGCGGCCCATGGTGTAGGCGGGGTAGTCGTCATCGTCGAGACGGGTTTCCGCGGTCACGTGAAAAACCCTAACCACAACACTTACGACTGTCTACGACGGCCATGACAGTTTCCGCCGTCCGTGCGATTCCATGCGTTTCATGCCATAGCGGCCGGTACGGCCTATCGTGGGTGGTCAGAGGAAGGGTCTGTCCGACCCGCCGGACAGACCCTAAGGTGGCGGGCGCGTCGAGGCGGCGGCACATGGGCGGTTCGGAGCCGGAGATCGACTACAGGGCGGTCTTCCGCGCCCTGCCCGGGGCGGTGATGGTGATGACGCCCGGCCTGGTCGTCATCGAGGTCAACGAGGCGTTTGTGGCCATGGCGGGCCGCGGGCGCGAGGAACTGCTGAACCGCCATCTCTTCGAGCTCTTCCCCGACAATCCCGCCGATCCCGGCGCGACGGGCGTCCGCAACCTCGAGGCGTCGCTGCGCCGCGTAGTGGAGACGGCCGAGCCCGACAGCATGGCGCTGCAGCGCTACGACGTGGAGATCCCCGGCCGGCCCGGCGTCTTCGAGGAGCGGTACTGGAGCCCGGTCAACGTCCCCCTGCTCGACGCGGACGGCAAGGTGGCGCTGATCGTGCAGCGGGTGGAAGAGGTCACCGAGCTGATCCGGCGCCGCGACAGCCTGGGCGGCGACCCGGACGGCCGGCGCCAGGTCCTGGAGGCGGACCTCTACAGCCGTGCCCGGGAACTGCAGGCCGTCAACGAGCGGCTGCGTCAGGCCCACGCCCGCGAACGCGAGGTGGCCCTGGCCCTCCAGGAAGCGATGCTGCCCCCGCCCCGGCCGGTCGGCCACCGGCCCGTGGCGGTGCGCTACCGGCCGGCCGTCGGCGCCCTCAACGTCTGCGGGGACTGGTACGAGCTGGTCGAGCTCACCGCCGAGGGCGACCGTGTCGCCGTGGCCGTCGGCGATGTCGTCGGCCACGGGCTGTCGGCCGCCTGCGTCATGGGCCAGCTCCGCAGCGCGCTGAGCGCGGCCGTCCGGGCCGCCGACGGGCCCGCCCGGGCCCTGGACGTCCTGGGCCTGTACGCCAGGTGGGTGCCCGGCGCCGAGTCGGCCACCGCCGTCCAGACCGTCATCGACTTCCCCGCGCACACCATCACGTACAGCAGCGCCGGCCACCCGCCCCCGGTCCTGCTGCAGCCCGACGGCACCGTCCACCTCCTCGACCGGGCCACCGACCCGCCGCTGGGCGCCCGCCCCGAACCCGTCCCCCAGCCCCAGGCCACCACCGGATTCGACGACGGCGCCACCCTCGTCCTCTATACCGACGGCCTCGTCGAACGCCGTACCGAGGACATCGACACCGGTCTCGACCGCCTCGCCACCGCCCTCGCCCGGCACGCCCGCCTCGACCCCGAAGCCCTGGCCGACACCCTCCTCGCCGAGCTGTCCCCGCGAGGGGGCCCGACCGACGACACGGCGCTCGTCATCCTCCGCCTTTAGAGTGGAGAAATGGTGGGACAACTGGTCACCGAACGGTTGCTGCTCCGGCCCTGGCACATCGACGACGACGAAGCCGCCCTCGCCATCTACGGCGCCCCCGGCGTCTCGCACTGGCTGAGCCCGGCCATGGACCGCGTCCCCGATGTCGCCGCCATGCGGCTCGTCCTCCAGCAGTGGACCGGCGAGGCCGCCCGGCTCCTCCCACCCGCCGGCCGCTGGGCGATCGAGCTGCGCGAGGAGGCCCGCGTCATCGGCGGCGCCGTCCTCCTCCCCCTCCCGCCGCGCGGCGAGGACCTGGAGATGGGCTGGCAGCTCCACCCCGACGCCTGGGGACATGGCTACGCCACCGAGGCCGGCCGCGCCCTCGCGCGCCGGGCCTTCGACGAGGGCCTCGACGAGGTCCTGGCCGTCGCCCGCCCCACCAACGACCGCGCCGGGGCGACGGCACGCCGGATCGGCATGGAGTGGGTCGGCGAGACCGAGAAGTACTACGACATGCGCCTGTTGGTGTTCCGCCTCCGCCCCGCCGACCTGATGTGAGGCCCGGCCTGATGTGAACCTCGGCCGAACCACCCGCTAATCTGCGCCAGTCGTTTGCTGTGCGTACGTCATGCTGGGGGTAAGGCTTTGTCCGGTCACCGGATTTCGAAGCGGCGGCGGTACGCCGCCTGGTCGGCGGCCGGCGTGGCCGCGCTCATCGGGGGCGCGCTGACGGCCAACGCCGCCACCTCGACGACATCCACGACAAGGCCGGCGCCTTCGCTGTACTCGGGCCGCGCGTTCGACACCTGCACCGCCCCCAAGCTGTCGGCGATGAAGGCGTGGAAGGCCACCAACTTCTACGGCGCCGCCGCCGTCTACGTCGGTGGCAAGAACCGCGGCTGCGCGCAGCCGCAGCTGACCTCGTCCTGGGTGAAGTCGGTGAGCGCCTCCGGCTGGAAGCTCATCCCGCTGTACGTCGGAGCGCAGCCGCCCTGCCAGACCAGCGCCAACCCGGAGAAGCTCACCGCGGCCACCGCGGCCTCCCTGGGCAAGACCGACGGCACGGACGCGGTCGCGAAGGCCGCCGCGCTCGGCATGAAGGCCGGCAGCGCGGTCTACCTGGACATGGAGGCGTACGACATCACCAGCACCTCCTGCGTCAGCGCCGTCCTGACCTACATCCGCGCCTGGGACAAGGCCGTGCACGCCAAGAACTACTGGGCCGGCTTCTACGGTTTCAAGAGCACCAGCGCCGCCGCCGTCGCCAAGGCCAAGGACCGCACGGACCTGCCCGACATCCTCTGGTACGCGTACTACGACAAGGTCAGGACCACGACCACGGACTGGCCGTACGCCTCGACGCTGTACACCGGGCACCGCCGGGGCCACCAGTACCTGGTCAACAGCAAGGAGACGCGCGGCGGGGTCACGATCACGGTCGACCGCAGTGCGTGGGACGCGCCGGTCGCGATCGTCTAGCGCCCGTACGGCGCCCGTAACAAACAGCGGTGACCGGCTGAAATCGGGGCTTTCTACCATCGCGTCATGGATCGCGCCATGGACACCGCACCGACCAGCCCCGCCGCCCACCCCCTGGAGCCGCTCACCCCCGATGAGATCGCCCTGGCCGCCGGCGTGCTCGGCGCGAGCGGCAGGCTGCCCGCCGGGACCCGGTTCGTCTACGTCGAGCTGGCCGAACCGGCCAAGGACCTGCTCCGCGCCTGGCGCCCCGGCACGGAGTGGGACCGGCGGGCGGCCGTGCTGCTGCGCAACCCGAAACTCGCCGCCACCTACGAGGCGGTCGTGTCGCTCAGCGGGGCGGGGTTGGTGTCGTGGCGGACCGTGGAGGGCCGCCAGCCGCCGATGATGTACGAGGAGTTCATGGCCTGCGAGCAGCTGGTCATCGAGGACGGGCGCTGGCAGGCGGCTATGCGGCTGCGCGGGGTCGAGGACTTCTCCCTCGCCATGGTCGACCCCTGGGCGGGCGGCTACACCGGCCCCGAGGACGACCCGTCCCTGCGCCGCATCGCCCGCCCGCTGACCTTCGTCCGCTCCGGCCCCGACGACAACGGCTACGCCCGTCCCGTCGAGGGCCTGATCGTCACCGTCGACCTGGACACCATGACGGTGATCGACGTCGTCGACCACGGCGTCGTCCCGCTGCCGCCCCAGCCCGGCAACTACTACCCCGAGCTGCTGACCGCCCCCGGCAACGTCCCCGCCTTCGACCAGGTGCGCGCCCCCCTCAGGCCCATCTCCATCACCCAGCCCGGCGGCCCGTCCTTCACCGTCACCGGCCACGCCGTCGAGTGGGCCAACTGGCGCCTGCGGATCGGCTTCACGCCCCGCGAGGGCCTGGTCCTGCACGACATCGGCTACGTCGACAAGGGCGTGCTCCGCCCCGTACTGCACCGCGTCTCGCTCTCCGAGATGTACGTCCCGTACGGCGACCCGGCCCCCACCCACTGGAACAAGAACGTCTTCGACATGGGCGAGTACGGCCTCGGCTGGCTCGCCAACTCCCTTGAGCTGGGCTGCGACTGCCTCGGCGAGATCCACTACTTCGACGCGTACGTCAACGACCAGGACGGCGGGCCCGTCCGCATCGGCAACGCCATCTGCATGCACGAGGAGGACGCCTCGATCGGCTGGAAGCACACCGACTTCCGCACCGAGCGCGGCGAGGTGCGCCGCAACCGGCGGCTAGTCGTCTCCTTCATCGCCACCGTCGGCAACTACGAGTACGGCTTCTACTGGAACTTCTACCTCGACGGATCGATCGAGTTCGAGATCAAGCTGACCGGCGTCCTCTCGGTCGGCGCGCTCGCGGACGGCCAGGAGCCCGAGTACGGCACGAAGATCGCCCAGAACCTCTACGCGCCCAACCACGAGCACTACTTCAGCGTCCGCATGGACACCCGCGTCGACGGCGACCGCAACAACCTCTTCGAGGTCGAGTCGGCCGCCGAGCCCACCGGCCCCGGCAACCCCCACGGCAACGCCTGGCGCACCCGCAAGACCCACCTCACCTGCGAAGCCGACGCCCAGCGCCTCCCCGACCCGCTGCGCGGCCGCGCCTGGCTCATCGCGAGCGCCGACACCACCACCGCGCTGGGCGCCGCCCCCGCCTACAAGATCGAACCCGGCGCCTACACCCTCCCCCTCTGGCAGGACGGCTCCCAGCAGGCCAACCGCGGCGGCTTCGCCACCCGCCAGCTCTGGGCCACCCCCTACGACCCCGCCGAGCGCTACGCCGCCGGCGACTACGTCGCCCAGAACCCCGGCCCCGACGGCCTGGTCGCCTACACCGCCGCCAACCGCCCCCTCACCGACGCCGACCTCGTCCTCTGGTACACCATCGGCGCCCACCACGTCGTCCGCCCCGAGGACTGGCCCGTCATGCCCGTCACCCGGGTCGGCTTCCACCTCAAGCCCTTCGGCTTCTTCGACGGCAACCCGATGCTGGACCTGCCGGCCGAGACGCCGTCCTGCCATACGGAGGGCGAGGGCTCAGGCTGTCACTGCTGACGTCAGGTCGCTGAGCGCGGCGCTCTGCAGTTCGGTGATGTGCTGGATCACGCGGATCACGAGCGCCGCCGCGGCGAAGTTGAGCCCTGCCGACAGCACGATGAAGGGCACCGACTTTCCCTGGCCCATCAGCTGGCCCATCGCCGTCACCACCGTGTGCGCGACCAGGAACCCCCACCAGACGTTCACCAGGCCCCTCTTCGGCTCTTTCCCCTCCCCGCCGGCGCTCGCCCGCTGGACGTTGGCAACGAACGCCCTCGGGACCCACAGATTCACCACCGGTATGAGCCAGGCGAAGACGGCCCAGACCCCGGATACGGCCGCGGTACCCGGGGAGAGGAGCTCCGCGTTCCGCCGGCACCGGCTGAGCCAGACCAGGAAGAGCACAGCCGCCGCGGTCATCGCGTAGACGTACACCATCGACGCGAGTCCGGCCCTGACGGCCGTCATCCGGAACACATCGGCGACGACCGCCGCCGCGATCGAGCCCTGCGCGAAACGGGCGAGAAGCCAGGGCGCCTTGACGTTGGCGTTGGCGTTGGCGACAGATTCTGTGGTGGTGGGCATGCCCGGATCATGGCTGGTCCGCACGGATCCTGTGTGTGATCTTTACGCTTCCTTGGCTTCTGACTCCCATGTGCCTGTGCTTCCTGACCAGAGTCACCGCTTCGGGCGAGACGCAGGTCCTTCTGCTCGGAAGAAGACCAGCCTCGGCGCTGTATTCGCGCTCGGGGTGCAGCAGTACGAGCGCAAGAAGCTCACCTTGCATACGGGATCGCAGGATGGGGAGCAGGCTCGGCGGATACTTTCATTGGGCGCAGGATGTCAAGCGCCCAGTGAAAGTAACAATCAGCAGTCGGTTGTTCACCGAGGCGGGAAGCCGAGCGCCCCCAGGTCGTCTTCTACAGCTGGCCCGTCAGGACCTGGAGCCCCAGGCCGGTCGTCGCCACGGCCAGCCACAGCAATGCGCCGAGGAGCAGTGGCCGCACCCCGGCGGCGCGCACCTGCGACAGGTCGAGGCTGAGGCCGATGCCCGTGAGGGCGACGGTGATCAGGAAGGCGCTGAGCGCCGAGATCTGCGGGTGCCAGGAAGCGGGGACGCCGCCGAGGGAGGCGACCGTAGAAGCGGCCAGAAAGGCGAGGATGAAGAGGGGAAAGACCTGCCGGAGTCGTCGTCCGGGAGGTCGACCCTTCGGTCCCTTGCGGGCTTGGAGTACCAGGCAGACCGGCACGATCATGAGGCTCCGGGTCAGTTTGACGACGACCGCGTACGCGCCCGCAGTGGCCCCGTACGCGTAGGACGCGGCGACCACCGACGAGGTGTCGTTGACCGCCGTCCCGCTCCAGAGGCCGAAGCCCTCCTGGGACAGCCCGAGCAGGTGCCCCAGTGGCGGGAACAGCAGCACGGCGGCGATGTTGAAGGTGAAGATCGTCCCGAGCGCGTAGGCGACCCGGTCCTTGGCCGGGCCGGTCACGGCCGTCACCGCCGCGATCGCCGAGGCCCCGCAGATCCCGGTGCCCACTCCGATCAGCAGCGCCGCCTCCCGGTGGACCCCGAGCAGCCGCCCCAGCGCCCAGGCCCCGCCGAGGGCCACCGTCAGGGTGCCCGCCATGACGGGCAAGGACTGGCCGCCGACCCGGACGACCTCGCCCAGGGAGAGCCCCGCTCCCAGCACGACGACGGAGGCCTGCAGCACCTGCTTGCCCGCCGCCGCGAAGCCCGGCAGCAACCGCCGCAGGTGGCGTTCAGGCAGGTGGCGGCGCAGCAGCGGCCCGGCGGCGGCACCGGCCGCGATACCGAAGACGGGGCCGCCGACGACGGGTAGCAGAGCGCCCAGCAGGGCGGCCGGGACGGCGACGAGCAGGGCGGCAGCCAGGCCGGGCAGTACGGGCAGTACGCACCGCAGCGCGGCGGGCAGCAGTACGGCGGGCCGGGCCGGCGGCGCGTAGGACCATCCCATGGAATCTCCTTGACGAGTCCATACGAACGATCGCCGCCGCGCACCCGTCCTGGTAGAGACCAAATCCCGAGGACCTCATAAGCTGGACTGATGACCCTGCCTCCGGGAACCCCCGACCTGAAGGTCCTGGATCTCCTGGTCTCCGTCGCCGAGACCGGCAGCCTCGGCCAGGCCGCCGCCCGGCACGGCATCAGCCAGCCGGCGGCGAGCATGCGGATCCGTGCCCTGGAACGCCGGCTCCGCCTGACCCTCCTCGAACGCGGCCCCACCGGCTCCCGCCTCACCCAGGCCGGTGCCGCGGTCGTCGAATGGGCCATGCCGGTCCTGGACGCCGCCCGCGCCCTCGTCAGCGGCGTCGCCGCCCTCCACGCCGACCAGCAGGGCCGGCTCCGTATCGCCGCCTCCATGACGATCGCCGATCACCGCGTCCCCGGCTGGCTCCTCGCCCTGCGCGAACGCGCCCCCGACATCAAGGTCGCCCTCCGCGTCGGCAACTCCCAGCAGGTCGCCGACATGGTCCGCAACCGCGACGCCGACCTCGGCTTCGTCGAAGGCCCCCACGCCCCCCGCGGCCTGCGCAGCCGCGTCGTCGGTGGCGACGAACTGGTCGTCATCGTCGCCCCCTCCCACCCCTGGGCCACCCGCCGCAAGCCCCTCCCCCTCCCCGAGCTCTCCGCCACCCCCCTCATCCTCCGCGAACCCGGCTCCGGCACCCGCGACGCCGCCCTCCGCCTCCTCTCCCGCCCGGTCCTCCCCGCTGCCGAACTAGGCTCCACCACCGCCATCAAGTCCGCCGTCGCCGCCGGCGAAGCCCCCGCCATCCTCAGCCGCCTCGCCGTCGCCTCCGAACTCGCCGACGGCCGCCTTGTCTCCGTTCCCCTCGAAGACCAGGCCCTCCTCATCCGCCGCTTCCGCGCCATCTGGCCCAGCGACGCCCCTCCGGCGGGCGCGGCGGCGCAGCTGCTCGCGCTGGTCGCGCGTAGGTAGGCCGGCGGGCGCGTCAGCTCTTGCGCTTGAACTTGTCCGTGGGGATCTGCACGGTGCCGCCGTCTGTGAGGTGCAGAGTGACCGTCTCGCCGTAGGCGTACTCCTCGCGGGTCGCGTACGCGGTGTCCTTCGGACGGGTCAGTACGGTGCACCTGGCCCGGAACGGATCGATGATCACGTAGGTGGGGATCCCGAACCGTGCGTATTGCTGCAGCTTGATCGAGTAGTCGTTGTCGTCATCAGGGGTGGAGACGATCTCGACAGCCGCGAGCAAGTCCTCGTACGAGTACGGAGCGGTGGCACCGTCCTCCAGGATCGCGACGTCCGGAGCGCGCGGTGCCTCGCCGGGGAACTGGATCAGCACAGCTGAGACGAGACGCTCCTCAGCGATGCCGGCGGCTTCTGCGGAGTTCTGCACGCGACGAATGGTCCAGCTTTGGATCTCACTCTGCGGCGTCATGACGATCTGGCCCCCCACGACTTCGATCTTGAAGCCTTCGAACGTCGCCGCAGCCTGCTCAGCCACACGCCACAGGTCGTCGTGAACACTCACTTACCGACCTCCTCATCACTCGGGATGTATCAGACAGCCTCATTCCACGAACAGCCCCCGGGCCGCCGCCCGGGCGTCGAATTCCTCCAGGCGGGCCTGGGCGTCCGGGAGGCCGTCGCACATGGCTTCGAGGAGGACCTGGCCCAGCAGCATGGGGGCGGAGACGGTGTCGAAGACGAGGCCGGTGCCGACGGGGGCGGGTAGGAGGAGGTCGCAGTGGGCGGCTACGGGGGCGAAGGCGCCGTCGGCGATGGTGATGACGGTGAGGCCGAGGGAGCGGGCGTAGGAGAGGGCGTCGAGGAGTTCGCGGGGGTGGCGGGGGAGGGCGAAGCAGAGGAGGGCGGTGGCGCCGGAGTGGCGGGCGTGGTCGAGGCGGTCGTGGAGGAGGGAGCCGGCTTCGTCGAGGAGGCGGATGTCGGGGTGGACCTTGGCGGCGAAGTAGGCGAAGGCGCGGGCCTGGGCGGCGGCGGAGCGCAGGCCGAGGACGGGAAGCGGGCGGGAGGCGGCGAGGAGGTGGCCGGCGCGGGTGACGGGGGTGGGGTCGGAGAGGAGTGAGGAGAGGTGGCGCAGGTTCTCGATTTCGGCCTGGATGGCTTCCTGGTACTGGTTGACCGCTCCCCGGGCCGCCGTCTCCGGCCCTGCCGGGGCCGCGTCGCGCAGGTGCTTGCGCAGGGCCGGGTAGCCGTCGAAGCCCAGGGCCACGGCGAAGCGGGTGACCGAGGGCTGACTCACGCCGGCCAGTTCGGCGAGCTCGATGCTGGAGAGGAAGGGGGCGTCGGCGGCCTGGCGGACCATGCAGTGGGCTATGCGGCGCTGGGTGGGGGTGAGGCGGTGTCCCTCGAAGAGTCGGTGCAGGCGGGCGGACGCGTTGGGGCTTGCGGTCATACGGTCCCTCCTGCGGCTCAGAGTTCGGCGAAACGGTCGAGCATCCGGGCCGCGGCCGCCACGTCGTCCGTGAGGGGGCGGTCGGCCATCTCCGGGGCGAGGACCTCGTCGGCGAGGGCGAAGGCGCGGCCGACGGGGAGGCCGGGGTCGGGGCGGAGGTCGCGCTGGCGCAACGCCCGCATGGCGGTGACCAGTTCGCAGCCCAGGACCAGGCGGTAGTCGGCGCCGGCGCGCAGTGTCTGGCGGGCGGCCAGGGAGGCGAAGCTGGCCTGCTCCTCGACGCCGCGGGCCAGGACGGCGTGGCCCAGGGAGGCGGGGGCGGAGGCGGCGCGCAGTTCGCCGAGGGCGGCGCCGGCGGCGTACTCGAGGATCATGACGCCGGAGCTGGCGGGGAGGGGGTCGGCGAGGAAGGGGCGTAGCCGGGTGTAGGCGGGCTCGGAGAGGGCGGACAGCCGGGCGGTGGACAGCCGGGCGGTCTGGAACATGGCCAGGCGGAAGGCGTCCAGGGCCAGGGCCACCTGGGCGAGGTAGAAGTTGCCGTGGTGGTAGGCGGCGTGGTCCGCGACGCAGATCAGCGGGTTCTCGGCGGCGGCGTTGATCTCGACGGTAAGTACGCGGTCCAGCGCGTCGGCGGCGTCCTGCGCGGGGCCGTGGATCTGGGGCAGGCAGCGGAAGCCGTACGGGTCCTGGATCCGGCCCAGCGGAGGGGTGGGCCGGTCGGGCGCGCCGAGCAGGCGGCGCATGCCGGCCGCGACGGAGACGGCGCCGGGGTGCGGGCGGGCGGCGTGGACGGGGGTGGCGTACGCCTCGTACGAGCCGTCCACGGCCAGCAGGGACAGCGCGGCCACTGCGGTGGCGGCGGCCAGGAGGCCGCGCAGTTCGTCCAGGGCGAGGGCGGACTGGCCGAGGGTGAGGGCGTTGCTGCTGATCAGGGCGAGGGCGTCGTTGTTGTCCAGGGTGATCGGGGCGGGCGGGGGTCCGGCCGCCCAGGGGTGCTCGCCGGCCAGGGCCAGGCCGGTCTGGGCGAGGGCGGCCAGGTCGCCGGTGCCGACGGCCCCGTACTCGTTGATGACGGGGTGGGCGCCGGATTCCAGGGCGGCGACCAGCGCGGTGATGACGGCGGGGCGCAGCCCGGCGCCGCCGGCGAGGAGCTGGTTGGCGCGGATCGCGAGCATGGCGCGGGCCTGGCGGGCGGGCAGGGGCTCGCCGATGGCGCCGGCATGGCTTCGCAACAGGCGCAGGCCGTGGTCGGCGTCGTCGGCCGGGACCTCCTCGTGGCGGTTGGCGCCGACGCCGGTGGTGCGGCCGTAGACCCGGCCGCTCATGGCCAGTTCGAGGGCGGTGTGCCAGGAGCGCTCGGCGGCCTCCATCGCCAGCGGGTCCGGCGAGGGACGGCGGGAGCGGTCGGCGAGGCGGACGACATCGGGGACCGTGAGGCTGCGGCCGTCCAGGACGACGGCACGGGCGGGGGCGGTGACCGCTGTGGGGGGCGACATCGGGGACGACATCATGTGCGGACTCCTGTCCTGCTTGCTGCGGTGCTGCGGTGCTGCGGTGCTGCGCTTTGTGCTCGATCGCCGGACGGGCTGAATTCAGCCCGTCCGGCGATCCATTCCGGTCTCCGGACTAGCTGACGAGGCCGGCGTCCTTCAGCCAGGCCTTGGCCACCTCGCTGGAGTCCTCCTTGTCGTTGACGAGCTTCTTCATCATCTCCAGCAGGTCCTCGGTGGTGAGCTTGGCCGAGATCGCGTTGAGCGCTGCCTTGGCCGTGTCGTTGATCGCCGACTTGTAGACCAGGGGCGTGACGTTCTGCGCGGCGAACAGGAACTTGGGGTCCTTGAGCACCACGAGCTTGTCGGCGACGATCGAGGGGTCGGTGGTGTAGAGGTTCGCCGCCTGGACCTTGTCCTTCTTCAGCAGGTCGACCAGCGTGCTCTGGGCGCCCGCGTCGAGCGGCTGGAACTTGCCGAACTCCACGCCGTAGATCTTCTTCAGGCCGACGAGACCCTGCGTACGGGTCTTGAACTCCGAGCCGCCGCCGACAGTCAGCTTGCTCGCGACGGGCTTGAGGTCGGCGAGGGAGGTGAGGTTGTACTTGGCGGCGGTCGCGGCGGTGACCGTGATCGAGTCCTTGTCCTCGGCGGAGGCGGAGTCGAGTATCTCCACGGACGAGGGCAGCTTCGCCTTGAGCTCGGCGTTGACTTCGGTGGTGTTGGTGGCGGTGCTGTTCTTGTCGACCGCCACCGCGAGCAGCGCGCCGTTGTACTCCGGGATGACGTCGATGCCGCCCTTGACGACCTGGTCGTAGTAGACCTCGCGGGCGCCGATGTCGAACTTGCGGGTGACCTTTATGCCCTTGGCCTCCAGGGCCTGGGCGTAGATCTCGCCGAGCAGGGAGCTCTCGGGGAAGTTCGCCGAGCCGACCACGACGGTCCCGCCCGAGCCCGCGCTGGCGCTGTCGCCCGTCAGGGGGTTGCTGCTGCTGTCACTGCCGCCGCAGGCGGTGAGGGAGAGGGCGCCTACGACGAGGCCGGTCGCGGCGCTGAGGAACGTGCTTCTTCTCATGGGTGGTGCCCCTTCGTGGCTTCTTGCTTACTGAGCTTCGCTTTTCAGGAACTGCGCGCCGAACCCAGCAGGCCCGGCGAGACGATGACGCGCCGTAGCACGGTGAAGACGACTTGCACGACCAGGGCAAGTATCACGATCACGGCGGATCCGCCGATCACCAGCTGGTAGTCGTTTCTGGAGAGCCCGTCGACGATGTAGCGGCCCAGGCCGCCCAGCCCGGGGTACGCGGCGACGGTCGCGGTGGCCACGATCTGGATGGCGGCCACCCGGAGCCCGAGCAGGATCAGCGGCAGCGCCATCGGGATCTCGACCTTCCACAGCACCTCCCACCCGGTCATGCCCATCCCCCGGGCGGCGTCCTTGGTGTCGGCGTCCGCGCCCTGGATCCCCTCGAAGGTGTTGATGAGGATCGGCGGGATGGCGAGTGCGGTCAGGGCTATCAGCACCGGGGTGACGCTGATCCCGACGACCGTGACGACGAGCACCACCAGGCCGAAGGTGGGGATCGCCCGGGCGAAGTTCGCCACGCTGGCCACGGCGAAGGCGCCGCGCCCGGTGTGCCCGACGAGCAGCCCCAGGGACAGGCCGATCAGGGTGGCGAAGAGGAGGGACAGGCCGCTGTACGTGAGGTGTTCGGCGAGCCGGTTCGGTATGCCGTCGTCGCCGTGCCACTGCGCGGAGCTCGTCAGCCAGTCGCCGACCAGCCGGAGCTGGTTCAGGAAGTCGTTCATGACTTGGCCCCCTTGCTACGGGCCCAGGGTGTGAGCAGCCGCTGCGCCAGCACCAGTACGGCGTCGGTGGCGAGGGCGAGCAGCACGATCAGGACGGTGGCGGTGACGATCGGGGTCGGGAAGTCGAGCTGGAGTCCTCGGGTGATGTAGAAGCCGAGACCGCCCTGCCCGATCAGCTGCCCGACGGCGACCAGGCTGATGGAGGAGACCGCGGCGACCCGTACGCCCGCCATGACCACCGGTACGGCGATGGGCAGTTCGACCTGGACGACCCGGCGTACGGTGCCGAAGCCCATCGCGGTGGCCGCCTGGCGTACCGGGTCGGGGACGGAGGCGAGTCCGTCCACGACGTTGGGCACCAGCACCGACAGCGTGTAGAGGGTCAGCGGGATCATCACGGTCTGTTCGGTCAGCCCGGTGTAGCGAACGAAGATCATGAACAGGGCGAGGGACGGGACCGCGTAGAAGACGTTGGCCGCGGTGAGGGTCGGCGGGTACAGCCAGCGGAAGCGGTGGCAGAGCATCCCGAGGGGGATGGAGATGATCAGCCCGAAGAGGACCGGCAGCAGGGCCAGCCGCAGGTGGATGCCGGTGTAGTGGGCCAGTTCGCCGAGGTGGTCGCCTATCCAGTACCAGCGGACGAGGGGTTCGCCTGCGATGACCGTCATTGGGAGTCACCGCCTGACGAGCCGCCCGTTATCGCGGCGGCATCCGTGACGCCGACGACCGCGCCCTCCTCGTCCACGCCCACCGCGAGGCCCGAGGGCGACAGCAGTGCCGCGTCCAGGGCGGCCCGGGCGGAGTCGGTGGCGAGGCTGAAGGTGTGGCCGAGCGGGGTCAGGGTCGCGTCGGCGAGGGTGCCGTCCTGCGGGAGGGCGCTGACGGCGGCCCAGCCGAGCGGCTTGCGGGCGGCGTCGGTGACGAGCACCCAGGGCCCGTCGGCCGCACGGGCCTTGGAGACGGGAGCGGAGTCCGGCAGCACCAGGGCGTCGCTCAGCGGCAGAGCGGCCGAGTCGACGAAGGAGAGTCGGCGTATGCCGCGGTCGTGGCCGATGAAGCCCCGCACGAACTCGTCGGCGGGCGCGGAGAGGAGGTTCTCCGGGGTGTCGTACTGCACGAGCTTGCCGCCCGTACGGAACACCGCGACCTTGTCGCCGAGCTTGATCGCCTCGTCGATGTCGTGGGTGACGAAGACGATCGTCTTGTGCAGGTCCTTCTGCAGCCGCAGGAACTCCGCCTGCAGATCGGCCCGCACGACCGGGTCCACCGCGCTGAACGGCTCGTCCATGAGCAGCACCGGCGGGTCGGCGCCCAGCGCGCGGGCCACCCCGACGCGCTGCTGCTGTCCGCCGGAGAGCTGGTACGGATAGCGCTTGGCGTAGTTGGCCGGCAGCCCGACCAGCTCCATCAGCTCGCCCGCCCGGGCGCGGGCCTTCTTCTTGCTCCAGCCGAGCAGCAGCGGCACGGTCGCGACGTTGTCGAGCACGGTGCGGTGCGGGAAGAGCCCGGCGTGCTGGATGACGTAACCGATGCCCCGGCGCAGTTCGGGGGCGTTGACCGTGCTGATGTCCTTGCCGTCCAGGCTGACGGTGCCGGCCGTCGGCTCCACCATGCGGTTGATCATGCGCAGGGTCGTGCTCTTGCCGCAGCCCGAGGTGCCGACCAGGACCGTGATTCCGCCGTCAGGAAACTCCAGGGAGAGGTTGTCCACGGCGGTGGTGCCGTTCGGATACTGCTTGCTGACTGCGTCGAATGTGATCACGGGCTGCCCCTTCCCAGGCTGCATATAGTCATGCAGAGTTGCTGTCGACTGAATGGGTAGTCAATGGCCCGGGTGTGAACAGCATGTAAAGCCCGCCCAGTGAAGTGCGGAAACCGTCGGAATGACCGTTTTTGGGGCGGTAAATCCGACGCGGAATCGTAACCTCTGACGTAGGGAGTACAGCCCATGAACCCGGTGTGGTTCACGTTCCTCAA
The DNA here is from genome assembly GCF_045040445.1 of Streptomyces sp. NBC_01537. NCBI lineage: Bacteria > Bacillati > Actinomycetota > Actinomycetes > Kitasatosporales > Streptomycetaceae > Streptomyces > Streptomyces sp. NBC_01537. The sequence goes on along the minus strand of NZ_CP109392.1, from coordinate 4,710,553 downwards.
TGGCTCGGACATCGAACAGCTCGCGCTGGACGACACCGAGATACTCGCCGCCGTGGAGGACGGGCTGCGCGCCCAGGGCCTCGGCCAGACGGTCATCGAGCCACGCGTCCACCTGATGCCCGACCCCGCCTTCAACGGCCACTTCAACATCCTCCGCGGCTACATCGCCCCGCTCGGGCTGGCCGGCGTCAAGACCGTCGGCGACTTCGTCGGCAACTACGAGGCCGGGCTGCCCTCCGAGATGGCGCTGCTCAACCTCTTCGACCCCCGTACGGGCATGCCGCTGGCCATCCTCGACGCCACCGCCATCACCGAGATGCGCACCGGCGCCATAACCGCGCTGGGCGCCCGCCATCTGGCCCGCCCGGACGCCAAGGTGCTCGGGCACATCGGGGCCCGGGGCACGGCCTACTGGAACGTCCGGCTGCTGGACCAGATCTTCGACTTCGACGAGATCCGCGTCCACTCGCGCCGCCCCGAGAGCCGCGAGGCCTTCGCGGCGCGGCTCGAAGCCGACCTCGGCAAGCGGGTCGTCGTGACCGAGGACTGGCGCAGCTGCGTGGAGTACGCGGACATCGTGGTGGAGGCCTCGCGCCTGGAGCGGCCCGAGCCGATGCTGAGGACCGAGTGGATCGCCAGGGGCGCGCTCGTCGTGCCGTACGGGACCATGAGCGCGGTCGAGCTGTCGCTCACCGACATCATGGACAAGGTCGTGGTCGACGACTGGGGGCAGTGCCGGTCCGGGCCGTTCGGCGCGCTGCGCCGGCACGTCGAGTCGGGGCGGCTGAGTGAGGAGACGCTGCACGGCGAGCTGTGCGAGCTGGTCGTGGGCAGCAAGCCGGGGCGTGAACGGGACGACGAGACGACGCTGTTCTGGCATCGCGGGCTGTCGCTGTCGGACATCGCGCTGGGTGCGGCGATGTTGAAGAAGGCCGAGGGGCTCGGGATCGGGCAGAGGCTGCGGTTCGCATGACGGTTGTCGTGGACGGTAGGACGCTTTCCGCTGCTGATGTCGCTGCTGTTGCTTTGCACGGCGCCCGGGTCGTTCTCGCGGATGAGGTGATGCCCCGGCTGGCGCGCGACCGCGCCGTCGTCGAGGACGTGGTCGACCGCCAGGTGCCCGCGTACGGCGTCACGACGGGGCTGGGCAGCCGCTCCTCGTACGCGCTGCCGCGCGAGGAGCTGGCGCTCTTCAGCGCCCGTACGGTCCGGGGCCGGGCCAACGCGGTCGGGGACCCGCTGCCGGTGCCGGTCGTGCGGGCCGCGCTGCTCGCCCGGGTGAGCGGGATCGCGGGCGGGGGCAGCGGGGTGCGGCCGGAGGTCGTACGGCTGCTGGTCGGGCTGCTCAACGCGCGGGTGCACCCGGTGATCCCCGAGGTGGGGTCGATCGGGGCCTCGGATCTGGTTCAGATGGCCCATGTCGGGCTGGTCGTGATGGGCGAGGGCCGCGCCGAGTTCGAGGGCGAGGTGTTCGACGGGGCGGAGGCGCTGCGGCGGGCCGGGCTGGCCCCGGCCGTGCTCGGGCCCAAGGACGGGCACGTGCTGTGCAGCGCGAGCCCGCTGGCGGCGGGGCTCGGTGCGCTGGCGGTGGCGGAGGCCGGGGCTGTCGCGTCGCTGGCCCAGGCGGTCGTCGCACTCACCTACGAGGGCTTCCGGGCCAACACCAGCCCGCTGGACCCCCGGGTGCTGCGGCTGCGCCCCGCGCCCGGGCAGTCCAGGGCGGCGGGCGAACTGCTCGCGCTGCTGGCCGGCGGCGAACTGCCCGACCACCGGCGCGCGCGGCGGGTCCAGGACCCGATCAGCCTGCGCTGCGCGGCCCAGGTCCATGGCTCGCTGTACGCGGCGCTCGACTTCGCCACGGCCGCGCTGGAGCCCGAGCTGAACGGCAGCGGTGACAACCCGGTGGTGCTGGCGGACAGCGGCGAGATCCTGTCCTCCGGCAACTTCCACACCCCTGTTCTGGCCCTGGCCTTCGACACCCTCGCGCTGGCCCTCGCCCAGACGGCCGCGCTCTCCGCCGAGCGGATGCAGCGGCTGCTCAACCCCGCCGTCAGCGGACTGCCCGCCAACCTCTCGCCGTACGGCCCCGAGCGCTCGGGCTTCGCGCCCCTGGCCAAGACCGCCCAGGCCCTCGTCGCCGAGATCCGCTCCCTGTCCGCGCCGGTGTGCACCGACCCCCGCTACGGCGCGGACACGGTCGAGGACGACTCGACCAACGCGTCGTTGGGGGCCCGGCGGTTGAGGGTGATGCTCGGCAGGCTGCGGCAGCTCCTCGCCGTCGAGGCCCTGGCCGCGGCGCAGGCGGTGGACCTGGCGGCGCCGGCCTCGCTGGGGCGGGGGGCGGCGCTGTTGCACCGGGCGGTTCGCGGTGTCGTGCCTGCGTTGGACGACGACCGGCCGTGTGGGGTGGATGTGGAGCGGGTGAGCGAGGCGGTGTTGGGGTCGGCGGAGGTTCGGCGGGGGGTCGGCGGGTTGCTTGGGTGACGCCTGTCGGGGTTGCTGGTTCCGTCCTCAAGCGCCGGACGGGCTGGGTCGGCCGGTGTGCGCCTGCTGTTGGCGTCGGGTCGGGGCCGCCTGCCGGGACTGCGTCCTCAGCGCTCGAACCTTGGGCTGTCCTTGTCCTTGCCGTGGGCCGGTTCTCGTCGCTTCCGGGCGCATCCCTCCACCGTCCCCTTCCGCCCGCTCGCGGCGAACGGTTGGTGGGGGTTAAGCCGGGCCGGTCGAATCGCGTTGGCGCAGGGTCGGTTCGTGGACGATGCGGCGGCGGCGCGGCTTTCCTTCGATCGCGCCGACCATGACGCGTACGGCGGCGTGGACGGTGCCGTCGATGTCCCAGTCGACGGTGGTGAGCGGGGGTGTGAGGAGGGCCGACATCGGGTGGCTGTCGTAGCCGCAGACGGAGACGTCGCCGGGTACGTCCAGGCCCAGTTCGCGGGCGGCGGCGTAGACCCCGTAGGCGATGGAGTCGGAGAAGCAGAAGACGGCGGTGGGGCGGGGTTCGGCGGTCAGCGCGGTGTGTGCGACCTGGGTGGCGGCTTCCAGGGCCTGCGGGGCGACGACGACCGCGACGGTGAGCCCGAGCCGGGCGGCCTCGGAGTGGACGTAGACGTCGGCGGGGCGGTCGGGGGTGCTGGCCTGGGTGGAGGTGAGGACGGCGATGCGGCGGTGGCCGAGCCCGTGGAGGTGCTCCAGGGCGAGGGTGACCCCGCGGCGGTTGTCGAAGACGACCTCGCCCCGGGACTGGCCGCCGTGCAGGGCGTCGCCGATCGACACGACGGGGAGGTCGTCGCCGAGCTCCGCCCACAGGGGCGCGGACGGGTCCAGGGGCTGCACGATCAGCCCGTCCACGCGCTGGTCCCGCAGCCGCCGGGCCAGGTCCAGCTCGCGCTCGGGGTCGCCGCCCGCGTCGAGGATCAGGGCGTAGCGGTCGCGGGCGAGCAGTTCGCGGGCGATGCCGACGGCGAGCGTCTGCTGCCAGAAGTCCTCCAGTGACCCGCAGAGCATGCCCACCATGCCGCTCCGGCCGCTGGCCAGGGCGCGGGCGATGGGGTGCGCCTCGTAGCCCAGTTCGTCCGCCGCCCGGCGCACGCGCTCCTGGGTCTCCTCGGAGGTCTGGATGCCGCGCAGGGCGTACGAGACCGCCGACGACGACAGGCCGGTCGCCTTCGCCACGTCGCGAATGGTCGTGCGGTTGCTCTTCCTGGTCACCGGACAACCTTAGAGGCCTCGCCGATGGGGAGCGCGGGTGAAGGAGCGGGGTGAGGGGCAAGTCTGGCAAGGCGGAGGAGGGAGGCGCAGCGGAGCTGCGGCGACCGACGACAACGCCGCCAGGCGCCGCCCATCGCCCCGCGACGCCGCGCGCCCCATCGGCGAGGCCTCTGAGGGGGGCAGGGCGCTGGGGCCGGTCCTCTGGTCGGGACAGCCTTGACAGCGCAGCTACTGGACCGGTTCACTGAACCGGTCCAGTGAAGCGGTTCAGTGAAAGGAGCGCGGTGACCGCCGTCGACGTTCATCAGCACCTTTGGACCCCCTCCTTCCTGGCGGCCCTGCGGGCCCGCCGCGAGCCGCCCTGCCTGGGCGGGGACGGCTGGACCCTGTACCTCGACGGAGAGCCGCCCTGCGAGATCCGGCCCGCCGACCACGACCTCGCCGCCCGCACCGGGCTTGCTGTTGATGACGGCCTGGCTCGCGTGCTGGTCTCGCTGTCCGCCCCGCTGGGCGTCGAATGGCTGCCGCCCGAGCAGGCGCGGCCCCTCCTCGACGCCTACCACGACGGTGCCGCCGCCCTCCCCGCCCCCTTCCAGGCCTGGGCCGCCGCATCCGTCCGCGAGATCGACCCCACCGCCACCGCCAAGGAGCTCGACCGGGGCTTCGCCGGTCTCCAGCTTCCCGCCAACGCCCTTGCCGACGCCGCCGGTTACGCCCGCTGCGCCCCTCTGCTCGACGTCCTCGAAGCCAGAGGGCTCCCCCTGTTCCTCCACCCGGGTCCCGCGTCCGCTTCCCCGGCCGCAGGACCCGGGTGGTGGCCCGCCCTCGTCCCCTACGTCCACCAGATGCACGCCGCCTGGTACGCCTTCCGCGCCTTCGGCCGCCCCCGCCACCCCAGGCTCCGGGTCTGCTTCGCCCTCCTGGCCGGGCTCGCCCCGCTCCACGGCGAGCGCCTCGCCGCGCGGGGCGGCGGCCGGGGCGAGGTGGATCCGTACGCCTTCGTCGAGACCTCGTCCTACGGTCCCCGTGCCGTCGACGGGATCGTCCGCGTCCTCGGCATCGACCTGGTCCTCCAGGGCTCGGACCGCCCCTACGCCGAGCCCCCGCACCCAGCCGGCTTCGGTCTCGGCCCGGCCGCCACCCATGCCCTCCGCGTCGCCAACCCCCGGCGCCTGCTCACCGGCACCTGAAAGGAATGACCGCCTCATGCCCTGGGAAGCCCTGCCCGAGCAGTGCCTCGGCAAGCAGGAACTGCGGGACCTCGTCGACACCCTGGCCGAGCGCCCCGATCTCTGGCGCCATCACGTCGCCTACTCCAGCGAGAACCGGCACTACGTCTCCCTCCACCGGGACGAGTACGTCGACGTCTGGCTGCTCTGCTGGACCCCCGAGAACGACACCGGCTGGCACGACCACGACATCTCCTCCGGCGCCGTCCGTGTCGTCGGCGGTGCTCTGAAGGAGTGCAACCCCCGCATCGGCGGCGCCCACCTGGAGACCGTCGTCCCCGAGGGCGTGTCCTTCTGCTTCGGGCCCGAGCACATCCACCGCCTCGTCGGCGCCACCGACGAGAGCGTCTCCATCCACGCCTACTCCCCGCCTCTGTGGCGGCTCGGCCAGTACTCCATCGACGACGGCGTGCTGCGCCGGCTCTCGGTCAGCTACGCCGACGAACTGCGGCCCCTGGACGACGTGGCGTAGGCGTCGACGTCACTTCCTGACGGTGAAGTACTGCCAACCGCCCCAGGTGCTGATGTTGGTGGTGTCCCAGGAGCTGTGGACGTACTCGGCGCGCATGCGGAACTTCTGGCCGACGGCGTTGGTGAGCGTGAGCTGCCCGGAGCCGGTGCTCTTGGCGGTGAGGTGGAAGCAGCCCGAGGTGGTCAGGGTGTGCCAGGCCCCGCTGTAGTACCGCTGGGCCTGGTAGCGCACGCACTGGTCGGACTTGTTGGGGGTGACGGTCACGTTGATCGTCGGCTTGGCGGTGTGGTGGTAGACCCGGTAGAGGGTGCTGCCGTAGTGGGTGCTGGTGTAGTAACCGCTGAGGCTTTCGGCCACCTTGACGTGGTCCGTGACGGCCCGGGTGGCGGTGGCGGGGCCGTAGCGGTAGTCGCCGGCGAACGCCGCGGTGAAGGTGGTGTTGTGGCTGAGCTTGTAGGTGAACGGCAGGTCGCCGTGGCTGTTCACCTTGGCGGTCATGAGCAGGGTCTTCGCGTCGCCGGTGGGCTGGGCGTAGATCGAGACGTAGCGGCCGTTGTATGTCGTGCCGAGGTGGGCGGTGACCTTGGCGGTAGCGCCGTAGGCGTACGAGGCGGCGTCGGTGGTGACGGAGAGCTTGGTGGCGGCGCGGGAGACCTTGACGGTCGCGGACGCGGTGGAGGTCGAGCGGGTGGCGTCGCCCGGGTAGGTGACGGTGTAGGTGTTGGCGCCGCCGATCTGCGGGGTGTCCTGGAAGGCGATGGAGCCGTCGGTGCCGAGCGGGACGGTCCACTGGACGGGCGTGCTCGGGTTGGCCAGGTCGGTGCGGGCAACGGTGACCTGCTGGCCGCTCGGGTACGGGCCTTCGGTGAGGGTGCCGGTGATCTTCACGGTGCCGCCGCGCGCGGCGGTGGCCGGGGCGGTCAGCGTCAGTGCGGTGGCGTACGGGCCGACCATCAGGCTCGCGTCGTCGAGGGAGGCCTCGTGGGTGGCGTCGCCCGCGTAGGACACCTCGTACGTGAACCAGCCCGTGGTGCCCGGGGCGTCGGTGACGGTGAAGTCGGCGGAGCCGTTGGTGGTGGGGGTGACGGTGACGGACGGCAGGGTCACGGTCTCGTGGGTGTCCTCGTTGGTGCGAGTCACCTGGACCGTGGTGCCCTCGGGGATGCTGCCGAAGAGGAGCGAGGTCGACAGGGTGCCGCTGATCACCACGGACCCGGGCTTGGCCGAGCTGATGTCCCCGGCCCAGACGCCGGTCGGCAGCTTGGCCACGTGCACCGTGAGCGAGCCGGTCGAGGCGTGGTGCGTGGCGTCACCCGCGAAGGACACCTGGTAGTCGTACGCTCCCACGTCCGGCCGGGTGTCGGTGAAGGCGAACGATCCGTCCGCGGCGACCGTGGCGTCGGGCAGCGCGGTCCCGTCGCGGCTCACCTGGAGTGAGGCGCCGGCCGGGATCGAGCCCTTGGTGGTGAGGGAGCCGGTGACCTGGAACTGCTGGGTGGGGACCGCGTACTGGGGGTGGGTGAGGGTCGGCTGGGTGTCAGCCACCCGCAGGTCGGTCACGTCGTGGAGGGTGTACGCGCCCGACGCGTCCCGCGTGACGGCGTAGAGGCCGAGGCCGTCGGACCCGAAGGCCAGGCCGTCCGGCACCAGGCTGTCCGGCGTGAAGTCCTCGCTGTTCATGGCGAGGTTGGCGCCGTAGTACACGAACGCGTCCGCGCCGGAACTGGTCCCGCTGCCCAGCGCGGTGGTCCCGTCAGGAGCGATGGCCAGGGAGTTCGGGCCGGAGCCACTTCCGCCGCTCCAGTAGATGTACGGAGCGGAGGGGTCGGGCGAGAGGAGGTCCGAGGTCCGGAAGGCGCGCACGGCGGCGTCCTGCGGTGCGGCGATCCACACCCTGCTGCCGTCCGGTGAGACCTGGAGCCCCGTCGCCGTACCGCCGCCGGCGACGTAGGTGTCGGCCTCGGCCGAGGCCGTGCCGGAGGAGAGGTCGAAGGTGGCCACATGGCTCTGGTTACCCTCGGGCTCCTCGGCCGCGAGGATGCCGTGGGCCGAGGCGAGCAGCGGGGCCACGGCCCAGTGGGACAGGCCCGGTTGGGGCGCGGCGGCGGGGGCGGCGGCGCTCAGGTCCACGGCGCCGATGCCGCCCGCGTCACCGTCGGTGTAGCCGTACCAGAGCTTGCCTCCGGCGACGGTGACGGAGACCGGCGCGGTGCCGGCGCCGGTCGGGTAGCGGGCCGACTCGGTGAGCGAGGAGCTGTCGATGGCGGCGATCGCGTCGCCGTCCGCGAGCGCGGCATAGACCGTGCTGCCGTCGGCGGACAGCGCGAGGCCGGTCGCGCCGGCCTCGTCCGCGATGGTGGTGACCGTGTCGCCCGACAGGTCGGTCACCAGGATGCCGGCCGAGCCCTTGCCCTCGCTGAAGAAGATGTGCTGGTGCGCGGCGTCGACCACCATGTGCGAGTAGTGGGACAGCGGCAGCGCGGCTGTGGTGTCGGCCGCCATCGCGTCGACACCGGTGAGGCCCACGACGACGGATATGGCCGTCGTGAACGCGACCTGCTTGAAGTGCATGGTGCTCCCTGTGAGGGGCGTGTGAAAGAAGCTGAGCGCAGATTACCGCCCGCCACTGACAGCTGAGTCCTCAGAGGGGCCGGTCAGCCCAACGGCGGGACGGATCCCCCGAGTTGCTCGGTGATGGCCTTGGTGGCGGCGGTGAGGAGGGCGCCGATCCCGGGGAGGCGTTCGTGGGTGATGCGGGAGGCGGGGCCGGAGACGGAGACGGCGGTGGTGACGACGCCGGCGTGGTCGAAGACCGGGGCGGCGGCGCAGCGGATGTCGTGCTCGTTCTCGATGTCGTCGATGGCGTAGCCGCGTTGGCGTATGAGGGCGAGGTCGGCGCGCAGCCGGTCGGGGGAGGTGATGGTGTATTCGGTGCGGGCGGGCATGCCGGCGGCGATGACCAGGTCGACGACATCCTCGGTGGCGTGGGCGAGGAAGGCCTTGCCGGTGGCGGTGCAGTAGGCGGGCTGGCGGCTGCCGATGCGGGAGTGCATGCGTACGGGCTGGGGGCTCTCGACCTTGTCGATGTAGACGATCTCGGGGGCGTCGAAGGTCAGCAGGTGCACGGTTTCGCCCACCTCCTCGGCGAGTTGCTGGAGGAGCGGGGAGGCGACCCGGCGTACGTCGAGGCGCTCCAGGTAGACCTGGCCGAGGAGGGCGTTCTGCGGGCCGAGGCGGTAGCGGCCGCTCTCGGCGTCCTGGTCGACGAGGCGGGCCTCGCGGAGCGGGGCGGCCAGGCGCAGCACGGTGCTCTTGCTGAGCCCGAGGCCGGTGGCGAGCTCGGTGAGGGTGACACCGACGGGGTGGCCGCCGTCCTCGGCCAGGAACATGAGGATGGAGAGCGCGCGCCGCAGGGACGACGAGGCGTTGCGCCGGTCTGCGGCAGCGGCAGCGGCGGCTGTGGCGGCGGGGTCGGGCTGGGACATGCCGAGCATCGTAGCGTTCTGCATCGCAAAATCAAATGTCACGTAATGAAATCGGTCATTGACCGCTGAACGGGATCGAGGTTAGCGTCTCGCCCAACGCGCAGCGCTAAGTGGAATCAGGTTTTGCATCGCACAACAACTCGCCCCGCTCCACCCCCGGAAGGGAATCCCCATGATGGGACGCCGTCGCCGTGCCAGATCCCTCGTCGTCATAGGTGCCGGCGTGGCCGCCGCCGCCTCGCTCACCGCCTGCTCGTCCACCGCCACCGGCTCGAATTCGGCCTCGCAGCAGTCCTCGACGCTGCAGAAGGTCATCAAGAGCGGCACCCTGAATGTCGCGAGCTGTCTTACTTTCCCCCCTTTCGGGTCGCTGGACAAGAGCAACCAGCCCCAGGGCTATGACGTCGACGTGGCCAAGGCCATGGCCACGGCCCTCGGGGTCAAGGTCAAGATCGTCGACACCACTTCCGCCAACCGCATCCCGAACCTGCAGACCGACAAGGTCGACGCGGTGGTCTGCAACTTCACCATCACCGCCGAGCGGGCCAAGCAGGTCTCCTTCAGCGATCCGTACATCGTCGCGGGCGAGACCATGCTCACGAAGAAGTCCAGCGGCATCTCCGGTATCGGGGACCTGACCGGCAAGACCGTGGCCGTCACCAAGGGCTCCACCAACGGCGACGCCGTGAAGGCGGGCAACCCCAAGGCGAAGATCCAGGAGTACGACACCTCCTCGGCCGCGGTGCTCGCGGTCAAGCAGGGCCAGGCGGACGCGATGGTCGAGGACTCCAACTTCCTCAACTACCAGGCCAAGCTGGACACCTCGCTCAAGGTCACCAAGGACTCCGTGGTGCCGCTCGAATACAACGGCATCGGCGTCCGGTCGGGCGACGCGACCTGGCTGCAGTGGGTCAACACCTGGCTGCGCGGCTTCAACACCTCCGGCGAGAGCGCCGCCCTGTACAAGAAGTGGTTCGGCGTCGAGCGCCCGTTCCCGCTCAACCCGTCCTACTGAGTCGCGTCGGGCGGCGGCCCGCACACGCCGCCCGCCCGGAGGAGTCACATGTTCGCCGACTGGACCGACTGGTCCTACGCCCTCCAGGACTGGCCCACCTACCTCAGCGCGGCCTGGCTGACCCTTAAGCTCTCGCTCGCCGCCTTCGCCCTCGCCGCCGCCTTCGGCCTGCTCGGCGCGCTGGCCCGCCGGTCGCGGTACGCCGTGCTGCGCGCACCGGCCGCCGTCTATGTCGAGGTCATCCGCAACACCCCCGTCCTGCTGCAGATGTTCGTCGCCTACTTCGCCCTGCCCTCCGCCGGAGTGCGGCTCAGTCCCGTCCAGGCCGGCGTGCTCGCGCTGAGCGTCAACGTCGGCGCGTACCTCACCGAGATCTTCCGGGCCGGCATCCAGGCCGTGCCGGTGGGCCAGCGCGAAGCGGCCCGGGTACTGGCCATCGGCCCCTTCCACACCTTCGCGTACGTCGTGCTGCCGCAGGCGCTGCGCAATGTCTACCCGGCCGTGGTCAACCAGCTGGTCCAGATCATCCTGGGCTCGTCGCTGCTGTCCGCGATCTCGGTACCCGAGCTGACCGGCACCGCCATGGTGATCAACGCCCGCAGCCTGCTCACCGTCCAGGTCTTCGGCATCGCGGCCGTGCTCTATCTGGTGCTGACCAACCTCGTCGCGCTGGCCGCGGCGGGGCTCGGACGGATCGCGTTCAAGCACAAGGAGGCGGCGCGATGAACTGGTCCGTCATCTGGTCCAACCACGAGCTCTTCGCCGCAGGTCTGTGGGCGACCGTCCGGCTCTCGGCCGCGGCCATCGCCACGGGCACGCTCCTCGGGCTGCTCGTCGCGGCCCTGCGCACCAGCCGCATCCCGGTGGTCGCCCAGATCGCACGGGCGTACCTGGAGGTCTTCCGGGGGACACCGCTGCTGATCCAGATGCTGTTCATCTACTTCGGTGCGGCCTATCTGGGCATCGGGGCCATCACGATCTTCGGCGCGGCGCTGCTCGCGCTCACCCTCTACCAGGGCGCGTACATCGCGGAGATCTTCCGGGCCGGCATCGAGGCGGTGCCCCAAGGACAGTGGGAGGCCTCGCGGGTGCTGGGGCTGACCCGGATCCAGACGTTCTTCTCGGTGATCCTGCCGCAGACCAGGGCGATCGTGCTGCCGCCGCTGGTCGGCCAGTACCTCTCGCTGATCAAGGACACCTCGATCGCGGTGGTGATCGGCTACGTCGAGCTGGTCCGCCAGGGCCAGGCCGTCATCGACCGCGTGGGGGATCCGGCCACGGCCTACTTCGCCGTCGCCGTCCTGTACTTCGTCATCTGCTACCCGCTGTCGCTCGTCGTCCGGCGGATGGAACGAAAGGCCGTGACCGCATGACGATCACCACGACAGCGGTGCACAAGCGCTTCGGGGCGCTGGAGGTCCTCAAGGGCGTCGACATAAACGTGGAGTCCGGGGAGGTCGTGGTCCTCATCGGCGCCAGCGGCTCCGGCAAGAGCACGCTGCTGCGGATCATGTGCGACCTGGAGCGGGCCGACAGCGGTGAGGTGTGGGTCAACGGCATCCCCCTGCACGACCGCAAGCGCGCCCCGGAGATCTTCGGCCATGTCGGCATGGTCTTCCAGCAGTTCAACCTCTTCCCGCACCGGACCGCGCTCGGCAACGTCACCCTCGCCCTGCTCAAGGTCCGGAAGCTCTCCCGCAAGGACGCCGAGGAGCGCGGCCACGCCGCCCTGGCCCGGGTCGGGCTTGCCGACAAGGCCGGCTCGTACCCGGCGCAGCTGTCCGGCGGCCAGCAGCAGCGCGTCGCCATCGCCCGGGCGCTGGCCATGGACCCGGCCGTCATGTTCTTCGACGAGCCCACCTCCGCCCTCGACCCCGAACTGGTCGGCGAGGTCACCGGCGTCATGCGCTCCCTGGCCGAGGACGGCATGACCATGGTCGTCGTCACCCATGAGATGCGCTTCGCGCGGGACACCGCCGACCGCGTGGTCTTCATGGACGGCGGCGTCGTCCTCGAACAGGGCCCGCCCGAGCGGGTCTTCGGCAGCCCGGCCGAGGCGCGCACCCAGCAGTTCCTGCACCGGGTCCTGGAGACGTAGGCCTTGCCGACGGCTCCCCGCACCCGCATCCGTACCGGCCCAGAGGCCGCGCGGATGGGTGGGGCGGCGTCGCGGGGCGATGGGCGGCGCCTGGCGGCGTTGTCGTCGGTCGCCGCAGCTCCGCTGCGCCTCCCTCCTCCGCCTTGCCAGGCTTGCCCCTCACCCCGCTCCTTCCTCCACCCCACCCATCCGCGCGGCCTCTTAAGGAACCCCTACGTGTCCATCCTGCCCCCGCCCGGCTCCGGAGCCGAGGTCGTGTGCGTCGGCGAGACCATGGCGATGCTCAGCCCGACCGACCCCCGGCCGCTGGCCGAGCAGCCGTCGCTGGCCCTGGCCGTGGGAGGCGCGGAGTCCAACGTGGCCTGCGGCCTGGCCGCGCTGGGCCACCGGGCGGCCTGGCTCGGCCGGGTCGGCGACGACCCCTTCGGGCGGCGGGTCCTGGCGGACCTCGGGGCGCGCGGGGTCGACGTGAGCGCGGTCGAGGTGGACCCGGTGCGGCAGACCGGCGTCTACTTCAAGGACCCGGGTCCGGACCGCACCGGCACCCACTACTACCGCCGGGGCTCCGCCGCCTCGCGGATGGGCCCGGAGCTGGGCCGGCTGCCGCTGCTGGGCCGGGCCCGCGTGCTGCACCTGTCGGGGATCACGGCCGCCCTGTCGGACAGCTGCATGGAGCTCCTCCAGGAACTCGTCGTCCGGCGGACCGTCCCCGGCCCGGCCGTCTCCTTCGACGTCAACCACCGCCCCGCCCTGTGGCGGCAGCGGCCCTCCGACACGGCGGCCACGTCCCTGCTGGCGCTGGCCCGGGCGGCGGACATCGTGTTCGTCGGCCGCGACGAGGCCGAGGCGCTGTGGGGCACCCGCAAGCCGGACGAGATCCGCGACCTGATCGGCGCCGGCGCCGGCCCCGGCCCGCTGCTCGTCGTCAAGGACGCCGGGCACGGAGCGACCTCGTACGCCGCCGACGGCACGGTCTTCGCGCCCACCCCCGAATCCGAGGTTCTCGAACGCGTCGGTGCGGGCGACGCCTTCGCCGCCGGCTACCTCGCCGGGCTGCTGGAGGACCGCGACGCCGCCGGTCGCCTGCGCCTGGGCCACCTCATAGCCGCCGCCACCCTGCGTACCCGCGAGGACACCCCCACCGTCCCGCCCCGCCCCGAACTCGACGCCCGGCTGGCGCTCGACGACGCGGCCTGGTCCGCCCTCCGCCTCTCGTGACAAGGACTCCCACGGACGTGAGCAGCAGCGCCCTGACCGACCTGACCGCCGACCGCGTCATCGCCGTGGTCAGGGCCCCCGTGATCCCCGACGCGTCCGCGCTCTGCGCCGCGCTGGCCGAAGGCGGCATCCGATGGGTCGAGTTCACCTTCACCACGCCCGGCGTGGCCGCCCATATACGGCAAGCGGCCGGGGCCGGCGGCGCCTGCCGCATCGGCGCCGGCACGGTCATGACCGCCGCCCAGGCCCGCGAGGCCGTCGACGCGGGCGCCACGTACCTGGTCACCCCCGGCTGCCGCCCGGCCGTCGCCGAGGCCGCCGCCGAGGCGGGCGTGCCGGTCGTCATGGGCGCCCTCACCCCCACCGAGGTCGCCGACGCCCTCGACCTCGGCGCCACCGCCGTGAAGATCTTCCCCGCCCACGCCCTCGGCCCCCGCTACTTCAAGGACCTCTCCGGCCCCTACCCCGGCGTCCCCCTCGTGGCCTCCGGCGGGGTCAACGCGACCAACGCCGCCGCCTTCCTGGCCGCCGGAGCCCGCGCGGTCTGCGCCGGTTCCGAGGTCGTACCGCCCGCCGCTGTCGCCGCCGCCGACTGGACCGGCATCACCCGCCGGGCGAGGGCCTTCATGGACGCGGTTCACGCGTAGCGCGGATTCAGCCCGTCCGGCGATTGAGGACAAAGCGCAGCCGGCGGGCTGCGCAACCCGCGAACATGCACCGGACCAGGCGCTAGCCAAGCGGCTCCCACGGCGGCGTGCCCCGGTAGGCGCGGCCGACCATCCGGACCCAGCGGTGCACGGCGTCCTCGTTCGGGGCGAACGGCCCGGGCCGGAAATGCGGCGAGGTCAGGCCGCGTTGCACGGACTCGCAGGCGGCCCAGTCCTGGCGGTTGGTGCGGTCCCAGAACTCCACGGCGTACGAGGCGTCGGCCACGCCCTCGGGCACGTACCAGGAACAGGTGACCCGGGTGCGGTCCGGCGCCTCCGGGACGAGCCGGTGGGCCATGACGTAGTCGGGGTGCAGGGAGAGCAACAGGTTCGGGAACAGCCCGAGATACAGCACCTTGCGCCGGTCCGGTCCCTCGATTCCCTCGATTCCCTCGATGAAGCGTCCGCCGGAGCGGCCCGTCAGCGACATCGTCTCCGCGTCCTCGCGCAGGTCCATGGACCCGCCCACCCAGGCGCCCGGCAGGTCGTAGTTGTCGCCGCTGGTGGGCGGCGACACCGCGCACAGCTCCGGGTGGATCAGGGGGCAGTGGTAGCACTCGTGGTAGTTCTCGACGATCACCTTCCAGTTCGCCCGCACCGTGTACTCGTGCCGCGCGGCGGGCCTGAGCCGCTCGGGTGCGTACGGAGCCACCAACGGCCCCATCCCGCCCAGGTGTTCACTGAACGGTGCCGCGTCCCCGCTCGCGTTGGCCAGCACCCAGCCGTGCCACTCCACGGCCGGCAGCTCCACCAGCCCGTGCGCCTGCCGCTCGAACGACGGCACCTCCTGGAAACCGGGCGCCCTGCGCAGCCCGCCGTCCAGCCCGTAGGCCCACGCGTGGTACGGGCACGGCACGATCTCCCGGCTGCCCGTTCCGCCCTCCGGCAGTAGCTCGTGCCCCCGGTGCCGGCAGGTGTTCGCGAATGCCCGGACCGCGCCGCCGGTCCCGTCGAGGGTCCCCTCGCGGGTCAGCAGCACCGGTATGTCGCCCACGACCAGGGCATGTTGAGTGACGCCTTCGCCGAACAGCTCGTCCGTGCGGCCCAGGCAGCTCCATGTCCCGGCGAACAGATGCCGCCGCTCCCAGCCGAGCACCGCCTGCGACGTGTACGCCTCGCCGGGCAGCATCGTCGACGCCCCGAACGGCCGCAGCGCGCGGTCCAGTTCGGCGGGCGGAACGGGAGCCTCGGGGAAGACAGCGGTAGCCATCACACACCTCCGGACAGCGCGACCTGGGAGCGGGACCGGCGGGCATCCTAACGTCCTAGCCGGGCGAAGCCGAAGGGGGCGAGGGCTTCCGGGCGGCGGCCGGTGACGAGGTAGTCGGCGAGATGGCGGCCGGTGACGGGGCCGAGGGTGACGCCGAGCATGCCGTGGCCGGTGGCCGCGTAGGCGTTGGGCTGGCCGGGGACGCGGTCGATGACGGGGAGGCCGTCGGGGAGGAAGGGGCGGCCGCCGACCCAGGGGTCGCGGATGAGGGTGACGAGGTCGTCGGGGTCGTCGAACCAGGGGCCGAGGTAGTGGCGGCTGGCGCGGGCGACGGCGACGACGCGGCGCCAGTCGAGGCGGTTGTTGTTGCCGCTCAGCTCCATGGTCCCGGCGATGCGGGTGGTGGCGCCGATGGGTGAGGCGACGGTCCGGCGTTCGCCGAAGTAGAGGGTGTGCCGGGGCGCGGGATCCAGGTCGACGGAGAAGCTGTAGCCCTTGCCCGCCTGGAGCGGCAGGGGCTGCCCGAGTTCGCCCAGCAGCGCGGTGGAGCGGGTGCCGGCCGCGACGACCACGGCCGAGCAGGGGATCTCGCCCTGCGCGGTACGCAGAGCGGCGATCCGGCCGCCCTCGTGACGGAAGCCCGTGGCGTCGGAGTTCTCGTGGATCTTCACCCCCTCGGCGGTGAGGGCCGCCCCGAGAGCCCGTGCGAAGGCCTCCGGGTCCACCACGCCCTCCCCCTCGACCAGGTAACCGGCCCGCACCCGGGACGACAGGGCGCCGTCCAGCAGACGGGCCTGCGGCCCCGTCGCGATGTCGTCCGGCAGCGGATAGCGGCCCTCGGCCATCTCCCGCTGTACGGCGAGGTGGTGGCGGGCCCCGGCGGCGGAGAGGAAGGCGTGCACCATGCCGGGGCGGGTGAGGGTGGTGTCGATCCCGGCGTCGCGCAGGCCGTCGAACAGCTCGAAGGTGTCGCGGTTGAGCTCGGCGACGGCCGCGTAACCCCGCCGGAAGGAGGCCGGAGTGCTGCTGCGCCAGAAGCGCCACAGCCAGCGCGCGAACGCCGGGTCGGGCAGCGGCCGCAGATACAGCGGCGAGTCGGGCCGGCCGAGCGACTTCAGGGCGTAGCGCAGTACGCCGGGGGACGGGACGGGGGCGGAGTGGCTGAGGCAGACCCAGCCGGCGTTGCCGCGCGAGGCGCCGGAGCCGATCGCGCGCCGCTCGACGATCTCCACGGCGCGGCCCGCGCGGGCCAGGTAGTAGGCCGTGCAGAGCCCGACGACACCGCCGCCGACGACGACCACGGGTGCGTCGCTCACCGGCCGCCGCCCTGGCTCGCGTACGAGGTCAGGAACTCGCGGGTGCGGGCCTGCGAAGGATCGCCCAGGACCTCGTCCGGGGCGCCCTCCTCGACGATCCGGCCGCCGTCGACGAAGACGACGTGGTCGGACACCTCGCGGGCGAAGGGCAGTTCATGGGTGACCAGCATCATCGTCATTCCGTCGGCGGCGAGTTCGCGCATGACGCGCAGCACCTCGCGGGTGGATTCCGGGTCCAGGGATGAGGTGGGCTCGTCGAAGAGCAGCACCTCCGGTTTCAGCGCCAGCGCCCGGGCGATGGCGACGCGCTGCTGCTCGCCGCCGGACATCTGCTCGGGGAAGGCGAGCCCGCGATGGGCCAGCCCGACCCGGCGGAGCAGCCCGGCGGCCCGCTCCAGGGCCTCGCGTTCGGGCACACCGGCCTTGCGCTGGGCGAGGACGACGTTCTCGATCGCGGTGAGGTGCGGGAAGAGGTGGAAGCGCTGGAAGACCATGCCGACCGTGCGGCGCAGCCGCGCCAGGTCGCGGCAGACCGTACGGCCGCCCTGGTGCACCACGTCCCCGGCGATCTCGATGGTGCCGCCGTCGGGGCGCTCCAGCAGGTTGACGCAGCGCAGCAGGGTCGTCTTGCCGCCGCCGCTCTGGCCGATGACGCTGACGATGCGGCTGCGCCCGACCTCCAGGCGTACGCCGTCGAGCACCTTGCGGCCGTCGAAGGACTTGCTGAGGCCGTCGATCCGCACGACGGACGTCACTGGCCCGGTCATACCGTGACCTCCTTCTCGCGGGGCTGTTCGAGCAGTTCGCGGGCGATCCGCAGCCGCCGTCGCCGCCCCGGGGACAGCGGCACACCGGCCCGTACCCGGCGCTCCAGCGCGAGCAGCAGTTGCGACAGCGGGTAGCAGACGGCGAAGTAGACCGCCGAGATGACCAGGTAGACCTCCAGCGCGCGGAAGGTGGACGACGCGATGAGCTGGCCCTGCGACATCAGCTCGGCGGCGGAGATCGTGACCAGGAGGGAGGTGGATTTGAGGAGGTCGACCAGCATCGTGTTCGTGCCGGGCAGCGCCAGCCGCAGCGCCTGCGGGAACACCACATGCGTGAAGATGCCCGCCCGCCCCAGGCCCAGCGCCTCGCCGGCCTCGGTCTGGCCCTGGTGCACCCCGCTGATCGCGGCCCGGAAGGTCTCCGAGAGGTAGGCGGCGTAGAAGACCACCAGGCTGAGGCAGCCGGCGGAGAAGACGTCCAGCCGGATGCCGGCCGAAGCCAGGCCGAAGTAGGTCAGGAAGATGATCGCCAGCAGCGGGATGTTCTTGAAGACCTCGGTGTACGTGGCGGCCAGGGCCCGCAGCGGCCACGGGCGGCTGAGCCGCAGCAGGGCCACGACCAGGCCGAGGGCGACGGCGCCCGCGAAGCTCACGGCCGTGAAGGACAGTGTGCGCAGCAGGGCGTGCAGCAGATCGGAACGGTAGTCGGACCAGGGGACCTGGAACATGCCGGAACACAGGGTCATGTGGTCACCCCGTCACTTCGCGATGGACGGCGGCGTCCAGCCGGCCGGCCGGTCCACGCCCCTGCGGGCGGTGGCGACATCGGACGCGGGGACCAGGAACTGCTGCGGGTCGCCGCCCCACTTCGTGATCAGTTTCGCCAGCTCGCCGTTCGCGTACATCGCGTCGATCTGCGCGGAGATCGCCTTCTCCAGCTTCGTGGCCTGCTTGGGCAGGTAGAAGCCGGTCTGGTACGGGCGGAAGTACTCGTACGCGGGCTTCGCCTTGACCTGCGCGGCGGTCGGCGGGGTCAGGTACTGGGTCTGGATCTTCAGCTCGGGCCGGGCCTTCTGGGCGGCGATGATCAGCAGCGGGTCCAGGAAGCCGACGTCGATCCGGCCCGCGCCGAGGTCGTCGAAGACGCCGTTCGCGTTGGGGTAGGAGTGCAGTTCGGCGCCGGGGACGGCCTGGATGGACTTCACCCAGACATAGCCCGTCACCGTGCCGAGGCTGAGGCCCTTCAGGTCGTCGACCGTCGAGTACGACTTGCCCGAGCGGACCGCCATCGCCGGGGGCGAGTAGTACGGCGGGTCGGTGAACAGGCCCTGCTTCTGCCGTTCGGCGGTCCAGGCGACCCCGCCGACGGTGATGTCGTCCCGGCGGGACTGCACACCGGCGAGCATGCCCGCGAAGTCCGTCACGTCGGGGACGACCTTCAGCCCGAGCTTCTTGGCGGCGTAGTTGATGATGTCGCCGTCCAGCCCGACGATCTTCCCGTCCTTGACGGTGGTGTAGGGGGCGTACGGCTCGACGGCCACCTTCAGCACGCCGGGCGTGATCGTGCCGAGCGCGGCAGTGCTGGCGGAGACGTTCTTCGGGGCGTCGTCGCCGCCGGAGCCGCAGGCGGTCAGCGGCAGCAGCATCGCGGGGACGAGGGCGAGGAGGGAACGTACCTGGACACGTACACGGGTCATCGGCTTCGAGCCTTCCGTGCGGAGGATGCAGGGCCCGCCGTTCACCGCGCTGTGCCTGCGGCGGGAGGAGATATGCGCCCTTACCGTAGGGGCCGCTCCGAGGCCCGTCACTGGTCACTCCGTACGAACTTGCCGCTTCCAGCGAGCCCTGGACTGTACGGTGCGTACCATGCTGAGCCCCTCACTCGCGCAGGAGATCGCCGGGGACACCTCGGCGGTGATCGGCTTCAACGTGCTCATCACCGACGACGCGGGCATGGTCATCGGCAGCGGCGACAGCAGCCGCGTCGGGTCCTTCCACGAGGCCTCGGTGGAGGTGATGCGCACTCAGGAACCCTCCGCCCACACCGCGTTGCAGGCCCAGCAGCTGCGCGGGGTACGGCCGGGGATCACGCTGCCGCTGGTCATGGACGGGCGGGCGGTGGGCACGGTCGGGATCACCGGAACGCCCCGCCAGGTCGGCCGGTTCGGGCTGCTGGTGAAACGCCAGACGGAGATCCTGCTCCGCGAGTCGGTGATGCTGCGCTCGCGCCTGCTCGCGGAACGCGCCGCCGAGAAGGTGCTCGCCGACATCGCCTCGTACGATCCCCAGGTCATCGAGGGCGAGTTCATCAACTCCCGCGCCGCCGAGCTGGGCTTCGACCTGCGCGTACGGCGGATCGCGATCGCCATCGAGATGACCGCCCCCGACACCGCCCGCGCGCTGGGCCGCTCCGAACTGCTCCGCACCGTGGGCGAGGTCTTCGCGGATCCCCAGGACATCGTCGCGAGCACCGCCCCCGGCTGGATCGGCGTGCTGCACCGGTTCCCCGAGCGGCGGCCGGTGGACTCCGTCACGACCGCCTGCCGCCGGGTCGTCGACACCCTCGGCGCCCGCGTCGGCATCGGCGAGCCCGCCGCTTCCGTCGACGGCCTCCACGACTCCTACCAGGACGCCCGTGACGCGCTGCGCCTCGGCGCCCGCCTGAACTCCGACTCCGGCTCGGGCTCCGGCGGAGGCTCGGTGCACCTCATCGGCGGACTCCGCGTCCACCAGTTCCTCGCCGCCGCAGGCCAGCCCGCCCGCACGCGGCTGCGCGCCCGCACCGCCGCCGCCCTGCACGCGCAGCCGGACTGGCCGGTGATCCGGGCCACGGTCATCGCCTGGTACGAGAGCGGCTTCAGCCTCGTACGGACCGCCGAGGCCCTGCACATCCACCGCAACACCATCGTCTACCGCATGAACAAGATCGAGCAGCTCGCCGGCCACTCGCTGCGCGCCCAGCCCACCACGACCGCCCTCTACCTCGCCTGCCTGGCCGACCAACTCGACGCCGGGGTATGAGGAATTGGGGCGGGCCGTGCTGCATCTGGAATGGAGCTGTCATCCGTCTGTGAGGTCCCGCCAGGATCATCGCGGGGGTCAGAAGCTGATCGAAAGCGACAGCGACAGCGCATGTGGAAGGCCCCTGCCTTGCGTATCGACCGACCGGTGTCCGTTCTCGTCGTCGCCGCGGCCTTGGCCCTGACCGCCTGCGGCACTGGTGCTGGTTCGCCCGCGACCCCGAGCCCCGTGGCCTCGCCCTCGCCCTCGCCTTCGCCTTCGTCTTCTCCTTCCTCCTCGCCTGAGGCCTCGTCCTCGCCGTCGCCTGCGGCCTCGCTCTCGCCCAGCCCGTCCGAGGGGGCGAGTTCGGTGGACTGCACGAAGGATCTCCTGACCGTGGTGGTCAGCAAGGTGTCCAGCCCGGTCAATCACCTGGTCATCGAGGCGGTCAACAAGGGCTCGCGCACCTGCGTCCTGTACGAGTTCCCGTACATGAGGTTCACCGCCGACCGGGAGGAGCCCGTGGAGCCGGTCGAGGAGAGCAACCCGAACGCCGTGGTGACCCTCGCCCCCGGCGCCACCGCGTACGCGGGCGTGACGACCGCGTCCACCGACGGCAGCGGCGCCGACAGCGGCCACAAGGCCACCACCTTCGGCCTGGTCATGCTGACCGCAGAGGACGGCGGCGACCAGACCGAGGTGCAGATACCCCTGCCCGGCGGTTCGCTCTACGTCGAGGACGACTCGGCGCGGGTCACCTACTGGCAGGTCTCGCGCAGCGACGCCCTCACGTGGTGACGGACGGCTGGTCCGGGCTCACCGAGAAGGCGGTGAGCCCGGCCATCGTCACGATCGCGTCCTTGACCAGGAGCACGCCGACCGGCCAGTCCTCGTCCTCCGCCCCGGTGCTGTCGAGCGCGGCCGTACGCCACAACTCCGTGCCGCCGTCCCGGTCCAGGGCCAGCACACTGCCGATCCGGGTGGCGAAGTACAGCCGCCCGTACGCCGCCGACAGCACCGGCGCCGACAGGTTCTCCAGGCCGGTCGCCTGCTGCCACAGCTGCTTGCCGGTGGCGGCGGACACGGCGGTGACGGTGCCGTTCGTCCCGGTGAAGTACACGGTGCCGTCCAGCAGCGCCGGCGTCCCGCTCACCTCGCGCTCCAGCTTCTGCCGGCGTACGGCGCCGGTGTCCGGGTCGAGGTGCAGCAGCGCCCCGGAGACCGCGTAGAGCAGTTGGCCGTCGTAAGCGCCGAGGCCCGTCGCGCCCGCCGGCAGCGTCGCGAGCTTGTGCGCCGTTCCGTCGGCCCGGTCCAGCCGCTGCACGGTGACCGGGCCCTTGACCACGTCGTTGCCGGTGGTGCACTCCGCGTACGGGTCGCCGCCCGCCACCATCGGCAGGCAGTACGAGGGGACCTGGGTCTTCCACAGCGCCTTGCCGGCGGTGTTGTACGCGACGAAGCCCCGGGCGTCGCCGGTGGCCGTCAGCAGCCCGCCGTCGAACAGCAGCGCCCGGTGGTTCTGCGGGTTGGCCGCGACCCACCGCTGCTTGCCGTTCGCGGTGTCCAGGGCCGCCACTTTCCAGCCGCCCCCCGCCCAGACGGGCACGTAGACCAGCCCGTCCCGCACCCCGAAGGGCGTCACGTCCTGCGCGGAGACGCCCACCCGCCACTTCACCCGTCCGGTGGCCGGGTCGACCCTGGCGAGCGTGAAGCCCTCCCCGCCGCAGTAGAGGTCGCCGCCGCCGGTGACGCAGCCGGGCCCGTCCCCCACGGCCGGGGCATCTTCGGCCGACACCGTGTGCCGCAGTGTCGTCTGCCAGGCGCGGAACCCGGCGGGGAGCGAGGCGGTGTGCGCGCCGGCCCCGGCGGACGAGCCGCCCAGGCCGCCCAGGCCCAGCGCGAAGACCCCCGCGACGGTGAGCCCCGTGACGGCGGCCGCCGCGCCCAGGACGATGAGCAGCCTCCGCCCGCGGCCGCGCCCCGGCTGCCGGGGCGCGGCTTCGGCGTGGGTCCGGAGCCCGGCGCCGCCGATCTCGGTCTCCGTCTCGGCTTCCCCGCCGCCCGCGATCACGTCGGCCGACAGCGGCTGGAGCTCGTCCGGCAGCGCGCGGAACAACTCCCGCAGCTCCGGCACCGTCGGCCGCGCGGCCGGGTCCTTGTCCAGGCAGTGCGCGACGATGCCGCGCAGCGGTTCCGCGACGAGGTCCAGCCGGGGCTCCTCGTACATCACGTGATACCCCGCCATGTACGGGGTGTCCGCGTCGAACGGCCCGTGCCCGCTGGCCGCGTACGCCAGCAGGGATCCGAGGGAGAAGACGTCCGAGGCCGTGGTCACCCCGCGCGCCGACCGCAGCTGCTCCGGCGACATGAACGGCGGCGTGCCGATCACGTTGCCCGTGACGGTCAGCGGCTCGTTGCCGGCGGCCCGCGAGATGCCGAAGTCGATGACGCGCGGCCCGTCCTCGGCCATCAGCACGTTCGCCGGCTTCAGGTCCCGGTGGACCACCCCGGCCCGGTGGATGTCCCGCAGCGCCTCCGCGAGCCCCAGCGCAAGCGCCCGCAGCGACGCCCCGTCCAGCGGCCCGCCCTTGTCCACCAGCCCGGCCAGGCTCCTGCCCGGCACGTACAGCGTCGCCATCCACGGCCGGTCCGCATCCGGGTCCGCGTCCACCACCGACGCCGTGAACGCCCCGCTCACCCGCCGCGCCGCCTCGATCTCCTGCCGGAACCGGGTCCGGAACTCCGGGTCCTGCGCGTACTGCGCGTGCACGACCTTGACCGCGACCTGCCGCCCCGTCTGCGACCGCCCCAGGAACACCGCCCCCATGCCGCCCGTGCCGAGCCGGTCGAGGAGAACGTACTCACCTATCGCACCAGGGTCTCCGGTGTTCAACGGCATGGACGATCGGACCTTCCCCCTGCGCCTGCCTGCCTGCCTCGGGCGGCTCAGCCTAGGCCCACGCCCGTGCCGCGCGCGAAGCGGAAGCCGGGGGAAAGTACGATCAGCCAATGTCTGACATGACCGAAACCACGCCCGGCTGGCTCGCTCCCGACGAACTGGAACTGACGCGCGCACGGATGCCGATCCTGTACGTCGAAGCCGTACCGGTACGGGTCGACGACAGCGGCGAAGTCACCCACATCGGCCTTCTGCTGCGCATCGGGTCGGACGGCACCGTCAGCCGCACCCTGGTCTCCGGCCGGGTGCTGCACCACGAACGGATCCGTGACGCGCTGCTGCGCAACCTGGAGAAGGACCTCGGCCCCGTCGCCCTGCCGCGCGTCCCGGCCTCGCTGCAGCCCTTCACTGTGGCCGAGTACTTCCCCACCCTCGGGGTCACGCCCTTCCACGACCCCCGCCAGCACGCCGTCTCCCTCGCCTACATCGTCCCGGTGTCCGGCGACTGCCGGCCCCGCCAGGACGCCCTCGACCTGGTGTGGTTCACGCCCGAGGAGGCCTCGTCACCGCTGGTCCAGCAGGACATGCCGGGCGGCCAGGGAGTGCTGCTCAGGCAGGCACTCGGTTACGTCGGCCGCCTGTGAGGTCGTAGCCGAGGACGAGGGCGCCCAGGGCGCCGGTGAAGGCGACATGGCTGAGCACGTCACCGGTGAAGACCTGGGCGCGCAGCACCAGGAAGTACCCGGTCAGGCCGCACACCGCGGCGATGGCCGTACCGGCGAGCAGGGCGTGCTGCAAAAAGGCCGGGAACGCGGTCATGCAATGCTCCGGATCGGGTTCGCCAGTACGTAGGCGGCGAACGCGAACGTGGTCACGTAGAACCCGATGGGATACGGCGAGTAGTAGGCCGTGACGAGGCCCAGCCAGGTCACCGCGAGCGCGATCAGCACGGACAGCGCCAGGCTCAGGGCGGGCCGGGCGGCGAGCGTCTGCGCGGTGGCGGCGGGCATCACCAGCAGGGCGAAGACCAGCAGCGTGCCGGTGATCTGGCTCGCCCCGGCGGCGGCCGCACCGGCACCCCGCGCCCCGCGGCGACATTCGGATCGACCGACCCGAGCAGCAACGGGCGCCCGATCAGCGCGAGTACGGCGAGCAGCACGGCCGCCATCACCACGCAGAGCAACCGCACCTGCCGAACACCATGGCGGTGACGCCGCCCAGCAGCCCCACCGGTGAGCGCCGCCTCGTGCCCGTCGGCCTCCCGTCCGGCGCGCGGGGGCCGCTCCGCGATTTGACAGCCGGCGATCATGACCGCGAAGCTTCTCGGAGATGAAAGTCATGTTCACCTGAACCCCCGTGAGGTGGTACGCAGTCATGCGCATCGCGTTCGTCGGCAAGGGCGGCAGCGGCAAGACCACGCTCTCCGCCCTGTTCGCCCGGCATCTGGCGCGTTCCCGGGCCCCCGTCGTCGCCATCGACGCCGACATCAACCAGCACCTGGGCAGCGCCCTGGGACTGGACGATTACGAGGCCTGCTCGATCCTGCCGCTCGGCGGGCGGCTCGCCGCGATCAAGGAGTACCTGCGCGGCGACAACCCCCGCATCACCTCGGCGCAGGCCATGGTCAAGACGACCCCGGCAGGCCGTGGTTCACGCCTGCTGACGCTGCTCGGCCCGGACCCCGTGCACACGGCGCACGCGCATGACGTGGACGGCGTACGCCTGATGGTGACCGGGAGCTTCGAGGAGGAGGATCTGGGGGTTGCCTGCTACCACTCCAAGCTCGGCGCGGTCGAGCTGTACCTGAACCACCTCGTGGACGGCCCCGGCGAGTACGCCGTCATCGACATGACGGCCGGCGCGGACTCCTTCGCCTCCGGCCTGTTCACCCGCTTCGACCTGACGTTCCTGGTGGCCGAGCCCACCCGCAAGGGTGTCTCGGTCTACCGCCAGTACCGCGAGCACGCGGCCGAGTTCGGCGTCCCGATCGCGGTGGTCGGCAACAAGGTCACCGGCCCCGACGACGTGCGCTTCCTCCAGGAGCACGTCGGCGACGACCTGCTGACGGTCTTCGGGCACTCCGACTGGGTACGCGCCCGCGAACAGGGCCGCGCCACCGGCGACCTGGAACCCGCCCACCGCCTCGCCCTGGACAGCCTGCGCTCGGCCGTCGACGCGACCGCCAAGGACTGGGAGACCTTCCAGCGCCAGGCCGTCGAGTTCCACCTGCGCAACGCCCGCGCCTGGGCCGACCGCGCCACCGGCCAGGACCTGTCCGCGCAGATCGACCCCGACTTCCGGCACGGCCCCGCCGCCCTGCGCGAAGCCGCCGTAACCGTCTGACCGCCGTAACCCACGAACACAGACAGGAATCCGCATCATGTCGCTTGACGTATCCCCGCAGCTCCTGGCCCAGGCCGAACAGGGCGACATCCGCGAGGAGGACTTCGTGGCCACCGTCCGCGACTCCCTCCCGTACGCCTACCGGCTCATCGAAGGCCTCGCCCAGGAACTCCAGGACAGTGGCACCGACCGGGAGTTCGCCGACAACCTCACCCCGCCGCCCACCGAGGCCGATCGCGGCCAGCTGCTGCGCGCCCTGGCCAGCGACTCCATCCGGGGCAGCCTTGAGCGGCACTTCGGCGTCACCCTGGCCTTCCAGAACTGCCACCGGGTCGCGGCCTTCCGGCCGCAGGCCCAGGACGGGCAGAGCTACGCCAGGTTCACCTCGACCCGCTCCCAGATCCTCAACCAGTCACCCGAGTTCCGCGACTGCTGAGATCAGCGGGCCAGGGAGGCCGCGTCACCCATGACGACGACCGGGTGCAGGGACGGCTCGAGGGTGCGCAGGAGCGTCTTCATGTGCGCCGCGGACAGGCTGACGCAACCGTGGGTGGGGCCGCCGTGGTCGACGTGGAACCATATGCCGCCGCCCTTGGACTCGCCCTCGGGCCGGGTCCAGTCGCGCGGGGAGACGCCCGTCCTGCGGTTGTAGTCGATGGCGATGACGTAGTCGAAGGAGCCGGCGAGCGCTTCGCCCTCGAATCCGGTGCCGCCGATGGAGAAACCGGCCGGGGAGTGGTCGTACGGGAGCCGGGTGCCCGGGTCGGGCAGTTGGCCTCCCGCGTCGGAGAGGGAGAAGACACCGATGGGCGAGTGCAGGTCGCCCGTGTGGTGGTCGTCGGTCCAGCCGTCCTTGGCGTTGTGCGCCGCCCAGGTCTCGCCGGTCGTCCAGCCGTCGGCGGTGCGCCGGTACAGAACGGCCTGCGAGACCGGGGAGTTCTTGCCCTGGCCGGTCACCACGACCACCTGACGGGCGTTCGCCGGTACTTCGGCAAGGGTCCGCGGGCCGAGGCCCGGTAGTTGCCGGGGCAGTTGCTCAACAGCTGCAGCTACCGATGGAGCGGACGCGGCGGACGGGGGCGGCGCGGTCCTTGGCGCCTGTGCCTGGGACACGGCGCCGGCTTTGCCACCGCAGCCCGGCAGCGCGGCCAGGGCCGCCGCTGTCAGGAGGAGGGCGGGAAGGCGTCGGGGCATGGGCGTACGTACCTTTCGGACGCGGCGGGCGTCAGTCGCTCGGGGAGCCGCTGGGGGCGGAGGTGGGGTTTCTGTCGACGGCGGGATCGCTGACGTCCAGGGAGGCGGTTGCGAGGAGTTCTCTGACCTCGTCGATCGTTTCCGGGGACGCGCGCCTGAGGCAGACGTAGGCGTTGATGGCGGGGCGCTGTGACGCGCCGGGGGGCATCAAGCCCCAGGCGATCATCTGCTGGTCGCCTCCGATCCGGCGGCAGCTCTTGCCGGGCTCGTCGGTCAGCGGCGCGATCGCGAATGTCTCCGCCGAGCTCTCCTTGTGCGGCTTCGGTACCTGCCTGAAGGCGATCAGCACCTCGCCCACGCCGAGACGGTCCACCGGCGAGCAGCTGAAGGCGCTGGTGGTCTCCGTGCACGTACCGCGATCCGTCAGAGGCTGGTTGGCGGCGAAGACCGTCGTGAGCGACTGGGCGTCCGGCGTTGTCAGGGTGTACCAGGTGCTGCCCGTTCTCAGGATCAGTCCGAGGTCGTCGGCCGCCGGAGTCGTGGTGGTGCGCTGCGGGGCGGCGACCTCGGCGGTCCGCCCGTCCGCCGGGCCGGACATCCGCAGGGTGCCCAGGAGACCCGCCGCCACGACGCCCGTCACGGCCGCCAGTACAGCGAGGCGGCGTCGCCGGCGGCGGCGCGAGACGCGTTGGCGGATCTGCCGCATCCGGTCCTGCGGCGCGGCCAGGTCCGGAATCCCGTGCTCCAGGATCAGCCGCAGCTCCTGCTCCTGCCTGCGTTCCTCTTCAGTGTTGTTCACATCGCTCACCGCCTCCCACAAGCGTGTTCACCGTCGGCAGGCCGCGCAGCGCCCGCAGCGCCTTCGATGCCTGGCTCTTGACCGTGCCCGGACGGCAGCCGAGCGCCTCGGCCGTCTCCTCGACGCTGAGATCCTCGAAGTAGCGCAGCACGACCACCGACCGCTGCCGGGGTGGCAGCGTCCGGAGGGCGGTAGCAAGCGCATGCCCCAGATCCACGTCCGCGAACATGTCCGCGGTGAGCCCGTCCGGCAGCACGGCGTGCGGCACTTCGCCGCGCCAGCGCCGCTGCCACCATGAGGAGTAGGTGTTCACCAGGGCCCTGCGGGCGTACGCCTCCGGATTCCCGTCGGCGAGCCGGTGCCACTTCGGCCAGAGCTTGGCCAGAACCGTCTGCACCAGGTCCTCCGCCAGGTGGGCGTCACCCGTCAGAAGCCAGGCGGCGCGCAGCAGGCGTGGCCCACGGGCCGTGACGAACTCCTCGAATCCGTCGAACTCCGCCGTCGAGTCCGCTGCCACCGCCACCCCGCCCCCGCATCTCGGCCCGTCCGGTCTTCCCGGTCTTCCTTACACCGGGTCAACCCCTTGGGGAGGGGTTCAGGTTGCCCGGGATCCGGAAGAAACAGCGAATGCGGTCAGCCGGGCGAACCCGGCGGACCGCATTCGGTCACCGCCCTACGCGGTCTTGCCGGTGCCCTGGGTGAGCAGCCACTCGCGGTGCAACTCGCCCAGCGGGATGCGCTGTTCGAACAGCGGCGTACCGAAGATGGTCAGCTTGAGCTGGAGCGCGCCGGTCAGGTCCAGGCCGCCGTACAGGGACCACGCCCCGACGGCGGAGCCCGAACCGGTGGTCGAGCCCGTGGCGGTGCCGGTGGCCTCGCCGCGAAGGTAGGGGGCGAAGTCGGCGATGACGCCGACCGTGCCGTAGAGGCCGACGGAGGCTTCGGCGCCGAGGGCGGCCTTGACCTTGCCGGCGGCTTCGACGGAGGCCGTCAGCGGGGTGCCCTTCATCTGGGAGGTGCTGACCGGGGTCCAGCCCTTTGCAAGGGAGAAGCTGCCGCCGACGCGGAAGTCGCCGGTCAGGTCCTGCTTGACGTCGACGCTGATCCTGCCGTCACCGTTCACCTCGAAGTAGCAGGTCAGGTCGAGATTGACGACGACCGGTACCGGGCCGACCTGGAGCACGGGGTCGGCGTGCAGCTTGGCGAAGGCGATGCGCAGCGGCTCGTCGTTCGTCGCGGCGGCCGCCTGGCCCTTGAGCTCCCACTGGGAGGCCCAGTCGCCGCTCAGCCCGATGAAGGCGCCGCTCGGGGTGTCGGTGGTCCCGCTGCCGTTGTACGAGAACTCCACCTGCGGTGCGAGCTGTACGAAGCCCTTCACGGAGGCGGCGGCCGAGGCGGGGGCGCCGGTCGCGGTGGCGACGGCGGCGGAGACGTCCAGGCGCAGGTTGCCCAGCGGCAGCTTCGCGCCCTCGGGGCCGAAGGTGAGATCGCCGGTCTTCGCCCAGGAGATCTTCACGCCCGGGACGAGCGTGTCCACGTCGATGCCCGACGGGTCCACGGCGACGGTGCCGTCGGCGCTGTCGTCCTGCAACAGCTCGCTGAGCGTCGCGGGTTCGGTGTCGACCTCGGTCCCGGCGGTGGTCTGCCCGACGACCTCGGTGACCTTGGCGAGCACCCCGTCGGGTGCGCCGGAGGTGGGGGCACTGGCGATCACGTCGCCGACGGCCACGGCGGTGTCGGCGGAGGCGGATGCCGAGGCGGAAGCGGAAGCCGAGGCCGAGGCCGAGGCCGACGTCGACGTCGACGTGGACGGCGTGGCCGATGGCGAGCTCGTGTGCTGCTGCCGCGTCGCGGCCTTGATCACCGCGCGGCCCGAAGCGGCGTTGTACGAGGCCACCTTGAGCGTGGACTTCTCCGTCGAACGGCCGCCGTCCCCGCTCCGGGAGACGGCGGCCGACGTGGCCTGTCCGGTGGGGACCGGGCTGACCTTCAGCTGCTGGGAGGACGTGTCATTCGCGTCGTCCGTGGCTGTGGCGCTCGCCGCACCCGCCGAGCCGGCGGCCGAGGTGCCGTCGGGGGCGCCGCACGCGGCGGTGAACAGGACGGCGGCTGTCAGGGCGGACAGCAGGGCGTAGGGGGCTAACCGGCTTTTGGTGGTGGTCAATCTGCTTCCTCAGGCCACAGTGGGGGGCGGGGGCTTCTTCGAACCCGCCGGTAACAAGTGGTCGTGAGCATGGCATAAGCGGGGTCGCCCTGGACGGATCGCGGGGAACGGACGCCGGGCGAGGGGGCGGCCCTTTACAGTGTGGATCCTGTGACCTGAATCGTCGACAATTGTGTACAGCATCTTGCAGACATGCTGCGCCCCGGTTACGGTCGGCCCATCTGGTCCTGAGCCGAGAGGTGCTCCACGGTGATTCCGGTTTCGGTGAAGGTCCGCGTCACTGTGCCCGAGGTGTAAACCCACAGGATTCGCAGAGGCACGTCACCGATATTCCGGAACAGATGGGGGATGGGAGACGGAATGTATGTGGTGTCGAAGCGCTCCAGCTTCGTGGCGGTGCCCTCGACCAGAACCTCCGCCTCACCCTCCAGAATGGTCACGTGCTCATCGCAGTTGTGCGAGTGCATTGGCGCTCCGGATCCCACGGGGTAAACGCTCATACCGCTGGTGATCAGATTCTCGCCGTCTGCGGACAGCGTCGTGACCAGGGGCGTGGTCACGATCGAACCGCCCCGGTCCAGCAGTGGCACCGAGGCGACCTTGACGATGGTGGTCATGCGGAATCCCTTTCGAGGAGGACGCGTCGTCCGACGGTAGATCCCTTTCGGCCGGATGAGCGTCCTGCGTCGTGCACCTTTACCTTGCGCTCCGGGAAGGGTGCCTTTTCTCGGCCCGGATGTAGCGTCGGCTCCCGTCGCAGGGCTTTCCGAGCCCGTGTCCCAGACAGATAGGCAGGCACCGGCCATGAGGCTTCCCGTCCTCGGCATCGAGGAAATGAACCAGCGCCAGCAGGAGCTCAGCGCCCGCATCACCGAACGCCGCGGCGGCGTCCGGGGCCCCTTCCGGGTGTGGCTGCAGAGCCCGGAGCTGTGCGAGCGGGTGGAGTCGCTGGGTGCCTTCGTCCGCTTCGAGTCGTGCCTGCCCAAGCACCTGCGAGAGCTGACGCTGCTGATGGCGGCCCGCCACTGGGACGCCCAGTACTCCTGGAACGCCCACGTGAACACGGCGATCGAGGCGGGTATCCCCGAGGCCGCCGCCGAGGCCATCGCCGAGCGCCGCGAGCCGGTCCTCGCCGACGAGGCGGACCAGGCGTTCTACGCGTTCTGCCACGAGCTGCTCGAACTGCACTTCGTCGAGGACGAGACATTCGCCGCCGCCCACAAGCACTTCGGCTCTCAGGGCCTGGTCGACGCGGTCGGCTCGCTCGGCAACTTCAGCATGCTCGCCATGTGCCTCAACGCCTTCCAGGTCGACCTCCAGCCCGGCCGCAAGCCGCCCTTCCCCGACATCCGCGGCTACGCACGCGTGGCCGCAGACGGCAAGCCGTGACAGCCGTGAGCGAGCACACCGCCGGCACGGCGACCGCCGGGGCCGCCCCCGTGGTCCGGGTCCGCAACCTGACCAAGTACTTCGGCGGGGCGGTGGCCCTCAAGGACGTGTCCCTGGACATCCACCCCGGTGAGGTCCACGCCCTCATGGGCATGAACGGGGCCGGCAAGTCCACGCTCGTACAGCTGCTGTCCGGAGTGCACCAGGCCGACGGGGGCGCCATCGAGATCGGCGGGCACAGCCAGTCGGGACTGACCACCCGCCGCGCCCGGCGGCTCGGCATCTCCACGGTGCCGCAGCGCCGCGAACTGGTGATGGAGCTGACCGTCGCCGAGAACGTCATGCTGGGCGACCTGCCCGCGCCGCGGGCCCTCGTGTCGTGGAAGTCCGTACGCAGCCAGGCCCGCCAGGCGCTGGCCGGCCTGGGCATCGAGATCGACGTCGGCAAGCGGGCGGGCGAACTCACCGTCGCCGAACAGACGATGGTCGAGGTCGCCCGCGAGGTCCGGCGCGGCGGCAAGGTCCTGATCCTCGACGAGCCGACCGCCTGCCTCGGGGCGGAGGCGGCTCACCGGATCAGGGAGCTGGTACGGACCCTGCGCGACGAGGGCGTGGCCGTCGTCTACATCTCGCACTACATCGACGAGGTGCTCGCGCTCGCGGACCGCGTCACCGTGCTGCGGGACGGGGCCATCGTGCACAGCGGCCCGGCCGGGGAGCTGGACGAGGCCGGGCTGGTCAAGAACATGGTCGGCCGGGACGTGGTCTCGCAGCGCCCCGAGCGGGCCGCGCCGAAGGGCGATGTGGCGCTGAGCGTGCGGGGGCTGAGCCACGGGCGGGCCATCGACGGGTTCTCCGTCGAGGTCCGCAAGGGCGAGATCGTCGGGGTGCTCGGCCCCGCCGGGGACGCGCAGTCGCGGCTGTTCGACCTGCTGTCGGGACGGCGGCGGGCGGATGCGGGCGAGTTGCTGGTCGGCGGCGCGGCGGTCCCGTTCGGCCGTATCTCGCGCTCCCTCGGCAGCGGTCTGAGGTGCGTCACGGGGGACCGCCGCGCCCTGGGCCTGATCCCCGAACTGTCCCTGGACGAGAACCTGATGCTGGCCGGCGACCGCCTGGCCCGGCGGCGGCTGCACCGGTGGGGCTCGCTGACCCGCCGCGCCGCCCCGCTGCGCAAGAGCTACGGAGTGGCCGCGCTCACCGCCAACCCGGCGGTCGGCAGGCTGTCGGGCGGCAACCAGCAGAAGGTCCTGCTGGCCAAGTGGCTGGAGACCTCGCCCGTCGCGTGCTTCCTCGAAGACCCCACCAACGGGGTCGATGTCGCCGCCATGGCCGACATCCACTCGCTCGTCGACGATCTCGCCGCACGGGGCGTGGCGGTGCTGCTCGCTTCCTCCTCGGCCGAGGAGATCATGCGCCTCGCCGACCGGGTCGTGGTCGTACGCGGCGGCAGGGTCGTCGCCGAACGCGACATCACCACCCTGACCCACGACGAACTCGTCGCCACCGCTCTCGGAGGACGGCCGCAGTGAGCCTCAAAGCACCCCCCGAACCCTCGGACCTGACCACCTCGGCCCCCGCGCCGGGGACCGGGAACCCGCTGCGGACGCTGCGCGGCCTCCCCCACACCGGCCTGGTCGTGGTCCTGATCCTGGTCGTGACGTACGCGAGCCTGCAGACCGACTCGTTCGCCTCCGACAACAACGTGCTGAACATCCTGCGCCAGGTCAGCGTCACCGCGGTCATCGCCGCCGGCCTCACGCTGCTCATGACCGCGGGCGGCATGGACTTCTCGATGGGCAGCAACGCCTCCGTCACCACCGCCGTCGCGGCGCAGCTGATCGCGCACGGCCATTCGACCACCTATGCCGTCGTCGTCTCCATGCTGCTCGCCACGGCCATCGGACTGGTCAACGGCGCCGTCGTGACCTTCACCAACGTGGCACCCTTCGTCGCCACCCTGGCCAGCGCCACCCTCCTGGACGGTGTCGCCCTCCTGGTCCTGGACGGCCAGGCCGTCTCCATCGGCACCAAGCTGTTCTCGCTGGGCAACAACAGCACGCTGGGCCTGCCCAATCTGCTGATCGTCGCCATCGCCGTGCTCGCGGTGACCGCCGTGGTCATGCGCTTCACCGTCTACGGGCGGGACGCGTACGCCATCGGCGGCAACGAGCACGTGGCCCGCCTCAGTGGCATCAACGTCAGCCTGCACAAGCTCTCGCTGTACGGCCTGACCGGCGCCCTGTCCGGCCTCGCCGGGCTGATGCTGCTGTCCCGCCTGGGCGCCAGCAGCCCCGGAACGGGCGGCCTGACCCTCCAGCTCACCGCCGTCGCAGCGGTGGTCATCGGCGGCACCGCGCTCGCCGGTGGCCAGGGCACCGTGATCGGCACCGTCCTGGGCGTACTGCTGCTCGGTGTGGTCGCCAACGCGCTGAACCTCCTCCAGGTGTCCAGCTACTTCCAGACGATCTCCGTCGGTGCGGTTCTCCTCATCGCGGCCATAGCCAACCAATTCCAGAAGGCGTCGCGGCACTAGAGCGCTTCGTACGCCGTGAAACACGCCATGAAAGGCGGTTCCACCATGCCTCTGTTCGCCCGCCCTCGCAGAGCACTCGCCGTGTCGGTCGTGGGCACAGCTCTGGTGCTGACCGGCTGCGGTTCGCAGTCCGGAAGTGAGGGCGCCGGCGACGGATCCCACACCCTCGGGTTCGTCAACGGTGCCGACACCGAATTCCACACCTGTCTCCAGAAGTCCATCGAGCAGGTTGCCAAGAAGGACGACGCCAAGCTCTACACGGCCAACTCCCACCAGAACCCCGGGACCGAGCTGTCCAACATCGAGGACATGATCTCCAGAGACGTCGACGCGCTCATTGTGCAGACCGTCAACGTCGACTCGCTCAAGGGCGACATCGCCAAGGCCAAGGCCGCCGGTATCCCCATCTTCCTGACCTCGGTCATGACCTCCGACGCCTCCGACATCCTCGGGGCCGTCGTCGTCGACCTCACCAAGGTGGGCGCGCTGGACGCCGGCTGGGTCGCCGACGACGCGGGTGGCAAGTCCGTCAAGGTCGGGGTCATCGCGGGGGCGCCCGGCGCCGCCTCCGACCTGCTCGTGGGCGGCTTCACGAAGGCTCTGCCGAGCAACGCCAAGGTGGTGGCGAACCAGCCCGGCATGTTCAACGCGGCCAAGGCGCAGGACGTGGCCGAGAACATGATCCAGGCCCACCGGGACCTGCAGTACGCGTTCGTCGCCAACGAGGAGATGGCCCTGGCGGCCCGTAAGGCCTTCGACGCGGCCGGCGCCAAGGACGTCAGGATCGTGACGGTCAACGGCACCCCCGAGGGCCTGGCCGCGGTCAAGGACGGCCGGCTGTCCGCCACGGTCGCCAACTCGGCGATGACCATAGGGCAGATGGCGGTGACCAACGTCGTCGGCCTGCTCGACAAGAAGAAGGTCAGCAAGATAGCCAACGCCCCGATCCTGCTGGTCACCAAGGACAACCTGGACAAGGCGCCTCAGTACTGCCCCTGAGGTACTGCCCCTGAGGTCCGCCGCGACCCCCCTTCCAGAGCCGTGTACAACCGGAGGAATCCCATGGACCGCCTGCTCCTCATGCGCAGCTTCGTCACCGTCGCCAACATCGGCAGCTTCAGCGGGGCGGCCAAGGCGCTGAGTTCATCGGGATCCCTCGTCTCACGCCATGTCGCCGAGCTGGAACGGCAGATCGGTGTCCGGCTCGTCAACCGCACGGCCCGCTCGGTGAGCCTCACCGAGCCGGGCTCGCGGTACGCGGAGTTCGCCGCCCGCATCCTGGAGGAGATCGAGGCGGAGGACGCCGGCATCGCGCACCTGCACGACCGGGCGGAGGGCGCTCTCAGCATCATCTGTCCCAAGTGGATAGGCAGCCTCGATCTGGGCGACGCCATAGCCGCCTTCTCCGCCGCCCATCCGAAAATCCACATCCGTTTCGAACTGGGAGGGATGTCCGACCGGACCTACGACTTTCTCGACAGCGGATTCGATGTCGCGTTCCACACCCGGGATCTGCGGGATTCCAGCGTCCGGCTCAAGAAGATCGCCTCCCTCCCCTTCGTGCTCTGCGCGTCGGAGAAGTACGTGGACCGGCACGGGCACCTCACCCATCCCAACGACCTGGCCGCACGCGACTGCCTCGTGCACGTCAACGACCCGGTCTGGCGCATCGGGCACGGGCATGCCAGCACCCTGCACAAGATCCGCAACGTCGCCTTCTCCTCCAACTCCTACATCGCCCTGCAGAAAGCCGCAGTTCACGGGCGGGGGATCGCCCTGCTGCCGCAGCGCCCGGCCTACGACGACCTCGTGACCGGCGCGCTGCAGGTCCTGCTTCCCGAGCTGGCGGTGCCCGACCGCCCCCTCTACGCGATCTACGGGCCCGGTCAGGAGACCCCGCGGAAGGTCACCGTGTTCCTGGACTTTCTCACCCAGTGGTTCGCGGAGAATCCCATCCCCGCGATCAAGAGCTGAGTACGCAATCAACGATTGCGGTATCCGTGACGCCGGGCTCGTTGAAGCGGGCATTCCCGGAATTTACGATGGCCGTGAAATGAGGAGTTCATGGGAATCCAGCGAATCGAATCGGTCACCTACAGCGTCGACGACCTCGGCAGCTGCGTGCGCTTCTTCACCGACTTCGGGCTGACCCTCGTGGAGTGCGGCGACACCGGCGCCGTGTTCGAGACGCTCGCCGGCCAGACCCTGCACCTCGACACCCTCCCTGACCCCTTGCGCCGGGAGCCGCTCGAAGCGACTCCCACCATCCGGGAGGTCGTCTGGGGCGTCGACACCCCGGAGGAGCTGGAGACGCTGGTGCGCCGGGTCGCCAAGGACCGGCAGGTCACCACCACCGGTGACGGCACCCACCACACCGTCGACGAGACCGGATTCGGGCTGGGGCTCGCCCTAGCCCGGCCCCGCGAGCTTCCCGGGGGCGGCAGGCGCGCGGCGAACGCCTCGGGGGACGTACGCCGCTGGAACGAGCCGCTGGAGCCCGTCGGCCGGGTGCGGCCGCTGCGGATGTGCCATGTCGCGCTCAACATCCCGAAGGCGGGCCGGGAGGAGGCCTGGGCCTTCTACACCGACCGGCTCGGCTTCCGGCCGACGGACATCGTCAAGCCCATGGGCGTCTTCATGCAGTGCGAGGGCGACGACGACCAGCACAACTTCCTGCTGTGCCACCGGCCGGACCGCGCGAGCCACAACCATGTGTCGTTCGAGGTCCCCGGCTTCGACGACGTCATCGAGGGCGGCAACCACATGATCGAGCGGGGGTGGCAGGAGGCGCGCAGGCTCGGCCGGCACACCGTCGGCTCCAATGTCTTCCGCTTCATCCACGCCCCGTGCGGCGGCCGCGTCGAGTACGCGGCGGACATGGACCGCGTCGACGCCTCCTACGGGACCCGGGTCCACGAGACCACGCCGCCCCACCACATCTGGACCCTGCGCACCAACCGCGACGCCGTCTGAGAGGGCACTGACCCATGACCACCGAGAACGGCTACCCAGCCGTCCGCATGCACATCGCGGGCGAGTGGTGCCAGGGCGGCACCGGACGTACCGCCCCGATCGTGAATCCGGCCACGGAGGAGGTGATCGGAGAAGTACCGCTCGCCACCACCGCCGATTTGGACCGCGCGCTCGCAGCGGCCGCCGAGGGCTTCAGGACCTGGCGGGACACCCCCGTCGCCCGGCGCACCGCGATCCTGCACGCCGCCGCCGACCTGCTCACCGGGCGCAGCGCCGAGGTCGGCCGGATCATGACCCTGGAGCAGGGCAAACCGCTGGCGGAGGCCGCCGGGGAGGCCCGCCGCGTCGCGGACACCCTGCGCTGGCACGCCGACGACGCCCGCCGCGCGTACGGCCGCATCATCCCCTCGGCCCCCGGCACCCTGCTGTCCGTACGCCGCGAGCCCGTCGGGCCGGTCGCCGCCTTCACCCCGTGGAACTTCCCGGCGGGCGGGCCGATGCGGAAGATCTCCTCCGCGCTGTCCGCCGGCTGCTCCATCGTCATCAAGGCCTCCGAGGAGACCCCCGCCACCGCCGGCGAACTGGTCCGCTGCTTCGTGGACGCCGGGCTCCCGGCCGGGGTGCTCAACCTCGTCTTCGGCGAACCGGCCGAGGTCTCCGCCCACCTGATCGCCTCCCCGGTCGTCCGTCTGGTCGCCTTCACCGGCTCGGTCCCCGTCGGCAAGCTGCTCGCGGGCGCGGCCGGGGCGGTCATGAAGCCCTCCCTGATGGAACTGGGCGGCCACGCCCCCGTCATCGTGTGCGCGGACGCCGACCCGGCCACCGCCGCGCGCCGGGCCGCGCAGGCGAAGTTCGCCAACGCCGGACAGGTGTGCACTTCGCCGAGCCGCTTCCTGGTCCACGAGAGCCTCTACGAGGACTTCACCGCCGAGTTCGTCAAGGCCGCCGAGGCGGTGGTCGTCGGCGACGGGCTGGCGGAGGGCGTCACGATGGGGCCGCTCGCCAACGAGCGTCGGCTCGCGTCGATCCAGCGCCTGACCGCCGACGCCGTCAGCCGGGGCGCCACCGTCCGCACCGGCGGCGAACGCCTGGACCGGACGGGCTACTTCTTCGCGCCGACCGTCCTGACCGGCGTACCGGCGGACGCGGAGCTCCTGCACGAGGAGCCCTTCGGCCCGATCGCGCCCATCGCCGCCTTCACCGACCTGGACGAGGCGCTCGCGACCGCGAACGCGCTGCCGTACGGCCTCGCCGCGTACGGCTTCACGCAGTCCGCCGCCACCGCCGAGCGCCTCGTGAGTGAGCTGGAGGCCGGGATCCTGTCCGTCAACCACTGCGGCGGCTCGGTCAGCGAGGCCCCCTCCGGCGGCGTCAAGGACAGCGGCTACGGCAGGGAGGGCGGGCCCGAGGCCCTGGACGCCTACCTGATCACCAAGCGCGTCTCCCACCTGCTGGCGGGCTGAGGCGGCCATGAGATACACCCGCGTATCGGTCGGCGGCCGGGCGGTCTGGGGCCGCGTCGGGGAGGAGGACATCGAGCTGCTGTCCGATTCCCCCATCGAGGGCGACCCGACCGTCATCGGCGAGGTGCCGATCGCTACCGCGCACTGGCTGCCCGTCGTCGTCCCGCCCGTGTTCTACGCGGTCGGCTACAACTACCCGCGGCACATCGCACACGCCCGCGCCGAGACCCCCACCCGCCCCGAAGTCGGCTACCGGGCCAACAACGCGCTGACCGGCCACCGGACGCCCATCGTGAAACCGGTGGGCGTCGAGGGCCGGTTCGAGGCCGAGCCGGAGCTCGTCGCGGTCATCGGGCGGACGCTGCGCCGGGCCACGTACAAGGAGGCGCAGGAGGCGATCTTCGGCTGGACGATCGGCAACGACATCAGCGCCCGCACCTGGCAGCACCAGGACCGCACCTTCTGGCGCAGCAAGAACAGCGACACGTTCAAGCCCATGGGCCCCTGGATCGAGACCGACGTGGACGCACTGGCGCAGACCACCACGCTGCGCGTGAACGGGGAGGTCCGGGCGTCGTTCCCGACCGGCGACATGGTGTTCGACCCCTTCGACCACATCGTCGAGATCACCAGGCACATCACCCTGCAACCCGGCGACGTGCTCTGGATGGGCGCCGAGTCCACCTGCCAACTGGAGCCCGGGGACACCGTGGACATCGAGATCAGCGGCATCGGCGTCCTGTCCAACCCCGTACAACTCGAAGGGAATCCGTCATGAGCAGCGCACCCCGCTACATCCACCACGTCAACTTCCCCACCACCGACCCCGACCGGACCGCCGAGTGGTACACGAAGGTCTTCGGGATGAAGCGGATCATGCCCAAGTCCAACACCCGCGTGGTGCTGATGACCCGCGGCAACTTCGACCTGCACTTCACCCCGGTCGAGGAGATGGACCGGATGGCGCCCTACCACTTCGCCGTCGAGGTCGATGACTGGGACGACTTCCTCGGGCACCTCAAGGACCTGGGAATCCGCTACACCCGGCCCATCGAGCGCCCCGAGAACCAGTCCAAGTTCTGCTACATCCACGACCCCGACCACACCATGATCGAGCTGGTCTGGCACGGCAAGCGCCCCAACTAGGAGTTACTTCCATGCCCTTCGCCGACTCCGACGGCACCGCCATCTACTACGAGCGCCACGGCAGCGGTCCGGTGATCCTGTTCGTGCACGGCTCCGGCGGGCACCACGCCGCCTGGTGGCAGCAAGTGGCCGCGCTGCGCGAGGAGTTCACGATCGTCACCGTGGACCTGCGCGGCTTCGGCAAGTCCGACTCCTCGATGGCCGAATTCGACGGGCAGGACTTCCCGGGCGACCTG
The DNA here is from genome assembly GCF_045040445.1 of Streptomyces sp. NBC_01537. NCBI lineage: Bacteria > Bacillati > Actinomycetota > Actinomycetes > Kitasatosporales > Streptomycetaceae > Streptomyces > Streptomyces sp. NBC_01537. Next base: position 4,671,189 of record NZ_CP109392.1, on the reverse strand, counting down.
GTCGCCGTCCTCGACCAGGAGGATCTGACCGACGTCATGCTCGTCGGCCAGTCCATCGGCTCGGTGGCCGCGCTGCGCGCCGCCCTGCTGCGGCCCGAGCGCGTCTCCTCGGTCGCCCTCGGCCACTCTCTCGGCGGGATCGCCCACCCCGAGCTCAGGGAACTGGCCGCCGCCGACCGCGCCGAGGCCGTCAAGCTGCCCGTGATCGACCGGCTGCTCACCAAACGCTTCCAGCAGGAGCGGGCCGACCTGACCTTCCTCTTCCAGCAGATGGGCACCTTCAACGTCGCGAAGATGGCCGACCTGCGCAACCTCGACGCCAACGGCCCGACGCTGGAGGAGATCCGGGCCGTCCAGGAAGCAGGCGTCAAGGTCGCCTTCCTGGCCGGCGAGAAGGACGCGGTCCTCAGCGTGAAGACCGTGACCCGCGCCCACGAGCTGCTGCCCGGCTCGCACCTGGAGATCGTGCCGGACGCCCCGCACTCCATGTACTGGGAGACGCCGGAACCGTACAACAACTCCGTCGCGCACCTACGGCGCACCCTCACCGCACAGAAGGGCCCCGCATGAGCAACCTCACGCTCGCCGACGCCGACGAGATCGTCGACGCCGTCCTGAAACGCGCTCAGTCGCTCGGCAAGGCGGTGAGCGTAGCCGTGGTGGACGCGGGCGGCTTCGTGGTCAGCGTCCGCCGCTCGGACGGGGCCCGGCCGCTCACGCCCGACATCGCCCGGGCGAAGGCGTACACCGCGGCCGTGATGCAGCGGCCCGGCAAGATGCTCAAGAAATGGCAGGAGAGCCAGCCGGTCTTCTTCTCCCAGCTCTCCCAGCTGCCTGGCGCGGCTCTGCCGATCATGGCCACCGAGGGCAGCATGACGATCAAGAAGGACGGCGAGATCATCGGCGGCCTCGGCGTCGCCGGCGGCACCGCCGACGAGGACCAGCAGGTCGCCGACGAGGTGCTCGCCGCCCTCGGCTACGAGCTGGAGTTCGCGGCGTGGGGCGCGGGCAAGCCGGCCGGACAGGAGAACTGAACCATGGCGGATACGTTCAACTACCGCATCGACCACCACGGCAGCCTGGTCCGCCCCGCCGCCTTCCTCGCCGCCGAGGCCTCGCCCGAGGCGCAGTTCGAGGCGGTGAAGGAGGCGGTGGCCTTCCAGCGCAAGCTGCGCTCCACGGTCGTCACCGACGGGGACTTCCCCCGCGAGGACTTCCGCAGCGCCGTCTTCGACGCCGTCTCCGGCTTCCGCCGTACGGAGGAGGCAGGGGCGGACGGCCTGACCCGGTGGGTGGCCGAGTCCCTGCCCAAAGCCAACGGCCCGCTGCTCGCCGACTGGGCCGGCCGCCTCACCGAGCTGACGGTCATCGCGCCCAAGGCCTCCCTGCCGTCCCCGGCCTACCTCGCCGCCACCTGCTTCGACCCCGGGTCGGCAGCCTCCGGCGGCCCCGCCTCGGCCCGTGAACTCGGCGAGGCCCTGGCGGAGATCATCCACGCGGAGATCGAGCTGCTGGTCTCCCGGGGCGTCCGCCTCATCCAGCTCAACAACCCGCTCCTGCTCGCCCACACCGCCGCCGAGCCCCCGGCCCCCGGCGCGCTCTCCTTCGAGGACGCGCTCGCCGTGGAGGCCCTGGCCGTACGCCTGGACGAGCGCCCCGAGGGCGTCCGCATCGGCCTCTGCCCCGGCTGGACGGCCCCCGCCGAGGTGAAGCGCGCCCGGGCCGAGCGGCTGTACGGCCAGGTCCCCGTCGACCGGTGGATCCTGCCCTACCTCAAGGGCACCGCCGCCGAGCTCGACCTCCTCAGGGCCCTCCCCGAGGACCGGGACGCCTGCCTGGGCGTCGTGGACCCGGCCGCGTCCGGGGTGGACGACATCGACACGGTCATGGCCCGGATCGACGCCGCCGCCGAACTCAAGGACATCGAGGACATGGCCCTCTCGCCGTCCCGCGGCTTCGCCGACTCGGCGGCACACCCCCTGTCGACCGCCGAGGCACAGCGCCTCAAGCTGATCCACGTCGAGACCCTGGCCCGCTACTGCTGGGGCAACGAGTTCTGACGTCGGCGAAGGTCATTCGCGCCCTGAGTAGGCGGTCACGTACTGGCCTGCTGTCCGGTGCAGATGCCGCAGCAGGATCTCCTGGTCGTTGAGGGGGAAGTAGGAGACCGCCCGTGACTCGAGCATGGTCTGGGTGGCTTCGAGCGTGTTGCAGTCCTGCAGCGCGAACTCCTTGAAGGTGACCGCGGCCAGCTCCTGCCGTATCCGGTCACCGGCGCTCCGGGCCGGAACGAAGTACAGAGTGCCCTCGAAGATGTGCCGGTTGTAGGCGGTCGGCCAGTAGTGGTACGTGAGGTACCAGCCGGGCGCCCACACCACCATCATGAAGTTGGGGAAGAAGACGAACGAGTCGATCCCCCAGGCCTTGTGGCGGGACGGGTTCAGTCCTGGCGGCAGCGGGTCGAGCCCGGGGATGTCGGGGCGGTCCCACGGCCCGAAGTTACCGCTGCGCAGTACGCGCTCGATCGGCTTGACCATGCTCAGGTCCTTGGGCGGCGCCATCCCGCCCCAGGACGACACCATCCCGTGCGGGCCGTCGAGTTGATAGTGGAGGGCCTCGAATCCGTAGCTCGAGAGCTTGCGTGACTCGTCGCCCACGTACTGCTTCGCGTGCAGAACGGGCGCGTGGTAGAACTCCGCGAAGGCGTCCATGTACAGCTTCCAGTTGCTGCCGACCTCGGCCCGATACCGGTAGACCTCCGTCATGCGGTCGAACGGATAGCCCTCCAGGCCGGCGGCGAGCCCGCCGAGGTACTCGCCCAGCGGTTCGGCGGCGTCGTCGAAGTTGACGAAGACGAAGCCCTCCCAGATTTCGCAGCGGATCGGTACGGGTCCGGACGGGCTCCCGTGGAACGCCCGGATCCCGCCGTCGGCGTCGCGAAGGACCTTCACCGACGTGCCGACCGCGGCGATCTCCTTGGTGAATTGACTGCCCACCGTCGGCGCCTGCTCCACGCGGCCGACGTTCAACCAGGTCCGTTCGAAGATCGCCTTGCGCTCGAGTTCGTAGTGCTCGGGCGAGATGGAGTCCTCGTAGGACATCGGGCCGGTGCCGAGCTCGGGGTAGTGCTCGGTCCAGCTGCCCTCGGCAGGCTTCGGAAAATGAGGCATCGTCAAATCCCTTCTGCATCTGCTCCGATGCTCCACGACAGGTGTGCGTCAAAACCATACGATGCCGTATGGTTACGGTCAATCGGTCTGACCTGCAGTCTTGACCGGAACCAGACGCACCCGTACATTTTTTGGAATGGAGTCCAAGCCGAGCAGCGAGCGTTCCCGAGCCGGGCGGCCCACGTCGGAGGAGGCTGCTCAGCTGACCGAGAGGCTCCGGCGGGCCGCGGTCGACACCTTCCTGCAGTACGGATATGACGGCACCACCATGGAGGCGGTGGCGCAGGCCGCCGGCATCACCAAGAGCACCCTGTACGCCCGTTACGCCGACAAGCGGACCTTGTTCGTGGCGGTGAGCGCGTGGGCGCTGACCCGTCAGGAACGGGACGGACGGGTGCTGGAGCCATTGCCCGACGACCTCGCCGGCAGCCTGACCGTGATCGCACGGTCGATCCTGGCGCGGTCCGTCGACCCCGACATCGTGCGGCTGAGCCGGATGGCGATCGCGGAGTCGGAACGCTTCCCCGAGTTCGCGGCGAGCTCCCAGGCCGTCACCTGGTCGCCGCGTATCCAGGTGATCATGGATCTGCTGGACCGTCACGAGCGTGCGGGCACGGTGGCCGTCGGGGACCTCGAGATCGCGGCTGAGCAGTTCTTCGCCATGGTCGGCGCGATGCCGGCGTGGCTGGCGGCCTACGGCATCTACCGGACGCCCGAGGTCGAGGAGCAGCACATCCAGCACGCCGTCCGGCTGTTCCTGAACGGCGTGCTGGTCCGAGAGGGCGCGGACCACCCGGGCCCGCTCCCGGCCGAGGACCGAACGTCGAGGGAAGGGTGAAGATGGCCGGGAAACTGGTTGGCAGAGTCGCCATCGTCACGGGCGGAGCGTCGGGAATCGGGCGGGCATGCGCGCAGCGCCTGGCCCGTGAGGGTGCCGACGTGGCCGTACTGGACCTCGACGCGGCCGCGGGCGAACGGGTGGCCGGGGAGATCGGGGCTGAGGGCGGCTCGGCGCTCGCTGTCGGCGTCGACGTCGCGGACCGTCAGAGCATCGACCGGGCGGTCAAGGAGGTCCACGAGCAGTTCGGGCCCGTCACCGTACTGGTGAACTCGGCCGGCAAGGAGGGCGCCAAACGCTTCCTCGACATCACCGAAGAGGCATGGAACTCCCTCCTGACGGTGAACCTGACCGGCACCTTCCACTGCTGCCAGGCAGTGGTGCCGGACATGGTCGAGGCGGGCTGGGGGCGGATCGTCAACATCTCCTCGTCCAGCGCGCACAGCGGCCAGCCGTTCATGACGCACTACGTCGCCTCCAAGGCGGGCGTCATCGGCTTCACCAAGGCCCTTGCGCTCGAGCTCGGCCCGTCCGGAATCACCGTCAACACGATCCCGCCCGGATTCGTCGACACGCCGATGCTGCGCCGCAACGAGAAGCTGGGCCGTTTCGTCCAGAGCATGGACCACCACATCGCACAGACCCCGGTGCGCCGAACCGGCCTCCCCGAAGACATCGCCGCCGCCTGCGCCTTCCTCACCTCGGAGGAGGCCGGATACATCACCGGCCAGGTGTTCGGTGTCAACGGCGGGCGGAACACCTGAACCACAGGCCGACAGCCCCTAGGGCCTGTCCGGTCGATCTTGCCCGGGTCCGCGACGCCTGGCGCGGCACCTCGCGGCGTTGCCGAAACGCCCTCAGGAAACCACCCTGACGGCGCTCCGGCGCCTTGCGATGCACCACACCAGACGCCGCGGCCTGTCCGACCAAGATCGACCGGACAGACCCTAGAGGACGTCGGCGAAGGTGACCGTCCGGTCAGTGAGCAACGGCCGCACGGTCTTCACGATCAGCTCGTCGAAGTAGTCGGCCGCCGTGTGCGCCTCGAAGGCCGCGCGGTCCGTGTACTGCTCGTACAGAACGATCACGCCGGCTTCGCCGGCCTCCGCATGCACCACATAGGCCGAGGTTCCCCGGCTCGGAGAGCGTGTGCTCGCGCATCTTCAGTGTCGCGGCGCGCACGGTGGCCTCGTCGGCGGGCTCACAGCGGTATCGGGCGATCACGGCGAACGCCATGGAACGGCCTCCAGTTCGGCTACGGGTCGGGCTCTGCCGATTCCAGCACGAATCGCGCAGGCCCGGCCGTGCGTGGCGCGCAAACAATGTTCGCCGCCGAAGGGCTGGTGGGCGCGCCGCTCTTCCTGTGTTGTCGGTCCGACCACACACTCCACCTCATCGGAAGTGATGCTCAATGCGAACGATGGAAACCCTCTCAGGCGGACAGTGGGTGGCGTCCGGCGAGTGGCTGGACGTCCACGACCCGTCCGACGTCCGAACCCCCGTCGCTCGCGTGCCGGCGCTGAGCGCCGACGACGTCACCCGTGCCTACGACCACGCCGCGAAGGGCTTCGCCGTCTGGAAGCGCACCAGCCCCTTCGAGCGGGCCAGGATCCTGAACGGGGCCGCCCGCCTGCTGCGCGAGCGCGCCGAGGACATCGCGGCCGACCTGGTCGCCGAGATGGGCAAGACCCGCGCCGAGGCGACGGGCGAGGTGGGGAAGGCCGCCGACTTCCTGGAGTACTACGCCGGGATCGCCCGCGAGGGCTACGGCACGCTGCTGCACGACGTACGCCCCGACACCCGCACCAGCTTTCAGCGCGAGCCGATCGGCGTCGTCCTGGCGATCACCCCGTGGAACGACCCGCTGCTCACCCCGGCCCGCAAGCTGGCGCCCTGCCTCGCGGCCGGCAACGCGGCCGTCCTCAAGCCCGCGACCGAGACCCCGATCGTGGCCCTGCACTTCGCCCGCGCCCTGCACGACGCGGGGCTGCCCGCCGGGGTGCTGAACGTGGTCACCGGCCGCGGCTCGGTGATCGGCGACGCGCTCATCGCGGACCCGAGGATCGCCGCCGTCACCTTCACCGGCAGCAACGAGGTCGGGGAGGGGCTGCGGGCCTCGCTCGCCGCGAGCAATGTGCGCTTCCAGGGCGAGCTGGGCGGCAAGAACGCCACCGCGGTCCTGGCCGACGCGGACCTGCCGGCCGCCGCCAAGGCCGTCGCCGCCGCGTCGTTCGGGCAGGCCGGGCAGCGCTGCACCGCCACCAGCCGGGTGATCGTCGAGGCCGCCGTCCTCGATCGCTTCACCGAACTGCTGCTCGCCGAGGTCGCCGCGCTGCGCACCGGCCCCGGCGCCGCCCCCGGCACCACGATGGGCCCGCTGGTCAGCCCCCGGCAGCGGGACGGCGTACTCGCCGACATCGACCTCGCCGTCAAGCAGGGCGCGGCCGTCCTCACCGGCGGCGACCGTCCCGAGGACGAGGCCCGCCGGCACGGCTGCTACGTCAACCCCACCGTCCTGGCGGACGTGACTCCCGAGATGAACGTGTGGCGGGACGAGGTCTTCGGCCCGGTCATAGCGCTGCGCACGGTCGGCTCCTTCGAGGAGGCCGTGGAGGCCGTCAACGACTCGGCGTACGGCCTGGCCGCCGCCGTGTTCACCCAGAACCTGACCTCCGCGTACCGCTTCGTCGAGGAGGTGGAGTGCGGCCAGGTCGCGGTGAACACCACCACGTCCGGCTGGGACGTCCACCACCCCTTCGGCGGCTTCCGGGACTCCGGCTCGGCCTTCAAGGAGCAGGGCACCGAGGCCCTGCGCTTCTACACCCGCGTCAAGACGGTCGCCTTCCACTTCGGCCACCCTCATGGCTGACGAGACGATCGGCATCGTCGGCGCCGGCATCGTCGGCCTCGCCACCGCCCGCGAGATCGCCCTGCGACACCCCGGGACGCGGGTCGTGGTCCTGGACAAGGAACAGGACGTGGCCGTCCACCAGACCGGCCACAACTCGGGCGTCGTGCACGCGGGCATCTACTACCCGCCCGGCAGCCTCAAGGCGCGGCTGTGCACCCGCGGCATGGGACTGCTGCGCGAGTACTGCGCCGACCGGGAGCTGCCGTACGACGAGTGCGGCAAGCTCGTCGTCGCGGTGACCGACGAGGAACTGCCGCGCATGGAGGCCCTGTACGCCAAGGCCCTGGAGAACCAGGTCCCAGGACTGCGCAGGATCTCCGCCGGGGAGATCGGCGAGATCGAGCCGCACGCCGCCGGAAAGGCGGCCCTGCACTCCCCGCGCACCGCGATCACCGACTACACCTGGATCGCGCGGGAGTTCGCGAAGGACATCGCCGGCAGCGGCGGAGAGGTACGCCTCGGCTTCGAGGTCACCCGCGTCACCCGGGTCCCGAACGGCATCGAAGTGACATCCGCGTCGGGTCCGGACACCGTACGCGTGGACCGTCTGATCCTGTGCGCGGGGCTCCAGTCGGACGCCGTCGCCAGGCTCGCCGAGGACAGGGCCGAGCCGCGGATCATCCCCTTCCGCGGCGAGTACATGACGGTCCTCCCCGCGAAGACCCACATGGTGCGCGGCCTCATCTACCCCGTGCCCGACCCGCGCTACCCCTTCCTCGGCGTGCACTTCACCCGCCGCGTCAGCGGGGACGTGGAGGTGGGGCCCAATGCCGTACTGGCGTACGCCCGCGAGGGCTACCGCCGCACCAGGGTCTCCGCCCGGGACCTGGCCGGGATCGTGGCCTGGCCCGGCACGTGGCACATGGCCCGGCAGCACTGGCGGACCGGCCTGAAGGAGATGCGGGGCTCCCTGTCCAAGTCCGCGTACATGAAGGCCGCGCGGCTGTACGTGCCGGAGATCGGCGCCGCCGACGTGATGCGGGCCGGCGCGGGCGTACGGGCCCAGGCCCTGGACCGGGACGGCACGCTCGTCGACGACTTCCGTATCCATCAGGTGGGCCGGGTGACCGCCGTCCGCAACGCTCCCTCCCCTGCCGCGACGTCCTCCATGGCCATCGCGGAGCACCTCGTGGACGCCGTGTTCGGCGAGCCGACCGGTCCCTGAACACCCCCGCCAACAGGGCCTTTTCGCGCAACAAGTGCTTGCGCGTACGGGTCTCGGCAGACGCTCCCATCCCGCATAACGTCTGAATCCGCAGGAAATCCGAAAGAAAGAGGCACCGACATGTTCGTTGTCGACACCCAGATCCACATCTGGAAGGAAGAGACCCCGGACCGCCCGTGGGTCCCGGGCGCGCGGGAGCGCATCCGCCTCAACGGCCACCGCGAGGAGGCCTTCTCGTACGAGGAGGCCCTGGAGCTGATGGACGAGGCCGGCATCAACCGGGCGCTGATCCTGCCTCCCTCCTGGGAGGGCAACCGCATCGACTACGCGCTTGAGGCCTGCGAGGCCTTCCCGGACCGCTTCGGCATCATGGCCCGCGTCCCGCAGGACAACGAGGCCGAGGGCACCGCGATGCTGCGGGACTTCGCGCAGAACCCGTACATCAAGGGCACCCGGCTCACCTTCCACCGGCCGCAGGACCGCAACTGGATGATCGACGGCACCAACGACTGGTACTGGCCGATCGCCGAGGAGCTGCGCATCCCGACGATGGTCCACGCGCCGATCTGGAAGCGCGAGCTCGGCGAGATCGCCGGCAAGCACCCCGAGCTGAAGATCATCATCGACCACATGGGCATCATGGCCCGCTGCGTGGACGACGCGATCGGTTACTGGGTCCAGGAGACCGCCGACCTGCACAAACACCCCAACATCTACGTCAAGGTCTCCGCCCTGCCGGGCTACTCGACCGAGCCGTTCCCGAACAAGAACATCGAGAAGTACGTGCGGGAAATGGTCGACAGGATGGGGCCGCAGCGCTGCTTCTACGGCACCGACATCACCCGCCTGCTCGGCCACGGCATCACCTACACCGACACGGTCGAGCAGTTCACCAAGCACTGGGACTTCACGCCCGAGGAGCTTGAATGGATCATGGGCCGCGGTATCTCCGAGGTCCTGAACTGGCCGATCGAGGGCTGAGGAAGCACCGGAGATGACGGACACGGACACCAGGAACAGCACGTCAGGCGCCGACGGCGGTGATGCCGTCGTATCCGCCTTCAACGCCGTCGGCGCCGACTACATCTTCTGCTCATCGGGCTCCGAATGGGCCCCGGTGTGGGAGTCACTGGCCCGGCGCCACCGCGACGGCGAGCCCGCGCCGAAGTACCTGGACCTCACCCACGAGACGGTGGCAGTCGGCATGGCCACCGGCTACGGCCTGGTCACCCGCCGCCCCCAGGGCGTACTGCTGCACGCGGCCCCCGGCCTGCTGCAGGGCTCGATGGCGGTGCACGGCGCGCTGCTCGCCGGTGTCCCGATGGTGGTCGCCTCCTCGGAGTCCACCACGTACGGCGACGGCCCCGGCCAGGACCCGGGCGGCCAGTGGTACCGCAACCTGTCGATCGTGGGCGGCCCGCACGGCATCGCCCAGCCCTTCACCAAGTGGTCGAACGAGGTGGGGAGCGTCCACACCCTGCCCACGATGATCACCCGGGCGGCCGAGCTGGCCTGGCGGGCCCCGGCGGGCCCGGCGTACCTCAACATCCCGCTGGAGATCCTGCTGGAGGAGTGGGACGGCCGCGAGGCCAAGCCCATCGTGCCGCCGGGCTCCACGCACAGCTCGCCCGAAGAGGCCGACACCGTCGCCCGGATGATCCGCGAGGCGGCGAACCCCGTGATCGTCACGGAGACCTCCGGCCGCGAGGCAGGCGGCTTCGAGGCCCTGATCGCCTTCGCCGAGGCGTGGAACATCCCCGTCGTCGAGCCCGACTCCGCGGTGTGCGGCAACTTCCCGCGCACCCACCCGCTGCACGCGGGCAGCGACATCGGGCCCTGGATGGACGAGGCGGACCTGATCCTCCTGGTCAACTGCCGCGCCCCCTTCTACCCGCCGAGCCGGCGCCCCTCCAAGGCGCGGATCGTCGTCATCGACGAGGTGCCGCAGCGCCCGCACGTCGTCTACCAGGTGCTGTTCGCCGACCGCTACCTGGAGGGCAATGTCGCCAACACGCTGCGCCAGCTCACCAAGCGGGCCAAGGATCTCGACGAGGCCGCCGTGGCCGTACGCCGCACGGCACAGCAGGAGCGGCACACCGCCGAGCGGACCGCCATCGGCCGCGCCGAGGCGAAGGCCCAGGAGGCCGAGGGCATCGACCCGGTCCTCGTCGCCGCGACCCTGCGCAGGCTGCTCGACGGTCACGACGCGATCGTCGTCGACGAGACCATCACCCACAGCCGGGTCGTCAAGCGCCATGTGGAGACCTCCCGCCCCGACTCGTACTTCTACGTCCAGGGCGGGCTCGGCCAGGGCATCGCGGTCGCACTCGGCGTCAAGCTCGCCGCCGGGCAGCGGCCGGTCGTCCTCACCATCGGCGACGGGGCGTTCGCGTACAACCCGGTGATCCAGTCGTACGACGCGGCAAGCGCCTACGATCTGCCGCTGCTGATCGTGATCTTCAACAACCGCGTCTACAAGTCCATGAACCTCAACCACCGCAGGTTCTACCCCGAGGGCGCGGCCGCCGAGACCGGCGAATGGCTCGGCACCGACCTGCACCGGCTGCCCCGGCTGGCGGCCTTCGCCGAGCCGTTCGGGATGCACACCGAGACGGTCGACGCCCCCGACGCCCTCGCCCCCGCCTTGGAACGCGCGCTCAAAGCCGTGGCCGACGGCACCACCGCCGTCGTCGACGTCCTCGTCACCCGCTGACCCAGGAGGCCCCCGCCACCATGACCGACACCAAGGTACTCATCCCCGCCGACGACCTGCGCACCTTCGCCGCCGCCCTCCTGGAGAAGGGCGGCCTCAGCCCCGAGCACGCCGGCACCACCGCCGACGTCTTCGTCTGGGCCGCCCTGCGCGGCGTCGACTCCCATGGCATCGCCCGCGTCCCCGCCTACCTGGAGCTGCTGGCCAAGGGCGTGGCCAACGCCAGCCCGGAGATCACGGTCGAGTCCAGCACCCCGGCCGCCGCCGTCCTCGACGCCGACCGCGCGCCCGGCCCGGTGGCCCTCACCGCGGCCGCCCAGGAGGCGGTGACCCGGGCCAGGACGACCGGCATCGCCGCCGTCGGCGTGCGCCGCACCGTGCACACCGGTGCCATCGGCTACTACGTGTCGAAGATCGCCGAACAGGGCCTGGTCGGCATCGGCTTCGTCTCCGGCATGCCCAACATGGGCTACACCGGCGTCAAGGGCCCCGCCGTCGCCACCAGCCCCCTCGCCATCGCCGTCCCCGCCGACAGCCACGCCCCGCTCCTCCTCGACATGGCCACCGCCACCATCGCCCTGGGCAAGATCCGCCAGGCCAAGGCCACCGGCACCCCCCTCCCCGAAGGCGCCGCCGCCACCGCCGACGGCACCCCCACCACCGACCCCGACCAGGCGGTCATGCCCCTTCCCCTCGGCGGTGCCAAAGGCTCCGGCATGTCCCTGGCCTTCGAACTCCTCACCAGCGTCCTCGTCGGCGCCCCCATCTTCTCCGCCTTCCACTCCGACGACCCCCAAGGCCGCAAACACCGCCAGAACGCCCTCCTCATCGCCCTCGACCCCGCCGCCTTCGGCGACCCCCACGCCTTCACCGCCGCCGTCGACGCCACCCTCGCCACCCTCAAGCAGCTCCCGCCGGCCAACGGCGCCCCGGGCGTGTTCTACCCCGGCGAGCGCAGCGCCGAGGTGGCCGTCGCCCGCACCGACAAGGGGGTGCCGGTGGCGCCCAAGGTCTGGCGCGAACTGACCGAGGCCGCCGCCAAGTTCGGCATCACCCCGCCCGGGGCCGCCTGACCGTCTCGTCGGCCAGGAGGCGAACGCCTCCTGCCGGCGGGCAGGGTCTACGCTGTGACCTGCGGCCACCGCGTGAGGTCGCGCAGCGTCCGCCTGCCGTCCTGTGTCAGGAGGACATGTGCAACGTGGCGAAGTCTGGTGGGTCGAGTTCGACGAGCGGCGGCCGGTCGTACTGCTGTCGGAAGGCGACGCGTCCGGGATCCGGGTGATGCAGGTCGTGGCTCCGGCGGGCGTCGACATCAGCGGTCTGGGCGTCGAAGTGGCAGTAGGCGCCATGGAAGGACTGCCCTTTGAAGGCGTGCTGCGGTTCGCCTTCCCGCGTCCGGGCTTTACCCCTTGCACGTGGCTGACCACCGTGTCCCAGGACGATCTGATCGAGCGGGCGGGTGCCCTGCCCTACGCGAAACTCAGCGAGATCGAGGATGCCCTCCGACTCGCCGGACAGGCGAAGGAGCGGACCCCGGCGACGACCGCGAGGCTCAGCGAGATAAGGGATGCCCTCCGTCTCGGTGGACTCGAGTAGTCGGCTAGGCCCTGTCCGGGCCTAGGCGGAGAAGGAACGGACACCCCCGCCGGCGTGGTCGATCTCGTCCAGGACTGATGATCCGGGGCTGTGGGGTGGCTCGGCCGAAGCCGTGGGCGGTGCACGCTGCGCCGAGGAGAAAACGCGTCGACAGCGCCCCTCGGCACCCGGCAAAGTGGCCGCCCGTGACGAGCAGTGAGCTGTGGACCCGTGCGACCGCCGACCGCTACGACGCCGAGGAGGCTGAGACGTCCTCGGCCGCCGCTCTCGGACCGACTCTCGCCTTCCTTGCCGAGCTGGCCGGAGACGGCCGGGCACTGGAGTTCGCCATCGGGACCGGACGAGTGGGGGTCCCGCTTCGGGAACGCGGCGTGCCGGTAGTGGGCATCGAACTGTCCGAGCACATGGCAGCGGTGCTGCGGCGCAAGATCGACGAGAACACGCTCCCGGTGGTCATCGGGGACATGGCCACGACCGTCGTTCCCGGCGAGTTCGCCCTGGTCTATCTCGTCTACAACACCATCACGAACCTGCTCACGCAGGACGAGCAGGTCGAATGCTTCCGTAACGCCGCACGTCATCTGGTGCCCGGGGGCCGATTCGTCATCGAGCTGGGCGTGCCGCCGCTGCGGTTCCTGCCCCCCGGCCAGGTCGCGGTGCCGTTCGACGTCTCTGAGCAGCATCTCGGCTTCGACACCTTCGACCTGGTCGAGCAGATTCTCGTCTCGCACCACTTCACCCGTGACGGCGACGACGGCCGCTACCGCCGCGGCAACTCCCGGCACCGGTACGCCTGGCCGGCAGAGCTCGACCTGATGGCACGGATCGCTGGGCTTGAGATGGAACGTCGCGTCGCGGACTGGGACGGGGCGCCGTTCACCCAGGACTCCGCGAAGCACATCTCCGTGTGGCGCAAGCCGACGCCGTGCCTGTCTTGACACTCCTATCGGGAGTTCAAGCGTCGCCAGCAGATCAGTGCGCATCCGAGGGTGAGGAAGGCTTCGTAGATGTCGTCGCGTATCTCCCAGCGGATCCGCAGGCGGCAAATCGGGTGTCGCGCTGGGTGAGGGTCAAGTGCGTTGGGCCTGGCGTTATCAGCCGAGATAGGGCTGCTCTCGGCGCTCTAGAAAGTGCCGGAGACGAAGTCGTTGCGTATGGTGCATGGGCAACTTTTCCAGCCTGTCCTGGTCCACGAACTGGAGCTCCGTGGACTCGTCGGAGATGGCGAGTCGGCCGCCGATGATGCGGGCTGTGAAGCAGACGTTGAATTGTCGGCGGACCTCGCCGTCTGCGTAGGCAATGACGTGCTTCGGGTCGGTGTACGTGCCGACCAGGCCCGTGATCTCCACATCCAAGCCGGTCTCTTCCTTGACCTCGCGGACGGCCGTGCCGGGTAGCGAGTCGGTGAGGTCCATACCCCCGCCTGGGAGTGCCCACAGGTCGTTGTCCCGTCGGCGCTGGAGCAGGATGCGCCCATTCCCGTCGGTGACGACGGCCGAGGCAGCGACGACCAAGCTGTTCGGCTTGGGCGCTTTCGGATCGTCGTAATACTCGGTCCGCGCCACGTTCACCCTTCCTGCTGTACCGGCTTCGCCGTCGCCCACACCGCGTTGAAGCTCTCGGCATAGGTGTCGAACATGCCGCCGTCGCCGCTTCGGCGGAGATGCCACACAGGGGCACCGTACGCGTTCACGCCCCAGATATGGGCGTTGACCAGCAGCTGGTCATCCGCGCGGTACAGGGAGTTGTAGAGCGTGGTCTCGTGGGTCCGCACTTCGATGCCGGGCGTCCCGATCAGGGGGCTGTAGTGCATGAGGGCCAGTCGGCAACGTGACTCGATGCCGTGGCCGAAGCGCTCCTCTTGCCCGCGGGCCTGGACGATCTCGCTGTCGGCGTCGCCCAACGCGATCCGGATGGTGCAGCCTTCGGCCGCTCGCTCCCGCAGCAGATCGTTCAGACGCGGGTAGGCCTCGTGCAGGAAGACCGCGGCGTACACGAGCACATCGATCCGCTCTTGGGCCTGGGCCAGGAGGTCCGCGAACGCGGACACCGGGATGTCTGCGCGCTGGTCGTAGAGCGCGACGAGTTCGGGGCTTACGGCGCGGGCGGCGCGTGGCTGCCTGAGCGCCGGCCATAGAGCGTGCACGTCTTCTCCCAGCGTTTCCGCCGCCAGCAGGGCTGTCGCGCGGCGTGGTGTGCGGCCGAGATTGACCCAGCGCTCGATGGACTTGGGGTCGACCTCAGTCTTCGCCGCCAGAGATGCGTAAGTCCACCCTCCGGCTGCCATGACGGCGCGTAGCCTCTCGTTTGGCATCGCAGTCTCCCCCTGCTTGTCGGGACGGCACTAGGGACGTTCTACCCCCTACGGGACGTCCCGAAGTGCGAAATGGGGGAGGTTCCTACGTCCTGGCCACTCGCATGACCATCGCCGTATGAGCGACGAAGAAGCCCTTGAGCTGGGCACGCTGGCGCTGGACACTAAGACGGACCGTGTGGGCCGGGTGATGGCGAGCAGGGCGACCGGTTGTACCTCCGGGCGGTGACGGGCGGCCTGGAATGGGAAGCCGAGCCCGACGACGTTCGTCCGGCCGATGCCACCGACGAGCTGCGTGCCCGCGTCGCCGAGGTCAACGCGTACAGCGGGTGGGGTCGGTGACGGGCGTGCTGCGCGCGGGCTACGACCTGATGCGGGTGAAGGAAGCGATCCGGTGCGCGAAGCTCGCCGAGCCGACGGGGCATGAGCAAAGAGCCCTACTCCTGGCGCTGCGCGGCCATGTCCGGGCGCTTCTGCCGTACGTGGAAGTGCGACGCGGTGAGCTGGACCCGCGAGGCCACCTGTGGTTCGAACTGGGGAACATCGTCGCCAGCGCGCGAACGCTCGCCGACTCGACCCCTCTCCCGGGCAGGGAAGCCGCCTACGTGCTCCTCCTGGCCGGCAGCGCCGAGCAGCTTCTCGCTCACGTGGAAGACGACTCGCTTGTGGAGATGCCCCGGTGAGCGTGAGGTCCGTAATCGTGCACCGGACCATGTTCACCCGGCTGAACTTCGAGAACGACGCTGTTCAGGGCGGGCAGTGGCTACGCCTACGGGACGAGGGCGGTAAGACCACACTCACGCTGAAGCAGGTCACCGACGCCACTCACATCAACGGGACCACCGAAATCGAGGTCGAGGTGGACGACTTGGAGGCCACGGCGGAGGTGGCCGTCGCCCGTACGGCCAAGGGGATCCCGGTGGCCCCCAAGGTCTGGCGCGAACTGACCGAGAGCGCCCAGAAGTTCGGCATCACGCCGCCCGGGGCCGCCTGACCGTCCCTCGTCGGCCAGGATCCGCAGCGTGGAACGATGGCCACCATGGCTGGTCAGGTTTCGGTGTCACTCATATCGCTGGGCGGCGTCGCGCTTGGTGGCGTGCTGTCCTTCCTCGTTCAGTTCGCAACGCAGCGGTCGGCCGAGCGGGCGGAACTGCGGCAGCAGCAGACCGAGTTGTCGGAGGCCCGGCGCGCGGAGCGGTTCGCGCTGCTGGAGCGGTTCGTCGAGGTGGCGGCCGAGGCGGAGCGCGCCGCCTTCAGCAGGCCGCCGCACGGCTGGGACGACACCAGCGCCTGGAACCTCGCGACCCAGGACGTCATGAACAGGCTGTGGGTCGCGGAGCGACTGATCCGCATCCAGTTCCCCCTGCCTGTGCATGACGCGGCACGCAAGTACTTCCTCGACCTCAACCAGACGGTGTGGGACGGCCTGCCCGATGGCGAGAGCGTGCGTGACTACCTGGAGGACAACAGACTGGCCTTTCTCGACGCGGCCCGGGCGGTCATGGGTGAGTGATGCCCTACGGCACCTTCACCAGCGTGCAGTCGTCGCCGACCCAGACCGGGGCTCGCTGCGCGGAGCGGAGCTGGGCTGGGCTGGTAATAGCCCTTTGCGCCGTCGAGCAGCTTGCGGACGATGTCCGCGTGCCCCGCGGTGTTCGGCGCCCATCGACGCCGTCGACGGCGCGGGCGAGGACTACCGGGTCGGCCCACCCGGTGGCCACCAAGGTCTGGCGCGAACTGACCGAGAGGGCCGCGAAGTTCGGTATCACGCTGCCCGGGGGCCGGTTCCTGGGCGTACGTGGCTGTTGCCGAGACCAAGCTGTTGACAGCACCGTGGAGAGCCAACGGTTTTCTCGGAGAGGTTGGGTGCGTGGACGTCATCGACTGGCTGCTGGACAGTGATCCGGCGATCCGCTGGCAGGTGATGCGTGACCTGACCGACGCGCCCGAGGAGGAGGTCGCGGCCGAGCGGACCCGCGTCGCGGGCGAGGGCTGGGGTGGGCGGTTGCTGGCTCTCCAGCAACCGCATGGCCAGTGGCCTGCCGGCACTCCTACGTTTCCCTCCGGGGCTGCGGAGAGGTGGTGGCATTCGTTCGGACCCGAGCGGCGGGGCACGCTTTTTCCTGCGTGGACCTCCACTACCTGGAGTCTTGTGCTGCTGCGGGCGTTCGGCGTCGAACCGGACAGTAGTGAGGCGGCACGCGTCGCCGTCGGTCTGGTGCGCGAGAACGTCCGGTGGGAGCACGACGGTGAGCCGTATTTCGCCGGGGAGGTCGAGCCGTGCATCAACGGCCGGACCGTGGCGCTGGGAGCCTACTTCGGCGTGGATGTCGCAGCGGTCGTCGAGCGGCTTCTCGGCGAGCAGATGGCCGACGGCGGGTGGAACTGCGAGCAGGAGAACGGGTCGACCCGGGGGTCGTTCCACACCACGATCGAGGTGCTGGAAGGGCTGCTGGAATACGAGCAGGCGGCAGGAAGCGTCCCTGAAGTGGCCGAAGCCCGGCTTCGGGGGCAGGAGTACCTCCTGGAGCGGCGGATGTTCCGGCGGCTGTCGACCGGCCAGGCGATCGACCGGGATCGCAAGACCAGTGGTCCGGCGGCCTGGACGCAGTTCTCCTACCCGGCCTTCTGGCACTACGACGTGCTGCGCGGTCTCGACTACCTGCGCGCGGCCGGCGTCACCCCCGACGACCGGGTGGCCGAGGCGATCGAACTGGTCCGGTCCAAGCGCGACGCGGCC
The DNA here is from genome assembly GCF_045040445.1 of Streptomyces sp. NBC_01537. Lineage (NCBI taxonomy): Bacteria > Bacillati > Actinomycetota > Actinomycetes > Kitasatosporales > Streptomycetaceae > Streptomyces > Streptomyces sp. NBC_01537. The sequence continues at coordinate 4,653,742 of NZ_CP109392.1, read as the reverse complement.
GGCCGCTGGCCGCTGGAGAATCCCCACCCCGGGGAGCTGCACTTCGCGATCGACGACGGCGAAGGGAAGCCGAGCCGCTGGAACACCCTGCGGGCCATGCGCGTGCTCGGGTGGTACGAGCAGGCACTGGTGTAGACGAAGCCTCGATGACGGACGGTCAGCTCGCGAAGACGCGGGGTGGAGGAGCCGCCGCTCCTCCACCCCGCGCGTGGCCGGTGAGCGATGCCCTACGGCAGCTTCACCAGCGTGTAGTCGTCGCAGTACCCGGCCGCGGAGCCGGAGTTCTTGTAGCAGTAGACGGCGGCCGAGGTGGTGGAGTTGCCCGTCGTGAAGAAGATGGGCTGCTGGGCGTAGGACGTGGTCGAGGCCCGCAGGTACGTCTCCGTACCGCCGAAGCTCTTTACGCCGACGGCGACTTCCTCACCGGCGGTGGCGACCTTGGCCCAGGCGGCCAGGAGGTAGGTGCCGCTGGAGGTGAGGCCGCTGACGGTCTGGATGCCACCGCTGGCGCTGACTCCGGTCTGGAGGGAGTACGTGCCGGTGCGGGCGTTCGAGGCGACGACGCTGGAGGCCGTGCCGGCGCTCTGGACCCAGGGGGTGAGGGCGGCGGTTTCGAAGCCGGGGTTGGTGACGGCGTTGGTGGCGGAGGTCAGGGGCTCGACGGCGAGGTCGTCGCAGTAGCCCGCGCCGGTGCCGCTGGCGTTCTTCCAGCAGTAGACGGTGGCCGTGGTGCTGGAGGAGCCGGTGGTGAACAGGACGGCGGCCTGGGAGTAGGCGGTGGTGGCGATGTTGGTGTACGTCTCCGTGCCGCCGAAGCTCTTGACGCCGATGGCGAGGGTCTCACCGGCGGTGGCGACCTTGGCCCAGCCGGTCAGCAGGTAGGTGGTGGAGGGGCTGAGGCCGGTCAGGGCCTGGTTGGCGCCGCTGCCGCTGGCGGCGGTGGTCAGGGCGTAGCTGCCGGTGCGGGCGTTGGCGGCGGGCACGGACGACGCGCTGCCGCTGGCCTGGGTCCAGGGGGACAGGGCGCCGGTCTCGAAGCCGGCGTTGGTGAGGAGGTTGCCGCCGGTGCTGTTGTCGGCGCCGATGTTGGGTGCGGCGGTGGCGGAGACGGCGGTGCCGAAGGCGTCGAAGCCGCCGTTGGAGCTGATCACGGCCCCGGCCCGGATGACGGGCGAGGACGGGTGCACCTTGTAGGCGTTCTTGCCGGTGTAGGCGGAGGAGGTGTTGAGGTTGCCCGCGTTGCGGAACTCGGGGTCGGCGGTCACCTTCGCGGCGTCGGTGGGCTCGCGGGAGGGGTGGTTGCCGTAGAAGAGGTTGTTGGAGTAGGTGGAGGTGCCGGTGGTGGTGAAGTAGTTGCCGGAGCCGTAGTTGAAGACCGCGTTGTTCTTGAAGGACAGGGCGCCGCTGATGGAGGTTCCGGCGCGGGAGTACAGGATGGGGGTGCTCAGGCCGTCCCGGACGGAGAAGGTGTTGTTGTAGAACAGCGGGACCGCGCTGGAGCTGCCGCTCTGGTTCGGTACGCCGCCGACGAAGTGCAGGACACCGCCGCCGTGGGTCTGGGTGCCGGAGGTCGGGCAGCCGGAGTTGCTGCCGTCGTTCTCGCTGATGTTGTAGCGCACCACCGTGCCGTCGCTGGGCACCGTCGAGGTGGGCTCGTTGGCGATGGTGAAGGGCGGCATGACCAGCAGGAAGCCGCCGAGGTTCTGGTGGCTGTAGTTGTACTGGAACGTGGTGTTGTGGTTGCCCCAGTCGACGTCGAAGCCGGTGCCGTCGGCGCCGTTGATGTGGCAGTAGACCTCGTTGTTCTGGACCACGGTGTTGCTGCTGCCGGACATCCAGATGCCGGCGGAGGCACCGTTGCAGTAGTTGCCCGACGGCGGGCAGGTGGCCTTGGCGCCGCCGTAGCCGGCCTTGTTGCCGTCGATGAGGGCGCCGTCGTTCTTGACGACCAGGACGTCGTCCGCGCCGTCGTAGGTCATCGTGTTGTTGCGGATGACGGTGTTGGTGGTCAGGCCGGTGCCCTGGCCGTCGGCGTCGGGGGTCACGGCCACCGCGATGCGGTCGACGTGGTCGAAGGTGTTGTTCTCGACCACCACGTCGTCCCAGGTGGAGACCGGGGTGGTGTGGTCGGTCTGGACGCCGACGCCCGCGTTGGTGGAGTACCAGCCGCCGCCGTAGCCGAGGATGTCGTGGATGTACATGTCGTGCACCCGGATGTGGTGCAGGATGCCGCCGGAGCTGTTTTCGGCCAGGACGCCGGAGCGGTACGCGGGGGAGGAGGCGGTGTCGATGAGCTCCAGGCCGCCGATGTCCCAGTACTGCTGGTTGAGCAGCTTGATGACGGCCCCGGTCGCGCCGGCCGCGTTGATGATCGGCTTGTTGCCGGTGCCGTAGGAGCTGATGGAGATGTTGCTGCCCGAGGCTCCCGAGCCGCCCGGGGAGAGCTGGCCGGTGCAGGTGGTGCCGGCCTTGAACAGGATGCTGTCGCCCGCGCCGAAGGTGGTGGCGTTGACGCTGCTGACGGCGTTCCAGGGGCTGGCACTGGTGCCGGTGCCGTTGGAGGCGGCGGAGCAGTCCACGTAGTAACTGGTGTTGGCCGCCGACGCGGTGGTGGCGGTGACGGGGACGAGGAGTGCGCCCGCCATGGCGGCGAGCAGAGCGAGGACCCGTGACGTTCGAGGTATGGCAAGAACTGATCTGTTGGGAGAGCTGAGTCTGCGACGCTTCATTGCGCGCTCCTTGGATGGGTGGATGTGTCCCTTGCCGCGACGTGCGGCGAGATTCCCCTCTTCGCCAGGCGCGGTACCGGTTGCAGCCGGTGCGCCTGGAGCGTGTGGTTGCCGCCCCGGCGTTGTTTCAGCAGCGCCGGGGCAGCGCGAATGCGCTGACCGCGTGGGGTTCAGCGAGGTCCGGGCAGAGCCCGGTTGTCTACCAGCTGGCCAGCGAGCCGTCCGTGTTGCGCCAGACCGGGTTACGCCACCGGTGCCCGCGCGCGGCGGCCTCACGGACGACCGCCTCGTCGATGGTGACGCCGAGGCCGGGGGCGGTCAGGCGGTCGATGTAGCCGTCGCGGACCTCGAAGGGCGAGGAGTCCAGCAGGTAGCCGAGGAGGCCGCTGCTGTCGCCGTAGCCGATGCCCAGCGACTGCTCCTGGATGAGGAAGTTGGGGACGGCGAAGTCGAGCTGGAGGCTGGCGGCCAGCGCGATCGGGCCGAGCGGGCAGTGCGGGGCGACCAGGACGTCGTAGGTCTCGGCGAGGGCGGCGATGCGGCGGGTCTCGGAGATGCCGCCCGCGTGGCTGATGTCGGGCTGGGCGACGGCGATGCCGTCGGCGAGGACGTCGCGGAAGTCCCAGCGGGAGAAGAGCCGTTCGCCGGTGGCGATGGGGATCGAGGTGGAGCGGACCACCGAGCCGAGGTCGCGGGTGAACTCCGGCAGTACCGGCTCCTCGACGAACATCGGCAGCAGCGGCTCCAGGTACGGCAGTACGCGCCGGGACATGGCCCCGCTGAATCGCCCGTGGAAGTCCAGCGCCAGGTCCCGGTCCGGGCCGATGGCCTCGCGGACGGCGGTCACCCGGTCCACGATGGCGGCGATGGCGGCCGGGGTGGCGAGCGGCTCCAGCTGGGCGCAGGGGTTCATCTTGACGGCGGTCAGCCCCTTGGCGACCTGCCCGGCGGCCGATTCGGCCAGCTCCTCGGGGGTCTCGCCGTACAGCCAGCCGTAGATCCGGACCCGGTCGCGGACGTGTCCGCCGAGGAGCTGGTGCACCGGTACGCCGTGGGTCTTGCCGGCGATGTCCCACAGGGCCTGGTCGATGCCGGCCAGGGCGCTGCTGAGCACCGGACCGCCCCGGTAGAAGCCGCCCTTGGCGAGCATCTGCCAGTGCTCCTCGATCCGGGCGGGGTCCTGGCCCGTCAGGTAGTCGAACATCTCCTCGACGGCCTTGGCGACGGTGTGCGCCTTGCCCTCGACGATGGGCTCGCCCCAGCCGGATATGCCTTCGTCGGTGTCCACGCGGAGGAAGAGCCAGCGGGGTTCGACGAAGAAGAGTTCGTATCCGGTGATTTTCACGGCGGATCTCCTGGTGTCGCTGCGGGTGCTGTGGTGGTGCTGTTCGTTATTCGTGCGAGCTGATGCTGCGGCCGCCGTCCACGGTCAGGTTCTGGCCGGTGATGAAGGAGGCGTCGTCGGAGGCGAGGAAGGCCACGGCGGAGGCGATGTCCTCGGGTTCGCCGAGCCTGCCGACGGGCGTACGGGAGACGGTCTGGGCGCGGTATTCCAGTGAGGCACCGGCCCAGTGGGCGGTGACCACGGCTCCGGGCAGGACGGCGTTGAAGCGGATCTGCCCGGCGTACTCGACGGCGAGCTGGCGGACCAGCGCCCCGATGCCGCCCTTGGCGGCGGCGTACGCGGGGAAGCCGCTGAAGCCGATCGTGGCGTGGACGGAGGAGGTGATCACGACGGCGCCGCCGCAGGCCCTGAGCCGGGGGACGGCGGCGCGGACGCCGAAGAACACCGAGTCGAGGGCGAGGCGGAGCTGGCTGTGCCAGGAGTCGTCGTCGAGTTCGTGGATGGCGCCGGGGAAGTTGTGGCCGGCGTTGAGGTGCAGTACGTCGATGCGGCCGGTCCAGGCCTCGGCGTCGGCGACGGCCTCGGCCCAGTGGGCGGGATCGGTGGCGTCGAGCTCGCGGTGGCGGGCGTGGCCGCCCTTGGCGCCGATCTCCTCGGCGACCCGGCGGGCGCCGTCCGGGTCCACGTCGGTGACCAGGACGGCGGCGCCCTCCGAGGCGAGGCGGTGGGCGGTTGCCCGGCCGATGCCGGAGGCGGCGGCGGAGAGCAGGGCGGTACGCCCTTCGAACCGGTTCACGACGATCCTCCCGGGCTCGCCGTGGAGTCGCGCAGCACCAGACGCGGCTCGGTCGGCACGACGACATCGGCCTGCGGCTGTCCGTTGATGGCGGCCACCAGGGCATCCACGGCGGCGGTGCCCAGCTCGTACAGGGGCATGGCGACCGTGGTGAGCGGGGGAGAGAGGTACGCCGCCACCGGCAGGTCGTCGTTCCCGACCAGGGAGATGTCCTCGGGGATCCGCAGGCCCAGGGAGCGGACCGCGCGCATCGCGCCGATCGCCTGGGCGAGGGAGCTGGCGTACAGCGCGGTGACCCGGGGTTTCGAGGCGCCGGGGTCCAGCAGCTCCAGGGCGGCGGCCTGGCCGCCCTCCTCGGTGAAGTCTCCGTGGGCGACGGGGGTCGCCGACATGCCCAGCTCGGCGGCGTGCCGCAGGAAGGCCTGCTCACGTACCTGGCTGGGGACGATGCCGTACGGGCCGGCGATGTGGCCGACGGCCCGGTGGCCGAGCCCGTGCAGATGGTCCAGGGCGGTGACGCTGGCCCGGGCGACGTCCATGGTGACGTTGCGCCCGGAGCCCTCGACCGCCCGGTTGAGGAAGACGTGCGGGACGGAGCTGCGGCGCAGGCCCTCGACCAGCGGGTGGCCGGGTCGGGCGGAGGCGATCAGTAGCCCGTCGACGCGGCCTTCGCGGGCCAGGTCGTTGAAGGCCTCGTCGGCCTCCTGCCCGTCGAAGTCCTCCGCCAGCAGTGACAGATAGCCCAGCTCACGGGCCCGGCGGTAGGCGCCGCGGGCGATGGTGACATACGTGGGGTTGGCCAGGGCCGGGACCAGGAGGGCGAGGGCGTGGGTGCTGGCGCCGGCCAGCGCGCGGGCCCCGGAGTGCGGCCGGTAGCCGAGGGCCTCGGCGACCTGGTGGACCCGCTGCCGGGTCTCGGGGCGGACGGAAAGATCCGTCCGGCCGTTGAGGACTTTGGAGACGGTGGCCTTGGAGACTCCCGCCTCCCGGGCGACGTCCACCAGCCTGGCTCGCACCGGTGGCTCGGACAACTCGGACACCTCAACGCCTCCGCTCTCCGCCGCGGCTTCCTTGCCGCTGTCGCTCTCCCGAGGGTCCCACGTTCCGTTGACCCGTTCGCGGGATCCCTTGACACCCTCTGGCGCCGCAACCTAACGTTCGCCGCAGCTTGAAGTCAACCGGTTTCCTTCAGCGGGCTTACCGCTGTATACCTACGCAGACCGGTTGGAATCCCCAACGAAGCCGACAGTCGACGAGGGTCGACGATTGGGTGAGGTGTGCAATCAAGCGCTCCCGCAGACTGCTGGCAGCCGCCAGCACGGTGGCTGCCCTGGCTGCGTCCCTGGCCGCGTGCGGCGGGTCCTCGGACTCCGCCTCCGCAGACGGCACGGTGACCATCCACGTGCAGGGCTGGTAGGGCGGCGGCAGTGAGCCCGCGAACGTCGCAGCGATCAACAAGGCGTTCGGGAAGGCCTACCCGAAGATCAAGGTCGACTTCGAGTACATCACCGCGAACGACACCTACCTGCAGAAACTGCAGCCGCAGCTGCTCGCGGGCAAGGCCGGCTCAGCCCGCAGGACATCCCTGAGGACGTCATCGCCGGGGCCGCCGTCCTGCACGTCACCGGCATCACCCCGGCCCTCGGCGACGGCCCCGCCGAAGCGGTCCGCCGGGCGGTGGACATCGCCGCCGACGCCGGAGTGACGGTCTCCCTGGACATCAACTTCCGCTCCCTGCTGTGGAGCGAGGAGGAGGCCACCGGCGCCCTTCTGCCGCTGCTCGCCCGCAGCGACCTGGTCTTCGCCGGGCCGCACGAGGCCCGCCTCGTCACCGGCGGGCAGGACGCCCTGGGCCTGGCCAAGGGCATCTGCGCCCTCGGCCCCCGCGACGCCGTCATCAAGCTCGGCGCGGAAGGGGCGCTCGCCCTCCTGGACGGCGAGGAGTACCGGCAGCCCGCTGTGCCGGTCCGCGTGGAGGACTCGGTCGGCGCGGGCGATGCCTTCGTCGCGGGGTACCTGGCGGAACTCATCGCGGGCGAGCCGCCGGAGCGCCGCCTGAAGACCGCCGCCCTGCTCGGCGCCTTCGCCGTCAGCACGACCGGCGACTGGGAGGGCCTCCCCCGGCGGGCCGAGCTGGCGCTGCTGGACCACCACGACGACGTGGTCCGCTGATGCGGTGGCCGCGAGCGTTTGCCGGGTTGCGCAGCCGCCGGCTGCGCTTCGTCCTCAAACGCCGGACGGGCTGAATTTGCGCCCGTCCGGGCGAGGTCCGGTGCGGAACCTGCGGGCCGTGGCGGGCTGGTCGCTCCGTTCTCCCCCAGCCTTCGGCCGGGGGGACCCCCACGCGCCCCTTGGGCGCGCCGTTGCCCACCCGCCTACACCCCGAGGAACCCGAGGACATCCCCATGCCCGCGCACATTCTCGTCCACGCCGGCTCCTACACCCCGGACACCGGCGGTGACGGCACCGGACTCACCGCCCTGCGGCTCGACCCGGCCGGCGGCTCGCTCACTGCCGAGCCGGGGCTGCCGGACGTACCCGTCAGCGGGCCGTCGTTTCTGGCGGCGCATCCCTCGGGGCGTGTCGTGTACTGCACCAACGAGGCCGAATCCGGCACCGTCAGTGCCTTCGCCCGGCAGCCCGACGGGGCGCTCGTGCCGGTCGGTGACCCGGTGCCCAGTGGCGGGGCCAACCCGTGCCATCTGAGCGTGCACCCCGGCGGGGGCTGGCTGCTGACCGCGAACTACGGCACGGACACCGCGCCCGGCACGGTCGGCGTTCTCCGGCTCGACGCGGACGGGGTTCCCGTCGAGCTCACGGACGTCGCGGTCCACGAGGGCTCGGGCCCGGTGGCCGGCCGTCAGGAGGGCACGCACGCCCACCAGGTGGTCACCGACCCGGAGGGCCGTTTCGTTCTCGCGGTGGACCTGGGGGCGGACGCGGTGTTCGCGTACCGTCTGGACACCGTCGCCGGCACCCTGGAGCAGGCCGCCGTCAGCCGTGTCACGCCCGGATCCGGCCCCCGGCACCTCGCGTTCGCGCCTGCCGGGGACGTGGTGTGGATCGCGGACGAGCTGTCCTCCAGCATCTCCGGCCTGCGCTACGACACCGGGACCGGGACACTCAGCCCGGTCTCCCGTACTCCGGCGACCATGGCGCTGGGCCTGGGCACGCCCAACCAGCCGGGTGGCATCGTCGCGTCACGCTGCGGGCGCTTCGTGTGGGTGACCAACCGGGGTGCCGACACGGTGGCCGCCTTCCGGGTCGCCGGCCCGGGCGACATCCTCTACCCGATCACCGAGACCCCCAGCGGGGGCGAGTGGCCGCGCGGCCTGTCCCTGGCCGGGGGTCATCTGCTCGTCTCCAACCAGCGCAGCGGCACGCTCGCCGCGCTCCGGATCCTGGACACCGGAGCCCTCGAACAGCGGGCTCCGGCGGCGGCGGTTCCGTCGGTCATCTGCACCGTCACCGTCAGCTGACCTTGACGGTCCAGGTCGCGGAGTAGGTGTCGGCCAGTCGCGTGGTCGCCGGGCGGTAGACACGCAGCTTCCAGGTCCCGGTCCGGGAGAAGGTGATCTTTCCGGTGGCGGTGCCGGTGGTCCCGGAACCGGTCAGGGTCGTGCTGGTGAGGGTGACCCAGGTGCCGTCGCTCTTCTGCCGCTGGAATAGCACGGGGGTGCCCTTGACCAACGGGGAGCTGCTCGCGGTGAAGGCGACGGTCCTGCCCCGGGCGGCCTTGGTCGCGGGCGTCTTCACGGTCAGCTTCGCCTTCACCTTTGTGGTGAGGTTGCTGCTGGTGGAGGCCACCCAGGCCAGGTTCTTGGCGGCGGTGACGGCACGCCAGACACCGTTGCGCGAGGCCGTCGTGGTGAAGGCCGCCTTGCCGGCGCTGTCGGCGGTCCTGGTGGCGGCCGTCTTCCAGGTGGTGGTCCCGGCGGCCTTGAACTGGAAGCTGACCTTGGCCCCGGCCGCGGCGGTGCCGCCGGTCTTCGTGACCTTCGCGGTGTAGGCGGCCTTGCCGCCGTACGTGATGGTGGCCGGGCCGGTGAGCTTGGTCGAGGTGGCGGCCAGGACGCGCAGCGGCAGTTCGCTGGTGGTGGTGTCGCCGTACTGGGAGACGATGGTCAGCTTGACCTCGTGCACCCCCGGGTCCACGGCCTTCCAGCTGCCGGACGGCTGCGCGGGGTAGCTGCCGGTCGAGACGGTCGTGCCGTCCACGGCCAGGGTCCAGCTCTCGGCCCGGCTGATGCCGTCCTCGGCGGAGGTGGTCGCGGCGGCCTTCCAGGTGTGGCCGGCGACCGGGAAGTCGCTGAAGCCCGCCGTCCAGGTCGGCTCGACCGACGAGACGACGGTGACGGGCACCTCGGTGCGGCCGTGGGCACCCCGGTTGTCGACCGCGTCGAAGGTCAGCGTGTGGGCGCCGTACGGGAGGACGTTGTCGCCCAGCGTGACGCTGAGGCCGGCGGTGTCGCCCTCGTAGGTGTAGCCCCACACCGGCGTGGTGACCAGCGCCTTGCCGTCGAGCAGCAGACTGGTGCTGACCGGGTAGGCGTAGTTGAGGTCGGAGGGGAACGCCTTCGTCAGGCCCTTGGGGTACGCATAGCTCAGGGCGATGCTGCCCATGCCGGGGTTGATGACCGAGGCCAGCTGCGGGGTGAGCGTGAAGCCGTGGTCGACCAGCGTGTCGGCCAGCACCGGAGTGCCGGCCCGGCCGTCCTTGTCGTACGCGACGACCCACTGCTGGAGGTACAGCTCCGACGGGACGGCACTGGTGTCCACCGTGCCGGTCCACACGCCGTCGCCGTCGGGGTCCGTCAGGTCGACGGGCGCGGGCCAGGCGCTGCTGGAGGAGAAGAACCGTACGCCGGACACCCCGTTGTCGCCGGACGCCACGGCCCGCAACGACAGCGTGTCGTCGGCGCTGAGGCCGATGGCCTGGTGGGTGGCCCAGGCGGCGTTGTCGTCCGCGGGCAGGTCCGGGAGGCTGACGACCGGCTCGTTGTTGTCGACCGTGACGGTGGTGTCGGCCGTCACCGTGCGCGGGCGGGGGCTGTTGACCTCGATGTGGATGTCGCGCGAGCCGTCGTTCACCAGCGGCACGGCCACGCCGTTCGTGGTGCCGCCGAACTGCTGGGTGGCCGTGGTGTCCAGGGCCGCGTGCAGCGTGCACGACGGCAGGCAGTCGCCGGCCGCCAGGGCGATGGTCTGCTTCACCGTTCCGGTGCCCGGGCCGTAGCCGCTGATGCTCACGACGGCGCTGGTCGGCTCGTCGTCCGGGTCACCCTGCACGGTGAAGGTGACATCGGCCGTACCGGAGATCGTCTGTCCGGCGCTGATGTTGTCGAACGTGATGACGGCACCGGCGTCGTCCGCCATGGCGAACGGGGCGGGAGCGGCGGTGATCAGCAACGCCGCGCTCGCGCAGGCGGCAGTGAGGTATCCGGCGGACCGGGATATGGCCACGACTTTCCTATCGGCTCAGAACTGGCTCAGGACCGGCCGCTGCCCGCCGTTGGGAAGCCGGGAAGCCCGGGAGAAATGTGCCGCCGTTGTGGGGGTGGCGTGAAGATCCTCGGTCTCGCCGAATCGGCGTGTCAAGGGCGTTACGCCTGGTCGTACAGGGTTTGCCCATCCATGGACAGCCCTTGACCGGACGGGTCAGCCCAGTGACGCGCCGAGCTGGAAGGAACTGTCGTCGCGGAAGCCGGAGCTGTCCTGGTATGGGTCGATCCACAGCTGGTACTGGCGGTGACGCAGGTAGTAGCCCGGGTAGTTGTAGGACGCGAACGAGACGGAGCCGCTGACCGATCCCTCGTGGGGGCAGAAGGTCGCGTCCTGCTCGAAGAGCGTCGAGCCGTCATCGGCCATGAGATGGATCCGGAAGTCCTCGTGCCGGAAGTATCTGCCGTCCTCCGACTTGAAGGAGTAGCAGCTCGGGTCGGCGAGCCCGGTCACCAGGGTGAAGGTCGCGGCCTGGCGGGTCTGGGCGGAGTCGGTGCTGCTCACGCGGTCGAGGTAGCCGAGATCGTCGCTGTGGGCGGTGAGGTATCTGTCGGGGTAGTTGACCGACTCCAGCGAGCGCGCGGTGGAGGTCTGCGGGGTGGTGGCGCTGTCGGTGGGATCGGCCGTGCCCCCGGTGCCCGAGGTCGCGGTGGCGGTCGCCGAGCCGCCCGAGCCGCCCGCCACGCCCGGCAGTCCGGACAGCCGGCGCGGCGCCGAACTGGGTTCGGCCAGGGCGCTGTTCGTACCGGAGGGGCTGCTGTCGGCCGACGGGCTCGCGGAGGCCGTCCCGGACGGGCCGGGCGACTGGCTGCCGTGCTTGCCGGGCGGCGAGGCGCTGATGAGGGGGCCGCGGTTGCCGTCGCTGGGGGCGTCCTGGATGTCGACGTACTGGCTGGCGCCGTCGGACTCGCTGCCGGAGGTCATGCCCCAGGCCGCCAGGGCCATGGCGGCGGCGCCCGCGGTGGCCAGGGCGACGGCGACCAGGTAGCGGGGCCGGCGCCTTCGGACGCCGGCCGGCACCGGGGTCACCTGCCCACGCCGGGGGACGTACGGAACGGGCGGGAAGGGCGGCTTGAGGACGAGCTCCCGCGTATCCGGTGCGGACGCGTGCACGAGGTGTGTGTTCGGCCGGGGCGCGATCTCGCCGGTGAAGGTGACGTACGGCCGGACCCCCATCGGATCGGGGTCGTCGGGCACCACGGGATCGTTGCTCTCCTCAGCGGCCACCGGTGGGGGTCCTCCTGGTCGTGACACTGCCGAAGTCAGATCTTGATGGCCATATATGTACTACAAACGGCGACTTCACGGCTAGACAGTGCCGGCACTACCTGCCGGTGGAACCTCGCGGGCGCAACTTCCCTCTACACGGTGTAGTGGAGGTTGCCCCCGCCACCCGCGACAGCCGTGCGGCGGGGCCAGAACGAGGGGAAGGCCGACATGGATGACGGCCCCCGCACCGGTGGCGGTATCCGCCTTGGCGGCACCGGCCTGCGGCAGCGCGACGTGCCGGTTCCGGTGACACCGCCCCGGACCGCGGTCCCGGGAGCCGCCGGCGGCGGCGCGGCGCAGCAACTGCACCGGGCGCTGACGCTGGTTGCAGTCGTCAGCCTGTTCATCGGCACCCGGTCCGCGTGGACGGACGCGGTGGCCTCGCACCTGCCGGTCGCCGGGATCATCACCGCCTGCTACGCGGGGATCCTGCTCTGCGGCGTGCTCACTCTGGCCGTACGGGGCGGGCGGGCCCTGGCGCGGGTCGACCTGGGAGTGCTGGCGCTGGCGGTCGTCCTGGTGGTCTGCGGCTACTGGCTCAACCACTCCGGCAGCGACGAGGGCGTACTGACCGCCCAGGCCGCGAAGGAGATCCTGCGCGGGCACCTGATCTACGGACAGCCCTGGCCCCAGCTGTTCGGCGCCCATGGCGTCGGCATCACGAAGACCATGTCCGGCGGCGCCGACTACACCTACGGCTACCCGCCGCTGACCGCGCTGCTCGCGGCTCCGGTGCACGCCGTCGTGCACTCCACGGCCGCCGCCACCATGGTGACCACCGGCGCCCTGATCGCCGGTTCGGTCCTGCTGTGGATCATGCTGCCGACGCCCTGGCGGCCCGCCGCCACCGCCGTGTGCCTCGGCTTCGGCCTGCTGCCCGACTACGCCCGGGACGGCTACCCCGCCATCGTCGCCCTCGCCCTCCTCGTCCCGGCAGTGGTCCGGTGGCCCGCCACCGGCTCCGGCGGCAGGCTCGGGCGCGGCGGCGTGCTGCGGGCGGCGTGCCTCGGCGCGGCCTGCGCCTCCCAGCAACTCGCCTGGTTCCTGACCCCGTTCCTGCTCATCGGCCTGTACGCCGTCCGGCGCGGCGAACTCGGGCCCAGGGCCGCCCTGGCCGTGCTCGCGCGCTACACCGGCGTCGCCACCCTGACCTGGGCGGCCATCAACGCCTACTTCGCCGCCCAGAACCCCCACGCCTGGCTGACCGGGGTGCTGCTCCCGCTCACCCAGAAGGGGATCCTGCACGGGCAGGGCATCATGGGCATCTCCTACTACTTCACCGACGGCAGCAGCCGCCTGGACTACTACTCCTACGGCAGCATCCTGCTGCTCCTGGGCCTGCTGGCCGCCACCTTCCTGTTCGTCCGGCGGCTCGGCCCGGCGCTGACCGTCCTGCCCTGGCTGGCCTTCTACTTCGCCGTCCGCTCCCAGGACGGCTACTTCCTGATGATGACCCCGCTGTGGCTCGCGGCCGCCGCCACCGTCCCCACCACCGCACTCGCCACCGCCTGGCAGCCCCGGCTGCCCCGCCCGCTGACCGGCCGCCGGGCCAAAGCCGCCCTGGTGGCGGGGCTGCTCGCTCCCGCCGTTCTCTGCGCCGGTGTCGCCGCCGCCAGCCCGCCGCCGCTGCGCATGAGCGTCACGGCGCGCTTCACCGACCGGCCCCACCATGCGATCACCGCCGTCACCGTACGGGCCGTCAACACCACCGGCACGGCGCTTCCCCCGCACTTCGCAAGCCGCGCCGGCCAGGGCGCCTCCGGCTGGTGGACCGTCACCTCCGGCCCTGCCATCCTCGCCCCGCACGCCTCGGCCACCTACGTCCTCAGGCCGCCGAACGGCTCGTACCGGCCGCCCGGCGGAAAGCACCCCCGCTTCTACCTCATCGCGGTCACCGGCACCCCGATGACGATCACCACCGCCGCCATCCCGCTCACCGCCCCCTGACTACTGAGGCTGGGGCAGGTGGGTCTTGGCGTCCTCATAGGTGGCGTCGGCGGCCGGCTCGGCCGGGGCGTAGATCAGGTTCAGTACGCCGGTCCGGAAGGTCTCGGACGAGAGCAGCCGCAGCGGGACCGCGGTGTCGCCCTCGTCGAACAGCCGCATGCCCTTGCGGACGGCGATCGGGTGCACCAGCAGCTGCAGTTCGTCCAGCAGGCCGGCGGCCAGCAGCTGGCGGACGACGGAGACCGAGCCGCTCAGGCCGATGTTGCCGCCCGGCTCGTTCTTCAGGGCGGTGACGGCCTCGACGAAGTCGCCCTGGAGCTGCTCGGAGTTCCGCCAGGTGAAGTCGAGCTTCTGCGTCGACACGACGATCTTGCGTGCGTCGCCGAGCTTCTTCGCGAAACCTGCGTCCTCCTCGCCTGCCGCCTCACGCTCGGGCCACGCCCCGGCGAAGCTGTCGTAGGTCTTGCGGCCGAACAGGACGGTGTCCGCGGCGCCGAGGGTCGCGTCGACGGCGGCGCCCATCTCGTCGCTGAAGTAAGGGAAGTGCCACTGGTCGGGTGCCTCCACGACCCCGTCGAGTGAGATGAACAGGCCGGCGGTGATCTTCCTCATGATGTCCTCCAGGAGCGGGTGGTCGGTGAACCCTGTCCCTTGGTCAGACGACGGTAGTCCGGGGAACTCATCGCCGCCCGTAGAGTTCCAGACGCGTCAGCGCCGCGACGAAGGAGAAGACGTCATCATGGCCGACAAGCTCACCGTGGGTGTTCTGGGCACCGGGATCATGGGGGCCGCGATGGCCCGCAACCTGGTCCGGGCCGGGCACACCGTCCGCGTCTGGAACCGCACCCCGGCCAAGGCCGAGCCGCTGGCCGCCGACGGCGCGCAGATCGCCGGCACGCCCGCCGAGGCCGTGCGGGATGCCGATGTGGTCCTCACCATGCTGTACGACGGACCCGCCGTCCTGGAGGTCATGCGGAAGGCCGTCCAGGGCTTGCGTCCCGGCACCGTCTGGGCGCAGTCGACGACCGCCGGGATCGAGTCCGTCGGCGAGCTGGCCGGCTTCGCCCGTGAGCACCGGCTGGTCTTCTTCGACGCGCCGGTGCTCGGCACCCGCGAGCCGGCGGAAGCCGGGCAGCTGACGATCCTGGCGGCGGGCCCGGAGCAGGGCCGGGAGGCCGTGACGCCGGTCTTCGACGCCGTCGGCGCGCGCACCCTGTGGACCGGCGAGGACGGCGCGGCGGGCAGCGCCACCCGCCTCAAGCTGGTCGCCAACAGCTGGGTCCTGGCCGCCACCAACGCGGCGGGAGAGGTCCTGGCCCTGGCGCAGGCCCTCGGCGTGGACCCGCAGAGCTTCCTCGGCCTCATCGCGGGCGGCCCGCTCGACATGGGCTACCTGCACGCCAAGATCGCCCTCATCCTGGAGAACCGCCTGTCGCCGGCCAGCTTCGCGGTCGCCACCGCCGCCAAGGACGCCCGTCTGATCGTCGAGGCCGGGCAGCAGCACGGCGTCCGCCTCGACGTGGCCGCCGCCGGCGCCGACCGCCTCGCCCGCGCGGCCGCCCAGGGCCACGCGGACGAGGACATGGCCGCCGCGTACTACGCCAGCTTCGACTAGGTCCTAGGGTCAGGGCCTTACTTCTTGTGGCCCGTGACCTTGGCGATCCACGTGATGAAGTCGCCCGGGTCGGTGTTCGACCCGTGGCCCTCGTCCCAGTAGTACGCGGTGTTGACGTCGTCGCCCAGGTTCTCGAGGCTGACGGAGAGGTTGCTGACGACCGACAGCGAGGTGTCGCTGTCCTTGGTGCCGACCCGGATCCACCAGTGCTTCGAGCGGCTGGGGTTGTGCTTCTTGATGAAGTACATGGGGTTCATCAGGTTGAGCTTCTCGGGCAGGTCGCTGTCGAGCCGCGCGCTGCTGCTGCCCTCGTGACGCAGGCTGTACAGGGTGAAGTGCCGGGCCGAGGTCGTCCCCGTACCGAACTCGTTGTTCTCGCCCGCGGAGAGGTCGAAGGCGTCGAAGGCCGGGGTGTCCTTCTTGCGTGCGCCGACGTGCGTGAGGAAGTCCGCCCAGGTGAAGGTCGCCTTGCCGCCGGACCAGGTGATGAAGGTGTTCGCGGCGAGGTACGTCGAGCGGTCGGAGTCCGACAGGGCCGCGAGGTACTTGGTGGCCGACGGCTGGAGGTAGGTCTCCACGAGGTACTCGTCGAGGTTGCGTGCCGTGATGCGTCCGAAGCCGTGCTTCCCCTGGAGCTTGAGGGAGGCCTGGTAGTCGACGAACGCGGAGCTCAGCTCCTTGGACACGGTCTGGTCGACGAGCGAGCCGGTGCTCAGCTCGTTGCTGCCCCAGTTCCACTCGTACGCCATGTCGGCGTGTTCGAGGTCGGTGATCGGGCACCAGTCGCCGCTGGCGAAGATCGCGTCGCTCGCGTCGGCCGCGCCGAGCTCCTTGAGGTAGGAGTCGTACAGCGGGCTGTCGCCGGACGCGCCGAGCAGGGCGGACAGGGCGCCGCCGGCGCTGGTTCCGGAGGAGACGATGCGGTCGGTGTTGCCGGGGATGCGGCCCTTGTTGAAGCGGACGTACTTCACCGCGGCCTTGAGGTCCACGATGGCGGCGGGCGCGGTGCCGTAGTAGACGCCGTCCGAATCGACGAGGGTCCGGCCCCGGGCACCCGGCTCGACGACGACGTAGCCGGCCGCCAGGGCCAGCTTGGCGTTGCTGACCATCTCGCCCTGGGCGTTCACCTGCGCGTTGCCGCCGGACTGCACCTCGCCCGTGCCGGTGCTGCTGGACGCCGAGGCGCTGGCACTGGCGCCGGCGCCGGCGCCGCCCGTGCCGGTGGGGGCGCCGGTCATCGCGGCACCGCCTACGCCGGTGGCGTCCGCCACCGATGAGGGCAGATAGCCGCCCACCGAGTTGGCGAAGAGGATGGGGGCGTCGGTGGCGTCGACCGCGGTGCCGTCGATCTCGACGGGGACGCTGACATTCAGGCTCTGGTACTTCTCGTCCACCGGGTTGGTGACGTAGGTGATGGCCTTGTAGAAGTGGTACGTCACCGCCTTGTCGCCGTCGTCCGTGGTGATGGTCGTCGTCACGGTGGTGTAGTCGTCCTTGTCGAAGACCAGGGTGTCCGACGACCCCGAGGACTTCGTGCCGCTCTCTTCGGAGGCCTGCGCGCTCCAGGCGATGCCGCCGATCGTCGCGGCGCCGACGGTCGCGCCCAGTCCCATGACGACGCTCCTGCGCTTCACTGCCCTGTGCTTCACTGGTCTCTCCCATTCGCGGCAGAACTGCCTGCACGTGCGGTTGTGAGACCCAAGCTAGATAGCTTGCCTACAAAATTGTTTACAATTTTGCTGATAAATTGATGAGAGTCGGTCTGGTGCGCGGCCCGTCCCGCGGCCCAGGATGATCCCCATGCCTGAATCACCTGAGTCACCTGAATCAAGCGCCTTCCACGACCTGACCGAGTTCATCGCGCTGCCCAGGATCTCCTCGCTGGCCCTGTCGCCCGACGGAACACGTCTGGTGACGGTCGTGCAGGAGCTCTCCGCCGACCGCACCAGGTTCGTCGGTGCCCTGTGGGACGTCGACCCGTCCGGGGAGCGTCCGGCCCGGCGGCTCACCCGCTCCGGCCGCGGCGAGTCCGCCCCCGGGTTCCTGCCCGACGGCACCCTGCTCTTCCTCTCCTCCCGCCCGGTCGCGGACCCCGGCGAGGACGAGGACGACAAGCGGGAGGCGGCGCTGTGGAGCCTGCCGGCGGACGGCGGCGAGGCATCGCAACTGCTGGCCAGGGCCGGTGGGATCGGCGAGTACGCCACCGCAGCCGGGGCCTCCCGCATCGCATTAGCGGCCTCCCTGCTGCCCGGCGCGGCCGACGCCGAGCAGGATGCGCAGCTGCGCGAGGCCCGCGAGAAGGCCAAGGTCTCGGCGATCCTGCACGAGTCGGTGCCGGTGCGGTACTGGGACCACGACCTCGGCCCTGGCGTCCCACGGGTGTTCACCGTCGCGGACCCTGTCGGCGACCCCGCCGTGGTGGACTGCGGAGAGCGCCGGATCTCCGCGTACGAGGGCATGGCACTGTCCCCCGACGGCTCACTGATCGCCTACGCGGCGGCCGTCGGCACGCTCCCCGACGAGCTGCGTGGCGCGATCGTGATCGCGGACGCCGTCACGGGCAAGCAGCTGCGGGTCCTGGAGTCCCCCGAGGCGGAGTTCGCCGCACCGGCCTTCACCCCCGACGGCCGCCATCTGGTCTGCGTACGGGAGCAGCGGATCACCTGGGACGAGCCCGGCGACCTCACGCTGTGGCTGGTGGACGCCACCGATCCCGGGGACCCCGGACACGACCTGCTCCCCGGGTTCGACAACTGGCCGCATTCGCCGGTCGTCTCCCCGGTGCCCGGCGAGGACGGCACGCCGGTGGTGTACTTCACCGCCGACGAGGCCGGGCACGCCCCGGTCTTCCGGCTCTCGGCCGGCAGCGGCGACCTGGTCAGGCTGACCGCCTCGGGCGCCCACACCGACCTGGCCGTCAGCCCCGACGGCAGCACTCTGTACGCGCTGCGCTCGGCGGTCGACAGCCCGCCCGCCCCCGTACGCCTCGATCCCGCCGCGCCCGGCGGCGAGCCGGTGCCCCTGCCGTGCCCCGGGCAGGTGGGCGAGCTGCCCGGCAGCCTCACCGAGGTCCACACCACCGCCGAGGACGGCACCGCGCTGCGCGCCTGGCTGGTCCTGCCCTCCGGCGCCGGCGCCGACACCCCCGCGCCCCTGCTGCTGTGGGTGCACGGCGGCCCCCAGACCAGCTGGAACGCCTGGCACTGGCGCTGGAACCCCTGGGTGGCCGCGGCCGCCGGTTACGCGGTTCTGCTGCCGGATCCGGCCCTGTCCACCGGCTACGGGCAGCAGATGCACCGGCGCGGCTGGGCGCACTGGGGCGGGGCGCCGTACGAGGACGTCATAGCGCTGACCGACGCCGCGCTGCTGCGCGGCGACCTCGACGCCGGGCGCACCGCGATGATGGGCGGCTCGTACGGCGGCTACATGGCGAACTGGATCGCCGGCCAAACCGACCGCTTCAAGGCGATCGTCACCCACGCCAGCCTGTGGAACATGTCCGCCTTCGGCGGGGTCACCGACTTCCCGGCCTACTGGATGCGGCGTCAGGGCGACCCGCTGGTCCGCACCGAGCGCTACGACCGCGAGTCCCCGCACCTGCGCGCCGCGAAGATCAGCACGCCGATGCTGGTGATCCACGGCGACAAGGACTACCGCGTACCGATCGGCGAGGCCCTGGCCCTCTGGAACGACCTGGCGCGGTTCGAGGTCCCGGCGAAGTTCCTTTACTTCCCGGACGAGGGCCACTGGATCCTCAAGCCGAACAACATCCGCCTCTGGTACGCCACCGTGCTCGGCTTCCTCGCACACCACGTGCTGGGCGAGCAGTGGCAGCGCCCCGACCTGCTCTGACGCAACCGGCCGGTACGCGCTATACGCGCGTGCCGGTCACCTTCGCCAGGAAGCCGTCGAGGTTGCGCACCGTACGGGCGATCTGCTCGTCCAGCGTGAGCGTCTCCTCCAGCCGCTTGGCCGCCCCCGAGGTCTTCTTGCCGCGCATATAGAGCGAGCACGCCAGATCCGCGCACATATAGAGGGCCACCGTGTTGCCCTGCCGTCCCGCCGCCCCGGCCAGCGGTGCCGCCAGCAGGTCCACCCCGCCGCCCGGATGCCCGGTCAGGCAGAGCGAGCACAGGCTGCTGCGCATCAGGTTCCGCCGCGCCCCCGCCGCGATCCGCATCGTGATCCCGACCGGCCCCGCGCCGTCCTCCGTCCCCGGCCGCACCAGATACGCCCGGTCCGGCGCGCCCGCGTCCCGCCACCCCAGGAAGTCCAGATCCCCCCACGGCAGCTCCCCCAGCTCCCGGGGCAGACTGATCCGCTTCGCCTCGCCTTTGGAGCAGTTGACGAACGAGCTGCGGATCTGCGTCTCACCGAGGGGGTCCATGCGCGCGAAGCTAACAGCGCGGCCGCGCAGCTGTCGCCGTAATTTCGCTACCGTCGCCGGCGCCGCCGTCTCTTGGGTCGCGTCACCCACCGTCGCAGCTGGGCGACGGCGGCTTCCTTGGCCTCCGAGATCCGCACGGGCTCTCTGGAACTGGTCATGAAGGCGGAGATGGGCGTCCAGCGCTTTCTCCCGTTGGGCGCGGTCCAGCGCACTGCGGGGAAGTCCGTGATCGCGACGATGCTGTCTCGCGGAATCACACGGGTACGCAAATAGCCGCGAACCGTCACGTCCGCATGGACGCAGGTGACGCCGAGCCGGTAGCCCCGCACCGCGACCACTGCCGAGGCGAGGAAGGCCAGGAGGGCGGCGATCCTTGGCCACGGATCGGTGGCCGAGACCGCGTAGGCGGTACAGCCGACCGCGGGCACCACGCCGAGGACGCTGTTCGCCAGCCGCATTCCTCTGGACGGTGACAGCTCCACGTGACCCCCTGACCGAGTGTGCGTTGGGAAGCGAGCATACAAACCGGCTGGTCACGAGGCGCGACGCGGGTCAGGCCGGCCGGCGGAACGCGTCGGCGTTACGCGCGCACCAGTCCGTGAAAGTGCGCGGCCTGCGTCCGAGCAGTCGCTCCGCGGTGTCCGTCCGGAACCCGACGGTGTCGGCGCGCATGAGGGCGAAGCCCTCCGTGACGGCGTCGGCGAGTGCCCGGGGCGCCCCGTTGGGGAAGCGGGACCGGACGGACTCGGCCGGTGTGGCGGCTTCCCGGACTTCGATGTCGCGGCCGATCGTCCGGGCGATGATCCGGACCTGCTCGGTGACGGTGAAGGTCTCGTCGCCGGTGAGAACGTACTCCTTGCCCCGGTGGCCGTCCTCGGTCAGTGCGAGGGCGGCGACCGCGGCGATGTCCGCGGGGTCGATCGGCGCGTAGCGGCCCGGGCCGACGGGGTCGAGGACGTAGCCTCCCTCGCGGATGGTGGGCAGCCAGTCGAGGGCGTTGGTCATGAAGCCGCCGGGCCGCAGGAATGTGGCGGGTATGCCGCAGGCGCGGATGATCTCCTCGCGCCGGTGGTGCCAGCGGCCCATGGCGGGTATCGGGTCGAGCGTGACGTGGGCGGACGACAGGTGCACGATGTGGCTCACCCCGGCGGCCTCGGCGGCGGCGATGGCGGAGGCGGTGTAGTCGATGCCGATGCCCTGTGTGAGCAGGAACAGCTTGTCGACGCCTTCGAAGGCGGGCGTCAGCGTCGCGGGTTCCCCCAGGTCGCCGACCGCGCGCTCGGCGCGCCCGGGCAGCCCGGCGGCGCGGGCGGGGTCGCGGACGAGGATGCGTAACTTGGCGCCCCTGGCGTCGAGTTCGCGGGTGAGCTCGCGGCCGATGTTCCCGGTGGCTGCGGTGACCAGTATCATCTGGACTCCCTCAAATCGTTTGCCGTCTAGCGATTTCCGGAGGGACGTTAGCCGGTAAATGATTAGCCGTCAATCGACTCCGAAAGGCCGCGATGGCTGAGTTCCTGGACCTGCACGGCAGAACCTCGAAGGTGCTCCGGGCCCTGGCCGACGGGGCCATGCGGCGCCATGGACTGCACCTGGGACAGAACTACCTGCTCGCGGTGCTGTGGGAACGGGACGGCAGCACGCCTGGCGAGATCGCCGCCGCGCTGAACGTCACGACGCCCACCGTCGTCAAGATGGCTGACCGGATGACCACTGCCGGGCTGCTCACCCGTCGCCGCGACGACCGGGACAACCGCCTCGTCCGCCTCTGGCTCACCGACGCGGGGCGTGCGCTGCGGGAGCCGGTCGAGGCGGAACGGCGGTTGATCGAGGAGAGGGTCACCGCAGACCTCACCGAGACCGAACGCGAGCACCTCCTGCGGGCGCTGGCGAAGATCCACCGGTCGGCGAGCGAGCTGCTGAGCTAGTGCTGTGGCCGGGAAGGTTCGCCGGGTTGCGCAGCCCGCCGGCTGCGCTTTGTCCTCAATCGCCGGACGGGCTGAATTCAGCCCGTCCGGCGATTGAGGACGGAACCGGAAGCCGGACGGACCCGGCAAATCATTCCGGTCACCGCACTAGGCCCTGTCCGGCATGGACGCGATGGGAAAGGGACAACGCATGGGACAGCCGTTCGGCTCCTACCAGAACGAGATCTACTTCGACGGGCTGAGCGGTGAGCTGCCGCGCTTCCCGATGGGCTTCGCGGAGCTGGAGGCCAGTGCACAGGCGGCGATGCCGCCCTCCGTGCGGTCGTACGTCGCGGGTGGTGCGGGCGACGAGCGCACCCAGCGGGCCAATGTGGCCGCCTTCGACGGCTGGGGGCTCGTGCCCCGGATGTTCGTCGGTGCCGCCGAGCGCGATCTGTCCGTGGAGTTGTTCGGGATGAGCCTGCCCTCACCGGTGTTCATGGCCCCGGTGGGCGTCATCGGCCTGTGTTCCCAGGACGGGCACGGTGACCTGGCCACCGCGCGAGCCGCCGCCCGCACCGGAGTGCCGATGATCGCCTCCACGCTCTCCGTCGATCCGATGGAGCAGGTCGCCGCCGAACTCGGCGACACCCCGGGTCTGTTCCAGCTCTACACGCCCACCGACCGCGAACTCGCCGCGAGCCTTGTCCACCGCGCCGAACAGGCGGGTTACAAGGGCATCGTGGTCACCCTGGACACCTGGATCACCGGCTGGCGCCCCCGCGACCTGGCCACCGGCAACTTCCCCCAGCTGCGCGGCCACTGCCTGGCCAACTACCTCAGCGATCCGGTCTTCCGGGCCTCGCTGGCGGCCACGCCCGAGGAGGATCCGCAGTCCGCGATCCTGCGCTGGGTCCAGATCTTCGGCAACCCGCTCACCTGGGACGACCTGCCCTGGCTCCGCTCCCTGACCGACCTTCCGCTGATCGTCAAGGGCATCTGCCACCCGGAGGACGTACGCCGGGCCAAAGACGCGGGCGTGGACGGGATCTACTGCTCAAACCACGGCGGCCGTCAGGCCAACGGCGGCCTCCCCGCCCTCGACGCGCTCCCCGGCGTCGTGGACGCCGCCGACGGTCTCCCGGTCCTGTTCGACTCCGGAATCCGCAGCGGAGCCGACATCGTCAAGGCCATCGCCCTGGGCGCCTCCGCCGTCGGCATCGGCCGCCCGTACGCGTACGGCCTCGCCCTTGGCGGCACCGACGGCATCGTCCATGTGCTCCGCTCACTCCTCGCCGAGGCCGACCTGATCATGGCCGTCGATGGCTACCCCGCTCTCGCCCACCTCACCCGTGAATCCCTCCAGCGCGTCGTTGCATGACGGTCTGCCTGCTATGAGGACTTGTTAGCGCAAACATTCGAGGCTGGTCAAGACCCCTGGAACCACTCATTCCCAGACCTGCCGAACGAGCCGTCACCGGGGATCAAGCGCCCATACTTTCCCAAGTCTTGACGGTCCCGCAGTGTTGACCGGCCGTTAATCTCGGCGTAAAAAGACGGAGCTAAGTAGCCGGGCTGTGCCCGTGCGACTGCGCGAGAAATGAACACGTATGCCATCCGGGCCGGCGTTGGGCTGCCGTCCTGGCGGCTGCGCATGCCTACTCGACCCAGTGGAGGTTCTGAAACGGCGGCATCGTCCGAGGATCGATGTTAGCGCTAACAATTTCCTGTTGAGCGATGCCGATGCACACGCGCCAGGGCCAGGCGTCAAAGGTCCCCGTGCCCGCCGGCGCGGGGCTCGACAAGAACGCAAGAGGGAAGAGGTTCACCGTGATAGCCAGTCATCTGAGACGATTTCTGCTGTCCGTGGGTGCGGTCCTCGCGCTCATCGCAGGCATCCTGGCCGGGACCATCGGCACCGCGGGCACGGCCCAGGCCGCCACGTCGCTGCCGTGCGACATCTACGCCGCCGCCGGGACCCCGTGCGTCGCCGCGCACAGCACGACGCGGGCGCTCTACGCGGCGTACAGCGGCTCGCTCTACCAGGTCAAGCGCGCGTCGGACTCCACGACCACCAACATCGGGACGCTCGCCGCGGGCGGCTACGCCAACGCCGCCGCGCAGGACACGTTCTGTTCCGGGACGACCTGCATCATCACGAAGATCTACGACCAGAGCGCGAAGCACAACGACCTCACCATCGAGGGGCCGGGCGGGAACGGCGGACAGGACGTCGGCGCGATCGCCAACGCGCTGCCGGTGACGGCCGGCGGCCATTCGGTCTACGGGGTCTTCGTGTCGCCCGGTGTCGGCTACCGCGACAACAGCACCTCGGGCGTCGCGACGGGCAGCAACCCGGAGGGCGCGTACATGGTGACCAGCGGCCACCATGTGAACAACCGCTGCTGCTTCGACTACGGCAACGCCGAGACCTCCGGCAACGACACCGGCAACGGCCACATGGACGCGATCAACTTCGGCACGGAGTGCTGGTTCTCGTGCTCCGGTGCCGGATCGGGTCCCTGGGTCGAGGCGGACCTGGAGAACGGGCTCTTCTTCGGAGGAAACGGAGCCAACTCCAACAACAAGGGGAACTCCAGCGAGTTCGTCACCGCCCTCACGAAGAACAACGGCACGTCGACCTACGCCATCAAGGGCGGCAACGCGCAATCGGGCAGCCTGACCACCTGGTACAACGGGAGCCTGCCCACCACCGGCGGATACATCCCGATGAGCCTGGAGGGCGCCATCGTCCTGGGCACCGGCGGTGACAACAGCAACGGTTCCGACGGGTCCTTCTTCGAGGGCGTCATGACCTCCGGATATCCGACGGACGCCGCAGACAACGCCGTCCAGGCCAATGTCGTCTCCGTCGGCTACGCGACCCCGACCGCCACCTTCCCGGTCGCGGGCACCGCCTACCGGCTGACCAACGTCAACAGCGGCAAGGTCCTCGACGCGGTGAACTGCGGGACCGCCAACGGCACCGCGATCCAGCAGTGGACCTCGCTCGGCAACACCTGCCAGCAGTGGAAGTTCGCCAGCGCCGGCAACGGCCACTACACCATCACCAACGTCAACAGCGGGACGACCCTGGACTCCGTGAACTGCGGTCAGTCCAACGGCACGTCCCTCAACCTTTGGGCCGCCCTCGGCAACCTCTGCCAGCAGTGGGACGTAACCAAGGTCGGCAGCCACTACACCATCAGCAACGTCTACAGCGGCAATGTGCTCGACGTGACGAACTGCGGCACCGCGAACGGGGTCGTCGTCCGCCAGTGGCAGCAGCTCGACAACACCTGCCAGCAGTGGGACATCGCCCCCTGACCGAACCGACCGGCCCGGCCGGGGGCACCCACGTGGGTGCCCCCGGCCGGGCCGGCGGTCAGCAGCAGCGGCTGCCGGGGCGCAGCTCCTGGTGCCGGGTGCGCAGCACCTCGTACTCCCGGCGGGTCGGAACGGGGGCCTGCGGGTGGGCCTGGCGGTGGCGTTCGCAGTAGCGGTCGTACTCCGCCTCGCCGGTGAACTCGCTTACGTACCAGCGCAGTCCGTCCAGCAGTCGGCGCGGGCTCATACCCGCCGTCATTCGCGGGCTCCGGCGAGTGCCTCGCGGGGCTGCGGGGCGGCGGGGACGTCGAGGAGGGACTCGGTGTACGGGGCCTCGCTGGTCGGCAGCGGGGTGGGGGAGCGCAGCGCCCGTACGCACACCACCGCGGCGTTGGCGATCACGGTGGCGACGAGGACGAGGAAGAGCGCGATCAGGACGCCGTCGACGGTGGAGTTGGTGACCACGGTGTGCATGTCGTCGAGGGTCTTCGCGGGCGCCAGTACGGTGCCCGAGGAGATGCCGTCGGCGTAGCGGGCCCGCTGGGCGAAGAAGCCGACGCGCGGGTCGTCGGAGAAGATCTTCTGCCAGCCGGCGGTGAAGGTGACCGCGACCGTCCAGGCGAGCGGGACGCCGGTGACCCAGGCCCAGCGCAGCCGCCCGGACTTGACGAGCACGGTGGTGGCGAGGGTGAGGGCGACGGCGGCGAGGAGCTGGTTGGCGATGCCGAACAGCGGGAAGAGCTGGTTGATGCCGCCGAGCGGGTCGGTGGCCCCGGTGTAGAGGAAATACCCCCAGGCGGTGACGACCAGGGCGCTGGCGGCCCAGATGCCGGGCTTCCAGTTGACCCGCGCCATCGGCTTCCAGACGTTGCCGAGCATGTCCTGGAGCATGAAGCGGCCCACCCGGGTGCCCGCGTCCACGGTGGTGAGGATGAAGAGCGCCTCGAACATGATCGCGAAGTGGTACCAGAAGGCCTTCATCGCGTTGCCGCCGAAGACCCCGGAGAAGATCTCCGACATGCCGACCGCCAGGGTGGGCGCCCCGCCGGTACGGGCGATCAGGGTCTGTTCCTCGACGGCCTTGGCGGCCGCGGTCAGCTGCTCGGGGGAGATGGTGAAGCCGAGCCCGGCCACCGCGTGGGAGGCGGACTGGGCGGTGGCGCCGAGCAGCCCGGCGGGGGCGTTCATCGCGTAGTACAGGCCCGGGTCGAGGACGGAGGCGGCGATCAGCGCCATGACGGCGACGAACGACTCCATCAGCATGGCGCCGTAGCCGATCATCCGGACCTGCGACTCCTTCTGGATCAGCTTCGGCGTGGTCCCGGAGGCCACCAGCGAGTGGAAGCCGGACAGCGCGCCGCAGGCGATGGTGATGAACAGGAACGGGAAGAGCGACCCGGCGAAGACCGGTCCCTGGCCGGAGGAGGCGAAGGGGCTCACGGCGTCGGCCTTCAGGGTGGGCGCGGTGACCACCACACCGGCCGCGAGCAGCGTGATGGTGCCGACCTTCATGAAGGTGGAGAGGTAGTCGCGCGGCGCCAGCAGCATCCACACCGGCAGGACCGAGGCGACGAAGCCGTAGCCGACGAGACAGAACACCAGGGTCGTCGGGCTCCAGGCGAAGGCGCCGGCGAGCGAGGAGTTCTCGATCCAGCCGCCGCCGACGATGGCCAGCAGCAGCAGCGCGACCCCGATCACGCTGGTCTCGACGACCCGCCCCGGGCGCAGTACGCGCAGGTAGAAGCCCATGAGCAGGGCGATGGGGATGGTCATGGCGACCGAGAAGGTGCCCCACGGGGAGCGCGCGAGGGCGTTGACGACGACCAGCGCCAGCACCCCGAGCAGGATGATCATGATGACGAAGACCGAGATCAGCGCCGCCGTCCCGCCGACCTTCCCGATCTCGTCGCGGGCCATCTGGCCGAGCGACTTGCCATCCCGTCGCATCGACAGGAACAGCACCACCATGTCCTGCACCGCCCCGGCGAAGATCACCCCGGCGACGATCCAGATCGTCCCCGGCAGATACCCCATCTGCGCCGCCAGTACCGGCCCGACCAGCGGTCCGGCCCCCGCGATCGCCGCGAAGTGGTGGCCCAGCAGCACCCGGCGGTCGGTCGGCTGGTAGTCGACCCCGTCCTCCAGCCGCTCGGCCGGGGTCGCCCGGCTGTCGTCGAGCTGCAGCACCCGGCGGGCGATGAACCGGGAGTAGAAGCGGTAGGCGATGGCGTACGAGCCCAGCGCGGCGACCACCAGCCACACGGCGGAGATCTCCTCGCCCCGGGCCAGGGCCACCATGGCCCAGCCGATCGCGCCGAGCAGGCCGACAGCGGTCCACAGCAGGACCGATCTCGGGTTCGTACGAAGAGATCCGGGCATGACGGCTCCTCACCTTGGCAGGTGCGTAAGAGGGGAGTTGCTGAACGGGTCAGGGCTTGGGCGGGCGCCCGGTGAGCAGGTACGCCGCGAGCAGGGCGACGCTGCACGCCGGCACCCAGGCGAGCTGGTACCAGTAGAAGAACGGCACCCCGGCCAGCCGCGGCCGGTCCTGCGCGTACCAGGGCACCCAGAGCAGGGCGACGACCGGAACGAGCAGGCAGACGGCAGCCGTGGTGCGTGCGATTCGTGCCACAGTGCCCTCCTCGTTCCGTTCGGTCTGTGCAAGAGTTGCCGCCACCCGTGGTTCGGTTGACAGCTGATTTCAAGAAGATTTCCGCGGATTTCCTGTCATCGGAACCGGCCGCCCGCGCAACTCACAGGCAGGCACAGGCGTGCGCCCGCGCGCCCCAGGACACCAAGGACGGTGACCGATGACGACCGAAGGCCCCATGGCCGCGACCTTCCTCGCCGTCATCGCCGGCGCGTCCCTGCTCGCCGTCACCGCCCGCCGCCTGCACGCCAACGACACCCTGCCGTCCCTGGAGGGCTGGGCGCTGGCCGACCGGAGCCTCGGCACCGTCTGGACCTGGCTGCTGCTGGGCGGCACGGTCTTCACCGCCTACACCTTCACCGCCGTGCCCGGCCTGGTGTACGGCAACGGGGCGCCCGCCTTCTTCGCCCTCCCGTACACCGTGATCGTCTGCCCGCTGGCCTTCGTGCTGCTGCCCCGGATGTGGACCGTGGCGCGGGACCACGGCTATGTCACCGCCGCCGACTTCGTACGCGGCCGCTACGGGTCGGCGCCGCTGGCCCTGATGGTCGCGCTCACCGGCATCCTCGCCACCATGCCGTACCTCGCCCTGCAGCTCCTCGGCATACGCGCGGTGCTCACGGCCGGCGGGCTCTACCCGAAGGCCGTCACCGGCGATCTGTCGATGGTGGTGATCTTCGCGGGGCTGGCGGTGGCGACCTACCGGCACGGGCTGCGCGCCCCCACCGTGATTTCGGGCCTCAAGGGCGTCGCCGTCTTCTGCTCGGTGCTGGCGGTGAGTTGGCTGGTCCTGGCCCGGCTCGGCGGACCCGGCGCGATCTTCGAGGCCGCGTCCCGCAGGCTCGCCGAACCCGGCGGCCTCGGCGAACCCGGGGGCCGGGCCTCCCTCGTGCTGACCCCGGGCCAGCAGCCCGCCTTCGCGTCCCTCGCCCTCGGCTCGGCGCTGGCCCTGCTGATGTACCCGCACGTCCTCACCGCCGCGTTCGCCGCCTCCGGACCCCGGGTCCTGCGCCGGGTCGCCGTCGCCCTGCCCGCCTGGACCGCCGTGCTCGCGCTCTTCGGGCTGCTCGGCATCGCCGCCCTCGCCGCCGGTGTGCGCGCCCCCGACGGCGGCGCCGAGGCAGCAGTCCCGATTCTCGTGGGCCGTCTCATGCCGGGGCCGCTGGCCGGCCTGGTCTTCGGAGCCATCACGGTGGGCGCGCTGGTCCCCGCCGCCGTCATGTCGATAGCGGCCGCGACCTCGTTCGTACGCAATGTGTACGTCGAGTACTTCCACCCCACCGCCACTCCCAAGCGCCAGGTGCGGATCGCCAAGGCGGTCTCCCTCACGGCGAAGGCGGGCGCGGTCGCGTTCGTCTTCGGGCTGCGCGACCAGGACGCCATCAACCTCCAGCTCCTGGGCGGCGTCTGGATCCTCCAGATCTTCCCCGCCGTGGCCATCGGGCTGTACACCCGGCGCCTGCACCACCGGGCGCTGCTCGCCGGCTGGGCCGCCGGAATGGCGGTCGGCACGGTCATGGTCGTACGGGAGGGCTTCTCCCCCGTCGTACCGGTCGGCGGGGGCGTGGAGATCTACGCGGGACTGGCCGCCCTGCTCCTCAACCTCGCCGTCGCGCTGGCCGGCACCGCCCTGCTGGAGCGGACCGGCACGGCCCGGGGCACGGACTCCACCGCCCTGCCCGCCTGCCTGACGGTCAGGCACCGACTGCCCGGGACGGGAGCGAGCAACCCATGAGACACATCATCCAGCCCCTAGGGCCTGTCCAGGCCGACAGCCCGGCGAGGCGGACCGTCGCGGACCCGGCCGACCAGGAGCGCGAGGCGTCCGTCTCCCGGCTCTTCGACCAGCACTACACCTCGATGCTCCGCCTCGCCGCGCTGCTCGGCGCCGACGACCCCGAGAACATCGTGGCCGAGGCCTACTACCAGATCTACCGCAAGTGGCGAAGGCTGCGGGACGCCGAATCGGCGGAGGCGTACCTCCGCTCCACCGTCTGCAACCTGACCCGCATGCGCATCCGCCACCTCCAGGTCGCCCGGCGGCACGTCGAGACCCCGCCGGACGACTGGGCCGCCTCCGCCGAGAACTCCGCGCTGCTCCGCGACGACCAGCGGGTGCTGGTCGGCGCCGTCCAGCGGCTGCCCGCCCGGCAGCGCGAAGCGCTCGTGCTGCGCCACTGGCTGGGCCTGAAGGAGAGCGAGATCGCCGCGGCGATGGGCATATCGGTGGGATCGGTCAAGACCCACACCGCACGCGGCCTCGCCGCGCTCACCCACGCGATGGAGGCCCGGCGATGACCATTCCCCCTGACGCCCCCGGCACGCCCGGCGCCCCCGGCACCGAGAAGCAGCTCCGCGAGGCCCTCGAAACCCTTGCCCACCAGGTCCACCCCGCCCCCGACGCCTACCGCACCGCCCGCGGGGACTGGCTCCGCCGTGAACGCCGGCGCCGGCTCGTCCTCGCCGTCCTGATCACGGTCGTCTTCGTGCTCGCCGTACTCATCGGCCTGTGGGTCCTCAACCAGGCACCCACCGGCTCCGGCGTGATCTTCAGCGGCGTCCACGGCCCGGCGGCCGGCGCATCGCCCTAGGCGTACTGCGGTTCGAAGGGCAGCAGGACGTCATCCCCGTTGGGCTGGACGATGCCGTAGCTGTTCTCCGGGACCCTGTTCCACGCGCCCTCCAGATCACCCAGCGGCTCGGAGACGATGAGGCGGGTCTCGTCGGAGACTTCCCGCAGGAAGGCGACGTCGGGGTGGAGCGCCCGGAGCGCGTCCACGCGGCTGCTGTAGAACAGCGAACGCGAGTTGCCCTGGCTGGAGTAGCGGAAGGCCCATACGCTCTCGCCGTCGGAGACCGCGATGGTCATCTGGATCGGGAACTTCACGCCGCGCTCATCGCTCACCTGCTCGATCAGGCCCGCCATGCGTGCCACCGCGCCCGGCGGGTCCTGGTCCAGGCCGAAGGTGAGGGCCAGGAAGAACATCAGCTCCGAGTCCGTCGATCCCTCGATGGAGGGGAACAGTTCGGGGTCGACGGCCAGGGTGAGCTCCCGCCGGATCAGGTGGAAGTCGGTGATCGCGCCGTTGTGCATCCACATCCAGCGGCCGTGACGGAAGGGATGGCAGTTGGTCTGCTGCACCGCCGTGCCGCTCGACGCCCGGATGTGGGCGAAGAACAGCGGTGAGCGCACATGGTCCGCGAGTTCGTGCAGGTTGCGGTCGTTCCACGCCGGGCCGGTGTCCCGGAAGACTGCCGGGGTGGCGGTGTCCGGGCCGTACCAGCCGATGCCGAAGCCGTCGCCGTTGGTCGTCTCGGCGCCCATCCGGGAGTGCAGGCTCTGGTCGATGAGCGAGTGGGCGGGCCGGTACAGGACGTTGTCGAGCAGGATCGGTGTCCCCGAATAGACGAGCCACCGGCACATGGAACACACCCCATTCCGTCTTACGTAGTCCGGATTCCGTCAGTGGAGGATCTTCTCCTTTGCCCGCCGGAACTCCTCGTCGGAGATGTCGCCCTTGGCGCGGACCTGGGAGAGTTTCTCGAGCTGCTCGGCCTCGCTCGGAGCCCTGGCTCCGGCGGCCGTCTCCCGGATGTAGGAGTCGACCTCGTGCTGCTTGGCCCTGGCGTGCTGCGCCTCGCGGCCACCCATGCTCCTGCCCCGGGCGACCACGTAGACGAAGACGCCGAGGAAGGGAAGCACGATCACGAAGACGAGCCACGCCGCCTTGGCCCATCCGCTCAGCGTGTCGTCCCGGAAGACGTCGGCGATGACGCGGAAGAGCAGGACGATCCACACGACCCACAGGAAGACCCACATGGCTGTCCAGAAGGCGCCGAGCACCGGGTAGTCATAGGCCAGGTTCATCTCACCGCTCCTGATGTTGCTGCGGCGGACACCACTGGGGCCCCGCCGACCGCGTGTGCGGTCGCCACGAGGGTGCCCTGGATTCTCCAGATTACGCCCGGTTCGTCAGCTCCGCAGACTCTACGAGTCCGGCCGGAAGTGCTTGCGGTAGACGGCGATGGCGGTCTCCGGGGGCAGGTTGGGGACGTAGGAGAGCTCGCCGTCCCGCTTGGAGATCACGAGGTGGCTGCCGCCCGGCTCCGGGGGCCTGCTGAGGTCGGTGACGGGCGGGAAGCTCGCGTAGACCAGGTAGCCGATGTCGAACTCGTGCACGTGCAGCGGGGCGAGCGTCCCGTCCGGCCAGCGCGGCTGGAAGGTGGCGCGGGCGATAGCCAGCGCGTCCTCGGGGCCGGTGGGGACCGTGGGCTGCGTCATGCGGTTCCTCCGGGTGTGGCGGGCCGGTAGAAGCGGCGGTAGACCGCGACGGCCTCGTCGGGCGGGTAGTTGGGGACGTCGGTGATGTCGCCGTTGATCTTGGAGATCACGACGTTGCTCCCGCCGGCCGGGGGCGGCAGCGGGTTGGGGTCCCGGGAGACCGGGAAGGTGGCGTAGACGAGATAGCCGGTGTCGAACTCGTGCACCTGGAGGCGGGGCGCGCTGCCGTCCGGCCAGGACGCCGGGAACTGCGTACGGCCGATCTCCAGGGCCTCGCCGGCGCTCGCCGGCACGCGGCGGGCCGGGCCGCCGGGCGGCGGTGATGTCACGGTCTCTCCCTCGGTTGTCGGTTGGTGGTGCTGGGCGCAGGCGTCATGACGGCCATGCGTCGATCTCGTCGAGCACCATCGCGTAGTCCTGCGCGGCGGCGTCGAGGTCGTCGAAGGCGCCGTCCCAGGCGGGGGAGGCCATCGCCTCGGGATCGACCGTCCGGCACCATCGACCGAGGCTCTCGGCGAGATCCTCGGTCTCCGTGCCCCCGAGCGTCAGGGGGGCGGACCAGGCCGTGTGCTGGAGCAGCAGCAGGACCAGCAGCCGTTCGAGGCCACTGCCCGCGAGGTGCACCTCAGGGCTGCTGCGGTCGTGGTGGGTGAGGAACACCCGGCCGTCGGCGCCGTCGAGCAGCAGGCGGCGGGCGCCGGCCTGCCCGAGCCCCGACATCAGGTCCGGGTGGTCGGCGGAGGGTCGCAGGCCGTCGGCGTTCAGATCGGGCGAATGGAGGGCGCCGATGCCGTGCGAGACCGGCCACCCCACCCGGGACAGGAACCGGCGCGTCGGCTCGTGCCGTACGGCATCGGGGATCAGCGCCTCGGGCAGCGGCCGGCAGGCGCCCGTACGGAAGGCGTTCGCCTCCTCCAGCCACGCGCGGGTCGGCCCGTCGTCGGCCGACGGCGGCCACGGCAGTGGCCAGGGCGCCGGCCAGGGGGCACTGAACGTCGGCGGACCGAGGACCAGCAGCTCCGCCCAGGGGTCCCTGGGCAGCGCCATGACGGCCTCCTCGTCCACCGCCGCCCCGAAGACGCCGCCGGTACCGGCGAAGACCCACAGCGTGGAGCCGCAGGACGGGCCGCCGGTCGGGCCGCCGGAGATCTCCCCCGGCCGGACCGCCTTGCCGACCGTCCTCGGGGCCCTGGGTACCCCTGCCACCGGCTCCGACCTCAACTCCCAGCCACGGCTGCGGTTGACGGCGTACGTGACACCGGGCGCGGGTTCGCTGTCCGCCCACGGCTGCCCGGCGTCGAGGGGCTCGCCGGTCACCGCGTCCCAGCCCCGCAGCTCCTCCGGGCTGTCGCGATGGTCGGCCACCGCCCAGCCCTCACCGTGGCCGTGGACGGACAGACCGTCCACCCACCCGACCTCGGGCTGCGCCCCGGGCTTCCCCGGCAGCCGCCAGCGCGACCACAGAGTCCGCCACGGCAGCGGCCCGGCGGCAGCCGCCAGCGCGTCGGCGAAGGCGGTGTCGCCCCTGCTCACGGCGGCGTGATGCACCCAGGCCACCCACTCCCCCTGCGCGGCGGGCCTGACGCCCTGCACCCGCAGATAGTGCAGGTCCGAGGCCAGGCAGTCCGCAGGCACGCCCTCGGGCCAGGCCTGCACCATGCCCTGCCACACGGCGTACCAGTGGGCGCGCGCCACGAAGGCGGCGTCGGTCAGCAGTTCTGGCAGGACCCCGGCCAGGGCGGCGTGCACCGGCAGCGCCCAGGAGACGTAGGCGGGGTGCTCGGGCCACAGCCGCCGCAGTACGCCGGTGATGGTCTCCTGGTCGGCGGCCGACAGGGCGAAGGCCTCGCGCGCCGCGTGGTGCGCCGCGTCGTCGGTGAACCGTACGTTCTCCTCGCCGTCGAGCACCAAGAGGCCCGGCAGGGCCTCGGCGACGGCCCGCAGCCCGGCGAGCGGCACGGGGCCGTGACCGGCGGCCAGCCCCTGAGCGACCTCCCGCCACACCCCGACGGGGGCACCGCGCCGCTCCAGTCCCGCCACCGCCGCGAGCGCGGCCCGTACGGCCTCCGGCGACAGCCCGTCCACCGCCGGGAGTTCGCGCGGCAGGGCCGTACGTGCCTCGGGCGGCACGGTCACCTCGACCGCGATGCCCAGCTCAGCGGCCAGGCCGGGGCGCACGACGGTGGCGATGAGCTCCGGGTCGGACGAGGTCAGCAGCGGCCCGGCCCAGCGCACGTTGTCGAGCTGAATCACCGACAGCGGCTCCGGGGCGGCCGCTGCTCGCCGCAGCCCCTCCGCCATCACCTCGTCGGCCGTCAGGCCACGGCAGTCGATCCGCACGTACGGTGTTCCTTCCATCGGCTAATCGGCGCTGGGCAACGGGTGCTTCGCGTCGATGTCCAACCGGTACTGCTCCCAGCTCGGCCGCCGTGAGGGGGGCTCGGTCGGAGTCGCGATGTGGCTCTCCCACTCCCAGCCGGCCCGGCGGCGGCTCATCTCCTTCCAGGCCTCCTCGTACACCTGCCGGGCCTGACCCGGTTCGGTGTACCGGCGGCCGTCGATGTCGAAGGCGGCGATCACATCACCGTCCGGAAGGCGCACGAAACAGGTCCGGATCCACCGCAGCTCCCGGCTGTCGTCGAGTCCCTGGGTCACCGTCTGGTCTCCTCCCGGTCGCACTGGTTAACCGACGCCGGGCACCGGGTGCTTCGCGTCGAGGTCCACCCGGTACTGCTCCCAGCTCGGCAGCCGTGATGGAGGCTCGGTGGGGCTGGCCATCCGGGTCTCCCACTCCCAGTCGGCCCAGCGCCGGCCCATTTCGGCAAGGGCCTCCTCGTACACCTGCCGGGCCTGACCCTCGTCGGCGTACCGGCGGCCGTCGATTTCGAAGGCGGCGACCACGTCTCCGTCCGGCAGGGACACGAAGCAGGTCCGGATCCAGCGCGGCTTCCGGCCGTCGTCGAGTTCCTCGGTCACTGTCGGGTCTCCTCCTGGTCGAGCGCGGCCGCCTCCGACTGCATCCTCTTGATGTGGGCTTGCTGTTCGTCGCTCAGCTCGTGATACGGCTTGAACAGCGTGTTGTGCTCCACGTCCGCCGCGACCGAGGCCCTGCGCGTGGTCAGCTGCAGCTCGAACGTGAACGCCTCGCCGTCGACGTCGATCCGCACCACCATCGGGATCACCCGGTACTCCGGGTTCTTCGACTTCGGCTCGGCGTACATGTTCTCGATCTCCAGAATACGGCCGGTGTCGCCGACGCCGAACCGCTGCTGGACGTTGCGCAGCGCCTGCTCCAGCTGGTCCATGTTCTCGACCGTGATGCGGCCGCCGACCGCGTCGATCACGTCGCCGACGCGGTAGTTCGGACGGCCGGGGCTGCCCTGACTCATCCGCATCACCTTGTCCAAGAGGGCGGGGGCACGCTTGGTGCGGACGCTGTAGCTCGCGCCTTCCGGGCAGATCGCCTCGATCTCGTTCCTGACCTCGGCCTCGACCCGGTGGACCAGCTTGCCGGCGTACTCCTGGAGCAGGGCCCGCTCCTCGGTGGTGGGCTCCAGGCCGATCCGGCGCGCCGGGTCGAGTTCCTTGCTCTCGTCGACGAACGCCTGCTTGCGGGAGGTGCCGTCCTCTGTGACGTTGACGTCGTCGGGGATGCCCTCGAACACCGGGCCCTGTCCCGGGCATTCACTCAGGTACGTCCGCAGGTCGCGGTCGCGCAGCACCTGCCCGTCGGCCAGTTCCCGGATCAGTTCCAGGACACGGTCGCGGCGTACGGGGTCGAGGATGTCCCGGTTGACGTTGAGCGGGTGCCGGTCCTGGTCCTGCACGAGCCTCGCCACGACGTCGGCCACGTCGGGATGGTCGGCCAGCACCTCGTCGATCCGGGCGCGGACCTCGGGCGGGATGCCCTGGTCCTGGTCCTGGTCCTGGTCCTGGTCGGTGTCCGGGGTAGGGCTGTCGTCGTCAGTGCCTGACGGCTCGGGCGGGCCCGACTGGGGCGGCGGGCCGGACGGGGGAGGGGGGCCTGCGGCCGGAGGGGGCGGCGGTGGCGTCAGCTCGGGGCCGCGGTCGCGGACGATGGCCAGCTGCATCCACAGGTCCATCGTGCGGTTGAGGTTGTCCTGGAAGTCCCGGCTGAAGGTCGCCTGGACCCGGCTCTTGGAGCCCGTCGCCGCCGGATCGAGGTCACTGCGGCGGAAGCCGGTGGCGTAGTTGACCCCGGCCCCCTGGAAGACCTGCGCCTGGTGGATGTAGCCGGAGCAGTCGGCATGCGGCTTACCGGAGATATTGCCGCACGGCTCCCGCTCGGTGTACAGGTTGCTCGGCTGGACCGGAGGCAGCCCCTGCGCCGCTCTCCGGTCGTTCACATGGTCCAGGTAGTCGCCGAGGTGCGGCTCCGAGTGCGCCTCGTCGGGTGTCTGCTGCGGGATGGAGCTGTCCACCACGTAGTACGTCTCGCCGCTGGTGGGGTCGTGCACCTCGACGACGGCGTAGTTGCGCGCGGTGAAGTCGGGGCGGTGGTCCGTGTCGCCGTACAGGTCCCGCATGCGCTGGACCAGCGACTCGGGCTCGCCTCTCCGCATGGCGGTGGTGTCGCCGTACCGCTCCGCCGCGTGCTCGAAAGCCTGGCGGGCCGGGTTGCCGCGTCCGCGCGCCACCGAACCGAGCATGTCCGCCTGCGCGTGGTAGTGCACGCCACGCGAGATGTCGTTCTGCGGCGGGAGACCGGGCGGGCGGTTGGCGTAGGCGTCCCCGAGCTGCTGCGGGGTGAGGCTCAGGAGGTTGTGCCCGACGGCGTTGCTGCGGTGGAACCCCAGGCTGAGCCGGGCCAGGGTCGCGACCACCGCGCCCCGTTCGGCCGGTCGCATGTCGCCGAACCCCGGCAGGGCGTCGGACAGCTCCCGGTGGGTGAACGCCTCGTTGCCCGGGGGGCGCTGCGAGGCGCTGTCGAGGAGGGTCTGCAGGTTGCCGTCGCGCAGCCAGTTCTGCAGGTTCTGGTGGACAGGGGTCAGGTCGACCTGTTCGACCTCATGGCTCTGGCGCACCGCGCCCTGGGACGTCTCCGTGGTCATCCCGTAGTGCTGGTGCGTGCCGTCGCCCGGCTGGCGCTGGCCGGGCGGCGTCGACCCGTGGTTCTCCGGAGGGAGCGGCTGCGCGCCCGCGAGATCCCCCGGCGCCTGGCGCGGAGAGGGCGGGGTGGTGGCGGGTGACGGGGAGGGGGCGGCCGATACGGGGCGGCGGTTGGCGTCCAGGGGGATGGCGAAGACGCCGTTGTCGCCGTTGTGCAGCGGGGTGCTGCCACGCTGACCGGTCTGCGGGTCGACGTAGGTGATGGTGCCGTTGTGGTTGACCGCGTTCCACGCGTGCGCGCGGCCGTCGCCGTCGGTGGTGACGATCACGGCCTGGGCGCCGTGGCCGCTGTCCAGCAGCGTCGTCTCCAGACGGTTGAACGCCGCCGGGCCGTCGCCCTGATCGGCGAAGGGCGCGCCGAGCGTGCGCTCGATCCGGTCCCGGCCGCCCGCCTCACCGCGGTCCGAGGGCGTGCCGTCCGCAGTCACGTCCGGGGTGCGCGGGGCGGCCACCGTCGGGTTCCCCGCGTAGGTGTCGACGAACGACAGCGCCGCGTCCGGGCAGTTGTTCGTCCGGCCCGGCCCGTCGGGATCGCGGCCGTTCACCGCACCGGCCCAGTTGCCCGCGTTCGGGTCGGGGTGCCGCTGCGGTGTGCCGTCGGCGGCGCGCGGGACGCTGCTCTCCAGCGCCTGCTGATCGGCGGGGTCCGGCCGCAGCAGGCCCCCGGGATCGACGTCGTACGGACGCGAATCCGCGACGGGAGCCGGAGGCTGCTGGTCCTGGTCCTGGTCCGGGGCCTGGTCCGGGGCCTCCTGGTTCGGGTCCGGGGATTCGGCGGAGGTGTGGTCGGGCGTGTGGCCAGACGTGTGGTGGTCGGCGGCCTGCGTCTCGGGGGAGCCGGCGTGGGGCTGCGCCTGCGGGATGACGGGGTTCCGGTCGCCGTCCATGGTCATGTGCCAGACGCGCAGGGCCGACGGATGGATCGGCTGGTGGCTGACCTGGCCGCTCTGGGGGTCGACCCACACCACCGATCCGTTGTGGTTGACGGCGGTGAAGGCGTGGCCGCCGCCCCCCGGCCACTCGACGGCGATGACGGCCGCGGCGCCGGGTCCAGCGGCGAGCAGCTCGTCCGCGATCCGCTGGTAGCCCTCGTCCCGGGTCGGGGAGTACCGGTACGTGTCGCCGGCCCAGGCCTGCATGTTCTCGCTCGACTGCCGTTCGGCCGAACGCCGGTCCAGCGAGCCGTCCGGGTTGGGGTCCCACGTGCGGGGCGCGGAGACCTGAGGGTTGCCGAACCAGGTCTCCAGGAACGAACGCGTGCAGTCGGCGCAGTTGTTGGAACGGCCCGGGATGATCGGACCGCCGTCGTTCTGCAGCCCGCTCCACGACTGGAACGGGTCGGGATGACGCTGCGGCGTGCCGTCCGGATTGCGCGGTACGGCTTCTTCCAGCAGCAACTGGTCGACCGCGTACGGCGGACGCAGGCCGCCCGGTCCGCCCTCCAGTCCCGCCCGGATGTCGTGCAGGCTCTGCCCGGCGGCGGGATCGGGCGGTGGCGTCCCGTCGGCGTCGGCATCCCCCGGATCTCCGGGCTCGGGCTGGGGCTGGGGCTGTGCCGGTGTCTGCGTTTCGGGCTGGTTGGACTGGGCGGGCTGGGCGGGATCCGGCTGCGCGGGATGGAGCGGATTGCGGTCGGAGTCCAGCGGGATGTACCAGACACCTGCGGCCTGTTGGTGGATCGGCGTGGTGCTGACCATGCCGCTCTGGGTGTCCACCCACACGATGTGGCCGTGGTAGTTGACGGCGTTGAACGCGTGCCCGGAGCCGTCCGGCCAGGCGACCTGGACGATCGCCGACGAGCCGTGCCCGGAGTTGTAGAGGTCCCAGGCGATGCGGTTGTAGGCGTCCGGGGCGGGGGTGCCCGCGTACGTGTGGGGGGCTCCGGCCCACTGGATGATGTTGTCGTTGGCGTTGTTCTCGGGCGACTGGCGGTCCGGGGTGCCGTCGGGATTCGTATCGGGCGTACGCGCGGCGGAGACCTGTGGATTGCCGTACCAGGTCTCCAGGAACGAGCGTGAGCAGTCAGCGCAGTTGTTGGACCGGCCCGGTTGCTGCAGACCCCCGTCGTTCTGGAGCTGTCCCCAGGGCTGGAACGGGTCGGCGAAGCGCTGCGGCGTGCCGTCCGGGTTGCGCGGGACGCTGTTCTCCAGTGCCTGCTGGTCCGCGTCGGGCGGGCGCACCAGACCACCCGGCTGCTGGTCGAGGCCGGTGCGGATCGTGTGCAGGGTGTCGGGGTGCTGCTGGCCGCCCGGCGGGGCGGATGGGGCGGGCGGCGGCGCCGGGGACGGGGTCGTGGGCACGCGCGGGCCGTCGAGGCGCGGGTCATGCGGGCGGGACGTCTCGTTCGGGCGCGGGCCGTCCAGACGGCGGTCGTACGGACGGGTGGTGGGCTCCTGGCGTGAGACGTCGGCGATACGCCCGTCACGCGGCGGCGCCGTCCGCTGCGGCGCGGGACCCGGTGCGGGACCCGGTGCGGTGACCGGGCCGCCTCCCATGGCCTGCGGCGAAGTCCCCTGGGGCGTCTGGCCGGGTGCCTGGTTCTGTGCCTGGTTCTGCGGTGCGGCGTCCGGCGACGTCGTGTCGCGGGAGGGCGCGGTGATCGTTGCTCCGCCCTGGATGTGGACGGACTGGTCGTTCTGGTTCTGGTTCTGGCTCGGGTAGCTGTGCTCCGGCCCCTGCACGCGGTGTGGAACGGGCCCCGGCGTCTGCTGGTGCGGTACGGAAGCGCGCGGCGTACTGCCCTGCTGGCCGCCTTCGTTGTGGCCTTCGCCGCGCGGGGTGTCGCCCTGTGGTGCGTGCGGCGCCTGCGATGTGGCGGGGGCGGTGGACTGCTCGGGGCCGCCCGTGTGCCGCTGCGCGGGAGCCTCCGCCGGCGACGCCTGGCCATGCTCCGGCCGGTGGGCGGTGTCAGGGGCAGGGGCGGGTGCGGGCGCGGCATCCGGCCGGGTGTGGTCCGGTGCGGGTGCTGGGCCGGCGTCCGGCGTGGCCTCTGATCGGGTGTGGTCCGGTGCGGGTGCTGGGCCCGCGTCGGGGGTGGTGCGTGCGTCGGGCGGGGTCTCGGGTCGGGTGTGGTCGGGTGCGGGGCCGGCGTCCGGCGTGGCCTCTGATCGGGTGTGGTCCGGTGCGGGTGCTGGGCCCGCGTCGGGGGTGGTGCGTGCGTCGGGCGTGGCCTCTGGCCTGGTGTGGTCGGGCGCCGGGGCTGCGTCCGGCGTGGCCCGCGCGTCGGGGGTCGAGGTCGGCGTTGTGGTGTCGGGGGAGGACGGGTCCGTGGCGGGGCTTTGGCTGTCGCCCTGGCTCTCCCGGTACTGGTTTGTCCCCACGTCGAACGGGCTCGGGGAGCTGGTGCGCGAGCCTGTGGAGGTGTCCGGGCTCTCCGTCCGGGTGGCTGCTGGCGTGGTCGAAGCCTCGGGGGAACCGGTGCTGTCCGAGGCGCTGCGCGTGCTGCCGGACGTACCGGACGTACCGGACGTGCTGGTGCTGGTGCCGGTGCTGCCGCCGGCTGAGGGGGACGAGGCCGTGGACGTACCGCCGGAACCGGAGGAGGAACTGTCGGACGAGGAACTGCCTGACGTGGAGCCGGAACTGCCTGACGTGGAGCCGGAACTGTCCGACGAGGATCCGGATCCGCTGGACGGCGAACCGGACGAGTCGCCGCCGTCCGCGTGGGTGCCGCTGCCGCTGTCGCCGCCGGTCGCCGCGTGGCGGGCGTGGTGACCGGCGCGGCCTGCGGCACCGTCGCGCAGTGACTCCCCGAGCGTGCTGGCGGAGTTCTTGAGGGCGTCCTTGCCCTCTTCGTAGCCGGTCTTGGCGGTGCGGCCGAGGTCGTAGCCGCTCTGGGCGCCGAAGTTCTGGTTGACGGTCTGGGAGATGACGTCGGAGATCATCGCCTGGAGGGCCGAGACGAACGGCTCCTTCGCGGTTTCCAGGACCGCGTCCCAGAGCTGCTTCGCGACCTCCTTGAGGATCTTGCGGACGAGCATACGAGTCGTCGCGACCCCGGCCGCCGCGCCCAGCTCCGACAGACCCAGGGTGAACGGCGCGGACGCCTGGGCGGCGATGATCTCGCAGGCCAGGATGACCAGCTGGGCGATCACCGCGATCTTCATGCCGACGATCAGGACCGCGGCGGTCTCCAGCGTGAACGCGATCATCTCGGCGCCGTTGCGCGCGTCGTCGAAGTACCCCGAGTTGCCGGAGAACTTCTCCCAGGTCGCGGTGAACCCGTCGATCGAGTCACCGTAGTTGTTGGAGACCACGTCGCCGGCCGCGGTGACTCCGCGTACCTGCAGACCCTCCAGGTTGGCGGAGAACTGCCGCCACACCTGGGCGCATTCGATGAGCTTGTCCTCATCGGCGGTCGGCCATTCGAAACCGAGCATCTCCAGGACCCACTCAAGTGAGTCCGGCAGCATGAGCGACACCGTTCAAATCCCCCGTTACTTACCGAGCTACACGGTGTGGTGCGGCGACTTCACGCTGAGGACCGCCTGGTGGTGGGCCTGCTGGTTCTGGATGTGCTGGTTCATCAG
Organism: Streptomyces sp. NBC_01537; assembly: GCF_045040445.1. NCBI lineage: Bacteria > Bacillati > Actinomycetota > Actinomycetes > Kitasatosporales > Streptomycetaceae > Streptomyces > Streptomyces sp. NBC_01537. Next base: position 4,612,330 of record NZ_CP109392.1, on the reverse strand, counting down.
CGACTCGTTGAAGTTTTCATTGGCCTCGTGGTTCGTGGCCATCTCGGTCAGCGCGCCGCCGATCTCCTGCAGCTTGGCGGCGAGGTGGCCCATCGACTCGTACATGCCGTCGCGCAGGCCCTCGTAGACGACCCCGAACTTCTCGCCGATCTCGTCGTCACCCCACGGCGGGGCGCCCGCCTTGCTGTCCAGCGAGGTCAGCCCGCTCCAGAACTGCTTCGCCACCGAGTCGTTGCTCGGCGGGGTCCCGCCCTCGAGCGCCGCCAGTCCACCCATCAGGCCGTTCAGCGCGGCTCCGAAGTCCGTGCCGATGTCGGTGAACGCCTTCCCGCCGTTCTTCAGCGTGCCGACATCGCTCGCAAGCCCGTCCTGTGGCATCAGAACCCCCGTCCCTGTCGCCTCACCCGCGGAAACACCTGGCAAAGTTCGGGTCAAAGCTTAGCCGGAGCACCTGACCGCGTCTCAAGCCCCCCGGCTCACAAAAAAGTCACGGTCCGCCCCGCCGTCAGTCCAGCGTCGCGTAGACGATGAGGTTGTTCACCGGGTGGCCCTGGGCGTCGAAGGCGCCGTCGCAGGTGATCAGCCGCAGGGCGTGGGCCTTGGTCGCGCCGTAGACCTTCTCGGTGGGGAAGGTCTTCTTGCTGACGCTCTCGGTGCCGGTGACGGTGAAGTGCACTGTCTCTCCACGGGTGTTGGTGACGGTGATGTCCGCGCCCTTGGCGATCTCCCTGAGGTCGTGGAAGACGGCCTTGCCGTAACGGGTGTCGTTGTGGCCGATGATCACGGCGGCACCGGCTGCGCCGGGCACGGAACCGCCGGTGTACCAGCCGGCGGTCATGCCCTGGTCGGCCGGCGGGACTTCGACGGTTCCGTCGGCGTTGAGACCGAGCTTCATCAGGGAACTGGTGATCCCGACCGAGGGAATGGCGACCTTGGTGGGAGCCGCGGGCTGCTCGACCGCCGTAACCCCGGGCGACGGGGTGCCCGGGGATGCCGCAGCAGTGGTGGCGGCGGTCGTGGGTGTCGTCGGGAAGGCCGTGTCGGGGGCGGCCGAGCAGCCGGCGAGCACGGTGAGGACCGCGGATGCGGCGAGCACGGGCAGGGTGCGGAAAGGGGACACAACGGGCTCCAGAGCAGGACTGGGGGGATACGCGATGGCGCCGCCCGCAGCCGGGCGGCGCCACGTGGTGCTGGGTGCTGGGTCGGAAGGCGTGCCGGGTCAGCCGTTGCGCTGTTCGGCCGAGCGGCGGCGCAGTACGAAGGTGCCGGCGCCCGCGAGCAGCAGTGCGCCGGTGGCCGAACCGAGGAGGGCGGCGGTGCCGTTGCCGGAGCCGGAACCGGTGTTCGCGACCGGGGCCTCGCCTGCGGCGACGCCACCCTTCGGGTTCTTCTTGGCGGCTTCGGCCGCCTTCATCTTCGCGGCCAGGGCCTCCTTGTCGGCGGCGGCCTTCTGCTCCGCCGTCGAGGGCGACGGGGACGCGGACGCGGACGCGGCTACGGCCGCAGTGGCCGGGGCGAGCATCACGCCGGCCGCGACGGCGGTCAGGACGGCGAGACGCAGGCGGAGATGGCGGGACATGTGTGGCTCCAGTTCCAGCCCGGCCGTTCCGGGCTTGGCCCAAGGCTGTCGACCACATGTGAAGAAGCTGTCAGGATGCTTTGGTCATCCCATCAGGGCCGGGCGGTGGTCTCCTCGGCCTCCTCCGCCACGGCCGGCAGCCGCAGCGTGAAGACCGAGCCCCGCCCCTCGGTGCTCACCACGTCCGCCGTGCCGCCGTGGGCCTCGGCGAGCTTGAGGACGATCGCCAGGCCGAGGCCGCTGCCGCCGGTGCTCCGGCTGCGGGACTTCTCCGCCCGCCAGAAGCGGTCGAAGACGTGGGGGACCTCGTCCGCCGGGATACCGCTGCCGGTGTCGGCCACCTCCACGGCCACCACGTCGCCGCTGACGTACGAGCGCAGCGTGACCCTGCCACCGGGCGGTGTGTGGCGTACCGCGTTGGAGACCAGGTTGCTGACGGCCTGGCGCAGCCTGACCGGGTCGGCGTCGAGCAGCGGCGACACCGCCGCCGGGGAGACCGTCAGCGTGATGCCCGCGGTCTCGGCCAGGCCCTGGTGTGCCGCGGTGACCTGGCCGAGGAGGTCGTCGACGCGTACCGGCTCCAGGTGCAGGCGCAGCGCGCCCGCGTCGGCGGCCGCCAGGTCCTGGAGGTCGTCGATGATGTGCTGGAGCTGTACGGCCTCCTCCAGCAGCGAGGAGACGAACACCGGGTCCGGCTCGGCCAGACCGTCCTGTGCCGCCTCCAGCCAGCCGCGGATGTTGCTCAGCGGGGTGCGCAACTCGTGGGCGACGTCGCTGACCATCACCTTGCGCTGTTTTTCGAGCCGGGTGCGGTGTGCGGCCATGTCGTTGAAGGCCGCCGCCAGCCGTCCGATCTCGTTGTCCGAGCCGACCGGCACGGGCGCCGAGTCCAGGCCGTCCCGCATCCGCTGGGCGGCGCCGGTGAGCGCGTGCAGGGGCCGGACGAGACGGGCTCCGGCGATCACCGAGGCGCCGACGGTCAGGGCGAGGACGAGGGCCGTGACCCCGGCGATGCGTGCGGTGTTGGCCGGTGAGAGATCGAAACCGGGCACGCTGACGGCCCCGGGCTCGTCGATGAACAGCAGCGCGGGGGCGGCGACGTACGCCGTGAGCTGCTCGCGGCGCGCGCTGCCGACGCAGGAGGCGATGGCCCGGTCGTATCCGCTGTCGCGGAGCTCGGACGGGCCCTGCACGATCCCGCCGCCCGCAACGGCCTTCTTTTCCGCGGCGGCCTTGTCCTGCGCCACCTTCGCCTCGCACGCCGCCTGCTTCTCGGCCGCCTGCCCGTATCCCCGGTCCCAGGACAGGTCCAGGTTCAGTTTCACGCCTTTGCGGTCCTGGCGCTTCAGGCATGCGTCGGCCAGTTGATCGAGGGCGCGCAGGGCCTTCTTCTCGGTCGCGGTGGGATCGACCGGCCCGATCGCCAGGCACTTCACCGCCAGGTCGCGGTCGGTGTCGCTGCTCACGAACTGGATACGGGGCCGCCCGCTCGGACTCTGGACGACGTCCGCCGCGATGCCCACGCTGCTGAGGCACTTCACACTCGCGGTGGCGGCCTGCCGCACCTGCGTACGTTCCTTCGCGGGCAGCAGGAACGGCCCGACGGCCCGTGGATCGACGCGGTCCGCGCCGGCGGAGGCGGCGTCGGGCACCAGCGCGGTGTCGACGGACAGCGGGTCGACGACCGCCGAGGCCTGCGCCGGGAGTGCCGTGACGGACGGGGAGCCGGGGGAGGCGACGGAGGAGTCGAAGAGCGGGCGCCGGTCCTGGGTGGTCAGCGCGATCCGGCGCTGGGACTGCTGGGCCAGTTTCCGCACGGTGTCGTCGACACCCTCCCAGCCGGGGTGGGTTGCCGCGTACCCCAGCAGGGTGTTGTAGATCTTGGCGTCGGCGGTGAGGTTCTGCCCCTGCTCCTGGCGGATCGCGCCGGAGGTCGTCTGCACGGCGATCCAGGCGGTGGCGGCCACCGAGCACGAGGCCACCAGCGCCGAGACGGTCAGCAGCCGGCCGAGCAGGCTCTTGCGGAGCGGCAGCCGCGCCCGCTCGTCACGTCGGCGCATGGCGTCCGTTCTTCGCGGGGTCCGTCAGCTTGTATCCGACGCCGAACACGGTGAGCAGCCGGTCCGGCCGCCGCGGGGCGCGCTCGATCTTCTTGCGCAGATGCATGATGTGCACGTCGACGGTGCGGTTGGTTATGTACTTGTCGAAGCCGTGCAGTTCCTCAAGGAGCTGCTTCCTGGTGAAGACCCGGTCGGGCTCCGTCGCCATCGCGGCGAGGATCCGGAACTCGCCGGGCGTGCATAAGACCGGAGTCCCCCCGACCGACACCTCGTGCCGTGCCGGATCGATCCTGAGCGTGCCCACCGACAGCGTCCCGTTCGCGCCGGTGGCGCCGGCGGGGCGCCGGTTGCGGCGCAGCAGCGTACGCACCCGGGCCATCAGCTCACGAGGGCTGAACGGCTTGGTCATGTAGTCGTCGGCGCCGAGATCCAGGCCGAGGAGCAGATCGTCCTCCGTGCTGCGGGCCGTGAGCATCAGCACCGGCACCTCCCGGCACTCGGCGCGCAGGATCCGCACCACGTCGAGGCCGTCGGTCCTGGGCATCATCACATCGAGAACGAGCAGATCGGGTTCCGCGCGGCGGACCCCGTCGAGGGCCGCCCGGCCGTCCTCGACGACGGTGACCGTGTGCCCCTCGTGCTCCAGATAGCGGCGCACCAGTTCGGCCTGCTTCGCGTCGTCCTCGGCGATCAAGATGTTTGCGCACACGCCGCCGATCGTAGCGAGGGGAGGAGCCGAGAATGGGGACTTGCATAACAATGCGAGGAGATGCATACTCTTCCTATGTCCAAGGTTCTCACCTCCCTGCCCACCGGCGAGCGCGTCGGCATCGCTTTCTCCGGCGGCCTCGACACCTCTGTCGCGGTCGCGTGGATGCGTGACAAGGGCGCCGTCCCGTGCACGTACACCGCCGACATCGGCCAGTACGACGAGCCCGACATCGGCTCGGTCCCCGGCCGTGCGAAGGCCTACGGTGCCGAGATCGCGCGCCTGGTCGACTGCCGGGCGGCGCTGGTCGAGGAGGGCCTGGCCGCGCTCGCCTGCGGCGCGTTCCACATCCGCTCGGGCGGCCGCGCGTACTTCAACACCACGCCGCTCGGCCGCGCCGTCACCGGCACCCTGCTGGTCCGGGCGATGCTCGAGGACGACGTACAGATCTGGGGCGACGGCTCGACGTTCAAGGGCAACGACATCGAGCGGTTCTACCGCTACGGCCTGCTCGCCAACCCCCACCTGCGCATCTACAAGCCGTGGCTCGACGCGGACTTCGTCTCCGAACTGGGCGGCCGCAAGGAGATGTCGGAGTGGCTGGTCACCCACGGGCTGCCGTACCGCGACAGCACCGAGAAGGCGTACTCGACCGACGCCAACATCTGGGGCGCCACCCACGAGGCCAAGACGCTGGAGCACCTCGACACCGGCGTGGAGACCGTGGAACCGATCATGGGCGTGCGGTTCTGGGACCCCACGGTCGAGATCGCCGCCGAGGACGTGACGATCGGCTTCGAGCAGGGCCGCCCGGTGACGATCAACGGCAAGGAGTTCGCCTCCCAGGTCGACCTGGTGATGGAGGCGAACGCGATCGGCGGCCGCCACGGCCTGGGCATGTCGGACCAGATCGAGAACCGGATCATCGAGGCCAAGAGCCGCGGCATCTACGAGGCCCCCGGCATGGCCCTGCTGCACGCCGCGTACGAGCGCCTCATCAACGCGATCCACAACGAGGACACCCTCGCCCACTACCACAACGAGGGACGGCGCCTCGGGCGGCTGATGTACGAGGGCCGCTGGCTGGACCCGCAGGCGCTGATGGTCCGCGAGTCGCTGCAGCGCTGGGTCGGCTCGGCGGTCACCGGCCAGGTCACCCTGCGGCTGCGGCGCGGTGAGGACTACTCGCTCCTCGACACCACCGGCCCGGCGTTCAGCTACCACCCGGACAAGCTGTCGATGGAGCGCACCGAGGACTCGGCGTTCGGCCCGGTGGACCGGATCGGCCAGCTCACCATGCGCAACCTCGACATCGCGGACTCGCGCGCCAAGCTTGAGCAGTACGCCGGAATGGGCATCGTCGGCACGACCCACGCCGCGCTGATCGGCACCATGCCGGAGGGCGGCGCCGAGGCCATCGCCTCCCGCGGCGACGTCTCCGACGACGACGAGCTGCTGGACCGCGCCGCGATGGAGTCCGGCACCGACTGACGGAACCGAAGGCGCCCCAACCGTCGTCCCCCTCCCGGGTTCAGCATCGCCCGGACAGGGCCTGAGGGAGGGTGGATGACGGGGCGGAAGTGGGGGCTGCTGGGCTGCGGCGTCGTACTCGCCGGGCCGTTCGCCCTGCTGGTGGCGCGCCTGACGGGCCTGGACGCGGGAACACCGCTCGCGGTGCCCATGGTGCTCTTCCCCTACTCGGCTGTGCTCGGCGTCCTGGTGCTGGGTGTTCTGCTCGCCGTCCCCGTCCTGCGGTCCTGGTGGGCGATCGCCGTCACCGCGGCTCTGGTGGTCACCCAAGCGGCGTTGCTGATACCGCGATTCGTACCCGACAGCCGGAGTGTTCCGGCGGGCTCGGCCGAGTTGCGCGTGGCCACCCTCAACGCCGATGCCGGTCGGGCCGACCCCCGGGCGCTGGTCGCGCTGGCCCGGAGCGAGCGGATCGACGTGCTGGCGGTGGAGCAACTGCCGCCGGGCGGGGTGACCGCGCTTGAGAAGGCGGGGCTGGGCGCGCTGCTGCCGTACCACGAGCTCCATCCCGAGTACGACTCCTCGATCTACTCACGGATCCCGCTGACCCACAGCGGTCCGCTGGCCGCCGGCACCGCCTGGCCGCAGGTCACCGCCGAGGTCACCGTCGGCGGGCACACCGTACGGCTGGTGGCCGTCCACACCTACTACCCGCTCGGCGACGCGAAGCGCTGGACGCGGGACATGACCGCCCTCACCTCCGTGGCCCGCGGCAGCGGCCCGGACACCGTGTTCCTGGGCGACTTCAACGCCTCCCTCGACCACGCCCCGATGCGCGCGCTCCTGGCGGCCGGCCTCACCGACACCCACGCGGAGCTCGGCCACGGATGGGCCCGCACCTGGCCGGCCGGCAACGCCCTCGTACCGCCCCTGGTCCAGCTGGACCACGTCCTGCACGGCTCCGGTCTGGCCGCGGTCTCCGTGGGCGAACGTACGGTGCCGGGCACGGACCACCGGGCGGTCGTCGCGGTGCTGGCACTGCTGCCGTAACCGCAGGGGCGGAAAGCAACCGAATGTCGCGCTTTCTCGTCTCCCCCATCAGGGTGATCGTCACACTTTCGTGGCCCCGGAAGAGGTGGGTTCAGTGGACCGGCGACAGGTGATCCGGGCAGGTGGCGGCCTTGCCGCCGGGCTGGCCGTGGCGGTGGCTTCGCCCCGGGGTGCGGCCGCCGTGCAAACCGGGAAAGCAGCGCCGGACTGGGCTGCGCTCGCCCGGGGACTCGACGGGCGGCTCGTGCGCCCCGGGGACGCCGACTACGCCTCCGCGCGCCATCTCTACAACACCCGCTTCGACGGGGTGCGCCCTGCCGCGATCGGCTACATATCCGGTACAGCGGACATAACGGAGTGCCTGGCTTTCGCCCGCCGCGCCGGCATCCCCGTCTCCGTCCGCAACGGCGGCCACTCGTACGCCGGCTACTCGACCGGCAAGGGGCACCTCGTCATCGACGTCTCCCGGCTGAACGCGGTCACCGCCTCCGGCACCCACGCGGCCATAGGCGCGGGCGCCAAGCTCATCGACGTCTACACCCGCCTCGCCGCCCACGGCCGCACCGTCCCGGGCGGCAGCTGCCCGACCGTCGGCATCTCCGGCCTCACGCTGGGCGGCGGTCACGGCATTCTGTCCCGCGCCTACGGGCTGACGTGCGACAGCCTCACGGCAGCCGACGTGATCACCCCCGACGGCAGGCACCTCACCGTCAGCGGGACGTCCCACGCCGACCTGTTCTGGGCGCTGCGCGGCGCGGGCGGCGGCCAGTTCGGGGTGGTGACCGGGCTGCGATTCCGTACGCATGCCGAGCCACGGGTGGTCACCGGTTATCTGACCTGGAGCTGGCGCCATGCCGCCGCGCTCGTTGCTGCCTGGCAGGAGTGGGGTCCGCGGCAGCCGGACGAGATCTGGTCCGCGCTGCACCTGGACAAGACGGGCGCGGGCGAGCCCCGGGTGTCCGTCTCCGTCGTCGGCCTCACCTCGCGCGCCGACGTGGCCAATGCCGTCGACCGCCTCGCCGACAAGGTCGGCGCGTCCGCGAGCGGCGTGTCGCTGCGTTCCCGCACATTCCTGGAGGCGACCCGCGCCTACGCGGGCTGCGCGAGCCTGAGCACCGGCGAATGCCACCTGCCAGGCAGCCTGCCGGGCCGCAACCCGGCCGGAAAGCTGGCCCGGGAGACGTACCGCGCGCGCTCCGACTTCTACGACCGCGCCCTGCCCGCCGCCGGGGTCCGGACCCTCCTCGCCCAGGTCGAAAGGGTCCGCTCCGGCTCCGGGAGCGTCGCGCTGACCGCGCTCGGCGGCGCCGTGAACCGGGTCGCGCCCACCGCGACGGCCTTCGTGCACCGCCGGTCGCGCTTCCTCGCCCAGTACATCGAGTCCCCCGGCGGCGCGACCGGCTGGCTCGACGGCCTGCACACCGCGATGCGGCGGTACGCCTCCGGGGCCGCGTACCAGAACTACACCGACCCCCTGCTGACCGACTGGCGCACCGCCTACTACGGGGCCAACGCCCCGCGCCTGGCCTCGCTCAAGCACCGCTACGACCCGGACCGGCTGCTGAGGTTCCCCCAGGCGCTCTGACCTCCGTCCGTGCTGGTCAGGACGTCAACGCGGCCCCGATCGCGGGGTTCCTGGTGTTGCTGAGGAAGGGCGTGGAGGGCAGCTGTCCGCCGGGGCCGCGCCGGGCGGTCGCCGACGCCGCGTCGGTGACGTGGAGCGCCGCCGTCGTCCAGCCCGACTGGTCCCAGGAGTTGCCCGTGTGCCGTGTACGGTCGCCCAGCCAGGAGTCGGGGTGGTTCGCCAGGGCGAGATTGTTCCGCAGGGTCGCGGCGGAGTGGACGAAGGCGAAGCCGGCCGCCCCGTTGCGGTAGGCCGTGTCGTCGGTCAGCCGGGGTGCGGCCACGCTGCCCGTCTCGGTGAAGCCGAAGCCGGCGTTGTCCCACGCCGCGCTGTTCGTGGCGACGTGGTCGACCTGACTCGTGTCGCCGCCGAGCTTGAACCCGCTGCCTCCGCTGGAGAACTTCGCGGTACCCCAGCGATTGACGCCGTTGCCGAACGCCCAGCTGTGGTCGATGGTCACGGCGTCGCCGAACCGGCTGAGGTCCACTCCGTCGCCCGAGTTGTCGTAGAACCTGCATCCTCGGATCCGGTTGCCCGTGCCGGAGCCGTCGTTGAACACCAGACCGTTGACGTATCCGCCGGTGGCCCCGGACTCGTGATTGTCGAAGAAGTCGCTGTTGAGGATCAGGTTGTCGTGTGTCCCGGCGCCGTGGAGCAGCAGTCCGGTCTGGCCGTTGCCGTGGACGCTGAGCCGGGCCAGGACGTCGTCGTGACAGGAGTCGCAGACGTAGGGATGGCCGGGGGCGTTGACGATCTCCAGCCCCCGCACCGTGACGTACCCGCCACTCTGGACGACGAACGAGGCACCGGCCGGAAGCCCGGACCCGTCGAACACGGGCTTCTCGTCACGGTAGTTGCTGACCGTGATGCGGCGGTCCGCCGTGCCCGAGGTCTTGAGCGTGATCGTGCTCCCGGGGCGGTACGTGCCTCCCCGGACGCCGACCGTCCGGCCCGGCCCGGCCTTGGCGACCGCCCGGGTCAGCGTGGCGAACGGCCGAGCGAGGGTGCCCGGATTCGCGTCGTTTCCGTCGGGGGCGACGTAGTAGTCGGCGGTCGCGACGCCGGAGTAGGTGCGGGCGGCGGTGGTCGGGGTGGGGGAGGCCGCCGTCCGCGAGGCAGAGGCCGAGGGCGATGCGCTGGCGGCCGGGGCCGGGCTCTGCGCCGGAGTGGCATGGGGGCGCAGGGGCTGCTGGTAGATCGCGAGGCCGGCGACGGCGGCGAGCGACGCGGTGGCGCCGACGGCCACCGCAGATTTCGCCGAGATCTTGCCCAGGCTGTGCTGGAGGCCGTGCCACAGCGAGGACAACAGCCCGGGAGCCACGGCGTGCTGACCGACGAGGCCCGGGATCCCCGCCGCCAGCGCGGCCGGGACCGCCAGCCCGCTGAGCCGGATCGGCAGACCGTCGATCGAACCCCAGGCGCTCACCGCCGCCCGGCAGCGCGGACAGTCCGTCACATGGCGGCTGAGCTTGGTCAGCCCCCCGTCCGCAAGCGAGCCGAGCTCGGGGCACCGCGGCCGGGCCCGCCAGGCGGCGAGCACGCCGACGGCGAGTTCGAGCTTGGCCTTCATCCGCTGGATGCGCACCGCGGTGTGCGGCACGCTCAGGTCCAGCGCGGCGGCGACCTCGGCACGGGTCAGATGCCCGGCCGCCTCCTGCCACCACAGCGCCATCGTCTGGCGCTGGTCGTCGCTGAGCCACCGGCTGGCTTCCAGCAGATCACTGCCCGCACGGGCCAACGCCTGCCGGTCGACGGCGAGTTCGGCGAAGTCGCGGGAGGTGTCGGCGACATCGGCCACGTCGGCCAGGGGCAGCTGGTGGGCCATCGCGGCCTTGTTCCGCCGTCCGTGATCATGCATCTGCCGGATCGCGATGGCCACGATCCAGGACCGGAACCGCTCGGGTTCCCGCAGCCCGGGCAGCGCCCGCATGGCGCGCAGCATGGTCTCCTGGACGACGTCGTCCACGTCCGCGTGCCCGTGCAGACCTCGCCCGACGACGTTGTAGACCAGCGGCAGATACGCGCTGAACAGGGCGGACTGTGCGTGGACGTCACCGGATCGGGCAGCGTCGACCAGGTCGGTTCCCGACAGCTGAGCCGCCGTGCCGGCCGCCGTGGGCGGTGCCGAAACTTTGCGCAAAGCATCCTCACAGAGTCATCCCTCAGCGGAGGCGGTCATGATGGCACGAAAATTCGTGGCCGAAAGCTTGTTATGGGTTGCCGAGGTGGGCCGTCTCCCTAGTGACAGCGGAGAAAGGAAACCCCAAGGCATGTACCTCAGACGCGGCAAGCGGGCTCGAAGCAACCGGCCCCGGTGGCGCATAGCGGCGCCCGCCGGCCTGGCGGCCCTCGTCGTCGTGGGCGGCGTGGCGACGGCGGCCACCGTCGTCGCGGGCTCCGACGACCAGGCGGCCGACGTCAAGGCCGGCACGTACAACCTCGCGGTCGCCAAGAGTGGCCTGTGCATGGATCTCGTCGGGGGCAGCTCGTCCGCCGGCACGCTGATCCAGCAGTGGGGTTGCAGCGCGGGGCAGAGCAACCAGCAGTGGACCCTGGTCGACCGGGGTTCGGGCAGGTTCAACATCAAGTCCGTCGCCAGCGGAATGTGCCTCGACGTCCCCAGCGCCTCCACCATCAGTGGGGCCCGCCTCCAGCAGTGGGGCTGCGGGACCGATCAGGCCAACCAGCTGTGGACGCTGAAGGCGGCGCGGGACAGCACCTTCCAGATCGTCAACGTCAACAGCGGTCTGTGCGTCAGCGACGAGAAGGCGAGCACCGCGTCCGGTGCCGCCGTCATCCAGGAGACCTGCTCCACCAACAGCAACAAGCGCTGGTCGCTGACCGCGGTCGGCAGCACCGCGACCGCGACCGCCTCGGCCACGGCCTCCTCCTCGACCTCCTCCGGCACGACGATCACGGTGGCCGCCGATGGCTCCGGTGACGTCAAGACGGTGCAGGCCGCGATCGACAAGGTCCCGGCGAACAACACCAAGCCGGTGACCGTCGCCATCAAGAAGGGCACCTACCGGGGCGTCTTCACCATCCCGACCACCAAGCCCTACGTGACGCTGAAGGGCCTCGGGTCGGCCGCCTCCGATGTCGTGCTCGTCGAGAACCACGGGGCCGGCACCAAGAAGCCGGACGGTACGACGTACGGGACCTCCGGCAGCGCGACCGCGTTCGTCAACGGCCACGACTTCTCGGCCTCGAACCTGACCATCTCCAACGACTACGACACCGGGACCGCGAGCACCGGCCAGGCGGTGGCCCTGAGCCTGTCCGCCGACCGCGCGGTCCTCACCAACGTACGGATCCTCGGCCACCAGGACACCCTGCTGCTCAACGACTCCGCACGGGCCTACTTCCTGAAGTCCTACGTCGAGGGCACCGTCGACTTCATCTTCGGCGGCGGGATCGCGGTCTTCGACCAGAACGAGATCCACCAACTGGGCAGCGGCGGTTACATCACCGCGGCCAGCACGCCGACGGCACGCACCTACGGCTACCTCTTCTACAAGTCGAACATCACCGGGCCCACGAGCACGAAGACCGGCAGCCTCGGCCGCCCGTGGCGTCAGGACGCGCAGGTGCTCTACCGCGAGTCCACCCTCGGGTCGTTCGTCAACACCGGCCAGCCCTGGAGCGACATGTCCAGCGCCGTCTGGACGAAGGCCCGGTTCAACGAGTACAAGAACACCGGCGCCGGGGCGACGGTCAACTCCAACCGGCCGCAGCTGAGCGACTCCCAGGCCGCGAACTACACCCCGGCCAAGTACCTGGCCGGCTCGGACGGCTGGAACCCGATCGCCACCGCCACCTCCGGCACCACCACGACGAGCACCTCGTCCGCCACGGTCTGCAAGCCCACCGCCTACGGAGCGAAGGCCGACGGGCAGACGAAGGACACCGAGGCCCTGCAGAAGGCGATCAACGCCTGCGCGGGCAAGGGCACGGTCGAACTGACCAGCGGCAAGTACCTCTCGGGCGCCCTGACTCTGCCCGGCGACCTCACCTTCCAGATCGATTCCGGAGCGACCCTGCTCGCCTCGCAGGACGCGGCGGACTACCCCTCGTCCGGATCGAAGCTGGCCCCGCTGCTGGCCGGGTCCGGGAAGAACCTCACGATCACCGGTGCGGGCACCATCGACGGCCAGGGCGCCCCGTGGTGGGCCAAGACCAAGGCGGAGAAGGCCGCAGGCCAGACCCTGTCGCCCCGCCCCGGCCTGATCTCGGTCACTGACGCCTCGAACCTGAAGATCACCGGGATCACGCTCAAGAACGCCCCGAACGTGCACATCACCGTCAAGAAGGTGACCACGGCCACCGTCGACAAGCTCACGATCTCGTCGCCCTCGGACTCACCCAACACCGATGGCATCGACGTGTGGTCGTCCTCGGGCGTCGCCGTCACCAACAGCACGATCGACGTCGGGGACGACAACATCGCCATCGACTCCTCCACGGCCAACGGGCCCGCCCACGACATCTCGCTGAGCGGCTGCACCATCCTGCACGGCCATGGACTGTCCATCGGCAGCTACACCGCCGGCGGCATCTACAACATCAACATCCACGACAACACCCTCAACGGCACCACCGCCGGCGTCCGGATCAAGACCGCCCGCGACCGCGGCGGCGAGGTCCGCGACATCACGTACAAGAACCTCACGATGACCAATGTGACGACGCCCATCCAGGTCGTCGGCTACTACCCGAAGGTCCCCGCGGACGGCGACGCCGCCCAGGCGATCATCAGCACCACCCCGAACTACCACGACATCACCATCGCCAACATCACCGCGACCGGCGCCAAGGAGGCAGGTCAGATCGTCGGCCTCCCCGAGCGGCCGATCACCGGGCTGACCCTGACCTCGGTCACCATCAGCGCCAAGACCGGCCTGACCGTCCGCAACGCCACAGTGAGCACGAGCTCCACCACGATCAAGCCGGCCTCGGGCTCGGCCTACATCGTGCAGAGCAAGGCCACCGTCAAGTGATCACGTAGCACCGACCCGACCCTGACGCCGTGACCGGCCCGAGAACCACCGGTCACGGCGTCTGCGTCGGGGTCGGCGTCGGGGAGGAGCCGTAGGGGCCCTGCTCCTCGACGGTGCCGCCGAGTTTGGCCGCCAGGGTCTCCATGTACTGCTTGGACTTCGCCGAGAGCACCCAGCGGTTGCCGACGAGATAGACCCCGCCGTACATCTCGGCGTAGTCCAGCCAGGCGCGTTGCCCCGCGGTCGTGTCGAAATCAAGGAAGACATGCTCGACTCCGGAGGCCTTGCAGGTCGCCTCGCGGTAGTCGGCAGCCTTTGAGGTGATCTTGGCTGTGCACCCGACGGCGGCCGCCAGTTGCTTCACGGTCAGGGCCCGGGAGGCGGCCGTCGTGCGTTCGGCGGCTGCGGCGTCCGGCGCGGTGCTTCCGCCGCATCCGGCAACGAGCAGCGCCGAGGCGGCTGCCAGGACGGTGATCACCAGGCGGGACGGATTGTGCATCGGTGCCCTCTCGTGGCAGGCGGGCGTTACGTCCATCCGAGATACGCGCGTCCGGCGGCCGCCGTTCAATCTCTGCGGATTCGTGCACGGGCCAGGGCAGGTAGGCGAGGGTGGGCCCATGCTGATGACACCGAGCCGCCCCGGGACCATGACCAGGACCAGGCCGTCGGCGAAGGCGCTGTTGATGTTCGCGACCGCTGTCGTGCTGCTCGCCATCGTCGTCATTGCCGCCGCGTTCACCGGCCTCGGCGACAACAGCACTCGGGCAACGGCGACCCCCAGCACCGCGTTCCCGCAGTTCACCGTCCCCTTCGACACCGGGTCGGCGGGCGGAAAGGGCCTGGCCGACATCACCGTCGAACCCGGCCTGATCGGCCGCAACAGCGTGCAGGCCGTCATCCTTGACGCCGAAGGCGGCCTCGCGGCGGTCCCCGAGGTACGCATCACCTTCACGCTGCCCACCAAGGACATCGGTCCGCTCGACGCCGAGCTCAAGAACAAGGGCGGCTACTGGTCGTCCGATTCCCTGAACCTCCCCTTCCCCGGTACGTGGTCCATGTCCGTCACCATCCGTACCTCGGACGTCGATCAGGCGACGGTCCGCAGGAACGTGACCATCAGGAGCAGCAGTTCGGCCTCCTGAGTTGGTTCGGGCTCGACAAGTGGATGCTCCGCGACTTCTGGCGCCACATCAAGAGTCGTTACGGATACTGATCCGCCCGCGACCGAGGAGTACCGAGAGCTCGACCGGTAACGCATGCACGGGCGTCGCCCTCGCAGGGAGCGAACAGCACCCACAGGCCCGCGCGCAGCCGGGTGGCGATGGTGTGCTCGGGCAGGCCGAGGGTCCTGGAGACGGTGGCGCAGGTGCGGTCGCCGATGAGGGCCAAGGTCAGTTCGATGCGGTCGAGGGGTGAGGAGGCGTCGTCGGGGCACTGGTCCCGGGGGGTCAGGGTGCGGGCGGGTGCGGGTTGCGGGCGGGCTCCGAGTGGTGCGGGCGCGGCGAGATCGGCCAGGGCCGCCTCGACCACGAGCGGGTCTTCCAGCATGAGGGTGGACAGGGCGTGGACGGTCATCAGGTGACGGTCGCACCAGTCGGTGATCGAACGCCGACGGGCGAGGTACTCCTCGGCCCCGGGAACGAGTGGACGGGGACTGGTTCGCGTGGTGTCCGGCATGGTCACCACGGCAGTCGTGCGTCTCGTACCCGGCCTGTGACGGCTGCCGGGGCGTGTGCGTCGAACCAGGACAGGCACATGAGGGTGCCGAGCAGGAGGTAGGGGGTGAGGGAAAGGAAGAGCAGCAGCGCGTACATGAGTACTGCCTGTCGTCAGATGCGTGCGAAGCCGACGGGCAGCGGGTTCAGGCCCGTGGTGCGCGCATCGGGACCGGCCGCGCCGGGCTCGCGGTGCGCAACGTGCGCCTCCGGGGGGAGGCGGTGGCTTTCGACGCTGCCGGGGACCGGAGCCGCGCTGGTTCGCACGGTAGTCCTGTGTGCGGGATCCGAACAGGTGGCGGGCGGCATCCGGCCACGCCGCCGTGGCGCGGTCGTGGGTGGTCAGCGCATCAGGCCGGTGAGGAGTTCGGTGCCGTTGACGAAGTCGCGGGCCACGTCGGAGAGGCGGAGGTTGTGTGAGCGGGCGTGGCCGCGCAGGGCGGTGAAGGCCTGTTCCATGTCGATGTCGAGGCGTTCGGCGAGTTTGCCTTTGGCTTGTTCGATGAGCACGCGGCTGTTGAGGGCGGTCTGGAGCTGCTCGTTGAGGACGGTGCTGCGCAGGGCGGAACGCTCCTGGAGGAGGCTGATGGTGGCGACGTCGGCCAGGGCCTGGGCGATGGGCGTGGCGACCGGGTCGAACGGGCCGGGGGCGGCGCGGAAGAGGTTGAGGGCGCCGACGACCTCGTCGCGCAGGCGCATGGGCAGGGCCTGGACGGCCGTGAAGCCGCTCGCCCGGGCCTCGGCGACGAAGCGCGGCCAGCGGTGGGCCTCGGTGGCCAGGTCGGGGACGGTGACGGGGGTGCCGTGGTGGAAGCACTCCAGGCAGGGGCCTTCGTCGTTCTGGAGCTGGAAGAGCTCCAGCAGGCGTACGCGTTCGTCGGAGGCGGCCATCACGCGGAGTTCGCCGTCGCGGTCCGCGAGCAGGACGCCGGCCGCGCCGGCGCCGAGCATGCCGACGCAGCGGTCGGTCAGCAGGCGCAGGAAGTCGATCAGATCGAAGTCGGCGACGAGGTTGTCCGCCAGTTCGACGAATGTCTTGGCCAGGAGCCGCTCATCCATCGTGCACACCCTCTGTTGAGCTGCCGGGGGTCATGTGGTGCCTTGGACACGGGCTCGGGCCCGGGCACGGGCCCGGGCGCGCTGCGCCCGGTCGGCCGAATCCGCCGCCGTACGCTCTTCGGCGCGCAGGACCAGCGCTCGCAGCACCGTGGGACCGGGCGGCCGGTGGACCTCGCCGATCTCCTGCCACCCCCAGGACCAGAACGCGCTGCGGGCCGCGCGATTGACCCCGTCCACCAGGGTGGCCCCCAGAGACGCCCGGTGGTCGGTGAGCAGCCGCTCCTGCATACGGCGGGCGAGCCCGCGGTTCCGCTCGTCCGGATGCACGACCATCCCAGTGATCGCGAAGACGTCCCCCGACGCGGTGAGCCGCGCGACACCGGGCGGCAGTTCGCCCTGGAAGCCGCTCCACCAGGAGCCGTCAGGCCGGACGGGGAATCCGAAGGCGCATCCCGCCAGGACCGGTGTCTCCGCGACCAGCATGGCGAATTGCGGCCGCCGGATGTCACCGGCGAGACGGAGCAGGAAGTCCTCCCGGCTGCGATGTTCCCATCCGGGCGCGGTGGCGCAGGAGCGTACGTACAGCTCGGCCAGTTCGTCCCGCCGGCCTTCGGTCTGCCCGCGGTTCAGCCGGTTCAGCCACACCCTGAGCGGATCGGTCACAGCACACCGCCGGCGACGGCGGGCCAGGCGGCGGCCGGTACGAGCCGGAACACCGACTCGTACACGGGAACAGGCGGCAGGGCGTCCGGCGCACTCCCGTCGAGGGTGCCGGGCAGTACGTGGAAGAGGGAACCCGCGCCGGTGAGGGCGAAGAGCCTGGTCAGTGCCGGACGAGGGTGGTGCAGTCGCAGGGTTCCTCCGGCGGATGCGGTGCGAAGTGACGCGTGCAGGAAGGCGTTGAGGCCGCTGCAGTCGCAGAAGGTGACGTCGGAGAGGTCGACGTCGATGGCACGTATGCCGTCGTGCAGGCACTGCGCCAGCGTCCGGCGCACCTGGGGCGCCGAGGACAGGTCGATCTCCCCGGAGAGGCTGATCTGCGAACCCTGTTCCGTGTCGCGTCGGTAGACGTTCAGGATGTGCGGCATGCGCGATGTGGCCATGATGCCTCGGTTCACGAGACCGCCCGGGTTTCCCGGTACGGTCGGTCGTACATCGGGTAGGCGAATGACCTGTCCAGCAGCCGGAGTGCTCGAACGCTTCCTGAACGTCGGGACGTCGGGACGGAGCCGGTCCGTTCGGGGATGCCTTGGGCATCCGCCCAGCAGAGGTGAGCCGCCGGGGTCTGGGACGTCTGCTCAGGAGCATAGCCCGCATGCCTGCGGGCGTGGGCGCCCCGGTGATCGGCGGAGGAGATGAGCTCTTCCCGGACCGGTGCTTTCCCGGTGGGCTGGGGTGGGGTTGGCTCAGGACTCCGTTAGTACTTTCGTTCGACTGTTGTCTGGAGTCGGTCATGGGCATCATCGCCTGGGTCATTCTCGGTCTCGCGGCCGGGATGATCGCCAAAATGCTGGTCCCCGGCAGGGATTCCGAGGGGCTGATCGTCACCACCCTGATCGGCATCGGCGGCGCGCTCCTCGGCGGCTTCCTGGCCACGAAGGTGTTCCATGTCAGCGGCACCCAGGGGTTCTTCAACCTCTCCACCTGGGTCACCGCCATCGCCGGGGCGGCCGTCCTGCTGTTCGCCTTCCACACGTTCGGCGGGCGCGGCAACAGCCGGGATTCCGGGCGCCGTTCCAGCCGCCGTTCCGGGCGCCGTTACGGCCGTAACTGAGGGCGTCAGCCGAGGGGCGTCAGGTCGTGGCCCGGTCCGTGGTGACCAGCCAGCCGAGCCGCGCGGACATGGCCCGGGCGCAGTCGACGATGGCGCGTACGCGGTCGGACTCGTCGCTCGCGCGCCACAGCACGGACCACGGGTAGTACGACGCCGGTTCGGTGAGCGGCCGCCAGATGGTCCCCGGAAGCGCGGAGATGCAGGAGGCCGGCACGCAGTACAGGCACCGTCCCTGGGCGACCAGGTCGGCGGCGGCGCGGATGCTTTCCACCGTGCCTTCGTACACGGTGGGGGTGAAGCCGGCGGCCCGGCACATCTCGACGGTGAACTGGTTGAACTCCGGTGCCTGGACCTCCTCCGCGAGCAGCAGCGGCTCCTCGGCCAGTACGGCGACCGGGATGCCGCCCATGGCCGCGAAGCGGTGGCCGCTGGGCACCATGACCCCCAGCGGGTCGTGACGGAACAGATACGAGGCCACCTGGGGCGGGGCGAGTGCGGCCCTGCCGATGCCCACGTCCAGGCGGCCGTCGATGAGTTGCTGGTACTGCTCGGGCACGCCGGTCTCGACCTGGTGGATCACCAGGCCGGGGTAGCGGGCCTGGGCCTCGTGCAGGATCTGCGGCATCGAGTCGTAGCCGGAGTCGATGATGCCGACCCGCAGCGCGGGGGACGTACCGACCGTGCTGCGGGCGATCAGCACGGCGCGCTCCACGTGGGCGAGGATCTGCCGTGCCTCGACCAGGAACACCGCCCCGGCGGTGGTCAGTGCGACATGGTGCGTACTGCGCTCCACGAGGCGGACGCCCAGTTCCCGCTCCAGCCGCTGGAGTTGCTGGCTCAGCGCCGACTGCACGATGTGCTCGCGGGCGGCCGCCCTGCCGAAGTGCAGTTCCTGGGACAGAGTGACGAAGTAGCGAAGCTGGCGCAGTTCCACGCCGTGCCACCCCCTCGCCGGCCGGGCCGGCCGGAAGGCCGTGCCGACTGTGCCGGTAAGCCAGCCTACTTCCGCGCCCCGGGCCCTGGAAGACGGGTCGGAAGGCGGGCCGGAACACGGGTCATCGGCTGCGGTGATGGACCTTGCTCGGGTTGCTCGTTTCCGTCACCGGGCCGCCGGCGTTGACTGATGCCGACAGGCCGGGCCACGCCCGGCGTCCTCGTCGCGGTAGAGAGGTTCGCCATGATCTCCGGCCGGCCCATGGTTCAGGGAACGCCTGTGGCCAGTGTGAACGGGTCGGCACCCCGGTGCGAACACCTCTACGGCCTCCCGCCGGTCATACCCAGATGGGACGGCTGCCGGGACTGCCAGGCCCGTGACGACGACTGGGTGAGCCTGCTGCTCTGCCTGAGCTGCGGCTGGGTGGCCTGTTCCGACGACTCACCGGGCCGGCACGCCAGGGCCCACTACGAGGAGACCGACCACCCGGTCGCCCGTTCCCTGAGAGCGGGCCCGGGAACGAGCCAACGCTGGTGCTACGTCCACCAGCGTGCCGTGTGATCCGATGCGAAGGAGCCAGCGATGACCCTGACAACTCAGGGGACCATGCCCGCCGCCGACTACGACGGCACGGGGCCGTTTCCCGCCGACAGCGCCGAAAGCACCGACAGCGCCGAGCCTCAGGCCGCCGGGTGGCGGATCCAGGCGGCGCTGACCGGGCTGTTCGTCGTACTCCCGTTCGCGGGCCTGGCAGTCGCGGTGTGGTTGCTGTGGGGCCACGGCATCCGGCTCGCCGACGTGCTGCTGGCCGTCGGTTTCTACGCGCTCACCGGTCTGGGAGTCACGGTCGGCTTCCACCGACTGATCACCCACCGCAGCTTCACCGCCCGCCGGTGGCTGCGGACCGGGCTGGCGGTCGCGGGCTCGATGAGCTTCCAGGGCAATGTCATCGACTGGGTGGCCGTCCACCGGCAGCACCACGCCTTCACCGACCGCCCCGGCGACCCCCACTCGCCCCACCGGTACGGGACCGGGCCCATCGGCCAACTGCGCGGCCTGGCCCACGCCCACCTCGGCTGGCTGTTCCGCTACGCCCCCACCTCCGCCGCCCGCTACGCCCCCGACCTGCTCGCCGACCCCGCGATCGTCCGGGTCGCCCGGGCGTTCCCCGCCCTGTGCGCCGCCTCGCTGCTCCTGCCCGCCCTCGCCGGCTGGGCCATCGGCGGCAACCTTTGGGCGGCGCTCACCGCCTTCCTGTGGGCCGGGCTGGTGCGGATCCTGCTGCTCCAGCACGTCACCTGGAGCGTCAACTCCCTGTGCCACATGATCGGCACCCGCCCGTACGCCAGCCGCCGCTTCGACCGGTCCACCGACCTCTGGCCGCTCTCGCTGATCTCCTTCGGGGAGAGCTGGCACAACGGCCACCACTCCGCGCCGACTTGCGCCCGGCACGGAGTGGGCCCGCACCAGATCGACCTGTCCGCCGGCCTGATCCGCGTCTTCGAACGCCTCGGCTGGGCCACCGCCGTCCACTGGCCGGCGCCGGAACGCCCCCTTCGAATTCCAGAACCGAGGTGACCGCATGCGTTCCGTCCCGCAGCCGTCAGGGCTGTCCTTCGCGCGGCTGCGGCGG
Organism: Streptomyces sp. NBC_01537; assembly: GCF_045040445.1. Lineage (NCBI taxonomy): Bacteria > Bacillati > Actinomycetota > Actinomycetes > Kitasatosporales > Streptomycetaceae > Streptomyces > Streptomyces sp. NBC_01537. The sequence continues at coordinate 4,591,726 of NZ_CP109392.1, read as the reverse complement.
CTCAACCGCTGGCAGGCCGAGGGCATGCGCGAGGACCTGGCCGACCTGTACGTGGAGTCCACCAGCACCGCCGCCGGCGCGGAGTACCGGGGGCGGGAGGACTTCCTCACGCGGCTCGCCGCAGACGTCCGGCAGCCTGGGTTCAGCATGCTGGTCGCGGAGACAACATCCCTGGCCGGGTGCGTCTTCGGTTTCCCCGTGGGCCGTGACGGCTCCTGGTGGCACGGGTTTCGCGGGCCCCTCCCGCAGAATCTCGAACAGCTCACCGCCTCCGGCCACGTCTTCGCGATCACCGCGATCGTGGTCCATCCGCACGAGCGCAACCGCGGCCTCGCCGGCCGCCTCCAGGAGCGACTGCTCGGCGACCACCACGCCTCGCTCGGCGCGGCCCTGCTGGACGAGGACGACCACGCCGCGTACAGCGCCTTCCTGTCCTGGGGATGGCAACAGATCGGCGAGGTCCACAGGTCACCCGGCCCGGCCGTGCTCCGGGCACTGATCCTCGCCCTGGGCGAGCGGACCGCCGCCGTACCTGACGGGCTCGCGCACGACGCACGCACGCAGCGCCCCGAATAGCCGCGGCTGAACATACCCGCGGAAGGATTCGGAGTGCCGAGAGCGGTAAGACGTCGGGTAGCGGGCAAAGGAGGGCACTGTGTTCGAAGCCGGCGACATCCGGGAATGGCGGGGCCATGCGGTCGTCGACGCCGGCGGCCACAAGGTCGGCACGCTTGAGGCGATCTACGTTGACACGCGCACCGACGAGCCCTCGTTCGCGACGGTCACGGTCGGTCTGCCGACGCGGCACCGGCTGGTGTTCGTGCCGCTCACCGGGGCGACCGTGGGCCCGGAGTACCTGAAGGTCGCCTACGACAAGCAGCAGGTCAAGGACGCTCCCTCGATCGGTACCGACGGGGAGCTGCTGGCGGAAGCGGAGGAGAAGGTCTTCGCGCACTACTCCCTCGGCTACCAGCTCGGCAGCGGGGGCGAGCGGCGGCTCGCCCGCCGCTGAGGTACCGGAGAGAGGAAGGCCGGGGATGGCGCTGTTTCTGCTGCTGCTCCTCGTGGCGGTCGCCCTGGGCATCGTGGGCGCGGTCGCGAAGGGTCTGCTCTACCTGCTGGTCATCGGGGTGGTCGTGTTCGCCGCCGCCCTCGTCCTGGGAGGCGTACGGCTTCGGCGAAGCGGCAGAAGCCCCGGGCGCTGAGGCCGACTGGTCAGGCGGGCGACGGGGACCTCAAACGGCCCCGGCGCATTCACGCAGGCACACCGAGGCCGTCCCTTCCGGGCCGTCCCACGTGAGGGTGGTCGACCCACTTTCCAGGCTACTGCTCCCCGCCGTGTTCGCCCCGGCGCCTCCGGTGCCGTCGGCCGACTCCCGGCAGGACGTCGCTGTAGTGGAAAGCCGTGATCCTCTCGCCGTGCTGCAGGTTGAGCCGGTGGATCAGGACCACTCCTGCGATGATCGCAACGACGATCACGGCCACGGCGACAACGGTCTCCATGTCCTCACATCCCTTGGGTGCACAGCAGCCCGGTCGGGACCGGGCTCCCGACCTCGACGGGGGCGCCGCCTCCGTCGGTCTCCCACTCCTCCTCGCGGCTCAGCGTCTCCCACGCCTCACGGGGGCCGTCCTCACCCGCCATCAGAGCGCTGGCGGTGAGAAGGTCGCCAGGCGCGGCGGCGGCAGCCATCAGCCGGGCCGCGGCGGCCGCCCCGGTCTCCGGAGGGATCACCAGCAGGTCCCAGCGGCCCACGCTGTACGAGAACAGCATCAGCTTGTTCGGGTCCTGCTCGGCGGCGAACCAGCCCACGCGCAGCGTGTGCCCGGTGACGGGCACCTTGTGCGGGATCACGGGCCAGTGCGTCGGGTTCACGGTGACGTGGGTGATCCGGCCCCAGCGCCCGTCCAGCGCGTCCGTAAGAGCCGGCAGTTCACGGGAGAGATCGCGGGAGCGGGGCCACCAGGCACCGTCCAGGAGGCCTGGACCCGACCCTGTCGGAGTGAGGGAGAGACGGGCCGCCGGTGCAGGTACGCGCTCGTTGACGATCGTGCGGTTGATGTTCGCGGTCGCGGTCGCGGTCATGGCGCGGACCTGTCCCCGGGTTCGTGTTCGACGTCCCGGCGTTGTTGCTCACCGAGAACGACACCGGCGCAGGAGCCGGTGCGCGAAGTACTCCCGGTGTCTCCAACCCTACTCCGGTCGGCAGGCCGCGGACGGGGCGCGTGACCAGGTATTTCCCGGGGAAGCGGCACCCGGAGTACCGTGAACTGACGAGATCGATTCCTTCGGCGGACCCCACCCCGACGACGGGCGGACACACGATGGCCGACTCCGACACTCCCCACGACCTGCGGCTTCTGCCGGACGCGATCAGCCATGCCGTGAAACCCGGGACGGCTCTCCTCAGGCTTGAGACGACCCATACCCGCGCCAGAATTCTCGACGGCGCATGGTGGCCGCGTTCCCGCGACATCGGCGCCGAGCTTCCCAGCCTGATCACCGCCCTGACCGAGCATCTCGGACCCGTCACGCGCGTCGGCCTGGACGCCAGTGCCTGGGAGGAACTGCCGTCACGCCTGATCGTCGACGACCGGGTCGTGCACATCGACTCCTTCCCGGTCGGTGACGACACCGTCCTCATCACCCGAGGGGACCGCGACCACTTCTCCCTGCTGGTGATCCCGCCGCGCGCTACGCCTGATGCGGCGCGCGCAGCGATGGCCAAAGCTCTCCGGGCCGACAACGTCACCCAGCCCGAACAGATCCTCATCGACACGGGCTCGGGGCGCCGCGAACGGTGAGGATGCCTCTTCGAAGGGGCGCCCCCGTTTTCCGGGAGCGCCCCTTGGCTGTGCGTTTTCCTTTCTGTCAGTTGCGGCCCGTCACCACTCGGGCTGCCACATCGGGCTCCAGTGGTCCTCCTGGTGCTTGAAGGGCGGCTTCACGTCTTCAGGGGGGCAGTCCTTCTTGTGGTCGCCGTGGTCGCCGTGGTCGCCGTGGTGATCGCCGTGATCACCGTGGTCGCCGTGGTCGCCGTGGTGATCGCCGTGATCACCGTGGTCGCCGTGATCACCGTGGTGGTCCTCGCCCGGACCACCACCAGGCCCGGCAGGGCCCTGCTCTCCGGTGTCACCCTTGGGTCCCTGCTCTCCGGAGTCGCCCTTGGGGCCGCCAGGGCCGGTCGGGCCTTGCAGACCGGTGTCGCCCTTGGGGCCGCCAGGGCCGGTCGGGCCTTGCGAACCGGTGTCGCCCTTGTCGCCCTTGGGTCCCTGCGGGCCGGTGGTTCCGGGAGTTCCGGCAGGTCCCTGCGGGCCGGTGGCTCCGGGTTTACCCGGTGTTCCGGGTGTTCCGGGTGTTCCGGGCGTTCCGGCGGGTCCCTGCGGGCCGGTGGTTCCGGGTGCCCCGGGGGTCCCGGGTGCCCCGGGCGTCCCGGGTGCTCCGGGCGTCCCGGGTGTCCCGGCGGGTCCCTGCGGGCCGGTGGTTCCGGGTGTTCCGGCAGGTCCGGCGGGTCCGGCGGGACCGGCGCCTCCGGCGGGTCCGGCAGGTCCAGCAGGTCCGGCAGTTCCGGCGGGCCCAGCGGGCCCGGCGGGCCCGGCAGTTCCGGCGGGTCCAGCAGGTCCGGCAGTTCCGGCGGGTCCGGCGGGACCAGGAGTTCCGGTAGGTCCAGCGGGTCCGGCGGGGCCCTGCGGGCCAGTGGTGCTGCAGATCGAGTTCGTGATGACGTTGTTGTCCAGCGTGACCTGGGCGGTGCTCGCCAGAGCTCGGCCTTCGATCGTGGCGCCGGTCTGTACCGCGATTTGGGCAAGGGCCATGATGGTGCCCACGAACTTGGCACCGGTCGCGATGGTGGCGGAACTGCCCACCTGCCAGAACACGTTGCAGGGCTGTGCTCCGTTGACGAGCTTGACCTGGATGTCCGAACCCGTGATCAGCGTCGATGCGGCCTGGAAGATGAAGACGGCGTTCGGGTCGCCCCCGGCGTTGAGAGTGAGGGGGATGGGTCCGGTGATTGACATCGCGTCTGTGGAGTTGTAGACGCCGGGCACCAGTGTCTTTCCGCCCAGATCCACGTTCGTGACGTCAGCTCCGCCGGTCCGTCCGGCCGCATTGTTGTAGGCGGTGGTCAGATCGTCCTGCGCCTTGAGGGACACGGCGTCGGCGCGGTGCACCGCGCCGAAGACATGCCCCGCGCCGGGGGTCGTCGAAAAGTCGAAGCCCGTCACGGCAGCGCCCGGGGAGGTCCCCAGGTCACCGTTGATGACGGTGGGGCTGAGGGGGGTATTGGTGACCGTTGGACCTGCCAAAACCGCGTAACTGGCAGCGGTCCCCATGGGGACGGTGGCTACTACTGCGGCGTGCGCGACGCCCGAGGCCATGGTGGCCGTTGCCAGCAGCGCTACGCCGGGCAGCAGAGCGAGACGTGCCTTGAGCCGATTGGCTATACGGCTTCCGCGTGGTGGACGGGACGAGGTGGCATCCACTGCCATGGGACAGACCTTTCTTGTCGCCGTTTGAGCTCAGCCGCCCCGGCAAAGGGGGACCCCGAACTCCCGTAGTGAGCTGCAGTCAGGTGATGAACCATCACCTACTCGCCAAAACCTAGGCAATAGACTGATAAAGGACATACAGATAAAGGGCCAATGGGGTTACAGGGGGTCCCTCATTCACTCGGCCGGTGGTGTCCGTAGCGGATCGAACGGGCCGTCAGCCTGGTGATCGGCCACCGAGATGAGCCGTTGCCGGATCGGTTCTTTCCCGTCCCGGGCGGGTGGGGTTTGCTGTGGGGTGAACGAGTGCGCGGATGGCGGCCCGGAGCAACCGCCGCAGGAGCGGCGGGAGTTCACGACGCCGTTCGGGCGGCCGGCGCGGCCACAGCCGCCGATGACAGGACTTATCCGGCGCATACACAGCAGGACTAGGATGCTCGGTGAAGCCCCAGACTCCCGGCAGCGTGATCGACTGTTCCGCTCCGAGGAGGCACCTGAATGCGCATCGAAGCCCTCCGCTCCGCACGGACGCTCACCCGCGCGTCCGCCGAGGACGGCATCGTCATCGCCATCGTGGGCCGCCTGGACCTCGGCACCGTTCCGGAAGTGCGAGAACGCCTCCTGCGGGCGTCCTGCGGTCCCGGCGCTGCGCTGGTCCTCGATCTGTCGGGCGTCGGCTTCTGCGATGCGCTCGGCCTGGGGATGCTGGTCGCTGTCGACCGGAGGGCCCGTCAGCGCGGTGGTGGCATGCGCCTTGTCGCGGCGTCAGATGCTGTCGTCGAGGCACTGAGAGCCAGTGGGCTGAACCGCATCCTCCCGGTCGTCCCGGCCCTTCCCGTCCTGCCCTTCCCGGAGGTCGGGGAGGCTGCCTAGGACGCCGAAGGCCGGATCACCAGGGGTGGCCGGACTTCGACGGCGTACGCATGCCGGTCCCGGGTACACGAGCGCTGCCACCTGTCACACGGGGAAGGTCTGCCTACGGAAGGTCCAGCACATGACTGCACTTGCGGGTTCGGCTTTACGGGCGCCGGTTGGGATTCGGTCGGCGGAGGAGTGTGCCGTGGCCGGCCGGCTTCCGTGGATCGAGGAAACGGGCAAGGTCGCTCCCATGGACGCGCGGGTGCTGTCGAAGGAGTTCTTCGTCCGGCTCCGGGTTCTGGAGGAGGGCACGCCGGAATACCAGTACGCGCGGAACACCCTCATCGAACTGAACGTGTCCGTGGTCAAGTTCGCGGCGGCCCGGTTCCGGCACCGCAGGGAGGGGATGGAGGAGCTCATCCAGGTCGGGATGATCGGTCTGATCAAGGCCATCGACCGCTTCGACCTCTCCCGCGAGGTCGAGTTCACCACCTTCGCGATCCCCTACATCTCGGGGGAGATCAAGCGGTTCCTGCGTGACACGAGCTGGGCGGTGCACGTACCCCGTGATCTGCAGGAGCGGCGCCTGGCGCTGGCCAAGGCCACGGAGGCGCTGTCGCAGACCCAGGACCACATGCCGACGACGGCGGAGCTGGCGTCCTACCTGGATCTGAGCCCGGGACAGGTCCTCCAGGGCGTGGTGGCGGGCAACGGCTACACCGCCGGATCACTGGACATCCCCACCGGCGAGGGCAGCGACGCCCCCGGCACCTACTCCTCCTACGCCGACCGGCTCGGCGAGGAGGACCCGGGCATGGAGAACGTGGAGAACCTGGAGGCGCTCAAGCCGCTGCTGGCCCAACTCGGGGCACGCGACCGGACGATCCTGCGGATGCGCTTCGGAGCGGAGATGACACAGTCCGAGATCGGTGCCGAACTCCACCTCTCCCAGATGCACGTGTCCCGGCTCCTGGCACGAATACTCAGGACCCTGCACGCCGGGATGTTCACCCAGTAACCGACCAGAGGATATTGATGGGTGATCCGGGAGCGGACGAAGAAGCAGAAGAAGGACGAACCCCCGAGCGCAGGGTGCTCGACCTCAGCGCCGTCCAGGTGGCCGCGAGCACGCTCGCGGCTGTCGTGGGCGCGTTGATGGCGTCCTTGCTGGGGGTGCACGGGACGATCGTCGGCGCCGCCGTGGTCAGCACCAGCGCGACCACCGGCGCCGCGCTCTTCCAGCATCTCTTCCACCGGACCGGCGAGGGGATCCGTGGGCGCATGCCGGTCGGGGGAGCGCCGAGCACACCGGGCGAGGAGCGGGTGGCTCACCGCGCCGACGCCCGGGAGGCGTTCGGTCCGCCGGCGGACGCCACGGACACCGAGCAGCGGGACGGCGTGGGCCGGAAACCCAGGGGCTGGAAGACGTACGCCCTGACGACGGGCCTGGTGTTCGTCCTGGCGATGGGCGTGGTGACCGCGGTGGAGCTGATCGCGGGCAAGCCGGTGGCGGCCGTGGTCAGGAACGAGCCGGGCAGCGGAACCTCGCTGGGCGGCGGCTCGACCGGCTCGACCGGCACCCCGAGCCCGTCCACCAGCGGGACACCAACACCAGGCGTGTCCACCGACGTGGCACCGCCGGCGGACGCCTCCACCTCCGCCTCCGCCTCGCCCGGCGCAAGTGCCTTGCCGGACGCAAGCGCCACCGCCTCCCGCACTCCGAGCCCGGGTCCGACTTCCGGTGTCAGCGTTCCGCCCTTGCCGGTTCCGTCCAGCGGCAGCGCCGGCTGAAAGGGGACAGGGACAGGAAAGGCCTGCCGGAAGTCGCGCTTCCGGCAGGCCTTTCCCCTCACTTCACTTGCCGTAGTACGCGTTGTAGATCGAGATCATCGACGTGTTGTTCTTCTTGTCGGTGATCTTGGCGCGGAGGGAGACGGCCTTCCCCTTGGCCGGGTTCTTCACGGTGATCCTGCCGTGCGTGACGGTGACCTTCTTCCACGTCCGGCCGTGGTCGTACGACACCCACACCGCCAGCGACTTGAGGTTGCGGCCCTTGGCCGGGCCCTCGACGGTGACCGGGAAGGTGGCCTTCTTTCCCGCGACGACCTTGCTGTCCAGGCCGGTGGTGACGTTGAAGCGGACCGAGGAGGCCGGCAGCTGGACCGCCAGGCCGCCGGACGGCTTCTTCGAGCGGAACGTCCAGGTCGCGTCGATCCGGTTGGAGGCGGCCGCGACAGCGGCGCTGCGCCTGACCGAGGTGGTCAGCCTGTACGTGGCGACGCCGGCCGGGACCTTGAACTGCTTGTCGCCGGTGAGCGGGTCGTGGTTGGTGCCGACCTTCACGCCGTTGCGGTACAGCGTCGTCGTCGCCGAGGTGAAGTCCGAGTCACCCGCGTGGCCCGCGCCGTCGGTGAACATCCGCATCATGCCGTAGACGCTGTTGCCGTCGCGGTAGACGCCGTTGCCGAAGGTCTCGCTGCCCGTGATCCGCGGCGCGACCACGGCCGCGTTGAACTTCTGCTGATAGGTCCGGCCGGCCTTGAGAGGGAGGTAGTCCTCGGCCCCGGAGGTCACGTCGGAGAGCGGGTTGCCGTCGGCGTCCTTCTTCCCGGAGTACTGGTAGAAGTCGGGCCGCCACTGGACGCCCTCGATGGCCGACACGTGGTACGTGCGAGTGCTGGGCAGCGTCTGCGGGACGGCGTCGGCGAAGGCGGACCGGTAGCCGAGGCCGTCGGACACGACGCCGGTGAGCGTGACGGCGCCTGTCTTGCCGGGGACCGAGGAGCCCATGCCGACCTTGAGGGTGGCGAAGTCGGCGGCCTTGTAGTGGCGGACGTACGCCCCCTTGAGCTTCTTCACCGTGGCGGCGGCGGCGATGTCGTACTCCGCCTTGCCGCCCTTGGTCCACTGCCCGGACCAGGTCTGGGTCAGGTAGGGGACCGCCGGGCCGATGTGCGCGATCCGGAGGTCGGAGAAGGAGTGCACCAGGACGCTGCTTCCGTTCTGCCCGTTCGCACCCGCGTAGTACTTGTACCCCACCTCGGCGTTCAGCGGCTTGGCCGCGGCATCCGGCACGGTGATGTCGGGCGACTTGGCCTTGTTCAGGTCGAGCGTGATCGTCGTGTCCTTGGTGACCTTGAACAAGGGCGCGATCAGCCAGTCGAGGCCGCCCTCATAGGTGGTGAGGTTCTTCGAGCTGAACGACTCCAGCATGAACGTGCCCTTGGTCACGCGGATGGTGTCCGTGTCGGCGGTGGACTCCGACGACTGGTAGGAGAGCGCTTCCGCGCTGTCGACGCTCAGCACGGAGGAGAGGTGCAGCGGGGCCTCACCGGCGCGGTTGATGTACTTCAGGGTGAGGTTGTAGTGCTCGGTCTCCCGGATGACGCCCACCGAGGTACGGACGCTCTGGCCGTCGCCCGTGGCCGTCACGACACCCGAGTAACCGCCGTTGAGGGTGCCGCCCAGCTTGGTGTTCACGGTGACGCCGGCCGAGGCCGTGCCGCCGGCCGGGACGGTGACCGTGGTCGAGGCGAGGCCGAAGAAGCCCGCCGGGGCCGCTTTGCCCTTGGGGTCGCGGCCCGCGACGGACAGGGCCAGCGTGATGTCCTTCGTACCGAGGTTGCGGTACGTCACCTGCTGGGTCGCCGGGGTGTCGTCGGTGTGCGGCCACTGCTGGACGGGGAAGAGCACCGACGCCGACTCGGCGACCACGGTCTGCGCGATGGCCTTGTCGACCTGGATGCGGCCCGCACCGCCCTGGAACGCCGAGTAGTCGCCCGCCTTCGTGGAGCCGATGAGCGCGTCCTTCAGCCGGCTGAAGGTCCAGTCCGGGTGCTCCTGCTTGAGGATCGCGGCGGCGCCGGCCACATGCGGGGTCGCCATGGACGTACCCGAGATCGTCAGGTAGCCGGCGGGGTTCTCGCCGACCTCCTTGTCGACGACGCTGCCCTTGGCCGCGGCGGCGGTGATCTGCACGCCGGGTGCGGTGACGTCCGGCTTGATGGTGCCGTCGGCGGTCGGGCCCCGGCTGGAGAAGTAGGCGAGCTTGTCCGCGCTGTCGACGGCGCCGACGGTGAGCGCGTCGGCCGCGCTGCCCGGGGAGTCGATGGTCGAGGCGCCCCCCTCGCCCTCGTTGCCGGCGGCGATGGCGAAGAGCATGTTCTTGGTCTCGGAGAGCTTGTTCACCTCGGCTTCGAGCGCGTCGACGCCCTCGCTGTCGGCGCCGCCGAGGCTGAGGTTGACGATGTCGGCGCCCTGCTGGGCGGCCCACTCCATGCCCGCGAGGATGCTGGAGTCGTCACCGTTGCCCTCGTCGTCCAGGACCTTGCCGTTGAGGATCTGCGCGCCGGGCGCGACCCCCTTGTACTTGCCGCCGGACTTGGCGCCGGTGCCCGCGATGATGGACGCCACGTGCGTGCCGTGGCCGAAGCGGTCGACGGTGTCCTTGGAACCGGAGAAGTTCTTGGCGGCGATCACCTGGGTCTTCAGGTCCGGGTGGGTCGTGTCGACACCCGTGTCCAGGACGGCGACCTTGACGCCCTTGCCGTTGTAGCCCTTCGCCCAGGCCGTGGGCGCGCCGATCTGCGGCACCGACTTGTCGAGGGCGGCCTTGCGGACGCCGTCGAGCCAGACGTGGGCGACGCCGGAGGCGGCCTTGTCGCCGTCGGTGACCGCGTCCCACAGCTCCGGCGTGTCCGCGACCGGGGTCTGCACCGCGTCCGCGTTCAGCTGCTTGAAGGTCGCGTGCAGCGTTCCGGTGTCCCGGACGTTCGCCTTCGCGGCGGATGCGGCGCCCTTGTAGCCGACGATGACCTTCAGGCCGTTCCGCTGGCTCTTGCGGGTGGCGGCCTTGTTGAGCACGGTGACGTCGAACAGCCGCTGGTCGATCCTGCCACTCGCGATCAGCCGGACCGCGTCCATCGGTATGACGAGGGTGTGGCCGCCGACGGTGCGCATCTGCACGGGGACGCGCTCGCGCCCCTTGGCCCGTTCCACGCCGACGACCTTGCCCTTGGCGTCGACGACGACACGGTCACCGGTGATGAGGGTGATGGTGTGATTGCCGGTGACGGCCGCGCCTTTGACTGTGGTCACGGACGTCGCCTGTGCCGTGCTGGTCAGTCCCGTGGCGAGGGCGGCCACCGCCGCTGCCGCGGCTGTGCCCACGCAGGCGATTCTCATTTGTTTGCGCAAGGTTCCCCCTGGAGCCGGAGTGTCGGGTGATGCGTTGCCGGTCTGCCGGCGACACCGAGACTCGCAAGCGGAAAGTTGATGCACAGCCCCCTCCCACCAGATGAATCAACTCGGAGGACTCCGCCCGGCTGTCATCAACGCCACACACCCGAGGCGCACCTTTTCGCACCGCAGCGGCATCTAACGCGGTGACCGGAATGGTTCGCTCCGTGCAGGAGGAGGTGGGCCCGTGGGCCGTCCCGAGAAACCCCTGGACCCGAAGGCCGGGCCCGTCCAGCGCCTCGCGCACGAACTGCGCGAGCTGCGCCGGGCCGCCGGCAACCCGTCGTACCAGAGCATGGCCGCGAAGGCCGGGTTCTCCGCGACGACGCTGTCCCGGGCCGCGTTCGGGGAACGGCTGCCGTCGCTCGACGTCCTGCGGGGATACGTACACGCCTGCGGGGGCGAGCCCGGGGAGTGGGAGCCGCGCTGGAAGGAAACCGAAGCGGCCAGCGTCGAAGCCGTACGGGAGGAGGCGCAGGACACGAGTCCGCCGTACCGGGGGCTGGCCCGCTTCGAACCCGGCGACCGGCATCTGTTCTTCGGCCGCGACCGGATGGCGGAGGAGCTGACCGGGCTGGTGCAGAATCACCGGCTCGCGGTGCTGTTCGGCGCGTCCGGGAGCGGCAAGTCCTCGCTGCTGCGGGCCGGGCTGATCCCCCGCCTCCAGGAGAGGATCGCCGGCCGGAGGAGCCCGGCGGTGCTGCGGATCCTGACCCCCGGTGCGCGGCCCGCTGCTGCCTACGGCCACCTCCTGGCGCCCGCCGAGGGCGAGCCCGAGAGCTGGGTCGTGGTCGACCAGTTCGAGGAGGTCTTCACCCTCTGCAAGGACCCGGCCGAGCGGGCCCGGTTCATCGACCTCCTGCTGGCCTCAAGGGCTCCGGGCAGCCGGCTGCGGGTCCTGATCGCCGTACGCGCGGACTTCTACGCCGCCTGCCTGGAGCACCGGGGCCTGGCGGACGCGCTGAACGGCGCCGGACTGGCACTCGGGCCCATGACCGCGGACGAACTGCGCGAGTCGGTGGTCAGACCGGCCGCCGCGACCGGCCTCATGGTCGAGCGGGAACTGACCGCGCGGATCGTCGAGGAGGTCCTGGACGAACCCGGCGCCCTGCCCATGCTCTCCCACGCGCTGCTGGAGACCTGGCGCCGGCGCAGGAGCCGGATGCTGACCCTCGCCGCGTACGAGGCGGCCGGCGGGGTGCGCGGCGCGATCGCGGCGACCGCGGAGGAGGCGTACGAGCAGCTGTCCCCGCCGCAGGCGCGCGCCGCGCGGCAGTTGCTGCTGCGGATGGTGGAGCCGGGCCGGGGCGCCCCCGACACCCGGCGCCCGCTGACCCGGGTGGAACTGGACGAGTGGGCGGACCCCACGGTGCCGCCGGTCGTCGAGCGGCTGGCCGGCGCCCGGCTGCTCACCGCCGACGAGGACGGCGTCCAGCTCGCCCACGAGGCGCTGCTCACCTGCTGGCCCCGCCTGGCCGCCTGGCTGGAGGAGGAGCGCGAGCGCCTGCGCCACCACCGGCAGCTGACCGAGGCCGCCCGCGCCTGGGCGGAGACCGACCGCGACCCCGGCGCCCTGTACCGCGGGGCTCGGCTCGACCGCGCACAGGAGCTGTTCACGCACGACGGCTCGCTCACCGCGACCGAGCGGGCCTTCCTCACGGCGGCGCTGGAGGCCCGCGACGCGGAGCGCCGTACGGCCGTCCTGGCCGCCCGCCGCTCCCGGATCCTGCTCATGTCGTTGTCCGCCGTCCTGGCTGTGGCCCTGCTCGCCGGGCTGACCGCCTGGACCCAGCACCGCGCCAACGACCGCCAGCGCACCGATGCCACCGCCCGCCGCGTCGCCGCCGTCGCCGACTCCCTGCGCACCACCGACCCGCGCACCGCGATGCTGCTCGGCGCCGCCGCCTGGCGGACCTCCGCGCTGCCCGAGACCCGCACTGCCCTGTTCGACGCGCTCGCCCAACCCGAACTGGACGCCTTCACCGACCCCACGCCGGGCAACGAATCCAATGACTTCCTCACCGACTCCGGCCGCACCCTGCTCGGCGTCAACGGACGGACCTGGCGCACGTGGAACGTGGCCACGCACCGCCGCACCGCCTCGGGGACGCTCCCGGCCGGGACGCAGGCGTTCGCCGCGGGCCCCGGCGGCCGGGCACTCGCGCTGTACACGGACGACGGGATACGGCTGTGGGACACGGCGCGGGACCGCTGGACCGGTGAGGCGCGCCTCCTGCCCCGTGCCTCCACCGACATCGCCTTCGGCACCAGCGGTCGCAGCTACCTGGTGAGCGACTCGCGCGACGACCGCGTACAACTGCGCTCCCTCACCGACGGCCGGCTGCTCTTCGAGACCCGCGCGCCCGGTACGGCTGTCGCCCCGAGCCCCGACGACCGGTACGTGGCCGTCTGCACCGCCGGGAAGGCCCCGCAGGTCTGGGACACGCACAGCCACAGCACGCTCCCCGGCGCGTGGAGCGGCGACCGCGGCCTGTGCGACGAAGGCGACGTGGACGTGGTGTTCGGCGCCCACCGGTTCGCCGTCGTGTCGCCGCCGGGCGTGCGCGTGTGGGACACGAGGACGGGACGCCAGGTGGCCGCTCTCGACGACTCGCAGGTGAAGTCCGCCGTGATCAGCGCGGACGGGGCGTTCCTGGCGACCGCCGACGGCGCGCAGATCAAGGTCTGGCGCCTCTCGGCCACCGACACCCCCGTCTTCAGCCACTCCCTCGACGAGCAGCAGACCTACGGCACCCTGGCCTGGGACCCCGGCCACGCCACCCTCCGCTACCTGACGGGCGGCACCGTCCACTCCTTCGACACGGCGACGGCCACCACGTCGGCCTGGCGCGCCCGCGCCCTGGACGGCGTCCTGCTCGCCCCGGACGGGCACACGCTCGCCACCGCCGAACGCAGCGGCACCCAGTACCGATTCGAGCTGCGCGACACCCGCGACGGGCACGTGCTGCGGACTCTGCCGTCCGTGCCGCTCGCCGACTCCGCCGCCCCACTGATGGCGTTCAGCGCCGACGGCAGGACGTTCGCGTACGGCGTCTCTGCCCGGCGGATCACCATCTGGGACCTGCGCCGCAGCCGCGCCCTGGCCACCCTGGACCTGGCACCGGCGGGATCCACGGCGGGCGTGGTCGCCCTCGCCCTCGGCTCCGGCGGCCGCACCCTGTACGCGGCCCGTCCGACGGACGACGGCCAGGTGGTGGACGAGGTGTGGGACACGACGGCCCACCGCAGGCGGGCCGTGCTGACGGGACTGGCGAGCGCCCACCTCACACTCCGCGCCGACGGCCGGCTCCTCGTCGGCGACAACCACGCCGCCCGCCTCACCGCAGAGATCCCCGACGGCCGTTCCACTGCCCTGAACCTGGTCCAGGGCGAGGGGATCGAGGCCCTCGCCTTCGCGGCCGACGGCTCCCGGCTGGCCGCGAGCGACCTCACCGGCCGAGTGGCCCTGTGGGACGGCGATCTGCGCCACCGCGTGGGCGTCCTGCGCAACGCCTTCCCCGGCTCCCCGGCCAACAGCCCGGAGACCGTCAGCGCTCTCGCCCTGAGCCCCGACGGCCGTACGCTCGCCGTCGGCGGCGACCAGGGAACGCTCCAGCTGTGGGACACGGAGACCCTGCAACCGCTCGGCGGCCCCCTGCGGACCCCCGGCGAGGCGATCGCCTCCCTGGCCTTCGCCGCCGACAACCGCACCCTGTACGCCGCCGGCGCCCACGTCCCCGTACAGGGGTACGCCGTCGACCCCGTCCAGGCGGTCCGACAGGTCTGCGCCCGCGCGGGCGCAGACCTGACCCGGGCACAGCGGAAGACATACGTGCTGCGGACCGCCCCCGTATGTCCGCGATGAAACATGTACGTTAGCAATAAGGTCAACATGATTGTTGACAATGTTGTGCGAGGGTCCTACGTTCGCTGTGACAACGCCGGTACCGGGCGTCACGCGCACCTACGCGAATGCGAAGGAGAGACCAGTGAAACGCAGGACCATGGTCAAGGGATTTGCCGCGGCCGCCGCGGTGCCGGCGGTCGGCGTCGCCCTCGGTTCGCCGGCATCGGCCGCGACCGGCTCGGCGTCCTCGGACTCGCTCGTCTTCGATCCGGCCGGTTACACGGAACTGACCACCACCATCACGGACACCGACGGCGTCGCCCACGAGGTGGTCTACCACTTCTACAAGGCCATCACCTACGTGGCCAAGCCGGTGGACGCGACGTACCAGTCCCTGAACGTCAGTGTTCCCGTGAAGATCGACGGAACGGCCGTCGACGCGACCCACGCGCCCATCCTGCTCGCCAACCAGGTGGGCGGATACATGCCGTCGTCGACGGCGAGCGCCACCGGCATCGGCGGCGCCATGGGCCCCGCCGGCACGATCAGCCGCCAGCAGCTGGCGCTCGCCGCCGGGTACGTCGTCGTGGAGCCGGGCGCCCGCGGCCGCACCCTGGTCGACTCCAGCGGTACGTACTACGGCACCGCGCCCGCCGCCATCGTGGACCTCAAGGCCGCCGTACGGTACGTGAAGTCCAACAAGGGCCGCATCCCGGGCAACGTGCACCGGATCGTCTCCGCCGGCGTCAGCGCCGGCGGCGCCCTGTCCTCCCTGCTCGGCGCGTCCGGCGACAGCCCGATCTACGACTCCTACCTCAAGGAGATCGGCGCGGCGGAGGGGAGCGACGCGATCTTCGCCACCGGCGCCTGGTGCCCGATCACCGACCTCGAACACGCCGACATGGCGTACGAGTGGAACTGGGGCGCCAACGCGCTGAGCAGCGGTTCGCTGGTCGACCGGACCATCTCCAAGGAACTGCGCACCGCGTACGGCGACTACCTGGCCTCCCTCAAGCTGCACGCCAAGGGCTTCGGCAAGCTCACCGTCCGCAACCTCGACGAGTACCTGGTGAAGACCCACCTGGAGCCCTCGGCCACCAAGTACCTCGCCGCGCTGTCGGACGCGGACCGCGCGACCTACCTGGCCGCGAACACGTTCATCACGTGGTCCGGCGGCAGGGCGACCTTCGCCTGGGCCGACTTCCTCACCCACGTCGGCGCGCGGAAGAAGGACGCCCCGTCGTTCGACCTCTTCGACCTGTCCTCCGGTGAGAACAACCTGTTCGGTACGGGGACCACGAAGGCCCGGCACTTCACGCTGTACAGCCTCCGGCACGAGAGCGGCAGCAGCGCGCGCCTCGACAGCGACATCCCCGGCAAGCTCGACCTGATGAACACGATGCACCACCTCGCCGGGGACGCCAACCAGAACCGGTCCAAGCACTGGTGGATCCGCCTCGGCACCAAGGACAGCGACACCTCGCTCTCGGTCGCGAGCAACCTCGGCGCCCGCCTGGAGAACCTGGGCGACGACGTCAACACCTCGTACTACTGGGACGCCGGTCACGGCGCGGACGAGGACCCGGGCGACTTCATCACCTGGATCGGCAAGGTGTCGGGCTACCGCAAGTAGTCCCAACCACGGCCTGAACCCCACCGACCACGACGCCGGTGGGGTTCAGGCCGTGGCGGGTGGTGGGGCCGTGGTGCCGCGCGTGATGAGATGCGGGGCGATGACGGTCTCCGTCCCGGGTGCGGGTTCGTCCGCCGGTTCGCCTTCCAGCCGGGCGATGGCCCGGCCGACCGCGAGTCCGGCCATGCGCGGGATGTCCTGGCCGACGGTGGTGAGGTCGATGTGGGCAAGGCGGGCGAGCCGGCTGTCGTCGAAGCCGATGACGGAGATGCCGGCGGGGACCGGGACACCGGCGCGGAGGAAGGTGTCGAGCAGGCCGGTGGCGCAGCGGTCGTTGAAGGCGAGCACGGCGGTGGGGGGCCGGGGGCGGGTGGCGAGCAGGGCGCGGGCGGCGGCGGCTCCGTCGTCCTCGGTCAGTCCGCCGGGCAGCACGCGGGCGTGGGCGGCGAGGCCGTGGCGGTTCATGGCGGTGCGGTAGCCGCGCCGGCGGTCGGCGGCGCCCGGGGCCCGGCCGCCGTCGACGTGGGCGATGTCGCGGTGGCCGAGCGCCACCAGGTGGTCCACGGCCTGGCGGGCTCCTTCGTCGTCGGCGGTCCGTACGACCTCGACGTTCCCGGCGGACGGGCGCAGCCGGCGGGCGAGGGACACGACCGGCAGCTGCGCGGCGAGTTCGGCCAGGCGGGCGGCGGGGGCCTGCGGGCCGAGCAGGATCAGGGCCTCGCAGCGGTCGGCGAGGAGGGTGTCCACGGCGTGCTGTTCGCTGCGGCTGGGGGCCACGGCGCTCAGGGCGACCTGGTAGCCGGCCGGTTCGGCCGCCGCGTAGATGCCCTCGACCAGGTCGGTGTGGAAGGCGTGCTGGAGGTCGAACTGCACGCCGAGCAGGCGTGAACGGTGGCTGCGCAGCAGCCGGGCCCGGGTGTCGGGCCGGTAGCCGATGTCCTTGGCGGCCTGCAGGACCCGTTCGCGGGTGGCGGCGCTCGCGCCCTTGGTCCCGCGGATGACGATGGAGACCAGTGCCGTGGACACGTTGGCCCGCGCGGCCACGTCGGCGAGAGTGGGCCGCTTCCCGTCCGGGACCTCGGGGGTCGGTGACACCGCTGCCCTCCCTGTCGTGGAGTTAAGAGGCCGCGCCGATAGGGCCCGCGGCGTCGCCCGCGCTCCCCATCGGCGCGGCCTCTAAGTCGCTGCTCCAAGGTACTGCAACGTTCTAGTTTTCGTGCGGCGGGCTCTTGACAGGCCGAGCCGGTGGCTGGCGTACTACTGGAACTAGAACGTTCTATACGTGGAGGTGGTGGCGATGGTCACGCTGGCTGTCTGCGCCGAGATGGTCTTCCGGGACCGCCCGATCCAGGAGCGGGTCCGCCGCATCCACGACGCGGGCTTCCAGGCCGAGATCTGGGACTGGACCCGGCACGACCTCGATGCCCTCGCCCGCACCCCGGCCGACTTCTCGTCCATGACCGGCTACATCAGCGGCACCCTGACCGACGAGGACGGCGCCGCCGAGCTGCTGCGCACCGCCGAGGAGTCGGTGAAGGCCGCCGAGCATCTGAGCTGCCCGCGGCTGAACCTGCACGGCACAGGCCTGGACGGCAGGGGCCTGCCCGTGGTGCCGGTGACCGGCGAGCCCGACGGCCCGATGCGGGCCACCGCCCACCGCACGCTCACCCGGATCGCCGAGCTGGGCGAGAGCGCCGGTGTCGTCTTCACCCTGGAGAACCTCAACACCGCCGTCGACCACCCCGGAGTGCCGTTCGCCAGGGCCGCCGACACCCTGGCCCTGGTCGAGGCCGTGGACCGGCCGGGCCTGCGGATGAACCTGGACCTGTACCACGCACAGATCGGCGAGGGAAATCTCATCGAACTGGTCCGCCGGGCGCACGGACTGGGCCTGATCGGAGAGATCCAGATCGCCGACGTACCGGGCCGCTGCGAGCCGGGCACCGGGGAGATCAACTACCCGGCCGTCGCACGGGTCCTCGCGGACCTCGGCTACGACGGCACGGTCGCCATGGAGGCCTGGGCCTCCGGTGACGACGACCTCGCCCTGGACCGTTTCCGCGCCGCCTTCACCCTCTGACTCACGCTGACCCACCCTCTGACAACGACGTACGGAGAACTCTCATGACCACTCAGCAGCCGCTCGCCGTCGCCCTCGTCGGCGCCGGACGAATGGGCTCCTTCCATGCGGAGTCCCTGGCCCGCCGCATCCCCGGGGCCCGGCTCGCCGCCGTCGCCGACCCGGCCCCGGGCGCCGCGCGGGGCCTCGCGGACCGGCTGGGCTGCCCCACGTCGTACACCGACATCGGCGAGCTGCTCGCCGACCCGGACGTCGACGCCGTGGTCATCTCCACCCCGGCCCGCACCCACGCCGACCTCGTCGAGGCGGCGGCGCGGGCGGGCAAGGCCATCTACTGCGAGAAGCCCATGGCCGTCACCCTCGCCGAGGCCGACCGCGCGATCGCCGCTGCCGAGAAGGCGGGCGTCGCCCTCCAGGTCGGCTTCAACCGGCGCTACGATGCCGGCTTCCGCGCCGCCCACGACAAGGTCGCCTCCGGCGCCATCGGCACCCCGCAGCTGCTGCGCTCGCTCACCCGCGACCCGAAGCTGGCCGACCCGGCGCCCATCCCGCCGTGGACGATCTTCCTGGAGACCCTCATCCACGACTTCGACACCCTGCGCTACCTCAATCCCGGCGCCGAGCCCGTCGAGGTCTTCGCCATGGCCGACGCCCTGGTCCGCCCCGACTTCAAGGACCGCGGCCTGCTCGACACCGCCGTCGTCACCATCCGCTTCGACAACGGCGCCATCGCCACCGCCGAGGCCAACTTCCAGGCCGTCTACGGCTACGACGTACGCGGCGAGGTCTTCGGCTCCGCCGGCATGCTCACCATGGGCGACGTCCGCCGCACCCACCTGACCTCCTACGGCGCGGAGGGCATCGCCGCCGAGTGCGTCACCTACGACCAGGACCTCTTCCACGACGCGTACGTCGCCGAGCTCGCCGACTTCACCACCTGCGTACGCACCGGGACCAGCCCCACCGTCACCGGCCAGGACGCCCGCGCCGCCCTGTCCATCGCCCTCGCCGCCGTCCAGTCGGTCACCACTGGCGGCCCCGTCCGGATCGACGAGCTCAAGGAGCAGTGAGCGCGAGGGACTGCGCTGCCGGACGCCCCGTCGGTCGCCACCAACCTCACCGTCGTCATGGCAGCCGAGCTGATCGCCGAGCGTTTTCGCGCACCGCGTCACCGCTTGAAAGCGGCCTTGGCCTTCTCTCCGGACTGCTTCAGGCTTCCCATGACCCGGCCGGCCCTGCCTTCCCTCTTCAGCCGCTGGTTTCCGGTGGCACGGCCGAAGCCTTCCTTGATCCTGCCCTTGACCACCTGCGTGTTGTTCTTGAACTTCGCTCCGAGGCTCATGGCTCTCCCATTTCGCTGGTCTCGTTCATACGCCTTGAGATACGCGGGGCCTACGGGGCCCGGGTGCGGCGAGGCGGGGAGGACGTCGACCGGGCGCGGCAGCGGTAGTGGTAGTGGCAGCGGTAGCGGCAGGGCCCGGGATGGGTCTGCGTGGTGCCTCGGGGGTGATTGGGGTCGGTTCGGTCTGGGGGAGGATGTGGTCCTCCAACCAGGCCAGGCCCATGACGGTGCCGAGCAGGACGAAGGGGGTCAGGGCGGGGAGGAGTAGCACGTACATGAGTACTGCCTGTCGTCGAATGCGTGCCGAGCCGACGGGCAACAGGATCATGCCCGGCAAGGAGCGCATCGAGAGTTCCCGCGCTGATGCGCATCAGGGTGCCTCCCGGGGAGGCGGTGGCTTGCGACGCTGCCGGGGGCCGGAGCCGCGTCCTCACAGGGCGCCTGCCCGCATGACTCAAGAAGATGCCGGCCGGTCGAGTGGCCGGCCCGGAGGAGAGCGATCAGTGCGGGATGGTGCGTGGCGGGCGCTGGCGGGGCAGTTCGTCGCGGAATTCCTCGATGATGGTGCTGATCTGCCGGGTGAGATGGGTCTGTTCCAGCCGGTCGAGGTAGAGGTTGCGGCGGGCCAGGCCGGGGGCGTCCACGCAGAAGTACAGGGACATCAGGGGGTTGACGAACAGCTCGCTGTGTTTGGTGCGTTCGGTGAACTGCACGTTGCCGAAGTCGCCCCGTACGGCGGCGGCTATGGAGCCGTTGACGATGCTGGGGTGGTCCGGGGTGCAGGCGTGGGCGTGGGCCACCGCTTCCAGGTAGAGCGCGCCCTCGCGGGAGGTCCGGGGGAGGGAGAACGCTCCGAGGTAGGCGCCGTCGCGTTCCAGGGCGGCGAGGTTCTCCAGGACGAGGGCGTGGTTGACGCCGTGGTAGGCGTCGATGCCGAAGCCGAGGCAGGCCACGAGCCGGTGCGGGACCTCGTGCAGCCCGTTGACGGCGGCGAGGCTGGCCATGTCCTCCTCGGGGGTGCCGAGTCCGTTCTCGTCGCCGCGCATGAGGATGTCGGTTCCGCCGTCGACCAGGACGATCGCGTCGACGGGGTCGGTGCCGCCGAGGTGGTCGAGCAGTGCCCGGTAGGCGGCGCGCAGCGGCTGCACGCCGGTGCGGCTGAGGGCGTACACGGTCGAGGGCAGGCCCTGCAGTTCGAGCCACTGGGCGAGGGTGCGTTCGGGGAAGTAGTCGCCTCGGGCGGTGGTGTCCGGGCGGATGGCGGCGACGTCGTGGTCCAGCCATACGTCCAGGTCCAGGCCGTACAGGTCGGCGAAGGAGAGGTTGGCCAGATGGACCTCCTTTCCCGACGCGCGCAGGGCGAGGGCCAGCGGGAGTCCGGCGTAGACGTCGAAGCCGCCGCCGGCACCGGCGATGAGCACGCGCCGGGCGTCGCGCAGCCGGGTGAACAGGGCGGGCTCGTGGAGGGAGAACACCGTGGGACGGTAACAGGGCGTCCCAGGTCAGGACTGCTGAATATGATCGGGCACATGATGGATCAGGGTGTCGGGATACTTCATCCGGGCTCGATGGGCGCCGAGGTGGGGCGGCAGATCGTGGCATCCGGCACGCCCGTCCTGTGGTTGCCGCAGGGCCGGGGAGAGGCGACGCGGCGGCGGGCGGAATCGGCCGGACTGCGTGCCGCGGCGGGCCTCGGGGAGTTGGCCGATTCCTGCTGGCTGATCATCAGCGTGTGCCCGCCCGCCGCGGCGCTGGACGTCGCCGAGCGGGTCGCGGCGTCGGGGTTCACCGGCGTCTACGCGGAGGCGAACGCGATCAGCCCGCAGCATGCCCTCCAGATCGCCGATCTGGTCGGCGCCGCCGGGGCCACGGTTGTGGACGGCGGGATCGTGGGGCCGCCGCCCCGGTCCTCCGGCGCGGCGCGGCTGTATCTGTCGGGGCCGCACGCGGCGGTGGACCGGGTACGCACGGTGTTCGACGGCACCTTCCTGGAGCCGGTCGTGATGAGTGGCGGTGTGGGTCGCGCCTCGGCTCTGAAGCTGGCGTTCGCCTCGTACAACAAGCTCACCTACGCGCTGGCGGCCCAGGCATGCGCACTGGCGGACGGGCACGGGGTGCTTGAGGAACTGCTCGCGTTGGCCCATGACAAGCTGCCGCGCACGCCGCTCGGGCAGGCCGAGCAGTTGCTGAGCGCGGGACCGCGTGCGTGGCGGTGGGCGCCTGAAATGGGAGAGATCGCCGAGGCGTGCGCCGCGGCGGGTCTCTCCGACGACCTCGTCAGGGCGTCTTCGGCTCTCTTCGAACGCTGGGAGTCCTTCAAGGACGCCGAGGATCTGACGTTGGATCAGCTGATCGCCGCCCTGGGCACTATGTAACGCCCGCCATTCATACTCGTGAACAAAAATTACGTACGTGGATATTGACGTGCCCATGGTCGCTCCCTAGCGTCGGAGAAAGCGCTTTCCGTCTGTGTATGCCAGGTACGACAGGGGGCCCTGTTCACGCACTCGGACAGATCAGACCTGCCAACCAGACACGGCGATCCACCGACCTGGAGGCACCACGATGCAAGCGAGACCCGTCATTACGTGTGTCAGCCTGCTGGCAGGCGCGCTCGTCGCGCTCTCCGGCAACGCGGCGCAGGCCGCGTCCGTCCGCTACGAGGCCGAGAGCTCCCCGGCGGTCTGCACCGGCACCATCGACTCCGACTGGACGGGCTACTCCGGCAGCGGATTCTGCAACGGCACCAACGCGTCCGGCGCCTACGCGCAGTTCACCGTGACCGCCGCCACCGCGGGCACGGCGACACTGAACGTCCGCTTCGCCAACGGGACCACCACCGCACGGCCCGCCGACGTCACGGTGAACGGCTCGGCGGCGACCTCGGCCTCGTTCGAGGCCACCGGCGCCTGGTCGACGTGGGCGACGAAGACGCTGACGGTGCCGGTGAGCGCGGGCAGCAACACCATCCGGCTCAACCCGACCACCGCCGCCGGCCTGCCCAACGTCGACTACCTCGACGCGGACGTCTCCGCAGCGGCGACAGGCACCGTGCTGTACGTGTCGCCGAGCGGCACCGACAGCGCGGCCGGAACGGAGTCGGCCCCGACCACGCTCACCTCGGCGATCAGCCGCATCACCTCCGGCGGCACGATCTACCTGCGCGGCGGGACCTACGCCTACTCGTCGACGGTCACCATCCCGGCCGGCACCGACGGCACCTCCAGTGCCCGCACCACGCTGTCCGCCTACCCGGGCGAGACCCCGGTGCTGAACTTCTCGGCCCAGAGCGAGAGTTCGTCGAACCGCGGGCTCCAGCTGAACGCCTCCTACTGGCACGTCTACGGCCTCACCGTCGAGCACGCGGGCGACAACGGGATCTACGTGGGCGGCAGCAACAACGTCATCGAGCGCACGGTGACGGCGTACAACCGCGACACGGGGCTGCAGCTCGGCCGGATCGCCTCCAGCACCCCGAGCAGCCAGTGGCCGTCCAACAACCTGATCCTGAGCGCGGAGTCGCACGACAACGCCGACTCCGACGGCGAGGACGCCGACGGCTTCGCCGCGAAGCTCACCACCGGCACCGGGAACGTCTTCCGCTACGCCGTCTCCCACAACAACATCGACGACGGCTGGGACCTCTACACCAAGACCGACACGGGCGCCATCGGCCCGGTGACCATCGAGTACTCCCTCTCCTACAACAACGGCACCCTGAGCGACGGCACCGTCAACGCCAACGGCGACCGCAACGGCTACAAGCTCGGCGGCGACGACATCGCGGTCAACCACGTCGTCCAGCACAGCATCGCCTACGGCAACGGCCATCACGGGTTCACCTACAACAGCAACCCCGGCACGATGACCATCTCGAACAACGTCAGCATCGACAACGCCGAGCGCAACTTCTCCTTCGACGCCGGTACTTCGGTGTTCCGGACCAACACCTCGTGCCGGTTCGCCGTCGACGGGTCCAACGACAAGACCGTCGGTGACGCCGACAGCTCCAACCAGTTCTGGACCGGCTCCAACGGATCCCGGTGCTCCTCCTACTCCGGGGCCCTGGGCTGGTCCTTCGCCTCGGACGGCCACCTCGCCGTCACCTTCGGCGGCACGGTGGTGACGCCGTAGCGCATGAGGCCCCCGGGCGGCTCGACGCCGCCCGGGGGCCTGGCGAGGGCCGGGCCCACCCGTGGTGGAGGAACAGCCCCTGTGAGACCCGCTGGACGCGGACGAGGGGCGTCACGCTGTCCGTCGATGCCTCACCGGACGAGATCGCCCGCCGTGCGCCGGCTGTCCTGCCGTAGGGATGAGCCGGCGATCGGGCGATCAGGTGCCTCCCGGGGGCGGCGCAGCAGGACGGCGGAGACCACGGCGGCGAGCAGGGTCAGGGCGGCGGCCACGATCAGGCAGAGGCGGAGGCCGTCGAGGAAGGAATCGCCCACCGCGGCAAGGACCCGCCCGGTGTCCGCGCCCAGGTTCAGCTGGGCGACCGCGCCCAGTCCGCCCGCGTCCGCGGCGGACACGATGGTCTGCTGCGTCCCGCCTGTCAGCCCGGCGTCGGCGAGATGACCGGGAAGCGTGTCGACGGCCCTGGTGGTGAGCAGCGCGCCGAGGACGGCCGGGCCCAGGGCGCCGCCGACCTGGCGGAAGGCGTTGTTGCCGGCAGCCGCCATACCGGCCAGCTGATACGGCACGGAGGCCACGGCGGTGGCTGTCATGGGGACGATGACGGTGCCCATGCCCAGGCCCAGCAGGGCCAGCCGCCAGGCCACGGAACCGAAGGAGGTGTCGGCGTCGAGGGGTATCAGCGAGAACAGCGAGCCCGAGACGACGATCAGGCCGCCGGTGATCAGGACGCGAGCGGAAACCCGGTGCATGAGACGCCCGACCGGCTGACCGACCACGATCGCCGTCAGGGTGACCATCAGCAGACGCCAGCCCGCCTGGAGGGTGTCGAGCTGCTGCACCATGCCGAAGTAGAGGCTGAGGACGAAGAAGAAGCCGATCAGCCCCAGGAAGCTGATCATCGCCACGAGGGTGGTGGCGGTGAAGGCCGGGCTGCGGAACAGGGCCAGGTCCAGCATCGGGCTCTCACTGCGCCGCTCGGCCAGGACGAAGGCGACGGCACTGACAGCGGCCGTGACCAGTGCCACCAGCACCTTGGTGTCCGTGAAGGAGCCGGCGCCGCCTTCGATGACGCCGTACACCACGGCGGTGATCGCCAGTGCGGCGGTGATCTGGCCGGGCCAGTCCAGTCGGCGCCCGTGCGCGGCGCGCGAGTCGGTCAGCAGCCGTGCGGCGAAGACCATGGCGACGAGGGACACGGGGACGGGCAGCAGGTAGATCCAGCGCCAGGCGAAGTGGTCCAGGAGCACCCCGGCGATCAGCGGGCCGACGGCCAGCGACATCAGCAGGGAGGTCGCCCACAGGCCGATGAACCTGCCGCGCTCCCGGTGGTCCGGGACCGCGTGGCTGATCAGCGCCAGCGTGGTGGGCAGCAGTGCGGCCGCGCCGAGACCCGCGACGGCCTGGCCGGCCCAGAGGACCTGGACCGACTGGGCGCAGAGGGCGACGCCGGCACCGATGGCGCAGAAGGCCAGGCCGGCCTGGAACACCTTCTTGCGCCCGTGGACGTCGCCGAAGACACCGGCGGTCAGGATGAGTGCGGCCATGGGCAGGACGAACGCGTCCGAGACCCAGGACAGTTGGGCGGTCGACGCACCCAGAGCCGCCTGGATGGCGGGCAGGCTCGCCGCGACGGTGGTGACCGGCAAGTAGGCGACGAAAACGCCCAGGCAGGCCATGACGAGCGTGGCCGCGCGCCGGTCGGTCGGCCCGCTCGCCGCGGTCGTGACGTTCATGCAAGTTCTCCAGTGGCTCGGATCGACTAACCCCGCAGTGCAGCATCGGTGATGCCCGCAACAACCACCAACGAATCAACTCACACTGAACACGAACCGCCACCTGATCCTCTCCAGGTGGCATACTTCCTCCGTGGCTGACGACATCGACATGAAGATCCTCCACGCATTGCTGTGCGCACCGCGTGCCCCGTTCCGGCGCATCGGTGAGGTGGTCGGCGTCTCGGAGCAGACCGCGGCCCGCCGCTACCACGCCCTGCGCCGCAGCGGGGTGGTGCGCGTGGCGGGCCTGGTCAACCCCAGCGTGTACGGACAGGCGCAGTGGGTCGCCCGCATCCGCTGCCGTCCGGACCGCGTCGGCCCGCTCGCCGACGCACTCGTCCGGCGGCCCGACATCGCCTACGCCAACCTCGCCTCCGGCGGCTCCGAGATCATCTGCGTCATCAGCTCACCGGTCGAGGCGGAGCGCGACGACATGCTGCTCCGGCAGCTGCCCAAGTCGGCCTCCGTCCTCGACCTGAGCATCGACCTGCTCATCCATCCGTTCGGCGACCCCGGCACCGTGGGCTGGACCAGCCAGGGCGGCCGCCTCACCCCCGAGCAGGTGCGGCAGCTCACCGGCGACCGGCCCGCCGCCCCCACCGGCCCTCTGCTGCCCCCGGCCGAAGAGGACGCCCCGCTGCTGGATGCCCTCGCCCAGGACGGCCGCACCACCCACACCGAGCTCGCCGCACTCACCGGCTGGTCCAAGGCCCGTGTCGCCCGCCGCCTCGAAGCCCTGGAGACCTCCGGCACCCTCTCCTATGACGTCGACTCGCTCCCCGAACGTCTCGGTTACCACCTCAACGCCACCCTCTGGCTGCGCGTCTCCCCCGCCCACCTCCAGCGCATCGGGGAAGAACTCGCCCGCCACGACGAAGTCGCCTTCGCCGGTGCCACCAGCGGCCGGCACAACGTGATGGCCATCGTCATCTGCCGCGACGCGGAGGACTTCTACCGCTACCTGACCACCCGGGTCGCCGCCATCCCCGGCATCGACGCCTACGACGTCAGCATCAGGGTCCGCCGCCTCAAACAGGCCGCGTCCCTCATCTCCCGCGGCCGCCTGGTCCGCCCGGCCCCCGTACAGGCCGCTGCTCGACAGTGATCGCGACGGTCAGGCGCTCAGGCGGTCAGGCGGTCAGCCGTGCGCCCAGCCAGGCGCGGCCGCGCTCCAGCAGTGCGCGGGCCACGCGCGTCTCGGGTGCCCATACCTCGAAGCCGTGGGGACCGCCGGGGACGAGGTCGAAGGCGCAGCCCACGCCCGCGTCGCGCAGGCGGTCGGCGTAGGCGCGGCACTCGTCGGCGAACAGGTCGATGTCGCCCACGCTGATCCAGGCCGGCGGCAGTCCGCGCAGGTCGGCGCGCCGGGCGGCGGCCGCGCGGTCGGGGGTGTGCGGGCCGCCGGGCTCGGTGCCGAGGTAGGCGGCCCATCCGGTCCGGTTCGCGGTGTTGCTCCACACCCGGTGTTGCAGCTGGTCGAGTTCGCGGCGTGCGGCGGTGCGGTCGTCGAGCATCGGGGAGAACAGCCACTGCCCGACCGGCTGGACCCCGCCGGCATCGTGCAGCCGCTGCGCCAGGCAGGCGGCCAGACCCGCGCCGGCGCTCGACCCCCCGACGGCGATGCGCTCCGGGTCGACCCCGAGGGTCCCGGCCGCCTTCTGCAACCACTGCCAGGCGTCCAGGACGTCGTCGAGAGGGGCCGGGAAGGGGTGTTCAGGGGCAAGGCGGTAGTTCGTCGAGACGACGACGATGCCGAGTTCATGCGCTGTCGCGGAGCAGAAGGCGTCGTCCTGGACGACATCGCCGATGACGTAGCCACCGCCGTGCACCCACAGCAGTGCCGCGCCCGAACCGCCACCCGCAGGGGTGTACAGGCGTATGCCCTGACCTTCGTCGAGGTTGCTGACGTCGACGCCCTCGACCGGCTTCCCCAGCCCGCGCCGGCGGACCAGGGCGCGCACGACGCGCCGTCCCCACTTCCCACGGATCGGCAGTCGCGGCATCCGCGCGACGCTGCGGCGCAGCTCCGGGTCGACCAGGTCGAGCTTCATGGAGGCGCGCCCTTTCCGGTGGTAAATCGTATTACCACGTGCCTGCGGTACTGTAACCAGCGCACCCACACCGCACAAGCCCCAGACCGGACCGCAGGAGCGAGCGAGTGAGCAGGTCCACGCGCGCGACGGCCAAAGACGTCGCCCGGGCCAGTGGCGTCTCGCAGACCACGGTGAGTTTCGTCCTCAACGACGCGGCCGGGCACGTCTCCCAGGAGACGCGGGAGCGCGTACAGCAGGCCGCTCGCGCGCTCGGCTACGTCCCCAACGGATCGGCGCAGGCATTGCGCAAAGGGGCGTCCCGCATCGTCCTGCTCAACGTCGAGGGAATCCCCACCGGCAGCAGCCTCGGCGGCTACATCCACGGCCTCGACGCCGAGCTCGCCTCGCACAACCACGTGCTCCTCGTGCTTCACGGCCACCTCTCCTCCCAGGCACTCTCCGACGTGGCCCAGGCCGTCTCCGCCCGAGCCGTGATCGACCTGAGCAACGCCGGCCACGCGGACGCGCTCGCCACCGACACCCACACCTCCCTCGACGCCTTCTCCGCACAGGCCGACGTCCCGGTCCGCCACCTCGTCGACCGAGGCCACCGGCACATCGCCACCGTCCTGCCGGACACCCCTGAACTCCAGGCCCTCGCCGGCCTACGAGAGCGACTCATCCGCCAGGCCGCCCACACCGCAGGCCTGGACGGCTGCCCGACACTCGTCCTTCCCAGCAGCCTCGGCCCCGCCGAGGAACGGCTACGGTCCTTCCGCGCCGAACATCCGGAAGTGACCGCCGTCGTGGCCTACAACGACGACCTCGCACTCGTGACGCTCGCCGCGATGCGACGCATCGGTCTGCGGGCGCCCGCGGACCTCGCCGTCATCGGATTCGACGACACCCCGCACGGAGCACTGTTCTCTCCCGCCTTGACCACCGTGCACATTGATGCGGAGGCCATCGGCCGAATCGCCGCGCGCAAAGCACTCGGCCTGCCGGCCGCCGACACCACCCCCGAACCGGCGCGGGTGATCGTTCGGGAATCCGGGTAGTGCCGGGCCGGGGTCGGCTACTTGTCGCTGCTGGTGGCGGCCTCCGCGGACGGCCACTGCGCCAACGAGATCATCCCCATCACCCGGTGGATGAGGAAGGCGGCCAGCGGCAGTTCGACGAACACCGCGAGCGCCGCCGACAGCCAGACCTCCGAGGTGCCGAAGGCGAGCGACACGTCGAACCACGCGTCGCAGATCAGCAGCACCGCCATCGCGAGTCCCGACACGATGACGGCCCGGTGCCGCAGCCAGCCGAGGATCGCGGTGGACGCCATCGCGATCACGAGCAGGACGTCGAATCCGACCCAGCTCGCGCGCCACTGGTGGACCTTGTACTCGGACGGCAGCGTCAGCGCCAGCACGACCGTCCACGGGACGAGCCCGACAGCGCAGACGGTGAGCAGTTCCAGCGTGTGACGTCGGTGCCGTCGTACCCGCTCGAGCACGTCGGTCGCCGTGCCTGCCTGTGAGTCGCTCACGTCGACTGCTCCGTTCTGGTCTGTCAGTACTGGCCGGCGAGGGTCATCGGGCGCGGGAGATGGTTCAGCGCCCGCCTGCTGCCGGGGCTGACCGGGATGGGCGCCTGCTCCGTCGTGCGCTGGGTCCGGTCGCCGGCGAAGACGAACAGGCGCAGTACCAGGAAGCGTCCGATTCCGGCGAGCGCGGAGGCGCTGAGGTAGACGACTTGCTCACGCAGCATTCCGGGCGAGGGCTGGACTGTGTGGAGTATGAACATCGCTGTGCAGGTCACAGCGTAGGCGGCCGTGGCCGACCCCGCGGACTGCCAGTGCTGGCGCCATCCGGCGCGCTGCCCGGACCCGAAGGTGAAGCGGGCGTGTAGCTCCGTGCAGAGGATGGTCGAGGCGATGGTGATCAGCGCGTTCGCCATTGCCCACGGCATCAGCGTGGCCAGCAGCGCCACGGCGGGGCTGGAGGCGACCCCGACCCCTCCGCCGCACAGGACGAACCGCGCGAAAGCGGCCAGCGGACCGGGAGCTGCCAGGCTCCGGGGCGCCTCGTCCATGCTGGTCGCGTTCATGGGGGTTTCCTTCCGGAAGGGTGGGTTCGGGCTGTGAGCCGCTGGGGATCACCTGAGGTCAATGTTGGCAGACTTACTTAACTCACGCAACTAAAATGACTGCTTGACTTAGGCAAATATATCTGGGAGTGCGAGGACGTCGAGGTGAAGCGGGCCAGGCAGGCTAAGCAACTGCGTGAGGCGGAGCATCCGGCTGCCCACGACACGTACAGTCGAGAAGCACCCGAGGAGGAACGATGACCCACGCACGCTGGAAGCTGGCCCGTGAGCGGCAGCTGGCTGAGGGGTACACCGACCCCCCCGAGGCGACAGTGGAGCGCGAGCAGATCCGGCTTGCCATGGCGCTCGGCCAGCTCGTCTATGACCGGCGTACCGAACTGGGCTTTTCCCAGGAGGATTTGGCGCGCCGACTCGGTACCTCGGCCGACGAGGTCGACAGCATTGAGGTCGGAGGAGCGCTGCCGGTCACTTCGGACTTGCTGGCCCGGCTGGCTGCGGCCCTGGAGGTGGGCGTTGATGTGCACCTGGCTCCGTCGGGTGGCACTGCTGTGTCCTTCGACAAGCACGCCGCGTAGGGGCGCGCGGTGGACTATGCGCAACGTCTGGCTGACGGAGTACGCGAGAGGCGTCGGCAACTAGGCATTTCGCAAAGTGAGCTCGCCCGTCGGGCGGGCATGACTCAACCCGGGATCTCGCGCATAGAGCTGGGTGGCACCACCCCGACACTGCCGCTGCTCTCGCGGCTGGCTCAGGCGATGGAGTCCGACCTGGACATCCACGTTGCCCCCGAACGCGGCGAGGTCATCGTTCGCTTCACGCCGCGCCGGGCACAGGAAGCGGCCTGAACGGGACCCGGCTTCTGGCACGGATCTGGCACGAGCACTTGGGCAGGTCGAGTGGGGTCTGACGTCGCTTGGATGATGTCCCTCTCTCCTGCTTGCCGGAACAGATCGGACAGCTTCCGCCCGGTCGACACAGGGCAGCATGCCGAGGGTGTACGCCGGTGGGACCGGAGTCAGGGTGGCAAGTCGATCGACAGCCCTCTTCGTCATCGGAGACGATGTGAAGCCACTGATTGTGTTTTCGCAGGAGCCGTCATGTCGTCCAGAACCTCTGACATCGACTTCACCTTTAGGCGTGAGGTGACGGTACGTGGTGCGGTTGGCGCTCTGGCCGACGGAGGGTGGTCGTTGAAGGAGCCCCTCGGCATCTCGTATGTGGTAAACGACGACGACGCATACGACTGGCAGTCTACGAACCTCGACCGCGCGGCGGAGGTGTTCACGCTGCTGGACGCGCCCGAGAACCTGGGATGCCACGTTGGTGTCTGCGTCTACCACGCGGAGGCCGAAACGGGCGGTCAGCTTCTCTTCTTCCCAGGTCGTACGCGGTGCGCCTTCAGCCCGACCATCAACCGGCGAAGCCTCCCCGATGCGCCGGCATTCACCGATGTGTCGTGGTATCTCCAAGCATTGGTGAAACCCCTCCTGCCGATCGGCCTCCACAGCTACGAGGCCTGCGACATTGGGTTCTAACTCGCTGCTGGTTACGGCCTGTCCTGGTGTACAGCACCAGTTCGGAAGACACCCTACGCACCTTGCTGCTGGCCTGGGCCTCCGTCGGCCTGCGCAGGAGTGGTCTCTTCGCCGTGATTTCCCGCTGTTCCCCGTGCCGTGCCCTCCGTACGGGCACGCGGCGGGCGGGCACGGGTTCACTCGTAGACGCGGGCGGCACTGAGCGCCCGCGCGAAGAACGCAGAGAATTTCGCTGGCCAGATCAGGTGGCAAGTGTGGATGATCCGTCCCGTGAGGTTCGAGCGGGATGCTGCGGTGGGTGTGGTTGAGGCCTGGCTTGCGCGCGAGCGGGTGCTGGAGGAGCGGGCACATCGGTGGACGCAGGACCTGCAGGTGTCCGGCACGGAGGAGCACCCGCTGGGCTGGTTGGTCTTCTGCCAATCGGCCGAGTACATCCGCACTCGCGACCCGGGGCACATGCTGGGCGGCCTGGGCCCGTTCCTGGTTGATGCGGTGGACGGCAGCTTGCACCTGATCCCGGTCACGACCTATGTGAGCGACGCATGGCAGGACCTCTACCGGTACGACGTGAAAGGCCTCTCACGCCCAGACCCGGTCGCCGGCATGGTCCGCACCGTCCTGGACGCCCAAGGCACCGTGGCGGCGATGCGGGAACTGCGCCGACAGGCACCGGGGATGAGCATCGGTCAGGCCCGCGAATACGTCACTGCTCTCGCCTCCCACCAGACACCCTCTGCCGAACTGGCCGCGCTCACCCAGCCTCCGAAGGTCTGCCCGCCGCTGCCGATCACCACTCTGACCCTTGTTCCGGTGGCCGCCCAGCAGCTCGGCGTAGGCGCAGACGTGGCCCGGACCCTGGGCTACTACCGCGAACTGGTGCCTGGTGAGGAACGGGCCCCGAGCGTACTGCCGTTCCTGCGGGCCCACCCCGGCGAGGACGACCCCGCTCTCGTCTCCTATCTGCACGCGGGGACAGTCCTGGTGGCCACCGCCTCCGCAGCCAGGTGCCGCCTTGCAGCAGGCGCCCCGTCGCTGGGCAGTTGGGCGCTGCTGACCGACGGCACATGGTTCTGGCACAGCGACCTGGTCCACTACATCGAGCAGCACCACTTGCAGCTCCCGCCCGACTTCGTCGACCACGCGCGTAGCAACAGCTGGGCGCCCCCACAGGTCAGCCCGCAGCGCCTACGGGACCTTGAGCAAGAACTCATAGGAGATCAGGACTCCGACGACCCACCCTCCTGCAGCTGATACTGGTCAGAATCAGCCCAGGATTACGCCGCTGCTTCCGCTGGGTCCATCGGCACGGGCAAGCAATCGTGAGGACGCCTGCCGGGCGTTGGGAGTCGATGAAGAGATGTTGTGGCCCCGGGCAGTGAAGGACCGGATCAAGACCGGCAACGACCGTGAGCTGGTCCACTCATACCCATACCGGTCTGCCTGTCCTTCCACGGTGTGGGCTGAGCTTGTCGAGAACAGCGGCGAGGAACTGTTCCTGGCCGGGTACACGAATTACTTCTTCTGGACCCAGCTCCCCCAGTTCTCCGAGACGGTCCGCCGCAAGGCCGAGTCTGGATGCCGGGTCCGGTTCCTGCTGGGGGATCCCGCCGGGGAGGTCACACGGCAGCGCGAGACGATCGAGGACGTGGCGCTGAGCGTGTCCACCCGCATCCGGATCTCGCTGGAACATCTGGAGCGGCTCGGCCATCTGCCGGGGCTGGAAGTGCGCTACAGCAGTGTTGAGGACGCCGTGAACCACGTTTCCCTGTCGGTGTTCCGGTTCGACCGGGACGCGCTCGTGACGCCGCACCTGGCCCGGCTGGTGGGTCACGACTCGCCGCTGCTGCATCTGCGCCGCCAGAGCGCCGGGGGCATGTTCGACCGGTTCGCGGAGCACGCCGAGGAGCTGTGGAGCCGGGCTGTGCCGGTGGCGTGAGCTTCGGGGGCTCCGCGGGGCGGCGGCCACCGTGGCGTCACTGGACGGAGTCGGCGTACGCCTCGTCCCGGTCGGCTTCCGTGGCTTCCGCCGGCTCCTCCGGGCCGGGCTTTGCGGCACCCCGGCTGCCGGGCAGGACGGCGAGGACGACGAGGGTTCCGGCGGCCATGATGATGCCGCCGACGAGGCTGGTCTGGACGACGCCGTGGGCGAAGGCCTGGTGGACGGCGTCTGTGAGGGCCTGGGCCTGCTGGAGTCCGCCGGAGGGGTTCTTGGCGATCTGCTCGGCGACGGCAAGGCCGCCGCCGACGGAGTCCTTGGCGGTGTCCAGTGCGGCGGCCGGGAGGTGGCCGCCGACGAGGTCGGCCAGCTTGTCGCGGTAGGCGGTGCCCAGCAGCGAGCCCAGCACCGCGATGCCCAGGGAGCCGCCGAGTTCCAGGGCGGTGTCGTTGGCGCCGCCGCCGACGCCCAGTTCGCTCTCCGGGAAGGAGCCCATGATGGTGTCGGTGGCCGGGGAGACGCTCAGGCCGATCGCGAAGCCCAGGAGCAGCAGGGTGGGCAGGAAGTCGGTGTATGTCGAGCTCTTGTCGACCTGGGTGAGCAGGAACACGCCCACGGTGCCGATCGCCATGCCCGCCGTCACCATCGGCTTCATGCCCACCTTCGGGGTCAGCTTGCCGGTGAGGGCGGCGCCGACGAAGACGGCCCCGGCCAGGGGAAGCAGCCGTATGCCGGTCTCCAGGGCGTTGTAGCCGAGGACGAACTGCAGGAACTGGGTGGCGTAGTAGATCGAGCCGAAGGTGCCGAAGAAGAAGAACAGCACGGCGAGCATGGAGCCGCTGAAGGGGCGCTGCCGGAACTTGCGCACGTCCAGCATGGGCTGCGGGTGGCGCAGCTCCCAGGCCACGAAGGCCAGTAGGCCGACGCCCGCGACCACGGCGGCGGTGACCGGGCCGGCGCCCCATCCGAAGTGCGGGCCCTCGATGGTCGCGTAGACCAGGCTGCCGACGGAGACGATGGACAGCAGGCCGCCCACGTAGTCGATGCGGCCGGTGCCCTGTGCCTTGGACGGCGGGACCAGGGCCAGCGCGCCGATGGCGGCGACGACGGCGATGGGGACGTTGATCAGGAAGGTGGAGCCCCAGGCGTGGTCCTCCAGCAGCCAGCCGGCGACCAGGGGGCCGACGGCGATGGCCAGGCCGGAGGTGGCGGTCCAGGCGGTGATGGCCTTGGCGCGCTCGGCCCGCGGGAAGATCGCGACCAGCAGGGACAGCGTGGCCGGCATGACGACGGCGGCGCCGACGCCCATGATCGCGCGGGCGGCGATGACCAGTGCTGTCCGGTCGACCAGGCTGCCCATCACCGAACCGCCCGCGAAGATCACCAGGCCGGTGATGAGCGCGCCCCGGCGGCTGTACTTGTCGCCGATCGAGCCCAGCACCAGCATCAGGGCGGCGTACGGGACGGTGTAACCGTCGATGACCCACTGCAGGTCGCTGCTGCTCAGGCCGAGGTCCTTGGTCATGTCCGGTGCCGCGACGATCAGGGACGTGTTCGCCATGACCACGATCAGCAGGCTCAGGCAGAGCACCAGCAGGGCGAACCAGCGTCGTGGATACGGCCCGGTCATCTTCTCGACCGGTGTGTTGGCAAAGAGCGGCATCGGAAGCTCCTCAGGGTGAAGCGGCGCAGGAGAGCAGCGCGGGCACAGCCACGGGCACGGCACTGCGGGCAGTTGTTTGCCCATTGATGTGCAGATTAATTTATTGCCCATCGATGTGCAAGTAACTCCCACTCGCTCACGCAGGGACCCCGGACGGGTATGATCGGCGTGTAGTTTTGAACTCGTTCAAAAAAGGGGGAACGGATCATGCCTGACCTGGTCGTGTCCGACGGAAGCGACACACCCGCTGTCGCGCTGGGCCCCACCGCACTCGTCCTCGGCGCGTTCTCGGCCGTGGGCGCATGGGTGCCCGCGCTCGTGTTCGTCACGCTTCCATGGGCGCTCATGGCCGGAGCCCTTGCCGTCACCTTCGGCGCATGGGGCGTCCACCACGCCCGCCGCGGCGCCGGCCGCCTGTGGACCGCCGTTGCCGGAACCGCCCTCGGCGCCATCGGATGCGCCGGCACCATCACCCTGCTCTGGGCGCTCGGAGGCTGACTCCGGGTCTCAGCTGACCCCGAGTGTCAGCTGTCGGCGGGTG
The DNA here is from genome assembly GCF_045040445.1 of Streptomyces sp. NBC_01537. Lineage (NCBI taxonomy): Bacteria > Bacillati > Actinomycetota > Actinomycetes > Kitasatosporales > Streptomycetaceae > Streptomyces > Streptomyces sp. NBC_01537. The sequence continues at coordinate 4,556,523 of NZ_CP109392.1, read as the reverse complement.
TCAGCTGTCCGCGGCGGCGGTCCGTAGCTCCGGCGCCATGCCCTCGACGACCGCGGACGCCTCCTTCTCCGGTACGCCCGCCGCGATCAGTGTGGCGACGGCGGTTCGCGTCCCGTCGTCCTCCCACGTCCCGGTGTTGACGCTCTCCAGGAGGGAGATGGTCAGGGCTTCCAGGGCGGAGCTGAGCACTGCCGCCGGCAGCCGGTCGTGAAACACGCCGTCGCGCTGTCCTCGCTCCAGGATGCCCGCGACCTCGTCGCGGGCAGGTGTCAGAGCCTCGGACACCCGTTCCGTGCCCAGGTCCTGGCGGGCGAGGGTGAGGAGCAGCCGGTAGCGGTCTCCCACGGACCAGGTCGACAGGACGAAGTGGGCGAGCGCGCGCTGGGGGGTTTCGGCTGCGCCCGGCTGCCGGGACACGGCTGCGCGCAGGGCCTCGGACGCCTCCTCGGCGAGGGCCTCCATCAAGGCCGCTCGCCCTGGAAAATGCCCGAAAAGCGTCCGGCGGACCACGCCGGCGGCCTGGGCGATCTCCTCCAGGGTCACGTCGGGGTTCCGGCCGAGTTCCTGTCGGGCGGTGGCGAGGATGCGGGCCCGGTTGGAGCGCGAATTGCTTCGCAATGGTTCACGAACCACGGGCTTGGACACGACACATCCTCGCGGGTGCAGGGGGTAGGGGCGGCCTTCGCGGGTAGGGGCGGGCCCTGTCGATTCTCCCACGGGGCTGAGCCACCCCAGGGGCGTCTCCGCTCGTCAGCCGAGGTCGGGGAGGGGGCGCCGGGCGACGTCGTGGGCGTCCTCCGGCGGGACGCCGAGCATGCGCAGCAGCATCTCGGCCAGGTTCGCGGCCGCCTCGTCGCCGTCGAGATCCGGGCGGGCGAACCGCAGTTCCAGGAGGGCCAGCAGGGATCCGCCCAGGGCGGACAGGGCGACGATCGGGTCGGCACCCTGCGGCACGTGGACATCACCGCGCACGACATCCCCGCCGACGGGTCCACCCGCCCCCTGCCGGTGACCGAACTCGACCTCAAGTTGTACGACTTGCGGAAGTCCGACGACGACAGCGAGGCGCGGGCCCGCAGCGCCGAAGCGGCCGCCCACCTGTCGTACACCGACATCTCCAGCGCCCTCGGCGTGGAAGTCTCCCAGGGCACCCGTCCCGGCCGGATCAGCGCAAGCCTCCAGCTGCCCCTCCTTGGCGAGACCACCGTGACGGCGACCGTCTCCGCGGTCTCCGGCAACCGCGTCGCCTTCACGGACTTCCAGGTGACGGGCGGCGCACTGCCCGGTGCGGGGCGAGCACTGTTCAACGAGATCTTCGAGAAGCCGATCCAGCTGCAGAACATCCCCGACGGCCTGCACCTGCGCTCGGTCACCACCACCGCCGACGGCCTCACCGCCCGCTTCTCGGGCCAGTCGGTCACCTTCCGGCCCGACAGCGCCTCGCGGAGCAACTCGGCACAGGACAGCTCGGCGTAGGGGACATGTGGGAGCCGCAGGCGGACGGCATCCCGGATCAGGAGTGACCGCTCCCTGCCCCCGTTGCTGTCCCGTCCGGTCCGCCCACCACGTGGGTGGGCGGGGCGTCGTCATCCAGGTCGCCGCGCAGGGCGGCGATGGCGAAGGCCACCATGGAGGCCAGGAGGAGCAGCGCGAGCGGTCCCCAGATGGCCGGGATCGCCCATAGCGGCCAGTCGTTGGCCGCCTGCGCCCAGAGCGTCAGGATGGCTGCGACGCCCATGCCGACGCCGTGCCGCCGCACCGTGGCCGCTGCTGCCGCGTGGCGCCGGTTGCCCGGAACGAAGAGTGGCCACAGCCCTCCGACCAGGGCGGTAAGGCCGAACGAGATGCAGGCGAGCGCGCCGCCGAGGCGGTCCTCGGGCCACTCCAGGGGCCCGGAGGACGTCTCCTGCCGCCGTCCGCCGGCGTCCCGTACCTCGACGACATGCCCGTGCCAGATCAGGCCGACGACCTTGTCGCCCGGCTCCATCTCCGACACCACCGGATCGGTTTGCTGGAACGTCACTTCCCACGGCTTTCCGGATGGCAGCAACAACTCCGCCTCCGGCGACGCCCGCTCGCCGCGGTGCGCGTCGGCCTTCCGTACGGTGAATTTCTGCTCCCACAGGCACCCCGACGCCTTCACCGGGACAGAGGCGCACGCCGGCGCGGCACGGAACTCCCGCTCTCGCTCCAGCGCTCCGCGGACCTCAAAGGCCGTCACCACCCCCATGACGAGCGCCACTACAGCGATCAGCAGCCACACCACGGTCTGTACTGCCTTGTGCTCCCCCGACCCCACCGTGCCTCATCACCTTTCCCGCGAACCCCCGCACGCGTATTTGAGCACACCGGCCGAGTGCAGTGTCACGGGCTCGTGACATTCCCCGTTACAAACGGGACAGACCCGCGACGGGCCCGTGACAGCGATCTCCGAACTTCCCCTCAGCCGGCCACATCGAACGGGGTGTCCGACAGAAAGCCGGACAGCGGACCAGAACACGGAACACAACCACTGGGGGACCCCATGTCGAACCGTCGCACGAACCTTCGCCTCCGCAAGAGCGCCGTGGCCCTGACGGGCGCCGCCGCCCTGATGGCTCTGCTCACCGCCTGCAACGGCACTGTGAACGGCACCATCAGCGACACCTCGCCGAAGCCCGCCACCAGCGACTCCGCCACCACAGGTGCCACCACCGGAGCCACCGGTGGTGCCACCACCGGCGCCACCAAGAGCGGCTCGTCGACCGCGGGCAGCGGCCAGGGCACCGCCAAGGGCTCCGACACAACGGGCAAGGGAACCGAGGACGGGGTTGGCTCCGGCGTCGACACCGGCAATGGTGAGCGGGTGCCGGTCGGCCAGAGCTGCGGCGCCAACGACATCACCTGGAGCACCAGGTCCGAGACCCAGGCCGGCGGATACATCCTGATCATCGCGAAGGCGAACCCGGGGATCACCTGTGTCCTGCCCGCCGCGCTTCCGACGGTGGCCTTCGGATCCGACGGCACCGAGGCGGGTCCCGCGGAGCAGGCCGTCGGCAAGCAGATCACGCTCAGTGGTGGCACCACCGCCTACGCCGGGGTGAACCCGAAGAGCACCGGGGGCAACGGTGGCAAGGAACTGGACACCATCATCGTCGCCGTCGGTGACGACGACGCCAATCCGGTTTCCCTGCCGGTCGGCACCATCACCGTCGAGGACCCGATCGTCACCAACTGGCACACCGCTGCGAAGGACGCCGTTCCCTTCAGCTGAACAGACCCGCAGCCGGCGGCCCGCTACGCCTCCGTCACCGGGGCGGCGTAATGCGCACCTCGACCTGGCCGTCGGCGGTGACGCGGCTGTCGAAGGCGGGCTGCGGGGACGTCGCGGGGCCGTGGAGGTTGGCGCCGTCGGAGAGCCGGAAGAGGCTGCCGTGCCAGGGGCACTCGACGCACCCGTCGAGGATCTTGCCCTCGGACAGGGGGCCGGACAGGTGGCTGCAGCGGTCGGCCAGGACATGCACCCGGTCCGCCTCGCCGTCGGGTTCCGGGATCACGACCACCAGCACGGGGACCTCGTCGGCCATGCGGCGGACCGGTTCCCCGGCGGGGAACTCGGTCAGGGCGCCCACCCGGTGCCAGCCGGGCTCGACCAGCCGCGGCACCGCCTCGGCGTGGTTGACGCCCGCGGCCTGCCGGTATGCGAGGTGGCCGCCGAGAATGCCGCCGACCGTGGCGACGGTGAGGCCGGTGAAGCCGAGCGAGCGTCCGAGGACCGGGCGGCCTTTGAGCCGGGCGGCGAGCGAGCCCGCGTACGCGGCGACGGCCGTGATGTTGGCGGCGGCGTGCACCAGGCCCACGCGGGCCTGCGGAGGCCGCTGCTCGGCCCAGTCCACCCACCCGGCCAGCGCCGCCGGCCCGGCGCCGGCCAGGCCAAGGGCGACCATCAGGCGCGCCGCACGGCTCTGGCCGGGCAGCAGGTCGAGCACCGCCGCCGATGTCCAGGCCCCGATGGGCACCTGCACCAGCGCCGGATGCATCGGATGGCCGATCCACAGCCCTCGCAGTACGTCCCGCCCCCGCCCCAGCGGCAGGGCCCGTACGGCGCGCCGCATCACGTCGGCGGCCCCGTCCAGCCACTCCTGGTTCTCCACTGCGTCCAGCGCGGCCGCCACGGGCGGGGCCACCGAAGCGTTACGGGGGCCGGGACTCTGCAATATCTGCGTAAGCCTCATAGGGTCCGGCTTTCTGTGCCTTGTCTTGGCAAACCATTACATTTCGGACCAGATGACCGGTGCGGCGTTCCCCAGTGAGATGTGCGCTGTCCCGGGCGCCGAGCCGGGGGGAGAAACCCGGCGCCCGGGACCCGCACATTCACGGCCGCTCAGCCGCAGTCATCGGGTGCCCTCCGGCTCGCGGCCAAAACCTGGCCACGAGCCGCAGATCCCCCGAGCCGGGTTCACCGCCTGGACGGGCGCGCACGGCGAGCCCATATCGGCAGAGCGAACCAGCACAGGGCGAACCACAGCACCATCCCGATGACCACCCACACGGCGAACGTGTCGTGCACGGCGATCCGGAGGATGAGCAGAAGGGACGACGCCATGGTGCACAGCAGGAGCACCAACCCGAGCACGGTCAGACGGGAAGCCCAGACCACCGTCTCGGGCTTCAGCCGCTTGCCGGTCAGCAGGCGGTGCATGGACACCGGCCCGATCAGCGCACCCGTGGTGGCGGCGCCCAGGATCACGGTCACCACATAGATGTTCCGGTCGGCGGCTGACAGTTGGGGGAAGCGTGCCTGGAAGACCACGGTGAGCAGGAACCCGAAAAGGATCTGCACGCCCGTCTGGGCAACCCGCAGCTCTTGCAGGAGATCGCTCCAGCGCCGATCGGCCCGCTCCTCAGCGGTCTCCTGCCGACCCCGGCCTCCCTCTGGGTCGCGAGTGGCGTCAGCCACGGCCGTCACCTGCCCTTCGGAAGAACGCGCCCCTCGGCCGTCTGCTACTGCTTCGGGCCTTTGGCGAATTCGGTCACCAGCGACTCGTCGAACGCTTTGAGATCGTCCGGCATGCGGCTGGTGACCAGGACGTTCGGGGCGTTGTCCCTGTCACAGACTCTGACCTGCTCGTCGACCCAGGTGCCGCCCGCGTTGCGGATGTCGGTGCGCAGACTGGGCCAGGAGGTGAGGGTGCGGTCGCGCACTGCCTCCGCTTCGATCAGAGGCCAGGGGCCGTGGCAGATCGCCGCGACCGGCTTGCCCGCGTCGAAGAAGGCGCGGATGAAGGCGACGGCCCTGTCGTCCGTGCGCAGGATGTCGGGGTTGGCCACCCCGCCCGGCAGCACGAGGCCGTCATACGCGCCCGGGGACGCCTCGGTCACGGTCTCGTCGACCGCGAAGGTGTCGGCCTTGTCCAGGTGGTTGAACGCCTGGACGCGTCCGCTCCGGGTGGACACCAGCCGTGGCGTCCCACCCGCCTCCTGGACGGCCTGCCAAGGATCGGTGAGCTCGATCTGCTCGACGCCCTCCGGAGCGACCAGGAAGGCCACCGTCTTGCCCTGGAGTGAGGTGAACATGCTCCGACACCGTCCTTCCGTAGGCGATCCTCCTCTTGGCCGCCTTACCGGACGGCCCCGGCCCAAACCCGGCCTCGCGGGCCGCCCGGTAAGGCGGCCGCCTTCGGTGGGTTCAGTGGCGGAAGGTGTCCTTGCCCTTTTCGACGGTCTGCTTGGCGTCGCCCTTGATCTGCTCCGCCTTGCCCTCCGCCTCCAGGCCCCTGTCACCCGTCGCCTTGCCCGTGGCCTCCTTTGCCTTGCCCTTCAGGGTCTCGCCCGTATTCCTGGCTTTCTTTCCGGCACCCATGTCCTTCTCCTTCCGGGATCCGTTCATGATCGGCTCGCAGGTGCTCAAGCAGTGTGAGGACCTGTCGGGGAACCGCGCCTGACGGGCGGCGCCGGCGGACGGCGCACCACCGCAATGGCGGCCGACCTCGACCCGCCACAGGGCATCACTAACATCCTCACACCGACGGTGAGCGGCTACAACGCGGGGACTGCCGTTTATCAACGCTGGTAGGCGAGCGCCCGGCGCGGGTGCAGGGCACGATGGAAGAACACGTCCGCGCCGCACGGCAGCCCGGCGCCCCTGCCCGAGCCGGCCACGCGGCGGCCCTGATCGGCCCACTCTTGTCGGAGGACACAACATGTCTCCTCAACTCCTGACGGAGCCCCTGGACGTCTATCTGAACGACCATCTGACGGGGGCGTTCGCAGGCACCGCGCTCGCCCGCCGCATGGCCGACACCCATGCCGACAGCCACCGCGCGGCCGAGCTGCGCCGCCTGGCCCGCGACGTTCAGCAGGACCGGGACGACCTCGTGCGGATCATGAACCGCCTCGGTGTGCCCGTACGCCACTACCGCACCTGGCTCGGCCTCGCGGGCGAACGGCTCGGCCGTCTCAAGCCCAACGGGACGCTGATGCACCGCTCCCCGCTGAGCGACCTGATCGAGCTGGAGACGATGCGCACCGGCGTCGAGGGCAAGACCGCGCTGTGGCGGGCGCTTCGCGCCCTCGCCGACAGCGACTCCCGTCTGGACCCTGACGAGCTCGACCGCCTGGCGGAGCGAGCTCGCGAGCAGGCCCACACCCTCAACAGGTGGCACCAGACGGTCAGCCCAGCCGTCCTGCGCCCCAATGGCGCCGCGACCGTCGGCCACGACAGTGGCTCGTCAAGGCCCCTGTGAGATCAGATCACGGAGAGTCACGCATGGCCTGTGTCGTCCGGGTCCACGGGACGCGAGCCGGGGGCCCGGTCCGAGGGAGTGCCGAACCGCGTGTCCTCGGGCGGGGGCGGCGCTCCTTCATCGGTCATGCGGGACTGCGGTGTCTCCCTGGGGGCATTTCCCGTGGACGGGCCGGCACCCGCACCCGCACTGCCGGGGGTGATCCGGCCACGCCAGCCGCCGCTCTCCTGTCCGCGCCCCTCGATGAAGCCCTTGAACCGCTTGAGGTCGCCCTTCACCTGCCGGCCGGGAACGCCCAGCATGGCGCCCGCCTTCTCGGCCAGGCCCCGGGGTTCGAGCTCCATGACCAGGCTGACCCGGGTGTGGGCGTCATCCAGCTGCTGGAACGTGACGACGCCCCTCTGCTGCACGTCACCGCCCATGGTGCGCCAGGAGATCCGCTCATCGGGCAGCTGGTCGACGATCTCGGTGTCGAACTCGCGCCGTGCACCCGCGACCTTCGTCGTCCAGTGGCAGTGCCGGTCGTCGGTCTGACGGACCTCCTCCACGCCGTCCATGAAGCTCGGGAAGTCCTCGAACTGCGTCCACTGGTTGTAGGCACGGTGCAGCGGGACGTCGACGTCTATGGATTCCTTCACTGTGCTCACAGCGTTCTCCTCCACACGATCAGGCCGGATAATCCGGGCAAACGGGTCTGGCCGACGCCTGCCCAGTGCACCGGGCCTCAATCCCGGTCACCGGTCGCGCCTCGCTGACGTGCGCCCCGGGCGCGGGCCCGGTCCTCCTGGGAGGCGTCGGTGATGTCCAGGAACACGCGGTCCACGGACGGCCATCGCTGCTCCACGGAGTCCTTGATCCGCTCGGAGACCACCTCGACCTCCTCGCTGTCCAGCCCGGGGACGAGGTCGATCCGCGCCGCCAGCAGGGTCGAGTCCAGGCCGAGCCGCATCGTGAGCAGCGCGGTGACCGTGTCCACTTCCGGCTGTCCGTCCAGGTGGGCCAGGATGGCCTGCCGGAGCTCGGGGTCCACCGCCTCGCCGATCAGCTGCTCGCGAGCGTCGCGACCGAGCCCGTAGGCGACGTAGACGAGCAGCGCGCCGATGCCCAGGGAAGCCCACCCCTCCCACAGCACACTCCCTGTGACCATGTGCAGGCTCAGCCCGGCGATGGCGGTCAGTACGCCCAGTACCGCCGTGCTGTCCTCGGCCAGCACCGTACGCAGGGCGGGGTCCTCGCCGCGCCGGAGCTGCCGCAGGAACCCGTGCCCGGTCCGCCGGGCCTGACCGTGCACCTGGTGCAGGGCCCTGACCAGCGACGTGCCTTCGGCGAGCAGCGCGACGCCGAGCACCGCGAGCCCCATGAGGTAACCGGTACGCGTCTCGGAGCCGCCGGAGCGTATGGCCTCGATGCCCTGGAAGAAGGAGAAGCAGCCGCCCATGACGAAGATGCCGACCGCCGCCAGCAGGGACCAGAAGTACCTTTCCTTGCCGTAGCCGAAGGGGTGGGCCGCGTCGGGGGCGCGTTTGCTGCGCCGCAGCGCGACCAGCAGGAACACCTCGTTGAAGCTGTCCGCGACCGAGTGCGCGGCCTCCGAGAGCAGCGCGGGAGAACCCGAGTACAGACCGCCCAGGATTTTGGCGACCGCGATGACCATGTTGGCGGCGAGCGCCACGAAGACCGTGACCCTGGTCCGCCCGTCCTCGCCGCCGCTCCTGCCCGCGCCGGGCGCCTGAGTTTCCCGCCCCCCTGTTCCTGTCCTGTCCACGGATGAGTCCCTCTCGCCGACCACCGGCACCTACCCCGCCCGACCCCGGTGAGTCATCCGTGCCCAGCCACGCGACGAGCGCTCCCAGCCGCCTCCTCGGACGATCCCCCGACAGGCAATCCGCAAGAAACGGACTTACGGTCGAGCAGTAGACGCTGCATCACGACACCAACAGGAGACGACCCGCCATGGCCACAGCATCTGAAACCCCGGTACTGGACACCCTCGCCGCGATGACCGTCGACTCGGTTGAGCGGTGCGGGCTGGCCCCGGACGTGTTCATGCTCACCCGCATCGCGGCCCTCGCCGCTTCGGACGCTCCGCCGATTTCCTACGTTGCCAACATCGACCCCGCCCTCCAGGCCGGCCTGACCGCCGAGCAGCTGCAGGACGTCCTGGTCGCCATCGCTCCCATAGTGGGCACAGCCCGCGTCATGACGGCAGCCGGCAACATCACCAAGGCCCTCGGCATCGCGATCGCCGTCGCCGACGCCGACGCCCAGGGCCGAGCGTAGGGACGCCGCCGGAAGTGCTTCGAGGTCGATCAGGCTCCAGCGGCCCGCCGCGGCTTTCACATCGATGAGAACGCCGCTCGCTCCGACGCGCAGACCGCGTCGGAGCAATGGGGGTGGGTCAAGGTTGTCCACCGTCCTTCGTCGGGGCGAAGAGGAGGATCAGGCCGTGCAGGACGGGCGTGACGTTTGCGGCGGTGGTCGGCGTGCGTCGTGCGGGGGCGGGGGTGGCGTGTGCCGGTCGACCGGTGCGGGATTCCTTGGTCGCTGCGGTGGTGGTGTGCGGCATGGGAGACGCTCCTGCGAGTCGGAGGGATCGGAGGACCGGAGAGGGTCAGGCTCGCTGTCCGCGGCTGCGGAGGAGGCCGGTGCCTGCGCCGAGGGAGACGATGCCCATGCCGGCGCTGGTCATCAGACCCTGTGTGCCGTCGATGGCGAAGGGTGCGACTGCGGCGACAGCGAGGTTGAACAGGAACAGGAACCACAGGGCGGGGCGGGAGGAGAGGAGCGCCTTCATGGGAGTTGCCTTTCGGGGAAGCGGGGCTGCTGATTTCCTTACTTGAGTTAGGCAACCACATCAGGCTTACTTGAGTCAAGCAACGTTTTTGAGGAGGGTGTCTGCCGTATTGACCGGTGTGCTGTTCACGGTCAGTATGCGACTTCACCAGCAATGCGGATCTTCTGTACATTATGGACATGAAGGGGCGGCTGAACATACTCCGTGCCATCGATGACGGCTTGCCGTTGACCGAGGCCCTGCGTCTCGCTCTCGAGCACGCCGTGGCCGAGCTCGGCGGGGTGGGCGGCATGATTCATGTGCGCCGGCTCGGCGGCCTGCGCGGCCTGCGCCTGGTGGCGAGCAGCAACCTGCCGCCGGCGCTGACCGGCCCCTGGGAGCGCATCGAGGATGACGGAGACTGGCCCCCGGCCCACGCCACGCGGGAAGAGGCCCGTGTCTGGCTGCCCGCACTCCCGCCCGACGGACCCGGCCTCGGGACCGCCGACGCCGCGGGTTCCGCAGGCGGTGCCGCCGCCGTCCCCGTGCCCGGCCCGGACGGCCCGCTGGGTGCGCTCACCGTCCTGACCACCACCACCCGCGAGCCCGACCCCGAGCAGTGGGCCTTCCTCGACGCTGTCGCCGCCTGGGCCGCCTCGCGGATGAGTCGCCCGCTGACGCCCGCGCCTGCGTCACCGCAGGATCAGCCGGTCGCCGGGGGCGGGGGAGGACTGCGGCAGGCGCTCAAGGCCGTACGCGTCGGCTCCTGGGAGTGGCGCATGGGCACCGGAGAACTGGTCCTGGACGAGTCGGCAATGACCGTGCTCGGCATCGATCCGGAGACGTACGACCGGCGGACGGAAACCTGGCTGGGCCTCGTCCACCCGGACGACGTTCCCTTGGTGACGACAGAGGTCGACAAGGCGGTGCGCGACCGGAGCCTGTACGGCACCGAGTACCGGGTGAACCGCCCGGACGGCACGACCGGCTGGGTGCAGGTGCGCGGCCGGGTGAAGGTGGACGACGCGGACCGGACGGTCGGCATGGTCGGTACGGTCTGGGACACCACGGAGTCCCGAAGTGCTCATGACGCGATCAGCCGCGCCCTGCGTCACATGAGCGACGGCTTTCTCGCCCTGGACCAGCAGTGGAGGATCACTTTCGTCAACGCGGAGGCGGAGCGGGTCCTCGGCTGCGGCCAGGAGCTGATCGGCCGCACGGCGTGGGAACTCTCCGCCGCTCTCCAGGTCCCCGGTCTCCGGGCGCTCTGCGAGGAGACGGCCGCCCGGTCCACGCCCACCGGCCTGGACGTCCTGGCCGGGGGAACCGGACGCTGGTACCACATGCGGCTGGTCCCCCTCCCCGACGGCCTGGCCTTCTACTTCACCGACGTCCACGACAAGCGGATGCGGGACGCCGAGCGCGAGGCGGCCGCGCGCGCCGAGGTCGAGCGGGCCGCCCGTATCGCGGAGCTGACGGCTGCGCTCGCCAGCGCGACCGGCTCGGCGGGCGTGGTGGACGCCGTGGCCCGGCACGTACTGCCGCCGTTCGGTGCGGCCGGGCTGGTCGTACAGGCCATCGAGAACGACCGGACGCAGGTCGTCGGCAGCCTCGGCTATCCCCGGGAATTCCTCGACCGGCTAGACGACCGCCCCCTCTCGGAGCGCGGCGCGGCCATGGACGCCCTGCGCCTGCGAACCCCGCAGTTCATCTCCTCGCCGGAGGAGTACGTCGCGCGCTACCCCCCGCTGGCCGACCATCCTGAGGCGGGAGGCAAGAAGGCCTGGGCGTTCCTGCCGCTGATCGCTTCGGATCACCCGATCGGGGTGTGCGTCATCTCCTTCGACCGGCCGCGCCGCCTCACCGGTGAGGAGCGCACGCTCCTGGTCGCGATCAGCGGCTTCGTCGCCCAGGCGCTGGAACGTGCCCGGCTCTTCGACGCCGAGCACACCCGAGCCCAGGAACTCCAGCGCGGCCTGCTGCCACAGGCGCTGCCGTCGCTGCCCGCCTGCACCGCCGCCGCCCGCTATCTGCCGGCCGGTCAGGGCATGGACGTCGGCGGCGACTGGTACGACATCATCCCGCTCTCCGGCGAGCGGGTCGCTCTCGTCATCGGCGACGTGATGGGCCACGGCCTGCCGGAGGCAGCCACCATGGGGCGGCTGCGCACCGCCGTACACACCCTCGCCGAGCTGGACCTGCCCCCGGACGAGATCCTCGCCCACCTCAACGACATCGTCTCCGGGCTCGGCGACGACTCGTACGTCACCTGCCTGTACGCGGTCTACGACCCCACAACCGCCATCTGCGCCTTCGCCCGTGCCGGGCACCCGCCGCCCGCCGTCGTCCTCCCCGACGGCACCGTCGACTTCCCCGATGCGGCTCCGGATCCCCCACTGGGCGCCGCCGACCCGCCCTTCGAGAGTGTCGAACTCGCGCTGCCGGACAACAGCCTCCTCGTCCTCTACACCGACGGGCTCATCGAGTCCGCCAGCCGCGACATCGACGCCGGCATGGCCCATCTCGCCCGGCTGCTCGCCCAGGACCGCGGCAGCGATCTCGACGTCCTCTGCGACACGCTGACCGCCGGCCTTCTCCCGGCCCAGCAACAGTCCGCGGACGACGCGGCCCTGCTGGCCGTCCGCGTACACAGGCTTCCCCCCGAGGCGATCGCCGCCTGGCCACTGCCCATGCTGCCCCAGGCCGCGGGCGAGGCGCGCAAGCTCGTCCGTGAGCAACTCTCGCAATGGCGCCTGGACGACCTGGCAATGACCACGGAACTGCTGGTCAGCGAATTGGTGGGCAACGTCGTGCGCTACGCCAAGGGCCCGGTGCTGCTCCGCCTGCTGCACAGCCGCACCTTGGTCTGCGAGGTCTCGGACGGCAGCCTCACCACCCCCCGGATCCGCCGGGCGTCGGAGACGGACGAGGGCGGCCGGGGCCTGCAACTGGTCGCGGCTCTGTCGCAGCGGTGGGGCGCGCGGTACACCGCGACGGGCAAGTGCATCTGGACGGAGCAGGCCCTGACCGGCCCCGACTCGCCGGATGCCCTGCTGTCCGTCCTGGAAGCGGCATGAAAGCGAACAGTCTGCCGAGCACCGATGGCAGTTGGAGGGACGTCACCCGGGAAAGTGCTTCGGGTGCTCATTCCTTCGTCTCGGCATCGCCCGCCCGCACAGCCTCGTCCTCGCCGGACAAGCCGAACTGCGGCAAGCGACCGGCCCTATCCACCGGGACCCAGAGATCATGTTCGGGACAGCCTTTAGTCTGATGCCCTGAACGGCTTTTCGAAGCACGGCACATGGGAAAGGTGACCGGTGATGCCGCTGAGCCCCGGAGATTTGGAGTCCATAGGCGGCTATGCGCTGGTCGACCGGCTCGGTAGCGGCGGCATGGGCGTCGTCTTTCTGGGCCGCTCGGCCTCGGGACGCCAGGTCGCGGTCAAGGTCGTGCACGCGCAGTACGCGCAGGACGAGGAGTTCCGGACACGCTTCAGGCAGGAGGTCGCGGCGGCCCGCCGGGTGAGCGGGGCATTCACGGCCCCCGTGGTGGACGCCGATCCGGACGCCGTGCAGCCGTGGATGGCCACGCTGTACGTACCGGGCCGCACGTTGTCCGACACCGTTGCCAAGGGCGGCCCGCTGCGCGGACACGAGTTGCGCGCGCTCGCGCTGGGCCTTGTCGAGGCGCTGCGGGACATCCACCGGGTGGGTGTGGTGCACCGTGATCTGAAGCCGAGCAACGTCCTGATGGCCGAGGACGGACCCCGCGTCATCGACTTCGGCATCTCGCACGCCGTCGACAACCAGGCCCTCACCGTGACCGGGCGATTGATCGGCACCCCGCCGTTCATGTCTCCCGAGCAGTTCACCGCGCCGCGGGATGTCACCGCGGCCTCGGACGTCTTCTCGCTGGGGTCGCTGCTGGTGTACGCGGCCACCGGCAACCGCCCGTTCGACGGCGCCAGCCCCTATTTGACGGGCTATCAGGTGATGTACGAGGCGCCGGTTCTGGAGGGAGTCGCCGAACCGCTCCGGAGCATCGCCGAACGCTGCCTGGACAAGGACCCGGCCGCCCGGCCCGAACTCGCCGAACTGCACCGTATGCTCCTGGCGCTGCCCGATTCCGCCGCTCCGGTCGTGTCGGTCGTGCCGGGAGTGGCCGACTCCGCGGAGACCACCCGCCAGGTTTCCCATGCAGGCCCCGTTCAGGGAACGGAAGGTACGGACAGGACCCGACCCGGTCACGGACGTCGAGGGCGGCGCATCCTCGTCAGCCTCGCCGCAGCGCTGGCCGTCACCGGACTGAGCATCATGGCGGTGAGAACCGGATCGCACCAGAACAACACATCCCAGTCGTCCACCGCGCCCGCGTCCACCGTGCCTACGTCCGCCGCCACGGTGACGCCACCGCCGAAGCACGTGCGGTGGGACTACCAGGTCGGCGGCGCGTATACCCCGCCCACCGGTGTGCAGGTGGTCAGTCGCAGCCACGAGGACCCGGCCGCGCCGGGTGTCTACAACATCTGCAATATCAACGCTTTCCAGGCACAGGAGGACGCGGAGGGCGACTGGGACCCCGACCTGCTGCTGCGCGACGCCAACGGGGATGTCGTCTACGACGAGGACTGGGGCGAGGCGGTCCTGGACATCCGCACTGACGCCAAGCGGCAGCGCATCGCTGCCAAGGTGAACGCCTGGATCGACGAGTGCGCGGCCAAGGGGTACGAGGCTGTCGAGCCCGACAACTACGACACGTTCACCCGCTTCCCGAAATACCTCGCGGCAGGCCAGGCCAAGGCGTTGATGAAGCTGCTGTCGGTGCACGCCCACGAGAAGGGGCTGGCCATCGCCCAGAAGAACACCCTTGAGCTCGTGCCCGACCGTGCGTCCGTGGGTCTGGACTTCGCCGTGGTGGAGGAGTGCGGCGAGTGGAACGAGTGCGGCGAGTTCGCCAAGGCGTTCGACAACAACGTGCTCGTGGTCGAGTACACGGCGAAGGGCCTGTCGGATGTGTGCTCCGGCTGGAGCAGCACACTGAGCATTGTCCGCCGCGACCAGTTGATCGTGTCCAAGGGCACGAGCGGCTACCTCCGCCAGACCTGCTGACGCCTCGTCCGGGCCTACACGGCGGCCACCCCTGTAGCTCCGCGCTTACCTCCGGCCAGGTGCTGGTGGGCCTCGCGGTACGGGCGGCGATGCGGCGCTTCCTGCGGCAGCTGGACACCGCCGCCATGGGCCGCCGGGTGATGCGACGGCGGTTTCTCCTTCGCGTCGGCGCGCTGGCGCCGCCTGCGAGCGGTCGCCCGGGGTCACCCGCCACGGCCCGGGTGCGTGCCGGGTGTCACCCGGGCGGTCGTGGTCACCGCTTGAAAGCGGCCTTGGCCTTCTCGCCGGACTGCTTGAGGTTTCCCATGACCCGGCCGGCCCTGCCTTCCCTCTTCAGTCGCTGGTTTCCGGTGGCACGGCCGAAGCCTTCCTTTATCCTGCCCTTGACCACCTGCGTCTTGCTCTTGAACTTCGTTCCGAGGCTCATGGCTCTCCCATTTCGCTGGTCTCGTTTGCTGGAGGGGGGTGTACCGGCGTCGGTCAGTGGCTCCGGCGGTGGCGGGCGAAGCCGAAGAGCCAGACGACCAGGAGTACGGCTGCGGCGATCCACAGCATGTGCGTGGTGAAGCCGAACCCGAACAGAACCAGGGCCAGCAGAAGGAGAAGAATCCAGAGGATCATGACCGGGCCTCCACATGGTCACAGGGAGATTCCCTGTATTCCGCGGGGTCCGGGCGAAACGGAACGGGGCGCGTCTCCCGGACATTCCGGAGCGTCATAGCCCTACGCCGTACTTGTCAGTGAACGCCGGATACCGGTGCCTGTCAACGGACCGGGAATACTGGTGCTTTCCGGGCCTGGGGCCTGGGGTCGTCGCGCCCTCGCGCGGCGACGTCATCGATCGTGGTAGTCGAGAGCCATGTCGATGAAGCCATCCAGTGCGGCGGGCCGTTCGTCTCTGCTCGGACGGCTGCGTCGCGTGATCAGCCATTCGCCGGCCGGACGCGGGCGGGGCTTCGCGCAGTGGCTGGGGGAAGGACTCGGCGTGTCGGCGGCCTCCAGAGAGCAGGTCGAGCTGCTGTTCACCCGGCCTGGTCAGGCCCTGCGTACCACGACCGTGTTCGGCATCGTGGTCCTCGCTGCCTTCGGGCTGACCTTCGGGGCGGCGGTGCAGGCCGGCTACGAGAAGATCTGGAATCTGCCGCCGGCCCGCTGGTGGGCCGGGTGGCGGCATGTGGTGTGGCTCGGCGTGCTCACCGGCTATCTCTTCGTCTCCGCGACCACCACGCTGCGACGCGAGTCCCCGGCCGGTGCGTTCGCCGCGACGGTGAGCGCCGTCCTGTTCTTCTGGTGGTCCCAGCGCCTGCTGCTCGGCGGGCGGGTCCGCTGGCGTGCGCTGTTGCCCGGCGCGGTCGCCACCATGATGGGACTGCTCGTTCTCAGGGTCTTCTCCCGGCTCGTCTTCTCCCCACTGATCGCATCCAACGCCGTCACCTACGGCGCCATCGGCACCGTCCTGGTCCTCCAGTCCTGGCTGGTCGGCGTCGGCCTCTTCGTATTCGGGGGCGCCCTGGTCGGCCGAGTGGTGCACGAGGAACTCCCGCGCGTGGCACGTGCACTGAAACGTCGGGAATGAGATGCGCACCCCTGACGGGACTGGGCGTTCGTCAACGGCTCTGGCAGGTACGGCCGAAGCCGAGGATCCAGATGAACACCAGGGCGGCCGCACCTGTCCACAGGATGTGCATGGTGATGCCGGCGCCGAACAGCACCAGGATCAGCAGGAGGACAACGATCCAGAGGGTCACCGGCCGGGCCTCCACAGGGTCACAGGGATGACTTGCCACGCTGCCGGGGGCCGGAGCCGCGTTCTCACAGGGCTCCTGCCCGCATGGCCCGAGAAGATGCCGGGCGACCTCTGGCGCGGGTGTTCAGGCTACGAGGCCGTTGAGGGGTTCGGTGCCGTCGATGAAGCCCCGGGCGAGGTCGGACAGGCGGCGGTTGTGGGCGCGGGCGTAGGCGCGTAGCGCGGTGAAGGCTGTTTCCATGTCGATGTTGAGGCGTTCGGCGAGTTTGCCCTTGGCCTGTTCGATCAGCACGCGGCTGTTCAGGGCAGTCTGCAGCTGTTCGTTGAGGACGTTGCTGCGGTGGGTGGAGCGCTGTTGCAGGAGGCTGATGGTGGCGACGTCGGCCATGGCCTGTGCGATGGGGGTGTCGACCGGATTGAAGGGGCCGGTGCTGGTGCGGAAGAGGTTGAGGGCGCCGACGACCTCGTTGCGCAGCCGCATCGGATGGGCTTGGACCGCCGCGTAGCCGCTTTGGTGGGCCTGTGCGACGAAGCGCGGCCAGCGGTCGGTCTCGGTGGCCAGGTCGGGGACGGTGACGGGGGTGCCGTGGTGGAAGCACTCCAGGCAGGGGCCTTCGTCGTTCTGGAGCTGGAAGAGCTCCAGCAGGCGTACGCGCTCGTCGGAGGCGGCCATCACGCGGAGTTCCCCGTTGAGGTCGGCGAGGAGCACGCCGGCGGCGCTGACATCGAGCATGTCCACGCAGCGGTCGGTGAGCAGGCGCAGGAAGTCGATCAGGTCGAAGTCGGCGACGAGGTTGTCCGCCAGTTCGACGAACGTCCTGGAAAGGAGCTGCTGGTTCATCGTGCACATCCTTTTGGTGGGACTGGTTCCGTCGGGGAGGGGCGGGACGTGCGGTCAGTTGTCATCGTCGCTCCGGTCTGTGCCCGTGTCCGGGGGAAAGCGGAGACGGCGGGCGACCACGTCGGCGGCCACGTCGGCGAGGCGGCGGCCATGGGCGTAGGCGTGGGCGCGCAGCCGGACGAAGGCCTCTTCGAGGCCGACGCCGAGTTGTTCGGTGAGCATGCCGGTGGCCTGGTCGATCTCGGCCCGGTACCCGCCCAGGTCCGCCAGGCCTCCGTCGTGCGGCCCGTCGGTCCCGGCATCGAGCAGTACCAGGGTGGCTGTGTCGGCGAAGGCCATCGCATCGGCCAGCTCTTCGGTGTCCAGTCCACCCGGCGAGGTGGCGTACATGTCGAGGACGCCGGGGCTGATCGCCCCGATCTGCAGGGGGAACGCGAAGACCGCCCCGGCGCCGGCCTCGGTGGCGGCGGGGGCGAACACGGGCCAGCGTGCGAATGCTTCATCGGTCCGCAGGTCGGGCGTCAGAACGGCCAGCCCGAGGGCGAAGGCATCCACGCATGGTCCCTCGCCGAGCGTGAGCTGCAGTTCCTCCAGCTGCTCGCTGACGTCGTCGGTGCTGCACAGGGGGTGGCTGACGGCGGTCCGGGACATCGCCGACACCCCGGCCCCGCCGACCGGCAACGCCGCCACCGCCGCGGCACACACATCCACCACGCCGACCCGCGCGCCTCGGCGGGCCGCCTGCTCGGCCACCAGCCCCTGGATCCGGGCCGACCGGCTACCAGCCGTCACCGGGCACACCTGCCGCCCGGTCGGTCGTCGGGTGATCCTGCCGGCTCATCATCCCTGCTCTCCCTGAGGCTGTTGAATCCGTGCGCTCTGCGAGGGGAAGGACCAGCGCCCGCAACACGGTGGGGCCCGGCGGCCGGTAGACCACGCCGATGTCGCGCCATCCCCACGACCGGAACCCGGCACAGGCCGCACGATTGGCCCGGCCCACCAGGGTCGCGCCGAGCGACGCCCGCTGGTCGGCGAAGAGCCGCTCCTGCAGACGCCCGGCCAGGCCGCGGTTCCGCACGGTGGGATGGACCACCATGCCGGTGATCGCGAAGACCCGCCCGGACGTGGCGAACTGTCCGACCTCTTGCGGAAGTACGCTACGGAACCCGCTCCACCAGTCGCCGTCGCGCCGCACGGGGAATCCGGACGCGAACCCGACCAGCGCCGGCGACTCCAGCGCCGGCGACTCCAGTGCCGGCGACTCCGCGACCAGCATGGCGAACCCCGGGTGCCGGAGGTCGCCCGCCAGACGGTGGAGGAAGTCCTTCCGGCCGCGATGCTCCCAACCGGACGCCGTGGCACAGGACTCCACGTACAGGTCCGCCAGGTCCTCCCGCAGGTGCTCGGCCTGCCAGCGGCTCAGCCCGCGCAGGCGCACCCTGCGGTTCACCACACCGCACCTCCGCTGAAGGCGAGTGCGACCGCAGTGCGCTGGTCCGGCGTCTGGTGGCCCGGCGCGGTGTCGGCGAGGGGGTCGGGAAGGCTGAGGAAGAGGGATCCGCTGCCGGTGACGGCGAAGAGCTGCTCCACGGCCGGGCTGGGGTAGTGGAGGCGCAGGTATCCGCCGGTTCCGGCGGTGCGCAGTGCGGCGTAGAGGAAGGCGTTGAGGCCGCTGCAGTCGCAGAAGGTGACGTGGGTGAGGTCCACGTCGATGGCGCGGATGCCGTCGTGCAGGCACCGCTCGAGCGTGGCGCCGAGCAGGGGTGCTGTGTCCAGGTCGATCTCGCCGGACAGGGCGATCAGTGCGTGGCTGCGTCTGTCGTGCCGTAAGACGTGCAGGGCGGGTGGGACGGTCGTGGGCATGGCGCCTCGGTTCACGGGACCGGCCGGGTTTGCCGGTGCGGTCGCACTGTTGGGTGGCAGGTGAATGACCTATCCAGCAGCCGGTGTTCCGGGGCGTAGGACCCAGCCGGTTCCCCTCGGGGATGCCGCTTTTCGCGGCATGTGTGCCAAGCAGCAACTGGCCGTCGGGGTCTGGGACGTCCGAACAGCAGCGTAGTCCCGGGGCCGGTCGGTTGGTCGGCCCGGAGGAGAGCGATCAGGATGTTTACACGGCGGTGCCGGGCCGCGACGCCGGCTCCACGGCCGTCACAGCCAGTCCTTGCGTTTGAAGGTGACGTACAGCAGCACGGAGAGGATCACGATGGCGGCGGTGGAGGCGATGAATCCCGACTGGTGGGCGAAGCCGGGATAGGGGAGGTTCTGCCCGTAGAAGCCGGTGATGGCGGTGGGAACGGCGATGATCGCGGCCCAGCTGGTGACCTTTTTCATGATCAGGTTCATGTGGTTGGACTGCACCGACAGGTTCGTCTCCATGGCCGACTCCAGCATGTCCCGCACGGACTCGGTCTGTTCGGTGGCGCGCAGCACGTGGTCGTAGACGTCCTGGTAGTACGGCAGGAGCGGCTCGGTGACCACGTGGAGGCCGGGGCGCATCAGTGTGTTGACGACCTCACGCATCGGAAGGACCACGCGGCGCAGGCGGACCAGGGATTTGCGCAGTGCGTACAGGCGCCGGTGCACGGTCCGGATCTGCCGTCGTCCTTCTTCGAAGAGCAGGTCCTCAAGCCCCTCGATGCTGTCGTCGAGTTGCTGTACCGCGGCGAAGTGCCCGTCGACGACGTGGTCCAGCAGGCCGTGCAGCAGGAATCCGACGCCGTGCCCGGCCAGGTCCGGGCTCTGGTCCCAGCGGGCGACGACGTCCTCGACAGGGAACCCGTCGTCCTTGCGGACGGTGATCATCGCCTGGGTGGTGAGGAAGGCGGAGATCTCGCTGGTGGACAGGGCCGCGCTGTCCGGGTCGATGGTGACGGCGTAGACGCTGAGGAACTCATGGGTGCGGTAGCGGTCGAGTTTCGGACGCTGCCCCTGGTGCGCGGCGTCCTCCAGGGCCAGTTCGTGGATCCCGAACTCCCGGCCGACCATGGCGAATTCCTCCGGCCCGGGCCGGAGCAGGTCCAGCCACACCACCGACGACGGATCGGCGAGGTGCTCGGAGATGTCGTCGGCGGGGAAGTCTTCCAGGACCAGGGTGCCGTTGCGGTACAGCCGGGTGCGCGCCATGCCCCGAGCCTAGGGCTACGCCGCAGCCACGCTCAGCGACAAACGGATGCGGGACGTGGCGTCACTGGTCCCGAGGGGACTGACGGTGTTCTCCTGAGGCGTCGAGCGTGGTGCGGGCCTGGCGTTCGATGAAGATGGGCACGTAGTCGCGAATCCGGGACTCGAGGCGGTTGTCCCGGGCTGTCCTGACCGCTGCGTCAACCGTGGCCGGTTCGGTAGTGGTGTAGCAGGACTTCAGCCGCTCGGAGATCTGCTGGATGGCCTTGGTCTCGCTGTTCCTGGTGCGCATGACTGCTGCTCCTGCCGTGGATGTGCGACTCATGCGGGTCTGTGTCAAGCGTCGCACGGTTCGGGAGTCGCCGGGGCCCGAGCCGCCGTCGCACTTGGCGCGGCGCGACCGCAGGATATTGCGGATGCGCTTCGGCGCGGAGACGCGGATCCCGGCGACCCTGCGGGCCGGGATGCTCACGCGGGCGTGACGTCCGGCACCGGGCGCAGCCACATGGCGCGGATCGTCTTGCCGGCGGGATGCTCGGTGATCTCCACGCGTGAGGCGAGGGTGCGGACCACGTGCCATCCCAGGCCGCCACCGTCGTGGTGCACGCTGCGGGGACGGCAGGCCGGCAGGGTGTGGCTGGAGTCGTCGACGGCAACGGTGAGGCGGTCGGGGGATCCTTCCATGCTCAGCTGCCACCAACCGGTGGTGTGCCGGACGGCGTTGGTGACCAGCTCGGAGACGACCAGGATCACGGCGTCCAGGTCGGCCCATGGGCAGACCCGGGCCACGAACGCGGTCACGGCCCGGCGGGCCTGAGCCACAGTGCCGGTCAGAGAATCCATGATGACCATCCGCTCACCCTCCCTCCAGTCGGGCCCAGCGCGTGGCCGGCACCGGCGAACCCCGATGTCGGCCACCGCGTTCGTACGGAGCGCGGGTCAGGCGTGGGGCGTCCCGTAGTAGCCGGCGACCCGCTCGTGGTAGCCGGCGTCGCCGGTGTGCCTGTCCTTGTCGAACTCGGGGGAGTCCTTGATCTCCTCCTTGGTGCGGTCGACGTGGATCCTCTGCTCCGCGACGTCGATGGACGAGATCGTGCCGACGGGCAGCAGCACATGCTTGCCGAAGATCCACATGCCGGTGTCGACGACTATGTGCGCGGCGCCGACGTCCTCGGAGTGCTTGTCGACCTTGCCTATGCTGCCGTCCCTCGCCTCGACCTTGAATCCCGTCAGGTCCGTCCCTGCCTTGTGACCCGACTCTTCCTGATAATCCCACACGCCGTCGGTCATGAAAGCCCTTCCGTTGTGGTACGCGAATATCAAGAAAGCTGGCCCGATATTTCCGCGGGCATCGCTCGGTAGGTCGAATACCCCTCATCCTCCCGTGCACACTGTCTGTGCTTCGTTTTCGAGAATGACGGATCCGGGAAGGTGCGGATATGGGTGGCTGTCCGGCGGTCGTCTGCCCGGCCTGGGAAGAACCATGCGCCTGGAGAGAAGGAAATACCGCCGCATTATGCGAGGTGGGCAGATCTCGAAATCTGGAGTTTCCCGTCGGTCGGGGGACAACCGCGCGGGGAAAGTCCGCGACTACCGCAGGAGGTAGAGGAGGTGGCCCGTCAGTACGCCGCCCATTGGGGATCGGGTGGAGCTGCCCGCTCGTGGTGAGTAAGGTCTGGCAGCGGCCCGGCAGGAGTGACTCGACGGATCTGAGGATGGTTCGGGCGGTCGGGGTCTGGCACGACGAGGAAAGTCAGTTCTGTGGTCAACCGCGATGGGCGAGGTAGGTGTGGCGTGGTATCAGGAAGGCTCACCATTGGGCAGTCAGCCACAGGAAAGGCATTGCGATATTCGCAGGCTACGCGTCAATCGGAGTATGCACCTTCACCGCAGGCGTGGGATGCGCCATTGCGGGCGGAATAGCCTTTGGGGCATCTGTCTTTAAGGGCGGATACGGCAATGGTATATTTCAGCGCCACATCAGGCATAGGAAGTGGCGAAGATTCGCAAGGGGTCTCGCCATCGACTACGCATTCAATAAATTCCGTGGACTCCGCCACGGACTGACACGCGACATGGAATTGAGCAGGGTCCTCGAAGCGTATACTTCGAGGGCGTCACGCGGCATGGCAATGGATCGGTGACCGGTGATCATGCATCGTCAACTAGGTCCCTTGGAACTCGTCGCAGGCGAGTGGATCGTCGGTGATCCTTCAGGTCGCCAGAGCAGGTACCTGAAGCTCCAGGGGCAGGGCATCAGCTGCTGGGTGGGTGGAACGGAGACCGAAGTCATTCCCTGGTCTCGGTTCATGAACCTTCACCTATCGGTCCAGCCCAGTCGGCTTGGAAACTCAAAAGTACTCGCGAAGGTGACGGACATCGCCCTCGCCCTCACGGGAATCTTGCGTATCGGCGGAGGGGAAGCCTACCTTGCTGCGACGCTGCGCCATCCTTACGAGGACTGGAGCGCGGATTTTACGCACGCTGCCAGGAAGTATGACAGGCGTGAGATTCATCTGGCAGAAGAGTTCTTCAAGCAGGTAGTGGAATCCGGCCGTGCTACAAGGCTCGGCGACCCTCAGTGGGTCACCGAAATGGTCGAGAAAATCGCAAGCCTGCCGCCCTCCCCTCGGAATGCGAAAGCCGCCGTTGGGGAAATTGTACGGAGTTAGTCCCGAAATCCTTGTGGCGTAGTGCCAATGCGCGGCGCCAAACGTCAACGATGCATCCATAGCTGCCACGACTTCAGTCGTGCGACGCCGCGCTCAGCTGGTGCCCGCGCCGCGGACAACACCCGGAAAACCAACAGGGCTCCTGCGCAGGTGAGTTGAGACTTCGAACGCCTCCCTCAACGGCACGGGAGCCTCGTGCGTAGCGGACACCGACACCCTCCCCCGATCAGTGGCCGCACCGAAAAGGCTCAGTGAGCTTCTTCAGCGTTGCCGCTCCAGGGTGAGGACGGCTTTGGCGATTGACGTCATGCGGTTGGGGCTGCATCGGGATCTGCGGAAGATCCGCCAGGACTTCAGCCGTGCGACGCCGCGTTCGACCGGTGCCCGCGCCGCGGCCAGCGCCTCGTTGAGGGTCTTTTCGGTGGGGGTGAGTTCCTGCAGGGGCCTGCGCTTGATGCCGGTGGTCAGCCAGGGGCCGGCGCCCTGGTAGGCGAGATCGGCCAGGATGGGGACGCCCTGCCGCTCGCAGATGCGGATGATCTTGTGGGTGCGGGCGGCGGTCAGGTCGTGGGCTCGGCCCGGCAGCGCGGGTGGGAGCCACAGCAGCCGGCCGTCCGGATCGGTGACCACCTGCACGTTCACCCCGTGGCGGCGGTGCTTGGCCGAGTAGTCGGCCCGACTGTCGCGGACCCTGTCGCACTCGGCGAGCGTACCGTCCAGCAGGACGAACTCGGGATCTGCCTCGCGCAGGACCTTCAGCAGACCCGGCGCCCGTTCAGAAAGCAGGCCGATGACCGTGCTGGTGTAGGCGTGGGCGGTGGACTCGCTGATCCCGAACCCGGCAGCGATCTTCGCCAGGGTGGTGTGCTCTCGCAGATAGACCAGTGCCACCATCGCGCGCTGGGACGGGCGGAGCTTGCAGCGCCGATCACCCTCGCGGGTGACGATCAGCATGGTGACCCACTCCACGAGCCCGTGGGGCAGGTCGAGTGCGGCAGGATAGATAGCCAACGAGGCCCCCGAGCAGCGTGATTGAGACGTCAGACATCTCGATCAACAGCCCGGAGGCCTCGCCCGTTGCGGCTCACGGCCATCACCCGATCGGTGGCCACCTCGAAGAAGCCCACTGCGAATACACCAGCGCTGACCGGCCCCACCCATGCCTTGGCCCTGCGCACGACGGCCACCGCCTTCGACGCCCACCGCGGCAAAGCCTGGTGAAGAGCACGTGTCCGAAGGCGCCGCATTCCCCACCAATTGGCGATCAGCACCGTTGTCGACTGGGCATGCGGGCGTGATCGCGCACTATGCGGTCACAACGCCCAGGAAGCGCAGCACCGCCAGGACTCGGCGGTGGTCGGCGTCGGCCTTGGGCAGGTCGAGCTTGGTGAAGATGCTGTTGATGTGCTTGGCGACCGCGCTCTCGCTCACCACCAGCTCGGCGGCGACGCCGGAGTTGGACCGGCCGCCCGCCATCAGCTCCAGCACCTTCCGCTCGCGCGGCGTCAGCCGGTCGAGCGGATCGCTGTGCCGGCGCACCAGCAGCTGCGCGACGACCTGCGGGTCGAGCGCGGTGCCGCCGGCCGCCACCCGGCGTACCGCCTCGGCGAACTCCTCGACGTCGGCGACGCGTTGCTTGAGCAGATAGCCGACGCCCGAGGTGTTGGCGGCGAGCAGATCGGCCGCGTACCGCTCCTCCACGTACTGCGACAGCAGGAGCACGGCGGTACGCGGGTACTGGCGGCGGATCACCAGCGCGGCGCGCACTCCCTCGTCGGTGAAGCCGGGCGGCATGCGCACGTCGACCACGGCGATGTCGGGCTGGTGCTCCTCGACGGCCGCCAGCAGCCCTTCTGCGTCGGCGACTTGCGCGCACATCTCGAAGCCGGCCGCCTCCAGCACCTTGACCACGCCGATGCGCAGCAAGAGGGAATCCTCGGCGATCACGGCGCGCACGGCAGCTCCACGGTGATGACGGTCGGGCCCCCGGCGGGGCTGCGGCAGGAAAACGTGCCGTCGACGGACGCGACGCGCTTGGCGAGCCCGGCGAGCCCGGTGCCACCGCCGGCCGCCGCGAGATCCGCGCCGCCCGCGCCGTCGTCCGCGACGACCACCAGCAGTGTCTCCCCGATCCGCTCCACGGTCACGTCCGCCCGGGTCGCCTGGGCGTGTTTGACCACGTTCGTCAGGGCTTCGGAGACCACGAAGTACGCGACGGCCTCGACCGTGGGTGAGGGGCGCTGCGGCAGGTCCACCGCCACGCGCACCGGGATCGGGAGGCGGGCGGCGACCCCGGACAGCGCGGCGTCGAGGCCGCGGTCCTCAAGGACGGCCGGATGCAGGCCGCGCACCAGGTTGTTCAGCTCGGCGATCGCCTCCTTCGCCTCGCGGTGCGCCTCGTCGATCACCTTGCGGGCGTCCTCCGGCAGGTCGCCGAGGGTGGACCTGGCCAGGCCCAGGTTGACGGCGAGTGAGACGAGGCGCTGCTGTGCGCCGTCGTGCAGGTCGCGCTCGATCCGCCGCCGCTCGGCGTCGGCGGCGTCGAGCACACCGGCCCGGCTCTCGGCGAGGTCGGCTACCCGGCGGGCCAGCTTCTCCGTGCGGCTGGGGCCGAGCAGGACCTCGGCCGCCCGGGTGTCCAGCCGCACCAGAGCGCCGGTCAGCCGGGGCCCGAGGAACAGCAGGGCGAGGCCGCCAGCGGTGATGTACGCGGCCTGCGTGGTGTACCCGAGGTCGGTGACCCGCCACTGCGGGGGCAGCGCCCAGATCCACACGTAGATGGAGGCGGCCACGAGAGCGGCGGCCCAGACGGCGAGGACGGCGAGGTCCAGGACGGCGAGCAGCGGACCCGCCAC
Source organism: Streptomyces sp. NBC_01537 (assembly GCF_045040445.1). Classification (NCBI taxonomy): domain Bacteria; kingdom Bacillati; phylum Actinomycetota; class Actinomycetes; order Kitasatosporales; family Streptomycetaceae; genus Streptomyces; species Streptomyces sp. NBC_01537. The sequence goes on along the minus strand of NZ_CP109392.1, from coordinate 4,530,682 downwards.
GGCGTGGTAGCAGACCTGCCGCCACAAGGCCCGGCCGGTCAGCCGGCGCACCGCCGACTTCCAGTTGCGTCCCGGCCCGGGTACGGCGGGGCGCGGGAGGTCCTTGCCGACGAGCGCCCGGTAGCGCCGCCGCTGCCCGACGGTCAGCAGGGGTGTCACCACGAGCGTGAGCAGCACGGGCAGCGGAGTCACGGCCGGCACCAACGCCGCCATCGTGCCGAGCAGCCAGAGCCACAGTGGCACCACGGCGAGGTGGAGCGGCAGGCCGGCGGCGACGAGCGCGGTCCGGTGTCCCGCCCTGCGGAACGGCCGGCCCAGCACCAGCTGCAGCCACGTCGTGAGTTGCATGCGTCAAACGGTAAGCCGCAGGCCATCCCCGTGCCATGACGCTCCCGCCCGGTTCGGGGGTGCACTTATCTCCACCCCGGGTCGGAACCCTGCGTGACTGACGGCGCCCCCGTGTGCGGCGGAGGGTGGAGCACGTGAAGGGGAGAGCCGGCGGGGAGCGGGGGAAGACGATGCGTCAACTGGTGTTGCGCAATGACGAATTGGCCGGTGCCGAGGGCTTCGACCGCGCCGAGGTCATCCCGCTCCACGAAGAGGCGGAGGAGCCGCGCCCGGCGCGGGGCATGCGGCGGGCCGGGTGGCTGCTGGTCGCCTGCGGGCTCGCCCTGCTGCCGTGGCTGTACGTGCTGGCCACCGGCCTGCCGGCCACCGCGACCGCGGCGCACTGGCCAGTCGCCTGGGTCGGGCTCGACGCGCTGGAGGCGCTCGGCCTGATCGCCACCGGCCTCCTCGCCGCCCGCGGCGACCGGCGGCACGCCCTGGCAGCCGCCGCGACCGCGACGCTGCTTGTGGTGGACGCCTGGTTCGACACCACGACCGCGGCCCCGGGCGGCGACTTCGCCACCGCGGTCGCCATGGCGCTCGGCGCCGAGCTGCCGCTCGCCGCGCTGTGCGGCCGGCTGGCGCTGCGGACGCTGAGCCGGCCCGCGTGACGCCGACCGCCCGACTACGTACCACGGACCGAATCGATCCACCGGAGAACACCATGCACCGCATCACCACCGCCCCCGTCGCCCCGATCCCGGCCCGGACCCGCTGGGCGGTCGCCGCCGGCGCGGGCGCCGCGTTGGCCGCCGCCTGGTGGCTGGGCGACACAGCGCCCTATCCGTACGCCCAACGCGGCCTGCTCGACGTGCCGTTGCCGTTCCTGACCGCCGGCAGGATGGACGCCGTACTGCGGCCGCGACCGGGGGAGCGGATGCTGAAGATCGGCCCGGGGACCGGCCTGCAGTCGCTGCACGTCGCCCCGCAGCTCGGGCCGGAGGGACGGCTCGATGTGCTCGACATCCAGCAGGAGATGCTCGACCATGTGATGTGCCGCGCCGAGCGCGACGGCCTGGCGACGATCACGCCCACCCGCTCGGACGCACGTGAACTGCCCTACGCCGACGGGACCGAGTCGAGGATTGCCTCATCACGAGTCACCCGGCGGACGATAGCAGTGGGCTTCTTCGAGGTGGCCACCGATCGGGTGATGGCCGTGAGCCGCAACGGGCGAGGCCTCCGGGCTGTTGATCGAGATGTCTGACGTCTCAATCACGCTGCTCGGGGGCCTCGTTGGCTATCTATCCTGCCGCACTCGACCTGCCCCACGGGCTCGTGGAGTGGGTCACCATGCTGATCGTCACCCGCGAGGGTGATCGGCGCTGCAAGCTCCGCCCGTCCCAGCGCGCGATGGTGGCACTGGTCTATCTGCGAGAGCACACCACCCTGGCGAAGATCGCTGCCGGGTTCGGGATCAGCGAGTCCACCGCCCACGCCTACACCAGCACGGTCATCGGCCTGCTTTCTGAACGGGCGCCGGGTCTGCTGAAGGTCCTGCGCGAGGCAGATCCCGAGTTCGTCCTGCTGGACGGTACGCTCGCCGAGTGCGACAGGGTCCGCGACAGTCGGGCCGACTACTCGGCCAAGCACCGCCGCCACGGGGTGAACGTGCAGGTGGTCACCGATCCGGACGGCCGGCTGCTGTGGCTCCCACCCGCGCTGCCGGGCCGAGCCCACGACCTGACCGCCGCCCGCACCCACAAGATCATCCGCATCTGCGAGCGGCAGGGCGTCCCCATCCTGGCCGATCTCGCCTACCAGGGCGCCGGCCCCTGGCTGACCACCGGCATCAAGCGCAGGCCCCTGCAGGAACTCACCCCCACCGAAAAGACCCTCAACGAGGCGCTGGCCGCGGCGCGGGCACCGGTCGAACGCGGCGTCGCACGGCTGAAGTCCTGGCGGATCTTCCGCAGATCCCGATGCAGCCCCAACCGCATGACGTCAATCGCCAAAGCCGTCCTCACCCTGGAGCGGCAACGCTGAAGAAGCTCACTGGGCCAGTTGTAGGGCAGAAGCCCCGTCGTGGGCCGCGCGCCCGATGTCCAGCTTGAAGTTGATCGCGCTCGTGATCCCGTCGCCGAACTGCTCGTGGATCAGCTCTTTCAAAGCCGGGCCATAGACCTGCAGCGCCTCACAGAGGCGGTAGATCGTCGGATCGGTCGGTATCCCGGTGGGAAGCCCGCCGCGGTACGGAACGGCCGCGAGCGACCGGCCGGCCTCCGGGGGCGTGGCTTCCTGGCCGGTCGCCGCTTGCGACTGGTGGTTTTTCAGACGAGCGTCGGTGTGGGAGCGGGCAGGTAGGGGGTGATGTTGCGCCAGGCGCGCTCGATGTATTCCTCCTTCTCGCCGACCGGGGCGACATAGTGCAGCGCGCTTTCGGCGGCGTCGTTGCCCTCGAGGCGGGCGATGATCCAGGCGGCGAGGTAGTGCGAGGCCAGGCAGCCGCCGGCGGTGGCGATGTTCTCCTTGGCGTAGAAGGGCTGGTTGAGTACCTCGACGCCGGCGGCGACGACCCAGGGCTTGGTGATCAGGTCGGTGCAGGCGGGGATGTCGTTGAGCAGGCCGAGCTTGGCCAGTACGAGCGCGCCGGAGCACTGTGCCGCGATGAGCTGGCGTGAGGGGTCCAGGCGGCGCAGGGTGTTCATGATCGCAGGGTCTTCGACGACCTCGCGGGTGGCGATGCCACTGCCGACGATGACGGCGTCAGCGGCGCACGCCTCCTCAAGGGTGGACATCTGTTCGATGACCACCCCGTTCATCGACGTCACCTTGGGGCTGGGGGTGGCGATGGTGACGCGCCAGTCGTCGGTCCTGATGCGGTTGAGCACACCGAGCGCGATCAGGGAGTCGAGCTCGTTGTAGCCCTCGAAGGTGAGGATGGCGATGTGCACGGCGGCTGTCCTTCCGCGTGGGTGGATGGGTGGTGGGTCTTGACGGTAAGGACCCACGAACAGGACAGTCAAAGAATTGTCATGCGTACAATTCGGCGCATGGCAGCCTCGCGGTACAAAATCCTGGTCGACGCGCTCGCATCCGACATCCGGACCGGGCGGCTCGCCGCGGGCGTGCGGCTGCCGACACACCGCGGGCTCGCCGCCCGTGAGGGCATCGCCGTGGTGACCGCGACCCGGGTGTACGCCGAGCTGGAAACGATGGGCCTGGTGAGCCGGGAACAGGGCCGCGGGACGTTCGTGCGTGACATCGCGGTTCCCGCCGGTCACGGCATCGATCAGCAGGTCGTCGCCACGGACGCGGTCGACCTCAACTTCAACTATCCGTCGCTGCCCGGGCAAGCCGATCTCCTTCGGCAGGCCCTGCGAGAGCTGGCCACCTCCGGTGATATCGACTCGCTGCTGCGCTACCAGCCACATCGGGGGCGTCCCCAGGACAGAGCCTCGATCGCACGGCACCTGAGGCGCCGGGGAATCACCACTGACGCGGACCGGATCCTCATCGTCAACGGTGCGCAGCACGGCCTGGCCATCACCGTCATGGCCTCGCTCAACGCCGGCGACGTCGTCGCGGTCGACGCACTCACCTACCCGGGCTTCAAGGTGCTCGCGCATGCCTTTCATCTCGACCTGGAGCCCATTCCCGTAACCGCAAACGGGCCCAATCTCGATGCCCTCGAGAAGCTGTGCGCGACCCGCCCTGTGCGCGCGATCTACACCATGCCCACCTTGCACAACCCTCTGGGCTGGGTCATGCCGGCAACCGACCGAACCCGCCTGATCAAGATCGCCCGAGAGCACGGTCCGCTCATCATCGAAGACGCCTCCTACGCCTACCTGGTCGAGGACCCTCCCCCGCCTCTGGCCGCGACCGCGCCGGACATCACCGTCTACGTCTCAGGACTGTCCAAGAGCATCGCCACCGGCCTCCGGGTCGGCTTCGTCGTCGCCCCGCCATCCGCGGTGCCCTCGCTCGAACGCGCGATCCGGGCGACCACCTGGAACACCCCGGCCCTCACCACCGCGATCGCCTGCCGCTGGCTCGATGACGGCACGGTGGACCACTTGGAAGCGCAGAAACGAGACGACGCCAAGGCCCGCCAAGCACTCGCCGGACAAGAGCTGGCAGGCCTACCACTCATCAGCCACCCCTCCTCCTACTTCACCTGGCTGCCGCTGCCCGACGACGCACGCGCCGACCGCCTGACCGCCACCCTCGCCCGTCAGCACATCTCGGTAACCACGGCCGAGCCGTTCACCACCTCGATGCACACACCGCAGGCGATCCGCCTCGCTCTGGGCTCGACCGATCTGGACAGCCTCCGGCCGACGCTGCGTACAGTGCGACGAGTCGCCGTCGAGGACGCCTACGCCTGAACTCCCCTCGATCAGCCGATTCCTGCCCGCACCGGCGTCTCAGCGAGGACACCGCTTCGGTGGTCTGAGCCTGTCGTGGAGCAGCGCGGCGGGAGACGGGGATGCGGATGTGTCCGTCCTGCTGCTGGACCTGACGGGAAGGTGCGCAGCGACGCGGACTTCTTCTTCTACAACAAGGGGGACCGACGAAATGCGGCTGCGGAGGTGACGGAATGCGCCGAGCGGGGGTAGCGGGCCGGGTGGCCGCCGCGTTTGTGGCACGCTGGCTGGCCACTCTGGGCGTCGCAGTTGGCCGGCCCAACGAACCCGTTGCTGGTCAGCAGTTGATGGGGGGATTACCGGAAGCGACTCTGCAGAAGTCCGACCCGAGTCCGCCGTCGACAATGCCGGCGTTCGGGCCGACAAAGATGAAGTCGCCGTCGGCGCCGCCCAGGATCCTGCCGGTCGCCGTGGTACCGGCGTTGGCCGTGATGGAGTCGCCGCCGGCGCCGCCGTCGACGGTGCCGGCAACGATGCCGTTGATGACGATGTAGTCGCTCCCGCCCAAGCCGCCGACGCTATCGCCCACGGCAAGGGCGCCGCAGCTGATGTAGTCGGGGCCGGCAGTACCGGTGACGGTCGTACCGGACACGGGCCGGCCGTTGACCGTACATGAAGTCAGGGCTTGTGCAGGCGTCGCGGTCAGGGCGAGGGGAGCGGCCACGAGGGTGGCGGTGCAGAGCGTGCGTATCGCGTGTCTGATCATGTAATGAGTGGTTCACGGTGACTTCATGATCGCAATTCTGCACCATCGGTGACTCTGCCGTCCGGGGTGGTTTGCCGCCCGGACGGGCCACCGAGGCTGACGGTCGGATGATCGGGTTTGCGGCTGGTGTCCGAGGCAGGAGTCCGGGGCCCATCCCGCAGGTTCCCTCGGTAGCCCCACCACGGGGGACCGACGAAATGCGGAAATGGCGCCTGCCCGGTGCGCAGGTACGGAAATCTGGTGCCCGTGGCAAATGGTCGGCACAGGTATAATTCTGGTGATCGCGGTCCTGTTGCCGAGCATTGATGGGCCAGTGTCTTCGCTCTCGCCGGATCCGGTGCCATCCGCCTCATTCTGAGTCAACTGGGCGGAGACTGATTCCCATGCTTGGCCGTTGGTATCCGCTCACCGAAAGCGGAGATGCATTTCTGAAGTCCGCGCCCTTCCGCTATGTGCACTCGGTCGAGACCGCGGCCCCTGCTGAGCGCCTCTGGGTAATCGTGGGATTCACTGCCGCCGTTGACCGGTACGGTGCGTGACGTCACGCTGCTGAGAGTGCTCACCGCCCGTGAACGGTTCTTCCGCTGGGATGACGGAAAGCGTTGTACGTACGCCGCCGTCGAGGCGTCCCTTCCCGGTCTGCGCCGTGTGGCGGAGGACTGGATCGTCGAACCCACCCCTGGCGGCTCGCGACTCACCTGGACCCTGGCCATCGAGCCCGTCACGCCGGCCAGCCATTGCTGTGGGCAGGCAGCCCCGATGATCAATCTCATGAAACAGCACGTCATGCGCGTCGTACGAGTCCATGCGGGAAGCCGAGGCACCACTTCCGGAGCCTGACGGGCACCTGGCGTCCAGGTCTGTGGTCGGAACCACATTGCCCGGTAAGGCCGCCGACGTACGATATGGCACACGCCGCGGCGGGTGGCGTTCGCTCGTACCAGCCAGCCGAGCTTTCCAGGCCGGTCCGGACGGTGGCGGCGATGTCTGCCATGGGGTCGGGGTTCTCGGTGGCGACGTCGAGATCACGGCTGAGCCGGCTGACCAGGCCGTGGGCTTGTACGGCGTAGCCCCCGGTGAGTGCGAGCGGGTAGTCCCCGCCGACGGCGAGTACGTCGGCCAGCAGGCGGCGGTGCAGGTCGGTGAGGTTCACGCGGCAGGCCGGGCGGCGGAGGCCGGCTCGGGGAAGGCGTCCTCCCAGACGTCGCGGAGGTCGCGGCTGATCAGCGTACGGAGTACGGGCCACAGGCTGATGAGCAGGCTGTGGTTGAGGTAGCGCACCAGGTCGCCGTGCATGCCTTCGGCCAGGACGATGCGGTAGTAGCTCATCCGCAGCCGGGGCTGGTCGAGGTCGAACCGGGTCAGGCCGGACCACGCCAGGTGGACGGGGAGCGCGACCGTACCGTGGGCGGGGCCCGCGAGCTCGGCCAGCTCTGCGGGCTGCCGTCGGGCGTACCTGTCGCGGCGCAGCTCCGAGATGCCGGGCGTTGATGACATGCCGCGATTATCCCCGGCCTGCCATGTCGTGGCTAAGGCGCACTTCGCGTGTACGCAATGTGGTCAGAGCGTCACGCGAACGGCTGGGGGGCTTGCATGCACCGGGGCGACGTACGCCAGCCCCGGCTACGAGCGGCGGCGGGTGTTACGCGGCCGTCGCGGGCACTCTGGCCCGGACCCCATGGATGGCTGTGTCAGGGGCTCCTTCAATACCCAAGCCTGGGTGCAATTCGCGACATAGTCCAATGCTCCAGTGTGAATTCATGTGGTGCAGGGCGCTTGAAATGTACCTAGCCATGTGGGCGCCTGCGGCTATCCACGGTCAATGGGGGGCAATTCGTGGCCTCTTGGGCCCGGATCCCGCACCATCTGGCACGGGTCTGGCGCGAGAGCCTGCAGGAGGCCTGGACAACAAACAAGCCTCAGGCCTCTGACCTGGGGCGGGTGCCTCGGCTTCCGTGCGGGGTCGGCGGCGAGGAGCAGCGAGACGGAAAAGCATTCATCAAGCGAGCCACTTGTCAAGTCGTGTTCTCACACGACTACTCGGCACCTGCGGCTGTATTGGATTATTTCATCAAGCCCGAACGGCGGGCCCCGATAAAGGAGCAGAAAATGGCTGAGAACAACGAGACCCAGGTCGCCCAGATCCAGGACCAGGTCGAGACGAAGGTCGCTGCGGACCTCGACGTCGAGATCGAGCTCGAGACGGCGGAGACCTCCTTCACCTACACCGAGCCGCGCCTCGCCTGAGCATTCAGCTGTTGAACGGCAGCGGTCGCCGTCCCCGGTGGCGCGACCACCAGGGGACGGGCTCGCTCAGAGCGTGAACGGAGCCCGGCTCCGGCACAGGCCGCACGTCTGAGAGCTGCCCGAGGTGCGGGCAGCAGCCCCGGGGCGGGACCTGACACAAGGTCCCGCCCCAGCTCGTCGCAGACCAAGACGGGATCGGAGAGAAGAAAGCCGAGAAGGAGGACCAGTGAAGGCGATACCCGCTGATCTTGCCGAGCAAGTGCGCTCGGTCGGTATCGACACGGGCGCGACCGGGAGGCTCGCTGCGACCTACCACCGCAGCCTCGCCCGCCGAGCCGTGAACCAGATCGAGGAGGCCCAGCGGCTGCACATGGACGACCTCGTCCGTCACACCCGACGGCTCGCGCCGGCCACCGTGTACTCCGTGTACAAGGGCACCCCCGGCACTGATCCCGCCGAGACCGCCCGTCGGCTCCAGGCCGCTGCCGAACTCGCGCCGACCGCGGTGTACGACGGCCCTCACGACCCGCTGTGGCTGCGCGACGGACTCCAGGAAGTCCTGCGCTCGCTGAACTGGGGCGAGGAAGAAGTCGGGACCGTTGTCACCGAGCTTCCCCACCAGGTGAGCACCGCGCTGGAACTGGCCCGTCAGGCGCTTCGCGTCTCCTGGCCCCAGGCATGGGCCGAGCACAACACGCTGGTGCACTATCTCGTGTTCGCTCAGGGCCCCCTGCGCTCGGCCACCATCCAGAGCACCTTCGGCGTCGTGTACGCCGAGGTGGAGGAAGCCGCCGACCCCCTGCGCATGTACGAGCTGCTCCTGCACGAATCCGCACACCACGCACTGGCTCTGCGCGAGCAGTTCACGCGCTTCCTCGACAACCCCGACACCATCGGCACCCATGCGCTGCGCCCGGACCCGCGGCCGCTGCGCGGGGTCCTGCATGCCGCGTTCGTCATGTGCCGCATGGCCGAGGGCATCAGCCGGTACCGGCAGAGCCACCCCTCCGGCGGCCCACTGGACGGATGCCCGCTGGCGGAACGAGGGAAGTTCGCCATGGACTCCCTGCGCGAGGCGCTGAACGTCCTGGACGAGTCCGCGCAATGGACTGACGACGGACGTGCCCTTCGCATGGCGATGGAGATGTGCGCCGAGCGTCAGGGCGTGCGGTCATGACAGCGACGACCACCGCTCCAGCCACGGGTCCGCGCTTCGGCGTCAGCGGACGCACCACGGCAGACCGCACGATCGACCCCGGCCAACCCGGACAGCGCTGGCAGTTCAGCACGCAGTGGGAGATGCTCGAACTGGCTGACGGGTCCCTGTTCTTCGACAGCGTCTACGCTGACCACCGCGTCATCGCCGCACCACCCCCGGTGCTGCGCCAGATCCTGCTGCTGATCGAAGAGAGCAAACCGGCGCTGGAGACCGTGGCCGGACACATCGCCGGTGCCGCGGACGCCGCGACGGTCACCCGTATTGAACGGCTCCTGGAACCCTTGGTCAAAGCCGGCATTCTCGTGCCGCTGCGCGACGGCGACCGCCCCGAATGGGCGGACGACGCCCTGGTGGAGCGGTTCTCCACACAGCTCGAGTGGCTGGGCACCCTTTCCGCCGGGTCCCAGGGCCACTGGGACTACTTCGGCCGCCTGCGCCAGGCGCACGTCGCGGTGATCGGCCTCGGTGGGGCGGGAAGCCTGCTGGCCCAGGCGCTGACGGCCGTGGGGGTCGGCAGTCTGACTCTCGTGGACGGCGACACCGTCGAGAACTCCAACCTGGTGCGGCAGATCCTCTACAGCCCCGACCAGGCCGGCCGCGGGAAGGCCGACTCGCTGGCCGAGCAGCTGCGGCGGTTCTCCCCCTACACCCGCTATCAGGTGCTGCCCAAGTACGTCAGCAGCCAAAGCGACGTGCAGCACTGCATCGAAGGGGCCGACTTCGTCGCCGTCTGTGCGGACGCCCCCCGGTTCGTGCTCAACCGCTGGATTGACGCGGCCTGCAAGGCGGACGCAACACCGTACCTCGGCGCGTTCGCCGGGGCGGTCGGGCCGATGTACCGCCCGGGGTCATCCGGGTGCTTCGGCTGCCTTGAGCACCAGTTCCGCAGTGAACTGGGCGACCGCCATGACCTGCTGGTCAATGCGCTGGCTGCCAAGAAGGCGTGGCGCTATCCGGCGTTCGTCTCCGGGCCGCTCACCGTTGCGCAGCTGATGACAACGGAGATAGTGCTGCATCTGACCGGAGCGGCGAAACCGTCCTCCGCCGGCGGGATCCTGCGCTTCCAGCACCCGCACACCGTGCTGGAGCCCTTTACCGGACATCCCGACTGCGACTGCTCGGCGTCGCCGAGCCAGTGATGCGGGATCGGAGCCCGGCGCACCGAAAGCCCCCGTCAGACCTGGCTGTCCGAAGCCGGCCCGTTCGCCGTTGACACAAGTGCGCCGGCAACGGCCACCAGGAAGCAGAGCGAGGTCGTATGAAAACCGCCCTGAAGAACTACAAGGACATCGCACACCTTCCCGACGTCCGGCGCCTGCTGGCCGCGGACGCGATCTCGAAAGGTGGCGACTGGATCCTCTACGTCGCGATGAGCGCCCTGGTCTTCCAGTCAGGAGGGGCGAGCACCCTCGCGCTGTTCACCGCGCTGCGCATCGTGGTGCCGTTCGTCCTGGGGCCCTGGGCGGGGCGCTGGGGAACGGCACTGCCCCCGCGCACGCTCATGGTCTGCGCCGATGTGGCCCGGGCGCTGCTGTTGTTGTTGGCAGCCGCGGCCGCCGGCACCGGGCAGTCGGTATGGGTGCTGGTGGCTCTCGTCGTGGGCTGCGCGATCCTGTCCGCGTTCCACGCGCCGGCGGAGCGCCGCTTCCAGCGTGATGCCGTCGACGCCGACCAGCGGGCGAGCTTCAACGCCGTGCTCGGGGCTACTGGCACCACCGTCATCGTGGTGGCTCCCGCGTTCGGTGGGCTGTTGACGACCACGGTCGGCAACGTCGGCGCGCTCATCGCGGATGCCGTGAGCTTCCTGGTCTCGGCTGTGTTCGTAACCGCAGTCCGCAGGCCTGCGGCCGTCTCGGCCACCGAGTCCCCGGCGCAGGAGCCGGCCGCAGCGGCCGCCGGCATACGCAAGGGGGCCCTGGCCACCGCCCTGCGCGCCATGAAGAAGGACCCCGTCGTCATGGCCTGCGTGGTGACGCAGGCCGTGGCCTGCACCGTTGCCGGCGCCTCCCTGGTTCTCGTGCCGATGCTCGGCAGCCGACTCGACGCCGGAGCAGGAGCGATCGGATGGCTGACGGCCGCGATCGGCGCCGGTTCCGTGACGGGCGTCCTCATCGGGGGCAGTGTCGCGCGGCAGGGCCGGCTGCTGCTGTGCGTGGCCAGCATCATCGCCATGGGCCTGATCCTGGGCCTGATGGGATCCAGTCCCAACCTGCTCGCCGCCCTCGTGTGTGCTGCCGCGGTCGGCACCGCCGCGAACATCCCCGAGCCGATGTACTGGACCTCCTACGGCGACCGCGTGAGTGAGGCCGACTCCAGCTCCTTCTATGGACTGGTCGAATCGTCCATCACCGGAGGCTTCGCCCTGGGCGGGGTTATCCTCAGTGCGGTGGTCGCCGCCATGGGAACCACCACCGGGACATGGATCCTTGGCGCCACAGGCAGCGTGCTGGCCACCGTCGCGCTCGTTCCCGCCCTGCGGCACCACCGGGCACGCGGCACCCGCACCATGAGCCCGCCGTTGGTGAACGCCGGTGCCGTGGAGCAGATCTCGTGACCAGCGCACTGGAACAGGCCGGCGGTGACGCTGCGGCCATGGTGTCCGAGGGCGACGTGGGCTGCGTCCTGGTCCGCAGCCAGCGCCGTGCCGCCGCGGTGGGTGGCCGCTGCGAGGGCCCCACCCAGGCTCGACGGCTCGCGGAGCACGCCGAGCAAACCACTGCCGCGCTCCTGCTCGGCGGGGCGGCACGCGACGAGCAACCGGCCCGGTACGCGGCTGTCACCGGATGCGGAACCCAGTCGGTGCACCGCGCAGCCCGCCTTGCAGCCGAGCGGTCCGGGGGCCACTGGCGGGGCGCTCCCAGCGCGGCAGACGAGCACCGGCTTGTCGACACGCCGTCCATGGACCGGGACCCCGCCGAGATCATCAAGGAGATCGTCGGCCACATGCCCCGCGCGGACTCGCTGGAGATCTCCGCCGAGGCTCACACCGCGGTGGAGAACAGGCTGTTCGTCCCCGCACACGGATCGCCTGTCCGCGAGACGCTGCACACCGGCGCGGCGGTGGTCGACGTCCTCCACGCGGGAGTGCGGGTGGCGGAGGCGGACCTGGCTTGGAGCGGCAGAGCCCTCCCGAACCTCGGCAAGCTCGCGGAACGTGTGGAGCAGGCCCTTCACCGGGCCCGCGCTCCGCACCGGCCGGTTCCTGCGCAGATACAGATGCTGCTGCTCGACGGCAGCGCCGGCGCATTCCTGCACGAGGTGTGCGGCCACCTGCTGGAAAGCACCCGGCAACGTCCCTCGCTGCTCGCGGAGCACGAAGCACGCCACGTGGCGCACCACTGCCTGAGTGTCGACGACGACCCCCGCCACCCCGCGGGCTTCGGAACGCACCAGTACACGATGCTCGGCACACCGGCACGCCGCCGCGCCCTGCTCACGGATGGACGCCTGACCGGTCTGCTGAAGGACACCTCTGACGGGCCGTGGCGCGCCGAGAACGCCCGTCACCGGCCCCAGCCGCGCATGAGCCACCTGACACTGGCACCCGCACCGAACTTCGAGCCCCTGGACGAAGCCATCGGTGACGCACGCGTCCCCGTGGTCCACGTGCACCGCCTCGGGTTCGGGTCCTTGGACCACCGCGATGGAACCGTCGTCCTCGAAGTCAAGGACGCCACCCTTCACGAGGGCTCCAGGGGACATCGCCTTCAGCCGTTCCTGGTCACCGCGGAGGCCCGCCAAGTGCTGAGAGATATCAGGGCCGTGGGGTGTGCGGCGAGCGTGCAGACGTGGTCGGCGTACTGCCTGGCGACTTCCGGCAGCCTCCCTGTCGGGGCGAGCGTGCCCTCCCTCCTCACCGGTCCGATGGCGACACTTCCTCACCGCCCACTCGCCCCGCCGCGCACCGCTGTCCCCACTTCCCGCAGCCGGTGACACCCCGGACATGACACCGCAGCGAAGGAGAACCCGATGACGATGACGCCGCAGCCGTCCCCTCTCACCTTCACCACCGCCGGACCTGTGCTCATCCGGATCCCCCTCGCCCCGCTCAGCGATGCCGCCGGCACTCGCGCGGTGCCGCGCGAGCCCGCCGCTGAACCCCCCACGGCCGTACAACTGCGGGCGCGCATCACAGCCCTGCTCGATGACGACCTGCTGATGGAAGCCGTCGCCCTGGCAAGCCCCTCGACGGCGCAGACCTGCCGGCAGCCGCTGCACAGTCTGTCTCCGAAGAAGCTCCGCACCCTCGCCGCAAGCCTCACGGGCTACGCGTCGCGCATGCAGGCCCGCGCCACCCCCTTCGGACTGTTTGCCGGGGTCACCCTGGCGCACCCCGCGCCCGTCGGCCGGGGGGAGGTCTCGGACCTCTCCGGCCATCGTCGTGTCGCCCGTCCGGACGCGGGCTGGCTGCAGTCGGTCCTCCATGGCATCGAACGGTCGGACGCGGCGCTGTCCGCCCTCGCATACATCGCCAACCCCGCCGTGCAGCGCGAAGCAGACATGCTCGTCCTGCTCGCACCCGACGCGGACACGCGCCGCATCAGCCTGCGCGCCACTGCGGGCCGCCATGCGGCACTGGACGCCGCCGCCCGGTATGAGTCCGGCCGCCGGATCCTCCAGGCCGTCGCGGAGCACTGTGACACCGAGGACGACGCCCTCCCTCTCGTACGCACCCTGGTCGAGCGCGGCTACCTCCTCTCCGAGCTCCAGCCGCCCGCGCACGACGCCGACCCCCTCTCCCACGTCTTGCGCTGCCTGCGTCTGCGACAGCTGCGCCCGGACATCGTCACCGTGCTGGAGGAGTTCGAGACGGCCGCCGCGACCTATGCGGCTCAACCCCTCGGCCGGGCCGGAACGGCTCTCCACCGGGTCCATCAAGTGGCCGACTGCGCAGCACAGATGGCCGGGGCATCGGCCACGGCAGCAGGCAGCCCTCTGCAGGTCGACACCGTGGTGCAGGCTGACATCGCACTGGGCCCCCGGGTCATGACGGAAGCCCAGGAAGCGGCGGGTGTCCTCGCACGGTTCGGCACTGGCCGGGACCGACAGCACATGCAGCGCTATCTCCAGCAGACCGCGGGCGGATACGCGATCCCGCTGACCGAGGTCTCCTGCCCGCCTCTGCCGATCCGTGAGCGCACCTCATCCCCCGCGCTGCTGGCCGCCTATGCCGCCTCTTTGCACGAAGACCGCACCGAGATCGAGCTCGACGACGCTCTGCTGGATGCCATCGCTCCCGCGGAGCAAGGCGTCCCGGTGCTGGAGATGGACCTCTTCGCCGTCGTCAGTGCTCCGGACGTCGCCTCGCTCGACCGCGGCGACTTCACCCTCCACCTGCGCCGTCCTGCCTCCAGCAGCTCCGGCACCGCCCTGGCCCGCTTTGCCGCGGCCCTGGGCACGACCGGTGCGCAGGCCCTCCGCACTATCAACAACCAGGCGGACCGGGCCGCCGCCGGCGCGCAGTCCCCGAGCGCTCTCACCGCCGACGTCACCTTCCGCCCCCGCCAGCACGCCGCCCAGAACGTGGCACGCTCGACCCTCACGCGAGGGATCCGTATCTCCACAAACGGCCCGACCGACAAGCCGGAGCCCGGGGCTGTTCTGACCCCGCAGGACCTGCTGCTCTCCGCCGGCCCCCACGGCCCTCAGATATGGTCGCGGAAACTGCGAACGCAAATCGTTCCGCGGGCGGTCACCGCCCTCAACTCCGAGGCCACCGGCCCCCGCAGCGCTCATGTCCTTGCCGCAGCGACCAGCCAGAACGTCGCCGTCGGCTTCGACTGGGGGGCACTGGCCACAGCACCCTGGCTGCCGCGTGTCCGCCGTGGCCGCACCGTCTACAGCCCGCAGACCTGGCAGCCGGGAGACGATCTCCTGTATTCGGGCGCCAAGGACCCGGCATGGCACACGCACTTTGCCCGCTGGTGCCGGCAGTGGTCCGTCCCCGAACACGTCACTCTCGTGGACGGCGACCGTCAGATCCCTCTCCACCTGAGCGATCCCGTCGATCTCGGCATGCTGCGGCGCCAGGCTCAACGGGGACCGGTCGTCCTGACCGAGACACTCTCCTCCGAACACTGCTGGGCGCGCTCACCGCGCGGCGCACATCTCGTGGAAGCCGTCTTCTCCCTCGTCGCCTCCGGACAACGCTCCGCACCGGCCGGGCCTGCCTTCGCTCCCCCCGAGCGCCCCCTGCCGGTGAGCCACGCGCTGCCCGGCGGTGACTGGCTGCGCGCCCGGCTGAACTGCCCCGGGGCGAAGCAGACCCGCCTGCGACACGACCTCAACCGCACACTCGCACAGCATCACTGGTTCCTCACCCGGCCCGACCCGGTCCACCTGGAGATCCATGTGCACCGGGGAACAGCGCCTTCGGCATCATGGGACCAGCTGGTGTCCCAGCTGTCCCAGGCCATGGTCAGGGCCGGCGCACCGCACCACCACAACGCGCTGACGATCCTGACGTATCCGCGCGACGCCGGCTTCGGGATGCCGGTGCGCCACCCCGATCTCGCGGAGCGCTGGGCCATGGCCGACACTCGCTGCACGCTCGCCGCCCTGGATACCGGATCGCCGGACACACTGTTGCTCAGCACCCTCGACCTCGCCCGGCACCTCGCCCGGATCACCAACTGCACGCCCTTGTCCGGCATCGACCCGGACCGCCAGGGCTTCGCACCCCTGCGGCGTCGGGTACTGCCGCTGATCACACGCGACGGCGGCCTCGTGCCCCCGGCACAAACGGCGGGCGACCTGCCCCAGCTCTGGGAACAGCGCGCGGCAGCGACGCAGGAGTACCTGTACGCCCTCCGCACCCCTGCCGAAACGGCCCACGCGGGGAGTCTTCTCCTCGAGCAGCACACCCAGCGGCTTGCGGGACGCGACGGTGGCCCCGCTCTGCTGGCACTGGCCGCCGCGGCAGAACACACTGCCCGCGGATGGCACCGAGCGACCAGGAACATCGCATGAACCGCAGTCCGGCACCGAGCGCCCCTTCACAGCCCCTGCGGCCGGTCACATCCGGTGCCGAGGACACACTCATCCCGCCCCACCGGGCCGGACACCGCGACGCATGGGTGGATATCGGACTGGCCTTGCCCGCCTACCCCCCTTCACCCGAGATCTACCAGCGACTGCTCGACGAAACGCAGAGCCTCCAGGTGACCGGGCACGCCGGCCTGTGCATGTTCATCCACAAACCACCGGGCCTGCGCTGGAGGCTCGACGTGCCGGACCAGGCGCCTCTCACCGAACTGCGCGAGGCGGCAACGGCGGCCGCCGCACGGATCGTCGGTGCGGACCATGTCCGCTCCGCCGTCTACGAGCCGCAGCAGGCACTCTTCGGCGGTGAGCGCTCCATGCGTTTCGTTCACCGCACCTGGAGTGCCGACTCCGTCCTCTGGATGCGCTGGCACGCGCAGATCCCTCGCCCTTCGCCCACGCGACGATGGGACCTGTCCCTCAAGGTGCTGGCGCACGTCTTCACCCAACTGGGTGTGGTGGGCTGGGAGGACCGGGAAGTCTGGGACTGCGTCAGCGAGGACACCGGCCGGCGGCTGGCTGAGCGCGAGTGGACGCGACCGGAAGTCGCCGCGCTGGCCGGTTCGATCCGCAGCCACTGGGACACGATCTGGCGGGGCGCGGCGCGCCAGGACCGAGCGTCCGGCGCCGAACCGCCGGGCGATGCTCTTCGCGATTTCGTCCACCACACGGGCCCCGTCCTGGCCGACTGGCACGCGCAGTGCCTGACCAACCCCCTCACCCACCACCCGTTGACGCCGCGCAGGGCTGCCGCCTACTGGACGGTCTTCCACTGGAACCGCGCCGGGCTCACCTCCGCGCAGCAGGCGCTGGCCGCCCAGGCACTGGCCGGCCGGTCCATGGACCCGCCCGCCGGGTGAACAGCCCATGGGCAGCCGCGCGCGTGCCTCCGGCACAGCGCGGCAGGCGGGTGGCCGGAAGCGAACCGGCCACCCGCCTTGTCACAGCCTCGACAGCTCATCGACGAGGTCGTCCAGGCCCAGCGAGCCGAGGGACAGGGCCGCCATGTGCCACCTCTTGAGGTCGAACGCCTCGCCGTGGTGTCGGCGGGCCTTCTCACGACCCAGCAGCCACGCCCGCTCCCCGAGCTTGTAACCGATGGCCTGCGCGGGCATCGACAGATAGCGCGTCAGCTCGCTGGAGATGAACTCGTCGGAGCGTCCGCTGTGCTTGCGGAAGAACTCCTCGGCGAGCTTCGGCGTCCAGCGCTCTCCGGGACGGAAGGAGACATCGGCCGGGATCTCCAACTCCAGGTGCATGCCGATATCGATGATCACGCGGCAGGCCCGCATCATCTGTGCGTCCAGGTACCCGAGGCGATGTTCCGGATCGGTGAGAAAGCCCAGCTCGTCCATCAGACGCTCGGCGTACAGGGCCCAGCCCTCGCAGTTGGCCGACACCCAGCCGATCGTGGTCTGGTAGCGCGAGAGCGACTCCGCGACGTGTGCCCACTGCGCGAGCTGCAGATGATGCCCCGGCACCCCCTCGTGGTACCAGGTGGACACCAGGTCGTAGACAGGGAAGCGGGTCGCGCCCATGGTCGGCAGCCAGGTGATTCCCGGCCGTGAGAAATCCTCCGAGGGCGGCGAGTAGTACGGTGCGGCCGCGCCGCCGGGCGGGGCGATCCGCGACTCCACCCTTCTTATGCGCTCGGCGAGTTCGAAGTGCGTGCCGTCGAGTGCACTGATCGCCTCGTCCATCAGGCCCTGCAGCCAGTTCCGTACCTCCTCGACACCGTCGATGTGCCTGCCGTGTTCCTTCAGGTGCGCGAGCGCCTCCCACGGCCACTCCGCTCCCGGAAGCACCTTCTCCGCTTCCGTCCTCATCTCGGCGAGCAGCCGGTGATACTCCGACCAGCCGTACGCGTACGCCTCGTCCAGGTCGAGTTCGGTGCCGTTCCAGTAGCGCGACCACAACGCGTAGCGCTCGCGTCCCACCGCGTTCGGTGTGCCCGTGATGGCCGGAAGGTAGACCTCGCGCATCCAGTCTCGGAGCGCGACGAGGGCTGCTGCCGCCTCCTGTGCCGCCGAGTCGAGTTCGGTG
Organism: Streptomyces sp. NBC_01537; assembly: GCF_045040445.1. Lineage (NCBI taxonomy): Bacteria > Bacillati > Actinomycetota > Actinomycetes > Kitasatosporales > Streptomycetaceae > Streptomyces > Streptomyces sp. NBC_01537. Next base: position 4,512,669 of record NZ_CP109392.1, on the reverse strand, counting down.
CGCAGCGCCGGCGCACCTTCCGCCACCAGCTGCTGGAACCAGCCCTGCTCGCCGCCCGTCCATTCGTCGAGTTGTACGACGAACGCTTCAGCGGGACGCGGCCCGCCGTACAGGTCGTGTTCCAGGCCCAGCGCCAGCGACTCCCGGTAGCCCTGCAGCGCTGCGGGCACGGCCCGAAGCCGTGCGGCGATCGCCGCCCAGTCCTCCTCGGCGTCGGTGGGCATCACCGCGAACACGTCGCGCAGGGCGTGCACGGGAGAGTGTGTATTGCTCACTTCACGCAGTTCTTCCTGCGCGGCGTGGACCGCCAGCTCCGCTGTCAGCCTTTCGCGCAGCAGGCGGGCGCAGCGCCGCTCGGCCTCGCACCGCGCGCCTGGATGCCGCTCGGCGGCATCCAGCTCCGCCAGAGTCCGGTGGCACAGGTCGGCCAGCCTCGCGCGGCCGGCGGGGGAGAAGTCGGGCAGATGAGCGGAACTCTGCTTCAGGCCCAGGAAGGTACCGGTGATGGGATCAAGAGCTGTGAAGCGCCGCACATAGGCGTCGGCGACCTGGCGGGGGAGCATGATGACGGTTTCCGGCGCGACGGTCGCGGTGTCCGGCATGCGGGGCCTCCTTGATGTGTCGAGGGACAAGCGATGCGGGACTGCGCTTCCTGGTGGGCCGCGGTCCACAGCGTGAGTTCGGGATGGCCACCGGCAGTCAGGCCTCGATGCGGCGGACGAAATCCATCACGGCTTCCCGGACGTCGCCCGGCGTCCAGTCCAGGCTTGCCGCACCGACCGTCACCTCGGTCAGAGCGATGCCCGGCGGCAGGCCCGGTTCCCACCACGGCATCTGGAACACGGCGACCCCGGTTTCCTCCGCCTGCCGTGCGGCTGCCTCCACGAGCGACTCGGCAGGGAAGGGAAGCCAGGCCTGGAACTGCAGGGTGTGCGGCTTTTCCGGCAGCACCTTGAACCATCCGAGCCCAGCGTCCCGGAAGCCGTCGGCCATGGCCGACGCGACCATGTGCGTCTGCGCCACGTATTCCGAAAGCCGCGGCAGTTCCCGGTCCAGCCCGATGAGTGCGGCGAGTGCGGCGGGAAACTGCTGGAAGACCCTCCCTCCGTAGCGGTGCCGCCAGATCCTCGTCTCGGCGATGAGCGAGTGCGGGCCCGCCAGCGCGGCACCGGACAGCCCGTCGAGCGACTTGTAGAACGACACGTACACGGTGTCCGCGAGCGCGGCGATCTCCGCCAGCGAGCGGCCGAAGTGGGCAGTGCACTCCCACAGCCGTGCGCCGTCGAAGTGGACGATGGCGTCCCGCTCCCGCGCGGCGTGGGTGACGGCGACCAGTTCTTCCCAGGTGGGCAGCAGGTACCCGGCGTCGCGCATCGGCAGTTCGAGCATCAGCGCACCGAACCGCTCCGGTATTTCACGGATTTCCTCCGCGGTCGGATGCCGCGGCGCTCCCGTGGTCCGCACGGGGTGCAGGTCACTTACCGTACGGAAGGCGTTCGCCTCGAAGACCTCGGGGTGGGACAGCGGGTGGAGTGCCACCTGCTTGCTGCCCGTGCGCTCCGCCCAGCATCGCAGCGCGACCTGCTGGGCCATCGTGCCCGTGGGGAAGAAGGCGGCGTCCTCCTTGCCGAGCAGGTCTGCGACCCGCTTCTCGAGGTCGGCCACAACGCCGTCACCGTAGGTGTCGGGGGACGACGAGAGGTCGTAGACCGTGGGGCCCTGCTCGATCAGGGACGAAAGACGTTCGCGCAGCGACACCGTCGCCGAAGGGCGGGCGAGAACCCGCTTCGCGTTACGCATGACGCGCTGGTGCCGGTCCTCCGTCCGCTCGGCGCACGGGTCGCCGTCCGCGGTAGAAGCGGTGGAAGCGGTGGAAGGCGAGTCGGCGACGTCGGTCCTGTCGATCAAAGTATTCGTGGTCATGCCGTCCCTTTCAGAGCCCGAGACGGATCGCGGCACGGATCAGATCTGCCCGTGTCGGCGCGTCCAGCTTGGTCCGGATCCGCTGCAGATATGTGTCGACCGAGCTCTGGCTGATGCTGAGCCTCCTGGATGTCTGAAAATGGGTGTAGCCTGCGGCTATATGGGCGAGAACCTGCCTTTCCCGAGGAGACAAGTCCTTTCCGGTACCGGAGTCGAGTGCCACCTGGGGCGCGGTGAGGTTGGCAGCCATGCGAGCTTCTCCCTCTTCTCGTCTTGCGTCATGTGCCGGCCGCGGCGGTATTGATGCGGATATGCGGATACTTGGACCGCAGATCCCTGTGCCACGGAGAGAGCCTGGCCGGGCTGATTCCCGATCCGCTCCCGCCCCGGTACCGCCCTTCCGCTTGATGGCCCTTGACGGCATTGCTGTTGCAAAAAAAGCCCCATGCTTCCGAGATCGGCCTTGGTCAGCGCGGTGCGACGTACCGAGTGAGCCGATCCAATTGGCGATCCGTCAGAATTCCGCAAGCGGTTCGAGAGGCTGGGACCAGCGGCGATAGCCCGTCCGAACGTCCCTCGCGCTCCTGACGCTGTCCGAAGGGAGTACCGCATACGATCAGCACTGGCTCCGGTCCGATGTGACCGACCGTAGGTTGATGGGGGCAATATGCGGATAGATACCGAGGTTGAGGGACAACTTCGTTTCAACGTGCTGGGTTCATTGGAAGGATGGGTCGGGGATCAGAGAATCCGCCTCGGCGGAATGATCCAGGAACGGGTTCTTGCCACTCTGCTGCTGGAGCCGGGCAGGGTGTTGCCTGTGCCACGCTTGGTGGCCGCCGCCTGGGCCGAGGAACCTCCCGCCACCGCGACTCATCAGGTCCGCAAAGCCATTGCCGATCTGCGCCAGCGCATTCCCCGCGGCAACGAGGTGCTCGTCACCGACGGCCCCGGATATCGCACAGCACTGAACGACGGCCAGCTCGACCTGTCCGAGTTCAACACTCTTGTCAGCAGCGCCAGACAGGCCGCAGCGGCCGGCCGCGCAGCGGACGCCGTCACCACCTACAGCGATGCGCTCGCCCTGTGGCGAGGCCCGGTGCTCTCCGGCGCCGGAGGTCCGGTCATCGAGGCGGCTGCCACCGCTCTTGAAGAGCGCCGACTGGCCGCGGCAGAGCAGTTCTTCGCGCTGCGGCTCGCACTCGGCGAAGCCGCCGAGCTCGTCGTGGACCTGCGCGAACTTGTCGGCGCCCACCCCTTGCGGGAGACCCTGCGCGGACAGCTGATGCTGGCGCTCTACCGCTCCGGCCGCCAGGCCGAGGCACTCGAGGAATTCGGCCGGGTCCGCGACCTCCTGGTAGAAGAACTGGGCATCGATCCCGGGGCGCAACTCACCAAGCTGCACGAAGGCATTCTCCGTGAGAGCCCCGAGCTGGCCGCCCCCGAGACCGAGCCCGCTGCCGCCTCGTCCGCCCCCACCCCTTCGCCTGCTCCGGCCTTCCTTGACTCGCCATGCACCCTGCCCTACGACACACCGGACTTCTCCGGCCGGGAACACGAACTCAGCCGGATCGTCGACCGGGCACAAGGCACAGGCACCCGCGTCATCGCGATCGACGGTATGGGCGGCAGCGGCAAGACCTCACTGGCCGTACGAGCCGCACACCGCCTGGCCGACGACTACCCGACCGGCCAACTCTATGTCGACCTGCGCGGTTACTCGCCGGACCAGGGACCCGTCAGCTCGTCAAGCGCCATGAACGCGATGCTCAGAGCCTTGGGACTGCCCGACGACCAGATACCGGACGACGTCGCGGGGCTGGCAGCACTGTGGCGCACGACCGTCAGCGGGAGGCGCATGCTGATCCTCCTCGACAACGCGTCGAACGACAGCGATATCCGCTCACTGCTCCCCACGGGAACCGACTGCCTGGTGCTGGTCACCAGCAGGGCCCGTCTCGTCGACCTCGACGGAGCCGACTGGATCTCCCTCGACGTGATGACCACCGAGGAGAGCGTCGCCCTGATCGCCGAGACGCTGGGCGTGGAGCGTGTCGACGCCGAACCCGAAGCCGCGGTCGAGCTGGCGCAGCTGTGCGGCGGCCTTCCCCTGGCCCTGCGCATCGCGACCGCCCGTCTGGGCAATCGCCCGCGGTGGAACCTGCGGTACATGACCGACCGGCTCCGCGACGAGACACGACGGCTGGACGAGCTCAGCCTGGGCGAGCGGAGCGTGGCCGCCAACCTCCGGTTGTCCTACCAGGCGCTCGACGCGGACAGCCGTACCGCCTTCCGGCTCCTGTCCCTCCACCCAGGAGGCACCCTCGATGTGTACGCTGCGGCAGCGCTGCTGGACAGCACACCGCGCCACGCCGAAGACGTCCTGGAGTTGCTGCTCGATGATCACCTGGTCCAGCAGCCGGAGATAGGCCTCTACACCTTCCACGACCTCGTGAGCAGCTTCGCCCGCGCACTGCACGCGGGCACGGCCGCGGACACCGGCGAATCCGCGCGAGAGCGCCTGCTCACCTACTACCTCGATGTCACCGAGGTGGCCTGCACGACGCTGTTCCCGGGGCGCCGCAAGCTCCAGACCGGGATCAACGGGCCCGCGTTCGCGCAGCCCGACGTAAAGGACCCCGACCTGGCCCGTGCGTGGTTCGTGCGCGAGCAGACCACACTGCTGCCGGCGGTCGCAATGGCCGTACGACACAGACACGACAAACACGCTGTGTTCCTGGCCCGAAACGTCGCCTTCCACCTCAACGCCCGCGGCCTTCTCAATGACTTCGAAGAACTGTGCCGCAGCGCGGTAGCCGCCGCCCGCCGACTCGGCGACGACGCGCTGCTGGGCCTGAGCCTTGCCAACCTGGGCGTCGCCTACTGGAAGATCGGCAATTTCACCGAGGGCATCGAGGCAGCCGAGGAAGGACGCGACGTCGCGGCACGCCTGGGCGACCGCGGCACGGAAGCCCACAGCAACAGCACACTCGGCCTCTACAAGAGTCTGCTGGGCCGCTTCCCCGAAGCCCTGGAGCATCTGCGAACAGCCATTGCCCAAGAAGCCGAACTCGGCCTGAGCCGAGCGGAGGCAGAGTCCCTCACGATCCTCAGCAGCCTGTACGAGCAGTGGGGCCGACATCGAGAGGCTGCGGAGGCAGCCCGCCGCGCGGTGGAGCTGTGCCGAAAACTCGGCCAGCACGAGAACGAGCTCGAGGCCCTGATCGACCTGGCATTCGCACAGGTCGGTCTCGGCCAGCACGCGGAAGCGGACACGCTGATGGCCCGGGTCCGGCAGCTCTGTGACGACACCCGAGAAGCAGGCACCGTCGCCATAGCCATGGCGCTGTCGGCCGACATCGCCTACCGCCTGGGCCGTGAGGAGCAATCCGCTGAGTACGCCCGCTGTGCCGTCGAACACGCCGATTCCAGCGCATCGCCGCTGCGCCGCGCCAAGGCCGGGAACATGATCGGACGTCTGCTGCACAAGCGCGGCGAGCACGCCTCAGCGAAAGCGCTGCACACTCAGGCCTACGAGTATGCCGTCAGCATGAACTACCGACCCGAGCAGGCATACGCCCTTCTCGGAATGTCCCAGGCCGCACACGCCCTCGGCGACCACCGGATCGCAGCCCGACAACGGGCGGAATGCGAGGAGCTGTTCGAAGCCATGGGAGTGCCGGCGGATCGCCGCCGCACCTGAGCCCGCCACATGACACGACTGCGCCCTCCCGGGCGGAAACCCGGGAGAGCGCAGTCGTGTGAGGGGTGAGGTCCGGATCAGGACCCTGCCCCCGTCGGACCCTTACCTTCGGCAAGAACATGACGCACGTCCTGCTGCACCGGGGAGTGACCCATCTCGACCGTTGCCGTGAGGCCGAAGGCCAGCACAGCGGTGACAATTCCGATGAGTCCAGCCAGCTTGCGTCCCATGCTCATGCCCTTCGAGTGGTCCTCGCTTTGACGCAACTGATGCTGGTCGTGACCCTTCCCGAATGATTCCCGCTGTATTACCCCGGCCGGGATCGCACCGGGAACGGCGCCCAAGGGCGGATCAGGGACTGGGCCAGCGGGTCATTCGGCTTCACGATTCGTCGCCGCATCGAGCCGGAGAGCGCTGATCCGCGGGCCCCGAGCCGTCAGGACAACGTCCGTGCGAGCGACGCCGGACTCGTACCGCGCCAGATCGAGCACCGCCGTGACCGCGGAACGCAGCACCGCGAGTTCGGCCTCGTCAGACGGCACCGGAGCAGAGCTCTGCTCCTGATGCGCCTGTCCGGAGGAGATGCTGACCACCTGATGCATTCCGTTGCTGCTCCGCGTCTCGACGCAGAACACCGGGCCTTCCAAGGGCTCATGGGCAATGTAGACGCCTGATCGCCGGGCGGTTTCGACATGCGCAGCCCATCGCTCGGCATCCACGAGCTCTCCGGGCGACATGCGCAGACCCGCGCCGTCACTGGGGTGGTTGTTAGGGGGAGCCATCGAACGATCCTCCTGCAAGTACATCTGGAATGGTCAGAAGACTGTCCCGCGCCCTGGTTCTGATTCACTCCCGGTTGACTCCTGTCGGCGGCGGCCGAACCCTGGCCCTGGCCGGGGCGCCGCGGTGACCAGCAGCCGTCAAGCCGTGAAACCGGACAAGCCGGTCGAGACTGCCCTTTGGCGAAGGCCTGAGTCACAAATGGCAAGCTGATAGCCTGGCATTATAGGAAGGTCGGGAGCCCGGCCTCTTGGCGAGCTCATCATACGGGGGGATCGTGCGAGTAAGGAAAACAGGAGATCCGTCGCCTCGAGGGTGCGAAATTCCAGGCCGCTTGGAGCGACGTTGAGTGCGCAGGTTGGCGTGGCTGACGCCCTCGCCTATTATGCCAACGGCTGGTACGTCGGCGGGCGGGCTGACAAGCCGGATGCCCCACTCAAGTGGGAGAGGCCTGAAACTCGATGCATTATCGATCTACGGGGCCGCACATGGGATCGCTATCTCAAGAGGGCTTGTCGTTCCGTGGAATCCGCGGGATTCGAATTGCGGTGGAATACTGCTTTCACTGACGTAGTGAAATCCTGTGCCGTGGGCCGCAAGGTCGGCGAATCAACGTGGATCGATGGCGCAATGATCGACCTCTATGGGAGACTTCATATCGCGGGGGCGGCCCACAGTGCAGAAGTGTGGCTCGATGGCCGTCTTGTGGGCGGCACTCTGGGTATAGGCATGGGCCGCTGGTTTTCCATGGAGACGCTCTTCCATACCGTGCCGAATGCGGGACACGGGGCCATCGCCGCAATGGCCGACCTGATGGCGCGGCGGGGCTGCGTACTCGCCGATGTGCAGGAACTCCACGGCTTCACCAAGCAGCTCGGCGGTATCGAAATCCCGCGGGACGTCTATCTCCAGCTTCTGCGAGCAGCCCTGGATCCGACGAACGCAGCGGGGGCCGCCGTAGTTGACCAGTGATCACTTGCTCATGCGGCCTTCGGTGATGGCCGCCTTTCCGCGACCGCGCCGGCGTAGCCCGCAGGTACGGGGACATCGCGGAGCCGCCACCCGCGCGGAGCGGAGGCAGGGGCCGGCCCCGCCCCCACATGGTCGAGTGAGAAATCGCGAGCGAGGCCTATTCCTATTCCTTTGAGATAGGCCTCTTTGCGCGCCCAGGTCCGGGCGAAGACCAATGGCTTTGCATCGTCCGAGGCCGCAGCCAGCTCCGCTTGTTCCGCAGGGTGCAGTCGAGCGCCGACTTCTCTTGCCGTATCCAGTTGTGGTATTTTCTCCACGTCTATGCCCACGGGTGAATCGGCCAGTGCAAGCAGGGAAATGCTACCGCTGTGCGAGAGCGAGAAATGAACACCGCCTCCCTCTGTCGCGGGACGACCGTGCGGGCTGCCGCATTTCGGGCAGTCCTCTCGGGTGAATCGTACCGCTGCGGCAGGGATATCCAGGAAGGAGCCGAGCAGTAGTCGCAGCGCCACATGGGCCACGACGTAACTGACCCGGTTCGGTTCCTGTCGGATCGCCGCTGCCTTCTGTTGCTCCGACGCGTCAAGAATCCCAGAAGCCAGGCGACAGGCAGTTTCCCCCTGTTGTTCGGCGTTCGCAATCCATACCGATGCCGAGTTCGCTGCACGACGATGCGCCGCTACGTTCAGTTCCCCCTCGCGCAGTTCGAGGTTCAATTCCGCCGGCAGGTTGACCGCTGGTGACGTGGACATCCGCCGAGCATACCCACACCCGCACCCGCTCCCGCGGCAGCACTGTCACGCGTGCACGATCACACAAGGGCCTGGGCGGTCATCCTCCACGACCGTCCTGGGGCGTCAGGCTCCTGGTGTCAACGCCTCACCGATCACTCCCGCCTTCTCACACCTGAGGGGCTGCGTAAAGTCACCAATTCCGCTGACTGATAGCAGGGCTCCCGACGGTAAATAGTGACACCGGGATGCTGACGAGGACTGGCTTGTCGGTGGCCTTATGGGAAGGGGCGGTGACTCATAGATGCTGACCGGAGAGCAGATCCAGCTATTCGAGCAGGACGGGTACATCCTGTTGCCCGAAGTCTTCGACGAAGCGGAGTTGGACAAGCTGCGCGGGGAACTCCCCGAAGTTTTCGGCGAGGCGGGCCCGCACCGGGTCGTCGAGGCAGAGTCGGGGGTGGTCCGAGGCGTCCACGGAGTCCACGAGACCAACCCGGTGTTCGGCGCGCTCGTGAGGCTGCCGAGGCTCGTCGAGCCGGCTCGTCGGCTCCTCGGTGACGACGTCTACGTTCACCAGTTCAAGATCAACGCGAAGCTCGCACTCGTCGGCGAAGTATGGGAGTGGCACCAGGACTACCGCTTCTGGCGCGACGAGGACGGCATGCCAAGCCCTCGCGCGCTGAGCGCGGCGATCTTCCTCGACCGCGTCGACGAGTTCAACGGGCCGCTCATGGTGGTGCCGGGATCCCACGAGGACGGCGTTCATGAAACGACGGTTCGGGACGATGCCGGGTGGGCCGAAACGCTGGCGGCGAAACTGAAGTACTCGCTCAACGTCGAGGCACTCGCCCACGCGACCAGTGGCCGGGGGATCGTCGCCCCGAAGGGCGAGGCGGGTTCGGTGCTGCTGTTTCACAGCAATCTGCTGCACGGCTCCACGCCGAACATGTCTCCCAGTAACCGAACCATTGCCCTGGTCAGCTACAACAGTGTGGAGAACCGCCTCAACGAGGTGCCGGATCCGCGGCCGGAGTTCATCGCGAGCCGGAAGTTCGTGCCACTGATGACGATCGATGACGAAGCGCTCGTCGCCAACGGAAGCCCCGTTTCGGCATGACGACGAATGACGGCAGCCCTGAGCGCCGGATCGAAGAGCTCATCGCGCAGCGTGGGTTGCGCATTCCCCGGGCCGCCCGTGGTGTGACACGGCGAGGGTTGTCAGGGGGGCCGCTGGCTCCCGGGCAGCAACGGCTCTGGATGCTGGACCGGCTGCATCCCGGAAGCAGCCAGTACAACGTGCCGATGGCCTGGCGGATCGAGGGCGCACTCGACGAGGACGCGCTGGGTCGGAGTCTGCGCGAGGTCTGCCTGCGCCACGAAGCGCTCCGCACGCTGTTCCGGGTCCGCGACGGTGAGCCGGAGCAGGTCGTCATCGGTGACGTACCTGTGCTGGACATCGTGGATCTTGGTTCCGTTCCGCTCGATGAGCGGGACGAAGAGGCACTCTCTCTCCTTCGTGCCGATGCCGACGACCCCTTCGACCTGGCGGCCGGGCCTCCGGTGAGACTGCGTCTGTACCGGCACGGCGACCACAGGTGGACGCTGTCGGTGATCGTCCACCACATCGTCTTCGACGACTGGTCGTCGGCCGTCCTTGAACGTGATCTCACTGCCCTGTACCGATCCGCGGCGACCGGGAACGCCGCTCAGGTTCAGCCACTGCCGATGCAGTACCTGGACTGGGTCGTACGGGAGCGGGAGTGCGACAGTGCGGCCGCCGAGCAGCTGGGCTACTGGCAGAGGCAACTCGAAGGGGCTCCGGCCACCATTGAGCTCCCGGCCAACGCCGTGGTGAGTCGCGATCCTGCTCCAGCGGTTCAAGAGCGCGTGGCCGCCGATCAGGCGGATATCGAGGCCCTGGAAGTGCTCGGCCGGGCAGAGGGCTGCACCTCGTTCATGGTCATGCTCGCCGTCTGGTCCGCGCTGCTGCACCGCTCCACCGGCCAAACGGACCTGGTGATCGGCACCCCCTACGCACAGCGGGAGTCGGCCGAGACCCATGAGCTCATCGGCTTCTTCCTCAATACGCTCGCCCTGCGTACGGACCTTGGCGGCAACCCGAGCTTTCGGGACGTGCTGGCTCGTACACGCTCGGTGGCGACCGAGGCCTTCGCACGGGCCGATGTGCCCTTCGACTCCGTCGTCGAAGCCCTGCGCCCCGAACGGGCCGGAGGTCGGCATCCGCTCTTCCAGGTCTGGTTCGCCGCCGATAGCGCGGGCGGGGACGGGCTGGACCTCGAAGGAGCCGTGTGCACCAAGCTCCAGCTCGATGGAGGCCAGGCCAAGTTCGATTTGGCGCTCTTCGTCACCCGTCAGCCGGGCGGTGCCGGGCTGGTGCTGGAATTCGACAGCGCCCTGTTCGAGCGCAGGACCATCGCCAGTCTGGCGCGTCAGCTCTCCCGGCTGATCGGGGAAATCGCCGCAGCGCCGGACCGTCCGCTCTCGGAGCACGACCTGTTCGACCCGGGTGAGCGCGAGCTGGTCCTGAAGACCTGGAACGACACCGCGGAGTCCTTCGACGCTGAGTCCCTCGTTCATCGCTGGTTCGAGAAGCAGGTGGAACGCACCCCGGACGCGATCGCAGTGGAGTTCGGCGACGAGCATGTCTCGTACGCGCAGCTCGACAGGCATGCGGACGACGTGGCGCGGGCTCTGCGGAGGGCCGGCGCGGGTACGGGCACCTATGTCGGCATCGCCGTCCGGCGTTCGGTGCCCATGCTGGCAGCCGTGCTGGGCACGCTGAAGGCAGGGGCCGCGTACGTACCGCTGGATCTGAGCCACCCCAGGGAACGCGTGGCCCTGCTCCTGGAGGACACCGGCGCTTCCGTCGTCCTGGTGGACAGCATGACGCGGGGACAGCTTCCGCCCACCGGAGCCCGGTGCATCGACGTGGCCGACGTGGCCGACGTGCCCGCAGAACCGGATACCGGGATCATCTCCGGCGCTTCGGGCGCCGGACCTGATTCCGTCGCCTACATCACGTACACCTCGGGCTCGACGGGCCGGCCCAAGGGAATCCTGATGTCACACCGCGCGGTCAGCAATCTGGTGGCCTGGCAGCTGGACCGGTACGGCCCGTGGCAACCCGGTTACCGGACGTTGCAGTTTGCCTCCCTGAGCTTCGACGTCTCCTTCCAGGAGATCTTCACGTCGCTCGCCACCGGCGGCACGCTCGTCCTGATCACGGAGGACGAGCGGCGTGATGTGCACGGTCTGGCGGCGCTGCTGAACCGGCGCCGCGTGCAGCGGCTGTTCATCCCCGCGGTGGCTCTGCAGCAGGTCGCCGAGGGGTGCCGGGCGGGCGGCCAACTGCCGTGCACGCTGGACACGGTGATCGCCGGGTCCGAGCAACTGGTGGTCACGGATGACCTGCGTGAACTGTTCGCCGCCCTTCCCGATGGGCGGTTGCACAACGAGTACGGGCCGTCGGAGACTCATGTGACGACCGCGTACACGCTGCCCGACGACCCTTCGCAGTGGCCGGCCTGGGCACCCGTCGGACGGCCCATCGCCAATGCCCGGGTGTACGTACTCGATGCGCAGCGCAGGCCGACGTCGGTCGGTACCCGCGGCGAGGTGTACATCGGCGGATCCGGGCTTGCGCACGGGTACCTGGGGCGGCCCGGCCTCACCGCGGCGGCCTTCGTGCCCGATCCGTACGCGGACGAACCGGGTGCCCGGTTGTACAGGACCGGCGACATCGCGCGCCATCTGCCGAGCGGCGACCTGGAGTTCCTCGGACGCGCCGATGGGCAGGTCAAGATCCGCGGGTTCCGCGTCGAGATCGGCGAAGTGCAGGCACATCTGGGCGCCCACCCGGGAGTCAGGTCCGCCTTCGTCAGGGTGGACGGGGAGCAGTCGGCGGAGCGACGGCTCGTGGCCTATGTCGTGCCTGCCACCGGAGGGACTCTCGACCTGGGAGCGCTGCGTTCCTTCCTTCAGCAGCGGCTGCCCGACTACATGGTCCCCTCGGCGTTCGTGCTCCTCGAACGCTTTCCGCTGACGGTCAACGGAAAGGTCGACCAACGCCGTCTTCCGGAACCCGACTTCGGCGCCTTTGGGAGCGAGTACTCCTATGCGGAGCCGCGTGACGCAATGGAGAAGGAAATCGCCGGCGAGGTGGCGAGGCTTCTCAGGATCGTGAGCGTCGGAAGGGACGACGACTTCTTCACGCTCGGAGGCCATTCCCTCCTGGCGACACGGGTGCTGTGGGCCGTGCAGACGAGGTTCTCCGTCGGGCTCGCCCTTGGCGACTTCTATCAGCGGCCGACCGTGGCTGGTCTCGCGGACAGCGTGCGTCGGGCGCAAGCGGGCCCATCGGCACCGGTCCGGGAGACGACCGAAGCACAACAGGGGGTCGAGCAGCGTCTTGACGCCCTCTTCGACGACCTGCTGGGGCCGGCGAATTAACGAGGCGACCCCTCGGAAGGAGAACGTATTCATGAGCGAAAAGACGACCACCACCGCGCCCCCTCGCCAGTACGCCGTAGTGGTGAACAACGAACGGCAGCACTCCATCTGGCCGGCGGAGCAGGAAGTGCCGCTCGGCTGGGCAACAGTGGGACGCCCCGGCGACGAAGCGGAGTGCCTGGCGTACATCGAGGCGCACTGGACGGACTTGCGCCCGCTGTCGGCCCGCAGGACCGAGGCGGCCGGAGTGACCGATGGCTGAGGCTACGGCCGGACTCGACTTCGCGCTCGACCATGATGAGCGTCGGCTGCTGACGGAACTGGCGGCGAGTGTCGCGGGACCCGCCGCCGGGGCGCACGCGCACGACTTCTTCCGGCAGGCCCCGGTGCTGGCACAAGAATTGCCGGTACGTCTCAGGCAGGCCCTGGTAGGCATGCGGCAGCGGGAAGACACCGCCTATGCCCGGGTGACCGGGCTGACGGTGGATGACGAGGCCATCGGGGATACTCCCGGCCGGTGGCGGGAGCGCGCGTCGCGGCACCGCACCTGGCTGCACGAGAACCAGCTCACCCTGGTCGGTTCCCTCTTCGGCGAACTGTTCGGCTGGAGCGGCCAGCAGGACGCGTCCGTGATCCATGACGTTCTGCCGATGCGGGAGTTCGAGAACGCACAGATCAACTTCGCAAGTCAGGAGCCGATCTGGTGGCACACCGAGGACGCCTTCCACACCTACCGACCCGACTACGTCGGTCTGATGTGTCTGCGCAACCCGCAGCGTGCGGCCACCACGGTCAGCTGCGCCTCGGACTGGGACCTCAGTGAAGCGAAGTTCGACCTCCTCTTCGAAGAGAGGTTCCAGCAGCGCCCCGACCAGTCGCACGGTGGGGCGGCCGAGTCGGCCAAGCCACGCTCCCTGCTGACCGGCGAGAGGAACAGGCCGTTCGTCTGTGTGGACCCCTACTACCTGGAGGACCCTACGGACGACACGGTGGCCAAGGTCCTGCAGGACTTCTACGCGGTGGTGGATTCCGCACTCCGGCAGGTGGTGCTGGAGCCCGGGGACGTACTGATCGTGGACAACTTCCGTGCCGTGCACGGACGGAAGCCGTTCCGTGCCGCTTATGACGGTCGCGACCGATGGCTCAAGCGCATGTCCGTGAGCAGGGATCTGCGCCGCTGCTGGCCTGCCTGGACCACGGATTCATGCCAGGTGCTGGACAGCAATGACCACTGACGGGGAGCGAATGACCAAGGAGACGGCCGTGGTGGGGTCGGCAGGATGGACATCGGTGATCGAGGCGTTCACGGCACAGCGTGCCGCGAGGCCTCGGGCGGCAGCAATCACAGGCGACTACGGGACGTTGTCATTCGAGCAGCTGGGGACGATGGCGGATGCGATCGCGGAACGGGTACGCCGAAGCGGAGAGCTCCGTGTCGGCTACCTCGGGACCCGCGATCCGCAGTTCCTCGCCGTGCTTCTCGGTGTGCTGGGCTGCGGAGCGGCCTATGTGCCGCTGGATCCCGCCTGGCCCGCTGCCAGGATCGCGGAGGTCGCCGACGAGGCGGCGATGAGCTGCGTCTTCGTGGACGCCGACCACGCTGCGGTGGCGGCCGCCGCCGGGCTCGACGGAGTTCTCGGCGTTGAGAATGTGCTCGCACGGACCGGGCCTTCGGCCCGTCGGCTGGCCTGGTCGGGAAGCGGCCGCGACCTGGCGTACATCGTCTTCACCTCCGGGTCGACCGGCCGGCCGAAGGGAGTGCTGACCGAGCATGCCGCCCTGCTCAACAACTGTGCAGGCCTGGCCGACCGGTGGGCGCTCACCGAGGACGACCGCGTGCTCCAGTTCACTCCGCTCGGTGTGGACATCACGCTGGAGGAGGTGTTCTCCGCCTGGGCAGCAGGCGCCGCCGTGGTGCTGATGGAGCCGTCCGCCGCAACCGACCTGGCACGCTTCACCGGCTTTCTCGCCAGGCACCGCGTGAGCGCCCTCGACCTCCCCACCTCGTTCTGGACGACCTGGCTCTCGGCGATCGAGGCCGGCGACGTCCCCGAACCACCCCCCACGGCCCGGGTGATAGCGGTGGGCAGCGAGGAAGTCGACTCCTCGGACATCGCACGGTGGCATGCGGTCGCCGGGCCCCACAGCCGCGTCTTCAACATGTACGGATCCACGGAACAGGCGATCACCTCCCTTGTCCACGGTCCTGTCGCCGCAGGTGACCCCATCGGGGTCGGCGTCATCGGTGTGCCTCTGCCCGGTGTCCTGGTCCATGTGCTCGACGAGGAGCTCCGGCCCGTGGCCCCGGGAGTTCCGGGAGAGCTGTACGTCGGCGGGCTCGCCGTGGCCCGGGGCTACGTCGGGCAGCCCGGCCGGACGGCGGCCCGGTTCAGGCCCGACCCGTTCGCCGGAGTCCCCGGTGCCCGGATGTACGCGACCGGGGACCGTGCGGTGGCGCTCACGGACGGCAGCTTCCGCTTCGCCGGACGGATCGACGGGCGGCTGAAGATCCGGGGCTTCACCGTGCAGCCCCACGAGGTCGAATCGGTCCTCGCCGAAGTGCCCGGTGTGGAGCGTGCCGTCGTGACGGCCGAGCCGGGCCCCGACGGCCGTGACCGGGTGGTCGCCGAGATCTTCGCCACGGTCTCCGACGACGAGATCGCGGAACTCGTCGGTGTGCTCACCACGAGCATCGCCGACCGGCTGCCCGTCCCTTCCCACCCGCAGCGGTACATGGTCCATGTCCCGGGCCGGGAGTCCCCCCGCACGCTTCGCGCGGGTGTGTCCCGCACCCCTTCCGAGCCGGACGAGGTCGCCGAGAGCCCCGAGTACCGCGCGGTCGCCGATGCGGTCACCAGCCTGTGGCAGGAGCTGCTGGGCCCGCAGCGCATCGGTCCGCACGACAGCTTCCTCGATCTGGGCGGCAACTCCCTGATGGTCACCCAGCTCCTGACCCGGCTGCGCAGCCGCCTCGGTGCGGAACTGGGCTTCGCCAGGTTCTTCGAGGCTCCGACGGTGACGGCGGTGACCGCGGCGGTCCTGGAGTCGGATGCCGATGTGCCCGAGGTCGGCGGCACCGCCCGCGGGGCCGCCGAGGACATCGAGAGCACGTCGGCCGTCGAAGGACCGTGCTGGCCCGGCCAGGAACGCATGTGGTTCCTGCACCGCCTGGCGCCCCAATCGGCGGCGTACAACCTGCCGCTCGCCTTCGAAGTGGCGGGCGGCCTCGATCCGGCGGCACTGGAGACCGCGGTGCGAACCGTCGTCACCCGCCATGAGCCGCTGCGCACGGCCGTCCGGTTCGACGGCGGCGGGCTCGTACAGAGCGTCCGAAGCGCGGACATCCGTATCGAAATCGTCGACGCCCAGGGATCAGTGGAGTCGGAACTGCGGCGCTCCGACGGATTCCTGGCCGCATTCGTCGCGCGTCCCTTCAGCCTGGAGACAGGCGACGTGTTTCGTGCGGCGGTCCTGAACTGCGACGACGGAATGCAGTTGCTGGCCTTCGTCGTCCACCACTCGGCGTTCGACGAGTGGTCCTCCGGACTGTTCGTCGACGAACTGACCCGTGCCTACGACGCAGCTGTCCGTGGCGTCGACCCCGCACTGCCGCCGCTCGGCGTGCGTTACCTGGACTTCAGCGCCTGGCAGGCGGGCGAGGACTTCCGGCGCCACGCCGACCAGCAGCGTGACTTCTGGCGGGAATACCTGCGCGGGCTGCCGGCGTCCCTGCCGCTGCCCGCCGACCGTGAGCCGTCCCGGCAGCCGACCGGCGCGGGCGCGGCGAAGGCGTTCTCCATCCCGCGCAAGGAGGCGGCCGCGCTCGGCGCGCTCGCCCGGCGGGAAGGCGTCACCCGGTTCCACACGCTCCTCACGCTGTTCTCCGTGTTCCTCGCCCGGCACGCCGGGCAGTACGACCTGGCCGTCGGCGTGCCTACGGCCAATCGCGGATCGGAAGAGCTGGAACAGCTGATCGGGCTGTTCGTGAACACCCTTCCGGTACGGGCGGCCCTGGACGACAATCCGCGGTTCTCCGAAGCGGTTCAGCGCCTCAGCAAGAGCACGCTCGCCGCGCAGGCCGCGGGCGCCCTGCCGCTCGACGAGATCGCGCGCGCCGCCGGCACGCACAGTGCTCCCGGGCAGAACCCGGTCTTCCAGACCATGTTCCTGATGGACGAGGAACGGATCGGCGCACAGGAGCTTGCCGGTGCCCGGCTGCGCCCGCTGGAAATCCCCGCGCGTACGTCCACCCTCGATCTCACGCTGATCCTCGGTGAGAACGACGGGCAGCTGGACGGAAGGCTCTGGTACTCCACCGACCGGTTCGACGAGGAGACGGCGGGTCGCCTGGTCGAAACCTTCCTCGCCCTGGTCGAGCAGGTCGTGACCGATCCCGATCTCCGGGTGAAGGACCTCGCGTTCGTACGCCCCGCTGACCGCGCGCTCGCCGCAGGCCCTTCCCGCGACACCGGCGCCGCGCCGCGTCCGCCGCTGGCGATCCAGATCGCCGAGGCGGCTCGCGTGTGGCCGGAGCGGCCTGCGGTGGTCTCGGGCGCGCGGACGCTGTCGTACGCACAGCTGATGCGGCTCGTCGACGACATCCGGGGCCGGCTGCTCGCGGCGGGCGACGCGGGGGCATTCATACCACTCGTACTGCCCGGCGGCATTGCGATGCTCGCCTCGATGATCGCGGTCAACAGCATCGGCCGTGCCTTCGTGCCTGTCGACCCGGAGTGGCCCGCGCAGCGCACGGCTGACATCCTCCGTGAGATCGGCAGCCCGTTCGCCGTGGTGGCCGACGACGCCGACGACCTCGCGGGAACCGGTGCGGCGCGTTGTGTACGGGTCCCATCGGAGCCGGTCGGGGAGCACGGGCCGACGCCCTGGCAGCTAACCGCCGACGACACCGGCCGCCCGATGTACGCGATCTACACCTCGGGTTCCACCGGGCGCCCCAAGGGGGCGATCGTCCACCATCTCGGGGTCGCCAACCGCATCGCGTGGATGAACCGCGAGTTCGGGGCCGAGGCTGCCGCGTCGGTTCTGCAGACCACGCCCCCGGTGTACGACAGCTGTGTCTGGGAGTACTTGTGGGCGCTCACCCGCGGTGGCAGGACCGTCCTGTCCGGGCCCAGGCTGCAGGCCTCCCCCGACAAGCTGATCCAGGTCATCGCCGACAACGAGGTGCGCACCATCGACATGGTGCCGAGCTTGCTCGACGGCCTGGTCCGGCACGCGGCCAAGGATCCCGCGACCGCGGCCGCCCTCGCCACGCTGAGGATCGCGATCGTCGGCGGCGAGGAGCTGGGCCGTGACCTGGCCATTCGCTTCGAAGAGCTCGGTCTGACCGCCAGGCTCTACAACCTGTACGGGCCGACCGAGGCGAGCATCGGGTCGATGTTCCACCGGGTGAGGGGCACGGACAAGGGCAGGGTGCTGATCGGTCTCCCGATCGACAACACCGGTGCGGCCGTTCTCGACGCACGGCGTCAGGTGGTCTCGCGCAATGTGGTCGGTGAGCTCTACCTGGCCGGCGACTGCGTCGGTTCCGGCTATCTGGGCGACGCGGGACAGACCCGGCGGCGCTTCGTGGAGAACCGTTTCCCGGACGCGCTGCCCGGAACGCGCCTGTACCGGACGGGAGATCTCGCCCGGATGCGGCCGTCAGGCGAAGTGGAGTTCTGGGGACGTGCCGACGACCAGATGAAGATCCGCGGTGTGCGCGTGGAGCCCGGTGAGGTCGCCGCCGTCCTGGAGTCGCACCCCGGTGTCCGTGGCGCCGCCGTGATCAGTGCGCCGCGGCGTACCGAAGCCGACTCGACACGTCTGCGGGTGGAGGCCCTTCTGGCCGCCGCCGCACCCGAGTTGGCCGCTGCCGCGCTGCTCCGGGTGACCGTACCGGACTCGACGGCAGGGCTCCTGACCACCACAGAAGCGGGGGAATGACCGTGCTGCGCCGTTACAAGGACTTCACCATCGAACTCGGGCTGCACCGCGGCTCGTTCATCGCCGCCCCGCGGTCGGAACAGCAGCGCTGGGTCGTTCACCGTGCGGTGGACGAGCTGGCCGAGCAGCTGCGTCACCTCGATGTCATCGCTCCTGATTTCGTGGACGGCACGACGCGCGGCGAGATCAACGCGGAATGGCAGGACAGCGAGGCCGATTACCACGATGGCCAGCTGATCATCGAGGGTCAGCAGGTGATGCAGGACTGGGAGGAAGCTCTCATGCGGCGCATGGCCGAAAGGGTCGGTGCATCGCGCGGGGACATCCTGGAGATCGGCTTCGGACTCGGACTCTCCGCCTCCTTCATCGAGGAACAGGACGTCAGGTCCCACACCATCGTCGAATTCAACGAGGAGGTCCTCGCCAAGGCCCGCAAGTGGGCTGCGCAGCGGCCCGGGTCGGACATCGAGTTCGTCCAGGGAAGCTGGCAGACGGTGCTGCCGCAGCTCGGGGACTTCGACGGGATCTTCTGGGACGCGTTCCCCACCAGCGAGGACGAGTTCGACCAGTACGTCCTGAGGGACAGCACCGTGGCCGAAGCGTTCTTCTGCGAGGCAGCGGCTCATCTGCGGCCCGGCGGTGTCTTCACGTACTACACCAATGAGCGCGACTCGCTCAGCCGCCGGCACCAGCGAAGTCTGCTGCGGTACTTCAGCTCGTTCGCGGTGGAGGTCGTGGACGGCCTGGTTCCGCCTCCGGACTGCCAGTACTGGTGGACCGACCGCATGACCGTCGTCACCGCGACCCGCTGATCCGCCGCAGAGAGAGGAACGCCCATGCCGTACAGCGTCGAAGGCCTTTCCGAGTCCCAGCTGCGGGAGCTGGAGCGGCTGCTCACTGCCGGGAGCCAGGACAGAGCAGAGCCCGAGGAAAGTGAACTGGTCGCCTATTTCGTGCCGGAGGGGCCGGCTCCCGCGCCGGCGGAACTGCGGGTCCACGCCGCCCGGTCCCTTCCCGCCTCGCACGTACCGGTCAGGTTCGTGGCAGTCGCCGAACTGCCGAGGCTGGCCAACGGCAAGCTCGATCGGCGTGCGCTCCTGAACGCGACGTGCACCGAGGGCATGGACCCGGAGGCCGCGGCGTCGGCCGAGCTGCCGTCCGATGACGTCGAGCGGTGGCTGGCCGCGGTCTGGGCCGCCGTGCTCGACGTGCCGGTGCCGTCCCTCCGGGCGGACTTCTTCGCGATCGGCGGCAGTTCTCTGCGCGCGGTGCAGGTGCTCGCACGTGTCGAGACCGTCATCGGTGTCGAACTGCGCCTGGCGGGTCTCTTCGAGAACCCCACGCTGGGTGCTTTCGCCGCGATGGTGAAGGCCCAGTCCGTACGGGTGGAGGGATTCGACGAGATCGTCGCCGTCGCGGCGGAGGTCTACGCCCAGGAAGCACCCGGATCCGTCCCCGCGGCCACGCCCCGGTTCGCGCCGAGCCACTGACCCGTACGGGAACGGAGGAGGCTGATGATGCCCGACAAGAACAAGCCCGGGACGCTGTCCCTGCCGCATCCCCGGTACACGGGGGAAACCCCTTTCGGGAGCTGCTACCAGCAGTCCGTCGCCAACCTGCTCGAATGGCAGGGGCTCGGGGACGCGGCGGATGCCATCGGAATGAGCTGGGGCTTCTCCTGGACGTCCGGGGACTTCCTGGAGGGCAGCGGACGCTGGCTCGAATCCGTCCGTACGGTGCACGGCACGGATCTGGAGGATCTGCGTTTTCCCCTCGCCGGTGCCGCGTTGGAATTCGAGCGGGAGTCCGTCGCCTCAGGGCATCCCGTGGCGGCTGCGGTGGATTCCTACTTCCTTCCCTCGCCCTTTGAGAACCAGCGGCACATCACGCATTGCGTGCTGGTGATCGGCGCCGATTCCACCGGCGTCCAGGTCGTCGATCCCATGAACAACGTTTCGCCCGCCTTCTACGGATTCGACGACTGGGTGCGGATGAGATCGGCCTCCTGCGCGCAGGAGTCGCGTACCTTCCTGGTCCGTTCGAAACCGGACCGGGTCCCCGGGCCGCTCCGGCTGGCCCGCGCCCTCGCGGACGATCTGCGCGCGGGTAAGGAACGGGACGAGGCCGCACTGTCCGCATACCTCACCGCCTGCGACGAAGGGATCGTGACCGGGACGCCGGACGTGAGCGGGGTGGCGGCTGAGCGGCTCTATCTCGCCCTGTTCCTCAAGGCGCTGGCCCAGCGGCTGCCCGGACTCCGGCCCGCGGTGGAGGCAGTGTCCTCGCTGGAGCGCCGCTGGTACCTGGCGCACACGCTGGCCATCGAACCCGGCGGCGTCTCGCGTGCGCGCCACATCAGGCTGATCCGCGATCTGGGCCAGCGGGAGCTGGAACAACGGCGGCGCACGCTCGCCCTTCTGGAGGCGCTGCCCGACGACACCGAGGAGAACGAGTGAAAACCCTACGCGATCGATGTGAGCAGGTTGTCCGTGCCAAGCTCGACGCCCACGCGGAACTGCAGGCGACGGCCGACCGGTTGGCTCTGACGGACGATCTCTACGATCACGGTCTGACGTCCCTGGCCGCCGCCCGCGTCATGCTGGCGGTCGAGGGGGAGCTGGCCATCGAGTTCCCGGAAAAGTGGCTCGGAAAGGCGCTGTTCTCCAGCATCGGGCGGCTGACCGACGCATGTGCCGAACTGATCGGTGCCCAGAGCGACTCGATGTCCGTCGGGGCGGCGAAATGACCGTCGAGGCGCAGCCGCAGCCGTCCACCGCGGCGCACGCCCCGCTGACCTTCCACGCCGCGCAGGCCGCTGTGGAGGCCCTCGCGGGTGTGCTCGAACAAGAAGCGGTCAGGGCCGACCGGACCGCCACCGTGCCGCGGGCCTCCATTGACGCGCTGCGCGAGGCCGGTCTGTGGTCGGCCGCGATCCCCGGGGAGTTCGGCGGCCACGGCTTCGGCGTCGAGGATCTCACCCGGCTCGGCATGCGACTGGGCGGACACTGCGCGGCCACGGCGATGATCTGGGCGATGCACCAGCTCCAGGTCGCCTGCCTGGCCAGGTCCGCCACCGAACAGCCGGTGCTCGGCGACTACTTGAGGCGCGCGGCCCATGACCAGCTTCTGATCGCCTCCGTGACCTCCGAAGCGGGCATCGGCGGCAGCCTTCGTACCAGCAGTGCGGCGGCCGTACGTCTGGGCTCGGTCGTCAGCTTCGAGAAGCAGGCGACGACCGTGTCGTACGGGGCGGTGGCGGACGCCTTCCTCGTGTCGCTGCGCAGGGATGAGGCCGCTCCCGCCTCCGACCAGGTACTCGTGCTGGCCGAGCGCGGCCAGATGGACCTGGAGCAGACCGGCGGGTGGAACACGCTCGGTATGCGGGGCACCGGCAGCCCGTCGTTCCGGGTCCGGGCCACAGTCCCCGCCTCCCAGATGCTGGACGAGCCGTTCGGTTCGATCGCCGCCCAGTGCATGGTGCCGCTGTCCCATGTCCTG
This sequence comes from Streptomyces sp. NBC_01537, assembly GCF_045040445.1. NCBI lineage: Bacteria > Bacillati > Actinomycetota > Actinomycetes > Kitasatosporales > Streptomycetaceae > Streptomyces > Streptomyces sp. NBC_01537. The sequence continues at coordinate 4,490,643 of NZ_CP109392.1, read as the reverse complement.
TGGGCCGGTGTCTGGGCGGGCGTCGCGGGAGACGCCGTACGGCGTGCGGCGAGGCTCACTCGGGCCAAGGCGCGGTCGGCGGCGCGGGCGGGAAACACCCACACCGACGAGCGGCTCGGAGAGGCATACGCACAGCTTCGCCTGCTCCAGGGCGCGGTCCACCACTTCGCCGGCGAGTACGCCCGATGGGACGGGGGCGAGGACGACGGCAGCATCACGGTGCGGGCCAACGCTCTCAAGACCTCGGTCTCCGTGGAGGCGTCCCGCATCGTCGAAAGGACCTTGGAAATCTGCGGCATGGCCGGATATTCCGAGGACGGCCCCTATTCCGTGGCACGGCACATCCGTGATCTCTACTCGGCCCGCCTGATGGTGTCCAACCGTCAGATCAATCTGGCCAATTCCGAAATGCTGCTCTTTGGCGAGAGGATGTTCCAGCAGTGACCACTGCGACGGGCCGGGCCGATCAGTTCACGGGCCAGGGCGGATGGGCGAAGGAGACGGGGATCCCCGGGACGTTCGGGTTCGGGGCACGGTTCGAGGAGGTGGTGTCCGACCTCCAGTCCGCATTGACCCGTACGGCACAGGACGTGATGTTCGGACCGACCTGGTATCCGCCGATCATGGCGACGCCGCGGGTCGAGCGCTCGGAGTACGCCGAGTCCTTCCCACACCTGCTCGGAACCGTGCACGCGTTCTCCGGCGAGCAGGCCGGCGATGCGACGGAACCGCAGGGTGCGCGGCAGCCCACTGATGTGGTGCTCGCTCCCGCCGTCTGTTACAACGTCTATTCGGAACTCGCCGACCTGGAACTTTCGGGGCTCAACACCTTTGACGCCTCCGGCTATTGCTACCGGCACGAAGCGACCAGTGAGATCGGACGGTTCCGGGTCTTCCGGATGCGTGAGTTCATCGCGGTCGGCGGGCCGGAAGCGACGGCCACGTGGCGGGACGAGTGGATCGGCCGGTGCCAGTCGCTCTTCACCGGCCTGGGTCTTCGGATCGAGACCGTGTCCGCGACGGACCCTTTCTTCGGCCCCGGCGGCCGGTTGATGCGCTCCACCCAGCTGGAACAGGGCCTCAAGTACGAGTTCGTCGCCAAGGTCCGGGAGGGGGACCCAGGGACCGCCATCGCATCGGCCAACCGCCATCGGGACCATCTGGGCCGACGGTTCGACATCCGGTACGAGGGCGGGGAGAGCGCCCACAGTTCCTGCGTGGCCTTCGGCCTGGAACGTATCGCACTCGCCCTGATCCACGCGCACGGCGACAACCGGAGCAATTGGCCGGAGATCTCCTAGGAACTCCTGCGCGACCTGGCGTCCGACCGTTGTGTTGAATGAGCGAGCAGGGAAAAGGAATGGGAACCGACAGGTACGAACGCTTCATGCGCTTGTCTCCACGAGAGAGACAGTCATTTCTGGCGCGGACGGCGGAGGACGCCGAGCTGGCCGATCAGGTGCGGCTCTCAGAGGCGCAACGACGCCTGTGGTTCCTGGAGCGCCTCACCTCGGGCAAGGCGCTCTACAACCTGCCCTCGGCACACCGCTTCCGCGGGGAACTCTCCCTGGACTCGCTGCGCTCGGCGCTCAGGGAACTGGCGGACCTGCACGGGATGATGCGGATGCGGTACGCCGATGTGCTGGGCGAGCCGCTCCAGATGCCCTCCGGCGAACCGCTGGACTGCCCCGTGACCGATCTGCGGGGGATGCCCCCGGCCGACCGTGAGGCCGAGGTCCGCCGGCGCGCCGAACAGGATGCGCGTACCCCGTTTTCCCTGCTCGGTGGCCCATTGGTGCGGGCCGCCGTGCTCAAGGTGGCCGAGGACGATCACGTGCTCCTGCTGAACCTGCATCACAGCATCGCCGACGGCTGGTCCCTGGGTGTGCTCTACGATCAACTGGCGACGCTCTACGACGACTTCGTCCAGGAACGCCGGCCGTCGGTGTCAGCTCCGAAGTCCGGCTACCTGGACCACTCGGCACGGCAGCGCCGCTGGCTCCGTACCCCGGATGCCGAGCGCGATCTCGACTTCTGGCGCCAAGAGCTGGCCGGGGCGCCGACCGAACTCGGTCTGCCGCGGGACCCGGTCGACCCGGCCCGCTCGGCCGGCGACGGCGGGGTCGTGTCGCTGGACGTACCCGCCGCGCTGGCGGAATCGCTGCGTGCCCTCGCGCGCCGGGAGAGCGCCACGCTCTTCATGGTGTTGCAGAGTGCGTACGCCATGATGCTGCGGCGCTTCTCCGGCAGCGACGACATGGTCATCGGTTCAGCGGTGTCCGGGCGCGACCACCCGGACACCGCTGGAATTGTCGGACTGTTCACCAATACGGCGGTCTTCCGTATCCGTCTCGACGGCTCCGCGACCTTCCGTCAGTTGCTCGCCGGAGTGCGCGGCACCGCTCTGAACGTATACGCGCACCAGGACGTTCCCTTCGACTGGCTGGTCGAAAAGCTGAACATGCCGCGGATCTCCGGCCGCAACCCGCTGTTCTCAGCTTTCCTTTCGGTGGAGAGCTTCTCCGAGCAGCCCGTTTCCCTCGGGAGTCTCATCGGAGAGGACGTGGAGGCACACGGCATCACCTCCTGGTTCGACGTCAGCCTGTGGGTCGGTGAACGACAGGACGGAAGCCTGCGCGTGGACCTCACCTACGCGGCCGACCGCTTCGAACCCGCAACCGCCCGAGCCATGACGAACCATGTGCTGGAAGTCCTGGAAGCGGTGGCGCACGACCCGTCCGCTCTCCCCGTCGACGAGGTGTCGCCTCTCCTCGGGCGCACCCACACGGCGTTGTCGCCCAAGGCGCCGCTCGCGGGCTGCGGGGAGGGAACGGCCGAAGGCCGGGCTCCGGTGACCGCCATGCAGCGCGTGGTCGCGGAGACCTGGGGCGAGCTACTGGGACAGGCGGAGATATCCCTGACGGACGACTTCTTCGAGCTGGGCGGCCGCTCGATCGTTGCCCTGCAGGCCGTCGCCAGGCTCAACGAGATCTGCGGCACCGATCTGCACCCGGTGGAGCTTTTCGAGGCACCGACCGTCGAAGGCTTCGCCCGGCTGTTGTCCGAGGTGGGAACGGAGCCCCTGACCTCACTGCGTACCATCCGCCCGGGATCTGGCCCGGCCATCGTCTGCCTGCCGCCGGTCGGCGGGGACATCCTCTGCTACGCGGGCCTGGTAATGGCCCTGGACACCGGGCGGCCGGTGTACGCGGCGGCCATGCCGGGACTCCACGACGGCGCACCCCCGTTGCGTTCGGTGTCCGAACTCGCCGACCACTACCTGGAGCTACTACGCGAGGAGGGAGTGACCAGCCTGTCGACGCCGGCGCTGACGCTGATCGGCTGGTCCATGGGCGGGCTCATCGCCCTGGAGATGGCCCGCAAGCTCGATGACTCCGGAGCGGGGCAGCCGAAGGCGGTGCTGATCGACAGCCCTCCCCCGGGGCCCAGGGACGAAGAGTCGGACCTGGTCGAGGAGTTCAGCGGCTATCTGTCGGCTGCCGTGGGCCGGAGCGAAACGCTGACCGCTCGGGAGTGTCCCGACGACGCGACGCTCTGGGCCTGGGCTCGCAGACTGGAGATCATCGGCCCTGAGATCGACAAGGACCGCTTCGGCAGGCTGTTCGAGCTCTTCCGTACCAACGTGCACGCGATGGATGAGCACCGGATTCCGCCGTACGAGGGTCCGGCTCTCTATCTGGCGGCCGGTGAGGACGCATCCGAGCAGCGGTGGTTCCCATGGCAGTCGGCACTCGGGCCCGGGCTCGAGGTCAGAGAGGTACCGGGCGACCACTTCAGCATGATGGCACGACCCCATGTCGCGATGCTCGCGGCGGAGATCGGGCAGTGGAGCGATCCGTCATCCGACGGAGGAGCGCACAACAGGAGGACGCGTTGAACGGTATGGGGTCGGAGTTCCGCAAGTTGTGGGTCGGCAGTGCCCTGTCCAACCTCGGGGATGGCGTCAGCTTCGTCGCCATCCCCCTGCTGGCGGCCACGCTGACAGACCGGCCCGAGCTGGTGGCCGCACTGTCAACCGCCTACGCCATGCCCCGGCTGCTGGTCTCCGTCGTCAGCGGAGCAGCGGTGGACCGGCTGGACCGACGCAAGCTGATGGCCGGTGTGAATCTGGCGCGCGGTGCGGTGCTGGCCGTGCTCGGGGTGCTGGCCGGGTTCGACCTCGCTTCCATCTGGACGCTCTACAGCGTCTTCGTGCTGCTGGGTTTGCTGGAGACGCTGGCCGATGTCTCGGCCTTCTCCGTACTGCCCACCATGGTCAAAACCAAGGATCTGGACAGGGCCAACGGCCGGCTGGCCGGTGCCCAGACCGTGTGCGACGAAATCGCCGGACCTCCGCTGGGCGGCCTGCTGTTCGGCATCGCGGTGATGCTACCGATCCTCTTCGACGCGGCTTCCTTCATGGTCGCCGCTGTGTGCTTCTGGTGGATGAAGGGGGACTTCGCCCCGCGTCCGGCCGCCGCCGACAGCCCGCGACCGCATATGGCACGGGAGATAGGCGAAGGCCTGCGCTACTTGAAGGGGCATCGGCTGCTGCGGTCGCTCGCGCTGATGTCCTTCTCCGCCAACCTGGCCTATATGCTCCCGTTCTCCGTGTTGGTGCTCTTCGCCACCAAGACGCTGGGCCTCAGCCCAACGGAATACGGCGTGATCCTGACGGTCTCGGCCGCGGGCAGCCTCGCCGGCAGCGCCGCCGCCGTCAAGGTGCGCCAACTACTGGGCACCGGCCGGACGATTGGCGGTACGTTGCTGCTGGGCGCGACCGCGTACCTGGTGATCGCGGTGACCGATTCCGTCGCTCTTGTCACCTCGATGCTGGCGGTCTACTTCTTCTACACGTCGGTGTGGACCATCACTGTCACCTCCTTGCGCCAGGCCCTGATCCCCAGCGAACTGCTCGGCAGGGTCGCCGGTGCGAGCAGGACCTTCAGCCTTCTCGGCCTGCTCGTGGGCTCACTGTGCGGTGGGCTCGTCGCGTCCGCCTACGGGCTGCGGGCCCCATTCTGGTGCGGAGGTGTGCTGCTCGTCCTCACCGCTCTGGTCACCTTTCCGCTACTGGGCGCATCGGTCGGTGAGCACCAGGAAGCGGAGGTGGAGGCCGAGAAAGACATGGTGCCGAGCGAATGACCCTGCGGATCCTGACCTGGGCCTTTGTCGTGGAGCGGGTGACGGGAATCGAACCCGCGCTCTGAGCTTGGGAATCACATGATAGCGAGCGCCCGAAAGGCCAGCTGAGCTGGGAAAACCCGGTGAGTGAGTACTTCCCGGCAACGTGAATCCACCCCGCTGCTGACCCTGGTGTACCGCCCGTCAGGGCACGGCCAGGGCATGCCCACCGGGTAGGGGTGTGAGGACTGATGCGGCTCCCCGGCCTCAACGTTGTGCCGCAGCACTCGGCGACCCCGCGCCGGTGTGTGCGGCCGGAGAAGGCGACCGCGGAGAAAGGATTACGTAGGAAAGTGGCATCTCGGCTGGTGTTGGGCTCCGCCCGTAGTCGTGGCGACGAGGCGTCACGGCAGCAGGCGCTCCAGGAGGGTGTTGCACTCCTCGACCAGCCGGGCGGTGACCTGGTCCATCAAGGCGAACGGCTGGAGTTGCACGGTGATGCCGCCCAGCCAGCCGGCCAGGTCCTCGGCTATCACCGCACCTCCGGGGCTGTTCTCGAAGGCGGGAATCAGGGCGAGGAGCATCCGCGCCCAGGTGGCTCCGTAGTCATGGAACTGGTAGCGCATGGACATCACTTGGGCCCGGGAGGCCGCGGCGAACAAGTAGTGTGCCTCGCGACCCAGGAGACCGGCCTCGCGGGCGCTGGACGGGTCCGGGTCGTTCAGGAGGTCGACGGCGAGTCCGGCGAGCATCGTCGCGACAGCGGGTGCGGTCTGCGTCTGGCAGCGCAGTGAGGGGACCACGGTCGTGGCCCTGTCCGCCGGGTCGAACGCGAGGTCTCGCAGCGCCGATGGCACCCTGTCGTCACCGAGTCGCCGTGCTGCGGCGGCCAGGGCGGCGGAGAAGGACGCCGACAGCGGCTCGTCCCCGTTCCCGGTGGCCTCAGCCTCGGCTGCGGTCGCGGGATCGAGCCTGTGGCCCTCTTCGATGAGTTCTCCGCCCTCATCGGTACGACCAGCGTCGCGAAGAACGAGTCCGTGGCGGGTGAGGGCCGAGGCCAGGTGGGCGAGGTCCTCGGGGGCGTTCGACCGGGCCATCGCCCTCGCGCTGTGCACCTCGGTCGCGCCGACGGCGAGGGCGATCTCGGGCCGGCCCTGTTCGCTGTGCACACGCGCCGCGATCCCGGCGGCCCCCCGCAGGTACCGCCCGTGCATGAAGGACTCCGCGAGGGAGCCGCTGTTGATCGCTTCGGCCCTGGAGAGGTAGAAGCGGACGCCCCAGTCCGCCGAACAGACGGCGAGGTCGTGGTCACCGTAGCTGTACAGCACATTCGCGTTCAGGGTCAGCACCCGGGCGAGGTCCAGGCACAAGGGGTGAGCGGAGTTGTCCGCGCCGAGGTCCAGGTAGGTCATGACCGCCTGGTCCGACTCCATGACGGCGGACACCCCGCGGCCCAGCTGGGTCAGAACCTGCGCCTTGCGTGCCCGGACGTCAGCGACCAGCGGCCGCATGTCGGGCTCCCCGAGTTCCGCGAGCTCCTCGTAGACTCCGGCGCACTCCGTGAGCGCCGCGAGCGCCCGGTCCGGTTGCCTCGCGCTGACCAGCGTCGAGCCCAGGCCGTACAACAGGCTGCCGAGCATCAGCTTGGCCTCCCGATCGCCCGGGTCGCGCTCCACGAGCACGTACATCAGCCTCCTGGCCTCCTGCTGAAGCGGCGCAGCGTCGGCGGAGAACCCACTGACCATCAGCGCCTGCGCCTCGGAGGACAGCTCTCCCACCTGCCGCTGAAGGTCGGCGGTACCGGCTGCCTGGGCCGGTCCCGGTCCCGGTCCCGTACTGCCACTGGATGAGCTGGACTTCGCCGAACGACGCCACTTCATGCGCCCGCCCCCTGTCGGATGACCACCATCTGCTGGACCCGCCTGACCTCGTCACCGGCGAGATCGATCGGCATGGGGACCGCAGGAGTTATCAGCCGCTCTGCTTGCCGAGGGACACATCTGACCCCGGATCACACCCCTCAAACCCCGCCCCTACCACCTTCCTCCCCCGTCAACTAGCTCGAAAACAAGGGGAGTTGGTTCCTCCGGAGCGCTCGGGACGCCGGATCGACCGACGCCGGCAGCGAGCCGCCCCCGGAAGGCGACGACGCACGCCCCTTCCAGCGCGGGCGCGCTGGCGGTGGGTCGGTGCCGTCGTACTTCTACCGTTGCGGGGTAGAGGTGGGGTGCCATGGTGTCGTTGCCGGAAGAGCTTCAGGCGCGGGGGGCTGCGGCTCGACAGCGGGTGGAGGAACTTGAGGCCGAGGCGGTGGAGTTGGCTGTCCGGCTGCGGAGTCACTGCGGCCGTCCTCTTCGCGAGCAGTACCTAGCTCGTACAGCGGTACGGGTTCTTTACGCCCACCGGTAGGCGAGGCGGCGGTCAGTGACGCGCGCGGGTTCGCCGCAAAGCCGTCACAAAATGATCACAAAATGCGGCCGGGTGCTCGCCTGTGCGGTGAGCGGGTCCATAAATGGTGGCAAAGCGGATCATGTCAGCGGTTTGTCGTGCCCAAATCGGGTATTGCGTTGCTTCGTTGCTTTGTGCCGGATGGAGAGTGCGGCTCCGAGGGCGAGCGCTCGGCAATGTGTATATCGGGATAAAAGCTTTGGTCAACTCCTGGTCTGTTCAGGTTCTTGATGCAGACTCCTGCGGATGCCGGTCATGATCATGTTCCGGTCTCTTTGGGGAGGGAAACCGAGTTGAGAGTGCTGTTCCGAAGAGGGTCCTTCAGTCGCATACGCAGGGGAGGGACCGCCGCGCTGCTGGTCCTGACGCTGACCGGCGGAGCCGTCAGCATGGTCGCAAGCCGGGCCGCAGCCGACGACACGCAACAGGCATCGTCCGAAAGCGCAGCCCAGGATGTGGCCGAGGCTGACCTCGGGCCTGCCGAAGCTGACGACGAGGCGACGGCGCGGGTACTGGCGCAGGCTCAGAACCGCGCGATCGAGATCCTCTCGGCGCGCACCGAAGACTCGTCCACGTATGCCAATCCGGACGGCACCCTGACCGTGAAGGCTTACGCCGGGCAGATCCGGTTGAAGCAGGACGGTGAGTGGAAGGACATCGACACCACTCTGGCCGACACCGGCGCCAGTCTGACTCCGGAAGCCGCTCCCACCGATGTCACCGTTTCCGACGGTGGGGACACGCACCTCGCCTCGGTGACCGACGGGGGCAAGTCATTCGGCCTTGGCTGGGAGGACAGCCTTCCGACGCCCACGGTCAAGGACGACACAGCCTCCTACGACCTCGGGGACGGCCAGACGCTCAGCGTCACGGCGCTGCCGCAGGGATTCTCGCAGAACGTACTGCTGGACAGCCCGCCCGACGAGGCGGTGTCGTACCGGATCCCGCTAAACCTGGACGGGCTGACGCTGTCCCAGGCCGAATCCGGCCACCTGCTGCTCAAGGACACCAGCGGCAAGCTCGTGGCCGAGGCCCCGGCGCCGATGATGTGGGACTCGACCAAGGACGAGGCGTCCGGAGAGCCGGAGCACCAGGCCAGAGTGGCCAGCCGGATCGAGACCGCCGACGACGGATCGCAGACCTTGGTACTGACCCCGGACGAGGACTTCCTCGCCATGGCGACGTATCCCGTCACCGTGGACCCGACATCGACGCTCGCAGTGACCACCGACACCTGGGTGGCCACCAACTACACCGACTCGCAGGTCTCCTCCACCGAGCTGAAGTCCGGCACCTACAACGCGGGCTCGACTGTCGCCCGGTCGTTCCTGAAGTTCGACGTGTCGGATTTCGTGGGCAAGCACATAGTCGACACGAACCTGGGGCTGTTTTCGTACTACTCCTCGACCTGCTCTACCTCGGGTGCCGGAACCCGAGTTCGTCGAGTCACCTCCGCATGGTCGTCCTCCGACATCACCTGGGGTGATCAGCCGACCACCACGACGGTGGGCGCGGTGGTCAACACCAGCGCCTACGGCTACAGCTCCTCCTGCCCGGCGGCATATTCGAACTGGGACATTGACGACATCGTGCAAGCGTGGGCCGACGGCCTGCCCAACTACGGGCTGCGGCTCAACAGCGCTGACGAGGACGATTCGCTGACCTGGCGACGCTACCGCTCGGCGAACTACACCACCTCCGGCTACGCACCGAAGCTGACGGTCACCTACAACTCTTACCCCAGCACCGCGACCCTCGTCACTCCCCCCAACGGCACTGCCACGAGCGACACGACACCGACCCTCTCGGCCAAGGCGACCGACGCCGACGCAGACGAACTCCGCTACACCTTCGAGGTCTGGAACAGCGCCCTGACTACCCGTATGACCACGGGTAACTCGGCCTACGTGCTGTCCGGCAGCACCGGGTCGTGGACTTCGGGCACGCTGTCGACCGGCACGTACAAGTGGCGGGCCAAGGCATACGACACGACCGACCTTTCCAAGGCCTGGTCCTCCTGGCGGACCCTGGTCGTGGACCCGACCGCGCCCACCGCACCGACGGTCACAAGCACCAGCCACGCCTCGTCCACCTCCTGGTACGCCGCCAACGACTTCACCGGCACCCTGACCGCCAGCGACACCAGCAGCATCGTCGGCTACGCCGTCAAGATCGACCAGAACCCCTCCACCTCTGCCGGCACCACGGTCACCCAGACCACCACGGCCGTCACCGCCTCCGACAAGGCCGACGGCACCTGGTACGTCCACGCCGCCGCCAAGAACGCGGCCGGACTGTGGTCGGCCACCAGGACCTTCACCTTCAACATCGACACCACCGCGCCCGGCACCCCGACGGTCTCCTCCTCGACCCACCCACTCAGCACCGCCACCTACGCGAGCCGCGCGGCGAGCTTCAGCTGGACGGCACCCAGCGACCGCTCCGGCGCGGCCGCGTACACAGTCTCTGTCGACCAGAGCGCAACGACTCTTCCGTCCAGCGGCGGCACCACCCAGACCACCACGGCGTACAGCACCACGGTCAGCGCCGACGGCACCTGGTACCTGCACGTACGCGCCAAGGACGCGGCCGGCAACTGGTCCGCCTCCGCCGCCCACTTCGCCTTCACCGTCGACTCGACGCTGACCCTGCTGCCCACCATCAAGTCCACCACCCACCCCGACCAGACCAGCGCCTACAACTCCGGAGCCCTGACGGCGACCTGGACCACCTCGGGCACCGCGACCGGCTACAGCTACGCCGTGGACTCCAGCGCCACCACCGTCCCGGACACGACCAGCGACACCACCTCAGCTGCCTACAGCGGCACCAAGGCCGAGGGCACCTGGTATCTGCACGTCCGCGCCGTCAACTCCTCCGGTACCTGGGGCGCAACTGCCCACTACCGCTTCACCGTCGACACCACCGCCCCCGCCGCGCCGACCGTCGGCTCGGCGGACTTCCCCACGGACTCCTGGACCGGCGACGCGGGCGACACCGGTGTGTTCACCCTCACCTCCAACGACAGCCGCCTGGCCAAGCTGAGCTACTCCCTGGACGGCGCCACGGCGACCTCCCTGACCGTCTCCGCCGCCACCACCAGCATCACGCTCACCCCGGCCGACGAGGGCAGCCACCTGCTGGCCGTCACCGCCACCGACAAGGCCGGCAACGTCTCCGCCGTCACCTCGTACACCTTTCACGTCGGCACCGCTGGGCTCACCGCCCCGCTGAACGGCGAAGAGGTCGGCTACGCGGCTACCTTGGCCGCTGCCGGGCCGTCCGACCTGACCGGCGCCACCTTCCAGTACCGCCGCAGTGATGCCGAAGCCTGGGCCGACATCCCCGCCACGGACGTTGTCCAGGCGTCGGACGGCGGCGCGGTCACCTGGCCCGTCACCATGACCGACGGCGTCGCGCCGGAACTCACCTGGAACACCGGCGGCCTTGCCGCTGATGGTGACCTCGAACTGCGTGTCGTCTTCGGTGGAGCCAACTCGCCGGCACCCTCCGAGGCCGTCACCGCACTGCTCACCCGCGTCGACCTCCTCGGTGACACCTCCGACGACACCACCGAACCCACCACCGTGCAGTCCTACGCCCTGGACGCGGCCGAGACGAGAGCCGAGGCCAACCCCGACAACTTCGCCCCGCCCTACCTCGACGAGAGCAGCGGCAACATCGTCGCTCCTGTCACGGATCTCACTGCCGAGGACGACGCCTCCGAAACCATCAGTCTCACCGGTGTCCCCGCCGACATCGGAACGGACGACGACACTGTCGACGATGCGGAAGAGGCTGCCGACGGCACTACAGACACCGAGGACGGCATCGCCGACGCGGCGGCCACGGTCAGTGTCGATGTGACCCCTGCCACCGGTGTGGTGGCCCACAGCCAGGCCGAACTCGAATCGATCTCGGACGAGATCCTGCTCCTCGACGACACGGACATCCCTGGAGCCTCCGCGCTGGCCACAGCCGGCGTCGATGCGGAGACCAACCGGGTCGTCGTCCAGACCGCGACCGAGGACCAGACCCTGGCTGACCTGCTGGGACAGCGCTACGGCACCGACACCATCGCCATCCAGGTGTCCCCCGGCGTCGGCACGATTCAGCAGGCCGCAGGCCGATGGGATGACACCACCCCGTACAAGGGCGGTGCCGCTTTCCGCGCCGGCGACCTGAGGACCGACGACGAATACCTCTGCACCACAGGATTCGCCTGGAAGTACAACGGCCATCCCTACATGGTCAGCGCCGGGCACTGCACCACGAGCACCGGGTACATGGACAGCTGGGATCCGGATCTCACCATCGGATATGTGTCCGCGGACAACTGGGCCAACAGTTCCGGCTCCGTCAAGCTCTCCGGGCAGGGATACTACTCCGGTGACCTTTCCCTCACCGAAATCATCGAGAACAAGTACAACGTATCCGCCCGTATATACAAGGGCACCAGTGAGAGCAAGACGATGAGGCGGGTCGAAGGGAGATGGACGACCCGGTCCAAGGCGGGTGAGCAATTCTGCAGCGGTGGAACCAGGACCGGTGAGGTGTGCGGCTGGAAGGTCACCGGGACCAAGAAGAAGGTGAAGTACAAGGAGGACGGAAAAACGTACGTCGCCCAGAACATGACCATTGCCCAGAAGAATTCCGGAAGGTGCATCAAGAAGGGAGACTCCGGGGGGCCGGTGTACACGGTGAAGAAGAACGGGCACGCGTACGCCAAGGGGATCATTTCCGGCAGCGAGTGCGATTCAGTGACCGACGATGGTGAATGCAGCGACGCGTGGGATGGGAAGTGCACGATCATTTTCACGGATATCTCGCTCGCGGAGAAGGCTCTTCCTGGAGCGGTGAAGCTGTGGTGAACTCGCAGATCCGTTCGCAGGGCCGAGTGCTCCGTCTGATGGCTGCGGCCGCCGTCGCTCTCACCCTCGGCGTGGCCGGGTGCTCCGCTCCCGGGGCTGATTGCGCGGCAGCGCCGGCGCCGTCCTCCGTGACTGTCCTTTGGCTACAAGCCGATTATTCGGATCTCGGCAACGCGGCCTACGAGCTGTGCGTCGAGGGGAATTGCAGCACCCAAGCGCCAACGGCTCAGACGATCACGAAAATGTCAGTGGACATACCGAGCGACTCTGGCCCGGGCAAGGTTCAAGTCCACCTCCGCATCACTCCAGCCGGAGAGAAGACAGCCAGCGTCGACGAATCCGCTCGGATCGCGCTCAAAGAGCGCGACAAGGTCTGCGGCCAGCCCGGCGGTTACGGCGCGCGACTCGCTCTGACGCCCGAGGGCGGACTGACGGGCTCCATCCCCACCGGCGGGGACTGGAACTGGAGGGGCGGCTCCCAACAGTCGACCGCCACTGCGCGGAACTGACCGAAGACCCGCCCAGGGGAGGGGAGCGCCCGTCGCTCCCCTCCCGAGGCGCCCGCAGCCGTCCTCCGGGCCTGTGCCGCCGTCAGTTCACCGCGGGCCGCTCAGTTCCTCGAAGCCCCGGCCGACATCGGAGTAGCCGATCTGCCCGGTGACGTCCTTCAGCTCGGCGATCACACCGTTCAGACCCTTGGCCACCTCCGCCAGCGCCTCCGGGTCCGCGCTGTAACCGTCCCCCGCCCCGCCGCTCACGCGTCCACCGCCACCGCATCCGGCACGATCCCCGCCACCGGCGGCAACATCACCGGCCGCTCACCCGCTACATCCAGCGCCACCCCGGTAGGCACACCGACCTGAGGGATCACCACATCCAGCAGCCGCGCACCCAGCACGGATATGAACTCCCAGCCCGGATCGGCTGATTCGGAACGCGCCCCGCGCGCTGCAGCGAACCGTGCCAGCTCAGCCTCGTCCGAGAACGCGTAGATCCACCGGATCCCGCCCAACTCCGCTGACCACATCCCGCCCCCGGCATCCAGCGGCACCAGCACCGCAGTGCGCCGGAACTCCCCCAGCAGCACGCCGAACCACCGCCTGAATTCCGTGGTCCCGGTTGTGGGCACGGCCGCACTTCCCCCGTTAGCACGCATGAACGCAATCCTCCCAGCTGGCACTTTGCAGCCGCAACGCCCCTTTGGTGCCGTAGCGGATTCACGGGTCCGGCAATCCGCCCACATCGACTACAGTCCGGTGCTGCCAGGCCGTGCCTTCCCACCTGCGGCGGCACCGGCGGTCATGGCCCGGGAGCCGGGCCGTGGTGTTTCCGGTTTGTCGGGGTGCCGTTGCTGTGCGGCGGTGCAGATGGTGGACGGTTCGCGGGTTGCTTCGGCGACCCGGCTGGGAACCCCGCCTCGCCGCCGCAGGCCCGCCCGAGAAACACCCCCACCGCCCAGCGCAACGTGCCACCGACGCGGGCACAACATGAGGCCTCTCGAGAGATGCATCGGGCACGCAACGGGTACGGGAGGGGTAAATAGGTCTAGACAATAAACAAGGCCCGGGTCGTTGACCTGGGCCTTTGTCGTGGAGCGGGTGACGGGAATCGAACCCGCGCTCTGAGCTTGGGAAGCTCGCGCGCTCGGATTTCGTACATGCAGGTCAGCGGCTTGCGGCACGGTTGGGTGCGGCCTCCGGAGGCTGCCGACTTGTGCCCTGACTGTCCGTGGTTTACCGCCTCTACTGGTGCGGCGGTGGCGTGAGGCGGGGTGCATTTCCGCACTGTGGTGCGGACGTGAGTGCTGCGGCGGTTATGGGTTTTCGGCGGCGTCGGAAGCCGCCAATGGCCGACGCCTCGCACGAATCTCGTGATGCCCGGAGTCTGGCTGATATGCCCACTCCGACCGGGGCTCTGATCAGTTTGCGCCATTCACCGGGTGAGGCGGGCCAGGGCTTTGAGGGCCAGTCGCGTCGTCCGCATCCACCGGCACCCCCACCGCATCGCCGATTCGCAGTGCTTGGTCGTCGCTCAACAGTTCATGGGGTCACGTCCGCCGGACCAGGCGTTTGGCGAGCCGGTGGAATCCCAGGAGAACCCAGCCGTCCCGCCGCAGGCGGCGCGGTTCCACCCAGCCGTGGTTCACCGTGTCGTACATCGCATCGCGCCCGTGCCAGCACTCAGCCGTCAGCGTCAGCTCGCCCGGTGACGTTGCCGGGCCGTCCGCGCACAGCACCGCGTCGGTGAGCTCGAACAGCGCATCCGCACGGGAGCAGAGACAGTCGTAGAACTCGACACGAAAGTGGGACAGCACACTCAGGGCGTCGGCCTGCCGGGTGCGCTGAGGGCCGGGAGCGCGCTGCGCCAGTCTGCGGGGTCGGGGGTGGGGAGGGCCGGGGCCGCGTAGGCGGGGAAGCCGGAGGTCCAGCGGCGGCTCCCGTCGGGCAGGACGGCCAGAGCGTCCAGTCCGTCGACCGCCTCGATACGGGTCAGGCAGTCCGGACCCATGGCGAAGCCGGCGGTGGCCCAGACGTCGGCCCGGGTGATGCCGGCGCCGACCACGGTCAGCGACGCCAGGGCGGTCGCCGGGCGGCCGGTGTGCGGGTCGAGGATGTGAGCGCCGCGTTCTGCGGTCCCGGACGTGGCCACCGCGATGTCCTGGCCGGCGACCACGGCCGTGAGTATGCCCGGCTGCAGGGGGTGGGCGATGCCGATCCGCCAGGGCTGCTCCGGAGCGGGCCCGCCCACCGTCTGGACGTCGCCGCCGCCGGAGATGCTGTGGCGCACCGAGCCGGCTTCCCGCAGCAGGCGGGAGGCCTCCTCGACGGACCAGCCCTTGACGTAACCGCAAGGGTCGAGGCGCCCTGCGGGCCGGTCGCTGAACCAGCCTCCGGTCTCTCGTGCGGCCTCCGCGCAGGCCCGCAGTACGCGGTCGACCTCCGGGTCGCAGGCGTCGAGCGCGAGTTCGCCGCGGTCGAGCCGGCTGATCTGGCTGTCTTCGCGGTAGGGGGAGAACAGCTCGTCGATGCGGTGAAGGCGGTCCACGGCGCGTCGCAGCGCGCCCTGGACGGCGTCCCTTCGCGCTCCTGATCCGGCGTCACGGATGTCGAAGGAGAACACGGTGCCCATCACGTGTTCCACGTGCCGCAGCGGTGTGCCGGTCACAGCCCCGCCTGGTCGATTGCGCTCTGCAGCGAGCTCACGTAGCCGTCACTCGTGTACGTGGCCCCGGATACGGAGTCGATCTGGGCGCTTTGGGCGCTGATCGCCTCCTGGTTGAGGACCGGCAGGGCGTAGTTGTTGATCTCCTGGTCCTTCGGGTTGTCGCTGGGGTACTCCACCACCTCGATGTTGGTGATCTTCTTGTTCTTGACGGTGATCTTCACCTGGACGGGGCCGAAGCGGGTCTGCGCCGCCGTGCCGGTGAAGGTCCGGGTGGAGGTGGACGAGCCGGCACTGGGGCTGGGACTCGCACTCGTGCCGCCGGCTGTCGAGCTGCTGCTCTGGGAGGAGCCGGTGGAGATCGACGCACTGGAGGTGGTGGCGGTGGAGTGTGGTTTGAGGGAGAGCAGCAGGACGACGCCGGAGATGGTGGCGGCGCAGCTGACGATGATTCGACGCACAAGAAGCTCCTGGAGCGTTCGGTATCAGAAGGTGAATGACTCGTGGTGAATGCGGCGGGGGGGCACCCCGGCCGCGCGCAGGGCGCTCACCGCGGTGGCGGTCATCGCATCCGGGCCGCACAGGAAGACGTCGTGCTGGGCGAGGTCGGGCACGTATCGCTTCAGGTTGTCCGAGGTGAGCGGCTCGCCCACCTCGCGGCGCGCTCCGATCACGTAGTGGATCCGGGCGCCGCGGCCGGTGGCGATGGCCTCCAGTTCGGAGCGGAAGAGCAGGTCCTCGGGCCGGCTGGCCCGGTACACCAGGGTCAGGTCCCCCGGGGCGGCAGGCAGCGTCTCGAACAGCGCGCGCAGAGGGGTGATGCCGACGCCGGCCCCCAGCAGCAGGACCTTGCGCGACCGTCGGCGTGCGGCGGTGAAGGCTCCGTACGGGCCTTCGGCGCGTACCCGGGTGCCCGGCCGCAGCCGCGCCACCGCCGCGCTGTGCCCGCCCAGGTCCTTGACGGTGAAGCGCATGTAGCGCGAGGTCACGGGGGCGGACAGCGAGTACGGGTTGGAGGCCCAGCGCAGCCCGGGGGTCAGGAACTGCAGCCGGAAGAACTGGCCCGATTCGGCCTTGAGCTCGTCCAGCCGCCGCCCGGTGAGGATCACCGAGACCGTCCCGGGCCCCTCGGGCCGTACCTCGGCCACCGTCAGCCGGTGACGCCGGTCGGCGAGGAACGGCACGAACAGCCGGTACCAGCCGATCGCTGCGATCGTCCCCAGGTACAGGCCGTACCAGGCGGCGCGGGCCAGCGGCTGGGAGACGAAGTCGGCGCCGTTGGACAGCTGGTGGGCGAACCCCAGGGCGACCGCCAAGTAGGTGGCCAGGTGCAGGTAGTACCAGGTCTCGTAGCGCATCCGGCGGCGCGCGGCGCGGGCGGAGACCGCGGCCACGCCCAGCAGCAGCAGGGTCCCGATGGTGGCCTTGAGCATGTCCGGATAGTTGAAGACGATGTCCACCGTCTCGCCGATCAGGCCCTTGCCGTCGGTGAGCGCGTAACCCCAGATGATGAGCACGACATGGGCCAGTACCAGGCCGACCATGTACCGCCCGCCCATGGCGTGCCAGCGGGTCAGCCGGTCCGCGCCGACGCCCCGTTCCAGGAACGGCAGCCGGGCCATGAGCAGGACCAGCAGGGGCGCGGCGTAGCCGGCCAGCAGCCCCGTGATCCGCCCGGCGTCGGTGAGCCAGGCCCCGGTCCCGGAGACCGTCGAGGTGTTGATCCACCACAGGCCCAGTACCGCGGCGGCGCCGGCCCAGATGAGCGTGAGTACCGCTGCGGGCAGCGCCCCGGGCGGGATGGCGGGCGGGGGTTCAGAGGGACGGCGGTGGCTGGTCGACTGGTCGTAAGCCGATCGGCCGTCCGCGACGGTGGTCACGACGGGGCCTCCTCACTGCGCCGCTGGCGGGACGGAATGCCCCCGATGTACCGCGACGCACTGCCAACGCTGGAGGCACAACTTCTACGTTTTCTATGAGGCGTGGCCGCCGGATGACGACGTCTGACAGCGAAATCGCAGGTCAAGAGAGGTAATGAGGCATGGGAGTCCTGCCGGGATGACAGCCGGTTCTCAGGAACTTCTCAGTGAGCCTGTTTCAGCCTGATGTTGCTGGTCGCGGCTGGCTGTCCGGGCCGTGGATCATCTGTCAGCGGGCGATCTCAAGGTTGGTGAGCCGAGCCCGCTGTCACCCTCCGTCCGGGATCGGCGAGGTTGCGGCGCTCGGCCACGGGCCCAAGCATGGACTCAGGGAAACAGCGACAGGGCCCTGGGAGGGGCACGTCCCCGGGAGATATGAGAGCCATGACGTTTCTTGCGGTCCGGACCTCCAGCCGTCGCCGGACAAGGCGCACTCGGCCGGCATGCGAGCGATCGGTTTGACCGACGACGACCGGCCGCTGCGCTGTCTGGTCACCGGTGCCACCGGTTACCTGGGCGGCAGGCTGGTGCCGGAGTTGCTGGCCGCCGGGCATTCCGTGCGCTGTCTGGCCCGCTCGCCGGCCGGGCTGCGGGACCATCCATGGGCCGGGCAGGCGGAGGTCGTGCGCGGGGACGTGACGGACGAGGTGTCCGTGCGCGCGGCGATGGAGGGGATGGACGTCGCGTACTACCTGGTGCACGCGCTGGGCGCCGGACGGGGTTTCGAAGAGACCGACCGACGCGCGGCCAGGATCTTCGGCGAGCAGGCGCGCTCCGCCGGAATCCGGCGGATCGTCTACCTGGGCGGGCTGACGCCTTCCGGAGTACCCCAGCACGCGCTGTCCCCGCACCTGCGGTCCCGCACCGAAGTGGGCAGCATCCTCCTGGCCTCGGGGGTCCCCACCGCCGCGCTGCGGGCAGCCGTGATCATCGGGTCGGGTTCGGCCTCGTTCGAGATGCTGCGGTATCTGACCGAGCGGCTCCCCGTGATGGTGACCCCGAGCTGGGTACGCACGCGCATCCAGCCGATCGCCGTCCGCGACGTGCTCCGCCTCCTCGTGGGATGCGCGCGGCTGCCGTACGACGTCAACCGCACCTTCGACATCGGCGGGCCCGACATCGTCACGTACCAGGACATGATGCGGCGGTACGCCGCCGTCGCCGGCCTGCCGCGACGCGTCATCCTCCCCGTGCCGCTGCTCACCCCCCGGTTGTCCAGCCTCTGGGTAAATCTGGTCACCCCGGTGCCGGGCGCCCTCGCTCGCCCGCTGGTCGAGTCACTGAAGCACGAGGTGGTCTGCGCCGAGCGCGACATCGTCCGTTACGTGCCGGACCCGCCGGAGGGACCGGTCACCCTCGACCGGGCGATCCGGCTGGCTCTCCGGCGCGTCCAGGAGGCGGACGTGGCCACCAGATGGTCCTCGGCCTCGACTCCCCGCGCCCCCAGCGACCCGTTGCCCACCGACCCCGGCTGGGCCGGCGGAAGCCTCTACGCGGATCACCGTGAGCGCACGGTCGCGGCGTCGCCGGGGGAGCTGTGGCGGGTGGTGGAGGCGATCGGCGGCGAGAACGGCTGGTACTCCTCGCCGCTGGCCTGGTCCCTGAGGGGATGGCTGGACACGCTGGTGGGCGGTGTGGGCCTGCGCAGGGGCCGCCGGGACGCGACCCGGCTCCGGGCCGGCGACAGCCTGGACTTCTGGCGCGTGGAGGAGATCGAGCCGGGCCGGCTGCTCCGGCTGCGCGCGGAGATGCGCCTTCCGGGCCTTGCCTGGCTGGAGATGAACGTCGACCGGGATCCGCGGGGACGCACGGTGTACCGGCAGCGGGCACTGTTCCATCCACACGGACTGGCCGGGCACGCGTACTGGTGGGGCGTGGCACCCTTCCACGCCGCGGTCTTCGGCGGCATGGCCCGCAACATCGCCGCCGCGGCTGAGTCGGCCGCCCCTGAACCGGCCCGTACACACTCCCGTTCCCACTCCCGTTCGCACTGAGGGGGCTCAAGGAACCGTGCGCGTCTCGGTCGCCCTGTTCACCGCGGACCTGCGGGTGCACGACAACCCGGTCCTCCAGGCCGCCCTGCGGGACGCGGAACGCGTGGTGCCGCTCTTCGTCGTCGACACCGGCATCCGGCGTACCGGCTTCGTCGTACCCAACCGCGCGGCGTTCCTCGCCGACAGTCTGGCCGACCTCGACGCGGCCCTGCGTGCCCGGGGCGGCCGACTGACGGTGCGTGTCGGCGACGTGGCCGAGGAGACCTGCCGGGTGGCGACGGAGACGGGGGCCGCGGCGGTTCACATCGCGGGCGGGGTGAGCCGTTACGCGGCACGGCGCGAGGACCGGCTGCGCGCGGAGCTGGCCGGCGACCGACGCGAACTACGCGTTCACGACGCCTCGTTGACGACCGTACCCCCTGGGGCGCTGACGCCGGCGGGCAAGGACCACTTCGCGGTCTTCACCCCGTACTTCCGCCGCTGGCAGGGCTTTTCCGTACGCGGCGTTCTGCCGGCTCCGGGCGCGGTGCCGGTCCCGGACCTACGCTCGGCCGGCCTGCCACCTGCGCAGTCCCTCGCGTCGGGCCCCACGTCGCCGGGCCTGCCCGCCGGAGGGGAATCCGAAGGCCGCCGCAGGCTGCGGTCATGGCTGTCCGGCCCGCTGGCCGCATACGCGGACCGCCAGGACGACCTGGCCGCCGACGCGACCTCCAGGCTCTCCCCGTACCTGCATTTCGGCTGCCTCTCACCGACCGAGCTGCTGCACCGGGCCCGCGCACAGGACAGCCCCGGGGCGCATGCCTTCGTCCGCCAACTCGCCTGGCGGGACTTCCACCACCAGGTCCTGGCGGCCCGCCCCGACGCGGCAGACCACGACTACCGCCCCCGGCACGACCGCTGGCGCCGCGCCACGAAGGAGGTCAAAGCCTGGCAGGAGGGCCGTACGGGCTACCCCGTCGTCGACGCGGCCCTGCGGCAGCTCCGCCACGAGGGCTGGATGCCGGGCCGGGCCCGCCTGCTCGCGGCAAGCTTCCTCGCCAAGACGCTGTACGTGGACTGGCGGGTGGGAGCCCGCCACTTCCTGGACCTCCTCGTCGACGGCGATGTCGCGAACAACCAGCTCAACTGGCAATGGGTCGCCGGGACCGGCACGGACACCCGGCCGAACCGGCTCCTCAACCCACTCGTCCAGGCGCGCCGGTTCGACCCCCGCGGGGAATACGTACGCCGCTGGCTCCCCGAACTCCGCAACCTCGACGGCACGACGGTCCACCGTGTCCCGTACCTCGACGATGCCACCCGCACGGGCCTGGACTACCCCGCATCGATCGTGGATCTCGCGGCGGCCGCTGCCCGGTACGGGGAGGGGCGAGGGCCGGCCGAGCCACGTGCGTAGATCCACTGCAGGATCCGGGTCCCGCCGAGGAGGATGGCGTACAGCACGAAGAGGGTCAGGACCACGGCCGAGGGCCGCCGGGGCAACCGTGCTGGTCACCTGGAATCTTGATGACTTCCCCGCCGGTGAACTCGCGGCGCGCGGCGTACGCGTTCTCGCCCCGGACTCCTATCTGTGCGAGCTCCATGGCGAGTTGCCTCAGGAGGCGTCCGACGCTGTCGTCCGACTGGCTGCCGAAAAACGCAACCCACCGATGACAGCGCATGACGCGATCACTCGCCTGGGTAAGGCGGACTTCCCCGCAAACGGTGCGCAAGTGGTGCGAGGCCTTCGATAGGTCTAGACAATCAACAAGGCCCGGGTCGCTGACCTGGGCCTTGTTGTGGAGCGGGTGACGGGAATCGAACCCGCGCTCTGAGCTTGGGAAGCTCGCGCGCTCTTTTTGCGTACGCGCAGGTCAGTGGCTTGCAGCGCTGTCAGGCGCGGCCTCCGGAGGCTGCCGTCTTGCGCCCTGACTGTCCGTGGTTTACCGCCTCTACTGGTGCGACAGTGGCGCGAGGCAGGCAATTGGGGCATTTCTGCACTGTGGTGCGGGCGTGAGCCCGGCGGTGGTTACGAACTCGGCATGGTCCGCGGGTGCGTCGTCCCCCGCCAGGTGGAGCGGCCCGGTCCGGGAATGATGGCTCCTTTGAGTCCCCCGAGAAGCTGGGGGCGGAGACACTGATACGGCCGGAAGCTCGACGTACCGCTCCGCCGGGCCAGGCAGATGTGATGGCGCGGACTTTTACCGTGCTCGGCCAGGGGCTCAACGATGAGAGATTCCCGACTTCGCTTTGATCGAGAAACGGCTCTGTCGACCACCGAATTGGACGAACGGACATAGAGCGTTGGGCGTTGGCGATATCATGTGTGTCAGGCGCTGGTGTCGGACGACTCTTTAGGGTGCACAGGATCCGACTCGAGTGCTGTCAGCGCCAGTTTACCGGCCCGCAGTGCCGCGCCCCAGTTCGCTTCGGCCAGGCCTGGGAAGTCGGCCGCCACCTGGTCTGGGATAGCCGTACCGTCTGCGTACCACAGCACCTCCGACAGTCGGAGGTGGTATTTCTTCAGACACAGACCCACATTCTGTCCAGTGGGGCCGTCCTCGACCGAGACTTCCAACTGATCGACAGCCTGCTGGAACTCTGGAGTCCGTGGTCCGAACTCACGCAGTGCGTTGGCAATGTCCCCGGTCAATCGGGACAGTGGTGCCTGCGGATTCTCGCCGATCGCCCACAGGGCTTCCCTCAACCGTAGCCAAGCAGGCGTGTCACCGGATTCAAGGGCGAGAAAGATGTACTGACAGATCCTGAATGCGGCGTCCCATTCGGCCTGGGTGAGCTCGGGGAGGTCCTCTCTTGCTTCGATGGGGATCGGGCCACCGACCGCGACTCCGATCAAGCGGGAGAGTCGGACGTGAGGACGCTTCAAGCACAGCGCTGTGCCGCCCGCGGATGTCACATCGAGTGATTGAACCATTTCCAGATTGTCAGGCGTTTCGGACCCAAAGTCGAGCAGTGCCCTGACCAGATCATTCGCGAGTCCAATGGGTGCCTTTTCCGGTTGATCGCCGATCGCCCGGAGCGCAGCGCGAAGACGTGCGTACGTGACGGTCTGACCGGTCATTACCTCTTCCTCCGGATCTGGATGGTCTTGGTGCTGATGACATGCTCGTTGAATTCATCGACCTTGTCAGCGGGCACGGCGTAGCGGTTCGGCTCATTAGTCGGTTTGATCTCGTATTGTTTGAGCCAGTCGAGTACTTCGGGCTTGCAGGTGAACTCCATTTTATGGGTGTAGTTCTTTCCCTGGCCGAGTGTGCTGGAATTCACTACACCGTTCTTGGCGATCCATTTCGGTTGACGGTCATGCGGTGCCGGCTTGAGGACAAGCCCATTGGCAGCCTGGCTCGCCTTGGCCTCGTCCTCGTTTCCGTAGCGCTCGATGATGACGTTGGCGCACTTCTTCGCCAGGCCGAGAGGATCGATTTCCGCGAGCGGGTTGTCCACGTATGCGTAGGCGTCCGGAGCTGGGTCGAGCCCGAGCGGGTCGGAGGTGAGGTAGCGACCGGTGTCGGGGTCGTAGTAGCGGTGGAAGTTGTAGTGCAGCCGACTCTCGGGGTCGTAGTACTGGCCTGGGTATCGCAGCGGCGTACTGGTGCTGGTGACTGCCTGCCTGGCGGTGGTGCCCCACAGGGTTGCACGGGCCTGCCAGGCAGTGCTCCCGTCTGGGGCGATCAGATGGGTGGGAGCCCCGACAGGGTCCGTGATGATGGCGAAAAAGCGCCGGTCGACCTCGTCCTGCGGCATTTCTGAGGCTGATATCCGCTCGGTCTGAGCGACGGGCTGCAGGCCCTGATGGTCCCATGTGAGAGTGTAGGGACCGGGAAGCTGCGGACCGTGGGCGGTTTGCTCAGCCAGGGCTGGGCCGTCCCAGGTGAAGTCGGTCCACTCGACCACCGCCGCTGTGTCGTCGGCCATGCGCTGCTTGCTGATTCTTCGGCCGAGGGGGTCGTAGCGGTACTCCCATCGGGTGCCGTTCGGGGTGGTGACGTGGGTAAGACGGTCCTCGGCATCCCACACGTAGGCCCATGTGGTGGTGCGGCCGGACAAAGTGATTACTCGTCGGCTCGTGACGCGGCCCTGTGCGTCGTACTCGTAGCGCGTACGTCCGGCTGCCCGGACCAGCGTGCCGCTGTACGCGCGGGTCCCCAGGGCTTCGCTGCTCTGCGACGGCCATTGGGCGTCAGCGAGCCGGCCTGCGGCGTCGTAGACATAGGTCTCTGTCCAGTCGGTGGCCCGGACAGCGGTGACCCTGCCCACCCTGTCGAGGTCAAAGCGTTGGGGGCCGACGTGCTGGTCAGTAACGCCGATCAGCTTCCCGTCGGCCCGGTAGGTATAGGCCCGGTGCTGCAGGGGGCTGGGAGCCGCGCCACGCCCGAGTGACTGTGCGACGAGCCGGTCCAGTTCGTCCCACGTGGAGTTGAGGATGAGACCGGGGGCGAGATGGCGGGCGGTCTCCCTGCCGAGTTCGTCGTGCTCGAAGGAGATGGTGTGCCCGGACGCGACGAGGGCACTGAGGTTGCCGGCATGGTCGTAGGACCAGCTCGTCTCGGCGCCGGAGGGGGTGCGCCGATGGGCGCGGCGGCCGAGCAGGTCATGGCTGACAGTGAGGGTGCGTCCGTTGACCGTCTCGGTCAGAGTGGTGCCAGGCCCGTCGTACTCACGCACCAGACTGCACGATGGACTGATCGCGGTAAGCAGCCGTCCAGCCCGGTCATAGCCGAACGTCGTGGTCTGTCCATCGGCGGACTTGCCGGTCAGCCTGCCCATCGAGTCGTAGGCATGGCTGATGGTCTGCCCGAGGGCATTGGTACGAGCCGTGAGGTGCCCGACGGCGTCGTGTGTGTAGCCCTGGTGCCGGCCGTTGAAGTCGGTCTCGGAGCTGATCTGACCGAGACTGTCGTACGTGTAGCTCCAGGTCAGCCCTTGGGCATCGGTGACGCGAGTGAGCCGCAACTCCGTGTCGTAGGCGAAGGTGCAACGGGCTCCATCTGGCTCGGTCCGGCAAACGAGCAGGTCGAAGTGCGTGTATTCCATGCGGGTGACACCGCCGAGTTGGTCGGTGTGAGTGAGCGTGTTGCCCTCAGCGTCGTAGGTCCACCGCTCTTGCGCGCCGTCGGGGGTGATGCGTGAAACAGGCTGTCCTTCCGGCGTCCAGATGGAGCGGGTGGTGCGACCGTCGGGGCTGGTCACCGCAATCGGGTGGCCGAAGGGATCGTAGGCCAGGTGGGTGGTGCGGCCCAGCGGGTCGGTCACCTCGATGAGCAGGCCGGCTGGATTGCAGCGCAGCTGAGTCGCGTTGCCAAGAGGGTCGGTCAGCTGGTTGACGCAGCCGCGTTCGTCGTAGCCGAATTCGGTGACGGCGCCGGTGGGGTCTGTCAGGCGGATGCGATTTCCGGCCTGGTCGTAGGCCTGCCGCCACACTTGCCCGTCGGCGGTGACGATCTCGACGGGCAGCCGGAGCGGATTGTACTCGGCGCTTGTGCTGGTGCCGTCGGGGCGATCGATACGGATGAGGTCTCCGCGAGCGTCATAGCTGTAGCGGGTGGTGTGACCGAGGGCGTCCGTGTGGGCAAGCAGGCGGCCGTAGCGGTCATGGTCGGCGCGGACGGTGTGGCCGAGCGGGTCCACCATCATGCTGATGTGCTGATAGCGGTCGTAGTAGAAGCGGGTGGTGTGGCCGAGGCTGTCGGTCACCTCGGTGGACCGCTCGTTCAGGTCGTAGTCGAAGCTTGCTTCGAGGGCTCCGTCTGAGCCGACGCCGCGGATGACGCGGCCGTCGGGGCCGTATTCGTACTCGTACCAGTGGCCGTTGCGGTCGGTCCAGGAGGTGATGCGGTCGTCGGTGTCGTGCGCGTAGACCAGGGGGAGGCCGGAGGAGTTGACGATGTCGGTGAGGCGGCCCAGTGCGTCGTAGCGGTAGGTGATGACGGTGGTGCCCAGGCCGGTGTTGGTGCCGTCGAGGAGGCGGAGGGCTTCGATGCGGGGGCCGGCGCCGGTGTGGATGCTGTCTATGGCGACGCGGTAGCCGCCGGAGTGCTCGACAAGGGTTGGGAGGCCGTCCTCATCGTAGGTGTACGTGATGCGATTCCCGTTACGGTCGGTGAGGGCTGTGAGGGGACGTGTCGGTGCGCCGCCGGAGGGGGCGTCGAAGTGGCGGGTCCAGCCGGCCTGCGGGTCCTCGATGCGGATGCTGCCGGTGTCGTCGTCCCAGGTGAGGGGCCATTGGGCGCCGTATTCGGGGAGGACTGGGCGGTCGGGGGCGGTAGGACGGGGGTAGTGCAGGATCTGCCCGTCGTCGCCGGCGTAGTGGATTCCCTGGGTGTCGATCTGGACGCGCTGGTCGAGTGTGGCGGACCAGCCGGGCCCGAAGTGGCGGCCGGCGCTGTAGCCGGAGGCGTACGCGCGGCGCAGGATCAGGGGTAGCAGGCCGGGGAGTTCGAGATCGGTGGCCGACATGATCATCTGTCCCGAGACCACGTCCACCGGGTCGCCGCCGGTGGTGCACCTGCCGTTGCCCTCGGACGATTGGCCGCCCCGGCTTGTGCCGCCCAGCGATGGTTCCTCGCCACTGCCGTTCCGGCCGCGCGAGCCCACCGCCCCGGGGGCGTGCGGCAGGTCTTCCTTGCCGCCGCCCTTGAGGATCTTCTCCATCTCGGAGGCGTGCTTGGCGTCGTTCTCGACGTGGTTCTCGGCGACCTTCTTCAGGCGTTTGCCGGTGTCCTGGTAGAACTCCTTGACCGCCTTGCCGGCGTCCTCGCCGATGGTCTTGCCCATTTTCTGCGCCCCGTGTTCCAGGGCCTTGACGATCTGGTTGGTCACTCGAAGCTCACCCCGGCGAGCTTGGTGCGGAATGCCTCGGCGTGCGAGGCCACCGTCTCGGCGTGGCCGCGCATGAGCTCCGCGTGCGCGTGCATCTGTTCCGGATGGACCGAGAAGCCCTCACCCACCGACCCGGTGCCCCCGGTGTCGGCGGACACTCCGAGCGCGGATTCGGCGGCCTGGAACACCAGCCCCGTCACGGCCCGCCCCACCACTTCCACCAGCGGGTCCATGGCAGCCTCGATGACCTGCCCGATGATGTACTGCTCCAGCTGCTGCTCCAGGAAGTCCATCAGCTTCTCCGCCGCCTCCACGACCAGCACCTCGGCCGCCTCGGCCAGCCCCAGGGTCGCCACCGCTGCCGCCTGGTCCGCGACGAACGTCGCCGCCAGCACCGCCAGTTCGGCGATCGCCTCGACCTTCATCGCCACGATCACATCCGCCGCGGCATCCAGACCGGTGGCCACGGTGTGGCAGGCCTGCACCAACTCGCTCATATGGCTGTTCGACAACTTCGCCCAGCTCGCGAGCAGCGCCTCGTACGACGCCCCCTGGTAGGACTCGCCCAACCGCTTGATCGTCGCGGTGGAGTCCTGGTGCGTGCTGTCCACGTTCTCCGCGAACTCCCGCACATGCGCGGCGAACTCACGGACCTTGTCCTCGTTGACGTTCGGCCAGTTCACCCCGATGAACTGGAGGAACGACACCACCTCGCCCGGCAGCTCGATCGCCATCCTGACCCCCGTCGGTCATGTCTCCGACAGCTCATCAGACACGTCGCTCAAGGAGGGGCAATGGACAGGTAAACGCACAATCAAGGTCGATGACCTCGACCCGTACGCAAGAACCTCGACACGGTCCAGGTCCAGCGCTGCCCGACACTGAGCCGTATACCTCTGCCCGCCCGGTGAGGACTGGCAGGCACCCCAGTGCTGACGCGCAAAGTGCGCGGCGAACCCCCGGAAAGGTCTGGACAATAAACAAAGCCCCAGGCTGCTGACCTGGGGCTTCGCGCTGGAGCGGGTGACGGGAATCGAACCCGCGCTCTGAGCTTGGGAAGCTCGCGCGCCTCCCGGTGCGTATGCACAGGTCAGCTGGCATCTGCTCCTGATCGGCTGGGGGAGGACCTGTTGCCGCTGCTGCCCCTTGTTGCCCGTGGGATGCCGCCCTGACTGGTGCGGAAGTGGTGCGCAACGTGCGGAGTGTGTGGTTCGGTCCTGCCCGGTGGGTCAGGGGTAGGACCGGGATGAGGAGGCTGCGTCCGGCCGGGATGGGGTTTGTGCCCGGTTGCCCGAGCCGTAGTCGGGAGTTACAGTTATTTCTGATACGAGGACTGACGTGGATCGGGAGGTGGCTGTGGTGCGCACGAGTGTCCTGGCGGGTGCCACGAAGGTCGAACCGAGCCCGGCGGATCAGACTGTGTTCGCCGAGGCCGGCCGGATGGCGCCTGATCGGGTCGAGGTGATACTGCGCGCGGCTGATGGCAGTGAGCTGGTGCTGCCCATCGAGTTGGTCAGGATTCTTATTGCTTCGGCGGGTGAGCTGGCGACCGGGCACGCCGTGACGGTACTGGCTTCCGAGACCCAGCTGACTCCGGCCGAGGCGGCTGAGCTGTTGGGTTTGTCCCGGCCGTTCGTCGCGCGGTTGCTTGATTCCGGTGACATCCCGTCGAGCCACCTGCCCGACAGTCGTCATCGGGTTGTGCGTCTCGCCGATGTGCTGGCGTTCCAGGGGCGCCGTGAGCGCCGACGGGAGGGGCGTCGGCGGATCGCTGACGCGATTGACGAGGCAGGGCTGCCCTACTGAGTCCGGCTGTGGCTGTGTTGAACGTTCGAGGGGGAAGGTGTACCGGTGCGGGTCTTTGTGGACACCAATGTCCTCTTCCCGTTCTCTGTCATGGATCTGATGCTGGCCCTCACGGAGGACTCGGTCCACGAGATCGTGTGGTCCGAACGGCTCCTGTTGGAGTGGGAACGAGTCATCATCCGGGAACAACGACGCTCGGCCGAGTCGGCCGCAGCTGTCACCCGGGCCATACGCCGGTTCTTCGCGGACTCAGAGATCCCGGAACCTGCCTATGCCCACCTCGTTGACGAGATGCCCGGCGGCGACCCGGATGACCGACACCACTCCGCAGCCGCTGTGGCCGCTGGGGCAACCGCGCTGATCACCTGGAATCTTGATGACTTCCCCGCCAGCGAACTCGCGGCGCGCGGCGTACGCGTTCTCGACCCGGACACGTATCTGTGCGAGCTCCATGCCGAGTTGCCTCAGGAGGTGTCCGACGCTGTCGTACGGCTGGCTGCCGAAAAGCGCAACCCACCGATGACAGCACATGATGCAATCGCTCGCCTGGGCAAGGCAGGATTGCCCCGCTTCGCTGACCTCTTGCTGCGAACACTGGACTTGAGCGCGTGACCGTTCGATCTGCTTTTTCAAGTGGCGCGCAAGTGGTGCGAGGCCTTCGATAGGTCTAGACAACAAGCAAGCCCCAGGTCCCTGACCTGGGGCTTCGCGCTGGAGCGGGTGACGGGAATCGAACCCGCGCTGTGAGCTTGGGAATCACGGGTTCTTCAGGCTGTCCATGACTCCTGACCTGCGGAAACGTCTGAGTCACCACGCTTTGATCGACGCGATGATGTACCGCTGTTAATCGTGGCGTACCACCTTATCTGGCACAGATCTGGCACGACCCGGATCGACATTCGTCGCGGCGCCACGGGCTGTGGGCGGTCAGGTACCTTCGTCCCCGCCTCGCCCACACCCACCGCAGGTGAACGGCCCCCGACCAGGCGATTCGGTCGGGGGCCGTCTGCATTTCCGCCACCGCCGGTCACCGTGGTTCCCTGCCAGATGGGGCACGACAAGGGCGCGGACCGGGCACGTGGGTGGAGGTCGCTCCGTTGATGTGTCCGTCCTGCTCGCCGCCGTTCAGTCGAGAAAGCAGGACCAGAACGGGATCGTGGCGGATTGATGGCCCTGGCAGACCCGTCCGGCCGGCCTGAGCCGACCGGAGGCCCGTACGCGGGTGCGGAGGCGTAGGGCGGCTCCGCCGCGCCCGCTCTGCGTGCGAGGGGATGTACGAAGCCGCGGCAGGCGCGCGGCTTCGACACCCCCTCCCGGCGACTGTGCCGGTGGTGATGTCCCGCCCGAGACGAAGCCACGGACGGACAGGGGATGGCTCACGAGGCGGCAACATCCCTGGTCGGCGGCCTGCTCTTGCGTGGATGGGCGGTCAGCAGGGCGAACAACGCCTCGGACGCAGTAACGGCCCTTCATGTGGACTAACGAAGACGGAGCCGTGCGTACATCTGTAGGTGATTGGGAATTAATGCCACGTTCAGACCAGTAAGTACCGATTCACCCGCTTAGTTCCCCTATCTGGAACTCCGCATGGAACCCGGCTCTACCGCACGGAACTGTCCTTTCGACTATGCCGAGGCCCTCGAATTCGACCCACTACTCAAGCAACTACTGACCGACGAACCCGTCGCCCGCATCCGGCTGCCCCATGGCGAGGGGGAAGCCTGGCTCGTCACCCGCTATGAGGACGTGCGTATGGTGACCACCGATCGGCGTTTCAGCCGGAGCGCCATCATCGGCCGGAACTTTCCGCGGATGACACCTGAGCCGATCGTTCAGGACGAAGCGATCAACGTGATGGACCCACCGGCCAGCAGCCGCCTGCGCAGCCTGATCTCCAAGGGTTTCGCACCGCGCCACATGGAACACATGCGAGTCCGTACCCAGCATGTCGTGGACCAACTGCTGGACCGGATGACGGAGTACGGCTCCTCCGGCGACCTTGTCGAGCACCTGGCGAACCCCCTGCCCCTGACCACGATCTGCGAGGTCCTCGACATCCCCGAGGCCGATCGCTCGCAGTTGCGTGCTCACGCGCGGACCATGATGGATACCGGCGTCGACAACCGGGACAACGCCGTACGGGCCAAAGCCGACCTCCGCGCCTACTTCAGCACGCTCACGGCGCACCGGCGCAAGAACCCCGGCGACGACCTGATCAGCACGCTGGCCACC
The DNA here is from genome assembly GCF_045040445.1 of Streptomyces sp. NBC_01537. Classification (NCBI taxonomy): domain Bacteria; kingdom Bacillati; phylum Actinomycetota; class Actinomycetes; order Kitasatosporales; family Streptomycetaceae; genus Streptomyces; species Streptomyces sp. NBC_01537. Next base: position 4,460,268 of record NZ_CP109392.1, on the reverse strand, counting down.
GCTCGCGACGGAGATGAGATCCTCGACGACGAGGAACTGACCGTCATGGCCATGGTCTTGCTCATCACCGGCCAGGACACAACCACCTACCAGATCGGGAACATCGCCTACACGCTTCTCACTCGGCCCGAAGAGCTCGCCATGCTGCGTGCCCGCCCCGAGATGCTCCCGCAGGCCATCGAGGAACTGTTGCGGTTCATCCCCTTCCGCAAGGGTGTCGGCATCCCCCGCGTCGCAACCGAAGACGTAGAACTGAGCGGGGTGACCATCCGAGCAGGGGACATCGTGCACGTCTCCTACCTGACGGCCAACCGGGACGGCCGGAAGTTCGACCGGCCTGACGAGCTGGATCTGGAACGCACTGGTCCGCCTCACATGACCTTCGGCTGGGGTGGGCACCACTGTCTCGGCGCTCCGCTTGCCGCCACGGAACTCCACGTCGCATTCCGAACTCTCCTGGAGCGCTTCCCTGAACTGAGGCTGACGAAGGCGGTCGAAGAAGTGCGCTGGAACACAACCTCGATCTGGCGCTATCCGCTCGAACTGCCCGTCACTTGGTGACGGTGGTACCCCAGCAAGGCGCAAAGCCATGGTGCTCGGCCTTGCCGATGCCGGCCTGCGGATCAGCAACCGTGCGACGGCAGAGCGCGATCAAGACCACCATTGGCAGCCGGCGGCCGCGTTCTGCGCGGCCACCGGCTGCGCACGCGGCACCCGACCCGAGGGTCGGTCATGCGCGTTCCGGACGGCAGCCGGCTCCGGTGGCCCGCTCGCCACGACCGTGACCGCAGACATCGCTGTCATGGATGATCCGCCGCCCCATGAAGAGCGGCAAATCGGAATCATTCATGGGTCGTCCCGGTGGCATTCCGCTCGACATGCGGCCCTCATCTGCCTGCCGTACATTCAGATCCGGGTGCCAACCACGTGGCAGACGCCCTCTGCTCGTACGGCGAGAACTCAACTGTTCGACGGTCGGCCCGTCCGTACCCTCCCAGGGGTGCGGACGCCGTCGCCGCCGGATCCGCTGGTGGTCTGTTCCGCGTTCCGCGCGAACAGCGCCGCAGCGGCTACCGGGGGCGGACGAAGGCTTCGATCGGCCAGGGTCGCACCGTGTGGATCACAGTCCGCTAGGAGGAGATCCATGGCGGTTCTCTGCAAACCGGCAATCGCGGTCCCCGAGTACGTCATCACCAACGACGACACCCTTGAACTGGCCCGGAGGTTGCACAGCGACCATCCGCAGCTCGACCTCGTCCTCGATCTGATCCAGCACACCGGGGTGCTGAAACGACACCTCGTACAGCCGATAGAAAAGGTACTGAAGCACCCAGGCTTCGATGAACGCAGTGTCGTTTACGAGGCGGAAACCAAGGCCCGCGTTCCGGCCGTAGTGCGCCAGGCACTCGAGCACGCGGAACTCGAGCCGGAGAAGATCGACTTGATCATCTACGTCTCCTGCACCGGCTTCATGATGCCGCCGCCGACGGCATGGCTCATGAGCACGATGGGCTTCCGCCCTGAGACGCGGCAGTTGCCGATCGCCCAACTCGGCTGTGCCGCAGGCGGTGCGGCTGTCAACCGGGCCCACGACTTCTGCCAGGCCTACCCTGACGGCAACGTGCTCGTCGTTGCCTGCGAATTCTGCTCGCTGTGTTACCAGCCCACCGATCTGGGCGTGGGATCGCTCCTGTCCAACGGCCTGTTCGGCGACGGGATCGCCGCCGCGGTGGTACGGGGCAACGGAGGCACCGGGATCAGCCTGGAACGCAACGGCTCCTACGTCATCCCGGACACCGAGAACTGGATCTCCTACGCGATCCGCTCCACGGGCTTCCACTTCCAGCTCGACAAACGCGTGCCTGGAACCATGGAACCACTCACACCGGCTCTGAGCGCTGTCGCAGAACAGCACGGGTGGAACGCCGGCAAGCTGGACTTCTACATCATCCACGCGGGCGGTCCACGCATCCTGGACGACCTGAGCCGCTTCCTCGACGTGCCACCCGAAGCGTTCCGCTTCAGCCGCGCCACGCTCGCCGAGTACGGCAACATCGCCAGCGCGGTAGTGCTCGACGCCATGGCCCGCATGTTCAATGAGGCGTCGGCCCTCGACGGCCACCGCGGCCTGATGGCTGGCTTCGGGCCCGGCATCACTGCCGAGATCGCCCTGGGCACCTGGACTTCGGATCCTGCGGAAGCGTAGTGAATCGGTCACACGCCGGCGCGTGTGACCGACACACCACCCGGCCGGACCTGACGATGCCGGCCTCCATATGCCGCAACGCGACGGCGCTGAACAGCCGTGAGTTCAGACTGCCGGACGGGGGCGGAGCTCGTGGCCCCGATTGGGCAATTGCGGGCGAGCGGTAGCAGCGCGTTCGCGCGATTCAGGGCACGCGGAGAGCACGGCGGGCCGAGAGGTCTAGACAAGAGACAAGGCCCTGGTCTTTGACCTGGGCCTTAGTGGTGGAGCGGGTGACGGGAATCGAACCCGCGCTCTGAGCTTGGGAAGCTCATGTTCTACCATTAAACTACACCCGCGAAGATCGCCGGTTGGGCGTCTCACCGTCGCACACTGTACCTCATGGCAGGCCCTGGACGCATACGTCCAGGGCCGTTTCGCTGCGTGGACGGCTGGGTGGAAGTGGGTGCGGGAAGGGTTCTGCGGGGCGTACGTTGGGGGGTGATTCCTGGTGCGGGTGCGTGCGGAGTGCCGTGTGTGGGGTGGGGTGGTTGATCCCCTAATGTGGCTTTCGTCGTTGGCGTACAGGGGAGAAGGGGAGCGATGGATCGCACCGTCGTTCGTTGTGCCGAAGGGCATGTGTTCAGCACCACTACGTTTCCGATGCAGAACCTGGGGGCCGACCGGCTGGGGCCGGGGCGGCTGATCCGGTGTCCGCGGTGTGCGCGGTTGAGGAGTGCGGTGCCGGTGGATGTGCGGGAGCTGCAGCAGTAGGAGTCGGTGAGGAGAGAGGGCGCGGGCGCGCGGCTCCGGGGTGGTGGATTCGGCCGGGGCCGTGTGGCCGCGTAACCTGCTGGGGTGCTTCTCTCTGACAAGGACATCCGGACCGAGATCGACGGTGGACGGGTGCGGGTGGACCCGTTCGAGGCGTCGATGGTGCAGCCATCGAGTATTGATGTCCGGCTGGACCGGTTCTTCAGGGTGTTCGAGAACCACCGGTATCCGCATATCGATCCGGCGGTCGAGCAGCCGGATCTGACGCGGCTGGTGGAGCCGGAGGGGGATGAGCCGTTCATCCTGCATCCGGGTGAGTTCGTGCTGGCGTCGACGTATGAGGTCATCTCGCTGCCGGACGACATCGCCTCGCGGTTGGAGGGCAAGAGCTCGTTGGGGCGGCTGGGGCTGCTTACGCACTCGACGGCCGGCTTCATCGACCCGGGGTTCTCGGGGCATGTGACGCTGGAGCTGTCGAATGTGGCGACGCTGCCGATCAAGCTGTGGCCGGGGATGAAGATCGGGCAGCTGTGCCTGTTCCGGCTGACGTCGGCGGCGGAGTTCCCGTACGGGTCGGACAAGTACGGGTCGCGGTATCAGGGGCAGCGGGGGCCGACGGCCTCGCGGTCGTTCATGAACTTCCACCGGACGCAGGTGTGACCGCGGATGGGTGACGAAGTGCGGGAGAACCTGACGTACGAGGGCTTCGGTACGGCCGTGCGCGAGCTGGCGCAGACCATCGCGGACGACGGGTATGAACCGGACATCGTGCTGTCGATCGCGCGGGGCGGGGTGTTCGTGGCGGGCGGGCTGGCGTATGCGCTGGACTGCAAGAACATCCACCTGGTGAATGTGGAGTTCTATACGGGGGTCGGGACGACCCTGGAGATGCCGGTCATGCTGGCGCCGGTGCCGAATGTGATCGACTTCTCGCGGAAGCGGGTGCTGATCGCGGATGATGTGGCCGATACGGGCAAGACGCTGAAGCTCGTGCACGACTTCTGCGTGGGCAATGTGGCCGAGGTGCGCAGCGCGGTGATCTACGAGAAGACGCAGTCGCTGGTGAAGTGCGAGTACGTGTGGAAGCGCACGGACGACTGGATCAACTTCCCGTGGAGTGTTCAGCCGCCTGTTGTACGGCGGGCTGGGCAGGTGCTGGACTCGTAGAGCGTGTAGAGCGTACGGAAATGTGTAAGGGGCGCCCTCCATTGGACGGCGCCCCTTACGCGTACGTGGTTCTAGATCACCGGGAGCTTGAAGAGCACCAGCAGCGCGATGAGCTGGATCGAGGCGGCGCCCAGGGCCTTGGGCCAGGGGAGGTCGTGGGACTTGGCGACCATGGAGGTGAGGAGGGCGGCGCAGGCGAGCCAGGTGAGCCAGCCGAGGACCTGGACGAAGCTGTTGGCGCCGCCGAGGAAGACGGCGAAGAGGAGGCGGGGGGCGTCCGTGAGGGAGGTGATGAGCATGGCGAGGCCGATGGTGGGGGCCCAGGCGCCGTCGCCGCCGAACTGGCGGGCGAGGGAGTTGGTGACGGCGCCGAGCATGAGGCCGCAGAGGATGACGGCGACGGCGGTGCTGATCATCCAGGGGATGCTGGTGGAGATGGTGGAGTCCAGGACGTCTTCGCGGGCCGCGTCGAAGCCGAAGACGGCCAGCAGGCCGTAGAGGAAGGTGATCAGCAGGGCCGGGGCCCAGACCTGGTAGTCGCGCATCTGCAGGAAGGTGGCGGCTGGGCGGAGCACGATGCCGCTGATCAGCTGCTTCCAGGGCAGGCGGGGGCCGGAGGGCGGGCCGGTGGTCTGGCCGGCGCGGTAGGTGGCGACGTGGTCCTGGTCGGCGCCCGCCTGCGCGTCGGGGGTGTCGCCCACGGAGAAGGCGACGGTGTGGCCGGGGTTGTCGTCGTACGACGGGGTGGGGCCGTAGCCGGGCGCGCCGGGGCTGCCCGGGGAGCCGAAGTACTCCGGCTCGCCCTCCACGGCGGGGGCGTAGCCGTAGCCGTACGGCGTGTTCTGCGGTCCGTCTGAGTTCCTGATTCCAGCCACGTCATCGAAATTACCCGGTCCGGGCGGGCGGGGCGCGGGGACCCCGGACACCGTGACTCATTGCTGCGAAGCTGTGACAGACCTGAGTGATTTTCTCCGGTTACCCAAAGGGCCCTGCCAGCCCCTAGCGTTCGGGGTGACGGGCAATCGGAAGGGACCTCTGTTCATGGCCGTACGAATCACCGCCGCCGCCACTGCCGCCACTGCCGCCGCCGCTGTGCTGGTCATGCTGTCGCTGACGGCGTGCGACCCGCTCAGCGCGGTGACGACCGACTCCGATGCCAAGGCCACGCCGTCCTCGACGGCCTCGGCGACGGGCGGGCCCGCGCTGTCGGACCCCGCCGTCCTCGGCTCGATCCCGGCGAAGATGGGCTCGGACGGGACGACGATCATCGTCGGCCAGGCGTCCGCGAAGAACACCGTCCAGGTGTACGAGGACCTGCGGTGCCCGATCTGCAAGAGCTTCGAGACCGCGTCGGGTGCGACGCTCGCCGCGCTCGCGAAGTCGGGGAAGGTGAAGATCGAGTACACCCTCGCCTCCTTCCTGGACGGCAACCTCGGCGGCAACGGCTCCAAGCGGGCGGCCAACGCGCTGCGCGCGTCGGTGGAGCAGGGGAAGTTCGTGCCGTACCACGAGGCGCTGTACGCGAATCAGCCCGAGGAGACGAACGACGGCTTCACGGCGGACTTCCTGCTGAGCATCGCGGGCAAGGTGGACGGCCTGCGCACGACGGCTTTCGAGGCGGCGGTCAAGAAGGGCACGTACGACAGCTTTGTGCAGGCGTCCGAGAAGGCCTTTCTGAAGAGCGGCGCCGCGGGCACGCCGTACGTGAAGATCAACGGCAAGGCGGTGTCGGGGGACGACGCGGCGAAGCTGCATGACGCGACGCAGTTCGCGGCGCTGCTGAAGGAGTACGGGGTCGCCTGAGCCGGGGCCCAGGTGGCCCAGGCGACCCCGTCACCGCCCGGCGGGCTACCTGCCGAAGCCGGAGGCGAATTGACCGACCTGCGACTCGCTCAGGCCCAGGTCCGCCGGGCCGAAGGCGGCCAGTGGCGAGGTCGTGGTGATGCCCCCGTTGGCGCCGGCGGTGCCGCGCAGCACGGTGGCCGTGTCGTGCTTCGCGTCGCCGAGGGCCAGATCGACCCGGCCGTCCCGGTTGGTGTCCAGCAGCATGGCGGCGCCGCCCAGGCCGGTGAAGAGCTTGCTGTTCTCCGTGGTCAGCCCCTTGGCGCTGCCTCGCAGGACGACGATGGTGGGCCGGTCGTCGGCCAGTCGCGCGGCGAAAGCGACGTCGGCGTAGCCGTCGCCGTTGGTGTCGCCGGCGACCGGCGTGGAGCCGAAGCTGTCCCACATGAACGTCGGTGATCCGGGCAGCCCGGCGGCCTTCTCGTTGATCCGGACCGGCTTGAGCTTGGTGCTCTGGCCCTTGGGGCCGCCGTACGACACCACGATCTGGGCGCCGCCCGCCGGGGTCATGGGCTCGCCGAGGAGCTCGTAGGGGAGTCCGAGGACGATGTCGGCGTAGCCGTCCTTGTTCACGTCGGCGGTGGTGACCTCGCCGGACCATGCGTCGGAGGCGTAGATGTCCTTGCCCTTGGCGTCCTTGAGGCGGGGGCCCTTGACCAGGGTGCCTGTCTTCGTGCCGCGGTAAAGGACGGTGGCGCGCGGGGTGTACTCCCCGTCGCCGTAGATCCGCGACCAGGTGACGACCAGGTCGGTGCGGCCGTCGCCGGTGACGTCCCCGGCGGCGGCGACGGTGGCGAGGAGGTCCGGGTCCGACGGAGTGAGGTTCAGCGTGGTGCTGCGCTTCGGCGCGCCCTTGCGGCTGAAGGGGCCGAGCCGGAGCGTGGCGGTGCTGTCCTTGGTGGTCTGGGTGACCAGGTCGGCGCGTCCGTCGCCGTTGAAGTCGCCGATGAGCGGGATCCTGCCGGTGATCCGGGCGGCGCCGCTCAGGCTCAGACCCTTCTACCGCCCCAGACGATGAAGATGGTGTTCCTGCCGGCCGAGGTGGCGAGGTCGCTGTAGCCGTCGTGGTTGAGGTCGCCGGTGACGGTGTGGTCGCCGAAGTCGAAGCCCTGGCCGGCCTTGCCGAGGTTGAGGCTGTTCTGCGTGATGATCTTGCGGTGTCCGGTGTCCGGGCCCTTCGCGGAGCCGTAGACGACGGCCACGTATCCGGCGGAGTAGACGCCTTCGACGGTGGCCGTGGTGTCGGTCAGGACCAGGTCGCCGTAACCGTCGCCGTTGAAGTCCGAGTGGGCTCGGGCGCCGGCGGCGGCTTTGCCGGCCATCCACGACGGAGTCTCCGACGGAGTCCCCTGGGCCGCGCCCGACTGCCAGCATGCGGCGGTGCCGGCGAGTGCGAGGGCGAGAACGGCAAGTATGGGTTTACGCATACCGGTTCGACATGCGGTGAGGGCCAAAGGCTGTGCTGGTGAACAGCAGTGGCCGGCGCCCGGGTCGGGCACCGGCCACTGCCGCGTCCATGCGGATCCGTACGGGCTACTTCACCGGCTCCGGCTCAGGAGCGGAGTCCGCGTCGGCGTCGTCCGCCGCCACGGGGGTCTTGACGGACTGCAGCAGCAGCTGGGAGACGTCGACGACCGTCAGCGACTCCTTCGCCTTGCCTTCGTTCTTCTTGCCGTTGACGGAGTCGGACAGCATGACGAGGCAGAACGGGCAGGCGGTGGAGACGATGTCCGGGTTGAGGGACAGCGCCTCGTCCACGCGCTCGTTGTTGATGCGCTTGCCGATCCGCTCTTCCATCCACATGCGCGCGCCGCCCGCGCCGCAGCAGAAGCCGCGCTCCTTGTGGCGGTGCATCTCCTCGTTCCGGAGCCCCGGCACCTTGGCGATGATCTCGCGCGGCGGTGTGTAGACCTTGTTGTGACGGCCCAGGTAGCAGGGGTCGTGGTAGGTGATGAGGCCCTCGACCGGGGTCACCGGGATCAGCTTGCCCTCGTCGACGAGGTGCTGGAGCAGCTGGGTGTGGTGGATGACCTCGTACTCGCCGCCGAGCTGCGGGTACTCGTTGGCGATGGTGTTGAAGCAGTGCGGGCAGGTGGCGACGATCTTCTTCTTGGACTTGGGGAGCTTGGTGCTCTCGTCCTCGTCGTCCTCACCGAAGGCCATGTTCAGCATCGCGACGTTCTCGGCGCCGAGCTGCTGGAACAGGAACTCGTTGCCCAGGCGGCGGGCGGAGTCACCGGTGCAGTTCTCCTCGCCGCCCATGATCGCGAACTTAACGCCCGCGATGTTGAGCAGCTCGGCGAAGGCCTTGGTGGTCTTCTTCGCCCGGTCCTCCAGGGAGCCGGCGCAGCCGACCCAGTACAGGTACTCGACCTCGGTCAGGTCCTCGATGTCCTCGCCGACGACCGGGACCTCGAAGTCGACCTCCTTGACCCACGCCAGGCGCTGCTTCTTGGGCAGGCCCCACGGGTTGCCCTTCTTCTCCAGGTTCTTGAGCATCGTGCCCGCCTCGCTCGGGAACGAGGACTCGATCATCACCTGGTAGCGGCGCATGTCGACGATGTGGTCGATGTGCTCGATGTCCACCGGGCACTGCTCGACGCACGCGCCGCAGGTCGTGCACGACCACAGCACGTCCGGGTCGATGACGCCGTTCTCCTCGGCGGTGCCGATCAGCGGCCGCTCGGCCTCGGCGAGGGCCGCCGCCGGGACGCCCGCGAGCTGCTCCGCCGTGGCCTTCTCCTCGCCCTCCGCGTCCTTGCCGCCGCCCGCGAGCAGATACGGGGCCTTGGCGTGGGCGTGGTCGCGCAGCGACATGATCAGGAGCTTGGGGGAGAGCGGCTTGCCCGTGTTCCAGGCCGGGCACTGCGACTGGCAGCGGCCGCACTCCGTACAGGTGGAGAAGTCGAGGATGCCCTTCCAGGCGAAGTGCTCGACCTGCGAGACGCCGAACTGGTCGTCCTCGCCCGGGTCCTCGAAGTCGATCGGCACGCCGGCCGAGGTCATCGGCTGGAGGGCGCCCAGCGCGGTCGCGCCGTCGGCGTTGCGCTTGAACCAGATGTTGGGGAAGCCCAGGAAGCGGTGCCAGGCGACGCCCATGTTGGTGTTGAGCGAGACCACGATCATCCAGATCAGCGAGACGCCGATCTTGATCATCGCGGTGAGGTAGATCAGGTTCTGGAGCGTCTCGGTGCTCAGGCCCCTGAAGGCCACCACGAGCGGGTACGAGAGGAAGTACGCCGCCTCGTAGTGCTCCACGTGGTGGATCGCGCCCTCGAGCCCGCGCAGGGTCAGGATCGCCGCGCCGATGGTGAGGATGACGTACTCGACGAAGTACGCCTGCCAGGCCTTGGAGCCCGCGAAGCGGGACTTGCGGCCCGCGCGGGAGGGCAGGCTGAGGAGCCGGATCGTGATCAGGACGAGGATGCCGAGGATCGTCATCACGCCGATGAACTCGATGTACAACTCGAACGGCAGGAAGCCGCCGATCCACGGCAGCGTCCAGTCGGCCTGGAACAGCTGCCCGTACGCCTGCGCCAGCGTCGGCGGCAGCGTCAGGAAGCCGATCGCGACGAACCAGTGCGCGAAGCCGACGATGCCCCAGCGGTTCATGCGCGTGTGGCCCAGGAATTCCCGGGCCAGCGTGATCGAGCGCTGTTTGGGGTTGTCGGTACGGCTGCCGGCCGGGACGGGCTGGCCGATCCTCACGAACCGGTAGATCTGCGCGACGGCGCGGCTGATGAGCGCAACGCCGACCGCGGTGAGGACCAGCGACACGATGATCGCGGCGAGTTGCATTCCGGGCTCCTCGGACCTGCGAGAGCGGTTCTTACTAATCGGTAACTTGTGTGGTCTTCCTGAGATTATCGCCTCCGGCGGGCGGTCAGAAGCAGCCTGGCCGGTGATCTGCGTCGCCCTGCGGGGTCGCGCCGTCGCGGCCGGGGCCCGTGGCCGGATGCGGGCCGGTTGTGCCCACCTGTTCTGCCATACGGAACGCCTGCCCGCAGCCTACCTCTGAGCTGCGGCAATGGAGCTTATGCGCGCCTTACGCGACAGAAGGTTGAGCCTGGTCCGCTCATGCCTTTTGACATCGGCCGGGCCGGTGATGCACCCTTGAGTCAGTTCCACTCAAGTCGCTGGAGGATTCCAAAATGGCACGTGCGGTCGGCATCGACCTGGGCACGACTAACTCCGTCGTCAGCGTTCTCGAAGGCGGCGAGCCCACCGTCATCACCAACGCAGAGGGCGCCAGGACCACGCCGTCCGTCGTCGCCTTCGCCAAGAACGGCGAGGTGCTCGTCGGCGAGGTCGCGAAGCGCCAGGCGGTCACGAACGTAGACAGGACCGTCCGGTCGGTCAAGCGCCACATGGGCACCGACTGGAAGATCAACGTTGACGGCAAGGACTTCAACCCGCAGCAGATGAGCGCCTTTATCCTGCAGAAGCTGAAGCGCGACGCCGAGGCGTACCTGGGCGAGAAGGTCCAGGACGCGGTCATCACGGTCCCGGCGTACTTCAACGACTCGGAGCGCCAGGCCACCAAGGAGGCCGGCGAGATCGCGGGCCTCAACGTCCTTCGTATTGTCAATGAGCCGACGGCTGCCGCCCTCGCCTACGGCCTCGACAAGGACGACCAGACCATTCTCGTCTTCGACCTCGGTGGTGGCACCTTCGACGTGTCGCTGCTGGAGATCGGCGACGGCGTCGTCGAGGTGAAGGCCACCAACGGTGACAACCACCTCGGTGGTGACGACTGGGACCAGCGGGTCGTCGACTACCTGGTGAAGCAGTTCCACTCCGGCCACGGCGTGGACCTGTCCAAGGACAAGATGGCGCTGCAGCGTCTCCGTGAGGCCGCCGAGAAGGCGAAGATCGAGCTGTCCTCGTCCACCGAGACCTCGATCAACCTGCCCTACATCACGGCGTCCGCCGAGGGCCCGCTGCACCTGGACGAGAAGCTCACCCGCGCCCAGTTCCAGCAGCTGACGGCCGACCTGCTCGACCGCTGCAAGAACCCGTTCAACAACGTCATCAAGGACGCCGGCATCCAGCTGTCCGAGATCGACCACGTGGTCCTGGTCGGCGGCTCGACCCGGATGCCCGCCGTCGCCGAGCTCGTCAAGGAGCTGACCGGCGGCCGCGACGCCAACAAGGGCGTCAACCCCGACGAGGTCGTGGCCATCGGTGCCGCGCTCCAGGCGGGCGTGCTCAAGGGCGAGGTCAAGGACGTACTGCTCCTCGACGTCACCCCGCTGTCCCTCGGTATCGAGACCAAGGGCGGCATCATGACCAAGCTGATCGAGCGCAACACCACGATCCCGACCAAGCGCTCCGAGATCTTCACGACGGCCGAGGACAACCAGCCGTCCGTCCAGATCCAGGTCTACCAGGGCGAGCGCGAGATCGCGGCGTACAACAAGAAGCTCGGGATGTTCGAGCTGACCGGCCTGCCGCCGGCCCCGCGTGGCGTGCCGCAGATCGAGGTCACCTTCGACATCGACGCGAACGGCATCATGCACGTCGGCGCCAAGGACCTCGGCACCGGCAAGGAGCAGCGGATGACCGTCACCGGCGGCTCGGCGCTGCCGAAGGACGACATCGACCGCATGATGCGCGAGGCCGAGCAGTACGCGGACGAGGACCACAAGCGCCGCGAGGCCGCCGAGACCCGCAACCAGGCCGAGCAGCTCGTCTACCAGACCGAGAAGTTCATCGCCGACAACGCGGACAAGGTCCCCGGCGACGTCAAGACCGAGGTCGAGGCGTCCATCGCGGACCTCAAGGAAGCCCTCAAGGGCGAGGACACCGCGGCGATCCGTGAGGCCACCGAGAAGGTCGCGGCCACCAGCCAGAAGCTGGGCCAGGCGCTCTACGCCAACGCCCAGGCCGAGGGTGCGACCGCCGGTGCCCCGGGCGCCGACGCGGGCGCGCACGCCGCCGCCGATGACGACGTCGTGGACGCCGAGATCGTCGACGAGGACAAGAAGGACGGTGCCGCGTGACGGAGGAGACCCCGGGCTTCGACAACAACGAGAAGCCTGACGTCCCCTCTGCCGATGCCGCAGATTCCGTTCAGAACGACGCGGCGCAGGCCGCCGGACCCGCCGACCAGGCGGGCCCGGCGGCCCCGGCCGGGGACGCAAACGCGACAGCCGGCCTGATGGCCGCCCTGGACCAGGCCCGCAGCGCGCTCGGCGAGCGCACCGCAGACCTCCAGCGGCTCCAGGCCGAGTACCAGAACTACCGCCGCCGGGTGGAGCGGGACCGCATCGCGGTCCGGGAGATCGCCATCGCGAACCTCCTGACCGAGCTGCTCCCGGTGCTCGACGACATCGGCCGCGCCCGTGACCACAACGAACTGGTCGGCGGCTTCAAGTCCGTCGGCGAGTCGGTGGAGACCGTGGCGGCCAAGATGGGCCTGCAGCAGTTCGGCAAGGAGGGCGAGCCCTTCGACCCGCTGGTGCACGAGGCCCTGATGCACAGTTACTCGCCGGATGTCACCCAGACCACCTGCGTGCAGATCCTCCAGCCGGGGTATCGCATCGGAGAACGTACGATCCGCCCCGCGCGGGTCGCGGTCGCCGAGCCCCAGCCGGGCGCGCAGAAGGCCGACGAGACATCCGAAGAGGAGAACGGTGGCCCCGACCAGGGCTGACGCACAACAGGCACAGGGCACGACAGGCACAACAGCACGACATGAACGGAAGGAGGGACGCCGAGGATGAGCATCAGCAGGGACTTGCTTGAGAAGGACCTCTACAAGGTCCTCGGCGTTCCGAAGGACGCCACCGACGCCGAGATCAAGAAGGCGTACCGGAAGCTCGCCCGCGAGTTCCACCCGGACGCCAACAAGGGCGACGTCAAGGCCGAGGAGCGCTTCAAGGAGATCTCCGAGGCGAACGACGTCCTGTCGGACGCCAAGCGCCGCAAGGAGTACGACGAGGGCCGCGCCCTCTTCGGCAACGGCGGCTTCCGGCCCGGTCCGGGCGGTTTCGGCGGCGGTGGCTTCGACCTGGGCGACCTGTTCGGCGGCGGCCAGGGCGGCGGCGGCACGGCCGGCGGCGGTGGTTTCGGCGGCGGCCTCGGCGACGTCTTCGGCGGCCTGTTCAACCGCGGCCCCGGGCGGGCCGCGCCCCGCCGCGGCCAGGACATCGAGACCGAGGTGACGCTCAGCTTCACCGAGGCCGTGGACGGCGCCACCGTCCCGCTGCGCATGTCCAGCCAGGCCCCCTGCAAGGCCTGCGCCGGCACCGGCGACACCAACGGCACCCCCCGCGTCTGCCCCACCTGCGTCGGCACCGGCCAGGTGTCCAGGGGCGGCGGCGGAGGCTTCTCCCTCACCGACCCCTGCGTCGACTGCAAGGGCCGCGGCCTCATCGCCCAGAACCCCTGCGAGGTCTGCAAGGGCAGCGGCCGGGCCCGCTCCTCCCGCACCATGCAGGTCCGCATCCCGGCCGGCGTCACGGACAACCAGAAGATCCGCCTGCGTGGCAAGGGCGCCCCCGGCGAGACCGGCGGCCCGGCCGGTGACCTCTACGTCCTCATCCACGTCGACGCCCACCCCGTCTTCGGCCGCAAGGGCGACAACCTCACGGTGACGGTCCCCGTCTCCTTCACCGAGGCCGCCCTCGGCGGCGAGATCCAGGTCCCCACCCTCGGCGGCCCCCCGGTCCGCCTGAAGCTTCCCCCCGGCACCCCCAACGGGCGTACGCTGCGTGCCCGCGGCAAGGGCGCCGTGCGCAAGGACGGCACCCGGGGCGATCTCCTGGTCACCGTCGAGGTCGCCGTACCCCAGGTGAGCGACGGCAAGGCCCTCGACGCCCTGGAGGCGTATCGCGAGGCCACCGCGGAATTCGACCCGCGCGCAGAGCTGTTCAAGGCCGCGAAGGGAGCGTGACCTGATGAGCATGGACGGCATCGGAGGCGGCGGAGGCCGCAGCCGCAACCCGTACGAGCTGACCGAGGAGTCCGCGGTCTACGTCATCTCCGTAGCCGCCCAGCTCTCCGGCCTGCACCCGCAGACGCTCCGCCAGTACGACCGCCTCGGCCTGGTCTCCCCCGACCGCACCGCCGGCCGCGGCCGCCGCTACTCCGCCCGCGACATCCAGCTGCTCCGGGAAGTCCAGCGGCTCTCCCAGGACGAGGGCATCAACCTCGCCGGCATCAAGCGCATTATCGAACTGGAGAACCAGGTCGCCGCCCTCCAGGCCCGCGTGGCCGAGCTGGCCGCCGCCGTCGAGGGCGCTGCGGCCGCTCTGCAGCAGCGCGAGGCCCAGGTCCACGCCTCGTACCGGCGGGACCTGGTGCCCTACCAGGACGTCCAGCAGACCAGCGCGCTGGTGGTGTGGCGGCCGAAGCGGCAGCAGTCCTCGGACTGAGGCGTACGCGCGCACGCTCACGCTCACGCGAAAAGGGGCCCGGAGGATTCTCCGGGCCCCTTTTCATGTGCCGATCGCGGTCAGAGCCAGTCGTCCCAGATGCCGTAGGCCTCCTGCTCCACGACCTCCTCCGTGCCCGCCGGGTCGATGTAGACGGCCCGGTAGTAGTACAGGCCGAGGCGGTCCTCGTGGACCGTCGTGTCCATGTGGAAGTCCGGGTCGGCGACCTTGCCCCTGGCGAACGTGGTCCAGGAGGCGGTGGCCGGGTCCCACTTCTCCCAGCGGTAGTCGGTGTAGTCACCGCACGGCATGTCGTAGATGGTGACACCGCAGCGGACGTAGAGATCCGGGTACTGGTCCTCGATGACGTCGGTCCCGGTCCAGCCCGGCGGGCGGGTGTCCGGCAGGGTGACGGAGATGTCGGCGGGGTGGTAGGCGTCCGGGCCGTCGGCCGGGTCGTACAGGCCGGAGCTGTCCAGGCCGGCCACCCGGTAGACGTGGGTGGCGCCGTCGGGGACGGTCGGGCAGAGGATCTCGGTGTCGGCCAGCGAGGGGCTGTCCCAGCAGTTCCGTTCCCAGGTCGTCTCGCCGGTCTCGGGGTCGGTGACGCCCTGCCACACCGCGTAGCCGGCGACGTCGTCGTCGGCGGGCGGCGTCCAGGTCAGGCGGACGCCGAGCGGGATCTGTTCCGCGGTCAGGTTCTCGACCGGGGCCGGGCGCTGGGTGTCCGGGGTGGTCTCCGTGGCGGCCGGGCCGGGCTGCGATGCGTGTCCGTAGGGGTCGACGGTCACGACCCGGTACTCGTACGTCGTCTCGGACGCGCCCGAGACGTCCCAGCAGACGCCGTTGATCTGCTTGCGGCCGGCGTACGCGGGGGCGTCGTCACCGGTCACCCACGTCCAGTACGTCGAAGGGGCCTCCAGCGGCAGGTTGTCGTTCGAGCTGTTCGGCTTGCACAGGTCGACGGTGCTGCTCTCACCGGTCGCCGTGTCGGTACGGATGATCCGGTACGTGAGAAGCGGGCCTCCGTCGAAGGTCCACGGGTCGGCGCTGCTCCACTCGATCATCACCCCCTCGTCGAACCGGCTCGCGGTGGTCGCGAAGGCGGGGATGGCCTCGGGCCGGTCCGCCATCGGCAGCGTGATCTCCACCGGGGCGGCGGCGTTGCTCTTCGCGTCAACCGAGCGCACGACGTACTGGTAGCTGTCGGCGATCGCGACCAGCTGGCGCGGTACGACGTCGGTCTGAGCGGTGGTGCCTCCGCCGGGCAGGGCGTCGAGGTAACCGCCGGTCGCCGGGTCGTACTGGAGGACCTGGTACGAGGCAGCCCCGCTGACGGGGGACCACACCAGGTGGGGAACGCCCGACCGGTACTCGACGTGGGCGTCGGCAGCGGTCGCGGGCGGTGTCAGGTCGGACGTGGTGAGCGTGGTGGCGGCCGAGTACACGGACCAGTTCCCGGCGGCGTCGCGGGCCCGGCCCCGGTAGGTGACCTTGCTGCCGTCCGCCGGGTAGCCGGTGTCACAGATCGCGCCCTTGGTGCCTGTGTACACGGTGGTCCACGCATTGGTGGCCGTGTCCCGGCGCTGCATCTCGTACAGGGCGATGTCGGCCGCGTTGGCGGCGGTGGTGACAAGTTGCGGGGCCGAGTAGGGCTGGAGGTCCGGGCAGGCGTCCATATCGACGAACGGTGCTGCGGGCGGGGTGGTGTCGACGGTGGTGACACCCCGGTCGGCGCTGCCGGCCGACTCGTTGCCCGCCTTGTCGTAGGCGCGGACCTCGTAGTAGTACGTCTTGCCGGTGGGCGGCGGGGTGTTGGTGTACGAGGCCGAGGTGGTGGCCGTCAGTTTCGTCCAGGTGCTGCTGCCCTTGAGGCGCCGGTAGACGCGGTATCCGGCGAGGTCCATCTCCGTGTTCCTGGACCAGGTGACCTTGGCCTTGCCGGTGGAGGCGGAGTACGCGACCGATGTGCCGGTTGGGGCGAGGGGCTTGACCTTGTCGACGGAGGCCGAAGTGCGGGGTGCGTACGTGAACTTGACGTTCGCCGTGCCTTTGAAGGCGGCGAAGTCGACCCGGAGGGTGTGCTTGCCCTTGGGGATCGTGACGTTGACCGTCTTCTTGGCGGTCTTGGTCACGTCCTTCCAGAGGCTGATCTTGCGGGTGCCGTCGAGGTAGACGCGGATGCCGTCCTGGGCGGAGGCGGCGAAGGAGAACGGGCCGCCGGAGCCGAAGTTCCTCGTCACGGTCCAGCGGACGCCGAAGTTGTCCTTGGGCAGGGTGACCCCGGCGGGGTCGCCGGTGCCGTAGTTCTCGCTGATCGCGGTGTCGCAGGCGGTCTTCTTCGCGGTGCCGCTGAAGGCGGTGTTCGCGAAGTACGACACCTTCCACACGTTCGTGGCGCAAGTGACGGCGGCCTGGGCCGTGCTCGCGGGCAGCGCGAGGCCTGCGGCGGCGACGGCGAGCGCGAGCGCAGCGGCGCGGGCGGTTGCCGCCCTGCGCGTATGTATGGACATGGTCAAAGATCCCCTCCCTGATGTGGGGATTTTGCCAGACCATTGCGGTGACCATGCGCGCGGGGTGACTCACCCCACGCCGCCGCGCTCAGCCCGTCAAACCGTCAGTCCGTGGCCGGGGCCAGGATCGCGTAGTCGGCGCCGGGGGCGGATTCCGTGCCGTCGGCGTAGACGGCGGTGACCCAGTAGTAGTGGGTGGTGCCGGAGGCGGCCGTGGTGTCGGTCCAGGCGGTGCCGGTAAGGGGGTCGGGGTCGGTGGTGAGGCGTTCGTACGCGGCCGTGCCGGGGTTCCAGCGGTAGACGCGGTAGCTGACGGCGTCGGTGACCGGGTACCAGTCCAGGTCCACACCGGTGCCGGAGGAGGCGGCGGTGGCGTCGAGGTCCACCGGCGAGCCGGAGGGCGTCTCCACCGTCGGGGTGAGGTTCAGCTCGGTGACGGTGACGTAGGGGATGGGCTTGCGCTGGGCGACCAGGGAGTTGCCCCAGACGTCGACGGCGTCGACGAGGAAGGACCAGGTCTCGCCGTCCTGCTCCAGGCGGTAGACGAACTCGGAGGTGGTGCCGCTGACGTACTGGTAGCCCTCGGTGATGAAGTGGGCTCCGTCCTCGTCGTCCTCGACGATGGTGCCGCGGTAGACCACATAGCGCTGGAGGTCGGAATCGGGGCTGTCGTCCCAGTCGAGCGCGATGCCGTAGCCGGTGGCCTCGGCGGTCAGGCCGGTGACGGCGGCGGGGGCGACCTCGTCACCGGGGGTGGTGAAGGAGATCTCGGCCGGGAGGGAGACGTCGCCGTCGTCGTCCACCTGGACGACGGCTATGTAGTAAGTGGCGCCGCGGCTCGCCGAGTTCGGCGTGCAGGAGAACTTCGCGACGGCCGCGCCGAGGTCGCTCTCCCTGTACGGCGTGCACCACTCGTTGCTGTCGAGCGGCACCGGGGAGGTCTTGGAGGCGTAGACCTTCATCTCGCCGGTCCAGTCGGCCGCGGGCATGCTCCAGGTGAGGGTGAACCAGGTCTCGTCGTTGGTGAGCGTGGCGGTGACGTTCTGGATGGTGGCGGGGAGGACGGTGAGCGCGGTGCCGGCGCCGACGGGGACCGACTTGGCGGAGGTGTTGGCCGCCGCGTCCGTGGCCGCCACGGCGTAGTAGTACGTGGTCTTCTCGGCGGCCTTGGTGTCGGTGTACGACGCGGCTGCCGTGGTGCCGATCGAGCTGTACGTCCCGGTGGCCGAGGTCGCCCGGTAGACGGCGTACTTCGTGGCGTCCGTGACGGACGTCCAGGCCAGGTCGTAGCCCTTGCCGTCGGCGCTGACCGCGACCGTGAGGCCGGTGGGAACGGCGGGGGCCGCCTTGTCGATGGAGGCCAGGGTCACGGCGGCCGACTTGGCGGAGGCGTTGCCGGCCTTGTCGACGGCGGTGACGGTGTAGGCGTACTTCGCGCCCGTGGCGGGCGGGGTGTCGGTGTACGCGGGCTTGGCGAGCAGCGAACTCCCGCTGATCAGGCCGCCGTTGCGGTAGACGCGGTATCCGGCGAGGTCCAGCTCGGCGTTCTTGGCCCAGGTGAGCTGGGAGGTGTAGCCGGAGACGGTCCCCTTGAGCGCGGTGGGGGCCAGCGGCTTGACCTTGTCGACGGAGGCCGAGGTGCGGGGCGCGTAGGCGAAGGCGACGTTGGCTTTGCCCTTGAAGGCGGCGAAGTCGACGCGGAGGGTGTGCTTGCCCTTCGGGATCGTGACGTTGACGGTCTTCTTCTGGGTGGACGTGTAGTCCTTCCAGAGGCTGATCTTGCGAGTGCCGTCGAGGTAGACGCGGATGCCGTCCTGAGCGGACGCGGCGAAGGAGAACGGGCCGCCGGAGCCGAAGTCGCGGGTCAGGGTCCAGCGGACGCCGAAGTTGTCCTTCGGGAGCGTCACCCCGGCGGGGTCGCCTGAGCCGTAGTTCTCGCTGATCGCGGTGTCGCAGGCGGTCTTCTTCGCGGTGCCGGCGAAGGTGGTGTTGGCGTAGTACGCCGCCTTCCAGACCCCGGTGCCGCAGGTGACGGACGCGGTGGCGGCGGCATGTGCGGCGGTGGCGGGCAGCGCGAGGCCTGCGGCGGCGACGGACAGCGCGAGCGCGGCCGCACGGGCGGTGGTGATGCGCTTCTGAGCGTGCATGGTCAAAGATCCCCTCCCTGGTGTGGGGATTTTGACATACCTTTGCTGAACCTATGCGCGCAGGGGGTGCGTCAGGCGATGGAGGGGTCGAGGAATTCGTCGATCCTCCAGTCCAGGTCGTCGGACAACTGCTCCACCTTCTTGGTGACGTTCAGCCCGGACGCCGCGATGGCGGCAGCGGCGGCGGCGCACAGCAGCCAGGACAGGGCGGGGACGCTGCCGAGGAGGCCGAGGAGAGCGGGCAGCAGAAGTACGTATGCGGCCAGGAGACGGGCCAGTTGGGGGAGGTGGAGGCGCGGGCGGAACTTGGCGGGCGGGGGAGCGGCCGGGTGGTGCGGTCGGGGGTGGTGGGGTGGGGGTCGGTCCGGAGGTGGCGCATGCTCGAGTCGCGGTCCACCTCGCCCCAGGTGATGTGGCCGCTGTCGCAGACCAGCGCGACGGACTTCCAGCCACCGGTGGTTCGTCACCGCGATCGCTCCGGGCTTGTCGCCCCGGCTGCTGTGGCGCTGCCAGACGGCGGCGCCGAAGGCGACGTAGGCCAGGAGCCCGAGGGTCAGCAGCAACAGCAGCAGCATGACGAGACCGCCGAGCAGGCCGATGCCGGAGCTCCCGTCGTTCGTGGCGACGCACCGGAGCGCCGTGACCGGGCCGAGCACGGTGAGCAGGGCGCCGAGGGCCAGACCGTAGTCCTTGGCCGGTGGGCGGAGCTTCGCGGGTATGTGCGGGGGTACGTGGCCCGGCGCGGCGGCCGGGGTGGCCGTTGCGGGGCGAAGCGGTGGGGCGAGGCGGCAGGCGGCGGCCCAGGCCGCGGCGAGCAGCAGGGCGGCGGCGACACCGGCGAGGGCGCCGCCGCCGAGGAGGCGGGTGAGCAGGGTGGATTTGCGCACAGGGGCTCCCAGGGGGTGCTAGCCCCGCCCCATGGCCCGGGTAAGGGCGATTTCGATGACGACGCGGTCCGGGTTCTCGCGTGGGGTACGGCCGTAGCGCTCCGCGTAGCGGCGTACGGCTTCCGCCACAGCTGCCGGGTCGGTGCTGACGGTGGCGGTGCCCTCGAGGGTGGCCCAGCGGGCGTGATCGACCTGGCAGACGGCGACGGGGGCGCCGCCGGGGCCGGCGGCGCGGATGTGGGCGACCTTACGGCTGGCCTTGCCGGTGATGATGCGTGCGAGCCCGGCCCCGGGGTCGTACGTCACGCCCACCGGCACGACGTGCGGGGAGCCGTCGGGCCGGTGGGTGGTGAGGGTGCTCAGATGGTGCTCCCGCCAGAAGGCGAGGTAACCGGGGTCGGGGTCGCGCGGGTTGAGCGTCATGCGGCCAAGGGTGTCACTCCGCCGGCGGGAGAATGACGTACTCCTGGGCCGGAAGCGACTCCGTGCCGTCGTCGAAGACGGCGGCCACCCGGTAGAAGTGGGTGGTGCCGTCCGCGGCGGTGGTGTCGGTGTAGCTCGACGGGGCGGTCGCCAGGATCTCGTCGTTGAGCTTGACGTAGGCGCCGGTGGCACGGTCGTAGCGGTAGACGTTGTAGCCGGTGATCTGGTCGCACACACTCTGGTTGGAGCAGTACCAGTCGAGGAAGACCCCGCCGCTGTCGGCTGCGGACAGGCTCAGTGCGACCGCGCCGGTACCCGAACGCGGCACGGAGTAGGGGCCGGAGCCGAGGTCGAGTTCGGTGACTGCGACCATTGAGGCCGACGTGTCCGTGATGGTGTAGCTGTCGGTGTCTACGCCGACGACCTGGAAGGTCAGGCTCGCGCCGTAAGGCAGCTTGAGCAGGCGGTAGTGCGAGCCGCTCAGCAGGGCTGACGACCACTGGTGGAAGAAGTAGGTGCCGGTGTGGTCCGTCTCCCAGCGTCCGTAGGAGACCCTGTAGCCGGCGAGGTCCGCATCCGTGCTGTCGTCCCAGTCGAGTTCGACGCCGTACTCGGTGGCTTCGGCGGTGAGGCCGGTGACGGCGCGGGGCCCGCCCGACGTTTCGGTCAGGGTGACCGACGCCTCCCCGGACTTGGCGGACTCGTTCCCGGACTTGTCGAGGGCGGTCACGGTGTAGGTGTACGTCGCGGCCACCCCGACGGGCAGTTGGTCGTACTCCTGCGCCCAGGTGAGCAGGGGGCTGTCGGGGGTGACCTGGACCCAGTCGCCGTCGGTGTCGGTGCGGCGGTAGACCCGGTAGGTCTGGAAGCCGGGGTCGGTGACGGCGCTCCACTTGACGAGCGCTCGGCCGGTGGAGTCCGAGTACGTGACGGTCACGTCGGCCGGAACGCCGGGAGGCGTCCTGTCGGCCGAAGCGGCGGACGATTCCGTGGACTTGGCGGACTCGTTGCCCGACGTGTCGACGGTGGTGACGGCGTAGGAGTAGGTCTCGCCGGTGGCGGGCGGGGTGTCGGTGTACGTGAGCGAGGTCAGCAGGGCGGTGCCGCTGACCTTGGTCCAGGTCGTGCCGGTGCCCGCGCGGCGGTAGACGCGGTAGCCCGCCAGGTCGGCGTCGGTGTTCGCGGCCCAGCTCACGGCCGCTTGGCCGGTTTCCTTGGCGTAGGTGACGCCCGCACCGGTCGGCACGGCCGGCGCGGTCTTGTCGGTGCTGGTGACGGTGTCCGTGCCGGACTTGGCGGAGGTGTTGCCCGCCTTGTCGACGGCGACGACGGCGTAGACGTACTTCGCGCCCGTTGCGGGCGGGGTGTCGGTCCAGCCGGCCGAGGTCACCAGGGCGGTGCCGCTGACCTTGGTCCAGGCGGTCCCGGTCGTGAGGCGGCGGTAGACGCGGTATCCGGCCAGGTCCATCTCGTGGTTCCTGGACCAGGTCAGGCGGGCCTTGAGGGTGCCGGCGGAGTACGTGGCGTCCAGACCCGTCGGGGCCAGTGGCTTGACCTTGTCGACGGAGGCCGAGGTGCGGGGCGCGTACGCGAACGAGATGTTCGCCTTGCCCTTGAAGGCCACGAAGTCGACGCGGATGGTGTGCTTGCCCTTGGGGACGGTGACGTTGACCGTCTTCTTCTGGGTCGAGGTCACGTCCTTCCAGAGGCTGATCTTCCGCTTGCCGTCGAGGTAGACGCGGACGCCGTCGCGTACGGCGGTGGTGAAGGTGAACGGGCCGCCGGAGCCGAAGTTCCGGGTCACGGTCCAGCGGACGCTGAAGTTGTCCACCGGGAGTGACACGCCGAGCGGGTCACCGGTGCCGTATGACTCGTCGATCTTCTTGTCGCAGGTGGTGTTCTTCGGGTCGCCCTTGAAGCCGGTGTTCGCGTAGAACGCCTGGTGCCAGATGTTGCTGCCGCAACTGCTTGCCGAGGCGGCTCGGGCGGTGGCGGCGGGCACGAGCCCGGCGGCGGCCACGGCGAGTGAGAGCACGGCTATGGAAGCCGGGCGATTGTGTATGCGCATGTAAAGGATCCCCTCCCCTGAGGAGGGATCTTGGCAGAGGTGTGAGGGACTGGCAAAGAGGTTCGAATAAAGCTGTGGGACGGCTGTGGCGGCGCGATTCCTGGCATTCGCAGCCTTGAGTGGCATAGACTCAACTTGTCTCAGGGTGTATGGGGCAGGTTCGAGAGAGAGGTACCGCAGACGTGGACGCCGAGCTGACCAACAAGAGCCGGGAAGCGATCAACGCCGCCAACGCGAAGGCGGTGGCCGGCGGCCACCCGGATCTGACCGCCGCCCACCTGCTGCTGGCACTGCTGGAGCAGCCGGAGAACGAGAACGTCCTCGACCTGCTGACGACGGTCGGGGCCGAGCCGGAGGCCGTACGCAAGGGCGCGGAGCGCCTCGTACAGGCGCAGCCCAGCGTGCAGGGGTCGACCGTCGCGCCGCCGCAGGCGAACCGTGACCTGCTGGCGGTGATCGCGGACGCGGCGCAGCGAGCGAAAGAGCTCGGGGACGCGTATGTGTCGACGGAGCATCTGCTGATCGGGACCGCGGTGAAGGGCGGTCCGGCCGGGGAGGTGCTGACGCAGTACGGTGCGAGCGGCAGCAAGCTGCTGGACGCGTTCGAGAGCAGCAGGGGAGGGCAGCGCGTGACGAGTCAGGACCCCGAGGGGACGTACAAGGCGCTGGAGAAGTACGGCACCGATTTCACGGCGGCCGCGCGCGAGGGCAAGCTCGACCCGGTGATCGGCCGGGACAACGAGATCCGGCGGGTGGTGCAGGTGCTGAGCCGCCGGACGAAGAACAACCCGGTGCTCATCGGCGAGCCGGGCGTCGGCAAGACGGCGGTCGTCGAGGGGCTCGCCCAGCGCATCGTCAAGGGCGATGTGCCCGAGTCGCTGCGCGGGAAGCGCCTCGTGGCGCTTGACCTGGGCGCGATGGTGGCCGGGGCGAAGTACCGGGGTGAGTTCGAGGAGCGGCTGAAGGCGGTCCTCGCCGAGATCAAGGCCAGCGACGGCCGGATCATCACCTTCATCGACGAGCTGCACACCGTCGTCGGCGCGGGCGCCGGCGGCGACTCGGCCATGGACGCGGGCAACATGCTCAAGCCGATGCTCGCGCGCGGCGAGCTGCGCATGGTCGGCGCGACGACGCTGGACGAGTACCGCGAGCGGATCGAGAAGGACCCGGCGCTGGAGCGGCGCTTCCAGCAGGTGCTGGTCGCCGAGCCGACGGTCGCGGACACCATCGCCATCCTGCGCGGGCTCAAGAGCCGGTACGAGGCGCATCACGGCGTACAGATCGCCGACTCGGCGCTGATCGCGGCCGCCCAGCTCTCCGACCGCTACATCACCTCCCGCTTCCTGCCCGACAAGGCCATCGACCTGGTCGACGAGGCCGCCTCCCGGCTGCAGATGGAGATGGACTCCTCCCCCGTCGAGATCGACGAGCTGCAGCGCGCCGTCGACCGGCTGCGCATGGAGGAGGAATCGCTGCTGGCCAGTGCCTCGGACGGCAAGGAGCGCAAGCTCCTCAAGAAGCGCGACCCCGAGGACGACCTCAGTGAGGACGCCCGCGAGCGGCTGGAGCGGCTGCGCAAGGACCGGGCCGAGAAGGAGGAGGAACTGCGGGGGCTCACCGCCCGCTGGCAGAAGGAGAAGGCGATCCACACCCGGGTCGGCGACCTGAAGAAGCGGCTCGACGAGCTGGACACCGAGCGCGAGCTGGCTGAGCTCAAGGCCCCGGAGACGGGGGACTGGGTCACCCCCGGCAAGATCCGCACCGAGCTGATCCCGGCCGCCGAGAAGGAGCTGGAGGACGCCATCGCCGCCCAGCAGGAGCTGGAGGCCATGGTCGACGAGGAGGT
Organism: Streptomyces sp. NBC_01537; assembly: GCF_045040445.1. Classification (NCBI taxonomy): domain Bacteria; kingdom Bacillati; phylum Actinomycetota; class Actinomycetes; order Kitasatosporales; family Streptomycetaceae; genus Streptomyces; species Streptomyces sp. NBC_01537. Next base: position 4,436,038 of record NZ_CP109392.1, on the reverse strand, counting down.
CGGCCCCGACGACATCGCCGATGTCGTCGCCGCCTGGACCGGCATCCCGGCCGGGCGCCTCCTGGAGGGCGAGACCCAGAAGCTGCTGCGCATGGAGGAGGAGCTCGGCAAGCGGCTGATCGGGCAGACCCCCGCCGTACGCTCCGTCTCCGACGCCGTACGCAGGTCGAGGTCCGGCATCGCCGACCCCGACCGCCCCACCGGCTCCTTCCTCTTCCTCGGCCCCACCGGCGTCGGCAAGACCGAGCTGGCCAAGGCGCTGGCGGACTTCCTCTTCGACGACGAGCGGGCGATGATCCGCATCGACATGAGCGAGTACGGCGAGAAGCACTCCGTCGCCCGCCTGGTCGGCGCCCCGCCCGGCTACGTCGGCTACGAGGAGGGCGGCCAGCTCACGGAGGCGGTGCGCAGGCGCCCGTACAGCGTGGTGCTGCTCGACGAGGTCGAGAAGGCCCACCCCGAGGTCTTCGACGTGCTGCTGCAGGTGCTGGACGACGGGCGGCTCACGGACGGCCAGGGCCGGACCGTCGACTTCCGCAACGTCATCCTCATCCTCACCTCCAACCTCGGCAGTCACTTCCTGGTCGACCCGACCCTCACCGATGCCCAGAAGAAGGACAGCGTCCTGGACACCGTCCGGCTCTCCTTCAAGCCCGAGTTCCTCAACCGCCTCGACGACATCGTGGTCTTCAGCGCCCTGGAGAAGACCGAGCTCCGCCGTATCGCCCGGCTCCAGACCGACCGCCTCGCCGCCCGCCTCCGCGATCGGCGGATTACCCTGGACGTCACCGACGAGGCCCTGGACTGGCTCGCCGACGAGGGCAACGACCCGGCCTACGGAGCCCGGCCGCTGCGCCGCCTCGTCCAGACCGCCATCGGCGACCAGCTCGCCCGGGAGATCCTCTCCGGCGAGGTCCGCGACGGCGACACGGTCCGGGTGGACCGGGCCGGGGACCGGCTGATCGTGGGAGCAGTCAAGGCATTGTGACCCGCTGTTTGCCACCTCCGGGGCGTGATGGGGGAGGATGGCGGTAATCCGCACGAAGGGAACCCAACGGTGAGCATCGACCCGTCCTCGATTCCGAATTTCGGGGGCCAGCCGGACCCCGAGCAGACCGGCCCAGAAGGGGTCGTGATCCCCAACCAGGACCTGGTCAAGCAGCTTCTGGAGCAGATGGAGCTCAAGTACGTCGTCGACGACGAGGGTGACCTCGCGGCGCCGTGGGAGGACTTCCGCGCGTACTTCATGTTCCGTGGTGAGGAGGACCAGCAGATCTTCGCGGTCCGCACCTTCTACGACCGCCCGTACACCGTCGACGACAAGCCGATGCTGCACGAGGCCATCGACGACTGGAACCGCCGCACCCTGTGGCCCAAGGTCTACACCCACACCAATGACGATGGCTCCGTCCGTCTCATCGGCGAAGCCCAGATGCTGATCGGGCTGGGCGTCGGCCTGGAGCACTTCGTGTCCAGCACGGTGAGCTGGGTGCGGGCGTCCATCGAGTTCGACAAGTGGGTCATCGAGACCCTCGGACTGGAGAAGGACGCCGAGTCCCAGCCGGACGAAGGCGAAGGCGACGAGGGCTGAGCCGCCCTCTCATGACGTGACGTGCCGCCCAGGACACGACCTGGGCGGCACGCCTCGTCTACGATCCGCTCTCGCAATTACTGCCGCCGGACAGGTTCTAGTCCATTGCGATCAGGCGCGAGAGGGAGTAGGCGGCGATGCCCTGGCCGGCGGCGATGGCGCCACTGTCGCCGTCACCAGCCGAACCGGAGTTGGGACCGGCTGTCGTGCTGTAGAGGAAGCGGTCGTGGACGGCGTGGGTGACGGCACAGGAGACCTTGCCGCAGAAGTCCGGGACGCCGGACTTGCCGCCGACGGCGGTGATCCTGCCCTTGAAGGCGGCCTCCGCGGCCTTGGCGTCCGCGGCGCTGGGGAAGACCATGACGCCCACCGTGACCGAGTCGCTGCCCGAGGTGTAGGTCGCGAGCATGACCTGGGTGCAGTGGTTCTTGTCCACAACCGCGCCGAGGCCGTTCTCGGTGGCCTTCCAGCAGGGGGTTTCGTGGGACGTGGACTTGCGTACGAACTTCTCCCCGTTGACCGGGAGCGTGGCGGCGGCGAACAGGTCGCTGCCACGCATGGTGGCGGCGGGGTCGGCACTGCTGGTCGCACCGCCGGTAGCGCTCGGGGAAGGAGCGGCCGACGACGTCGCGCTGCTGGGACTGGTGCTGGGACTGGCAACGGTGTCGCTGTCCTTGTCCTGCGCAACGTTCGCGGCGACGAAGACGGCGCCGGCGAGCAGCGCGGCGCCGCCGAGGACGGAGCCGATGATCACCAGCCGCTTCCTGCGTTTGGCCGCGGCTTCCTGCTGCGCTGCCAGAGCCAACCAGTCGGGCTCTTCGGGGGGGATCGGGAGATAGGGCTGCGGCGGATAACCCTCCTGGGGCGGAGGATAGCCGTAGCCATAGCCCGGCTGGGCCGGCGGATAGCCATAGCCCGGCTGCTGTGGGTCCTGGGGTCCCTGTGGGGTACTCATGGCCTGGGGGCTTCATCCTTCCAATCACTCAATTGGGTGAATGTTAGCGTTGGCTGAGCCCTCAGGAGGCAGGTGATGCGTCATTGTGTGAGCACTGTCGCCACTGGCCAGGCCCGTAGGTGGAGCGAGTTGAGCCCGTTCTGGAACGCCGCCTTCGTCGCCGGATTGATATCGAACCGGTAGTCGTACTGGCCGCCCTGGTCCTTGCTGAACTGGAACCACACGAAGCCGATCACGTTCGGGGTCTTCTTGATCCAGCGGAACAGGTCCGCCGTCCAGCCGGGTTGCTGCGAACCCGGCGACGACCCTGTCTCACTGAGCAGGACCGGCTTGCCGGAGAACTTCCGGAGCACGTTCAGCGTGGGCTGGAGTACCTCGGTGGCCGTCGACTCACCGAAGCCGTATCCGTCGATGCCGATCCAGTCCACGTACTGGTCGCCCGGATAGAGCGGCCTCAGGTCGGCCTTGGCGCCCCGGATCACGTTGGGGCTCCAGACCCAGATCACGTCGGTCGCGCCGACGGCCTGGAACAGGTCGTGGATGTGCCGGTACGCCTTCACGTAGTCGCCCGAGGAGTTGCCGTTGTTGCCCTCCGACCAGGGGTACCAGGTCCCGTTCATCTCGTGGCCGAAGCGCAGCGCCAGCGGCCGGCCGGTGGCCTTGACCGCACGGGCGAACCGGATGATGTACGCGTCGTGGGCTCCCGAGGCGATCTGCTTCAGCGCGTACTCCGGCTGGTACTTGTCGAGGGTCCTGCCGCGGGGTTCCCAGGTCAGCAGTGGCAACGCGCCCTGCTCATAGGTGAGTTCCGCGTCAGCGGCCTTGAACGGCTGTCTCCACCCCTGGTAGTACTCCAGGATTCTCGGACGCTGGCCCGACGCCTGGGTCACCGCGTCCGTGGCCTCCGCCGTCGGCCCGTTGTAGGTGGCGACGCCGAAGTAGTCCCCGTCCGGGTGCAGATACGTCTCCCTGCTCTCCGCCTCGATCGATACGGACGGCGTCGGCGCCGCCGGCGCTGTCGCGCCGGCTGAGGAGGACGACGCCGATGGGGTGGCGGGCGGCGAGCTGCCGCCCCAGCCCGTGACGCTTGCCGAGTCGCTCCCGGAGGACGAGCACGAAACGAGGCCCAGCAGCAGTGCGCCTGTCAACGCGGCTGCCCGGACACCTCGGTTGGTGGTCCGCCATACGGCGAGGGGTTTCAATTCCCGTCCGTTCTGTCATGTGGACGCATCGGCGTCTCCTCGGCCGACTTTACGGCCGTCCGAGTGCGCGGTAGGTCCAGCCGGCCGCCCGCCAGCTTTCATGGTCCAGGATGTTGCGGCCGTCGATGATCCGCGGGTGGGCCACGACCCCGGCGACGGCATGCGGGTCCAGCGCCCGGAACTCGGGCCATTCGGTCAGATGGAGAATCAGGTCCGCGCCCTCGGCGGCGTCGAGGGGGGTGGCGGCGTAGTCCAGTTCGGGGTGGCGTTTGCGGGCGTTGTCCATGGCCTTGGGGTCGTAGACGCTGACGGACGCACCGCGGGCGTGCAGTCGCTGGGCGATCTCCAGCGCGGGAGAGTCGCGTATGTCGTCGGAGTCGGGCTTGAACGCGGCTCCCCACACGGCAATGTGACGCCCCGCCAGCTGACTCCCGCACAACTCCTCGGCGAGAGTCAGCACGCGGGTGCGGCGGCGCAGGTTGATCGCGTCGACCTCGCGCAGGAAGGACAGGGCCTCTCCGACGCCCAGTTCGTCGGCTCGGGTCATGAACGCGCGGATGTCCTTGGGCAGGCAGCCGCCGCCGAAGCCGATCCCCGCCTGCAGGAAACGTCCGCCGATCCTGGTGTCGTAGGACATCGAGGCCGAGAGCTGGGCCACGTCGGCACCGGTCGCCTCGCAGACCTCGGCCATCGCGTTGATGAAGGAGATCTTGGTCGCCAGAAAGGCGTTCGCCGCGGTCTTGACCAGCTCGGCGGTGGGGAGATCGGTGATCACCAGCGGTACTCCGGCGGCCAGCGGGGTGGCGTACACCTCTCGCAGCAGCTGCTCCGAGTGCGGGGCTTCGGGGCTGATGCCGAAGACCAGGCGATCCGGACGCAGCGTGTCCTGGACGGCCATGCCCTCGCGCAGGAACTCCGGGTTCCAGGCGAGTTCCGCCCGCGCGCCGGCCGGGGACAGCTCCGCGAGCCGGGCCGCGAGCCGGGCCGCCGTGCCGACCGGCACCGTCGACTTGCCGACCACGAGGGTGGGCCGCCTCAGGTGCGGGGCCAGGGACTCGATCACGGCGTCGACATACCGCAGGTCGGCGCCGGTGCCGTCGTTCCGCTGGGGGGTGCCCACGCACGAGAAGTGCACCTCACCGAAGTCGGCGGCTTCCTCGTACGAAGTGGTGAAGCGCAGCCGGCCGTTCGCCAGGTTCCTCATCAGCAGCTCGGGCAGACCGGGCTCGTAGAAGGGGACCTGCCCGGACTGGAGCGCGGCGATCTTGTCCGGCTCGACATCCACCCCGAGGACTTCGTGGCCCAGCTCCGCCATGCATGCGGCGTGCGTGGCGCCGAGGTAGCCGGTGCCGATGACGGTGAGGCGCATGAGCGGATGTCCTTCCGGGGCGCTCGGGTGACCGTGGGATTCCGGTGAGAGTAGCCCGAAGCAACGCGTGGGCCATCCGACTGCCCGTCAGACCCGGTGACCGCAGGATCCTGTCAGGCAGTGATCCGGTGGGGCGTTTGGGCTGATCCGGCATGGATCTGACGGTGATTCCCGGACGAAACGCATTCCATGTCACTAACACGTAACGCTTGTGGATCACAGGGAGGGATAGTGAGCATTATCGGATTTGCATGTTGTTGTCCCCGACTAGAGTCTTTGCAGCATGCCGCATCGTGGCGGCCCTGAGGGATTCGGTCGACAAGAAGAAGACATGCTGGCCTTTCTGCTCGAATTGCGCGAGTTGCGGCTGCACGGTGTGGTGTACCCCTTCGCGGCCTTCATGGCGCTGATCTGGGTGTTGTGGGTCATCAAGGTGGTCCTCACGCGCCGCTACAAGCCCTGGAAGCGTTCCTACGAGGCCACCACCTCCGTGATCATTCCGGTGGTGGACGAGCCCGAGGACCTGTTCCGTGAGGTCGTCGGCCGGATCATCGAGCAGAGACCGACCGAGATCATCGTCGTGATCAACGGCCGCCGCAACGAGGCGCTGGAACGTATCTGCGACGACCTCCGCGTCAGCTGGCAGTGGACGGCCATCCCCGGCAAGCGCAACGCGCTCAAGGTGGGACTGGAGTCGTCGAGCGGCGAGATCGCGGTGCTGGTCGACTCCGACACCATCTGGACCGAGAACACCCTCAGCGAACTGCTCAAGCCGTTCCGTGACTCCGACGTCGGCGGAGTGACCACCCGTCAGCGAATCCTCCAGCCGAGCCGCACCGTGCTCACCCGCTGGGCCGACTGGCTCGAGAGCGTGCGCTGCCAGTACTCGATGCCGGCGATGAGCGTACTCGGCACCGTCGGCTGCCTGCCCGGCCGCACCATCGCCTTCCGCAGCCACATACTCGTCGACTGCATGGACGCGTTCCTCGGTGAGAAGTTCCTCGGCGTGTTCCTGGAGGTGAGCGACGACCGCACGCTCACCAACTACACGCTCAAAGCCGGATACCGCACCGTCTACCAGTCCACGTCGCTGGTCTACACGGACGCCCCGCTGGAGCTGCGGAAGCTGGCGAAACAGCAGTTCCGCTGGGCGCGCGGCTCGCAGTACAACACCCTGCGGATGATGCCGTGGATGCTGCGCCACGCGAAGATGCTGGCGCTGTTCTACGCGGCGGACGTCGCCGTCCCCTTCGTGCTGCTCGGCACCTTCGCCTCCTGGGTGGTCGCGGCCTTCCACCGGGGCCGCCCGGGGATCTACCAGGACCTGCCGCTGCCCAGCGACCCCGCCAAGTCGCTGGTCATGCTTGTTGCGCTGGCGGCACTGATGTCCCTGATCTCGATCATGATCCGGTTCGGCCGACACTTCGCGTACCGCCCCCAGGACCTGCTCTTCCTGCCCACCTTCATGGTGATCAACACCTTGCTGCTGCTGCCCGTGCGTCTGCTCGGCTTCTTCCGCTGCGCGCACAACGCGAGCTGGGGCACCCGGGCGGACAGCTTCGCCGGCGAGAAGTCCCGTACTCCGCTGGTGCTGGTGCCGTATCTGATCGGAGGGCTGATGCTCGGCGGGTCGGTGATGATGAGTGTCTAGCCCCGGCAGGCGCCGCCAGCAGAAACAGAAGAAACTTCACTGGTGGAGCCGAGGCAGCGGCATCCGGCTCCGGGTGTGGATGGCCGTCAACGTGGTGCTGCTCGGCACGCTGTCGTACGGCGTGTACGCGGCCGTGCTCTCCAACGCGAGCAGTGGCGACTACATCGGGCTCGGCGCCCAGTCGGAAAGCCAGGGGCTGATCAACCGGCTGAAGGGCGCGAGCGGCTCCACCATCCCGACCAAGGAGCAGTTCCTGAACCCGGACGGGACGTACTTCGGCGCGGCCACGTTCAAGGCGCCTTACAACGCCAAGGAAATCGACCAGCTGGCCACCGACGCGGGCGGTATCCGTCCGACGATGGCCTCGTACTTCCTGTCGTGGAACGAGAAGTTCAACCCCGGCTCGATCACGGCCGCCTACTCGCACCGCACGCTGCCCGTGCTGACCTGGGAGCCCTGGAGGGGCGGACAGCAGAACCCGAACGGGCTCGTCCTCAAGTCCAACATCGACCAGCCCGAGTATCAGCTGTCCGACATCATCGACGGCACGTACGACAGCTACATCACCAGGACGGCCAAGTCCATCGCGAAGGCCGAACTGCCGCTGGTGCTGCGCTTCGCGCATGAGATGAACGGTGTCTGGTACCCCTGGTCGGAGCGGGTGAACGGCAACAAGCAAGGCGAGTACGTCAAGGCGTGGCGGCATGTCCACGACCTGTTCGACAAGGCCGGGGCCAGCAATGTGATCTGGGTCTGGGCGCCGAACATCGTCCGTCCGGCGCCCAACGTCAAGTTGAAGCTCCTGTATCCGGGCGACGACTACGTCGACTGGGTGGGCATGACGGGCTACGGCGTGCGGGAGACGTCGCCCGCCGCCACCTTCGGGGCGACGATCAAGCAGATCAGGACCTTCACCGACAAGCCGATCCTCATCACCGAGACGGGGGCGCAGATCGACAGCCGGCAACTGGGCTGGGTCAACGCCTTCTTCCCCTGGCTGAAGAAGAACCCGGACGTCATCGGATTCATCTGGACGCAGAAGGACAAGAAGACCGGCGCGGGGGCCAACTGGCGGTTCACCTCCAGCGCGGCCGAACAGCAGGCGTTCCAGAAGGGCCTTGCAACCCTCGACCTCGCCACCGGAGAACAGGTAGGCGCGTCGAGCAGGTCCTCCAGCAGCTCCTCGTCAGGGAACAAGCCATGAGCGAGTCCGGCTTCCCCGACAACACTGTCCGGCTCCGCGTCATCTCGCAGCCGCGCCCCGAGCAGCCCGCCGACACGGATCCCGGCGCCCCCGGGCCCGCCCGCGGGCGCGGGCGCGACGAGCAGGGCCGCACCGGCATGGGCCCGGGTGCCACCATGCTGCCGCCGGCCCTGGTCATGCTCGGCCTGGGCGCGTACAACCTGGCGACCACACAGGTACGGCAGGACGAGTCGGCCACCTGGTGGGCCGCCCATCTGTCCTGGACCGACCTGGGACGACTGCTCGACAACACGGACGTCGTGCTCGCCCCCTACTACGTGCTGATGCACCTGTGGGTCTCGCTCGTCGGCGCGGACCCGGCACCGTTGCGGCTCCCGTCACTGGTGGCGATGGCAGCGACCGCCGGTCTGCTGGCGCTGCTGGGCCGCCGGATGTTCGACGCCCCGACCGGGCTGGTCGGCGGACTGGTCTTCGCGGTCCTCCCCGTCACCACCCGGTACGCCACGGACGCCAGGCCCTACGCGATGTCGGCCCTGGCCGTGGTGGTGGCCGCGCTGCTGCTGTACCGCGCGCTGGACCACGAGGGTGCGGACCGCTGGGGCGGCTACGCCCTCGGCATGCTGTTCACCGGGCTGTTCCACCCGGTCGCCGCCACTGTGGTCGTCGCCTACTTCGTGCTGACGGTCATCAACGAGCGCCAGCGCGTGGGCGCCTGGTTCGCCGTCACCCTGGTGCCGGTCGCGCCCCTGCTCGCGGTGCTGGTGCTGGCCCGCGGCCAGAACCACCAGGACCCGCAGAGCGGCACCGGCATCGACACGCTGCTGCACCTCCCCCAGGATCTGCTGGGGTCCGCCAAGGTCGCCGCCGCGGTGGGCGTACTCGCGTTGCTGGGCGTGCTGCTGGGCCGGAAGACCGGGCTGGCACTGCTGGTGTGGGTCGCACTGCCGCCGCTGGCGCTGTTCGGCCTGCGCTCCTACGTCAACCTGTTCACGCCCTCCTACTTCGTCTTCACACTGCCGGCCCTGGCTCTGCTCGCGGGCGCCGGGGTGTGCGGACTGGCCAGGGCGCTGCCCGGCCGGGACCGGGGAGTGCCGACCCGGCAGCTGGTGGCCGGTCTGGTGGCCGCGGCCGCCGTCGCGGTGGTCTCGCTGCCTGCCTTCCGGCCGCTGAGCGTCGACCCGCAGGCGGGCCAGCCTGATTACGAGTCGGCCGCCTCCTACATGCTCGGGCAGCAGGAGGCGGGCGACGGCATCGTCTACGGCGGCGACCAGGCGGCCTCGATGCGGGCCCTGGCGTATCAGCTGCGGGACGACGTGAGCCGGCCGAGCGAGGTGTACGTCGTGGTGTCGCCGCAGCAGGACGGCACGTACACCGGGCAGCCCTGTTCGGCACCGGTGGTGTGCAGCGAGGGCGTCAAGCGGATCTGGTTGGTGACCACCGCGAGTACCGCCGCCCCGTACGCCGGTATGACGAAGGTGGAGGCCACGTACCTCCAGGCCAATTACAAGGTGACGGGCGCACGGAAGTTCGCGGGCGAGCTGCAGGTGGCGCTGCTGCGCCGGGTATCGGCGAAGAGCGGCGAGTAGATCACGTTGGAGAAATCGATGTCCGACCGGACCGACGAGGCCGAAGACCGGACCGACGAGGTCGAAGACCGGACCGACGAGGTCGAAGACCGGACCGACGAGGCCGAAGACCGGACCGACGAGGCCGACGACCGGACCGACGAGGCCGACGACGACCACACCGACGAGGCCGACGACGACCACACCGACGAGGCCGACGACGACCACACCGACGAGGTCGAAGACCGGACTGACGAGGTCGAAGACCGGACTGACGAGGCCGACGACCACACCGATGACGGCGGGCAGAATCCGGGCAGCGGTACGGGGCGTACCAGGCTCGCCGTCGCAGGCCTGGTCTCCGCTCTCGTGATCGGCGTGGGCGCGTACGAGCTCGGCAGCAGCGGGAACCACGGTGGTGCTGCCCAGCCCGCGGGCAAGAGCGTGACCCTTGCCTCGCCGACCCCGGCGGTCGTCATCCCCGGCAAGGCGGCGCTCCTCACCCCGCCGAAGGGGTCCAAGTACTTCGGGATCGCCGCCCCTGACGCGCCGTGGCGGTCCTCGGCCCTCTCCGGGATCACCAAGGACGCGGGCGGAACCGCCCCCAACATGGTCCAGTACTTCGTCAACTGGACGAAGGGCTTCGACCCGGGGGTCATCCGGGCCGCCTACCGCCAGAAGGCCCTCCCGGTCATCTCCTGGGAACCCTGGGCCGGCAGGGCCAAGGGCACCAAGCAGCCCGGGTACTCCCTCGCCACCATCATCGACGGCGAACACGACGCGTACATCAGGACCTTCGCCAAGGCGGTCAAGGAGAACGGCTGGCCCGTGGGCCTGCGCTTCGGCCACGAGATGAACGGCCACTGGTACCCCTGGGCCGAGCGCAACGGTGTCAACAAGCCCGGCCAGTACAAGGCCGCCTGGAAGCACATCCACGACATCTTCCGCCAGGCCGGTGCGGACAACGTGATCTGGATCTGGTCCCCGAACACCTTGCGCGGCGCCGACCCGGTGAGCCTCAAGTCGCTCTACCCGGGCGATGCCTACGTCGACTGGCTCGGCATCTCCGCCTACGACGTCCGCGAGCGGACGGCGAAGCAGCTGCTCGACCCGACGCTCACCAGGATGCGCACCTTCACCGAGCGGCCGCTCCTCGTCACCGAGACCGGCTCCCAGCCCGGTGCCCAGAAGGCGGCATGGACCGCCAGTCTCTTCCCCTGGCTGAAGAGCCATCCGGATGTCATCGGCTTCATCTGGTTCCAGTACACCCGCGCCGAGGGCGGTGGCGCGGACTGGAGGTTCAACTCCACGACCGCTGCCCAGGACGCCTTCCGTAAGGGCGTCAGAACCCTCAAGCTGACCAGGGTTCCGGACGGTCGCTCAGACTGAGCGGGAGCCCCTCAGCTTCCCCAGCCGGGAGACGGCTTCGGACAGCACGGCCTCCTGCTTGCAGAAGGCGAAGCGCACATACGGGGCCCCGACCGCCTTGTGGTCGTAGAAGACCGCGTTCGGGATGGCGACGACGCCGACCCGCTCGGGCAGGGCCCGGCAGAAGGCGAAGCCGTCGGTCTCGCCGAGGGGGCGGATGTCGGTGGTGACGAAGTAGGTGCCGGCGGGCCGGAAGACGGTGAATCCGGCGTCGGCCAGGCCGGCGCTGAGCAGGTCGCGCTTGGCCTTCATGTCGGCGTGGAAGCCCGCAAAGTAGGAGTCGGGCAGGCGCAGGGCCTCGGCGACGGCGTACTGGAAGGGGCCGGAGGCCACGTAGGTCAGGAACTGCTTCGCCGAGCGGACGGCGCCGACGAGCTCCGGGATCGCGGTGACCCAGCCGACCTTCCAGCCGGTGAAGGAGAAGGTCTTGCCGGCCGAGCCGATGGTGACGGTGCGCCCGCGCATCCCGGGCAGGGTGGCCAGCGGGATGTGCTCGCCGTCGAAGACCAGGTGCTCGTAGACCTCGTCGGTGACGACCAGCAGGTCGCGTTCCACGGCCAGCTCGGCGACCGCGGTGAGCTCGGCGCGGGTGAGGACGGTGCCGGTGGGGTTGTGCGGGGTGTTGAGGAGGATGAGGCGGGTGCGGGGGGTGACGGCGGCCCGCAGCTCGTCCAGGTCCAGGGTGAAGGTGTCCCCGTCGGGGCGCAGCGTGACCGGCACGCGCACGCCGCCCGCCATGGCGATGCAGGCCGCGTAGGAGTCGTAGTACGGCTCCAGGGCGATGACCTCGTCGCCGGGCTCGACCAGCGCCAGCAGGGCGGCGGCGATCGCCTCGGTGGCGCCCGCGGTGACCAGCACCTCGGTGTCCGGGTCCCAGGTGAGACCGTACCGCCGCTGCTGGTGCTCGGCGACGGCCGTGCGCAGCTCGGGGATGCCGGGCCCCGGGGGGTACTGGTTGCCCTTGCCCTCGCGGATGGCCCGGATGGCCGCTTCGGCGATCTCGGCGGGGCCGTCGGTGTCGGGGAAGCCCTGGCCGAGGTTGATGGATCCCGTACTCAGGGCCAGCGCGGACATCTCCGCGAAGATCGTCGTCCCGAAGCCCGCGAGACTGCGGTTCAGGTACGGCCTTGCTTCCATGGCTTCTGCTCCCTAGATGTGCCTTACTGCGCCGCCCACGGCTCTCCCTGAACCGTAGACGATGCGCGCCGAACCTCTGGACTTCCTCAACTCTGCTTTGGCCCGGACCGGCCGGGGGCATCACCGTGCCACGTACGAGAACTGCAAGGAAAGGGGGGTCGGGAGATGGGGATATTCCTGATCGTTTTTGCCGCACTGATCGTCTTGGTGGTGCTCCGGGCGATGCTCCGGGCAGGACGGGGGAACGGACGGGGTCACGGCAGCGCGGCGTCCGCCGGCAGCTGGTGGGCCGGGGACGGCGGCGGCTCGTCGGACGGTGGGGGAGGCGGTCACCACGGGGGAGGCCACTCCTGCGGCGGAGGGCACTCGTCGTGCGGGGGCGGGTCCTCCTGCGGAGGCGGCGGGGGCTGCGGCGGCGGCAGCTGAGGGCAGTGGCCGGGGCTGCCGGAAATTGCGAGCAGCTCATGCCTATTCGCATATGCGCCCGGCGGGTCAACTCACTCGCCGGGCGTCTTAGCGCAGAACATCTGAGCCATTAAGCGTCCTTGGGGATGTAAAGCGGCGGTAGATGGGTAAAAGAGCTGAGGGCACCGCGCATTTCATGATTGCGTATTCACCGACCCCCGACCCATCGTGGGCACGAGCCGACGGACGATGATCCCCACAGGCGCGGGTCGGCCCATCACCTCTCCTCGCCCTCATTGCGTGTTTGCGGAGCCGACCCATGCTCACCATCCTCCAGACCGCCTATACCGACACCCGCGCCGGAGATCTGGCCTGGTGTCTGGGCAAGGACGCGTTGCCCGCGCTCGCCGTCCTTGACCGGGGTCTCGACGCCACCGACGGCGTAGAGGTCCAGATGCGCCTGCTCGGCGCCTCCCACCAGGTGATTCTCGACTCTCCGCGCGGCCGTTGCTCGGAGACCGTGGCCTGTATGAAGGGCAGTACGACCCCGCTCCCCTTCGGGGTGGCCAAACGGGTCGCCGGCTGGGACTACGAATTCGCGGCGCGCATCGAAACCCTGTCCCGGGGCTCCTTCGCCGGACGCGCCCAGGAACTGCTCGCGCTGGTCGCCGATCACCCGAACGGGCTGGCGGGAACGTTTCCGGGCGATCCGCACGCGTTCACCGCGATGCTCGTCCAATACGACAACGGCAGCGTTCATTGGCGCACTTGGCACGCCTATCCGCAGGAAAACCGCCTCGTGGCGACTCGCTCGCGGCTCAGCGCACTTTCATACGGTCCGTAGAGCCGTTCAGCAGCGCCGTTCAGCAGCGCTGTTCGGCAGCGCTGTTCTGAAGCGCCTTCCGTGGTGCTTCCACAGCCGTCTTCCACATCCGCGTCCGAATCCGCCCTCGAATGCGTGGATTCCACCCTTGTGGGTGACGAGTTACGCCGCAAACCTGACATACCGTTCAGGGGTGATCGACCAGTCCCACATCCGCCCCGCCCGTGACCGCCGGCTCCGGCTGCCGGTCGCCGCCGGGCCGGCCCGTTCGCTGGTGCTGGTGACGGTGTTCGTGTGTGCGGCGTGCGGGCTGGTGTACGAGCTCGAACTGATCGCCCTCGCGTCCTACTTGGTGGGCGACACCGTCACCCAGGCGTCCGTCGTGCTGTCCGTCATGGTCTTCGCGATGGGCGTCGGCTCGCTGCTGGCCAAACGTCTCTGCATGGTGGCGGCCGCCGCCTTCGCCACCCTTGAGGCGGCCCTCGCGCTCATCGGCGGGCTGTCGGTCATGGCCCTGTACGCGAGCTTCGCCTGGCTCGGCCAGTCGCGCCCCGCGATGACCGTCTTCGCCTTCGCGATCGGCGTGCTCATCGGCGCCGAGGTCCCGCTGCTCATGACCCTCATCCAGCGGATCCGCCGCCAGGACGCGGGCGGCGCGGTCGCCGACCTCTTCGCCGCCGACTACGTGGGCGCCCTGGCCGGCGGGCTCGCCTTCCCCTTCCTGCTGCTGCCGCTGCTGGGCCAGCTCACCGGCGCCCTCGTCACCGGCGCCGTCAACGCGGCCGCCGGCGGGGTCATCGTCCTGTGGCTGTTCCGCAGCGACCTCACCCGGCGGGTCCGGGTCCGTGTACTGCTCGTCAATGTCGCCGTGCTGGCCGTGCTGGCCACCGCCGCGCTGGCCTCCGGCCCCTTCGAGCGGGCCGCCCGCCACGCGCTGTACGGCGGCGACGTCACCCTGGCCGCCCAGACCGCCGTCCAGGAGGTCGTCGTCACCCGCGGCCCGCGCCGGCTCTACCTCGACGGGCGGCTGCGTCTGCGCTACCACGAGGCCCTCGTCCACCCCGCGATGGCCGGGCCCCGGGCGCGGGTGCTGGTCATCGCCGGCGGCGACGGGATCGCCCTGGGCGAGGTCCTGCACTACGCCGACGTCCGCTCCGCCACCGTCGTCGACTCCGACGGCCGCCTGATGCGGCTCGCCCGCACGGACCCCGGCCTCGCCCTGCTGAACCGTCACTCCTTCAGCGACGTGCGGGTCCATGCCGTCCCCGCCGACCCCTTCGACTGGCTCCGCGCCCATCGCGGCCCCTATGACGTCGTCCTGGTCGACCTCCCCGACCCCTGCCTCTCCCGCAGCGCCAAGCTCTACTCCCAGGAGTTCTTCGGCCTCGCCGCCCGCACCCTCGCCCCCGGCGGCCGTCTCGCCGCCCACGCCCCCGGCGATTTCTGGACCCTCGACGCCACCCTCCGGGCCGCCGGCCTGCACACCCTTCCCTACGCCCCCGGCGGCCCTCCCGCCCCCGGCGGCCTCGACCTCGCCGCAGCTGCCCCGCCCCGCCTCCGCCTGCCCGCCGACGCGCCGCCACTGCGCGGGCTCACGCTCCGCGTGCTGCGTGGCCCGGAGCGTGACCTCCCGCCGTCGTCGCTGATGCGGCCGCGCCTTTAGAGGGTGGCCGGCTCGCGCGGCCACGCACCGCCAGCAGGCGACCGCGAAAAGACCCCGAACCGTCCCGCCGCCGATTAGGCTCCTTCGGCATGGACCATGAGGTGTTCGTTCCGTTTCCCGCCGAAGCGATTCGGCAGGCCCTCGCCGACCCCGCCCGGGTCGCCCGGTCCGTACCGGGCCTGCAGCAGGAGGCGGGCGCGGAGGCCGAGAGGGAAGCGGTCACCGGCCGGCTCCGCCTCCGTATCGGCGGATCGACGATCACGTACCGCGGGACGCTCCGCCTCGCGGCAGGCGGCACCGACCGCTTCACGGCCGAGGCGGAGGCGACCGAGGCCCGGGGCGCGGGCGCGGTGAAGCTCGCGATCGTGATCGGCCTCGAGCCCGCCGAGGGCGGGAGCGGGACCCTCCTCACCTTCAGCGGCAGCGTGCAGGCGGACGGCGGACGGCTGGCCGAGTTCGAGCCGGGTGCGACGGAAGCCGCGGGCCACCGGCTGCTGGACCGATTCGTGGGCGCGCTGACAACGGACCTTCCGGACGCCGAGGACGCCGTGGACGCAGCCGCCGACGAGGACGACGCCGACGCCGACGACGAGGCGCTTCCCGAGGGCGTCACCGTCCCGGAGAGCGCGGCGGAGCTGGACCCCCTGGACTCCCTCGACCTCGAAGCCGTCGACCCGGAGTCGGAACCGCCCGCCGAGGCCGCGCACGCGCGCCGCACGATGATCGGCCGCAGCGCCGAAGAGGTCGACCACGCCCCACCGCGCGGTCGCTACGCCCCCGTGCCGCCGCCGGAGCCGGCCTCCGCCACGGCGACGCTGCGCTGGGCGGCCCCGGCGGCGGCCGTACTGATCGCGGGAGCGGTGGTCGTCGGGCGGGTACTGCGGCGCCGGCGTTGACCGGTCCTCTAGGGTTTGTTCCGTGGCTGACCAAACTCGCGTACTGAGCGCCGGCGGCGCGACCCTGACGGTCCTTCCGGAGATCGGCTGCCGGATCGGCTCGCTCACCGTGGACGGCATCGAACTCCTCCGTCAGGGCAGCCATTACGGCTCCTTCCCGATGGTCCCGTGGTGCGGCCGGACCGAGAACGGCCGCTTCCGCAACGGCGGCACCGTCCACCAGATGCCGCTGGACGCCGGCCCGCACGCGATCCACGGCACCGGACGCCACACCGCCTGGCAGCCCGCGCCGGGGGCCACCGACACCACCGCCGGCTTCTACTACGACCTCGCCGAGCCGTGGCCCTACCCCGGCCGGGTCACCCAGCTCTTCGAGCTCGGCGAGAACACCGTCACCCTCACCCTCGGCGTGGAGACGTACGGCGACTCCTTCCCGGCGCAGGCCGGCTGGCACCCGTGGTTCCTGCGCAACCTGGGACAGGGCGGCCAGGACGCGGAACCGTCCTTCACCCCCGCCTGGCAGGAGGAGCGCGGCGAGAACCACCTCCCCACCGGCCGCCGGATCGACCCCAAGCCGCGCCCGTGGGACGACTGCTTCGGCATGCCGGACGGCGTGGACGTCACCCTCACCTGGCCGGGTGAGCTGAGGCTCCGCGTCACGAGCCCCGGCGAGTGGGTCGTGGTGTACGACGAGCAGCCCGAAGCGGTCTGCGTGGAGCCGCAGTCGGGCCCGCCGAACGGCCTGAACAGCCTCCCCCACCTGGTCACGCCCATCGAGCCGCTGGAGATCAGCACGACCTGGACCTGGGAACGCCTCGGCTGAGCGGGGGACAACTGGGGATAACCTCGTAGCCATGACTGACGCCGACGACGCCCGCGAAGCCCTCCTTCAGCAGATCAAGGCCAAGGCCGTGGTCCACGGCAAGGTGATCCTCTCCTCAGGCCTGGAGTCCGACTACTACGTCGACCTGCGCCGGATCACCCTGGACGGCGAGGCCGCCCCGCTGGTCGGGCAGTTGATGCTGGACGCCACCGCCGACCTCGACTACGAGGCCGTGGGCGGGATGACGGCCGGCGCCGACCCCGTCGCGACCGCGATGCTGCACGCCTCCGCCGCGCGCGGGAAGCGGCTCGACGCCTTCTTCGTGCGCAAGGCCGCCAAGGCCCACGGCATGCAGCGCCAGGTCGAGGGCCCGGACGTCAAGGGCCGCCGGGTGCTCGCGGTCGACGACACCTCCACCACCGGCGGCTCGCCGCTCGCCGCCGTCGAGGCGCTGCGCGAGGCCGGCGCCGAGGTGGTCGGCGTCGCGGTGATCGTCGAGCGCGGGGCCGCCCCGGCGATCGCGGCGGCCGGGCTCCCGTACCGCCAGGTGTACGGGCTGGCGGATCTCGACCTCGGCTGAAGCGGCACTGAATCATCCCTGGGCCCTGTTCGGGCGATCAGCCCGTTTCACGTGAAACCGGCCATCTGAGAAGATGCCCTCGACGATGACGTCGACCCCAGGTCAGGGTCACCCAAGGTCACAAAAACCCGCAGATCACAAGGAGCGGACAGATGCCCATCGCAACCCCTGAGGTCTACAACGAGATGCTGGACCGGGCGAAGGCAGGCAAGTTCGCCTACCCGGCCATCAACGTCACCTCGACCCAGACCCTGCACGCCGCGCTGCGGGGCTTCGCGGAGGCGGAGAGCGACGGCATCGTCCAGATCTCCACCGGCGGCGCCGAGTTCCTGGGCGGCCAGTACAGCAAGGAAATGGTCACCGGCTCGGTCGCGCTCGCCGAGTTCGCCCACATCGTCGCCGAGAAGTACCCGGTGACGGTCGCGCTGCACACCGACCACTGCCCCAAGGACAAGCTCGACGGCTACGTACGCCCGCTGCTCGCGGTCTCCGCCGAGCGCGTCGCCCAGGGCCGCAACCCGCTGTTCCAGTCGCACATGTGGGACGGCTCGGCCGAGACCCTGGCCGACAACCTGGCCATCGGCCAGGAGCTGCTGGCCCTGGCCGCCGCCGCCAAGATCATCCTTGAGGTGGAGATCACCCCGACGGGTGGCGAGGAGGACGGCGTCAGCCACGAGATCAACGACGAGCTCTACACCACCGTCGACGACGCGCTCCGCACCGCCGAGGCCCTCGGCCTGGGCGAGAAGGGCCGCTACCTGCTGGCCGCCTCCTTCGGCAACGTCCACGGCGTCTACAAGCCGGGCAACGTGGTCCTGCGCCCCGAGCTGCTCAAGGACCTGCAGGAGGGCGTCGCCGCCAAGTACGGCAAGGGCTCGCCGTTCGACTTCGTCTTCCACGGCGGCTCCGGCTCCACCGAGCAGGAGATCGCCACCGCGCTGGAGAACGGCGTCGTGAAGATGAACCTCGACACCGACACCCAGTACGCCTTCACCCGCCCGGTCGCGGACCACATGTTCCGCAACTACGACGGTGTCCTGAAGGTCGACGGCGAGGTCGGCAAGAAGTCCACCTACGACCCGCGCACCTGGGGCAAGCTCGCCGAGGCGAGCATGGCCAAGCGCGTGACCGAGGCCTGCGCGAACCTGCGCTCCACGGGCACCAAGCTCAAGTAGCGGCTCGTACGAAGGGCCCGGCACCTCGGCGCGAGGTGCCGGGCCCTTCGTATGCCTGACGCCGCGACGCACCGCGGCAGGGCAGACTGGAGCCCATGTCCATTCACGAGAACCTGCTCGGGGGTCCGCCCCCGACCCATCTGCCCGACGACCCGGAGCCGCGCGAGCTGCTCGCCTCCGGCACCGCCCCCGCCGAGGTCGCCGCCAAGTACCCGGTCTCGTCGCTCGCCTGGGCACAGCTCGCCGACGACGCCTTCGAGGGCGGCCGGGTCGTGGAGTCGTACGCCTACGCCCGCACCGGCTACCACCGCGGCCTGGACGCGCTGCGCCGCAACGGCTGGAAGGGCCACGGCCCGGTGCCGTGGGAGCACGAGCCCAACCGCGGCTTCCTCCGGGCGCTGCACGCCCTCGCCCGCGCCGCGCAGGCGATCGGCGAGCAGGAGGAGTACGAGCGCTGCTCCGCCTTCCTGCGCGACTCCTCCCAGACCGCGGCCGACACCCTCGGCTGAGTCCCGCCTCGCGGACAGCGGCTCTTGCGCGGCCCACCGTGTTTCGAGCATGATTCGCGGTGGGCCCGCTGACGCGTGATCGCGCGCGGGTCCGAGGGGACCGGCGTTCCGCAGCCGACGGGCGCGGGACGGACCGCCACCCGGTAGCTACTCGACCGGAGAAACCCCCAATGTCCCACGAGCCCCATGAGTCCCAGGGATTCAGCGTGCCCCCAAACCTCGATTTCGAGGGCACCACCCCGTACGAGGACTACGTCCAGGCGGACGTCCTCACCCACCTCCAGCACCCGCGCTCCGACGATCCCGGCGAGATGGTCTTCCTTGTGACCACCCAGGTCATGGAGCTGTGGTTCACCGTCATCGTCCACGAGTGGCGCACCGCCGCGCAGGCCCTGCGCGCCGACGACCTGCCCACCGCGATGGCCGCGCTGAAGCGCAGCACATACGAACTGGAGTCGCTCAACGCCTCCTGGAAGCCGCTCGCCCACCTCACCCCCGGCCAGTTCAACGCCTATCGCAGCGCCCTCGGCGAGGGCTCCGGCTTCCAGTCCGCGATGTACCGGCGGATGGAGTTCCTGCTCGGCGAGAAGTCCGCGTCGATGCTCGTCCCGCACCGCGGCGCGCCGCGCGTCCACTCCGAACTGGAGAAGGCCCTGCAGGAGCCGAGCCTCTACGACGAGGCGCTCGGCTTTCTCGCCCGGCGCGGCCACGACGTGCCGGCCGCCGTCCTCACCCGTGACCTGGCGCAGCGCTACGACGCCGACCCGGGCGTCGAGCAGGTCTGGCAGCGGATATACGCCGGCCCGGGCCAGGACAGCGAGGCGGTCCGTCTCGGCGAGGCGCTGACCGAGGTCGCCGAACTGGTGTGGCGCTGGCGCAACGACCATCTGGTCGCCACCCGTCGCGCGATGGGCGCCAAGACCGGCACGGGCGGCTCCGCCGGCGTGGCCTGGCTGGAGAAGCGTGCCACCAAGAATGTCTTCCCCGAGCTCTGGACGGCCCGCAGCCATGTCTGACGACCTCGCCCTCAGGGCAGAGCGGCTCGACGCCGCCGACGAACTCGCCAAGGTCCGCGACCGCTTCGTGCTCGACGACGCCGTCTATCTCGACGGCAACTCGCTCGGCGCGCTCCCCGCCGCCGTCGGCCCCCGCCTCCAGGACGTCATCGCCCGCGAATGGGGCAGCCTGCGCATCCGCTCCTGGGACGAGAGCGGCTGGTGGACCGCCCCCGAGCGGATCGGCGACCGCATCGCCCCGCTCGTCGGAGCCGCGCCCGGCCAGGTCGTGGCCGGTGACTCGACCAGCGTGAACGTCTTCAAGGCGGTCGTCGCCGCGATACGCATGGCCGGGCCCGGCCGTGCCGAGGTGCTGGTCGACGCGGCCACCTTCCCCACCGACGGTTACATAGCCGAGTCCGCCGCCCGCATGACCGGCTGCCGGATCCGGGCCGTGGCGGCCGCCGACATGGCCGCGCAGATCGACGCGAACACCGCCGTGGCCCTCGTCAACCACGTCGACTACCGCACCGGCCGCCTCCACGACCTCCCCGGCATCACGGCCGCGGCCCACGCCGCCGGTGCCCTGGTCGTCTGGGACCTCTGCCACAGCGCGGGCGCCCTCCCGGTCGGCCTGGACGAGCACGGCGTCGACCTCGCCGTCGGCTGCACGTACAAGTACCTCAACGGCGGACCGGGCTCCCCGGCCTATCTCTACGTACGCCGCGATCTCCAGCCCCGCTTCGACTCCCCGCTGCCCGGCTGGAACTCCCACCGCGACCCCTTCGCCATGGAAGCCGCCTACCGGGCGGCCGAGGGCAGCCCGCGCGGCCGGGTCGGCACGCCGGACATCCTCTCCCTCCTCGCGCTGGACGCCGCCCTGGACGTCTGGGACGGGGTCGCCATCGAGGCCGTACGGGCCAAGAGCCTCGCCCTCACCGACTTCTTCCTGGAGTGCGTCGCGGCGTACGTCCCGGCAGGGCTCATCGAGTCGGTGACCCCGGTGGCGCATGAACAGCGCGGCAGCCAGGTCGCGTTGCGCTGCGCGGGGGCGGACGAGGTCATGCGCGCGCTGATCGCCGGGGGCGTGGTCGGCGACCACCGGCCGCCGGATATCCTCCGCTTCGGCTTCACCCCGCTCTACACGAGCTACGCGGACGTCCTGCGCGCCGCGCGCACACTCGGGTCCGTACTCGGATCCGTAGCGGAAGGAATCACGTAAGGCATGCCCAACGAGGAGGAGTCGGCCTTCGCGCACGCGCCCGTACCCCCGGACGCGACCGCCGCGTACGGCGAACTGCCCGACCAGCTGGTCGACTTCTACCGGCCGGGCCGCCTGCTCGCAGGGCGGCCCGCGCCCCTCGTCGTGCTCTTCCACGGCGGGGCGTGGCGCGCGGCCTACGACCGCGCGCACATCTCGCCCCTCGCGGCCTTCCTCGCACGGCGGCACGGCTTCGCCGTCGCCTCCGTCGAATACCGGCGCGGCGCCGACGGGGGCGGCCCGCTGGCCGGCCGGTGGCCCGACACCCTGGACGACGCCGCGGCCGCCACCGAGGCCGTGCCCGCCCTCGCCGTGGCCGCCCTCGGCGACGAGAGCGTCGACCCGCGGCGCATCGTCCTCGCCGGGCACTCCGCCGGCGGCCACCTCGCGCTCTGGGCCGCCGCCCGCCACGTACTGCCGTCCGATTCCCGCTGGCACCGCACCACACCTCCCCCGTTGCGCGGCGTCGTCGCCCTCGCGCCCATCGCGGACCTCACCTCCGCGCGGGCGCTGGGCGTGTGCTCCGACGCCGCAGTCCAGTTCCTCGGCGGGCACTTCGAGGCGCGGCTGCCCCACGCCGATCCCGCCGTGCTCGTCCCCACCGGTATCGCCACCACCATCGTGCACGGTGCCACTGACAGTGACGTCCCGCCGCAGGTCGCCGAGGCCTACGCGGACGCCTCCGCCAAGGCGGGCCAGGAAATCCAGCTCACCGTCCTCGACGGCGTCGGGCACTTCCCGCTCATCGACCCCTCGGCCGACGCGGCCGCCGTCGTGGCCGAGGAGATCACGCAGCTGGCCTGGTAGGTGGCGGAGCGGGCTCGTAGTACCTGAGATGTACGCGCGGACATCATCTCCGCTGGTGACGACGGCGACCTTGCCGCTGCCTACTGTGAGAGCGTGACCGAGACCAGCCAGACGACCCCCCAGCCCTCCTTGCGGACCGAACTTCGCATAGCCCGCGACGCACTCGGCGCCTTCCGCCAGGACCTCTTCACCGACGCCTTCGCCTTCCGCCCGGCCCCGCCGCTGCCGGACGGCCACGCCCTGCTCCGGGTGCTGCCGCAGCGCGTCCGCCCGCAGGTCCGCTGGCTGCCGCAGGCCGCGGTCATCGCCTTCACGCTCTTCCTGATGCTCGTGGCCGTGGCGGTCGACGATGGGCCGGAAGGCGGCATCAGCGCCCTGCTCACCGGGGCGCCGTTGATCTTCATGCTCTTCCGGCCGCTCGGCGGCTGGTGGCTGTCCTTCGCCGCGAGCGCCTTCACCGGCGTGGCACTGCCCGACGACTTCCCCTCGCCGTGGACCGCCACCGGATTCGTTTCCCACATCGCCGTGATGGTGTTCGTCGCAAGCCGCTCCAGGCCGCGTGTCGCCGCCGAGATGTGGCTGCTCACCGTGTTGCTGGGCCTCTTCTACACCCTTTCCAACAGCTGGCGCCCGCCGTCCGTCGTCCCCATGGCCATCGTCTCCGGCCTCCTGCTCCTCGGCGTCCTCGCCGTACGCGGCCTGCGCGAGTCCAAGCAGGAGGTCGCCGCCCAGGTCGCCGTCACCGAGGTCGAACGCTCGCGGCGTACGGTCCTGGAGGAGCGCACCACCATCGCCCGCGAGCTCCACGACGTCGTCGCCCACCACATGTCCGTCATCGCCATCCAGGCCGAGGCCGCGCCCTACCGCGTCGACAACCCGCCCGAGGAGCTCACCCGCAGCTTCGCCGTCATCCGCGAGAACGCCGTCATCGCCCTGACCGAGCTGCGCCGCGTGCTCGGCGTCGTCCGAGCCGAGGACTACGAAGCGCCGCAAGCGCCGCAGCCCACCCTCGCAGTCCTGGATTCCCTACTGGCCAACGTCCGCGACGCCGGCCTCACCGTCGACAAGGTCATCACCGGCGCCGTCCGCGACCTCCCCCAGGGCGTCGAGCTCTCCGCCTACCGCATCATCCAGGAAGCCCTCAGCAACACCCTCCGCCACGCCCCCGGCGCCCCCGCCCGCGTCGAGCTCTCCTACGTCCCCGTAGGCCTCGGCCTCCGCATCCTCAACGGCCCGCCCACGGGGGCCCTGCGGCCCTCACCCGGCGCCGGCCACGGCCTCCTCGGCATGCGGGAGCGCGCGGCCGTACTCGGCGGCGAGGTCACGGCCGAGCCGACCTCCGACGGTGGCTACGAAGTCATCGCCTTCCTCCCCGTCGGGAGCGACGCGTGAATGCCATCCGTGTGCTGATCGTCGACGACCAGATGATGGTCCGCGAAGGCTTCTCCGTCCTCCTCAACGCCCAGCCCGGCATCGAGGTCGTCGGCGAGGCCGTCAACGGCCACGAAGCCATCACCCAGGTCGCCGCCCTCCGGCCCGACGTCGTCCTCATGGACATCCGCATGCCCGAGCTCAACGGCCTCGAAGCCACCCGCGAGATCATCGCCGCCGACGCCGATGCCAAGGTCCTCGTCCTCACCACCTTCGACCTAGACGAATACGTCTACCAAGCCCTCCGCGCCGGCGCCTCCGGCTTCCTCCTCAAAGACGCCTCCGCCCAGCAACTGGCCGACGGCGTCCGCATTGTCGCCGCCGGCGAAGCGCTCCTGGCTCCCGCCGTCACCAAGCGCCTCATCGCCGAGTTCTCCCGTCTGGGGTCCCCCCGGCCTCCCGCCCAGGACCGCGTGGGCGACCTGACGGAGCGGGAGACGGAGGTGCTGGTGCTGGTTGCGCAGGGGCTGTCCAATGCGGAGATCGCGTCGCACCTGGTCGTTGCCGAGTCGACGGTGAAGACGCATGTGAGCCGCGTCCTGGTGAAGCTCGGGCTCCGTGACAGGACGCAGGCGGCGGTCTTCGCGTATGAGGCCCGATTGGTTACGCCGGGTGGGTGAGCGTTGCCCTGCCTAAAGCTTGGCGATGTCGTCCTTGGCCCGGAGCAGGGTCTCGCGAGTGATGACGACGATGCGCTCGTAGGACGCGACCCCAGCATCGGCTGGGAGTTTCCCCGTGAGTTCGTCGGTCATGTCTGTGCCGATGACAGCGAACCGGCCGTCGCTGAGCTCAAACAGATCAGGGCAGGTGTTGTTGCATACACTGCCGCGCTCCCGTGGAGCGGCGCCCAGTCTGCGAGTGATGTCTGTCACCGGGCGTTCCTACCGCGTGATCACCGCCGAGTCCCGTCGACACGCCGTATGTCCTGGCCCTCATCCCCCACGAGTACGTCCCTTACGGACTCCTGCGCACGCAGAATGCCCGAAGTCCGACCCGAGTCCATCGAGCACCACGCTCTGCTTCACAGACCTTGGTCGACTACGCGGAGATCTGGCGAGACGAACCGATCCGCAGTCTGTGCCATGGCCTCTTCGACGAGGGCGGCGAAGTGATGTTCTTGTGTGCCGGGTTCCAGCTCCTCGCGAGCTGATCGGCCAGCCTCCCAGTAAGCGCGGAACAGCGGAGAGCCAACGATGTTCCGCATGTGGGCGACGATCTGGAGGTCCGTGGTCTTGCTCAGCCGGTGCACCAACATGACGTGGCAGTAGATGAGGTTGGCGTACAGATACTGTCGATTGCGCTTGGCAGAAAGGCCGGGCGAGGATTCCGGCCACACTTCCGCAAGATCGGGGTCGGCGATTGCCAACTTGAGCAATTGCATGTGCAGGCTCCTAAGCTCTGCTTCCGCGCTGCGGTGCAGCTCACCTGCGGACCGCCTCATTTCCTGCCTCTGGAGCTCCAGCTCGGTCCGTTGCAGGCGCATCTCTTCCCTTTGCAGCTCGAGTTCCTGCCGCTGCAGAGATGTCTCTTTCCGCTGAAGGCGCAGCGTCTTCGCCATGTAGAAGAGCACCATGACGGCACTGGACGAGGCCGCTGCGCCGTAAGCCTGCCCGGCGTTGCCGCTGGCTGTGGTGCGCAGGCCCGGAACGAGGGTCATGACGATGCTGGCCAGGGCACATCCAGCCGCAGCCAGGACGGCAAAGCAGAGGAAACGTAAGACGGGCTTCGCGCGCCGCCTGTCAATCGCACTCATGGGTCCACCTCCACACCGCCCCGTGCGGGACGCGGCAGCCTGGGGTGTGGCCGTCGGCATCACGCTCGTGGTGATGACCTGTAGGGGCGGTTGACCGGAGAGGGGACTCCGGGGCGCCGCCGATAGGGGGTTCTCCCCGCGATGGGTGGTCGGCCGGCCCATGCGTTGTGCTGTTCGTTAGCGTGATGCCCGCTGCCGGGTGGCCACAATCGCCGGGGAGGGGCGTAGTGGGGGCGTACGTGCGCAGATGAGAAGCACGCCGGATACCCTCCGGAGGCATGAGCACAGCAGAGCAGCAGCCCGCGTTCGACCCGTGGTCTCCGGACTTCGTGGCGAACCCCTACCCGGCGTATGCCGCGCTGCGCGCAGCGGGCCGGGCGCATTGGTTCGAGCCGAGCCGGCAGTGGCTCATCCCGCACTACGAGGACGTGAGCGCGCTGCTGCGGGACCGGCGCCTGGGCCGGACCTACCTGCATCGATTCACGCATGAGGAATTCGGCAGGACGGCGCCGCCGCCGGAGCACGAGCCGTTCACGACGCTCAACGGGAACGGGCTGCTGGACCTGGAGGCGCCGGATCACACCCGGATCCGCCGGCTCGTGTCGAAGGCGTTCACGCCGCGCACGGTGGAGCGGCTGACGCCGACCGTGCAGCGGCTGGCGGACGAGCTGGTCAGCGAACTCCTCGCGGAGGGCGGGGGCGACCTGATCGCCACCGTCGCGGAGCCGCTGCCGGTGGCGGTGATCGCGGAGATGCTGGGGATACCGCAGGGGGACCGGCACATGCTGCGCCCGTGGTCGGCGGACATCGTGGGGATGTTCGAGCTGAACCCGACGGAGGAGGCGGCTCGCCGCGCCGTCCAGGCGAGTGTGGACTTCACGGCGTACTTGCGCGGCCTGATCAGCGAACGGCGCAAGACGCCGGGCGAGGACCTGATCAGCGCACTGATCGCGGCCCATGACGAGGGCGACCGGCTGAGCGAGCAGGAGATGATCTCGACCTGCGTACTCCTGCTCAACGCGGGGCATGAGGCGACGGTGAACACGACCGGAAACGGCTGGTGGACGCTGTTCCGAAATCCTGCGCAGCTGCAAGCGCTACGCGCGTCGCCTGACGCACTGCTGGCGAGCGCGGTCGAGGAGCTGATGCGGTACGACACGCCGTTGCAGATGTTCGAGCGGTGGGTGCTGGACGACATCGAGATCGGCGGCACGGTCATCCCGCGCGGGAGCGAGGTGGCGCTGCTCTTCGGCTCGGCGAACCGTGACCCGGCCCGGTTCGGGCGCCCGGACGAGCTGGACCTGGCCCGGGCGGAGAACCCGCACGTGACCTTTGGCGCGGGTATCCACTTCTGCCTGGGGGCGCCGCTCGCCCGGATCGAACTGGCGGCGTCGTTCGGGACTCTGCTGCGCCGGGCGCCGGGAATGCGGCTGGTCGACGAGCCCGAGTGGAATCCCGGTTATGTGATCCGTGGGCTCAAGGCCCTGAACGTCACGCTATGAGGTCCCGGCGGCGCAGGGCAGCCAGCCCCGCGCCGCCTACGGCGAGAGCCAGAAGGGTCAGGAGGAGCAGTGGCCCGTAAGTCACGTCGGCGGAAACCACCTTGGGCAGGTGGGTGAAGGCCGAGAGATCCATCACCCACCGGTCGAGTTTGAGGGCAGGGCCGTAGAGGCCGATGGCGAGCGTCAGGGAGACCACGCTCCAGCTGGCCACCGCCAGCCTGGGCACGGCGCCGTAGAGCAGCATGGCGACGGCGGCGACCAGCCAGACCGCCGGGAGCTGGACGAGCGCGGCGCCGGCCAGACGGGCCATCTGGTTGCCGGTGTCGTCGGCGGAGGCGCCGTAGCCGAGACCCATGGTCAGCCCGGAGACGAGCATGAGGAGGACAGAGCCGCACACGGCGACCGCCAGATGGCCGGCGGCCCAGCGGACGCGGCTGATGGCGGTGGCGAGGACGGGCTCGGCGCGGCCGGAGTTCTCCTCGGACTGGAGCCGCAGGACCGCTTGGACGGCATAGACGGCGGCGATCATGCCCATGATGCCGGTCATGGAGGCGAGGTAGGAGTCGGTGAGCGCTGAGGAACCGCCCATGTCGCGCATGGTCTCGGCGAGCTGTTTGTTGTCCCGGATGAGGTCGGCCACGCCGTTGGTGAGGCCGCCGAGGACGCCGCCGCCCACGGCGAAGCCGAAGGTCCAGCCCCGCAGGGATCCGCGCTGGAGCCGCCAGGCGAGGCCGTAGGCGCTTCGCAGCCGGGGCCCGGCCTCGGCGGGGCCTGGGCGGGACGGCAGAAGTGAGGCGTCGAGGTCGCGGCGGGCGACCAGGGCGTACGCCACCGCGACGAACCCGGCGACCCAGGCCGCGAACAGCCCGGCCACCCACCAGCGCTCGCCCCCGTAGGGCCGCAGGTTCTCCGCCCACCCGAGCGGCGAGATCCAGGTCAGCGTGCCGGATCCGGCGTCGCCCGCCGCGCGGAGCAGAAAAGCGAGCCCGAGGACGGCTCCCGCCATGCCCTTCGCGGCTCGGGCGCTCTCTGTCAGCTGGGCGGTGGCGGCCGCGACCGCGGCGAACGCACAGCCCGTGCCGGCGAAGGCGAGTCCGAACGCCAGCGCCCCGACCGCCCCCTGCTGAAGCAGCACCAGTGTGACGAGCAAGCCGAGGAGGAGCGAGGCGCCGAAGGCGGTGAGCAGGGCGGCGGCCAGTGGCGCCCGGCGTCCGACCGCGCCCGCGCCGACGAGTTCGAGCCGCCCCGTCTCCTCCTCCTCACGGGTGTGCCGCACCACGAGCAGCAGCCCCATCAGTCCGGCGAGCGCGGCGCCGAAGGCCATCACCCGCCAGGCAGTCAGCCCGCCGATGCCGGTGTCGAAGACCGGGCCGTACAGTGCCCGCAGCGAGCCGTTGCCGGCCGTGCTCGACGCGACGTCGGCCCGCTTGGCCTCGGTGTCGTACAGCGAGCCGAAGGCGGATGCCGTGGTCGCGACCATCAGCGCGAGGGGCAGCACCCAGGCCGGGATCATGATCCGGTCGCGCCGCAGTGCCAGTCGTGCGAGCACACCGGTGCCGTTCATCGGACGGTCTCCGCTTCTTCGTCCTCGTAGTGCCGCAGGAAGAGCTCCTCCAGGGTCGGCGGGGTGCTGGTGAGACTGCGCACGCCCGACTCACTGAGCTGCCGCAGCACTGCGTCCAACTGGTCGGTCTCGACCTGGAGCTTCACGCGCCGGCCCTGTATGTCCAGGTCATGGACTCCGGGCAGCTGCGACAGCCCGTTCGGCGGCCCCGCCAGGTCGGCGGTGACGGAGGTGCGGGTCAGATGGCGCATGTCGGCGAGGGTGCCGGTCTCCACCGTCCGGCCCTTGCGGATGATGCTGACCCGGTCGCAGAGCGCCTCGACCTCGCTGAGGATATGGCTGGACAGCAGCACGGTCCGGCCCCGGTCGCGCTCCTCCCGCACGCAGTCGCGGAAGACCTCCTCCATGAGCGGGTCGAGGCCGGAGGTCGGCTCGTCCAGGATCAGCAGGTCGACATCCGAGGCGAAGGCGGCGACCAGTGCGACCTTCTGCCGGTTGCCCTTCGAGTAGGCGCGGCCCTTTTTCGTCGGGTCGAGTTCGAAGCGCTCCAGCAGATCCTTCCGCCGTCCGGCGTCCAGCCCTCCGCGCAGCCGTCCGAGCAGGTCTATGACCTCGCCGCCGCTCAGGTTGCGCCACAGCGTCACATCCCCCGGCACATAAGCGAGCCGCCGGTGCAGCTCGACCGCGTCCCGCCAGGGGTCGCCGCCGAGGAGCCGCACCGCGCCCGCGTCGGCGCGCAGCAGGCCGAGCAGCACTCGGATCGTCGTGGACTTCCCGGCGCCGTTGGGCCCCAGGAAGCCGTGGACCTCGCCCTTCTCCACGACGAGGTCGAGGCCGTCCAGCGCGTGTGTGCGGCCGAAGGACTTGTGCAGGCCCACCACATCGATTGCCTTCTCCATATTTTGAATGTACGCTACTTTCAGGAACTTGTGAAGACAGTGAACGGAGGCGGTTGTGGAAGCCGAGTCCCGGACGTTCGTCGAGCGGTTCGCCGCCGAGCTCGTGGAAGCGGGCATGCAGCGCATGGCCGCCCGCGTCTTTGCGGCGCTGCTCGCCTCGGAGGAGGGCGCGCTCAGCTCCGCCGAACTGGGGGAGCGGTTGCAGATCAGCCCGGCCGCCGTCTCGGGCGCGGTCCGCTATCTGTCCCAGGTCGGCATGATCTCGCGCGAGCGGGAGCCCGGATCGCGGCGCGAGCGGTACCGGATGCACACCGACCAGTGGTACGAGACCTTCAGCCGCCGCGACCAGGTCCTCCTCCGCTGGGAGAACACCCTGCGCGGGGGAGTCGAGGCGCTCGGTCCCGACACGCCCGCCGGGCAGCGGATAGCGGAGACCGCGAGCTTCTTCGAGTTCCTGCACAAGGAGATGCTGGACATGATGGACCGCTGGAAGGAGCACAAAGCCGCCCTGCGCGAGCAGAGCGCACCCCTGTGAGGGCTAGCGCGGCACGGTCAGCCGCCAGGCCGCGGGCTGGAGGGTCCAGGTGCGGGTACGGACCGGCCCGCTCACCGAGGCGTCCGCCCGGTAGCGGAAGTCACGTCCCGAGACGGTGACCGTGCGGGCCTGTACGGAGACAGGGCCGCTGCCGTTGGACCCCCGCACCAGCACCTCGGCGAGGCCGGGCTGCTGGGCCGTGCGCACCGACACCTCGTGCACCGGGCGGTCGAGGTCCGCGAGGATGACGCCGTCCGCCTCCACTCGGAGTCGCTGCGGATGGCCGTTGGCCACCAGGGACCGCACCAGGGACCGGGCCGCGCGCGCCGTCCGCGCCGCCTGTTCGATGGGGGGCCACCCCAGCCGCACCGGCGGCGCCGCGCCGCACGGAATGTGCAGCGCGCCGACGACGATGCCGCCGCTGTCGTCCACCAGCAGGTCGAGCTCCCGCTCGGCCCCGTCCAGTACCGCGCGCGCCGCCGGCACCGCACCGGCGGGGACCCCGAGCGCCCTGGCCAGCGGCAGCGCCGACCGGTGCCCGACCGGTACCAGGCCGACCGGCGCCTGGCCCAGCGTCCGCTCGCGGTGCAGCGCGCGCACGACCCGCAGCAGCGCGCCGTCGTCACCGATGATCACCGTGCGGCGGCGGCCCCGGTGGGCCAGCGCCCGCTCCACCTCCTCGGCGGAGTCCGGAAGTGCGATCTTTACGGAGGAGGATCCCGCGCACAGGACATCCTTTGCGATGCGTACGGATTCGCCGTCCATGGCACGGGCGGCCGGGTCGATGACCACGAGCAGCGGGTGTCCCGCCGGTCGCTGAGCCGACACCTTGGTCCTTCCTCAGGTAACATCTCGGTGCAAGAGCCCCTTGCGCTGTCTTGCGCCAGGGGCTTCGTCTATTCCGGGGCACGGGTTCGACGGCTCTCTGCACGTTGGACATGCCCCGCCCGGAAGGGGTGTACGCACGTGCCCGCACTTGTGCTGCTCGGTGCTCAGTGGGGTGACGAAGGCAAGGGGAAGGCCACGGACCTGCTCGGCGGCTCCGTGGACTATGTGGTGCGCTACCAGGGCGGCAACAACGCCGGCCACACGGTCGTCGTCGGCGACCAGAAGTACGCGCTCCATCTGCTCCCCTCCGGAATCCTGTCGCCGGGGTGTACCCCGGTCATCGGAAACGGTGTCGTCATCGACCCGGCGGTCCTGCTCTCCGAGCTGAGCGGACTGAACGAGCGCGGCATCGACACGTCCAAGCTCCTGATCAGCGGAAACGCTCACCTCATCACGCCGTATCACCAGACCATCGACAAGGTGACGGAACGCTTCCTCGGTAAGCGCAAGATCGGCACCACCGGGCGCGGCATCGGCCCCGCCTACGCCGACAAGATCAACCGCGTGGGCATCCGGGTCCAGGACCTCTTCGACGAGTCGATCCTC
The DNA here is from genome assembly GCF_045040445.1 of Streptomyces sp. NBC_01537. Classification (NCBI taxonomy): domain Bacteria; kingdom Bacillati; phylum Actinomycetota; class Actinomycetes; order Kitasatosporales; family Streptomycetaceae; genus Streptomyces; species Streptomyces sp. NBC_01537. Next base: position 4,404,881 of record NZ_CP109392.1, on the reverse strand, counting down.
CTCCAGAAGGTCGAGGCCGCGCTCAACGACAAGAACCAGGTCCTGGTCAAGCTCTTCAACCGGCGCGCGATCAGCACCGAGCAGGTCGTCGAGGAGTACCTCGGCTACGCGGAGCAGATCAAGGACTACGTCGCCGACACCACCCTGGTCCTCAACCAGGCCCTCGAACAGGACAAGGTCGTCCTCCTGGAAGGCGGCCAGGGCACCCTGCTGGACGTCGACCACGGCACGTATCCCTTCGTGACCTCCTCCAACCCCACCGCCGGCGGCGCCTGCACCGGCTCCGGCATCGGCCCCACGAAGATCAGCCGGGTCATCGGCATCCTCAAGGCCTACACCACCCGCGTCGGCGCGGGCCCCTTCCCGACCGAGCTGCTCGACAAGGACGGCGACGAGCTTCGCCGTATCGGCGGCGAGCGCGGCGTCACCACCGGCCGCGACCGGCGCTGCGGCTGGTTCGACGCGGTCATCGCCCGCTACGCGACCCGGGTCAACGGCCTCACCGACTTCTTCCTCACCAAGCTCGACGTCCTCACCGGCTGGGAGCAGATCCCGGTCTGTGTCGCCTACGAGATCGACGGTGAGCGGGTCACCGAGCTGCCGTACAGCCAGACCGACTTCCACCACGCCAAGCCGGTCTACGAGTACCTGCCCGGCTGGAACGAGGACATCAGCAAGGCGAAGACCTTCGCCGACCTGCCGAAGAACGCGCAGGACTACGTCAAGGCGCTGGAGGAGATGTCCGGCGCGCCGATCTCCGCGATCGGCGTCGGCCCCGGCCGCACCGAGACGATCGAGATCAACTCGTTCCTGTAGAAGACGGCGCTCGCCACTTACACCGACACAGTGTCGGCGTAAGTGGCGAGCGCCATACAAGGTGACGGTGTTCCGCGAGGGGCCGAGTCCTTAGCCTGGGGCTCATGACCCCTCCTTACGCTGACCCCGAGACCGGCGCCGCCGTGAAGGCCGCCGACCGCGCCCACGTCTTCCACTCCTGGTCCGCGCAGGCGGTCATCGACCCGCTCGCCGTCGCCGGTGCCGAAGGCTCGTACTTCTGGGACTACGACGGCAAGCGCTACCTGGACTTCTCCAGCGGTCTCGTCTACACGAACATCGGCTACCAGCACCCCAAGGTCGTCGCCGCGATCCAGGAGCAGGCCGGCAAGCTCGCCACCTTCGCTCCCGCCTTCGCGATCGAGGCCCGTTCCGAGGCGGCCCGGCTGATCGCCGAGCGCACCCCGGGCGACCTGAACAAGATCTTCTTCACCAACGGCGGCGCCGAGGCCGTGGAGAACGCCATCCGCATGGCGCGTCTGCACACCGGCCGCCACAAGGCGCTGAGCGCCTACCGCTCGTACCACGGCGGCACCTCCACCGCGATCAACCTGACCGGCGACCCGCGCCGCTGGCCCTCCGACCAGGCCGCGGCGGGCGTCGTCCACTTCTGGGCGCCGTTCCTGTACCGCTCGCCCTTCTACTCCGAGACCGAGGAGCAGGAGACCGAGCGCGCGCTGGCGCACCTCGAGGCCACCATCGCGTTCGAGGGCCCGGCCACTATCGCCGCGATCATCCTGGAGACCGTCCCGGGCACCGCCGGGATCATGACCCCGCCGCCCGGCTACCTCAAGGGCGTACGCGAGATCTGCGACCGGCACGGCATCGTCCTGGTCCTCGACGAGGTCATGGCCGGCTTCGGCCGCACCGGCAAGTGGTTCGCCGCCGAGCACTTCGACGTCGTCCCCGACCTGCTGACCTTCGCCAAGGGCGTCAACTCCGGCTACGTCCCGCTCGGCGGCCTCGCCATCAGCGAGGAGATCGCGGCCACCTTCGCCACCCGCCCCTACCCCGGCGGCCTCACCTACTCCGGCCACCCGCTGGCCTGCGCCGCCGCCGTCGCCACGATCCACGTGATGGAGGAGGAGGGCGTCGTCGACAACGCAGCCCGCGTCGGCGAGGACATCATCGGCCCCGCCCTGCGCGCGATCGCCGACCGCCACCCCAGCGTCGGCGAGGTGCGCGGCCTGGGCATGTTCTGGGCACTGGACCTGGTGAAGAACAAGGAGACCCGCGAGCCGCTGGTGCCCTACAACGCGGCGGGCGCCGCCAACGCGCCGATGGCCGAGTTCGGCGCCGCCTGCAAGCGGGCCGGCCTGTGGCCGTTCATCAACATGAACCGCACCCATGTCGTCCCGGCCTGCAATGTCTCCGAGGCCGAGGCCAAGGAAGGCCTGGCGATCCTGGACGAGGCGCTGTCGGTCGCGGACGCGCACACCGTCTGATCTCCACCGCTCGTAACGCTTAGACGTGGCCCTCGCCTAGGCCCGGACAGGGCCTAAGGTGGGCGGGGGCCACGCAAGCGTTTACAGCAGGAGGATCAGGCATGCCGGACGCCACGCCGGTCAGGCGAAGCAGTCTGCGGCAGCAGATCGCCGACGCGCTGCGCGACGAGGTACTCACCGGCAGGCTCCAGGCGGGCCGCCACTTCACGGTCAAGGAGATCGCCGAGCTGTACGGGGTCTCCGCGACCCCCGTCCGCGAGGCGCTGGTCGACCTCGCCGCGCAGGGCCTGCTCGACCTCGAGCAGCACCGGGGCTTCCAGGTCCGCTGCTTCTCGCACGACGACTTCCGGTCGATGGTGGAGGCCCGCACCCTCGTCGCCGACGGAATCTTCCTCCGTACCGCCACCGAGGGCGTGCGCGAGCAGGATGCCGCCGCGCTCGCCTCCGTACGCCGCCGGGCCGAGGCCGCCGCGAACGCGGCGGTCACCGGGGAACTGGACATCCTGATCGGCCACGACATGCGCTTCTGGCGTGAGGTCACGGCGCTGTGCGGGAACGCGCATGTCGTCGAATTCATGGACCGCATCCGCGCCCACACCTGGGTCTATTCCGTGCCCTTACTGCGCCGGCAGCCGTCGGTCGCGGGACTGTGCTGGTCGGACCACGTCGAGCTCGCCACGGCCATGGCCGAACGCGACCCCCAGGCCTCCCGCCGGATCATCGGGGAGTACCACGCCCACTCGCTCGCCCTCATGGACAAGCTCGCCCGCTCCTGACGGACCGCGCACATCCCACTACGCTGTCCCGCACTGGACGGACGGACTTGGAGCGACGCCTGTGGCCTGTGACTTGTGGCTGGTTCCCCTCGTGGATGTGCTCTGTCACAGCCCGGAAAACCCTTTCGCCGAGGAAATCGCCCGCTACGACAAGGCCTTGAGCGCGGCCGGACTGCCGCCCGTGCCCGTCTACAGCTACATGCCGGGGCTGTCCGGCGACGTGGCGCCGGTCGCCGGCTTCGACTACGACGCCCTGCACTTCCTGCGGCGGGCGTATCTGCTGCACCTGCAGGGCCTGGAGGTCACCCCGGTCGACGAACTCGGCGGGGACTACGAGCAGTTGCTGGAGATGTTCGAGGCGACCGCCCAGCAGTCGCACCTCGTCTGGCACTACGACCACGCCGGCGCGTATGTGCCCCTGGACTTCCCGCACCCCGTCGTCAGCGACGAACTCCTCGACGGCGGCGGCCCCCTGGGCTCCGCCCACGGCCTCATGCGCGAACTCGACCTCGTCGCCCCCGTCATCGGCATCGACCCGCTCAACCCGCCGGCCCCGCCCGCGCCGCCCACCCGCCCGACGGAACTGGAGGAGCCGGCGCCACCGCCGTACGGCTTCGTCGAGGACAGCCCGTTTGCGCGCGAGCGGCACGTCTGGCTGGGCCTGCACACGGCGGCGACGCGCTCGCTCGGACAGGGCTCGATGATCGTCTTCAGCTAGGCCCTGTCCGGGGCCAGGGCCCGCCCCAGGGCCCTGTCAGCTGGCCCGGGGTCCCTCCGGCGGGCGCTGCCTCGGCATGTTCGGCCGCCCGCCCGGCAGCAGCGGAAAACGCCCGACGGGCGCGCCGCTCTCCTGGCGCTGCCCCCAGCCGGCCAAGGACTGCGTGCGCAGCGGCGCGCTACCGGCCCGGAAGTCCACCATCCAGTCGGCGGTCTCGGTCCGTACGAGCTCCGACACGTCGTCGCTGAACCGGCGCAGCACGCCCAGGCAGCGCTCCGCCGCCTCCGCCGCCGTGCCCTCGGTCGGGCCGAGCACCTCCCGTACGGACTCCGACGCCCAGTCGAAGCGCAGCGCGTCCAGCCGCCGCTGCACGGCCTGCGCGGTCGCGACATCCCGCATCCACCCGGCCGTCAGCCCGAACGCCCGGTCCAGGCCCACGCACACGACCGCGCCGAGCAGCGCGACATAGCCCCACTGGTACGGGCCGGTCAGCGCCAGCACCGCGCCCGTCGCCATGCCCAGGGCCGCCCCGAGCCGCAGTGCGCGGGCGCCGCGGCGCTTCCACACCCGGTCCGCCAGATACCAGTCCGTGGTGCGCAGCGCGCCTTCCTCCGCCCACCGGTACAGCTCTTCCAGCCGCTCCGCCGGCTCACCCCAGTCGCCCAGCGGGAACGGCATGGCCCGCAGGTCCTCGCGGCGCGGCAGCGCGCGCCGCGCCTCCTGCGGAGCCTCCTCGGGCTCGGGATACATGTCCGGCTGGCTCACTGCGCGCTCCCTCGCATTACGGGCACTCCGGCGGACCTCCCGACCGATGGCCCCTCTTCTTACCGCCGAACGGCTGACCGTGCAGGCCCGATCCGTAGATTTCCGCTCGTTTGTGGGCCGTGATCAGGTATACGCCCTTACCTGCCCCACCCAAAAGAGTGACCCCCGTCACGTCCATGGGCTCCAGAGCGAAGCCGCAGGCACGGCGACGTCGGGCCCAGCCGTTACGCTGGGCGCGTGAACGTTCTGGTCATCGGCGGCGGAGCCCGCGAACACGCCCTGTGCCGTGCGTTGTCCCTCGACAGCGACGTGAGCGCACTGCACTGCGCACCCGGCAACGCCGGAATCGCCGACGCGGCGAAGCTGCACCCCGTCGACGCGCTCGATGGCGAGGCCGTCGCCGACCTGGCGGTCCGCCTGGAGGCGGACCTGGTCGTCGTCGGCCCGGAGGCCCCCCTCGTGGCGGGCGTGGCGGACGCGGTGCGCGCACGCGGGATCGACTGCTTCGGCCCGTCGCGGGAGGCGGCGGAGCTGGAGGGGTCGAAGGCGTTCGCGAAGGACGTGATGGCGGCCGCCGGGGTGCCGACGGCCCGCAGCTACGTATGTACGACGCCCGCGGAGGTGGACGAGGCGCTGGACGCCTTCGGCGCGCCGTATGTGGTGAAGGACGACGGCCTGGCCGCGGGCAAGGGCGTCGTCGTGACGGAGGACCTCGAAACGGCGCGTGCGCATGCGAACGCATGCGAGCGCGTGGTGATCGAGGAGTACCTGGACGGCCCCGAAGTGTCGCTGTTCGCGGTGACGGACGGCGAGACGGTCGTCCCGCTGCAGCCCGCGCAGGACTTCAAGCGGGCGCTGGACGCGGACGAGGGCCCGAACACCGGCGGGATGGGCGCGTACAGCCCCCTGCCCTGGGCGGACCCGAAGCTGGTGGAGGAGGTCGAGAGGACCGTCCTGCAGCCGACCGTGGACGAGCTGCGCCGACGGGGGACCCCGTTTTCCGGCCTTCTTTACGCGGGACTGGCGATCACGTCGCGCGGCGTGCGCGTGATCGAGTTCAACGCGCGCTTCGGCGACCCGGAGACGCAGGTGGTGCTCGCCCGGCTGAAGACCCCGCTGGCGGGTCTGCTGCGGGCGGCGGCGAACGGCACGCTCGCCGCCTTCCCGGCGCTGCGCTGGAGCGAGGGCGCGGCGGTGACCGTGGTGATCGCGTCGCACAACTACCCGGACACGCCCCGCACCGGAGACCCGATCACGGGCCTGGAGGCGGTGGCGGAGAAGGACGAGCACGCGTACGTACTGCACGCGGGCACGAAGCTGGACGCGGACGGGCGGATCGTCAGTGCCGGCGGCCGGGTGCTGTCGGTCACGGCGACCGGCTCGGGCCTGGGCAAGGCCCGGGAGCGGGCGTACCGCGCGGTGGAGCGGATCACGCTGGACGGCTCGCACCACCGCACGGACATCGCCGCCAAGGTCGCCGAGGCCGCAGAGGTGGCCGAAAACCCGGCAGGGTAACCGATCATCTGACCGGCTTTGACCAAAGCCACTCCATGGGGTGATGGCTCGGCCATATGGCTGACTATCTTCCGAAGCCCAACTAGGGTTCCCCGAAAGCGCGCTGCCGGACTCGATGCCGGATGCGGCAACTGGCCGCACACACATTGCGGTGTCAGTGGGCGGTGCGACAGTGGGGGCATGGCAGGCATGCAGTCAGTCGCGTCAGCTTGGGGGTGAGCAGCCCGTTGGCCGGAGAAGCAGGTGAGGGATTCGCGCGCGCCCGCGCGATGTCGGTGCTGCGTATCCGCGGCGCCGCGCTGGCGGTCGCGCTGCTGCCCGCCGCGGTGGCCGTCATCCTGCTGGTGGGCGGCGCGACGGGCCGCATCGTGGGGGAGAACTCGGACACGGTCCGCTGGTCGGTGGTCGGCGGCGCCCTCGTCGTGCTGGCGCTTGCCGCGGCCGTCGCGGCAGTGATCGTACGGGCCAGGCCCGCGGTCAGCCCCACCGTCCCCGTGGCCGAGTCGGCCGCGCCGGACCTGCATCGCATGGTCCGCGATCTCGCCGTACGCCTTCAGGTCCCCGCGCCCTCCGGCATAGAGCTGACGCCCGACTGCGACAGCTGGCTGGAGGACCGTACGCACCGGACGCGCCGCCGTCGGACGGCCGGCGGGGAGCCCACGGCCCCCGTCCTCGTCATCGGCTCGCCCTTCATGTGGTGGATGCGGGTCGCCGAGCTGCGCGCGCTGCTGGCACCCGTGGTGGCTGGCACGGGCCCGTCGGCCGATCCGGACATAGCCGCGGCCCGGCGCTTCGTACGGGGCCTGGACGCCGCGGTGGCCATCGCGGCCCCGCCCCCGTCCCGGCAGTCCCGGCCGGGTGTCCGCCAGGGCGTGCGCCGTCTCGCGCGCCCGGCGTACGCGTTCCTGGGCTGGGTGGCGCGGCTGCTGCTGCGCGGCTGCCGGGCGCACGCGGCGGAGATGGAGCGGGCGGTGGCGGCCTCGGCGTCCGAGCGGGCGCAGGCGGTGGACTACGGGCTGCGGATCGTGGCGCAGGAACAGGTGGGGCTGGCCTACGCGGGCTGGGACCGGCTGCTGACCAGGGTCGCGCTGCCCGCGTGGCGGATGGGCCGCTGGCCGAACCGGCTGGACGCCGGGGTGGTGGCGGCGCTCACCGAGCTGTCGCGCAGGGACCGGCTGGCGGAGGGCTTCGAGACGCGGCTCGGCGAGCGTCCGGCCTGCGACCTGCTGGAAGAGCCCGGCACGGTGGACGAGGCCGCCTCGCTGCTTGCCGCCCGGCTGTTCCACGGCGGGGCGCAGCGGCCGGGGCCCGACTGGTCGCCGGTCGGCTGGGACACGTATCCGGAGGAGGTCGTGGACCGCATCTGGCGTGCCGACGCGGCCCGCCTGATCACCGTCCTGGACGAGGTGCGCGGCCCGGTGCGCACGGCGGTGGCCGTTCCCGAAGCCGGACGACCCGCCCCGGAAGCCCCCGGGAAGCTGCTGATGGGCGGCCAGGCCCTGCGCGGCTCCGTACCACCCGCGCCCGAGCGGGCGGACGAGCCGGGGCGGGCCACGCTCGCCCGGGTGCTGGACCGCCTGGAGGCGGGCGGCAGCGAGGAGCTGGCCGCGCGGATCACCGGGCGGGTCGCCCGCGAGACGGCCCGCGTATCGGCCGATACGGGCGGCGCCTCGGGCGGCACCACGGACAGCGCCTCGGACGGCACCGAGGGGCTCACGCCGGTCTACCAGCTGCTTCCGCCCCGTACCGGCCGCGAGCTGCTCACCGACCATGTCACCGCGATGGTCTGCTGCGCCGCCGTGGACACCGCCGGCGCCGCCCCCGGCCTGGACTGGCTCGACGGCCCGACGCTGCTGGTCAACGGCGCCCGCCGGGCCGACCTCGGCTGGCCGGTGCTCCGGCTCGTCGAGGACGGCGACGCGGCGCCCCTGCGCTCCTGGCTGGCGGCGGTGGGCGTACGCCTGGAGAAGCCGGTTCGTCTCGTCTGACCGCGTCGCCGGTACTGACTGAATTTGGCTTCAATTCGCCACGAACAGTAACGGACTGAGTGCTTTATGTGATGTCCTGGATCCGGTACAGAACAACACCACCTCGGGGGACGCGAGAGAGCGGGACGAGGAGGGGCGCGACGTGGGGACGGAACAGGTCCGCCGGTGGCAGTCAGGTGCGCTGGCGCACGGGGTCACCGACCCCTTCGGGCAGGGTCCGGTGCCGTGGCTGCGCGGCCCGACCGAGTATCTGGACGACACCGGCCAGGTCGTCCCCTGGTACGTGGACCTCGCCGCCAGCAGTGGTGAGACCGTGCCCCACCCCCGCCGGAGCCCCGGCCCCCGCTCCTCGGACGACGTACGCCGCCAGATCAAGGGCTTCGCCTCCGCCGGAGCCGTCGCCCCCGGCGAGGCCATCGATTTCCGCGTCACCGTCGACCCGCCCCAGCAGTTCGGCATCGACATCTACCGCATCGGCCACTACGGCGGCGACGGCGCCGCCCAGGTCACCACCAGCCCGCGACTGTCCGGCATCGTCCAGCCGTCCCCGCTGGCCGCCGGCCGCACCATCTCCTGCCACCACTGGTGGCAGTCCTGGCGGCTCCAGGTCCCCGCCCACTGGAAGACCGGCGCCTACGTCGCCGTCCTCACCACCGATGACGGCTACCGCAGCCATGTCCCCTTCACCGTCCGCGACCCGCACGCCGTCGCCGACCTGCTCCTGCTGCTTCCCGACGTCACCTGGCAGGCCTACAACCTCTACCCCGAGGACGGCCGCACCGGTGCCAGCCTCTACCACGCCTGGGACAGCCACGGCCGCCTCCTCGGCGAGGCGGACGCCGCCGTCACTGTCTCCTTCGACCGCCCCTACGCCGGCGCGGGCCTCCCCCTCCATGTGGGCCACGCCTACGACTTCATTCGCTGGGCCGAGCGCTACGGCTACGACCTCGCCTACGCCGACGCCCGCGATCTGCACGCAGGCCGCGTCGACCCCGCCCACTACCGGGGCATGGTCTTCCCCGGCCACGACGAGTACTGGTCCGCCCCCATGCGCCGCGCCGTCGAGGACGCCCGCGACCAGGGCACCTCGCTGGTCTTCCTCTCCGCCAACTCCATGTACTGGCAGGTCGAGCTGGGCCCCTCCCCGGCCGGCGAGCCCGACCGCCTGCTCAGCTGCCGCAAGCGCCGCCGCGACCCGCGCGGCCGCACCGCCCTGTGGCGTGACCTCGGCGAGCCCGAGCAGCTCGTCCTCGGCATCCAGTACGCCGGCCGCGTCCCCGAGCCCTCCCCCCTCGTCGTCCGCAACGCCGACCACTGGCTCTGGGAGGCCACCGGCGCCGCCGAGGGCGACCAGCTCCCCGGCCTCGTAGCCGGCGAGGCCGACCGCTACTTCCCCCGCACCCCGCTCCCCGACTCCACCGACCGCATCCTCCTCGCCCACTCCCCGTACGAGGACGCCAACGGACGCCGGCGGCACCAGGAGACCTCCCTCTACCAGGCGCCCAGCGGCGCCCTGGTCTTCGCCTCCGGCACCTTCGCCTGGTCCCCGGCGCTCGACCGTCCCGGGCATGTGGACACCCGCGTCCAGCGGGCGACGGCCAACCTGCTCGACCGGATCAGCAAGCACGGCTGACGCGACCCGGTGCGCGCCGGGACCCTCCGCATACGGAAGAATCGGGAGCTGAACCGCCGACCGTGGAGGACCCATGTCCGGATTCGTCGACAAGCCGGAGCCTGTGCAGGTGCCGGGACTGGTGCATCTGCACACCGGAAAGGTGCGCGACCTGTACCAGAACGAGGCCGGGGAGCTGGTGATGGTCGCCAGCGACAGGATCTCCGCGTACGACTGGGTGCTGCCCACCGAGATCCCGGACAAGGGCCGGGTGCTGACCCAGCTTTCGCTGTGGTGGTTCGACCAGCTCGCCGACCTCGTGCCGCACCACGTCATCTCCACCGAGGTGCCCGCCGGCGCCCCTGCCGACTGGGCCGGGCGCACCACGGTCTGCAAGTCCCTGCGCATGGTCCCGGTCGAGTGCGTCGCCCGGGGCTATCTGACCGGCTCCGGCCTCGTCGAGTACGACCAGGACCGCACGGTGTGCGGGGTCGCCCTCCCGGAGGGGCTGTCCGACGGTTCCGAGCTGCCCGCGCCGATCTTCACGCCCGCCACGAAGGCGGAGGTCGGCGAGCACGACGAGAATGTCTCGTACGAGGAGGTCGCCCGCCAGGTCGGCGCGGACACCGCCGCGCAGCTGCGCCAGGCCACGCTCGCCGTATACGGCCGGGCCCGTGACATCGCCCGCGACCGGGGGATCATCCTGGCCGACACGAAGTTCGAGTTCGGCTTCGACGCCGGCGACGTCCTCACCCTCGCCGACGAGGTGCTCACCCCCGACTCGTCCCGCTTCTGGCCCGCCGACCAGTGGGAGCCCGGCCGCTCCCAGCCCTCGTACGACAAGCAGTTCGTGCGCGACTGGCTGACCTCTCAGGCCTCCGGCTGGGACCGCGCGAGCGAGCAGCCGCCGCCGGCCCTGCCGGCCGAGGTGGTCGAGCAGACCCGCGCCAAGTACATCGAGGCGTACGAGCGGCTGACCGGGACTTCCTGGTAAGAGGTCGCGCCCTATTGGCGCGACCTCTAAGCCCTGGTAATCGCGGAAATGCCGAGGGCCCCGGATCATTCGATCCGGGGCCCTCGGGCTCTGAGCGGACGACCAGGTTCGAACTGGCGACCTCAACCTTGGCAAGGTTGCGCTCTACCAACTGAGCTACGTCCGCTTGCGGTGTTGCGAGGCCTACTCTAACCGAGCCCCGCGCGAGCGCCAAACCCGTTTGGCACGGACACGACGAAGGCACGACGAAGGCCCCGGATCGATGATCCGGGGCCTTCGCAAACACAGAGCGGACGACGAGATTCGAACTCGCGACCCTCACCTTGGCAAGGTGATGCTCTACCAACTGAGCCACGTCCGCACGGCGACTACTGTACCTGATCGTTTTTGGGCGACCGGACCAAGTACTGCAGTCAGAGCGGGTGACAGGAATCGCACACTGCGCCTCCCCCCTGGAAGGGGGGCGCTCTACTACTGAGCTACACCCGCGTGACCTCCGCTGACCTGGCCTTTCGGCCCTGTCCTCGGCGCGCCTCAGACTCTAGCGGATCACCGGGGGTGCCTGTCCAATCGACTCGGGGCGGGGCCCGGTCGGCTCAACTGGCCTCGGCGAAGGCCTCGTAGACCTTCTTCGGGATGCGGCCGCGCGGCGGCACGTCGAAGCCGTTCGAGCGCGCCCAGGCCCGGACCGCCGCCGGGTCGGGGGCGACCGAGGTGCGCTTGTAGGTCTTGCCCGAGCGTGCGTGCTTGCGGCCGGCCTCGACGTACGGCGAGAGCGCGTCGCGCAGTTTGTCCGCATTGATGGAGGAAAGGTCGATCTCGTAGGACTTCCCGTCCAGGCCGAAAGTGATCGTTTCCTCCGCCTGGCCGCCATCGAGGTCGTCGGAGAGGGTGACCACTACGCGCTGCGCCATGGATATCGGTCCTTTCGTGCGGAACAGGTTCGCACCTGTGATGACGTGCGTTGTTGTATCGAATCCGACCGGCCGAGGTCAATACTTTTCATTTGTACATCGGGAAACATTGCCAAACGAAGCCACAGGATATTTCCCCAGCGTGTCCTGGCCGCAATCGGGGCCGCTGGATTTCCGCTCCGATTTCCACCCATATCTACGCGAGTAGATTTTCGAACGGGGTACGCTGAGGCACGTCTCACGCAACACCACCACCGGGAGTGACCGTGGCACGCGTCGTAGTCGACGTCATGCTCAAGCCGGAGATCCTCGACCCGCAGGGCCAGGCGGTGCAGCGTGCGCTGCCGCGTCTCGGGTTCAAGGGAATCGCGGATGTACGGCAGGGCAAGCGCTTTGAACTCGAAGTCGAGGGGCCGGTCGACGATGCCGCCCTCGCCCGTATCCACGAGATGGCGGAGACCTTCCTCGCCAACACCGTGATCGAAGATTTCACCGTGCGGGTGGACTCGTGACCGCGCGCATTGGCGTCGTCACTTTTCCCGGCACTCTCGACGACCGCGACACCCAGCGCGCGGTCCGCCTCGCCGGTGCCGAGCCGGTGGCCCTGTGGCACCGCGACAAGGACCTCCAGCAGGTCGACGCGGTCGTCCTGCCGGGCGGTTTCAGTTACGGCGACTATCTGCGGGCCGGCGCCATTTCGCGCTTCTCGCCGCTCATGGAGACCATCATCGCGGGCGCGAAGGACGGTCTTCCGGTCCTGGGAATCTGCAACGGGTTCCAGGTACTGACCGAGTCGCACCTGCTGCCCGGCGCGATGCTTCGCAACAATCACCTGCACTTCATCTGCCGTGACCAGAAGCTGAAGGTCGAGAACGCGCAGACCTCCTGGACCGCCGATTACCAGCAGGGCCAGGAGATCAGCATCCCGCTGAAGAACATCGACGGCCGTTACGTGGCCGACGAGCACACCCTCGATGAGCTCGAAGCCGAAGGCCGGGTCGTCTTCCGTTACGCGGACTGGAACCCCAACGGCTCGCTCCGCGACATCGCCGGAATCACCAATGCGGCCGGCAATGTCGTCGGCCTCATGCCGCACCCCGAACACGCCGTCGAGCCGCTGATCGGCACCGGTCGCACCGACGGTCTCGGTTTCTTCACCTCGATCCTGAGGAAGCTGGTCAACGCGTCATGACTTTGGACACCGTCAAGCACGCTGCCGAGACCCCGGAGGTCGGGCAGCCCTGGGCCGAACTCGGGCTGAAGCAGGACGAGTACGAGCGCATCCGTGAAATCCTCGGCCGCCGCCCGACCGGCGCCGAGCTCGCGATGTACTCCGTCATGTGGTCCGAGCACTGCTCGTACAAGAGCAGCAAGGTCCATCTCAAGCAGTTCGGCGAGAAGGCTCCCGCCTCCGACGCCATGCTCGTCGGCATCGGCGAGAACGCCGGTGTCGTGGACGTGGGTCAGGGCTACGCGGTCACCTTCAAGATCGAGTCGCACAACCACCCGTCGTACATCGAGCCCTACCAGGGCGCGGCCACCGGCGTCGGCGGCATCGTCCGCGACATCCTCGCGATGGGCGCCCGCCCGGTCGCCGTCATGGACCCGCTGCGCTTCGGCGCCTTCGACCACCCCGACACCAAGCGCGTCCTGCCCGGGATCGTCTCGGGCGTCGGCGGCTACGGCAACTGCCTGGGCCTGCCCAACATCGGCGGCGAGGTCGTCTTCGACGCCTGTTACCAGGGAAACCCGCTGGTCAACGCGCTGTGCGTCGGCGTGATGAAGCACGAGGACATCCACCTCGCCAAAGCCTCCGGCCCCGGCAACAAGGTCATCCTCTACGGCGCCCGCACGGGCGGCGACGGCATCGGCGGCGTGTCCGTGCTGGCGTCGGAGACCTTCTCCGAGACGGGCCCGACCAAGCGGCCCGCCGTGCAGGTCGGCGACCCCTTCCAGGAGAAGCTGCTCATCGAGTGCACCCTGGAGATCTTCCGCGAGGACCTCGTCGCGGGCATCCAGGACCTGGGCGGCGCCGGGCTGTCCTGCGCCACCAGCGAGCTGGCGAGCGCCGGCTCCGGCGGCATGCGGGTCGAGCTGGACACCGTGCCGCTGCGCGACTCCTCCCTCTCGCCGGAGGAGATCCTCATGAGCGAGTCGCAGGAGCGCATGTGCGCGATCGTGGAGCCTGCGAAGGTCGCCCGCTTCCTGGAGATCTGCGAGAAGTGGGATGTCATCGCCACCGTCATCGGTGAGGTGACGGACGGCGAGCGGCTGGAGATCTTCTGGCACGGCGAGCAGATCGTCGACGTGCCCCCGAGGACCGTCGCCCACGAGGGCCCGGTCTACGAGCGCCCGTACGCCCGTCCCTCCTGGCAGGACGCCCTCCAGGCCGACGACGCGAACGCGCTGCCGCGCCCGGCCGGCGGCGACGAGCTGCGGGCCTCCGTCCTCGCGCTGGTCTCCTCCCCGAACCAGGCCTCCAAGGCGTGGATCACCGACCAGTACGACCGCTTCGTGCAGGGCAACACCGTGCTCGCGCAGCCCGAGGACTCGGGCATCGTGCGGATCGACGCCGACACCAACCTCGGTGTCGCCATCGCCACCGACGGCAACGGCCGCTACGCCAAGCTCGACCCCTACGCCGGCGCACAGCTCGCGCTGGCGGAGGCGTACCGCAACGTCGCCACGACCGGCGCCAAGCCGCTCGCGGTCTCGGACTGCCTCAACTTCGGCTCTCCCGAGGACCCGGCGGCGATGTGGCAGTTCGCCGAGGCCTGCCGTGGCCTCGCGGACGGCTGCCTGGTGCTGGGCACGCCGGTGACGGGCGGCAATGTGTCGCTGTACAACCAGACCGGCGATGTGGCCATCCACCCGACGCCGGTGGTGGCCGTACTGGGCGTCATCGACGACGTCACGCGCCGCACGCCGATCGGCTTCTCCGACGAGGGCCAGCTGCTCTACCTGCTGGGCGACACCAAGGAAGAGCTCGGCGGCTCGGCCTGGTCCCAGGTCGCCCACGGGCACCTCGGCGGTCTGCCGCCGGTGGTCGACCTGGAGCGCGAGAAGCTGCTCGCCGAGATCCTGATCTCGGCCTCCCGGGACGGCATGGTCGACGCGGCCCACGACCTCTCGGACGGCGGGCTGGTCCAGGCCGTCGTGGAGTCCTGCCTGCGGGGCGGGCTGGGCGCGCGGCTGGTGGTGCCGGACGGGCTGGACCCGTTCGTCTTCCTGTTCAGCGAGTCCGCCGGGCGGGTCGTCGTCGCGGTTCCCAGGAGCGAGGAGCTGCGCTTCACGGACATGTGCGGTGCGCGGGGCCTGCCCGCGACCCGGATCGGTGTCGTCGACGGCGACTCGGTCGAGGTCCAGGGCCAGTTCACGATTCCGCTTACGGAGCTGCGCGAGGCGCACGAGGGCACGCTTCCCTCTCTGCTGGCGTAACCGGCGTAACGGTGGGCGGGGCGGGGGATTCCCTCCGCCCCGTCCCTTAACCCGGCCGGAACCCGGGCTCATAGCGCCGGGCACCATACTCACGGGCGTGACCGAAAGCGATAAGGCGCTGCCCGTGTGGCTGACGCGGGACGCCACGCGATGGGCGGCCTGCCGGCCGGCGACGTGGGCGCGGCCCGTGTGGGCCGCGGCAGGGCTCGTCGTGGCGGTCGCGATCGCCGTGGGCATGGAGCCGCACGAATGGGGCGCCGTCCACGTGGCCCTGGCGGCGGCCCAGTTGTACTGGTACCTCCGCCTTCCCGAGCTCACCCTCATAGCCGCGCCCGGGCTGGCCGCATGGCTGATCTGCACGGCACCCCCGGCGGCGTACGCGCCCGTGCTGGCCGCGCTCACGTTCGGCTGGGCGGCGGCCCGGCACCGTACGAGCACCCGCCGCCGCCAGCGGCTGCTTGCCGCGAACGCGGCGGACGGGACCCGGCTCGCGCTGCCGAGGCCGGTGCCGGCACTGTGGACGGGGACGATACGGATCGGGCTCGGGGCGGCCCTGGCGGTGCCGTCGGTCTGGGTGCCCGCGCTGGGGCCGGTGGCCCTGGCCTTCGCCTCGGCCGGGGCGGCGGCGCGATACCGGGCCGCGCGCCTGCGCAGGCGTCCGGTGCCCGTGCTGAGGGCCCTGGCGCGGGAGGACGAGGACGGCAGGCTCTGGGTGTACGCCGGGGACGACACGGCGGGCCGCCGGCCGCTCTTCTCCTGCCCGGTGACGCCCGAGACGGAGGCCGGCGAGCCCGAACGCGCCGAACCGCCCGCCGAAGGCACCCGGCTGCGGCCCGCGGTGCTGTTCGGGGCGCCGTACGAGGGCGGCGCGCTGCTGCTGCTCTGCGCCGACCGCGACGGGGGCCCGCTGGTCGACCGATGGGCGGGGCCGGTACGTCCGACCGGTTGATCACGGGCGTGCTGTTGATCTCCTCCACAAGGGGCTGCGCGACCAGGCCGTACGGTGATTGGCTTGGGCCGTTCCTTCCAACCGAAAGGCCCGGACCCATGAGCTACGAGTACAAGGTCGTCAACTTCCGCGAATCGCTGATCGGCGACGCCATCGACAGCGACAAGCTGGAGAAGACCCTCAACAAGCAGGCCGCGGACGGCTGGCAGCTCAAGGCGATCACCGCCGCCGACGTCAAGGGCCGCATCGGCCCCGGCGCCGTCGAGGGCCTGCTGCTCACCTTCGAGCGTCCGACCGCCTGATCCAAAGCCTGACCAGGCTCTAGGGCCTGTCCGGGCGATCATGGCCGGGTCCGCGACGCCACAGTGACATCAGCCGCTGGCGCGGCGGGCGGCACCTCGCGGCGTTGCCGGAACGCCCACAGACAAACCAGTCTGCGGGCATTCCGGCGCCTTGCGATGCACCGCGCCAGACGCCGCGGCCTATCCGACCCTGATCGCCCGGACAGGCCCTAGGCTCGGGCGTATGCCGCCCCGTAGTTACGCCCCCGCCAAGACCCGCGCCGCGCTCGTCGCCCAGGTCGGCCACGTCCTGGACGCGGCCCGCTCGCTGGGCGCGGACGCGCTCGCGGGTCCGTCCGGGCTGCCGAACTGGGATGTGCACCACCTGCTGGTGCACATCGCCCGGCAGATCGAGGTCATACCGCGCCTGGTCGCCGAGGAGGTCGCGGGCAAGCCCGATCTGGACCTCTCCACCTGGGCGCGGTCCACGGTCACGATCGCCGACCGGCTCGACGAGGACACCCGCGAGGCCGCCGCCGCGACCGGGCGCGCGGACGCCGCCGCCCGCATCGAGGAGGCCGCCGAGCGGCTCGCGACCGTGCTCGACGCGGCCGCCGACCCGGACCGGCTGGTCCGGATCACGCTGGGCACCATGCGCTCCACCGACTTCCTCGTCACCCGGCTCGTCGAACTCGTCGTCCACACCGACGACCTGGCCACCGCCACCGGCCTCGACATCCCCCTGGACAAGGGCGCCCTCGCAGCCGTCGTCCGCCTCCTCGCCGACGCCCTCGCCGACCAGGCCCCCGGCAACTCCGTCGAGGTCCGCGTCCCGCCCTACGCCGCCGTCCAGTGCGTCCCCGGCCCCCGGCACACCCGCGGCACCCCGCCCAACGTCGTAGAGACCGACCCCCGCACCTGGATCCGCCTTGCCACCGGCCGTACGACCTGGGCCGCCGCGCTGGACGCGGCCGCGGTGTCCGCCAGCGGCGAGCGGGCCGATCTCACGTCCTACCTCCCTGTTCTGGGCTGAGGCGGGAGCCGCATAATGCGGCGGTGACCACGACTCCCGTGCGGCCGGAGGATGTTCCGGCCCGCCCCTGGCTGACCGCCGACGCCGAACGCTGGGCTGCCGCCCGCCTGCCGGCCTGGGCCCGGCCCAAGTGGCCGGCCCTGGCCTTGGTGGTGGCCGTCTTCCTCGCGGCGGTGGTGCTGTCGCCCGACGAGGTGTGCACGGTGTCCGCGCCCTGCGGTCCGGAGTGGGGCGGGGCGGTGGTGACCTTCCTGTTCGCCTGCCACGCCGGCTGGCTCTGGCTGCTGCCCGAGCTGGCCGTGGTCTCGGCTCCCGTGCTGCTGTGGACCATGACCGACCGCAGCATCTGGGTGGGCGGCACCGGCGAGAAGGCCGCCGACATCGCCGTGGTCGCCGTTCTGTGCTGGTCATGGGCGAGCGCGGGCGTACGGCTGCGCGTACGGCGACGCCAGCGGGTTCTCGCCCTCGACTCGGCCGGCGGTCTGACCTTCCCCGCCCCCGTCCGCAAGCCCGGATCGCGCCGCCCACCGCGTTCGAGTCGGGCCTTCATCGCCGCCGTACTGGTGCTCCTGGCCGTCTCGGCCGCCGCCACCGCCCTCGGCGTCTCCGGCTTCCGGTCCGACGAGGCGAAGGCCGCGGCCGCCACCCGCACCCCGGCCGTCGTCCTTGCCAACGGGTCCGAGGACACGATCACCGTCCGCTTCACGGGCGGCGGCCCAGCCGGCCGGCACCGCATAGAGGCGCTCTACCCGGAGGACCACGTCCTCGACAGCATCGTCCCCGTCCTCGTCAAGGGCTCCTGGATGCGGCTCGCCGCCGAGCCCTACCGGGAGCGTTTCGGTCTGCAGAGCGCCGCGCTCGCCGCCGGTTCCCTCGCCGTCACCCTCCTTGCCTACGGCCTCCTCGCTGCCACCCGCACCAGAGCCCTCGCCGGCGCCCCCACCCCCGCGCTGCGCGTCCAGGCCCGCCGCCGCCACGGCCGCACGCACATATATGCCGCCGACGACACCGGCGGTCAGCGCCCGCTCCTGACGTACGAGCCCTTCGGCGGAACCGCTTCCTCGCTCGGCGAGGCCGTACTCTACGGCGCCCCGCACGAAGGGGCCGAGGTCGTGCTGCTGCGCATGACCACGTCCAGCGTGCTCGCGATGGAGATGAGCGCCTTCCCGGCCCGTCAGGAGGGGCCGCAGCACCGTCGGGCGCAGGATCGCGCGCTGGACGGAGAGAGGACGAAGTCCGCCAGGCTCCGACGCGACAAGGAGGCCAAGGAAGCCGAGATCCTCGTCGCGGTCGCGACGATGGGGCCCGCCAAGGGGCCGGTCCGCTGGAAGGGCGGCCCGGTGGCCCGGATCTTCGGTGCGCTGATGATGTGTTTGGCCGCCGGGATGTTCACAGGCCTGCTGCTCGACGCCGACCGCAACGGCATCTCGCACTGGCTGGGTGCCCTGTTCGGCGGCTCCATGGCAGCCGTCACCGCCCTGCCACCCCTCACCTGGCGGATCACAGCCGACGCCGCCGGCCTACGGATCCGCCGCTTCGGCCGGTCCCGGCAGCTCCCCTGGGCGGACATCACGCGAGCCGTCTACACCGACGGCGGCCACCTGATCGTGCGCACCCGCAGCGGCCTCGACGACATCAACCTGGGCTCGGTCGGCTTCCCCCAGGCCGAGCGCGCCTTCGGGGTCCCTGCCCGCGCCGCCCGTGCCGCCACCGAGATCACCGCGATGGTGCGCGATCCCGCTCTGCGGCCCTCGGGCTGACCGGGCGGCCGGAGGCCGGCGCAGGGGCCCGATGCAAGCGGAGCGCCCGCGAGGGGTCCGGGAGGGAGGGGTCCGCCATGGTGCGCGACCCGGATCTGCGGCCGTCTGCCTGACCGGACGGCGTACGTCACATGCCGTACAGCGCAACGGGTTACGCGCATAGACCCGCAATTCGCCAAGATCCCCCGTTCGGACGACACCCGAACCTGCCCTAGACTCGGTCCCGTGCCTCGTGGTGATGGACTCCTCAACCACGACCTCCTCCCCGGCGAGAAGGGCCCCCAGGACGCTTGCGGCGTCTTCGGTGTCTGGGCCCCCGGCGAAGAGGTCGCCAAACTCACCTATTTCGGGCTGTATGCGCTGCAGCACCGTGGACAGGAGTCCGCGGGCATCGCGGTGAGCAACGGCTCGCAAATCCTCGTCTTCAAGGACATGGGACTGGTCTCCCAGGTGTTCGACGAGACCTCCCTCGGCTCCCTCCAAGGTCACATCGCGGTGGGCCATGCCCGCTACTCGACGACCGGCGCGTCGGTCTGGGAGAACGCCCAGCCCACCTTCCGCGCCACCGCCAACGGGTCCATCGCGCTGGGCCACAACGGCAACCTGGTCAACACCGCCGAGCTCGCCGAACTGGTCGCCGACCTGATCCCCCAGGGGAACGGCCGGTCGACCCGGGTCGCGGCGACCAACGACACCGACCTGGTCACCGCCCTGCTCGCCTGCCAGGTGGACGAGGACGGCAAGCCGCTGACCGTGGAGCAGGCCGCCACCCGCGTCCTGCCGCAGGTCAAGGGCGCCTTCAGCCTCGTCTTCATGGACGAGCACACCCTCTACGCCGCCCGTGACCCGCAGGGCATCCGCCCGCTGGTGCTCGGCCGGCTGGAGCGCGGCTGGGTGGTGGCCTCGGAGTCCGCCGCCCTGGACATCGTCGGCGCGTCCTTCGTCCGGGAGATCGAGCCCGGCGAGCTGGTCGCGATCGACGAGAACGGCCTGCGCACCTCCCGCTTCGCCGAGGCCCGCCCCAAGGGCTGCGTCTTCGAGTACGTCTACCTCGCGCGCCCCGACACCGACATCGCGGGCCGCAACGTGTACCTCTCCCGGGTCGAGATGGGCCGCCGGCTCGCCAAGGAAGCCCCGGTCGACGCCGACCTGGTGATACCGACTCCGGAATCCGGCACGCCGGCCGCCGTCGGCTACGCCGAGGCCAGCGGGATCCCGTACGGCTCGGGCCTGGTGAAGAACAGCTACGTGGGCCGGACCTTCATTCAGCCCTCGCAGACCATCCGGCAGCTCGGCATCCGGCTGAAGCTCAACCCGCTCAAGGAAGTCATCCGGGGCAAGCGCCTGGTGGTCGTGGACGACTCGATCGTCCGCGGCAACACCCAGCGCGCGCTGGTCCGGATGCTCCGCGAGGCGGGCGCGCTCGAAGTCCACATCCGGATCAGCTCGCCGCCGGTGAAGTGGCCGTGCTTCTTCGGCATAGATTTCGCCACCCGCGCCGAGCTGATCGCCAACGGTATGACGATCGACGAGATCGGCAAGTCGCTGGGCGCCGACTCGCTCGCGTACATCTCCATCGACGCGATGGTCGAGGCGACCACGATCGCCAAGCCGGACCTGTGCCGGGCCTGCTTCGACGGCGAGTACCCGATGGACCTGCCCGACCCCGAACTGCTCGGCAAGCAGCTCCTGGAGACCGAGCTGGCCGGCGGCGCGGACGCCGCGGACGCGCTCCGTCGCCCGTAATCACGATCGACCCGACGCAAGGACCACCACGGACATGTCCGAAACCACCGGTGCCAGCTACGCCTCCGCAGGCGTCGACATCGAGGCGGGCGACCGCGCTGTCGAGCTGATGAAGGAGTGGGTGAGAAAGGCCACCCGCCCCGAGGTCGTCGGCGGCCTCGGCGGCTTCGCCGGGCTCTTCGACGCGAGCGCGCTCAAGCGCTACGAGCGCCCGCTGCTCGCCTCCGCGACGGACGGCGTCGGCACGAAGGTCGACATCGCGCGCCGGATGGGCGTCTACGACACCATCGGCCACGACCTCGTCGGCATGGTCGTGGACGACCTCGTCGTCTGCGGCGCCGAGCCGCTCTTCATGACCGACTACATCTGCGTCGGCAAGGTCTACCCCGACCGCGTCGCCGCCATCGTCAAGGGCATCGCCGAGGGCTGCGTCCTCGCCGGCTGCGCCCTCGTCGGCGGCGAGACCGCCGAGCACCCCGGGCTGCTGGGCGCGGACGACTTCGACGTCGCCGGGGCCGGTACGGGGGTCGTCGAGGCCGATGCCGTGCTCGGCGCGGATCGTATCCGTAAGGGTGACGCCGTCATCGCCATGGAGTCCTCCGGACTTCACTCCAACGGGTACTCCCTCGTCCGGCATGTCCTCTTCGACCGCGCCGGCTGGGCCCTGGACCGCGACGTCCCCGAGTTCGGCCGCACCCTCGGCGAGGAGCTGCTGGAGCCCACCCGCATCTACTCCCTGGACTGCCTCGCCCTCACCCGTACGGCCCCCGTGCACGCCTTCTCCCACATCACGGGCGGCGGCCTGGCGGCCAACCTGGCCCGGGTCATCCCCGACCACCTGCACGCCACCGTGGACCGCTCGACCTGGACCCCGGGCGCGGTCTTCCACACGGTGGGCGAGCTCGGCGGCGTCGAGCGGCTCGAGCTGGAGAAGACGCTGAACATGGGCGTCGGCATGATCGCCGTCGTCCCTCAGGAATCGGTCGACGTCGCCCTCACGGTCCTGGAGGACCGCGGCGTCGGCGCGTGGGTCGCCGGCGAGGTCGTCGAGCGCGGTGCCCACGGGGACGCGGTGGCGCTCACCGGTGACTACGCGGCGTAGGTCGTGGTGGGCTTGTCGCGCAGTTCCCCGCGCCCCTTACGGGGCCCGTCGGCCGATGCCCAGCACGGGTTCTGCGGCCGACCTCGGCGAGTGAGCCGAAGCGGAGCGGCCGCTGTCGAAAGGGAGAACGCGCGGAGGCTCGCGAGGAACGAGTGAGTCGAGCACGATCGACCGTCGACAGTGGCTGAGCGCAGCGGAGGCGAACCGAGCCGCGAAAAAATGGAGACAGTGGCTGAGCGAAGCGGCGGCGAAATCGCCGCTAAAAAAAGCACAGCTGACCCGGTCCGGGGCGGAGCCCGGACCGGGTCAGTGGGACTGCTGTTGCGTCAAGCGCGACGGCGTTGCGTGGACGGCTCCGACTCTTCGTCGTCCTCGTCCTCGTCGTCGTTGTAGAGCGCCGCGTACTGAGCGTACGGGTCGTCGTCATGCTCATCGTCATCCTCCACAGGCTCCGGATTAACGTTCACCGGCTGTGTCGACGATGCGCCCAGCTCGTTGGCCAGACGTGACAGGTCGGTTCCGCCGCTGTTGTACTTCAGCTGGCGGGCGACCTTTGTCTGCTTGGCCTTGGCCCGGCCGCGCCCCATGGCTCGACCCCCTTAACGGCGGGGCTCGACGGCCCCGAGTCTTGACACGCGTTCACGATAGGGAACGGCCTCTCGGGGGAGAGTCCGGTCCGTGGCCTTCAACGGTACCTGCTTCCGACGCCGCACGGTACGTCGCCCGCACGACGCGCGTCGGAGCGGGTGCCCGTCTGGGCCCCTTCCTGGCTGGTCAGTCGCGATTTTACCTTCTTCCCGTGCGGTCTTGCGGGCGGGGCGTGGTAACGGCCTGATTGCCTTTTCGCGCGGCGCCGGGTGCGGCACCCTACCCCGTCCCTACCCCGCCGTGGGGCGCAACCAGCGCTCTGAGGGCGTCCGGTCGGCGATGCGCTGCTCGGCGAGGCGGTCGGCCGCGGCGGCCGGGGGAATGCCGTCAGCGGCCGCGCGCTCGAAGATGGCCAAAGTGGTGTCGAAGATTTTCGTGGCCTTGGCCTTGGCGCGGTCGAAGTCGAAGCCGTGGAGTTCGTCTGCGACCTGGATCACACCGCCGGCGTTGACGACGTAGTCGGGCGCGTAGAGGATCCCCCGGTCGGCGAGGTCCTTCTCGACGCCGGGGTGGGCGAGCTGGTTGTTGGCTGCGCCACAGACGACGGAGGCGGTGAGGGCGGGGACGGAGTCGTCGTCGAGGGCGCCGCCGAGTGCGCAGGGGGCGTAGACGTCCAGGGGGGTGCGGACGAGGACGCCCGCGTCGGTGACGGCGGTGACCTGGGGGTGGCGGGCGCGGACCCGGTCGACGGCCTCGGCGCGGACATCGGTCACGACGACCTCGGCGCCGTCGTCGAGGAGGTGCTCGACGAGGTGGTGGCCGACCTTGCCGACGCCGGCGATGCCGACCCGGCGGCCGCGCAGGGTGGGGTCGCCCCATTTCACCTGGGCGGCGGCGCGCATGCCCTGGTAGACGCCCCAGGCGGTGAGGACCGAGGAGTCGCCGGCGCCGCCGTTCTCGGGGGAGCGGCCGGTGGTCCAGGGGTTGGTGCGGGAGACGACGTCCATGTCGGCGACGTATGTGCCGACGTCGCACGCGGTGACGTAGCGGCCGCCCAGCGAGGCGACGAAGCGCCCGTAGGCGAGGAGCAGGGCCTCGGTCTTGTGCAGGTCGGGGTCGCCGATGATGACGGCCTTGCCGCCGCCGTGGTCGAGTCCGGCCAGGGCGTTCTTGTAGGACATGCCGCGCGAGAGATTGAGCACATCCTCGACGGCCGCGTCCTCGTTCGCGTACGGGAAGAAGCGGGTGCCGCCCAGGCCGGGGCCCAGGGCGGTGGAGTGCAGCGCGATGACGGCCTTGAGGCCGCTGTCGCGGTCCTGGCAGAGCACGACCTGCTCATGGCCTCCGTGTTCCGATCGGAACAGACGCGAGACGATGCTGTCGGTCTGACGTACGTCGGTCACTGTGGTGACTCCCGAAGTCCATAGGTCGCCCTCCATGCGGGTGGGGAGGGCCGGTTGGCAGAAGAGTAGAGCCACCTGCTCAAGGACATGCTCCCAGTGTCGTGGATCACTCCCGGCGGGGGAAGCGCCGTGGGACGATGCGAAGGCATCACCAGGGCAGAAGCCGTCTTGAGGGAGCGGGTGTGGGCTTGTCATCGGTGCTCGTCCCGTACGCCGCGTATCTGCGTGTCTACGAGCCGCTGGCGGCCTTTCCTGAGCCCGAACGCACCCGCTGGTACCGGTATGCCGCCTCGGGCGCCGAACGGACCGCACAGGACGAGCTGCGGCAGTCCCTGGCCGACCTGGTGCCGGTGCCGCCGGTCGCGGTGCCGGTGCACGAGAGCCGGGACGCCTTCGTGGCCGTCGTGGACGGCGTCACCCACATCTGCCCCTGGCGCACCCGCCTGCGCGGCTGGCTGGCCCTGGAGGAGCTCTCCGAGCAGCTCCCGCCGCCCGTCCTGGACGCGGTGCTGCCGCCCGTCGTGCGCGTGCAGGCCGAGGCGGACTACGAGGAGTGGCGGGCGGACAACCCCGACGCCCGCCCGTGGATCAAGTCGGCGACCTGGCATGTCCCGGTGCGCTGGTTCGCGCTCTTCGACGACTCCGAGCGGCAGTACGAGCCCTCGGGCGACGGCGAGTCCAAGCAGCCCGTGCTGCGCTACCGGACCCCGATGGTGCAGGCCCGCCGGCGTACGGCCCGGGGCCTGAGGGTGCTCAAGGATTCACTCGAAGAGGGCCCGATGATCGAGGGCCTGGTTGACGTCGGCCGCTGGCTGGAGGAGTTCCACCCGCGCTCCATGGTCGAACTCGACTACGGAGGGCTCGTGCACGCCATCGGTGTGGACGTCCTCGCCGAGGACCGTTCCGCCGCCGACGTGGCGGAGGGACTGTCGGCCCTGCGCGACGGCGACAGCACCCGGGCGGGCGAGGCGTACGAGCGGCTCACCGAACGCTGGCGACGGGTCCGTGAGCTCCAGTACGCGAGCTGAGTTGGAAGTTGAC
This sequence comes from Streptomyces sp. NBC_01537, assembly GCF_045040445.1. Taxonomy (NCBI): domain Bacteria; kingdom Bacillati; phylum Actinomycetota; class Actinomycetes; order Kitasatosporales; family Streptomycetaceae; genus Streptomyces; species Streptomyces sp. NBC_01537. The sequence continues at coordinate 4,379,979 of NZ_CP109392.1, read as the reverse complement.
GGGCAGTCGGGAACTTTCCCAGATCCTGACCGTTGGCCTAAGGGTGACGTAAAGCACGTTTGAGGGCCTTGCCGTACTACCCCACCCCCGTGACAATATGGGACAAGGGGTCCGGAACGGCCCCTTCTGTCCGTCTATGTGCGGCTTGTTGGGCGTTACGCGCGTTGCGGTGGGGCTGGGGCTCATGGGTTCGCTGTGACTGATCGTTACTCTCGGGTGACTGTCCGTTATGGCATGGTCCATCGGCTTCCGCCGAGCTTGAACACCTGCGATGGCAAATCCATCGGTTTGGCCGACACGGCTGGACAGATGGTGTAGTTGTAGTGCCAAGGACAAGCCGTTCGTCCTATTACCGACTCGACTCGCGTCCCCCATTTCGGGCAACGCGGGTCAAGGTGCAGAATTTAGAGGAAAGAACCGTGTTGGTTCGGTTCTCTCGAGGAGGCCGCTCATGACCGCTCGCACCCCTGATGCCGAGCCGCTGCTGACCCCCGCTGAGGTTGCCACCATGTTCCGGGTGGACCCGAAGACGGTCACGCGCTGGGCCAAGGCTGGCAAGCTCACGTCCATCCGTACGCTCGGCGGGCACCGCCGCTACCGCGAAGCGGAGGTCCGCGCACTTCTGGCCGGCATTCCGCAGCAGCGCAGCGAGGTCTGACCTGCTCTAACGGGTGTTCTGCCGGGGCCCCCACCCCGTCGGCCCACCCGCTCCACCGGGTCCTCTGCCCCCATCAGGGGAACCCATCGGATGCGTTGATCGCACCGGACTCCGCCGGGTCCGGTGCGATCTTTTTTTGTGCCCGGGGGGCCTCCCGGGCGCGCCCGGGGGTGCCTGGGGTGCGTTCCTGTGTGTTTTCTGTGCCTGTCCCAGTGAAGTGCAATTGCACATATTAAATTGACAGGTCCGCAGAGGGTCTCAGGTTCCACCCTCACCGAGAAACTTTGCGTGACACCCGTCACAGGCTTGGCTCTTGTCCCTGCTCAGCCTCATACGGTAGTGGAACCCCCCGCCCCACCGGTACCACGCCTCGCGCGGCCGCGGACAGCACAACGGCCCGCCCCCGGTTCGGGATGCGGGCCGTGACGGTCCCGGAAAGTACTACGGCCCGCATCCCAAGATGGGATGCGGGCCGTGACATCTACTGCGGTCCTGACGGGATTTACTGCGTCTCATCTGCGGCCGGCGCCGCGTGGCGCGGCCTCCGGTCTGCCGCCTCGGACAGCGCTACGGCCCGCTCCCTGAGTGGGATGCGGGCCGTGACATCTACTGCGGTCCTGACGGGATTTGAACCCGCGGCCTCCACCTTGACAGGGTGGCGAGCACTCCAAACTGCTCCACAGGACCAGGTTTTCGCAGCCGGTGTTTCTTGGCTGCGAGAGAGACTGTACAGCAGGTCAGGGGGTGCAGGCGAACTCGTATCCGCAGGGCCGGGACCTCGGGGGTTCGGGCCGGTTCCGGGTCCGGCGGACGGAGTCCGGCGCAGCGGCTCGAAGCCCGGGAGGCCCCCTGGGGGCCGAGCGGTGCGAGGGGCGCGTTGGGGGTTGGGTCTGTACAGCAGGTCAGGGGGTGCAGGCGAACTCGTATCCGCAGGGCCGGGACGTCGGGGGTTCGGGCCGGTTCCGGGTCCGGCGGACGGAGTCCGGCGCAGCGGCTCGAAGCCCGGGAGGCCCCCTGGGGGCCGAGCGGTGCGAGGGGCGCGTTGGGGGTTGGGTCTGTACAGCAGCTCAGGGGGTGCAGGCGAACTCGTATCCGCAGGGCCGGGACCTCGGGGGTTCGGGCCGGCTCCGGGTCCGGCGGAGCGGCTCGAAGCCTGGGAGGCCCCCTGGGGGATCGGTGGTCAGCCCCAGGCCTCGTCGAGGGCTTTGAAGATGCGCTTGTCGGAGACGGGGTGGGCTGTGCCGAGGGCGTGTGCGAAGTAGCTGACGCGGAGTTCCTCGATCATCCAGCGGATGTCGCGGACGGGCTGGGGGACCGGCCGCCCCGGCGGCTGCGCGGCGAGGAGTTCGGCGTACTCGGTCTGGATCTCGCGGACCTTGTCCATGCGGGTGGTGTCGCGCTGGGCGGCGGCCGGCATCTGCTGGAGGCGGCGGTCGAGGGCGACGAGGTAGCGGAGGAGGTCGGGGAGGCGGCGGAGGCCGGCGTCGGTGACGAAGCCGGGGTGGACGAGGGCGGCCAGGTGCTGCTTGGCGTCGGCGAGGTTGGCGACGAGGGCGAGGCTGGTGGTGGCCTTGAGGCGGCGTTCGCAGGCCTGCCAGGCGACGAGGACCTGGCGGACGCGGGCGATGGTCTGGATGGTGAGCTCGACGAGATTGGCGCGCACGGAGTCGAAGAGCTTGCGGAAGGACTCCTCGTCCCAGGCTGGGCCGCCGTGGTCGGCGATGAGCCGGTCGGCGGCGGCGGTCATGCAGTCGTCGAAGAGGGCGGCGACGGAGCCGTGGGGGTTGCGGGCGAGGGCGAGCTTGTCCTGGTTGCTGAGCCGGTCCTGGGCGAACTTCGAGGGGTTGGTCGGGACGTTGAGGAGGATGAGGCGCCGGGTGCCGCGCCACATCGCCTCGGCCTGCTCGGGCTCGGTGTCGAAGAGGCGTACGGAGACCGAGTCGCCCTCGTCGACGAGGGCCGGGTAGGCCTTGACGGGCTGGCCGGAACGGCGGGTCTCGAAGGTGCGGGTGAGGGTGCCGATGGTCCACTGCTTGAGGCCGGTGCGCTGCTCGACGCGGGCCACGGGGGAGTCGGCGGCGGCCTCGAAGGCCTTGGTGATGGCGGCCTGGGTCTTGGGCCGCAGGCGCAGCTTGAGCGCCTCCAGGTCCTTGTCCTCGGCGAGCTTGCGCTTGCGCTCGTCGGTGATCCGGAAGGTGATTTTGAGGTGGTCCGGGATCCGGCCGAGGTCGAAGTCCTCCTCCGCGACCGGCACGCCGACCATCCGCTGCAGCTCGCGCGCCAGCGTCTGCGGCAGCGGGTCCTGCACCGGCACGACGCGGTCCAGGAAGGCCTTCGCGTAGTTCGGGGCAGGCACGTAGTGCCGGCGGACCGGCTTGGGGAGGGAGCGGATCAGCTCGGTCACGACCTCCGCCCGGAGGCCCGGGATCTGCCAGTCGAAGCCCTCCGCCGAGACCTGGTTGAGCACCTGAAGGGGGATGTGGACGGTCACGCCGTCCGCGTCCGAGCCGGGCTCGAACTGGTAGGTCACGCGGAACTTGAGCCCGCCCTGCCGCCAGGAGTCCGGGTAGTCATCCTTGGTGACGGCCTCCGCGCTCTCGTTGATCAGCATGGAGTGCTCGAAGTTGAGCAACTCCGGCTCCTCGGCGCGCTTGTGCTTCCACCAGGAGTCGAAGTGGGCGCCGGAGACGATGTGCTCGGGGATGAGGCGGTCGTAGAAGTCGAAGAGCGTCTCGTCGTCCACCAGGATGTCGCGGCGGCGGGCGCGGTGCTCCAGGTCCTCGACCTCCGCGAGCAGCTTGCGGTTGTCGTGGAAGAACTGGTGGTGCGTACGCCAGTCGCCCTCGACCAGCGCGTTGCGGATGAACAGATCGCGCGAGGTCTCCGGGTCGATCCGGCCGAAGTTGACCTTGCGGTCGACGACGATCGGCACGCCGTACAGCGTCACCTTCTCGGTCGCCATGACCGCGGCCATCTTCTGTTCCCAGTGCGGCTCGCTGTAGGTGCGCTTCACCAGGTGCTGGGCGAGCGGCTCGACCCACTCGGGCTCGATCTTCGCGTTGACCCGGGCCCAGAGGCGGGAGGTCTCGACCAGCTCGGCGGACATGATCCAGCGCGGCGGTTTCTTGAAGAGGGAGGAGCCGGGGAAGACCGCGAACTTGGCGTTGCGGGCGCCGATGAACTCGTTGTTCTTCTCGGGGTCCTTCAGGCCGATGTGGGAGAGCAGGCCGGCGAGCAGTGACGTGTGCACAGCCTGTGGAGGAGCGGCGTCCTCGTTCCCGGCCGCGTTCTCGGTGATGTGGATGCCCATGGTCTTGGCGACCGAGCGGAGCTGGCTGTAGATGTCCTGCCACTCGCGGATCCGCAGGTAGTTCAGGAACTCCGTGCGGCACATGCGGCGGAAGGCGGAGGAGGACAGGGTGCGCTGCTGCTCGCGGACGTAGTTCCAGAGGTTGAGCAGGGCCAGGAAGTCGCTGGTCTCGTCGGCGAAGCGGCGGTGCTTCTCGTCGGCGGCCTGCTGCTTCTCGGAGGGGCGCTCGCGCGGGTCCTGGATGGACAGGGCGGCGGCGATGACCATGACCTCGCGTACGCAGTTGTTGCGGTCGGCCTCCAGCACCATGCGGGCCAGGCGGGGGTCGACGGGCAGCTGGGCGAGCTTGCGGCCGGTCTGGGTGAGCCGCTTCTTGGGGTCCTTCTGGGTGGGGTCGAGCGCGCCGAGCTCTTCGAGGAGCTGGACGCCGTCCTTGATGTGGCGGCTGTCCGGCGGGTCGAGGAAGGGGAAGCGGGCGATGTCGCCGAGGCCGGCGGCGGTCATCTGGAGGATGACGGAGGCCAGGTTCGTACGGAGGATCTCGGCGTCGGTGAACTCGGGGCGGGACTCGAAGTCCTCCTCGCTGTACAGCCGGATGCAGATGCCGTCGGACGTACGGCCGCAGCGGCCCTTGCGCTGGTTGGCGCTGGCCTGGCTGACGGGCTCGATGGGGAGGCGCTGGACCTTGGTGCGGTGGCTGTAGCGGGAGATGCGGGCGGTGCCGGGATCGATGACGTACCGGATGCCGGGGACTGTGAGGGAGGTCTCGGCGACGTTGGTGGCCAGGACGATGCGGCGGCCGGTGTGCTGCTGGAAGACGCGGTGCTGCTCGGCGGAGGAGAGTCTCGCGTACAGCGGCAGGACCTCGGTGAATCTCAGCTGTTTCTTGTTGAGCGCGTCCGCCGTGTCGCGGATCTCACGCTCGCCGGAGAGGAAGACCAGGATGTCGCCGGGGCCGGCCGACTGGAGCTCGTCGACGGCGTCGCAGATCGCGGTGATCTGGTCGCGGTCGTCGTCCTCCTTCTCCTCCGCGAGGAGCGGGCGATAGCGGACCTCGACCGGATACGTACGGCCGCTGACCTCCACGATCGGCGCGTCGCCGAAGTGCCGGGAGAAGCGCTCCGGGTCGATGGTCGCCGAGGTGATGACGACCTTGAGGTCGGGGCGGCGGGGGAGGAGCTGGGCGAGGTAGCCCAGGATGAAGTCGATGTTGAGGCTGCGCTCGTGGGCCTCGTCGATGATGATCGTGTCGTACGCGCGCAGCTCGCGGTCGGTCTGGATCTCGGCGAGCATGATGCCGTCCGTCATCAGCTTGACCAGCGTGCTGTCGCCGACCTGGTCGGTGAAGCGGACCTTCCAGCCGACGGCCGCCCCGAGCGGGGTGTTCAGCTCCTCCGCGACCCGCTCGGCCACCGTGCGGGCCGCGATCCGGCGGGGCTGGGTGTGGCCGATCAGGCCGCGTACGCCGCGTCCCAGCTCCAGGCAGATCTTGGGGATCTGGGTGGTCTTGCCCGAGCCGGTCTCGCCCGCGACGATCACGACCTGGTGGTCGCGGATGGCCGCCAGGATGTCGTCCTTCTTCTGGCTGACCGGCAGCGCCTCCGGATACGTGATCCGGGGTATGGCCGCCCGCCGCCGCTCGACCCGGGCCTCGGCCTTGGCCAGTTCCCCGTCCAGTTCGGCGAGCACGGCGGCCCGGGCCTCGGGCTTGCGGATGCGGCGGGCGCCGTCGAGGCGGCGGCCCAGCGACTGCGCGTCGCGCAGGGTCAGTGACGCGAGGCGGGCGCCGAGGTCGGCGAAAGCGGGAGCGGGCGCGGCATCGCCGCGGGGGTGCGTAGACATACCGCCGTCCAGGATCGCATTGGGTACGGCTTTCCGGCGAACAGCTTTTTGCGTCCGCGTCCGGCAACGACGAAGGCCCCGTCCGGAGACGGGGCCTTCGTCGTGCGGTGGCTGGGGCCGGGGTCGAACCGGCGACCTACCGCTTTTCAGGCGGTCGCTCGTACCAACTGAGCTACCCAGCCGCAGCGGTCCTGACGGGATTTGAACCCGCGGCCTCCACCTTGACAGGGTGGCGAGCACTCCAAACTGCTCCACAGGACCTTGCTGTACAGCGTGCGAACGCAAGTCTCGCACACAGTTTTGTTGCGTGCCCCCAACGGGATTCGAACCCGTGCTACCGCCTTGAAAGGGCGGCGTCCTGGGCCACTAGACGATGAGGGCTGATGGCCCGCCGTCCGGTTTTCTGCGGCCGTCGGGGACGTGAGAAGCATATGGGATGCCAGTCGGTATCGCCAAAACGGTTTAACGCGAGGTGGCGGGCGTCGGTGATCGGCCCGGCTTCACGTCCTCCGGGAGGTGGCGGCTGACCTCGGCCGTGGTGAGTCCGAGGCCGCCGAGGGTGATCTCGTCCCAGGCCTGGAGCTGGTGGGTGTCGCGGTCCAGGTAGAGGACCGAGGCCATGATCTTCTGCGGGGTCTTGTTCTCGACGGCGCGCAGTCCGCCGCCGCCCGTGGAGCCCTCGATCATCATCCGGCTGCCCTGCTTCAGGACGCCGATGTCGCGGTGGTGGAGGTGGCCGCTGAGGATCAGCGGGACGGTGCCGTCGGCCTCCGCCGCCGCCACGGGGTTGTGGGCGATGGCGATGTCGACCTTGTCGCCGGTGGCGTTCTGGCGGCGGATCGCGGCGGCCAGCTCCTGGCCGGCCACGCGCTCGGAGGGGTCGCCCTCGGCGGCGACGGAGCGGTCGGGGGTGAACTGGGGGTCGCCGATGCCGGCGATGCGCAGGCCCTTGACCTCGATGGATTCGCCGTTGTCGACGACGTGGGCGCCCTTGCGGGAGGCCACGGACTGCTGGCTGCTCAGTGAGTCGTGGTTGCCGCGTACGAAGACGTAGGGGGCGCCCAGGTCCGGGATGGCGGAGGTGAAGCCGTTCTCGGCGGTGGTGCCGTGGTCCATGAGGTCGCCGGTGTCGATGATCACGTCGATCTTGTACTCGGTGACGATGGACTCGATGATCTGCCAGGCGGCGGGGTTGAGGTGGATGTCCGAGACATGCAGTACGCGCAAGGTGGTGGGGTCCGGGTTGTACGCGGGGAGGGTGGAGGCCGCGTCGTAGAGCTTGGTCATGTTGGTGACCAGGCGGGCCAGCTCCTGCTGGTAGACGTCGAAGTCGCTGACGATGCTGCGCGCGTTGCCGACGACCGAGGGGGCGCTGCTCAGCAGGCCCGAGTAGCGCGGCTCCAGGACGGACTTCGGGTTCCAGGTCGCGTACGCGGTCCCGCCGCAGGCCAGCAGCACGACGAAGGCCAGCCCGCCGGCGGCCATCGCGCGGCCTGGCCTGCGGTAGACGGCGAGGCCGAGGGAGGTGGCGCCGACGAGGACGGCGGCGGCGGACTGGGCGGCGAGCTGGAAGGTGCTGTGCTGGACGTCGCGGGCGACCTCGTCCTGCAGGCCGCTGATCCGCTCGGGGTGCTTGACCAGGGCCTGGGCGCGCTCGGGGTCGAGGGCGCTGACATCGACCTGGAGGGCCAGGGGGCCGTCGTGGCTGTCCAAGTCCAGGGCGCCCAGCGGGGATACGTTCACCTTCGTGTCGCCGGTCCAGGAGGGGTGCAGCGACATCCGGGTGTTCATGGGGCCGACCGGCTCGCTGATGCTGCCGAGCACGACGAGGCCGAGCCAGCCGCCGACCAGAGTGACGGCGATCAGGGCGAGGACAGGCGCGAGGGTGGAAGGAAGGCGGCGGACGCGGTTCGGTAGGTCTCCGGCCATTGCCGACGTATGCCCGCGCACGGCGGGCCCTATGCCTTCAGTCTTCAGCCTCGGTCTCAGCCCCAGCCCAGCTCGTGCAGCCGCTCGTCCTCGATGCCGAAGTGGTGGGCGATCTCGTGGACGACGGTGGTGGTGATCTCGTCCACGGCCTCGTCCGGGGTGTCGACCATTCGCAGTATCGGGCCCATGTAGATCGTGATCCGGTCCGGCAGCACCCCCGCGTACCACTCGCCGCGCTCGGTCAGCGGCGTCCCCTCGTACAGCCCGAGCAGGGTCGGGTCGGTCTGGGCGGGCTCGTCCTCGACGAACACCGCCACGTTGTCCATCACCCGGGCAAGCTCCGGCGGGATCTGGTCCAGGGCATCGCTCACCAGTTCCTCGAACGCGTCGCGCGACATCTCCAGCACAGGGCCATTGTCCGCTGTCCCGGCCCGGTTTTCAGAGCGCGTGTGCGATCGCCACTCCCGCGAAGGCCGCGCCGAGACCGGCGACGAGGCTCGCGACGACGTTCAGCAGCGAGTAGAGGCGGGCGCCCTGCTCGGCGAGCCGCAGGGTTTCGTAGGAGAAGGTCGAGTACGTGGTCAGCGCGCCGCACAGGCCGGTGCCGAGGAGCAGTTGGAGGTGCGGGGAGAGCGCCGCGCCGGTGAGGAGGCCGAGGATCAGGCAGCCGGTGACGTTCACGGCGAAGGTGCCCCAGGGGAGGACGGAGTCGTGGCGGGACTGGACCGTACGGTCGGTCAGATAGCGCAGGGGGGCGCCGACGGTGGCGCCGGCGATGACGAGCAGCCAGTTCACTTGCCGTCCTCGCCGTTTCTGCCGGCGTACCGGATGACCTCGACCTCGTCGACCATGACCAGGCCTCCGGTCACCAGCCTGTCGAGCTGGGGGAGGAAGGCGCGGACGCGGTCCTCGCTGTCGACGATGACGATGGCGACGGGCAGGTCCTCGCTGAGCGAGAGCAGCCGGGAGGTGTGGATGCGCGAGGAGGCCCCGAAGCCTTCGACGCCGTGGAAGACCGAGGCGCCGGCCAGCCCGGCGGCGTGGGCGCGGTGGACGATCTCGCTGTGGAGGGGGCGGTGGTGCCAGGTGTCGTTCTCGCCGATGAAGATCGTGACCCGCAGGGCCGGGCCGGTGAGTTTCGTCACGTCAGCAGTCTCCTGGTGAGGGCGGCGGCGGCCCATACGGACAGCATGGCGGCCAGGAGGGTGGCCGCGAGGTAGGCCAGGGCGAGGGCGGCGTGGCCGCCGTCGGCGAGGCGCTGGATGTCGACGGCGTACGTCGAGAAGGTGGTGAAGCCGCCGAGGACGCCGGTGCCGAAGAAGGGCCGTACGAGGCGGTGCGGTGACAGCAGTTCGGTGATGACGACCATGAACGCGCCTATGACCGCGCAGCCCAGCGCGTTGACGGCCAGGGTCGTCCAGGGGAACGCGCCGGGGGCGGTGGGCCACAGCAGGGCGGCGCCGTAGCGGGCGCAGGCGCCGGCCGCACCGCCGAGGGCGATGACGGCGAGGACGGGGGCCTGGCCGCGCAGGACGGCCGGGCGGCGGACGGGGGCCCGGGGCGGGGGACCGTCGCCGATCACCTGTGATTCGGGGCTGCCCATGGTCCGGGACGGTACCTGAGCCCCGCTGTTCGTGCCGTACCGGGCCATACCGTGCCCGTGCCCGTGCCGTGCCCGCGCCGTCCTGCCGTGTCCTGGCGGCCCGGCGGTCCGTTGGACAGCGCGAAGCCGCCGCCGTAAGGCCCGAAGAGCGCTGAGGTGTCCCCCGTGAGCGTACGTACGCGTACAGCCGCCGCCCTGCTGTTGCCCGTGCTGGCCGTCACCGGCTGTATGAGCGTGGCGGGCCAGGGCGGCGACGACCCGAAGTCCAAGGGCGGCACGACGGCCGGGGCGGGGGAGGCGGGCGGCACGAGCGGGGGCGGGCCGGGCGGGGGCGCGGCCTGGCCGGGCGGGCGGAACGCGGCGGCGGGCGGGACGCCGTCGGTCTCGGGGACGGGCAAGGGCGGCGCCGGGTCCGGGTCGCCGTCGGCGAGCGCGCAGGAGTCGGTGCCGGGGCCGACGCAGGGTCCGGGCGGTTCGGGGAAACCGTCGGCGGGGGGCTCCTCGGCTCCGCCGTCGGCCTCGGCCGGGCCCTCGCAGTCGGCCGAGCCGCCGGCCTCGGCCTCGCCGAGCCATGTCGACCCGTCGCCGGAGCCGAGCTCCACGCCGCCGACCCCGGAGCCGTCGAGTGCGCCTCCTGCGGCGGCGTAAAGGTGCAGGTCAGGCGAACGGAAGGGAGGCGATTGGTCAGCAGGGGGATTGATGCGTATGCTGGTAGATCGTTTGATCCCACCGCCCGGCACCGAACCGAAGAGTGCCGCGTTGGCGCGTTCCTTTAACTCCTTGGCTGACCGCATTGAGGCGGTTGTATGCAACCTACGGAGCCGGCGCGTGCCTGAGTCTCCGAGAGGTTTTGCTTCAGCATGTCTATTGACACTGCCGACCGTTCCGCCATGCCCACGGACGAGTCCGTCGTCGTCGAGATCGCCGACGCGATCGACGCCGTCGAGTCCGCCGAGGTCATCGACGACATCACGGCCGACACCGACGCCGAGGAGACCACTCCCGGCGTCACCTTCGCCGACCTCGGCCTCGCGGACGCCATCGTCCGCAAGCTGGCCCAGAACGGCGTCACCACCCCCTTCCCGATCCAGGCCGCGACCATCCCGGACGCCCTGGCCGGCGAGGACATCCTCGGCCGCGGCCGCACCGGCTCCGGCAAGACCCTCTCCTTCGGTCTGCCGCTGCTGACGCTGCTCTCCGGTGGCCACACCGAGAAGAAGCGCCCCCGCGGCGTCATCCTCACCCCGACCCGTGAGCTCGCGATGCAGGTCGCGGACGCGCTCCAGCCGTACGGCGACGTGCTCGGCCTGAAGATGAAGGTCGTCTGCGGCGGCACCTCGATGTCCAACCAGATCTACGCCCTTGAGCGTGGCGTCGACATCCTCGTCGCCACCCCGGGCCGGCTGCGCGACCTGATCGACCGCAAGGCCTGCGTCCTGGACCAGGTCCAGATCGCGGTCCTCGACGAGGCCGACCAGATGGCCGACATGGGCTTCCTGCCCGAGGTCACCGAGATCCTCGACCAGATCCCGCAGGGCGGCCAGCGGCTGCTGTTCTCCGCCACGCTGGAGAACGAGATCGACACCCTGGTCAAGCGCTACCTCAAGGACCCGGTCACCCACGAGGTCGACGCCGCCCAGGGCGCCGTCACCACGATGTCCCACCACGTCCTGGTCGTGAAGCCCAAGGACAAGGCCCCGGTCACCGCCGCGATCGCCGCCCGCAAGGGCCGCACGATCATCTTCGTACGCACCCAGATGGGCGCCGACCGCGTCGCCGAGCAGCTGCGCGAGGCGGGCGTCAAGTCCGACGCCCTGCACGGCGGCATGACCCAGGGCGCGCGCACCCGGACCCTTGAGGACTTCAAGTCCGGTTACGTCAACGTCCTGGTCGCCACCGACGTCGCCGCCCGCGGCATCCACGTGGACGGCATCGGCCTGGTGCTGAACGTCGACCCGGCCGCCGACCACAAGGACTACCTGCACCGCTCGGGCCGTACCGCCCGCGCCGGCGAGTCCGGCACGGTCGTCTCGCTGGCCCTGCCGCACCAGCGCAAGCAGATCTTCCGCCTGATGGAGGACGCGGGCGTCGACGCCTCGCGTCACATCATCGGCGGCTCCGGCGCGTTCGACGAGGAGGTCGCCAAGATCACCGGCGCCCGCTCCCTGACGGACGTTCAGGCCGACGCCGCCGCCAACGCCGCCCAGCAGGCCGAGCGCGAGGTCGTCGAGCTCACCCGTGAGCTGGAGCGCCTGCAGCGCCGCGCCACCGAGCTGCGCGAGGAGGCCGACCGCCTCACCGCCCGCTCCGCCCGCGAGCGCGGCGAGGACCCGGACGAGGCCGTCGCCATCGCCCAGGCCGAGGCCGCTGTCGCTGTCGAGGCCGCGGTCGCCGCTGCCGCCGTCCCCGTCCAGGCCGCGCCCCGCGAGGAGCGCTCCGAGCGCAGCGGCGGCTACCAGCGCCGCGACGACCGGGGCAACTACGAGCGCCGCGACAACCGCCGCGACGACCGCCCGTCCTACGGCAGCCGCGACAACCGCCGCGACGAGCGCCCGGCCTTCAACCGCGACCGTCGTGACGAGCGCCCCAGCGGCGGCCGTTCCTTCGGCAACCGTGACGACCGCCCGTCGTACAACAGCCGTGACCGTCGTGACGACCGCCCCACCGGTGGCCGTTCCTTCGGCAACCGTGACGACCGCCCCTCGTACAACAGCCGTGACCGTCGTGACGAGCGTCCGGCCTCCGGCGCCGGCCGCTCCTTCGACCGCCGCGACGACCGTCCGTCCTACGGCAGCCGCGACCACCGCCCCTCCGGCGAGCACCGCCCCGCCGGCGGCGACCGCCCCTTCAACCGCGACCGTCGTGACGAGCGTCCCGCCGGCCGCACCTTCGACCGCCGCGACGACCGTCCCGCCTACGGCAGCCGCGACAACCACCGCCCCGGCACCACCGGCTCCGGCACCAGCACCGGTTCCTTCGGCCGCCGCGACGACAAGCCGCGCTGGAAGCGCAACGGCTGACGTTGAGTAGATGAGTCGGGCCCGGCAGATGCACCGCATCCGCCGGGCCCTTCTTATTTGTGTGGCGGGAGTGTCAGCGCGCCTGGATAGTCTCCGTGGGCATGCCAACTGGCAGCGCTCGCAACGGGAGGGGACCCTATGGCTCACCAGGCCATCAGACGGTATGCGGCTGCCACGGCGGCCGCCGCGCTTGTACTCATCGCCCCGGGCACGGCCTTAGCGGCTACGAACGCGCCGCCGTCACAGCCGCTGCTGTCCGAACTGACCACCGGTTCCAAGGCCTGCGCCGCTGGGGCCGACCGGCCCTACGTCTCCGGCGTGCCGCAGCTGCACGCGGTGCTGCGCGACCCGGACGCCACCGGCGCCCAGACGGTGTCGCTCAAGGCACAGTTCGAGGCGTCCTGGACCGACGCGGCCGACGCGCTCCAGACCCGCACCTACACCACCACCTACTCGCTGAGCAGCGGGTCGACCTTCTACTGGACGGCCTCTTCGGACATCCCGGCCGACACGGTGGTCTCCTGGCGGGTCCGGGCCACGGACGGCACCGACTGGTCGCCGTGGAGCTCGGACGGCGGCCAGGGCGAGTGCGAGTTCATCTACGACAGCATCAGCCCGGACAAGCCTGCCGTCTCCTCGGCCGAATATCCGGACGACCAGAACTGGTACGACGGCGTAGGGACGTACGCCGGCTTCACCTTCGACTCGCCGTCGGACGACGTGGTGGCCTACCGCTACTCCTTCACCGGTGGTGGCACCGCGACCGTACAGGCGCCGAATCCGGGTGACCCGGCGTCGATCCGGTGGATGCCCGAGCGGGCGGCCCCTTATGTCCTCGCCGTGCAATCGGTCGACAGGTCCGGCCGGTTGAGCGCTTCCGCCAACTACACCTTCAAGGTGGCGGAGGGCCGCGCCCCCGTCGGGTCCTGGACGCTCGCGGACGCGGCCGGTTCGCCCGAGGCGACCGTCGGCAGCGGTGTGACCTTCGGCGCGCCGGGCCCGGCGGGCACGGATCTCGCGGCGGCCGCGGAGTTCGACGGCACGGCGGAGGCGTATGTGACGCCGGGCGCGCCGGTCGCCGACACCACGAAGACCTTCGCGGTCAGCGCGTGGGTGCGCCCGGCCTCGGTGGACCAGGATCTCGTGGCGGTCAGCCAGAACCCCGGGGTATCCCTCGGCCTTACCGACGGTTCCTGGTCCTTCGCGCTCGGCGGCGTCCAGGTGACCGGCGGCAGCCCCTCGCCCGGAGAGTGGGCGCACCTCGTCGGCGTGTACGACGCCGAGCTGAACTCGGCCCGGCTGTACGTCAACGGGACCCCCGTCGGCTCGGCCGACGCCTCCCCCGCGGCGTCCGGCGGCGACCTGAACATCGGCCCCGGCTGGCAGGGCGGCCTCGCCGACATCCGGGTCTGGGACCGTGTCGTCGTCCCGGCCGAGGTCACCCAGCTCGCTGCCCGCACCGCCCAGCGCCACGGCTACTGGCAGCTCAACGACGCCCTGGACGGCGCTGCTCCCGACCTCGGCGGCGGCCAGCCGCTCACCCTCGCCGGCGACGCGTCCATCTACACCCTCCCGGCGGACACCTGCGACTGGCTCGACCCCGACTGCGTCCCCGCCGCCGACCCCCTCGCCGGCACAGGCAACCTCGTGCTCGACGGGGACGGCGACTACGCCTCCACCGTGACCCCCGTTGCCGACACCGACGACAGCTTCACCCTCACCGCCCTTGTACGGCTGGACGACCCCGACGCCACCCGCGACATGGCCGTCCTCTCCCTGCCGGGCGAGCACACCAACGCCGTCGTCCTGCGCTACGCCGCCGCCACCCACAGCTGGGAGCTGACCTTCTCCCACGCCGACAGCCCCGACGCCGCCGTGACCACCGTCCGCACCTACGCCGGCCCCGGCGACACCACCGGCGTCCAGGCCCTCGCTGTCGTCTACGACGACAGCGCCGATCAGATCCGCCTCTACGTCGACCGCCAGCTCACCACCACCGCCCAGGTTTCCCTTGCGAGCGCCGACACCTGGAAGGCCACCGGCGGCCTCCAGATCGGCCGTGCCCTGACGGCGACCGCCGACGGCACCGGCTGGGGCGACTACCTCGACGGCCAGATCGACGAGGTCCGCGCCTACGCCGGTGTCCTCAGCGCCACGGCGATCACCCAGGTCGGCTCGGGAATCGAGCTTCCCGACATGTGACGCAGGAGCCCCACAAACGCCTACTGGCGTCTGTGGGGCTCCTGTTATGCTCACGACACTTGCATGGGGGGATAGCCGGGGGGCTTGAGAACTGCGCAGCCGACTCGCGTGCCGAGCCGCCGCTGATGTCCTGCCATGCCTTTCTTCTTGAACACCAGGAGGAACGGGTGGCCCGCAGTGCCCTCGTCCGTAGCGGCATCGCCGCCTTCGCGCTGTTCGTCGGTGCCTTGCCACTGACGGCTCCCGCACACGCAGAGACCGTTTCGGAAACGGTCATCCCCGCCACCGCCCAGGTGACCCCGCGCATCGCGTATGTGCAGAGCGCGGGCGCGACAGGCTTTCTCGAATACCGGTACGCGGCCTCGGGCAGTGGGCGTCTGTACTGGACCGGCTACGACGGCACCCGGCGGGAGGTGGCCGGCACCGAGGGGGTGGGGACGGGCACCAACGGCAAGTACGGCGCCAGCTCCGATGTCGTGGCACTCCAGAACGGCGACGAGGTGCTGCTGCGCGACATGAGCACGGGTGCCGAGGAGACCATCACCCGTCCCGCCGGGCAGAGTTATATGCGGACGTACGGGAGTACGGTCCTCACCGGCGTCACGGACTCCTCCGGCAACCGGACCGCCCTCCATCTGCTGCGCGAAGAGGCCGGCGCGACGGTGGATCTTCCGGTGACCGGCCTGCCGGACGGGACGGTCATCCCCGTCCACCCGCTGGACGGAGACGCCGACGGACTCCTGCTGTATGTCCAGCTCCCGGGCAGCACGGTCTTCCGCTGCGCATGGGTGGACCTGGGCTCCGGCGTGGCGACGGTGCTCCCCTCGGGCGTCGCCTACTCGGATTCCGTGGTCAACGGCCACTATCTGACGAGCTGGGCCCCCTCGAAGACCATCCAGGTCTTCGCCAACGGCTCGTACGACTCGCCCGTCAGGACGGTCCAGTTGGCCGACCGCACCGACACCGCGCTCTTGGGCACGGTCGGCGACGCAGCCATCATCGCGCGCCACATCGCGGACTACGGCAAGGACTACGCGTCCGAGAACCGCCCGGTCTGGCGTATCTCCGCCGTGCCCTTCGACGGTTCCGCCGAGCGTGTTCTGGCCACCCGCGCGAGCAAGACGGTCTCCAGCGCCCCTGACGGAAGCCTGGTGTTCGCCGGTGGTGAGTCAGCGGCGGACTACGGCATCGCCACCATCACCGCTGACGCCGACGGCCACCCCCAAGTGCGGCGGGTCGTGGATCTGGCGTCCGTACCGATGTCCGTCGAATCGCTTGATCTCACCGGCGGGCAACTGAGCACATTCGAGTACGGTGACTACGCGACGCGGCTGTTCAGCCGGTCCGTCCTCGACAGCGGGGAACTGACGGTGGGCACGCGTGCGGAACGCGGGAGCATCACCAAGTGCTGGGCGGCGTACAGCCCGTGCCCCGCGCTCACCGGCAACGGTGACGGCCGGTTGTTCTACGGAACGCTCTCGTCCAGCGGGTCGGGCGAGCAGAAGAGCATCTACGCACTGGAGCCCGGCCAGTCACTCCCCGCCACCGAGATCGCCACGGCCGCCACTTACGACGCGGTCAAGGACGCCTCGGGACGCTATGCCGTCTGGAAGGAGTACACCGGGAGCGGCGACATACAGCTGGTGGTGAAGAATCTCGACAGCGGAACCACCGTGCTCACCCGCACCGGTGACCAAGTACCGGACGCGGAGGCCCTGTGGGGCGGGACGCTGTGGTCACAGCGCGGGGGAACGCTCACCGCCACCGACATCCTCACACACGAGACGATCACCACCGCGAGCCTCGGAGCGTTGTGCACGACCCCCAGCACCTATGAAATCAAGTCGGTGGGACGCTGGGTCCTCTGGCGCGGATACTGCTCCCTCTCGTCCGGGGGAGGAGAGACCAAGAGCTTTGTTTACGACACCCGGAAGCGGACGTGGATCAGCGTCCCCTATGCCACCTCGACCGGTCTGGGCGACGGCTTCGTGGTGACAGGCCGGCTCACCATCACCGACCTCACTACCGGCTCGGCCGTGAGCAGGCAGCTCGACGTGACGGCCGCACGCTTGGACGTCGACCCGTACACCGGTCTCATCGCCTATGTGGACCCCGCTACCCAGGACATTCATGTCGTGCCCAGCGGTATCCCCGCCACGGCCCTGTCGGTGCTCGGCTCCACGCCCGACGCGTCCGTCGACCTGAAGGCGGCGTCGCCTTCGTGGGACGGGAAATGGTGGCTGTCGAAGCCTGCGGCCTCCTGGACGCTGGCTTTCAAGAACAAGGCAACCGGAACGACAGTCCGCACTCTGTCGGGAACCGGAGCGGCGGACACCATCGAGGCGTCGTGGAACGGCAGGACGTCTGCTGGGGTGTATGCCCCGAACGGTACGTACACCTGGACTCTTGTGGCGCAGCCGGCCGACGGATCGGGGAGCGCGGTCACGCAGTCGGGCACGCTGAAGCTGACCGGTGGTGCGGCGGTGCGCCGCGACCACGCCGGCTCGGACGGATTCGGGGATCTGCTGACCCTGAGCTCCTCCGGTGCCCTGACGTTCCAGAAGGGCACGGGCACCGGCAAGTTCAGCGGCACGGTGTCGGCGTCGGGCTGGCCGGCTTCTGTGAAGGCGGTGCCGTTCGGGGATCTGAGCGGTGACCGGTGCAATGACGTGCTGGTGCGGCTCGCCAACGGCTCCATGCGGGCGTACCGGCCGGGCTGCGGCAAGGCGCTGACGACCTCGACGGCGTACACCTCGCTGGGGACGGGCTGGAACCAGTACGACCTGCTGACCTCCCCCGGCGACCTGACGGGCGACGGCCGCGCCGACCTCATCGCGCGGAACTCCTCGACGGGTGCGGTGTACCTGTACAAGGCGACGAGCGCGGGGAAGCTTTCGGCGCGGGTGAAGCTCTACTCCAACTGGAAGACCTACAAGAAGATCGTCGGCGCCGGTGACCTCAACGGCGACGGCTTCGGCGATCTGCTGGCCCAGGACAAGTCCAACGTTCTGTGGCGTTACAACGGCACGGGTACGGGCGGTTTCAAGTCCCGGGTGAAGGTGGCCTCCGGCTGGGGTGCGTCCTACAACGCTGTGGTCGGTGTCGGGGACATCACGGGTGACGGCAAGGCGGACCTGGTGGCCCGGGACACCTCCGGCAACCTGTGGCGCCAGAGCGGCAACGGCAAGGGCGGCTTCGCGGCCCGTACGAAGATCGCCACCGGCTGGAAGGCCTACAAGGGCCTCTTCTGAGCCGCGAGTTCAGTCCACTGTTCCTGTTCCTGTTCCTGTTCCTGCTCCGTAGGAGAAGCGTGTTCAAATCCCACCGGTACGTGCTGCGTACCGCGCTCGTACCGATGCTGGCCGCCACCGTCATCGGCTCCGGCGCCCTGGCGCCCGCCGCGTCGGCGGCCACGGCGGCCACCGCGCCCTGGGGCGCGCCCGTTGCGCTCACCGGCACCGCGGACATCACCTCGCTGCTGGACCTGACGGTCGCGGCGGACGGGTCGGCGGTCGCGCTGTGGCACTCGATGCCGGACAGCCGATCCGAGAACGACGTGTATGTGTCGGTACGGCCGGCCGGGAGCAGCGCGTGGGGAGCGGCGCATCAGCTGGATGTGACGCCGACCGAGCGGGGCGAGGGCACGTTGCTGGCCTCGCCGGACGGGTCGGTGACGGCGGCGTGGACGGAGTTCCCGAACGATGTGGCGCCGACTACGGCGAACCCGGGGGGACGGCTGCTGACGGCAGTCCTGGCGGCGGGCGGGAGCACGTGGTCGGAGCCGGTGGAGCTGGACAGCGCCGCGAGCTGGCTGGGTGACGTACGGCTGGCCGAGGACCCGAAGGGCGGCCTGGCGACGGCGGTGTGGACGGCGAACTCGGGGTCCGGGTCCCAGATCCACTCGGCGGTGCGCGAGCAGTCGGCCGGTGGCTGGTCGGCGGCGGAGCGGCTGGACGTGCCCAGCGTCACGGGCGCGACCGCGGGCGGCCCGCAGGTGGCCGTGGACCAGTACGGGACGACCACGGTCGCGTACCGCGAGCAGGTCGTGGACCAGGACGCCGGTACGGAGGAGCTGACGATCCGTACGGTCACCAAGGCCCTGTCCGCCACGGCCTGGGGCGACCCGGTCACCGTCTCGGACGCGTCGGCCCTGGCCGGGTGGCCGAGGCTGGGCGTGGCCGTCGACGGTGACGCGACCCTCGTGTGGCACGCCACCGACCCGTCCACCGAACAGGCGACCCTGGTGTCGGCCACCCGGCCCGCCGCGACCGGCGTGTGGGGCGCGATCGAGCCGGTGACCGGCGCTCTCGACGACGCCACCACGACCACGGACCCGCTGATCGGCCCGAACGGCGATGTCACCGTCCTGTGGGTCGACTACACGACGTCCTTCGGCACCCGTACCGCGACCCGCTCCGCCGCCACCGGCACCTGGTCGGCCGTGCGGACGCTCTCCACGCAGTACGTGCCCGAGCAGTTCGACGCGACGATCGACGAAGACGGCACCGTGCAGGCCGTCTGGACCCAGGACGCCTCCGCCGCCGACGAAGCGCCCCGCGTCCTCGTAGGGTCGGCCATGGTCAACGGCACCTGGACCGCCCTGAAGACGCTCACCCCCACGGCCACCGATTCTGTCTACGGCCAGGTGGCCGTGGCCCCCGACGGCCGGGCGACCGCCGCCTGGGCCGCGACGGTCGACGACGACAGCAGCAGTCAGCACTGGCAGCTGTCCAGCGCCTCCACCATCCCGGCTGCGGCCACCGCCCCGGCCGTCTCCGGCACCGTCCGCACCGGCTCCACCGTCGCCTGCAAGGTGACCTGGAGCGGGGCGACCTCGGCCACCTCGTACGCCTGGCTGCGCGACGGCAAGGCCATCGCCGGCGCGACGGCCGCGAAGCGCAAGCTGACCGGCGCCGACTACGGCCACAAGGTCGCCTGCCGGGCCTCGGCCGCCAACGAGGGCGGCAGGGCCACCGCCACCTCGGCGGCGAAGAAGGTCGCGGCGGGGCCGGCGCTGACCGCCACCACCAAGCCCTCCATCACGGGCACCGCGAAGGTCGGGAAGAAGCTGACGGCCAAGGCGGGCAAGTGGAGCCCCGCCGCCACCTCCTACAGCTACCAGTGGAAGCGCGGCGGCACGTCGATCAAGGGCGCCACCAAGTCCACGTACAAGCCGGTGAAGGCCGACAAGGGCAAGAAGCTGACGGTCACGGTCACGGCCAAGCTCACCGGTTACGCCAACGGCTCCGCCACCAGCAAGTCGGTCAAGATCAGCGGCTGACGCCGGATACCCGCACTGCACGCACTGCACGCACTGCACGTACACATCGCAAACAGGGGGGAACCTGTGATGCAACACAGACGCCGCCGGCTGACGACCGCCGCCATCGCGCTCGCGCTCACCTCCGGTGCGGCCGTCGCGACCGGCGCGGTCACCGCCGCGACGGCCAGCGCCGCGGACTCCACCGGGGTCTCGATACCGTCGCCGGACGCGAGCGTCGACCGCGGGGTGAAGATCCTCGCGAGCGGCCTGAACGGCGTGCTCTACCAGGAGGAGGGCACCGCGGGCTATCTGTGGACGAACACCTCCAACAGCGGTACGAAGACGGTGACCGCGCTCGCGGGGGTCGAGCCGGAGGCGATCGTCAGCGGGTACGACGCGTACAACCGGGTCGGGTACTGGAGCACCGCCGAGGACGGCAGCGCCGTGATCACCTGGCTGTGGATGGAGAACAGCAACCCCGCGCAAACCCTCACGGTGCCCAGCGGCTATGAGAACCCGCAGGCGAGCGGCGGGTTCGTGGTGGCCTCGCACGCGCTGGAGGACGGTTCGCGCGAGCTGCGGGTCCTGCGGGGCGGCGGCGCGACCCCGTACGACGTCCAGGTGCAGCTTCCCGCGGGCGCCGAGGCCGGGGCCGAGCCGGAGGTGCTGGCGGGGGAGGGGACGGACCTGATCCTCGGGTACCGGCAGGACGGCAAGCCGGCGTACGCGATCGTCAGCGGCATCACCGGCGCGGTGCGGGTGCTGCCGGTGACGGGGACGGCGAGTAATTTCCGGATGACGACGGGCCGGGTCAGCTGGTTCAGCCGGGAGGGCGCCGACGGCACCACCGGCTTCCGGGTCCTGAGCCGGACCGGTACGTCCACGACCCCCGCGATCACGCCCGTGACCCCGCAGTCCGAGGACAGCGAGATCCACTCCTACCTCGTGGGCGCCAACGTGCTCTGGTACGAGGGCTCGCACGGGCCGCTGCAGGGCTCGTCGGTGCTGGCCGACGTGGACCAGGCCTTCCAGCACGGGAGCGGGGCGATGCTCGCGGTCGGCCGGGCCACCGCGGACGGCACGCGCGCCATCCACTACCTCTCGGTGGACGGCAACGGCGAGATCTCCGACTATTCGCTCCACACGCTGGCACCGGTCCTCTACTACGGCTCCGTCCAGGCGCTGAGCCTGGACCGGGGCACCGTACGCTTCGTCAACTCCCTGCGCGGCTCCCTGAGTCTGGAGGGCAAGGACATCGGCCCCGGCCTGGACCCGGTCGCCGGGGCGGACGCCGCGTCGGTGGCCACCACCTCCGGCGCGGGACGCTTCGCCGACGGCACCGACGAGGGCCTGGCCCTGCTCACCGCCGACCCGGACACCGGCCTGGACGTCCTGACCACCGCCGACGACAGCGCCGGCATCGCGCTCCCCAACTCCGGCGGCCGGATCGTTGACGCCTCGCCGCAGTACGTGCTCTACGAGACCGGTGACAGCACGAGGCAGTACGTGGTGGACATCGGCCGGAACGCGATCGTCCGCGCCCAGGCCGCCGAGGCCTCGGCGCTCGACTACGCCACCTTGTGGACCCCCTCGCCGACCACCCCCGGCACGGTCGTCGCCATCAGCATGCGCACCGGCAAGACCCTGAAGACCCTCGACCTCGGCTACGACTGCACCCCGGACGACCTGCGGGCCACCACCGCGCTCCTGTACTGGAGCTGCGGGGCCGCGGCCGAGGCGGGCGTCCGCAACATCGCCTACGGGCAGAACTACTACGCCCCCGTCGGCGCCGACCTCCTCCTCGGCGACAACTTCTACGCCTACTACGACGCGGCCGCCGGTGTGATCCGGCGGTACGAGGCCATGAACGACGGCAACTCCTCCCTGGACCCGATCACCGGCGTCAAGGCCACCGCGGCCACGGACACCCGGGGTGTCACCTGGGCCGTCGACCCACACTCGAACAAGGTGGCCTACGTCGACTCGAACGAAGTCGTCCATGTCGTCAAGGCCTACTCCTCCCTGTACCTCGTCTCCGCCCTCTCCGTGCCCGACTCCACCGTCCCCGCCACCTTCGCCTCGGCCGGCGGCGCCGCCCGCTGGAAAGCCCAGTGGTGGCTGTCCAAGCCCGCCGCCTCCTGGACCGTGACCCTCAGGAACACCGCGACCGGCGCCACGGTGAGGACCTGGACCGGCGGCGAAAGCCGCAGCACCGTCCGGCTCGCCTGGGACGGCAAGGACGACGCCCTCACCCTGCTCCCCAACGGCTCGTACACCTGGACCCTCACCGCCGCCCCGGCCGACGGCCAGGGCGCCGCGCTCACCAGGTCCGGCACCGTGGCCCTCACCGGCGCCACCGCCGTCCGCCGCGACCACGCCGGCTCGGACGGCTTCGGCGACCTGCTGACCCTGAGCTCGTCGGGCGCCCTGGCCTTCCAGAAGGGCACCGGCACCGCCGCCGGAAAGTTCAGCGGCACCCTGTCCGCCTCCGGCTGGCCGACCTCGGTGAAGGCGGTGTCGTTCGGGGACCTGAGCGGTGACCGTTGCAACGACGTGCTGGTGCGGCTCGCCAACGGCTCCATGCGGGCGTACAGGCCGGGCTGCGGCAAGGCGCTGACGACCTCGACGGCGTACACCTCGCTGGGGACGGGCTGGAACCAGTACGACGTGCTGACCTCGCCGGGCGATCTGACGGGTGACCGGCGGGCGGATCTGATCGTCCGGAACTCCTCGACGGGTGCGGTGTATCTGTACAAGGCGACGAGTGCGGGGAAGCTGTCCGCGCGGGTGAAGCTGTACGCGAACTGGAAGACCTACAAGAAGATCGTCGGCGCCGGTGATCTGAACGGCGACGGCTTCGGCGATCTGCTGGCGCAGGACAAGTCCAATGTTCTGTGGCGTTACAACGGCACGGGTACGGGCGGTCTCAAGGCCCGGGTGAAGGTGGCCTCCGGCTGGGGCGCGTCCTACAACGTCGTGGTCGGTGTCGGGGACATCACGGGTGACGGCAAGGCCGATCTGGTGGCCCGGGACACCTCCGGCAATCTGTGGCGTCAGAGCGGCAACGGCAAGGGCGGCTTCGCGGCCCGGGTGAAGATCGCCACCGGCTGGAAGGCGTACAAGGGCATTTTCTGAGCCAAGTTCTGAGCCATGTTCTGAGCTGTGTGACGCATGTCACGCCCCCGGTAAGGGAATTGCTGGGGGCATGACAGCTCCCATCTCGGAACCACTCTCTGATGAGGAACGCCTCCGCCAACTCGGCTACACCCAGGTGCTGGCCCGCCGCATGTCCGCGTTCTCGAACTTCGCGGTCTCCTTCACCATCATCTCCGTCCTCTCCGGCTGCCTGACCCTCTACCTCTTCGGCATGAACACCGGCGGCCCCGCCGTCATCACCTGGGGCTGGGTCGGCGTCGGCCTGATGACCCTGGTCGTCGGGCTCTCGATGGCCGAGATCTGCTCCGCGTACCCGACCTCCGCCGGCCTCTACTACTGGGCGCACCGGCTGGCGCCCCCGGACAGCGCGGCGGCCTGGGCCTGGTTCGCGGGCTGGTTCAACGTCCTGGGGCAGGTCGCGGTCACCGCGGGCATCGACTTCGGTGCGGCCAGCTTCCTCAACGCCTACCTGGACCTGCAGTTCGGCTTCGACGCCACCCCCGGCCACACGGTCATCCTGTTCGCCGCGATCCTGGTCCTGCACGGCGGGCTCAACACCTTCGGCGTGCGCATCGTGGCCGTGCTCAACGACATCAGCGTGTGGTGGCACGTGGCGGGCGTCGCCCTCATCGTCGGCGCGCTGACCTTCGTGCCCGACCAGCACCAGTCGACCTCGTTCGTCTTCACCCACTTCGTCAACGAGACCGGTTGGGGAAGCGGCTTCTACGTCGTCCTCATCGGCCTGCTCATGGCCCAGTACACCTTCACCGGCTACGACGCCTCCGCCCACATGACCGAGGAGACCCACGACGCCTCCACCGCCGGCCCGCGCGGCATCGTCCGCTCGATATGGACCTCCTGGATAGCCGGCTTCGTCCTCCTCCTCGGCTTCACCTACGCCATCCAGGACTACGCCGCCGTCGCCGGCAGCCCCACCGGCGTCCCCCCTGCCCAGATCCTCATCGACGGCCTCGGCGCCACGGCCGGCAAGCTCCTCCTCCTGGTGGTGATCGGCGCCCAGCTCTTCTGCGGCATGGCCTCCGTCACCGCCAACTCCCGCATGATCTACGCCTTCTCACGGGACGGCGCCCTCCCCTTCTCCCGCTTCTGGCGGCACATCAACCCGCGTACCAAGACCCCGACCAACGCCGTCTGGCTGGCCGCCCTCGGCGCCCTCGCCCTCGGCCTGCCCTACCTCATCAACTACGCCGCCTACGCCGCCGTCACCTCCATCGCCGTCATCGGCCTCTACATCGCCTACGTCATCCCCACCCTCCTGCGCCTCTTCAAGGGCGACGCCTTCGAACGCGGCCCCTGGCACCTCGGCCGCTGGTCCCGCCCCATCGGCGTCCTCGCGGTGGCGTGGGTGGCCCTCATCACCGTCCTGTTCATGCTGCCCCAGGTCAGCCCCGTCAAGGTCGGCACCTTCAACTACGCCCCGGTGGCCGTGGCGGTGGTGCTGGGCTTCGCGGCGGTGTGGTGGTTCGTGAGCGCCCGTACGTGGTTCATGCAGGGCGACCGGGTTGCGGCCGCCGTTACCCCCGCCCCCACCGCTACCGGAGATTGAGCCCGCCGTCGAGGAGGATGACCTCGCCCGTCAGATACCCGTGCGCCACCACCGACGCCACCAGATCGGCCACGTCCACGGGCTGCGCCGGCCGCCGCATCGGCGACCGCTCCCGCCACAGCTCGTGGGCGTCGGCCCAGTCCTTCGTCATCGGCGTGTCCACCAGCCCCGGCGCGATCGCGTTCACCCGCACCTCCGGCCCCAGCGCCGCCGCCAGCAGCTTCGTGACGTGATTCAGGGCCGCCTTGCTCGCCGCGTACGGAATCGATGACCCCTTCGGCCGTACGCCCGCGTGGCTGGTGATATTCACAATGCTCCCGCCCCCGGGCGCCACCCTCAGGGCGGGCAGCGCCGCCGTGCACAGCACCCACGGCGCGATCAGATTCACCTCCAGCAGCCGCCGCCAGTCCTCGGCCGACGCCGCCGCCAGATCCCCGTGCGGGATCGGCCAGCTGATCCCCGCGTTGTTCACCAGCACATCCAGCCGCCCGTACCGCTCCACGGCCCCCTCCACCAGCCCCCGCGCCTGCTCCTCATCCCCCAGATCCGCCTGCCCGTAACTCCCGCCCAGCTCCGCCGCCAGACCCTCCCCCGCCTCCCGGCTCCGCCGCGAGTGCACCACCACCCGCATCCCATCCGCCGCCATCCGGCGCGCCACGGCCTCCCCGATACCCGACGTCGACCCCGTCACCAGAGCCACCGGTCGCTGATCTTCCACCATGCCGGCGATCCTGCCACGCCACTGCCACGCCGCCTGATCGTCAATGCGCTCGGAGCCGGTGCCGAGGTCCGGCTATGCTGCGGTGTGCGGGCCGTTAGCTCAATTGGCAGAGCAGTGGACTTTTAATCCATTGGTTGTGGGTTCGAGTCCCACACGGCCTACCCGCAGGCGGTTGGTCTCGCCACCGCTGTCCTGCGTGAACGCGGCCCCTCCGGTTCCGACCGGAGGGGCCGCGGTGCGTTCTGAGGGCGGGTGCGTGAGCGGGCCGGACCATGATTCTCCCCGGGATGAGCTTCGCCGCGGCTTCTGCTGCCTCCTTGGCCGGCTCGGGGCAATGGCGCCGTGGCGCAAGCCGCGGACGGTGCACGACCCGGGCAAAGTCCTGCTGGATGTCGCGCTCGCGACGGCTCTGGGCGGGGACTGCCTCGCCGATGCCGCCATGCTGCGGGCCGAGCCCGACGTGTTCGGCCCGGTGGCGTCCGGCCCGACGGTCTCCCGTCTCATCGACGCCCTCGCCGCAGCCGCACCGAAGGCCCTCACCGCGATCCGCACGGCGCGAGCCGAAGTACGCACGCGGGTCTGGGAGCTGGCCGGTCAAGTGGATTCGGCTGCACCGCTGGAGCTGGACCGATCTGCGAAGGCACCTCACCGACCACACCGGCCGGTGGCGAATGCCTTCATCAGACGAGGTCGAACTCCCGGCGGCGGTGACGCACGACACCGCCCAGAACCGGATCTGGCTGGAGATCGTCTCCCTCGCGTTCGACCTCCTCGCCAGGACAGCCAAGTCCTCGGCGCACTCGCCGAGTTGCGCCTTCGTCACATCCACCAGCAGGACCGCTCAACGACACAACCGATCAAGGGTCACATGATCTGCCGCTGTAGTACACGGATGACCGTCGAGCGAAACACGCAGACTGGATACTCCAGACCGCGACAAAGTACCCCAATTGCTAATCTTGCTTGAAAAGACTTGAGCGGCATTTGAGGTAAGCGGTAAAGTATTCCAAAAGCTCGTTGACCATTCAATGACAACTGCGCTAGGTTCCGCTTCAGTCGCAAACGGCAATGTCGTGCACGACGAGTGGGGGAATCAATGAGTGCGAGTCCTTTCCAGGCCATTGACCCGGCCTGATTCCCCGCTGTAATTCACAGTCGCACTTTTCG
The DNA here is from genome assembly GCF_045040445.1 of Streptomyces sp. NBC_01537. NCBI lineage: Bacteria > Bacillati > Actinomycetota > Actinomycetes > Kitasatosporales > Streptomycetaceae > Streptomyces > Streptomyces sp. NBC_01537. The sequence continues at coordinate 4,353,541 of NZ_CP109392.1, read as the reverse complement.
CGTGGCTTAACTCATCAAATCGGGGAAAACACTTTCATGACCCAAAAATCAGGTAGACAGCTCGCGCTCGCCACTGTCCTGAGTATTGCAGTGGCATCCGCAGTAATCGGCCTGGGAACGGCGTCCCCTGCCGATGCCGCTTGCACGGCGGCGATTACCGATGCCGTCAGCACAGGTTGCGGCAGCACAGTGAGCACCAGCCCGACCACCAGTGCCACACCCACGCCCACAGAGACCGACGTCAAGCCCACCGGCTCCGCAGCCCCGCCGGCCAGCGGCCCGACGGTCACAGTCGCGCCCAGCCCGAGCAGCGTCCCCCCGGCCTCCGGCCCGGCCACGGTCAGCGGCAAATTCACCCTGGGCAACGGCGCGCCCCTGGCCGGCGCGACCGTTGAGCTGACCGCCGTGGACTCCGTGCCCGACGACGGGACCACGGTCACCCCCACCAGCGTGGGTACCGCCACCACCACGTCGGACGGAACCTGGTCCTTCACCCTGCCGTCCGCTCTGCCCAGCGACCTCCAGGCGCTGGCCGACGCCAACGGAGGCGTGCTCTCCCTCGAAGCCTCCTACAACGGCGGATCGCATGAACACGACGTCTGGGGTGCCAAGGACGGCGTAGAGGGGAAACCCGGTGTCATCTATTCGTTCTAAAGCCACCGTGGTTCTGATCCTTCTACTCGGGGTCACCGGATGCTCGGCCAATGGTATAGAGACCGGAACTGCCCTGCTTGGTGAGGGCTCCGGTATGGTGATCGGATATCCGAATGCCAAGATCGGCAGGAATTACCGGTTCGCTTTCCCGCTCCTCAAGAACAAGTCAAAGGAATCCATCTCGATCACTCGATTCCGCGTGGCGAGTGTCCCGCCCGGGGTCAAGGTCGTCGGATACCCGGTGTATTCGGTGTATCACACATCGGGTCATCAGCTGGCCTACGACGACTCCTCTCACGAGGGCGGACCCGAACTCGATAAGACCCCGAACTACGCCGCACACCCCTACACCATCAAGCCAGGGGTGCTCAGCGACAAGTACGCGATGGTGCACCTGCACGTGACCGGCAAAATATCCCAGCACATCAAGGGATGCGAGGTGTACTACACCCAGGACGGACGGTCGTACCGCCAGTCCCTGAACTGTGAGTTCGCCCTCGACATGAAATAGGCGGCAAGCAGACACCTCGACGGGAAGCCAGAGGTGGTCACCAGCCGCTCGAAGAGGTCGGTGATCCGGTCCGGGTGTAGCCAGGTCCCGTCCTCCTGTACTTCCGCGGCAGGAGTGGCTGGGGATGCACCCGCGCGTCGGTCGCGGACTGCCTCAGTCGAACCAGTCCGGCTCGCCGGCGTCGATCAACTCTCCCAGCACACGGTGGTCTTCGAGCGCCTGCACCAGCAGCGGTGCCAGGGCCCGCAGGGCGTCCGCGTCCTCGCCGTACGCGACGAACATGCCCGCCTCGGGGTCGAGGCCGAAGCGGTCGGTCAGTTCGGGGGCGCGTGAGCGCACCGCGGATCGTGCCACGCCGGCCCAGCCGTACCCGTTGCCTTCGTACCCGCGGTCCGCGAAGACCTTCTCGGTGTCCAGCATGTGCTGGTCACTGAGCATGAGGCAGAAACTGCCGGGCTTGTGGTCGTACTCGAAGAAGACCAGGGGTGCGAAAGTGTCGCGATCAGTCATGGGCCGACCTTATGGGCCGCCACTGACAATCGAACACGCCCTCCTCGTCGGATCGAACACCTCCCTCCCCGTCAGTCGGTGTCGGCCTGGTACTCGGGGGCCAGCCTGCGTTCGTCCTCGCTGGGCAACGGCTTCCCTGACCTGACGGACAGCCAGGAGAGGCGATGTCTAAGGTGAATGCAGCGCTTCGGATGACAAGAGGGGGATTGTGTGGCTCGGGTCGTTTGTGTGCACGGAATCGGTAAGCAGCAGTCGGGGGAGCAGTCACTGAGCAACGAGTGGGTGCCGGCGATGCGGGATGGGATGCGGCGGGGCGGGGCACCGGATGCGATGTTGGGTGCCGAGGTGGGGGTCGCCTTCTACGGAGATCTGTTCCGGCCACCCGGGCGGAGACTGGGCGTGGGGGATCCGAGGTACAAGGCGGCGGATGTCGAGGGCGGGCTGGAAGAGGAACTGCTGCTGAGCTGGTGGCGGCATGCGGCGCAAGTGGATCCTGGCGTGGTCCCGCCGGACGCACAGACGCTGGTGCGGGTACCGGGGTCGGTGCAGGCCGGATTGCGGGCGCTGTCGCAGTCGAAGTTCTTCGCCGAGGTCGCGATGAGCTCGCTGATCTTCGACCTCAAGCAGGTCAGCCGCTATCTGACGGATCCGCAACTGCGCGGAGACGCGATCGAACGCGTCTGGTCCGCGATGGGCCGGGACACGGAGGTCGTGGTGGCGCACTCGCTGGGCTCGGTGGTGGCCTACGAGGCACTGTGCACGATGCCCCAGGACCGGGTGCGGGCATTTGTCACGCTCGGCTCCCCGCTGGGTGTACGGAACCTGATCTTCGAGCGGCTGCGGCCTGAGCCAGGGGCATGGCCCGGGGGCAGCTCATTGGTTTGGACGAACGTGGCGGACGCTGGAGACGTGGTGGCGTTGGAGAAGGACCTCAGTGCGTTCTTCGGCGAGCGGGTGATCTCGGTATTGGTACACAACGGCGCCCGTGCACACGATGCGTCCGCCTATCTGACCGAGGCGCTGACCGGTGAGGCGATCGCCAGGGGGCTCGGTGCTCGGTGAGTTGGACGGCGGAGGCAGGAGAGGCCGCCGCTATCTGATCGCCACGGCTATCACCACCTATCCCAAGGCCCCGCAGTGGAACGAGCCCGATCTGGCGGATGCCCGGCAGCAGATTGTCGAGCTCTTCACCCGCGACCTCGGCTATCAGCTCGTCGCAGGCCTCGGACTGAACCCGACCAAGAACCAGCTCACTGACGGACTGCGTGAGTTCGCTCGGTCGGAGCAGCGACATCCGGATGACCTGGTCACCGTCTACATCGCCGGGCACGGGGAGGTGGTGGAGGAAGGCCAGCGGCACGTCCTGCTGACCGCCGACACAGATCCCGACGACCTTCACTACGCTCTGCCCACTGTGGAAGTGGCCCGCGCGATGCTGCTCGGCACACCGGTACGGCGTCTGATGCTTCTGCTGGACACGTGCTATTCGGGGCGGGGCGGTAACGAGGCTGCCGCCGATGTCTTGGACCGCGTGACCAGCGCCTGGCAGTCCGACACCGGCACCGGCTTCGTCGTCGTCAGCTCCGCTCAACCCGATGAGCAGGCTCAGGTGGGCGCGTTCCCGCATTTGCTCACCGAGGCCGTACACAACGAGGCGCTCGCGGGGCACGCCCCCGCCACCCTGGCGGTGGACGCCGTGGTCGCAGCCATGAATGCCCATGACGACCGGCCGCCCTATCACCGCATCACCCTCACCCAGGCCGGGTTGTCGGGTCGGGTACCCCCTTTCTTTCTCAACCCCCGCCGCGATGCCCGGGACGAACTCGCCTTGCGGCGAGCGGCCCGCAGGGACAGCGTCACGGAACTCCGCGAGACCGAAATGCGCCGGACGCTGCTGGTGAAGGCCATGGGCGATCACGGCTACAGCGGCCGTGCCGGCGGCTGGTGGTTCTCCGGCCGCCACCAAGCGCTCACCGACATTACCGCCTGGCTCACCGAATCCGCCGGCGGCTCGTCCGCCCTGGTCGTCACTGCGGGGCCAGGCTCCGGAAAGAGTGCTGTGCTGGGCCTGATCGGCGCCCTTTGCCACCCCGACCACCGGCGTACCGTGCCCTTGCACACCCTCGGCCTGCCCGCTGCGGCGGTCCCCCCACAGGGCGCGGTGGATGTCACGATCTATGCCCAACAGCTCACCGACGGCCAGATCTTGGAAGGTCTGGCGGCCGCTGCTGGCGTTGAGGTCACCACGGTGGGCGAACTGCTTACCGCGCTGCGGGGCCGCACCCGGCCGCTGACCGCGATCATCGACGCCCTGGAAGAGGCTGCGACCCCCGCCTCCCTCGTCAGCACCGTGCTCCGACCGCTCATCGACCGTGCGGACGGCCGCCTGCGACTGCTTCTCGGTACCCGGCCCCACCTCCTGGGCGCTCTCGGTCTTCCCCGGACGGAAACCGTCGATCTGGACGCCGACCGCTACGCCGACCTCCGGGCGCTCACCCACTACACCGTCCGCAATCTGCTGCAGGCCGCACCCGACAGCCCCTACCCGGCAGCCGGGACCGAGCGGCTCCGGGCGGTCGCGACCGCCGTCGCCGAATCGGCCATGCCGTCCTTCCTCGTCGCCCGGATCAACGCGACCGCCCTCGCCCGCGACCCCCGGATACCCTCGCCCGACGACCAGGTCTGGCGCGCCTCGCTGCCCCGTGTCCCGGGCGACGCGATGCGCCACGACCTGGACACCAGGCTCGGCCCGGACGCGGCACGCGCCCGTGACCTGCTACGCCCCCTGGCCTGGGCTCAGGGCCAGGGCCTGCCGTGGGAAGACCTCTGGGCGCCGCTCGCCTCCCGTCTGGCCGACCGTAGGTACACCGATGAGGACCTGCACTGGCTTAATCGCAACGCCGGCTCCTACATCGTCGAGGCCACCGAGACCGACCGGTCCGCCTACCGGCTCTACCACCAAGCTCTCGCCGAACATCTGCGGGCGGATACCGACCCGCGCACCGCTCACGACGCCATGACCACCGGGCTCATCGACCGTGTCCCCTACGCGGCGGACGGCACCCGCGACTGGGCACACGCGCACCCCTATGCCCTGCGCCATCTCGCCACCCACGCCGCCCGCGCATCCGCCGGTCACCTCGACGCCCTCATCGCCGACACCGGCTACCTCGTTCACGCTGCCCCCGACACCCTGCTCAACGCTCTTCGCTACGTGCGCCGTGACGAAGGGCGGCGCATCGCCGCGGTCTACCGCTCCTCGGCAGGCCGCCACCGCCTCCTCGACCCGGAAGGACGGCGCTACGTCCTTGCCGCTGACGCGGCTCGCCACCGTGACGAATCGCTGCGACGTGCCTTCACCGACGGCCTGCCCTGGAAGGTTCGCTGGGCGACCTCGCGGCAGGTGAGTGGCGCGCTGCGGGCGATGCTCAACGGCCATACCGGTACGGTGCGGGCGGTCGCCTGCGGCGGCCCGGCCGACCGGCCCGTCGCTGTCACCAGTGACCACATGACCGTGCGGGTGTGGGACCTGACCGATGTGGAACAGACCATCGAGTGGCAGGTGAACCACCCGGTGGGCGCAATCGCCTGCACGACGCTGGAGGGAAAGCCGACCGCTGTCAGCATCGACTTCCATGACGGCGTGCGGGTATGGGACCTTGCCACAGGCCGCCAGCTCGCTGTTCTCATGGGCTACGACCCGGGGGTCCGGGCGGTGGCGTGCACCACGACGAAGGACGGGCCCGTCGCCGTCACCGGTCACGACAACGGCGATGTGCAGATTTGGGACCTTGCCACCCGCCGTCGACTAGCCACGCTCGAAGGACATACGCACCAGGTGACGGCCGCGGCGTGCGTCACGACGGACGAGCGGTCCGTCGCCATCACCGGTGACGAGAGCGGCGAACTCCGAGTGTGGGACCTCGACACCGGCCGTCAACTCGGCCTTTGGGCCGCTCGCACCCGCTCCACCGCAGAGAGCCGCCACCGCTCCACGAAAGTGCGAGCGGTGGCGCTCGCCGCGCATGGGGAGCGTTTCCGGGCCGTCGTTGCCGCAGGCGACCAGGAAGTGTGGGTGTGGGATCTCACCGTGGGGAGACGTCTCGTGCTGGGCTGGGACCCCGGGGTTACCGGCATCGCCTGTCATGAGATGCCGAGCGGTCCAGTCGCCGTGACCACCAGTATTGACGGAACGGCCAAGATCTGGGATCTGCTGACCGGGCGTCAGCGGGGGGTGCTCACCGGGCACGCCGGATGGGTCGAGGGCGTCGGATGCGCTGTCGTGGACGGGAAACTCGTCGCCGTCACGGGTGGCGACGACCGAAGCGTGCGGGTCTGGGATGTCGCAGCCGCTCCCGAACCCGGTACGGAGCCCGCAACGGGGCGGATGCGGCTCTTTCACGGCGACGTACAGGCCGCTTTGTGCACCGAGATAGCAGGCCAGGCGGTGGTCGTCGCGGCTGGCCGCGGGCTGTTCGCTCAGGCCCTGGACCTGGCCACGGGCGTGCTGCGGGCCGGTCTGACCGGCCCCCGTGCATGGACGGACGCGCTGGCCTGTGCGGACCTGCCCGGTCAGCCGGTCGTCCTCATCGCCGATACCGTCGCACGCCTTGGTGTCCTGGAGCTGTGGAATCCGCTTACGGGCGACATCACGGCGCTGGGCGAGATGACCGCCGAGCAGGTGAACGCTGTGGCGTACACCCGCGCGGGGAACCGTCACCTCGCCGTCATGGGCGACAGCAGTGGAGCCGTACACATCTGGGATTTGGTCGCCGGCCAGCCGGTAGCGGTCCTCGAAGGCCATGCCACCTCGGTTGAAGCGGTTGCCTGCACGACCATCGGTGGCCGGCCCGTCGCCGTCACCGGCTCCGGAGACAGAACGGTACGGGTCTGGGACCTGATAACTCATCAGGAGATCGCGCAGCTCGACGGCCACTCCTCAGGCGTGGTGAGCGTGGCGTGCGTCGCCGTCGGCGGCCGTACCCTCGCGCTCTCCGGTGACACCGTTGGAACGGCGTATGTATGGGACCTCTCCGGTGAGGGCGAGCCCATGTCCTTGCAGGGTCACGATGGCGCGGTCTACGCAACCGCCTGCGCAGCGCCCCTGGGCGGGGTCATGCTCGTCACCGGCAGTCGCGACGCGACGGTCCGGCAATGGGATGTGACCACAGGGATCTGCACTGCGGTCCTGCCCCAGCCCGGGAGCGTGCATGCGCTGGCCATCGGCCCCGAGGGAGAGCTGGTCGTGGGGTGCGGGTGGGACGTGATCGTCATGACTCCTGGCAGTCGGTCGTGGACATGCCAATGAGCCTGCCGATGCTGGGGGCTCAGCGCAATACGTCAATGCTGAAGGAACGGGCTTTGACGCCTTCGGGCCCGATCACCATGACTGTTCCCCGAGACTTGTACCCAGGGTGGTGGATGGCCGGCGCGACGTTCCAGATCACTCGCTCGCCGTCCGCAGCGAGTGTGGCGTCGCCGAGCGCGGTGCGTGCCCCGGAAGGTTTGATCATGATCTCCAGGCGGGCCAGCAAGGCACTCCGGCGCTGTCCCCACCAGCTGTCGGGCGCGGCGGGAATCTGATGGACCAGGCTTCCCAGTACCTGATCGAGATGGCCGTAAACCTGCACATGATGCGCTATCTGTGCCGCCCCGCGGACGTCGGCGGCTTCCTGTGCGGCGCGGTGCACGGCATCGGCTGCTGAACGCCGACCGCCCAGGAACGTGCTTCCTGATCCCGAGCGCAAGGCGAGGAGCTGGCCGGACGAGCTGATGATCCTCAGGGTGCGATCCCTGCTGATCAGCTCCAGCGTGTCGGAGACCGCGCTGGAGAGGTAGGGATCCAGCAGGCTCTGGCTGTTCTTGCCGCGCTGCATGATGAGAGAGACGCCGGAGGCGGGCCCGGGCGGATGGAGCCGAAACGTCCCGCCGGCTTCCGCGGGGATCTCCCAGGGGGTGGCAGGCAGCCAGTGGCAGATGGCGTTGAGTCCGAGCCGGAGGTCGTGAGCATCCGGGCTGGGCAGCCTCAGCAGGGCGAGGTACAGCGCCTGGCTCACCTCGCCCGCTCTGTGGTGCAGGAACTCGTAGGGATCTCGGCAGCCGTCGATCCACGCCTGGAGGAGTTGGTCGCCCTTGAGCAAGGGATGGTTCTCCAACTCCCGGCGCCACAGCAGGAAAAGCCGACGGGTGTCCACTGCGTGTGGGTCGAACTCCTCGCTGGCTGCCTCCTGGTCGAACAGAACCGGCGGCTCTGGCCGCAGGCCGGCTTCTACGCGATCGCCGGTGTCACTGTTCGCCTCCACCGCGCCGGCCGTGCCCTCGTGGTGAGGTGCCCGCTTCCGCCCGTCCGCCTCGGTGCCATCCGCTCCCGCGTCACCCTTGGCCTCGGGCCCGATCCAGAACACCGCCGCCACATCGGCCGGCCGGTGCCGGTTGATGAGGTCCGTGACTTCGGCGCGAGTACCGAGGCCGCTGTCGATAGTGAAGCTCGCCAGCTCCCGCAAGTCGTCAGTGGAAGTATCAGATCGCAGAGCCTTCCACATCATGGAACGAGCCGCCTTCACGTCGAAGCGCAGCACCTCCGCAGCCAAGGCGATCAGGTGCGGCTGTGGCAGATACCGCGGCGCGCAGTTGCGTACATGCGCCAGGTCATCGCGGCGGTTCTTCTGGTGGAGCGTCTCCATCAAGGTGGCGATCGACTCGACACTCAGTTCTTGTACAGCGAACTCCAGAACGCGGTCTGCGCGCTTGGGCAGGTGAAGCTTCTGCCGCAGGAGGTACGTGAGGTCACAGATGTCGGATACGGCCGTGGGGTACAGACCCGGAACGGCATCGGCGGACTGGTCGGCTATGTGGAGCGCGAAGCCCAGCAACGGCTCGCCCGAGTCCAGCACTTCGAGTAGGGCGATGACCTCGCCCGTCGAGAAGGACCGGATCGACTCCAGCAGCACCCGCAGAGCGAGATCGGGATCGTCGTGTTCGAGCGCCGACTTGGCCATTTCGAAGCCCTCGTTCGCCGATTCTCCACACGGTACGGAAGGCTTACGGCGAGGACCGCCCCTGCTCCCCTGGGCTGCGAGCCAGGCGGCTTGCCGAGGCCGGTGCATGCCCGTCAGATGCACGGCGACATCCAGCATGCGCTTCCCCGGACACCTCGCAGCGGCTTGCAGCACCTCGATTAACGCCCACCAACTCCCGGTGGCAGCGAGGGCGACAAGCATGGCGGCCACATCGCCGGGGTCGCCGTACGCAGCGATACGGAGGAGCAAGGTGTCGGCGTCCTGTGCGGACATCAATTCGCTCAGATCAGCCAACGCGGAGTATTCGACATCGTCGACCAGCTGATCGATCAGTCGGTCTGCGTCGTCGTGCCACCCGGCTTCCCGCAGGAAGTTCAGCGCGGCTGCGAGACCGGCCGCGTCGGACTCGGTCACAAAATGACCGAGCACGAACCATGCGGTGGCGCCGTGACCGGATCGCAGCAGCTCCTCCACCAGTGGCATGATCTCGTCAGCCGGGCGGTTGCTCCAGCCGACCAGCAGCTGCCGGATCTCCGTGCCGTAGATGGCATTTCCCAGCGCTTCGATCAGAACGGAAGGTGATATCCGCTGTTCAGCGCCCGCTGACCGGAGCAGTTCGTGAGCCTCGGAATGCCACCCCGCCGCTCGAAGCGCGCCGGCGACTTCGAGAAGGTGCCCCAGTGGCAGTTCCGCACCGATGACGATGTGCGGCAGCCGGTCGGCGATATGGGCACTGGCCACATCGAGCAACTCGTCCAGGAATGAGACCGCCTCCGCGACGGGCCGGAGGACGATCTGCTGCAACACCTGGGCGGAGATGTCGTCCTGTTGCCGGTGTCCGAGAACACCCACCAGTTCCAGCAGGTCAGAAGGTGAGCGTTGGGCGATCGAGCGGGTGAAGGCACCGTATACCTCCTTCGGCAGCCCGTGGAGCTTAAGGAGCAGGTCGGCTGTCTCCGTAGCCGGATACGAGCTGGCCGGCCCGTCCAGAAGACGGCCGATCAGGTCGGCTCGCCCATCCTGATGCAGTTGTTCCAGGAGTTCCAGCATGCCCGTGACGCCGCCCAGAGCGCGCGAGTCCAGCAGCCAGTCGGCTTCCTGAGCACAGCCTTTGTCGGCCAGCACCGCGGCGATGCGTGCGACATCCGACGGAGTGCGGCCGCCGACCTTCTCGAGGACCTGACCGATCACGATGGTTTCTCCGGCCTCGGCAAGCGCCTGTACGGCTGCCACCACCGCAGCCACCGGCCGGCCTGCCGTGACGAGCGTGATGTGCTCGGCGAACGGAGCGGCCTCACTGACCAGCAGGGTCCGCAGCAACTCGACCATCTCGCGGCCGGAGCGCCGTACCGCGGCATCCTTCACCAGTCGTTCCGCCTCACCGGTCCACCCGGCGCCGACCAGTACCACCACCAGGTCGGCCACCTCGCGCGCCGAGCGCCGTGGCGGCGCGGCGTCCAGCAACCGCCCTGCGTCGGCGCGCATGCCCTGGCCCAGCAACTCCAGCGTCAGTGAGGTGACATCCTTCGCCTCGGCTCGGGCGGCGGCGTCCAGCATCCAGCCGACCTCCGCCGCTCGGTCCACGGCGTGCAGAGCTCGGATGGCCGCTGCCACCGTGACCGCAGGCTGTTGTGCCGCCGAAACCAGCAGCAGCTCCTTCTGCGGATAACAGCCGACCTCTTCCAGGGCCTGCACCAACGCGACCACTTCCGCACCGGGCCGCTCGGCCGCACGTGCCAGAACTTCCCGCGCACCGTCCGGATCCGCTTGGGCCACCAGTCGATTGACCACTTGTGCCACCTGCGACGGACTCCCCACCGCTGCGGTCTGCAGCAGATCGTCGTCCGAACGAACGTGTGTGGCGGAAGGCGTCGCTCCAGTGTCGGCGACGGCCGCAGACACCGCGGCCCTCGCCTCCAGGCGGCGTGCTGCCTCCACCGCCGCCTCGGCGTCGGCCAGCACCATGTACTCCTGCAGCCTGATCTCATGCTGGGCCTGAAGCTGCGTCCGCTCGTCCTTCGCCTGCTGGAGCATCTGGTTCAGGAGCGTCACATGCTCCTCGAGCTGTACGTGTTCCCGCTGCTCCACCTGCGCCCGCTGCTCGGCTATCGTCAGGCGTTCCGCTACCCGCGCCCTCTCTTCCCACGACCTCTGCTGCTCTTCCTGGGCACTTTGCAACTCCGCTGTCAGCCGGGTGACTTCGGATTCCAGCCGTCGGACCTGCTCCTTGAGTTCGTCGCGCACCACATGCAGCTCGGCTGCCATCTGGAGGCTGTGCGCCTGCGCGGTCCTGCGCTCCTCGTGTGCGGCCTCCAAAGCCCGGTGGGCGGCGGCTGCTTCCCGCTTCGTGGCGGAGTCCGTCCGCTGGAGTTGCTCCTCGGCCTGGTTCTGGGCAAGTACCGCATGACGCCACCGCGTTTCCAGCAGCGCCGCCGCGCCCTCATTCTGGGAGTACCGCGTCCGCCATGCCCGCACTTCCTCCACGGCCATGTACAGGTCGTACGCCGTCTGGTTGGACTGCCTGATCGCTCTGAGGTGGCGGATCCGCATCTCGTCTCGCACCTGCTGAGGAAGCGGGGCGCCGACCGCTTTCTCCGAGAAGGACAGGATCGCCTCGAGTTCCTCGAAGGAGGGCACCTTCGTGCCTTTCGAGATCCGGGACAAGGTGGTGGGGGTGTACCCCGCCCCCATTTGGGCGCTGAGGTCCCGGAAGCTCAGGCCCAGCCGTGCGAAGAAGTGCTCACGGAGCGTTTCAGCGAGATGCTGTATCTCGCCGGGGCTGCTCTCTTCGATCTCAGCAGGCGGCCGGCGGACGGAAACCTCCTGGCCCCCGGCAGCCGATGGTTTCTCCTCGCCACGGCGGCCCTCGTCGTGAACCGTCACTCGCTACCGACCCCCCGGACGGCAAGACCCTTGACCCATGCCCTGACCTGCACCGTTTTCTTCTGGCGCCAACTCTTCATCCTGCGAGGCTGAGGCAATGGCCTGGCGTGGCGAGTGCCAGTGATGCCGGCACGGCGGCCTCTCACCCGATGCGGGAGAACCAGCATGCGTGACATTGCCCCCCGGCGCCAGGAACTTGCCCATCTGTCCGGTACCAGTTCCGTTACCGGCTACCGCACGGCTTGCCTGCGTCGGCGGTTCCGAGTCTCAGCCATGTCGCGCACCGTGAACCGGGCTGCTTCGGTGAGGGCCCGCAGCAGGTATGACTTGCCATGCCGGCGGCGCCCGGAAACGATGCCCAGCCGCATAGCGGGGGAGGGGTCGGTGACGAAGTCTGTACATGCCGACTTAGACGAATTCTGTCTAACTGTACTTCGACGGATTCTGTCCTGCTGGGATTGCGCGGAGTGGTCAGGGGGTCTTCTTCAGGGTGTCCAGGGCGTCGCGGACCGCCGCTTCCACTGCTGCGTCGTCCGCGCCCAGGGCCCGGGCTTCGGTGGTGAACCGGTGGGCCAGGGCGGCGAGTGCGGCGAGGGCGGTGGGGGTGGGGCGGGGGGTGTGGGCGGGGGGTGGGGCTACGCGGGTGCCGGCGCCGCGGCGGGTGTGGATGAGGGAGGCGGCTTCGAGTTCGCGGTAGGCGCGGGCGACGGTGCCGGTGGCGAGGCCGAGGTCGGCGGCGAGCTGGCGGACGGTGGGGAGGCGTTCGTTCTCGGGGAGCCGGCCGGTTGTGATGAGGGCGGCGAGCTGGGCGCGGATCTGCTCGTACGGGGGTACGGGGCCGGCGGTGTCCACGCGGATGTTCACCGGCGGGTTGCCCGGGGTGAGGCGATGCTGACGAGGCACCAGGGGACGGTGACGAGCGAGATCAGGGCGACTGGGTAGAGCAGCCAGTTGGCGATCGTGCCGGGGGTGCCGTCGCAGTTGAGGCTCATCAGGGCTCCGGAGGCGGTGGAGGCGACGCCCAGCAGGGGGGCCGAGACCAGCAGGCCCCAGGCGGCGGTGATGGCCAGGGAGCGGTCGTGGCGGGCCTGTTCGTCGCCGGGGCGGCGGGCGATGCGCAGGAGGGACCAGCCGCAGGCGACGGTGGACAGGGCGAGGGAGACCAGGACCGGGAGGCCGTAGAAGAGGCCGGGCCAGGGGCCGGCGGACTCGGTGACGCCGTGGCAGGTGGCGGCGAGGGAGCGTCCGGCGCGGCCCATGTCGTCGGGGGAGGCGACGGTGGCCGCGACCGCCAGAAGGATCACCAGGACGGCTGCCTGGCAGAGCAGGAGCGGGGTCATGCGGCGCGGTACGTAGTCCCGGACGCGGCGTGGCGTGAGGCCTGCGGTGCGCACCGGCCCTTGCGCGCGAGGCGTCAGGGCGTCGCCGACCAGTACCCCGATGACCGCGCAGAGGCCGAACGCGGGGATGGAGTAGAGGATCCCGACGCCCAGGCCGTCGTCGAGCGAGGCCACGGCGCGGGCGGCCACGGCTCCGGCGGCCAGGCCGCCCCAGCGGGCGTAACGGTCCGCGCGGGATGCCGGGAGGGGCCGGTCGGTGCCGGCGTTGAGCTCGGACATGGGAATCCTCACCGCTTGTATCAAGTAGTGAGTACAAGATGGCGGGGCCGCTTGGCTTGTGTCAAGTGGTTGATACAAGGGTGTGGGTTGGGCTACTGGTCGGGGATCTCCTGTTCGAACCAGACGACCTTGCCCGTGCTCAGCCGCCGCGCGCCCCAGCTCCGGGAGAGCTCGTTGACGAGGAACAGACCCCGGCCGCCCTCGTCGCCGGGCGCGGCGCGCCGCATTCTGGGCACTTGGGGGGAGTCGTCGGCGACCTCGCAGCGGAGGACGTCGGTGCGGAGCAGTCGCAGCGCGATGGGGCGGGAGGCGAAGCGTACGGCGTTGGTGACGACCTCGCTGACCATGAGTTCCGTCGAGTCGATCATGGAGTCCAGGCCCCAGCGGTGCAGTGCCCGGCGGGTCAGCTGGCGGGCTCGTCCGGCGGTCTGCGGGTGGGGGCCCAGCAGCCAGTAGCCGACGCTGTCCGGGGGGAAGCCGTCGAAGCGGGCGGTGAGCAGGGCGATGTCGTCGTCGCGGTCGCCCGGGCCTACGGTGTCGAGGACCAGGTCGCAGAGGTCTTCCAGGGGCGGGGGGACGCGGCCGTGGACCGCGGTCTGGAGGCGGGCGCTGAGCAGATCCACGCCCGTCCAGACGTCGGTGCCGCGGGTCTCGACGAGGCCGTCGGTGTAGAGCAGCAGGGTGGCGCCGTTGGGGGCGGACATCTCCACGGACTCGAAGGCGACATCGCCGACGCCGATCGGTGCGCCCGGCGGGATCCGCAGCACCTCGGCACGGCCGTCCGGGTGCAGGAGCACGGGGGGCGGGTGGCCGGCGTTGGCCATGAGCAGGCGGTGGGATATCGGGTCGTAGACGGCGTAGAGGCAGGTGGCCATGTGCTCGCTGCCGAGGCGCTGGGCCTGCTCGTCGAGGTGGTGCAGGACCTCGTCGGGGGGCAGGTCGAGCCCGGCGAGGGTCTGGACGATGGTGCGGAGCTGGCCCATGATCGCGGCGGAGGTCATGGAATGGCCCATGACATCGCCGACGATGAGCGCGACGCGGCTGCCGGGCAGCGGGATCGCGTCGTACCAGTCGCCGCCGACCTGGGCGGTCTCGGCGGCGGGCAGGTAGCGGCTGGCGAGGCGTACGCCGGTGGGCTCGGGGAGCGAGGACGGGAGCATGGCGCGCTGCAGCGCGTCGGCGACGGAGGCTTCGCGTTCGTACATCACCGACTTGTGGAGGCCGAGCGCGGTGTGTGTCGCGAGCTGGGAGGCGACGAGCAGATCGTCACCGGTGAAGGCGGGCTGATCGGGGCGGCGCAGCAGCACCACGGTGCCCATCATGCGGTGGCGGCCGCGCAGCGGGGCGATGATCAGCCGCCGGCCGGGCGGCAGTGCCGCGGGGGTCATGGCCGCCGCTCCGAGCAGTTCGCTCACCGCGGGGGCGATGCCCGGTACGTCGCCGAAAACCGGGCGCCCGGCCGCCAGCAGTCCGGCGAGACGGTGGACGAGGGCCGGATGCGTGGCCTCCGGCGCGGGACCACTGTTGTGCAGACGCAGGACGATGGGCGTGGCCGTCTTCTCGTCGCCGACCGTGAGCGGATCGTGCAGATGGACGAAAATCGCGTCGGCGAACGCGGGGACGGCCGCCCGGCGCAGTTCCTTGAGCGTCTCGTCGGGGTCCATGCCGCGGGCGATCCGCCGGGTCGCCACGTCGAGATACCGGAGCCGGTCGGTCTGCGGCCCGGCGTCGGGCGCCGCCTCGCCCCCGCTGCGGGCATGCTCCGGATGCCCCCCGTCGGGCAGGGGCGGGTCGTAGCCGCGCTGAGGGAGCGGCTGAGGCGTCCAGGTGTCCTCCGGGGCCGCAGAGGCCACAGGAGCCTCCGGGGCCACCGGGGCCTCCGGGGCGGTCCGCCCCACCCAGCCCAGGCCTACGCCGGGCGGCCCGGTGGGGCCTTCATGGGGGGTACGGTGCTCTGTCACGCGTTCGGTTCCGTCCGGTGGGCGCCGCGGGCCGCGGCTGGCGGATGGTGGGTCGTCAGTCGCGTCGCCTGCAGCAGAGGAAGAGCTGCTCCTCGGGCGGCACGTCGGTGACCTCCGGGGCGTAGGTGTACGAGGACTCCTTGACGATGTCGAAGCCCCCCTCCTCGATGGCCTTGTGCAGGTCGTCCCGTAGATAGCCGGACACCCGGATGGTGTTGCCCAGGAACGGGATCGCGAAGTCGTCCACGTCGGCCTCGACCATCGACAGGATGAACAGGCCGCCGGGGGCGAGCAGGGCGTGGATCGTCCGCAGTGCGACGGGGATCTCGGCCCGGGGGAGCATCAGCAGGGCGAAGAACGCCGCGACCGCGTCGAACCGGCCAAGATCAGCGGGTCCGCCAGGCCGGAGGTCCGCGATGTCCAGCTGGTGAAAGGTCGCGGCGGGGACGTTTTTCCTGGCGAGATCCACCATACCGCCGGACAGATCGACGCCGGTGACCTCGAAGCCGGCGTCCGCCAGCTGGAGGGCGGTCGGCACCCCGGTGCCGCAGCCCAGATCCAGGACGCGGGATCCGGCCGGCAGCGTTCCGATCAGCCACTCACCCGCGGAGACCTGGCCTTCCTTGTGCGGGAAGGCCTCGTCGTAGCGGTCGCCGATGGCGTCGAAGGCTTCGGCCTGACCGCTGCGGTCGGGCCCTATGCCCTCGTAATCGGTCCCGCTGGTCCCGTTGGTCACGGAAGCGCCCTTTCAAGCGTGACGTCGAACCAGTCCATAATGCACATGGTCCGTCAGATTCTGGCCATTATGCAGGGCGGTTTGACCTCGCGAGGCCGTTATCGATGACGGCCGCCGAACGGGCGATCTGCCCGTACAGCGGCCGTCGAACATTTGGGTGATTAGGCCGCGACGCTGCTGCTGCGGCGGCGCCTGCGGGCGGCGAGGACGGTGGCCGCGCCGGCGGCCGTCGAACAGGTCAGAAGGTCAGCTTCCAGGTGTCGATGTAGCCGGAGTCCAGGCTGAGGACGTCCTGTACGCGGAGCTTCCAGGTGCCGTTCGCGGTCTCGCTCGACGCGTCGACCGTGTACGTCGTGTCGACGTTGTCCGTCCCGTCGGCGCTGCTGGAGGACTTCAGCCGGTAGGCGGTGCCGTCCGGGGCCACCAGGTCGATGACCAGGTCGCCGCGGTAGGTGTGGACGATCTTGACGTACACCTGGAGGGTGCTCGGCGCGCTGCCGGTACGGCCCGCGACCGTGATGGGGGACTCGACGGCGGCGCCCGCGTCGGGGATGTCGACGTCGCCCGGGTTCTCCCAGACGGAGGCGCCGGTGGCGTTGACCAGCCAGGTGAAGGAGACGGTGGCGGCGCTGCCGGTGGCGTCGGTCACCGTGACGCTGACGGTGAAGGTGCCGGCGGTGGTCGGGGTGCCGGAGATCAGGCCGGTGTCGGGGTCGATGGAGAGGCCGTCGGGGAGGCCGGTGGCGGCGTAGGTGAGGGCGGAGCCGGTGTTGGTGGTGGTGGCCTGGATCTGGAGGCTCGCGGCCAGTTCGGTGACGCCGGCCTGGGCGCCGGGGTTGGTGACCGAGGTGCCGTGCACGATGCGGGTGCCGACGTTGATGGCGGCCCAGGTGTTGGCGACGGTCTCGTAGGTGGCGCTGTCGGCGCCGAAGAGGTCGGCGGCGGCCTGCAGGGTGGCGGTGCGCGCGCCCGCGTACTTCGTCGTCGAGGTCATGTAGGTGGTCAGCGCCCGGTACCAGATCTTGGCGGCGTTGCCGATGCCGATGCCCGGGACGGGCAGGCCGTCGTAGGTGGGGCTGTCGTAGGCGACGCCGTTGACGGTCTTGGCGCCGCTGCCCTCGGAGAGCAGGTAGAAGAAGTGGTTGGCCGGGCCGGAGGAGTAGTGGACGTCGACGCTGCCGAGGCTGGAGGACCAGTAGTCGCGGGAGGAGCCGTCCTTGGAGGGCTTGTCCATGTAGCGCAGCGGGGTGCCGTTGCCGTTGATGTCGATGAGCTCGCCGACGGTGTAGTCGGGGACGTCCTTGGGGTTGTTCGCGTAGAACTCGACGGCGGCGGCCATGATGTCGCTGGTCGCCTCGTTCAGGCCGCCGGACTCGCCGCTGTAGTTGAGGGCGGCGGTGGCGGCGGTGACGCCGTGGGTCATCTCGTGGGCGGCGACGTCGAGGGCGGTGAGCGGCTTGGCGTTGCCGGAGCCGTCTCCGTAGGTCATGCAGAAGCAGGAGTCCGACCAGAAGGCGTTGACGTACGAACTGCCGTAGTGGACGCGGGAGTAGGCGCCGACTCCGTCGTTGCGTATGCCGTTGCGGCCGAAGGTGTCCTGGTAGAAGTCCCAGGTCTCCTGGGCGCCGTAGGCGGCGTCGACGCCGGCGGTCTGGCGGTCGCTCGTGGTGCCGTCGCCCCAGGTGTCGTCGGCGTCGGTGTAGAGGGTGCCGGTGCCGGAGGAGCCCTGGTTGAGGTCGTACGTCCGGTGGCCGCCGCGGGCCGCGTCGGTCAGCTCGTACGTGCTGCCGGACAGGGTGGAGCCGATGGTGACGGTGCCGCTGTACTGGCTGTTGCCGGTGCCGGTCTCGACGGCGTCGTACTGGGACAGCTTCTTGCCGGTCCGGGCGTCGGTGATGACGTGCAGCTCGCTGGGGGTGCCGTCGGGCTGTGCGCCGGTGGCCACCGACTCCCAGGCCAGCGCCGGCCGGCCGGACGCCGCCCAGACGACCAGGCGGGGGGCACCCTTGGCCCTGGTGCCCTTCGGGGCGGCCGGGGCCTTCGCCGTGGCCTGCGCGGTGGGGACGGACAGCCGGGCGCCGGTGGCCCTGGTGACGGTCCGCGTGCCGTCGGTGCGCTGGTGGACGACCAGATCACCGCCCAGGACCGGTAGTCCGGCCAGCGAGCGGGCGTAACGGGTGTGGAGGGTGCCGTCGGCGTCCTTGGTGACGTCCTTGACGATCAGCTTCTCGCTGTCCCCGAGCTTCAGGGAGTCGGCGGTGGCGGCCAGGGAATCCGAGGCCCGCTGGAGGAGGGCGGCACGCCGGGCGGGGGTCAGCGCCACCTGGGCGGCGCCGGCCCTCGGTGTGGCGATGGTCCTCGGTGTGGCGGTGGTCCTGCCGGGCTGTGCGTCGGCGTCGGCGGTCCCCGTCTGCGCGCCGGTGGCGAGCAGCAGCGCGGTGAGCGCGAGCAGGGCCGCGGTCGCGGTGCGGCGGGGGGTGTGCGGGGTGTGGGGGGTGTTGGGGGCGTGGGGGGATAACGGTCGCACTGTTGCTGCTCCTTCTGCCGCGGCTGCCTGCGGGATGAGCGGGCAGCCGGAGGTGACCGGACGGTCGGTCAGGCCGTCCGGGCGGTGCAGTGATCCGGACGATGGTTGCACCCGGGCAGTGGAGTTGTCAGGAGCGCATCAACACAATTCCTTTACGTTTTACTCGCATTGTGCAGGGCCTGGACCTGTTCGTCCGCCGCCATACGAAGAAGAATTTTTCGCAGGGGAAACACACAGCCGGCCGTACGATATGCGCCATCACGGTGAGGGGATGCGGTGGGACAGCGCGGGCACGGCGAACTGATCGACGGGCGTTTCGAGTTGCTGGAGCGGCTCGGCGGCGGGGGCATGGGCCTGGTGTGGCGGGCCCGCGACACGATGCTGCACCGGGAGGTCGCGCTCAAGGAGGTGCGGCCGCCTGAGGATGCCCAGGAGGGCGAGCGGCAACTGCGGGAGCGCGTACTGCGCGAGGCCCGGGCGCTGGCCAGGGTGCAGCACCCGAACGTGGTCACCATCCACCACATCGTGGACCAGCCCGGACTCCCGCACCCCTGGCTCGTCATGGAACTGGTGGAGGGCGGATCGCTGCAGGACCGGCTGGAGCACGGCCCGCTCTCCCCGGCCGAGGCGGCCCGGGTCGGCCGGGGCGTGCTGGCGGGACTGCGGGCCGCGCACGCGGAGGGCGTCCACCACCGTGACGTGAAGCCGGCCAACGTCATGCTGCGCCGGGACGGCACGCCCGTGCTCACCGACTTCGGCATCGCCACGCTGCGGGACGCGACCCGGCTGACCTCGACCGGCGGGCTCATCGGCTCGCCCGAGTTCATCGCCCCGGAGCGGATCCGCGGGGAGGAGGGCAACCCGGCGTCGGATCTGTGGTCGCTGGGGATGCTGCTCTACGTCGCCGTGGAAGGCCGCCATCCGCTGCGGCGGGAGAACAGCCTGGCCACCCTGGTCGCCGTGATGGACGAGCCGCTGCCCCCGCCCATCCGCTCCGGAGCGCTCACCCCGGTGCTGCTCGAACTGCTCGTCCGGGACACCGCCGCCCGGCCTGACGCGGACCGGCTCGACCGGCTGCTGGCGGACGTGGCCGGCGGCGGCACGCTTGGCGGCACGGTTCCCCTTGTCACGTTGACGGGCCCTGCCCCAGCCCCGGCCCCGGCGGCGGACTCGCCGACGCGGCCGCTGAACTCCCGAGCCCGCGCCTCCGACCCTGCCCCCGCCCCGGCCCCCGTGCGCCAGCGCAGGCGGCGGCGGTGGACGGGGGTTCTGGCCGTGCCGGCGGCCGCCGTGATGGTGCCGCTGATCGGACTGCTGGCCTGGCACCTGATCCCGCCCGGTGTTTCCATCGGCTCCGTCGGCCTCGGTAGCAGCGGTAGCGGCGCGCAGACCTCCAACGTCAATCTGCTCACCCCGGCGGGAGTGCGCAGCGTCATCAAGGCCGTGCGCACGAAGGTCGGCAGTACGAAGGTGGTCAAACTCTCCCTCTATCCGCAGTACGCCTCCGTCACGGCCCCGACCAAGGCCGACAAGACCGAGTACGACCAGTACGACTACCGGGACGGCGAGCTCACCCGCACGGACATCGGCGCCGGCACCCGCAAAACCAGCGATCCCCTGATCGACCTCGCCAAGGTCAACTGGGACGCGCTGCCGGGCCTGTTGAAGCAGGCGGACAAGAAGCTCAACGTCCCCAAGCCGCAGTACCGTTACGTCCTCGTTGTCTCCGGCTCGATCGACAAGGTGCCGTCGCTGATGATCTACCTGTCGGACAAGTACGGCGCCGGCTACCTGGAGACGGACCTCAAGGGCCGGGTCACACGCGTGAACCCGAAGGGCTCCTAGGGCCTGTCCGGGCGATCATGGCCGGGTCCGCGACACCTGACACGGCACCTCGCGGCGTTGCCGAAAAGCCCACAGACAAACCAGTCTGCGGGCATTCCGGCGCCTTGCGATGCACCGCCCGCCGCGCCAGCGGCTGATGTCACTGCGACGCCGCGGCCTATCCGACCCTGATCGCCCGGACAGGCCCTAGGGACCCGGCGGACAGACCGGAAACGTTCATGTAACGAACACATGCGATTCAGCCACCCACCCGCTCATCTGCTCGATAATCCCAGCGCACGGGGCCGAGAAAGCGCTTGCGGAGAGAGACGGGCAGCATGACGGACACGATGGAACGCAGCACCAACAACCGGACGAGCGGCATCAACCGGCGGAAATTCCTCACCTTCGGTGCTGCCGCGACAGCCCTCGCGGCCGGTCCGGCCTGGCTGCTCACCCCGCGCGCCCTCGCGGCCGCGGCGACGTCCACCACCACCTCCGCGGTGCTCCCCTTCGTCGACCACTACACGACGAACGTCACGGCGAACCTGACCACCGACACCAACGCGGCGGTCGAGATCCTCTCCGGCTTCCAGAAGATCTGGCAGACCGGCACCGCCTGGAACACCGGCACCGTCCTCGCACCGGAGACGCTGCGCGCCAACGTCCGCTACTCGGTGAAGATCACCACGACCCGCACCGACGCCGAAGGCCGCAAGGCCTTCATCTACGACCGCCAGCACCAGAGTTACGCGGCCATCGAGGGCCTCGGCCCGCTCGCCGGCCTCTACAAGACCGGTGCCAAGGCCGTCACGGGCATCACCAGCGCCCCGGACACCACCCCCGCCACCACCATCAACGACGCGATCCCCGCCGACGCCCCGGCCGGCTCCGCCCTCGGCCCCGGATCGCCCACCTCCGACCTGGGCCAGGTGGCGACCCTCGTCAACACCCTTCGCGGCAACTACGCCTCGGGCAACCCGAGCAAGTACGCCTTCCAGTACCCGCGCCCCTGGCGGATGACGGAGAACAGCGAGGTCGTCGACACCGGCACGGTCGACTCCCTCGGCTTCCCGGTCTACGAGTCCGACGTCGTGGTCGTCCCGCAGCTGCTCCGTCAGCGCTCCACCAGCCCCACCGACGACGGCGGTTTCGTCAGCGGCCACACCAACGCCTTCTGGCTGGCCTCCCTCGCGTACGCCTACGCCGTGCCCGAGCGCTTCCAGGAACTCGTCGCCAGCGCCTTCGCGCTGAGCCACACCCGCATCGTCGCCGGCATGCACAACAGCGTCGACGTCATCGGCGGCCGCATCCTCGCCACCGCCCTGGCCGCCGCCACCCTCTCCGACCCGGCCAACGCCACCCTCAAGGCCGCGGCCCGCGCCCAGGCCGCCGCGTACTTCCAGGCCGCCACCGGCACCACCGCCGACACCCTGTACGCGTACGCCCACTCGGCGGGCAGCGCCACCGACCCGTACGCCGACCGCGAGGCCAACGCCGCCGCCGTCGCCCCGCGCCAGACCTATGTCCTGCCGCGCAAGGGCCGCAGCGCGGACATGACCGTCCCCAAGGGCGCCGAGGTCCTCCTGGAGACCCGCCAGCCCTACCTCAGCGCCGACCAGCGCCGCGAGGTCCTGCGCACCACCGCCCTGCCCGCCGGCTACGTCCTCACCGACGGCCCCGAGCAGTGGGGACGCCTCAACCTCTTCGCCGCCGCCGACGCCTACGGCTCATTCGACGCCGACGTCACCGTCACCCTCGACGCCTCCGCCGGCGGCTTCGCCGCCGCCGACGCCTGGCGCAACGACATCGACGGCTGCGGCGCCCTCACCAAGCTCGGCACCGGCACCCTCACCCTCACCGGCCACAACGAGTACGCCGGCGGCACCACCATCGCCGCCGGCACCCTCGTCGCCGGCTCCGCCCGCGCCCTGGGCGCCGGCGACATCGCGGTCAAGGGCGGCACGCTGCGCGTCGAGGACAAGCTCTACGCCCGCGCCTCCTACGCCCAGGCCTCCGGCGCCGTCCTCGACATCGCCGTCTCCGGACACGGCGACCACGACGCCCCGCTCTCCGTCGACCGCAACGTCGTCCTCGCCAAGGGCAGCGTCCTCGCCATCCGCCTCACCGACGGCCTCAAGCCCGGCCGCGCCCTCCCCGTGATCGACGCCCGCCGCCTCCAGGGCCAGTTCGCCTCGATCACGGTCGACGCCGACGGCTACAAGGCCGTGCCGGTCTACACGGCGAAGGGCCTGTCCGTACGGATCGTCAAGGGCTGACCACCTGACGGCCCAGCCGGGCCCGGTCCGTCGTCAGCCGAGGCGGCGGACCGGGGCTCCTGCCAGGAATGCCTGGATGTCCTCGACGGCCTGGCCGTAGTACGTACGGTAGTTGTCCCGCGACACATAGCCGAGGTGCGGAGTCGCCAGCAGCCCGGGCAGCGAGCGCATCGGATGCGCGGGCGGAAGCGGTTCGGTGTCGAAGACGTCGACCCCAGCGCCCGCGATCCGTCCCTCCTGCAGCGCGTCGGCCAGCGCGTCCTGGTCGATGATCGCGGCCCGCGAGGTGTTGACCAGATAGGCCGTCGGCTTCATCAACGCCAGCTCGGCGGCGCCCAGCAGCCCGCGCGTACGGTCGCCGAGCGCGAGGTGCACGGACACGAAATCGCTGCTCGCCAGCAGCTCCTCCTTCGAGGCCGCGCGGACCACCCCCACCTCCTGCGCCCGCTCCTCCGTGAGGTTCTGGCTCCACGCCACCACCTCCATCCCGAACGCCAGCCCGACGGCCGCCACCCGCCCGCCGATCTTCCCCAGCCCCAGCAGCCCGAGCCGCCGCCCGTACAGGTCGGCCCCGACCGTGCTCTGCCACGGCCCGCCGTCGCGCATCGCGTTCGCCTCCGGCACGATGCCGCGCGCGAGCCCCAGCAGCAGGGCCCAGGTCAGCTCGACGGGCGGCGTGGAGGCGCTCCCGGTGCCGCACACGGTCACGCCGTGCTCGGCGGCGGCGCCGTAGTCGATCACCGAGTTCCGCATGCCCGAGGCGACGAGCAGCTTCAGCCGGGGCAGGCGCGCGAGCAGCGACGCGGGAAACGGGACGCGCTCGCGCAGGGTCACGACGATGTCGAAGCCTTCGATCGCCGCCGCGAGTGCGTCCTCCGTGCCGAAGTGCTCCGTGAAGGTCGTGACCTCCACGGCGTCGGCGACGGGCGTCCAGTCGGCCAGGGTCGTGGCGACTCCCTGGAAGTCGTCCAGTACGGCGCAGCGCAGCTTCATCCCCCCATGTTGTCAGTGGCCGCTGGTAATACGGAGGCATGACGAACGTACGGATCGAGCCCTGGCAGGACACGGACTGGTTCCTTGATCTCCAGCGGCGGATCAATGCGCCGGAGATGATGACGCACCTCGGCGGCCCGGAGACCGACGAGCAGGTCATCGCCCGTCACAAGCGGTACGCGGGGATCGCGGAGAAGGGGACGGGGCGGATGTTCGGCGTCGTCGTGCTGCCGGAGGGGGAGGCGGCGGGCGGCATCGGCTACTGGGAGACGGAGCTCCAGGGCGAGCAGGTCTACGAGACGGGCTGGAGCGTGCTGCCGCAGTACCAGGGGAGGGGCATCGCGGTCGCGGCGGGGGAGGCGGTCATCGCGTCCGCGGCGGCGGAGCGGAAGCACCGGTACCTGCACGCGTTCCCGAAGGTCACGAATCCCGCCTCGAACGCGATCTGCCGGAAGCTGGGCTTCGAGCTGCTGGAGGAGATGGACTTCGAGTACCCGAAGGGGCATCCGATCCGGTGCAACAACTGGCGGTTCGAACTCTTCCGGCCCTAGGCCGGGGACATACCGGTCAGGGCGGGTGCGCGGTGTTGTAGGGCAGCCGTAAGGTGGGCCATCGCCAGCTGGCTTGTCATCCTGTGCTGCGCTGGCTCTGCTGCTGCCTTGCCTTGCGCCGTCGTACGCCCTCCTCGCTTGGAACCGGACCTCATATGACCGCAACCTCCTCGCCCACCTCCTCCCTC
Organism: Streptomyces sp. NBC_01537; assembly: GCF_045040445.1. NCBI lineage: Bacteria > Bacillati > Actinomycetota > Actinomycetes > Kitasatosporales > Streptomycetaceae > Streptomyces > Streptomyces sp. NBC_01537. The sequence continues at coordinate 4,329,286 of NZ_CP109392.1, read as the reverse complement.
ACCACTGAACTGCGGGAGGACCTGCGCAGTTACGCGGACCTCGGCGGCCTCACCCTTACCGCCGACACCCACGCCTGGTACGCCGGCGTGGACACCATCAGCACCCCGGAGGAGGCGCGGGCCGCCTCCACCGTCCTCGCCGAGCTGCGAGGCCGGGACCTGCCCGCCGTACGGGAGGCGGCATCGTCGCTCGTCGGCGCCCCCGGCACGGTCGGTGAGACCGGCCGGGCCGTCGCGCTGCTGATCCGGGTGCGCCGCACGCTCGCCGCGCTCGGCCCGCAGGCGTACGAGACCGAGGACCTGGACGAGCTCATCGCCGCCACGGCGAACGGCGCCTGGCGCAAGGAGCGCGGGGTGAAGGTGCCCCTGCTGCGCCGCCGTTCCCTGCGGGGCCGGGCGCGTGGCCTCGCCTCCTCGCGTTGGGCACGGTCCGGCGCACTGCACGCCGCGCTCACGGCCGCCGCCGAGGACCGCACCAAGTGGGCAGCGCTCGCCGGTGCCGACGCCGGAGCCCCGGCCCTGCCCGACGACGCCGAGCTGATCAACACCGCCGCCGAAGCCGTGCAGGCGACGAGCACCGGACTCGCCGCCCTGGGCAAGCTCCTTCAGCCCGAACGCGACCTCGAAGCCCTCGCCTTCGACGACCTGGCCGACCTCCTCGACCGCCTCGCCGCCGACGAGGGCACGCTCTACCGCCTTCCCGCGCTCCGGTCCCTCCGCGACCGCCTCCCGGCCGAGGGGCTCGACGCGCTCTACGCCGAGCTCACGGCGGCGGAGGCCGCTGCCGAGCCGGTCGTCGAGCCGGTCGTCGAGGCCGTCACGGTGCCGGAGCCCCGGGCCGAGGAGCCGGTTGCCGAGGCCGTGGCGGAGCCCGAGCCGGTGGAAGAGCCCGTCGCCGAGGTCGTCGCCGAGCCCGTCGTGGTCTCCGAGCCCGAGCCCGAGCCCGTCGTCGAGGTGGTCACGGAGCCCGAGCCCGAGCCCGTCGCGGTCGTCGAGGCCGCGCCCGCGCCTGAGCTCGCGCCCGAGCCCGAGCCGGTCGCCGTGCCGCAGCCTCGCCGTCCGCGGCGGCCGCGCAAGCCGTCGATCACGGTGGGGAAGCCGGTGACGGCGTACAGCCCGGAGGAACTGACCGCGGTCGTCCGGTGGATCGACACCGACGGCGAGAAGCGGACGGACGACGAGCTGCTGCGCGCCGCGATGAAGGAGCTGGGCTTCGCCCGCATCGGGCCGCGTATCAAGGAGGCCCTGGGCGCCGCCGTCAGCGAGGTCCGCGGCTGACGCGCACGTCCATAGGTCCCGCCGGCTCGCGGCGGCGGTCGCTCAGCGAACCGTCGCCGCGGGCCGCACTTCGAGCAGCGTCTTGCCCAGCACCTCCCGCGCTTCGATCGCCGCATGTGCCTGCGCTGCCCGCTCCAGTGGGAAGCTCCGCCCGATGACCGGCCGGAACCGGCCCGCAGCCGCCTCCGCCAACGCCCGCTCGGCCAGCTGCCGTACCTCCTCCGGCGGGAACTGCAGCTCGGCGATGCCGCGCAGGGCCACACCCCGGGTTTCCGCCTCCGCCGCCTCGATCGGCGCGAAGCCGCCGCTGGGGGCGCCGTGGGCGGAGAACCGGCCGCCCGGCGCGGTGATGGCGAAGGCGGCGCGGCCCACGGAACCGCCGGCGCCGTCCAGCACGAGGTCCACGGTGCCCAACTGGGCCGTCCAGTCCGGCAGGGAGTAGTCGACGGCGGCGTCGGCGCCCAGCTCACGGACGAGGTCGAGCTTGGCCTTGCCGCGTGCGGCGCCGATGACGTACGCCCCCGCGGCATGGGCGAGCTGGACCAGCAGCGTCCCCATGCCGCCGGCCGCCGCGAGGATCAGCACCCGTTCGCCGGGCCGGAGGGGCAGGGCGTCGAGCAGGCCGAGCGCTGTCGGACCGTCCGTCAGCACCGCGGCCGCCTCCGGCAGTCCGAGTTCCTCCGGCACCGCGATCAGCGCGTCAGCGGCGACGACGGCCTGCTCGGCGTAGCCCCCGCCCGCCGCATTGGTGCGCGCGGCGACGCGTCGCCCGACCCAGCCCGGGTCCACGTCCGCCCCCACTGACAGCACGTGCCCGGTGAAGGCCCCGCCCGGCACGTAGGGCGGCTCCACCGTGAAGTAATCGCGGCCCCACCCGCTGCGGATCTGCGTCTCGACGTAGATCACATCCGTGACCGCCACCCCGACCACGGCCTCCCCCGGCCCCGCTGTCAGGTCCGTCACCTCCCGGGCGACCAGTACGTCAGGTTCTCCGAACCGCACCGCTTCGACTATTCGCATGCCGTCAGCCTGCGACCTCAAGCCTGCTTGAGGTCAAGAAGGGGTCGACGGACGTCAGACGAACCGCACGCTGACGCACGCGAGCCCGTCCCCGATCACCACGGACCGCGCGCCGCCCGCCCCGAAGCGCCAGGCGACCACCGCCTCGCCCATGCCCTGGCCCAGCCGGTCCGCGGTGAGGTCGAGCTTGAGGGGCTTGGCGTACTCGGGCCCCGCGTCGGCCGGCTTGGGGCCGCAGGACTTGGTGTGGACGCGGGCCTCGTACGCCCGCCCGTCCCCCGGAAGGCCGCGAAGCCGCAGGATGACGCGGGTGCCGCCGCCGTCGAGGTGGCGCTCGGTGACGAGAGCCCAGGCGCCGACCGGGACGGCGGCGGGGTCGTAGGTCACGGCGGCCGGCTCGGGTTCGGCCCGGTCAGGGGCGGCGAAGCGGCCGAGGACGACGGCGACCGGGAAGAAGGGGTCGGCGGCGGCCCGGGCGGGGGCCGCGAGGACCATAGGGACGATGGACAGGGCAGCGGCCGCGGCCGCGCCGAGCGCGTGGCGAAAGCGCATGGGGGGTCCCTAAGAATGTTGGCGGTCCAGGAGGACCGGGTGTGGCTGATGCTGGGTTGCCGTTGATGGCTCAAGGAGAATGGCCGCCCGGTCCTCCGGGACGCTCCGACCACTGATTGAGAACTGCGGTCATCGCTGGTTAGGGACCTGTCGGCGGAGTGTTCTGCGGGCCGTGAAAGTTCTGGTCACGGTGGAACGGAGGGACGGGCTTGAGCACGTTTCACGCACGGATATGGGTCGGCATCGATGCGGGCAAGGGGCATCACTGGGCGGTGGCGGTGGATGCCGACGGGGAGACGCTGTTCTCGACAAAGGTGATCAACGATGAAGCGCAGATCCTGACGCTCATCGAAACGGCCAAGGAGAAGGCCGACGAGGTGCGGTGGGCGGTGGACATCTCCGGCCGCGCGTCCACGCTGCTGCTGGCTCTGCTGATCGCCCATGACCAGCAGGTCGTCTACGTGCCCGGCCGGACGGTCAACCGCATGTCCGGGGCCTACCGGGGCGAGGGGAAGACGGATGCCAAGGACGCGAGGGTCATCGCTGATCAGGCCCGCATGCGCCGGGACTTCGCTCCGCTGGACACTCCGCCCGAGCTGGTCTCCACCCTCCAGTTGCTGACGAAGTACCGCGCCGACCTGATCACCGACCGGGTCCGGCTGATCAACAGGCTGCGTGACCTGCTGGTGGGCATCTGCCCCGCCCTGGAGCGGGCCTTCGACTACTCCGCGGCCAAAGGCCCCGTCGTCATGCTCACCGAGTACCAGACCCCGGCCGCTCTGCGGCGCATCGGCGTCAAGCGGCTGACGACCTGGCTGGAGCGGCGCAAGGTCCGCGGCGCCGACGTCGTCGCCGCCAACGCCGTGGAGGCTGCCCAGTCCCAGATGACCGCGCTGCCCGGCGAGAAACGTGCCGCCAAGCTGGTCTGCGACCTCGCCCACCAGCTCCTGGCGCTGGACGAGCGGATCAAGGACAACGACCGGGAGATCCGCGAGACCTTCCGCACCGACGACCGTGCCGAGATCATCGAGTCCATGCCCGGCATGGGCCCCATCCTGGGCGCCGAGTTCGTCGCCATCGTCGGCGACCTGGGCGGCTACAAGGACGCTGGCCGCCTCGCCTCCCACGCCGGCCTGGCCCCGGTCGCCCGGGACTCCGGCCGCCGCACCGGCAACTACCACCGGCCCAAGCGTTACCACCGGCGCCTGCGACACATCTTCTACATGTCGGCGCAGACCGCGATGATGCGACCCGGGCCCTCCCGGGACTACTACCTCAAAAAGCGATCCGAGGGCCTTCTGCACACCCAGGCCCTGCTCTCGCTCGCCCGCCGCCGGGTCGACGTGCTCTGGGCGATGCTGCGTGACAAGAGGCTGTTCACCTCCGCCCCGCCGGTCACGCAGACGGCTTGACACGATCATTGAGATTCTCCTTGGTCGTGCCATCCACACTCGTCCCATCCACCTTCCGCGCGCCCTGCGCGCGAAGCGCGCGCGGCTGCGCCGAACGGGTTGCCAAAACAGCCGTGCAACATTTCCCCCGCCCCATCGCGTCAATGAAGTGTCGGCAACGATGGGGGAGGACATGACACACGCGGACTCGGACGGATTCCAGGACTTCGCGGCCAACCGCGCAGGCCATCTATTCCGCTCCGCGTGCCTGCTCACCAGCGGGGACACGCACTTCGCCGAGGACCTCGTACAGGAGACCCTCGGCCGGATGTACCTGACCTGGCGGCGGATCTCGGTCATCGACAACCCCGCCGGCTACGCCCAGACCGTGCTCGTACGCACCTTCCTCAGCCACCAGCGCCGCCGCAGCAGCGGCGAGCGGCCCACCAGCGAGTTCCCCGACGCGCCGAGCGCCCCGGAGGCCGCCGGGGACCCGGCCCTTCGGCTCGCGCTGCTCGACGCGCTCGGCCGGCTGCCGGCCAAGGACCGGGCGGTGGTGGTGCTGCGCTACTGGGAGGACCGCAGCGTCGAGGAGACCGCCGAGGCGATGCGCGCCAGCTCCAGCGCGGTACGTACCCGCAGCGTGCGGGCGCTCGCCAAGCTGCGTGAGCTGCTGGGCGGCAGCCTCGCCGAACTCATCGTCTGAACGCACCACGGAAGGGTGGTCCACGATGCCATTCGAAGACGAACTCGGCGCCGCTCTGCGCCGTACCGCTGACACCTTCGACACCGACACCCAGTCCCTGGTCACCGCAGGCGCCGCCCGGGGCCGCGTCCTGCGCCGGCGCCGTACGACGGCGATCGTCGCGGGCGCGGCGGGGCTCGCCCTGGTGGGCGTGGGCGGCTTCGTCCTAGCGGGGCTGGGGACGGGGGAGGTGGGGAAGAGCTCCCGAGTGGCGTCACCGGCCGCACCGGTCTCGTCGAGCGCGACGAAGACGATCATCACCGGCGACGAGGTGGTCGCCCTGCTCAAGAAGCAGCTCCCCAAGGGGACGTTCTCGCAGGAGAGCGGCAGCGTTCTGGGCGCCGACGGCGCGGTCGCGAATCTCGTATACGACGACGGGAAGGGCGCATCCGCCATCGCCCTCGGCCTGAGCCGGGCCAGCACCGACCCGCCGACCTGCCCGGATCCCGCCTACGCGGCCGAAGGCGCCACCTGCTCGGTCACCCAGCTCGCGGGCGGCGGGCAGCTCTATCTCAACCTCGGCTACGAGTACTCCGACCGCCGGGTTGACACCAAGGACTGGAACGCCATCCTCACCGCCGCCGACGGCCGCCGGATCGACCTCCAGGAGTGGAACTCCTCCGCCGAGAAGGGCGCGGCCATCACCCGGACCGATCCGCCGCTGTCCGCCAAGCAGCTGCGTGCGATCGTCTCCTCCAGGGTCTGGGACAAGGTCTTCAAGGCGCTTCCCGAGTCGAGGACCACAGCGACGCCGAAGGCCCCCGACACGGTCTCCGTCAAGACGATCATCGCCGCCTTCCAGAGCATGCTGCCGTACGGCATGAGCGGCACCATCCCCGCCGAGACCGACGACTTCCCGGATCTGACGGTCGACGACGGCAAGGGCGCGAGCCTGGTCGAGATCAATTACGAGAACTGGGGCAAGGACGGCTACACGGACGCGATCTTCGCCGACGCGACCGTCCTGACCGACGGCACGAAGGTGATCGTGAGGCAGGGGGCCGCGGAGAAGGGCGCGTCCGGCACCGTCCAGTGGATCGTCGACACGGTCCGCCCGAACGGGCTGCGGGTGGCTGTCTCCGAGCTGAACGCGCCGGGCTACCACGACGCGCCCTCGCGCTCGAAGCCGGCGATCTCGATCAGCGACCTGCAGGCGATCGCCACCAACGCGAAGTGGGCCAAGCTGGGTTGACGTCCCGCAATCTCCGTGTACGGGGCAGGCATACCGTCGCCTGTCCCGTACACGGAGTTGGACGACCCGTCAGATACCCGACTCGCAGATTTAACCGCACGCCACTTGTCGTGCCCATTTCTACGCGCGTAACCTCAGCCGATCGCATGGTTTCAGCCAGCCACCGGCAGGGGGTGGCTGATCATGCCCATGCCAGCCGGACGTCGGTTGTCGACGCACGTTGAAGGAGTCACCCTCGTGCCGCTTCACAGACCCAGCGCAACGCGCGTAGCCAGCGCCGCGTTCATAGCCTCGGCCGCGACCGCGGCGGTCATCGTGGCGCCGTTGCCCGCGGCCTTCGCCACCCCGTCGGCGACCGCCGTGATCGCGGAAGCGTACGGCGGCGGCGGGAACTCCGGCGCGACGCTGACCAATGACTTCGTCGAGCTGGCCAACCGCTCCACGAGCGCGTACGCCCTCGACGGCTACAGCATCCAGTACCTCCCGGCGTCCGCCTCCGCCAGCTCGCTCTGGCAGGTCACGGCCCTGACCGGCTCGCTCGCCCCCGGCGGCAGCTACCTGGTCTCCGAAGGCGCGGGAGCCGGCGGCACCACGGCCCTGCCGACCGCCGACGCGACCGGCAGCATCGCCATGGCCGCCGCCAGCGGCACGATCGCCCTGGTCAAGTCGACCACCGCGCTGACCTGCAAGACGGTCGCCGACTGCACCGGTGACGCCAACGTCGTGGACCTCCTCGGCTACGGCGCCGCCGTCGTCCGCGAGGGCACCGCCGCGCCGGCCGCCAGTAACACCAACTCCGTGTCCCGCGCGGCCTCGCTCGCCGACACCGACGACAACTCGGCCGACTTCACCGCCGGTACGCCCACCGCCACCAACAGCGCGGGCGACACCGCGAGCGGTACCGGCTCCGGCAGCGGCGGTTCCGGCGGCCCGACCGCGCCCGGCGCCTTCCGGATCCACGACATCCAGGGCACCACCCGCGTCTCGCCCCTCAAGGGTCAGAGCGTCGTGGGCGTCCCCGGCATCGTCACCGCCGTCCGCACCAGCGGCAGCAAGGGCTACTGGATCCAGGACCCGACCCCGGACGCCGACCCCGCCACCAGCGAGGGCGTGTTCGTCTACACCGGCTCCGCCGCCCCCACCGTCGCCGTCGGCGACTCGGTCCTGGTCAGCGGCAAGGTCTCGGAGTACTACCCGGCCACCGGCACCCAGTCGGTCACCGAGATCGGCAGCCCGGTCTCCACCACCCTGTCCACCGGCAACACCCTCCCGGACGCGGTCGTCCTCGACGACTCGACGATCCCGGGCTCGTACACCCCGACCAACGACGGCGGCAGCATCGAGGCCCTGACCCTCCAGCCGACCGTCTACTCCCAGGACTTCTACGAGTCCATCGAGGGCGAGCGCGCCCAGGTCACCGACGCCCGCGTGGTCGGCGCCACCAACGAGTACGGCGAGATGTTCGTCACCGCCAAGCCCGACGAGCACCCCACCAAGCGCGGCGGCACCATCTACGGCGCCTACGACCAGCAGAACACCGGCCGCATCGAGATCGTCGCCGCCGACGGCTCCACCCCGACCCTCAACGTCGGCGACGAGCTGTCCGGCACCACCACCGGCCCGGTCGACTACGCCTCCTACGGCGGCTACCTGCTCGCCCCCTCCTCCGCCACCACCGGCACGGCCGTCGACAACGGCCTCAAGCAGGAGGTGACGCGCAAGCAGCGCGGCCAGGAGCTGGCGCTGGCCACGTACAACGTCGAGAACCTCGACCCGACCGACAGCGACGACAAGTTCGCCCGCCTGGCCAAGGGCGTCGTCACCAACCTCTCCTCGCCCGACATCGTCACCCTGGAGGAGATCCAGGACGACAACGGCGCCACCGACGACGGCACCGTCTCCGCCGAGGCGACCCTGACCAAGTTCACCGACGCCATCGTCGCGGCCGGCGGCCCCCAGTACTCCTGGCGCTACATCAACCCGGTCAACGACCAGGACGGCGGCGAGCCCGGCGGCAACATCCGCCAGGTCTTCCTCTTCAACGAGCACCGCGTCCAGTTCGTGGACCGCGCCTCCACCGGCGACGCCTCCACCACGGCCGTCTCCGTCGTCAAGGACCGCAAGGGCCAGGCCCACCTCTCCGCCTCGCCCGGCCGCATCGACCCGACCAGCACCGCCTGGAACAGCAGCCGCAAGCCCCTCGTCGGCGAGTTCAAGTTCCAGGGCGAGACGGTGTTCGTCATCGCCAACCACTTCAACTCCAAGGGCGGCGACCAGCCGCTGCACGGCCGCTACCAGGAGCCGGCCCGCTCCTCGGAGACCCAGCGCAAGCTGCAGGCCGAGGAGGAGAACGCCTTCGTCGACTCCCTGCTCGCCGCCGACCCCAAGGCCCAGATCGTGGCCGCGGGCGACCTCAACGACTACGAGTTCTCCGACGCCGTCAAGACCCTCACCGATGACGGTGACGTCCTCACCGACCTCATCAACACCCTCCCGGTGAGCGAGCGCTACAGCTACGTCTACGACGGCAACAGCCAGACGCTCGACCACATCCTCACCAGCCCGTCCATCACGCACTACGACTACGACGTGGTGCACATCAACTCCGAGTTCGCCGACCAGGCGAGCGACCACGACCCCCAGGTCGTCCGGATCGATGTGAAGGACTGCGGCCAGAAGGCGTACAAGCACCGCAGGTAAAGCAGTCGTGGGCCCCCGGGCAACTGCCCGGGGGCCCACGAGGCTTTCAAGGGGCGCGGAGAACTGCGCGAGCAGCCACCCGCGACCCGCACGTCATCGACTACCGCAGCGACGCCACGTCGATCACGAACCGGTACCGCACATCGCTCGCCACGACCCGCTCGTAGGCCTCGTTGATCTGCTCCGGCGCGATGACCTCGATCTCCGAGCCCAGGCCGTGCTCCGCGCAGAAGTCCAGCATCTCCTGGGTCTCCTGGATGCCGCCGATCATCGAGCCGGCGAGCGACTTGCGGCCGCCGATCAGCGAGAACAGGTGGAAGGAGCTGGGCGTGTCGGGCGCGCCGACATTGACCAGCGTGCCGCCCACCTTCAGCAACGAGAGGTACGCACCCACGTCGTAGTTGGCCGAGATGGTGCTGACGATCAGGTCGAACGTCCCCGCGAGCTCCTCGAAGGTCGCCGGGTCGCTCGTCGCGTAGTAGTGGTCCGCGCCCAGCCGCAGCGCGTCGTCCTTCTTGCGGAGCGACTGGCTCAGCGCAGTCACCTCGGCGCCCATCGCGTGCGCGATCTTGAGGCCCATGTGGCCGAGCCCGCCCACACCGACGATGGCGACCTTCTTGCCCGGACCCGCGTTCCAGCGGGCCAGCGGCGAGTAGAGCGTGATGCCCGCGCAGAGCAGCGGGGCCGCGACATCCAGGCTCAGGCCGTCCGGGATCCGGAGGACGTAGTTCTCGTCGGCGACGATGTGGCTGCTGTAGCCGCCGTACATCTTCTCGCCGTCGAAGCCCTCGCCGTTGTACGTCGGGATGTTGCCGCGCAGGCAGTACTGCTCCTCCCCGCGCAGGCAGTTCTCGCACTCCCGGCAGGAATCGACGAAGCAGCCGATGCCGACCCGGTCCCCGACGGCGTACTTCGTCACCCCGGGGCCGACCTCGGTCACGACACCGGCGATCTCATGCCCCGGCACCATGGGGAAGGAGGCCTGTCCCCACTCCTCCCGGGCCTGGTGGATGTCGGAGTGGCAGATGCCCGCGTACGCGATCTCGATCAGCACGTCGTGCTCGCGGACCGTGCGGCGGGTGATGGTCGTCCGCTCCAGCGGCGCCTTGGGGGCGGGGGCGGCGTAGGCGTTAACGGTGGTGGTCACGCTTGCTCCTCATATCTGCGATATCTGCGTCCCTCGCGGGCGCCTTGCTTGCTTCGGGTTCGGGTTCGGGCCGGGCTTCGGCCGTCCAGCTGGCCAGCAGCCGCAGCGCGGCCTCCGACGGCGACCCGGCTTCCGCGGTGTAGATGCACATGGTCTGGCCGGAGTCGCCGAGGAAGGCGACGTTCTCGTAGCGCAGCGTCATGTCGCCGACCACCGGGTGGTGGTAGAGCTTGACGCCGCTGGTCTTCTCCCGCACGTCGTGGTCGGCCCACCACGCGCGGAACTCGGGGCTCTTGATGGTCAGTTCGCCGACCAGCTCGCTCAGCCGCCGGTCGTCGGGGTCGCGGCCCGCGGCGAGGCGCAGGCTGGCCACCATCTCGGAGGCGTACTTCTCCCAGTCGCGGTACAGCTCGCGCGCGGCGCCGTCGAGGAACATGAAGCGGGCCATGTTCCGGTCCCGGAACGGCAGCGCGTCGAAGTCGGTGATCAGGGCCCGGGCCAGCCGGTTGGTGGCCAGCATGTCCCCGTTGCCGTTGAGCACGAACGCCGGGGAGCCGCCCGCGTCCAGGACGTCCAGGACCGCCCGCACCTCGGGCCTGACCCGCTGCGGCCGGCCGGGGCGCTTCCGGGCCGCGCGGGGGCGGTGCCGGGCCAGCTCGAAGAGGTACGTACGCTCCGCCGGGTCCAGCCGCAGGGCTCGCGCGACGGCGTCCAGCACCGTCTCCGACACATTCAGGTGCCGGCCCTGCTCCAAACGGGTGTAGTAGTCCGTACTGACCCCCGCCAGCCGCGCCAGCTCCTCCCGCCGCAGCCCCGGCACCCGGCGCGGGGTCCCGTCGACCGGCACCCCCGCCTCCTCCGGACTCAGCCGCGCGCGGCGGGTCCGCAGAAACTCTCTGAGCTCGGCGTTGTGATCCATGGGTTCCAGTATTGGCGGTCGCGGGCTCCCTCAGCGCACCCAACCTGGCCCTGTCAGACCTACCCGGCGGCCGGCGGGTCGCCCTCCAGCTCGGCCAGCCGCTCCTGGAACTCGTCCAGCCGTGCCCGCAGCAACGCCGCCTCGGCGGCGAGCGCGGGCAGCCCGTCCTGGGCGCCCTGGGCGCCCTGCGTGAGAACCGGGTCCGCGACCGCCGTCGTGACGTTCACCCACGCCCCCGCCAGCGCCGCGAACTCGCGCAGCTCCAGCAGCCTCAGCCCGCCCGCGCAGGGCACGCACGTGCCCCGCAGCTCCCGCCACCCCGGCAGGCCCGTTTCGGTCCGTACGAACGCCTCCGCCGCCCGCCCGCACCGGCACGCGCCGACCCGGACATTGCGTACGCGCTGCCGCGCATACCGCACCCCGCGCTCGTACCGCGTGTACGCGCCCAGCACGCTGACCTGCAGAATCACCGCGTCGCGGCAATCCGTGGCACAGGTCAGCGCCTGGGCTTCCGCCGCCGAGTGCAGGCAGTAGAACCCGCAGTCGCAGCCCCGCGCGGGGCTGCCGTGCCGGCGGCCGTAGCCGCACCGTGCCTCGTCCAGCGCCCCGTAGACAATCCGCCCGCCGAGCGACACCCCGCGGAACCCGGTTCTCGTACCGTCCCACGACAGCATCGGGAAGGCGACCTTGTACCCGGTCGGCGGCACCGCGGGACGCTCCTGCGGCAGCCGCTCGCGGAACAGTCTCACCGGCTCACCGGCCTGCGGTGGCCTCGACCGGCTCTGGTGACTCCAGCCGTACCGGTTGTGGGGCGTGGGTCTCGTCGGGGATCACGGCGGCCTCGGCCGTGACCGTCTCGTCGTCGATTTCTTCCGCGAATCCGGTCGCGAGGGGCTTTCCAAGCTTCATCGCAGCCTCCTTCGGGCTCTTCCGGAATGATGACTCAGCTCGCGGGCCCGCACCAGAGCACCCCCAATGAGCACAGACCTGAGCACGCGTACTCAGGCGCCCCGGCGGCTGCCCGGCCAACCTGTTGCCATGACTGAGATCGACGAACCCCACTCCACGCCGGCCCAGACCGTTGCCGCGGTCCTGGCCTGGGGCGTGGCGATCCTCGCGCTGGGCTTCTTCGCGTTCTGGGCCGTGTTCGTCATCTGGTACGTACGGGCCGCCGAGTCCAGGTGGGATCTGTGGCCCGCCCTCTACGGGCTGGGCCCGCTCGCGGCCTCGGTCGCGGTCTGCCTGGTGGTCCGGGCCACCCCGAGGGTGCGGGGTCTGAGCAAGGCCGGCCGGCTGGCGGTGCTCGGGGCGTGCGCGGCGGCGGCGCCGGTGGCACTGGCGGTGGCTTTCCGGGGGGCGGTGTGAAGAGGTGGTGACCCAGAGGCAAATGACGACACGTCAGCGTAAGCTGGTGATGACGGGACGCCACGTCGACGGGACGACGGGGGAGGCGGCACGCGCATGTCCACGGACAGCACGGACAGCACGCACAACACGAACAGGCCGATGGAGCCGATCACGGTGACGCTCGCCGGGGCCGAGGACCCGGCGGAGGATCTGCGCCGCCTGGAGTTGTGGCTCCGGATGGACGAGGACCTCGCCCCGCTCCTGGCGCACCGCGAGCGCCCGGCCGGCGAGACGATGGGCATCGGCTACGACCTGATGGTCCAGGTCCTCCAGGAGACGCTGCAGGTCACCGCGCTGACCCTGCTGCGCTGCGTGTACGACCACCTCCACACCCGCCCGGCCGACGACCTGGAGGTCACCGTCCAGGTGCAGGACGTGCGGGTGGTCCTGACCGGCCGGGACACCCTCACCCGTGGCGAACTGGAGGCGATGGCGGCCCGGGTCCGCCAGGCCATCGAGGAGTAGGGGCGCCCCATGGCCTACGAGCCGTTCGCGTCCCGCTCCCGGGCGGTGCTGATCGGCGTGGCGAAGTACGAGCACGCCGGGGACTTCGCCAACATCCCCTCCGCCTACGCCAACACCACCGCCCTGCGGGCCGCCCTCACCTCCGACGCCCTCGGCCGCTTCATCCCGCGCACCGTGGAGACCCTCGCGGAGCCCTGCACCCGCGACCGGGCCCTGGAAGCCATCCGTACGAGCGTGGCCCAGGCCCAGGACCTCCTCCTCTGCTACTTCACCGGCCACGGCCACCTCGACCTGACCGGCGACCGCCCCGAGCTCTACCTCATGACCCGCGAGTCCACCAAGACCGACGCCCGCCTCGACGGCATCCCGTACACCGCCCTGCTCCAGCTCCTCGCGGGCTCCCGCGCCGAGCGCGTCGTCCTCGTCCTCGACTGCTGCTTCGCGGGCAACGCGGGCCTCGTCCCGCTCCCCGACCGGCCCTTCTCCCTCCTCACCTCCTCCCGGGTCGGCTCCCGCATCCACAAGGGCGACGGCATCGACCCGACCCCCTTCACCGCCGCCCTCGTCCGCGTACTGAGCGAGGGCACCCACACCCACGACCCGGTCACCGTGAGCACCCTGGGCATCCGCCTCGGCGAACTCGCCGCCGAACAGCCGCCGTTGCCCGACGCCGACTACGACCCCTGGCAGCCCACCGAGCGCTCCAGCGCAGCCGCCGGCGACACCGTCCTGTCCCAGGCCCGCCGGCCCAGGCCCACGCCCGCCTGGCAGCGCGCCCTGGACCGCGTACGCCGCCGGCTGCGCCGCCTCGCCGGGTACTCCGCCTTCGCCTGGACCTGGACCGCCGGCCCCGGCCAGCCGCTGTGGCACCGGGTCACCGGCGGCTGCCTAGCCCTCGCCCTCCTCACGGGCGGCGTCACCGGCTACGCCATCGCCAACCGCCCGGCGCCGCTGTGCCCCGCCCCGCTGGAGCTGCGCGTGCTGTCCTCCCCGGAGACCAGGGCCGCGCTCGCCTCCGTACTGGACGCCTTCCAGGACAGCACCGAGGCCACCATCCCGCTCACCGCGGACGGCGCCCGCCCGCAGGGCTGCGGCCAGATCAACACCACGGTCTACGCGGCCCCGACGGACAAGGCGATCGCCGCCTTCCGCGACTCGGCCGCGTGGGCGGAGCCGGAGCACGCCTGCGCGGCCGACGACACGGCCTGCCGCAGCCCGCTCGTCGACGTCGGCGCCCACCCCGACATCTGGATCCCGGAGTCCACGGCCGCGTACACCCGGGTCCGCGACGCCACCGAGCGCCCCGAGAGCGCCCTCGCCCTCGGCACCCCGCACACCCTCGCCCGTTCCCCGGCCGTCGTCGCGGCGACCGAGGACCTGCCCGGCGTCTCCCGCAGCGGCAGCACCCTCGCCCAACTGGTCACCTCCGCCCGCGCCAAGGGCATGACCGTACGCAGCGCAGACCCCCGCTCCTCCGACGCGGCCCAGGCCGCGCTCCTGCACCTGCCAGTGACCGGCTCCCTGGGCTCCGGCGCCGCCGACGACCGCGAACTGGCCTGCCAGGCCCGCGCCGGCCTCATCGACTCCCCGCCCCAGCGCCTCGCCCTGCTCACCGCCGAGTCCACCGTCGCCGCCGCCGTCACCCCCGGCCTCGACTCCCGCCCGCCCTGCCTCGGCAACCAGACCGACCCCTACGCCGTCTACTACCCACGCGACGTCCCCCCGCTCGACCTCACCTACATCCCCGTCACCTGGGAAACCGGCCGCTCCGACCTCCCCGACCGCTCCGCCGCCGTCCAGCGCCTCCTGTCCTGGCTCACCTCCCCCGCCGGCCGGCACCACCTCGCCGCCGAGGGCTTCCGCCCGGCGTCCACCCCCCTCGGCGCCCCTCTGGCCACCTACCGCTTCTACGCCCACCCCGCCCTGGCCACGGGCGCCGCCGTCCCGCTGCGCCGCCTCACCGGCCTCCTCCAGTCCTACGCCGCCTCCGGCGAAGCCCCGCGCCGCATCCTCTTCGCCATCGACCTCTCCACCTCCGCCTACTCCCGCGGCACCATCGACTCCCTCGTCACCCGGGCGGCGAACTCCCTCGGCAGCACGGACCGTTATGCCATCAGCGCGGTCCCCGGCGGCACCGTCCTCCCGCTGGGCACCCATTCCGCCGGGGAGCGCGACACCGCCCTCAGCCGTCTCAAGCCGGTCGGCCGCGACGCCCCGATCGCCTCCACCGTGCAGAGCGTCCCCAGCGGCTACTCCCTCCTCGTCCTCATCACGGACGACGAGGACAGCCCCCGCGCCGCGCAGCCGAGAGCGCCGGTCCCGGTGGTCGTGGTGTCCCTGGAGGACTTCGGCTGCGCGCTGGCCTTCAACAAGGCGGTGACGGCACACGGGGGTGCGTGCGTCGACACGTCGCAGGATCTGGCCGACGCCCTGGTGGAGGCGCTGAGATGAGCCCGCGGTCAGCCCTCATTGCCGCCCTGCTTGCCCTGCTCGCCCTGACGGCGGCCTGCGCCACCACGACGGCCCAGCCACCGGGGCCGTCCCCCGACACCTCCCGCCCCCTCCTCGTCGCGAGCGGCGCCGACCTCACCACCCCCGGCAGCCCCGCCGGCACCGGCGTACGCCGCACCCTCATCGACGAATGGAACCGGCTCCACCCCACCCGCCCGGCCCGGATCGTCGAGCTTCCCAACGCCACCGACGACCAGCGCAGCGAACTCATCGGCGCCCTCCAGTCCGGCAGCGCCACCTACGACGTCGTCAACCTCGACGTCACCTGGATTCCCGAGTTCGCCGACAGCGGCCTCATCCGCCCGCTCCCCGCGTCTGCCCTGCCCGACGACGACTTCCTCCCCCAGGCGGCGGCCGCCGGCCGCCGCAACGGCCGCACTTACGCCGTCCCCTTCAACACCGACGTCGGCCTCCTCTACTACCGCACCGACGACCTCCTCAAGTCCGGCACCCGCCCCTCCGACCTGGCCGCCTACCACTCCGTCGGCGACCTGCTCGCCGCCGTCCGCCCGCTCTCCCACAACACGTACACAACCCAGCTCGCCGCCTACGAGGGCCTCACCGTCAACACCCTCGAAGCCTTCTGGACCGCCGACGTGAACCTCGTCGACGGCGAGGGCCGCTACACCGGCACCGAGGACGACCTCCGCAAGGGCCTGGACGAGCTCAACCGCCTCACCACCGCCAACTACCTCAACCCCGCCTCCCTCGAAGCCGACGAATCCGTCTCCCTCGCCCAGTTCACCCAGGGGGCCAGCGTCCTGATGCGCAGCTGGCCGTACGCGTACAACCGCCTCGACGCCGCCCTCGACCCCTCCTCCCCGCTCACCCGCTTCGGCGTCGCCCGCCTCCCCGGCGTGGCGGCCCTCGGCGGCCAGAGCCTGGGCGTCTCGGCGACCAGCACCCGCCCGGACGACGCCGCCGAGCTGATCCGCTTCCTCACCAGCCGCTCAAGCCAACGCGAGCTCCTCCAGGCGGGCTTCGCGCCCGCCCGCCGCTCCGCGTACGGCGTCGAGGACTCCGCCTGCACCCCCGCCAACCCGGCCGCCTGGTACTACGACCGCCCGGTCCGCAAGGGCTCCGAGCCGTCCGCCTCCCCATCCCACGAGGGGGAGCGCCCCGGCTACACCACCCTCCTGTGGTGCGCCCTGCGCGAGGCCCGCGCTCGACCCGCTACCGCCCACTACGTCACCTTCACCCGACTTGTCCAACGTGAGGTACATCGCATGCTCGCCACCCACGACCCGGGAGTCGACGCGACCGCGCACCGACTCCAGGAACGGCTGGCCAGAGCGCTGGGCGGTCGCTGAATCGTCACGGCGGGTGACCGTGCGTAAGCCCCCCATAACATCTGACGCATACTCACATCTCCCTCCGGTCACAGCAGTCGCAAACCTTTGCCCCCATACACCCGTTCCATCCGCATAGATTCCTGCTGTGAACTCCCTGAACGGGCTTGGAATTCACCCGCGCCTCTATTAACGTTCGATAACGCAGCGCGGTCGTCCCGCCGTCGAACAGACAGCACCGCGCGGCATTGCCGAATCCCGTCCGCGGGAACCGGGGAACCACCACTTGGGGTGAATCAGGGGCAGCCTCGCGGCAACGAGGCGGCCTCCGTAGGAGACCTTCCTGCTCCGAACCCGTCAGCTAACCCGGTAGGCGAGAAGGAAGGAAAGGACAACGCACGCGTGGCGTCGAACAACCCTGCCCTAATACCCGGGGCCCAGCAGCACCAGGACCAGCAGCACCAGTACGTCGAATGGGACACCGCCGAGTGGAACATGGCGGCCGGCTGGACGCCCCCCGCGACCGAACAGGCCGCACCCACCAAGAACGCCGTCGACGGTTGGGACACCGCCGAGTGGAACATGTCAGCCGGCTGGGCCGAGCTGCGCGAGGCGGCCGCGGCCGCCGGGCTGATGGCCGACGAACTGGCCGCGGAAGCAGCCGCCAAGGACGAGGCCCCCGAGCCCCACGAGCAGGCCGAGTCGTACCAAGCGCCGTACGAGCCGGGCGAGCCGTCCGAGACGCCGTACGAGACCTGGAACCCCACCCGTGAGTCGACCGCCCCTCCGCGCGGCCGCCACAAGGTCGCCAAGCCGGGCCTGTTCGGCCGCCGCCGCGGGTCCGCCGTCTTCGGTGTCGCGGCGGTCGCCGCCCTCGGCGTCGGCAGCGGCGTGGCTACGGCGGAGGGCCACAACCCGCTCGCCGTCTCACTGCCGGACCTGCCCGACGTGTCGAGCGTCCCCGGCATCGGAGCGCTGGTGAGCGCCGACGAGACGCCGGCCGCCGACCCGGCCGACAACCTCGGCATCGACGCGGGCGAAGCCCTGCGCACCCGCATCCTCGACCAGGCCTCCGCACAGAAGTACGCCGCCGACAACGCGGCCGCCGTCGCGGAAGCCAAGTCCGTCGCCGCCGAGAAGGTCCGCGCCCAGGCCGCCGCCCACAAGGCCGCCGCCGCTGCCGCCAAGAAGAAGGCCGAGGCCGCCCGCCTCGCCGTCCTGGCCAAGCAGTACGTCAAGCCGGTCGCGTCCTACACCCTCACCGCCGGCTTCGGCGAGTCCAGCTCCCTGTGGTCGTCCACCCACACCGGCCAGGACTTCGCCGCCCCCACAGGCACCCCCGTCAAGGCCATTCACGGCGGCACCATCACCTCCGCCGGCTGGGCCGGCTCGTACGGCTACCGCATCATCCTCACCCTCGACGACGGCACCGAGCTGTGGTTCTGCCACCTCTCCTCGATGACCGTCACCTCGGGCAAGGTCTCCACCGGCGACACCATCGGCCGCGTCGGCTCCACCGGCAACACCACCGGCCCCCACCTCCACCTCGAGGTCCGCCCCGGCGGCGGCGACCCCATCGACCCGCTGCCGTGGCTGCGCGCCAAGGGCCTGCAGGTCTGAGCCCCGAGAAGCCCCGAAGGCCCTGCTGACACCCCCGACAGCAGGGCCTTCGGTTTGGGGGCCTCCGGGGGCCGAGGGCTACACCACGTAGTTGTAAACCGGCGAGATCCTCCGCTGCTCGGCCGGCTGCTGGATCCCGACCTGCTGGGTCAGCGGCAGAACGACCTCCAGGAACGCCTTCAGGTCGGCCTCCGTCTCCCACAGATCCACGATCCGCAGCCCGTCGTCCCCCGCTATCGCCACATGCGAGATCGCGCCCGGCGGCTTGCCGTCGCCGACCCCGGCCAGCTTGCGTACCTCCTCGTACTGCAGAGCGGTCGCACCCGGGAACTCGATCTCCACCAGGATCGCCATTAGGCGGCCTCCGTTCGCACATCTACGTACGTATTTACACCCCTACGTACCAATCTGCGCGAGCCCGGCCCCTCCCGCAATGGGAGCCACCGGGCGTGCGGAAGCACCCCGCCATGCCTGCGTCAGCCCTGTAACCCCTCAAGCCGCCCGTCGGCCGTGTCGCACGCGACCCGCTCGTCCTCGTAGACCTCGCACACCGGCCGCCCCTCGGGATTGATCGTGTGCTCGATCTCCCACAGGCTGACCTCCTCACCGGTCGCCAGCAGGAACGCGTGCTCGTACAGCGTCCAGCCCACCACCCGCCCGCAGGCGCGCAGATGCCGCCCGGTGACGTACGCGATGTCGTGGCCGATCGCCGACAGCAGTAACCGCCGCATCCGCTCCCCGGGCGCGTCCTGGTTCTCCGCCCGCCGCAGCACCCGCCACGCGTGGTCCGCCGAGTGCTCCTCCGTGTACTGCCGGGGGCACTGCGGCAGCTCCAGCGCCGCCAGCTCGGGCAGCCGGGCCAGCCACTCCGCCGCCTCCGCCTCCAGCTCCTCCGGGCTCGGGTCGCCGAAGCGCGCGTCGATCAGATACTGCGCCGCCGCCAGCGACACCTGGTCCTCGTACACCTCGTGCCGGCGGTCGTCGCCCGGCCCGGTGTTGTGCTCGATCTCCCACAGGACGAGAGAACTCCCGTCCTGCAGGAGGTAGTTGTGGCGCAGCGTCCGGCGGCTCAGCTTCCTCGGCGGGCCCTTTCGCTGCCGGAACGAGGCGAGTTCGGTGTGGGCCATCAGCGCGGTGGTCAGCCGCTCCAGCACCTCGTCGCCGATCTCGAACCCATTCCCGGCCCGCGCCAGCAACTCCTCCACACCCACCCCCTCCCCGCCTACCGGCCGCCCCGGCCCAGAGCCCGGCCCCGCCTCTCCCGGTCGTGCGTTCCCCATGCGGTCCTCCCGCTCACCATCTCGTACCGTCCCCGCACGTCCCCGCTGCCACAATGAGTGGGCACTCAGCGTAATGGCACGACCGCGCTCAGCGAAGGGCCCTCCCAGAAAAATAGTCCCGCAGTATGCGTAGGCCGTGCGTAAGGGGCGCCCGCCCCAGCCCTAGGCGCCCCTCAACCTCTCCCGCGCGACCGCTTCGCCATCAACGCGAACACAAACCCCGCCACCCCGATAACAACCCACCCCAGCGGCGCCCCCGACACCGCATCCGCCGTCTGCCGCGGCAACAGTGCCACCCCGCCCACCACCGCCAGCACCGCCACCACGCAACTGGCTCCAGCCATCATCAACAACCGCAACATCTCGGCTCAACCTCACCGCTCGTAGCTCGAAACCCGCCATCCCCCAACCGCAGTCACCCACCTGCCGGCCCACCCCGCCCGACGTTTCCCGCTACCCCACCGACACGGCCTCCGCAGCCTTACACTGACCGATGCCCCGTGCCCTTTTTGTCGGACTCTGCACTCTGGACCTGATCCAGCTCGTGCCCCACGTCCCGGCCGCGAACGAAAAACTCACCGCCCTCGCCCAGCTCACCGCCGCAGGCGGCCCCGCAACGAACGCCGCCGCCACCTACAGCCATCTCGGGAGTGATGCCACCCTCCTCACGGCGATCGGCTCTCACCCTCTTGCCGCAGCCATCACCCACGACCTGGCCAACTTGGGCGTCAACGTCATCGACCTGACCCAGGCCTCCCCCGAACCCCCCGCCCTCTCCTCGATCCTGGTCACCGCCGGCACCGGTGAACGTGCCGTAGCCTCCATCAACGCCTCCCAGCACAGTGCGCTCCCGCTTCCACGCGACCCAGCCGCCCTCATCGAAGCTGCCTCGCTCGTGGCATTCGACGCCCACCACATGGATCTCGCCCTCGCCGTGGCCCCGGCCGCCAGAGCCCTCGGCTGCCTCACCCTCCTCGACGGCGGCAGCTGGAAACCCCGCACCGAACACCTCCTGCCCTCCATCGACGTCGCCGTCTGCTCCGCCGACTTCCACCCACCCGCCGCCCCGTCCCCCACCCCCTCCGGCACCCTCGCCTACCTCCACGCCCAAGGCGTCCCCTACGCCGCCATCACCCGCGGCCCCGCCCCCATCCTCTGGTCCACCCCCGACGCCACCGGCGAACTCCCCGTCCCCCACCTCCCCGTCCTCGACACCCTCGGCGCCGGCGACGTCCTCCACGGCGCCCTCGCCCACCACCTTGCCGACGCCGCCCCCCTGGATACCCACCGCTTCACCCGCGCCCTCGCCCAGGCCGCCGAAGTCGCCAGCCGCGCGTGCGCGTCCTTCGGGACGCGGGCGTGGATGGAAGCCCCCGTTCCTCCGGGGCTTCCGTAAGGCCTGGCTCAGGCGCGCTCTCGCGAAGCCGTCCTCCACAGCACCAGTGCGCAGAGGCAAGACCCCGCTCCCAGCACCAGCAGCGCCACTGCACCGTCGGACAGCGAGCGCTCCACGCTGTCCGGCAGCAGCGCCAGGCACACGGGTACGAAGACGCCCGCGACCACAAAGCTCAGCACGGCGGTCAGCAGCCAGCGGACCAGCTTGCCCTGCCATACGGGATGAAGTTCCTTGCCCATCGCCTTGATCAGCCTCATTACTCGATGATGTTGTGGCACTGCGTCCCGCGCCTGGCTCCGCCGGCGTAGAAGTCCGCGCATGCCTTTCCGTAGTGCTTCAACGTCCGCCGCGTCGTGTCGATGCGGCCCATCGAGCTCACATCGGCGCACTTGTGGTTCACCCGGCCCTGGCTGGTCAGATACGTGTGCCCGTCGGTGTCCGAATAGCGCCAGTCGATCCGCCAGTTGCACCAGCGCCCGCCCGCCGTGTCCGCACCGAGCGTGTCCTGGATCGACGCCTCTTCGCGGGTGATGGTGCGCCCCGACCCCTTGATGAAGTGCCCGATCGTCGTGGACGGCAGGCAGATCTGCGTCCCCTTCGCCTCGAAGCAGTAGCCCGCGACCTTGCCGTACCCGACGGCGCTCGCCGACGCAGGCGATGCGGCTGCGGCCAGCGTGAGCGCCACCGTCGACATCACCATCAGCAGGCGGCCCGGGACAAAGCGGCTGGACTCTGCAACTCGGCGCATGGCGGGACCTCCGGTGCCCTGGACTTCAGATGCACCGGAAACGCAGGCCGGGGATCACGCGATACGTGATGTTGCAGGGCAGTGACACAAGGTCGCCCCCAGGGGTGTTGCAGGAACCTTTAAGCGGCAACTTTGCAACAGGAACTACGCGTTCGGTCGATTCCCCTGCTCCACCGACGCAACGAATGCGCTCCAGGAGCCCCGCGAGAACGTCAGCACTGGGCCTGCCGCGTCCTTGGAGTCCCGCACGGCTACGAGGTCCGGCAGGACGGCCGTCTCCAGGCACTCACTCGTACCCGCCCCACTGTAGGAGGACTTGAACCACGCCCCCGGCGGCACCGGCGGAGTCAACGCACTCATCACAGCTCCTCACGGACCCGCTCGATCAATGCCGAGGAGGCAGTCATGTCCAGCGCCTGCGCTCGCAGGTAGTCGAACGCCAATCGGTAGCGCGCCAACTCCTCCTCCTTCTCCATGAAGAGTGACCCAACATGGATGTCGACGTATACGACGTCCAAGGTCGGCTCGCCTCCGCCGAGGATGACAAAGCTTCCCATCGCCGCAGAGTGCGCACCCTTGGAGAACGGCAACACCTGGAGGGTGATGTTCGGTGCCTCATTGGCAGTCAGCAGATGCGCCAGTTGCTCCCGCATGACATCCCGGCCCCCGACCACCCGACGGATCACCGACTCATCGAGCACCGCCCACAGATGGGGCGGGCTCGGACGGGTGAGGATGTCCTGCCGCTTCATGCGAATGTCCACCAGCCGCTCGATTTCCCCCGGCGGCAGTCGCATCTCCGATGCGTGCTGGATGGCCTCGTTGTACCCACGGGTCTGCAACAGGCCAGGGACGTAGAGGCAGGCGAAGTGGTCCTCGCGCGTGGCCTCGTCCTCAAGGGTGAGCAGCAGATTCATGCTCTCCGGGATCGAGTCCGCGAATGAACTCCACCAGCCCTGCTGCTTGGCGCCCTTGGCCATGCTCACGACGGCCTCGCGCTCCGCTTCGCTCGCGCCGTACTCGCGGCACAGCGCATCGACGATGGGCCACTTGACCGGTCCCTCGGTCGTCTCATAGCGGCTCACCGTCGCCTTGGAAACCCCGACAAGACCCCCGGCCTCTTCGAGAGTCATGCCCTTGCGAGCCCTCAGCTTCCGCATAGTTGCGCCGAGTTGACGGCGACGAGTCGTGGCTCTCGCGGTCATGGCAGCTACTCCCCTTCGGCGTCGGCCCCCGCTTGATCAGCGGTAACAAGGCTATGTCCCCGCCAAGCTGATACACCACCAGATTCACCCAGAGAAATCTTGTGAGAAGTTACATGGCGGAACATCTCATGCAATACTCGCTCGCAGAGCGCTAATGAGCGCGTACGCCTAGTGACCCTCGAAAGGGGCTGGTAGCCGTGCCCTCTTACCGAGTCAGCGAACCCCGCCGTCAGTGCGTCTTCCCCTTCGAAGCCGAGCCGAGAGCTGTCGCGGGCCTACGCCGAGCGGTCGGCCTCCAGCTCGCCGCATGGGACGCCTCCGCCATCGTCGACGACGCCCAACTCGCAGTCTCCGAACTCGCCACCAACGTGATCCGGCACGTCGGCGAGGGATCCGCGGCAACTCTGGTGATAGAAGATGACGCCGACCACCTCCGCATCGAGATGCACGACACCAGCCCCGTCCTTCCTCGCTGTCGCCAGGTTGACTCCTGCGAAGAGTCCGGACGTGGTCTGGCCCTGGTGGCGGCCATCAGCAATAGCTGGTTCGCGGTCTCCACGGTGTCCGGCAAAGCCGTCTGCTGTGACCTCTCCCGCCCGGACCTCGCCCAAGAGGAATCCCTGGTTCGGCAACGAGTCGAGCGAGGCACAACTCTCATCCAGCTCTACGCCCTCCAGTGGCGCAGTCCGGAGGTCCTGCCAATCCACAGCGTCCCCGCAGTAGCCGAAACAGCCACAGCCCTGATCACGGACCTGCTGTACTGGCTCGCCGACAGGGGCTGCGATCCGGATGACATCCTCGATCGTGCGCAGATGCACTTCGAGTCAGACTTGGGTGCCTCATGCTGGTCAGCCGTGGGTCGGCCAGGGTGTGCAGAACGTGGGACCTGATTAGTTCCCGCTCCTCGGTCTCGGCCCCGTTGGCGTTACCGTTGCTGGACCCGTAGGGATGGCTTGACGTCTCGTCACCTCTCGCCATCTCTGGTTTGGTGATCCGTGCGTGTCAGCCGATGTTCGAGGGTGGAAGGACGGTGATCGACCATGG
Organism: Streptomyces sp. NBC_01537; assembly: GCF_045040445.1. Taxonomy (NCBI): domain Bacteria; kingdom Bacillati; phylum Actinomycetota; class Actinomycetes; order Kitasatosporales; family Streptomycetaceae; genus Streptomyces; species Streptomyces sp. NBC_01537. The sequence continues at coordinate 4,305,377 of NZ_CP109392.1, read as the reverse complement.
GTACGGCCCGTGCCAGCGGGGCGGGACGCCGGTTCACCTCCCTGGAGATCTGTGCCGGCGCGGGAGGCGCGGCGCTCGGGCTGGAGCGGGCGGGGTTCGACCCGGTGCTGCTGATCGAGAACCGCTCCGTCGCATGCGAGACGCTGCGGACGAACCGGCCGGAGTGGCACGTGCTCGAAAAGGACCTCATAGAGTTCCTTCCCGACGAGCATCCGCAGTGCTACGACGTGGACCTCGTCTCCGCCGGCCTGCCCCGGGTGAAGGCTGCGGCTGCGGTGAGCCGTAGGCGCGACGACGCACCGGAGCTGGAACTGCTGAAGGCGACGGCGTACCTCATGCATGCCGTTCAGCCGAAGGCTCTGCTTATCGAGAACGTTCCGGATCTGGCGACCAAAGTGGTCCATGCCCAGGCTCGCAGGATTTTGGAAGATGAATTGGAGCATCTCGGCTACCGCTTTCGCTGGCAGGTAGTGGAATCCGCCGAATACGGTGTGCCGCAGAAGCGTGAATTGGGCCTTCTGATTGCCTTCAAGGGGGACCTGATCGACGCCTTCGAATTGCCCGAGGTTGTGCACGAGCCTCCGTCTACCGTCGGGCAAGTTCTCAGCCACTCCATGGCCGCGCGCGGCTGGACGGAAGCACCGAAATGGGTGGCGCAGGCGGACCGAGTGGCGCCGACGATCGTCGGCGGGTCGTGGGAGCGCGGTGGGCCCGATCTCGGTCCATCGGGCGCCAAGAGGTCTTGGGCCCGTATGGGCGTCGACGGAGGCACGGTGGCGGACGACGTCCCGGCCCCGGACTTCCACTGGGATCCTGCGCTCGGACGTCGCGGCATGATGCCCTTGACCGTGGACCAGGTCGCCCTGCTCCAGGGCTTCCCACCCGACTGGTATGTGGCGGGTAAGAAGACCGCCCGGTACCGACAAGTCGGCAACGCGATGCCGCCGCCAGTCGCCGAGGTTCTGGGGCACTCGATCGCCAAGGCCCTGGCGGTTGCATGACCGCTGCGCGAGCGGGCCGCATGCCGTCGTCACCCGAACGCTGGTGTGAGCTGCCTCGGCGCCGACTACCATGGGGCAGCTCAATGCCCGTGACCTGGGGCAGCCAGAACGAAGAACTGCTCCCTTCCCTATCCCGCAAGGATTGCGTGTGTCCGACACCTTCAAGATCGTCGATCTATTCGCCGGCCCGGGCGGGTTCGACGTGGCCGCTCGAAATCTGGGCGTGAAGGTCGTCATGGGAATCGAATGGGACGAGGACGCGTGCGCCACTCGCGTCGCCGCAGATTTGCGTACGCGATGCGGAGATGTGCGGGAATTCGGACCAACAGACTTCCCGGACGCGAACGTGCTGGTTGGCGGCCCGCCCTGTCAGACTTTCACGGTGGCCGGCTCCGGTGAGGGACGTGCCGCGTTGGATGAGGTGTTGAAGTTCGCCGAGCGGTACGCCGAGGTTGCGCGCATCGAGGACTTCGCAGCAATCCGCGACGAGCTGAAGCAGCTCAGTGACGACCGCACAGGCTTGGTGTTGGAGCCTTTGCGGTGGGCGCTCGAGGCGCTGCTCAGAGGGACGCCCTATCAAGCGATCATTCTCGAGCAGGTCCCGGCCGTCCTTCCGGTGTGGAAGGCGTTCGCCAACATTCTCTGGACCAAGGGCTATCAGGTCGCGGAGCCCAAGGTGCTACGGACCGAACAGTATGGCGTGCCGCAGACACGCCGCAGGGCGATCATGATCGCGCGCTGGTCTGGCGCGGGAGCGCCGTTGCAAGAGGAGCCGAAGCTGCCCGCGCCCACGCATTGCCATTACAGCACCAGCCTCCGGCGCGACGCGGGTGACCCCAAGCTCAAACGCTGGGTCACGATGGGCGACGTGCTGGCCCGCCGGGGTCCCTTCGAGGTGGTCTCCAACTACGGCACAGGAGGGGATCCGAAGGCTCGCGGGCGACGGCGGCACGATCAGCCTTCGGCGACCGTGACTGGCAAGGGCTCGCGCAACAAGCTGGAGTGGAATGGGCACAAGCTCGGCGAGTTCTCGCTGGCCGAGCTGGGGCAGCTGCAGACATTTCCGGCGAACTACCCGTGGCGGCGACGCAACGGCGATGACGCCAGTGTCGACGGTGTGCGCAGCGTCATCGCCCAGCAGATCGGCAACGCCGTTCCACCGCGCTTCGGCATGCACGTCCTCGCCGCCGCGCTGGGCCTCGACGCTGAACTCGCAAGCGCGCTGGAGACGTCTCACGCTGGGTAGCCCGTCAGCAGGCCCGCTCCCTGCCTCACCACCCTGGGTTCTGCGCCCGACTTGGGCTGCCTGACAACTGAACCGGGGCCCCGACAGGAACATCTCGAAGAGGTCCGTGCCTGGGCCGTGAAGGTCAGTGAAGCCGCGATCCCTGGGAGCTGCGGTCACGCAACGGGGCCTTCGCATGGAATTTCTCGAAGAGCCGACTCAGAGTTTCGACCGATGTCCGACGAGTCGATCCGTCATCAGGTCCGTCCGGGAGCCGGTCCCAAGGGACAGCTGGAACCGAGTCGGCGTCCTCGATCCAGTCATGCAATGCGTCCTGGTCGGGCAACTCGTCAGGGGCAAGAACTTCGTACATGAGTGTGCTGCCGGCAGCGTTCACGGCCGAGCAGAGTGCGTTGACGCGGTCGCCGAGTCGAGCCACCCCCGATATGGCGAGCCCTTCCAACACGCTCACCATCGCCAGAGCCGTGGGTCGGTGGTCGATGGCGTCCAGGCGCATGGCGGTGTTGAGCATGTCCTGGTTACTGCAGGCGATCTCGGCCGGACGGTAGTCCTTGCCGTCCCGGAACAATTCGGCGGCCCACCAGAGCCGGGCGAACGCCTGAACGTAATGCGCGCCGGTGAATCGTGCGGCTGGAGTCGGGCCGGGCGTACCGTCGCTCTGTACCGCCGAAGGACGGTGCCGCCAGATCACGTAGTCGGGAGCGACAAGGAGGGCACAGAAGTTCCATAGCGCCGGATCCGCTGCCTCACTGCGGGACATGCGCAGGGTGGCGTGCAGCCGCGGGGCCAGCCAGGCGTCCGCCTGAGTACGGGCGTCGGTGAACCTGCGCATCGCCTCATCGAGGAGGTCACGCAACGGAGCACTGTGCCACCGCGCGGACTCATCCGCGATCGGCGCGCTCGCGCGCAGCAGCGCGACACGGGGTGGCTGCTCCTGCCCGGTCAGCGCACCGCGCGTCAGGTACTTGGATGCGACAGCTCCGGGAAGCAACGCAATGCGGTCGGGCGTGTCGGCGCCGGATGAACTACTCATCGATCCGTACCCTCCTGGGAGCGAGCGATGGCGCGGACAGCCGTGGTGAGGTTCTTGGACACCTGAGCACGCCGGGCAGCGGCGAAATGAATCTGCGACTGCAACTCGGCCCACCCGTAACCGGCGAGGCGTCGGCTGTGCACCTCGAACAGTGCGTCTGGCAGGGAGAGACCCGGGAGAATGTCGGGCATCATCGCCCTGAGCACGGACCCTCGCCACCCATTCGGGACGGACGGGGTGCCGACTTCGTCCAGTTCGAGGTCGCTGACTGCAGAGTGGAACATGGCTGTCCATGCCTCGTCGGCTATCTGTGCAGCCACGAGTCCCGCGGTGGCCTTCTCCAGCAGACTGCCGGAGCCCTTGAGCAGGTGGGTGATGCCCTCGAAGGAGCTGTTGAGGAGGATCGTGGGCATGTCGCCGGTCGTCTCCACCAGCCACGGGGCGTCCTTGAACGGGCGCAGCCACTCCTGCGGACCGTCGCGGAAGTCCAGTTCGACAATCTCTATTTCGCGCTGCCGTACCGGGGTTCGCGCCAGCAGATCGATAACCCACGCGTCGTCGGCCGTTCCGATGGTGCGTCCGGCGACGCCGTCCACTGTCCCAACAGCGCTGACGTTTAGGATGGCACGGTCGCGGTGCATGGTGCGCAATACCGGGACGGAGCCGGTCCACGTTCCGGAGCGTCTGTCCTGTTGCAGGCGGCGCACGATACGGGTGTTGGTGGATCCTTCGGTGACGATCGCGATGCAGGCCACTTCGGACCACGGGCCGTCGGCGAGTTCAAGTGCGGGCAGGGTCACCCGGAGGTCGAGAGTGCCCTCGTCCCAGTTGCTGCGCTCCGCCTCGTGCAGGGCCACCGCGCGCTGTGGCCTGGAAATCATGGAGTAGGGCAACGCCCTACTGTCGATCCGGACTCGCTCGACATCGACATCGATCTCTCCGATCAGTGTCGGATAGGGGTAGATGGTGCTCATGCGGAGGTCCCCCGTGCCTTCTGAATATCGACGGTCACGCCCGCCATGTGCGCGTCCACTGGATGGCTGCCTGTCGCGGTCACCCCGCTGAACGTGGCGCTGCGAACGTTCGGATCGACCAGCACCACGCCGTCGACGATCCGACAGTTCTCCACGGCTGTAAGGGTGGCCCAGTCGAGCGTCGGACGTCCTCCCGATCGCACGTCGAACTTGGCGATCGGGGCGAGCTGCCAGGAGTCCTCCCGTTGCGGGACCTTCAGGAACACCCGGAGCGACCAGGCGCCCGACGCGTCCACCTCACCGTCGATGCTGCGGACGGTCGGATGACCGTCCGCTCGGCGGCCTGCCCCGGCGGACGGCGTGTCCAGGCGGAAGAGACTGCGCAGCGTCTCGGGGCCACGTGCCTCCTGGACCGGGCGGCGTCCGACCAGCCCGCGCAGCGCGGTGTCCATGGCGGCCCGGAACTCGGTGATCCGAGTGAGTGCGCCGCGAGCATAAGTGGCGGCGAGCTCCTCGGTTCTGTCCCAACGGTCGTGCTCAGGTGGTTCTGAGGCACGAAGGAATGCCTCGGCGAGTTCAACGTCCTTGGTGTCCACGCCCGTTGCGTAGCCCGCGAGCAGCACGGCCTGGAACGGGTCCACGCCCATGCCGAGGTCGCGGGGGCGGCGGGTTGTCACTGTCATGCGGCTACCGCGCATGCAGACCAGCCGGCTGTGCAGTTGGTCGGTGTCATCGGCCGGGGTGACCAGGAGGACGGCCTCGTGCACGAGGCCCTTGCCGCGGCTGCCCGTCTCGCGCAGGGGTGGGACCAGGAGCGGGACCTTCGCGACCGCAACCTGGTCGACGGCGGTGATCTCGGTTACGGTCTCGTGATCGAAGTAGGCCTTGAGCGCGCGAACCAGGGCGGGATGGCGTTCCTGCGGGTCCACACGCTTTTCCGGTATTACAACGGCCCCGTTGCGCATCGTGCGGACCGAGGCTTCGAGGAGCGCAGTGGTGGAGCGCCCGGAGGTCATCGCCGCCCAGAAGTTGTCTGAGAGCGCGGCGTTGAGCTTGTCGTGCATGTCCTGGAGGCTGTCGGTGTCCCCTGCCGCATCGTGGGCGCCCACGATGAGGAAGGAAGTTCCGGGTGCGGAGCTGTCGCGCTCCAACCAGAGCGTGGAAGCTGCGTTCTCATCGGCCCACCAGGAACGGGAGACTCCTTCGTAGTCCTTCTCCGTGTCGGGCTCGCCCAGCCAGGCCGGTCCTGCGTACGGCGCGCCGCCCACCTCACGCCAGGGAAGATCGAGGCGTCCGACGAGGCGACGTGCGGTGCGTCCCTCGTGGCTCTCCGAGAGAGTGCTGTTGATCAGCACCAGCCCGAGGCGGCTGGTGGCCCAGAGAGTGGCTTTTCCGAGGCCGTAGGAGCCGCCGGCACGGGCATTTGTCTTGTGGCTGTCGAGCTGACGGCGCACCACGGCGGAGAAGCGGCCGTCCTCGTACTCGGGTCCGGTCAGACCGGAGGCGTTGTAGTCGTCCACGCGTAGCAGGAGGAGCGAGTTGGTCTCGCGCATCTCCCGCAGCCCCTCAGCCAGAACCCGGCCGACCTTCTGCCGGGATCCGGAGGCAGCCTCGTAATGCGCCTCCAACTCGGTCCACTTCAAGGCATCCAAGAACGTGGTGAAGTGTTCGCCCGTCAACTCGTGCAGTGTGAAGCGGACACGGACTGGCTGCTCGGGATCGAGACGCTCGTCCAGGCTGTTCTGCGTGGTCTCGCGAGCGAGGACGGCGAGGTCCGCGTCGAAGGCGAAGGCAGCTGCGTTGCCGAACTCCCGTCCCCCGTCGGCGTGGGCGGGGCGGTGGTACCACTGGATTGGACGCGCGGTGACGGCGTCTGTGGTGCGGTTGTGCACGGTGGCGATGTCGGTGCCCAGGACGGACGCGATTTCGCGCACCATCTCGGCACGGGGCTGGGCTCGCCCGGTGATCCAGGCGGACACGGCCGCACGGGTCAGGCCCAGTCGTTCGGCGAGTTCGGCCTGGCTCATCTCGTTGCGGCGTAGTTGCCGACCGAGCCAGGGCCCGAACTCTTCGCCGTCCTGCATGGATTCGACTCCTCCTACTGGACCCTCGCCCCATCCCGTGCGACAGGGCTGGGCCTGCCTGTGGGAGGTGATCCTACCAGGGGCGATTGACGCGACGTTGGGTGTCAAACAAAACTTGACACTTCGGTCCCAGGTGAGCGCTAGTGGACCCCGTTCTTTGAAATCCGCTGGTCAGACGTGTTTGTCAGTGACATGCCCTAGGTTGTGCGACATGTCGATGCGCGCGCCCTGCGTGCAGAGGGAGCCTGTTCGCCGGTGGACTATCGATTGTGCGCGAAGATTGCCCCAAGTTGGGGCGATTGCCACACTTTGATGCGCAGCGTCCGATATCTTACGCGGAAGGGGAAGCGGAAGTCCCTTGAAGGGCTCCGCGAAATGTGCCAGGCTTATTCCTGACGACGGGTCATTCTCCTTACGTGGCAAGCTCGTTGGGCTGGCATCTGTTTTTGGGAAGTTGCTCGAACCGCTTGCCGAGAGAGATGGATTGGCTCTAGGCTCTGGCTCACTCGAACCCCGGGGGGATTGAGTGGACTACCGATGCAAAATATTTACCGCCCCGCAGAGCTCTGCCCTGCGACCGGATGGTGGAAGTTGCGCGGAGATTTTACCTGCACGTTGCACGGAGGCTGAGACGGGAAAAACGTTTCGGCTCAACTTTCACACCGGCTGCCATAAGGGGATGGGCATGACGCGTTTCGACGACGACCGCATGCGGGAGATCCAGGCGATGTACAGCTCTGAAGAGGATCCGGTTCTTCGGGCTGAAATCCTGGCCATGAACGGCATTTCCCTCGAAGAGCTCTGCTCCTGGATCGCGGGGCAGACGAGGGCGCGCGCGGAGAGGAACGCCCCCGATTCGGAGGTCGTCGTAGTCATCCGGATCCCCAGGTCGCGGGGCCTTCGTATCGTGGAACGGCGTGGCCCGAAGACGGGTCCGCCGCGCGGACCCCGCTCCGCTCCGGGCCTTCGCCGGGATCGGCGGACGGTCCGCTATGTCGTCGTGCTCAAGTTCGATGACTGAAATTCCTCGTTACTAGGGGTGGGCATCGCTCTCGAATGCGACACTCACGCCTCACATTTGTCGCCGGCCGGCTGGGAACTCTCCAGCCGGCGGCCCCCTTTCTCTCACACTGAAGATTCCCAGGTGAAGTAGGCGCTCATGAGCGATCAGCAGTCCGGCGAGTCCCCTTCCTCCCCCGTTATCGCCAAGGTTCTGGAGCAGTCAACCCGCGTTTTGGAGACATATAGGGTCGACCCCGGGCTGGTTCAAGAGCACGCGAACAATGAGCGGCGCATTACGCAGGGTGGCTACGGCGACCGTCAGCTCTTCGAGCTCGTTCAGAATGGTGCGGACGAGATCGGCTCGAGTAATGGGGGAAAGCCCGGGGGAAAGCTCCATGTTGTGCTGACCGCCGATCATCTCTACTGCGCGAACGAGGGCGCCCCGGTAACCCCCGAAGGCGCCGAGACAATCCTCCGTATGAGCGTCTCGCGGAAGCGCGGTGGTCAGATCGGTCGTTTCGGGGTGGGTGTCAAGTCGGTCCTCTCGGTGAGCGACGCTCCCCAGTTCTTCAGCAGCACAGGCAGCTTCGGCTTCGACAGGACATGGTCAGCCGAGGAGATCGCGAAGGCTCTCGGCAAGGCAGGGGGCACGCTGGACGCTGACACGCCTGTTCTGCGCATGGCTCGCCCACTCGACGTCGAGCAGGAGCGCCGTGATGATCCGGTGTTGAACGGTCTCCTCAAGTGGGCCACCACCGTCGTCAGGTTGCCGCTGTTGGAGGGGGCGGCAGAGCGTCTGGGACACGACATCTCCGGCCACAAGCACCTCGACGGTCGTAGCGCCGATGCCTTTCCCGTGGGCTTCCAGCTCTTCTCTGCCCACGTCGGCCAGGTCCTGCTCCGGGACGAGCGCCCCCTGCCTCCTGTCGAGCGGGACATCACAGTCGAGAACGACGGTGTTCATCGCACTCTTCGTGAAGTGCGTAAAGGCTCAAAGCCGGAGACCAGCCGCTGGAAGGTCTACAGCCTTGCCCACGTTCCCACGGCGGAGGCCCGCGACAGCGCGGGAGAACTGCACGACCGGGGCGTCATCGACATCTCCTGGGCGGTGCCCGAATACACCCTCCGGGACGGGCTCTTCACTGTCCCCCCGGGACGTGGACAGTTCTGGTCCTTCTTCCCCACCAAGTATCCGGTGTCCTTGACCGGCTATCTGAACGCCGCGTGGAAGACCAACGAGGACCGTCAGAACCTGCTCGACGGCAGCCCGTTCAACCGGGAGTTGCTCCAAGTCGCGGCACGTCTCGTCATCGAGTCGCTGCCCCAACTGGCACCGGCGGAGGACCCCGCCGCCTACCTTCCGCTGCTGCCGGGCCGAACGAACGAGTTCATCAACTGGGCGGACGACTACCTTCTGCGTCAGGTCTGGCAGGCCGCGTCACAGCGCCCCTCCCTGCCCGACCAGAATGGCGAGCTGCGTGTTCCCCGGGATCTGAACATCCATCCCAGGGGCCTCGACCGGGAGTGGCTGGCGATCTGGGCCGAATACCCGGGCCGTCCTTGGAACTGGGTCCACCGCTCAGTGGACGCGACCGACCTGCGGCACGGCAAGATGGAGCACATCCTCGGCGAGAGTAAACAGAAGACGGAAGACGTCAAGACCTGGCTCGAAGCACTCGTCGAGGACGGCTCCGCCGAAGCCTCCTGTCACGCCATCCGTATCCTCTCCGCGATGGTGACCAAGGACCGGGCCGGGCAGGGCGCTGCGGAATCTCCGCTGACGATTGCGGCTCGACAGGCACGGATCGTTCTCACCGAGTCCCACGGCATGGTCGCTCCTGGCGCGGGCAAGGTGTACCACCGGACGTCAGAGGACGAGCTCCGGGACGACATGGTCTACGTGGACACGAGAATCTCGGACCGGCCGGAGATGGGTCGCCACCTGCATGCCGTCGGGATCCGGGTGGCGGACGCCCAAGGTCGCTTCCAGGGCGTGCTCGACCAAGGATTCACAGGTTACGACGGCCGATCCTGGTCGAAGTTCTGGTTGCTTCTGCGCAGCGCGGGCGGTAATGCACAGGTGGATCGCATACGCGCGAAAGTGCCGAACCCTCGCAGCGTCCTGCAAGTCCGGACCGTGGACGGCCGCTTCCGCTTGATGCGGGACTGCCTGCTTCCCGGACCTGTTGTTCCCGCGGATGGGAGCCGCGACGACTCGATCGCGGTGGACCTCGACTTCCATGGCGACGACAAGCCGGTGTTCCGAGACCTCGGGCTGCTGGACCGGCCATCCTCTGGACACCGTCCGGACGGCGAGACATGGTTCGAGGAATATCAAGAAGCCATTCATGACAGCTACCTCCGCAGGCTGCCCGCGTCGGCGCCCCGCCCGAGCCGCACCCGTCTTGCGCTCGAAGGAGCGGCCCCCGCAGGTCCACTGCACCTGCTTCCACTGTTGTCGGAGGAAGGCCGTGCCGCGTTCGTCGAAGCGCTCCCCGACGCCGGCATGGTGGAGAGCTGGACCAGGCAGTATGGTGCGCAGAGCAGTACGCGAGCGACTGTCTCCTCCCCCCTGCGGTGGATGCTGAAGAAACACGGTCGGGTGCGTACTTCGCAGGGACTGACCAGGATCTCTGAGGCGGTCGGTCCCCAACTCAAGGAGTACGCGGGCGTCCTGCCTGTCGCGGAGATCAGCCCGGAGAAGGCCAGAAGGCTCCGGATGCCCGTCGTGGCGGACGAAGTTCCGTCCGAGCGCTGGGGCAAGTTGCTCGACCGCGTACTCGTGAGCGAAGAGGACGCCTTCGTCGGCCGTGCCTACGCCCTGCTGCTCAGGGTCGGCATGCCGTTCCCGGAAGGCATCTCCACCCGTTGTCGGATCGGCTCGTCCTGGGGCAGCCGCCCCGACGGGGAGATCGCCGTCGCGACCAACGAGACCGATTACAAGGAACTGATCCGTGAGCAGTTGCCGGCTCTGCTGGTCGCTGACAAGTCCGATGCAGCGACCGCGCGGCAGATGATCGAGGAATGGGGGATGCTCAAGGTCGCCGACGTCATCAGCAAGAACATCCGCAAGGTCGCCAACGGTCCGGCGACCGTCCTTGTCGATGAGTTCACGCCTCTGCGGCAGCGGGTCGGAAACGCCGCCCAGAACCGGAAGGTCCTGCGCTGTTCGGAGTTGGAGCAGACCATCCGTACCCCGCTGGGTAGCACCATGATCCCGTTGACAGCGGTGCGGCAGGGACAGACGTTGTTCGTACTGGATTCCCTCACGTCCCTGGAGGTTCTGATTGCAGCGGATAAGGAGTTCGGCTGGAACATCGGCGCTGCGGGCTGCCGACAGGTGATCGAGCTTCAGGTGCGTCAGCAGCAGAACAAGGAGGTCCAGGCCCGGCTGCGGGAAGTGCGTGAGGCCGAGAGTGTCATCGACAAGATCGCCCTGCTGGTCGGCGAGGACCAGCTCCGTGGGGAGCTCCCCCCTGGGCTCCTCGCCAGCGAGCTGAACGAGAGCGGGGCCGAGCCGAATATCCGGCGGATTGCGGAGATGGCTTTCAACGCCCACGGTGAGTCGATCCTGCGCATCCATGGTCGGGATCTGGCCGTCGACTTCCCTGCTGTCGCGCCGAGCTCCTTCACCGGCTCGCCCAAGGCTCTGAAGTTCGTCACGGATCTTGGATTCCCCGACTCCTTCGCCGGAGCCAGGGTTCCCGCGCTGGATCCTCGCATAGAGGTGGAGGGCCCGTCCGAGTTTCCCGCCCTGCACGACTATCAGGAGCAGTTGGCTCGCGCCCTCTTCAACCTGCTCGACAACAGGATGCCGCAGCGCGGCATGCTGAGCCTGCCGACCGGGGCGGGTAAGACCCGGGTGACTTCCGAGGGCGTGATCCGCTGGATCCGCGAGCAGGGCCGGCTGAGCGGCCCCGTACTGTGGATCGCGCAGACCGAGGAGCTGTGCGAGCAGGCCGTGCAGAGCTGGAAGTTCGTCTGGTCGAAGGTCGGCGCGGAAGTCCCGCTGGTCATCAGCCGGCTCTGGTCGACCAACGAGGCGACGCCAGTGAACGACCGACCCCACCTGGTTGTGGCGACGGACGCCAAGCTGCACCACTGCCTGGGAACCGATGACTACGCCTGGCTGCGGGAAACCGCCCTCGTCATCGTGGACGAGGCTCATGTCGCGATCTCCCCCCGCTACACAGCGATCCTGGAACTGCTGGGGTTGACCCACAATCGGACCAGCCGGCACCTTGTCGGGCTGACCGCGACCCCGTACCGAAATAACGAGGATCTGACCCGTCGCCTGGTTCAGCGCTTCGGCAACCGGATCGACACGGGTGTGTTCGACGGTGATCTGGCCGACGCCACCAAACAGTTGCAGCATCTTGGCGTACTCGCACAGGTCCGGCACCGGGAACTGACGGGTGGCACGATCCAGCTCAGTGCCGACGAGCTGAGCCGCTCCGAACAGTTCTCCGGTCTATTGCCCAAGGGCGCGGAGCAGCGACTTGCGGACGACCACGACCGCAACCAACGCATAGTGGATGAGATCGCCAGGATGCCTGCGGACTGGCCGGTGCTGGTCTTTGCGACATCCGTGGCGCACGCCAAGTTCCTGGCCGCCAAACTGGGCGACCGCGACATCAGGGCTGCGGCGATCGACTCGGCGACGCCGACCGCCGAGCGTCGCAAACGCATTGAGGACTTTCGCAAGGGAGAGATCCAGGTGATCACCAATTACGGCGTGCTCACCCAGGGGTTCGACGCACCGGCGACCCGTGCTGTCGTCGTCGCCCGACCGACCTACAGCGCGAACATCTACCAGCAGATGATCGGGCGTGGGCTGCGCGGGCCGCGCAACGGTGGCAAGGAGACCTGCCTGATCCTCAACGTCCGCGACAACATCACCAACTATGGCGAGGCGCTGGCGTTCACGAAGTTCGAGTACCTGTGGGGAGTCGAGAAGTGACATCCCCGGACCTGGAGGAACATTGCCTCACCCTCGACCAGCAGTTGGTCGTTGACCAACCCTGGGACGCTCGCGTGCTGGTCACCGCTGGCGCCGGATCGGGCAAGACACACACCTTGGTCCGACGCCTGGACGCCCTGGTGGACAGGGAGGAACTGGAGGCTGCCGAGATCCTGGTGCTCAGCTTCTCTCGCGCCGCAGTCCGGGAGCTACGCGAGCGTATCGACCGGCATGGGGATGCTGCCCGGCGCGTCCGTGCCCAGACCTTCGACTCCTGGGCCGCGTCGCTGCTGGCGCGGGCCTACCCGGAAACCGATTGGAGCGGGAGCACCTTCGACCAGCGCATCGTGGCTGCGACCGAGGCGATCGGGCGCGGTGCGATCGAGGTAGGGGAGCAGGGTCCACCCGCCCACGTGGTGATCGACGAGGTTCAGGACCTGGTCGGTGTGCGCCGGGAAATGGTGGAGGAGTTGCTGGACCGTTTCTCAAGTAACTGCGGCTTTACCGTCGTCGGCGACGCCGCCCAGGCAGTGTACGGATTCCAGGTCTCGGATCCGGAGCAGCGGGCGCTTGAGACCAACTATTTCCTCGACTGGGTGCGAGCCTCCTACGGGGAGGACCTGGTCGAGTTGCACCTGGGCGACAATTTCCGGGCCCGTACGGACGAAGCCCGCGTCGCGCTTTCACTTGGTCCTTGCCTCCAGCGACTCCCCACCGACAAGGCCGAGGCCGTCTTGGCGGCCGAGCACATCCATAGGGAGTTGCGAGCCCTGCTCATGGAGGCCCCGAACTTCGGAGACCTGGCGGACAGCTTCGTCCAGGAATCCCTTCGCTACTTCCCGGGCACGACCGCAATCCTTTGTCGGGACAACGGCCAGGCACTGCGGATCTCCGAACTGCTCGACGAGGCCGACGTCCCGCACCGCTTGCAACGCTCGACCCGCGACCGCCCGGCGCCCGCGTGGATCGCCGGTCTCCTCACTGCGACAGCCTCCTCCAGCCTCACCCAGGAACGGTTCGCGGAGTCGCTCACGGATCTGGGGCTCCCCACGGGCAGCGCCCCCGAGTCACTGTGGCGGTCCCTGCGGAAGGTCGCTCGGGGCCCTCGCGCGACGCTGGATCTCGCGGCTCTGCACCGAGTGGTGGCCGAGAAACGGCTCCCCGACGAACTCACCGCTCCCGAACCCTCGCCGCTGGTGATTTCCACGGTGCACCGTGCCAAGGGATTGGAGTTTGACCGGGTTCTGATCCTCGAGCCCGCTGTACTCACCGCGCCGCGTCCCACAGCGAAGAAGAAGTACGACTACGACCCACCCGCCGAGGCCCGCCTTCTGTACGTCGCGATGACCCGCCCCCGCGACGACCTCTACCGCCTCGATGCCCCGGTCACCTGGCTGCTGCGCAAGGACCAGCGGTTGGACCGCTGGTACGTCGCCGGACGGAAGTCCTGGGCCCGCAACGGCATGGAGGCCCTTGGCCTGGACGTGTCCCACGAGCACCCCCCGGGGGTACATGGCATCCACCAGGATCCGGTGGGGCTGCAGAAATACCTGCGTCACGAGGCCGGAACCAACGCCCCCGTGGAACTGCGGCTGTTGCACCGGCTGCCGGTCGCCGACGACCAGACCCCGCCGTACGCCGTCGTCCACGCCGGACATCCGATCGGTGAGGTTTCCGCACGGTTTCGGCAGGATCTACATCGGCTGTTGCGACAAGGAGTTAACTGGGAGGTCCGCACCTGGCCCGCCCTCATCACCGGACTACGTCTGGACGGAGTGGAAAGCGTCGCCGGGAGCACCGCTGCGACAGAACGCGCTGGCCTCGGCGCGCACGGTTGCTGGCTCGCACCCCGACTCAGTGGTCTGGGACGTTTCCACTGGGCCGCCGAGGCCGCCGAATCCCCGTCCGACGACAGCATGCCCCAGGGAGAGAGCTACTCGTGAGCACACCGGAGTACAAGGCTCACTACGAGCTGTGCGAGATCCTGCTCGATTCCCTGCGCGCCGATCTGCTCGGCCCGGTCGGCGGCAAGTATGAGGTACTCAAGGACGACGCGCCGATTACCGTCTACCCGATCGGTGTGTTGTTCCCCCAGTCCCAGGACGAGGAGACCCGAGCGGAGATCTCCGCCACGGAGTCCGAGAACGACGGCCTGGACGAGGCACCGTTCGCCTCCCGCAGGGACAGCGAGGAGCAACCCCAGGACCTCGGCGTGGCGCTGGCCAACACCCGCAGGCCCTCCTCCATGGGCCTGACCTTCGCGGTGGACCCTGCGATCAGCGGCAGCATCGCCTTGACAGTGCAGGCCGCCATGTATGCCCCCGAGGATGCCGAGGGCAATCCGATCTCGGCCCGCCGAACCGAGATCCGCAGCACTGAGGATCAGCGCGAGCACTGGCGGCGCACCGCGCTGGTGCTGGAGCCCATCACCGTCGATGTGACAGTCCCTCGCTCGCACGAACCCGTGGTCCTCCACCCCGGTTTGGAGTTGCGCGTGTTGGTGCGCCCGGCAGCCGAGCCGCACGGGACCGTGACGGTGACCGCCACCGTCGTCAACAGCCTGACGGTGGGCAAGTTCGACCTTCGCGATGCACACTGCTTCTACCAGCCGGTCCTGGAAGTCAAGCCTGCGGACGGCCGCTCCGCGCCATTCGTGGAGCGTCCCGCTGCGCTAGGCGCCGTGGACAAGGAGCAGGCGCTCAGTCGACTGCTGCACCGGCATGCCCCAAGCTTTGCGACGGGGCATGGCTGTGCGGCCCACTGGGACTGGGCTCCGCCGTCGATCGGTACCTCCAGTGGTAGGCGCGCCGCTGTTGCCGCCGTCCGTACCGAGTTTGTCCCCTCACACGAGGTGCTGTTGACCGACTCCAATCCGGAGATCGACGACAACAGGCTGACGATGCAGGGCCTGGGCACCGAGCCTGTCGCCGAGGTCGTCGCCGCGCTTCGTGATCTGCTGCGCGGCTATGAGGAGTGGATCGGAGCCGAGACGGCAGGAGCCGAAGGTCTCAGCGGCACTGAACATGCGGAGGCCGCGCAAGAGCAGCTCGTCCTGTGCCGGCAGACCCTGCGACGGATGCACCGAGGTGTGGACCTGCTGGCCGACCCGCACAGGCCGGAGATCATGAAGGCGTTCCGGCTCGCCAACCTCGCCATGGCGGATCAGCGTGCCCGCACCTCCTGGATCAAGGACGGAAAGCCGGGGGCCCCGGCTCCGGAGAAGGGAAAGTGGCGTCCCTTCCAGATCTCCTTCCTGCTGCTGTGCCTGGAAGGCATCGTCGACGCCAACCATGACGACCGCAGGATCGCCGATCTGCTCTGGTTTCCCACGGGCGGTGGCAAGACCGAGGCGTATCTGGGGTTGATCGCCTTCACCACCTTCCTGCGACGCATTCGCGACGGGGCTGCGGGTGCCGGCGTCACCGTACTGATGCGGTACACCCTGCGGCTGCTGACGCTCCAACAGTTCGAGCGCGCCGCCGCGTTGATCTGCGCGATGGAGCAATTGCGCGTGGCTGACCCCAAGGCCCTGGGGAGCGAGCCGATCTCTATCGGCATGTGGGTCGGGAGGTCCGCGACCCCGAACACCCTGGAGGCCGCGGCGACCAAGCTCAACGAGCTTCGGACCAACCCCGGGAAGCCGTTGCAGAAGGAGAACCCCGTCCAACTGCACGCTTGCCCCTGGTGCGGCACCGCCCTGGACGCGAGCGACTACGAGGTCGAGGAGGCGTCCACGCGTATGGCAATCCGCTGCCCGGAAACCTCCTGCGCCTTTCACTCCGGGCTGCCGATTCACCTCATCGACGAGGCGGTCTACCACGCCCGTCCCACGCTCGTCATTGCGACGGTCGACAAGTTCGCTTCCATGCCGTGGCGACCCGCGACCGCCGCCCTGTTCAACCGGGACCGAGACGACGACACCAAGCCGCCCGAACTGATCGTCCAGGACGAGCTCCATCTGATCTCCGGCCCCCTCGGCACCCTCACGGGGCTCTATGAGACCGCCGTCGACGCTCTCGCCGACCGACCGAAGATCATTGCCTCCACCGCCACCATCCGTCGCGCGGACGACCAGGGCAAGCGCCTGTTCAACCGCGAGGTCAGCCAATTCCCCCCGGGAGGGCTGGACTCACGCGATTCCTGGTTCGCTGTGGAAACGCCCAGGGATCGTAAGGCGGCCCGGCGCTACGTCGGACTGCTCACCTCCACCACCAGCCAGGCGACCCTGCTCGTCCGGGTCTACGCGGTCCTCCTTCAGCGCGCCGCCGCCTGCGGTGCTCTGCCGGAGGTGCAAGATGCCTACTGGACCCTGGTCGGTTACTTCAACAGCCTGCGCCTGCTGTCGGCGGCCGAACTACAGGTGCTCGACGACGTCCAGGACCGGGTGGAATACCTGGCTCTGCGGGACGGCCAGGAGCCGCGTGCGATAGAGGCTCCTACGGAGCTGAGCAGCAGGGCGAACGCCAGCGACATCCCCAAGCGGCTCAAGGCCGCGGAACGGCATCTGCCAATGGCGGACGTCGTGGATGTCCTGCTCGCCACCAGCATGATCTCTGTCGGCGTCGACGTGGACCGTTTCGGCCTCATGGCCGTCATGGGGCAGCCGCAGACCACCGCCGAGTACATCCAGGCGACCAGCCGCGTAGGCCGACGCCATCCCGGTCTGGTCGCGGTGATGCTCAACTCGACCCGTTCGCGCGACCGTTCCCACTACGAGAGCTTTCTGCAATTCCACTCCGCTCTCTACCGGGAGGTGGAGTCCACCAGTGTCACTCCCTTCTCGGCCCGCGCTCGCGACCGGGGACTGCACGCCGTGATCGTGGCCCTCGCGCGGATCCTGCTTCCGGTAGCCCGCCCCAACGATGCCGCACGACACATCGAGGATTTCGTCGACGACCTCAACGCGCTCGTCCGCCCCATCGTTCTCGCCCGCGTGGCCGAGGTCGACCCGAAGGAGGCCGAAGCCACTGCCCACGCATTCGACAGCTTCGTCGACTGGTGGCAGGTCGAGGCGGGCGTGAATCCGAACCTGGTCTACGAGGCTCGACGCAGTAGCAGGATCCCCGCACTGCTGAGTGGCTTCGACGACGACTCAACGGCAGCGGGCCAGCCCACTTTGTGGAGCCTGCGCGACGTCGACGCCTCCTCCACCTTCTTCCTGGAGTCCTGACCATGAGCCCGTTCCCGCCCCGCACCCGCCGCGGCATGGGGGCCGCCCCCGTCCGGACCGCGCGCAAGCTCGGCGAGATCCGCCGTGCCCAACTCATCACCACCTACGGCGTCGGCGCCATGATCGCGGTGGAGAACGAATCCTTCATCGTCTCCGGCCTCGACTCCTGGAACGTCGAGCAAGCGACATGGATCTGGGAACACAGACTGTCCCGGCCACTCGGCGTCAAGGGTTTCCGACTCCCTCCGGCGCCCGATCCCGATCTGGCGACCGACGGTGTACGGGCCGCCCGCTTCCCCCTCATGTACTCATGCCCGGACTGCAAGGCACTCCAGCACTTCCGAAAGTTCAACTCGCTGGCTGGCAAGGCGGAGTGCTCAACCTGCCAGGAGGACCTTGTCCCTTCCCGGTTCGTCATGGCCTGCGCCCACGGCCACCTTGACGACTTCCCGTACTGGAAATGGGTCCATCGGGGCACCGAGCACGCAGGAGGTGGGCTCTGCGGGGGCGAGCTGAGTTTGCGTGCCGACGGCTCCACCGCCTCACTGCGTGCTGTGCTGATCAGTTGCAGCTGCGGCGCGAAGGAGGTGTCCATGGAGGGCGCGTTCCGCAGACAGGCGCTGAAGAACCTCGGCGTCCGCTGCTCAGGGAAGCGCCCATGGATCAAAGGCGCGCTTGCGGAGTCCTGTGAGGAACCACCGCGCACCCTTCAGCGTGGTTCCTCATCGGTCTGGTTCCCTGTCATTCACTCCGCGCTGTCCATTCCGCCGTGGAGTGACGGCCTCAGCAAGCTCGTCGCACCTATCTACCACAAGCTGAAAGAGGAGA
Source organism: Streptomyces sp. NBC_01537 (assembly GCF_045040445.1). Taxonomy (NCBI): domain Bacteria; kingdom Bacillati; phylum Actinomycetota; class Actinomycetes; order Kitasatosporales; family Streptomycetaceae; genus Streptomyces; species Streptomyces sp. NBC_01537. The sequence goes on along the minus strand of NZ_CP109392.1, from coordinate 4,287,079 downwards.
CTCCGGACGGCATCCGGGCGATTCTGCGGTTCGACAACACCCTGGCGCATCACCCCGAACACACCGCAGACATGGTCATCGCCCTCGTGGAGAAGTTGAAGAAGGAGGACGAAGAGCCCCTTGTGGAGACCTCGGCCCGCGACACGATTTACGAGGACGAGTACCTCAGGCTCCAGGAGGAGTGTCCGGAACGGGAAGGGGCAGCACTTCAGAGCTTCGTCTGCGAGCCTCCCGTCACCGACACCTCGGAGCTGCGTCGACAGCACGGACTGGACCAGATCATGCTGGTGAAGCGCTTGCGCGAGGTCCGTGCTCTGCAGACCTTCAGCCGAGTCGATGAACCAAGCTCGGCGGACGACGCCAGCCGCCGAGCACCGCTCTCCGCCCAGAAGCTCGACTGGCTTCCTGCCGTCGAGGTGAGCGGTGAGGGCGTCTTTCTGCGGCTGGACACCGCTCGCCTCAAGGTCTGGGAGCAGTTGCCGGGGCCTCTCTCCCGAGCGGAACAGATCCGGGACAACCACAACATGCTGCTGCACCAGCGGGCCGCTGACCCGGACAAGCCCGTACCGGTCTCGCCGGTCTCGCCCCGCTACCTGCTGCTCCACAGCCTTGCCCATGTCCTCATCAACGAGTGGAGCCTGGATGGTGGCTACCCCGCTTCAGCACTGCGCGAGCGTCTCTACGTCGGCGAGGACATGGCTGGCATTCTCATCTACACCGCCACCAGCGACTCCGCAGGCAGTCTCGGAGGCATCGTCGCTCAGGGTGAACCCGATCGCCTCGACGTCGCCCTGCGCTCCGCGCTGCGGCGCGCCGAGTGGTGCTCCAACGATCCGCTCTGCATGGAGTCCGCAGCCAGCGGCGCTGACAGCCTCAACCTCGCCGCTTGCCACGCCTGCGTGCTACTCCCGGAGACAAGCTGCGAGACCAACAACACCCTGCTCGACCGCGCGGCACTGATCGGCACTCCGGACGGGAGCGTGGCAGGCTACTTCTCGCGCTGACCACCCCGATCCTGGCTGGCGGGCACTTCCCGACGGAGGCCGCCGCACTCAAGTACGGCGGCCTCCGGAGCCAGTGGATCGGGCCTGGGCGATCACAGCGGCGACGCGGGCGGCAACGACGTCGGGGGCCTCGTGTTCCCAGAAACGGAGGACCGTCCAGCCGGCGTCGATCAAGTGCTTGGTGGTTTCTTGATCGCGAGCCATGTTTCGGTTGAGCTTCGTGCGCCACCATTCGGCATTGGTCTTCGGGCTTGTCGCGTGCTGGGGGCAACCGTGCCAGAAGCAGCCATCCAGGAAGACCGCGATCTTGAGCCTGCCGAAGGAGATGTCCACCGTGCGGCGTGCCATGCCGGGGACGCGTGTGTGAAGGCGATAGCGGTACCCGGAGGCGTGAAGCAGGCGGCGAACAGCCAACTCGGGGGTCGTGTCTCGGCTGACCTGCTTGCTCATGCGGGCTGAGACGCTGGGGGAGGAGGGGGCAGCGGGCACACGTTCATTGTGCCGGCTTGCGAATTACTGACATCGATGGCGACGGCGCCCGTCAGCTCAGGTTCGGTAGTCAGCGACCTCGGTCGCGTACACGTGCCCAGTCGGGGCTGTCCACCTCACCTTGCCCGTGTCCGGCTCCCGCTTGACGCGCCAACCCGCCCGATGCTTGAGCAGGTGGTGGCGTCGGCAGAGGGGGATGAGGTTGTCGGGGGTGGTGGGGCCGTGCTGGGGAGGGCCGAAGGGGATGAGGTGGTCGAGGTCGCAGCGGTGGGAGGGCATGCGGCAGGAGGGGAAGGTGCAGAGGGGGTCGCGGGTGGTGATGTGGCGGGTGAGGTCGGCAGTGGGGCGGTAGGTGGTGGGGTCGGTCTTGATGAGGGTGCCGGTGGTGGGGTGGATGAGGAGGCGGCGCCAGATGCTGTTGGGGCGGGAGGCGAGGGCGCGGGCTTGGCCAGCGGTGAGGGGGCCGTGGCCTTTGAGGTCGGCGGGGTGGTCGGCGGTGCCGATGAGGGTGTCGTAGGGGACGGTGATTTGGACGATGGGGGCGGAGCGACTGGGGGTGGGGCTGGTGGGGTTTGTCCCGTCGGACTGGACAGAGTGGTTGACGAGAAGGTCGAAGGCGGCATCGGCGCGGCGTTGGTTGAGGTTGCGGGGGTCGTTGTCGCGCTTGAGGACGGAGGCGTGGGCATCGACGGAGGCCTGGATCTGGGCGGCTTGTTCGGCGGGGAGGTGAATGGACCACCAGGACATGCCGTCGAGGTCGGGACGGAGGCTGACGTGGCGGTTGGCGCGGGCGGATTGATGGCGGATTTCGGCGCCATCGGGGTCGGCTTTGAGGACAGCTCGGTGGAGGGCTTTGCGGGTGGCGGAGACGGATTGGTGGGGCATTTTGTCGAGGACGAGGGCTTCGACGTGTTGGGCGGTGGGGGTGTCGAGGTTGCTGGTGACTTCGACCAGGGCGTGGGTCTGCATGTAGTGCACGTCGCCGCGTTCGAGGAGGCCGAGGGTGGGAGCGAAGTGGGCGGCGAGGGCGCGGGCCGTGCCCAGGCGCGTGGCGGCGGTGGTGTTGGAGAGGCGGAGAGCGCAGGCGACTTGTTCGCAGGTGAAGTCCCAGCGGCGCTCGTCTGGGGTGGGCTGGGGGAAGTCGGGGAAGGGGTCGACGGGTTCGGCGTCGAGTGAGGCGAGGAGCCGTACCTGCTGGGCATCGATCCAACCGGCGTGACGCTCAAGGGCTTTGAGGGCGTCGATGCGCCCGGCGGGGGACAGACGGTCCGGGTCGAGGAGAGGGAGCAGGACAGAGGTGTCGGGGCCGGGGGTGGCAGCGGACAGCCAGGTGGCCCACTCGTCCGGGGTCTCCGGGGCCGAGAGCGGTGAGGTGATGGGTACGTCGGTGATGGTCATGGTGCCCCCCCCGTGCGTATGAGATCCGGCCTCTCCGGCCGGGCCCCGTACGTCGATTTTCGCTCACGGAGAGTTATATAGCCAGGTTGGATGGACGGATTCATTCGAATGGTTGATCGGTTGCGGGGGTGGTCGGCTCCTTCTTCGTGGAGTGGCTGGCGCCGATGGGGGTGCGCGGTTGTCCTCCTGGCCTTGGCGGCGGCGGCCTTGCAGCCCTAGCGCGACTGCCAGCGATCGGCGCCGGGGTTCGGTGCTACGACCAGGGCAACGGATCGGGGTGGCGATACCACCACCAATCATGTGCCCCGGGGTCTTCTCCTGGGACTGCCAGCTGCTGGGCAAGCAGGTGCTCGGGGTCCTCGATGGTCAGTTCGATGAACAGCCGGTCCAGTTGCTCCAGGGAGTCCTGGAGCAGGTTGGCTGCGTTCTTCGGCAATCGGTCGTGGGGCTTTGCGAGGAGCTCGGCGAGTCCGTCGCGAGAAGCGAGTCTGTGCCGGTAGAGGTCTTGTGGATACCAGTCGGACGGTGCCCATTGAGCCGCCATCTGCCTGATCAGCATCTCCCAGGACCCGAGTCGGGTGCAGGCGTGCCAAGCGGGGCTGCCGGGCTCCTCGGACAGGGCAGGATCCGGAGATCCGGACGGGAGCTGCCGAAGAGACGCGAGAGCGTTAGCGAAGGCATCAGCCGTGGGCGTGGCGATCCGCGCCTCGCGGACGACCTCCGGGATTCGGGTCAGTGCGGCGTTAGGGAGCTGCGGCACCGGGGCTTCGATCGCGTCGACGGTGTACACCGGTTGCTCGTCGTCAGAGGCCAGGAGGCGAGCCCGTGTCACAACTCCCTCGGGAGTGGCCAGCCAGTAGGCGCTTGGAGGGGACTCTTCGGCTGGAAACAGCACGGCTGTCTGCGTGGCGGACGCAAAGGCCGCTGCCAGCCGGCGCTCTGTCGGCTGATGGGCCACAGCGTCCTGAGCGTAGATGTCCAGGGACAGGTTCACGTCCCCTAGGACCGCGGAATACTCGCAGGATACGAGGGCATCCCAGTTGCGGTCGTCGGGGTCGCCGTCGGTATCGGCCACATCGACCTCGCTCACCGCTACGCCCAGGTGCTTGGCCAGAGCCGCAGCGATGGCCTCCGGGGTGATGGGGTCGACGGTGAGGAAGTTGTACGTCATGCGACCTTTCTTCTCCCGGTCCGTCGGAGTCACGCATCTGTCCACGGAAGAGGTTCCGGACGCCGACGCCACCACCAGGCGCGCCCTTCAGCAGGAACGGGGGCCTTCGAGGCCGCCTCGACGATCCCCTCCGTGTCCTCGACGGTCAACTCGTTGAACCGCTGGTCAAGCTGTTCCAGTGCACCTGCAAGCAGGGAAGCGGCAGCAGGCATAAGGACAGTTGCGAAGCCCTGGATTTGATCGCGGTACTCCAGGCTCTCCACGTAAAACTCCAGCGGGTACCAGCCGGACGGCTGCCAGGCTGATGCGATCCGTTGGACGAGCTTTTCCCATGCGCCGAGATAGGAGCGGGCGTCCCGTGCTGTGTCCGCGATCTTTGTGATCGCTGTTGGATCGGTCGTTCCATATTGGGACAACGGAAGAGCCTCGAACGCGGTGGTGAAGGCGTCGGCAACCGGAGTTTCGATCCGCTGCTCTCGCACCACCTCGGGCAGGTGCATGACGCGAGCACGGGGAAGTTGCTGGATGGGCGTCTCGACGGCCTCGACCGTGTACGCGAGGTTGTCGTCTGGCGGGACGACGCGGGCCCGGGTCACGATGCCCTCGGGGCTTGCCAGCCAGTGGGCGCTGATCTCGCTCTCCGTGGGCGAGTACAGGACGACTGCCTTTACTTGGGCCGCGAACGACAGGCCCAGCTCCGCCTCGGTCGGCGGGTTGGTTACATCGTCCAGAGCGTAGATATCAAGGGCCATGGATACGTCACCGTGGAAGATGGAGTACTCGCAGGACACAAGGGCATCCCAGTTCCGTGCGTCCGGATCGCCATCGACATCTGCCACGTCCACTTCGGCGACCGGCACATGCAGGCACTCCGCAAGTGCGGTCGCGATGGTGTCGGACCGGGGCTGCCCCATCAGGAGGAAGTTGTAGTTCATCGTAGGTTCCGTTGTAGAAGCCCCGTGTCGCGTTGCTTGCTGCTGCCAAACATCTGACGCTACCTGAGGGGTCGGTGTGCTCCCTGTGACCGGGTTCAAGGACCGGTAAAGCTCAGTGTCTGACATCCGGGGTCAGGCCGGGGTGGCCAGCGGGCACCGGGGCTGGGCCGTGGCCGTCGCTGAAAGTTGCGTAGCGAGTTGCGTAATTCCCCCTATGTCTCCTGCCAGGACGACTGGGAGACTTGCCCGGCGGCGGACAGGAGATTGCGCACCGCTGCGCCTGGGGGACGGCTCACATGAGCACGGAGACTGCGGCAGGACGGGCTACTGTCCCGGCTGCGGTGCCGCTGACTCGGCCTGGTCTGCCGCCGTGCACACTCTTGGAAGAGATCAACAGACAGGAAGAGGCAACGTGTCCACACAGACAGGCATCTCCGTACAGGGGCGCCACAACCCGATGCAGGTGTTTCTCTACTTCATACGCCTGACGGTTGAGGTCGATGGAAAGGCCCAGACCGGTGCTTGGCGCGGCCGCTTCATACCGCTGAGTCCTGGCTCGCATCAGGTCAACGTCTTCTTCCGGTACCTGTTCAAGGCCCGGTGCTGCGCGGCCGGCATCACCGTCCAGGTCGCCGACGGACAGACGGTCGCGCTGGAGTACCGCACTCCGCAACTCATGACGTCGGATGGTCGTCTCACGGTCATCGGCTGAATCGCGCGTAACCTCGGGTCATGACGCACGCCATGGAATCCCGCTCGGCGGCCCAGTGAGCGGCTGGTGGGCCTACCTGGAGGAAGGGACCCGCCGGGAGGTCGACGCGGAGGTGCTGCACGACCGCCAGTTGACAGCAGTCAAGGCGGTGTGGGAGGCCCTGCGCCCATTGGGGCTGGGCCTGCGCGAGGCGCAACTGGTGGTCCACGCGCGCTACGAGGCACTAGGCGACCGCGTGCAACGCAGGGCGCCTGATCCGCTCGACATCCCCTCACTCACGGCCCGCGCCGCGGCCCTCCCGGGCCGGGTGGCCGCGATCGAGGCCCTTTGGGACGGCGACACGGTCCATGACTGGTTCGTGCTGCTGGTCGCGGTCCTGGACGACCCAGCCGCGGAAGGCCACCTGGCGACCGTCCACCACCGCGCCGGCGGGCCCCCGCCGGGCACCGCTGCCGCCGAGGCGGGGCAGGGCCTGGCCGACCACCTCGGAGTGCCGTTCCATTTCGCTTCCCCGGACGTCCCCGACGACGAGGCCCCGCGCTGGCGGACAGCCCAGCGTCTGCCCGAAGGGTCGTGATCGGAACCAGAGGCGGATCGCGGCTACGCCCGAGACCAATGCCGGCTGCCGACTGAGAGACCTCACTGATCCTCAGGTCTTACGGCCTGCGGCGGAACAGCCGGTGGGCGCACGTGAGATGGCGGCCGAGGGCAGGGCCCGGGACGGGTGTGCGGCGACAGGCGGATGACGGATGCGGCAACCACGAACGCGCCCGCGAAGACGTCCAGGAGACGTGCGCCGAGGACGATCGGTATGCGCCCGTCGGGGAGCAGTACGGAGATAACGGTGCCCATGGTCAGGGCTGCGGCCGCCGTAGCCCAGAAGAGTGCGGGGCGGCGGACGGTCTGGGGAGGTGGGCCGTGCCAGTGCCGGAGGAGCCCGTGGCGGCCGATGTGGACGGTGGCCCAGATCCAGCCGATCAGTCCGAGGAGGCTGGAGGCGGTGTGGAGCACTTCCCACCAGGGGATGCCGGGCAGCGCAGGTCGGCCAAGTGCGGCGAAGCCCAGCGAGGTCCCTGCCAGTCTGTCGTGGGTGACGTCGTCCCACAGCCGGTGGGTGACGGCGCCGATCCAGGCCGAGACCGCTGTTACGTACCAGGGGTGGCGTACGCATCCCAGGACTCCGTACTCCTGCCACCATCCCGGCAGATGGGCGGCGACGACAGGCGCCGACCAGCGGATCAGCACGGCCGCAGTCATGGTCAGCGGAACGCCCCACAAGGCGAGCCCCACCCATGTGTGGCCGTAGGTCGGCAGCGGAGCCCCTACCGCGTAGGGCAGATCCGGAGCGGTGGATCCGACCACGAGCGCGACGCCGTCGAACCAGCGGGGCCGTATGAGCTTGAGCGGCATGACGGCGGCGGCATGGGAGGGAAAAGTCATCGGCACCGGTTCATCATCACCGGCTGTCCTATGCCCCGTCGCTGTCTCGCCGAATGTGGAGCTCACGCGCGACCAGCGATCGCGGTCGGTCACGGCATGTTCGGATGGCGGGTACTACTGCTCGTAGCGCCGACGCGCGAGGTGGACGGTGATGTCGGCGGCAACCTCGACCGTCTCAGGCAGTACCTGCATGATCTGGCTGAAGACCTGCTCCTGCTCCGAGGCCGGCAATACGAGATAAGCCGAGATGGTCGTGAGCTGGCCGACGTAATCGCGGGCACTCATCGTCAAGCGCCGTTCGATCACGGACTGTTGAACACCTGTGAACCACTCGGACCGTCGAAGTTCCGTACCCGGCCACTGCATGTCGTGCCCCGGAGGCGTCCCGTCCGGGGACGGAATCTCGTCGCTCTCCAAGAACGGTGCTCGTGCCGCGCGAACGGCTTCCGCCACGTCCGGGTCAGCCAGCTGGATCGGCCCGCCGAAGGAGGCGAACACGCCGCCTGGCTCCAGCAGCGCGGCCATGCGTGACCACCGGCCCTCCGGGTTCGTCCAATGCAGGGCTGCTGCCGCATAGACCAGCCCGTACGTCTCGCCCGGTTGCAGGTCCTCGAACGCGGCTTGCACCGTCCTGACGCTTGCCGGCACGTGCTTGCGCAGCTCGGCGAGCATGGCCCCGTCAGGCTCGGTCGCGGTGACCGTGACCCCCTGTTGAGCGAACAGGCGGGTCGCTTTGCCTGTCCCGGCGCCGATCTCGAGGGCGGTCCCGGCCGGCTGACCCGCGTACGCCATCACCATGTCGAAAAGCTCTACGGGATAGCCCGGCCGGAACCGTTCGTATGCTTCCGCCATTGCTCCGAAGCTCAGTGCGCGACCAGACATGGCGAGCATCCTGACACGATTTGCGTCGTCAATGCCTGGTCATTTCGCGCGACCCAGCCAACCGTCGCAACCAGTCCGGGCGTCAGCCGTGCTGCGGTACCCAGAGGGTGGCGTGGTAGGAGCCGTCGGGGGTGGCGCCATTGCCTATGACGGAGCCGTGGCTGTCGGCGTTCATGGCGGTGGAGGGGAGGCCGCCGGGGGCGGGGAGTTCGGTGAACTGGCCGGTGTCGGGGCGGTAGACGTAGCCGAAGGAGCCGGGGTAGACGTCGCCGAGGACGAAGGGGCCGGTGGCGTTGTTGAAGTTGGTTCGGCCGAGGCCGGGGCGGAAGGGGGCGAGGGTACCGGTGGAGAGGTCGTAGGTGTAGGCGACGCCGCGGTTGGAGGAGACGACGGTGTGGCCGGTGACGATGGGGCGGTAGTTCATCTCGGCGCCGAGGTCGGTCCAGGCGTGGGTGCGGATGTCGTAGGCGAAGCCGTTGGGGGTGTCGCCGGAGGTGGGGAGGCTCGGCTCGGTGTAGCCGACGATCGTATGGCCGCTGATGGAGGTGGGCTGGCTGGAGAGGGCGCCGTTGGTGCCGAGGTCGGTCATGACGTGGGTACGGAGGTCGTAGACGAAGGCGTGCCGCACGGGGTACGGCTCCCCGGGGATGTCGGAGTAGCCCGCGATGAAGCGGCCCTGGGAGATGCCGATGGAGGTGCTGACGCCGGAGGGGCCGGCCAGGCTGCCGAGGTCGGTCATGACGTGGGTGCGCAGGTCGTACGCGAAGGCGTGGGAGCCCTGGTTGCCGGTGGTTCGGGCGTTTCCGGTCACGAAGTGTCCGCTGATGCCGGTGACGTTGCTGGAGCTGCCGCCGAACGTCCCCAGGCCGGTCATGTGGTGGGTGCGGAGGTCGTAGACGTAGGCGCTCGACGAGCCGCCTTCGTCAATCGTGGAGTCGCCGATGACGTAGGGGCCCTGGACGGCGAGCGCGTGGCTGGTTCTGCCGCCGAGGGTGCCGAGGTCCGTCATGAGGTGCGTGGCCCGGTCGTACGCGAAGGCGTGGGTTTCGATGCCGCCGGCGAGGTCGGAGGCGCCGACGACCGTGTGGCGGTCGAGGTCCCAGCCCGAGCTGCCGGTGCCGCCGAGGGTGCCGAGGTCGATGGCGGTGTAGTGCGGTGCGGGCGGCGGGTTGTGGGCGAGTGCCTGGCCGGAGCCGAAGGCGGAGAGTGCGAGCAGTGCGAGTGCGGCCGTCCCGGCCGTGGCGCAGGCGCGTAATCGAGCGAATCTCATCGAACCCCCTGAAAGAGAAGCGCGGACACGGGGAACATGCCGGAAGGTCCACCGTCCCGAGGACGCGTCCGGCCGTTCACCGGTGATCTTGTGCTTGCTACCGTCCGACCGGTCCGGCTAACCGGTACGGCAGCGGACGTACGGTAAATCTGGTTCAGAAGGTGATCGACGGTGACCATTGTGGGCGCATATTCGGTCGCAGTCGGGCACGACCCGGGTACGCATCCGGGTGCGCCGGGTTAGAAGGTGCTAAGCACGGGGCGGAATGCCTCCATGGGGACTGTTGACCACCATGGACACGGACCCTTCAACGAGGTAGGGGTGCTCGGGGAAGTAGTCGATGTGGAGGTGGCCGCCGTCCTCTGCGGTGGCTATGGCCTGCAGATTGTCGGCGAGGATCGCCCTGGCGGTGGGATCGCCGCTGATCACAAGGATCTGCCGCGGGGCGTCGAGATCGATACGGACCCCCGGGCCGTAAGCCTTCCTGATGTCGATCCCTGCCAAGGCGCCGCTGTCCAATGGAGACGTGGAGCTGATGAACCCGTCACCCTCGGCCACCGCACTTGCCAAACAGGCCAGTTCTTTCGCCGAAGCAGTGAGATCCACTTCGCCGAACACGGAGTCGGAAACCAGTCTCACGGGCAGCACTCCTTCGAGGTAGAGCTTCCATGATGCCTGCGAAGATCGTCCGCCATGGGCCCAGGCCAGCAGAGACGATCAGACGGGACCAGGTACATCGGAGCCATTCGTCTGGTGGCCGGGGCTGCTGGAGGGCGGTTACTCGCCGGGCTCGGACCAGATGGTCACGGAGAAGCGGGCGGTGCTGTTTTCGAGGCTCTTGTTGGTGACTTCCTGGGTGGTGAGGAGGACGGCGAGGTTTCCGTTGCCGCCGGTCTGGAGGTAGAGGCAGTAGCTGTAGCCGACCTGGATGGGCATGATTTTGTACTGGGAAGGGTGGCTGGTGGCCTCGGACTTGCAGGTCTTGGGGCCGATGGTGCCGGCCTTGGTGAGGCGGACGATGGTGTGGTCGTAGACCGGCTCGATGTAGGGGTCGCCACCGTCGGTGCCGCCGATGCGGAACTCGGCGCCGCCGCTGTTGGAGGTGGGGGGCTTGACGCCGAAGTTCATGCCGCTGTAGCCGACGGTTTCGGTGCCGCGGTAGAAGACGAGCCAGCCGTCGTTGGTGGTGGCGAGGGTGCCGGAGGTGGTTGTGCCGGCGGTGTCCGTGGCTACGGCTTCGGCGTTGTTGGCGGCAGGGGTGGCCGTGACCGTCGCGGTCGTGGTGGCGGTTGTGGTGACCGTGGCGGTGGCGGTCACGGTGGGGGCGGGGTTGCCGAGGGGGAGGACGTTGGTTTTGGCTTGGAGGGCGGCGCCGCCGGTGAGGCCGAGGAGGGTGGCGGCGGCGAGGATGAGGGCGGCCGTGCCGGAGAAGAGGGTGCCTAGGGCGGCGGCGCGGGCGGGGGCGGAGGAGCTGGGGGAGGAGGCGGGGGCGGTGGAGGCGTGGGTGCTGATGTGGATCTGATTGCCCGAGCCGGTGTTGGTGTGCGGGTTGGTGCCGTTGGTGGGTGGGGTTTCGGGTGGGGTGGGATTGGTCGGCATGGTCATGTGTCCCCCGGTGTGATTGAGAGTCAGATCGTTGCAGGCGGGAGGAGGAGCTGTCCCGCGATTTGGGTGAAATGTCGAAGTGTTACAGATCGTTTGGGGAGTTGGGGTTCGTCATGATTCGTGCGGTGGTTTTCGATGTCGGGGAGACGCTGGTCGACGAGACGTCGGTCTGGGCGGGGTGGGCGGACTGGATGGGGGTGCCGAGGCATACGTTCTCGGCGGTGCAGGGGGCGGTGCTGGCGCGGGGGCAGCACCTTTGGGAGACGTTCCGGGTGTTCAGGCCGGATTTCGACGTCCGGGCCGAGGCCGCGAAGCGCGAGGCGGCGGGGGTGGGGGACCGGTTCGGGCCGGAGGATCTGTACGGGGATGTGCGGGGGTGCATCGAGGAGTTGAGGGAGATGGGGGTGTGGGTGGGGATCGCCGGGAACCAGCCGGTGCGGGCGGAGGGGGATCTGCGGCGGTGCGGGCTGCCGGTGGAGCTGATCGCCACGAGTGAGGGGTGGGGGGTGAAGAAGCCGGACGTGGCGTTTTTCGAGCGGGTGGTGGCGGAGGTGCCGTACGAGGCGGGGGAGATCCTGTACGTGGGGGACCGGCTCGACAACGACGTGGTGCCGGCGCGTAAGGCGGGGCTGAAGGCGGCGTTGGTGCGGCGCGGGGCATGGGCGCACGTCAACGCGTTCGACCCGGAGGGGATCGCGGACGTACGGGTGGAGGGGCTCGGGGAGCTGCCGGGGTGGGTGGCGGCTACTCGGACTCGGGCGTGAGAGCGGCGCGGCGCCGGCGGTACCAGAGGGTGAGGGGGAGGGCTCCGGCGACGGCGCCGAGGGAGGGCTGGTCGAAGGTGGAGGGGACGGACAGGGTCTGCCAGTGGGTGACCGGCCAGGCGACGACGATGGCGCGGCCGATGACGTCGGAGACGGGGACGAAGCCGCCGTCGTTGCCCTGGAGGCGCTGGAAGCGGGAGTCGGCGGAGTAGTTGCGGTGGTCGCCCATGACCCAGAGCTTGCCCTTGGGGACGGTGACGGTGCCGACGGAGTAGTCGTCGCAGGGGGTGGAGCCCGGGAAGATGTACGGCTCGTCGAGGGCGACGCCGTTGACCTTGACGGGGGAGCCGGCGGTGCACTGGACGGTGTCGCCGCCGACCGCGATGACCCGCTTGATGAGGTCCTTCTCGTTGGCGGAGGGCATCAGGCCGACGAGGCTCAGGGCGGACTGGACGTCGCGCAGGACGACGTTGCTGCTCTGGGTGGAGGAGGTCTCGCCCTTGAGCCAGTTGTCCGGGTCGTGGAAGACGACGACGTCGCCGCGCTGCGGGGTGGATCCGAACCAGGGCGTGAGCTTGTCGACCAGGACCCGGTCACCCGTCTGGAGGGTGTTCTGCATCGAGTCCGAGGGGATGGAGAAGGCCTGCAGGAGGAAGGTCTTGATGAGCAGCGCCAGCACCAGGGCGGTCAGGATGAGGATCGGGAGTTCCTTGCCGAACCGGGCTTTCCGTCGTTCCGCGGCGGGTTCTGCCGGTGCCGGGACGGCTGCCTCGTCCAGCGTGTCGTTCATGGTGCTCCCCTGGGTTTTTACGTGGGCCTTCAGCCCCAACGAACGGGAGTTCCCGGCCGTGCCGCGCCCCGGGCGGTGACCGGAATGGTTCACCGGGCTCCGTCGGGTGGCCGGTTCCGTCCTCAATCGCCGGACGGGCTGAAATTCAGCCCGTCCGGCGATTGAGGACACAGCACAGCTGGCGGCTGCGCAACCCGGTGAGCCTTCAGGCCTGCCCTACTGTCCGAGGCATGACGGAGAATCAGATCAGGACACCGGTGGTGGAGGGGTTCGAGGCGGCGCTGGGGGCGTTGCGCAAGGCGCCGTACGGGAACGGGGACCCGGCGGTGGGGGAGGGGGAGGCGGCCGGGCGGGTGCTGGCGGTGTGGGAGGCGCTGGTGCGGCGGATCGAGGCGGGGTGGGGGTGGACGGAAGCGGAGTTCCGGGAGGGGCTGGGGGCCAGGGACCGGATTCCGGAGTACGCGCACGGGCTGGCGGCGCCGGTGGAGGCGCTGTTCAGGGAGGCGGTGGGGGAGGTCGACGGGGTGTTCGTGACCCTGACGGTGGAGGACGAGAAATGGCTCGCGGGCGAGGCCGCGCACGGCTGGTGGTGGCATCGTCGGCCGCGCATGGGGTGACGGCCCCCGGCTGTCAGACCGGCGCGGCACACTGAAGGTATGTGCCGAAGCATTAAGACCCTGCGCCCGCCGGTGATGCCCGAGGCCGGCGAGGAGGACATCCACGCGGCCGCGCTGCAGTACGTACGCAAGGTGTCCGGCTTCCGGGCGCCGGCCGCGCACAATCGGGAGGCCTTCGACCGGGCCGTGGCGGCGGTGGCTGCGGCCACCCAGGAACTGCTGGAGGATCTTGTGGTACGGGGGGCTCACCCGGCGCCGTCGGAGCGCAGCGCCTAGCGGTGACGGCCGCCGTAGGGGCCGTACGGGCCGGGCTGGCCGTAAGGGCCGGGCTGGCCGTACGGATTCTGCGGCTGCTGGTACGGCTGCGGTTGCGGCTGGTGCTGTTGCGGAAACGCCCCGTACCCGTACCCGGGCCCCTGCTGCCAGTGCGGGTGGCCGTAGGTCTGTTGCCCGTATCCCTGCTGGCCGTACCCCCACGGGGACGGCGGGTACGGCGGCCGGATGGTGAAGGCCGCCTGGGTGAGCGCGGGCTGGGCGATGGACTTGCGCTGCCACAGGTGGTGCAGCAGCTCCTGCTCGCGCGCGGCGAAGTCCGGCCCGGCGGCGCCCCGGGTGGCGCGGGCGCGGAGGAAGGCGAGGGAGGTGGCGAAGGAGACGTACTCGCGGACGGTACGGGCGGCGTCCTTGCCCTGGGTGCGGCGGGCGAGGTCGCGGGCGAGGCCGCGGGCCTTCATGGAGCCCAGGGCCACGGGTTCGGGGAGGCCTATCCAGCCGGCCATGGCGTAGACGGGGAGCTGGGTGCGGATGGTCTTGAGCTCGTGCGAGCGGGACCAGATCGCGAGCCAGACCAGCAGGCCGAAGAGCGGGATCATGATCGTCGCGTAGACGCCGAGGAAGCCGATCGGGGACAGGGACGCGGAGCCGTTCCAGGTGCCGTGCAGGAGCATCGCGAGCAGCCAGCCGCCGAGGGGGGCCAGCCAGCGGCGGGCCTTGCCGGGCGGGCTGATGGCGGCGATGGCGAAGCCTATGCCGGTGACGGAGGTGAAGAGGGGGTGCGCGAAGGGGGTCATCACGACGCGTACGAAGAAGGTCGCCGCGGTCGTCGAGACCCCGTTAGTCCCGTAGGCCTGGTCCTCGCCGAAGGCCGAGCCGAGGTAGAGGATGTTCTCGGTGAACGCGAAGCCGGTGGCGGTGAGCCCGGCGATGACGACGCCGTCCACGATCCCGGTGAAGTCCCGGCGCCGGAAGACGAAGAGGAGCAGGATCGCCGAGCCCTTGGCGCTCTCCTCCACCAGCGGGGCCACGAAGGTCGCACCCCAGGTGTCGGTCTGGGTGGGGGTCGTGGTGAAGGTCGTGGCGAGGAGGTGGGTCGCGTACTCGTTGGCCAGGATCGCGACGAGGGTCGCCGCGCACGCGCCCCACGCGAAGGCGAAGACCGCGTTCCGCCACGGCGTCGGCTCCACCCGGTCCAGCCACAGGAACGCCGCACCGAGCAGCGGGACGGGCAGGATCGCCAGCACCAGGCCGACGAGGAAGCCCTCGGTGCCGGTCTGCCGGCGGACCAGGGCCAGGATGATCACACCGCAGAGCGCCAGGACCGTGAAGAGCGCGACCACGCGCAGGGTCTTGTTCTCCCAGAACGGGCGGCGCGGCTTGTAGTGCCACTGCCCGGCCGGGGGCTCCGGGGGCTGGGCGGGGTACTCGGGGACGGCCGGGAGGTGCTGTGGGGGATGCTGCTGGTCGGACGAATGCGAGTACGAGGGCGAGGACACTCAATCGACCTTACGCGGTCGGGGCTGACGCCGTGCGGGCGTTACGGGTGAAGACCAGGTCATGCACCACGTGGCCCTTGGCCAGGCCCTGCTGCTCGAACTTCGTCATCGGCCGGAAGGCGGGCCGGGGCTCGGCGTAGCCGCTCTGCGTCGCGTACGCGTTGGTGAGGTCCGGGTCGGCCGACAGGACCTCCAGCATCTGCTCGGCGTACGGCTCCCAGTCGGTCGCGCAGTGCACGGTCGCGCCGGGGCGCAGCCGCGAGACGGCCAGGGCCACGAACTCGGGCTGGATCATGCGGCGCTTGTGGTGCCGTGCCTTGGGCCAGGGGTCCGGGAAGTAGACGCGCAGCCCGGCGAGGGAGTCCGGGGCCAGCATGTCGCGGAGCAGGATGATCGCGTCGCCGTTGGCCACCCGGATGTTGGACAGGCCGTCGCGCTCCGCGAGGGCGATCAGATTGCCCTGCCCCGGGGTGTGCACGTCGGCGGCCAGGATTCCGGTCTCCGGGTCGGCGGCGGCCATCCGCGCGGTCGCGTCGCCCATCCCGAAGCCGATTTCGAGGACGACCGGGCCGTCGGGCGCCAGGCCGGCGCCCTGGTAGAGGGCGGGCAGATCGAGCGTGCTGCCGTCGATGTCCACGCCCCATTCCGCCCAGTGCCGTTCCAGGGCTGCCGCCTGGCCGGTCGTGACCCGGCCGCGGCGCGGGTGGAAGGTGCGGATGCGGCGCTCGGAGTGCGCCTCGGGATGCGGGTGCGCGGCGGGACCGCCGGCGAAGCGGGGCGTGGGGGTGCGGGACATAGTGCGCCCAGTTTACGGGCCGCTGCTCACGGGCTTACGGTCCGCTTCCGACCGGCTGACGGGTCGCTTCTCACCGCCCTACGGGCCGCTGCTCACCGCACCGATGCCCACCGCGGCCAGTGCCCGGCGGGCCACCTCGCGCCCGATCGGCAGCGACGCGGTGGCGGCGGGGGAGGGCGCGTTGAGCACATGCACGAAGGGGCCGCTGCCCGCGAACAGGAAGTCGTCGACCAGCGTCCCGTCGCGCAGCACCGCCTGCGCCCGGACTCCGGCGGGCGCCGGGGTGAGGTCGTCGGGGGTGACCTCGGGCAGCAGCCGTCGCACGGAGGCGGTGAAGGCCCGCTTGGACAGTGACCGGTGGATCTCGGAGGTCTCGTAACGCCAGTGCTTGCGGGCGATCCGCCATGTGCCGGGGAAGGTGACGGTGTCCGCCACGTCCCGGGGCCGGACCGTCCGGCGGCGGTAGCCCTCGCGCGCCAGCGCCGGGACCGCGTTCGGGCCGACGTGGACGCCCCCGTCGATGCCCAGGGTGAGGTGGACGCCGAGGAACGGGAAGGCCGGGTCGGGCACCGGGTAGACCAGGCCCCGGACCAGCCCGCGGCGGGCGGGCACCAGTTCGTAGTACTCGCCGCGGAAGGGGACGATCCGTACGTCCTGGGCGTCCCCGGTGAGGCGCGCGATGCGGTCGCTGTGCAGGCCCGCGCAGTTCACCACGGCCCGGGCGCGGACCGGCGGTCCGGTCGTGGGCTCGACGATGACGGCGGCTCCGTCGCGGTGGATGGCCCGTACTTGCGTGCCGTAGCGGATGCGGGCGCTGCCGGTCTCGGTGGCGAGGCGGGCCAGGGTCCTGGTGACGGCCGTGTAGTCCACGATGCCGGTCGTTCCCACGTGGATGGCCGCCAGGCCTGTGACGTGCGGCTCGTACTCCTCGATCTGGGCCGCGCCCAGCTCCCGTACAGGGATGCCGTTCTCCCGGCCGCGTTGCACGAGGGCGTGCAGGCGCGGGAGCTCCTCGCGCTCGGTGGCGACGATCAGCTTGCCGGTGACCCGGTGCGGGATGTCGTGCGCCGTGCAGAACTTCACCATCTCCGCGGCGCCCTGGGTGGCGTACCGGGCCTTGAGCGAGCCCGGGCGGTAGTAGATCCCGCTGTGGATCACCCCGCTGTTGCGGCCCGTCTGGTGGCGCGCCGGGCCGTCCTCCTTGTCCAGCACGGTGACCGTCGTCCCGGGGGCGGCCTGCGTCAGCGCGTACGCCGTGGACATGCCGACGATTCCGGCGCCGATCACGGCGACGTCTGCGGTTTCCACGGGGGCACCACCCTTCCGGTGCGGCGCGTTACGGTCTGCGTGCGCTGGGTTTCTGCCCCGGCTTGCCCCTGCCTGAAACCCCGGGAGTCCGGGCGGAACCAAGCTCAGAGTGACAGCCGGTGTACGCCGCCCGCCACCGCGCGCTGCTCCGGGACGGCGGTGCCCGTCCAGCAGGACCCGCGCCGGGCGAGGAGCCGCCGCAGCCAGACCTCCGTGGCGACCAGATCGGCGAGGCCGTCCAGCGGCAGCGCCTCGCCGCTCGCCGCGGCCCGCAAGGCCTTCCGTACGACCCGGGCCTCGATCAGCCCGGCGTCGGCGAGCAGCGGCGCGTCGAACAGGTCGACGAGATCGCCGACCGCCGCCCGGAGCCCGGCCCGGCCCGCGACGGCCGCCGAGGCCATCGAGTTCGCGCCCCAGCCCGCCGGGAGGTCCCGGATCCCGGCCCCGGCGAGCACATCACGGAGTACGGAAGCCCGGGCGCCGGGCTGGACCCGCAGGGCCTCGGGCAGGGCGCGGCATGCGCGCACGACCTGGTTGTCGAGAAAGGGTGCGTGGAGCCGCTGGCTGCGCACTTCCGCGGCCTGCTCGAAGACGCGGTGGTCGGCGGCGTGGCGGGCGAGGACGGCGCGGGCACGGCGTTCGCCGGGGCGGCCGACGGGGCCGGGGCGGGCGGCGGCGTCGGCGAGGCGAACCGATACTTCAGCGAGGGCCTCGCCGGTGAGCCAGCGGGCGGCGGGGCCCGGCCGGCACCAGGTGAGGGCGGCGAGGGAGGCGGACAGGGCGCCGCCGGGACCGGCGAAGGGGCCGTCGAAGCGCCGCTCCATCAACTGCGCGGCGGCGTCCTCCACACCCTGTTGATAACTCGTGCGGGCCAGCCGCCGTGCCGCCCGGTAGACGGTGAAGGGGACGAGGGCCGAGCGCCCGGACAGCCCGTCCGCCCGGGCCAGTGCCGTCGCGGGCCGCCGCAGCTGCCACCGGTGGCGGTCCATGAGCAGGTCGGCGAGGCGCGCGGGGTGCGCGTCGAGCACCTGGCGGGCGCCGTGGCCGACGAAGTGGTCCGCACCGCCCGCCGCGAGCCGGCGCCGGTGCCGCTCGGCGATGACCAGCGAAGGGCCGGGCTCGTCCGTCAGCGGACCGTTGTCCAGGAGGTCGGCGTACGGCAGGGCCTCCTCGCCGCCGGTGACGACGACATGGTGCAGCCGGGGGTCGGCCGCCATACTGCGCGCCCGCTCCAGCTCGGCGGTGCCCGAACCGCCGCCGGTGGCGAGGTCGTTGAAGGTGACGGCGAGCAGCCGCTGGCCCGACGCCGCGCCGTGCCCGAGCGGTGTGCCCGGCATGCCCGGCAGTCCGGCGGCCAGCAGGGCGAGCGTGGCGGAGGCGGCCCCGCCGGACAGGTCGGCGCCGACGCCGGGGGCGGGGTCCTCGCCGGGCTCGGGTACGTAGCGGGGCTGGGAGAGCCGGGCGCGTACGGCGTCGACCAGGGCGTCGCGCACACCCGCGATCGCGCGGTCCGCGTCGGCGGTCGGGGCGCCGACGACGAGGGAGGCGCTGGGTTCGTAGTCGGCGATCTGCGGGGCGCCGTCGCGCAGGATCAGCGCATGTCCCGGCGGGACCCGTCTTACGCCCGCGTAGGGCGTGCCGTCGCCGAGCGCCTCGGGCGAGTCGGGGCAGGCGAGGAAAGCGGCGAGGTGGGTGACGTCGAGCGCGGCCTCGGTGAGGTCGGCCAGCGGCAGCGCGGCGGTGGCGTAGGCCGTGCCGTGCGCCCAGCGGGTGTGGAAGACCGGCCGGGCACCCGCGAGATCGCCGAGGACGGTGACCCGGCGGCCGATCTGGAGCACGGCGGTGTAGCTGCCGGGCCAGTTCGTCAGATGCCGCAACGCCCCGCCGCGCGCGGCGAAGAGGCCGACCCGCAGCTCACTGTCGGAGGCATGACATCGCCCGAGCACGGCGAGCCGGGCGATCGAACCCGAAGCATCATGCCCGTTACGGCCGTTACGGCCGTTGCTGCCGGGCCCGCCGCCGCCGTTGGCATTCGTCGGATAGCCGTTGCGCGGCTCCGCCTCGATCAGCCGGACCTCGTCCGGCCGCCAGTCACCCACCGCCCACAGCGGATCCGGATCACCCCACAGGATTTGCGCCCCGACAGGCATCACCGTACGTTCCGCCGCGGCGGCGCTGCTCCACCCCACCAACCACCGCATCGCCGCCTCCGCTTCCGTATGGGCAACATGCTGCCACGGAGCGGGGCGCAAAGGGGTGTATGAGGGCAGCAACAAGCGACCTGTCGACCTGCCGACGCGGGTGCCACCCGGCCGACTTGTGAGCGGGAGCTGCCCAACTCCCGTACCGGAAAAGCGACTTCGAACATCTTTACGGACTTGAAACGTCGCTTTCACGCCAAAATGTTTGACCTCGCAGAAATATTCTCAACGGCCCGCTAAGGCCCCTGTAAGAGCCCCTGCGGAGCCGCCGCATGCCGCGGTCCGGGAGGCGTGGCTGCGCCTCCCGGACCGGTCCGCCGCCCGCGGGGATTGTGGCGGCGGAGCCCCCTGGCCCGCCTGAACCCCCCCAAAGCCGCTAATGGGGGCCGCGGGCCGACCCACTTCACCATGGAAGCGCTCCCGCCGGACCGGGCCTAGAGCGCGCAGCCGGGCGCACGGCCGCATACGCCGGGAGCACGCGCCACCTGCAGTGCCCCGCGCCGGCCCTCCGGCAGCGCAGGAATCTCGCCATCCGGGACAACAGCTCTTAACGGTCGGGATGCGGCGAACTACGCTGGGTGCACCCGAGTTTGCGAACGCCCCGAAGTCTCCACAAGAGGAGTCGGGGCGGCCGTTCTTGCGTCGAGGGGGTGTTGTGGCGTGGCGCGATGTGACCACGTACGCGGCAGCCGCGCGTCCGGCGAGGAGTGCTGAGTGCTCATGACCATCAAGGAACACCGAGGGCCGAACGAGAAACTCGGCACCCTCCTCGCGCTGGCCGGCATCAGCAACGCCGGACTCGCCCGCCGGGTCAACGACCTCGGGGCCCAGCGCGGCCTGACGCTGCGCTACGACAAGACCTCTGTCGCCCGCTGGGTCACCAAGGGCATGATCCCCCAGGGCGCCGCGCCCCACCTCATCGCCGCAGCCATCGGTTCCAAGCTCGGCCGCCCCGTCCCCCTCCACGAGATCGGCCTCGCCGACGCCGATCCCGCCCCCGAGGTCGGCCTCGCCTTCCCGCGCGACGTGGGCGAAGCCGTCAAGTCCGCCACCGACCTGTGGCGCCTCGACCTCGCCGGCGGCCGCCGCGGCCCCGGCGCCCCGGGCGGCAGCGGCGGCTCCGGCTCCGGCATCTGGCAGTCCCTGGCCGGCTCCTTCGCCGTCTCCGCCTACGTCACCCCCGCGTCCCGCTGGCTCATAACCCCGGCCGACGCCCGCGTAGCCCGCGACGCCCCCGCCCCCGGCATGAACCACGTCGGCCACACCGACGTCGCCAAGCTCCGCGAGGCCGCCGAGGACGCCCGCCGCTGGGACTCCAAGTACGGTGGCGGCGACTGGCGTTCCGGCATGGTCCCCGAATGCCTCCGCGTGGAGGCGGCCCCTCTCCTCCTCGGCTCGTACAGCGACGACGTCGGCCGCTCCCTCTTCGGCGCCACCGCCGAGCTCACCCGCCTCGCCGGCTGGATGGCCTTCGACACCGGCCAGCAGGAAGCCGCCCAGCGCTACTACATCCAGGCCCTGCGCCTCGCCCGCGCCGCCGCCGACGTCCCGCTCGGCGGCTACGTCCTGGCATCGATGTCACTCCAGGCCACCTACCGCGGCTTCGCCGACGAGGGCGTGGACCTCGCCCAGGCCGCCCTGGAGCGCAACCGCGGCCTCGCCACCGCCCGCACCATGTCCTTCTTCCACCTGGTCGAAGCCCGCGCCCACGCCAAGGCCGGCGAAGCCGCCGCCTGCGCCGCGGCCATCTCCGCCGCGGAGGGCTGGCTGGAGCGGTCGAGAGACGGCGACGCCGACCCCGCCTGGCTCGGCTTCTACTCCTACGACCGCCTCGCCGCCGACGCCGCCGAGTGCTACCGCGACCTGCGCGTCCCCAGGCAGGTGCGGCGCTTCACCGAGACCGCGCTCGCCCGCCCCACGGAGGAGTTCGTCCGCTCGCACGGGCTGCGCCTGGTCGTCTCCGCCGTCGCCGAGCTCGAATCCGGCAACCTCGACGCGGCCTGCGCCGCCGGCACCAAGGCCGTCGAGGTCGCCGGGCGGATCTCCTCCGCCCGCACCACGGAGTACGTCCGCGATCTCCTCCACCGCCTGGAGCCGTACGGCGACGAGCCCCGGGTCGCCGAGCTGCGCGAACGCGCGAGGCCGCTCCTGGCGGCGCCGGCGTAGGGCTTCGCAACCCGGTGCACCCGGCGATGGCGAGCACCCCGACGCTGCTGGTCCGTGCGAAGGTCGGACGGGGGGGAATGGAATCGACCATTCCCCCGGTTGTACCCGTTCGGGGCAGGCACGTGCCCGTAGCAGACCGCCGTCGACCGCAGGAGGGCCCGAGACGTGAGCCAGTACATGGCCAAGGCCCAGGCACGCATCGCCCGGCGCATCGCCGTCGGCCGGCGCCCCCGCCGGGTGGCGATGCTCAGCGTGCACACCTCACCCCTCCACCAGCCCGGAACGGGCGACGCGGGCGGGATGAACGTCTACATCGTGGAGCTGGCGAAGCGCCTCGCGGACCTCACCATCGAGGTCGAGATCTTCACCCGCGCCACGACCGGCGCCCTGCCCCCCACCGTGGAGCTCGCCCCCGGCGTCCTGGTGCGGCACGTGGACGCGGGCCCGTACGAAGGCCTCGCCAAGGAGGACCTCCCCGCCCAGCTCTGCGCCTTCACGCACGGCGTGATGCGCGCGGAGGCGGGCCACCGCCAGGGCCACTACGACCTGGTGCACTCCCACTACTGGCTGTCCGGCCACGTCGGCTGGCTCGCCGCCGAGCGCTGGGGCGTCCCCCTGGTCCACGCCATGCACACCATGGCCAAGGTCAAGAACGCGGCCCTCGCCGAGGGCGACACCCCCGAGCCGCCCGCCCGCGTGATCGGGGAGACCCAGATCGTCGCGGCCGCCGACCGTCTCATCGCGAACACCGCCGAGGAAGCCGCCGAGCTGATCCGGCACTACGACGCCGACCCCGCCAAGACCGCCGTCGTCCACCCCGGCGTCAACCTCGACCGCTTCACCCCCGCCGATGGCCGCCACGCCGCCCGGGCCCGCCTCGGCCTGCCCCAGCACGCCGTGATCCCCCTCTTCGCGGGCCGGATACAGCCCCTCAAGGCCCCGGACGTCCTCCTGCGCGCGACAGCCGTCCTCCTCGCCCAGGACCCCGGCCTGCGCGAGCGCCTCGTCGTCCCCGTCGTCGGCGGCCCGAGCGGCAGCGGCCTGGCCAAGCCGGAACGCCTGCAGAAGCTCGCCGCGCGCCTCGGCATCTCCGACGTCGTACGGTTCCAGCCGCCCGTCGGCCAGGAGCAGCTCGCCGACTGGTACCGGGCGGCCACCGTCCTGGTCATGCCGTCCTACAGCGAGTCCTTCGGCCTGGTCGCCATAGAGGCCCAGGCCTGCGGCACCCCGGTGGTCGCCGCCGCGGTCGGCGGCCTGCCCGTGGCCGTACGCGACGAGCAGACCGGCTTCCTCGTCCCCGGCCACGACCCGGCGCACTACGCCGCCGTCCTGCGCCGCTTCATCGACGACCCCCACCTCACCGACCGCCTCGGCAACGCCGCCGCCCGCCACGCCCAGGACTTCGGCTGGGCCACGGCCGCCGCCGCGACCGCCGACGTGTACGCGGGGGCGATCACCGAGCGGCGCCGTCGCCTACGATCGCTGCATGGCTGAAGCAGTGGAAGCCGTAGAACAGGCCGTAGAACAGGCCCTGAAGGACGCGGACCTCAGCTGGGAGCGGGCCGAGGACGGGGCGTACGTCGTCGCCCTCCCCGGCACGCGCAAGCTGTCCACCACCGTCTCCCTCAAGGTCGGCCGGCACACCCTCTCCCTCAACGCCTTCGTCGTCCGCCGCCCCGACGAGAACCACGAGGCCTTCTACCGCTGGCTCCTCGAACGCAACACCCGCCTGTACGGCGTCGCCTACGCCATCGACCGCCTCGGCGACGTCTACCTCGTCGGCCGCCTCCCCCTCGCCGCCGTCACCCCCGACGAGGTCGACCGTCTCCTCGGCTCCGTCGTCGAGAACGCCGACGGCAGCTTCAACACCCTCCTTGAGCTGGGCTTTGCCTCCGCGATCCGCAAGGAGTACGAGTGGCGCACCTCCCGCGGCGAGTCAACCCGCAACCTTGACGCTTTCGCTCACCTCACCCGGGCCACCGGCGCCGACCGCCCCGGCGCCTGAGCCCTCCCGCAGCAGCACCGCGTACCCCACCGCCGCGACCGCGCCGACCCCGGCGCACCCCGCCCACAGGGCGTCCGTACCGGCGTGGTCGATGACGAAGCCCCCGATGAGCGGCCCGGTGAAGTTGGCCACCGACCACGACAGGCTGTACATGCCGCTGTAGCGTCCGCGCGCGTGCAGCGGCGAGAGCTTGGCGACGACGGCCGAGCTGGTCGGCATGTACACGATCTCGCCCATCGTCCAGACGCAGACGGTCAGCATGTACAGCGCTATGGACCCGGCGAACGCGGTCAGCCCGAGCCCGGCCCCGAACAGCACAGCACCCAGCGCGAGCAGCCGGGCCGGGCTGCGGCTCGTGGCGAGCTGGGTGAGGGGGATCTGGAGCAGCACGATCAGAATGCCGTTGGCGCTGATCACGATGCCGAAGTCGGTGCTGGACATCCCGTCCTGGCCCATCGCGATGGGCAGGCCGAGGCCGCTCTGCGCGAAGATCCCGGCGATGAGCAGGTTGAGCCCGACCAGGGCCATGAAGCGCCGGTCCCGCAGCGCCTCGCGCGTACCGGCCTGTGGCTCGCTCACGGCCTTCGGCGCCGTCACCGGCCGGGTCTCCGGCAGCTTGACGAAGACGACGAGCGCGCACAGCAGCGTCGTCGCGGCATCGAGCAGGAACAGCAGCAGATAGCCCTGGGCCGCGATCAGACCGGCCGACAGCGACGCGACCGAGAAGCCGATGTTGATGGCCCAGTAGTTCAGCGAGAACGCCCGCTGCCGGTCCGCCCCCGGCACCAGATCCGACAGCATCGCCTGAATCGCCGGCCGCGAGGCCTGCGCCCCGAAGCCCAGCGCGAACACCAGCCCCGCGATGGCCGTCCGTCCGGTCGCGAACCCCAGCGCCGCCGTGGCCCCCGCAGCCGTCAGCTGGGCCGCCAGCATCGTCGGCCGCCGCCCCCACCGGTCGGCCAGCACACCGCCGACCGGCGACGCGAGCATCCCGCCCAGCCCGAACAGGGACGCCACGAGGCCCGCGTACGAGGCGGAGTACCCGCGCTGCACCGTCAGGTACAGCGCGAGGAAGGTCACGACAAACGACCCGACCCGGTTGACCAGCGTAGATGTCCAAAGCCACCAGAAACCGCCCGGAAGCCCCCGCACCGCCCCCCGCACCGCCTCACGCATCGCCCGCCCCTTGTCCACGTAATGGTCACCAGCCGCTGGCGCAGCTTACGGTGGACACCCGAGGGAGGCCAAAAGGTTTTCTTTTAGACTCCTCGCATGGCAGAAGCTCCGTACAAGCTGATCCTCCTCCGCCACGGCGAGAGCGAATGGAACGCGAAAAACCTCTTCACCGGCTGGGTTGACGTCAACCTCAACGAGAAGGGCGAGAAGGAGGCGGTCCGGGGCGGCGAGCTGCTCAAGGACGCCGGACTCCTCCCCGACGTCGTCCACACCTCCCTCCAGAAGCGCGCGATCCGCACCGCGCAGCTCTCCCTGGAAGCCGCCGACCGCCACTGGATCCCCGTCCACCGGTCCTGGCGCCTCAACGAGCGCCACTACGGCGCCCTCCAGGGCAAGGACAAGGCCCAGACCCTCGCCGAATTCGGCGAGGAGCAGTTCATGCTCTGGCGCCGCTCCTACGACACCCCGCCCCCGCCCCTCGCCGACGGCACCGAGTTCTCCCAGAGCGACGACCCCCGCTACGCCTCCATCCCCCCTGAGCTGCGCCCGCGAACCGAGTGCCTCAAGGACGTCGTCCTCCGCATGCTCCCCTACTGGTACGACGGCATCGTCCCCGACCTCCTCGCCGGCCGCACCGTCCTCGTCGCCGCCCACGGCAACAGCCTCCGCGGCCTCGTCAAGCACCTCGACGGCATCTCCGACGAAGCCATCTCCGGCCTCAACATCCCCACCGGCATCCCCCTCGCCTACGAGCTCGACGCCGACTTCCAGCCCATCACCAAGGGCGGCACCTACCTCGACCCGGACGCCGCCGCGGCCGCCATCGAGGCCGTCAAGAACCAGGGCAAGAAGAAGTAACCAGTCCGGAAGAGGCCCCCTACCAGCGGTTTCTCCGCCGGTAGGGGGCTCTTTCGCTGCGCTGGGCCGTCTCCGGGCCGTCAATCCTTTCGGCGCCACTCGTAGACACCTGGCGACGTCTCGGCGACCTCACGGGGAAAGGCACCGCGAACGCCGTCGAGCAGAGCGCGCTGTTCGAACTCCCAGCCCGGCGCAGGAGCGAAGAGGGGCACCTGCACGGTCACTCCCGAAGACGGCGCATCATGCACGGACACCCAGATGCCGCCGGTGCTCTCAGGCTTGATCTTGAGATTTGGCGTCCGGCCGGAGTTCAACCACGAGACGGACTGGTGGGCTTCCAACCTGTCCAGTGCAGCATGCCCCACCTCTTGAGGAGGCTCTACCTCGAAATCGCCAACGGCGGCTTCGGACCGTGGCGAGTGGTGTCCCTGACCGACACCGGCAACTGGTTCAGCGACTGCGCCGACATTGCGATGGCCTGCCACCAGTTCGCCGCTCCCAACTACCCCCTCCCATCCGGAATCGTCCCGCTGATGGACCGAGGCTGTGCCATGTGGGCCCTGATCGACTTCCGTACGGCGGACGGGCAGATGTGGGACTGGGATCCCAACCTCTGCTGCCTGCCGCACGCTCTAGCCCCGCTCGAACAGTCCCTGGCCCAGTGGCTCACCGACTGGTTGCTCGACACAATGCCGCAAGGCCCTTACCAGCACCGTGAGTTGGCCACCAAGGACTGTCCCGGCCTGTGACTCCGGAGACTAGGACGGCGTCTCAGTTTCCGTCTCATTCAGCTTCGTTCACGGCCGTTCATACGAGACCCGAGGCCGAGTTGCCCTCCGCGACCATCCGCCCGTGAACCCAGGTGAACGGCCCTGCACATACCCCGCCACCCACCAACACAGTTGGAAAGCGTGTTGGGGGGAACCCCTCACGAGTTCGAATCTCGTATCTTCGGTGTGCGTCAGTTGCAGTTTTGGTTGCGTTTACAGGCGGCATTCGGGACATCTCGACAAACAGGCAGGCGCACGCCTCCGCGACTCCCGGCGGGCAGTCGGCAACAACCTGCACTGTGGAGGGCCTACGGAACTTGGCGGTAGATGTCGCGGCGGTTGCCGACGGCCAGGACCCACACGATCAACTGACCGTCCTCAACGGTGTAGACGACGCGGTAGTCGCCAACCCTGAGCCGCCAGCGGGCGCTGTGTCCTTGGAGGGCCTTGATGTCGAACGCCGTGGTGTCCCCCACATGCATCGCCTTCTGGAGTTCGGCCATGCGGTACAGGATGCGCAGGGCGTCCGGGCGCGGGATCTTGAGCATGTCCCGCTGGGCGTGCGGCGTGAAGCGTGTGACGTACCCCATCGGGTCAGCCCTGATCGGCGCGCAGCAAGGCGGCCATCTCTTCGAGCGAGACCGACCCCTCCGTGCCCTCGGACTCGGCTTCGTCGGCCAGCTGGTTGAGCCATGCCTCCTCGGCGTTCTCCGCGATCTCACGCAGGCGCTGGTACTCCTGGATGTCGATCACGACGGCTTCCTGCTTGCCGCGCCGGGTGATGATCGTCGGGGTTTGCTCCCGGCGGGCGCGATCGATGACATCCGCGAGGTGGCTGCGGACATCGGCCATGGACTCGACTACCGGATCACTCATGTCATGAATGTAGCAGATGTACATGAAGCGGGTCCGGATCGTACGCGTGCCACTGGGGCCGCGACCGGGCAGCCAGGATCGGGTGCGCCGTTCCGCGAACCCGGCTCCGGCAGACCCCAGGGGCGCTTCGCCACCGGACTTCGAGGGGGTAAGCGGTGAAGGTCGCCACAAGAGTCGGGTCGTTGAAGGCGGTGATCCGGGCGATGCGGTACCCACGCAGGGTCAGGACCTGGATGCCGTAGGGCTCGTACCGGCCGTCGCCCGTGTGGTGGTGAACGATGACGGCAGGCTGGCCGTTGGCACGGGTGGGCGTCATCCGCCACAGGTCCGGACGCAGGACGCGGGCGGACAGGAAGCCCAGGACGGCGTGGCGGCCGGTGAACCAGGTCGGGGTCGGCGGCATCTCCATTTCGACGTCGGCGCGGAGCAGGTGCACCAGTGCGTCGGGGTCGGCGCGGGACGCCACGTTGTAGTAGATGCCGCCGTCGCGGTCGCGCGTGTTGCCGGTGAATGTGTCCCCATCCGGGCATGGACGTTGCCCGCCGCCATCGGCTCACCGCAGGCGGCACACGCCACCTCGGCGTGACTCTCCTGCCCGCAGACGTCATGGTGCGTCACCGCAGGCGGACCCGCGCGATCGAGCAGGGCCAGGGCGCAAAGGATGTCCGCCTCATGGCGGCCAGCCTACGGTTCGTCTGGACATAAGGCTCAGCAGGTAAAGCTGGCTGCGACGATCACACCAGGGATCGCCCCGACTCCCTTGACTCGACGACGTCAGCTTCACTCCTTCCATCTGATCAGTCCGCAAAAGTCCCACCGTGCCATTGGGTGAGCGGCGGCCTCCCGGCCCTTGCCAGGAGAAACCGAGCGGTTTACAGTGATCCCTATCCGAGGATTGTTGAACAATCCTCCTGGCATCCTCTTGCCACGTCTTGCGCTTGGACCGAGAAGGGACCGATGTGAGCAGGAACGAGAAGAGCGTGCCCCGCTCCGTCCAGGAAGCGGTGCACGCCTGCGCAGTCCGGGCCAAGCAGGGCTCGGCTGCCCTGGCCCGGGCGTCGGACGCGGAGATCGACACCGCTTTGCGCGCCATGGCGGAGCGGCTGCACACGGCACGCGGCACGCTGACGGCGGCGAACCAGGACGACCTGAGATCGGCCGAGTCCGGCGGAATGTCGAAGGCACTGCAGGATCGCCTGCGGCTGACCGGTCCGCGACTGGAGGACATGGCTACGGAGCTGCGTACGCTGGCGGATGTGCCGCACGAGCCGCGGGACAGCGTTCTCGAAGAACGCCCCGACGGCCTGGTCCTGCTGGAGCGCCGCCGCCCGGTGGGTGTCATCGGTGCGAACTTCGAGGCCCGCCCGAATGTGACTCTCGACGTCACCTCCCAGTTCCTCAAGTCCCGCAACGGCGGCGTGCTGCGCACCGGTTCGGCGGCCCTGCGCTCCTCCCAGGCCTTGATCGCCCACGTGATCACGCCGGCACTCACCGACGCGGGACTGGACCCGGACGCCATCCAGCTGGTGCCCAGCGAGGACCGAGCGGCGGCCTACGCACTGGTGTCGCTGCCCGAGACCGTCCCCCTGGTCATCCTGCGCGGCAGCGGCGAAAGCACCCGGGAACTCGGCCGCGCGGCCGCCCGCCACGGTGTGCGCACCCTGGCGCACGCGGACGGCGGCGGAGTGCTGTACGTAGGCCGGGACGCCGACGAGAAGATGGTGCATGAGCTGGTCAGCAACAGCCTGGACCGGCTGGGCGTCTGCAACCGGCTCAATCTGCTGCTCATCGACCGGGCTGTCTACGAAGGGCTGCTGCCGGGCCTCCTGAAGGCTCTCGAAGGCCTGGGCATCGCGGCGTCGTTGCCGCCGCACACCCACGCGCGCGGTTACGAGTGGTCGCTGGACTCCGAGCATGCCGCAACGGTGACGATCGACGCCGCGGACGGCCCCCTCGAAGCAGCGCGGATCGCGAACGAAGAGACCTCCGGGCTTGCCGCTGCGGTGATCACACAGGATTCGGACGCCGCTGCCCAGTTCATGGACGCCTACGGTGGCTCAGGCGTCTTCTGGAACTCCACCACGCGTCTCCTCGACGGCTTCAAGCTCCTGCACCTGCCGGAAACCGGCATCAACATCGACCGCGTCCCCGGCCCTCGCGGCCCCGTCACCTACCGAGACCTGTACCTGCGCCAGTACGTCGTCCGGCCCGCGACGTCCATGCGCATCTGAGCCGATACCGCACCGGAGTCGATTTCAGCCGGTCCAGGAAGGCCTCGACGTCAGCCGGTCCTCGCTCGCCCCGCGCCTAAGGCCCAGCATGTCCCGCTTCAGCACCGTGCAGTGCGACAGCGCCGCCACCAGCAGGTCCACCTTCGAGCCGTAGTCGTACGGGCTCGACGTGGACAGCCCGGTCGCGGCGGCGGTATCCGCCATCGGCGCGTCGGAGTAGTCCTCCCGCCAGAGCAGCCGCATCACGGCGTCGAGGACCGGATGGTCCAGACGTCGGTCCAGCGCACAGGATGTCCTGGAGGCGGCCGGACGGGTGAGGAAGACTTGGGCGGCGCTCACCGGGTGGCAGTCGTCCGCCTGAGGAGGCGGTTCCAGCAGCAGCCAGAACCGCCTCTGTCTCAGGAGCCGGTTGCGTCCGCGGCCGGGTCGAGGTGAGTGCGGAACCACGAGAGCGCAGCGCCGCTGGACCGTGACGTCGCCACCAGTCAGCCGTAGCCCGTCGGCACGGCGCCCTTCCACGCGTCAAAGGGCGGGATCCGACGAGTTGGAGAGGTGGGCCGGATCGCTCAGCGGTTCAGGCAGACGCCAGCTTCCGGATGCGCGGGTGGTTCTCCAGCGCCCACCGCACGGTCTTCGGCGGGCGTCCGAGCAGGGTTTCCAGTTGGTCGGTGGTGCCGCGGTAGCCGCCGCCGCCCTTCAGCCGGGTCAGGGTCTTGAGGTGCTCCGCGGTGTGCGGGAGCGCGGACAGGGCGGTGTCGACGTAGGTCTCGTTCCAGGTTTCGACGTCTTCGGGAACGTACGTGACCTCGCGTCCCAGAACGGCCGCGTAGTCCTCCGCGAACCCGTGCATGTCCTTCAGCTCCGGGCCGTTGAGGTCGTAGGACTTCGAGATGTGCGGCTCCGGGTCGGCCAGGATCTTCACGCACAGCTCCGCCACGTCGTAGCCCGCGATGGGCGCGAGCCGGTGGTCACCGAAGGGCAGGCGCAGTTCACCCCTGCTCAGCGGCTCCAGCGCCAGCCAGGTCATCAGGGGGTTCTCGACGAACATGGCCGCCCGGATGTTGACGGTCGGGAGGCCGGACCAGTCCAGCACCTGCTCGGCGACCCAGTGGGCGCGTTGCTGCGGCGACCAGTCCGCGACGAGTCCGCCGAGCCACGCACGCCGCTCTTCCTCCGGCGCGGTCATCTTGTCGAACGTCATGAACGACTGCTCGTACTCGGAGATGTTGACGAAGACCTCGATGTCGCCCTGGGCCCGTGCCGCGGCGGCCATCAGGCTGACGGCGTCGGTGTAGTACGGCGACAGGCTCATGCTGAAGTAGATGCGGCGGACGCCCTTCAGCGCGGCACTCACGTCGGCGATGGTGAGCAGGTCACCGACGAAGACCTCGGCCCCGGCCTGGCGGAGCGCATGCGCGCGTTCGTCGTCCTGGCGCACGAACGCGCGCACCGGGTGCCCTTGTTCGAGCAGCATGTCGACCATCGTTCGGCTCACAC
Source organism: Streptomyces sp. NBC_01537 (assembly GCF_045040445.1). Classification (NCBI taxonomy): domain Bacteria; kingdom Bacillati; phylum Actinomycetota; class Actinomycetes; order Kitasatosporales; family Streptomycetaceae; genus Streptomyces; species Streptomyces sp. NBC_01537. The sequence continues at coordinate 4,256,346 of NZ_CP109392.1, read as the reverse complement.
CACCGACTTCGCCGGCGGCACCGGTGATCAGGATGGGGTTGCGCTCTGGCATCAATGTGTCCTCTGTCTGGTGGTGGGGGGATTCAGCTGTTGAGAAAGCCACGTGGCCGATGCCGCGTAACGTCATCGGGACGCTGGGTCGTCGATGCGGGTGAGGGAGTCGAGGAGCGCGGCGTTGACCTCGGCGGGACGCTCCTGCTGCGTCCAGTGCCCGCAGCCCGGCAGCACCACCGGGCCGTGCAGGAGAGGTGCGACAGCGGTCAGCGGGTTGTCCGACCCGCCCTGGCCACGGACAATCTCGCTCAGCGAGCTGCCCCCGTCTGGGGGACGCAGCGCGGTGACCATGTCGCGGTCTCCACCACATACAGCGCAGGAACGTCGGTCCCGCGCCGCCGGAAGGGTGCGAGCAGTTCGTTGTTGCGTTCCTGCCCCTGCTCGGCGATGTGCAGTCTGACCCCGTTGACATCGACGAAACGGTGAGTGAGCGAACCTTCCACGCGGATCCTCATCGAGGTGCGTGAATGCGTGCTATTGCTTCAGTTGGCCGTACATGGCTTCCAGGTCGGCGGACAGCTGGGACTTGACCCAGCGGGTGGTGTCGTCGGCCAGCACCTCGTGCGCTCCTGCCTCGATGCCGTCGAGTGCGGCCACGGCGATGTCGCGGGGGTCGGCCTTGGGTGCGTCGACGCCCGAGGTCATGTCGGTGTCCACGTAGGCCATGTGGAGCCCGGTCACCGCGATGCCGCGCGGCTGCAACTCCAGGCGCAGGGAGTTGGTCTGCGACCACAAAGCGGCCTTGGAGGCGCCGTAGGGCGTGCCGTCGGCCAGCCAGGACAGAGCGGAGTGGGCGTTGAGGATGTGGCCCCCGCCGTTGCGCTCGATGACCGGCACGAAGGCCCGGGTGACCAGCAGCGGCCCGTAGAAGTTGGTCTCCAGATCCCGGCGCACGTCCTCCATCGGGGAGTTGAGGTACGAAGCGCGGACGGAGGCGCCGGCGTTGTTGATCAAAATGGTGACGTCCTGGGCCTGCTCGGCGGCCGCCGCCACAGATGCCGGGTCAGTGGCCTCGAGCGCCAGCGGAACGGCATCGGGGTGAGTCACCGTGCGCGGGTCACGGGCCGTGGCGTAGACCTTGCCGGCCCCGCGCGCATAGAGCTCCTCGACCAGCATCTTGCCGATGCCACGGCTGCCTCCGGTGACGAAGACGCTGGCGCCCTTGATTGTTGTCATGACTACCTCCACGAAGGTGAAAACCGATCGGTTTCCACCACCGTAAACCGATCGGTTTCGTCATGCAAGTCGGGTTGAGCACCGGGTGACTACGGCACGCGGGGGGCTTGAGTGTGGGCAGGCGTCAGCCGGCCGGCTGGTTCATCTTGCGGATCTGCTTGTCGAAAACCTGGGCGGGAGCGACGCGGCGCAGTATGCGCGCGCGTCCGGCCAGGGGGTCGGCGGTGTAGCGCAGCTTCGGTTTGGCGTCGGTCGCCGCCGCGACGATCGCCTTGGCGACGATGGCAGGGGCGTCACCGTCCCTGATGGCCTCCGCCATCACGCGGTCGACGGTCTGCCGCTGCTTCGCGTAGGCGTGCAGGGGGTTGTCGGGCTTCGCGCTGTTGGCCTCGAATCCCATCCTGGTGTAGGCGGGTTCGACGGTGAGCGCCCGGATGCCGTGGTCGCGGACCTCGTGGTCCAGGGGCTCGGTGTAGCCCTCGATCGCGTGCTCGGAGGCGGCGTAGGCGGCCATGTAGGGCTGGGGCAGGAACCCGAGTACGGACGAGATGTTGATGATGCGCCCACGTCGCTGAGCGCGCGTGTGCGGCAGGACCTCGTTCACCATGCGCATGACCCCGAAGATGTTGGTGTCGAAGACGCCCTGGGCCTGAGCGAGGGAGGTTTCCTCGGCCGCACCCATCGAGCCGACGCCGGCGTTGTTGACCAGGACGTCGATCCGCCCGAACCGCTCGCTCACCTCCTGGACCGCGGTGGCGACCGAGGCGTCACTGGCGACGTCGAGCCCGAGGAACGTCACGCCGTCGAGCGGGGTGACGCGTGAGGTGTCGCGGCTTGTGCCGACCACGTTGAATCCGGCTGCGACCAGGGCGAGCGCGGTTTCCTTCCCGATGCCGGACGAGGCACCCGTCCCCGAGCCACCGGCCGATCTGTCGTCATCAGGGACTCCCACGCCCACTCGAAACCGATCGGTTTTTGCTATAGTAAACCGATCGGTTTCCGTCTGCAGGTTCAAGCAGGGAGAATGACGTCATGGGAAGGATCAGTGCGCTGGAGAGGCGTGAGAGCGTCATCCGCGCGGCGGTCGGCGAGTTTGCGCGCACGGGCTACCACGGCACCTCCACCGCGGCGATCGCCCAGCGGGTCGGCGTCACGCAGCCGTATCTCTTCCGGCTCTTCCCGGACAAGAAGGCGATCTTCGTCGCCGCTCTGGCGCGGAGCATGGACGACACCCGCCTGGCTTTCGAGAGGGCGGTCGAGGGGGTGGAGGATGGCGAGCAGGCCCTCCAGGCAATGACGAGCGCTTACGCGCAGCTGATCTCGACGCGTCCCGAAACGCTCCTGATGCAGATGCAGGGATACGTCACCGTGGCGGCCGCCGAGGCGCAGGGCGATGACCTGATCGGCGAGCTCGTCCGGGCCGGCTGGATGAGACTGTGGGAAACCGTGTACCTGTCGCTGGGTGCCGATGTCCACGCGACCACAAGCTTCTTTGCTTGCGGCATGCTCGGCAACACTCTTACGGCCATCGGGCTTCCCTTCGATCGCAGAGAAGCAGGGGCGTGAGGCCACGGGCGCTGCTCCGGCTGCCGAAGTCGGGCATCAACCCGAAAGAGCGCTTCGGTCGCCGATCCTGCTCGAAGACGGGGCGGATCAGTGCATGTCCGCCGCGTCGAGCAGGGTGGTCACAGTGGGCGCGATGAGCCCGGTCAGATTGTCGGCGCCAATCCCCGCGCGGGCGCTGGCGCCGTCGAAGACCAGAATGAGCTGCCGGGCCAGCAGGTCGGGGTTACTCGCCCCACCCCGTTCGGCCTCGGAACGGAAAAAGGCCGTCAGGTTCTCTTTGATCTGGTGGGCCACCCGGCTCGCGGGGTGGCCCTGGTCCTTGAGTTCGATCTGCACAGCCAGGTACCGGCAGCCTTGGAAGTCGGGTACACCCGCCTGCGACTCCACCCGCTCGAAGACGTACTGGATCCGCTCGCGGGGGGAACGGCCATCATCCGCCGGGGGCAGGGCCCTCGCCACGAAGGCAGCGGCACGTTCCTTCAGGCTCGCCGCCAGCAGTTCATCCTTACTCTCGAACAGCTGGTACATGGAGCGCTTCGACACCCCCGCCGCCTTGCACAGCGCCTCGACGCCGATGCCGACACCGTCTCGGTAGGTGAGCGTGGCCGCCGCCTCCAGCAGCCGCTCCCGGGGGCTTTGCTTCACTTCGGTAGTCATACCGTGAGGTTAACTCGAATCGGACGAAATAGAAACCGATCGGTTTCCATGGAGTGTCGGGGAGACGCCCGCCGCCGGGCGGACGCCTGAAGGCCACTCAGAGGCTCGGCGACGGTCTTGGGGGAGAGGCCGTCGCCGAGCCCTGATGGTGCACGCGCCTCTCGTCCCCACGGGGGGCGACGCACACCGGGGCCACTCCGAGTAATGGCCCCGTCTTGGGTGAGCCGCCTTCCGCTACGCCGGGGCAGCGGTCTTCTCGGGCTCCGTCTCGACGGGGATACGGTGGAGCCCTTTGCGGTCGTACCAGTTGGTCATGCCGAAACCGAAGAGGGCGGCTGCCGCGAGGCCGACGGCCATCATGACCCAGCCCCGCGTCAGGCCGGCGTCGGCCTGGGCGTCGTAGTAGAGGATTGAGCGGATGCCGCCAGTGATCTGCCGCAGCGGTTCGAACTCCGCCAGGAAGCGGTAGAAACCGGGCAGCGCCTGAAGCGGCGTGGTGGCGTTGGCCGTCGGCACCGCCATCCCGATGAAGACCAGAGTGACCACCAGCATGCCGGGCGTGCCGAAGACGGCGAGCAGGGTGAGCGCGCCGATCCCGGTGACGGCGATGGCGCACACCGAGTACAGCCACAGCAGGGGCAGATGGGCGGCGTGCATTCCCATGAGGCCGACCGCGCCCACCATGACCAGGCTCCCCATCAGCAGCGACAGCCCGGCCATGAGAGTGCTGCTGATGGCGAGGGTCTGCACCCGGGTCGCCCGGATCAGCGGGCGGTGCAGGCGCAGCGGGCCCATGTCGTTGTGGGTGTAGCCGAGGGCGTGGTCCACCTGGCCGCTGATGACGTTGGCGGAGAGCATGCCGCAGACCACGAGGACGAGGGCGTAGTAGAACGCCGTCAGGCCCAGGCCACTGTGCGAGTCGAGGGGATGGCCGTCCTCGACGGTGACGGCGGCCGGGTCGGCCAGCAGGACGCGTGCCGCGGCGGGCAGCTTCGCCTGCCCGGTCCCGCCCTGGGACGTGAGCTCCTTGCCCACCTGGAGCGAGGCGCTTTCGGCCGCCTGCGTCGTCGCAGTCCGGGCCAGACTGGAGCCCACACTGCCGGCGGACTGGTTGGTCAGCACCGTCAGTGTCGGACGGGTCGGGGCCCCGGTGGTCGCGGCGCTGGTGAGTGCGGTGGTGGCGGAGGTGAAGTCGGCGGGGACGACGAGCGCGCCGTACAGCTTGCCCGTGCCGAGTTCCTCCTTCATCTCCTTCTCGTCCATCACCTTCCAGTCGATCTTGTCCCCGCTCGCGGTGGACTTCTTGATCGACTCGGTGATCCGAGCCCCGAGGTTGACCTGCTTGCCACCGACAGCGGCCCCCTTGTCGGCGTTGACCAGACCGACGGGCAGATTCTTCATGTGATCGACGGGATCGATGTTGGCCCCGACGTAGAACACGGTGAACAGCAGCGCGAGAACGCCCGTGATGACGCCATTGGCGATCCACAGGGGTTTGGCACGCAGGACGCGGAACGGATGAATACCACTCATGACTTACTCCGGTCTCGGACAACACGCTCATATCCGGAGAAGGGCGGACAGCTTCATCGCGGTCCGGCGCCCCTCGGAACGTTCAATCTCGGCACGCACGGCCGTCGACGCGGAACCGGAGATGCAGCACCCTGCCGGGACTCCGACTGATGAAACCGGTCGGTTTCAAGCCCATCGTAAACCGATCAGTTTACAAATTCCAAGTCGAGGCACCGGCCCGTATCCCGGCAGCGCCAGGAAGCCGCGTGCCGGCGCCATCCCTGTCATCGGGTCGCTGCGAGCCGCGAGTGGAGTGGCTCGCTTCAGGTCGCGCAAGCCCTCCAGGTCCGTCGCGCCGTCACCCATGGCCACGACCAACCACAGCCGCTTGCGGCTGGCTTCAGCGTGGCGTTCCATACCCGTGGATCCCCGGGATGGCGAGTTTTCCGCCTGTCTGTCCGGCCTGGTCAATGTCGGCGTCGTCCAGGCCGAGTTGGAGCTTGAGGTCGAGTTTCCCGACCGTGTCGTAGAGCCACTCCGGCACCGTGTCGGGGGTGAGGTGCAGGCGGAGGACGGGCGGTACGGGAACGCCTTCGACGGCGGAGAGGGTGCCCGTCAGGCTTTCGACGTACATGGTGATGCCGTCGCCTCGCAGCGTGGACGTCGAGCCGGGCGCCCCGTCGATGTGCTGGATCTGCGGGCCGACGGGCACCGCCATCTTCAGGTCACGGATCGTGACGCTCCCCGCGGAGAACTTGAGTACCCGCTTCGGTCCGGCGGCCGTGTTCACGGTCACCACGCCGTGGAAGACGAGGTCGTGCAGTTCGAGGCGGCTCCCCTTCATGTTCCATGCCTCGGCGGAGAATCGGCCGGCCTGATGGTCCTCGGGGGCCTTGAGGCCAGTGATGTCGCAGGTGCGGGCGGTTCCTCGGGTGAACTCCGGTCGGGGCGACGGCCCGGCTGTCCGGTGGCTGGGTGCAGGTGATGCGGGCGTGGTGGACAGCCGGGGCTCGGACGGTGCTGTGGCCTCTGGCCTCGAAGTGGCCGAGCTTGGTGGGGGGCTCGCGTCGGGCGACGGGCTCTGCTGCTCGGCGTCGTCGCGGAAGAGGGGACCGAGGATGTCCGCGAGGCTTGTTGTGGCGGAGGTTGCGCTGGGTGAAGGGGTGGGAGTGACGGCCGGTGCTGAGGGCGGCCCTGCTCCCTCGTCGTCCGTGTGCTCCGCCGGCTTGACGGGCTCCCCGCTCGGGTGAGCGCTGGACGTACGGGAATCAGCGGACGGGGTGGGGCTTGCGGGAGTCTCCGTCGCCGAGGCTGATGCGCCGTCGGGACGGGCGCAGTCGACACCGTGGTTTCCAGGTCCGCCCGGCCCCTCTTCGGAAACGGAGAGCGCCACGGTGGCGCTCGTGTCGGCGGACTCGGGGAGGCGTTGACTGCCCAGGATGAGGACGGTCGGCAGCGCGGTCAGCGCGAGAGCCCTCCCGACCGGCAGACGCAGGCGTGTCAGCGCGGACGTACGGGGGATGGCGTGCCGGCCTCTCGGCGGTCGAGCGAAGCGGGGTTCTGCGGCCTCGCCGTGAGTGTCGGGCGACTGGTCACTCACTCCCCTGTCCTCCCACCCGGTTGACGGCGGCTGACGGCCCCTCCGCGCCGTCGGCCATGTCCTCCGGGTGCCCGTCCCCGTCGACCGGGCCCCATGCCAGAGCCAGGAGTCCGCCCGCCGCCGCGAGCAGCGTGCCGACGAAGAATCCACCGAAATTGGAAATGGGAAGCGACAGCACGCCGAGGAACACCGCGACGCAGCCGGCGAAGAACCTGATGATCGGCTGGAACCAGAGGAGTCCGCCAAGGACGATCAGAGTCAGGCCGATGACCAGGGATCCGGCCCCCGCGGTGGTGGACATCGCCACGGACAGGGCGCCCAGGGAAAGGTTGAAATAAGGGAAGTAGATGATGGGCGCAGCGGCAAGGAGCACCAGCAGGCCCGCCCAGAAGGGACGGGTGCGCCGCCAGGCCTGGAAGTCCCGGCGAGCGCGGGTGAAGCCGCCGTCACTGCGGGGGTGCGCGGGTGCACCGGCACTCGTCATGTGGCAGCTCCCAAGTCGTGAGTGGGTGAGGGTGTCCGCGAGGACGGTGGAGCACTGCCGCCCCCTGGGCAGTCGCCGGTCGCTTCCGCGCGCGGGAGGCGAGGGGGCGGGAGCGAGGTCAGAAGCAGTCGTGGCGGCCGGCCGCGATGCTCATGTGCAGGCCCGCCAGTTCGAACGTTCCCGCAGTCGTGGCCCAGACCGTCTGGTGGGCATCGATGATCTCGACCGCGTCCGCCTGCTGGGCGTAGCCGTCGGGATCGACGTGGTCCTTCGGGTTGACCTGGCCCTTGGTCATGGAACCGGTGGCGACGCCGATGTCGACGTTCTTGAAGGTGCCGCTCTTGGCCTGGAGGTCGGTCATGTCGATGTACAGGTCCTTGGCCTTGACCGGCGTACCCGACCCACCGGCCTTGAGCGACATCGTGTAGGTCCCAAGGACGGGGATGTCCACCGGCACGGACTGGCACATGTCGGTGACCGTCGCGTTCTTGATGGACGAGACGGAGACGGGCACGTGCTTGCCGTTCTTGGCGACGTCCACCGTGGCGTAGTTGGCGAATCCGGTGCCGCTCAACTTGCCGGCCGAGACCTGGAAGGCAGAACCGGAGATGCTGAACGAAGCGGCCAGGGCGCCCTGAGCCATGGAAATGGCGACCGCCGCCGTGGCGGCCACGGTCGGCACCGCACCGATGGCGAAACGCTTCCAGTGGGTCTTGCCGATTCGCTGGGACATGGTGTGGTCTCCGTTGTCGATGCGTACGAGACGACCGGACCCAGAGCTGACTGGCCCGGGCCCGGGGCGGGGGGAGAACTGCGGCTGGGTGTGGCCGTGGCGGTGCAGGCGGCTTCCGCGGGCGCATGTCGTCCACGCGCACGGAGGAAGTGGGCACACCGAAGAAGCGCTCGATAGTGTTACTACCGAGTACTCGATAGTGACACTATCGATCCCGTCGGGGCAACCCCCGGTAACGCGATACTGGTGGGACAGTTGAGCGTGAGGGAGCGCATGAGGATTTCAGAGCTCAGCCGACGGTCCGGGGTGCCGATGGCGACCATCAAGTACTACCGACGGGAAGGGCTGCTTCCCGAGGGACGCGCGCTGAGCCCGACGGCGGTCGAGTACGGCGAGGAGCACATCCAGAGGCTCCGTCTGATCCGTTCTCTCATCCAGCTCGGCGGACTGTCTGTCGCGCGTACCCGTGAAGTGCTCGATGCGGTGGACCGTCCACTGGATGCGTTCGAGACCCTGGGCGTCGTCCACCATGCACTGCCCGTGCCCTCCGCAGACAAGAACGCGAAGGGCACGAAGGACGACGACGGGCCGGACAGCGCTGTCGACGAAGCGGTGTCAGGTGAAGGAACCGCAGCGAGCGTCGACGCTCTCATCGAGACCATGGGCTGGCGGATCTCCGCCGCATCGCCGCACCGCCCGGCACTCGCCGAAAGTCTCGCGGCGCTGAGCCGCCTCGGCACCGACTACACGGCCGACGACCTCATCCCCTACGCACAGCTCGCCACCTCCACCGCCGATTTGGACTTCGCGCAGTTCGAGGGGATCGAGGACCGTATCGCCCTCGCCGAGCGGGCGGTGGTCCTCACCGTGCTGTTCGAGCCGGTCGTCCGGCTGCTACGGCGCCTGGCCCAGGAGGACGCGAACCACCGTCGCCATGATCGCCGTGCATGTGGGCGGGGCGAGCACCCGGAGGAGTGAGTCCCCAGCAGTGCACCGCCGACACCCCCCGCTCGCGACGGCAGCGAGGGCAGAAGTGCCCCGGGTGAAGACACTTCGGCCCTCGGGAGGGTTCAGCCCGTGGCGACGGGGACCCGCTCGTCGGTGTCCTCCGGCACGTCGGTCTCCTTGATGCCGAACCGGTCGTAGAAGCGGGCCAGCGGACCCGGGCCCACCAGGCCGCCCTGCCCAGCAGTCTCATGACGGCCGTTCCCAGCAGGATGCGCACCACCCCGACCGCCGCGAGTGGCACGCACATCAGCACCGCGGCGCTCACGACCAGGCGGCCGACGGGCTGCAGCCCGGTCGCCACGGCTTCCGTGCTGTCGCCCAGCTGGTCGTACTGCTCCCGCATTCGGGACACCAGGAACACCTCGTAGTCCATGGAGAGCCCGAAGATCGCGGTCAGCGACAGGTTCAGGGGTTCGCGGACGTGGCGTGAGCCCGGAGCCGGTACCGCTCCGGGCCTGAACGTACGGTTCAGCGGGACTCTTTCGGGTCGCGTCCCGCGAGGTGGTACATGAGTCCCCGCTGCCCTGGCCGGTCTATCCTGCCGGGACCCGTTCTGAAATGATCAGTTCTGAAATGATCAGTTGAAGGACAGCAGCGGGTGAACCAGGCCACTCGGATCCTGGGGACATTGGACGGACTCGGCGGGCTGCGGGCGGTCACGTACCGCTGTACCGCAGACTGGGTCGATCACTTGACCGACCAGGGATGGTTTTCATGACTAACCGGCCTTTGACGCTGATGGCAGTGCACGCCCACCCGGACGACGAGGCTACGGGAACTGGGGGTGTCCTGGCGCGTTACGCGGCGGAGGGCATCCGCACGGTGCTCGTCACGTGCACCGACGGTAGCTGCGGTGACGGTCCGGGGGGCACCAAGCCGGGCGACCCCGGGCATGATCCAGCTGCCGTTGCCGTGATGCGTCGAGGCGAGCTCGAAGCGAGCTGTGACGTCCTGGGGGTCGGTCATCTTGAGCTGCTCGGGTACGCCGACTCCGGGATGATGGGCTGGCCGGCCAACACCGCGCCCGGATCGTTCTGGAGTACGCCCGTGGATGAGGCAGCCGCTCGGCTGGCCCAACTGATGCTGCGTTACCAGCCTGATGTCGTCGTGACCTACGACGAGAACGGGTTCTACGGCCACCCCGATCACATCCAGGCGAACCGGATCACGATGGCAGCGCTGTCGCTGACCGGGATGACGTCGAAGGTGTACTGGACGACGGCGCCGCGCTCGATGATGAAGGAGTTCGGGCAGATCATGCGCGAGTTCGGCGCGGACTGGGAGGAGCCGGGTCCGTCCGAAGCCGGAGCGGGGCCCGAAATCGGCCTGCCCGACGAGGAGATCACCACGTGGGTGGACACCACCGACTTCGCCGGCCAGAAGTTCGACGCGCTGGCCGCGCATGCCAGCCAGGGTGAGAACATCTTCTTCCTGCGGATGGGCAAGGAGAGGTTCACGCAGCTCATGGGCGTGGAGACGTTCGTCCGGATCCACGACACCACCGGCGCGCCCCAGTCCGAGAACGACCTCTTCGCCGGCCTGCGCTGAGCGCGAGCGGTTCGCCGCCGCCTCCGGTCTCCCGCCCGTCCGGCCGCACGACCTCCGGCACGGCGCGGTCACCTTCATGCTCGCCGCAGAGGTTGTCGGAGCCTTGTTCAAGGCGGACCACGCGCGTCCTGTCCTCGTTGAAGGCCAGTCCCCTCGGCGCCGGCCAGACCGCGAGCTGCTGCTTGACCTGTCGGGCCTGTTCCTCGCTGACGCACAAGGCCACCAGATCGTCGGCACAACGGATCACCGCGGGGGTGCCCGGCTCCGACCTACCGGCGTGCCTCATGCCATCAGGGAGGTACCGGCCCCGGTCTGACCGCCGCCTGACGCGGGCCGGAGAGGTCACACGAGCCTGACCGTCCCGGCGTCGATCGGCAGGCGGACCAGGAGATAGGGCTTGCGGCGCAGGTCCTTGCCCTCGTGGAAGGGCGACAGCCGGTTGAGCTGGTTGGCGATGGCGTACAGGTGCCGGTCCGAGGCGACGGACAGGGTGTCGACCCAGAGCAGGTCGCGTCCCTGGGCGAGGGTCCGGTAGGTGCCGTTCGGGCTCCTGCGCCAGATGGAGTTGTGTTCCAGGTCGCCGCCGTAGAGCCGCCCCCTGTCGTCGCTCTCCAGGCCGTCGGCCATCGGCTTGAACCCGTGGTCCTCGACGGTCGCCGCCACCTCGGCGTCCGTGGCGTCCGGGTCGGCGAGGGCGTCGATGGACACGCTGTGCAGCCGGCGACTGGAGAGCGGGCAGTAGTACAGGCGCGTGCCGTCGGCGCTGAGAGCGATGCCGTCGGAGCCGGTCTCGTAAGAGGTGGGCTCGCCGCCCGCGGGGCGGACCATGAAGGGTTCGCCATCGATGATCGGAACGAAGTCCGGGTCCGGGAGTACCGAGGGGTGCCCGGCCAGCCGCCGCCAGGAGCGGCCCGTGGCGAGGTCGACCACGATGATGCCGTTCGAGCCGCCCGAGTCGGTGATGAAGGCCACGCCCTCGGCGCCGCGCCGCAGGTCGAAGCGCACGTCGTTGGGGTAGCTGTTCGCCGGCACCACCTCGGGCGGGAAGAGGATCTTCCGTACGATCCGGTCCGTGCGCAGGTCGACCGCCACGAGCTTGGGACCGCCGTAGGAGGACCCGGCGAACAGCGGACTTCCGGTGTCGAGGATCCACAGCCGGTCGGCCGGGTCGACGACGACGCTCTGCACCGACTGGAAGTGCCCGGCCAGGTCTGAGGCGTCCTGACGGTTCACCTCGGCGTCGGGGTAGGCCACCGGCTTCCCGCCCCGCAGTTCGGCGACCGTGAACGGGACATCGTCGCCCCAGCGGGGAAAGTTGACGAAGATGCGGCCGCGGCGCGAGACGGTGACCCCCGTCGGCATCGCGCCCCAGAAGCGGGCAACGACCTCGTAGTTTCCGGCTGTTGAACTGGAGGTGGATGCGGAGGCGGATGCGGGCCCTGCGAGTTGGGTGGCGGCCAGCGAGGCGGTGGCCGCCGTAAGGAACGTACGTCGATTCATGGGAGCGTCTCCTGCTGGGTCAAGTCGCTGGAGCGCGCGGCGAGTTGCCGCATCACCTCGGCGCTTAGGGGGATCGGCCGGACGCTGCCGTGGCCGGTGGAGGACGCCGCCTCCAACAGCCGCTCGTGGGGAGTCGGCTTCGCCCGTGTGGTCATGGCGAGCCGAAGCCCACCTGGATGACACGTACTTCCTGCGTTTCTGCGACCCGAAGCTGTCCGCCGAGGACATCGCCTGCGGCTGCCGCCGACTCCTCGAAGGGGAACGGGGTCAAACGGCCGGTGGACCTGGTGCTCTCAGGTCCGCCGGACTGCCGGGCGGGTCTTCGCGACCATGCTGCGGTCCCCCGAGGAGACCATCGCGTGAATGGGTACGGTGCTGACGCTCATGAGCGTCGCAAGGCCCCGGCGGCCCTGCTGGCGAGCGAGCGCCGGACCCATGAGGTGCATCAGGGCGGTGAGGGCCGGCATCGGACGCCCGAAGAGCGTGATCTCCGTGATGCGTGCTTGGTCGTCGAGCCGCAGCATCTGCACCTCCTCGAACGACTGGGAACCCACCCGCGCCCGGTAGACCAGGGCGTACGTGTCGCCCTCGCCGGTCTGGGTGTGGTAGTGGACGTCCTTGACCGCCGCGAACGCCACGGTCAGGAAGTCGCGCAGCTGGTCAGATCCCTCGAAGGGGAACTGGTCGGTGAGCGGCGAGCTGAGCACGACGTCCGGGCTCAGGCATGCGACCGCGGCTTCGACATCACCGCGTTCCTCGGCGGAGCGCCAGCGCGCGATGGTAGTGGCGGCGGAGTGCAGGGTCTCGGACACGGGTCTCTCCCGGTATCAACGGCGCGATGGGGGGTGTGGGGTGGTGGGTGTCAGCCGGTGAGCTTGTTCATCGTGCGGATCTGCTTGTCCAGGACCCAGGCGGGAACGAAGCGGAGCATGCGTGCGCGTCCGGCCATGGGGCCGGCGGCGTAGCGCAGTTTCGGCTTCGCGTCGGTCGCTGCCGTGACGATCGCCTTGGCGACGACGGCGGGGTCGTCGCCGGCCTTGATCGCCTCTGTCATCAGGCGGTCGAAGACGTGTCGCTGGTTCGCGTAGGGCTGCAGGGGGGTGTCGGGCTTCGCGCTGTTGGCCTCGAATCCGGTCCTGGTGTAGGCGGGTTCGACGAGAAGCGACCGGACGCCGTACTCCCGGACCTCGTGGTCCAGGGACTGGGAGTAGCCCTCGATCGCGTGCTTCGACGCGCCGTAGACGGCCATGTAGGGAGCGGGGATGAACCCCTGCACGGACGAGAGGTTGATGATGCGCCCGCGTCCCTGGGCACGCATGTGCGGCAGGACCTCGTTCACCATGCGCATGACCCCGAAGACGTTGATGTCGAAGACGCCCTGGGCCTGCGCGACGGACGTTTCCTCGGCCGCGCCGATCGAGCCGATGCCGGCGTTGTTGACCAGGACGTCGATCCGCCCGAACCGCGTGATCACCTGCTGGACCAAGGCGGTGACCGACTTGTCACTGACCACGTCGAGGTCGAAGAACGTCACACCCTGGAGCGGGGTGACGCGTGAGGTGTCGCGGCCTGTGCCGGCCACGTCGAAACCCGCCGCGACCAGCGCGAGTGCCGTTTCCCTGCCGATGCCGGAGGACGCGCCCGTCACGAGGGCCACCGGCCGATTTGTCGTCATCATGCACTCCCGAAATCATCCGGGAAACCGATCGGTTTCCCCTTGGCTTCACTGTAAACCGATCGGTTTCCCATGCGCAAGCTCAAGCAGGGAACCGATCTCGGGCACGTGTCACCGGCCGGCTTCAGGTTGAGCCGGCCGGCGCCCGCCGGCATGGCGGCACGGGCCGGATGAGCAGGCATGACAGACGTGAGAGCGTCATCCCCACGCCGCGATCGCCGAGTTCGCACTCAAGGGCTACTACGGCACCTCTGCCACGGCGACTGCCAGGCGTGCCGGTGTCACGCAGCCGCACCTCTTCCGGCTGGCTGCGGGCAGGAAGGCGATCGTCGCCGCCTTGACGCGGAGTACGGACGACGCCCGCCTGGCGTTCGAGAGCGTGGCCAAAGGGATGAGGGGGTGCGCGGGCCAGGCCGCCCCGGGGCGGGGGCGCCGGCGGGGGCGCAGGCGGGGGGTGATCCCCAATCGTTCAGCAGCTCCCACGACGCAACGGGCCCGTCATGGTTCGCGGTCGCTCAGCCCGATCGCCTTGCGTCGCTTCCGGATGGACGATGGGTATGGAGCCCGTCCGGCAGTCGATAACCAGCAGGTGCGCCGCACCTGCGTTCATTGTGCGTGGTTCTCGCGGGCCTGCCTGATCGAAACAGGGCCGCCGAGTGCGCCGGACCGGTGAACAGGGGCCATGGGCTGCCGTCCGGTGCGGAAAGCTCCTGAAGGAATCCGGGCCTGCGTGATCAGGGCTGATCGCTGATGGCTCGGTAGGCCGCGATGAACAGGGTGTAGCACAGGTCGATCAGTTCTTCGACGGTGGCGTTCTGGTGGCCGAGCGTCCAGTCCACGAGGAGTTCGTTGACTCCGCCGACCAGGCTCATCGCGGTCATGGTGAGCCGGCTGGAGGAGGCTTCCGGGCCAGGGAGCGGTCCGACGACGGCGGCGACCATTGCGGCGAATTCGTGCAGGACCTCACGGCGGCGTACTTCGAGGCGGGGGCTGGCGCCCACGACCTCGATGAGCACCAGGCGGGCCATGCGGGCGTCGCCGGCCAGTGTGCGGATGAACACCTCGAGGCCGGCGCGCAGCTGGGCGTCGACATCGGGTGCGGCAGCGGCTGCGGCCTGCGCGGTTTCGGCGCTGATCGTAGCGATCAGCTCGTTGTAGACCCCGGCGAGAAGGTCTTCGCGGTCGCGGAACGACTCGTAGAAGTAGCGCTCGGTCAGTCCGGCATGCGAGCACACCTGCTTGACGGAGGCCGAGGCGTATCCGACCGTGCCGAACATGTCGAGGCCTGCCTGGATCAGGCGGGTGCGGCGCTCCTGCTGTCGTTGCGCCGCATCACGTCCGCCGTAGCGCCGCCCGGCGGTCTGTGTGCCGGTCATTCTTCCCCTTCGCAGAGGTGTTGACACCGGTGTGCTCCGAACTGACACTCTAGCTTGTCAGTTCATCTGACACGGCATCGTGTCAGACATGCGTGGGGGCCGCTTGCCGCTCAGCGTTCCGCTCATGCTCAGGGCAAGGAAGGGGCTCGGCCGTGGCAGCACCGCCCAAATACCCGTACGCGTTCAGCCGGAGAGCCCGCGACAGGCTCTCTCGCACACAACCGCTGACCGGCCGAGTGATCGCGGTCACCGGGGCGGGCCGCGGAATCGGGCGTGCCGTCGCGGCCCGGCTCGCCGCGGCCGGAGCCGCCGTGGCGATCGGCGATCTCGACGCGGAGCTTGCCGTGGAGACGGCTGGTGCCATCGGCGCGCATCCCGGTGGCCGGCTGCTCGGGCTGTCTCTCGACGTCACCGACACACCTTCCTTCGATGACTTCCTGCACACGGTCGAGACCCGGCTGGGGCCGATCGACGTACTGGTCAACAACGCCGGAATCATGTGGGTGGGCCCCTTCGAGGAGGAACCGGAGGAAGCCGCCCTGCGCCAGTTCGACGTCAACGTCCACGGCGTAGTGCGTGGGATGAAACTCGTGATCCCGGGGATGCGGAAACGCGGTCGCGGCCACGTGGTGAACATCGCCTCCGCCGCCAGCAAGGTCGCCCCGCCCGGCGAGGCGACCTACGCGGCGACGAAGCACGCCATCCACGGCTACAGCACAGCCGTCCGCGCCGAACTGCGCGGCACCGGCGTGCACGTGTCCCTGGTGATGCCCGGCGTCGTGGACACCGAGCTGGCCGTGGGCACCGCGACCGGCCCCACCCGGCGCCTGACGACGGATCAGGTGGCCGACGCGGTGCTCGACGTCGTGCTGCGCCCGCGGTTCGAGGTCTTCGTTCCACGCCAGGTAGCCGCCCTGACCCGGTTGGCCGCGCTGCTGCCGGGCCGTGCCCGCGACGCCCTGCATCACCTCCTTGTCCCCGACCAGCTCGCCGCCCTGTCCGACCGGTCGGTCCGCGCGGCGTACGAGCAGCGCACCCGGACCGCCCGCCTGCCCGAAGGATGAGACCGTGACCACCACGCCCAAACTGGCGCCCAGCGCGAAGAAGGCCCAGGACGCCGCCGCTCCGCGTCCCATCCCCGAATTCGAAGGTGTCCACGACGTATGGCCGCGCGGTGACCGGCTGCGCGCCGTGCGCAGCGCCGCGGCCTCCTACCGTGAGCGGTTCATCCAGCAGGGCCGCATCCACGCCGTCCGCAGTTTCGACATCGCCGCCGCCCCGTACCCGACCCGGTTCGGCTTCCACGGCGCCGCGCTCTCCGTCAACCCGTTCGTGAGCATTGTCAACCGGATGCTCGTCGTGCAGTTCGAGGGCTTCGACGGTGAGCCGAAAACACTGGTCTGGGAGCCGACCGTCGCCGCCGGAACGGCTCAAGCGCCGTTCTACGCCCAGCTCAAGCGTCTGGCGGGGGACTTTCTCACCGAGCACGTCTTTGCCCGCTTCTACCAGGACCCGAACACCGTCCTGCCCTCCTGCGGTCTGCGACCCGAGGACGTGGACTTCGTCAGCTTCGACCACCTGCACGTCCAGGACGTGCGCATGATCATGGGAAGTACCAGCACCATTCCGGGGGAACGGGCGCCCCGCGAAGCGCTGTTCCCGCGCGCCCGGTTGTTGGTGCACCGCAGGGAGCTGGGCACCTTCGAATCGGTGCATCCGATGCAGTGGGCCTGGTACGTCGACGGAGGCATGGACGGGGTACCTGACGAGCGCGTCACCGCTTTCGACGGCGATGTCGAACTCGGTGTCGGCGTCAGCCTGCTGTGGACCCCCGGCCACACGGACGGCAACCACTCCCTGGTGCTGAACACCCCCGACGGGGTGTGGGTCTCCTCCGAGAACGGCATCTCGGCCGACAACTGGCAGCCCGAGCTCTCCCGCATCCCCGGGGTGCGCCGCCACGCCGCGTTCTACGGCCATGAGGTGGTGCCCAACGCCAACACCCTGGAGGACTCTCTCGACCAGTACGACTCGATGGTCAAGGAGAAGACCCTCGCCGACCCCAGCCGACGCGATCCGCGCTGGCTGCAGATCCTGCCCTCCTCGGAGCTGGCCCCCTTCAAGCGGCACTGGCCGGTGCTGCCCAGCTTCCTCCACGGCGGTCTGAACTACGGCGAACTGACCCCTTCCGGCAGTGGCCGATGACCGGCCCGGCCGCCTGCCGGATCGCCACTGACGGCGTGGAGTTGGCCGCCTACCAATGGGGAGCGTCCACGGCTCCTCCGGTGGTGCTGGTCCACGGCTACCCGGACACCAGCGCCGTGTGGCACCCCGTCGCCGAGCGCCTGGCCGACCGCTTCCACGTCACCGCCTTCGACGTGCGGGGAGCCGGTGCCTCCCACCGGCCCAGGGGTCTGCGCGCCTACCGGATGTCCCGCCTGGAAGCCGACCTGGAGGCGGTTCTCGACGCCGTGAGCCCCGACCGCCCGGTGCACCTGGTCGGACACGACTGGGGATCGATCCACTCCTGGGAGTCGGTCACCGGCACCCGCCTGGCCGGGCGGATCGCCTCGTTCACCTCCATCTCCGGACCCTGCCTGGACCACGTCGGCCACCTGATCCGGGCCCGCCTTCGGCCGCGGCATCCGGACCTGCCGAAGATGCTGCGGCAGGCCGCACGGTCCTGGTACATCGCCTACTTCCATCTTCCGCTCCTGCCCGCCCTGACCTGGAGAGCGCTGGGACACCGCTGGCGCGCCTTCCTCACCGGATCCCAAGGCGTACCCGGGCACACCCCCTACCCCGCGCCGACGCTGACCCGCGACGCCGTGACGGGCACCGCGCTGTACCGCGCCAACATGCTGCCCCGCCTGCTGCGTCCCCGGGACCGGCCGACCACCGTCCCGGTTCAACTCGTCATCCCCACCCGCGACTTCTGCGTCACCCCGGTGCTGTCGTACGGAGTGGAGCACTGGACGCGCCAGATACAACGGCGCCCGATCGACGCCGGGCACTGGGTACAGCTCAGCCACCCCGAGGAGATCGCGTCCCGGATCGCGGAATTCGCCCACCGCGTCGAAGACGGCTCCCGCCGCGATCAGGAACACACCGCGCACCCGATCTGACAGCCCAACAGCCCAACGGGCCAGCAGTACTGGACGACTGCCTGACCGCCCCTTCGCACACACCCATCGCTGATGGAGGAACCTGTCATGTTCCGAGCCGCACATGCCCACCGGGAACGTCCGTCCGAGCCCATCGACCACCACGACCTGGTGCTGCAACCCCGGGACGTCACCTTCGACTGGGGCACCACCCCGCTGCACTGGCTGCCGGGTGAGCCCTTCGCGACCCACACCTTCGATGTGCTCCACCTCATGCTCCCCGAGCTCGAACGCTGGTTCGTGCGCACCTTCGAGCAGGCGCTGCCACTGATCACCGATGACCGGCTGCGCGAGGACGTACGCGGCTTCATCGGCCAGGAAGCGATGCACGCCGAGGCGCACCAGGGGGTCCTGGAGCACCTGCTCGCCAAGGGGCTGGACCCGGCTCCGTACACCCTGCAGTCCGAATGGATCTTCCGAAGGGTGCTCGGAGACCGGCCGGAGCTGACGCCGGCCGCCACACACGCACACCTCCTCCAACGGCTCGCCCTCGTAGCAGCCTTCGAGCACTTCACCGCGTACATGGGTCACTGGATTCTCAGCAACGGGCACCTGGACCAGGTCGGCGCAGACTCCGCGATGCTCGATCTGTTCCGCTGGCACGGCGCGGAGGAGGTCGAACACCGTTCGGTCGCGTTCGACCTGCTGGTGCATCTCGACCCCCGGTACCGGCGCCGAGTGGTCGGCATGCTCGTCACCGCGCCGGTGCTGACCCGGCTGTGGATCCGCGGAGTCCGCTTCCTGATGAGCGCCGACCCAGAACTCGACGACCGGGTCAAGGTCCGCTTTCGCGACTACCTGGCCGCGGCCCGCAAGGACCTGTTGCCGCCACCGGGCGCGTTCGCCCGCTCGGTACTGCGCTACTTCCGCCCCGGCTACCACCCGACCCAGGAGGGCTCGACCCAGCAGGCGGTCGCCTACCTGGCGGCGTCCCCCGCTGCCCGAGCGGCTGCCCGATGAGCCAGCAACCAGTGAGGCCTCCCATGGACATCAGCACACCCGTCACTCGGCCGCCGGACCTGTACGGCCGACCGCGCAGCGACTCCTTCATGCAGAAGCTGGCGGCTTTCAGCGACAACGCGGTCACTCGCCTCGCGCGGCATAGCACTCCTCCTAGGCGCCCGCCGGCCACCGAGATGCCCCTGATCCGGGAACTGGTGGTCGCCACCAAGCACCAGGAGGCCGAGGATGTCGTCTCCCTGCGGCTGGCAGCGCCCGACGGGGGACTGCTCCCGCCCTGGCAGCCCGGCGCCCACATCGAACTGCACCTGCCCTCCGGCCGCAAGCGGCAGTACTCCCTGTGCGGCGACCCCGCCGACCGGTACCAGTACCGCATCGCGGTGCGCCGCATCGCCAACGGCGGAGGCGGTTCGGCCGAGGTGCACGACACCCTCGGTGACGGTGTGCGGGTCGCCGTCACCGAGCCCCGGAACGCCTTCCCCTTCGCCGCCGAAGCGTTCATCCTGCTCATCGCGGGCGGCATCGGAATCACCCCGATCCTGCCGATGGCCCGGGAAGCCGCCCGACGCGGGCTGGACTGGAGGCTCGTGCACACCGGCCGCAGTCGCGGCTCGATGCCCTTCGCGGCAGAGCTGGCCGAACTCGCGGCCGCCGCCCCTGGCCGGGTCTCCATCCGTCCTGACGACGAGTCCGGCGTGCCCGAAGCCGCCGAGCTGTTGAGCGTGAGCCCGGCGGCGGGTGCGGTGTACTGCTGCGGGCCCGCGCCCATGATCGACGGCGTTCGGCGCGCGTTCGGTGGTAGCCGCGCGTCAGCCCTGCACTTCGAGCGTTTCGCCCCGGCCCCGATCGCAGACGGCCGTCCCTTCGAACTTCAGCTGGGCGACACCGGACGGGTTCTGCCAGTGCCGCACGACCGCTCCGCCCTGGATGTTCTCCACGAGGCCCTGCCAAACCTGCCGTTCTCCTGCCGCCAGGGGTTCTGCGGCACCTGCCGGGTACGGGTGACCCATGGCCATGTCGATCACCGTGACCGGCGGCTCACCGCCACCGAACGCGCGGTTGGCGCCATGCTGCCCTGCGTCTCACGTGCACCGGAAGGAGAGCGGTTGGTGCTGGATGTGTGAGCGATGGCCGAGCGCCCGTAGAGAGCGGCCGTCACTGCGAGGAACCTCAGCGGCAGCTGGAGGTTCCTCGCAGGACGTGCTCCACCAGACGGCGGCGCGGGGCGGTGGGGCAGGCGGTGGCGAGGCAACGACGGAAGCCGCAGGTGGGGCTGTCGGGCAAGTCGTGGGCCGTCTCTGGGCCGTCCGAGGGCGATCGGTGGTGGCCAACAACGACAATCGCGATCACGCCCCTGAGCTGCGCCTACGGTGCAGCTCGGGGGCCCTTGTCTGCTCTGGGCCCACTTTGGGCAAGTGCCGCAGCGCGTGCATGCCGTGCTCGCGGCACGTCGCGCAGCGCTAGTCGCCGGGCGCGGTCACGCATGGACGGCCGGCATCGTGGCGCACGCATCCGCCCGGCGGTACGGCATGCACTCCCCAGCGGATCCCGAACACCAAGGCCGCCGCGGCCGCCAGGAAGACCAAGGCGTGGGCCGATCTGGCCCACCAGCTCTCCCAGCCTCTGACAGTCAGCCCCAGGAACATGACGAACAACCCCGAAAGGCAAATGGCGGCTACGGAGAGGCCCGCTATGAGTATCTGAAACAGCGCCTGATACATGGGACGAGGATGCCCACCCGCGCCCGTGCCCATCCTCGGTTGGGAGGTGCGGCCAGAGGCTCTCCGGGCCCGGAGCCGGGCCCTGTCCGGGCCGTCAATCCTGACGTCGCCACTCGTAGACACCCGGCGACGTCTCGGCGACCTCGCGAGGAAAGGCACCGCGAACCCCGTCGAGCAGAGCGCGCTGCTGAGGCTTGATCCTGAGAATTGGCGTCCGGCCGGAGTTCAACCACGAAACGGACTGGCGGGCCTCCAGCCCGGCATAGAGCGATCCACGACCCGAACACAGACACTGTGCCCACTCGTCCCCGGCCGGTCGGCCAGCCGTATCAGGTCGATGACCTGGGATCCCTCGTCCATGGCAACCCTCTCCGATGCGTCACGCCGCACGATCCTGCCCGACGACCATGCGTGAGCACGGCAGCCGCCACCCCGCCCCGTCACGCGCTCGCGGTGCCTTCCTGGAGCAGGATCGGCTCTGCCCACACCGTGGATACGAAGACCGGGTAGGACTCCATAGCCCGACGATTCAGCACGGCGTCAGCCACGAAAGCGCCGACGTGCTCGTCGGGGGCGACAATCGCTCGGCCACGTCCGCGTAGTCCGACGCGGACCAGGTAACGCAATCCCTCGATCTCCACGACACCGCACTCACCCGCCGACCAGTCCACGGGCTCGGCCAGCTCCTCGACCTGCCAGCCGGCCTTTCGCGCGTGGTGCATCCACACGCCCAGCGCCTGGACCTGATCCTCCGCGAGCCAGCTGGCCGGTCGGGCGATGATCTGAATCGGATCAACGCGCTCTTCCACGTCCCACCCCTCACAGCTCGAACCTGTCGGGCGATCTTGCCAGGCCGAGCGGCCGGCGAGACGCCGGGGTGCTGGAAGGGGGTGGGGTCGGAGCTGCACGAGGCCCCGGGACCGTCAGGCTCGGGGACCTCTACTGAGCCACCCCCCTTGGCCGTCATGCCCATCATCTGAGGCATCGGACCGGCCCAACGCTCAGCAGGCTAACGCCGGCCACTGACAGCGGCGACGGCAGCAGGTCTGACCAGAAATCCCGTGCTTGGTTCAGTCCCGCTGCGGCGGGCCGAGCCTTTCGATGACCTCGCGCATCTCCTCCTCATCAGCCTCGTAGACCGTCTCGCCCATGCGCGGGTCCCGGGCATGGAGCGTGTGGATGAGTGGTCCGTAGGGTGTTCCCAGGTGGACGAGGGAGGCCGACGGGCCGTGGATGGCGCGCTCGGTGCCCGGGCGGGCGGTCAGGTCGATGCGGCTGACGACGCCGGGGGTGACCCAGACGGTCGCCTGCTCCAGGCGCGCCAGAATCTGTAGGTGGAAGTGCCCGCACAGGACGAGCTGGACGTCGGTCCCGCGGATCGCTTCGGCCAGCTCGGCACGGTTCTGCAGGCCCAGCGCCTGCTGGACGTCGACGTCCAGGGCGACCGGCGGGTGGTGAAACGCCAGGACGGTACCCGACGGTGCGGGCGTGGCCAGCAGATCACGGAGCCAGTCGAGCTGGCTGCGGTCCAGTCGACCGTAGCCCTTGCCCGGCACGAGCGTGTCCAGCGTGATCAACCGCCATCCGCCCACAGTGCTTGCTGCCGCCAGCTCACCCGCCGCTCCCTCGTACACCGCCTCGGGCTGACCGTGGCCGCTGCCGAGTACACCGGCGAATGCGGAGCGGTCGTCGTGGTTGCCGGTCGTGTAGAAGACATCCGCCCCTCGTCGGCCGGCGTAGTCGGACAGGAGTAAGTCCGCCCTCGTGTAGGCCTCGCGAGAACCGTCGTCCGAAACATCGCCGGTGACCACTACCGCGTCGAGGTCTTCCAGGTGGTTCAGTTCGGCCAGCAGAAGACGGAGCGCCGCAGTGCCGTCGGCCCCGTCGGCGTCCGGGCCGCCCGACTGGTCGAGATGAGTGTCCGAGAGATGCAGGATGCGCATCGTCCGAAGGTAGCCTCCGGCACCGCGCCGAGCCACGGCCTTCCCTGCCGCTGGACCCTCCTCCTACTCACCATTGCTCAGGATCCTGCGCGGAATCTTCCGAACCGGCAGCACCGGCTCCTACCATGTCGATGTCCGCGCCGGGGCGAGGAGGCGGGGGCTACGGGGGGATGACGGATATGGGCCGCTCACGAGTTTCACGAGTTCGGGTCGCCGGCACTGTGCTGAGCGGGGGCTTCGTTCTCTTCACTCTTGCCCGGATCCTGCACGGCTGGCGGGACTGGGTTTTCGCAACGGCCTTCTACCTTGGCGCGGGTGGCATGGTCTTCCTCTTCATGCAGTGGCGCCAGCACGGCAACCTCGCTGCCCGAGCATGGTGTGTCACGGCGTTCGCAACGTGGATGGCCGCAGTGTTCCTTTTCAATTCCGCCTACATCGTGGCGTCGGTCATCGCTGCCGTGGCGCTCGGCATCGGACTCGTGGGCGCCTTGACGGTGTTCCTGCGGACGAACCGACAGAAAGACGCGAGGGCCCGCCCGGAGTGATCCGGACGGGCCCTCGCCGTGCTGACACCAGCTTCAAAGATCGGCAGTGCCAGCCCTGACGGCTACTTGAGTGCGTCGGAGAAGCTCACCCGCACCGCAACAACGGCGCCCGATGAATCGAGGTCGGCAGACACTGGGAAGTAGCCGTCGCCCCAGCTCGTCATCGCGCACAGCAGTCGGACATCGCCGATATCCACGGTTCCGGCCTCGGCTTCGGAGGCGCGGATCTGGCGCATGACCTGCCAGTGATGCGAATGCGGCCGGAAGTCCACGGCCATGCGGCGTCCAGTTTCCTCCTTCCATCTCAGCAGAGCGCGGGCCTTTTCGATCGCCTCCGGTAGGGCCAGCCCGGTCCACCCCCGGACGCCTTCCTCACCTGGCTCGCCCAGTTCAGGTGCTGCGAACGTCGCGGCGACTTCGTCCGCCGCAGCACCCCAGAATGCGACATCGGCCAAGCCGTCCACAGGCTCGTCGTGCTGCCAGGCGTTCAGTGCATCGGCATCGCCGAAGAGCACCCGGGCCCAGTCGACGCCGATGTCACCCAGCGGCACGGATGACTCCACGAGGGCGTCGCTCATCCGAATCGATATCTGAGACCAGCGCGACCCGACTCCGTCGCCGAAGTCAACGCGCGAGGCCAGCACCGGCAGGTGACGGTCGCGTGGCACGCCACCCACCGCGACGACCGGCACCCCGAACACCAAGAAGCTGCCACCGCCTTCGTCGGCAGTCCGACGCACCCGTTGGGCATGTGGTTCGCGACTCGGCAACGCCTCCAGGCGGGCATCCAAGCCTGCGGTCCGGCAGTGCTCTGCGAACGTCGTCCCCAGTTCCGCGGCCTTGGAAGCCGGGATGTCGTGGAGCATGGCGCCTGGCTGCCGGCCGAAGCTGCGGACCGCTGTCGCAGCGTCCGGGCCGACCACCGCGAAGTCGACCGCGTCGATGACATCAGCAGCCATCATCGGGTCATCGATTCCAAGTGAAGCGGGATCGATCTCCGCCGGCGACCGCTCTCCACTCCACAGCCCCAGGTGACCGCCGTCGATGACAACGAGGTTCCCGGAGGGGCAGTTGATCTCGCCGAGTTTGAAGATCTCGTCCATGGCGCGCAAGCCTACGACCGCCCATCAACTCCCCAGCAGGCACCTCGGGCCGGTGGCCTATTGCTGCAAATGTTCGAATGTCGGTGGATGAGGCGTCCGGGCGTGCGCTAGCTTCTGCCGTCACATCGATCACATCAGTGTCATTTTTTGGGGGGACAGCTGATGCACATGCACATGCCCATGCGCAACCGCGGTCGAAGAGGTCACGGCCGTCTGAGGCCCGGAGCAGTCGCTTTCCTGGTGCTCGCCGCAGCACTCGCCGCAGCCCCGAACGGGCTCGCCAATGCGGCGGAAGCGGGCGGCGCGAGTAACTGCACTTCCAAGACAGGCGCCTTGAATGTCACCGACCTGCCTTCGGGCACGTCGGTGGTGGACTGCGGATTCGTGGGACGGGTCGTGTCCTTCGACGGCCGGAGGCTGACGATCCCGCCGGCGGGGGAGGGAGTCGGCGTCGAGGCGATCCTGGTCAGTGGCGGGACAAGCGGGTTCCATGTCGAGGTCTCCAGCACCGGGACGATCTCGTACGACGTCACGGGCGAGCAGCAGTCGAGCTCATCGGCATCCACGTCGGCGTTCACGTACGCGGTCGATGACGAGGACTTCGACGACACGAGCGATGCCGGTGTCACATCGACCTCGGCGTGCAGTGACGGCGCGCACTCGGGGGAGGACCTCATGGAGTACGACACCTACAACTGGTACGTCGGGGACGGGGCGATGCCCGGCGCCATGACGCAGTCGGAGGCGCACACCGCGTTCGCCGACGCCATCAACAACATCACCGGCAGCTACAACAACTGCGGTTACAGCGACACCGTGAGCGCCACGGCGGCATACCAGGGCACGACGACGTACGAGGCGGACATCAACAGCAGTGGCGACTGCACCGACCGGGACGGGAAGAGCACCTGGGACGCGGGCAACCTGGACTCCGGCACGGTCGCCGAGACCTGCTGGTGGGATACGTCGTACCTCGGGATGGAGAACGACCTCAAGGAGGCCGACGTCCGCTACAACACGACGGACCTCGACTTCACGAACTCCCCTACGAGCAGCTGCACTTCCAAGTACGACATCCGGTCGGTGGGCACCCACGAGGCGGGGCACGTCTTCGGGCTGGGGCACGTCGGGAGCGGCCACTCGAACCTGACCATGTACACCAACTCGTTCCTCTGCTCCACGAAGGCCAGGACCCTGGGCAAGGGTGACATCCTCGGCCTGCGAGACATCTACTGAGGGGACAGTACGGATGACTGCTCGAACCGCGTTCAGCCGGAGCGCCACCATGCGGGCCGTGCTGGCGACGGCTGCGCTGGCCGCTCTCGCCGTCGGATGCACGACAACGTCCGGGAGTTCAGGCGGCGGCGGTGCCGCTTCCTGCGCGAACCGGGTGAAGTTCGACGACCAGACCTACCGGGATCTCGTGAACATCAAGTTCACCGTCGGAGACAAGGTGGGTACCGCCACCACACTGGCCTGCGACGACACGGGCGGCAACAGCGAGAGCGACTCGGCGGACGCGGTCAAGTCGACCGCCTACAAGATCGACGGTCTCGACACCCGCGACGCCATCGCCGTCGGTGACTCACCGGACGACCTCACGTTCTTCGTGGACGACTCCGGCGATCCCCCGGCGGCGGTCCAGAAGCTGATCGACGCCTCGTAGCTCCTGGCATGACAGGGGCCCGCCCGGAGTGATCCGGACGGGCCCTCGCCGTGCTCGTGAGGAATGCTCGCGCAGAGGTGTTGTCAGCAGCCACCACAGCGGCAGGAGCCGCCGGCCTGGCAGCCGCACCCGCAGCCCGAGCCGCAGCCGCACGCTCCGAGTACGGGCAGCTGGGTCCGTACGGGCCGCGGGCCCTGATCAAGTGACGGCTGCTCTCGGACGGTCGGGGGTATGGGGGAGTCCTGCATGGTTACCCTCCTCGGCTCGGGTGCCTGCGGCCAGTGAACGCGACCCGGGGCGGGCGCATCAACGGCGCATTGCAGCACAACGCGGCACAAATCAGAGCATCAGGCGGGCTACGCGGGCTCGGCGGTGATGGGGGTGGGGGGCGGGGTGAGCTCGTCGGCGTGTTCGCCGGTGACGAGGAAGACGACGCGCTTGGCGACGGAGACGGCGTGGTCGGCGAAGCGCTC
This sequence comes from Streptomyces sp. NBC_01537, assembly GCF_045040445.1. Lineage (NCBI taxonomy): Bacteria > Bacillati > Actinomycetota > Actinomycetes > Kitasatosporales > Streptomycetaceae > Streptomyces > Streptomyces sp. NBC_01537. The sequence goes on along the minus strand of NZ_CP109392.1, from coordinate 4,229,882 downwards.
GTAGTAGCGGCCGATGAGGGTGACGTCGACGGCGGTCTCGATGCCGTGCTTCCAGCGGTCGTCGAGGAGGTGCTGGAAGAGGGCGCGGTGGAGCTCGTCCATGCGGTCGTCGTCCTGCTCGAGCTGGAGGGCGTCGTCGACGTCCTTGGAGACGATGACCTCGGCGGCCTTGGCCATGAGGCGCTGGGCGAGCTGGCCCATCTCCAGGATGGTGCTGTGCAGGTCGCCGGGGACGGCGCTGTTGGGGAAGCGCAGCCGGGCGAGCTTGGCGACGTGGCGCGCCAGGTCGCCGGAGCGCTCCAGGTCGGCGCTCATACGGAGCGAGGTGACGACGATCCGCAGGTCGGTGGCGACCGGCTGCTGGCGGGCCAGCAGGGTGATGGCGCGGTTCTCCAGCTCGCGCTGGAGGTCGTCGACCTTCTCGTCGGCCGCGATCACGCTCTCCGCGATCTTGAGGTCGGAGTCGAGGATTGCCGTGGTGGCACGGCCGATGGCCGAGCCGACGAGGCGGGCCATCTCGACCAGCCCGTCACCGATCGAGTCGAGTTCCTCGTGGTATGCGTCCCGCATCGCTGTCGCTGTCCTTCCATTCCGTCCGCACAGAGGTTTGTGTTTCCTCCACGCTCCCACGCTGATGGGTGAACGCGTACCGGCCTGGCATCCGGGATGAACCGCCCCTGACGTCAGAGTGAACTCTTGGCAACGCGCGTTCGAGGAGTCGCTCCCATGGCTGTGACCAGCCCGATTCGTCAGCCTAGTCTTAAGGACATGGACGTGAACGCGGCAGTCGCCGCAGCAGCAGCGATCGCCGGTCTCCTGACCGGCGTCATCGCGGTGCTCGCGTTCCGCTGGAGCGAGCGGGAACAGGCCCGCCCGACCCGCACCTCCCTGCACACCGACGCCGTGCTGCCGCCCGGGGTGGACACGGTCCTGTCCGTGCTGCGCTCCTCGGCGGTCGTCCTCGACGAGGGCGACACGGTGGTCAAGGCAAGCTCGGCGGCGTATGCCCTCGGGTTGGTACGAGGCGGCCGGCTGGCCGTCGACCAGATGCTGCAGATGGCCCGCGAGACCCGGCGGGACGGCGAGATACGCCAGGTGGAGCTGGACCTGCCACGCCGCGGCGGGGGCCGGGGCGAGGGGCTGGCGGTGTCGGCCCGGGTGGCGCCGCTGGGGTCGCGGCTGGTGCTGCTGCTGGTGGAGGACCTGACCGAGGCGCGCAGGATCGAGGCCGTACGCCGCGACTTCGTCGCGAACGTCAGCCACGAGCTCAAGACCCCGGTCGGCGCGCTGTCGCTGCTGTCCGAAGCGGTGATGGACGCCAGCGAGGACCCGGAAGCGGTGATCCGCTTCGCGGGCCGGATGCAGCACGAGGCCTCCCGCCTCACCAGCCTGGTCCAGGAGATCATCGACCTCTCCCGGGTCCAGGACGACAACCCGCTGGACGACTCCGAGGCGGTCCCGGTCGACGACCTGGTCGCCGAGGCGGTCGACCGCTGCCGCCACCAGGCCAACACCAAGCAGATCACCATGGCCGCAGGCGGCACCCCTGATCTCAAGATCTGGGGCAACCGCGGCCAACTCGCCGCAGCTCTCGGCAATCTCGTCGAGAACGCGGTCAACTACAGCCCGGCCCGCACCCGTGTGGGGATCGCGGGCCGCCGGATCGCCGCCGCCGGCGGCGACCTCATCGAGATCTCCGTGACCGACCAGGGCATCGGCATCTCCGAACGGGACCGGGACCGCATCTTCGAGCGGTTCTACCGGGTCGACCCGGCGCGCTCGCGCCAGACGGGCGGCACCGGCCTCGGTCTGTCCATCGTCAAGCACGTGGCCGCCTCCCACGGCGGAGAGGTCACGGTGTGGAGCGCCGAAGGCCAGGGCTCCACCTTCACCCTGCGGCTCCCGGAAGCCGGGATCGCCCGCGACCATGTCATCGCGTCCGACGAGGACGACGACCGCGACGACCGCGATGACGAGCAGCTGTACGAGCCCTTCCCTGATCACATCCCTGCCCCGGAGGTCCTTCCGTGACCCGTGTACTCGTCGTCGAGGACGAAGAGTCCTTCAGTGACGCGCTGTCGTACATGCTCCGCAAGGAGGGCTTCGAAGTCGCCATCTCGGCGACCGGGCCCGACGCGCTGGACGAATTCGAACGCAATGGCGCCGACCTTGTACTGCTCGACCTGATGCTGCCCGGCCTGCCCGGCACCGAGGTCTGCCGCCAGCTGCGGCTGAAGTCCAATGTCCCGGTCATCATGGTGACCGCCAAGGACAGCGAGATCGACAAGGTCGTCGGCCTGGAAATAGGAGCCGACGACTACGTCACCAAGCCGTTCTCCTCGCGGGAGCTGGTCGCCCGCATCCGGGCCGTCCTGCGCAGGCGCGGCGAGCCCGAGGAGATCTCCCCGGCCGCCCTGGAGGCCGGGCCCGTGCGCATGGACGTCGACCGCCACGTCGTCACCGTCGGCGGCGGCAAGGTCGACCTTCCCCTGAAGGAGTTCGACCTCCTGGAGATGCTCCTGCGCAACGCCGGCCGCGTCCTCACGCGCATGCAGCTCATCGACCGGGTCTGGGGCGCGGACTACGTCGGCGACACCAAGACCCTCGACGTCCACGTCAAGCGCCTGCGCGCCAAGATCGAGCCCGACCCGGGTGCGCCGCGCTACCTCGTCACGGTGCGGGGCCTGGGATACAAGTTCGAGCCGTAAACCGACCCTGAGGTATTAGAGGGCTCAACGCCGGGCGGGCTGATTTTCAGCCCGCCCGGCGTCGTCGTCAGCTCTAGCTCTTGTTGGACGCGGAAGCCGACACCGAGGCGGAGGCGGACGCGGAAGACGAAGCCGTCGGGGAGGCCGACCCGCTCGGCGACGTGCTCGCGGACGCGCTGGGCTTCGCCGTCGGTCCGAAGGACTCGAAGTACCCGGTCGCCGGGCGCACCAGCGCCCGCACCGTCACCGCGCCCGTGTCACTGAGGTCGAACGTGACCTGCTGGAAGTCACCGTCCCGCTTGCCCTCGGCCGTGCCGGGGACGGTCACGGACGCGTTGCCCTTGCCGCCGATCAGCACGGAGCCGTGAGCGGGGACGACGATGGTCTGGCCGCCGTCCTTGTCGCTGAGCGCCGCGTTGCCGCCGGTGCCGAGGGTGACGGTCTCGATGGTCTGGCGGGCGGAGCCGTTGTTGAAGACCCTGGCGGAGACCACGGAGTCGCCGTCGCCACTCTGGGTGAGCACGACCGCGTTCTGGATCTGGATGTCGCCGACGGTGGTCGCGGCGTTGTCGGGCTTGACCTGAAGCGTCTGCGCGTCGTTACCGGCACCGCATGCCGCGGCGAGCGGGGCGATCGAGAGCGCGAGGACGGCGGCAAGGGCGCCGCGACGAAGGCTGCTGCTCACGGCGGCGGCATCTCCTAAGGCAGATAAGGCAAGTAAGGAACTGACAGCGGCCTTAGGTTACCGAGCCGCCGTGGCGCGCCCGCACCCGGCCACCCTTCGGCGAGGCGGGCTCACCCGCGCGGCCCTCGCGCCGCCCCCGCCGGGCGCCTGTCAGGCCCCCGCGCGGCCTCTGCAGGGCGCCTGTCGGGCGCCTGCGCGCCCCCGCCGGGCCCGTCCCGGAATCCATTCCGGGATTCAACCGAAAGATTCCCGCCACTTCATACCGGCCAGGCAAGATCGATTTAACGTTCCCCCGGCACCCGGAAATCCAGAGTTGTACGAAAATTGGATCACCATCGGCCCGTAGATCCGAACGGAGTAGCGGTAGTCCACTCGGGAGGGCCAGACAAATCTGGACGTTACGCCCCTGTTCAAGTGGTTCCTGAGCGTGTAACGGGGGCGTTTCACCCTCCCTGTGCACCCGCTCCGACCTGCGAATACCCCTCCGGGGCAGCCACCTCCAGCACGTCCCGGCCGCACTTGTCAAGCCCCGAGATATGCCCTGACCTGCGAAAACGCCATTCAGAACGGGCCGTTCACGTGTTAGCATGGATAGCCACGGAAGGGGTACCTGTCACATGACGTTCAAGGTTGGCGACACCGTGGTCTATCCCCATCACGGGGCCGCGCTGATCGAGGCTATCGAAATCCGCCAGATCAAGGGCGTGGACAAGACCTACTTGGTGCTCAAGGTCGCCCAGGGCGACTTGACGGTACGTGTGCCCGCGGACAATGCGGAGTTCGTCGGCGTGCGTGACGTGGTCGGTCAAGAGGGACTGGACCGGGTCTTCGAGGTGCTGCGGGCGCCGTACACCGAAGAGCCGACCAACTGGTCCCGCCGCTACAAGGCAAATCTGGAGAAGCTCGCCTCCGGTGACGTCATCAAGGTCGCGGAGGTTGTCCGCGATCTGTGGCGTCGTGAGCGGGAGCGTGGGCTGTCGGCCGGCGAGAAGCGCATGCTTGCCAAGGCCCGTCAGATCCTGGTCAGCGAGCTGGCCCTCGCTGAGAACACCAATGAAGACAAGGCCGAGGCACTGCTCGACGAGGTCCTCGCGTCCTGACGCACGATATGCCGCGGTGCCCGGTGCGATACGCACGCCGGGCACTGCGGCATGCGTGGGCCTGGACGAAAACGGACCATGATTGACGATTGACGATACTGGCGTGCGTAAGCTGATCAGCTGATCGTGCCGGGCCCGGCACCCGGGCAGGCTGCCACCGACGCGGGGTTCACGGAAGGGCCCCGCGAGGGTTTAACGCCCGGCACGTTGAGGCGATACCCACCTCGGCCAAGGACACAAACCTGACTACCGCCGCTGTCATTCCCGCCGCCGGACGCGGAGTCCGGCTCGGCCCCGGCGCACCCAAGGCGCTGCGCACGCTGGGCGGCATCCCGATCCTGGTGCACGCGGTACGGGCCATGGTCCGCGCCCGCGCCGTCTCGCTGGTGGTCGTGGTGGCCCCGGCCGACGGAGTCGCCGAGGTCAGAGCGCTGCTCGACAGCCACGGGGTGCCCGAGGCGAAGGACATCCGGATCGTCCCCGGCGGCGACTCCCGCCAGGAGTCGGTGCGGCTCGGCCTCGCCGCGCTGCCCGACGACGTCGATGTCGTGCTCGTGCACGACGCCGCCCGCCCGCTGGTGCCCGTCGAGATGGTGGACGCGGTCGCCGCCGCCGTACGGGACGGGGCCCCGGCCGTCGTCCCCGGGCTGCCGCTCGCGGACACCGTCAAGGAGATCGACCCGGCGACCGACGCGGTCGTGGGCACCCCCGAGCGGGCCCTGCTGCGGGCCGTACAGACCCCGCAGGGCTTCGACCGGGCAACGCTCGTCAAGGCGCACGCCACCATCACCTCCGACGTCACCGACGACGCCGGCATGGTCGAGCAGCTCGGCATCCAGGTCCTGGTCGTGCCCGGCCACGAGGAGGCCTTCAAGGTCACCCGCCCGCTGGACCTCGTCCTGGCCGAGGCGGTACTCGCCAGGAGGCGGGCGAACGATGACTACTGAGATGACTCCGGAGAGGCGCGAAGTGACCGACCCGCACGGTGTTTCATTGCCGCCCTCGCACTGCTTCGCAGGCTTCGAACGGCTGCGCCGGACTCCGTCCGGCGGGCCGGGTCAGGGCGCACGAGCACGGAGGACAAAGTGACCGGCATCCCCCAGGTGGGAATTGGCACCGACATCCACGCCTTCGAGCCCGGCCGCCCGCTCTGGGTCGGCGGCCTGCTCTGGGAGGGCGAGGGCGACGGCCTCGCCGGCCACTCCGACGCGGACGTGGTGGCCCACGCCGCCTGCAACGCGCTGTTCTCCGCCGCCGGGCTCGGCGACCTCGGGGCGCACTTCGGCACCGGCCGCCCGGAATGGGCCGGGGCGTCGGGTGTGACGTTGCTCACTGAGGCGGCGCGGATCGTGCGGGAGGCGGGCTTCCGGATCGGGAATGTGGCCGTCCAGGTGATCGGCGTACGCCCGAAGATCGGCAAGCGGCGCGAAGAGGCGCAAAAGGTGCTTTCGGCGGCGGTCGGCGCGCCGGTGTCGGTTTCCGGGGCCACGACGGACGGCCTGGGATTCACGGGCCGGGAGGAAGGCCTGGCGGCCGTGGCGACCGCGTTGGTTCTCCGTAGCGACACCTCAGGTGACACGTCCGGGTGACCCGATCGTCACAGGACCATGAAGCCCGGTAACGATCGGCTTCGCCACCCACTCCGGGCCACTACCCTTGATGCGTGACTATTCGCCTGTACGACACCGACGCGCGCCAGGTCCGTGACTTCATCCCGCTTGTGCCGGGCTGCGTCTCGATCTACCTGTGCGGCGCCACCGTGCAGGCTGCCCCGCACATCGGGCACATCCGGTCGGGACTCAACTTCGACATCATGCGCCGCTGGTTCGAGTACCGCGGCTATGACGTCACCTTCATCCGCAACGTCACCGACATCGACGACAAGATCATCACGAAGTCGGCCGAGCAGGGCCGCCCCTGGTGGTCCATCGGCTACGAGAACGAGCGGGCCTTCAACTCCGGCTACGACGTGCTCGGTTGCCTGCCGCCCACCTACGAGCCGCGCGCCACCGGGCACATCACCGAGATGGTCGAGATGATGCGCGGCCTGATCGAGCGCGGCCACGCCTACGAGGCCGACGGCAACGTCTACTTCGACGTGCGCTCGTACGACGGCTACCTCAGCCTGTCCAACCAGGAGCTGGACAATCTCCTCCAGCCCTCCGGCGAGGGCGAGACCGGCAAGCGCGACCCGCGCGACTTCGCGATGTGGAAGGCCGTCAAGCCCGGCGAGCCGAGCTGGGAGACCCCGTGGGGGCGCGGCCGGCCCGGCTGGCACCTGGAGTGCTCGGCGATGGCCCACAAGTACCTGGGCTCCGCCTTCGACATCCACGGCGGCGGTCTGGACCTGATCTTCCCGCACCACGAGAACGAGATCGCGCAGGCCAAGGCCTTCGGTGACGACTTCGCCTCGTACTGGGTGCACAACGCCTGGGTCACGATGAGCGGCGAGAAGATGAGCAAGTCGCTCGGCAACTCGGTGCTGGTCAGCGAGATGACCAAGCGCTGGCGGCCGATCGTGCTGCGCTACTACCTCGGCACCCCGCACTACCGCTCGATGATCGAGTACAGCGAGGACGCCCTGCGCGAGGCGGAATCCGCCTTCGCGCGCATCGAGGGTTTCGTGCAGCGGGTCGTGGAGAAGGCCGGTCCGGTCGAGCCGGCCGCCGAGGTGCCGCTGTCCTTCGCCGAGGCGATGGACGACGACCTGGGCGTCCCGCAGGCGCTGGCGATCGTCCACACGGCCGTCCGGCAGGGCAACTCCGCGCTGGGCGCCGACGACAAGGAGACGGCGGTCGCCCGCCTCTCCGAGGTGCGGGCGATGCTCGGCGTGCTGGGCCTGGACCCGCTCGACGAGCAGTGGGCGGCCGAGGACGGCGAGCGCAGCGCGGATCTGCACGGGGTGGTGGATTCCCTCGTAAGGCTGGTGCTGGAGCAGCGGCAGGCGGCGCGGGCCCGCAGGGACTTCGCGACGGCCGACGCGATCCGCGACCAGTTGCAGCAGTCCGGGCTGGAGATCACGGACACCCCGGAAGGCCCGAAGTGGTCGCTCGGCTAGCGCTGAGAGACCCTTCATACATACGTACTTTTTTCTGAGCAGTACCGAGCAGTAAGAGATTGGGATACCCATGGCCGGCAACAGCCAGCGGAGAAACCGCCGTACGTCCAACAAGAAGGGCGCCACGGTCGGCAGCGGCGGACAGCGCCGCCGCGGGCTGGAGGGCAAGGGCCCGACGCCGCCCGCCGAGGCCCGCAAGGGGCACAAAAAGAACCGTGTCGCCAACGCGGCCGCCAAGCGGGTGTCCACGCAGTCCCGGCGGCCCTCCGGGCGCGGCGCCAAGTCGACGTCCGAGATGGTCGTCGGCCGCAACCCGGTGGTCGAGGCGCTGCGCGCCGACATCCCGGCCACGGCCGTCTACGTCCAGCAGTTCATCGACACCGACGACCGCGTCCGCGAGGCCATCAAGCTCGCCACCGAGCGCGGCGTCCCGCTCATGGAGGCCCCGCGCCCCGAGCTGGACCGCATCACCAACGGGCTCAACCACCAGGGCCTGGTCCTGCAGATCCCGCCCTACGAGTACGCCCACCCCGAGGACCTGGTCCGGCTCGCCCACGACAACGGCGAGGACCCCCTGATCGTCGCCCTCGACGGCATCACCGACCCCCGCAACCTCGGCGCCGTCGTCCGTTCCATGGCGGCTTTCGACGGCCACGGCGTCGTCGTCCCCGAGCGCCGCGCCGCCGGTATGACCGCCGGTGCCTGGAAGACCTCCGCCGGCACCGCCGCCCGCGTCCAGGTCGCCCGTGCCACCAACCTCACCCGCGCTCTGGAGGCCTACCAGAAGGCCGGCCTCACGGTCGTCGGCCTCGCGGCCGACGGCGAGGTCGAGCTGCACGAGCTGGAGGCCCTGGCCGGCCCCGTCGTCATCGTCGCCGGCTCCGAGGGCAAGGGCCTGTCGCGACTGGTCGGCGAGACGTGCGACGTGCGCGTGCGCATCCCGATGCCGGGCGGCGCGGAGTCGCTCAACGCGGGCGTGGCGGCGGGGATCGTGCTGTACGAGGCCGCACGTCGGCGGGCCTGAGCCACCCGCTTCTCGCAAAACGGGGCATATGCTGACGTAAACTGCCTTGACGGGCCTCCGACATGTCGTGACCCGTCAGGCAGTGTCCTAATCGGGTGTCACTCGGTTAGATGAGCGTGGACACCAGAACAGCCCGCACTCCTTCGGCGGACGAGCCCGTGCTCAGCATGGTCAAAGTCCCCTCCGACCCGGCGCAGGTCGTCGTCAGCCACGCGAGCTTCCGCGTGCAGCTCGGCGCGTCGTCCTCCCGCGCGCTGAACCGCAACCAGCGCGTCCCGATCGTGCCCAGTGCCGTACGCCCCTCCGCGGCGGCGCGGCGCGCGCCGGTCGTGTGGGCGGGCCGGTCCGACACACGCGACGGCGCGGCCACGCAGATGCTGCACGCCGCCGTACGCGGCGCGGATGGCGCGGGCGGGACGACGCAGGTCCTGCCGCGCATCGACGCGCAGGCGCAGCCGACGGTCGCGGGCCCGCGCAAGCCGCCTTCCGGGCTGGTGCCCGGGGAGATGCTCGGCGGAATGCGTCCTGCGCAGGGCGCTTTCGATGACGACGGGTACGACGGTCCCGGCGGGTACGACACTCCCGGTGGGTACGACGACGAGGGCTTCGAGCCCGAGCCCCCGCGCCGCGAGCGCGTCAGCGACCCCGTACGGCACGCCTTCTACCCGGGCCGCCGGATGAACCTCGGCGTGGTGCTCCTCCCGCTGCGCATCTTCCTCGGCTTCATCTCGATCTACGCGGGCATGGGCAAGCTCTGCGACCCCGTCTACTTCGACGGCGGCAAGCGCGGCTCCATGGTCACCTGGCTCGCCTCCCTCCACCCCTGGGCCGCTGCCGAGCCCCTGCGCGAGCTCGCCCTGAACCACCCGGTCGGCGCGGGCCTGACCATCGCCTTCCTCCAGGTCATCGCCGGTGTCCTGACGGTGTTCGGGCTCTGGCAGCGGTTCGCCGCCTCCATCGGCGCCCTGCTGTCCATCGCCCTGCTGGTGACCGTGAGCTGGCGGACCGTCCCCGCCTACGACGCGCCCGACATCATCTACCTCGCCGCCTGGAGCCCCCTCGTCATCGCCGGCGCCCCCGTCTACTCGGCCGACGGCCGCCTCGCCGGCGAGGCCTGGCGCCGCCTCGGCCCCCGGGCCCGGCTCTGGGACCTGCGGCGGCGCGTGCTGCGGCGCGGCACGGTGATGGCGACCGTACTGGTCGGCCTGACCCTCGTGGCCGGCTCCACGCTGGGCGCGGCAGTACGGTCCACGTCGACGCACTCCGAAGTGCCCGGCCCGAGCGGCGTACCCACCAACAACCTCGACGGCTCACCGCTCCCCGAGGTCTCCGGCGAGTCCCGCGGCAAGGCCTCCGGCTCGCCCTCCGCCTCCCGGTCGGCCGGCGCCTCGCCCTCCGCCTCCGCGTCGCCCTCGGCGTCCCGCTCCTCGTCCGCCCCGGCCGCCGCCACCCAGCAGTCCGGCACCGCAGGCGGCCAGGGCACCAGCCCTTCCCACTCCGTCCCCTCCGCCCAGCCCCGCCCCACCCAGAGCAGCAGCGCCCCCTCCTCCGCCCCAACCGGCGGCTCCGGCACGGGCGGCGGCTCCTCCGACTCCGGCGGCGCGCTCGGAGGCCTCCTGGGCAGCGGCTCCACGTCCGGGTGGCTGCTGGGTGCGCCGGGAGCGCACCACGCCTCCGGCCCGGCGGGGATGGCGTAGCGGCACAGCTGGCCTCACATCGGAAAGCACCCCCGGCTACGCGCAGCCGGGGGTGCTTTCCGTTGCCGTCCGCTTACGCGGCTCAGAGGGGCCGCTGAGCGGCCAGCTCCTTCGCCGCCTCGGTCAGGTCCTTCGCCGTGTCGATGGCCCGCCAGTACGCCCCCTGGGGCAGCGGGAAGCCGGCCAGCCGCCGTTCCCTGGCCAGCTGGGGGAACGTCGAACGCTCGTGGTCGCCCCGCTCGGGGAGCAGCTCGGTGAATTCGGGGTCGAAGACATAGACACCGGCGTTGATCAGGAACGGGGAGGGCGGGGCCTCGATGAAGTCGAGGATCTGGCCGAGCTCATTGGTCTCGACGGCGCCCCAGGGGATCCGGGGCCGGGCCAGGGCGAGAGTGGCCGTGGCGGCCCGCTCGAAGTGAAACGCGGCCATCTCGCGCAGCGAGAACCGCGTCCAGATGTCGCCGTTCGTGGCGTACCAGGGCTCGTCCGGCCGGGGGAGCGACTTCGCGGCGTACTTGAGGCCACCGCCGCGCCCGAGGGGCTCGGACTCGACGACCGTGGTGACGCGGAGCGGGAGCTCGGTCGCGTCGAGCCAGTCCTGGAGGACCTCAGCAAGGTGGCCGCACGAGACAACGGCGTCGGTGACGCCCTCGGCGGCCAGCCATGCGAGTTGGTGGCCGATGATCGGTGTCCCGGTCCCCGGGATCTCGATCATCGGCTTGGGACGGGTGTCGGTGTAGGGCCGCAGTCGCGAACCCTGCCCTCCTGCGAGGAGGACGGCCTGGGTGACGGAGGAGAGCGCGCCTGTCATGAAGCGCACCCTACGTGAGCCCGTGCTCCCGGGTCAGCCGACCGAGGCGATACCGGTGGCGAACGACGTGTCGCACACCGGGCGGGACCATCCCTGGGCGCGCTGCTGGCCGTACCGGGCGACCGCGGCGCGGCCGAGGGACCGGGCGAGGCCGGTGCAGTACTTGGCGAGGGACGGCCGCTCGGCCATCTCGCGCTGGAGGCTGGTGAGCGCGACGCCGGGGTTCTTCTCCTGGAGTTCGGTCAGCAGCCGACGGCGCAGCACCTCCTGCGGGGCGGAGCGCTGGGCGTCCGTCACCTTGGTCTGGGCGGCGGTGAGGGTCTGGGCCTCCGAGGCCGAGGTCGCCCACGGAACGCGGGTGACGGCGAGGGTCCCGGAGAGCACGAGGACGACCGGGAGTACGAGGGCGAGTGTCTTGCCGATGCGGCTGGCTACCTGGTTCACGGCCATGATGGTAGCGAGGAGTAATGATATGGCGACATTTAGCCACTCTGACGAGTGATAAATGCCCCTTGATCGCTTAAGGGCCGGTTGACGAACATGCTCGAAAGGCCGATGTGTGCGGGTATTTGTCGATACCCCATGAACGCGTACGGCCCGGCCCTCCACAAGGGAGAACCGGGCCGTACGGACAACTGAATCCGCTGGATCAGTCGGTGAGGCGCTCGCCCGTCGTGGTCGAGAACACGTGGGTCTCGCCGCCGCGCGGCACCACGTGCAACACCGAGCCCTTCTCCGGGATCTCGCGGCCGCCGACGCGGATGACGACATCCTTCTTCTCGCCGCCCGCGACCTCGGCCGTGCCGTAGACGAAGCCGTCCGCGCCGAGCTCCTCGACGACGTTCACGGTGACCGCCATGCCCGCCGGCTCGTCCTTGGCCAGGGACGCCGCCTCGCCGTTGACGATGTCGAAGTGCTCCGGACGGACACCGACCGTGACCGTCGTGTCACCCTTGTCCGACGCCGCCTTGATCGCGTCGCGGTCCACGCTCACGATCGAGTTGCCGAACTTCGCGCCGCCGTCCACGATCGGCACCTCGACCAGGTTCATCGCCGGGGAGCCGATGAAGCCCGCGACGAAGAGGTTGGCCGGCTTGTCGTACATGTGGCGCGGGGTGTCGACCTGCTGCAGCAGACCGTCCTTGAGCACCGCCACCCGGTCGCCCATCGTCATGGCCTCGACCTGGTCGTGCGTGACGTACACCGTCGTGACGCCGAGGCGGCGCTGCAGCGAGGCGATCTGCGTACGCGTCTGCACACGCAGCTTCGCGTCGAGGTTCGACAGCGGCTCGTCCATCAGGAACACCTGCGGCTCACGCACGATCGCGCGGCCCATCGCCACACGCTGCCGCTGGCCACCCGAGAGCGCCTTCGGCTTGCGGGCCAGGTAGTCCGTGAGGTCCAGGATCTTCGCGGCTTCCTCGACCCGCTTGCGGATCTCCGCCTTGTTCACGCCCGCGATCTTGAGCGCGAAGCCCATGTTGTCCGCGACCGTCATGTGCGGGTACAGCGCGTAGTTCTGGAACACCATCGCGATGTCCCGGTCCTTCGGCGGCAGGTGCGTCACATCGCGGTCGCCGATGCGAATGGCGCCCCCGTTGACGTCCTCCAGACCCGCGAGCATGCGCAGGGAGGTCGACTTGCCGCAGCCGGACGGGCCGACGAGGACGAGGAACTCGCCGTCACCGACTTCGATGTCCAGGCCGTCCACGGCGGGCTTCTCGGTGCCCGGGTAGATCCGGGTCGCCTTGTCGAACGTGACAGTAGCCATAGCTTTGCTGTCCCTTCACCGGCAGGAACGTGCCGGACGATCCGAGTAAAGGAATGAGGTCTAGTCCACGACTAATGTGAACTCCACGTGACGCTACCTGGCCAGGAGGCTTCTTGTCAGTAGCGGAGGGGCGACGAATTTTCGGCCTGTGTTGGTCTACGTGCTGGGTACACTGCTTCCTGGCGGCCGCCCATGTACGTGGGCGGCCGGCCATGCCGCCTTAGCTCAGTTGGCCAGAGCGTCGCTCTTGTAAAGCGAGGGTCGTCGGTTCGAATCCGACAGGCGGCTCTTCCCGTGAGCAGCCGAATGCCCCGGACCATGATCGGTCCGGGGCTTCTGACGTCGCGCGTGATCGGAGAGCGGCGGATGCCGGTTGGACTCATAGCGCTGGCGATCGGCGGGTTCGGCATCGGGCTGACCGAGTTCCTGATCGCCGGGCTGCTGCCGCAGGTGGCGTCGAGTTTCGCGGTGTCCGAGGCGGCGGCGGGCCGGCTGATCTCCGGGTACGCGTTGAGTGTCGCGGTCGGTGCGATCGTGCTGACCGCGGCGACGGCGCGGCTGCCGCGCAAGGAGGTCCTGGTCGGTCTGGTGGGGTTGTTCGTCATCGGCAACCTGTTGTCCGCGGTCGCGCCGGGCTACGGGGTGATGTTGCTCGGGCGGATCGTCGCGGCGTTGTGCCACGGTTCGTTCTTCGGTATCGGCTCGCTGGTGGCTCGCAGCCTGGTCGCGCCGGAGAAGAAGTCCCGCGCGGTGGCGGTGATGTTCGGCGGGCTGACGCTGGCGAATGTGCTGGGCGTGCCGTTCGGGGCGCTGGTCGGTGAACGCTGGGGCTGGCGGGCGGCCTTCTGGGCGGTCACCGGAATCGGCGTGCTCGCGCTGGCGGGAATTGTCGCCCTGGTCCCCGGCTCGACGGCGACGGGCCGTTCGGACGCGGTACAACCCGGGGGGTTGCGGGCCCAGTTCAGGGCGTTCCGGTCCTGGCAGGTCTGGCTGACTCTGACGGCCACCGCGCTCGGCTATGGCGGGATGTTCGGTGCGTTCAGCTATATCGCCTACACGTTCACCGAGGTCGGCGGCTTTCCCGACACGGATGTGGCCTGGTTGCTGATGGTGTACGGCGTCGGCCTGGTCGTCGGGAACCTGGTCGGCGGGCGGGCCGCCGACCGAGACCGTGACCGTACCCTGGTTTTCGCTCTGCTCGGACTCGCCATCACGCTGGCCGTGTTCGGTCTGCTGGCCGGCAGCGCCACGGCGTCGGTGATACTGGTGTTCCTGATGGGGGTGTTCGGATTCGCCGGCGTCCCGGGCATGATCACTCGCGTCACGGACTACGCCCACGGGGCGGCCCTGGCGGCCAGCGCCAACGTGTCCGCGTCCAACATCGGCAACGCCCTCGGCGCTTGGCTCGGGGGCCTGGCCATCACGGCGGGCCTCGGCTATACCGCGCCGCTCTACGTCGGCGCCGGTATCGTCCTGACCTCCGTCGTCGTCATGGTCATCGCCGCACGGCAGGCCGGCGGCTGAACCTCCGAGGACGCCTCCCGCCGTCATCCGGCGGGAGGCGGGCTCGTCAGGCTGTGTACGGGGGCTGGGGCTGGGGCTGTGCCGGGTACTGCTGGGGGGTGGTCGGCCAGGGTGCTGGGGGCTGGGGTGCGGGGTGCGCGGCCAGGGGGGCGGCGGCAGGGCGCCGGGTGCCCAGGAGGGTCACTACGGTCGCGGCGAGGGCGAGCAGGCAGGCGAGGGCTATCAGGTAGAAGCCAGGGCCGAGGGTGGTGGAGCGGCCGTCCGTGTCCCACATGGTGTCGTTGACCCCGGAGGTCGCCACCGTGAACGTCGTGCCGAACAGCAGTACCGAGCCCGCCACGCCGAGTACCCGGGTCAGGGGGAGGCGGCGGCTGACGCCGGCGAGGAGGAGTACGGCTGTGGCGATGGCGAAGAGGCCGCCGATGAGGAGCGGGACCCCGTAGAGCTGGGTGACCGACTGCGACGGCTCTCCTAGGTTCGTCGTGGAGTAGGACCATGCCTTGGCGACGGTGGTGTAGACCACTGAGTCGCCGCCCGAGACGGTCGCCACCGACTTGTCGAGCACGGCGAACGAGCCGCCGATGGCGAGGAGGGCGGCGAGGATCAGAACTCCGCCGGAGACCCGCTCAAGGACCGCTGCCGGGTCTTTCGGTGGGGCGGGCGGTCTGCCGTAGCCGACGGCCGGCGCCGTTGCGTATGGGCTGACTCCCTGTTGAGGAGGAGGCGTTGGCCAGCCGGGCGTGGGCGCGGGCGGCTGGGCCGGAGGGGCGGGCTGGCCGCCGTACGGGCCGGATTGCGTCGGATCCGTCATCCTTTGAGGATAATCCGACAAGTTCTCAATCAGCAGGTGTGGCACGGCACTTGTCCTCAATCGCCGGACGGGCCTAGGCCGGCCCGTCCGGCGATCGAGGACACCGCACTACGCCGCGACCGTCGTGTAGTGCGAGGCGTCACCGGTGATCGAGTGGCTCTGCTTGCCGTCGATGCCGGCCGGCACGTCACCGGCCACGGTCACGCGGTTCAGGCGGCGGGGGCGGTCGTCGTAGTTGTCGATGGCGTAGTGCTGGGTGATGCGGTTGTCGAAGAGGACGAGCTGGTTGGGGGACCAGCGCCAGCGCAGGATGTTCTCGGGGCGGGTGACGTAGCTCTGGAGGAGGTCGAGGATCTTGCGGGACTCGGCGGTGGAGAGGCCGACGATGCGCTGGGCGAAGCCGCCGATGAAGAGGCCGCGCTCGCCGGTGAGGGGGTGGACGCGGACTACGGGGTGGGCGGTCTGGTAGGTGATGGAGGTGAACTGGGCGCGCTGTTCCGCCTGGGCCTCGTCGAGGCTCTCCTCGGGGACGGCGTAGTCGTAGTCGTTGGTGTGGACGGCCCAGAGGGTGTCGGCGAGGTTGCGGAGCGGCTCGGGGAGGTCGCGGTAGGCGGCGGCGGAGTTGGCGATGAGGGTCTCGCCGCCGTAGGGCGGGACGACGATGCTGCGCAGGGTGCTGGCCTGCGGGGGGTTGAGGACAAAGGTGACGTCGGTGTGCCAGTGGTTGGCGCGGCCGCGCTCGCTGTCGACGGGGAGGACGTTGGGGGCGCCGTCGACGGCGGGGACGGTGGGGTGCGCGGTGGTGAGGGGGCCGAAGTGGCGGGCGAAGTCCTGCTGGCCCTCGTCGTCCAGGTCGACGTTGTCGAAGACCAGGGCCTTGTGTTCGTTGAGGGCGGCGCGCAGGGCGGTGACGGTCTCGTCGTCGAGCGGCTTGCTGATGTCCACGCCGGAGACCTGGGCGCCGATGTTGGCGGTGACCTTGCGGGGTGTCGATGGCCATGACGGGTCCTTTCAGTGTGCGGCTAGGGCGAGTTCGGGTGCGTTGACGTACTGGTTCTCGGGGCGCGGCAGGCCGTAGCGGTCGCGGAGGGTCTGGCCGGGGACGTACTCCGTACGGAAGAGGCCGCGGGAGCGCAGGATCGGGACGACCTGGTCGACGAAGAGGGCCAGGCCGGAGGGCAGGACGGCGGGCATGATGTTGAAGCCGTCGGCGGCGCCGTGGGTGAACCAGTCCTGGATGGCTTCGGCGACCTGCTCGGGGGTGCCGGCGAAGGTGAGGTGGCCGCGGCCGCCGCCGAGGCGTCCGATGAGCTGGCGGACGGTGAGGTCGTCGCGGCGGGCGAGTTCGACGATGAGGGTGTAGCGGCTCTTGGCGCCCTGGATCTCGGCCTCGGGAGGCAGGTCGTCGGGGAGCCGGGAGTCCAGGTCGAGAAGGCCGGGGTCGATGCTCATCAGCTTGGCGAGCTGGCGAAGGCCGTGTTCGGGGACGATGTGCTCTTCCAGTTCGGCCTCGCGGCGGCGGGCCTCGGCCTCGGTGTCGCCGAGGACGGGGACGATGCCGGGGAGGATCTTGATGTGGTCGGGGTCGCGGCCCGCCGCGCTCGTACGGGATTTGAGGTCGGCGTAGAAGGACTGGGCGTCGGCGAGGGTCTGCTGGGCGGTGAAGACGGCCTCGGCGTAGCGGGCGGCGAAGTGCTTGCCGTCCTCGGAGGAGCCCGCCTGGACCAGCAGCGGGTAGCCCTGGGGGGAGCGGGGGACGTTGAGGGCGCCCTCGACCTGGAAGTAGCGGCCGCGGTGCCGGGGCGGGTGGACCTTGGCGGCGTCGCCCCAGACGCCGGAGGTCTTGTCGGCGACGACGAGGTCGTCCTCCCAGCTGTCCCAGAGCTTGAGGGACACGTCGAGGAACTCGGCGGCGCGCTCGTAGCGGGTGGCGTGGGCGGGCTCGCTGTCGAGGCCGAAGTTGCGGGCGGCCTCGGCGCCGGCGGTGGTGACGATGTTCCAGCCGGCCCGGCCGCCGCTGATGTGGTCCAGGGAGGCGAAGCGGCGGGCCAGGTTGTAGGGGCTGTTGTAGGAGGTGGAGGCGGTGGCGATCAGGCCGATGTGGTCGGTCGCGGCGGCCAGCGCGGTGAGCAGGGTGATCGGTTCGAGTACGCCGGAGGGGCGCTGGCCGACGTTGTTGAAGAGGACGGGGCCGTCGGCGAGGAAGAGGGAGTCGAAGGTGCCGCGCTCGGCGATGCGGGCCAGGTCGCGGTAGTGGGCGAGGTCGGCTCCGGCGTGGGGGTCGCTCTCAGGGAGGCGCCAGGAGGCCTCGTGGTGGCCGGTGCTCATGAGGAAGGCGTTGAGGTGGAGTTGGCGGGGTTGGCGGGTCACGATGCTGCTGCTCCCTGGGGGTTCGCGGGGTAGGGGGTGTCTGGCGGATTTCCGTGGGGAAGGAGCGGGGTCTGGTGCCTGTGATCGCAAGGCGGAGGAGGGAGGCAACGCGGTGGGGGCACCTCCCAGCGTCTAGCTGGGGGACGTTGTGGACCGACGACAACGCGGCGAGCGCTGGTGCCAGGGCACGCGACGCCACGGAGATCCGCCAGACACCCCCTAGACCTCGACGACGCCGAGCGCGGCAAGCAGCCGTTCGCGGTATTCGCCGAGGCGCGGGTCGCGGTAGGAACGGGGGTGGGGGATGTCGACGGTCAGGTCGAGGCCGATGCGGCCGTTGTCGAGGACGAGGACGCGGTCGGCGAGCACGATCGCCTCGTCGACGTCGTGGGTGACCAGGAGTACGGATGGCCGGTGGCGCTCCCAGAGCTCGCGGGTGAGGGCGTGCATCTTGATCCGGGTGAGCGCGTCGAGCGCGCCGAACGGCTCGTCGGCGAGGAGGAGTTCGGGCTTCCAGACCAGGGAGCGGGCCAGGGCGGCGCGCTGGGCCTCGCCGCCGGAGAGCTGGGTGGGCCAGGCCTTTTCGCGGCCGGCGAGGCCGACCTCGGCGAGGGCGGCGCGGCCGCGTTCGAGGGCGTCGGGGCCGGGGGCGCCGAGGATCACGTTGTCCAGGACGCGGAGCCAGGGGAGGAGGCGGGAGTCCTGGAAGACGACCGAGACCCGCTCGGGGGCTTCCAGCGAGCCGCTGCCGGTGACCTCGTGGTCGAGGCCGGCGATGGCGCGCAGCAGGGTGCTCTTGCCGGAGCCGCTGTGGCCGAGGAGGGCGGTGAACTGCCCGTCGGGGATGTGGAGGTCGATGTCGTGCAGGACGGTACGGGGGCCGAAGGAGCGGGTCAGTTGCTCAACGTGCGTCGCCATGACAGGACCCTTCGCTCGATGAGGCGGACGGCGGTGTCGGAGACCAGGCCGAAGACTCCGTAGATGGCCAGGCCGAGGATGATCACGTCGGTCTGGCCGTAGTTCTGGGCCTGGAACATCAGGTAGCCGAGGCCGCTGGTCGCGTTGATCTGCTCCAGGACGACCAGGGAGAGCCAGGAGCCGGTGACGCCGAGGCGCAGGCCGACGAAGAAGCCGGGCAGGGCGCCGGGGATGACGATCCGCCGGATGAACTGCGGGCGGCTGAGCCTCAGCACCTCGGCGAGTTCGACGAAGCGGTTGTCGATGCCGGAGAGGGCGGAGTGCAGGTTGAGGTAGATCGGGATGTACACGACGATGGCGATGATCGCGACCTTGAAGGTCTCGCCGATGCCGAGCCAGAGGATGAACAGCGGGATCAGCCCGAGGGTGGGCACCGCGCGGTTGAGCTGGACGGTGCCGTCGATGAGGGCCTCGCCGGTGCGGCTGAGCCCGGACAGCAGGGCCAGCACCACTCCGCCGGTGAGGCCGAGGGCGAAGCCGAGCGCGGCGCGTTGCAGCGAGGTGAGGACGTCGGTGCGCAGGGTGCCGTCGGTCCACAGGTGGACGCCGGTGCGCAGGACGGTCCACGGGGCCGGGATGAATCCGGGGTCGAGGCTGCCGGTGGCGGAGGCGATCGCCCAGAGGGCCACCACGAGGGCGGGGCCGATGAGGCGGGAGGCGGGCAGGCGCTTGCCGGGGGCGAGCCTGCGGCCGGGGCGGCGGGCGGGGCGGCGGGCTTCGGCCGCCCGGGTGATGGGCGCGGCGCTCGCGGCGATGAGGTCGGTCATGGCTGCCCTCAGCTCCGGTATCCGGCGGGGACGGCCTTGGCGGCGATGCCCTCGAAGCGCCGGTCGAAGAGGGATGCGACCTTGAAGGACTTGACGAAGCCGCCCTCGGCGAGCAGGTCGGCGGTCTCCTGCTCCCAGGTGATCGCCTCGTCCCAACTGGGCGGGAACAGCGGCTTGTTGGCGAGCGCGGTGATCCCCTTTGCCTGGGCGAGGGTGAGGTTCTGGGTCTTGACGTAGAACTCCTCGTTCCACGCGTCGGGGTTCTCGTACGCCCACACCTGGCCCTTGGCCCAGGCCGGGATGTACGCCGCCACCGCGGCGGCCTTCGCGGAGTCGGCCAGCACGGAGGCCGGGGCCCACAGCAGGTTGAGCAGGTCCACGACGTCGGTGGTGATGGCGTGGGCGCCCTTGGCCTCGTACTGCTTGAGGTAGGCCGGTGCCTGCGAGTTGGCCAGCGGTGCGATGTCCACCTGGCCGGACTGGAGGGCGGTGAAGAACTGGTTGCTGGTCAGCGGCACGAGCTTCACGTCGGAGTACGCGATGCCGGCCTGCTTGAGGGCGCGCAGCAGGACCACGCCCTGGGCCTGGCCCTGCGAGAAGGCCAGCTTCTTGCCCTTGAAGCCCTGGACGTCCTTGATGTCGCTGCCCGGCTTGGTGGCGAAGAGGTAGTTGGGCTTGCGGGTGATGTTGATCGCGACGATCTTCGCGTCGTAGCCCTGGTAGTGGGCCTGGATCGGTGGGATGCCCGCGTTGTTGGCGACGTCCAGGGACTTGGCGCGGAAGGCGTTGATGACATCGGGCCCGGCGCCGATGTTCACCCAGTTGGAGACGGTGAAGGGGAACTTTTCCAGCCCGCCGAGCTTGAACTGGAGCTGCTGGATGCCCAGGTACGAGGCGATGCTGAGCTTGGTGCCGGCGGGGACGGCGGTGGGCAGCGCGGCGGACGAGGACAGAGCGGGTCCGGCGGCGGTGGCGGTGGAGCACGCGCCGAGGCCGAGGGCCGCCGCCGTACCGAGCAGGGAGCGGGTGAACATTCGCCGGTCGAGGGCGGGTCCGAGGGCAGCGGAATGGGGACCGGGCATGAGGGAATACTCCGTTTCCGGGATGCGGGGAATGACATTCGGGCATGCCGAGAAAGCGCCTGTCGCGCGAAAGGGAAAATTAATGCGGCGGCGCGTGAAGAAGGCGTGGGAAAGTGGCTGATCGCCAAGGTGGAAGGCAGGGCCGACTGCGGCCGGAGACCGGGGGCCGGGCGGCGTCAGCTACAGCGTGTCAGCTACAGAGGGTGCGTCCGACCCGCATCAGGTCGATGACACGGCACCTGGTCAGCGCGACGCGCCGGGCACGGATCTTCCGTGTCCGGGCGGCCAGGGAGAAAGGCTGCGCGCTCATGGGAAAGATGTTCCCGTCAGTCCGCATTGCCTGTCAACATTCCAACTTTCTGAATTAATGGGAATCTCCGGTCATGGATTCCAGCACGCCGAGCGGGTCCCGGTACAGCACGTCGAGGGCCACCGAGCCGCCGGCCACGGCGAGTATCTCGTCCGCCGGGAAGCTGGTCGGGACCACCGTCCGCTCGACGTCGACAACCGCCGACGTACGGGCCGCGACCTCCTCCCGCAGCGCGGCCAGGCAGTCCTGCCGGTGGATGACGCCGAGCTCGGTGATGACGACCGTGTCCGGGTTCAGCACGTCCAGCAGCAGGGCCGCCGCCCGGCCGACCAGCCGGGCGCGCTCCAGCAGGAGCCGGACCGCGCGTCGGTCGCCCTCTTCGGCGGCCGCGAGGACCAGCAGCGGATCCGACGGGGCCGGGATGATGCCCGCTTCGTACGCCCGCCTGCACAGGGTCTGCTCGGACACCTCGGCCTGCAGGCACCCGGTCCGGCCGCAGGGGCAGGCCACCGTGCCGCGCTCCACCGGCAGATGGGCGATCGCGCCCGCCTGCGACCGGGGCCCGTGGTGCACGCCGTCGCCGGTGGCGAAGGCGGCGTCCACGACGTTTCCGATGAACAGGTGCAGCGAGCTCCGGTCGCCGCGGGTGATCCCGAAGAGCCGTTCGCCGTTGGCCAGAGCCCGTGAATGGGCGTCCACATGGACCGGGAGGCCGGTGAGCCCGCCCAGCCGGTCCGAGGCGGCCACATCGCGCCAGCCGAGCATCGGGTGCTCGACGACGGTGCCCTGAGCGCGGTCGACCCAGCCGCCGGTGGCCAGGCCGACGCCGAGCAGAGCGGTACCGGGATCCCGCGCGGCCAGCAGGGCGCCGAGGCCTTCGGCGGCGTTGGCGAGTATCCGGCCGGGCTCGGTGCCGTCGGTGCCGGCGTGGTGCGTCAGGCGCCGCTGCGCGACGACCTGGCCGCGCAGGCCCAGCAGGGCGACGGTGGTGTACGGCACGGCCACGTGCACGCCCCCGGCCAGAAAGCGGGAGTCGTCGAGGTCGACCGGGATGTGGGGGCGGCCCACCCCGTTCGTGCGCAGGGCCTCCGGCGCCTCCCGCAGGAGGCCCAGCCGGGCGAGCTGTGCGCAGTGCCCGGTGACGGACGCCGGGGACAGGCCGGTGCGCCGGGCGATGCTGCTGCGGGCGACCGGTCCGTCCTCCAGGACGGTGCGCATCACCGCGCTGGCGCTGGTCCGGCGGCGCGCGCCGTCTGCGACGCGTTCGAGCTGCTTTCCACTGGGGCTGGGGTGCATGGCAGGGTCTTCCTCGTGAGCGGGGCCGGTTACGGTGCCTCACTCCGGGCGACAGGTGGCCGTGCTCTGGCGCAGCAGGTCGACGTAGCGACGCGAGAAGAGCCGGCCAGCCTGGGAAGCCATGCGCCGAAGCTAGCAAATCGGTTCGAGTACGCACAGAGGCCTGTTCGGGGCGCGTACGTTTCGCGAAGTTTACGTACCGTTTGGTAACGCTGTGTTGATCATGTGTCGCTTGACCGTAGCCGTGTGCGGCGGTTTCACTGACGCATGAGCAATGAGCTGCTGGGCCCCCTGGACCTCGCCTTCTGGCACGCGGACTCGCAGGACCACCCCCTGCACATGGGCGCGCTGGCGGTCTTCGCGCCGGTGGCCGGGCGCGGGCCGCGGGAGGTGGCGGAGCTGCTGGCGGCCCGGGCGGCCCAGGTGCCGCGGCTGCGGCGGCGGGTGCGGGATGTGTGGATGCCGGTGGGCGGGGCGGCGTGGGTGGACGATCCGCGGTTCGATGTGCGGCGGCATGTGTACCTGCACCGGGAATGGCCCGACCTGGCGGCCGAGCTGATGGAGCGTCCGCTGAACCGGGACCGGCCGCCCTGGGAGATCCACGTCATTGAGGGGGCGGACGGGGAGCCCTTCTCCGTACTGCTGAAGATCCATCACGCCCTGGCCGACGGGCTCCGGGCGGTGTCCCTGGGTGCGGTGCTCTTCGACGAGAGCCCTGGGCTGGTGCGGCTGACGGCTCCGCGGAAGGCGGCGCCGGTGACGGTCGCCGGGCCGGGTCCGGGCCTGCGGTCGCGGGTCGGGGCGGCGGTCGGCGAGGCGGGGCAGGCGCTGGGGATCGGGGCGGCGATGGCGCGGGCCTCGCTGGGGGCGTCGGTCGGGTCCCGGACGATTCCGGCGCTGGCGGCGCCGTCGAGCGGGTCGCGGCAGCTCGCGACAGCGGTGCTCGATCTCGACGCCGTCCAGCTGATCCGCAAGGCGGGCGGCGGCACCGTGAACGACGTGCTGATCGCGATGGTCGCCGGGATGCTGCGGCGCTGGATGAGCGAGCGCGGCGAGGACGTGACCACGGCCACGCCCCGCGCGCTGGTGCCGGTGTCCCGGCGGCCCGGCGACGGGCACCGGGGGGCCGGGAACCGGCTGTCGGGCTACCTGGCCGAGCTGCCGGTCGCCGAGCCGGACCCGCTGCTGCGGCTGGACGCCGTACGCGGGGTCATGGACCGCAACAAGGCCGCCGGACCCGGCCGGGGCCCGGGCGCGGCGGTGCTGCTCACCGACTACCTGCTGCCGGTGGCCAGCCGCCTCGGCGCCCCACTGGCCGGGCACGCGGTGCGGCTGCTCTTCGACATCCTGGTGACCAGCGTCCCCGTCCCCGACCTGGGCTTCACGGTCGGCGGCTGCCCGCTCACGGCCCTCTACCCGCTCGCCCCGCTGGCCCGGGGGCAGTCCCTGGCGGTGGCCATGACCACGTACCGGGGCAGGGTGCACCTGGGGCTCGTCGGGGACGGTTGCGCCGCCCCTGACCTGCAGCTTCTGGCGGATGCGGCGCACGCGGAACTGGCAGACCTGGGCGCTGCGGTTGCCTGAGCGGGACGGCAGGACGACGCTGTCCGGAGGGACGCTTCCCGCACTCACGGCCGACGCTCACCCGGCATCTGCGGCCGACGTAGGCGAGTGAGCCAAAGCGAAGCGGCCGCTGTCGAAAGGGAGACGCGCGCAGGGAGCGAGGTACGAGCGACCGAGCACGTCGACCGTCGACAGTGGCTGAGCGCAGCGGAGGCGAACTCGCCTCAAAAAATAGGAGGCAAACATGGCGCAGATGACCAAGTACAGCGAGGGTGTGCCCTGCTGGATCGACCTGGGCACGCCGGACGTGGGCCGGGCCAAGGAGTTCTACACCGCGCTCTTCGGCTGGGACATCACCGACACCGGTGAGGAGACCGGCCACTACCAGCTGGCCATGCTCAAGGGCGTGCCGGTCGCCGGGATCATGCAGCAGCAGGAAGGCTGGACCGGGCCGAGCGCCTGGACGACGTATCTGTGGACCGAGGACGCCGACGGCACGGTGAAGCGGATCCAGGACGCCGGCGGTTCTCTGCTGTTCGAGCCGATGGACGTCACCGACCAGGGGCGCATGGCCATCGCCACCGACCCGGCCGGCGCGGTCTTCGGGCTCTGGCAGGGCCGCGCCCACCAGGGCGCAGGGCTGGCGAACGAGCCGGGCGCCTTCACCTGGAACGACAACCTCTCGACGGACCCGCGGGCCGCCCGCGAGTTCTACGCGAGCGTCTTCGGCTACGACTACGAGGTCGTGCCCGCCCCCTGGGACGAGTCCGCCGAGTACGCCATGATCAAGGTCGACGACCGCCCGGTCGGCGGCATCGCCGGACAGCCCCCGAAGATCCCGGCCGGTACCCCCTCCTTCTGGAACACCTACTTCTCCGTCGCCGACGCCGACGCGGCCGTCCGCGCAGTTGAGCAGGGCGGCGGCCAGGTCGTGGTGCCGGTGCGGCCCGCCCCTTACGGGCGGCAGGCGGTGGTCCGGGACAACGGCGGGGCGGGGCTGGTGCTGGTCGACGCGAGTGGCGGGAGCTGACGATCACTCATAACGTCCCTTTCGGCGGCTTCACACCATATGACCTTCATATGACCTCCGTGTGACACTTCGTGCCGCCGGAAGGCAGGTACGGTCATGCCACCACGAGGGGCCAGCGCCGTTGTCGCGGCCACCACCGTCGTCCTGGGCCTCGTCCCGGTCCTCGCCACCGCCCCCGCGGCCCACGCCGCACCGCAGCGGCTGGTCGTACGGGCCGGGGAGTCCATCCAGGCGGCGGTGAACCGCGCCGCCCCCGGCGACGACATCTACGTGGAACCCGGCGTCTACCGGGGCAGCGTCCAGATCACCGTCCCCCGGCTCACCCTGCGCGGCGCCGGCCCGGGCACGGTCATCGCCCCGAGCGCGGCCGGTACGGAGAACGCCTGCGCCCGGGCCGGCCACGGGCTCTGCGTCACCGGAACGGCCGATCACAAGGCCAACAATGTCCGTCTCGGCTATCTGACGGTCGCCGGCTTCAAGAAGAACGGTGTCAACGCCACCCTCGCCGACCGCATCGAGGTCCGCAGCCTCATCGCCCGCGACAACGGCCAGCAGGGCATCAGCCTGGAACAGTCGGTGCGGGGCCGGTTCATCGGCAACGAGTCCCAGAACAACGGCGAGTCCGGCATCTTCATCGCCAACTACGTCAATGCCGAGGGCGGTGCCCTCGACACCGACGGAGCCGTCGTACGTGCCAACCGCCTCGTCGGCAACCGCATCGGCCTCGTCCTGCGCCGGCTCCGGAACCTCGTCGTCGAGAACAACCGCATCACCGACAACTGCGGCGGCGTCTTCGTCGTCGGCGACGAAGGCCGCCCCCAGGCCGGCGACCTGACGGTCCGCCGCAACCTCGTCGCCGAGAACAACCACTACTGCGTCAGCCCCTCCAACCACGGCCTGCCCAACATCCAGGGCGTCGGCATCCTCCTCACCGGAGCGGCGGACGTGCTGGTCGAGGGCAACAGCGTGCTCGGCAACGCCAGCACCGGCCCCACCCCCAAGGCCTCGCCCATGGCGGGCGGCATCGTCCTCTACGCCAGCAACGCCCCCGGCACCCACAACACCGGCAACACCATCCGCAACAACCTCGCCCTGGGCAACGCCCCCGCCGACCTCGCCGACCGCGACGTCGCCGACCGCGACCCCGGCAGCAGCGGCAGCGCCGTCAACACCTTCACCGGCAACCGCTGCCACATCTCCGAACCGACAGGCTGGTGCTGACCCATGACCGACACCGCTGAGACCGCTGACACCGCCGCGCCCCAGAGCGGCGCCATGCGCCTGCGCGAACTCGTCTTCGGCGCCGCCTGCGCCGCAGCCGTACGCGCCGCCGCCCGCCTCGGCGTCGCCGACGCCCTGGGCGACGCCCCCATGACGCCGGAGGACCTGGCCGCCGCCGTCAAAACCGAACCCCGCCCGCTGGCCCGGCTGCTCCGCGCCCTCTCCTCGTACGGCGTCTTCGAGGAACTGCCCGACGGCCGCTTCGCCCACACCGACATGTCGCGCATGCTCCGCGTCGACGCCCCCAACAGCCTCCACTACATCGCCCTGTGGTGCACCGAACCCTGGACCTGGCAGGCCTGGCCCCGCCTCGACGACGCCGTCCGCTCCGGCCGCAACATCTTCCCCGAGCTCTACGGCAAGGAGTTCTTCGACTACCTCCAGGACGACGCCCGCGACAGCGCCCACGTCTTCGACCGGGCGATGACGCACTCCAGCCGCCAGTCCGCCCAGGACATCGCCGAACTGCTGGACCTGACCGGCGTCGGACACGTCGCCGACGTGGGCGGCGGGCAGGGGCATGTGCTCGCCGCGCTCCTCGAAAAGCACAGCGGCGTGCACGGCACGCTCCTCGACCTGCCGAAGGTCGTCGCCGGAGCCGATCCGCGACTGCGGGCCGGCGGCGAGCTGGCCGATCGCGTGCGGCTGGTCGGCGGGGACTGCCGCGAGGCGATTCCGGTCGCCGCCGACATGTACATCATCAAGAACATCCTGGAGTGGGACGACGACAGCACGCGGCGCACACTGCGGAACATCGTCGGCGCCGCCGCACCGGGCGCCAGGGTCGTCGTCATCGAGAACCTCGTCGACGACACGCCCTCGATGCGGTTCACCACCTCCATGGACCTGATGCTGCTGCTCAATGTCGGCGGCCAGAAGCACACCCGGCGCAGCCTCACCGGGCTGATGGCGGAAGCCGGGCTCGTGGTCGGTGACGTCACCCCCGTCAACCCCTACCTTCACGCGCTGCACGGCGTGGTCGGGTCCTGAGAGGCGGGGCGGCGGCCGAGGGGGATCAGCCCTCCTCGGCCGCCACCATGCCGCCCACCAGCGAAGTCGTATGGCCGGCAGCCCTGAATGCCGGGTTGCCGAGCACCGTACGGAGGAAATCCTTCGTCGTACGGACGCCCTCCCCAGCCACCCGGAACTCCTCCAGCGCCCGGTCCGCCCGCGCGAGCGCGCGCTCGCGGTCGGGCGCCCATGCGCACACCTTCGCGAGCAGCGAGTCGTAGTCCGGCCCGACCCGCCATCCGGCGAAGGCATGGGTGTCGACGCGTACGAAGGGACCGCCCGGCGGCGTGAACTCCGTGAGAAGCCCGGGCGTGGGAGCGAAGTCCCGGGCCGGGTCCTCCGCGTTGACGCGGCATTCGAGGGCGACGCCGCGCGGGCGGATGTCGTCCTGGCCGAAGGAGAGCGGGAGGCCGGCGGCGATGAGGATCTGCTCGCGGACGAGGTCGATGCCGGTGACGAGTTCGGTGACGGGGTGTTCGACCTGGAGGCGGCAGTTGACCTCCATGAGGTGGAAGTCCTGCTCAGGGGCCGGGGAGACCACGAATTCAAAGGTCCCCGCGCCCTCGTAGCCCACGGCGAGCGCGCCGCGCACCGCGGCCTCGCACATGGCGGTACGGAGCCTGGGCGGCAGATTGGGCGCGGGGGACTCCTCGATGAGCTTCTGGTGGCGCCGCTGGACGGAGCAGTCGCGCTCGCCGAGATGGACGGCGGCGCCATGCGCGTCGCAGAGCACCTGGACCTCGATGTGGCGGGCGTTCTCGACGTAGCGCTCCAGGTAAAGCCGGTCGTCGCCGAAGACCGCGCGGGCGTGCGCGCGGGTGGCGGCGTACGCGGTGAGCAGGTCGTCGGAACCGCGTACGACGGCCATGCCGCGGCCTCCGCCGCCTGCGACGGCCTTGAGGATGACGGGGTAGCCGGTCTGCTGGGCGGTCTCCTTCGCATCGGCGGGGGAGGACAGGGGACCTGCCGAGCCGGGGAGGACGGGGAGGCCGGCGGCGGCCATGAGGGCACGGCAGGCGGCCTTGTCGCCGAGCCGGGCGATGACGGAGGGGGCGGGGCCGATGAAGGTGATGCCGTTCGAGGCGCAGACCTCGGCGAAGTCGGCGTCCTCGGACAGGAAGCCGTAGCCGGGGTGGATGGCCTGCGCGCCGGTGCGGCGGGCGGCCTCGATGAGGGCGGGGATGCTGAGATAGCTGGCCTTGGCCGGGGGCGGGCCGATGTGCACGGCCTCATCGGCCAGGCGTACGACGGCCGAGTCACGGTCGGCGGTGGAGTGGACGGCGACGGTGCGGATGCCCAGCTCCCGGCAGGTCCGGGCGACGCGGAGCGCGATCTCGCCCCGGTTGGCGATCAGGACGGTGGAGAACACGGCGGTCACCCCTCGGCGGTCGGCTCGGGCGGCTGAGGCGGCTCCAGCGGCTCCAGGACGATGAGCCGCTGCTGGTATTCGACGGGGTGCGCGTCCGGCACGAGGACCTCCACCACCCGCCCCGCGCGGTCGGCCTCGATCGTGCTCATCATCTTCATGACCTCCAGCACGCCCACCGGCTGGCCGGGGCGGACGAGGTCGCCGACGGCCACGTACGGGGGCGCCCCGGGCTCGGGGGAGTGGTAGAAGGTGCCGACGGTCGGGGCGCAGAGGCAGTGGGTTGCCGATGCTTCGGTCGCCGGTGCGCTTGCCGGTGCGCTTGGCTGTGTCGTCGGCTCCGGCCGGCGCTGCTCCTCCTGCGGCCACTCGATCTCGACGGAGATCTGCCCATGCTGCAGCTTGATGCGCTGAGGTGGCTTCGGCGCGGACTTCGCGAGCTCGGTCGCGCTCCGGCAGACCGAGTCCAGGGCGGAATGAACGGTGGGAGGGGCGGGGCGGGCGTCGCCGTTGAGGGCTTTCGGCGGGACGCGGTCCGTTTTCTTGTCACTGTTGATCGTCATGGTGCTTCCTCTGGTCCGAAGCGGTCAGTCCGAAGCGGTGGAATCGGTCCCGGCGCTCGGCGAGCAGCCGTTCGGGCCCGTACGGGAGCAGCTCTTCGAACGCCGCCGTCACCGCCTCGCTCAGCAGCGTCGCCGCCGCCGCGTGGTCGGTGTGCGCGCCGCCGGGCGGTTCGGGGACCACGCCGTCGACGATGCCGAGGCGGGCCAGGTCTCCGGCAGTCATGCGCAGCGCGGTCGCCGCGGTGGGGGCGGCCGCGGGGTCCTTCCACAAAATCGCGGCGCATCCTTCAGGGCTGATGACCGAGTAGACGCCGTTCGCGCTGATCAGTACCCGGTCGGCCACCGCGAGGGCCAGGGCGCCTCCGCTGCCGCCCTCGCCCGTGATCACGGCCACGACGGGAACGGGGAGCTGGGACATCAGGCGCAGGTTCTCCGCGATGGCGTAGGCCTGGCCGCCCGCCTCGGCCTCCGGGCCCGGGTTCGCCCCCGGCGTGTCGATCAGCGTGAGGAGCGGGAGCCTCAGCTTGGCCGCCATGCGCATGAGGCGCGCGGCCTTCCGGTAGCCGGGCGGCGTGGCCATCCCGAAGTGATGGCCCTGGCGTGCGGCGAGGGAGGGGCCGCCCTTGTGGTGGCCGATGAACATGAGGGGGCGGCCGCTGCCGGCCAGGCGGGCGGGGCCGCCGATGATCGCCGGGCAGTCGGCGGTCAGGCGATCGCCGTGCAGGGACTGGAAGTCCTCCAGGATGTGCGCGGCGTAGTCGGCGGCGGTGGGCCGGTCCGGGTGCCGGGCGAGGCGTACGGCCTGCCACGCCGTGTCGCGATCGGAGGGGAGATCCCCCACCCCGTCCCTTCCCACTGCATCCGATATGCGGCTGGCGCCGCGTGCCGGGCTCCGCCCGGACCCGCCGGGGGCAAGCCCCCGGACCCCCGAACGCCCTCCGGGCGTGTCCTCAAACGCCGGACGGGCTGAATTTCCCACCGGGTTGTGGGCAGGCGTTCCGCATGGCGGAACGGGTGGGCACAAACCGGCCACGGACCCGCAGGTGTCATCGCTCCCCGAGCGGGGTCCAACGGGCGAACCAACCCGCAGAAGACGCCCGAGCGTGGCCCGTAGCGCCGCACGCGGGACGACGTCGTCGAGCAGCCCCCGCCCGAGGAGGAACTCCGCCGTCTGAAAACCCTCCGGCAGGGACTGCCGGGTCGTCTGCTCGATGACCCGGGGCCCGGCGAAGCCGAGCCGCGCGCCGGGCTCGGCGAGGAGGACGTCCGGAAGGGTGGCGAAGGAGGCGGCGACGCCGCCGTACGTGGGGTCGGTGATGAGGGAGATCGTGAGGAGGCCGGCGGCGTCGAGGTCGGCGAGGGCCTGGGCGGTCTTGGCCATCTGCATGAGGGAGAGGGCGCCCTCCTGCATGCGCGCGCCGCCCGACGCGGTGACGAGGAGCAGCGGATGCCGCATGCGCAGGGCGGCATGCGCGGCGGCCTCCACCTGGGCGCCGACGGCGCAGCCGAGGCTGCCGCCGAGGAAGCGGAAGTCCATGGCGGCGACGACAACCGGCCGTTGCTCGATGGCGCCGCGCGCGCAGAGCACGGCCTCGTCGAGCCCGGTCGCGGCGCGGGCCGCCAGCAGCCGTTCCACGTACGGCTTGGTGTCGGTGAAGCCGAGCGGATCCCGCAGCGGTCCTGGGGCGCAGGCGAGCGGGACCGCCGACCCCGGGTCCAGGAGCTGCGCCAGCCGCTGCGCGGCCGTGAGGCGGGCGTGGGTGCCGCAGTCGGGGCAGACACGCAGCGCGCGGGCGAAGCGCCTGCCGTAGTGGAGGGCGGCGCAGTGCTCGCAGCGCACCCACTCGGGGTCGGCCGGATCAGTGGCGGCGGGCGGCCGTTCGTCGGTGATCGCCATCAGTCATCGCGCTCCCAGCGGTAGAACTCCACGGCCATGGCGTCCTTGGGCTCGCGCCAGGTGGCGGGGTCGTAGGGCTGGACGAAGGCGGCGAGGCGGTCGCTGATCTCGCGGAAGGCGGGATGGCCGGCGTGGCGGGCGACTTCTGGGCCGGGGGGCTGGTCGGCCTCGACGAGGTGGACGTAGACATCGCCGAACTGGAAGAGGCTGCGGCCGCGGACGCCGATGAGGCCGGGCAGTTCGCCCTGGTCGGACTCGGCGAAGACCTCGGCGATCCGGGCCGCGGACGCGGGCTGCATGCGCGCGATGATCAACGTGCGGTGCGAAAGCGTGCGGTGCGAAGGGGAGGTCATATGACACCTGCCTTCAGCGACGCGTTGACGGCATCCATGAAGGCCCCCGGCGTCTTGCAGGAGTCGGCCTCACCGGCGATCGTGACGCCCCGGCGGTTCTCCAGTTCGGCGACGATGCCGAGCAGGCCGAGGGAGTCGAGTCCGTACTCGGCGAAGGGGGTGTCGGGGCCGGCGGCGAGCCGCTGGGGGTCGGCGGTGATGCCGGCGCTGGACTTCATGAGGGCGGCAAGCTCGTCGTAGGTCAGTTCGTTGCTGATCTCGGTGCTCATTTTGTGTACTCCTTCACTACAAGGGCCGCGTTGGAGCCCATGAGGCCGCGGCTGAGGACCAGCGCGGCACGCAGTCGGCCGACCGCCCGGGCCCGGCCGGTGACCAGGTCGATGCCGAGGTCGTCGAGGACCTCGGTGACCTGCGGGGTGGGGGGTACGGTGCCGTGCTCCAGGGCGAGCACGGCGGCCGCGGTGTCGAGCACGGGCCCGCCGCAGTAGGCGCGTCCGGTGCCGGTCTTGGGGGCGGTGACGGGGACGCCGTGGGGGCCGAAGACGGCGGCGATGGCCTCCGCCTCGGCGCGGTCGGCGTCGGGGGTGCCCAGGGCGTCGGCGAAGACGACATCGATGTCGGACGGCGCGAGCCCGGCCTCCTGCAGGGCGCCGCCGATCGCGCGCACCAGGCCTTCCCGGGACTCCGCCCAGCGCGAGGCTCCGGTGAAGGTGGCGGCGTGCCCGGCGATGACGGCCCGGGGCCGCGCGCCACGCGCAAGGGCGTGTTCGGCGTCCTCGACGACGAGCATGGCGCCGCCCTCGGCCGGAGAGAAGCCGCATGCGCGTGCCGTGAAAGGCTGGTAGGCCCGTTCGGGGTCCGCCGCCAGGCTCAGCTCCGCGTAGCCGAGCTGGCACACCCCCGAATACGGCGCGAGCGGGGCCTCGGCGGCGCCGACGACGACGGCGCGGGTGCCGGTGTCGGGGCGGGCGAGGTTACGGCAGGCGTGGCCGATGGCGTCCAGACCGCCGGCCTCGTCGCTGGCGACGACCCCGCAGGGGCCCTTGAAGCCGCCGCGGATGGAGATCTGGCCGGTGCTGGCCGCGTAGAACCAGGCGATGGACTGGTACGGGCCCACATAGTGCGGCCCCTGCCCCCACAGCCGCTGCAGCTCGCGCTGGCCGAACTCGCCGCCGCCCGAACCGGCGGCGGTGACGACGCCGACGGCGAACGGGTCGTCCGGATCGGCCGTCAGGCGGGCGTCGGCCAGCGCCAGGTCGGCCGCCGCCATGGCGAAGTGCGTGAAGCGGTCGGTCTGGACGACGAAGCGCTCCTCGATGGCGGCCGTGGCGTCGAAGCCGCGCACCTCGCCCGCGATGCGCAGCGGCAGGTCCAGGCAGCCCTCGCGGGTGACCCGGTCCAGGACGCTGACGCCTTCGCGGGTGGCCTTCCAGAAGGCCTCGGTGCCGATGCCGTTGGGGGCGACGACCCCGATTCCGGTGATCACACTGGTCATGACCGGCTGCCCTCCGCTCGGTTCAGTACGACGGCGGACTGGAAGCCGCCGAAGCCGCTGCCCACCGACAGCACCGTCCGCAGCCGCGCCTCGCGGGCCGTGCGGGGGACGTAGTCCAGGTCGCACTCCGGGTCCGGGGTCTCGTAGTTGGCGGTGGGCGGGACCACGCCGTGCGCGAGCGCGAGTGTGCAGGCGGCCAGTTCGATCGCGCCGATCGCGCCCAGGGAATGGCCGACCATGGACTTGATGGAGCTCATGGGCGTCGAGTAGGCGTGCGCGCCGAGCGAGCGCTTGACGGCGGCCGTCTCGTGGCGGTCGTTCTGCTTGGTGCCGGAGCCGTGCGCGTTGACGTAGTCGATGCCGGTGGCGTCCAGGCGGGCATGGGCCAGGGCGCGGTCGATGGCCTCGGACATCTCCATGCCCTCGGTCGTCAGACCGGTCATGTGGTACGCGTTCCCGTACGTGGCATAGCCCCTGACCTCGCAGTAGACCGTGGCGCCCCGGGCCCTCGCGTGTTCCAGGTCCTCCAGTACGAGGACCGCGCCGCCCTCGCCCATGACGAAGCCGTCGCGGTTGGCGTCGAAGGGGCGGGAGGCGTGGGCGGGATCGTCGTTGTTGGCGGAGGTGGCCTTGATGGCGTCGAAGCAGGCCACCGTGATCGGGGAGATCGGCGAGTCCGACGCGCCCGCCAGGACGATGTCGGCGCGGCCCTCCTCGATCGCGTGGAAGGCGTAGCCGACCGCGTCCAGGCCCGATGTGCAGCCGGTGGAGACGGTCTGCACGGGGCCGCGGGCACCGTGCCGCTCCGCGATCTCGGAGGCCAGCGCGCTGGGCGCGAAGGCCCGGTGCAGGTGCGGGTCCGCCCGCCGGTGGTCGACGTCCCAGCGGGCACCGCGCTCGCTGACGAGCACGTAGTCCCGCTCCAGGCGGGTGGTGCCGCCGACCGCGGTGCCGAGGGAGACGCCGATCCGCCAGGGGTCCTCGCGGTCCAGGTCGAGCCCGGAGTCGCGGACCGCCTCGTCGGCAGCCGCGAGCGCGAACTGGACGTAGCGGTCCGCGCGTTCGGCGTCGGCCGGGGTGAGTCCGGCCGCCGCCGGGTCGAAGTCGCACTCGGCGGCGATCCGGGAGCGGAAGCCCGTGGGGTCGAAGAGGGTGATGCCACGGGTCGCCGTACGTCCGGCGGTCAGCAGGTCCCAGAAGGCGGGGACCCCCACGCCGCCAGGGGCGACGACACCGGCTCCGGTGACCGCCACCCGGCGTGCGGGGAACCGGGAAGTGCCGGCCCGGGAATTACTGGCCATGGTTGCCTCCTCCAGCCGGTGGCTGCCGGTGCCGCGTGGCGCCTGTCGGCGCCGGCCCGTGGCGGCCGCCGGTGTCCGTCGGGTCGCTCCAAGGCGGGTCTCAGGGCGGGTCTCAGGGCGGGTGTCAGGGCGGTTCATCGATCGTCACCCCCGCCATTTCGCGCCGGTCAGTGCGGCGGCCCCGGCTGCCGGTGGCCCGCGGCCTCGTCCTCGGGGGCGCGGCGGTCGGTGACCATGCGCATGTCGTGGTCGGCCAGGAACCGCTTGATCCCCTGCTCGTCCGTCAGGTTCACGGACTCGTCCAGCAGGCGGCTGAACATGCCCGCCTTGTGCGGCCCGGCCGCGGCCACGGCGGCCAGCGGCGCCTCCTCGAGCGGCACGCGCAGGTCGACCAGCCGTACGACGAGGTCCTCGCGCAGGAAGACCGTGCTGCCCGCCACCGGGCTCGCCGGGTCGTCCGACGCGCTCTCGTCCTGCCGGGCCAGCAGCCTGGCCAGCGCCTGGCCGCAGCCGTCCTTGGCCGGGTAGAACAACGCGTGCCTGCGCAAAGGCCCTCCGGGGTCCCGGCGCGCCGCCACATGGTGCACGGCCGGCAGCGCGGCCCGCGCGAAGAACTCCCGCGCCGAGTGCGGGTCGCTCAGGTCCCGGTCCACCTCCAGGTACGGGTTGATGGCCTCCTCGACCGCCCGCACCTCCGGCTGCACCGCCACGTGCCGCAGCGCCTTCACCAGCTCGCCGCGCACCTCCACGGCCCGCACGACCCGGTTGCCGTGCATGAACAAGGACGTCCTGCGCAGCGAGGTCGTGTCATCGACCCGCGCCTGAGGCGATGTGTAGCCGGCCAGGATCTCCGCGACCTTCGCCTCGGAGCCCGGCTTCACGGTGAAGGTGATCGCGTGCCGGACCACGCCGTCGCCGATGCGCGGCGTGGTCTGCAGGTCACCGGTCCGCGCGCCGCCGCGTACGCGCGTCTCGCGCAGGACGCCGAAGCGCAGGGAACGCGTGTCGCGCACGCAGCCGTGCAGCGGCTCGACCATCTCCAGGTGCGCCGGGCTGTCCACCCACGCGAGGAAGGTCAGCGCGCTCTCCCACTCGCTGGTGATCAGCCACTGCGAGGGGTTCTCGATGGACTGGCACAGCTGGTCGCTGATATGCCCGGGAACGGCCGCCACACGGTGGCACATCTGGTCGTACGCTTCGAGCAGCCGCTGCTCGGCGCCGTCCTCGACCTCCAGGAGGAGAACGACGCGGGTACGGGAGCCGTCCAGCGCGGACTGCGAGACCTTTTCGACCGGCGGAGTCATGGTGCACCTCATCCTTACGGGATCCTGACGAGCGTGTCCGTCGTCCACTGATCGTGGTTCGGTGAGCCGGATGGGGCGAGATATGTGATCCGCTCGGGTGAATCGCGAAAATGTCGCTCCCGCATCGGGCCCGCATCGGGCAATGAGCTGGCTATGACCACAAAGGCCGACGACCGGGTTCCGGTCCTCATCGTGGGCGGCTCCCTCGTCGGGCTCTCCGCCTCCCTCTTCCTGGCCCGCCTCGGGGTCCCCCACCTTCTCGTCGAGAAGCATCCGGGCACCTCCATCCACCCCCGCGGCCGCGGCAACAACCTCCGCACCATGGAGCTGATGCGCACCGCCGGCGCCGAGCCGCTGATCCGCGAGGCCGCCTCGGTCCTGGCCGGCAACCACGGCATCCTGCAGGCCGCCTCACTGGTCGACGCCGAGGCGGAATGGCTGTTCCGCGAGATCGACCCGGGCGGCAAGCTGTCCCGGATCAGCCCCTCCGGGTGGTGCCTGTGCAGCCAGAACGACCTGGAGCCGGTGCTGCTGGAGTACGCGCGGGAGCTGGGCGGCGACATCCGCTTCTCCACGGAGCTGCTCGGGTTCGAGCAGTCCGACGACGGTGTCGTGGCGCAGCTGCTGGACCGCGAGAGCGGCGAACGGCGAACGGTCACCGCCGACTACCTGATCGCCGCCGACGGCCCGCGCAGCCCCGTACGCGAGGCCCTGGGGATCGGCCAGACCGGGCGCGGCGAGCTCTTCCACAACGTCAGCGTCACCTTCCGCGCCAAGCGGCTCGCCGAGGCGGTCGGCGACCGCCTCTTCATCGCCTGCTACCTCACCGACCCGGCGGCGGACGGCGTCCTGCTGCCCGTCGACAACGCCGAGAACTGGGTCTTCCACGCCCCCTGGCACCCCGAACAGGACGAAACCCTGGAGGACTTCACCGACGAGCGCTGCGCCGCCCACATCCGCGCCGCCGTCGGCCTGCCCGAGCTGGAGATCGAGATCACCGGCAAGGCCCCCTGGCACGCCGCCGAGCGTGTCGCCGACCGCTACGGGGCGGGCCGGGTCCTGCTCGCCGGCGACTCCGCCCACGAGATGTCCCCGACCGGCGCCTTCGGCTCCAACACCGGCATCCAGGACGCGCACAACCTCGCCTGGAAGCTCGCCGCCGTGCTGGGCGGCTGGGCCGGACCCGCGCTCCTCGACACGTACGAGCAGGAGCGCCGCCCCGTCGCCGTAGCGACCGGCGAGCGGGCCTCCGCCCGTTCCGCCGAGCACCGCCACCCCGGCTACGCGCCGCCGCCCACCGGCGGCCCCCAGAAGAACGTCATGGCCGTCGCCCTCGGCTACCGCTACCCCGACGGCGCCGTCGTCGGCGCCGACCCCGGACTCCCCGTCGTCCCCGAGTCCTTCCGCCCCACCGGCGAGCCCGGCACCCGCGCGCCCCACATCTGGGTGACCGACGCCGGCGGCGTCCGCCGCTCCACGCTCGACCTCTACGAGCGCGCCCCCGTCCTCCTCGTCGGCACCGGCGACGCCGCCGCCGACTGGCACGCGGCGGCACGGTCCGCCGCCGACCGGCTGGGTGTGCCGCTGGCGGTGTACCGGGTCGGCTTCGGCGCCGACGCCCACCTGGTCCCGGAGCCGGAGGCCGACTGGGCCGCGCTCCACGGCGTGACGGAGGGCGGGGCCGTCCTCGTCCGGCCCGACGGGTTTGTGGCCTGGCGTGCGGCCGAGCTTCCCTCGGACCCGGAGGGCTGGCTGGTGGACGTGCTGGGGGCGGTGCTTCGGCTGGGGTGACGGGGACACCCGAACGCCCTTCGGGCGTGTCCTCAAACGCCGGACGGGCTGAATATCAGCCCAGGTAGGTCAGGAAGTCGGCCACCCCGATGGCCACATCCTCCGGCGTCCACTCCAGCGCGGACGCCGCGACCGTGACCTCGGTCATCGCGAGCCCCGGCGCCCCGCCCACGTCGAACCACTTCCCGAAGACGGCCGTCTTCGTCTCCTCGGCCTGCCGCACCCCCGCCTCGTTCAGGGCCTCCGCAGACGCGGCCAGCCAGACCTGGAACTGGTGGGTGTACGGGGTCTCGGGGTTCACCCGGAAGTACGGCACGGACCCTCGCAGCGCGCCCCCCAGGGCCGCCGCCACGACCTTCGCGTGGGCGACGTACTCCGGCAGCCGGGGCAGTTCGTGGTCGAGGCCGTGCAGAGCGGAGAGCACGGCGGGCCACTGCTGGAAGAGCAGGCCCCCGTAGCGGTGCCGCCAGGCCTTCGCCTCGGCGATGAAGTCGGCGGGACCGCCGAGAGCGGCGCCGGAGATGCCCTCCAGGGACTTGTAGAAGGAGACGTAGACGCTGTCGGCGAGGGCGGCGATCTCTGGCAGGGAGTGGCCGAAGTGCGGCGGGCACTCCCACAGCCGGGCGCCGTCGAAGTGGACGACGGCGTCGCGCTCGCGGGCGGCGGCGACGGTGGCGGTCAGGCCGTCCCAGGTGGGCAGGATGAAACCCGCGTCGCGCAGGGGCAGTTCGAGCATCAGGGTGCCGAAGGGCTCGTCGAAGTCGTGGATCTCGTCCGCGTCCGGGAGCCGCTGCTCGGTGGTGGGGTGAACCGTGCGCAGGCCGGTGAGGGTGGAGAGCGCGCTGCGCTCGTGCGTTTCGGGGTGGGCGAGGGGGTGGAGCGCGACCGTGGGGTTGCCGGTACGGCCGGCCCAGCAGCGCAGGGCGACCTGCTGGGCCATGGTGCCGGTGGGGAAGAAGGCGGCGCCCTTCGTGCCGAGCAGCTCGGCGACCCGCCGTTCCAGCTCGGCGACGACCCCGTCCCCGTAGAAGTCCGCAGGGGCGTCCAGGCCGTCGTACGCGGTGAGCGGGGCGAGCCGCTCGCGCATCGACTTGGGCCTGCCGGAGCACAGCACACGGTCGCAGTCGCGTAGGGCGGCCAGCCGGCGCGCCTTGAACTCTTCCTCGTTGTCCATGCTCAACCCCTCATGCCCAGTCCTTGCCGGATCGGCCGCGCTTGGTGTCGGCACGGCGCTTCTTGTGCTGCAGGCGGCGCTCGTTGATGCCCCGGGGGATACGGGTCGTGCGGCGCGCCTTCGGCGGGGGCGCGGTGGCCTCCGCCAGCAGGGACGCGAGGCGGGCGGCGGCGGTCTCGCGGTTGCGCCACTGGGAGCGGTGCTCGGAGGCGCGTACGGAGACGAAGCCGCCGACGAGGCGGGAGGCGAGCGCGGCCAGAGCGCGCTCCTTCCACACCGGCGGGAGGCATTCGGTGTTCGCGAGGTCGAAGCGGAGCTCGACCTGGCTGTCGGTGGTGTTGACGTGCTGACCGCCGGGCCCGGAGGACCGCGAGAAACGCCACAGGAGTTCGGTCTCCGGGACGGAGACCGAACCGCGGATGAGAAGGGGCCCGGACATGTGTCCCATGATCCCGGTTTCGGGCCCCACGCGTCACACGGTTTTTGGCCGTGTGTCTGTGTAACGGAACCATGCGGTGCCCTGACCGCGTTAGGGCGGGTAAAGGTAGCGTCGGTCGCAACAACCGGCATCACGGAGGGGCATTCCCATGGCTGTAAGCCTGTCCAAGGGCGGCAACGTCTCGCTCACCAAGGAAGCACCGGGCCTGACGGCCGTCACGGTCGGCCTCGGCTGGGACGTCCGTACCACCACGGGCACCGACTTCGACCTGGACGCGAGTGCGATCGCGCTCAACCAGACCGGCAAGGTCTACTCGGACGGCCACTTCGTCTTCTTCAACAACAAGACCTCCCCGGACCAGACCATCGTCCACACCGGCGACAACCGCACCGGCGAGGGCGCGGGCGACGACGAGGCGATCAACGTCAACCTGGCCGGCCTCCCCGCCGACGTCGACAAGATCGTCTTCCCGGTCTCCATCTACGACGGCGAGACCCGCAGCCAGAACTTCGGCCAGGTGCGGAACGCGTACATCCGCATCATCAACCAGGCCGGCGGCGCCGAGATCGCCCGCTACGACCTCAGCGAGGACGCCGCCACCGAGACCGCCATGGTCTTCGGCGAGCTCTACCGCAAC
The DNA here is from genome assembly GCF_045040445.1 of Streptomyces sp. NBC_01537. Taxonomy (NCBI): domain Bacteria; kingdom Bacillati; phylum Actinomycetota; class Actinomycetes; order Kitasatosporales; family Streptomycetaceae; genus Streptomyces; species Streptomyces sp. NBC_01537. The sequence goes on along the minus strand of NZ_CP109392.1, from coordinate 4,190,685 downwards.
GGCGCGGAGTGGAAGTTCCGCGCGGTCGGCCAGGGCTACGCGTCCGGCCTGGTCGGCATCGCGACCGACTTCGGTGTGAACCTCTGACGTAGGCGCTCGTCCAGGCAGGCCCCGGTCCGTGCGGTACGGACCGGGGCCTGCCTGCGTTCCCCGTCGCACGTGACACCATCGGCGGCGTGATCGATATCGGCTACTCGCTCTCCCGCCGCTTCCCGGACCCGCCCCAGACGGACTACCGAACCGCGGACACGCGCGCGCTGCGCCACGATCTCTTCTGCGGCGACGTCTACCTGGCGGATGTGAAGGCCGACCGCGAGCTGTCCACAGCCTGGGGATGGGTGCCGGTGCTGGACTTCGCGTGGGCGCTGTGCGACATCGTCGAGCGGATCGACCGCGACCCGATGGGCAGCCGGGCCGCGCGGCCGCAGTACGCCGAGCTGGACTTCACGGAGTCCACCGACCGGCTGCGCTTCGAGCGGCGCTTCGGCTGGGTGGACGTCACCGCGGACTGGGCGCCGGACGATCCGCCGCTGGCGTTCAACCACACGGCGCTGCGCCGCGAGGCGCGCGACTTCCTGCAGGACCTGGTCGCGGATCTGTCGGACACGCATGACGGGCTGGACGCGAACCCGGTGATCTGGGAGCTGCTGACGCGCTTCCCGCGGCTGTGACCCGGACACCTCGGCCCGAAACACCTTGACCTGAAGTCTGGTTGAGGTTGCAGGCTGGGCCCGGTACGCGATCGCCGCCCACGCCCGCCCACCCGCCGAGGAGCCCGCCGTGCACGCCATCCGCCTCCACGCCTTCGGCCCGGCCGAGAACCTCCGCTTCGAGAAGACCGAGGACCCCGAGCCCGGTCCCGGCCAGGTCCGGATCGCCGTCGAGGCGGCCGGGGTGCACGTCATCGACACCGCCATCCGCTCCGGCAACCCCAAGGGCCCTTACCCACTGCCCGAGCTGCCCACCATCCCCGGGCGGGAGGTCGCCGGGACGGTCGACGCGCTGGGCGAGGGCGTCGGACCCGAGTGGCTCGGCCGCCGGGTGGCCGCCCACCTGGGCATGGTCCCCGGCGGCTACGCCGAGCTGGCCGTCACCGGCACCGGGCAGCTGCATGTCCTGCCGGACGGGCTGGACTTCGCCGAGGCCGTCGCCCTGGTCGGCACCGGCCGTACGGCGATGGGCATCCTGCGCCTGGCGCGGCTGGGCGGGGACGACATCGTGGTCGTCACGGCCGCCGCCGGTGGCATCGGCAGCCTGCTGGTGCAGGCCGCCCGCAACCTCGGCGCCACCGTCCTCGGCCTCGCGGGTGGCCCGGAGAAGACCGGCCGCGCGCTCGCCCTCGGCGCCGACGCCGCCGTCGACTACACGTCCGACGGCTGGACGGACCTCGCCCGCGCCGCACTCGACGGCCGTCCCGCGACGGTGGTGCTCGACGGCGTCGGCGGTGACCTCGGGCGCGGGGCCGTCGATCTGCTGGGCCCGGGCGGCCGCCACCTCGTCCACGGCTGGGCATCCGGCGGCCCACTGGAACCGGCCCCCGACGAGCTTGCCGCCCGTGGCATCACCTCCGAGGTCGCGCTCGGCCCGTCCATGCTGCGGGCGGCCGGCCCGGACGGCCTGCGCGGCCTGGAGGACGCCGCCCTGGCCGAGACGGCGGCGGGACGGCTGACGCCCGTCGTCCAGCGGTTCCCGCTGGCCGAGGCGGCCGCCGCGCACGCGGCCCTCGAAGGGCGCCGCACGATGGGCAAGGTGGTTCTGATCCCTTAGGGCCTGTCCGGCGGCTGCGGTCGACGTGCCGCCGGCGCGGCGTGGCCGTGGCGTCGCGTGCCCTGGCACCAGCGCTCGCCGAGTTGTCGTCGGTCAACGACGCTCCGCGTCGCTTCCCTCCTCCGCCTTGCGATCACAGGCACCGCAGAGACATCAGCCGCTGGCGCGGCAGGCCGCTTCTTCACCCACGGAGATCCGCCGGACAGGCCCCAGAGCCCTCGGGGCGACCGCAGTCTTCGGCTTCCACAGCGGTGGCACAGCTTCCGCCGCTACGCTCCCGCCCATGCCGCTCGCCAACGCCGCCGTACAAGCGATCGTCGACGAAGTCGAGTTGTCGGGTGTACCCGGCCGCGACCCCGATCCGGATCCCGGCGACGCGCGCTGGGCGGCCAAGTCCCTGCTCCCCGGCTTCGAGGCGATGGCCGACGCCGCCCGCCGCATCGGCGAGCCCACCGTGGAACTGCGCGAGGAACTCGGCGCGATCGGCCGCAGCACCGAGTGGACGGCGACCCGCGCCGGCTGCGGCGTACGCATTCACCGCGGCGCCACCTGGGCCGTCGGCCTTCTCGTGGCCGCCGCCGCGCTGGAACTCCCGCAGGCCGACGCCCACACGATCCTCGCCTCCGCCAAGCGCCTCGGGGGCCTGCGCGACCGCCGCGCCCCGCTGCGCCCCTCGCGCGGCTCGGCCGCCTCCACGACCTACGGCGCGGCCGGCGCCCGCGGCGAGGCGCGGGCCGGCTTCCCCCATGTGAAGCGGGCCCTGGCCGCGCTGCGCACGTCGCGCCATGCCGGGGCGGACGAACCGGTGGCCAGACTGGACGCGCTGCTCGCGATCATGTCCTCGCTCCAGGACACGACCCTGCTGCACGCCGCCGGGCCGACCGTGCTGCGGATGGTCAAGCAGCACGCCCGCGAGGCCGTCGAGGCGGGCGGCGCGGCCACGGCCGAAGGGCGGGCCATCCTGGTCACCCTCGACGGCGAACTGCGCGAGCGGAGCCTCACCGCGGCCGGCAGCTCGTCGCTGCTCGCGGCGACGTTCTTCCTGGACGGCCTGCGCGTGCCGGTTCCGCGCTGAATTCAGCTCCCGCTGCCCGCCCGCACCAGCCCGGTCTCGTACGCCAGCACCACCGCCTGCACGCGGTCCCGCAGGTCGAGCTTGGTGAGGATGCGGCCGACGTGGGTCTTGACGGTCGCCTCGGACAGCACCAGCTTGCGCGCGATCTCGCCGTTCGACAGGCCCTGTGCGACCAGCAGCAGCACTTCCCGCTCCCGCTCGGTCAGCCGGTCGATTCCCGCCGCGCCGGGCGTGGCGGAGGAGCTGGGCAGCATGGGGGTGAAGCGGTCGAGGAGGCGGCGGGTCGTGCTCGGGGCGACGACGGCGTCGCCGCTGTGGACGGAGCGGATCGCGGCGAGCAGCTCGCCGGGCGGTACGTCCTTGAGCATGAAGCCGCTGGCACCGGCCTTGAGCGCGGAGAAGGCGTACTCGTCCAGGTCGAAGGTGGTCAGGATCAGCACGCGCGGGCCGTTCTCCCGGTCCTTGCCCTCGCCGCAGATCTGCCGGGTCGCCTCGACCCCGTCCATCCTCGGCATGCGCACATCCATCAGCACCACGTCCACCTTGGTGGCCCGCAGCACCTCCACGGCCTCCGCGCCGTCGCCCGCCTCCGCGACGACCTCCATGTCGGGCTGGGCCTGCAGCACCATACGGAATCCGGTGCGCAGCAGCGCCTGGTCGTCGACGAGCATTACGCGGATCGCCATGGTGCTCGGGTCCTCTTTCCTTTAACGGGTGGTCTTGACGGGAAGTACGGCGCTGATCCGGAAACCGCCGCCAGGCCGGGGCCCGGCGTCCAGCGTTCCGCTGACCATGCCGACGCGCTCGCGCATGCCGATCAGCCCCTGGCCGAGGCCGTCCTCGCCGCCGTCCTCGAACAGCTCGTGCTGCGCGCCGCGCCCGTCGTCCTCGATCAGCAGCGCCAGCTCGCTGTCGCCGAAGGAGAGCCGCACGGTGGCGCTCACCTCCGGGCCGCCGTGCTTGCGCGTGTTGGTCAGTGCCTCCTGCACGATCCGGTACGCGGTGAGCTCCACCCCGCTGGGCAGCGGGCGCGCCTCGCCCGCCACGTCGAACCGCACCGGCAGCCCGGCTCCCCGGACCTGCTCTATGAGGTCGGCCAGCTGGTCGACGCCGGGCTGGGGGACGTACTCCCCGCCCGCGTCGTCGTTGCTGCGCAGCAGGCCCAGCAGCCGGCGCATCTCGGCGAGCGCCTGCCGCCCGGTCGAGGAGATGGTCTCCAGGGCCTGCTTGGCCTGCTCGGGGGAGGCGTCCAGTACATACGCGGCGCCGTCCGCCTGCACGACCATCACCGACACGTTGTGCGCGACGACATCGTGCAGCTCGCGGGCGATCCGGGCCCGCTCGGCCGCGACCGCCGCCTTGGACTGCGCCTCGCGCTCGCGCTGGAGGCGGGCGGCGCGCTCCTCCAGCTGGGCGTAGTACGCCCGCCGCGTGCGCAGGCTGTCCCCGATCACCCAGGCGAGCGCGAAGGGGACGGTCAGGAAGACCATGGCGACGAGATTGCCCCAGTGCCCCTCGCCCTCGCTCGGCCAGCGCAGGGTCGCGACCGGGGACGCGCACAGCCCGACGACGAGCGCCAGCCGGGAGGCCCCGCCGGACCCCTGCGCGGCGACGGTGTAGACGATCACGAGCATCGCGAAGTCGCCGGGGTTGATCGGCACATCGGCCGCGATCTGGACCACGCCCGTCACGATCGCGAGCAGCAGCATCCAGTCCGGCGCCCGGCGGCGCAGCGCGACGACGAGGGACAGCGCGAAGGCGGCCACGATGGCCCCGGCGACCGCTGAGCCGGGGGAATACAGCTCCTCCGAGGTGATCCACATGGCGGAGAGCCCGAGCAGCATGACGGCCCAGAAGCTGTCGACGCCGGTCGGATGCCTGCGGAAAAAATCGTAGAGACGCTGCACGTAACCCAGCGTATGCACGCCGGACCGGTGCGGGAGTCAGCCAGCAGAGCGATCTGCCCTACTCCGCAGGGTGGACCCCGGGGGAACGGGCGTTCGGGCCGGGCAGGCCCTGGGGCTCTACGGCTCCAGGGCCCTAGCCCGCGCGGCGGTGGCTGCGGTTGCCGTTCGCGTTCCGGTTGTCGGGCCGGTTGTCGGGACGCTTGCCGGACCGGCCGTCCGGCCGGCCGTCGCCGCGCCGGTCGCTGCCGTCGTCCTCGGTGCGGGGGCGGCCGGCGGACCGGGAGCGCTTCTCGACGTACATGCGCTGGTCGGCGGACTTCAGGACCTCGTCGGCCGTCATGCCGCAGCCCGCCCAGCCGATGCCGAAGCTGGCCCCGACCTTCACCGAGCGGCCGTCGACCCGGATGGGCGGGATGATCGCGTTGCGCAGGCGGACCGCGAGATCCTCCGCGTCGTCATGCGCAAGGCCGTCCGCGAGCACCACGAACTCGTCGCCGCCGAGCCGGGCGACGGTGTCGCCGTCCCGCACGACGCTGGACAGCCGCCGGGCGACCTCGATGAGCACGGCGTCGCCCGTGTGGTGCCCGTGGCGGTCGTTGATCAGCTTGAAGCCGTCCAGGTCGCAGAAGAGCACGGCGAGCCCCTTGCCGCCGCTGTCTCCCCCGGCGGAGCTCTCCGGGGAGATGGCGTGGGTGTGGTGGTCCCGGCCGGCGAGCGGGGCGGCGATCTCGTCGGGGCCGTAGCCATAGCCGTAGCTGTACGCGTCCACGTTGTCGGCGGCCGCGGTGTCCTGCGGCTGGGAGCAGAGCCGGCCGGCCAGCCGCGTGCGCAGCTCGGCGCTGTTGGGCAGCCCGGTGAGCGAGTCGTGGCTGGCCCGGTGGGCCAGCGTCAGCTCGCGGCTCTTGCGCTCCTCGATGTCCTCGACGTGCGTGAGGAGGAAGCGCGGCCCGTCGGCGGTGTCGGCGACCACCGAATTGCGCAGCGAGACCCAGACATACGTGCCGTCGCGGCGCGACAGGCGCAGCTCGGCCCGGCCGCCCTCGGCGCTGGTGCGCAGCAGCAGGCCGACGTCCTCCGGATGCACCAGGTCGGAGAAGGAGTACCTGCGCATGACGGCCGCCGGCCTGCCCAGCAGCCGGCACAGCGCGTCGTTGGCGCGTACGACCTTGCCGTGCTGGTCGCCGCCCATCTCGGCGATGGCCATGCCGCTGGGCGCGTACTCGAAGGCCTGCCGGAAGCTCTCCTCGCTGGCGCGCAGGGCCTGCTGCTCCCGCTCCAGGCGGACCAGGGCGCGCTGCATGTTGGCACGTAGACGCGCGTTGCTGATGGCGATGGCGGCCTGGAAGGCGTACATCTGCAGGGCCTCGCGGCCCCAGGGGCCGGGGTGGCGGCCGTTGGCGGGCTTGTCGACGGAGATGACGCCGATCAGCTCGCCGCCGCCGGCGGGGGAGGCGTACATCGGGGCGTAGAGCCGGTCGCCGGGGTGCCATTCGTCGGGGAAGCGGGGCGGCGGGCCCTCGGTGTACCACTGGGGCACGTCGTCGCCGTCCAGGACCCAGCCCTCGACGTGCGGTATGAAGCGCAGCGTGCCCCAGTGCTGGGCCATGTTGAGCCGGCGGTCCCAGGAAGCGCGGGAGCCGACCCGGCCGGCCATCAGCGCTTCGGCGGGAGCGCTGCCCGAGACGGCGGCGACGACGAGGTCTCCGTCCGCGCGGACGAGGTTGACCACGGCGATCTCGAAGCCGAGGCCCTTCACGACGCCGTCGGTCACGGCCTGGAGGGTGTCGGCGAGACTGCGCGCGGTGTTGAGCTCTGCCACGACCTGGTACACCTGCTGCAGGGTGGCGAGGCGGACGTAAGGCTCCGACTCGGTGTCCATCGCTCTCCCCGAGCCCTCGACAGCAACTCCTGAGACTGCTTGTGACTGCTGATTGCAAGCTTCGCTTCCGGTTCTCATCGCAACTGAATCACAGCGAGCAGTTCGGCCGGTACACAGGGTCAACAATTCATGCCTGCTGTGACTCAAGTCACAGGCGTTTGTCATATCTTGACTACAGAGGGTGTAGCTTTACGGGTCGATCCCTTCACCTACTGAACACAATTGATCGGTTCTGGCTGTGGAAAAGTCCGGGGAGAGTCCGGGTCCTAGGACTTCCTGCCGCCCGCTCTCGGTCCTGGGGCCGATGCGGCCGCCGCGGTGCCCCGGCTAGCGTTCCTGCCGTGTTCCAGCATCCTGAGACCGTGGACCGGTCCGCTCCCGCCACCCCGCCCGTCGACCCCGAGGCATTCCGCGCCGCTATGGCCCGCCTCGCGGGGGGTGTCGTCCTGGTGAGCGCGCACGACCCGGAGGACGGCCCGCGCGGCGAGGACGTCGGCATGACGGCCACCGCCTTCATGTCCGTGTCCCTCGAACCACCTCTGGTCCTGGTCAGCCTGCGCGAGGGCTCGCGCATGGACGAGGTGCTGGAGCGGCAGGGCCGCTGGGCGGTCTCCGTGCTGAGCGAGAGCCAGCGGCACATCGCCGGGCGCTTCGCCATGCGCGGCCGGATCAGCGACCGGCTGCTCTTCGAGGACATCGCGTACTACCGGGGCGAGCTGTCCGGCGCCCCGATACTCGGCGGGGCGCTCGCGGTCCTGGAGTGCGAGACGGAACAGCGGGTGCCGGCCGGGGACCACACCCTGGTCATCGCCCGCGTACTGAGCGCGGAGACGCCGAGCGCGGAGGGCGGCCCGCTTGCCTACTTCCGGGGCCGCTACCGATTCCTGGCCTGAAGCGGTCCAGAACGGCCGGAAAGAGCCGGAAAGGGCCTGAGCGACTGGCAGGCGGCCGGAAACACTCCCGTAGCATGAAGCCGTACGTCCGGTACCCCGCGAGGACTGGAACGGAAGGCCAGCACGAGCGTGAACGCATCGCACACACCCTCCGACGCCGAGGCGCGCCCCGCCCGCCTCACTGTCGGCGTCGTCGGCACGGGCCGGGTCGGCCCCGCGCTGGCCGCTGCCCTCGCCCTGGCCGGGCACCACCCCGTAGCCGCCTCCGGCGTCTCCGACACCTCCCGCCGCCGCGCCGCCAACCTCCTGCCCGACGTCCCCCTCGTCGAGCCCGCCCAGGTGCTGGCCAAGGCCGAGCTGGTGCTCCTCACGGTGCCCGACGACGCCCTCCCCGGACTGGTCTCCGGCCTCGCCGAGACCGGCGCCGTACGCCCCGGCCAGCTGCTCGTGCACACCTCCGGGCGGTACGGCGTCGGCGTCCTGGAACCCGCCCTGCGCGCAGGCGCGCTTCCGCTCGCGCTGCACCCCGCCATGACCTTCACCGGCACCTCGGTCGACGTCCAGCGGCTCGCCGGCTGCTCCTTCGGCGTCACCGCCCCCTACGAGCTGCGCATGGCCGCCGAAGCCCTCGTCATCGAGATGGGCGGCGAGCCCGAATGGATCGAGGAGTCCGCCCGCCCGCTCTACCACGCGGGCCTCGCCATCGGCTCCAACCACCTCGTCACCCTCGTCGCCCAGTCCATCGAACTCCTGCGCGCCTCCGGCGTCTCCGAGCCCGGCCGCATGCTCGGCCCCCTCCTCGGCGCCGCCCTCGACAACGCCCTGCGCTCCGGCGACGCCGCCCTGACCGGCCCGGTGGCGCGCGGCGACGCGGGCACGGTCGCCGCGCACCTGGTGGAGCTGCGCAAGCACTCGCCCCAGGCCGTCGCCTCGTACCTCGCGATGGCCCGCGCGACGGCCGACCGGGCGCTGGCCAACGGGATGCTGAAGCCGGAGCTGGCGGTGGCGCTGCTGGACGTGCTGCGCGACGAGGGGGAGCGGTGACCGTACACCTGCCGGCAACGGCCGGGGAACTGCGCCGGGCCGCGCGGGACGGCCGCACCAGGGCCGTCGTCATGACCATGGGCGCCCTCCACGAGGGCCACGCCACCTTGATCCGTACGGCGCGGCAGCATGCGGGCGACGACGGCGAGGTGGTCGTCACCGTCTTCGTCAACCCCCTCCAGTTCGGCCCGAACGAGGACCTCGACCGCTACCCCCGCACCCTTGAGGCGGACCTCAAGCTCGCCGAGCAGGCCGGAGCGGACGTGGTGTTCGCCCCTTCCGCCGACGAGGTCTACCCGGGCGGCGAGCCCCAGGTCCGCATCACCGCGGGCCCGATGGGCGGGCGCTACGAGGGCGCGTCCCGCCCCGGCCACTTCGACGGGATGCTCACCGTCGTCGCCAAGCTGCTGCACCTCACCCAGCCGGATGTCGCCTTCTACGGCCAGAAGGACGCCCAGCAGCTCGCCCTGATCCGCCGCATGGCGGCCGACCTCAACTTCCCGGTCGAGATCGTGGGCGTACCCACCGTCCGAGAGGGCGACGGAGTCGCCCTCTCCAGCCGTAACCGCTACCTGTCGGACGCCGAGCGGGTGACCGCCCGTGAGCTGTCCCGCGCGCTGTTCACGGCGGCACAGGCCGTCCCGCGCGGCCCCCGGGCCGTCCTGCGCGCCGCGCGCGCGATCCTGGACGACGCCGCGCGGATGGAGCCCCCGATCGCCCTCGACTACGTCGCCCTGATCGACCCCCGCGACTTCACCGACGCCGCACCGGACCACACCGGCCCGGCCGTGCTCGCCGTGGCGGCCAAGGTCGGCACGACGCGCCTTATCGACAACATCCCCCTGGAGTTCGGAGGCGCCGCGTGAACGGCACCGTGCCCGCCATACCGTCGGCCACCTCGACCGGTATCACCCTGCACGCCCCCGCGCCCGGCTGGACGCACGAGGCCGATGTCGTGGTCGTCGGCTCGGGCGTGGCCGGCCTTACCGTGGCGCTGCGCTGCGCGGCCGCGGGCGAACGCGTCACGGTGGTCACGAAGGCCCGCCTCGACGACGGCTCGACCCGCTGGGCGCAGGGCGGCATAGCGGCCGCGCTCGGCGACGGGGACACCCCCGCCCAGCACGAGGACGACACGCTGGTCGCGGGCGCGGGCATGTGCGACCACGAAGCGGTCCGGATCCTGGTCACCGAGGGCCCGGACGCCGTACGCCGGCTGATCGCGACCGGTGCGCAGTTCGACACGGCGCCGGAGAGCGGCGAGATCCTGCTGACCCGGGAGGGCGGCCACCACCGCCGCCGGATCGCGCACGCGGGCGGCGACGCGACGGGCGCGGAGATCTCGCGCGCCCTGATAGAGGCGGTCCGGGCCGCCGGTATCGAGTTCATCGAGAACGCGCTCGTCCTGGACCTGCTCACCGACGCCGGGGGCCGCACCGCCGGCGTCACCCTGCACGTCATGGGCGAGGGCCAGCGCGACGGAGTGGGCGCGGTCCGCGCGAAGGCCGTCGTCCTGGCGACCGGCGGCATGGGCCAGGTCTTCAGCGCCACCACGAACCCGGCCGTGTCCACCGGCGACGGAGTCGCCCTTGCCCTGCGCGCGGGGGCGGAGGTCTCGGACCTGGAATTCGTCCAGTTCCACCCCACCGTGCTGTTCCTCGGCCGGGACGCCGAGGGCCAGCAGCCGCTGGTCTCGGAGGCGGTGCGCGGCGAGGGCGCGTATCTCGTCGACGCGGACGGCGTGCGGTTCATGCAGGGGCAGCACGAGCTGGCCGAGCTGGCCCCGCGCGACATCGTCGCGAAGGGCATCATGCGCCGCATGCGCGAGCAGGGCACCGAGCACATGTATCTCGACGCCCGCCACTTCGGCGCCGACATGTGGGAGCACCGCTTCCCGACCATCCTCGCCGCCTGCCGGGCGAACGGCATCGACCCGGTGACCGAGCCCATCCCGGTGGCGCCCGCCGCGCACTACGCCTCCGGCGGTGTGCGCACCGACCTGCGGGGCCGCACCACCGTGCCGGGCCTGTACGCCTGCGGGGAGGTCGCCTGCACCGGGGTGCACGGCGCGAACCGCCTGGCCTCCAACTCGCTCCTCGAAGGCCTGGTCTTCGCGGAGCGCATCGCGGCCGACATCACCGCCGACCCCCAGTCCCCCGGCGAGCCGGTGATCCCGGACCCGAGCACCTTCCCGCTGCTGTCCTACGAGACCCGGTTCGAGATCCAGCGCGTCATGACGCGGGGCGCGGGCGTCCTGCGCAGCGCGGACAGCCTGCGGCAGGCGGCCACCGCCCTGGAGGGGCTGTACGACAAGGCCGTGGACGAGCTGGAGCGGGACGGCAAGACCGCCGAGCCGTGCGTGGAGACCTGGGAGGCGTCCAACCTCCTCCTCGTCGCCCGGGTGCTGGTCGCCGCCGCGAGCCGCCGCGAGGAGACCCGCGGCTGCCACTGGCGCGAGGACCGCCCGGACCGCGACGACGCGGCCTGGCGCCGCCACCTGGTCGTACGCCTGACCCCCGGGCGCACGTTGGCCGTGAGCACCACCGATACGGCAGACTTCCCGCTCACCCGCCCCGAAACGGAGCAGCACTCATGAGCACGCCCGAACTTCCCCTCCTCCCGCCTGAGCAGACGGCCGGGGGGTGCGGCGACGACTGCGGCTGCGCAGGCGGCTCCGAGGAGGCGTACGAGTGCGGCCTGGACCCCGCGCTCGCCCAGCTCCTCGCCGACGCCGGGCTCGACCCGATCGAGGTCGAGGACATCGCGAACATGGCGATCGCCGAGGACCTGGACGGCGGCGTGGACGTCACGACCGTGGCCACCGTCCCCGAGGACGCCGTCGCGACCGGCGACTTCACCGCCCGCGAGGCGGGCGTGGTGTCCGGCCTGCGCGTCGCCGAGGCGATCCTGTCCGTGGTCTGCACCGACGAGTTCGAGGTCGAGCGCCACGTCGAGGACGGCGACCGGGTCGAGGCCGACCAGGTGCTGCTCTCCGTACGCTCCCGCACCCGCGACCTGCTGACCGGCGAGCGCAGCGCGCTCAACCTGCTCTGCCGCCTGTCCGGCATCGCCACCGCGACCCGCGCGTGGACGGACGCCCTGGAGGGCACCAAGGCCCGCGTACGCGACACGCGCAAGACGACTCCCGGCCTGCGCGCGCTGGAAAAGTACGCGGTGCGCTGCGGCGGCGGCGTCAACCACCGCATGTCGCTGTCCGACGCCGCCCTCGTCAAGGACAACCACGTGATCGCGGCGGGCGGCGTGGCCAACGCCTTCAAGGCCGTCCGCGAGGAGTTCCCCGACCTGGACATCGAGGTCGAGGTCGACACCCTCCACCAGGTCCGCGAGGTCCTGGACGCGGGTGCCGACCTGATCCTGCTGGACAACTTCACCCCCGCCGAGACCGAGGAGGCCGTCGCCCTGGTCGCCGGCCGGGCCGCCCTGGAGTCCTCCGGCCGCCTCACCCTCGCCAACGCCCGCGCGTACGCCGAGACCGGTGTGGACTACCTGGCGGTCGGAGGCCTCACCCACTCCTCCCCGATCCTCGACATCGGCCTCGATCTCCGTACGGGTAACTGATGCTCCTCACCATCGACGTCGGCAACACCCACACCGTCCTCGGGCTCTTCGACGGTGAGGACATCGTCGAGCACTGGCGCATCTCCACCGACCAGCGCCGTACCGCCGACGAGATCGCCGTCCTCCTCAACGGCCTCATGGGCATGCACCCGCTGCTCGGCGAGGAGCTCGGCGACGGCATCGACGGCATCGCCATCTGCTCCACCGTGCCCTCCGTCCTGCACGAGATGCGCGAGGTCACCCGCCGCTACTACGGCGACGTCCCCGCCGTCCTCGTCGAGCCCGGCGTCAAGACCGGCATCCCCGTCCTCACCGACAACCCCAAGGAAGTCGGCTCCGACCGGGTCATCAACTCCGCCGCCGCCGTCCACCTGTACGGCGGCCCCTGCATCGTCGTCGACTTCGGCACCGCCACCACCTTCGACGCCGTCACCGCCCGCGGCGAGTACGCGGGCGGAGCCATCGCCCCCGGCATCGAGATCTCCGTCGACGCCCTCGGCGCCCGCGGCGCGCAGCTGCGCAAGGTCGAGCTCACCCGCCCCCGCAGCGTCATCGGCAAGAACACCATCGAGGCCATGCAGTCCGGCATCCTGTACGGCTTCGCCGGCCAGGTCGACGGCGTCGCCGAGCGCATGGCCCGCGAGCTCGCCGACGACCCCGACGACGTCACCGTCATCGCCACCGGCGGCCTTGCGACCCTGGTCCTCGGCGAGTCCACCACCATCGACGTCCACGAGCCCTGGCTCACGCTGATCGGCCTGCGCCTGGTCTACGAGCGCAACGTGGCCACGACGACGTAGCGAATGCAGGACGGGCCACGGCACGCCGGGCATATCTGGTTACGCGGCGTTTGTCCGGTTAGTACGTAAAGTCATCTCATGCCCACGCCACACGGGTCCCGAGGCGGTATGGCGTTCAGCGCGGATGAACTGCGCGTGCTCCGGCGCGCCCTCGCAGCGGCCCTTCAGTCCAGCAGCACCCGACCCACCCCCGAGGATGTCCAGGACTGCCTCCGGCTCGCCGAGGCGGTGGAGGAGGCGAGCCGGGAGGGCGGACGCCTGCGCACCTTTCTGTTCGCCGAGCTCGCGCGCTACCGGGCCGCCCTGCCGGGCAGCTCCGCCGGCTATCTCGAACGGCTGCGCGGCGCGCTCGACACCGGGTACGTCCCCGGGCCCGACGACCTGGCCGCGCTGCGCATGCTGCGCGCCCAGTCCTGCGGGGCCATCGAGCAGCGTCGCCGGCTCGGTCTGCTCCACCGCTGCGAGCAGCTCGCCGAGCTGGACGTACGGGCGCGTCTGGAGGCCCGCATCCCGGCCCCGGCCGGCCCGGTGCGGCCCCGGCTGCTCGCCCTCCCCGGCGGGCGCAGCGGGGAGCCCACGAAGGGCAAACCCGGCGCCGACCCCAAGCGCAAGGTACCGACCCCCGGCGAGATCTGGCCCAAGCGCCGTCCCGACAGCCCTCCGGCTCCCCAGGACCCGCCCAAGCCCCCGCCTCCCGAGGAGGAGCAGCGGGCGACCGGCTGAAAGGCGCGGAGGCGCCGTGACTACCCTGGACGCATGGACTACGTCTCCGCACTCGTGCCCCCGACGGTGATGGCGATCGCCTTCATCTTCCTCATCCGGACTCTGATCAAGAGCCAGGGCGGGGCCAACAAGTCGAAGGAAGACGCCGCGGTGGACTCCGCCCTCGCCCAGGCGGAGGCCACCCGACAGGCGGACAGGCTCTAGAGCTCTTCCGGTGCCTGTCGCCCCAGGGACCTGCTGACGAATCTCCGCGGCGTCGCGGTGTCTGGCACCAGCGCTTGCGGCGTTGTCGTCAGTCAACGACTCCCCCAAGCTCTCGGCTCCGCTCGAGCAGGGGGCACCCCCATCGCGTCGCTTCCTTCCTCCGCTTGCAATCACAGGCGCCGCAGTGACATCAGCCGCTGACGCGGCGGGCCGCTCCTTCCCACGGAGATCCGTCAGCAGGTCCCTTCCGGATTATTTCCGGCATTTGCCACTGGCGCGCGACTAGTATTCGGGTGTGCCGCGTCCATTGGGTGACCTCGAAGACGCCGTCATGACCCGGGTGTGGGAGTGGAACCGCCCGGTGACGGTTCGCGAAGTGCTGGAAGACCTGCGCCAGGACCGTACGATCGCCTACACGACGGTCATGACCGTAATGGACAACCTCCATCAGAAGGGCTGGCTCCGGCGGGAAGCCGAAGGCCGCGCCTATCGCTATGAGGCGGTTTCCACCAGGGCCGCTTACTCGGCGGCTCTGATGAACGAGGCCTGGTCCGCGAGCGACAACCCCGCCGCCGCCCTTGTGGCCTTCTTCGGCATGATGTCGCCGGAACAGCGAGAAGCGCTGCGTGACGCAATGCGTGTGGTGCAGTCCACCGACCCCGCGGCGCCGGACGAACCCGGCGGGCGATAGCGTCCGCTCATGTCCCCTGCATCAAAAGACGTCACGATCCGACGGGCGCGTACGGGCGATGTGCATGCCGTCCGGGCGTTGCTCGACTCCTATGTGCGCGATCGCATCCTGCTCGACAAGCCGACCGTGACTCTTTACGAGGACATCCAGGAGTTCTGGGTCGCCGAACGCGATCAGGACGCCGAAGTCATCGCTTGCGGCGCTCTCCATGTGATGTGGGAGGACCTTGCCGAGGTGCGTACTCTTGCGGTGGATCCCGCGCACCACGGCAAGGGTATCGGTCACCTGGTCCTGGAGAAGCTGCTGCACACCGCTCGCTGGCTGGGAGTACGGCGAATTTTCTGTCTCACCTTCGAAGTGGACTTCTTCGCGAAGCACGGCTTCGTCGAGATCGGCGAGACACCGGTCGACGGTGATGTCTTCGGTGAGCTGCTGCGTTCCAATGACGAGGGAGTCGCGGAGTTCCTGGACCTCGAACGAGTGAAACCCAACACCTTGGGTAACAGCCGCATGCTGCTGCACCTCTGAACTGCGGACCGAACTGTCGGTATGTCCGAATCGTTCCCCGAGAGCGTGCTCAGATCCCAAGCAGTTCGTCCAAGGGGTTTGTGTTTTCGGGGAAAAGGCGCTTTGCTTTTACTGTTAATCCGTATTCGATGAAAGGGAAGCCGGTGGCACAGAAGGTTCAGGTCCTTCTTGTTGACGACCTCGACGGCGGCGAGGCGGATGAGACCGTGACGTTCGCACTCGATGGAGTGACGTACGAGATCGACCTCACCACCGCCAACGCGGACAAGCTTCGTGGTCTGCTGACCCCCTACCTGGACAGCGGTCGCCGCACCGGTGGCCGGGCCGGCCGTGGCCGCGCGCCCAAGGGCGCCGTCCGTGGCGGTTCCCCGGCGGGCCAGGACACCGCGAAGATCCGCGCGTGGGCCAAGGAGAAGGGCTACGAGGTCAACGACCGCGGCCGCGTCCCCGCGACCATTCGCGAGGCGTACGAGAAGGAACACGGCTGATCCGGCACGTAGCGCAGCAGCCGGACCCGGTGGCAGGCGTTCGCCAGTGCGGACACCAGCGCCGCCAGGCCGACGCCCGCCGCGCCGGCCGTAAGGCTGAGCGCGGGCAGGCACCCCTCCGGACCGGGAGGCCGCAGCCACACCGAGGCGTAATGGTGGCAGGCGGCCTCCCTGCCGTTCAGCGGCACCAGATCGAGCGGGATCCCGCCCCACTCCAGCCATTCCAGCAGCCCCGGCAGTTCCTCCGCGCCGCCCGGCGCCACCAGGAACTGCATCCGCCGCCCGCGCAGGGCCACCGGGCCGGTGGAATCCGCCGAGGGGAAGCGGTCCAGGACCGCGAAGCCCGCTTCGGCCGGTACATCGAGCACGTCGTACGCGTACGCGTCCATGCCGTATGCAACTGACCCGAGCGCTTCAGGTTACGAAGAGTGGTGCAGCGCTACCTTCCGTAATCACCGGACGCCCGCCGATCGGCCCATTCCCGCGCAAGCCTGTTCGCCCTTAGCAGACACCTATGGTGAATACGGCATGGAGTGTCAGTGCGAGCGGGTAAGAAACTCCTAGTGGGAAGGGACGACTGGCGTGTCGGCGAGGAGGGCGTTCGCCCTGGGCGTACTGGATAAAGGTGCATCCGCCTGGCCTGCGGGAACATCGTCTCGCACCATCGGGTTGGAGCTGTTGTCGGCTGGTTGGGGCTAACGGTCCCGGCCGGGTGTCGACGGTTGAGAAGAGCTGCCCCGCTGTGCGGGACTAGCATGCGGAAGGACAGGGAGGGGACCGACCCCTAACTGCCCGACCGCTCTGAGGAGCGATAACGATGTTCGAGAGGTTCACCGACCGCGCGCGGCGGGTTGTCGTCCTGGCTCAGGAAGAAGCCCGGATGCTCAACCACAACTACATCGGCACTGAGCACATCCTCCTGGGTCTCATCCACGAGGGTGAGGGTGTCGCCGCTAAGGCCTTGGAGAGCCTCGGGATTTCGCTCGAGGCGGTCCGCCAGCAGGTTGAGGAGATCATCGGACAGGGGCAGCAGGCCCCGTCCGGGCATATCCCCTTCACCCCCCGGGCCAAGAAGGTCCTGGAGCTGTCGCTCCGAGAGGCCCTCCAGCTCGGCCACAACTACATCGGTACGGAGCACATCCTGCTCGGCCTGATCCGCGAGGGCGAGGGCGTCGCCGCCCAGGTCCTGGTCAAGCTGGGCGCCGATCTGAACCGGGTCCGGCAGCAGGTCATCCAGCTGCTCTCCGGCTACCAGGGCAAGGAGGCCGCCACGGCAGGCGGCCCGGCCGAGGGCACCCCCTCGACCTCCCTCGTCCTGGACCAGTTCGGCCGCAACCTGACTCAGGCCGCCCGTGAATCCAAGCTCGACCCGGTCATCGGGCGCGAGAAGGAGATCGAGCGGGTCATGCAGGTGCTGTCCCGCCGTACCAAGAACAACCCGGTCCTCATCGGCGAGCCCGGCGTCGGCAAGACCGCCGTCGTCGAGGGTCTGGCCCAGGCGATCGTCAAGGGCGAGGTGCCCGAGACGCTGAAGGACAAGCAGCTCTACACGCTTGACCTCGGCGCCCTGGTCGCCGGCTCCCGCTACCGCGGTGACTTCGAGGAGCGCCTGAAGAAGGTCCTCAAGGAGATCCGCACCCGCGGCGACATCATCCTGTTCATCGACGAGCTCCACACCCTGGTGGGTGCGGGCGCCGCCGAGGGCGCGATCGACGCCGCCTCCATCCTCAAGCCCATGCTGGCCCGTGGTGAGCTCCAGACCATCGGCGCCACCACGCTGGAGGAGTACCGCAAGTACCTGGAGAAGGACGCGGCCCTCGAGCGCCGCTTCCAGCCCATCCAGGTCGCCGAGCCGTCGCTTCCGCACACCATCGAGATCCTCAAGGGTCTGCGGGACCGCTACGAGGCCCACCACCGCGTCTCCATCACCGACGAGGCCCTCGTCCAGGCAGCCACCCTGGCCGACCGGTACATCTCGGACCGCTTCCTCCCGGACAAGGCGATCGACCTGATCGACGAGGCCGGCTCCCGGATGCGTATCCGCCGGATGACCGCACCGCCGGACCTCCGCGAGTTCGACGAGAAGATCGCCGACGTGCGCAGGGACAAGGAGTCCGCGATCGACTCGCAGGACTTCGAGAAGGCGGCCTCCCTCCGTGACAAGGAGAAGCAGCTCCTTTCCGCGAAGACCAAGCGCGAGAAGGAGTGGAAGGCCGGCGACATGGACGTCGTCGCCGAGGTCGACGGCGATCTGATCGCCGAGGTCCTCGCCACGGCCACGGGCATCCCGGTCTTCAAGCTGACCGAGGAGGAGTCCTCGCGACTGCTCCGTATGGAAGACGAGCTGCACAAGCGCGTCATCGGCCAGAAGGACGCCATCAAGGCCCTCTCGCAGGCAATTCGCCGTACGCGCGCCGGCCTGAAGGACCCCAAGCGTCCCGGTGGCTCGTTCATCTTCGCCGGCCCGTCCGGTGTCGGTAAGACCGAGCTGTCGAAGACCCTCGCCGAATTCCTCTTCGGTGACGAGGACGCCCTCATCCAGCTCGACATGTCGGAGTTCAGCGAGAAGCACACCGTTTCCCGCCTCTTCGGCTCCCCGCCTGGATACGTCGGCTACGAAGAGGGCGGCCAGCTCACCGAAAAGGTGCGCCGGAAGCCGTTCTCCGTCGTCCTCTTCGACGAGGTCGAGAAGGCCCACCCCGATATCTTCAACTCCCTGTTGCAGATTCTGGAAGACGGTCGCCTGACCGACTCCCAGGGCCGGGTCGTGGACTTCAAGAACACGGTCATCATCATGACGACCAACCTCGGCACCCGGGACATCTCCAAGGGCTTCAACCTCGGCTTCGCGGCCGCGGGTGACGTCAAGACCGGGTACGAGCGGATGAAGGCCAAGGTCGGCGACGAACTCAAGCAGCATTTCCGGCCTGAGTTCCTGAACCGTGTCGACGACATCGTCGTCTTCCACCAGCTCACCGAGGAAGACATCATCCAGATTGTCGACCTCATGGTCGCCAAGGTGGACGACCGTCTCAAGGACCGCGACATGGCCATCGAGCTCAGCTCCGAGGCCAAGTCCCTCCTCGCCAAGCGCGGCTACGACCCCATCCTCGGCGCCCGCCCCCTCCGCCGGACCATCCAGCGCGAGATCGAGGACATCCTCTCCGAGAAGATCCTCTTCGGCGAGCTCCGTCCCGGCCACATCGTGGTCGTCGGCGTGGAAGGTGAAGGCGAAGCCGCCAAGTTCACCTTCCGCGGCGAGGAGAAGGTCGCTGTCGCCGATGCCCCGCCGATCGAGGCGGCCGGCAGCGGTGGCGCGCCCAACCTGAGCAAGGACGTGTAGCGCGTCCTTCCTCACCGCTGAATGCGAAACGGGGCTGCCCCGGACCACACGGTCCGGGGCAGCCCCGTTTTCGCGCCTCCTCAGGCCCCCGGCCCCTTGCCCGCCCGGAACGGTTCGACCCCGACGGTGCGGTGCACGTGCTCCGGCTCGATCAGCACCGCGACCCGCTGCTCGCCTTCCATCAGCCACGGGAACGTCTCCGTGCCGAGGTAGGTCTGCGCAAGCCGGTCCATGACGCGCACGGCCTCGTCGCCCTCGATGAAGCGGACGGCCCGGCCGCGTACCTCCACCCGGTCGTACGGGTTCTCCGTGTCGAAGCAGGAGAGGGACACGCGCGGGTCCCGGCGCAGGTTCTCCTCCTTGAGGCGGCCGACGGAGGTGTTGATCACCAGGTATTCGGTTCCGTCCGCTCCGTGGAGGCCGGCCCACATGGGGGTCAGCTGGGGCGACCCGTCCGCGTTCAGGGTCGCCATCTGCCAGAAGCGGGGTTCCTGGAGCCAGGTGCGGGTCAGGGCGTCGAGCTGTTTGGCCATGCGGTTTCTCCTGGGGGTCAGAACCTGGTGAGTCGGACGTTGGGGAGGGCCGAGGTGATCGCTGCTTCGATCCGGTCGTCGTCCGCGAGGACGGAGAGGCTGAGCAGGCCCGGGAAGCAGCGGGGGAGGGCTGCGTAGTTGTCGTCGGCGGTGATGTCGTAGAGGTGAAGGTGCTGGATGAGCGGCCAGGGCGAGATGGCGGCCAGGGGCCCGTTGATCACGCCGCCATCGAGGGTGAGGACGGTGAGGGCTGGCAGGGCGGCCGCTTCGGCCCAGTCGGACGGGGCCAGCTCACCGGCGGTGGAGGCGATGCTCAGACGCTCCAGGGTCGGCCAGTGCGCCAGCCCGCGCAGTCCGGTGGTGAGCAGCGCTCCCGTGGTGAATTTCAGAAAGGTCAGCGGAGCCGCCCGGGGAAGGGCGGTCAGGCTGGTGCCCGGGATGTGCTGCTGGATTTCGATCCCGCGCAGCTTGGTCAGTGCACTCAAGCCCTGGAGACCGGCGACGCCCGGCATTGCCTCGAGGGAGAGGGAGTCCAGGGAAAGCGCCGCCAGCGGCGAGAGATCGCTGATGCGCGGGCAGTCCTTGAGGCGCAGGCCGCGCAGTCCGGGGAGGCCGGCGATGAGGGCGAGCCCGTCGAGCTCCGGGTTGTGCTGCAGGGCGAGCTGGGCGAGCCGCCCGGTGCTCAGACCGGCCAGGAGCCGGTCCGGGCCGAATGCGCCGTTGACCGCCATGTTCGGTCGGCCGCCCAAACTGTGGAGGATGTCGAGTTCGAGGGGGGACTGCGCCACGAAGTACGTCTCGCCCTCGGGGAGGCGGGCGATGATCTCGGTGCCGTAGCGAACGGTGTCGAAACGCGGCCAAGACGTGGCGAGTTGGGCTTGTACGACGGCCGACGTGTGGCTCAGGAAGCGTGCCAACAGGGGAATGGCGGCGTCGGAGGCGGTGAACGAGGCAGCTGCGACAACCAACTCCGCTTCGCGGTAGGTCAGGCCCTCCGGTCCGGGGAGCAGCTCCAGGACAACCGGTCCGGCGGCGGCCAGCGCGCCGGCGTCTTCGTAGGAGCGAGGCGGGATGAGGGCGGCCGCACGCTGTTCGACCTCGGTGCGGACGGCGGGGTCCAGCTCGGTGGCGTGTTCGAGGCAGGCCGTGGCCAGGAGGTGGAGGCGGGTGCGGTGGGACTTCGTACGGTCGCCCCGGGCGATGAGCTTGCGCAGGAGGCGGGCGCGCTCGGCGGGACGGGCGTGGGCCACGGCCAGGCGGATGACGTCCTCCCACTGGTCGTGGTGGGCGTTGCGGACCATGAGGTCGAAGTCGCGCTCCTCGACGGCGGCCTTGGCTCCGAGGTAGTCCTGGAAGGTGCGGTGGACGAAGTCGACCGTGCCGTCGGCCGGTTCGCGGAGCAGGCCGCTGCGCAGCAGGAAGTGGTCGTAGACCTGGCGGGCATTGCCGAGCGCGGCGACGGCGGGCATCGCGGGGAGGGCGGCGGCTATGAGGTCGAGGGCGTCGGCGCGGTCCATCTCAGCCTGGCCGTTGCGGATCAGCCAGTAGGCCAGCTTCTGGAGGAGCTGGATCTGGGGCTCCTCGGTGAGCTGGACGTCGAGATCACGTTCACGGTCGCGGCGGGCGAGGAGCATGGACAGGGCCGCGTCGTACAGCTCCTTGCGGCCGTGGGGGAGATAGCCGCGGCGGTCGCGGTGGAGGGCGGAGATGAGGCCGCACATCAGGGGGTTGGTGGCGAGGCGGCCGAGGTCCTGTTTGGTGCGCAGGGCGGCGAGGAGGGAGGTCTCGTAGGCGGCGAGGCGGGACCGTTCGTCGGGGTCCTGGACGGTCGTGCGGACGGCGGCGTGCCAGCGGGCGACGAAGGCGGTGATGTCGTCGCGGCTCATGGGGGAGAGGGTCAGCTCGGTGAAGCCGTCGGCGGCGAGCCAGGAGTCCGCGACGGCGGAGGGGCGGGAGGTGACCAGCCAGAGGTTGCCGGGGAAGGCGGCGAGGAGGTCGCGGAGCCAGACGCGGACGCGTTCGCGGTCGGGTTCGGGGATCTCGTCGATGCCGTCGATGAGGAGGAGTGCCCGCCCTGCGGCCAGGACGCGGGAGGCCCAGCCGGGCGGCTGGGCCTCGGCGAGGGGGTTGCGTACGGCAGAGAGGAAGAACGCGGGGGCGGGGAGTTCCTCGCGGCGGATGAGGGTGCGCAGGGGGAGGACGAAGGGGATCCGGTCGCGGAGGTGGTGCAGGTGCTCGCCGAGGTCCTGGCGGGCGGCGCAGACCGCGAGCCACTGGACGAGGGTGGTCTTGCCGGAGCCGGCGACCCCGCGCAGGAGTACGCGGTCGTGGCCGGCCAGCGCCTGGTCGGCGGGCTGGGGCGGGGCGGGGGCCCGGGCGGTCGAGTACTCGCCCGCCCGGCGGTCCGAGGCGGCGGCTTCCAGGCTGAGGTAGGCCGCGTCGAGGGGCCACTCGGCGCGGGAGGAGTCGGAGAGGTCGACGCCGAAGATGGTGAGGGTACCGTGACGCCGGGCGGTGTAGTCCGCCAACCGGACTTCGAAATCGGTGTCGGGGTCGGTGGGCTGCCCGGGCGGGGTGACGACGACGGGGGTGAAGTCGAAGTACGCCAGCTCGTGTGCGAACCGCGTGTTGTCCAGGAGGACGTGTGCGGCGGTGACCTCTACCCGGCCGTGCTGCCAGCCGTGCGGATCCGTGGTGATCACGCCCACGAAGACGCCGTCGGAGAAGACGGCCGCGCCGGACATGCCGGCCCAGGGCGAGCCGCCGTCCGGCCGTGGCACGGGCGGGGTGTGGTCGCTGTCCAGGACGTAGCGGCCGCCGAGTAACCCGGAACCGGGTTTGAAGGTGCCGACGAGCTGCTCGGTGTCCAGCTTGCCGTCGGGACCGCGCTGGACGTGAGGAAAGCCGATGGCCTGGCAGTCGCGGATGGGGGCGAGGGATGTGGGCCTTCCCCAGCGCATCGGGGTTTCCGGGAACCGGCCGAGGTCCTCCTTGGCGAAGAGGAGGGCGATGTCGCAGTTGTCGGTCCGCCATGAATAGAGCGATTCGCATTCCACGGGGCCGAGGCCTCCCGGGACGGCGACGCGGATGTCCTCGCCGTCCGCGATGACGTGGTCTGCCGTCAGCACGAGCCGGGGCGTCAGCAGATACCCGCTGCCCTGCCTGCCGCCGGAGAAGACAGCCGCTATGCGCTCCCGTACGGGGTCGGGCCCCGGGCCCGGCATCGCGCTCAGCCTCCGTCGGCCGTGAAGTGGCTCGCGTCGCCCTCGTCGTCGGCGGCGATGCGCCAGCCGGTGCCGGTGGCGGCGTTCACCGGCTTGAGGGTGAAGGAGACCTTGTGGGTGCGGGCGGTGGCGCGCCCGGCTTCTGCGGCGGCGTCGATGACCCAGGCTTTGACGCCGCCTTTGGCGCGGGTGTCGCGGCGGAGCTCGACGGTGAACTCCAGGTGGATGTCGCCGAGCTCGAAGCGGAGGGGGGAGCCGGTGGCGGTACCGGCGTCGGTGGCGGTGAGGAGGCCGTCGCGGATGGCCTGGACGGCGTCGGAGAGCTCGATGTCGGTGAGATGAGGGTCCACCGGTCAACGGTAGGGGCGGCGCCGGGGCGGGGGCTATCGGTTTGGGGACTTTGGTCCCGGAGGGGTAATGCCAATGGTCCCGGGGGTGGTGATGCGGGCCACGTGAGCTATTCCACCTACTAGGGAGAATAGTGGGCGTGGTCGGTGCGGGGGTGGGCTGATTCAGGCGGCTGTTTTCTTGCTACTGCCTCGGGTAGTACGCACGGTCCTTGGCGTTTTCGCAATTGCGGGTTACCAAGGGATGGCGATGCCGGTCCGGCTCGTAATTCCCAGATTCAGCGAGGTAATTCCGTATGCGCAGCAACGTCACGCCCCATATACGCGGCAAGGCCGCCGTACTCACGGCCGGCCTGGTGGCGTCGTTG
The DNA here is from genome assembly GCF_045040445.1 of Streptomyces sp. NBC_01537. Classification (NCBI taxonomy): domain Bacteria; kingdom Bacillati; phylum Actinomycetota; class Actinomycetes; order Kitasatosporales; family Streptomycetaceae; genus Streptomyces; species Streptomyces sp. NBC_01537. Next base: position 4,167,295 of record NZ_CP109392.1, on the reverse strand, counting down.
GCGCTCGGTGCGGCGGGGACGGCGGGGACGGCGTTCGCGGCGGAGCAGGCGCCGGGCGGCGGGATTCTGGCGCGGGGGACGGCGGCGAGCCTGGCGAAGGCGACGCGTGCGCAGGCGCAGGTGCAGGAGCGCAAGGCGGACGCCGTGAAGGCGGACCGGAGCAAGCGGGTGGCGCTGGCGGTGAAGGCCGCCAAGGCCAGGGCGGCGAAGGCTGCGAAGGCCGCCAAGGCGGAGCAGGCGCGGCCGTGGGTGAAGCCGGTGTCGGCGAAGTACGCCCTGACGGCGGGCTTCAACCAGAGCGGCGGTATGTGGTCGCACAAGCACTCGGGGCAGGACTTCGCGGTGCCGACCGGCACCAAGGTGCGGTCGGTCCACACCGGGACCGTGGTGACGGCCGGGTGGGGCGGGGCGTACGGGAACAACATCGTGATCAAGCATGCGAACGGGACGTATTCGCAGTACGGGCACCTGTCGAAGATTCAGGTGCACGTCGGCGAGACGGTCGGCAAGGGTGAGCGGATCGGGCTGTCAGGTAACACCGGAAATACCACTGGGCCGCATCTGCACTTCGAGATCCGGACGACGCCCGTTTACGGGTCGGCGGTGAATCCGCTGGCGTTCCTGAGGCATCACGGCGTTTCGGTCTGATCCCGGTGGGCTTCGGTGATGAGGCCCTGGGCGACTTCGAGGATGGCGGCACGCTTTTCCTCGGGGTCGCCCTCGATGTTCTGCATGGCGAACATGCCGGCGTGCATCGAGAAGAGCGCGGCGGTGCAGCGGACCTGGTCGGTCATCGAGAAGCCGGGCTCGCGCAGGAGGCCGTTCAGGGCGGCGATCTTCGACTTGAAGGTCTCGCCGATGCTGAGCTCGCGCACGGTGGCCTGGTTCTCCTGCATGAAGCGGAAGAAGTTTGCGGCGCCCCAGAGGGCGTCGCTGTAGCGGCGCAGGATCTCGCGCTTGGTGGCGAGGGTGCGGGGCTGGGTGGCGGCCCAGGCGATCAGGTCGTCGACGGGACCGGCGAGGTCCTTGGCGACGCTGATGAGGATGTCTTCCTTGGTCTTGAAGTGGTAGTAGAGCGCGGCCTTGGTGACGTCGAGGTGTTCGGCGATCTCGCGCAGGGAGGTCTTTTCGTAGCCCTGCTCGGCGAAGAGCTCCAGGGCTACTTCCTGGATGCGCTGGCGGGTGTCGCCCCGGCGTACCTGCGGCGTGGCCATCATGGCTGCTCTCCTGATGCTGCTGTTTTGCACTGATTTTAACTTGCTTGACGCCCGGCTAGTAGCTGCTTAGTGTCAGTATCGTTAAAGAACTAGCCTGTCGGCAAGTAAGTGCGAAGTGCGTATGAGCACAGCGAAGCACAGCAAGTAGGGGAGAGCTTGATCATGGCGACTACCGCCGACGCCGCGCCCGAGGCGGAGCAGGAACCAAAACAGGAACCGAAGCAGCGAAGCGTTCGCGTGGTGCTGTTCGGGCTGATGATCGCGATGTTGCTCGCGATGCTCGACAACATGATCGTCGGTACCGCGATGCCGACGATCGTCGGTGAGCTGGGCGGGCTCAGCCACCTGTCATGGGTGGTGACCGCCTACACGCTGGCGACCGCGGCCTCGACCCCCATCTGGGGGAAGCTCGGCGACATGTACGGCCGCAAGGGCGTCTTCATGGCGTCGATCGTGCTGTTCCTGATCGGTTCGGCGCTGTCCGGGATGGCGCAGGACATGAGCCAGCTGATCGCGTTCCGCGCGCTGCAGGGCCTGGGCGCGGGCGGCCTGATAGTCGGCGTGATGGCGATCATCGGCGACCTGATCCCGCCGCGCGAGCGGGGGAAGTACCAGGGCATGATGGCCGGCGTCATGGCGGTGGCCATGATCGGCGGACCGCTGATCGGTGGGTCGATCACCGACAACTGGGGCTGGCGCTGGAGCTTCTACATCAACCTGCCGCTGGGCGTGGTGGCGCTGTTCATGATCTCGGCGGTGCTGCATCTGCCGAAGAAGCGGGTGCAGGCGCGGATCGACTACCTCGGCGCCGGGCTGCTGACCATCGGCATCACCTCGCTGGTGCTGATCACCACCTGGGGCGGGAACCAGTACGACTGGGCATCCGGCCAGATCATCGGGCTGCTGGTGCTCGGGGTCGGCGCGCTGGCGGCCTTCCTGTACGTCGAGACCCGGGCGGCCGAGCCGGTGCTGCCGCTGCACATCTTCCGCAGCCGCAACTTCGCGCTGATCTCGGTGGTCGGGTTCTTCGTCGGCTTCACCATGTTCGGGGCGGTCACCTTCCTGCCGCTGTACCAGCAGACGGTGCAGGGGGCGTCCGCGACCAACTCGGGGCTGCTGCTCCTGCCGATGCTGATGTCGATGATGGTGGTGTCGCTGATCGCCGGGCGGGTGACGACGCAGACCGGCCGGTACAAGGTGTTCCCGGTCGTCGGCGGTGGGCTGATGGTGCTCGGTCTGTATCTGCTGTCGACGATGGACACGGGCACGACCCGCTTCATGGCGGGGGTGTTCATGGCCGTGCTGGGCGCGGCACTGGGCTGCCTGATGCAGATCACGATGCTGATCGCGCAGAACAGCGTCGAGATGAAGGACATGGGAGTCGGCTCCTCGTCCTCGACGCTCTTCCGGACCATCGGCGGCTCCTTCGGCGTGTCCCTCTTCGGCGCGATCTTCACCCATCAGGTGACGGAGACCATGGCGGCCCGGGCGGGGAGCTCCGCGGCGGCGGCGACATCGTCCTCGCCGCAGCTGGATCCCGCGAGCCTGGCGAAGCTGCCGCCGGCGGTGAAGGACGCCTACCTTCACGCGGTGGCCAACGGCACGCATCACGTGTTCCTGTGGGGCGCGGTGATCAGCGTGGTCGCGTTCGCGGCGTCCTGGTTCGTGAAGGAGATCCCGCTGCGGGGCGCCGACCCGAAGCCGGACGCCGAGCAGCCCGCGGACGAGGCCCTACTCGCGCGGCAGGATTAGCTGGGCGATCGCCCCGCCGCCGTCGTGCGGCGGGGCGTTGCTGAAGGTGAGGCGGGCGCCGAGGACGCGGGCCTGGCCGGCGGCGATGGTGAGGCCGAGGCCGTGACCGCTGCCGGCACGGTCGGCACTGCCGGTGCGGAAGCGGCTGGGGCCCTCGCGCAGCAGGTCGTCGGGGAAGCCGGGGCCGTGGTCGCGGACCCGGATGTACGGGCCGAAGACGCTGACCTCGACCGGGGGCTTGCCGTGGCGGACGGCGTTGGCCAGCAGATTGGCCAGGACGCGTTCGAGGCGGCGGGGGTCGGTGCGCACGATGGTGTCCTGGCGGATGTCGATGAGCGCGGACGGTTCGGCGAGGGCGACCCGGCGGCGTACGAACTCGCCGAGGGCGACTTCCTGGAGGTCGGCCTGTTCGGCGGCACCGTCGAGGCGGGCGACCTCCAGGACGTCCTCGATGAGGGTGCGCAGGGCGGCGGCGCGGTCGCGTACCAGCTCGGAGGGGCGGCCCGGGGGCAGCAGCTCGGCGGCGGTGACCAGACCGGTGACGGGGGTGCGCAGCTCGTGGGCGATGTCGGCGGTGACGCGGCGCTCGGCCTCCAGCCGGCCGGCCAGGGCGTCGGCCATGGCGTCGACGGCGCGGGCCAGCTCGTGGGTCTCGTCGCGCACCTTGGCGCCGATGGCGTCGCGTACGCGGACGTCGGTGGCGCCGTCGGCGACCCGGGACGCGGCTTCGGCCGCCTTGCGCAGGCGGCGTGAGAGCTGGCCGCCGATGAGCACGCCGAGGCCGGTGCTGCCGACGACGACGGCGGCCGAGCCGACGATCAGGGCCTGGTCGAGGTCGTCCAGGACGGCGAAGCGGTCGGTGAAGGGGCTGCTCAGGGACAGGATCCGGCCGTCGGCCAGCGGGGTCTCGGCCCAGACGACGGGGGCGCCGCCGGTCTGCTGGACGTAGGTGGCGGGCTTGCCCTCGCGGGCGGGCCGCTTGAGGGGGGCGGGCAGGGCGGGGTCGTCGAGGCGGGCGTCTATGGTGAGCCGGCCGGAGGACTCGTAGATCCGCTGGGCGAACTGCACGCGCTCGTTCTGCACCTCGCGCGAATTGTCGATCATGCTTGCGCGTGCGGCGTTGTGCACGACCAGGCTCAGGACGACGGCGACCAGCGCCGACACGACGGCGATCGCGGCGCTCAGCTTCCAGCGAAGCCCGCTCCTCAGGCGCAGCCCGCTCTTGCCGGGCTTGCTGCGTGGGCCGGCTTCGCTGCGCGGGCCGGCTTCGCTGCGCGGGCCGGGTTCGCCGGGCTTGCTGGGTTCGCTGCGCCGCATGCGCATGCGCGCCACAGGTCAGCCTCTCAGCTTGTAGCCGAAGCCGCGCACGGTCTCGATCCGGTCCTGGCCGATCTTCGCCCGCAGCCGCTGTACGTGGACGTCCACGACCCGGGTGTCGCCGCCCCAGCCGTAGTCCCAGACCCGCTCCAGCAGCCGGTCGCGGGACAGGACGCTGCCGGGCGCCGCCGAGAACTCCAGCAGCAGCCGCATCTCGGTCGGGGTCAGCGCGACCGGCTCGCCGCCGCGTCGCACCTCCATCGCGTCCGGGTCCAGCTCCACGTCGCCGAAGGACATCACCCCGGCCTCCGCCTGGTCGGCGGCCGCCGCGGAGGCCTGGCTGAAGCGGCGCAGCACGGCCCGGATGCGGGCGGTCAGCACGGCGCCGTCGAAGGGCTTGGTGACGTAGTCGTCGGCGCCCGCCTCCAGGCCGAGGACGACGTCGATGGCGTCCGCGCGCGCCGAGAGCATGATCACGGGCACAGTCGACTCGTCGCGGATCCGGCGGCACAGGCTGACCCCGTCCAGGCCCGGCACCATGACATCGAGCAGTGCCAGATCGGGCTGCCGCTCGCGGAAGGCCGCCAGGCCGGCCAGGCCCTCGGGCACGGCGGTGACCTTGAAGCCGTCGCGCTCCAGGGCGAGGGTGGTCGCCTCGCGGATGACGTCGTCGTCCTCGACGAACAGGACGTGCGTCTCAGCCATTGGAGTCCTTGGTGGCCTTGTATGCGCGATGCGTGGACGAGATCTCCGTGAAGCCCGACCCCGTCCAGCGGTAGGTGGTGATGTCCTCCCCGGAGGGATTCGACACCGGGTCCTGCGGCTCGTACACCTGATGGGTGACCTTCAGCTCGCCGCCGCTGATCTCGGCGACGACCGGCGGCTGCTCGTCGGCGAAGACGTTGCGGTAGGTGCCGTTCTTGAGCTCGTACACGTAGCTTCCGATGCCGACGCCGTCAGCGCAGGTCGAGACGTTGACGATCATGTCGTCGGTCCGGGAGTCCGTGAGATCGCCGAAATGGGTGTCCACGGGGTACGAGTCGGCGCTGTCGCCGCAGGCCACCAGGTCCTCGCGTATGTCGGTGGCGACCTTGGGGTCCTTCTTCACCAGCTTGACCGGGTCTGTGGCGGCCTCGGCAGCGCTCACGGCGGGGGCCGGGGTGGGGGTCATGGCGGGGGTTGCGTAGGCCTTCACCGAGGCGGTGGCGGCAGTACTGACGATGCCCTCCTCGCGCACGCCGCCGAAGCCCGTGCAGCTGGCGACGGCGATCAGCACACCGCACAGCGCGACCGCGGCGACGCCGGCGGCGGTGGCGATCGGGACTACGCTGCGGCGCACGCGCCTACGCCCTCCGTCCTGCTGTAGCTGTAACCGTTGAGGTGCCCGTTCTGCTCCAGTTCGGCGCGGAGCCGCGCCAGCGCCCGGTGCAGGGTGCTCTTCACCGTACCCACCGACATGCCGAGCGTGTGCGCCGTCTCCTCGGTACTGAGCTGCCGGTAGTGGCGCAGCAGCACGACCTGCCGCTGCTTGGGGGCGAGAACGGCGAGCGCGTCGAGCAGCATCGCGCGGTCCGCGCGCTGCTCGCTGCCGTCATCGATCATGCCCTCGGGGAGTTCCGGGGTGGGGACCTCCTCCAGTTTGCGCTGCCGCCACCACTCGGTGCGAGTGTTGATCATGACCCTGCGCATGTACGCGTCCGCGAGGCCCTTGTCCGCGATGTCCTGCCAGCGGGGGAAGGTGCGGGCGAGCGCCGTCTGGACCAGGTCCTGTGCGTCGATCGGGTCCGGCACGAGGCGGCGGGCGCTGCGCAGCAGGGCGTCCTGGCGGCTGCGTACGTACTCCTCGAAGTCCAGTACCTGGGCCTGGGCCCGGGCCCGGGTACAGGCCTGGGGCTCGGTGATCAGCTGGGCGTTCGCCGCCATGGGTGGTCCCTCCGTCCGGTGTCGTCCGGTCACGACCCTGCTGACGCTACGGAGCGGATGTCCGGCTTCTGCGACTGCGGACGCTCAGCGCTCGCACAGGAAGCCGTCAGTTGTGTAACGGAGGGGCGGAATGGGTACAGGGCCTCTCCGGCCGTGGCTCAGCCGCCTTAGGGCCTGTCCGGCGGATCTCCGTGGCGTCGCGGCGCCTGGCACCAGCGCTGGCGGCGTTGTCGTCAGTCAACGACGCTCCGCGTCGCTTCCTTCCTCCGCCTTGCCATCGCAGGCACCAGACACAGCTCCTTCCCCACGGAGATCCGCCGGACAGGCCCTAACCGGGCAATCTGTACACGCCGTCCGCGACCGGCTCCACCAGGCCGTCCGCCACCAGCCCGTCCAGCGCCCGCGCCCGCTGCACCGGCTCATGCCACACCCGGTCCAGCGCCGCCTGCGCAACCGGCCCGTGCGCCTCGCGCAGCACCGCCAGCAGCTTCCCGCGCACCTGCCGGTCCGTCCCGGCGTACGTCTGGCCACGGCGCGGCGGCCCGTCATGCGCAGGCGAGCCCGCGAGCCGCCATGCGCAGCTCGCCGCGATCGGGCAGCTTGCGCAGGACGGGGTACGGGCCGTGCAGACCAGCGCCCCCAGCTCCATCGTCGCCGCCGCCCAGCGCGCGGCGGTGTCCTCCTCTGACGGCAGCAGCTTCTGCGCGGTACGGCGCTCCGCGGCGGTGGTCGCCTGCGGCGGATACTCCACACCGGTCACGGCCCGGGCGAAGACCCGGCGGACGTTCGTGTCCAGCACGGCGTGTCGCTGGCCGTACGCGAAGGAGGCCACCGCGGCCGCCGTGTACTCCCCGATGCCCGGCAGCGCCAGCAGCTGCGCGTGGTCGCGCGGCACGTCGCCGCCGTGCAGTTGCGCTATCGCCGTGGCCGCCGCGTGCAGCCGCAGCGCCCGGCGCGGATAGCCGAGGCGGCCCCACGCGCGGACCGCCTCACCGGCGGGGTCGGCCGCCAGCGCGGCCGGGGTCGGCCAGCGGCCGAGCCACTGCTCGTAGACGGGGAGCACGCGGCTCACCGGGGTCTGCTGCAGCATGAACTCGCTGACCATCACCCCCCACGGGCCGGCCTCGGCGCGGCGCCATGGCAGGTCGCGGGCGTTCTCGTCGAACCAGTCGATGACGGGGGCGTGGAGGTCTTTACTCATGGCCCTGCCGAGCCTATCCATTTCCCCCGCCCTCCGGGCCGGCGGCAGGCCGTCCGGGCCGCCCCCGGACGGGGCATTAGACACACAAGTTGCGGGCGTGTCCCGCGTGGCCTCGTTGGTTTGAGGGCAGACGGCATAAGGTTTGCGCGTGGGCTCTGTGCGCAATCCCGTGGGACCTCTCCCGTCGTCCATTTACTGGCGGCGACGGGCCGTTGTGGCGTGCCTGGCCGCAGTGCTCGCGCTGTTGGTCCTCTGGGCCGTCAACTCCGGTGGCGGCGGGGGCAGTGGCAACGGTGCCAACGGCAACAACGGCCACACGCCGGTGTCGTCGATCACCCCCGGGCCCTCCGCCAGCGGACCGCTGAACAGCAGCCGCCCGGGCGGGTCGGTGGGCGGCTCCAGCGGCGGCAGCGGTGACACCGGCTCCACGGACGGCAGTTCGAGCAGCGGTGGCAGCGCCGGCGCCACGTCCTCCTCGACCACGGGGACCGGCGACACCGGCGGTACGTCGAGCGGTGGCAGCAGCAGTAGCGGCGGTGGCGGGCAGCTGCCCGCCGGGTCGACGCTGCCGGACTGCGCGAGCGGGAGCGTCACGCTGACGCTGCGCAGCGCGCAGAACTCGTACGAGCCGGGTGTGAAGCCGCAGTTCAAGCTGACGGCGGCCAATGCGGGCAGCACCGCCTGCAAGCTGGACTTCGGCCCGACGGCGGCCGTCCTCACGGTCACGGATGTGGACGACAACCACGTCTGGGCGAGCGACGACTGCCCGGTCGACAAGAGCGCGTATCTGCTGCAGGTCCCGGCGGGCAGCACCACCACGTACGTCGTGACGTGGAACCGGGCGAACAGCTCGCCGAACTGCGCCACGCCGAGGGGCGAGCAGGCGCCGACGGGCACCTATCTGGTCCAGGCGAAGCTCAGCGGGTTCGGGGCCGAGCAGACGTCCTTCGTCCTGAAGAACGACTAGGGGCTGTCCGGCGGACCTCCTCGGCGTCGCGGGGCCTGGCACCAGCGCTCGCCGCGTTGTCGTCGGTCAACGACGTCCCCCAGCTAGACGCTGGGAGGTGCCCCCACCGCGTCGCTTCCCTCCTCCGCCTTGCAATCGCAGGCCCCAGGCCCCGCTCCTTCTCCCGAGGAGATCCGCCGGACAGCCCCTAGGCCTGTTCGCTCGGCCCCCGTACCGCCGGACGGAGTCCGGCGCAGCGGCCCGAAGTGGGGGTACCCCCTGGACGAAGTGCTTGGGGGAGCAGCGCCCGCGAGGGCCGCACGACAAAATCAGACGTAGCGCTCCAGGATCGAGGACTCGGCGAGCCGCGAGAGCCCCTCGCGGACCGAGCGGGCGCGGGCCTCGCCGACGCCGTCCACCGTCTGGAGGTCGTTGACGCTCGCGGCGAGCAGCTTCTGCAGGCCGCCGAAGTGTTCGACGAGGCGTTCGATGACGGTGTTGGGGAGCCGGGGCACCTTGGCGAGCAGCCGGTAGCCGCGCGGGGAGACCGCGGAGTCCAGGGCCTCGGGGGAGCCGGCGTAGCCGAGGGCGCGGGCGACGGCGGGGAGCTCGAGGAGATCGCCCTGGAAGAGGGTGTCGAGCTCGACGAGGGCCTCGGGGACGGTGCGGCTGCGCTTGGCGGTGGGCTCGGGGACGTAGTCGCGCACGACGAGCTCGCGCTCGGGTTCGACGCCGGCGATCAGCTCGTCGAGCTGGAGGGAGAGCAGCCGGCCGTCGGTGCCGAGCTCGACGACGTACTCGGCGATCTCGGTGGCGATGCGGCGGACCATCTCCAGGCGCTGAGCGACGGCGGTGACATCGCGGACGGTGACCAGGTCCTCGATCTCCAGGGCGGACAGCGTGCCGGCGACCTCGTCCAGGCGCAGCTTGTAGCGCTCCAGGGTGGCCAGGGCCTGGTTGGCGCGCGACAGAATGGCGGCGGAGTCCTCCAGGACGCGGCGCTGGCCGTCGACGTAGAGGGCGATGAGCCGCATGGACTGGCTGACGGAGACCACCGGGAAGCCGGTCTGGATGGAGACGCGCTGGGCGGTGCGGTGGCGGGTGCCGGTCTCCTCGGTGGGGATGGAGGCGTCGGGCACCAGCTGGACGCCGGCGCGCACGATCTTGGTGATGTCCTTGTCGAGGATCAGCGCGCCGTCGAGCTTGCACAGCTCGCGCAGGCGCGTGGCGCTGAACTCGACGTCGAGGACGAAGCCGCCGGAGCACAGCGACTCCACCGTCTTGTCCATGCCCAGGACGATGAGACCACCGGTGTTGCCGCGCAGGATCCGTTCCAGACCGTCGCGCAGCAACGTGCCGGGGGCGACGGCGCTGAGCGAGGCGCGCATCAGCACATCGAGGCCGGTACTCCCGCCGGACTTGCCGGGAGATGTCGCCCGGTCGTTGGCTGCCACTGCACTCCTCCGGTCGCTGGGATGCCCGGATGGGCGAGACCAGGGCAAAGTTTACCGTCGGAAGGGTCAGGGGCGTGGGGTCCTCTTGGGCAGGACGCGCAGTGCGTCCCCTATGTCCGCCACTTCGGTCACTTTCATCCCGGCCGGAATCCGGCCGGGATCCGTCGGTACGAGGGCGTGGGTGAAGCCCAGCCGGTGCGCTTCGGCGAGCCGGCGCTGGACGCCCGTGACCCGCCTGACCTCGCCCGCGAGGCCGACCTCGCCGACCGCGACGAGGTTTTTCGGCAGCGGTGTGTCGATGGCGGCGCTGGCGAGCGCGAGGGCGACGGCGAGGTCCGCGGCGGGTTCTGTGAGTTTCACGCCGCCGACGGTGGCGGTGTAGATGTCCTGCTTGCCGATGGCCTTGATCCGGCCGCGCTGCTCCAGGACGGCGAGCATCATCGACACCCGCGAGTTCTCCAGGCCGGAGGTGGTCCGGCGGGGGGAGGGGATCTGCGTGTCGACGGTCAGCGCCTGCACCTCGGCGACCAGCGGCCGCTTGCCCTCCAGGGTGACTGTGAGGCAGGTGCCGGGCACCGGCTCGTCGCGGCGGGTCAGGAACAGGCCGGAGGGGTCGGTGAGGCCGGTGATGCCCTCGTCGTGCAGCTCGAAGCAGCCGACCTCGTCGGTGGCGCCGTAGCGGTTCTTGATGCCGCGGATGAGGCGCAGCCGGGCGTGCCGGTCGCCCTCGAAGGACAGGACGACGTCCACGAGGTGTTCCAGCAGGCGGGGGCCGGCGATCGCGCCGTCCTTCGTGACGTGGCCCACGAGCAGCGTGGACATGCCGCGCTCCTTGGACGCCCGGATCAGGGCGCCCGCGACCTCGCGGACCTGGGCCATGCCGCCGGGCGCGCCGTCGATCTCGGGGGAGGCGACGGTCTGTACGGAGTCCAGGACGAGGAGGGAGGGCTTGACGTCGTCCAGGTGGCCGAGCACGGCGGACAGGTCGGTCTCGGCGGCGAGGTAGAGGTGGTCGGACAGCGCGCCGATACGGTCGGCGCGCAGCCTGACCTGCGACGCGGACTCCTCGGCGGTGACGTAGAGGGTGCGGTGCCGATCGCTCGCCGCCTTGGCCGCCACATCCAGCAGCAGCGTGGACTTGCCGACCCCCGGCTCGCCCGCGAGCAGCGCCACGGCGCCGGGGACCAGGCCGCCGCCCAGCACCCGGTCCAGCTCCGGCACGCCGGTGCTGCGGGCGGTGGCCTGGCGGCCGTCCACCTGGCCGATCGGCTTTGCGGCGCTCGTGACCCGGCCGGGCGCGGTGGTGCGGACCGCCGGGGCGCCGCCCTGCTCCTCCACGGTGCCCCAGGCCTGGCACTCGCCGCAGCGGCCCAGCCATTTGATCGTCGTCCACCCGCATTCAGTGCAGCGGTAGGAGGGACGGTCCTTGGCGGTGGTACGGGTGCGGGCAGCCATGGAGAGCACGGTATCGGCTGCCACTGACAGCCCACGCCCGCATGGGGTTACGGCACGTCACCCATTGGGATGAAGTGCCTGTGCTCTTTTGGGCGGGATGGCCACCCGAACGGGTTAAAGGCCGCCGCGACACCTGAACGCGTACGTGCCATGGGCCTACCTTCACGGAGTGATGAGCAGCAGGTCTGAAACCCCGTCGCAGACAACCGGCGCGCACCGCCGGCACCGTGCTCCGGTTCAGCGCACGCGCAATGACGCGCAGGGCGGTTCCGCCGCGTCAGAGGGTGGCGTGCGCCGGCGCATGCACGGCACGCTCCCGGCGCAACCTCCGGCGCACTACGAGCCGTATCTCGACGGGCTGTTCACCTACTGCCTCTCCGTCCTGTGCGAGCACGACGCGGCCGCCGGCGCGCTCGGCGACGTACTGGCCATGGCCGAACGGCAGCGCGCCCGCCTGCACGATCCCGAGCTGCGGCGGCCCTGGCTCTACGCCCTGGCGCGCTGGGCCTGCCTGCACCGGCTGTCCCAGGACGGGCGGCCCGTGCCCGCCAAGGCCTCCTCCGACGTGGCCGCCCAGCGGCGGCGTGAGCTGTCCGCCCTGGCCTGGCCGGAGGCCGCCGGTACGACGCCGGAGCAGCGCGAGGCGCTGGAGCTGGCCGTACGCCACCAGCTCGCCCCGAACGAGGTCGCGCATGTCGTCGGCATCGAGCCCGACGCGGCCCGGGCGCTGCTCGCGCAGGCCGCCTGCGAGGTGGAACGTACCCGCGCCGCGCTCGCCGTGGTCGAGCTCGGCCGCTGCCCGGCGGTCGCCCGGCTGGCCGGGGACACCCAGGTGCTGCTCGGCACGGCGCTGCGGCGCGAGCTCGTACGCCACGTCGACGAGTGCCCCGACTGCCGCTTCACCGCCGAGCGCGCCGTCGCCACCGGCCCCTGGCCCGGTCTGGCCGCCACGACCGCCGCCACGGCCGTCCTCGCCGTCATCGAGGCCCCGCGCCCGGCCGCGTACGCCGCCCTCCTGGACTCCATGCGGGCCGGCGCCGGCCGCACCCGCGAGGGCACCCCGCGCTTCGACCGGCGCGGCTTTCCCCTCGCCGTGCGGGACCGTGCCGTCCGGCGGGCCCGGTTGAGGAATCGTGCCGTCACCTCGACGGTCATCGCCGCGGTCGTCGCCGCGCCGGTGCTCGCGCTGTGGGCCGCCACCTATCACGGCGCCTCGCTCGCCCCCGACGAGAAGGCGGACGACGGCTCCTTCTCCGCGCCGGAAGGCGGCGGCCTCGACGGCCTCGACGGGCACCTCTACGAAAAGGCCGGCGTCGCGGATTCGGCTCGGCCCGGGCTTATGCCCAGGGTCAGGGTCTCCGTGGCCTCCGCGAGCCAGTTGGGGTCGCCCGCCGCGTCCCTGAGCGCCACGCCCTCGCGCACCGCCTCCTCCGGCCCCGACCGCTCCGTCCCCGGGCCCGGCCGCCTCACGGTCGCGGCCGAGCCGCGCGGTGACGTCACGGTCATCACCCTCACCGCCGACGGCGGCTCCGACGTGCGGTGGTCGGCGTCCACCGGCGCCTCCTGGCTGCGGCTCAGCCGCGACAGCGGGGTGCTGCGGCCCGGCGACAGCACGACCATCACCGTCGCCGTCGACCACGCCTCCGAGCCGGCCGGCCCCTGGACCGCCCGCATCACCTTCGCCCCCTCCGGCGCCGTCGTCACCCTCCAGGGCACGGGCCGCCCCGCGGACTCGCCTTCGGCGGACCCGACGCCTTCCGCGACGGATCCTTCTCCGACGGGCTCCGACCCGTCGGAGCCATCCGACGCCGGTACCCCGTCGGACTAGGGCAGCGGTGACGGGTCCGCCGGATGCGGGGCCAACGGCAGCAGCGCGGCAAGCCGCGCTTCGCACAGCTCGACCAGGGCTCCGTAACCCGGCGCACCCATCAGTTCCGTCAGCTCGGCCCGGTACGAGACGTAGACCGGCTCCCCCGCACCGTGTGCGGAGGTCGCGTTCGTGCACCACCAGTGCAGGTCGTGGCCGCCCGGCCCCCAGCCGCGGCGGTCGTACTCGCTGATGGAGACCTGCAGCACCCGCGTGTCGTCGGGCCGGTCGATCCAGTCGTACGTACGCCGGATCGGGAGCTGCCAGCAGACATCGGGCTTGGTCTCCAGCGGCTCCAGGCCTTCCCGCAGGGCGAGCGTGTGGAGCGCGCAGCCCGCGCCGCCGGCGAAGCCGGGGCGGTTGAGGAAGACGCAGGCTCCCTCGTGGCGGCGGGTCTGGCGCTCGCCCTCCTCATTGACCTCGGCCCATTCGAGGCCGTGGAACTGCCAGGTCTCGGGGGTGAGCCGCTCCGCGTGGGCGGCGACGCGCTTCTCGTCGTCATCGTCGGAGAAGTGGGCGCCCAGGGTGCAGCAGCCGTCGCTGGCGCGGCCGGCCTCGATGCCCTGGCAACCCTGGCCGAAGATGCAGGTCCAGCGTGAGGTGAGCCAGGTCAGATCGCAACGGAAGACCTGTTCGTCGTCGGCGGGATCGGGGAATTCAACCCATGCGCGGGGGAAGTCCAGACCGGTCTCGTCGGACGGGGGGTCGTGCTGTTGCTTCTTCGACTTCTTGGTGTTTGCCGTCTTCGCCACAATGCCAGGGTAAACACGTGAAGCTAATTGAGTGGCCGCACCACGTGGGCGTACCCCGGTTGTCCCGGGCAGGCGCACCGCGCAGTACCTTTCCGGGCATGAGACTCGGTGTCCTCGACGTGGGTTCGAATACGGTTCATCTGCTCGTCATGGACGCGCACCCGGGGGCGCGCCCCCTGCCCGCCTACTCCCACAAGGCGGAGCTGCGGCTCGCGGAGCTGCTCGACGCCGACGGCGCGATCCGCGACGACGGGGTGGACCGGCTGATCGCCACGGTCGCGGAGGCTCTGGAGGTCGCGGAGGACAAGGGCGCGGAGGATGTGCTGTCCTTCGCCACGTCGGCCGTGCGCGAGGCGGCCAACGGCGAGCAGGTGCTGGCCCGGGTCGCGCGGGAGACCGGCGTACAGCTGACGGTGCTGTCCGGCGAGGAGGAGGCGCGGCTGACCTTCCTGGCGGCGCGCCGGTGGTTCGGCTGGTCGGCTGGTCGGCTGCTGCTGCTGGACATCGGCGGCGGTTCGCTGGAGGTCGGCTACGGGATGGACGAGGACCCGGACGCGGCGGTGTCGCTGCCGCTGGGCGCGGGCCGGCTGACCAGCGGGTGGCTGCCGGGCGACCCGCCGGCGGCGGAGGACGTACGCGCGCTGCGCAAGCATGTGCGGGCCGAAATCGCCCGTACGGTGGCGGAGTTCAGCAGGCTCGGACGCCCGGACCACATAGTGGGCACCTCGAAGACGTTCAAGCAGCTGGCCAGGATCGCGGGCGCGGCGCGCTCCGGGGACGGGCTTTACGTGCAGCGCACGCTCAGCCGCCGCCAGCTGGAGGAGTGGGTCCCGCGGCTGGCCGCCATGACGGAGGCGGAGCGGATGGCCCTGCCGGGGGTGTCGGAGGGACGGGCCCGGCAGCTGCTGGCCGGGGCGCTGGTGGCGGACGCGGCGATGGACCTGTTCGGGGTCTCTGAGCTTGAGGTCTGCCCGTGGGCGCTGCGGGAGGGCGTGATCCTGCGCAAGCTGGATCTCATGGTCAACGAACGAGGCTGACAACGGGTCTGGCAACGGGGCTGACAGCTGCCTGACCGATTACCGCCCAGTGTTGATCGCGTCACGTCGGCCGGGATCGATGTGACGTCCGGCCGACCGGCCGCCGTACGCTGTTCCCCGTGGCCCAACCAGCAGACCCGAAGGCGTACGCCGACGCGCTCGCATCCGGGCACGCCGTGCGCGTGCCGGACGCCAAGGTCGCGCTGTCCACGGCCTCCGTCTACCCGGAGTCCACGGCCACCGCTTTCGAGATCGCGGCCCGCCTCGGCTACGACGGGGTCGAGGTCATGGTGTGGACGGATCCCGTCAGCCAGGACATCGAGGCGCTGCGCAGGCTGTCGGACTACCACGAGATCCCGATCCTGGCCGTGCACGCGCCCTGCCTGCTGATCACCCAGCGGGTGTGGTCCACCGACCCGTGGATCAAACTGCAGCGTGCGCAGGCGGCCGCCGAGAAGCTGGGCGCCTCGACCGTCGTCGTCCACCCGCCGTTCCGGTGGCAGCGCAACTACGCCCGCGACTTCGTCAGCGGCATCTGGCGGATGGCGGACGAGACGGACGTCCGCTTCGCCGTGGAGAACATGTACCCCTGGCGCTACCGCGACCGCGAGATGCTCGCGTACGCCCCCGACTGGGACCCCACCAAGGACGACTACCGGCACTTCACGGTGGACCTCTCCCACACCGCCACCGCGCGCAGCACGGCCCTGGACATGGTCGACCGGATGGGCGACCGGCTTGCGCATGTGCACCTTGCCGACGGCAGCGGCTCCGGCAAGGACGAGCACATGGTGCCGGGGCGCGGCACCCAGCCCTGCGCGGAGCTGCTGGAGCGGCTCGCGGGGCGCGGCTTCGACGGCCATGTGGTGATCGAGGTCAACACCCGCCGCGCGATGTCGGCGGCCGAGCGGGAGGCGGACCTGGCGGAGGCACTGGCCTTCACCCGGCTGCACCTGGCCGCCGCCGCGCAGGTCGGCTGATGCCCGCGAAGCCCGCGCCGCAGCGAGCGGAAACCGCCCCGCGCAGGCGCGGCCGCCCCGCCGGGGCCCGGGCGGGCGACGCCGGCACCCGCGACCGGATCCTGGCGGAGGCCCGCACCGAGTTCTCCGAGCGGGGCTACGACAAGACCTCGATCCGCTCGATCGCGCGGGCCGCCGGGGTGGACTCGGCCCTGGTCCACCACTACTTCGGCACCAAGGAGCAGGTCTTCGCCGCCGCGATCGAGCTGTCCTTCGCCCCTGCCCTCGGCGCCCCCGGCGCCCTCACCGGGGACCCGTCCCGGCTCGGCGAGCGGCTGGCCCGCTTCATGTTCGGCATCTGGGAGTCGCCGGGCACCCGCGAGCCCCTGCTGGCCATCCTGCGCTCGGCGGTCAGCAACGAGGCCGCGGCGGCCGTGTTCCGCGACATGGTCACCCAGCGGCTGCTCCTGCCTGTCGCGGGCGGGCTGGACGTCGACCGGCCGGAGCTGCGCGCGCAGCTGGCCGCCGCGCAGCTGATCGGGATCGCGATGCTCCGCTACGTCATCAAGGCCGAGCCGCTCGCCACCGCCGACCTCGACGACATCGTGGCCATGGTCGCCCCCACCCTCCAGGGCTACCTGACCTAGGTCCCTGAAGGGGCGCGGGCGCCGTCCGCCACCTGGACAACCCGTCCGCCATGCGGACACGGTGCCGGAGGCGCCACCCGCAGGCGTACGCTCGAAGGTCCAATGACGCAATGGTAGGGAGTGGAGCAACCGTGCCCGAGCTGAGGTCACGTACGGTCACCCACGGCCGCAACATGGCAGGAGCCCGCGCGCTCATGCGCGCGAGCGGCGTGGACAGCGCCGACATCGGGAAGCCGATCATCGCTGTCGCCAACAGCTTCACCGAGTTCGTACCGGGCCACACCCACCTCCAGCCGGTCGGCCGGATCGTCAGCGAGGCGATCAAGGCCGCGGGCGCCGTGCCGCGCGAGTTCAACACCATCGCGGTCGACGACGGCATCGCGATGGGCCACGGCGGCATGCTCTACAGCCTGCCCTCCCGGGACCTGATCGCGGACTCCGTCGAGTACATGGTCGAGGCGCACTGCGCGGACGCGCTGATCTGCATCAG
Source organism: Streptomyces sp. NBC_01537 (assembly GCF_045040445.1). Classification (NCBI taxonomy): domain Bacteria; kingdom Bacillati; phylum Actinomycetota; class Actinomycetes; order Kitasatosporales; family Streptomycetaceae; genus Streptomyces; species Streptomyces sp. NBC_01537. The sequence continues at coordinate 4,150,278 of NZ_CP109392.1, read as the reverse complement.
CAACTGCGACAAGATCACGCCGGGCATGCTGCTGGCCGCGCTGCGCCTGAACATCCCCACCGTCTTCGTCTCCGGCGGCCCGATGGAGGCCGGTAAGGCCACCCTCGTGGACGGCACGGTCCGCACCCTCGACCTGGTCGACGCGATCTCCGACGCCGTCAACGACAACATCTCCGACGCGGACATCCTGCGCATCGAGGAGAACGCCTGCCCGACCTGCGGCTCGTGTTCCGGCATGTTCACCGCCAACTCGATGAACTGCCTCGCCGAGGCCATCGGCCTGGCCCTGCCCGGCAACGGCTCGGTGCTGGCCACCCACACCGCCCGCAAGGCGCTGTACGAGACCGCGGGCCGCACGGTCGTCGACATCACCAAGCGCTACTACGAGCAGGGCGACGAGAACGTCCTGCCGCGCAATGTCGCCACCTTCGCGGCCTTCGAGAACGCCATGGCCCTCGACATCGCCATGGGCGGCTCCACCAACACGATCCTCCACCTCCTCGCCGCCGCCCAGGAGGCGGGCGTCCCCTTCGGGCTTCCCGAGATCGACGCCGTCTCCCGCCGCGTCCCCTGCCTGGCCAAGGTCGCGCCGAACGTCGCGAACGGCCGGACGTACTACATGGAGGACGTGCACCGCGCCGGCGGCATCCCCGCCCTGCTGGGCGAGCTGCACCGCGCCGGGCTGCTCAACGAGGACGTGCACTCCGTGCACAGCGCCTCGCTCGCGGACTGGCTCAAGACCTGGGACGTCCGCGGCGGCTCCCCGTCCCCCGAGGCGCTCGAACTGTGGCACGCCGCCCCCGGCTGCGTCCGCTCCGCGACCGCCTTCTCGCAGTCCGAGCGCTGGGACACCCTCGACACGGACGCGGCCGGCGGCTGCATCCGCGACGCCGAGCACGCGTACTCCAAGGACGGCGGGCTCGCGGTCCTCAAGGGCAACCTGGCGGTGGACGGCTGCGTCGTGAAGACCGCCGGCGTCGACGAGTCCATCTGGACCTTCGAGGGCCCGGCCGTGGTCTGCGAGTCCCAGGACGAGGCCGTGGAGAAGATCCTCCGCAAGGAGATCACCCACGGCGACGTCGTCGTCATCCGCTACGAGGGCCCCAAGGGCGGCCCCGGCATGCAGGAGATGCTCTACCCGACGTCCTTCCTCAAGGGCCGAGGCCTCGGCAAGACCTGCGCCCTCATCACCGACGGCCGCTTCTCCGGCGGCACCTCGGGCCTGTCCATCGGCCACGCCTCCCCCGAGGCGGCCTCCGGCGGCACCATCGCCCTCGTGGAGGACGGCGACCGGATCCGCATCGACATCCCCGGCCGGACCATCGAGCTCCTGGTCTCCGACGACGAGCTCGCCACCCGCCGCGAGGCCCTCGGCGGCCGCTACGCCCCCAAGGCCCGCGAGCGGAAGGTCTCGGCCGCCCTGAAGGCGTACGCGGCCATGGCCACCAGCGCCGACAAGGGCGCGGTGCGGGACGTCGGCCTTCTGGACGGCTGAGCGTCCTGTCCCACGCGTACGGACCCCTCCCGCAGGCCTACCAGCGGGAGGGGTCCTTCGCGTCCACGGCGAAGACCGTGCCGTCCGGCGCGCCGGCGTACACCCGGCCCCCGGCGGCGACCGGCGCCGGGACGGACTGCACGTAGCCGCTGGAGTCCTTGCCGAGCCGGGCCCTGGTCTGGCCGAGAGGGCCGCCGTTCTTCGCGTCGAACGCCAGCAGGCGGCCGTCGGCCGCGGTGAGGTACAGCCGGCCCCCGGCGACGACGGGCAGCGAGGCCTCGGTGACGGAGGTCTCGGTACGCCAGAGCTGCTTGCGCAGGCCGGTGTCGACGGCGACCAGCGCGCCGCCGTAGCCGAACACGTAGACGGTGCCGCCGCGCACCGCGGCCTGGGTGCCGCCCAGTGGCAGGGCGAGCGGCACGCGCACCGTCGTGCGGTCGGCCAGGTCGTAGCGCACCACCGCGTCGGTCCGGGAGTCGGCGTCGGCCGCGGTGAAGTACAGGGCGCCACCGGAGGAGCCGACGGGGGTGAGATTGCCGTCGAGGCGCCGCTGCCACTGCTGGGTGCCGTCGGCCGGATCGACCGCGGTGACCAGTGTGCTGGCCCCGTCATCGGCAACCTCGACCGCGTAGAGGGAGCCGGAATCGCCGTATGTCGCGAAGACCGGTCTGGTGTGTCCGGGCAGGGACCGGTGCCAGCGCTCCCGCCCCGTCGCGCTGTCGACAGCGGTCACGCCACCGCCCGGCGCGATGAGCAGGACGGTGCTGCCCGCGCTGTAGTAGGAGCCGTGATACGAGGACATGTCGAAGCCCCAGCGGGTCTTTCCGGTGTCCGGGTCGAGCCCCTCCAGCCGGGAGCCGTCGCCCGTGACGACGCGCAGGACGCCGCCGGTGAGCACCGGGGCGAGCTGCTTGGCGCCGTCGGCCACGTCCGCCGATTCGGGCCGTGACCACACGACCTCGCCGGTGACCGGATCCAGCTTCGCCGCCTTGAGCCCCGGCTGGACGCAGAACAGGTCCTGCGCCGCGTAGGAGCACAGCGGCGTCCCGGTCCCGCCGCCGGTGACGGGCGAGGCGGCCCAGGGCCGGAAGGCCGTCCCGGTCGCCGGACTGCTGCCGCCGCCGTGCGGCGCGCCACCGGAGCTGCCCTCCTCGCCGCCCGTGAACCGCTGGGACACCAGGACCCCGGCAGCGCTCAGCACGACCAGTGCCGCTCCCGCCGCCGCCATGCGCCCGGCCCGGCGCGGGCTCCGCCGTTCCGGCTCCGCCACGAGATCCGGCGCCGATGCCGGGCCGGGCGAGTGGGTCGGGCGTTCGCCCGGGTGGGGCCTGCGCTGCGCCGGGATGAAGCCTTCCGTGTCGAAGGCCGTGAACAGCTGAGTGTCGTACGAAGCCGAAACCGACCGCAGCTCCGTCAACAGCTCGTCCGGGGTGGGCCGTTCCTCCGGCTCCTTCGCCAGACAGCGCTCGATCAGCGGCTGCAGGTCGTCCGGAATGCCCTTCAGGACCGGCTCGTCGTGCACGACCTGGTACGCCACGATGTACGGGCTGTCCGAGTCGAACGGCCCGCGCCCGCTGGCGGCGTGCACCAGTACGGACGCCATCGCGAACACGTCCGCCGCCGGCCCGACCTCCCGGGGCCGCCGGAACTGCTCGGGCGCCATGAACGGCGGCGTACCGATGATCTTGCCGGTCTCCGTGCGCAACGCGCTGTCCGACGGCCGGGAGATGCCGAAGTCGATCACCTTGGGTCCGTCGGCGGCGAGCAGCACATTGCTCGGTTTCAAGTCACGGTGGACGACACCCGCCCGGTGAATATCGCGCAGCGCCTCCGCCAGTCCCGTCATGACGTGCCGCAACTGCGCGGGAGGCAGCGGGCCGTTCCGCTTCACGTATTCCGACAGCGTCGCCCCGGGCACGAACAGCGTTGCCATCCACGGCCGTTCCGCCTCCGGATCGGCGTCCACCACGGACGCCGTGAAGGCTCCGCTCACCCGCCGGGCAGCCGCCACCTCCTGCCGGAAACGTGCCCTGAACTCAGGATCCGCCGCGTACTCCGTGTGCACGACCTTCACCGCGAGGCGCTTCCCGGAGGACGAGCGCGACAGATACACGACGCCCATCCCGCCGGAACCGAGCACGGTCTCCAGCGGGTACTGCCCCGCGTATTGCGGATGTTCCGCTTCCGGGCCACTCCGGCCCCTGTAGAGCGGCGGCATCCCACCACCCCCGTGAGTTCGACACTGCCGCGACGCACGGAGCCTAGTCGATGACCGGAAAATACGATGGCCGACTTGCTAGCCTGCCCATGACAGAGCGTGAAACTCACGGGGGAGGGCCTGATGGCCGAGGAAAGTGCAGAACTGAGTGCCGCGATAGCGGATGTGACCACCTACCCGGTAGCTCCAGGCGTGCGGCTCAACGTCCGCAGCGGCCCCGGCACCAGCTACCAGATCGTCAAGGTCCTGCCCTACAACGTCCGCGTACCGATCTACTGCCAGAGCCCCGGCACCAAGGTCAGCGGCTACTACGGCACGACGAACATCTGGGACAACATCGGTCCCAACCAGTTCGTCTCCGACGCGTACGTGAACACCGGCAGCGACGGCTACATCGCCCCGCGCTGCGCGTAGCGGTGACCTGAGGGGTTCACCGGGTCCGTCCGGTGGCGCACCAGGCCGCGCATAGCCGATCCCCGGCCCGGGGCAGGATCACCTCATGACCGACAGCCCGTCGCTGAGCGTCCTCGCCACCTCCTTCAACTCCATAGCCGCGCTCTACGCCACCGCCCGCCCCGACTACCCGGCCGCCCTCTTCGACGCCGTCGAGGAACTCGCCGGACGGCCCCTCGCCGGCGCCGACGTCCTGGACGTCGGCGCCGGCACCGGCATCGCCACCCGTCTGCTGCGCGAACGCGGCGCGCGCGTGACGGCCGTGGAGCCCGGCTCCGGCATGGCCGCCCAACTACGCGCCGACCAGCCGGACCTGCCCCTCGTACGCGCCGACGGCAACGCGCTCCCGTTCACCTTGGAAACCGCGGACTTCGTCACGTACGCCCAGGCCTGGCACTGGACGGACCCCGAGCGATCGTTGCCGGAAGCCATACGCGTGCTGCGCGAGGGCGGCGCGCTCGCGCTGTGGTGGAACAAGCCCGACCTCGGCGTCCGGTGGGCGGCGGAGCAGCAGGAGCGCCTGCGCACCCGGCTCGCGGGGTTCCACTCCCACGGCATCTCACGTCGCAGCACCACCGAGACGATCATGGGCCGCTCCGGTGCGCGCCTGCGCGTCGTGGAGCACGAACTGCGCTGGACCAGGCGCGTTTCCCTGGACGGGCACCTGGCCAACCTCGCGACGCACTCCTACTTCTCCGTGCTCGGCCGGCAGGAGCGCGACGCGCTCCTGGCCGACGAGCGCGCGGAACTGCTCAAGTTCCACCCCGACGGCATCGTGGATGAGCCCTACCGGGTCGACCTGACGGTCGCGATCAAGGCAAAGGCCGAGGGCGAGGCCGACCATAGGACTTACTGGGCTAGCCGCGACGGGAAGCCGCGACCGACCCCACAACACCGATGACCCCCGCCACGAGGGCCGCCCGCCACAGTCCGTCCCACAGGCTCCCGAAGAAGCCCTCGGAGCTGAGGATCTGCCGCATCACGAAGTCCGTGACGAGCAGCGCCGCGGCCGGGACGGCGGCGACCTTCCAGGGATGGGCCCGTGCCCAGCGCCGTATGCGGTGATCGGTGCCGGTCTTGCGGCCGAGGACCGCCCCCGTACCGCCGACCAGGAAGAAGAGCATCAGGGCGACGGACAGGGAGCCGGTGAGGATACCGAGCCCGAAGTCGCCGCCGATGGTCTTGAGGGCGAGCTGCACGCCGCCGCCGATCGCGCCCACGGCGGCGGCGGCGCCCCAGGGCCCAAGGGATGCCGAGGCGACGGCGAGCTGCCGCTTCTCGGCCCGGGACACATCAGTGGAATGCCTCATACCTCCAACGGTCCTGCGCGCGCGGACCGAACGCTATAGGGGATGACCCTGAGACGGCCCCGACGCAGCCGGTGCCGCAGCCGGTGCCGCGACGACGACCCGGTGCTCGACCCTCACCGGCTCCACCCCTTCCCCGTTGTGCCGCTCGGCCCAGCCCAGCAGAGCCAGTTCGCAGGCGTGGTCCAGGTGCCGCAGCCGCCGCAGGTCGAGCCGTATCACCCGGTCACGCGGCAGCGCCTCCAACTGGTCGAGCAGCTTCGGCAGTCGCAGGAAGGTGGCGTTGCCCAGGACCCGTACGCACAGCAGGCCCTCGCCGTCCGGCTCGTCGATCTCCAGGTGGACGTGCGAGGTCTCCCACGCGGTCTTCACGATCGCCATCAGCAGCCCGAGCAGCACCCCCTCGAACATGTTGGTGACCACGATCGCGCCCGCAGTCACCGCCAGGACCACCGCCTCGCCCCGGTGTTCACGCCACAGCGGCACCAGGTCCTTCACCGGGATGAGCTTCCAGCCCGCCAGCACCAGGACCCCCGCGAGCGTCGCCACCGGGATCATGCCGAGCGCGCCCGGCAGCAGCACCACGAAAACCAGCAGCCACGCCCCGTGCAGCACCCGCGAGGCCTTGGTCCGCGCCCCCGCCTGCAGATTCGCCGCGCTGCGCACGATCACCGCGGTCATCGGCAGCGCGCCGAGCGCCCCGCACACCGCGTTGCCCGCGCCCTGCGCCATCAGCTCCTTGTCGTAGTCCGTACGCGGCCCGTCGTGCAGCCGGTCCACCGCCGCCGCGCTGAACAGGCTCTCGGCGGAGGCGATCAGCGTGAACGCCAGTACCGTGCCGATGGTCCCGAGGTGCGCCAGCTGCGCGAACTCCGAGCCGCCGGGCGGCTGTACGGCGTCCAGCAGCCCCTTCACCTCGACCCGCGCGACCGGCAGGCCGAACACCGCCGTGGCCGCCGTGGCCAGCGCGACCGCCGCCAGCGACCCGGGCACGACCCGCACCGCTGCAGGCAGCCTCGGCCAGAGCACCAGCAGCACGATCGTGCCCGCGCCGACCGCCAGCGCGGTCAGCGCCCTGCCCGAGGAGATCGTGTCGCCCACCAGGCCGGGCAGCCCGGCGAGCTTCGCGAGGCCACTGCTGGGCGCCTTCGCATCGGCCAGCGCGTACACCTGCCCGGCCATCAGGACCAGCCCGATGCCGGCCAGCATGCCGTGCACCACGGCCACCGATATCGCCCGGAACCAGCGGCCCAGCCGCAGCGCGCCCATGGCCAGCTGCAGCAGCCCGGCGGCCAGCACCAGCGCGCCCAGCGCCCGCAGGCCGTACGTCTGCACGGCTTCGTACACCAGCACCGTCAGCCCGGCCGCCGGGCCGGACACCTGCAGGCTGCTGCCCGGCAGCAGCCCGGTGACCAGGCCGCCGACGATGCCGGTGACCAGGCCCAGCTCGGCCGGCACCCCGGAGGCGACGGCCACGCCCACGCACAGCGGCAGGGCGACGAGGAAGACGACGAGCGAGGCCGTGAAATCGGCCCGCAGAGATGCGAATCGGGACATGAAACTGGACATGTGGCGGCTCACAGGGGAAGGAAGGCATCAGCGGACGGCCGGTGGGCGAGCACGAGCCCCGTGTGTATCTCGTAGAACCACCCGTGCAGCCGGAGCCTGCGTTCCGCCAGCCGCTCCCGCACGCAGGGATAGCCGCGCAGCCGCTCCAGCTGCGCCCGCACATGCCGCTGCACCGCGGCCGTGACCTCGGGGCCGTCGTCGTCCGGCAGTTCGTCGTCGACCTGCTCGGTCAGCCAGTCGCGCACCGACGGCACGCCCGCGAGATCGTCGCCGCGCGCCATGGCCCCGACGGCGCCGCAGTGCGAGTGCCCGCACACGACGATGTCGCGTACGCCGAGCACCCGCACCGCGTACTCGATCGTGGCGGCCTCGGAGCTGGGCCCCTGCCCGTCCCGGTACTGCGGCACGGCGTTGCCCGCCGTCCGCAGCTCGAACAGCTCGCCGGGCCGGGCGCCCGTGAACAGAGCGGGGATCACCCGGGAGTCCGAGCAGGTGATGAACAGGGCCAGCGGGGACTGGCCGGTGGCGAGCCGAGCGAACTCCTCGCGTGCCTGGTGGTGGTCCGCAATCCGGTCGCGGAAGTTGCGGGCATGGTCGATGAAGGTCTGCATTGGGGGATGCCTCCGTTACGTCCCAGGCGCCCGTGAGGGCGAGCGGAAGGGGCGGTGAGGTGTTGCATTGCGTGTGGGGGGTTACCGAGGTGTGCGCGGGCGGGCGCCGGCAGCGCCTGTCACGCGCCTGCCGTGCCTGTCAGCAGCGGAACACCTGGTGGGCGACGGGCAGCTCGTCGGATCTGCCGGATCTGCTCAGCGGAGTCGACTGCCGGGCCGAGCGCGGCGCGGCGGCCGGGGCGTCGGGGCCGTCGCCCGGGTCGGCGTCGGCGGGGCCGTCGTACGCGGCCGCTCCCGAACGCTGGGACGGCGACGGCGCGAAGGGGGAACCGGGCAGCACGAGCCGCAGACCGCCGATGCCGCCGGGCCGCCCGGGGCAGTCCTCGCGCTTCGGCTCGGCGCGCTCGGCGCGCTCCGCCCGCTCGGCGCGGCCGGGGGAGGTGACGGAGTGGGCCGAAGCGCACTCGACGCCGAGGAAGAGGGTGAGCAGCACGGCCGCGAACAGGGCCAGGGCACGCGCAACTCCCCTGGTCCGGTTCATGGTTCACCCCACCCCGTCGGTTCTGGTCGTGATCTCCATATGACCAGATCCCAAGACCATTTTGCAATCCCTTGGGTAAACCCTCCGTAAACAACCGGTCACCGGGCGCGCCTCTTGACGGGGGTCGTACGCCGGAGCATTATTCAGCGTATGGTGAATAAACTGCCCGAGGCGGCCCCTCAAGCCACCCAAGCCGCCACAGCCGACCGCCCCGACCGCGACCCCGCCGTCCGCGCCCACGCCCTGACCGTCGTCCGAGGCGGCCGCACCGTCCTGGACAACCTCGACTTCGCCGTGCCGCCCGGCCGGATCACCGGCCTCCTCGGCCCCAGCGGCTGCGGCAAGTCCACCCTCATGCGCGCCATCGTCGGCACCCAGGCCCATGTCACCGGCACCCTGGACGTCCTCGGCCTGCCCGCCGGTCACCGCACCCTGCGCTCCCGCGTCGGCTACGTCACCCAGGCGCCCTCCGTCTACGAGGACCTGACCGTCCGCCAGAACCTCGACTACTTCGCCGCCGTCCTCGGCGCCCCCCGCGCCGACATCACCCGCGCCATCGCCGACGTCGACCTCACTTCCCACGCCGACGCCCTCGCCGGCAACCTCTCCGGCGGCCAGCTCGGCCGTGTCTCCCTCGCCGTGGCTCTCCTCGGCGAACCCGAGCTCCTCGTCCTCGACGAACCCACCGTCGGCCTCGACCCCGTCCTCCGCCGCGACCTGTGGGCCCTCTTCCACCGCCTTGCCGCCGACCGGGGCACCACCCTCCTCATCTCCTCCCACGTCATGGACGAGGCCGAGCGCTGCCACCGCCTCCTCCTCATGCGCGAAGGCCGCATCCTGGCCGACGACAGCCCGGCCGCGCTGCGCGACCGTACGGGCACGGAAACCGTCGAAGCCGCCTTCCTCCATCTCGTGGACGAGGCGAACTCCCGCCAGGACACGAGCACCGCCACCACCGCCCCGCAAGGAGAGTCCCGGTGAACACGTCCCGCACCCTCGCCACCGCCCGCCGGGTCCTGCTCCAGCTGCGCCACGACCCGCGCACCATCGCCCTCATGATCGTCGTGCCCTGCGTCCTGCTCGCGCTCCTGAACTGGGTCTACGACTCCACCCCCGGCACCTTCGACTCCGTCGGAGCCTCACTGCTCGGCATCTTCCCGCTGATCACGATGTTCCTGGTCACCTCCATCGCGACCCTGCGCGAACGCACCTCCGGCACCCTGGAGCGCCTGCTCTCCATGCCGCTCGGCAAGGGCGACCTCCTCGCCGGCTACGCCCTCGCCTTCGGCGCCGTCGCCGTCGTCCAGGCCTGCCTCGCCACCGGCCTCGCCGTCCTCGCCCTCGGCCTCGACGTGACCGGCTCCGCCTGGCTGCTGCTTCTGGTCGCCCTCGCCGACGCGTTCCTCGGCATCGCCCTGGGGCTGTTCGTCAGCGCCTTCGCCGCCAGCGAGTTCCAGGCCGTCCAGTTCATGCCGGCCGTGCTCCTGCCGCAGATCCTGCTCTGCGGCCTGCTCATGCCCCGCGACCGTATGCAGCCGGTCCTCGAGGCCGTGTCCAACGTGCTGCCCATGTCGTACGCCGTCGACGGCATGAAGGAAGTCCTCACCCACACCGGCGTCACCGGCGACTTCGTCCGCGACCTAGCCGTCGTCGCGGCCTGCGCCGTACTCGCCCTCGCCCTCGGAGCCGCGACCCTGCGCCGACGCACGGCTTAGGGGCCGCGCCGATGCCGCACGCGCAGGTGCGAAAATGGCCCCATGACGCAGAAAGTGGCAGTCCTCGGCACCGGCAAGATCGGCGAAGCGCTCCTCTCGGGCATGATCCGGGCCGGCTGGTCCCCGGCCGACCTCATGGTCACCGCCCGCCGCGCCGAGCGCGCCGAGGAGCTCCGCGGCCGCTACGGGGTCGAGTCCGTCACCAACGCCGAAGCGGCGAAGATCGCCGACACCCTGATCCTCGCCGTCAAGCCGCAGGACATGGCAACCCTGCTCGACGAACTCGCCCCGCACGTTGCCGCCGACCGCTTGGTCATCAGCGCCGCGGCCGGCATCCCCACCGCCTTCTTCGAGGAGCGGCTCGCCGAGGGCATCGCCGTCGTACGCGTCATGCCCAACACCCCCGTCCTCGTGGACGAGGGCATGTCCGTCATCTCCGCCGGCAGCCACGCCACCGAGGCCCATCTCCTCCGTACCGAGGAGATCTTCAACCCCGTCGGCAAGACCCTGCGCGTCCCCGAGAAGCAGCAGGACGCCGCCACCGCCCTCTCCGGCTCCGGCCCCGCCTACTTCTACTTCCTCGTCGAGGCCATGACCGACGCCGGCATCCTCCTCGGCCTGCCCCGCGCCCAGGCCCACGACCTCATCGTCCAGTCCGCCATCGGCGCCGCCGTCATGCTCCGCGACTCCGGCGAACACCCCGTCAAGCTCCGCGAGGCCGTCACCTCCCCGGCCGGCACCACCATCAGCGCCATCCGCGAGCTGGAGAAGCACGGAGTACGCCACGCCCTCATCGCCGCCCTGGAGGCCGCCCGCGACCGCAGCCGCGAACTGGCCTCCGGCAACGGCTGATCAGCCCAGCAGTTCCGCGGTCGTAACCACCCGGGCGAAGCCGCCGCCGTGCAGCGACACCGCCGTCGCCCGCGACAGCTCCTCGGCGGTCGCCGTCCACCCGAAAGGCCCCTCCGCCAGGTCGAACGTGTGCATCGCGTCCAGCGGGAAGATCACGTCATACCCGAGATTCCCGCCCATCCGGGCCGTGGTCTCGTTGCACATGTTCGTCTGGATTCCGACGATCACGATCTGCCGCACCCCCGCGCCCTTCAGCCACGCGTCCAGGTCCGGCTCGCCGTAGAACGCCGAGTTCACCGTCTTCGTCACCAACAGCTCCGGGCCGCTGCCCTTGCCCCGGCGCTGCTCCACGAGGTCCTTGAAGGCGTTGCCCCAGTACCCCGGCCGCAACGGCCCGCAGTCCAGATCCGCCGAGTCGTGCCGTACGAACACCACCGGCCGCCCGGCCGCCTGCCACGCGTCGATCACCGCGGCGATGTTCTCCTCCGCCGCCGGATTGTCCCGGCGCCCCCACACCTCCTCGGCCTCGAAGCCCTTCTGTACGTCCACGACGATCAGTGCCGCGTTCTCCGATATCTCCATGCCGTCGATCGTGCCGCCCCGCGCACACCGCCGACAGTGGCGGCAACGCTCACCATCGATGGGAACCCGCCAAGCCCTCTGCCACACTGGCCACCATGTACCGCGTGGCGCTCGTCGCCTTCCCCGGCATCCGCAGCTTCGACGTCGCCGTCATCACCGAGGTCTGGGGCGCCGGCGGCCACGGCCCCGGCGTACCCGACTTCGAACTGCGCCGGGTGGCCGCCGACCCCGGCCCCATCCCCATGCCCGGCGGCCTCACCCTCACCCCCGACCGCCCCCTGTCCTGGCTCGCCGACGCCGACCTCGTCGTAGTCCCCGGCCTGGAGGACCCCGCCGACCCGGTGCCCTCCGCCGTCCTCCACGCCCTGCGCCGGGCCCACGCCGCCAGGACACCGACCGCCGCCCTGTGCGCCGGCGCCTTCGCCCTGGCCCAGGCCGGCCTGCTCGACGGCCGCCGCGCGGTCACCCACTGGCAACTCGCCGACCTCCTCGCCGGGCTCCACCCCGACGTCACCGTCGAACCCGACGCACTCTTCGTCGAGGACGACGGCCTGTGGACCTCCGCCGGAGTCGCCGCCGGCATCGACCTCTGCCTCCACCTCGTCCGCACCGCCCACGGCGCCGAAGCAGCCGCCGCCATCGCCCGCTCCATGGTCACCGCCCCCTTCCGCACCGGCACCCAGGCCCAGTTCATCGAGCACCCGACCCCCACCGCCGACCGCGACGCCGACGCGCTCGCCGGCGTACGCGAACGAGCCCTCCGCCACCTCCACGACCCCCTCACCGTCGCCGACCTCGCCGCCTGGGCCGGCATGTCCCCCCGCTCCTTCACCCGCCACTTCTCCTCCACCACCGGCACCACCCCGCTCCGCTGGCTCCTCGACCAGCGCATCGCCGCCGCCCAGAAGCTCCTCGAACGCACCGACCTCCCCATGCCCGAAGTCGCCCGCCGCTGCGGCTTCGGCAGCGAAGTGACCATGCGCCAGCACTTCGCCGCCCGCCTCTCCACCAGCCCCCGCGACTACCGCCGCGCCTTTCACCCCGCTGGTCACCCCGCCGGCAGCAGCCCGATCGCCCGGTAAGCCGCATCCACCCTCGGCCGTGCCAGCCCCCGGGCCCGCTCCGCCCCCGCCCGCAGCACCCCGTCCACATACCCCGGGTCCGCACACAGCTCCGCATGCCGCGCCCGCAACGGCCGCAGCTCCTCCACCACCGCTTCCGCCGTGTCCTTCTTCAGAGCCCCGTACGAGTCGTAGTCCTCGGCCAGCGCCGCCGGCTCCCTCCCCGTACAAGCCGCCAGGATGTCCAGCAGATTCGCCACCCCGGGCTTCGCCTCCCGGTCGTACTCCACCTCCCGGCCACTGTCCGTCACAGCCCGCATGACCTTCTTCCGGACGACCTCCGGCTCATCGAGCAGATAGACGATCCCCGCCGC
>NZ_CP109392.1:2627500-4132500 GCF_045040445.1 Streptomyces sp. NBC_01537 | reverse complement strand
TAGAGAATACCGAGGCGTTCGGGTGAACTATGGTTAAGGAACTCGGCAAAATGCCCCCGTAACTTCGGGAGAAGGGGGGCCATCACTGGTGATAGCACTTGCTGCTTGAGCTGGGGGTGGCCGCAGAGACCAGCGAGAAGCGACTGTTTACTAAAAACACAGGTCCGTGCGAAGCCGTAAGGCGATGTATACGGACTGACGCCTGCCCGGTGCTGGAACGTTAAGGGGACCGGTTAGTCATGATTCGTCATGGCGAAGCTGAGAACTTAAGCGCCAGTAAACGGCGGTGGTAACTATAACCATCCTAAGGTAGCGAAATTCCTTGTCGGGTAAGTTCCGACCTGCACGAATGGCGTAACGACTTCTCGACTGTCTCAACCATAGGCCCGGTGAAATTGCACTACGAGTAAAGATGCTCGTTTCGCGCAGCAGGACGGAAAGACCCCGGGACCTTTACTATAGCTTGATATTGGTGTTCGGTTCGGCTTGTGTAGGATAGGTGGGAGACTGTGAAGCTATGGCGCCAGCCGTGGTGGAGTCGTCGTTGAAATACCACTCTGGTCGTGCTGGATGTCTAACCTCGGTCCGTGATCCGGATCAGGGACAGTGTCTGGTGGGTAGTTTAACTGGGGCGGTTGCCTCCTAAAGAGTAACGGAGGCGCCCAAAGGTTCCCTCAGCCTGGTTGGCAATCAGGTGTTGAGTGTAAGTGCACAAGGGAGCTTGACTGTGAGACTGACGGGTCGAGCAGGGACGAAAGTCGGGACTAGTGATCCGGCGGTGGCTTGTGGAAGCGCCGTCGCTCAACGGATAAAAGGTACCCCGGGGATAACAGGCTGATCTTCCCCAAGAGTCCATATCGACGGGATGGTTTGGCACCTCGATGTCGGCTCGTCGCATCCTGGGGCTGGAGTCGGTCCCAAGGGTTGGGCTGTTCGCCCATTAAAGCGGTACGCGAGCTGGGTTTAGAACGTCGTGAGACAGTTCGGTCCCTATCCGCTGTGCGCGTAGGAATATTGAGAAGGGCTGTCCCTAGTACGAGAGGACCGGGACGGACGAACCTCTGGTGTGCCAGTTGTCCTGCCAAGGGCATGGCTGGTTGGCTACGTTCGGGAGGGATAACCGCTGAAAGCATCTAAGCGGGAAGCCTGCTTCGAGATGAGTATTCCCACCCCCTTTGAGGGGTTAAGGCTCCCAGTAGACGACTGGGTTGATAGGCCGGATGTGGAAGCCCTGTAAGGGGTGGAGCTGACCGGTACTAATAGGCCGAGGGCTTGTCCTCAGTTGCTCGCGTCCACTGTGTAGTTCTGAAGTAACGAACTGTGTTGTTCCGGTTCAGTTGTCTTCATAGTGTTTCGGTGGTCATTGCGTTAGGGAAACGCCCGGTTACATTCCGAACCCGGAAGCTAAGCCTTTCAGCGCCGATGGTACTGCAGGGGGGACCCTGTGGGAGAGTAGGACGCCGCCGAACAATTTTTAGCCTCAGTCCCCGAGCCTTGTGCTCGGGGACTGAGGCATTTTTGCGTTCGGGAGCCTAGGGTTGGGCCATGCGCTATGACCTGGTCATCTTCGACAATGACGGCGTCCTCGTGGACAGTGAGCCGATTTCGAACCGGATTCTTGCGGAGTATCTGACGGAGGTCGGTTTTCCGACCACGTACGAGGAATCGATACGGGACTACATGGGGTCGGCGATGCACCGGGTCCATGACCTCGTCGCGGAGCGGACGGGGCGGCGGCTGCCGGCGGACTTCGACGAGACGTTTCATCGGAAGGTGTTCGAGGCGTTCAGGCGGGATCTGCAGCCGGTGCCCGGTGTTGACGCGGTGTTGGAGAAGCTGGAGGCCAACGGGGTCCCGTACTGCGTGGCTTCGTCGGGGAGTCATGAGCGGATCAGGGTGGGGCTGGGGAAGACGGGGTTGTATGAGCGCTTCGGGGAGGAGCGGATCTTCAGCTCGCAGGATGTGGGGCGGGGGAAGCCGGCGCCGGACTTGTTTCTGCATGCGGCGCGGGTGATGGGGGTGGCGCCGGGGCGGTGTGCGGTGGTGGAGGACAGCCCGCTGGGGGTGGAGGCGGCGGTGGCGGCGGGGATGGATGTGTACGGGTTCACGGGGATGACGCCGGCGGAGAAGCTGGCGGGGGCAGGGGAGAGGTTCGGGGAGATGGGGGAGCTGCCGGGGCTGCTGTTGGGCTGATACAAACTGTTGACCGGATCTATCTACCGGTGCGTAGCTTCGGGCCCTACGCTGCTCGCTCATGGACGGCATCGACGGCAGATTGCGGTATGGACGGGCTTCGTTGGCCGTCAGTTTCTTCGCGCAGGGCGCGGTGTTCGCTCTGCTGGTGACCCGAATACCGGCGTTGCAGGACCGCTACGGGGTGAGTGACGCGCTGCTGCCGTTGTTCCTGGCGGCGGTTCCGATCCTGGCCGGGGTCGGGAGTGTCACGGCGGAGCATGTGGTCAAGAAGGTCAGGCCGTCGCTGGTGTTGAGATGGGTGCAGCCGGCGGTGTGCCTGGCGCTGGTGGGCGCGGGCTCGGGCGATGCGATGTGGGAGCTGGCGCTGTCGCTGGCGGCGTTCGGGCTGTGCGTGGGGGCGCTGGACGCGTCGATGAACATGCTCGGGGTGAGCCTGCAGCACGCGTACGGCCGGAGCATCATGCTGGGCTTCCATGCGGCGTTCAGCCTGGGCGGGATTGTGGGGGCGTCGCTGGCGTGGGTGGGGGCGCACTGGCATCTGGGGCTGGCGGTGCTGTACGGGCCGGTGGCGGCGGTGCTGATCCCGTTGGTGATCGTGGCGGGGCGCTGGTATCTGGACTCGCAGGCTGCGGCGTCGGCCGATGCCCCTGAGCAGGCCAAGGCGGCTGTGCCGGTCGCGATGAAGCTGCTGATGCCGTTGTGCATGGTGCTGGCTTTCGCGTACATCGGCGATGCGACGGTGTCGAACTGGAGCGCGAAGTATCTGCAGGACACGCTGCACAGTTCGGACCAGCTCTCGACGGTCCCGTACAACGTCTACATGGTCATGACGCTGCTCGGCCGGTCGGTGGGGGACCTCGGGGTGCGGCGGTTCGGGGCGGTGGCGGTGGTGCGGGCCGGGACGGTGGTGTCGGTGGCCGGATTCGCGGTGGTGGCGGCGGCGCCGGGGGCGTGGGTGGGGATGCTGGGGTTCACGTTGCTGGGGCTGGGGCTGTGCGTGATCGTGCCGCAGACGTTCGCGGCGGCGGGGAGGCTGTTCCCGGGGGCGTCGGACGCGGCCATCGCGCGGCTGAACATCTTCAATTACGTGGGCTTCCTGGTGGGCTCGCCGCTGGTGGGCGCGCTGGGTGACGCGTGGAGCTACCGGGGGGCGATGCTGGTGCCGATGGTGCTGGTGGCGGCGACGCTGCTGTATGCCCGCTCGTTCGATGCCGATCCGGCCAGATACGGTGTCGGCCATGAGCGGCCGCGCACAGCTGATGTGGGATGAGCAGGTAACGGGCTACGACTTCGGTCCCGGTCACCCGATGGATCCGGTGCGGCTCGCACTGACCATCGGGCTGGTCCGGGACTTCGGCCTGGACCGGGCGGCGGGTGTCACGGTCACCGCGGCCCCGGCGGCCGGGGACTCGACGCTGCAGCTGGTGCACCGGCCGGAGTACGTGGCCGCGGTGCGGCGGGCGTCGGCCGATCCGAAGGCGGCCGAGATCGAGTACGGGATCGGCACGGAGGACAATCCGGCGTTCGCGGGGATGCACGAGGCGTCGGCACTCATCGCGGGGCAGTCGGTGGGCGCGGCGGAGGCGGTGTGGCGCGGCGAGGCCGCGCACGCGGTGAACTTCGCGGGCGGCCTGCATCACGCCATGCCCGGGACGGCCTCCGGCTTCTGCGTGTACAACGACGCGGCGGTGGCGATCGCGCGGCTGCTGGAGCTCGGCGCGGAGCGGGTCGTGTACGTGGATGTGGATGTGCATCACGGGGACGGGGTCCAGGCGGTCTTCTGGGACGACCCGCGTGTCCTGACGATCTCGCTCCATGAGCACCCGCGGACCCTGTTCCCGCAGACCGGCTGGCCGGAGGAGAGCGGGGGGCCGGGGGCGGAGGGCTCGGCGGTGAATGTGGCGCTGCCGGCGGGGACGGGTGATGCGGGGTGGCTGCGGGCGTTCCACGCGGTGGTGCCGGAGCTGGTGACGGCGTTCCGGCCGCAGGTGCTGGTGACGCAGCATGGCGCGGACACGCACTTCGAGGACCCCCTGGCGCATCTGGCCGTGAGCCTCGACGCGCAGCGCGCGGTGATGGAGGCGTGTCACGAGCTGGCGCATGCGCATGCGGAGGGGCGCTGGGTTGCGCTGGGCGGGGGCGGCTACGAGGTGGTGGAGGTGGTGCCGCGCTCGTGGACGCACCTGGTGGCGATCGCGGCCGGGGCGCCGGTGCCGCCGGAGGCGGAGACGCCGGAGGAGTGGCGGCAGGAGGTGTACCGGCGGACGATGCGGGTTGCGCCGTTGCGCATGACCGATGGGCGGGATGCCCGTTGGCGGGGGTTCCATGACGCGGGGTACGACCCGGCGGACCGGCTGGACCAGGCGGTGCTCGCCACGCGGCGGGCGGTGTTCCCGGCGCACGGGCTGCTGCCGTAAGGAACACCCGTTAAGGAATACCCGTTAGGGCGTATTTCTCCGGTTTCGCCCCGCGATGGAACCGTTCGGCGAGAACATCACGCCGTGCTGAGTGTCGGCGCGCTGCGCGCGCACCTCCTGGCGGCTCATCTGGCGGGGCCGATCGCTACGTTGCGGGAGAAGAGCCTGCGGAGCTATCGGCTGTTTGCGGCGGGGGATCCGCGGCAGCGGCTGGGGCTGGATCCGGAGCGGGGGTGGACGGTGGGGGACCTGCTGCGGCTGATGGCGGAAAGATGTGGCGTATCGCCGGATCCAGGGCACACTTCGGGGCAAGATGTGATCGACCCGGACCGGACGCTGGCGGCCTTGGACGCGTTTGCGGACCGGATCCGATCGGCGGCGGACCACAGGGAACCCGTACTGCTCGGGACGGGACATCCGCAACGGTTGCATGGGTTCTACGCCGGATTGGCGGGGGCGCTGTCGGCGGCGGGATGTCAGGTCCTCACACCATCGCATGGTCGATGTATCGACATGCCGACGCAATTCGGTCTACGCCAGCACATTCTCTGGTACGTAGGCGGAGTCGCGGTCGTACGTCCCGCGCCCACCACCGCGCCCGGGCGCGAGCCGGGGGTACACACGCACTCCCCTCTCCCGGTTCGGGCCGCGCTCGCGGGGTCGGGCGGGCGTGGCGGGCCGCTGCCGAGCCTCGTGGTGGGGGATCACGGCTGGGTCTGCGGAGCAGGTCAGCTGGGTATTGAAGCCATTGGGCTGGCGGATTCCGACGATCCGGCGGTGTTCGTGGCGCAGGCGGAGGGGCGGGTGTCCGTTGTGGTTCCGCTTGATGACGCTGTGCGGTCCGATTACTACCGACCGCTTACGCGCTATGTACTCAATCGAGCGTGTCTGTCACAGTAGTCAACCGATCGCTACTCCTCTTCCCCACTTGCATCACCCGCACCTAGTCTGGGGAGGAGCGCACGTGCGAGCAGGAGTCACCGGAGGGGAAGCCGGTGCCTGTTATGTGCGGAAGGTTCAGGTGTGTCATGGCTTCTAGCGAGAGGCCTCTCAACGAGGTCGTGTTCCTGACCGTGGCTGAGGTCGCCGCGGTAATGCGAGTGTCCAAGATGACCGTGTACCGACTGGTGCACAGCGGCCATCTGCCGGCGATCCGAGTGGGCCGGTCCTTCCGGGTCCCGGAGCAAGCCGTCCATGACTATCTTCGTGAGTCCTACGTGGGGGTGGGGGAAACTGCCTGACAAACGGCCCTGTCCGGCCCGGTTTAGGCTCGCCGCTCCAAGGCGGGTAGGCTTGGCCGACGTAGGTCGTGTGGGCTCGGACGCCCCGCACCGAGTGAAAACGAAGCGAGGGTAGTCGTGGGCTCTGTCATCAAGAAGCGGCGCAAGCGTATGGCCAAGAAGAAGCACCGCAAGCTGCTGAAGCGGACGCGTGTGCAGCGTCGCAACAAGAAGTAAGCGAGCTACGCGATCGCTTTCCCTGCCCTTCCGTCACCGCATCCCGCGGCGGCGGGAGGGCAGCGGCGTTTCGGGCGTGTCATCGGGCACCACTGCGTGTGTGTTCGTAGGCTCGAACGTCATCATCGCGCAACACTGACCCGATACGGTGACGGTGCGTACACAGCATCCGCACAGGCCAAGGGAGGCATGATCTTGGGCAAGGTGGTGCTCGTGACCGGGGTCGCCCGGCAGCTCAGCGGGCGGATCGTAAGACGCGTCATGCGCGAGCCGGATGTCGACCGGGTGATCGGGGTCGATGCCGTTCCACCGGAGCATCATCTGGGCGGGGCCGAGTTCGTACGGGCCGACATCCGCCATCCGATGATCGGAAAGGTGCTGGCGGAGCACGGCGTCGACACGGTCGTCCACATGGATGTCAGCGGGACCCTGCCGGGCAAGGGCGGGCGGACGGCGGTCAAGGAGACCAACGTCATCGGGACGATGCAGCTGCTCGGCGCCTGCCAGAAGGCGCCGACGGTACGCCGCCTGGTGGTGAAGTCCACGACGAGCGTCTACGGCTCCGCGCCCCGCGACCCGGCGGTCTTCACCGAGACGATGCCGCCCAAGTCACTGCCCAGGGGCGGCTTCGCGAAGGACGCGGTCGAGGTCGAGGGTTACGTACGCGGCTTCGCGCGCCGTCGCCCGGATGTGGCGGTGGCGGTTCTGCGCTTCGCCAACATCCTGGGGCCGCGCACCGATACGCCGCTGTCGGAGTACTTCGCGCTGCCGGTGCTGCCGACGGTCTTCGGCTACGACCCGCGGCTGCAGTTCGTCCACGAGGACGACGTGATCGATGTGCTGCTGCTCGCGGTGCGCGATCCCGAGCGCGGCACGCTCAACAGCGGGACGTTCAATGTGGCGGGGGACGGGGTGCTGCTGCTGTCGCAGACCGCGCGCAGGCTCGGCAAGCCGACGGTGCCGGTGCTGCTGCCGGCCGTCACCTGGGTGGCGCAGACGCTGCGCACGGCGGGGGTCACGGACTTCTCGCCCGAGCAGATCCGGCTGCTGACACACGGGCGGGTGGTGGACA
Organism: Streptomyces sp. NBC_01537; assembly: GCF_045040445.1. Lineage (NCBI taxonomy): Bacteria > Bacillati > Actinomycetota > Actinomycetes > Kitasatosporales > Streptomycetaceae > Streptomyces > Streptomyces sp. NBC_01537. The sequence continues at coordinate 4,125,358 of NZ_CP109392.1, read as the reverse complement.
CCACGCAAATGCGTGAGACTCTCGGGTTCACACCGAAGTTCACCACCGCCGGGACCTTCAGCGACTACGCCCGCAGCCACGGCTACGGGCTGCTTCCGCCCGAGCGGCTGGCTCACGGCGTCGACCGGCTTGCCGCGCTGGTCCCCGTGGCCAGGGACCAGACGTGAGTGCCCCTACGAGGAGGAGCCGAGCCATGGCGGACGCCAAGGTCATCCCGTTCGATGAGGACACCCGCGCGCGCAGGGGCAGCCCCCGCCCCCGGGGACGGGGGACGACCGTGCCGGGGCCGGGCAGCCGCAAGAAGGGCGAAACGGGTCCCGCCGGCCCCGCGGCCACGCCGCTCACCGCCGTACGGCATGCGCAGGACGCGCAAGGGGATGCGCAGGACGGACCCGACGGGCCGCAGAGCGGCCCGCAGGAGCCGTCTCCGGCGTCCCCGGAGCATCAGGAGGCACCTGGGTCCCCGAGTGCGCCGCCGTCCCTCACAGGCGCCCTCGGCGGCCTCGCCGACCGGCTGCTGGGCGGCCCCTGGGACCGCAAGGTCGCGCACGGCCTCGCCTTCCTGCGGCGCCGCGTCACCGGCGACTACGAGGTCGACGACTTCGGCTACGACGAGGAGCTCACCGACCAGGTCCTGATGTCGCTGCTGCGGCCGCTCTACGACCAGTACTTCCGGGTCGAGGTCAAGGGCATCGAGAACATCCCCGCCGAGGGCGGGGCGCTGGTCGTCTCCAACCACTCCGGCACGCTGCCGATGGACGGCCTGATGATGCAGGTCGCCGTCCACGACCACCACCCGGCCGGGCGCCATCTGCGGCTGCTCGCGGCGGACCTGGTGTTCATGCTGCCGCTCGTCAACGAGCTGGCCAGGAAGGCCGGGCACACGCTCGCCTGCGCGGAGGACGCGCAACTGCTGCTGGAGCGCGGCGAGGTCGTCGGTGTCATGCCGGAGGGCTTCAAGGGGCTCGGCAAGCCGTTCTCGGACCGGTACAAGCTGCAGCGCTTCGGGCGCGGCGGTTTTGTCGCCACGGCCCTGAAGACCGGCGTGCCGATCGTGCCGTGCTCGATCGTCGGTGCGGAGGAGATCTACCCGATGGTCGGCAACGCCAAGACGGTCGCCCGGCTGCTGGGCTTCCCGTACTTCCCGCTGACCCCGACCTTCCCCTGGCTCGGGCCGCTGGGGATGGTGCCTCTGCCGACGAAATGGACGATCCAGTTCGGCGAGCCGATCCCCACGGACCAGTACACGCCGGAGGCGGCGGACGATCCGATGCTGGTCTTCAACCTGACGGACCAGGTGCGGGAGACGATTCAGCACACGCTGTACAAGCTGCTGGTGCAGCGGCGTTCGGTGTTCTTCTAGCCGGGGCTCTCCACCAGCCTTCGGCCGGGAGGCACCCCCACCCCGGACACCGGTTCTTTCGGCGCGCGACATCGACGGACGGAGTCCGGCGCAGCCGCCCCGAAGCCTGCGGAGCAGTGCGAGGGCGGCATTCAGGGAAGGGGCCAAGCTGCTGGTGCAGCGGCGTTCGGTGTTCTTCTAGCGGCCTGAGGCCGGTGGCCGGGTTGTGCCCACCCGTTCCGCCGTGCGGGACGGGTGGGCACAACCCGGCTGAGGCCTAGCTGTCGTCCGAGGTCAGGCCCAGGCCCGGCAGTAGCCCCGGGAGGAGCGGCGGGAGGGTGACCGAGGGCTGGGTGGACTCGGTCGAGGTGGAGGAGCTGGCGCTCGGGGAGGACGTGGAGCTGCCGTCGAGGAGGCCGCCGAGGGCACCGTCGTTGGAGGAGCCCGTGGTGGAGGGGCTGGCCGTGCTGGTGCCGGAGCCGGTGCCGGCGGAGCCGTCAGTGGCTCCGGGGGCGGGCTGGCCGGAGGTGCCGGAACGGGTGCTGCCGGTGTAGCCGTTGTGGCCGTCGCCGGACCCGGTGCGGTTGGCCGGGGGCAGCAGCTTCTGCAGCGGGCCCACTTCCTGCTCTATGGCGTCGAAGACGGAGGTGACCTTGTTGCCGACATCGGTCAGCTTCGACGGGAGACGGTCACGCAGATTGCTCCAGCCCTGGCGGTGGGCGGCGGAGAAGGCGGACAGGGTCTCGATGGGCTGCAGGGAGCCGTCCCGCTTGTACGCCGCGCTGAGCAGCCGGTGGCCCTCGGAGGCCTCCTGCTGCATGCCGGAGAGCGCCTTGCGGATCTCGCCGACCGACTCGTCGTCGAGGTCGCCGCTGCGGCCGCGCTCCATGAGGCGGCGGGCCTCCTGGAGCCGGGTGGAGGCGAGGTCCAGGTAGACCTTGCCGCGGTCGGCGTCGTCGTTGGCGAAGTTGAGCCGCATGTCCTCCATGCCGCGCTTGAGCCCGTACAGCGTGTCGCCCGGCAGGGCGTCCGTGCTGGCGGCGGCGACCCCGCCGAGGGCGCCGCCGAGGACGCCGACGGAGAGCCCGCCGGCGGCGAGCCGGCGGCCCCAGCGGGAGCTGGGCTTGTAGCGGTGGGCACCACTGCGGCTGCTGCCGCCACTGTTACCACTGCTGGTGCGCTGCTCGGGCACGGACAGCGTGCCGTCGGCCAGCGCGGCCTCCATGGCGGCGATCAGCTGCGCGCGCTGCTCGATTTTCTTCGCGGCGTCCAGCGTCGGCTTCGGCACATCCTCCAGGGCGTTCGCCAGAGCCAGGAGCCGGCCCTGCTCAGGGTCGGCATGCCGGTCCGCGGCATGAGCACCGTGCTGCTGCTCGCCGTCGGCCTGCGGAAGGTTCAAGTCCTCCACGGCCTCGGCGAAGGCGTTCGCCCGCCGGTGCGCCGTTGGGTTCGCGATCACGGGCGGCACCTCCTCTCGTCATTCACACTCGACTCCCCGAAGCGCCCGGAAGTTGCGTTCCTTGAGCCTGTCCACCCGATCGAGTGACCGGAAGCGAACAGGGCACGGCAGTGGGGGGTCTGCGTTTGATGCAACGAGTGCCGTACGAGTTGGGTTACGCAGTCATGATGATCGGACCGTGAGCACGGGCGCAAGCGATCTCACCGAGCCCGTCTCACCGGGCGTCTTCGGGCAGCAGTCGGGCAAGAGTTCGGACCGCCCGGTACTGCAGGGTTTTGATCGCGCCTTCGTTCTTCCCCATGATCCGGGCGGTCTCGGCGACCGACAGACCCTGGAGGAAGCGCAGCGTGACGCACTCCCGCTGCTGGGGGTTGAGCTTGCGGACGGCGCTGAGGAGCGACTCGTTGGAGAGCGACTCCAGAACGGAGTCCTCGGGGCTGCGCTCGACCTCGTTGGCGTCGAGCATCTCGCCGGTGACCACTTCGAGTCTGAAGCGGCTGGACTTGAAGTGGTCGGCGACCAGATTGCGGGCGATGGTGACCAGCCAGGCGCCGAAGTCGCGGCCCTGCCAGGTGAAGGTCCCGATCCTGCGCAGGGCGCGCAGGAAGGTCTCGCTGGTGAGGTCCTCGGCGGTGGCCTTGCCGTTAACGCGGTAGTAGATGTAGCGGTACACCGTGTCGGAGTAGTGGTCGTACAGGCGGCCGAAGGCTTCGGTCTCACCCGCCTGGGCGCGTTCGACCAGCTCCATCATGCGGCCGCTGTCGCTGTCGGCTGCGGGGCGGCGGGACGCGGTGTTGGCGCCCTGGACCTGCGTGTTGTGGCGGGTGGCGCGGCGGCCGCCTACGGCGGTGCCGGCCTCGGCCATGGCGTAGACGGGGCCGTGGACGGTACCGGTAGGCAGCGGTGTGGCGAGGGCGGGCATGGCGTACGCGGGGACGACGCGCTGGAGGTGGTCGACCACCATTGCGCGCAGCGTAGCCAGGCCAGAGGCGTCAACCCCGTTGTGTGGGTACACGGGACTCCCAGAGGCAGAACTTCCATCACGTGCAGTTCGGAACCGTTCACTCGTCGTAGCGACGCGTGGGAACCGGCTTGCGTCTGAGGAGAATAACGCTTCGTGCAGGCGACGCTACACCGAGTTGCTGAAATCGCCGATTCCGCCCAATCTCTGACGGATTGGTGACCGGTCAATTATCGAACATGAAAACGGAGTTGACCATATCGCGTCGTGAATTGCTCGCGTGGAGTGCGTGTTGTGGCTGTGTGGCACGCCGGGGGCTGGGGTGGGAACAGAGGGGGTAAGCCGGGGGGATGCCCCGGCCCACCTCTGCACGCGCAGGGTCGGTTACCGCCGGTGACCCTAGCGGCGGCGGCGCTGCAGGGCCACGGCGGCCGCCGCGCCACCGGCCACGGCGCCGACTCCGGCGGCGGCCGGGATGCCGATTTTCGCCGCCTTGCGGCCCGTGCGGTAGTCGCGCAGCCGCCAGCCCTGGGTGCGGGCGTGCTTGCGCAGGCGGCTGTCAGGATTGATCGCGTACGGATGTCCGACGAGCGACAGCATCGGGATGTCGTTCGACGAATCGCTGTACGCCGCGCAGCGGATGAGTTCGAGTCCCTCCGCGGCGGCCAGCGCCTTCACGGCCTCGGCCTTGGAGGGGCCGTGCAGCGGCTCGCCGACCAGGCGTCCGGTGTAGACGCCGTTGACGTGCTCGGCGACGGTGCCCAGGGCGCCGGTGAGGCCGAGGCGGCGGGCGATGATGGTGGCGGTCTCGACGGGGGCGGCGGTGACCAGCCAGACCCGCTGGCCGGCGTCCAGGTGGGCCTGGGCGAGGGCGCGGGTGCCGGGCCAGATCTTGCCGGCCATGTACTCGTCGTAGATCTCCTCGCCGATCGACATGAGCTCCTCGACGCGGTGCCCCTTGACGATCGACAGTGCGCTGTCGCGCGCCTCCTGCATGTGCTCGGGGTCCTCGGACCCGGCCATGCGGAAGTACGCCTGCTGCCAGGCGAAGCGGACCAGGTCGCGCTTGTGGAAGAACTTCCGTTTGTACAGGCCCCGGCCGAAGTGGAAGATCGCGGCGCCCTGCATCACGGTGTTGTCCAGGTCGAAGAACGCCGCGGCGTGGGGGTCCCCGATGACGGGGAACTCACTGGGCGCGGCGGCATCTTCGTCGTCCTGTTTCGCCAGGGGCGCCGCGAGGGCGGCCTCGGCCGCGGCCTCGCCTGCCAGGACGCTGCGCGCGGTGGCGGAACGTTTACGGGGAGTGAGCCATGGGAGAGCGGCCATGTGGTGAGCATAGCCAGTTCGTTCGGCGCTCCCGATGCGCGCGTGGAGCGGCTGTATGAACTCCTTGCGACGTATCTGTTACCCGGATCTCCGTCCGGACGGAGGCACAATGGCCCGCATGAGGACTGTGACGCTGATCGGCAAGCCCGGCTGCCATCTGTGCGACGACGCGCGGGTCGTGATCGAGAAGGTGGCGGGGGAACTCGGCGCGGCGGTGGATGAGCGCGACATCACACAGGACGAGGAGCTGTACCGCAAGTACTGGGAGCAGATCCCTGTCGTCCTGGTGGACGGCGAACAGCACGATTTCTGGCGGGTGGACGAGGGCCGGCTGCGCAGGGCGCTCAGTACCTGACGCCGCGGGTGAGCCGGTTTGCGCGGTTTCTCTGTGCTCGCCCATTCGATTACCATCGAGGTCGTTTTGGATTACTGCGTACGGCGGGGGCGCGCGAAAGGATCGGTGAAAGCGTGCTCCGCGCCAGGCCTCAGGGGGTTCACGGCGGATTCGCGGTGGTCGACCTCGAGGCGACCGGGTCCAGTTCCCGTCGGCACCGGGTGGTCGAGCTGGCGGTGGTGCTGCTCGACGGCGGTCTGATTCCCCAGGGCGAGTTCTCCACGCTGGTCGATCCCGAGGGCCCGGTCGGGCCCACGCACATTCACGGCATCGAGCACCGGCATGTGACGGCCGCGCGGGCACCGCGCTTTGCGCAGGTCGCGCCGAAGCTGCTGGGGCTGCTGCGCGGCAGGGTGCTGGTGGGGCACAACGTGGGCTGCGACCGGGCGTTCCTGACCGCGGAGTACGCCCGTCTGGGCGTCGAGCTGCCCGCCGTGCCGGCCATGTGCACCATGCGCATGGCGGCCTTGCGGGGAGCCCTGCCCGGGGCGCTGAGCCTGCGCGCATGCGCGGAAGCGGCCGGAGTGACGGGCTGGTCGGCGCACACGGCGCTGGGGGACGCGCGCGCCACGGCCCGGCTGTTCGCGCAGTACGCGCGGGCTCAGACGAGCCATTCGCACGCCGAGGCGGCGCTGGCGCGGGCCGCCACGCTGGACTGGCCCCAGCTGACGGGCGCCGACGCGCAATGGGTGGGGCGCGGAGTTACGGATGTGGCGCTCAAGAGGAACGTTCCGGCGCAGCAAATGGTTTCGTATGTCCGTAATGGGGGTGCGTGATGCCGGTCACTTCCCTGGGGCAAATCGGACACCATCTTTGTGCACGCGTTCACAAAGACATAGATTGGCGTGCACGGGGCGGTCATAGGGACTGTGGTCGCCCGCAGCCCAGCTCTACCCGCAGGAGCATCGTGGCAACTGGCCGAACTCACCGACCGGCGACCCGCAGCCGAGGGATCCCCGAGGCCACCGTCGCCCGTCTCCCGCTGTACCTGCGGGCTCTGACCGCGCTCTCCGAGCGCTCGGTGCCCACCGTTTCCTCGGAGGAACTCGCTGCGGCCGCCGGTGTGAACTCCGCCAAACTTCGTAAAGACTTCTCCTATCTCGGCTCGTACGGAACACGAGGCGTCGGATATGACGTCGAATACCTCGTGTACCAGATCTCTCGGGAGCTCGGCCTCACCCAGGACTGGCCGGTCGTCATCGTCGGCATGGGCAATCTTGGAGCGGCCCTCGCCAACTACGGCGGTTTCGCCTCCCGTGGATTCCGTATCGCCGCGCTCATCGACGCTGACGCCCAGCTCGCCGGAAAGCTGATCGCTGGACTACCGGTGCGGCACGCCGACGAGCTGGAGGACATCGTCGAGGACAACCAGGTATCCATCGGTGTGATCACCACACCGGCGGGCGCCGCGCAGGAGGTGTGCGACCGGCTGGTCGCCGCCGGGGTCACCTCGATCCTCAACTTCGCGCCCACCGTGCTGGCTGTGCCGGACGGGGTGGACGTGCGCAAGGTCGACCTCTCCATCGAGCTGCAGATCCTCGCCTTCCACGAGCAGCGCAAGGCCGGCGAGGAACTGGGCGAGGCCCTCGCGCCGCCGACGGCGGCCAAGCCGATACGGGGCGCGGTCAAGCGCCAGGGACCTGACGGGGAACTTCCAGCGGTGATGCCGGCATGAGTCTTCTCGTGGTCGGGCTGAGCCACCGCAGCGCACCGGTCAGTGTCCTGGAGCGGGCGGCGCTCGCCGAGGACGCCAAGGTCAAGCTGCTGCACGACGCGGTCGCCGCCGAGCCGGCCGCCGAGGCCGCCGTCCTGTCCACGTGCAACCGCATCGAGCTGTACGCGGACGTGGACAAGTTCCACGCCGGGGTCGCCGAGCTGTCCACGCTGCTCGCCGACCACAGCGGGGTGCCACTGGAGGAGCTCACCCCGTACCTGTACGTGCACTACGAGGACCGGGCCGTCCACCACCTGTTCTCGGTGGCCTGCGGGCTGGACTCCATGGTCGTCGGCGAGGGCCAGATCCTCGGCCAGATCAAGGACACCCTCAGCACCGGCCAGGAGCAGCACACCGCGGGCCGCCTGCTCAACGACCTGTTCCAGCAGTCGCTGCGGGTCGGCAAGCGCGCCCACTCCGAGACCGGCATCGACCGGGCCGGGCAGTCCCTGGTCACCTTCGGCCTCGACCAGCTCGCCCAGGCCATCGGCGGCGTCGACTCCTTCGGTGACTGGGCCAAGGACAAGCGCGCCCTGGTCATCGGGGCCGGCTCCATGAGCTCGCTGGCCGCCAACACCCTGGCCCGGGCGGGCGTCAGCGAGATCGTCGTCGCCAACCGGACGCATGCGCGTGCCGCCCGCCTCGCCGAGGCCGTCGGCGGACGCGCCGTGCGCATGGACGACGTGGCCGCCGAACTGCCGCATGCCGACATCGTCGTGTCCTGTACGGGGGCCACCGGGCAGGTCATCGACGCCGAGACGGTGGCCCGCGCGCTGCGGTCCCGTGCGTCGCAGAGCCCCATCGGGCTGCTGGACCTGGCGATGCCGCGCGACACCGACCCGGCGGCCGGGGCGCTGGAGGGCGCGCACCTGGTCGACCTGGAGACCATCGGCACCGCCGCGCAGGACGCGCCCATGGCGGCCGACGTGGACACGGTCCGAAAAATCGTATCGGCCGAGGTGGCCGCCTTCGGCGCCGCCCAGAGGGCCGCTCACATCACGCCGACCGTCATCGCGCTGCGTTCCATGGCCGCCGATCTGGTCGCCTCCGAACTGGCCCGCCTCGACGGACGCCTCCCCGACCTGGACGACCGCGAACGAGCAGAGGTCACCCAGACCGTGCGCCGCGTCGTCGACAAGCTCCTGCACGCGCCCACCGTGCGGGTCAAGCAGCTCGCGGGCGAACCCGGCGGCGCCGGTTACGCGGACGCGCTGCGCGAACTCTTCGACCTCGACCCGCAGGCGGTCGCTGCCGTCAGCAGCGTCACCAGGTCGGATGAACCGGCTGAACCGAATCGAGGGCGGGCATGAGAAGCCCGAACGCACTGAAACTGGGTACCCGGCGCAGCGCGCTGGCGATGGCGCAGTCCGGCAAGATCGCCCGGCAGGTCCGGGACCTGACCGGCCGAGAGGTCGAGCTGGTCGAGATCACCACGTACGGCGACACCTCGCGCGAGCACCTCGCGCAGATCGGCGGCACCGGCGTCTTCGTGTCGGCGCTGCGCGACGCGCTGCTGGCCGGCGAGATCGACTTCGCGGTCCACTCGCTGAAAGACCTGCCGACCGCCGACCCCGAAGGCCTGACACTTGCCGCGGTCCCGGTCCGCGAGGACCCCAGGGACGCACTGGTGGCGCGGGGCGGGCTGACCTTCGAGACCCTCCCCGAGGGTGCGAGGATCGGCACCGGCTCGCCGCGCCGCATGGCGCAGCTGAACCACTGGGCGCGGCAGCTCGGTCTCGCGGTCGAGACGGTGCCGATCCGTGGCAACGTCGACACCCGGATCGGATATGTTGCCTCAGGCGACCTGGACGCCGTCGTCCTCGCCGCCGCCGGACTCGGACGGCTCGGCCGCCTCACCGAGGCGACCCAGCTGATCCCCGCCGACGCCGTACTGCCGGCCCCCGGACAAGGGGCGCTGGCCATCGAATGCTCTGCGCAGTCAGCAGAGCTGGCTTCTACGCTCGCCGAGCTCGACGACCCCTTCACCAGGGTCGCCGTGACCGCCGAGCGTGCTCTGCTCGCCGCCCTTGAGGCCGGCTGCTCCGCCCCTGTGGGCGCGCTAGCCGACCTTGTGGCCGACGGGCAGGTTTCCGAGCTGCGCCTGCGCGGCGTCGTCGGCACGACCGACGGCACCTCGCTCGTACAGATGTCCATCACCGGTGCCACCCCTGCCTCTCGCGAGGACGCAGCGGCCCTCGGCCGCGAACTCGCCGCCGAGATGCTCGCCAAGGGTGCGGCCGGTCTTATGGGGGAGCGCGAACTTTGAGCCCCATCGCCGCCGCAGCGACCAACAGCCCCGTCTGCGGACACGTCACTTTCCTCGGCGCCGGACCCGGAGACCCCGGGCTGCTGACCCTGAGGGCCGTCGAAGCGCTCGGCGCCGCCGATCTGCTGATCGCCGACCCGCAAGTGCTGGACGTCGTGCGCACGCACGCCAAAGCAGGCGTCGACACGGCCGAACCCACGCCCGGTGAAGGCGCGTTGGGCTCGTCCGCCGATGCCACCCAGCTTTTCATGGCCTCCGCGCGCTCCGGCAAGCGGGTCGTCCGTGCCGTCACGGGCGACCCCGGCCTCGACGGCGCCACAGCGGGGGAGATGCTCGCCTGCGCACGCGCAGGCATCCCCTTCGAGGTCGTCCCGGGTGTGGCGGCAGCCGTGGGCGTGCCCGCCTACGCGGGCGTCCCGCTCAGCGGCGACGTACGGTTCCTCGACGCCGCATGCGCAGGCACGCGTACCTGGACCGAGGCCGGTGCGAGCGACGCGACTCTCGTCGTCTCCACCACCTTGCAGACGGTCGCCGCCGCATGCGCAGAGCTCGTATCCGCCGGGCGCAAGCCCGACACCCCGCTGTCGGTGACCGTCGCCGGCACCACCACGCGGCAGCGGACCTGGTGCGCCACGCTGTCGACGATCGCCGCCGAGCTGAAGGCGACAAAGGCTCTGCCGACTCCCGAAGGCCCGATCGCGGCGATAGCCGTGGTCGGTGAGGGAAGCGTGGAGCAGCGCGAGCACCTGTCCTGGTTCGAGACCAAGCCGCTCTTCGGGTGGAAGGTGCTCGTCCCCAGGACCAAGGAACAGGCCGCCTTCCTGTCCGACCAGCTCCGCTCCTACGGCGCCGTTCCGCACGAGGTGCCGACCATCGCCGTCGAACCGCCGCGCACGCCCCAGCAGATGGAGCGGGCGGTCAAGGGGCTCGTCACCGGCCGCTACGAGTGGATCGCCTTCACCAGCGTGAACGCGGTGAAGGCCGTACGTGAGAAGTTCGAGGAGTACGGGCTCGACGCGCGCGCCTTCGCCGGCATAAAGGTCGCGGCGGTGGGCGAGTCGACGGCCCAGTCGCTGGTCGAGTTCGGCGTCAAGCCGGACCTCGTGCCCAGCGGCGAGCAGTCCGCGGCCGGGCTGCTGGACGACTGGCCGCCCTACGACCCGGTTTTCGACCCCATCGACCGGGTCTTCCTGCCCCGGGCGGACATCGCCACCGAGACGCTGGTGGCCGGGCTCGTCGAGCTCGGCTGGGAGGTCGACGACGTCACGGCCTACCGCACCGTGCGCGCGTCGCCGCCCCCGGCGGACACGCGCGAGGCCATCAAGGGCGGCGGCTTCGACGCGGTCCTGTTCACGTCGAGCAGCACGGTGCGCAACCTCGTCGGCATCGCCGGCAAGCCGCACAACGTGACCGTCATCGCCTGCATCGGGCCCGCCACCGCCAAGACGGCCGAGGAGCACGGGCTGCGGGTCGACGTCATGTCGCCCGAGCCGTCCGTCCACGCGCTCGCCCAGGCGCTGGCCGACTTCGGCACGAAGCGCCGCGAAGCGGCGGCGGCGGCCGGCGACCCGGTCACCCGGCCGAGCGAGCGCCGCCCCGGGTCGAGACGGCGAGCGCGCGTACCACTCGCCTGACAGCGATGCCCTCCGGTGGGGTGTGGGGCCGCACCCCCGCCCCCGCTGGACGGGCTGGACAGGTCCGACGCCGAGTCGGGAAAGGCACCCGTCGCACGGGCGTACCGTGGTGGGATGAGCAGCCCCTACGGTGAATTCCCGGGAACGCGGCCCCGCCGCCTCCGTACGAGCCCCGCCATGCGACGCCTGGTCGCGGAGACGCGCCTGCACCCGGCCGAGCTGATCCTCCCCGTCTTCGTACGGGAGGGCGTGAGCGAGCCCGTGCCGATCTCCTCCATGCCGGGCGTCGTCCAGCACAGCCGGGACACGCTGCGGAAGGCCGCCGTCGAGGCGGCCGAGGCGGGCGTGGGCGGGATCATGCTCTTCGGGGTGCCGGAGGACGCGAAGAAGGACGCGGCCGGCTCGCCGGGAACGGACCCGGAGGGCATTCTGCAGGTCGCCATCCGGGACGTGGTCAGCGAGGTCGGTGACTCGGTCGTCGTCATGTCCGACCTGTGCCTCGACGAGCACACCGACCACGGCCACTGCGGCGTCCTGGACGCCGAAGGCCGCGTCGACAACGACGCGACGCTCGCCCGCTACGAGGAGATGGCCCGCGCCCAGGCCGACGCGGGCGTCCATGTCGTCGGCCCCAGCGGCATGATGGACGGCCAGGTCGGCGTCATCCGCCGCGCGCTCGACGAGGCCGGGCACCAGGACGTGTCGATCCTCGCGTACACCGCGAAGTACGCCTCCGCCTTCTACGGGCCGTTCAGGGAAGCCGTCGGCTCCTCACTGAAGGGCGATCGCAAGACCTACCAGCAAGATCCGGCCAACTTCCGTGAGTCGATGCGCGAGCTGGCGCTGGACCTGGCCGAAGGCGCGGACATGGTCATGGTCAAGCCCGCGATGCCGTACCTGGACGTGCTGTACAAGGTCGCGCAGTCCGTGGACGTGCCGGTGGCGGCGTACCAGATCAGCGGTGAGTACGCGATGGTCGAGGCGGCTGCCGCGAACGGCTGGATCGACCGCGACCGGGCGATCATGGAGACGCTGACCGGGATCCGCCGGGCGGGCGCGAACATGATCCTCACCTACTGGGCGACGGAGGTCGCGCGGCAGCTCGGCCGCTGACGCGAAAGGGCCCGGACCGGCCTGGTGGCCGGTCCGGGACGGCGTGCTAGCAGTGGTAGTAGTCCATGTGGCCGTCGAGGTTGTCGTCGTAGTAGATGAGGTCGAGATTGGCTTCCGACGTCCAACCGAGGGTAGTGCCGTTGGCGATGCGGACGTACCACCAGACGTTGCCCTTGGAGTTGGTGGCGTAACAGCGAAGGTAGACCTCCGTGTCGAGCGAGATGCTCGCGACGTTGTCACACGTGGAGTACTCGTTGTTCTTCAGGTGGGTGGAGATGTTCATGATGGCGGCCCCCTCACCGTTCGCGCTGGGACTCCAGGCCGTACACGATGCGGCGTAGGCCGCAGGCGTCGTGGCGATGGATATGCCGAAGCCCATGAGCGCGGTGGTCAGAACGGTCATGAGCAGCCGGGTCAGACGACGGTGCGACAGGTTGCGCATCACGCGGATCCCCTCTCGGATCGATGAACGGTCGCTTGCGGGAGCGACGTTATTGCGGGGCGTGGCACCGCGTCGTTGGCGCTCAGCGCCATCGGATTGGTACCGAGCGCCAGGCTGGATTACCCCTCACCCCCCGATCGGCCGGACGGCCACAATGTCGGAGGCACGGGGGGTCACATGTTCGAAACGGTATACAGCAGTGATGAGTTGCCGCCTGGCGAGAGATTCGACCGGTGGCGCGAGATGATCACGCGGTCGTATCTGCCGTCGGTGGTCAACAGCAAGGACGCCGACGACTTCCACGGCGTGGCCAGGGTGCTGCAGGCCGGTCCGGTGCACGTGGCGACACTGAGGCTTCCGGCGCTGCAGGTCCTGCGCACGCCGGTGCATGTGCGCAGGTCCGATCCGGATCAGTACCAGCTGGCCGTGACGCTGCGGGGGCGGCGGACCATGGCGCAGTGCGGACGCGAGGTCGTACCGGAGGTGGGGGACCTGGTGCTGAACGACTCCTCGCATCCGTACGAGTCGTGGACCCTGCCCGACGGGGGCGCGGTGGAGACGATCACCGTGGGCATACCGCGAGCCGCGCTGCCGCTGCCACGGGCGAAGGTCGACCGGCTGCTCGCGGTGCCGATAGCCGGGGACACCGGGCTCGGGGTGCTGCTCACGGAGTTCCTGGGACGCCTGGCCGCCGAGTCGGAGATGTACCGGCCGCAGGACACCGTACGGCTGGGCACGGTGGTCCTGGACCTCACCACGGCGGTGCTGGCTCATCGTATGGAGGCTGCAGATGCCGTTCCGCCGGAGAGCCGTCAGCGCGCACTGCTGGTCAGCATCAACGCCTTCATCGAGCGTCGGCTCGGCACGGTCCAGCTCTCGCCCGCCCTGGTCGCCGCCGCGCACCACATCTCCGTACGCCAGCTGCACCGGCTCTTCCGGCCCCAGGGGACGACGGTGAGCGAGTGGATCCGCCACCGCAGGCTGGAGCGCTGCCGCCGAGATCTCCTCGACCCCCGCCTCGCCGAGCTGCCGGTCCACGCGGTGGGGGCACGGTGGGGCTTCGGGTGTGCGGCGGACTTCAGCCGGGCCTTCAGGACCGCGTACGGGACTCCGCCCGGAGACTACCGGCGGCGAAACCGGCCAGGGCCGCCCAGGCGGCCGGGCTGAGGGTGAGCGTGCCGGCGGCGGGGTCCTTGGAGTCACGGACGTGGACGGCGGTGGGGCAGGTGGCGACTTCGAGGCACTGACCGCCTTCGTCGCTGCTGTAGCTGGACTTGCGCCAGGCGTAGGCGGCTTCGAGGCACTGGCCGCCCTCGTCGCCGCTGTAGCTGGACTTGAACCACTCCAGTGCGCTGTTCATCGCTCTCCTAGCAGCCGGTCCAACAGGCCTCTGGTGTCCTCGGGGTTGAGCGCCTGTGATCGCAGCATCGCATATTTGAGGCCCAGGCTGCTGACCTGATTTCCGTCGGCGGTGAGATGGCTGCCGCGGTTGGTCTCGGTGTAGGCGTAGCGCGTGTGCTCGGGGGTCTCCAGCAGGGTGAACGGACCGGCGAGCCCGGCGTGGGTCTCGCGGCCGAACGGCATGATCTGGAACGTCAGGCCCGGGAGTTCGGCGGATTCGCGCAGGTGGCGGAGTTGTTCGGCGTACACCTCACGGCCGCCGAGGCGGTCCATCAGGATGGCCTGGGAGATGACGAAGCTGGCGGTGGGCGGGGTCTTGCGGTGCAGGATCTCCTGGCGTTCGACGCGGGAGGCGACCTGCTGCTCGATCTCGTCCTCACCGAGGGCGGGCACGCGGCTGCGGAAGACCGCGCGGGCGTAGTTCTCGGTCTGGAGCAGGCCGGGGACGACCAGGGTGTCGTACCAGGACAGGGCGAGCGCCCGCTGCTCGATGTCCATGTACTCCTCGGCCCAGACCGGGAACTTCTCCTGCTCCGGCAGATTCTCCGCCGCCACCGCGAGGACCCCTTTTGTGTCCAGCAACGCGTCCAACTGCTCGGCCAGATCGGGCTTCAGGGGCCGCCTGCCCTGCTCGATGGAGCCGATCCACTCCTCGGACACGCACAGGCGCTCCGCCAGTTCGCGCTGCGTCAGCCCGGCCACCCGCCGGAACAGGGCCAGTTGGGAGCCGACGAGTCGCAGGGGCGAGGTCTGCTTCTTCTGTTTCTGCGATGGGCGCATGAGGGTCAAGTCCCCAGCCCTGCCCGTACCTGACCTCGAACAAACCCGTACGGAAAAACCGTACGGGTCCGTCAGTCCCACCAGAAGTGCCATTGATCCTTGCCCAGGATCTCGCGCTCGGCGTAGGCGCTTATGTCCACGTCGACGTCGTCCGGGCAGAAGGCGAGGTGCTCGGCGGCGACGGCCTCGGCGTCGGCGAGGGTCTGCGGTGGGGCGGCGACGGAGAGGACGAGGCGATCGAGGCTGATGGCGACGACGCGTACGCCGAAGCGGTCCTCCCATGAGCGCAGGACGGAGCAGAGAACGGCGACGTCCTCCTCGTAGTTGACCGGGCCGCACCAGCCGATGGCGGCGGGTATGTCGGCGCTGCGGCGGGCGGGGACGAGGGCGGCGCGGAGGTCTTTGGACCACGGCTCCTCGATCAGGGCGGAAGCGGTGGCGGCGGCTCGGTCGTCGGGGTCCGCAGCCGACTCCTGGGCCGGGGCTAGGCCGGGCCAGTCCTCGTCCTGCAGGGACTCCCACAGCTCGGCGAGGATTTCCTCCGGGTCGTGGTCGCCGGGGTAGGAGGCCTCGTCCGGGTCGAGCTCCCAGCGGGTCAGGGGCCCGTCCGTGAGGTCGAGCAGCACCG
Organism: Streptomyces sp. NBC_01537; assembly: GCF_045040445.1. Classification (NCBI taxonomy): domain Bacteria; kingdom Bacillati; phylum Actinomycetota; class Actinomycetes; order Kitasatosporales; family Streptomycetaceae; genus Streptomyces; species Streptomyces sp. NBC_01537. Next base: position 4,109,898 of record NZ_CP109392.1, on the reverse strand, counting down.
GGTGGAGCCCTGCGGTCCGGCGGGCGGGCAGCAGGGACGTCCACACGCCGGGGGCGGCGGGCTCGTTGGCGTACCAGAGCAGCCCGGGGTGACCGTCGGCGTCCACGAAGGTGCCGCGGGGCAGTTGGATGCCCAGGGAGTTGCTGGCCGGGTCGTCGGCCAGCTGGGGGAGTGGGTTGGGAAGCATCGCCATGTGGCCGACTCTAGAGCCGGCCACTGACAACGCGACGGGAGGTGCGGGAGGTTACAGCTGCCCGGGGGTGCGGATGCCGAGCAGGGCCATGCCCTGGTGCAGCGTGCGGGCGGTCAGGTCGGCCAGGAAGAGCCGGTTCTCGACCGTCTCCGGGGTCTCGGCCTTCAGGACCGGGCACTGCTCGTAGAAGGTCGCGAAGGCCGACGCCACCGAGTAGAGGTACGAGGCCAGTTTGTGCGGCTCGTACGTCTCGGAGACCGAGGCCAGCGTGGTGCCGAACTCGTCGAGCAGCAGGCCGAGGGCCCGCTCGGCCGGGGCCAGCGGGAGGTCGGGGTGGGCCAGCGGCTTGGCGTCGCCCGCCTTGCGCAGGATGGACTGGATACGGGCGTACGCGTACTGGAGGTAGACGCTGGTGTCGCCGGTGAGGGAGACCATCCGGTCGAGGTCGAAGAGGTAGTCGCGGCCGAGGGAAGTGGACAGGTCGGCGTACTTGATCGCGCCGATGCCCACCTCGATGGCGCGCTCGGCGACCTCGGCCTCCGACAGGTCCTCGTTCTTCTCCCGGATGACGGCCGCGGCCCGCTGCACGGCCTCGTCGAGCAGGTCCTCCAGCTTGGTGGAGACGCCCTCACGGGTCTTGAGCGGCTTGCCGTCCTTGCCCAGCACCGTGCCGAACGGCAGGTGGATGGCCTTGACGTCGTCGGTCAGCCAGCCGGCCCGGCGGGCGGTCGCGAAGACCATCTTGAAGTGCAGCGACTGCCGGGCGTCGACCACGTAGAGCAGGGTGCGGGCGCCCAGGTTCCCTGTCCGGTCGCGTACGGCGGACAGGTCGGTGGCGGCGTAGCCGAAGCCGCCGTCGGCCTTCTGGACGATGAGCGGGACCGGCTCGCCGTCCTTGCCCTTGATGTCGTCGAAGAAGACGCAGAGCGCGCCGTTGGAGCGCACGGCGACGCCGGACTCCTCCAGGAGCTTGCAGGTCTCGACGAGCATGTCGTTGTAGCCGGACTCGCCGACGATGTCCTCGTCGGCGATGGCGATGTCCAGCTTGTTGTAGACCGAGTAGAAGTAGATCTTCGACTCGTCGACGAAGCGCTGCCAGATCGCGAGCGTCTCGGGGTCGCCGGCCTGGAGGTCGACCACCCGGGTGCGGCTGCGGGTCTTGAAGTCCTCGTCGGCGTCGAAGAGCTTCCGCGAGGCCTTGTAGACGCGGTCGAGCCGGGACATCGACTTCTCGCCGGACTCGTCGGCGTCGTGGTCCAGCTCGTGCGGGTGCTCGATCAGGTACTGGACGAGCATGCCGAACTGGGTGCCCCAGTCGCCGATGTGGTGCCGCCGGATCACGGTCTCGCCGTCGAATTCGAGGATCTTGGCGATGGCGTCGCCGATCACCGAGGAACGCAGGTGGCCGACGTGCATTTCCTTGGCCACGTTCGGCTGGGCGTAGTCGATGACCGTGATGCCGGGCTCGGCCTTCGCGGGCACGCCGAGCCGGTCGCCGTCGGCGGAGCGGGCGGCGAGCGTCCGGGTGATGGCGGCGTCGGAGACGGTGATGTTGAGGAAGCCGGGGCCGGAGACCTCGACGGAGGCGATCAGGTCGTCGTCCTCGCCCATTGGGAGGCTCTCGACGACCTGCTGGGCCACCTCGCGCGGGTTGGCCTTGTTCCGCTTGGCGAGGCCGAGCACTCCGTTGGCCTGGAAGTCGGCCCGGTCGCTGCGTCGCAGCAGCGGGTCGGCGCCGAGGGCGTCGGCGATGCGCTGCTGGATCGAGGCGGAAAGCGAGGGGACCGAGGCCATGGGATGCATGCCGTTCGTGAGAGGGCTGAGATCGATTCTCAGTATCCCACGCGGGTACCACCCAATATTCTCTGGGACAATTGGCGGGCAGGTCCCCATTGGTTTTTTGCCGGAAGGAAGTCCAGACCGTGGCTCAGAGCACCGAGGCCGACTGGGTCGCCCGCTTCGCGGACGACGTCATCGAGGAAGCCGAGCGGCGGGCTCCGGGCAAAAAGGTCATCGTCGCTTCCGGCATCAGCCCGTCAGGGCCGATCCACCTGGGCAACCTGCGCGAGATCATGGTCCCGCACCTGGTCGCGGACGAGATCAAGCGCCGGGGTGTGCCTTGCGAGCACATCCTGTCCTGGGACGACTTCGACCGCTACCGCAAGGTCCCGGCCGGCTACGACCCCTCCTTCGCCGAGCACATCGGCAAGCCGCTGACCTCTGTCCCCGCACCCGAGGGCAGCGAGTACGCGACCTGGTCCGACCACTTCAAGGCGCCCTTCCGGGCCGCCCTGGCCACGCTGGGCGTCGAGGTCACCGAGATCAGCCAGACGGATGAGTACACCTCGGGCACCTACCGCGAGCAGGTCCTGCACGCCATGCGCGAGCGGCGCCGGATCGACGAGGTGCTGGGCCGCTACCGCACCAAGAAGAAGCCCGAGACGGAGCAGGACGACGAGGACGCGGCGCCGACCGCCGCAGCCGCCGAGTACTTCCCGTACAAGCCGTACTGCTCCGCCTGCGACCGCGACCTGACCACGGTGACCTCGTACGACGACGAGTCCACCGAGCTGACGTACACCTGCGCATGCGGCCATTCCGAGACCGTGTTCCTGAACGAGTTCAACCGCGGCAAGCTGGTCTGGAAGGTCGACTGGCCGATGCGCTGGGCCTTCAAGGGCGTGGACTTCGAGCCGTCCGGCGTCGACCACTCGTCGCCCGGCTCCAGCTTCACCGTCGGCAGCCAGCTCGTGCGCGAGATCTTCGGCGCCGAGCCGCCCATCGGCCCGATGTACGCCTTCGTCGGTATCAGCGGCATGGCCAAGATGAGCAGCTCCAAGGGCGGCGTGCCGGTCGCGGCCGACGCCCTGCAGATCATGGAGCCGCAGCTGCTGCGCTGGCTGTACGCGCGCAGGCGGCCCAACCAGGCGTTCAACATCTCCTTCGGGGACGAGATCTCCCGGACCTACGACGAGTGGGACGCCCTGGAGCGCAAGATCGCCTCGGGCGACGCCGCCCCGGTGGATGTCGCCGTCCATTCGCGTGCTGCGCAGACCGCGTCCGGCGTGCTGCCGACCACCCCGCGCAAGCTGCCTTTCCGTACGCTCGCCTCCGTCGTCGACATCACGACGGGCGACGAGGAGCAGACGCTGCGCATCCTGCGCGACTTCGACCCCGAGCAGCCCCTCGGTTCGCTGCAGGAGGCCCGGCCGCGGCTGGACTGTGCGGTGAACTGGGTCAACACGCATGTCGAGCCGGAGGCGCGTACGCAGGTGCGCACCGAGCCGGACCGGGAGACGCTCGCGGAGCTGTCGGACAGCGATCTGCAGGCCCTGAAGCTGCTGGTCGACGGCCTCGACGCGCACTGGTCGCTGGACGGCCTCACGACGCTTGTCTACGCCGTGCCCAAGCTCCAGGCCGGACTCGCGCCCGACGCCAAGCCGACGCCCGAGCTGAAGGTGGCTCAGCGGTCGTTCTTCGCGCTGCTGTACAAGCTGCTGGTCGGCCGGGACACCGGGCCGCGGCTTCCCACGCTGCTCCTCGCCGTGGGCGCGGACCGGGTGCGGCTGCTGCTCGGCGGCTGACGCCGGCGGCTGACGCAGGCAGCTGACCCGGGCGGCTGCTCTACGGCACGTACTGGTTCATTTCCATCTGGTAGCGCTCGTGCAGCTCCCGGAGGTCGTTGATGACGGCGGCCGCCGGGAGCATGTCGCCTCCGTACAGCTCATGGAGCTTGCGCACGAGGCGGTTCGCGTTCGGCGTGTTGCCGTTCTCGGCGACGCACTGACGGTAGGCGTGGTAGTACGCGTCCTCGCGGGATACGCCGTCCGGGATCGGGACGAACGGCGGCTCCGGCTCGGGGCCCGTCGAAAGCGGACGGCGGCCGTTGGCTGCCGCGCGGGGCTGTACGGGCTCCAGGTCCGGCTGCCACAGCGGCTCGGGCTGCGGCGTCGGGGACGGGGCCCAGGGCGCCGTGGGCATGCCGTTCGCGTCGACCGGCGGGGCGGGCTGGAGCTGGGCCGGGATCGGCAGCGGGGTGGCCTCCGGGATGAGCGGCGCGGGCGCGGGTGTGGATACGGATGCGGACGCGGCGATGGCGGCGGGAGCAGGCTCCGGGTCGGGGGTCACCGACAGCTCGGCCGGCACCGCCGGGATCGTCTCGGACAGCGGTACGCCGAAGCGCGCGAGCCGCAGCGGCATCAGGGCCTCGATCGGCGCCTTGCGCCGCCAGCCGCGCCCGTAACGGGCGTGCAGGCGGGCCTGGTAGATGAGGCGCTCCTGTTCGAGGCGGATCACCTCGTCGTAGGAGCGCAGCTCCCACAGCTTCATCCGGCGCCACAGCCGGAACGTCGGGAAGGGTGCCAGCAGCCAGCGCGCGATGCGCACCGACTCCATGTGCCGGTCGGCGGTGATGTCCGCGACCCGGCCGACCGCGTGCCGGGCCGCCTCGACGCTGACCACGAACAGGATCGGGATGATCGCGTGCATGCCGACCCCGAGCGGGTCCGGCCAGGCGGCGGCGCCGTTGAAGGCGATGGTGGCGGCGGTCAGCAGCCAGGCCGTCTGGCGCAGCAGCGGGAAGGGAATCCGCAGCCAGGTCAGCAGCAGGTCCAGCGCCAGCAGCACCACGATGCCCGCGTCGATGCCGATCGGGAACACGTTCGCGAACCAGCCGAAGCCCTTGGCCAACGCGAGTTCGCGCACGGCGGCGTACGACCCCGCGAAGCCGATCGCGGCGATGATCACCGCGCCCGCGACCACCACACCGGCCAGAATCCGGTGCGTTCGGTTCATAGGTATTACGGCCACGCCCGCCCCTCCTGTGCCTGCTGCTCGCCAACTGGCGGGGCCAGCCTGTCATATGAGATGAGGCGGGAGGTACGCAAAAGCATGCAATCCGGCACAGGGGGGAGGCGTTTGTTACGCGTTCTTCGCCGCCACCGACGCCACGGCCTCCTTGGCCGCCGTCAGCGCGTCCTTCTCGATGTCGGCCGCCTTGGGCGTCTTCGCGGTCTCGAACCCCGCCCCGTTGTAGGTCAGGATCACCGCGACATTCCCGGTGCGCGCGATCACCGTCACGTCCTGGTACTGCTCCTTGTCCTTCGTCACCTTCGCCGTGACCGTCGTCGCCTCGTCGCCCAGGCCCGTGGCCTCGGCAGCCGTCGCGCCCTTGACCGCCTTGGCCTCGGTCACCAACTCCTCGTACTGCTTCACCGCCTGCGACTCGGCCGAGCCGATGCCCGCGACCGAGTCGAAGCGCTGCAGCGCCACATCCAGCCACCGGTACTGGAAGCCGTCCAGGCCGTTCCAGGAACAGCCCCCGCGCGCCGCCGGGTCCGTGGACTTCGCGGCGACCCCGGACGCGTCCTTCACCTTCGGGACGAGCGCCTTGACGGTCTTCGTGCTGATGGTCTTGCACGGCTCGGGCAGCGCCGCGTACTCGGCTGCGGCGAGGGACGGCGAGGCGGAGGTGGACCCGGAACCGGATCCGGAGGGGGACACCGAGGGCGAACCGTCGGTCGTCGTCTTCGTCGATGAGCAGCCGGCGATGAGCATCACCGGCACGGCTGCGGCGGCCGCGCAGGCGAGCAGTCGGGCGTGGCGCGGGGCTGATCGTTGCATGGATCCTTCGCTCACTTCGGTACAGATTCGTACAGACAGCAAACGGCCAGCCTACGCGGTTCGGGTTATTGGTCGAGTTGATGCGCCAGTTCGGCGGCTACCTTGCGTGCGCCGTCCTGCAGACCCGGGCTCGTCGGAATGACTGAATTGTCCGTCGACCATTGCGAGTATTCGACGGTGACCAGCACATTCGCCTTCCGGAATACCAGGGTGATGTCCCGGTGCACCCCGGAGTCGCGGGTCGTCAGCACGTCGTCGATGTACGCATTGTCACCAAGGCCGTCGAGTGTGCGGGGGGCGTAGACGGAGGCGGAGGAGGACGGCGAGGCGGAGGGCGAGGCCGAGGTCGTGGAAGCCGAGGCGGAGGCGGAGGCTGAGGCCGAGGGGGAATCGGAAGCGGTGGCGCTGGCGGTGGCCGACTCGATGCCGGCCGCGGTCATCTTCTCGTCGTAGTCCGTGGTGGCCTGCGTCTCGTCGCTCACCGCTGTGTCGTACGACACCACCCGCAGGAAATCGACGTGCAGATAGCGATTCCCCTCGTCCGTCTTCCCCGTCCACCCGCACCCGACCCGCCGGTCGGTGTCATACGTCAGCTCCGCCTCGCCCGCGTAATCGCTCGCGTCCGGCACCAGCGACTTCAGCGTGCTCGCGCTCACCGCTCCGCACGGCTCCGGCAGCACCCGGTACTTCCCCGGCGGCGCCGCCGACACCGTCGTCGTACTGCTCGCCGACTTCCCGCCCGCCGTACTGCTGTCCGAACCGCTTGCCGCGCTGCACCCCGTCAGCGCGGCGAGCGCCAGCGCGCCGGCGCCGATGCCGCCGAGCAGCGCCCGCGCGGCGGAAGAGCGGGGACGGGGACGAGGCCTGTCTCGTGCTGGCTCCACTGACCTGGCCCCTTTCAGACGGCTCGCTGATCGCGATCCCGAAAAAACTGCTTGGCGCGCGACTGCGGCCGATGGACACAATGTCTACCGCACCCGCTGGTGCGGCCGCCCGATCATGGGGCTTTTTCTGGCGCTTCGTCCTTGATTTCCGCTTCCGGCGAGACTTGATTTGTTGTGCCTGTTTGTTATTGCTTGTCCTGTTCGTTCAATCCTGGGGGATTGCAATGTCGTACACCGAGGTTCCCGGCGTCCGGGTGCCCATCCGCATGTGGGCCGACCCGGCCACGGTCGAGAGCAGCGCCATGCAGCAGCTGCACAACGTCTCCTCCCTGCCCTGGATCAAGGGCCTGGCCGTCATGCCCGACGTCCACTACGGCAAGGGCGCGACCGTCGGCTCCGTCATCGCCATGCACGGCGCCGTCTGCCCGGCGGCCGTCGGCGTCGACATCGGCTGCGGGATGAGCGCCGTCAAGACCTCGCTCACCGCCAATGACCTTCCGGGGGACCTTTCGCGCCTGCGCTCCAAGATCGAGCAGGCCATCCCGGTCGGGCGCGGCATGCACGACGAGGGCGTCGACCCCGCGCAGTTCCACGGCATGCCGACGGCGGGCTGGGACGACTTCTGGGCCGGGTTCGACGGGCTCGCCGAGTCGGTCAAGTTCCGCCAGGAGCGAGCCGTAAAGCAGATGGGAACGCTCGGATCCGGCAACCACTTCGTCGAACTCTGCCTCGACGAGTCGGGCTCGGTCTGGCTCATGCTCCACTCCGGCTCCCGCAACATCGGCAAGGAGCTCGCCGACCACCACATCGGCGAGGCCCAGAAGCTCCCGCACAACCAGGGCCTGGTCGATCGCGACCTCGCCGTCTTCATCGCGGACACCCCGCAGATGGCGGCGTACCGGCGTGATCTCTTCTGGGCCCAGGACTACGCGAAGCGCAACCGCGCGATCATGATGGCGCTCTTCCAGGACGTCGTGCGCAAGGAGTTCAAGAAGGCCAAGGTCGCCTTCGAGCCCGTCATCTCCTGCCACCACAACTACGTCTCCGAGGAGCGCTACGACGGCATGGACCTGCTCGTCACGCGCAAGGGCGCCATCCGCGCCGGCTCCGGCGACTACGGCATCATCCCGGGCTCCATGGGCACGGGTTCGTACATCGTGAAGGGGCTCGGGAACGCCGACTCGTTCAACTCCGCCTCCCACGGCGCGGGCCGCAAGATGAGCCGGACCGCGGCGAAGAAGCGGTTCTCGACGCGGGACCTGGAGGAGCAGACCCGGGGCGTGGAGTGCCGGAAGGACTCGGGTGTCGTGGACGAGATCCCGGGCGCGTACAAGCCGATCGAGAAGGTGATCGAGCAGCAGCGGGACCTGGTGGAGGTCGTGGCGAAGCTGAAGCAGGTCATCTGCGTGAAGGGGTGACGGGGAAGGACAGGGGAGTGCGGGGTGGGGAGGTGTCGGCGGTGGCCGACGCCTCCTCCTCCCTGTTGGGGACCGGAGGGATCGCTCGTTTGGGCTATGTCTCGCCCAAAACGAACAGGGGATATAAGCTGTGCCTTAAGTTCGCAGGGCGTGGGAGATCACCTTGTTGCAGCCCGTGGAGGACTGGTTTCTGCGCCTCTGCCGGGACGATCCGGAGTGCGCGGACCAGATCGTCGACGCCCTTGATCACCTAGCTCTGGAGGCACCGAGTCTCGGTCGGCCGATGGTGGACCGAATTCATCGAAGCGTCGTGCACAACCTCAAGGAACTGAGACCCGGGTCGACCGGCAGATCGGAGGTGAGGATGCTCTTCGTCTTCGATCCCGACCGGGAAGCCGTCATCCTGGTAGCAGGAGACAAACCCGGTCAGTGGAGCAACTGGTACGACGAGAACATCCCGATCGCCGAGCACCGGTACGGAGAGTACCTGGAGGCGAAGAAGCACGGAGGTGTGGAGTGAAGGGACGTTCCTGGAGCGAGGTGCGCGCCGAAGCATTGGAGCGACAGCCTTCGCTGGACACTCCCGAGGCCGAGGAACAGCGCGCGCAGATCCGGGCCCGGAACAAGGCCGCCATCCGCGGGCATGAGCTTGCCGGGCTGCGACGTGCGGCCGGGCTTACCCAGGCTGAGGTCGCTGCTGCCTTGAACGTAAGTCAGGCGCGGGTATCCCAGATCGAGCATGGTCAGGTCGACAGCCTCGACATGCTGCGTGCGTACGCCACCGCGCTCGGCGGTGAGGTCTCCGTTGTGATCCAGAGGGGCGACGTTTCGGTGAAGGTCGCTTGAGGACGGTGGTGTGCGCGGTGTGGAGGGCGAGGGCGGTCTTGCCGATGCCGCCCATGCCGGTGACGGCGAAGATGAGGACGGGGATCGCGCTCGCACCGCCGGTCGGGTCGAGGTCGGGAAGGAGGCGGGCCAGCTCTGCGTCGCGGCCGGTGAAGCCGATGGGGGCGGGCGGGAGAGCGGCGGTGGCGGTGAGGACGGGGCCGTGGTGGACGTTGACGGGACCGTTGAAGGTGCCGTCCTTGCCGATTTCGATGTTGTCGCCCACGGGCGTGTTCCTACTTGCCCCCATCGGCTTCACCGGCCGCCGACGCGCTTGCCGATGACGGGGCCCTCGAAGACGCCGCCCTCACCGATCTTGAGGTGAGTGGGCTTGCTGCTGGGGGGTTCTTCCCCTTGGACGTCCTTGCCGATGACCTGGTCCTTGAAGGTGGCGCCCTTGCCGATTTCGAGGGGTTCGAGCAGGGAGCCCTCGCCTGTCGCGCCGGTGTCGGCGTTGCCGCCGGGGCTGGCCGCCGGTATCGCCTTGCGGAGGATGGCTACAGCGGCTTCGGCGGCGTTGCGGGCGGCCTTGGGCTGGGCGCCTGAGGCGTCGGCTTCGCCCTTACGGGAGTTGGCGTTGTCGCTGATGCCGCGGACGACGAGGGCGTCGAGGTTGCTGAGGTGGGCCGCGTGGAGGACGCCGGAGCCCTCCATCTCGATGGCGACGGCATCATTGAAGTGGCGGGTGATGCGTTCGGTGGTCGGAGAGCCGGACTGGGCGATCACGACATCGCCGACGGCGATCGGCTTGAAATGGACACCGGCCCTGCCGCGAAGGGCTGAGCGGGCGGCCTGGATCAGGCGGTGGGAGGGCGGCCAGGCCTCCGGTCGTACCTGGGAGCCGTCCTCGGTCTCCTTGCCGCCGTGGATCGCGTATGCCTTGGTGGCCACGACGACGTCGCCGATCGTGATCTCCGCGCGGAGGCTGCCCGCGACTCCGACGAAGAGCACGGCCGCCGGTTCCAGCCAGTCGATGACGTGCTTGGTGAGCGCGGCGGCGTTGCGGGCGCCCTCCCCGATCTCGACGAGCGCGACGCGCCAGGAACTTTGTGTGAGTTGGCCCACCTCGGCGAGCGTGCCGGTGGGGTGTGCCTGCTCTTCGACGCCGGTGAGGTGGGCACGTACGGCGTCGTACTCCAGGGACAGAGCGGTGAGGATCACGGCGGTGGGGCGGGCGTCGGCCACTGGATCACCTCACATCTGGGGCATACGGTGGTGCGTCAAGTGTGCCTGGCGGGAGGGGCCTTGTGGAGCAGGATGTGACGGCCGGGCAGTTGCTGCTGGCGGAGTACGCGAGCATCAAGGACGAGCAGAAGGCGCGGATCGGTTTCCGGGACAACCTGCTGTACGTGACGCTCACGGCGGTGGCGGCGGTTGTGGTGACGACGGCACAGTCGAAGCAGGCGGCGATGCTGCTGGCGCTGCCGCTGGTGTGCGTGGTGCTGGGGTGGACCTATCTGATGAACGATCAGAAGATCTCGGCGATCGGCAGCTATGTGAGGGGTGAGCTGGGGCCGAGGCTGGCGGGGGCGGCAGGGGTGGCTGGGCAGCCCGATGGTCTGCCGGTGTTCGGGTGGGAGTCGGCTCATCGGGGGGACAACGGGAGGCGGCTGCGCAAGGTGATCCAGTGCGCGGTGGACCTGCTGGCGTTCTGTGTCGTGCCGATGGCCGCACTGGTGATCTTCTGGGTGAGCGGGCAGGGGAGCGGGCTGCTGGTGGCGCTGTCGGTGGCGGAGGCGCTGACGGTGGGCGGGCTGGGGTGGCAAGTGGTCTCGTACGCGCGGCCGTTCACGCCTGCGGCGGGGTGAGCGGCGTGGGGGTGGGGAGGCCACCGGTCACCACGCTGCTGCCCGCCCGCCCGCACCGCCTGGCTACACGCCGCCAATGCCTACTGCCATCCGTCCTGGGGAGCTTTGACTACGCCTCCTCCACCACGCGGTGCACCTTGTGCTGCGCCGCCTGGGCCCGGGGCCGGACCACCAGCAGGTCGATGTTGACGTGGCTCGGCCGGGTCACGGCCCACGCGACCGTGTCCGCGACGTCATCTGCCGTCAGCGGCTCCGCGACGCCCGCGTAGACGGCCGCGGCCTTGTCGGAGTCACCCCGGAAGCGGGTGACCGCGAACTCGTCGGTCTTCACCATCCCCGGGGCGATCTCGATGACGCGGACCGGTTCACCGGACAGCTCCAGCCGCAGCGTTGCGGCGATGGCGTGGGTGCCGTGCTTGGCCGCGACGTAGCCGCCGCCGCCTTCGTACGCGGTGAAGCCGGCCGTCGACGACAGCACCACGATCGTGCCGTCGCCGCTGGCCACCAGCTTGGGCAGCAGGGCCTGCACCGCGTTCAGCACGCCCATCACGTTGACCTCGAACATCGCGCGCCAGTCGTCGGGGTCGCCGGTGGCGACCGGGTCGGCCCCGAAGGCGCCGCCCGCGTTCGCGAAGAGGACGTCGACGGAGTCGAGGGAGGCGGCGAAGGCGTCGACTGCGGGGCGGTCGGTGACGTCGAGGGCGTACGCGGTGGCGGAGTGCCCGGCAGCGGCGAGTTCCTTGGCCAGGGCTTCGAGGCGCTCGGCGCGGCGGGCGGTGAGGACGACGTGGTAGCCGGCGGCGGCGAGTTGGCGGGCGGTGGCGGCGCCGATGCCGCTGCTGGCGCCGGTGACGACTGCGGTGCGGGGGCTCATGTTCGGGTGCCTTTCGCCGGGTCGGGGCGTTACGCGTGCAGCATATGTGGGGCCGGAGCGAGGGCTCGGAGGGTGGTGCGCTGGCTGAACCACAGGAGCCAGACGGTCATCGAGCCCATGAGGACGGCGAAGGCGAGGTGGCCGGTGGTGGAGGTGACCTGCATGCCGGCGAGGGCGAGCACGCCGTGCAGGGACATGCGGAGGGCGACGAGTCCGAGTGCGATCCAGCGGGTGCGGCGGCCCTTCCACATGGCCTTGGCGAGCTTGAGGCGCTTGCGGAAGATGGTGAGGGAGATGACGGCGTTGGTGGCGCCGACCGCGATCAGGAAGATCCACGACTGGGGGTAGGCCTTGAGGAGGTCGTAGGCGGAGCCGATGACGCCCTCGAAGGCGAAGAACCAGGTGGGGATGGTCGGAAGCGGCTCCGCCGCTGACCTCTCGTGCTGCCGTTCCTGCGTGGCCTGCTGCGACATCTTCGCCCCCTGGGTGATCGTCGCCCGGTTCTCTGCCGGACGACCATCAGCTTCGCGGGGAAGGGCGGCTGCCCGGCAGAGCAGGAAATCCGCACTTCGGGATGACATCTGTCATGAGGCTGTCAGCGGGCCGGGCCGGCCCAGCGGGCGAGCGCCTTCCCGAGGCCTGCGGGGTCGGGGCGCTCGGACGCCCAGGCGATGTAGCCGTCGGGGCGGACGAGCAGGGTGGTGCGGCGGCCGCCGGTCCAGGTGGTGCGTATGACGCGGGGGTCGGTGGCCGTCGGGCCGTCGGGGCCGGTGGGGGTGATGAGTACGAACCGGCCTGTGCGGAGGGCCTCGTACAGGCGGGTGCCGTCCGCGAGCCGGACGTCGGGAGCGCGCTTGCCGGTCAGGAGGTGGGCGCCGCGATCGGCGGCGTAGGAGATGCCGATGCCGGTGAGGACGCCCATGGCCTTGCGCTTGAGGGGACGTATGCGGGCGACGGCGCGGGCGAACAGGTCGCGGGCGGTGCGCTGGAGGGGGTTGTGGGCCATGGCGAGGCGGATGATGCCGCCGCTGCTGCGCAGGACCAGGCGCCCGACGGGGTGGCGCTCTGATTGGTAGGTGTCCAGCAGTGTGTCGTCGGCGTGGTGCCGGAGGACGGCGGTGAGCTTCCAGCCGAGGTTGGCGGCGTCCTGGAGGCCGGTGTTCATGCCCTGGCCGCCGGCGGGGGAGTGGACGTGTGCGGCGTCACCGGCGAGGAAGACGCGGCCGACGCGATAGGCGGGGGCCTGGCGCTCGTCGCTGTGGAAGCGGGAGAGCCAGCGGGCCTCGTACATGCCGTAGTCGGTGCCGAGGGCACGGCGGGTGAGGTCGCGGACCTCGTCGAGGTCGAGGGGGTCGGTGTCGGGGCGCCGGCTGAGGCGGTCCCAGCCCATGATGCGGTACCAGCCGTCGCCGAAGGGGGCGATGAAGACGAAGGCGTCTCCGGTGCCGTTGACGGTGAGCAGGCCTTCGGGCTTCTCGTTGAGTCGTACGTCGGCGAGGACGATGGACTTGATGACCGCTTGCCCGGGGAAGGGCAGTCCGAGGGCCGAGCGGACGGCGCTCCGATGGCCGTCGGTGCCGACGGCGTAGGCGGCGCGGTGGGCGGTGACCGTGCCGTCGGCGGTGCGGGTGCCGACCTCGACGCCTTCCTGGTCCTGGCGCAGGGCGGTGACCTCGGCTCCGTACTCGAAGCGCACACCGGCCTCGCGGGCGCGGCGCTGGAGTATCCGCTCGACCTCGTACTGCGGGGTGATGAGCAGGTATGGGAAGCGGGAGGGCAGATGGCTGAGATCGAGGGAGAGGTGCCGGAAGAGGCGGAGGGCGTCGAGCGGGTGGCCGGTGGCGACGAGGTCGTCGGCGAGACCGCGGGCGTCGAGCTGTTCGAGGGTGCGGGCGTGGACGCCGAAGGCGCGGCTGAGGTTGCTGGTCTCGTGCAGGCGGCGTTCGAGGACGGTGACGGAGACGCCGGCGGCGGCCAGGTCTCCTGCGAGGAGCATCCCGGTGGGACCGGCGCCGACGATCAATACGTCCGTGCGCGCGGGGGTCGTGCCGGTGCTGGTGTCACTGGTGGTGTCGGTGTCGGTCATGGCTTCCTCCTACGAGTGCCAACGGTTGTTGGTCAACGCTTGTTGGCAACGATAGGCTCACCCCTCTCGACATGTCAACGCTTGTTGGCCTACAGTTGTGGACATGGCACCGACCCAGCCTTCGGACTCACGTCCCCGCCGCTCCGACTCCACCCGCGCCGCGATCCTCGAAGCCGCCCGCGAGCGCTTCGCCGCCGACGGCTACGAGCGGGCCACCATCCGCGCCATCGCCAAGGAAGCGGGCATCGATCCGTCGATGGTGATGCGCTACTACGGGAACAAGGAGGGGCTCTTCGCGGCCGCCTCCGACTTCGATCTGCGGCTGCCCGACGTCAGCTACATACCGACGACGCATGTCGGGGCCGCGCTCACCGCGCACTTCCTCGACCGGTGGGAGACGGACGAGACTTTCGCCGCGCTGCTGCGGGCCGGCGCGACGAACCCGGCCGCGGCCGAGCGCATGCAGACGATCTTCCGCGAGCAGCTGGGGCCGATCGCGGCCGCCGTGTGTCCCGACCCCGCCCAGGCGGGGACGCGGGCCGCGCTGGCGTCCTCACAGATCCTGGGTATGGCGCTGGCGCGCTATGTGCTGTGTTTCCCGCCCGCTGTCGTGATGACGCGGGAGGAGGTGATCGCCTGGCTGGCGCCGACCGTGCAGCGGTATCTCACCGCGGAGCGGCCATAGCGGCGGCCGCCACAGGCGGGAGGCCGCTCAGGAAGCGACGGTGGAGGCCTTGCCCAGCGCGGCGAGCGCTTCCTTGGCCGCCGCCTGCGCGCCCGTGCTCACCTCGGCGGCGCTCGGGGCCTTCTTGTTCTCGAAGTCGCTGCCGTTGTAGGTGACGGTGACCAGGGCGTTGCCCTGGCGCACGACCAGGACAGCCTCCTGCGTCTGCTGGCCGTCGTCCTTGGTCAGCGAGGTGCTCACGGAGGCCTCGTTGCCGATCCCGGACAGGGCCGTGGACTGCTTCTGCGAGACGTAGGTCTGGTGCGCCACCTGGGCGGCACTCTGCGGTGTCGCGGTCCCGTCGGCGGCGGAGGCTATCTCGAAGGTCACGTCGAGCCAGCGGTAGTCGAAGCCCTTGAGCGCGTTCCACGAGCAGCCGGTCCGGTGCGTCGGGTCGGTGAGCTTGAGCTCCTTGCCGGCGGGCTTGACACCGGGGACGAGCTTCTTGAGCGTGGCGGCGGTGATCGACGTGCAGGCGGCGGGCGGCTTGGAGTACGACGCGTTGGAAGTCGAGCCCGAACCGGAGGCGG
The DNA here is from genome assembly GCF_045040445.1 of Streptomyces sp. NBC_01537. Lineage (NCBI taxonomy): Bacteria > Bacillati > Actinomycetota > Actinomycetes > Kitasatosporales > Streptomycetaceae > Streptomyces > Streptomyces sp. NBC_01537. The sequence continues at coordinate 4,094,874 of NZ_CP109392.1, read as the reverse complement.
AGGAACTGGCCGACGGGTTGGGCGAACCAGGCGTCCGGCTCTGCGCGTCCGCGCCGGAACCGCCGGTGGCCGACATGGACCAGCCGACAATGGCCAGCACGGCGGTCGGCAGCAGCCGGGCCGCGAGGGTGATGGGCAGAGGCGCCACAGGTTCTTCTCTTCGGTCGTGTCTTCGGGTCGTGAGGATGACGACGAAAATGAGACTGCCATACGAACCCTAGCGCGAACAGCCCCGTCAGCCCCTGCCTTCACACGGATCACACAGCGGCGCCGACATGGCGGAAGTCACATGGCAGCGCTCGCCGCCGCCCGTACGGTGTGCTGGAGCAGCAGCGCTGTCGTCACCGGACCGACCCCGCCCGGCACCGGCGTCAGCGCGCCTGCCTGCGCGGACACCGACGCCGCGTCCACGTCGCCGGCCAGCCCGCCGTCCTCCGTCGGATTGGTGCCGACGTCGATCACGACCGCGCCGGGGCGCACATGGGCTGCGGTGATCAGCCCGATGCGGCCGACGGCCGCGACCACGACATCGGCAGCCGAGGTGACAGCGGCCAGGTCGGCCGTGCGGGAGTGGCAGACCGTGACCGTGGCGTTCCGGTCGAGGAGCAGGTGAGCGGCCGGCTTGCCGACCACCGTGGAGCGGCCGACGACCGCGACATGGCGGCCGGTCAGCTCGACCTTGTGGTGGTCCAGCAGCGCCACGACGGCTTCGGCGGTGGCGGGCGCGTAGGCCGGCAGCCCGGCCGCCAGCCGCCCGAGGCTGAGCGGATTCGCGCCGTCGATGTCCTTCTCGAAGGAGATGGCCGAGGCCAGGTCCTCCAGCGCCGCCCCGTCCGGAAGCGGGGTCTGCAGGATGATCCCGTGAACGCCGGGTTCGTCGCTGAGCCCGGCGAGCCGGGCGCGGATCGCCTCCGCGCTCGCGCCGGCGCCGAGATCGACGATGTCGCACGCGATGCCGGCCTTCTCCGCCGCCCGCGCGATGGAGCGGACGTACCAGGCGCTGGACTCGTCCGCCGTGGCCACGACGACCGCCAGCTTCGGCGGCCTGCCCGCCGCTGTCAGCTCGGCGGCGCGCGAGGCCGTCTCCGTCCGGATGGAGGCGGCGAGCTCCTTGCCGGAGAGAACGGCGGCGGCCCCTGCTGCGCTCACTTGGCGATCTCCTTGCGTACGGCCTCGGTGACGTGCCCCGCGAGGGCGGCGATGTCGTCCACCGCGCCCGCCGCGGCGCCCAGTTCGGCGCGGGCCTGCTCATCCCTGATGCCGCTGAGGTTGATCTCGACGTTCACGCGGGCGGTCGTCGCGGCGGCACGGGCCGCCTCGCTGGCGGCGGCCACGTCCGAGATGACGTTGGGGTTGCCGACCGGCAGCAGCTCGGCCGCCAGCACCACCACCCGCTCCGCGAGTGCGATCACGGCGGCGGGCGGGCGCCCCGCGCCGATCAGCGAGACGGCGATGGCGGCCGAGCGGGCCGCTTTCTCCTCGTCGGTGGCCCTGGGCAGCTTGTACGCGTCCGCGACGGCGGTGAAGGCGGCCGCGTCGTCCTCGGCCAGCCGCAGGGCGGCGGCGCGCAGTTCATCGCTCTCGGCGATGATCCGCTCGACCGTCTCCCGGTGCTCCGCGTACTTCTCGCCCGTGCTGTAACGGGCGACCATGCCCACCAGCGCCGCGCCCTGCGCCGCGGCCAGAGCGGCCGCCGCGCCTCCGCCAGGGGCCGGCACCCGGGCGGCCAGCTGTTCCAGGAAGTCCTTGATCGTCCGGTCGCGCATCGGCGCTCGTCCCTCCGCTGGTCGTCGGGGGTGAATCCTCCCATGGCGGGCAACCGAATCCGTTTGGATCTACGTCTACAGAACCGAGGGGGAAAGCAAGGGAAACCGGGGGGAAGGGGAAATGACCGTGACAGAAGGTGCGACCCGCTATCTGTATCTCGCGCGGCACGGCCAGGCGCTGCCGGACGAGAGCGGGCTTACGGAGACCGGCCGCCGGCAGGCCGTGCTGCTCGGCGAGCGGCTCCGGGACGCGCCGATATCCGTCATCCACCACGGGCCGCTGGCACGGGCCGCCCAGACCGCGTCGCTGATAGCCGGGCAGTTGGACGGCGTGCCGCTGCGCCGGTCCGAGGCGGCCGGGGACTACGTCCCGTACATGCCGGACAAGGACGAGCTGCCCGAGGATTCGGCCGGTTATCTGCTGCGCTTCTTGGAGTGGGTCACGGAGGAGGACCGAGAGGAGGGCGCCGTGCTGGCGGCTCAGGCGCTGGAGCGGTTCACCGGCCCGGCTGAAGGCCCGGCCGGAAGTGAGCGCCACGAGCTGGTCGTGACACACAACTTCCTCGTCGGTTGGCTGGTGCGAGCCGCGCTGGCCGCCCCCAAGTGGCGCTGGCTGGGCCTCAACCACGGCAATGCGGCTCTGACGGTCATCCGCTACACCCCGGGACGGCTGCCGGCGCTGCTGTCCTGGAACGACAGCGGGCACATACCGGCAGGCCTGCGGACGCTGTGAACCGTAGTCTCAGCCCAGCTCTTCGAACAGGGTCAGCTGCAGACCGGCGGGGCCTTCCAGGCGGGCGTTGAGGGAATTCCAGGGCGTCACCACCGGCTCCTTGACCACGGTCGCGCCTGCCAGCTCGGCTCGGCGGGTGGCCGCTGCTGCGTCAGGGACCTGGAAGGCGACGCGGATGTGGCCGGCGGCGCGGTGGCCCACCTCGACCTGGTCGATGTAGGCGGCGTGCGGCGGGTCGGTGATCTCCAGCGTGGCGCGGCCGGCTTCGAGGATGGTGACGCGTCCGCCGTCCGAGCTGAACGCGGCGCGCTCCGGCAGGCCCAGTGTGTCGCGGTAGAACGCGAGGGCCGCGTCATAGTCCTCGGCCGTCACCACCAGCCGCAGTTCGGCGACTTGGGGAACCTCTGCCTGAGGGGTGGGCGGCTTGTCCTGATCATCGGTCATGAGGGGGCAACAGGCCGAGCGCGGAGATCATTCCGCTCGCGGCCCACTCGGCCGAGGGGCAGTGCCAGCTGTGCGAAGCGGCCGCCGCGACCGGCCCGTAGGCCGGTCTCAGGCGGCGCTTCCCGGAAGAGTCGGCTCCGGCGGGGGCGTGCGGCCTGCGAGCGAGGAGACCGTAGGCGTGATGGCAGCGGTGGCGGTGGTAGCGGTGGTCATGCTGGCCGACACACCCGCCGGTGCGGCCTGGGGCTGCTGCACCTGCGGGACCTGCTGCACGCGGTGGCGGGCCGTCTGCTCGGCGCTGCCGGTGGCACCGAGACCGGCACCGGCGGTGATGGCGATGGGCGCGGCCGGTGCCGCCTGCGGGGCGGGTTCCGGCGCGGGCGCGGCCGGAGCAGCGAGGCGGCTGCGGAGGTGCTGGGTCGCGGCTTCGTCGAGGCCGACCGGCCGCTGGAGCCGTACGGCCAGCCGACTGGCCTCGCGGCCGAGAGCGGCCAGGTCCTCCCACCGCAGGTGGACGACCAGTTGAAGCTCGGCCTCGCCGTCGGGAAGGGCCTGCAGGGAGGAGAGGTTGCTGTGGCTGTTCATCGGCTGGTCCTCACGGTCTCGTCGGTCACTCGGCGATCTCGGACGATGATGGATACGGACCGTCGGCGCGAGCTGTTCAGCGAGCCGTTCAGCTGTCCATCCGGTCGACCGCGGCCTTCGCCTCCCTCAGGTCCGCGCCGGTCAGCTCCCGGTAGGCCTTGATGGCCTGGATCTTCTTGCCGCGGCGCAGGTGCACGTACACGGCCTCAAGCTCGGCCGGCGGCGGCTCCAGGGCGCCCAGCTGCCTGAGGGCCCTGTCGAGTTTGCGCTCCAGGCGCTTGAACCGGGTTTCCATGGCGGAGACGGTGAGCACGTGGGTGAGGACGATGAGCATCGGAATGAGCAGGAGGGTGGCCATGAACGCCAGTCTTCCGTGCCCGCAGGGTCAGGCGGGCCGGGGTCAGGCGTCCCAGCCGTGCAGCGAGACCGCCGAGTCGCCGGCGAGGTAGCTGTGCAGGGCGCCGTAGGTGCTCGGGACGAACTCTTCGGGGATCGCGGCGATGTCGGTCCACCGCACCTGTGAGTGCTTGGCCGGCTCGGCGTTGCGGGGCTCGCCGGACCACTGGTCGGTGGCGAAGACGACGGTGAGGAAGCCGTTGGGGGATTCGACGCCCCAGGCGCCGTGTATGAGGTGGGCGAGGCGCAGGGCGGCCGGGTCGACGACCAGGCCGGTCTCCTCGCGCAGTTCGCGTACGGCTGTGGCGGTGACGGGCTCACCGGGATCGGTCTTGCCGGTGGGCAGATCCCACAGGCCCTGGGCGAACTTGGCGCTGGGGCCGCGCCGCAGGAGGAGGACCCGGCCGTTCTCGCGGTCGTGGACGATCACGGCGGCGACGAGCAGGGTCATCGACTCGGTCGCGGGCCGCAGGGCGGAAGGCAGCATCGCCCCATCATGCCGCGCGCCACCGACAGCCCGGGCGGCTCAGGCGGCTCAGGAGCCGCTGTTCTCCACGGTGAAACCCAGCGCCCGCATCGCCCGCATGACCTCGCCCGCGCTGAAGTCGCGCCGGTCCTGGCGGGTCACAACGGCACCCACCTGCATGAGCGGGTACGTGATGCCACCGATCTTGACCGACGCGCCGGAAACGGGCTCGGGGGAGACACCACTCATCGCCTGCTCCACCTCGATCGCGTGGATGTAGAAGTGTCGGCGAGCGATGGTGACGCGCATCATGCCTCAGCAAGGGGTAGGCGGGGACTGCCGGTGTCGCCAGACTCTCATGGAACGGCGGGTGAAGGTAGCCGCGCAGGCAGCGCGGCCGGACCCGGCCGCACATAGCCGCGCGGGTCGGGGCGCGCGAGGGGATTCCGTATGCCGGGGCGGGAACCGGACCTAAGTGCGCGAATCACCGGTCTATCACACGAGCGGATTCACCGGGGCGGATTATCGGGATTACTTCGGCCCGGATAAGGGCCGGTGTACGGGCCGGGGTGCGGGCCGTGCAGGGGGCACGTGCGGGCGTAAGTTCAAGCTGCCGCCCGCGGGAAGATGAACGCCGGTATACGTAAAGAAGAAAAGCTGGGGCCCGCACCTCGCGGTGTGAGCCCCAGCTTCAGGTGACGCTATTCGTCCCGATCAGACCGGGATGATGTTCTCGGCCTGCGGGCCCTTCTGGCCCTGCGTGACGTCGAAGGAGACCTTCTGGCCTTCCTGCAGCTCACGGAAGCCGGAAGTGGCGATGTTGGAGTAGTGGGCGAAGACGTCGGCGCCGCCGCCGTCCTGCTCGATGAAGCCGAAGCCCTTTTCCGCGTTGAACCACTTCACGGTGCCAGTAGCCATTTTGTTCTCCTCTGATAGGGGCATTGCCGGGAGTACGCACCTCGCGCATTCCCGCGTCGCCGCGTTGTCCCCATCCGGTAAAGCCGTAAAAACGAAAATGCGCCCGAGGGTCACATCCCGTCAGGCGCACACAGAGTTCATGGGTACCAAAACTGCAACTGAAACCAAACTAGCACACATCTCATCGGGGTGGGAGATTCTCCGCAGCCGAATGGGATCCGCCTGCCACACCGTACCCCACCCGGCGTAACGGGCCCGCCCGGGTCGCCGGTCCGGTCCTTGACGGCGCTATTTCCCGGGCTGTCCCGTGGTGTCACGATGACAGTGGCCCGCGGTGGCGCTGGCAGCCGGGAGGAGACGTATGACGGAGACGGTTTTCCTGCGGCGGCTGAGCAGATGGCAGGCCGAAGGGCAGCGCGAGGCCTTCGCGGACATGTATGAGGTGGCCTACGACGACGGGCCCGGCGGGGAGTACCAGGACCGGCAGGACTTCCTGCTGCGCTTCGCCGACTACGTCCAGCACCCGGGCTTCGACATGATGATCGCCAGCGAGGCGGGCGCGCTGGTCGGCTGCGCCTGCGGCTACCGCGCGGGGAGCGCCGGTGATTCCTGGCCGGGGCACGAGGAGTTCGCGGGCTCCGGCCAGGTCTTCACCGTGGTCGAGATGATGGTGCTCCCCTCCCACCGCCGACGTGGTGTCGCCACCCGGCTGCTGCAGCAACTGCTCACCCGCCACGACGCGGGGCTCGCCACGGTGCGTGTCGAGCGGACGAATGCCGCTGCCCTCGCGGCGTACGGGGCCTGGGGCTGGACGCGGGCCGACGACTCCGAGGCGTACGAGACCTGGAGCCGCAGCCTGGGCTGACCGGCCCGCGGGTCGGCCTGCCGATCAGCCCACCGATCAGCCCGGCGCCACCACGTCCGCCACGACGCACGCGACGTTGTCGGGCCCGCCGGCCGCATTGGCCAGGGCCACCAGCTCGCGGACGGCCTGCTCGGGATCGTCGGTGGCCGAGATGACGCGCTGCACCTCAGGGCCGGGCACGACCGCCGAGAGGCCGTCGGAGCAGAGCAGGTAGCGGTCGCCGGGTCGGGCGTCGTGCAGGCGGAGGTCGGGGGTGACCCCGGACGGGAAGGCCAGGGACTTGAGGAGGAGCGAGCGCTGGGGGTGGGAGGCGGCCTCCTCGGGGGTGAGGCGGCCGTCGTCGACCATGGACTGCACGAGGGTGTGGTCGTGGGTGATCTGGAAGAGCTCGCCGTCGCGCAGGAGATACGCGCGCGAGTCGCCGATGTGGACGAGGGCGAGCTGCGAGCCGGTCAGCAGCATCGCCGTGAGCGTCGTGCCGGATTCCGGCGATTCCGGCGATTCCGGAGCTTCCGGCGATTCCGGTGCTTCCACTGCTTCCGCGAGGTCGTCCGCGGCCCGCCGTACGGCCTCTTCGAGGGCGTTGAGGATCTCCCCGGCAGGGAGCGCGTCCGTGTCGAGCCGCTTGAGGGCCTCGATGGCGGCGGCGCCGGCCGGGCCGCCGCGGTCGCCGTAGCCGTCGGCGACGGCGAGGAGGCGGGAGCCGGCGTAGGCGGAGTCCTGGTTGCTCTCGCGGACCCGGCCGGGGTCGGAGAGGGATGCGTAGCGGATGGCGAGAGAGGCGGTGGGCATGATGGCGGGTTCCTTCCCGGACTGCGACAGGTGGTCGATGAGGAAGGCGGCCAGGTCCCTGCGGGCGGCGGTGTCGGCTTCGACCTCGGCCCAGTACGCGCGGACCGCGTCGGCCGCGGCGCCCGGCTCCAGCCCGCACACCTCGCGGATCCGGGCCAGCGGCATGCCGATGCGGCGCAGCCAGGCCACCAGCCGGGCGTGCTCCAGCTGGTCCGGGTCGTAGAAGCGGTAGCCGGTGGCGGGGTCGACGCGGGCGGGCGGCAGCAGGCCGAGGTCGTCGTAAAGCCGCAGGGCCTTGGGCGACAGCCGCGAGGCCCTCGCGAACTCCCCGATCGTCAGTGAACCCACGTTCCTCCTCATGCGCCGATGCTGCGGCTTCCCCCAAGGACAAGGTCAACGGGTCGCCGGTTTGCGAGACTCAAGCCATGATCATTGCCCACGTCAGCGACATACACATCGGCGGCAGCGACGAGAGCGCGGAGCGCGCGCTGCGCGTCCGGGACTACATCAACGGGCTCCCCGAGCCGGTCGACGCGGTCGTCGTCACCGGCGACATCGCCGATCACGCGCTCGTCGAGGAGTACGAGATCGCCCGCGAGGCGATGCGCTACGACGCGCCCACCATCGTCTGCCCCGGAAACCACGACTCGCGCGCCGAGTTCCGCAAGGTGCTTCTCGGTGAGACCGGCAGCGATCCGGTCAACCAGGTCCTGCGCCTGGACGGCCTGACCATCGCCCTCGTCGACTCCAGCATCCCGGGCCGCCACGACGGCTATCTGGACGACACGACCATCGCCTGGCTCGACATGACCCTCGCGGGCACCGAAGGCCCGGTCTTCGTCGGCATGCACCACCCGGCCGTCGCCCTCGGCCTGCCGTCCGTCGACGCGATCCGGCTGAAGAGCCCCGACCGCCTCCAGGCGGTGCTGGAGCGTCACCCCCACGTGAGGGCGGTCCTCGCCGGGCACGCGCACACCGCTGCGTCGTCCGTCTTCGCCGGCCTGCCGCTGGTCGTGGCGCCCGGTGTCGTGTCCACGCTGAAGCTACCGGGGGAGTGCGTCCTGCCGGACGACTGGACCGAGGGCGACGCCCTCGACTTCGACCTGCCGCCCGCGTTCACCTTCCATGTCTTCGACGGCGAGCGGCTCGTATCGCACACCCGCGTCGTTCCGTGACGGGTGATGGGATTGGTTGACATGTCCGTAACTCATCCGGAATGACGCAGAAAACGGTTGCCCTTTCCCTGTACGCATCAGCACCCGGGAGGAAGCAGCCATGACGGCGACGGACAACACCCCCACAACCCCCACGGCCTCGGCGGACCACTCGCCCCGGCTCTACAACGAAGACCTCGCGCCCGCCACCGAGCGGAAATGGGGCGCGTTCAGCATCTTCAACGTCTGGACGTCCGACGTACACAGTCTGTACGGCTACTTCCTGGCAGCCAGTCTCTTCCTGGTCGCAGGCAACACCTTCAAGTTCCTGATCGGGATCGGCGTCGGCTCGCTGGTGATCTACTGGCTGATGACGCTGATCGGCAAGGCGGGCGTGCGGACCGGCGTGCCGTACCCCGTGCTCGCGCGGGCCTCCTTCGGCACCTTCGGGGCGAATGTGCCCGCGCTGGTGCGGGCCGTGGTCGCCACCTTCTGGTACGGGGCGCAGACCAGTGCGGCGGCGGGCGCGATCGTCGCGTTCCTCACGAGATACGACGGCCCGAAGCACCTGAACGAGAACTCCCACCTCCTCGGCCACACCGGCCTGGAGGTGATCTGCTATCTCGCCGTGTGGGCGGCACAGCTGCTGATCATCAGCAAGGGCATGGAGACCGTACGCCGCTTCCAGGACTTCGCCGGGCCGGCGGTCTGGCTGATGATGCTGATCCTCGCGATCGCGCTGTCGGTCAAGGCGGGCACGCTCTCCTTCTCCGTCGACATGCCGGCCAAGGACCTCGCCGCCCTCGCCAAGAGCGCGACCGGGCTGGATGTGACGCCGGGCTCCTTCGCGGCGATCGCGGCCATCGCGGCGACCTGGGTCACGTACTTCGCGGCGCTGTTCCTCAACTTCGGCGACTTCGCGCGCTTCGCGCCCGACGAGCGCACGCTGCGCAAGGGCAACGTCTACGGCCTGCCCGTCAACCTCATCCTCTTCTCGCTGGTCGCGGCGCTCACCACGGCCGCCGCGAGCAAGGTCTACGGGCAGGTCATCCTCGAACCGGCGGCGATATCGGCCAAGTTCGACAGCGTCTTCCTGGTGCTGCTCGCCGCCCTGACCTTCGCGGTGGCCACCCTCGGCATCAATGTCGTCGCGAACTTCGTCAGCCCGGCCTTCGACTTCGCCAATGTCGCCCCGAAGTACATCGACTTCCGCCGCGGCGGCCTGATCGCGGCCGTCATCGCGCTGCTGCTGTACCCGCTGCACCCCTGGGACAACGCGCCGAGCTTCGTCAACGCCATCGGCTCGACCATGGGCCCGATCTTCGGTGTCATCCTCGTCGACTACTACCTGCTCCGGCGCGAGCAGATCAATGTGCCCGCGCTCTACGACGAGAACGGCGAGTTCCGCTTCCAGGGCGGCTGGAACATCCGCGCCTTCGTCGCCGGCGCCATCGGCGCGGTCTTCTCCAGCATCCTCCCCGTGTACGGGCCCTCGGGCTACGGCGCGACCCTGGGCCCGTACACGTGGTTCATCGGAGTGATCGTGTCCGGGCTGCTCTACTTCGCGCTCAGCGGCGCGAAGAGCCCGCTGACCGCTAGCGCGAAATCATGAACTCGCCGGGCTTCAGGGCCCGCTCCGCGATGCGTACGTCACCGATCCAGCCGTGCAGGATCTGGTCGATCTTCCCGCCGTACTCGTAGCCGCCCAGCAGCCAGGGCAGGCCGAGCGCGGTCAGGCCGACGGCCCTGGTGGAGGGGTTCCGGGCCACCGGGCAGCCGTCGACGTACAGGGTGGTGTGCCGGCCGTCGTTGACGACGGCGGCATGCCACCACACGCCGAGCGGCAGCTCGTGGCCCCAGTTGGTGACCGAGGTGTCCAGGTTGAGGGGATAGACGCACCACTGCAGCTCGCGGTCGCCGGAGAGACTGAGGGTGACGATCGGCTCGTCCGGGTCGCCGCCGGTCTTTCCGGCCTCGCCGCTCAGGCCCCAGCGGCTGAGGAGGGCGGCCCAGGCGTTGCGGTCGCTGTCCCAGTCGGCGGGGAGCTTGAAGAAGGCCTCGACGGTGTAGCCGGAGCGGAAGGTCGCGGAGTTCAGCGGCGCGTTGTCGGCCGTACGCAGATACGCGCCGCGCAGCGGGCTCTTGTCGCCGCCGAAGTACAGGCTGGCGTGACCCGGCTGGTCGGGGTGGTGCTCGTCGGACCAGGCCAGGGCGCTGTCGGCGGTGCCCGGTACCGTGATCCTGCTGAGGTCGTTGCCGTGGCCGGTGAGGTCCACCACGCGGTCGGTGTCGTGGGAGGCGTCGAAGCGCCAGTACGCGGCGGTGCCGGGGATCAGCATGCGGGCCGCCGGGCGGGCCGGGCGCGGGGCGACGGGGGCGAATCCGGCGAAGCGCTGCCCGAAGTCGATCTCGACGCTGAAACGGTCCTGCGGGCCCGTCAGCTCGATCTCCTCGCGCTCCAGCTCGTTGAGCCCCTTCGCGGCCTTGCCCAGGATCCACGGCGAGATGGTCTCGACGTCGATGGTGCCCCGGGCGAGGTCGAAGCGGTAGAGCCGGATCATCGCGGCGCCGCCGTAGTAGCGGTTCTGGTAGTTGGTGATGTGCAGGTGGGTGTCGTTGCCCGCGGCGTTCTTACGGGTGGTGCGGGCGGGCGGCCAGTAGTGGCCGTTCAGGGTGAGGAAGATCTGGTCGCTGCCGTCGATCAGCTCGTCCCACAGCGCCTGGCCGTGGTCGGAGAGCTGCGCCTCGTCCCCGTACTCGTCCGCGTAGACCACCTCGTGCGTCGTCAGGATCACCGGCGCCTGCGGGTGCGCGGCGATGACCCCCTTCGCCCACGCGATCCCGGCCGCCGAAGGCCGCCAGTCCAGCGCCAGCACCAGCCACTGCAGCCCCGCCGCCCGGAAGAGGTGGTACGTGTTGTAGCCGTCCGGGCTCGCGCCGCCGAAGGACGGGGCATCGCGGAAGCGGGCGGGGCCGAAGGCGTCCAGGTACGGGGTGGAACCGCGCTGGTCGTCCGTGGAGGAGGCGATGTCGTGGTTCCCGGCGACGACGCTGTACGGGACGCCGCGGCGGTCCAGGATCCGGAACGCGTCGCCTATCGCGGCGAATTCGGCGGCCTGGCCGTTCTGGGTGAGGTCGCCCAGGTGGGACATGAAGACGATGTTCTCGTCCTCCGCGTGGTCGAGCAGATAGCGGAACGAGGCCTCGACGGGGGCAGGGTGCAGGCTCTCGCCGTCGAAGAGGTACTGCGTGTCCGGCATCACGACGAGCGTGAAGCGCGAGTCGTCGGTGTCCGGCCGCCAGGCGCCGCGCTTCGCGTCCGCCGCGTCCGCCGCTTCGGCCGGGGTCGCCGTCATCGCCGTCAGCCCGGCCACGGCGGCGCCGGCCAGTCCCGCGCCCACAAGGAGCGATCGGCGGCTGGCGCCCAGTTGGGGTCCGTCAGGTATGTGGTGCGTGTCGCACATGGTTCTTCCCGCAATCGCCGGTCGTCGGGCTGTGGCCGTCCCCCCGACGGGACACTAGGAGTGCCCGGCGCGGCCCCGGCCAACGACCGGGGAAGATCGTGTGAATTATCCTTGCCCCGGCATTCCGGGGCGGGGGAGACATACGGGGGCGGCATGCGGGAAGAGGACTTGCGGGACGAGGACCTGCGGGACCTTACGGCGACCGAGCAGCGCGTGTGCGAGGCCTTCGCGCGCGGCGACGAACTCGACCTGCGCAGCGGCGACCCGGAACGGGACGACCCCGCCGACAGCGCCGGCTGGGGCCCGGAGCGCACCGTCCGGGCCGAGGTGCTCGCCCAACTGCTGCTCGGCGGTGCGCAGGCCCCCGCCCCCGGCCGGGTGCCCGCGCTCCGGCTCGACGGCGCCCTGATCGAGGGCGGACTCGACCTCGACTACGCGGAGATCGCGTACCGCATCACCCTCAAGGGCTGCCACGTCACCGGCCCGATCACCCTCAACCACGCCCGCACCCGCCAACTCGCCCTCCGGAGCTGCCACCTGGCCGGCCTCGGCGCCGCCAGCGCCTCGATCGACGGCAACGTCCGCCTCACCGGCACCCAGGTCACCGGCCTGCTCCGGCTCGACGGCGCCCACATCGCCGGCGTACTCCAGCTGGACGCCGTCCGGCTCTGCGGACCCGACGGCGACGACCGCCCCGTACTCGCGGCCGACCGGGTCCGGGTGGACGACCACATATGGATGCGCTCGGGCTTCACCGCCGAGGGCGAGGTCGTGCTGCGCGGCGCCCAGGTCGGCGGCGACCTCGACCTGACGGGGGCCCGCATCGCGCACCCCGGGGGCATCGCGCTGAGCGGATCCCGTATGCGGGTCGAGGGCGATGTCATCGGCAACGACCTGCGTGTGCAGGGGGAGTTGCGAGTCCCCGGCGCCGCCGTGATGCGCACCCTACGGCTGTGGGACGCCCGGCTGAGCAACCCCGGAGGGACCGCGCTGCGCGCCCACGGCCTGGACGTGGGGGGAAGCATTCACCTGGCCGGAGGGACCCGGGTCGAGGGGCGCGTCTCCCTGACCTCGGTCCGCTCCGGCGGCCGAATCAGCCTGCGGGACGCCCACCTGGCCGCCCCCGGCGCCACGGCGCTGTCCATGCGGCAGGCCCAGGCCAGGGAAACCGACCTGTGCACCGCCCACACTCCCGAGGGCCTGGTCGACCTCCGCCACGCCACCCTCGGCGTCATCCAGGACGACCCCGCGACCTGGCCCGCCGATCTCCTTCTCGACGGCCTGCGCTACGACCGCTTCGAGACCCCGCTCCCCGCCCCGCAGCGCCTGCTCTGGCTCCACCGCGACCGCTCCGGCTACGCACCCCAGCCCTTCGAGCAACTCGCCCTCGCCTACCGCGCCCTCGGCCACGAGGACGAGGCCCGCACGGTCCTGCTCGCCAAGGAACGCGTACGCCACCGCGCCCTCCCCTGGTACGCCCGCCTCTGGGGCGCCGTCCAGGACGCCACCGTCGGCTACGGCTACCGCCCCACCCGCGCCGGCGCCTGGCTCCTCGGCCTGCTGGCCGTCGGCTCCACCGTCTTCGAGGCCTGTCCTGCGACCCCCAACAAGGACGCCGGCACCGTCATCTTCAGCCCCGTCATCTTCACCCTCGACCACCTCCTCCCCGTCGTCGGCTTCGGCCAGGGCGCCGCCTTCACCCCCACCCCCGGCACGCAGTGGCTCGGCTACGTCCTGACTGCCGCGGGCTGGATCCTCGCCACCACGATCGCCACGGGCATCACCCGCTCCGTCAACCGCCCCTGACCGCCGGGTGCTGCGCCCCCGGGCCCCTGGGGCTTCGCCCCGGACCCCGAACGCCCTTCGGGCGTGTCCTCAAGCGCCGGACGGGCTGGGTTGGCCGGTGTGCGCCTGCCGTTTCGTCTGGGTCGGGGCCGCCTGCCGGGACTGCGTCCTCAGCGCTCGCGACTTGGGTCGGCCGGGTTCGTGCCCGGGATCCTCGCTCGTCGCTTCCGGGCGCATCCCTCCACCGTCCCCTTCGGCCTGCTCGCGGCCACTGCCCGGTGGGGGGTACGGGTCCTCAGGCCCGGACGGGCTGAGGATGCCCTTCTGGCCGGGCGGGGGCGGTGGAGGGGTTCTCCCGCAGGTGACGAGCGAGGATCCCGGGCACGGACTGAAGGTGCCAGAGTCGCGAGCGCCGAGGAGAGAGACCCCGGCAGGCGCCCCCGACCCCACGGCCAACCCAGCCCGTCCGGCGATTGAGGACGGAACCGCCAACCATGGCAGACGGCACCGCAATGACAGGTCAGTACGGGTGCCGGTCAGGCTTGCCGGTCCACGTGGCGTACGCCTCGGCGCCGAGTTCGGGGTAGATCTGCTCGATGTGGATCCGGCGCTCGCCGAGCGGCTTCTGGAAGTCCTCGTACTGGAAGGAGTCGTCGAAGCCGATCTTCCTGGTCGCGTCGAGATCGGAGGCGTAGTAGACCTCGTCGATGCGGGACCAGTAGATGGCGCTCATGCACATCGGGCAGGGGGCGCCGCTGATGTAGATCGAGCAGCCCTTGAGCATCCGGGCACGCTCGGGGACGGGGTCGGGCGATCCGTCGGGCCGGGGCATGTAGGCGAGGGTGCTCTCGTTCTGGTGCTCCTCGGAGATGGAGGGCGCTTCGGGGTTGAGGGCCTGAACGGCCTTGCGGATGGTCTCGACTTCGGCGTGAGCGGTCGGGTCGCCGGTGAGGAGTACGCGATTCTGGCCGCGGGCGATGATTGCGCCGTCACGGGTGATCACGGCGCCGAACGGGCCGCCCCAGCCCTTTTCCACGGATTCGGTGGCCAGTCGTACCGCTTCGGTCAGGAATTCCTTGTGGGGTGTGCGGGAAAGAACACTGGTGCCCATGCCGTAACCTCCGCCTCGGAAGCCGCTGAGGAATGGTTCGGAATGTTTCCGAATTCCTCAAGTGGTCATCTGGATCCCCTGTGAACTAGACTACGCGGTATGGGTGTCCGTGCAAGCGGCAGTGCGACCGTCGTGACCTCCCAGAAAGTGAGGGAGGGTCGCGACGAGGAATACCGCCGCTGGCAGGAGAAGACGAACCGGGTGGTGCGGGACTTCGACGGGTTCGAGGGCACGGAGACCTATCCGCCGGACTCCGGTGAGGAGCGCGAGTGGGTGGTGGTGTTCCGCTTCACCGCTATGGAGCAGCTCACCGCGTGGCTGGACTCGGGTGCTCGTAGGCAGTTGCTCGCCGAGGTGCGGCCGCTGCTGGAGAGGACCCCGAAGCAGGAGGTCCTGGCCGGTGGCGAGGTCCCGGCGCCCGAGCCGGAGGAGGGGGTCACGGCGGTCATCTCGCACGATGTGCGGCCGGGGAAAGGAGCGGACTTCGAGCGCTGGCAGGGCAAGATCCTGAAGGCGCAGGAGAAGTATCCGGGCTTCATGGGGAGCGAGTTGTTCAGGCCTGTGGAGGGAATCCAGGATCATTGGGTGGTTGTATTCCGGTACGACACCCGTGAACATCTCGAAGGCTGGATGGATTCCGGAATCCGGGAGCGGCTTCTGGAAGAGGGGCGCGATTACTTCTCCGCCTACGATGTCCGCAAGGTGGGGTCGGCATTCAGCGGCTGGTTCCGCTTCGGCGCGGGTGCGGACGAGGCCCCGCCCAACTGGAAACAGGCCATGACCGTCGTGCTGGCACTCTATCCGACCGTCATGGGACTGAATCTGACCGCGGGTCATGAATTCCGGCTCTGGGGCATCCCCGGATATCTGGGCCTGTTCCTCGGAAACGTGCTGAGCGTCAGCATTCTGACCTGGCTGCTCATGCCCCTGGTGAACCGGGCCCTGGCCTTCTGGCTCCGGCCCGACCGGGCCCGCCCCGTGCGCGTCGAGGTGGCGGGCACGGCGATCGTGGTTCTGTGCTGGGTGCTGTCCATCGTCATCTTCGGCCTGACCACCCACTGATGAACGTGCGCCGTGGCGACCCCGGATACGACGCGGTCCGCGAGGCCGTGCTCTGGAACGGCCTCAAGCCGGACCGCTTCCCCGAGGTGATCGTCCGCGCCGCCTCGGCGGGCGACGTCGCGGCGGCCGTCAACCAGGCCCGGGCCGAGGGCCTGCGGATCGCGGTGCGGTCCGGCGGCCACAGCTGGTGCGGCTCGCCGCTGCGCGACGGCGGCATGCTGATCGACCTGTCCGAACTGAGAGGTACGGACATCGACCCGGCCGCCCGGACGGCCACGGTGCAGCCCGCCGTCACGGGCCGGGACCTCGTCGGCCGCCTCGCCCCGCACGGGCTGGCCTTCCCCACCGGGCACTGCGGATCCGTCGCGGTGGGCGGCTACCTGCTCAGCGGCGGCCTCGGCTGGAACGGCACCGAGCTCGGCCCGGCCTGCGCGAGCGTCCAGCAGGTCGAAGCGGTCACCGCCGACGGCGAGTCCGTCACCTGCGACGCCGAGCACCACCCCGACCTGTTCTGGGCGGTGCGCGGCGCCGGGCCCGGCTTCTTCGCCGTCGTCACGGGCTTCCGCCTCGGCCTGCATCCGGCCTCCGCCACGATCCTGACGACCTCGTACGTCTTCCCGCTCTCGCAGACCCGCCCGGTGATGCGCTGGGCCACCGGGGCCGCCGCCGCGCTGCCCCCGAGCGTCGAGCTGACGTACGTCCTGGCGACCGCGCCCGAGGGCAAGGTGATCACCGTCGCTGCCACCGCCTTCTCCGGCTCGCCCGCGGAGGCGCTCCAGGCCCTTGAGCCCCTCGCCGCCTGCCCCATCGCGGCCCTTTCACACCAGGCGCCCGCCCCGGTCACGTTCGAGGAGCTCTACGACGGCGCCGGCACCGCCTGGCCCGCCGATCACCGCTGTGTCGCCGACACCCTGTGGTCGGACGCGGACTACGAGACCCTCCTCGCGCGCTTCGCCGACGCCGTCGCCGAAGCCCCGTCCGCCAAGTCCCTGGTCCTGGCCCCGGTCACCCCCGCCTCCCCGGAGCGGACCCGCGCCGACGCCATGGCCTTCTCCGTCCTGGGCGCCAGCTATGCCGTCCCGTACGCCATCTGGGAGGACCCCGCCGACGACGCGGCCAATATCGGCTGGCTCCGCGACACGATGCACGCCGTCGAACCGCTGGGCACCGGCCACTACATCGCCGAAACCGACCTCACCGCCGACGCCTCCCGGGCCGCCCGCTCCTTCGCCCCGGCCGACTGGGAGCGCCTGGGCGCGCTGAAGAAGCGTTACGACCCGGACAACGTCTTCCACTCCTACCTGGGGCCCGCCTGAGATCTGGGGCCTTAGAAGACCAGCCCCGCGCGTTCGCGCACCGCCGCGGCGCGGGCGGCGGCCTCGGCGAGGACCTCGGCCTCGTCGACGCGGGTCAGTACGCGGTGCCGCAGCAGGAACTCCCCGTCGCAGAGCACGGATTCGACGTTCTCGCTCTTCAGAGCGGTGACCAGAGCCGAGACCGGATCGGCGGCGGTCGCGAAGTTCGGAGTACGGGGGTCGACGACGACCAGGTCGGCGCGCTTGCCGGGTTCGAGGGAGCCGACGAGGTGACCGAGGCCCAGAGCCCGGGCGCCGTCGATGGTGGCCATCCGCAGGACGGCGGCGGCGGGCAGGGCGGTGGGGTCGCGCCGCAGGCCCTTCTGGACGATCGAGGCGAGCCACATCTCGTCGATGACGCTCATGCGGTTGTTGGAGGGCGCGCCGTCCGTGCCGAGGCCGACGACCACGCCCGCGTCGACCATGTCGGCAATCCGGGGCGTGCCGAGGATCTTCAGATTCGAGGCGGCGTTGTGGGAGACCGGGCACCCGCGCTCGGCGAGCAGGCCGATCTCCTCGTCGTCGACCCAGACGGCGTGCACGGCGAGCAGGTCCGGCCCCAGAGCGCCGAGGCGGTCGAGGTGGCGGACGGTGGAGGTGCCCCGGGTGGCGCGGGCGTAGGCGTTCTCCTCGGGGATCTCCGCTACGTGCATCTGGGCGACGGTGCCCAGCGCGCGGGCGCGCTCGACGGTGGCCGTGATCAGCTCGTCGGAGACGTTGAACAGGGTCCGAAGTGTGTACGAGAAGCGCAGCCGGCCGTCCGCGGCGCCGTGCCAGCGGCTCGCGAGCTCGTCCTGCCGGGCCAGGGCCTCGGCGGTGGTCTCGCGGTCGGCGGGCGGGCGGCCGTCGCCGTCGTCCATGGTGCTGCGGCCGAGCAGCGCCCGGATGCCGGCGGTGGCCAGACCCCGGGCCATGCCGTCGACATGGCGGCCGCCGGGGTCGGCGACGAGCGTGCAGCCGTTGCGGATCTGCTCGACGGCGCAGGCGAGAGCGGAGACCTCGCTGTCCCGCTCGTCCAGGGCGACTTCGTACGGCCAGATGCGCTTGTGCAGCCAGGTCAGCAGATCGACGTCGTCGGCGAGGCCGCGGCCGAGCTGCTGGCTGGTGTGGCAGTGGGTGTTGACGAAGGCCGGGATGACGATGCGGCCCGCCGCGTCGTACGTCTCGGCGGCGGGCCCGGCCGTCGGCTCCGGCCCCAGATGGACGATCTCGCCGCCCGTCACCTCGACCCACCCCAGGAACGGGGCCGAGGTGACGGGTACGACGAGCGCCGGGCCGATCCGCAGATCCACCCCGGTGATGGAACGGGTCATGAACCGGGTCACGAACCTGTGCGGATGTTCGGCGCGAAGCGGGCCAGGGCCACGGTCTCGATGGCCGCGATGATGTTGTACGCCAGTGCGGATACGGCGGTGAGGACGGCGACCGAGGCCCACAGGTGGTCGTAGTCGAAGGTCGAGGAGTCCTTGAGCATCGCGTAGCCCAGGCCCTGTCCCGTGGACAGCCACTCCGCGAGCATCGCGCCGATCAGGGCGCCCGGCACCCCGACGCGGGCGCTGGCGAAGAACGCCGGGACCGCGCTGGGCAGCATCACCTTGCGGGCGATCGTCCAGCCCCCGGCGCCGTACGCGCGGCACAGATCGGCCGCCTGGCGGGAGGCGGAGCGCAGGCCGAAGGTCATGGTGACCAGGGCCGGGAAGAAGACGATCAGGCCGCTGATGACAGTGGTGGCCATCAGGCCGCGGCCGAAGATGAGGGTGATGAGCGGGGTCAGCGCCACCAGCGGCACGGACCGTACGACGACCGCCATCGGCAGCAGGGCCTGCTCCACGCTGCGCAGCAGGACGAAGACGACCGCCACGACGACGGCCGCGATGAGTCCGGCGACGAAGCCCAGCCCGGCGTCGAGCAGCGTGCGGCCCAGGCCGGAGGAGACCAGGGAGCGGTGGGCGCCCGCGTCCGCGCCCGAGAAGAGGTAGTGGTAGATGTCGATGGGCGACTTGGCCACCAGCGGATCGAGGTCGTAGACCTCCAGGAAGATGATCCACAGGACGATGACGGCCGCCATCGTCACGACCACGTTCACAAAGGGGCGCAGCGCGCTGACCGCCCAGCGCAGTGCGGGCGGGTTTTCCGTTGCGGTGCTCATGCGCCCCCGCCTTCCACTGTCGTCGTACGCGACCACGGCAGCGCGTAGCGGGAGATGAGCCCGACCACGCCGTACGCGACGCCTGCCACCGCGCCCGAGACCAGGGCGATGCCCCAGGTGCGGGGCACGTCGAGCTGTTGCTGGGCGATGGTCATGGCGATGCCGAGGCCGCTGTCGACGCGGCCGAGGTACTCGCCGATGATCGCGCCGAGGAGTGCGGCGGGGCCTGCGATCTTGAGTGCGGCCAGGGTGCTGGGCAGTGCCGCGATCAGGCGCACCCGCAGCATCTGCTGCCAGCGGCCGCCGCCGTAGGCGCGTACCAGGTCCAGGGAGGCCGGGTCGGCCGAGCGGAGCCCGAGCAGGGCGCCGATGAGGGTGGTGAAGAAGACGGAGAGTCCGGCCATCGCCGACATCGGCTTGTCGCCGTCCAGGACGAGGGACAGGATCGGGCCGATCGCCACCATGGGCAGGCAGTAGGAGGCCACGGCGATCTGGGTGATCACCCGCTCCAGCACCGGCACCAGCAGCACCAGCACCGCCAGGCCCAGGGCCAGGCCGTTGCCGATGAGGTATCCGGTGAGGGCCTCGCTGACGGTCTGGCCGATGTGCGGGCTGTAGAAGGTCCAGCCGTCGTCGAAGACGCTGGACACCACCGCCCATGGGGTGGGCACACCGTCGGCGGTGGTGACGACCGTGGTGGACAGCAGCGCCCACGCCCCGATCAGGGCCACGATGCCGACGGCCCCGCCGGTCCAGGCGGAACGCCGCGTACTCACAGTGCCTCCGGCGCGTCGGCCGTCTCGGAGGAATCGATCCGCCCGAAGAGCAGCTCCGACAACTGGTCGGCGTACGCGTGGAATTCGGGGGAGCGCATCATCTCGGGGGTGCGGGGGCGGGGCAGGTCGATGGTGACGACCTCCACGATGCGGCCGGGCCGGGGGGACATGACGGCGACGGTGTCGCTGAGCAGCACGGCCTCGTTGATGGAGTGGGTGACCAGCAGGGTGGTCACCGCGCGGGCCTGCCAGATGCGCTGGAGTTCGAGGTTGAGGCGCTGGCGGGTCATGTCGTCCAGGGCGCCGAAGGGCTCGTCGAGCAGCAGCACCTTGGGGTCGACGACCAGGGAGCGGGCGATGGCGACGCGCTGGCGCATGCCGCCGGACAGCTGGGCGGGGCGGGCCTTCTCGAAGCCTTCGAGGCCGACCAGTTTGATGAGGTCGGCGATCGCCGCCGGGTCGGGCTTGATGCCGCTGATCTCCAGCGGCAGCCGTATGTTGGCGGCGACAGAGCGCCACGGCAGCAGCGCGGCGTCCTGGAAGGCTATGCCCAGGTGGTGCCGCTTGCGGGCCGCTTCCGGGTCCTCGCCGTGCACGAGCGCCGTGCCGGAGGTCGGGCTGTCGAGCCCGGCGAGGATCCGCAGAACGGTCGACTTACCGCAGCCGGAAGGCCCGAGCAGCGCGAGGAACTGGCCCTCGGTGGTGTCCAGGTCGACGCCGTCCAGGGCCGGCACTCTGTTCCGGCCGAGCTTGAACTCCTTGCTCAGCCCGCGCAGGGACAGCCCGGTCCCTGCCTCGGGCCCGGCCCCTGTTTCTGCTCCCTGGGCTGCGGCTGCGGTACTCATCACGTTGTTGACCTCTGTTGTTCGGTGCGGGCGCGGGTGCCGTGCTGTGCCTCAGATGAGGCTGGGGTCCTCCTTGTAGACCGCTTCGAGGAGGGAGAAGTCGAACAGCTTGTCCGCCGTGATCTTGAGGCCGCCGTACGCCAGCGTCTTGATGTTCTCCTCGATCAGCGTGTCCGTAACCGTGAACAGGCCGTTCTTCTTGGTGTCCGCGGTCAGGACCAGCGCGTTCTGGTCCGTGGACTCAAGGGTCTGCTCCTTGGTCGTCAGGCCCAGCCCCTTGCCGTACGTCTCCGCCGCGAGCTTCGCGCCGAGCGCCGGGTCGGCGACGCTGGCCTTCCAGCCCTTGATCTCCGCGCGCAGGAAGGCCTTGACGAGCTCGGGCTGCTTGTCGATGGTGTCCTGGCGGGTGCAGTACGTCTCCGAGACCAGCGGGTAGCCGGTGTCCGCGAGCAGCATCGTGGAGACCTTGAAGCCCTTCAGGCGCAGCGTGTTCGGCTCGTTCGTCACGAAGGAGAACCAGCCGTCGACGGTGCCCTGGGTCAGCGGGAGCGGGTCGAACTGCACCGGCACCTTGGTGATCTTCGACTCGTCCAGCCCGGCGGCCTTCATGTACGCCGCCCACACGGACTCGTTGCTCGCCTGGACGCCGATCTTCTTGCCGTACATGTCCTCCGGCTTGGTGATCGCGTTCTTCGTCATCGACATGACGCAGAACGGGTTCTTCTGGTACTGCGCACCGATGATCTTCAGCGGCGCACCCTTGGAGATCGCCGCACCGGTGATGTCCGGGCCGCTGATCGCGAACAGCGCCTTCTTGGTGACGACATCGGTCTCCATCGGCGTGGCGGAGGGGCCGCCGCCGATCAGGGTGGCCTTGGAGAAGCCCTCGGCGGTGTAGTAGCCCTTGCTGTCGGCTATGTAACTGCCCGCGAACTCGACGTTCTTGATCCAGGACAGGCGCAGCGTCAGCTCACCGAAGCTCTTCGAACCGGACGCCGACGTCGAGGACGTCGAGTCCGAGTCCGACCCGCACGCGGCGAGCAGCGGGGCGCCGAGCAGAGCGGCGCCACCGAGCTGAAGGCCGCGCTTCAGGAAAAGCCGGCGGTCGGAGGCGAGGAGGTTTCTGTCAAAGCTGGTCATAGCGCATGTCCCTTCCGGAGCCGGGTGCACCCGGCGGGTCAGAGGACATTAAGGACGCGGTGTTGCAGCCGGGTGCACCTGTTGTTAGCTGCACGTTTCCGATTCCCCGCGCGTAGAACGATGCTGGTACCGCGAGCTGCGCGATCGGGCTGTGACCCGATCGTTGCCGGTATGCGACCCGGCGGCCGCCGGGTCGCGGTCCGCCGCCCGTCGCCCGCGCGCTAATCCGTGCCGAGCGCCGAGCGCAGGGTTGCGACGGCCATCGCGATCGCGGCTTCGGCGGCGTGCGTCTCGCGCAGGGCGTTGAGCATGACGAAGTCGTGGATGATGCCCTGGTAGCGGACGGCGGTGACGGGTACGCCGGCTTGGCGCAGCTTGTTGGCGTAGGCCTCGCCCTCGTCGCGGAGTACGTCGGCCTCGCCGGTGATCACCAGTGCCGGGGGCAGGCCGGTGAGCTGCTCGGTGGTGGCGCGCAGCGGGGAGGCGGTGATCTCGGCGCGCTGGGTCTCGTCGGTCGTGTACTGGTCCCAGAACCACTGCATGGCGTCGCGGCGCAGGAAGTAGCCGGTCGCGAACTGCTCGTACGAGCCGGTGTCGAAGCTCGCATCCGTGACCGGGTAGAACAGCACCTGCTGGACGAGCGGGACGTCGCCGCGCTCCTTGGCCATCAGCGTCAGCGCGGCCGACATGTTGCCGCCGACGGAGTCCCCCGCGACGGCCAGCCGGGCGCCGTCCAGGCCCTTGGACGCCCCTTCGCGTACGACCCACTGGGCGACGGCGTAGTTCTGCTCGATGGCGACCGGATACCGGGCCTCGGGGGAGAGGTCGTACTCGGGGAACACCACGGCGGAGCCGGCGCCGACGGCCAGCTCGCGCACCAGGCGGTCGTGGGTGTGCGCGTTGCCGAAGACCCAGCCCGCGCCGTGGATGTAGAGGATCACCGGGAGGGTGCCGGTGGCGCCCTTCGGCCTGACGATCCGCGCCCGCACCGATCCGGTCGGGCCACCGGCGACGCTGATCCACTCCTCGTCGACCTCGGGCTTGGCGATCTCCCCGGACTGGACCTCGTCGACGGTCTTGCGGCCCTCGGCCGGGCCCAGGTCGAACAGGTACGGCGGATTCGCGGTCGCCTCGGCGAACGCGGCGGCGGCCGGCTCCAGTACGGGCTGCGCGGGGGTGTGCTCGGACATCTCGGGCTCCTCGGTGTTGCGGTGCGTCGTACCTTGCACGCCAAAGACTATGACACGATTACCTCGTGCACAAGGTAATCGCGGCAAAGTAATCAAGTACGATGAAGACAAGGAACACAGGGAAGAAGGAAGGGGGCCTTCATGAGCGTCACCGACACCGCCGGCCAGGTCCAGCCGGGCGGCTCCTCGCTCCTGGACGACCAGCTCTGCTTCGCCCTCTACGCCGCCTCCCGCGCCGTGACCAACCGCTACCGCCCCCTCCTGGACGAGCTCGGCCTCACCTACCCCCAGTACCTCGTCCTCCTCGTCCTCTGGGAGCACTCCGCCGTCTCCGTCAAGGACCTCGGCGCCGCCCTCCAGCTCGACTACGGCACCCTCACCCCTCTCGTGAAGCGCCTGGAGTCCAACGGCCTCGTCCGCCGCCGACGCCGCCCCGACGACGAGCGGTCCGTCGAGGTCACCCTCACCGACCACGGCCTCGCCCTCCGCGACCGTGCCCGAGCCGTCCCCTCCGCCATCGGCGACGCCATGGGCCTCGCCCCCGAGGAGTCCGCCCTGGTCATGTCCCTCCTGCGCCGGCTGACCGCCAACGTCACCGCGCACCGGTAGGGCCTGTCCCGGCCGAACTCCCTTTACGCCACCCTGATCCGGCGGACGGGGGTGATGGTGGGGGCGGTGACCGGTACGGATGCGGACGCGGGGACGGCCGAATAGCCAGTACGCCCCCAGCCGCCCGTCCGTCGCAGCACCAGCCCGAGCCGCCCGAGGGGCCCTTCCAGCCGCAGCATCCGCGCGTACAGCGCTGCCCGGCTCATCGGCTGGCCGGCAGATCCCAGCAGCTGCATCAGATCGTGACAACACCACGACCGAGTTACGTCCTGGAAGAGCAAAAGGCTCAGCAGAACCCGCTGCGACGCCGGATGCGCGAGCAGCTCCCGCGGGAGTTCGCGCGGCGCGTACGGCTCATGCGCCGCCACCCAGCGCCTGTCCGCCGCCAGCCTGACCGCCAGTTCCTCCACCGGCATGTCCCGCGCCAGCACGTTCGTGGCCCCCGCGTCCAGAACGGCCGCCGTATCGGCCCCCTCCGGGAGCAGCACAACGACCGGCGCCAGCCGGCGAAGAGCCGCCACCCTGCGTTCGACGTCCGGAGCGCATTCCCGGTGCGGCACGTCCAGGATCGCCAGCGGCCGCGCCCGCGTCAGCAGTTCCGCGTACGCCTGGTTCACTCCCCACGCGTGGACCACCGGCGGCAGGGCCTGCGTTCTGCGCATGTCGCGCAACAACGGCCTGCTCCGCTCCCTGTCCAGCGAGATCACCACACAGTCGGCCGCCTCCCCTCCTTCCGCGTCCGTCCGGTATGAACTTCCCTCACTCGTCATGTCGTTCCCCGTCACAGGCGCCACTCTTGTACTTGATGCCCTCCCGGCACGCCTGGTTCGCATGACGCAAACACATTCCTGACAAGTTCGACGAGGACCGCACCGTTCCCGAGTCAACAGGCCATGCTCACCGGTCCGGCATCGCGTTGGCGACTACCCGGTCGGCGACCGACAACACCGTTCCGCAGTCAGTGCAGGCGGCTTCCCCGAACAGATACAACAGCCTCCGGGCAACCATGGGCCGGCCATCGGCAAGGGCCCGGCCATGCAAGCGCTCCGCCAGGCCCCGCAGCCCCACCGGATCAGCCGGCCGCAGCCGTGTCTTCTCGACCTCACGCAGTGCGTAGTCATCGCTGCACGAGAAGCACTCGTCCTCGCTGATCACCACAAACAGGCTCACAGCGCAGTGCGGGCACTCGATCTCGTACTCGCCCTGCCACAGGCTGTCCAAGTGCTCGTCCCAGACCTCGACATCCTCGAAGGCCAGCGCGGTCTGGAGCAGAGAGAGGTAGTCCTCCGTATCCCACGGGAGACGCAGGCACTGATCCGTGAGGCGCGCAAGGTCCGCCAGCTGCGATGAGTAGACCTCGCGGACCGTGGTGCCATCGACAGAGCGGCGCGCACTCGCCACGATCGGGCCTGCCGCGAACAGAACCCAGTGGCGCTCTGCGGGCTCCCGGCCCGCGGCGATCTCAACCAGACGGGGCAATGCCGCGAAGCTCGCCGAGAAGGCCGTGTCGAGCTGCGGGCAAAGCCGGTCCATCAGCTCGGACCACACACCCGGCGGATCGGCCTCGAACCGGTCGAGCAGGGCCGGGACACCCTCCGCGGAACCGTATGCATCGCTGAGCTGCGACCACTCCGTCATAGGCAGATCCAAGCAGACCCTCCGATGCCACCGAAGGTGGAGCACGGATGACGTCTCACCCCCTTGTGAAGGCGCACCCTGCTGTCCAGCTGGGAGTCTGCTGCTATGGCATCCGCACCGGTCTCCTTCGATGAACTTCCCGAATCCGTTCGTGCCGCCGTCGAAGCCCGTACCGGCCACGTCATCAGGGTGGAGGCGATCTCGGCCGGTCTCAACAGCGCACTGTCCGCCCGAATCCACACCGCTACCGGCAGCGTGTTCCTCAAAGGACTGCGGAGCGACCACCGACGGGTGTGGACCCAGCAGCGCGAAGCCGGGATCAACTCGTACGTGCAGGCACTTGGGCCGCGCCTGCTGTGGCACCTCGACACCGAGGGCTGGAACATCCTCGGCTTCGCGCCCATCGACGGTCATCACGCCGACTACAGCCCCGGCTCCCCGGATCTCCCCAAGGTCGCCCAGGCCCTGCGCGAACTCGCGGACATCCCCTGCCCCGACATCCCGCTGCGCCGGGCCGAGCAGCGGCTTGCGGCGTACGTCGACGACCCGGCGGTGCTGGCGTACTTCGCGGGCGACAGCCTGCTGCACACCGACCTGAACAACCGCAACCTGCTGATCACCGACCGAGCTCACCTGGTCGACTGGGGCTGGGCCACACGCGGCGCCGCGTGGCTTGACGCGGGCTACTGGGTGATCTGGCTGGTTGCCGGAGGCCACACCCCGGCCGAGGCAGAGGCCTGGGCCGCGCGAATCCCCGCCTGGGGCGCCGCCCATCCCCAGGCTGTGGACGCGTTCGCGGCGGCGAACACGCGGGTCTGGGATGAGATCGCCGGTGCCGAACCGGACGCATGGACCAGCCGGATGCTGTTCGCCGCCCGGCGGTGGCGGGACTACCGGCTGGGAGTGGCGTCCGTGATCAGTGAGGACAACTGGCGTGACGCGC
The DNA here is from genome assembly GCF_045040445.1 of Streptomyces sp. NBC_01537. Lineage (NCBI taxonomy): Bacteria > Bacillati > Actinomycetota > Actinomycetes > Kitasatosporales > Streptomycetaceae > Streptomyces > Streptomyces sp. NBC_01537. Next base: position 4,068,688 of record NZ_CP109392.1, on the reverse strand, counting down.
GGCTGATCTGGGACTACCAGCGGATGCGGCACGAGCCGCGCCCCTGCGATGTGGCGATCGCCTTGGGCAGCCGGGACCTGGGCGTCGCCTCGGAGGCGGCCCGGCTCTTCCACGCGGGCCTGTTTCCGGCTCTGGTCTTCACCGGCGGCAACAGCCCTGGCACGGCCGCACGCTTTCCGCGCGGTGAGGCCGTGCACTTCCGGGAGCGCGCGCTCGAACTCGGCGTCCCGGACGAGGCGATCCTGCTGGAACCCGCAGCGAGCAACACGGGGCAGAACATCACCTTCTCGCGGGAGGTGATCAACGCCGCCGGAATCCGGCCGCGTTCCGTGCTGCTGATCTCCATGCCGCCCATGGAGCGGCGTGCCTTCGCCACCTGCCGCGCCCAGTGGCCCGAGGTCGAGGTGGTGTGCGCGTCGGCCGCCGTGGGGTTCGAGGACTACGTCAGGTCGATGGGGGAGGCCAGGCCGTTGATCGGCATGATGCTGGGCGATTTCCAGCGGGTGATCGAGTACCCGAAGCGCGGCTTCGCCATCGAGCAGGCCGTGCCCGGCGAGGTGCAGGAGGCGTACGAACGGCTCGCCCGCGCCGGATTCGCGGGGCGGCGGCTGGTCACCTGACCTGGGCTTGCGCCCGGCGGGCCAGGCGCGATGCCGCGGTGAAGACGAGTACGGAGACCGTTGCTCCGGCTGCCGTGCTCAGGGTGTCTGCCGTGATCTTGTCCAGGTGCGGCCGTAGCAGGTCGACCAGGACGAGGACGGTGAGTGAGCCGGCGAAGCCCGCTGTGGCGCCAGGGATCCAGTAGCGGTGGCGGAGCATGAACCATTGACCCAGGACCATCACGAGGGGGAAGGCCACTTCCAGCGTCGGGTCGCCGATGAGGCGGAGGACGACATAGCCGAGCCCGCAGAGCAGCCAGCAGCCGAGGATGTACCGGGCGGCTTCCCACCAGGGGACGCCGCCCTGGGTCACGGCCAGACCAGGCAGTAGAGCTGGTGGCCGCTCTCGTGGCAGCGCTGGGCGAAGTCCTGCCACTCGTGGAGCATCTCGTAGATCACGAACGCGTCCCGGGGCCCGCGCCGGTCGGGGACGGTGGACCAGATGAAGGCGGCGGCGCCTAGGGCTTCCTCGCCGGCTTTGCGGAGGGGCTCGACGACGGATATGGGGAGCTTGACGACGGCGTAGTCGGGGTGGAGGACGACGAGTTCGAGGGGCGGGACCTTGGCCGGGGGTATGCCTTCGATGCCGGTGAGGACCATGGCGGCCATGGTCTCCGGCTTGACCTTGGTGTACATGCCCTGGCCGAGCTCGTCGCCGCCGAGTTCCTCGGGACGCATGGAGATCGGGACCCGGGCGGCGGTGGCGCCGTCGGGCGCACCGAAGTACTTGTAGGTCACCCCCACTCGGCCACCCCTGCTCCCACTCTGTGCTGCGGCTTGTTCGCTGTCGGCCGATGGCCGACGACGGCGTCCCGGGGGGCGGGCAGGTTCGGGCTCTGGGTCGTCGCCCGCACCATCGCCCAGCTCGCCACCGCGCTGCATTTCACTACCCGACCATCCGCAGACCCAACCGCGCAACCCGATCATCGTCTCAGATGCACGGTCGATACCTGACCGCGCAACGCCCGTCGCCTCCAGCATTTGAGAGCATGTGCTTGTGAGCTATCCGTACGCGTACGAAGCGCCAGTTTCTCAGACCTTGTTCGACCGAGCGTCGGCCGTGACGCCGGGAGGTGTGAACTCGCCGGTTCGCGCCTTTCGCGCCGTGGGCGGTACGCCCCGGTTCATGGTGTCCGGTACCGGTCCGTACCTTACGGATGCGGACGGCCGCGAATATGTCGATCTCGTCTGCTCGTGGGGCCCGATGATCCTCGGCCATGCGCACCCGGAGGTGATCGGGGCGGTGCAGGCCGCGGTCACCCGGGGTACGTCCTTCGGTACGCCGGGTGAGGGTGAAGTCGAGCTGGCCGAGGAGATCGTGGCCAGGGTGGCGCCGGTGGAGCAGGTGCGGCTGGTGTCGTCGGGGACCGAGGCGACGATGTCGGCGATCCGGCTGGCGCGCGGCTTCACGGGCCGGGCGAAGGTGGTCAAGTTCGCGGGGTGCTACCACGGTCATGTGGACGCGCTGCTGGCGGCGGCGGGTTCCGGGGTTGCCACTTTCGGGTTGCCGGACACGCCGGGGGTGACGGGGGCGCAGGCCGGCGACACGATTGTGCTGCCGTACAACGATCTTGAAGCCGTACGGGCGGCGTTCGCGGCGCACCCGGGCGAGATCGCGTGCCTGATCACGGAGGCGTCGCCGGGGAACATGGGCGTGGTGCCGCCGCTGCCCGGGTTCAACGCCGGACTGGCCGAGTTGTGCCGGGACAATGGCGCGCTGTACATCTCCGACGAGGTCATGACCGGTTTCCGGGTCAGCAAGGCCGGCTGGTACGGGATCGACGGTGTCGCGCCCGACCTCATGACCTTCGGCAAGGTCATGGGCGGCGGCTTCCCGGCCGCGGCCTTCGGCGGCCGGGCCGATGTGATGGCGCACCTCGCGCCGGCCGGTCCGGTCTACCAGGCGGGCACGCTGTCCGGTAACCCGGTGGCGACGGCGGCCGGGCTGGCGCAGCTGCGGCTGCTGGACGACGCGGTGTACGAGACGGTGGACCGGGTCGCGGCGGAGGTGTCGGGGCTGGTGAGCGAGGCGCTGAGCAAGGAGGGCGTCGCGCACCGGTTGCAGAGCGCCGGGAACATGTTCTCGGTGTTCTTCACCGACGAGGCGGTCACCGACTACGGCCTCGCCAAGTCGCAGGAAGCCTTCCGCTTCACCGGGTTCTTCCACTCGATGCTCGCCCAGGGCGTCTATCTGCCGCCTTCCGCGTTCGAGTCGTGGTTCGTGTCGTCCGCGCACGACGCCGCCGCGATCGAGCGCATCGCCGCAGCCCTTCCCGCTGCCGCCCGAGCCGCTGCGGAGGCCACCGTATGAGCGAGATCACTGTCGTCCACCTGATGCGGCACGGCGAGGTCGAGAACCCCTCCGGCGTGCTGTACGGGCGGCTGCCGGGCTACCACCTGTCCGACCTGGGCCGGAAGATGGCCGACCGGGTCGCCGAGCACCTGGCGGGCCGGGACATCACGCACGTCGTGGCGTCGCCGCTGGAGCGGGCGCAGGAGACGGCGGCGCCGATCGCGGCCGTACGGAGCCTGGAGACGGCGACGGACGACCGGCTGATCGAGGCGGAGAACATCTTCCAGGGCAAGACCTTCGGGGTCGGCGACGGGGCGCTGAAGAACCCGGCCAACTGGAAGTACCTGGTGAACCCGTTCAAGCCGAGCTGGGGCGAGCCGTATGTCGACCAGGTCGTGCGCATGAAGGCGGCCCTGGACGCGGCGCGGGACGCGGCGCGCGGGCATGAGGCGGTGTGCGTGAGCCATCAGCTGCCGATCTGGATCGTACGGAGCTTCGTGGAGCGGCGGCGGCTGTGGCACGACCCGCGCAAGCGGCAGTGCACGCTGGCCTCGCTGACCTCGTTCACGTACGACGGGGACCGGATCGTGGCGGTCGGCTACACCGAGCCGGCCCGGGATCTGGTGCCGGCGCATCTGCTGGCCGGGGCGAAGCCGGTGAAGGGCGGGTCCAAGGGGTTCGGGGCGTAGGCGCACGGGGCCCGTCGGCGGGTCTCGTGCGTGCGCCGTCCGCGTGAATACCACCTGATTAGATGGAGAGCGCGGGCCGTGCATGGAACAAGCCTGTATGGGCGAGTTCAGCGGGGTGAGTCGACGCGGGATGGTGGGGCTGGGTGCCGCAGCCGCCGCTGTGACGGGCGCGGCCGCGGTCGGCCTGACGCAGGCACAGGGTTCCCGGGGGCGCGCTCCGGCCCCGCCGGCGCCGTCGGCCCATCCCGGCGCGCACCGGGCCCCGGATCCTCCGCGCAGGCCCGCGCGGCCGCCCGTACGCCTGATCGGCGACGGCTCGACCGCCGACACCGGGACGCAGCCGCATCAGCCGGCCCCGCCGGAGCGGATGGAGCCGGGGAGCGAACCGCCGCAGTTCGTGATCTTCTCGTGGGACGGGGCGGGGGAGCTGGACACCGGGCTGTTCGCGCGGTTCCGGAGGCTGGCCGCCGATCACGGCGCGAAGATGACCTTCTTCCTGTCCGGGATCTATCTCCTTCCCGAGTCGCGCAGGCACCTGTACCGCCCGCCCCGCAACCCGGTGGGTGCCAGCGCGATCGGCTATCTCACCGACGCCCATGTGCAAGCCACCCTGGAGCAGGTGCGCCTCGCCTGGCTGGAGGGCCACGAGATCGGCACGCACTTCAACGGCCACTTCTGCGAGGGCACCGGCTCGGTCGGCCGCTGGTCCTCGAGCGAGTGGCAGAGCGAGATCGAGCAGGCCATCGGCTTCGTCGAGAAGTGGCGTACGAACACCGGCTTCCGTGACCTCCAGCCGCTGCCCTTCGACTACCGCAAGGAGCTCATCGGCGCCCGCACCCCCTGCCTGCTCGGCCAGCGCAACCTGCTCCCCGTCGCCTCCCGCCTCGGCTGGCGCTACGACGCGAGCTCGCCCGGCGGGACGCAGGTCTGGCCGGGCCGCACCCATGGCCTGTGGGACCTGCCGCTGCAGGCGCTGCCGTTCCCCGGGCGGGGCTTCGAGGTGCTGTCGATGGACTACAACATGCTGGCCAACCAGTCGGTGCGGGCCACCGCCAGCGACCCGCGCAACTACCCGGGGTGGGAGCAGCAGGCACGCGAGTCGTATGTCTCCGGCTTCCGGCGGGCGTACGAGACGAACCGGGCGCCGCTGTTCATCGGCAACCACTTCGAGCAGTGGAACGGCGGGATCTACATGAACGCCGTCGAGGACGCGCTCAAGCGGATCGCGGATCATGACGACGTGCGGCTGGTCTCCTTCCGGCAGTTCGTGGACTGGCTGGACGCGCAGGATCCGGTGGTGCTGGCCAAGCTGCGGACGCTGGCGGCGGGACAGGCCCCGGGGGAGGGGTGGGCGCGGTTCCTGGGGGCGGGGCGGGGGCAGGGGCGGGAGCGATCACGCCGCCCTTACTTGGGGCATTCGTCGCTTTAGGCAAAGGTGTCGGGGGTGCGTAAGATCGCGCGGCACCCCATGCGAAACTTTTCACATGAGTACTGCTGCGCGCGCCGTGAGCCGCCTCACCGGAGCCTCCGCCGGAGCCGTCGCGTTCGCGCTGGCATTGACGGGCTGCACCGCGGGCTCGGACTCGTCCTCGTCGGGGAGCAACACCAACTTCGTCAGCGGCACGGGTGAGATCAGCACGGTGAAGGCGGGTCACCGCACGGCCGCCCCCGCGCTGAGCGGTGAGACGGTGGACGGCGGGAAGCTGGACGTCGCCGACTACAAGGGCAAGATCGTGGTTCTCAACATCTGGGGATCGTGGTGCTCGCCGTGCCGGGCCGAGGCCAAGAACCTGGTGACCGTCGCCGACGACACGAAGGCGAAGGGCGTCCAGTTCGTCGGGATCAACACCCGCGACCTGCAGACCGCGCAGGCCAAGGCCTTCGAGAAGAAGTACGCGGTGCCCTACCCGAGCCTGTACGACCCGACGGGCAAGCTGATCCTGCGCTTCCCCAAGGGCAGCCTCAACCCGCAGGCCATCCCCACCACGATCGTCCTCGACCGGGAGGGCCGCATCGCGGTTCGCGCGCTCAAGGCGCTCACCGAGGACGAGCTGCGCAAGATCCTCGATCCGCTGATCGCGGAGAAGTGACGTGATCGTTTCTGCGGCGGCGGGCGACTACAACCAGACAGTGCTCAGCGGGGCGCTGCTGGCCGCCGTGCCCATCGCGGTGCTCGGCGGGCTGGTCTCCTTCTTCTCGCCCTGCGTGCTGCCGCTCGTGCCCGGCTATCTCTCCTACGTGACCGGGGTCACCGGCACCGACCTGGCCGAGGCCAAACGGGGCCGGATGGTCGCCGGGGCCTCTCTGTTCGTGCTCGGCTTCACGGCGGTCTTCGTCTCCGGGGGCGCGCTGTTCGGCAACTTCGGCTGGACGCTGCAGGAGCACAAGGACGTCATCACCAAGGTGCTGGGCGCCCTCACCATCGTCATGGGGCTGGCCTTCATGGGCCTGGTCGGCGGATTCACCCAGCGCGAGTTCCGATTCCACAAGCGGCCCGCGATGGGGCTGGCCGGCGCGCCCCTGCTCGGCGTGCTCTTCGGCATCGGCTGGACGCCGTGCATCGGCCCGACGCTCGGCGCGGTCCAGACGCTGGCGTTCAACGAGGCCAGCGCGGCGCGCGGGGCGCTGCTCACCGTCTTCTACTGCCTCGGCCTCGGCCTGCCGTTCATACTCGCCGCGGTCGCCTTCCGCCGCGCGCTGGGCGCCTTCGGCTGGGTCAAGCGCCACTATGTGTGGGTCATGCGGATCGGCGGCGGCATGCTCGTCGCGGTCGGCGTGCTGCTCGTCACCGGCGTTTGGGACCACATCGTCTACCAGATGCAGATCTGGTCTTCCGGCTTCACCCCAGGGATCTGATCGATGAGCACGACCGACAAGACCGATGAGAAAGAGCTCGGCGCGGCCGGCGCGCAACTGTCCACCGCCCCCGAGGAGGAGGAAGCGGGCACCGTCGTGCCCGGCTCCTTCGGCGGCCTGCGCAAGCCGGGTTTCGTCGGCGCGACCGCGTGGACGGCGCGCGAGGTGTGGGGCTGGCTGCGCTGGATGTGGCGTCAGCTGACCTCGATGCGGGTCGCGCTGATCCTGCTCTTCCTGGTGTCGCTGGCCGCGATCCCCGGCTCGCTCATCCCGCAGACCAGCACGAACGCGGTCAAGGCACAGGACTTCACGGACGCGCACCCCACAGTCGCGCCGCTCTACGAGAAGCTCGGCCTCTTCCACGTCTACAGCTCGGTGTGGTTCTCGGCGATCTACATCCTGCTGTTCGTCTCCCTCGCCGGCTGCATCATCCCGCGCAGCTGGCAGTTCGTCGGCCAGCTCCGCTCCAAGCCCCCGGCCGCCCCGCGCAACCTGACCCGGCTGCCCGCTTACGCGACCTGGCGTACGCCGGCCGAGCCGGACGAGGTGCTGGAGAGCGCGCAGAGCGCGCTGCGCAGGCGGCGTTTCCGTACGGCACGCGCGGGCACGGCCGTCGCGTCGGAGAAGGGCTTCCTGCGCGAGGCGGGAAACCTGCTCTTCCACATCGCGCTGTTCGGGCTGCTGATCTCCTTCGCGGTCGGGCAGCTGTGGAAGGGCGACGGCAGCAAGCTGATCGTCGAGGGCGACGGATTCGCCAACACCATCACCGCGTACGACGACTTCACCCCCGGCTCCTTCTACGGCGCCGACGACCTGAACGCCTTTGGGTTCGACCTGGACAGCTTCACCGCCACGTACGCCACCAGCGGCCCCGACAAGGGCAGCGCCCGCACCTTCCGTGCCAACATCCACTACTGGACGGGCGCGGACGGCAAGAAGCACAAGGGCGCGATCGAGGTCAACAAGCCACTGGAGATCGCCGGCTCGAAGGTCTACCTCAACGGCCACGGCTACGCCCCCGTGGTGACCGTCAAGGACGGCAGCGGCACGGTCGTCTACTCCGGCGCGGTCGCCTTCCTGCCGACGGACGCCAACCTGACCTCCACCGGTGTGATCAAGGTGCCCGACGCGGTGGACAAGAACGGGAAGGCGGACCAGCTCGGCTTCAGCGGGCTGTTCACCCCGAGCTTCAAGCTGGACAGCACCCTGGGGCCGATCTCCGTCTTCCCCGCGCTGGCGAACCCCGCGCTCATCCTCACCGCGTACCACGGCGACCTGGGCGTCGACTCCGGGCTGCCGCAGAACGTGTACCAGCTGGACACCAAGAACCTGAAGCAGTTCAAGGACAGCAAGGGCAACATCGTCTCGAAGGCGATGCAGGTCGGCGACACCATGACGCTGCCCAACGGCGCCGGCTCGATCACCTTCGACGGCATCAAGACCTTCGCCCAGTTCCAGGTCACCCACCAGCCGGCCACCGGCTGGGCACTGACCAGCGCCTTCTCCGCGATCATCGGCCTGGCCGGCTCGCTGTTCATCCAGCGCCGCCGGGTGTGGGTGCGCGCGGTGCGTGGCGACGACGGCGTCACGGTCGTGGAGCTGGCCGGCCTCGGCCGCAGCGAGTCGGCGAAGATCGCCGACGAACTCGGCACGTTCGTGGACATCCTGCTGGTCACGGCACCGGTCCAAGCAGAGCAACCGCCCGAAGAAACCTCCGAAGCTTCCGAAGAAACCCAGCCCGAGGACGAAGGAGCCCGCGCGTGAACCTCGCTGCTGCCGCGGTCAACGAGAACGTCGCCCACATCAGCAACTACCTGATCTACTCCGCGATGGCCGTCTACACGCTGGCGTTTCTCGCGCACGTCACCGAGTGGACCTTCGGCAGCCGGAGCAAGGTCGCCGTCCAGTCGGCGGCCCTGGTGACCGCGGCGGCGGCCAAGCCGGCCGTCACCGTGAAGTCCGCGGGCGGCACCGCGGTCATCGAGCGGCCGCAGGTCGTCACGCGGGCCACCGCCAGCGACCGCGGCATCCCCGACGGTCCCGGAGCGGCCGGCGAGGACGAGCAGGGCGACATGTACGGGCGGATCGCCATCTCGCTCACCGTGCTCGCCTGGGCGCTGCACGTCGGCGGGGTCGTGGCCCGTGCCATCTCGGTCGAGCGGGCCCCCTGGGGCAACATGTACGAGTTCTCGACGACCTTCGGCGCCACGGCGGTCACCGCGTACCTCGTGCTGCTGGCGCTCGGCAAGAACGTCCGCTGGATCGGCCTGTTCATCACCACCGCGGTCCTTCTCGATCTCGGCATGGCCGTCTCCGTTCTCTACACCGCCAGCGACCAGCTGGTCCCCGCGCTCCACTCCTACTGGCTGTGGATCCACGTCTCGTGCGCGATCATCTCCGGCGCCCTGTTCTTCCTCGGCGCGACCGCGACCTTCCTCTTCCTGTTCCGTGACAGCTACGAGAGCGGCCTGCTCCAGGGCAAGCCCAACAAGGGCCGCTGGGCCAACGCCATGTCCCGTCTCCCCGCCGCCTCGACCCTCGACAAGTTCGCGTACCGCGTCAACGCGGCGGTCTTCCCGCTCTGGACCTTCACCATCGTCGCGGGCGCGATCTGGGCCGAGGCCGCCTGGGGCCGCTACTGGGGCTGGGACCCCAAGGAGACCTGGTCCTTCATCACCTTCGTCCTCTACGCCTGCTATCTGCACGCCCGCGCCACCGCCGGGTGGAAGGGCCGCAAGGCCGCCTACCTGGCCCTGCTGGCCTTCGCGTGCTTCCTGTTCAACTACTACGGCGTGAACATCTTCATCACCGGCAAGCACTCGTACGCCGGCGTGTGAGCATACGTAGGTAAGGGCCGCCCTCCTGGAGGGCGGCCCTTACGCATGTGCCGTGCGTGCCGTACGAGCTGTCAGCGGCGCCTGCGCCGGCCGCGCTCCTGCACCGGAGGAGTCTGGTCGGCACCCGGCAGGGTCGGCTTCGGGAGGTTCGCGACCTCCCACTCGGCCTCGGTGAGCTGCTCGGCGGTGTCGTCGGGCAGTCGCGGGGGCTGCCGGTGGACAGGGTCAGGGCGTCGGGATCGGCGAAGCCGCGTACGCCCTTCATCGTGCCGAAGTAGTGGTCGAAGGAGCGGTTCTCCTGCATGAGCAGGACGACGTGCTCGATGTCGTCCAGGGAGCCGTGGGTCGCCGGACCGGCGGCGACCGCCTGCTGGATGCTCGGCGGGAGAAGCGTCAGCGCGGCGGCGCCGCCGATCGCTCCGGCTGCCGAACCGAGGAGTCTGCGTCGGGTCAGGTCGGGCATGGGGGTCCCTCTTCCCTTGAGTCGCATGAGGCCTCGTTGGGCCGCATGCGACTCTTCCGGTGCGTCGGCACCGCAGGGCGGCAGGAAGAGGGAAGTCGCGTGAACGATGCATCAAGTCATCGCAAATGCGATCAGTGGGTCCGGTCAACCCACGCTGATGGAATCCAGCTTGGCGCGCAGATACGTGTGCGAGTCCACGGGCTCGTACGTCACCCGGCCGGTCGGCGCCGGAAGCGACTCGACGAGGGTCCGGGTGTCGCACTCGTAGAAGTAGACCAGCGACATCAGCTCCTCCGCCGGGGCGTCCGACGGCGGCGGAAGGACGCGGTGGCGGCCGGAGCGCCAGCGGTCGCCGGTCCAGCGGGCCATCAGGTCACCGATGTTGATGGTGAAGGCCTCGGGGTCGTACGGGGCGTCCTCCCAGCCGCCCTCGTCGGTGAAGACCTGGAGCCCGCCCTTGCCGTGCTGGCGGTCCAGGACGGTGACGGTGCCGAAGTCCGTGTGCGGGCCGATGCGGAACTGGCCGGGCTCGGGCTCGCCGACGGTGTCGGTGCCCGGGTACCAGTTGATGTTGAAGCCCCAGGTGGGGTGGCCGGTGTGGCTGGTGAAGAAGTCGGCCGGCCGGCCCAGGGCGGCGGCCAGCAGCTCCAGAAGCTGGTCGGACAGCACGCGCATGCGGCCCAGGTAATCCGTCACCATGGCGTGGAGTTCCGGCGCCTCGTCCGGCCAGACGTTGGGCCGGAACCACTCCTCGTCGATCTCCGGGTCGCCGGTCGGCTCGTCCGCCGCGAAGGACCAGGACTCCTTGAGGTCGGGCGGGGTCTCGATGCCCTCCGCGTAGGCGTTCGCCTCCGCACCCGGGCCGAGCCAGCCCCGGCCGCCGACCTTGACGGCGTACGCCTCCTTCGCGGCGGGCGGGAGACGGAAGAAGGCGCGGGCGGCGTCCCGAATGCCGCTGCGCAGCGCGGGGTCGACGCCGTGGCCGGTCACCAGGAGGAAACCGGCGCTCTGCAGGGCCTCGTCGACGGTGGTCGCGATGCGCGCGCGGGCCTCGGGGTCGCCGGACAGCCAGGGCCGAAGGTCGATGGTGGGGACGCGCGGCGGGTGGGACGGGGACATGCGGTTTCTCCTCGGGGGTCGGAAGCGGTGGGGTGGTGCCGGTGGCCTGGTGCGGTGACCGGAATGGTTCGCCGGGTCCGTCCGGTTGCGCAACCCGGCGAACGTACGCGGTCACCGCGCTATTCGCCGATGTCCTCGTTCCAGAGTTCGGGCCGGTCCTTGATGAAGTCGGTCATGAGAGTGACGCACTCGGGGTCGTCGAGCAACACGACCTCCACACCGGCGCTCTCGGCCAGCCAGTCGTGGCCGCCGTAGAACGTCCGCGCCTCGCCGATCACCACCCGCGAGATCCCGAACTGACGGATCAGACCGCTGCAGTACCAGCACGGCGACAGGGTGGTCACCATCGTCGTACCCCGGTACGTGCGCTGCCGGCCCGCCGCACGGAAGGCGGAGGTCTCGCCGTGCGCGGACGGGTCGCCGTCCTGCACGCGCATGTTGTGCCCGCGCCCCAGGACCGTGCGCCCGTCCGGGCCGTACAGTGCGGCCCCGATGGGGATGCCGCCCTCGGCGAGCCCGGCGCGGGCCTCGGCGACGGCGGTCGCCAGCATCGTGTGTGCGTCGTCGAGCTTCATGATGACCACTCTGTACGTCCGGAAACACCCCGGCAACGTGCGGAAAGTACTCTCCCGACAACCCGCATCCGGACGAAGTGTCAGTCCCGGGAGGCCTGCATGACCGCGATTTCCGCTCTGATCTCACTCCGGGAGATCCTGGACCTCGACTGCGTGGCGGAGGCCGCCCCCGACGTCCTGTCCGGTGCGGACGTCCTGGACCGGCCGGTCCGCTGGGTCCATTCCAGTGAGATCTACGAGATCGGCCCCCTGCTGTCCGGCGGCGAACTCCTGCTCACCACGGGCCTCGGGCTGGCCACCGCCGACGCCGGTGCCCGCCGTCACTGGGTGCGCGAGCTGGCCGCCCGGGAGATCGCCGGGGTCGCCTTCGAGGTCGGCCGCTCACTGCCGGACATCCCGCCGGAGGTGGTGGAGGAGAGCCGCCGGCACGGGCTGCCGCTCGTCGCCCTGCGCAAGGTGGTGCCGTTCGTACGGATCACGGAGGCCGCCAACACCGCGATCATCGCCCACGGGATGGCCGCCAGGGCCGCGCGCGAGCGCCGCGACGGGCCGCCGGAACGGTCCGCGTACGCCGCCGGCCTGCTCTCCGACCTGGCGGAGGGCCGGGCCGTCAACCAGCCCGAGGTCTCGGCCCGCTCGGCGCTGGCCGGATTCCTGCCGTCCGCCTCCCAACGGCTCCTCGGCCTCTCGGCGCACGGGGCCGCCCCGGCCGTCCTCGACACGGCCGCCCGAGCCCTCGGCGGTCATGTGCTGCGCGCCGCCTTCCCCGGTGACACCCTGGCCCTGTTCGCCCTCCCCGGGTCCGTACGCGATCCCGTACGCGCCCTGCAGGAGGCCCTGCGGGCCACGGCAACTGCAGGCCTCACCGCCGCGGGCCTCACCACCGCAGGCCTCACCGCCGCCGTCGGGCACGCCGTGCCTGCCGACGGGCCCTGGACGGACTGGAGCGACACGCTGCGAGCGGCCCGCACGGCGCTCGAACTCGCCCTGACCGTCTCCTCCGCCGAGCCGGGCCGCCCCGGCCCCGTCATCACGTCCTCGCGCGCGCTGGCCCTTGAGCGCGAACTCACCCGCGGCGGCGTCGAGCCCAACCGCGCCCGGCTCGCCCGGCTCGTCTCCCACACCCTCGCCCCGCTCCTGGACTGGGAGTCCGCCCACGGCAGCGACCTCGTCCGCACCCTTGAGGTGCACCTCCGGCACGGCTGCAGCCCCACCCGCACGGCAGCCCTGCTGCACATCGGCCGCCAGTCCCTCTACCAGCGCCTGGAGCGCATCGAGCTGCTGCTGGGCGCGCCGGTGACCGACCCCGAACTGCACTCCGAGCTCCTTGTCGCGGCCTGCGCCCACCGCATCCTGCGAGGCGCGCAGGCGCGCCCGGGGGCGCTCGCGGCTTGACGGAACCACCCCGGATGTCCGAGGCGTTGTCTACCTTTGGATGACAGCTGGATGACAGCGACCGAAGGGGGATTCGGTGGGGTACGCGTCAGGAGCAAAACCCGGCGACCGGGTCAAGGCCGCCGGCGGGCTGATGCTCGCCTGGGTCGGTCTGCTCTGGCTGCTCGAAGCGGTGGACGTCAAGACGCACCACAGCCTCGACACCTTCGGCATCGTGCCGCGCGAGATCGGCGAGCTCCGCGACATCATCCCGGCCGCCTTCATCCACTTCGGCTTCGACCATGTCGCCGCCAACAGCATCCCGCTGTTCGTCCTCGGCTTCCTCGCCGCGCTGCGCGACATAGGCCGCTTCCTGGGCGTCGTCTTCGTCATCGTTCTCACCAGTGGCTTCGGCGTCTGGCTGGTCGCTCCCGCCGGCACGAACACGGCGGGCGCGTCCGGTGTCGTCTTCGGGCTCTTCGGCTATCTGCTCATCCGCGGCTTCGTCGACCGCAGGCTGCTCGACATCGCGGTCGGACTGGCCGTCGCCGTGTACTACGGATCCATATTGTGGGGCGTGCTCCCGACCGCCCAGGGCGTGTCCTGGCAGGGCCATCTCTTCGGGCTGTTAGGGGGCGTGGCTTCGGCCTTTCTCTTCCGTGACGTAGCATCCGTGAGCATGCGCTGACCCGTGGGGAGCGGTCGGCGTCACTTTCCGGGGGATTTTGTGACTGATTTCGCCAAGCAGCCCGACGAGCCCGCTTCCGAGGCTGCTTCTTCTGAATCCGCGCCCGAGGCGGGGCCCGACGCGGGATCCGGCGCGGGGTCCGGTGCACCGCAGCCGCCGTTTCCGCCGCCGCCCGGGTACCCGGGCCCGGGGTACTACCCGCCGCCTCCGCCGATCCGGTCGCCGACCAGCATCGCGATGTGGGCCCACCTGGGTCTGGTCATCACGCTGGCCGTGGGCAGCAGCGTCTGCTGTCTGGGCCCGATGCTGTGCTGGATCGTTCCGCTGGTGATCCGCAACGACCAGCAGAACCGGCACGACCCCTTCATACGGCACCACGCCACCCAGGCCCTCAACCACGCCATCACGCAGGCGATCGCGCTCACGGTCGGCATGATCCTGGGAGCCGTGGCCTACTTCGGGCTCATCTTCACGCTCGTCTCGCACAGCGACGGCGACATGCCCAGCGGCCTGCCGGCCCTCCCGGTGATCGCGGGCGTGCTCTTCGCCGCCCTCGTCCTGTACTGCATCGCCGGCTTCGTGTTCGCCGTCATCGGCACGACCAAGGCGAACACCGGCCAGTGGTGGTCCTACCCGAAGCTCCTCGCGATCCCCTTCGTCAAGGGCTGAGGCCCCGCACCGCGAGGTCGAGCAGTGCGCACACGAACAGCGCGATCCCGATGAACCCGTTGACGCTGAAGAAGGCCCGGTTCAGCCGGGACAGGTCGTGCGGCCGGACGATGCTGTGCTCGTAGAGGAAGGCGCCGGCGACGATCGCCAGGCCGAGCCAGAAGAAGGCGCCCGCACCGGTGGCCAGGGCGTACCAGAGGAGGAGGGCGGTGGTGACGGCGTGGCAGCCCCGGGCGGCCCGGATGGCGGCCGGGACGCCGAAGCGGGCGGGCACCGACAGCACGCCGGACTCGCGGTCGGAGTCCACGTCCTGGCAGGCGTAGATCAGGTCGAAGCCGCCGATCCAGATGCCCACGGCGAGGCCGAGGATCACCGCTTCCCAGGACCACTCGCCGGTGACGGCCAGCCAGGCGCCGATCGGGCCCATGGACTGGGCGAGGCCCAGGATGGCCTGGGGGAAGTTCGTGAACCGCTTCCCGTACGGATAGAGCACCATCGGGAAGACCGCGAGCGGGGCGAGCGCCAGGCACAGCGGGTTGAGCAGGGCGGCCGCGCCGAGGAAGAACACCAGGGCGATCAGGGCGCCGGTCCAGGCGTGCTTCACCGACATCGCGCCGGTGACCAGCTCCCGGTGGGCGGTGCGGGGGTTACGGGCGTCGATCTCGCGGTCGATGATCCGGTTGGCGGCCATCGCGAAGGTGCGCAGGCCCACCATGGCGAGGGTGACGAGGAACAGCCGCCCCCAGTGGATGTTGCCGTCGAGCCGGAACATCGCGGTGAGGGAGGCGATATAGGCGAAGGGCAGCGCGAAGACCGAGTGCTCGATCATCACCAGGCGCAGGAAGGCTTTGGTGCGTCCCGGCTGCGGGATCGCGGCGGAAGCGGAACTCACAGGCCGTACTCCTTCCAGCGGCGGTCGACCGTCGCCGCTGTATCCGGGTCGGACAGCACCATCTCCGGCCAGCCGCCGTCCCGGGTGTAGCCCTCCTCGGGCAGCTTCCGGGTCGCGTCGATGCCCGCCTTGCCACCCCAGAACTGCTGGTAGGAGGCGTGGTCGAGGTGGTCGACCGGGCCTTCGACGATGCTCAGGTCGCGGGCGTAGTCGGTGTTGCCGAGAGCCCGCCAGGCGACCTCGTGGAGGTCGTGGACGTCGCAGTCGGAGTCGACGACGACGATCAGCTTGGTGAGGGACATCATGTGGGCGCCCCAGATGGCGTGCATGACCTTCTGGGCGTGCTTGGGGTACTTCTTGTCGATCGAGACGATCGCGCAGTTGTGGAAGCCGCCCGCCTCGGGGAGGTGGTAGTCCACGATGTCCGGCACGATGATCTTGAGCAGCGGCAGGAAGAACCGCTCGGTGGCCCGCCCCAGTGGCCCGTCCTCTGTCGGGGGCCGGCCGACCACGATGGACTGCAGCAGTGGCCGCTTCCGCATCGTCACGCAGTCGATCGTCAGGGCCGGGAAGGGCTCCTGCGGGGTGTAGAAGCCGGTGTGGTCGCCGAACGGGCCCTCGGGGAGAGTCTTGCCGGGCTCCAGCCAGCCCTCCAGCACGACCTCGGCCTGTGCGGGCACCTGCAGGGGCACCGTCTTGCAGTCGACCATCTCGACGCGCTTGCCCTGGACGAAGCCCGCGAAGAGGTACTCGTCGATGTCGCCCGGGAGAGGGGCGGTGGAGGCGTACGTGACGGCCGGCGGGCAGCCGAAGGCGATCGCGACGGGCAGCCGCTCGCCGCGCCGCTCGGCGACCTTGTAGTGGTTGCGGCTGTCCTTGTGGATCTGCCAGTGCATGCCGATGGTGCGGCGGTCGTGCCGCTGCAGCCGGTAGAGGCCGAGGTTGCGCACGCCGGATTCCGGGTCCTTGGTGTGCGTAAGGCCCAGGTTGAAGAAGGAGCCGCCGTCGTCCGGCCAGGTGAACAGGGCCGGGAGCGCCTCCAGGTCCACGTCGTCGCCGGTGAGGACGACCTCCTGGACGGGGGCGTCGGAGGACTTGACCTTCTTCGGCGGGACATGGGTCATCCCGGCCAGCTTGCCGAAGGCCTCGCGGAAGCCGACGAAGCCGTGCGGCAGTTCGGGCTTGAGCAGGCCGCCGATCCGGTCGCTGATGTCGCTGTAGGACTTCAGCCCCAGCGCCTTGAGGAGGCGGCGGTCGGTGCCGTAGACGTTCATGGCCAGGGGCATCGAGGAGCCCTTGACGTTCTCGAAGAGCAGCGCCGGGCCGCCCGCCTTGTTGACGCGGTCGACGATCTCCCCGACCTCCAGGTAGGGGTCGACCTCGGCCTTGATGCGTTTGAGGTCGCCGTCGCGCTCCAGGGCCCGCAGGAGGGAGCGAAGATCGTCGTAAGCCATGCCTCCCAGTATCGGGCACCCAGTAGATTGACCCGGACAGCGGGGCCCGTGGCGGGCGTCGCGGAACGGGGAATCCGATGACGACGGTCGTGGCCTGGGTGCTCTACGCGGTGATCCTGGCGCTGTACATCTGGGCGTTGGTGGACTGCGTCCAGACGCCGGCGGCGCAGATACGCGGTCTGCCCAAGGTGGGCTGGCTGCTGCTCCTGCTGGCCGTTCCCATCCTGGGGACCGTCCTGTGGCGCAACTGGGGCAAGCGGTCCGTCCCGGTCGTCCCTGTCACCACCGTCACCACCGTTTCCGAGGAAGCTTCGAGATGATCAGGTATGTGCTGCCCCTGCTGGTGCTCGGGCTGTGGATCTACGCCTTCATCGACTGCGTGCAGACACCCGAGAACGAGGTGCGCGGGCTGCCCAAGGTGGTGTGGGTCCTGATCATCCTGTTCTTCGGCGAGGTGCTGGTCGGCCCGGTCGCCTGGCTGGTGGCGGGCAGGAACCGCGGCGTCCCGGCGGAAGGCGGCAGCACTCCGTCGCAGTGGCACCGCAACCGCCGCGGCGCGCAGTTCGTCGCGCCCGACGACAACCCCGAGTTCCTCAGGTCGCTCAAGGACAGGAAGAGCGACGAGAAGAAGAGCGACGAGAAGAAGGACGAGGGCGAAGCGCAGGCCTGACGCGTACAACAGGCAGCCGCGTACACGCTGTACGCATCGACGGCTGCCGGTCCGGACAACCCGCCCATTGGGCGGAGGCGCGCGAGTCCGGATAGTTGAGGGGCATGACGACAGCTCCAGCCAGTCCAGCCAGCGCGGGCGCCGAGGCGCCCCCCGCAGTACCCGCGTACGGCGACAAGGTGATCGCCGTCGAAACGGCGGGTGCCGAGCCCATCCCGGCCGCCGAGCGCCACGGCAGTCCTGTGCACCTGCTGTGGACCTGGGCCTCGCCCAACATCGAGTTCGCGACCGTCTTCATCGGTGTGCTGCCGGTCATCGCCTTCGGGCTGACCTTCTGGCAGGCGGCGTTCGCACTGGTCCTCGGCGCCGCGGTCGGGGCCGTCTTCCAGGGCATCCTCAGCCTGGAGGGGCCGCGCTTCGGGGTGCCGCAGATGGTCGCCGGGCGGCTCGCCTTCGGCTACCGGGGCAACGCGCTGCCGTCCGGGATCAATGCGGCGGTGGCGGGCATCGGCTGGTTCGCCGTCAACAGCGTGAGCGCGGCCTTCGCCCTGGACACGCTGACCGGGCTGAACCCGCTGCCGAGCCTGTTTGTCGTCGTGGCCGCGCAGATCGCGATCGGTTTCATCGGGCACAACTTCGTGCACGCCTTCGAGCGGTATGCCTTCCCCGTCCTCGGCATCATCTTCGTGCTGGCCGCGATCTGGACCTTCCGCGCTTCCGACCTGGGCGCCCCGGCGGCGTACCACGGCGGCACCGGCGGCTTCCTGCTCGCCTTCAGCACGGCCTTCGGCTACACGGCGGGCTGGAACTCCTACGCCTCCGACTACACCCGCTACCTGCCGGCCGCGACGGCGAAGTGGAAGACCGCCGTCTTTCCCGCGGTCGGGCTCTTCGCCT
This sequence comes from Streptomyces sp. NBC_01537, assembly GCF_045040445.1. Taxonomy (NCBI): domain Bacteria; kingdom Bacillati; phylum Actinomycetota; class Actinomycetes; order Kitasatosporales; family Streptomycetaceae; genus Streptomyces; species Streptomyces sp. NBC_01537. The sequence continues at coordinate 4,050,553 of NZ_CP109392.1, read as the reverse complement.
CCGTCACCTTCATCTCCCTCATCGGGGCCGCCTCCGCCACCATCGCCTCGCCGAAGGACGCCACACCGACGGCCGCCTTCACCGGCCATCTGCCGGGCTGGCTCGGCAATCTGACGCTGCTTGCGATCATCATCGGCGCGATCTCGGCGAACGCGCTGAACATCTACTCCTCCTCGATATCGTTCACCGCGATGGGCCTGCGACTGCCCGGCTGGCTGGGCCGCAGCACGCTCGTCGTGGTCTTCGGCGTGCTGGGCATGCTCTTCGCCTGGAGCGGGCTCGACGACGCGGGAGCGTCCTACGAGGCGTTCCTGCTGGTCATCTCGTACTGGGTGGCCCCCTGGCTCGGCATCGTCCTCGTCGAGCAGTGGCTCTCGCGCAAGGCCGAGCACGACGGGCTCGCGGCGAAGCTCACCGACCCCGGGTACGCGAACTGGGCCGGGCCGATCGCGCTGGTGGTGGGGATGGCGGTGTCGATCGCGCTGTTCTCCAACCAGACGAAGTACGTCGGCCCGGCCGCCGAGCACTGGCCGGGGATCGGCGACATCACGTGCGTCGTCGGCTTCGCCGTGAGCGCCGCGCTGTACGCGGCGCTCAGGCGCTACGGGCGTGTCCTCAACCGCCGGACGGGCTGAAACCCGGCTACGACGGGGCCGAACCGCTGTCCGTCATGAGCGCCATCATCGCGCCCATGATGTCCTGCGGGTTGAGCACGGTGGCGCCGGCCGGGGCCCGGACGGGCTTCGCGTCGGCGCCGAAGCCGATGGTGAGCGGGAGCCTGCCCTTGACCCCCTTGTCGAACTGCGCGACATCGACGGTGATGCCGGACAGGGCGCCGTCCTTGAGGGCGACGTCGAGGGTGATGTTCTTCTTCGGGACGTCCTTGAGGTCGGCGGGGTCGAAGCCGTCGGGGAGGTCGTCCTTGTACGGTTTGAGCGCCTTGGCGATGGCGTCGGCGGTCTTGGCGGCCGGGACGGTGACCGTGACGTGGTCGGCGCCGTTCTTGCTGCCGGCGTCCTTGAAGGTCGCGTTGGAACCGATGGCCTTGGCGACCGCCTTGACGATCGCCTGCTGGGTCTTGGGGTCGAGCGCGTCGGTGCTGGTGCCGGTGCCGGTGTCGCTGCCGCCGAACTCCTTCGCGAACTCCCCGAAGGAGTCCGGGTCGATCGAGACCCACTTGCCGCCGAGAAGGTTCTTCACGGACTTGTAGGACGACGGCAGCTTGTCCGCCTGGTCGAGCATCGACTGGAACTCCTTGAGGTCCGCCTTGCTCTCCGCGTCGCCGGCCGATGCCCCGAGCGTCATGAGCTGCTTCAGGTCGGCCTTCACGTAGAGCTTCCTGCCGTTCAGGCTGCGGACCTCCAGCAGCGACGTGTCGCCGCCGGTGGACACGGTGACGGCCACGGAGCCGTCCTTCGCCTTCGTCAGCACCTGGTCGGAGCTCACGGACATGGAGACGTCCAGGTCCGCGAGCATCTTCGCGTTGTCGTGCGTGAAGTCGTCCTCGCCCTTCAGCGCCGACCAGATCTGCGCCTCGGTCCCGTCGAAGCCGACCGTCATGGTCATGGCCTTCTGCTCGCCGAGCTTGGCGAAGGCCTGCTGGACCTTGGCCCCGGCGCTCAGGTTCGCGACCGTGCCGCAGGAAACCGCGGCGGTGGCTATGAAGGCGACGCAGCCGGCCGCGGCCGCGCCCTTGCGCATGGTGTTGATGGCGTACTCCTCGTGGGGACGTGGGGACGATCGTCGGGACGATGTTTCCGGCCAGTAATGACACGCGGAGCGGCCGAAAGGTTGCACTACGCTCGCGGACATGGACGACAGCACCCCGCGAGTGCCCCCGCGCCCGGCCCGTAAACCGTGGATCGTCGGGGTTTCTGGCGCTTCCGGGACGCCGTACGCGGCGGCCGTCCTACGGGGCCTGCTGCAGGCGGGCGAGGCCGTGGACCTGGTCGTGAGCCGGGCCGCCCGGCTCACCGTGCTGGACGAGACGGGGGCCCCGCTGCGGGACGCGCACTGGCGCGAGGACCTGGCCCGGTGGCTGGCGCGCGGCGCCGACGGGACACCGGACCGCTTCGCGGGGGCTGATGTGAGCGACGTGCGGTACTGGGCGGCCGGGGACCTCGCGGCGGGGCCGAGCTCGGGCTCGTACGCGGTGAAGGGGATGCTGATCGTGCCGGCCAGCACGGCGTGCGTGGCGGGGGTGGCGCTGGGGCTGTCCAAGGATCTGCTGCAGCGGGCGGCGAGCGTGACGCTGAAGGAACGCCGGCCGCTGGTGGTGGCGGTGCGGGAGACCCCGCTGAGCGGACAGACGCTGCGGCACCTGGTCGCACTGGACGAGGCGGGGGCCGTGGTGCTGCCGGCCTCGCCCGCGTTCTACGCGGGGGCGACCGACATCCAGGACCTCGTCGACTTCGTGGCGGGCCGGGTGCTGGACGCGGCGGGCGTGCCGCACAAGCTCTACCGCCGGTGGGAGGGCGAGCTCGGAGCAGCCCGTACGGAACCCCGGACCGAGTAGATGCGCAGGGCGTGAACCCGTTCATGCCTTAGATTCGTGTTCAGACAGTGCGGTCGTGACACGAATGAAGGGTTCCACTCTGATGGACGCGGTGGACAGGCAGCTCATCCAGGCGCTTCGCGAGAACGGCCGGGCCTCGTACGCCGAGCTGGGCCGGCTGGTCGGCCTGTCCGGCCCCAGCGTCACCGACCGCATCAACCGCCTGGAGCAGGCCGGCGTCATCACCGGCTACCGGGCCACCGTCGCCCCCGCCGCGCTCGGCCTCGGCGTCACCGCCCTGGTCGGCCTGCAGCTCAGCGACGCCGCCGACCACGAGGACGTGGCCCGGCGGCTGCGGGACCTGGACGAGATCGAGGACTGCTGGTTCATCGCAGGCGACGACTCGTACATGCTCAAGGTCCGCGTCCCCGATGTGGACGGCCTGGAGCGCACCATCCGCCGGCTGTCCGGCACCAAGGGCGTGGCCCGGACCCGTACCACCATCGTGCTGAGCGCCAAGTGGGAGAACAGGGTCGGCGCACTGCCCGACGAGCCGGGGGCGTAGGCTCGACCGGGTCGAATCGGACTGATATGAGGGAGAGGCTGCGGCATGGACGCTGGGCTCAAGCGTGAGCTGGAGGACAAGGTCTACGCGGGCGAACGGCTCACCCGCGAGGACGGCATCGCCCTCTACGAGTCCGACGACCTGGCCTGGCTCGGCGGCCTCGCGCACCACGTGCGGGAGAAGAAGAACGGCGACGTCGTCCACTTCAATGTCAACCGGCATCTGAACATGACGAACGTCTGCACCGCCTCCTGCGCCTACTGCTCCTTCCAGCGCAAGCCCGGCGAGAAGGACGCGTACACGATGCGCATCGAGGAGGCCGTCCGCCTCGCCTCGGCGATGGAGAGCGAGAGCCTCACCGAGCTGCACATCGTCAACGGCCTCCACCCCACGCTGCCGTGGCGCTACTACCCGCGCTCCCTCAAGGCCCTCAAGGAAGCGCTCCCGAACGTCTCCCTCAAGGCCTTCACCGCCACCGAGATCCACCACTTCGAGACGATCTCCGGCCTGTCGGCCTCCGAGATCCTCGACGAGCTGATCGACGCGGGCCTGGAATCCCTCACCGGCGGCGGCGCCGAGATCTTCGACTGGGAGATCCGCCAGCACATCGTCGACCACCGCACCCACTGGGAAGACTGGTCGCGCATCCACCGCCTCGCTCACAGCAAGGGCCTCAAGACCCCCTCCACGATGCTCTACGGCCACATCGAGGAGCCCCGCCACCGCGTGGACCACGTCCTGCGGCTGCGTGAGCTGCAGGACGAGACCGGCGGCTTCCAGGTCTTCATCCCGCTGCGCTACCAGCACGACTTCGTCGACATGAAGGACGGCAAGGTCCGCAACACCCTCCAGGCGCGCACCACGATGGCCTCCGGCGCGGACTCGTTGAGGACCTTCGCCGTCTCCCGGCTGCTCTTCGACAACGTCCCGCACGTCAAGGTCTTCTGGGTCATGCACGGCATCCAGACCTCCCAGCTCGCCCTCCAGCACGGCGCCGACGACATGGACGGCTCGGTCGTCGAGTACAAGATCACCCACGACGCCGACAACTACGGCACGCCCAACAAGCTCACCCGCGAGGACCTCCTCGACCTCATCCGCGACGCCGGCTTCCGGCCCGTCGAGCGCAACACCCGCTACGAGATCGTCCGCGAGTACCCGGGCCCGGACGCGGGGCGGCGCGAGGCGCCGCAGCCGATGCGGCTCTGACTCCCGTACCGTCGCGATGTTCTCGGACGCGGACGCCGCAGCGCTGTACGACCTGCTGAACCCATGGAACCCCGAACTCTCCCCGGGCGACCGCTTCTACGACGAGCTGGTCATGGCCGCGGCCTCCGTCCTTGACGTCGGCTGCGGCACCGGCGCCATGCTCGCCTACGCGCGCGAGCACGGCCACGCCGGCCGTCTCACCGGTCTCGACCCGGACCCTGCCTCGCTGGCGCGGGCCCGACGGCGTACGGACATCGAGTGGGTCGAGGGCGCTGCGGCGGACGCGGGATGGGCGGCCGAGTTCGACCTCGCGATCATGACGGGGCACGCCTTCCAGTGCCTCGTCATCGATGAGGACCTGTCCGCCTCGCTCGCCGCGGTCCACGCCGCGCTGCGCCCGGGCGGACGCTTCGTCTTCGAGACCCGCCATCCGCAGGCGCGTGCCTGGGAGGGCTGGAACCCGTCCAACGAACACCACGTCGTCGACGCGTCCGGCCGTTCCCTGCGCGTCTGGCACGAGGTCGACTCCGTCGTCGGCGACGTGGTCACTTTCACCGGGACGACCGCCAGGCCCGACGGCACCGTGCTCCGCCTCGACCGCTCGATACTGCGCTTCCTCGACGCCCACGCGCTCGACGCGTTCCTCGCCGGCGCCGGCTTCGAGACCGAGGCCCGCTACGGCGACTGGCACCGCGGAGCCGTCACCGCCACCAGCCGGGAGATCGTCACCGTCGCCCGGCGGGCCCGCTGAAGTCCCTGCCGGAGCTGCCCCGGAGAAGCAGGCGCAGCGCCCCCACGCGCAACACGCCTGCTTCCCCGGGGCGGCTCCGGAGGGCTGTCCGCGCGCACGTGTGACCCGAGGATACGGAAGGCGCATGAGATCAGGGTGAGAGACGGGTAATCCCGCAGTAAGAAGTGTCTCCGCCAGGATCCGGCCTCTCTTCTACGATCGTGAGCCATGGGAACCACGCCGACGCTCACCTTCATATTCGACCCCGAGATCACCCCCGTACTCCTGGACCAGGTCACCGATCTGTGGGCCGAGGTCTCCGACGCGGGCGGCGCGGTCGGCTTCGCCGAGAACCCGGTGGACCGCGCCGACATCCGCTCCGAGGTGGACGGCTATGCCGCCGCCATCGCCGGGGGCCGCGTCCGGCTGCTCGTCGGCCTCGGCGAGGAAGGGCGGCCGGCCGCCACCGCCTTCTTCGCTCTCAACGGCCGCCGTACCGTGGGCCATTGGGGCTGGCTTTACACCGTCATGATCCACCCCTCCCTCCAGGGCGGCGGCCACGGCCGCGAGCTGCTCGCAGAGGCCGAGCGCCACGCCCGCGCCCTCGGCCTGGAGGCGCTCCGCCTCACCTGCCGGGGCGGCATGGGCCTGGAGGACTTCTACGGGCGCTGCGGCTACAAGGAGGTCGGCCGGGTCCCCGGCGGCCTGCGGCTGTCGGCCGGCGACTACCGCGACGACATCATGATGTGGCTCCCCCTGACCTGACTGTCCGGGCGCCGTGCTTCACTGGATGAGCACAGACCCAGAGCCCGCCGAACGACAGGAAAGAGGGAATCCGCCGTGAGCTGGAAGCCGAGTCCCATGCTCCGCTACTCGCTGCTGCGCCTCGGCCTTTTCGCCGGCTCCTTCGCCGTCATATGGGGCCTGGTCTACATCCACGTACTGCCCGCCGGCCTCGGCGACTCCAACCTGTTCTGGGTCATGCTCCTCGCCCTGGTCATCAGCGGTCCGCTGAGCTACGTCCTGCTGCGCGGCCCCCGCGAGGCAGCCTCGGTGCAGGTCTCCCAGCGCGTCGAGCGGGCCAAGCGCAACTTCGACGCCACGGCCTCCCACGAGGACGCGGCCGACGACGCCGCCCGCGCCGCCCAGGGCTGACGGCTCCCGTGGCCAAGCGGGTTCCGCGACCGGTCCGGGAGCGGCAGATGCTCGGCGCCGCGGTCACCACCTTCGCCCGCCGCGGATACCGGGCGGCGTCGATGGACGAGATCGCCGAGCAGGCCGGGGTGTCCAAGCCGCTGGTGTATCTCTACCTGAACTCCAAGGAAGAGCTCTTCACCGCCTGCATCCAGCGCGAGGCCGCCGCCCTGGACACCGCCGTACGCGACTCCGTCGAGCTCGGCGCCGGGCCCGAGCGCCAGCTCCGCTCCGGCCTGCGCGCCTTCTTCACCCACACCGCCGAGCACCCCGACGGCTGGGCCCTGCTCTACCGCCAGGCCCGCACCCAGGGCGAGCCCTTCGCCCGCGAGGTCGACCGCATGCGCGCCGGCCTCGTCGCCTATGTCACCGGCCTGGTCTCCGCCGCCGCCGGTGACGCCGACTGTGACGCCGCCGGCATCGCCCACGCCCTCGTCGGCGCCGCCGAGTCCCTCGCCGACTGGGCCAACGCCGCCCCCGCACCCGGGCGCGGGCCCCACGACACCGCGTCGATCCTGATGAACTTCGCCTGGCCCGGCCTGGAGACGCTGCTCAGGCGAGGCTGACCCGCGACCCGGTCAAGTGCACCCGGCCGCCGTCCGGCCCGCCCCGCAGCTCGAAGGCGTCGCCCTCGGCCGCGTACGTCACCGCGCCCGGCAGCAGCACCGGGGCCCTGAACTCGGCGCGGGCGGCGCGCAGCGGTCCGGGGGATTGCGCGAGGCAGCGGGCGAACGTCCACATGCCGTGGGCGATCGGGCGGGGGAAGCCCAGCGGCTTCGCCGTGAGCGGGTACAGATGGATCGGGTTGTAGTCCCCGGACACGGCGGCGTGCCGGCGGCCCAGATCGGCCGGCAGCTCCCACTTCTCCACCACCGGCAGCGGCTCCCGCGCCGCCGTTCCTTCCCGCCCCGCCGCGCCCTCCGGCTCGTGGCCGGTGCGGTGCCGCGCGAGATACGTACTGCGGTCGTACCAGACCAGGCCCCCGTCGAGCCGCGCCTCGGTGACGACGACGGCTTCCGTCCCCCGGTGGTGGGGGCGCAACTCCTCCGCGTAAACCGTCAGTTCCGGGCGGTCCTGCGGGCCCAGCGGACCGTGCCGGGTGATCTCTATCGAGGTGTGCACCAGCCCCAGCAACGGCAGCGGGAAGCCGCGCGCCGCCATGATCCGTGCGGCGAGCGGAAAGCCGAGGATGTGCGGATACGTGATCGGCACCTCGCCGCCGTCCGGAGGGAAGCCGCACACGCGCGCGTACGCGGCCATGCGCGCGGCATCGATCCGTACGGCCGGCAGCCGCAGCCGGGTGTCCGGCAGCGCGGCGTCCGGCGAGGGCTTCTTGCCGACGCCGGTGAGGACGCCTTTGGCGAGGACCAGGAGCAGGGGCATTGCGTCACGCGCCCAGCAGGCTCTGGCCGCACACCCGCACGACCTGCCCCGTGACGCCACCGGACGCGGGATCCGCGAACCAGGCCACCGTCTCCGCCACATCGACCGGGCGCCCGCCCTGTCCGAGGGAGTTCATCCGCCGCCCGGCCTCACGGATCGTGAACGGCACGGCGGCGGTCATCCTGGTCTCGATGAAGCCGGGGGCGACTGCGTTGACGGTGATGCCGCGCCCGGCGAGCGAGGGCGCCAGCGCGCGTACGAAGCCGATGATGCCGGCCTTGCTCGCGGCGTAGTTGGTCTGGCCGGCGTTGCCGGCGATGCCGCTGATGGAGGCGGTGGCGACGATCCGGCCGCCGTCGCGCAGCGCGCCGGAGGACAGCAGGGCGTCGGTGGTGCGCAGGACGCTGCCGAGGTTGACGTCGATGACGGAGTCGAAGCGGTCGGCCGGCATGTTGGCGAGCCGCCGGTCGCGGGTGATGCCGGCGTTGTGGACGAGGACGTCCAGGCCGCCGCCGGGGAGCGCGGCGGCTATGCGCTCACCGGCGTCGTCGGCCGTGATGTCGAGGGTGAGCGGTGTGCCGCCGATCCGCCGGGCGACCTCGGCCAGCGCTTCCGCCGCCTGCGGCACGTCGAGGCAGACGACATGCGCGCCGTCCCGGGCCAGGGCCGTGGCGACGGCCTCGCCGATGCCACGCCCGGCGCCGGTGACCAGGGCGGTGCGGGGGCCGTCGGCGGTCGCGGGCCAGGCCGGGAGGATGCGGATCACCTGGCCGGAGACGTAGGCCGATCTCGGCGAGAGCAGAAACCGCAGCGTGGACCCGGAGTCCGCCGGCCCGGCGCCCTTCGCCATGCGCAGCAGCTGGACGGTCCTGCCGCGGCCGACCTCCTTGCCGAGGGAGCGTACGAAGCCCTCCAGGCCCTGCTGGGCGGCGGCCTGATGGTGATCGGCGTGGTCGGGCTCGGCGCCGAGGACCACGATGCGGCCGCACGGGGCGACGGACCGGATGACGGGGTGCAGGGCGGCGTGCACCTGGCTCAGCGCACCGGCCGAGGCGAGCCCCGTCGCGTCTAGCACGACCCCGGCGTAGGTGACGCCGTCCTCCGCCTTGTCGCCCTGGTCGAGCCGCAGGACCGGCCCGTCGAGCGCGCCGCGCAACGGCACCGGCTGGGGGAGTCCGAGCCTCCGGGTGAGGAACCGGCCGGGCGCGGAGCCCACGAAACGCACGTACCGGTCGCCCAGATCGCCCGTATCACCCATTGGCCTTCTCCTTACTCGGGAGTAAATTTACGCATGAGTAAGGTTACCGGAGGTAAGTGCAAGCCCGCCAAGGAAGCCCCCGGAAGCCTAGGAAGGGCACCGCCAGTCATGAGCAGCTTCCCCCGCCGCGTCGCGGTCATCGCCGGAAACCGCATCCCCTTCGCCCGCTCCGACGGCCCCTACGCGACCGCCTCCAACCAGGACATGCTGGGCGCCGCCCTCGCCGGGCTCGTCGAGCGCACGCACCTCGAAGGCGCCCGCGTGGGCGAGTTCGTCGCGGGTGCCGTCCTCAAGCACAGCCGCGACTTCAACCTCGCCCGCGAGACCGTGCTCGGCAGCGCGCTGGACCCCGCAACACCCGCGTACGACCTGCAGCAGGCCTGCGACACCGGCATCCAGGCGATCATCGCCGTCGCCAACAAGATCGCCCTCGGCCAGATCGAGTGCGGCATCGCGGGCGGCGCCGACACCACCAGCGACGCCCCGCTCGCCCTCAACGACGAACTGCGCCGCATCCTCCTCGACACCCGCCGCGCCAGGTCGGCCGGAGCCCGCGTCAGGGCGCTGGCCCGCATCCGCCCCCGCCACCTGGTCCCCGAGATCCCGCGCAACGCCGAGCCGCGCACCCACCTGTCCATGGGCGAGCACGCCGCGATCACCGCCCGCCGGTGGGAGATCGGCCGCGCCGAGCAGGACGAACTCGCCGCCGCCAGCCACCGGCACCTCGCGGCGGCGTACGAGCGCGGCCTCCTCGACGACCTCGTCACGCCCTACCGGGGCCTGACGCGCGACCAGAACCTGCGCCCGGACTCCACGGCCGAGAAGCTGGCGCGGCTCAAGCCGGTCTTCGGGACCTCCGAAGAGGGCGCCACGATGACCGCCGGCAACTCCACCCCGCTCACCGACGGCGCCGCCCTCGTCCTCCTGGCCAGCGACGCCTGGGCGCAGGAGCACGGCCTGGAGCCGCTCGCGTACCTGACGGCGTACGAGACCGCGGCCGTGCCCTTTGTCGCAGGGGAGGCCGGCGGGGACGAGGGCCTGCTGATGGCCCCGGTCCACGCGGCTCCCCGCATGCTGAAGCGGGCCGGGCTGAACCTGGCCCAGGACTTCGACCTCTACGAGATCCACGAGGCCTTCGCATCCCAGGTCCTTGCCACCCTCGCCGCCTGGGAGGCCCCGGCCACCGCGCTCGGCGCCACCGCCCTCGACGCCACCGCCCTCGACACCACCAACCTCGGCGCCATCGACCGCGGCCGCCTCAACGTCGCCGGGTCCTCGCTGGCCACCGGCCACCCCTTCGCCGCCACCGGCGCCCGCATCACCGCGACGCTGGCCAAGCTGCTGGCCGAGAGGGGCGGCCCGTCGCGCGGATTCATCTCCATCTGCGCGGCCGGCGGCCAGGGAGTCACGGCCGTCCTCGAACGCCCGTAAGAAGCCTGTGTCTGACCACGGAAAACACGGATCGGAAACACGGAGCCGCCATGTCAGCCAGTCCCGCCGCCCAGGCCGCCCCGCCCGCCCTCGCCGAGCCCGAGAAGCTGGTGCGCGACGGCCGGGTCGTCCAGGTCACCGTCCCCGCGCTCGTACCGCCCGTCACCCACGGCAGCCTCGCCGACATCCCCTACGGCAACGCCGCCGAGGCCCCCGCCGACCCGGTCCTCAGCCGCAAGGACGACCAGGGTCACTGGCGGGACATCACCGCCGAGGCGTTCCGGGACGAGGTACAGGCGGTGGCGAAGGGCCTGGTGGCAGCGGGCCTGCGCCCCGGCGACCGGTTCGCGATCATGGCGCGTACGACCTACGAGTGGACCCTGCTGGACTTCGCCGCCTGGGCGGCCGGCTTGATCACGGTCCCGATCTACCCCACCTCCTCCGCCTCCCAGGCCGCCTGGATCCTCGCCGACTCCGGTGCGGCGGCCTGCGCCGTGGAGACCGTCGAGCAGACCCGGCTGATCAGCGGCATACGCCCGCAGCTCCCGCGGCTGCGGCACCTCTGGCAGATCGACGCGGGCGCCGTCGGCCAGCTCTTCGCCACCGGCCGGGAGATCGCCGACGACGAGATCCTGGCCCGCCGCAGCATGCTCGGACCGGACACGGTGGCGACCCTCATCTACACCTCGGGCACCACCGGCCGCCCCAAGGGCTGCGTCATCACCCACGCCAACTTCTTCGCCGAGGTCGACAACGCGATCGAGCTCCTGCACCCGGTCTTCAAGGCGCAGTCCGCCGAACCCGCCGCCACCCTCCTCTTCCTTCCCCTCTCCCATGTATTCGGCCGCATGGTCGCCATCGGCTGCCTGCGCGCCCGCGTCCGCCTCGGCCACGCCCCCAGCATCGCCACCGACGACCTGCTCGCCGACCTCGACGGCTTCCGGCCGACCTTCCTGCTGGCCATCCCGTACGTCCTGGAGAAGGTCTTCAACACCGGCCGCGCCACCGCCGAGAAGATGGGCCGCGCCGCCTCCTTCGACCGCGCCGCCCGCATCGCCCGGGCCTATGGCGAGGCCCTGGCCGAGGGCCGGACCCCGTCCCTGAAGCTCAAGGCCGCCCACAAGCTCTACGACCCGCTGGTCTACCGCCGCATCCGGGCCGCCCTCGGCGGCAGGGTCCGCTACGTCATCTGCGGCGGCTCACCGCTCGGCCACCGCCTCGCCGCCTTCTACGCGGGCGCCGGCATCGAGATCTTCGAGGGCTACGGCCTCACCGAGACCACCGCCGCCGCCACCGTCACCCCGCCCCTGGCCCCCCGCCTCGGCACCGTCGGCTGGCCGCTGCCCGGCACGGCGGTGCGGATCGCCGAGGACGGCGAGGTGCTGCTCAGCGGCGGCCAGGTCTTCAGCGGCTACTGGAACGCCACCGTCGGCGCCGAGCCCGTCCTCCGGCGCGGCTGGCTCCCCACCGGCGACATCGGCGAACTGGACGCGGACGGCTACCTCACCATCACCGGCCGCAAGAAGGAGCTCATCATCACTGCGGGCGGCAAGAACGTCGCCCCCGCCCCCCTGGAGGACCGCCTGCGCGCCCACCCCCTGGTCGGCCAGTGCATGGTCGTCGGCGAGGGCCGCTCCTATGTCACCGCCCTGGTCACCCTGGACCCCGACGGGCTCGACCACTGGCAGCGCATGCACCGCAGGACCGGGACCGGCAGGCTCGACGACCCCGAACTGCTGGCCGACATCCAGCGCGCCGTGGACGACGCGAACTCCACCGTCTCCCGGGCCGAGTCCATTCGCCGCTTCACGGTGCTCCCGGTCCAGTTCACCGAGGACTCCGGGCACCTCACCCCGTCGATGAAGCTGAAGCGGGGCGCTGTGACCGCCGATTTCGCCAAGGAGATCGAAGCCCTTTACGCGTAAAACGAGACGTAACGAGAGGGAACGAGAGGGAACGCGACGCAAACGAGTCAGGAGCCCCCGCACCGCCTGACAAGCAGGTGGTGCGGGGGCTCCTTGGGTGTTACTCCCAGACCGCGATCAGACCGGGGTCACGTTCTCCGCCTGCGGGCCCTTCGGACCCTGGGTGACGTCGAAGTTCACCTGCTGGTTCTCCTCAAGGGAGCGGAAACCAGAGGCGTTGATCGCGGAGTAGTGGACGAAGACATCCGGGCCGCCGCCGTCCTGGGCGATGAAGCCGAAGCCCTTTTCAGCGTTGAACCACTTGACGGTTCCGGTAGCCATAAGCCCTCCTTGGGCCAAAGGGTTGCCCTGCTCCAGAACCTGCTACTGCGAAGTCTGAAAACTACAAAAGCCTGCGGGTCACATGCTCCGCAGGCTCTGTACTGCAAGGGAAACCGAACTGCAACTTGCGACGACGGTAGCACGCAGGATCGGCGACGGGGAAGACCAACAAGATCCGATTTCTGAGAGGGTCGCGGACCGGTAACGATCATCCGTCGCAGGGGTTGACAGACGGTGTCGCGAACCCCCCGCCGGAAGATCGGCGAGCCGCCGGACTAGCCTCCTGATGTGGATAAATCTGCGTCCGACACCGCCGGCCGGCCCACCCGCCCCCGGGTGGGGCACATCCAGTTCCTGAACTGCGTACCCCTCTATTGGGGACTCGCCCGGACGGGTGCCCTGCTGGACCTGGAGTTGACCAAGGACACCCCGGAGAAGCTCAGCGCCCAGCTGATCCGCGGCGACCTGGACATCGGCCCGGTCACCCTCATGGAATACCTCAAGCACTCCGACGAGCTCGTCGCCCTCCCCGACATCGCCGTCGGCTGCGACGGTCCTGTCATGTCCTGCGTCATCGTCAGCCAGGTCCCCCTCGACCGGCTCGACGGCGCCCGCGTCGCGCTGGGCTCCACCAGCCGGACCTCCGTACGCCTCGCCGAGCTCCTGCTCGCCGACCGCCACGGCGTCACCCCCGACTACTTCACCTCCGCGCCCGACCTCGCCCTGATGATGCAGGAGGCCCAGGCCGGCGTCCTCATCGGCGACGCCGCACTGCGCGCCTACCTGCACGACGGCCCCCGCCTCGGCCTGGACGTCCACGACCTCGGCCTGATGTGGAAGGAGTGGACCGGCCTGCCCTTCGTCTTCGCCGTCTGGGCCGTCCGCCGCGAGTTCCTCGCCCGCGAGCCCGAGACCGTACGCCAGGTCCACGAGGCCTTCCTCGCCTCCCGCGACCTCTCCCTCGAAGAGGTCGCCAAGGTCTCCGAGCAGGCCGCCCGCTGGGAGTCCTTCGACTCCGACACCCTCCAGCGCTACTTCACCACCCTGGACTTCTCCCTCGGCGCCGAGCAGCTCACCGGCATCGCGGAATTCGCCCGGCGGGTCGGTTTCCCGCCCGGGGCGAGGGTGGAGCTGCTGGCCGGATAGCGTCTCCTCACGCGGAATCGGAGATGGGGGCAGGGATATGCGACCTCTGGAGGCCGGCGACCCGGCGGTGATCGGCTCGTACCGGCTGCTGGGCCGCATAGGCGCGGGCGGCATGGGCCGGGTCTACCTCGGCCGCAGCCCGGGCGGGCGGACTGTCGCGGTCAAGGTGGTGCGGTCCGAGCTCGCCGAGGACCCCGAGTTCCGCACCAGATTCCGGCGCGAGGTCGACGCCGCCCGCCGGGTCGGCGGTGCCTGGAGCGCGCCCGTCCTCGACGCCGACACCGAGTCACCGGTCCCCTGGGTCGCCACCGGGTACGTGGCCGGGCCCCCGCTCTCCGAGGCCGTCACCGAGTTCGGCCCGCTGCCGGAGGCCGGGGTACGGGCGCTGGGCGCAGGGCTCGCCGAGACCCTGGCCCATGTGCACGGCCTCGGGCTGATCCACCGCGACGTCAAGCCGGCGAATGTGCTCCTGGCCCTGGACGGCCCCCGGCTCATCGACTTCGGCATCGCCCGCGCCATGGACGCCACCACCGCGAACGCCACCAGCACCGGGGTCGTGGTCGGCTCGCCCGGCTACATGTCGCCCGAGCAGGTCCTCGCCCGCCCGATCGGCCCGCCCTCCGACGTCTTCGCCCTCGGCGCCGTCCTCGCGTACGCCGCCACCGGACGCGGGCCCTTCCAGGGCGACAGTGCCGCCGTGCTCCTCTACAAGGTCGCCCACGAGGAACCCGAGCTCGACGGTATGCCCGCCGCCCTGCGCGAGCTGGCCGAGGCCTGCCTCGCCAAGGACCCGGCCGCCCGCCCCGCCCCCTCCGAGATAGCCCGCCGGCTCGCCCCCGCCGGAGTCGCGGCCCTCGTCCAGCAGGGCTGGCTGCCCGCCCCGCTGACCGGCCAGCTGGCCGCCCGAGCGGTCGAGCTCCTCAACCTGGATGCCGCTGCGCCTCAGCACGACGCGCCCCCGCCCGGCTTCGGGCCCGCTCCCAGCGACTACGTGCCGATGTCCGTGCCGTCGCCACTGTCACCGCCGCTGCCCCCGTCGCCGCAGACCCCGGCGCGGGCCGGCAGGAGGATGCCGCTGGTGACCGGCCTCATCGTGCTCGCCGTCGCGGTGGCGGCCGTACTCCTGGTCCGGCTGCTGCCGGACCACGGCGGCGAGGAGCAGGACCAGACGGCCCAATCCACCGCTTCCCGCACCGCGGGATCCTCCACGTCTGCTTCCCCTTCCGCTTCCTCGGCGGCCCCTTCCACCGCATCGCCGACCGCTGCTTCCCCGACCGACGCCCTCCTCACGGCTCTCCCCGCCGCCTTCGTCGGCCGCTGGAAGGGCGACACCACCACGGTCAACGGCACGCCCGGCAGCATGGACATCACCCTCAAGGCGGGCCGGGTCGGCTCGGTCGTCGGCCGCGACCACAGCATCTCGGATCTCCTGGGCTCCAGCTACGACTGCAGCGGCAACTGGAAGCTCACCCTGGCCACCGCCACCGAGATAAGGCTCGACTCGACCGGCAACAAGAACCCGCACCCGGGAATCTGCTCCGACGGCTCCACCAACGAGCGCTTCACTCTCAACTCCGACGGCACCTTGAACTACAAATCCGGCGACACCCTCGCCGGCCGACCCGAAGGCGACCTCGTCAAGTCGGGCGGCTGACCCCTGTGTCAACCCCCTGGCGTAGGCTGAGCCAAGTCCGTCAGACCACCTCCGGAAGGGACCAGCCCCGGTGAGCGAGAGCGCCGACCTCCAGTCCGTACTCGACCGCGCAGCCGCCGGCGGCCGCATCACCCCGGAGGAGGCCCTCGACCTCTACCGCTCCGCGCCGCTGCACGCCCTCGGCTCGGCCGCCGACACCGTACGCCGCCGCCGCTACGCCGGCACCGAGCACATCGCGACGTACATCATCGAGCGGAACATCAACTACACCAACGTGTGCGTCACGGCGTGCAAGTTCTGCGCCTTCTACGCGCCCCCCAAGGACACCGCCAAGGGCTGGACCCGCGACCTGGACGACATCCTGCGCCGCTGCGCCGAGACCGTCGAACTCGGCGGCACCCAGATCATGTTCCAGGGCGGCCACCACCCGGACTTCGGCGTCGACTACTACGAGAAGCACTTCTCGGCCATCAAGCAGGCCTTCCCGCAGTTGGTCATCCACTCCCTCGGCGCTTCCGAGGTCGAGCACATGGCCCGCATCTCCGGCGTGTCGGTCGAGGAGGCCATCTCCCGCATCCACGCCGCAGGCCTGGACTCCTTCGCGGGCGCCGGCGCCGAACTGCTCCCGGCGCGCCCCCGCAAGGCGATCGCTCCCCTGAAGGAGAGCGGCGAGCGCTGGCTGGAGATCATGGAGACCGCCCACCGGCTGGGCGTCGAATCCACCTCCACCATGCTCATGGGCACCGGAGAGACCAACGCCGAGCGCATCGAGCACCTGCGCATGATCCGCGACGTCCAGGACCGCACCGGCGGCTTCCGAGCCTTCATCCCGTACACCTACCAGCCCGAGAACAACCACCTGAAGGGCCAGACGCAGGCCACCCTCTTCGAGTACCTGCGCATCATCGCCATCGCCCGGCTCTTCTTCGACAACGTCGCCCACATCCAGGGTTCCTGGCTCACCACCGGCAAGGAGGTCGGCCAGCTGTCCCTGCACTACGGCGCCGACGACCTCGGGTCCGTGATGCTGGAGGAGAACGTCGTCTCCTCGGCCGGCGCCAAGCACCGCTCCAACCGCATGGAGCTGATCCACCTCATCCGCTCGGCCGGTCGTGTCCCCGCCCAGCGCGCCACGACCTACGAGCACCTCGTCGTCCACGACGACCCCGCGAACGACCCGGTCAACGATCACGTCGTCTCCCACCTGTCCTCGACCGCGATCGAGGGCGGCACCGCCCACCCCGAGCTGAAGCTCATCGACGCGAGCTGATGCTGACCCTCCACGCGGCGCCCGTCGTCCGGCTCACCCTCGACGACGTGGCGCCGCTGCATGATGCCGCCGTCGCGGTGGACGGCGACCGGATTGTGGCGATCGGCCCGCTGGCCGAGCTGCGGGAGGCGTTTGCGCAGGCCCGCGTCCGGCAGTGGCCCGGCGTCATCGGCCCGGGTCTCGTCCACGACGGCCCGGTCCCGGACGCGCCCAGCCCGCGTGAGCGGATCCACGCCCTGCTGCGGCTCGGTGCGACGGCCGTGGTCGCCGCCCACGTCACCGATCCCGAACTCCGCGCCGCCGCCCACCGCAACGGCCTCGCCATCCTCGGCAGTCCCCGCCCGCCGGCCCTCGTGCAAACCGGCCGGGCGGACCTGGCGGCCTTCGACGCCGCTGGGCAGTGCGTCGCGACGGTGCTGGCCGGGCGACTGGTGCACCGCCGGTCCTGACAGCGGGATGGCGGGGGCTCAGGACTCGCTGGGGCCGCTGATGTAGTGGCCGTCCCCGTCGTAGGGCCAGGCATTGGCCTTGCAGCCCTTGAGCCCCTTGATCTGCTGCATCATCACTGGGGCGAGCTTGCCCTTGCCCGCGCAGGTCAGGTGCCCGTGGCCGAGCCGGTGGCCGACCTCGTGGTTGACGATCAGGGCGTGGTACTCGCCGATCGTGCCGTCGAACTCCGGCGAGCCGTCCACCCAGCGCCTGAGGTTGACGACGACCGAGGCGCCGGCCCGGCAGTTGACCTTGCCGTACGTCTTGAGGCCGACCGCCCCGCAGAGCTTGTCCACGGTGCCCGGGGTGGCGATCTTCACCACGAAGTCGAACTTGCCGGACGACACCAGCTTGAACCGGTTCTTGCCGTTGGCGATCCAGCCGCGCTTGTCGGCCAGGATCGCGACGACCTCCTCGGCGGCGTCGTCCGCGTCCAGGGTGATGCCCTTCTCGACCTGGACCTTGTACCGGAGGATGGCGCCCTTTCCCGAGGTCGCCGCGTGGGCGGCCGCCGCCGAGGCCGTCCTGAAGGTGCCGGGCCCGGTCGACGGCACGGGGATGGTGAGGGCGGTCGCGGTGGCCGAGGCGGACGCCGCGGACTCGGACGCGGACGCTAATGGGGGCGCCGAGGGCGACGCGGAAGCCGCAGCCGGGGACGTGGACACCGATGGCGTTGCCACCGCCTGCTTCGCCACCTCCGCCCCCTCCTCCTGCCCCAGGGCCAGCGCGGCAGCGCAGATCACGGCCGCGAGGAGGGCCGGCGCGGCCAGCACCCGCAGGACCGTGGTGCGCTTTCGGCGCCGGTGACCTGCAGCGCGATTGCGGCTCATGCGATTCCCCCGAAGATGATCTGATCAGTCGTATGGATTATCAGGTATCCCTGTGCGTGGCGTGAGCATTCACAGGCGACACGACCCTGCGGCCCGGTCCGGCGAAGCCGCACGGCACAATGGCCGAGTGACCCGCGCATCCCTGGACAAGCAGCCGCACGAAGTCGCCGCGATGTTCGACGACGTGGCGGCCAACTACGACCTGACCAATGACGTGCTGTCGCTCGGCCAGGACCGCCGCTGGCGCAAGGCGGTGGCCCAGGCGCTGGACGTACGCCCGGGGGAGCGGGTGCTGGACCTCGGCGCCGGCACCGGGACCTCGTCGCTGCCCTTTGCCGAGGCGGGAGCGAACGTCGTGCCGTGCGACTTCTCCCTCGGCATGCTGCGCGAGGGCAAGAAGCGCCACCCCTTCCTCCCGCTGACCGCCGGGGACGCGACCCGGCTGCCCTTCGCGGACGGTGCTTTCGACGCGGTCACGATCTCCTTCGCGCTGCGCAATGTCCACGACACCGACGCCGCGCTGCGCGAGCTTTTCCGCGTCACCAAGCCCGGCGGCCGGATCGTGATCTGCGAATTCAGCCACCCCACCGTCAAGGCATTCCGGACTGTCTATACCGAATACCTCATGCGCGCGCTGCCGCCGGTCGCCACCGCGGTCAGCAGCAACCCGGACGCGTATGTCTACCTCGCCGAATCCATCCGTGCCTGGCCCGACCAGCCCGCCTTGGCCGCGAAGCTCCAGCAGGCAGGCTGGTCCAAGGTCGCCTGGCGCAACCTGACGGGCGGCATCGTCGCCCTGCACCGCGCCACCAAGCCGTAGCCGGCCCCCTCACGCCCTCATGCCTTTACGCCCCTACGAAACGGGAGATCCCGACCGTGACCGAAGCCGTCGCTTCCGAACGCAGCGCCGATGTGATCGTCGTCGGGGCCGGTCCTGCCGGTTCGACGACGGCGTACTACCTGGCGAAGGCGGGACTGGATGTCCTGCTTCTGGAGAAGACCTCCTTCCCCCGCGAGAAGGTCTGCGGTGACGGCCTGACCCCCCGAGCGACCAAGCAACTGGTCGGCATGGGCATCGACATCTCCGAAGAGGCGGGCTGGCTGCGCAACAAGGGCCTGCGCATCATCGCGGGTGGCGTGCGCCTGCAGCTGGACTGGCCCGAGCTGGCCTCCTTCCCGGACTACGGCCTTGTGCGCAAGCGCGAGGACTTCGACGAAGTCCTCGCCCGCCAGGCCGAGAAGGCCGGCGCCCGCCTCTACGAGCGCTGCAATGTCGGCGCCCCCATCCGTGACGAGCGCACCGGCCGGATCACCGGTGTCGAGGCGAAGCTCGGCGAGGAGAAGACCCCCGTCACCTTCCACGCCCCCCTCGTGGTCGCCGCCGACGGCAACTCCACCCGGCTGTCGCTCGCCATGGGCCTGCACCGCCGTGAGGACCGCCCGATGGGTGTCGCGGTCCGTACGTACTTCACCTCCCCCCGTCATGACGACGACTACCTGGAGTCCTGGCTGGAGCTGTGGGACAAGCGAGGCCCCCAGGACCGCCTCCTGCCCGGCTACGGCTGGGTGTTCGGAATGGGCGACGGCACGTCGAACGTCGGCCTCGGCATTCTCAACTCATCTTCTGCTTTCAAGGAACTGGACTGGCGGGAGGTGCTCAAGGCCTGGTGCGCCTCGATGCCCACCGAGTGGGGCTACACCGACGAGAACCAGATCGGCCCCATTCGCGGCGCGGCCCTTCCCATGGCCTTCAACCGTCAGCCCCACTACACCAAGGGCCTGCTGCTGGTCGGCGATGCGGGCGGCCTCGTCAACCCCTTCAACGGCGAGGGCATCGCCTATGCGATGGAATCCGGTCAGATCGCCGCCGATGTCATCGTCCAGGCCCACGCCCGCCAGACCCCGGCCCAGCGCGAACTGGCCCTGCAGGCCTACCCGCGCATCCTCAAGGACACCTACGGCGGCTACTACACGCTCGGCCGGGCTTTCGTGAAGATGATCGGCAACCCGAAGATCATGAAGCTCGCCACTCAGCGGGGCCTCACCCACCCCATGCTGATGAAGTTCACCCTCAAGCTGCTGGCCAACCTCACCGACCCGACCGGCGGCGACGCGATGGACCGGGTCATCAACGGCCTGTCCAAGGTGGCCCCCAAGGCGTAGTGCCCGGGGGCCGGGCAGCCCCTAAGCCTGTTCAGCCGCCGGGGCCAGCCTCCGCCGGACGCGGTCCGGGTAACGGGCGGTGAAGACGGCGGGTATCGCGAAGCCGGCTGCCTGGACGGCGATGTTGGCGCCGGTGCCGAGGTGAGCGGCTGTCACAGCGGCGTCGGCGGCGGCGGTCAGGGTGAAGGCGGCGGCCCAGAAGGCGGTGAGCACCCTGTTGACGCGGAGGAAGACAGGGTTGTGCCAGATCTCGCGCGGCGCCTGCTGACGGGCTATGCCGGTGGTGAAGGGCCGTCCGACCGCCAGGGTGGCCCAAGCGGTGACGGCCAGCCAGGCCAGTGAGAGACCGCCGGAGTAGTGCCGCAGGCCGCTGTCGGGGAAGGTGAAGGCCACCGCGGTGACAGCCGCGAAGTACAGCGCGGTGCTGCCGTCGAGTATCAGCGCGTCGGCGGCGACCCCCGCCCTGCGATGGTTCGCCAGAAGCCATGCGGAGACCGCGAGCCCGGTGAGGGCTGCCCACTGCCAGCCGATCGTGGACACGACGGCGAATGCGATCCACGGGGTGAAGCCGCGCAGGTAGTTCATGAGGTCCCCCACCAGATTCCTGATCGATGTTCCTGCTCTGACGTGTCAAAAGTAGAAGGTCCTCTATTGACATGTCAAGAGTGGAAGGTAAAGTGATGTGCATGAGCCTCCGACACGCATTGCTGGGACTGCTCGCGGACCGTCAGGCCAGCGGGTATGACCTGATGAAGATCTTCGAGACCTCGCTCGGGAATGTCTGGCCCGCCACGCAGAGCCAGGTCTACGGCGAGTTGGGCAAGCTGACGGACGCCGGTCTCCTCGACGTCGCCGCCGAGGGCCCGCGCGGCCGCAAGGAGTACGCGCTGACCGAAGCCGGCCAGGCCGAGCTGCGGTACTGGCTGACAGAGACCAAGCCAACCCGGGTCACCCGCAACGACATGCTGCTTCGCGTGTTCTTCCTCAATGTCCTCACCCCGCTGGAAGCACTGACCTTCCTGGAGAGCGAGGCGGCGCGCGCGACGGCTCAGTACGGCGCGCTCAAAGAGGTCGAGGCCGCGGTGGACTGGGACCACGACCCGATCGCGGTCAACGGCCGGATCGCTCTGGAGTACGGGCTGCGGCTCAACGCGATGAGAGAGGAATGGGCCCGCTGGGCCGCCGACCGGATACAGCGGGCCCATGCGCCCGGGGACGAGCCCAACGGTCCTGGGGGACCGGATCAGAAGCGCAGTACCGCCGCGATCTGATCGTGCGCGGAGAGCGTGCCGTCGGGGAGGAACACGACCTCGCCGCCGGTGTCCAGGGTGGCCTCGATGATCTCGTCGACAATGTCCTCGCGGGTGGCGAGCCCGACGGCGGCCTCGGACTCGGCCGGGATGAGGTGGCTGTCGGTGACACAGACGGTCCGCTGGAAGCCCTCCTCGACCGCGAGCAGGTCGATGCGGCCTTCCCGTACGGTCTGCCAGGCCTCGTCGAGGCCGGCGGCGAAGACCCTGCGGCCCTGGGCGTCCTCGATCCGCTGGGTGACCCGGTCGATCTCGTGGCGTGCCTCCGCGGCGAGCATCGGCTGCAGTTCCTGGGCGACGGCGTGAGCCGGCCCGTTGGTCAGCCCGCCGGTGGTGACGCGGCCGGCCGCGGTCTTGGCCGTCGTGCCGACCTCCTCCAGGAGGCTGAGCTCGTGCGCCTGCCCGACCAGGTAGAACGGCCGGGGATCAGCGGCGAGCAGCGCCTGTAGGGCGGCGTCGACCTGGCGGAAGAAGCGCCGGGCCTCCTCGCCCCGCAGCGGGTCGAAGCGGTCACCGACCCGCTCCTGACGTTCGGCGTCGGGCTGGGTGCGGTCGGGCTGGAGCGGGAATCCGTTGTCCTGGGTGGCTTCCACCGTGTCGTCGCTGCCGCTCCACAGGGCCGTACGGTCCAGCGACACCGTGAGCACCCAATAGGGGCGGGCCTGCTCGCGGGCGGCGACCAGGTTGCGGGTCTCGTAGGTGTCGCTAAGGACGACGCGCTCGGGGACCGGGCGCGGCAGGTCCCAGACCTGGTGCTCGTCGTGTGCGGCGAAGATGGCCAGCCCGTCCAGGGTGTGGCGTAGATCCACATCGGCGACAGCGCGGTCGAGCTGCCCGCTGACCTTGATCCGGGCCTCCCGGGTCACGGCCGGATCGGCTTCGAGGCGGTGCTTGGCCTCACTGATCAGGTTGCGCAGCCGCACCGGGTCCTCCGCGTTCAGCGGTTGGCGGCGGTGCGCCGGCAGGGCCACGGTGACGGCGGGATAGGGCCGGCGTTTCCGCAGAGCGGTGAGTGTGCCCGAGGTCAGGTCCGTGATGTGCATCAGCGCCTCCCGACGGTGGCTCTTCTACAGCATCACGCACCTGCCCCGGGTCCGCACCCGTTACACCGTGCGCGCTTTGCGCGGCTCAGGCGACGCGTACCGCGGAGGTCGGCATGTAATAGGCCATTTTCTGGATCACCACGCCCTTGCTCGGGTTGGCGGCGTCCAAGTATTCGCCGTTACCGACGTAGACGGCCACGTGGTAGGCGGATCCGCGCCCGCCCCAGAACAGCAGGTCGCCGACCTGGACGTCGGAGACGGAGACGGCGGTGCCGACGGTGGACTGCTGGGCGGCGGTGCGCGGGAGGTCCACGCCGATGGTGGCGAAGGCGGCCTTGGTCAGGCTGGAGCAGTCGTAGGCGTACGGGCCGTTTGCGCCGTAGACGTAGGGCTTGCCGACCTGGGACTTGAGGAAGCTGATGACCGTGGCGATGCTGCCGCTGGCCGTCGAGGAGGAGAGAGAGGTGCGCTCGGAGGAGCGGGAGGCGGCGGCAGCGGTCTCACGGGCCTTGTCGGCGGCCTTCTGGGCGGCGGCCCTGCGGTCGGCCTGGAGACGGGCCTTCTCGGCCTGCTTGATGGCCGCGTCGTACGCGGCGTCCTTCTCGGCGTCGACCTGGAAGTCGAGCGCGGTCTGGTCCAGCGCGTCGACGGCCTGCTCGGCGGTGGTGGCCGTGGACAGCGGGACGACCGGGATGCTCCCGGTGGCGGTCGGGTCGGCGGCCGCGGTGTCAGCGTTCGCCGGAGCTGACATTCCGGTCAGTGCGATCGTGCCAATGACACCGCCGGCGATCCCTGCGCGGCGCGCCCAGTTGGGGTTGCTCTGCGTGGCGTGTCGCCGGCGGCGTATATGCGAATCGGTGGGGTCCGCAGGGGACGTCGTAAGGGACATGGTGTCCTGGGTATCAGGCTTCACCGGTTCGGCTCAACAAAAGTGCGATCTGACACAGTTGGCGGCCCCGCACCGCTATCATCCGTTTTTGATCATTCTTATAAGCGGCAAACGCGACATCAAGTCCATTTGCTCGTGCGCGCGTTCGCGAGCGTCGCGACTCGTCAGCAAGGGGTTTGCCAACTCACCCGCGCGGGTGGCGAAGCGCTATCACGTCGCTCCGTCCAGCTCCAATTTGGCGCTGGTGCAGGGTTCTTGATAATGCAACAACCGCTCCGACCAGCTGTGACGCGAAGAAAAGTAACTTCCGGTGATCATTTGAGTGTCATCAGTGAGAACTTCACCGCTCATCCGACCTCATGATCGTTCGCCGGGTGGCGTAGATCACAAAGACCAGAGTGAACCCCGTGTCGCAGATCACAGACCGGGAGACGTAGGATGCAGGCGGTCCGGGCTTGTGAACTGCCTCACATGAAAGCGATCTTCGTGACGCGGTTCGCACATCCGGGCACGGTCCGTCATCAGTCATCGTCGACTGGAAGGAGCGGGGACGGTGAACGCCTACGCGCCCATTCTCGTGTTGGGCGGCCTCGCGGCCGGCTTCGCGATCTTCTCCGTGGTCATGGCCTCGCTCATCGGCCCAAAACGGTACAACCGGGCCAAACTTGAGGCGTATGAGTGCGGCATCGAGCCCACTCCGCATCCGGCCGGCGGAGGCCGCTTCCCGATCAAGTACTACCTCACGGCGATGCTCTTCATCGTCTTCGACATCGAGATCGTCTTCCTCTATCCCTGGGCCGTCACCTTCGACTCCCTGGGGATCTTCGGGCTCGTCGAGATGCTCCTCTTCGTGCTCACCGTCTTCGTCGCCTACGCCTATGTCTGGCGTCGCGGCGGCCTGGAATGGGACTGAAGGGGCGGGAGTAAACAGCAATGGGTATTGAAGAGAAACTGCCGAGCGGTTTCCTGCTGACCTCCGTCGAGACGGCCGCCGGCTGGGTGCGGAAGGCGTCGGTCTTCCCGGCCACCTTCGGCCTGGCCTGCTGCGCCATCGAGATGATGACCACCGGGGCCGGGCGCTACGACCTGGCCCGCTTCGGTATGGAGGTCTTCCGCGGCTCGCCGCGGCAGGCAGATCTGATGATCGTCGCCGGGCGGGTCAGCCAGAAGATGGCTCCCGTCCTGCGGCAGGTCTACGACCAGATGCCGAATCCCAAGTGGGTCATCTCCATGGGTGTCTGCGCCTCCTCCGGCGGCATGTTCAACAACTACGCCATTGTGCAGGGAGTTGACCATGTTGTTCCTGTTGACATCTATTTGCCCGGATGTCCGCCCCGGCCCGAGATGCTGATGGACGCGATTCTCAAGCTCCACCAGAAGATCCAGCACGAAAAGCTCGGCGTGAACCGCGAGGAGGCGGCCCGCGAGGCGGAGGAAGCGGCCCTCAAGGCGCTCCCCACCATCGAGATGAAGGGGCTGCTGCGATGAGCGAGCCCAATGACAGCGTTCCCGCCCAGCGCGACGACGCCGGCGAGGCCATCCGCGTCCAGCGCGGCATGTTCGGCGCCCGCAACGGCGGCGACACCTCCGGCTACGGCGGCCTGGTACGGACCGTAAGGCTGCCGGGAGCCACCGGCAGGCCGTACGGAGGCTGGTTCGACGAGGTCGCGGACGAACTCGAAGGTGCCCTGGAGGAGCAGGACCTCCTCCCGGACAACGCGATCGAGAAGACCGTCGTGGACCGCGGCGAGATCACCTTCCACATCGCCCGCGAGCACCTGCCGCGCGTGGCCCGCACGCTGCGCGACGACCCGGCCCTGCGCTTCGAGCTCTGTACGGGCGTGAGCGCCGTCCACTTCCCGGAGGACAAGGGCCGCGAGCTGCACGCCGTCTACCACCTGCGCTCGATCACCCACAACCGGCTGATCCGGCTGGAGGTGTCCGCGCCCGACTCCGATCGGCATGTGCCCTCGATCGTGGACGTCTACCCGACCAACGACTGGCACGAGCGCGAGGTCTACGACTTCTTCGGCCTTGTCTTCGACGGCCACCCGGCGCTCACCCGGATCATGATGCCGGACGACTGGCAGGGCCACCCACAGCGCAAGGACTACCCCCTCGGCGGCATCCCCGTCGAGTACAAGGGCGCCCAGATCCCGGCTCCGGACCAGCGGAGGTCGTACTCATGACCACTCCTCACGCACCCACCCAGGCCGAAGAGCGGGAGACCACCGAGGGCCGGGTCTTCACCGTCACCGGCGGCGACTGGGACGAGCTCGCCGAGACCGTCGGCAAGGCCGACGACGAGCGCATCGTCGTCAACATGGGCCCCCAGCACCCCTCCACCCACGGCGTGCTCCGGCTCATCCTCGAAATCGACGGCGAGACGGTGACCGAGGCCCGCTGCGGCATCGGCTATCTGCACACCGGCATCGAGAAGAACATGGAGTTCCGGACCTGGACCCAGGGGTCCACGTTCGTGACCCGCATGGACTACCTGACGCCGTTCTTCAACGAGACGGCGTACTGCCTCGCCGTGGAGAAGCTCCTCGGCATCACCGACGAGATCCCCGACCGGGCCTCCGTCATCCGCGTGATGCTGATGGAGCTGAACCGCATCTCCTCCCACCTGGTGTGCATCGCCACCGGCGGCATGGAGCTCGGCGCCACCACGATCATGATCTACGGATTCCGGGACCGCGAGATGATCCTGGACGCCTTCGAGCTGATCACCGGCCTGCGCATGAACCACGCGTACATCCGGCCCGGCGGCCTCGCGCAGGACCTCCCGCCCGGCGCCGTCGACCAGATCCGCGAGCTGGTGAAGAAGTTCCGCAAGAACCTCCCCGAGTACGACAAGCTCGCCACCGGCAACCCGATCTTCAAGGCCCGTATGCAGGACGTGGGCTATCTGGACCTGGCCGGCTGCATGTCGCTCGGCGCCACCGGACCCATCCTGCGCAGTGCCGGGTTGCCGCACGACCTGCGCAAGGCGCAGCCGTACTGCGGCTACGAGAACTACGAGTTCGAGGTGCCGACCACCGACACCTGCGACTCCTACGGCCGCTTCCTGGTCCGGCTGGAGGAGATGCGGCAGAGCCTCGACATCGTCGAGCAGTGCCTGGACCGGCTGCAGCCCGGCGCGGTCATGGTCGCCGACAAGAAGATCGCCTGGCCCGCGCAGCTCGCGCTCGGTCCGGACGGACTCGGCAACTCGCTGGACCACATCAAGAAGATCATGGGCACCTCCATGGAGGCCCTGATCCACCACTTCAAGCTGGTGACCGAGGGCTTCCGGGTGCCGGCCGGACAGGCGTACGTGGCCGTGGAGTCGTCGAAGGGCGAGCTCGGCGTCCACGCGGTCAGCGACGGCGGGACCAGGCCCTTCCGGGTGCACTTCCGCGATCCGTCGTTCAGCAATCTGCAGTCCATGGCGGCGATGTGCGAAGGCGGCCAGGTCGCCGACGTCATCGTCGCGGTGGCGTCCATCGACCCTGTGATGGGAGGCGTCGACCGGTGACAGACGTAAGTCTTGGCATCCCACAGATGCCCGCGCCGGACTATCCGGCCGACGTACGGCAGCGGCTCGAAGCCGACGCCCGCGAGATCATCGCGCGCTACCCGAGCAGCCGAAGCGCCCTGCTGCCCCTGCTCCACCTCGTCCAGGCCGAGGAGGGGCACGTCACGCGCACCGGCGTCCGCTTCTGCGCCGAGCTGCTCGACCTGACGACGGCCGAGGTCACGGCGGTGTCGACCTTCTACACCATGTACCGCCGCGGACCCAGCGGCGAATACCAGGTCGGGGTCTGCACCAACACGCTCTGCGCGGTCATGGGCGGCGATCAGATCTTCGACGAGCTCAAGGAACACCTCGGCGTCGGCAACGGCGGCACCACGGACGACGGCAAGGTCACGCTGGAGCACATCGAGTGCAACGCGGCCTGCGACTTCGCGCCGGTGGTGATGGTCAACTGGGAGTTCTTCGACAACCAGACCCCCGCCTCCGCCAAGCGGCTCGTCGACGACATCCGGGCAGGCCGCACCGTCGAACCGACCCGGGGCGCTCCACTGTGCACATACAAGGAGACGTCCAGGATCCTCGCAGGGTTCCCCGACGAGCGCCCCGGCGCGGTCGAAGCCTCCGGCGGCGCCGGCCCGGCCTCGCTCGCCGGGCTGCGCCTGGCGCGAGGCGAGGCCGCGCCCCGCGTCGTACCGCCACGGCACGAGCCGCAGACGCCGCACGAGCCGCAGGACCGGCAAGCGGAGGGGGACAAGTGACCATGGTCGACTCGGCAGAGAAAATGCTCTCGCCAGTCCTTTCGGCGTTCTGGGACGACCCGCAGTCCTGGACCCTGAACACGTATCGCCGCCACGAGGGTTACGAGGGCCTGCGCAAGGCGCTTTCCATGGCCCCGGACGACGTCATCGCCTTCGTGAAGGACTCCGGACTGCGCGGCCGCGGCGGCGCGGGCTTCCCGACCGGCATGAAGTGGCAGTTCATCCCGCAGGGTGACGGCAAGCCGCACTACCTGGTCGTCAACGCCGACGAATCCGAGCCGGGCACCTGCAAGGACATCCCGCTCCTGTTCGCCAACCCGCACTCGCTCATCGAGGGCATCGTGATCGCCTGCCACGCGATCCGCTCCAACCACGCCTTCATCTATCTGCGCGGCGAAGCCGTACCCGTCCTGCGCAGGCTGCATTTCGCCGTCGCCGAGGCCTACAAGGCCGGCTACCTCGGCAAGAACATCCAGGGCTCCGGCTTCGACCTGGAGCTCACGGTCCACGCCGGCGCGGGCGCGTACATCTGCGGTGAGGAAACGGCCCTCCTGGACTCGCTCGAAGGACGCAGGGGCCAGCCCCGTCTGCGGCCGCCCTTCCCGGCGGTCGAGGGCCTGTACGCCTGCCCGACCGTCGTCAACAACGTCGAGTCCATCGCGTCCGTCCCCTCGATCCTGGTCAAGGGGAAGGAGTGGTTCCGCTCCATGGGCAGCGAGAAGTCCCCGGGCTTCACGCTCTACTCGCTCAGCGGCCACGTCGCCAACCCCGGCCAGTACGAGGCACCGCTCGGCGTCACCCTGCGCCAGCTGCTCGACATCAGCGGCGGCATCCGCCCCGGCCACCGGCTCAAGTTCTGGACCCCGGGCGGCTCCTCGACCCCGATGTTCACCGACGAGCACCTGGACGTCCCGCTGGACTACGAGGGCGTCGGCGCGGCCGGTTCCATGCTCGGCACCAAGGCGCTGCAGTGCTTCGACGAGACGACCTGCGTCGTGCGGGCCGTCACCCGCTGGACCGAGTTCTACGCCCACGAGTCCTGCGGCAAGTGCACACCCTGCCGCGAGGGCACGTACTGGCTCGTCCAGCTGCTCCGTGACATCGAGGCCGGCAAGGGCGCGCTCGCCGACCTCGACAAGCTCTACGACATCGCCGACAACATCAACGGCAAGTCCTTCTGCGCTCTCGGCGACGGCGCCGCCAGCCCGATCTTCTCCTCCCTGAAGTACTTCCGCGCGGAGTACGAGGAGCACATCGAGCGCGGCGGCTGTCCCTTCGACCCTGCCAAGTCCACGGTCTGGGCCGACAAGTCTCACCTGGAGGTGAACGCGTGACCGTCACTACCAACGCACCCTCCGGAGGAGGCGCGGCGGCAGTGCCGCCGGAGGATCTGGTGTCCGTCACCATCGACGGCATCCCGGTCTCCGTCCCCAAGGGGACCCTGGTGATCCGCGCCGCCGAGCTGCTCGGCATCGAGATCCCGCGCTTCTGCGACCATCCGCTGCTCGACCCGGTCGGCGCCTGCCGCCAGTGCATCGTCGAGGTCGAGGGCCAGCGCAAGCCGATGGCGTCCTGCACCATCACCTGCACGGACGGGATGGTGGTGAAGACACAGCTCACGTCCGGTGTCGCCGAGAAGGCGCAGCGCGGCGTCATGGAGCTGCTGCTGATCAACCACCCGCTGGACTGCCCCGTCTGCGACAAGGGCGGCGAATGCCCGCTCCAGAACCAGGCGATGACCGCCGGGCAGGCCGACACCCGCTTCGAGGGCCGCAAGCGCACGTACGAAAAGCCCATGCCGATCTCCACGCAGGTGCTGCTGGACCGCGAGCGGTGCGTGCTGTGCGCGCGCTGCACGCGCTTCTCACAGCAGATCGCGGGCGACCCCTTCATCGAGCTGCTGGAACGCGGCGCCCTGGAACAGGTCGGCATCGGTGAGGGCGACGCCTTCCAGTCGTACTTCTCCGGCAACACCATCCAGATCTGCCCGGTCGGCGCTCTCACCTCGGCGGCTTACCGTTTCCGCTCGCGGCCCTTCGACCTCGTCTCCTCGCCCAGCGTCTGCGAGCACTGCGCGGGCGGCTGCGCCACCCGTACGGATCACCGGCGCGGCAAGGTCATGAGGCGGCTCGCGCAGGACGATCCCGAGGTCAACGAGGAGTGGATCTGCGACAAGGGCCGCTTCGGATTCCGCTATGCGCAGCGGCCGGAAAGGCTCACCCACCCGCTCGTGCGCAACGCGGAAAACGGTGAGCTGGAGCCCGCGAGCTGGCCCGAGGCGCTGGCCGCGGCGGCCCGCGGCCTCACCCGGGGCCGCACCGGCGTGCTGCCCGGCGGGCGGCTGACGGTGGAGGACGCCTACGCCTACGCCAAGTTCGCGCGGGTCGTCCTCGACACGAACGACGTCGATTTCCGGGCCCGTACGCATACGGCCGAGGAAGCCGACTTCCTGGCGGCCGCCGTCGCCGGGCGCGGACGTGACCTGGACGGGAGCGGGGTCACGTACCGGCTGCTGGAGGCGGCACCGGCCGTGCTGCTGGTCGGCCTCGAAGCCGAGGAGGAGGCGCCCGGCGTCTTCCTCCGCCTGCGCAAGGCGCACCGCAAGCGCCGCCAGCAGGCCTATGCGCTTGCGCCGTTCACCACCCGGGGCCTGAAGAAGGCGGGCGGCGTGCTGCTGTCGGCCGCGCCCGGCACCGAGACCGAGTGGCTGGACGCGCTTGCGGGCGGCGTCGGGCTGGAAGGCGACGGCAGCGCCGCCGCCGAGGCACTGCGGGCGGACGGATCCGTGATCCTGGTCGGCGAACGGCTCGCCTCCGTGCCCGGCGCGCTGACCGCCGCGATCCGCTTCGCCCGGGCCAGCGGCGCCACGCTCGCCTGGATCCCGCGCCGGGCCGGAGAGCGCGGCGCGGTCGAGGTGGGCGCCCTGCCCGGGCTGCTGCCCGGCGGCCGGCCGGTCACCGACCCGCGCGCGCGTGACGAGGTCGCCCAGGTCTGGGGCGTCGGCATCCTTCCGCCGCGCTCCGGCCGCGACACCGGCCAGATCCTCGACGCGGCGGCCGGCGGCGAACTCGCCGCTCTCCTCGTCGGCGGCGTCGAACTCGCCGACCTCCCCGACCCTGCGGCCGCCCGCGCGGCCCTGGACGCGGCCGGCTTCGTCGTCAGCCTGGAGCAGCGCTCGAGCGAGGTGACCGACCGGGCCGATGTCGTCCTCCCGGTCGCGGCTGTCGTGGAGAAGGCCGGGACCTTCCTGAACTGGGAAGGCCGCGCCCGGCCCTTCGAGGCCGCCCTCAAGCCGGAGCAGGCCGTCACACGGCTCCAGATGGCCGACGCGCGCGTGCTGACGATGCTCGCCGACGCCATGGACGTCTCCCTGGGGCTTACGGATGTGCGCGCTGCGCGTGCCGAGCTTCAGCGGCTCGCCCCGTACGACGGGCCACGTGCCTCGCCCCCGCTGGAGACCTCCGCGACGCTGCCGCAGCCCGCGCGCGGCGAGGCCGTCCTGGCGGGCCACCGGCTTCTGCTGGACCAGGGGCGCCTGCAGGACGGGGACGAGGCGCTCGCCGGCACCCGGCATCCTGCGGTGGCCCGGCTCTCGGCCGCCACGGCGGCGGAGGCGGGTGTCAGCGAGGGCCAGCTGGTCGAGGTCTCCGGCCCGGCCGGGTCCGTAACGCTGCCGCTGGCGGTGACGGCGATGCCGGACCGGGTGGTGTGGCTGCCGCTCAACTCCGTCGGCGGGGGAGTGGCCTCCGATACGGGCGCTGTGCCCGGCCAGGTCGTCAGGGTCGTCAAAGTCAGCGCTGCCGGGGCGGAGGTGACCCGATGAGCCCGAGCCTGAGCCCGAGTCCGAGCCCGCTTTCGCAGTTCGCCGCCGAGGACCTGTCGATGTTCGGCACCGACCCCTGGTGGCTGGTCGTCGTCAAGGCGGTCTTCTGCTTCGCGTTCCTGATGCTGACCGTGCTGTTCTCGATCGTCTGGGAGCGCAAGGTCGTCGCGTGGATGCAGCTGCGCATCGGCCCCAACCGCCACGGCCCCTGGGGGATGCTCCAGTCGCTCGCCGACGGCGTGAAGCTGATGCTGAAGGAAGACCTGATCGTCAAGCGCGCCGACAAGGTCGTCTACGTCCTGGCGCCGATCATCGCGGCGATCCCGGCCTTCATGGCGATCGCCGTGATCCCCTTCGGCCCGGCGGACAACGAGGTGTCGATCTTCGGTCACCGGACGCCGATGCAGCTGACGGACCTCCCGATCGGCATCCTCTACATCCTGGCCACGGCCTCGATCGGCATCTACGGCATCGTGCTGGCCGGCTGGTCGTCGGGCTCCACCTATCCCCTGCTCGGGGGTCTGCGCTCCTGCGCGCAGATGATCTCGTACGAGATCGCGATGGGCGTGGCCTTCGCATCGGTGTTCCTCTACTCCGGCTCGATGTCGACCTCGCAGATCGTGGCCTCGCAGCAGGACCGCTGGTACATCCTCCTTCTCCCGGTGTCGTTCATCATCTACATCGGGACGATGGTCGGCGAGACCAACCGCGCGCCCTTCGACATGCCGGAGTCCGAAGGCGACCTGGTGGGCGGCTTCAACACCGAGTACTCGTCGATCAAGTTCGCGCTCTTCATGCTCGCCGAGTACGTGAACATGGTGACGGTCTCGGCGGTGGCTACGACGCTCTTCCTGGGCGGCTGGCGGGCCCCGTACCCGATCAGCACGTTCTGGGAGGGAGCGAACCACGGCTGGTGGCCGATGCTGTGGTTCGTGGTGAAGGTCCAGCTGCTGCTGTTCGGCTTCATCTGGCTGCGCGGCACGCTGCCACGCGTGCGGTACGACCAGCTGATGAAGCTGGGCTGGAAGGTCCTCATCCCGGTCTCGATGGTCTGGCTGATGCTGGTCGCGACCGTGCGGGCGCTGCGCAACGAGAACTACGACTTCCAGCAGATCGTGCTCTACGTCGGCGGGGCCGTCGTCCTCGTCCTGCTGGTCTCGCTCGTGGTCGACGTCTTCCGCGACCGCGAGGAGAAGGACCGGAAGGCCGCCGAAAAGCTGGCGCCGCCCCAGGAGTTCGACCCGATGGCGGGCGGGTATCCGGTGCCGCCGCTGCCCGGCCAGACGCTGCCGCCGGTCCCGCGCAGGCGGTCCCGGCTCGAGCGGGAGCTGATTGTCAGTGGTGGAGTGAATACTGACAGTGACGGAAAGGAGGCCGACGATGCCTGAGTTCCTTGGCCCGGTCGCGGGCTTCGGCGTGACCTTCAAGGCCATGTTCAAGAAGCGGCTGACCGAGCAGTATCCCGAGGAGAAGAAGCCGACCGCACCGCGCTTCCACGGCCGGCACCAGCTCAACCGGCATCCGGACGGGCTGGAGAAGTGCATCGGCTGCGAGCTGTGCGCGTGGGCCTGCCCGGCGGACGCGATCTATGTCGAGGGCGCGGACAACACGGACGAGGAGCGTTACTCGCCCGGTGAGCGCTACGGCCGGGTCTACCAGATCAACTACGCGCGCTGCATTCTGTGCGGGCTGTGCATCGAGGCCTGCCCGACGCGGGCGCTGACGATGACGAACGAGTACGAACTCGCCGACAGCAGCCGCGAGTCGCTGATCTTCACCAAGGAGCAGCTGCTCGCGGGGCTGGAGGAAGGCATGGTCGAAAGCCCGCACTCGATCTTCCCCGGGACGGACGAAGGCGACTACTACCGGGGCCTGGTGACCGAGGCCGCGCCCGGGACGGTGCGCCAGGTCGCGGTGTCCAAGGGCGAGGAGCCGATGTCAGAGGGGGTGGAGGCATGATGAGCGACCTCGCGGCCTACACGACCTCCACCGGCGAGGCCTTCCAGTTCTGGGTGCTCGGCACCGTGGCGGTGGTGGGCGCGCTCGGGACCGTGCTGATGAAGAAGGCGGTGCACAGCGCACTGTCGCTCGCCGGGACGATGATCGTCCTAGCGGTCTTCTATCTGGCGCAGGGCGCGTACTTCCTGGGCGTCGTGCAGATCGTGGTCTACACGGGCGCGATCATGATGCTCTTCCTCTTCGTCGTGATGCTGGTCGGCATCACCGCCGCCGACTCGCTGAAGGAGACGCTGAAGGGGCAGCGCTGGCTGGCCGCCGTGTGCGGGATCGGCTTCGGGATCCTGCTGATCGCGGGCATCGCCAACGCCCAGCTGCATTCCTTCGCCGGGCTCGGCGAGGCCAACGCCAAGGGCAATGTCGAGGGCCTGGCGGCGCTGATCTTCACCAAGTACGTATGGGCCTTCGAGATCACCGGCGCGCTGCTGATCACGGCGGCCGTCGGCGCGATGGTCCTCACCCACCGGGAGCGCACCGAGCGCCGCCACACGCAGCGCGAGCTCTCCGAGCAGCGGGTGCGCGAGGGCAAGCAGGTGCCGCCGCTGCCGGCGCCGGGTGTGTACGCGCGGCACAACGCGGTGGACAACCCCGGCCTGCTGCCGGACGGCACGCCGTCCGCGCTGACCGTCAGCGACACCCTGCGGGCGCGCGGGCAGGTGCGGGACGTGTCGGGCGAGGCGCTGGACAGCCTGGCCGAGCTGGAACAGCGCTCGACCGAGCGACTCGGCCGTAAGGAGGTCGGAAAGTGAATCCGGTCAACTATCTGTATCTGTCGGCGCTGTTGTTCACCATCGGCGCGGCCGGGGTGCTGATCCGGCGCAACGCGATCGTCGTCTTCATGTGCGTCGAGCTGATGCTGAACGCCTCCAACCTGGCGTTCGTCACCTTCTCCCGGCTGCACGGCAATCTGGACGGCCAGATCATCGCGTTCTTCACGATGGTCGTCGCCGCCGCAGAGGTGGTCGTGGGGCTCGCGATCATCGTGACGATCTTCCGCTCCCGCCACTCGGCCTCGGTCGACGACGCCAGCCTGATGAAGCTCTGAGGGGTAGCGACACTGTGGAGAACCTGATCGGACTGCTCGTCCTCGCCCCCTTGCTGGGCGCGGGTGTGCTGCTGACCGGCGGCCGCCGGCTCGACCGCACCGGCCACTGGATCGGCTGCGCCTTCGCGGCCACGTCCTTCGTCATCGGCGCGGTCCTCTTCGCCGACATGCTGAGCCGCTCCGGCGAGGACCGGACGCTGACCTCGCACCTCTACACCTGGGTCCCGGTCGGCGGCTTCCAGGCCGACGTCGCATTCCAGCTGGACCAGCTGTCGATGACCTTTGTCCTCCTGATCAGCGGTGTGGGCACGCTCATCCACATCTACTCGATCGGCTACATGGAGCACGACGAGCGCCGCCGCCGCTTCTTCGGCTACCTCAACCTCTTCCTCGCGGCGATGCTGCTGCTCGTCCTCGCGAACAACTACCTGCTGCTGTACGTCGGCTGGGAGGGCGTCGGCCTCGCCTCCTACCTGCTGATCGGCTTCTGGCAGCACAAGCCGAGCGCGGCCACGGCGGCCAAGAAGGCGTTCATCGTCAACCGCGTCGGCGATGTCGGTCTCTCGATCGCGATCATGCTGATGTTCACGACCTTCGGCACCTTCTCCTTCCAGCCGGTCTTCGAGGCCGTCGGCAAGGCCCACGAGGGCATCCTCACCGGCATCGGCCTCATGCTGCTGCTCGCCGCCTGCGGCAAGTCGGCCCAGGTGCCGCTCCAGTCGTGGCTCGGTGACGCGATGGAGGGTCCGACCCCGGTCTCGGCCCTCATCCACGCGGCCACGATGGTGACGGCGGGCGTGTACCTGATCACCCGTTCCGGGGCGATCTTCAACGCGGCCCCGGACGCCCAGCTGGCGGTCGTCACGGTCGGCGCGGTCACGCTGCTCTTCGGTGCGATCGTCGGTTGTGCGAAGGACGACATCAAGAAGGCCCTGGCCGGATCGACGATGTCGCAGATCGGCTACATGATCCTGGCGGCGGGGCTGGGCCCCATCGGCTATGTGTTCGCGATCATGCACCTGGTCACGCACGGCTTCTTCAAGGCCGGCCTCTTCCTCGGCGCGGGCTCCGTCATGCACGGCATGAACGACGAGGTCGACATGCGCAAGTACGGAGGCCTGCGCAAGTACATGCCGGTCACCTTCGTCACCTTCGGGCTCGGCTATCTGGCGATCATCGGCTTCCCCGGCCTGTCCGGATTCTTCTCCAAGGACAAGATCATCGAGGCCGCCTTCGCCAAGGGTGGCACGGAGGGCTGGATCCTCGGCGGTGCGGCCATGCTGGGCGCGGCGATCACGGCGTTCTACATGACGCGCGTGATGCTGATGACCTTCTTCGGCGAGAAGCGGTGGGAGCCGGACGGCCAGGGCCACGACCCGCACCCGCACGAGTCGCCCAGGTCCATGACGATCCCCATGGTCATCCTCGCCTTCGGCTCGGTGTTCGCGGGCGGGCTGTTCAGCCTCAACGAGTCCTTCCTGAAGTGGCTGGAACCGGTCACCGGACACGAAGAGGGCCATTCCCCGCTCAGCGCGGGCGCCGTCACCGCCGGCACCATGGTCGTCCTCGTCATCGGCGTCACCCTGGCCTGGCTGATGTACGGGCGCAGGCCCGTCCCCGCCGTCGCCCCGCGCGGCTCGCTGCTCACCCGGGCGGCCCGCCGCGATCTGTACCAGGACGACTTCAACCACGTCGTGCTGGTGCGCGGCGGCGAGCACCTCACCCGAAGCCTGGTCTACGTCGACCACAAGGGCGTCGACGGTGTCGTCAACGGCACGGCGGCCGCGGTCGGCGGCCTGTCGGGCCGGATGCGCCGCCTGCAGAACGGTTACGTACGGTCCTACGCGGTTTCCATGCTGGGCGGCACCGCAGTACTGGTTGCGGCAGTGCTCTTGATGCGAGGAGTCGCCTGATGTCCTTTCCACTCCTTACCGCGACCGCCGCCCTGCCGGCGCTCGGCGCGATCGCCACGGCCGCCATGCCGGCGGCGAAGCGGGCCGGCGCCAAATGGCTGGCGCTGGGCTTCTCGCTGGCGACGCTCGTGCTGGCCGCGATCGTCGTCGTACGGTTCGACCCGGGCGGGGCGCGCTATCAGCTGACCGAGTCGCACGCATGGATCAAGGACTTCGGGGTCCGGTACGAACTCGGGGTCGACGGCATCGCGGTGGCCCTGATCGGGCTCACGGCGCTGCTGATCCCCTTTGTCATCGCCGCCGCCTGGCATGACGCGGACCCGCTCGAAGAGGCCAACCCGAACCGCCGCTGGCGGCCGACGCAGGGCTTCTTCGCGCTGATCCTGCTGGTCGAGGCGATGGTCCTGATCTCCTTCGAGGCGACAGACGTCTTCGTCTTCTACATCTTCTTCGAAGCCATGCTCATCCCGATGTACTTCCTCATCGGAGGCTTCGGCGACCGCGCCCACGAGCACGGCGAGGAGGAAGCGGCCCGCCAGCGCTCGTACGCGGCGGTGAAGTTCCTGCTCTACAACCTGGCCGGCGGCCTGATCATGCTGGCCGCCGTCATCGGGCTGTACGCGGTCACCGCCGACCAGCTCGGCACCGGCACCTTCTCCCTCCAGGAGATCCTGCAGGCCCGGGCAGCCGGGAAACTGGACATGTCGTCGACAGCCGAACGGGCGCTGTTCCTCGGCTTCTTCTTCGCCTTCGCCGTCAAGGCGCCGCTGTGGCCGCTGCACACCTGGCTGCCCAACGCGATGCAGGAGTCCACGGCCCCGGTCGCCGTCCTGATCACCGCGGTCGTCGACAAGGTCGGCACCTTCGCGATGCTGCGCTACTGCCTCCAGCTCTTCCCGGAGGCCAGCAAGTGGGCCACTCCGGTGATCCTGGTCCTGGCCGTCATCGGCATCATCTACGGCGCGCTGCTGGCCGTCGGCCAGCGGGACATCAAGCGGCTGGTCGCGTACGCGTCGATCTCGCACTTCGGCTTCATCATCCTGGGCATCTTCGCGATGACCTCCCAGGGCCAGGCCGGCGCGACGCTCTACATGGTCAACCACGGGATCTCGACGGCCGCCCTGATGCTCGTGGCGGGCTTCCTGATCACCCGGCGCGGCTCCCGCCTCATCGCGGACTACGGCGGGGTGCAGAAGGTGGCGCCAGTGCTCGCGGGCACCTTCCTGATCGGCGGTCTGGCCACGCTGTCGCTGCCGGGGCTGGCGCCGTTCGTCAGCGAGTTCCTGGTCCTGGTGGGCACGTTCAGCCGCTATCCGGCACTGGGCATCATCGCGACCGTCGGCATCGTGCTAGCCGCGCTGTACGTCCTCGTCCTCTACCAGCGGACGATGACTGGCCCGGTGAAGGCGGGCGTCGAGGGCATGCCCGACCTCAAGGTCCGTGAACTCGCCGTCGTGGCACCGCTGATCGCGCTGCTGCTGCTCCTCGGCGTGTACCCGAAGCCGGTGACCGACATCGTGAATCCGGCGGTCCAGCAGACGCTCTCCGATGTGCACAAGACCGACCCCAAGCCGGCGCTGGAGGCTTCCAAGTGAGCAACGTGAATGTTGTCCACAGCCTGTGGACAACGGCGGCCGATTCCGCCGACAAGATCCAGGCCCCGAAGATCGAGTATGCCCAACTGGCCCCCGTGCTGATCGTCTTCGGCGCGGCGGTCATCGGGATCATGGTCGAGGCCTTCCTGCCCCGGCGCTCCCGCTACCTCGCGCAGGTCGGCGTCAGCATCCTCGGCATGGCGGCCGCGTTCGCCGCCGTCGTGGCCCTCGCGGCCGACGGGTACGCGAGCAAGAAGGCGCACATCGCGGCCATGGGCGCGGTCGCGGTCGACGGACCGGCGCTCTTCCTGCAGGGCACGGTCCTGCTGGTCGGCATCGTCGCCGTCTTCACCTTCGGCGAGCGGCGGCTCGACCCCAAGGCGCACGGCAGGCATGTCGACTCCTTCGCCGCGCAGGGCTCGGCGATCCCCGGCAGCGAGCAGGAGAAGGACGCGGTCAAGGCGGGGTTCACCACCACCGAGGTCTTCCCGCTGCTGCTCTTCGCGGTGGGCGGCATGCTGGTCTTCCCGGCCGCCAACGACCTGCTGACCCTGTTCGTGGCCCTGGAGGTCTTCTCCCTCCCGCTCTACCTGCTCTGCGCCCTGGCCCGCCGCCGGCGCGTCATGTCGCAGGAGGCGGCCGTCAAGTACTTCCTGCTCGGCGCCTTCTCCTCCGCCTTCCTGCTCTTCGGCATCGCCCTGCTCTACGGCTACGCGGGCACGGTCACGTACTCCGGCATCGCCTCCGTCATCGACGGCAGCGCCACCCTCACCCCCGCCCTGGCCAACTCCTCGGCCAACGACGCGCTGCTGCTCATCGGCACCGCCCTGGTCGTCATGGGCCTGCTCTTCAAGGTCGGCGCCGTCCCCTTCCACATGTGGACACCCGACGTCTACGAGGGCGCCCCGACGCCGGTCACCGGCTTCATGGCGGCGGCCACGAAGGTCGCGGCCTTCGGTGCGCTGCTGAGGCTGCTGTACGTCGTCCTGCCGGAGCTGCGCTGGGACTGGCGGCCGGTGCTGTGGGGCGTCGCGATCCTGACGATGCTGGCGGGCGCGATCATCGCCGTCACGCAGACGGATGTGAAGCGGCTGCTGGCGTACTCCTCCATCGCGCACGCGGGCTTCATCCTCGCCGGTGTCGTCGCCACCTCGCCGGAAGGGGTCTCGTCCGTGCTGTTCTATCTGGCGGCGTACTCCTTCGTGACGCTCGGCGCGTTCGCCGTCGTGACCCTCGTACGGGACGCCGGCGGTGAGGCGACGCACCTGTCGCGCTGGGCGGGGCTCGGGCGGCGGTCGCCGCTGGTCGCTGCGGTGTTCGCGGTGTTCCTGCTGGCCTTCGCGGGCATTCCGCTGACCTCCGGGTTCGCGGGGAAGTTCGCGGTGTTCAAGGCGGCGGCGCAGGGCGGGGCGGTGCCGCTGGTGATCGTGGGCGTCATCTCGTCGGCCATCGCGGCCTTCTTCTACATCCGCGTCATCGTCCTGATGTTCTTCAGCGAGCCCAAGGCCGACGGCCCGACGGTGGCGGTGCCCTCGCCGCTGACGTCCGCGGCGATCGCCATCGGGGTCGCGGTGACGATTGTGCTGGGTGTGGCACCGCAGTACTTCCTGGATCTGGCGGGGCAGGCCGGGGTGTTCGTGCGGTAGCGACGGCTCCTTATTGGTGCGGTGCCCCGGGACTTGGACGGTTCCGGGGCACCGTGCTTTTGCCGGTTACGTGCGGTTGTGCGACGGCTAAAGAGTTCGCAATGTCCGAAAAAGTCTTGCCGGAATGCTCAATTCGGGCTTAGCTTCCTAAGTGGTCATGGTCGGGGTGGGCCGTTGGATACCGTGACCATTGGGGGGAACAGGTGGCAAGTTCCGCGTTTGCGATCAATGCTGCCGTACCGGGGCTGATCGTCAAGATCGGCGACTACCCGCTGCACCACGGCGGCGTGGGCGCCATCCGCAGCCTCGGCCGAATCGGCGTGCCCATGTACGCCATCACCGAGGACCGACATACTCCCGCCGCCGCCTCGCGCTATCTGCGCGGCCGCTTCGTGTGGCCGACTACCGGCCTGGAACCGGCCGGGAAGCTGGTCGAGGGGCTGCGGCGGATCGGCCGGCGCATCGGGCGGCCGACGATGCTGATCCCGACCGACGAAGAGGCGGCCGTGCTCATCGCCGAGCACGCCGACGAGCTGTCGGCCGGTCCGCCGGGATTCCTCTTCCCGCGTATGGAGGACCCGGCCCTGTCACGGCGGCTGGCCAGTAAGCAGGGGTTACACGAGCTGTGCACGCAGTACGGGGTGCCCTCGCCGCGCGCCGCCTTCCCGGAGTCGTACGCGGACGTCGAGGCGTACGCGGCCACCGCCCGCTTCCCGGTGGTCGCCAAGAACCGCGAGGCCTTCGAGCGCCGCCGCGCCCCGGCGGTGCACGGCACCACCAGGATCGCCGGGCCCCGCGAACTGCTGGAACTGGCCAGCGGCTGGGGGGAGCGGCCCGGGGTGATCCTGCAGGAGTACCTGCCGCGCGAGGACGCGGAGGACTGGATCGTGCACGCGTACTTCGGCTCCGGGGAGCCCGTGCTCTTCACCGGGGTCAAGGTCCGATCATGGCCACCGCACGCCGGGATGACGGCCTGCGCGTATGTGGTCGCCAACCCCGAACTCGCCGAACTGGCGGCCCAGTTCTGCAAGTCCATCGGCTTCCAGGGCATCGCCGACCTCGACTGGCGCTACGACCGCCGTGACGGCCGCTACAAGCTCCTCGACTTCAACCCCCGCATGGGCGCCCAGTTCCGGCTCTTCGAGTCGGCGGCCGGCATCGATGTCGTACGCGCCCAGCACCTCGATCTGACCGGCCAGGACATCCCGCGCGCCCCGCAGCGGGAAGCGCGCCGCTTCATCGTGGAGAACATCGACCTGCCCGCCCTGCTGGCGTACCGCCGCAGCGGCTACACCACCCCGCACGCCCCGGCGCGGGCGAGCGGCACCGAGCTGGCGTGGCTGGCCCGGGACGACCTCAAGCCCTTCGCCGTGATGCTCGCCCGGTTCGTACGGCCGGGCGCCGCCCATCTGCTGCAGATGTACCGCACCCGCACCCGCACCCGCACCCGCACCGGCAACAGCTCCCGAAAGGACGGCACATGACCTCCGTACCCGTATCCGTGGCTGTGATCGGGGCCGGTCCCTACGGCCTCTCGACCGCCGCTCACCTGCGGGCACTCGGTGTGTCCGTCCGGGTCTTCGGCAGCCCGATGGTGA
Organism: Streptomyces sp. NBC_01537; assembly: GCF_045040445.1. Taxonomy (NCBI): domain Bacteria; kingdom Bacillati; phylum Actinomycetota; class Actinomycetes; order Kitasatosporales; family Streptomycetaceae; genus Streptomyces; species Streptomyces sp. NBC_01537. Next base: position 4,009,335 of record NZ_CP109392.1, on the reverse strand, counting down.
GCTGGGCGGAGCAGATGCCGGCCGGGATGCTGCTGAAGTCCACGCCGCTCGCCTCCAACATCTCGGCGGCCGTGCCCGGCCACAGCCTGCAGGACTTCGGGCGTGAGATGGGCGAGCAGCCCCTCGTGACGGACTGGGACATCATCCCGGTCGACACCTTCATCCGCTACGGACGCTGGTTCCAGGAGCGGCTCGTCCCCGACCTGGAGCAGGTACGGGTGGTGTCGGTGGACCGGCGCGGCGATCTGTTCGACCTGAAGCTCGACTCCGGCGAGCAGTTCCAGGCGCGGGCAGTGGTCGTCGCCAGCGGGCTGCACGGCTTCGCTCACGTGCCGGAGGTGCTGCGGGGCGTCGTGCCCGACGGGCCCTCGGCGGCCGGATCCGTCTCGCACAGCTCCCAGCACCCCGACCTGGGGCGCCTCCGCGGGCGGGAGGTCATCGTCGTCGGCGCCGGGCAGTCAGCGCTGGAGAGCGCCGCGCTGCTGGCCGAGGCCGGTGCCCAGGTCCGCCTCCTCGCCCGCGGCCGCCGGCCCGGCACGGTGGGCTTCGGCGACGCGCCGGACCGCCAGCCGCGTTTCCGACCCGAGTCCCCCTTCGGGCGGGCCTGGTCGCTCTACGCCTTCAGCTACCACGCCCAGGCCTTCCGCTACCTGCCCGCCCCGACCCGGCTCTACCTGGTGCGGCGGGTCCTCGGACCGCTCGGCGCGTGGTGGCTGCGCGAGCGTTTCGAGGGCAAGGTGCGGGTCTCCACGGGGCACGAGATCCGGGGGGCCAGCACCGATTCCGCCTCCGGCAGGGTCGTCCTGTCCACGGCCGCGGCCGGCGGCCGCGCGGGTGAGTTCGCCGCCGACCACGTGCTCGCCGCCACCGGCTACCGCGTCGACCTCGAAGCGCTCGGCTTCCTCAGCCCCGAGCTGCGGGCCGGGCTCGCCCGGGTCGGCCGCACCGGCTCCCCCCGCCTCGGCGCCGACTTCGGCTCCTCCGTCCCGGGGCTCTTCTTCACCGGACTGCCCGCCGCGGCCACCTTCGGTCCCGTACTGCGCTTCGTGTGCGGTACGGAATGGGCCTCCCCGCGCCTCGCGAAGGGGGTCGCGGCGGGCGTCGCCTGAGCCCCGCCGGGGGCTCTCCTGCCGGGTCCGCCGGATTGTGGGTAGGCGTTCCACAACCATGGAATGCCTACCCACAACCCGGCCACTTCGGCGGGGCAAAAGCCGCGAAGGGCCATGCCCCCGCAGTGATCGCGAAGCGACCGGTTACGCTGCCGGTGTAGACAGCGCACTACGCCGTGCCACGCCAGAAGCCGCGGAAGCGATCTCAGCGACAGGAGAATCCCTCGTGACGACCGTCGTCGTGCCCTTCGGGCTGAGCGTCCAGGACGAGGCCCTTGAGGCCGATGTCCAGGCCGGGCTGTCGGCCGTCGAGGAAGGCCTGCTGGAGGCCACGAAGAGCGACGTGCCGTTCATCGCGGAGGCGGCGCGGCATCTGGTGCGGGCGGGCGGGAAGCGGTTCAGGCCGTTGCTGGTCATGCTGGCGGCACAGTTCGGGGACCCGCACGCGCCCGGGATCGTGCCGTCGGCGGTCGTGGTGGAGCTGACGCACCTGGCGACGCTGTACCACGACGACGTGATGGACGAGGCGGAGGTCCGCCGGGGCGTGCCGAGCGCGAACGCGCGCTGGGACAACTCGGTGGCGGTGCTGACCGGCGACTTCCTGTTCTCCAAGGCGTCCCGCATACTGGCCGACCTCGGGCCGGAGGCCGTACGGATTCAGTCGGAGGCCTTCGAGCGGCTGGTCACCGGCCAGATCCTGGAGACCATCGGCCCGCGCGACGGGCGGGACCCGATCGAGCACTACCTGGATGTGATCTCCGGGAAGGCCAGCTCGCTGACCGCCGTGTCGGGCCGCTTCGGCGCGCTGATGTCGGGCGCTGACGAGACGGTCGTCGACATCCTCACGCAGTACGGGGAGCGGCTGGGCACCGCCTTCCAGCTGGCGGACGACATCCTGGACATCGCGAGCGACAGCCACGAGTCCGGCAAGACCCCGGGCACGGACCTGCGCGAGGGCGTGCCGACCCTTCCCGTCCTCCACCTGCGCTCGCAGGTCGCCAAGGCCAACGGCTCGGCGTCCGCCGACGACCGGCGGCTGTGCGAGCTGCTCGACGGCGACCTCACGGACGACGGCCGCCACGCCGAGGCGCTGGAGCTGCTGCGCGCGCACCCGGCGCTGGAGCAGGCCCGCAAGGACACGGTGCGGTACGCGGAGGAGGCGCGGGCGACGCTGGCGCCGCTGCCGGACTGCTCGGCCAAGGCCGCACTGGCGGGGCTGTGCGAAGCGGTGGTCCACCGCGCGGGGTGAACCGCACGGGGTGAACCGCGTGGGGCGATCGGTGGGCGCAGCACAGTAGCCGACCCGGGCGATGAAACACGAATTATGTCCACGGGCGGGTGAAACGGGCCGACTTGGCTGGCTCGGAACGTATGTGGCGGAGCAGTCTTCTTAACTCAGGCCGCATTCCGTTCCGACAGATGAGTTAGAGCCTTGTTGATCAGCCCGACCCTGGACGCCGGCTCCGCGGCCGGTCTCGTACGGCGGTGGCGGCAGTCCTCGGAACCGGGAGAGCTCGCCGGGATCTACGACGACCTGCGCGCCGCCGGACCGCTCGTTCCCACCCACTGGAACGCCCTGCTGGTCACCGGCTACGACGACTGCCGCCAGGTCCTCGCCGACCGGACGTGGCATACGCTCGGCGCCCGCTGGCGCGACGCCAACCGCCCCGGCTGGCGGCGCAGCGCGAGCACCGTCGCGCTGTGCGAGACCCCGCTGCAGCAGGACCCGCCCGAGCACACCGAGCGCCGCCGACCGCTGACCGCCGCCCTGTCCCCCCGGGCCATGACGGACGGCGCGGCCGCCCTGGTGGAACCGCTCGTGGACGCGTACGTACGCGCCTTCGCCGACCGGATCCGTGGCCACGGCCCCACCGACATCGTGGCCGCCGTCTGCCGCCCCCTGCCGACCGCCGTGCTGGCCGGGCTGGTGGGGCTGCCGCCGGAGGTCGACCTGGCCTGGCTGGCCGCCGAGAGCCTGGCCATGGTGCGGGTCGAGGAACTGGCCAGCCCGCCCAGTGTCGTACGCCGGGCCGACGAGGCCGCCATCGCCCAACTGGCGTGCTACGACCGGATCCTGGCCGAGCGCGTCCGCAGGCCCGCCGGGGACCTGCTGTCCCGCTGGGCCGCCGAGGACCGGGGCGGGGCCCGGCATGTGCTGCTCACGCTGTTCTCGGCCGGGGTGCCGACCACGGCGGCGCTGCTGGCGGGCCTGGCACACGCCCTGGTGACGCATCAGGGACTCGCGGAAAGGATCCGCCAGGAACCGGGATCCGCCGAGCAGCTCACGGACGAGGTGCTGCGCTGGGACCCGCCCGGCCGGGTCGTGACCCGGGTCGCCGCCGCCGGCACCGAGCTCGGCGGCCGGCCGCTGCCCGCCGGGCAGGTCGTCCACGCCCTCATCGGCGCGGCCCACCGCGACCCGGATGTCTTCACCGACCCGCACACCTTCGACCCGTACCGGGCGCCGCAGCGGCTGCTGGCCTTCGGCTCGGGGCTGCACTACTGCCTGGGGACCCATCTGGCCCGTTCACAGGCCACGGCCTTCGTACGGGCCTTCGCCCGCGAACTGCCCGGCGCGCGCCCGGCCGGGCCGCCGGTGCGGCAGCCGGGACCGAGCATGGCCGACATCACCCGACTGCCCATCACGCGCTGAGGAGAGAAAAGTGGCGGATATCTTCGACAAGCATCTGTCGCCGTTCGCCCGGGCCCTGACGGAGACCGGACCACGGCCCTTCAGCCGCCCGCTCACCGCCATCGGCGAAGGCGAGGCCCTGGTCGACGGCGTACGCGTGGTCATGACCGCCTGCAACGACTACCTCGGCCTGTCCGCCGACCCGCGCGTGACGGCTGCCGCCGCCAAGGCCGTGGGGGAGTACGGCACCTCCTGCTCCGGCAGCCGGCTGGTCTGCGGGACGCTGCCGCTGCACGAGGAACTGGAGGCCCGGCTCGCCGCGTTCCTCGGCCGCGAGGCCGCGATCGTGACCACGACCGGCTTCCAGGCGAATCTGGCCCTGACCCCGCTGTTCGGCAGGGGCGACCTGGTCTTCAGCGACACGGCCAACCACGCCTCCCTCGTCGACGCCATCCGGCTCGGCGCCGCCGCCAAGCGGCTGTACGCCCACTCCGACATGGCCGACCTGGGGCGGCAGCTCGCCGCGGCGGACCCCGGCGCCGCCAAGATCATCGTCACCGACGGGCTGTTCTCCATGGAGGGCGACCTGTGCCGGCTCCCCGAGCTCACCGGCCTCGCCCGCCGCCACGGCGCCCGCCTCGTCGTGGACGGCGCCCACGACATCGGGCTGCTGGGCCCCGGCGGGCGCGGCGTGGCCGAGCACTTCGGCCTGCCGGACGCCGTCGACCTGTACACCGGCACCCTCTCCAAGTGCTTCGGCTCGGTCGGCGGCGTACTGGCCGGCCCGGCCGACATCATCAACTACCTGCGCTACACGGCCCGCCCGGTCATCTTCACCGCCTCGATGCCGCCCGCCGCCCTCGCGGCCGCCCTCGCCGCGCTCGACATCATCGAGGCGGAACCCGAACGCCGCATGCGCGTGCTGGATCTGGCCGGACGCCTGCGCAACGGGCTGCGCGAGCTGGGCCTGCGAACGGGGGAGCCGGGGGAGCCGGGGGCGTCACAGGGGGAGCCGGAAGCCGTGACCCCGATCGTCCCGGTGCACATCGGCGACGAGGAACTCTGCGCGCGCATGTGGGGCCTGCTCCTCGACGAAGGCGTGTTCGCGCATGCCGTGGTCGCTCCCGCCGTCCCGATGGGCCGGGCGCTGATCCGGCTCTCCGTACAGGCCACCCACACCGACGACCACCTCTCCCGGATCCTGGACGCCTTCGCCGCGGCGGGCCGCCGCCTGGGGCTGATCCCAGGCGCACGCCCCGTCCCGCGCCAGGCCCAGCCGGCCGACGTAATGAGCGCACGATGACCGACCTCACCGTCACCCCCGTACGCGGCCGGGCCGACACCACCGCCTTCATCCGCCTCCCTTACGCCGTCTACCGCGACGACCCGCACTGGGTGGCTCCCCTGGAGCGCGAGCGGCGCGCCTTCCTCGACCCGGGCCGCAACCCGTTCCACGACACCGGCACCGTCCAGCTCTTCCTCGCGCGCCGGTCGGGCAGGACGGTGGGCCGCATCGCCGCCGTCGTCGACCCCCGCTTCACCGAGCGGCACGACCCGAAGTGCGGCCACTTCGGCCTGTTCGAGTGCGCCGATGACCCCGAGGCCGCCGAGGCCCTCTTCGACACGGCTGCCGTGTGGCTAGGCGAGCGCGGCCTCACGCGCATGCTCGGCCCGCTCAGCTTCTCCACCAACGACGAGTGCGGCGTGCTCGTGGACGGCTTCGGCGGACCGCCCACCATGCTGATGCCGCACAACCCCTCGTACTACCCCGGCCTCCTCGCCCGCTGCGGCTTCACCAAGGCCAAGGACCTGCTGTCGTGGCGGATCCCGATGTCCGCCGACGGCGAGCCCCCGGCGGCGGTGCGGCGGGTGGCCGAACGGGCGCTGGCCGCGCCCGATGTCGTGGTGCGGCCGCTGGACCCGGGGCGTTTCGACGCCGATCTCGCCGCCGTCAAGGACATCTACAACGACGCCTGGGCCGAGAACTACGCCGCCGTCCCCATGACCGACCGAGAGTTCGAGCACACCGTACGGCAGCTGAAGCCCATCATCCGGCCCGAACTGCTCCAGATCGTCGAGGTCGGCGGCGACCCCGCCGCCTTCACCCTGTGGCTCCCCGACACCAACCAGGCCTTGGCCGCCGCCCACGGTCGCCTCACCACCTTCGGCCTCCCGGTCGGCCTGGTCCGCATCACCCGGGCCGCCCGCCGCATCGACCGCACCCGGGCCGTCACCTCCGGCATCAAGAAGGCGCACCGCAACCGGGGCCTGGCCGCCGCCATGTTCGCCCGGGCCCAGCGCGCCGCCTTCCGCCTCGGCTACACCGAGACCGAGCTGTCCTGGATCCTGGAGGACAACCGCGACGCCAACCGCTACGCCAAGGCGGTGGGCGGGCAGCTCTTCCGCACCCACCGCCTGTACGAGCGCAGCGCGGGCTGAGCGCGATGCCTGCGACGCCCGCGACGTCCGGGATGCCTGTGACGCCTCCGACGCCTCCGATGAGATACCTGGTCACCGGCGCGACCGGCTTCATCGGCCGCCATCTCGTACGCCATCTCACCGAGGGCGGCCACGACGTGACCGCCCTCGTACGCGACGGCCGCCACGCCCCCGGGGCCGCCCGTTCGCTCCCCGGGGACCTCGCCACCGGCACCGGGCTCCTCACCGCCGTCCAGGAGGCCGCCCCCGACCGCGTCATCCACCTCGCCGGGGTCACCAAAGCCGCCCATGCGCATGCGTACGACGAGATCAACGAACACGGCACGCGCATGCTGTGCAGAGCCCTCGCCGCCCTCCCGCGAGCACCCCGCCTCGTCCACTGCTCCTCGCTGGCCGCCTCCGGCCCCGGACGGCTTCGGCACGAGGACGATCCGCCGGCCCCGGTCTCCGCGTACGGGCGCAGCAAGCTGGCCGGCGAGCGCGCGGTCGGCGACCGGGGGACCATCGTGCGCCCGCCGATCGTCTACGGACCCGGGGACCGCGAGTTCCTGCCCCGCCTGGTCGCATCGGTGCGCGCCGGGTTGCTCCCCGTCGTCGGCGGCCCCGGCCCGCGCCGCTACTCCCTCATCCATGTGGACGACCTGTGCCGCGCCCTGCTCACGGCCGCCGAGTGCGGTGCGGACGGCGCGATCCACCACGTCAGCGACGGTACCGAGCACCTCTGGGACGACATCGGCGCCGCCGTCGCCACGGCACTCGGCCGGCGGCCGCCGCGCGTCGTGCGCGTGCCGGCGTGGGCGGCCACGGCCGCCGCGCGGGCATTCGGCCGGGGCACCACCCTGACGCCCGACAAGGTCACCGAGGCCCTGCACCCGGACTGGACGACCGCCCCGGGCCGGCTCCCCTTCACCGCGGAGATCACCCTGGCCGACGGCCTCCGCGCCGCCCTGGCGCCGCCCTCATGACCGTACGCCGACGCCTCTCCCCGACCGAGCGCCTCGTCTGGGCCGCCGGCGAGGTCCTCCCCGTCAACTTCGCCGTCACCGCCCGCGTCACCGGACGAGCCCACCCCGGCCGGATCCGCGACGCCCTCGCCGCCGTACGCCGCCGCCACCCCCTCCTCGGCGTCCGCCTCGACGCCCCCGGACGCTGGCAGGCCTGGCTGACCTCGGACGACGTCCCCGACCCCGGCCTGCGGATCGTGACGGCCACGTCCCCCGACACCTGGACCCAGGTCGTCGAGCAGGAGCTCCAACGCCCCTTCGACACCACCACCGGCCCCCTCGCCCGCTTCGTCCTCCTCGACCACGGTGACTCCGGCGACTCCTTCGACCTGGTCTGCGTCTACCACCACCTGGTCGCCGACGTCCTCTCGGCGGCCTTCGTCGTGCGGGACGTGCTCGACCATGCGGCTGCGCCCCGAGTCGTCCGGCAGACGTCCGGGCCGCGGGAAGACCGTCCGCGCGGAGGCCCGCAGATCACCGGGGCGCAGGCCGCCCCGCCCGCCGACGACCTCCTCCCCGGCCGGCGCGCCAACCCCGCCGACCTCCTCAAGCTCGCCCGCGCCCTTGGCGGCCCCCCGCCCCCGCGCCCCGACCGCCCCGCGGGCCCCCTCACCTACACCACCTGGTCCCTGCCCCCCGAGGAGACCTCCGCCCTCCTCACCCGCTGCCGCGCCGAACGCACCACCCTCCAAGCCGCCCTCTGCGCCGCCTTCGCCCAGGCGTACGGCCGCCCCATCCGCATCGCGGTCCCCGCCGACCTCCGCCGCATCCTCACCCCCTCCCCCCAGGAGGCGATGGGCCTGTACGCCTCCACCGTGTTCGTCACCGCGGACGCGACGACCTCACGCCACGACCTCAAGGCCGCCATCCACCGCCAACTGCGCCCCGACGAACTCGTCCCCCTCGTCCGGGTCTTCCGCCTCCTGCGCCCCGTCCCCCGCAGGACCCTGAGCGCCCTGCTGCTGCGCGGCGAGACCAAGGGCGCCCGCTTCGACATCTCGCTGAGCAACGTCCGCGTACCCATCCCCCAGGACTACGGCCCGCTCCGCCTCGACGCCCTGTACGGCGCCGCCAACACCAGCCTGTCCGGCGCGCCCCTGGTCCTCGTGGCGGGTCACGGCGGGCGGCTCTTCTTCGGCGTCACCTCGACCGACGGAGCCGCTGTCGCCGAACTCTGCGAACGGGCCATGTCCCATCTGGGGTCTCTGGTGCCCTTTTCGGAACGTCCCCCGAGCCGGGCCGGTTCGGCGCCGGCGCCGTGACTCTCCTCGCACAGCCGCACTGAACCCGCCCCTCGCCCCGCCCCGTGTCCATGGCGAGCGGCCGGTACAGGGGGTACCGGCCCCACCACGGGACGGGAACCCCGCGATGAAGAGCATCAACAAGCGCCGCACCGCCATCACCCTGGCCATCGGCGGCACGGCCGCCGCTGCCGCGCTCGGCACGACGCTGGCGATCCACCCAGCAGGACATGACGCGGCAGGACATGACGCGATGAATCACAGTCACGGCGAGGCGACCACGGCCGTCGTGGACGCCGCGGCCGCCGAGCAGAACTTCACCACGCAGACCACGACGACGACCGCGTCCACCACCGCGTCCAGCGGCGACGCCGTCTACTTCGCCGCGAGCCTGAGCGGCCGCAACGAGGTCCCGGTCCCGAACGGTCCCGCCGTCGGCGACAAGGACGGCGCCGCGATCGAGTTCGTACGCGTCCAGGGCAACCAGGTCTCCTTCGCCATGAAGTGGAAGGGCATCGCCCCGCCCACCGCCGCCCACATCCACCAGGGCGTGGCCGGCAAGAACGGCGACGTCAAGATCCCGTTCTTCGCCGAGAAGCTCCCGGGCAGCCTCTACTCCGTCACCGGCTCGGTCACCGTCAACGACCCCAAGCTCCTGGCCGACCTGCGCCAGGACCCCACCGGCTTCTACGCCAACCTCCACACCGCCGAATTCCCCGGCGGCGCCGTCCGCGGCCAGCTGCACAAGGTCACCGGCCCCATCGACTTCCGCAAGTCCCTCACCAACTTCCAGGCCTCCGTCGTCAAGGGCAAGCAGATCTACGCCTGCACCAAGCAGAGCGATGGCACCCACGCCTTCACCCAGAACAACGTCAGCGCCCAGCTCGGCGCCGGCATCAAGCACTTCTTCGTCAACCCCACCGCCGGCCCGCCCGCCTGGCTCGCCCCCGACGGCAGCGCCGTCACCGGCACCCTGATCGCCAAGACCCCGAACGGCACCGGCAACATCCCCGAGCTGGACCTCAAGGCCACCCAGGCCGGACGCCCCGGCGGGCTGCTCTCCCAGACCCAGGAGATCCTGCGGCTCAACACCGTCGGCGGTGTCGCCCCGGCCGGCACCTGCGACCCGCACAAGACCCCCAAGGTGGGCGTGCCCTACCAGGCGGACTACCTCTTCCTTCAGCGTTAGGGGGTGTCTGGCCAACCCGCATACGCCTCGGGGTTCGTCATACCTGGGGCGTACGCGCAGTTGCCTCCGTCGGCTGATGTGCTGTCAGCCCCGATTTGGTGGGATGGAAACCACCACGACAGGGCGGTTCGGGCGACAATGCAAGAGAGCCCGCCGTTGACGACGGAGGTAGGGACAGCAGTGATGGCACGAATCCAGGACACAGACGACGACACCCGCGGGCGCCGCGGCAAGGCCATGCGTTACGCCGTCCCGGTCGCGGCGGCGGGCATCGCAGCCGCGACCATCGGACTCGTACCGGCGCTGGCCAGCGCGGGCACCCCGGACCTTCCGAAGATCTCCGCCCAGAAGCTGATCGAGAAGATCGCGGCCTCCGACACGCAGACGATCTCCGGCTCGGTGAAGATCACCACGGACTTCGGGCTGCCCTCGTTCGCGAACCTCGACACGAGCGCCTTCGGCGACCTGACCGGCGGCGCATCGGGCGACAGCGGCGACGGCAGCAGCGCCGCCGACCCGACGAAGCAGCTCACGCAGCTCCTCACCGGCTCCCACATCCTCCATGTCGCCGCCGACGGCCCCGACCGCCAGAAGGTCTCGATCGTCGAGCAGGCCGCCGAGTACAGCGTCATCCACAACGGCACCCAGCTCTGGGCCTACGACAGCGACAGCAACCAGGCCTACCACGCGATCCTCCCCAAGGACGCCGCGGACCGCCCGGCCCCTGCCCCGTCCCTGAGCTCCCTCACCCCGCAGGAGGCCGCCGAGCAGGCCCTGAAGGCGGTGGACGACACGACCTCCGTCACCGTCGACGGCACCGCCCGGGTCGCCGGCCGGGACGCGTACCAGCTGCTCATCAAGCCCAAGGCGGCCGACACGACGGTCGGCGCGATCCGCATAGCCGTCGACTCCGACACCGGGGTGCCCCTGAAGTTCACCCTGACCCCGAAGGGCAGCGCGAAGGCGGCCGTCGACGTCGGCTTCACGAAGGTGGACTTCGCCAAGCCGTCCGCCAGCACGTTCACCTTCACCCCGCCCAAGGGCACAAAGGTGACGACGGAGAAGGCGGACGCCGACGCGGCGAAGCCGGACCACACGAACGCCGAGGACGCACTGTCGGGTCTCGACGCCGTGGGCCTGGGCAAGGGCTGGGACTCGATCGCCGAGCTGAAGCTCCCGGCCGGGGACTCCGGCGACCTGTCCCTCCTCAACAGCTTCGGCAAGCAGGTCAACGGCGACTTCGGCTCCGGCACCTTCGTCTCCACCCGTGTGGTCAACGCCCTGATCACCGACAGCGGCAAGGTCTACATCGGTGCCGTCACCCAGGACGCCCTCATCAAGGCGGCCAACAAATAGTGCGGACAGTGCCCGCAGTGGAGGACAGCGACTCGCCCGCCGCGATCTCGACCCACGCCCTCACCAAGCGCTTCCGGGGCGGGCAACTCGCCGTGGACGGCCTCGACCTGACCGTCCCCCGCGGCAGCGTCTTCGGCTTCCTCGGCCCCAACGGCTCAGGGAAGACCACGACCATCCGCATGCTCATGGGTCTCATCGAGCCGACCTCCGGCACCGCCCGCGTCCTGGGCGCCCCCATGCCCCGCGCGGCCCGCGCCGTCCTGCCGCGCGTCGGCGCCCTCATCGAGGGCCCGGCCCTCTACGGCTTCCTCTCCGGCCGCGACAACCTCCTGCGCTACGACTCCGCCGACCCCACCGCCGACCCCCGCACCCGCCGCACCCGCGTCGGTGAGGCCCTCGACCGCGTGGGCCTCACCCCCGCCGCCGGTAAGAAGGCCCGCGCCTACTCCCTCGGCATGAAGCAGCGCCTCGGCCTCGCCGCCGCCCTGCTCCGCCCCCGCGAGCTCCTGGTCCTCGACGAACCGACCAACGGCCTCGACCCCCAGGGCATGCGCGAGATCCGCTCCCTCATCCGCGGCCTCGCCGCCGCCGACACCACCGTCTTCCTCTCCTCCCACCTCCTCGACGAGATCGAGCAGGTCTGCACCCACGCCGCCGTCATGTCCCGCGGCCGCCTCCTCACCCAGGGCCCCGTCGAATCCCTCTCCGCCCTCGCCGCCCGCGCCCGCCTGGCCGTCACCACCCCGGACACCGCCGACGCCATCCGCATCCTGAAGGAGCACGGCGTAACCGACCTCACGACAACCGCCGACCGCACAACCGGCGAGCTCCCCACAGACCCGAGTCCGCCCCTGGAGGACCTCAACGCCGCCCTGGTCTCCGCCGGCGTACGCGTACGAGCCTTCGGCCTCGAACGCGCCTCCCTGGAGGACGCCTTCCTGGCCCTCACCGGGGAGGGCTTCGATGTCGCAGGCTGAGGCGCAGGCTGAGGCGAGGGCTGAAGCCCAGCCCAGACTCCACTGGTCCCTGGGCCTCTTCCGCAGCGAATTCGTCACCGTCATCCGCCGCTGGCGCACCCTGGCCCTGCTCGCCGTCCTGGCCGGCGTCCCGATCCTCATCGGCATCGCCGTCAAGATCGACGGGGGCGACGGCGGCGGCGGTGGCGGTGGCGGCGACGGGGGCGGCGGCCCCGCCTTCATCACCCAGATCACCAACAACGGCCTCTTCCTGGTCTTCACCGGCCTCGCCGCCACCCTCCCCTTCTTCCTCCCCATGGCCATCGGCGTCGTCGCCGGCGACTCCATATCCGGCGAAGCCCACTCCGGCACCCTCCGCTACCTCCTCGTGGCCCCCGCCGGCCGCACCCGCCTCCTCCTCGCCAAGTACGCCTCCGTCCTGGCCTTCTCCCTCGTCGCCACCCTCACCGTCGCCCTCTCCGGCCTGGCCACCGGGCTGGCCCTCTTCCCCCTCGGCGACGTCACCCTCCTCTCCGGCACCACCATCACCTTTGCCGACGGCCTCCTGCGCGCCCTCCTCATCGCCGCCACCGTCGCCCTGTCCCTCACCGGCATCGCCGCCCTGGGCATGTTCATCTCCACCCTCACCAGCAGCGGCATCGCCGCCATGGCCACCACCGTCGGCCTCCTCATCACCCTCCAGATCCTCAACGCCATCCCCCAGCTCCACGCCATAGGCCCCTACCTCTTCCCCCACTACTGGCTCTCCTTCGCCGACCTCCTCCGCGACCCCGTCTACTGGGACGAACTCCGCCGCAACCTCGGCCTCCAGGCCCTCTACGTAGCCGTCTTCGGCTCCGCCGCCTGGGCCCGCTTCACGACCCGGGACATCACGGCCTGAGAACGGGTGTGGGGTGCGACCAGGACGGTCGCACCCCACACCCGTTCGCCAAGAGGACTCGCTATCCCGTCGTGGGCAGAGCCACCAGGGAGTACGCCTTGTCGTCGCTGTACAGGCTCTCGGTGTCCAGGGACGAGACGTACAGCCGATCGTCGTGCCAGTACGGGCGGGCGAAGATGCTCATGCCGTTGCCGGCATCGACCGGATAGCTCACGACGGTGGTCTTCTTCCCGTCCTTCGCCCCGAACTCGACCAATTCCGGGCCCTCCTCGGAGGAGTAACCCGTGGCGTAAACGAGGATGCGGTCCGCGTCGGAGCTGTGGAGCGGCAGGAATTCCCTGTTCTGCACGGGGTCGGTCTTCCACAGCTGCTTGCCGCTGTCCAGGTCGTACGCGACCACCACATGCCCGTTTTTGCCGTCGTCGGCGACGACGACAAAGGTGTTGCCGTAGGCCCCCGCCTCCGTCCACGGATTGCCCTCGTCGCTGCCGGTCTGGACGTACTTCGCGGGATACGGCGTCAGCGTGCTGCGCAACTTGCCGGTCGCGTTGTCGAGGGTGATCAGCGACTCGCCGTCGTCGTCCGTGTTCAGCTGCACAACGACGGGTGAGGTCGACAGAACGGCTTCGATGTCGTCGTTGAGTACGCCCGACGCGTCGTGGTGGTAAGTCCACTTGGCCTTGCCCGTGGCCGGGTCGATCAGGGAGATCTCCTGCCAGAGCTTTGTGCCGGGATACGGTTCGCGGCACACACGGGTCCGGATCAGTGCCTTGCCGCCGGTGAAGGAACCCCGGTCGTCGCACGTCTCGGTCCTGAAGCTCTCCGGCTTCCACGCCTTGGAGCCGTCCTTGACGTTCAGCGCCACGGTGACGTTCGAGGCCGAGTAGATCACCGTGTTCCCGCTGCGCGCCAGCGAGGCGTTGCCCGAGTCGGGATCCGGCTTGTACGCCTTGGTCCACAACTGCTTGCCGTTGTTCAGGTCGTACGCCACCAGGTGGTCGCAGGCATCGGCGGTGCCGAACGCCACGACGCCGATGTCGCCGGTGGAGTCGGTGTTCGCCCGGCACGCGGTGTTGGCGCTGCCGGGCAGCGAGTGGCCCCACAGCTGCGCGCCGGTGTCGATGTCGTACGCCTTGACGCCTCCGGAGAGCGTCTGCACGACGCTCTTGTCGGTGAACCAGGTGCCGGGGATCTCGTGCTTGAGCTCTGTCGAGTTCTTCGCCGCCGCGGGGACGCTCCACAGCACGTTTGCGCTCGACCCGCCGTAGAGCAGGAACCAGGCGCCGGTTCCGGCCCCGCCGAGTATGAACAGCGCCATGACCAGGAGCACGATCAGCCCGGTCTTCCTCTTCTTGGCGGGCGGGCCGGCCTGGTGCGGTGGGTAGCCGTAGGGCGGCTGGTGAGGGTAGGGCTGTTGGGGCTGCTGGGGATAGCCATAACCGGGCTGCTGTTGGGGATATCCGTAACCGGGCTGCTGCTGGGGATATCCGTAGCCCGGCTGCCCCTGCGGGTAGCCGTAGCCCTGCGGCGGAACGGCGGGCGGCTGCTGTGGCCAGGGCGCGCCCGCGGGGCCCTGCGGGCCTTGGCCGGTGTTGGCGGTCATCAGCTGACGCTCCTCACGTAGGCCGCCCAGGCGCTCTGGAACTGGGTCGTGTTCATGCCGACCGCCGTCTGCAGCGACGTGTCCAGCTGCTTCGGCTTCTCGTAGTTGTCGACGACGAAGTCGAAGGCCGCCTTCTCACCGCCCTTTTCGGCGATGTACCGAATGGCGAGATAACTGAGCGTGTAGTTCATGGAGATCGAGCGCGGAGCCTGGTCGCCGAAGTCATCCTCGGGAAGGGTGCCGTCGAACTCCTCGCCCGTGACGGTCGACCCGATCCTCGCGGACGACAGCGTCGAGTTACCGCGGTACGCGACGTAGTTGGCGAAGCCCTCCACGATCCAGTTCTTGGCCCCGCCGGCGCCACCGAACGTGTAGTCGCCGTGATCGAGAGGCTCCACCAGGGCATGCGCCATCTCATGCCGCGAGATGTCCGTGACACCCATCTGCCAGTACGAAGCGGAGGTGAATCGGCTGGTGGACGTGTCCATCTTGATCCGGGAACCGCCCCACTGCAGGCCGTCCGTCGAATCGCCGGAGCTGGACTCGTCGAAGGCCGGCATCGGCACCGCCTGCCCGGCGTCCCAGCCCACGTCCTCGCCTCCGCTGTTCCAGAGCTTCGCGTACTTCTTGCGGTCGGGCTCCAGGACCAGCATGAACCCCTTGGGCGTGTCCGTCTGCGGCTGGCCCAGCTGCTTCCACAGGTCCAGGTCGTAGTCGGCGGCCTGCTCCATGTACGGCGCGTAGCGGGCCGCGTTCGACGCGTTCTTCTTGTCCGCGATGACGATGGAGTGCGCCCCGCTCTTGACGTACATGTCGTCGTAGAGGTCCCAGGGCGCCGGGTAGTACACGAACGTGCCCGAGCCGTACATCGTGGGAGCCGGCCCGACCGAGGTGATCTCGGGCTCGGCATCCGCCGACTCCCGCTTGACGACCCAGCGGTACCACTCCGCGATCGGCCGGACATCCACGTTCTTGATCCTGTGCACGAACGCGACGTCGACCGCGACGCTGACCCCGTCGCCGAACTCGTCCCTCCCGCTGCCCTCCTGACTCAGAACGCTGAACTCGGCCTGGGTGAAGGGAATCTTCCGCAGATTGCGGTAGAGCTTCTCCTGCGTCGTCTTCGCCTTTCCGGCGAAGACCGACAGGTACGCGTCCTCGTCGCCGCTCTTCAGCGCGTCGGTGCGGCCATGCAACAGCGACTTGATGTCCTGCTGGCTCAGCAGCTCCTGAGCCTGCTCGTCCCCGCCCGCCGCGCTGGGCAGCGAATCCGAACCGACCGCCCTGAAGACCGCCAGCCCGCCCAGCCCGAACACCGCCAGCACCGCCAGCACCACGACCCCGATCACCGCGCCCTTCAGCCCGCCGCCGCCCTGCTTCCCGGGCGGTGGCGGAGGCGGACCCTGCGGCACCTGCCCCCAAACCGGCGGCTGGGCGTAGGGGTGGGGCTGGGGGTAGGGCTGCTGGGGAGGCGGCGGAGGCAGATACGAGCCTCCCGGTCCTCCCGGGCCTCCGGGTGGGTACTGGTGGGACACAGACTGACTCCCTCTCACTTCGAGCTCAGGTCGATGCGGCACGGCATCGACCGAGCCGCGCAGGCAAAGGAGAGGTGCTGACAGCGCAAAGCGCACAGTCAGTCAATGAGTGAGTGTTCGAGTGCTCCGCTTGATCTCAACCCCGTTGACGGCTGTGCGCCCGTCACTCCGGCCACAGCCTCCCCGTAAACGCACGACATCGTACAAGTACATGACAGACCCACCCGTGATGACCTTGTGCGTGCACCGACACGATTAGGTATCGACGGTCCCGTTCCGGCGTGAGCCGGACCTATGCCAGTGACGGCCGTTGTCCCCATCAACTACTCTGGACACAGCCGTTTGACACCCAAGGCCCAGCCTCGCTCCGCCCCACCGGAGGCACCGCTGGGCCCAGCGGTCTGAGGAGTCGGTCGTGGGGGACCGGCGTGGGAGTAACGGGGGCGATCGCCGCGTGGCCGATCAGTACAGAGTCGATCTCAGCGAGCTCGACTCCACCATCAAGAAGCTCAACAACGTCATCAACTCACTGGGTGAGACGAGCTCACACACCAAGTACGGTACGCAGCTGCCCAAGGGCGCTCTGGGCCATGGGTTCGACGAAGCGGCAGACCTCGCTCAGGCCCACGCGGAGATGAAGGCGCACCTGGAAGAGATTGTCGACCATCTGCACGAAGTCATGGACGCGTTTGGCTCCAAGACGAAGAAGGTCCACGACAACTACCAGGAGTCGGACTACGAGGCCCAGTCAAGCATGAGCGGAGCGGGCTGACCTGATGAGCGATTCAGGCAAGTACGAGTACCAGTACAACGCACAGCAGGGACCGCCTTCCGGGCACCAACAGGCTGGCGAGCTCAAGACCGACTTCGCCATGGGCAAGGACATGGACCAGATGAAGGCCATGGTTGCCCATGCCGACCCGGTGACCGTGAGTCATGTCGCCGAGGCTTGGGCGACCGTCAAGGACCAGCTCGTCGGCGAAGGCGGCGCCAAGGGCTTGCTGGAGGCCGCCGTCGGACACATCCTCCAGCACTGGGAAGGCGACTCCGCCGACGGCTTCGCGGCCCAGGCCAAGAAGATCAGCCAGAAGATCACCGACGGGGCCAAGTACGCCGAATACACCTCGACCGCGATGGCGCACGCGGCCAGTGTCCTGACGCATGTCCAGCGCGAAGTCCGGGACATGCACAAACCCAGTGAGTCGTCGAGCCTTTTGGACCACGGCAAGGACCTCCTCACCGGTGGCGGGCGTGACGACAGCGGCCTGAAGGCCGACCTCGCGTCCGGCACGAGCACACAGCAGGCTCTGGACAACAACCGCGGCGACCTCTCCAAGGGCAAGGAAGCCCAGCTGGGTATGGCCGTGAAGATGGAAGAGCTTGCCGTCGCCTACAGCGCGCAGACGAAGGCGATGGGGTCGTGGACGAAGACGAAGAAACCACAGAGTCACTTGGGAGAGAATGACGACGACTACCCCGGTGACCCGGGTGGCACCCCGCCCGTGGCGTTCGTCCCGGTCGCGGTCGATTCTCCCAGCACTGGGACATCGAGCCGGAGGGTCACAGGACGTACAGGCACGAGTCCGTCCCCGAAGTCTGATACATCGTTGAACTCGCTCAACAAGTCCGGCTCTCGTGAGCAGGGCGTAAGCGGCGGTGTCGCGCAGCAGAACTCCAAGCCACAGGTAGGAACAGGGCTGGACAGCTTCTCGGGGTCGCAGGGCGGCGGATCGGGTACCGGCGGCGGCACCTCAGGAATGGGCTCTGCGGGCCGTGGGTCTGCCGGAGGCAGTACTAGCGGTGGCATGTCCGGTTCCACGCCTGGGGGCCTTGGAGGTGTCAGCAGCCGCAGCATCGCCTCCGGCGGCGTTACCGCAGGACGTACCGGCGTTGGCGGTCGCGGAATGCCCGGCTCCGGCAGTAGCGCAGGCGGCTCGGGGGCGTCCAAGTCCGGAACAGGCAAGGGCAGCAGCCTCGCGCGTCAGCGCGGTGGCGTCGTCGGTGAGTCCAAGGGCGGCGCGGGCAAGGGTTCCCAGGGCGGATCGGGCCTTCACAAGAGCCGTGGAGGTAAGGACGCTGGCAAGGTCGGCAAGGGAAGCAGCCGCCTGGGCGGCCGGGGCGCCAACACCGAAGCAGAAGAGGAAGAGACCCGCCAGAGCAAGCGGCCCGACTACCTTGTCGAGGACGAGGAGACCTGGGTGCCCGAGCGGGACGTGGCCCCTAGGGTCATCGAGTAGTCAACGGAAGCGCGCAAGCGCTTAGTGAAGGGTGGGGGCGTAGCCGACAGGCTCGCCCCCACCTGGCTGGGAGAGGAAAACGGATGGGCTTCGGACGGACGCTGCGCGCAGTGAGTGGCATGGTTATCGCGGGTGCGCTCGTCTTCGCATCCGCTCCTCTCGCCGTTGCGGACCAGACCCGAGAGGATCAGTGGCCGCTCAAGGCGTTCGACGCCGAATCCATCTGGAAGGTGTCCAAGGGCAAGGGCGTCATCGTCGGCCTCATCGACGGAGGTGTGAACGCTCAGCACGTTGACCTCAAGGGGAACGTGATTGAGGGCAAGGACTTCGACAACGGCGGTGCGACCACCCCGGACGCCGGGGACAATCACGGCACACAGATGGCATCGATCATCGCCGGGCATGGACATGGGCAGGACTCTGCCGACGGCGTGATGGGACTGGCGCCGGAAGCAAAGATTTTGGACATCCGTGATTCGGGCCTTGGCGACAACAATTATGACCGATCAATCCGCTACGCGGTCGATCACGGCGCGTCAGTGATCAACATTTCCCAGGGCGGAGGTGCGGGACTCGACCAGAATACGGAGCAAGATGCCATCAACTACGCGTTGAATCATGATGTGCTCATTGTGGCAGCAACTGGAAATGATGGCGGAGAAGTAGGCTATCCCGCCGCGTATCCAGGGCTGGTCGCTGTCGGAGGCGTAAAGAACGACGGCGAGATCTGGGCGGATTCCGCTCACGGGTCCCAGGTGTTGCTTACCGCGCCCGCAACGAACATCGTCACTGCCGGTTCGGATTCCACTACCTCATACCGTTCGGGTGATGGCACCTCTGAGGCCACCGCCTATGTCTCCGCCGCCGCCGCCCTCCTCCGGGCCAAGTTCCCCGACCTCACCGCAGGCCAGATCGCCAACCGCCTCACCAAGACCGCGGGCCTCCCCACCTCCGCCAAGGGCCTCACCCTTCCGGACAAGCACTACGGCTACGGCTACATCCAGCCCCTCGCCGCCCTGACCAAGGACATCCCCGCCGGCTCCAAGTACGGCCCGCTCGCCGTCCCCAAGTCCCTGCAGGGCAACGAGAGCGCCTCCGCCACCCCGCAGTCCGGCACTTCCGACAACGCCTCCGCGTCGTCCTCGGACGGCGGAAGCCCGATCCTCTGGATCGGCCTCGGCCTGGCCGGCGTCCTGGTGCTCGCCCTCGTCATCGTCCTGATCGCCAAGGCCCGCCGCAACAACAACCGCGGCGGCGGCCCCGGCGGCCCCGGTGGTGGCGCCCCCGGCACCTACGGCCCCGGTCCCGGCTACCCGCCGCAGTACGGCCAGCAGCCGGCGGCCCCGGCTCCGCAGGGCTACCCGCAGTCGTACCCCCCGAGCCAGCCGAACCCGTATCAGCAGCCCCCGCAGGGGCAGTGGCAAGGACAGGGGCAGTGGCCCAACCAGCAGTGAGGGTCGGAGGCCTGGCCGAGGATTCGTCGTGACCTGTGAAGATCGCGTGATGTGACCAGGCGAATACGGCATCGCTCTCAGGTGTTCGTACTATGCTCCCGAGTTGGTCCGTCTTTGAGGCGACCATGCCAGAGTCTTGGTTGAACACGGGGGATGGAGCAGGGGATGAGTACGCCCTTCGACGCGCGGAAGTCCGACGGGAGCAGCACTCGCACAGTGCTGAACTCCGTAGCGGCGGATCCGGGCGGCGGGGGCGGCGGGGGCGGTTCGGGCAGCGTCACCAAGGCGGACACGCAGCGGATGGACCAGTCGGCCAACGCCCTGGTCGACTTGCGCGGGGACACGGAGAACGTGGACAACGCCGCCGTGGACGACACCCGCGGCTCCGTCATGGGCCTCAACAAGCACACCGCGCCCGGACCGCCCGACGAGGAGGCATGGGAGACGGCCCGAGCCCTGACGGTGCTGGACGACCGCTGGGGTAACCAGGTGCTCAACCTCAAGATGATGCTCCAGGACATCAGCGACAAGCTCCACGCCACCACCCACCACTACACCCGTCAGGAGCAGGAGGAGCAGGCTCGGATGAACTCGATGGACTCTGCCTTCGGATAGGTCGGAAGCCCAGAAAAGGCACCGGGGACAGACAACCGGAACCGACTACCGAGACCGAAGCCAGATCTGACAGGAGCCATCGAGAATGCCGTCCTACATCTACCTCAAAGAGGCCGACCTCAGCTCGCTGGACGCCGCCGCCGGTTCCTGGCAGGCGCTGACGGCCAAGTACGAGGGCCTGGGAGAAGAGTTCTCCCGCCGCGTGACCAAGCACCTCCAGGGCCACTGGGAGGGCGACGCCGCCGACTCGGCGTTCGCCACCATGACGAAGGCCGAGCAGCAGTACAAGGACGCCGCGACCGAGGCGGGCCGCATAGGCAAGCTTCTGGCAGACGCCCACACGGAGTTCGCCAGGTACCAAAAGGCACTGAACAAACTCGTCGACGAGGCCACGTCCGACAACTACGGCATTTCCGACCAGGGCCTCATCGACGATGTCGACCCCCGGATGGACAGCCAGACGGCCTCTGGAACCCCGGGCCTCGCTGAGGAGCGTACGGACAAGCTGCATTCGCTCAAGTCCCGGATGAAGGAGATCCTCCTCCAGGCCACCGCCGCCGACGAAGCCGCCAGTGCCGCCCTGCAACGCGACGCCAACGGCAAGAGCGATGGGTTCAACACGAGCGTCTACACCACTCTCGACGCCGTTGAGGCCGACGAGGCATCCCAGCTGATGAAGAAAAAGGGACGCCTCACCGACGCCGAGGTCACCAAGCTCAACAACCTCCTCGCCGCCAACAAGAACGACCCCGAGTTCTCCCGGCGCTTCGCGGTCGAAACCGGCGCGGACAACATGCTGAGCAAGTACAACCAGCTCATCAACCCGCCCGCCGGCACCACCCTCTCCAAGACCGAACTGGCCGAGCTCAAGCAACTCCAGAAGAACCTCGGCACAACCATCGGCACGGCTACCACCTCCGATGACAAACACCCCGACCCTGCCATCACCAAGTTCCAGAACGACCTGATGCAAGCGGGTCAGCAGGACTTCAACGCCAACCCCACCGAGTCCTCCTACGGCCTCAACGGCTTCCAGCTCACCAGCAGCCTGATGAGCAACGGCAAGTGGGACACCGACTTCCTCCAGGACTACGGCGACAACCTCATCGCCGCCGAGGCGAACGGCGCCAACGCCGGCCAGAACCCCGACACCTACTGGAGCGGCAGCGGCACTCGCGCCCTGGGCTCGACCAACCTTGGCGCGCTCGACCCCATGACCGGATTCATGGACGCCCTGGGCCACAACCCAGAGGCCTCCACCGAGTTCCTGACCTCCGATTCCACCGCCAACGGCGAAAAGGTCGACCACCTCGACTACCTGCTGAAAGACCGCCACTGGCCCGAAGGGGGCGGCTACACGGGCGACTCCAGCAACCCGAGCGGCTACAACAACCTTGGCCACGCCATCGAGTCCGCGACAACGGGCCACGCTCATGGCACCGCCCCGTCGGCAAGCACCCCGGCGCACACCGAGCAGCAGGCGGCTCTCGTGAACAGGCTCGTCGAGGCCGTCTCAATAGACCCTGACCTGGCACACGACGGAATGCAGGACAGCCTGGGTAAGATGACGGCTGAGTATATGCCGGACGTCTATCGAGGGCTGAACGGGGACGGAGAGACCGAATCGGACTTTCTTCCCCTCGGGGACAGCGCCACCGCGGGATTGAAGGATCCGCATCTCAGTCGTTTTCTGTACACCGTAGGCCAGGACCCAGATGGATACGCCGCGATCAGCTACGGCCAAGCTCAGTACAGTAGTGATCTCATCAACTATCACTTCGCTCACCCGGACGCGTATGGGCTCAGCAACGAGGCGACCCTGGAGAAGATCGCCAATCGTTCGGGCGAGGTCGAGGGGATAATGGCCCTCGGGCGGAGGGATTCCGACGTTCAGGAATCCGCGGCGGGAGACAAGGCATTCAATGATGCGCTTTCAACTGGTGGAGAATACGCAAAGGGTCTCACTGCCTTGGGGATTGGGGTCGGTACGGCGGCCATCACCTCTCCCGCTGGTGGCGCGATAGCAGGCGTCGCGGCAGAAGGGGTCAGTGGTTACGTAATCGACCAGATGGTTTCCGGAATGGAGCGGGACAGCTCTGGCCAGGCCTTGGTCGCGACT
Source organism: Streptomyces sp. NBC_01537 (assembly GCF_045040445.1). NCBI lineage: Bacteria > Bacillati > Actinomycetota > Actinomycetes > Kitasatosporales > Streptomycetaceae > Streptomyces > Streptomyces sp. NBC_01537. The sequence continues at coordinate 3,986,945 of NZ_CP109392.1, read as the reverse complement.
GGAACCGACACCGTGCAGAGTCGGGAGGCGGTATCGGCTCAGCTCAGGGATGCTGCTCAGCAGGCGGACGATCAAAATTCGTCCGGAATGAATGCCGCGAAGCGGGAAGAGGCTGTGAATCGAGGAGCGGAAGACGGATACGGGTATGCCCATGACCACGTGGATGACTATTCTAGGGCGTGGACAGGAGGGGCAGAATGAAAATTTCACCGTCAGGGAGAGCTAGGCGGTTGATCGCTGTTTTCGTGGCAATCATGCTGGCAGGGGGAAGTTATCTCGGATTTCGGATGCAGTACCCTGCCGCCAAGGTGAAAAGCATCTGCAGTGGTCTGCTACCTGTTGACTCCGTGCTCGGCCTGAACAATAAGTCGCGACTCAGTCTGTTCGGCCTTCACTTCAGGATATCAGGGGATCGAGACGCTGTAGGATCCGATGGGTTGGATGCCACATGCTGGGCGGGGAACGTCCACATGGCTATCCAGGAATCGGCGGCCGTTAGTTCTCCTTACGAAAATTGGAATCGCAATGGAGACTCCATGTCCGACCCTCTGGGGGCGGGGTGGAAAGGTTTCATTGTTGAAGAGAGTGATGCCATCGCATCTTCTGTTCTCGTCAACTGTACGAATTGGAAGAGTCGTCAAAGTAAAGGAATTCTAGTCGCCGCGAGTGTTTATGAGGCTGATGATCTTTCATCCGCTCGGCGTAAGGTGGCTCAGCTCGTTACCGAGACAGCTCGGGAGGCTGCTCAATACGTCGGTTGCGAGGCGGAGTTCGGTGAAAAAGATATCCCCAGTCCCCCCACGGGAAATTCCAAAGTCATGTCTGCCGGTGATGCCACTGGAACATGTAGTGGATTGACCTCCAGGCCGAAAGTGCGAGAGACAGCAGCTGGTGCATCGCCGGTGGAAGAGTGCGTTCTTGTAGGCGGATTGCAACTGAGTGCCGAGTACGGCCCCTTTACTTCCAGCTGGCGGGGCCAGCAGAAATACGGGACTCACGAGACCGCCTCCGGCGTCGAAGACGTGGCATGGACAACGGCCAGCTGCAGTGGAGTGCTTGGCACCGCCGTGTACACGGCGGAAAATCCCGAAGACAGCGATCGTAAATTCAGCGAGGAGCCGCTCACCAAGGCTGAGCGCGCCGATTTGCAACACTTCGCTGAGCAGTCTGCCGCGCGGCACGGGTGTTCCGCGCCGGTGGCACTCGGATCGTAGTGGAGTCCTTACGTTGGACTTGCGGGAGACCTGATGGGACACAAGCGGGTTGACGAACTGGGCAGAGCTTTCGCCTCGGCTGCGACAGCCGCAGCCCGTTACTTGGGTGGTGAGATTTATGACTGCTCCGCAGTCCAGTCAGGGGTGGGTTCTGGTTCAAGCTCACCGAGCCCCTCGAATACCTGACGTTTTCGCGGCGGCCATCCAAGGATGGATCAGAGGTTCATGACAGTGGTCACTTCTCATCCTGTCGTCGACGCCCCGCGTCCCAGTCGCCGGGCACGCTGGATAGCCGTTGCTGCGGGCTGCGCCGTTCTGGCAGGAGGCATAGCTTGGTGGGCCCTCCGCGAGGGTTCGGCCGTGGCGGTGCCGGCGAAGGTGTGTGACAGCTCGCTCAGCGGGAGCCTTGTGTCCCCTCTTCTGCCGGATCACGGCACGGCGTACTCGGAGGAGGTGCAGGGCTTCGGAAAGGACAGCAGCGGCGTCGGATTTTGCTCCATCCGGGGTGGAGGACAGGGCCTGCACCTCTCGTATCACCGGTGGACCGGCGATTCCTACAGTGACAAGACCATCGAGGAACTGGCTTCAGCGAAGGGGCGCCAGGCGCTGAAGGTCGGCACCGCCAAGGGGGACGTGAGCAACACCTTTGGGGAACTGTTCGTGCAATGCCCGAGTAAGGCCGACCCCGACTCGAAGGTTCAGGTCTCGGTGGAGTACCTGCAGCGTGACGGTACAAAGGGGGCGGTCGCGGACCTCCGTGCTCTGACCGTCGCTGCCACTCGTTACGTCGCCGAGGATCTCCTCGACTGTGAGGGCGCGGAAACACTCGACGCTGGGTGAGCGTTGGGCAGCCGCGAGGCCAGGGCCTGCAAGTGAGGGTCAGCACGTCCGGTCGTTCCGTATGGATCCGGAGGTGCATCGCCGAGTGGGGCGGTGGCCGATCCTGATCCGGAGCTATGAGGCCCAAGTGCCGGTGAGGTCCTTGGATCGGTTGTGCGGGGGAATGTTCATACGCAGTGTTACCCTCGTCCTATGGCGAAGACGCGCATGACGTTCACGATCGACCCCGCAGACGCGGAGCGGCTCCGCCGCGCCGCGCAGCAGGCGGGGGTGACGGTGTCCGCGTACATCGAGCGCAGGGTGCTCGACTCGGTCGAGCAGGACGAGGCCATACGGAAGACGTTCGCGGATGCGGATGCCGCGACGAATGCGGCGTACGCTGCTGCGGATGCGGCGATCTGGCCCGATCCTGAGCCGCTCTCGTCCGAGCGCAAGGCGGAACTGGACGCGGTGCTCGACCGTTTCTTCGACAAGTTCCCGCGCAGCGCATGACGCCGCCGCAGGTCGTCTACGACTCCGGTGCGCTGATCGCCGTTGAGCGTGGCAGCGCGGACATGCGATACCTGCACACACACTGGCGGGCGGCGGGCGTGCGGCCTCTCGTACCCGGTCCCGTGCTGGCCCAGGTATGGCGCGGCGGACCGCGTCAGTACCGCCTGGCGGAGTTCATGAAGCAGTGCAGGGTCTTCCTTGATTTCAAGGAAGAGGACTACCAGCGGGCCGGTTGGATGCTCGGGCAAGCGGACCTGCCCTCCAAGAAGCGGCCTGATGCGGTGGACGCGCTGGTCGTTGTCACCGCTGTCCTGCACCGCACGGACGTCATCGTGACGTCCGACCCCGAGGACATCACGGCATATGGCACGGCCCTTGGCCGGAAGTTGGACCTCGTAAGGGTCTGAGCAAGGGGCGATCGCGGGCCTCTGCCTGGCTGGTTGCGCGCAGCGCTATGCCGCACACGCGGCGACCACGTCCGCCGCCCCCAGCGCAGGGCGAGCGCCGAGGTGTCCAGGCCGTCCGCCGTCCCGGACAGGGAGATGGCGACGAGGCCTGTCACGCCGGGCTCGAAGCCCGGGGGCCGACGGAGCCGCGCGCTGCAAAGCAGCGAGGTCGTGGGGGTCGAAGGGGCCAACGGCTTCGGCGTCGGGCCAAGGGAGGGCTCCGGAGGCGGCGGCGAGGGATTCGCGGATGAGGGACTTCCCCAGCTCGGCCGTGCCAGATGGTCCAGCGGCGTTGGACGAGGTGGAAGGCGGCCTCGACGAGTCTCTTCCCGCGCTCCCGGTTGGGTAGATCCAATCTACGTAGATTCGTTCTACTCAAACTGAAGTGCCCACACCGCGGGCGTGCGGATCCCCGGCCGGACCTCGCCGCTCACAAGGACGAGGTCGTCGCCCAGGCGGGCGGCGGGGGTGGTGAGCTGGGAGGGGCCTGGGAAGTCGCCCACGGCGTGCCAGCGGGCGTGCAGGGTGTCGTACGCCAGGAGCTCGCGGTTGAAGCCGGTGTGGTGGTCGTAGAGCCAGGTGACGATGTCGGGGTGGCCGGCGGCGGTCTGGCGCTGGATGAGGTTCCAGCGGTCGAGGTCCTTGTCGCCGCCGGCGACCAGGAGGTAGCGGTCACCGAGGGGCCAGGCCTGGCCGGCGGTGACGCACCAGGGGAGGTCGGGGAGGCGGGTCCAGGCGGAGGTGAGGGGGTTGTAGGAGTAGGCGTCGCGGTGGAAGTGCCAGGTGCCGTCGGGGTCGCTGGAGCGGCCGCTGAGGAGGTGGAAGCTGCCGTTGAGGGCGGTGCCGAGGGCTACGGTGCGGGCGGGGCCGGGGCAGGGCGGGAGGGTCTGCCAGCCGTCGGAGGGGTGGGCGAGGTCGAGGGAGTAGAAGTCCGCGCCCTCGGCCGCGTAGACCGTGGTGCCGATGAGGGCGGCCACGGCGTAGGACATGGGGCGGGGGAGGTCGGGGAGGTCCTCGCGGATGAGGCGCCGGGCGGCCGGGTCGTAGCGGAGGCGGAAGGCGTCGGGGAATTTCACGGCCGGGGCCAGGGCCGTTCCGCTGGGGCCGCCGCGGAAGCCTTCGCCGCCGAGGACGAGGACGCCGGAGGGGGTGCTGACGCAGGCGGAGTAGGCGAGGGAGTCGGGGAGGCTGAGGCGTACGTCGAGCCAGGTGCGGTCGGGGCCCATGACGAAGGCGTCGGACCAGTAGACCTTGCCAAGACGGTTCGGCCTGGTCACGGTCAGGGCGGGTTCGGGGAAGTTGGCGCCGCCGGCGGCGATCAGATACGGGCCGTGGGAGCCGACGAGGAGGCCGGCGAGGCCGAGTTGGCGCCAGTAGGGGCTGCGGACCGGGATGGCGTCGTTCCAAGCGGTGGGGTTGGGCGGGAGATCGGGGAGGCGGTGGAAGGCGACCTGGGGACCGATGTCGGAGGCGGCAAGTGCGGGGGTTGCCGCCGCCAGGGGCCCGGCCGCCGCCCCCGCTGCTGCGGCCGCGAACGTACGGCGCCTCACAGGGCGGTCACCGGGATGCCGGTGAAGGCGATGGTCTCGTACGGGCCTTCCTCGCCCGTTTCGTAGAGCAGCCCGACCGTGCCGCTGCCCGCCTGCACCAGGTCGGAGTAGCCGGCCGGCAAGGCGGACACCTTCAGCACGGAGGACCAGCTCGCGCCGCCGTCCGTGCTGGAACGCAGGGTCATCGCCCGGCGGGCGGCCGGGTCGGCGGGGCCGGCGTAGAGCAGGGGGCCGTCCTGGACCTGCAGGAGGCTGCCCTGGACCACCGGGCCGGTGAGGGCGGGCTGTGGCCGGTAGGGGCGCAGCAGCGTGCGGCCGCCGTCGGCGCTGTAGGCGTCGCAGCGGACGCCGGCGGCGGTGCCCTTCTGGTCCCGGGCGTTGAAGTAGAGGCGGCCGTCGGGGAGCTGGGCGACGGCGGACTCGTTGACGTTCACGACGCCGTCCGGGTGGTCGTCGACGCAGCCGATGTGCCAGGTGCGGCCGGCGTCGTCGCTGTAGAGGTCGTGGCCCCCGTAGTAGCGGGCCTCGGCTCCGGTGTCGGCGGAGCCGTCGGGCGGGGCGACGGAGTGGTTGGCCGGGATGACGAGCCGGCTGCCGTCGGTGAGGGCGATGCCGTGGCCGGGGCCGGTTGCGTACCAGCGCCAGTCGGCGCGCTTGGCGGTGGAGGTGATCTCGCGGAGCGGGGACCACGAGCGGCCGTCGTCGTCGCTGTGCTGGACGAAGACGCGGCGGCTCTGGGATTCCTCGGTGGCGCCCATCATGATCTGGGCCTCGCTGACGGCGCCGGAGTTACGGCAGGTCAGGAGCAGGATGCGGCCGGTGCGGGGGTCGACGACGGGACAGGGGTTGCCCTGGGTGTCGGTGCCGGCCTCGGCGACGACCAGCAGGGGTCCCCAGCTGCGGCCGCCGTCGGTGGAGCGGCGGGCGACGACCCTGATCTCGCCGGTGTCGCTGGCGGAGTGGCCGCGGCCCTCGGCGAAGGCGATGAGGGTGCCGCGTTGCGTGCGTACGACGGCGGGGATGCGGAAGGTGTCGTAGCCCTCCGTCCCGGAGGTGAAGGCGACCGAGGAGATGCGGGGGGCGGCGTGGGACAAGCCCTTTATGGCGAACGCCGAACCCAGTACCGCCAGCGGTACGGTGATGGCCGCCCGTCGTCGAAAGCGCATCAGACTGCCTCCCGTGCTTCCGCGACGGGCGTCGGATAACGCCCGTCCGCCCACCGCTGCACCCGCGCCGGGACGTCGAGGCCGACCAGCGCGATCACCACCGCCGTCAGGGACAGCCCCAGCACCGCGATCGCCGTGCCCAGGCCCATCGGCTCCGCGAGCCGCGCGCCCAGCACGGGGGCCGCGGCGCCGCCCAGCGCGCCGACGTTGTAACTGAAGCCGAGCCCGGCGGCCCGGAAGCGAACCGGATAGTGCCCGGAAACGTACTTCGGGAGAACACCGGACGCCCCCTGACCGGTGCTCAGCAGCAGGAACAGCAGCGCCCACAGTGCGACCGGGTGACCCCCGCCGAGCGCGAAGACCGGCCAGACGAAGACCAGGGAGGCGGTGAGCATGCCGACGTACGCCCGCCGGGTGCCGAAGCGGTCGCCGAGGAAGCCGGTCAGCACGCTGCCCGCCGCGTAGCCGATGCCCGCGTAGAGCAGGGCGTCGGAGACCTGGTCGGGGTCGTAGTGGAGGTCGGTCTTGAGGTAGGTGGGGAGCAGGGACTGCAGCGGCCAGGAGTACAGGAAGGCGCAGAAGACGGTGATCATCAGGGCGACCATCACCGGCCACAGCCGCTCCGCGAACTGCACCGCGAAGGCGATGAAGCAGGCCGCGATGACGGCGACGAGCAGCAGTGTCACCGGCATCGCCTGGTCGCGCAGGACGAGGAAGACGCTCAGCGCCGCCACGGTCCCGATCGGCAGGTTCCATGCCGCCCGGCGTCCGGTGAACAGCACCGCCGCCGCGCTGACGGGCCGTTCCCTGGCGCTGAACTCCGTCCAGTCCTTGCTCTCTGGGAGCCGCTTGCGCAGGTAGACGGCGAGAAGGACCGGGATGACGCCCAGCCAGAACAGCACCCGCCAGCTGGAATGCGGCACGACCCAGGCGTACGACTTCGCGGCGAGGACGCTGCCCAGCGGATAGCCGGACAGGAGCATGCCGCTGGCCTTGTTGCGCAGCCGCTCGGGCCAGCTCTCGATGACGTACGTGGCGCTGGCGGTGTACTCGCCGGCCATGCCGAGCCCGATGACCATCCGGAACGCGAACAGCGACCAGTAGTCCCAGGCGAAGCCGCACAGGGCCGCCCCGACCGCGTAGAGCGTGATGCTCAGCACCATGGCGGGCCGCCGGCCGAAGCGGTCGCCGAAGGCGCCGATGGCGAGGCCGCCGAACCAGCGGGAGACGAAGGCGGCCGAGACGAGGGTGGCGGCGGTGACGGGGGAGAGGTGGAACTCGGCGGCGATCTCGGTCAGGACGAGGGTGATCAGGACGAAGTCGAAGCCGTCCATGGCATAGCCCAGCCAGGCGGCGGCGAACGCCTTCCAGTCCTGGGGGGACAGCTCGCGGTACCAGGGGGAAGAGGCAGGGGCGGGGGCAGGGGCGGGGGAGGGTTCGGTCATGCGGCGGCTCGCTCTCCTGGGGCCTGTTGGCGGCCACGGTAGAGCCAACGCGGCGGGCCCCGGAGAGGGCACGCCGTACGCCGCTGCGGCCTACGCCGCGAAGAAGCCCTTCGCCCGTGCCAGCGCGTCCGTGTCCCGCAGAACGTCGCCCGGTCGGCTGCCGTTGCCGAGGAGAGCTCCGCCCCAGTGCATGCCGGCGTACGCGGCGGTGTGCCGCAGCGTCCCGACGAGGGGTTCCGTGGTCGCGGGGTCCTGGCCGGCGAGGGCGGTGACCGACCACAGGGTCTTGCCGCGCAGGCGGGGGAGGAAGTCCAGCCCGGGGACGCGCATCCAGGCGGACCAGTGGTCGAGGTAGAGCTTGGTGTCGGCGGAGACGCTGAACCAGTACAGGGGCGAGGCGATGACGAGGTCGGTCGCGTCCAGGGTGGCGTCGAGGAGGGTGCGGGCGTGGCCGGTGGGCTCGGGGTAGCTGCCGTCGCCCTCGTGGCGGTGGTCCTCGAAGGCGGGGAGGGGCAGGTCGGCGAGGCGGAGCCAGCGCTGCTCGACCTGGGGCGGGAGTTGCTCGGCGGCGTGGCGGGCGAGGAGCTCGGTGTTGCCGCCGGGCCGGGTGTTGGCCAGCAGGAAGAGGTATCTCCGGGCGGCGTCGCCGTGCGTGCCAGTGGTCATGCCACATCCCCATCTCGTTGCGCATGCATTATGTACATACGCATTATGTGCGTGTGCATGGAGATGTTAGCAAGGCTCCTTCAGTGGCCGCCACCCCACCAGCCGGCACAGCGTCGTGTACAGCAGCTCCGGATCGACGAACGGCGCCCGCTCGCTCGGCCGCGAGTACCAGGCCAGCGGCCACGTGTCCCCGTGCAGGGCGGGCACGCCGACGTAGCCGACGCTCGTGGAGGTGCCGCCGAGCCGCATGATGCCGGGCGGCCAGCGGTAGCCGGCGGCGCTGCTGGGCGGGCAGAGGAAGTACATCCAGCGCTGGCCGACGGCCTCGCGGATGATCGGGCCGGCCGCGTCGCCGGTCTCGGCGGCGAGTTCGTCGGCGACCTCCTCGGCGCGCAGGCCGGCGATGCGTACGGCGTCGAACTGGACGCCCGTACGGCTGAGTTGGTGCCCTGAGGTGGGTACCCAATCCGGGCGATACGGCAGCGGGGGGTGGGCGTGGGGGGATGCGGCCGCAGGATAAGTGGCCGGTTCGTCGTTGGGGGCAGCTTCGGGGTTCATGGACTCAACGATTCCGTCGCGGTGTTGGCTTCACCATGCACGGCGCGGCTACAAGGCGGGTTGTGCAGGCGGGAAGGAGAACGGGCCTGTGAGTCAGAGCGACGGAACGTCAGCGACCCTGCGCGTCTTCGGCGGACAGGTCCGCTGGCTCCGGACCGAAGCGGGGCTGACCCGCGCCGAACTCGGCGACCGGATCGACTACTCGGAGTCCATGGTGAGTGCGGTCGAGCAGGGCCGCCGCATCCCCAAGCAGGACTTCATCGACCGGGCCGACACCGTCCTCGGCGCGCGCGGGCTGCTCAAGGCCGCCGCGCCCTTCCTCGCGCAGGAGCGCTACCCGTCCTGGTTCCAGGACTTCGCGCTGCTGGAGGCCGAGGCGGTGAGCATGTACCTGTACGCGAACCAGACCGTGCCCGGCCTCCTGCAGACCGAGGGCTACGCACGCGCTGTGATCGCTGCCCGCTGCCCGCCGCTGGACGACGAGGAGATCGAGACCAGGGTCGCGGCCCGCATCGACCGGCAGAGCGTGCTGATCCGCAAGCCCGCCCCCGTACTGGGTTTCGTCATCGAGGAGGTCGTACTCCAACGCCCCATCGGCGGACCCGGATCCATGAAGGACCAATTGCACCGCCTGCTGGACTGCGGCAGCATGCGGAACGTCTCGCTCCAGGTCATGCCGACCCGGCGGGAAACCCACTCCGGTCTCGACGGCCCCATGGTGCTGCTCGAAACCCCCGAACGCCGCAGTCTGGCCTATGTCGAAGGCCAGAGCGGCAGCTTCCTGATCTCAGATCGGGACGAGGTCAGTGTGCTCACCCAGCGGTATGGAATCATCCGCGCACAGGCACTCAGTCCCGAGGAGTCAGCGAGCCTGATCGAACGGCTGGCAGGAGAACTATGAACAGCGCGCAACCTCTGGAACCGGCTGAACCCGCTGAACCCGCTGAATCGGCGTGGTTCACGAGCAGCTACAGCGGCAACGAGGGCGGTGAGTGCGTCGAGGTCGCCGCCACTCCCGGCACCGGCGCCGGAATCGTCCACGTCCGCGACTCGAAGGACAGAACGGTCCCCGCCCTCGCCTTCGGCGCCGACGCCTGGGACGCCTTCGTCGCCCTCGTCAGCCTTCGGTAGCCCCGGCTCCGACCACCGGCGCGCTCCCGTCAACGATGCCGGGGGCGCGCAGTGCTGTCCGCGTCTGCCGGGCGGTACGCAGCGCGTCCGCCGTGAGGATCACCAGCGCCGCCCACACCAGGCCGAAGCCCGCCCATCGGGCCGTGGGCATGGACTCGTGGAAGTAGACCAGGCCCAGCACGAACTGGAAGAGCGGGGCGAGGTACTGGAGCAGCCCGATCGTGGAGAGCGGGACGCGGACCGCGGCGGCGCCGAAGAAGATCAGCGGGACGGCGGTGATCAGCCCGGCGGCGACCAGCAGGGCGGCGTGGCCGGGGCCATGGGTGGTGAAGGTGGCGTCGCCGCGGGCGCTCAGCAGGACGACGAAGCCCAGGGCGGGCAGGAACTGGATCGAGGTCTCGGCGGCGAGTGACTCCAGACCGCCCATGTTGACCTTCTTCTTGATGAACCCGTACGTGCCGAAGGAGAAGGCCAGCACCAGCGAGATCCACGGCGGCCGCCCGTAGCCGACGGTGAGCACGACCACCGCCGCGAGGCCGATGCCGACGGCCGCCCACTGCGCCGGGCGCAGCCGTTCGCGCAGCACCAGGACGCCCAGCGCGATGGTGACCAGCGGGTTGATGAAGTAGCCGAGCGAGGTCTCCACGACATGCCCGCTGTTGACGCCCCAGATGTACATGCCCCAGTTGACCGAGATCACGGTCGCCGCGAGGGCGAGCAGCCCCAGGCGCCGGGGCTGCCGCAGCAGCTCGGGTATCCACTGCCAGCGGCGCAGGCCCAGCAGGATGAGCGCGACCACGGCCAGCGACCAGATCATCCGGTGGGCGAGGATCTCCAGCGGCCCGGCGGGTTCGAGGAGCGGGAAATAGAGCGGAAAGACGCCCCACATGCCGTAGGCGGCGATTCCGTACACGAGCCCGGCGCGCTGGTCCTTGTCGTTCAACGGATCCTCCCCGGCCCCGGCCACGGCGGCGTACGGCAACCGTCCGACCGTAGCGCGCCGGGGAGGGGGTGTCATCCGCGTTCCGCATGACGGTCATGACAGCCGTAGGACCGCCATGCGGAAGATGGGGGAGAGGGTGCCTTTCGGCTGTCAGCCCTTCAGTGCCGCCGCGATCGTGTCGGCGAGCGGCGTGGTCGGCCGGCCGATGAGGCGGGAGAGGTCGCCGCTGCCGCCCTCCAGCAGGCCGCGCGAGATGCCGGAGACATCGACGTCGACCAGGATGTCGGCGAACTGCTCGGGCAGGCCCGCGCCGGTCAGGATGCCCTTGAAGACCTCCGCCGGGACGTCGGCGTAGGCGATCTCCTTGCCGGACTGCTTCGAGAGCTCGGCCGCGTACTCGGCCAGCGTCCAGGCCTCGTCGCCGCTCAGCTCGTACGCCTTGTTCTCGTGGCCCTCGCCGGTCAGGACGGCGGCCGCGGCGGCGGCGAAGTCCTCGCGGGTGGCGGAGCCGACCTTGCCCTCGCCTGCGCTGCCGACGACGCCGTGCTCCAGCTGGACGGGGATCTGGGCGGTGTAGTTCTCGGTGTACCAGCCGTTGCGCAGGAAGGTGTACGTCAGGCCGGAGTCGAGGAGGGCCTGCTCGGTGACCTTGTGCTCGGCGGCGAGCGCGAAGTCGGCGTCCGGGCCGCCCAGGACGCCGGTGTACGCGAGGCGGGCCACGCCCGCGTCCTTGGCGGCGCTGATGACGGCGGTGTGCTGGGCGGCACGCTGGCCGACCTCACTGCCCGAGATCAGCAGGACGACGTCGCCGGCCTGGAAGGCGCCGGCCAGGGTCTCGGGCTTGCCGTAGTCGGCCACGCGGAGCTCGACACCCCGGTCCGCGAAGTCGGTGGCCTTCGCCTTGTCGCGTACGACGGCGACGACCTGCTCGGCGGGGACCTTCGCCAGCAGTTCGTCGATGACGAGACGGCCCAGTGCTCCGGTGGCTCCGGTGACGACGATGCTCATGGGATGCGTTCTCCTGTGTCCATGTGGTGCGAGGGTGCGGATGCAGGACTAACGCTAAGACCGGCACTAACTTCTGGAAAGTACCCACTTTGAAGTAAGGTACTGGCATGGCAGTGAGCAATGAGCTGAGCGCGCTCCAGGCGCTGGCCCCCGACGTCAACGCCGCGAGCTGTCCCTCCCGGCTGATCCTTGAGCACGTCACCAGCCGCTGGGGGGTCCTCGTGCTGGCCGCGCTGCTCGACGGCACGCACCGCTTCAGCGAGCTGCGCCGCGCGGTCGGCGGGGTCAGCGAGAAGATGCTCGCCCAGACCCTCCAGACCCTGGAACGGGACGGCTTCGTGCACCGCGAGGCGCACCCCGTCATCCCGCCGCACGTCGACTACTCCCTCACCCCGGTCGGTGAGGAGGCCGCCCGCCAGGTCTGGACCCTGGCCAGGTGGGTGGAAAGCCGCGTCCCGGACGTGATGACCGCCCGGGACGCGTACGACACCGCCAAACGCGGTTAGGCCGCAAAAGCCCTAGCCGACGACCGTCCAGGTGTCGTTGCCGGTCAGCAGCGCCGCGAGGTCGCCCTTGCCGTGCTGCTCGACCGCGGCTTCGAGCTGGTCGGACATCTGGGTGTCGTAGACCGGCCGCTCCACGCTGCGCAGCACCCCGATGGGGGTGTGGTGCAGCGTGTCGGGGTCGGCCAGCCGGGACAGCGCGAAGGCGGTGGTCGGGCTGGCCGCGTGCGCGTCGTGGACCAGGACCTCGTGCTCGTTGGCCGGTGTCACGTCGATGACCTTGAGGTCACCCGTGGCCTGGTCCCTGACGACGCCCTTGGCGGCGCCCGCACCGAAGCGGATGGGGCGGCCGTGTTCGAGCCGGATCAGGGCTTCCTCGGCGGTCGCCTGGTCCTTGAGGGCGTCGAAGGCGCCGTCGTTGAAGATGTTGCAGTTCTGGTAGATCTCCACCAGCGCCGTCCCGGGATGCGCGGCGGCCTCCCGCAGCACCTGCGTGAGGTGCTTGCGGTCGGAGTCGATGGTGCGGGCGACGAAGGACGCCTCGGCGCCGATGGCGAGCGAGACCGGGTTGAAGGGCGCGTCCAGGGAGCCCATCGGGGTGGACTTGGTGATCTTGCCGACCTCGCTGGTCGGGCTGTACTGGCCCTTGGTGAGGCCGTAGATCCGGTTGTTGAAGAGAAGGATCTTGAGATTGACGTTGCGGCGCAGCGCGTGGATCAGGTGGTTGCCGCCGATGGACAGCGCGTCCCCGTCGCCGGTCACGACCCACACGCTGAGGTCGCGGCGCGAGGCGGCCAGGCCGGTGGCGATGGCGGGGGCGCGGCCGTGGATGGAGTGCATGCCGTACGTGTTCATGTAGTACGGGAAGCGGGACGAGCACCCGATCCCGGACACGAAGACGACGTTCTCTCTCGCCAGCCCCAGCTCGGGCATGAACCCCTGGACGGCGGCGAGGATCGCGTAGTCCCCGCAGCCCGGGCACCAGCGCACTTCCTGATCCGACTTGAAGTCCTTCATCGACTGCTTGGCGTCGGCCTTGGGGACCAGGCTCAGCGCGGGCAGCCCCCCCGGCGCCGGGTGCTCGACGGCAGGTGCCTCAGACATCCGCGCTCTCCTCCTGAATGGAGTCAGAAATGGCATCAGCGAGTTGTTCGGCCTTGAAAGGAAGCCCTGTGACCTGGGTGTAGGAGCGGGCGTCGACCAGGTACTTCGCCCGCAGCAGGTGCGCGAGCTGGCCGAGGTTCATCTCCGGCACCACCACCTTCTCGTAACGTCCCAGCACGTCACCGAGATTCCGCGGGAAGGGATTGAGATGGCGCAGATGGGCCTGCGCGACCGCGCCCCCTGCGCCCCTGATGCGCCGTACGGCGGCGGTGATCGGCCCGTATGTGGACCCCCAGCCGATGACCAGGGTCCTGGCCTGGCCGGACGGGTCGTCAACGGTCAGCTCGGGGACCGCGATGCCGTCGATCTTGGCCTGCCGGGTGCGGACCATGAAGTCGTGGTTGGCCGGATCGTAGGAGATGTTCCCCGTCCCGTCCTGCTTCTCGATGCCGCCGATCCGGTGCTCGAGGCCCGGTGTGCCCGGCACCGCCCAGGGGCGGGCCAGGGTCTCGGGGTCGCGCAGGTACGGCCAGAACTCCCGCTCGCCGCCCGGGCCTTCGTGGTTGGGCGCGGTGGCGAACTGCACGCGCAGATCCGGCAGATCGTCGATCTCCGGGATCCGCCAGGGCTCGCTGCCGTTGGCCAGATAGCCGTCGGAGAGCAGGAAGACCGGTGTGCGGTAGGCCAGCGCGATCCGGGCCGCCTCCACGGCGGCGTCGAAGCAGTCGGCGGGGGTGGACGGGGCCACGATCGGCACCGGGGCCTCGCCGTTCCTGCCGTACATAGCCTGGAGCAGGTCGGCCTGCTCGGTCTTGGTCGGCAGCCCGGTGGACGGGCCGCCGCGCTGGATGTCGATCACCAGCAGCGGCAGCTCCAGCGACACGGCGAGCCCGATCGTCTCGCTCTTGAGGGCCACGCCCGGCCCGGAGGTCGTGGTGACCGCCAGCGCCCCGCCGAAGGCCGCGCCCAGGGCGGCGCCGATGCCGGCGATCTCGTCCTCGGCCTGGAAGGTGCGTACGCCGAAGTTCTTGTGCCTGCTCAGCTCGTGCAGGATGTCGGAGGCCGGGGTGATCGGGTACGAGCCCAGGAACAGCGGCAGATCCGCCTGCTTGGACGCGGCCACGAGCCCGTACGACAGCGCCAGGTTCCCCGAGATGTTGCGGTACAGCCCGGCGGGGAAGGCGTTGCTCGCAGGGGCGACCTCGTAGGAGACCGCGAAGTCCTCGGTCGTCTCGCCGAAGTTCCAGCCCGCCCGGAAAGCGGCCACATTCGCCTCGGCGAGCTGCGGCTTCTTCGCGAACTTCTTGCGCAGGAAGGCCTCGGTGCCCTCGGTCGGCCGGTGGTACAGCCAGCTGAGCAGGCCCAGCGCGAACATGTTCTTGCTGCGCTCGGCCTCCTTGCGGGACAGCTCGAACTCCTTGAGCGCCTCCACCGTGAGCGTCGTCAGCGGCACCGGATGCACGGCGAACGCGTCCAGCGAGCCGTCCTCCAGCGGCGAGGCCGCGTAGCCGACCTTGGCCATGGCGCGCTTGGTGAACTCGTCGGTGTTGACGATGATCTCGGCGCCGCGCGGGAGATCTCCGGTATTCGCCTTCAGGGCGGCCGGATTCATCGCCACCAGGACGTTCGGCGCATCACCGGGCGTGAGGATGTCGTGGTCGGCGAAATGCAGCTGGAACGACGAAACGCCCGGCAGGGTGCCTGCGGGCGCTCGGATCTCGGCCGGGAAGTTCGGCAGCGTGGAAAGGTCGTTCCCGAACGACGCGGTCTCCGAGGTGAAACGATCACCCGTGAGCTGCATCCCGTCCCCGGAGTCCCCGGCGAACCGGATGATCACCCGGTCCAGTCGCCTGGTCTCCTTGGCCGGTTTGCGCTGCTCCCCGAGCACCCGATGCTCGGTCGCTGGGCTGCTGACCTGACTCGTCACTGAATCGGTCCTCCTTCGAGGCGGCGGCTCACGCTCAAGGTCGTGACCTCTTGTCCCACTCGAACATCGTACGTGGGTAAGGGTCGCCTTCCCTGCGAAAACGCTCGACTTCTGTAGTTGAGGACGCCTGCGGGCGGTTCGTCAGTTCTCCGTCAGATTTCCGTCAGTTCCCCGTCAGCCGGCACCGCTCTTCTCACGCCGTTTTTCTTACGCTCTTCTCCTACGAATTCAAATAGGTGAGCACCGCCAGAACCCTCCGGTGGTCCCCCTCGCTCGGCGCGAGCCCCAGTTTCAGGAAGATGTTGCTCACGTGCTTCTCCACCGCGCCGTCGCTCACCACCAGCTCCTTCGCGACCGCCGAGTTGGTCCGCCCCTCCGCCATCAGCCCCAGGACCTCCCGCTCCCGGGGCGTCAGCCCCGCCAGCACGTCCTGCTTACGGCTGCGGCCGAGCAGCTGCGCCACCACCTCCGGGTCCAGCGCCGTCCCGCCCCGGGCCACCCGCACCACGGCGTCCACGAACTCCCGCACTTCGGCTACCCGGTCCTTGAGCAGATACCCGACCCCCGTGCTGCTGTCGGCCAGCAGTTCGGTCGCGTACTGCTCCTCCACGTACTGCGACAGCACCAGCACCCCGACCCCCGGGTGCTCCCGGCGCAGCTGCACGGCGGCCCGTACGCCTTCATCCGTATGGGTGGGCGGCATCCGCACATCCGCCACGACCACGTCCGGCAGCGCGCTCTCGTCGGCCAGCTCGCGGATCACCTTGATCAGCGCCTCGGCGTCGCCGACGCCCGCCACCACCTCGTGCCCGCGATCGGTCAGCAGCCGGGTCAGTCCCTCCCTGAGCAGCACCGAATCCTCGGCGATGACGACCCGCACCCTGTCCTCCACGGCTCCAGCTCCCCCACGCTCGCGTATACCGCCCCAGCATTGCAGTACCGGGGCCGGTGGCGCGTGGGGATAACAGGTCGCGCTGCCGCCAAGAGGTCATGTTCGCCAGGGCAGCTCCGCGGCGATCGTGGTCGGCCCGCCGGCGGGGGAGTCCACCGCGAGGACGCCCTCCACCGCGTCCAGGCGCTCGGCGAGTCCGGCCAGGCCGGAGCCGCCGGCCAGGGAGGCGCCGCCGCGGCCGTTGTCGATGACGTGGATCATGAGCCGGTCGCCGGACCGCCAGACATCGGCCGTGGCCCGTGAGGCCCCGCTGTGCTTGCTGATGTTCTGCAGCAGCTCCGAGACCGTGAAGTACGCGATGCCCTCGATCGCCGGCACCGGCCGGCCCGGCAGGTCCACGGTCACCGACACCGGCACCGTGCAGCGCGCGGCCAGCGAGGACAGGGCGGCGTCCAGGCCGCGGTCGGTCAGTACGGCCGGGTGGATGCCGCGGGCCAGGTCGCGCAGCTCCTGCAGGGCGAGCTTCACCTCGCCGTGCGCCTCGTCCACCATGCCGGCGGCGGCCACCGGGTCCTCGCGCATCTTCTCCTTGGCCAGGCCGAGCCCCATCGCGAGGGCGACGAGCCGGGCCTGGGCCCCGTCGTGCAGGTCGCGCTCGATGCGCCGCAGGTCGGCGGCGGCGGTGTCCACCACGACGCCCCGGTCCGACTCCAGCTCGGTGACCCGGGTGGCCAGCCGGGACGGCCCGAGCAGCCCGCGCACCAGCGCCCGGTCCACGTGCGCCATGCCCCGGATCAGCCAGGGCGTGACCAGCACCAGCACCAGCCCGACGCAGGAGGTGAGCGCCAGCTCGAAGGGCGAGTCCAGCCACCAGCCGCTGCCGTCCCTGCGGCCGAAGATCTGCAGGCCGGGCTGGTGGGCGTAGACCGGGAAGACCCACTGCCACAGGGGGTAGGTCAGGAAGCCCCAGCCGTAGGTGACGAACGAGACCGAGACGCTGAAGGTGAGGACACCCCACGGGAAGTGAACGAAGGAGTAGAGGACATGCCGCCACGACACCCCGTTGCTCAGCTGCGCCCCCAGCCACGGCATGAACCCCCGCGCCTTCGGCCGCACCGGCCCAGGCTCCGCCACCTCCAGCCGCAGCCACCTGCGCGCCCGCTCCCGCTCCATGATTCCCAGCCCCCGGCAGCCCGCCAGCAGCAGCGCCAGTACGAACACGCCCAGGAACGTCACCAGCAGCCCCGCGCCCAGGGACAGCATCGTCACCGCGTAGACGAAGCCGATGATCCCCATCGGCAGATTCAGCAGCAGATACAGCAGCTCCCGCCACGTACGCGCCTCCAGCGGCGCGCGCAGCGCGATGGGCAGCAGATGCTCACGCGTGTCCGTATCCATGGCCCGTCCTAAGCAGTCCTGAGCAGCGAGGTGATGTGCGTCCAGCGTCGTACGGGGGGCGCCCCGCGCCCATGGTGCGGATCGGCGTCTTGATCCGGGGGCTATCCCTACCTTTCACGCCACGGCAGCTCCGCCGTCACCACCGTCGGCCCCCCGGCCGGCGAGTCCACGACCAGCAGACCGTCGACGGAGCCGAGCCGCTCCGCGAGTCCGGCCAGGCCCGACCCGGAGTACGTGGATGCCCCGCCCGAGCCGTCGTCGCGCACCTGCACCATCAGCCGCCCGTCCGAGCGCCACAGCTCCACGCTCGCCGCCCGTGCCCCGCTGTGCTTGCTGATGTTCTGCAGCAGCTCCGAGACCGTGAAGTACGCGATGCCCTCGATCGCCGGGGCCGGCCGGACCGCCAGGTCCACAGTCACCGCGACGGGCACCGTGCAGCGCGCGGAGACCGAGGACAGGGCGGCGTCCAGGCCGCGGTCGGTCAGTACGGCCGGGTGGATGCCGCGGGCCAGGTCGCGCAGCTCCTGCAGGGCGAGCTTCACCTCGCCGTGCGCCTCGTCGACCATCTTGGCCGCCGCGTCCGGGTCCTCCAGGAGTTTCTCCTTCGCGAGCCCCAGCCCCATCGCGAGGGCGACGAGCCGGGCCTGGGCCCCGTCGTGCAGGTCGCGCTCGATGCGCCGCAGGTCGGCGGCGGCGGTGTCCACCACGACGCCCCGGTCCGACTCCAGCTCGGCGATCCGCCGCTCCAGCTCGTCGGAGGGCTGCAGCAGCCCCCGCACCATCGCCCGGTCGGCATTGGCCAGGCCGCGCGCGATGAACGGCAGCACCGGCCAGGCCACGAAGAGCGAGACCAGGGTTACGGTGAAGGTGGTGATGCCCCACGGCAGCCGTATCGAGAAGTAGAGAGTGTGCCTCCAGGCCACCGGGTCCTTCAGGGAGGTCCACAGCCACGGGAAGAAGCCCAGCCGCCCGAGCCGCAGTGGCCTCGGCTCCTCGACCGTCACCCCCAGCATCCCCCTCGCCCGGCCCCGCTCCAGCCGGCCGGCGAGCCGGCAGCCCGCCAGCCCGAGGGCCAGCAGGGGCAGGCCGACCACGGTGACCGACAACCCGATGCCGAGGTAGAGCATGACGACCACATAGACGAAACCGGCGATGTCGACCGGCAGGTTCGCCAGCAGATAGGCGATCTCCTTCCAGGTCACGGCATCGAACGCGAACCGCGCCGGGGGCAATTGGGTGGTCTCTGGCTGGCTCATGGCCCAAGACTGCCGGGCGGGGAGCGGGTCGCGCCATGGGGTGCGTAGGAGGAGTCAGGTGGGGTTATCCCGAGGTTGGCCCGAGGTTGTCCGGAGATCGTCCCGGCCACCGCTGAATTCGGTGCGAAGGCGGTTGCCCAGCTCTTGAGGGGTTGGGCCTAGACTCCGTCCGTACAGATCGTCTAAAGATCCACCGGGATCGCTGGACAACGAGGGAACGACGAGAATCGAGGGGCGGACGGACGTGGACTACTTCCACGGCTACTCGGTCGTCGGCCTGGTCGCAGTGGTCGGGGTGCTCTTCGTCGCCGTGGCTTTCGGCGCCGGGCGGCTGCTGCGACCCGACCTGCCGACGCACGAGAAGCTGCTCACCTACGAGTGCGGGGTCGACCCGGTCGGCGAGGGCTGGGCGCACACCCAGATCCGCTATTACGTCTACTCCTTCCTCTACGTCATCTTCGCGGTCGACGCGATCTTCCTGTTCCCCTGGGCGACGGTCTTCTCCGCCAAGGGATACGGCGCCACGACGCTGGTGGAGATGTTCGTCTTCCTCGGCTTCCTCGCCGTCGGACTGCTCTACGCATGGAAGAAGGGGGTCCTGGAATGGACGTAACCCCTGCCTCTGCCTCTGCCTCTGCCTCTGCCTCTGCTCCTGCTCCTGCTCCTGCTCCTGAGCCCCAGCTGCTGCCGGAACCGCGCCGCCTGGGCACGCTCGCGCGCCTCGCGCCGGAGCCGATGAAGGTGGTCCTGAACTGGGGCCGCCGCTACAGCCTGTGGGTCTTCAACTTCGGGCTCGCGTGCTGCGCGATCGAGTTCATCGCCGCCTCCATGTCCCGCCACGACTTCATCCGGCTGGGCGTGATCCCCTTCGCCCCCGGGCCGCGCCAGGCCGACCTGATGATCGTCTCCGGCACGGTGACGGACAAGATGGCCCCGGCCGTCAAGCGGCTGTACGAGCAGATGCCCGAGCCGAAGTACGTCATCTCCTTCGGCGCCTGCTCGAACTGCGGCGGCCCGTACTGGGACTCGTACTCCGTGACGAAGGGCGTCGACCAGATCATCCCGGTCGACGTCTACGTGCCCGGCTGCCCGCCCCGGCCCGAAGCGCTGCTCCAGGGCATCCTGAAGCTCCAGGAGAAGATCTCCCGCGAGTCGCTCGGCGAGCGCTACGCGGCCGACTCCCGGCCTTCTGCCGCCCAGCTCACCAGCGGCCTCGTCACGGCCGAGGTCCCGGAGGGCGGCACGAGATGAACCTCTACGACCAGCTGCCGGACGCCGCCGCCGAGATCTTCGGCGAAGAGGCCATCGGGGCTGACGCGTACGGCCTGCTGACCGTCGACGTGCCCGTCGGCTCCTGGGTCTCCGCCCTGGAGACCGCCCGCGACAAACTCGGCTGCACCTTCTTCGACTGGCTCAGCGCCGTCGACGAGCCCGGCACCGGCTTCCGCGTCTGCGCGCATGTGGTGTCCCTGCACGAGGGCCGCGTCCGCCGCCTGCTCATGCGTACGACCCTCTCGCACGAGGCCCCGGCGCTGGCCACCGCCACCGATGTCTACGCGGGCGCCGGCTGGCACGAGCGCGAGACCCACGAGATGTTCGGCATCGAGTTCACCGGCCACCCGCACCTGGTGCCGCTCCTGCTCCCCGAGGGCTTCGAGGGCCATCCCCTGCGCAAGGACTTCGTCCTGGCCGCCCGCGTCGCCAAGGCCTGGCCCGGCGCCAAGGAGCCGGGGGAGTCCGAGCACGGCGGACCCAAGCGCCGCACGATGCTCCCGCCCGGCGTGCCCGACCCCAACGAGTGGGGCCCGATGAAGGGCCAGCTCCCGCCCGCCCCGGCCCGTCCGGCCCGTGCCGCGCGTCCCGCCGCTGCCGCTGCCGCGGGAGAACGCCCGGCGCGGCGCGCCCGCAGCGTCACGGAAGGCTCCGCCAGCCAGGCGCCGCCCACCCCCGACGCTCCGTGGGAGCAGCCGAAGCCCGCCGCAGGTGAGCGCGAAGGTGAAGGCCAAGGCGAAGGCAATGGCGAAGGAGGCGACGGCCAGTGAACGACATCCTCGACGTCGCCCTCCGCCTGGTCGTCGTGCTCGTCGCCTTCCTCACCCTCCCCCTGATCGTCGGCCAGACCGAGCACAAGGTGATGGCCCACATGCAGGGCCGCCTCGGCCCGATGTACGCGGGCGGCTTCCACGGCTGGGCGCAGCTCGTCGCGGACGGCGTGAAGTTCGTGCAGAAGGAGGACGTGGTCCCGGCCGACGCGGACCGCAGGATCTTCCAGATGGCGCCCGCCGTGGCCCTGCTTCCCTACCTCCTCGTCCTGATCGCGATCCCGGTCGGCCCGAACGGGTTCGTCGGCCAGGACATCGACGCGGGCCTGTTCTTCGTGCTCGCCGTGATGGGCGTGGGCGTCCTCGGCTCGCTCATGGCGGGCTGGGCGTCGGCCAACAAGTTCTCCCTCCTCGGCGGTCTGCGCACGGCCGCGCAGCTGATGGCGTACGAGCTGCCGATGCTGCTGGCCGCCGCGTCGGTGGCGATGGCGGCGGGCACCCTCTCGCTGCCCGGGATCGTGGAGTCGTACCACTGGTGGTGGACGCCGTGGCAGCTCGTGGGCGCGGTCGTGTTCTTCACGGCGGGCCTCGCGGAGCTGCAGCGGCCGCCGTTCGACATGCCGGTGGCGGACTCGGAGATCATCTTCGGCGCGTACACCGAGTACACCGGCCTGCGCTTCGCGTTCTTCCTGCTCGCGGAGTACGCCGGGATCGTGGTGCTGTCCGGCCTGACCACCGTGCTGTTCCTCGGCGGGTGGCACGGGCCGTGGTCGGACAGCGTCGGCTGGCTCTGGACCCTGCTGAAGACCTTCGCCCTCGCTTTCGTCGTCATCTGGCTGCGGGTCACGTATCCCCGTATGCGTGAGGACCAGCTCCAGAAGCTGGCCTGGACCGTGCTCATCCCCCTCTCCCTGGCCCAGATCGCGCTGACCGGCGTCGTGAAGGTGGTGATCTCCTAATGCCCGTCCCCGGCTCCGGCCTGGCCAAGGGCCTCGCCGTCACCCTGCGGACGATGACCCGCCGCACGGTCACCGCGCAGTATCCGGAGGTGCAGCCCGAACTGCCCCCGCGCAGCCGCGGTGTCATCGCGCTGTTCGAGGAGAACTGCACAGTGTGCATGCTGTGCGCCCGTGAGTGCCCCGACTGGTGCATCTACATCGACTCCCACAAGGAGACGGTTCCCGCCGCGGCCCCCGGCGGGCGCGAGCGGAGCCGCAATGTGCTGGACCGCTTCGCGATCGACTTCTCGCTGTGCATGTACTGCGGGATCTGCATCGAGGTGTGTCCTTTCGACGCGCTGTTCTGGTCACCGGAGTTCGAGTACGCGGAGACCGACATCCTCGAACTGACCCATGAGCGCGACAAGCTCCGCGAGTGGATGTGGACCGTGCCGGCCCCGCCGCCGCTCGACCCCGGCGCCGAGGAGCCGAAGGAGCTCGCGGCCGCGCAGAAGTCGGCGGAGAAGACCGCTGCCGCGGCTGCTGCCGCCGCTGTCGCGCAGGCGCAGTCGCAGGAGGGCGAGGCATGAGC
Organism: Streptomyces sp. NBC_01537; assembly: GCF_045040445.1. Taxonomy (NCBI): domain Bacteria; kingdom Bacillati; phylum Actinomycetota; class Actinomycetes; order Kitasatosporales; family Streptomycetaceae; genus Streptomyces; species Streptomyces sp. NBC_01537. The sequence continues at coordinate 3,964,834 of NZ_CP109392.1, read as the reverse complement.
CACCCCGGCTTCCTGTCCCCGGCGGGCGTCGAGATCGCCTTCGTGCTCGTCGGCATCGCGACCCTGGGGGCCGCCCTCATCACCGTGAGCACCAAGCAGCTGGTGCACGCCGCCCTGTGGCTGGTGGTCGCGCTCGGCGGGCTCGCCGTCGAGTACCTCCTGCTCACCGCCGAGTTCATCGCCTGGGTGCAGGTGCTGATCTACGTGGGCTCCGTGGTCGTCCTCCTTCTCTTCGGGCTGATGCTCACCAAGGCCCCCATCGGCCGCTCCCCGGACGCCGATTCGGGCAACCGCTGGGCCGCGCTCGTGGTGGCCGTGGCCTCCGCCGCCACCCTGGTCTGGGTGGTCGTGGACGCCTTCCGGGCCACCTGGATCAACCTCGACGGGCCCGTGCAGGGCTCGACCAAGGTCACCGGGCAGTTCCTCTTCCAGCACTGGGTGCTGCCGTTCGAGGCACTGTCCGTGCTGCTGCTCGCCGCCCTGGTCGGCGCCATCGTCCTCAGCCGTAAGAACGCCGACGCCAAGAACGCCGACCGGAAGAACGGAGCGCGCTGATGCACCTCGCCTACCCGGCCGTGCTGGCCGCCCTCCTGTTCTCCATCGGGCTGTACGGCGTACTGGCCCGGCGCAACGCGATCCTCGTCCTGATGTCGGTCGAGGTGATGCTGAACGCGGTCAACCTCAACCTCGTCGCGTTCGACGTCTGGCTCCGTGACACCGTGCACGCGGGGCAGGCGCTCACGCTGTTCGTCATCGTCATCGCCGCCGCCGAGATCGGCATCGGCCTGGCGATCGTGCTGCTCGTCTACCGCAACCGCGGCACGTCCGACGTCGACAAGCTCACCGACCTCGCCGACCGCGAGGAGAAGGCAGAGGCCGCAGCGTGACCGTGACGACCCTGGCCGTGCTCGTCCCCCTCCTTCCCTTCCTGGGCGCGGCCGCCTCGCTCCTGCTCGGCAAGCGCGCCCCCGGATTCGCCCAGCCGATGGCCGTGCTGCCGACCGCCGCCGCCTTCGTGCTCGCGGCGATCGTCGCGGTACGCCAGGGCAGCGGCCCGGCCACCGACTCCGCCCACCGGCTCACCCCGACCGGCTCGGTGCCGATCGACCTCGCCCTGCACCTGGACGGCTTCGCCGTACTGATCGCCGTGCTCGTCGGCCTGGTCGCGACCTGCGTCCAGCTCTACTCGACCGGCTACCTGCGCAATGACCCGCGCTATGTCTCGTACTCCGCCCTGGTTGCCATCTTCACCTCCGCGATGTTCCTGGTCGTCTATACCGGCGACGTCATGGTGCTGCTGGTCGGCTGGGAGATCATGGGCATCTGCTCGTACTTCCTGGTCGGCCACTACTGGGAGACCGAGGTCGCCCGCTCCGCCTCGATCAAGGCGTTCCTCGTCACCAAGCTCGGTGATGTCCCCTTCCTGATCGGCCTGTTCGCGCTCGCCACCGACGCCGGAACGTTCCGGATCAACGGCATCCTCACCGCCGCCACGCACGGCGAGCTGCACCACCCCACCCTCGTCGCCCTGCTCCTGCTCGCCGGAGTCGCCGGCAAGTCCGCGCAGTTCCCGCTGCACACCTGGCTGCCCGACGCGATGGCCGGTCCGACGCCGGTGTCCGCGCTGATCCACGCCGCCACGATGGTCGCGGCCGGCATCTACTTCGTCGCCCGCCTGCTGCCGGTCTTCGAGGCCTCCGCCGCCGCGATGGCCGTCCTCGCCGTCATGGCCGCCGTGACCATGATCGGCTCCGGGCTCGCAGCGCTCGCCCAGGACGACATCAAACGCGTCCTCGCCTACTCGACGATCGGGCAGCTCGGCTATATGGCCGGCGCCCTCGCCGTCGGCGACCGCAGCGCCGCCGTCTTCCACCTCCTCTCGCACGGCGCCTTCAAGGCGCTGCTGTTCCTCGCCGCCGGCGCGGTCATCCACGCCGCCGGTACGAACTCGCTGGCCGCGATGTCCCGTATGGACGGCCTGGGCAAGCGCGCCGAGGACGCCATGTGGACGATGGGCATCGCGCTGGCCGCCCTGGCCGCGATTCCTCCCTTCTCCGGCTTCTTCTCCAAGGAGTCCGTGCTCCGCGCCGCCGAACACGCCTCCGGCGGCCACACCGCCCACATCCCGTCCGCCGTCGGCTGGACGGTCCTGATCGCGGGCCTGGTCACCGCCGTCCTCACGGCCGCGTACGCCACCCGCCTGTTCCTCCTCGCCTTCCAGGGCCAGGGAGCCGAGGCCCCCGACCACGGCCGCGATCCGGCCGTCATGAACGTCGTCCTGTGGGTGCTGGCCATCCCCACCCTCGGCTTCGGCATGATCTCCCTCGTGCCGAAGGTCTTCGACCTCCCCGCCTGGTTCGACGGCGAGGAGCTCGCCCCGACCCTGGTCACCTCCGTCCTCGGCACCGGCCTCGCCCTCGTCGGCGTCCTCACGATGTACGGCGCCTGGCAGGCCACGGCCGCCCGCCGCACGCCCGCCGGAGCCGGGGCCGCCGTGGTCGCGGCGTCCGCCGCCGACGCCGAGCCCGCCCTGGTCGAGGAGGCCGCCCTGGAGCTGCCCCCGGCAGGGGAAGCGGCCGACCCCGGCGACCCGGGCCGGCTCCTCCTCGGCCCGCTGCACCGCCCCGCCGCCGCCGGCTTCCACCTGGACGCCGTCTACTCGGCACTGTTCGTACGCCCGGTGCTGGCCGCCGCGAGCCTTGTCCGCTTCCTGGACCGCGAGGTCATCGAGACCTACGTACGCGGAACGGGCGCGGCGCCCCGTCTGCTCGGTGCGATCGTCCGCCGCACCCAGACCGGCAATGTGCAGACCTATCTCAGCGTGCTGCTGGCCGGCTCGGTCGTGCTCGCCGTCCTCGTAGCTGTCGGAGCGTGAGCCGTGAACGACACCGTCATGCAGTACCTGCTCGTGGCCACCGTCGTCCTGCCGCTGCTCGGCGCGGTCGGCGCCCTGCTCCCGCCCCCGCCCGGCCTGAAGGGCAAGAGCCCCGACCAGGCGGTGCTGCGGCACGGCGTGACCGTCACCGGAGCCGTTCTGGCGCTCTCCATCGCCCTGGCGGCCGGTTTCGACCACGACCACCCCGCCACCATGCAGGCGAGCACCGACATCAGCTGGATCCCGGCACTCGGCATCCGCATCCACCTCGGCATCGACGGCATCAGCCTCCCCCTCCTCGTGCTGACCGCGCTGCTGACCTTCCTCTGCGCGGTCTACAGCTACTTCAAAATGCCGGCGGGCCCGTCCCCCAAGGCCTTCGTGGCGCTGATCCTGGTTCTCGAATCGGGCACCATCGCGACCTTCGCCGTGCTCGATCTGATGCTGTTCTTCCTGGCCTTCGAGATGGTCCTCATCCCGATGTACTTCCTCATCGCCCGCTGGGGCGGCGAAGGCCGCGAGCGGGCCGCACTCCGCTTCATCCTCTACACACTCCTCGGTTCCGTGGTCATGCTGCTCGGCCTGCTCCTGATCGGGATCAAGGCGGGCACATTCGACATGGTGACACTTGCCACTGACAACGGGTCACACCTCAGTCACACCACGCAACTGATCGCGGCCCTCGCCATCGGCCTCGGCCTCGCCGTCAAGGCCCCGATGTGGCCGCTGCACAGCTGGCTCCCCGACGCCCACACCTCCGCCCCGACCGTCGGATCGGTCCTCCTGGCGGGCGTCCTGCTCAAGATGGGCACCTACGGGTTCGTACGGATCCTGATCCCCATCACCCCCGAGGGGATGCAGACCTTCGCGCCCTACCTGGGCGCATTCGCGGTCATCGGGATCATCTACGGCTCCCTGGCCTGCCTGGCGCTGGCCCGGCAGGGCGTCGGCGGCGACCTCAAGCGACTCATCGCGTACAGCTCCGTCGGCCACATGGGCTTCGTCCTGCTCGGCATCGCGACCCTGACCCCCACCGGTATCAACGGCGCGCTCTTCGCCAACATCGCCCACGGCCTGATCACCGGCCTGCTCTTCTTCCTCGTCGGCTCCCTCAAGGACCGCTACGGCTCCACCGACCTCGACCGCCTCGCCGGCCAGACCGGCGCCGCGCTCTACGGCCGGGCCCCGCGCCTCGGCGGCCTGCTGGCCTTCGGCGCGGTGGCCTCGCTCGGACTGCCGGGCCTTGCCGGATTCTGGGGCGAGATGCTGGCGATGTTCGGGGCCTTCAAGCCCGCCGAGGGTCTGGACCGGGGCGCGTATCTGACCTTCACCGCCATCGCGGCCTTCGGCACGCTGCTCACGGCCGCGTATCTGCTGGTCGTCGTGCGCAGGGTGTGCATGGGCGAGAAGGCCACCGCCGAGGCGACGGAACCGCTCCTGGCGGACGTCCAGGGTTATGAATTCGCGGCCTGGACCCCGCTGGTCGCGCTCACCGTCATCGCCGGGCTGTGGCCCGCGCTTCTCCTCGGCCTCACCGACCCGGCCGTGCGTACCCTTCTCGGAGGCAGCTGATGGGTACCCTCATCCAGTCCGTCGACTGGATCGCGATCGCGCCGCCGGTCATCGCGGCCGCCGCCGCCCTGATCGTGCTGGTCGTCGACCTCTTCGTGAGCGATGCGCGCAAGCCGCTGCTGGGCTGGCTCACCGTCGGCGGCCTCGCGCTCGCCGGGCTGAGCCTGCTCCCGCTCCTTGACGGCGACCGCAGCACCTTCTGCCTCACCGTCCGGGGCGGCGACTGCTCCTACGTGGCCGACCACTTCACGATCATCGTCCAGCTGCTGGTCATCGGCGGCGCGCTGCTCACCGCCCTGCTCTCCATGCACACCATGGCCGCGGACGAACTCCCGGCGGGGGAGTACTGGTTCCTGCTGCTGTCCTCCGCCTCAGGCGCCGCGCTGCTGCCCGCCTCCCGCGACCTGACGACGCTGATCGTCGCCCTGGAAGTCGCCAGCCTCCCGGCCTTCGCACTCGTCGGCATCAAGCGCGGCGACCGGCTGTCCAGCGAGGCCGCGCTCAAGTTCTTCCTCTCCTCCGTCGCCGCCACCGCCGTCACCCTTCTGGGCGTCAGCTTCCTCTACGCCGCGACCGGCACCCTGCACCTCACCGCGCTGGCCCACGGCCTCACCGCCGTCGACCCGCAACTGGCCACCCTCGCCAAGGCGGGCGCCGCCCTCACCCTCGTCGGCTTCGCCTTCAAGCTCGCCGTCGCGCCCTTCCACTTCTGGGTCCCCGACACCTACACCGGCGCGCCGCTGCCCATCGCCGCCTACCTCTCCGTCGTCGGCAAGACGTCCGGCTTCTCCGGCCTCATCCTCGTCACGGTCGTTGGGCTGAAGCCCTACGCGGACGTCTGGGGCCCCGCCGTCGCCGTCCTGGCCGCGCTCACCATGACCGTCGGCAACGCCGCCGCCCTGCGCCAGCGCCCCGACGCCGCGCGCAGCGCCGTACGCCTGCTCGCCTGGTCCTCCATCGGCCAGGCCGGCTACCTGCTGGTCCCGGTCGCCGCCGCCGCGTACGCCGGCACCGACGAGATCGGCACCACCATCGCGTACGCCCTCATGTACGCCGCCGTGAACCTCGGCGCCTTCGCCGTCGCCGCGCTCGTCGCGCGCAGCGCGCCCGAGAACCGCCTCACCGACTACCGGGGCCTGTACGCGCGGCGCCCCCTGGCAGCCCTCTCGCTGGCCTTCTTCCTGCTGTGCCTGGCCGGGCTGCCGCCGGGCATCATCGGGCTCTTCGCCAAGGTTGCGGTCTTCTCCTCGGCCGTGCACGCGGGGCTCGGCTGGCTCGCGGTGATCATGGCGCTGAACGTCGTCGTGGCCCTGGTCTACTACCTGCGCTGGACGGCCCTGCTCTTCATGAAGAGCCCGGAACCGGCTGCCGTCACCCTCCCCCTCACCGCCCCCCTCACCGCCGCCATCGCCCTGTCCGCCGTCCTCGGCCTCGCCCTGTCCGGCGCGCCCCAGCTCGTCCTCCGCTTCGCGACCGGCGGCCTGCTGTGAGCCTCCTGTGAGGCGTGCACAAGGGAACTAACACCATTCCGGTGGCGTTGCCCCCTACGGGAGGTTCTCCTGAAGCAGAGAGCTCCCACCAGGGGAAGACCTAGGAGGACGCACCGTGCACCGCCGGCACAACGGGTTGAAGACCGCCGTACTGCTCGGCGGCCTTTCGGCACTCATCCTGGTCATCGGCAGCTTCTTCGGCCGTACGGGACTGATCGTCGCACTCGTCATTGCCCTGGGCACCAACGCCTACGCGTACTGGAACAGCGACAAGCTCGCGCTACGCGCGATGCGCGCCCGCCCCGTCAGCGAGTTCGAGGCCCCCGCCCTCTACCGCATGGTCCGCGAGCTCTCCACCTCCGCCCGCCAGCCCATGCCCCGGCTCTACATCTCGCCCACCGACGCCCCCAACGCCTTCGCCACCGGCCGCAACCCGCGCAACGCGGCCGTCTGCTGCACCGAGGGCATCCTGCGCATACTCAACGAGCGCGAGCTGCGCGGCGTCATCGGCCATGAGCTGAGCCACGTCTACAACCGCGACATCCTCATCTCCTCCGTCGCGGGCGCCCTTGCCTCGGTCATCGTCTTCCTCGCCAACTTCGCCTGGATCATCCCCATCGGCCGTTCCGACGACGACGACGGCCCCGGCCTCGTCGGCATGCTCGCCCTCATGATCCTCGGCCCGCTGGCCGCCTCCGTCATCCAGCTCGCCGTCAGCCGCTCCCGCGAGTACGAGGCCGACGCCTCCGGCGCCCGCCTCACCGGCGACCCCCTCGCCCTCGCCTCCGCCCTGCGCAAGCTCGACGCGGGCACCAAGCAGCTCCCCCTGCGGCCCGAGCCCCGCCTTGAGACCACAAGCCATCTGATGATCGCCAACCCGTTCCGCCCCGGCGACGCGTCCAAGCTCTTCTCGACGCACCCGCCCATGGCCGAGCGGATCGCCCGGCTGGAGGAGATGGCCGGCCACCGGGGCTGACCTGGCGGGCGCGCCCGACGCGTGGGAGGGTGGAAGCATGAAGCCGATCAACCTCATTCTCAACATCGTGTGGCTGATCATCTGGGGTCTGTGGATGGCCATCGGCTACGCCCTGCTCGGGTTGCTGATGTTCGTCTTCATCATCACCATCCCCTGGGGCATCGCCAGCTTCCGGATCGCCAACTACGTCCTGTGGCCCTTCGGCCGCACGACGGTCGAGCGGCCCGACGCCGGTGCCGCGTCCTTCGTCGGCAACATCATCTGGCTGATCTTCGCCGGCATCTGGCTGGCGATCGGCCACATCGTCGCGGGCATCGGCTTCTGCCTGACGATCATCGGGATCCCCTTCGGCATCGCCAACTTCAAGATGGTCCCGATCTCCCTCGTCCCCCTCGGCCGCGAGATCGTGACGGTGGACTAGGTCGCCCCTGGGACTCGCCAGTTCGGTGATGACGGCGCCTTTGGCGACCACGATGGCATCCTGGGCTGACCAGCGTTCCCCAACTGCTGTTGTCGGTAGGGCCCTGGGTGTTCGTAGAGGTGGGTTCAAGTAGCCACGTGGCCGTGATCCACGGCTGCACTAGGGTTCCCGCATGGCTGAGGACCCGTACTGGAACCACAACGTCGCCTACCACCACGTCGTGCTCGACGCGGTCCCCTCGTTCTGCGCCGACGCCCTCGACGTCGGCTGCGGCGACGGTCTGCTCGTCCGCAAGCTGGCCGCGGGCCGGGCGAAGCAGGTCACCGGTGTCGACCCCTCCCCGCGCATGATCGAGCTGGCCCGGAGCCTCGGCGCGGAAGCGCCGAACACCGCCTACGCCGAGGCGGACTTCCTGACCTGCGAGCTGCCGGAGGCCGGCTACGACTTCGTCTGCTCGGTGACGGCCATCCATCACATGGACTTCACGGCCGCCCTGCGCAAGATGGCCCGGCTGCTGCGCCCAGGTGGGCGGCTGGTCGTCATCAGCCTCGCCAAGAACGTCACCTGGACCGACTGGATCGTCAGCGGCCTCGGCGTCCCGGCCAACCACGTCTGCCGGATGGTGCGTGGCGAGGGGGCCCCGGACGGGATGCCGGTCAAGGAGTCCGTGATGAGCTGGGGCCAGGTCCGTGCGGCCGCGCGGGAGGTACTGCCAGGGGTCCGGTATCGGCGGCATCTGCTGTGGCGGTACTCGCTCGTGTGGACGAAGCCCGAGACGGCCTGAGCCGACTTATCGGGCCCGCCCGCCGGTGACAATCGCCGAAAGCCGCATTGAACCGGACGCCAGGCGCTGACAACCTGTCCCCGTGTGGACTGAACCGCGCACGCGCCGGCCTCGGCCGGTCAGCGCCGCCCGATCGCTGGCACCACTGGCGATCGCGCTGGCACTGGCCCTGGGCATCGGCGCGTACGTCATCGATCGCGTCGCGCCCGCGAGCAGCAGCAGCACCGTAGGGCCGTCGCCGCAGGACTACGTGGCCTTCGACGCCCTGCCGCGTACGAAGGCCGCCGCGTCCGGCCTCGCTGTCCCCTCCTACACCGAGGACTGCGGCCGCAACGAGGAGGGCCACCGCAACGCCGACAACGTCGTGGTGTCCCCGGGCTACACCAACGGCGCTCACCACGCGCACGACTACGTGGGCAACCTCTCCACCGACGCCTTCTCCACCAACCGCAGCCTGGCCGCCGCGCGCACCACCTGCCGCGACGGCGACCGCTCGACGTACTACTGGCCGGTTCTGCGCCGCCAGGACCAGCCGACCACCGGCGGCGGCGACGCCACGATCCACGGCAACGTCGGCCGGATCATCGACCCCGAGTCCGTAACCGTCGAGTACCGGGGAAATCCGGTCAGCGATGTCGTTGCGATGCCGCGCTTCCTGCGCATGATCACCGGCGATCCGGTGGCCGGCACCCAGGGCGACGCGAACGCGCATGCGCAGTGGGGGTGTTCGACGGCGCCCGGCCTCTTCACGCCGCTGTACCCGCGCTGTCCGGACGGTGCGCGCCTCATGCGCACGCTGGATTTCCCGAGCTGCTGGAACGGCCTGGACACCGACAGCCCGGACCACCGCACGCACATCGTTTTCCCGGCCGCGAACGGGGTCTGCCCGCACGGTACGTTCGCGGTCCCGCAGTTGCGGATCACGCTCACGTACGACGTCGATCCGGACTCGCCGTTCGCCCTGGACGCCTTCTCGGAGCAGCGGCACAGCCCGAGGACGGACCACGCGGTCTTCATCGACGTCATGACGGGCAGCCAGATGGCGGCGGTCGTGCGGTGTCTCAACGCCCGGAAACAGTGTGTGACGTAGGTCGCATTGAACCCCCCGCCGCCGCCCCGCGTTTAGGAAGCGAACCGCCGAGAGGACGGAGAGGTGGATGGCGGCATTGTGGTCCCGCGCCCGGCAGAGCACGCGCAGCACGCACGGCGCGCGCAGTACGCAGGGTGCTAGCGACGAAGCACTGATCCGATCGCTCTACGAGGAACACGGAGGTGCTCTGCTCGCCTACGCGACCCGGCTCACCGGTGACCGGGGGGCTGCCGAGGATGTGGTCCAGGAGACCCTGATCAGGGCCTGGAAGCACCCCGAGGCGCTGGTCAACGGCAAGGGTTCGGTGCGCGGCTGGCTGCTGACGGTCGCCCGCAACATCATCACCGACCGGTACCGGGCGAAGGCGGCCCGGCCGACGGAGGTCGCGGAGGTGCCCGAGCGGCCGCCGGTGCAGCAGGACCACGCGCAGCAGGTCGTGGACTCCATGGTCGTCATGGAGGCGCTGGACCAGCTGTCCCCGGATCACCGGGATGTGCTGCTGGAAATCTACTTCCGGGGGCAGAGCGTGGCCGAAGCCGCGAAAAATCTCGGAATACCACCGGGAACCGTGAAATCCAGGTCACACTACGCTCTCAAGACCTTGAGAGAGCTCTACACGAATAAGAATGCGAATACGCGGAAACCGGTCGCACTGCGGGAGGTGGCGGCATGAGCACACAAGAACGGCACGAGCACGACGGCGAACAGCTCACCGCGTACGTCCTCGGTGTCCTCGGCGAGCAGGAGGTGAGGGCTGTCGACGAACACATAGCGTCCTGCGACCGGTGCCGTGGCGAACTGGCCGAGCTGCGGGAGATGGAGCAGGCACTGGGCGAGGTCCCGCCCGAGGCCTTCATCGACGGGCCACCCGAGGGCGGCGACCTGCTGCTTCAGCGCACCCTGCGGCAGGCGCGCACCGAGCGCGCCGGCCGCGACCGGCGCCGGCTCGCCGCCAACGGCGCCATCGCCGCGGCCGCCGCGGCGGTGCTGCTGGTCGGCGGCGTACTCATCGGCCAGAGCGGCGGCAGCGGCGGCGGCCCGGTGGCCCTGCCCGCCACCACGCCCCCGGTCTCCACGGCTCCGTCCGGCATCAAGGTGGCCTCGGCCACCGACTCCGGCACCGGTGCGACCATGGCCGTGCAGGTCACCCCGGCCGCCAAGTGGGTCCGGGTCAACGCCTCGGTCAGCGGCATCCCGGCAGGTGAGCGGTGCCGTCTGGTCGTCGTCGCCAAGGACGGCAGCCGCGAGGTGGCCGGCAGTTGGGTGGTGGGCTCGGACCACGGGCACGGCAGGGGAGCCAACCTTGACGGCTCCGCCGCCATCGCGCCCGATGACGTGGCCTCGGTGGTCGTCGAGAACGACGCCGGAAAGAAATACGTCACCGCATCGCTCTGATTTCCCTGGAGCGAAGGGCCAAAGGACCGAACGCGGCATCGCGGGCTCCCCCCGGCGGTGCCGCGTTCGCATGCTCATTCCCTGCAGATCGGAATTCCAGGAATTCATCGAAATGCATTCATCTGCGCATGCGTACGGTCCGGCTCCCTGCGCAGGGAGCCGGACCGTATCCGCATCCGTATCGGCTTCGCCTCAGCGGTAGTTCACGTACTGCAGCGCGAAGTCGAAGTCCTTGCCCTTGAGCAGCGCCTGCACCGCCTGCAGGTCGTCACGGCTCTTCGAGCTGACCCGCAGCTCGTCGCCCTGCACCTGCGCCTTGACGCCCTTGGGGCCCTCATCGCGGATGATCTTGGCGACCTTCTTGGCGTTCTCCTGCGAGATGCCTTCCTCGATCGACGCGAAGATCTTGTACTCCTTGCCGGACAGCTGCGGCTCGCCGGCGTCCAGCGCCTTCAGCGAGATCCCGCGCTTGACCAGCTTGGTCTCGAAGACGTCCAGGATCGCCTTCACGCGCTCCTCCGAGTTCGCCTCCATGAGGATCTTCTCGCCCGACCACGAGATCGAGGCGCCCACGTTCTTGAAGTCGTACCGCTGCGAGATCTCCTTCGCCGCCTGGTTGAGGGCGTTGTCGACCTCCTGCCGCTCGACCTTCGAGACGATGTCGAAACTGGAGTCGGCCATCTTCAGTTGGCTCCTTGGCTCTGATCCATCAGGGATCCATCCGGGGTACGGCCCACCCCGGACCGCCCCCGCAAGCCTAGTGCGGTGACCGCGCACGTTCGCTGGGTTGCGCAGCCCGTCGCCACCATCCCTGTCCGAGGGGTTGATCAATCGAGTGGCGAAGCACCCCCGGGGATCGGGTATCGTTTACGACGTCGCCACGGAGCGCCCCGCGCGGGCCCCCGGAGGCGGCACCATCCCAGGCGGTGTGCCCGAGTGGCCAAAGGGAGCAGACTGTAAATCTGCCGGCTCAGCCTACCCAGGTTCGAACCCTGGCGCCGCCACAGGATGAGGCCCCTGACCAGTAGTTCTGGTCAGGGGCCTCAGTGGTTTCCGGGGCCGCTGCTCAGCTCCCGGCTCAGTTGCCGGCGACGTCCTTCACCGCCACCGCGACCGGCGTGTGACCCTCGATCAGCTCCAGGATCAGCCCGGCCGTGGACGGCGTGTCGATCAGCTCCGCGAGCACCGCCGCCACGTCGTCGCGGGTCACGGCGCCCGGCCCGGTGGAGGCGGCGAGCTGTACGCGCCCGGTGCCGGGGTCGTCGGTGAGGAGGCCGGGCCGCAGGATGGTCCAGTCGAGCCCGGGGCGGCGGCGCAGGTCGTGGTCGGCGGCGGCCTTTGCGCGGAGGTAGGCGGCGAAGACCGGATCGGTGCCGGCGGGGGGCTCGGGGGAGGCGCCCATCGCGGAGACCATGAGGTGGCGCCGCACGCCGGCCCGCTCGGCGGCGTCGGCGAAGAGGACGGCGGCGGCGTGGTCGACGGACTGCTTGCGGCCGACGCCGCTGCCGGGACCGGCGCCGGCGGCGAACACGGCGGCGTCGGCACCGTCCAGGACGCGGGCGATCTCCTCGACGGAGGCGTGTTCCAGGTCGTGGACGAGAGGTTCGGCGCCGGCCGCGCGCAGGTCGTCGGCCTGGGCGGGGTCGCGGATGATGCCCGCGGCCTCGTCGCCGCGCCCGGCGAGCAGGCGCTCCAGCCGGAGCGCGATCTGTCCGTGTCCACCAGCGATCACAATGCGCATGCCTTCGACGCTACGCCTTACGCCGGGTCTTTGCGGCTCCGCGCCTGCCGGGGGAGATCGAGCGCGAGCGTGTCCGTGAACTCCCGTACGGCGCTCGTCCGGGACACCACCCGCCCCCGGTGGATCACGATGCGGCTGTACGCGAGCGAGAGCGCGGCCTCGATCCGGTCGGCCCGCACCGCGAGCAGCTCGGCCGGGAAGCCCGCCTCGATCCGCACCTCGGGCAGCCCGAGGACCGCCCGGGCCAGCCCGCTCACCGCGTCGTAGGCCTCGGCGGCGCCGCACTCGCCGTAGGAGGCCAGCAGGAAGGCCGCCTCCAGCGGGTCGCCGCGCCCGACGGGGTTGGCCAGGTCGCGCAGGGCGCCGCTGCCCGCGGCGACCCGTACGCCGGCGGCGCGCAGCGCCCGTACCGGGGCGTGGCCGGGACCGCGGGACTCCAGGGCCCCGCAGCCGCCCTGGGGGAGGGCGACCACCGACACCCCGGCCGCGGCGAGCTGCCCGGCGGCGCGCCCCACGGCCTCGTACGGCAGCCGGCCGAGGCCGCCGCAGGGGCCGATGGAGACGCCGGGGCGCAGACCGCCCGCCATGGCGGCCAGACGGGCGAGGCGGGCCGGGTCGGAGCCGTCCGTGTGGAGGTCGACGGGGAGGCCGAACTCGTCGGCCACGCCGAGCAGGATCTCGACATAGCCGCCCGGGTCCGGATCGAGGTCCGGGCAGCCGCCGACGACCCCGGCGCCCATCTTCAGCGCGTCGCGCAGCACCGCGAGCCCGTCCGCCCCGGCGATGCCGGTCAGCAGCCGGGGCACGGCGACGGTGTGCAGCTCGGCGAGTCCGCGCAGCGCCCGCCGCGCCTGGAGCACGGCCTCCAGCGCGCTCAGCCCGGCGACGTCGCCGATCCGGACGTGGGTCCGGATCGCGGTCGTCCCGTGCCCGAGCTGCAGCAGCACCGCCTCGGTGACCCGGCGCTGGACGTCCTCCGGCTCGTACGAGGGCGGCCCGCCGCAGCCGGCTGTCATGGCGCTGTCCAGGTGGGCGTGCGGCTCGGCCGGGGCGGGCAGCAGCAGGTAGCCGCCGAGATCGATCCGGGTGCCGTCGGTGAGGCTCCCGGCCGTGCCGACGGCCTCGATCCGGGCGCCGCCGATCCGCACGTCGACGGTGCGGCCGTCGGCGAGGCGGGCGCCGCACAGCAGGAGCGGAGTGTCGGTAGCGGTGTCAGTCATCGCGCTCCCTGAGGCCGGAGGCAAGATCACGCGTTCCGAGCCTAGGGCGCGGTGCCCGGTCCGTCCGGGAAGAGGCGAATAGTCGTACCGGCGCGGTCGCTCAGAGCTGGTTCAGCGGTCGCTCTGCGTCGCTCAAGTGGCCTGCCTCACAGGGGTGCTGCGCGCCCGGTGTGCCCCTGAGATACGGATTTCACCTTCGGCGGCGGAGCGTGTAATGTCTTCCCCGTTCGCCCCTATAGCTCAGTCGGTAGAGCGTCTCCATGGTAAGGAGAAGGTCTGCGGTTCGATTCCGCATGGGGGCTCTGATGATCAGATGACCCGCCTTCGGGTGGGTTTGTCTCATCATCGCAGCGGCGTAGCTCAGTCGGTAGAGCAAGCGGCTCATAATCGCTGTGTCACCGGTTCAAGTCCGGTCGCCGCTACACCGTGTAGCCGATTGTGGGATCGGTCCTTCAATCGGCTACTCTTGCTTTGTTCTCTTTTCATAGTCTTTTCTACCCGTTCGTCAAGGAGCACTCACGTGGCCGCCACCGACGTCCGCCCGAAGATCACGCTGGCCTGCGTGGAGTGCAAGGAGCGGAACTACATCACCAAGAAGAACCGGCGCAACGACCCGGACCGTCTTGAGCTGAAGAAGCACTGCCCTCGCTGCAACTCGCACACCGCGCACCGCGAGACTCGCTGACCTCAGGCTTTACGCACACGAGGCCGTCCCCGCATCCGGGGGCGGCCTTGTGGCGTTACTCGTTGCCCGTACGTTTTCCAGGAGGTGCGCCGATGGCGCTGGACCAGTCCTTCGTCGGGCGGACGTATCCGCCCACCGCTCCCTACGAGGTCGGGCGGGAGAAGATCCGCGAGTTCGCCGAGGCGGTCGGTGACCCCAATCCGGTCTACACGGACCCGGAGGCGGCCAAGGCCGTCGGTCATTCCGATGTGATCGCGCCGCCGACCTTCCCCTTCGTGATCACGTACAAGGCGGCGGGCCAGGTCGTCCTCGACCCGGAACTGGGGCTGGACTACAGCCGCGTCGTCCACGGCGACCAGAAGTTCAGCTACACCCGCCCGGTCCGGGCCGGCGACCGGCTGTCCGTGACCGTCGCCATCGACGCCGTCAAGTCCCTTGCCGGCAACGACATCATCGACGTGCGCGGCGATGTGCACGACGAGAGCGGCGAGCATGTCGTCACCGCGCTCATGAAGCTCGTGTCCCGCGCCCCCGAGGAGAGCTGACCATGACCGCGAAGATCTCCTACGACGAGGTCGAGGTCGGCACCGAGCTCCCGGGCCAGTCCTTCCCCGTGAGCCGCGCCGCACTCGTCCAGTACGCGGGCGCCTCCGGCGACTTCAACCCCATCCACTGGAACGAGAAGTTCGCCGTGGCCGTCGGCCTGCCGGACGTCATCGCCCACGGGATGTTCACCATGGCCTCCGCGATCCGTGTCGTCACCGACTGGGCCGGCGACCCGGGCGCGGTCGCCGAGTACGGGGTGCGCTTCACCAAGCCGGTCGTCGTCCCGAACGACGGGACCGGCGCGGTGATCGAGGTCACGGCCAAGGTCGCCGCGAAGCTGGACGACGCCGAGCGGACGGTCCGGGTGGACCTGACCGCGATGGCCGACGGCCAGAAGGTGCTGGGCATGTCGCGAGCGGTGGTCCGGCTCGCGTAGCGGCGCCCCGCCTGAACAGGGCTCGCCTGAGCAAGAGGGGAAGGCGGCGGGGAAAAGCCCGCCGCCTTCCCCCTTGACGACGCTTGTTATTGATTGATAACTTACAAGGCATGGCAGCAAGCAGCGGGATCCGGATGAGCGCCGACGAGCGCCGCGAGGCGGCGATCCGTGCGGCGGTGACCGAGTTCGGTGCGACCGGTTACGACGGCACCTCCACCGGCGTGATCGCCAAGCGCATGGGCGTCTCGCAGCCGTATCTCTTCCGGCTCTTCCCCAATAAGAAGGCCCTCTTCCTCGCCGCCGCCGAACGCTGCTTCCGGAGCATCCAGGAACACTTCGAGCGGGTGTCCGAGGGCCTGGAGGGTGCTGAGGCCTTCCGTTCGATGTGTCTGTCGTACGGGGAGCTGATCGCGGGGAACGACGTCCTGCGCATGCAGCTTCAGATGTACGTCGCTTCGGTCGACGACGAGGAGGTCCGCGAGTTCTGCCGGAAGGGCTGGATGGAACTGTGGTCTTACGTCGTCGCCCGTACGGGTGTCGAGGAAGGCCAGGCGGCCGAGTTCTTCGGCACCGGCATGCTCGTCAACGTCCTGGTCGCGCTCGGCGTCGGCGAGGGTGAACGCTGCTGGGCCGGCATCCAGGAGCAGTACGCGGACCGCTACCCCGCATAACCGTCCCACCCGCGCAAGCGGCGCTTTCGTACGCCCGCCAAAGTAATTGATCAATAACTAACTAGCAGGCCCATCATCTCGCAGCAGGGGGAATCATGAAGGAGCAAACAACCGCCCGGCGCGGCTCCGTCGTCTGGGCGCTGATCATCACCAGCGTCGCAGGCTTCATGGCCGCACTCGACAATCTCGTCGTCACCACCGCCCTTCCCTCCATTCGCAAGGACCTCGGCGGCGGCCTCGCCGACCTCGAATGGACCGTGAGCGCCTACACCCTCACCTTCGCCGTGCTCCTGATGTTCGGCGCAGCCCTGGGCGACCGCTTCGGCCGCCGCCGGCTCTTCGTCACCGGAATCGGCATCTTCACCGCCGCCTCCGCCGCGGCCGCCCTCGCACCCGGCATGAACGAACTCATCGCCGCCCGCGCCGTCCAGGGCGTCGGCGCCGCGATCCTCATGCCGCTCACCCTCACCCTCCTCTCGGCCGCCGTCCCCGCCGAGCGCCGTGGCATGGCCTTCGGGATCTGGGGCGCCGCCAACGGACTCGCCGTCGCCACCGGTCCGCTCATCGGCGGCGCGCTCACCGAGCACGTCTCCTGGCACTGGATCTTCTGGCTCAACGTCCCGCTCGGCCTCCTCCTCATCCCCCTCGCCCGCCTGCGCCTCGACGAGAGCCGCGGCGCCAACCCCCGCCTGGACATCCCCGGCACCCTCCTCGCCAGCGGCGGCCTCTTCGGCATCGTCTACGCCCTCATCCGCGGCAACGCCGACGGCTGGACCAGCGGGCTCGTCCTCACCGGCCTCATCGCCGGCCCTCTGCTCCTCGCCGCCTTCGTCCGGCACGGCATGCGCAGCGCGAACCCCATGCTCCCCATGCGGCTCTTCCGCAGCCGCGCCTTCACCGCCATCAACACCGCCAGCCTGCTGATGTTCCTCGGCATGTTCGGCTCGATCTTCCTGCTCAGTCAGTTCATGCAGGGCGTCGGCGGCTACTCCCCGATGCAGGCCGGCGTGCGCATGCTGCCCTGGACCGGCATGCCCATGCTCCTCGCCCCCGTCGCCGGAGCGCTCTCCGACCGCATCGGCGGCCGCCGCATCGTCGCCGCAGGCCTCGCCCTTCAGGCCATCGGTCTCGCCCTCTTCGCCCTGGTCCTCAGCCCCGACGTCTCCTACGCCGCCCAGATCCCCGCCCTCGTCATCAGCGGCATCGGAATGTCCCTCTACTTCGCCCCCAGCGCCAACCTCGTCATGTCCAGCGTCCGCCCCGAGGAGCAGGGCATCGCCTCCGGCGCGAACAACGCGCTGCGTGAGGTCGGCGGCGCCCTCGGCATCGCCATCCTCGCCTCCGTCTTCTCCGCCCAGGGCGGCTACGAGACCGCTGCCCGGTTCGCCGACGGCATCACTCCCGCCCTGTGGGTCGGGGCAGGGGCGGTCGCGCTCGGCGCGGTGGCCGCCCTGACGGCGCCCCGGGGACGGCGCACGGCGCAGGCGGACGTGGTCCCGGCCGACGACAAGGAACTGGTCGCGGCGCACTAGCCCGGCGTACGTGTCGGTGTCGGGAACGGTCCAGGGCCTCCGGAGACGGAGGTCCTGGACCGTTCCGTTCCACGTCGCTTCGGCCGGATCATGGACGCATGACCGAGTACCGGGCGTCTTTCGACGCGGACGTGAGCTTCCTCAACGGCGGTGGGTTGCAGACCCAGGGGTTCAGGCTGGACCTGCCGGGTCCGTCCCTGCCCGAAGAGGAGTTGGCGCGGCTGTTCGTCGCCCATCTGGGGCTGCTGATGGTGGACCGGGTGCGGCTTTCGAACGTCGAGGTCTTCGCGGAGGCGCACAAGGGATCCCGCAGCGGGCCGGCCGAGGCCGACGCCGCCACCGGGGAGGGCCGTCGGCTGATCGACCTCAGCCATGCGATCGAGGCCGGGATGGTGACATATCCCGGGCTCCCCGGCCCGGAGGTCACCCCGCACCTGACGTACGCGGATTCGCGGAACCTGTACGCCGAGGGCACCGAGTTCACGATCGGCCGCATCACGATGGTGAGCAACACCGGCACCTATGTGGACAGCCCCTTCCACCGGTACGAGGGCGGCGTGGATCTGGCCGGCCTGCCGCTGGAGTCGGTCGCCGACCTGCCCGTCGTGGTGGTCCGCCTGACGGGCGCGAGCGAGCGCGGCGTCGGCGCACAGACCCTGGCGCCCTACGACGTGGCCGGCAAGGCCGTCCTGCTGCACACCGGCTGGGACCGGCACTGGCGCACCGAGGCCTACGGCGTCGCGGCCCCGTACCTGGCCGAGGACGGGGCGAAGTACCTGGCCGACGCGGGCGCGCGGCTGGTCGGCATCGACAGCGTCAACATCGACTCGACGGACGGCGGGCAGCGGCCGGCGCACTCGATCCTGCTCGGGGCGGGCATCCCGGTGCTGGAGCACCTGACCAACCTCGGCGAGCTGCCGGTACACGGCGCCCGGCTGCACGCCGCACCGGCCCCGGTGCGCGACTTCGGCACCTTCCCGGTGCGCGCGTACGCGCTGGTGCCACGGTGAACCGGCCCGGAGGCCCCGGACCGGCCTGCGTAAGCTGAACCGCGTGACCGTTACGTACGACGCCCTGCTGGCCCCCCTGACCACGTTCCGCCTGGGCGGACCCGCCGCGCGCCTGATCACGGCGGCCACGGACGCCGAGGTGATCGACGCGGTCCGCGAGGCCGACGCCACGGGCACCCCACTGCTGGTGATCGGCGGCGGGAGCAACCTCCTCATCGGGGACGACGGCTTCGACGGCACCGCGATCCGGATCGCGACCAAGGGCTTCGACCTGGACGGCACGCGCCTGGAACTGGCGGCCGGCGAGGTCTGGACGGACGCCGTCGCCCGGACCGTCGAGGCCGGCCTCGCCGGCGTCGAGTGCCTCGCGGGGATCCCCGGCTCGGCGGGGGCGACGCCGATCCAGAACGTGGGGGCGTACGGCCAGGAGGTGTCGGCGACGATCGCCGAGGTGGTCGCCTACGACCGCCAGGAGCGCGAAACGGTCACCATCCCCGGAGCGGAATGCGGGTTCGCGTACCGGCACAGCCGGTTCAAGGCGGATCCGGCGCGCTATGTCGTCCTGCGCGTCCGCTTCGGGCTCGAAGACGCGGACGGGCTGTCGGCGCCCGTCACGTACGCGGAGGTCGCCCGGACGCTCGGCGTGGAGCAGGGCGGGCGGGTCCCGCTGACGCTGGCCCGCGAGACCGTGCTGAGGCTGCGCGCGGGGAAGGGCATGGTGCTGGACCCGGAGGATCACGACACCTGGTCGGCGGGGTCCTTCTTCACCAATCCGGTGCTCACGGCCGCCGCGCACGCGGAGTTCCTGGCGCGGGTCCATGACCGCCTGGGCCCGCAGGCGGAGCCGCCGGGCTGGCCGATGCCCGACGGGCAGGTGAAGACCTCCGCGGCGTGGCTGATCGACAGGGCGGGCTTCACGAAGGGCTACGGGACCGGCCCCGCCCGGATCTCCACCAAGCACACCCTCGCGCTGACCAACCGCGGCGGCGCGAAGACGGAGGACCTGCTGGCCCTGGCCCGCGAGGTCCGGGACGGCGTGCACGCCGCTTTCGGGGTGACGCTGGTCAACGAGCCCGTGACGGTCGGCGTCAGCCTTTAGCTACCCCCACCCCCACCAGCTGCTTCACGGTCGCCGCGTCACCGACGCAGTCGAGCATCGCCGCGGCCAGGTCGGCCCGCCCCAGGGTGCCGGCGCGCGGCACGTTGGCTCCGATCGCCTTGCGGTAGCGCCCTGTGAAGGGCCGGTTGGCGAGGTTGCCGGGGCGGAGGGCGGTCCAGTCGAGGGCGCTGCGCCGCAGCTCGTCCTCGGAGCGGGCCAGGTCCGCGTAGACCTCCTTGAGGATGGCCCGGATCAGGGGGAAGAGGACCCGGCGGCCGACGAGGGACTCGCCTTCGGGCACCGGGCCCACCGGGGCGGCGCTGATTGTGATGAGGCGTCGCGTGCCGTCGGTGGCCTCCATCGCCCGCACGATGGCCCGGACGCTGCCCTCGGCGATGCCGCCCGGGTGGCGGCCGGTCGCTCCGAGGCCGGACAGGACGGCGTCGCGTCCCTCGACGTACGGCCGCAGCGCCTCCGCGTCCGTGACGTCGGAGACCGTGACGACATCGAGCCGGTCACCGTGCACCGGCAACCGGGCCGGGTCGCGTACGACGGCCGTCACCTCGTGCCCGGCGCCGAGCGCCTGGCGGACGACTTCCATGCCGGTGCGTCCGGTCGCACCGAAGACGGTGAGCTTCATGAGGTGCCACTCCCTGGAGGTAGGAGGGTGAGTGAGTATTCACCCACCTGTAGGGTGAGTGAATGCTCACCCCCACGTCAAGGCCCACACGCCAGCGGCTCGTGGACGCGGCCGAGAAGCTGATGCGCACCACCGGCCTGGCCAGCGCCACCACCAAGGCGATCGCGCGTGAGGCGGGCTGCTCGGAGGCGGCGCTGTACAAGCACTTCACGAGCAAGGAGGAGCTCTTCGTACGCGTCATCCACGAGCGGCTGCCGAACATCGGCCCGCTCATCGGTGAGCTGATCGCCGACCCCGGCGAGCGGGCCGTCGAGGAGTGCCTCGCGGTGCTGGTCCGGCAGGCGGCGCGGTTCTACGAGGAGGCGTTCCCGATGTTCGGCACGCTGCTCGCCGAGCCCGCGCTGCGCGCGCAGTACCGGGACGGCCTGCGCAAGATCGACGCGGGCCCGCACCTGGCGGTCGAGGGCGTCGCCCGCTATCTGGAGCGTGAGCGCGACCGCGGCCGGGTCCGCGCGGAGGCGGATCTGTACGCCGCTGCCGCGCTGCTGATGGGCGCGTGCTTCCAGCGGGCGTTCTTCATCCAGGTCTCGGGCGCGGACCGGGTGCCGCCGGCCGAGGAGTTCGCCGCGGCGGTGGCCCGTACGGCCTGGGCGGCGGTCAGGCCATAGCGGGAACCGGGGCCGCCAGCCAGTCGCCGACGCCGGCCAGCAGCCGCTCCTTGACGGCCGCCGGAGCCGCCGAACCGCGCACCGACTGCCGGGCCAGCTCCGCGAGTTCCTCGTCCGTGAACGCATGCGCATCGCGCGCGAGCTCGTACTGCGCAGCGAGCCTCGAGCCGAACAGCAGCGGGTCGTCCGCGCCCAGCGCCATCGGCACGCCCGCGTCGAACAGCGTGCGCAGGGGGACGTCCTCCGGCTTCTCGTACACGCCGAGCGCCACATTCGACGCGGGGCACACCTCGCACGTCACCTGCTTCTCGGCGAGCTTCGCCATCAGCCGCGGATCCTCCGCCGCGCGCACGCCGTGCCCGACCCGGCCCGCGTGCAGGTCGTCCAGGCAGGCCCGGACGCTGCTCGGCCCCGCCAGCTCCCCGCCGTGCGGGGCGGCCAGCAGCCCGCCCTCGCGCGCGATCGCGAACGCCCGGTCGAAGTCACGGGCCAGTCCCCGCCGCTCGTCGTTGGAGAGCCCGAACCCGACCACGCCCCGGTCGGCGTAGCGCACAGCCAGCCGCGCCAGCGTCCGGGCGTCCAGCGGGTGCTTCATACGGTTGGCGGCGACCAGGACGGCCATCCCGACACCCGTCTCCCGCGACGCGGTCTCCACGGCGTCCAGGATGATCTCCATCGCCGGGATCAGCCCGCCCAGGCGCGGCGCGTACGAGGTCGGGTCGACCTGTATCTCCAGCCAGCCCGAGCCGTCGCGCGCGTCCTCCTCGGCGGCCTCGCGCACCAGGCGCTGGATGTCCTCGGGCTCGCGCAGCACGGCCCGCGCACTGTCGTAGAGCCGCTGGAAGCGGAACCATCCGCGCTCGTCGGTCGCGCGCAGCTTGGGCGGCTCGCCGGAGGTCAGTGCCTCGGGGAGGTGCACCCCGTACTTGTCGGCGAGCTCCAGCAGCGTGCTGGGGCGCATGGAGCCGGTGAAGTGCAGGTGCAGGTGTGCCTTGGGGAGGGTTCGTACGTCACGTGCCATTTTCAGATCTTGCCGTATGCGCGCGGCGCCCGGGTACCGCTTTCCCCGAATGAGGGCTTGCCCGCACGTCAGTGCCGTCGCAAGCCCCCACAACCCGGCGGCGAACCTCAGTCCCGGGCCTCGCCCAGGAGCTTCTGGATGCGGGACACGCCCTCGACGAGGTCCTCGTCGCCGAGCGCGTACGAAAGGCGCAGGTAGCCCGGGGTGCCGAAGGCCTCGCCGGGGACGACGGCGACCTCGGCCTCGTCCAGGATCAGCGCGGCGAGCTCGGCCGAGTCGGCGGGGCGCTTGCCGCGGATCTCCTTACCGAGGAGGCCCTTGACCGAGGGGTAGGCGTAGAAGGCGCCCTCGGGCTCGGGGCAGAAGAGGCCGGGGATCTCGTTGAGCATCCGCACCATCGTCTGGCGGCGGCGGTCGAAGGCGACGCGCATCTCGGCGACGGCGGTGAGATCACCGGACACCGCGGCGAGGGCCGCGACCTGGGCGACGTTGGAGACGTTGGACGTGGCGTGCGACTGGAGGTTGGTCGCGGCCTTGACGACGTCCTTGGGGCCGATGACCCATCCGACCCGCCAGCCGGTCATGGCGTAGGTCTTGGCGACGCCGTTGACGACGATGCACTTGTCGGCGAGCTCGGGGACGACGACCGGGAGGGAGGAGAACTCGGCGTCGCCGTAGACGAGGTGCTCGTAGATCTCGTCCGTCAGGACCCACAGGCCGTTGTCCGCCGCCCAGCGGCCGATCGCCTCGACCTGCTCGCGCGGGTACACGGAGCCCGTGGGGTTGGAGGGGGAGACGAAGAGCAGCACCTTGGTGTTCTCGGTGCGCGCGGCCTCCAGCTGCTCCACCGACACGCGGTAGCCGGTGGTCTCGTCGGCCACGACCTCGACCGGGACTCCGCCGGCGAGGCGGATCGACTCGGGGTAGGTGGTCCAGTACGGGGCCGGGACGATGACCTCGTCCCCCGGGTCGAGGATCGCGGCGAAGGCCTCGTAGATGGCCTGCTTGCCGCCGTTGGTGACCAGGACCTGGGACGGGTCGACCTCGTAGCCGGAGTCGCGGAGCGTCTTCGCGGCGATGGCGGCCTTCAGCTCGGGCAGGCCGCCGGCCGGGGTGTAGCGGTGGTACTTGGGGTTGCGGCAGGCCTCCACCGCGGCCTCGACGATGTAGCCGGGGGTCGGGAAGTCCGGCTCGCCCGCGCCGAAGCCGATGACGGGACGCCCGGCGGCCTTGAGGGCCTTGGCCTTGGCGTCCACGGCGAGGGTCGCGGACTCGGAGATCGACCCGATGCGGGCCGACACGCGTCGTTCGGTAGGGGACTGTGCGGGAGGGGTTGCTGCGGTCATGCCTGCATCGTCGCAGACGTGCACGGGCCCGGGCATACGAGTTCCACGGGCTGGTCGGACCCGACCCATTCGACGCGGGGTCCGTGAACACGTACACTCATCCGTCGATGGCCCCCACGAGCCGATCTTGCCTGCGCACAACGTGCAGTCGGTCGGATGCGGTAGGTTGGGGGAGCTTCAAAGGGTCGTAGCTCAATTGGTAGAGCACTGGTCTCCAAAACCAGCGGTTGGGGGTTCGAGTCCCTCCGGCCCTGCTACACGCACCTTCACCAAGGTCGCGTGCTGCGTAGGTAACGAAATGCACCGTCGTGCGGCTCAACCGGGCGCGGCACGGCCACGACCCGGATTCAGGTGAGGACGTAGTGACGGAAGCCCTGGGCTCCACCGCAACGCCTGAGAGTGGTCGCCCCGAAGACACTGAGTCCGCGGAGACCACCAGCAGCAAGAAGGCCCGCAAGGGCGGCAAGCGCGGCAAGAAGGGCCCCTTCGCCCGGCTCGCGCTCTTCTACCGCCAGATCATCGCGGAACTCCGCAAGGTCGTCTGGCCGACCCGCAACGACCTGATGACCTACACCACCGTGGTGATTGTCTTCGTTGTGGTCATCATCGCGCTCGTGACCGTGATTGACTGGGGTTTCAACAAGGGCGTCTCGTACGTCTTCGGGTGATTCCCCCGCGGAAGGTGCCCAAGGCGCCCGAACCGCCAGTTCCACCCCTTGAAGTCAGGAAGAAGCAGCCACCGTGTCTGACCCGAATCTGAACGACGCCGTCGATTCCGTCGAGGCGGCTGAGGCCGTCGAGGGCGACGACACCGAGCTGGAGATCGTCGAGGCTGCCGACGCCAGCGACATCGAGGACGCCGAAGCCGGAGCCGACGCCGAAGAGGCTGACGAAGCCGCGGCTGAGGACGAGGTCGCCGAGGACGCGGACGCGGTCAGCGACGAGGACGCCGAGGACGAGGCCGAGGAGCCCGTCGAGGCCGAGCCCGTCGACCCGGTCGTGGCCTTCCGCGAGGAGCTGCGCACGCTGCCCGGCGAGTGGTACGTCATCCACACCTACGCCGGGTACGAGAACCGCGTGAAGTCCAACCTGGAGCAGCGCGCCGTCTCGCTCAACGTCGAGGACTACATCTACCAGGCCGAAGTGCCCCAGGAAGAAGTCGTCCAGATCAAGAACGGCGACCGCCGCACCGTCCGTCAGAACAAGCTGCCCGGCTACGTGCTGGTGCGCATGGACCTGACGAACGAGTCCTGGGGCGTCGTCCGCAACACCCCCGGCGTCACCGGCTTCGTCGGCAACGCGTACGACCCGTACCCGCTGACCCTGGACGAGATCGTCAAGATGCTCGCCCCGGAGGTCGAGGAGGCGGCGGCCGCCGCTGCCGAGGCAGAGGGCGGCGCACCGGCGCGGCGCAAGGTCGAGGTCCAGGTGCTGGACTTCGAGGTCGGCGACTCGGTCACCGTCACGGACGGCCCCTTCGCGACGCTGCAGGCGACGATCAACGAGATCAACGCCGACTCGAAGAAGGTCAAGGGCCTCGTCGAGATCTTCGGCCGCGAGACCCCGGTCGAGCTGAGCTTCGACCAGATCCAGAAGAACTAGCTCGCGACACGGATTTCCGTCCAGGTCAGGTCGGCTCTCGTAGCCTTCCTGACCTGCTCGGTTTCAGGCCGCGCCACAGTACCCGCTATCGTGGTGCGGTATGCCTGCTCGCAGGCAGAGAACACTCTCACTAGGACCCGGAGAGAGCAATGCCTCCCAAGAAGAAGAAGATCACGGGGCTCATCAAGCTCCAGATCAACGCCGGCGCGGCCAACCCGGCGCCGCCGGTCGGCCCCGCGCTGGGCCAGCACGGCGTGAACATCATGGAGTTCTGCAAGGCCTACAACGCGGCGACCGAGTCGCAGCGCGGCATGGTCGTGCCGGTGGAGATCACGGTCTACGAGGACCGTTCCTTCACCTTCATCACCAAGACCCCGCCGGCCGCCAAGCTGATCCTCAAGGCCGCGGGCGTGGACAAGGGCTCCGGCGAGCCGCACGTCAAGAAGGTCGCCAAGATCACGACCGCCCAGGTGCGCGAGATCGCCACGACCAAGCTCCCGGACCTGAACGCCAACGACCTGGACGCCGCCGAGAAGATCATCGCCGGCACCGCCCGTTCCATGGGCATCACGGTCGAGGGCTGACAGCCTCCGTCCCCCCGTAACACCAGAAGTTCTGTGGCAGGGCCTGCTCGGCCCACACCACGACTCCACGATTCCAGGAGCAGCAATGAGCAAGCGCAGCAAGTCTCTCCGCGCTGCGGACGCCAAGGTCGACCGGGAGCGTCAGTACGCCCCGCTCGAGGCCGTCCGTCTCGCGAAGGACACCTCCACCACGAAGTTCGACTCGACCGTCGAGGTCGCCTTCCGCCTGGGTGTCGACCCGCGCAAGGCCGACCAGATGGTCCGTGGCACCGTGAACCTTCCGCACGGCACCGGTAAGACCGCCCGGGTCCTGGTCTTCGCGACCGGTGACCGTGCCGAGGCAGCGCGCGCCGCGGGCGCCGACATCGTCGGCTCCGACGAACTGATCGACGAGGTCGCGAAGGGCCGTCTGGACTTCGACGCCGTCGTCGCCACCCCGGACCTCATGGGCAAGGTCGGCCGCCTGGGCCGCGTGCTCGGTCCCCGTGGCCTGATGCCGAACCCGAAGACCGGCACCGTGACCCCGGACACCGCCAAGGCGGTCACCGAGATCAAGGGCGGCAAGATCGAGTTCCGCGTCGACAAGCACTCGAACCTGCACTTCATCATCGGCAAGACGTCCTTCGGTGAGCAGCAGCTGGTCGAGAACTACGGCGCCGCGCTGGACGAGATCCTTCGTCTCAAGCCGTCCGCCGCCAAGGGCCGCTACATCAGGAAGGCCGCCATCAGCACCACGATGGGCCCCGGCATCCTGGTCGACCCCAACCGCACCCGCAACCTCCTCGTCGAGGAGGACGCGACCGTCTGACGGTCACGCGTCCACCGCGTCTGCACCGGGCCGGGCCCGCTCCCTCGTGGAGCGGGCCCGGCCTGTTAGTTTCTGAGTTCATGAACACGAAGTGTTGTGTGGTCGTCGCGCTGAGCGTGTCCGTCCTGGCGGGCTGCAGCAGCGGCGGCGGTACGGGCGCCTCACCCGCTGCCGGCTCCTCCAGCGACACGCAGGCGCTCAGCGCCCTGCGCAAGGCGGTCAAGGCCACCGAGAAGGCCGGCTCCGCCCGTCTCGAGGGCACCGCCACAACCGGTACGACAACCAGCACGGGCAAGGGCGCCCTCGACTGGTCCCAGGACGCCGTCACCGGCACCCTCGTCGTCTCCGGTTCCGGCGCAGCCCAGACACGCTGCCTGCGCACGGCGGTCTACCTGCGCGTGAACGACGCCGTCGCCGCCTCCCTGGGCGGCAAGCACTGGCTCAAGTACGACCGCTCCGCGCTGGCCTCCGCCATACAGCAGCTCACCGCCAACGAACCGGCCAAGCCGCTGCGCGAGCTGGTCGCCTCGGGCGACGTGCGCGAGGTGGGCCCCCAGACCGTGCACGGCGTGCGCACGACGCATTACCTCGGCACCACCGACACCGAGCGCATCGAGCTGTGGATCGACAAGGACGGCCTCGTCATCAAGGCGGTCCGCCAGGACGACGGCTCGGCGGGTACGACGACCACGACGTGGTACTACACGGGCTACGGTGCGAAGGTCGCCGTGAAGGCCCCGCCGTCCGCCGACACGGTCGACTACACGGCGCTGCTCAACCGGCAGAGCGTGAGTCCGTCCGGGACGCCGTAGGCGATTTGGTCCCGGGTGAGGCCGTAACGTACTCTTCTAACGAAGCCAAAGACCGCTGGTTGTCGCTGTGCCCGATTCCGGGGCATGGCGGCCGAAGGATCCGCTCACTGCGGACGGCCCGCGCAGGTGTTCGTGGAAGGACTCCCGGGTGCGAATCCGGTCGAGTCGAGCCCCGTGCGCCTGCGCCGGGGCGTTTGCTTTGTTCAGCCCCTTCCGTGCGGTCCGCAATCACCCGGAAGGAGGCCGAGACTCATGGCGAGGCCCGACAAGGCTGCCTCGGTTGCCGAGCTCGCGGATCAGTTCCGCAGCTCGAACGCCGCAGTGCTGACCGAGTACCGCGGTCTCACCGTGGCGCAGCTCAAGACGCTGCGCCGTTCGCTCGGTGAGAACGCCACGTACGCCGTGGTGAAGAACACGCTGACCAAGATCGCGGCCAACGAGGCCGGGATCAGCACGCTGGACGACCAGTTCACTGGTCCGACGGCGGTCGCCTTCGTCACCGGTGACCCGGTGGAGTCGGCGAAGAGTCTGCGTGACTTCGCCAAGGACAACCCGAACCTCATCATCAAGGGCGGTGTCCTTGACGGTAAGGCGCTGTCCGCCGATGAGATCAAGAAGCTCGCGGACCTCGAGTCCCGCGAGGTGCTGCTCGCCAAGCTGGCGGGTGCCTTCAAGGCGAAGCAGTCTCAGGCTGCCGCGCTCTTCCAGGCTCCGCTGTCGAAGTTCGTCCGGACCGCGGAGGCTCTCCGCGCCAAGGTCGAAGAGCAGGGCGGTGCCGGTACGCCGGCTCCCGCCGAGGCTGCCGAGTAATCACTCAGCAGTCCAGCGGGCTCCGAGTACGCCCGCCGATATGTACGCATCCGGCACCTGCCGAAATTAGTGGAAGGACGCCAATCATGGCGAAGCTGTCCCAGGACGAGCTGCTCGAGCAGTTCGCGGAGCTCACCCTCATCGAGCTGGCCGAGTTCGTCAAGGCCTTCGAGGACAAGTTCGACGTCACGGCCGCCGCCCCGGTCGCCGTCGCCGCCGGTGGTGGCGCTGCCGCCGCCGTCGAGGCCGTCGAGGAGCAGGACGAGTTCGACGTCATCCTCGAGGGTGCCGGCGAGAAGAAGATCCAGGTCATCAAGGTCGTGCGTGAGCTGACCTCCCTGGGCCTCAAGGAGGCCAAGGACCTCGTGGACGGCGCCCCGAAGCCCGTTCTCGAGAAGGTCGCCAAGGAGGCCGCTGAGAAGGCCGCCGAGTCCCTCAAGGCTGCCGGCGCGTCCGTCACCGTCAAGTGACTCAAGCGATCCTTTGATCGTGTGCCCCCTTCAGGGGGCTGATCAGCCGCAGGGCGGCCACCCGTACGGGTGGCCGCCCTCGGTCGTTCGAGTGGCACGGGAACAAGGCTGTCGGCGGGCCCCGGTAGGGTGATCATCGCTGGTCGGCAAGGTGCGCTGTGACGATCTCCGCGGGGCTGAGGCCTTGACGAACCGCACGCGGCGCGCAATTCTCAGGACGCGTCGCCATCTCGAACCGGCACCGAGGCATGGATCGTCGGCGATGCGGGAATGCTGGGTACGCCTGGCCTCTCAGGGCAGGCAGCGGTACAGCACGGCAAGCGCGAGGAACACAACGAGGGGCACGCCCCTCTCGGAGGGAGAGATTGGCTCTGCCGGTCTCCAGAACTCTGCACTGGACATCAGTGTGCCAAGTGGCTACACTGACCCTTTGCGCTGCCTGTTAGCTGCCGCCTGGCCCGTCACCAGGGGCAAGCCCAAGCCCGAGCACACCTGAGGAGCCGTCCTGACCAGGACATTTCTCCTGTGGGCGTTCGGGGGCGGAAGCCGGTACGCGCGTAGTGAGTCCGAGCCCTCGGAAGGACCCCCTCTTGGCCGCCTCGCGCAACGCCTCGACTGCCAATTCGAACAACGGCGCAAGCACCGCCCCGCTGCGCATTTCTTTTGCGAAGATCAAGGAGCCCCTTGAGGTTCCCGACCTCCTGGCGCTGCAGACCGAGAGCTTTCACTGGCTCCTCGGCAACGCAGCATGGAAGGCTCGGGTCGAGGCGGCTCTGGAGAGTGGTCAGGACGTCCCCAGGAAGTCCGGTCTGGAGGAGATCTTCGAGGAGATCTCCCCGATCGAGGACTTCTCCGGGTCGATGTCCCTGACCTTCCGGGACCACCGCTTCGAGCCTCCCAAGAACTCGGTCGACGAGTGCAAGGACCGCGACTTCACGTACGCGGCCCCGCTCTTCGTCACCGCCGAGTTCACCAACAACGAGACCGGCGAGATCAAGTCCCAGACGGTCTTCATGGGCGACTTCCCGCTCATGACCAACAAGGGCACCTTCTGCATCAACGGCACCGAGCGTGTTGTCGTGTCGCAGCTGGTCCGCTCGCCGGGTGTCTACTTCGACACCCAGATCGACAAGACGTCCGACAAGGACATCTTCTCCGCCAAGGTCATCCCCTCCCGGGGCGCCTGGCTGGAGTTCGAGATCGACAAGCGTGACATGGTCGGTGTCCGCATCGACCGCAAGCGCAAGCAGTCCGTCACCGTCCTCCTGAAGGCTCTGGGCTGGACCACAGAGCAGATCCTTGAGGAGTTCGGCGAGTACGAGTCCATGCGCGCCACCCTGGAGAAGGACCACACCCAGGGCCAGGACGACGCGCTGCTCGACATCTACCGCAAGCTGCGTCCGGGCGAGCCCCCGACCCGTGAGGCCGCGCAGACGCTTCTTGAGAACCTCTACTTCAACCCCAAGCGCTACGACCTCGCGCAGGTCGGCCGCTACAAGGTGAACAAGAAGCTCGGCGGCACGCAGCCGCTGGACTCCGGTGTGCTGACCGTCGAGGACATCATCCCGACGATCAAGTACCTGGTGAAGCTGCACGCCGGTGAGACCGAGACGGTCGGCGAGAGCGGCCAGACCCTCGTGGTCGAGCCGGACGACATCGACCACTTCGGCAACCGCCGCCTGCGCAATGTCGGTGAGCTCATCCAGAACCAGGTCCGTACCGGCCTGGCCCGTATGGAGCGCGTGGTCCGCGAGCGGATGACGACTCAGGACGTCGAGGCGATCACGCCGCAGACCCTGATCAACATCCGGCCGGTCGTCGCCTCCATCAAGGAGTTCTTCGGCACCAGCCAGCTGTCCCAGTTCATGGACCAGACGAACCCGCTGTCGGGCCTGACCCACAAGCGTCGTCTGTCGGCGCTGGGCCCCGGTGGTCTGTCCCGTGAGCGGGCCGGTCTGGACGTCCGTGACGTGCACCCCTCGCACTACGGCCGCATGTGCCCGATCGAGACCCCTGAAGGCCCGAACATCGGTCTGATCGGCTCGCTCGCCTCGTACGGCCGGGTGAACGCCTTCGGCTTCATCGAGACCCCGTACCGCAAGGTCGTCGACAACCAGGTGACCGAAGAGGTCCACTACCTGACCGCCGACGAGGAGGACCGCTACCTCATCGCCCAGGCCAACGCGCCGCTGAGCGACGACATGCGGTTCGTCGAGAACCGTGTGCTGGTCCGCCGTCGTGGTGGCGAGATCGACTACGTGCCCGGCGCCGAGATCGACTACATGGACGTCTCGCCGCGCCAGATGGTGTCGGCCGCGACCGCCATGATCCCCTTCCTGGAGCATGACGACGCCAACCGTGCGCTCATGGGGTCGAACATGATGCGCCAGGCGGTGCCGCTCATCAAGAGCCAGGCCCCGCTGGTCGGCACCGGCATGGAGTACCGCTGCGCGGTCGACGCCGGTGACGTCATCAAGGCCGACAACGACGGTGTGGTCCAGGAGGTCTCCGCGGACTACATCACCGTCGCCAACGACGACGGCACGTACAACACGTACCGCGTCGCCAAGTTCTCCCGCTCCAACCAGGGCACGGCCTTCAACCAGAAGGTCGTCGTCGACGAGGGCGCCCGCGTCGTCGCCGGCCAGGTGCTCGCCGACGGTCCGTCCACCGAGAACGGTGAGATGGCGCTCGGCAAGAACCTGCTCGTGGCGTTCATGCCGTGGGAGGGCCACAACTACGAGGACGCGATCATCCTCAGCCAGCGTCTGGTGCAGGACGACGTCCTCTCCTCGATCCACATCGAGGAGCACGAGGTCGACGCCCGTGACACCAAGCTCGGCCCCGAGGAGATCACCCGGGACATCCCGAACGTCTCCGAGGAGGTCCTGGCCGACCTCGACGAGCGCGGCATCATCCGCATCGGTGCCGAGGTCGTCGCGGGCGACATCCTGGTCGGCAAGGTCACACCCAAGGGCGAGACCGAGCTGACCCCGGAGGAGCGCCTGCTGCGCGCGATCTTCGGTGAGAAGGCCCGTGAGGTCCGTGACACCTCGCTCAAGGTGCCGCACGGCGAGATCGGCAAGGTCATCGGCGTACGCGTCTTCGACCGTGAGGAGGGCGACGAGCTTCCCCCCGGTGTGAACCAGCTGGTGCGCGTGTACGTGGCGCAGAAGCGCAAGATCACCGACGGTGACAAGCTCGCCGGCCGGCACGGCAACAAGGGCGTCATCTCCAAGATCCTGCCGATCGAGGACATGCCGTTCCTGGAGGACGGCACCCCGGTCGACATCGTGCTCAACCCGCTCGGTGTCCCGTCCCGGATGAACCCGGGACAGGTCCTGGAGATCCACCTCGGCTGGCTCGCCCAGCAGGGCTGGGACGTCTCCGGGCTCAGCGAGGAGTGGGCACAGCGCCTGCAGGCCATCGGCGCCGACCGCGTCGAGCCCGGCACCAACGTCGCCACTCCGGTGTTCGACGGCGCCCGCGAGGACGAGATCACCGGTCTCTTCGAGGCCACGATCCCCAACCGCGACGGCGACCGTATGGTCCTGCCCTCCGGCAAGGCCCGGATGTACGACGGCCGCTCCGGCGAGCCGTTCCCGGACCCGATCTCGGTCGGCTACATGTACATCCTCAAGCTGCACCACCTGGTGGACGACAAGCTGCACGCCCGTTCCACCGGTCCGTACTCCATGATCACCCAGCAGCCGCTGGGTGGTAAGGCCCAGTTCGGTGGTCAGCGCTTCGGTGAGATGGAGGTGTGGGCGCTTGAGGCTTATGGCGCCGCGTACGCGCTCCAGGAGCTCCTGACGATCAAGTCCGACGACGTGCTCGGCCGCGTGAAGGTCTACGAGGCCATCGTCAAGGGCGAGAACATCCCCGAGCCGGGCATTCCCGAGTCCTTCAAGGTGCTCATCAAGGAAATGCAGTCGCTCTGCCTCAACGTGGAGGTGCTGTCCTCGGACGGTATGTCCATCGAGATGCGCGACACCGACGAGGACGTCTTCCGCGCAGCGGAGGAGCTCGGTATCGACCTGTCCCGGCGTGAGCCGAGCAGCGTCGAAGAGGTCTGACGGGCCGGCCGGGGCTCTTGTCGAGGGCCCCGGCTTTCCCCGGACCGTTCAGACCATGTTTGACACTCGACCCCGGCAGTGACATTGCTCGGGAAACCCGAAGGCGGGATTGACGACAAGTGCTCGACGTCAACTTCTTCGACGAGCTGCGGATCGGCCTGGCCACCGCGGACGACATCCGTACCTGGTCGCACGGCGAGGTAAAGAAGCCTGAGACCATCAACTACCGCACCCTGAAGCCGGAAAAGGACGGGCTCTTCTGCGAGAAGATCTTCGGTCCGACCCGGGACTGGGAGTGCTACTGCGGCAAGTACAAGCGTGTCCGCTTCAAGGGCATCATCTGTGAGCGCTGTGGCGTCGAGGTCACTCGCGCCAAGGTGCGCCGTGAGCGGATGGGCCACATCGAGCTGGCCGCTCCCGTCACCCACATCTGGTACTTCAAGGGCGTTCCGTCGCGGCTGGGCTACCTGCTCGACCTCGCCCCGAAGGACCTTGAGAAGGTCATCTACTTCGCCGCCTACATGATCACGTGGGTGGACGACGAGCGCCGGACCCGCGACCTTCCCTCGCTGGAGGCCCAGGTCTCCGTCGAGCGCCAGCACGTCGAGAACCGCCGTGACGCGGATGTCGAGGGCCGGCAGAAGAAGCTGGAGACCGACCTCGCCGAGCTGGAGGCCGAGGGTGCCAAGGCCGACGTGCGCCGCAAGGTGCGCGAGGGTGCCGAGCGCGAGATGAAGCAGCTGCGCGACCGTGCGCAGCGCGAGCTGGACCGTCTGGACGAGGTCTGGGCCCGCTTCAAGAACCTCAAGGTCCAGGACCTGGAGGGTGACGAGCTGCTCTACCGCGAGCTGCGGGAGCGTTTCGGCACCTACTTCCAGGGCTCGATGGGTGCCGCGGCGCTGCAGAAGCGCCTGGAGTCCTTCGACCTGGAGGAGGAGGCGGAGAAGCTTCGGGAGATCATCCGGACAGGCAAGGGCCAGAAGAAGACCCGTGCGCTCAAGCGCCTCAAGGTCGTCTCCGCCTTCCTGCAGACCACCAACAAGCCCAACGGCATGGTGCTGGACTGCGTCCCGGTGATCCCGCCGGACCTTCGCCCGATGGTGCAGCTGGACGGTGGCCGCTTCGCGACCTCCGACCTGAACGACCTGTACCGCCGCGTGATCAACCGCAACAACCGCCTCAAGCGTCTCCTTGACCTCGGCGCCCCCGAGATCATCGTGAACAACGAGAAGCGGATGCTGCAGGAGGCCGTCGACGCCCTCTTCGACAACGGTCGTCGTGGTCGTCCGGTCACCGGTCCCGGCAACCGGCCCCTGAAGTCCCTGAGCGACATGCTCAAGGGCAAGCAGGGTCGTTTCCGTCAGAACCTGCTCGGCAAGCGTGTGGACTACTCCGCGCGTTCCGTCATCGTCGTCGGCCCGCAGCTCAAGCTGCACCAGTGCGGTCTGCCGAAGGCCATGGCGCTGGAGCTCTTCAAGCCGTTCGTGATGAAGCGCCTGGTGGACCTCAACCACGCGCAGAACATCAAGAGCGCCAAGCGCATGGTCGAGCGCGGCCGCACGGTCGTGTACGACGTGCTGGAAGAGGTCATCGCCGAGCACCCGGTTCTGCTGAACCGTGCGCCGACGCTGCACCGCCTCGGCATCCAGGCCTTCGAGCCGCAGCTGGTCGAGGGCAAGGCCATCCAGATCCACCCGCTCGTCTGCACCGCGTTCAACGCGGACTTCGACGGTGACCAGATGGCCGTCCACCTCCCGCTGAGCGCGGAGGCGCAGGCCGAGGCCCGCATCCTGATGCTGTCCTCGAACAACATCCTCAAGCCGGCCGACGGCCGCCCGGTGACGATGCCGACGCAGGACATGGTCCTGGGTCTGTTCTTCCTCACCACCGACCCCGAGGAGCGCGTGCTCAAGGGCGAGGGGCGTGCCTTCGGTTCGACCGCCGAGGCGATCATGGCGTTCGACAACCGCGAGCTCTCGCTGCAGTCGAAGGTCGACATCCGCTTCCCGGTCGGCACCGTCCCGCCCCGCGGCTGGACCCCGCCGGCCAAGGAGGAGGGCGAGGAGCCGTACCAGCTGGGCGACACCTTCCGGCTGGCCACGACCCTGGGCCGCGCGCTCTTCAACGAGCTGCTGCCCGAGGACTACCCGTTCGTCGACTACCCGGTGGGCAAGAAGCAGCTCTCCGAGATCGTCAACGACCTGGCCGAGCGCTACCCCAAGGTCGTCGTCGCGGCGACCCTGGACAACCTGAAGGCGGCCGGTTTCCACTGGGCCACCCGCTCGGGCGTCACCGTCGCCGTCTCCGACATCGTGGTGCCGGAGGCCAAGAAGGCCATCGTCCAGGGCTACGAGGCGCAGGACGAGAAGGTCCAGAAGCAGTACGAGCGCGGTCTGATCACCAAGGACGAGCGCACGCAGGAGCTCATCGCGATCTGGACCAAGGCGACCAACGAGGTCGCCGACGCGATGAACGCCAACTTCCCGAAGACCAACCCGATCTTCATGATGGTCGACTCGGGTGCCCGTGGAAACATGATGCAGATGCGTCAGATCGCGGGTATGCGTGGTCTGGTGTCCAACGCCAAGAACGAGACGATTCCCCGTCCCATCAAGGCGTCGTTCCGCGAGGGCCTGTCCGTGCTGGAGTACTTCATCTCCACCCACGGTGCCCGTAAGGGTCTCGCCGACACCGCCCTGCGTACCGCCGACTCGGGTTACCTCACCCGTCGTCTGGTGGACGTCTCGCAGGACGTCATCATCCGCGAGGAGGACTGCGGCACCGAGCGCGGTCTCAAGCTGCCGATCGCCGAGCGTGGCGCCGACGGCATCCTGCGCAAGACGGACAACGTCGAGTCCACGGTCTACGCCCGCTGCCTCGCCGAGGACGTGGTCGTGGACGGCAAGGTGCTGGCCACCGCCGGTGCCGACCTGGGCGATGTCATGATCAGCCAGCTGGTCGCGCACGACGTCGAGGGTGTCAAGGTCCGCTCGGTCCTGACCTGCGAGTCCGCCGTCGGCACCTGCGCCATGTGCTACGGCCGCTCGCTGGCCACCGGCAAGCTCGTCGACATCGGCGAGGCAGTGGGAATTATCGCTGCCCAGTCGATCGGTGAGCCCGGTACCCAGCTGACGATGCGTACCTTCCACACCGGTGGTGTGGCCGGTGACGACATCACCCTGGGTCTGCCGCGTGTCGTCGAGCTCTTCGAGGCCCGTACGCCCAAGGGCGTGGCCCCGATCTCGGAGGCCGTCGGCCGGGTCCGGATCGAGGAGACCGAGAAGACCAAGAAGATCGTCGTCACCCCGGACGACGGCACCGACGAGATCGCCTACCCGATCTCCAAGCGGTCCCGTGTGCTCGTGGGCGAGGGCGACCACGTCGAGGTCGGCCAGAAGCTGATCGTGGGTGCCACCAACCCGCACGACGTGCTGCGCATTCTGGGTCAGCGCCAGGTTCAGATCCACCTGGTCAACGAAGTCCAGAAGGTCTACAACTCCCAGGGCGTGTCGATCCACGACAAGCACATCGAGATCATCATCCGGCAGATGCTCCGCCGTGTGACGATCATCGAGTCCGGCGACGCCGAGCTGCTGCCCGGCGAGCTCGTGGAGCGCGGCCGCTTCGAGACCGAGAACCGTCGTGTTGTGTCGGAAGGCGGCCACCCGGCCTCCGGCCGTCCGCAGCTGATGGGTATCACCAAGGCCTCGCTGGCGACCGAGTCCTGGCTGTCGGCCGCCTCCTTCCAGGAGACGACCCGAGTGCTGACCGACGCGGCGATCCACGCCAAGTCGGACTCGCTGTTGGGCCTGAAGGAGAACGTCATCATCGGCAAGCTCATCCCGGCCGGTACGGGTCTGTCCCGCTACCGCAACATCCGGGTCGAGCCCACCGAGGAGGCCAAGGCCGCGATGTACTCGGCCGTCGGCTACGACGACATCGACTACAGCCCGTTCGGCACCGGCTCCGGCCAGGCCGTCCCGCTGGAGGACTACGACTACGGCCCGTACAACGGCTGAGTCGCAGCGACGCAGTAAAACCGCAGGGCGGCCACCCCGATCGTGGGGTGGCCGCCCTGCGGCGTTCACCGGCCCTGCCGCAGGGCGCGTACGGGCGCGGCTTCCAGGCTTGTGCAGCGGCTATCAGGGCGGCGCTGTACGGCACCACGACGCCTGTGAGGGGCGCCCGCACCGGATTCAGGCGTACTCGTTCTCACGCGGGGCGAAGATGAGGTTGCGGCTGCCGCTGGGGCGCTCTTCGTCCAGGGGGACGAGCCGGCGGTCGGTCTCGGAGATCCAGCGGAAGGTGTAGTCGAGGCCGGCGAAGGGCTCGGTGAGGCTCGGCAGGAGGGTGGACTGCAGTGCTTCGAGGATGACGACGGGGCGGTCGCGCTTGAGGATGTGCCGGGCGCCGGCCAGGACGCTGGGCTCGTGGCCCTCGACGTCGATCTTGATGAGGTCGACGGGGGTGTCGCCCAGGGTCTCGTCCACGGTGACCAGCTGGATCCGGGCGGTGATCGCGCTGGCCAGGGGCTCGGTGAACTCCTCCAGGGAGGAACCGGTGGACAGGAGATTCACCATCGGGAAGCGGATGTTGATGTCGGCGGAGCCGGCCCGGTCCGAGACGCCCTTCTGGTGGACGGTGAGGTTCTTGAGGCCGTTCGCACGGTGGTTGACGGCCAGCCGGGCGTGGATGGGCGGCACGGGCTCGAAGGCGTGGACCTTGGCCTGGGGGTTGGAGAGGGCGGCGATCATCGCGTAGTAGCCGACGTGGGCACCGATGTCGAGGACGGTGCGGCTCGCGGCGGCGAGGCGGCTCCAGTGGTGCAGGCTCGCGGGTTCGTAGCCGAAGCGGCCGTTCCAGACGGTGTCGAGGGCGACGGCCTCGTCGTTGACGCAGAACATCACGAAGGGCGGGCAGAAGCCCGATTCGATCTCGACCCACCCGTGGTAGGGGTGGGCCTTGCGATGGGTCTTGATGATCTCGGAGGCCGTGGTGGGCCGTACGAGGGCGGACTGCTCGACGGTCCGCCGGTTCTGCTCGTCCAGGTCGCGTATCCGGGTGCCGGTGCGGGGCTCCGTGCTCGTCGTGCCCGATTTCGATGAGATCTTGCGGAGGATCTTCACGAGGGCTCCTTGGCCGTGGTGTCTTCACTGGCGGTCTCCCGCCCCGAATTCCACAGGGAATGTACAGGCCGCACATGGCGCGGGGATGGAGAAGTTCAGCTGAGACAATGGACGGTGGGTCCCGCGACGCAACGGGTCCCGGAGTGGGGAGGTGCGGCACATGTCAGTCCCGTCGGCCTGGGGCGGCAACCGTCCGAACGTGCTGGCCTCCGACGAAGCCCGTGAGGCCACCGTCGAGGTGCTCAAGGGCGGATTCCTCGACGGGCGCCTTACCCAGGAGGAGTACGAGCACCGGATAGGCATCGCCTACCAGGCCCGTACGCACGGCGAACTGGGCGCCCTCACCCGCGATCTGCCGCGCCCGGTCCTGCCGCCGCCGCCCGGCACCAACGGCAAGGCGGTCGCGGCACTGGTCTGCGGAGCGGCCGGCATCTTCACCGGCGTCACCGCGGTCCCGGCGGTCGTCCTGGGCCACATGGCCCGCCGCGAGATCCGCCGCACCGGGGAGCA
The DNA here is from genome assembly GCF_045040445.1 of Streptomyces sp. NBC_01537. Classification (NCBI taxonomy): domain Bacteria; kingdom Bacillati; phylum Actinomycetota; class Actinomycetes; order Kitasatosporales; family Streptomycetaceae; genus Streptomyces; species Streptomyces sp. NBC_01537. The sequence continues at coordinate 3,926,818 of NZ_CP109392.1, read as the reverse complement.
GGGCGACGCGATGGCGCTGACCGGGCTGGTGCTCGGCTATGTGATCACGGTCGCCATGCTGGTGGCACTGGTGGGCGTCGTCCTGCTGGTGGTGGCCGTCGCACAGGACGCTCACGGCACTTTCTAGGGCCGCGCGCTCCAGGGCATGCCCGAGGCGGCTGCTTTCATTTTGACCGGGGGCGGTGCTATAGGTACGCTCTGACCTTGTGCCTGGGGTGTGCCCGGGTTCTTGTGCGTGCACTCGTCCGCATGGGATCCCGAGGCCGAACACCAACAAATACGCACTTTCCTTCGCCGGAAAACGTATGAGGTCCGCGACACACCCGACCGCGTGGGTCGGAGGGTGTCGTAGAAACCCCAGGTTAGATGTATCGAGATCGGCACACAGAAACCGGAGAAACGGTGCCTACGATCCAGCAGCTGGTCCGGAAGGGCCGGCAGGACAAGGTCGAGAAGAACAAGACGCCCGCGCTGAAGGGTTCCCCCCAGCGTCGCGGCGTCTGCACGCGCGTCTACACGACCACCCCGAAGAAGCCGAACTCGGCGCTGCGCAAGGTGGCTCGTGTCCGCCTGACCAGTGGCATCGAGGTCACCGCTTACATTCCGGGTGAGGGTCACAACCTGCAGGAGCACTCCATCGTGCTCGTGCGTGGTGGCCGTGTGAAGGACCTGCCGGGTGTTCGCTACAAGATCATCCGCGGCTCCCTCGACACCCAGGGTGTCAAGAACCGCAAGCAGGCCCGCAGCCGCTACGGCGCCAAGAAGGAGAAGTAAGAATGCCTCGTAAGGGCCCCGCCCCGAAGCGCCCGGTCATCATCGACCCGGTTTACGGTTCTCCTCTGGTGACCTCGCTCGTCAACAAGATCCTCCTGCACGGCAAGCGCTCCACCGCTGAGCGCATCGTGTACGGCGCCCTCGAGGGCGTTCGCGAGAAGACCGGCAACGACCCGGTCGTCACGCTGAAGCGCGCTCTTGAGAACGTCAAGCCGGCCATTGAGGTCAAGTCCCGCCGTGTCGGTGGCGCGACCTACCAGGTGCCCGTCGAGGTGCGCCCGGGTCGTCAGTCCACCCTCGCGCTGCGCTGGCTCGTGGGTTACTCCCGCGCCCGCCGCGAGAAGACCATGACCGAGCGTCTGATGAACGAGCTGCTGGACGCCAGCAACGGTCTCGGCGCCTCCGTCAAGCGTCGCGAGGACACCCACAAGATGGCCGAGTCCAACAAGGCCTTCGCGCACTACCGCTGGTAGTCAGCACCCACATCGAGACCGAGAGAAGACTGAGCCTTATGGCCACCACTTCGCTTGACCTGGCCAAGGTCCGCAACATTGGGATCATGGCCCACATCGACGCGGGCAAGACGACGACCACCGAGCGGATCCTGTTCTACACCGGTGTGAGCTACAAGATCGGTGAGGTCCACGATGGCGCAGCCACCATGGACTGGATGGAGCAGGAGCAGGAGCGCGGCATCACCATCACGTCGGCCGCGACGACCTGTCACTGGCCGCTCGAGGGTGTTGATCACACGATCAACATCATCGACACCCCCGGTCACGTCGACTTCACCGTCGAGGTGGAGCGTTCGCTCCGCGTCCTCGACGGCGCCGTCACCGTGTTCGACGGTGTGGCCGGCGTCGAGCCGCAGTCCGAGACCGTCTGGCGTCAGGCGGACCGCTACGGCGTGCCGCGTATCTGCTTCGTCAACAAGCTGGACCGCACCGGCGCCGAGTTCCACCGCTGCGTCGACATGATCGTGGACCGCCTCGGTGCGGTTCCGCTGGTCATGCAGCTGCCGATCGGCGCCGAGGCCGACTTCAAGGGCGTGGTCGACCTCGTCCAGATGAAGGCCCTCGTGTGGTCCGCCGAGGCCACCAAGGGCGAGATGTACGACGTCGTCGACATCCCGGCCACGCACACCGAGGCGGCCGACGAGTGGCGCGGCAAGCTGCTCGAAGCCGTCGCCGAGAACGACGACGAGATGATGGAGCTGTACCTGGAGGGCGAGGAGCCCACCCAGGAGCAGCTGATGGCGGCCATCCGCCGCATCACCCTGGCGTCCAAGGGCACCAAGGACTCCGTCACCGTCACCCCGGTGTTCTGCGGCACCGCGTTCAAGAACAAGGGCGTTCAGCCCCTGCTCGACGCGGTCGTGCGGTACCTGCCGTCGCCGCTGGACGTCGAGGCGATCGAGGGCCACTCGGTCAGCGACCCCAACGAGGTCATCAAGCGCCGGCCCTCGGACGACGAGCCGTTCTCCGGCCTGGCGTTCAAGATCATGAGCGACCCGCACCTGGGCAAGCTCACCTTCGTCCGGGTCTACTCCGGGCGCCTGGAGGCGGGTTCAGCGGTGCTGAACTCCGTCAAGGGGCGCAAGGAGCGCATCGGCAAGATCTACCGCATGCACGCGAACAAGCGTGAGGAGATCCCCTCGGTGGGCGCCGGCGACATCATCGCCGTCATGGGCCTGAAGCAGACCACCACCGGTGAGACGCTGTGCGACGACAAGAGCCCGGTGATCCTGGAGTCCATGGACTTCCCGGCGCCGGTCATCCAGGTCGCGATCGAGCCCAAGTCCAAGGGTGACCAGGAGAAGCTGGGTGTCGCCATCCAGCGTCTCGGCGAGGAGGACCCCTCCTTCCAGGTTCACTCGGACGAGGAGACCGGCCAGACCATCATCGGTGGTATGGGCGAGCTTCACCTCGAAGTGCTCGTCGACCGGATGAAGCGCGAGTTCCGCGTCGAGGCCAACGTCGGCAAGCCGCAGGTCGCGTACCGCGAGACCATCCGCAAGACGGTCGAGCGCATTGACTACACCCACAAGAAGCAGACCGGTGGTACCGGTCAGTTCGCCAAGGTGCAGATCATGCTCGAGCCGCTCGAGGGTGGCGACGCGAACTACGAGTTCGTCAACAAGGTCACCGGTGGCCGCATCCCCCGCGAGTACATCCCGTCGGTGGACGCCGGTGCTCAGGAGGCCATGAAGTTCGGCATCCTGGCCGGCTACGAGATGGTGGGCGTCCGCGTCACCCTTCTCGACGGTGGCTACCACGAGGTCGACTCCTCCGAGCTCGCCTTCAAGATCGCCGGTTCGCAGGCGTTCAAGGAGGGTGCCCGCAAGGCGTCTCCCGTGCTCCTGGAGCCGATGATGGCCGTCGAGGTCACCACGCCCGAGGACTACATGGGTGATGTGATCGGCGACCTCAACTCCCGCCGTGGCCAGATCCAGGCCATGGAGGAGCGCAGCGGCGCCCGCGTCGTGAAGGGCCTCGTGCCCCTCTCGGAGATGTTCGGCTACGTCGGCGACCTCCGCAGCAAGACCTCGGGTCGCGCAAGCTACTCGATGCAGTTCGACTCCTACGCCGAGGTTCCGCGGAACGTCGCCGAGGAGATCATCGCGAAGGCCAAGGGCGAGTAGCTCCGGACCCCGGAGCTCCACGCAAGCCTTAGGCTTGACGGCAGGCAACGGGGCATTCCGCCGCAATCCACTTCGGGTGGCGGCGGATGTGCCCCGGTCGCCCGCACCCCCAGCAAAGATCACCTGGCGCCGATGAAGCAAGGCGTACAGAACCACTCCACAGGAGGACCCCAGTGGCGAAGGCGAAGTTCGAGCGGACTAAGCCGCACGTCAACATCGGCACCATCGGTCACATCGACCACGGTAAGACGACCCTCACGGCCGCCATTACCAAGGTGCTGCATGACGCGTACCCGGACCTGAACGAGGCCTCGGCCTTCGACCAGATCGACAAGGCTCCCGAGGAGCGCCAGCGCGGTATCACCATCTCGATCGCGCACGTCGAGTACCAGACGGAGTCGCGTCACTACGCGCACGTCGACTGCCCGGGTCACGCTGACTACATCAAGAACATGATCACGGGTGCGGCGCAGATGGACGGCGCCATCCTCGTGGTCGCGGCCACCGACGGCCCGATGCCGCAGACCAAGGAGCACGTGCTCCTGGCCCGCCAGGTCGGCGTGCCGTACATCGTTGTCGCGCTGAACAAGGCCGACATGGTGGACGACGAGGAGATCCTGGAGCTCGTCGAGCTCGAGGTCCGTGAGCTGCTCTCCGAGTACGAGTTCCCGGGCGACGACCTTCCGGTCGTGCGCGTCTCCGCGCTCAAGGCGCTCGAGGGCGACCCGGAGTGGAGCGAGAAGCTCCTCGGCCTCATGTCCGCGGTGGACGAGGCGATCCCGACCCCCGCGCGTGACGTCGAGAAGCCGTTCCTGATGCCGATCGAGGACGTCTTCACGATCACCGGTCGTGGCACCGTCGTCACCGGTCGTATCGAGCGTGGCGTGCTCAAGGTCAACGAGACTGTCGACATCATCGGCATCAAGGAGACCAAGACCACCACCACGGTCACCGGCATCGAGATGTTCCGCAAGCTGCTCGACGAGGGCCAGGCGGGCGAGAACGTCGGTCTGCTCCTCCGTGGCATCAAGCGCGAGGACGTCGAGCGCGGCCAGGTCATCATCAAGCCCGGTACGGTCACGCCGCACACCGAGTTCGAGGCCCAGGCCTACATCCTGTCGAAGGACGAGGGTGGCCGTCACACCCCGTTCTTCAACAACTACCGCCCGCAGTTCTACTTCCGTACCACGGACGTGACCGGCGTCGTTACCCTCCCCGAGGGCACCGAGATGGTCATGCCGGGCGACAACACCTCCATGACGGTCGCGCTGATCCAGCCGATCGCCATGGAAGAGGGCCTGAAGTTCGCCATCCGCGAGGGTGGCCGCACGGTCGGCGCCGGCCAGGTCGTCAAGATCACCAAGTGATCTAGCGATCTCGCTGGTCCGAGGGCCCCGTCCCACCGCTTCGGCGGCGGGACGGGGCCCTCGGCGTTCCAGGGGCGATGGTGGTGCCGTCCAGCCCGCAGCAGCTCGCAGCGGCCCGTAGCGGCCCGCGAGGCGCGTCCGGCCGGTGCTACGAGGAGTGCGCATGATGCGGCTGATCGGTGACCCTGCGTGGTGGATCACGCGGCGTCAGAGACCAAGTGGCGCGCTCCGGTTTGACAGGTCACCCCCCGGGGGTAAGGTACTGCGCCCGATTGGCGCCCGGCCCGCCCGGTATGGCACACTGTCCAAGTTGCTCGGTCGAGCGCCGATGTTGCGCGCCTCCCGTCGGGAGGACCGGAAGCGAGTCCCACGGTACTCGTCGTCTTATCTGCCTTCGGGCAGCAATGAGGCGGACGTACGGGAATCTTCCGGGAAGCGTCAGCGCGGTGCAGGCCAGGCATCTGGTGGGTGTCTTCTCCCACGCAATCCCTCCCTGAGGGTCTTCGCCATGCGGAGATTTAAGGGAGGGGGAGCGACACGCCCGACCGCGTGGGTCGGAGAAGACGGGTCGAGCTAGCCGATCCCAGCAGGTGCCGGAGCGTTACGAGAGACAGGACTACGAGGAAGCCATGGCGGGACAGAAGATCCGCATCCGGCTCAAGGCCTACGACCACGAGGTCATCGACAGCTCGGCGAAGAAGATCGTCGAGACGGTGACGCGTACTGGTGCGCAGGTTGCGGGCCCGGTGCCGCTGCCCACTGAGAAGAACGTGTACTGCGTCATCAAGTCGCCGCACAAGTACAAAGACTCGCGCGAGCACTTCGAGATGCGCACGCACAAGCGCCTGATCGACATCCTCGACCCGACGCCCAAGACCGTTGACTCGTTGATGCGCCTGGACCTTCCGGCCGGCGTTGACATCGAGATCAAGCTCTGAGAGGCGCGGAGAAGATGGCAAAGCAGATCAAGGGCATCCTGGGCGAGAAGCTCGGCATGACCCAGGTCTGGGACGAGAACAACCGTGTCGTCCCGGTCACTGTCGTCAAGGCCGGCCCGAACGTTGTCACCCAGGTCCGCACCAACGACGTCGACGGTTACGAGTCGGTCCAGATCGCCTTCGGCGAGATCGACCCGCGCAAGGTGAACAAGCCCCTCAAGGGCCACTTCGCCAAGGCCGACGTGACTCCCCGCCGCCACCTGGTGGAGATCCGTACCTCCGACGCCAGCGAGTACACGCTCGGCCAGGAGATCACGGCCACCGTGTTCGAGTCCGGCGTCAAGGTCGACGTCACGGGCAAGAGCAAGGGCAAGGGCTTCGCCGGTGTCATGAAGCGTCACAACTTCAAGGGCCTCGGCGCCGGTCACGGCGTGCAGCGCAAGCACCGCTCTCCCGGCTCGATCGGTGGCTGCGCCACCCCGGGTCGTGTGTTCAAGGGCGTGCGCATGGCGGGCCGCATGGGCAACGAGCGGGTCACCACCCAGAACCTGACCATCCACGCCGTTGACGCGGAGAAGGGTCTGCTCCTCATCAAGGGAGCGGTTCCTGGTCCGAACGGCGGCCTCGTCCTGGTCCGCACCGCGGCCAAGGGGGCCTGAGGACATGAGCACCATTGACATTCTGTCGCCCTCCGGCGACACCGCCGGGACCGTAGAGCTCCCGGCCGAGATCTTCGAGGCCAAGGTCAGCATCCCGCTGATCCACCAGGTCGTCGTCGCGCAGCTGGCCGCCGCCCGTCAGGGCACGCACAGCACCAAGCGTCGTGGCGAGGTCCGCGGTGGTGGCAAGAAGCCGTACCGCCAGAAGGGCACCGGCCGCGCCCGTCAGGGCTCGACCCGCGCCCCGCAGTTCGTCGGCGGTGGCGTCGTGCACGGCCCCAAGCCGCGTGACTACTCGCAGCGGACCCCGAAGAAGATGGTCAAGGCCGCCCTCAAGGGCGCTCTGACCGACCGGGCGAACCACAACCGCATCCACGTCGTGACCGGCGTCATCGAGGGCACCACGCCCTCGACGAAGGCCGCGAAGACCCTGATCGGCAAGATCAGCGAGCGCAAGAACGTGCTCCTGGTAGTCGAGCGGGCCGACGAGGCCGCGTGGCTGTCCGCCCGCAACCTGCCCCAGGTGCACATCCTGGAGGCCGGCCAGCTGAACACGTACGACGTGCTCGTCTCCGACGACGTCGTGTTCACCAAGGACGCCTTCGACCGCTTCATCGGTGCCGGCGTTGCCGAGACCGAAGAACTCGAAGGGAGCGACGCCTGATGTCCGAGGCGACCGCGATCACGAGCAAGACCTTCACGGACCCCCGTGACGTACTGGTCAAGCCCGTTGTGTCCGAGAAGAGCTACGCGCTGCTCGACGAGAACAAGTACACGTTCATCGTCGCGCCGGGCAGCAACAAGACCCAGATCAAGCAGGCCGTCGAGGCGGTCTTCTCGGTCAAGGTCACCGGGGTGAACACGATCAACCGGCAGGGTAAGCGCAAGCGCACCAAGACCGGTTTCGGCAAGCGCAAGGACACCAAGCGCGCCATCGTGACCCTCGCTGAAGGCGACCGAATCGACATCTTCGGCGGCCCGGTCTCCTAACGGAGTCCGAGTCGTCCGGAATCGGACGAGGACTGAGAAATGGGTATCCGCAAGTACAAGCCGACGACCCCGGGCCGTCGTGGCTCCAGCGTCGCCGACTTTGTCGAGATCACGCGGTCCACGCCGGAGAAGTCGCTGGTCCGCCCTCTGCACAGCAAGGGCGGCCGTAACAACGCCGGTCGTGTGACCGTTCGTCACCAGGGTGGCGGCCACAAGCGCGCCTACCGCGTGATCGACTTCCGTCGTCACGACAAGGACGGCGTGCCGGCCAAGGTCGCGCACATCGAGTACGACCCCAACCGCACCGCGCGCATCGCGCTGCTGCACTACGCAGACGGCGAGAAGCGCTACATCCTCGCCCCGGCCAAGCTCGGCCAGGGTGACCGGATTGAGAACGGCCCTGGCGCCGACATCAAGCCGGGCAACAACCTGCCGCTGCGCAACATCCCGGTGGGTACGACCATCCACGCCATCGAGCTGCGCCCCGGCGGCGGCGCGAAGATCGCCCGCAGCGCGGGCTCTTCCGTCCAGCTGCTGGCGAAGGAGGGCACTTACGCCCACCTGCGCATGCCGTCCGGCGAGGTCCGCCTGGTCGACGTCCGCTGCCGCGCCACCATCGGTGAGGTCGGCAACGCCGAGCAGTCGAACATCAACTGGGGCAAGGCCGGCCGCATGCGCTGGAAGGGCGTCCGCCCGACCGTTCGTGGTGTGGCTATGAACCCCGTCGACCACCCCCACGGTGGTGGCGAGGGCAAGACCTCCGGAGGCCGGCACCCGGTCAGCCCGTGGGGTCAGAAGGAAGGACGTACTCGCTCGCCGAAGAAGGCGTCCAGCAAGTACATCGTCCGCCGCCGCAAGACGAACAAGAAGCGCTAGGAGCGGGTTTAGATGCCGCGTAGTCTCAAGAAGGGGCCCTTCGTCGACGACCACCTGATCAAAAAGGTGGACGTGCAGAACGAGGCAGGCACCAAGAACGTCATCAAGACCTGGTCCCGTCGCTCGATGATCGTCCCGGCAATGCTGGGTCACACCATCGCGGTGCACAACGGCAAGATCCACGTCCCGGTGTTCGTCACCGAGTCCATGGTCGGCCACAAGCTCGGCGAGTTCTCGCCGACCCGCACCTTCCGCGGCCACGTCAAGGACGACCGCAAGTCGAAGCGTCGCTGACGGCGGGGTGTGTGAACGACTATGACTGACACCGAAGGGACAACCATGGAAGCCAGGGCCCAGGCGCGGTACATCCGCGTCACGCCCATGAAGGCCCGCCGCGTGGTGGACCTTATCCGTGGCATGAGCGCCACGGAGGCTCAGGCGGTCCTGCGTTTCGCCCCGCAGGCCGCGAGCGTGCCGGTGGGCAAGGTGCTGGACAGCGCCATTGCCAACGCCGCGCACAACTACGACCACACGGACGCCGAGTCGCTGTTCATCAGCGAGGCGTTCGTGGACGAGGGCCCGACCCTGAAGCGGTTCCGTCCGCGTGCACAGGGCCGTGCCTACCGGATCCGCAAGCGGACCAGCCACATCACCGTGGTCGTCTCCAGCAAGGAAGGGACCCGGTAATGGGCCAGAAGGTTAACCCGCATGGGTTCCGGCTCGGCATCACCACGGACTTCAAGTCCCGTTGGTACGCCGACAAGCTGTACAAGGACTACGTCAAGGAAGACGTCGCCATCCGCCGGATGATGACGCAGGGCATGGAGCGCGCCGGCATCTCGAAGGTTGAGATCGAGCGCACCCGTGACCGCGTCCGCGTCGACATCCACACCGCCCGGCCGGGCATCGTCATCGGCCGTCGCGGCGCGGAGGCCGACCGTATCCGCGGCGACCTCGAGAAGCTGACCGGCAAGCAGGTCCAGCTGAACATCCTCGAGGTCAAGAACCCGGAGACGGACGCTCAGCTGGTGGCCCAGGCCGTCGCCGAGCAGCTGTCCTCCCGCGTCTCCTTCCGTCGCGCCATGCGTAAGAGCATGCAGTCGACGATGAAGGCCGGCGCCAAGGGCATCAAGATCCAGTGCGGTGGCCGCCTCGGCGGCGCCGAGATGTCCCGCTCGGAGTTCTACCGCGAGGGCCGTGTGCCCCTGCACACCCTCCGTGCGAACGTCGACTACGGCTTCTTCGAGGCCAAGACGACCTTCGGCCGCATCGGTGTGAAGGTCTGGATCTACAAGGGCAATGTGAAGAGCATCGCCGAGGTCCGCGCCGAGAACGCCGCCGCCCGTGCCGGCAACCGTCCCGCCCGTGGCGGTGCCGGTGCCCCCGGTGGCGACCGTCCGCAGCGTCGCGGTGGCGAGCGCGGTGGCCGTGGCCGTCGTCCCCAGGGTGACGCCCCGGCTCCCAAGGCCGAGGCGACCACTGAGGCCCCGGCGAGCCCGGAGACCACTGGAACGGAGGCCTGACCCGTCATGCTGATCCCCCGTAGGGTCAAGCACCGCAAGCAGCACCACCCCAAGCGCCGCGGTATGGCGAAGGGCGGCACGGAGCTGGCTTTCGGCGAGTACGGCCTGCAGGCCGTCACCCCCGCGTACGTGACGAACCGGCAGATCGAGTCCGCTCGTATCTCCATCACCCGTCACATCAAGCGCGGTGGCAAGGTCTGGATCAACATCTACCCGGACCGTCCGCTGACGAAGAAGCCGGCCGAAACCCGCATGGGTTCCGGTAAGGGTTCTCCGGAGTGGTGGATCGCGAACGTCCACCCCGGCCGGGTGATGTTCGAGCTGTCCTTCCCGAACGAAAAGGTAGCCAAGGAGGCGCTCATCCGCGCCGCCCACAAGCTTCCGATGAAGTGCCGGGTCATCCGGCGCGAGGCAGGTGAGTCGTAATGGCGGCCGGCACCAAGACGGCAGAGCTGCGCGAGCTCGATGACGAGGGTCTCCTCGGCAAGCTCCGCGAGGCGAAGGAAGAGCTGTTCAACCTTCGCTTCCAGGCGGCCACCGGCCAGCTGGAGAACAACACCCGGCTGAAGATCGTCCGCAAGGACATCGCCCGGATCTACACCCTCATGCGTGAGCGTGAGCTCGGCATCGAGACGGTGGAGAGCGCCTGATGAGCGAGAAGAATGTGACTGAGACCAACGCCAAGCGCGGCGACCGCAAGACCCGTGAGGGCCTTGTCGTCAGCGACAAGATGGACAAGACCGTTGTGGTCGCCGTTGAGGACCGTGTGAAGCACGCCCTCTACGGCAAGGTCATCCGCCGCACCAACAAGCTCAAGGCGCACGACGAGCAGAACGCTGCCGGCGTCGGCGACCGGGTCCTCCTCGCGGAGACCCGGCCGACCTCCGCCACCAAGCGGTGGCGCATCGTCGAGATCCTCGAGAAGGCCAAGTAATCCCTGAGGGCTTTTCCTCAGGACCGTTCCGTCAGGCTCGGTAGGGGCGGGGCAACCCGCCCCTACCGGGAACCGACGCGACAACCCAGGAGATAGACGTGATCCAGCAGGAGTCGCGGCTTCGGATCGCCGACAACACCGGTGCGAAGGAAATCCTTTGCATCCGTGTTCTCGGTGGCTCGGGCCGCCGCTACGCGGGAATCGGTGACGTCATCGTCGCCACCGTCAAGGACGCGATCCCCGGTGGCAACGTGAAGAAGGGCGAGGTCGTCAAGGCCGTCATCGTCCGGACCGTCAAGGAGCGCCGTCGCGCGGATGGCTCGTACATCCGCTTCGACGAGAACGCCGCCGTGATCCTCAAGAACGACGGCGACCCCCGCGGTACCCGCATCTTCGGCCCGGTGGGCCGCGAGCTGCGCGAGAAGAAGTTCATGAAGATCGTTTCTCTCGCGCCGGAGGTGCTGTAACCGATGAAGATCAAGAAGGGCGACCTGGTCCAGGTCATCACCGGTAAGGACCGCGGCAAGCAGGGCAAGGTCATTGTGGCCTACCCCGCCGAGAACCGTGTCCTGGTCGAGGGTGTCAACCGGGTCAAGAAGCACACCAAGGCCGGTCAGACCGCCCGTGGTTCGCAGACCGGCGGCATCATCACCACCGAGGCGCCCGTCCACGTCTCCAACGTCCAGCTGGTCGTGGAGAAGGACGGCAAGAAGGTCGTGACTCGCGTCGGCTACCGCTTCGACGACGAGGGCAACAAGATCCGCGTTGCCAAGCGGACGGGTGAGGACATCTGATGACGACCACCACTCAGCCGCGTCTGAAGCTGCGCTACCGCGAGGAGATCGCGGGCAAGCTGCGTGACGAGTTCTCCTACGAGAACGTCATGCAGACCCCCGGTCTCGTCAAGATCGTGGTCAACATGGGTGTGGGCGACGCCGCCCGCGACTCCAAGCTGATCGAGGGCGCCATCCGCGACCTCACCACGATCACCGGCCAGAAGCCGGCCGTCACCAAGGCCCGGAAGTCCATCGCGCAGTTCAAGCTGCGCGAGGGTCAGCCGATCGGCTGCCACGTCACCCTGCGCGGTGACCGCATGTGGGAGTTCCTGGACCGTCTGCTGTCGCTGGCGCTCCCGCGTATCCGCGACTTCCGTGGTCTGTCGCCGAAGCAGTTCGACGGCCGTGGCAACTACACCTTCGGTCTCACGGAGCAGGTCATGTTCCACGAGATCGACCAGGACAAGATCGACCGCGTCCGGGGTATGGACATCACCGTGGTCACCACGGCGACCAACGACGATGAGGGCCGCGCCCTTCTCCGTCACCTCGGCTTCCCGTTCAAGGAGGCGTGAGCCGTGGCGAAGAAGGCTCTCATTGCCAAGGCCGCCCGCAAGCCCAAGTTTGCGGTCCGCGGCTACAACCGCTGCCAGCGCTGCGGTCGACCCCACTCCGTCTACCGCAAGTTCGGCCTGTGCCGTGTGTGCCTTCGTGAGATGGCTCACCGCGGCGAGCTGCCGGGCGTGACCAAGAGCTCCTGGTAACAACCTCTTCGAGGTTGTCCAGGGCTCTCGGTAAGCATCTGGATGGCAGGAGCCCAGCCTTTCGTACCGTAAGGTAGAAGGGTTGGGCGCCTGCCGCCCACGAATCGTCTTACTACGCCGTAGGTCCCCGCGCCGCACCCGTCCCCAGCATGAGTGGGGGAGAGGGATGGCGCAGATAGGAAACCCCGGCGAGAGAGGCCTAAGGCCATCACATGACCATGACTGACCCGATCGCAGACATGCTGACGCGTCTGCGGAACGCGAACTCCGCGTACCACGATGAAGTCACCATGCCGTTCAGCAAGATCAAGTCGCACATCGCGGAAATCCTCCAGCAGGAGGGTTACATCTCCGGCTGGAAGGTCGAGGACGCCGAGGTCGGCAAGAACCTCACCGTCGACCTGAAGTTCGGCCCGAACCGCGAGCGCTCGATCGCCGGCATCAAGCGCATCAGCAAGCCCGGTCTGCGGGTCTACGCAAAGTCCACCAACCTGCCGAAGGTGCTCGGCGGCCTGGGCGTGGCGATCATCTCCACGTCCCACGGTCTCCTCACCGGCCAGCAGGCTGCCAAGAAGGGTGTAGGCGGAGAAGTCCTCGCCTACGTCTGGTAACCCGGGAACAGGAGGAACAGCAATGTCGCGTATTGGACGGCTGCCCATCCCGGTTCCCGCCGGCGTGGACGTCACCATCGATGGCCGGACGGTCTCGGTAAAGGGTCCCAAGGGCTCCCTTTCCCACACCGTTGCCGCGCCGATCGAGATCGCCAAGGGCGAGGACGGCACCCTGCAGGTGACCCGCCCCAACGACGAGCGTCTGAACAAGGCCCTGCACGGCCTGTCCCGCACGCTGGTGGCGAACATGATCACCGGCGTGACCGCGGGCTACGTGAAGAAGCTCGAAATCAGCGGTGTCGGCTACCGCGTCCAGGCGAAGGGCTCCAACCTGGAGTTCGCCCTGGGCTACAGCCACCCGATCCTTGTCGAGGCCCCCGAGGGCATCTCCTTCAAGGTCGAGAACCCCACCCGGTTCTCGGTCGAGGGCATCGACAAGCAGAAGGTCGGCGAGGTTGCCGCGAACATCCGCAAGCTGCGGAAGCCCGACCCGTACAAGGCCAAGGGCGTCAAGTACGAGGGCGAAGTCATCCGCCGCAAGGTCGGAAAGGCGGGTAAGTAAGCCATGGCATACGGTGTAAAGATCGCCAAGGGCAAGGCGTACAAGGGCGCAGCCCTCAAGCGCCGCCACATCCGGGTCCGCAAGCGGATCTCCGGTACGGAAGAGCGCCCGCGCCTGGTCGTTACCCGCTCCAACCGCGGTATCACGGCTCAGGTCATCGACGACATCGCGGGCCACACGCTCGCGTCGGCGTCGACCCTCGACGCGTCCATCCGCGGCGGCGAAGGCGACAAGAGCGCCAAGGCGAAGCAGGTCGGCCAGCTTGTGGCCGAGCGTGCGAAGGCCAAGGGCGTCGAGACTGTCGTCTTCGACCGTGGCGGCAACCAGTACGCCGGGCGCATCGCCGCCCTGGCGGACGCCGCCCGCGAAGCCGGGCTCAAGTTCTGAGTCCGCTCGTAGCTAGCGGAAACAACGAGGAGAGGTAATTCCAATGGCTGGACCCCAGCGCCGCGGAAGCGGTGCCGGTGGCGGCGAGCGGCGAGAGCGCAAGGACCGGCGGGACGGCGGCCAGCAGGCCGAGAAGACCGCTTACGTCGAGCGTGTTGTCGCGATCAACCGCGTCGCCAAGGTTGTGAAGGGTGGTCGTCGCTTCAGCTTCACCGCGCTGGTCGTGGTGGGCGATGGTGACGGCACCGTCGGTGTCGGTTACGGCAAGGCCAAGGAGGTGCCGGCCGCCATCGCCAAGGGTGTTGAGGAGGCCAAGAAGCACTTCTTCAAGGTCCCCCGTATCCAGGGCACCATTCCTCACCCGATCCAGGGCGAGAAGGCTGCGGGCGTCGTCATGCTCAAGCCGGCTTCCCCCGGTACCGGCGTTATCGCCGGTGGCCCGGTGCGTGCCGTGCTCGAGTGCGCAGGCGTCCACGACATCCTGTCGAAGTCGCTCGGATCGTCGAACGCGATCAACATCGTGCACGCCACGGTGGCCGCTCTTCAGGGCCTTCAGCGCCCCGAGGAGATCGCCGCCCGCCGCGGCCTGCCGCTGGAGGACGTCGCGCCCGCAGCCCTGCTGCGTGCTCGTGCCGGGGTGGGTGCGTAATGGCTCGCCTCAAGGTCACGCAGACGAAGTCCTACATCGGTAGCAAGCAGAACCACCGTGACACCCTGCGTTCGCTCGGGCTCAAGCGCCTGAACGACGTGGTGGTCAAGGAGGACCGCCCGGAGATCCGCGGCATGGTCCAGACCGTCCGCCACCTCGTCACGGTCGAGGAGGTTGACTGACATGGGTGAGAACCCGCTGCACATCCACAACCTCCGTCCGGCTCCGGGCGCCAAGACCGCCAAGACCCGCGTGGGTCGTGGCGAGGCGTCCAAGGGCAAGACGGCCGGTCGTGGCACCAAGGGCACCAAGGCCCGTTACCAGGTTCCCGCGCGCTTCGAGGGCGGGCAGATGCCCCTCCACATGCGCCTGCCGAAGCTCAAGGGCTTCAAGAACCCGTTCCGCACCGAGTACCAGGTCGTCAACCTGGACAAGCTCGGCGCTCTCTACCCCGAGGGTGGAGAGGTCACGGTGGCCGATCTGGTCGCCAAGGGCGCGGTTCGCAAGAACCAGCTCGTCAAGGTGCTCGGCACCGGCGAGGTCTCCGTGGCGCTGCAGGTGACGGTTGACGCCGTCTCCGGCTCCGCCCAGGAGAAGATCGTCGCCGCCGGCGGCACCGTCACCGAGCTCATCTGAGCCCGACAGTGACTCCTCAACCGGGGATGTTCCACATTTTGTGTGGGGCATCCCCGGTTGTGCGTTCCTAGCCGAGGTTCCCCGCCGGTAAGGTGGCGGAACTGCTAGTCTCGCGAAGCCTGTGTGCTCTCGCGGGCCGTGCTAACCCATTCATTCGTTGTCGTCACCTACCGCGCACGGCGCGGGGGTCGCAGGAGGCACCGTGCTCACCGCGTTCGCCCGGGCGTTCAGGACGCCCGACCTGCGCAAAAAGCTGCTGTTCACGCTGGCCATCATGGTGATCTACCGGCTGGGAGCTCATATCCCGGTACCTGGCGTGGACTACCAGGTGGTCAATGACTGCATCAAGCAGGTCGGCGGCAACCAGGGGCTCTTCGGCCTGGTCAACCTGTTCAGTGGCGGCGCGCTGCTCCAGCTGACCATCTTCGCGCTCGGGATCATGCCGTACATCACGGCGAGCATCATCCTGCAGCTGCTGACCGTGGTCATCCCGCGCCTGGAAGCCCTCAAGAAGGAGGGGCAGGCCGGCACCACGAAGATCACGCAGTACACGCGTTATCTGACGGTCGCGCTCGCCATCCTGCAGGGCACCGGCCTGGTCGCCACCGCCCGCTCCGGCAGCCTGTTCTCCACCTGCACCAGCGCCAGCCTGATCGTGCCGGACCAGTCGATCTTCACCACGATCACCATGGTCGTCACCATGACCGCGGGCACCGCCGTCATCATGTGGCTCGGTGAGCTCATCACCGACCGCGGCATCGGCAACGGCATGTCGATCCTGATGTTCGTCTCCATCGCGGCCGGCTTCCCCAGCGCCCTGTGGGCGATCAAGAAGTCCGGCAAGATCGCGGACGGCTGGGTCGAATTCGGTGCGGTGATCCTCATCGGCCTGGTGATGGTCGGCCTCGTGGTCTTCGTCGAGCAGGCGCAGCGCCGGATCCCGGTCCAGTACGCGAAGCGCATGATCGGCCGCCGGTCCTACGGCGGTACGTCCACTTACATCCCCTTGAAGGTCAACCAGGCGGGTGTGATTCCCGTCATCTTCGCCTCGTCGCTCCTCTACATCCCGTCGCTGGTCGTGCAGTTCAGCGGATCCACCGCGAGCTGGGCCACCTGGGTAAAGGACAACCTGGTCAAGGGTGACCACCCGATTTACATCACCACGTACTTCCTGCTGATCGTCTTCTTCGCCTTCTTCTACGTGGCTATCTCGTTCAACCCCGAGGAAGTCGCCGACAACATGAAGAAGTATGGTGGGTTCATCCCGGGTATCCGGGCTGGTCGACCCACTGCTGAGTACCTCAGCTACGTGCTCAATCGGATCACGTGGCCGGGGGCGATGTACCTGGGTCTGATCGCCCTGGTGCCCACCGTGGCGCTGGTGCTGTTCAACGCGAACCAGAACTTCCCGTTCGGCGGGACGAGCATCCTGATCATCGTGGGTGTGGGTCTGGAGACCGTGAAGCAGATCGAGAGCCAGCTTCAGCAGCGTAATTACGAAGGGTTCCTCCGCTGATGCGCATTGTCCTCGTCGGCCCCCCTGGGGCGGGCAAGGGTACGCAGGCCGCGTACCTTGCCAGGAACCTGTCGATCCCGCACATTTCCACGGGCGACCTCTTCCGCGCCAACATCAGCCAGGGGACGCCGCTCGGCAAGCAGGCGCAGGCCTACATGAAGGCCGGCGACCTGGTGCCGGACGAGGTCACCATCGGTATGGCCAAGGACCGCTGGGAGCAGCCGGACGCCTCGCACGGCTTCCTGCTCGACGGCTTCCCGCGCAACCTCACCCAGGCCGAAGCGCTCGACCGGATCCTCAAGGACGAGGGCATCGCGCTGGACGCGGTGCTCGACCTGGAGGTCCCGGAGGAGGAGGTGGTCCGGCGCATCGCCGGCCGCCGTACCTGCCGGCAGGACAGCAGCCACACCTTCCACGTCGAGTACAAGAAGCCCAAGGCCGAGGGCGTCTGCGACGAGTGCGGCGGCGAGCTCTACCAGCGCGACGACGACACCGAGGAGACGGTCCGGCGGCGGCTGGAGGTCTACCACCGCGAGACCGAGCCGATCATCGACTACTACCGGTCGCAGGATCTGGTGATCACGATCTCCGCGCTGGGGCCGGTGGCCGAGGTCACCGCGCGCTCGATGGAAGCGCTGCGGGACCGCGACAAGGACGACAGCAAGTAATCCGTACGTTGCGCACGTAGTGCGAACCGGCCGCGGTGCCTCCCTTTGGCGCCGCGGCCGTACCCCTTCCTGCGGCTAACCGCCGCCGCTCTCGCGGCCGTGGTTGCTCACCGTCGGGGTGCCTCAATTGATGGTTGCGGCAGAATTAACAGAGACGTTGACCCGGAAGCGGAGAGGCAAGAGCCCGATGGTCGAGATCAAGAACCCCGAGCAGATCGCGAAGATGCGGGCGGCGGGTCTTGTCGTCGCGGCCATCCATGAGGTGACCCGCGAGGTGGCCGTCCCCGGCGCCACCACCAAGGACCTGGACGACGCGGCCCGCAAGGTCCTCGCCGACCACGGCGCCAAGTCGAACTTCCTCGGCTACGGCGGCTTCCCCGCGACCATCTGCACCTCGGTCAACGACGTCGTCGTCCACGGCATCCCCGACACGGCGACCGTCCTCAAGGACGGCGACATCATCTCCATCGACTGCGGCGCCGTCGTCGACGGCTGGCACGGCGACGCCGCGTACACCGCCTTCGTGGGCACCGGTCACGCGCCGGAGCTGGTCGAGCTCAGCCGCGTCACCGAGGAGTCCATGTGGGCCGGCATCGCCGCTTTCCGCAAGGGCGACCGTCTTGTCGACATCTCCCGCGCCATCGAGGCCTACATCCGCCGCCAGCCCAAGCCCGGCGGCGGCAAGTACGGCATCATCGAGGAGTACGGCGGCCACGGCATCGGCACCGAGATGCACATGGACCCCCACCTCCTGAACTACGTCAACCGCAAGCGCGGGCGCGGCATCAAGCTGGTGCCCGGTGTCTGCCTGGCCATCGAGCCGATGGTGAGCCTCGGCACACCGCTGACGCACGTCCTTGAGGACGAGTGGACCGTCAAGACGAACGACGGGACCTGGTCCTCTCACTGGGAGCACTCCATCGCCCTGACGGAGGACGGACCGCTCGTCCTGACCGCCGTGGACGGTGGCAAGGCGAAGCTGGCCGAGTACGGCGTGACGGCGGCGCCGGATCCGCTGGCGTAGCGCTGGGGCTTACGTGGGTGTGGCTCAAGCCCGGGTCGCCGGTCGGAGGCCGGCGCAGCCGCTCGAAGCCAGCGAAGCGCCCGCGAGGGCGGCGTGAAGAGGAGTCTTCGGCGGCAAGGCGAAGCTGGCCGAGTACGGCGTGACGGCGGCGCCGGATCCGCTGGCGTAGCGCTGGGGCTTACGTGGGTGTGGCTCAAGCCCGGGTCGCCGGTCGGAGGCCGGCGCAGCCGCTCGAAGCCAGCGAAGCGCCCGCGAGGGCGGCGTGAAGAGGAGTCTTCGGCGGCAAGGCGAAGCTCGCCGAGTACGGCGTGACGGCGGCGCCGGACCCGCTGGCCTAAGCCGGATGTGCTGGCTTAACGATCACGCTCGGGGGGCATGCTCATGGGCACGGATTCGTCTTTCAGGATGGGCTGACGTAGACTGACACGTCGGCTCTCGCATGCTTTTGGCGTGTCGCGGGCCGATCAAGGTAGCCGATCCCGAAAGCAGGACATGGCCAAGAAGCAAGGCGCCATCGAAATCGAGGGCACCGTGATCGAGTCTCTGCCGAACGCAATGTTCAAGGTGGAGCTTCAGAACGGTCACAAGGTCCTCGCGCACATCAGCGGCAAGATGCGTATGCACTACATCCGCATCCTCCCGGATGACCGGGTCGTCGTGGAGCTGTCTCCGTACGACCTGACGCGCGGACGGATCGTCTACCGCTACAAGTAGTACCTAGTAGTAGATCTCACGACCCGGAGAACCTGAATCCCATGAAGGTCAAGCCGAGCGTCAAGAAGATCTGCGACAAGTGCAAGGTGATCCGCCGCCACGGTCGGGTCATGGTCATCTGCGACAACCTGCGCCACAAGCAGCGCCAGGGCTGACGTACGACCACCTGCACCACCTCGCAGTTCTTCGCGCGACGCACAAAACGTACATACGCAGTCACCCGTCCTCGCACAACGAAGGGGACGACACCCCCGGCGGAGGCCGGGGACCCGGGGAAGGTCCCGGGAGCGGTGCTGCGGAAAACCTCCGAATCAACAGGAGCCATGAATGGCACGCCTTGCAGGCGTTGACCTCCCGCGCGAGAAGCGCGTGGAGATCGCCCTCACCTACGTCTTCGGCATCGGGCTCACCCGTGCGCAGGAGACCCTGAAGAACACCGGTGTGAACCCGGACACGCGTGTTCGCGACCTTGCCGAGGAAGACCTCGTCAAGCTCCGCGAGTACGTGGACGCCAATTTCAAGACCGAGGGTGACCTCCGTCGCGAGATCCAGGCGGACATCCGCCGCAAGGTCGAGATCGGCTGCTACCAGGGTCTGCGCCACCGTCGCGGCCTGCCGGTGCACGGTCAGCGGACCCACACCAACGCCCGCACCCGCAAGGGCCCGCGTCGCGCCATCGCCGGTAAGAAGAAGCCGGGCAAGAAGTAGTCCTCAGCCGGACGCTCATCAGCGGTCTTGCGCTGTAGGACCGATCACCTCCCCGTAGGAGAAATAGATGCCCCCCAAGGGTCGTCAGGGCGCTGCCAAGAAGGTGCGCCGCAAGGAAAAGAAGAACGTCGCTCACGGGCACGCCCACATCAAGAGCACGTTCAACAACACGATCGTCTCGATCACGGACCCCTCGGGCAACGTGATCTCCTGGGCCTCCGCCGGCCACGTGGGCTTCAAGGGCTCGCGCAAGTCCACCCCCTTCGCCGCGCAGATGGCCGCCGAGTCGGCCGCCCGCCGCGCGCAGGAGCACGGCATGCGCAAGGTCGACGTCTTCGTCAAGGGTCCCGGCTCCGGCCGTGAGACCGCGATCCGCTCCCTCCAGGCCACCGGCCTCGAGGTCGGCTCGATCCAGGACGTCACCCCCACCCCGCACAACGGCTGCCGTCCGCCGAAGCGCCGCCGCGTCTGACCCTCCGGGTCGCGATGCGTTGTTGCGGGCGGTACGACGTGCAAGCGCCGTACCGCCCGTAGTCTGTACTTACGGCATCAAATAGTGGGTGCCGAAGACTGGAAGGTCTGACACAACATGCTGATCGCTCAGCGCCCCTCGTTGACCGAAGAGGTCGTCGACGAATTCCGCTCCCGGTTCGTGATCGAGCCGCTGGAGCCGGGCTTCGGCTACACCCTCGGCAACTCGCTCCGCCGTACGCTCCTCTCCTCGATCCCCGGTGCCGCTGTCACCAGCATCCGGATCGACGGGGTCCTGCACGAGTTCACCACCGTGCCGGGCGTCAAGGAGGACGTCACCGACCTCATCCTCAACATCAAGCAACTGGTCGTCTCCTCGGAGCACGACGAGCCGGTCGTGATGTACCTGCGCAAGCAGGGCCCGGGTGTGGTCACCGCCGCCGACATCGCGCCCCCGGCCGGTGTCGAGGTGCACAACCCCGACCTGGTTCTGTCCACCCTGAACGCCAAGGGCAAGCTGGAGATGGAGCTGACCGTCGAGCGCGGTCGCGGCTACGTCTCCGCGGTGCAGAACAAGCAGCAGGGCCAGGAGATCGGCCGTATCCCGGTCGACTCCATCTACAGCCCGGTGCTCAAGGTCACGTACAAGGTCGAGGCGACCCGTGTCGAGCAGCGCACCGACTTCGACAAGCTGATCGTCGACGTCGAGACCAAGCAGGCCATGCGCCCGCGTGACGCGATGGCCTCGGCCGGCAAGACCCTGGTCGAGCTGTTCGGCCTGGCCCGCGAGCTCAACGTCGACGCCGAGGGCATCGACATGGGCCCGTCCCCGACGGACGCCGCTCTGGCGGCGGACCTCGCGCTCCCGATCGAGGAGCTCGAGCTCACCGTCCGTTCGTACAACTGCCTCAAGCGCGAGGGCATCCACTCCGTGGGTGAGCTCGTGGCACGTTCCGAGGCGGACCTGCTCGACATCCGCAACTTCGGTGCGAAGTCGATCGACGAGGTCAAGGCGAAGCTGGCCGGCATGGGCCTGGCCCTCAAGGACAGCCCGCCCGGATTCGACCCCACCGCCGCCGCGGACGCCTTCGGCGCCGACGACGACGTGGACGCCGGCTTCGTGGAGACCGAGCAGTACTAGGCGCTCCGCGAGGACGCCGAATTCCTTGGGTGCGGGTGCGCTGTGGCTTGTCGCGCAGTTCCCCGCGCCCCTTCCGGGCGGGCGACCGCTCGCTCGGATACTGACTCCGGTACCTGATACGGCCGGGGCAGACACCTAGGAGAAACACCATGCCGAAGCCCGCCAAGGGCGCCCGTCTGGGCGGCAGCGCTGCGCACGAGAAGCTGCTCCTCGCGAACCTCGCGAAGTCGCTCTTCGAGCACGGCCGCATCACCACCACCGAGGCCAAGGCGCGCCGTCTGCGTCCGGTCGCGGAGCGCCTGATCACCAAGGCGAAGAAGGGCGACATCCACAACCGTCGCCTGGTGCTGCAGACGATCACCGACAAGGGCATCGTCCACACCCTCTTCACCGAGATCGCGCCTCGCTACGAGAACCGCCCCGGTGGCTACACCCGCATCACGAAGATCGGCAACCGTCGTGGCGACAACGCCCCGATGGCGGTCATCGAGCTGGTGGAGGCCCTCACCGTCGCCCAGGAGGCGACCGGCGAGGCCGAGGCCGCGACCAAGCGCGCGGTGAAGGAGGCCGACGCCAAGGCGGAGGTCGTCGAGGACGCCAAGCCCGAGGCCGAGGCCGAGGTCGTCGAGGACGCCGCTCCGGCCGAGGAGTCCAAGGAAGCCTGATCCAGGTCTCCTGAGCGGGCCCGCACCCAGTTCTGCTGGGGGCGGGCCCGCTTCCTTTTTTTGAGAGGATCTGCTCGTGAGCGATGACGTGGAGCCCGGCTTCGTACGGGTGCGCCTCGACCTGTCCTACGACGGGGCCGAATTCTCCGGCTGGGCCAAGCAGCGCGCCCGGCGGACCGTCCAGGGCGAGCTGGAGTCGGCCATCCAGACCGTGCTGCGGCTGCCGGACCCGGTCGACCTGACGGTCGCGGGGCGTACGGACGCCGGAGTGCACGCGCGAGGGCAGGTTGCGCATGTCGACCTTCCCGAGGATGTCTGGCATGCGCAGGGGGAAAAACTGCTGCGCCGGCTCGCCGGCAAGCTCCCCTGGGACGTCCGTGTGTGGCGGGTCAGCGAGGCCCCGCACGGCTTCAACGCGCGCTTCGCGGCGATCTGGCGGCGCTACGCCTACCGGGTCGGCGATCACCCCGGCGGCGTCGACCCGCTGCTGCGCGGGCACGTGCTGTGGCACGACCGGCCGGTGGATGTGGAGCTGATGAACGAGGCCGCGCGCAGGCTGCTCGGGGAGCACGACTTCGCGGCGTACTGCAAGAAGCGCGAGGGCGCGACGACCATCCGTACGCTGCTGGAGCTGTACTGGGAGCGGGATGCCGACGGCCTGGCCGTGGCGACGGTCCGGGCCGACGCCTTCTGCCACAACATGGTGCGGGCGCTGGTCGGCGCGATGATCCTGGTCGGCGACGGGCACCGGCCGGTGGAATTCCCCGGAGAGGTGCTGGCGGGGCGCGTGCGGCACTCGGCGGTCAATGTGGTCCGGCCGCACGGGCTGACGCTGGAGGAGGTCGGGTACCCGGCGGACGAGCTGCTGGCGGCCCGTAACAAGGAGGCCCGCAACATGCGGACGCTCCCGGGGTGTGTCACGGCCTAGCGGCGGCCCCCGCCTGGTCGAGGCCGCGCCGGCTGATCTGGGCGAAGGCGAAGTCGGAGACGGCCTTGGCGGCGGTTCTGGCCGCTGTGTCGGCCCTGGTGTCGTCCGGGGTGATGGTCCGGCCGTTCCTCAGGCCGCCGATCGTGTAGTACGCGTAGCGGCCGATCGAGCTGGAGGTGAGGCGGCAGGCCACGTTGCGGCAGAAGTCGGTGGCTCCGCCGTCGGCGAGGGGGCGGAGGTACTGGGTGGTGTCCCGGGCCTTCCCGGCCTGTGCCGCGTTGTCGAAGACCGCGATGCCGACGGTGACGGCGACCGTGCCCTCCGTGAAGGTGGCACGGAAGAGCTGGCGGCAGCCGTTCCTGGCCAGGGCGGTGGACAGGCTGCTCGCGGCGGCGGACGAGCAGTTGCCGGTCCGGGCGGTGGCCGTCCTGGCGAAGGTGCGGCCGGCAGTGAGGAGCTTCCTGCCGGGGAAGAGCGTGGCGGTGCTGAGCGGCGCCGTGTCCTTCTCGGCGCTGGAGAGGATGTCCAGCGCGGATGTCCGGGGTGGCAGGAGCACGGTGGCGGTGGCGGTGGCGGTGGCGACGGGTTCCGCGTGGTGGGAGGAGCCGGCCACGGCCGTGGCCACGACGGCGGCCGTCGCGAGGCCGGCCAGCGCCGCGCCCCCGGTGCGCATCCGCCGCTTGCGCCGTCTCGCCCGTGCCTCGGAGCGCTCGGCGAGCGCCGCCCAGTCCGGCCGATCCGGCTGGTCCGGCCGGTCCTGACGGTGGTTGTGCGGCTGCTGCGGCCCTAAGGTCATGGCGCGGATTCTATTGACCTCAAAACCCGTTTGGTCGCAACGCTCCACCCCGGCGACAATCCACGGCATGGGACATCTTGAGGCGGCACACCTGGAGTACTACCTGCCGGACGGGCGGGTGCTGCTCGGCGACGTCTCGTTCCGGGTCGCGGAAGGCGGGTCCGTCGCCTTGGTGGGGGCCAACGGCGCGGGCAAGACGACCCTGCTGAGGCTGATCGCCGGGGAGCTCAAGCCGCACGGCGGCTCGGTGAGCGTGAGCGGCGGGCTCGGCGTCATGCCGCAGTTCGTCGGCTCGGTCCGGGACGACCGCACCGTGCGCGACCTGCTGGTGTCGGTGGCCCCGCCGAGGATCCGTACGGCGGCCAAGGCCGTGGACGCCGCCGAGCTGGCGATCATGGCGCAGGACGACGAGCCCGCGCAGATGGCGTACGCCCACGCGCTCAGCGACTGGGCGGAGGCGCACGGCTACGAGGCCGAGACGGTCTGGGACATGTGCACGATGGCCGCGCTGGGCGTCCCGTACGAGCGGGCGCAGTGGCGCGAGGTGCGCACGCTGTCCGGCGGCGAGCAGAAACGGCTGGTCCTGGAGTCCCTGCTGCGCGGCACGGACGAGGTCCTGCTGCTGGACGAGCCGGACAACTACCTGGACGTCCCCGGCAAGCGCTGGCTGGAGGAGCAGCTCCGGCAGACCAAGAAGACGGTGCTGTTCGTCTCCCACGACCGGGAGCTCCTGGACCGCTCGGCGGAGAAGATCATCAGCGTCGAGCCGGGCCCGGCCGGGTCCGATGTGTGGGTGCACGGCGGCGGCTTCGCCACGTACCACGCGGCCCGCAAGGAGCGCTTCGCGCGCTTCGAGGAACTGCGACGGCGCTGGGACGAGGAACACGCGAAGCTGAAGAAGCTCATGTTCACGCTGCGCCAGCAGGCCGCGATCAGCCCCGACATGGCCTCGCGCTACCACGCCGCCCAGACCCGCCTGCGCCGCTTCGAGGACGCCGGCCCGCCGCAGGAGCCGCCGCGCGAGCAGAACATCTCCATGCGGCTCTCCGGCGGCCGTACCGGTGTGCGGGCCGTCACCTGTGAGCGGCTGGAACTCACCGGCCTCATGAAGCCGTTCGACCTGGAGGTCTACTACGGCGAGCGGGTGGCCGTGCTGGGGTCGAACGGCTCCGGCAAGTCGCACTTCCTGCGGCTGCTCGCGGGGGAGGCGGTGGCCCACACCGGTACCTGGAAGCTCGGCGCCCGGGTGGTCCCCGGGCACTTCGCCCAGACCCACGCCCACCCCGAACTGCTCGGGCGCACCCTCGTCGACATCCTGTGGACCGAGCACGCCCGCGACCGGGGCAAGGCGATGGGCGCCCTGCGCCGCTACGAACTGGAGCGCCAGGGCGACCAGCGCTTCGACCAGCTCTCCGGCGGCCAGCAGGCCCGCTTCCAGATCCTCCTCCTGGAGCTCCAGGGCACCACAGCGCTGCTTCTGGACGAGCCGACGGACAACCTTGACCTGGAGTCCGCGGAGGCCCTCCAGGACGGCCTGGAGGCCTACGACGGCACGGTGCTCGCCGTAACCCACGACCGCTGGTTCGCGCGGTCCTTCGACCGCTACCTGGTCTTCGGGTCGGACGGCCTGGTACGCGAGTCCACGGAGCCGGTCTGGGACGAGGCGCGGGTGGCGCGTGAGCGGTAGAGGCCGGCCGCGGCTCGCCGGACGGCGTTCGGCGCAGCCGGTCGAAGCCCGGGAGGCCCCTTGGGGCCGAGCGGTGCGAGGGCGGCGGTGGGGATCGGGACGGCACGGTGCTCGCCGTAACCCACGACCGCTGGTTCGCGCGGTCCTTCGACCGCTACCTGGTCTTCGGGTCGGACGGCCTGGTGCGCGAGTCCACGGAGCCGGTCTGGGACGAGGCGCGGGTCGTGCGCGAGCGCCCGTAGGGGCGCGGGGAACTGCGCGAGCAACCCCGCACGGGCGGGCAGCCGGGTCCCGATCCCGTACCGCAACGGCGGGTTTCCGTTCCGTACGCGGCCTCTGCGGGCAGTCGACGCTTCTCGCGCAGTTCCCCGCGCCCCTGCCGGGCTCTGAAGGGGCGCGGGGAACTGCGCGAGAAGGCACGACGGGCTCGCGGCCGGGAACGCACGAGAACCCCTGCGGCGTGGCACCGCGTCGGCCGGGACGCCCGCGTTTTGACCCGCCCGTGGCGGGCCGGGTAAGCTACTGGTTCGTTATGCGTATTGGCTTGCTCGTTCTCACGTGAGAGGCCGTTACGCCGGTCCACCGGGCCGATGACCAGTGTTCGCCACCGCGGTATGCGTCGCCGCAGGCGACAAGACTGTCGTGATCGTCCGGGTGGCCTTGTCAGGACCCACTCACTGAAGAAGCGAAGGCTATGACCGCGCGTACGTTCAGCCCCAAGCCCGGCGATGTCCAGCGCCAGTGGCACGTCATTGACGCGCAGGACGTTGTCCTGGGCCGTCTGGCCACTCAGGCAGCGAACCTCCTCCGGGGCAAGCACAAGCCGTATTACGCGCCTCACGTTGACACCGGTGACTTCGTCATCATCATCAACGCCGACAAGGTGCACCTGTCCGGCAACAAGAAGACCCAGAAGCTGGCATACCGCCACTCCGGCTTCCCGGGTGGTCTGCGCTCCGTCCGTTACGACGAGCTGCTGGACAAGAACCCGGAGAAGGCCGTCGAAAAGGCCATCAAGGGCATGATCCCGAAGAACACCCTGGGCCGTCAGATGCTCTCCAAGCTGAAGGTGTACTCGGGCTCCGAGCACCCCCACGCCGCGCAGCAGCCGGTCCCGTTCGAGATCACCCAGGTCGCGCAGGGCTAGTCCCAGCCACACCAACTGCACAGAAAGAATCTGAGGAGAATCGTGGCTGAGACCACCCCCGAGGCCGGCGTCGTCGAGACCGACGAAATCGTCGAGACCGCCGAGGTCGTTGAGATCGTCGAGAACATCGAGATCCCGGAGGAGTACACCTCCGAGTCTCTCGCGGGCCGCTTCGGCGACCCGCAGCCGGCTGCCGGCACCGGCCGCCGCAAGGAGTCCGTCGCCCGTGTCCGGATCGTCCCGGGCACCGGCAAGTGGAAGGTCAACGGTCGCACCCTTGAGGGTTACTTCCCCAACAAGGTGCACCAGCAGGAAGTCAACGAGCCGTTCAAGATCCTTGAGCTCGACGGCCGTTACGACGTCGTCGCCCGCATCAGCGGTGGCGGCATCTCCGGCCAGGCCGGCGCCCTGCGCCTCGGTGTCGCCCGCGCCCTGAACGAGGCGGACGCGGACAACAACCGCGGCGCGCTCAAGAAGGCCGGCTTCCTGACCCGTGACGACCGCACGGTCGAGCGCAAGAAGGCCGGTCTGAAGAAGGCCCGTAAGGCGCCGCAGTACAGCAAGCGCTAAATCGCGCCCGCTTTGCGCCGTACGCCCCGGAGGCACTTTGTGCGCCTCCGGGGCGTACGCGTTTCGGGCGGCGGGGCGTATATCTGAGGAACTGAGGTACCTGGGGGGACGCCCAGGAGCCGCAGCCAAAGGCAGACTCGGAGGATTCACTGTGGGACGACTCTTCGGTACGGACGGTGTGCGCGGCGTCGCCAACGCCGATCTGACGGCCGAGCTCGCGCTCGGCCTGTCGGTCGCGGCGGCGCATGTGCTGGCCGAGGCGGGCACCTTCGAGGGCCACCGGCCGGTGGCCGTGGTGGGGCGTGATCCGCGGGCGTCCGGAGAGTTCCTGGAAGCGGCGGTCGTCGCGGGCCTGGCGAGCGCGGGCGTGGACGTCCTGCGGGTCGGTGTGCTGCCCACCCCGGCGGTGGCGCATCTCACCGGCGCGCTGGGCGCCGACCTCGGCGTGATGCTCTCCGCGAGCCACAACGCCATGCCGGACAACGGCGTCAAGTTCTTCGCCCGCGGCGGCCACAAGCTCGCCGACGAGCTGGAGGACCGTATCGAGGCGGTCTACGACGAGCACCGCACCGGCGCCCCCTGGGACCGCCCCACCGGCTCCGGCGTCGGCCGGGTGCGCGACTACGCCGAGGGCTTCGAGGACTACGTGGCCCACCTGGGCAGCGTCCTGCCGAACCGCCTGGACGGCGTGAAGGTCGTCCTGGACGAGGCCCACGGCGCCGCCGCCCACGTCTCCCCGGAGGCCTTCACCCGGGCCGGTGCCACGGTCGTCACCATCGGCGCCGATCCGGACGGCCTCAACATCAACGACGGCTGCGGCTCCACCCACCTCGACCTCCTCAAGGCCGCCGTCCTCGAACACGGCGCCGACCTCGGCATCGCCCACGACGGCGACGCCGACCGCTGCCTCGCCGTCGACGCGGCGGGCGAGGAGGTCGACGGCGACCAGATCCTGGCCGTCCTGGCCCTGGCGATGCGCGAGACGGGGCAGCTGCGCGAGAACACCGTGGTCGGGACCGTCATGTCCAACCTCGGCTTCAAGCTGGCCATGGAACGCGAGGGCATCGAGCTCGTCCAGACGGCGGTCGGCGACCGCTACGTCCTGGAGGAGATGAAGGCCAAGGGCTACGCGCTCGGCGGCGAGCAGTCCGGCCACGTCATCATCCTCGACCACGCCACGACGGGTGACGGCACCCTCACCGGGCTGCTGCTGGCCGCCCGCGTCGCCGCCACCGGCCGCCCGCTCGGCGAGCTGGCCGCCGTCATGACCAGGCTTCCCCAGGTGCTGGTCAATGTGCGCGACGTCGACAAGACCCGTGTCTCCACCTCCACCGAGCTCGCCTCCGCCGTCGCCGAGGCCGAGGCCGAACTGGGCACCACCGGCCGCGTCCTGCTGCGCTCCTCGGGCACCGAGCCGCTGGTACGCGTCATGGTCGAGGCGGCCGACATCGACCACGCCCGCTCGGTCGCGGCGCGGCTCGCCGACGTGGTGAAGTCCGAGCTGGGCTAGGTTGCGGGGCCGCGTTGTCTCGCCCAGAACCACTTCTGGGCGAGCAGCGTGAGCACGCCCGCCACGACGATCCCCGCGAGGTTGACCAGCAGCTGGAGCGAGGAGCCCCACAGCTCCGCGTAATCGCCGTAGGAGAGCGCGAGCGCGGCGTTCGCCGCCGCGGGGACCGTCGTCACGGAGATCGCCACGCCCACGAGCGCCCCCGACTTGGCCGAGGTGAGGGACAGGATTCCCGCGATGCCGGCCAGGAACGCCACGACGAACGAGCTGGCGTCCGGCTGCCAGATGAACTCGGTGGAGGGGTGCGGGGCGGCGAACTGCGCCTCGCTGAACACCCCCAGAAGGTTCATCAGGTAGTTGAAGCCGCCGGTCAGCACCATCGCCACCGGGAAACCCACCAGCAGCGCCACCGACGACCGCAACGCCAGCCTCGGGTGACGCTGCACCAGCGCCGTGCACACCCCCGCCAGCGGCCCGAACTCCGGGCCCACCACCATCGCCCCCACGATCAGGATCGAGCTGTCCAGCATCACCCCGCACGCCGCGAGCATCGTCGCCACGGCGAGGAACGCCAGGTAGGTGACGGTCAGCGTCGACTCCTCGTGGGTGGCCTCCGTCAGCGACTCCCACAGGACCGCGTCCGCCCCCTCGCCCGGCGCGTCCTCCTCCGCCCGGTCCGCCCGGCGCGACAGCGACAGGTCGATGTCCTCCACCGCGATCGCCCCGTCCTCCACGATGCGCAGCTCGCGCAGCGAGCGCAGCAGGCCGTCGGCGGCCTCCCGGGCCACGTCGCACAGCACGATGTCGCCCTGCGGCACGCGCGCGGCGCCGGGCAGCACGGCGATGTGCGTCGTGCCCGTCGTCCTCTCGACGAGGTCCACGACGGTGTCGGTGCGGTCGGCGGGGACGATCATCCGCAGATGCAGCATGCGGTGCAGCTTACGGCTGCGTCTACGGGCCGGTTGGGGGTGGGCCGTCCGCCTGAGGCGGAACGGGCTGGCCCAACCGCTAAAGCTTGCGCAGCGAGAGGCGCTGGACCTTGTGCTCCGGCCCCTTGCGGAGCACAAGCGTGGCGCGGCCCCGCGTCGGGAGCACGTTCTCGCGCAGGTTCGGCTCGTTGATGGTGCGCCAGGTGTGGCGGCCGTATTCCATGGCCTCGGTCTCGGAGACCTCCGTGTACCGGTGGAAGTAGGACAGGGGGTTCTGGAAGGCGGTCTCGCGCAGCTTGCGGAAGCGGTCGAGGTACCAGCGCTCGATGTCCTCCGTCCGCGCGTCGACGTAGACGCTGAAGTCGAAGAAGTCGGCGAGGCCGACGCGCGTGCGGCCGTCGGAGCCGGGGAGGGCGGGCTGGAGGACGTTGAGGCCTTCGACGATGAGGATGTCGGGGCGGCGGACGACCAGGCGCTCGTCGGGGACGATGTCGTAGATGAGGTGGGAGTAGACGGGGGCGGTGACCTCGTCCTTGCCGGCTTTGACGTCGGCGACGAAGCGGGTGAGGGCGCGGCGGTCGTAGGACTCGGGGAAGCCCTTGCGGGTCATGAGGCCGCGGGCCTGGAGCTCGGCCTTGGGGAGCAGGAAGCCGTCGGTGGTGACGAGCTCGACGCGGGGGTGCTCGGGCCAGCGGGCGAGCAGGGCCTTGAGGAGCCGGGCGACGGTGGACTTGCCGACGGCGACGCTGCCGGCCACGCCTATGACGAAGGGGGTGCCGGACTGGGCGCCGTGGCCGTTGCGGCCGGCGTCGCCGAGGAAGGTGTTGAGGGCGCCGCGCAGCCCGCTGGTGGCGCCGACGTAGAGGTTGAGCAGCCGGGAGAGCGGGAGGTAGACGTCCACCACCTCCGCGAGGTCGATGACGTCGCCGAGACCGCGTACGCGCTCGACCTCCTCGGCCGAGAGGGGGAGCGGGGTGCGGTCGCGCAGGGCGCTCCACTCGGCGCGGGTGAGGTCCACGAAGGGGGTCGGCTGGGTGGCGGAGGTCGTCGTCGGCGGCACGGGCCCATTGTCGCGCAGGGGGCGAGGGGACGTATCAGCGGTCTGTCAGCCCGTTGTCAGTGGTGGGGAAGAGAGTGGTTCGTAACACAGAGTGACGAGGTTGTTGAGGATCAGGGGGAGCAGCGCCCATGAGTTACGCGATCCAGGCCGAGGGCCTGGCCAAACGCTTCAAGGAGACCACCGCGCTGTCCGGCGTGGACCTGGCCGCCCGCACCGGTACCGTGCTCGGCGTGCTGGGCCCGAACGGGGCCGGCAAGACCACGGC
The DNA here is from genome assembly GCF_045040445.1 of Streptomyces sp. NBC_01537. Taxonomy (NCBI): domain Bacteria; kingdom Bacillati; phylum Actinomycetota; class Actinomycetes; order Kitasatosporales; family Streptomycetaceae; genus Streptomyces; species Streptomyces sp. NBC_01537. The sequence goes on along the minus strand of NZ_CP109392.1, from coordinate 3,895,932 downwards.
GGTACGGATCCTGGCCACGCTGCTGCGGCCGGACGGCGGCCGGGCGCTGGTCGGCGGGCACGACGTGGTGAAGGACGCCCATGCCGTACGCGAGCTGATCGGCCTGACCGGGCAGTACGCGGCGGTCGACGAGATGCTCACCGGCCACGAGAACCTGCTGATGATCGGCCGTCTGCTCGGCCTCCCGCGCCGCGAGGCCCGCGCCCGGGCCACCCGCCTGCTCGCCGACTTCCAGCTGGAGGACGCGGGCGGGCGGGCCGCCAAGACGTACTCCGGTGGCATGCGCCGCCGCCTCGACCTCGCCGCCAGCCTCATCGGCCGCCCGGCGGTCCTCTTCCTGGACGAGCCGACGACCGGCCTGGACCCGCACAGCCGCAACGAGCTGTGGGACCTGGTCCGGGGCCTGGTGGACGACGGCACGACCGTGCTGCTGACCACCCAGTACCTGGAGGAGGCCGACCGGCTCGCCGACGACATCGCCGTCATCGACCACGGCCGGGTCATCGCCAACGGCACGCCCGACGGGCTGAAGGAGCAGGTCGGCGGCCAGGTGCTGCAGGTCAGGCCGCTGTCGGGGGAGGAGCTGGAGAAGACGTACGCGATCGTGTCGGTGCTGGCCGGTCCCGCCGCGCGGACGGCGGCGGGGGCGGTCACCGCGCCGGTGAACGATCCCGAGCTGATGCCCGCGATCGTCCGGGCGCTGGACGAGGCCGGGGTGCGGGTGAGCGAGCTGACGCTGCGCCGCTCCAGCCTGGACGAGGTGTTCCTGTCGCTGACCGGGCAGCGCGGCACGGTGGAGGTGGCGGCATGAGCGCGCTGCAGCAGACCGGCACGCTCGCATGGCGGAACCTGGTCCAGATCAAGCACAACCCGATGGAGCTGATGGACCTCAGCGTCCAGCCGGTCATGTTCGTGCTGCTGTTCACCTATGTGTTCGGCGGGCAGATGGCCGGCTCCCCGGAGGCCTATCTGCAGTACGCGCTCCCCGGGCTCATCGTGCAGAACGCCCTGTTCGCGACCATGAACACCGCGATGGGCCTGAACGTCGACCTGACCAAGGGCGTCCTGGACCGGCTGCGCTCGCTGCCGATCGCCCGCTCGGCCCCGCTGCTGGGGCGGGTCGTCGCCGATCTCGGCAAGCAGGTCTGGTCGCTGCTGCTGATGCTCGCTCTCGGCGCGCTCCTGGGCTTCGATCTGCACGGCGGCGTGCCGGGCGTGGCGGGGGCGCTCGGGCTGCTGCTGGCCTTCGCGCTGGCCATGTCCTGGGTGTCGGTGCTGATCGGCATGCTGGTCGACGAGCCGGAGAAGGTCATGACCTTCGGCTTCGTGCTCGTGATGCCGCTGACCTTCACCTCCAGCGCCTTCGTCCGCGCCGACACCATGCCGGGCTGGCTCAAGGCCTGGGTCGACGTCAACCCGGTGACCCGGTTGGCCGACGCCGTACGCGGGCTGATGTCGGGCGGTCCGGTGGCCACACCGGCGATATGGGCCCTCATCTGGGCGGCGGCGATCGCGGCGGTGTTCTTCCCGCTGGCGACGAGGGCCTACCGCGCCCGGATCTGACAGCGGGAGAATCTGACGGCGGGCCAGGAGGACCGCTTACGCTGTCCCCCATGTGCGGAATCGTTGGATACGTGGGCGGCCAGTCCGCTCTCGACGTGGTCATCGCAGGCCTCAAGCGGCTTGAGTACAGGGGTTACGACTCGGCCGGCGTCGCCGTCCTCGCCGACGGCGGCCTGGCCGCGGCCAAAAAGGCCGGCAAGCTGGCCAACCTCGAGAAGATGCTCGATGAACGGCCCCTGCCGGCCGGTCCCGCCGGTATCGGCCACACCCGCTGGGCCACCCACGGCGCCCCCACCGACGCCAACGCCCACCCGCACCTGGACAACGCCGGCCGGGTCGCCGTCGTCCACAACGGCATCATCGAGAACTTCGCCGCGCTGCGGGCCGAGCTCGCCGAGCGCGGGCACGTACTGGAGTCCGAGACCGACACCGAGGTCGTCGCGCACCTGCTGGCCGAGTACTTCTCCTCCTGCGGCGACCTGGCCGAGGCCATGCGGCTGACCTGCCGCCGCCTCGACGGCGCCTTCACGCTGGTCGCGGTGCACGCCGACGAACCCGACGTGGTCGTCGGCGCGCGCCGCAACTCCCCGCTCGTGGTGGGCGTCGGCGTCGGTGAGAACTTCCTCGCCTCCGACGTCGCCGCCTTCATCGCCCACACCCGCGAGGCCATCGAGCTCGGCCAGGACCAGGTCGTCGAGCTGCGCAGGAGCGGCGTCACCGTCACCGACTTCGACGGCCGGCCGGCCGACGTACGCCCGTACCACGTCAGCTGGGACGCCTCCGCCGCCGAGAAGGGCGGCTACGACTACTTCATGCTCAAGGAGATCGCCGAGCAGCCGAAGGCCGTCGCCGACACCCTGCTCGGCCGGATCGACGCGAACGGTCGCCTCACGCTCGACGAGCTCCGGATCCCCGACCGCTCACTGCGGGAGATCGACAAGATCGTGGTCGTCGCCTGCGGCACGGCCTTCCACGCCGGCATGATCGCCAAGTACGCGATCGAGCACTGGACCCGGATCCCCTGCGAGGTCGAGCTCGCCAGCGAGTTCCGCTACCGCGACCCGATCCTCGACTCCCGGAGCCTGGTCGTCGCCATCAGCCAGTCCGGCGAGACCATGGACACCCTGATGGCGCTGCGCCACGCGAGGGAGCAGGGCTCCAGGGTGCTGGCCATCTGCAACACCAACGGCTCCACGATCCCCCGCGAGTCCGACGCGGTCCTCTACACCCATGCCGGCCCCGAGGTCGCGGTCGCCTCCACCAAGGCCTTCCTGACCCAGGTTGTCGCCTGCTACCTGGTCGCCCTCTATCTGGCGCAGGTGCGGGGCACCAAGTGGGGCGACGAGATCGTCGCCGTCGTACGGGAGCTGTCCGGTGTCTCCCGGCAGGTGGAGCAGGTGCTGGAGACCATGGAGCCGGTGCGTGAGCTCGCCCGGTCCCTCAAGGACAAGAAGACGGTGCTCTTCCTCGGGCGCCATGTCGGCTACCCCGTGGCCCTGGAAGGCGCGCTCAAGCTCAAGGAGCTCGCCTACATGCACGCCGAGGGCTTCGCGGCGGGCGAGCTGAAGCACGGGCCGATCGCCCTCATCGAGGAAGACCTGCCGGTCGTGGTGGTTGTGCCCTCGCCGCGCGGGCGTTCCGTCCTCCACGACAAGATCGTCTCCAACATCCAGGAGATCCGCGCCCGCGGCGCCCGCACCATCGTCATCGCCGAGGAAGGCGACGAGGCCGTCGCCCCCTACGCCGACCACCTGATCCGGATCCCGGCCACGCCGGTGCTCCTTCAGCCGCTGGTCGCCACGGTGCCGTTGCAGGTCTTCGCCTGCGAGCTCGCCACCGCCCGCGGCAACGAGGTCGACCAGCCGCGCAACCTCGCCAAGTCGGTGACGGTGGAGTGATCGTCGGCGTAGGCATTGACGTAGCCGAGATCGACCGCTTCGCCGCCGCGCTGGAGCGTACGCCCGGCATGGCCAAGCGGTTGTTCCTGGCCAGCGAGCTCTATCTCCCCGGGGGTGAACGCCGGGGCATCGCCTCCCTGGCGGCCCGCTTCGCGGCCAAGGAGGCGCTGGCCAAGGCCCTGGGCGCCCCCGCCGGGCTGCTCTGGCAGGACGCGGAGGTCATCACGGAGGACTCCGGGCAGCCGAGGCTCGTGGTGAGGGGGACCGTGGCGGCGCGGGCCGAGGAACTGGGCGTGCGGAGCTGGCATGTCTCGCTGAGCCATGACGCGGGGGTCGCGTCAGCGGTGGTGATCGCGGAGGGCTGAGGCAGGGGTTCTCCCCGCCCCTTCCCGGCGCCGCTGGCCGTGCCCGAAAACGCCCTCCCGGCGATTGAGGACCGGGGGTCTGGGGGCGGAGCCCACAGTGGGGTCCGGGGCGGAGCCCCGGTTTCGGGAAGGGGCGGGGTGGGGGAAGCCCTCCGCGCCGTTACGCGCGCACGTCGCGCCACGCGTCCGGGAGCGCCTGCGCCACCTCGAGCGCGGCCAGCGGCGCACCCACCGCGCCGGAGGCGATCCGCGCGGCCAGTCCGTGCAGGTACGCCCCGACGGAGGCGGCGTCACGCGCCCCGAGCCCCGCCGCCAGCAGGGACCCGGTGAGCCCGGAGAGGACGTCGCCGCTCCCGGCGGTGGCGAGCCATGCCGTGCCCGTGGGGTTGACGCGAACGGGGGAACCGGCGTCGGCGTCCGCGACGAGCGTCGTGGAGCCCTTGAGGAGGGCGGTGGCGCCGTAGCGGTCGGCCAGGGCGCGGACGGACGCGAGCCGGGCGCCCTCGACCTGTTCGCGGGGTACGCCGAGGAGCGCGGCGGCTTCGCCGGCATGCGGGGTGAGGAGGGTGGCGGCGGAACGGGACCGCAGCGCGGAGGGGTCGAGGAGGCGGAGGCCGTCGGCGTCGACGAGGACGGGGACGTCGGAGGCGAGGACGTCGGCGACGGACTGCCGGGCCTCGGGGGTGTCACCGAGGCCGGGACCGACGACCCAGGCCTGGACGCGGCCCGCGTGGCGCGGCGGCCCGGCGGAGACGAGGGTCTCGGGGAAGCGGGCGAGCACCGCCTCGGCGCCCGGCCCGACATACCGTACGGCCCCCGCCCCGCCCCGCAGCGCGCCCGCGACGGCGAGGACGGCCGCGCCGGGGTAGCGCTCGGAGCCGGCGACGATGCCCACGACACCGCGCCGGTACTTGTCGCTCTCCCCGGTGGGCTGCGGCAGGAGCGCGGCGACGTCTGCGTGCTGCAACGCCTCCAACTCGCGGGAGGCCGACGGCAGCAGGGGGCCGAGCCCGATGTCGACCAGCCGCAGCGCGCCCGCGTACCCGGCGGCCGGGTCGATGAGCAGCCCCGGCTTGTACGTGCCGAAGGTCACCGTCATGTCGGCCCGCACGGCCGCGCCCCGCACCTCGCCGGTGTCCGCGTCCACGCCGCTGGGCAGGTCGACCGCCACCACGACCGCCCGGGAGGCCTCCGCCGCCGCGGCGAGCGGCACCGCCTCCGGGCGCAGCCCGCCCTTGCCGCCGATGCCCACGATGCCGTCCAGCACGAGATCCGCCCGCCGGATCAGCGGCTCCGCGGCGTCCGGCCCCACCGCCCGGCCCCCGGCGGCCCGCAGCGCGGCCAGGCCGCCCCCGTGCGCCCGCTCCGGGGCCAGCAGCACCGCCGTCACCGCGGCCCCGCGCCGGGCCAGCCGGGCCCCCGCGTAGAGGGCGTCGCCGCCGTTGTCGCCGCTGCCGGCCAGCACGACCACCCGGGCGCCGTACGCGCCGCCGAGGGCGGTCACGCATGCTGCCGCGAGGCCGGCCGCGGCGCGCGGCATGAGCGCGCCGTCGGGTACGCGGGCCATGAGCGCCCGCTCGGCGCTCCGTACGGTCTCAACGCTGTACGCGTGCCTCATGGGCACCCATTCAACCGGAAGTGAGCCCGAGCCTGACAAACTGGTGCCGATGGAAGACACGAACACACGCGCTCAGGCCACGATCGACCTGGCCGCGCTCCGCGCCAACGTGGCGGCGCTGCGCGCCCGCGCGCCCCGCTCGGGGCTCATGGCCGTGGTCAAGGCGGACGCCTACGGCCACGGCGCGCAGCCCTGCGCCCGCGCGGCGCTGGACGCGGGCGCGGCGTGGCTCGGCACGGCCACCCCGCAGGAGGCGCTGGCCCTGCGCGCGGCCGGGATCACGGCGCCCGTGCTGTGCTGGCTGTGGACGCCGGGCGGCCCGTGGCGGGAGGCGGTCGAGGCGGACATCGACGTCTCGGTGAGCGCGATGTGGGCCCTGCGCGAGGTCACGGCGGCCGCCCGCGCCGCCGGCCGCCCGGTCCGCGTACACCTCAAGGCCGACACCGGCCTCGGCCGGGGCGGCGCGCAGCCCGCGGACTGGCCGGAGCTGACGGCCGCCGCCCGGGCCGCCGAGAAGGAGGGGCTGCTCCGGGTGACCGGCCTCTGGTCGCACTTCGCCTGCGCCGACGAGCCCGGCCACCCCTCCAACGCCGACCAGCTCACCGCGTACCGCGAGAGCCTGGCCACCGCCGAAGCCGCCGGGCTCCGCCCCGAGGTGCGGCACCTCGCCAACTCCCCGGCGACGCTGACCCTTCCGGAGTCGCACTTCGACCTGGTCCGCACCGGCATCGCCATGTACGGCATCTCGCCGGTCCCCCAGGTCGGCGGCCCCGCCGACTTCGGGCTGCGCCCGGTCATGAGCCTGACCGCCCGCCTCGCCCTGGTGAAGGCCGCCCCGGGCGGCCACGGCATCTCGTACGGGCACCACTACGTCACCCCGGGCGCCACGACCCTCGCGCTCGTCCCGGTCGGCTACGCGGACGGCATCCCGCGCCACGCCTCCAACGAGGGCCCCGTGCTGGTGGCCGGCAAGTGGCGGACGGTCGCCGGCCGGGTCGCGATGGACCAGTTCGTGGTCGATCTGGGAGGGGACTCGGCGGCCGCCGGGGACGAGGCAGTACTCTTCGGCCCGGGTGACCAGGGGGAGCCGACCGCCGAGGACTGGGCACGGGCCGCGGGCACCATCGCGTACGAGATCGTCACTCGGATCGGGACCCGGGTGCCGCGCGTCTACGTGGGTAAGTAGCGCGTAGCCAAAGGGAGCAACGGAACGACCATGAGCGACAGCGGCACGACAACGGGGATAACGGGCATACGCACGAAGGCCGGCTGGGTCGGTGCGGCCATCGGGGTGGTCGCGGCGGGAGCCGCAGCCGGCGTGGCGCTGGAGCGCGCGACCGTCGGGCGGGGGATACGCCAGAAGGCGCGCCTCGCGCTGGACGCGACCGGTCCGTACGGGAGCCTGCGCGGGACGCCGGGGCGGGTGGCCGCCGAGGACGGCACGGAGATCTACTACGAGGTCGACGAGGTCGAGGAGAGCGCCGCCGTCCCCTCCGCGCCCGCCCGCCGCCGCCGTCTCAAGCTCGGCCGTTTCCGCCGCAACGGCGCCTCCGCGCCGCTGACGCTGGTCTTCAGCCACGGCTACTGCCTCAACCAGGACGCCTGGCACTTCCAGCGGGCCGCGCTGCGCGGCATCGTCCGGGCCGTCTACTGGGACCAGCGCAGCCACGGCCGTTCGGAGCGCGGCCGCGACCAGGCCGCGGGCGAGCCGGCGACCATCGACCAGCTGGGCCGGGACCTGAAGCGGGTCATCGACGCGGCCGCGCCGGAGGGGCCGATCGTGCTGATCGGTCACTCGATGGGCGGCATGACGGTCATGGCGCTCGCCGAGCAGTTCCCAGAGCTGATCCATGAGCGGGTGGCCGGGGTCGCCTTCGTCGGTACGTCCTCCGGGAAGCTCGCCGCGGTGACCTTCGGGCTGCCGGTGGTGGGCGCGCGGGCGTTCCGGGCGCTGGCGCCGGGGGTGCTGCGACTGCTGGGCGCGCAGGCGGACCTGGTGGAGCGGGGGCGGCGGGCGACCGCGGATCTGTTCGCGGGGATCATCAAGCGGTATTCGTTCGGCTCCGACGACGTGGACCCGGCGGTGGGGCGGTTCGCGGAGCGGATGATCGAGGCGACGCCGATCGATGTCGTCGCCGAGTTCTACCCGGCCTTCACCGAGCACGAGAAGGCCGAGGCGCTCGATGTGCTCGACGGCCTGCCGGGGCTGGTGCTGGCCGGTGACAAGGATCTGCTGACCCCCAGTGAGCACAGCCGTGCCATCGCGGAACGGCTGCCCGACACCGAGCTGGTCATCGTGCCCGACGCCGGGCACCTGGTCATGCTGGAGCACCCCGACCTCGTCAACGGCCACCTCGCCGCCCTGCTGGCCGAGGCCGCCGACGCCGCCCGCGCGCCCCTCCCGCAGGCCCTGCGCGAGCTGGCCGGCAGGGCTCTGGACGGTGCCCGGCCCGCGTAGCATTCGGGCACATGGCCATGGAAGCACGCATCACCGTCAAGACCCCCGAGCACATGAAGGAGCTGGGCCGCCGGCTCGCCGCTCTGCTCGCCCCCGGCGACCTCGTCCTCCTCAGCGGCGAGCTCGGCGCCGGCAAGACCACCCTCACCCGCGGCCTCGGGGAAGGCCTCGGCGTCCGGGGCGCGGTGACCTCCCCGACCTTCGTCATCGCCCGGGTCCACCCCTCCCTGCGCGGCGGGCCCGCCCTCGTCCACGTCGACGCCTACCGGCTCGGTGGCGGCCTCGACGAGATGGAGGACCTCGATCTGGACGTCTCCCTCCCCGAGTCCGTCGTCGTCGTCGAATGGGGCGAGGGCAAGGTCGAGGAGCTCTCCGAGGCCCGGCTCCAGGTCGTCATCCACCGCGCCGTCGGCGAGGCCGAGCTCGGCGTCGACGACCACGACATCCGCGAGGTGACCGTCACCGGCGTCGGCCCCCGCTGGGCGGGCCGCGACCTGTCCGGGCTGGCCGCGTAGACATTCCGACACGGTGTCGGGAAGATGTTGCGTACGGCACCCTTCCCGTGTTCTTCTGGAGGCCAAGGACAGGTTAGGGCTGCCTAACCACGCTGCCCCAGGAGGCATCCATGTCGGCCCAAGGCACCACGGACGCGGTCGGCGCCCACGCGGCGCCGAGTGGCTATTCGGTACGGGACCTGCTGGCGGCGGGCCCGGCGGCGAGCGTCATCTGTACGCCGCCGGAGCCGAAGCAGGAGCCGGCGGCTGCCGCCGAGGATGACGACGACGCGGCGTAGCGGCGTCACTCGTTCGGCGGGCATTTCAGCCCGGGAACTTCCCTACGCGACGACGACGACCTTCGTGCCGATCACCGCGAGCTCCCACAGAGCCGCACCGTCCGCGCGACGCTCGCGGATGCCGCCCGTCCGCTTCGACGGGTCGACCGACGGCTGCGAGCCGTCCTGCGCGGCGCTGAAGCCGATGATGACGCCGCCGGAGGTCGCGAAGCGGACGACGTGCTCGATGGCGACCCCGTCGCCCCCCGTGCCGAGCGAGGTGCGCGAGGTGACGGTGTAGGTGGCCTTCGCGGGGTCGACCGTGCCGGGGGCGACGGTGAAGGTACGGGTCGCCTTGCCGGTGTCGCCGACGAGCCAGACGCGGTCGGCGCCGAGCGAGTAGACGACGCGCAGGCCGTTGCCGGAGCCGGCCGGAAGCGGGTTGGCGGCCGCGGTCCGGGAGGGGGCGGCGGAGGCCGAGCCGGAGGGGGCGGAGGCCACCGAGGGGCCGGAGGTGTCGGGCGCGGTGCCGGAGGCCTGGACGGCGAGGACCGAGATCGCAGCGAGGGCTGCCGCGGTGAGGCCGGCCACGATGATCCCCGAACCGATCCTTGCCACGGTGTGCGCTCCTCGTCAATCACGGTAACGGTCCCGACGTTAGCAGCCGCCAACAGCGGTCGCCGCGCGCCGTACGCTTGTCACCGTGCTGCTCCTCGCCTTCGACACCGCCACCCCCGCCGTCACCGCCGCGCTCCACGACGGACGCGACGTCCTCGCCGAGTCCACCGAGGTCGACGCCCGGCGGCACGGCGAACTGCTGATGCCCGCCGTCGACCGGGTGCTGCGCGAGGCCGACGTCAAACTCGACGCCGTCACCGGCATCGTCGTCGGCGTCGGCCCCGGCCCCTACACCGGGCTGCGGGTCGGGCTCGTCACCGCCGCCGCCCTCGGCGACGCGCTGGGCGTCCCGGTGCACGGCATCTGCACGCTGGACGGCATCGCGTACGCCGCCGGGCTGGACGAGCCGTTCGTCGTCGCGACCGACGCCCGCCGCAAAGAGGTCTACTGGGCCCGCTACGACAGCCCCCGCGCCCGGGCCACCGACCCCGCCGTGGACCGGCCCGCCGACATCGCCGAACTGGTCGCGGGCCTGCCGTCGGTGGGCGCAGGGGCCGAGCTGTACCCCGAGGTGTTCACGGAGCTGCGCCCCGGCTTCCCCGTCCACCAGTCGGCGGCCGCGCTGGCCGCCCTCGCGGCTGTGAAGCTGGAGGAGGGCGAGGGCTTCCTGCCGCCGCTGCCGCTGTACCTGCGCCGCCCGGACGCCCAGGTGCCCGCCGGCTACAAGGCGGTCCTGCCGAAGTGACCGAAGTGACCGAAGTGACGGTGGCACTGCGCGAGATGCGCTGGTGGGACATCGACCCGGTGATGGAGCTGGAGCACGAGCTCTTCCCGGACGACGCCTGGTCGCGCGGGATGTTCTGGTCCGAGCTGGCCGAGGCCCGGCACCCGGCCGCGACCCGGCACTACGTCGTCGCGGAGCACGAGCCGGACAGGCGGATCGTCGGCTACGCCGGGCTCGCGGCCGTCGCCGGGACCGGCGACGTACAGACCATCGCGACCGCCCGCGACCAGTGGGGCACCGGCCTCGGCGCACGGCTGCTGGCCGAACTGCTGCACCAGGCCACCGCCTTCGAGTGCCATGAGGTGCTGCTCGAAGTGCGCGTCGACAACATCCGCGCCCAACGCCTCTACGAGCGCTTCGGCTTCGAGCCGATCGGCTTCCGCAAGGGCTACTACCAGCCGGGCAATGTCGACGCCCTCGTCATGCGCCTCTCCGATCTGACCGACCTCCGATCCGCCTGACCCCGATCTGCCTGACCCGCAAGGAACTGGTGACATCCATGGCTGACGAGCCACTCGTCCTCGGCATCGAGACCTCCTGCGACGAGACCGGCGTCGGCATCGTCCGCGGCCACACCCTGCTCGCCGACGCCATCGCCTCCAGCGTGGACGAGCACGCCCGCTTCGGCGGCGTCGTCCCCGAGGTCGCCAGCCGCGCGCACCTGGAGGCGATGGTCCCCACCATCCAGCGCGCCCTTAAGGAGGCCGGCGTCACCGCCGCCGACCTCGACGGCATCGCGGTGACCGCCGGCCCCGGGCTCGCGGGCGCGCTGCTGGTCGGCGTCTCCGCCGCCAAGGCGTACGCCTATGCGCTCGGCAAGCCGCTCTACGGGGTCAACCACCTCGCCTCGCACATCTGCGTCGACCAGCTCGAACACGGCCCGCTGCCCGAGCCGACGATGGCCCTGCTGGTCTCCGGCGGCCACTCCTCGCTGCTGCTCGCCCCCGACATCACCTCCGACGTCCGCCCCCTCGGCTCCACCATCGACGACGCCGCCGGCGAGGCGTTCGACAAGGTCGCCCGCGTCCTCGGCCTCGGCTTCCCCGGCGGGCCGGTCATCGACCGCTACGCGCGCGAGGGCGACCGGGCCGCGATCCGCTTCCCGCGCGGGCTGACCGGCGGTCATGACCCCGTCTACGACTTCTCGTTCTCCGGGCTCAAGACCGCCGTCGCCCGCTGGGTCGAGGGCAAGCGCCGCGAAGGCGTGGACGTTCCGGTCGCCGATGTGGCCGCCTCCTTCCAGGAGGCGGTCGTGGACGTCCTCACGCGCAAGGCGGTGCGCGCGTGCAAGGACAACGGCGTCGACCACCTGATGATCGGCGGCGGCGTCGCGGCCAATTCCCGCCTGCGCGTGCTGGCCCAGGAACGCTGCGACAAGGCCGGCATCGTCCTGCGCGTGCCGCGCCCCGGCCTGTGCACCGACAACGGCGCCATGGTGGCCGCCCTGGGCGCCGAGATGGTCGCCCGCGGCCGTCCCGCCTCCACCTTCGATCTGGGGGCCGATTCATCGCTCCAGGTCACCGAGATCTCCGTATGACCGTCGCCCTCATGTGGGAGGCCCGCGCCGCCGACGGGCGGGGCGCCGAGCTCCTCGCATGGACGCATGCGCAGGCGCTCCAGGGGACGCCCCTGCGCAGGGAGGCCTTCACCGCCCCCGGGGACCGTGTGCTGGTCATCACCTGGTGGGACGCGCCCTACGACGCCGAGCTGCCGGAACTCCCCGAGCCGCCCGGGGAACTGGCCGGGCGGGCGCCGCACCGCTGGCGCTTCGAGTCGCTCGGAGCGGAATGAGGTCGGTCACTTTTCGGTCTTAATCCGCCAAATGGGCGTTTACGCTCGCCGCATGACGGAAATGGCAGCGTCCCGAGCGCGTACGGGTGGCCCTTCGGGCGACGACGGCATGAAGCTGCTCGAGCATGCGCTCGGCTGGGCCCTGGTCGTGGTCGTCGCGATGCTCGTGACCGGCCTGGGGCTCATTTAGGGCCTGTCTGGTGGATCTCCGCGGCGGGCTGCCCGATGAGCATCGAGGGCGCTCCCGCCACCCGGGTCAGGATGATCACGCACGAGTTCGGCCCCGACAGCTTGAGCTTCCTGCGCAGGTCGTCCGGCTCGATCGCGGAGCCCCGCTTCTTGATCACGGCCACACCGATCTCCCGCTTGCGCATGAGCGCCTTCAACGCCTTGAGGCCGAACGGCAGCACATCGGTGATCTCGTACGCGCTCGCGTACGGCACCGGCCGCAGCTCGTCAGCCGTCACATAGGCGATCGTCTCGTCGATCAGCCCGCCGCCCACCGCCTCGGCGGCCTCCGCCACCAGATGGGCCCGGATCACGGCCCCGTCCGGCTCGTACAGCCACCGCCCCACCGGCCGCACGGCAGGGTCCGGCAGGCCCCGCCCCACCACCGAGGTCCCGCCCGGCAGCAGTGTGGCCCGCCGCGTCCCCGGCTCCGTGCCGAACCAGAGCACGGCCTCCTTCACATCACCGCCGTCCGAGATCCACTCCGCCTCGGCCTCCGCCGGAACCGCCTCGTGCGGCACCCCGGGCGCGATCTTCAGCGCGGCGAACGGCGCCTTGCGGGCGGCCCCCACCGCCCACGACAGCGGCGGCGAGTACGCCTCCGGGTCGAAGATCCGGCCCCGCCCGCCCCGCCGCGCCGGGTCCACGAAGACCGCGTCGTACGCCCCCGTGTCGACCTCCGCCACATCCGCGCACCGCACCTCGATCAGCGCGCTCAGTCCGAGCGCCTCCGCATTGGCCTTCGCCACCGCGCAGGTCAGCGGATCCCGGTCCACCGCCAGCACCTCCACCCCCGCCCGGGCCAGCGCGATCGCGTCCCCGCCGATGCCGCAGCACAGATCGGCCAGCCTGCGCACGCCGAGCGCCGTGAACCGGCCCGCCCGGTACGCCGCGACGGACGTGCGCGTCGCCTGCTCGACCCCGTTCGGCGTGAAGTACATCCGGTACGCGTCCTCGCCGAACTTCGCCGCCGCCCGCTGCCGCAGCCGCGCCTGCGCCAGGGCGGCCGACACCAGCCCCGCCGGGTGCTCACGGCGCAGCCGGGTGGCCACGGCCAGCTCCTGGCCCGGGTCGTAGTCCCGCAGGGAGGCGAGGAGGGCCTGCCCGTCGGAGGTCAGCAGGGCGGAGAAGGCGTCAGGATCCACGCGTCCATTGTCGCAACCCGGCTCCACCGGTTACGCGACGGCGACCGCCGCCAGTCCGCAGAGCCCCGCGACCAGCCACTGCACGCCCGCCGTGACCGGCCGCCGCCGGCGCCCGCAGGCGTACGCGACGACCGCCACGACGAGCGCGGCGGCGCCGAAGGCGAGGGTGAGGGTCCAGCCGGTGTCCGGGGCGCGGTCGGCGCCCCGGGCCAACTGGGTGAGCCCGTAGAGGAGCGAGCCCAGGCAGAGCGCGCCGGCCTCGGCGGCGAACAGGACGAAGGCGAGGAGGGGGTCGCCGAGGCGGTAGGACGGGGCAGTTGGCATGAGGGCAGGCTGCCCCGGAACCATGGGCTCCGACCCGGCGTTGTCCGAACCGAGACCTGCGGAGCGGGCTCGCGCCACGGCGCGACATTGGCACTCCGCTTGACCGAGTGCTAAGACCGTCCTAGTCTCGGATCTGGCACTCAGCACTGCCGAGTGCCAGCAACACAGCGACGGGCAGGTCCGGCACCCGCGACGACGGGCCTACCAGGTCGCCACCCCATACAGACACTCCCGTGAGCCCTTTGAAGGGGGAGGTCGGATCGTGACGACCGCCAGCACCAAGGTTGCCATCAAGCCGCTTGAGGACCGCATTGTGGTCCAGCCGCTCGACGCCGAGCAGACCACGGCCTCCGGCCTGGTCATCCCGGACACCGCCAAGGAGAAGCCCCAGGAGGGCGTCGTCCTGGCTGTGGGCCCGGGCCGTTTCGAGGACGGTCAGCGCCTGCCGCTCGACGTGTCCGTCGGCGATGTCGTGCTGTACAGCAAGTACGGCGGCACCGAGGTCAAGTACAACGGCGAGGAGTACCTCGTCCTCTCGGCCCGCGACGTCCTCGCGATCGTCGAGAAGTAATCCGGGAATTCCCAGAAGTTCCGGAACAGCAGTGACCACGCCCCGGGCATCCGCGTCATCCGACCGGGGGCCCGGGGCGTGGTCTTTGTCGAAGACCCAAAAAGACGACGAGGTATTCCGCCGGTATGGCCAAGACCCTGAAGTTCGACGAGGACGCCCGTCGCGCCCTTGAGCGTGGCGTGAACAAGCTCGCCGACACCGTGAAGGTGACGATCGGCCCCAAGGGCCGCAACGTCGTCATCGACAAGAAGTTCGGCGCCCCGACCATCACCAACGACGGCGTGACCATCGCCCGCGAGGTGGAGCTCGACGACCCGTACGAGAACCTCGGCGCGCAGCTGGTGAAGGAGGTGGCCACCAAGACCAACGACGTCGCCGGTGACGGCACCACCACCGCCACCGTCCTCGCCCAGGCGCTCGTCCGCGAGGGTCTGCGCAACGTGGCCGCCGGCGCTTCCCCCGCCTCCCTGAAGAAGGGCATCGACGCGGCGGTCAAGGCCGTCTCGGACGAGCTGCTGCGCACCGCCCGCCCGATCGAGGGCAAGGAGGACGTCGCCGCCGTCGCCGCCCTGTCCGCCCAGGACAAGCAGGTCGGCGAGCTGATCGCCGAGGCGATCGACAAGGTCGGCAAGGACGGTGTCATCACCGTCGAGGAGTCCAACACCTTCGGTCTGGAGCTGGACTTCACCGAGGGCATGGCCTTCGACAAGGGCTACCTGTCCCCGTACTTCGTCACCGACCAGGAGCGCCTCGAGGCCATCCTGGACGACCCGTACATCCTGGTCACCCAGGGCAAGATCAGCTCGATCCAGGAGCTGCTGCCCCTCCTGGAGAAGATCATCCAGGCCGGTGCCTCCAAGCCGCTGCTGATCATCGCCGAGGACGTCGAGGGCGAGGCCCTCTCCACCCTCGTCGTCAACAAGATCCGCGGCACCTTCAACGCGGTCGCGGTCAAGGCCCCCGGCTTCGGTGACCGCCGCAAGGCCATGCTCGGCGACATCGCCACCCTCACCGGTGCGACCGTCATCGCCGAGGAGGTCGGCCTCAAGCTCGACCAGGCCGGTCTGGACCTGCTCGGCACCGCCCGCCGCGTGACCGTCACGAAGGACGACACGGTCATCGTCGACGGTGCCGGTGAGAAGGCCGAGATCGAGGGCCGGGTCAACCAGATCAAGGCCGAGATCGGCAACACCGACTCCGACTGGGACCGCGAGAAGCTCCAGGAGCGCCTCGCCAAGCTGGCCGGCGGCGTGTGCGTCATCCGCGTCGGCGCGGCCACCGAGGTCGAGCTCAAGGAGAAGAAGCACCGTCTGGAGGACGCCATCTCCGCGACCCGCGCCGCGGTCGAGGAGGGCATCGTCTCCGGTGGTGGCTCCGCTCTCGTCCACGCCGTCAAGGTGCTGGAGGGCGACCTCGGCAAGACCGGCGACGAGGCCACCGGTGTCGCGGTCGTCCGCCGCGCCGCCGTCGAGCCGCTGCGCTGGATCGCCGAGAACGCGGGCCTTGAGGGCTACGTCATCACCTCCAAGGTCGCGGAGCTGGAGGCCGGTCACGGCTTCAACGCCGCCACCGGCGAGTACGGCGACCTGGTGAAGGCCGGCGTCATCGACCCGGTCAAGGTCACCCGCTCCGCCCTGGAGAACGCGGCCTCCATCGCGTCCCTCCTGCTGACGACGGAGACCCTCGTCGTCGAGAAGAAGGAAGAGGAGCCCGCCGACGCCGGTCACGGCGGCCACGGGCACTCGCACTGACGCGTGGCGCGTGACGCGTAGCGCGTGGCGCCTGGCGCGTACGACGAAGGCCTCTGTTCCCCGCCCGGGAACAGAGGCCTTCGGGCTTTCCCGTACGAGCACTACGACGGCAGTTCGACCACGCCGAGCTGGCGCAGCATGCCCAGGAAGTCCCAGTGCCACCAGCCTTCCTTGATCCTGCCGTCCTCGAACCGGAAGGTCGTGGTGCCGACCATCTCGACCGGCTTCCCGGTCGGCGGCATACCCCGCATCTCTCCGGTGTTCGTCCCGCGCCAGGTCCAGCGGGTCACCACTCGGTCGCCCTCGGCCACCTGGTCCTCGATGGTGAACCTGAAGTCCGGGAAGCCCCGGCGGTAGCCGAGTGCCTCCTCCCGGAACGCGTCGGCGCCCCGGGTGTCCTGCTCGTTGGCGACATCGTGGTCGCGGTAGTCGCGCGCGACCAGTTCGTTGAACGCCGCCGCGTTGTCCGTGCCGATGATCTGCTCGAACAGGCGGCGCGCGGCGTCCTTGTTGAGCTGCGCGTCACGGACCACGTCCAGGTCCGTGAAGGTCGGCATCTCGTCACAGAGCGCCACCATTTCCTGGAAGATCTTGTCGGTCTCCGGGAGCTTGGAGTTGCGCATCGCGTCCTCGTACGAGGGAAACTCCACGATCTCCACGTAGTGGTCGTCCGCCGACCGGTCCTTCGCGATCACCGCGTGGGTCGCCGTCCGCCTGCCCTGCGTCGCCTCGACCCACGAGTCCATGAGCCGGTTCATGTCGTCGTACCTGGTGGTCTTGCAGTCGATGATCTGGACGAATGTCATGGCGCCTCCAAGGGTCCATGCCCGATCCCCAACGATCCCCGAGGACCAGTTTAGGCCGGAATGTCCATTCGGCCCGGGCTGGTCCCGCGCAGGCGCCCTAGTCCCGGGGATACCGGGGTCCGTACTTCCGCCCAGCCTTCGTCGAGAACCGCCCGAACACCCCGCTCGGCGCCATCCGCGTCGCCGTCACCACCGCCTTGTACCGCGCGTCCGGCACGCTCAGTGACTTCCCCCGGGCCAGATCCCGGATCGCCGCCGCCACCACCTTGTCGGCGTCCAGCCACGCCCACTCCGGGATCGCCCTCGCGTCCATCCCGGCCCGCTCATGGAACTCCGTACGCACGAATCCCGGGCACAGCGCGAGCAGCCGTACGCCTGTGCCCGCCAGCTCCTTGTCCACTCCCTGCGTGAAGCTCACCACCCACGACTTGCTCGCCCCGTACGTCCCGCGCGGCAGGAAGGCCGCCACCGAGGCGACATTGACGACATAGCCCCGGCGCCGCTCCCGCATCACCTCCACCGCCGCGCCCGTCAGCCGGAGCACCGCCTCGATGTGCACCTTGACCATCGTCAGCTCGTCCGCCATCGCCGCGTCCCCGAACGGCGCACGGTTGCCGAACCCCGCGTTGTTCACCAGCAGCCCCACCGGCCGGTCCCGGTCCCGCAGCCGCGTCTCGACCGCCTCGATGCCCTTGTCCGTCGACAGATCCGCCGGCAGCACCTCCACGGACACCGCGTACCGCTCCCGCAGCTCCGACGCGTACTCCTCCAGCCGCGCTTCGTCGCGCGCGACGAGCACGAGCGCGTGGCCGTCCCCGGCGAGGCGGCGCGCGAACGCGGCGCCGATGCCTGCGGTCGCCCCTGTGATGAGTGAAGTCGTCATAACTGCAGGCTAACGCGGCGTCAGGCGAGTGCGGGCGTACGGCGCGGGAGGTGGTGCCGGTCCGGGGCCTGCGGGGCTGGGAGTCCTGGACCGACATATTTACGTGCGTCACGGGTCGGCCGTGGAGGACCCGGCATGCCGCACACAAATATGCGGAGCGTCCAGGACCCCCACCCCTCCGGCCCCGGCCCTCCCGTTCGTTGTCGGCGGACGGAGTCCGGCGCAGCCGTTCGAAGCAAGCGCAGCGCCCGCGAGGGCGGCGTTGAGGGTTGGAATCGCCCACCCCTCCGGCCCTGGCCCTCCCGTTCGTTGTCGGCGGGCGGAGTCCGGCGCAGCCGTTCGAAGCAAGCGCAGCGCCCGCGAGGGCGGCGTTGAGGGTTGGAATCGCCCAGCCCTGCGGCCCCGGCCCTCCCGTTCGTTGTCGGCGGGCGGAGTCCGGCGCAGCCGTTCGAAGCAAGCGCAGCGCCCGCGAGGGCGGCGTTGAGGGTTGGAATCGCCCAGCCCTGCGGCCCCGGCCCGCACGGTGCCGGCCCTAGGGTCCGGCGGGGCGGCTCAGGCGCTTGCGGATCTGGGCCATGTCCGCCTCCGGGAGGGCGTCGGCGGCGAGGAGGCGGGGGAGGAGGTCCGGCTCGGTCGTCACGGCGCGGAACTGCAGGGCTACGGTGACGTCGTGGTGGTCGGGTTGGTGGATGATCTCGATCGGGTCGTCCGCCGTGATCTCGCCCGGTGTGATGACCCGGAGGTACGCCCCGGGCACGGCTGCTGTGGTGAAGCGCTTGATCCAGCCGCCGCGGTCCAGCCAGCCCTGGAAGGTGCCGCAGGGGATGCGGGAGCAGGTGACCTCCAGGACTACCTCGTGGCCGATCCGCCAGCGCTCGCCGATCAGGGCGCCGTTCACATCCAGCCCGGCGGTGGTCAGGTTCTCGCCGAAGACCCCGTTCGGGAGGACGCGGCCGAGCTCCGGCTGCCACGCGTCCAGGTCCTCGCGTGCGTACGCGTACACCGCCTGGTCCGTCCCGCCGTGATGGGCGAGGTCGTACACGCGGTCGCCGGCCAGGCCCACGTCGCCGGTGCCCTTGGGGCCGGGGGCGGTGACGCGTACGGGGCCGTCGACCGGGCGTTTGTCGATGCCGGTGACGTCGGGGCCGGTCTTCCAGGGGTTGGCCCGGGGGCGGCCCACGTTCACGGACAGCAGTTTCATACGGAGACGGTAGGCGGCGGAGTGCGGGCGCCGCGAGCGGTTTACGCGAGGGCGGCCAGGAGCCGGTCGACGTCGGCCACGTCGTTGTAGAGGTGGAAGGCGGCCCGCAGATGCCCCGCCCGGGCCGAGACGCGGATGCCGGCGGTGGCGAGGGCGGCCGCCGAGTCACCGAGGCCGGGGACGGAGACGATGGCGGAGGGGGCGGCGCCGGAGGGCACGGCCTTGTGGCCGAGCCGTTCGACGCCGGAGCGGAAGCGCTCGGCGAGGGCCACGTCGTGGGCGCCGATCGCGGGGACGCCGAGCTCCTCGATGAGGGAGAGGGAGGCCGCGCCGGCGAGGTGCAGGAGGAAGGGTGGCATGACGTCGTAGCGCCGCGCGGAGTGCGCGGTCTCGGCGACGGGGCCGTAGCACTCGCCCCAGGGGTCCTCGGCGGCGTACCAGCCGGCGAAGTGCGGGGAGACCCAGTCGTCCGCGCCCTCGCGGACGGTGAGGAAGGAGACGCCGCGGGGGCAGAGCAGCCATTTGTAGGCGCCGCAGACGACGTAGTCGTAGCCGGCGCCGGCCACGGGGAGCCAGCCGGCCGCCTGGGTGGCGTCCAGGAGCACCCGGGCGCCGTGGGCGGCGGCGGCCTCCCGTACGGCGGGTAGGTCGGCCACGCGGCCGTCGGCGGACTGGACGGCGCTGACGGCTATCAGCGAGGTGCCGGCGCGGACGGCGTCGGCGATGCCCTCCAGGGGGACGATGCGCAGGGTGACGTCCGGCCGGGTGGCGAAGGGGTTCACCAGGGAGGCGAAGTCGCCGTCGGCGACGATGACCTCCGCGCCCCGGGGGAGCCCGGCGGCGATCAGCCCGACGTGGGTGGTGACGGCGGAGCCGACGGCGACGCGCTCGGGGGAGACGCCGGTGAGCCGGGCGTAGGCCCCGCGGACCGCGGCCGTGGTGGCCTCGTTCTCCTCGAAGCTGTCGGTGCCGTCGGCCCAGCGGTCGGTGCCGTGCCGCAGGGCGTCGGCGGCGCGGCGCGGGCCGATGCCCGCGGAGGCGGTGTTGAGGTAGGTCGTCCGCGGGGCGAATTCCGCGCGGACCAGCGTCTCGAAGGTCTCGAAGCTCATCTCAGGAGCCTGGACCGGCGCCGCGCCAAAGTCCATGGGGCGTAGCTTGCTCCGTTCGGGTGGCGGCGGCTTGCCGCCACCCGATTGAGGAAACGTTTCGTCAATTGGTGTGGGCGCTCATGATCCGGTTTCGCGACCGGCCCATCATCTCCTCGCGCTCGTCCTCGGTCAGTCCGCCCCAGACGCCATAGGGCTCGCGGACCGCCAGTGCATGCGTCGCGCACTCGGCTCGTACGGGACAGCGCATGCACACCTCTTTCGCTGACGCTTCGCGCGCACTCCGGGCCGCGCCTCGCTCGCCCTCCGGGTGGAAGAACAGCGAGCTGTCGACGCCGCGGCAGGCGGCGACGAGCTGCCAGTCCCAGAGGTCGGCGTTCGGGCCCGGGAGGCGGGAGAAGTCTGCCATTGCTCATCTCCTCAAGAGGTGGGCTGTGGGGCACGGTGCCCTCGACCGTACATCTACCATCGAAGTAGATGTAAATATGATTCATCACAAGAACGCCACCGAACTCCCGCCATGCGGGTAAAAAGCCGCCAAACAGGCAAAAACTGACATTGCCCCCCGGTCGGCGGGTTGCGTGTCCTGCAAGTGGGCGCGCGAAGTGCTTCCGTCTGTGCCCCGGTGGACCCCTGCGACCTGCGACGTAGCTGATCCGTGTCCGTACGCGCACATAGAGTGCGCGAGATGCCCGCCAAACTCCGTAACTCTTTCGAGTGAGGGTCGTTGAAGGTGCGGAAGTGGTTGGCGGTCGGACTAATCGGGCAGCTGCCCGAAGCCGTCAGCCCCACCGGTGACGATTCGTACAGCCTGGAGGCTCAACGTGACGCGGATCAGCTGCGGAGGACGGTCATGACTTCCGTCCTCGTCTGCGACGACTCCCCGCTTGCCCGAGAGGCCCTGCGCCGCGCGGTGGCGACCGTGCCCGGCGTCGAGCGCGTAACGACCGCGGCCAACGGCGAGGAAGTCCTCCGCCGCTGGGGCGCCGACCGCTCGGACCTCATTCTCATGGACGTCCGGATGCCGGGCCTGGGCGGTGTGGAAACGGTTCGGCGGCTGCTGTCCGCCGACCCCGGCGCACGCATCATCATGCTCACCGTCGCCGAGGACCTCGACGGTGTGGCGCTGGCGGTGGCCGCCGGTGCGCGCGGCTATCTGCACAAGGACGCCTCGCGCGCCGAACTGCGGGCCACGGTCACCCAGGCGCTCGCCGACCCGACCTGGCGGCTCGCCCCGCGCCGGCTGCGGTCCGCGGAGATGGGTGCGGCGCCGACGCTGACGGCACGTGAGATCCAGGTGCTGGAGGGCATGAGCCATGGCCGCTCCAACGCGGAGATCGGCCGCGAGCTCTTCCTCTCCGAGGACACTGTGAAGACCCACGCGCGACGGCTCTTCAAGAAGCTCGGCGCCTCGGACCGCGCGCACGCCGTGGCTCTCGGTTTCCGCTGGGGCCTGGTGCGCTGAGCGTGACGGCCGCTCCGCTCGTACCGCTTTCCGGAGCGAGGACGCATGCTTGACGTATGGGACTCATCGGGGACGAGCGGGCGGAGCGGTACGCAGTGCCTCCTACTGGGGTGGTGGCCGGGTGGCGGGTGGGAGGGTCGGCTTGTGCATGAGCGGCATGAGCGACATGAGCGGGTGCATGACATGACAGCCGTGACGGCGGCCGGTGCGATCCCACGCGACACTTCGGATAACGCTTCGGACCAGACTTCCGGACGCGATGCGACGGATCGTCCGGCGGCGAGGCACTATGGACGGATGCGCGACGAGGCGACCGGTAACGAGACAGGTATTGGCGCCCTCGTCCGTCGCGCCGTCGACGGCGACGAGCAGGCCACCCATGATCTGCTGGCCCGGGTGCACCCCCTGGCGGAGCGCTACTGCCGTACCCGGCTGTCCCGGCTGCCCGGCGACGCACGTCACTTCGTGGACGACCTCGCACAGGAGGTCTGCCTGGCCGTGCTGTGCGCCCTGCCCCGATACCGGGACCAGGGCCGTCCCTTCGAGGCCTTCGTCTTCGGCATCGCCGCCCACAAGGTCGCCGATCTGCAGCGAGCCGCGATGCGCGGGCCGGGCAGCACTGCCGTTCCCTCGGACGAGATGCCCGAGCAGCCCGACGACTCCCTGGGCCCCGAGGAGCGCGCGCTGCTCAGCAGCGACGCCGAATGGGCCAAGCAACTGCTCGCCAACCTCCCGGAGCACCAGCGCGAGCTGGTCCTGCTGCGGGTCGCGGTCGGGCTGAGCGCCGAGGAGACCGGCCTGAAGCTCGGCATGTCCCCGGGGGCCGTACGGGTGGCCCAGCACCGGGCGCTGAGCAGGCTGCGGGCACTGGCCGAGGAGACGACCCAGGCCCCGGTGGACGTAGAGGGGCCGAAAGGCCTGAGCGCGTAGGGCTTGCGTCCGACCGGCGTGTTCCGTCGAGCCCAGTACCATGGGTCATCTCGCCGGGCAAGACCATGGAGAAGGTGTCATGACGCTGAACGCCGACGGAGTAGCCGCAAAATTCGGGCTGCTCGGACTCACCTACGACGACGTGCTGCTGCTGCCGGGCGCGTCCGAGGTGCTGCCGAATCAGGTCGACACCTCGTCGCTGGTCTCCCGCAACGTCCGGGTCAACATCCCGCTGCTGTCCGCCGCCATGGACAAGGTCACCGAGGCCCGGATGGCCATCGCCATGGCCCGCCAGGGCGGCGTCGGCGTCCTCCACCGCAACCTGTCCATCGAGGACCAGGCCAACCAGGTGGACCTCGTCAAGCGCTCCGAGTCCGGCATGGTCACCGACCCGATCACCTGCCACCCCGACGCCACGCTCGCCGAGGCGGACGCGCTCTGCGCGAAGTACCGGATCAGCGGTGTCCCGGTGACGGACCCGGCCGGCAAGCTGCTCGGCATCGTCACCAACCGCGACATGGCCTTCGAGACCGACCACTCCCGCCAGGTCCGCGAGGTCATGACCCCCATGCCGCTGGTCACGGGCAAGGTCGGCATCTCCGGCGTCGAGGCCATGGAGCTGCTGCGCCGCCACAAGATCGAGAAGCTGCCGCTGGTCGACGAGGACGGCCGCCTCAAGGGCCTCATCACCGTCAAGGACTTCACCAAGGCCGAGAAGTACCCCAACGCCGCCAAGGACGCCGAGGGCCGCCTGCTGGTCGGCGCGGCGGTCGGTGCCAGCCCCGAGGCGCTGGAGCGGGCCCAGGCGCTGGTCTCCGCGGGGGCCGACTTCATCATCGTCGACACCTCGCACGGCCATAACAGCAATGTCCTGAGCTGGATCTCCAAGATCAAGTCCGGCGTGCCGGTGGATGTCATCGGCGGCAACGTCGCCACCCGCGACGGTGCCCAGGCCCTCATCGACGCAGGCGTCGACGGCGTCAAGGTCGGCGTCGGCCCCGGCTCCATCTGCACCACCCGCGTCGTCGCCGGCGTCGGTGCCCCGCAGGTCACCGCGATCTACGAAGCCGCGCTGGCCTGCCAGGCCGCGGGCGTCCCGGTGATCGGCGACGGCGGCCTCCAGTACTCCGGCGACATCGGCAAGGCCCTCGTGGCCGGCGCCAGCACCGTCATGCTCGGCAGCCTGCTCGCCGGCTGCGAGGAGTCGCCCGGCGAACTGATGTTCATCAACGGCAAGCAGTTCAAGTCCTACCGGGGCATGGGCTCGCTCGGCGCCATGCAGTCCCGCGGCCAGGCCAGGTCCTTCTCCAAGGACCGCTACTTCCAGGCCGAGGTCTCCTCCGACGACAAGCTCGTCCCCGAGGGCATCGAGGGCCAGGTCCCCTACCGGGGTCCGCTGGGCGCGGTCCTTCACCAGCTCGTCGGCGGTCTCCGGCAGACCATGGGATATGTCGGTGCGGCCTCGATCGACGAGATGGAGTCCAAGGGCCGGTTCGTACGGATCACCGCGGCCGGGCTCAAGGAGTCCCACCCGCACGACATCCAGATGACCGTCGAGGCCCCGAACTACCAGGCGCGCTGATTTTCAGCCCGTCCGGCGTTTGAGGACACGCCCGGAGGGCGTTCGGGGTCCGGGGCGGAGCCCCGGGGCGCGCACGAGCCCGGTGTCCAGAAATGGGACACTGGGCGGGCAAGCCACGAAGGAAAGGCATAGCGACAGTGACTGAGATCGAGATCGGGCGGGGCAAGCGGGGCCGCAGGGCCTACGCATTCGACGACATCGCCGTCGTCCCGAGCCGGCGGACCCGGGACCCGAAGGAGGTCTCGATCGCCTGGCAGATCGATGCCTATCGCTTCGAGCTGCCGTTCCTCGCGGCGCCCATGGACTCGGTGGTCTCTCCGGAGACGGCGATCCGCATCGGCAACCTCGGCGGCCTCGGGGTGCTGAACCTCGAAGGGCTGTGGACCCGCTACGAGGACCCGGAGCCGCTGCTCGCGGAGATCGCGGAACTGGACGACGCGGCGGCCACCAAGCGGCTGCAGGAGATCTACGCGGAGCCGATCAAGGAAGAGCTGATCGGCCAGCGCATCAAGGAGGTGCGCGACGCGGGCGTCGTCACCGCCGCCGCGCTCTCGCCGCAGCGCACCGCTCAGTTCAGCAAGGCGGTCGTGGACGCGGGAGTCGACCTCTTCATCATCCGCGGCACCACGGTCTCCGCCGAGCACGTCAGCGGCTCGCACGAGCCGCTGAACCTCAAGCAGTTCATCTACGAGCTCGATGTGCCGGTCATCGTCGGCGGCTGCGCCACGTACACCGCCGCGCTGCACCTGATGCGTACGGGCGCGGCCGGCGTCCTCGTCGGCTTCGGCGGCGGGGCGGCCCACACGACCCGCAATGTGCTCGGCATCCAGGTGCCGATGGCGACCGCGGTCGCCGACGTGGCGGCTGCCCGCCGCGACTACATGGACGAGTCGGGCGGCCGCTACGTGCACGTCATCGCGGACGGCGGCTTCGGCGCCAGCGGCGACCTGCCGAAGGCCGTCGCCTGCGGCGCGGACGCGGTGATGATGGGCTCCCCGCTCGCGCGGGCGACCGACGCGCCGGGCCGGGGCTTCCACTGGGGCATGGAGGCGGTCAACACCGAACTGCCGCGCGGGAAGCGGATGAACCTGGGCACCGCCGGCACGACGGAGGAGATCCTGCTGGGCCCGTCGCACGCGCCGGACGGGTCGATGAACTTCTTCGGGGCGCTGCGCCGTTCGATGGCCACGACGGGCTACAGCGACCTGAAGGAGTTCCAGCGCGTCGAGGTGACGGTGTCTCCGACGCACCACCGGTGAGGTCGCAGGTGACGTAGACAAACAGAGAGGCCCGGACGGCGCGAGAGGCGCCGTCCGGGCCTCTCCGCCTGCCGGGGTGTGCGGGGGATCAAGATATGCTCATGACACTCAGTCGGATTTTCATATCGCGTTCCGGCTGGGCCAAGGTGGGAATGAAGAGCCCACTCTGCTCGGGGGACTTGAGAGATGAGTGCAGTTCAGCCTGCTGTGACCGACCGCGCCCCGAACGCCGACCGGGATGCGCCGCGCGCCGCCGCATCCGGACGCCGCCATGCCCGCGGCAGCGGCCACAGCGCGGCGAGCACGGCCATGGTCTTCCTGCTGCCGGCCGCCGTGGCCCTCGGCTTCTCACTGCCCGGTATCGGCGACCGGCAGTTGTGGCGTGACGAGCACGCCACCTGGTGGGCCGCCTCGCTCTCCTTCGGGGATCTCGGCGCGCTCATCAAGAACATCGACGTGGTCTTCGCGCCGTACTACGTGGTGATGCACCTGTGGATCTCGGTCTTCGGCACCTCGCCGACCGCGATGCGCATTCCGGCGGCGGGCGCCATGGCCGTGGCGGCGGGCCTGCTCGGGCTCGTCGGACGGCGGTTGTTCACCGTGGGGACCGGGGTGCTGGCCGGGCTGCTGTTCGCCGTCGTCCCGACCGTGATCCGGTACGGGGAGGAGGCGCGACCGTACGCCTTCGCGGTGGCCTTCGCGCTGCTGTCCACGCTGTTGCTGCTGAGGGCCCTGGACCGGCCTGGTCCCAAGCGCTGGGCGCTGTACGGCGTGAGCATCCCGCTGATCGGCTGCAGCCACCTGGTGTCACTGTCGGTGCTGGCGGGCCATCTGGGCCTGGTCGTCATGGCGAAGCGCGGCGGCGACCGGACCGCGCACCGGGCGTTCGCCGCCGCGGCGGGCCTGGGAGTGTCCTTGGTGCTGCCGATGCTGGCGCAGGGGGCCGGCCAGAGTGGCCAGATCGCTTGGAACAACCCGACCCTCCAGGACCTGGGCGACTACCCGCAAGAGCTCTTCGGCTCCTGGGCGATCGGCGGCCCGGTCATGGTCATCGGCGTGTGGGGGCTGTACGTGGCCCGCCAGCACGCGGCGCTGCTCGCCCCGTGGGTGCTGCTGCCGCCGGTCCTGACCTACCTGACATCCGATCAGCTGCATCTCTTCCTGCCGCGCTATCTGCTGTTCACCGTCCCGGGCTGGCTGCTGCTCGCCGCTGCTGCCGCCATCGGTGCCGCCGACCGGCTGGCCAAGGAGTTCGTCGCGCGCGTGGGCGTCGGACGGCGGGGGGTCGTCACGGTGTTCGTGCTGGCCACCGTGGCGGTCTTCGCCGGGCTGGCCCAGCCCGGCATCGCGATCGCCCGGAAGAGCAACCCGGTCGAGCCGGACTACCGGCAGGCGGGACGGATCGTGGCCCGGTACCAGCAGGCGGGCGACGGCATCGCCTTCTCCGGTCACCTGTCCGAACGCCGCGCGATGGCCTACGAACTGCGCGACGACAGCGGGCGGCCGACAGAGGTACTGCTGTCCCGGACGGCACAGGAGAGCGGCACCTACAGCGGTGTCGAGTGCTCCGAGCCCGTGAAGTGCCTGGCCGGCACCGACCGGCTGTGGGTGGTGTCCACCTCGCAGACCGGTGTGACGCCCTTCGCCGACATGAGCGCGAAGACCGCCACCGCGCTGAACACGTACTTCACGGTGGTCCGTACCTACTCCCCGGCCAACGTCCGGGTCCTGCTGCTGGAACGCGTCAGATAGGCAGCGCTGCGGCGACGCGGCCGGTCCCGGCTCACTTCTTCGTGCCGAAGCCCGGCGCGAAGTAGATGGTGTATTCGCCGTCGCCGGTCCGGGTGCTGTCGACGACCTTGTGGACCCGGTATCCGGCCTTCTTCAGCGTGGGCTGGAGCGCGGTGTCGATGTCCGCGGTCTGGGTGAAGTCCAGTACGACGATCGAGTAGTAGCGGTCCGTGACGGCGGCCTGGAGGGCCGGTGCGCCAGTGAGGGTTTTCCTGGTCTCCGGGTCGGTGTAGCTCTTCCCGATGAGGTCCTGCCACTGCTGCCAGTTGGAGGATTCCCGCAGGTAGTACGCCGGGACGTCGTAGTTCTCGACGAGGTACTCGTCCTTGCCCTTGTGGACGTACGGCTTCAGGGCGGTCACCAGGCCCGAGGAGTGCGGCCATTCGCTGAACATGTACGCGGCCTGGCCCGCGCCCACGTAGCCGAGGGGGCCGATCACCAGAGCCGTGACCAGGACGCCCGCCACGACGTGGACCTTGTGCTTCAGCGTGAGGAAGACCCGGGCCAGCAGGATTCCGACCACGATGCAGGCGAACCAGGCGCCGAAGTCGACGTGCTTCTGCAGGGACAGCCAGGTGTGGATGCGGATCTGGTTCACCGGTGCGAGCAGTCCGCCGGCCAGCAGAACGAGGGCGAGCCAGAATGCGGACCGGTCGTTCTTCTCGCGCCGGGTGACGAACAGGGTCACCACGACACCGATGAGGGCCAGCACCAGCAGAGGGCCGACCCACTTCGCGGCTTCCTCCGCCACGTACGAGCGGGCGTCGGTGCCCGGCGCACGCATCAGGGTGGTGTGGGTGAAGCCGTCGATGTACAGGTCGGCCGATACGGCGGGCAGGAGAAGGGCCACCAGCCAGACGACCATGAGTTCCGCCCCGCGTCTCCACCGGGCGCCCTGCCAGGGCGATCCTCCGTGCCCGGCGAAGACGGCGATGCCCAGGATCACGGGTGTCCAGAGCAGCGAGGCGTACTTGGTCCAGTCGGCCAGCGCCAGGAAGACGGCGGCGCCGAGCATGCTGGGATATCCGCCGCCAGTGGTCAGCCGTACCGTGAAGTAGCCCGCCCAGGCGAGTGCCGCGAGCGCCATCGAGTCAAAGGTGGAGTATCCGCCCAGGAACTGGGTGGGCCCCAGGGCGGCGAAGGATGCGGCCGCGAAGAAGGCGGCCACGGAGCCGTGGAGCCGTCGGGTCGACAGATGGAGGGCGGTGGTGGCGGAGAGCATGAAGAACATGCTCAGCAGTCGCGTACCGCGCAGGCCGCCGACCATGTCGGCGAGCGCCACCACGACCGGGTAGATCACGGGTGAGCCGGAGAAGAAGGTCTCGTAGGTCGCGACCGGGCTGCCGTGCACGATGTGCGCGATTTCCTGGTACCCCGAGTAGATGTACGTTCCTTCGTCCACGAAGGCTGTGTTGGCGTCGGTGAGGCGGAACGAGAGAGCGCCCTGGACCAGCAGGACCGCGAGCAGCGGCAGCCAGTCGGTCCGCAGCGCCGGCCGGGGCAGCTTGGCCGGCCGCAGTGGCGCCCGCCTGCGGGCTGCCCGGGCAGCCCGCTTGGCCGCGGCGTCGGCCGGCAGCGTTCCGAGCGCCATCGTGGCGGGATCGTCCGGACCGGGACCACCCTGGCCGGGACCACCTTGGCCGGGACCGGCCGGCCGGTTGGGCGCCGGTCTTGTGCCGGTTCCCCGGCTGGCACCCTCTGGACGTATCCAGTGCCCATCTGAAGTCATTTGGCGGTCTTTCTCGCTCGGAAGGTCGGCGCCCGGACTCGACGGACCCCCCCGCCGGCCTATCGCTCACGTGTGTGGATGATAAGTCATCGTCTGTCGTTACCCCTGGGCGACGGGTCAGGACAGCCCGTTGTACGGAAGCCGCCAGCGCTGCGATGCTCCGTCGCGGCACGGCTGGAGCAGGGCGGTCACGTTCACCGCCAGGGATCCCCCGGTGGTGTCCAGGCAGCGGCCCGACCGTACGTGCTGCAGGCTGTGGTCAGGCCGGGCCGCCCATCTCTGGGCGGCGCTCCCGTTGCAGGCGGCCAGCACGGCCGTCGTCGTACCGCGACGCCCCGCCGACGGCTGCAGGCAGCGCCCGCCCGTCCGCAGTGAACCGTCGTTCCCCACGGTCCATGTCGTCTTCCCGGCATCGCCGCCGCACGCTCCGGTCACCACCGGGGCGGAAGGCTTGTCGCCGGACCGGCGCACCAGGCAGATCCCGGTTGCCCCCGAGGTGAGCACGCCCGCGGGCAGGCCGACGCTGTTGTGGAAGGAGAACGAGTAGGTGCGCAGGCCGACCCCGCCACTCCATATCTCGAAGCCTCCCGAGACCTTGCACAGATACGACGTGGGCGGGACATAGCCGCGTTGGAGGGCGTCAGCGGTGAAGAGGCGGAGGTTCAGCCGGCGGGCGGTATGCGTCGGCTTCGTCCTGACGTAGCTGATCACGCTGTGCGCACCGGTGATGGGTGCCTGGTAGACGATGTAGGAGGCATCCCCGAGCGTGACGGATCCCGGGAGCCGGCTTCCGGCGGGCGCGACGCTGTCGGTGGCGTCCAGCCAGATCATCAGCTCCGCACTCGACGCGGAGTCGCAGTTGCCGGCGGTCGGGCCGTACCAGAGGTCGAAGGCCATGTTGTACGAACCCGAGGCCGTACCCCAGGCGCTCCAGTCGCTGGTCGCGTCGCCGAGTCCGGTCACCGGCACGGGAAGCCCCTGTGTACCGGGAATGGTGGCGATGTTGGGGTAGGCGCCGGGGGCTTTGGGGGACGTCGCGACGAGCCGCCGTACGGCGGAGACGGTGAAGCCGGTGTTCCCGGGGGCGTCCAGGCACACCGTGCCGGAGGCGTTCCACCGGTTCGGCTCGACGCTGTACTTCCCGGCTCCCACCGCACGGCTGGGGAAGGGCTGCTGTGAGGAAGTGCACAGTTCACGCGTGCCGGTCGTGTGCCCGGGCGAGGTGGTGGAGCCGGAGCCGGAAGCGGGCCCGGGGGCGGTCTGGCCCGAACAGCCGCCGAGCAGGACGGTCAGGAGGCAGAATGCGGAGATCTTCCGTGCGCCTCGCGCCGCCCGCAGTCGGCTCAACGGGGTCTGGATCACGCCGGTGATCCTGTCACGATCTCATGTCGGTCCTGTTTCGGTGCCGGATGCATGCGACTTTGACCATACCTGCTCATGAATCTCTCATAATCCTTCACGTACTATCCTCATCTGTCAGATGAGGATTCTCAGATCCCACAGGAATCACCACCAGGTCCGGGTTCCCGGGGGGGAGCAGCATGACGGTCACCGAGGGTCTTCCGGTCGCTGGAGGGGGCAGGGATGCCGCCTCGCACCGGAAAGCGAGGCGTGGGCAGCCTCCCCGCACGCAGCGCGGACTGCTGCCCCAGCCGCCCGACAACGCGGAGAAGTACTCCTACACGAGCCGCAACCTGTGGGTGCTCACCTGCTTCTCCATCATCAGCTTCACCTGCCTGGTGGCGAGCCAGGTCTCCCTCGCCCGCTCCAGCGCGTGGCTCTGGGTCTACCTGCCGTTCCTGCTGTTCACGGTGGTGTACTACCTGATCTCCCTGCGGGTGAACGGCTTCACCAAGGACTTCGACCTCAAGGCCCACCGTGCCCTGGTGCGCGACTGGAGCCCCGAGCGCTACCCGACCGTCGACGTGTTCCTGCCCGTCTGCGGCGAGCCGATCGAGGTGCTGCACAACACCTGGACCCACGTTGCCCGGCTGCGTGACCGGTATCCCGGAGTTGTCACGCCGTATGTGCTGGACGACGGAGCGAGCCCCGAACTCGCCTCGATGGCAGTTGATTTCGGGTTTGTCTACGGAACCCGGCACAAGCGGGGCTGGTTCAAGAAAGCCGGCAACCTGCACTTCGGATTCCAGAATTCCGACGGCGAGTACATCCTCATCCTCGATGCCGACTTCGCCCCTCGGGATGATCTACTGGAGGAACTCCTCCCGTATATGGAGAAGGACCCGGATGTCGCGATAGTCCAGTCCCCGCAGTTCTTTCGGATTCTCGACTCCCAGAACTGGATCGAACGCGGTGCGGGCGCGGTGCAGGAGCTGTTCTACCGCTCCGTCCAGGTCTCCCGGCAGAGCAACGACGGTGCGATCTGCGTGGGGAGCTGCGCCGTCTACCGGCGTGCCGCCCTGGAGACCAATGGCGGGACCACGCTCATTGAGCACTCCGAGGACGTGCACACCGGGTTCGACCTGCGCGGGCTCGGATGGGATCTGCGGTATGTGCCGGTGGCCCTGTCGACCGGCGTCTGCCCGGACACCGCGGGTGCGTTCTTCAATCAGCAGTACCGCTGGTGCTCGGGCTCGATGAGCCTGCTGGGCAGCAAGAAGTTCTGGCAGGCCAATCTGCGGCCGGAATCCCGGCTGTGCTATATGTCGGGTTTCTTCTACTACATTCACACAGCCCTGTTCACCTTTGCCTCACCGCTCATCCCGATCGTGCTGCTGCTCGCGATGCCGGAGAAGCTGCAGATCATGAACATGGGGCTGGTCATTCCCAGCCTGGTGTACACCACCCTGATCTTCCCGCTCTGGCACCGGAATCCCTACCGGCTCGAGGCATGGGCGGCCCGGATGATGTACGGCTGGGCCCATCTCTTCGCCATTTTCGACATCCTCCGCCGCAATCGCATGGCCTGGCAGCCGACGGGTTCGAGCGGCGCCAAGAAGAACAAGACCAGGCGTTTCTGGATGGGCATCAGTGTCTGGGGCGGCGGAACCGCCCTGGTCTGGGTGGCCGCGGCGACCTGGCGCATGCTCACCATGGATCCGCTGGACTTCGCCCTTGTGCTGGCATCCGGTCTGTTCTACGCCGTGATCGTGGGCCGGGTTCTCGTTCAGCCGCGTTCGAGAGAAGTTGCGTGATCCCTCTGTCTGCCTACCGAACGGGCGCCACACCCCGGCGCACCCTTGCCCTGCTGTCCCTTCTGTCGGCCTGCCTCATGCTGCTGACCGCCTGCGGCCCGACCGGAGGCACGAGCACGGCCGACGGCGGCGCGAAGCCGGACAGCGGGGCCTCGGCCGGCGGGGAGACCGAGGCGGCCGAGGTCACTCCGTACGACGTCACCCCGCTGCTGAAGCCGGGCAAGAAGTACCTGGGTGCCGCGCTGACCGGAGTGCCCAAGTCGCTGAAGCCGCTCACCAAGTACACCGACACCATTGGCAAGCAGCCCAATGTGCTGGAGTACTACTCGGCCTGGGGCGACGGGTTCGACACCAGCGGCGTCCGCCGCGTCTACAACGCCGGTGCGCTGCCGTTCATGGCGTGGGAGCCCTTCAAGCCCTCGCTGGCATCTATCGCGAGCGGAAAGACCGACACGTACCTCAAGACCTTCGCGAAGAACGTCGCCGCCCTCAATCTCCCCATCGCCATCAGCTTCGGGCATGAGATGAACGGTGACTGGTACGCCTGGGGCCGGACGAAGACCACCGCGTCCGACTTCGTGAAGGCCTGGCGGCACATCCACGATGTCTTCGAGGAGACCGGCGCGACCAACGTGATCTGGGTGTGGACCCCCAACGTCATCAACCCCGCGCCCAACGTCAAGCTCAAGTCGTACTACCCCGGCGACGCCTATGTGGACTGGGCGGGCATGATCGGCTACTACACCCTCACCGGGGCGAAGACCTTCGACACCCTGTACGGGCCGACGATGCGTCAGATGCGTACGTTCACCAAGAAGCCTTTCTTCATCTCGGAGACCGCCTCCCAGGCGGGCGAGCGCCGCCGTGCGGACATCAACGACCTCTTCGACGGCGTCACGGCGAACAAGGATGTCGTCGGGTTCGTCTGGTTCAACATCCCGAAGCGCGCGGACTGGCGCATCGAGATCAGCCCGCTCGCTCTCGCGGAGTACAAGAAGCGTGCTGCGAACTCCCGCTTCGGCTTCGACATCAGGAAGCAGTAATGGACAGAGAGACTGACTCCTGGTTCAGCCCGGCGAGCCCGCCGCCCGCCTGGGACCCCACGCAGAACCAGTACCGTGCCAAGGAACCCGCCCCGTACCAGTTCGCCGCCGCTCCCGTCGCCGAACAGCCGTACCTGTACGAGCCGGAGCAGCCCTACCCGTACGAGCCGGAGCAGGCGTACGAGGCGGAGCAGCCCTACGAGCCGGAGCAGCCCTACGAGCCGGAGCAGGAGTACGAGGCCGAACCGGCGACGGAGAAGGCCGCGTACGAGATACCGGAGACCCCCGAGACCGGGTGGTCGGGGGCTCCCAGCCGCCGGCGCCGCTGGATCGGCCGGATCCTGCTGGCCGGCGTACTGCTCATCCAGGGACTGCTGTCCTTGCGGCTGGGCAACACGGCGGCCACCGACGAGGCCATTTCCCTGATCGTCGGCCACCAGGAATTCGACCACCTCTTCAACGGCACCGCGGTCACCACCGACCTGGTCCAGCAGTTCCCCGGTTCGCCCTCGCTGTATCCGGTGCTGGCAGCCGCCGCCGACGCGGCGTACGGGCTGGCCGGGGCGCGGCTGCTCAGTCTGCTCTTCGCGCTGGTCGGCACCGCGCTGCTCTACTCGCTGACCCGCCGCATGTTCAACGAACGCGTGGCCATCTGCAGCGCGGGCGCCTACGCCGTCCTGCAGTCCACCGCGGTCGTGGGCTACTACGCGGCCCCGGACGCCCTGGCGATCATGCTGGTCGCGATCGCCGCGTGGATCATCGTCTACTCCAATCGTGCCCCGGCCGCCGTCGTGCTCGCCGCGGCTCCGGCCGCGGCGCTCGCGGTCGCGGTGGAGCACGCGTCGGTGCTCGTACTCCCCACCCTCCTCCTGCTGGCGGTCCTCACCGCCTGGCCGCTGCCCACGAGGGGCCTGCTGCGCGGGTTTCTGCTGGGCGCGGCGACCCTCGCCCTGCTGTTCGCCACGGGTGTCCTCAGTGGCGTCCGGAACGGCACGTTCGCCCGCGGTCGGGGGACCGAGAGCGCCCTGTCGATCCTCAGCACCGCCGGTCAGTGGAGCGGCCTGCTGCTTCTGCTCGCCTTTGGCGGGGCGGTGGCCTACCTCTGGCGTGAGCGCATGAACGAGGTGGTCGACGCCGCGGTCGTCGCCAGCTCGCCGCTGCGACGCGCGGCACTGGGCCTGGTCCTGTGCGGGACGGGCCTGCTCCTCCCGCTGCTCCAGGCGCAGCTGCACACGTCCGCGGTGATGTTCCGGCACATCGGCCTCGGGCTGTTCTTCGCCGCGCCCCTGGCCGGGGTCGGCATCAGCCGGATGATGGGTGCCCACTTCCGTCAGCCCCAACTGGGCATCCTGGCATGGGTCCTGATGCTGGCCCTGGGCATCTCCCAGTCGACCCTGCGGTTCGGGGCGTGGCCGGACTCCACCCGGCTGGTCAGCGTGCTGCGCACGCACGTCAGCGCCAAGGGCCACTACCTCACCGAGGTGGAAGGGGTGCCGCAGTACTACCTTCGCGGAGTCACCGGCCCCGACCGGTGGACCTCGCTCCGGGACCAGAGCGCCTCCGCCACCGTCTCGGCCATCGAGAAGGGCCGCTACGACCTGATCCTGCTGGACGGTGCTTCGTCCACCGACAAGGACAAGGCCGCCACCAAGGCGATCCGCGCCAGTGGCCACTACCGGCTGATCGCCCAGCTCCCCTACCGCGTCTCCGGCGGGTCCGGAGCCTACCGGGTCTACGTCGCGCAGTAGCCCGCCCGTCCTGCTCGTTCCACCCGTCCTGCCCGTTCCGCACGTTCCACCCGTTCCGCACGTCTGCAAGGAGAAGCCGTGGCTCTGCGGCTCACTGTCATCGGCACCGGTTACCTCGGTGCCACCCATGCCGCCTGCATGGCCGAGCTCGGGCACGAGGTGCTCGGGGTCGACGTCGACGCCGACAAGGTCGCGGCGCTGAACGCGGGCCGGGTGCCCTTTCACGAGCCCGGGCTGGCGGAGCTGCTGGGCAGGCACACCGCGTCCGGGCGGCTGCGGTTCACCACGTCGTACGAGGAGGCGGCGGCCTTCGGCCGGGTGCACTTCGTGTGTGTGGGGACGCCGCAGCGCAAGGACACCGACTCCGGTGCCGCCGACATGACGTATGTCGACGCGGCCGTGGAGGCACTCGCGGCGCATGTGGGCCCGGGCGCGCTGGTGGTCGGCAAGTCGACCGTTCCGGTGGGGACGGCGCGGCGGCTGGCGGGGCGGCTGCCGGAGGGGGCCGAGCTGGCCTGGAACCCGGAGTTCCTGCGGGAGGGTTTCGCCGTACGGGACACGCTGAGCCCGGACCGGCTGGTGCTCGGAGTCGAGAGCCAGGCTGCAGAAACGATTCTGCGTGAGGTGTACGCGGCCGTTATCGAGGCGGGCACGCCGGTGGTGACGGCGGACTTCCCGACCGCGGAACTGGTCAAGACCGCGGCCAACGCCTTCCTGGCCACGAAGATCTCGTTCATCAACGCCATGGCGGAGGTCTGCGAGGCCTCCGGCGGCGACGTCTCCGTACTGGCCCGCGCGATCGGTCACGACGAGCGGATCGGCGCCCGCTTCCTGCGGGCCGGGGTCGGCTTCGGCGGGGGCTGTCTGCCCAAGGACATCCGTGCCTTCGCCGCCCGCGCGGACGAGCTCGGGACGGGTGAGTCGCTGGCCTTCCTCCGGGAGGTCGACGCGATCAACCTGCGGCGCCGGGAGAGGGCCCTGGACCTGGCGCGTGAGCTGTGCGGCGGGTCGCTCGCCGGGAAGCGGGTGGCCGTGCTCGGCGCGGCCTTCAAGCCCGACTCGGACGACATCCGCGACTCGCCGGCCCTTGATGTGGCCGCCCGTGTCCATCTGGAGGGCGCGGAGGTCACCGTATTCGACCCCAAGGCCATGGACAACGCCCGTAAGGCATACCCGGTGCTCGGGTACGCGGTGTCGGCGAAGGACGCGGTGTGGGGGGCCGATGTCGTACTGCACCTGACCGAATGGCAGGAATTCCGGGACCTGGACCCGGCGGAGCTGGCTCGCGGCACCGCCCGGCCGCGGATCATCGACGGCCGGGGGGCCCTCGACGAGAACCGCTGGACGGCCGCCGGATGGTCATTCCACGCATTGGGCCGGACGCGAAAGCCGGTCCTTCCGAACGAGGAGAGACAGTGAACACACCGGAGACGGCGGCGCGGATCCCCGCGCCCTGGGGGGACGTCCCCATCACGGTCGTC
The DNA here is from genome assembly GCF_045040445.1 of Streptomyces sp. NBC_01537. Taxonomy (NCBI): domain Bacteria; kingdom Bacillati; phylum Actinomycetota; class Actinomycetes; order Kitasatosporales; family Streptomycetaceae; genus Streptomyces; species Streptomyces sp. NBC_01537. The sequence continues at coordinate 3,859,867 of NZ_CP109392.1, read as the reverse complement.
ATGCCGACCTACAACGAGGCGGCCAATCTGCCGCGTATGGCCGAGATCGTGCTCGGCCTCCCGCTCGCGGGCCTGCATCTGAAGATCGTCGACGACAACAGCCCCGACGGCACCGGGCGGATCGCCGCGGAACTCGCGGAGAAGGCCAACACCGGCGGTCGCAACCGGATGAGCGTCCTGCACCGCACCACCAAGGACGGACTGGGCCGGGCCTACGCGGCCGGCATGTCCGCCGCGCTGGACGAGGGCGCGGAGTTCGTGGTCCAGATGGACGCCGACGGCAGCCATCCCGCCGATGTCGTACCGCAGATGCTCGGCACCGCCCTGTCCACCGGCGCCGGCTTCGTCGTCGGCAGCCGGTATGTCGACGGCGGCTCCCTGGACGAGGACTGGGGCCGGCACCGCCAGATCCTGTCCCGCTTCGCCAACCGCTACGCGCGCGCGATCCTCGACGTCAAGATCCGCGACATCACCGCGGGCTTCAACCTCTGGCGCGCACAGACGCTGCACGACGTCGGCCTCGCCACCCTTGACAGCGCGGGCTACAGCTTCCAGGTGGAACTGAAGTTCCTCGCCGTCCGGCGCGGGCACAACGGCGTCGAGATCCCGATCCGCTTCGAGGAGCGCACCGAGGGCGTCTCCAAGATGAGCCTGTCCACGCAGCTCGAGTCCGCGCTCGTCCCGCTGCGGCTGCGGCTGCGCAACCGCGGCGCCTGAGCCCGTAGCCGGGCCCAGAGCCGGCTCACAGCCGCGCGGCCGCCCCCACCGGGGTCGCCCCGCGGGTGTCCAGCAGAAGCTGGGCCTTCACGGCCAGGCCCTGCAGGTCGTACGTGCGGTGGTGCTGGAGCAGCACCGTCAGATCGGCGTCGGCCGCCGCCTCCCACAGGGAGTCGGCGCGGGGGACCGGGCGGTCCAGGACGCGCCACTGGGGGGCGTACGGGTCGTGGTAGCCGATCTGCGCGCCCAGCTCGATGAGTTTCGCGGCGATCTCGCGGGCGGGGGCGCCCTCCTGGTCGGCGAGGTCGGCCTTGTAGGTGACGCCGAGGAGCAGCACGCGCGCGCCGCGCAGGGACTTGCCGTGCTCGTTGAGGAGGGCGGCGGCGCGCTGGACGACGTAACGCGGCATGCGCGTGTTGACTTCCTGCGCCAGCTCGACCATGCGCAGGGGGTGTCCGAGGACGCGGCCCTGGTAGGAGAGGTAGTTGGGGTCCAGGGGGACGCCGTGGCCGCCGACGCCGGGGCCGGGGCGGAAGGCGTGGAAGCCGAAGGGCTTGGTCTCGGCGCAGCGGATGACATCCCAGATGTCGACCCCGACGTCGTGGCAGAAGACGGCCATCTCGTTGGCCAGGGCGATGTTGACGTGCCGGAAGTTGGTCTCCAGCAGCTTGACGGTCTCCGCCTCGCGCAGACCCCGCGCGCGCACGACGCGTTCGGTGAAGCGCCCGTAGAAGGCGGCGGCGGCCTCGGTGCAGGCGGGGGTGAGGCCGCCGATCACCTTGGGGGTGTTGGCCAGGGTGAAGTCTCGGTTGCCGGGGTCGGCGCGCCCGGGGGAGTAGGCGAGGTGGAAATCGCGGCCTGCGCGCAGGCCGGATTCCTCCAGGATCGGCCGGAGGAACCCCTCGGTGGTGCCGGGGTAGGCGGCCGATTCGAGCACGACGGTGGTGTGCGGCCGCAGTTGCGCGGCGAGCGTACGGGCGGCGGTCCCGACCGCCGTCAGGTCCAGTACGCGGTCCTCGCCCAGCGGTGTCGGCGCGCAGATCACGGCGGTGCGGACCCGGCCCAGCGCGACCGGGTCGGCGGTGGCCCGGAAGCCGCCGGCGAGCATTCGGCGTACGTCGGCGGCGGACAGGGCGCCGGAGGGGACGCGGCCGGCGTTGACGGCTTCGACGGTGGGTGCGTGGGTGTCGTAGCCGATGACGCCGAGCCCGGCGGCGGTGGCCGCCTGCGCGAGGGGGAGTCCGGTGTGGCCGAGTCCGATGACAGCGAGGTCTGCGGGCATGGGGCGGTCCCTCTCCGTACACGAGCCCGAATGGCTCCAAAAACAGGCTAACCAGACATATAGGTGATATGACTGCGCGCCGCGCCGACACGGATGGATGTACGCGGCAGATGAGTGGCCGGGAACGTTGGCCGTCCGCCCGCCGACGGGTAACTCTTGAGGGACGGGGACCCCCAGCACCGGAGGCACGGATGCGTACGGCGAAACTCGGACCGGCGGAGCGGGCGGCGGCGCTCGCACGGATGGCGGAGACAGAGCTCGACATTCTTGTCGTCGGAGGTGGTGTCGTCGGCGCCGGCACCGCCCTCGACTCGGCCACCCGGGGCCTGGCCACCGGGATCGTCGAGGCCCGCGACTGGGCCTCCGGCACCTCCAGCCGCTCCAGCAAGCTCATCCACGGCGGCCTGCGCTACCTCGAAATGCTCGACTTCGCCCTCGTGAGGGAAGCCCTCAAGGAGCGCGGCCTGCTCACCCAGCGGCTCGCCCCCCACCTGGTCAAGCCCGTGCCCTTCCTCTACCCCCTCCAGCACCGCGGCTGGGAGCGGCTCTACGCGGGCTCCGGCGTCGCCCTCTACGACGCCATGGCCCTGACCTCCGGCCACGGCCGCGGCCTGCCCCACCACCGCCACCTCTCCCGCCGGCACGCCCTGCGCATCGCGCCCGGTCTCAAGAAGGACGCCCTCGTCGGCGCCCTCCAGTACTACGACGCCCAGATGGACGACGCCCGCTATGTCGCCACCCTGGTCAGGACCGCCGTCGCCTACGGCGCCCAGGCCGCCAACCGCGCGCGGGTCGTGGGCTTCCTGCGCGAGGGCGAGCGGGTGGTCGGCGCGCGCGTGCAGGACGTCGAGGGCGGCGGCGAGTACGAGGTCCGCGCCCGGCAGATCGTCAACGCCACGGGCGTGTGGACCGACGACACCCAGGCGCTGATAGGCGAGCGCGGACAGTTCCATGTGCGCGCCTCCAAGGGCATCCACCTCGTCGTGCCCAAGGACCGCATCCACTCCACGTCCGGGCTCATCCTGCGCACCGAGAAGAGCGTCCTGTTCGTCATCCCCTGGGGCCGGCACTGGATCATCGGCACCACCGACACCGACTGGGACCTCGACAAGGCGCACCCCGCCGCCTCCAGCGCCGACATCGACTATCTCCTGGAGCACGTCAACTCCGTCCTCGCCGTCCCCTTGACCAGGGACGACGTCGAGGGCGTCTACGCGGGCCTGCGGCCGCTGCTGGCCGGTGAGTCCGAGGCCACCAGCAAGCTGTCCCGCGAGCACACCGTCGCCCACCCCGTGCCGGGGCTCGTGGTCGTCGCCGGCGGCAAGTACACGACCTACCGCGTCATGGCCAAGGACGCCGTCGACGAGGCCGTCCACGCCCTGGACCACCGGGTGGCCGAATGCTGCACCGAGGAGATCCCGCTCGCCGGCGCCGAGGGCTACCACGCCCTGTGGAACGCCCGCGCCCGCATCGCCGCCCGCGCCGGGATCCACGTCGCGCGCATCGAGCACCTGCTCAACCGCTACGGCTCCCTCGCCGAGGAAGTCCTGCAACTCGTCGCCGACGATCCCTCCCTCGGCGAGCCACTCGCCCACGCCGAGGACTATCTGCGCGCCGAGGTCGTCTACGCCGCCTCCCACGAGGGCGCCCGCCACCTCGACGACGTCCTCACGCGCCGCACGCGCATCTCGATCGAGACCTTCGATCGCGGCGCGCGCAGCGCGCGGGAAGCGGCGGAGCTCATGGCCCCCGTCCTCGGGTGGGAGAAGGAGCACACGGAGAAGGAGATCGAGCACTACGAAAAGCGGGTCGAGGCCGAGCGCGAGTCCCAGCGCCAGCCGGACGACCTCACGGCCGACGCCGCGCGTCTGGGGGCGCCCGACATAGTCCCGCTGTGACCGGGCGCCGCCCGGACTCCGCTGCGGAGTGGGCCAGGCCACTGCGGCGACCGGCCCCGGGCCGGTTATCGTGCAGGGGCGAGGGAAAGGGGCCGGCGTGTCGGACCAGGGAAGGCTCGTGGCCGGGAGATACCGGCTCGTCGAGTGCATAGGCCGCGGCGGCATGGGCACCGTGTGGCGCGCGGAGGACGAGCTGCTGGGCCGGCAGGTCGCGGTGAAGAAGCTGCACGCGCCGCACGCGCACCTGCACGAGGACGAGCTGGCGACCCTCTTCGAGCGCACCCGCCGCGAGGCCCGCTCGGCGGCCCGGATCAGCCACCCGAACGTGGTCGTGGTCCACGACGTCGTGGAGGACGAGGGCGTTCCGGCCATCGTGATGGAGTACGTGCCGGCCACGGATCTCGGCGATCTGATCAAGAAGAACGGCCCGGTCGGCCCCGCCGAGGCGGCCCGGATCGGCCGCGGCATGATCGCCGCGCTCCGGGCGGCCCACGCCGCGGGCGTGTTCCACCGCGACGTCAAGCCGGGAAACGTGCTCCTCGCCGCGAACGGCCGCGTCGTGCTCACGGACTTCGGCATCGCGCAGGCGTCGGGGACGTCCACGCTCACCCGCACCGGCGAACTGATCGGCTCGATCGACTTCCTGTCCCCGGAACGCCTCACCGGCGGCGCCGTGCCCGGCCCGGAGGCGGATCTGTGGGCGCTGGGGGCGACGCTGTACCAGGCGGTGGAGGGCAGGTCGCCGTTCCGCAGGGACACCCCGATCGAGACGGCGTACGCGATCGCGGCCGACGAGGTGCCGACCGCGCGCAACGCGGGCGCACTCGCACCGGTGATCGCGGGGCTGCTGGTACGGGACCCGGCCCTGCGCATGTCGGCGGAGGAGGCGGAGCGGCGGCTACGGGGCCCGGCGGCGGAGCCGGACACGGAGACGGCACCTGTGCACAGGAACGCCGTCGCGAACGCACAACCGCAGCCGCCCGCCGTGCCCACCCCCACCCCCACCCCTACGCCTGCGCGCACGGGCACGACGGCCGCGCACGCACTGACGCCCGCGCGCAGGCGCGGCCGCGCCGCCCTCTGGCTTATCGCGGCCCTCGCCGTCGTGGCGGTCGCGGCCGGCGGGACGTATCTGGCGACCGGGCCCGGCGGCGACGCCTCGGCGGCGGCGTCCACGTCGCAGTCCCCGTCCCCCTCCCGGTCCCCGTCCCCGACGGCGTCCGCTTCCGCGTCCCCCTCCATCGCCCCCGTACCCGCCGGCTATCACCTGGCCCACGAACCCGACCGCGGCTACTCGGTCCCCGTCCCCGACGGCTGGACCCGCCAGGCCGACAGCAACGGCGACGTCGACTTCATCGACCCCACCAAAACGGTCGACCTCAAGGTGAGCGCCATGGAGTTCGCCGGCACGAGTCCCATTCAGGGCTGGAAAGAACTCGAACCGCAGACCAGGCAACAGGTTGGTGACACTTACCACCGGCTGCGGATGAACGCCACCCGCTGGCGCGACCAGCCGGCCGCCCTGTGGGAGTTCACCTGGCAGGGCAAGACCCGCACCTGGCACGCCATCGACCTGGGCTTCGGCGAGGAGGGCGGCACGGCCTACGCGATCTATCTCTCCGCGCCGGACGACCAATGGGCCACGTACAAGCCGGTCTTCGACAATGCGGTCGCCGGAATCCGGCTCGCCGGATAACCCACCGGGCAGGGGGTGCGCAAGATCGCCTGGCGGAGTCATGGATGATGGTCCCTTATCCGGAGCAGGAGTGCGGGGGCGGCGTCGCGCTTTCCTGCCGGTCGCATCATCTTCAGTGACTGCAGAGGGATTTCATGGGCGAGGGCCAGGGGCAGGGCGGGGACCGTACGGACGCGGGCGGCGGCACCGACGGACGTCTGGTCGCCGGGCGCTACCGGCTCGGTGCCGTCCTCGGCAAGGGCGGCATGGGCACGGTGTGGCGGGCGCTCGACGAGACCCTGGGCCGCACCGTCGCGGTGAAGGAGCTGCGCTTTCCGCACAACATCGACGAGGACGACAAGCGACGGCTCATCACGCGCACGCTGCGCGAGGCGAATGCGGCCGCCCGGATCCGCAACACCGGCGCGGTGACGGTCTTTGACGTCGTCGAGGAGGACGACCGGCCCTGGATCGTGATGGAGCTGGTCGAGGGCCGCTCGCTGTCCGACGCGATCCGCGAGGACGGACCGCTCACCCCCAAGCGCGCCGCCGAGGTCGGGCTGACCGTGCTCGACGTCCTGAAGGCCGCGCACAAGGAGGGCATCCTCCACCGTGACGTGAAGCCGTCCAATGTCCTGATCGCCGACGACGGCCGCGTCGTGCTCAGCGACTTCGGCATCGCGCAGATCGACGGCGACCCGTCCGTCACCTCCACCGGCATGCTGGTCGGCGCGCCCTCCTACATCTCGCCCGAGCGCGCCCGTGGCCACAAGCCCGGCCCGCCCGCCGACCTGTGGTCGCTGGGCGCGCTGCTGTACGCCTCCGTCGAGGGCCGGCCGCCGTACGACAGGGGCTCGGCCATCGCGACCCTCACCGCGGTCATGACCGAGCCGCTCAAGGAGCCGGCCAACGCCGGTCCGCTCGCCGACGCCATCCACGGCCTGCTCATCAAGGACCCCGCGCACCGCCTCGACGACGACACCGTACGGCCCCTGCTGACCGAGATCGTCAACGCGCCGGACCTCCCCGTCGAACCGGCCCCCGACGTGACCCGCGTCATCCCGCTGGCCGTCGACCCTCAGCCCGTCCCGACCGACGCCCCGCCCGCCACGCGCAAGGCGGTCGCCGACCAGGCGCGCGTGCGCAGCGCGCTCCGGGCGGTACGGAAGACAAAGCCGGCGCCGGAGCCGGGGCCCCTACCCCTGCCTGCGCAGGCGCCGGCCGAATCGGACGGGCGCAGGCGGCGCGCGCTGGTGATCGTGGCGCTCGCGGTCGCACTCGCCGTCCTCGGGACCGTCATAGGGTTCTACCTGGCCGCGACCAGTGGCGACAACAACGACGGCAGCAAGAAGCCGGTGGTGAAGAGCACCGGGTCCGCCTCCCTCGAATCGGCGAAGAACACCGCCGCCGCTTCGGAGTCCGGGTCCGCAGCCGTGTCCGCATCGGCCACCGCCTCGTCGTACATCTCGGCCTCCGCCTCGGCGTCCGTACCCGCCGGCTACACCACCTACAGCAGCGCCAGGGGCTTCTCCATAGCCCTGCCCGACGGCTGGAAGCACGTGGGCGGCTACGTGGACGGCAACGACGGCGGCGCGAAGTTCAGCGCCGGGAGCGCCACCAGCGTCCCCCGTGTCCAGGTGGACTGGACGCGAACCCCCGGCAAGAGCGCGGCGGCGGCCTGGCGGGCGTCGGCGAAGACCGCGGCGAGCCGGTTCAGCGGCTACCAGCAGATCTCCATCAAGACGATCGAGTGGCGCGGCTACCGCACCGTCGCCGACTGGCAGTTCAAGTACACCTCGGGCGGCACGACGATGCGGGCCGTCAACCGTGGCTTTGTCACCGATTCGACCCACGGTTACGCGATCTTCTTCATAGCGCCCGACGCGGACTGGAACAGCGTGAAGATCAAGAAGATGCGGAAGACTTTCTTCGACACCTTCAAACCGGCCAAGTGACCTGGCGCCAGCACGTATCGTGAATCCTTGCGGACAGAAAGCTCCGGTTCCGGACCGGAACTGACGCTTTGGGGAGGCGTCGTGGACGACTACGCGGGACGGGTACTCGCCGACCGCTACCGCCTGCCCAGGCCCCCGGCCGACGAGTTCGAGCTGGTCGAGACCCGCGCGTTCGACACGTACAGCGGCCAGGAGGTGCTCGTCCGGCAGGTCCTCCTCCCGGAGGTGGTCGGCGGCGAGCCGGGCGACGAGGACGCGGGCAGTGACAGCGCGCACCGGGCGCTGGAGGCGGCACGAGCGGCCGCCGCGATACCCGATCATCCCCGACTGGTCCAGGTCTTCGACATATTCGTCGACGGCGGCAGCCTGTGGATCGTCAGCGAACTGGTGTCCGCCCGCCCGCTGGCCGCGCTGCTTGCCGACAAGCGGCTCAGCCCCTACCGCGCCGCCGAGGTCGGCTCCGACGTGCTCACCGCGCTGCTCGCGCTGCACGCGCACGGCTGGACGCACCGCAATGTCACCGCCGGCACGGTGCTGGTCTGCGACGACGGCCGGGCCATGCTCTCCGGGCTCGCGGCCGGCGCCGCGCAGGAAGCGCTCTGCGGCTACAACCCGGTGCCCGTGCACGTCCTGGCCGGCGCGCCCGGTGACGGTGACGAGTGGGCGGGCCCCGACAGCGCGCTGGAGCTGGAACGCGCGCGGCAGGCCCGCATCACGGTCGTCGGCCCGGTGACCGAGCGCTGGGCGCCCGAACAGGCCACGCCCGTCCACGAGAACTGGCAACTGGCCCCGCCGGTCGGCCCGGCCGCCGACCTGTGGGCGCTCGGCTCGCTGCTCTACCGCAGCGTCCAGGGCCATCCGCCCTTCCCCGAGGAGAACACCGCCGAACTGGTCCAGCTGGTCTGCGCCGAACCGCCCGCCTTCGCCGAGGACAGCGGGGCCATGCGGCCCATCGTCGAGTCGCTGCTGCGCCAGGACCCCGCCGAGCGCCCCGACTTCGAGGAGCTGCGCGGCTGGCTGCGCTCGCTGGTCCGCTCCGCCCCCGAGCCCGACCTCGGTCTGCAGACCGTGCCGGTGCCGGCGGACGACCCGCACAAGCTGCCGATCGTACGCCGCCGCGGTGAGCTGGTCCGCAAGCGCAAGCCCGGCTCCGCCCCTTCCGCCGAGCCGGTGCCCCTGCACCCCTCCCACGGCCGCCACAAGCGCGCCAAGTCCGCGAAGGCCCGCTCCTCGCGCGGCCCCCGCAGCCTGGGCCTGACGCTGCTGCTGGCCGTCGCCCTGCTACTGGTCGCGGCCGTCGCGTACGCCGTGCTCTTCCTGCCGGGCAACGGCACCGGCACCAACGGCGCCGGGGGCACGGGCAACGCCTCGCAGACCCTTCCGGCGAAGCTCCCCGGCTCGGGGAACGGTTCGCAGAAGCCGACGCCCACCCCGACCCCGTCGGCCACGGCCTCGAAGACGAGCGCCGCCCCCACCAGCAGCGCGCCCGCCAACACCCCCACCGCCACCGACCTCGGCAGCGACTTCAAGCTCCGCACCGACCCCGAGGGCTTCACCGTCGCCGTCCCCACCGGCTGGACGCGGCACGGCAAGAACGCCAAGGGCCAGGTCATCTACACCGGCGGCGGCCTCCAGCTCATCATCGTCCCCGGCCGCGATTCCGTCGCCGACTTCGGCAGCGACCCGATCGCCTACCAGTCCGACGGCGAGGCCGAGCTCGACGCCTTCCACTCCTCCGACTGGTCCTCCGCGTTCGGCGTGCGCAGCCTCGACCTGAACGGCGTCTCCGCAGCCGAGGGCGAGTACACCTACCGCGAGTCGAGCGGCCGTGAGGTCTACGCCGCCAACCTCGCGATGCTGCGCGGCGGCAAGTACCACGTCGTCATGCTCATCGGCCCGACCTCGCAGACCTCCGACATCAAGCGCGACTTCGACAAAGCGGCCGAAACCTACAGCACTTCCGGCTGACCTCGACTGGGGCATGATGGGCTCATGGCAAGTGACGGGGGCGCCGCCGGGTTCGGCGGCGATGGGGGATTCACCGGCACCATAGCCGGTCGTTACCGGATCACCGGGCGGCTGGGCCGGGGCGGCATGGGCACCGTGTGGCGGGCCGAGGACGAGCTGCTGGGCCGTCAGGTCGCGGTCAAGGAGCTGCTCCTGGACGAGGACATGCCGGACGAGCAGCGGCAGGCACGCGGCGAGCGCGCGCTGCGCGAGGCGCGTACGGCGGCGCGGATCAAGCATGCGCATGTGGTCGTTCTGCACGATGTCGTGGAGCAGGACGGCCGTCCATGGATCGTGATGGAGCTCGTCGACGGCCGCTCGCTGGCCGAGATCCTCGCGAAGGACGGTCCCGTCGACCCGCGCGAGGCGGCCCGGATCGGTGCCGCGGTCACCAGCGCGGTGCGTGCCGCGCACGCGCATGACGTACTGCACCGCGACATCAAGCCCGCCAACGTACTGATCGAGAACGGCACCGGGCGGGTCGTGCTCACCGACTTCGGCATCGCCCGCATGCTGGGCACGACGACCCTCACCGAGAAGGGCGAGTTCGTCGGCTCACCCGAATACTGCGCCCCGGAGCGGATGTCGGGGCAGGAGGCCGGACCGGAGTCCGACATGTGGTCGGTGGGCGTGCTGCTGTGCGCGGCCGTACGCGGTCAGTCGCCGTTCCGCCGCGACTCGCTGGGCGGGGTGCTGCACGCCGTCGTCTTCGACGAGATCCGGCCGCCCGAGCAACTGGGGCCGTTGCTGCTGGTGGTGACCGCACTGCTGGAGCGCGACCCGGAGCGCCGGATGGGCGCGGCCGAGGCGGAGGAGCGGCTGCGCGGGTGCGCGGAGCCGCAGGACGCCCACGCCGCCCTGTCCGCTCACCTTTCCGCCCACTCGGCGCCGACCCGGTCGACCGACGTGCGCACGCCGTCTCCCGGTCCCGCGAAGCCGTGGCGCAGCCGTGCACGGCTGCTTCTCGCCTCGCTGGCCGTCTTGGCGGCGGGCGGCCTCGCAGCCGGCGAGCTCGCGTACAACCAGGGTGGGCAGGCCGAGCAGCTCGCGACAGCGCCGAGCACCGCCGCGTCCAACCCCGAATCCACCGCCGCCTCCACGGCCACCGCCGGCACGATCGCGAAGACCCCGTCCCCCGGCCCCACGCCCACCCCCACGCCGAGCGGGACCCCTACGACGGCCGTCCCGAAGGGCTACCACCTCGTCACCGACCCCAAGGGCTTCTCGCTCGCCGTGCCCGACGGCTTCACCCGCTCCTACGTGCGGCCCCGGGTCTTCTACCTCTCCTCCGGCGAGGTGTTCCGCCTCGGAATCCGTACCGCCGCCCCCGGCCCCGGCGGCCCGCTCGCCGTCATGACCGCGCAGCACGAGGCCGGCCCCGGCACGTACAAGGGCTACCGGGACGGATTCGTCACCTCTGTCACCCACAAGGGGAATCCGGCCGCCCTGTGGGAGTTCACCTGGGACGGCTTCGGAGACGGCGGCGGCGCCCGGCGCACGTACGACCTGTGCTGGACCGAGGGCGGCAGGCAGTACGACCTGTGGGTGTCCTCGCCCGTGGCGAAAGCCGAACAGGGGCGCGAATACTTCGACACGGCCCGCGACACATTCCTGCCCACCCCGTGAAAAAAAGCTACTGGTGGGTATGCAGAAGCCCGCGATCCGCCGTAACCTCACGCCCATGACGGACACCTCTACTGGCGGTAACCCGGTGGCCCCCGCAGGGAACCGTACGGCGGCCGACGTGGTCACCCCGGACCTGGTAGCGCGGCTCACCCGCGGTGTGGCCGGCAGCGGCCGTACGGCGAACCACACCCCGCTGACCGGCAAGAAGCTGGCGGACCTGCCGGAGGCGACGCCGCAGGACGTGGCGGCGGCGTACGAGAAGGCCAGGAAGGCCCAGAAGGCCTGGGCGGCGACGTCCCCCCGGCAGCGGGCGGCCGTACTGCTGCGGTTCCACGACCTCGTCATGGCCCGCCAGGCCGAGGTGCTGGACCTGCTCCAGCTGGAGACCGGCAAGGTAAGGCTGCATGCGCATGAAGAGGTGCAGCTGGTCGCAGTCACCGCCCGCCACTACGGCACGAAGGCGCCCGCCTATCTGCGGCCCAAGCGCCACACCGGCGCCATCCCCGTCCTGACCAAGGTCACCGAGCTGCGCCAGCCCAAGGGCGTCATCGGCTTCATCGTGCCCTGGAACTACCCCCTCGCGCTGTCCGCCGGTGACGCGCTGCCCGCCTTCGCCGCGGGCAACGCCGTCGTCATGAAGCCCGACACCGAGACCGCGCTCACCGTGCTCTGGGCCCGCGAGCAGCTCATCGAGGCCGGGCTGCCCGAGGACGTCTGGCAGGTCGTCATCGGCGAGGGCCCGGTCGTCGGCCCGGCCGTGGTCGACCATGCCGACTACGTCTCCTTCACCGGCTCCTCCCGCACCGGCCGCGACGTCGCCATCCGTGCCGCCTCCCGGCTCGTCGGCGCCTCCCTCGAACTCGGCGGCAAGAACGCCATGCTCGTCCTCAAGGACGCCGACCTCGACAAGGCCGCCGAGTGCGCCGTCCGCGCCTGCTTCAGCTCCGCCGGCCAGCTCTGCGAATCCATCGAGCGCCTCTACGTCGACGAAACGGTGGCCGGCGCCTTCCTCGACAAGTTCGCCGCCCGCACCCGCGCCCTCAAGCTCGGCACCGCTCTCGCCTACGGCGCCGGCATGGGCTCCCTCGCCGGTGACCGCCAGCTCGAAACCGTCACCCGCCACGTCGACGACGCCGTGGCCAAGGGCGCCAAGGTACTCGCCGGCGGCCGCCCCCGCCCCGACATCGGCCCCTTCTTCTACGAGCCCACGATCCTGGACGGCGTCGAGGCCCCCATGGCCGTCTGCGACGAGGAGACCTTCGGCCCCGTCGTCTCCGTCTACCGCTTCGCCACCGAGGACGAGGCCGTCGACCGCGCCAACGACACGCCCTACGGCCTCAACGCGGCCGTCTGGACCAAGGACACCCGCCGCGGCGCCCGCATCGCCGCCCGCCTCCACTCCGGCACCGTCAACGTCAACGAGGGCTACGCCTCCGCCTACGGCAGCATCCAGTCCCCGCTCGGCGGCATGGGCGAATCCGGCCTCGGCCGCCGCAACGGCTCCGAGGGCATCCTGAAGTACACCGAGGCCCAGACCGTGGCCACCCAGCGCCTGCTTCCCCTGGCGCCCTCGCTCGGCATGAACGACGAGCAGTACGCCGCCTTCATGAGCCGTTCGCTTCGCGCGATGAAAGCCTTCCGGCTGCGCTGACAGGAGGTCCGTACAGTGCCGTACGGCTATGACTACGACGTGATCGTCATCGGCTCCGGCTTCGGCGGATCCGTATCCGCCCTGCGCCTGACGGAAAAGGGCTACAAGGTGGGCGTCCTCGAGGCGGGCCGCCGCTTCACGCGCGACAGCCTGCCCAGGAACTCCTGGCGCATCAAGGACTACCTCTGGGCCCCCGCCCTGGGCCTGTACGGCATCCAGCGCATCCACCTGCTCAACAACGTCATGATCCTGGCCGGCGCGGGCGTCGGCGGCGGCTCCCTCAACTACGCCAACACCCTCTACGTGCCGCCCAAGGCCTTCTTCGAGGACCGCCAGTGGGCCGGCATCACCGACTGGCAGGAAGAGCTCAAGCCGTACTACGACCAGGCGCAGCGCATGCTCGGCGTGCGCATCAACCCCACCATGACCCCCTCCGACGTCCACCTCAAGGCGGCCGCCGAGAAGATGGGCGTGGGCGAGTCCTTCCATCTGGCCCCCGTCGGAGTGTTCTTCGGCGACGGCAAGGACGCCGAGGGCGACGCCAAGGCCGCGCCCGGCGAAGAGGTGGCCGACCCCTACTTCGGCGGCGCCGGCCCCTCCCGCCGCGCCTGCCTGGAGTGCGGCGAGTGCATGACGGGCTGCCGCCACGGCGCGAAGAACACCCTCAACGAGAACTACCTCCATCTCGCCGAGCAGGCCGGCGCGGTCATCCACCCCATGACGACGGTCACCGCGCTCTCCGAGAACCCCGAAGGCGGCTACGACGTCACCACGGTCCGCACGGACCGCAGGCGCAAGTCCAAGCCCCGAACGCTGCGTGCGCAGTACGTGGTTGTCGCCGCGGGCACCTACGGCACCCAGAGCCTGCTGCACCGCATGCGCGACACGGGCCGCCTGCCCGGCATCTCCGCCCGCCTCGGAGACCTCACCCGCACCAACTCCGAGGCCCTGGTCGGCTCCCAGACCACCGACCGCCGCTACCGCAAGAAGCACGGCGGGAAGCCGGACTTCACCCGCGGCGTCGCCATCACCTCCTCAATCCACCCCGACGCCAACACCCACATCGAGCCCGTCCGCTACGGCAAGGGCTCCAACGCCATGGGCGGCCTCGCCATCCTCCAGGTCCCCCACGGCACCCGCCTCCCGCGCGGCCTCGCCTACCTGGTCAACTCCGCCCGCCACCCAGTGCTGACCCTGCGCTCCCTGTCCAACTACCGCTGGTCCGAGCGCACCATCATCGGCCTGGTCATGCAGTCCCTCGACAACTCCCTCACCACCTACCGCAAGCCCAAGGGCCTCGGCAAAGGCCTCCTCACCGCCCGCCAGGGCCATGGCGCCCCCAACCCCGACTTCATCCCCGAAGGCGCCGAAGCCGCCCGCATCATCGCCGACGACATCAACGGCTTCCCCGGCAGCAACATCGGCGAACTCATGGGCACCCCCCTCACCGCCCACTTCCTCGGCGGCTGCCCCATCGCCGCCGACCCCGACCACGGCGTCATCGACCCCTACCACCGCCTCTTCGGCCACCCCGGCATCCACGTCGTCGACGGCGCCGCCGTCTCCGCCAACCTCGGCGTGAATCCGTCGCTGACCATCACCGCCCAGGCCGAACGCGCCGCCGCCCTCTGGCCCAACCGCGGCGACCCCGACCCCCGCCCCGCCCAGGGCGAGACCTACGTACGCCTCCCGGCCGTCGAGCCCCGCCGGCCCGCCGTCCCCGAGGACGCGTTCGGCGCGCTGCGCCTGCCGCTGCTGCCGGTGCCCAAGGTGCCGCCGAAGGGGTAGGAGCGCGGCGGGTCAACCTGGAGATCCTGGGCAACACGGACGGCTTCCTGCACGCGCAGGTGTGGCCCCGGTACGAGTGGGAGCCGGGCGATCTCGTGCGCATGCCCGTGTGGCTGTACCCGCGCGAGCGGTGGAGCGACGAGCGGTTCGCACTCGGCCCGCGCCACGGCGGGCTGCGCGAGGCGATCGCCGCGGAGCTGGAGCGTCCGCCGGTCTCAGACCAGGCGTCGGGCGGTCGCCCAGCGGGTCAGCTCGTGACGGTTGGAGAGCTGGAGCTTGCGCAGCACGGCCGATACGTGGCTCTCGACCGTCTTCACGGAGATGTAGAGCTGCTTGGCGACTTCCTTGTACGCGTAGCCGCGTGCGATGAGCCGCAGCACCTCGCGCTCGCGCTGCGTCAGGCGGTCCAGGTCCTCGTCCACGGGCGGGGCGTCGGTGGAGGCGAAGGCGTCCAGGACGAAGCCGGCGAGCCTCGGGGAGAAGACGGCGTCGCCGTCGGCGACACGGAAGATGGAGTTGACGAGGTCGGGGCCGGTGATGGTCTTGGTGACGTAGCCGCGGGCGCCGCCGCGGATGACGCCGATGACGTCCTCGGCGGCGTCGGAGACGGACAGGGCCAGGAAGCGGACGGGCTGGGTGGCGTCGGACATCAACGGGGCGCAGCGCTTGAGGACTTCGACGCCGCCGCCGCCGGGGAGGTGGACGTCGAGGAGGACGACATCGGGGCGGGTGGCGGTGACGACGGTGACGGCCTGGTCGACGTCCGCGGCCTCGCCGACGACATCGACACCGGTGCGGTCGGTCTCGCCGATCTCGGCCTGGACGCCGGTGCGGAACATGCGGTGGTCGTCGACCAGTACGACCCGCACGGTGCGGCCTTCGGCCGGGGGGACCGCGCCCTGGGTGGTGTCGTCGCTCATCGTTCGTCCCTCGTTTCTGCTGTGCCGCGCCCGCGGCTTCGGTGATGGCCGCTCCGTTGCCGGCTGCTCATGCCGACGACCGCTCCATTTCCAGCTCTACCTCTGTCCCCCCGCCCGGCGCGGAGCGCAAGCGCGCCTCGCCGCCGTTGCGCTTCATGCGGCCGATGATCGATTCGCGGACGCCCATGCGGTCGTCCGGCACCGAGTCCAGGTCGAAGCCCGGGCCCCGGTCGCGTACGGATACGAAGACCTTGTGCTCCTCGACCTCGGCGTAGACCTGAACGGGCTCGTCCCCACCGTACTTGGCGGCGTTGACCATGGCTTCGCGGGCCGCCTGCATCTGGGCGCCGAGGCGTTCGTCGAGGGGGCAGTCGCCGACGCAGACGACCTCGACGGGGACGCCGTGGGCGTCCTCGACCTCGGCGGCGGCGCGGCGGACGGCTTCGGCGAGGGTGGCGGGTTCGTCGTCGCGGCCGTTGCCCTCCGGGCGGTAGAGCCAGGCGCGGAGTTCGCGTTCCTGGGCGCGGGCGAGCTTGGCGACCTCGCGGGGGTCGTCGGCGTGACGCTGGATCAGGGTGAGGGTGTGCAGGACGGAGTCGTGGACGTGGGCGGCGACTTCGGCGCGCTCCTGGGCGCGGATGCGCTCGCGGCGCTCGGCGGAGAGGTCCTGGGTCATACGGACGAGGTAGGGGCCGGTGATGAGGGCCACGCCGACGAGAACGGCCAGCGCCGCCTGGAGGATGACGCCGATGTGGCTGGCGGAGCCCTGGACGACGAGGAAGCCGGTGACGCCGATGCCGACGAGGATGACGCCGGCGGCGCCGCGTGCGAGGGGGAGCAGCCGTTTGCGGCGGCTCATCTCGGCCCAGCGGGCGCGGCGGGAGTTGTCGGCCTGGCGCCAGACGAGGGCGACGCCGAGGCCGATGATGAGCAGGGGCCAGACGTAGGCGTTGGCGCGGCCGAGGTTCAGGCTGTCGATGAGGATGGCGAAGCCGCAGGCGACGGCGATCAGCGCGACGATCTGGCCCTTGTCGGGGCGGCGGCCGGCGAGCCAGGAGCGGGCGTTGCGCGGCTCCTTGGCCTCGGCGGGGGTGAGGTTGACGCCGCCGACGCCGAGCGGGACGACGAACCAGAAGATGGCGTAGAGCAGGATGCCGAGCCCCTGGATGGTCGCCAGGACGACGAAGACCACCCGGACCCAGGCCACCGGCAGCGACAGATGTCCGGCCAGGCCGCGCGCGACGCCGCCGACCATCCGGCCCTCGGAGCTGCGGTAGAACCGGCGGACCGGCGGGTCCGCCGGGTCGGGGGTCGTGAAGAACGAGGCCCCGGGCACTCCGGATGCTCCGCTCGTCGGGCTGGTGCTGGCTGCCGGCATGCCCCGATCGTCACACGCCGGGCACCGATCCGGCATCAGGGTTGCCCCGGACACCGCCTCAGGGCAGGTCCAGGGTTGTGCCGGGTGCCGGGAAGGGCCGCCGTCCGCCAGCATGGGGGCATGACGGATCCGGAGGACAGTCCAGCGCGCATGGGCCTCGTACGCAGCCGCAAGGGCAAGGTGATCGCGGGCGTCTGCGAGGGCGCGGGGCGGTACTTCGACATCGACCCGGTGGTGTTCCGGGTGGTGCTCGGCGTGCTGGCGCTGACCGGCGGCCTCGGGCTGGTGGCGTACGGCGTGGTGTGGCTCCTGGTGCCCATGGAGGGCGAGGAGGAGAGCGAGGCGCACCGGCTGCTGTCCGGGCGGGTGGAGGGCCCGGCGCTGACGGCGGTGCTGGTCACCCTGGTCGGCTGCGGGCTGTTCCTGTCGATGCTGGGCAGCGCGGGCAACCAGGCCTTCTCGCTCGTCCTGCTGGCCGCCCTGGCCGGCGCCGTCTACTGGTCGCAGACCAAACGCCGCACCGCCGAGACCACCGAGACCGTGCCCCCCGCGCCGCAGCCGCCGCCCGCCCCCGCCACGGCCTCGTGGTGGCGCGAGCCGATCACCAAGGACGTGCCCTACGAGTGGGGGCCCGACGACACCCCGTACGCGTACGACCGCCGCAGCCTCCGGGACTGGCGCGATCGCCACCGCGCCGCCCGGCAGGACGCCCGCCGCGAAGCCCGCCGCGATGCGCGGCCGCCGTTCGGCGGGATGCTTTTCCTGCTGGCCGTGACCGCGGCCGCGATCGGCATCGCGGTGTCGTGGCACTCCCGGCCGCTCGGCACGAGCCTGGAGATCGGCTTCGGGTCGGCACTGGCCGTCCTCGGCCTCGGCTTTGTCGTCAGCTCGCGCTGGGGGCGCCTCGGCGGCGGCACCGTCTTCACGGCGGTCCTGGTCACCGCGCTGCTGGTGGGCTCCGCCGCGCTCCCGAAGTCCATCGGTACGCAGTGGACGCACCGCACCTGGGCCCCGGCCGCCGTCGCCGACGTACGGCCCGCGTACGAACTCGGCGCGGGCGAGGCCGTGCTCGACCTGAGCGCGGTGCGGCCGGGCGGCAAGGAGCACGTCGTCTCGACCCGGGCCGAGGTGGGGGCCGGGCAGCTGAAGGTGACGGTGCCCGAGGACGTGACGCTGCAGCTGAAGATCCAGGTCGGGCTCGGCGACATCCAGCTGCCGGGCGAGAAGCGCACCAAGGACGTGGACGTGCAGCCCGACGTCAAGCGCGATGTCATCATCCAGCCGGCTGACGGCCTCAAGTCCACCGGCACCCTGAAACTCGACCTCCAGGTAGGCCTCGGACAGGTGACGGTGACCCGATGAGTCAGCAGCAGGAGTATCAGCAGGAGCCGTACCACCACCGCCACCGATTCGACCCGGCGGCCTTTCTCACCGGCCTGATCCTGCTCGCCCTCGCCGCGGCCTTCCTGCTGGACGCCTCCGGCACCTGGCGCGTCCCGCCCCGCGAGTCCGTACCGCTGGCGGCCGGGGGACTGGCCCTGGCCGCCGTCGGCGCGATCGTCAGCGGGATCGTACGGAGCCGAAGGCGCCCGGCGGCGGGCTCAGGCCCGGTGCCCGTGCCGCCTGCGGCGGCGGGCGGTGGAGATGACCGCGTCGACGGACAGTAGCGGCGCGCCCGCCAGAACCAGCGGCAGCCAGGCCATCAGGTAGACCAGGTCGTTGCCGTAGTAGTACGGATGCGTGGACCAGCTCACCGTCAGCCACAGGCTCGCCGAGATCGCCGCGCCGCCGAGGGCCGCGATCCGGGTCAGCAGGCCCAGCACGGTGCCGATGCCGACCGCGACCTCGCCCAGCGCGATCGCGTAGCCGAACGCGTGCGGGTTCTTCAGCGCCAGATCGATCATCGCCGGGATCGCGGCGCTGGTCTTCACCGCGTTCAGCGTGCCGACCAGCGATCCGGGCGCCGAGTCCGTGAAGAACGTGTCGCTCAGGAGCTTGTCCAGCCCCGCGTACACGAACGTCACGCCCAGGAAGATCCGCAACGGCAGCAGCGAATACCGTCCGGCGGCATCCCGCCAGCCGCCGCCCGTGCCGCCGGTCCCTGCGCCTGTGCCTGTCTCAGTGCCTGATATGCCGGTTGCGCTCATGCCGTTTTCCGCCTCCCGATTCACCAGTGCATACGAATGGGAACCGAAAACGGTTCACTTTCGCTTGAAAATTCAGTCAAACATACCGGCTTCCGCGCGGGCTACCCGCTCGTACAACGGCTGATAATTGATCCACGCCACCAGGTCGTTCCCGATCTGCTCCCGCGTACGCATCGCGTCCTCGTGACCGATCCGCACCGGCTTCCCCGCCGCCTTCGCCATCAGCTGCGTCCGGCACGCCCGCTCCATCGTCATGAACCACCATGCCGCCGCGTCCACCGAGCCCCCGACCGTCAGCAGCCCGTGATTGCGCAGGATGACCGCCTTGTGCGGCCCCAGCGCCTCCGCGATCCGGCGGGCCTCCGCCTCGTCGACCACGACCCCCGTGTACGCGTCGAACAGCGCGTGATCCTCGTAGAACGCGCACACGTCCTGGGATATCGGCTCCAGCAGCTCCCCCAGCGTCGAGAACGTCCGGCCGTGCGTGGAGTGGCTGTGCGCCACCGCGACCACGTCCGGGCGCGCGGCGTGGACCTGCGCGTGGATCGCGAAAGCCGCCTGATTGACATGGAAGTGGCCCTGCACCACCTGGCCCGCCCCGTTCGCCAGCACCAGGTCGCTGACCCTGACATGCGCGAACGGCATCCCGAAGGGGTTCACCCAGAAATGGTCGGTGAGCTCGGGATCGCGGGCGGTGATGTGGCCGGACACCCCTTCGTCGTAGCCGAGCTGCCCGAAGGCGCGCAGCGCGGCGGCCAGGCGCTCCTTGCGATGGCGGCGCTCGTCGGCGGGGTCGGCGAAGGCGGTGGGGAGGGTGAAGTGCAGCTCGTCGGTGGGGATCGGCGTCGGCGCGGGCTCGGTCATGCGGCGGAAGTTACCGCGAGGTACGTCAGATGACCAGGGCTGTGGCGGAGGGTGGCGCTACGACGTGTACGGCGGCCGCCGGTTGATCGCCGTCAGGTCGATCTCGATGTCGTACGGGCGGCTGACCTTGAGCCGGTCGTGGAAGATGCCGGTGGGCGCGTATGCCTTGGTCGCCGGGTCGAGTTCGTACACGTACACGACCGGGTAGCCGTCGCTGTTCTCCTCGACGCGCCAGAAGTGCGGGATGCCGGCGGTGGCGTACTTGCGCGGTTTGACCTCGCGGTCACGGACCTCGGAGTCCAGCGACACGACCTCGACGGCGAGGAGGACGTCCCCGGGCAGGTACTTGGTCTGCTTCGACCCGGTGATCGCCTCCTGGGTGATCACCAGAATGTCCGGCTCGGGGCGGTTCCTGCGGTCCAGATGGATGGTCATCTCCCGGTCGACATCCAGCTCGCCCGGCGCCTGCGTCAGCAGCATGTACTCCAGCAAGCGCATGGCCCTGGAATGGAATCGCGTCTGCGGACTCACGAAAACAAGGCTCCCGTCTAGCAGCTCCGTGTGCGGAGGCAGGTTGGGAAGCCGGTCGAGGTCATCGGAGGTCCAGCCGCCCACAGGGGGTCGCGGCCAGTCGTGGTCCGACTCAGCGGTCATTGGTGCTCCCATGGGACGGATCCTCGCGGGTATCACCAGCCTACCCACCCCGAAAGACAACGCCGCCGCCCAAACGAATGAGCGACGGCGCGGTCGTTGACGCTTCGGGAGGCAGCTACGGGGCTACTCCCACTCGATGGTGCCCGGCGGCTTGCTCGTCACGTCCAGCACCACCCGGTTCACATCGGCGACCTCATTCGTGATCCGGGTCGAGATCTTCGCGAGCACCTCGTACGGCAGCCGGGACCAGTCGGCCGTCATGGCGTCCTCGCTGGACACCGGCCGCAGGACGATCGGGTGGCCGTACGTACGGCCGTCGCCCTGGACGCCGACGGACCGGACGTCGGCCAGAAGCACCACCGGGCACTGCCAGATGTCGCGGTCGAGGCCGGCGAGGGTCAGCTCCTCGCGGGCGATGGCGTCGGCCTCGCGGAGGAGGTCGAGCCGCTCCTTGGTGACCTCGCCGACAATGCGGATGCCGAGGCCGGGGCCGGGGAAGGGCTGGCGCTGGACGATCTCGTCGGGGAGGCCGAGCTCCTGGCCGACCATGCGGACCTCGTCCTTGAAGAGCTTGCGGAGCGGCTCGACGAGGGAGAACTCGAGGTCGTCGGGGAGGCCGCCGACGTTGTGGTGGGACTTGATGTTGGCGGTGCCGGTGCCGCCGCCGGACTCGACGACATCGGGGTAGAGGGTGCCCTGGACGAGGAAGGCGACCTCTTCGCCGTCCGCGGCCTCGGCGATGATCTCGGCCTGGGCCTGCTCGAAGACGCGGATGAACTCGCGGCCGATGATCTTCCGCTTCTGCTCGGGGTCGGAGACCCCGGCCAGCGCGCTGAGGAAGCGCTCCTCGGCGTCGACGACCTTGAGCTGAACGCCCGTCGCCGCGACGAAGTCCTTCTCGACCTGCTCGGAC
Source organism: Streptomyces sp. NBC_01537 (assembly GCF_045040445.1). Lineage (NCBI taxonomy): Bacteria > Bacillati > Actinomycetota > Actinomycetes > Kitasatosporales > Streptomycetaceae > Streptomyces > Streptomyces sp. NBC_01537. The sequence goes on along the minus strand of NZ_CP109392.1, from coordinate 3,838,392 downwards.
TCGCCCTTGCGCATGAGGCCGTGGTCGACGTAGACGCAGGTCAGGCGGTCCCCGATGGCCCGCTGCACGAGCGCCGCGGCGACAGCGGAGTCCACGCCGCCGGACAGGCCGCAGATGGCGCGCTTGTCGCCGACCTGCTCGCGGATCAGCGCCACCTGCTCGTCCACGACGTTCGTGGTGGTCCAGGTGGGGGCGAGGCCGGCGCCGCGGTAGAGGAAGTGCTCCAGGATCTGCTGGCCGTGCTCGGAGTGCAGGACCTCCGGGTGGTACTGGACGCCGTAGAGCTTGAGGTCGTCGTTCTCGAAGGCGGCGACCGGGACGACGTCCGTGGAGCCGGTGACGGTGAAGCCGGCCGGGGCGGCCGAGCACGCGTCGCCGTGGGACATCCAGACGGACTGCCGGTCGGGGGTGCCCGCGAAGAGGGTGGAGCCGGGCTTGGAGACGTTCAGCTGGGTGCGGCCGTACTCGCGGGCGCCGGTGTTGTCGACGGTGCCGCCCAGCGCCACGGCCATCAGCTGGAAGCCGTAGCACATGCCGAAGACGGGGATACCGGCCTCGAAGATCGCGCGGTCGAGGCTGGGGGCGCCGTCGGCGTAGACCGAGGAGGGGCCGCCGGAGAGGATGATCGCGCTGGGGCTCTTGGCGAGGATCTCGTCGACCGGCATCGTGCTGGGCACGATCTCGCTGTAGACCCGGGCCTCACGCACGCGGCGCGCGATGAGCTGGGCGTACTGCGCTCCGAAGTCGACGACGAGAACGGTGTCGGGGGCGGGCGGGGTCGCTGATGCCACGGCGTGCCTTCCGGCGATTCGTACGAGGGGGCGTGTCCGATTCTACCGGCCCGCGCACGGCCCCCGGCCCGCATGGCATACTCGCCCCATGCTCTCGACCGCGCACTTCGCGTTTACCTATGGCACCGGCTGGTCCGGCTGCCACGGTCGTGCTGTCTGAGAGCGAAACCTCAGCACTTCACCAGGCGCCCCGGGCCACTCGGCCCGGGGCGCTCTGTGCTTCTCGGGCCGGAACCCCGGGGGACAACACCCCAGGAGACACCGATCATGAGCACCGACGCAGGCACTGCCACCAGCACCGACCCGGGCACCCTCATCAGCAGCGCCCGCGAGCGCATCGACGCCCTCGACGGGCAGATCATCGCCCTCGTCCAGGAGCGCATGGGCGTCTCGGCCGAGATCCAGCGCACCCGGATCGACTCCGGCGGCCGCCGGGTGCACCTCTCCCGCGAGATGGAGGTGCTGAACCACTACAGCGACGCGCTCGGCAAGCCCGGCACGGCTCTGGCGATGACGCTGCTGGAGCTGTGCCGGGGCCGGGTGTGAGGGGGCGGGTGTGAGGCTCTACTTCCAGGTGTCGCTCAGGGACGCCGCGGCCGTGCCCGTCGTGTAGGAGCGGTTGCTGCCGCTTTCCCAGGTCACGTTGCCAGAGGAGTCCTTCTTTATGTACTTGTACTCGAAGGACGTGTTCGCGGGCAGCGAGACCGTCCCGCTCCAGACCGGGTACGAGGCCGAGGACAGGGCGACCGCGCTGCCGGTGCTCCAGGAGCCCAGCGCCGCGATCGAGCCGACGACGTAGACGTTGGTGCCCCAGACCGTCGTGGCGGTGACGTTGAAGGTCACCGCGGCGGTGGTCGCGGTGGAGCCGGTGCCGGTGGCGTTCACGTCGATCGCCACGGCGCCGCCCGCCGGGACGGTCACGGACGCGGTGCCGCTGGAGCTGACGGTGACGGCGGTGCCGGTGCAAGAGCCGCTGCTGACGGTGCCGGAGATGACGTCGCAGTAGGTGCCGGCGGCCAGGCCCGTGGTGAAGGTCCTGGTCACCGCGGCGGACTCGTTGTTGATGGCGATCCAGCCGGCGCTGCCGCGGCTGAAGGCGATCAGGTTGCTGCCGTCGGAGTACCAGTTGGCGACCGAGGTGCCCTTGACCGCGTTGTGGAAGCCGACCATGCCCGTGATGCCGGTGGCGCGGTCGGTGCAGGTCCAGGCGCCCGAGGTGCACTCGGTGTCGGTGACGTAGCCGGTGGAACCGGCCGGCGGGCCGGCGTCCGTGCTGGACCAGGTGTACGCGGAGTAGACCTGCGGGATGCCGTAGGTCCAGGCGAGGGAGAAGTAGTTGGCCAGTGCGTAGTCGGCGCTCTTGTAGGTGAGGGTGCTGCCGTCGCGCTCGGTGTCGTGGTTGGCGACGAAGGTCACCGCCGAGCCGCTCGCGACCATGCCGCCCCAGGTGTCGCCGAAGGTCTGGAGGTCGGCGATGTTGCCGTTGAACTTCGACAGCAGGTAGCGGCCGGACTGGAAGTCCAGCACGTCACCGAGGCCGGTGTACTGGCTGGGCTGGACCGCCTCGCCGGAGCCGTAGATGACCTCCTGCGCGAGGAAGGGCGCGGCGCCGGAGGTCGTGGTGTTCAGCCGGCCGTAGATCGCGGAGAGGTCGGTCGGCGAGATGTGCTTGGCGGCGTCGACCCGGAAGCCGTCGGCGCCGTAGGACAACAGCTTGTTCAGGTACGCGGCGATGGTGCTGCGCACGTACGTGGAGCCGGTGTCGAGGTCGGCCAGGCCCACCAGCTCGCACTGCTGGACGTTGGTGGCGCTGCCCGTGTAGTCGCCGCTCGCGATGAGGCCGTCGGAGTTGGAGCAGTCGTCGGGGTAGTAGTGGAAGTCGGCGGCGCTGTAGGCGGGGTAGCTGTACTTGCCGTAGGTGACGCCGCCGTAGGAGGTGCTGCCCTGGCCGGTCATGTGGTTGATGACGGTGTCGACGTAGACCTTGACGCCCGCCGTGTGGCAGGCGGAGACCATCGCCTTGAACTGGGCCTCGGTGCCGAACTTGCTGGTCAGGTCGTAGTCCACGGGCTGGTAGATGTCCCACCACACCGACCCGCCCTTGCTGAGCGAGTCCTGCGGCGGGGAGACCTGCACGGCTCCGTAGCCGGCCGGGCCGAGCACGCCCGTGCACTCGGCGGCGACCGAATTCCAGTTCCAGCTCCACAGGTTGGCGATCACGTCGTTGTCGCCGGTCGCGGCCTGCGCGGTGGCCGCGCCGGTGCCGAGGGTGCCGGCGACGGAGAGCGGGATGGCGAGGGCGGCGGCCAGTAGGGCTCGTATGGCGGCATGCATGGGCAGGGGCTCCTGACGTGTGCGGCTCGGTGCTTCGAGCGGCGCGCGCCTCGCCGCGACCATGACAGTGCCGACAGGATCCGGAGGGGTCAATACCTCTTTCCGAATTCACAGAAAATTTGCGCAAGTTCTTGCAGTGGTGTGACGGACGGCTGGTATGCGAGGGCCGTGCGATGACCCGTTCGGGGGGCGTCACCCGTACGGCACGTGACCGCCTCCGGGTGGCTTCGTTGAAACCGGTGTCCGTCCCAGCCAGGGGCGGTCGCCCTTGGCCCAGGGAACAACAGAAGACGTCGTACAACCACGCGTGGACACCGCCCAGACGCAGCTGGGCGGGGTGCAGCCGGAGCGATGAGGCGTACCCCGCCGAGTGGAATCAAGGGGTGCGCCGTGGGACCTCGCTTCGGTGAATGTGGCCGGGCAGCAGGGGACAGCGGCCCGGTCACGACTCAAAGAGGCGGTCGGTTCCGGGGACGCCCGGGATCGGCCGCTCTGCGAGAGACAGATTACTCATTCATGGGGCGTTCGCGGACATACGACCCACGATCGGGCGAACCGAATAGATCACGGATTCGCATCACCTTCGGTCCTCGTACAACTGGTCGACCGCTGCGATGGTCTACCTGTCATGAATCTTCGTCGTACCCTCGCGGTCACCGCCGCGACCGCCGCCCTTGTGCCGGCGGCACTGCTCAGCGCGGCTGCCGCGCACGCGGACGACGCGGAGACGACGTCATCGGCTACGGCCACCGCGACGGAGTCGGCGACGGAATCCGCGTCGGCGTCCGCGTCCGCCTCCGACTCGGCGTCCGCCTCTGCCTCCGCCTCCGCGTCGGACAGCTCGTCCCCTTCGGCGACCGGCTCCGCCGCGCCGACCGACCGCCCCGCCTGCGACTACTCGGGTGACGATGAGACGGTCGACGACAACCTCACCACCGCGCTCAGCGGCCTGCCCTCGAAGATCGTGGCGGGCAGCGGCTGGCACGGCTTCACGCTCGAAGTCGGCAACGACTCCGACACCGACTTCTCGCGCGTCGACCTGGGCGTCTTCGCCCTCGCCGTCGACGGCCGGTCGTCCGGTCTCTCCACCGACCACCTGGCCCTGCAGTGGCAGGACCCCGCCAGCGGTGCCTGGCACGACATCTCGCTGGACGAGGACGACGAAACGGCAGGCTACGTCGGCTTCACCGACCTCAAGGCCCACGATTCGTTCTCGCTCAAGATCCGCCTGAGCGTGGACAAGACCGCCCCGGCGGGCAGCGGAGTCGCCCTCAGCATCGGCAGCTACGCCGACAGCAACGGTGACTGCGTCTACTCGGGCGGCGACGACTTCTACTCCTTCGACATCCTCGCCGCCGGTTCGGACGCGGGCGATGGCGGCGACGCCGAGCCGCAGACCGGCGGCTCGGCGCACCCCAAGCCGGCGGGCGACACCGAGATCGGCAGCCTGGCCGACACGGGTTCGTCCTCGGCGCTGCCGTACATCGCGCTCGCGGGCGGGGCGGCCGTCGCGTTCGGTGGCGGCGCGATGTTCGTCGTACGCCGCCGCAAGTCGGTCTGAATATCTGGGTAGGCTGAAAAACGGGCGAAGGGGCCGCATTGCGGGCGGCCCCTTCGCTTTCTTTTTTCCGCTGTACGTCGGTGCGTCTGTCCGTCTAGCTCGCGGTGACCATGAGGCCGGCCATCATGCCCTCGTCCTCGTGCTGGGCGAGGTGGCAGTGGAGCATGTACATGTACGTGTCGTCCGAGTAGTCGGTGAACTCCATGGCGATCTTGACCGTGGCGGCACCGATGATCTCGACCGTGTCCTTCCAGCCGAGGTTCACGCCGGTCGGATCCTCGCCGTTGATGGAGATGACCTGGAACGCCACGTCGTGCAGATGGAATGAGTGCTCCAGCTGCGAGGCGTTGGTGATGGTCCAGATCTCCTGGGCGCCCACTGTGGTGGAGATCATCGCCATGCTGTCCATGCTGGTCCCGGCCGAGCCGTTGATCGTCATGGTGGCGCCGTTGTTGTTGAGGGTGATCGTGCGGGCGGTGAAGTCGGTCGTGTCGTAGCGGCTGATGGTGTTGAGGGTGCTGGGAAGGTCGTCCGGGGTGTCGGTGCCCTCGGCGGTGATGGACAGGAACTCGTAGGTGCCGCTGCCGCCGCTGACCCAGCCGGTGGTGATGACGGCCTCCAGGGCGGCCGCGGCGGAGAGGTCCATGACGATCTCGGCGCGGGAGCCGGCGACGAGGCGGATCGTGTCGACCTCGGTGGCCTCGGTGAGGTAGCCCTGCTCGGTGGCGATCTGGGTGAGGGTCTCGCCGTCGCTTCTCTGGATGGTGATGATGTCGGACAGGGAGGCGTTGAGCAGCCGGAACCGCACCCGGGTGGTGGAGGCGGTGAAGGTGAGGGTGGTGTCGCTGACGTTGACGCCGTTGACGAGGAGCGGGTAGTTGAGGTCCTGCTCCTGGTAGCCGGCCAGGTTGTACTTGATGACGCCCTCGTCGTCCATTGCCACGCACTGGAAGATCAGCGGGATGTCGTCCACCCCGTAGTCGCTGGGGAGGGCGGCCGAGGTGGTGGAGTCGTCGTCGACGATGAGCATCCCGGCCAGGCCCATGGAGACCTGCTCGGCCGTGGTGCCCAGCGCGTGCGGGTGGTACCAGAGGGTGGCGGCTTCCTGGTTGATCGTGAAGCTGGGGCTCCAGGTCTCGCCGTCGGCGAAGGCGACCTGCGGTCCGCCGTCGACCTTGGCGGGGACATGGGCGCCGTGCCAGTGGACGGTGGTGTCCGCGCCGAGGTTGTTGGTGACGTCCATCTGGACGGTGTCGCCGTTGGTCACCTTGATGGTGGGGCCGAGGAAGGTCCCGTTGAACCCGGCTGTGCTGCTGCTGACGCCGCTCAGGATCTCGGTGGTGCCGGTGTCCATGGTCAGCGTGTAGACGTCCGTGCTGTCCGAGGTGGTGGCGCTGAGCAGCGAGGGTATGACGAGGGTGCCGCTGGTGGAGGTGGTCGCCGACGCCGCCGAGGCCTTGTTCTTCGAGTCGGTCTGCGAGATGAGCGACAGGGCGGTGGTGGTCGCGGCGAGCGCGGCTCCGGCACCTGCTAATCCGCCGAGGAAGCGACGACGGTGGATGCCTTTTTTGCGTGACGTGGATGAAGTGGAGTGGCTCATGGGGCAGGAGCGTGGTCTGGCGATCAAGGAAGAAGCTGTCATTCAGGCGAACAACGTCTGAGATAACGGCTCCTTTGCTGTGAGTTCCCTTCAGATTCACTTCCGCTGGGAGTGTTTGCCCTACGCCGGGCGTTGACGGGCGTTACGGGCTGTTACGCCGGGCGGGCCGCGCCCGCGAACGGCATCTCGTCGATCGGCGCGATGCGCACCGGCGCCCCCGGGTGCGGTGCGTGGATCATCTGGCCGTTGCCGATGTAGAGGCCGACGTGGCTGATGCCGGAGTAGAAGAACACCAGGTCACCGGGCTGGAGTTGGGACCTGCTGACCCGGGTGCCGGCGTTGATCTGGGTGTACGTGGTCCGGGGGAGCGAGACCCCGGCGGAGCGCCAGGCGGCCTGGGTGAGGCCGGAACAGTCGTACGAGGAGGGGCCGGTGGCACCCCAGACGTACGGCAGCCCGAGCGCGCCGTAGGCGAAGGAGACGGCCTGGGCGGCGCGGGCGGACGGCGCAGGGACGTCCCCGTCGGCGGTGGAGCTCCCGCTCCCGGACAGGGCCGTACGGCCGCCTCCGGAGACGCCGCGGGCGGCGCGGGAGGTGAGGGGCGAGGTGGAGGCCCCGACGGCGGCGCGTTCGGCGGCGGTGAGGCGGTCCAGGATCTGCTGGGCGGCCTTGAGCTTGTCCTCCACCGTGCGCTTGTGGGTGCGCAGCTCGTCCTGGGCGCCGCGCAGGGTGGCCAGCTCGGCGTCGGCCTCGTGGCGTACCTGGGTGAGCTCGCGCCGCTGGGCGGCGAGCGTGCGCAGGGCGGCGGAGGCGCGGTTGCCGAGCTGGTCGATGAACTGGGCCCGCTCCAGGTACTCGGCGGGGGTGGAGTCCAGCGCCAGCTGCACGGTGGGGTCGATGCCGCCCGAGCGGTACTGGGCGGCGGCGATGGTGCCGAGCCGGTCCCGGGTGGCGTTGACCCGGCCGGTCTTGCGGGCCTGCTCGTCCTGCAGGTGCTCGATGGCGGCGCGGGCCGTGTCCGCCCTCTCCTGCGCCCCGTTGTACGCCTCGGTGGCGGTCTCCGCCTCCTCGTACAGCCGGTCCACCCTGGCCTGTGCCTGCGCCGGGGTGAGCCGGGGCTCGGCGCTGGAAGCCTCGGTGAACATGGTCGCGGAGGCGGCTCCCGCGATCGCGATCGTCGCTGCCGTCCGGGCTGCGGCGGAACCGGTGGACGAGCGCTGCTTGGGCCTTGCGTGCGACGCCACGGACGGCTGCTCCCTTCCTCGCCCCGGCCGCCGTGACCGCGATCCGACGGCGGCCGCACGGGGAGCGGACCGCCGCCGGATCTTCGGCGGGGGCGGCCGGGCCGGCGCTGACTCGCCGGCCGTGGGGATCGGCCACCTGGGGGAGGACGCTAAACCGGCCATCACCCGGATGCGCCGCACAGAGCGGTAGTGCTCCGATTCGGCCTCGGCGTGACCGGGAATGACCGTTCGCCCCCGGGTGACCCGGCCGTTTTCCGTACGCCTGTGACCGATGCGGCGGATGAGGCCTACCTCAGTGCGAGGGGCTGCTACGGCCGTCGCTAGGGTCCGTCGGTATGGACGTACTCATTCACTTCGTCGTCGGCCTGCACATCATCGGCATCGCCGCGCTGCTCGGCGGCTTCCTCACCCAGATGAAGGCCATGGGGCGCGGCGAAGCCCGCTTCGTGCCCGCCATGCTGCACGGCGCGCTGACGATGCTCGTGACGGGCGCCCTGCTGGTCGGCCTGAACCAGGCGGACGACCAGCCGGTCAACAACATCAAGATCGGTGTGAAGCTGGCCGTCCTGGTGGTGATCCTCGGCCTCGTCTACGTCAAGCGCGACGAGGAGCGCCAGCCGGCGGCGGTCTTCGGCACGGTGGGTGCCTTGACCGTCGCCAACATCTTCATCGCGGTGCTGTGGACGTAGGGCCTGGGTTACGCCATGCGGGCGTAGCCCGCAATGGGCATCTCGCTGATCGGGGCGATCTTGACGACGGTGCCCGTGTGCGGGGCGTGGATCATCTGGCCGCCGCCGATGTAGAGGCCGACGTGGCTGATGCCGGAGTAGAAGAAGACCAGGTCGCCCGGCTGGAGCTCGGAGGCGCTGATCTTGGTGCCGTAGCTGTACTGGGCGGCGGCCACGCGGGGGATGGAGACGCCGGCGGCTGCCCAGGAGGCCTGGGTGAGGCCTGAGCAGTCGTAGGAGTTCGGGCCGGTGGCGCCGTAGACGTACGGCTTGCCGAGCTGGGCGCGGGCGAAGGCGATGGCCTTGGCGGCCTTGGTGCTGGTGGTCGTCGAGCTGGACGAGCTCGACGAGGAGGACGAGCTGCTACTGGCAGAGGCCTTCGCCGCGGCCGCGGCGTCCGCCGCCTTCTGGATGGCCGCGAGCCGGGCCTTCTCCTTGGCGGTGAGGGTGTTGAGGAGCTTCTGCGCGGTGGTCAGCTTCTGCTGGACCGCCTTCTTCTCCTTGTTGAGCTCCTGCTGGGCGTCGTCCAGCTTCGTCAGGCTCTCGACGGCCTTGGCGCGCTCCTGGGCGATCTCGATCGTCTGCGTACGGAAGGTCTCCAGGGCGGCCTCGGTGCGGCCGGACATCCGGTCCATCACGTGGGCGTTGTCCAGGAGCTGCTGCGGGTCGTTGGCCAGCAGGTACGTCGTGGTGGTGTCCAGGCCGCCGCTGCGGTACTGGGCGGCGGCGTACTCGCCCAGGGTGTCGCGGGTGGCGTTGAGCTTGGCGGTCTTGCGGGCGACCTCGTCCAGCAGCTGGTCGGCGGTGGTGCGCTGCTTGTCGGCCTTGTCCTTGGCGGCGTTGTACTTCTCGGTGGCGACCTCGGCCTGCTCGTACAGCTTGTTCACCCGGGCCTGCACCTGCTTGATGGAGGCCGTGGTGCTGCCGGCGGACGGGGCCGCGCTCGCGCTCTCGCCGAAGAGGGTGACCGTCGCCAGTGCGGCGGTCGTGAGCCCCACGGCCGCTCTGGGGCCGGGGGCGGTGAGTATGCCGGTACGGGGCTTGCGGTGCGTCGCCAAGGCGGCCGCTCCTTCTTCCGTCGACCGCTTACCGGGTTAGCTGTCGGGTTCGGGCTTCGGAAGTCGCCCTACGGTCGTGGCGCCCGTGTCTGACGGACGTGCGGACCGATTCACCCCAAGGTCGTCGTGCGTGGGTCCCCGGCTCCGGCTCGCGCCGGACTCAGCGGAGGCGGCCCGTGACGGCACGGTCGCCGCCGGGAGGGCGGGCCGCCTGATGCGGAACCGTAATCAACGGAAGTGGCGCTTGGGAAGACTGATGTTCGGTTTGTCCCGAAACCAATTCGTGACTTTTAATGTACGCACAGGTTCGGGCAGGGGCTGTCAGTCCCACGGCCTAGACTCGGGAGGCGATGAGCAGCCTCTTTGACGACAGCTTCCTGGCCGACTTCGAGCCTTCCGACGGCCCCCCTCCGCCGCCCGAGGACCACGCCGGGGACCATGCGGGGGACCACGCCCCGGAGCGGATCCCGGACGACCTGTTCGGGGGCCGTTTCGACGCGCCCGTGGACCGGGACGCGTACTACCGGGACGGCGCCCACCGGCCGGTCATCGACGCCGCCGCGCTGCTCGACGGGCTGAACGAGCAGCAGCGTGCCGCCGTCGAGCACGCGGGCGGGCCGCTGCTCATCGTCGCGGGCGCCGGCTCCGGCAAGACCCGCGTCCTGACGCACCGGATCGCGCACCTGCTGGCGACCCGGCATGTGCACCCGGGCGAGATCCTGGCGATCACCTTCACCAACAAGGCCGCCGGCGAGATGAAGGAGCGCGTCGAGCAGCTGATCGGCCCCCGCGCGAACGCGATGTGGGTGCTGACCTTCCACAGCGCCTGCGTACGGATCCTGCGCCGGGAGAGCAAGCGGCTCGGCTTCACCTCCAGCTTCTCGATCTACGACGGCGCCGACTCCAAGCGGCTGATGGCCCTGGTCTGCCGGGATCTGGACCTGGACCCGAAGCAGTACCCGCCGAAGTCCTTCAGCGCCAAGGTCTCCAACCTCAAGAACGAGCTGGTCGACGAGGAGACCTTCGTCGCCCAGGCGGAGAACCCCTTCGAGAAGAAGCTCGCCGAGGCGTACGTCCTCTACCAGTCGCGGCTGCGCGAGGCCAACGCGCTGGACTTCGACGACATCATCATGACCACCGTCAACCTGCTCCAGGCCTTCCCGGACGTGGCCGAGCACTACCGGCGGCGCTTCCGGCACGTCCTCGTCGACGAGTACCAGGACACCAACCACGCCCAGTACACCCTGGTGCGCGAGCTGGTCGGGCCGGGCGGGCCCGAGGACCACCCCGCCGAGCTGTGCGTGGTCGGTGACGCGGACCAGTCCATCTACGCCTTCCGCGGCGCCACCATCCGCAACATCCTCCAGTTCGAGGAGGACTATCCACAGGCCCGCACGATCCTGCTGGAGCAGAACTACCGCTCCACGCAGACGATCCTGACGGCCGCGAACGCCGTCATCGAGCGGAACGCGTCGCGGCGGCCCAAGAACCTGTGGACCGAGGCCGGGGACGGCCCCGTCATCACCGGCTACGTCGCTGACCAGGAGCACGACGAGGCGCAGTACATCGCCGAGGAGATCGACCGGCTGACGGACGCGGGCGACGCCCGGCCCGGTGATGTCGCGGTCTTCTACCGCACCAACGCCCAGTCCCGGGTCTTCGAGGAGATCTTCATCCGCGTCGGCCTGCCCTACAAGGTCGTCGGCGGCGTCCGCTTCTACGAGCGCAAGGAGGTCCGCGACGTCCTCGCGTACCTGCGGGTGCTCGCCAACCCCGAGGACACCGTCCCGCTGCGGCGCATCCTGAACGTGCCCAAGCGCGGCATCGGCGACCGCGCCGAGGCGATGCTCGACGCGCTGGCGCTGCGGGAGAAGATCTCCTTCGCCGCCGCCCTGCGGCGGGTCGACGAGGCGTACGGCATGGCCGCGCGGTCCACGAACGCCGTCCGGCGCTTCAACGACCTGCTGGAGGAGCTGCGTACGGTCGTGGAGTCCGGCGCCGGCCCGGCCACCGTGCTGGAGGCCGTGCTGGAGCGAACGGGCTATCTGGCGGAGCTGCAGTCCTCCACGGACCCGCAGGACGAGACCCGGGTGGAGAACCTTCAGGAGCTTGCGGCGGTGGCCCTGGAGTACGAGCAGGAGCGCACCGCCGAGGCCGAGGAGGGCCCGGGGACCCCGGGAACGCCAGGGACACTGGCGGATTTCCTGGAGCGCGTCGCGCTCGTCGCCGACTCCGACCAGATCCCCGATGACGAGGAAGGCGGCGGCGTCATAACGCTGATGACGCTGCACACGGCGAAGGGTCTCGAATTCCCCGTCGTCTTCCTGACCGGCATGGAGGACGGCGTCTTCCCGCACATGCGCGCCCTCGGCCAGACCAAGGAGCTGGAGGAGGAGCGCCGGCTCGCCTACGTCGGCATCACGCGGGCCCGGGAGCGGCTCTACGTCACCCGGTCCACGATGCGCAGCGCCTGGGGGCAGCCCTCGTACAACCCGCCCTCGCGGTTCCTGGAGGAGATTCCGCCCACGCTGATCGACTGGAAGCGCACGGGCGGCTCGGCGGCTCCGTCGGTCTCCTCTGCCTCGGCCGCGGCGCTGGCCGCTTCGGGGCCCTCCCTGCTGGCACGGGCCAAGGCCGGGTCGAGCGGCTTCGCGACCCGTCGAGGCGGGGCGAAGGAGCGGCCGGTGGTCGCGCTGAGGGTCGGCGACCGGGTCACGCACGACTCGTTCGGGCTCGGGACCGTCGTCGCGGTCAAGGGCGCGGGGGACACGGCGGAGGCGACGGTCGATTTCGGCGAGGAGAAGCCGAAGCGGCTGCTGCTGCGGTACGCGCCGGTGGAGAAGCTTTAGCGCTTCGCGCGAAGCCCGCGAAGGCCCGGTGCCCAAGGTGCGGACCGTGGCCGGCTGGTCGCTCCGTTCTCCCCCACCCTTCGGCCGGGGGTACCCCCACGCGCCCCTTATAGGCCGGGCGGCTGCCTCAGCGCGGGTCGAGGCCCTTCGCGAGCAGCCACTGCAGGGGGTCGATGGCGGCGCCGCCGGCCGGGCGCACCTCGAAGTGGAGGTGCGGGCCGGTGGAGTTGCCGGAGTTGCCCGAGTAGGCGATGACCTCGCCCGCCTTGACGGAACCGGAACGGATCTTGGTGCTGCTGAGGTGGCAGTACCAGGTCTCGGTGCCGTCCGGGGAGGTGACTATGGCCATGTTGCCGTAGGAGCTGTTCCACTGGGTGCGGACGGTGCCGTCGGTCGCGGCCATCACGGGGGTCCCGTAGCTGACCGGGAAGTCGATGCCGGTGTGGACCGACATCCAGTTGACGCCGGCCTGGCCGAAGTAGGCGCTGAGGCCCTTCTGCGTCACCGGGAGCACGATCTTGGGCCGGGCGGCTTCCTTGGCGGCGGCCGCGGCGGCCTGTTTCTGTTTCTCGACCGCCTGGCGCTCCTTGAGGTCCAGCCGCTCCTGGGTCCGGCTGGCCCGCTCCGCGAAGTCGTCGGCCTTGCGGCTGACCCCGGCGAGCTGTTGGTCGAGCTTGCTGGTGGTGGTGCCGGTGGAGCCGTCGGCCTGGGTCTTGGTGGTGCCCGTTCCGGCGGTGGTCGTGGTCACGGCGGCGGCCGCGCAGGCCGCGACGCCCACGACGGCCACGGAGGGCACGGCGATGGTCAGCAGCGCCGAGCGCTTGGCGGGGCGCCGGCGACGGCTGCGGGCTGCGCTTCGCGCGGCGCTTCGCGGGCCGGGGGCGGCGGGCTCTGCTGCGGTTTCGGGCTCGGGCTCCGCCTCGGGCTCTTCGTACGCTTCGTGAGCTTCGTACGAGAACTCGGGTTCGGCCTCGGGCTCGGGTTCCGGCTCGTAGTAGACCTGGAACTCGGGGGTGGGCTCGACGTACTGCGGCTGCTCTGCGTACGGCTGGTGGTACTGCTGCTGGTGGTAATCCGAGTACTGCTGCTCCGGGTAGGTCTCGTAGGCGTATGCCTCGGTGTACACGGCACCGCCGGGTACCGCACCGCCCGGCACCGCGCCGAAGAGCGGATCGTCGTCCGCGTACACGGCACCCACGGCCCCGTAGGAGCTGTAGTTCGGATCGTTCACCGCTTCTCTTTCGCCTCGGCAGCACGAGAATTAGCGGCGACTGTATCCCCCTGCGGGCGGCGGGGACAATCTTCGGCAGGTTTCGGGCACGCGCAATGCTTTGTGTTCGATACGGTTTCGACGGCTGTGCCGTCCTACGCGGCGTTCACGGTGTCGGAAGCCAGTTCCTCGCCCATCAGTGCCTGTCGGATCCCGGCCGCGACGGCCGCGTGCACGGGCATGGTGAGATGTCCGATTCCGGCGATGTGCACATTCCGGGTGGCGAGATCCGCGTGGTCGAGACGGGCGGTTTCGACCGGATTCATCAATTCGTCGAGGTCGCTCCAGAAAGCGACGAAGCGGGTGCGGCAGCCCGGGGCGGGTCTGGTGAGCTCCTCCATGAGTTCGGAATCGGGCCGCATCTGGCGGACGATCGGGTGCGGGTTGAGCAGGGGTGCGGCCCGGGTGCCGGAGTGCGGGGTGCCCAGGGTGACCAGGGTGCGGACCCGGCGGTCGCCGCCGAGGCGCTGTACGTAGTAGCGCGCGATCAGGCCGCCGAGGCTGTGGCCGACGATGTCGACCTGGCTGTGGCCGGTGCGTTCGCAGGTCTGTTCGATGTGGTGGCCCAGCAGGGCGGCGGCGGCGCGGATGTCGCAGGTGAGGGGTGAGTAGTTGAGCCCCTGGACGTGCGTCCAGCCGTGCCGGCGCAGGGAGCGGCGCAGCAGTGCGAACACCGAGCGGTTGTCCGCGAAGCCGTGCATGAGGAGGACGGGCGGGTGCGCGCCGGGTCCGGGGGCGGGGATTCGCGGCATTTCCGCGAGCTCGGCGTCGCGTTCCTGGAAGATTCCGGTCGGATAGAGGAGCAGATGCCCGGTCAGGATCGCGATCTCGACAGCGGCAGCTCGTACGTATGCCGCTTGGCGCAGCAGACGATCTGCGGCTCCGAAAGACAGGACGCCCATGGCCCACCTCCCGTGCACGGCACGCCGGGATCCGTCCCTGTCCCCCGTGTGCCGAAGAACGCGGGGGCCCGCGCGCGGCCCCCGGTCTGAGCAGGTGCCGTCTGCGGGCCCGACGCGTTGCGAACTTGTACGTGTCCCATATGTGATTTCCCCTTCTGGCAGCTTCGTAAAACTGTCCGGGTAAGGGATGCTGGCGATAACGTTCGTTTACTCGTACGAGGGAGGCAGCGATGGGCGTGTCCGGACCGATCCGCGTCGTGGTGGCCAAGCCGGGGCTCGACGGCCATGACCGGGGGGCCAAGGTCATCGCCCGGGCCCTGCGGGACGCGGGCATGGAGGTCATCTACACCGGCCTCCACCAGACCCCGGAGCAGATCGTCGACACCGCCATCCAGGAGGACGCCGACGCCATCGGGCTGTCCGTTCTGTCCGGCGCCCACATGACCCTCTTCGCCAAGGTCCTGGACCTGCTCCGGGACCGCGACGCGGCCGACATCAAGGTCTTCGGCGGCGGCATCATCCCCGACGCCGACATCGCCCCCCTCAAGGCGCTCGGCGTCGCTGAGATCTTCACCCCGGGCACGCCGACCGGCGCCGCGGTGGACTGGGTCCGCGCGAACGTACGGCAGCCGGCCGAGGCCTGAGCTGCCCGAGGCCTGAGCTGCCCGAGGCCTGAGCTGTCCGAGGCGTGGGCTATCCGAGTTCGGCCAGCATCTCGGCCCGCAGCCGCAGCGTCCCGACGAGCCGCTGGAAGGCCTCCGCCCAGTAGGTGCCCGCGCCGGGCGTGGCGTCGGCGGACTCGTCCGGTATCGCCGTGAGCGGCGTGGCCCGGTCCGCCTCCGCCGGGTCCAGGCAGCGCTCCGCCAGGCCCATGACGCCGCTGAAGCTCCACGGGTAGTTCCCGGCGTCCCGGGCGATGTCGAGCGCGTCGACCACCGCCCGGCCCAGCGGCTCGGCCCAGGGCACCGCGCACACGGCGAGCATCTGGAAGGCCTCGGACAGCCCGTTCGACGCGATGAACCGGGCCACCCAGGCCGCGCGCTCCTGAGGCGGCAGCACGGACAGCAGCTTCGCCGGGTCCCCGACCGGCGCCTGCCCCAGCAGGGCCCGCGCCCAGTCCGCGTCCCGCTGCCGCACCGCCGCCCGGCACCAGGCCGCGTGCAGGTCGCTCTGCCACTCGTCCGCCACCGGCAGTCCGATGATCTGCTCCGGAGTGCGGCCCCCGAACCGCTCCCGCCATGCCGCCAGCGGTGTCGCGTCCACCAGCTGCCCGAACCACCACGCCCGCTCCCCGCGGCCCGCCGGGGGCACCGGCACGATGCCGTCCCGCTCCATCGCGGTATCGCACTCGTACGGAGCCTCCACGACGATCCGCTCCCCGGCTACGGCCATCGACACACAGCTCCGGGCCCGGCCCGCCATCCGCGCCCCCAGCGCCGAGCCCGGCAACGCCGACAGCAGCTCGGCGGCCGTCGCCCGCACATTGCGGCTCCGGTCCGACAGTGCCTGCTCCAGGAACGGCTCGTCGGCCGGTGACAGGCCCTCGCGCAGCGAGTCCACGAACATCAGCCGGTCCTCGGCCCGCTCCGTCGCCCAGGTCGTACGCAGCAGCGCGAGCGCCGCCTCCGGGTCGCGTGCGCGCAGCTGCGCGAGGTGGGCCACGCGCTCCGCGAAGAGGCCCTCCTCCCATACGCCGGGATCGAGCCGGGGCGCCATGGCCCCCGTGCGGAGCGCGTACCGCCAGTCCGGGTTCAGCCCCGCCAGCCACAGCGCCCTGGGGCCCGCCAGCGTGAGTGCCTCCGCCCTCAGGTCCGTGCGTGCCCGCGCCGCGTCCAGCAGCGCCGGCAGCAGCGCGGGCGGCGCCGCGTATCCGCGTGCGTTCGCCGCCGCCAGCCACTGCGGCAGCAGCTCCCCCAGATTCGGCGCCGCGCCCCGCCGGCCCCCGCCCGCCCCCGCGCTCTTGCGGTCAGCCAGCAGCAGCGCCAGCCGTCGCCGGGCCGCGTCCGGCAGCGACGGGCGGCTGTCCGGCTGCGCGGGGGCCGGTCGCTCGCCTGCCGTCGCCGGGCGCAGCCCCGCACGACGTCTTACGGTTTCCGTAGCCGCCGTCGCCAGCAGGGCGGTCGGCTCGCCGCCCCTGCGGTCCGTGCCCAGCAGGGCCGTGCCGATCAGATCCGGCCAGGTCATCGTCCGGCTCTCCCTTCGTCGTGGTATCCGTGCGGCTGCCTTTGACCCGTCCTCACAGCGGCAGCGCCACCCCGTCCGTCCCCCACACCGTGAACGGCTGGAAGCCGCGATGCCCCAGCTCACCGAAGACCGTGACGGGGTGCCCTCCGGAGACCGCGGCGAGCTGCCAGGGCGTGGCGCGGGCCGCGAGCGGGAGCGCGTCAACGCCGTCCGCGTCGGCGAGCTGCCACCCCGTGGGCGCCGGTATGGGGACGACGCCGGTGAGGACGACGGGCCAGGCGTCGAGCCAGGGGTCGTCGGCGAGGGCGGCGCCGTAGGAGGAGAGGGCGGGCCCGACGGCCGTGCCGGGCGGGACGGGGCCCGGGGAAGGGGCGCCGTAGGCGGGGCCGAGGGCGGCGCGCAGCGGGCGGGCGGCGGGGTGGTACGAGAGGCCGGCGTCGAGGCAGAGACCGACGGGGAGGGCGAGCTCGGGCGCACGGCCGGCCGCGCCGAAGGAGAGCAGAAGGGCCGGACGCCCTCCGGAGACGCCGTGCAGCCAGATGCGACGGGTCGTCAGCCGGTCATCGGCGGTGTCGTGCTGGGCCAGGACCAGCCAGCGGTCACGTACGGCGTCCGTCCCGGCGGCGCTGGTGAAGCCGACCCGCGTACGGACCGTGGCGGCCAGCGCCTCCGGGAGCCGGTCCTGCCGTGCGTACCCCTGGGTGAGCAGGTGAAGCAGCGATGCCTCCTCCAGCAGCCGGGCCGGCCAGTCCCCGCCCGCACCGACCACCGCCCCCAGCTCCCGCACCCGCGAGGCGAGTCCCGGCGCCTGGGCGTCGACCATGCGCGCGGCGACCTCGTCCCACTGCCCGTAGCCCTCCCGCTCCGCGCCGGCCAGCCCGCCGCGCAGCAGATCGGCGAGCCGCCGGTCGAGCTCGGCGGCACCCGCCGCCACCCGGGCCGCCCGCCGCTCGGCCCGTTGCCGGGCGGCGGCCGGGTCGGCGACCCCGGCCGAGGCGGGTGCGGGCCGCTCCTCCCGCTCCCGCCGGGCGTCCAGCCAATCGGTCACCCAGTCGGGGCCCCGGTCGGCCGCGTCGGGCACCGAGCCGCCGGACCACAGGAGCAGCAGCCCGATCGCGTGCTTGCAGGGGAACTTGCGGCTCGGGCAGCTGCACTTGTAGCCGGGCCCGGCCATGTCGATGGCCGTGCGGTACGGATTGCCGCCGCTGCCCGCGCACAGCCCCCACAGCGCCGAGCCGGCCGTGCCCGTGCCGGACCAGGGCGCGGGCGCCGCGAGCCCGGCCCCGGCCTTGCGTGACGAGGCGTCAGGGGCCAGTGCCAGAACCTGGTCCGCCGTCCACCGCTGCAGCTGTTCTGCTCCTTCTTCCGCCATGTCAACGACGGTAGAGGCAGGCACTGACAATCGGGCCCGGGCCGATTGTCAGTGCCGTGATGCATCGTTGGAACCACGGACGGCCCGCGGTGAGAACGGGGGCTGACGGGTCGTCCGTTCCATTCGACGTGCGTGAAAAAAGGGGGACCGGCTACTCATGTCTGTCGACGACACCACGCTCCGGCCGCATGCCGAGGACGCGTTCGCCCATGAGCTCAAGGCCCTCGCGGCGGCCGACGACCGGCCGCGTCCCGCCCGCTGGAACCTGTCGCCGTGGGCGGTGGCGACCTACCTGCTGGGCGGGGCGCTCCCGGACGGCACGGTCATCACACCGAAGTACGTGGGCCCGCGACGGATCGTCGAGGTCGCCGTCACGACGCTGGCCACGGACCGGGCGCTGCTGCTGCTCGGCGTGCCGGGCACGGCCAAGACCTGGGTGTCCGAACACCTGGCGGCGGCGGTCAGCGGGGATTCGACGCTGCTGGTCCAGGGCACCGCCGGCACGCCGGAGGAAGCCATCCGCTACGGCTGGAACTACGCGCAGCTGCTCACGAACGGCCCGAGCCGGGACGCGCTGGTGCCCAGCCCGGTCATGCGGGCGATGGCCGAGGGCCGGATCGCGCGGGTGGAGGAGCTGACCCGGATCCCGGCGGATGTGCAGGACACGCTGATCACGATCCTGTCCGAGAAGACCCTGCCGATACCGGAGCTGGGCTCCGAGACGCAGGCCGTCCGCGGCTTCAATCTGATCGCGACCGCCAATGACCGCGACCGGGGGGTCAACGACCTGTCCAGCGCGCTGCGGCGGCGTTTCAACACCGTGGTGCTGCCGTTGCCCGCGTCGGTGGAGGACGAGGTCGACATCGTCACCCGCCGGGTCGGCCAGCTCGGCCGCTCGCTGGAGCTGCCGGCCCTGCCGGACGGCACGGACGAGATCCGCCGCGTCGTCACGGTCTTCCGCGAGCTGCGCGGCGGAGTGACCGCCGACGGGCGTACGAAGGTCAAGTCGCCCTCCGGGACGCTCTCCACGGCCGAGGCGATCTCGGTGGTGACCAGCGGGCTGGCGCTGGCGGCGCACTTCGGCGACGGGGTGCTGCGGGCGGGCGATGTCGCGGCCGGCCTGCTGGGCGCGGTGATACGCGATCCGGCGGCGGACCGGGTGGTGTGGCAGGAGTACCTGGAGACGGTGGTCCGCGAGCGGGACGGCTGGAAGGACTTCTACCGGGCCTGCCGGGAGGTGTCGCGATGACCACTGCGACCACTGCTCTGCTCGGCGTGCGGCATCACGGGCCCGGGTCCGCCCGGGCGGTGCGCGCGGCCCTGGACCGGTACGAGCCGGGGATCGTGCTGATCGAGGGCCCGCCGGAGGCGGACGCGGTGGTGGGGCTGGCCGCCGACGAGGGGATGCGGCCGCCGGTCGCCTTGCTGGCGCACGCCGTGGACGACCCGTCGCGGGCCGGGTTCTGGCCGTTCGCGGAGTTCTCGCCGGAGTGGACGGCGATCCGCTGGGCGCTCGCCCGGGAGGTGCCGGTGAGCTTCATCGACCTCCCCGCCGCGCACTCGCTGGCGGCGCGGGACGGCGAGGACGGCCCGCAGGGCGCCCAGGAGGACGTCCGGGTCGATCCCCTCGCCGTGCTCGCCGAGACGGCCGGTTTCGACGACCCCGAGCGGTGGTGGGAGGACGCCGTGGAGCACCGAGGGAGCGAGGCCGACCCGCTGGGCGCCTTCGAGGCGCTGGGCGAGGCCATGGGGGCGCTGCGGGAGGCGTACGGGGACGGGGGCCACCCGGAGGACGCGGTGCGGGAGGCGCACATGCGGCTGCGGATACGGCAGGCCGGCCGCGAGCACGAGCGGGTGGCCGTGGTGTGCGGAGCGTGGCATGTCCCGGCACTGGCCGGGAAGGCCACGGCCACCTCCGACCGGGCGCTGCTCAGGGGGCTGCCCAGGGTGAAGGTCGAGATCACCTGGGTGCCGTGGACGCACCGGCGGCTGTCGAGGTCGAGCGGATACGGGGCGGGGATAGCGTCGCCGGGCTGGTACCGGCATCTGTTCACCGCCCCCGACCGGCCGGTGACCCGCTGGATGACAAAGGTCGCCGGGCTCCTGAGGGAGGAGGACCTGCCGGTGTCCTCCGCGCACGTCATCGAGGCGGTGCGGCTCGCCGACACCCTCGCCGCGATGCGCGGCCGGCCGCTCGCCGGGCTGAGCGAGACAACCGACGCCGTACGGGCGGTGATGTGCGACGGCTCCGACATACCGCTGGCCCTCATACGCGACCGCCTGGTCGTCGGCGATGTCCTCGGCGAGGTGCCGGACGGCGCGCCCGCCGTTCCCCTGGCGCGCGACCTGGCGCGCGAGCAGCGCCGGCTCCGCCTGAAGGGCGAGGCGGCGGAACGGGAGGTGGAGCTGGACCTGCGCAAGGACACGGACGCCGGCCGGAGCCGGCTGCTGCACCGGCTGCGGCTGCTGGGCATCGGCTGGGGCGAGCTCATACCCTCCCGCTCCGGGACCGGGACCTTCCGGGAGACCTGGCGGCTGCGCTGGGAGCCCGAGCTGGCGGTCCAGGTGGCCGAGGCGGGCATCTGGGGCACCACGGTCCGCTCCGCCGCGACGGCGAAGGCCGAGGACGCCGCCGTCGGCGCGACGGCGCTGGCCGAGGTCACCGGGCTCGCCGAGCGCTGCCTGCTCGCGGACCTGCCGGACGCGCTGCCGACGGTCATGCGGGTGCTGGCCGACCGGGCCGCCCTCGACGCGGATGTCGCACACCTGGCGGCGGCGCTGCCGGCCCTCGTACGGGCCGTGCGCTACGGCGATGTGCGCGGCACGGACTCCGCCGCGCTGGAGGAGGTCGCGCGCGGCCTGGCCGAGCGGGTCTGCATCGGCCTGCCGCCCGCGTGCGGAAGCCTCGACGCGGACGCTGCGGCGGAGATGCGGGGGCATGTGCGGGCGGTGCACCAGGCCGTGGGCCTGCTCCGCGACGACGAGCTGGGGGAGCGGTGGGCTGCGGTCCTGCGGGGGCTCGCCGAGCGGGACGGGAGCGTACCGGGGGTGCTGCGGGGGAGCGCGACGCGGCTGCTGGTCGACGGAGGCCGGATCGAGGGGGAGGAGGCCGAGCGGCTGATGGGGCTCGCCCTGTCGTCGGGCACGGCGCCGCAGGACGCGGCCGGGTGGGTGGAGGGCTTCCTGAGCGGCGGCGGGATGCTGCTCGTCCACGACGAGCGGCTGCTGGGGCTGGTGGACGGCTGGCTGTCGTCGGTGCCGGGGAGCGCCTTCGACGATGTGCTGCCGCTGCTGCGGCGTACGTTCGCCGAGTTCGAGCCGGGGGTGCGGCGGACGCTGGGGGAGCTGGTCCGGCGGGGCAAGACGGCGGAGGCCGGTGACGCGGCCGGGTTCGGCGCGGGGCTCGATGCGGCCAGGGCCGATGCGGTGCTGCCGACGGTGCGGCTGCTGCTGGGCGGGCTGGGTGGCGAAAGGGGATGGCATGACTGACGAACGACTGCGGCGCTGGCGTCTCGTGCTGGGCGGGGGACCGGCCGACGGCACCGGGCAGGAGCTGGCGGGGCGGGACGCCGGGATGGACCGGACGTTGGGGGCGCTGTACGGGGGACAGGGCGGCGAGCCGCGTACCGCCGGGCTGGGCGGGTCGGCGCCGCAGGTGGCGCGGTGGCTGGGGGACATCCGGGAGTACTTCCCGACGTCCGTCGTGCAGGTGATGCAGCGGGACGCCATAGACCGGCTCGGGCTGTCCGCGCTGCTGCTGGAGCCGGAGATGCTGGAGGCGGTGGAGGCCGACGTACACCTGGTGGGGACTCTGCTGTCGCTGCACAAGGCGATGCCGGAGACGACCAGGCAGACCGCCCGGGCCGTCGTCCGCAAGGTGGTCGACGACCTGGAGAAGAAGCTGGCGACCCGGACTCGGGCGACGGTGGGCGGTGCGCTGGACCGGTCGGCGAGGGTGAACCGCCCCCGGCACCGCGACATCGACTGGGACCGCACGATACGGGCCAACCTGAAGAACTACCTCCCCGAACAACGGACGATCGTGCCGGAGCGGCTGGTGGGCCACGGCCGGGCCTCGCAGGCGGTGAAGAAGGATGTCGTGCTGTGCATCGACCAGTCCGGGTCGATGGCGGCGTCCGTCGTCTACGCGTCGGTCTTCGGGGCGGTGCTGGCCTCGATGCGGAGCATCGACACCAAGCTGGTGGTCTTCGACACCTCCGTCGTGGATCTGACCGACCGGCTGGAGGATCCGGTCGATGTCCTGTTCGGCACACAGCTCGGCGGCGGCACGGACATCAACCGGGCGCTCGCCTACTGCCAGTCCCTGATCACCCGGCCCGCCGAGACCGTCGTCGTCCTCATCAGCGATCTGTACGAGGGCGGGATACGCGACGAGATGCTGAAGCGGGTCGCCTCGATGAAGGCGGCCGGCGTGCAGTTCGTGGCGTTGCTCGCGCTGTCCGACGAGGGCGCGCCGTCCTACGACCGGGAGCACGCGGCGGCGCTGGCCGCGCTGGGGGCGCCGGCTTTCGCGTGTACACCGGATCTCTTCCCGGAGATCATGGCGGCGGCCATCGAGAAGCGGCCACTGCCGGTGCCGGATCCCACCGCCTGAGGCCGCTGCCTGAGCCGCTCTGTGACTGTTCTCACCGCCCCCGATCGAGCTGCGAATTTCCGGTGCACCCCGCACGGGGATAACCTGCGAGACGGACATGCCGCGTGCTCGGACGACGTGTGCGCCCCCGTACGACCGGTCCGAATGATCCGGATTCGTGCGAAGACGTCAAGCGACGACCCCGTGGCGGCACGCTCAGGCAGACAAGCAACCCGCGATTACCAAGGACGGACGCGCGTGGACCTGTTCGAGTACCAGGCGAGGGACCTCTTCGCCAAGCACGGTGTACCGGTGCTGGCCGGTGAAGTCATCGAAACGCCTGAGGCGGCGCGCGAGGTGGCAGAGCGCCTGGGCGGCCGCGCGGTCGTCAAGGCACAGGTGAAGGTCGGTGGCCGAGGCAAGGCCGGCGGCGTGAAGCTGGCCTCCGACCCGGATGACGCGGTCGTCAAGGCCGAGGCCATTCTGGGCATGGACATCAAGGGCCACACGGTCCACAAGGTGATGCTGGCCCAGACCGCGGACATCGCGGAGGAGTACTACGTCTCCTTCCTGCTGGACCGCACCAACCGCACCTTCCTCGCCATGGCCTCCGTCGAGGGCGGTGTCGAGATCGAGGTCGTCGCCGAGGAGAACCCCGAGGCGCTGGCCAAGATCCCGGTGGACGCCATCGAGGGCGTGACCGAGGCGAAGGCCCGCGAGATCGTCGAGGCGGCGAAGTTCGCGCCGGAGCTGCACGACCAGATCGTGGAGGTCCTGAAGACGCTGTGGAAGGTCTTCATCGAGGAGGACGCCCTCCTCGTCGAGGTGAACCCGCTGGTCAAGACCGGTGACGGCAAGGTCATTGCGCTCGACGGCAAGGTCTCCCTGGACGAGAACGCCGAGTTCCGCCAGCCGGGCCACGAGGCGCTGGTCGACCACGCCGCGGCGAACCCGCTGGAGGCCGCGGCCAAGGCCAAGAACCTCAACTACGTCAAGCTCGACGGTGAGGTCGGCATCATCGGCAACGGCGCGGGTCTCGTCATGAGCACCCTGGACGTCGTCGCGTACGCCGGTGAGAAGCACTCCGGCGTCAAGCCGGCCAACTTCCTCGACATCGGCGGCGGCGCGTCCGCCCAGGTGATGGCGAACGGCCTGGAGATCATCCTCGGCGACCCGGACGTCAAGTCCGTGTTCGTCAACGTCTTCGGTGGCATCACCGCCTGTGACGAGGTCGCCAACGGCATCGTCCAGGCCCTCGCGCTCCTTGAGGAGAAGGGCGAGGCGGTCACCAAGCCGCTCGTCGTCCGCCTCGACGGCAACAACGCGGACCTGGGTCGCAAGATCCTCTCCGACGCCAACCACCCGCTCGTGCAGCGCGTGGACACCATGGACGGCGCGGCTGACAAGGCCGCCGAGCTCGCGGCCGCGAAGTAAGGGAAGAGGGACTCCAGAACCATGGCTATCTTCCTCACCAAGGACAGCAAGGTCATCGTCCAGGGCATGACCGGCGCCACCGGCATGAAGCACACCAAGCTCATGCTGGCCGACGGCACCAACATCGTCGGCGGTGTGAACCCGCGCAAGGCGGGCACCACCGTTGACTTCGACGGCACCGAGGTACCGGTCTTCGGCTCGGTCGCCGAGGCCATCGAGGCCACCGGCGCCAACGTCAGCGTCCTGTTCGTGCCGCCGGCCTTCGCCAAGGCCGCCGTCATCGAGGCCATCGACGCCGAGATCGGCCTCGCGGTCGTCATCACCGAGGGCATCGCGGTCCACGACTCCGCCGCCTTCTGGGCGTACGCGTCCAGCAAGGGCAACAAGACCCGGATCATCGGCCCGAACTGCCCCGGCCTGATCACCCCCGGCCAGTCCAACGCGGGCATCATCCCGGGCGACATCACCAAGCCCGGCCGGATCGGTCTGGTGTCGAAGTCCGGCACGCTGACCTACCAGATGATGTACGAGCTCCGTGACATCGGCTTCTCCTCGGCCGTCGGCATCGGTGGCGACCCGGTCATCGGCACCACCCACATCGACGCGCTCGCGGCCTTCGAGGCCGACCCCGACACCGACCTGATCGTCATGATCGGCGAGATCGGCGGCGACGCGGAGGAGCGGGCGGCGGACTACATCGCCAAGAACGTGACCAAGCCGGTCGTCGGCTACGTCGCGGGCTTCACCGCCCCCGAGGGCAAGACCATGGGCCACGCGGGCGCCATCGTCTCCGGTTCGTCGGGCACCGCCCAGGCGAAGAAGGAGGCCCTGGAGGCCGCCGGCGTCAAGGTCGGCAAGACCCCGTCGGAGACGGCGCTGCTCGCGCGCGCCATCCTCGAGGGCTGATTCTCTGCCTCACCGGTCGCGGGCCCGCTCCCTTCGGGGGGCGGGCCCGTCGCCGTTCACCCGTGCCTCGGCCTCGCCCGGACAGGCCTAGCGGGGCGCGGCCTCCCCGCACCACGCGTCGTACGGCGTGCAGCTCGATGCGCCGCGGCGCAGCTCGGTGTCCTCCGTGCTGTCCTGCGTGTTCGGGGGCTCGCGTACGGACGCGGCCGCCGGCGGGGGCGCGGCCGTCCGGTGCGCCGGCTCCAGCACGACGGCCGCGCCGATGCCGGCGGCCACGGCGGCCGTCAGCGCCAGCGCGCCGAGCGTCTGGCACCGTATGCGGCGTTCGCTGCGCCGCCGTACGGAGGCGGGCGTCTGCCGGGCCGTATGGGCTTCGTCCGGCGATTGCAGCAGTTCGGCCAGCCGGGTGCCCGCGCCCTCGCCGAGCGCGGCGCGGGCCCGCATGATGCGGGCGGCGGCAGCGGCCGTGCTCGCGGCGGTCTCGGCGGCGGTCTCGGGGAGGTCCAGGCCCAGGCCGTCGTAGAGGAGGACCGTACGCCGGGAGGCCGGCGGCAGCCGCAGCAGCGCGGTGCGCAGGGCGACGGCGGGGCCGGTGGTGGCGCGGCGGCGCGGGCGGCGGCCGGGGAGCCGGCGCCGCCAGGGGGCCAGGGCGTGGTCGTAGGCCGCCGCCCGGATCCAGGCCACGGGGTCGGGATCGACGGCGACGGCGGGCCAGTGCTGCCAGGCGAGGCCGAAGGCGTGCCGTACGGCACGGCGGGCGAGCCGGGGGTTGCCGGTCAGCAGCTCGACCTGGCGGACGAGGGGGCTCGCGCAGTGCGTGTGGAGGGAGTCGAAGGCCGATGCGGGGGCCGATGGCTCGGTGCGTGATGAAGCGATAAGCCGCATAGCGTCATATTCAGCGACACGACGGTCATTCGCATGCTGCCGGGGCGAAAGGGGTGTTCTTGGCAGCATGGGGTGCCGTGAGCAGCCACCTGCGCGACCGCGTCCCGTCCCTGCGCTCCCTGCGCTCCCTGCGCTCCCTGCCGTCTCTGCGATCTCTGCGACCCATGCTGTCCCTGAACGAGCGCGGCCCGGCGGCCTTCGTGGGGGGCGTGGCGGCGGCCGGGCTCGGGCTGGGGGCGGCGGCCGTTCTGGTGCTCTTCCTGTGGATCATCTCGCCCTATCCGGACAGCGGCGGCATCGAGGGAGCCCTGCATGTCGCGGCCGATGTCTGGCTGCTCGCGCATGGCGTGGGCCTGGTACGGACCGAGACGCTCTCCGGGGCCCCCGCCCCCGCCGCCCTGACGCCGCTGCTGCTGGTCGCGCTCCCCGCGTGGCTGCTCTTCCGGGCGGGCGCGGACGCGATCGCCGAGGACCACCACAGCCTGTCCCTGCTGGGCTGGCTCGTCGGCGGCTACACGGCGGTGGGCGCCTGCGCCGTGCTCTACACCTCGTACGGACCCGTGCGCAGCGACGCGCTCGCCGCACTGCTGCACCTCCCGCTCTTCGCCGCGCTCGCGGCCGGGGCCGGGGTGTGGGCCGAGCGGGGGCGCCCGCCGCTTCCGCTGCCCGGTGTGCTGCCGCGCGAGGCGACCGTGGCCGCCCTGCGGGCGGCCGCGGCGGGCGCCGCGGTGCTCGTCGGCGGTGGGGCGCTGCTCACGGCCGTCTCGCTGGCGTGGCACGCGGGCGCGTCCGCGGACGACTTCGGGCAGCTGAGCGGGGCCCTGGCCGGGCAGTTGGCGGTGCTGCTGCTCGCGGCCGCGTTCGTCCCGAACGCCGCCGTGTGGGGCGCGTCGTACGCCTTGGGCCCCGGCTTCACCGTCGGCGCCGGCAGCGCGGTGGGCCCGGGCCGGGCCTTCGGGTATCCCGTGCTTCCGGATTTCCCGCTGCTGTCCGCGCTGCCGGGGGAAGGCCGTGGCACGGCGCTGAGCTGGGCGGTGCTGGTGCTTCCGGTGTGCGCGGGGGTGGTGCTCGGGCACTTCACCGTCGCCCGTCGCCGCACGGCCTGGGCCACGACCGGGGTGGCGGCCTCGGCCGCGCTGCTCTGCGGTCTGGCGATGGGGCTGCTGGCCGCGGTCGCCTCCGGGCCGGTCGGCGCCGGCGCGATGGCCGGCTTCGGGCCTTCGGTGTGGCTCACGGCGGCGGCCGCGGCGGGCTGGACGGTGGCCGTCGGTGTCCCGGCGGCGCTTGTGCTGCGGTGGCAGCGGCTCCGGGACGAGGGCTGAGTCAGCCCGTGCTGTCGATCACGTCCCGCAACGGCGTCGGCAGCAGCTTGGCGCAGGCGTCACGGGAGGACGAGGTGAGGGCGTCCTGCGTGCACTCGTAGTAGTCCTGGTAGATGAGATGGAAGCTGAAACTGGCGGCGACCAGGAGAAGGGCGACGCCGCCGGTGACGATGCCGCTGCGGGCGGCGGTGCGCTGGGGTTTGAGGGCGAGGTCGCCCGACGGCGGGGTGGGGCGGGGGTCCGTGTCGTGGACGGGGGCGCGGGAGAGGGCGGCGGCCGCGGCGGCGCGGGCGTCGGCGCGCTGCTCGGGCTTCATGCGCAGGGCGGAAAAGCCCCAGTAGATGGCGAGGGTGCCGAGGAGGAGGGAGAAGGAGGTCCAGCCGAGGAGGGCGAAGAACAGGCCCCACATGCCGGAGATGAGGGAGTAGCGGGCGCGCCGCTGGGCGGGGTCGGTGGGGTCGAAGCGGGAGGGGCCGGAGCCGTCGGGGCCGCCGGAGCCGTCGGGGCGGGGGCCGCCGAGGCCGCCGTCCTGGGGGCCGGGCTGGTGGCCGCCCCACGGGCCGCTCCAGGCGGGCGGCGGGGGCGGCGGCGGGGGAGTGGGCCGGCCATCCCCGGGCTCACCGCTGCCGCCGCTACCACCGCTGTCACCGTCGGGACGGCGCGGCTGCCACGGCTGTTCGGGCGCGTCCTCGGGTGGCGGAGCGAAGGGGTTGTCCTGCTGCTCCGGGGAACGCTCCGTGTTGCTGCCGCTGCTCATGGTTGCTCGCGTCATCCCCTACCGCTGTTCGTCTCGTGTCAGATCGGTCACGTCCGCTACGCGCGTACGCCTTTACTCCCCGCAGACGCTACCCTCCGCGTGCTCCCCCGTCCCGTGGGGGCCGGGCGGAGTGCCGGTATCGTTGCTGACGGTCGGCGGCCTCGTAGGGTTCCCTGGAATCCGAGGGCCTTCCGGCTCGTATGAACCTCCAAGCCGAGAAGCCGAGACACCGGGACCCCGCCGTGGCTGCTTATCCCCCGCCCGACCGCATCGTCGTGCTCGTCTCCGGTTCGGGCACCAACCTCCAGGCCCTGCTGGACGCGGGCGCGAACATCGTCGCCGTCGGCGCGGACCGTGAGGGCATCGCCGGCCTGGAGCGCGCCGAGCGCGCCGGGCTGCCGGTCTTCGTACGGAAGGTGAAGGACTACGGGAGCCGTGAGGAGTGGGACGCGGCGCTGACCGAGGCCGTGGCCTCCTACCGGCCCGGCCTCGTGGTGTCGGCGGGGTTCATGAAGATCGTGGGCAAGGAGTTCCTGGCCCGGTTCGGGGGCCGGGTCGTCAACACGCATCCGGCTCTGCTCCCCAGCTTCCCCGGCGCGCACGGGGTGCGGGACGCGCTCGCGTACGGGGCGAAGGTGACCGGCTGCACGGTCCACTTCGTGGACGACGGCGTGGACACCGGGCCGATCATCGCGCAGGGCGTGGTGGAGGTCCGGACCGAGGACACCGAGGAAGCGCTCCACGAGCGCATCAAGGAAGTCGAGCGAAAGCTGCTCGTCGACGTCGTGGGGCGGCTGTCCCGCGATGGATATCGCATTGAGGGACGAAAGGTTCTGTTGCCGTGAGCAAGCGGGAGATCCGACGGGCGCTGGTCAGCGTCTATGACAAGACCGGGCTGGAGGAGCTGGCTCGCGGCCTGCACGAGGCCGGTGTGGAGCTGGTGTCCACGGGTTCCACCGCGGCCCGCATCGCCGCCGCCGGGGTGCCGGTGACCAAGGTCGAGGAGCTGACCGGCTTCCCGGAGTGCCTGGACGGCCGGGTCAAGACGCTGCACCCGCGCGTGCACGCCGGGATCCTCGCCGACCTGCGGCTGGAGGACCACCAGCGGCAGCTCGCCGAGCTGGGGGTGGCCCCCTTCGAGCTGGTGGTCGTCAACCTGTACCCGTTCAAGGAGACGGTCGCCTCGGGCGCGTCGGACGACGAGTGCGTCGAGCAGATCGACATCGGCGGCCCGTCCATGGTCCGTGCCGCCGCCAAGAACCACCCGTCGGTGGCCGTCGTCACCAGCCCCGAGCGCTACGCGGACGTGCTCGCCGCCGTCCGCGAGGGCGGCTTCGACCTCACCCAGCGCAAGCGGCTGGCCGCCGAGGCCTTCCAGCACACCGCCGCGTACGACGTGGCCGTCGCGAGCTGGTTCGCGGGTGGCTACGCCCCCGCCGACGACAACCCCTTCCCGGACTTCCTGGGCGCCACCTACGAGCGCCAGAGCGTGCTGCGCTACGGCGAGAACCCGCACCAGGCGGCCGCGCTGTACGTGGACGGCTCGGCCGGCCTCGCCAATGCGGAGCAGCTGCACGGCAAGGAGATGTCGTACAACAACTACGTCGACACCGACGCCGCGCGCCGGGCCGCGTACGAGCACGAAGAGCCGTGCGTGGCGATCATCAAGCACGCCAACCCCTGCGGCATCGCGGTCGCCGCCGATGTCGCCGAGGCCCACCGCAAGGCGCACGCCTGCGACTCGTTGTCGGCCTTCGGCGGGGTCATCGCCGTCAACCGGCCGGTGAGCGTGGCGATGGCCGAGCAGGTCGCGGAGATCTTCACCGAGGTCATCGTCGCGCCCGGGTACGAGGACGGCGCGGTCGAGGTGCTGGCCCGCAAGAAGAACATCCGCGTTCTGCGCGCGCCCGAGGCGCCGTGCCACGTCAAGGAGTTCCGGCCGATCGAGGGCGGGGTGCTGCTCCAGGAGAAGGACCTCCTGCAGGCCGAGGGCGACGACCCGGCCAACTGGACGCTGGCCACCGGCGAGCCGCTGACGGACGACGAGCTGGCCGAACTGGCCTTCGCCTGGCGGGCCTGCCGGGCGGTGAAGTCCAACGCGATCCTGCTCGCCAAGGACGGCGCCACGGTCGGCGTCGGCATGGGCCAGGTCAACCGGGTCGACTCCGCCAAGCTCGCGGTCCAGCGGGCCGGTGCGGAGCGCGCGGCCGGTTCGTACGCGGCGTCCGACGCCTTCTTCCCCTTCCCGGACGGCTTCGAGGTGCTGGCCGAGGCGGGCGTGAAGGCCGTGGCGCAGCCGGGCGGTTCGATGCGGGACGAGCTGGTCGTGGAGGCCGCCAAGAAGGCGGGCGTGACGATGTACCTCACGGGGACGCGGCACTTCTTCCACTGACGTGGTGTCGGCATGAGAAGGGCCGCCCCCGATGCATTCGGGGGCGGCCCTTCGCGTACAGCGCGAGCAGCACGTACAGCGCGCGCAGCGCCTCAGTAGCGCGGGCGGTTGAACCAGGCGGCGGTCTCGGCCTTGGCCGAGAAGACGATCACCAGGATGCCCAGCACCAGTGTGAAGACGGACAGGATGCCGCCGATCACGAGGCTGGCGAGGCTG
The DNA here is from genome assembly GCF_045040445.1 of Streptomyces sp. NBC_01537. Lineage (NCBI taxonomy): Bacteria > Bacillati > Actinomycetota > Actinomycetes > Kitasatosporales > Streptomycetaceae > Streptomyces > Streptomyces sp. NBC_01537. The sequence continues at coordinate 3,807,993 of NZ_CP109392.1, read as the reverse complement.
ATGACCACGATCAGCGAGCCGAGGAGGATCGCCCCGGCGCGCGTGCTGGGACCGCCGGTCTTGAACTTCGCGGCCATCGCCATGCACAGCGCGCCGATCGCGATCTCGAACACCCCGATGAACCAGCTGATTCCGGTGTAGTCGGAGAACTCGCCCGTGTCGTCGGCGGCCGACAGCCAGCTGGCGAAGGCGAAGAAGATCAGCGCGAAGATGATCTCCAGAACGCCCACCACGATGAGCAGCACACGGGCGCCCTTCGGCCCCGGGGGCATCAGCTGGGGGCCGCCCGGGCCGCCCGGATATCCGTACGGAACCTGCGGCTGCTGCGGCTGCTGCGGGTAGCCCCAGCCGGGCTGCGGCTGGGCAGGCTGCTGCGGGTAGCCGTACGGCTGCTGGTGAGGCTGCTGTCCGTAGGGATTCGGGGGACCGGGCGGGTAACTCACGTGAGTCTTCCTCCGAGCGGATGGGTGCGGAGATGGGGACGCCGCATCATTCTTATCGGATCATTACTTGGTTTTGACCACGACCGACTTGATGATCTTGTCAGCGAAGGTCTGCTTCTTGCTGTCCCACAGCGGCCACAGGTAGCCGATCGCGCAGCAGAAGGAGTCCAGGACGTGGGCCAGCCGGCGGACGAAGGCCATACCGAAGCCGAGCACCTGCCCGTCGGCCTCGCGCAGCACCGCGATGCCCAGCGCCTTCTTGCCGGGCGTCTGGCCCTTGGTGCCTTCCTGGTACGCGAAGAAGAGGCCGCCGGCGAACATCAGCAGGCCGCCGATCGCGATGAGCGGGAAGGCGTAGCCCGGGTAGTCGGGGGAGCAGGAGGAGTAGGCGCTGCTGGTGGAGCAGCTGGTCGCCGCGCCGACGAAGCCGGAGTAGCCGATCCCGTACAGGATGAGCGCCGGGCTGAGGATCAGCATGTCGAGCAGCAGCGCACCCAGGCGCGCACCCCAGCTCGCGAACGGGGGCATGCCGGGGACCGGCCCGCCCGGGTACCCGCCCTGGCCGTAACCCGGGGCCGGGTAGCCGCCGCCGGGACCGCCCGGGTAGCCCTGCTGGGGATAGCCCTGCTGCTGCGGGAAGGGCGGCTGCTGGGGGTAGCCGTAGCCGGGCTGGGGCTGCGGGGCGCCCGCCGGGGGCTGCTGGGGGTAGCCGTAGGGCTGCTGCGGCTGCTGGGGCGGCTGACCCTGGGGCGGCTGACCCTGCGGAGGCTGCTGACCGTAAGGGTTGTTGGGACCGGGCGGATAGGTCACTTGCGGAATCCTCCGAGCGGGGACGTATGTGTCCGGAGTTGATTAACGGGACGAGTGCACATCGTCCTTGCCAGGCCGCCGCACTGTCCAGCGCCAGGTACGTACGGTTACCTGACGCGGACCTGAGAGGATGGGGCCATGACTGCCCAGATTCTCGATGGCAAGGCCACTGCCGCCGCGATCAAGTCCGAACTGTCCACCCGCGTCGAGGCGCTCCGGGCGCGGGGCATCACCCCGGGCCTGGGCACGCTGCTGGTCGGCGACGACCCGGGCAGCCGCTGGTACGTCGCGGGCAAGCACCGCGACTGCGCGGAGGTCGGGATCGCCTCCATCCAGCGCGAACTGCCCGGAACCGCCACCCAGGAGGACATCGAGGCGGTCGTCCGGGAGCTCAACGACAACCCCGAGTGCACCGGCTACATCGTGCAACTCCCCCTCCCCAAGGGCATCGACACCAACCGCGTCCTGGAGCTGATGGACCCGGCCAAGGACGCCGACGGCCTGCACCCCATGAGCCTCGGCCGGCTGGTGCTGAACGAGCCCGGCCCGCTGCCCTGCACCCCCAACGGCATCGTGGAGCTGCTGCGCCGCCACAAGGTGGAGATCAACGGCGCGCATGTCGCCGTGGTCGGGCGAGGCGTCACCGTGGGCCGCTCCATCGGCCTGCTGCTGACCCGCAAGTCCGAGAACGCCACCGTGACGCTGTGCCACACCGGCACCCGTGACCTGGGCGCGGTGCTGCGCCAGGCCGACATCATCGTCGCGGCGGCGGGCGTCACGCACCTGGTGAAGCCGGAGTACGTGAAGCCGGGCGCGGCCGTTCTGGACGTGGGCGTCAGCCGGGACGAGAGCGGCAAGATCGTCGGCGATGTCCACCCGGGTGTGGCCGAGGTCGCGGACTGGATCTCCCCGAACCCGGGCGGGGTCGGCCCGATGACCCGCGCGATGCTGCTGGCGAACGTCGTCGAGGCCGCCGAGACGGCGGCGCAGGGCCATGCCGGCTGAACCCGGCAGCCGTCGCTTCCCCGCCTGGACCCGCACCACCGCCCGCCCCGAGGGCGGCGGCCGCGCCATAGGGGGCCACGCCCCCGCGCCGGCCCGCCAGTGGCCGATCCTGCTGGTGCTGGGCGGGGTCGCGCTCGGCCTGCTGCTCACCGCGGCGGGCACCTTCCGGGCCGGCATCGTGCTGATCGGCGCGAGCCTGCTGGCGGGCGGGCTGCTGCGCTGGCTGCTGCCGTCGGTGGGCATGCTCGCGGTGCGCAGCCGGTTCACGGATGTGATCACGTACGTGGTCCTGGGCACCGTCATCGTGCTGCTGGCGCTGATGGCCCAGCCGGACCCGGTGCTGGAGTTCCCGTTCCTGGAGGACGTCGTCCGCTTCTCGGTCCGCTAGGGCCTGTCCGGGCGCGCATGCCGGTGCCCCGCCCTCCCCCCGTGGAAGGGCGGGGCACCGGTCCTCCTCATTCCCCTGTGACAGTGGTCAGACCACGCTCAGCGTGTTGTAGTACGCGACCTTCCAGCTCTTCGTCCTGTTGATCCAGAACGAGTACTTGTTGTTGCTGCGCTTGAGCGTGAAGTCGTGGGCGAACCCGTCGTACGTCCCATTGCCGTCCGTGGTCGTGCCGTTGTCCCGGGACAGGTACTTGTTGGCGAAGGCGAAGGTCTTCGTCCCGACGATGCCGTCGACGGCGAGCCCGGCGCCGAACTCGGAGTTCATGAGCTTCTGCCACTGCTTGGTGGCGTACTTGGTGTTCGCGCCGAACTTTCCGTCGATGTCGGCGTAGTCGAACGTCGTGCCGTTGCTCTCCTTCACCCCGTCCGACCAGAGGATCTTCTGCCACAGGGCCACGGCGTTGCCCTTGGCGTGCGACGTGGTGGACAGGTTGCCCTCGCCCTTCAGGTCGTCCTTCCAGGTGCCCTTGCCGTCGATGTAGCCGGTGCCCGTGGTCGCGTGCGCGGCCGGGGCCAGGGCGAGTCCGCCGCCGAGGAGGGCGGCGGCGGCCGTGGCGGCCGTCAGGTGCCTGCTGATGCGCATGTGCGGGTCCTTCCCCCGTGATTTCAGGTGCTGCTGCGGTGCTGCTGTGGTGCGGCTCCGAAGCTACGGGCGGCGGGGACGGGCGGTCGTCGGACGGACGGTTGAGCTTTCGTGAAACCAGCGCGGTAGCGGCCCGGTTGCGTACAACTTCCGCGGTACGTCGGCCGGCTGACGCCTGGACCCGTCGCGCGGGCTTACGCTGCGCGCGTGCTGCGGAACAGAGGGCTGGTGGACGTGGGCCTGGCGCTGGCCTTCACAGCGGCGAGCATGCTGCTCGGGCACGAGCGGCCACCGCCCGGCTGGGAAAGCCTCGACGCCTACGGCTACGCGCTGACCGCCCTGGTGAATCTGCCCGTCGCCGCGCGCCGCCGGGCCCCCGTCGCCGTCTGCCTTGTCGTCTGCGCCGCCTGGACCGGCTACATAGCCGCCGGCTACTGGCCGGTGGTGAACAGCCTCGCGCCGCTGCTCGCGCTCTACACCGTCGCCGCCTCGCGCTCCTTGCGCACGGCGCTCGGCTGCGCGGCGCTGACGGGCGCGGTGTGGCTGTACGCGGGATTCACCGCCCGGGAGGCCTCGATGGCCACCGTGACCGTGCAGGCGGTGGTGTCCGCCCTGGTCATGTGCCAGTTCGGCAACGCCGCCAGGGTGTCCGCCGAGCGCGGCGACCAACTGGCCGTACTGACCGAGCGACTCCGCCGGGAGCAGGCGGAACGGGCCCGGCGGGCGGTCGCCGAGGAGCAGGGCCGCATCGCGCGCGAGCTGCACGACGTGGTCGCCCACCACATGTCGGCGATCTCGGTGCAGGCGGGCATGGCCGGATACGTCTTCGGCTCCGACCCCGGCGCTGCGCATGACGCGTTGCGCACGATCAGCGACACCAGCCGGGAGGGGCTCGAGGAGCTGCGCCGGATGCTGGCCGTCCTGCGCACCGACGGCCCGGGCGACGACGGCCCGGGCCCGGCCTCGTACGATCCTGTGCCCGGCCTCGGCCGGCTCGACGAGATGGCCGGACGCATCCGGGCGGCGGGGGTGCCGGTGGAGCTGACCGTCACCGGGCGGCCGCGGCCGCTGGCGCCGGGCGTGGAGCTGTGCGCGTACCGCGTGGTGCAGGAGGCGCTGACGAACGTACTCAAGCATGCGCATGCGGCGCGGGCGGAGGTCGTGGTCGCGTACGGTGCGCGGCAGCTGGCGGTGACCGTCACGGACGACGGCGGCGCGGGAGGACGTACGGATCCGGACAGAATCCCTCCGGGGGCCGGACACGGCTTGATCGGCATGCGCGAGCGCGCCAGGCTCTACGGCGGGACGGTGGACATCGGCCCCCGGCCCGAGGGGGGCTTCGGCGTCCGGCTGACGCTGCCCACCTCGGCGTCGGCCACGCCACAGGGGGACGAGTCACGCGCATGACGAGGGTGCTTGTCGTGGACGACCAGTTCCTGATCCGGGCCGGCCTCGTGGGGCTGCTGCGCGCCGCGCCCGGCATCGAGGTCGTCGGCGAGGCGGCGGACGGTGCCGAAGCGATCGAGCAGGCGGCGGCGACCCGGCCCGACGTGGTCCTGATGGACATCCGCATGCCCGGAATCAGCGGCATCACCGCCACCGAGCGGATCCTGGCCGGGGCGGACGGCGCCGACGGCGGGGCGCCGCCCCGGATCCTGGTGCTCACCACCTTCGACCTGGACGAGTACGTCTACGCCGCGCTGCGCGCGGGCGCCTCCGGCTTCCTGCTCAAGGACGCCGGGCCCGAACGGCTGCTCGCCGCCGTGGCGGCGGTCGCCGGCGGCGACACGCTCTTCGCGCCCAGCGTGACGCGGCGGCTCATCGAGGCGTTCGCTCCCCGGCCGGAGCCGGCTGCGGCCCTGGAACCGCCCACCGATCTCGGGGTGCTCACCGCGCGCGAGGTGGAGGTGCTCCGGCTGATCGCCAAGGGGCTGTCCAATCCGGAGATCGCCGACCAGCTGTTCATCAGCGAGGCCACCGTCAAGACGCATCTGAACCGCACCATGTCCAAGCTCGACCTCGGCAGTCGCGCCCAGGCGGTGGTCCTGGCGTACGAGTCCGGACTGGTGACTCCCGGCCGTCCGGGCCCAAGGGGTGGCTGATTTGCCGGATTCCGGTGATCGATCGCCAGTACGACGCTACGGTGGAGCGATCGTCGGACCCGGGGGAGGTGCGCTGTGACGCGCTGGGAGCCGTTACCGGACACCATGAGCGAGAACGCGCGCCGGCTGGCCATCCAACTGCGCAGGATGAAGGACCGCAGCGGGCTGGCAGTACCGACGATCGCCGCGCGCACCGCGCAGAGCACGCAGGCCTGGGAGCAGTACCTCAACGGTGCCAAGGTCCCGCCGCGTGACGCCGTCGAGGCGCTCGGGCAGCTCTGCGGCGCCGACTACGACCGCCTCGGCGCCCTCTGGGAACTGGCCGAGCGCGGCGGCGGCACCCATGTGCCCGACCCCGACCCGCTCGATCCCCTGTCGCCCGAGGAAGGGCTTCCCCGGCCGCCCTGGTGGAGCCGCTTCAAGCCGTTGTTCGTCACCGTCACCGGGCTGGCGCTCGGCGGCGTACTGGGACTGCTCATCCTCGCCGGGATGACCGGCGACGCGGGCGGCGACAAGCGTGCCGACGGCGGCGGCACCGAGACGACCGCTCCCCCCGCCGCTTCCTCCGCCCGGCCCGGCACGCAGCACCCCCGTACGTTCCCGGCGGCCCCGGCCCGCACGACGTCCGGCGCCGCGCAGGCCATGGACCCCGACGCGGTCTCCACGGCCCCCGTCGGCGCCTCCGGCTCCGCCGCACCGCCCGCCACGGCCTCCGCGACCACCTCGGCCACCGCGGCCCCGACGGCCTCGGCGTCCGCGTCGCCTTCGGCCTCCGCCTCCGCGTCCGCTTCGGCCTCCGCCTCGGCCACTTCGGCCGGCGGACTGTGCCTGGGCGTGCTCATCCTCAATGTCTGCATAGGCGGCTAGGGCCTGTCCGGCCGATCTTGGCCGGGTCCGCGACGCCACAGCGACATCAGCCGCTGGCGCGGCGGGCGGCACCTCGCCGCGTTGCCGAAACGCCCACAGGAAACCACCCTGCGGGCGCTCCGGCGCCTTGCGATGCACCACACCAGACGCCGCGGCCTGTCCGACCAAGATCGGCCGGACAGGCCCTAGGGCCCAGGGAACCGCAACCCGTTCCCCGGGCATCCCTCTGGGTAGTCATAAGGCACCATTCGTGGCACCGGGGACGGGAGGGGTGCAATGGCCCGTTGGCGGGCGCTCGGGGATGATCTGGACCCGCAGGTCAGGGAGTTCGCCGCCCTGATGCGGCGGCGGATCGAGCGCAGTGGGGTGAGCATCGCGACGCTCGCCGACGCGACCGGCTACAGCCGCAGTTCCTGGGAGCGCTATCTCAACGGCAGGCTTCTGCCGCCCAAGTACGCCGTCCTCGCGCTCGCCCAGGTCACCGGCACCGAGCCCGGCCACCTCACCACGATGTGGGAACTCACCGAGCGCGCCTGGACCCGCGCCGAGGGCCGCCACGACACCACGATCCAGTCCCACCTCGTCGCCGAAGCACGCGCCGCGCTGGGCGAGTTCGGCCCGCCGCCGGATCTCGGCGGCCCCGAGCGGGCGCCGTCCGGCCGTGGCCGCCGAGCCCTGCTCTTCGTCACCGGCGTGCTGGTCGTCGTACTCGCCGTCGTCGGGGGCACGCTGCTGCTCGGCGGCCGCGGCTCCTCCCCGAGCGCGGCCGGCGGCGCGTCCTCCTCGCCCTCCTCTTCCTCCTCCTCGTCCTCCCTCCAGGCCCAGGGCGACCTCCCGTCCGGCGTGAAGTGCGGCGGCGCCCGCTGCACCGGCCAGGACCCCGAAGCCATGGGCTGCGGCGGCAAGTACGCGCGTACGGCCGCCGCGACGTGGGTCGGCGGCACGTACGTCGAAATGCGCTACAGCCGCACCTGCGGCGCGGTCTGGGCCCGCATCTCCGCCGCCGCCTCCGGCGACACGGTCACCGTCACCGACGGCTCCGCGTCCGAGCGGACCGTCATCGGCCAGGACGCGGCCGCCTACACCCCGATGCTCGCCGTCTCCGCGCCGGGCCGGGCGAAGGCCTGCGCCACGCTGGCCACAGGGGCGCGGGGCTGTACGCCGCCGGGCACCGGCGGCTGAGGGCGGGCCCTGCGCGAAGCGAAAGGTGGCCGGGGCCACATGGAGTCGGGGCGCCGGGGCATGGCGGCCGGGTATAGCCTGGCGTGGGTCTCTTGATGCCGAGAGATCCACGTTCCCGGGGCAGGGACGCTGCCGGGGCGGCCAGGGTTCCAGCAGGAGAAGGCCAGGAGAAGGCAATGACTCGCACCCCCGTCAACGTCACCGTCACCGGAGCGGCAGGCCAGATCGGCTACGCGCTGCTCTTCCGTATCGCTTCGGGCCACCTCCTCGGCGCGGACGTGCCGGTGAAGCTCCGTCTTCTGGAGATCACCCCGGCCCTCAAGGCCGCCGAGGGCACCGCGATGGAGCTGGACGACTGCGCGTTCCCGCTGCTCCAGGGCATCGACATCAGCGACGACCCGAACGTGGCCTTCGACGGCGCGAACGTGGCCCTCCTCGTAGGCGCCCGCCCGCGCACCGCCGGCATGGAGCGCGGCGACCTGCTGTCGGCCAACGGCGGCATCTTCGGCCCGCAGGGCAAGGCCATCAACGACAATGCGGCGGACGACATCCGCGTGCTGGTCGTCGGCAACCCGGCCAACACCAACGCGCTGATCGCGCAGGCCTCGGCCCCCGACGTGCCGGCCGACCGCTTCACCGCGATGACCCGCCTGGACCACAACCGCGCGATCTCGCAGCTGTCGAAGAAGACCGGCGTGCCGGTGAGCGAGATCCGCCGCCTCACCATCTGGGGCAACCACTCCGCGACGCAGTACCCGGACATCTTCCACGCCGAGGTCGCGGGCAAGAACGCCGCCGAGGTCGTCAACGACGAGAAGTGGCTCGCCGAGGACTTCATCCCGACCGTCGCCAAGCGCGGCGCCGCGATCATCGCGGCCCGTGGCGCCTCCTCGGCCGCCTCCGCCGCCAACGCCGCCATCGACCACGTCTTCACCTGGACCAACGGCACCGCCGACGGCGACTGGACCTCGGCCGGCGTCGTCTCCGACGGTTCCTACGGCGTCCCGGAGGGCCTCATCTCCTCCTTCCCGGTGACCGCCAAGGACGGCAAGTTCGAGATCGTCCAGGGCCTGGACGTCAACGACTTCTCGCGGGCCCGCATCGACGCCTCCGTCAAGGAGCTCGAAGAGGAGCGCGCGGCGGTCCGCGAGCTCGGCCTGATCTGAGCCACCCGCACCACCGGCTGACAGCGAGCACCCCGCCCAGCACATCCGGGCGGGGTGCCGCGTCGTTACGGGCGGGCCCGGCCATCGTCAGGGGGCGGCCGGCTCGCCGAAGCGCGCGAGCGCCAGCGCGCCCAGGACCGCGAGGGCGAAGCCCATGACCGCCAGTGGGGCGAGCCCGTCGCGGGTACGGTCGCCGAGCGCGGCGATGCCGACGGCCGCGGGGCCGATGGTCTCGCCGATGACCATGCCGGCCGTGGCGGCGGTCACCGATCCCCGGTGCAGCGCGGAGGTCAGCAGCAGGAAGGCCGCGCCGCCACCGATGAGCAGGGCGTACGTCGCCGGGTTGGCCAGCACCGCCGCGGGCCGCAGGTCGTCGACGAGCCGCACGGCCACCTCGACCACGCCGAAGCCGAAGCCCGCGCCCAGGCCGAGCGCGGCGGCCCGGGCACGCCCCGGCAGCCGCCCCGCCGCGGCGCCGACGCCCAGCACGGCGACGGCCACGCACAGCGTGTCGACCCGCAGCGCCATGTCGCCGGGACGGTCGCCCTCGGCGCCGGAGGCCAGCCCGAGCAGCGCCAGGCCGCCGCAGACCACGGCGACCGCGCCCCACTCGGCGCCGGACAGCCGCACCCGCAGCATCCGCGAGGCGGCCACCGCCGTGACGGCCAGGCTCGCGGCCAGCGCCGCCCCGACCGCGTAGATCGGCAGCCTGCGCAGCGCGACCAGCTCCAGCACGAAGCCGATCGTGTCGAGGCCGAGCCCCGCCACGTACCGCCACTGCCCCAACGCCCGCATCAGCAGCCGGGTGTCGATCCCCGAGCCGCTGCCCGCCTCGGCGGCCCTCGCCGCCACCGCCTGGAGCACCGACGCGATGCCGAAGCAGACGGCGGACCCGAGCGCACACACCATCCCGATCAGCACGGGGCGAACACTACGGTCCGGCTAGTCGGCGAGCAGCACCGCCCGGAGTTGGTCGAGCCCCCAGTCCAGGTCGTCCTTGGAGATCACCAGCGGCGGCGCGATCCGGATCGTCGAGCCATGCGTGTCCTTGACCAGCACGCGCCGCTCCATCAGCTGTTCGGACACCTCGCGCCCGGTTCCGTGCCCGGGTGCGATGTCGACCCCGGCCCACAGCCCGCGCCCGCGCACGGCGGTGACCACGCCGCTGCCGGCGAGCAGGCCCAGTTCGTGGTGCAGGTGGTCGCCGAGCTCGCTCGCGCGCTGCTGGTACTCGCCGGTGCGCAGCATGGCGATGACCTCCAGCGCGACCGCGCAGGCCAGCGGATTCCCGCCGAACGTGGATCCGTGCTCGCCGGGCCGGTAGACACCCAGCACCTCGGCCGAGGACACGACGGCCGACACCGGCACGACACCGCCGCCCAGGGCCTTGCCCAGCACATACATGTCCGGGACCACGTCCTCGTGCTCGCACGCGAAGGTCCGTCCGGTCCGGCCCAGCCCGGACTGGATCTCGTCCGCGATGAACAGCACGCCGCGCCGCGCCGTGAGCGCCCTGACCCCCGCCAGATAACCGGCCGGGGGGACGAGCACGCCGGCCTCTCCCTGGATGGGCTCGATGAGCACGGCCACCGTGCGGTCGTCGATCGCGGCCTCCATGGCCGCGAGGTCCCCGTACGGGACGATCTCGAACCCGGGGGTGTACGGGCCGAAGTCCGCCCGTGCCTCGGGGTCGGTGGAGAAGCTGATGATCGTGGTCGTCCGGCCGTGGAAGTTGTCGGCTGCGACGACGATCCTCGCCTGGCCGTCGGGCACGCCCTTGACCCGGTAGCCCCATTTCCGGGCCGTCTTCACGGCGGTCTCCACGGCCTCCGCCCCGGTGTTCATGGGCAGCACCATCTCCATGCCGCAGAGCTCGGCCAGCTCCTTGCAGAACTCCGCGAAGCGGTCGTGATGGAAGGCCCGCGAGGTCAGCGTGACCCGGTCGAGCTGGGCCTTCGCGGCGTCGATCAGCCGCTGGTTGCGGTGGCCGAAGTTGAGCGCCGAGTACCCGGCGAGCATGTCGAGGTACCGGCGGCCCTCGACGTCCGTCATCCACGCCCCGTCGGCGGAGGCGACGACGACCGGGAGCGGGTGGTAGTTGTGCGCGCTGTGCGCTTCGGCTGCGGCGATATGCCGGTCGGCGGTCGTCACGTGCGTGTTCTCCGTTCGGGGTACGTCAGGAGTTCGCGGCCCACGGGCCGCCTGGGGCCCATTTCTGCCGTATGAGGCCTCTTTCTATCGTCGCGCGCCCTCAACCCGAAGGAACCCGGCGGCATCGCCGCTTGATAAACTCGCCGTGAGCCGTGACTGGCGCGCTGGGATGGGACCGACCATCGGGGAGCGGCTCAGTACGTAGTGCCGTGCGCCTGGGCCGTCCCGCCGATGCCGAGGAGCCCAGCATGCCCACGAACGAAACCATCGCCTACCGCAGCGCCCTGGACGTGATCCGTGCCGTCGAGCCCCGGGTGGCCGACGCCATCGGCCAGGAGCTCGAGGACCAGCGGGCCTCCCTCAAGCTGATCGCCAGCGAGAACTACGCCTCCCCGGCGACGCTGCTGGCCATGGGCAACTGGTTCAGCGACAAGTACGCCGAGGGCACCGTCGGCCGCCGCTTCTACGCCGGCTGCCGGAATGTCGACACCGTCGAGTCACTCGCCGCCGAGCACGCCCGCGCCCTGTTCGGCGCTGAGCACGCCTACGTACAGCCGCACTCCGGCATCGACGCCAACCTGGTCGCCTTCTGGGCCGTCCTCTCCCAGCGCGTCGAGAGCCCGGCGCTCAAGCGCGCCGAAGTCCGTCAGGTCAACGAGATGAGCGAGCGGGACTGGGCGCAGCTGCGGGCCGAGTTCAACAACCAGCGGATGCTGGGCATGTCGCTGGACGCGGGCGGTCACCTCACCCACGGCTTCCGGCCCAACATCTCGGGCAAGATGTTCGACCAGCGCAGCTACGGCACCGACCCGGCGACCGGCCTCATCGACTACGACGCGCTGCGCGCGCAGGCCCGTGAGTTCCGCCCCCTCATCATCGTGGCCGGGTACTCCGCCTACCCCCGCCTGGTCAACTTCCGCATCATGCGCGAGATCGCCGACGAGGTGGACGCCACCCTCATGGTCGACATGGCGCACTTCGCGGGCCTGGTCGCCGGCAAGGTCCTCACCGGCGACTTCGACCCCGTGCCGCACGCCCAGATCGTCACCAGCACCACCCACAAGTCCCTGCGCGGCCCGCGCGGCGGCCTCGTCCTGTGCCAGGAGGAACTGGCCGAGCACGTGGACCGAGGCTGCCCCATGGTGCTCGGCGGTCCCCTGCCGCACGTCATGGCCGCCAAGGCCGTGGCCCTCGCCGAGGCCCGGCAGCCCGGCTTCCAGGACTACGCCCAGCGCATCGTCGCCAACGCCAACGCCCTCGCCGAGGGCCTGCTGACCCGTGGCGCCAAGCTGGTCACCGGCGGCACCGACAACCACCTGGTCCTTGCCGACGTCGCCGCCTCGTACGGCCTCACCGGCCGGCAGGCCGAGACCGCGCTCCTCGACTCCGGCATCGTCACCAACCGCAACTCCGTCCCCCAGGACCCCAACGGCGCCTGGTACACCTCCGGCATCCGCCTCGGCACCCCCGCCCTCACCACGCGGGGCCTCGGGACCGCGGAGATGGACGAGATCGCCGGTCTGATCGACACCGTCCTCACCAGCACCACCCCGGCCACGGCCGCCAGCGGCAAGCCGTCCAAGGCCCAGCACGTGCTGGAGGGTGCCGTCGCCGAGCAGGTCGCCAAGCGCGCGGCCGACCTGCTGTCCGGTTTCCCGCTGTACCCCGGCATCGACCTCAGCTGACGTCGACCAACTGCTGGCGCGGGCCACTCTCGTGCGGCCCGCGCCGGGCCAGGCGGAGCGCGAGCAGCGTCCCGCCGCAGCCGAGTGCCGTCCCGGCCGCGAGGCCGGGCAGTGCGGGCCACCAGGTGGTACCGGACGGCGCCGGCTCCGCAGCCTGCGCCGCGGCGGGCTTCGTTTCCGCGGGCTGTGTCGCCGATCCGACCGGGTAGTCGGGGGCACTGAGGCCGGGGCCCGTGTCGCCGCTCAGGAGACCGAGCCGGCTCAGCAGACTCCCCAGGGCCTCCTCACGCGGCGACCGGTGCCACAGGCCGTCGCTGCCGCTGCCGCCGGACGTGCGTATCCAGATCCCGCCCGCCGCCTCCGGATAGATGCGGTCCACCTTCCACACCGACACGTCGTGTATCAGCCAGGTCGCTGTGATCTCCCTGTCGCCGAGCGAAGACGGTTCCATCGTGGTCCCAGCGCCGATATCGGTCCCCGTGGCCTCCGCCAGAGCCTGGTAGTCGGACGAGGTCGCGTAGATGGCGGTGGCGTTCCCGCTGCCCGGCGCCACGAGCATCACGCTGGTCGGCCCACCCGCGGCTGCGGGCCCCGCGAGAGCGAAGAGCGCCGCGAAGGCGGCTCCGAGAACGCCGGCGAGCCGTAAAACCGTAAGCATTCGCATGTGATCCCCCTGTTCGGTCGTCCTGCTCTTCCGTTCTGCTTCTGTTACACCGCCCACGACCGCCAGGTTCCGGATTTATCCGGTGGATTCCGTCGATTCCGTCGACTCTGCGATTTCTATCGCCCGTGACTTCGAGGCCACGCCCTCCAGCCGCAGCGTCAGCCCCCCGTCCTGCCAGACCAGCGTCGGACCCGCCGCCCGGGCCGCCTCATGCCGCCGGACGTGCCCGCCCTCGTCGACCAGCGCCAGGTAGTGCGGCTTGGCGAACCACAGGGCCAGGTGGTCGTCCACTTCCACGTACTCCGCGGCCTCGGCGGAGGTCTTGACGAACAGTGGGTCCAGAGTCGCCGGGAACTGGTCGAGCCGGACCGTGCTCCCGCCGTCCGTCCGCCAGCTCATCGACACCACGCCGTCCTCGCCCTCGGCCACCCCGTCCGGCGTGCCCAGCACCGAAGGCACCAGCGGTGCGATACCGGGCGCGCTGCCGTGCACGGCCGGGGGCGACCCGGCGCGGGGGGTCGCCGACGGGTCGTGGTGCACCAGCACGCCGCCGAAGCCGAAGTCGAGCCAGTCCGCGACCGCCGCCCGTACCGGCGGGGTCACCGCCAGCACCAGGAACAGCCCGGCCAGCACGGCGGCCAGGGCCCGGCGGCGGGCGCGCAGCCAGGCCCGTATCCGCACTCCTCCCGTCGGCCTTGGCGCGGGTTCGCGCAACAGCCGGGCCAGCACCTGCTCGGCCACGGAGTCCGGCGACGGGGCCGGCACGTTGAGGCTGCTGCCCAGAGCCCGCAGCTCATCAGGAAGCCGGTCGGTCACGTCCGCCTCCCCACGCCGGGACCGCGGAGCGCCGCGACCGCGGAGGGATCCCCCAGGACCTCGCGCAGTCTGCCCAGCGCGCGGTGCAGCCGGGACTTCACCGTGCCGCGGGGCCAGCCCAGCACCTCCGCCGTCTCCTCCTCGTCCAGGTCGAGCAGATAGCGGCAGGTCACCACCATCCGATGCGGCTCGCTCAGCCTGTCCACCGCCGTTATCAGCTCGCTGCGCCGCTCCCGCGACAGCACGAGCCCCACCGGATCCCCGTCGTCCAGCGGGGGCACGGCGGCCTCCAGGACCGCGTTCCGCTCGGCGGCGGAGCGCTGCCGGCGGGCGGCGCGGTAGGCGTTGCGCGCCTCGTTGGCCACGATGCGCAGCAGCCAGGGCCGGAAGGCCGCGCCGTCCTTGAAGCGGCCGAGAGCGCCGTACGCCTTGACGAACGACACCTGCACCACATCCTCCGCCTCTGCACCGGCGCCGAGCAGGACGGCGGTGCGGTGTGCGGCATCCGCGTGGACGCGCACCAGTTCCGCGTACGCCTCCCGCTCCCCGGCGCGTACGCGCGCGATCACTGCCGCCTCCCCCTCCGTGACGCCCCCTTCCGCCCCGAACCGCCCCGCTTCCTACCCCTTCTACACCGCTGCCCGCCGATCGGTTCCCAGGTGCTGGGAACAGCCCCCGCGACCTGAGACAATGAATGCCATGGCCTTCGATCGTCCCCGTGTGCTCTCCGGCATCCAGCCCACCGCAGGTTCGTTCCATCTCGGCAACTACCTGGGCGCGGTCCGGCAGTGGGTGGCGCTGCAGGAGTCCCACGACGCGTTTTACATGGTCGTGGACCTGCACGCGATCACCGTCCCGCAGGATCCGGCGGAGCTGCGCGCCAACACCCGGCTCGCCGCCGCCCAGCTCCTCGCCGCCGGGCTGGACCCGGAACGCTGCACGCTGTTCGTGCAGAGTCATGTGCCGGAGCACGCCCAGCTCGGCTGGGTGATGAACTGCCTCACCGGCTTCGGCGAGGCCTCCCGCATGACGCAGTTCAAGGACAAGTCGTCCAAGCAGGGCGCGGACCGGTCCACGGTCGGCCTCTTCACGTATCCGATCCTGCAGGTCGCCGACATCCTGCTCTACCAGGCGAACGCCGTCCCGGTCGGCGAGGACCAGCGCCAGCACATCGAGCTGACCCGCGACCTCGCCGAGCGCTTCAACGGCCGCTTCGGCGAGACCTTCACCGTCCCGGCTCCGTACATCGTCAAGGAGACGGCGAAGATCTACGACCTGCAGGACCCGGCCGCCAAGATGAGCAAGTCGGCGCCCTCGCCCAAGGGCCTGATCAACCTCCTCGACGAGCCGAAGGCCTCCGCGAAGAAGATCAGGAGTGCGGTCACCGACACCGACACCGTGGTCCGCTTCGACGAGAAGGAGAAGCCGGGCGTCAGCAACCTCCTCACCATCTACGCCACCCTCACCGGCGCCGGAATCCCGGAACTGGAGCAGAAGTACGAAGGCAAGGGCTACGGTGCGCTGAAGACCGACCTGGCGGAGGTGTATGTGGAGTGGGTCACACCCTTCCGCGAGCGCACCCAGGAATACCTGGGCGACCCGGAGACGCTGGACTCCGTCCTGGCCAAGGGCGCTGAGAAGGCCAGAGCGGTGGCCGCCGAGACGCTGGCCGCCGCCTACGACCGGATCGGCCTGCTGCCCGCCAAGCACTGAGCGATCAGCGCCACGGGACGTACGTCCCGCAGATGTGTGACGTACGACGCTCGCGCTTCGGGCTGCGCGGGCGGCACACTTGCAGCTGGCCTACAGCTCACTGCTACGACCCGGGGAAGGGGTGAACACGTGGGGAACCGCACGATCGGCGTGTCGATCGCGGTCCCGGAGCCTTACGGCAGCCTGCTCCAGGAGCGGCGCGCCGGCTTCGGCGATCCGCTGGCCCACTGCATCCCTACTCATGTGACGCTGTTGCCCCCCACGGAGGTTGCCTCCGAGTCGCTGCCGGAATTCCGCGAGCACCTCGCCGCCGTCGCCGCCGCAGGCCGTGCCTTCCGGATGCGCCTGGACGGCACCGCCACCTTCCGGCCGCTCTCCCCGGTGGTCTACGTCGAGCTGGCCGAGGGCGTGCGCGAGTGCGCCGAGCTCCAGGAGCAGGTCCGCTCCGGCAGCGTCCGGCGCGAGCTGCAGTTCCCGTACCACCCGCACGTCACCGTCGCCCACGGCATCTCCGAGGAGGCGATGGACCTGGCCCAGCTGCACCTGGCCGACTTCGCCGCCACCTGGATCGCGGCCGGCTTCGCCCTCTACGAGCAGGACGACTCCGGCGTCTGGCGCAAGCTGTGCGACTACGCCTTCGGGGCGCCCGCGCCCGCCGGCGGCGTCCGCCCGGTCGTCCCGCACCAGCAGGGTGCGAGCGCTCTGGACGCCGCCGCGCCGTAAACCGGTCGCGGACCCGTCCACGTATCGCCTTTAGAGTGCACTCCGTGACGGAGGGTAGGCGCTGCGTATGGACTGGCTGACTCGGCTCCCGGTGATCGGCCCCTGGCTGGCCCGGCTGAAGCGCACCCACGCCTGGCGCGCGTACGAGCACCTGGAGAGCGTGCACTGGACGCGGCTGGCCGCCGCGATCACCTTCACCAGCTTCGTGGCACTGTTCCCGCTGCTCACGGTCGGTGCGGCCGTCGCCGCCGCGCTCCTGAGCCCGGCGCAGATCAAGGACCTTGAGGACAAGCTCGCCGACCAGGTCCCCGGCATCGCCGACCAGCTCGACATCAGCGGCCTCGTCGCCAACGCCGGCACGGTCGGTGTCATCGCCGGTGTGCTGCTCCTGGTCACCGGCATCGGCTGGGTCGGCTCGCTGCGGGACTGCCTGCGCGCGGTGTGGGCCAAGGACGACGACCCCGGCAATCCCGTCAAGCGCAAGCTGGCCGACGCCGGGGTCCTCATCGGTCTCGGCGGCGTGGCCCTCCTCTCGCTCGGCTGCTCCGCCTTCGCCACCGCGGTGGTCGGCCGGGCGGCCGACCACATCGGCCTTGCGCACAATGGCCCCGGCCGGGTCCTGCTCACCGTCGCCGGATTCTGCATCGCGGTGGTCGTCAACCTCGTGATCATGGCGTACATGCTGACCTGGCTGCCCCGCGTCACCCCCGAGCGACGCGCCGTCCTGGTCGCCGGGCTCATCGGCGCCATCGGCTTCGAACTGCTGAAGGCCCTGCTCAGCGGCTACATGCAGGGCGTCGCCACCAGGAGCGTGTACGGCGCCTTCGGCGTGCCCATCGCGCTGCTGCTGTGGATCAACTTCATCGCGAAGCTGCTGCTGTACTGCGCCGCCTGGACGGCGACACAGCACGTCGACGGCATCCAGTCGTACGAGCAGCAGCGCGAGCGGCGCCGGGCGCGGGAGGCGGGGGACGTCAGTCCTGGGGGAGGGGCCAGCGCCTCCGCACCAGGAAAGTGATGCCGCCGACCACGACCATCGACCCGCCCGCGATACCGACGGCGGTCCACATGCCGCTGCTGCTGGAGTCGGCGGTGGCGGAGGCGGCGGCCGGGTCGGCCGAGGCGGTGGCGGTGGCGGTGGTGGAGGTGGAGGTGCCCGCCGAGGCGGAGGCGGCGGCCTGGGCGGACTTGGCGGCGACGAGGCTTCCGACGGGGGTGACCTTGCCGGAGGCGGATGCCTTGAAGCCCCAGTCGAGGAGGGCGGCGGCTTCCTTGTAGACCAGGTCATGCCCGGAGTCCGGGTGCATGACGGTGACGAGGAGGGTGCGGTCGCCGCGCTGGGCGACGCCGGTGAAGGTGTTGCCGGCCTTGCTGGTGTAGCCGTTCTTGACGCCGGCGAGGCCCTGGTAGGCGTCGATGTCGTAGTCACCGGCGAGCAGGCGGTTGGTGTTCTGTATCTCGAAGGTCGACCGGGACTTGGTCGTCTTCCCCTTCTTCTTGGTCGTCTTCCACTCGCCGGGGAAGTCGTAGCGCACGGTCGAGCAGTACTCGCGGAAGTCGGCGTTCTGCAGGCCCGCACGGGCGAAGAGCGAGAGGTCGTACGCGGACGAGGTCTGGCCCGGCATGTCGTAGCCGTCGGGGGAGACGATGTGGGTGTCGCCGGCCTGGAGGTCCTCGGCCTTGCGCTGCATCTCCTGCACGGTCTCGTCGACGCCGCCGTTCATGGCGGACAGGACGTGGACGGCGTCGTTGCCGGAGCGCAGGAAGACGCCCAGCCAGAGGTCCTTGACGGTGTAGGTGAGGCCTTCCTTGATGCCGACGAGGCTGCTGCCCGCCCCTATTCCGTCGAAGTCGGACGTGACGACCTTGTGGGTCTGCGTACTGGCGAACTTCGGCAGGACGGTGTCCGCGAAGAGCATCTTGAGGGTGCTGGCGGGGGCCAGCCTCCAGTGCGCGTTGTGCGAGGCGAGCACCTCGCCGCTCTCGGCGTCGGAGATGATCCACGACCGGGCCGTGAGCTTCTTCGGGAGGGCGGGCGCGCCGGCCTGCAGGCTCGCCTGGGTGCCGCTTCTGCCGAGCAGGGTGCCGCCGACGGTCGACATCCGCGCGGGCGGAGTCGGGGTCGGACTCGGGCTCGGGCTCGGGCTCGGGGACGCCTTCGCGTACGCGGCGGGCGCGGTGGTCAGGGCGGTGCCACAGGCGAGCGCGAGGGCGGACAGGACCAGGGCAGGGCGGCGCACGGCGCGGAAAGGCATGGGCACGTGCAAGAACGTACATGGCGGAGCTGAGAACCCGGCATGCGCGGGGGCTGATACCGGCCGTGAGCAGTGCCACGCGCAGGCCGTGCAACCTTCCGGCCCCGGCGGCGGTCCTCCCCGGAGGCCTGTTCATACTGGGGAACATGATGCTCAGCCGCCGTGTGTCCTGGTTCCTCATCGCGTTCGGCGTGTGGTCGTGGATCGTCTGGACGACCTTCGTCAAGAACCTCTGGAAGGACGCCGGCGGGCTCGCCTTCACCCACGGCGACCACTCCCAGCCGACGGCCTACTTCTGGGTTCATCTCACCCTCGCCGTCGTCTCGTTCCTGCTGGGCACGGCCATCGGCCTGCTCGGTCTGCGCGGTTTGCGCGGCCTGCGCGCTCAGCGCGGCGTGGCCTCGTGATCTTCCTGATCATCGCGGTCGTCCTCGCCCTCTTCGGCGGGGTGCACCTCTACCTGTGGAAGCGCCTGGTCCATGACGTCTCCGCGCCGGGCAGCCGGTGGCGGCGTACCGGAACCGTGCTGGCCGTTCTCCTGCCGCTGCTCAGCCTGGGCGCGCTGATCGGCGGGCGCGCGCTGCCGCTGGCGGCGGAGCGCTGGCTGGCCTGGCCCGGGTACATGTGGCTGGCGGTGCTGCTGTATCTGACGATGGCTCTGCTGGTGGGGGAGTTCGTACGGCCGCTCCTGCGCAGGGCGCTTATACGCACGCATGCGCAGGAGGCGCCGCAGCCCGCGCCGGAGCCCGATCCCGTTCCGGAGCCCGGGCCCGCTCCCGCCGATCCCGGCCGCCGGCTCTTCGTGGCCCGTACGGTCGCGATCGGCGCCGCCGCGGCCGCGGCGGCGACCGTCGGCTACGGGACGTACGGCGTGCTGCGCGGGCCGCGTCTGAAGTACGTGACCGTGCCGCTGGCCAAGCTGCCCGCGGCCGCGGACGGTTACCGGATCGCGGTGGTGAGCGACATCCACCTGGGGCCGATCCTGGGCCGGGCGCACACGCAGCGGATCGTGGACACGATCAACGGGGCGCGGCCGGACCTGGTGGCGATCGTCGGGGACCTGGTGGACGGCAGCGTCGCGGATCTGGGCCCGGCGGCGGAGCCGCTGGCGCAGCTCAGCGCGCGCGACGGCAGCTACTTCGTCACCGGCAACCACGAGTACTTCTCCGGCGCGGACCAGTGGGTGGACTTCGTACGCGAGCTGGGAGTGCACCCGCTCGCGAACGCCCGGGTCGAGATAGCCGCCGGCTTCGACCTCGCCGGGGTCAACGACATCAGCGGCGCGAACCACAACGCGGCCCCCGACTACGGCAAGGCGCTGGACGACCGGGACCGCACCCGGGCGGCCGTGCTGCTCGCGCACCAGCCGGTGATGATCCACGAGGCCGTGAAGCACGGCGTGGACCTCCAGCTGTCCGGGCACACCCACGGCGGGCAGCTCTGGCCCGGCAACTACATCGCGGAGCTGGCCAATCCGACCGTGGCGGGCCTGGAGCGCTACGGCGACACCCAGCTGTACGTCACCCGTGGCGCCGGCGCGTGGGGCCCGCCGGTGCGCGTGGACGCGCCGTCGGACATCACGATCGTGACGCTGGGTTCGCCGAAGGCGTGACCGGGGGCTGCCCCGCCGTCCGGTCGCCGAAGGTGCGGAACTCGCCCAGCGCCTCCAGGGCTTCGCGGGTGACCGGCCGCATGATCCGGTAGCGGGACAGGGCGACCAGCCGGGCCACGAGACCGGCGGTGCGGGTGACGAGGCGGCGGGTGCGCTCGGAGCCGGGGGAGCGGTCGTAGACCCAGAAGAGCACCACGCCCATCTGGTACATCCACAGCAGCTCCGGGAGCATCTCGGCCAGTTCGGCGTCGACCTTGACGCCCGACCCGCTCAGCACCCGCTCGTGGATCGCGATGGTGGCCTCGCGGGCGTGGCGCGAGTCGGGCGAGAACGGGCTGAGCGGGCTCTCGGGATCGGCGGCGTTCTTGAAGAACTGGACGGCGAAGCGGTGGTACGGCTCCGAGACGTCGAGCCAGAGCTCCATGACGCCGCGCAGCCGGGCGGCCAGATCGCGTTCGCCGCTGTCCAGCAGCTCCTGCACGGCCGCCTGGTGTTCGTTCGCGAGGCGGTCGTAGAAGCCCTGGACGAGGTGTTCCTTGCTGTCGAAGTAGTAGTACGCGTTGCCTACCGAGACTCCGGCCTCCTTGGCGATGGCGCGCATCGTCGTCTTGTCGTAGCCGCGTTCCTCGAAGAGCCGCATGGCGGTTTCGAGGATGAGCGTCCGGGTCTGCTCGCTCTTCGCGGCTTTCGGGGCCTTGGGCGGGGTCGCGTCTTCCACGTCGGTGAGCCTAACGGGGTACTTCGCAGCCGTCCGCGCAGGCACCGGGGGCGGGGGCGGGGGCGGGGGCGGGTACGGGGGCCGGGGTCTGCGGCCCGGTGTACGTCCAGCCGTCCGGGCCGAAGCGCCAGGCGCCCTGCGCCGGGTAGTTCGCCTCCGGCCGCCCGGCCGCCTCGCGGTACTTCGCCGCGGCCAGCACCGCCGCCCGGGCGAGCGGGGCGCCGGCCCTGGTGCTGAGCCGGTGGGCCATGGGCCGGTACTCGGACAGCGCCCACAGGACGACCAGCCAGGCGGCCTGGCCCTGGTAGACCTGCCCGCCGTCGCCGACCACCGTGATCTCGGACCGCGTGGTGGCGTGGTCGAGTTCCGGGAAGCGGCCCCGGGCCTCCTCGGAGCCGACCGGGACCAGGTCGAGGGGGACGAGCTGGCGCTGCCGGGTGAGCCAGCCCCGTACGAAGGCGCAGAGCGAGCAGTGCGGGTCGTACAGCACGGTCAGCCGGGCCAGCCCGGCCGGCCCCGTCGACGCTGTCGGCGCTGTCATCGGGCGGGCTGGGCCGGCGGGGTCCAGCCGGTCGGGGGGACGGGCGGGAGCTGCTCGCGGTCCATGACGCCCCGGCGGCGGATCTTGTTGAGGACATAGACGTTGCAGAGGTGCATGACGCCGAGGACGAGCAGGACGACGCCGATCTTGACCGACAGCTCCTCGAAGAGGCCGCGCGAGTCCTCGACCGCGTCCGAGGTCTTGAGGTACAGGGCGACGAACCCGAGGTTGACGAGGTAGAAGCCGACCACGAGGAGGTGGTTGACGGCGTCGGCGAGCTTTTCGTTGCCGTGCATGACGTCGGCGAGGAAGACCTTGCCGCTCTGGCTGAGGGTCCGGGCCACCCAGACGGTCAGCGCGATGCTGATGACCAGATAGACCACGTATGTGACGACCGTGAGGTCCATGTTCCCACCCTGAATGAGTCTGTTGAACGTGTTCAAAAGCCTTGTGGGACTGACTGTAGACCTATTTTTGAACATGTTCAAGGCCCCCGTTCCGCGGCTGCGGAACGGAGGCCTTGAGGGTGTGCCGGGTGTGCCGGGCGACGGCTCAGTCGTGCGAGGGAACCAGCTCCTTCGCCTCGCCGACCGGCTCCTCCTCGTCCGCCGGCTCGACCGCCATGTGCGGCAGCCGCTTGTCCAGCCAGCCCGGGAGCCACCAGTTGGAGTCGCCGAACAGGTGCATCAGCGACGGCACCAGGATCGTGCGCAGGACGAACGCGTCGAGCGCGACCGCGCCCGCGAGCCCGATGCCGAACATCGCCGTCGCGCGCTGGCCCATCAGCACGAAGGCGCCGAAGACGCAGATCATGATGACGGCCGCCGAGTTGATCACCCGGCTGGTCTCGGCGAGGCCGACCCGCACCGCGCGCGCGTTGTCGCGGGTGTGCACCCACTCCTCGTGCATGCGGCTGACCAGGAACACCTGGTAGTCCATCGAGAGCCCGAAGAGCAGCGACAGCATGATCACCGGGATGAACGAGTCGATCGGCCCGGCCCGCCCCGCGCTGAGCAGATCACCGCCCCAGCCCCACTGGAAGGCCGCGACCAGGACGCCGAAGGCCGCCGCCGCCGCGATCAGGTTCATCGCTGCCGCCGTGAGCGGGACGACGATGCTGCGGAAGGCGAGCATCAGGAGCACGAAGCCCAACGCGATGATGATCCCGATGAACAGCGGCAGCTTCTGCATGATGACATGCGCGAAGTCCTTGAAGATCGCGGTCTGTCCGCCGACGTAGGCCTGCATGGTGCTGCCCTTCTCGGCAGCCGGGATCACGTCGTCGCGCAGCCGGTCGATCAGCTCGTCCGTCTGGACCGCCTGCGGCGAGGTGGTCGGCACGACCTGCACCACGGCGACCGTCGCGCCCGCCTTCACCGGTACCGCGTTCACCGCCGCCACCCCGTCGAGCTTGCGGATGTCCGCGACCAGCCCGTCCAGGGCCGTCAGGTCGCCCGCCCCGCCCGGCACCTCGGCCAGGATGGTCAGCGGGCCGTTGAAGCCGGGCCCGAAGCCGTCGGCGAGCAGGTCGTACGCCTGCCGGGTGCTGGTGGACGCCTGGTTGTTGCCCTGGTCCGAGGAGCCGAGACGCAGCGACAGCGCCGGGATCGCGAGCGCGGCCATCACGACGACCGCGATCACGCCCAGGACCCGGGGGTGGCGCTGTACGAAGCCGGACCAGCGCGCGGCGGCGCCGACCGCCTCCTCGCTCTCCGGGCCGTGCTGCGCAAGCCGCTTTCGCTGGCGGCGGCTCAGCACGCGCATGCCGAGAACGCCCAGCATCGCCGGCAGCAGGGTCACCGAGGCCGCGACCGTGAGGATGACGGTGAGCACGGCGGAGACGGCCAGCCCGTCGAGGAAGTTCAGCCCGACCGCGTACATGCCCAGCAGCGCTATGCACACCGTGCCGCCCGCGAACAGCACCGCCCGCCCCGAGGTGTTGACCGCCTTGACGGCCGCCTCCTCCGGGACGAGGCCGCGCAGGATGCCCTTGCGGTGCCGGGTGACGATGAACAGGGCGTAGTCGATGCCGACACCCAGGCCGACCAGCGAGGCCAGGGTCGGGGCGATGTCGCCGAGATCCATGCCGTGGCTGAGGAGCGCGATCGCCGACACGGAGGTGCCGACGCCGAACACGGCGGTGAGGATCGGCAGCAGCATGCCGAACAGCGAGCCGAAGGCCAGGTACAGCACGATCGCTGCGGCGGCGATGCCGACGATCTCGCTCAGCCCCATCGGCGGCTGCTCGGCCTGCTGCACGGCCTGGCCGCCGACCTCGACCTCAAGGCCCTTCGCGGCGGAGTCCGGCGCCCGCGCGGTGTCGACGAAGGTGTTCACCTGGTCGACGGTCAGCTCGTTGCCGAGCTTGGACCAGGTGACGGTGGCGTAGGCGGTCCGGCCGTCCTTGCTGATCCGCCCGGCGCCCTGGGCGTCGTAGGGGCTCGCGACCGAGCCCACGTCCGGCAGCTTGGCGACCTTCGCGAGCGCCGCCGTCATCTCGTCCTTGACCGCCGCGTCGTTCACCGAGCCGCTGTCGGTGTGCCAGACGACGCTGTCGGCCTCGCCCGAGCGGTTCGGGAACGCCTGGTCCATCAGGGTCAGCACCTTGGCGGACTCGGTGCCGGGCAGCTGGAATACGTTGGCGTAGTTGCTGCCCACGGTGTTGCTGGCGATGCCGACACCGAACAGGGCCAGCACCCAGAACAGCACCACCGTCCATTTGTGCCGGTAGCACCATCGTGCCAATGCGGCCACGGCTACAGCTCCTTCATTTCATCAGTCGTGGAGTAACTACCTCAGCCTCCGTTGCGGCGAGGCGCTGAGCCAAGCGGCTCGGGCTTCTCTCAAGGAACTCCAAAGTTCCGGCCCGCACCGCGCGGGCGGGCGGCACCGATACTGGGGCCATGGAGAGTTCCGAGCCCGCCGCGACCGTACTGATCGTCGAGGACGAACCGAGCATCGCGGACATCCTCCGGATCACCCTGAAGTTCCACGGCTACACCGTGCACACCGCCGCCACCGGCCGCCTGGCCGTGGACGCCGCCCGCGAACACCGGCCCGACCTGGTGCTGCTGGATGTGATGCTGCCCGACGGCAACGGCTGGGAGGTCTGCCGCACGCTGCGCGCGGAGCGCGAGACCATCGGGGACCTCGCCGTCATCTTCGTGACCGCCCGGGACGCCCCGCGCGATGTCGTCGGCGGGCTCGCGCTCGGCGGCGACGACTACATCACCAAGCCGTTCGGCGTCGACGAGGTCCTCGCCCGCGTACAGGCCGTGCTGCGCCGCACCCGGCGGCACACGCCGACGCCCGATCCGGTGCTGCGCCACGGCGACCTGGAGATGAACGAGGCGACGTACAGCGTGCGGCGCGGCGGCGAGCCGGTCGAGCTGACGCCGACCGAGTACAGCCTGCTGCGGCAGCTGCTGCGCAATGCCGGGCGGATCGTCACCAAGGAGCAACTGCTGCAGGACGTGTGGAGCTACGACTTCGAGGTCGAGTCCACCGTCCTGGAGACGTACATCAGCTACCTGCGGCGCAAACTCGACCGCCTCGGCCCGCCCTTGATCGAGACCCGGCGCGGAGTCGGCTACGGGCTGCGGGCGGTGGCGGCGTGACCGGCCCGTCCCCGCTGGTGTGCAAACCGGGCACGCTGCGCGGGCGCATCACGCTCGCCAACGTGGCCTTCCTGGCGGCCGGGCTGGCCATGGCCGGGGTGGCGAGCCTGGTGGCCATGTACATGTTGCTGATCGGCGAGATCGACGACGGGCTGCACGCCTCGCAGCGCGGGCTGGAGCGCACCTCGCTCACCGCCGACGGCCTGCGCAAGCTGTGCACGATGACCGGCCTGGTCGAGAACTCCACCGAGAACCGCGAAGCGGTCCGCGCCTTCGACCAGGACCTCTTCGTGATCCTCGACCAGCACGGCCGGGCGGTCGACGCCTGCCTGGGCGACGCGGTCCCGTCCACCGCCGAACGCGCCCGGCTGGCCACGGCCGTCACCGATCCGAAAGCCCTGGCCGCGTCCGGCGACGCCGCCACCGTGAGCACCGGCGGCGACTACTACCGCGTCGCCGTCGCCCGGCTCGACGACGGCAGCATGGTCGTCAAGGGCGTACGGCTGGGCGGCGTGCGCAGGGCGGTTTTCCATCTCCTGCTCGTCGAGGCGGTGGTCGGCGCCGTCCTGCTCGGGCTGCTCACCTTCGGCTCCCTGCGGGCCGTCAGGCGCCGTCTGCGGCCACTGGAGGACATGGTGGAGACGGCCAGCGCCATCGCCGAGGGAGACCTCTCCCGGCGCGTCCCGGCGGCCCGCAAGGCCGGCGACGAGGTAGCCGCGCTCAGCGTCGCGCTCAACACCATGCTCCACCAGATCGAGCAGGCCCTCCTGACCAGTGAGGACGCCGCCGGCCGGCTCCGCCAGTTCGTCGCCGACGCCTCGCATGAGCTGCGCACTCCGCTCGCCACCGTCCGCGGCTATCTGGAGCTGTACGACAAGCGCATGCTCGACGACGCCGACCGCGACCGCGCCCTGCGGCGCGTCTCCGCCGAGGCCGAGCGCATGAGCCGGCTCGTCGACGAACTTCTCTCCCTCGCCCGCCTCGACCACCGGCCCGCGCTGCGGCTGCGTCCCGTCGACCTGCGGCAGCTCGTACGCGACGGGGTCGCCGACCTGTGCGCGCAGCAGCCGCAACGGCCGGTCCTGGTGGAGTGCGACGCCGGTGAACTCCTCGAAGTACGCGGCGACGAGGCCAAACTGCGGCAGGTCATCGGCAACCTGCTGGGCAACGTGCGTATCCACACCCCCGCCGACACCCCGGTCACCGTCGAGATCCGAGCCGACGCCGCCGGGTCGGCCGTCCTGCGCGTGACCGATTCCGGACCCGGCATGCGCGAGGAGGACGCCGCCCGGGTCTTCGACCGCTTCTTCCGCGCCGACCCCGACCGCTCCCGCGCGACCGGCGGCACCGGGCTCGGCATGTCCATCGTCGAGGCGGTCGTGCATGCGCATAACGGCTCCGTCGCCGTGGACACCGCGCCGGGCAGGGGCCTCACGGTACGGGTCGTGCTGCCTGCGCAGGCACGGGTTCCGATAGGTGACAAAACGCACACGTTGAATGCTCAACCGTCATAGGATCCATACAACCCTTTCCGTCGCGCCCCGAATGTGCGGGGTGATGGCGCTCGCGTCGGTGAGCTGTGCGGAATCTGTGCGAAGCCCCTAGCTGACACGCGTAGACGGAGCGATTACCTTTACCTTCGCTCTGGCACGCGGCAACGTGGTCCGGGCAGGCACTGACCATGCCTGCCGGTTCGCCTCGCGTCGAGCGTTCGATCAGTATGCGCACCTGGGGGCGGGATGTTCGAAGAAGTGCGGTACGGCCTGGCGGCCGGGGCGTACGCCGTCTCACCGCGAGCCGGGCTGGCCACGCCGTCCGGCGTCCTGCGCAGCCCAGCCTCGGTCTGGCTGCTCGGCTTCGCCACCCTCGGCGTCTACTGGCTGGTCTGGTACTACCGCGCCAACCGCGAGCTCCGCGACTTCGACCCCGAGATCAAGGTCCGCCCCGCCCTCTCCCTGCTCGCCGTCACCCTCGGCGCCCTCCTCGTCCTCCCGGCCGTCGCCTCCCTCTACAACACCGGCTGCCGCATCGCCCAGGCCCAGCGCCGCGCCGGCACCTGCGGCCGCGCCTCCGGCTTCCGCGGAGTCCTGCTCGCCGGTGCGTTGGTCCTGACGCCCTTCTACTACCAGGCCCAGCTCAACACGGTCTGGGTGGCGCGTAACTAGCGCTGTGGCCGCGAAAGTTCGCCGACGGAACCGGAAGCCGGACGGACCCGGCAAACCATTCCGGTCACCGCACCAGCGCTGTCTACCGCCGCCTTCTGCCCGCCTGCTTCGGCGCCGGGCGGCGGCGCAGCGCAAGCGAGCAGCCCGCGATGAGCACCGACAGCGTGGCCGCCGTACCGGCCCGCATCAAAGAGCCCTGGCCGGCCGAGGCGAGGCGCCTGGTGGCGGAGGACCTTGAACCGCCGGCTGCCGAAGGGCTGGGCGACGCCGTGGCGCTCAGCGGCTCGGCCAGCGTGCCGACCGGGTCCACCGTGTCGCCCGCCTTGAATCCCCAGTCCAGGAGCGCGGCGGCTTCCGTGTACACCTCGTCGTACCCGGAGGTCGGGTGCATGACGGTGACCAGCAGCGTACGGCCGTCACGCTTCGCGGCACCGGTGAAGGTGTTGCCGGCGTTGGTCGTGTAGCCGTTCTTCACACCGATGAGGCCGCGGTAGTCGCCCAGCAGGCGATTGGTGTTCTGGATCTGGAAGGTCTTGCCGCCCCCGGCCGGGAAATCGGCCACAGCGGTCGAGCAGTACTGGCGGAAGTCCGCGTTCTTCAGCCCCGCGCGCGCGAACAGCGTCAGGTCGTACGCCGACGACACCTGGCCCGTCTTGTCGTAGCCGTCCGGGCTGACCACGTGCGTGTCGTTCGCCTGCAGCTGCTTCGCCCGCGCCCGCATCTCCTCGACTGTCTTCTCCACCCCGCCGTTCATCGCGCACAGCACATGCACCGCGTCATTGCCCGACCGCAGGAACACCCCGAGCCACAGCTCCTCGACCGTGTACGTCGTCCCGCGCTCTATCCCCACCAGGCTGCTGCCCGCGCCCATCCCGGCGAGGTCCGCGTCCACCACTTTGTGTCTGCGCGTCTTGTCGAACTTCGGCAGCACCGTGTCCGCGAACAGCATCTTCAGCGTGCTCGCGGGCGGAAGCTGCTTGTGCGGGTTGTGCGCGGCCAGAATGCCGCCGGTGTCGGCGTCCGCCACGATCCAGGCGGCCGAGTTCGTCTTCGGCAGGGCCGCCGACGCGGCGGTGTTGCGGGCAGGCAGTACGGCAGCCGCGAGCGCGAGTGCGGTACGCCGCGACATGGTGGGGGGTGTCTCGGGCATCGGAATGAAAAACTACAAGTCGTACCTATGTACGGTCGACCCGGCCTCCGATATCGACGGTCCCGTCCCCGTTCACCCGCGTCAGGATCCGCGACCCCACCCCCTGCCGCACATCCAGCCCCCGCCCCAGCTCCCCCGTCAGCACCAGCGCCGCCGCCCCCGTCGCCTCGTCCTCCACGACCCCGTCCCCCCGCCGCGGAAACCCCCTCGCCCGCACCACCCCCGCCTCCTCGTCCGCCCACGCCCACGCGTACTCCCACCCCACCCCCGGCGGCGGCGCCGGCAGCCCCTCCACCTCCGCCACCGACCCGTACCGCACCGTCCTCTTCCCCTCCACCCACTCCGGCCGCGCCCTGATCCAGGTCACCTCGCCGTCCTGCCACGCCGCCACCTCCCCGGCCTCCGGCCGCAGCGTCCCCACCCCCAGCAGCCATGCCACGCCGACCAGCGGATAGCCGGCGAACGGCAGCCGCACGGACGGCGTGTAGATGTCCACCACGCCCTCGGCGGCGTCATCCACGAACACCGTCTCGCTGAAGCCCAGTTCGGCCGCCAGTGCCTGCCTCTCGGCCCGCGACGGCACCGCCGCACCGTCCCGTACGACGCCCAGGGCGTTGCCGCCGCGGCCGTCGGATCCGATGAACACCCGTAGGACTTCGTGAAGATCAGCCATACCGGCATCCAACCAAACGAGGGCCCCGGCGCAGAAGCGCCGGGGCCCTCGCAGACGGGACCGGAAGGTCAGAAGCGACGCGTGATCAGCGCGCGCTTCACCTCCTGGATGGCCTTGGTGACCTCGATGCCGCGCGGGCAGGCGTCCGTGCAGTTGAAGGTCGTACGGCAGCGCCAGACGCCGTCCTTGTCGTTGAGGATCTCGAGCCGCTGCTCACCGGCTTCGTCCCGGGAGTCGAAGATGAAGCGGTGGGCGTTGACGATCGCCGCCGGGCCGAAGTACTGGCCGTCGTTCCAGAACACCGGGCACGAGGAGGTGCAGGCGGCGCAGAGGATGCACTTGGTGGTGTCGTCGAAGCGCTCGCGGTCCTCGGGGGACTGACGGCGCTCGCGGGTCGGCTCGTTGCCCTTGGTGATGAGGAAGGGCATGACGTCGCGGTAGGCCTGGAAGAAGGGGTCCATGTCAACGACGAGGTCCTTGAGCACGGTCAGGCCCTTGATGGGCTCGACGGTGATGGGCTTCTCGGGGTTGATGTCCTTGATCAGGGTCTTGCAGGCGAGGCGGTTGCGGCCGTTGATGCGCATGGCGTCGGAGCCGCAGATGCCGTGGGCGCAGGAACGGCGGAAGGTCAGCGTTCCGTCGATCTCCCACTTGACCTTGTGGAGGGCGTCGAGGACACGCTCCTTGGGGTCGATCTCCAGCAGGTAGTCGATCCAGTTCGCCTCGTCCGAGACCTCGGAGTTGAAGCGCCGGATCCGCAGGGTGACGGTGATCAGGTGCGCACCGGTCGCCTCGGCGGCGTCCAGGGCGTCGCTGTTCTTCTCAAGCGTGGGGGTGCTCATCAGTACTTACGCTCCATCGGCTGGTAGCGGGTCGTCACGACCGGCTTGTAGTCGAGACGGATCGACTCGTTGCCGTCGGCACCCACTTCGCGGTACGCCATGGTGTGCCGCATGAAGTTGACGTCGTCGCGGTTGGGGTAGTCCTCGCGGTAGTGACCGCCGCGGGACTCCTTGCGGGCGAGGGCGGAGACGGCCATGACCTCGGCGAGGTCGAGCAGGTTGCCCAGCTCGATGGCCTCCAGGAGGTCGGTGTTGAACCGCTTGCCCTTGTCCTGGACCGAGACGTTCTTGTAGCGCTCGCGCAGACCCGCGATCTCCTCGACCGCTTCCTTGATGGTCTGCTCGGTGCGGAAGACCATCACGTTCTTGTCCATGCACTCCTGCAGCGCCTTGCGCAGGTCGGCGACCCGCTCGGTGCCGGTGGAGTTGCGCAGGCCCTCGACCTGGGCGACGACGACCGAGGCCGGGTCCTCCGGGAGCTCGACGTAGTCCGTCGTCGCGGAGTACTCGGCGGCGGCGATGCCGGCGCGGCGCCCGAAGACGTTGATGTCGAGCAGGGAGTTGGTGCCCAGGCGGTTGGCGCCGTGCACGGACACGCACGCGACCTCGCCGGCGGCGTACAGGCCCGGAACGACGGTGGTGTTGTCGCTCAGCACCTCGCCCTCGACGTTGGTCGGGATGCCGCCCATGGCGTAGTGCGCGGTGGGCTGGATCGGGATCGGGTCCGTGTAGGGCTCGATGCCCAGGTACGTACGCGCGAACTCGGTGATGTCCGGGAGCTTGGCGTCGAGCTGCTCCGGCGGGAGGTGGGTGAGGTCGAGGTAGACGTGGTCGCCCTCGGGACCGCAGCCACGGCCTTCGCGGATCTCGGTGTAGATGGCGCGGGAGACGACGTCACGGGACGCGAGGTCCTTCATGACCGGCGCGTACTTCTCCATGAAGCGCTCGCCGTCCTTGTTGCGGAGGATGCCGCCCTCACCGCGGGCGCCCTCCGTCAGCAGGATGCCCATGCGCCAGATGCCGGTCGGGTGGAACTGGAAGAACTCCATGTCCTCCAGCGGCAGCCCGCGCCGGTACGCGACCGCCTGGCCGTCGCCGGTCAGGGTGTGCGCGTTGGAGGTCACCTTGAAGAACTTGCCGGTGCCGCCGGAGGCGAAGATGACGGCCTTGGCCTGGAAGACGTGGATCTCGCCGGTGGCCAGCTCGTAGGCGACGACGCCGGAGGTCTTCTGGACCCCGTCGACCTCGGCGAGGAGCAGGTCCAGGACGTAGAACTCGTTGAAGAACTCCACGCCCTCCTTGACGCAGTTCTGGTACAGCGTCTGGAGGATCATGTGACCGGTGCGGTCCGAGGCGTAGCACGAGCGGCGCACGGCGGCCTCGCCGTGGTTGCGGGTGTGCCCGCCGAAGCGGCGCTGGTCGATGTTGCCTTCGGGCGTCCGGTTGAACGGCAGGCCCATCTTCTCCAGGTCCAGGACCGCGTCGATGGCCTCCTTCGCGAGGATCTCGGCGGCGTCCTGGTCGACCAGGTAGTCACCGCCCTTGATCGTGTCGAAGGTGTGCCACTCCCAGTTGTCCTCCTCGACGTTCGCCAGCGCGGCGGCCATGCCGCCCTGGGCGGCGCCGGTGTGGGAGCGCGTCGGGTAGAGCTTCGTCAGGACGGCGGTGCGGCTGCGCTTGGTGGACTCGATGGCCGCGCGCATGCCGGCGCCGCCGGCGCCGACGATGACGGTGTCGTACTTGTGGATCTGCATGAGGGTCGCTTCCCTGTCCCAGCCCTGGCTTAGCGGATGTTCGGGTCGAAGGTGAAGATCACCAACGTGCCGAGCAGGATGGTGAACGCTGTCGCCGTGAAGAGCAGCGTCTTGAGCCAGAGCCGGGTGTTCGCCCGTTCGGCGTAGTCGTTGATCACCGTACGGAGGCCGTTGCCGCCGTGCAGCATGGCCAGCCACAGCATGATGAGGTCCCAGCCCTGCCAGAACGGCGAGGCCCAGCGGCCGGCCACGAAGGCGAAGCCGACCTTGGTCACGCCGCCGTCCAGCACCAGCTGGATCAGCAGGTGGCCCAGGACCAGGACGACGAGCACGATGCCGGACAGGCGCATGAACAGCCAGCCGTACAGCTCGAAGTTGGTCCGGGTCGCGCGCGGGGTGCGCTTGGTGCGGGCCCGCGGCGGCTCGATGACCGGCGCCGGGTTGTCCGGGCTGAAGGCGGCGCTGGAGGCGTTCAGCTCCACGGAGTCGGATACAGACATGGCTTGCCTCAGCTCCCGAACAGGACTCGTGCGGCGTGGCCGAGGACGGGGTAGATCGCGCCGATCATCAGCACGACCCAGACTCCGACGACGGTCCACAGCATCTGCTTCTGGTACTTCGGGCCCTTGGACCAGAAGTCCACGGCGATGACGCGCAGGCCGTTCAGAGCGTGGAAGAGGATCGCCGCGACCAGCCCGTATTCGAGCAGGCTGACGATGGGCTGCTTGTAGGTGTTGACGACCTTGTCGTAGTCCTCGGGGGAGACCCGGACCAGCGCGGTGTCGAGGACATGGACGAACAGGAAGAAGAAGATGAGGACACCGGTGACTCGATGAGCCACCCATGACCACATGCCTTCCCGGCCGCGGTACAGCGTTCCAGCCGGCACGGAAAAAACCCTCCGGGAGCGGGGTGGGGGCCTGCCGGCTTCGGTGTCGGTCGCGGCCCGGCCGGGTACGGTCCTCCGGCCCCGGCCATCGTAGCGACGGCTTGTCGGCTACGTCCCGCCGGGTCCGCCAGGTGTGATCGATCCCGCACGACTGGGCGTACGTTCCCGGGAACCCGTTGGGAGATCAGCCCCGGGTGAGCCGGGTGAGCCGGCCCCGGGTGACCTTGCGGAGCTGGTCCGCCGCGGTGGCGCGCTCCTCGTCCGGGTCGTTGCCGAGGCGGGCGCGGATGCCGGCCAGCACCTGGTCGAGCAGCTCGTCCGGATGGAATCCGTCCAGGGCCACCACGAAGACATGCCCGAAGCGCGCCTCGTACGCGGCGTGGGCGGCCCGCAGCGCGGTGTGCGCGGCCAGTCCGCCGCGCGGCGGCAGCGGCGCGGTCGCCGCGGCCTCGGCGGCCAGGGCCTCGGTGAGGTCGGCGGGCGCGAGATCGTACCCGGCCTCGTCGGCTGCGGCCAGCAGGGACGCGACGTCCGGGTAGGGGCGGTGGGCGGCCACCCGGCGGGCCCAGCGGCGGCTGCCGCACATGCCCAGGAGGGTGGCCTCCGCGGCCGCCGGCGGGGCGTCGTTGAGGCGGATGAGGCCGTTGGGCCGGTCGGCTCCGCCTGCTTCGCGCCGGGACTGCGGCGGAAGGTGCGCGCTGACGGCTGTGACGGCCGGGGTGTCGCTGGACAGCTCAGGGCTCCTGTTTACGGGACGGCTGGGAGCGGGGGTGGTGGGACGCGGGAAACACCAAGAAAGCTATGGGATGGCTGTGGGGTCGTGCCACCGTATCGACGGATGTTCACTGCTGTCCGACGGATGCACGAATTTCACCCTTACGAGGTCCAACCTGAGCGAATGCGGACGCGGGCCCTCCTGTTTAGCGTCTATGTATGGTGCATCTGTGGACGAAACTCGCATCCTTTGTCGGTGCGGTGGCGGTCATCATGGCCGTATTCGTGCCCGAGCCCTCTCCCGCGGCCGCCGCGGCCATGCCGGCGATCCCCTCGATACCGGCCGTACGCTCCTTCACCCCCACCGCCGGGGGGACCTGGCGGCCCGCCTCCGGCACCCGCGTCGTCGCCCCTGTCGGAAGCGCCGTAGAGGACGAGGCGCGGCTGCTCGCCGCAGAGCTGAACGTTCCGTACGCCAACGGTCCCCCCGGGCCCGGGGACATCTCGCTTTCACTCCAATGGGTGAACGACAACCCGGAGGCCTACGAGCTGGCCAGCTCCGCCTCCGGCATCGCCATCCGTGGCACCACCGACGCCGGCGTCTTCTACGGCACCCGCACCCTGCTCCAGGTGCTGCGCGCCCGTGGCGGCTTCCCAGGCGGCATCGTGCAGGACCGGCCCGACCGTCCGCAGCGAGGGCTGATGGTCGACGTCGGCCGCAAGTACTTCACGCCCGGCTGGCTGCGGGCGCGGATCGGTGAGCTGTCCTATCTCAAGCTCAACGAGCTCCATCTGCACCTCAGCGACAACCAGGGCTTCCGCGTCCAGAGCACCACCCACCCCGAGGTCGTCTCCGCCCGCCACCTCAGCAAGGCCGACATCCGCGATCTCGTCGCCTACGCCGCCCGGCGGCACCTCACCGTCATCCCCGAGATCGACAGCCCCGGCCACCTGGGCGCCGTCCTCGCCGCGCACCCCTCACTGCAGCTGCGGACCCGCCTCGGGGTGCCCGTCAACGGCGCGATCGACATCTCGAACCCCCGGTCCGCGACGCTCCTCGACGACCTGATCAAGGAGTACGCCCCGCTCTTCCCCGGCCGGTACTGGCACCTCGGCGGCGACGAGTACGGCGCGCTGACCGTGCCCGACCCGCAGGCCGCCTTCCCGCAGCTCGCCGCCTACGCCCGCAGCCGCTTCGGGCCGGCCGGCACGGTCGCCGACGCCGCCACCGCCTGGCTCAACGACCGCTCGGCGGTGCTGCGCCGCTACGGCAGGACGACGAAGGTGTGGAACGACGGCTTCTTCAGCAGCCCCCGGTCCTGGCCCGACGCCGGCCGCGAGGTCGAGTACTGGTCCAGCAACGTCCAGCGCGGGCCGCTGCCCGAGACGTATCTGAGGGAGGGACGGACCCTGGTCAACCTCAACTCCTGGTACCTCTACTACGTCCTCGGCAGCCCGGCCAGCTTCCCCTATCCGAGCGGCCGCGCCATCTACGAGCGCTGGACCCCGGCCGTCGTCTACCGCGACCGCGCCGTCCCCGCCGCCCTCGCCGGCGCCGACCGGATCCTCGGCGGCCGCCTCGCCGTCTGGTGCGACCACGGCGACGCGCAGACCGAGACGCAGATCGCCGCCGGCATCCGGCTGCCCCTGCGCGCGCTCGCCCAGAAGGTCTGGGACCCGCGCACCCCGGCGCTGAGCTGGGAGGGCTTCAAGTCCCTGGCGAACGCGGTCGGTCAAGAGGCCGCGCGGATAGGTGGGGTGGGTGAAGGTGCGGGTCGAGGGGCAAGTCTGGCAAGGCGGAGGAGGGAGGCGACGCGTTGGGGGTACCCCCTGCTCGAGCGGAGCTGAGAGCTTGGGGGCGTCGTGGACCGACGACAACGCCGCCAGGCGCCGCCCATCGACCCGCGACGCCGCCCCACCTATCCGCGCGGCCTCGAAGGCCTGTCCTGACCAAAGGAGGCGGCCGGGGCCCGCTTCCCCCCACGGGAGCGTCCCCGACCGCCGTCTGGTGGCGGCCCTGTCATGTACAGCGTCCGCAGGGCAGTAAGTGTCACACCCCCAGGGGTGTGACGATTCTGTTCGATTCCACGCTGTAGGAGTTGGGGAGCCGTACGGCTGGGGGCAACCCCGGATCTGCGGCCGACGGTCGGCGGTCGAGCCGAAGCTGAGCGCAGCGGAGGCGAGACCGCCTTGAAAAACGATGACGAGCTCGGTGTGGCGGTCGAGCGTGCCCAGGGCGGGGACGAGGCGGCCTTCACGGTGGTCTACCGGCTGGTGGACCCGCTGCTCCTCAACTACGTACGGACCATCGTCGGTCCGGCCGACGCGGAGGACGTGACGTCCGAGGCATGGCTGGAGATCGCCCGCGACCTCGGCCGGTTCCGGGGCGACGGGGCCGGTTTCCGGGGCTGGGCGGCGACCATCGCGCGGCACCGGGCACTGGACCACCTGCGCTGGCAGCGCTCGCGGCCCCGGGCGACCCTGCTGGAGCAGGACGTCCTCGAACTGCCCGGGGCCGAGGACACCGCCGCCGAGGCCCTGGAGCGGCTCTCCACCCGGCAGGCCCTCGCGCTGATCGCCACCCTCCCCCCGGACCAGGCCGAGGCCGTACTGCTGCGGGTCCTGGTCGGACTCGACGCCGCCTCGGCCGCCCGGGTCCTGGGCAAGCGGCCCGGTGCTGTCCGTACGGCTTCGTACCGCGGCCTGAAACGACTGTCCCGGCTCCTCGACTGACACGAACCGCGTGCGCAACCGCCACTTACCTGTGCGTAAGACCCCAGGAGCCCGGCGCGGCCCGGCAATGGGGCAGGATGGGGCGCCTGGGTGAGGGGGTATGGAGACGTGGATCTGGCGACCGCGGTGCGCGCGGCGCAAGGGGGTGACGAGGAGGCCTTCCGGGTCTTGTACCGGACGGTGCAGCCACAGCTGCTGCAGTACGTACGCACCTTCGTCGGCGCGGCGGACGCCGAGGACGTGGCCTCCGAGGCCTGGCTGCAGATCGCCCGTGACCTGCCGGGCTTCCGCGACACCGGGGCCACGGACACCGGGGACGCGATACGCGGCTGGACGGCGCGGATCGCCCGCAACCGGGCGCTGGACCACCTGCGGGCCGCGGGCCGCCGGCCGATAGCCGCCGGCGGCGTCGAGGAACTGCTCGACCGGCCCGGCGGACAGGACACGGCGGAGGAGGCGGTGGCCGCGGTCGGCACCGGGAGGGCGCTGGCGGCGATCGCGTCGCTGCCGAGGGACCAGGCGGAGGCGGTGCTGCTGCGGGTCGTGATGGGTCTGGACTCCAAGAGCGCGGCGGACGTGCTGGGCAAGCGGCCGGGGGCGATGCGGATGGCCACCAGCCGCGGACTGCGGCGGTTGGCTGAGCTGCTGGAATATGACGGAGGCGTGTCGAGTGTGACGTTTTCGGTGTCTCGAACGCTTGAGGACATGAGATGAGCGATAACCGAGGACCCGACTGGCTCGACGACGCCACCGCCGAGCGGCTGCTGCGCGGCACGAGGGATCCGTCCCTGGACGCTTCCGTGGACGCCTCCATGGGCGAGGCCCAGCACGTCGCCACGGACCCGGCCGACGACAAGCGCGCCGCCGCGCTGGCAGGGCTGCTCGCCGCCGCCGCCGCGCCGGCCGCTCTCGACCCGGCCCGCGAGGAGGCGGCGGTCGCCGCCTTCCGGGCCGCCCGCGACGCGGGCACGCTCACCGCCGGCGTACGGCAGCGCCACCGGCGGCGCTCCGACGACTGGCGGCCCGGAGCCCGGGGGCTGCGCCACGCGGCGCGCTCGGCCAAGACCGTCACCGGCGCGCTGTTCGCCACCCTTGCCCTGGGCGGGGTCGCGGTGGCCGCCGCCGTGGGCGCGCTGCCGACCTCCTTCGGCAGCGGTGCACAGGGCCCCGACCCGCTGCAGAGCGGCGGTTCCAGCGCCCGGGCCGGCGCCACGGACCCCGGCCGGTCCGCCTCCCCCGCACCGGACCAGGAGCGCCCGGCCGGTGGGGCCTCGCGCGGCGTGGCCACCCCCACGGCGCCCGCGTCCCCCGGTTCCACGAACTTCAAGACGCTCTGCACGGCGTACGCCGCCGCCGACTGGCGCCGGGGCGGCATGGACCGCCAGTCCTACCGGGAGCTGGAGAAGGCCGCCGGCGGCGGACGGCACCGGGTGCGCCAGTACTGCGCGGGACTGCTCGGCCACGGCGGCTGGGCGGACGGCAGCGGCGGCGACGGCTCGCCCACGGACTCCACGGGCACCCCCGGCGGGGATTCCGGTGCGAGCGGCTCGTCGATGCAGGGTGACAGCGACAGCGGCAGCGGCAGCGGTGACGCGGGCGACGTCGTCGACGGTGCCGGCAGCGGAAACGGCGGCAGCAACGGCAGTGACGGCCAGTCACCTCAGAATGCGAACTAGTGACCGGGTGACGTTTTCCGGCGGACCGGCGCTGTATGAGGTGGGTCGACTGGTCATCGGCCAAGCGGGTCCGGGTTCTCCCCGTACCGATCGGGCTCGCGTCAGGGCGTGGCCGGGCGCATGCACCAACCCCCCGGCCCGGTCACGCCCCCAGGTGTGACACTTTCGGCGCCCCTGGCGCTGTACAGAGTGGGTCGACTGGTCATCGGCCCGCGGATGCCCGGTCCCCCCGTATCGGGCGTCCTTCCGAGGAACGCGGGCGGGGCGCATTTCCCCCCGCCCCGCCCGCGTCCTTTTCTTTTTTTAGAGGCTCGGTTCGCCGCCGCTGCGCTCAGCCACTGTCGACAGTCGACGTGCTCGGTCGCTCGTGCCTCGCTCCCTGCGCGCGTCTCCTTTTCGACAGCGGCCGCTCCGCTTTGGCTCACTCGCCTACCGTCGGCCGCAGATGCCGTGGTGAAGGCTGGCTGTGGGATCACTGGGGCGTCACCAGTAGACGACCACCTTGTCGCCGATCCGTACCTGGTCGAACAGGGCGGAGATCCCGTTCAGATCCCGTACGTTGACGCAGCCGTGCGAGGCGCCGGCGTAGCCGCGGGCGGCGAAGTCGGCGGAGTAGTGGACGGCCTGGCCGCCGCTGAAGAACATCGCGTACGGCATGGCGGTGTGGTAGATCGTCGACACGTGGTGGCGGCTCTTGGAGTTGACCTTGAAGGTGCCCTCGCGGGTGGGCGTGTACTGCGAGCCGAAGCGTACGTCCATGGACTTCAGGACCTTGCCGTCCACCACCCAGGACAGCGTGCGGCTGGTCTTGCTGATGCACAGGACGCGTCCGGTGAGGCAGCGCTGGTCGAGTTCGGCGACCGGGCGGCTGGTGGCGGGGTACATAGCGGCGTGCGTCGGCTGCTTGGTGAGCGAGCGGAGCTTGCTCCAGGTGGCCTTGGTGACGGTGCCGGAGGCGGTGAGGCCGTGCTTGGCCTGGAAGGCGCGGACGGCGGCCGCGGTCACGCTGCCGTAGTAGCCGGTGGGGGAGGGGGAGAAGTGCCCGAGCTGCTTGAGCCGGGCCTGGAGTTCGCGGACCTGGGCGCTACTGGAGCCGCGGGCCATGAGGGGCCGCTCGGTCGGGCGGGCAGGGGCGGCGGTGGACCGGCTGGGGCTGGTGCTGGGGCTGGGGCTCGCGCTCGCATGGGAGGCGGTTGGCGAAGCCGACGCCGAAGGTGAGGCCGAGGACGCTGCCTCGGTGGCCTGGGCCGTACAGCCGATGGCCGACATCATGGCCAGTACGGCGGTGGCCGCCAGACCTATTCGGGTTCGGGTGTTCCTGCTCGGCACTTTGCCCCCCTGGACATCGTCGTACCTCCTTGGACACTTTTCCCGGATATGTAGTTCCAGGAACCTGGCATAAGACTGTGAGGGGGCTGTGCGGGGAAGGAGTCGTGAACCCATGACACGTGAGTCCGAATCCGGGCTGCCGATCGAACAGGTCTACGGGCCGGACGCCCTGAGGGGCTGGGATCCGGGCGGCAGGCTCGGCGAGCCCGGGGCGTATCCCTTCACCAGGGGCGTCTATCCGTCCATGTACTCCGGCCGCCCCTGGACCATGCGCCAGTACGCGGGCTTCGGCACCGCCACCGAGTCCAACGCCCGCTACCGGCAGCTGATCGCCCACGGCACGATGGGCCTGTCCGTCGCCTTTGACCTGCCCACTCAGATGGGCCACGACTCCGACGCCGTCATCGCCCACGGTGAGGTCGGCAAGGTGGGCGTCGCCATCGACTCGGTCGAGGACATGAAGGTGCTCTTCGACGGCATTCCGCTGGACAAGGTGTCCACGTCGATGACGATCAACGCGCCCGCCGCGCTGCTTTTGCTGATGTACCAGCTGGTCGCCGAGGAGCAGGGCGTCGCCGCCGACAAGATCACCGGCACGGTCCAGAACGATGTGCTGAAGGAATACATCGCGCGCGGTACGTATATCTTCCCGCCCAAGCCGAGTCTGCGGCTGACCGCCGATATCTTCGCGTACTGCCGGACCACGATCCCGAAATGGAACACCATCTCGATCTCCGGCTACCACATGGCCGAGGCCGGTGCCTCTCCCGTTCAGGAGATCGCCTTTACCCTGGCTGACGGAATCGAATACGTCCGCACGGCCGTCGCGGCGGGTATGGATGTCGACGACTTCGCGCCCCGCTTGTCCTTCTTCTTCGTATCCCGTACGACGCTCCTCGAAGAGGTCGCCAAATTCCGCGCCGCCCGCCGGATCTGGGCGCGCGTCATGCGCGAGCAGTTCGGCGCCCGCGACCCCAGGTCCCAGATGCTGCGCTTCCACACTCAGACCGCGGGAGTCCAGCTCACCGCCCAGCAGCCCGAGGTCAACCTCGTGCGCGTGGCCCTCCAGGGTCTGGCGGCGGTGCTCGGCGGCACGCAGTCCCTTCACACGAATGCCTTCGACGAGGCGATCGCTCTCCCCACGGACAAGTCCGCGCGGCTCGCGCTGCGCACGCAGCAGGTACTCGCCTACGAGACCGATGTCACCGCGACCGTCGACCCCTTCGCGGGCTCCTACGCCATCGAAAGGCTGACCGATGAGGTCGAGGCCGCCGCTGTCGATCTCATGCGCAGGGTTGAGGACCTCGGCGGTGCGGTCAGCGCCATCGAGCGGGGCTTCCAGAAGGAGGAGATCGAGCGCAGCGCGTACCGCGTCCAGCAGGAGACCGATTCCGGTGAGCGGGTCGTCGTCGGCGTCAACCGCTTCGCCCTTGATGAGGAGGAGCCGTACGAGCCGCTCCGGGTCGATCCCGCCATCGAGGCCCAGCAGGTGGAGCGGCTGGCCGTGCTGCGCGCCTCGCGCGACCAGGCGGCGGTCGACGCGGCGCTGTCCGCCATGCGCAGGGCGGCCGACGGCACGGACACCAATGTCCTGCACCCGATGAAGGACGCGCTGCGCGCGCGGGCGACGGTTGGTGAGGTGTGCGGCGCGCTGCGGGAGGTGTGGGGCACATACGTCCCGGCTGACGCGTTCTGAGTTTCTGCAACGCGTCAGCCGGGCCCGCGATGTCAGCCCAGCGACCTGCGCAGCGCCTTCGCGCGGCGGGCGACACGGCGGACGGTGCGGCTGCGCGGCAGAAACGCGAGCTGCGCAGGCAGCGCGCCCGGCAGGGCGAGAGCCGTGAGGCGGCGGCGTTTGAAGTAGCGCCAGGTGGTGGTGTCGAGCCGTGAGGCCAGGTAGGCGACTGTCTCGTCGCGCAGGTGCGGGTAGGCCAGGGACTGCATGCAGTAGCCGACGGCGCCGAGGAGGGGGGTGAGGTCGCGGTGGACGGTGTCGGGGGTGGGCGGGGTCCAGGAGGTGACGGCGGCGGGGTCGGCGAGGTCGGGGAGGAGGGCGTCGACGAGGGTGACGGGGACGCGGTTGCTGTTCTGGTAGGGGGAGATGCGGTCGAGGAGGAGGCCTGTGCCGGTGCGCGCCACGGGGATGCCGTAGAAGGCGGTGGCGGTGAGCAGGGCGGTGGAGAAGCAGCCGACGACGATGGCGGGCCGGATCCGCTGGTAGAGGACTTCGGCCAGGACCGGGGCGTCCAGGACGGTGAGTTTCGCGCCGAGGGCGGCGGCCTCCCGCTCCAGCAGCTGGGACCAGTGGGCGGGCGCCGAGGGGTGCGGCTTGAAGATGACATCCCGGTGCCCGAGTGCGACGGCGCCGCGCAGTATGGCCACGTGCAGCTCTTCCTCCGCCTCGGCGCTGATGATGTCCAGCGCCGACAGGTACTGGCCGAGCAGCAGGGCCGCGCCCTCGGGCAGGCCGTCCAGGCGGGAGGCGTCCTCGTCCTGGAGGGAGGAGGCCAGTTCGGCCAGGACCTTGGTGAAGGCCTCGGAGGGTACGACCTCGGGCTCGACCCCGTATTCCGAGAGCAGCAGCGGGCGCAGCCCGGGGACGAGGTCCAGGTGGAGCAGCCGGCTGATCCGGGTCGTGACGAGGGGTTCCAGCTTGTTGCGGGTCGGGCCGTACGACATGAGGCCGTCGGCGTAGACCTCGACGGCCGCCGAGGGGAAGACATTGACCAGCGCGAGCGCGGGCTCGACCTGGATGGACTCGACGATCAGCTCCAGGTCGTCGTCGCCCAGGCTCCACAGGAGCCGCAGTCCTCGCTCCCACAGGGGGACGTCCTCGACGCGGGGCTGCCAGCCGCCCGGGTGGAGCGGGGCGATGGCCTCGTTCCAGGACAGGACCTCGTCGAAGCGGCCGCGCAGGGCCTCGAAGCCGGGCATCGCGTCCAGGGCGGGGGTGGTCTCGGGGATGCCGGCGTTGTTGCTGATCAGGAGCAGCCGGCGGTCCGCGGGGGCGAACTGCCCCGCGTCCAGGGCGGCGGCCAGGGTGGCGGCGCCGTAGAGGGTGGACGCCATGAAGATCTGCGTACGGGAGGGCATGGGCATCACGCGCTCACCAGCCGGCGCCGGAGGCGGCGCAGCCGCACGCTTCGCTCGACGTCCATGGCATCCAGGGCCTCCGTCAGTACGTCCTGGGGCATCTTCTTCATCGCGGCGGCGCTCATCACCTTGAGCTTGCGCGCGACGGCGGGCTCGTAGCGGTCGATCGCGTTGAGGTGGTGGGCGATGATCGCACAGTATGTGCGCACCGCCTTGGGCAGGAAGCGGTCCGCCTCGGGGTCGGCCGCGGTCTCGGCGAGTACCTGATCGAATGAGCGGATGAAGTCCAGTTGACGGATGTCACCGATCTGGGTGAGTGAGGTGGTGACACCGCGCCGGTAGAAGACGCCGAGCAGGCCGACGACGGCGAAGGACTCGGCCTCGCGGTGCAGCCGCCAGATCCACGGCCGGTCCTCGGCGGTGCGCAGGCCGTCCGGGAAGTGCAGCAGGCCGGCGTCGACCAGGCGGCGGTGGTAGATCCCGGCCCAGGCGTACGGGTAGTCCACGGAGGTCGTGCGGTCGGCGGGCAGGATGGCGGCGCGCGGGCTGAGCCTGATGCCGCGGCGGCCCTGCGGGACGCGGGCGACGGTGCGCTTGCGGCCGTGGCAGACGACATGGTCGGTGCGGACGAAGTCGGTGCCGAGGGTTTCGATGGAGTCCAGGAGCCGGGCGAGATAGCCCTCGGCGAGCCAGTCGTCGCCGTCGAGGAAGGTGAGGTACTCGCCGCGGGCCGCGTCGATGCCGGTGTTTCTCGCTGTGGCCAGGCCGCCGTTTATGTCGTGCGAGACGAGCCGTGCTCCCGGGAGGTCGGGAACGGCACGCGCAAGGATTTCCGGAGTTTCATCCGTCGCACAGTCATTTACTAGGATGAATTCGAAATCCGAGCGGGCGTTCGCACGAAGGCTTCTCAACATGTCTGGTGCGAAAGCCTGAACGTTGTAGAACGGCACGATTACGGAGAGCTTGACCACGACCACCACACTATGACCACGCCAGGCGTGCTGGCTGACACTTGGGCAACCCTGAGGTTAACGCGGAGTGTCGAAACCGTAGATTCGACTTCTGCTCAGGTGAGTTAGTCATTCGGAGGTATGTTGTTTACCTCCCGTTGCGCTTGCGTATGGCGCCCGCTCGGAATGGATTCCTAGCGTCTTGGACGTGCAAGAAAGTACCGTCGGCCCGCTCCGGGTCACTGTCCTCGCCGATTCGGACACCCGCTGGAAGTGGGGTGCGCTGACGGCCCGCCGCATAGCCTCCGGCGCGCGGCTCGACGCCCGCCTGCTCCGAGGCCGGGCCACTCCGACGACCCGCCAGCTCGCCGAGGTCGGCATCCCGGCGGACTCGATGCGCGAGGTCACGGCACCCGAATTCCTCGCGGAGACCGGGCGGGACACGGCCGACGTACTGATCCTTTCCTGCGTGGGCGGCACCGTCCAGGCGATGCTGCACGGTCTGAACCGGGCCTGGGAGGGCGCGGAGCGACGCCCGGTGGTCGTCACCGGATATGTCGGGGTCGTCTACGAGAAGCTCGCCGACGGCCTGCTGCTGCGGGCCGGCGCGGATGTGGTGCTGGCCAACAGCGCGCACGACGCCGACCGCTTCCGGGCGGTCTACGCGGGCGTCGGCGCCGACCCGGACAGCGTCGTCGAGACCGCGCTGCCCTTCCTGGAGGGCGAGCCCTACAAGCCTTCCGCCGAGCGGCCGTTCACGGTCGTCTTCGC
Organism: Streptomyces sp. NBC_01537; assembly: GCF_045040445.1. Lineage (NCBI taxonomy): Bacteria > Bacillati > Actinomycetota > Actinomycetes > Kitasatosporales > Streptomycetaceae > Streptomyces > Streptomyces sp. NBC_01537. Next base: position 3,764,154 of record NZ_CP109392.1, on the reverse strand, counting down.
CGTCCAGCCGTCCGTCCCGGACAGCCGCAAGGACCGTACGTACCTGCTGCGCCGGGCCGTTGACCACGCCCGCTTCCACCCCGACCGCGAAGTCCTGGTCAAGCTGCGCAGCAAGCCCGGCGAGCACACCACGCACATCGAGGAACAGCCCTACCAGAAGCTGGTCGCCAGGCTCGATCCGCCGGCCAACCTGAAGCTGGTCTACGGGCACATGGGCGAGGTCCTGGACCGCACCGACCTGCTGGTCACCGTCTCCTCGACGGCCGCGCTGGAGTCCATGCACCGGGGCATCCCCACCGCCGTCCTCACCGACCTCGGCATCCGCGAGGCGCTGGGCAACCACCACTTCCTCGGCTCGGCCGCGTACGCCTCCTGGGACCGGATCGACGCAGGTCACGTCCCGGTGGCCGACCCGGCCTGGGCCCGCGCCCACGGGGTCGCCGCGGTCGACCCCTTCGGGGCCGTACGCGAGCGGGTCACCGCACTCGCCGCCCGGGGCCAGCTGCCGCCGCTCGCGCCGTACTACACGCCGGAGACCGCGCCCGGCTACCTGCCCGGCGTCCTCGCCCGGCACGGGCTCGACCCCAAGGGCGAGCCGCTGCCCGGGGTGGCCGTCGAGCCCACCGAACCAAGCGCCGTGCGGCGCGCGTTGCGCGACTTCGCGCGCAACTCCGCCCGCACCGCCTACCGCCAGGGCGTGCAGCGCGTCGCGCCCGTGATCCGCCGCTGGGGTCAGCTGTGACCATTTCGAGTGAATCTCAGAGCACCGTCCCGGCGCCACGGGCACCCCGGGTGCTCGCCGTCATCCCCGCCCGGGGAGGCTCGAAGGGCGTCCCCGGCAAGAACCTCGCCCCGGTCGGCGGCATCCCGCTGGTCGCCCGCGCCGTGCGGGCCTGCGTCGAGTCGGTGCACGTCACCGATGTCGTGGTCTCCACCGACGACCACTCCATCGCCCAGGCCGCCCGCACCGCCGGCGCCGAGGTCGTGCTGCGCCCGGCCGCCATCGCGGGGGACACCGCGACCAGCGAGGCGGCGGTCATCCACGCGATGGACGAGTACGAGGCGACCCACGGCTTCACCACCGACGTCGTCCTGCTCGTGCAGTGCACCAGCCCGTTCATCACCGTCGCGGACATGGACGGTGTCGCCTCCGCCATCACCGAGGGCGGCGCCGACACCGCCCTGACGGTGGCCGCGACGCACGGCTTCCTGTGGCGCGAGGCCTCCGACGGGGACACCGGGGACGGCTACGGCGTCAACCACGACAAGGCCAACCGCCCCCGCCGCCAGGACCGCGAGCCGGAGTACCTGGAGACCGGCGCCGCCTACGCGATGCGCGCCGACGGATTCCGCGACGTCCGGCACCGCTTCTTCGGCCGCACCGCGCTGGTGCGCACCGACCCCCACCGGGTCCTGGAGATCGACGAGCCGGACGACCTCAGCCGTGCCCGCGCCCTGGCCCCCCTGGTGGACGCCACCCGCGCCGACGCGCTCCCCACCCGCGACGACATCGACGCGGTGGTACTCGACTTCGACGGCACCCAGACCGATGACACGGTGCATGTCGACTCCGACGGACACGAGACCGTGATCGTGCACCGGGGCGACGGGCTGGGCATCGCAGCCCTGCGCGACGCCGGCCTGCCGGTGCTGATCCTGTCCACGGAGACCAACCCGGTCGTCGCCGCGCGCGCCCGCAAACTGCGGGTCCCCGTCCTGCACGGCATCGACCGCAAGGACCTCGCGCTCAAGCAGTGGTGCGAGGAGCAGCAACTCGACCCCCAGCGGGTTCTGTACGTCGGGAACGACGTCAACGACCTCGGCTGTTTCGAGCTCGTCGGCTGGCCCACGGCCGTCGCCAACGCGCACGACATCGTCAAGGGCCTGGCCCGTTCCATCACCGCGACACCCGGGGGGCACGGCGCGATCCGCGAGATCGCCGCGTGGATTCTCGGCCCCTCTCTTTCCCGCACATCCCGAAGGGACCCCTCCCAGTGACCAACAACACCGCCCGCCTCCGCCCGATCGGCGACCGTCTCGTCGGCGCCGGCCAGCCCGTCTACGTCACCGGCGAGATCGGCATCAACCACAACGGCAGCCTCGACGACGCCTTCGCGCTGATCGACTCGGCCGTCACGGCCGGTGCGGACGCGGTCAAGTTCCAGAAGCGCACGCCGGAGATCTGCACCCCGCGCGACCAGTGGGACATCGAGCGGGACACCCCGTGGGGCCGCATGACCTACATCGACTACCGCCACAAGGTGGAGTTCGGCGAGGACGAGTACCGCGCGATCGACGAGTACTGCACCAAGAAGGGCATCGACTGGTTCGCGTCCCCGTGGGACGTCGAGGCCGTCGCCTTCCTGGAGAAGTTCGACAACATCCGCGTCCACAAGGTCGCCTCGGCCTCCCTCACCGACGACGAGCTGCTGCGCGCCCTGCGCGCCACCGGCAAGACCGTCATCCTCTCCACCGGCATGTCGACGCCCCGCCAGATCCGCCACGCGGTGGAGGTCCTGGGCTCGGACAACATCATCCTGTGCCACGCCACTTCGACCTACCCGGCGAAGCACGAGGAGCTCAACCTCCGGATGATCAACACCCTCCAGAACGAGTTCCCCAACGTCCCCGTCGGCTACTCCGGCCACGAGATCGGCCTCCAGACCACGCTGGCCGCCGTCGCGCTGGGCGCCGTCTTCGTCGAGCGCCACATCACGCTGGACCGCGCCAACTGGGGCTCCGACCAGGCCGCCTCCGTCGAGCCGCAGGGCCTGGACCGCCTGGTGCGCGACATCCGCGTCATCGAGTCGGCGCTCGGCGACGGCGTCAAGAAGGTCTACGAGGGCGAGCTCGGCCCCATGAAGAAGCTCCGCCGCGTCCCCGGCGTCATCGCCGAGCGTGAGGCGGCCGAGGCCGCCGAGCGCGAGAAGGTGTCGGCCTGACCGGTATGAGCGACACTCTGGCACTCGTAGAGAGCCCCGTTCAGCTTCTCAACGTGCTGGAGTGGGCACATGTCCGGCCGCCTGCCCCCCGCCAGGGGCCGGGCGGCCGGGGTCTCACGCTTGTCGTCCTGCCGCCGCGCGACCCCACCTCACGCGGCCAGCTCCGACGCATGGCCGAATTCGCCATGGACGAAGGCCACACCGTGCGCTGGAGCGAGGCCCGGGCCGGCCGTGCCTCGCTCCCGCGTACCGTCGCCGAGCTGACCCCCGCCCTGCGCGCCGCACAGCGGATCGTGCTGGGCGACCCGTTCTCCCGCCTCGTACAGGCGCTGCTGCCGCTGAGCCGCGCCCGTGAGATCACGGTCGTGGACGACGGCACGGCCACCATGGAGTTCACCGAGCTGCTCACCCGCGGCGACCGCCTGGTGCGCTGGCACCGCAGCGGCCGCCGCACCTCGCCGGCCGACCTCGCCTTCGGCGTCTTCGCCTCCGCCGCCCGGCGCAGGCTGACGCCGGGGCGCGGCCGTGAGGTCGAGCTGTTCAGCGCGATGCCGGCCACGCCACCGCCGGGCATGGCGCTGCGCGCCAACCGCTTCGGCTGGACGCGGGCGCGCTTCGGCCCGCCCATCATCAGCGCGGGCACCGACATAGTCGGCACGTCGCTCGTCGAGACCGGCGTCGTGGACCCCGAGCGGTATCTCACGGCTGTCGGGGCACTGGCCCGGGCCCACGGCGCCACCCGCTACTTCGCCCACCGCCGCGAGAGCCCGGACAAGCTGCGCGCGCTGGCCGTCGCGACCGGGCTGGAGATCGTCCGCCCCGACCTGCCGCTGGAGCTGGTCGCCCGGCGCGGCCCGGTCGGCCACACGGTGCTGAGCTTCCCGTCCACCGTCGTCCACACCCTCCCGCTGGCCCTGGAGGGCACCGGGGTGCGCATCATCGTCTGCGACGTCGACCCCGCGTGGCTCACCGACAGCGCCTCGCCCCGCGCCCACGGCTTCCTGTCCGCGATCACCGGCACCGCCCGTGAGCTGCACGGCCTGAAGTCGGTCGCCTCGGCGGCCTCGGTGGCGCCGGCCCCGGCCCGGTGAGCGCGGCCCGCGTCGCGATCCTGGCCGACAGCACGCTCGACGGCGACTCCCGGGCCCACCGGGTGGCCGCCGCCGCTGCCGGGGCCGGCTACGAGGTCACCCTCATCGGCCGCGCCCACCCCGGCAGCAGGGCGGATCCCGGCCCGGCGCCGCCCGGCGTACGGGTCCTGCGCGTGCCGGTCGCCGCGACCCTGCACCGCCACCGCCGGCGCCGCCCCCGTCCGGGCGTGCGCTGGCCGCTGGCGTACCGCAGCGAGGAGACCTACGACCACCGCAACGCGCGGCTCACCGCCCAGGCCGCGCTCATAGCCACCCGCACCGCCGAACTGGGCGTCGTCCACCGCCCGTTGCCCCTGCAGGCCGCCGCCCGCACCGGCCATGCGGGGGCGCACCTCGTCCAGGCCGTGCGCCGGGCGTGGACGGCGGCGCGCTCGGCGCAGTTCCGGGCCGCCGTACGGGGCAGGGCCGAGCCCGGCGGCCCGGTCGACGACGCGGTGACCACGCTGACCGCCCTGCTCCTCGGCAAGAACGCCTGGCGCCGCCTCGACCCGCTGCTGCTCGACCTGGAGACCGCGTACGGCCCGGTTCTGGACGAGCTGCGCCCGCACCTCGTGCACGCCCTGGGCCACGGCACCCTCGGCGTGGCGGTGCGCGCCGCCTACCGCTCCGAGGGCGCCGGGCACCGCATCGAGGTGGTCTGGGACGCCTTCACCCGCCGTTCCGCCTCCCGCCGGCTGGCCGCCGCGCAGAACGCGCACGAGCGGGCGTACGCGTCACTGGCCGACGGAGTCGTCACCGTCGCCGACTCATACGCCGAGCAGCTCCGCAAGCGCCACGCCCTGCCGGCCACCCCGGTGGTGGCCCTCAACGCCCCGCCGTACGAGCCCCGCCCCCGGCGGGAGCCCGGCGTCCGCGAGGCCTGCCGCCTGGCCCCCGACATCCCGCTGCTCGTCCACAGCGGCTCCGTCGCCCCCTCCCGCGGCCTGCTCACCGTCATCGAGGCGCTCCCGCAGCTGTACGACCTGCATGCCGCCTTCGTCGTACCGGACCCCGCGCACCCCGACGTCCTGGCCCTCACCGCCCGCGCCGCCCAGCTCGGCGTCGCCCGCCGGCTCCACGTCCTCCCCTACGTCCCGCCGGCCGCGATCCCCGCCTTCCTGTCCTCCGCGGACATCGGCGTCCTCCCCGTCCACCCCCTCCCCGACCGCCAGCTGGCGCTCCCCACCCGCTACTTCGAGTACGCCCACGCCCGGCTCCCGGTCGTCGTCTCCGACATCCGCGCGATGTCCGCCGCCACCCTCGAACTCGGCATCGGCGAGGTCTTCCGCGCCCGCTCCACTCCCGACTTCGTCCGTGCCGTCGGCGCCGTCCTCACCAACCCCCGCCGCTACCGCAAGGCGTACGACCGCCCCGACACGCTCCGCCAGTGGTCCTGGCAGACGCAGTCGGTGCCCCTGCTGGACCTGTACGGGCGGCTGCTGGGACCGAGCCTGAACCGCGGGTGACCAGGGTCACCTGCGATGACAGGGGGTCGTTGCCTCGCGCCGGGCGCATCGTTGAGTCAGTATGAAAAGGGCCGGAGCGGCGGCGAGCCCTTATTGATACCCCTCGACGGAGCTGTCTACGCGCCACGCTGCGCAGCTTTTTCCTCGATCACGCAAACAGGAGCACGCATGAGGTCTACGCTTACGGAGGTGAGCGAACTCCCTTCCCAGTCCGTAGGCGCACTGCCCGAGCAGCTCTCGGCCGAACTGATCTCCTTCCGGCGTGATCTGCACAAGAACCCGGAACTGGGGCGACAGGAGTTCCGTACGACCGCCGCCATCAAAGCCCGGCTGGAGCAGGCGGGCCTGCGGCCCACCACTCTGCCCGGCGGCACGGGCCTCATCTGCGACATCGGCGCCACGGATCCGGACCGCCCGCGGCTGGCACTGCGCGGGGACCTGGACGCGCTGCCGATCCCGGACACCAAGCAGGTGGAGTACCGCTCGACCGTCCCCGGCCGGGCCCACGCGTGCGGCCATGACGTGCACACCACGGTGGTGCTGGGCGCGGGCCTGCTGCTGGCGGAGCTGGAGCGCGCCGGGCAGCTGCCGCGTCCCGTGCGGCTGATCTTCCAGCCCGCGGAGGAGGTCATGCCGGGCGGGGCGCTGGACGTGATCAAGGCGGACGCGCTGGACGGCGTCGGGCGGATCCTGGCCGTGCACTGCGACCCGAAGGTCGAGGTCGGCCGGATCGGCCTCCGGCAGGGCGCGATCACCTCCGCCGTCGACAAGCTGGAACTCTCCATGGACGGTCCGGGCGGCCACACGGCCCGCCCGCATCTGACCACCGACCTGGTGATGGCCGCCGCGAAGATGGCCACCGAGCTGCCCGCCGTGCTTGCCCGGAGGGTGGACCCGCGCAGCGGCCTGTCCGTGGTGTGGGGCCGGATCGAGGCCGGTCACGCCTGCAACGTCATTCCGCAGCATGCCGAGCTGGAGGGCACGGTCCGCTGCCTGGAGCTGAACGCCTGGCGCGACGCGCCGGACCTCATCCACGAGGTGATCGACCAGATCGCCGGGATGTACCGGGCCAAGTGGGAGCTGACGTACCACCGCGGCGTGCCGCCGGTGGTCAACGAGCACGACTCCACCGAGCTGCTGCGCGACGCGATGATGGCCCGCTACGGCCTGCACAGCGTGGAGGACACCGAGCAGAGCCTCGGCGGCGAGGACTTCTCCTGGTACCTGGAGCAGGTGCCCGGCGCACTCGCCCGGCTGGGCGTACGGCCGGTGGGCGACACGGCCAAGCGTGACCTCCATCAGGGTGATTTCGACGTGGACGAGGGGGCGATCAAGGTCGGCGTGGAACTGTTCACCTCGGCTGCACTGCTTTCCTGACACCGGGTGACCGTGCCACAACGGGCGGTTCACCTGGCCGAAATGCGTCGATCCGATAACGGGTGGCCAACCCCCCTTTACCTGACATCTACGCGCGTTAAGCTCCCGCTTAAGCCAGCGCCGGACGGGGCGCTTCTAGTTGAAGGGGTACCCTCTTGCGCCGGGTAACCAAGATCGCCGCCGCGGGCATCGCCTCCGCGGCGCTCGCGCTCACTGCCACCGCTTGCGGCAGCAGTTCCAAGGACACCAGCTCCTCTGCTTCCAGCAGCAGCAGCGGGCTGAAGGTCGGTGTCGCTTACGACGTCGGCGGCCGGGGCGACCACTCGTTCAACGACTCCGCCGCCAAGGGCCTGGACAAGGCCAAGGCGGACTTCGGTATCACCGTCAAGGAGCTCACCGCCAAGACGGCCGACACCGACGCCGACCGTGAGACGCGTCTGGAGCAGCTGGCGGGTGCGGGCTACAACCCGGTCATCGGCGTCGGCTACTCCTACGCGACCGCGCTGACGGCGGCGGCGAAGAAGTACCCCAACACCACCTTCGGCATCGTGGACTCGGTCGTCGACGCCAAGAACGTCGACAGCATCGTCTTCACGGAGGAGCAGAGCTCCTACCTCGCGGGTGTCGCGGCGGCGCTGAAGACCAAGACCAACAAGGTCGGCTTCATCGGCGGCGTGGACATTCCGCTGATCAAGAAGTTCCAGGCGGGCTTCGACCAGGGTGTCGCCGACACCAAGCCGAAGGTCAAGGTCACCGCCCAGTACCTGAGCCACGGTTCCGACCTCTCCGGCTTCGCCGACCCCGCCAAGGGCAAGGAAGCCGCGCAGGGCATGCTGGACAAGGGCATCGACGTGATCTACTCCGCGGCCGGCTCCTCCGGCAACGGCTCGATCGAGGCCGTGGCCGGCAAGTCGGGCACCTGGGCGATCGGTGTCGACTCCGACCAGTACGAGGACAGCTCGCTGGCCAAGTACAAGAACTCGATCCTGACCTCCGCGCTCAAGAACGTGAACGTCGCGGTCTACGACCTCGTCGAGTCCGTCAAGAGCGGCACCCCGCTGACCGGCACCCAGAGCTACAGCCTGGCCAAGGACGGCGTCGGCCTCTCCTACAGCGGTGGCTTCATCGACAACATCAAGACCCAGCTCGATGCCGCCAAGAAGAAGATCGTCAACGGTGACATCACCGTGAAGACCACGGTCTCCTGACACCGGCACGCAGCGAGGCCCGGTGGGGGTGAGCTCAGGCTCACCCCCACCGGGCCTCGCCCACGTTGGTCGGGTTAAATGAGAAGCCGCACGGACAGGCGCGGCCTCAGCTCGTATTAAATTCTGATCTCGACCACGCCCAACCTATGGATCCGACGACCGCTACGCGCGTAGAGTTCGATCCTCGCGATACGTTCGCCACCACCACCCCAAGTAGCCCTCCCCGGTAGCTACCCCCGCTCTTTTCCCGCGAGGAGAGTGCGCCATCAAAGCGTCCAGTCCGAATGCCGTGGAACTGCGCGGCATTACCAAACGATTCCCCGGAGTCGTGGCCAACCACGACATCGACATCACCGTGCGCCGCGGCACCGTTCACGCCCTCATCGGTGAGAACGGCGCCGGCAAGTCGACCCTGATGAAGATCCTCTACGGCATGCAGAAGCCGGACGAGGGCACCATCACCGTCGACGGCGAGCGGGCCACCTTCCACGACCCCGGCGACGCCATCGCCCGCGGCATCGGCATGGTGCACCAGCACTTCATGCTCGCCGACAACCTCACGGTCCTGGAGAACGTCGTGCTGGGCAGCGAGAAGCTGTACGGCATCGGCGGCAAGGCCCGCGCCAAGATCCAGGAGATCTCCGACGCGTACGGCCTCGGGGTGCGCCCCGACGCCCTCGTCGAGGACCTCGGCGTCGCCGACCGTCAGCGAGTTGAGATCCTCAAGGTCCTCTTCCGCGGCGCCCGTACGCTGATCCTCGACGAGCCGACCGCCGTCCTGGTCCCGCAGGAGGTCGACGCGCTGTTCGACAACCTGCGCGAGCTCAAGGCCGAGGGACTGACCGTCATCTTCATCTCGCACAAGCTGGGCGAGGTGCTGTCGGTCGCCGACGAGATCACCGTCATCCGCCGTGGCACGACGGTCGGTTCGGCCGACCCGAAGCACACCACCACCAAGCAGCTCGCCGAGCTGATGGTCGGCAGTGAGCTGCCGTCGCCGGAGACCCGGGAATCCACGGTCACCGATGAGCCGATGCTGGTCATCGAGGGCCTGCACCTGTCGGAGTTCGACCTCGAAGGCATCGAGCGCATCGTCCTGGACCGGATCTCGCTCACCATCCACAAGGGCGAGGTCCTGGGCATCGCCGGTGTCGAGGGCAACGGCCAGGCCGAACTCGTCGAGGCCATCATGGGCATGCTCCCGCCCGACGCCGGAGCCCTCGCCCTCGACGGCGCCGACATCACACACGCGCCCACCCGCAAGCGGCGCGAGGACGGCATCGGCTACATCCCCGAGGACCGGCACCGGCACGGCCTGCTGCTGGAAGCCCCGCTGTGGGAGAACCGGATCCTCGGCCATGTCACCGAGCGCCCCAACAGCAAGGGCGGCCTGCTCGACCCGACCGCGGCCCGCCGCGACACCGAGCGGATCGTGCGCGAGTACGACGTCCGGACCCCCGGCATCGAGGTCACCGCGGCCTCCCTGTCCGGCGGCAACCAGCAGAAGCTGATCGTCGGCCGCGAGATGAGCCACCTGCCCAAGCTGCTGATCGCCTCGCACCCCACCCGGGGCGTGGACGTCGGCGCCCAGGCGCAGATCTGGGACCAGATCCGCGAGGCCCGCCGCGAGGGACTGGCCGTGCTGCTGATCTCCGCCGACCTGGACGAGCTGATCGGCCTGTCCGACACCCTGCGCGTCATGTACCGCGGCCGCCTGGTCGCCGACGCCGACCCCGCCACCATCACCCCCGAGGAGCTGGGCTCCGCCATGACCGGTGCCGCCTCCGGCCACCTGGAGCACGGCGAGAACGCTGGGGGAGAGGACCGATGAAGAAGATCGACAAGGAGCGGCTGCTCCTCGCCATCGCGGCGCCGCTGCTCGCCATCGCCGTCTCGTTCGTGGTCACCGCGCTGGTGCTGCTCGCCACCGGCAAGCAGCCGTTCGACGCGTTCGGCATCATGTTCGACTACGGCTTCAAGAGCGACAGCCAGGTCTACATCCTCGACAAGGGCACGACGTACTACATCGCGGGTCTCGCGGTCGCCGTCGGCTTCCGGATGAACCTGTTCAACATCGGCGTCGACGGCCAGTACCGGATGGGCGCCTTCTTCGCGGCGGCCGTAGGCGGCGCCGTGTCGTTGCCGAGCTTCCTGCAGATCCCGCTGATCATCGTGGTCGCCATGCTGGTCGGCGGTATGTGGGCCGGCATCGCGGGTCTGCTGAAGACGAAGCGCGGCGTCAGCGAGGTGATCGCCACGATCATGCTCAACGCGATCGCCACCAATGTCATCGCCTACTTCCTCCAGCCCGGCCGGCTCGGCCACCTGGACAAGGCCCAGACCCAGGTCTCGACGACCCCGTTGCCGTCGTCGGGCCACTTGTTCAACTTCGACATGGGTGAGCTGAACGGCGAGATCTACGGGTTCATCGTCGTCGCCGTGCTGCTCGGCATCGCCTACTGGTTCGTGCTGGGCCGCACCCGCTTCGGCTTCGACCTGCGCGCCGTCGGCCTGTCCGAGTCGGCCGCCGAGGCCAGCGGCGTCAGCGTCAAGCGCATGGTGCTCACCAGCATGCTGATCTCCGGCGCCCTGGCCGGTCTGGTCGGCATGCCGACGCTGCTCAACGACGCGCACCAGTTCGGCACCGAGTTCCCGGCCGGCGTCGGCTTCGTCGGCATCTCGGTGGCGCTGCTCGGCCGCAACAACCCGGTCGGGGTCGCGCTCGCCGCGCTGCTGTGGGCCTTCCTGGAGCGGACCTCCTCCCAGCTGGACTTCGAGGACTTCGACAAGGAGATCGTCGGCGTCATGCAGGGCGTCATCGTCCTGAGCGTCGTCATCGCCTACGAAGTGGTCCGCCGTTACGGGCTCAAGCGCCAGCAGCAGAAGGTCGGCGAGGAGCTCGCCGCCCAGGCCAAGAACAAGCAGGAGGTGGCGGCGTGACTGCCACGGCGACCAAGACCCCGCCGCCCGCGGCCCCCAAGGCGGTTGGCGGTAAGCGCCGGCTCACGCTGCCGGTGATCATGCTGATCATCGCGGCCGCGCTGGCCCTCGTATCGGTCGTACGGATCATCACGGGCCAGGACCAGCTCACCGCCGAGGGCCAGATCAGCGCCGCGCTCGGCCTCGCCGTCCCGATCGGCCTGGCCGGTCTGGCCGGCCTGTGGTCCGAGCGGGCCGGCGTGGTCAACATCGGCCTCGAAGGCATGATGATCCTCGGCACCTTCTTCGGCGCCTGGGCCGGCTGGCAGACCAGCCCCTGGATCGGCGTCCTGACCGGAATCCTCGGCGGCATGCTCGGCGGCCTGGTGCACGCCTTCGCCACCGTCACCTTCGGCGTCGACCACATCGTCTCCGGTGTGGCCGTCAACATCCTGGCGCTCGGCACCACCCAGTACCTCGCCAAGCTGTGGTTCAACTCCGGCGAAGCCGCCACCAAGGGCGGCAACCCCAAGCAGTCCCCGCCCGTCGACAGCCTGCCCACGATCACTGTGCCCGGCCTGTCCGACTGGCTGCACGACATCGAGGGCCACGGCTGGTTCTTCGTCTCGGACATCGCCGGCATCCTCGGCGGCCTGGTCACCGACCTGTCCGTGCTGACGCTGCTGGCTGCCGTCCTGTTCGTCGGCAGTTTCTTCATCCTGTGGAAGACCTCGTTCGGCCTGCGGTTGCGCTCCTGCGGCGAGAACCCGATCGCCGCCGAGTCGCTCGGCGTCAACGTCTACCTCTACAAGTACATCGCCGTGATCGTCTCCGGCGGCCTCGCCGGCCTCGCCGGCGCCTTCCTGGCGATGGTCCCCACGCACATCTACCTCGAAGGCCAGACCGGCGGCCGCGGCTACATCGGCCTCGCCGCGATGATCTTCGGCAACTGGCGGGTCGGCGGCCTCGCCACCGGCGCCGGGCTCTTCGGCTACTCCGACGCGCTGCAGCTCCGCAACGGCGGCCCCACCGTCCACGCGCTGCTGCTCCTGCTGGTGGTGCTGCTGGCCGCGCTGGCGCTGTGGAAGCTCTGGAAGAAGGCCTTCGTCCAGGGTGTGATCGCCGCCGCGGTCGCCGCCCTGGTGCTGGTCTGGTACCTGCTGACGGACGAGGTCCCCGACGAGTTCGTGGGCTCCACCCCGTACGTCGTCACTCTGCTGGTGCTCTCCCTGTCGGCACAACGGCTGCGGATGCCCAAGGCTGACGGTATGCGCTATCGCAAGGGCCAGGGCAAGTGACGCCTCCCATCGACTGGGAGGAACTGCGGACGCGGGCCCGGGACGCGATGTCCCGGGCCTACGCCCCCTACTCCAAGTTCCCCGTGGGCGTCGCCGCCCTGGTCGACGACGGCCGCGTCATCTCGGCGTGCAACGTGGAGAACGCCAGCTACGGGCTCGGCCTGTGCGCCGAGTGCGGGCTGGTCTCCACGCTGCACGCCACCGGGGGCGGCCGGCTGGTCGCCTTCACCTGCGTCGACCGCGCGGGCAATCTGCTCATGCCGTGCGGCCGTTGCCGTCAGCTGCTGTGGGAGCACGGCGGCCCCGGACTGCTCGTCGAGATGGCGGACGGGATCCGCACCATGCGGGACGTCCTGCCGGACGCGTTCGGCCCAGAAGACCTGATCAATCGTTAGGAAGCTGACTTACCATGGACGCCATTTCCGTCATCCGTACCAAGCGGGACCGCGGCCGGCTGAGCGACGAGCAGATCGACTGGGTCATCGACGCCTACACCAAGGGCGTCGTCGCCGACGAGCAGATGTCCGCCCTCGCCATGGCCATCCTCCTCAACGGCATGGACCGCGCCGAGATCGCCCGCTGGACCGCCGCGATGATCAACTCCGGCGAGCGCATGGACTTCTCCTCCCTCCCCCGCCCCACCGCCGACAAGCACTCCACCGGCGGCGTCGGCGACAAGATCACCCTCCCCCTCGCCCCCGTCGTCGCCGCCTGCGGCGCCGCCGTACCGCAGCTCTCCGGGCGCGGCCTCGGCCACACCGGCGGCACGCTGGACAAGCTGGAGTCCATCCCCGGCTGGCGTGCGCTCCTGTCCAACGACGAGATGCTCTCCGTCCTCCGCGACACCGGCGCCGTCATCTGCGCGGCCGGCGACGGCCTCGCCCCGGCCGACAAGAAGCTCTACGCGCTGCGCGACGTCACCGCCACGGTCGAGGCCATCCCGCTCATCGCCTCCTCGATCATGTCCAAGAAGATCGCCGAAGGCACCGGCTCGCTGGTCCTCGACGTGAAGGTCGGCTCCGGCGCCTTCATGAAGACCCTCGACCAGGCCCGCGAACTGGCCTCCACCATGGTCGGCCTCGGCACGGACCACGGCGTGAAGACCGTCGCCCTCCTCACCGACATGTCCACCCCGCTGGGCCTCACCGCGGGCAACGCGATGGAAGTCCGCGAATCGGTGGAGGTCCTGGCGGGAGGCGGCCCGGCCGATGTCGTCGAGCTGACCATCGCCCTCGCCCGCGAAATGCTCGACGCCGCCGGCCTCAAGGACGCCGACCCCGCCAAGACCCTGGTCGACGGCTCCGCGATGGACGTCTGGCGCCGCATGATCGCCGCCCAGGGCGGCGACCCCGACGCCCCCCTCCCCGTCGCCCGCGAGCAGCACATCGTCACCGCCTCCGCCTCCGGCGTCCTCACCGGCCTCGACGCCTACGCCGTCGGCGTCTCCGCCTGGCGCCTCGGCGCCGGCCGCGCCCGCAAGGAAGACCCCGTCCAGGCCGGCGCCGGCATCGAGATCCACGCCAAGCCGGGTGACTCCGTCACCGCCGGCCAGCCCCTCCTCACCCTGCACACGGACACCCCGGAGAAGTACGACTACGCGCTGGCCGCCCTTGAGGGCGGCATCGAGATCTCCCCGGCGGGCACGGCGTTCTCGCCGAAGCCGATCGTGCTCGACCGCATCTCCTGACGCTGCGGGCCCGGTGGACGGATGTCCACCGGGCCTGTTACGTCCGGCGGTCAGCGTCGCTGCTTGGGCCCGCGTTCACCTGCGTCGGTGTGGTCGACTGGCCTCGGATGCCCCTGGTCTGGGAGTGTCCGGGGAGCAAACGACGGCAGGCACGGGCTTCCGCGCGTCCACGGGATTGGACATCTCGTGGGCTGGAAGCTCGTGCCTGCGCTGTCGTCACGGCCCGTTCCGGTCCGCGACTTTGGATCCCTACTTCATGTCGAGTGCGTACTCGCAGTGCACGGTCTGCTGGTAGTTGACCCCTGCCTGCGTGTAGCGCACCTTGCAGCCGGTCAGATGTTTGGTCACCTTTCCGGTGATGCGTACCCGCACCATGGCGTACTTGTCGCTGATGGCACCCGCCTTGATGGTGAACGGGTGTTTCGCGTAGTTGGGGTACTTGTCGAGGTTGGGCTCACCGTCGTGGGAGTCATCCCGGTAGTCCAGAAGATAACCCGGCGTGTCCTTCACGGAATACACCGGGTATCCGAGAACGGAGATTCCTTCCGGAATTCCCTCGACACTCACGCCAGTAATCGATATCGATTGCTTGGATGTGTTGTGCATGAGGGGAAAAGCGAACCTGTAGGCCTTCCCGACCTGCGCGTCCTGGATTCCGAGGATCCCCGACGCCGGAGGGCCCCCTGCTCGGATCGCTGTACCTGCCGCGATGCCGCCATTGTGAGCTGAGCACGCGACGGTGAGTGCCAGGAGCATCAGGGTGAGCACCCTAGAACGAGTAGATGACACCGGGTTTTCCTGAGACAGGGCCCTTCGCTCCCCAGATGTCGTGCTCAAGACTCCCGCTTCCCGCACTGATCCTCTGGTAGTGCGAGGACCCGTACTCGGTGTCGAGGTTGATGGCGACGTTAAACGCCTTCACTGCCACACTCCACGTGACCGAATTACCTTCCGTCACCGTGTAGTACGACTTTTTCGGGATGACTCCGCGGTAAGCGGGGCGGGAGTTGCTGTACGCCGCTGCACCGTCCTTCGAGCTCACATCTGCTCCGTACTTACCGACCGCGCCGCCGGCTGGTACCTCGTACTTTACGGGCTGGATGTTGTAGTGGTGCTTGGTCTTGGCTCCAGGACAGTAGAGCGAAACGTCGACTTCGTGGTATCGGATCGGCACCCGCCACTGCCTGGCCCATTTGGGTCCTTGCCCGCTGAAGCCGGTGGAGTGGCCCATGCTGCTCTTGCGGGAGATCTTTCCGGTGATGGACCAGTTCTGGCCGTCGACGCTTGTCGCGACGCCCCAAGTGCTGGACAGGCTGTCGCTGTAATCGAACGACGCTGTCGTGTCGTAGTACGCGTGCCCCTCGCCGACCGTGGTGTAGTAAATCCCCGACTTGATGACTTTTGACGCGGTGCTGCACGAGGGCACACCGATGCTCGGAGTCACAGTGCTGTAGTCGACGCCGTTCACCACGTCGGGCTTGAAGTTGCTGTCCGATGTGCCGTCAGCGTTCTGCCATGCGGGTGTTGCCGAGTCCCCTGCGATGTCGGTGGTTCCGGTGCCGGCATCTGTGTCGGGGGCATCGGGCAGTGTCACCGTAGTGGTGTCGACGTCGGGATGGATGGCCACGGTGTCCGCCGTCTCCGTGCGGGCTTGGGCGGATCCTTCCGTGGTCGCGGCCCCGGTGGCCACTCCGGCGTCCACGAAGTCCGAACCGGTCATCAGCGTGCCGTCCGGTGCGGTGCCGTCATACGTGGCTTGGAGTGCGAGCACGCCGCCGTTGCTGTCGGCGAGGGCCTGCAGGTCACTGGAGAGCGTGGCCGGCAATGTGTATGACCAGGTGCCTGTCGGCCCTGTCGTCGTGGTGCCCACGACTGTTGGGGTGACGCTGGTCCCGTCGTCGGGTACGGAGTCCACGGCGGTCAACGTCACCGTCGCTCCGGAGAGGGGCGCGCCGCTCCCCAGGGTGAAGACGCCCGTGACCGTGGGCGGCCCCGAAACGGCGGCCACCCCACTGGAGCTCGGCGCGGCCGAGACTGTCGGGCCGCTGCTCACGGTCGCTGCGACGGTGGGCTTGATGTCGGTGTCGGTCGGACTCGGTGAGGCAGTGGCGGTGGATCCGCATCCGGTGCCGACGGAATCAATGACGGCGCTCGTACAGGCGGCGTAGGCCGGGCCGGCTGTGTTCAGATTCGTGAGGAGGGCCGCCGAAGCGACCACGCCCGCAGCGATACCAAGGGCGATCGCTCTTTCTCTGCTTCCCCGCAATTCGGTTTCCCCCATATGGAAACGAGATGCCATCGCCTTCGGGTGGGGGTCAAGTCCACCCATGGCGCTCGGCCTTTGCCGATGGAGAGGAACATACTGCGGAGATCGTAAGAACCTCAATAACCTTCAACTACCCTTGTTTGTAAAGCTCAAATCCAACTCAATTCTGCAGCGGGGATCTGAGGCACCGTCAAAGACGGCACCCCAATTTGAGTGAAATGACCCATGTAGTTACCGTCCAATACGGACATATCTTATGAGTCGATGAGTGAATGTGATCCACGTCACTGCGCGATTCTCTCAAGTCCACTTCCTGGTCAAAGAATTCCACTACGCAGGCAAAGGGGTGCTCAAATTCGATCTCGAAATGAACTTGAAACTTTTTCGGTGTGCGTCGGTGGTGCCGCGTCGCAGCTTTCGCGACGGATGCCGGTGTCGAGAGTGGCCGTTGCCTGTTCGGGATCCTCGCGTCGGAAGCGCTGATGGGCATGCCAGCCTGTGGACAGCCTCTCTCATTTGCGCGCTAGTTCACGGCACCCGTGCTACTGCCGACGCCGGCGAGAGCGAACGAGGTCGCCAGGGCATTCTGTGGTGGGCGGGCGGTGCCCGGACGGCGGACGGGGTCTGGCGCAGCCGGGCGAAGCAAGCGGAGCCGCCCGCGAGCCCGGCGTTGGGACCGGGGCCGGGGCGGCGTGGGGACGCCTTACGCGGCCCGCGCGGCGGCCATCGCCTGTCGGGTGCCGTACAGCGTGACGCAGGCGACGCCGACGACGGCGGCCAGGGCCAGCGCCACCGTGCCGGACCAGCCGGCGGAGTGGTAGGCGGAGGCGCCGACGGTGCCGCCGAGGCTGGCGCCGGCGTAGTAGGCGGTGAGGTAGAGGGCGGAGGCCTGGGCCCGTCCGGTGGTGGCGGTGCGGCTGACGGCGCCGGAGGCGATGGCGTGGCCGGTGAAGAAGCCGCCGGTGATGAGGACGAGGCCGGCCAGGATCATGACCAGGGAGCCGGAGAGGGTGAGGAGGAGCCCGGTGGTGACGAGGGCGACGCCGACGTAGAGCGCGCCGCGGCGTCCGATGCGGGCCAGCAGCACGCCGGAGCCGGCAGAGGCCGCCGTGCCGACGAGGTAGACCAGGAAGATGAGGCCGATCGCGCTCTGGGAGAGGGCGAAGGGCTCGGCGGCGAGCCGGTAGGCGAGCACGGTGTAGACGGCGCCGAAGACGGCCATGAAGAGCAGGCCGATGACGTACAGGCGGCGCAGGAGCGGGTTGCCAAGGTGGCCGGTGACCGTGCGCCACAGGGCCGCGGGGTTGACCGGGCCGGGGCGGAAGTGGCGGGCCGGGGGCACGAGCAGGCGGAAGGCGACGGCGCAGGCGAGGGACAGGACGCCGACCGCCAGAAGGGCCGCGCGCCAGCCGGCGTACTGGGCGACGGCGCCGGTCACGATGCGGGAGAGCATGCCGCCGATGCTGTTGCCGGCGACGTACAGACCGATGGCCGAGGCGACGGCCTTGGGATCGACCTCCTCCGCCAGGTAGGCCATCGCGGTGGCGGGGAGGCCGGCCAGCGCGATGCCCTGGAGGGCCCGCAGGACGACGAGGGTGGTCAGGTCGGGAGCGAACGGGATGACCAGGGCCAGTGCCGCCGCGCTGAAGACCGATGCCGTCATGACCGCCGTACGCCCGTACTTCTCGCTCAGCGCGCTCATCGGCAGCAGCGCCACGGCCAGCGCGGCGGTGGCCGCCGAGACGGTGAGGCTGGCCTGGGCCGGGGTGAGGGAGAGGCCGGAGGAGATCGCCGGGAGCAGCGCCTGCGTGGAGTAGAGCAGGGCGAAGGTGGCGAGGCCCGCGGCGAAGAGCGCGTAGAGGGCGCGGCGGTAACCGGCGCCGCCGGGGCTCAGCTTGGGCGGTGCGAAGGAGGGTGCGAACGACGGTGCGAAGGACGGCGTCGAGGCGCCCGCGCGGATGATGGCGGACGCCCCTGTATCAGCAGCAGGCATGCCACAAAACTATGACTGTCCCTTTCATGCGTCCAATGCACAAACTGCGGATAATCGTTCCCATGGCGCATGAGGTGAGGTCACAGAGATCACTGTCACCGAACGGTGACGCAAAAGACATGTCCGCGGAGCTGGATGCCGAGTCCTGGGCGTCCGTGCTGGCTCCGCGCCTCGCGCAGTTCGCCGCCGTGGCGCGCCACGAGCACGTCACCCGCGCCGCGCAGCAGCTAGGCATGCCGCAGTCGACCCTCAGCCGGGCGATGGTCCGGCTGGAACTCGACCTGGGAGTGACCCTCTTCGCCCGCCATGGCCGCACCGTCTCGCTCACTCCGGCCGGCCGCGGTTTTCTGGCGTCCGTCGAGCGGGCGCTGGCCGAGGTGGAGCGGTCGGCGGAGTCCGTTCGGGCGGACGCGGACCCGGAGGCGGGCCGGGTGGCGTTCGGGTTTCTGCACACCCTGGGTACGGAGACCGTGCCGGGGCTGCTGCGCACCTTCCGGGCCGACTATCCGCGGGTTCGGTTCCAGCTCGTCCAGACGTACGGGGAGGCGATGCTGGAGCGGCTGCGTGCCGGGGAGCTGGACCTGTGTCTGACCTCACCGGTGCCGGACGCGCCGGATCTGGTGACCCGGCGCCTGGACGAGCAGCGGCTGCGGCTGGTGGTCCCGGAGGGACACCGGCTGGCGGGCCGGAAGCGGGTGCGGCTGGCGGAGGCGGCGACGGAGCTGTTCGTGACGCTGGAACCGGGTTACGGGATGCGCCGGATCACGGACGCGCTGTGCGCGGAGGCCGGCTTCAGCCCGAGGATCGCGTTCGAGGGGGAGGAGGCGGAGACGCTGCGGGGCCTGGTCGCGGCCGGGCTCGGCGTGGCGCTGCTGCCGCCGCCGACGGTGCCCAGGCCCGGCGTGGCCGAGCTTGCCGTGACCGCGCCAAGGGCCGTGCGGGAGATCGGGGTGGCCTGGCTGGGCGGGCATCCGGACACTCCGCCGGTCGCCGCGTTCAAGAAGTTCCTGCTGAGCCGGAGGGGTCAGCTGCTTCCCGTGTGACGCGGACGGTGACCTGACGGGTCAGTACGGCATGGGGCGCCCGGAGGGCGTCCTCAGGTCGGGCTCGCGCGGAGCGATCGGC
The DNA here is from genome assembly GCF_045040445.1 of Streptomyces sp. NBC_01537. Lineage (NCBI taxonomy): Bacteria > Bacillati > Actinomycetota > Actinomycetes > Kitasatosporales > Streptomycetaceae > Streptomyces > Streptomyces sp. NBC_01537. The sequence continues at coordinate 3,744,743 of NZ_CP109392.1, read as the reverse complement.
TTGGTCTTGCGGACTCTGATCTGTATGCGGTGCATCGGAATCACCTCACGACCGGGCCACCGCTCAGGCGGCGGCTGGAGCCTTTGCGTCAATGGGGCGGCGCGGGTGGATGACCCGGCCGTCCGGGAGGATCTCGCCGTTGTCCTCGAAGAGGACGACGCCGTTGCACAGCAGACTCCAGCCCTGCTCGGAGTGGGCTGCCACGACATGAGCCGCTTCACGGTCTGGCGCGTCCGCTGCGGGACACGCGGGTTGATGCAGGCACATGGTGCACCTCGATTCCACGTTCCACTGCGCTTCTGGTTGAGTCCGTTATGTGCCCGGTTCAATCCACTTGAGGTGGACTGTACCTCCGTTCGAAAGCGGAAGGAAGGATTCGGGCATATTCCAGACGGAAACGGGTAGGGGACTCCTTTGTCCCGATACTGCCGTCTCCTGCTGAAGGCTTCGTGTACCCCCGTACTCACATGCTCTCGCGTGCCACTGACAGCCGCCGTACTGCCGTACGCTAGGTCTACCCGCGTCCGTCAGTGATGAAGCCCCGACGTGCGCCCGAAACCGACGGCCAGTGGCATCCGCAGGCCCAGCGGCGGGGGAGCGGCCAGCGCGTCGGCCACCGGGCGGGCGAGAGCGCGGCCCAGGAGGGTGCCGAGGACGAAGTCGGCGGTGACGGCGGCGACCTCGGAGCGGTGGTCGTGCAGATCGTGGCCGTCGGTGTGCACCTCGAAGCGGCAGACGTCACGATTGACCTTTTTGGCCCGCTCGGCGAACCGGTACGACAGTTCGGGGTCGGTGTCGCGGTCGTTCGTGCCGTGCACGATCAGCGCCTGACGCCCGATCAGCTGACGTACCGGATCGGGCTCGGTGCCGGCCGGCAGCCAGGGGGCGATCGCCACCACGGAGCTGACGGCCGCGTGCCCCGCCGCGTGCAGCGCCGCCCGGCCGCCCATGTCCATGCCCACCAGGCAGACCGGTATGTCGCCGTAGCGGCGCACCACCTCGTCGACCGCCCATGACGCGTCCTGCGCGGGATGCGCATGCCCGCCGTTCCAGCCCCGGAACCGGTAGTGCACGACATGCGCGGCGAGCCCCTCGCCGCGCCCGGCCCGCACCAGCCGGCGGCCCAGCGGCAGCATCGCCGCCACGGCGAGCGGTGAGCGCCTGCGCGTGCTCAGCGCGTCGCCCCCGGGCAGCAGAAGAACGGCGGCCCGTACGGTGTCGTACGACTCCCGCCGTGCCGCCGGTACGAATCCCGCCGGGACCGGTCCCGATGTCAACTGTCTGCCCAACCGCGCACCACGCACAGGCAAAGCTTGCGAAGCCATGGGAGAACCATTGCAGAAGTTCAGGTGTGCAGGACCTGACACCGAGGTCAATATTCGGCATCAACGGAATGCTCTACGCGCGTAGGCCGATCAGACGCTATCGTGCGGTAATGACGAGCTCAAGCCTCAGCCTCCCGGACGCGGACCAGATCCGCCGCGCCCCCAAGGTGCTGCTGCACGACCATCTCGACGGTGGCGTCCGCCCGGGGACCGTCGTCGACCTCGCCCGCGAGACGGGCTACCGCGCCCTGCCCGAGACCGACCCGGACCGGCTCGGCGCCTGGTTCCGCGAAGCCGCCGACTCCGGCTCGCTCGAACGCTACCTGGAGACTTTCTCGCACACCGTCGGCGTGATGCAGACCCGCGAGGCCCTCGTGCGGGTCGCCGCCGAGTGCGCCGAGGACCTGGCCGCCGACGGCGTCGTCTACGCCGAGATCCGCTACGCGCCCGAACAGCACCTCGAAGCCGGGCTGACCCTGGAACAGGTCATCGAGGCCGTCAACGAGGGCTTCCGCGAAGGCGAGCGCCGCGCCCGCGAGAACGGCGACCGCATCCGCGTCGGCGCCCTGCTCACCGCGATGCGGCACGCCGCCCGCTCCCAGGAGATCGCCGAGCTCGCCAACCGCTACCGCGACCTCGGCGTGGTCGGCTTCGACATCGCCGGCGCGGAGGCGGGCTTCCCGCCCACCCGGCACCTCGACGCCTTCGAGTACCTCAAGCGCGAGAACAACCACTTCACCATCCACGCCGGCGAGGCCTTCGGCCTGCCCTCCATCTGGCAGGCACTCCAGTGGTGCGGCGCCGACCGCCTCGGACACGGCGTGCGCATCATCGACGACATCCATGTCTCCGACGACGGCTCGGTCAAGCTCGGCCGCCTCGCGTCGTACGTACGCGACAAGCGCGTCCCGCTGGAGATGTGCCCGACCTCCAATCTGCAGACCGGAGCCGCCGCCTCGTACGCCGAGCACCCCATCGGGCTGCTGCGCAAGCTGCACTTCCGCGTCACGGTCAACACCGACAACCGGCTGATGAGCGGCACGAGCATGAGCCATGAGTTCGGGGAGCTGGTGGCGGCATTCGGCTACACCCTCGACGACATGCAGTGGTTCACGGTCAATGCGATGAAATCGGCGTTCATTCCTTTTGATGAACGCCTCGCGATGATCAATGACGTCATCAAGCCCGGGTATTCGGAGCTGAAGGCCGAATGGCTGTTCCGGCAGACATCCGTGACACCGGCCGCGACCAGCGGTTCGGCGGTGGAAGAGGGCTGACGGGGAGAATTCCGGCCTGCGCATGCGGCTTGCGGCGGCGCGGCGTGGGGGCGGCGCGAAGCCGCGAGCCTGCTTGCGCGGGGTGGGGCCCCTGGCTAGCGTCGACGCTCGGCTGTCGCCCACCTCCCCCCACCACGACGAGGATCGCCATCATGAAGACCGGAACCGTCAAGACCCTCGGCGCCGCCGCGCTCGGTGTCGCCTTCGCGGGCGCCGCGGCCGGCACCGCCACCGCCGCCCCCGCCGAGGCAGGCCTCCCGACCCTGCCCGCGTCGGTGCCGGTCGCCGACGTCGCCCACTCCCTGCCCCTCGACCAGGTCACCCAGGGCCTGCCCACCAAGACCACTCACGTGGTCCCCGGTGCCATGAGCGCCCCCACCGGTGTCTCCACCCTCCTCGGCGGCCTCCCCACCGGCGCCCTCCCGCTGGGCCAGCTGCCCCTCGCCGGGCTCCCCATCGGCGGCTGACAGCTGTCACCCGTCACCGCCTGCGCATGCGCAAGGGCCGCACCCCTGTCGTTCAGGGGGGCGGCCCTTTTGCGCATGCGCAGGCGGGATCAGACGGCGTAGCCCGCGCCCGAGGCCTTCTCGGACGGCATGACGATCCACATCGCCAGGTACAGCAGGAACTGCGGCCCGGGCAGCAGGCAGGACAGCAGGAAGATCACTCGCATCGTCGTCGCCGAGGTGCCGAACCGGTCGGCGAGCCCGGCGCATACTCCGGCGATCATCCGGCCGTGACGGGGGCGGACCAGTGTGGACGCGGACATGGCGTGCTCCTTCTTGGGTGTGTTCACGCGGGTGGGTAAGTGTTCTGGGTACGCGTTGAGGTATCCGTGCCGCAGGCACGGGGCGGTTGTGGGTGTCGGGTACGGTGGCGTCCGGTCACGGCGCCGGGCTTGATCGTCCCGGTTGTCCGGGCGGTGCCCCCGGCACGACGGCCGGAGGCCGGCGCAGCCGTCCCGAAGCAAGCGAAGCGCCCGCGAGGGTGGCGTCCAGGATCGGGGCCATGCGGCCGTGACGGGGGCGGACCAGTGTGGACGCGGACATGGCGTGCTCCTTCTTGGGTGTGTTCACGCGGGTGGGTAAGTGTTCTGGGTACGCGTTGAGGTATCCGTGCCGCAGGCACGGGGCGGTTGTGGGTGTCGGGTACGGTGGCGTCCGGTCACGGCGCCGGGCTTGATCGTCCCGGTTGTCCGGGCGGTGCCCCCGGCACGACGGCCGGAGGCCGGCGCAGCCGTCCCGAAGCAAGCGAAGCGCCCGCGAGGGTGGCGTCCAGGATCGGGGCCATGCGGCCGTGACGGGGGCGGACCAGTGTGGACGCGGACATGGCGTGCTCCTTCTTGGGTGTGTTCACGCGGGTGGGTAAGTGTTCTGGGTACGCGTTGAGGTATCCGTGCCGCAGGCACGGGGCGGTTGTGGGTGTCGGGTACGGTGGCGTCCGGTCACGGCGCCGGGCTTGATCGTCCCGGTTGTCCGGGCGGTGCCCCCGGCACGACGGCCGGAGGCCGGCGCAGCCGTCCCGAAGCAAGCGAAGCGCCCGCGAGGGTGGCGTCCAGGATCGGGGCCATGCGGCCGTCACTGGGGCGGACCAGTGTGGACGCGGACATGGCGTGCTCCTTCGTGATCGCCCGGGCAGGCCCTAGGCGCGGATCCTGCTGATGACTCCACGCTACGAGCACATACGGGTCTGAATCGTCGCTCTAGGGGGCGATCCCGACCCTGGGAATCGTCGGGGTGGACCCCTGAGGGGGCCGCTGCGCGACCCGGGCGCGGCGGCGGAGACGGTGGCGGGCGGCGGGGACGACGGCCAGGTAGGCGAGGGCGACGCCGGCCGTGTTGAGGAGGAGCGCGTCGACGTCGAATATCTGGCCGGGGACGACGGTCTGGAGGAATTCCAGGGAGAGGGAGACCATCAGGCCCGCGAAGACCGTGCGGGCGAAGGAGCCGAGCCCGGAGACGAGGACCCGGCCGCCGGCCATCGGGAGGATGACCCCGAGCGGTGCGAGGAGGGCCAGGCCGGCGCAGAGGCGGCGGCAGGCCAGCCAGGGGTCGTCCAGGGCGAGGTCCGCGCGGATGGTGGCCAGGGGCCGGAGGTTGGGGGCGTCGACCCAGGGGACGTAATGGGGGCGCAGCATCAGCCATCCGACGAAGAGCAGATAGGCCGCGGCGAGAACCAGGCCCACCGCGCGCACTTTGGGGAGAGAGCCGTCGCGCCGCACGCCTGCAAGGACGCGGGTTATTTAACGGCGGTTCCCGCGGTCTGCGCGGTATCGGGAAGGGTGCGCAGATCCTCGGTGCAGCTGAAGCGCCGGGGCGCGGCCGATCCGGTGCCGCCGAGCACGACCGTGTTGCCGGTCGAGCCCGCCGCCGTGCCCGCCAGGGTGCACACGATCTGGGCGAGGGCGAAGGGCGGCAGCTCGTCCAGCGGGACGCCCAGCCGCAGGGTGCCGGCGGGGTCGGTGCGGCGCGCCTCGCCGAGGTCCAGACTGCCGGGCACGCTGGTGCTCAGCCCGGCCGCCGACTCGTCCGCGCCGGGCTTGCTCTGCAGTTCGGCCAGCAGTCGGCGCGCGGTGTCGAGCCGGTCCGAAGAGGCGGTGGCGCCGGGAGCGACCGCCACGGTGCGGGACACGGCGGTGACCTGGGCGCCGCGGCACACGAGATAGAGCCGTACGGTCTCCCCGGCAGCCGAGGCCGAGGCCGTCGCGCCGGGCAGCGTGCACGACACGCGCGCGGGCGCCGGCCCGGCGTCCACCGGCACGGACGTGGCGCGGATCCCGCACGCGGTGGCCGTGGCGGCGAGCGACAGAGCCGCCCCCAGGACGGCGGCGGCCCGCCGAGGGGCGGTTCTCACGTGGTCTCGATTCCTTCCTCGCCGGGCGAGCCGTCCGGCTCGGGCGAGCTCGGCAGGCGGAGCGTGAAGACGGCCCCGCCGCCGGAGATGTTGGCGGCGGTGATCTCGCCGCCGTGGATGTGCGCGTTCTCCAGCGCGATGGACAGCCCGAGGCCGCTGCCCTCGGAGCGGGCGCGGGAGGCGTCGGCCTTGTAGAAGCGGTCGAAGACATGCGGCAGCACGTCCTCGGGGATGCCCGGGCCGTTGTCGGCGACCTCGATCACCAGCTCCGCGCCGATCTGCCGGACCTTGACCCGGACCGGGGAGCCGCCGTGCTTGAGGGCGTTGCCGATCAGGTTCGCCAGGACGACATCGAGCCGGCGCGGATCCAGGCGTACGAAGATGCCGCGCGGCGCGTCGAGTTCGACGGCGTCCAGCCAGGCGCGGGTGTCGATGCAGGCGGTGACCATGTCGGCGACGTCGACCTCGTCCAGGACCAGCTTCGCCGTGCCCGCGTCGAAGCGGGTGACCTCCATCAGGTTCTCGACCAGTTCGTTGAGCCGCTTGGTCTCGCTCACCACCAGGCGCACGGCCGGGGCGATCATCGGGTCGAAGGAGTCCGCCTCGTCCTCCAGCACCTCGGCGACGGCGGTGATCGCGGTGAGCGGCGTGCGCAGCTCGTGCGACATGTCGGCCACGAAGCGCCGGCTGGCCGCCTCCCGCGCGCTCAGCTCGTCCACCCGCTGCTCAAGGCGCTCCGCGGTGCGGTTGAACGTACGCGACAGCTCGGCCAGCTCATCCGTGCCGGAAACCCGCAGGCGCGTGTCGAGTTTGCCCTCGCCGAGCCGCCGGGCCGCCTCGCCGAGCCGCTGGACGGGACGCAGCACCGTGGAAGCGGCGGCCTGCGCGAGCAGCGCGGCGCCGATCAGGGCGAGGGCGGTGGCGATGGCCAGCGACCAGGCGAGCGAGTTGAGGTCCTTGCGCTCGGCGTCCAGCGACTTGAACATGTAGCCGGTCGGGCCGCCGCCGATCATCCTGGCCCCGCCGATGAGATACGGCTGCCCGTGGAAGTTCACCCGCTGCCAGTACAGGTGGTACTCGGTCGGGTCGTTCGGCTTGGGGTACCGATCGTCGACCGCCTTGCGCAGGCTGGCCGGCACATCGCCGATCCCGAAGCCGCCGCTGCGCGAGGACGCCGTGCAGCGCCCGGACGTGGTGTCCTGGATGAGCAGCACCTGGTAGTTCTGCGTGCTGGTCCCGATCGAGTCCGCAGCGTCCTCGATCTTCGCGCAGGACGGGTTCTGCGTCAGCGCGCCCGCGTCCCGTGACATCGCGTCCCGGAAGTCGTTGAGCGCGGCGTTCTGCGCGCGGGTCAGCACGGCGTCCCGGTTCAGCCAGTACGCGATCCCGGACGCGGACACCGCCGCGGTCAGCGCCACGGCGGCGAACACCGCCACCAGGCGCAGCCGCAGGCTGGTGAGCCGCAGCAGCCGCGACTTCCAGCCGTTGAGCCGGGCGGGCTCCGACTGCCCGGTGCGTTCTTCGCGCGGCAGCTGCCGCTGAGGTTGGTGCTCTTTGATCACTGCGGTGTGTCCAGGCGGTACCCGACGCCACGCACCGTACGGATCAGGGTCGGCGCCGACGGCACGTCCTCGATCTTCGCGCGCAGCCGCTGCACGCAGGCGTCCACCAGTCGCGAGTCACCCAGGTAGTCGTGCTCCCAGACCAGCCGCAGCAGCTGCTGACGGGACAGCGCCTGCCCGGGCCTGCGGCTCAGCTCCAGCAGCAGCCGCAGCTCGGTCGGGGTGAGCTGCAGATCCTCGCCGTTCTTCGACACCGTCATCGCGGAACGGTCGATCACGATGCTGCCGAACGCAGCCGAGTCCGAGCTGTCCCGCTCCCCGCGCCGCAGCACCGCCCGGATCCGGGCGTCCAGCACCCGCGGCTGCACCGGCTTCAGGACATAGTCGTCCGCCCCGGACTCCAGGCCGACCACCACGTCGATGTCATCGCTGCGTGCGGTCAGCAGGATGATCGGCAGCTGGTCCGTCCGCCGGATCCGGCGGCACACCTCGAAACCGTCGATGCCCGGCAGCATCACGTCCAGCACGATCAGGTCCGGCCGCTGCTCACGCAGCAGTTTCAGCCCGTCCTCGCCCGTCGCCGCGGCCACCACACGGTGACCCTGGCGGGACAGGGCGAGTTCGAGGCTGGCTCGGATCGCGTCGTCGTCCTCGATCAGCAACAGGAAAGGCACGGTCGCATTCTCTCCTACGTACTCCCGGGTGCGGTACCGCAGGCCCACAGTGGCCGCACAGCCGGTGTCTGTGACGGGCCTGTGACACTCGGCGGACAGGGCCATGAAACTGGCCCGGCAGTCTATTGGGCACAGCAAGTCGCACCACTGCACAGCACGACGCAATAACCGAAGCAGGCTCCACCGACGGGGGCGCGAAATGAACGCACTGCACAGCACGACGACCACCGCAGTACTTCAGCCGCGCCAGCACACCGCGGTCCGGAGCGTGGAGAAGTCCGGTGCCACCGGCGGACGGGGGTGCGCTCGTGGCACCGGACGGCAGGTGATCCGTAACCGGCCGCCGTACATGACGGCGATCGAGGGCGGTCACGGGGGAAACAACGGGGGTACCAACGGGGGAACCCACGGGGGATCCGCGTACGGGGAGACGGGGGACCGGCACTCCTCCACGGCGGAGGCGGACTTCACCGCCTACGTCCAGGAGCGCCGCGCCTCCCTGTACGCGACCGCATACCACCTGACCGGCGACCGCTACGAGGCCGAGGACCTGCTCCAGAGCGCGCTGTTCTCCACCTACCGTGCCTGGGACCGGATCAGCGACAAGGCCGCCGTCGGCGGTTACCTGCGCCGCACCATGACCAACCTGCACATCAGCGCCTGGCGCCGGCGCAAGCTCAACGAATACCCGACCGAGGAGCTGCCCGAGACCGTCGGCGAGTCCGACGCCATGCGCGGCACCGAGCTGCGCACCGTCCTGTGGCAGGCGCTCGCCAAGCTTCCCGAGACCCAGCGCACCATGCTGGTGCTCCGCTACTACGAGGGCCGCACCGACCCGGAGATCGCCGACATCCTCGGCATCAGCGTCGGCACGGTCAAGAGCAGCATCTGGCGCTCACTGCGCCGGCTGCGCGAGGACGACTCGCTGAGCTTCGGCGAAGGCACCGAGGAAGAGGCCTTCGGCGAGCTGGTCGCCTGATTCGGGGGAGTCAGGCCGGGGGAACGGGGACACGGGGGAAGCGGGGGGAACGGGGGACGAGGCGGGACCGTATGGCCGGGGGGTCTGTGCGGTCCCGCTTCGCTGTTCTCTGTGTGTGCTTACGCCTCCACGGGCACCGGCTGCCGGTGCGCGGCGCGGATCCGCTCCAGCGCCGCGTCCCGCCCGCACACCCGCGCTCCCAGCGCCGCGTGCCGCGCCACGATCCCGCGCTCCGCGCGCATCAGCATCCAGCCCCTGCGCAGCAGGAACGTCACCGATTTGCGGCCCTCGCGCAGATCCCGTACGAACCGCCGCCGCGCCGTGGTCACCGCGCCCCGGCTCAGGCAGATCGCGTCGGCCAGCAGCCCCGGTTCCGCGCACCGCGCCACGATCTCCGCCGCGAAGATGCCCTCCGCGATGAACAGCGGGGCTCCGCCCAGATCCACCGCCGCCCGGCCGGTGATCGAGCTCGACGAGATCTCGTACACCGGCACCGATGTCCGTCCCGTCGCGCACAGCTCGGTCACCGCCGCGACGGCGGCATCCGCGTTCCACGACAGCGGCGAGTCCCAGTCCGTCCCGATGCCGCTCGGCAGCTCGGGGAGGGTCGGGTCGTCGCCCTCCTTGTAGAAGTCGTCCAGGCGCAGGACCGGCAGCCCGGTGCGGGCGGCGAGGGAGGACTTGCCGGAACCGGAAGGTCCGGTCAGCAGAATGACGCGGGCGTTTTGGCTGGGGCTCACGGAAGACCAGTGTGAGGCATTAAGCCATCCGAGTGACCCTTCAGGTCATGCTTTGGACGCGTGACGTTCAACCAAATACCGTACGTAGCCCTACTGTCGCGCTACGGAACCATACAGGTGGACGTCATGCCGAACCCCTCCCGCGCCCTCCGTCGTATCGCGGTCGTGGTGTCCTCCGCCGCCGCCCTGGCCTCCGCGGGCACCGCCGCCGCCCACGCCGCGGGCCCCGTCGACGGCCCCAAGGCCGCCTCCGACGGCAGCCGCCAGGCCGGAAAGGCCATCGTCGGCACGGTGAAGTACCTTCCGGTCAATCCCCTGGCCCACACCAACGTCAATCCGCTGGACAACTCCCTGGGTTCCCAGGTCGCCGACTTCCAGCCGGTCTCCACGGCGATGGTCACCGCGCCGCTCGCCGACAGCCGCTCGGTTGAGGAACTGCCGGTCATCGGCGGCGCGGTGAAGAAGCTCCAGGGGCCCTGACGGGCCCGGACCCCAGAGCCTGTCCGGTTCAGTACGCGGAGCCCGCCGAGCCGCCCGCGCCCGCCGGGTGCCAGACCGTCTTCGTCTCCAGGAAGGCCGTGAGCCGCTCCGTACCCGGCTCCGCCGCCCAGTCCACAGCCTGTGGACGACGGACGCGCTTCAGGTTGTCCGCCGCGGCGATCTCCAGTTCCTTGGCCAGCACCTCGTCCGCGCCGGCCAGATCGATCGCGTTGACGTCCTGGTGAGCGGCGAGCGGCGCCGCGATCTCCGCCGTACGCCCGGACAGCAGGTTGACGACACCGCCGGGCACGTCGGACGTGGCGAGCACCTCGCCCAGGGACAGCGCCGGGAGCGGGGCGGACTCGCTCGTCACGACGACCGCGGTGTTGCCGGTCGCGATGACGGGGGCGAGCACGGACACGAGCCCCAGGAAGGACGACTCCTGCGGGGCGAGCACGGCCACGACGCCGGTCGGCTCGGGCGAGGAGAGGTTGAAGTACGGCCCGGCGACGGGGTTGGCGCCACCGACGATCTGGGCGATCTTGTCGGTCCAGCCTGCGTACCAGACCCAGCGGTCGATGGCGGCGTCGACGACGACGGCGGCCTTGGACTTGGAAAGCCCCTCCGCCTCGCCGACCTCCCGTACGAACTGCTCGCGGCGGCCTTCGAGCATCTCGGCGACGCGGTACAGCACCTGGCCCCGGTTGTACGCCGTGGCGCCCGACCAGCCGCCGAAGGCCTTGCGCGCGGCGACGACGGCGTCGCGCGCGTCCTTCCGGGAGGACTGCGGCGCGTTGGCGAGCCAGCGGCCCTTGGAGTCGGTCACCTCGTACACCCGCCCGCTCTCGCTGCGGGGGAACTTGCCCCCGACGAACAGCTTGTAGGTCTTGAAGACACTCAGTCGCGTGTCAGACATCGAGGTAGGCCTCCAGACCGTGGCGGCCGCCCTCGCGGCCGAAACCCGACTCCTTGTAGCCGCCGAAGGGCGAGGTCGGGTCGAACTTGTTGAACGTGTTGGCCCACACCACACCGGCCCGCAGCTGGTTCGCGACCGACAGGATGCGCGAGCCCTTCTCCGTCCAGATGCCGGCCGACAGGCCGTACTGGCTGTTGTTGGCCTTCTCGACGGCTTCGGCCGGGGTGCGGAAGGTCAGTACGGACAGCACCGGGCCGAAGATCTCCTCGCGGGCGATCCGGTGGGCCTGGGTGACGCCGGTGAAGAGCGTCGGGGCGAACCAGTAACCCGATGAGGGCAGCTCGCAGGCGGGGGACCAGCGCTCGGCGCCCTCGGCCTCGCCGCTGTCGGCGAGGGCGGTGATACGGGCCAGCTGCTCGGCGGAGTTGATGGCGCCGACGTCGGTGTTCTTGTCCAGGGGGTCGCCCACGCGGAGGGTGGACAGGCGGCGCTTGAGCGCGTCCAGCACCTCGTCGGCCACGGACTCCTGGAGGAGGAGGCGGGAGCCGGCGCAGCAGACCTGGCCCTGGTTGAAGAAGATGCCGTTGACGATGCCCTCGACGGCCTGGTCGACGGGCGCGTCGTCGAAGACGATGTTGGCGCCCTTGCCGCCCAGTTCCAGGGTGACCTTCTTGTTCGTACCGGCGATCGACCGGGCGATGGCCTTGCCGACGGCGGTGGAGCCGGTGAAGGCGACCTTGTTGACGTCCGGGTGGGCGACGAGCGCGGCGCCCGCGTCCCCGTAGCCGGTCAGGATGTTGACGACGCCCTTCGGCAGCCCGGCCTGGCGGCAGACGTCCGCGAAGAAGAGGGCGGACAGGGGGGTGGTCTCGGCGGGCTTGAGGACGACCGTGTTGCCGGTGGCGAGCGCCGGGGCGATCTTCCAGGCCAGCATGAGGAGCGGGAAGTTCCAGGGGATGACCTGGCCGGCCACGCCCAGGGGCCGGGGGTCCGGGCCGTAGCCCGCGTGGCCGAGCTTGTCGGCCCAGCCGGCGTAGTAGAAGAAGTGCGCGGCGACCAGCGGAAGGTCGGCGTCGCGGGTCTCGCGGATCGGCTTGCCGTTGTCCAGGGTCTCCAGGACGGCCAGCTCGCGGGAGCGCTCCTGGATGATCCGGGCGATCCGGAAGAGGTACTTGGCGCGCTCGGCGCCGGGCAGCGCGGACCACGAGGCGAATGCCTTGCGGGCGGCCCTGACGGCGCGGTCCACGTCGGCCTCGCCGGCCTGGGCGATCTCGGACAGGACCTCTTCGGAGGACGGGGAGACGGTCTTGAAGACCCTGCCGTCGGCGGCCTCGGTGAACTCGCCGTCGATGAAGAGCCCGTAGGACGGGGCGATGTCGACGACTGCCCGGGACTCGGGCGCGGGGGCGTACTCGAACTTCGTTGTCATCGTGATCAGTCCACCGTCACGTAGTCGGGACCGGAGTAACGGCCGGTGCTCAGCTTCTGGCGCTGCATCAGCAGATCATTGAGCAGGCTGGACGCGCCGAAACGGAACCATTCGTTGCTCAGCCAGTCCTCGCCGACGGTCTCGTTGACCAGGACGAGGAACTTGATGGCGTCCTTGGTGGTGCGGATGCCGCCGGCCGGCTTCACGCCGACCTGGACGCCGACCGTCGCGCGGAAGTCGCGTACGGCTTCGAGGAGGATCAGCGTGTTGGGGGGTGTGGCATTGACCGCGACCTTGCCGGTCGAGGTCTTGATGAAGTCGGCGCCGGCCAGCATGCCGAGCCAGGAGGCGCGGCGGATGTTGTCGTACGTCGACAGCTCACCGGTCTCGAAGATCACCTTGAGGTGGGCGGAGGTTCCGTCGGGGCGTGCGCAGGCCGCCTTGACGGCCCTGATCTCGTCGTAGACCTTCAGATAGTGCCCGGCCAGGAAGGCGCCACGGTCGATGACCATGTCGACCTCGTCCGCCCCTGCCGCGACCGCGTCGGCGACATCGGCCAGTTTCACCGGCAGCGCGGCCCGGCCGGCCGGGAAGGCGGTGGCGACGGACGCGACACGGACGCCCGATTCGCCGAGGGCCTCCTTGGCCACCTTCACCATGTCGGGGTAGACGCAGATCGCGGCGACCCGGGGGGTCGTGCGGTCCAGGGGGTCGGGATGGGCGCCCTTGGCGCACAGCGCCCGGACCTTGCCCGGGGTGTCCGCGCCTTCGAGCGTGGTCAGGTCGATCATCGAGATGGCCAGATCGATGGCGTACGCCTTCGCCGTGGTCTTGATCGAGCGGGTGCCGAGGGTGGCGGCGCGGCCTTCGAGGCCGACCGCGTCGACACCGGGCAGGCCGTGCAGGAAGCGGCGCAGGGCGCTGTCGGACGCGGTCGCATCCGACAGGGACGCCAGCCGGGCCGCGGCCTCGGGGCTGTGAGCGGGGACAGTGATGGGCATGGTCACCAGATGAGCATATCTACGCGCGTAGCGACTGTCACTAGGGCGGTGGACGGCCGGGGCAGCCGATACGGGACCGCAACCTTTCGCGCTGGTTTTCCAGGGTAGCCGGGCGGGCCGGGCAACCGGATCCGGAGACCGGCGGGCAACCGGATCCGAAGACCGGGCAACCGGATCCGGAGAAGTGGTGGTCTGGAGGGTTGAGGGGGTGTGCGGATGAAAATGCACGCAGAGGACGAAGCGCAGTTCCAGGCTTTTGTGCAGGCCAGATGGGCCCACCTGGTGCGGACGGCCTATCTGCTCTCCGGGGACCGGCACTATGCCGAGGACCTGGCGCAGGCGGCGCTGGCCAAGGCCTACCGGTCCTGGCGGCGGGTGAACCGCAGTGAGAATCCGGAGGCGTATGTCCGCCGGATCCTCGTCAGCTGCAACAGCGACCGTTTCCGAAAACGCCGGGTCGCCGAACGGCTCACAGCCGCCCCGCCCGAAGGGACCGGCGCCGATCCCACGGCCCGGGTCGCCCAGCGCGAGCTCTTGCTGGAAGCGCTCGCCGGGCTGCCGGCCCGCCAGCGGGCAGTGGTCGTCCTGCGGTACTGGGACGACCTCTCGGAGGCGGAGGTCGCCCAGACCCTCGGCTGCTCGGCCGGGACGGTCAAGAGCCAGGCGGCCAAGGGGCTGGCCAAACTGCGCGCGTATCCGGGGCTCGGCGCTTCGGAGGAGCGCGGTGTCCCGGGTGCTCGCGGTGTCCCGGGCGCTCGCGGACGGCGTGAACGCCTGACCACAGACCACGGAGGTGTGAAATGACGGAGTTCGGCTTCAATGACGGCAACGGTCCCTTTGACGACGAGCTCGACCGGGCTCTTCGCGACGAGCTCGGCGGCGGGTTCGATGACGAGCCGTTCGACTTCGAGGCGAAGCTGCGCGAAATGCTCACCGAGGACGCCGGAAGCGTGGCCCCCGGCCAGGCGCCCTACTCGGCGATCGTCCGCCGGGGCCAGGCCGCCCAGCGCCGCCGGGCGGCCGCCATGGGCATCGGCCTCGCCACGCTCGTCGCCCTCCCGGGTGCGGCCTACGCCGTGAACGTCCAGTGGAGTCCCGACCCGGGCGTCAGCGCCCGCCCCGGGGCCTCCTCGAAGTCGCCCGCGACGTCCCCGGCGCCCACGACACCCGCGAAGCCGACGCCCGTCCCCAGCGGCGCGGCCGGCCCGGCCACACCGGGGCAGCTCGCCGACGGCATCACCCTGGAACGGGCCTCCGAAGCCCTCACGGCCTGCCTGGACTACAACAAGGCGCACCGGATCCAGGGCTCACCGATGAACCAGGACCTCGGCAAGGCCGCCGACTACCGCATCATCCTCGCCCTGAGGACCACCGGCGACGACAACGCCCCCGGCGACGGCATCGGCGTCGTCGCGGTCAAGGACACCCCCAAGACCAGGCTCATCTGCTCCGAGAAGGGCGGCGTGGGCTCCGGCCTCAACACCAGCATCGGCGAGGACAACGACCCGAACCGAGGCGCCGTGGCGCCGGACATCAACGCCTCCAAGCTCTACAAGCAGACCATCCTTTCCAGCGGCAGCTGGAAGCTTCCGTATCGCTGGGGCAGCATCGGCACCATCGAGTCCGGCGTCGCCAGGGTCACGGTCTCCTACGGCGGGGCGACGGTGGAGGCCGCCCTGGACCACGGGTACTTCGCCGCCACCGGCATATTGACCCAGTCCGTCAGCAGGACCCCGCACATCAAGGGCTACGACGCCGACGGCAAGCTGGTCTACGACTCGGACTCGGACACGGGCTACGACCAGGCTGTGTCCTGACGGGCCCGGGGGCGCCCCTCGCCCGCCGGTCAGGCAGAATCGAGCCCATGACGAGCTCCGACAAGTCCACTCCGGCCCCGACTCCGACCCCCTACGCAGAGCGCACCTATCGCTCGGCCGCCGGGATCGCCGGCGGTGTGCTGCTGCTGGTGCTCGCAGGCTGGCTGGGCGGCGACGCGGTCATCAACGGTGACGGCCGCACCCCCTGGATCGCTCTCGCCGGGCTGCTGCTCGGTGTGCCGCTGGTGGTCGCTTTCACTCTGCGGCCGCTCGTCTCCGCGGGCGAGGCACGGATCCGGGTGCGCAACCCGCTGCGTACGATCACCGCTCCCTGGGCCGCGGTCACGGACATCCGTTCCGGCTACTCCACCGAGCTCTTCGCGGGCGACCGCAAGTACCAGCTCTGGGCCATCCCGGTGTCCCTTCGGGCCCGCAAGCGGGCCGCCCGCGCCACGGCCCGCTCCGACCGCCCCTCCCGGGCCGATGCCCTCAACCCGCACATGGACGCGGTGCGCGCCTGGTCCGACCAGGCCGTCGACGACCTGCGTGAGCTGCGCGAGCGCAACGCGGCGAGCGAGGCCGCCCAGGGCGGGATCACCGTGCGGTGGGCGTACGAGGTGATCGCCCCGGCGGTGGCCGGGGCGATCGTGCTCGCGGTGCTGCTCGCGGTCACCAGCTGACGGGCAGCTCGCTCACGCCGTGCACGGCACGGCCCTGGAAGGCGAACTCCGCCACGGGTTTCGCCAGCCGAAGCGACGGAAGCCTGCTCAGCAGCGCGGGCAGCGCGATCTGCAGTTCGGCCCTGGCCAGCGACTGGCCGAGGCAGTGGTGCAGGCCGTGTCCGAACGCGATGTGGTGACGGGCATCGCGGGTGATGTCGAAGGCGTCGGGGTCGGTGAAGGCCTCCGGGTCGCGGTTGGCGGCCTGGAGGGAGACGACCGCACCTTCGCCGGCCCGTATGGTGACGCCACCGAGTTCCACGTCCTCCGTGGCGATCCTGCGCATCCCGATATGGACCACGGTGAGGTAGCGGAGAAGTTCCTCCACCGCGCCGGGCACCAGCTCGGGGTCGGCCCGCAGTGCGGAGAGCTGCGTGGGGTGCGTCAGCAGCGTCACGACGCCCAGGGACAGCATGCCGGCCGTTGTCTCGTGGCCGGCGATGAGGAGCTGCACCGTCATGCCGGCGGCCTCGGCGGCGGTGGCCTCACCGGTGGCGACGCGTTCGGTCGCGAGCCTGCTCAGCAGGTCGTCGCCGGGGCGCCGGGACTTGTCGGCGAGGAGTTCGCAGAGGTAGCCGAAGAGCGCGGCCCAGCCCGCCCGCATCGCTTCGGGGCCGGCGGTGACCGTGGCGAAGGCGGCGGCCTGCTGGTGGATGAACTCCCGGTCGGTGTAGGGCACACCGAGCAGCTCGCAGATGACGAGGAGGGGCAGTGGCAGGGTGAAGTGCTCGACCAGATCGACGGTTGCCCCGGCAGGGTGTTTGGCCAGCAGGTCGTCGATCAGGCCGTTGGCCAGTTGCTGGATGGACGGCCGCAGTTCCTCCACGCGGCGGAAGGTGAAGTCGGGGATGAGCATCCGGCGCAGCCGGGTGTGGTCGGGCGGGTCCATGGCGAAGAGCTGGCCGGGGGAGCGCGGCGGCGGGGTCGGCTGGAGGCCGGGGAAGCCCTCGCGGAAGTTCTCGGAGCTGAAGCGGGGGTCGGCCAGGACGGTGCGGGCGTCCTCGTGGCGGGTGACCAGCCAGGGGGTGTTGCCGCCCCACAGGGCGATCCGGCTGACCGGGCTCTGCTCGCGCAGCCGGGCGTACTCGGCGGGCGGGTGGAGCAGGGCGGTGCGCTGCATGGGCAGTGGGGGGAGGGTGGTTTCAGACATGGTCGTCTCCTGCGGCGCCGTCTCCGGTGGCGGGGAGGCCGGCCAGCCGCAGCAGCAGGCCCTTGACGTCGGTGGCGGCTATGGCGTCCAGGGTCTGTCCGGCGGACTCGGGCTGCGAGCAGAGCAGTACGGGGCTGTCCTGCGGGTCGTCGGGCAGGCGGCCGTGGCTGCCGCGGATCCCGGACGGGTCGAGTGGGACGGTGCGGATCCGGTAGCGCATGCCGAGCTTCTTGCGGGCCACCTGGCCGGCCGCCCGCAGCTTCAGCGCCGGGACGGCCGGGTCCCACAGCAGCTCCGCCGGGTCGTAGCCGGGCTTGCGGTGGATCTCGACCTGGCGGGCGAAGTCCGGGGCCCGGTCGTCGTCCAGCCAGTAGTAGTAGGTGAACCAGGAGTCCGCCGCCGCGACCGCCACCAGCTCGCCGGAGCGCTCGTGGTCCAGGGAGTGCTTGGCCTTGCCGGCCTCGTCCAGCACCTCGTCCACGCCGTCCAGGGCGGCGACGATCCCGGCCACCTCCTCGGTGTCGGCCGGGTCGCGTACGTAGATGTGCGCCACCTGGTGGTCGGCGACCGCGAAAGCCCGCGAGGTCCACGGGTCCAGGTACTCCATTCCGTCCTGGGTGTGGACCTGGAGCAGCCCGGCCCGGCGCAGCGCACGGTTGATGTCGACCGGGCGGTTCGCGGGGGCGATGCCGTACTCGCTCAGGGCGACGACGGTGGCGCCCTCGCGCAGGAAGTGGTCGATCAGCGGGGCGAGCGCCGCATCGAGCTCGCGGGCGGCGCGGGCGCTGGCGGGGGAGCCGGGGCCGGAGCGCTGCGGCTCGTAGTCCAGGTGGGGTACGTAGACCAGGGTCAGGTCGGGGCGGTGCTCGTCGAAGACCTGGCGGGCGGCGCCGAGGATCCACTGGGTGGACGGCATTCCGGCGTTCGGGCCCCAGTAGGTGAACAGGGGGAAGGGGCCGAGGCGGTCGGTGAGCTCGTCGTGGAGAGAGGGCGGCCAGGAGTAGAAGTCGGGCTCCTTGCGGCCGTCGGAGTAGTAGACGGGGCGGGGGGTGACGGTGAGGTCGACGTCGGCCCCCATCGCGTACCACCAGCAGATGTTGGCGACCTTGTAGCCCGGGTCGGAGCGGCGGGCGGTCTCCCACAGCTTCTCGCCGCCGACCAGGGCGTTGTGCTGCCGCCACAGCAGCACCTCGCCGAGGTCGCGGAAGTACCAGCCGTTGGCGACGGCCCCGTGGTCGCGCGGCGGCGCGCCGGTGAGGAAGGTGGACTGGACGGTGCAGGTCACGGCGGGCAGCACGGTGTCGAGCCGGGCCCGGAAGCCGCGCTCGCCGAGGGCGGACACCGACGGCATATGGCGCAGGAGCCGCGGGGTGAGCCCCGCGATGTCGAGGACGACGAGCCGGGTCATGCGACGGTCTCCTTCTGCTGTGTACTGCGCTGCGTACTGTGCTGGGCGGAGTCGGCGGTCAGGCGCAGGCGCAGCATCAGGTCCCGGGTCCAGGCCAGTTCGGCGGCCATGCCCCTGACCAGGCCCTGGGGACCGTCGGGGCGCAGCGCCTCCGGCAGAACGGACCAGGTGTACGTCTCCACCTCGATGTGGTCGCACAGCGCCCGCTCCTTGCCGAGCAGCCAGCCCAGTACGTCGGCGAGCTCCGGCGTGGTGGTCCGCAGTGGCGGCTCGGGTTCCGCGTGCAGGGGGGCGTGGAAGTGCACCCGCCAGGCCGCGCCCGGGTCCAGTCCGCCCGCCAGGGCCTCGGGCAGGTCGTCCACACCGCTGACCCCGGCCAGGGTGGCCGTCCGCGTCTGGTGCAGGAACCGCTCCTCGGCGAACCCTTCCAGGGCGGCGCGGGCCGCCGGGTCCGACGGATCGTCGGCCTGCAGCGCGGCCGAGGCCTGGAGCTTTACCACCGGCAGGCCCGCGTCCGCGAGCCGCCGCAGCGCCGCGCCCGGCCGCTCGAACTGCACTGCGAGATGGCAGGCGTCCAGGCACACCCCGAGCCACTCGGGGTCGAGCCCGCGCAACTCCCGGACCGCCTGCACGGTGGTCTCCACCACGCAGCCGGGCTCCGGTTCGAAGCCGACCCGGACCCGCCGCCCGGTCTCCCGGTGCAGTCCGGCCAGCCCTTCCGTGAGCCGGTCCAGGGCCCGCCGGGCGGCATCCGCGCGCTCCGTCGGCCAGGAAGTGCGCCAGGCCAGCGGCAGCGTGGAGACGCTGCCGCGCTCGGCGTCCTCGGGCAGCAGCCCGGTCAGCACGCGGGCGCAGTCCAGGGTGTAGGCAAGCCGTTCCTCGTCCGCCCAGTCGGGCAGATAGACCTTCTTCTTCACCACCTCGTCGTGGAAGCCCGCGTAGGGGAAGGCATTGAGCGTGACGGTCTCCAGACCGCGCGCCCCCAGCTCCGACCGGAGCCGGGTCACCGCCTCGGGCCGGGCGGCCAGTTCGGTCACCACGTCGCGGGCCAGCCACAGGCCGATGCCCAGCAGGTCGGCGCCGAGCTCCTCACGGACGGGTTCGGCGTACTGCGCGAGCTGGGCGATCACACCGTCCAGGTCCTCGGCGGTGTGCACATTGCTGCAGTAGGCGAGGTGGACGGCCGTGCCGTCGGAGTGCCGGAATCGCATGGCCGCTCACTCCCCGCCGCGCTTGACCGAGTTGCCCTCGAAGAGCGCCGAGGGGTCGGGGGCCAGGCCCTCCGGCGTCAGGTCCTCCAGCTCCAGGCGGCCGCTCTGCCCGTAGAAGGCGACCGGATTGCGCCACAGCACGGTGTCCACGGCCTCGGAGTCGAAGCCGTCGGCCAGCATGGCGTCGGCCGTCTTCCGGGTCTTGAGCGGATCGCTGCGGCCCCAGTCGGCGGCGGAGTTGACCAGCATCCGGCCGGTGCCGTGGTCGCGGAGGATGCGGACCATGCGGTCCTCGCTCATCTTGGTCCTCGGATAGATGGAGAAGCCCATCCAGCAGCCCGCGTCGGCGACCATGCCCACGGTCAGTTCGTTGAGGTGGTCGACCAGCACCCTCTCCGGCGCGATGCCCGACTCGCGTACGACGTCCAGCGTGCGGCGGGTCCCGGCGGCCTTGTCGCGGTGCGGGGTGTGGACCAGCACCGGCAGGTCGTGCTCGACGGCGAGCTGGAGCTGGGCGGCGAACGCCTTGTCCTCCTCCGGGGTCATCGAGTCGTAGCCGATCTCGCCGACCGCGACGACCCGGTCCTTGGCCAGGTAACGGGGCAGCTCGTCCAGGACCGGCAGGCAGCGCGGGTCGTTGGCCTCCTTCGGGTTCAGCGCGATGGTGCAGAAGTGCTCGATGCCGAACTGGGCGGCCCGGAAGGGCTCCCAGCCGAGGAGGGCGTCGAAGTAGTCCGTGAAGGCGCCGACCGAGGTGCGCGGCTGGCCCAGCCAGAAGGACGGCTCGACGACGGCCCGGACACCGGCCGCGTACATCGCCTCGTAGTCGTCGGTGGTCCGGGAGGTCATGTGGATGTGGGGGTCGAAGATACGCATCACACGGCTCCCGTCAGCACGTGGGGAAAGCGGCGGACGACGGGCCCGATGTCGTCCGGCACCTCGCGGCCCGCGGCGATCCGCTCGTCCGCGAAGTCGGCGAGCATCCGGGCCAGTTCGGTGTCCGCGCGGTCCGCCAGACCGGCGACCCGGGCCAGCGGGATCTCGCAGAAGACGCACTTCAGGACAGCCTGCCGGTATTCGTCGTCCGGCAGCCGCCGGGCGGCGTACGGGCCGAGGGCCGCCTCGATCAGCCGGGTGTCGTTGCTGCGCAGCGCGTCGCGGACCAACGGCAGGCCGAGCCCGGTGAATCCGGGGTCGGCGGCGTCCAGCAGCGGCAGCGCGTGCAGCACCGCGCGCCGCTCGGCGGAGTCGCCGCGTTCGTACAGCACGGCCGCCTCGGCGGCGAGCGCGGGGCCGGACAGCGGCAGCGCGGTCAGCAGGAGCGCGCGGGCGGCGTCCTCGACGAGCCAGGCGGTTCCGGCGAGCGGCCCACGGCCGCAGCCGCGCCCGGCGGCGGGGAAGTCGGCCCGCAGCGACGAAGGGTCGCCGGCGGCGCGGGTGACGGCGGCATCCAGCCAGGTCAGCGCGGGTCCTGTGAGCTGGAGGTCGAGCGCGGGACGCAGCACGTCGCGCGCGATGTCATGAGGATGCGGTTCGGTGTGCTCGGGGTGTTCGATGTGCTCGGTTGGCATTGCCCTGTTCCTCTGGAGGGGGCCCGCGCAATGCGGCTCCGTGGGGACGGGCCGGGTCGCGTCGTGCGGGGAACGGACGGGGTGGTGCGGGTGGCACCGGCTGTACGGGTGGTGCGTCGGGCTAGACGGCTGCCGAGGCGGCGGCGGCCGTCGCGGTGCGCAGGAACTCCATTGACCTGCGCGCCACTTCGGGGGCGTCCAGGGCGGCGCCCTGGATCTCCACGGATACCGGGCCCCGGTAACCGGTCGCGGCGAGGGCCGCGAGCACGGGCGGGAAGTCGATCTCTCCGGCTCCGAATTCCAGATGCTGGTGAATGCCCCGCCGCATGTCCTCGATCTGCACGTTCGCCAGGTGGGGGGCGGCGAGCGTTACGCAGTCGAGCAGCGGGATCTCCTCGACGCAGTGGGCGTGGCCGATGTCCAGCGTGATGCCGAACAGTTCGTGCCCGCCCAGCCTGCGGCTCAGCTCCAGCCAGCGGTCCACCACGTCGATGAACATGTACGGCTCCGGCTCGAAGGCCAGCGCGATGCCGTACGCCTCCGCGGTCTTCAGGGCCGCCTCGCAGCCGGCCGTGAGCCGGTCCCAGGCCTCGGCGCCGGGGATCCCGTCGGGGGCCGGGCCGCTGCACAGGTGGACGACGGGGGAGCCGAGGTCGGCGGCGATGCGTATGGCGCGTTCCAGCAGGTCCACGCGGCGCGAGGTGCCTTCGGGGCCGGACATCAGGTTGGGCAGGTGCTTGCCCCACGGGTCCAGGAGATACGGCGCGCCGGTCTCGACCATCACCGACAGCCCGAGCCGGTCCAGCCGCCGGGCCAGCGCCGCCACCCGACGGGGCAGGTCGTCGGCGTACGGGTCGAGATGGCCGTGGTCGAGGGTGAGGGAAACGTTGTCGTAGCCGAGGTCGGCGAGGATGGTCAGGACATCGTCGAGCCGGTGGTTGACGAAGCCGTTGGTGCCGTACCCGAAGCGCATCCCGGGCGTGGGGGTCCCGGACGCTGGTGACCCGGACGCCGGGGCCGCGGGCGCCGTCATGTGGGCGACACCTTCCGGGACAGCCGCCGGGCCAGCGGGTGCGCCGTGGCCAGTACGGCGGCCGCGCCCACCGCGCCCGCCCCGGCCGTCAGCGCGGCCTGCAGCGGGATCAGCCCGAGGATGCCCGAGCCCACGGCCCGCCGTACATTGCCCGCCGAGGGATCGCGAAGGGCCCCGGCCTGCGCCCGTCCGTACGCGGCCACATACCCGGCCGCCGCGACAGCGGCCCCGGCCCGTCCGGCCCTCGTGCCGGACCGGCGCCACGGGAAGGCCGCGGCGGCCAGCCCGACCGCCGTGCTGCCCGCCAGAGTCGCCGCCGGCACGGAGGCCGGGGCGCCGCCCACCTCGTGGCGGCTCAGCAGCGTGACCGTGTATGTGTGCGCTCCCACCGCGAGCGCGGCGGGCAGGGCGGGGCGGATCTCGCGTGCCCCGGCCAGCACATTGAGGGCGCGGGCCCCGGCCATCGCCGCCGGCCCGGCCGGAGTGGACTTCAGCGCCAGGTCGTACGCCCACACCACCCCGGCCAGCGGTACCGCCACCGCCAGGCCCCGGCGTCCGCCCGACAGCGCGGCGAGGCCGAGTCCGGCGGCCGTGAGCCCTTTCGCGGTGCTCAGTGCGGTGCGCCGTGGCACCCGGCCGGAGGGGATGGGGCGGCCGGGCCGTTCCACGGAGTCGACGGCGGCGTCGGCGTAGTCGTTGAGGGCCATGCCCGCCCAGTACAGGCAGACCGAGGAGGCCGTCATGCCCAGTGTCCGGGGCCAGTCGGGCCGGCCGGTCGCGGCGGCTCCGGCCAGTACGTCACCGGGGACGCTGAGAGCCGCAGGCGCGCGGACAAGGCTCGCCAGATCGGCAAGTCCCGGTCTGTGCAAGGGAGTTATGTGCGCTTTCATCCACTGGACGCTATCGCATCCACTTAAACATTCAAGGATGCGATGTAAAGATACTGCGAAAGAATCATGCCCTGTGGAACGCGGCCGGGCGCCAGGGGAAGTGGCCGGAATCGTACGGTCCGGTAAGCGTCTCCCTTGCTCTCTCTAGATCCTCGCGCATCAATGAGCGCTGCCGTATCCGACGACCCGTCAGATATGGCCGCAGCAACAGCGAAGGGATCCCCCATGAAAGGCACCAGGTTAGGCATCGGCTTCACAGTGGCCGCGGCCGCGCTACTGGCTCTCGCGCCGAGCGCCGTAGCGGTCACGCCGGAATCGGCCTCCGCCACCTACGACTGCGGCATCTGGGGCGGCGGCGCCGCCACCCTCACCGCGACCCAGGACGGTGACACCGCCACCATCACACTGAGCACGGCCCTGACAGCGCCCATCGCCATCGGCGAGAACACGCTCGCCAGCGACCTGGCGCTCACCCTCAACGGCGGCGACACCCAGACCCACTTCACCGGCACGGTCAACCCCGCCATGGCGTCCGGGGACCCGATCACCGTCGGGCCGCTCACCGGGACGGTCGCCTCGGGCGACAGCCTCGACTCCTACCTGGCCACCGGCGACGCGTACTCCCTGTCGGTCCTGTACCTGGGAGTCACCGTGACCTGCCAGGCCACGACCGTCCAGGACCCGGGGCCGTTCGTCTTCTGACCCGGGGAACGGGGAAGTACGCCGGGCCCCCGCGGTGACTGCAGGGGCCCGGTGCTACTCACTCGGCGTCAGATGCCCGCCGCCTCCGACAGGTCGGCCTTCAGGGCCGCCAGGACGGCTCCGGCGCGGGCGCGGGCCGTGGTCAGGCCCTCGGCGCCGGTGACGGGGACGACGGCCTCCAGGTAGCACTTGAGCTTGGGCTCGGTGCCGGAGGGGCGGACGATGACGCGGGCGGCGGAGACGCCGGAGGCGGGGGTGCCGGAGAGGTGGTAGCGCAGGCCGTCGGTGGGCGGGAGGTCCGCGGTGCCCTTGGTGAGGTCCTCGGCGGTGAGGACGGGCAGCCCGGCCAGAGCGGTGGGGGGAGCCTCGCGCAGGCGGGCCATGGCGTCGGCGATCAGCGACAGGTCGGCCACACGGACGGAGAGCTGGTCGGTGGCGTGGAGCCCGTGGCGCAGCGCGAGGTCGTCGAGCAGGTCGGTCAGGGTGCGGCCGTGCTGCTTGAGCTCGGCGGTGAGCTCGGCGATGAGGAGGGCGGCGCTGATGCCGTCCTTGTCGCGGACGCCTTCGGGGTCGACGCAGTAGCCGAGGGCCTCTTCGTAGCCGTAGCGGAGGCCGTCCACGCGGGCGATCCACTTGAAGCCGGTGAGGGTGTCCGCGTACTCCAGGCCCGCGTCGGCGGCGATGCGGGACAGCAGGGAGGAGGAGACGATGCTGGCGGCGAAGGTGCCGGTGGCGCCCTTGTGGACGAGGTGGGTGGCCAGGAGGGCGCCGACCTCGTCGCCGCGGAGCATGCGCCAGCCGGACGGGGAGGTGCGGTCCGGGACGGCGACGGCGCAGCGGTCGGCGTCGGGGTCGTTGGCGATGACGATGTCCGGGCCGATGGACTGGGCGGACTTGAAGGCCAGGTCCATCGCGCCGGGTTCTTCCGGGTTGGGGAAGGCGACGGTCGGGAAGTCCGGATCCGGGTCCGCCTGCTCGGGGACGGTGGTCGGGGCCGGGAAGCCCGCCTTCTTGAAGGCGGCGGTAAGGGTCTCGCGGCCGACCCCGTGCAGCGGGGTGTAGACCACGGAGACATCGCGGGGCGAGTGGGTGTCCACCACGGAGGACGTACGGGCCAGGTAGGCGTCCAGCACCTCGTCGCCCAGGATCTGCCAGCCGTCCGCCGCCAGCGGGACCTCCGTCAGCGAGCGGATCGCGTCGATCCCGGCCGCGATGCCGGAGTCGGCGGGCGGCACGATCTGCGAGCCGTCGCCGAGGTAGACCTTGTAGCCGTTGTCGCGGGGCGGGTTGTGGCTCGCGGTGACGGTGACGCCCGCGACCGCGCCCAGGTGACGGATGGCGAAGGCCAGCACCGGGGTCGGCATCGGGCGCGGCAGCACGGCGGCGCGCAGGCCGGCGCCGACCATGACGGCGGCGGTGTCGAGGGCGAAGTCGTACGACTTGTGGCGGGCGTCGTAGCCGACCACCACCAGGCCGCCCGCATTGCCGTTGGCCTTGAGGTACGCGGCCAGGCCGGCCGCCGCCCGGATGACGACCGAGCGGTTCATCCGCATCGGGCCCGCGCCGATCTCGCCGCGCAGCCCCGCCGTGCCGAACTGCAGCGTGCCGGCGAAACGGGCGGCGAGGTCGGCGGCGGCAGCCTCACCGGCGGCGTCACCGGATTCGACGGCCGCCAGCAGGGTCTCCAGCTCGGCCCGGGTGTCCGGGTCGGGGTCCTCGGCGAGCCAGGTGCGCGCCTGCTGGATCAGCTCTGCTGCTGCCACGTCATGCTCCTGCTGTGTCTTGTACGGGGCGGTACGGGGTTGTTACGGGGTGGTGGTGTGTCGGGACGGGTACCCGGGGGCCGCGCCCGGCAACCGTCCGTAGGGTCAGAGGCGGTTCAGCACCTGGGCGAGGAGGGAGCCCATCCGGGCCGCCGAGTCGCGGCCGGCCTCCAGGACCTCTTCGTGGTTGAGCGGCTCGCCGGTCATACCGGCGGCCAGGTTGGTGACGAGCGAGATGCCGAGTACCTCGGCGCCCGCCTCCCGCGCGGCGATGGCCTCCAGCGTGGTCGACATGCCGACCAGCTCGCCGCCGATCGCCCGGACCATGCCGATCTCGGCCGGGGTCTCGTAGTGCGGGCCGGGGAACTGCACGTACACGCCCTCTTCGAGGGTGCCGTCGACCTCCTTGCACAGCGCGCGCAGGCGGGGCGAGTAGAGGTCGGTCAGGTCCACGAAGTTCGCCCCGATGATCGGGGAGGTCGCGGTGAGGTTGATGTGGTCGCTGATCAGGACCGGCTGCCCGGGGTACATCCCCTGGCGCAGGCCGCCGCAGCCGTTGGTCAGCACGACGGTCTTGCAGCCCGCGGCGACGGCCGTGCGCACACCGTGCACGACGGTCGCCACGCCCTTGCCCTCGTACAGGTGGTTGCGGCCCAGGAAGATCAGCGCGCGCACGCCGCCGATCCGGACCGACCGCACCTTGCCGGAGTGCCCGGCCACGGCGGGCGCCGGGAAGCCGGGCAGTTCGGTGATCGGGAATTCGTACTCGGCCGCCCCGAGCTCATCGGCGGCGGGGACCCATCCGGAGCCCATTACCAGGGCCACGTCATGGGTCTCTCCACCGGTCAGCTCGCGCAGCCGCGCGGCTGCCGCTTCCGCGGCCGCGTGGGGGTCGGCCTGCGGGCCGCCGGTGATGTCGGAGGTTGGGGAGGAGTTCACGTGCACGAGGGTAACCGGTAAAGGCCTACGCGCGTAGACGTCCTATGTACTGGGCCGGGGTTTTTCGTAGGAACCCACGATTGACCGTCCCCCTCCCGTCCTCCTCCCGGATCTCCGCGCTCCCTCCGGCCCCGGCCCCGGGTCGCCCCTGGCCGGGTCCGTCCGCCGGGTTGAAGCAGGGTGACAATTGGTTCATTGTTGACCATATGGTGCATCCCGACCCCGTGGCGCTCGTCGACCCATGGGGCGTTGTGACGGGGTGGAGCGAAGGGGCACAGCGGCTGACAGGCTACGCGGCCGAGGAGGTCGTGGGGCGTGCGGCGGCAGAGCTGCTGGCCGGCGGTCCGCCGTCGCGCCAGGCACTGGCCGTGCTGGCCGCCGAGGTCGCCCTCCGGCGCCGGGACGGGCACGTCATCGACCTGGCCCTGCGGGCCTTTCCCCTGCTCGACGGCGAGGGCGCACCGCAGGGCTACCTCGTCACCGCGACCGCGGCGGGTGCGCTGGAGCCCACGGTGGCCGAGCAGGTGTTCCAGCAGGCGTCCGTGGCGATGGCCGCGTTCGACACCGGGCAACGGATCATGCGGTTCAACACCACGGCCGGCCTGAGTACCGAATTCGCCGAGGCGTCGCTGCTGGGGCGGTCCCTCCGGGAGATCCTGCCGGATTTCGACCCGTCCGCGCAGCGCTACCTCCAGCACCAGCGCGAGGTGCTCAGGACCGGGAATCCCGTGCGCTTCGAGGGCTACGGCGCTCCGAAGCCCGGCGGCCGCGAGCACGCCTGGAACGTGGAGATGTGGCCCGTACGGGACGCCTTCGGGAAGCTGGTCGCGGTCGGCACGGCGGCCTTCGACAGCAGCGAGCAGCACTGGGCCCGGCAGCGGCTGGCCCTGCTGAACGAGGCCGCGACCTCCATCGGCACCACGCTGGACGTGGTCCGGACCGCCGAGGAACTAGTGGAGCTGGTCGTGCCCCGCTTCGCCGACTTCGCCAGCGTCGACCTGTTCGACTGGACGCTGAGGGCGGAAGAGCCCTCCTCGGCCGAGGTGCACACCGATGTCGTGCTGCGCCGGGCCGCGCACTGGGGCGGCCCCGGGACGGGAACGGAGGCCGCCGTCCCGGTCGGGGAGATCGACACCTACCCGCCGTTCTCGCCTCCCGCCCACGCCCTCGCCACCGGGCGGGCGGTGCTCAGCCAGGCCGGGGACCCTGACCTGGAGCGGTGGATCGAGGAGCACAACGCGCGGGCCGCCATGACCCGCAAGCACAGCAGGAGCGCCCGTTCGCTGCTGGCGGTGCCGTTGCTGGCCCGTGGCACCACGCTGGGCGTCGCGGTCTTCGCACGGGCCGTACGCCCGGACCCGTACACCGCCGACGACGTCTCCCTGGCCGAGGAACTGGCCAGCCGCGCCGCCGTCTGCGTGGACAACGCCCGCAGATACGCCAGGGAGCGGGCGACCGCGCTGACCCTCCAGCGCAGCCTGCTGCCGCAGCGGCTGCCCCGGCAGGCGGCCGTGGAGGTCGCCCACCGCTATCTCCCGGCCGACTCCGTGGCGGGCGTCGGCGGCGACTGGTTCGACGTGATCCCGCTGTCCGGCAGCCGGATCGCCCTGGTCGTCGGCGACGTGGTGGGCCACGGCATCCACTCCTCGGCGACCATGGGACGCCTGCGCACCGCCGTGCGCACCCTCGCCGACGTGGACCTGCCGCCGGACGAGCTCCTCACCCACCTGGACGACCTGGTCGTCCACCTGTCGACCGACGACAGCGCCGGCGAGGACATCGCGGAACTGGGCGCGACCTGCCTGTACGCGGTCTACGACCCCGTGTCGCGCGGCCTGACGCTGGCCGCCGCCGGACATCCGCCGCCCGCCGTCCTGCGCCCCGACGGCACGGTGGAACTCGTCGACATGGCCGCGGGGCCGCCGCTGGGGATCGGCGGACTGCCCTTCGAGTCGACGGAACTCCAGCTGGACGAGGGCTCGGTGATCGCCCTGTACACCGACGGGCTGATCGAGGACCGAGGCCGCGACATCGACCAGAGCACCGCCGAACTGCGCCGGGCGCTGGCCGGCCCGGGCGGCTCGCTGGAGGCCATGTGCGACGCGGTGCTCAAAGCCATGCTGCCGGAGCAGCCCAGCGACGACGTGGCCCTGCTGCTGGCCCGGACCCGCGCCCTGGGCGCCGACCGGGCGGTCGCCTGGGACCTGTCGCCGGATCCCGCGCAGGTGGCCACCGCCCGGCAGAACGCGGTGGAGCAGCTGTCGCGGTGGGGGCTGGAGGAGGCCGCCTTCGTCACCGAACTGGTCGTCAGCGAACTGGTCACCAACGCCATCCGGTACGGCGTCCCGCCGATGCGGCTGCGGCTGATCCGCGACCGCGCGCTGATCTGCGAGGTGTCCGACGGCAGCTCCACCTCACCGCACCTGCGCCGCGCGAACGACTACGACGAGGGCGGCCGCGGCCTCCTGCTGGTCGCCCAGCTCACGCAGCGCTGGGGCAGCCGGCAGACCCCCACGGGAAAGACCATCTGGGCCGAGCAGCCGCTGTCACCGGACTGAACAGCGTCACCGCAACGACTAACAGGGCCGCTTGCGCAGCTCCATCACATAGTCGTGCGGCGCGCCCGCCGACTCCGCCGCGTCGGCGATCTCGCCCAGATAGCGGGCCGAGGGCAGCCCGCCCTCGTAGTCGTTGAGGACGTAGGCCCAGGCGGGGATGTCGCCGTCCAGGGTGTCGACGCGGATCATCGTGCGCCGGTAGATGCCCAGCGGTACGCCCTCCCAGCGGTCCATCGACTCCTCGTCGACGGGGGCGATGTCGTAGAGGCCGACGAAGACCTGGTGCAGCGGGTCCTCGACGAGGGACGCCAGCGCGCCCTCCCAGCCCATCTGCTCGCCGCCGAAGGTGAGGCGCCAGCCGGTGAGCCAGCCGGTGCCGCGCAGGGGGGAGTGCGGGGCGCGGCGGGTCATGAGCCGGGCGTCGAGGTTGCCGGCGTACGCGGCGTAGAGCGACATGGTCACGAGGGTACGGGAGGGGGGAAGCGGCCCCGGTCAGTGATCACGTGGCGGGTGCGGGACAATGGGGTACGTGACTCGGATCGTGATCATTGGTGGCGGACCCGGCGGATATGAGGCGGCGCTGGTTGCCGCGCAGCTCGGCGCGGAGGTGACCGTCGTCGACTGCGACGGCCTGGGCGGGGCGTCGGTGCTGACCGACTGCGTGCCGTCGAAGACTCTGATCGCGACGGCGGAGGTGATGACCACCTTCGACTCGTCGTACGAGGAGCTGGGCATCATCGTGGCCGACGACACCCCGCCCCTGGAGCAGGCAGCCCGGGTCGTGGGCGTGGACCTCGGCAAGGTCAACCGCCGGGTGAAGCGCCTCGCGCTCGCCCAGTCGCACGACATCGCGGCCTCCGTCACCCGCGCCGGTGCCCGCGTCATGCGCGGGCGGGGCCGCCTGGACGGCATGCAGGCCATCGACGGCTCGCGCAAGGTCGTCGTGGAGGCAGCCGACGGCAGCAGCGAGACGCTGACCGCCGACGCCGTGCTGATCGCCACCGGCGGGCGGCCGCGCGAGCTGGCGGACGCGCTGCCGGACGGCGAGCGGATCCTGAACTGGACGCAGGTGTACGACCTGAACGAGCTCCCCGAGGAGCTCATCGTGGTCGGGTCGGGTGTGACGGGCGCCGAGTTCGCGGGGGCGTACCAGGCGCTGGGCTCGAAGGTGACGCTCGTGTCGTCCCGCGACCGCGTGCTGCCCGGCGAGGACCCGGACGCCGCCGCCGTGCTGGAGGACGTCTTCCGGCGGCGCGGCATGAACGTCATGGCACGCTCGCGGGCGGAGTCCGCCAAGCGGGTCGGCGACAAGGTCGAGGTGACGCTGGCCGACGGCCGGGTCATCACCGGCAGCCACTGCCTCATGGCGGTCGGCGCGATCCCGAACACCTCGAACATGGGCCTGGAGGAGTCCGGGGTCAAGCTCAAGGAGTCCGGCCACATCTGGACCGACAAGGTGTCCCGGACCACCGCGCCCGGCGTGTACGCGGCCGGTGACGTGACCGGGATCTTCGCCCTCGCGTCGGTCGCCGCCATGCAGGGCCGGATCGCGATGTACCACTTCCTGGGCGACGCGGTGGCGCCGCTGAACCTCAAGACCGTCTCGTCGAACGTCTTCACCGACCCCGAGATCGCCACCGTCGGCTACACCCAGGCGGATGTGGACGGCGGCCTGATCGAGGCGCGCAGCGTGAAGCTGCCGCTGCTGCGGAACCCGCGCGCCAAGATGCAGGGCATCCGGGACGGCTTCGTGAAGCTGTTCTGCCGCCCGGGTACGGGAATCGTGGTGGGCGGTGTGGTCGTGTCACCCCGGGCGAGCGAGCTGATTCACCCGATCTCGATCGCGGTCGACAACAATCTGACGGTCGAGCAGATCGCGAACGCGTTCACGGTCTACCCTTCTCTGTCGGGATCGATCGCCGAGGTGGCGCGGCAGTTGCACACCCGGAAGTCGTCCTCGGAGCTCTAGGGCAGAACCGAAGGTGTCCGTATAGCACTTCCCGCCCGGTTTCGCCAACAACTTCTGCTAATCGGCGCAAACTGCTGATAGCGGATGGTCATTGGCGTTACTGTCAGTTTCGTGTTCGCAGCAGAACGTCGCCAGCTGATCCTCGAAATGGTGCGCGCCAACGGGGCCGTGTCGCTCCGTGAGCTCGCCCGTGTCGTCCAGACCTCTGAAGTGACCGTACGGCGGGACGTGCGGGCGTTGGAGGCAGAAGGACTGCTCGACCGCCGGCATGGCGGTGCGGTGCTGCCGGGTGGCTTCACCAGGGAGTCCGGCTTTCCGCAGAAATCCCATCTAGCGGCCGCGGAGAAGACGGCGATCGCCGATCTCGCGGCCAGTCTTGTAGAAGAGGGCGAGGCCATCGTGGTCGGCGCCGGGACCACCACGCAGGAGCTGGCCCGCCGGCTCGCGCGGGTGCCGGGGCTGACCGTCGTCACCAACTCCCTGCTGGTGGCTCAGGCGTTGGCACACGCCAACCGGGTCGAGGTCGTCATGACCGGCGGCACGTTGCGCGGTACCAACTACGCCTTGGTGGGCAGTGGCGCCGAGCAGTCCCTCCAGGGGCTGCGGGTGTCGCGTGCCTTCCTGTCCGGGGCCGGGCTGACCGCCGAGCGCGGGCTGTCCACGTCCAACATGCTCTCCGCGAGTGTCGACCGGGCTCTGGTCCAGGCGGCGTCGGAGGTCGTGGTGCTGGCCGATCACACCAAGCTCGGTACGGACACGATGTTCCAGACCGTGCCCACGGATGTGATCACCCGTCTCGTCACCGACGAGCCGCCCCCGGGCGACGACCGTGCCGCGACCGAGCTCCAGGCGCTCGCCGACCGGGGCGTCCACGTCGCCGTCGCCTCCCTCAACGGCCTGGAGAACGGCGCCCCGGGCGGGCCCGGCGGTGGTCGGCGGCGCGAGCTGCCGCCGGTTCCGGGGCCCCGCCGGCATCCGCACCCCGGACACGCCGCCGGGCACCCCGCGCAGCCGCAGCTGCGCGCCGCGCAGCTCGCGGGTGAGCAGCGCATCGCCGACATGCGGCGCCGCTAGCGCTTGGCTTGTGCGGTTCCTCACGCGCGGGCCGTGGATGGCTGGTCGCGCAGTTCCCGCGCCCTAGGGTCGGGCGCGGTAGCCGTCGAGGGTTAGGTCCATCAGGCGCTGGAAGGTGCCGCGGTGGTCCGTGGGGTTGCGCTCGGCGGCGACGACGATGGCGCTGGTCAGCCGCATGATGTCGGCGACGGCGACATCGGCGCGTACCTCGCCCGCCTGTTGGGCGCGTACGAGGAGCTGGTCGCCGGCCGCGGTGAGGGCGCCCTTGCAGGCGGGCATACGGCCCTCGTCGGCCTCCATCAGGGCCACGGCGAGCCCGCGGTACTGCGCGGAGTAGACGGCGTAGGCGCGCAGCCATTCCTGCAGCGCGCCGATCGGTGACTCCGCCTCCAGGAGGGACCCGGCGCGGGCGGTGAGGGTGAGGGTCTCCTCCTCGAAGACCGCGTCCATCAGGGCGTAGCGGTTGGGGAAGTGGCGGTAGAGGGTGCCGATGCCTACGCCCGCGTGGCGGGCGATGTCCTCCAGGGGTGCCTCGGTGCCGTGGACGACGAACGCCTGGCGGGCCTCGGTGAGCAGCCGTTCGTAGTTGCGCCGGGCGTCGGCCCGCATCGGCCGCTGGAGACGGTCCGCGGCGGCGGGCGCGCCCGCCTGCTTGCCTGTGGTCATCGGCACCGTCCTCGTCGCCTTGCGTGTCCGCCAGGGAAATCCTTACGACTCCAGAATCCCATTGTAAATACGGAGGCAACCTCCGTATATTGAGCGGAGGCAACCTCCGTTTATTGGGCTCTCCGCTGGAGGCTTACGTCCCATGCCCCGTTCCTCCCTTCCTACGATGACGCCTGCCCGCACACCAGGGCCGATGCGTCGACAACGTCCCCTGTTCGCCCTTTCCGCAATCGTCGGCGCCCAGTTGATGCTGCTGCTGGACGTGACCGTGGTGAACGTCGCGATCCCCGGCATCGGCGATGACCTGGGCTTCTCCACCACCGGCCGGTCCTGGGTGGTGAATGTCTACATCCTCGCGTTCGGCGGGCTGCTGCTCCTGGGCAGCCGGATCGGCGACCTCGTCGGCCGCCGTACGGCGCTGATGGCCGGGGTGGCGGCGTTCACCGTCGCCTCCGTCGCCGGCGGCCTGGCCACCGGCCCGGCCACGCTGCTCGCGGCCCGCCTGCTCCAGGGCGCCTCGGCGGCCCTGGCCGCACCCAGCACGCTCGCACTGATCGCCACGAACTTCCGCGAGGGCGGCGAGCGCCAGAGGGCGCTGAGCGTCTTCTCCGCGGTCTCCGGTGCGGGGTCGTCGATCGGCCTCATCCTGGGCGGCGCACTCACCGAGTGGGCCTCCTGGCGGTGGATCTTCTTCATCAACATCCCGATCGGCGCCGCGATCCTGTTGCTCGCCCCGCGCCACATCACCGAGACCGACCGGCACCGCGGCGGCCGCTTCGACATCTCCGGCACCATCACCGGCACCCTGGGCATCTCGTCCCTGGTGTACGCCTTCATCCGGGTCGCCGAGCAAGGCTGGGGCGACGGCCAGGCGATCGGCGGCTTCGTCGCCGCCGTGCTGCTGCTCGCGGCCTTCCTGGTCAACGAGACCCGGGTCGAACGCCCGCTGGTGGTGCTGCGGCTCTTCGCCGACCGGTCCAGGGTGATCGCGTACAGCTGCTGGTTCCTGCTGCCGGCCGGCATGTTCGGGATCTTCTACTTCGTCACCCAG
Source organism: Streptomyces sp. NBC_01537 (assembly GCF_045040445.1). Classification (NCBI taxonomy): domain Bacteria; kingdom Bacillati; phylum Actinomycetota; class Actinomycetes; order Kitasatosporales; family Streptomycetaceae; genus Streptomyces; species Streptomyces sp. NBC_01537. Next base: position 3,710,986 of record NZ_CP109392.1, on the reverse strand, counting down.
TACATGGAGACGGTCAGCGGCTTCAGCCCGCTGCGCACGGGGGCGGCCTTCCTGCCGATGACCCTGCTGCTCTTCGCCGCCGCCCGCACCGCGCCACGGGCCGTCGCCCGCTTCGGCGCCAAGCGGACGGCCGTCTGCGGGCTGCTCGTCGGGCTCGCCGGGATGCTCTGGCTCGCCACGCTCGACCCGGGGCAGGCCTACGTCAGCGGCCTCGCCGGGCCGCTGGTCCTGGTCGGGCTGGGGCTGGGCTTTGTGACGATGCCGCTCACGACGATGATCCTGTCCGGGGTCGAGCCGCGGGACGCGGGGTCCGCGTCCGGGCTGCTGCAGACGTTCCAGCAGATCGGCGGCACGCTCGGGCTGTCGGTGCAGGTCACGGTGTTCGGGACGGTGGTGCGGCACGGCGGTCCGGACGCGTTCGCGCACGGCGTGATCGCGGCACTGGGCACGGCGGCGGGGTTCGCGGTGCTTGCGTGCGTGCTGTTGTCGACCCTGAGGGCCCGTAGCCGGGCCTAGGTGTATTGATCACGAGCGTTGTTGACACGTGTCGTGCTTGATCAAAGGTGAAGACCTCCGGTGTGGTGGAGCTGTCTAGGACCGCACCACACCGGAGGTCTTCGTGTCCCACCGTAATGCCCGGCTGACCGTTCACGGCAGGCGACTGCTGGTCGAGCGTGTCACCTCGGGCCGGCCCGTCGCCCACGTGGCCGCTGAGATGGGTGTCTCCCGCGCCACCGCCCACAAATGGGTCCGCCGGTGGCGGGCCGAGGGCGAGCCGGGCCTGCACGACCGGCCCAGCAGTCCCCGCACGACCCCGCACCGCACCCCGGCCGCGACCGAGCAGGACGTCTGCCGTCTGCGCCGCGAGCGCAAGCTCGGCCCGGCCCGCATCGGCCCGATCCTGGGCCTGCCCGCCTCGACCGTGCACCGCATCCTGACCCGCCACGGCCTGCACCGCCTGGCCTTCCTGGACCGCCCCACCGGCCAGGTCATCCGCCGCTACGAACGCGACCGCCCCGGCGAGCTCATCCACGTGGACGTGAAGAAACTCGGACGGATCCCCGACGGCGGCGGCCACAAAACACTCGGCCGCCAGGCCTCCCGCGCCACCAAGACCGGCGTCGGCTTCGACTACGTCCACTCCGCCGTCGACGACCACACCCGCCTGGCCTACAGCGAGATCCACCCCGACGAGAAAGCCGCCACCTGCGCCGACTTCCTCCGCCGGGCCGCCGCCTTCTTCACCACCTGCGGCATCCACCGCATCGAACGCGTGCTGACCGACAACGCCTGGTCCTACCGCAAAAGCACCCAATGGAAGCAGGCCCTCACCGACCTGGACGCGACCGGCAAACTCACCCGCGCCTACCGGCCCCAGACCAACGGCAAAGTCGAACGCTTCAACCGCACCCTGCTCGACGAATGGGCCTACCTACAGCCCTACACCAGCAACGACCAGCGCACAGCCGCCCTGACAGACTTCCTCCACAGCTACAACCACCATCGCAGCCACACCGCACTCAAAGGCCAGCCCCCGATCAGCCGCGTCAACAACCCTGCGGGTCAATACACCTAGGGCCCCTTCTGATGGATCTCCGTGGCGTCGCGTGCCCTGGCACCAGTGCTCGCGGCGTTGCCGGAGCGCCCACAGGAAACCACCCTGTGGGCGCTCCGGCGCCTTGCGATCGCAGGCGCCAGACCCCGCTCCTTCACCCACGGAGATCCATCAGAAGGGCCTAGCCCCGGGGTCCAGGGGGCAAGGCCCCCTGGACCCCGAAAATGAGCCGTCAGTCCTTGATCTCGCAGATGACAGCACCCGAGGAGACGGACGAACCGACCTCCGCCGCGAGGCCCTTGATGGTGCCGGAGCGGTGGGCGTTGAGGGGCTGTTCCATCTTCATGGCTTCGAGGACGACGATGAGGTCGCCCTCGTTGACCTGCTGGCCCTCTTCGACGGCGATCTTGACGATGGTGCCCTGCATGGGCGACGCGAGCGTGTCGCCGGAGGCGGCGGCGCCGGCCTTCTTGGCGGCGCGGCGCTTGGGGCGGGCTCCGCCGGCGGCGGCGGTGCGGGCGAGGGTCATGCCCAGGGAGGCCGGGAGGGAGACCTCCAGGCGCTTGCCGCCGACCTCGACGACCACGGTCTCGCGGCCGGCCTCCTCGGCCTCGTCCTCGGCCACCGGGGCGGCGAAGGCGGGGATGTCGTTGACGAACTCGGTCTCGATCCAGCGGGTGTGGACGGTGAACGGGTCGCTGGTGAAGGCCGGGTCGACGACGACCTTGCGGTGGAAGGTGATGGCCGTGGCCATGCCCTCCACCTCGAACTCGGCCAGGGCGCGGGCGGCCCGCTGCAGGGCCTGCTCGCGGCTCGCGCCGGTGACGATGAGCTTGGCGAGCAGGGAGTCCCAGGCGGGGCCGATGACCGAGCCGGTCTCGACGCCCGCGTCCAGGCGGACGCCCGGGCCGGACGGCGGGGCGAACTTCGTCACCGTGCCGGGGGCCGGGAGGAAGTTGCGTCCCGGGTCCTCGCCGTTGATGCGGAACTCGAAGGAGTGGCCGCGCAGCGGCGGGTCGTCGTAACCCAGTTCCTCGCCATCGGCGATACGGAACATCTCCCGTACGAGATCGATGCCGGTGACCTCTTCGCTGACCGGGTGCTCGACCTGCAGACGGGTGTTGACCTCCAGGAAGGAGATCAGCCCGTCCTGGGCGACCAGGAACTCGCAGGTGCCGGCGCCGACATAACCGGCCTCGCGCAGAATGGCCTTGCTGGCGCGGTACAGCTCCGCGTTCTGCTCATCCGTGAGGAAGGGAGCCGGAGCCTCCTCGACCAGCTTCTGGTGGCGGCGCTGCAGCGAGCAGTCACGGGTGGAGACGACGACCACATTGCCGTGGCTGTCGGCCAGGCACTGGGTCTCCACGTGCCGGGGACGGTCCAGGTAGCGCTCCACGAAGCACTCGCCGCGGCCGAAGGCGGCCACCGCCTCACGCACCGCGGAGTCGTACAGCTCCGGGACCTCTTCGAGCGTGCGGGCGACCTTCAGACCGCGGCCGCCACCGCCGAACGCGGCCTTGATCGCGATCGGCAGGCCGTGCTGCTCCGCGAACGCCACGACCTCGTCGGCGCCCGAGACCGGGTCCGGGGTACCGGCGACCAGGGGCGCGCCGGCCCGCTGGGCGATGTGGCGGGCGGCGACCTTGTCACCGAGGTCGCGGATCGCCTGCGGCGGGGGACCGATCCAGGTCAGCCCGGCGTCGATCACCGCCTGCGCGAACTCGGCGTTCTCGGACAGGAAACCGTAGCCGGGGTGGACGGCGTCGGCACCCGATTCGGCGGCCGCGGCCAGGACTTTGGCGACGTCCAGATAGCTGCCGGCCGGGGTGTCGCCGCCCAGCGCGTAGGCCTCGTCGGCCGCGCGGACATGCAGCGCGTCCCGGTCGGGCTCTGCGTAGACGGCTACGCTGGCGATCCCGGCGTCCCGGCAGGCACGGGCGACGCGGACTGCGATTTCACCGCGGTTGGCGATGAGCACCTTGCGCACGATGGCTCCCTCCTTGAAACAAGCCGAGTTTAGGTACTGGTGACACTTCGTGCCGAGGCACCCCCAGTGGTGAGCTTGCCCACACGTAGGGTGATCCGGACACGGCAACAGGGTCGTATTGCCGCGTAATTCCACGCTACGGCCGTATATCTCCGGGCGGTTGTGCCACGCTTGAGTGAGCTGGATCTCTGCGTACCACCGTGGCCGACGGGGTCTCCCATTTGTGGGAACTCCACGAAGCCACGGGGAAAACTTTGCCCGATCACCGCCCCGTAAGGGTGGTGCTGTCCGAACTCTTGCCGCAGGACCTACCCGTTAGTAGCGTTCTCGATGCGGGGTACCGGCGGTAATAGGGGGCATCATGCGACGAGGCGTGGCCGCGACGGCAGCTGTGGTGCTGGTCCTGGAAGCATTCGGACTCGCCTTCATCAACTGGGTGATGGGCCTCGCCGTACGCCACCAGTCCATGTCCCTGGCCGGACTCGACCCCGCCGCGATGGCCGCCGGCGCGTGGGTCGCCGGGGGCCTGATCGCGGTCTTCCTCATCTCCTGCGCGGTGGTGCTGGCACGCACGGCGCACCACGACCGCGCCCCGGGACGGCTCGGGCGGCTGCTGCTCATCTCGGCCGCGGTGCTGCATGTGGTGCTGGGCGCGGCAGTCGTGGGGCTGGTGGGATGGCCGGCGTACGCACTGATGATGGTGATCTTCGCGCTCGTGGTGCTCAGCCTGTTCATGTACGGGACCGGCGCCCCCGCCCCCGCCCCCGCCCCCGCCGATGACGAGCCCGGCCCCGCCGCGTCGGCTCCCGCCTAGGAACTGGTCCACAGGTCGGTGATCCGTACGCCCAGCTCGGCCAGCAGGCGGCGCAGCAGCGGGAGCGAGAGGCCGACCACATTGCCGTGGTCGCCGTCGATGCCGTCCAGGAACGGCGCCGACCGGCCGTCCAGGGTGAAGGCGCCCGCCACGCTGAGCGGTTCGCCGGAGGCGACGTAAGCCGCGATCTCGGCGTCATCGGGGGTACCGAACCGCACTGTCGTGGACGCGGTCGCGGAGACGCGGCGGCCGCCGGCGAGGTCGATCACGCAGTGGCCGGTCTGAAGGATGCCCTCGCGCCCGCGCATGGACTTCCATCGGGCCGTGGCCTCTTCGGCGTCGGCGGGCTTGCCGTACGCCTGCCCGTCGAGCTCCAGGACCGAGTCGCACCCGATGACCAGCTCGCCGTCCGACAGCTGTCCCGCCACCACGTCCGCCTTCGCCTCGGCGAGCACACGGGCGAGTTCGCCCGGCGTCGGGGCGGTGATGGCCTCCTCGTCGACCCCGCTCACGATCACCCTGGGATCCAGACCGGCCTGCCGCAGCAGCCCGAGACGCGCGGGGGAGGCGGAGGCGAGTACGACGGTGCGGCGGGGAGCGGGATTCGTCATGGGCGCCATCGTAATGACCCCCTCAGAACGGCCAGCCCACGATCAGCATGATGATCGGCATGGCCAGCGCGATGAGCAGGATCGCGCGGCGCATCATCATCTGCGCCTGGCGCATCTCCTCGGGGGGCTCTTCGGGTGGATCCGACCACAACATGTCTTCAAGGTTGCGCCCCGGTAACGGCCCGCGCCTGAGTACGGGTACTCAGGCGCGGACCTATTTCGCGCGGTAACCCCGTACCCCGGTTTCTCGCGCAGTTCCCCGCGCCCCTGGGGTGCCGGGGAGCGGGGGCATGGACCACGAACGGGAGGGCCGAGATCACAGGGGTGGGAGACGGCAGGGAAGACAGGTACGGGCGGGAGGGCCGGGGTCGCAGGGGTGGGGGTCCTGGACGCTCCGCATATTTGTGTGCGGCATGCCGGGCAGGACAGCGGTCGACCCGTCACCCACGTAAATATGTCGGTCCAGGACCCCCACCCCGGAGGCCCCGGACCGGCACCGGAACCCGCACCGCAACCCGGTCAGCGCGGCCAGTACGTGGCACGCCAGGCGCCCCCGCCGGGGTGGAGCGCGCGGGTGGGGACGTTGCGGGCCGGGTCGGCCCACTCGTCGAGGGGGCGCGGGCCGTCGGCGGCGCCGGTGGCAGCGGCCGCGGCCCGCGCCTGGACGAGGGCGACGACGGCGGCGAGCTCCTCGGGGGTGGGGTTGCCTCGCTCGACCTTTATGACCATCGAGGGCTCCTTAGAGGGGGATGTTGCCGTGCTTCTTGGGGGGCAGGCTCTCGCGCTTGTTCTTGAGGGTGCGCAGCGCCTTGACGAGGTGAGCCCGGGTCTCGGACGGCACGATCACCGCGTCGACATAGCCGCGCTCGGCCGCGATGTACGGGTTGAGCAGGGTGTCCTCGTACGCGGCCATGAGCTCGGCGCGCCGCGCCTCCGGGTCCTCCGCGTCGGCCAGTTCGCGGCGGTGCAGGATGTTGACCGCGCCCTGGGCGCCCATGACGGCGATCTGGGCGGTCGGCCAGGCGAGGTTGAGGTCGGCGCCCAGGTGCTTGGAGCCCATGACGTCGTAGGCGCCGCCGAAGGCCTTCCGCGTGATGACCGTGATCAACGGAACCGTGGCTTCCGCGTACGCGTAGATCAGCTTGGCGCCGCGCCGGATGATGCCGGTGTGCTCCTGGTCGACGCCGGGGAGGAAGCCGGGGACGTCCACGAAGGTGATGACCGGGACGTTGAAGCTGTCGCAGGTCCGCACGAAGCGGGCGGCCTTCTCGCTCGCGTCGATGTCGAGGCAGCCGGCGAACTGCATGGGCTGGTTGGCGACGACGCCGACCGGGCGGCCCTCGACGCGGCCGAAGCCGGTGAGGATGTTGGGGGCGAACAGTGCCTGGGTCTCCAGGAATTCGCCGTCGTCCAGGACATGCTCGATGACCTTGTGCATGTCGTAGGGCTGGTTGGCCGAGTCCGGGATGAGGGTGTCCAGATCGGGGTCCGGCGCCAGGTCGTCGGGCTCCGCCGCGTACGCCGGGGGCTCTTCGAGGTTGTTGCTGGGCAGGTAGGACAGGAGCGCCTTGACGTACTCGATGGCGTCCTTCTCGTCGCCCGCCATGTGGTGGGCGACGCCGGAGACGGAGTTGTGGGCCCGCGCGCCGCCGAGCTCCTCGAAGCCGACGTCCTCACCCGTCACCGTCTTGATGACGTCCGGGCCGGTGATGAACATGTGGGAGGTCTGGTCGACCATCACCACGAAATCCGTGATCGCGGGCGAGTACACCGCGCCGCCCGCGCACGGGCCGACGATCAGCGAGATCTGCGGGATGACGCCGGAGGCGTGCGTGTTGCGGCGGAAGATCTCGCCGTACAGGCCGAGCGCGCTGACGCCCTCCTGGATGCGGGCGCCGCCGGAGTCGTTGATGCCGATGACCGGGCAGCCGTTCTTCAGGGCCCAGTCCATGACCTTGACGATCTTCTGGCCGTAGACCTCGCCCAGGGCCCCGCCGAAGACCGTGAAGTCCTGGGAGAAGACGGCGACCGGGCGGCCGTCGACCGTGCCGTAGCCGGTGACGACGCCGTCGCCGTACGGGCGGGTCCGGTCCAGCCCGAAGTTGGTGGAGCGGTGCCGGGCGAGCTCGTCCAGCTCCACGAAGGAGCCCTCGTCCAGGAGCAGTTCGATCCGCTCCCGGGCGGTGAGCTTGCCCTTGGCGTGCTGCTTCTCCACCGCGCGGGCGGAGCCGGCGTGCGTCGCCTCCTCGATACGGTGGCGGAGGTCGGCGAGCTTGCCAGCGGTGGTGTGGATGTCGTACTGCGGCTCGGCCATGGGAGGCGGCTCTCCTGCTCTCGTCGGGTCGCATTTGACTGGCGAGTAACCCTGTTTTCGTAGCGTAACGGCGCGACTGCTCGGCGAGCAGTGCGGCGTTCGACACACTCCCGCTCGTAGGGTGGGCCACATGACCTCAAACCGCTGGTCCGACCTGGACCGGCCGCCGCTCAACGCGGCGGCGCTGCAGCGCGCGATCGTCACCCCGGACGGCTTCTGGACCGAACTGACGGTCGTCGAACGCACCGGCTCGACCAACTCCGACCTCGCCGCCCGGGCGAAGGCGGGGGCGGCGGAGGGCGCCGTGCTCGTCGCCGAGGAGCAGTCCGCCGGGCGCGGCCGCCTCGACCGGCAGTGGACGGCGCCGCCGCGCTCGGGGCTCTTCTTCTCCGTACTGCTTCGCCCGTCCGGGGTGCCCGTCGAGCGCTGGGGCTGGCTGCCGCTGCTGGCCGGGGTGGCGACCGCCACGGCGGTGTCGCGGGCGGGCGGCGTCGACACCGGGCTGAAGTGGCCGAACGACCTGCTGGTCACCGTGGACGGCGAGGAGCGCAAGACCGGCGGCATCCTCGCCGAGCGGGCGGGGGACGACGGCGTCGTCATCGGCATCGGGCTGAACGTGTCCCTGCGGGAGGACGAGCTGCCGGTCCCGGCGGCCGGCTCGCTGGCCCTGGCGGGGGCCAAGGGCACCGACCGCGATCCGCTGCTGCGGGCGGTGCTGCGCTCCCTGGCCGACTGGTACGGCGAATGGCGTACCGCGGGCGGCGACCCCGAGGCCAGCCGGCTGCGGCCGGTGTACGCCGCCGGGTGCGTGACGCTGGGCCGGGCGGTGCGGGCCGAGCTGCCGGGCGGCGACGCGGTGACCGGCACGGCGGTGACCGTGGACGACGACGGGCGGCTGGTCATCTCCTCCGGCGGCGCCGAGCGGGCGGTGGGCGCGGGCGATGTCGTACACCTGCGCAACGATGTGTGAGAGTGAGCTACAGCACACCTGTCGTATCGTTGAGGCGGCATCCGACCCAAGGAACCGAAGAGGGGGCGGGCGGTGACCGTGGAGAACGCGGTGGGCGCCGGAGGCGCCGATGATCATGACGCCCTCGGCGATGCCTCCGGCGACGACCTCAGCCATGCCTCCGGCCACGCCGCCAGCCATGCCCCGGGCGAGGATCCCATCGCCCTGCGTCTGGAGCAGCTGATCCTCGGCGCCGAGCGCCAGTACACCCCCTTCCGGGCGGCCCGCACGGCCGGCGTCTCCGTGGAGCTCGCCGCCCGCTTCTGGCGCGCGATGGGCTTCGCCGACATCGGCCAGGCCATCGCCCTCACCGAGGCCGACGTCATCGCCCTGCGGCGGCTCTCCGGCCTGGTCGAGGCCGGGCTCATCAGCGAGCCCACCGCCATCCAGGTCGCCCGCTCCACCGGCCAGACCACGGCCCGGCTCGCCGAATGGCAGACCGATTCCTTCCTGGAGGAGCTGACCGAGCCGCCCGAGCCGGGCATGACCCGGGCCGAGGTCGCGTATCCGCTGGTCGAGCTGCTGTTGCCCGAGCTCGAGGAATTCCTGATCTACGTCTGGCGGCGGCAGCTCGCCGCAGCCACGAGCCGGGTCGTGCGAAGCGACGACGAGGAGGCCGTGGACCGGCGGCTGGCGGTCGGCTTCGCCGATCTGGTCGGCTTCACCCGGCTGACCCGGCGCCTGGAGGAGGAGGAGCTCGGCGAGCTCGTCGAGGCCTTCGAGACGACCGCGGCGGACCAGGTGCACGCCCATGGCGGGCGGCTGATCAAGACGCTGGGCGACGAGATCCTCTACGTCGCCGATGACCCGGGGACGGCCGCCGAGATCGGGCTCCGGCTGATCGAGACGATGACCGGTGACGAGACCATGCCCGCTCTACGGGTCGGCATGGCCTTCGGCACGGTCACGACGCGGATGGGCGACGTCTTCGGTACGACGGTGAATCTGGCGAGCCGGCTCACGTCGATAGCGCCCCGGGACGCGGTTCTGGTCGACGGCGAGCTCGCCCAGGCGCTGGGCGAGAGCGGCGACGCACCGGTCTCCGAGCTCGACGTGAGCCCCGGCTCCGAGGACAAGTACCGCTTCGCCCTGCAGCCGATGTGGCGGCGGCCGGTGCGAGGGCTCGGCGTCGTGGAGCCCTGGCTTCTGACCCGGCGGGGCGGTTAGGGCCTGTCCGGCAGATCCTTGCCCGGTACGTTGGTTCACGTTCGTTAACCAACATGCCCGGAGGGTGGAGGCCGCGGATGCCCCAGGAAGAGCGGTTCGGCGAGTGGGTGGCGGTACGGCGGCACGGTGACGGCGACCGGGTCGCGGAGCTGGTGCTGGACCGGCCGAAGGCGATGAACGCCGTGTCGACGGACATGGCGCGGGCGCTGGCCACGGCGTGCGCCGCCCTCGCGGAGGACCGGGGGGTCAGCGCGGTCGTGGTCAGCTCGACGCATGAGCGGGCGTTCTGTGTCGGCGCGGATCTGAAGGAGCGCAATTCGTTCAGTGATGCGGATCTGGTGCGGCAGCGGCCTTACGCGCGGGGCGCGTACACCGGCGTGCTGGAGTTGCCGATGCCGGTGATCGCGGCGGTGCATGGCTTCGCGCTGGGCGGCGGGTTCGAGCTGGCGCTGGCGTGCGATGTGATCGTGGCGGACTCCACGGCGGTGGTGGGGCTGCCGGAGGTGTCGGTCGGGGTGATCCCGGGCGGCGGGGGGACGCAGCTGCTGCCGCGGAGGGTGGGGGCGGCCCGGGCGGCGCAGCTGATTTTCACCGGGCGCCGGGTGCCGGCGGCGGAAGCGCTGGCCCTGGGCCTGGTGGATGTGCTGGCCGAGGAGGGCGAGGACCGTGCGGAGGCGCTCGCGCTGGCCGAGCGGATCGCTGCGAACTCCCCGGTTGGGCTGCGGGCGGCGAAGCGGGCGCTGCGGCTGGGGCAGGGGGTCGACCTGCGGGCCGGGCTGGAGATCGAGGACGCGGCGTGGCGCGCGACGGCGTTCTCCGGGGACCGGGCGGAGGGCGTGGCGGCGTTCAACGAGCGGCGTACGCCGAGGTGGCCCGGGGAGTAGGCCCGGTTCGGGTTTCGGTGCCGGTCCGGGGCCTCCGGGGTGGGGGTCCTGGACCGACATATTTACGTGCGTGACGGGTCGACCGCTGTCCTGCCCGGCATGCCGCACACAAATATGCGGAGCGTCCAGGACCCCCACCCCTGCGACCCCGGCCCTCCCGTTCGTACCTGTCTTCCCCCGCCGTCTCTCATCGGCCCGACTGGCCGGGGGGAGTAGCGTGCCGCGCGCTTGTGCGGGGGTTATGGCCCAAACTGGTACAAACACCTCGGCCACCTGACGGCTGACGGCCGCCCGGGATCTGCGGCCGACGGTCGGCGAGTGAGCCGAAGCGGAGCGGCCGCTGTCGAAAGGGAGAACGCGCGCAGGCCGCGAGGAACGAGCGGGTGAGCACGATCGACCGTCGACAGTGGCTTAGCGCAGCGGAGGCGAACTCGCCTTGAAAAAAGAAGGTGACGAGCGGCTGAGGGCTGTGGCTGAGCTGGCGCGGGTGGTGGCGGCGGCCAGGACGCCGATGGAGGCGGTGGCGGCCGCGGCGGCGGCGGCGCGGCTGGCGCTGGGCGGGAGCATGTCGGCGGTGTCGCGGTGGGAGCGGGACCGGGGGCGGCTGCGGGTGCTGGTGAATGACGGGGAGCTGGCGCCGGGGGAGGAGCCGCAGCCGAGGAACGAGGTGTACTCGGTGGCGGACTTCCCGGAGATCGTGGAGTTTCTGCACGGGCGGTGGACGGAGGGCGGGGAGCCGCACGCGTGGGTGGAGACGGCCGATGCGGGCGGGCCGGTAAACGGCGGGCCGTACTGCCATCAGCGGGTGGCGGCGCTGCGGCGGCGCGGGCGGTCGTCGTGCGTGGTGGCGCCGATCATGCTGCACGGGCTGGCGTGGGGTGAGCTGTATGTGGCGCGGGCGACCGGGAAGCCGGTGTTCGACCGGGCGGACGCGGAGTTCGCGACCGTACTGGCGGCGCTGATCGCGGCCGGGATCGCGCAGACGGAGCGGTTGGCGGAGGTGCGGCGGCTGGCGTTCACGGACCCGCTGACGGGGCTGGCGAACCGGCGGGCGGTGGACGCGCGGCTGGAGGAGGCGTTCGAGCGGCACCGGGAGGAGGGGGCGCCGGTCAGCCTGGTGGTGTGCGACCTGAACGGGCTGAAGAAGGTCAATGATCAGCTGGGGCATGCGGTCGGGGACCGGCTGCTGGTGGGGTTCGGGTCGGTGCTGTCGCTGTGCGGGGCGGAGCTGCCGGGGAGCCTGGCGGCGCGGCTGGGCGGGGATGAGTTCTGCCTGCTCACGGTGGGCGTCGCGGCGGATGAGGTGGTGCGGGTGGCGGAGGAGCTGTGCGAGCGGGCGAAGCGGCTGGGGCTCGGGGACGGCGTCGCGGTGGGGGTGGCTTCCACGGATGCCGGCATCGGGCCGGTGCAGTCCGCCCGGCGGCTCTTCCGGCTCGCCGACGCGGCCCAGTACCGGGCCAAGGCGCTGGGATCCGAGCGGCCGGTGGTGGCGGGGCGGGCGGGGGCGGAGGACCCGGTGGTGCGGCTGGCGGACGAGCCGCCGGGGACGGAAACGGAGCGGCGGCGGTTCCGGGGGCGTGGGTAGCGCGGGGCGTTGCCCGTTTCGGCGGACGGAGTCCGGCGCAGCCGTCCCGATGCCAGCGGAGCGCCCGCGAGGGTGGCGTGCGGGATAGGTGCGGAGCGGCGGCGGTTCCGGGGGCGTGGGTGAGCGGTAACGGGTGGAGCCTGCGCGTGACAGTTACCGATTCAGGCTCTAGGGTGCGTGAATATGGATATGCAAAACGTGCTCATCGGGGCTCACGGGGCCGCGGCCCAGGACGTGCTGGCGGTCGCGCGCGGCAATGCGAGGGTCGAGCTGTCGGCGGAGGCGCTGGCGGGGATCGCGGCGTCGCGCGGGGTGATCGAGGCGCTGGCGGCGAAGCCGGAGCCGGTGTACGGGGTGTCGACGGGGTTCGGGGCGCTGGCGGTGCGCCACATCAGCCCGGAGCTGCGCGCGCAGCTGCAGCGGAGCCTCGTACGGTCGCACGCGGCCGGGATGGGCCCGAGGGTGGAGCGCGAGGTCGTGCGGGCGCTGATGTTCCTGCGGCTGAAGACGCTGGCCTCGGGGCGCACCGGGGTGCGGCCGGTCGTCGCGGAGACGATGGCGGCGCTGCTGAACGCGCAGATCACGCCCGTTGTCCATGAGTACGGCTCGCTGGGCTGCTCCGGGGACCTGGCGCCGCTCGCGCACTGTGCGCAGGTGCTGATGGGCGAGGGCGAGGCGGAGGGCCCGGACGGGGTCGTACGGCCCGCTGGGGAGCTGCTGGCGGCGCACGGTATCGAGCCGATCGAGCTGCGGGAGAAGGAGGGCCTGGCCCTCATCAACGGCACGGACGGCATGCTGGGCATGCTGGTGATGGCGATCGCGGACCTGGAGCGGCTGTTCACCGCCGCCGACATCACCGCCGCGCTGTCCCTGGAGGCGCTGCTCGGCACCGGCAAGGTGCTCGCGCCGGAGCTGCACGCGATCCGCCCGCACCCGGGGCAGGCGGCGAGCGCGGAGAACATGCGCAAGGTCCTGGAGGGCTCCGGGCTGACGGGGCATCACCAGGATGACGCGCCGCGCGTGCAGGACGCGTACTCGATCCGGTGCGCGCCCCAGGTCGCAGGCGCGGGCCGGGACACGCTCGCGCATGCGCGCCTCGTGGCGGACCGGGAGCTGATCTCGGCGGTGGACAACCCCGTCGTGCTGCCGGACGGCCGGGTGGAGTCCAACGGCAACTTCCATGGCGCGCCGGTGGCGTACGTGCTGGACTTCCTGGCCATCGCGGCCGCCGACCTGGGGTCGATCGCGGAGCGGCGTACGGACCGGCTGCTGGACAAGAGCCGTTCGCACGGCCTGCCGGCGTTCCTGGCGGACGACCCGGGGGTGGACTCGGGGCTGATGATCGCGCAGTACACGCAGGCGGCGCTGGTGAGCGAGAACAAGCGGCTCGCGGTGCCCGCTTCGGTGGACTCGATCCCGTCCTCGGCGATGCAGGAGGACCATGTGTCGATGGGCTGGTCGGCGGCCCGCAAGCTGCGGCACGCGGTGGACAACCTGGCGCGGATCATCGCCGTCGAACTGGTCGCGGCGACCCGGGCGATCGAGATCCGGGTGCAGGGGAGCGAGGTCCTGCAGGCGGCTCCCGCGACCGAGGCGATCGTGAAGGCGGTCCGTGAGGCCGGTGTCGCCGGGGTCGGGCCGGACCGCTTCCTGGCGCCGGATCTGGCGGCGGCGTACGAGTTCGTACGGGCCGGGGGCCTCGGCGCGGCCGCCGAGTCGGTGACGGGGCCGCTGGCGTAACGCCTAGGTCCTGTCCGGGCGATCATGGGCGCCCGCCGCGCCAGCGGCTGATGTCACGGCGGCGTCGTCCGGTGCGGTGCATCGCAAGGCGCCGGAATGCCCGCAGGGTGGTTTCCTGTGGGCGTTTCGGCAACGCCGCGAGGTGCCGTGCCGGGCGGCGAAGGGGCCGTTCATGATCGCCCGGACAGGGCCTAGTGCGCCTCGCGGCGCCGTGTGACGTTGACCAGGAGCGCCGCGCCCATGCCGAGGAAGGCGGTCCCGCCGATCAGGTAGGGCGTGGTGTCGGTGCTGCTGGTCTCGGCCAGTTGTGCCTTGTCGGAGGCGCCGGCCGTGGTGGCCGTCGTCTGCTGGGTCACGGTCGCCGCGGCGGCCTTCGTGGAGCTGTGCTCGGCGCTCGCGGAGGCGTTCGGCACGAAGTAGAGCGCGCCGAGAACGGTGGCCGCGGCGGCGGCGATGAAGATGGGCGGGCGGTGCGTGGTCAACGGATCCCCCAGCGGTAGCGGCGATTTGACCGTGGTGGCTGATGTTAGTGATGGGTGGGTCCGGTGGGAAGCCGAGATGCGGAACGCTTCCCTCCGGGGCCCGTTTGTCCGCATAATGCGCGTCGCCTGCCCGCCCGCGCGCGCGACCCCTACGCTCCGTGGCATGAGCACTACTGAGATCCCCCGTGGGGAGAGCGGACCGCGCTATGTACGCCTGCAGGTCGAGCTGGTCCTGGAGGTCACCGATTCCGGCCAACTGGCGGGGGCGGCCCTGGACCACATCGGCGGCGACGATTTCATGCCGGACGACGAGCGGTCGCACGCCGAGGCGGCCGTGAAGCAGGACGAGTCGGAGGCGCTGGCGTATCTGGTGGACCCGTTCGATCTGGTCACCACCGTGCCGGGGATCGAGCTGGTACAGGCGTCCTGGTCCTGCGCTCACACCGAGTATGATCCTGATTCCGACGAGTGGGACCTGTACGAGGACGAAGATGCCGCCGCCGCCGAGGAACCGGACGGCGTCTGAATCCGTCCCTCTCTGTGTGTGACTCACAGGCCCCGGGCCCATCATGGTCCGGGGTTTTCCTTGTGCGGCACGCACACGTGGTCTTCCCCACAGTTTTCCGGAACAGGGGAACGGACCAAAGACCCTGGCAGTTCCATAGCGTACGACTGAGGCTCGAATGAGGGCCGTGGCTTGAGGTGGAAGCAGTGTCGCAGCCCAAGCCTGGGGAACGCGTACCTGAAACACCCATTGGAGATTCGCGTGAAGCCGTCCGACGCCGCCACTGACACCGGCACCGGCATAGCCAACGACCCGCGCTCGACTGTCACCCGGCGGCGCGGGCTCGCCACGATAGCCGCCCTGGTCGCGGGCGGGGCGGTCACGCTGACCGCCTGCGGCGGCGACAAGAGCAGCGACTCCGGCAGTTCGGGCGCCTCCGCGAAGGCCAGCGAGTCGGCGGCCGCCGCGGCGGCCAAGGACACCTCGGACGCGAACATCACGATCACGCCGGGCGACAACAAGACCAATGCCTCGATCCAGACCTCGGGCCAGGTGACGGTCACCGGCGGCACGCTGGTGTCGGTCGCCATGACGACCGACGCGGGCACCAAGGTCGCGGGCACGATGACCAGCGACAAGACGGGCTGGAAGCCGGACGCCCAGCTGGACCGCTCGACCAAGTACAAGGTCGTCGCGACCGCCGAGGACAGCAAGAAGCGCGAGTCCGTGGCGAACGCCACCTTCACCACCGTCTCCCCGGGCAACAGCTTCATCGGCTACTTCAACCCGGACAACGGCACCACGGTCGGTGTCGGCATGCCGGTGTCGTTCAACTTCGACAAGGCGATCACCAACAAGAAGGCCGTCGAGCAGGCGATCACGGTCACCACCAGCACCGGCCAGGAGGTCGTCGGCCACTGGTTCAGCGCCACCCGCCTGGACTTCCGTCCCGAGGAGTACTGGACCGCGTACTCCACCGTCACCGTCAAGATCGCCCTGGACGGCGTCGAGGGCGCGAGCGGCGTCTTCGGGGTCCAGAGCAAGACGGTGTCGTTCAAGATCGGCCGCAAGCAGGTCTCCACCGCCGACGACAACACCAAGACCATGACCGTGGTCCGCGACGGCAAGACCATCCGCACCATCCCGGTCTCGCTGGGCGCGGCGCCGAACACGACCTACAACGGCATCATGGTCATGTCCGAGAAGTACAAGAAGACCCGCATGAACAGCCAGACGGTCGGTCTCGGCAAGGCGTACGACATCAAGGACGTCCCGCACGCCATCCGGCTGACCAACTCCGGCACCTTCGTGCACGGCAACTACTGGCGGCCCACGTCGGTCTTCGGGCACACCGACACCAGCCATGGCTGCGTCGGCCTGCACGACACCAAGGGCGGCAACGACACCTCGACGCCCGCGTACTGGTTCTACAACAACTCGCTCCTCGGCGACGTCGTGGTCGTCAAGAACTCCCCGGACAAGACTGTCAGCCCGGACAACGGCTACAGCGACTGGAACCTGTCCTGGGCGGACTGGAAGGCCGGCAGCGCGCTTTAGCCTGCGGCGCCTTCGTAAGCAATGACGTGCTGGGCCGGAACCATATGGTTCCGGCCCAGCACGTTTTGCGTTATGCCGTGAAACTCACCCGCGCCAGCCGCAGGGCGCCCCGCAGCGTGATGTGCAGGTCGTGCACGCCGGTCGGCGGCGCGGCCGGCTCCACGCGCACGGCGGTGTACGCGTAGGGGTCCCCGGTGGAGGGCACGGTGGCGGTGCCCAGCGGGGTGCCGTCCCCGAGGCGCAGCTCCACGACGGCCTCGCCGGGCTCGGCGCGGGCGGCGTCCAGGACCAGGGAGGCCGGGCCGGCGGTGCCGAAGTCGCAGGCGCGGAAGAGCAGATGGGCCTCCTCGGCCGCTGAGGCGACCGCGTCGCCGCGGACCTTCGTACGGTCCACGAGAACGGCCCCGCGCTGCTCGTCGAAGTCGGCCGCCTCCAGGCCGCGCACCAGGACGGGACGGGGGGCGGGGGGTTCGCCGGCCACCTCGAAGGAGGCCACGGCGTCGCCGGCCAGCAGCTCGTACGTACCCGGGTCGACGTGCCAGGCGCTGTGGGCGACGTCCCACAGGCCCAGGGCGTCCAGGGGGAGGGTGAAGGAGAAGACCCGGATCTCCCCGGCGGCGAAGTGGGCGCGCTCGTACGCGGCGAGACGGCGGACCGGGCCCGGCAGGCGCGGGTCGAGGGCGCGGGTGTAGAGCTGGACGACCTCGTCGGATTCGCGGGGGCCGGTGTTGGCGACGGTGAAGGACGCGGTGAGGGAGTCCTGGCCCACGGCGACGGTCAGGTCGCCGTAGGTGAAGGAGGAGTACGTCAGGCCGTGGCCGAAGGGGTAGAGCGGGGTGCCGGTGAAGTAGAGGTAGGTGGCGCCGGCGCTGATGATGTCGTAGTCGAGCAGCTCGTTGGGCAGGTCGTCGTCGGAGGCGTACCAGGTCTGCGGGAGCCGGCCGGCCGGGGAGACGTCGCCGAGCAGGACGCGGGCCAGGGCGGGGCCGGCCGCCTGGCCGCCGTGGGCGGTCCACAGGAGGGCGGGGAGGGCGGCGTCGGCCTCGGGGACCGCGTAGGGGTAGGCGGAGGCCAGGACGAGGGCGGTGCGGGGGTTGGCGGCGTGGGCGGCGCGCCAGAGGCGGTCCTGGTGGGGCGGGAGCGCGAGGGTGGTGCGGTCCTCGGTCTCGCGGCCGTTGATGTGCGCGTCGTTGCCCGCGACGACGATCACGGTGTCCGCCGAGGCGGCGGCCCGCGCGACCGCGTCCGCCCCGCGCTCGACGACCTCCAGGGAGAACGGCGTCCCCTCCTCGGCAACCTTCAGGCCGTCGGCGGCGACAGACAGGTATCGGCCTGTCCCTGTGTGCTTGAGGAGGTGACTGCCGTCGTGGCCGTCGCCGGCGCTGTCAGCGTGCGGTTCGAAGCTGAACGTCTCCTGCACGATCCAGCCGTGCGGACGGTCGGCCGCCGCCCGTACGAAGCCGTCCTCCGCGACCGTCAGGTACAGCCCGGTAGGCGCGCGCAGGGTCACCGCGCCGCCGCCCCAGTCGATCAGTGCCAGGTCGGTCGGCTCGTCGCCGGTGGTCAGCGGCGGCAGGTCGGTGCGGCCCTCGGCCGTGGCCGGGTTGAAGGACCCTTCCTCCTCCCGCTGCGCCACCTCGACGTCCGGGACCTGCAGCCAGCGGCCGTCGGCCGCCCGCAGGCGTACGGTGTCGGCGCCCTCGGCGAAGACCACGTTGTCGGCGCCGAGCCGCTCGGCCAGGGCCGCGCGAAGGGACATGCCGCGGCCGGGGATGAGGCTGCCGCTGTACCAGTCGAGCTTGATCTCGTCCGCGAGGAGACCGACGACGGCGATCCGCTGGTCCCCGGTCAGCGGCAGCAGCCCGTCGTTCTTGAGCAGCACCACCGCCTGCTCGGCGGCCTCCAGCGCCAGCGCCCGGTGCTCGGGGGTGTCGAAGGACTCGGCGCCGATGCCCGCGTACGGGTCGTCCTGAGGGTCGAACTCGCCGAGCCGGAAGCGCATGCTCAGCAGCCGGTGCACGGCGGTGTCGATGTCCGACTCGTCGATCAAGCCCTTGTCCAGGGCGCCGCGCAGCCGGGCGATCATCTGCGAGGAGTCCTGGTCGTGGTCGGTGAAGCTGTCCACGCCCGCGCGCAGCGAGGCCGCCGTGGACTCCTCGTGGGTGTCGTAGTAGTGCTCGGAGTTCACCAGGTTCGAGGGCGCGCCCGCGTCGGAGCAGACCACCAGCTCCCGGTCCGTCCAGGCCCGCAGCTGCTCGCGCAGCAGCGGCGACACATGGTTCGGCCGGCCGTTGACCAGGTTGTACGCCGGCATGACACCGATCGCCGTGCCCGCCTCGATGGGGCCGCGGAAGGCTTCGAGGTCGTACTCGTGCAGGACGCGGGGGCGTACCGAGGACGAGGTGATGTCGCGGCCGGTCTCGTTGTTGTGCGCGAGCCAGTGCTTGAGGATGGGCGCGGTGCGCCAGTACGTGGGGTGGTCGCCGCGCAGCCCGCGGGTGTACGCGGTGGCGATGGCCGAGGTGAGGCGGGGGTCCTCGGAGTACCCCTCCTCGTTGCGGCCCCAGCGCGGGTCGCGCAGCAGGTTGACGGTCGGCGCCCAGACATTGAGGCCCACCCGCTCGTTCCAGCCCCGCATGGCGCGGACCTCGTTGCCGACGGCCTCGCCGACCCGGCGCACCAGCTCGTCGTTCCACGTCGCGCCGAGGCCGACCGCCTGCGGGAAGACCGTGGCCGGCCCCATCCACGCGACGCCGTGCAGCGCCTCCTGGCCGGTGCGGAATGCGGCCAGGCCGAGCCGGGGGACAGCCGGGGCGAACTGGTGGAGCATCGCGATGCGCTCGTCCAGCGTGAGGCGGCCCAGCAGGTCATCGACCCGCTTCGACAGCGGCAGGTCCTGAACCTGGAAAGGCAGATGATCGGTGGTCACGCCGGGTCCCCTCGGTGGCATCTTCGGCAAACGTTTCGAAGCGCTTCGATGCTGAGTCTTCCCACCTGGGCTGTCAAGACATGACTCGGCAACAACCCCCTAACCACTTGGGTCGTCATCGGTCCCGTATCTGCCGACAGATCCGATGTTTCTTGAAGCTGACTCTTGCGCGGTGTGTCGCTCACGCTTAACCTCGCAGCAACATCGAAGCGCTTCGACCAAAGGCGGTGGCAGCGGGTGTCCCACCTGTGCTCGAAGACCGCTTCTGTTCACCCAGTTTCCGTTACGCCAGCACCTCCCACAGAAGATGCCGACCGGCGGCAGCCCCGCCGTGTGTCCTGGCGCGCCACGAAGGGTTGACGCTATGCCGAACTCCCAGGCTCCGAGCCGGAGAACATTCCTCGCCTCCACCGCGGTCGCGGCGGCGGCCGTGGCGGGCGGGGTCCCGCTGCTGTCCGCGTGTTCTCCCAGCACGTCCTCCACCAAGGGGTCGGTCGCCACGGGCAGCGCGCTGAAGAAGCTGCTGCCGACGTACGTGCCGTCCACCCTGGTCACCCCGGACGTGGCGAGCGTCAATGGCTCGAGCCCCGGTTTCACCAAGCTCCCCAGCCCGCTGGCACAGTCGGTCAAGACGGTCCCCGGCAAGGGGTCCACCTTCAAGGCCATGACGCCGATCTGGGGCACGGTCCCGAAGAAGGGCAACGCGTACTACACGGCCTTGAACAAGGCCGTCGGCGCCACCGTCGACTTCGATCCGCAGGACGGCAACACCTACCAGGACAAGATCGGCGCGGTGCTGGCGGGCAGCGACATCCCGGACATCGTCTGCATCCCCGGCTGGAACCTCACCGGCCAGATACCCAACGCGGTCGTGGCGAAGTTCGCCGACCTGGGCCCCTACCTGTCCGGCGACAAGGTCAAGGACTATCCGAACCTGGCGAACATCCCCACCGCCGCCTGGCAGCTGTCGGTCTTCGGCGAGAAGCTGCGCGGCCTGCCGATGCCCAACCCGGCGATCGCCAACGCGATCTTCTACCGCAAGGACCTGATCGACGGACTCGGCGCCACCCTGCCCAAGTCCACGGACGACCTGCTGGCCTTCGGCAAGGAGTACACCGACGCCAAGAAGAAGGTCTGGGCCTACGACGACCTGTGGACCGGCATCCAGTTCATCTACCACCTGCCGCTGGACGCCCCGCACTACTGGAAGCTCGTCAACGGCAAGCTCGTCCACAAGATCGAACTCCCTGAGTACAAGGAGGCGCTGGCGTTCGCCCGCAAGCTCCACGACGCGGGCGTTGTCCACCCCGACGCCGAGGCCGGCAAGGACGCGGACGCGCAGCTGCGCTTCACCTCCGGCCAGACCCTGATCTACAACGACGGCACCGGCGCCTGGTACGGCCTGGTCAGCCAGCAGTCCACGTCCAACCCCAAGTTCGACATGCAGGCCCTGGACTACTTCGCGGCCGACGGCGGCACCGCGAAGCTCTGGCAGGGCGACGGCGCCGGGATCTTCAGCTTCATCAACAAGGACCTCTCCCCGGCCAGGATCAAGGAACTGCTCGGCATCGTCGACTTCGCCGCCGCGCCCTACGGCACGAAGGAGTACATGCTGGTCAACTACGGGGTCGAAGGCGTCGACTACACCCTCAAGAACGGCGTCCCCACCCGCACCGCGCAGGGCACCGCCGAGGCCCTGCCGGCCACGTACGTCTTCTTCGCCTCGCCGCCCAGCACGATCGCGTACCCCGACCAGCCGCAGTTCGTGAAGGACTACGCGGGCTGGATGGCCCGGCAGACCCCGCACATGGAAAAGCCGATGTTCTTCGGCATGCAGGTCCAGGAGCCCAAGCGCTACGCCTCGCTCTACACCCCCTTCGACGACCTCCAGAAGGACATCCGCCGCGGCCGCAAGTCCATCAGCGCGGTCGACGACGCGATCAGCACCTGGCGCAAGTCCGGCGGCGACGATCTGCGCAAGTGGTACGAGCAGCTGCTGGAGAAGAACGGCAGCGGCGCCTGACGGTTCCCGGGGAAGCGGGAACACGTGGGTTTCGCAGCGGCAACAGGCCGCCGGACGCGCGAACAGCGTCCGGTGGCCAGGGTGGAGTACGAGATGGGGAGCACACCGTGAAATCACGGATCGGCGCCGCCGGCGCCGGGGCGGCGCCGGTGGCCAGGAGCGGCGAGGCGGCCGGGAGCGGTGCCGGCCTTGCGGGCGGATCCGCTGCCGAGGTGCCGGACACCGAGGACGCCGCGCCGCGCGGCGCTGTGATCCGGCAGTCACGCGGCCGTGGAGTCGCGAAGGCCGCGCGGCCCGAGCCGGCAGGCGGGATCACGCGGTGGCAGCGGATGCGGCGGGACCGCACGCTGCTGCTGATGGTGCTTCCGGCGGCGGGGCTGCTGCTGGTCTTCAACTACCTCCCCCTGCTGGGCAACGTAGTCGCGTTCCAGGACTACGACGTCTACGGCGGCGGGATGCTGCACAGCCAGTTCGTCGGCTTCGCCAACTTCCAGCGGATCTTCGAGGACTACCGATTCTGGCAGGTGCTGGTCAATACGCTGACCATCACCTTCACGCAGCTGATCCTCTTCTTCCCGATCCCCATCCTGCTCGCGCTGCTGTTCAACAGCGTTCTCAGCGACCGCATCCGCGGCATCGTCCAGGGCATCATCTACCTGCCGCACTTCTTCTCCTGGGTACTCGTCATCACCGTCTTCCAGCAGATGTTCGGCGGCGCCGGGCTGATCGCCCAGATCCTGCGCCAGCACGGCGGGGGCGGCTTCGACCTGATGACCAACCCCGGGCTGTTCAAGTTCCTGGTCACCGCACAGTCCGTCTGGAAGGACGCCGGCTGGGGCGTCATCGTCTTCCTCGCCGCCCTCGCGGCGGTCAACGCCGAGCTGTACGAGGCCGCCGCCGTCGACGGAGCCAACCGCTGGCGCCGCATGTGGCATGTCACGCTGCCCGCGCTGCGCCCGGTCATCGCCCTGCTGCTGGTGCTCCGTGTCGGGGACTCGCTCACCGTCGGCTTCGAGCAGATCCTGCTCCAGCGCGACGCGGTGGGCCCGGGAGCCTCCGAAGTCCTCGACACCTACGTCTGGTACACCGGCATCCGCACGGGGGACTACTCGTACGCCGCCGCCGCCGGACTGTTCAAGGGCGTGCTGAGCGTGCTGCTCGTACTGCTCGCCAACAAGGTCGCCCACATGCTGGGCGAGCAGGGGGTGTACTCCAAGTCATGACCGCCACGCTCATAGCCCCCGACGGCACGCCGGAGACCCCGCTCCAGCGCATCGACCGCACCGGTAAGCGCCCGGTGTGGGAGGAGGAACCCACCAAGATCGGCCAGGGCCTCAAGGGTGCCTCACTGGTGCTGGTCTGCCTCACGATCCTCGCCCCGCTGTGGGTCGTCGTCATCACGAGCCTCTCGGACACCAAGACCATCAGCGAGGCCGGCGGCCTCGTCATCTGGCCGAAGCACATCACCTTCCAGGCCTACACCGAACTCCTCAGCGGTGGAACCGTCACCCGGGCCACGCTCGTGAGCATCGTGCTGACGACCGTCGGCACGGTCTTCAGCATGGTCATCTCCGTCCTGGCCGCCTACGGCCTGTCCCGGCCCGGGTCCTTCGCCCACCGGCCTCTGCTCATGCTGCTCATGCTGACGATGTTCTTCGGCGCCGGGCTGATCCCGACGTACCTGCTGGTCACGGGAATCGGGCTGCAGGACTCGTACTGGTCCATGATCCTCCCGAGCGCGATCTCGGTCTTCAACATCCTTGTGCTGCGGGCCTTCTTCATGAGCGTCGCGCCCGAGCTCATCGACAGCGCCCGTATCGACGGCGCGGGGGAGTGGCGGATCCTGCTCGGGATCGTCATGCCGCTGTCGCGGGCCGTGATCGCGGTCATCTCGCTGTTCTACGCGGTGGGCTACTGGAGCCAGTGGTTCAACGCGATGCTCTACATCCAGGACAGCGACAAGTACCCCCTGCAGCTGATCCTGCGGCAGTTCGTGCTGCAGCACCAGATGCCGCCCGGCCTCGGCACGGCCATCGGCCAGCAGACGATCCCCAGCCTCGCCGTCCAGATGGCAGTCATGATGCTGGCCCTCATCCCGGTGGCCATCCTGTCCCCCTTCGTCCAGAAGCACTTCCAGAAGGGCATGCTCATCGGCGCGATCAAGGGCTGACGCCGGTTTGTGGGCAGGCGTTCCGCACGGCGGAACGGGTGGGCGCAAACCGTCCACCGGCCCGCAGGCGCCAACGCAACGCCAGAGCAACCCCCTTAACTCCGCTGCGTCCGCCGGGTGCCTGACACCCCGGCGGGCGCGGCGGGCACAGCCCCACCCCACGACAATGAGGTCACTGTCATGCCCCTGCCCAGCAGACGCGCCGTCCTCGCCGGCGCCGCCGCTACCGCCGCGCTGACGGCAATCCCCCTGACCCAGGGCCGGTCGTACGCCGCCACCACGACAGCCGCGGAGGCGGGAACCTACCGCTGGCGGAACGCAGTGATCGGCGGCACCGGATTCGTGACCGGCGTCGTCTTCCACCCGGCGGAGAAGGGACTGGCCTACGCCCGCACCGACATCGGCGGGGCGTATCGCTGGGACGACCGGACGGGGCGCTGGATACCGCTGATCGACCACCTCGGGTGGGACGACTGGAACCTGCTGGGCGTCGAGGCGGTCGCGATCGACCCGGCGCGCCCGAACCGCCTGTACCTGGCGGTGGGGACGTACGCGCAGTCGTGGGCGGGCAACGGGGCGATCCTGCGCTCCGACGACCGGGGCGCGACATGGACCCGTACCGACCTGAGCGTGAAGCTCGGCGCGAACGAGGACGGCCGGGGCACCGGCGAACGCCTGCTGGTGGACCCGCGGGACGCGGACACGCTGTGGCTGGGCACGCGGCACGACGGGCTGTGGAAGTCCACGGACCGGGGCGCCACATGGGCGCAGGCGACGGCCTTCCCGGCGACGGCGAGCTCCTCCGGCCAGGGCGTCACCTTCCTCACCGCCGCCGGCCGCACGGTCTACGCGGGCTGGGGCGACGGCAACGGCGACAGCGGCACCGCCCTGTACCGCACCAAGGACGGCGCCACGTGGGAGGCGGTCCCCGGCCAGCCGTCCGGCGAGGCGGCCAAGGTGCCGCAGCACGCGGCGTACGACTGCCACACCCGCGACCTGTACGTGTCGTACGCGAACGCGCCCGGCCCGAACAACCAGAGCACCGGCTCCGTGCACAAGCTGGCCACCGTCACCGGCAAGTGGACCGAGGTCACCCCGGTCGCCCCCGGCGGCACCACGAGCGACGGCTCGGCCGACACCTTCGGCTACGGCGGCCTGGCGGTGGACGCGCGCCGCCCCGGCACGCTGGTGGTGTCGAGCAACAACCGCTGGGCGGACGGCGACACGCTCTTCCGGTCCACCGACGGCGGGCGCAAGTGGACCTCGCTCAAGGACACGGCCGTGCTGGACGTGTCGCAGACGCCGTACCTGAAGTGGGGCGCCGAGGCGAAGTTCGGCTGGTGGATCCAGGCCGTCGGCATCGACCCCTTCGACTCCGGGCACATCGTCTACGGCACCGGCGCCACCCTCTACGGCACCCGCGACCTCGTCCACTGGGCGCCGCAGATCCGGGGCCTGGAGGAGACGGCCGTCAACAAGCTGGTCTCGCCGCCAAGCGGCACCGCGCACCTGCTGTCCGCCCTCGGCGACATCGGCGGTTTCTACCACGACACGCTCACCGCGTCCCCCGCCGCCGGCATGTCGGCCAACCCCATCCTCGGCTCGACGACCGGCCTGGACCAGGCCGCCCTCAAGCCGTCCTACGTCGTCCGCACCGGCTGGTCGTCCTCGGCCGCGAACGGCGGGTACTCCACCGACGGCGGCCAGTCCTGGACCCCCTTCGCCGCCCAGCCCGACATCGCCTCCAGCGCCCCCGGCCCGGTCGCGGTCAGTGCCGACGGCACGACGCTGCTCTGGGCGCTCATCCACTGGAGCGGCACCACCTACCCCACCCACCGCTCCACCGACAACGGCGCCACCTGGACCGAGGTCGCCACCGCCCCCAAGGGCGCCGCACCGGTCGCCGACCCGGCCGACCCGACGCGCTTCTACGCGTACGACACCACCGCCGGCACGGTGTACGTCTCCACCGACTCCGGCGCGACCTTCACCGCCGCCGCGACCGGACTGCCCTCCGGCGACACGCAGTTCCGCATCACCGCCGCCCCTGGGCGCGGCGGCGACCTGTGGCTGTCGGCCAAGTGGAACGGCCTGTACCGGTCCACCGACGGCGGCGCCACCTTCACCAAGGTCAGCAGCTGCTGGGGCTCGTACGCGATCGGCTTCGGCAAGGCGGCGACCGAGGGTGCGTACCCGGCGATCTACCACGTCGGCAGCGTCGCCGACTTCACCGCCGTCTACCGCTCCGACGACGAGGCCGCCACCTGGGTCCGGATCAACGACGACGCCCACCAGTGGGGCTGGATCGGCCAGACCATCACCGGCGACCCCCGGGTCTACGGACGGGTGTACCTCGGCACGAACGGCCGGGGCATCCAGTACGGCGACCCGAGCTGAGCTTGCGCCGTCAGCGGCTCTCGAACCCGGTGCCCCCGTCGCGATGAAACGGGCACTCGCAGGGCGGAAAGCGGGAGGTCATGACCGGCGCCAGTCTGTCGCCGGTAATGACCTCCACCTCCTCACCTCCCGCGAGACCGATCCGTCACGGGACACCCGGTAAACCCGCATCGTCATGCGGGGACAGCCCTCGGGGCTGGACGCCTGCTTCGGAATGGACGGGCTGTTCGGCCGCCTGTACGCGCTGGTGCGGAACGAGCCGTTCCGCTACAGGATGCGCCGGGTGATCGAGGCGCCAGCTCGGCCTTCGCCGCCATCGACCACATCACGGACACGATCGAGACCTCCCACGCCCACTCGGAATCCCTCGATCTCCGCGCTCACGCGTTCCAGGACGCCGCTGTGCGCCCCCGCGATGAGGCCGAAGAGGCCGTCGTTGGACACCGCCACATTGCCGTGCTGCTGGGCGTAACGGCGGGTGTGCTGGAAGTCCTCGGCGGCTCTTCCCACCTGCGAGGCGTAGCTGTCGAGATCATCCGGTTGAACGTCGAATCCCATGCATGCATCCCCGTGTCCGATTTTGACTCTGCGGTACGTTGCCCCACATGCCGAACCGAACGAACGATGACCTCCAGGGCGAACTGAACCGGTCTCCGTTGTCCGCGGCGTACGGCCAGGAACCCCGCGCCGAGGTGTGGCAGCGGATCAGGATCAACGTCCTGGGGCTCTCGCTGCTGCTCGCGGTGATGACCGGTCTCGGCTCTCTCGCCCTGCTGTTCGTGGGCGGAGGCGTCTTCGTCGGCATCGTCGGTCCGCTGCTGATGGCGGCGGCGGCGACGGGCGCGATCAGGGGTTATCGGCGCCGTGAGTGGCCGTGGTCGCTCGGTGCCCTCGCCATCGTGGTCGCCTGGTTCGCGGTGATGATGATGGCGCTGAACTGAGCTGCTGCGGGCGCGGTTCCACGTCCAACTCGACTGAGCTCCAGGGCCGGACGGGCTGATCCAGCCCGCCCGGCGATTGAGGGCGGAACCGGCCACCGTCCTAGCCGAGCTTCCGCAAGGCGCGGACCGCGTCGCCGAGCATGCCCCGGGAGAAGGCGATGTGGTCCGCGTCGGTGTAGCCGCGCGGGCCGCATTCGACGACGAGCAGCAGCCCGAGGTAGAGCCGGTAGAGGGCGAGCCGGTGGTGGAGGGAGGGCGTGAAATCGAGCCGGCCGCCGGCTTCGAGGTATCCGGCGACGAGGGGGCTGCCGGGGCCGGTGTCACCGCCGAAATCCAGGGAGACCAGTTCGGCGGCAGGGTCGCCGTAGAAGGCCCGTTCGTGGTCGATGAGGCCGGTGACCGACCCGTCGGCGATGAAGATGTTGCCGGGCCACAGGTCGAAGTGGACCAGTGCGGGTTCGGTGACCTCGGCGAGCGCGCCGGTGCCCGCCGCGACCAGGGACCGGACCTCGGCAGGGGTGACGTCGAGTTGGATCTCCCAGCGGTCGGCGTCCGCCAGCAGGGCGTCCGTCATCGCGGTGAAGGCCGTCGGCCAGTCGGGCCCGCCGAGGCCGGCCTCGGGGGCCGGATAGCCGAAGCGGCCGTCGGGTGAGCGGACGGTGTGCAGCCGTGCGGTGATCCGGCCCAGCTCGCGGCGGAGCGCTTCCTGGCCGTCGGCCTTGTCGCCGCCGGCCTTGTCCCAGGGGAGGCCGTCCAGGACCGAGATGACGAGGAAGTCCGGGCCCTGGTGGATCAGTTCGGGCTGCGGGACGCCGGCGACGGCGGCCAGCTGCCGGTAGACCATGGCCTCGGTGGCCATGATGCCCAGCTCGTAGCGCAGCACCGGTACGCCGTCGGGCGGGGCGACCTTGACGACGGCCGGACGTCCGTCGTCGAGCCGGACCCGGTAGGCGCTGTTGAACCAGCCGTCGGTCAGCTCGCTCTCCATCCGGCAGCCGGTGCCTGACGAGCGGCGGAGCATGGCGTCGAGCTCGCCTGCGGTGAGCAGGCGCTTCGTCTGGCTCTGCATGTATAGGTACCTTCATTCGATTTAGTCGAAGCGCTTCGATGTTGTTTTCCGCGCTTCGGGCTGTCAAGGCGTAGGGCGGGGCGATTCCCCCGGATTCGTACAGTGGAACGGGGATTCCGGCGCTTCTGTGTTTACGGATGTTCATGTCACTGGGCTCTTGCGCGCTCTGACTCCCGCCCTTAACCTCGCAGCAATATTGAAGCGCTTCGACAGTCTCAGGAGTCAGCCCGTCATGCCCGACCTGAACGACGCGACCCGCGGCCGCATCCTCTTCGGCGGCGACTACAACCCCGAGCAGTGGCCGGAGGAGGTCTGGGGCGAGGACATCCGCCTCATGCGCGAGGCCGGCGTCAACAGCGTCACCGTCGGGGTCTTCTCCTGGGCCAGGCTCGAACCGCGCCCCGGGGCACGGGACTTCGGCTGGCTCGACCGGCTGCTCGACCTGCTGCACGCCAGTGGCATCGGCGTCGTCCTGGCCACCCCCACCGCCTCGCCGCCGCCGTGGATGGGTGCCCGCCACCCGGAGACGCTGCCGCGCGACAGGCAGGGGAACGTCGTCTGGTACGGCTCGCGCAACCAGTTCTGTGCGTCCTCGCCGGTCTACCGTGAGTACGCCGCGCGGATCACGGAGGACCTCGCGGCCCGCTACGGCAGCCACCCCGCGCTGCGCATGTGGCACATCAACAACGAGTACTGCACCTACTGCTACTGCGACGAGACCGCCGCCCACTTCCGCCGCTGGCTGCGCGCGAGGTACGGCACGCTCGACGCCCTCAACGAGGCCTGGGGCACGGCCTTCTGGAGCCAGCGCTACGACTCCTGGGAGGAGCTGATCCCGCCCCGCCAGGCCCAGTACATGATCAACCCGACCCAGGGACTGGACTTCCAGCGCTTCACCTCCGACGCGCTGCTGGAGTGCTTCACCGCCGAGCGCGACATCGTAGCCCGGCACACCCCCGACGCAGTCCCGGCCACCACCAACTTCATGCCCTTCTGGATCGGCCAGGACGCCTGGAAGTGGTCCAAGGAGGAGGATGTCGTCTCCGTCGACATCTACCCGGACCCCAGGGATCCCTTCGGCGGCGCCTACAACGCCCTGATCCACGACATGACCCGCTCCCAGGCCGGCCCCGGCCCGTGGATGCTCATGGAGCAGGCCGCCGGACCCGTCAACTGGCGGGGCGTCAACCACCCCAAGCCGCGCGGCATGAACCGGCTCTGGTCCCTGCAGGCGGTGGCCCGGGGCGCGGACGCCGTCTGCTACTTCCAGTGGCGGCAGTCCCGGCAGGGCGCCGAGAAGTTCCACTCCGGGATGCTCACCCACGCGGGGGAGCGGGGGCGTACGTACCAGCAGGTCAAGGCGCTCGGCGCCGATCTCGGCAAGCTGGCGGAGGCCGTCGGTTCGGGGGTTCGCGCCGAGGCGGCCGTGCTGATGGACTGGGACACCTGGTGGGCGCACCAGCAGTCCGGCCGCCCCTCCAGCAAGCTGGACTACCCGGAGGTCGTACGGGCCTGGCACCAGGCCCTGTGGACCCAGAACGTCACGACCGACTTCGTCCACCCCGAGTCCTCGCCGTCGGAGCTCTCCCGCTACCGGCTGCTGGTCGTGCCCAACCTGTACCTCGCCGGGGATGCCGCGATCGAGGCCCTCGTGGCCTACGCACGCGGTGGCGGGGTGCTGGTCGGCGGCTTCTTCACCGGAGTCGCCGACCAGGACGACCGGGTGCGCGACGGCGGCTTCGACGCGCGGCTGCGGGAGCTGTTCGGCGTCGACGTGCTGCACGAGTGGTGGCCGCTGGACGAGGGGGACACCGTCGGCGTCGACGGTGTCAACGGCGGCTTCAACGGGACCGTCTGGTCCGAGGACCTCGACCTCCTGCCGGCCGCCGAGGTCATCGCCGCGTACAAGGGCGGCGAACTGGACGGCGGCCCCGCCGTCATCCGGCACCAGGTGGGGGAGGGCGCCGCCTGGTACCTCTCCACCCTCCCGGAACCCGACGCGCTGCGCGGGCTGCTGGCCCGCGCCGTCCGGGAAGCCGGCGTACGGCCTCCGCTCGATCGCTTCCCCGCCGGAGTCGAGGCCGTACGCCGTGGCGAGCTGCTCTTCGTCCTCAACCACGGGCAGGAGCCGGTGACCGTCCCGGTCGAGGGCACGCGGGAGGACCTCCTGTCCGGCACCGTCCACGCGGGTGAGCTGGTTCTTCCCCGCTACGGCGTCGCCGCCCTCCGGGAGGTCGTGGAGTGATCTGGGAGCCCGCCCCGGCCGCCCGTTGGGAGGACGCCTTCCTCTCCGGCAACGGGCGGCACGGCGCCATGGTCCACGGCGACCCCGCCGACGAACGGATCATCGTCAACCACCATCTCCTCGTCCGCCCCGACGGCTCCGGCTCCGAGCCTGCCCGCGCGCCGTATCTGGCCCCCGATCTCGACCGCCTCCGCGACGACGTCCTCGCCGGGCGCGCCGCGTCCGCCGTGGCCCGCGCCACGGCCGGTCGCGAGCTGCGGTGGGTGCGGCCCTTCCATCCTGCTTTCGCGTTGCGGGTGATGCGGCCGACGGCGGGTCTCGCCGGCTACCGGCGGGAGGTGGACTTCCGCACCGGCGTCATACGTTCCGCCTGGACCGAGGGCGCGGGCTCCTGGCGTGCCGAAACGTTTGTCTCGCGAGCGGATGACGTCATCGTCCACCGCCTTCTCCCGCCCGAGGGGGCGACGGTCTCCGCCGCGCTGAGCCATGACGTCCTTCTGGAGGGGGCCCCGGCCGACCTGGATGTCAGCGTGGCCGTTACCGGCGACCTGCTGCGGGTCGAGGTGGCGTTTCCGGACGCGCCCGGTTCCGGGTACACCGGCTGGACCCGGGTCGTCGGGACAGGCGGCGGTGCGGTGGAGGTCGACGGCACGACGCTGCGGGTGGCGGGCGCGGCCGAGCTGGTGCTGCTGACGTGGGTCGAGCCGTGGGCGCTGTCCCGCACCCGCACCCCGCATTCTCCCGCCGTAAGGGCCGGGGCCGGAGCCTGGGACGACCTCCTCGCGCGGCACAGCGCCGCGCACCGCACCGCCTACGACCGGGTCACCCTCGACCTGGCCGTGCCGGAGGCGGTCGCGGCGCAGCCCGTGTCCGAACTGCTGGCGCACCCGCAGAGGAACAGAACCGCCATCCTGGAGCGGCTGTTCGCCGCCGGCCGCTATCACCTGCTCTCCTCCTCCGGAATGCTGCCGCCCCGCCTCACCGGCATATGGACCGGCTCGTGGGACACGGCCTGGTCCGGGGCCTTCACCTGCGACGCCAACCTCAACCTGCAGATCGCCTCCGCGGCGGTCGCGCAGCTCCCGGAGGCATCGCTCGCCCACGCCGAATTCGTCAGGGCGAACCTCGACGACTGGCGGGACAACGCGACCCGGGTCTTCGGAGCGCGCGGCATCGTCGCGCCCGCGCACAGCGACGGACTGTCGGGCGGGGCCTACCACTTCAATGACGACTACCCCCTCCACCTCTGGACCGCCGGAGCGGACTGGCTGCTGCACCCCCTCCTCGACCACGCCACCGTCACCGGCGACGAGGAGTTCGTACGCGAGACACTCGTGCCGCTCCTGGCCGAAGCAGCCGCGTTCTACGAGGACTTCCTCACCCGGGCGGATGCGGACGGGGAACTGCTGCTCGTCCCCTCCTACTCACCGGAGAACACCCCGGCCGGTGCGGACAGCCCCGTATCGGTGAACGCCACCATGGACATCGCGGCGGCCCGCCACGCCTTGCGCGCCGCGGGCAACGACGCGCTCGCCGAGCGGCTGCCCGGCTACCGGGTCAACGAGGAGGGGGCGCTGGCCGAGTGGGCGTGGGCGGACGCGAAGGACGCGTACGACCACCGGCACATCAGCCACCTCTACCCCGTGTGGCCGCTGGACGAGATCAATCCCTTCGACACCCCCGAGCTGGCCCGCGCGGCGCACCGGGCCCTGGAACTCCGCGGTGCGGAGAACGACTCGGCGCACGGATATCTGCACACCGCGCTCGTGGCCGCGCGCCTGGGCGACGCGGAACGCGTGGAGCGCGCGCTGACGGCGGTCCTGGACGGCGACTTCTTCCACCCCTCCCTGATGAGCGGGCACTACCCCCACCGCCACGTCTACAACGCCGACGCGGCGCACACCCTCCCCGCTGTGATCATCGAGGCACTGATCCACTCCTCCCCCGACCGGATCGTGCTCCTCCCCGCCGTACCCCCCTCGCTCCTCCCCTCGGGAACGCTGCGCGGCCTGCGCACGCGCTGCCGCGTGACCGTCACCGAGTTGAGCTGGGACCTCCGGGCCGGGCATGTCCGGGCGGTCCTCAACTCCGACTTCGACCTCACTGTGAACGTACACCTGGGCACTGACAGTGACCCGATTCCCCTTGAGCTCCCCGCCGGACAGGACATCGCGTTCGACGGGGTGATCCCGCAACACCCCCCACACGACAAGGGAGTCGTACCGTGCAACGAGCCGCTCGCAAGCTCATCCTGACCCCGCTGATAGCGCTGCTGGCGCTCATCGGCTTCGCCGCCGCCCCCGCCCAGGCGGCCACCTGGTCCTCGTGCGACCAGTGGGGCAACTGGACCAGCGGCAACTACACCGTCTACAACAACATCTGGGGCAGCGGCGCCGGCACCCAGTGCGCCTGGGCCAACTCCGGCAGCAACTTCGGCGTCTGGGCCCAGCACCCCGACACCGGCGGCATCAAGTCCTACCCGAACTCCACCCGCTACGTCGGGAAGACGATCTCCTCGCTGGCCACCCTGACCAGCAGCTACAACGTCACCGTTCCGTCCTCCGGCGCGTACAACACCGCGTACGACGTCTGGGACAGCGGCAAGACCAAGGAGATCATGCTCTGGATGAACTACAACGGCGCAGTCGGCCCGATCGGCAGCTCCATCGGCAACCTCACCCTCGGCGGCCACACCTGGACGGTCTACGTCGGCAACAACGGCAACAACGACGTCTACTCCTTCGTGCGCACCTCCGACTCCAACTCCGGCACGGTCAACATCCTCCCCATCCTCAACTGGCTCCGTAACACCAAGGGCTACATCAGCAACTTCACCGTCGGCGACGTCCAGCTCGGCTGGGAGATCACGTCCTCGTCGGCCGGCCTGAACTTCCAGGCCAACAGCTACAGCGTCTCCTTCAGCTAGCCGGGCCCATGGCAGAGCCCCCGCCGCGCGGTGCATGCGCGGCGGGGGCTCCACGCCCCACGGTAGCCCTAGGGCCCTTCTGATGGATCTCCGTGGCGTCGCGTGCCCTGGCACCAGCGCTCGCGGCGTTGCCGAAACGCCCACAGGAAACCACCCTGTGGGCGCTCCGGCGCCTTGCGATCACAGGCACCAGACCCCGCTCCTTCTCCCACGGAGATCCATCAGAAGGGCCCTAGTCCTGGGAACGGGTGGCAAGCTCTGATCTTGCTCAAGCGGTGATTCGCGGCGCGGGCCGTGCGGAAGGGTGTCGGTGACCGCACGATCGGATCACCGGGGGGAATCACGATGCCGCAGCCAAAGATGAAGATCATGGGCGCGCTCGCTGTTCTGCTGGCCGCCACGGCCTGTACTGCCACCAGCTCCACCAAGGCCTCGCCCTCGCCCTCGCCCTCGTCCTCGCCTGAGAAGGCCGTGAGCCTGGACACGACCGAGCTGGCGCAGGCCAGGAAGGCCGCGTCCGTGCTCTCGGCCGACGCCTTCGAGAGCGGCAGCGCAGGGCTGAGCCGGCCGACCGGCAACCTGGACGCCTCCCTGGCGTCCGGCACCCGCGTCACCGTCCAGGTGGCCTGCCTCGGCACCGGCTCGATGACCGTCGCCCTGACCTCCGGGGGCCTGGACGGGGACGGGAAGCACGAGGTCAGCGAGGTCTTCACCTGCAGCGAGGACGGAATCGCCAGCCACACCATGGAGTACCGGCTCGCCGCCAGGGGCCTGATGGTCTCCGTCGACCCGGCCAAGGGCACCAGGGGCGGCTACGCCTACGCGTTGCTGAAGGCGTAGGCCTGAGGGTCGTCCAGCACCGCCCGCACCGTGCTGTACGCGGCCCCCAGCAGCACCCCGTCCCGGCCCAGCCGGGACACGAGCAGCGCCTCCGGCGGCCACTGGCGGTCGGTGACCCTGCGGCCCAGCTCACGTTCCACCGCGGGCCGCAGCCAGGGCGCCAGCTCGGCCAGCGGCCCGCCGAGGACGACCGCCTGGGGGTCCAGCAGATTCACCGCCCCGCTCAGCGCGATGCCGAGCGCCTGCCCGGCGGCCGCCAGCGCTTTGAGCGCCGCCGGGTCGCCGTCGGCGGCCGCGGTGTGCAGCGCCTTGAGCGCGCCCTGCCGTTCCGGCGGGATCCCGGCCGCGCGCAGCACGGCCTGCTCGCCCGCGTACTGCTCCAGGCACCCGCGCGCTCCGCACGAGCAGCGCGGGCCGTTGGGATGTACGGGTACGTGGCCGAGCTCGCCCGCGAAGCCCCGGGCGCCCCGGAAGAGGCGGCCGTCGATGATCAGGGCGGCGCCGATGCCGATCTCGGCGGACACGTGGATGAAGTCGGTGACTGCCGCAGCCGTCTCATGTCCCCCGAGCCACAGCTCGGCGAGCGCGCCGAGGTTCGCCTCGTTCTCGACGGCCGCCGGTAGGGGGACGGCGATGTTCTCCCAGCCCAGGTTGGGCGCCCTCAGCACGGTGCGGCGGTCCCGGCCGACCAGTCCCGGCACCGCCACCGTCCGCCCGGCGGGCCGCAGGCCAAGGGCCTCCGCCTCGGCCTCCACCTCGCCTATGAGCCCGGTCAGCTCGCGCAGCACCTCGCCCGGCGGCCGGTCCCGCTCGCGGTTGCGCGCCTCGACCTCCGCCCGTACCCGGACCGTCCCGCGCAGGTCCACCGCGCACACCGCGAGATGGTCGACCCCCACCTCCGCCCCGATTCCGGCCGGGCCGTTGCCGTTCAGCGCCAGCGCGGTGCCGGGCCGGCCGACCGTGCCGGGGCGCTGCGCGCCCAGCTCGACGAGCAGCCCCGCCGTCAGCAGCTCGTCGACCAGCGTCGACACGGTCGCCCGGGTCAGCCCGATCTCCGCCGCGACCGCCGCGCGCGAGATCTCGCCGCGGGTCGCGACGCTGTGCATGACCAGGGCGAGGTTGTGTCGCCGCAGGCCGGCCTGCGAGCCGGGGCCTTTCGGCACGGTGGACTCCTTCCAGGGTGCGCGTCCAACCGGCCACTCGCCGGAGGCCGCCAAAGCAACCGTAACCAGCCACCCGGTAGCGGCCTGCCTCAGGCCGTCCCGAACGCCCGCGTCAGCTCCCCGCCCAGCCGCTCCAGCGCGGCCTCGTCCCGGGTCACGGGCTCGTACGACACGCCCTGCGCCGTCCCCCACCGCCGGGCGATCGCCGCCGGGGCCTCGCCGGTCAGCAGGCTCGCCGCCTGCGCGGCCGCGCCCAGCGCGACGAGCTCGTCCGCCGCCGGCACCTGAACCGCCCGCCCCGACAGCCGCCGCACCGTCTCGCGCCAGGCGGTGCCCCGGGCGCCGCCGCCGATGAGCAGGAGCGGGGCATCGGCGGGGGAGCCGTCCACGGCCAGGACCTGGTCGAGCGCGGCGAGCAGGGCGTAGGCGGCTCCGTCGTAGGCCGCCTGGAGGACCTGGCCGGGGGTCGTGTCGTGCCGCAGGCCGCTGAGCACGCCGGAAGCGTACGGCAGGTTCGGCGTGCGCTCGCCGTCCAGGAAGGGCAGCAGAGCCACGGACCCCCCGCTCTCCACGGCCTCGCGGTCGAGCGAGAGCAAGGACGCGACCTTGTCGACCGCCAGTGTGCAGTTCAGGGTGCACGCGAGCGGCAGCCAGCCGCCGTCCGCCCCCGCGAATCCGGCGACCGTGCCGGAGGGGTCGGCGGGCCGGGCCGTCGAGGGGGTGTACACCGTGCCGGAGGTGCCGAGGCTCAGCGCGGCCTGGCCGGGGGCGAGCCCGAGGCCGAGCGCGGCGGCGGCGTTGTCGCCCGTGCCGGCCGCGACCAGGGCGCCCTCGCGCACGCCGACGCCGGGCAGGGTGATCCCGGCGGCCTCGCGGGGGCCCAGGACGTGGGGGAGGAGCGCGGGGTCGAGGCCGATCTCGGCGAGCAGCGCTTCGTCGTAGGCCTCGGCGGCCGTGGACCACCACCCGGTGCCGGACACGTCGCCGCGGTCCGTGACGGCGGCCCCGGTCAGCCGTTCCGTGAGGAAGTCGTGCGGCAGGCGGACGCCCGCGGCCGCCTTCGCCGCCTCGGGCTCGTGCTGGGCGAGCCACGCCCACTTCGTGACCGTGAAGCTGGCCCCGGGCACGCTGCCGAACCGCTCCGCCCACCACGCGGCCCCGTAGCGCTCGACGAGTGCGGCGGCCTGGGGCGCGGACTGCACGTCGTTCCACAGCAGCGCGGGCCGCAGCGGCAGCCCGTCCCCGTCCACGACGACCAGCCCGTGCTGCTGCCCGCCGACGGAAACCGCCTCTGCGCGTGCGGCGTAATCGCCGACCTGCGCAAGCGCGTCCTGGAGCGCGCGCCACCACACCTCGGGGTCGGTCTCGCGGGCCGCGCCCTCGCTGACGACGTGCCGGGCCTGTCCCCGGGCCAGCACCTCCCCGCTGTCGGCGTCGACGGCGAGCACCTTCGTCGACTGGGTGGAGCTGTCCACCCCGAGCACAACCCGTCCAACGCCTTCGACGACGCGTCCCATAACTGCGGCTCCCTCGGTCCTTCACAAACACGGCATGCGCATACTAATTTGTTCAGTGGTCTTACGAATAGAGGAACCGAGGAGCCGCAGCAATGAATCTCACCCCCACTCCCGACGACAAGTTCACCTTCGGCCTCTGGACCGTCGGCTGGCAGGGCCGCGATCCCTTCGGCGACGCGACCCGCCCCGCCCTCGACCCGGTCGAGAGCGTCACCAGGCTCGCCGAGCTCGGCGCGTACGGCGTCACCTTCCACGACGACGACCTGATCCCCTTCGGGTCCGACGACACCGCCCGCGAGTCGCACATCAAGCGCTTCCGCCAGGCCCTGGACGCCACCGGCATGAAGGTGCCCATGGCGACCACCAACCTCTTCACCCACCCCGTCTTCAAGGACGGCGCCTTCACCGCGAACGACCGCGACGTACGCCGCTACGCGCTGCGCAAGACCATCCGCAACATCGACCTCGCGGCGGAGCTGGGCGCCACCACCTACGTCGCCTGGGGCGGCCGCGAGGGCGCCGAGTCCGGCGCCGCCAAGGACGTAAGGGTCGCCCTCGACCGCCTCAAGGAGGCCTTCGACCTGCTCGGCGACTACGTCGTCTCCCAGGGCTACGACCTGCGCTTCGCCATCGAGCCCAAGCCCAACGAGCCGCGCGGCGACATCCTGCTCCCCACTGTCGGCCACGCCCTGGCCTTCATCAACGAGCTCGCCCACGCCGACCGCGTCGGCGTCAACCCCGAGGTCGGCCACGAGCAGATGGCGGGGCTCAACTTCCCGCACGGCATCGCCCAGGCCCTGTGGCACGGCAAGCTCTTCCACATCGACCTCAACGGCCAGTCCGGCATCAAGTACGACCAGGACCTCCGCTTCGGCGCCGGCGACCTGCGCCAGGCCTTCTGGCTGGTGGACCTGCTCGAATCGGCCGGCTACGAAGGCCCCAAGCACTTCGACTTCAAGCCCCCGCGCACCGAGGACTTCGACGGCGTCTGGGCCTCCGCCGCGGGCTGCATGCGCAACTACCTCCTCCTCAAGGAGCGCGCCACCGCCTTCCGGGCCGACCCCCAGGTCCAGGAGGCCCTGAAGGCCTCCCGCCTCGACCAGCTCGCGCAGACCACCCTCGCCGAGGGCGAGACCCTCGCCGACCTCCTCGCCGACCCCACCGCCTTCGAGGAGTTCGACGCCGAGGCCGCCGCCAAGCGCGGCATGGCCTTCGAGCAGCTCGACCAGCTCGCCATGGACCACCTCCTCGGCGCCCGCTGACGCGTCAGGGGGATACGCCACTCAATCGCCGGGCGGGCCGAATTCGGCCCGCCCGGCGATTTGAGTTCCGGGGCGCCCTAGGGTCTGTCCGGCGGATCCTGGCCGGGTCCGCGACGCCTGGCACGGCACCTCGCGGCGTTGCCGAAATGCCCACAGGAAACCACCCTGTGGGCATTTCGGCGCCTTGCGATGCACCGCACCAGACGCCGCGGCCTATCCGACCAAGATCCGCCGGACAGACCCTAAGCCGCCGACCCGTTCCCCGTGGGTGCGGCGTCCGTGGCGAAGCCGGCTTTGAGCTGCTTGATCTCGGTGTCGGGGACGGCGCGGGCCCAGGCGTCGGGGAGGCCGCGGACGGTGTGGTCGCTGTAGAGGGAGGCTGAGTAGGTGGCCTTGCAGGTGAGGGCGACCGTGCCGTTGGCCTTCATGGTGCGGTTGAAGGTGCAGTGCTTGACCTGGCGGCCGTCGAGTTTGACGTCGATGGTGATGACGGCGTGGACGGCCTGGGATTTGGCGGTGCCGTCGGGGTCGTAGACGGAGTTCTTGATGGAGAACCTGGCGGTGCAGCTGTAGTTGCCGCAGGGGGTGAAGCGGGCCTTGCCGGTGCTGGAGAAGGTGACGTTGGGGTCGACGGCGGAGGTGAGGGCGCCGAGGTCCTTGTTGTAGGCGGTGGTGAAGGCGGTACGGGTGGTGTCGGTCAGCTCGGCGACGGTGGCGTCGGTGCCGTCCGGCAGGGGGAGCAGGCCCGAGGAGTCGGAGGCGTCCGAGGAAGAGGCGGCGGACTGGACGCGTACGAGGGTGTGGGGCGTGGCGGAGGTGACGTAGAAGCGGCCGGAGGGGGTGTAGAGGCGCTGGGCCGGGATGCCGGAGAGGGTGGTCTCGGTGCCGGGGGTGACGTGGCCGCGGTTGGCGGCGTCGAGCATGAGCTTGGCGAGGTTGGCCGGCGCGAGGGGGTCGGTGAGGGCGGCGAGGTCGGGGAGATCGGTGGCCGAGTCGAGCCAGTGGTTGGCGAAGTGCTTGATGGTGGTCGAGTTGTACTTCTGGGCCTTCCAGTAGGCGGTGTCGGCCTTCATGAGGCGGTTGTCGCCTGCGGTGAGCAGTTGGATGGTGTGCTTGCCGGAGGCGAGGGAGCCGCGGCCCCAGCCGTTGTGGGTGGTCTGGAGTTCGAAGGCCGAGACGGCGTCGTCGCTGTCGGTGAACTGGCCCTTGTACGCGACCACCGGGGCGTTGCTCAGGGCCTGCGCCGCCTGGCGCAGCGCGGCCTCGGCGATCTTGGCCGGGTCCTTGGAGGCCGAGGGGGACGGTTTGGCGCCCGCCTCGCCGGAGGCGTCGCTCCACGGTGCCCAGATGAGAAAACCGGCGATGATCGCGGCGGCGACCACCCCGGCGATGATGAGAGCCGCGACGCCGCGTCTGCGGGGCGGCGGAGGCGGCGGCGGGGACGCCCAGCCCGGGGCGGGCGCGTACGCCGGCGGTGGCGGGAAGGCCTGTGCCGGTATCTGTGGCGGAAGTTGCGGTGCTGGCCCGAATCCACCGGCGTTCCATGGTGATTGGTCTGACATGTCGTTTTCCCCCACCCCTGAGCGGTCGCTGCGCCCCCCTTTCATACCCGCCTTAGGGCGGTTCTCATCCAGTGGGTGACCTTCTCATCTCCCCCACATGCGCCACTCAGCTCTCCATAAACATCCATACATAGTTTTTCGCCGTGGCCCCGCACGGGCTGTCCTGCAACCCACAGTCCCCTTGGGGCATACGCGAGGATTGGCATGTTTCTCATCTATCTCAGGCGTGAGCTGCGCCGCCGGAAGAAGGCGGCCCTGGTCATCTCCATGGGTCTCGCCCTCGGCATCGCGCTGGTCATCACCGTGAACTCGGTGTCGGCAGGCATGTCAGCGGCCCAGGGCAAGGTGCTGGAATCGCTCTACGGCCTCGGTACGGACATGACCGTCACCAAGGCGCAGACGGCGACTGCCGCGAGCAGCGGTGCCCCGAAGTTCGACTTCGACGCGCAGAGCAACAGCAGCAGCAAGAAGCAGAGCTCCGACAACGTCCGGGTGCAGGGCTTCCAGTCGCTGGCCTCCTCGGTCGTCACCAAGGTCTCCCAGCAGACGGGTGTCGCCTCCGCGGTCGGCGGGCTCAGCCTGAACGTGACCAAGGTGGACGGCTCCTTCACCCAGGGCCAGGCCAAGTCCACCACCGGCAACAGCGGCGGCGGCCAGCAGGGCGGCCAGGGCGGCGGCAACTCCACCGCGCAGCCGCAGGTGCAGGGCGGCGGCGCCAACTTCAGCGTCAACAGCTACACGGTCTTCGGCACCGACGTCAGCAACCTCGACCTCGGCCCGCTGACCACGTCGAAGATCACCAGTGGCCGTACCTTCAAGAGCACCGAGACCAACGCCAAGGTCGCGGTC
Organism: Streptomyces sp. NBC_01537; assembly: GCF_045040445.1. Lineage (NCBI taxonomy): Bacteria > Bacillati > Actinomycetota > Actinomycetes > Kitasatosporales > Streptomycetaceae > Streptomyces > Streptomyces sp. NBC_01537. The sequence continues at coordinate 3,670,883 of NZ_CP109392.1, read as the reverse complement.
GTGGACAGCGCGTACGCCAAGACCAAGAAGTACAAGGTCGGCAGCACGGTCACCATCAGCGGCACCAAGTTCACGATCATCGGTATCGCCACCGCCGACAGCGGCTCCTCCACCGCGAACCTCTACATCCCGCTGAAGCAGGCGCAGACCCTCGCGGACTCCAAGAACAAGGTCACGACGATCTACGTCAAGGCCACGGACTCCAAGAAGATCAGCGCCGTCAAGGCGACCATCCAGAAGAACATCTCCGGCACCACCGTCACCACCTCCTCCGACCTGGCCTCCACGGTCTCCGGTTCGCTGTCCACCGCGTCCAACCTCGCGACCAGCGTCGGCAAGTGGCTGTCGATCGCCGTCCTGATCGCCGCCTTCCTCGTCGCCGCGCTGCTGACCTCCTCCGCCGTCAGCCGCCGTGTCCGTGAGTTCGGCACCCTGAAGGCGCTGGGCTGGAAGTCCGGCCGGGTCACCCGGCAGGTCATGGGCGAGGCCTTCGTCAACGGTCTGCTCGGCGGCGCCCTCGGCATCGCGCTGGGCCTGGCGGGCGCGTACACCGTCACCGCGATCAGCCCGACCCTGAGCGCCTCGCTCGGCTCCACCTCCTCCGGCGGTGGCGGCCAGGGCGGCCCCGGCGGTGGCGGCCCGGGCCAGCAGACCGCCTCCAAGGCGATCGACATCGCGCTCACCGCTCCGGTCAGCGTCAACACCATCGCCCTCGCGGTCGCCCTGGCCGTCCTGGGCGGTCTGATCGCCGGCACCTTCGGCGGCTGGCGGGCCTCCCGGCTGCGCCCGGCCGACGCGCTGCGCCGCGTCGAGTAGCCGAAGCCGTCACCACGGCCGGCCTTCACAGACCGGATGCCGGGCCCCTGCTTCCCCCCGGGGGCCCGGCATCCAACACCCCTCCCAGGACAGACTTCAGGAGTCACCCCATGTACAAGCTGAGCGGCGTGACCAAGCAGTACTCACGCGGTAAGGAGACCGTGCACGCGCTGCGCGGCATCGATCTCGTCATCGAGGACGGCGACAAGGTCGTCATCCAGGGCCCCACCGGCGGCGGCAAGTCCACGCTGCTGCAGATGCTCGGCGGCCTCGACCGCCCCACGGCCGGAAGCGTCGAGCTGGACGGCGTGGACCTGGCCAAGCTGAGCGAGACCAAGCTGACGAAGGTGCGCGCCGAGAACATCGGCATCATCTTCCAGAGCTTCAACCTCATCCCGACCCTCACCGCCCAGGAGAACGTCGAGACCGCCCTCGCCCCGCAGGGCACCAAGGCCGCCGAGCGCCGCCGCCTCGCGGCCGAGGCGCTCACCTCCGTGGGCCTCGGCGAGCGGCTGCACCACCTTCCCGGCGAGCTGTCGGGCGGTCAGCAGCAGCGCGTCGCCATCGCCCGAGCGCTGGTCAAGAAGCCCAAGGTGCTTCTCGCGGACGAGCCCACCGGCGCACTGGACGAGGGCACCCGGGACGAGATCCTCGCCCTGCTCGACGGGCTGTGGAAGGAGTACGGGCTGACGTACATCATGGTCACCCACGACTCCCACATCGCGAAGAGCGCCCCGCGGCTGGCCACCATCAAGGCCGGCCAGGTCACCATCACCGACCAGGTGGTCGAGGCGCCGCAGGCCCGAGAGGAAATGAACGTGGTCTGAGCAGCGCATGAGGGTTTCTCATCAGGCTCTCATCCCGGCCTCACACGTTCATCACAGCTGATTCCTACCGTCGCCGGAACGGGAGGGAGGCGTTTCCCCCGCCTCCCTCCCGTTCCACATTCTGAATACATCCCCGTATCGGGGCGGCATCGGCGAGGAATCGCATGTTCTTCACATATCTCCGGCGTGAGCTGCGCCGCCGCAAAAAAGCGGCGATCGTCATCTCCTTGGGCCTCGCCCTCGGCATCGCACTCGTCATCACCGTCAACTCGGTGTCGGCAGGCATGACCCAGGCCCAGGGCAAGGTGCTGCAGTCTCTCTACGGCCTCGGTACGGACATGACGGTCACCAAGGCGGCCACCCCGACCGCGGCCAGCTCCGGCCGGCCCAACTTCGACTTCAACGCGCGGAACGACAGCAAGAGCCAGAGCAGCGACCGCGTCAACGTCCAGGGCTTCCAGTCGCTCGCGTCCTCCGTGGTCACCAAGGTCAAGGCCCAGAGCGGGGTCAAGAGCGCCGTCGGCGGCCTGAGCCTGAACGTCACCAAGGTCAACGGCACCTTCGACCGCGGCACCTTCTCGCAGGCCCCCAACGCGGGCGGCCAGAACGGCGGCGGCCAGAACGGCGGCGGCAACGGCGGCAGCGGCCAGCCGCAGGGCCAGGTGCAGGGCGGCGGCGCCAACTTCAGCATCGACTCCTACACCGTCTACGGCACCGACGTCACCAACCTCGACCTCGGCCCGCTGACCTCCTCGAAGATCACCAGCGGCCGCGCCTTCACCAGCGCCGACGCCAGCGCCAAGGTCGTGATCCTCGACAGCGCGTACGCCAAGACCAAGAAGCTGAAGGTCGGCAGCACCCTCACCGTCAGCAGCGTCAAGCTCAAGGTGATCGGCATCGCCACCGCCGACAGTGGTGACTCCGCCGCCAACGCGTACATCCCGCTGACCGAGGCGCAGACGCTCGCGGACTCCAAGAACAAGGTCACGACGATCTACGTCCAGGCCACGGACTCCAAGAAGATCGACTCCGTCAAGACGGCGATCCAGAAGAACGTCTCCGGCACCACGGTCACCACCTCCTCCGACCTGGCCTCCACGGTCTCCGGCTCCCTGTCCACCGCCTCCAGCCTCGCCACCAACGTCGGCAAGTGGCTGTCCATCGCGGTCCTCATCGCCGCCTTCCTGGTGGCCGCGCTCCTCACCTCCTCAGCCGTCAACCGCCGCGTCCGTGAGTTCGGCACCCTCAAGGCTCTGGGCTGGAAGTCCGGCCGCGTCACCCGCCAGGTCATGGGCGAGGCCTTCGTCAACGGCCTGATCGGCGGCGCCCTCGGCATCGCGCTCGGCCTCGCCGGCGCGTACACCGTCACCGCGATCAGCCCCACCCTGAGCGCCTCCCTCGCCTCCGGCGGCGGTGGCGGCGGCCAGGGCGGCCCCGGCGGCGGTGGCGGCTTCGGCGGCCCCGGCCGCCAGGCGGCGGCCAAGGCGATCGACGTCACCCTCACCGCTCCGGTCAGCGTCAACACCATCGCCCTCGCGGTCGCCCTGGCCGTCCTGGGCGGTCTGATCGCCGGCACCTTCGGCGGCTGGCGGGCCTCCCGGCTGCGCCCGGCCGACGCGCTGCGCCGCGTCGAATAGCGGGCCCCGGCCCGCCCTGCCCGCCCCAACGTGCCTTTCTTCTCCAGGAGTTCAGGAGCTCACCCCATGTACAGACTGAGCGGCGTGACCAAGCAGTACTCACGCGGCAAGGACACCGTCCACGCCCTGCGCGGCATCGACCTGGTCATCGAGGACGGCGACCAACTCGTCATCCAGGGCCCCACCGGCGGCGGCAAGTCCACGCTGCTGCAGATGCTCGGCGGCCTCGACCGCCCCACGGCGGGAAGCGTCGAGCTCGACGGTGTCGACATCGCCAAGCTGAGCGAGACCAAGCTCACGAAGGTGCGCGCCGAGAACATCGGCATCATCTTCCAGAGCTTCAACCTCATCCCGACCCTCACCGCCCAGGAGAACGTCGAGACCGCCCTCGTCCCCCTCGGCCTGAAGGTCTCCGAGCGCCGTACGCGCGCCGCCGAGGCACTGGAGTCCGTAGGCCTCTCCGAGCGGCTGCACCACCTCCCCGGCGAGCTGTCGGGCGGTCAGCAGCAGCGCGTCGCCATCGCCCGCGCGCTGGTCAAGAAGCCCAAGGTGCTCCTCGCCGACGAGCCCACCGGCGCACTGGACGAGGGCACCCGCGACGACATCCTCGCCCTGCTCGACGGCCTCTGGAAGGAGTACGGGCTGACCTTCATCATGGTCACCCACGACTCCGCCATCGCGAAGCGGGCGCCGCGCGTCGCGACCATCAAGAAGGGCCAGATCACGGTCAAGGACCAGGCCGCCACGGCCAAGTAGCGGAGCCGGTACCACGGATGCCGGAAGCCCCGTCACGGCGGTGACGGGGCTTCCGGCCTGCGTACGGTCCAGAAAGGCCGGCCCTACAGCCAGGCGATGCCGCCGGCGACGGCGAACAGCAGGGCCCCGCCGCCACCGGCCAGGTAGAGCGTGTTGAGGAACCTGTCGAACCATGTCCCCTTGATCTTCTCCTCGGCCTCCTTGGAGGTCGGCCCGCCCCACTTGCCGAACGAACAGCCGGTGACGAGGCAGAACAGCCCAAAGGCGAAGACGGCGAGCATGACGAACGCCCCGGCCATGGTGAGCAGCGCACGGGTCCAGCCCGGGAACTGGTAGTCGCCGCCGGACTGCTGCACCGAGAGCTCGGTACCGATCCGCTGGTCGTCGCTGACGCGGACCACGGCGGCCGTGTCCATCGCACCGCCCCCGTCCGCCACGAACGTGCCGGTGCAGTCGTAGTCCCGGTCCTGGAGCTGCCGGCTCCTCCTGCTGCCGTGATTGGCGACGAACGAGCACCGCTCAACGGTCAGCGTTCCGTGCGTGCCGATGAACCCGGTCTCGGACAGGGACTGCTGCACCCAGACCGTGGAGAGCAGCAGCCCGGCGACGACGAGGAGAAGCCCCGTCCCGCGCCCGGCGGCGAAGCGCTTCCACCTTTGGGTGACTTCTCCCATGACCGACCGGCCCCTTCTCCCGTGAATTACGACGTCGCAGGACGTTACCCGACCGGCTGAGGAGGGACTGTGGAGAGAACGGGGAGGGGCTGACGAGGCGTTGGGGCGCTTCGCGCGTCGCCATAGGATGCGGCTTCTGATCTTTACGCAGGGGGACGAAATGACAGCCCAGCAGTTCCGGACCGACCCGGACTCGCTCAGGTCCGCCGGTGAGTCCTTCCATGACCTCGGCTGGGACTTCAGCGCCGCCGCCGCGCGCCTGAAGGACACCCTCGACGGCCTCGAAAAGCCATGGGGTGAGGACGACTTCGGCGAGATCGTGTCCACGGTCCACGATCCGATCAAGCAGGGCATGGACGAGTCGATGCCTTTCCTCGGCAGTGAGCTGACGAAGATCGGCGAGTCCCTCAAGGCGATGGCCGACAACTACCAGCGCAGTGACGTCGAGGCCGTGACGTACATGGGCACGCTGAACGCCCAGCGCCCAACCCTCTGAACCACCTGAACCATCTGAACTGTCCTACGGGGGACCGACACACGATGTCATTGATGCTGCCCGGCGAAGTCGCCTGGGTTCTCAACCTGCTGGGCTACGACTGGCCCGAGGCCGACGAGAGCAAGATCATGGAAGCCGCCGGTGCGTGGCGTACCTTCGCCGAGGAGGTCGCACAGCTGGAGGCGCGAGGCGTCACCACTGCCGGGCAGGTCATCTCGTCCAACTCCGGTGACGCGGCCGACAGTTTCGCCGAGGCCTGGCGGCAGTTCAGCGACGGCGGTGACGGCTATCTGTCCGATGCCCGGCAGACCGCCGAGTTCATCGCCGTCGCGCTGGACGGCGTGGCCGTCGAGGTCATGATCGTCAAGGCCATGGTCATCGCCCAGCTCATCGCGCTGGCCTTCGAGTTCGCCGCCGCCCAGGCCGCCGCGCCCTTCACGTTCGGGCTCTCCGAGGGCGGACTGCTGGCCGCCACGCAGGCGGCCCGTATCGCCGTCCGCGAGCTGCTCATGCGACTGCGGCGGGTGATCGCCGAGAAGGTCACCCAGATCGCCGAGAAGGCCTCCGTCCAGGCGATCAAGGACCTGGTCCGCAACTTCACGCGCGACCAGGCGAAGGCTCTCGCGAAGCGCGGGGCCACCGAGGTCGGCAGGCACGTCCTCAAGCCGATGCTCCAGGACGCGGTCAAGGACGGTGCCAAGGCGGTCGCCCAGGACACGGTCAGGCAGGGCATCGACATGCACTACGGCCAACAGAAGGGCTACGACGTGGGCGCGGCCGGATCCGCGGGGCTGACGGAGGGCGCCAAGCAGTTCACGGAAACCGGGAACTACGTGGAAAAGGCGACCGAGCCGCTCACGGAGAAGGTCACGGAACGCGTCAGCGGCCGCAGCCACGAGGCCACGGGCACCGGCGAGGACGCCACCGGCGGCGACGGCACCGGCGACGGCGGGAACACCGGCCGTACGCAGCGCGCAGTCCGCGCGGTCTTCGGCTGACGGGGAGAGGACACAGTGGGCATGGCAGAGGAAACAGAGTTCCACGACGCGGCCCTGGACCCCGGGCAGGCCGCCCGGTTCACCCGCACCCTGCGCAAGGTCACCGAGAGCGGCGTCGGGGGTCCCGACCTTCAGGACCTGGCGCGCAGGCTGCTGTCGGGGCGGATGGAGCTGGGGGACGTACTGGACAGCCCCGCCGGGGCGCGGGCGCTGGGCGCCGGGCTGGATCCGCTGCGGTCGAAGTGGGAGGCACTGCCGGAGCAGGAGCGGCAGGCCATCCGGGACGAGCGGCCGGGGCCGGAGGAGACCAGGGAGCCCGGCCGGGACGGCCGGGAGGGCGCGGGGCCGCGCGGGCGGCGGCCGCGCGGGCAGGCGCCGTCGTCGGGGCCGCGGCACGGGGGCGGCTGGTCGGCGTACTGAGCGCTTCGCGCCCAGTACGCCGACCGCCACGCGGGGCTACTTCGCCAGGTACGCGTTGTAGATGACCTGGGAGAGCGTGTTGCCCTTCTTGTCGGTGACGTTGGCCTTGAAGGAGACGCCCTTGCCGGCCTTGGGGTTCTTGACGGTGACCTTGCCGCCGCGGACGGTGAGCCTGGTCCATTGCGAGCCGCCGTCGAAGGAGACGTAGACCTTCAGGGACTTCAGGTTGCGGCCGGCGGCCGAGCCCAGCACCTTCACCGGGACCTTGACCGTGGCCTTGGCCTTGGAGGTGCTGGCCGTGGTCAGCGCGGGGCTGAACTTGACCGCTGAGGCGGGCAGTTGGGTCAGGGTGGAGGTCTTCTTGGAGGTGAAGGTCCAGGCGGCGGTGACCCTGGTGGAGACGGTCGCGACGCCGCTGCGGGTGAGGGAGGTGGTGAGCCGGTAGTTCTTCTTGCCGGAGGCGACGGTGAAGGGCTCGCTGTCCCCGGTGAGGGGGTCGGTGCTGGAGCCGACGTTGACGCCGTTGGCGTAGAGGACGGTCTTCGCCTTGTCGTACGTGGTGCCGCCGGTGAGGCCGGAGCCGTCGGCGAGCAGCGGCAGGAAGCCGTAGAGCTGGTTGCCGGTGCGGAAGATGCCGAAGTCCTTGCTGACCTTCGGGCCGAAGACGCCGACGTTGAAGGTCTTGGCGTAGGTCTTGCCGGCCTTGTAGACGGAGTTGGCGGTGGTGTAGTCGGCCTCGAAGTCGCCGGCGCTGTTGAGCTGGATGAACTCGAAGGACCACTTCACCGAGCCGCCGCCGTTGACGTACAGCGTGTAGTTGTACGGCAGCTTGTGAGTGAAGGCGATGCCGCTGCCGCCGTAGCCGGTGTCGCCCATGACGAAGAGCAGACCGGACTTGTTCTTGGCGGAGGTGCCGAGCCTGATGCCGAGCTTGGCGAGCTCGGAGGCCTTGGCGTGCTTGGTGTAGCCGGTCGCGAGGGTGGTCTTGCTGCGGCCGTACGCCAGGTTGTACTCGGTCTTGCCGTGGGTCCAGGTGCCCCCGTAGGTCTCGTGCAGCTCGCCGGGGGCGGCGGCGGGACCGAGGTGGGCGGTGCGGAATCCGGCGTACGAGTCGAGCCACCAGCCGAAGCCGGCACCGGTGTTGCCGACGGTGACGCTGAAGTCGGGCGAGGCGAACTGGGAGACGGCCGCGGTGTCCGGGACGGTGATGTCGATCGGCTTGCCGGTGCGGGCGTCGAGGGTGAGGTCGGTGTCGCCGGACATCACGAGGTTGGGGTCGTTGATCCAGTCGGCGCCCTGCCAGGTGTTGCCGTCACCGACGATGACGCTGCCGCTGAGGACGTAACGGCCCTTGGGTACCCGGACGGTGACGGTGCCGCTGGCGTCGTAGGGCGCGGAGAAGAGGCCGGCGCCGTCGCCGGTGAGGCCCTGGAGCAGGGCGCTGTAGTTGCCGGTGGCGGTGCCGCTGCGGTCGAGGGCCTTGATGGTGAGGTTGTAGGACTCGACCTCGCGGGTCACGGCGGCCGCCGTGCGGACCGTCTGCCCGTCGGCGGCGGTGGCCACGACGTACGCGCTGTAGGCGCCGTTGACGTCGCCGCCGAGGGTGGTGTCCACCGTGAGGTCGGCCGTGGCGGTGCCGTGGGCCGGGACGGTGACCTTGTCGGCGGAGAGGGCGAAGAAGCCGTCGGGGGCGGCGCCGCCCTTGGGGCCGGTGCCCTTGGCGGTCAGGTCCAGGACCACATCGGCGTCACCGGAGTTGGTGTAGGTGACCGTTTTGGTCTGCTTGGGGTCGTCGGTGTGCGGCCACTGGGCGAGGCCGTAGCTGAGGGAGACCGGGTCGGCGGTGACCGTCTGCTTGATCGCCTTGGTGAGGTCGACCTGGCCGGTGCCCTGCTGGAAGGGGTTGTAGCCGGCGCCGCTGTCGGTGGTGGCCCCGGTGAGGGTGGCCTTGATCTGCCGGCCGGTCCAGTCCGGGTGTTCCTGGGCGAGGATGGCGGCGGCGCCCGCGACATGCGGGGTGGCCATCGACGTACCGGAGATGGTCAGGTAGCCCGGGGCCGGGTGCGGGACGCCCGGGTCGGTGTCGATGATGGTGCCCGGGGCCGCGGCGGCGGTGATGTCGACGCCGGGGGCGGTGACATCCGGCTTGATGGCGCCGTCGCCCACGCGCGGGCCGCGCGAGGAGAACGAGGCCAGCTTGGAGTCCTTGTCGACGGCGCCGACGGTCAGCGCGGCGTCCGCGCTGCCGGGGGAGCCGACGGTGGAGTCCCCGAACTCGCCCTCGTTGCCCGCCGCGATGACGAACAGCGTGCCGGTGTCGGCGGACAGCTTGTTGACCGCTTCCTCGATCGGGTCGACACCGGGGGTGTCGGTGCCGCCGAGGCTCAGGTTGGCGATCTTCGCGCCGGAGGCGGCGGCCCATTCGAGGCCCGCGATGATGCCGGCGTCGTCGCCGTAGCCGTCGTCGTCCAGGACCTTGCCGCTGATGAGCGTCGCGCCCGGGGCGACGCCCTTGTAGTAGCCGCCGGAGGCCGCGCCGGTGCCGGCCGCGATCGAGGCGACGTGGGTGCCGTGACCGAAGTGGTCGTCGACGTTGTTGGCGGCCCCGAAGTTCTTCTCGTCCACGACCTTGGCGCCGTTCAGGTCCGCGTGGTCCTTGTCGACGCCGGTGTCGAGGATGGCGATCTTCACACCGGTGCCGTCGAGGGAGGGGTTCTGGGCCCATGCCGTCGGGGCGCCGATCTGGGTGCGGCTCCAGTCGACGTCGGACGCCTTCTGGATAGCGTCCAGCCACACCGTCTCCAGGCCGGACTCGGCGGTCGCGTAAGGCGTCCCCGCCGCCGGCTCGTTGGTCAGCGCCTTCCACACCCCGGCGGCGTCGCGGTCCGGCGTGCTGACCGCCTCGCCGCCGAGCCGCTTGTAGGTGTGCGTGACCCGGGTGCCGTCGGCGGCGTGCAGCTCGGCCCTGGCCTCCGGCTTGCCGCCCTTGTACGTGACGATGAAGCCGAGGCCCCTGGCCTGCGCCTTCACGTACTCGGCGCGGCTCAGTGTGGTGACGTCGAAGAGCCGGCGGTCGACCCGGCCCTTCTGGATCAGCTGGGTGGCGTCGAGCGGTATCGCGTAGGTGTGCCCGTTCAGCGTCTGTATCTGTACGGGTATGTGCTCACGGCCCTTGGCGTGCCGGATGGCGACCGGCTTGCCCTTGGCGTTCACGCCGACGCGGTCACCGGTGATGAGGGTGATCCAGGTCTTCGCGCTGCCCTTGGGCGCGGTCGCGGTGAGCGTGGCCTGTCCGGCGGTCCGGCCGGTGGTCTGCCGGGTGGTCTGCCCGGTCGTCTGTCCGGTGGCTGCCTGCGAAGGGGCGATGGCTCCGGCGGTCAGTGCCGCCGCGACCCCCGTTGCGAGCGCGATCGCGCTCGCCTTTCTCCGTAATGCGCGCAACTTTTCCCCTGGTGTCTGTGTCTGGACACACGAGAGCTGTGGTCCGAGGCGCGCGCACGCGATGTTCCCCCACGAGCGATCCCCCTCGCCCAACCCCCGTCGATTGCATACCGAGTATGTAGTCGGCCCCCGTGATTCACAACAGACTCACAGCCAACTCCTAACCGGAATCAGCCACTTGGGAAGTGAACCCGACACAGTTGAAGCGCTTCGACTCTCCTCTGGACAGCCGCCCCGGAGCGGGTCTACGGTCAGGTGTCGAAGCGCTTCACTGGATGGAGAATCTGGATGGTCACGCTCGCCGAGGTCGCCCGGCACGCCGGAGTCTCCGCCAGCACCGTGTCGTATGTCCTCAGCGGCAAGCGGTCCATCTCCGAAACCACGCGGGCACGGGTCGAGCAGAGCATCCAGGAGCTCGGCTACCACCCGCACGCGGGTGCCCGCGCGCTGGCCAGCAGCCGTTCGAACATCATCGCGCTCATGGTGCCGCTGCGTACAGACATGTATGTACCTGTGATGATGGAGATCGCCATCGCGGTGGCCACCACCGCCCGCCAGTACGGATACGACGTGCTGCTGCTCACCGGCGAGGAGGGCCCGCAGGCCGTCCGCCGGGTCGCCGCCAGCGGGCTCGCCGACGCGATGATCGTCATGGACGTCGAGCTGGAGGACGAGCGCATCCCCCTCCTCCAGGCCTCCGAGCGGCCCTCCGTACTCATCGGCCTGCCCGCCGACACGGCCGGTCTCACCTGCGTCGACCTGGACTTCGAGGGCACCGGCGCGCTGTGCGTCGACCACCTCGCCGACCTCGGCCACCGCGACATCGCCGTCATCGGCGAGGCCCCGGCCGTCTACCAGCGGCACACCGGCTTCGCCGTGCGCACCCTCCAGGGGCTGCGCGCCGGCGCCGCCGCCCGTGGCCTGCGGCTCATCCACCGTCCCTGCGAGGGCAGTTACGAGTCCACGGCCGGCACCATCTCGCGGATCTTCGAGGAACGGCCGGATACCACCGCTCTGGTCGTGCAGAACGAGGCGGCCATAGGGCCGCTGCTCGCGCTGCTGCGCCAGCAGGGCCGGGCGGTGCCGGAGGACGTGTCGGTGGTCGCGGTCTGCCCCGAGCCGGTGGCCACCCAGTCCGCACCCCAGCTGACCTCGGTGGCCATCCCCGCGCAGCAGATGGGACGGGGTGCGGTGGAGCTCGTCATCGCCAAGCTGGAGGGCGGTCTCAAGGAGGAGCTCCGGCTGCTCGCCCCCGAGCTGACGGTCCGGGCGAGCAGCGGTCCGGCCCCTACGGGACTGTGACACGTTGTTGACAGTGTGACTATTGAGGTTCTCAGATCGTGTGAAGATACTGAGAATCATCATCGGGGTGTCGGTGGGGGGCTTCGCCCGCGGGGGAATTTTCGCGTACGCGCGCCTCGGAAACCACTGCTCCCGCGTGTCCAACAGCAGACACCAGGGGACAAGTTGTACGCAGGATGGAAGAAGGCGAGCGCTGTCGCGCTCGCCACGGGGGTAACCGCGGCAGTGACTGCCGCATTGGCGATCACGCCGGCCGGAGCCGCGTCACCCGCACAGGCGGTCACCGTCTCGAAGGCGGCGGCGGCCAAGCAGGGCAAGGTCACATGGATCACGCTGATCACCGGTGACCGCGTCGCGGTCAACGCCAAGGGCAAGGTGATCGGCATCCAGCGCGGCGCGGGCCGCGCGGACGTGTCGATATCGGTGCGGAAGGCCCAGGGTCACACCTACGTGATCCCGCTCGACGCCGCCAAGCTGATAGCCGGGGGCAAGGTCGACCGCCGCCTCTTCGACATCACGACCCTCAGCCGCGCCGAGTACGTGAAGGCGCAGGCCAAGGGCCTCGGCTACATCGTCACGTACAAGGGCAGCAAGCCGGAGGCCAAGGCCGAGCTGCACGCCGCCGACGGCGCCGAGATCACGCACACCTACAGCAAGCTCAACGGCGAGTCGGTCTCCACCGACCAGCAGGACACCGCAGGGGTGTGGCAGGCGCTCACCAACGAGCCCAAGGGCGCGAGCCAGTACGCCACGGCCGAGTCCGGCCTCAAGACGGTCTGGCTGAACGCGATCCAGAAGGCGTCCGACGTCGACTGGAGCCGCACCCAGATCGGCGCCCCGACGGCATGGGCCCAGAGCCCGTCCCTCGACGGCACCGGCGTGAAGATCGCCATCCTCGACACGGGCATCCGCACCACGCACGCCGACCTCAACGGCGCCAAGGTCGAGACGTCCAAGAACTTCTCCACCGCCGCCACCGCCGACGACAAGTTCGGCCACGGCACCCACGTCGCCTCGATCGCCGCCGGCACCGGCGCGGCCTCCAGCGGCTACTACAAGGGTGTCGCCCCGGGCGCGACGCTGCTCAACGGCAAGGTCCTGGACGACACGGGCTCCGGCGACGACGCCGGCATCCTCGCGGGCCTGCAGTGGGCCGCTGAGAACGCCAAGATCGTCAACCTGAGCCTCGGCGGCACCGACGTCCCCGGCAATGACGTGCTCGAGTCGGCCGTCAACACCCTCTCCGCCCAGTACGGCACGCTGTTCGTCATCGCGGCGGGCAACGAGGGCGACGCCGCCGGCACCATCGGCTCCCCGGGCAGCGCGGACTCCGCGCTCACCGTCGGCGCCGTCGACAAGACCAGCACGCTGGCTGACTTCTCCTCGCGCGGCCCGCGCGTGGGCGACGACGCGGTCAAGCCCGACCTCACCGCCCCCGGCGTCGACATCACGGCCGCCGCGGCCTCGGGCAGCGTCATCGACAAGGAGGTCGGCGAGAACCCGGCCGGCTACCTGACCATCTCGGGTACGTCGATGGCCACCCCGCACGTCGCGGGCGCCGCCGCCATCCTCGCCCAGGAGCACCCGACCTGGAGCGGCGAGCAGATCAAGGACGCCCTGGTCTCCTCCACCACCGACGCCGGCCTCGGCTATACCTCCTTCCAGCAGGGCTCCGGCCAGGCCGACCTGACGAAGGCGATCACCCAGACCGTCACCGCCGACTCGTCCGTGAGCTTCGCCACCGCCTCGTGGCCGCACACCGACGACACCGCCGAGACCAAGACGATCACGTACACCAACACCGGTGACGCGGACGTCACGCTGGACCTCACGGCCAGCGGTACGGACCCGAGCGGCGCCGCCACCCCGGCCGGCTTCTTCACCCTCTCGGCGAACACGGTCACTGTCCCGGCCGGTGGCACCGCCACCGTCGACCTGACGGCCGACCCCAACGCCGACTCCGTCATCGGCTCCTACAGCGGCTACGTCGTCGGCACCTCCGCCGAAGGCCAGACGGTGCGCACCGCCGCCGGCATCACCCGCGAGGTCGAGTCCTACACGCTGACGCTCAAGCACCTCAACCGCAGCGGCGCCCTCACCGAGAACTACATCGACACCATCACCGGTCTCAGCTCCGCCGTCGCCGACCAGTGGCAGTACGTCCTCGGCACCGACCGCGGCGACACCGTCAAGGTGCGGCTCCCCAAGGGCACGTACACCCTGGACAGCGCCCTCGCCACGCTCAACGCGGCGGGCACCGCGGTGACCGGCGAGGACTACATCGTCCGCCCGAAGATCAGCCTCACCGGCGACACCACGGTGACCTTTGACTCCCGTACCGCCAAGGCCCTGAAGGTCAAGGTCCCGGACACCAGCGCCAAGCAGGTCGGCGGCTCGGTCGGCTTCATACTCAGCGACTCCTCCGGCGGCTACGAGAACTTCCTGTACCTGCCCAACTTCACGGGCTTCCGTACCGCGCACAGCGGGGCCGCGCTCAGCGCCACCGCGCTGACGTCCTCCATCAACACCAGCTGGCGGCACGGCAGCAAGGAGTACAACACCTCGGCGGCCCAGACCAAGACGTTCTTCACCGGCTACACCAAGGTCACCAAGGCCGCTGACTACGCGAAGGTCACCACCAAGGCCAACGCCGTCAAGACCGGCACCTACGGCACCGTCCTCACCTACGACGACTACGGCAACGGCGGTCCGGCGGTGCTCACCCTGAGCAAGCTGCCGTACACCCGGTCGGTCTACGTCACCGCGAAGACCTCCACCTGGGGCCAGCTGTTCGTCCAGGCGCCCAAGGACCTCTCCGCCATCCCGGTGGTGTACTCCGCCGCCAACAAGAGGTACACGGCGGGCAAGAGCTACACCAGCTCCTTCAACGGCGGTGTCGTCGGCCCGATCATCACCGCGTCGAACGACAACGGCATCTACCGCACGGGTGACACGATCCTCGGCTTCCTCGGTCTCTTCACCGATGCCGCGGGCCACGTGGGCGGCTCGGACTACGACAAGGCCTCGACGACGATCTACCGGAACGGGACCAAGCTCAAGACCCTCGCCGGCTCGATCGACGACCTCGACGTCGAGTTCACCGTCCCGGCGGGCAACGCCAAGTACAAGCTGACGACCACGGTCACCCGCAGCAGCATCGCGACCGTGAGCAGCAAGATCACCTCGACCTGGACGTTCTCCTCCAAGCACGTCGCGGCCGACGACTTCGTCAAGCTCCCGGCCTCCGTTGTCCGCTACAGCCCGACCCTGACCACCGCCAACACCTCCAAGGCCAAGGCCACGGTCAAGGTGCCGGTCAAGGTCCAGGGCTCGGCCGCGGGCAGCAACCTGAAGTCGCTGACGGTGTACTACTCCGTCAACGGCGGCTCGACCTGGAAGAAGCTCAAGGTCTCCAGCGGCAAGGTGACGCTGAAGAACCCGGCGGCGGGCAAGGGCGTCTCCTTCAAGGCCAACGTCACGGACAAGAAGGGCAACACGCTCTCGCAGATCATCTACAACGCCTACCTCGCGAAGTAGGCGGTAGGCAGTAGGCAGCAGCCGCGCGGCCCCGGACCTGAATCAGGTCCGGGGCCGCACGCCTTCTACGCCAGTGCCGTCAACCGCTCCCGCAGCTCCGCCAGTTCACCCGCGTCCAGCGCTTCCGCCGCCGCCCGGCCGAAGGCCTCGTCGGTGCGCCGGTGTGCCGCCTGCCAGCGCTCGGCCAGGTCCGGGATGCCGGCCGCCCGCTCCAGCAGCGCGTCCGCGTCGGCCTCGGGCCAGCCGGTGCGCAGCAGGCGGCCCCGCCCGCCGGTCGGGTCGACGGTGACGGCGTCCGGCACCCCGACCCCGTACGCGCGCAGCGCCGCGAAGTGCAGGCCGCCGCGCAGCTCGCGCAGCAGCATGACGGCGAAGGCCAGTGCGCCCTCCGGCGACTCCGGCCTGGCCGCCGCCCGCCAGCCCGCGAACAGCGGCAGGGCGCTGGCATCGGTCCGGTCGGTGACCCGGAAGGCCAGTTCGGCGGTGCGCTCGGGCCCGTCGGCGCCGGCCAGATGCCTGGTGCCCCAGGTCTCGATGACCCGGGTGTACGCGGCCACCGCCTCCGCCGTCGTCACCGTGGCCCCCGCCTCGGCCGCCCAGTCGGCGACCCAGGCCGGGAAGATGCCGAAGACCTCCTTCAGCACCACCCCCGACAGATCGCCGACCACGGCCGAGCGCCCCCTGAAATACAGCGCCCTCCCGGGCAGCCCCAGGCGCTTCTCCTCCTCGGCCAGTTCCTCCGAGGTCATGAACTTGGCCCCGACCCACACCACGGCGGCCTCCGTGGCCACCGCGAACTCCGTGCCTGTCACGGATGTCCTCCCCTGTACCAGTAGCAGAACGAGTGTTCCCCATCCTGGCATTGACGGGATCACGACAGGGCTGGTGTCGTGGGACTGCCGCGGCGGACGTCACTTCCGCGCACGTTGTGCCGCCGCCGCCCGGACCGCCGGCAGCCGCCCGTACATCGTCCCGCCCGGGCAGTCCGTCCGCATCCAGTCCCGGTGCCCCTGCAGCGTCGTCACCTCGCGCTTCGCCCCGTTCGTCGGATTCGTGTACGTGATCCGCGCCCTCGGGTCCATCCCGTGGAACCGCGCCATCGCTCCCGCCAGCCGCACCAGCGCCGCCCCCGCCGCCTCGGTCGGCCCCTGCTCCACCAGCGTCCCGAGCAGCGCGATCCCGATGTTCCCCGAGTTGAACCCCGCCACGTGGAAGCCCGTCACCACCCTGCCCTGCCGGTCGTGCCCGGGCAGCCCGTCATTCCCCGACCAGCGGCCCTCGTAGATCCGGCCCGCCTCGTCGATCAGGAAGTGGTAGCCGATGTCCCCCCAGTCATTGGTGATCGCGTGGTGCTCGTAGATCGCCCGCACCGTCGCCGCCGGATCCGGGTCCCCGTTCTGCGTATCCGTGTGATGCACCGTCATCGCCTGCGCCGGCTGGTACACCGTCGGCGAGTTCTCCGTCCCGTCCGCCTTGAACCGCTTCCCCTCATCCGCCCCCCAGGCCGCGCGCGGTACGTACTCCACGTCGTACGCCGCCTCAGCGGCCGCCTTCGGCGCGAACGCGATCCCCGCCGCCACCGCCGCAGCCGCGCCCGCGGCCCCGATCACCCCCCGACGGGACAGCCGGGACGAGAAGCTGACGCTGCGGGCGGCGCGATGCGCGGGAGGAATCCACATGAATCAACCCTAGAAAGATAATCCTTGAAATATCAGGCGAAATGCCGCGATCTCACCCATATGGGTTGCGCCCTTTACCCTCCGGCGAGACGCTGTATACGAGCCCAAGAACCGCTAGCCGGAAGGTTGAGCGCCATGCGCATGCTCCTGACCGCCCGCTTCAACACCGAGGCCTCAAATCATCTCGTCGCCGACGGCACCATGCCCAAGGTCATCGAGGGCATCCTCGAGCACCTCAAGCCCGAATCCGCCTACTTCACCGCCATGGAGGGCGAGCGCACCTGCTTCATCGTCTTCGACATGAAGGAGTCCTCCCAGCTGCCCCCCATCGCCGAGCCCTTCTTCCAGGCCGGCGCCAAGGTAGCCGTCCGCCCGGTCATGAACTTCGAGGACCTGCGGACCGGCCTCTCCCAGTACCCCGGCTGAGCCCTCTCGCCCCGTCTCAGCCCGTCTCACCCGGCCTGGAACTGGAACCGGGTATCCGAATCCACCGGCAGCATCAGGCAGTTCCCGTTACCCGGTGCCCACTGGTCCGGGATCAGGAACACCCGCCCATTCGACTGCGCCAGCAGCCGCAGCCCCCGATAGCGGTATCTGAACTTCGGGAAGATCGGCCGGTTCGAGCCGACCTCCCAGGACTGCTCCGTGTGTGGCATCAAGGACGGCCCCAAACCCCTCCACGTCCGGGAATGGACGTGCAAGGAGTGCGGGACCGTCCACGACCGCGACGAGAGCGCGGCACACAACACTCTGGCCGCCGGACGGGCGGACAGGCTAAACGCCTCGCAGAGCGCAGGTAAGACCAGGGCGAGAATCCCGGCACAGCGTGTTGAAGCAGGAAGCCACCCAGGCGGTCACGCGACCGTGGCAGGAATCCCCGGTGGATAACTAAAGGCCGGGGAGCACGTCAAGACGTGCAGACGTTCTTCAGTTCGGCGGCCGCGTCGTCGATCTTGCTGGAGTCCGGATTGGTGTCGCCGTTCAAAATGGCCTTGTTGTAGTCCTTGATCGCCTCGTTGAGGTTGTCGACCGCCTTGTTGACCTTGCCGTCGTCCGTCTTGTCGCTGATCTTGTCGAGGTTCTTGTCGATGGTGTCGATGGACTTGTCGGTCTGCGTGGGGTCGTTCGCCGCGTCCACGCCGGCCTCATGGATCGCCTTGAGGCTGTCGGCGATCGTGTCGGCGTTCTGGAAGCAGCCCAGTGACTTGTCGACACTGTCGCAGCCGGTGACGAGTCCGGCGGTCAGCGTGACGGCCACTGCGGCGGTGGCGATGGCGGCAATACGGCGTCCACGTCGGCGGATCGCGGTCATGGAAGGGGTCCCTTCATCGATTGGCCTTGCAGGTGACTGCGGGAGTCACCATCGGCTTGTCTTGACGTCAATTGCGGGCTTGCGGGCTTGCGACTTGCGGCTTGCCGTGCAGGTCAGGCGCGGTGCTGGGCCCCGGCCCCGGCCGGCTTCTTGCGGCCCGCGATGAGGCCGCCCGCCGCGCCCAGCGAGACCAGGCTCATGCCGGCGGCGGTTGCGATCCCCTTCACGCCGTCCATGGTGAAGTAGCAGTACGCGGCCACGCCGCCGTTGAACAGGAACAGGAACCAGAGCGTGGACGGCTTCGACAGGAACGCCTTGATCCTCGGCTTCTTCGCGATGCGCGAGCCCGCCAGCATCGAGACGGCGATGCCCGCGTAGGTGGCCACACTCTTCTGCGTGCCGTCCAGGACGGTGCCGGAGGCGGTGCTCGCGGCGAGGCCGCCCACGAAGAACGACCAGAGCAGCAGGTTGGCGACGAACGACTTCACGGCGGCGAGCAGCGACTTCACGGGATTTTCCTTCGGGACGGGGACGCGTAGGTCTCTTTCGATCTCTGCCGACTACGATCCCGTCGCCCGCTCGCCGCCACGAGGGACCGCTCACCCGAATCCGTGGTGTAGCCCGCTACACCATGGCCCCCAGCAGCCGGCTGACCAGCCGTACAGACCTCAGCGACCGTCCTGCCCTTGGTTCTGCATCGAGGGGGTCGGTTGCGAAAGCCCCACGGCCGTCGGTCACGCTTTGAGCCTGGTCAGGGTGAGCAGCCACATTGCTTGGAGGGGCGAGTTCATGGCCGTACATCCCGCTGTTGAGGCACTTCTCAGAATCGTGCCAGCGGATCACGGAGCGGATGAGCAGCTCGACTGGTCGACAGCCGAGGGAACGTTGGGTGCCAAGCTGCCGAGCGATTACAAGTCGTTCATGGCTGTCTACGGCGGTGGGGACATCGGGGAGCTGGGCATTCTGCTTCCGCTCCCTGTCGAATATCCCCAGTGGGATCCAGGCAGCATTAGTGAGCACAGTGAGACCTTGCGTGCTATCTGGGATGAGGAAGGCGGAGTACGCGGTGTTTCCCTGGGCGCGGACGCTGTCCTGGCTTGGGGCACTGGCTGCAATGCGAACGAGATGGGCTGGCTCATGGCCGGCGCGGACCCGGACCGTTGGCCGGTGGTGGTGTGGAGGCGCCACGGCCGACCGCGATGGGCGATGTTCGACTGCGGCATGGTCGAGTTCGTGAGACGGATGATGCTTGCTGAGTTCGACGAGTGCCCACTCAGCGACAAGTCGCTGTGGGGACGCGTCGAACCCTTCGTGCACTGGCGCGAGCAGCAACGCCGGTATCTGGCGGGGCTGGACCCGATGACCGGAGAACCCGATCCCGTGATCCAGGGCTTCCTCGAATGGCCCAAACCTTGACCGAAGGGCGTGCCAGGGCCTCCGGCGCCAAGGAACTACGCCCGCGAGGAGACCGCCCGCTGTGATCGGCTGGCGCTACTCCCGAACGACGCGGCCACCACACAGGGAGATACACACTTGCGGTTGAGCTGAGTCGCCACGACGATGCGGGTATGGCGCTTGACTCCTACGGACAGCCTGCCGTTCGTGGCGAGGGGCCGTTCCAGTTCTTGATCATTGGCGTGTCGGGGGTGACCCCGGACGGTGGCGTTCGCGTCTTCGGTCACCACCGCGCAGGCGCTTGGGAGGACCGACAATCTCTTGAGCTGGTCTATCGCGATGGCGTCGCACACCGCATAGAGCGAGCAGATATGGAACCGCCTCTCAACTCCGTGTGCGCTGCGAGGGGCCAACGGGTGCTTGTCCTCCATGGCTTTCGGGTCGAGCAGGTCCACCGCAACCACTGGGTACGTGCGCAACGCGAAGGTCTGTTGTCAGAGCTGTACGGCACCGAAGTGCAGCAACCACCGCGACCGCAGCCGACCGTCACCGACTCCAGCCAACCGACTGGCCAGCCGAGCATGCATCGTCGACCGACCCGCCTGTAGTTCGGAAATCGGCCGCGGGGCGGTGTCAGTTGGTCAGGTGTCTCATGTGCTGGTCGTCCTCGCTCATGAGCTCTAGCGAGTACCGGAGCCCGAGCTCTTCCAGGACGCCGGCCAGGTTCTCGAAGCCGCCGAACGAGCCGGGCCAAGGCCCGGTCAGTGAACGACCACGCCTGGGACAAGGGCTGCGAGGGCGGATACGAAGCTGCCTACGCCCGCCAGCGTGACGATGGTGGCCTTGCCGTCCGAGAACAGGCCCGCGCAGAACGCGCGAATCTGGCGGCGGAGGATGAGCATCCTTAGCTTCTGCCAGCGGTGCTGCCGGATGTGACAGCCCAAGAGGAGCCCGGACGCGTTGTTGCGGCAACCGTCCTCACGCCCGCGTACCGGTGCACCGCACGTCACGGGTGCCTGGAAGAAGCACCACACGGCCGTGAGCGCCGAGAGCACGATCACCACGGCTGGCCCGGCGGCCGAGTTCACCCATGCTGCTATCAACAGAAAGCCGGCCAGAACGCCCCACCACTGACCCAGGCCGCCGAACGCTTTTGTCCTTGCCCCCGAAATCGCCATGGGGGGATCTGCGACTCGGGAGCCGCGGTCATGCAGGCTGACCCTCACAATGGCTTGATCGCTGCGCAAGCAGGCCGGTTCCTCACGGAACCGGGGTCCTCCGCTTAGTCGTCGTCGATCGGGGCCATGGCGAGAAGGTCCTCGTGGGGTGCGTCGAGCGGGCGGTGGCTGTTTCTACGAGGACCCAGCCCGGCAGTTCCTTGCGGAGGTCGGGCTGGAGATCATCGCTGTCGGGGTCGGCCAGCCGGTACAGCACGTTGAAGGTGGTCTCGCGGGCGATCAGGCGGGCGATCTTGCTCAGGTCCTGCGGGGTGACGCCGAGTTCCAGGGCACGGCCGATGGCGGTGCCCTCTGCGCCTGGGTTCTCGCCGAGAGCACCGACGGATGCCTCGTTCCAGGCTCGGATGTCCTGCGCCAGCCCCCGTAGAAGCCGGTAGCGGGCTACCTGAGGGATGTTTTCGTCAGCTTCCGATTCCGCCCAGACCTGTGGTTCGTCGGCGCCGAGGGCCGCAAGCAGTCGGGTCAGCTTTCGCCTGTCGGCCACTCTGGTTCAGCCGTCGGTCTTGGCTACCCCGATCCGGCAGGACTGGCCCGTGCCGCCGATGCCGCAGTAGCCGGCGGGGTTTTGTCGAGGTACTGCTGGTGGCTGCAGCCTCTGGCATTAACTGCACAAGCGGTATTGCTCCGTGTTCTGTGGGCGGATCTCAAGCGGATCCAGTTGGCATCGACTGGCACGCGGCCCGGACGCTTTGCGCGAGGCCAGGCTCGCGATCACAAACTCTGCACAGGCGGCACAATCCTGACGACGATGATCAACTTTCCTCTGGGGGCGACCAGAAAATAGAACCACCCGCCTGCGGCGTCCATGCGGCGCAGGCCGCCAGGGCGCGGTCCGTTCCCAACGTCTGCAAGGTCGACACCCACGTGGGCGAGTTCGACGAGTTGATCGGCAAGACGCTCAACTTCGGTGACGGTCTCCGAAGGAATGCCATCGGTCACGTGTGCGCAGTCTGGGTCGTACTCCCAGCGCCAGGCATCGTTCACCGCTGTGGCGGGGTGACCGCTGTGTGTGCCTCGTCCAGCATGTGGCCGATCTCGGCAGCGGCGGACCTGGCCTGGGCCGTGTCGCCCGTGGCGGCGGTGTCTTCCAGTTGCCGCAGCCGTTGGGCGAGATGCGGTAGCCGCTGGATGTGTACGTAGGCCGCCCATTGGGCGATGAACCGTCGGAGTGGAAGCAGGTCCGACTCCTGCCGGGCGGTGTCGGCTGCCTGGTCGAGCTCGCGGGTGAAAGCGGGAAGGGCTGCGGGAGCGATCTGGGCGACAGCCTGCCGGAGGGCCGTGACGGTTGAGGGCGGCTGCGGAATCAGTGGCCGCCTGGCGGCAGGGCTGGTCATGGTTTCTCCCATGGGTGAGATCCTGCTCCTCGCGACCACCCTACTCAGCGCAAACTGGCTGCCGCCCTCCGAACGAGTGACCTTCAGCCGGTCAGCCGTCGGTCTTCGCCACGCCGATGGGGCAGGACTGGCCCGTGCCGCCGATGCCGCAGTAGCCGGCGGGGTTTTTGTCGAGGTACTGCTGGTGGTAGGGCTCGGCGGGGTAGAAGGGGCCGGCGGGGAGGATCTCGGTGGTGATGTCGCTGTAGCCGGCGCGGGTGAGGACGGGCTGGTAGGCGGCGCGGGAGGCGTCGGCGGAGGCGGACTGGGCGGGGGAGTGGGTGTAGACGGCGGAGCGGTACTGGGTGCCGGTGTCGTTGCCCTGGCGGAAGCCCTGGGTGGGGTCGTGGGCTTCCCAGAAGACCTTGAGGAGGGCTTCGTAGGAGACGAGGGCGGGGTCGTAGACGACGCGGACGGCTTCGGTGTGGCCGGTGAGGCCGGAGCAGACCTCTTCGTAGGTGGGGTTGGCGGTGTGGCCGCCCTGGTAGCCGACGAGGGTGGTCCAGACGCCGGGGGTCTGCCAGAACTTGCGCTCGGCGCCCCAGAAGCAGCCGAGGCCGAAGTCGGCGATGGCCAGGCCGTCCGGGTAGGGGCCGGCGAGGGGGTTGCCGAGGACGGTGTGGCGGGCGGGGAGGGCGAATCCGGGGGTGGCGCGGCCGGGGAGGGCCTCGTCGAGGGTGGGCAGCCGGGGCGTGCGGCTGAACAGCATGCGGTGCTCCTCCTGGGCGGGACGGATGATGTATCCGGTCAACGTATGGGCGGGGTGGTGGATTCCCCTCAGCGGCTGCGGGCGGCGTTCGCTACGGCGATGTCGCGCAGCCGGCGGATGTACCAGAACGCACTGTGCCCGCAATAGGTGCTGACCTGCGCATTTATCCGCCCGGAAGGCGCCGGGTGTTGCGGGCGTGTGTCGATCCGGGCGTCGGCCCCGGCGGTTGGCGCGCCGCGCCCCACGGCGAGCACTACGCTCGACGGCATGACCGACAGGCACCAGCAGCAGCACCAGAACTTCGAGACCCTCGCCATTCACGCGGGCCAGGCCGCCGACGCGCAGACCGGCGCCGTCGTGACGCCGATCTACCAGGTCTCCACGTACAAGCAGGACGGGGTCGGCGGGCTGCGCGGCGGCTACGAGTACAGCCGTTCCGCGAACCCGACCCGCACCGCGCTGGAGGAGAACCTCGCCGCGCTGGAGGGCGGCCGGCGCGGCCTGGCCTTCGCGTCGGGGCTGGCGGCGGAGGACTGCCTGCTGCGTACGATCCTGGCCCCGGGCGATCACGTGGTGATCCCGGACGACGCGTACGGCGGCACCTTCCGGCTGTTCGCCAAGGTCGCCGAGCGGTGGGGTGTGCGGTGGTCGGTGGCCAACACCTCGGACCCGGCGGCGGTACGGCAGGCCATCCGGCCCGAGACGAAGGCGATCTGGGTCGAGACGCCGAGCAACCCGTTGCTCGGCATCACCGACATCGAGGTGCTGGCGGACATCGCGCGGCACGCGGGCGCGCGGCTGGTCGTGGACAACACCTTCGCCAGCCCTTATCTGCAGCAGCCGCTCGCGCTGGGCGCGGATGTCGTCGTGCACTCCACGACCAAGTACATGGGCGGGCACTCCGATGTCGTCGGTGGCGCGCTCGTCGCGGCCGACGCCGCGCTGGGCGAGGAGCTGGCGTACCACCAGAACGCGATGGGGGCGATCGCCGGGCCCTTCGACGCGTGGCTGGTGATGCGCGGCATCAAGACGCTCGCCGTGCGCATGGACCGGCACAGCGAGAACGCGACCAAGGTCGCGGAACTGCTGCGCTCGCACCCCAGGGTCGAGCAGGTCTACTACCCCGGGCTTCCCGAGCACGCCGGGCACGACATCGCGGTGAAGCAGATGAAGGCCTTCGGCGGCATGGTCTCCTTCCGGGTGGCCGGAGGCGAGGAAGCGGCGGTCGAGGTCTGCAACCGGGCGCGGCTCTTCACGCTCGGCGAGTCTCTCGGCGGCGTCGAGTCGCTCATCGAGCACCCCGGGCGCATGACGCACGCCTCGGCGGCCGGCTCAGCCCTTGAGGTCCCGGCCGACCTGGTCCGGCTGTCGGTCGGCATCGAGTCGGCGGACGACCTGCTCGCGGACCTGCGGCAGGCGCTGGGCGGCTGAGCTGGGGTTTTCGGCCACCTCGCCGGACGGGCTGAATTTCAGCCCGTCCGGCGTTTGAGGACACGCCCGGAGGGCGTTCGGAGTCCAGAGGCAGCGCCCATGGTTGCCTGCGACCTCGGCGGCCGGAGGCCGGCGCAGCGGGCCGAAGCAAGCGAAGCGCCCGCGAGGGGCGCAGGGGGAAAGGTCCCCTCAGAAGCCGGTTGACGGCGTCGTGTCCAGCGGGTCCGGCGTCGGCCACCACATCGCGAGCAGCACGATGGCCGTGATCACGGCGGCCAGCAGCAGCACCCCCAGCACCAGGTGCGCCGTCCGGCGGCGCCGCAGGAGGCGGCGGCCGCGGTCGGCGGCGCGGGCGGCGAGGTCGGCGGCGACCGCCGGGTGGGGGGTGTCCAGCAGGCGGCGGACCTGCTCCTCCTTGCGGTCCATGTGGCCATGGCACCGCAAGGAGGAGGGCGGGTCAAGAGGAGCGCGGCTCCCGTACGACGGCCACGCCGCCCGGGGGCAGGGTGAGGGAGCCGGAGACAGGCTTGCCGGTGAGGAGTTCGAGGCCGTCCGCGACGATCTCGGCGCCGGAGCCGGTGTGGTCGATGAGGAAGAGGTAGTCGGCGTCGGTGCCCCGGCGCCGTACGGCCTCGACGCCGGCCGGGACGGCATGCGCGTGCGCGGGCCGTACTCCGGCGTCGGCGGTGATGCGGCCCAGCAGGGCCGCGAGGGTGGCCGGGTCGGGGTGGGTGGCCAGATACCAGGCGCGGCCGTGCCGGGTGACGGCGGGGACGCCGGCAAGGGGGCCGTCGGCGAAGGAGGCGACGACCTCGGCGCCGGCCGCCTGGACGCGTACGCGCTCGCTCCACAGGTCGGCCGTGGCCCCGGGCGGCACGTCGCCGGTGAGGCCGACGGTCTCGCCGGGAAGGAGCGGGAACAGCTCGTCCGTGCGGACGCCGAGCAGGTCGCGGAAGGCGCCGGGGTAGCCGCCGAGGCGGATGTGGCAGTTGGGGTCGACGGCGCCGCTGTGGAAGCCCACGGCCAGGGTGCCGCCGGCCTCGGTGAAGCGCCGCAGGTTGTCCGCTCCGGCGTCGTCGACGAGGTAGAGGCTGGGGGCGAGGACCAGCTTGTAGCCGTCGAGGGAGTCGCCCGGCCGGACGAAGTCCACGCCGATGCCGGCCCGCCACAAGGGCGCGTACCAGTCCCGTACGAGCTCCTGGAAGCGCAGCAGCTCGCTGGGCTGTGAGGGCAGCTCCAGGGCCCAGCGGGCGTCCCAGTCCCAGACGATGGCGACGGAGGCGTCGCCGGTGCTGCCGCGCACCTCGGCGAGGGCGGCGAGGTCGGCGCCGAGCTGGACGGTGTCGCGCCAGATCTGGCTGTCGGTGCCGGCGTGCGGGAGCATCGCGGAGTGCCACTGCTCGGCGCCGGCCTTGGCGGCGCGCCACTGGAAGAAGGCGATGCCGTCGGCGCCGTGGGCGACATGCGCGAGCGCGTTTCGGCGCATCTCGCCAGCCGTCTTGGCGCGGTTGACGGGCTGCCAGTTGACGGCGCCGGTGGAGTGCTCCATGAGCAGCCAGGGGCCGCCGGCGAGGGAGCGCATGAGGTCGCCGCTGAGCGCGATGTCGATCTGCGACTGCGTGTCGGTCGAGATCAGGTAGTGGTCGTTGGAGACGACGTCCAGCTGCGGGGCCCAGCGCCAGTAGTCCAGGGCGTCGAAGTTCTGCATCACCATGAAGTTGGTGGTGCAGGGGATTTCGGGATCCGCCGCGCGCAGGACGTCCCGCTCGGCGGTGTACAGCGACAGCAGCTCGTCGGAGCAGAAGCGGCGCCAGTCCAGCTGCTGTGTGGGGTTCGGTACGGCGCCTGTCGCGCGGGGCGGCAGGATCTCGTCCCAGGCGTAGTACCACTGGCTCCAGAAGGTGGTGCCCCAGGCGTGGTTGAGGGCGGCCAGGTCGTCGCCGTAGCGGGCGCGCAGCCACCGGCGGAAGGCGGCCGCGCTGGTGTCGCAGTAGCAGGCGGCGTTGTGGCAGCCGTACTCGTTGTGGATGTGCCACATGACGACGGCCGGGTGCGAGGCGTACCGCTCGGCCAGTACGCCCGCGATGCGCAGCGCGGCCTTGCGGTAGGCGGGGCTGCTTGCGCAGAACGTCTGGCGGCTGCCGTAGGACAGCGTGCGCCCGTCGTGGTCGACCGGGAGGGCCTCGGGGTGGGCGCGGAAGAACCAGGCGGGCGGGGCGGCGGTGGGGGTGGCGAGGTCGGCGGCGATGCCGTTGTCGTGGAGCAGGTCCAGGAGGCGGTCCATGCGCGAGAAGTCGTAGACGCCCTCGGCGGGTTCGAGCAGGGCCCAGGAGAAGATGCCGACGCTGACCATGGTCACGCCGGCCTCGCGCATGAGGCGCATGTCCTCGGCCCAGATCTCCTCCGGCCACTGTTCGGGGTTGTAGTCGCCGCCGTAGGCGAGGCCGGGGAGCCGCAGTTCGGGGTGGTGCGTCATGGTGCTTCTCTCTGGGTGAGGCCTCTGAGGCGTGGAAACGCCGGACGGGCTGAGGATTTCAGCCCGTCCGGCGTATGGGGTCGATCGGCTCGATCAGCCCTTGTTCGCGCCCAGGGTCAGTCCGCTGACGAACTGGCGCTGGAGGGCGAAGTAGACGATCAGGGTGGGGATGGCGGTGAGCAGCGCGCCGGCCGCGACCAGGTTGGGGTCGGTGAAGTACTGGCCGGAGAGGTTCTTCAGCGCCGAGGTGATCGGCATGTTCTCGCCGGTGGAGATCAGGACGACGGCCCAGAAGAAGTCGTTGTAGATCCAGATCGACAGCAGGGTGGCCAGCGCGGCCATCGCCGGCTTGCACAGCGGCAGCACGATCTGCCAGTACAGCCGCCACACCGAGGCGCCGTCCACCAGGGCGGCCTCGGTCAGCTCGTGCGGCAGGGAGCGCATGTAGTTGCTCAGGACGAACGCGCAGAAGCCGGACTGGAAGGCCACATGGATCAGGACCAGGCCGAGCGCGGAGTCGTAGAGCTTGCCGGAGACCGTGATGCCGGGCAGGTCGACCAGCAGGTAGAGCCGGTAGAGCGGGGTGATGATGACCTGCTGGGGGAGCAGGTTGCCGGCGGTGAAGACCAGCAGCAGCGACAGGTTGATCCGGAAGTCGAAGCGGCTGACGTAGAAGGCGACGCAGGACGACAGGAACAGGGTCAGCAGCACCGCCGGGACGGCGATGATGAGCGTGTTCACGAAGTAGTGCGTCATGCCGGACTGGGTGAAGGCGTTGGTGAAGTTGTCCAGGCTCAGCTTGTCGGGCCAGGACACGTAGCCCTTGGTGCTGGTCTCCTCGTACGGCCGCAGGGCGGCGTACAGCGCCCACAGCAGGGGCGCGAGCCAGGCCAGCGCGGTGCTCGCGAGGAAGACGTGCAGCAGCACCCGGGCCGGGCGGACCCGCCCGGTCTTGCGTGGAACGGCAACGGAGGCGCTCATGCTCGCCGCTCCTTCCGGAAGGTGCTGATCAGGTAGGGGATGATCACGCCGAGGGAGATCAGCAGCAGGACTACGGCGATAGCGGAGCCGTATCCGATGCGGCTGGACTCGCCGATGATGTTGTTGGTGACCAGGATCGAGAGCAACTCGGTGCCCTGGGTGCCGCCGTTGAAGACGTAGACCAGGTCGAAGGCGCGTAGCGACTCGATGATGGTGACGACCAGCACGATGGTGTTGATCGGCCGGAGCACCGGGAAGATGACGTTCTTGAACGTCTGCCACTCGTTGGCGCCGTCCAGCGCGGAGGCCTCGCGCAGCGAGGGGTCCACACCCTTCAGGCCGGCGAGGTAGAGGATCATCATGTAGCCGGCGTGCCGCCAGGCGGCGGCGACGAGGATGGCCCAGAGGTTGAGGTTCGGGTCGCCGATCCAGTCGATGTAGTGGCCCGGCTTGTTGGCCCCGATGACGCTGTTGATGAGGCCGGTGTCGGGGTTGTAGACGAGCTGCCACACGAACCCGATGACGGCCATGGACAGCACGACCGGCAGGAAGTACGCGGCCTGGTAGATCCGGGTGAAGCGGATCTTCTTGTCCAGCTGCACGGCCAGGAACAGGCCGAACGGGGTCGGGATCAGGAACAGCACGACGAACCAGATGACGTTGTGCTGGACCGCCGGCCAGAACTGCGGGTTGTCGTTGAACAGCTGCTGGAAGTTGTCGAACCCGACCCACTTGATGGAGCTGAAGCCGATGCCGTCCCAGGTGGTGAAGGCGAGGGCTATCGACGCCAGCGCCGTGACCCACACCAGGGCGACGTGCAGGATCGTCGGCACGCCGGCCATCAGGCCGAGCGTGAGCCGGTCGCGCCGCGTGAGCAGGCGCCGGTGGCCCTGGGGCACCCGGCGCTTCTTGACGGCGGTTGTTCCGGGGGTGCCCGGAGGCGGCGCGGCGGCCGCCTCCGGGGTGCTGGGGGTTCCGGTCCCGGTCCCGGTGATCTGGGAACTCATGAGGAGGCGAAGATCGTCTTCTTCTGGCGTTCGATCGACGACAGCAGGCTGTCGATGCCCTTGGGGTTGCGGATGAAGTTCTGCATGGCGGGCTGCATGACGGTCGAGGTGAAGTCGGGGCGGCTGTCGCGGTCCATGTACTGGGTGAGGTGCTTGGCGCCCGCGATCAGGTCGTATCCCTTCTTCTGAAGGGCGGAGTACGCGCTGGTGCTGGCCTTGTCCGAGGCGGCGACGACGCTCGGGTCGGCCTTGAGGTACGTCTCCTCGGCCTTCGGGGTGCCCAGGAACTCCAGCAGCTTGACGGCGCCGGCGTGGTTCTTGGGGCTCTTGCTCATCATGTAGCCGTCGGTGGGCGCCTCGACGGTGTCCTGGCCGAAGGACGGGTCGATCTCGGGGAAGGGGAAGAAGTCCAGGTCGGCCAGGTCGGCGGCGTTGGTGAACTGCTGGGCGACGAACATGCCCAGGAGGTACATGCCGGCCTTCTTGGAGACCACGGACTGCGCCGCGTCCTGCCAGGTGCGG
Organism: Streptomyces sp. NBC_01537; assembly: GCF_045040445.1. Lineage (NCBI taxonomy): Bacteria > Bacillati > Actinomycetota > Actinomycetes > Kitasatosporales > Streptomycetaceae > Streptomyces > Streptomyces sp. NBC_01537. Next base: position 3,641,856 of record NZ_CP109392.1, on the reverse strand, counting down.
CCGACGGAGCCGTCCTGGTGGTAGGGGAGGATCTCGGTCCAGTTGTCGAACGTGGCGCGGGTCTTGGCGTCGGTCCAGGACGCCTCGCCCTTCATCAGCGAGATGTGGAAGTCGTAGCCGTTGGTGCGGCAGTTGATCTGGTCGAAGGTGCCGAGGGCGGGCCACGCGTCCTTGTCGCCGAAGGCGATCGGGACCAGGTTGTCCTTCTTCATCTGCTGGCACAGGGCTATGAAGGCGGACCAGGTGGTCGGGACCTCGTAGCCGTACTTCTTGAAGACACTCTTCCGGTAGAAGATCGCCCAGGGGTAGGTGGTCAGCGGCACAAAGTAGAACTTGCCGTCCGCACCCTTGCTCAGGTCCTGCATGGCGGTCGGGAAGTTGCCGCTGATCGTCTTCCACACGTCGTCGATCGGCGTCGACAGGCCCTTGGCCGCGAAGAACTGCATGCGGTAACCGGCGAACCAGTTGAACACGTCGTCCGGCGTGCCCTGGAGGTAGGAGTTGATCGACTCCTGGAAGGTGTTGTGATCCTTTGTGTTGACGTCGACGCTGATCCCGGAGGACGCCTCGAACGCCTTGTAGACGCTCGCGTAGGCCTTCTTGGGCACCGCGTCCGAGCCGTTGGAGCCGAGGGTGACCGTCTTGCTGTCGGACGAGGTCGAGCTGCCGCCACAGGCGCTCAGCAGCGGAATTCCCGCTCCGAGTGCCACTGCGCCGCCGACGCCGCGCAGCACGCTGCGGCGGCTCGGGCCAGGGAGGTGGAGGGGAGAGGGTGAGGGGCGCATTCCGTACTCCTGACGTGTATGCCCGCACGGCAAGAGTGTTCGGGGGGACACCGAACCACTCAGAAACCAACGCAACCGAACAGGCGTGGGAGTAATAACAGCCGTATGTCCGGTCAGGCGTCAAGGGTTTCGGTTTCACTTTGTGGAAACGTAATCGACACGTTTCGAACGGGCCGGATGATCAACGTGCCTGCGGCTGCCCGGGGGGCGCCAGCACCGCACCGCGCGCTGTCGGGCGGCTGCGCAGCGTGGCGGTCGCCCGCAGGCAGATGGCCCGTACGCGGTCGGCCGGCAGGCCGAGCTGGGCGGCGGTCTGCTCCTCCGCGACGCCCTCGAAGAGCCGCAGTACGACCACCAGCCGCTCCTGCGGGGTGAGCCGGGCCAGCACCCCGTCGCCGGGGCGGTGCCACCAGGGACGGTGCGCGTAGCGGCGTACGAGGTCGGCGCGCGTGTAGGCGTAGGGGTCCTCGCCGCGCATGCGGTACCAGTCCGCGTAGGTGCGCGACAGCGCCGCGCAGAGCAGGGCGTCGGCGGCGGGGTCGCCCGTGAGGAGGGTGGCGGCATGCAGGAGCCGCCCGGCCGCGCCGGCCGCGAAGGCGGCGAACTCGGCGCTGCGCAGGCGTTCGGCTGCAGCCCGGCGCTGTCCCACAGCGCCATGGGACGGCAGGGCGATGCCTCAGGTCAAGAGGGCTGGCAGGAGGGCGGCTAGGAAGGCTGCTCGTCCGGCTGGGTGACCGACGAGTGGTAGTCGGAAAGAGCGATGTTGAAGCGGCCCAGGAGCTCGCAGAAGGTCTCGCGCTCCGCCTCGCTCCAGCCCTCCGTGACAACGGCCATCAGCTGCTGCCGGGAGGCCCGTACCTCGTCAAGACGTGAACGTCCGCGCGGGGAGAGCGCGAGGACGACCGCGCGCCCGTCCTCGGGGTGCGAGGTGCGCTTGACCAGGCCCGAGTCGACCAGCGGGGCGACCTGGCGGGTGACGGTGGAGGAGTCGATTCCCATGCCTTCGGCGAGTGCCTTGACACCCATCGGGCCTTCGAGGTCGAGGCGGTTGAGCAGCAGATAGGCGGCCCGGTCCATGGAGTTGCGGGCCTTGCCCACCCCACCCAGGCGGGTCTGCTCCGCGCGCCGGGCGAAGAGCGCGACTTGGTGCTGCAGGCGCTCGAGGAGGTCGGTCGTTGTCTCCGATGGAATGGGCATGGCCGGAAGCTCGCGTTCTGTCGGTCCTGCGAAGGTTGGGAGAAGAGTACGCGGAGGAGATGCGGCCCGGACCCCGCCGCGGAAAAGAAGGTCGGAGCCGGTACGTTGCCGCGCGCACGCGCGGATCATGCGCTGTGGCTGGACCGTACTTGCGCGACGACTGCGTACGTTTCAGGCCACCCCGGCCGGGCTGCGACACTGGGCCCCATGCAAAGCCCTGCGCATGGCCCCGCGGCACACTCGATCACGCTCGACGACATCCGTGGCGCCCACAAGATGCTCTCCGGCGTCGCGCGCATGACGCCCATGGAGGGCAGCCGCCACCTCTCCGCCCTGGTCGGCTCCCCGGTGCACCTCAAGTGCGAGAACCTGCAGCGTACGGGCTCCTTCAAGATCCGTGGGGCCTACGTGCGCATCGCCGGGCTGAGCCCCGAGGAGCGCGCGGCCGGCGTCGTGGCCGCCAGCGCCGGCAACCACGCGCAGGGCGTGGCGCTGGCCGCCTCCCTGCTCGGGGTGCGCTCGACCGTCTTCATGCCGGTGGGCGCGCCGCTGCCGAAGATCGCGGCGACGCGGGAGTACGGGGCCGAAGTGCGGCTCCAGGGCCAGGTCGTCGACGAGTCGCTGCGCGCGGCGCAGGCGCATGCGGAGCGGACGGGCGCCGTCTTCATCCACCCCTTCGACCACCCCGACATCATCGCCGGGCAGGGCACGGTCGGCCTGGAGATCCTGGAACAGTGCCCCGAGGTGCGCACGATCGTTGTCGGCATCGGCGGCGGCGGTCTCGCGGCCGGGGTCGCGATCGCCGTCAAGACCCTGCGGCCCGACGTGCGCGTCGTCGGCGTCCAGGCGGCCGGCGCGGCCGCGTACCCGCCCTCGCTGGCCGCCGGGCGGTGCGTACAGCTCGATGCCGTCGCCACGATGGCCGACGGCATCAAGGTCGGACGGCCCGGCGATGTCCCCTTCGCCGTCATCCGCGACCTTGTCGACGAGGTCCGTACCGTCTCCGAGGACGACCTCTCCAGCGCGCTCCTGCTCTGCCTGGAGCGCGCCAAGCAGGTCGTCGAGCCCGCCGGCGCCAGCCCCGTCGCCGCGCTCCTGGCCGCCCCCGGGGCCTTCGAGGGGCCCGTCGTCGCCGTCCTGTCCGGCGGCAACGTCGATCCCCTGCTGCTCCAGCGCATCCTCCGCCACGGCATGGCCGCCGCCGGACGCTACCTCTCGCTGCGGATCCGGCTGACCGACCGCCCGGGCGCCCTGGCCGCCCTGCTCGAGGTGCTGTCGGCGAACGACGCGAACGTGCTCGACGTCGGCCATGTGCGGACCGATCCCCGGCTGGGGCTCACGGAGGTCGAGGTCGACCTCCAGCTCGAGACGAAGGGGCCCGAGCACTGCGAGGCGGTGACGGTGGCGCTTCGGGCGGCGGGTTACGCGGTGCGCTGACGGGGCGCAGCTCATGGGCCACTGTCAGTGGCCCATGGCACCGTGGAGGGGAATGCCGCAGTCGCGGGAAAAAGGGTTGACGCGATATATCGCGTCTGGGAGGCTCGCTCGCGCTGAGGTAAACCCTGGACAGGAGAGACGGGATGACGGGCGCCATCTATGCCGAAGGCCTCGTGAAGACCTTCGGAGACGTACGCGCACTGGACGGAGTGGACCTGGACGTGCCCGAGGGCACGGTGCTGGGGCTGCTGGGTCCGAACGGCGCGGGCAAGACCACGGCGGTGCGCGTGCTGACGACGCTGCTGAAGCCGGACAGCGGCAAGGCGGTCGTGGCCGGGGTCGACGTGCTGCGGCACCCGAACGAGGTACGCCGCCAGATAGGCCTGTCGGGCCAGTTCGCGGCGGTGGACGAGTATCTGACCGGCCGGGAGAACCTCCAGATGGTCGGGCAGCTCTACCAGATGAGCGGAAAGGCGGCGAAGGCCAGGGCGGGGGAGCTGCTGGAGCAGTTCAACCTCGCGGAGGCCGCCGACCGCACCGCGAAGACGTACTCCGGCGGTATGCGCCGCCGCCTGGACCTGGCGGCGGCACTGGTGGTGCGGCCCCCGGTGATGTTCATGGACGAGCCGACGACCGGCCTGGACCCCCGCAACCGGATGGCGCTGTGGGACGTGATTCAGGACCTGGTGGCGGGCGGCACGACGCTCCTGCTCACCACGCAGTACCTGGAGGAGGCGGACCGCCTCGCGCACGACATCTGCGTCATCGACCACGGCAAGGTCATCGCACGCGGCACCTCGGACCAGCTCAAGGCCCAGACGGGCGGCGAGCGCGTCGAGGTGGTCGTGCACGAGCGCGATGACCTGGCACCCGCGACCGAGGTGTTGCGGGGCTTCGGGAAGGGCGAGCTGAAGGTCCAGGACCACACACGGCAGATCACGGTCCCGGTGACCGGCGGGGCGAAGCTGCTCGCCGAGGTCATCCGGGAGCTGGACACCCGCGGCATCGAGATCGACGACATCGGGCTGCGCCGCCCGACCCTGGACGACGTTTTCATCTCGCTCACGGGGCACGCCGCGGAGCTCAAGGAGGAGGAGAGCGAATGACGGCCACCGTCGCCGCCCAGCCTGCCGCGGCGCAGCCGCGCAACCCGGTCAGCCAGTCCGTACGCGACTCGCTCGTGGTCGCCAAGCGCAATCTGATCAGGATGATGCGCATCCCGGAGATGATCATTTTTGGCATGATCCAGCCAATTATGTTCGTGGTGCTCTTCAGCTACGTCTTCGGCGGGTCGATGAACGTCGGCGGCACCACCGACCCGGCCGTCTACCGCGAATTCCTGATGGCCGGCATCTTCGCCCAGACCGTCACCTTCGCCACGGCCGGCGCCGGGGCCGGCATCGCCGACGACATGCACAAGGGCCTCGTCGACCGCTTCCGTTCCCTGCCCATGGCCCGCGGCGCGGTCCTCACCGGACGTACGCTCGCCGACTCCGTGCAGACCGCCCTGACCCTGCTCGTGCTCGCCGTCGTCGCCCTGATCGTCGGCTGGCGGGTGCACGAGGGCATACCGAAGGCGCTGGGCGGCTTCGCCCTGCTGCTTCTGCTCGGCTACGCCTTCTCGTGGATCGGCGCGCTCATCGGCCTCTCCGTCCGTACCCCCGAGGCGGCCACCTCGGGCGGGCTGATCTGGCTGTTCCCGCTGACGTTCGTGTCGAACGCCTTCGTGGACTCCAGCCAGATGACGCCCTGGCTGCGGCACCTCGCGGACTGGAATCCGTTCAGCGCCACCGTGCAGGCCTGCCGTGAGCTGTTCGGCAACCCCGGGGTCTCCTCCTCCGGTGCCTGGCCGATGCAGCACCCGGTGTGGGCCTCGCTGATCTGGTCGGTCCTGATCATCGTGGTCTTCCGGACGCTGGCGGTGCGCAAGTACCGCTCGGCGACCTCCTGACCACGTCCTGGTCACGTCCTGACGCGACGGTGCCCCCGGCCTGTACGAGATGTACGAGACCGGGGGCACCGAGGGCTCGGGCTCAGGCCTGGTACGGCTTGACCGCGAGGATCTTCACCGAGGCCTTCTTGCCGTTGGGCAGCTCGTAGAACGCGTCGTCGCCCGCCTTCTTGCCGTTGACACCCGAACCGAGCGGGGACTGCGGCGAGTAGGTGTCCAGGTCGTCCGACACGTACTCGCGCGAGCCCAGCAGGAAGGTCAGGGTGTCGTCCGGGTCGCCGTCGAAGGCGATCGTGACGACGGTGCCGGGAGCGACCACGCCGTTGTCGGCGGGAGCCTCGCCCACCTTGGCGTGCTCCAGGAGCTGGGTCAGCTGACGGACCCGGAGCTCCAGCTTGCCCTGGTCCTCGCGTGCCGCGTGGTATCCGGCGTTCTCCTTGAGATCGCCTTCCTGGCGGGCTTCCTCGATCTTGGCGACGATCTCGGCGCGTGCGGGACCCGACAGATGTTCCAGCTCGGCCTTGAGCTGGTCGTACGCCGCCTGGGTCAGCCAGGTGACGCTGTCGCTGGTCTGGGTCACAGGTGCTCCTCGTCGGTACTCGGTCTTAAGAGGCCGCGCCGGTGGGGCGCGCGGCGTCGCGGGATGATGGGCGGCGCCTGGCGGCGTTGTCGTCGGTCGCCGCAGCTCCGCCGCGTCTCCCTCCTCCGCCTTGCCAGGCTTGCCCCTCGCCCCGCTCCTTCTCCCGCGCTCCCCATCGGCGCGGCCTCTTACTTACAAATGAACGCCCTACCCACAAAGATGCGTCTTCGAGGGTGGGCGAAACCACGAGCGTAACAATTTCCGCCCACAAAGGGCGAGAGGGATACGTCGCGGAAGCGTCAGGCGGGCTGGCAGCCGACCAGTTCGGCGCTCGTTCCCCGGGCTGTTGTGCGAATGGTGACCACAGTATCGATTTGGGTCTTGTGCGCACTCAGCCGCACATCCCGGCGGCCGACCTCGTCGCCGTCCTCGGAGACCGAGCGCAGCGTGCACACAGCGGTGGTCCCGGCGTCCTTGAGGACCTCGATATGGGCCTGCACCGCCGCGTCCGAGACCACCTGGAACTTGATCACCTCGCCGCTGACCTGCGTACCGGTGATCTTCGCCCAGCCGAACCAGCCGACCAGCACCAGCGCGATCGCCCCGAGCACGATCCCGACCCGCTTCAGGGTGCGGTCGGCCCGCGCGTCGGCGTCGGAGCCGCGTCCGTAACGCCCCTCCGGGAGCTGTTCGCGCACGGCGGTCATGTCGGTGGTCCTCCTGGGAGGGGCTCCGGGATTAAACAGCTCCTCGTTTCGGTCACTATAGAAGCCGCGTCCGCGACCGATGACAGAGGATCCCGCCTTGACCGAGCAGCTGCGACTGATGGCCGTCCACGCCCACCCCGACGACGAGTCGAGCAAGGGCGCGGCCACCATGGCGAAGTACGTGTCCGAGGGGGTGGACGTCCTGGTCGCCACCTGCACCGGCGGGGAGCGCGGGTCCGTCCTCAACCCCAAGCTCCAGGGCGACACCTACATCGAGGAGCACATCCACGAGGTCCGGGCCAGGGAGATGGACCTCGCCCGCGAGATCCTCGGCGTGAAGCAGGCCTGGCTCGGCTACGTCGACTCCGGCCTCCCCGAGGGCGACCCCCTGCCCCCGCTCCCCGAGGGCTGCTTCGCCCTCCAGGACGTGGACGAGGCGGCGGGCACCCTCGTCAGGCTCATCCGCGAGTTCCGGCCGCACGTGATCACCACGTACGACGAGAACGGCGGCTACCCGCACCCCGACCACATCATGACCCACACGATCTCCATGGCCGCCTTCGAGGCAGCCGGTGACCCCCAGCGGTACCCCGAGGCCGGCGAGCCCTGGACCCCGCTCAAGCTCTACTACAACCAGGGCTTCAACCGGCAGCGCACCGTCGCCCTCCACGAGGCGCTTCTCGCTCGCGGCCTGGAGTCCCCGTACGGCGAGTGGCTGGAGCGCTGGAAGTCCTTCGACCGCCCCGAGCGCTCGATCACCACCCACGTGCCCTGCGCCGACTTCTTCGAGATCCGCGACAAGGCGCTCCTCGCCCACGCCACCCAGATCGACCCCGACGGCGCCTGGTTCCACGTCCCCATGGACATCCAGAAGGAGGTCTGGCCCACCGAGGACTACGAGCTCGCCAAGTCCCGCGTCGACACCTCGCTCCCCGAGGACGACCTCTTTGCGGGCGTCCGCGAGGCCGGGTAGACAATGGGTCCCGTGACTTCGACATTCGGCACGGCCGCCGCCCAGCTCGTCCCGCTCGCGGTGAAGGACCTGGACGAGAACAAGGTGACGCCCGGTCTTCTGGGCTTCGTGATCTTCGCCTTCATCGGGCTCGCCCTGTGGTGGCTCATGAAGAACATGGCCAAGCAGTTCAAGAAGATCGACTTCGACGAGACGCCGCCGGAGGAGCCGCAGGCTCCGGCGGCTCCTCCCGCGACGGCGGGCGCGCCCGCGTCCGGCTCCGGCAAGGCCGAGCGCGAGGAGTAGCCGGGCGGGGTGACCCAGGCCCGGTCGCTCCCTGCGAAGGAGGTCCGCCGCGCATGGCCGCAGCCGCACTGCTGGAGGACACCTTCGACAGGGTGAGCGCGACCGTCCCCGAGGGATGGCGCGTGGAGCTGATCGAAGGGGAAATCCACGTCAGGCCTCCCGTGGATTCGGAACATGAGGAGATCATCTCCGAGCTGACAGGCCAGGTGCGTGATCACCGTAAGGATCTGACGCGCTTCACCAACATCGGGCTCAGGATTCCCGGTGCCTCGATGAGCGGGAAGGTCATCCCTGATGTGGTGATCGTTCCGAAGCGGAGCTATCCGTTCGAGGTGGAGTACTACGATCCGTCCCCTGTAGTGCTCGTTGCCGAGGTGACGTCGCGCAGCACCGGAGACCGCGATCGTGGTGCCAAGCTTCGCGGTTACGCCCGTGCCGGGATCCCGGCATACCTACTCATTGACCGGGCTGCGGGCATAGTCACCCTGTACACCCAGCCCCGAGGTGAGCGATACGCCATCAGGGCGGAGGTCGAGATCTCCCAGGTGATCACTCTCCCTGAGCCTCTCGGGTTCGACCTCGACACGAGCGAGTTCTGAACGGAGTCATACCGATCCGAGCAGGCCGTTGAGGATGCCCTCCTCGGCGAGGTGGAAGGCGAGACCGCCCACGGGAGCGAGCACGGTGCACAGCCAGTAGCGGTGCACCCCGGCACGCGCCAGGTAGGCAGTCAGGAGAGCGGTGAGCAGCGCGCCGACGGTCAGGAAGACGACTGCCTGTCCCCAGTAGTGGAGCGTCAGACCCAGCCAGGATGCCTCCCCCAGCACCACCATGGTGATGACCGCCCCGGCCACCGCCCGCACGTCCCCCCGCCCGCGCCGTACCGTCCATCCGGCCCACCCCAGCAGCGGCCCTCCGGCCAGCCCTGCCACCGACCACACGGCGGCGGTTCCGAGCCCTGCGGCCCCGAACGTGTCCCCGAGCGCGGATGAGGCGTAGTAGCTGCCGCAGGTGGCGAGCATCATCAACGCGCCGCCCCAGACGGCGAGCGGCCGGACACGGATCAGAGCGCCGGCCGCGGCTGTCCAGATGATCCAGGTGGACACCGAGTTGGTCGCCCGCTCCAGCAGGGGGGTCGTCCCGTGCAGGCCGTACGTTGCCCAGCCGAGAAGCAGCCCGAAGCCCACGGTCGCGGCGAGGACGGTGATGGGGGTGTCGCGACGGGACGCGGTTGCGGTAGCCATGCCACAGCACTATACACATGGTGTATACGCGCGATGAATAGTTGCTGCGGCGCGAAGACCAGCAGTCCGCCGCAGGCCGTCATGCGCCCGCGACGGCCAGGACCGTGCGCGCTCCGCGCGAGGGCATCATGCCGAGTTCCCAGGCGCGCCAGGGGGAGCCGACCGGGATGCCGCGGTCGAGGAGCAGGGCGAAGGCGTCGGCGTACTCCTCGAGGTCGAGGTCGCGGGCCTCGTAGGTGTCGGCGAGCAGGGCGGCGAGGTCGGTGCGGGCGCGGGCGGCCTGCTCCTGCGACAGGAGGGGGCGGAGGGTGCACTGGAGGAAGACGGACCAGTCGAGGCCGCGGCGGTCGCCGATGGAGGCGAAGAGGTGCTCGGCCTGTTCGGTGAGGGCGAGGGCCTCGGGGACGCGGGTGTTGCCGGCGTCGATGACGGCTAGTTCGAGGCAGGTCCAGGCTTCGCCGTGGGGGACGCCGATGCGGTGGAAGTCCTGGCGGGCGTCCTGGAGGAGCTGGCGGGCGAAGCCGCTGTTGCGCAGGTTGCCGGTGCGGGCGGCGCGCTGGTCGCGGGTGACGCGGGCGGAGTGGTGGCGGGCGCAGGCGAGGCCGTAGACGTCGCGCATGCGGGAGAACATGGTGCGGGAGCGTTCGAGGGAGCGCAGGGCGGCGTCGAGGTCGCCGGATTCCTCAAGGGTGTGGCCGAGGTAGTAGAGGGACCAGGCTTCGCCGCGGGCGTCCTCGCAGGCGCGGTGGCGTACGAGGGCGTCGCTGAGCTGCTGGGCGGCGGCCTGGGGGTTGCCGTGCAGGAGCTGGGCACGGGCGAGCTGGGTGGTGGCCCAGGCCTGGCCGCGGGCGTCGCGGGTGGCGGTGAAGGAATCGAAGGCGGAGTGCAGCTGCTCCTCGCCGCGCGTCACGTCGCCGGTGCGCAGGAGGAGCTGGCCGAACTGGAGGCGCGCCCAGCCCTGGCCGTTGGCGCTCTCGCTCTCGCGGTGGAGGACGAGCGACTCCTCCAGCAGCGCGCGGGCCTCGGTGAGGCGGCAGGCGTCGCGGACCACGGCGGCCAGGGCGTGCAGGGTCCAGGCGCGGTCGCCGCGGGTGTCGTCGCCGTCCTGCAGGGCCAGGGCCTCGCGGAGCTTCTCCTCGGCCTCGGGGAGGTTGCCCTGCTGCTGCAGCGTGATGCCGAGGCTGCTGAGCGCGCGGGCGGCGCCCGAGGGGTGCTGGGCGTCGAAGTAGAGGTTGACCACCGACGACAGCGTGGAGCGGGCCTTGTCGAGCTCGCCGAGCTGGCGGGCCGCGATGCCGGTGCGCCACTGCACGGAACGGATGAGGGCCGGGCTGTCCGGCGCCTGGGCCGAGGATCCGCCCCCGGCCGCGGTGGCCAGGTCCTGGTACCGCTGTGCGAGGTCGTTGATCTCGCCGAGCCGGTAGAGGTCGCCGCGCAGCACGCAGTAGTCGCACAGGGCGCCCAGCAGGTGCTGTACGGCCCGCTGGTCGACGCCCTCGACGTGGCGCAGCGCGGCGGTGATGAAGCTGGACTCGTCGTCCAGCCAGCGCAGGGCGAGGTCGAGGGAGGTGAAACCGTGCCGGGCGGCCGCGTTGGCGGAGAAGTCGGCGCGGGTGGAGGTCCGGCCCTCGACGAGGCGGATGACGGAGCCCGCGAGCTCGGCGTAGTTGCGGATCAGGCGTTCGTGGGCGGCGGCGCGCTCGGCGGGTTCCTCCTCGTCGAGCAGCCGGTCGTGGGCGAAGCTCCGTACGAGGTCGTGCAGGCGGTAGCGGCTGCCGCGTACGTGGGTGATGAGCCCGGCGTCGGCGAGGTCTCGCAGCCGGCGGTCGGCCTCCTGCTCGTCGGTGGCGAGCAGCGCGGCGGCGGCCGCCCCGCCGAGGCTCGCGCGGCCGGCCAGGGCGAGTCTGCGCAGCAGGCGGCGGGAGGCGTCGGGCTGGTCGTGGTAGCGCAGCGCCAGCGCGCGGTCGACGGGATCCTGCGGACCGTAGACCGCAAGGTCGGCGGCGAGCCGGCCGACGGAGCGGTGCCCCAGGGCGGATCCGGCGACCCGTAGGGCGAGCGGCAGCCCGCCGCAGAGCCGGCGGACTTCCTCGGCGGCCCGTGGGTCGAGAGAGCCGGGGGCGGCGTAGGCGGTGAGCAGTTCGTACGAGGCGTCGGAGTCCAGCGGCTCGACGGCGAGGGTGTGCACCCGGGCGCCCGGGGCCGGCAGGTCGATCGGCTCGGCGGTGGTGACCAGGACGAGGCTCTCGGAGTGCCGGGGGACCAGGGCGCGGATCAGGCCGGGGTCGGTGGCGTCGTTGAGGACGACGATGACCGGGACACCGGTGAGGTGCTTCTGGTACTGCTCGCTGAGGCGCCGCAAGTGCTGCTCGTGCGACGGCCGTTCGCGGAACAGCAACTGCTCGCGGGGCGCGCCGAAACGATTGAGCAGGTGCAGCAGCGCGTCGCGCGTGGACAGCGGCGGCTCGTCGGAGGCCGCCCCGCGTACGTCCACGACGCAGGCGCCACGGAACTGGTCGCGCAACTGCCGGGCGGCGTGCAGCGCGAGCGCCGAGCGGCCCGAGCCGCTCGGCCCGTGCAGCACGACCACCACCGGCCCGGCGTCCGGCGAGACCCGCGCCTGGTGAACCCACTGGGAGATCTGCCGCAGTTGGTCCTTGCGGCCGGTGAACGGCCCGTCCACGTCCGGGACATGGCCGAAGGACTGCTCCAGCAGGCTCCGGGCGCGGGCCGCCGCGCTCCGGTCCGTACGGCGCGGCGCGGGCACCGCCTTCACAGCGGGCGCGGGCGCGGCCGGGACCGCCTCGGCCGGCGCGGAGGCCTCCACCCCCTGCCGCTCCACGAACGGCCGCACCCCGCGCTCCTCCACCGCCGCCAGCCACCGCTGCCGCGCCTGCTCCCGGGCCTGCTCCGGCGACCGCTCCGGCGCGCCCCCCGTCGCTCTCAGCGCCACCGCCGCTCCGGCCCCCACCACGGCCACCGCCGCCGCCGTCCCGGCCGCCGTGCCCGCCGACGCGCCCAGCCCCAGGTCCGCCGCGAACGCCGCCACCGCGCCCGCCGCCGCGACCAGCACCGGCCCGGTCGGCATCCGCTGCCGCTCCTGCCCCGGCGCCTGTACGTACGCCGCGTACTCCGCGTCCGCCGCCTCCGCTATCTCGTCCAGCGCGGCCCACGCGCGCTCCAGCAGCGGCCCGGCCCCGATGCTCCGTTCCAGCAGTTGTTCGACCTCGGCCCGGTGTGCTGCCCGCAATCGCGTCGTCAAGACGTCTCCCCCCTGTGGTCCGCCACCCCGCCCGCTGTGTGTGAGGCTGGGAACATGGCCAATCGACTCAGCGGTTCCACTTCCCCCTACCTCCTCCAGCACGCCGACAACCCTGTCGACTGGTGGCCATGGGGCGACGAGGCCTTCGCGCAGGCCCGCGAGCGGGGCGTGCCGGTGCTGCTGAGCGTGGGATATTCCAGTTGTCACTGGTGCCATGTCATGGCGCGGGAATCCTTCGAGGACGAGGCCACGGCCGCCTACCTCAACGAGCACTTCGTGCCGGTCAAGGTCGACCGCGAGGAGCGGCCCGACGTCGACGCCGTCTACATGGAGGCCGTCCAGGCCGCCACCGGCCAGGGCGGCTGGCCCATGACCGTCTTCCTCACCCCCGGCGCCGAGCCCTTCTACTTCGGCACCTACTTCCCGCCCGAGCCCCGGCAGGGCATGGCCTCCTTCCGCCAGGTGCTGGAGGGCGTGCACGCCGCCTGGCGCGACCGCCGCGACGAGGTCGCCGAGGTCGCCGCGCGGGTCGTCAAGGACCTGGGCGGGCGGTCGCTGGCCTACGGGGGCACCGCGCCGCCCGGCGAGTCCGAACTGGCGGCGGCGCTGCTCGGGCTGACCCGCGAGTACGACTCCGTACGCGGCGGATTCGGCGGCGCCCCGAAGTTCCCGCCGTCCATGGCCCTGGAGTTCCTGCTGCGCCACCACGCCCGCACCGGCGCGGAAGGCGCGCTGCAGATGGCGCACGACAGCTGCGAGGCGATGGCCCGCGGCGGCATCTACGACCAGCTCGGCGGCGGCTTCTCGCGGTACTCGGTGGACCGGGACTGGCTCGTGCCGCACTTCGAGAAGATGCTCTACGACAATGCGCTGCTGTGCCGGGTCTACGCCCACCTGTGGCGCGCCACCGGCTCCGACCTCGCGCGCCGCGTCGCCCTGGAGACCGCCGACTTCATGGTGCGGGAACTGCGCACCGCCCAGGGCGGGTTCGCCTCCGCTCTGGACGCGGACAGCGACCGCGCCGACGGCACGCACGCCGAGGGCGCGTTCTACGTCTGGACCCCGGACGAGCTCCGCGAGGTGCTCGGCGAGGCCGACGCCGCCCTGGCCGCCGAGCACTTCGGGGTCACCGAGGACGGCACCTTCGAGGAGGGCGCGTCCGTGCTGCGGCTCGTGGGCGGCGAGCTGGCCGACGCCGAGCGCATCGCCTCCGTACGGCAGCGGCTGCTCGCGGCCCGGGAGGCCCGGCCGCGCCCCGGGCGCGACGACAAGGTGGTCGCCGCCTGGAACGGGCTCGCGGTCGCCGCGCTCGCCGAGACCGGGGCGTACTTCGAACGGCCCGATCTGGTGGCCGCCGCCGTGGACGCGGCGGATCTGCTGGTCAGGGTCCACATGGACGAGCACGGCCGGCTCGCCCGGACCTCCCGCGACGGCGCCGCGGGCGCGCACGTCGGCGTCCTGGAGGACTACGGCGACGTCGCCGAGGGCTTCCTCGCGCTGGCCGCCGTCACGGGGGAGGGCGTGTGGCTCGACTTCGCCGGGCTGCTGCTCGACTCCGTACTGCGGCACTTCGTCGGAGAGGAGGGCACCCTCTACGACACCGCCGATGACGCCGAGGCCCTGATCCGGCGGCCCCAGGACCCCACGGACAACGCGGCCCCCTCCGGGTGGACGGCGGCGGCCGGCGCCCTGTTGTCGTACGCCGCCTACACCGGCTCCGCCACGCACCGCGACGCCGCCGAGGCCGCCCTCGGCGTCGTCGGCGCCCTGGCCGGGCGGGTGCCCCGCTTCATCGGCTGGGGGCTCGCCGTGGCGGAGGCCGCGGTGGACGGGCCCCGGGAGGTCGCGGTGGTGGGCGCGGCCGGGGACGCGGGCTTCGCAGCCTTGCACCGGATCGCGTTGCTCGGGACGGCGCCGGGGGCGGTGGTGGCCGCAGGCGAGCCGGGCAGCGAGGAGTTCGCGCTGCTGGCGGACCGGCCGCTGGTGGACGGCCGGGCGGCCGCGTACGTCTGCCGGCATTTCGTGTGCGCCGCGCCCACGGCTGACGCGGACGTGCTGGCGGCGGCGTTGGGCGCCGAGGCGTTGTGAGGGGGCGTTCCACCGCCCAAGCGCCGGGCGGGCTGAGATTCAGCCCGTCCGGCGCCGGTACAGGACGCGGTCGACCACCACGAACCGCAGGGCGAAGACCACCACCAGGCTGAGCGCCGTGGCCGGTATCGGCGGGATGCCGAGAGCGGTGACGAGCAGGGCAAGAAGCGGGATGCGCACGACGAGGTCCGCGTTGCCGAGGGCGGCGAAATTCAGCATGCGCAGGGAGCGTCGGCGCTGGCGCCGGTGGTCGCGGTAGACGAGGGAGTCGATGATGAGGAAGTTCCAGATCAGGCCGGCCTGGTTGGCGATGATCTCGGCGGGGACGTAGTGCATGCCGGTGCCGTGGATGAGCAGCCACAGAACGGCCAGGTTGGGCAGAAAGCCCGACGCGCCGACGAGGCCGAAGGCGATCATGCGCGCGCGGGATTCGGCGGTGCGCAGCAGCGCGAGGTGGCGGAGGAAGCGCAGGCCTTCGCGGATGGTGGACTTGGACTCGCCGGCGAAGCGCTCGCCGAATTCGTAGGGGAGTTCGGCGACGCCGCGCGGGCGGCAGCGGACGGCGAGCTCGAGCAGGATCTTGTAGCCGAGCGGACGTAGACCCTCGCTGCGCGTGCCGCGTTCGACCGCCTCGCGGCGGATGGCGAAGAACCCGCTCATCGGGTCGGAGACGCCCCGAAGGGCGCGCGGGAAGATGGCCTTGGCCACGAACGTGGAGGCACCGGAGACGAGCACCCGGTAGCCGCCGGCGAGGCCGCTGCGGCTGCCGCCGTCGGCGTAGCGGCTGGCGACGACGAGTTCGGCGCCGGTTCGCTCGCCGCCGGCGATCAACTCGGGGACGAGGTGCGGCGGGTGCTGCAGGTCGGCGTCCATGACGACGATCCAGGGCGCGGTGGTGCGCGCGATGCCCTCGACGACGGCGCCGCCGAGGCCGCCGTGCGGTTCGGAGCGGTGGTGGACGGCGACGGGGATCGGGCAGCGCATGGCGGCGTCGCGGACGACCTCGGGGGTGTTGTCGGTGGAGTCGTCCACGAAGAGCACCTCCACGGCCGCGCCGTCGGGCATGGCGGCGCAGATCCGGGACAGCAACTCGTCAATGTTGGCGGCCTCGTTGAAGGTCGGCACGACCAGCGAGACGGCGGGCAGGGTCGTGGTCGGTGCGACATCGGATGGGGGAACGGGCCGGGGCGCGCTGGTGGTCACAGTGCCTCCTGAGGCTCGGGACTGGCCGTGGCCGTGGCCGTGGCTGTGGCGGTGGCTGTGGCGGATGTGCGGCTCGGCTCAAGCTCCTGCTGCTGGTGCTCGCGCTCGTGCTCCGGCGCCAGGTGGGCGCCGATGTGCGAGGTGAGCTCCCAGTCCTTGCGTCCCGTGTATTCGCGCCATACGGCCCGCACCGCCGCCGCGGCGAGGACGAGTCCGTATACCGGCGTGCCGATGAGCAGCTTGGCGTAGTGCACCGGCGTGATGCGGAAGCCGTACTCGCGGCCGAAGTCGTGCAGGGCGACGCACTCGAAGACCGTCATCGTGGCCATCGGCAGCACCGGCAGCCACGCGAACAGCGAGATCGGCAGCGGGATCCCGCCGAACACGGCCACCAGTACGCCGAAGGGCACCATCACGCCGGTGAAGGCCTGGACGAAGGGCGTGGTGAGGGTCCAGCGGGCCAGCACGCGCTGACGCAGCGGCAGCCGCCGCCATTCGCCCTTGCGCAGCACCTGCAGGAAGCCCTGGTTCCAGCGGGTGCGCTGCTTGTACAGCGAGTAGAGGGAGTCGGGCGTCTCCTCGCGGGTGACGAGGGCGGCGTGGTAGGCGACGACGACCTTGGCGCCGCGGCTGGAGAGGCGGACGCCGAGGTCGCAGTCCTCGGCGAGGCAGTCGCCGTCCCAGCCGCCGGTGGCGCGCAGCAGCTCGGCGCGTACGAAGACGGTGTTGCCGCCAAGCGGGATGAAGCCCTTGCGGGCGTGCAGGTGGAGCCGGCTGCGGAACCAGAAGAAGTACTCGAGGCAGTTGCGCAGGCTGTACCAGCTGCTGCGGTAGTTGACGAGCTGGACGCCGCCCTGCACGACATCGGCGGAGGCGGTGCGGAAGGCGTGGTCGACGTGCCTGAGCAGCTCGCGGTGGACGATGTCCTCCGCGTCGAAGACGCCGACGATCTCGCCCTCGCAGTGCGGGAGCGCGGTGTTGAGCGCCCGGGGTTTGTTCTTGGTGCCGTGGGTGTCGGTGACGACCTTGACCCGGTCCGGGTGGCTCTCGGCGAGCCGCTGGGCGATGAGGGCGGTGTCGGGGTCGTCATGGCCGACGACGATCACCACCTCGAAGTCCGGGTGGTCGATGCGTAACATCCCCTCGACCGTGTGCGCCAGCACCTTCTCCTCGTGCCGGGCCGGGACCAGCAGCGAGAAGGACAGCCGGGACTCGCCGTCCGGCTCGGCGAAGGCGGTGGCGTCCAGGGTCTCCGGGGTGCGCCAGGCGTGCATCATCCACCAGAGCGTGACGCCGGCCGCCGCCATGAGCAGCAGCGATTCAAGTAAAAGGGCAGTGGAAATCCACATTGCCAAAATCCCCCCTGTGTTCAGTAATCCCCGGCGGGACGCTAGCAGCCGATTTTCCGCGGCGTCAATAAGGCCCTGAGGGAGTCCGTGGCACCAAGATCGATGATTTTGAAGATTCATATAGACGGAATGAATTGGTTACGTGGAGGCAATGTAAAGGCTGTGCACTCGCTGTGGACTGATGTGCGACATTTCCGCCTCCTGGGGGTATGGAGGCGGCTTGGTGCAGTCTTTTAGGGGGTTATGTCCTGTGGGGGGCTCGGTTATTTCCGCCGAACCACTGGTGTACTCCCCGGTAACTCCGGATGGTGAAACACCGTCCGGAGGTGCTGGGTCAGGGGATTCCAGAAAAAGGCGATGGCCGGATTTCGTGTTTCCGGCAGTGGTACTTTCGGTGATCGTTTATTTACGTGCCTGGAATATCGGGCGCACGCCCTTCCCGAATGACGACGAGGGCACATATCTCGCGCAGGCGTGGGCGGTACGCCACGGCGTCGGCCTGGCTCACTACACGTACTGGTACGACCACCCGCCGCTGGGCTGGATCCAGCTCAGCTGGCTGTCCTGGCTGCCGGCCTGGCTGGCGCCGGACGAACCCACCTTCGTCCAGGGCCGGATCGCCATGCTGCCGGTCGCCGCGGCCGGAGCGCTGCTGGTCCACCTCGTGGCCCGCCGCGTAGGACTCGGCCGGCCCGCCGCCCTCGGAGCGATGCTCCTGTACGGGCTGTCGCCGCTCGCGGTGACCATGAGCCGCCAGATCTACCTCGACAACTTCGCCGTGGTCTGGGCGCTGGCCGCGTTCGCACTGGCCCTGTCCCCGCGCCGCCACCTGTGGCACCACGTGGCCTCCGGGGCGGCCCTGGCGGCGGCCGTGCTGTCCAAGGAGACCATCCTGGTCGTCCTCCCGGCCCTGCTCGTCGCCCTGTGGCAGGGCAGCGACCCCAGGACCCGCACCTTCTCCTTCGCCGGATTCGCCTCCGGCTTCGCCCTGACCGGCATGTTCTATCCGCTCTACGCCCTCCTCAAGGGCGAGTTGCTGCCCGGCCCGGGCCACGTCTCGCTGGTCGGCTCCCTCGGCTTCCAGCTGGGCAGCCGGGCCGGCACCGGCTCCATGTTCCGCTCCGGCACCGAGGCCCACACCCTGCTCGGCGACTGGTTCGCCGCCGACCCGCTCCTCATCGCCGGCGGCAGCGCCGCGGCGCTCGCGGCCCTGGCCGTGCGGCGGCTGCGGCCCGTCGCTCTCGCCGCCGTCATCCTGGCGCTCGTCGCCGCGCGCCCGGGCGGCTACCTGCCCAAGATGTACGTCATCCAGCTGCTGCCCTTCCTGGCCATCGCCCTGGCCGGGATCGCGCAGACCGCCGTTCGGGCCGCCGTACAAGCCGTGCCCGGCAGCGCCGGCCGACCCGCGATCCGGCTCACCGCGGGCGCGGCCCTGATCGCCACGACGGCCGCGCTCTTCGGCCCCGTCTGGTACCGGGGCGACCGCGACACCATCCGCACCGACGACACCACCGTCTACTACGACGCCGCCCAATGGCTGCGCGCCGGCCACATCGCGGACCCGGCCCGCACCCGCGTCGTGACCGACGGCGTGCTGTGGCTCGACGCCGTGGACGCGGGCTTCACCCCGGGCACCGGCGTCATCTGGCACTACAAGCTCGACAACGACCCGGCCATCGAGAAGACGATGCCGCACGGCTGGCGCGACATCGACTACGTCGTCTCCACGCCCGCCCTGCGCGGCGAGCGCAAGAACCTCCCGACCGTGCGCGACCTGCTCGCCCACTCCACGGCCGTGGCCACCTTCGGCGAGGGCGACGGCCGCATCGACATCCTCAAGGTCGGCGAGGTCAGCAAGGGCGGCGAGGTCGCGAAGGGCGGCGCAACGCCATGACCAGAATCCGAAGAAGCACCGGCAGACGCCTGCACTGCCCAGGGCCTGTCCGGCGGATCTGGGCCGGGTCCGCGACGCCACAGCGACATCAGCCGCTGGCGCGGCGGGCGGCGCCTCGCGGCGTTGCCGAAACGCCCTCAGGAAACCACCCTGCGGGCATTCCGGCGCCTTGCGATGCACCGCACCAGACGCCGCGGCCTATCCGACCCAGATCCGCCGGACAGACCCTAGTCGCCGTCCTGCTGCTCACCATCGGGCTCGCCCTCGCCCCCGAGACCGCCTCGCCCGCCCACGCCGCCGTGAACCTCGTACAGAATCCGGGACTTGAGACGATCGACGCCGCCACCGGCTTCCCGACCTGCTTCGAGAAGTCCGGCTACGGCGACAACGACTACACCTTCACCGTGACGGGCGCCTCCGGTGCCCACTCCGGCAGCCATGCCGTCGAGATCGGCATCACCCGCCTCGCCTCCGGCGACCGCAAGACGATGATGCTGGAGAACGACTGCGCGCCCGCCGTCGTCCCGGACCACCAGTACGACCTGTCGCTGTGGTACCGGACGACCTCGCCCAACAGCGTCCTCACGATGTTCCGGCACGACACCACCGCCGGGTGGGTCTTCTGGACCGACCTCAACACCCTCCCGGTGAGCGGCACTTACACCCAGGCGTCGGTCCGCACCCCGGCCGTCCCGGCCGGCACCGACCGGATCACCTGGGGCGCGACCCTCTACGGAACCGGCACCCTGGCCACCGACGACTACGCGATGACCGACGCCACCGTCCCCGATCCCGGCCCGGACCCGTGCGTCACCGCCCCCACGAGCCCGGCCTGCATCGGCCAGTGGACGGTCGTCGAGATGCCCTCGCCGGTGCGCGCCATCCACTCCGTACTGCTGCACGACGGCCGGGTGCTGCTCATCGCCGGCTCCGGCAACGACCGGGACGCCTTCGCCGCCGGCACCTTCAAGACGACGGTCTTCGATCCCGTCAACTACACCTACACCGACGTCCCCACCCCCGCCGACTTCTTCTGCGCCGGGCACGTACAACTGCCCGACGGCGAAGTCCTGGTGATGGGCGGCAACAAGGACTACGCCTCCGCCGACGGCACCGTCGGCTACAAGGGCCTGAAGACCAGTTACATCTTCAACCCCGACACCATGACCTACACCCGCACCAACGACATGATCGCCGGCCACTGGTACCCCTCGGCCACCGAGATGGGCAACGGCGACGTCGTCTCCCTCGGCGGCCTGGACGAGTCCGCCGCCGGCACGGTCATCAACGAGCGCTTCTCCGCCGCCACCAACACCTGGAAGGGCTGCTGCGACCAGCAGACCTGGTCCTTCTGGGGCCTGTACCCGGCGGCGATCCTGCTCCAGGACGGCCGGCTGTTCTACTCCGGCAGCCATGTCTTCGGTGTGGGCCTGTCCGGCACCGGGGCCTCCCTCTACGACTACGACACGGGCACCATCACCGACGTCCCCGGCCTGCGCAAAAAAGACGAACGCGACCAGTCGATGTCCGTCCTCCTGCCGCCCGCCCAGGACCAGAAGGTGCTCACCATCGGCGGCGGCAACCACACCGTCTCGCCGGACGCGCACCGCCTCACCGACCTGATCGACCTCGCCGCCGCCTCGCCCGCGTACGTACCCGGGCCTGACCTCCCGCAGGGCGTCTACGCCGACGGCAGCCCGCAGACCGGCGACCAGGGCAAGGTCTACGTCTCCGCCGTGATCCTGCCCGACGGCAAGGTCCTGGAGACCGGTGGCGCCCTGCACACCTACCGCGAGGACCCGGTCTTCGAGGCCTCCATGTACGACCCGGCGACCAACACCTTCGACCCCGGCCTGGCCACCGACCCGGTGCCGCGCACGTACCACTCCTCGGCGATGCTGCTGCCGGACGGCCGCGTCCTCACCGTCGGGAACAACCCCGGCGACGGCTCCTTCGACCGCCGGATCTCCATCTACTCGCCGCCGTACCTCTTCCGGGGCGACCGCCCGCAGATCACCTCCGTCGCCTCCACCGAGTGGGCCTACGGCTCCGCCCAGCGGATCACCACCGACTCCGCGATCACCAAGGCCTCGCTGATCCGCCCGGCCGCCGTCACCCACTCCTCCGACCCCAACCAGCGGTACGTGGACCTGCCCCTGACCGTCGTCGACGGCAACACCGTCGACCTCAACCTGACCGGCAACCCCGATCTCGCCCCGCCCGGCTGGTACATGCTCTCCGTCGTCGGAGCCTCCGGCGTCCCCTCGGCCGCCACCTGGGTGCACATCAGCCCGGCCACCGCCGCGCAACAGGCCACGGCCCGCGTGCAGACCTTCGCCGACGACCTCGGCGACGCCGAGCCCGCCAAGGCGAAACCGAAGAAACCCCAGAAGAGCGGCGTGAAGGTCGCCGAGGGCTACGACGGCTGCGACCACACCTACGGCGAGATCAGCCAGTGCGTTCCCTGGACGTTCCCGGCCATGGCGAGGGCCGAGCGCTGCGGCTGGCTGCGCGAGCACGGATTCGGCCCGCTCACCGTCCACGGGCGCGACCGGCACAAGCTCGACACCAACAAGGACGGGGTGGCCTGCTACCGCGGTGACCTGGGTGTTTAGTCCAGGTTATGCCGGTCTGTGACTTGCGTGGCAGGCTTGACATGAGTGAGTCGAGCTGGGAGGTGTCCCAAAATGGCCAGTCACGCAGGCCACACAAGTCGCACGGGGTACACGGAACGGGCAGGGACCGGGGGAATGGCGGTCACCGGACTGACCGCCTTCGCCGGCGTCATGATGGTCTTCGGCGGCATCATGGCGATCTTCCAGGGGATAGCCGGAATCGCCGAGGACGACATCTTCGTCGTCACGCGCAACTACGCCTACACCTTCAACCTGACCAGCTGGGGCTGGATCCACCTCACCCTCGGCGTTCTGGTCGCCCTCGCGGGAATCGCCCTGTTCACCGGCGCGCTGTGGGCGCGGATCACCGGAATCGTGCTGGCCAGCCTGGCGATGGTCGCCAACTTCATGTGGCTGCCGTACTACCCGCTCTGGTCCGTCGTACTGATCGCCGTCGACGCCTTCGTCATCTGGGCGCTGTGCGTGGGAACGAAGAGCGCCCAGAGCACGGCCTAGCCCGATGACCGAGAACGGGCTGACCGGACACGAGACACGGGACCGCACGCCGCAGGAGCGGGCCGCGCTCGGCAAGGCCGCCAGGGCAGAAGTGCCCCGGTCCAGCCACGCCGAGTTCGCCCCCTCGGAGCGGCGGGCGGACCCCGTGGACATAGTCGAGCGGCAGTCGGCCTCGCGGGTCCCGGAACTCGTACCGATCCGGTACGGCCGGATGACCGAGTCGCCCTTCCGCTTCTACCGGGGCGCCGCCGCCATCATGGCCGCGGACCTCGCGGACACGCCGAGGTCCGGGATCAAGACGCAGCTGTGCGGCGACGCGCACATGCTGAACTTCCGGCTGCTGGCCTCGCCCGAACGCCGTCTGATGTTCGACATCAACGACTTCGACGAGACGCATCCCGGCCCCTGGGAGTGGGACGTCAAGCGGCTGGCCACCAGCTTCGTCATCGCCGGCCGGGCCAACGGCTTCTCCACCAAGGAGCGGGCCGGCATCGTCCGCGCCGCCGTCCGCTCCTATCGGGAGCACATGCGCGAATTCGCCGGCATGGGCAATCTGGCCGTCTGGTACGCCCAGTTCGACGTGGAGTGGGTGCGCGAGCACTTCGGGGCGGAACTGACCTCGCGGGGCCGGGAGCGCTG
This sequence comes from Streptomyces sp. NBC_01537, assembly GCF_045040445.1. Taxonomy (NCBI): domain Bacteria; kingdom Bacillati; phylum Actinomycetota; class Actinomycetes; order Kitasatosporales; family Streptomycetaceae; genus Streptomyces; species Streptomyces sp. NBC_01537. The sequence goes on along the minus strand of NZ_CP109392.1, from coordinate 3,619,131 downwards.
GGCGAAGGCCACGGACAAGGCACGCTCGCACGACACCCTCCAGGCCTTCGAGAAGCTCACCTCCGTCGTCGACGGCCAGCGCCGCATCGTCGCCGATCCGCCGCTGATCACCCCGCTCCAGGATCTGCTGCCGAATGTCGAGCGCAGGGCGTTGGAGCAGCAGATCCGCCAGATGCTGGAACGCTACGGCCGGACCGTCCCGTCCGACCGGCGCTTCCTGCTGGAGCAGTACCGCGTCGCTGACATGGCCCGGAAGGTGGTCGGTGTCGGCAGCGTCGGCACCCGCTGCTGGATCGTCCTGCTGCTCGGGCGCGACGACCAGGACCCGCTGCTCCTCCAGGCCAAGGAGGCCGACCGCTCGGTGCTCGCCGCCTTCGCCGGGGCCACCACCCCCTACCCGAACCAGGGCGAGCGGGTCGTCGCCGGCCAGCGGCTGATGCAGGCCACCAGCGACATCTTCCTGGGCTGGGAGCGGGTCGACGGCATCGACGGAAAGCGGCGGGACTTCTACGTACGCCAGCTGCGGGACTGGAAGGGGGTCCCCGTCGCCGAGGACTTCGTCCCGGCCGGCATGAGCACCTTCGCCGAGCTCTGCGGCGCCACCCTGGCCCGCGCCCACGCCCGCTCCGGCGACCGGATCGGCATCGCCGCGTACCTGGGCTCCGGCCAGTCCTTCGACCGCGCGCTGGTCACCTTCGCGGAGGCCTACGCCGACCAGAACGAGAAGGACCACCATGCCCTTGTCGAAGCGGTGCTGACGGGACGGGTCAAGGCCGCGGGGTCCGAAGGGGCCGAGGAGGCCTGAGGTCCGGGATCCGCGGTCCCGGGGGCAGCAACTCCGTCGTCACGAACGCCACCACGGCGGCGAGCACGACCACCGGGACCGTGTCCGAGTTGCCCAGCAGCAGCACAACCAGGACCACGCTGCTGACCGGCAGCCGCAGCGCGGCGGCGCTGGAGGCCGCCATGCCGGCCGCCATGGCCGGCACCAGCCCGAGCCCCGGCAGTGGCGCGAGGAGCGCCCCCGCCGCCCCGCCCAGGAACAGGGAGGGGAAGACCGGGCCGCCGCGCAGGCTGCCCAGGCTGATCGCGTAGGCGACGGACTTGAACGCCAGCACCGCCACCAGGGCGCCGACCGACCAGGCATGCGGGTCGGAGGCCAGCTGTTCGAGCGTGGTCTGCCCGGAGGAGGCCACGTCGTACGGCGAACGGCCGGTGATCCCCGCGTACGCTGCCGCGCAGCCGGCCGCCGCGAGGGCGCACATCACGGTGTTGCGCAGCGTCCGGGCGGGCACGAAGACGGCGGTGTGGCGGCCGATCACCTGGATGTAGTGGATGAGGAGCCCGATCGCCAGCGCCATCGCCACGGCCCACACCACGTCCCCGGTGTCCAGGACCGGCGGGCGGGGCAGCCCGATCTTGAGGCTGTCGATCTTGAGCCCGGTCCAGTCGCCGAAGCCGGTGAAAACGATGGCGCCGACGCCGCTGGCCAGCAGCGCGGGCAGCATGACGGCGAACAGCTGCGGCCCGCCCACCCCCGCGACCTCCATCAGCAGGATCGCCCCCACCAGCGGGTTGCCGAAGATCGCCGAGATCGCCGCCGCGGAACCGGCCGCGCCCAGCAGATTGTTGCCGGCCTCGGTCGCCGGGGCCCGTACGAGGTCCCGGAAGAGCAGCGCCAGCCCGCCGCCCAGCGCGATCAGCGGCGCCTCCGGCCCGAGCACCACCCCCAGCGGCAGGCAGGACAGCGCGGCCAGCACCACCCCGGGCAGCGCGGCCTTCGTCATGCCTCCCGCGTGCAGGCCGGCCGCCGGGATGTGGCCGCCCGCGCCGGGCAGCCGCAGCACGATCAGCGCGACGGACACACCCGAGACCAGGGCCCAGGGCAGCGGCCACCACCACGGCGGATCCGCCCAGCCGAGGTGGTGCGGCCAGGTCACCCAGATCAGGTGGTCCAGCTCGTGCAGCGCGGCGAGGAACCAGAACGCGATCAGCGACACCGGGATGCCGATCAGACCGCTCAGCACCAGCGCCTTGCGGTACGCGGGCCGTTGCAGCATCGCCCGCAGCTCGTCCGCTTCATGCTTCAGCTCGGCGATGTGCGTCTCCTGGGGCCTCGGTCAGATCGCGAAGTAGCCCGAGATTACCCAGTACGGGACGATTTGCTATGCAGGACCGCGCGAGGTTGGTCCTCAATCGCCGGACGGGCTGAATTGCGCTACGCGGAGAAGTTGGCGCTGAGCAGCCGCAGCGTGCGGTCGAGGACGTCGCCGAGGTCTTCGCGGCCCTCGGCCTCGGCCCAGGCCATGATGGCCTCGCTCCAGGCGGCGAGCAGGGCGCTGGCGACGACGCGGAGCTCGAACTCGTTGCCGGAGCCGCCGTCGCGCTCGGCGAGGGCGCGGGCCACCATGCCGCAGGAGAGCTGCATGTTCTCGCCCATGCGCGCCCGGATCGCGGGGACGTCGCGGACGAGCCGCATGCGGGCGAGCAGGTCCAGCCGCTCGGTGGCGTACATCTCGCGGATGAGCCCCACCACGGCCTGCCGTATCGACTCCACGAACGGCTCCCCGGCCGGACGCGCCCGCAGGGCCGCCTCCATGAGGGGGTCGTACTCGTCGGAGAGGACGATGTCCTCCTTGGTCGGGAAGTAGCGGAAGACCGTGCTCGCCGAGACGTCCGCCGCGGCCGCGATCTGCTCCACCGTCGTGCCGTCGTAGCCCTGGTCGGCGAAGAGGCGGTAGGCGGCGTGGCGGATCGCCTGGCGGGTCTGGATCTTCTTGCGCTCGCGCAGGCCGGGCTTGGGAGCGGTCGTGGGGGCCATGACCGTCATTGTCAGGCATCGACGGCCTGCGCGGCCACGTCGGCGGCGTCGGCGGGCTTCGCCGCGCCTCTGGGGTTGGGCAGGAAGACCGCGACCAGGACGGCCGCCAGCAGCGAGGCGACCCCGCAGGCGAGCAGGGCCAGGTCCATGCCGTGGACGTACGCGGCATTGGCGGACGCGGCCAGGGCCGGGTTGCCCAGCGCCTCGGCCACCGCGTGCGCGGCGCCGACCGAGCCGGAGGCGGCGTCGGCCGCGGCGGCGGGCAGTCCGGTGGTGTCGAGCCGGCCGGAGTAGGCCCCGGCGATGACGCTGCCGAGGATGGCCACGCCGATCGCGCCGCCCGTCTGGCGCAGCGTCATCAGCAGCCCCGAGCCGCTGCCGGCCCGCTCGGGGGGCAGCGCGCCCAGCGCCGAGTCCATGGCGGGGATCATCGCGAAGCCGAACGCGAAGCCGGTGACGGCCAGCCACAGCGCGGTGGCGCCGTACCCGTCGCCGACGGTCGTACGGGAGCCGAGTACGGCGGCGGCCGTCAGCACCAGCAGCCCGGCCGTGATCACCGGGCGCGGCCCGAAGCGCCTGGTCATCGGGGCGCTGCCGCGCGACGCGACGAGCAGGCCGCCCATCAGCGGCAGCAGCCGTACGCCGGTGCCGAAGGCGTCGTTGCCGAGCACGACCTGGAGGTACTGCGGCACGAGGAAGAGCAGCCCGGTGAGGATGAAGGTCACCAGCGTGGCCGACACGCTGCTCCACAGGAAGCCCCGGTGCCGCAGCAGCTCGAGGTCGAGCATGGGCCGGGTCATCCGCCGCTCGCGCAGGACGAGCCCGGTCAGCAGGGCGACGGCGGAGAAGAGCATGAGCAGCACCAGCGGGTCGGTCCAGCCGTCGCGCGGGGCCTCGATGATGCCGAAGACCAGCGCGCCGAGCCCGGCGACGGTGAGCAGGGTGCTGGCGGCGTCGACCCTGGGCGCGGCCGGGTCGCTGGTCTCGGGCAGCAGGAAGACGCAGGCGGCGATCCCGATGGCGACCATCGGGATGTTGATCAGGAAGATCGAGCCCCACCAGAAGTGGTCGAGCAGGGTGCCGCCGATGATCGGCCCGAGCGGCAGACCCAGCGCCGAGGCCGCCGTCACCGCCCCGATCGCCTTGCTGCGCTCCTCGGGCCCGAACAGCGAGGGCAGTACGGACAGGGCGAGCGGCATGACGAAGGCGGCCCCGAGGCCCATGACCGTACGGGCGGCGATGACCGGGCCCGGCGAGCCGACGAGGGTGCCGATGAGCGAGCCGGCCAGGAAGACCAGCAGGCCGGCGATGAGCATCCTGCGGCGTCCGAAGCGGTCGCCGAGCAGCCCGGCCGGGAGCATCGCGGCGGCGAACACGACGGTGTAGCCGTCGACGATCCACTGCTGGTCGCCGATGTCGGCGTGGAGCTGGGTGGCCATCGTGGGCAGGGCGACATTGAGGATCGTCATGTCGAAGCCGATGACGATCATGCTGGCGACAAGGGCGCCGAGCGCCCACCAGCGGCGCGGATCGCGCTGGGGCTCGGTCTCAGGGGTGGTCATCGCGACTCCATGATGAGAGTGAACATCAAATGACAGTGACTCTCAAAAGAGAGTATCCCTCAATCCGGGCATGCGAAAGCCCCGCCCCCGGATGCCCGGGAACGGGGCTCAGGCGCGCAGGCCGTCGGCTGCGTGCGCGGCTACGTGTGCGTGTACGCCACCAGCGAGATGCCCACGTAGTGCACCACGAAGGCCGCCAGCGTGAACGAGTGGAACACCTCGTGGAAGCCGAACCACCTCGGTGACGGGTTCGGCCGCTTCGTCCCGTAGATCACCGCGCCCGCGCTGTAGAGCAGGCCGCCCACCACGATCAGGACCATCACCGCTATGCCGCCCGTGCGCAGGAAGTCGGGCAGGAAGAAGACCGCCGCCCAGCCCAGCGCTATGTAGCAGGGCGTGTAGAGCCAGCGCGGCGCGCCGACCCAGAAGACCCGGAACGCTATGCCGGCCAGGGCCCCGACCCAGACCATCCACAGCAGGATGTCCTGCTTGCCGCCGTCCAGCAGCAGGATCGTCAGCGGTGTATACGTTCCCGCGATGATCAGGAAGATGTTGGCGTGGTCGAGCCGGCGCAGGATCGCCTCACCGCGCGGACCCCAGTCGTTGCGGTGGTAAAGGGCGCTCACGCCGAAAAGGGCGCAGGCTGTAACGGTGAAGATTGCGCAGGCGATCCGTCCCCTGGTGCTCTCGGCGAAGGCCGTGAGCGTGACACCCGCGACGAGGACCGCTGGAAACATCCCGGCGTGCAGCCAGCCCCTGAGTTTCGGTTTTATCGAGTGCTGCGGCGGCTCGTGCTCTGCTTCGTCTGGGGTCACAGCGGAAGTCTGGTCGACCGTCGTCATGCGGTCAATGCTAGCTACGCCACCGTAGGTTACGGCACCGTAGGTTCCTGTGTTACGAGTGGCGATGCTCACCCCATGCCCTCTGGACAGATCCCGTTTCCTGTCTTGATACTCATATGAGTGCGGTCGGCACCGGATGAGCAACCCACGAACGCGGCATCCGGGTCGCAGCCCCCAAGGGGCCGTCAGAGCAGGACCAGCGGTACCGAACAGAACACCCTCAAACAACACACGCCAGGTGAGTGCACACCCGGCGGAACGGAGCGATCGTGGCGCGCGTCAAAGCGGCTCCCACCAATCACAAAGAACTGATCGCATGGGTCGAGCAGATCGCCGAGCTCACCCAGCCTGACGAGATCGTGTGGTGCGACGGCTCGGAGAGCGAGTACCAGCGCCTCGCGGACGAGCTCGTGGCGAAGGGCACGTTCATCAAGCTCGACCCGGTCAAGCGCCCCAACTCGTACTACGCCGCCTCCGACCCGACCGACGTCGCTCGTGTCGAGGACCGCACCTTCATCTGCTCCGAGAAGGAGGAGGACGCGGGCCCGACCAACCACTGGAAGGCCCCGGACGAGATGAGGGCCATCTTCACGGGCGAGGGGGCCTCCGGCGAGCAGGGTCTCTTCCGTGGCTCCATGCGCGGCCGCACGATGTACGTCGTCCCCTTCTGCATGGGCCCGCTCGGCTCCGAGCTCTCCGCCATCGGCGTCGAGATCACCGACTCGGCCTACGTCGCCACCGCCATGCGCACCATGACCCGCATGGGCCAGGAGGTCCTGGAAGAGCTCGGCGAGGACGGATTCTTCGTCCGCGCCGTGCACTCCGTGGGCGCCCCGCTGGCCGAGGGCGAGGCCGACGTCCCGTGGCCCTGCAGCTCCACCAAGTACATCTCCCACTTCCCCGAGACCCGCGAGATCTGGTCCTACGGCTCCGGCTACGGCGGCAACGCCCTGCTCGGCAAGAAGTGCTACGCGCTGCGCATAGCGTCCGTCATGGCCCGCGACGAGGGCTGGCTCGCCGAGCACATGCTCATCCTCAAGCTCACCCCGCCGCGCGGCGGCGCCGAGGCCGTCAAGTACATCGCCGCGGCCTTCCCCAGCGCCTGCGGCAAGACCAACCTCGCCATGCTGGAGCCCACCATCTCCGGCTGGACGGTGGAGACCATCGGCGACGACATCGCCTGGATGCGCTTCGGCGAGGACGGCCGCCTCTACGCCATCAACCCCGAGGCCGGCTTCTTCGGCGTCGCCCCGGGCACGGGTGAGGCGACCAACGCCAACGCGATCAAGACGCTCTGGGGCAACTCCGTCTTCACCAACGTCGCCCTCACCGACGACGGCGACGTGTGGTGGGAGGGCCTCACCGAGGAGACCCCCGCCCACCTGACCGACTGGAAGGGCAACGACTGGACCCCGGAGTCCAGCACCCCCGCCGCCCACCCGAACGCCCGCTTCACCACCCCCGCCGGCCAGTGCCCGATCATCGCGCCCGAGTGGGAGGACCCCAAGGGCGTGCCGATCTCGGCCATCCTGTTCGGCGGCCGGCGTGCCTCGGCCGTGCCCCTGGTGACGGAGTCCTTCGACTGGCAGCACGGCGTCTTCCTCGGCGCCAACGTCGCCAGCGAGAAGACGGCCGCGGCCGAGGGCAAGGTCGGCGAGCTGCGCCGCGACCCCTTCGCGATGCTCCCCTTCTGCGGCTACAACATGGGCGACTACATGGCCCACTGGGTCAAGCTCGGCCAGACGCACGACGCCGCCCTGCTCCCGAAGATCTACTACGTCAACTGGTTCCGCAAGGACGCCGACGGCCGCTTCGTCTGGCCCGGCTTCGGCGAGAACAGCCGCGTCCTGAAGTGGATCGTCGACCGCCTCAACGGCGTCGCCGAGGGCGTCGAGACCCCCATCGGCATCCTCCCGGCCGACGGTGCCCTCGACACGGACGGCCTCCAGATCTCCCAGGAGGACCTGGACCTGCTCCTCTCCGTCGACGTCGACGTCTGGCGTGACGAGGCCGCGCTCATCCCCCAGCACCTGGAGACCTTCGGTGACCACACGCCGAAGGAGCTGTGGGACGAATACCGCGCGCTCGTCGCACGGCTCGGCTGAGGGCTGCGCCTACGGCGGGTGTTTCCCACCCGCAGTCGCCCGTGCAGATCCGTTGGCGGCTGCGGGCACAACCCGCCCCGTAAGACTTCGGACCGCCGACCCTCACCTGCGCGTGCGGCGCGGGGCAGCGGCCCGAATGGTGCGGCACGGCCCAATCGGCAGGGAACCCCGACCCTGACCTCCTGCCGGACGGGCTGAGCCAACCCTCAGCCGGAGGGCCCCGGCCGTGGCCTGCGCGTCACGGTTGGGGCCCTTTGGCGTACGCGGAGACGGCCCGAGGCATCGCCTCGGGCCATCCGGCTTTTACGGGTTCAGGCCGCGGCGACCGCGGCTTCGTGCGCGTCGAGCCGCTTCGCGGCAAGCGTGGCGCTCGCTGTGTCCTGGCGGGAGGCGGCGACGACGAGGGCGCGGCCGGCGAGGGCGTGGGCGCGGCGGTGGAGGGCGGTGATGCGGTCCGTGGGGGCGCCGGTTTCGGAGGGGCGGGGGAGGCGGGCCGGGGGGTGGCCGTGGCGGAGCCGGGTCACGGAGGCGGCGAGCTGGTCGGCGGCGTGGCCGAGGTCGTCGCTGGGGGCGAGGGCGCGCAGCTCGTCGGTGACGGTGAGCAGCGCGGAGAGGTGGCCGGCGAGCTGGAAGTCCAGCTCTTCGGCGCGGCTGCGTCGTGGGGGCGCCGAAGTGGTCGTGGCCGCCACGCTGTGGACCGATTTGGTGCGTATCGGCTCGTACATGGATGCACTCCTCCTACATTCAGGAGCACATCTTAACTTAGACATTGTCTAAAAGGCTAGGCGCTACGCCTACGGCTGGCTGTAGCCGTCCAGGAACTTGCCGATCTTGGTGACGGCCTCCGCCAGGTCCTCCTTGCTGGGCAGCGTCACCAGCCGGAAGTGATCCGGCTCCGGCCAGTTGAAGCCCGTGCCCTGCACCACCAGGATCCGCTCGGCCCGCAGCAGGTCCAGGACCATCTGCTGGTCGTCCTTGATCCGGTAGACCTTCGGGTCCAGCTTCGGGAAGGCGTACAGCGCGCCCTTCGGCTTGACGCACGTCACGCCGGGGATCTGCGTGAGCATCTCGTACGCCACGTCCCGCTGCTCCACCAGCCGCCCGCCCGGCAGCACCAGGTCCTTGATGGACTGCCGGCCGCCGAGGGCGGTGGCCACGGCGTGCTGGGCCGGCACGTTCGCGCACAGCCGCATGTTGGCGAGGATCGTCAGGCCTTCGAGATAGCTGGACGCGTGCTTCTTGGGGCCGCAGACCGCGAGCCATCCGCTACGGTAACCGGCGACGCGGTAGGCCTTGGACAGGCCGTTGAAGGTGAGCGTCAGCAGGTCGGGGGCGATGACCGTGGTCGGGGTGTGGGTGGCGTCGTCGTAGAGGATCTTGTCGTAGATCTCGTCGCTGCAGACGACCAGGCTGTGGCGGCGGGCGATGTCGGTGAGCTGCCGCAGCAGCTCGTTGTCGTAGACGGCGCCCGTGGGGTTGTTCGGGTTGATGATGACGATGGCCTTCGTGCGGTCGGTGATCTTCCGCTCGATGTCGGCCAGGTCCGGATACCAGTCCGCCTGCTCGTCGCAGCGGTAGTGGACCGGGGTGCCGCCCGACAGTGACACCGCGGCCGTCCACAGCGGGTAGTCGGGGGACGGGATCAGGACCTCGTCGCCGTCGTCGAGCAGCGCCTGCATCGACATCTGGATCAGCTCGGACACGCCGTTGCCGAGGAAGATGTCCTCGACGTCCAGGTCCACGCCCTTGGTCTGGTAGTGCTGCATTACCGCGCGCCGCGCCGGCAGGATGCCCTTGGAGTCGCCGTAGCCGTGGGCGCTGCCCAGCGAGCGCAGCATGTCCTCAAGGATCTCCGGCGGGCACTCGAAGCCGAACGCCGCCGGGTTGCCCGTGTTCAGCTTCAGGATGCGGTGGCCCGTCGCTTCGAGCCTCATCGCCTCCTCCAACACCGGACCCCGGATGTCGTAGCAGACGTTGGCGAGCTTCGTGGACTGGATCACCTGCATGGCTGGAGCTTACGGGGCCGCAAACCGGTCCGCACCGTGCTTTTGGCCACGTCGGGGTCAGCGCGCGGGGCCGGACGGGCGATGCCGGGAGCCGAAGCCGGTCTCCCAGGACCAGACGTGGGTGCAGCCGGGGCACTGCAGGTGCACGAGACTGCCCTTGTTCGACAGCAGGTAACGCCAGTGGTCCGGGCAGTTGCGCCCCGCCTCGCAGGTCGCGCAGCCCCGGTGGTCCTCGCACCGGGGGCACGGCACCCACGCCTTGCGGCCCAGGTCCGCGGCCGGGTCAATCGGAAGCAGCACCCCGGCCCCCTCCCTCGCCCGTACGCGCAGGCAGCACCCCGGCGGCCACCAGCATCCGGTAGGTCTCCTCCTGCTCTGCGTCCAGCCCGGAGTAGAGCAGCCGGTACGCCTCCTCTTCCCCCTGAAGCGCCGCCACCGGGTCCCAGCCGTCGCCCAGCGCGGCGACGACCTCGGCCCGGCGCCGGGTCTCGTGGTCGGTGAGGTCGACATCGAAGGGGTGAAGCATGTCTTGCGCTCCCGGGGACATCGGGGATGAATCAAACGTGTGTATCAAAATGTGGCACTTGGGTGAAAGGCCACAGGTCCCGATGTGACACACCCCATGCCACGTGGCCGGTGCGGTGACCGGAGTGGTTCGCCGGGTCCGTCCGGCTCCCGGTTGGCTGCGCAACCCGGCGAACGTACGCGGCCACGGCCTACCGCCGCCGGACCGAGCGCCCGGCCAGGATGTCTGTCCGTCGGCTGTCCTCGATGACGAAGCGGCCGTCGATGAGGACGTGCGGGATGCCGGCCGGCAGGGTGCGTGGCGCCTGGAAGGTGGCGGTGGCGTCCACGGTGTCGGGGTCGAACAGGACGAGGTCGGCGCGGTAGCCGTTCCGGACGAGGCCTCGGTCGGGGAGGCGTAGGCGGGCCGCCGGGCGGCCGGGCCCCCTTTTTTTCTGCGTCTCTCGCGGGCGCTTCGCTTGCTTCGAGTCGCTGCGCCGGCCTCCGGCCGTCGGTCGGTGCGGGTCTAGCGCCGCCGGACCGAGCGCCCGGCCAGGATGTCTGTCCGGCGGCTGTCCTCGATGACGAAGCGGCCGTCGATGAGGACGTGCGGGATGCCGGCCGGCAGGGTGCGTGGCGCCTGGAAGGTGGCGGTGGCGTCCACGGTGTCGGGGTCGAACAGGACGAGGTCGGCGCGGTAGCCGTTCCGGACGAGGCCTCGGTCGGGGAGGCGGAGGCGGGCCGCCGGGCGGCCGGTGAGGTGGGCGACGCAGTCTTCGAGGGTGAGGAGGGCGAGGTCGCGGGTGTAGTGGCCGAGGTAGCGGGGGAAGGTGCCGTAGGCGCGGGGGTGGGGTTTGGCGCCGGTGAGGAGGCCGTCGCTGCCGGCGGTGTGGGCGGGGTGGCGCATGATCGCGCGGACGTTCTCCTCGTGGCCGACGTGCTGGAGGATCGTGGGGCCGAGGCTGTCGTCGATGAGGAGGCGGCGGGCCGTGGCGAAGTCGGGGACGGGGCGGCCGACGTGGAGGTGCAGGGCGGGGTCGGTGACGCCGGAGATCTCTACGGTGGACCAGTCCACGGGGACGCCGTGGCAGCCGTCGGAGCCCTCGACCTCCATGACGTGGCGGATGCGGGCGGCGGTGGCGTCGTCGCGGAGGCGGGCGAGGGTCGCCTCGGGCCCGCCCTCGGTGGCCCAGCCGGGCAGGAGCGCGGCGAGGGTGGTGGAGCCGGGGAGGTAGGGATAGGTGTCGAGGGTGATGTCGGCGCCGGCGGCGAGGGCGCGGTCGAGGAGGGCGATCAGCTCGGGAGCGCGGCCCTTGTTCTCGTCGAAGTTCATGGTGGCGTGGGCCAGATGGAGGGCGCAGCCCGCCTCGCGGGTGACGGTGAGCATCTCGGCGTACGCCTGGAGGGCGTCCTTGCCGTAGCTGCGGTGGTGGGGGCAGTAGTAGCCGCCGTACCGGGCCACGACGCGGCACAGCTCGGTGAGCTCGGCGTCGGAGGCGTACATCCCGGGGGTGTAGGTGAGGCCGGACGACATGCCGACGGCGCCGTCCGCGAGGCCTTCGGCGACGAGCTGCTTCATGCGGGCGAGCTCGGCGGGGGTGGCGGGGCGGTCCTCCCAGCCGAGGGCGAGCATGCGGACGGTGCCCTGCGGGACCAGGTAGGCGGCGTTGACGGCGATGCCGCGGTCGAGGCGGTCGAGGTACTCGCCGACGGTGCGCCAGTCGTAGTCCAGGCCGGGAGGGTCGCCGTTCCAGCCGGTGATCTGGCGGCGGACCTCGGCAAGGGTGCGGTCGTCGACCGGCGCGTAGGACAGGCCGTCCTGGCCGATGACCTCCAGGGTCACACCCTGGGCGGCCTTGGCCTCGTGGGCGGGGTCGGTGAGCAGCGCGAGGTCGCTGTGGGCGTGCATGTCGATGAAGCCGGGGGCGAGGGCGAGCCCGGCGGCGTCCAGGACGCGGCGGCCGGTGGTGACGCGGCCGATCTCGGCGATCCGGCCGTCCCGGATGCCGACGTCGGCGGTGTACGAGGGCCCGCCGGTGCCGTCGACCACCCGGGCGCCGCGCAGTACGAGGTCCATGGTCAGAAGAAGGTCCGGATGTAGTCGCCGACGGTGGCGCCGTCCGCCTCCGTCAGCGGGATGAGCTGCCACTTGTCGAAGGCCGTGCAGGGGTGCGAGAGCCCGAGGGCGACCCAGTCGCCGACCTCCGCTTCCGCGCCCGGGGCGACCTGGACGAAGGCGTGCTGGTCGGCCAGGGCGGTGACGGTCAGGCCGTCGGCCGGGCGGGTCGTGCCGTCGGAGCGCCGCACCAGCTGGGGGACGGGCAGGTCGAGGTCGTAGGGCGCGTCGCGCTTGCCCGCGTTGAGGAGCGCGAGCCCGGGCTCGGGGCGGGAGACGACCTGGGCCCACAGGCGCAGGGCGGGTTCGAGGGAGCCCTTGTCGGGGATGCGCTCGTGGAAGGGGGTGACATCGCTGTAGTGGACGTCGTCATGGCTGACGTACGCGCCCGAGCGCAGCAGCTTCAGGACGGGGCGGGACAGGCCGCCGACCGGCTCGAACGCCTTCGCCACGAGGTCGAACCACTGGCTGCCGCCCGCGCTCAGCACGATCTCGTCGGTGTCCGCGAAGCGCCCCGCCGTGTCGAACCCCTCCGCCAGGGCGACGAGTTCGCCGAGCCACGCGCCGACATCCGCCGCCGGCGCCTCGTACCCCGCGACTCCGACCAGCCGCAGGTGCCGCGCGGCGGCCACCGCGTCGGCGACCTCGGCCGCGGCGCCGGGGCCGCGTACGCCGGTGCGGCCGCCGTCGGTGCCCAGCTCCACGACCACGTCGACGCGGCGCGTGAGCGCGGCGTCCATCAGCTCGACGCCCCGCACGGAGTCGACGTAGCAGATGAACCGGAAGTCCGGATCGGCGTCCAGCTCGGCGGCGAGCCAGCGCAGCGCGGCCGCGTCGACCAGCTCGTTGGCCAGGAAGACGCGCCGGACGCCGAACGCTCGGTACACCCGCACCTGGTGCGGCACGGCGGCCGTGATGCCCCAGGCGCCCTGGGCGAGCTGCCGTTCGAAGAGCTGCGGGGCCATGGAGGTCTTGCCGTGCGGCGCGAAGTCGAGGCCGTACGCGCGGGAGTACGCGGCGAGCTGGGTGAGGTTGTGCTCCAGGGCGGGGGCGGAGAGCGTGAGCAGCGGTGTGGTGAATCCGCCGTCGAACAGCGAGCGGCGCTGGGCTGCGAGTTCGCGCACGGTCAGGCCCGCGGCGTCGGCGGGCAGCCCCTTGAAGCGATGGTCGATCCGCTCCTCGTACAGCTTGGACAGCTCGTGCAGCTCGTGCAGCTCGTCGGCTCCCAAGGGAGACCCCTCCCGTTGCAATATCCGCAATGAATGTTGCGTACTGTGCTTCACGTTGTCTAACATCCCGGCCAGTGCCGGGTCAACGACATGAGGACACGAGGACACGCGAACATGAGCCAGACAGTGGACCGCGCGCTGAGCATCCTGCCCCTGCTCGCCGAGGGACCTGCCAGCCTGGCCGACGTGGCGACCCGCCTGGACGTCCACAAGTCCACCGCGCTGCGCCTGCTGCGCACCCTCCACGAGCACGGCATGGTCTACCGCCAGGAGGACCAGCGCTACCGCCTCGGCTCCCGGCTCTTCGCCCTGGCCCAGGAGGCGCTGGAGAACCTCGACGTACGCGGCATCGCGCACCCGCACCTCCTGGCGCTGAATGAGAAGACCGGCCACACCGTCCACCTCGCGGTCTACGAGGACGGCGAGGTGATCTACATCGACAAGGTCGACAGCCGCTACCCGGTCCGCATGTACTCACGGATCGGCAGGCCCGTCGCCATCACCGTCGCCGCCGTAGCCAAGCTGCTGCTCGCCGACCTGCCGGAGTCCGAGCGCCGCGTCCTGGCCGAGAACCTCCAGTACCCGCGCTACACCGCGAAGTCCGTGACCGACGCCGCCGCCTTCCTCGACGAGCTGACCCGGGTCCGCGAACTGGGCTGGGCCAGCGACCTGGGCGGGCACGAGGAGTCCATCAACTGTGTGGCCGCGCCGATCCGCGGCGCCGACGGCCGGGTCGCGGCCGCCTGCTCGATCTCCGCGCCCAACGTCGTCGTCACCGCCGAGGAACTGCTGAAGCTGCGCCCGCTGATCCTCCGTACGGCGGAGGCCATCAGCCGGGAGATGTCCGGAAGACCGACCTCCACCGAGGAAGAAACCGCATGAGCGCCAAGACCGCGATCACCCCCGCCACCCACGCCGCACCGCCCGCGAAGTTCTCGCACGGCGTCCGCAAGGGCAACATCCTCCAGGTCGCCGGACAGGTCGGCTTCGGCCCCGCCGTCGAGGGCCGGGCACCGGCCCCGGTCGGTCCCTCCCTGCGCGAGCAGACCCTGCAGACCCTCGCCAACGTCCAGTCGGTCCTGGAAGCGGGCGGCGCGAGCTGGGAGGACGCGGTCATGATCCGCGTCTACCTCACCGACACCGCCCACTTCGCCGAACTCAACGAGATCTACAACGACTTCTTCGCCGACCTCAAGAGCCCCCCGGCCGCCCGCACCACCGTCTACGTCGGGCTCCCGGCCGGTCTGCTCATCGAGATCGACGCCCTGGCCGTCCTGGACTGACCGTCACCGCCACGGCGGCGGCCCGTCCATCGGCCGTCCGACGACCCCCGGGCGCCGCTGCCACGGCAGCGGGCCGCTTGGCGGCCGGTACTCGACGCCCAGCGCGTCGAGCCGGCCGTAGTGGGCGGCGGTCATACGGTCCGCGAAGCCGGCGAAGTCCCGTTCGGCGGGCGGCGGCAGCGGACGCCACACGACCTCGGCGAAGGCGCACAGCCGGGGGAAGGACATGTAGTCCACCACCCGGGCGGAGTCCATCACCTCCGTCCAGGCGTTGGCCTGGGCGCCGATGACATGCCGGGCCTCCTCCGGGGTGAGCCCGTCCGGCACCGGCTCGAAGCGGTAGACGTCCTCCAGACTGCGCGCGTGGGCGATCGGCACCGGCTCGTCCGCGCCCTCGGACTGCCGCCAGTCCAGGTAGACGTACTGCTCGGGGCACATGACCACATCGTGGCCGGCCCGCGCCGCGTCGATTCCGCCCGCGTAGCCCCGCCAGGACGAGACCGCCGCGCCCGGCGCCAGGCCCCCTTCCAGGATCTCGTCCCAGCCGATCAGCCGCCGCCCGCGCGCGGCCAGCCAGCCGTCGAAGTGGCGTACGAACCAGCTCTGCAGCTCGTCCTCGTCGGCCAGGCCCTGTTCGGCGATGCGCTGCTGGGCGGCGGGGCTGGCCTTCCACTGTTCCTTGGGGCACTCGTCGCCGCCGATGTGGACGAAGGGGGAGGGGAAGAGGTCCAGCAGCTCCGCGAAGACGTTCTCGTAGAAGGCAAGGGTCGCGTCCGACACCCCCAGCACATTGGGGTTGACGCCCCAGGCCGTCCAGGGCTCCAGGGCGGCGGTGTCCACCACATCGGTGTTGCCGAGCTCCGGATAGGCGGCGATGGCGGCCTGCGAGTGGCCGGGGATGTCGATCTCGGGGACGACGGTGATGTGCCGTTCGGCGGCGTAGGCGACGATCTCGCGGATGTCGTCCTGCGTGTAGTGGCCGCCGTGCGGCCGCTCGTCCCACAGAGTGCTCTCCCGCAGGCCGACCTTCGTACGCGCCCGCCAGCCGCCGACCTCCGTCAGCAGCGGATAGCGCTTGATCTCCACGCGCCAGCCCTGGTCGTCGGTCAGATGCAGGTGCAGGACGTTCAGCTTGTGCGCGGCCAGCAGATCGAGATAGCGCAGCACGCCGTCCTTGGGCATGAAGTGCCTGGCCACGTCCAGCATCATGCCGCGCCAGCCGAACCGGGGCGCGTCGTCGATCTCGACGCCCGGCACCCGCCACAGCGCCGCCGGGTCGAGCGGGGCCCGCCGGTACGCGGCCGGGCCGAGGAGCTGCCGCAGCGTCTGGACACCCCAGAACACCCCGGCCGCCCCGCCGCCCACGATGCGTACGCCGGCCGCGTCCACGGACAGCCGGTAGGCCTCCGGCGCCAGGGTGCCGTCCACGGAGAGGCCGATGCCGGAGCCCTCTCCCGGCGGCAGCGGCAGGCCGGTCGCGGCCCCCAGCGTGGATCGTAGCCAGCGGGCCACGTCCTCGGTGCCGGGGCCGGCGGAGACGGCGGTGTGCTGGTCGATGACGTATGACGCGCCCTCGACGGGGCGGCAGCTCAGCGGGGCGGGGATGAGGTCCATGGTGTCGCTCATGGTGCTGTTCAACCTTTCACGGCCCCGGCGAGGCCGGAGACGAGTCGGCGCTGGACGAGGACGAAGAAGACCAGCACGGGCAGGGTCATCACGGTGGAGCCCGCCATGATGCCGCCCCAGTCGTTCTGGTCGGGTTTGAAGAAGACCAGCAGGGCCATCGGGAGGGTGGAGTTCTCGGTGGCGCTGATGATGAACGACTTGGCGAACAGAAAGTCGTTCCAGGTGCTGATGAAGGAGAAGATGCTGGTCGCCGCGAGCCCCGGCAGGACCAGCGGGAACAGCACCTGCCACAGGAAACGGGCCCGGCTCGCGCCGTCGATCATCGCCGCCTCCTCCAGCGACTCCGGGACCGCCTGGACGAACCCGCGCAGCATCCAGACCGCGAAGGGGAGGGAGAAGGCCAGATGGACCAGGATCAGCGAGCCCAGCGTGTTGAGGCCGACGCCCGGGACGGCGTCGCCCAGATCCCGCATGAGGAAGAACAGCGGAATGGTGAGCGCCTCCACCGGGACCATCTGCGCGACCAGGAACATGATCAGCACGGTCGTACGGAAGCGGAACCGGAAGCGCGTCACGGCCGTCGCCGCGAGGAACGCGGCCAGCGCGGACAGCACCACCACCGCGCCCGCCACGAGCAGGCTGTTGAGGAAGTACCGCCCGAAGTCCTCCTGCCAGAAGACGCGCCGGAAGGAGTCCAGGCTCGGGTGCAGCGTCCACGGCTTCGGGTGCAGCGACTGGACCTCCCCGGCGGGCTTGAACGCCGACAGCACCATCCAGTACAGCGGGAAGGCCACGACCAGGGCGATCAGCACCGCCGAGGCCTCGGCGGCCAGCCGGTAAGGACGACGTATCCGGATCACAGTTCCTCCCCCTGCCGCCGCAGCAGCCGCAGATAGCCCAGCGTCACGGTGAGCAGGATCAGCAGCATCACGACGCCGATCGCGGAGCCGAGTCCGTACTCGGACGAGGCGAACGCCTTCTGGTACGCGTACACATTGAGGACGAGGTTCTGGCCGGCGATGCCGCCGCCGCTGGTCATCACATAGATCTGGCCGAAGACCTTGAAGTCCCAGATGATCGACTGGATGGTCACCACCAGCAGGATGGGCCGCAGCATCGGCGCCATGACGCTGCGCCAGGTGCGCCAGGAGGACGCGCCGTCCAGCGCCGCCGCCTCCAGGACCTCGGCCGGGATCGCCCGGATGCCCGCGTACAGGGTCACCATGACGAACGGGAACGAGCACCAGACGATCTCCATCAGCACCAGGGCGAAGGCGCTGTACCGCCCGTACGTCCAGGAGTAGTCCTGGAAGCCGGTCAGGCCCAGCCACACCAGGGCCTTGTCGACCGGGCCGTAGTCGGAGTCGAAGAGGAAGACCCAGACGGTGGAGCCGGTGACGGCCGGAGTGGCCCAGGCGCCGAGCGCGGCGAACATCAGGAGCAGCCGAGGCAGGGCGCGCACCTTCGTCAGGAGGACGGCCAGCGCGCAGCCGACGGCGAGGGTGCACACGACGCAGGCGGCCGCGAACAGCAGGGTGGTGAGCAGGACCTGCCAGAACTGGGGGTCCTTGAAGAGGGTGTTGTAGTTGTCGAAGCCCACGAAGGCGGTCGGCTGGCCGCCGCTGACCTGCGCCTGGGTGTAGCGCAGGAAGGAGATCAGGCCGAGCTGGTAGATCGGGTAGACCAGCAGGCCGCCGAGGAGGATGAGGGCGGGGGCGAGGTAGAGCCACGGCGTCCAGTGCCCCGCCCCCGTCCGGTTCCCCTTCACCGGCTTGCGCGGGCGGGGAACCGGACGGGCGACGGAGATGACGTCGGACCTGACATCGAGGTCACGAGCCATGTGCGAGGTCCTGTTCAGCCGGCTGAGGCGAAGGCGGCGTCCATCTTCTTCGCCGCGTCGGCGGTGGCCTGGTCGACGGACTTCTTGCCGGTGACGATCTCCTGCATCATCGTCGGGACCACCGCCTGCGAGTCGATCGCGCTCCAGGCCGGGGTGACCGGCACGAACTTGGTGCCCGACTGCAGCGTCTTGACGAACGGTGCCTCCCACGCCGTCTTCTGCGCGACCGCAGACTGCACGTCGCTCAGCGCCGGCATGTTGCCCATCGCGTCGAACATCTTCTGCTGGTAGTCCGCCCCGCCGAGCAGTTCGGCGAAGTCCGCCGCGAGCGTGCGGTGCGAGGTGCTCTTCATGACGCCGAGGTTGTTGCCGCCCGCGAAGGCGGGCGCGATCGATCCCGAGGTCAGACCGGGAAGCGGAACCACCGCGTACTTGCCCTTCACCGTGCCCGCCTCGACGGCCGCGTGGCTGTAGTCGCCGCCGATCGCCATCGCCGATTTGCCCGACGCGAACGCCTGGATGCCGGCGTCGCCGCCCATGGCCGCGCACTGCGCGGGCGGGCAGTTGGTCTTCGCGATCAGGCTGGTGTAGGCGGCGACGCCCTTCCTGGACGCCGCGCTGTCGATCGTCGCGGTGTACTTGCCGCTCTTCTCCGTGGCCAGGTCACCGCCGTTGGCCCACACGAACGGCAGCATGCCGAAGACGTTCATCGCGCCCGCCGCCACGCCGTACAGCTGCGAGTTCTTCGCGTGGATCTTCCGCGCCGTGGTGATGAGCTCGGCCTGTGTCGTCGGGGGCTTCAGGCCCAGGGTCTTGAAGACGTCGGTGCGGTAGTACAGGGCCCGTACGCCCACGAACCAGGGGACGCCGTAGACCTTGCCGCCCACGCTGACCGAGGACTTCACGGAGTCCGTGACGTTCTTGGCGTCGGCCCAGGCGCCGAACTCCGAGCTGATGTCGGCCAGTCCGCCGTCCGCCACGTATCCGGCGGTGTCGGTGTTGCCGAACTCGACGACGTCCGGGGCGCTCTTGGGGTCGTTGAACGCGGCCTTCATCTTCTCGGCGCGGGTGTCGATCGGGATGTAGGTGACGTCGACCTTGGCGCCGGAGTGCGCCTTGGTGAACTCCGAGACGGCCTGGGCGACGACCTTCTGCTTGGGGGCGTTGTTGACTTCCTGGAACAGCCAGACGCGCAGGGTGCCGCTCTTGGAGTCGCTGCTCGATCCCTGGTTCGACGAGGTGGAGGGTGCGCAGGCCGTTGCCGCCGCGAGCCCCGCGGCGATCAGCAGGACGGGAAGGGCTCTGCGGGAGGGACGGTGTGAACGGTTCATGGGGAGCTTCTCTCGCGAGGGTATTGCAACATGTGCAACGCTCGATTCAGAATGCACAACGGAGGCTAAAGGCCCGCCGTGAACGGCCACAAGAGGTCTGTACCTCTGTGTTCGTAAAGCCGTCATTTCGCGGTGCCGCAAACCCGCGCGATCCGCAAGAAAACGTGATCCGCATCGAGGACAGAAGCTGACCGCAAGGGTCCGTAGCGTCGTAGTCATGACCAACGACACCGCACTGCGGCCCTACCGGATCGACTTCCCCCAGGCCGACCTCGACGATCTCGTCGAGCGCCTGGCCCGCACCCGCTGGCCCGACGAACTGCCGGGCGCCGGGTGGGAGTACGGCGTCCCGCTCGGCTGGGTGAAGGAGGTGGCCGAGTACTGGCGGACCGCGTACGACTGGCGGGGGCAGGAGGCCCGGCTGAACGCACACCCCCAGTACGTCACCGGGATCGACGGCGCCGATGTGCACTTCCTGCACGTCAGGTCACCCGAGCCGGACGCGCTCCCGCTGGTGCTCACCCACGGCTGGCCGGGGTCGGTGTTCGAGTTCCTCGACATGATCGGCCCGCTCACCGATCCGCGCGCCCACGGCGGCGACCCGGCCGACGCCTTCCATGTCGTCGTACCCTCCCTCCCCGGCTTCGGGCTGTCCGGGCCGACCCGCGAGGCGGGCTGGGACCGCTCGCGGATGGCGCGGGCCTGGACCGAGCTGATGGACCGGCTCGGCTACGGCGGGAGATGGGGCGCCCACGGCGGCGACATGGGCTCGCTGATCGGACGCGAGCTGGGCGTGCAGCACCCGGAAGGGCTGATCGGCACGCATGTCACCCAGATATTCGCCTTCCCGTCCGGCGACCCTGCGGAGTTCGCGAAGCTGACGGAGGAGGACCACCGGCGGCTCGGGATCCTGGCCGGATTCCGGACCCGCAACGGCTATCAGGCGATTCAGTCCACCCGGCCGCAGACCCTCTCGTACGCCCTCACCGACTCGCCCGCCGGCCAGCTGGCCTGGAACGCCGAACTGTTCAACGGCTTCGGCGACGTCGCCGACTCCATCGACCGCGACGCCTTCCTGGCCAACGTCACCCTCTACTGGCTCACCGGCACGGCCGGCTCGGCCGCCCGCGTGTACTTCGAGGACGCCCGGGCGGGCGCCTGGGAGAAAGAGGAACACAACCCCGTCCCGACCGGGGTCGCCGTCTTCCCCGATGATTTCAACTCCATCCGGCTCTTCGCCGGGCGGGCCAACAACATCGTCCACTGGAGCGAGTTCGGGGAGGGCGGGCACTTCGCCGCCCTGGAGAAGCCGGAGCTGCTGAGCGGGGACATCCGGGCCTTCTTCCGCGGGCTGCGCTGAGCGGGTGGCGCTGAGCGGTGGCCGGGCGGGCGGGGCCTACCCAGGGCCCGCTCGGCCACCGGGCCTACGGCAGCGTGTCGAGGTGGGCGCCGACCGTGCCGGAGAAGGAGTTGCCGTTGGACGCGTCCCAGTTGGTGGACCAGGTCATCGCCCCGCGCAGTGCCGGGTACGTCGTGGACGGCTTGAAGGAGCCGCAGTTCGTGCCCAGGGTGAGGCAGTCGAGCGCGGCGTTCACCACGCTCGGTGACACATAGCCGCTGCCGGCCGCGCTGCTCGACGCGGGCAGGCCCAGGCCGACCTGGGAGGGCGCGAGGCCGCTCTGGAGCTGGATGCAGGCCAGGGCGGTGATGAAGTTGACGGTGCCCTGGGAGTAGACGTTGCCGTCGCAGCCGTTCATGGAACCACTGTTGTAGTACTGGGTGTTGACGACGGTCAGGATGTCCTTGATGTTGAGCGCGGTCGCGAAGTAGCCGCTGGATGTGGACTGCATGTCGATGGTCTGCGGGGCCATGGTGATGACCAGGCCGGAGCCGGCCTTCGCGTAGAGCGCTCGCAGGGCCTGGGTCATGTAGGTGGCGTTGAGGCCGTTCTCCAGGTCGATGTCGACCCCGTCGAATCCGTAGGTCTGCATCAGCGCGTAGACGCTGTTGGCGAAGTTGGTGGCCGAGGCGGAGTCGCTGACGCTGACGGTGCCGTTCTGGCCGCCGACCGAGACGATCACCTTCTTGCCGGTCGCCTTCTTGGCCGCGATGTCGGCCTTGAACTGCGACACCGAGTAGTTCAGCGACGAGTCGAGGGTGAAGGAGACCGCGCCGGCCGTGGTCGTGGCGTCGGCGAAGGCGACGGCGATGATGTCGTACTGGTCCTGCACCTGGGCGATGGTCTGGACGGTCGCGCCGTTATTGAAGTTCTGCCAGTAGCCGGTGAGGGCGTGCTTGGGCAGGGCGGTGCCGCCGGTGCTGGTGGCGGTGGGGGTCGGGGTCGGGGTGGGCGTGGGCGTCGGTGTCGGTGTCGGCGTGGTGGTCGTCGCTGTCGCCGTCGGGGTGGCGGTGCCCGCCGGGCCGGTGAGGCTCACGTCGTCGGCGTAGTAGGCGGGCTGGGCGTACCAGCCGTGCAGGTACAGGGTGACGGAGGTGGTGCTCGCGCCCGTCGTGAAGCTGGTGCTGATCTGGGTGTACGAAGTCGCGGACGGCGTCCAGGTCGACGGGTCGGCCGTGCCGGTGCCGGTGGCGCCGAGGTAGACGTACGAACCCTGGACGTAGGCGCTCAAGGTGTAACTGGAGCTGGGCTTCACGCTGACGGTCTGGGTGCACTGGGCGTTGTCGGACGAGGTGGGGGTGCCCGTGAGTGCGGCGGCGCCGCCGTGCACGGGGCTGCTGACGGCGGCGCCGCTGGACGACGTACACGTCCAGCCGGAAAGGCCGCTCTCGAAACCGGGGTTGGTGACGAGGTTGGTGTCGGCGGCCCTGGCGGTGCCGGTGGTGCCGGTGACGAGGCCGGCCACGGCGAGCGCGGCGGCCGCCACGAGGGCTGGAGCTCTGAGCGCACGTTCCACTACTGCCTCCTGGGGGAGAGGAGTTGGGACCAGGGCCGGGCCCTGGGGAGGTGAAAGAGCTGCACGAGTGGCCACCCTGCGCGGAGCAGTCTGGTCCAGACCAATGGATTGGTCAATACCTTTGGGGTGAGGGGGCGTTGGGGGTGGTGAGTTCGCCAACTGTTCGGCAACTTTGTGCGCAGGTCCGGTCACCCACCGATAGGCTCTGCCCGCGGGCCGGTCATATGCCCGGCCGTAGGGAGGTGCGGAAGCGGTGTCGAGCGTCATTGCGGTCACGGCGGACGATCTTGCGCTCTCGCTCGAACATCACCTCATGCGCATCGTCGCCTCCCTTGAGGCATACGGGCACGTCGTCGCCCTCGTGCCCCCCGATCCGGCCGACCCCGTACGCCGCCGTATGCACACCCTGCGCGCCGCGCTGGACGCGGACCGGGTGGCCATCGTCCCCGTCGACCTGCCGCCGCTGGCGGGGGCGCTGCTCGTCGAGCAGCTCCGGCAGCTGGCCAACACCGACCTGGGCCCCGGCGTGCTGGCCGGCGCGGCCCGGCTGCTGTCGCACTACCTCTACTCGGGCGCGCTGCTCGGCTCGGTCGCCAAGCTGGACCGCATCGACGTCCCCGTAGGCGCCCACCTGAAGTCCCTGGTCCCCGGGCGGCACTTCGCGGCGCTGGCCCACCCGGAGCCGTACCTGGGCGTGGCCGACGTGACCGCCATGCCGTCGGGGCCGTCCTTCCTCACCCAGCTCGCGGTGGCCACCGGGCACGGGGTGGACCCGGGGTGGGTGAAGGGCGCGCTGGCGCAGGCGTGGCGTACGCAGTTCACCCGGGACGTCCCGCTGCCGCCGGACTCGGCGAGCTGGTGGGGGACGGGCCGGCTGGTCGAATTCGTGGCGTACATCGCGGATGTGGGCGTGCTCTATCAGGTCGTGACGTCGGTGCGGCGGGACACCTGTGGCTGGTGCGGACTGGAAGTCATCGGAGATCAGTGCCTTTTCTGCTCTGCGAAGGTCGATGGGCGGGTAAGGACACCGCAACCGGTGGTAGTAGCAAGCAACAGCGGCAGCAGCATTCGCAGCAGCGGTAGCACCAGCAGCAGCGGCAGAAGAGCGATAGAGCGTTAGGGCCCCACACCTATGAATTCACGTCAGCGTCGCGGCATCGTCCTCCTCGTGGTCTCCGCCGTGTGCGCGATCGCCGCCTTCGCCGGAGTGCTCGCGGTCATCGGCGACACCCGGTCCGAGGTGGGATCGAAGGTCACCGCCTACCGGCTGACCAAGGACGTACCGGCGTACGAGTCCGTGACCGCCGCCCAGGTCAAGAAGGTCCAGATCCCCAAGCGCTGGCTGCCCAGCACCGCCGTGCACAGCCTGTCCGAGGTGACCGGGAAGATCGCCGCGACCGAGCTCAAGAGCGGCTCGCTGCTGCAGACCGACATGGTCGCCGCCCGGCCCGCGCTCCAGGCCGGGCAGATGGAGATCGCCATCATGATCGACGCGGAGACGGGCGTGGCGGGCAAGATCCGGCCCGGGGACAAGGTCAACATCTTCGCGACCTTCGCCGGCCGCAAGGACACCGACCCGGACATCTCCCAGATCATCGTCACCAGCGCCCAGGTCATCGACGTCGGCGAGATCAAGGCGTTCGAAAGCAACTCCGACTCCACGCGGGTCGCCGACCAGGGCGTCCCCATCACCTTCGCCCTCGACGCCGCGAACGCCCAGCGCGTCGCCTACGCCGAGTCCTTCGCCAAACACGTACGCCTGGCGCTGGTCGCCCCCGGCGACACCACCGTGCCCAGCCCGCGCGACCGCACGTACACCCTGGCGGGCGACGGGGTGACGTCGTGACACGGGTGGTGACACGGGTCGTGACACGGCCTGCGGCCGGTCGCTTGTCGCCGATCGATGAGAAGGGAGGACGTACATGACCGTACGGATCCTGTCCGGCACCCCCGACCCGGACACCGCCCGCGCCCTCACCGGCCTCCTCGGCCAACTGCCCGCCGCCGAGCCGGCCCCCGCCCTCCCCGACTCCACCACGCTCCTGGACGCCCTCGCCCGCGCCGCCGAGGCCGGCATCGACGAACTCCCCGAGGCCGTCGTCGTCCACGACCTCATCTCCCCGATGCCCGCCCTGGAGCTCATCCGCGAGATCGCGCTGCGCTTCCCGGCCGTCGGCGTCGTCCTGCTGACCGCCGAGCCCAGCCCCGCCGTCATGTCCGGCGCCATGGACTCCGGCGCCCGCGGCGTCATCGGCCTGCCCCTGTCCTACGACGAGCTCGGCGCCCGCATCGAGGCCGCCGCCGCCTGGGCCACCGGCGTACGGCGGCACCTCTCCCCGCAGCGCGCGGCTCTCCCCGCCGTCGTCGGCGGCCGGCTCATCGCCGTCTCCGGTGCCAAGGGCGGCGTCGGCACGACCGTCACCGCCGTCCAGCTCGCGCTGGCCGCCCACGCGGCGGGCAGGACCACGGCCCTGGTCGACATGGACCTCCAGGGCGGCGACATCGCCTCCTACCTCGACGTCCAGTTCCGCCGCTCCCTCGCCGACCTCGCCGACATAACCGACGTCACGACCCGCATCCTCCAGGACGCGATGTACGTCCACGAGGCGGGCCCCGCCCTGCTGTTGGCCCCCGGCGACGGCGAACGCGGCGAGGAGGTCACCGACCGCTCCGCCCGCCACGTACTGCACGCCCTCCGCCAGCGCTACGAGGTCGTGATCGTCGACTGCGGCACGCAGATGACCAGCGCCAACGCCGTCGCCGTCGAGACGGCCGACGCCGCAGTCCTCGTCACCACACCGGATGTCGTGGCTGTACGGGCCGCCAAGCGCATGGTCCGCATGTGGGACCGGCTCCAGATCCGCAAGCCGCAGGACGTCACCGTCGCGGTCAACCGCCACACCCGCGCCACCGAGATCCAGCCCTCCCTCATCGCCCGCATCACCGGCACCCGCATCGCGGCCTCCGTCGTCCCCGCCGCCTACAAGGAACTCCAGACGGTCATCGACGCCGGCCGGCTCCAGGACCTCGACAACCGCTCCACCATCAAACAAGGCCTCTGGGCCCTCGCCGCCGAACTCGGCCTCGCCGCCCCCGCCCACGCCCGCCCGCCCGCGAAGCGCGCCCGCCGCGGCGACCGGGGCGGCGACCGGGGCCAGGTGACGCTTGAGACCCTGGGCATGACCCCGATCATCCTTCTGACGCTGATCCTGGTCTGGCAGGCCGTGCTGGCCGGCTACACGTTCACCCTGGCGGGCAACGCGGCGGACGAGGGTGCGCGGGCCCTCGCCGTGGGCACCGCCGCGGACGCGGAAACCGCTGCCAAGAGCGACCTCCCGGGCGCGTGGAGAGGGAGCGCGACGGTCGGTACGGGTACGGCCGACGGCCAGGTCACCGTCACGGTGGCCCTCAATGTGCCGGTCCTCTTCCCCGGTTTCATCGACTTCCCGCTGACGGTGACCGGGCATGCGTCGGCCGTCGACGAGGAGACCGACCAGTGACGGGGCTGACGGGGCTGACGGGGCGCAAGCGCGATCGCGGCTCCGCCTCGCTCGAATACCTCGGCGTCCTCCCGATCCTGCTCCTGCTCGCCCTCGCCGGGATACAGCTGGGCCTCGTCGCCTACACGGCCGGCCAGGCGGGCACCGCCGCCCGCGCCGCCGCCCGCATGGAGGCCCGGTACGACCCGCCGGTCAGCGGCCAGACCGCGGGGAACAACGCCGTGAGCGACTGGCTGGACCCGCAGATAGGGATCGACACCACCGGCGACTCCGTCACGGCGACCGCCACCATAGACGTCCCTTCCGTCATCCCCGGCGTCAACATCTTCGGTCCCGTACACCGATCCGCCACGATGCCGAAGGAGGACACGACCTCATGAGCCTCCGCGACCGCCTCGTCACCGCCGTCGACGACAACGCCCCCCAGACCCAGGAGGGCCATCTCGTCGCCGTCTACCGGGCCAAGCTGCTCCAGGAGATCGACCTCGCCGAGATGTCGGCGCTGGCCGCCGCCGAGCGCCGGCTGCGCCTCGAACGCGTTCTCGGCCACATCATCAGCCGCGAGGGCCCGGTCCTTTCCACCAAGGAGCGCGGCGGCATCATCCGGC
This sequence comes from Streptomyces sp. NBC_01537, assembly GCF_045040445.1. Classification (NCBI taxonomy): domain Bacteria; kingdom Bacillati; phylum Actinomycetota; class Actinomycetes; order Kitasatosporales; family Streptomycetaceae; genus Streptomyces; species Streptomyces sp. NBC_01537. The sequence continues at coordinate 3,592,843 of NZ_CP109392.1, read as the reverse complement.
GCGTCGTGGACGAGGCCCTGGGCCTGGGCATCCTCGAACCGCTCCTCGAAGACGCCTCCATCACCGAAATCATGGTCAACGGCCCCGACAAGATCTACATCGAGCGCGGCGGCCGCATCGAGCAGGTCGACGCCCGCTTCTCCTCCGCCGAGCAGCTGCTCCAGACCATCGAACGTATCGTCTCGACCGTCAACCGCCGCGTCGACGAGTCCAATCCGATGGTCGACGCCCGCCTCCCCTCCGGCGAGCGCGTCAACGTCATCATCCCGCCCCTGTCCCTGACCGGGCCGACCCTCACCATCCGCCGCTTCCCGCGCGCCTACACCCTCAACGAGCTGATCGGCCTGGGCACCCTGGACGAGCACATGCTCATGCTCCTGTCCGCCCTCGTCCGCGCCCGCTTCAACATCATCGTCAGCGGCGGCACCGGCTCCGGCAAGACCACCCTGCTGAACGCCCTCTCCGGCCTCATCCCCGACATCGAGCGCATCATCACCGTCGAGGACGCCGCCGAGCTCCAGCTCCAGCAGGAGCACGTCATACGCCTGGAAACCCGCCCCCCGAACGTCGAGGGTCAGGGCCGCATCACCATCCGCGACCTCGTACGCAACTCCCTGCGCATGCGGCCCGACCGCATCATCGTCGGAGAGGTCCGAGGAGGCGAGACCCTCGACATGCTCCAGGCCATGTCCACCGGCCACGACGGCTCCCTGGCCACCGTCCACGCCAACTCGGCCGAGGACGCCGTCCTGCGGCTCCAGACCCTGGCCTCGATGTCGGAGGTCAAGATCCCCTTCGAGGCACTCCGCGATCAGATCAACAGCGCCGTGGACGTCCTCGTCCAGCTCCGCCGCGATGTGGACGGCACCCGCCGCATCACCGAGGTAGCCATCCTCTCCTCCCAGGGCCGCGACACCTTCCGCCTCACCACCGCCACCCGCTTCCGCGCCGAGCCGCTCGGCGTCGACCGGATCGTCCGCGGCTGGTACGAACACCACCCCGTCCCCCGAGCCCTCGCCGAACGCCTCTTCCTGGCCGGTGAACACGTCCCCGCCGCCTTCGGTGTCGGCGACACCGAGCTCGAACTCGCCACCAGGGAGGCGAAGTAGCGATGACATCCAGCCAACTAGTCTGGCTCGTCCTTGCGGTCTCCGCCCTCACCCTCCTCCTCGCCGTCCTCGGCCTCCACGCCTACGCCGGCGGCCGCCGCGACCGCGCCGCCCTCGTCGAGCGCCTGGCCGACATCCCCGGCGTCCAGCGCAGCTCCGTCCCCTTCGCCGCCCTCGACCGCCGCGTCCGCCGCACGGCCTGGGGCCGGCGCCTGGAGGGCCGCCTCGCCGCCACGGGTACGAACCTCACGCCGGGGCAGTTCGTCGCGGCCGGCACCGGTGTCATCGCCGGTGCCTGGATCCTCGCTGACGTGATCTTCGCGCCCTTCTTCGGCCCGATCGCCGCCTTGCTGGCGGGCTGGGCCGCCATGTCCTTCCTGAGCTGGCGGCAGCGCGTACGCAACGAGCGCTTCATCGCCCAACTGCCCGAGCTCGCCCGAGTCCTCGCCAACGCCACGCAGGCCGGGCTCGCCCTGCGTACCGCGGTGGGCATGGCCGCGGACGAGCTCGAAGCCCCGGCGGGGGAGGAGCTCCGGCAGGTGGACGACGCCCTCGCGATGGGGCATTCCGTAGAGGACGCGCTGGGCGGACTCCAGGGCCGCCTGCCGAGCCGCGAACTGGTGGTCCTTGTGTCGACGCTGGTGCTGTCCAGCCGTTCCGGTGGCACGATCGTCGAGTCCCTGCGCAACCTCACCGTCACCCTTGAGGAGCGCAAGGAGACCCGTCGTGAGATCCGCACCCAGATGTCCCAGGTCACCGTCACCGCCTACGCCGTCCCGGTCATCGGGATCGGCTCCCTGCTCCTCCTCAACCAGATGATGCCGGGCGCGCTCAGCGCGATGACCGGCTCCGGCCTGGGCCGGATCCTGGTCCTTGTCGCCCTCAGCATGTACGTCGTCGGCTTCGCCCTCATCCGCCGCATGTCCCGGATCGACGTCTGATGGGCGGCGCCGGCATGAGCATCGGCATCGCCCTGGGCCTGGCCACCCTGACCGCCCTCGGCGTCACCGGCGTCGTCTACGGCATCGGCATCTACCGCTCCGAGGTCAAGCTCCCCTCCGACCTCCAACTCGCCCTCGAAGTAGGCCGCACCCGCACCACCAAGGTCGGCAACGCCGTCGACCGCCTCGGCATCCGCTGGGTCCCCCTTGTCCTGCGCCTCATGGGCCCTGCCCGCGTCAACCGCGCCCGCGCCCGCATCGACCACGCCGGACACCCGTACGGCCTGACCGTCGACCGCTACGCCGCCCGCCGTGCCGTCTACGGCTTCCTCGGCGGCCTGGCCGCGCTGGCGGTTCTGCAGTCCGGCCACTGGCTGCTGGCTCTCGTGATGATCGCGTACGGCCTCGGCTGGACCGACCTCGGCATCTGGCTGGCGGTGCGCAGGCGACGTGACGAGATCGAGCGTGTCCTTCCGGATTTCCTCGACGTCCTGGCTGTCGTGGTGAGTTCGGGGCTGGCATTCCGCCAGGCCCTGGAGCGCGTCTCCACCGTCTACGAGGGCGCCTGGTCCGATGAAATCCGCATCGCCCTCAGGCAGATGGACGTCGGCATGAGCCGCCGGGACGCCTTCGACCAGCTGCGGAAGCGCAACCGCAGCGACCAGGTCGGTCAGTTCGTCACCACCCTGCAGCAAGGCGAGGAACTCGGCGCCCCGATCGCCGCCACGCTGCTGCAGATCGCCCAGGACATGCGCCGCACCGAGGCCCAGAACGCCCGGCGCCGGGCGGCTCGTACAGTGCCGCGCGCGACTGGCGTGATTACGACGCTGCTCGTGCCCGCCACCATGATCCTTCTGATGTCGGGCATGGTCTTCGGCTCGCGAATCAACTTCGGTGCACTCTTCGGGAATGGCTGAGGCGGGTGGTGGGTAGTGAGCCGAACCGTCATATTGAGTACATCGGTTGGCGCGGAAGGGGGTGCGGGAGTATGGGGTCGCGGTGTACCTTTGCATACGCAACCTTATTTGCACCTGCAACCCAGAACGAATCGCTACGGGCCGCAGACGGCTCAGTGAGAGGTGGGGGGCCATGGACGACATCAGCGTCACGGTCCGGCCTGCCGACCTCCGTAGCGGTAGCGAGAGGCCGATCCGCGCAAGGAGCGCGTTCGGCGTTCGTCGGTTGATGCAGGCAGGGAGTCGGTGCCATGAGCAAGTGGGTTGTGAACCGGAGAACCGCGCTGCGGGCGTGGTTGCGGCAACGTGGCGACGGCGGGCAGACGTCGTTCGAGTACTTGGGCATCGCGGTGGTGATCGTGATCATCATCGTGGCGATCGCGACGTCGGGCGTTGGTACCAGTATCGCCAACGGGATCACGCAGGCGGTCCAGGACATCATCGGCGCTGGGGGAGACTAGGCGGGCAAGCCCGCCGCGACCAGGGCCAGACCATCGGCATCTACATCGTGGCTGTGGCTGCGTTGCTCTTTCTTGCGTTCGCGTATTTCGCGGTCGGCCAGGCGGCAGTTGCCCGCAACGGTGCTCAGACCGCCGCCGACGCGGCGGCTCTGGGCGCCGCCCGTACCGCCCGGGACGGCGTCGAGGCCGACTTTCTCACCGCGTTGACCGCAGGCGACATCGACAAGCTGAACGACCTGCTCGCCGGCGTGGGCATGAATGGTGACGGAGCGGCCTGCACGGCTGCCACCACATATGCGGCTGACAATCACGCCGATCGAACGAACTGCGACCGGGTGAACAACCCGCCGGGGTACGCCGTGGGCGTTCTCACCCAGGGGACGGTTGGCAACTCGGTTGTAGCGGGCACTGAGAACATGCACGCGCAGGCGCGGGCCACAGCGGTCGTCGAGTCCGTCTGCACCGCTGAGGACGCCGGTGCGAGCGGGGTCACCTTCTCCTGTGACAGTGGCACGGTGACCGTCGACCCAACCGCCGTCGGTTTCCAACTGAACCTGGCGGAGTTCTACTCCGTCCATCTCAGCGGCTGAGGAACGGGGGACCCATGGGTGTTCGGTGGCGGGCGAAGGACGGCAGTACGCCGCTCGCAGCGGTGATCGCCGTATGCATCGCGTTGACGCTGACGGGCTGTGGCGGGGGCGGTGGCGGCAAGAAGAACAATGGCGCGTCGCAGACCACGTCCAGCGCCGCGCAGAAGACGGCCGGCTCGGGCGGGACGTCTTCTTCGCCAACGGCTGACTCAACCCAGACGCTGGCCCAGATCAAGGGGCCGGATGACATCACCGTCACCATCAACTCGGCCACGCGTGACTCCGGCGGCTTCGTGACGGTCAGCGGCACGCTGACCAACAACGGCAGCAAGTTCTTCAGCGCGATCAACTGGAAGGGCACGGAAGTCGCGATCCAGAAATCAGGCCCTTCCGTCGCTGGGGCGGTCCTCGTCGACGAAGCCGGCAAGAAGCGCTACTACGTCCTCCGGGACACCGAGGGCAAGTGCCTCTGCACGATGGGGCTGAACTACGTCAAACCCGGCGCGACCGTACCCATCTTCGCCCAGTTCCCCGCGCCGCCCGAGTCCACCACCCAGGTGCAGTTCCAGCTCCCGACGATGCCCCCCGCCAGCATCGAGATCTCCGACTCGGAGGGGTGAGCCATGCCCCGACCCGGCATCCGCCCCGGAGCCTCCGCCGCGCTCACCGCCACCTTCACCCTCACCCTGACCCTCGTCCTGATCCCGGCAACGACCGTCGCCGCGCACGCGGACGGCAACCCGACCTCGCAGCCCTCGGCCTCCGCCCCCACGAAGATCGACACCTCGGACCCCAACCTCGAACTGCCCGAGGGTGCGACGCTGGCCACGCCCAAGGTCCTGGACATCGTCTCCGTCACCGACGCCTCGACCTCCAAGAACTCCACCGCCGACTCAGGCGAGGAGCGGCAGACGTCGTCCAACTCCACCGTGACCTACGCCCTCCAGGCGGACGTCGTCTTCGGTAAGAACAGCGCCAAGCTCAGCTCCGGCGCGGCCGCCCGCATCAAGGCGATCGCCTCCGACATCGCGGGCAAGAAGGTCACCTCCCCGATCCGCGTCTTCGGTTTCACCGACAACCTCGGTTCGTACGAACACGGCCAGGTGCTCTCCAAGGACCGGGCGGACGCCGTCTACAAGATCCTCTCCCAGCAGCTGTCCTCCCTCGGCAGCGAGACCTACTCCTTCCAGGTCCGCGGCTACAGCGAGGACTACCCGATCGCCGACAACTCCACCGAGGCCGGCCGCAAGCAGAACCGCCGCGTCGAGATCACCTTCACCCCGCCCTCGGCCTCGTGATGCCGACGGCTATGTCATCTGTGTGCTGATAACCGTCAGTGTCTCTCTGATCTCCGTGCGTGTCGGTAGTTCGGTGTGTGTGGCGAGAAGGCCCATACACTGGGAGCAGCACGAACACTCAGGGAGCTTGCTGTGGACTACGCCAAGATGCGCGCCATTGCCGACCAGTTCGCTGAGCATGCCCCCCCGCAGGTGCGCGCGATCGAGATCAGTGGCGATCAGATCGTCATGATGATGTCGCCCTCCAACCCGCACGAACTCGTGGTACGTCGGCTGGGACGGCAGTTGGACGCGCAGCTCGAACTGACGATGCCCGGTGTCATCGCCCATGGCGGGGCCGACCTCGAAGATCCGGCCGCAGGCGTCGAGAGGCGTCCGGACCTTATGGTCTTCCCCGAGGAAGTCCTGGAATCGGGGGACGCGGTACACCCTCGGGATGTTCTGGCCGTCGTCGAAGTCGTTTCCAAGTCCAACCCGGAGAACGACTACATGGGCAAGGTCCGCGACTATGCGGTGATGGGCATCGCCTGGTACCTGATCGTTGATCCCCGCCAGGGCACCGGCCAGATACTGTCCAACCCGCAGGGTGGCAAGTACCGGACCTGTACCTCCTACTCCTTCGGCGAAACGATTGACGTCGCCGGGTGGACCGTGGACACCTCTGTCTTCCCCACGTACTGAGTCTGTTTGCCGTAGCCCGGCTGGGCGCGGACGAACCCTCGGCCACCCACCGGTCGGGCTCCTACGGCTTGCGGACGCGGAAGGCGAACTGGCCGCAGAAGGTGAGCTTGCGGAGGTTGGCGAGGGCGGCGGGGCGTTTGGTCTCGGCGGCCCAGCGGTCGATCTCGGTGTTGAGGGGGGACTCCTCGTCCCAGTAGCGGCTGTGCTCGGGTGGGCGGCCGCGGAAGGTCCGCATGATGAGGGCTACGCCGTCGAGGGAGGGGCGGATCTCCTCAAGGCGCAGGCCGGCGTCCTCGGCGAGGACGCGGAAGCCGTAGGGGGTGTAGTTCCAGAGGCTGAAGGAGTGGTAGGGCTCGAACTGGGAGGTGCTGCCGATGAAGAGGCCGCGGGGGCGGAGTACGCGGTGGATCTCGGAGAGGAGCTCGCGGGGGTGGGAGACGTGCTCGAAGACCTGGTGGGAGTAGACGAGGGGGAGGGAGGCGGAGCGGAAGGGCAGGCGGATGCCGTCGTAGTGGACGACGGGATCGGTTCGGTCGGTGCGCTGGCCGGCTTCGGGGGAGTCGCGGATGTCGACGCCGAACCAGTGGACCTCGGGGTTGTGGCGGCGGAAGTGGTCGGCGGAGGTGCCGCGGCCGCAGCCGAGGTCGAGGACCTGGGCCGGGGGGTCGGGGGCGGTCATGACGTCGTCGACGTAGTAGCGGGAGGTGACCTGGCGGGCGTGGTCGTCGGGGATGCAGTCGTGCATGAGTTCCCAGAGGGTCGCCATGGTTCCTGATGCTAGGAGCCGGCCGGGCGGGTGGCCAGGACCGGCTTGGCGCCGGGCCGCGCGGGTGGGGGACGATGACGCCAATAGCCCAAGGCAGAGGGATGAGGGGGCTCCGTGTCCGAGCTTGAATGGCGCAGGTCCAGCTTCTCCGGGGATGACGCTTCGGCGGGGGAGTCGATCGAGATCGCCTTCGGTGACGACGGGCTGATCCACATCCGGGAGACCGGGGACCCGGAGAATGTCGCGACGACGACCCAGGCGAAGTGGGATGCCTTCGTCAGGGGCGTGAAGGCGGGCGAGTTCGATCACTTTGCGGGGCTTTAGCGGGAGCCGGGCGTGGCTGGGGACGGCCCAGGGGGGCTCGGTTCACTCGTAGGAGTGGTTGGGGAGGGAAATCCGGCTAAATTTCCGGCCAAGTGGGTGGACACGGGGAGTTACGTGTCGGGCACGTTGCGAACCTGTGGAGACCGGAAGTTTCGCTTATTGGCGAGCATAACGCCCAAATGGCGCAGTTGATGAGAGCTTTTATACAGGGAACTTTCACATCTCCCTCATGACCATGGTCGAGATGGCCAGCTCACACGCGGTACGGTGGAAGCCCCCCCCTCGGGCCGGTTCGCTCTCCCCCCCTGCGAACCGGCCCGTTTCTTTTTTGGGCCGGCTGGGATCGTCCTCAATCGACGCCGGGGAACCGAACCGCCGCGGACCGTGGTCCGTCTCCGTACGTGGTGCATACGGAACGCGGGGGACATGGGCATGGACGACTCGCTCTTCGCGGTGATCATTCTCGTCTTCGCACTGCTGATCGCGCTGGTGTCGCTGTCGATGATCGTGAAGGTCGTCATCGGGATCCCTCCGTGGGCACCTCCGCCCTTCAGGACGGAGAGGAATCGGACTTCTGTGGAGCGGGGTGGGGGAAGACGATTCGCCGTCAGGGCGGATCGGTGTGTGCTACACGACACTCACAATGCTTACAAGGCGGCGTGGTAGATTGTGAGCCGTGACCACTCACGTGAAGCGGGCGTTCAAGTACCGCTTCTACCCGGACGATGCGCAGGCAGCGGAGCTGTCGCGCACGTTCGGATGTGTGCGGAAGGTCTACAACCTGGCCCTCCAAGCCCGTACCACTGCGTGGTACCAGCGGCAGGAGAGGGTCAACTACAACGCGACCTCGGCGATGCTCACCGCCTGGAAGAAGACCGAAGAACTCGCCTACCTGTCCGAGGTGTCCTCGGTGCCCTTGCAGCAGTGCCTGAGGCACCTGCAAGGCGCGTTCACCAGCTTCTTCGAGGGACGGGCGAAGTACCCGCGCTTCAAGTCGCGGAAGAAGTCCCGCCGCTCCGCCGAGTACACCAGCTCCGCGTTCCGCTACCGCGACGGTAGGGTCACGCTCGCCAAGATGCGCGAGCCCCTGAATGTTGTGTGGTCCCGGCCGCTCCCCGAAGGCGCGCAGCCGTCCACGGTGACCGTGTCCCAGGACGCGGCCGGACGTTGGTTCGTGTCGCTGCTCTGCGATGACACGATCACCCCGGCACCAGCCACTGCGCAGGCGGTCGGGATCGACGCGGGGATCACCTGCCTGGTGACCCTGTCCACCGGGGAGAAGATCACCAACCCTCGGCACGAACGCCGAGACCGCGCCCGTCTCACGAAGGCCCAGCGGGAGCTGTCCCGCAAGGCCAAGGGTGACGGCGCGAACCGGGCCAAGGCACGCCGCAAGGTCGCCAAGGTCCACGCCCGAATCACCGACCGGCGCCGCGACCACCTGCACAAGCTGACCACTCGTCTCGTCCGTGAGAACCAAACGGTCGTGATCGAGGACCTGACCGTCCGCAATATGGTCAAGAACGGCAAGCTCGCCCGAGCCATCTCGGACGCGGCCTGGCGTGACCTGCGGACGATGCTGGAGTACAAGTGCGCCTGGTACGGGCGCGACCTCGTCGTGGTCGACCGCTGGTTCCCCAGCTCCAAGCTGTGCGGGGCCTGCGGCACGATCCGGGCGAAGCTGCCGCTGAACGTCCGTGAGTGGACGTGCGACTGCGGCGCGGTGCATGACCGCGACGTGAACGCGGCAAGCAACATTCTCGCGGCCGGGCTGGCCGTGTCTGCCTGTGGAGACGGTGTAAGACCTCAACGGGAGTCCTCCCGCACGGGGCAGTCGTCGGTGAAGCAGGAACCCCAGTGGGCGACCGCTGGAATCCCCCGCCCTTAGGCGGGAGAGGAAGTCAAGCGCGTGTACTGGGTCGGCCGGCCGGGCGGCGGGCGGCAGCAGCCGGACAGTGCCGCCGCGCCAGCCGTCACGGCTTCGGTTCCAACCGCAGGCTCACGCCGGGGCGCAGCCCCCACGCCGCCATCGCGCCCGCCTCCGCTTCCAGGACGTGCCGTGCGCGCAGCCGGGGCCGGCCGAGCCGGCCCGGCGGCATGGTCCGTACGGCCAGCACGCGCAGGCGGCGGTCCAGGTAGGCGACGTCGATCGCGAACCGCATCCCCAGGGTGTGGACGCTCGACGCGGGTGTGAGCAGCAGCCCGCCGCCGCCCTCCAGGCCGTCGCGGCCGAGCAGGCCGCGGGTGCGGGCCCGGTAGGAGGCGGCGATCTCCACCGGGATGGGGGCGCCGTCCTCCACTCGCAGGGTCGTTTCGCCGTCCCGCCAGCGGCCCATCGGCGATTCCCCTCCCGTGTACGGTCGGCCTGATGCCTGTGCCTGAGCATGTCTACCTCACCGCAGCCGCCGCCGTCTGGGGAATCCTGGCCGGTGGCTTCCTGCTGCCGCGCCCCGCCCACCGGCTCGCCGTCGAGCCCGGCCTGCCCTGGCGCGACCGGGACGTCCATGGCCGCCCCTGCCCGGCGGGCCTGCGCGGCTGGGCGGGGCGGGGGCCCGGCGCGGTGACCCTCGCCGCGCTCTGCGGGGCGGCCGGGTCCGCGCTGGCGCTGCGGGTCGGTACGCGGCCGGAGCTGGCGGTGTGGCTGCTGCTGGTGCCGGCCGGGGTGCTCATGGCGCGGGTCGACCTGGCCGTCTTCCGGCTGCCTGACGTCCTCACACTCCCGGCCGGGGCGACGGTCGTTGTCCTCCTCGGCGTGTGCGCGCTGCTGCCCCGCGCCGCCGGGTCCTGGACCCGGGCCCTGCTGGGCGGGGCCGCCCTGTTCGGGCTCTACTTCCTGCTGCACGTCATCAACCCGGCCGGCATGGGCTTCGGCGACGTGAAGCTCGCGCCGACGGTCGGAATGGCGCTCGGGTGGTACGGGTGGGGAGCGGTCTTCGCCGGTACGTTCGCGGGCTTCGCCCTGGGCGCGGTGGTGGCTCTCGGGCTGATGGCGCTGCGCCGGATCGACCGCAGGACGGCGGTTCCCTTCGGGCCGTTCATGCTGCTCGGTGCGCTGGGCGGCGTCCTCCTGGCGGCAGGTTAGCCAGGAGGACACCACCCATACGTCAGGAATCGCTGCTGGTCGACCACAGGTTGACGCCGGACTCGACCGCGAAGCCGTCGATCGCCGCGAGCTCGTCCACCGTCAGGGCGGGCGCGCCGACCGCCGCGACGTTGGCCTCCAGCTGACGGACACTCGACGCACCGATGAGCGCGGAGGTGACCCGGGTGTCCCGCAGGACCCAGCTCAGGGCGAGCTGGGCGAGGGACTGGCCCCGCGACGCCGCGATGTCGTTGAGGCCGCGCAGCCGCCGTACGACCTCGTCGGTGATGACCGTCTGGTCGAGGGACTTGCCCTGGGCGGCGCGGGAGCCCTCGGGGATGCCGTTGAGGTACTTGTCCGTCAGGAGACCCTGGGCGAGGGGGACGAAGGGGATGCAGCCCATGCCCTCCTCGTCGAGGACGTCCAGCAGCCCGTCGTCCTCGATCCAGCGGTTGATCATGGAGTAGGAGGGCTGGTGGATGAGGGCGGGGACGCCGAGGCCGCGGAGGATGCGGGCGGCCTCCCTCGTCCGGTCGGCGCCGTAGGAGGAGATGCCGACGTACAGGGCCTTGCCCTGCTGGACGGCGGAGGCGAGGGCGCCCATCGTCTCCTCCAGCGGGGTGTCGGGGTCGAACCGGTGGGAGTAGAAGATGTCGACGTAGTCGAGGCCCATGCGCGCGAGCGACTGGTCCAGCGAGGAGAGCAGGTACTTTCGGCTGCCCCATTCGCCGTAGGGGCCGGGCCACATGTCGTAGCCGGCCTTGGTGGAGATGACCAGCTCGTCGCGGTAGGGGCGGAAGTCCTGGGCCAGCAGGGTCCCGAAGTTGGTCTCGGCGGAGCCGTAGGGCGGGCCGTAGTTGTTGGCGAGGTCGAAGTGGGTGATGCCGAGGTCGAAGGCACGGCGGAGCAGCGCGCGCTGGGAGTCGAGCGTGCGGTCGTCGCCGAAGTTGTGCCAGAGGCCGAGGGAGACGGCCGGCAGCTTCAGGCCGCTGCGGCCGGTGCGCCGGTAGGCCATGTCGTCGTAGCGGGTGGCGGCGGGGAGGTAGGTCGGTCGTACGTTCACGGGCCCAGGCCTATCACGGCCCATCACGACCCCGGTCAGCCGCCTCGGGCGCGGACCAGTAGAGTGCCAAAAGGGTGACGACCGCACCGCCGCAACGCACCGCCGCACCGCCGCATGAGGGGCCCCGCATGAAGCTGCGCATGAATCTGCACGACCTGGTGCGCACCAGCGTGGTCGAGTTCTACGCCCGCCGGGTGGAGCGCCGCCTCGATCTGTCGCAGGGCCCCAAGCACGTCGGTGTGATCCTCGACGGCAACCGGCGCTGGGCGAAGGCGGCCGGCAACACGACGGAGCAGGGGCACCGGGCCGGCGCGGACAAGATCAGCGAGATGCTCGGCTGGTGCGAGGAGACCGGCGTCGAGGTCGTGACGCTGTGGCTGCTGTCCACGGACAACCTCACCCGTCCGCCGGAGCAGCTCCTCCCGCTGCTGGGCATCATCGAGGACGCGGTCTCCGGCCTGGCCGGATCCGGCCGGTGGCGCGTGCACCACGTCGGGGCGATGGACCTGCTTCCCGAGCACACCCAGAAGGTCCTGAAGGAAGCCGAGCAGGCCACGGCCGCCATCGAGGGGATACTCGTCAATGTCGCCGTGGGTTACGGCGGCCGCCAGGAGATCGCCGACGCGGTCCGCTCCCTGCTCCACGAGCACGGCCGGCGGGGCACCTCGATCGAGGATCTGGCCGAGATCCTGGACATCGACCACATCGCCGAGCACCTGTACACCCGGGGTCAGCCGGACCCCGATCTGGTCATCCGCACCTCCGGTGAGCAGCGGCTTTCCGGCTTCATGCTCTGGCAGAGCGCCCACAGCGAGTACTACTTCTGTGAGGTGTTCTGGCCGGCCTTCCGCAAGGTCGACTTCCTGCGCGCACTGCGCGACTACGCGGCGCGCCATCGCCGCTACGGTGCGTAGTCGGGAGATTCGTCACACGGAATTTGGCCAACCGCTGTCATATGCAGCCGCATAGGCCCCCACGTTCGAGGGAATACACCGGTCAGGACGGCATGTGGTCGTCCGCCCGGGAGGCCCTTTGCACACGGACGAGCTGTCTAACGCTCTTGACAAAGACAGCATCGACCGCGTCGACTCGGAGGGCCGTGGCTCGGCCCTTGCGGTCGGTCCCGGCCCAGTTCCGCGCGACGCGCGTCGCACCCGACCTCTCCCGAGGGGGTTCGTCCACACGTGGTGACCAGCAAGAACCGCCGTGAGCACGACCGGCGCACTTACGTACTCGACACCAGCGTGCTGCTTGCCGACCCGAATGCCCTCACCCGCTTCGAAGAGCACGAAGTCGTGCTCCCGGTGGTGGTGGTCACCGAGTTGGAGGCCAAGCGCCACCACCCGGAGCTCGGCTACTTCGCCCGCCAGGCGTTGCGGCTGCTCGATGAGTACCGAATCCGGTACGGGCGCCTGGACGCGCCCATCCCGATCGGTGAGCTCGGTGGCACGCTCCGCGTCGAACTGAACCACTCGGACCCGGGAGTGCTCCCCGCCGGGTTCCGGCTCGGGGACAACGACTCCCGCATCCTGGCCGTCGCCCGCAATCTGCAGGCCGAGGGCTATGACGTGACCGTCGTGTCCAAGGATCTGCCGCTCCGCGTCAAGGCGAGCTCCGTCGGCCTGCTGGCCGAGGAGTACCGGGCGGAGCTGGCGATCACCTCCGGCTACACCGGGATGGAGGAACTGGTCGTATCGGCCGAGGATGTGGACTCGCTCTTCCAGGAGGAGTCGGTCTACCTTCCCGAGGCCTCGGACCTGCCGGTCCACACCGGCCTGGTCCTGCAGTCCGACCGCGGCAAGGCCCTGGGCCGGGTCACCGACGACGGCCGGGTCAGGCTGGTGCGCGGCGACCGTGAGGCCTTCGGCATCCACGGCCGCAGCGCGGAGCAGCGCGTCGCGCTGGACCTGCTGCTCGACCCGGACATCGGCATCATCTCGATGGGCGGGCGGGCCGGCACCGGCAAGTCGGCGCTGGCACTGTGCGCGGGCCTGGAGGCGGTGCTGGAGCGTCAGCAGCACAAGAAGGTGATGGTCTTCCGGCCGCTGTACGCGGTCGGCGGGCAGGAGCTCGGCTATCTGCCGGGCAGCGAGTCGGAGAAGATGAGCCCCTGGGCCCAGGCGGTCTTCGACACGCTGTCGGCGGTGACCTCGAAGGAGGTCATCGAGGAGGTCGTGGCGCGGGGCATGCTGGAGGTGCTGCCGCTCACGCACATCCGGGGCCGGTCGCTGCATGACGCGTTCGTCATCGTCGATGAGGCACAGTCCCTGGAACGGAATGTGCTTTTGACCGTGTTGTCCCGAATTGGGCAGGGCTCGCGCGTGGTGCTCACTCACGATGTCGCCCAGCGCGACAACTTGAGGGTCGGCCGCTACGACGGTGTCGTCGCCGTCGTCGAGAAGCTCAAGGGGCACCCGCTCTTCGCGCACATCACCCTCACCCGCTCCGAGCGCTCGCCGATCGCCGCGCTCGTCACCGAGATGCTGGAGGACGGCCACGCCTAGTAGCAGGCGCTGCAGGTGAGTTGACGGATCAGTAGGCTCCTCCGCCGAAAGGCGGAGGAGCCTACTGGCGTCTCGGGATGTTACGCAGCGGTTTCCACAAAGCCCCAGGCTCAAACGGCATGTGACCTTTGCCACTCAACTGGGAATTGCCTAGACGCGTCGGTCTGGGGCAGGCTGTCGGTTCTGTCAGGCCCCGCTTACGGCACTTCTGCACCCTCGGGCGCAGAAGAAGCAACAGAACCAGTACAAAACGGTACAAGTTCAACTCAACAACGTCAGCCGTAAGCCGCCCGAGCAACAAGCGGACCCTCGCCGCAAGGTGAGGACAAACCCACCGGGCCAGTGCTTCCAGTGACCAGTGCTGGAGGAAGTCAGCGCCAGGGGCAGGAACGCGTCCGCGAGGTCACCACGCGGGCGATGCTGGAAGGAAACCGTGTGAGCCGGATCTCGGTCCGGGGATTCGCGGTGGTCTCGGCCACTGCGGTCACCACAGTAGGCGCCGTCGTCGGCGTCGCAGCGGGAGAGACGCCGGCAACCGCCGCCGCTCAGCCCGTCGATGCGACGACCGTACTCGCCGACATACCCGCCGGTGCGGAGGTCCAGCAGGCCTCCCTCACCCAGCAGGTGCAGGCGCAGTCGGACGCCGCTGACGCCACCGCGCGCAAGACCGTCGAGGAGACGGCCCGTAAGGCCGCCGCCAAGGCCGCCGCCGCCAAGAAGAAGGCAGCGGACGAAGCCGCCGAGGCGGCGAAGGCGGCAGCGGCCAAGAAGAAGGCACTGGAAGCCCCGGTACAGGCCTCGTACACCGTGGCCGAGGTCCAGGCGATGGCCGAGGCCATCATCGGCGACGAGACCCAGTTCCAGTGCTTCTCGAACATAGTCACGCGCGAGAGCGGCTGGCGCTACACGGCGACCAACGCCTCCTCCGGTGCCTATGGCCTGATGCAGGCGCTTCCGGGCTCCAAGATGTCCTCGGTCGGCGACGACTGGCGGACGAACCCGAAGACGCAGATAAAGTGGGGCCTCAACTACATGAACAGCCGCTACGACAGCCCGTGCGGCGCGTGGTCCTTCTGGCAGGCCAACCACTGGTACTAGCCTGACCGTTTGCTTCCGACGCCCTCCGAGTACCCGCACTCGGAGGGCGTCGTGCTGTTCCGGCGTCCGGTTCACCGTCCGGCCGTGATTCGGCCGGGCGCGGAGGCAACCTCACCCCCACGTAGAGTCGTCCACACAAGGGCCGCACAGGGATCCACGGGGAGCAGAGGACGACGCGATGTCGGAGAAACGCCAGTGGGGCGCCGGATTCGCCGCAGAGCTGGCGAAGATCGCCGGGCGCGTGGAGGAAGCGCGCCTCGCCGCACGGGCGTCCGCCGAGGCCGAGGCCGCGGAGAAGGCCCGGGAAGCCGAGCTGGAGCGGCGTAAGGCGGCCGCGGCCGCCGCGCCCCGGCGGCGCGGCGCGGAGCGCGGCGACCCGGCGTCAGCCGTCCCGTGGAGCATGCGCGTCGCGGCGGAAGCCGGCTGGCGGCTGCTGGTGCTGGCCGGCACGATCTGGGTGCTGGGGACCGCGATCAACTCGGTGCGGCTGGTCGTCCTGTCCTTCGTGGTGGCCCTGCTGATCACCGCGCTGCTGCAGCCCTTCGTGGGCCGGCTCAAGCGGGCCGGGCTGTCGCGGGGGCCGGCGACGGCCATCGTCTTCGTCAGCGGCTTCATCGTGATGGGCCTGGTCGGCTGGTTCGTGGTGTGGCAGGTGATGGAGAACATCGACAACCTCTCCAGCAGCCTCCAGGACGGCATCACCGAACTCAAGAAGTGGCTCCTCAACAGCCCGTTCCATGTCACCGAGGACCAGATCAACCAGATCGCCAAGAACCTCCAGGACGCGATCGGCACCAACGCCAAGGATCTGACCAACGCCGGCCTGGAGGGCGTCACCGTCGTCGTCGAGCTGCTGACCGGCATCCTGCTGGCGGCGTTCAGCACGCTCTTCCTGCTCTACGACGGCCGCAACATCTGGGACTGGTTCCTCAAGCTGTTCCCCGCCGCCGCCCGCGAGGGCCTGTCCGGGGCCGGCCCGCGGGCCTGGCGGACGCTGACCCTCTACGTACGCGGCACGGTGATCGTGGCGCTGATCGACGCGATCTGCATCGGCACCGGCATCTACATCCTCGGCGTGCCGATGGCCGTGCCGCTCGCCGTCGTCATCTTCCTCGCCGCCTTCATCCCGCTGGTCGGCGCGGTCGCCTCCGGCGTGGTCGCGGTGATCGTGGCGCTGGTGACCGTCGGTCCGGGCATCGCCCTCGCGGTGCTCGGCGTGGTGCTGCTCGTCCAGCAGCTCGAGGGCCACATCCTGCAGCCCTTCATCCTCGGCCGGGCCGTGCGCGTGCACCCGCTCGCCGTGATCCTCTCGGTCGCCTGCGGCTCGCTCGTCGGCGGGATCGGCGGGGCGGTCGTGGCGGTGCCCATGGTGGCGGTGGCGAACACGGTCATCGGCTACCTGCGCTCGTACACGCATGAGGAGGAGCTGACGGCCGAGCCGGGCCCGCACGGCGCGACGGCGGTGGAGGTGGCTCCGGTCGAGGCGCCGCCGGGCGACGCCGGACCCGGCGCCGTCTGACGGCACCGCGCTCCCCGGACCGGCCCGCCCGGCAAGGGCTTTCGCAGCTCAAACCACCCCCGGTTTTACGTGCCTGTAAAACCCTGCTTCCGGCGGCCCTGTGACCTTGGCGCGCATTGTCCCGGAAATCCCCCCGTTATTGTTGCGTCACACAGGCCGCCTAACTTCGCTTCATGGCGGACATATTTGACGCGTATGCGTTGGCCGACGCATGGGACGAGATGTTTGAGCGGCCGGGTGTGGTCAGGACCGCCTACGAGCCGCTTCTGGCTGCCCTGCAGCCGATGGACGCGGCCGAACTGCGGTTCAGGGCCGACCAGATGGCCCGGTCGTTCACCGACCGAGGGGTCACCTATGCCTTCGCGGGCGAGGAGCGGCCGTGGCCGCTCGACCTCGTGCCGCGCATCCTCGACGCCCTCGAATGGGACCTGATCCAGCGCGGCGTGGCCCAGCGGGTCAAGGCCCTGGAGGCCTATCTCGCCGACGCCTACGGGCAGGCGCGGGCCTTCGAGGACGGCGTGGTGCCGTGGCGGCTGCTGGTCAACTCGCCCCATTTCCACCGGGCCGCGCAAGGCATAGAGCCCCCCAACGGCGTCCGCGTGCACGTCGGGGGCATCGACCTCGTGCGCGACGAGGAGGGCGAGTTCCGGGTCCTGGAGGACAACGTACGGGTCCCCTCGGGGGTCAGTTACGTCATCGAGAACCGCCGGGCGATGACCCGGATGTTCCCCTCCCTCTTCGCCGAACAGCCGGTCCGCCCGGTCGACGCCTACGGCCAGCGGCTGCTGGCGGCCCTGCGCGCCGCCGCCCCGGCCGGGGTCACCGACCCGGCGGTGGTCGTGCTCACGCCGGGGCCGAGCAACGCGGCGTACTTCGAGCACGCGCTGCTGGCCCGGCTGATGGGCGTACAGCTGGTCGAGGGACACGACCTGGTGTGCTCGGGCAACCGGGTCTGGATGCGGACGACGCGCGGCGAGATGCCGGTGCATGTCGTATACCGGCGCCTGGACGACGACTTCCTCGATCCGCTGCATTTCCGGCCCGACTCGGTGATCGGCTGCCCCGGCATTCTGAACGCCGCGCAGGCCGGCAATGTCACCCTCGCCAACGCGGTCGGCAACGGCATCGCGGACGACAAGCTGCTCTACACCTACGTTCCGGACCTGATCCGGTACTACCTCAGCGAAGAACCGATTCTGCCCAACGTCGAGTCCTACCGGCCGGACGAGCCCGGCCAGCTGGAGGCCGTCCTCGACCAGGTCGACCAGCTCGTCATCAAGCCGGTCGACGGCGCCGGCGGCTCCGGCATCGTCATCGGCCCGCACGCGGACGCCGCCACCCTGGAGCAGGTCCGCAAGGAGGTCGCGGCGGACCCGCGCGGCTGGATCGCCCAGCGGCCCGTCGCCCTGTCGACCTCCCCGACGCTGGCCCCCGGCGGGGTCTCGCCGCGCCACATCGACCTGCGGCCCTTCGCGGTCAACGACGGCAACGATGTGTGGGTGCTGCCCGGCGGACTCACCCGGGTCGCCCTCCAGGAGGGCAACCTCATCGTCAACTCCAGCCAGGGCGGCGGTTCCAAGGACACCTGGGTGCTCGCGCCCGCCCGCCGCGCCGCCGAGGCCTTCGGCGCCGAGACCGAGCCCGATGCCGCCGACGCGGAAGGCGCGGCCGCCGCGCCGCCCTCCGTCGCCCCCCGCCACCTCGGCCCGGGCGGGCGGCGCGCCGTGTCCGAGCAGGAAGCAGCGCAGCAGCAGTGACGACTCTCAGCGACGGAGGCACAGCGATGAACGACATCATCCTCTCCCGGATCGCGGAAGCACTGACCTGGACCGGGCGCTACGTCGAGCGGGCCGACGCCACCGCCCGTATCCTCGACGCCTACCTCCACCGGCTCCTCGAGGACCCCTGGCGCGACGAGGACGCCGCCTGCCGCTCCCTCTACGCGATCCTCGGCCTGACCGCCCCCGACGACCAGGCCTGCGACATGGACCAGGTCATGAGCGCCCTGGCCTTCGACGCCGAGAGCACCGGCTCCATCGAAGGCGCCCTCGGCGCGGCCCGCCTCAACGCCCGCAGCGCCCGCGAGGCCATCTCCTCCGACATGTGGGAGTGCCTCAACTCCACCTGGCACGCCCTCGGCGAGCAGCGCCGCACCGCCCGCCGCACCGGACCGTACGCCTATCTGGATCTCGTACGCCGCCGGGCCGCGCTCTTCTTCGGTCTCACCGACTCCACGATGAGCCGCGACGACAGCTGGCGCTTCGTGGTGCTGGGCCGCAGCCTCGAGCGGGTCGACATGACCGTCCGCCTGCTCTCGGTGCGCGTCCTGGACGCCGTCCACGCCCCCGACTGGCCCACCCTGCTCAGCGCCAGCGGCGCCGACGAGGCCTTCGCCCGGGTCTACGGCGGCTTCGGTGACACCTCCCGGGTGGCCGAGTTCCTGCTCCTGGACCGGGACTTCCCGCGCAGCGCGCTGCACGCCCTGACCACGGCCGAGGAATGCCTCGCCGAGCTGGGCCGCCCCCGGCACGACGCCGCCCGCCAGCCCATCGGCCGGGTCCGCACCCGGCTCGAATACCTGGAGACCGGCACGCTGGAGGAGGCTCTCCCGCGCCTGCTCAAGGATCTCCAGGCCGCCTGCATGGCCTCCGCCGAGGCCGTGGCGGAACGGTTCTTCCCGTACCAAGGCGCCATCGAGTGGGCGCAGGAAGGAGCGTGAGCGCGACCATGGGACGCCGACTGCGCATCCGCCACGAAACCCGGGTCTCCTACGCCGAGGCCGCGATCTCCTCCCACAACGAAGTACGCATGACCCCGCTCACCCTGCCCTCCCAGACCACGCTGGACGCCCGGGTCACCATCACCCCCGCCACCGCCACCTGGTCCTACTGGGACTACTGGGGCACCCAGGTCACCGGCTTCGACCTCATGGACCCCCACGGCGACCTCTCCATCACCGCCGTCTCCCTGGTGGAGACCTCGCCCCCCGCCCCGCTGCCCGAACCCGCCGGCTGGAGCACGATCGCCGAGCGCTCCGCCACCACCCGGCTCCTCGAACACGCCGGCCCCACCGCCCGCACCGCAGTCGCACCCGACCTCGTCGACGCCGCCCACGAGGTCGCCCTCGGCCTCGACGCCCACGAAGCGGCCGTCGCCGTCGCCGAGATGGTCGCCGACCGCGTCGCCTACGTGCCCGGCGCGACCGGCGTCCTCACCACCGCCCAGGAAGCCTGGGAACAGGGCGCCGGCGTCTGCCAGGACATCGCCCACCTGACGGCGGGCCTGCTGCGCGGCATCGGCCTGCCCACGCGCTACGTCTCCGGGTATCTGCACCCCGACCGCGACGCGGATCTCCACCGGGCCGTCGCCGGGCAGAGCCACGCCTGGATCGAGTACTGGGCGGGGGAGTGGTTCGGCTACGACCCCACCAACCGCGTGCGCGCGGACGAGTCCCACGTGGTCGTCGGGCGGGGGCGGGACTACGGCGACGTCACCCCCCACAAGGGCATCTACCGGGGGGCGGCCAGCGGTCCGCCCGAGGTGACGGTGGAGTTCACGCGGCTGGCGTAGTCGCGGCGCGCCTCTTGACGCCCTCCGGGCGTGTCCTCAAACGCCGGACGGGCTGAATTCAGCCCGTCCGGCGTTTGAGGACGGAACCGGTACCGGCGGAACCGGTGAACCGAATGTGCCGGGTGAGCCGGCGGAGCTATTCCGTCCGCAGTCCATCAGGACGCATCAACCGCCACAGCGGCGGCAGGCTGAGCAGCGTCACCACGGCGATGACGCCCGCCCCGATGCCGACGATCGGCAGGAAGGCCGTCCAGCTGGAGGCCCCGGCGCCGACCATGGACAGCAGGGCGGCGCCCAGGCCCAGGCCGCCGAGGACGGCGAGGGCCAGGCCGATCACCACCGGGACGGCGGTCTGCCAGAGGACGGACCAGCCGAGGGTGGAGCGGCGGGTGCCGAAGGCGACGAGGACGGCCAGCAGGCGCTTGCGCTCGCGCAGTTGCTCGACCAGGGACACCAGCATGCTGGTGGCGATGAGCAGCATGGTCGCGGTCGCGCCGACGAGCAGGCCCTTCTGGACGGTCGCGAACTGGTTGCTGCGCACGGTGGAGGTCAGCGTCTGGACGTCCATGCGGGGGTTGATCCGGGCGGCGGTGTTGCGCGCCAGGTCGGCCGCGTCCGCCCGGTTCGGGTCGAGCCGGAGCATGACGTCGGCCTCGGGGGCCTGCAGCTTGGTGACGGGCAGCGCCGAGGGCGTGGCCAGGATTCCGGTGCGCACCACGCCCCTGGGGTCGGTGCGGGCCCGCACGGTGCGGGCGTTGGCGGGGAGGGTCCACAGGACGGGATGGGCCGAGGGCTTGTCGCCGTCGAGGGAGGGGTTGAGGTCGACGGCCTTGCCCGGCCTGGCCACCTTCGCGCCGCCGTCGGCGGCGAAGCCCTCGCCGGTGGAGATGAAGGTGTCGCCGTCCCGGCAGGAGGTGACGTCGGCGAGCTCGCGCAGGGTCGCGCAGTCGGCGACGTAGACGGAGGCCGTCGGCAGGAAATCCTCGCCCTTGAGCAGCTTGCCCGGCCGTACGGCCCAGGAGTCGACCGAGCCAAGGACGGAGCGGACGCCGGGCGTGGTGCGGAAGTCGTCGATGATCCGCTGGGCCTGGGCGCCGGTGCTGACGGGCTGGGACACCGCGAGCTGCGCCCTTTTCGGGTCCTGACCGGTCCTCTTGGTGAAGCCGTCGCTGACGCCGCCGAAGAGCATCTGGAGCGCGATGGCCCCGGCCACCGCCACCGTGATGCCGCTGACCGCACGGCTGGCCGTGTCGCTGGACAACTGGAGCCGTCGGATGGCCAGCTGCCAGGAGACCGGGCCGCCCCGGACGCGCCGGATGACGGCGTCGCTGCCCCAGGGCAGCAGCGCGGTCACGCCCACCAGCACCAGCACCGCGCCGAAGGCGATCCGGTACGTGCCGATGCTGGTGTCGGTCGAGCTGATGCTGCCGCTGGTCAGCAGCAGGCCCAGCCCGGCGACCGGCAGCAGCAGCCGCCACCAGAGCCTGCGCCGCCGCTGGGCCGCGTTGCGCACGACGCCCAGCGGCTCGATGGCCGTCCTGCGCAGGGCGAGAAACGTGACCAGGACCGCCGAGGCGGGCACGGCCACTGCGATGAGCGCGGTGAGCAGCGGGCTCGGACTCACGTCCGAGGGAAAGGCGTTGAAGTTCCACACATTGACCAGGCCGGTGAACTGCCGCCCCACCAGGAAGAATCCGGCCCCCTGGAGCAGCCCGGCCAGGGCGCCGAGCAGCGCCTCGCCGGCCGCGACCCGGTGCGTCGTCGCGGTGTCCGCGCCGACCAGGCGCAGCGCGGCGAGCCGCCGGTCGCGGGCCTCGCTGCCGAACCGTACGGCGGTGGCGATGAAGACGGCCACCGGCATCAGCAGCACCACGCAGATCATGACGATGAGCAGCAGCAGGAACCCGCCGAGCTGTTCCGTCGTCCCGGTCGCGCCCATGTGCTTGATCCGGTAGGCCCGCTCGCCCTGGGTGAGCGTGTCGCTGCCGCTGTAGTAGGCGAGTTCGGAGGGGCCGGTCAGGCCCGCGTCCCCGATCGTGCCGACGATCCGGCCGTCCAGCCGCTCGCGCAGCAGCGCGCCGTCCGGCGAGGCGAGCAGCGTACGCAGCGCGGGCGAGACCAGCATCTCCCCGTCGCCCGGAACGGCCGCGACGCCGGGCGGCGTGGGCGCCTTCGAACCCTCGGCGCGCAGGATGACGCCATGGATGTCGCTGTCCCGGTAGGTGGTGTCATTGGGCGCGTAGAGAAGGGTGTCGTCGCCCTTCTTGATCCTGTCCTGGCGGAACTCGTCCGAGCTGTCCCGGGCGGTGCTGCGCGCATGCCGCGCGTCCAGCATCGCGGGCACCGACGCCGCGAACAGCAGCAGCGTCACCCCCAGCCCCACCCCGAGCGCCGTCAGCAGCGTCCGCGTCCAGCCCTGCCGGCCCCCGGCGGCGGCGAACCGCGCGCCCAGGGCGAGGTCCCTGGCCCAGCTCCCCGCGCCTGCGCCGGTCATGCGGCGGCCGCCATGTCCCGGGCCTTGCCGTCCCGTACGACGACCTCGCGGTCGGAGTACGCGGCCACCCGGGCCTCGTGCGTCACCAGGACCACGGCGGCGCGGGTGTCGCGGGCGGCGGCGGTCAGCAGCTGCATGACACGCTCGCCGTTGAGCGAGTCCAGCGCCCCGGTCGGCTCGTCGGCGAAGATCACGCTCGGCCCGGTGACCAGCGCGCGGGCGACGGCCACCCGCTGTCCCTGCCCGCCGGAGACCTCGCCCGGCCGCTTCCCGGCCAGGTCGTCGACCTCCAGCCGGGACATCCACTCCACCGCCCGGCTCTCGGCCTCCTTGCGCTTGACGCCGCCGAGCCGCAGCGGCAGCGCGACGTTCTCCACGCAGGTCAGCTCCGGCACCAGCTGCCCGAACTGGAAGACGAACCCGAACTCCCCGCGCCGCAGCGCGCTGCGCTGCGCGTCCGACATCGCCGTCAGCTCACGCCCCCGGAAGCGCACCTCCCCCGAGTCCGGCCGCACGATCCCCGCCAGGCAGTGGAGCAGCGTCGATTTCCCCGAGCCCGAGGGCCCCATGACGGCGACGACCTCCCCGGCCCGGATCGCGAACCGCGCCCCGTCCAGGGCGGGCGTCGGCCCGTACGCCTTGTGCAACTCCGCCGCCTCCAGGAGCGCTTCCCCTGTGGCTTCCCCCGTGGTTGTCACTTCCGTACCTCCGTGGCGAGCTGGCCGAGCCGGGCGGCGGTGAGCTCCAGCCACCGCAAGTCCGCCTCCAGATGGAACAGGGCGTGGTCGCAGATCAGCTGGTCGGCCAGATCTCCGCTCTGCTTGCGCCGGGTGAGCTCGCGCATCAGCCGCAGGTGCTCCGACCGCTGCGCGTCCAGCAGGCCCTCCGCACTGCGGTGGGTCAGCAGCGCCAGCACGACCTTCGTGTAGAGCGTGCTCTGCAGATACGGCTCCGGCTTCTCCGGCTCCGCGAGCCACCGCTCGACATCGGTGATCCCGGACTCGGTGATGGCATAGCGCTTCCGCTCCGGACCACCGCCCGGCTCGATGCCGTCGACCTCGACGAGACCGTTCTTCAGCAGGCGCGCCATGGTCGAGTAGACCTGGCCGTAGTGCAGCGGTCGGTCGTGCCCGAACCTCTCGTCGAAGGCGCGCTTGAGGTCGTATCCGTGACGGGGGCCGGACTCCAGGAGCCCGAGCAGGGTGTGTCCGATTGACATGCGAGGACTGTACACCACGCGTATACATGGTGTGTATAGATGGCGCTGCGTGCGCGGCGAGCAGCGAGCAGCCCCGGGACACGGGCAGGGCACGTGTTCCGGGGCTACAGAAGCAGTCAACTGTGCCGACGGCATGTCGGCAACAGCTTGGACCGAGTCCAGCCCTCAGCCCTGTGCGGCGTACACCTCGCGCCAGCGCGCCAGCGCCTCCGCTGTCGGGAGGTCCCGCAGCACGGTCCCGGCCGCCGCCGCGTCCAGCCGCTCCAGGCTGCGCAGCACATCGGCGTGCGGCGACTGCCGCAGGGCCTCGGCTGTCTCGGCCGAGCCGTGGGCATGCCAGTCGCGCAGGATCGCGCAGGTCATGACGAAGGCCGTACGGCGGCCCTGGACCAGATCCGGCCGGTTGAGGCCGAAGACGCGGATGGTGGCCGCACCCTTGGGCGTCAGGGCGTCGTACTGGCCGGAGGAGGGCAGAAGCAGCAGGTGATCGGCCGGATCCTCGGCGCTGGGGTCCACCAGCAGGCAGTTCCCGGCGGCGTCGCACGGATACTCGTCCCGCTTGAAATTGCTGTTGCAGCGCGAACAGGCCAGCAGATGGTTCGGCCAGTCGAAGGCGCGCAGCGGCGCCACCGCGATCGGCTGGAAGTGGTCGATGTCCGTGCCGTAGTTGTCCAGGCAGTACATGCACCGCTCGGCGCCGTGCGCCATACCGCGCAGCAGCTCCCGTATGCGCGCCTTGGGCGTGGCCGCCCTGCGCCACTCCGCCCGGGCCGCCGCCGTGGTCGCGCCGGTGGTCCGCACGGTCACGGTGCGGCGGTCCAGCAGTTGGAGCGTCGCCTGCGGCGCGGCGGTCCGCTGCACAGGGATCAACGGCTGCCGCCGCTGGTGCCACTGCCGCTGAGCCTCGCTGCCACTTCGGTCACCCGGGTCTCCAGCGAGCTGCTGAGCCGCTCGCTCAGCACGCCGTACTCCTGGCCCTCCGCCTCGCTGGCCCGCCCCGCGAAGACCTTCCGCTCCAGCTCCACCAGCCGCTGCCGCTGCTTCTCGGCCCGCGTCGAGTACGGCGTCTCCAGGCCGAACAGCTCCGACAGCGCGGCGTCGTCCCCGGTCCCGTACACGATCCGCTGGTACAGCTCCTCGTCCACGACCTCGGGCGCCCGGTCCTCATTGGGACCCGGCAGCCGGATCAGGCCCCCGGGATCGGCGGCCTGGCAGATGTAGGGGCTGTGCGTGGTCACGATGAACTGGATGTTCGGGAAGTGCCTGCGCAGCCAGTCACCGATCTGGCGCTGCCACGTGACATGCAGATGCGCGTCGATCTCGTCGATGAGCACCACCCCGGGCGCCGTGACCTCGACCCGCCCCGGCGCCGTGATCGCCGGCAGCTCGCCGTACGCGGCCTGGATCTGCCGTACGACATCCAGCACGAGCGCCGCCACCGTCCGGTAGCCGTCACTCATCTCCCGCAGCGGGAACGCACGCTGCCGGGCGCCCCGGCGGACCCACAGCCCGTCCGAATCCACCCGCGCCACGCGGTATCCGTCCGGCAGCAGCCCGTCCGACAGCAGCGCCGTCACCGTCTTCATCGTGCTCGCCGCCCCCGCCCGGCGCTCCAGCCTGCGCAGATGCAGATCGATCAGCCACGACACCCCCTCCGCCAGCGAGGCGTCCTCATGGAACAGCGTCGCCATCCGCCCCGCCGGCCCCGGCGCCAGCATCAGCCGCTGCGCCTCCCCCGACCCGCCCACCAACCGCCGGAACGGCCCGTACCCCGCACAGAACCACCCCTGCGGGTTCTCCCCCCACGGCCCCCGCTCCGCCCCCGGATACCCGTACTCCGCGTCATACGGCTCCATCGACGGCCGCAGCGGCTCCTGCTGCTCCCCCCTCGGCGCCCGCGGCAAGGACCACTCCAGCCCCAGCACCACCTGCCCCTTCGGCGCCCGGCCCCGTCCCGTCAGCGCGTCGAAGTACGGGTCCCGCGTGACATGCGCCTCCGCCCACCCCGTCCGCGTCCTCGCCGTGATCCACCCGCCGAAGTCCGGCACCAGATTGCGGCTCACCGACGGCCCGCTCAACGCCAGCGCCAGCGCCTGCAGCAACGTCGTCTTCCCCGACCCGTTCCGCCCCGCCAGCACCGTCCACCCGCCCCCGGTCGGAAGCGCGAGGTCCACCGTCCGGGCCCCCGTAAAGCCCCTGATGTTCGAAAGGCCGACCTTCGCGACGTACACCCGCGTCTCCTGCTCCTCGCCACCGTGCCTCCGGTGGGGGTCAGCTTCTCACGGTGCCGTTGGGTGGTGGGGAATGTCACCGGCGGCCTGCGGCCAGGATGGTCTCCACGTCCATCCGCTTGCCCGCTCAACTGGCCGCCGTGCCGGTGTGAGCGGGCAACCGGCCTCCCCTGTCCGGAGCAGGGGAGGCGCTAGCGGTGGAGGCCGCCGGGGATGCCCATTTCGAACCAGACGACCTTGCCGGTGCTGAGGCGGGTGGCGCCCCAGCGCTGGGCCATGCGGCTCACGAGATACAGGCCGCGGCCGCCCTCGTCCTGGGGCTGGGCGTGGCGCATGCGCGGGAGGGTGGGGGCGTCGTCGCCGACCTCGCAGCGGAGGACGTCGGTGCGGAGGAGCCGGAGGGTGATGGGGCGTTCGGCGTAGCGGACGGCGTTGGTGACGATCTCGCTGACGAGGAGTTCGGTGGCCTCGGTCAGGGGTTCGAGGTCCCAGCGGCGCAGGGCCTGCCGGACCAACCGCCGTGCGCGGCCGGCCGTTTGGGCGCGGGGCTCCAGGAACCAGTAGGCGACGTCGCGGGGGGCGATGCCGTCGAAGCGGGCGGCGAGGAGGGCTATGTCGTCGTCACGGTCGCCGGGGCCGAGGATGTCCAGGACTTCGTCGCAGAGAGGTTCGAGCGGGGGAGGGGAGACGATCTGGGAGGCGGCGTGGAGCCGTTCCCGGAGCATCTCGATGCCGCCCCAGACGTCACGGGTACGGGACTCGACGAGGCCGTCCGTGTAGAGGAGCAGGGTGGCGCCGGCCGGGGCCGGGAGCTCGACGGCTTCGAAGGGGACGCCGCCGACGCCGATGGGGGCGCCGGGCGGGACGCGGAGGACCTCGGCCAGGCCGTTGGAGTGGAGGAGGACGGGCGGCGGGTGGCCGGCGTTGGCGATGGTGACCCGGTGGGCTATGGGGTCGTAGACGGCGTAGATGCAGGTGGCCATACGGTCCTGGCCGAGGCGTTGGGCCTGTTCGTCGAGGTGGTAGAGGACCTCTTGGGGCGCCAGGTCCAGGCCGGCGAGGGTCTGGACCGTTGTCCGGAGCTGGCCCATGATCGCGGCGGAGGTCATGGAGTGGCCCATGACGTCGCCGACGACCAGCGCGACCCGGCTGCCCGGCAGCGGGATCGCGTCGTACCAGTCGCCGCCGACGCGTGCGGACTCGGCGGCGGGGAGGTAGCGGCTGGCGAGGCGGACGCCGGTGGGCTGGGGGAGGGAGTCGGGGAGCATGGCGCGCTGGAGGGAGTCGGCGGTGCTGGCCTCGCGGTCGTACATCGCGGCCTTGTCGACGCCCAGGGCGGTGTGGGTGGCGAGCTGGGCGGCGACGAGGAGGTCCTCGGACTCGAAGGCGGGCCGCTCGGGGCGGCGCAGCAGCACGGCCGCCCCGATGACGCGGCGTCGGCCGCGCAGCGGGGCGAGGATGGCGCGGCGGCCGGTGGGGAGGATTAAACCGTTGGGCGCGGCACCGGAGCCGGACCCGGGGCCGAGGTCGGTGGCGTCGGGGCAGCCGCCGACGAGTTCGTAGAGGGCGGCGGTGGCCTGCGGGGCCTCGGAGAACAAGGGGCGTACGCCGCGCAGGACTTCGGCGAGGGCGCCGTCCATGGGGACGTCGATGTGGTCGGCGGCGGCGCCGTAGGCGCCCTCGGTGGAGGGCACGACGGGCAGGAGGGCGCCGGTTTCGGGGGACTGCTCGGAGGCGTTCTCGTCGGGGGCGCGGTCGGTGCGGCGCAGCCGGAGGACGAAGGGGCCGGAGGGGCGTTCGTCGCCGACGGGGAGGGGATCGCGGAGGTAGACCAGGATGGCGTCCGCGAAGGCGGGCACGACGGAGCGGCAGAGGCCGAGGAGGATCTCGTCGAGGTCGATGCCACGGGCGATGCGGCGGGTGGCGGCCCCGACGTAGCGCAGCCGTTCGGACTCGGAGAGGGCCGGGGCGGCGGCGGGATTCGGCAGCCCGCGCCCATTCCGGCCGCCCACGCCGCCGAGGCCTACGCCACCCCCGCCGGCGCCGCCGGAGACCTGGGCGCCGAGTGCCTTGAGGGCCTGCGCGCCGCTGGACTCGTCCTCCGCCAGCGGGTGGGCGGTGGCGCGGTCCCGGCCTGCGGGCGGGGTGCCGGGCAGGGAGGAATCTGCCGAGGCGGCGGCCACCCGGGCCGCGGCCTTACGGTCCCGGTCCCGGTCCCGGCCCCGGTCCTGGTCTCTGCCCTGACCTCGGTTCCGGTCCCGTCCGCTCTTGCGCTTCGTACTGGCGGCGGCGGCCGTGCCCGCCGCGAAGCCGCTGCGCGGGTCCGGCACCGCTGCCTCGGCCACGGGCGCCACGGGCGCCGCGGGTGACACAGGCGGGGCGGGTACCGGGCGTGCGGCACCCGCCGCTGTCGCTGATGCGGCGGCGGCCTGCTGGGTCGTGCGCTCCGTGCTCACGCTCGTCGTTCCATCCGGTCGGGTACGTCACGGTCACGTGCGGGGTCGTGACGGGGCAGCCGTGTCAGCCATGTCCAGCGCGTGGGGGGCATCAGTGGCGTCGTCGACAGTGCAGGAAGAGTTGCTCCTCGGGCGGCGCGTCAAACGTCGCCGGGGAGTACGGGTAGGAGTCCTCCTTCACCACACTGAAGCCCGCCTCTTCCACCACCTGACGCAAATCATCCCGCAGATAACCCGATACCCGGACAGTGTTACCGAGGAACGGCATCTCGAAGTCATCCAGATCGGCTTCAACCATCCCCAAGGTGAACCAGCCGTCGGGGACGAGCAGATCACGCACAATCGCCAGTGCGTGGGGGATCTCGGCGCGGGGCAGCATCAGCAGCGAGAAGAACGCGGTGACGCCGTCGAACCGTTCGAGGCGCAGGGAGCGGTCGAGCCGGCCGATGGCGGTGATGTCGGCGCGGTGGAACTCGGCCTCGGGCACGGACTCGCGGGCGAGTGCGAGCATGCCCGCCGACAGGTCGATGCCGGTCACATCCAGCCCGGCGTCCACGAGCTGACGGCAGGTCGGCACGCCCGTGCCGCAGCCCACGTCGAGCACGCGGGCGCCGATGGGCAGCGAGTCGGCGAGCCAGCCACCCGCCGCGAGCTGCCCTTCCTTGTCAGGAAACGCCTCGTTGTAGCGGACGCCGATCGCGTCGAAGGCCTCGGCCTGGCCGGCCCGGTGGAGCTGTATGTCGCCATAAACTCCGACTCCCACAGCCTGGGCCTCCTGTGACGATGACGATGCTGACGTGTTACTGACGTGGTGCAGGCGTGCTGATGCGACTTGAGCGATGACGCGGCGTCAAACTGTAGTGCGGGACTGTGAATTGTGCAGTCTTGCGGAAGACGATCCTACGTTTGGGGTACGGGGGCGCATCAAGGGCTCACGGGTCACCGGTTCACATTGCCGGACGGTCCCAGTCAACCGGAAGGGCCGGTACCGGCCACGCCGGATTAGGACGCCAGTTCTCCCACCCGTCCCGGAACGGCCGTCCCCAGTCCCGGATCACCCCGACGGCCCGCCGTCCTGCCTCCCGTACCCGCTCCGCCGTCGCGGCCGGCATCAGGCCCACCGCCTGGGCCTGCGCGAACTCGTCCTCGTCCAGCCAGCGCCAGCTGCGGTCCGGGGCGACCGCGATGTCCAGAAAGTGATCCTCGGAGTCGATCCCGCCCGACCAGCGCTCCCCGGGCTGTTCAAGATTCACGTACCAGTTCTTGAACCGCCAGCCCTGTTCCCAGAACAGCCACACCGACCACGGCTCTCCGGGACGCGCCAGTTTCAGCACCCCGGTGCCCCACCATTGCTCGACGCGCGTAGTGCGCGGTTTCACATACCGCGTCTCCAGGGGCTCGCGGTGGATCGACGAGCCGTCCGCCAGCACCGGCTTCACACAAGGTGTCCCCGGGGCCATCCACACGGCCAGCATGTCGGGGTCGTCGCGCACCACGGTCACCGGGCGGCAGATGTGCAGCCGGTCTGTCGCGTTGCCCCGGTACCGCCACAGCACCTGCTCGCCCGGTGCCCAGTGGTCGTACCCCGTTCCTGGAGAAAGAAGGATGTCCGCTGTCATGAACAGATCTTACGGACCGTGTGTTTCACAGACATCACCTTTCCGGGCGGTTTGCGCTCACGGAGCACCGGGCGGGGCCTAGGGACGTGTCATGCGCAGGACATCCAGTGCATGGTCGAGCTGCTGTTCGGTCAGCAGGCCATCGGCGATGTAGCCCGACTCGAGGACCACCTGACGGATGGTCTTCCGCTCCGCCAGTGCCCGCTTGGCGACCTTCGCCGCCTCCTCGTAGCCGATGTACTTGTTCAGCGGGGTGACCACGGACGGTGACGACTCCGCGTACTCGCGAGCGCGTTCCGCGTTCGCCGTGATGCCGTCGACCGTGCGGTCCGCGAGCAGCCGCGAGACATTGGCCAGCAGCCGCACCGACTCCAGGACGTTCTTCGCGATGACCGGCAGCATCACGTTCAGCTCGAAGTTTCCCGCCGCCCCGGCCGTCGCGATCGTCACGTCGTTCCCGGTCACCTGCGCCGCCACCATCAGCATGGCCTCCGGGATCACCGGATTCACCTTGCCCGGCATGATCGACGACCCCGGCTGCAGATCCGGGATGTTGATCTCGGCCAGCCCGGTGCGCGGGCCCGAGGCCATCCAGCGCAGGTCGTTCGCGATCTTCGTCAGCCCGACCGCGATCGTACGGAGCTGGCCGGACGTCTCCACGATCCCGTCCCGTGCCCCCTGCGCCTCGAAGTGGTTCCGGGCCTCCGTGAGCGGCAGCCCGGTGACCCTGGCCACCTCCGCGATCACCGCCGCCGAGAAGCCGGGCGGCGTGTTGATCCCCGTCCCCACGGCCGTCCCGCCCAGCGGCAGCTCCGCCAGCCGCGGCAGCGAGGCCCGCAGCCGCTCGACGCCGTAGCGGACCTGCGCGGCGTACCCGCCGAACTCCTGGCCGAGGGTGACGGGCGTGGCGTCCATGAGGTGCGTACGCCCCGACTTCACGACCTCCGCGAACTCCGCCGCCTTGCGTTCCAGTGCGCCGGCGAGGTGCTCCAGGGCCGGGATCAGGTCCCGGGTGACGGCGGCGGTCGCGGCGATGTGGATGGAGGAGGGGAACACGTCGTTGGACGACTGGCTGGCGTTCACGTGGTCGTTCGGGTGGACGGCGCTGCCCAGGCGCTCGGTGGCCAGGGTCGCGATCACCTCGTTCGCGTTCATGTTCGAGGATGTGCCCGAGCCGGTCTGGAACACGTCGATCGGGAAGTGCTCGTCCCAGTCCCCGGCCGCGACCTCCGCCGCCGCCTCCTGGACGGCCTCGGCGATCTCCTTGTCCAGCACGCCCAGCTCCGCGTTCACCTTCGCCGCCGCCGCCTTGATCCGCGCCAGCGCCTCGATGTGCGCGCGTTCGAGGCGCTGGCCGCTGATGGGGAAGTTCTCCACCGCGCGCTGCGTCTGCGCCCGCCACTTCGCGTGCGCGGGCACGCGCACCTCGCCCATGGAGTCGTGCTCGATCCGGTACGCGGACCCGGTTTCCGTCTGCTCATCGGCCATCGCCGACCACCTCCGCTCAGGTCAGCGCGCTCCGCCGGGCCGTTGTTCCGCCGTCCCCGGGACGTACGCGGGATTCGCGTGTGACTTATCCCGCCCGGTGGGCTTCTATGAGCAGTTCGATTGCACGATCACACGGGTGGGGGAGAAGTGGTTTGTCGACCGGGGGTCCGCGCGACGCTCGCGATGCTGGTGGTCCTGTTGTCCGTCGCCGCGTGCGAGGGCAGTTCGAGCGGCTCGCCCAAGGCGTCGGGACAGGGCAGGGCATGGAGCCAGGCGGGCCTGGAGAAGGCCGTGATCACAGGCAAGGACGTCACCGGGTACACGGTGTACCCGACGCCGGGGACGCCGCGCGAGGCCGGCAGCAGAGAGACCGAACCCGCCGCGTGCGCGCCGATCGACACCACGCTCGGGCGGCCCGGTGGCACCTACGCCCCGACGGCGCGCGTTCTGGCGATGATCTCGCCCAAGGCGCACGGTCCCGGCGCCAATATGACCGTCGCGTCGTACCGCGCCGGCGACGCCCCGGAGGTCGTCGACGAGATACGGACGGCAGCCGGGCGGTGCGCGGCCTTCAAGGATCTCCTCGTCGACTTCGACTACGAGAACGTCGAGACCCGGCCCGGCCCCGGATACGGCGACAACTTCGTCTCCCTGCGGCTCACCCAGGTGCTGCCGGGTAAGGGCACGGACGGAAAGGTCACCAAGGTGTCCTACGCGGTGGTGGCCGCGAGCGTCGGTACGGCGGTCGCCTTGTTCTACAGCTTCAACGCCATGGACAAGGGGCAGGCCACCGTGCCCGACGCCCTGGTCAAGGCGCAGCTGGCCAAGCTCGCCGAACAGGGCGCCTCCTCGGCGTAGCCGGCCCGGAGCCCCCGTCAGGCTCCCGGCCGCACCGGAATGCTCGTGAAGGTCGGCGTCGTCGGGGCCGGGTCGGTGAAGAAGTCGTTGCCCTTGTCGTCGACGACGACGAAGGCGGGGAAGTCCTCGACCTCGATGCGCCAGACGGCCTCCATGCCCAGCTCGGCGTACTCGATGACCTCGACCTTCTTGATGCAGTCCTGGGCGAGGCGGGCGGCGGGGCCGCCGATGGAGCCGAGGTAGAAGCCGCCGTGGGCGGAGCAGGCGTCGGTGACCTGCTGGGAGCGGTTGCCCTTGGCGAGCATGACCTTGGAGCCGCCGGCGGCCTGGAACTGGTCGACGTAGGAGTCCATGCGGCCGGCGGTGGTGGGGCCGAAGGAGCCGGAGGCGTAGCCCTCGGGGGTCTTGGCGGGGCCGGCGTAGTAGACCGGGTGGTCCTTGAGGTACTGGGGCATGCCGTCGCCCGCGTCGAGGCGTTCCTTGATCTTGGCGTGGGCGATGTCGCGGGCTACGACGAGCGGGCCGGTCAGCGACAGCCGGGTCTTGACGGGGTACTTGGTGAGCTCGGCGAGGATGTCGTCCATCGGGCGGTTGAGGTCGATGCGTACGACGTCCGTCTCGTCCAGGTGCTCGTCGGTGGTCTCGGGGAGGAAGCGCGCCGGGTCGGTCTCCAGCTGCTCCAGGAAGACGCCCTCCGGGGTGATCTTCGCGAGCGCCTGGCGGTCGGCGGAGCAGGACACGGCGATCGCGACCGGACAGGAGGCGCCGTGCCGGGGGAGGCGGACCACTCGTACGTCGTGGCAGAAGTACTTGCCGCCGAACTGGGCGCCGATGCCGATCTTCTGCGTCAGCTCGAAGACCTTCTGCTCCAGGTCCTTGTCGCGGAAGCCGTTGCCCAGCGGGGAGCCCTCGGCGGGGAGCTCGTCCAGGTAGTGCGCGGAGGCGTACTTCGCGGTCTTGAGCGCGTACTCGGCACTGGTGCCGCCGACGACGATCGCGAGGTGGTACGGCGGGCAGGCGGCCGTGCCGAGGGAGCGGATCTTCGCCTCCAGGAACTTCATCATGGAGGCCTCGTTCAGCACCGCCTTCGTCTCCTGGTAGAGGAAGGACTTGTTGGCGGAGCCGCCGCCCTTGGCCATGAAGAGGAACTTGTACGCGCCCCCGTCGGTCGCGTAGAGCTCGATCTGGGCGGGGAGGTTGGAGCCGGTGTTCTTCTCCTCCCACATGGTCAGCGGGGCCATCTGCGAGTAGCGCAGGTTCAGCTTCGTGTACGCGTCGTAGATGCCCTGGGACAGCGCCGCCTCGTCGCCGCCGGCCGTCAGCACGTTCTGGCCGCGCTTGCCCATGACGATCGCGGTGCCGGTGTCCTGGCACATCGGCAGCACGCCGGCGGCGGCGATGTTCGCGTTCTTCAGCAGGTCCAGCGCCACGAAGCGGTCGTTGGGGCTCGCCTCCGGGTCGTCCAGGATGCGGCGCAGCTGCGCGAGGTGCGCGGGGCGCAGGTAGTGCGAGATGTCGTGCATGGCCTCGGCGGCAAGCTTGCGCAGAGCCTCCGGCTCGACCTTGAGGAAGGTGCGTCCGTCGGCCTGGAAGGTGCTCACGCCCTCCGAGGTCACCAGCCGGTACGGCGTGGTGTCCTCGCCCAGGGGGAGCAGATCCGTGTACGCAAACTCGGGCATGGCCGACAGTCCTCACTACGCCGCGTCGATGAAGCGAACCAAGCGTAGAGCTTGGCGGGACGGTCGAGCGTGTGAGGTCACACTCACTGGCAACCGGCCAGACCCTCAGGGGGTGTCTGGCGGATCTCCGTGGCGTCGCGTGCCCTGGCGCCAGCGCTCGCGGCGTTGTCGTCGGTCAACGACGTCCCCCAGCTAGACGCTGGGAGGTGCCCCCACCGCGTCGCTTCCCTCCTCCGCCTTGCGATCGCAGGCGCCAGACCCCGCTCCTTCACCCACGGATATCCGCCAGACACCCCCTAGTCGCGATCTATCGCGTTTGTGTACGGTGGTGCGGTGGACGAGTCCCCGCTCCAGAAGCGTGAAACAACCCAGCCGGTGAAACCCGTCGCCGAGGCCGATCTGAGGGCCTCCGATGCCGACCGCGACCGTGTCGCGGACATCCTGCGCGACGCCCTCGCGGAGGGCCGCCTGACGACGGAGGAGCACTCCGAGCGGCTCGACGGTGTCTACGCCGCCAAGACCGTCGGCGAGCTGGAGCCCTTCGTACGGGACCTGCCCGCCCCCGGCGCCACCCCGGCGCCGCGGCCCGCCGCGGGCCCGTACCCGTGGACGGCGGACGGGACGGGCGAGAACCCGAACCTGATCGGCATCCTGGGCGGAGCCGAGCGCAAGGGCCGCTGGCGGGTGGGGAGGAGCATCAACGCCGTGGCGATCATGGGCGGGGTCGAGATCGACCTCACGGAGGCGACCTTCACCGCCCCGGAGCTCGTGATCACCTGCACGGCGATCATGGGCGGTGTCTCGATCAAGCTCCCGGAGAACGTGAGCGTCCACGGCAACGTCGTCGGCATCATGGGCGGCGCCGACATCAAGCGGAACGACTTCCCGGACCCCGGCGCGCCGGTGATCAAGATCCAGGGCTTCGCGCTGATGGGCGGCGTCGACGCCAAGCCGAAGCGCGGCAAGCGGCTCAAGCCGAACGGCTCCGGCCCGAGCCTGGAGAAGTGAGAAGTGGGCTGAGCAACTGATCGTACCTGCTTGGGAGTTGGGTCTTCACAGCGTCTCCACAGAGTCCGGAGTTCGTGGAAGGATTCCCTCCCCCGGTCAGACCGGACCGGGTGTTGAGGGGAAACATTGTGAAACCAATGACGTTAAGCGCCGCTTTCGGTGCGGTACTTGCACTGGCGCTGTCGACGGCAGGCACGGCAGGGAGCGCGGCCGCTGCGACCACAGCGGCCGCACCGGCCACGACGTCGACCGCCGGCACCTTCGGGCGAATAGCCGAGGCCGTACTGACCCGGCGGACTGACGCGCTGCTGGACACCCCGCGGCCGCTGCGGGCCGGGCACGCGGCCCTGTCGGCCGCCCTTACGCGGTCGGAGGACGGCGCGCTGTCGGAGCTGCGGGCCCGCAAGTCGCGGCTGGCGGCCCTGGGGGAGGCGTACACGGCCGGCGACACCCGGGTCACCGTGGACCGGGTCCGCGCCGCGAAGGGGCGGGCCACGGCCTGGGTCACCGAGACCACCACGCTCACGTACGAGAAGATCCGCGGCGACGAGCCGCCCACCACCGGCTTCCAGGCCCACCACGAGCTGAGCTTCACCACCGCGCAGGACGGCACCTGGCAGCTGGCCGCCATCAGGTCCACGGACACGGGCGCGGGCACGGACACGGGCTCCCTCGCGGTCAACCAGCCTGTCGTCGCCGTGAAGACGGCGGCGGCCGCGGAGCCCGTCGCCAAGCGCGCGGCCACCACCACGCCCGTGGCACGGGTGCGGAAGACGTCCACGACGTACAACTACGCGGCCATGGCGGCGTACGCGGAGAAGTACTGGAAGAACTACAACCCGGCCTACCGGAAGTTCAACGAAGCGGGCGGCGACTGCACCAACTTCGTCAGCCAGTCCCTGAAGGCGGGCGGCTGGAAGAACGACTCCGGCACGGCCTCGGACTACCGCAACTGGTGGTACGACACCTCGGCCCAGACGGATTCCTGGGTGGGCGTGAACGAGTGGTCGTGGTTCGCGCTGTCCTCGAAGCGGACCACCAGCCTGGCCAACGTCTACCAGGCGGAGGTCGGCGACGTCGTCCAGATGGACTTCGACCGCGACGGGTCCAAGGACCACACGATGATCGTCACCTACCGGAGCAGCAGCGGCGTCCCGTACCTGACCTACCACTCGGTCAACACCTACCGGAAGTCGCTCGCCAGCATCCTCGCTTCGTACCCGCGCTCGTACTACTACGCGTACCGCACCTGACACCCCTCACGCCCCGCGTCATGTGCTTCACGGACGGCCACTGTGCGCATGAACGCCCGCACAGCGGGTAAGGCTTGGGGACACGTCGCACGCCGCCGCCGCGCGGAGCGACAGGCAAAGGTGAGACATCCCCGAGACAACGCCGAGCCGTCGTCAGGAGTATCCGGTGCTTCAACCGATCGAGTCCCCGGCCGTATCCACACCGCGCGTCCAGGGGGGCCAACCACGGGATCTCGGCGGCCCATGGCATTCGGAGGCGGCTTGCCGTAGCGACGAGGCGGGCCTGTTCTTCGCCCCGTCCAAGGAGCCGACCGCGGCGCGGCTCTCCCGCGAGGAGGCGGCGAAGCGCGTGTGCGGTGGCTGTCCGGTCATGCTGGAATGCCGGGAGCACGCGTTGCTGCAGCCGGAGCCTTACGGGGTGTGGGGCGGGCTGACGGCCGCCGAGCGCCGCGTGGTGCTGGCCCGGCGCCGCCGCCGCGACGCGGAGATCCAGCGGACGACCCGGATGCCGGCCGCGGGCTGAGAGCGAGAACGGGCCAGGGCCCCGCCGAATCGGCGGGGCCCTGGCTTTTTCGCCTTACTGTTCCGCTGTCGCTCAGCGCGCGCGGTCGAAGTCGATCGAGCTGTACGCCCGCAGCTTCGACAGCCGGTGCGTGGAGTCGATCTGCCGGATCGTGCCGGACTTGGAGCGCACGACCAGCGACTCGGTGGTGGCGGTCTCCGCGCGGTACCGCACACCGCGCAGCAGCTCGCCGTCCGTGATGCCGGTGGCGACGAAGAACACGTTCTCGCCACTGACCAGGTCGTTGGTGGTCAGGACCCGGTCCAGGTCGTGGCCCGCGTCCAGCGCGCGCCCGCGCTCGGCGTCGTCCTTGGGCCACAGCTTGCCCTGGATGGTGCCGCCGAGGCACTTGATGGCGCAGGCCGCGATGATGCCTTCCGGGGTGCCGCCGATGCCCATGAGCATGTCGACGCCGGTGCCGTCCCGTACGGCCATGATCGCGCCCGCGACATCGCCGTCGGAGATGAACTTGATCCGGGCGCCGGCCTCCCGGATCTCCCTGACGATGCCCTCGTGCCGGGGCCGGTCGAGCACCACGACCGTGACGTCCTCGGGGGCGCCGCCCTTGGCCTTGGCGACCCGGCGGATGTTGACGGCCGGCGGGGCCATGATGTCGACGTAGTCCGCCGCCTCGGGGCCGGTGACCAGCTTGTCCATGTAGAAGACGGCCGACGGGTCGTACATCGTGCCGCGGTCGGCCACCGCGAGCACGGAGACGGCGTTGCTCATGCCCTTGGCGGTGAGCGTGGTGCCGTCGACGGGGTCCACGGCGACGTCGCACTCCGCGCCGGTGCCGTCGCCGATCCGCTCCCCGTTGTAGAGCATCGGGGCTTCGTCCTTCTCGCCCTCGCCGATGACGACGACGCCGTTCATCGACACGGTCGAGACGAGGGTGCGCATGGCCTTCACGGCCGCGCCGTCCGCGCCGTTCTTGTCACCGCGCCCGACCCAGCGGCCGGCGGCCATGGCGGCGGCCTCGGTCACCCGGACCAGCTCCAGGGCCAGGTTGCGGTCCGGGGCTTCGGGGCTCACGTCGAGCGCGGGCGGCAGATGGGTTTCGTGCTGATCGGTCATCGCAGCGCACCTTTCTGTACGAGGACGGCCGGAAAAGAGGGTGCTACGACCTTATCGGGCCACCGTGAGAATGAGCAGGGCGCCCGTCACATGAGCGCACTCGGTTCGCGATTCCCCGTGCGCACCCCTTGCAAGCGTGCTATCGGGGATGGGGGACGATAGGCGCGTGGCAGACATGCGTGGCAAGCAGACAGTGCGGGACCTGGTGCTCTCGATGGCGGCGATCGGCGTCGTCGTCTTCGGCATCTACTTCTTCGTCCCCCACAGCGAGGGTGACCCCGTCAAGACCGTCGGCTATTCCGTCGAGCTAGGCCAGGCGCGCCGCGACGCGCCCTACGCCGTCGCGGCCCCGGTCGGCCTCGGCAAGGACTGGCGGGCCACCTCGGTGACGTACGACTCCACCGACCCCAAGGCCGTCACCTGGCACCTGGGCTTCGTGGACCCGCAGGAGGAATACGCCGCCGTCGAGCAGAGCAATGCCGGGGCCGCCGCCTTCATCGACGCGAAGACCTACGGCGCGGCCCGCTCCGGCAGCCGCACGGTGGACGGCGTGACGTGGACGAAGTACGAGGGCCCGAAGTACGACGCCCTCGTACGGGAGGCGAACGGCGTGACGACCGTGGTCACCGGCACGGCCTCGTTCGGGCAGCTCGCGGAACTGGCCGCCGCGCTGGAGGAGCGCGGCGGCCAGTAAGGCTGGAGCGGGGCTGATCAGACGGTCGTGACGACCTCGTCGAACGCGAGCCGCGGGCTGCGCGGACTGCGATCTCCCGGGGGATAACCCCCGTACCCCCAGCAGGGGGCGTGACCGGGCGAGCGGTGCCGGAACATCAGCCTCAGACGGTCGTGACGACCTCGTCGAACGCGAGCCGCGGGCTGCGCGGACTGCGATCTCCCGGGGGATAACCCCCGTACCCCCAGCAGGGGGCGTGACCGGGCGAGCGGTGCCGGAACATCAGCCTCAGACGGTCGTGACGACCTCGTCGAACGCGAGCCGCGGGCTGCGCGGGTACCAGGCGTTCTCGCCCGGCTTGCCGATGTTGACGACGGCGAGGACGGAGTGGTCGCCGTCGCCGAAGAACTCCTTGTTGATGCCCTCGGCGTTGAAGCCGGTCATCGGGCCGGCGGCCAGGCCGGCGGCGCGGACGCCGACGATGAAGTAGCCGACCTGCAGCGCGGCGTTGAAGCGGGCGGACTGCTCACGGGCGGCGCGCTCGGAGAAGAAGATGTCCTTGGCCTGCGGGAAGGCCGGGAACTGGGTCGGCAGCTCCTCGTGGAACTCGTTGTCGGCGGCCAGGATCGCGACCAGCGGGGCAGCGGCGGTCTTCGCCTGGTTGCCCTCGCCCAGGTGGCCGACCAGGCGCTCGCGGGCCTCGGCGGAACGGACCAGGACGACGCGCAGCGGCTGCTGGTTGAAGGCGGTCGGCGCGTACTTGACGAGGTCGTAGATCGCCTGGATCTGCTCGTCCGTCACAGGCTCGTCGGTGAACGCGTTCGCCGTCCGCGCCTCGCGGAAGAGGAGGTCCTGAGCGGTGGCGTCGAGCACGAGAGACATGTCTACCTCTTGGGGGGATTGGTGGCATTCACACCCGTTTGCGGGCGCGCTGACTACCGTATCCAACCTAGGTGAACTTTCAACCATTCCCCGGCTTCACGTGACCGGCCTCACACCCCCTGGTCTTCGCCGTCGCCGTCCCCCGTCCCCGTCCCCTCCGCCGAGAGTGCCGCGTCCAGCCGCGCCCGCGCACCCTCCAGCCAGCGGCGGCACACGCGCGCGAGCTCCTCGCCGCGCTCCCAGAGCGCGAGCGACTCCTCCAGCGTGGAACCGCCGGCTTCGAGCCGCCGTACGACATCGACGAGCTCGTCCCGGGCCTGCTCGTACCCCAGCGTGTCCTGATCTGCTGCCATGCGCCCAGCCTAGGGGCGGGGTACGACAGCCCGGACCGCGAACTCGCCCTCGGCGACGCGCGCCCGCAGCTTCTCCTCGTCCGCGACCTCGTCCGCCGCCCGCACCACCGTGCCGTCCTCGTGCTGCAGCACCGCGTACCCGCGCTTCAGCGTCGCCGCCGGGGACAGCGCCACCACCCGCGCCCGGGTGTGCTCAAGCTCGTCCTCCGCGCGCTCCAGCCGGTGCCGCAGGGTCTTGCGTGAGCGGTCGAGCAGCGCCCCGATCTGCTCCTCCCGCTCCTCCACCATCCGGTGCGGCCGCGCCATGGACGGCCGGCTCAGCGCCGCCGACAGCCCGTGCTCCTCCCGGTCCAGCAGCCCGCGCACCACGCGCAGCGCCCGGTGCCGCATCTGCTCGACCCGGGCCAGCTCCTCGCCCACATCCGGCACCACCCGCTTCGCCGCATCCGTCGGCGTCGACGCCCGCAGGTCCGCCACCAGGTCCAGCAGCGGCGAGTCCGGCTCATGCCCGATCGCCGACACCACCGGCGTACGGCACTCGGCCACCGCCCGGATCAGCTGCTCGTCCGAGAACGGCAGCAGATCCTCCACGCTCCCCCCGCCCCGCGCCACGATGATCACGTCCACCTCCGGATGCGCGTCCAGCCCGCGAACCGCCTCGATCACCTGCGGCACCGCGTACGCCCCCTGCACCGGCACATTCCGCACCTCGAACCGGACCGCCGGCCAGCGCAGCCGCGCGTTCTCCAGTACGTCGTGCTCCGCCGCCGAGGCGCGGCCGCACACCAGCCCGATCAGCTGCGGCAGGAACGGCAGAGCCTTCTTGCGGTCCGCCGCGAACAGCCCTTCCGCCGCGAGCCGCTTCTTCAGCTGCTCCAGCCGCGCGAGCAGGTCCCCGATGCCCACCGGCCGTATCTCGGTGGCCCGCAGCGACAGCTGGCCGCGCGGCGCGTACCACTCGGGCTTGGCCAGCACCACGACCCGCGCGCCCTCGCCGACCAGGTCCGCGATCTCGTCGAACACCGAACGGCGGCACGTCACCGTGAGCGAGATGTCCTGCGACGGGTCCCGCAGCGTCAGGAACACCACCCCCGCGCCCGGGCGCCGGGACAGCTGCGTGATCTGCCCCTCCACCCAGACCGCCCCCAGACGGTCGATCCACCCCCCGATCAGCCGCGACACCTCGCCGACCGGGATCGGCGTCTCCACGGATGTGTTCAGAGCCATGCGCCCGAGACTAGCCGCCGCGACCGACAGTCACCCGCGACCGTCACCCCCGCCGTGCTCACCCCGGTGCCGCCGCGCCCTGCACGGCCAGGACCACCAGCCCGACCCCCACCCAGACAAGCCCCACGAGCTGCGCGGAGCCGGCCGCCTCAAGGATGACGGCACCGGTGATGGCGAGCCCGAGCAGCGGGACGAGGACGTGCCGAACGGCACGAAGGGGAGGGCCGCCGTCCGGACGCCGTACGGCGAACCAGCCGATGACCGACAGATGGAGCAGCGCGAAAGCGCTGAGCGCGCCGACGTTGACGACCGACACGAGCCGGTCGAGCCCGTCGTCATGGCCGGCGGCCCACACAGCCGCGGCAAGCGTGACCGCCGCCGAGACGAGCAGTGCCCGCCGGGGCACGCCGCTCGGCTCGCTCACCCGCGAGAGCGGGCGCGGCAGCCGCCGGTCGCGGGCCATCGCGAACAGCAGCCGGCCGGCGGCGGCCTGCCCGGCCAGGGCGGCGAAGGCGGCGCCGATGGCCTTGCTCGCGGCGACGAGGTCATGGAGCCAGGCGCCCGCGGCCGAGTCGACGGTGTCGTAGAAGGCGGAGCCCTGCGCGGCCGGCCGCGCAGCCAGCCCGGCGGCCGACATGGGGGCGAGCAGCGCCGCGAGGTAGGTCTGCACGACGAACAGAACCCCCGCCACCACCAGGCAGAAAAGAACCGCCCGCGCCACCTTCTCCGAGCCACCGGTCACCTCCTCCGCGAAGGAGGCGATCGCGTCGAAGCCCAGAAACGACAGCACCGCCACCGACACCCCGCCGAGCACCGCCGCCAGGGAGAAGGGGCCCTCCCCCGTGAAGGGCGCCGTCCATCCCCGCCGCGCCCCATCGGCGGCCAGCACCACGACCGCGGTCACCGCGAAAACAACAAGCACCGCGATCTCCATCGCCAGCACCACGAAGCCGACGACCGCGGCCGCCCGTACGCCCCACAGGTTCAGCCCGGTCGTGATCACCACCGCGAGTGCGGTCCACACCCACCGGTCGACCGCCGGCACCAGCGCCTCCATCGCGATCCCGGAGAAGAGGTACGCGACGGCCGGGATCAGCAGATAGTCGAGCAGCACCATCCACCCGGCGATGAAACCGGCGCCCTCCCCCAGCCCGGCCCGGGCGTACGCGAACACCGACCCCGCCCGGGGGACGACCCGCACCATCTGGGCGTAGCTGAACGCGGTGAAGGCCATCGCGACCGTCGCCACGGCGTACACGAGCGCGATCGCGCCGTGCGACTTCGCGATCAGCGCGCCGAAGATGCCGACCGGAGCCATCGGCGCGATGAACAGCAGGCCGTAGACGACCAGATCCCGGAAGCCGAGGCTCCGGTGCAGCCCGCCCTCCTCGCCGCCCTCCTCGCCGCCCTCCTCGCTCATGCAGCCAGCTTGGTTCAAAGCCGCGGTTCCCGCGCCCCGTACGATGGTGGGCATGACTGCTACGACAGCCGCCCGCCGTGTTCTGCTCGCCGCTCCCCGCGGCTACTGCGCGGGCGTGGACCGTGCCGTGATCGCCGTCGAGAAGGCGCTTGAGCAGTACGGTGCGCCGATCTATGTCCGTAAAGAGATCGTCCACAACAAATACGTCGTGCAGACCCTGCAGAAGAAGGGCGCCGTCTTCGTCGACGAGACCGAAGAGGTGCCCGAGGGCAACATCGTGGTCTTCTCCGCCCACGGCGTGGCCCCCGAGGTGCACGACGAGGCGGCGGCCGGAAGGCTCGCCTCCATCGACGCGACCTGCCCCCTGGTGACCAAGGTCCACAAGGAGGCGCAGCGCTTCGCCTCCGAGGACTACGACATCCTCCTCATCGGCCACGAGGGCCACGAGGAGGTCATCGGCACGATGGGCGAGGCCCCGGACCGGATCCACCTCGTGGACGGGCCCGAGGACGTGGCCGGGCTCCAGGTGCGTGACGAGAAGCGGCTCGTCTGGCTGTCCCAGACCACCCTGTCCGTCGACGAGACGATGGAGACCGTCGGCAAGCTGCAGCAGCGCTTCCCGGCGCTGGTCTCGCCGCCGAGCGACGACATCTGCTACGCGACCCAGAACCGCCAGATCGCGGTCAAGCAGATCGGCGCCGACGCCGACCTGGTGATCGTCGTCGGCTCCAAGAACTCCTCGAACTCCGTACGGCTGGTGGAGGTCGCCCTCCAGGCCGGCGCGAAGGCCTCCTACCTGGTGGACTTCGCAGAGGAGCTGGAGGAGGCCTGGCTGGAGGGCGTCACGACGGTCGGCGTCACCTCGGGCGCCTCGGTGCCGGAGATCCTGGTCGACGGGGTGCTGGAGTGGCTGGCGGCGCGCGGTTTCGGGGACGTCGAGATCGTGAAGTCGGCGGAGGAGAGCATCACGTTCTCGCTGCCGAAGGAGCTGCGCCGGGATCTGCGTGCGGAGGCGGCGGAGGCAGTGGCTCCCACCGCCAAGTAGCGTTACTGCTATGAAGGTTTTCGGTGTGGACATCGGCGGGTCCGGCATCAAGGGCGCGCCCGTGGATCTAGAGGTCGGCGATCTCGCGGACGAGCGCTTCAAGGTGCTCACCCCG
Organism: Streptomyces sp. NBC_01537; assembly: GCF_045040445.1. Taxonomy (NCBI): domain Bacteria; kingdom Bacillati; phylum Actinomycetota; class Actinomycetes; order Kitasatosporales; family Streptomycetaceae; genus Streptomyces; species Streptomyces sp. NBC_01537. The sequence goes on along the minus strand of NZ_CP109392.1, from coordinate 3,549,225 downwards.
CACCCGGCCACCCCTGAGGCGGTCGTGGACTGCGTCGGGCAGGTCGTGGAGCACTTCGGCTGGTCGGGCCCGATAGGCGCGACCTACCCGGGCGTCGTCACGAACGGCACGACCCGCACGGCCGCCAACGTCGACCAGGGCTGGCTCGGCCTGGACGCCGCCAAGCTGCTCTCCGAGCGGGTCGGCGCCCCCGTCACCCTGCTCAACGACGCTGACGCGGCCGGCATCGCCGAGATGGCCTTCGGCGCCGGCCGCGGCCGCAAGGGCACGGTCATCATGCTCACCCTCGGCACCGGCATCGGCAGCGCCGTCTTCACCGACGGCCGCCTGCTCGCCAACACCGAGCTCGGCCACCTCGAGCTGCACGGCCACGACGCCGAGAAGAAGGCCTCCACCAAGGCCAAGGAGGACGAGGAGCTCACCTGGGAGCACTGGGCTCACCGCGTCCAGAAGTACCTCGCCCACGTCGAGATGCTCTTCTCGCCCGAGCTGTTCGTCATCGGCGGCGGCGTGAGCCGCAAGTCGGCCAAGTTCCTGCCCCTGATCGAGGGCATCCGCGCTGAGATCGTCCCGGCCGCCCTCCAGAACAACGCGGGCATCGTCGGCGCGGCCATGGCCGCCGCGGCCGCCGCCGCACAGGACTAGAACAGGCCCCAGTCACCGCCGCCGCTGTCGCCGTACGTACGCCACCTTGCGTACGGCGGCGATGGCGGCCGCGCACAGCGTCCCCGCGTACAGCCATCCCGTCAGCAGCGCCAGCGCCGTGATCGCGCCCATCGCGTGCCCTGCCACCCCGCCCTCACCGCTGTCCGCGGTCAGCACCACGGTCACCGCGAACGCGATCGGCGCGGCGATCGGCGCCGCCGACAGGTCGTACGGCCGTACGAACACCGCGGCCGCGATGCACGCCAGCACGAACCACACCCCGAAGAACGCCCCCGGCTCCCCGGCGAACAGCGTCTCCACCGCCCCGCCGGCCAGCGTGACGGCCGTCAGCCCCAGGCCCGTGCCCAGCGCGGTGAGCCGGGATTCCGGTCTGCGCAGCGACGCGGGGGCGGTGGCGCCGACCCGGGTCTCGCGGGGGCGCGGAAGACGGGGTGCCGAGGACTGTGTGCGCGCAGTGTGTTGCTCCACGTACCCAAAGTAGGCGCGCAAGGCAGGGAAAACAGGGGCAGGACACGCCTTTTCGCCGCCCTTGTCGCAGTGTTCGACCTGATATGAGGCCGGAGCGGGCCGCACGGTGTGCCCCGTAGACTGTTTGCTTCCACCCGCCTCGCTCCACATCGCTACGGGAAGTCGCCACGTGTCGCTCACGATCGGAATCGTCGGCCTGCCGAATGTCGGCAAGTCGACCCTTTTCAACGCCCTGACCAAGAACGACGTGCTGGCGGCCAACTACCCGTTCGCCACCATCGAGCCCAACGTCGGCGTCGTCGGCGTCCCCGATCCCCGGCTCGCCGTCCTCGCGAAGATCTTCGGCTCCCAGAAGATCCTCCCCGCCACCGTCGACTTCGTCGACATCGCCGGCATCGTCCGTGGCGCCTCCGAGGGCGAGGGCCTGGGCAACAAGTTCCTCGCCCACATCCGCGAGTCCGACGCGATCTGCCAGGTCATCCGCGCCTTCGTCGACCCCGACGTCGTCCACGTCGACGGCAAGGTGTCCCCCAAGGACGACATCGAGACCATCAACACCGAGCTGATCCTCGCCGACATGCAGTCCGTCGAGAAGGCCCTTCCCCGGCTCACCAAGGATTCCCGCCTCCACAAGGACAAGGCCGCCGTCCTCGCCGCCGTCCTCGACGCCCAGAAGATCCTCGAAGAGGGCCGCACCCTCTTCTCCGCCGGCATCACCGCCGGTACCGAGCAGGCCAAGCTCCTCCACGAGCTCCACCTCCTCACCATCAAGCCCTTCCTCTACGTCTTCAACGTCGACGAGGACGAGCTGGTCAACGAGGACTTCAAGGCCGAGCAGCGCGCCCTCGTCGCCCCCGCCGAGGCCATCTTCCTCAACGCCAAGATCGAGTCCGAGCTCATCGAACTCGACGACGACGAAGCCCTTGAGCTGCTCCAGTCCATGGGCCAGGAAGAGCCCGGCATGGCCACCCTCGGCCGCGTCGGCTTCGACACCCTCGGCCTCCAGACCTACCTCACCGCCGGCCCCAAGGAAGTCCGCGCCTGGACCATCAAAAAGGGCGCCACCGCCCCCGAGGCCGCCGGTGTCATCCACACCGACTTCCAGAAGGGCTTCATCAAGGCCGAGATCGTCTCCTTCGACGACCTCGTCGAATGCGGCTCCATCCCCGAGGCCCGCTCCAAGGGCAAGGCCCGCATCGAGGGCAAGGAGTACGTCATGCAGGACGGCGATGTGGTGGAGTTCCGCTTCAACGTCTAGCGGGTGATACAGCGGATGGTGTGCGCGTGGGCGGCCCGAAGCTGCTGCGGGCCGCCCACACCACCCAGGACACTCAGGCGTCACGAGTAGTCGTACACCACTCCGCTGCAGTCGTAGTCGAGACCGGTGCTGGTCTTGTACTTGCACACCTGGTACGAGACGAGGTAGTCCTCCTCGAACTCGTAGTTGCATGTCTTCGCCGCTCCGGCGGCGCCGTTGGTGTTCAGGCAGGTGTGGGTGTACTGGTCGCCGGGGCTGTAGCTGTAGATGTACCCGACCGTGGAGTACCCGTCCGCATCGTAGTCGTGGACGGTGAAGACCTCACCGTACGACTGGAAGTCCGCCGCCGCCTCGCAGCCGGGGTTGCAGATGCTGCTGTCGGCTTGCGCGGAGGGAGCGAAAGTGACGGCGGCCGCGGCAAGGGCGCCCGTGGCGGCGAGGACGCTCAGGGACCGGCGGATGCCTGCGGTCCGGCCTTTGGTGCGGGGTGTCGCGGTGAAGCGGGAGATCGACTTCATCGGTGCTTCCTCTCTGGTGCGTTGTCGGGCTGCCTGCCCGCCGAAGCCGGCGCTGCTGAGCCCCCCCCGTGGGGTGCCGTGTCATGCCCCGGTCCAGCGACGCAGACACTGGCAGGCGCCGTAGTTCACCGACAGGTGATCAGCGCCGGATGGGACGCTGGGACGCCGCGACCTCGGTGACCTGGCGCTTGGGATGACCTGTTGGGACGCACGTGGGACGCGCGCGTGCCCGGAGGGCTATGATCCGGTCGCCGGGATCGAACACCGGTGCGTCGATGGGCCTGTGAGCTTGACTCAACCGGGCCTGATGAGGCGCGAACGCAGGGCCTCGGGGGCGGGGAGTCGGCCTGGCGGCGGTAGGGGACCGAGGGGTGGATCGCCATGGCTCAGACTGAGGAATTCGACGAGTTCGCCGCCTGCCTGCGGGCGTTGAAAAAGCGCGCGGATCTCAGCTACGAAACGCTTGCCCAGAAGACCGGTATCAGCAGCTCCAGCCTGCACCGCTACTGTTCGGGCTCTTATGTCCCGCAGGATTATGGGTCGGCACACCGGTTCGCTGCGGCCTGCGGGGCCTCACCGGAGGAACTCCGACGTCTGCACCGGCTCTGGGCTCTGGCGGATGCCAGCCGGGGCTCGGTCCAGTCGCCGGAACCTGAATCCGAGCCCGAGCCCGAGCCCCAGCCCCAGCCTCAGCCTCTCCCGCATTCCGGGCCCCGGAAGACGACGAACCTTGAGCCGGTGCTGCTGGCGCCCGGAGACGTGACGCGGCGGCGACGAAAGCCACTGGTCCTCGGTGCGGCCGCGCTGGTCCTGGCACTGGGGGCGGCGTGGGCCACGGTGGGCACGACGACGGTCCTGGGGAGCACCGGCGCCGGGGACGACGACGGACGTCTCTTATTCTCCGAGGCGTGTGCCCAGCCGGTGAACCTGGGCCAGCACGACGCCTGTGTGGGGGAGGTACAGCGGCTTCTCGCGCGGGTCGGGGCGGACATCGGGGTGGACAGCGAATTCGGGCCGCAGACGCTGAGACGCGTGACCGCTTTCCAGGTGCTGTCCGGCATCAGCCCCAACGGGGTGGTCGGGGAGGAGACCAAGAAGGCGCTCTACGAACCGAAGGTGCGGATGACCACCTGGACGCCGGACAAGGTACGCAAGCGGGTCCGCGAGGTGTTCTCCGAAGAGCCCGACCACGCGGTGGCCATCGCCGACTGCCAGTCCTTCCTCGACCCGTTGCACATACTGCCGAACACCAATGGCACAAGGAACTGGGGGCTCTTCCAGATCTCTGACGCCAGGCTGCGCGAGTTGGGGGGCACACCGCGCAAGGCCCTTGATCCGGAGTGGAACATCCAGGCCGCGTACCGTCTGTGGAAGTCTGCCAAGGACTTCGGGGACTGGCCGTACTGCGACCGCGCGTACCAGAACTCGCCATCCGCCTCGCCATCCCCCTCGCCATCCCCCTCGCCATCCCCCTCGAGCCGGGCTTCGGCGACTGGGTGATTCCGGACGGGCCGTCCGACGCCAAGCTGGATCCGTTCTGACTTGGTGCTGACCCGGAAGCTCTGTGTCAGTCGCTACGACCGGGCGCGAGTTTGTCCAGATCGAGGCTGATCTCGAATGGCAGGGACCGCTTGAGCGTGTGGCGGAAGATTCCTGCTGGTGCGTACGACCTGGTCGGCTCATCGAGTTCGTAGACGTGCACGGCGGGGACGTGTCCTCGTCCTCGATGCACCAGTAGTGCCGGATTCCCGCCTCGGCGTACTTGCGCAGCTTTACTGTCCGCTCGCGGTGGGCGGACTCGGGGGAGACGACCTCGATGACGAGCTGGACGTCTTCCGGAGCGAACCAGGTGCAGTCAGGGTCATACGGGGTCGTGGCTTGAATCCCGACGGGGCCTGTGCCCTGAGGGCAAGCGTGAGGTCGGTGACGATCTCTCCGTGCCACCAGCGCTGGGGCCACATCATGAATACGAGGGCCCCGTCGATCAGCTCGGTGTGGCGCGGCGCTTCCGGGAGGCGGTCCAGGTCCTCCGCGAACCAGCCTTCCGGGCGAGGCGGGCGCATCCAGCCGGGCAGTGCGGTCATGCTGCGACCCTAGCCATTTCGTCCGTCGGACGCGGGCGTATCGTGCCGCCCGATGACCGGCGCATGGATGTCGGGATACTTGAGCCCGCCTCTCTGCTTGCGCCTAGGAAGAGCCCGGCATGGCCACCCTCGGCCGCGTCGGCTTCGACACCCTCGGCCTCCAGACCTACCTCACCGACTTCCAGAAGGGCTTCATCAAGGCCGAGATCGTCTCCTTCGACGACCTCGTCGCATGCGGCTCCATCTGCGAGGCCCGCTCCAAGAGCAAGGCGCGCATCCAGGGCAAGGACTACGTCATGCACGGCGGCGATGTGGTGGAGTTCCGCTTCAACGTCTAGTGCCTGTCCGGCGTCCCTCGCACGTCGAAGCCGCCATCGGTGCCGGCCCTTCGGCGCAGTCGTAGGCTGGAGCCGTGACCGGGACCGTGGCGGTGGCGGCGGGTGAGTACGAGATCGGTCCGGGGACCGGTCGGCTCGTCGTGCGTACGTACCGGGAGGGCGCGGCGGCACGGGTCGGGCATGATCTGGTCATCGAGGCCTCCGAGTGGCGGGGCCGGGTGACCGTGCCGGCGGATCCGGCCGCGGCGCCGGCGGCGTCGGTCGAGGTGGAGCTCGGGGCGCTGGCGGTCGTGGAGGGCACGGGCGGCGTCAAGCCGCTCAGTGACGGGGACAGGCGGCAGATCCGGCAGACCATGCACAAGGTGCTGGGACTCGACCGTCACGGGCGTGCCGTGTTCACCACCAGACGTTTGGAGCCTGTCGGGCCGCACGGCGACAGCGCCGTGGTCCTCGGTGATCTGGACCTGGCCGGTCAGACGCATCCGCTGCGCCTGGAGGTCCGGCGGCAGGACGAATTCACCGTGGTCGGCAAGGCGAGCGTCGTCCAGTCCGAGTGGGGCATCAAGCCGTATTCAGGCCTCCTCGGCGCCCTGAAGGTCCGTGACGCGGTCGACATCGAGTGCACCGTCGTTCTGCCGAGAGGCTGAGCGGAAGGGCTGCGGCCATGAACCGGCGATATCGGCCATCGGCATCAGGGACGGAGAAGCGCCGGCCCGAACCCGCCGCGGATCCCGGGCCGCGGGCCATGGCCGAGCGGCTGGCGAACCCCTCCCGCCTCCAGGAGCAGTGGCAGGGGCTGCTGGACGCTGTGCTGGCCATCAGCCGCGAACTGGACCCGGACGTGGTGCTGCACCGGATCGCCACCACCGCGATTGAGCTGGTCGACGCCCGTTACGGCGCGCTGGCCGTCCTGGACGAGGACGGCGTGCGGCTGTCGGACTTCGTCTTCGTCGGGCTGAGCGAAGGGCAGCAGGCCCGGATGGACCAGTGCCCCCTGCCCTCCGGCAAGGGACTGCTCGGGCAACTGCTCCGCCGCCCCGGACCGCTGCGGATCGCCGACGTCCCCACCCATCCCGGGCACTCCGGTTTCCCGCCCGGCCACCCGCGCATGCACTCCCTGCTCGGGGTCGCGATCACCGTGCGCGGGCGGGTGTACGGCAACCTGTACCTTACCAACAAGCGGGGCGGGCGGCCCTTCGACACCGATGACGAGGCCGTCGTGGTGGCGCTGGCCGGCGCGGCCGGGGTAGCCATCGAGAATGCCCGCCTGTACCAGCGTGTGCAGCGCAACGCCGAGCAGTTCCAGCGCCTGCTTCTGCCCCAGCTGCCCGATCTGCGTCCCTTCACCGCTGCGGCGGTCTACCGCCCTGCTGTCGCGCCCGCCCACCTCGGCGGAGACTGGTACGACGCCCTGCTCCTGCCCGACGGCGCCTGCGCAGCCATCATCGGCGATGTGATCGGCCACGACCTGTACGCCGCGGCCGCCATGGCCCAGATCCGCAACATGCTGCGCGCCCTGGCCTACGACCGGTGCACCCCGCCCAGCGCCATCCTCACCCAGCTCGACCGTACGCTGCTGGCGATCACCGAGGGCGCCATGACGACCGCGTGCCTGGCCCGTATCGAACCCCCCGGCCCGGACTGCCGGCACTGGATGCTGCGCTGGAGCACCGCCGGACACCTGCCGCCGCTGCTGCTCCTGCCCGACGGTGCCACCCGCTACCTGTACGCGGACCCCGGCATCCCCCTCGGCGTCGACGCCGGGCGGCCCCGGCCCGACCACACCCACTCGCTGGCCCCCGCGACCACCGTCATCCTGTTCACCGACGGCCTCGTCGAACAGCCCGGACACCCCCTGGACGCTGGACTCCACACCATCGCGGCCGTCGCGTCGGCCAACGCAGGGCAGCCCCTGGACCGGCTGTGCCGGACCCTGGCCGACAACCACCCCAGCGACGGACATGACGACATGGCTCTGCTGACCTTGCAGTTCCCAGCCATCGCAACGTGAGCAAAGGGACCCGGATGCGACGGTGCCGCGCCCGACGGAGATGGCGTGCTGACTTGGTGCTGACCTCTAGCTGCGCCGTGGTGGGGTGAGCTTGTCGAGGTCCAGGCTGATCTCGAAGGGCAAGGTGAGTTCCAGGACGCCTCGGAAGATACCGGCAGGTGCATAGGCGCCGGTCGGTTCGTCGAGTTCGTAGACGTGGACGACGGGAGCGCCGCTCTCGTCCTCGACGCACCAGTAGTGCGGGATGCCGGCCTCTGCGTACTTGCGGAGCTTGACCGTCCGGTCCCGGTGCGCGGACTCGGGTGAGACGACCTCGATGACGAGTCGTACCTCGTTCGGTGTGAACCAGGTACGGTCTCCGTCGTAGTCGGCCGTCGTCAACAGGAGATCCGGTTCGGGCCGGTTTCGCTCGTCGAGCTTTATGGTCATCTCGCGGCCGACGCTGACATCGGCAGGTGCCTGCTCCATGAGGGCGACGGTGAGCATGGTGACGAGGTGGCCGTGCCACCACCGCTGGGGCCACATCATGAAGACGAGGGCTCCGTCGATGAGCTCGGTGTGGCGAGGCGCCTCGGGGAGGCGGTCCAGGTCCTCCGCGAACCAGCCTTCCGCGCGCGGCGGGCGCATCCAGCCGGGCAGCGCGGTCATGGCTCAACCGTAGCGACTCGACCGGGCCCGGGCCACGAGATCGTCAACGGGGCGACCGCCCGACCTGAGAGCCCGGATCAGCCGGCCTTCGTCCACTTCTGACAGCCGTTGGTCTTGAAGACCTCGCCCTTGCGGAGGGTCACCAGGCCCGATCCTTGGAGGTTGTTGTTGGCGATGATCGAGTCGAAGTCACCGCTGGAGTCCTTGGCCCGCTCCCAGTAACAGCCCCAGGAGTCCGCAGGGCCGGCGGTCTTGTAGGTCCCGGCTGCGATGTCCGTGCCGACCAGGTATTCGCCGTCCCCCGCGAAGCTGGTCGACGGGCCAGGTCTCTTGGTCTTCTTCGGCTTGGCGGTCGCGGTCACTGTCTCGGTCACGGTCGGTGCGGGGGCCGCCTCGGCGGTGACCGTGGCCGTCACCGCAGGTCGCGGCTTCGCGGAGTCGGCCGGGGTGGCAGCGGCGGCCGTGCCGTTCTTGCCGCTGGCACTCCCGATTCCGCTGCCGAGGGAGAAGGCGACGAGCGCGGTCGCGCCGTAGGTGAGCCAGGCCTTGCGACGCGACCGCTTCGGGGCGGGCGGCTGCGGTATGGGGCCGTAGGCGCGAGAAGGGCCGAAGGGCGGCGTGGTCGGGTTCATGTTTCCTGCTCCGATCGGTTGGGCGCGGCAGGCGAGGCCATGGATCAGGCCGCCTCGGCGCATGCCTCACAGAAGGGCGCGCAGAGGAGCACCTCACCCTGGAAGCTTCTACAGGTAAGCATGAACGTGAAAGCACCGTCAAACGTCTTGACGGATTTGACGCATGGCATAGGGTGTTTACTGTTCACTCCAGAAAGGTCCAGGAGCCCATGCCAAAGCCATCAGCAGAGGTGACAGCAGCGGAGGTCTCGCGCATCGCGGGTGTTACGCGCGCCACCGTCAGCAACTGGCGTCGCAGGCATGACGACTTCCCGGCTCCGTCCGGCGGCACCGAAACCAGTCCCCTCTACGACCTGGAGCAGGTACGCGCCTGGCTGCAGGCCCGTGGCCAGTCCGTCGCCGCCACGCCCTCGGAAGAACTGCGCACCACGCTGCGGCTGCACGGGGCAGGAAGCGGCGTGGCGGCCCGGCTGCTTCCGCTGGTACTCGCCGCGTCCCGTCGGAGTGAGGACGAGCTCACCGCCCTCGCCGGACTGTCCGACGCGGATCTCGTGGCCCGAGCGGACTCAACAGCCGCCGAACTCGCCGACACGGTCCCCGGCACGGCGAGCCTGCGCTACGAGCCGAAGGACGCGGATGTCCTGCGCGCCCTGGTTCTCTGCGTACGCGGCGCGGGCGGCCAGGCGACGTTGCGTGTTCTGGCTGAGCGCGAGTTGGAGGACAGCGCTGCCAGCGGCACGTACGAGACTCCCGTGGTGCTGGCCGAATTGATGGCACGCCTGGCCACCACCACCCCCGACTCGGCCGCTTCCCTCCCCGTCCGTGTCCTCGACCCCGCATGTGGCAGCGGGACTTTGCTGCTGCAGGCCCATCTGCTCGGCGCGGATGGCTTGTACGGACAGGACTCCGTGCCGGTGCAGGCGCAGCGCAGCGCCGTCGGGCTGCTGCTCGCCGCACCCGACGCCGAGGTGGTCGTGCAGGCAGGGGACAGCCTGCGCTCCGACGCGTTCCCGGACCTTCTGGTCGACGCGGTGCTCTGCAACCCGCCGTACGGCGACCGCGACTGGGGACATGAGGAGCTGGCGTACGACCCACGCTGGGCCTACGGCGTCCCGCCGCGCGCCGAGTCAGAACTGGCCTGGGTACAGCACGCCCTGGCCCACCTCGTCCCCGGCGGGTACGCCGTGCTGATGCTGCCGCCGGCCTCCGCCTCCCGTACGTCTGGTCGTCGGATCCGTGCGGAACTCGTCCGCAGCGGCGCCCTGCGTGCCGTGATCGGCTTGCCTCCGGGGGCCGCCCAGCCCCTGCACATCGGGCTCCAGGTGTGGGTGCTGCAACGACCTGAACCGGGCGGCCAGGAGCGGAAATCGGTGCTCTTCGTCGACGCGGGCGGCGTGGGCGGCGCGAGCGACGGCAACGACGACCGACGCGGTCGCGGGACGGCCCGAGGGCGCGGCAAGCGAGGCCCAATCGACTGGGACCAGCTCAGCGCCGCAGTCGTCCCCCGATGGACGGCTTTCGCCAAGGCCCCCGACACGTTCGCCGACGCCCCCGGAACAGCCCGCGCCGTCCCGGTCGTCGACCTCCTCGACGAGTTCGTCGACCTCACCCCGGCCCGCCAAGTCCGCGCCACGGCCGCCGACATCGATCCGGCCGCGACCGCCCGCCACACCGGCGCGTCACTGCGCCGACTCACCGGATACGCCGACACCCTGGCCCGCGCCGCCGACCGCGGAGCCTGGAAGCCGGCCGGTGACATGGCGCGCGAATGGCGTACGGCGACGGCCTCCGACCTCGCCCGGGGCGGCGCACTGGAGATCCTCCGCGCCGTGCCCGACAGCCGGGAGTCCCGCGACGAGACCTGGCGGGCCCGGCACGCGGGCCGACCCGTCCTCACAGGTCACGACATCGCCCGCGGCCTACCGGCGTCCGGCGAACTTGCCACCCTCCCTATCGAGTCCGCCCCGGTCATCGCCGCCGGTGACGTACTCGTACGCGCGCTCGCCGAGGAGCACGGACTCATGGCCCGAGTCGCCGACGACGCGGACGCCGGAGTTCTGCTGGGCCACGACGTACACCTGTTGCGGGCGGACGGCGGGCGGCTCGACCCATGGTTCCTCGCCGGCTTCCTGGGCTCCGAGGACAACCTCGCCACCGCCTCCACCGGCAGCACGATCCTCCACATCCAGCCGGGACGGCTGCGCGTTCCGCTGCTGCCGTTGGAGGAACAGCGGCGCTACGGCGAGGCGTTCCGGCACATTCACGAACTGCGGTCCGCCGCCCGTGCCGCGGCCGACCTCGCCGAGGAGACAGGGCGTGCGCTGGTCGCCGGACTGGCGGCCGGTGCGCTCCTCCCGCCTGACGGTCAGGGGCACGGCCAGTCGGGCTGAACGGCACCACGGCATGCCCACCTCCACCACACTTGTCCGTACCGTCACCGCCACCAGGCGGGCAGGCGGGACTGCTCGGAAGGAACCGGGGAACCCCTTGAACAGCAGCAAGCACACGGAACTGGCGAACCACGCCTGGTCCGTCGCCGACCTTCTGCGCGGCGACTACAAACAGTCCGACTACGGCAAGGTCATCCTGCCGTTCACCGTGCTGCGCCGCCTGGAGTGCGTCCTGGAGCCGACGCGCGACGAGGTCGTCGCGACCGTCGCCAAGTTCGCGGGCCAGGAGATGGACCCTGGCCACTTCCTGCGCCGCGCTTCCGGCCACTCCTTCTACAACAAGAGCGACCTCACGCTGCGGAAGATCGCTGCCGACCCGCAGAACGCGGCGAAGAACCTGCAGATCTACGTCGGCGCCTTCTCCGACAACGCCCGCGAGGTCCTCGACAAGTACGAGTTCAACCAGCAGGTCAGGAAGCTCGACGGCGCGAACCTGCTCTACCAGGTCATCGGCAAGTTCACCGACCTCGACCTGCATCCCGATGTCGTGCCCAACCACAACATGGGCTACATCTTCGAGGAGCTGATCCGCCGCTTCGCCGAGCAGTCGAACGAGACCGCGGGTGAGCACTTCACCCCGCGCGAGGTCATCAAGCTGATGGTCAACCTGCTGGTGGCCCCCGACGCGGACGCGCTGATGCTGCCCGGCGTCGTGCGTACGGTCATGGACCCGGCCTGCGGCACGGGCGGCATGCTCAGCGCGGCGGACGACCGCATCAAGGCCCTCAACCCTGGCGCGACGGTCGAGGTGTACGGGCAGGAGCTCAACCCCGAGTCCTGGGCGATCTGCCGGTCCGACCTCATGATCAAGGGCCAGGACCCGGAGAACATCGCCTTCGGCAACTCCTTCAGCGACCCCGGGCACTCCCGAAAGAGGTTCGACTACCTCCTCGCCAACCCGCCGTTCGGCGTGGAGTGGAAGAAGGTCAAGGACGAGGTCGAGTACGAGCACAAGTCGCTCGGCGACGCGGGCCGCTTCGGCGCGGGCCTGCCACGCATCAACGACGGCTCGTTCCTCTTCCTCCAGCACATGATCTCGATGATGAAGCCGGTCGACGTGAACGGTGGGGGCGGCTCCCGCATCGCCATCGTTTTCAACGGCTCGCCGCTCTTCTCGGGCGCGGCCGAGTCCGGTGAGTCCAACATCCGCCGCTGGATCCTGGAGAACGACTGGCTGGAGGCGATCGTGGCCCTCCCCGACCAGCTCTTCTACAACACCGGCATCTCGACCTACTTCTGGATCCTCACCAACCGCAAGGACGCCGACCACAAGGGCAAGGTCGTGCTGCTGGACGCGCGCGATTACTGGCAGAAAATGCGCAAGTCGCTGGGCGACAAGCGCAAGGAGTTGGGCGACGGGACGAACGGCCGCACCAACCACATCGGCGACATCACGCGGCTGTACGCGGAAGCCGTCCAGGTCGCCAAGGACCCCGCGCACCCGCTGCACGGCAAGGTCAAGGTCTTCGCCAACGAGGACTTCGGCTACCAGCGCATCACCGTCGAACGTCCGCTGAAGCTGCGCTTCGACGTTACGGAGGCGACGTTGGCGGCGCTGGCGGAGTCCAAGCCGGTGGCGAGGCTGGAGCGGAGCGAGGAGTTCGTGGCGGCCCTGCGCCCGTTGCTCGGCTCGTCGTGGATGACGAAGTCCGAGGCGTTCATCGCACTCAAGGACGCGGTCGTGGCGGCCGGCCTGACGTGGCCCTCCGGTGCGCCCTTTGCGAAGGCGGTACGGGAGGCAGTCGGGGTACGGGATGCCGAAGGCGAGGTCCAGAAGATCAAGGGCGCGCCGGAGCCGGATGCGGACCTCCGGGACTACGAGAACGTCCCGCTCGGCGAGGACGTCGAGGACTACCTCAAGCGCGAGGTGCTGCCGCACGTCCCGGATGCTTGGATCGACCACACGAAGACGAAGATCGGGTACGAGATTCCGGTCACTCGGCATTTCTACGTGTACGAGCCGCCGAGGCCGTTGGTGGAAATTGATGCGGAATTGAAGTCACTAGAGGCGGAGATTCAGGCTCTGCTGGGGGAGGTGACAGGGTGACGAAGGCTACGCTGCCACTCAAGGCTTTCGCTGAGGAAGCGCAGACAGGGCCATTTGGTTCGCAACTGCATTCGGAGGAGTACATCGAAGACGGAGTTCCGGTCATCAATCCGTCCAACATCAAAGATGGGCGACTAGTTGCTGATCGATTTTCAACAGTTAGTGAGGAAACCTCACATCGTCTGAGAGTGCATCGTCTCCGCGCCGGTGATCTAGTGTTCGCGCGCCGAGGAGAGCTTGGGCGTGCCGCTGTTGTTTCCGGACGAGAAGAGGGATGGCTATGCGGTACAGGATCTATTCGGGTACGCGTGAATCATGACCAACTAGATCCGCATTTTGCTGGATACGCATTGCAGAGCGCTGAAATTCGGAGCTACTTCGAGCAGCGAGCTGTCGGCAGCACCATGGGGAATCTAAATACGACGATTGTTCTTGGCGCCCCCATCCGAAATGCTCCGTTGGAGGAGCAGCGGCGCATTGCCGACTTCCTCGACGTCGAGGTCGGGAAGATCGACGATCTAATTTCCAAAAAGCTTCGCCTTATTTCGCTCATGGAAGAGCGAATTAATAGCCGCATCCTGGAACAGGTGGGAGCGAGTCAACTTGTTCGGTACTCGACGGGTACTCCTGTTCTGCCGATTCGCCGAATCCTGATCAAGGTGATCCGGCCAGCTGTCAAGAACGAGGGTATTGTCACCGCCTTCAGGGATGGTCAGGTGACGGAGCGTGGCCAACGGCGGGCTGAGGGGTACACTCTCTCCGCGTCCACGGAGGCGCAGGGGCAATACGTCCAAGCAGGGGACGTGGTGGTCCATGGCCTTGATGGCTTTGCTGGAGCTATCGGAACGTCGGAATCGAACGGGAATTGCAGTCCCGTTTACCATGTGTGCGTCCTGTCCGGGGATGGTGATGCGCATTTCATGGGTAGATTCCTTCGACTTCTTGCCATCCAGGGATACCTGGGAAATTTTGCAACTAGCACGCGGGAGCGGGCGGTTGACTTTCGCAACTGGGACCTCTTCGGAAGAATCCCCGTCCCCGTTGTCCCGGCGCCAGAGCAGCGGGAAATTGGCGCGTGGATTATCAAGCTGCGCCCACTCCGCAATGCAGTTGAGCGCTCCAAAGCGCTGGCGGCCGAACGTCGCCAAGCCCTGATCACAGCCGCCGTAACCGGCCAGTTCGACGTAACTACCGCCAGCGGGCGCAACGTAACGGGCGGAGTGCCGCGATGAGCCCCATCCACACCGAGTCTGCCTTCAGCGACGCAATCGTCGCTGCCCTGGTCGAGCGTGGCTGGCGCGAGGCACGCCCGCAGGACTACCGGGCCGATCTCGGCCTGGACACCAACGAGTTGTTCACCTTCATAGGGGCCACCCAGCCCGACGAATGGAACGAGCTGCTGACCGTTTACGGCAGCGACCCGAACGAGGCCCAGCGCGGATTCGCCGGTCGCGTCGACCAGGCCATCGCCACCAACGGCCTCTTGGACGTCCTCCGCAACGGCGTCAAGGACCGCGGCGTCCTTCTCCGCGTCGCCTACTTCAAGCCGAACCTCGTCGCCCACGATTCCATCCTTGACGGCTACAGGGCCAACCGCCTCACCGTCGTCCGCGAACTCGAGTATGCGACGAAACAAGCGGACTGGGGCAACCGGCTTGACCTCACCCTCTTCCTCAACGGAATCCCCGTCGCCACGGCCGAGTTGAAGAACCCGCTGACTAAGCAGGGCGTGGAGCACGCAAAGGAGCAGTACCGCACCGACCGCGACCCGACCGAGCTGATCTTCACGCGCCGCGTCGTGGCCAACTTTGCCGTGGACCCGGACCTGGTCTTCGTTGCCACCCAACTCAAGGGCAAGAACACCCGCTTCCTCCCCTTCAACACCGGCTCCAACGGGCCCGGCCAGCCGGGCGGCGCCGGCAACCCGGACCCGACCGCCTTCGGCATGTACGCGACCTCGTATCTCTGGGAGCAGGTCTGGCAGCCGGACAACTGGCTAGACCTGCTCCAGCGGTTCGTGCACCTGCACAAGAGCAAGACGCCCGGCGGCGGCAGCACCAAGACGATGGTCTTCCCACGGTTCCAGCAGTGGGACGCGGTCAAGAAGCTCACCGCGCACGCCGCCACCCACGGGGCGGGGCACGACTACCTGGTCATGGCTTCGGCCGGCTCGGGCAAGTCGAACACCATCGGCTGGCTCGCTCACCGCCTCAGCGACCTGCACACCCCCACCGACCCCGGCGAGCTCGACGCTGAGGCCGTGGCCAAGGGCCTCAAGCCGGGCGTGCCGGTCTTCGACAAGGTCATCGTCATCACCGACCGCCGCAACCTGGACGCCCAGCTCCGCGAAACCGTCGGCAATTTCGAGCAGACCGCAGGTCTCGTGGTAAAGATCGACGAGAAGCTCGGAGCGAAGGGCGAGCAACTCGCCAAGGCCCTCTCCCGCGACACGGGGAAGATTGTCACGGTCACCCTGCACTCCTTCCCGGCGCTGCTCGACTACCTCCAGCGCAACCCCACCGAGATCCAGGGCAGCCGGTTCGCGATCATCGTGGACGAGGCGCACTCCTCGCAGTCCGGCGACGCCGCCACCGCCGTACGGTCCGCACTGCGCGACCTCGGCCTGGACTCCGACTCGGACGACGAGGGCGCGACCACGGTCAAGGCCCCGGCCGCCACCCTCGACGAGCAGCTCAGGAAGAAGGCCGAGCAGCGCTCTCGCGCCGCGAACCTCTCCTATTTCGCCTTCACTGCCACGCCCAAGGCCAAGACCCTCGAACTCTTTGGCACACTCCAGGACATCGACGGCAGGGCGACCTACCGGCCCTTCCACACATACTCCATGCGGCAGGCGATCGAGGAAGGGTTCATCCTCGACCCGTTGCGCAACTACGTCACGTACAACACGTACTGGAAGCTGGTGAACCGGAACCCCGACGAGCGGGAGGTCGACCCGTCGAAGGCGAACAGCCTGCTCGCCCGGTACGCGCTGACCCATGACTCGACGGTTGCTCAGCACGCCCAAGTGATCGTGGAGCACTTCGTGGCGCACAGCCGTGGTCGCATCGGCGGGCGGGCTAAGTCGATGGTCGTCACCGCCTCGCGGCAGTCCGCCGTGCAGATGGCGCGAGCGATCAAGAGCTACATCAAGGACCGGGACTACGACACCAAGTACCCCGACCTGGGCGTCCTGGTCGCTTTCTCGGGCTCGCTCACCGTCGACGGCGAGGAGACCACTGAGCCGAAGGAGAACGGCGGCCTGTCGGAGAGCGCGCTGCCGAAGGCGTTCGCGTACACGCGCGCCGACGACAAGGCGGTCCGCGCCGGCGGCGCGGGCCAGCGGGAGTACAAGATCCTGGTCGTGGCGGAGAAGTACCAGACCGGTTTCGACCAGCCGCTCCTGACGACGATGTACGTCAACAAGACGCTGGCCGGCATCTCCGCTGTCCAGACGCTGTCCCGGCTGAACCGGACCGCCGAGCGTAAGTCCCAGGCAGACCTGGCCGTGCTGGACTTCGTCAACGAGGCCGAGGACATACAGGATTCCTTCCGCCCGTACTTCGAGGAGGCGATGACCCTCCCCTCCGACCCGAACCTGCTCTACACCGCGCAGAGCCGGGTCATGCAGGCGCCGATCCTGTCCGGGCAGGAGATGGACGAGTTCGCTGCCGCGTACTTCGCCGCCAAGGAGAAGGCAGCAGGCTCACAGTCCAAGTGGGAGAAGCTCCACGCCGAGCTCTACCGGCTGCTTTCCCCCGCCGTGGCTCGCTTCTCGGCACTCCTCGAAAGCGAGGATGAGGACGACCAGGAGACGGCGGAGGACTTCCGCGCCGACCTCAACGACTACGTCAGGAAGTACGGCTTCCTGGCGCAGATCGTCCCCTACCGGGACGCCGAGCTGGAGCGGCTGCACCTCTACGGCCGCTACCTCCTCAACCGGCTGCCGCGCCGCGCGGACGGCGGCGTGGACATAGGAGAGATCGACCTCAGCCATATGCGGGTGGAGAAGACCGGCGAGTACGACGTCTCCCTCACGGCAGAGGGGGCGACGATGATGAAAGGCTTTGGTGACGGCTCGGGTGGCGCGAAGGAGGAGGAGAAGTCGCTGCTCTCCCAGCTGATCGACAAGTTCAACGAACGCTTCGGCACGGAGTTCACCGAGCAGGACGTCATCCGGCCATTCGAGGAGGCCAAGGCCGACCCCAAGGTGCGGGCGGCGGCCGTCGTCAACGACGAGGACAACTTTGGGCTCGTCTTCGACAACGTCTTCGCGGACAAGATGGCCGACCACATCGACACCATCGCGGGCATGGGCCGCCAGTACTTCGGCCCCGACAAGGGCTTCAAGTCCAGCCTGGACCGCAGTGCCCGCAAGGCCGCGTGGCGGATGATCCGCCGCGAAGAGGGCCTGGACGACGGCGTCTGATGCGTATGCCCCGGCTGGACGTGCCGGCCGGGGCGCCCTTTGGAGAACGTCGTGAGCACAGCCGGACCACTGCACGGAGCTGGTCCCGCGCCCCGAACGTACCCCCGACGCCGTCCGCGTGGTGCTCGCCCGGATCGCCCCTCACCGCCTGGACGAGATGGAAAGCACAAGGAAGAAGCACTCGCCGCCGCCATTCGGGCCAGCAGGATCGGGCACCTCAAACGGCATTGGATCTGCATCACGGTCCGGGGCCAAGCGGTATTCACCGCAGTGGGCGGTTCCTTCAGCCCGTCGCCCAAGGATGTCCCTTGAATCTTCCACAGACCTCGGCGAACGCGTATTCTGCTTCATGATGTTCCTCCCGGGAGACTCACCAGCACTAACTAGCGTCCCCTGGACGGGAGTTACGCCACTCACCGTAGCGACCCGGCGAATCTGGCTGAGGTCACAGCGGGAAGCTACAAGGAGTTCGTCGCCCAGCGGCGCAGACTCATGGCCGCGATCATGCGGGACTGCTTCCAAGCACTCTGATACTGAGGTGACGACATGATTCTCTCTGCTTACGAACAACTTGAGTGGGACCGACTCCAGAAGCGAAAGGCGGATTCCCTCAACAAGCAGGCGAGGAACCTACTTCCGCAGTCGGCCCGGGACCGACTCGCTTCGCTCGGCCAGAAGGCGATGAACACCCCGGGTGCCGACAAAGTGGTTGCCGCCTACGGCGGAGCCGCAAGGGGTCTCGGCAAGGCTGTGGGAGACACCGCAAGCCGGACAGTGAGCAAGAGACGAGTCGTTGAGCAGTTTCGACGTGCCGGACACGATATCGCCGGGTTGGACGAGATCCGCGAGCTCGACCTGCGGGTCGTCGATGACGTCGCGAGGCACAATTTGGTTCGGTACGGCCACGCGCTCTCGGCAGCGGCAACTGGCCTTGGATCCGCTGCAGCCGTGACAGGCGGAGAGGTGCTCGCCAGCGCCGGAACAATCGCCGGTGCAGGGGCGGGTGCCGCACCCGGATTCGGAACCGTAGCCGGGGCGATGGCCGCCGACACTGCAATGATGCTCGCCCTTGCCACTCGAACGGTCGCCGCCACAGCTCTCTACTACGGCTACGGCCCAAACGATCCCGAAGAGGAACTCTTCGTGATGTCCGTGATTGCTCTCGGAATGTCCACGGGCACATCCGCGAAGACGGCCGCGTACGCCGAACTGTCTCAACTCACCCAGTTGCTAGTAAGGAACGCTCCTTGGGCCAAGTTGAACGAGAAGGTTCTCACCAAGATCGCCCAGACCTTCGCAGCGAAGTTCGCGCAGCAGCTACCGAAGAAGAAGCTCGGGCAGTTCGTGCCCATCGCTGGCATGGCTGTTGGCGCTGGGCTGAGCTACATGCTCATCGATCGAATCGCTGTTTCGGCGCGCGACGCGTATCGCGAACGCTTCTTGATCGAGAAGTCAGGCGGGGACCTGACCGGTGACCCGAACTACGGCGACGCCGACCTCGCGCAGGACGATGACGCGATCGGCGTGATCGAACTGCTCCGGGAGGAGGATGCTCTGCCGACGTCTACCCCGTCCGACGCCGAGGACCAGTCGGCCAACTGAGCTCGGCGAAATACCGCAGTGATACCGCAGCAGAACCGTTAGAGACCCGAATCAGCCGTCGCCGACCCCGTGGGTGCCCGGCCGCCTGTGCGACTGAGCGCCCACGAGGGTTACGAATGTAGGGCTCAGATGGTCTGGTCGGCGGCCAGCCGAACGAGCCCGGCCCATGCTTGGGGGGTGACTGTCAGGACCGGTCCGGACAGGTCCTTCGAGTCCCTGATGAGTACGGCGTTCAGGGCGGCTGCGACCTCCAGGCACTCACCACCCCCGCCGCCGCTGTAGCTGCTCTTGAACCAGGCCGACTCCGGCACAGACGCCTCGGCGCGCTGAACGCTCATTTCTCTCCCAGCAGTTCCTCGATGAAGGCCAGCGACTCACGAGGGGTGAGCGCCTGTGACCGGAGGATGCCATATCGGGCGTTGAGCTCACGGATCTTTCCGACGCTGGTGTAGAGGCGGCTGTCGTCCTGGACCTCGGTGTACGCGATACGTCGACCCTCGGCGGTGTCAATTAGGTTGAAGGGTCCGCTCAGCCCAGCATGGTCCTCTCGGTCAGTCGGCATAAGCTGAATCTCCACGTTGCGGTTCTGTCCAACCAGCAGGATCTGCTCCAACTGCCCACGCAGCGTTGCCCGTCCACCGATGGGCTTGCGCAGCACCACTTCCTCGATGATGAAGCTCAGCAGTGGGGCTGGGCGGCGAGTGAAGACGTCCTGCCGCGTCATTCGGGCTGCCAACCGCTGTTCAATGACGTCGTCATCCAGCAGTGGGCGCTGCATCTGGAAGACGGCCCTCGCATACTCCTCCGTCTGCAACAGGCCCGGCACAGCGTGAGCCGCGTACACGTACAGGCCGACCGCACCGGCCTCCAACCGCGCCATGTCCCGGAAGAACGCCGGATACTGTGCCCGCCCCACCTCCTCCGTCAGCGCCTTGAGGACGCCCCCGGCGTCCAGCACCTCGTCCGCGCGGTCGATGAACCTGGGGGAAGGGATCCGCCGTCCCTGCTCGAAGGACGCGATCGACTGGGCCGCGTAGCCCGTGAGCTTCCCGAACTCCGGCCGTTCTAGGCCCGCCCGGACCCGCAGCAGCTTTAACTGCCGCCCGAACGCCGTCACCACGCCAGACCCTGGCTCGTCCTCCGGCCTCGGCCCGGCGTCTTCCCGTACGCCATCGCCCTGTTCCATCGGCACCGCCTCCCCGTTCCAACGCCGCGCCCCGAGTCGCGTCACGCGGTACGCCGCGTACACCTCACCACCCCGCCGCGTACAACCCGCACGCGGCGGTGCGTCACCACTGGTCACGCTACGCCACCGCCGGAACCGTTGAGGGCATGAACGATGAGACCAATCCCCTCTCCGGCATCGTCAATCCCGCTGTCCCCACCCTCCACTTCGCCATGCGGTTCAGCTCCACCCCGCGCGGTGCGCGACTCGCCCGGCGTCTTGCGGGGCAGCGGCTCGATGCTTGGGGCATCCCCTACGACTGCGACGCCCACCACTGCCTGACGCTGATCGTCGCCGAGCTCGCTGCGAACGCCGTCCGGCACGGCCGGGTCCCCGGTCGCGACTTCCACCTCTCGCTAACCTCAGCCGTGGCCTGGGACGCCACGACCGTACGCATCGAGGTCACCGACACCCGTACCGAGCGCGTACCCGTCGTCGTAGGAGCAGTGACGGAGGTCCGCGACTCCGGACGCGGGCTGCTCCTCGTGGAGCACCTCGCCCACCGGTGGGACTGGCACCCGCGCGCCAACGGCCCCGGCAAGACGGTCTGGGCGGAGTACGTCCTGCCGACGAAAGGCTGACCGGTCACCGCGCACTCGCACCTCGCAATCGCTGGACGGAAGATCGACGTAGCGGTATGACTTGACCCCTGACTGTGACCGTTCCACACGCACACCGGGGGCACTGTGCCGCAGGAGGCGATCTCCGACCGCTACGAGCTCTTGGAGGAGCTCAGCCACGGCGGCATGGGCGATGTGTGGCGCGGCTATGACGCCGTGCTGGACCGGCCGGTCGCCGTGAAGCTGATCCGGCAGGCTTCGGTCATCTCCCCGCAGTTGGCCGAGGAGTTCGCCAAGCGGTTCAAGCGCGAGGCCCGCATCACCGCGCGCATCCAGCACCCGGGCGTGCCGCAGGTGTACGACGCGGTGCTCGACGAGTCGTACGAGCGGCTCTTCCTCGTCATGGAACTGGTCGACGGCGTACCGCTGTCCGCCTACATTCACCCCGGCCGCCCGCTGCCGGTCAGCTGGGCGGCCGCCGTCGCCGCGCAGGTCGCGACCGTGCTGTCGTACGCGCACGACGTGCCGGTCATCCACCGCGACCTCAAGCCGGGCAACATCCTCGTCGCCCGCGATGGCACCGTGAAAGTCCTCGACTTCGGCATCGCGGCGATTCTGCGCACCGACGTCACCAAGCTGACCGCGACGGGCAGCCCCATAGGCACCCACCAGTACATGTCCCCCGAGCAGGTGCGCGGCGGACGCATCACCCCGCAGACCGATCTGTACGCGCTGGGCTGTGTGCTGCACGAACTCCTCAGTGGGCACCTTGTCTTCGAGGCGGACAGCGAGTACCTGGTGATGTACCAGCACGTCAACGCCGCCCCCACCCCGCTGCGGCAGCTGCGGCGCGATGTCCCCGAGGCGCTGGAGGAACTGGTCCTGCACCTGCTGCGCAAGGCGCCGGAGGCGCGGCCCGCCGACACGCAGGAGGTGTACGCGCGGCTGCTGCCGTTCCTTCCACCGCCGGGCCAGGAGCCGGGCGCGGCCGACGCCGGGCCGGCCGGTGCTCCCGACCCGACGGGAGTCTTCCGTCACCCGTTCGCACCCCGGGCCCGCACCCAGGCCCCGGCGGCCGGTGGCCTGACGCCGACGGCCGTCGACCCGGGGGCCCAGCCGGTCCCCGTCCCCGCCCAGCTGCGTGAGGACATCAAGGCGGCGTACGCCCATTCCAACGCCCTCCTGGAGGAGGAGCGCTTCGCGCAGGCCGCTGAGGTGCTCGGCGAGGTCATCGAACCGGCCGCGCTCGCCCTCGGCTCCGAGAGCAAGCCGGTCCTCGGGCTGCGCCGCCAGCGGGCAGCCATCCGCCTCCTTGGCGGTGACTACCGGGCCGCTCTGCCCGAGTTCGACGCGCTCGCCGACGCGTACGCCCGCATCGCCGGACCCACCGGCAAGCAGGCTCGCGCCTGCCGCGCCCAGGCCGCCCGCTGCCGTGCCGAACTCGGCCAGGTCACCGCCGCACTCGCCGCGCTCCAGGGCGTGCTGAACGTCGTACGGACCGTCGACAGCGACGTCAGCGAGGAGGCCGTGGAGCTGCGGCACAACATCGGGATGCTGCTCCTCGCCCAGGGCCGGGCCGCCGAGGCCCGGCAGGTCCTCGAACCGCTCCACCAGGACATGTGCATGGTGTTCGGCCCCGACGACGAGATGACCGTCGAGATCGCCGAGGCACTCGCCGTGATCCGTCTAGGCCTCGACGGCGATAGCGGCGCAGCAGCCGGCGACGCCGACGGATGAACCGCTCGCACACCCGCAGCCACCGGACGCACGCAGCGCACACGCAGAACGGGACCCCATGCCGCATCTCACCTTCGACATCGGCTTCTGCGCCCAGCTCGGGTCGCCTACCCGAGGGGCGCGTGGGCGAACGGCGGCCGGGTAGGCGGTTGGGTGCCGGAGGACGTACGGACCGGTACGCCGACGATGTCCACAGGAGGCTTCCATGGAGCTCAGGATCGTCAATCGGAGTGGGAAATTCCGTCCCCCGCGGCTGGTGGAGCCGCCGGCCTCGGGGTATCTGCACTTGGCCGCCGCGGTCGAGCCGCCGGCCGGCCGGATCCCGCGACCAGGCAACAGCCCGAGCAAGGAGGCGCTGCTCGGCACGCTCAAGGCCGCCGCGGGCGATCTGAACGGCGCGACCGCGGTGAAACGGGCCAGCGTCTACCGGGGGCTGACGGTGCCGCCGCCCGTCGGGTTTGCCCGGCAGGCCGGGCACCCGGCGCGGTACGACGTGGTGATGCTGGTGGAGACCGAGTCGCAGGACGACATCGAGGAGGTGCGGGGCAGCCCGACGTACAAGGACGTCCTGGGCCTGCTGGAGGACACGTCGGCGGATGTGCACACCATGGCCGCGCGCTGCCGCAAGTGCATCGGGGACGTGGACCGCAGCCGCCAGGGTCTGTTCCTGTTCAACTACTTCGTGGGCGCGGACCCGGAGGTGTCGTACGAACTGTGGGACCACCTCGCCGGCTGGTTCACCGCCGAGACCGGGCTGGACAACTCCCTGCTGCTGGAGCCGCTGGGCGAGGCCGACTACCTGTTCGTCAACCACGCCCGCTGGGACCTGGCGGCGCCGGCGCTGGCCGTGCGGCAGTTCACCAAGCCCAGCTTCTACCGCTACGTACTGTCCAACCTGCGGGTCAACAGGACCGGAGCGATGCCGTTGCTCTACCACCTCGCCTGACAGCGCGGACAACGGACAACGGACAACGGACAACCAGGAGCAGGGAGGCGCCGCCATGGACGACAAGCGGTCGGAGGAGCCGGGCACGGACACCGGTGTTCCCAAGGACCCGCCAGAGCCGCCCGACACCGCCAGGCGTGAGGACGAAGTCGTCCAGGTGCCGGGCACGGCCACGGAGGACGGCGAGGCCGAGGAGCCCGAGCCGCCCGACTGAGGCGGGGAGACCGTCCTACCGGGCGGTGACGGGGCTGACCTGGAAGATGTTGGAGCAGACCCGCCACCGCGCGGGGATCAGAACGGAGCGGTGGGAGCCCGGCGGGTACACCCGCAGGTAGGTGCCGGTCGGACGGCAGGGGCCGCCGATGGGGCCGTTGGCGGTCCGGATGACGGCGGTGACGGTGTGGCCGCGGGTCACCCTGACGGTGCGGTAGGACTGGCCGCTGTGGGTGGCGGCGGGGCCGATCTGCCGGTGGGCGGCGTTCAGGACGCTGACGCCGGGGTAGCCGCGCAGGGTGCAGCTTCTGGTGCTGGTGTTGGTGAACCGGATCGACCAGTACAGCGAGCCCGCCGCCGCGTCCTTGCGGCCCATGGACAGGTGCAGGTCCCTCACCGAGCAGGTGCGTGGGCCGGGGGCCGCTTGGGCTTGGACGGCGCCGAGGGCGGCGCCTCCGCTGGCGAGCACGGCGGTCAGTGCGACTGCTGCGGCGCGTTGGGAGAGGGGGAGCATGGCACAACACCTCCACTGCGATTCATGCTGCTTTGCGTACATATCTAACGACACGTGACGATATCGGATGGTTGCTTATGTCGCGAGATCGGGACCGTGGCACCGGATGCGCGTCACCCACATGGCGGGCAGCGCCGTGAACACCGCCGCCAGGCCCGCGCAGACCGCCGTCACCGCGCCCATCGCCCGCCAGGGGACGACGGCGGGGGAGCCGACGCCGAGCAGTGCGAGGGCGCAGCGCAGGGCGGTGAGGTTGAGGAGGGTGACGGCGGTGCCGAGGAGGGCGCCGGTGGTGACGGTGAGGAGGGATTCGGCGGTGAGGAGGCGGAGGATCTGGGGGCGGGTGGCGCCGGCGAGGCGGAGGAGGGCGAGTTCGGGGGAGCGGTGGGAGGTGGCGAGGGTGAGGGTGTTGGCGAGGGAGATGGCGGCGTAGAGGAGGGAGAGGCCGAGGACGAGGAGGAAGCCGAGGCGGGTGTAGCGGTTGGTGCGGGGGTGGGTGGCGGCGAGCCAGGCGGCGGTGGTGCGGACGGTGGCGTCGTAGGGGGCGGCGGCGTGGCGGAGCCGGGTGGCGGCCGCGGCGGAGGGTGCCTGCACCTCGATGCGGGTCACGGCGGCTCCGGGTGCGTTGCGCGGGGTGACGTAGGCGGCGTTGTCGCCGGTGCCGGTGCGCATGACGGCGACGATGCGCAGGCTCCGGTGGGTGCCGTCGGCGAGGCGGAGGGGGACGGAGGCGCCGAGGGTGTGCCGCTCCCATTCCTGGGTGACGATGATGCCGGCGTCGTCCAGGTCGGCGACGGACCCTGCGGCCAGTGGCAGGCGGGCGACCTGGGCGAGGGCGGCGGGGTCGGCGGCCCAGGCCTCGGTGCGGACTTCGACGAACCCCTCCTCCAGGACGGTGAGTTCGGTGGCGGCCAGGGGGAGTGCCGGCGCGCCGGGCACGTCGAGCCGGGCGGGCAGCCGGTCGCCGGTGAGGACGTAGTCCGTGGAGGCGGTGCGGGACCGGGCTTCGGCGGCCTTGGCGGCGCCGATGGTGGCGGCGGAGCCGAGGAGGGAGCCGGTGAGGCCGACCATCACCAGGACGGGCGCCGCGACGGCGGACGTGCGGCGGATGCCGGCCGAGGCGTTCTCCCGGACGAGCCGGCCGGCGTACGCGGTCAGCCGGGCCGGGGCCCAGGCCAGTGCCCGCAGCAGGGGGCGTACGAGGACCGGCGCGAGCAGCCCGACCGCCGAGATCAGCAGCATCGGCTGCCATGTGTACGTCTTCCGCTTCAGCAGGTCCCCCGGGTCGAAGCCCAGCCGCCACCCCGTCAGCCCCGCCGCGCACACCGCCAGCCCCGCGCCCCACGCCCACCGTCCCGCCGTCATGGCCTGCTCCTCCACGGCCGCCTCCCGCAGTGCCTCCAGAGGCCCCACCCGGCCCGCCCGGCGGGCGGCGGCGTACGTCCCGGTCAGCGCGACCGCCAGCCCCGTCCAGAAGGCGGCGTGCAGCGGCCAGGTCTGATGGCCGATGGCGTACGAAGCCGGGGCCAGCCCGTGTGCGATCGTCCACCGGGCCATCAGCGGCGCCCCCGCCTTCCCGAGTGCGCACCCGGCGGCCGAGCCGGCCACCCCGACCGCAGCCGCCTCCGCCAGCACGAGCCGCCGCAGCTGGCCGCGCGTCGCCCCGGCCAGCCGCAGCAGTCCGAGCTCACGGCGGCGCGCGGCGATGGCGTACGAAAAGGTGGAGGCGACGACGAAGGCCGACACGAAGGTCCCGATACCGCCGGCCGTGCCCAGCAGGGCATTGAGCGCAGCTGTGTCGGAGGCCGCCAGGCCGAGGCCCGTCATGGTCATCAGGGCGACCCCCAGGGCCACCGCCAAGAGTGTTCCCAACTGCGTTGGCCAACGGCGCCGTAGCGACCGCATCGCGATTTTCAGCATGCTCGCAAGCCAAGCGCCGGGCGGGCGGCCGGTCAGCGGGGCGGGGGCGAGTGGTGAGGGTATGGCCAGCCCTACCGCGCGGGGAGCGGGCCTCTCCTACGGTGGCGGGATGCGGATTCCCTGGCGGCCGGCCGCCTACCTGCTCAGCGGAGGTCTCACCGGCGCCGCCGCCTTCACCGTCATGCTGTTGCTCGCCGCCGCCGGCACCGCCCTCGCGCCCGTGCTGGTCGGCCTCCCCCTGCTGGCCGCCCTCGCGCTGTCCGGCGTGCCGTACGCGGCCGTCGAACGCCGCCGGCTGCGCCTGCTGGACCCCCAACCCGTGGCCGACCCCCACCGGGACCCGGACCGCACCGGCATCACGGCCTGGGCGGGTACGCGGTTCGGGGAGCGGGCGACCTGGCAGGAGCTGGGGTACGCGGTGCTCGCCGCCACCGTGCTGTGGCCGCTGGAACTGCTGGCGGTCGGCGGAGCCTTCGCGGTGCCGACGGATCTGCTGGCGACGCCGTTGCTGCTCGCGGCGGACGGTGAGCAGGCCAACCCGCTGAAGCTGCACGCCGTCACGGGATATCCGGCGGCGCTGGCGTGCGCGGCGGCAGGCCTGCTGCTGCTCCCGGCGCTCCTGTACGCCCTCGGCCCGGTGGCCCGGGCCCGGGCGGCGCTGGCCCGGTGGCTGCTCACGGCGGGCGGGACGGCGGAACTGGCCGCCCGGGTCACCGAACTGACGACGTCCCGGGCCCGGCTGGCGGCGGCGTTCGACGCGGAACGGCGCCGGATCGAGCGGGATCTGCACGACGGGGCCCAGCAGCGGCTCGTCGCGCTGTCCATGACGCTCGGGCTGGCCCGGCTGGACGCGCCGGCCGGCAGCCCGATCGCCGGTCAGCTGGCCAAGGCGCAAGCCGAGGCAGGGCAGGTGCTGGCGTCCCTGCGGGAGCTGATCAACGGCATCCATCCACAGGTGCTCACCGACCGGGGGCTGCCGGACGCGCTCGCGGACGCGGCGGACCGCTCGCCGATACCGGTGGAGACACAGGTGGACCTCCCCGGGCGGCTGCCGGAGGAGGCCGAGTCGGCCGCGTACTTCGTGGTCTGCGAGGCGCTCGCCAACGCGGCCAAGCACAGCGGTGCGAGCGGCGTCACCGTCACCGGCGGCCACGACGGCTCGCGGCTGACCGTCGAGGTGCGCGACGACGGCCGGGGCGGCGCGGACGCCGCGCGCGGCACCGGGCTCACGGGACTGGCCGACCGGGTCGCCGTCGTGGACGGCAAACTGACCCTGACCAGTCCGACCGGTGGCCCGACCCTGCTGCGCGTGGAGATCCCTTGCACCCTCCGCTCCCTTCGCACCCTCCGCTCCGAATAGTCCTCGCCGAGGACTCCGTCCTCCTCCGGGAAGGCCTCGTCGGCCTGCTCGCCCGCTTCGGGCACGAGACGGTCGCCGCCGTCGGCGATGCGGACGCCCTCGAAGCGGCCGTCGCCGAGCACGGTCCCGACATCGTCGTAACCGACGTGCGCATGCCGCCCGGCCACTCCGACGAAGGCCTGCGGGCCGCACTGCGCATGCGCGAAAACCGTCTGCGCGAAAACCGGCCCGCCCTCCCCGTCCTGGTCCTCTCCCAGTACGTCCAGCGCTCCTACGCCGCCGAACTCCTCGACTCCGGCGACGGCACGGCCGTCGGCTACCTCCTCAAGGACCGCGTCGGCCACATCGAGGACTTCCTCGACGCCGTCACCCGCGTCGCCGCCGGCGGCACCGTCATCGACCCCGAGGTCGTACGCCACCTCCTCGCCCGCCGCCGCGACCCCCTCCAGCGCCTCACCGCCCGCGAACGCGAAGTCCTCGCCCTCATGGCGGAGGGCCATTCCAACGCCGAGCTCTCCCGCCGCCTCTCCGTCACCGACGCGGCCGTCGGCAAGCACATCGGCAACATCCTGATGAAGCTCGACCTCCCGCCCGCGCAGGAGACCCACCGCAGGGTCCTGGCCGTGCTGACCTACCTGAGGTGCTAGCCTCCCTCGAACAGGTGGGCGGTGCGATTTGTACGCCGGAGCACTACTCGAACGTAATGTGACTGCCCGTTATCGAACTGTGTGTCTCGGCAGGTTGACAGGCTTCTATGGGACCAACAACGATGCGTGATGCGCCTGTGGCTTCAGTGCCCAGGGCTTGCTAGACCACTCCTGCTCGGCACTGCTTCCGGCCTGCTCTCGTACGGGGAGAGCGGTCGGCCCCCCTCGCGTTGCCGGGCCACGTATCGCCAGATTGGTAACTGCATGTCCATATCGAGACGTGTCACCATGCGGCGGCTGCTCGGCGTCAGCGCCGCAGCTCTCGCTCTCTCCGTCGCGGGCTCCACCGCCGCCTACGCCTGTGAAGGCGGCAAGGGCTGGGACAAGGGCACCCCGGCCGGTTACAAGCCGGGCAACGGCGGAGGCACCAAGACCTCCACCGACAAGTGCGAGTTCTCCGTGGACGGCACCGCCTGGTACTCCTCCGTCAAGGTCGACGAGGTCAACCTCAAGCCCGCAGACGACGGCAAGGTCCACGTCCAGGTCCGGACCGCCTCGGACTCGGCGTCCTGCACCGCGTCGCTCGCCTCGTACCGCACGCACGGGCCCACCTGGCAGACCTCGGGCAAGCAGGTCTTCCACGACTGGGACACCGTGTCGGTGAAGGCCGGTCAGACCGACACCCTCGACGTCGCCTTCCCGGACGTGAGCTGCTACGCGCAGATCGACCTCTACTACGGCAACACCAAGTACGACGGCAACTACAACGCCAACGACGGCTACACCCACGGCGACCTGCCCGAGGGCCCGGACCACGCGGTCATCGGCGACAAGAAGATCGCCTGGTGGAACGGCGGTACGAAGGACTGCACCACCCAGACGGTCCCCTCGGACAGCCCCACTCCGACGCCCACGCCGTCCTCGGTGGAGTCGACCCCGGCCACCTCCGAGTCGGCGACCCCCAGCCCGTCGGAGTCCTCGGCCTCGCCGTCGGACTCGGAGTCGACGACCACCTCCTCCGCCTCCGCCTCGGAGTCGACGACCACCACCACCGGTGACGACCTCGCCGAGACCGGCAGCAACGGCACCGGCGTCATCGCCGGCGGCGCCGCGCTGCTCCTGGTCGCGGGCGGCGGCGTACTGTTCGCCACCCGTCGCCGTCAGGCGGCCCGCCGCCACTGACGTACGTCAAAGGCAGTGCGAGGGGCGCGTCCCGGCCGGGGCGCGCCCCTCGCGCATGAGTGACTGAGCGCGACGGAAGCCAACCGAGCTTCAACAAACAACAACGCGCTCTAGCCTGCGGTGTGCGCGAATTGGAAGAATCCGTCCCCAGACCGCACCAACGCTCCGGGGGACTTGATGAAGGCATCGGGGGAGAGCGTCCTCTGCGACGATCGCTATCCGACAGTGGACGAGGTGACCGCGTCAGCCCGCTCGCTGGCGGTCCGGATGCCATCGCTCTGCCGGCTCCGGCAGGTCGGCACGTCCCGGGGCGGAGAGCCGCTGTGGCTGCTGTCCATAGGCCACGGCCGCCGCAACGTCCTGGTCGTGGCGGGCCCGCACGCCAACGAGATGATCGGCGGCGCCACCGTCGTACGGCTCGCCGAGCGGGTCACCACCGAGCAGCCCCGGCTGCTGGCCGGAGCGGACGCGTCCTGGCACTTCCTGCTGTGCGCCGACCCGGACGGGGCCCGGCTCAACGAGGCGGTCCCGGAGACCGAGTTCACGATGCTCGGCCACTACCGGCACTTCTTCCGGCCGTGCGCCGCCGAGCAGCCCGAGTGGCTGGCCGCGGACGGCCGCCTCAATGACGCCCTGCCGGAGACTCAGGCGCTGATCCGGGTCATCGACGAGCTCCGCCCGGTGCTGCAGGTGTCGCTGCACGGCATAGACGTCGGCGGGAGCTTCGTCCAGCTGACCCACGACATACCCCGGCTCGCCGAGCGCATCGCCAAGTCCGCGGCCGAGTTCGACATCCCCCTGGAGGCCGGTTCCTCCGACGCCTTCCACTGGCCCAGCCCCGGCCCCGGCGTCTACGTCATGCCGCCGCCCAGCAGATACCGCTCCCGCGAGGACGCGGACAACTCCACCTGGACGTACATCCAGCGCTACGGCGGCGTCACCGCCATCGCCGAAGTCCCCATGTGGGCCTGTGACCGCGCCGCCGACACCTCCCCGCACCCCGACGCCGGCGCGGCCCTGTGCGCGGCCGGCGACGCCCTGCGGCACGGCAGCCACGTCGTCAGCCGCCTCATCGCCGAGGTCCGCCCCCACCTCGCCGACCGCGACGGCGGCCCCCTGCTGCGCGCCGCCGCCGAGATCGCCGCCGTCGGCCCGATCCTCGCCGCCGACTGGGACCCGTCCCTGCGCGGCTCCGCCGCCCCGCCGCTGCCGCCCATGACCCGGGCCCGGGTCAGCAGCGTCGAGATCTACACGCAGCGCCTGCCGCTGCGCGCCGCCTCCATGCTGCTGCGTTTCGTACGCGGCATCGAACCGGTGCCGCCCCTCACCGAGTTGCGCGGCCGGCTCGAACACCTCGTCACCGACTGGTGCCGGGCGTACGAGACGGCCCACCGCGCCCGCTGGATCCCGGTCCGCCACCAGGCCGAGCAGCACGCGCGTGCGGCGATAGCCTGCTTCGAATTGCTGGGCTGAGGCGGCCCGGTACGGCGTAGGATCCGCCGGTGGACATACCCCCGCCTCCTCCGCCGCCGCCCTCGCTCCCGCCCTCGCCGGAGGAGCCGCAGCCCAACTCGCCGTACGGCCCGCAGCCGGGCGCGCCCTACGGTCCGCCCGGCCAGCCGTACAACTCCGCGCCCGCGCAGGGTGCGTACGGCCCCAACCCGCCTTACGGGCCCTATCCGCCCCCGCCGTACGGCTACTACCCGCCGCCGCCCCCGCTGCCTCCGTTCAGCGGCCTGGCGATCGCCTCCTTCGTCGTGGCGATGAGCTGCGTTCCCCTGCTCGGCGCGGTCTTCGGCATCATCGCGCTGAGCCAGATCCGCCGCCGCGGCCTGAGGGGCCGGGGCTTCGCGATCGCCGGGACGGTGCTCAACAGCCTGTGGACGCTGTTCATCGCCGCGATGATCGTCCTCGGCTCGCTCGGCTACCTCGACGACGACTCGACCGATGTCCAGTACCTCTTCCGGGGTGAATGCGTCAGCGCCGCCGGCGGGCTGGAGGGCCGGTCCTCCGTCGATGTCGTGCCCTGCTCCGACCCCCACGACGGGGAGGTGTACGCGGTGGTGACCGGGGCTCAGTTCCTCAGCGACGACGGCGGCTATCCGGGCGACGACCTGATGCGCCGGTACGCGCAGGACCGCTGCGGCGCGATGGAGGACGACTATGTCGGGGACGCCTCGCAGCTGCCGGCATCGGTCGACGTCTTCTACTACACACCCACCCGCAGTGACTGGTCCCACGGCGATCAGAAGGTCATCTGCCTGCTCGGCGACGACGACGGCGGGCTCACCGGATCGCTGGAATCCGGCTCCTCCTCGGGCTCGTCGTCCGGCTCGTCCTCGGACGATGCCAGCGTGTAATCAACTGGCCAGGACTTGCGGGCGACCACCCTGAGTTGCGAAGCTGTTGCAGTCAGTCAACCCGAGGGAGGGGCCCCGTGCCTTTCGGTGAGCAGCCCGCATACCTTCGCGTCGCCGACGATCTGCGGCGCAAGATCCTGGACGGCACCCTCCCACCGCACACCCGGCTCCCCTCCCAGGCCCGCATCCGCACCGAGTACGGGGTCTCCGACACCGTCGCTCTGGAAGCGCGCAAGGTGCTGATGGCCGAGGGCTTCGTCGAGGGCCGCTCCGGTTCGGGGACGTACGTACGCGAGCGCCCCGAGCCGCGCCGCATCGTCCGCACCGGCTACCGCCCGGGGGCCGGCCAGTCCACGCCCTTCCGCCAGGAGCAGGGCGACGAGGGCTTCAAGGGCACCTGGGAGTCCACCAGCGTCCAGGACTCGGCCACCGCCCGGATCGCCGAGCGGCTGGGCATCCGGCCCGGCGACCGGGTGATGCGCACCCGCTACCTCTTCCGCTCCGAGGGCGAGCCCATGATGCTCTCCGTGTCCTGGGAGCCGATGGCCGTCACCGGCCGCACCCCCGTCCTGCTCCCCGAGGAGGGCCCGGTCGGCGGCCAGGGGGTCGTCGAGCGGATGGCCGCGCTCGACCTCGTCGTCGACAACGTCTCCGAGGACATCGGCGCCCGGCCCGGCCTGGCCGAGGAGACCTCGGTGCTGGGCGGGGTGCCGGGGCATGTCGTGATCGAGATCCAGCGCACGTACTACGCCTCCGGCCAGCCGGTGGAGACCGCCGACATCGTGATCCCGGCGGAGCGCTACCGGGTGGCGTACCGCATGCCTGTCAAGTGATGACCGTTCCCGACTGATCCAGTCAATCACCGTACGTTCGACGACTCGTTCGAGTCGTTTCGCGCCCGAACGTGTCCGTCACGTCACGTTCGGGCGTAGGCTCCGGCATATGCGCATTGCCGTTTCGTCGGACATGGACGAGCCCGTCGCCCGCCTCGTGGTCGACGAGCTGCGACTGCGCGGTCACACCGTGCTCGCCTACGGAGCCCTGCGCCCCGGCGACCGCCACGACTGGGCCTGGAGCGCCGCCTCCGCCGCCCGCGCCGTCTCCGAGGGCCACGCCGAACAGGCCGTCGTCTGCTGCTGGACCGGCACCGGCGCCGCCCTCGCCGCCAACAAGGTCCCCGCCGTCCGCGCCGCCCTCTGCCCTGACGCCTACACCGCCGACGGCGCCCGCCGCTGGAACGACGCCAACACCCTCGCCCTGAGCCTCAGGCTGACCAGCGAGCCCCTCCTCAAGGAGATCCTCGACGCCTGGTTCGCCGCCGCCCCCAGCGGCGAGGCCGACGACCGCGCCAATGTCGCCCACATCGCCCACCTGGAGGAGGCCCGATGAGCGAGCTCCCCTGGGTTGTCATACGCCAGGACGACAACGGCAACCGCTACCGCGTCGGCCGCTACGAAACCCGCGAGGAGGCCGAGCGCATCGCGGACGCGCTCGACACCCGAGGGCACAAGCAGCTCTACACCATCGAGCGAATAGACCAGCACGCGACATAGAGTGCCGCGCATGCCCGAACCCCTCATCGTCGTGGTCGGCGCCGCCCTCCTCCACGAAGGCCGCCTCCTCGCCGCCCGCCGCAGCGCCCCGCCCGAGCTCGCCGGCCGCTGGGAACTCCCCGGCGGCAAGCTCGAACCCGGCGAGTCCGCCGAGCAGGCCCTCGTCCGCGAGCTCCGTGAGGAACTCGGCGTCGAAGCCGAGCCCTTGGAGCGCGTCCCCGGCGAATGGGCCCTCAAGCCCCCCTACGTCCTGCAGGTCTGGACCGCCCGCCTCCTCTCCGGCACCCCCCAGCCCCTCGAAGACCACGACGAGCTGCGCTGGCTCACCCCCGAGGACGCGGATTCCGTCGACTGGCTCGACCTGGACCGCCCCGCAGTGGCCTGGGCGGCGGCGCGGCTGTCAGCGGCGGCGCGTGCCGGACGGCCGGGCTGAGGGTGCCCGCGATGGCGATGGCGAGCATGGCGGCGGTGAGGACGAGGACGGTGCGGACGGGGCCGACGGTGGAGAGCAGGTAGCCGGCGCTGAGGGAGCCGAGGGGGAGGACGCCCCAGGAGAGGGTCTTGGCGGCGCTGGCGACCCGGCCCAGGAGGTCGTTGGGGACGAGGGTCATGAGGTAGGTGACCAGGACGACGTTCCACATCGGGCCGACGAAGGCGGTCCCGGCGGCGATCAGGCCGAGGAGCAGCGGGCTCGGGGCGACTGCGAGCAGGGGGAGCAGGGCCGCCCAGACCCAGTTGACGCCGATGATGACGGCCTTGGGGCTGAAGCGGCTGTGCAGGCGGCCGGCTGCCAGGGCGCCGAGGAAGCCCCCGCCGCCGTAGATGCCGAACATGAGGCCGATGTCGCCGGGAGAGGCGTCCAGGCGCTGCGCGAGGAGCACCAGGGTCAGTGCGAGGGCCTGGAAGATCAGGTTGCTGGCGGCCACCAGGAGCACGGCCGTGCGCACCAGGCGGTGGCGCCACAGCCAGCTCAGGCCGCGCCGGGTGTCCTGCCACAGGGACTGCGGCTCGCCGCTGCGTTCCCCCTGCAGGTCGCGCCGGACGAAGAGCAGTGCGACGGCGCCGACCGCGTACGAGAGCGCGTCGGCGACGAAGGGCAGGGCGCGGCTCACTCCGAAGAGGAGACCGCCCAGCGGTGGGCCCGCGAGGGCGGCGCCACGGGACTTGGCCTCGTTCTGGGCGAGGGCGGCGGGCAGCAGCGCGTCCGGGACGATGACGGGGAGGGCGGCGCTCTCCGTCACACCGAAGAAGGCGAAGCAGGTGCCCTGGGCGAACGTGACGACTGCGAGCTGCGCGACCGTGAGCACGTCCAGCCCCAGGGCGAGCGGCACGGTCGCGAGGGCCAGGCCCGCGGTGAGCTCGCTGACGATCATGATGCGGCGGCGGTTCCAGCGGTCGGCCAGGGTGCCCGCCGGCAGATGGGCTATCAGGTACGGGAGGGTGCCGGCGGCTCCGACGAGGCCGGCGTCGGAGGGGGAGCGGGTGAGCGCGAGGACGAGCAGGGGTAAGGCCGTGGCGGTGACGCTCGCACCGAGGGTGGAGATGATCTGGCCGGCCCACAGGACCAGGAAGTCGCGGTTGCGCCACAGGGACGGCGGGGCGGGGACCTCGGTGGTCATGTGGGCTCCCGCTCGTCGGGGGTGGGGAAGGCGTTGAAGAGGACCGTGATGTGGCGGCTGCCGGGGGAGGCCTGATCGGGTTCGCGGTGCCAGCGGCTGAGCAGGGCGATGTACTCCTCGGCGAACTCGGCCAGTTCGGCGGCTGTGAGCGTCGTGCCGCCGAGGGAGTTCATGGCCGCTGTGCCGAACTCGCCGAAGGCATCGGGGTCGGCCATGAGATCGGCCAGGAAGGCGGTCAGGGTGCGGTCGGCGCGATCGCGCCACTGGCGGAAGATCTCGCGGGTGACCGTCTCGGCCTCGGGGGTCGTGGGGCGGCGGGGCAGCCTTACGTCCTGGGGTACGGAACGCCAGTACCTGCGGCGGCCGGCCGAGCGGGCGTGGTCCTCCTCGATGAAGCCGAAGCGGGCGAGCCGGCGGAGGTGGTAGCTGGTGGCGCCGCGGTCGGCGCCGAATTCGGTGGCCAGGTCGGCGGAGGTGGCGGGTCCGTGGCGTTCGAGATGGGTCAGCATCTGCTGGCGCAGGGGATGGGCGAGGGCTTTGAGGGCGTCGATGTCCGACAGTTCGCGGGGCGGTTCGCTGGGCATGTTGAGAAGATATCTATGCAAACTTTTCTTCTCAATCTCTGGAGGTCTACGGTTGACGTAGTTGACAGGTTCGCGCGCAGCGCCGAGGTGGGATGCGGAGGAATATCGGGTATGGGGGGATTGATCCGCCAATGGCCGGGAAGCCGGCCCGGCTCTACCCGGTCTGGATGTGGACGTGGACGGCGTGAGCGCGAGCGTCGACGGTAGCGGGAGCAGTGGGACCAGCGGGACCGGTGCGGCCTCGGAGGGCCGGGAAGTGGCCGGGCCGGCGGGGTCGCGTGCCCGGAACCGGGGCGGGGGGCTGCAGCCGGGGCACTCGCAGGGGCAGGAGGCCGCCCGCAAGGCGGGGACGCTGCTGGACGAGCTCAAGGTGGCCGTGGTGATGCTGGACACCAGCGGCCGCGTGCTGCTCTGGAGCCCGCTGGCCGAGGAGATGCTCGGGTGGGCCGGCGAGCACGTCGTGGGCCGCAGGCTGACCGGGCTGCTGGTCACCGACGCCGGGGGCGCGCATGCCCGGCGGATGGCGGCAGTGCCGTCGCCGGGGCCGGCCGAGCGGATTCTGGCGGAGCTGCTGGGGGCCGGGCGGTGGACGGGGATCCTCACACTGCGGCACCGGGACGGGCACTCCGTACAGGTGGAGGCCAGGGCGTCGCTGCTGGTGGACGGGGACGGGCGGCCGTTCGTGCTGGCGTCGGTCGCCGAGACCAGCCAGCTGCGGACGCTGGAGCACGACCTCGCCGCGCTGGACAGCCTCTTCGACAGCTCGCCGCTGGGCGTGGCGATCTTCGACACCGATCTGCGCTACGTCCGGGTCAACGAGGCCCTGGCCCGGATGAACGGCCTCCCCGCCACCGAGCACATCGGCCGCCGCGCGGCGGGCATCGTCAACCCGAAGGTGGCCGACGAGCTGACCGTGCTGCAGCAGCACGTGCTGGACACCGGCCGCCCGGTGATCGACTTCGTCATCCCGGCGCCGACGGGCCACGGCCATCGCTCGGTGTCGTACCACCGCCTGGAGGACCGGGCGGGCCATGTCCTGGGCATCAGCTGCACCGTGATGGACGTGACCGAGCGGCAGCAGGCGCATGTGAAGATCGAGCGGGCCCGGCAGCGCCTCGCGCTGCTGAACGACGTCGGCTCGCGGTTGTCGGACCTGCTTGACGTACGCCGTCTGGCGGAGACCCTCGCGGAGGCGCTGGTGCCGCGCTTCAGCGACTTCAGCGGGGTCATCCTGCACGCCGCCGTGCCGGACGGCGGGGAACTGCCGATGCACACGTACGGCGAGACCACGCAGGAGATGCGGCAGCTCGGCATCGGCAAGATCAAGAGCGGTCCGCTGGTCGACCTGATGATCGGGATCGGGAAGGTCATCAAGGTCACCACGGAGGGGACCTTCGGGACGGCGCTGCTCACCGGCAAGCCCCAGCTGGTCGAGGGGGAGGAGCAGTTGCGCGCCACGACGTATCCGGGGGATCCGAAGATCCAGGCGGCGATCGACCTCGGCGTCCACTCGCTGATCGTCGCGCCGCTGCGCGCCCGCGGCATCATGCTCGGGCTGCTGGTGGTGAGCCGGATCGAGGGCCGCGACCCCTTCGACCAGGACGACCTCGCGCTGGTGATGGAGCTCGCCGACCGCTCGGGCGCGGCGCTGGACAACGCCCGGCTGTACGTACGCGAGCGGGAGGGTGCGCTGATGCTGCAGCGCAGCCTGCTGCCGCAGAGCGTGCCCGAGCCGCCCGGCGTGCAGCTGGCCTTCCGCTATGTGCCCGGCAGCAGCGGGGCGGCGGCCGGCGGCGACTGGTTCGACGCGATCCCGCTCGCGGGCGGGCGGATCGCGCTGGTGGTCGGGGACGTGATGGGCCACGGGCTGCGCGCGGCGGCCACCATGGGGCGGCTGCGCACGGCGGTCCGCACCCTGGCGGGCCTGGACATGGCCCCGGACGAACTGCTGCGCCGCGTCAACGACCTGGGCGACGACCTCGCGCAGAGCCGCGCCGAGGGCTGGATGGCGACCTGCGTGTACGCGGTCTACGACCCCTCGACCCGCCGCTGCACCGTCGCCTGCGCGGGGCACTTTCCGCCCATCCTGGTCGTCCCGGGACCGGACGGCGAGGTGCGGCAGCTGGAGGTCCCGGCGGGCGTGCCGCTGGGCGTCGGAGGCGTGGACTTCGAGTCGGCGGAGGTCGAAGTGCCGGACGGGGCCGTGCTGGTGCTCTACACCGACGGTCTGGTCGAGGCGCGCGGCGAGGACATCTCGGAGGGCATCGACCGGCTCTGCGCGGTCCTGCGCGCGACCCAGTCGGAGGGGGAGGGAGCCTCCCTGGAGGACGCCTGCGACGACCTGCTGGCCAGTATGACCCCGGGGCGCGAGCCGGACGACGTGGCGCTGCTCATGGCCCGCCTGGGCGGCCTCCCCGAGGGGAGCACCGCCTCCTGGACCTTCGCCGCCGAGCCGAGCGCCGTACGGCAGGCCCGGCGGCATGTCCGCGAGACGCTCAGCGACTGGGGGCTGCACACGATCGTGGACATCACGGTGCTGCTGGTCAGCGAGCTGGTCACGAACTCCCTGCGGTACGCGCACGGGCCGATCGGCGTCCGTATGGTCCGCGGCACCTCGCTGCTGGTGGAGGTCTCCGACCCGCTCCCCGACCCGCCGCGCGAGCGCTCCGCCGCTGAGGACGACGAGGGCGGCCGCGGCCTGCAGTTGGTCGCCCGCGCCTCCCGCCGCTGGGGCACCCGGCACGGTCCGCTGGGCAAGACGGTCTGGTTCGAGCTGGCGCTGGACCGGCGGCACACATAGGGGTTCCCCTCTTGCCTGGGTCCGACGTGCGTATGCCGGGCTGTGCAGGGTAGTTGAACTGGGCGCAAAGCGGAATCCGTATGTGCTGAGATGATGCTGTGATCGACAAGACCATGTGCGGAACGGGGTGAATGCTGAATACTCGGCACGAGCCGGTCCGTAAGTGTGAGCTGGAGGGGTCGGGCGTGAGTGTTGAGCCATCGGGTGGCGAAGAGCCCCGGAACCCTGCGGTCACTGCCTCGCGCCAGCACGTCTGGCAGTCCAGCCCGGCCGGATCGATATACGACTACATCCGAGTGGCCTCCTTCTCGATCGGCCCGGACGGCCGCATCGAGCAGTGGAGCGAGCGCGCCGAGGAGTTCTTCGGCACGCCCGCCGCCAAGGCGATCGGCAAGGACCCGATCACGGCCTTCGCGCCGGAGGACCTGTGGGACCGGGGCCACGAACTCGTCGTGGAGATACTCGACGGCCGCGAGTGGATCGGCGTGACGCCGTACCGGGACGCGTCCGGGGGCGAGGGCCTGGCCGAGATCTACGTGATGCCGTCGGAGAGCCGGGACGGCGGGCGCGGGGCGGTCTGCATCGCGGTGGACGTGCGCGTACTGCGCTCCATCGAGACCGATCTGGCGTCCTCGCAGGCGGTGTTCGGACAGTCGCCGATGGGCTTCATCATCTTCGACACGGACCTGAAGCTGCTGCGCGTCAACGAGCAGTTCGCCAACACCTTCGGGAAGCCCGCCAAGGACTACAAGGGCCGCACCCCCTACGACTTCCTGTCCCGGGTCGAGGGCGACCGCCTCACCGCCGCGCTGCGCCAGGTGCTGGAGAGCGGCGACCCGGTGCTGAACATGACGCTGGTCGGCCTGGCCCACAGCGAGGAGGCCGGCGCCAAGGCCAGCCGCCGGCGCTGGTCGGTGTCGCTGTACCGGCTGCACGGCGGCAGCGGGCGGCCGATCGGCGTCGCCGGCATGGCCCAGGATGTGACGGGCCGTCAGCGTGCGGAGCGGGAGGCGGCCCACAACCGGCGCAACCTCGCGCTGCTCAACGAGGCGGGACGGCGGATCGGCAGTTCCCTGGACCTGGAGACGACCGCGCGCGAGCTGCTGGACGTCGCCGTGCCGAGCTTCTGCGATCTGGCCTCGGTGGACCTCTACCAGTCGCTGCTGTCCGGCGAGGAGGGCCCCGTCGGCACGGCCGACGGCAGCGGCGAGATACGCCGGGTCGCCTTCGCCAGTGCCGTCTCCGACGCCCCGGTCGGCCGCGAGCCGGTCTCCGTCGGCGCGGTTCACCGCTACCCCTTCTCCTCGCCCTACGCCAGCGCCCTGCGCACCGCCCAGACCCAGACCCAGGTCCCCGAGTCCGACGAGGGCTCCGGCGCCGGCTTCGTACAGTCCACCCTGGCGGTGCCGATGGTCGCCCGCGACACGGTCCTCGGGCTCGTGCAGTTCTCCCGGGCCAAGGGCAGCGAGCCCTTCAACGAGCGCGACCGCATGCTCGCCGAGGAACTCGCCTCACGGGCCGCCGTCAGTATCGACAACGCCCGCCTCTACCGCCGCGAGCACGAGCGCGCGCTGATACTGCAACGCAGCCTCCTGCCCCCGGGCAACCCCGAGGCGGCCGGACTCGACATCGCCTGCCGCTACCTCCCCGGCAACATGGAGACCGAGGTCGGCGGCGACTGGTTCGACGTCATCGAACTGCCCGGGCACCGCACCGCCCTGGTCGTCGGCGACGTCATGGGGCGGGGGCTGCGCGCAGCCGTCGCGATGGGCGAACTCCGCACCGCGGTACGCACCCTGGCCCTGCTCGACCTCGAACCGGCCGACGTCCTCACGGCGTTGGACGAGGTCGCCCGCGGCCTCGGCGGCCCCGGCGACGACGGCCCCCGGCACGGCAAGACCGGCAACAAGGCCAAGGACGCCGCCGCCGGCCTGTCCGAGGTCTACCTCGCCACCTGCGTCTACGCCGTCTACGACGCCGTCACCCGCCGCGTCACCATCGCCAACGCCGGCCACCTCCCCCCGGCCATCGTCGAGCCCGGCGAACCCGCGCTCCTGCTGGAGGTCCCCTCCGGCATGCCGCTCGGCGTCGGCGGCGAGCCCTTCGAGGAGGTCGACGTGGACCTCCCCGACGGCGCCCTCCTCGCCCTCTACACCGACGGCCTGGTCGAATCCCGCAACCACCCCCTCGACGAGGGCCTCATGGCCTTCCGCGAGGCCCTCGACGACTCCCAGCGACCCCTCGAGGACGTCTGCGACCACATACTCGCCCGCCTCGACACCGCCCACGGCGAGGACGACATCGCGCTGCTGATGGCCCGCGTCCAGGGCCTCCCCGAGGACTCCGTCGGCGACTGGGTACTCGAACCCGACCCGAAGTCCGTCTCCAAGGCCCGCGAGTTCGCGCGCGAGCGGCTCCTGTCCTGGGGCCTCGGCGAGCTCGTCGACACCACCGAACTCCTCGTCAGCGAACTCGTCACCAACGCCCTGCGGCACGGCCACGGCGACATCCGCCTGCGGCTCCTGCGGGACCGCACCCTCGTCTGCGAGGTCTGGGACGACGCCCTCGTCCAGCCCCGCCGCCGCCGCGCCCGCGACACCGACGAGGGCGGCCGCGGCCTCCAGCTCGTCACGCTCCTCAGCTCCGCGTGGGGCTCGCGCCGTACGCACATGGGCAAGACGGTGTGGTTCGAACTCGCCCTGCCGGGCGACGAGTCGACCCGCGAGATGTCCGAGGAGGAGCTCCTCAGCCTCTTCTGAAACCCAGCCCGTCCGGCGATTGAGGACACGCCCGGAGGGCGTTCGGGGTCCAGGGGCGGAGCCCATGGTTTCGGGAAGGGGCGGGGTGGGGGAACACCCCCTCGCTTCAGCTCCGGCGGCGGATCACGTTCCCCAGCCACACCAGCGGATCGACTGCTCTTCACGCCGCCCTCGCGGGCGCTTCGCTTGCTTCGGGACGGCTGCGCCGGACTCCGTCCGTCGGGTCGTGGGCGCCGGGGGCCGGGGCGTGCGGCCGTGGGGTCAGCTCCGGCGGCGGATCACGTTCCCCAGCCACACCAGCGGGTCGGCTCCTCTTGACGCCGCCCTCGCGGGCGCTTCGCTTGCTTCGGGACGGCTGCGCCGGACTCCGTCCGTCGGGTCGTGGGCGCCGTGGGCCGGGGCCGGGGCCAGGGCCCAGGGGGTCAGCTCCGGCGGCGGATCACGTTCCCCAGCCACACCAGCGGATCGTACTTGCGGTCCACCGCCCGCTCCTTGAGCGGGATCAGCGCATTGTCTGTGATCTTGATGTGCTCCGGGCAGACCTCCGTACAGCACTTCGTGATGTTGCAGTACCCCAGCCCGTGCTCGTCCTGCGCCGACGCCTTGCGGTCCAGCCCAGCCTCTTCCGCCGCGTCCAGCGGGTGCATGTCCAGCTCGGCGATCCGCATCAGGAAGCGGGGCCCGGCGAAGGCCGCCTTGTTCTCCTCGTGGTCGCGCACCACGTGGCAGGTGTCCTGGCACAGGAAGCACTCGATGCACTTGCGGAACTCCTGCGAGCGCTCCACATCGGCCTGTGCCATCCGGTACTCGCCCG
Source organism: Streptomyces sp. NBC_01537 (assembly GCF_045040445.1). NCBI lineage: Bacteria > Bacillati > Actinomycetota > Actinomycetes > Kitasatosporales > Streptomycetaceae > Streptomyces > Streptomyces sp. NBC_01537. The sequence continues at coordinate 3,507,284 of NZ_CP109392.1, read as the reverse complement.
GCGCGAGCCCGGCGGGCGGCACGAAGGAGGGCACCTCCCGCGCCTTGGTGTAGTTGAAGGACACGTCGGTCACGAGGTCCCGCACCACGGGGAACGCCCGCATCGGCGTCACCGTGATGGTCTCCTCCTCCCCGAAGACCGACATGCGCGTCATGCACATCAGGCGGGGCCGGCCGTTCACCTCCGCGCTGCAGGAACCGCACTTGCCGGCCTTGCAGTTCCAGCGCACGGCGAGGTCGTTGGCCTGGGTGGCCTGGAGCCGGTGGATGATGTCGAGGACGACCTCGCCGTCGTGCACCTCGACGTCGTAGTCCTGGAGGCCGCCGCCCTCGGCGTCGCCCCGCCAGACCCTGAAGTGCGCCTTGTACGTGCTCAACGGTCCAGCTCCTCGTCGGTGAGGTACTTGAGCAGCTCGTCCTGGTCGAAGAGGGCGAGCAGATCGCCGCGGACGGGCGGCATGTCGCGGCGGGTGACGGAGATCTGGCCGAGCAGGTCCTCCGCGGGTTCGGCGAGCGCGCAGACCAGGTTGAGCTTGCGCCAGTTGCGGTCCATCTCCGGGTAGTCGTCGCGGGTGTGGCCGCCGCGCGACTCCGTACGCAGCAGCGCGGCGCGGGCGACGCACTCGCTGACCAGGAGCATGTTGCGCAGGTCGAGGGAGAGGTGCCAGCCGGGGTTGAACTGGCGGTGGCCCTCGACGCCGGCCCGGCGGGCGCGCACGCGCAGGGTGGCGAGGCGGTCCAGGGCCTCCTGCATCTCGTCGGCCCGCCTGATGATGCCGACGAGGTCGTTCATGGTCTGTTGCAGCTCCTGGTGGAGGCCGTACGGGTTCTCCGGGGCCGCCGTGGAAGCGGGGTCCTCCGCCTCGGCGCTGAAGGGCCGCAGGGCCTCGGCCGCGGCGGCGTCGATCTGCTCCTCGTCGATCGCGGGGCGCGCGCCGCCCAGCCCGGCGGCGTACTGCGCGGCGTGCTGCCCGGCCCGGCGGCCGAAGACCAGCAGGTCGGACAGGGAGTTGCCGCCGAGGCGGTTGGAGCCGTGCATGCCGCCGGCGACCTCGCCGGCGGCGAAGAGCCCGGGGACGCCGGTGGCGGCGGCGGTGTCGGGGTCGACGTCGACCCCGCCCATGACGTAGTGGCAGGTGGGGCCGACCTCCATGGGCTCGGCGGTGATGTCGACGTCCGCGAGCTCCTTGAACTGGTGGTGCATGGAGGGCAGCCGCCGCTTGATCTCCTCCGCCGGCAGGCGGGTCGACACATCGAGGAAGACCCCGCCGTGCGGGGAGCCGCGGCCCGCCTTGACCTCGGAGTTGATGGCGCGGGCGACCTCGTCGCGGGGGAGCAGTTCGGGCGGGCGGCGATGGTTCTCGGGGTCGGCGTACCAGCCGTCGGCCTCGTCCTCGCTCTGCGCGTACTTCTCCTTGAAGACGTCCGGGATGTAGTCGAACATGAACCGCTTGTCTTCGCTGTTGCGCAGGACGCCGCCGTCGCCGCGCACGGACTCGGTGACCAGGATCCCCTTCACCGACGGAGGCCAGACCATCCCGGTGGGGTGGAACTGCACGAACTCCATGTTGATCAGCGGCGCCCCCGCCAGCAGCGCCAGGGCGTGCCCGTCCCCGGTGTACTCCCAGGAGTTGGACGTCACCTTGAAGGACTTGCCGATCCCGCCGGTGGCCAGCACCACGGCGGGCGCCTCCATGACGAAGAAGCGCCCGCTCTCGCGTACGTAGCCGAAGACCCCGCTCACCCGGGGGCCCTCTTTCAGCACCCTGGTGACCGTGCACTCCTGGAAGACCTTCAGCCGGGCCTCGTAGTCCCCGTGCTCCTTGAAGTCCTCCTGCTGGAGCGAGACGATCTTCTGCTGCAGCGTACGGATCAGCTCCAGGCCGGTCCGGTCCCCGACATGCGCGAGCCGGGGATACTCATGGCCCCCGAAATTGCGCTGCGAGATCCGGCCGTCCTTCGTCCGGTCGAACAGCGCGCCCCAGGTCTCCAGCTCCCACACGCGGTCCGGCGCTTCCTGCGCATGCAGCTCGGCCATCCGCCACTGGTTGAGGAACTTCCCCCCGCGCATGGTGTCCCGGAAGTGGACCTGCCAGTTGTCGTGCGGATTGGCGTTGCCCATGCTCGCCGCGATGCCGCCCTCGGCCATCACGGTGTGCGCCTTGCCGAACAGCGACTTGCAGATGACGGCGGTCCGCAGCCCCTGTTCCCGGGCCGCGATCGCGGCGCGCAGCCCGGCGCCGCCCGCGCCGATCACCACGACGTCGTACGTGTGCCGCTCGACTTGCGTCATGTCAGAAGAACCTCGGATCGTGGAATGCGCCGCTCGCGACAAGGAACACGTAGAAATCCGCCACCGCCACACTGATCAGCGACGCCCACGCGAGCTGCATGTGACGTGCGTTCAGCTTCCCGACCCACCCCCAGAGCCGATAGCGCACAGGGTGCTGGGAGAAGTGCTTCAGCCGGCCGCCCACGATGTGCCGGCAGGAGTGGCAGGAGAAGGTGTACGCCCAGATCAGGACGATGTTGGCCAGCAGGATCAGCGTGCCGAGCCCCGCGTGCCCCCACTGGCCGTGGGTGTCCCGGAAGGCCAGCACGACGTCGTAGGTCAGGATCCCGGCGACCGGGATCGCGAAGTAGAAGAAGTACCGGTGGATGTTCTGCACGATCAGTGGGAAGCGGGTCTCCCCGGTGTACCTGGCGTGCGGCTCCGCCACGGCGCAGGCCGGCGGCGACTGCCAGAAGCCCCGGTAGTACGCCTTGCGGTAGTAGTAGCAGGTCAGCCGGAAGCCCAGCGGGAAGATCAGCACCAGCAGGGCGGGGGAGAGCCCCCACCAGTCCCCGAACAGCGGCCATCGCGCCCCCAGCGGCATGTCCACGCAGTTCGCGCCCAGACAGGGGGAGTAGAAGGGCGAGACATACGGCTCGCTGTAGTAGTCGGCGTTCGCGAAGGCCCGCCATGTCGAGTACGCGACGAACGCCGTCAGCCCCAGTGCGGTGACGAGCGGCGACACCCACCATCGGTCGGTACGCAGGTGCCGGGCGGCGATCGCCGCCCGGCCGCTCGTCAGTACACCGTTCTTGCCTGTCGTTCCGGTCGTCGTTCCGGTGGCCAAGGATCACTCCTGGGAAGGGGAGCGCGGATGGGGGTGTCTGCGCGTCGTACGTCCCGTGCCTACGGGTCCCGTGCCTACGGGGCGTGCCCGTACGGCGATCCCAGCCCCTCGTCCTCCGCGCCCGACCACAGCTTCGGGTCGTACGGCGTGTCCGAGATGGTCACCATCTCGGGGCGGGGTTTCGCGCCGCTCTGCGGCGCGCTCTGCCGCAGCAGCGCGAGATCCTCACGCAGATGGTCCGTATCGGCGCGTACGCGCCGCATGTCGACACTGTTGCCGCCGACATGTTGCTCCAGCTGCGAAACGGCCCTGTTGAGGTCGTCGAGCCGACGCTGAACCGTTGACAGGTCGTCCTGCAGGGACATGGCTGTCCTCACCTCCGCCACGTTGCGGGTGCGCGACGCTAACGCCAGGAGAGTGTCGCGCGTCACAGTCGCGCTTGGGAAGAGATCTGCACCGATTCTCCCACGGAGGTGTGCCCTCAGCCCGTCCGGCCAAGCAGGACTACGCCGCTCGGGTGGCAACGCGCCCCGTGCGCGCCGTGTCGGGCGCCCGGCGCGCACGCGGTCCCTTTCAGTAGGTGCGATAAGCGGCAAATACCGCAAGTGATCATGGCCCCGCTCGCGGAGGTACGGACCCATGGCCCGCAGCGTCACTCTCACCGGCACCGCGCTCACCGCGGCGCTGGCCCTCGCGGTCGCCGGATGCTCGTCCGGCCCGGACGACTCCGCCGCCGGTACCGACATCGCGACCGCCCCGCGCGACTCCGTTCGGGACGGGGGGACGCTGCGATGGGCGGTGGACTCCGTGCCGGCGACGCTGAACGCGTTCCAGGCGGCAGCCGACGACACGACGGCGCTGGTCACGGGCGCCGTGCTGCCGGTGCTGTTCCGGCTGGACGGCAGGGGGCGCCCGCAGCGGGACGCGGACTACCTGGAGTCGGCCGAGGTGGTGGACACCGCGCCGAAGCAGGTCGTGACGTACCGGCTCAATCCGAAGGCCAGGTGGTCGGACGGCCGTGCCGTCACCGCCGCGGACTTCACCGCCCAGTGGAAGGCGCTGAGCGGCAGGGACGACGCCTACTGGACCGCGCGCAACGCGGGCTACGACCGGATCGCCTCGGTCAGGCCCGGCAAGGACGCCCGCGAGGTCCGGGTCACCTTCGCCCGCCCGTACGCCGACTGGCAGTCGCTCTTCTCCCCCCTTTACCCGGCCTCGGTCACCGGCACCGCGACCGCCTTCAACGAGGGTGCCCGCTACAACCTCCCCGCCTCGGCCGGTCCCTTCTCCGTCGGTGTCGTCTCGGCCAGGGCCGGCACCGTCACCCTGGTGCGCAACCGCTCCTGGTGGGGCGACCGCGCCAAGCTCGACGCGCTCGTCCTGGCCGCTGTGCCGCGCGCGAAACGCCCCGCCGCGCTGGCGGCCGGGACGCTGGACATGGCGGCGTTCGAGCCCGCGTCCTACGCCGCCCTGCGCAAGCAGGAAAAGGCGAAGAAACTCGTCCTGCGCAAGACGGCCGAGGCCGCCTACTCCCAGCTCGCCCTCAACGGCGCCTCGGGCGCGCTCGTCGATGAGCGCGTACGCCATGCCGTGGCCCGCGCGATCGACCGCCAGGCCATCGCCGACGCCGTCCTGAAGCCGCTCGGCCTGCCCGCGAAGCCGCTGGGCAACCACCTGCTGCTCGCGTCGCAGGAAGGTTACGCCGACCACAGCTCGGCCCTCGGCTCGGTGAGCGCCTCGTCCGCACAGGCGCTGCTGGCCGATGCGGGCTGGAAGCCGGCCAAGATGCAGCCCGCCGGGGAGGGCGCGAACGCCGCCGGGCCGGCCCTGCACAGCGTCAGGACCGGCAAGCTCCTGACCCTGCGCTTCCTCCTCCCGGAGTCCTCGCGCACCCTCGACCGGGTCGGCGCCCGCATCGCCCGCATGCTCGCCCGCATCGGCGTACGCACCGAGATCACCCGGGTCGCCGACGACAGCTTCTTCCGCGACCACGTGGCCTCCGGCGACTTCGACCTGGCCCTGTACTCCTGGCCCGGCACCGCCTACCCGGCCACCGACGACCACCCGATCTTCGCCAAGCCCGAGCCCGCCGCCGACGGCACCCTCACCGTCAAGCAGAACTACACCCGCGTCGGCACCGACCGGATCGACCAGCTCCTCGACCAGGCCGCCGCCGAACTCGACCCCTCCGCCGCCCGCGACCTCACCGCCCGCGCCGACGCCCGCATCTGGGCCGCCGCCGCCTCCATCCCTCTCTACCAGCGCCCCCAGCTGGTCGCCCTGCGCCCGTCCGTCGCCAACGCCGGAGCCTTCGGCTTCGCGACCCCGCGCTACCAGGACATCGGCTTCAGGAAGCAGTGACCGTCGTCCGGTCCAGCAGCCGCCTCGTCACCGCGACCCGGTCCAGCCCGGGCGCGGTGCGTTCGGCTTTCGCCAGTACCTCCCGCGCCTTCGCCGCCTCGCCCAGATACGCCAGCGCCACCGCCCGTGTGCAGAGCGCCCGCGCCCGCGACAGCGCGTCCGGTGCGATTCCGGCGGCGTACGCGGCCTGCTTGGCCGCCTGCTTCGGCCACTGCTTCAGCAGCGACTCGACCGCCCCCAGATCGGTCACCCGCACCAGCAGCGGCTGCGTGTCCCGGATCTCCTGCATCGTCCGCGCGAACTGCGGCAGCGCCTCGTGCGGCTGCCAGTGGCCCGCCGCGACGCCGTCGGCCATCGCGGCCGCGTACACCGCAAGGGCTCCCGCCTTCGGCTGCGCCGCCTCGGACCGCTCGTACAGTGCGTTCGCCTGCTCCGCCGCCTCCGCGAAGCGTCCTTCCGCGAGCGCCAGCGTGCACGCCGTGCCCAGCCACCGCGGGCTTGAGTCGTTCTCGCCCAGCGCCGCCCGCGCCTCCCCGATCCGCCCCGTCAGCAGCTTCCGCGACGCCTCCAGCACGGCCGGGGCGTATGTCCACTCCTCCAGCCGCCGCTGCTGGTCGCCGAACGGCAGCCGGAAAACCGTCCAGAACGCGGACATCGGCGTTCCCGGCTTGGCCAGCAGCAAGGTCATCACCGCGATCCCCAGCCCGATGCTCACCATCGGCCAGACGGCCGCCACCGCGACCGCCAGCGCCGCCTCCACGGCCAGGACGCCCGCCACCGCCGACCACAGCCGCCACTTCCGTGGCCGCACCAGCACCGAGCACGTGTTGAACGGCACGACCGGCACCGGCCGGAACACCAGCAGCCGCCCGGCCACGGTCGTCGAGCCCAGCCACTTCCCGGCCCCGACCGACATCGTCACCACCGTCATCCCCGCCCACCGGCTCACCAGCAGCGACAGCAGGACGTGCAGCTCCAGCCCCAGCAGCATCCCCAGCAGAAAGGTGAACGGCCCCGCCGGCGAGTCACCGGCCAGACGCGCGCCCATGAACCCGAGGACGCCGGCCGGAATGATGACGAGAAACCGCTGGGCGCTCCTGCGGCGCCGCTTCTTGGCGGGCGCGGGCGGAAAGGTGTGTGACGCGCTGCTGAACATGGCCGCGATCATGACAGACGCGTTGTCCCTGGCGACAGGGTGTTTGCGCAACGTTGGCACACCGTGGCGGCCGGCGGCGGGGAGCTGCCCGGGCGGCCGATACCGCCTGAGCCCCGTACCATGGGGTGAGGCCGTGGCTTGACTCGCCCGGCGGGCAGGTGTGCCGATGAGGGCGCGCCGCCACCCACCAACCCGGGAGAAGCGCCGCAGTATGCCCACGCGCCACGACATTCGTAACGTCGCCATCGTCGCCCACGTCGACCACGGCAAGACGACCCTCGTCGACGCCATGCTGAAGCAGGCGGGCGCTTTCGCGGCCCATCAGCACCTCGACGACCGCATGATGGACAGCAATGACCTCGAACGCGAGAAGGGCATCACCATTCTCGCGAAGAACACCGCCGTCAAGTACCACCCCAAGGGCGGTGGCGACCCGGTCACCATCAACATCATCGACACCCCCGGCCACGCCGACTTCGGCGGTGAGGTCGAGCGCGGCCTGTCCATGGTCGACGCGGTCGTCCTGCTGGTGGACGCCTCCGAGGGCCCGCTGCCGCAGACCCGCTTCGTGCTGCGTAAGGCGCTGCAGGCCCAGCTGCCGGTGATCCTGTGCATCAACAAGACGGACCGCCCGGACTCCCGGATCGCCGAGGTCATCGACGAGACCTACGACCTCTTCCTGGACCTGGACGCGACCGAGGAGCAGATCGAGTTCCCGATCGTCTACGCCTGTGCGCGTGACGGCGTCGCCTCGCTCACCAAGCCGGAGAACGGCACGGTCCCGCCGGACAGCGACAGCCTGGAGCCGTTCTTCTCCACGATCCTGAGCACCGTCCCCGCCCCGGTGTACGACGACGCGGCGCCGCTGCAGGCGCACGTCACCAACCTGGACGCGGACAACTTCCTCGGCCGGATCGCGCTGCTCCGCGTCGAGCAGGGCCACCTGAAGAAGGGCCAGACCGTCGCGTGGATCAAGCGCGACGGCACGATGAGCAACGTCCGGCTCACCGAGCTGATGATGACGGAGGCGCTCACCCGCAGGCCCGTCGAGTCGGCCGGCCCCGGTGACATCTGCGCGGTCGCCGGCATCCCGGAGATCACGATCGGCGAGACCCTCGCCGACCCGGAGAACCCGATCGCGCTGCCGCTGATCACGGTCGACGAGCCGGCGATCTCGATGACCATCGGTACGAACACCTCGCCGCTGGTCGGCAAGGGCGGCAAGGGCCACAAGGTCACCGCCCGCCTGGTGAAGGACCGCCTGGACCGCGAGCTGGTCGGTAACGTCTCGCTGCGCGTCCTGCCGACCGAGCGTCCCGACGCCTGGGAGGTCCAGGGCCGCGGTGAGCTCGCGCTCGCCATCCTGATCGAGACCATGCGCCGGGAGGGCTTCGAGCTGACCGTCGGCAAGCCCCAGGTGGTCACCAAGCAGGTCGACGGCAAGATGTACGAGCCGATCGAGCGCATGACGATCGACTCCCCCGAGGAGTACCTCGGCGCGATCACGCAGCTGATGGCGACCCGCAAGGGCCGCATGGAGACCATGAGCAACCATGGCTCCGGCTGGGTCCGCATGGAGTGGATCGTGCCGTCCCGCGGCCTCATCGGCTTCCGTACGGAGTTCCTGACCCAGACCCGTGGCACCGGCATCGCGCACTCCATCTTCGAGGGCCACGAGCCCTGGTTCGGCGAGCTGCGCACCCGTAACAACGGCTCGCTGGTGGCGGACCGGTCCGGCGTCGTGACCCCCTTCGCGATGATCAACCTCCAGGAGCGCGGCGTCATCTTCGTCGAGCCCACCACCGAGGTCTACGAGGGCATGATCATCGGTGAGAACTCGCGTTCCGACGACATGGACGTGAACATCACCAAGGAGAAGAAGCTCACCAACATGCGTGCGGCTTCCGCGGACAACACCGAGAACGTGGTGCCCCCGCGCAAGCTCTCCCTGGAGCAGTCGCTGGAGTTCTGCCGCGACGACGAGTGCATCGAGGTCACCCCGGAGACGGTCCGCATCCGCAAGGTCGTCCTCGACCAGAAGGAGCGCGGCCGCACCGCGTCGCGCGCGAAGCGGTAACACCCGCCGAAGGGCCCGTTCACCTCACCTCGCGTGAGGGGGACGGGCCCTTCGGCGCTTTCCGGCGAACCGTGGGGATAACCCTCGGTGTCCAAAGGACCGCGACATGGCAGCATGACCGCTAGAGCCGTGGGTACCAGCACTGGTTGCCGCTCTCCGAGGCCCTGTGACACAGCCCCGCCCATCACTCAGCGTGACGGATGGGACTGCAACTCCAGCCTCACCGGCGCACGGTTCGCAGCTGGTTACTCCGTGGGGTGACGCGCGTAGCGTTCTATACGCGGTACGGCCATCATCACGTGAGTCTCCGTGGGTCTTCGCTGTCCGGATATCGGACACTCATTCTCGGAAGTTGTGTTAAGAGTCCGTTTCGCGGCTGTCTGTCTACGTTCTAAATGTCCGATATGTGGGACAAGTTGCTGCCTGATGTGATGAAAGCGAGACCATTTGGATGTGGTTCAGAGGCTGAATGTGCTCGATAGTTGGACCCGTTGAGCTCGGGTCAATGGGTCATGCGCTGATGGGGCGCGCCGGCTCACGAGCACGGGTAGCCGGTTCCGCTGTCAGGGGTGTCAGCGTGTAACCGACGCCCTTCATGTACTGACAGTGACTCCTGAGGAGGGGAACCCATGCGCGGTGCCAAGAGTGCCAAGTGGGTAGTGGGCACGATTGTTGTTGCCCTGGCCGCGACTGCCTGTGGCGGCAGTGACGGCGGTTCGAGCACCAAGTCCGACGGCATCGTGTCCATGGAGATCGGTGAGCCGCAGAACGGGCTCGTCCCGAGCAACACCTATGAGACCGAGGGCGGTGAGGTCATCGACTCCCTGTTCACCGGCCTCACCCGGCTGAACGCCGACAACAAGGTCGTCAACGACCTGGCGGCGTCGATCGAGACGACCGACAGCAAGGTCTGGACGATCAAGCTCAAGAGCGGTTACACCTTCCACAACGGCGAGAAGGTCACCGCCTCGTCCTTCGTCGACGCCTGGAACTACGGCGCCAACCAGGACAACGCGCAGCAGACCAACGCGCTCTTCTCGCACATCGCGGGTTACGCGGACCTGAACCCGGGCGAGGGCAAGAAGGTCACCACGACCACGATGTCCGGCCTCAAGGCGGTGGACGACAGCACGCTGAGTGTCACCCTCACCGCGCCGTTCTCCGCCTTCCCGTCCCAGCTTTCCTTCACCGGGTTCTCCCCGCTGCCGAAGGCGTTCTTCAAGGACCCGAAGGGCTTCGGCGAGAAGCCGATAGGCAACGGCCCTTACGAGATGAAGGGCAGCGTCAAGCACAACGAGTCGATCAGCGTCGTCAAGTACGACAAGTACCCCGAGGCCAAGAACTACGAGGTCAAGGGGATCAACTTCAAGATCTACTCTGACCAGGACACGGCCTACAAGGACCTGGTCGCGGGCAACATCGACATCGACGACTCGATCCCGACCTCTGGTCTGGCCACGTACAAGAAGGACCTCGGCGACCGCGCGATCGACGAGTCCGACTCCGGCGTCGGCTACCTCGGCTTCCCGCTGAAGTACAACAAGTACTTCGCCAACGTGAAGCTGCGGAAGGCCATCTCCATGGCCATCGACCGGGAGACGATCGCGTCGAAGATCTTCCTCGGCTCGCGTATGCCCGCCGACGACTTCATCAGCCCGATCATCGAGGGCTACCGCAAGGGCGCCTGCGGCGACGCCTGCACGCTGAACCCGACCGAGGCCAAGAAGCTCTACAAGGAGTCCGGCGGCCTTCCGGACGACAAGCTGGAGATCGGCTACAACGCCGACGGTGACCACAAGGCCTGGATCGAGGCCGTCGCCAACGAGCTGCAGCAGAACCTCGGCATCAAGGTCACGGCCAAGCCGTTCGAGCAGTTCGCGACCATCCTGAACGACCTCGACGCGAAGAAGTACAGCGGCGTGTTCCGTATGGGCTGGAACATGGACTACCCGAACATGGAGAACTACCTCGCGCCGATCTTCTCCAAGGACGCCATCGCGAACGGCTCCAACTACGCGGGCTACTCCAACCCGGAGTTCGAGAAGGACCTCAAGGCCGGTGACCAGGCGCCGACTTCGGCCGAGGCCATCAAGCAGTACCAGGCTGCGGACGACATCATCCTCGACGAGATGCCGTACATTCCGGTGTACTTCTACAAGCTGAACGCCGGCTACAGCAGCAAGATCAAGAGCATGAAGATCGCCGGTGGCGACGTCCTGTGGGACACCGTCAAGCTCGCCTGAGCAACCGAGTGAGCGCCAGCCCTTTGAACTAACGGGCTGACGGGGGTGGGCAGGGGGAGTCCGCGAGGATTCCCTCTGCCCACCCTGTCTGCCGTCCGCCGTCCGTCCTGCCACCCCTCCGGCATCGGGCGGGTCAGCACCCTCTGGAGAACCGATGGGCCGATTCGTCGTGCGCCGTATCTTGCAGGCGATCCCTGTACTGATAGGCGTCACGTTCATCATCTTCTGCCTGGTCTTTGCCCTGCATGGCGACCCGATCCAGGCACTGGCCGGCGAGAAGCGCGCCGACCCCAACATCGCGGCGATCCTGCGCGAGCAGTATCACCTCAACGATCCGCTGATAACGCAGTACTGGTACTACGTCAGCGATCTGGCCCGAGGTGACCTGGGCACGACGTACAACGGCCGGGCGATCTCCGACATCGTCTCGGAACGCTTCCCCGTGACGCTCCAGCTCTCGCTGACCGCGTTCGGGATCGAGGCGGTCATCGGCATCCTTGCGGGCATCTACTCGGCCCTGCGCAAGGGCAAGTTCATCGACAACCTGGTGCTGATCAGCACCCTGTTCCTGATCTCGATCCCGGTCTTCGTGCTCGGTAACGTCCTCCAGCTGGAGTTCGGCGTCAAGCTCGGGATCACCCCGGTGGCGGGCATCGAGGACGGCTGGCCCTCCAGCTACATCCTGCCCGGCTTCGTGCTGGCCTCGACATCGATGGCGTACATCGCCCGGCTGACCCGCACCAGCATGATGGAGTCGGTGCGAGCCGACTACGTCCGTACGGCCATTGCCAAGGGGCTGCCGTACCGCCGGGTCATCGGCGTGCACGCACTGCGCAACTCGCTCATCCCCGTGGTCACCTTCCTGGGCATGGACCTCGGAGCGCTGATGGGAGGCGCGATCATCACCGAGCGGGTCTTCAACCTGCCCGGCATCGGCGGGCAGCTGGCCCAGTCCGTCTATCTGCGCGAGCGTCCCACGGTGGTCGGCCTGGTCACCATGCTCGTCCTGATCTACCTGGTGGCCAACCTCGTCGTAGACGTTCTCTACGCCGTGCTCGACCCGAGGATCCGCTATGAGTGAGAAGACCATCGAGAAGTCCGCTCCGGTCGAGGACGCGGTGCCCGACAAGGCGGCGATCGCCGAGGAGAAGGCAGCGGCGCGCGAGGCCAGCCTGTTCAAGGACGGCTGGGCCGACCTGCGCAAGAGCTGGATGTTCATCATCTCGGGCGCGGTCATCGTCCTCCTGCTCGCGCTGGCCATCGCACCGCAGCTCTTCACCGCCCGCAGCCCGTTGAGCGACGGCTTCTGCCAGCTGCAGAACTCGATGAACGGGCCGTCGTCCAGTCATCTGTTCGGGTACGACCTCCAGGGCTGCGACATCTACACCCGCACCGTCTATGCCACCCGCAACTCGATCATCGTCGGTGTGGTGACCAGCGCGCTCACCACCCTGATCGGTGGCCTGCTCGGCATGATCGCCGGCCTGCGGGCCGGCTGGCTGGACTCGGTCCTGTCCCGGGTCACCGAGGTGTTCTTCGCGCTGCCGCTCATCGTCGGCGCACTGCTGATCGCGTCGATGTTCGGTGCCGGGGACGCCTGGTCGGTCTCCGTCATCATGGCCGTTCTCGGCTGGCCGCAGGTCTACCGGATCATGCGCGGCGAGGTCATCGCCAACAAGCACAACGACTACGTCATGGCGGCCAAGGCGCTCGGTGCGAGCACCGGCCGAATAGCCTTCCGCCACATCCTGCCGAACACCCTCGCCCCGGTGATCGTCATCACGACGATGAACCTTGGCGTCTACATCTCCGGTGAAGCGGCGCTGTCGTATCTCGGCATCGGCGTCCAGGCCCCGAACATCTCCTGGGGTCTGATGATCAGTGACGTCCAGGACCGGTTCCTGACCTCGCCGCACGCCCTGCTCTTCCCGGCCGGGGCGCTCAGCATCACGGTGCTGGCGTTCATCATGCTCGGCGACGCGGTTCGCGACGCCTTCGACCCGAAGCTGCGCTGAGGAGGGCGTAAATGACCATCATCGAAGACACGGCAGGCGTACCCTCCCCCCGGCGAGAGGCCGACAACGGTCTGCCTCTGCTCGAAGTGCGCGACCTGCACGTGGAGTTCCACACCCGTGACGGTGTCGCCAAGGCAGTGAACGGCGTCAACTACACCGTTGCCGCCGGTGAGACCCTCGCTGTGCTCGGCGAGTCCGGCTCCGGCAAGTCGGTGACCGCCCAGGCGGTCATGGGCATCCTGGACATGCCGCCCGGCAGGATCCCACAGGGCGAGATCCTCTTCCGCGGCCAGGACATGCTGAAGATGTCCTCGGAGGAGCGGCGGAAGATCCGCGGCCGGAAGATCGCCATGATCTTCCAGGACGCGCTGTCCTCCCTCAACCCCGTGCTGAGCGTCGGTTACCAGCTCGGCGAGATGTTCCGCGTCCACCAGGGGGCCTCCCGCAAGGAGGCCAAGGCCAAGGCCATCGAGCTGATGGAGCGGGTCCGTATCCCGGCCGCCAGGGAGCGGGTCGGAGATTTCCCGCACCAGTTCTCCGGCGGCATGCGCCAGCGCATCATGATCGCGATGGCGCTCGCGCTGGAGCCGGACCTGATCATCGCGGACGAGCCGACCACCGCCCTTGACGTGACGGTCCAGGCCCAGGTCATGGACCTGCTCGCGGAGCTGCAGCGCGAGTACAACATGGGCCTCATCCTGATCACCCATGACCTCGGCGTCGTCGCCGATGTCGCGGACAAGATCGCCGTCATGTACGCGGGACGGATCGTCGAGACGGCGCCGGTGCACGAGCTCTACAAGCGCCCGGCACACCCGTACACGCGTGGCCTGCTGGACTCGATCCCGCGCCTGGACCAGAAGGGCCAGGAGCTCTACGCGATCAAGGGTCTCCCGCCCAACCTCCTGAAGATCCCCACGGGCTGCGCGTTCAACCCGCGCTGCCCCAAGGCACAGGACATCTGCCGTACGGAGGTGCCGGTCCTCGCACCGGTCACCGAGCAGGACGGCAGTGAACTGCCGGGCCGCGGAAGCGCGTGCCACTTCTGGAAGGAGACGATCCATGGCTGAGCCCATCCTCCAGGTACGCAACCTGGTCAAGCACTTCCCGCTGACTCAGGGCATCGTCTTCAAACGCCAGATCGGTGCGGTCCAGGCCGTGGACGGTGTCTCCTTCGACCTGCACCAGGGCGAGACCCTGGGCATCGTCGGAGAGTCGGGCTGCGGCAAGTCCACCGTCGCCAAGCTGCTCATGCGCCTGGAAACGGCCACCGCGGGCGAGGTCCTGTACAAGGGCGAGGACATCACCAGGCTGTCCGGCCGTGCCCTCAAAGCGGTGCGCCGCAACATCCAGATGGTGTTCCAGGACCCCTACACGTCCCTGAACCCCCGGATGACGGTCGGCGACATCATCGGCGAGCCCTTCGACATCCACCCCGAGGTGGCCCCGAAGGGCGATCGCCGGCAGCGCGTCAAGGAGCTCCTCGACGTCGTCGGCCTCAACCCCGAGTACATCAACCGCTACCCGCACCAGTTCTCCGGCGGCCAGCGCCAGCGCATCGGCATCGCCCGCGGCCTCGCGCTCAACCCGGAGATCATCATCTGTGACGAGCCGGTCTCGGCACTGGACGTCTCGGTGCAGGCACAGGTCATCAACCTGATGGAGAAGCTGCAGGACGAGTTCAACCTCTCCTACATCTTCATCGCCCACGACCTGTCCATCGTGCGGCACATCTCCGACCGCGTCGGCGTCATGTACCTCGGCAAGATCGCCGAGATCGGCACCGACGAGCAGATCTACGAGCACCCGACCCATCCCTACACCCAGGCCCTGCTGTCGGCTGTCCCGGTCCCTGACCCCGAGGCGCGCGAGCACCGCGAGCGCATCATCCTGGCCGGCGACGTCCCGTCCCCGGCCAACCCGCCCTCCGGCTGCCGTTTCCGTACGCGCTGCTGGAAGGCCCAGGACAAGTGCGCCACGGACGTGCCGCTCCTGGCCGTCCCTGAGCGGTTCGCCGGCTCCGACACCCCGGCCGCGCACGACTCGGCATGCCACTTCGCCGAGGAGAAGGACGTAGTCGGCGCGGCCTCCTAGGGCTCGCTGTCCCAGGGACTGCTGGAGGGTGCCCACGCGATCGCGTGGGCACCCTTCGCGTGCCGGACGGGACTGTCGGTGCCGCCTGGCATCCTCGGGGTCATGATCCCCTGGACTCTGAAGGACATCGACGAGGCCCTGCACGCCAGTTGGGCCGCGGACACCTGCTCGCCGGATGACCTCCCGCGAGCCCCATGGCATCCCGGCAACCCGGCCTGGGGACACTGCGACATCACCGCCCTCGTCGTGAACGACATCTTCGGCGGCGACCTCATGGTCGGCGAGGTGTACCTCGACGACGAGCAGGCCGGTTACCACTGGTGGAACCGCCTTGCCACCGGGGTCGAGATCGACCTCACCCGTGAGCAGTTCCGCCTCGGCCAGGTCGTCACCGCGGCCCGCCTCGTCGAGCGGCCCCCGGGGCCGCTGCCCCGCCGCTGGGCGGAGTACGAACTCCTGCGCGAACGGGTTGCCGCCCGTCTCGGCTCCCTCCCGGCCCCGGCCCCGGCAGGAACACGGTGATCGGGCACCTGCAGTGCGTGGTGCTGGACTGCTCCGACGCACCCGCACTCGCCCGCTTCTACCGCGCACTCCTCGGCGGGACCGTCAACCGGCCCGATCCTCGGTGGTCCCTCGATGACGGCTGGGCGACCCTCCATACGGGAGGAGGCCAGGTGCTGGCCTTCCAGCGTGTCGACGACCACCGGCCCCCGCTGTGGCCGGACCCCGGCCGCCCCCAGCAGCTCCATCTGGACATCTGCGTCCAGGATCTCGACCGTGCCCACGCCCAGGTCATGGACCTGGGCGCCAAGCTGATCGACGACGGTGGAGGCACCCGCAGTTGGCGGATCTACGCCGACCCGGCAGGCCACCCGTTCTGCTTGGTCCGCGACTGATCCTCGGGGGCGATTGCCGTGGCGCCGCACATGCGGGTGTGATGCCATACGCGCCACGGCCGGGCGTCGGCGCGGTGCCCCGCGCGGAGCAGGGCGTCGCGCATGGGGTGGTTGTCGGTGTCGACGTCGGAGAGGATGGCGTGGAAGCCGCGGTGGCGGGCGGCGAGATGGGCGGCGCGCAGGAGGTCGTGGATATGGCCGTGGCCGCGGTGGGCGGGCAGCACGCTGATGTGAACGATGGTGGCGACGCCGGGCTCGTCGAAGGCGCTGAGGGCGACGCAGCCGACGGGCCGGCCGTCCCGGTCCTGGGCGAGGAGCCAGGAGGCACTGTCGGCGACGGGGTCGTACCAGGCCAGGAGCGGCGCGATGTCGTCGCCTGAGGCGCGGAGCCCGCGGTCGAGGGTGCCGGACCGGGATTCGGCGAGTGCCCGGGCGAACCGGCCCTCACCGACGTCGGCCAGGGGGCGGAAGACCAGGTGGGCGGGGGCGGGGAGGGGCTGTCCCCGGTCGGCCCACCAGTAGCCCTGCTTCTCCTGGAAGAGGGTGAAGCCGCAGTCGGCGGCGAGGGCGAGACGCTGGGGGATGTGCGGATGGACTTCGGCGTTGTGGCGCAGGTCGAGGACATCGCCCGGGGCGAGGGAGCCGATGGCGGCGCGGATGACCGCGCGGGCGGCGTCGGTGCGGCCGGGTTCCCAGCGCAGACCGACCAGCATGCGGGCCCCCTGCGCGGAGGCGATGTCGGCGGGGCTCTCGGTCATGGAAACGCGGGCCTGTACGGTGCCGTGTTCCTCGGCGGTCCAGCGGGCGGCAGGCTCGTCATGGGTGATGTTCACTGACCGCGAGGCTAGGGCGCTGCGTGGTGCGGTCGCCATGGGTTTTCCCCGGGAAAACGGGCGGCGTGGCCGAGATCGTGCCGGTAGCCTCGGCGGGTCGTTTTCCCGCCTGAGGAGGCCCACCGCCGTGACCCAGCAGCAACCCCTGCTCGAGCCCTACGCCCAGGGCATGCTGGATGTCGGCGACGGCAACCAGGTCTACTGGGAGACCTGCGGAAATCCCGACGGCAAGCCCGTGCTGGTCGTGCACGGTGGACCGGGCTCAGGCTGCAGCGTCACCAGTCGCCGGTCCGCGGACCCGGAACGCTTCCGCGTGGTCCTGTTCGACCAGCGCGGGTGCGGCCGCAGTCGGCCGCATGCCTCCGATCCGGCGACCGGCCTGGAGCACAACACCACGCACCACCTGATCGAGGACATGGAACGGCTCAGGGAGCACCTGGGCATCGACCGGTGGCTGCTCTTCGGGGGTTCCTGGGGCTCCACGTTGATCCTCGCCTATGCCGAGCGCTATCCCGAGCGGGTCTCGGAGATCGTGATCATCGGGGTCACCATGACCCGTCACGAGGAAGTCGAGTGGCTCTACCGGGGCGTCGGCCGGCTGCTGCCGGGGCCGTGGGAGGCATTCCGGGACGCCCTGCCCGAGGAGGACCGGGAGGGCGACCTGGTCGCCGCGTACAGCCGGCTGCTGAACGGCGAGGACGAGGACACTCGGGTCAAGGCGGCGCGGGACTGGGTCACTTGGGAGGACGCCGTCATCGCGCACGAGGTCCTCGGCCGGCCCGGCGCCTACAGCAACCGGCCCCCCGACGCCCTGATGGCCTTCACCCGGATCACCGCCCACTACTTCTCCCACGACGCCTGGCTGGAGGAAGGCCAACTTCTCCGCGACGCCCACCGCCTCGCCGGCATCCCCGGCACCCTCATCCACGGCCGCCTCGACCTGGGCTGCCCCCTGAAGACCGCCTGGGAGCTGTCCAAGGCCTGGCCGAACGCCGAGCTGAAGGTCATCGACGACTCCGGGCACACCGGCAGCCCAGCGATGCGGGACGCGATCCGCGACGCGATGGAGCGCTACGCCGGGTAACGGCCTGGGGAGGAAGGCGCCGTGAACCGGGTGGAGCGCACCTTCTCGGCGAAGCCGCAGCGCAGGTACAGGCGGGCGGCGGTGTCGTTGTCCGAGCCCAGGGACAGGTACATCGCGCGGGCGCCGGCTTCGTGGGCATCGGCATTCACGTGGACCACGAGCGCGGCCCCGATGCCCCGACGGCGGAAGCCGGGGTCCACGGCCACGTACTCCAGCCGCCCGAAGTCGGTGCCGCCCAGGTACATCCACAGCGCGCACCCGGCGACCTGGCCGTCCTGTTCGACCAGGGCCACCCGGCAGCCGTCCTCGACGACGTAGGCGGTGAGCCGGCGACGGTGCTCGCCCGGTTCGCCCGGCCACTCGTGGGCGCTGGCCAGGAGCCGGGCGAGCCGGTCGAAGGCCGGGTCCCGCGGGCCTGTGAGCCGGCGTACGGGATGGGCCGGGGCGGCGGGCGGATCCGGCGGGACGAGGTACTCCATCTCGGTCGAGCCGCTGCCCCGGGCCCAGCCCTGGGCCCGGAGGGCCTGTACGAGCAGGGTGTTGGCGTCCTCGACGTAGTTCAGCGGGGCCGGATCGCGAGGGGCCCGGAGCAGCAGGGCGGCCAGTGCCGCTTCTGCGTACGCGGGGGTGCGCCAGGCGGCGTCGAGGAGCGGGCCGATCGCCCAGCAGGTGCCGTCGGTGGTGTCGAGCAGCAGGCCGGTGAGGCCGATGGGTGTTCCGGCGCCGTCCTCGATGACGAGGAGGCGTTCGTCGGCGGGGTTGTCGAACTGGGCGGCCTCGGCGAGGAGTTCACGCGCGTTGTCGCAGCGCGGATAGCCGAGGCCTTCTTCCGGGAGGGTGGTGCTGCGCCGGCACAGTCTGTCCAGCAGCTCGGTGTCGCCGTCGCCGGCGGGGCGCAGTCTCACGTCGGCGAGTCTCACAGAACGAGGCCGGTCCCGGCATCCGTATAAACGGGTGCCGGGACCGGTGGGGTGCTCGGGTGTTACTTGGTGAAGCCGATGTCCTGGTAGCGCGGGTCCGCGAAGCCGTAGGCGCCGAGGTTGACCAGGGTGCTCTTGACGGCCTTGATCTCGGGGCGCTGGTAGAGCGGGAGCAGGTTGGCCTGCTTCCAGATCAGGACGTCAGCGGCGTTGGTGTCGACGATGGCCTGGGCCGGGTCGGTGTCGGCGGAGGCCTTCTTCATGGCGGCGTCGAGTTCGTCGCTGCCCACGCCGGTGTAGTTCTGCTGGATGTTGGATCCGACGGGCTTGGCGTAGATCGACTGGGTCGAGGAGGTCGGGAAGGGGGTCCCGATCCACGAGAAGACGGTCAGGTCGAAGTTGCCCGGGGTGACGTACTTGTCGAAGAAGTCCTGCAGCGGCACGGACTTGATGTTCAGCTTGATGCCCACGGCCTTCAGCATCGGCTGCATCAGCTTGCCCTCGTTGGCCGAGACGCTGACGGCGGCCGGGATGACGAGGTTGAGCTCCAGCACCTTGCCGTTCTTCTTGCGGTACTCGCCGTCGAGCTTCCAGCCCGCCGCTTCCAGCGAGGCCTTGGACTTGGTCGGGTCGTACGTTCCGTACTCGCCGGAGTTGTCCTTGTAGCCCTTCTGGTTGGTGACGAAGAAGTGGTTGTTCAG
Source organism: Streptomyces sp. NBC_01537 (assembly GCF_045040445.1). Classification (NCBI taxonomy): domain Bacteria; kingdom Bacillati; phylum Actinomycetota; class Actinomycetes; order Kitasatosporales; family Streptomycetaceae; genus Streptomyces; species Streptomyces sp. NBC_01537. The sequence continues at coordinate 3,487,786 of NZ_CP109392.1, read as the reverse complement.
AGGGGTCGGCGTCCAGCCCAGGCCCTGCAGGTCGGACTTGGCGATGGCGTCACGGCTGAGCGCCTGGGTGACGGCCTGCCGCACGGCGACGTCCTTGAGGGCGCCCTGGGTGCCGTTGATGGTGAGGTGGCGGTAGTTCGGGCCCGCGGCCTCACGGATGGAGGCGCCCTTGACGGCCTTGGCCTGCTTGTAGGCGGCCGGGTCCGGACCGACGTCGAAGAAGTCGACCTCGCCGTTGGCGAAGGCTCCGGCGGTGGCGTCGGAGTCGAGCGCACGGTAGATGATCTTGTCGAGGATCGCCTTGTCGCCCCACCAGCTGGTGTCGCGGACCACGGTCAGGGTCTTGGCGGTCTTGTCGATGCTGCCGAACTTGAAGGGGCCCGCGGTGACCGGGATCTTGCCCAGGTAGCCGCTGTTGAAGCCCTCCACGGTGCCGGTGACCGAAGCCGGGTAGAGCGGGCTGAACAGGCTCTTCCAGTCACCGAAGGAGCTGGCGAAGGTGACGACGACCTCCTGGTCGTCCTTGCCCTTGGCGACGCTGGCGATGAGGTTGTAGCCGGTGCTGGAGGAGATCTTGTACTTGGTGTTCTTGCCGTTCAGGGCCGTCCACTGGGCCAGGAAGTCCTTGTACGAGATCGCCGTGCCGTCGGACCACTTGGCCTTCGGGTTGATCTCGTACGTCACGACCTGCTTGCCGGAGCTCTCGTCGACCTTGGCGGAGGTCAGGTAGTCCGGGTCGGGGCTCACGGTGCCGGTGGCGTCCGACTTCATGATGATCGGCATCAGGGCGCGCTCGACGTCGAAGCCGTCCGAGAGCGTTCCGTCGATCTCGTTGTAGTTGAAGTTTTCGGCGATCTCGCCGAGCGGCCAGTTGAGGGTGCCGCCCTGCTTCAGCTTGGTCCGGTCCGTCGCGGCGATGTTGTTGGCGGTGGACTTCGGGACCGAGGTCTTCTTGCCGTCGTCCTTGGTGTCGCTTCCGCCACCGCACGCGGTCAGGGTCAGTGCGCCTGTGGTGACCAGCGTGATCAGCGCAAGGGACGTACGGGTTCTCTTCAAGGGTGCTCTCCTCATACGGGGCGGAGTGGGACAGGGACGGTGAGAAGCAGGGGCGCTGTGGCTACAGCACGGTTGCGGCTGCCGCGTAGTGGCAGGCTGCGCCATGGCCGGGGCGGTCGGTGAGGTCGTGCAGGGCCGGGTCCTCGTCGCGGCAGCGGGTGCGGGCTGTCTCGTCGAGGGTGGTGAACTTGGGGCAGCGGTTGCGGAACCGGCACCCGCTCGGCACGTCCGCCGGGCTGGGCAGGTCGCCGGTGAGCAGGATCCGCTTGCGCTGCCGTTCCTTGTGGGGGTCGGGCAGCGGCACCGCCGACAGCAGGGCCTGGGTGTACGGATGGGAGGGGGCCTCGAAAATCGACTCGGCGCTGCCGATCTCGACGATCCGGCCGAGGTACATCACGGCGATCCGGTCTGCGATGTGCCGTACGACGGTCAGGTCGTGGGCCACGAACAGATAGCTCAGCCCCAGCCGGGCCTTGAGCTCGTCCAGCAGATTGAGTACGCCGGCCTGGATGGAGACGTCCAGCGCCGAGACCGGCTCGTCGAGGATCACCAGTTTGGGCTCCAGCGCCAGCGCGCGGGCGATGCTGATGCGCTGTCGCTGGCCGCCGGAGAACTCCGCAGGGAATCGCTCCGCGTGCTCCGGATCCAGGCCCACCTGGTGCAGCAGCTCGGGTACCCGGGCGGCGATCCGGTCCTTGGCCCAGCCGTGCGTCTTCAGCGGTTCGGCGATGATGTCGCCGACCGGCATCCGGGCATCCAGCGCGGCCATCGGGTCCTGGAAGACCACCTGGAGGTCGCGGCGCAATGCCTTGCGGTCATTGCCCTTGAGGCCGCGGATGTCCTTGCCGAATACGGTGATCGTCCCGGACTGCCCGCTCGGCAGGTCCAGGATCTCCAGCAAGGTGGTGGTCTTGCCGCAGCCCGACTCGCCGACCAGGCCCAGCGTCTCGCCCTCGCGGATGTCGAAGCCGATGCCGTCCACCGCCCGGACCGTGCCGACCTGCCGCTTGAACACCGCGCCCTTCATCAGCGGGAAGTGCTTGACCAGGCCGTCGATTTCCAGAACCGTTGCCCGCTCCTCCCGGGGTGCCCGCGCCGTCGCCGCCGTCTGGGGCAGCTCCGGCACCGGGTAGATCTCTGCGGGGACCAGGGGACCGCCGTCCGCCAGTTCGGCGCTGCGGTGGCAGGCGGCGAAGTGGCCGCCGTCGTCCGCCGAGTCGACCTCCGTCACGAGGAGCTCGGGCTCGATCTCGCGGCAGCGGTCCACGGCGATGGGGCAGCGCGCCTCGAAGGGGCAGCCCGGGGGCAGGTCGTGCAGCGAGGGCGGGTTGCCGTCGATGGGGGTGAGCGCGTGCTGCCGGTCGTCGTCGAGCCGGGGGATCGAGCCCAGCAGACCGATGGTGTAGGGCATGCGCGGCGTGTAGTAGACCTCGTCCACCGAGCCGGTCTCAACGGGCCGGCCCGCGTACATCACCTGGACGCGGTCGGCGAATCCGGCCACGACGCCGAGGTCGTGGGTGATGACGACGATGGCGGCGCCGGTGACCTCCTGGGCGGTCTTGAGGACCTCCAGGATCTGCGCCTGGATGGTGACGTCCAGGGCGGTGGTGGGCTCGTCGGCGATGATGACCTTGGGGTCGTTGGCGATGGCCATCGCGATCACCGCGCGCTGCCGCATGCCGCCGGAGAACTCGTGCGGGAAGGCGTCCACCCGGCGGCCCGGGTCGGGAATGCCGACCATGTCGAGCAGCTCGATCGCGCGCTTGCGGGCGGCGGCCTTGTCCAGGTCCTGGTGGATCCGGAGGGCCTCGATGATCTGGTCGCCCACCGTGTAGACAGGGGTCAGCGCGGACAGCGGGTCCTGGAAGACCATCGCGATGTCCTTGCCACGGATCTTGGTCATCGACCGGTCGTCCAGACCGAGCAGTTCGGTCCCGTGGAGCTTTACGGAGCCGCTCACCGCGGCTGTCTCGGGCAGCAGGCCGAGTACCGCCATCGACGACACCGACTTGCCCGATCCCGACTCGCCGACGATGCCCAGCACCTCGCCCGGCCGCACGGAAAAGGAGACACCGCGTACCGCACGGACGTCGCCGGCCTCGCTCGGGAAGGTGACAGAGAGGTCGGTGACCTCCAGAGCGGGGGCGAGTTCCGGCTCCGCGGTCAGCTCGCGGCTGCTCAGAATGGCGGTCACGACGTGGGTCCTTCCTGGGACTTGCGGTTCTTCCTGGCCTTGGCGCGGCTGGAGTTGGGGTCGAGGGCGTCGCGCAGCCCGTCACCGATGAAGGCGATGGACAGGCAGATCAGTACCAGGCACCCGGCCGGGAAGTAGAACAGCCAAGGAAAGGAGGGGGCGGCCGGGGTGCCCGTGGCGATCACCGTGCCGAGTGACACGTCGGGTGCCTGCACGCCGAAGCCGAAGTACGACAGGCTGGTCTCGCCGATGATCGCGGTGCCCACCTGGATCGTCCCGTCGATGATCAGCATCGAGGCCATCGACGGCAGGATGTGCCGGAAGATGATCACCGGGGCCGGTACGCCCATGTACTTGGCGGCCTTGACGAATTCACGGTCCTTCAGGGTGAGCGTCATGCTGCGTACCACCCGGCCCGTGATCATCCAGCTGAACGCCGCCAGCAGCACCACGAAGACCAGCCAGGTGGTCCCCTGGAACAGGGGAGAAAGCACCGCGATGATCAGGAAGTTGGGCATCACCAGAAGCAGGTCCACGATCCACATCAGGCCGCGGTCCGTCCAGCCACCGAAATAGCCGGCGCTTGCCCCTACGGCGGCCGCCAGGACGGTGCAGATCACACCGGTCAGCAGACCGATGACCAGGGACTTCTGCATGCCCCGCGCGGTCAGCGCGAACAGGTCGGAACCGGTCTGGTCGGTGCCGAACCAGTGGCTGGCCGACGGCGGCTGCTGGAAGGCGTTGAAGTCCAGGTCCGTGTAGCTCCACTTGTAGAACAGCGGGGCGACGTAGGCCATCAGAAACAGCAGGATGAGCATCAGCAGCCCGAAGAGCGCTGTGCGGTTGCGCGCGAAGCGGATGGCGGTGAGCCGGGTCCGGCTTCTGCGCTGCGGGGCCGGCCGCGTGGTGACGGCGGTGGACGCCGCGGGTTGTGCGGAAGGAGTCTGGACGGCCATGGTGGCTTTCCTCTGGGCGCGGGATCGGGGCGGCTGGTTACGGGGCGGGAGGAAGCTCAGCTCATCCGCACGCGCGGATCGAGGGCCGCGTAGAGCACGTCGGACAACAGGCCCGCGATCAGGACGACCACGGCGGTGAACAGGCCGACCGCGGCGGTGGCGTTCACGTCATTGGTGCTGATCGAGTTGACCAGCCACTCGCCCATCCCGTGCCAGCCGAAGATCTTCTCGGTGAAGGTGGCGCCGGTGAAGAGGAGAACGACGTTGTAGACGAGCAGTGGCACAACCGGCAGGACCGCGGTGCGCAGGCCGTGCTTCATCAGCGCGGCCTTCCGGCTCAGGCCCTTGGCGCGGGCGGTGCGCAGGAAGTCGCTGCCCAGCACGTCGAGCATCGAACTGCGCTGGTAGCGGCTGTACAGGGCGATCTGGATGACGATCAGCGTGAGGCTGGGCAGCAGCAGGTGCTGAAGCCGGCTGAGGAGGATCTCGCCCGTGCCGCTCAGCCCTGGGTCGTACTCCCCGGTGTACTCGATGACCTTGTGCCCCACGGCGTCGTTGAGATCGATGGCCCAGAGCTTCAGCGTCACGGCGATCACGAACACCGGCATGGCAAGCACCCCGAACGACGCCAGGGTCGAGATGCGGTCCGATGCCCGGTACTGCCTGATGGCCCCCCATGCGCCGACCATGACGCCGCCCACGGATCCCAGCAGTGTCGAGATGAGCAGCAGCCGGGTGCTCACGCCGACCCGGCGGCCGAACTCGTCGTTGACCTGGCCGCCGGTGACGGTCCGCCCCAGATCGCCGTGCGCGACGCCGCCAGCCCAGTGGCCGAAGCGGACCAGAAGGGGCGTGTCGGGGTTGAGGTTGTACTCGTTGAGAGTGGCGGTCACCGAGGCTGCCGAGGGCTTCGGGTTACGGCCCTCGAAGTTGGCTCTCGGGTTGAGGCTGATCGCCGCGAGGGCGTAGGTGAGGGAGGCCGCGATGATGACCAGCGCCAGGTAGTTGACGAAACGGCGCAACATGAAACGGCCCACGTGCTCAGCTCTCTCGTGTGGCCCTCACCCCGGTGTGACGGGTTCGAGCGTTGGGTTTCCAAAAACATGAATAAATGCACAACGGCTGCGCCGGACGGTTCCCTAGTCCGGCGCGCCGAATTATCATTCCTGAAACAAACCGGGAGCGCCCCCGCCCTTGCGTTCGTGTGGTGTCCGGCCGGACTCCGCAGGTCCCAGGGGGACTTGTGGGTTGGGTGGACTTTCGCAACTTATTTATAGCGGCGTCAACGAGCGCTGAGCGGTCTTGATGAATCCGTTATCTGCTTTGCAGAAATCTGACCGCGACAGCGGGTTATCCCTCCTTGACAGCACATAGCCGAAGAAGGGTGATACGGGCGCGTGTGAGGGATACCCCTCGCGCACCCTTCACGGTGCGGCCGCGATGTCGGACGGGTGAGCAGCAGGCCGCAGGGCACGAGGACGAAGGCCAGGCGTTCGGCGACCGGGGCGATCGCGGTCCGGGCGCCGAACGCCTGGCCCAGCAGGCGGGCGATTCCGGCGGTGAGCAGCGCAAGGTCCAGCGCGAAGGAGAGTACCGCCCCGGCCGGCCAGGGCGAGGGCGCCGACGACGATGCCGCTGAGGCCAGGACCGCGACCTGTCCGGCATCGACTACGTCTGTTTCTGGGTCGACGGCATCCACCTGCGGATACGCCCGGACCAAGCCAGGGCCAGGTCGGCGCGTCGGGACTTGTCCGGGGTCAGCCGGATGTTTGACGCAGGACCAGACTGACGAACCCCCACGTGTCCCGGTAGACGCGCAACCATTCGGTGCGGCGGGTCGTGGCTGTCTCAAGCACCTGCGAGCCGGCCGGGTCGGCAGGGTGATCCAGGGCCCATGAGGCCAGTGACCCCCAGCAGGCCCACTCGTAGTCGTCCAGCTCACGGCGCGTGCTGACATGCCCGTGGACGGGAGTCCACCCGTCGGCGACGACGCGGTCCACGGTGGTCGCCAGATCGGTGAAGTCCCCGAGCATCTCGACGGCCTCCTGGGACGGCTCACGTTCCCAGAAGCCCTCACCGATCAGGACGCGTCCGCCCGGAGCCAGGTGCTTGCGCGCCGCCGCGAGGGTGGGCAGCAGGCCGCCGAAGGCGTGCGTGGCCCCAACACTGATTACCAGATCGAAGGAGTGCGCGGAACGGAAGCCCGCGGCTTCCTGGTGGTGCAGTGCAAGGCGCGCTTGGACGCCCAGACTGCTCGCGGCCTCACGCGCCTGTCGAAGGGCGTCCTCGGAGATGTCGACGCCCTCGGCGCGCAATTGCGGGTGCTCGGTCAGGGCGCGCAGAAGCCATTCCCCGCCGCCGCAACCCAGGTCGAGTATCCGCTCGTCGCCACGTGGGACGCCACGTTCCAGCAGTTGTCGCACCGAGTCGTCGTCCAGCGGGGACTTGATCGGGTGGTTGGCATGGGCGAGCCTGGAGATCTGTTCACGGTTCACCGGCGCAGCCTGACAGCGCCGGAGGTCGCACGCACGTCGATTTCCTCCGCGGACTGGGCGCCTGTCAGACCACCCGCGTCTCCGCCTCGTCGGATCCTCGTGCATCGATTTTGCCCGTAACATTCCGCCGCTCCCCGGCGTGCTCACTGCAGGGAAGCAAGCAAAACGGGAACACGGACGGGGGCACATGTCGACGCAAGCGGCTCAATCACCGGAGGCGGAGTTCGACGCCTTCTACACCGCCACCGCCAAGCGGACGGTCGCCATGGTCTACGCCATGACCGGGGACCTCGGCGAGGCGGAGGACGCGGTGCAGGAGGCGTACGCGAGGGCGTGGCTGCGGTGGGAGCGGGTGACGGCGCAGGGGGATCCGACGCCGTGGGTGCGGACGGTGGCGATGCGGCTGGCGGTGAGCACGTGGCGCAGGACGCGGAACCGCCTGAGGGCGCAGTTGCGGCACGGGCCGGCGGCGGATGTCCCGGGGCTGTCGGCGGACCGGGTGGCGCTGGTGGCGGCGCTGCGGGAGCTGAGCGCGGACCAGCGGCGGGCGGTGGTGCTGCACCATCTGCTGGACCTGCCGGTGGAGGAGGTGGCCCGGGAGACCGGAGCCTCGAACGGAGCGGTACGGACCCGGCTGAGCCGGGCGCGGAAGATCCTCGGCGAGCGGCTCGCCGACACCAACACGCAGACCGAGGGAGTCACTGCTCATGGCTGAGGTCGACGAGATGGCGCAGGGCCTGACGGTGCGGCTGGCCTCCCCGGCGGACGTACGGGCCATGGGCGAGCGGCTCCGCAGCCGCAGGCGGGTGGCGATGGGGGCAGCGGCGGTGGTCGTGGTGGCGGCGATGGGGGCCGGGTCGTGGGCGGTGCTGGCGGGTGGCGCGCCGCACGGTGCGGGGCCTGCGGTGCCGGCGAGCCCGCATCCGTCCAGCTCGAATCCGTATGTCTCGGGCGACATCATCGTCGGGATGGAAGCCGCCGACCTGCCGTTGAATTCGGAGCTGCACTGGACTGTCTACGCGCCGAGCCACCCGCGATCCGTCAACGACACCCTCCCGAATGTGGGCCTTGACGAGGCATGCGGTAGCCCCGGCGCGGGTCATAAGTACCAGTTCATGCAGGGCGTCCGGAACTTCTCGGGCAAGGGCGGGGCCAGGGCCCGGCACCGCGATACGGAGTACAACACCGGCGCCATGGCGACGGCCGCGGTGTCGGATACGGAGGCCGCGCTGACCGAGTGCGGTCTGACGTGGCATGAGGATGGTTCCGCCTCCTACTACGCCGGTACGGCGAAATCCGGCGTGCCGCTGAAGGTCACCATCGAGCGCTACGGCAGGTGGGTGGCCGTCACGGAGGTCCAGAACGTCGCCCGGCTCGCGCAGTAGAGAGCGGCACCGGCCGGGCCCGTCACGGGGGTGCGGGCCCGGCACCCGTTTGGGTGACGGCGGCATGCGGCAGGGTCCGACCTGGGATGTCATGGGTAACAAAGTGTCATTTGTGAACCATGACACCCAGGGAGGCACCCGATGCGCGGAGCCACGCGCTACAAGTGGGCGGCCGGTGCGGCGGCCGTCGTGCTCGCCGCCACGGCCACGGCCTGCGGTGGCGGGGGAGGCGGTGGCGGGAGCAGCAGCAGCGCGAGCGGGGTGCTGAGCGCGTCCTGGACGGACCCGCAGAACCCGCTGGAGCCGGCCAACACCAATGAGGTGCAGGGCGGCAAGGTGCTTTCGATGATCTTCCGGGGGCTGAAGAAGTACAACCCGAAGACGGGTGCGGCCGAGAACGCCGTCGCCGACTCGATCGAGACCTCGGACTCGCAGAACTTCACCATCAAGCTCAAGAGTGGCTGGACCTTCAGCAATGGCGAGAAGGTCACCGCGGACTCGTTCATCGACGCCTGGAACTACGCGGCGCTGACGACGAACAAGCAGATCAACTCCTCCTTCTTCTCCTACATCGACGGCTACGACAAGGTCCACCCGGAGACCGGTTCCCCGGCCCTCAAAGACCTGTCCGGGCTGAAGAGGACCGGCGATCTGAGCTTCACCGTCAAGCTCAACCAGAAGTTCTCGACCTGGCCGGACACCCTCGGCTACTCGGCCTTCATGCCGCTGCCGCAGGCCTTCTACACCGATCACGCGGCCTGGGTGAAGACGCCGATCGGCAACGGCCCGTACAAGGTGGACTCGTACACCAAGGGCACCGGCATCAAGCTGCGCAAGTGGACCGGCTACAAGGGCGACGACGCGGCCGACAACGGCGGGGTGGACCTGAAGGTCTACACGGACAACAACACCGCCTACACCGACCTGCTGGCGGGCAACCTCGACCTGGTCGACGACGTCCCGGCCTCGCAGCTCAAGAACGTCAAGAGCGACCTGGGCGACCGCTACCTCAACACCCCGGCCGGCATCATCCAGACCCTGTCGTTCCCGCTCTACGACAAGAACTGGTCCGGCAGCGGCTCGGAGAAGGTCCGCCAGGGCATCTCGATGGCGATCAACCGCGCGCAGATCACCCAGACGATCTTCCAGAACACCCGCACCCCCGCCACCGACTGGACGACACCGGTGCTGGGCACCGCCGGCGGCTACAAGGCGGGCATCTGCGGTGACGTCTGCACCTACAACGCCACCGAGGCCAAGAAGCTGATCGAGGAGGGCGGCGGGATCCCCGGCGGCACCCTGAAGGTCTCGTACAACGCAGACACCGGCTCCCACAAGGACTGGGTCGACGCGCTGTGCAACAGCGTCAACAACGCGCTGGGCAACGACAACGCCTGCGTCGGCAACCCGGTCGGCACCTTCGCGGACTTCCGCAACAAGATCACGAACAAGCAGATGACCGGGCCGTTCCGGGCCGGCTGGCAGATGGACTACCCGCTGATCCAGGACTTCCTGCAGCCGCTCTACTACACCGGCGCCTCGTCCAACGACTCGCACTTCAGCAACGCGGACTTCGACAAGCTCGTCGACCAGGCCAACGCCGAGAGCGACACCACGAAGGCCGTCGGCCTCTTCCAGGACGCCGAGAAGATCCTCGCCGAGCAGGTCCCGGCGATCCCGCTGTGGTACCAGAACGGCAGCGCCGGCTGGTCGGACAAGCTCTCCAACGTCGCCCTCGACCCCTTCAGCGTCCCCGTCTACAACGAGATCAAGGTCAGCAGCTGACGCACCCGGACCGCGGCCGGGTCCTCAACCGTCCGGCCGCCGTCACGGCCCCGACCCTCGGGAAGGCCCTATGGGACGCTATGTGATCCGCCGTCTGCTGCAGATGATCCCGGTGTTCATCGGCACCACCCTGCTGATCTTCTTCATGGTCTACGCCCTCGGCGACCCCGTCGCCGCCAAGTGCGGGGACCGCGCCTGCGACCCCGCCACCGCCGCGCAGATCCGGCACGACCTCTACCTCGACCACCCCCTGTGGCAGCAGTACCTGCACTACATGGCGCAGATCTTCCAGGGCGACTTCGGCACCGCCTACAACGGCCAGCAGGTCACCGAGCTGATGGGCAGCGCCTTCCCGGTCACCCTGCGGCTGACCATCGTGGCGATCCTCTTCGAGATCGTCATCGGCATCACCCTCGGCGTCGTCACCGGCATGCGGCGCGGACGCCCCGTCGACACCGGTGCGCTGGTGCTGACCCTGATCGTGATCTCCGTCCCGACCTTCGTCACCGGCTACGTCCTGCAGTACCTGCTCGGCGTCAAATGGGGCGTCATCGAGCCGTCCGTCTCCACCGAGGCTCCCTTCAACGAGCTCATCGTCCCCGGCCTCGTCCTCGCGCTGGTCTCCCTGGCCTACGTCACCCGGCTCACCCGCACCTCCATCGCCGAGAACGCCCGCGCCGACTACGTACGCACCGCCATCGCCAAGGGCCTGCCGCGCGGCCGCGTCATCACCCGCCACCTGCTGCGCAACTCCCTGATCCCGGTGGTCACCTTCATCGGCACCGACATCGGCGCGCTCATGGGCGGCGCCATCGTCACCGAGCGGATCTTCAACATCCGCGGCGTCGGCTTCCAGCTCTACCAGGGCATCCTGCGGCTCGACTCGGCGACCGTCGTCGGCTTCGTGACCATCCTGGTGATCGTCTTCCTGGCGGCGAACCTGCTGGTGGACCTGCTGTACGCGGTCCTGGACCCGAGGATCCGTTATGCGTAGGCGCTCCGAGCGGAGGTCCCGTCATGCCTGAGCCCAAGAACCACCCCGACGAGGCCATGGAGCCTGCGGGCGGCACCGGGGCGACCATGGACCTGGCCCAGGACGAGGCGCGCGGCCTGGAGCGCCCGCCCGGCCACGAGACCGTGCCGGACGGGACGACGGAGAAGCCGCGGAGCCTGTGGTCGGACGCGTGGCGGGATCTGCGGCGCAATCCGGTGTTCATCGTGTCGGCGCTGGTGATCGCCTTCCTGGTGGTGATCTCGATCTGGCCGGGCCTGATCGCCAGCGGCAATCCGCTCAGCTGCAACCTGGCCAACTCCCAGAAGGGCTCGGCCCCCGGCCACCCCTTCGGCTTCGACAACCAGGGCTGCGACGTCTACACCAGGGTGGTCTACGGCGCCCGCGCCTCCGTCACCGTCGGCGTCTGCGCGACCCTCGGGGCGGCGATCCTGGGCAGCGTGCTGGGCGGACTGGCCGGCTTCTTCGGCAGCTGGGGGGACGCCGTCCTGTCCCGGGTGAGCGACATCTTCTTCGGCATCCCGATCGTGCTGGGAGGGCTGGTGTTCCTGTCCGTGGTCACCGGCACCACCGTCTGGCCGGTGATCGGCTTCATCGTCCTGCTGGGCTGGCCGCAGATCGGCCGCATCGCGCGCGGCTCGGTCATCACGGCCCGCCAGAACGACTACGTACAGGCCGCGCGGGCGCTCGGGGCCGGCAACTCCCGCCTCCTGCTGCGGCACATCGCGCCCAACGCCGTCGCCCCGGTGATCGTGGTCGCGACGATCGCGCTCGGCACGTACATCTCGCTGGAGGCGACCCTGTCCTACCTCGGCGTCGGCCTGAAGCCGCCGACCGTCTCCTGGGGCATCGACATCTCCCAGGCGTCCAGCCAGATCCGCAACGCGCCGCACATGCTGCTGTGGCCGGCGGGCGCGCTGAGCGTGACCGTGCTCGCGTTCATCATGCTCGGCGACGCGGTGCGCGACGCCCTCGACCCGAAGCTGCGCTGATGACGGAGGCGTCAATGACCACCGAGCCGACCGAGCCACCGCTGCTGGAAGTACGCGACCTGCACGTCGAGTTCCGGACCCGGGACGGCGTCGCCAACGCCGTCAACGGCGTCAGCTACACCGTCAGCGCCGCCGAGACCCTCGCCGTCCTCGGCGAGTCCGGAAGCGGGAAGTCGGTGACCGCCCAGGCGGTCATGGGCATCCTCGACTCGCCGCCGGGGTTCGTCACGAAGGGCGAGATCCTCTTCCGGGGCCAGGACCTGCTGAAGATGAACGCCGAGGACAGGAGGAAGGTGCGCGGCGCGAAGATGGCGATGATCTTCCAGGACGCGCTGTCCTCCCTCAACCCCGTGCTGAGCGTCGGCAACCAGCTCGCCGAGATGTTCATCGTCCACGAGGGCCTGTCGAGGAAGGACGCCAAGTCCAAGGCGATCGAGCTGATGGACCGGGTACGCATCCCGGCGGCCCGGGACCGGGTCGGCGACTACCCGCACCAGTTCTCCGGCGGCATGCGGCAGCGCATCATGATCGCGATGGCCCTGGCGCTGGAGCCGGACCTGATCATCGCCGACGAGCCGACCACGGCCCTCGATGTCACCGTCCAGGCGCAGGTCATGGAGCTGCTCGCGGAGCTGCAGCGCGAGTACAGCATGGGCCTCATCCTCATCACCCACGACCTGGGCGTGGTGGCGGACGTCGCCGACTACATCGCCGTGATGTACGCGGGCCGGATCGTGGAGACCGCCCCCGTCCACGAGATCTACCGGCACCCGGCCCATCCGTACACCAAGGGCCTGCTCGCCTCCATCCCCCGCCTGGACCAGAAGGGCCAGGAGCTCTACGCGATCAAGGGCCTGCCGCCGAACCTGCTGCACATCCCGCCCGGATGCGCCTTCAACCCGCGCTGCCCGATGGCACAGGCCGTGTGCCGCACGGATGTGCCGCCGCTGTACGAGGTGAGCGCGACGCGGGCCAGCGCGTGCCACTTCTGGAAGGAGACCCTTGATGGCTGAGGCGAGGGAGCCCATCCTTCAGGTCCGCGACCTGTACAAGCACTTCCCGCTCACCCAGGGCATCCTGTTCAAGAAGCAGATCGGCGCGGTCAAGGCCGTGGACGGCGTCGACCTCGACCTCTTCGCCGGCGAGACGCTGGGCATCGTCGGCGAGTCCGGCTGCGGCAAGTCGACCATGGCCAAGCTGCTGATGAACCTGGAAAGGGTGACCTCCGGCCGGATCCTCTACAAGGGCGAGGACATCACCAAGCTGTCCGGCCGTGCCCTCAAGGCGGTGCGCCGCAACATCCAGATGGTCTTCCAGGACCCGTACACCTCCCTCAACCCCCGCATGACGGTCGGCGACATCATCGGTGAGCCGTACGAGATCCATCCCGAGGTCGCGCCGAAGGGCGATCGCCGCAAGCGGGTCCAGGACCTGCTGGACGTCGTCGGCCTCAACCCCGAGTACATCAACCGCTATCCGCACCAGTTCTCCGGCGGCCAGCGGCAGCGCATCGGCATCGCGCGCGGGCTGGCGCTGCGGCCGGAGATCATCGTCGCGGACGAGCCGGTGTCGGCGCTGGACGTGTCGGTGCAGGCGCAGGTCATCAACCTCATGGAGCGGCTGCAGGACGAGTTCAGCCTCTCGTACATGTTCATCGCCCACGACCTGTCGATCGTCCGGCACATCTCCGACCGCGTCGGGGTGATGTACCTCGGCAGGATCGTCGAGATCGGCGGCGACGAGCAGATCTACGAGCACCCCACCCACCCCTACACCCAGGCCCTGCTGTCCGCCGTCCCCGTTCCGGATCCGACCGCCCGCGAGCACCGCGGGCGCATTGTCCTGACGGGCGATGTCCCCTCTCCGGCCAATCCGCCGTCCGGCTGCCGCTTCCGTACCCGTTGCTGGAAGGCACAGGAGCGCTGCACGCTGGAAGTCCCGGCGCTGGCCGTCCCGGCGGTCTTCCGGGGCGTGGACACGCCGGCGGCGCACGACAGCGCGTGCCACTTCGCGGAGGAGCAGAAGTAGGGCAATGCCTCGCATACCGGGATTGATTTCTTTAACACGCAGGCAACTCAACCGTCGCATCACCGATATACGGACGCTACACGCTGATCAACGTACGGCCGTGCGGGTGCCGTAAGCCGGTCGGGGCGACATCGTCGCCCCGACCGGCTGCATTTGTCCGCGGTGCGGCGGCCGTGCATGCAGGCCGTGCACGATCCGTGCGGTTTCCGTGCGGACCGGTGCGAGTGTCTCCCCTGGCAAGAATGCGACGGGCGTGACGGGGAGTGCGGATGGACATCCGGTTGCTGGGATCTGTGGGTTTCGAAGCTGAGGCAAGAGTGGTCCGTCCGGTGTCCGGGCGGGCCGGGGCGCTGCTCGCGTCCCTCGCGTGGCAGCCGGGCGAGTTCGTCTCGGACGGCATCCTGAGCGAGCGGATCTGGGGCGTTTCGCCGCCGGTGGATCCGCGGGGAGCTCTCTTCACTGCTGCCAAGCGGCTGCGGCAGGCCCTGGCGGAAGCAGGTCATGCCCACCGTGTGGTCCGGCACCGGGGAGGCTATCTCCTTGACATCGGGCCAGAGGGCGTCGATCTTCATCGATTTCGGAGCCTTGTCGGCCAAGGCCGGGCGGCGGCAGAGGACGAGGCGGCTGCCCGCTTCTACGAAAGTGCTGCCGGGCAGCATGCCGGAACGCCGCTGGCAGATGTCGAATCCGCCTGGGCGGAGCGGGTACGTGAGGCGCTGCGCCGGGAGCATCTCGCGGTGCGCGTCGCAGCCGCCGCAGCATGGCTCCGCGTCGGGCGCACCGCAGGGCTGGTGCCCGATCTGTCGTACCTCGCCGATGAGCATCCGCTGGACGAGACGATCACTGGCCTCCTCATGCTGGCGCTGCACCGGCGGGGGCGCCAGGCCGAGGCGCTGGAGCGGTACTCGCTCATCCGCGGCCGGCTCATCGAGGAACTCGGTGACGAGCCCGGCGGGGATCTGCAGGACCTGCATGCTCAACTGCTCCGCCGTAACGCGAGCGCGCGGACGTGTGCTCTGGTCTCGTCGGCACGGTGATCCCCGTCGCACGCCTGGTCTATCTTTGGGCCCGTGAATGGGACTGTGGCCGGGACGGACGTCGAGTTCGGCCTGCTGGGCCCCTTGGAGCTCAGTGTGGCTGGGCACGAGGTCAGGCTCACGGGCAAGCAGCGAAGCCTTCTGGCGCTGCTCTTGCTCGCGGCCAACCGCGTGGTGTCAACTGACCAGCTGGCACAGGGGATTTGGGGCGAATCGCCGCCGGCCAGCGCCGCAGCTCGGATACGGGCCTTGGTCACTGATCTACGCAGGGCCCTTGGCTCCACTGGTGATGAGTTGATAGTCACCAGGAAGCCGGGATATGTCCTGTGGACTCAGGCGGCGCGGCTGGATGTCGACGCCTTCGGGCTGTTGGTCGAGCAAGCCCGCCACGACATCAAGCAGGATCTGCCTTCTGACGCGGTCGAGCGATACGACGAGGCTCTTGCGCTATGGCGAGGGACCCCTCTGGCCGATGTGGAAGCAGGCGCCATTGAGGCGGACATCGCTCGTCTCGAGGAGCAGCGTATGGACGCTCTCGAAGAACGAGCGAACGCCAAACTGCTGGTGGGCCGCCACATAGAGGTCGTTTCCGAACTGACGAGCCTGTCGGCCGCGCACCCGATGCATGAACGGTTGCGCGGGCTGTTGATGTTGGCGCTGTATCGGAGCGGGCGGCCGGCCGAGGCGCTGGGTGTCTTTGCCGACACGCGTAAGGTGCTGGCCGATGAGCTGGGCATCGATCCCAGCGCTGAATTGGCTGACCTCCATCGGCGAATCCTGGATGCCGACCCGGAGCTGCTGCACCGGCCCTCGCAGCCTGAGCCTTCAGCCGAACTGGTCATTCCCGCCCAGCTACCCGCCAGCGTCCCTGACTTCACTGGCCGGGACTCCTTGGTTCAGGAGTTGGACCGACAGCTCACCGGCGACCAGAGCGTCATCATGGCGATCTCAGCCGTAACCGGTATTGGGGGCGTTGGTAAGACTGCCCTCGCGGTTCGCGTTGCCCACCTGCTGCGAGGCTGCTATCCGAACGGCCAGCTATATGTTGATCTTCAGGGAAACGGCGGGAATCCCGCTGACCCAGAGGTCGTGCTGGGAGCGTTCCTGCGAGCGCTGGGCGTCAGTAACTCCAAAATCCCTGCCGCGCTGGAAGAGCGGGCCGCTCTCTACCGTTCCACCTTGTCCGGACGCCGCGTGCTGATACTTCTGGACGATGCGAGGGACGCGGCTCACGTACGACCGTTGCTGCCGGGGGCACCCGGCTGTGGTGTGGTGATCACCAGCCGGATCCTGATGGGCGACCTTGAAGGTGCCCGACAGGTGTATCTCGGGGTCATGACACCGGACGAAGCCCTTGAGCTGTTCAGCAAGATTCTGGGAAAGGACCGGGTCGAGGCCGAGCACCAAGCTGCCTTGGACGTGGTTGCGGCTTGTGGCTACCTGCCCTTGGCGGTCCGAATCGCCGCGTCACGGTTGGTCACGCGACGTGCGTGGACGCTGTCCTACATGGCAAGAAGATTGAGCGACGAGCGGCAGACGCTTGATGAATTACAGACAGGCGATCTTGCGGTCAGAGCCACCTTTGAGCTGAGCTATGCGCACCTCGCACCGGAGCATGCACGAGCCTTCCGCCTTCTGGCTTTCCCTGACAGCATTGTTTTCTCGGTGGACATGGCTGCTGCCGTGCTGGACATGACTGAAGGCGGAGCTGGGAGAATACTTGAGTCCCTGGCCGATATGAACCTCATTGAGGCGGTGTCGCCGGAGCGTTACCGTTATCACGACCTGCTGAGGATTTACGCACGCGATCGCGTAGAACGCTTTGAGAGTGAAGAGTCCAAGACGGCTGCTCTTGCTCGGCTGATGGATTTCTATCTAGCTTCCACCAGAAATGTCTATGAACTCGAGTTGCCCGGCGACCGAGCTTTGGATCACCTGAGCCCCGTTTCCCGTCCAGGTTTGGCATTCACCTCGCGAGGCCACGCCTTGGAGTGGCTGTTCGCCGAAGCTCCTGGTCTTCTCGTTGTTGCACACCAAGCTGCAGCCTGTGGTTCAGCAGCAACCCTGCGACAGGCAGCGGAACTGCTTCTTCTGACAAATACACTGCATGAGTCGGGCAGTCATGTCCGCCAATTTGAGCAGGTCGCGAGCGCAGTGATGTCTGCAGCGGAAGAGCGGGGTGACGAGTATTCCGAAGGGCGGGCTCGCGTGCATCGCGCCCAGTCGCTGATGTCTGCCGGACGTATTGCGGAGTCCGGGATGGAGGCCAGGCGCGCGCTGCCGCTGGGGCGTATTACAGGCGACCCCGTTACTTTCGGATACGCTCACAATCTGCTCGGTATCTCTGAACGCTGGGCGGGCCGATTTGCCGAAAGCGTGCAGCACTACACTGTGGCCTTGCAATCCTTTCGCGAGGACGGAAATATGCCGGCGGAAGCGTCTACGCTGGGGAACTTGTCCCGCCTGCAGGTAGAACTCGGAGACGTGGACTCCGCTGTGGAGAACGGCCGTCGGATGGCCGATATTTACAAGGATTTGGGGGCCGGATCTAGATACGGAAACGGCCTGTATGTCATGGGGGTTGCCTTGACTGCAGCGGCCCGCCTTGGCAACGCCCAGATGCACTTGACCGAGGCGATGGGCATCTTTCAAAGCGAGCGTCAGCGAATGTGGGAAGGCCTGACGCACTTCCGGTTGGCCGATATGCACATCCGGGCAGATCAGTGGCAGGAGGCTCTGCCGCATGCCGAACACTCGGTCGCCATCCTGAAGGAAGTCGGCGCAGTCCAGCAGGCAGCGGAGGCCCTTAAGCTGCTCGCCCGGATCCTGGGGAATTTTGGACAGGATGTACGGGCCCGGGCTTGTCGGCGAGAGGCACTGGCCGTGAATACCGGGCATGAAGCGCAGGAGACAGACGAATCTCAAGAGGACCGGTGATATTGGCTCAGGTGATGCCTCCGCAGGCATCTATGCCTTGACAACCCACCTAGCCTCGATCTTTCATAGCGACCCGTCGGCTTGTCCGGCGGGCCGTTTTGGCTTGTTGGGCCGGTCGCGGGCAGGGTGAGGGCCCGTCTGTCGCGTCGGGTGGGCGCCGGGTTCCACGGCTCCGGCCGTTGGAGTGCTCGTCGAGATGGGGCTTTGCCGCTGGTCAGCCGGGCTTCGGGAGGGCTTGCAGGCGGGCGAACGCGCTGGTGATCAGGTCGGTCCAGGGCCAGTGGCGGGCGAGGCGGAGGTAGTGGCGGCGGCCTGTCGTCACGAGGTGGGCGGCGGCGGAGAACAGCCGCAGCCGTAGGCGTTTGGGCTCCCAGCGGCGGACGGGCCCGGTCAGGGCGAGCATGGGCATCCAGGCCAGCAGGTCGAGCGCGATCTGGACGATCTCCAGCCAGATCCGGTTCTGCGCGGTGCCGTGCAGGGGCAGGTTGCGCAGGCCGGTGTCGCGGGCGGCGCGGATGCGGTCCTCGGCCCGGGCCCTCTGGCGGTGCCGCAGCTCCAGCCGGGCGATCGGGATGTGCTTGGTGTTGGTGGCGAACGCGGTGAGCCGCATGCCGTCGGCGTCGGTGAAGCGCAACTGCGCGCCGGGGTGGGGCCGTTCCTTGCGGACGATCAGCCGCATCCCTTTCGGCCAGCCGGTCAGGACGTCCCCGGCGAGCTCGGCGACCCAGGCACCGTCACGGACCTGGCCGCCGGGTTCGACGGCCGGCGTCCAGGCCGAAGCCGGGACCTTCAGCACGGCCTGGTGAACCGCGTCGGTGATGGTCATCCCCACCGAATACGACAGCCACCGGCCGCGCGTGGAAAGCCAGTCGAGGAACTCGTGGGTGCCTCCGGCGGAGTCGGTGCGGACCAGGGTGGCTCGTCCGCGCCGGTACTTCTTCGGCAGCTGGGCCAGGGCCAGGCGGGCGATGTCGATGTGGTCGGCGGCGGTGTTGCTGCCCGCGTTCCCCGGCCGCAGCAGACCCGCCACCGGTTCCCCGGATCCTTGGTGACCGTGGTCGACGAACGCCAGCAGCGGGTGATGCCCGAAGGTCTTCTTCCAGGTCGCGGCGGCGTCCTCCTTCTCGGAGTGCGCCAGGACCAGCACCCCGTCGATGTCCACGATCACCTCGCCGCCCGTATCCGGGGCCGCCTCGCCGGCCAATCGCCATGCGCGCTCGCGGACTTCGGCCCGTGCCCGGCGGATGGCCGCCAGCGCACGGGGACCGGCCGCGGCCAGCACACCGATCAGGCGGGAGACGGTCGGATCGGAGGCAACCGGCCCGAACACAGCGGGCTCGGCCCGCAGCACGCCGATGTCCGCCAGGCAGTCCCCGCCCAGGGCCACGGCAAGCGCGACGTCCAGCAGTACCTTCCCGGGATCATGCACGGCGCGGGCCTTGCGCCACGGCACCAAGGCCGTCGACATCGCCGCATCCAGCCCAGCCTTGCGGACCGTCTCGACCAGCAGGACGGCCCCGGCCTGTGAAACAACGCCGCGACCCCCGCCCTCGACGCGGACACGCGGGTACAACCCGATACGATTGCTCACCTGGAAAGTGCCTCCGACAGGCGCGGGAACAAGGGCCTAGACAATCCTTATTCTTGCTGGTCAGAGGCACTTTCTGCTCATCTGACCACCCGTCGGACAAGCCGCTCAGGTGACTCCGCGAGGTTAACTACGCGGAGCCGATCACGCGAAGGTGATGAGGCAAACGACCCTGACCGCACCCCGGGTCCCGTTCTTTACCGTGCGGGCGACCTCATCACTGCGAGCATAGACGGACGGGGACGGCAGCCGCGGAGTGCCCGGGTGGGGAAGGCGGCATGCCGCTTCACCTGAGAAGTGCTTCCTTCCCCGCACCCAACAGGACCCTCCACAAGTCCCAATATCGCTGGTCAGAAGTACTTCTCGCAGCTGTGATCAAGCCTCGGACAGCCCGGTTCGTGAAAGCCCGAGGCTAGGCGAGGCGCCCACCGCCTTGGGTGCCTCGCCTAGGTGGAAGCCCCCCTCGGGCCTGTGCCGCCGTGCAGGTCGATCAGTAGTCGATCGTCCAGAAGAACGGGCTCTTGGCGCTGGTCCTCTTTCCGGACTTCACCTTGCCGCCGACCGACTTGAGATATCCACCCTTGGTGTTGGCGAAGGGTGTCGAGGCGCCGTCCCTGGTGCTCGCGTGAACCCAGAGGTACCGTGGATCGGCGCTGCTGCACCATGCCAGGGTCGGGGTGCCCTCGAACTTCTTCGGCGCATACAGGCAGAAATCCGGATCGTCCATGTTCAGGATCAGGTTGCCCGAGATGTACCAGCTGTCCTTGTAGCTGTTCTTGTTGCACTTCGCCAGCGAGACGGTTCGCTTCGTGACATTTCCCCAGAGGCACTTCTTGCTGTAGTTGTTCTTCAGGATGACACCCCTGACGTTTGCCTGTGCCTCGGTTACGCCCGTCCCCAGGATCACCGAAGCGGCGAGTGCTCCGGCGAGGATTCCAGTACCAAGTATTCGCTTCATCTTTTCCCCGTTGGGTGTGTGGTGTTCGCGTTGTGTGATGCGCTGACCAGGAAATCCTTGCAGTGGCCTCTGTCGTACGTCTGTCGCCGCTCTGTCGTGACGATGCCGCTGTCCCTGAACGGTCCGGGCACTCCGTACGTATCCAGTACGTATCAGGAGCAGACTGCCCGTCACGGGCCCAGGAGGTGGCCATGCGGCAGGGATTCGCGCTCGCCAGTACGGCGCGACGAGTCGGCGCGCTCGTGTGCGGCGTGCTCGCGCTTGTCGAGGCCGGATGGGTGGCCCAGGACGTCAGCGTGGTCGGCGGGGACGGGCTCTGGCAGGTGTGGGCGGGGCTGGCGGTGCCGGTCGGGGGCGCGCCGCTGAACACCTCGGTGGTGGACGCGGCGCTGATCGGGTTGTACGCGGTGACGGCGGTGGCGGCCTTCAGGGCGGTCGCGGCGGGGGCGTTCGTGGCGGTGGGCGTGGTCACGCTCGCCCTCAGGGCCCCGGCGGTGCTGATCCTGGGCGGGCAGTGGGACGGGTCGATGGATGTGCAGGGTCAGCTGGTGCTGACCGCGGCCGGCGAGGTGCTGGGCGCGGTGGTGCTGCTGGTGACGGTGGTGCGGGGACGGCGGGTGCTGCCGGGGCGGGAGCCGTCGCCGCCGAGGGCGGCCGCCGGGGTGCTGGCGGGGCTGTTGCTGCTGGTCGTGGCCGGGATGATGGGCGCCTGGCAGTTCTCCCGGATGGCGGGACTGGACGGCGCGGAGCAGCCGCCGGGGTTCTTCTGGCGGACGGTCACCGGCGGCTATCTGGTGAACGCGCTGCTCGGGACGCCGTTCGGCTGGCTGAGCTGGTCGACGGTCGGGCTGTGCGCGGCAGCGGCCGTCGCGTCGATGGTGCGTATGCCCTGGGCCCGGCCGATGGGGATCGCGGTGGCCTGGCTGCTGCTGCCGCTGGCGGTGCCGGTGCTGGCCGCCACCGAGCTGACGGCCCCGACGGTGGGACAGTTCGGGGCGGCCTTCGCGGTGGTGGCGGCCGTGGTGGTGACGCTGCTGCTGCTCCCACGGGCGGAGGGGCCCTTCGGGTGGCGGTCGGACTCCTTCGACCCGGACGAGTTCGCCGGGTTCGCCGGGCAGGACACGCTGACCATGCCGACGTTCGGGGCCTACGGCGGGACGTACCTGGACCCGCCGCCCCCGGGACCTCCTCCGGGGGCGGCGGGATACCTCGGGCCCGGGTAGCCCCGGCCGGATGGGACCTACGCGACGCCCAGCGAGCGCTTGAGGAAGGCGACCTGGAGCAGCAGCAGGTTCTCGGCGACCTGCTCCTGCGGGGTCATGTGGGTGACGCCGGAGAGCGGGAGCACCTCGTGCGGGCGGCCGGCGGCCAGCAGGGCGGAGGAGAGCCGCAGGGTGTGGGCGGCGACGACGTTGTCGTCGGCCAGGCCGTGGATGATCATCAGGGGGCGGACCTGGGAGGCGGCGGCGGACAGGCCCTCGTCGGTGATGAGGGAGTTGCGGGCGTACGCCTGCGGGTCGTCGTCGGGGTGGCCGAGATAGCGCTCGGTGTAGTGGGTGTCGTAGAGCCGCCAGTCGGTCACCGGGGCGCCCGCGACGGCCGCGTGGAAGACGTCCGGGCGGCGCAGTACGGCCAGGGCGGCGAGGTAGCCGCCGTAGGACCAGCCGCGGATGCCGACGCGGCCGAGGTCGAGCGGGTGGGTGCGGGCCAGGGACCGCAGGGCGTCGACCTGGTCGTCGAGGGTGACGGCGGCGAACTCGTGGGCGACGGCCTTCTCCCAGGCGGGGGAGTGGCCGGGGGTGCCGCGGCCGTCGGCGACGACCACCGCGAAGCCCTGGTCGGCCAGCCACTGGGACTCCAGGTAGGCGCGCTGGGCGCTGATCACCATCTGGCCGTGCGGGCCGCCGTACGGGTCCATCAGGACCGGCAGCGGGCCGTCGCCGTCCCGGTAACCGGTGGGCAGCAGGACGGCGGCCGGGATGCGGCGGTCGCCGGCCCGGTCCAGCACCGGGCGGGCGGTGAGGACGGGGGTGGCGGCGTACGAGGCGACCTCGGTCAGGGACTTGTCGTCGCGCAGGACGCGCACCAGCGGCGAGGTCCGGCCCAGGGAGGACGAGGAGAGTACGGTCACCGGGCCCGAGCGCACGGCGGAGTGGACGCCGGGGGTATCCGAAATTCGAACAATCCCGGGGGTGCCGTCGCTGCCGTCGTTGCCGCCGCCGTCGCCGGGGACGCGGTACCCGACCCGGTACACATGGATCTCGCCGGTCTCCGGGAGCGTGGCCGCCGCCCCCGCCGAGGCCGCCACCAGGATGTCCTCGTCGCCGATGTCCAGCACCGCGCGGACATGCAACTCCGGGCCGGTGAGGATGTGTTGCCCGGCGGCAAGGGACCTTGATCCGCTTTCGTCCGTGATTCTCACGAGACGTCCGTCGGCGGTCCACGCCGGGACACCAGGGAAAAGATCAAGCCAGATTTCGTCCTCCTCCCTGTGCGCCTCACTGGTGTTTCCTGTGCCTGGATCGACCGCCAGGAACAGCTCGCCGCGCTGGTCGCGGGCCTGTACGAGCAGCAGCGGCGGGCCGCCCGCCGACCAGTGCACCTGGGCCAGATACGGGAAGGCCTCGCGGTCCCACGCCACGGGCGTAGGCGCCGCGGAGCCGTCCAGGCCCAGCAGGACCAGGCCGACCTCGGCGTTGGCCGTCCCGGCCGCCGGATAGGCCACCTCGGCCGGGGCCTGCGCCGGGTTCGCCGGGTCGGCGATCCACCAGCGGCCGACGGGCGACTCGTCCACCCGGGCGGCGAGCACGGCCGTGCCGTCCGGGGCCCACCAGTAGCCCCGGCTGCGCGACATCTCCTCGGCGGCGATGAACTCCGCCAGCCCGTACGTGATCTGATCGCCCTCCGGCTCGGCCAGCGCCCGGTCCCCCGTGCCGTCGGCCTCCACCACGCGCAGGGCGCTCCCGGACACGTACGCCACCCGGCGGCCGTCCGGCGACGGGTGCGGGTCCACGACGGGGCCGGGCACGGCAAGCTCGCGGGCGGTTCCGGCACGCAGTTCGGCCACGAACAGCCGGCCCGAGAGGGCGAAGGCGGCAAGCTCCCCGGCGGCGTCGGTCGCATAGCCCACGATGCCGGCCGAGCCCTCCCGGCTGCGCTCGCGCCGCGCCCGCTCGGCGGCCGGCAGCTCCTCCTCGGCGCCCGACAGCAGCGCCTCCGGATCGGCGGCGATCCGCTCCTCGCCGGTGGCCAGGTCCAGCACCCACAGCAGGTGGGAGCGGTCCGTGCCGCTACGGGAGCGGAGGAAGGCGACACGCTCCCCGTCCGGCGAGACGGCGAACGCGCGCGGTGCGCCCAGGGTGAAGCGCTGGGTCCGGGCGTACTGGCGGGGGAACGACAGCGGTTCGGTCATACACCGACACTAGAGCCCGCCCGGCGGCCGGACAGGCGCATCCCGGGCGCTTGCGCCGGGCGTGCGCGGGAGTGCGAACCGACGGGATCCAGCCATGCGCCCCCGCATGCTTCTGTGCACCGACCTATGCGGTGGGACACAAAGTTAAGATCCGTTGCCGAGAGTGGGTAATAACCCCCTGGCAACTGCTGTCCCGACCCTGAGCCCTGGAGGTGAGCCGCTGTGGCGCTTTCGATTTCGGCGGTGCTGCTGCTGCTGATCGTCGTGGTCCTGCTGGTTCGTAAAGCCGGGCTGAAGGCGGGGCACGCGGTCGTCTGCATTCTGCTGGGGTTCTACCTGTCGGCGTCGTCGTGGGCGCCGACCATCCGGGACCTCACCAACAGCGTGGCGGGCATGATCGGGGGCATCAACTTCTGACTGCCCGCGCGGCGCCGTCATAGGGGCGCGGGGAACTGCGCGACCGGCCCATCACGGCCCGCAGGCTCCGTGCCGGGCCTCGCGCGGAGCGCTTAGGGCCTGTCCGGCGGATCTCCGTGGCGTCGCGTGCCCTGGCACCAGCGCTCGCCGCGTTGTCGTCGGTCAACGACGTCCCCCAGCTAGACGCTGGGAGGTGCCCCCACCGCGTCGCTTCCCTCCTCCGCCTTGCGATCGCAGGCGCCAGACCCCGCTCCTTCTCCCACGGAGATCCGCCGGACAGGCCCTAGGCTCTGTCCTGTGACAGTTACCTCCGGCCGCAGACTGCTGCTCGTCCACGCCCACCCCGACGACGAGTCGATCGGCAACGGGTCGACCATGGCCAAATACGCGGCCGAGGGCGCCCACGTGACGCTCGTCACCTGCACCCTCGGCGAGGAGGGCGAGGTGATCCCGCCCGAGCTGGCGCACCTCGCCCCCGACCGGGACGACACCCTCGGCCCGCACCGCATCGGCGAACTGGCCGCGGCCATGGCCGAACTCGGGGTCACCGACCACCGGTTCCTCGGCGGCCCCGGCCGCTACCGCGACTCCGGGATGATGGGCGTCGCGCAGAACGAGCGGCCGGACTGCTTCTGGCAGGCGGACCTCGACGAGGCCGCCGGGCACCTCCTCGACGTCATCCGCGAGGTGCGCCCGCAGGTGCTGGTGACGTACGACCCGAACGGCGGCTACGGCCACCCCGACCACATCCAGGCGCACCGGGTCGCGATGCGGGCCGCCGACCTGGCGGCGGAGGCGGGCCTGGGCATCGAGAAGGTCTACTGGAACTGCATCCCGCGCTCGGAGGCCGAGGCCGGCCTCGAACGGCTGCGGGCGAGCGGCGTCCAGGCCCCCTTCGAGGGCATCGCGTCGGCGGACGACCTGCCGGGCATCATCGACGACTCCGAGATCACCGCGGTCATCGACAAGCAGGGCGCGTACGCCCCACAGAAGACGGCCGCCATGAAGGCGCACACGTCGCAGATCGCGGTGGACGGATTCTTCTTCGCGCTCTCCAACGACCTGGGCCAGCCGCTCTTCGGCGCCGAGTACTACCAGTTGGTGCGCGGCACGGCGGGCGACACCCGGCCGGAGGAGGACCTCTTCGCGGGCGTGGCGGAGGCCGGTGCCCTGTGAAGCCCGCCGTGAAGTACCTCTCCTACGCGCTGCTCGCGGTGCTCGGCGTGGCCGTCGCCGCGGCGGGCGCGCTGGTGCAGGACGCATGGCTGCCCGGCGGGCTGCTGCTGGCCCTGGCGGGCAGCGCGGGGCTGTTCTGGGGCGGCTCGAAGCTGACCCGCAACCGGGTCGGCGCGGTCGTGCCGGCGGGGCTGTGGCTGCTGACGGTGCTGTTCCTCAGCCAGACCCGGCCGGAGGGCGATTTCCTCTTCGCGAACGGCATCGGGCCGTACGCGTATCTCCTCGGCGGATCGATGGCCGGAGTGATGTGCGCCACGCTTGCGCAGCCCGGCTTCGCGAGTGACGGAGCAACTGGTGCACCATAGGCGCCAACATGCCGCCGGGTACAGGACGGTTGTCGCCCGATTCAGTGGTTGACGCCGTTTATGTCCCGTCGGTACGGGCGGCCGTGTAGTCAGTCACGGGCGCCCACTCAGCGGCGCCCAGTATGGTGGTGCGCGCCGCCGGGCCGCCCGCGGATGGCCGTTACGGGTGGCGAAGCGAACCGGGAGAGCCTGCTTTGAGTCGTGAAACTGACAGTTCGTCCTCTGGCACCGGGGACCGGTCCCAGGGCGGGACGCAGGGGCGTGGCGGAGCCGCGTACCCGTCCGGCACCCCGCCGTACGGCACCCGACCGTTTCCCTCGCTGCACCCGCAGGAGCGGCCACGGGACGGCGAGCCGGCCCCCGAGGCACCGGCGGACGAGCCGAAGACCGAGACCACACTGACCACCCGGGTACGGATCAACATCCCCGGGTCCCGGCCGATTCCGCCGGTGGTCGTGCGCACGACGGTCGACGGTTCGGACACCGGTTCCACGGAGCTGCCCGACGGCTGGACCGTCGGCGGCGACCCGGCTCCGGCCGCTCCGGCATCCCCGGCCGCCCGGGCGGGCCAGGCGGCCCCCCAGGCTCCCGCCATGCCGGCGGCCCCGGCGCCCGCCCCGGCCGCCGCCCAGCCGGACAAGCCCGCGCCCAGCGACTGGTTCGCCCCGCGCAAGGCGGGGCCCCCGGCGCCGGGCGCCTCCGCCCCGGCCCCGGCCGCCGCCCCGGCGGAGACCACGCAGCAGATGCAGATGCCGGTGCAGCCCCCGGCCCCGGCGCCCGCACGTGCCCCGGCGCCTGCCCCGGCCATGGACGGCGCCGACGCCACGCAGCCGCTCAGCCTCTCCGACATCGCCGCCGCCGGTCCGTCCACGCCGCAGCCGCCGCCGCAGGGCCGGCGCCCCAACATCCCCTACCTCAACGAGGGCCCCGGTGGCGCTCCGGCCGGCCCCGGTCCCCGTACGCCGCGCGCCAACCGCCCCTTCCCGGGTGCGCCGGGCACGCCGGGCGCACCGGGCGGTCCGGGGGCTCCTGGGGGCACGCCGTTCCCCAGCTACCAGCCGCCCGCCGGTCCGACGAGCGGCCCCATGACCGGCGAGATGCGGGTGGCCCCCGCGTCCGCGCCCAACCCGGCTTTCGCTCCTTCGCCCTCCCCCTTCCCGCCCGGCCCCGGCGAGACCCTCGTCAGCGGCATCCCGGCCGCGCCGTTTGCCCCGACGCCGGTCACCAAGCCGGTCCCGGCCGCGGCCAAGCGGCAGGAGCCCGCGGCCAAGGGCCGCTCCAAGGTGATACTGACCGGCGTCGCCCTCGTCACCGTCGCCGGAATCGCCTACGGCGTCGGCCTGTTGATGGACCACGCCGACGTGCCCGCCGGCACGACCGTCCTCGGCGTCAGCATCGGCGGCAAGTCCAGGGCCGACGCCGTCGCCGAGCTCGAATCCAAACTGGGCAAGCGCGAGACCGACCCGCTCACCGTCACCATCGGCGACACCCAGAAGAAGCTCACCCCTTCCTCCGCCGGCCTCGACGTCGACCTCGACGCCACCGTCGCCGATGTCGCCCACCGCGACTACAACCCCGTCACCGTCATCGGCTCCCTCTTCGGCGGCACCCGCGTGGCCACCGCCGAACTGGTCATCGACGACGAGAAGCTCACCGCCCGCCTCGGCACCCTCTCCGACGAGCTCGGCTCCGGCTCCACCGCCACCGAGGGCATGGTCAAGTTCACCGACGGCAAGGCCGTCGCCGTACCCGGCAAGGCCCGCACGGGCATCAACGTCAGCGCCTCCGTCGCCAAGGTCAAGGACGCCTACCGCACCCGCCTGGAGACCGGCGTCAACACCGCCGTCCCCCTGTCCGTCACCACGGTCCAGCCCAAGGTCACCCAGGCCAAGCTCGACGCGGCGGTCAACGGCTTCGGCAAGACGGCGATGTCGGGCCTCGTCACGGTCAACGCGGGCTCCGGGCACGTCCTCCTGCTCGGCGACCTCTCGCTGCCGAAGATCCTCACCATGACCGCGGACGACAGCGGCAACCTCCAGCCGCACTTCGACCTCGCGGCCCTCAAGACCGTGATGTCCGACACCTTCGACGGCGTACTCCTGGAACGCGGTGACGGCAGCAAGACCGAGGTCACCCCGCAGGACGTCGCCAGCGCCATCCTTCCGGCGCTGAAGACCACCGACGCGAGCAAGAAGACCGTCACCTTCCCCAACATCGCCTGACAGCGGCCGCGGGCGGGGTAGGGAGCCCTCCCACCCCGCCCCGGGCCCGTCCGGCGGCCATGACATCTGTCACCCCCAGGACAGGAGCCACGGCACTGCCGCCGGCCCCGCCCGCCCGGCGAAGCTTGCCGTATGACCGCAACCGCAACCCGCACAGCGGGATCCGCGACAGGGACACCGGCCACCGCCGCCGTCCACTTCGCCGACGTCAGCAAGAGCTTCGGCGACGTACATGCCGTCGCGGCCCTCAGCCTCACCCTCCACCCGGGTGAGACCGTGGCCCTGCTCGGCCCCAACGGCGCGGGGAAGTCGACCGCGCTCGACCTGCTGCTCGGCCTGCGCACTGCGGACTCCGGCACGGTCGCGCTCTTCGGTACGACCCCCCGCGAGGCGATCACGCAGGGGCGGGTCGGCGCGATGCTGCAGAGCGGCGGGCTGATGGACGAAGTGACCGTACGCGAGATCGTCCGGCTCGCCTGCGACCTGCACCCGCGTGCGTATCCCGTGGACCAGGTGCTCGCCACGGCCGATCTGACCGATATCGCCGGCCGCAAGGTCAACAAGCTGTCCGGCGGCCAGGAGCAGCGCGTGCGCTTCGCGCTGGCGACCGCCGGGGCGAACGACCTGATCGTGCTGGACGAGCCGACGACGGGGATGGACGTGTCGGCCCGGCAGTCGTTCTGGACCACGATGCGCGCGCAGGCGGCGGAGGGCCGCACCGTGCTCTTCGCGACGCACTACCTGGAGGAGGCGGACGCGATCGCCGACCGCGTCCTGGTGCTGCACCAGGGCCGGCTGCTGGCGGACGGAACGGCCGCGGAGATCAAGGCGCGGGCCGGGGCGCGGCGGATCGTCTTCGACCTGGACGTGGCGGACGAGACCCTGCTGCGCGGCCTGCCGCACGTGGCCTCGCTGGAGGTGTCCGGCCGTACGGTCCGGATCGGTTCCAACGACGCGGACGCGACCGTCCACGCCGTCTACGCGGCGGGCCTGTACCCGCGCAATCTTGAAGTCGCCGGACTCGGCCTGGAGCAGGCGTTCCTGGCCATCACCGAGGAGGCCTCGGCCGCATGAGGACACTGATCAGGCTCGAGATCGTACGCGCGCTGCGCAACCGGAAGTTCATGTTCTTCAGCGTGATCTATCCGCCGGTGCTCTTCCTCCTGCTGACCGCCGGCGCGGATTCCCACAGCAAGCTCTCGGGCACCAACGTGTCCGTCGTCATGTACTACATGGTCGCGATGTGCGCCTTCGGCGCCATGACCGCCGTCCTCATGGGCAACGCCGAGATGATCGCCCGCGAGCGCGACAAGGGCTGGGTCCGCCAGCTGCGGCTCACCGCCCTGCCAGGGCGTGGCTACGTCACCGCGAAGATCGCGTCGGCCGCGGCGATCAGCCTGCCGTCGATCGTGCTGGTCATGGTCGTCGCGGCGGCGGTGAAGGAAGTGCGGATGGACGCCTGGCAGTGGGGCGGGATCCTGCTGTCGAGCTGGGCCGGCAGCTTCGTCTTCGCCGCGCTCGGGGTCGCCATCGGCTACCTCGCTACGGTGGACACCGCCCGCCTGATCGCGATGTTCTGCTACTTCGTGCTGGCGATGCTGGGCGGGCTGTGGATGCCTTTCACGGTGTTCCCGGCATGGCTGCAGCACATCGCGGAGTACCTGCCGGCGCGTCCGTACGCGGCGCTGGGGCAGGCGATCGAGTTCGGCGACGCACCGCACCTGAAGGACATCGCGGTGCTGGCCGTCTACCTTGTGGTCTTCGCGGGCGGTGCGGCATGGATGTACCGCAAGGACACGGCGAAGGCGTAGGCGCAGGCGTGACGGAGGCAGACCATGGCTGAACGGAAAGGGCCCCGGCCGCCCTGGCAGACCGGGACCGCCGACGACACCCTGGCCATGGGCCGGGTCCCGGAGAACCGCCGTCAGGCCATGGTCAAGCTGCTGTGGGTCGGCATGTGGATGCTCTATCTCGCGTCGCCCGTCACGGACCTTCTCGACGGCCACCACTCGCTGCTCGCGCTGATCGCCGGGTGGATCGGGCTCGTCGGCTTTGTGATCACATATCTGACACTGGTGTTCCTGCGCACCAACCAGGACCACCAGCCGCTCTGGGTGCCCATCACCCTCGCCGCGCTCTGCCTGCTGGCGGTCGTGCTGTCGCTCACTCTCGGTGACTCCTGGCTGGTCCTCTTCGTCTACGCGGCCGTCGCCATGGGCGCCGCGGTCCCGCCCGTCCACTCCCGCTGGGCCATTCCCATGGTCACGGCGCTGCTCTTCGGCTGCGGCGCCCTCATCGACGCCACGGACGATCTCGTGGTCTCCCTCGGCATCCCCTGCTTCCTCGGTGGCTTCGCGATGCTCGGCATCCGCCAGCTCATCCGTACGATGCGCGAGTTGCGCGAGGCGCGGCGGACGATCGCCGACCTGGCGGCGACCGAGGAGCGGCTGCGGCTCGCCCGCGATCTGCACGACCTGCTCGGGCACTCGCTGTCCCTGATCACCCTGAAGAGCGAACTGGCCGGCCGCATGCTCCCGGGGCGCCCGGAGGACGCGGCCGCCCAGGTCGCCGACATCGAGCGGGTCAGCCGGCAGGCCCTGGTCGACGTACGGGAGGCCGTCAGCGGATACCGGCGCCCCACGCTCGCCGTAGAGCTGGCCGGCGCGCGTGCCGTCCTGCTGGCAGCCGGCATCGAGGCCGACCTCGACCCCGCGCAGTGGGCCGGGCACGAGCGGCTCGGCGCGGACGAGGAGGGCGCGCTCGCATGGGCCCTGCGGGAGGCGGTGACCAATGTCGTACGGCACAGCGGGGCCGGCCGCTGCGTCATCGCCGTGACGGTGGGCGCGGACGCGGACGCCATCGCGCTCACGGTGTCGGACGACGGCCGTGGTGCGGAGCCCGGGCGGGGCCCCGGCAATGGGCTCACGGGGCTCGAGGAGCGGCTGCTGCTGGCCGGGGGCCGGTTCGAGGCCTCGGGTTCCGGTGCGGGCGGCGGATTCGTGGTGCGGGCGTCCGTGCCGCTGGTGGGAACGGTGGTGGCGGCTGAATTCAGCCCGTCCGGCGATTGAGGACAAAGCGGGCTGGGCGGTGCAATCCGGCGAACGTTTGCCGTCACCGCATCGGCGGCGGGCGCTGGCCCTACGCTGATCTCCATGACTGAGCAGTCCGTACGAGTCCTCCTCGCCGAAGATCAGTCGATGGTCCGGGAGGCACTGGCCACTCTGCTCGGCCTTGAGGAGGACATCGAGGTCGTCGCCCAGGTCGCCCGGGGCGACGAGGTCGTCGGCGCGGCCAAGGAGAGCGCCGCCGATGTCGCACTGCTCGACATCGAGATGCCCGGCATGACCGGCCTGGACGCGGCGGCCGCTCTGCGCGACGCCCTGCCGGCCGTCAAGATCGTGATCGTCACGACCTTCGGCCGCCCCGGCTATCTGCGCCGGGCCATGGAATCGGGCGCGCACGCCTTCCTGGTCAAGGACGCTCCGGCCGCGCAGCTCGCGGATGCCGTACGCCGTGTGCTGCGCGGCGAGCGCGTCATCGACCCGGTGCTGGCGGCGGCAGCCCTGGCCGAGGGCGCGGATCCGCTGACGGGGCGCGAGCGGGACGTACTGCGTACGGCGGCCGATGGGGCGCTGAACGCGGAGATCGCGCGGCGGCTGCATCTTTCGGAGGGCACGGTGCGCAACTACCTGTCCACGGCGATCCAGAAGACGGGCGCACGCAACCGCGCGGAGGCGGTGCGGATCGCGCGGGAGCGCGGCTGGCTGTAGGGCTGTGGAAGCGGCCGGCGGTCAGTTCAGGAGCGCCCGTGCCGCCTGGGCCTGGCTCCGCATGGAGGCCGCCGCACCGGGGTCGATGCCGGCGATGATGTCGGCGTAGGCGTCCATCTCGTCGGCGCCGGTCGCGAAGTCGCCCTTCTGGACGAGCAGTTGCGCCCGCTCGAAGCGCAGCCGGGCCGGATGCCGGGGCAGCAGGAGGGACAGCTCGACGGCCCAGAGCTGGACGCGGAGGTGCTCGGGGCGGGCGGAGGCCCAGGCGCGGATGTTGTTGAGGATGCGCAGCACGATGTCGAGGGGATCGGCAGGGGAGAGCATGCTCGGCGCCAGCGGCGCCCCCGTGGCGCCGGCGACGAGGAGGCTGACGTCGTCGTCGCCGAGGAGGCGGCCGCCGTGGAAGGGGTCGGCGAGGACGAAGACGCCGGCGGGGTCGCCGAAGCCGACGACGAAGTGACCGGGGAGGGCGACGCCGTAGACGGGGGCGCCGGTGCGGCGGGCGACCTCGATCCAGATGACGGACAGCAGGATGGGCAGGCCGCGACGGCGGTGGAGGACCTCGTGCAGCAGGGAGGACTCCAGCCGCTGGTAGTCCCCGGGGACGCCGCCGAAGCCGCAGCGGGTGCCGAGCAGCTCGGCGAGGGCGCCGGCCCAGCCGGCGGGGGTGGCGTCGGGCCGGTAGGGGAGGAGACCGGCGAGGCGGTCGAGCTCGATCTGGGCGGCGTCCACGAAGGCGTCGAGGACGTCCGGGGTGGCGTCGGCGAGTTCGGGGTCGGCCTGTGCGCCGATGAGCAGGCACAGCGCCGCGAGGTCCGGCCGCGCCTCGCGGGCGGCTTCGGCGAACCGCTGCCTGATGCTCTCGTCCATGGCCATGGGGGCAGGCTCACCCCTTCGGTGCGCGTCGGTAGTGATAGCCGTGATGCGTCGTGAAGCCCATCCGGTCGTACATGCTCCGCGCCCCCTCATTGTCGGCCTCGACCTGCAGGTACGCGCCCGAGGCGCCCTCCTCCATGGCCCGCCGCGCCAGCGCCGCCATCACTGCCGTGCCCAGCCCCTGCCGCCGGTGGGCCGGGTCGACCTCGATCACGCCGAACAGCGCCCAGGGGCCGTCGACCACGCACCGCCCGATGGCGCCGGGGGCGGTCGCGAACCACACCGACGGCCCGCCCACGAGCACCTTGAGCGCCTCCGCGCTCAGCGCGCCCGTGCGGTGGTAGCGCGCCAGCCACGCGTCGTCGACCTCGCGCGACAGACGTACGCGCTCCGCGCCCGGGAGGTCGGCGACCGGCTGGACGGGCGCCGTACGGATGAGGGTCGGGGCCTCGGCGGTCCAGCCGAGGCGGTCCAGCTCCGCGACCACCGGGTCCTCGTCCACGACCTGGATGTACGGGGGGAGGGAGCGGGCCGCGTACCACCGCATGACCTGCGCGGCGGCGTCGGACACGGGTATGCCGGGGTCGCCCAGCGGCAGGGCGGAGTTCGCCCGGCGGGTGAACCCTCCGGCGGCCCGCAGCGTCCAGTCGCCGAGCCGTTCGGTCTCGGAAGCGGGCCAGCCGCGCGCGGCGAGTTCCTGCAGTTCGCGGGCGGTGGCGCGGGGCGGGCGGACCCCGCGCCGGACCGGGGCGTCGGGGACGATCTTGCCGGCGACGACGGCGGATTCCACGATGCGGACGGTCTCGCCACCGCGTCGCGTGACGACAAGGACCCCGTCGTTCCAGGATGTGAGAACTCCGACCGCGTCAGCGAAGAGCGGCCGGCCCCCCACGACCTCGGTGATCCTCCGTACCGATACGCGTTTGCCCACGTCAGAGTGGGTTAGGTGTAGTTCGAGCCGTCCCCCGGAGGCGAAATCCATGCCCATCGCGGCCCCTCCTGTTCGTCAGTTGCCCAAGAACGGAGATACTAGAGGCGGGCATCGACGACGCCGCGCTCCCGCGCGCCACCCGGCGAAGCCGATAATCGGCCGCCGCGCCCTGATCGAGGAGGAACGACAGCGTGACCTACGTCATCGCGCAGCCTTGTGTCGACGTCAAGGACAAGGCGTGCATCGAGGAGTGCCCTGTTGACTGCATTTACGAGGGCTCCCGGTCCTTGTACATCCACCCGGACGAATGCGTCGACTGTGGTGCCTGTGAGCCGGTCTGCCCGGTGGAGGCCATCTTCTACGAGGACGACACCCCGGAGGAGTGGAAGGACTACTACAAGGCGAACGTCGAGTTCTTCGACGAGCTCGGCTCGCCCGGTGGCGCCTCCAAGCTCGGGCTGATCGAGCGTGACCACCCCTTCATCGCCGCACTGCCCCCGCAGAACGGCTGATCGGGGACCACAATCCCAAGATCGCGACATCGGGTCCCGCATGGCGCAGTTGCCGTGCGGGGCCGCCGTTTTACCGCTGCCGCACTGCCGCCCTGCCGCAAATGAAAGAGAGCTCCGCCGTGGCCCGAGTCTCCGACCGCCTCCCGGCCTTCCCCTGGGACCGGCTCGAACCGTACAAGGCTGAGGCGTCCGCCCACCCCGGGGGCGTGGTCGACCTGTCGGTGGGCACCCCCGTCGACCCGGTTCCGGAGATCATCCAGGACGCCCTGGCGGCGGCCTCGGACAGCCCGGGCTATCCGACGGTGTGGGGTACGGCCGCACTGCGCGCGGCGATCACCGGCTGGGCCGGGCGGCGACTGGGCGCGGCGGGTCTGGCCGACACCAATGTGCTGCCGGTGGTCGGCTCCAAGGAGCTGGTCGCCTGGCTGCCGACCCAGTTGGGCCTCGGCCCGGGGGACAGGGTCGCGTATCCGCGCCTGGCCTACCCGACGTACGAGGTCGGGGCGCGGCTCGTGGGCGCGGAACCGGTGGTGTACGACCCTGGGACATTTGCGGCTGGCGCCGCGGGCGCGGAGCTGGACCCGGCAGGCCTGAAGCTGCTGTGGCTCAACAGTCCCTCCAACCCCACGGGCCGCGTCCTCACCAAGGACGAGCTGCGCAGCGCGGTCGAATGGGCGCGTGCGCATGACGTGTTGCTGGTCAGCGACGAGTGCTACCTGGAGCTGGGCTGGGAGCCGGACGCCGAACCGGTCTCCGTACTGCACCCGGAGATCTGCGGCGGGTCGTACGAGGGCGTCGTGGCCGTGCACTCGCTGTCCAAGCGGTCCAACCTGGCCGGCTACCGGGCGGCCTTCCTGCTCGGCGACGAGAGCGTGCTGGGCGAGCTGCTGCAGATCCGCAAGCACGGCGGAATGATGGTCCCGGCCCCCGTGCAGACCGCGACGATCGCGGCCCTCGGGGACGACGGGCACGTGGCCGTTCAGCGCGAGCGCTACGCCCGGCGCAGGGCCGTGCTGCGGGCCGCCTTCGAGGGCGCGGGCTTCCGGATCGAGCACAGCGAGGCCAGCCTCTATCTGTGGGCGACCCGGGACGAGAGCTGCTGGGACACCGTCGCCGAGCTGGCCGGGCGCGGGATCCTGGTGGCGCCGGGGGACTTCTACGGCGCGGCGGGGGAGCGGTACGTACGGATCGCCTTCACGGCCACCGACGAGCGGGTGGATGAAGCGGTACGGCGTCTGAAGTAGCCCGTACAGGCGGTGGAAAGCCAAGGGCCCGGAGAGGCGAAGACGCTCTCCGGGCCCTTCGTGCGGCTGTGGGGGGTCAGCCGCCGATCGGGAGGCCCGCGTTGGCGATCGGCAGCTGGCCCACGGGCAGCTGGCTGATCGGCAGGCCCTTGAGGGGACCGGCGCCCTCGGCGCCCTTCGCGGTGCCGCCGAGGCCGCCGGCCGTACCCTTGAGGGCGCCGGCGGCGTCCGTCGCGGTCTTCTGGGCGACCGGGGCGGCGGTCTTGGCGGCGCCGCTGAGGGTCTTCCCCGGGTCGGGCAGCGCCTTCTGCAGGGACGTGACTGTCTTGGTGCCCTTGGCGACGCCCTCGACGGTGTTGCTGAGGTCGGCGCTCTTGGCGAGGTCGGCGGTCTTGTCCAGGCTGGTCAGTCCACCCAGTTGGCCGACCTGCGGCAGCTCTGCGGCCGACGCGGCGCTGGCGCCGATGCCGACCAGGGGAGCTGCCGCCGCGCCGACCAGCAGGGCGGCCCGGGCGATCCGACGCGTGAGGGGGAGGGACATGGTGCTCCTTTTACGGAGAGACGACGTGACATGTCCGCGGGGCGGACGCCGTGACTACCGCGTGAAGAGCTGGAAGGTTGCGGCCGTTCGAGGTAAAGAGTTGGTAATGCGAACCGCTGATGAAACGTCACAGCCCTTGATTCACAAGGGATTTCAGGGCTATTGGAGTGGTTCCGCAGCTGATGGGTTTGGCGTATCAGTGACCCACCTGCGGGTGAATTGCCGCACTATTGAGCGACGGTGATCGTCACGTTCTGCGCATGTGAGGCTTTGGTCACCGCACCGGTTTTCTGCCATCCCTTGCCCGAATCCGCCGCCTGCCATTCGCGGTCCCGGAAGCCGACCTTCTCGACCTTGAGCTCATGCGCATGGGCCACCGCCCACTGCGCCAGCTCCCAGCCGCGCCGCTTCTCGTCGCTCTGTGCGTCGCTGCCGGACGGCACCGCCGACGACACGGCCACGGTGCGCGCGGCGCCGGAGCCGCCGCTGCCGCTGTCGTTGGACGCCTTGCTGTCCGAGGTGTCGGACGTATGTGATGT
Source organism: Streptomyces sp. NBC_01537 (assembly GCF_045040445.1). NCBI lineage: Bacteria > Bacillati > Actinomycetota > Actinomycetes > Kitasatosporales > Streptomycetaceae > Streptomyces > Streptomyces sp. NBC_01537. The sequence continues at coordinate 3,451,358 of NZ_CP109392.1, read as the reverse complement.
ACCTGACATTTTCGCGGTCGAGGCCGTCACCTTGGAGCCGAACTCGCGGCTCAGCCGGGCGCGCACCTTCGCCGGATCGCCGCCCCTGAGCTTCGCGCCGCTCGTGGCCGTCGTGCAGTTCAGCGCGGCCGACACCCGGCCGGTCAGTGCCGTGGCCAGCAGTGCCGCATCCGCCTCGTGCTTCGCGTACGCCTGCGGATAGCCGCTCTTCTGCACCTTCTGGGCCGCCACGGTCAGCGGGAGCCGCGAATAGCCGTGGATCTTGACCAGGCTGTCGAAGAATTCATTCGACGCGTGGACCGGGTCCATGATCTGCGCCGCCGTCCCCCAGCCCTGCGACGGGCGCTGCTGGAACAGCCCCATCGAATCCCGGTCGCCGTGGTTCAGATTGCGCAGCCCCGATTCCTGCAGCGAGGTCGCCAGCGCTATCGTCACCGCCCGCTCCGGCAGGCTCCGGGACGAGGCCACGGCCGCGATCGTCGAGGCGTTCGCCGCCTGCTGCGGCTCCAGCTTCAGCGTCCGGCCGTCCGCCGTCACCGTGCATCCCGCGTGCTGGGAGCTGCCCTCGGTGATGTGTTCCGTCACATATCCGGCGATCCCGAGCAGCACCAAAGCCGCCACGGTGAACCGGAACAGGCGCCCCTTCTTCTTCGGGGTGCCCCCGGTCGGCGTCGTCGCTGTCTTCGGGGTCTTCGGCACGGCCGACACCGTACCGAAGACGGCTGTGTGCGCGGCGGTAAGGTCGAGCGCATGGGCACGCCTTCTTCTTCTCTCGACCTCAGCCAGGACGCCGCCGCCGTGACGGCGCAGCTCGTCGACATCCCCTCCGTCAGCCTTGAGGAGAAGCACCTCGCCGACCTCGTCGAGGAGGCGCTGCGCCCCCTGCCGCACCTCACCGTCGACCGCGACGGCAACTCGGTGGTGGCACGCACCAACCTGGGCCGGGCCGAGCGCGTCGTCCTCGCCGGCCACCTGGACACCGTGCCCATCGCCGACAACGTGCCGTCCCGGCTCGACGCGGACGGCGTGCTGTGGGGCTGCGGCACCTCCGACATGAAGTCCGGCGTCGCCGTGCAGCTGCGGCTCGCCGCGACCGTGCCGGAGCCCAACCGCGACATCACCTACGTCTTCTACGACGCCGAGGAGATCGCCGCCGAATTCAACGGCCTCAAGCGGCTCGCCGAGACCCACCCCGACTGGCTGTCCGGCGACTTCGCGGTCCTGCTGGAGCCCAGCGACGGCAGGGTCGAAGGCGGCTGCCAGGGCACCCTGCGGGTACGCGTCGAGACCACCGGCCGCCGGGCCCACTCCGCCCGCAGCTGGCTCGGCGAGAACGCCATCCACAAGGCTGCCCCCGTCCTCGCCCGCCTCGCCGCGTACGAGCCGCGCCAGGTGCCCATCGACGGCCTGCTCTACCGCGAGGGGCTCAACGCGGTCCTCATCGACGGCGGCCATGCCACCAACGTCATCCCGGACTCCTGCGCGGTGACCGTCAACTACCGCTTCGCCCCCGACCGTTCCGAGGCCGAGGCGTTCGCCCACGTCACCGAGGTCTTCGACGGCTTCGAGGTCGTGCTGACCGACAGCGCCCCCGGTGCCCTCCCGGGGCTCTCGCACCCCTCCGCCGTGGACTTCGTCCAGGCGCTCGGCCTGGAGCCGGCCCCCAAGGACGGCTGGACCGACGTCGCCCGCTTCTCCGCGCTCGGCGTGCCCGCGGTCAACTACGGGCCCGGTGACCCGAAGCTGGCCCACACGCGGGAGGAGCATGTCGCGGTCGCGGCGGTGCTGGAGGCCGAGGAGAAGCTGCGCGCGTGGCTTTCGTAGGCACGTGCGAGGCCAGGGCCTGTCCGGCGGATCTTGGCCGGGTCCGCGACGCCACAGCGACATCAGCCGCTGGCGCGGCGGGCAGCGCCTCGCGGCGTTGCCGAAATACCCACAGGAAACCACCCTGTGGGCGTTTCGGCGCCTTGCGATGCACCGCACCAGACGCCGCGGCCTGTCCGACCAAGATCCGCCGGACAGGCCCTAGCCCGTAACGCGCAATTAAACGGCGCGTTCTTGATCCGCCCCCGTACCGCGTGCGTACGCTGGCGACACGATCCGCCACCGGAAGGAGCTCGACATGAGCAGCTCAGACGCCTCGAACGCAGAAGAGGCCGCGGTAGCGGAGAACGCCGCGGCCGAGGGCCGCCGCCCGCTGGACCGGACCTGGCCCGAGCGCCAGACCGGTCCCGTTACGCGCCGGCGCGGCCAGGTCCAGGGCTCCACCACCGACCAGCGCCTCCTCGACACACCCCGTGGGCCGTCCGACTGGGTGCACGGCGACCCCTGGCGCGTCATGCGCATCCAGTCCGAATTCGTCGAAGGTTTCGGCGCCCTGGCCGAACTCGGCCCCGCCGTCAGCGTCTTCGGCTCCGCCCGCACCCGGCCCGGCTCCCCCGAGTACGAGGCCGGTGTCGCCATCGGCCGCGCCCTCGCAGAAGCCGGCTTCTGCGTCATCACCGGCGGCGGCCCCGGCTCCATGGAAGCCGCCAACAAGGGCGCCGGCGAGGCCGGCGGTGTCTCCGTCGGCCTCGGCATCGAGCTGCCCTTCGAGCAGGGGCTCAACCCCTACGTCGACATCGGCGTCAACTTCCGCTACTTCTTCGTGCGCAAGACGATGTTCGTCAAGTACGCCTCCGGCTTCATCGTCCTCCCCGGCGGCTTCGGCACGCTGGACGAGCTCTTCGAGGCTCTGACGCTGGTCCAGACACGCAAGGTCACCCGCTTCCCGATCGTCCTGTTCGGCACGGCGTACTGGCAGGGCCTCATCGACTGGGTCCGCAACACCGTCGTCGACGGCGGCAAGGCGTCCGCCCTCGACCTGGACCTCGTCCACCTCACGGACGACGTCGGCGAAGCGGTCGCCCTGATGACGAAGGAAGCGGCGGCGTAGTTCCGCGGCCGACAGGCCCTACGCCAGGCCCCGGCGGGCCACCGCCGGGGCGCGGTGGCCCGCGATCGACGCCACCATCTCCAGCACCTGCCGGGTCTCCGCGACCTCGTGCACCCGGTACACCTGCGCCCCGAGCCAGGCCGAGACCGCCGTCGTCGCCAGCGTTCCGACGAGCCGCTCCTTCACCGGCCGGTCGAGCGTCTCGCCGACGAAGTCCTTGTTGGACAGCGACACCAGCACCGGCCACCCGGTGGCCGTCATCTCCGGCAGCCGCCGTGTCGCCTCGAGCGAGTGCCGCGTGTTCTTGCCGAAGTCGTGCCCAGGGTCGATGAGAATCCCGTCGCGCCGCACGCCCAGCCCGGCCGCGCGCTCGGCGAGCCCCACCGTGACCTTGAGGATGTCCGCCATGACATCCGCGTACGCGACCCGGTGCGGGCGCGTACGCGGCTCCGCGCCGCCCGCGTGCGTACACACGAGCCCGGCGCCGTACCGGGCCGCGACCTCGGCCAGGCGCGGGTCGACGCCGCCCCAGGCGTCGTTCAGCAGATCCGCCCCGGCCTCGCACACCGCTTCGCCGACCTCGTGCCGCCAGGTGTCGACGCTGATGACGACATCGGCATGCCGCCGCCGCACCTCCGCGACGAAGTCGACGGTGCGGCGGATCTCCTCCTCGGCGGAGACCTCTTCCCCGGGCCCGGCCTTGACCCCGCCGATGTCGATGATGGCGGCGCCCTCGGAGACGGCCTGGGCGACCCGGGCGAGCGCGGGCTCGTCGGTGAAGGTGGCGCCCTGGTCGTAGAACGAGTCGGGGGTGCGGTTCACGATCGCCATGATCACGGGCTCGTGCGGGGCGAATTCCCGGGTCCCAAGGCGCAGCATTACGAGGTCCTCCTCAGATAGTCCGCCTGTGAATCTAGCCGCCACTGACGAATCACAGCACGGCGTGGCACGATCGTGGCGTAAACCTCAGTCCGTACCCGTCCGTTCGTACCACCGGGAGATCGTCTTGTTCTGGTTCATGCTCATCGCGCTGGTCGCGGTGGTCGCCGCGGTGGCACTCGCCGTGCTGGGCGACGGCGGGGTGCTGCGCGATGTGGAGCCCGACCGGCTGGACGACCGGCTGCCGGGGGACCGCCCCCTCGAGCGGGCGGATGTCGACCATCTGCGGCTGCCGCTCGCCGTACGCGGCTACCGCATGGTGGACGTCGACGAGGTGCTGGACCGCCTCAGCGCCGAACTGGCCGAGCGGGACGCGCGGATCGCGGAGCTGGAGGCGGAGCGGGCCGGGCAGCGGGCCACGGCGACCGCGCTGGTGAAGGAGCCGTCGGAAGACGCACGGCCGCATGAGTGACGCCGTCGCGGGTCCGGACGGGCTGCTGCGCTGCCCGTGGGGACTGTCCGCGCCGGACTACGTCACGTACCACGACACCGAGTGGGGCCGGCCGGTCCACGGCGAGGAGGCGCTCTTCGAGCGGCTCTGCCTGGAGGCCTTCCAGTCCGGGCTGTCGTGGATCACGATCCTGCGCCGCCGCGAGGGCTTCCGCAAGGCCTTCGCGGGCTTCGAGGCGGAGGCGGTCGCGGCCTTCACGGACGCCGACCGCGAGCGGCTGCTCGCCGACACCGGCATCATCCGCAACCGCGCCAAGATCGACGCCTCGATCGCCAACGCCCGCGCCGCGATCGCGCTGCGCGAGACCTATGAGGGCGGCCTCGACGCCCTCATCTGGTCCCACGCCCCCGACCCCGCCACCCGCCCCGCCCCCCGCGCCCTCGCCGACATCCCCGCGGTGACCCCCGAATCCACGGCCCTCGCCAAGGACCTCAAGCGCCGCGGCTTCCGCTTCGTCGGCCCCACCACCGCCTACGCCCTCATGCAGGCCTGCGGCCTGGTCAACGACCACCTCACGGACTGCCACGCCCGCGCCGGCACCTCTTCTTGACGCCGTCCTCGCGGGCGCTTCGCTGGCTTCGGGCGGCTGCGCCGGACTCCGTCCGTCGGGGCGGGACGGGCCCGGCGGGGGCGTGCGGCTCCCCCCGGAGGGGGGTAGTGGCCCGTGCAGCGCGGCGCTGACTCCTCTTGAGGCCGTCCTCGCGGGCGCTTCGCTGGCTTCGGGCGGCTGCGCCGGACTCCGTCCGTCGGGGCGGGACGGGCCCGGCGGGGGCGTGCGGGCCCCGGAGGGGTCAGTGGCCCGTGTAGCGGGGCTTCTCCTTCTTCAGGAACGCCTCGACGGCGATCGTGTGGTCGTCGGCCGCCCCGGCCAGGGTCTGGAGCTCGTCCTCCTTCTCCAGGGTCTCCAGCAGGGAGTGCGACGCCCCATAGGCCAGGGAGGCCTTGATCGCCCCGTAGGCGACCGTGGGGCCCTGTGCGAACAGCCGGGCCACGGCGGCGGCCTCGGCGGCCAGGTCGGCGGCGGGGACGACGCGGTTGGCGATGCCGAGGTCGAGGGCCTCGGCGGCCGGGACCGTACGCGGGAAGAAGAGCAGGTCGGCGGCGCGGCTGGGGCCGACGAGGCGGGGCAGGGTCCAGGAGGCGCCGGAGTCGGCGGTGAGGGCGACGCCGGCGAAGGAGGTGTTGAAGGAGGCCGAGTCGGCGACGACCCGGTAGTCGCAGGCGAAGGCGAAGCCGGCTCCCGCGCCGGCGGCGACGCCGTTGACCCCGGCGATGACCGGCTTCGGCATGGTGGTGATGGCGGTGACGATGGGGTTGTAGTGCTCGCGCACGGTCGTCATCACAGCCCCGGTGGGCAGCAGGGTGATGTGCTCCTTCAGGTCCTGGCCGACGCAGAACGCCCGCCCGGTCGCGGTGAGCAGCACGGCCCGTACGGCCTTGTCCCCGGCGGCTTCCTGAAGGACCTCCCGGAGGGCGACCTTGGCCTCGATGTTGAGCGCGTTCATCGCTTCGGGGCGATTCAGGGTGATGGTGGCGAGCCCGTCGCTCACCTCGTACAGCACGGCGTCGGCCATTTCGGCCCCCTTTTCGTTGCGGCTCGCGTTCGGGCCAGCATGCCGGAGATCGCCACGGGCGAACATGCGGGGTCTGCCTATCGCCGCCATATCGCAGAGTGATCACCGAAATGGACGGTTTTGTGCGGCCCGCTTCTCGAACGGATGGGAACCGATGTTGGTCATCGGGTCACGCGATGCGGGATAATGGCCGAGAACCAATGTGTTCGAGTCCGGAGGCGCCTGGGCCCCCGGTTGCGGAAGCTGGTTTCAGGAAGGGGAACGAGCATGGCGGCCATGAAGCCGCGGACGGGTGATGGCCCGCTCGAGGTGACCAAGGAGGGGCGGAGCATCATCATGCGAGTTCCGCTCGAGGGCGGCGGACGGCTTGTCGTCGAGCTGACACCCGACGAGGCGGACGCGCTCGGAGAGGCGCTCAAGAAGGCCATCGCCTGACACCGGCGAACGAAATTCTTCCGGCTCCCGGCGGCATGTATTCACTTACGTGCCACCGGGAGCCGTCGCGTTCCGGGGCCGGACAGGCCCTATCGGCGCCGTACGGCGCAGAGCAGTCCGTCGTCCGTCGGCAGCAGTACCGGGGCCAGAGCCTCGTGGTCGCGGACCGAGCGCATCAGCTCGCGAAGGCGTACGACCTCGGGCTCCTGGTGGGCGGCGTCCATCGAACGGCCCTGGGCGAAGGTGCCCTCGAAACAGACCAGGCCACCCGGACGGAGCAGACGCAACGATTCGGCTAGATAGTCGGGGTATTCGAGCCGGTCGCCGTCGCAGAAGACGAGGTCGTAGCCGCCGTCGGCGAGCCGGGGGAGGACTTCCAGGGCGCGGCCGGGGATGAAGCGGGCGCGGTTCGCGGCGAAGCCGGCCTCGCGGTAGGCGGTGCGGGCGAGCTGCTGGCGGTCGGGCTCGGAGTCGACGGTGGTGAGCACGCCGTCGGGGCGCATGCCGTGCAGCAGGTGGATGCCGGAGACGCCGGTGCCGGTGCCGATCTCGACGACCGCCTTGGCGTCGGCCGTGGCGGCGAGCAGCCGCAGGGCCGCGCCGGTGCCGGGGGAGACGACACGGAGCCCGGCTTCACGGGCACGGCTGCGGGCCCGTATCAGCGCGTCGCCCTCGGCGACGAAGGCGTCCGCGAACGCCCAGCTCGCCTGCCGGTTGCCGGTAATCGCCCTCTCCCTGTGCCTGTTCCTGAACGCCGCGCGCGTACGGCCCGCGTATGCCCGCGTTGGCGACTGTATCCGCTGCGGTCGGGAACCCGCTGATGGGACTGCGCGTTATGAAGGCAGCGGGGCATCAGCACCGCACATGTGCAACGTACTTATCCGGAGCTAACGGGCGAGGTGGATATGGTAGGGGCTCTACTGGAGACCACCAGAGCCGACAGGGGAGGTGCGGCTGCGGCGGGTGACCGGGGAGTGCTGCGGCGCTTCCGAAGGTCGGCCGGCGAGCCGGAATCCGTGACGAATACTGCTGACGACCGTCCGTCCACCGACGACTCCGTAACCGCGACGTTCGCAACCGACGGGGACGCTCAGGCGTGGACTCCGCCCTCGTGGGAGGAGATCGTCAGCACGCACAGCGCACGGGTCTATCGCCTCGCGTACCGGCTGACGGGCAACCAGCACGACGCCGAGGACCTCACACAGGAGGTCTTCGTCCGCGTCTTCCGTTCTCTGTCGACGTACACGCCGGGCACTTTCGAGGGCTGGCTGCACCGCATCACCACCAATCTCTTCCTGGACATGGTGCGCCGCCGCCAGCGGATCCGTTTCGACGCGCTCGGCGACGACGCGGCCGAGCGGCTGCCCAGCCGTGAGCCGTCCCCCGCGCAGCACTTCGCGGACACGCATTTCGACGCCGACGTCCAGCAGGCGCTGGACACCCTGGCGCCGGAGTTCCGGGCCGCGGTCGTGCTCTGTGACATCGAGGGTCTGTCGTACGAGGAGATCGCCGCGACGCTGGGCGTCAAGCTCGGCACCGTACGCAGCCGTATCCACCGCGGGCGCTCGCATCTTCGCAAGGCGCTGGAGCACCGCGCCCCCGCGGCCCGCCCCGGGCGGGCGCCGGCGCTGGTGACCGGGCAGCCGGGCCTGGAGGGCGGAAGAACGTGACCCCCACCGGCGAGCACCTCACGCCTGCCGAACAGCACCTCGGCGACCGCCTCGCCGCTTTCGTCGACGGAGAGCTGCACGACGATGCCCGGGACCGGGTGATGGCGCATCTCGTCACCTGTCCGGGCTGCAAGGCGGCCGCCGCCGAGCAGCGGCAGCTGAAGAACGCGGTCGCCGCCGTGGCCCCGCCCGCCCTGTCCGCGGGTCTGCTGGCCCGGCTGCAGGGCCTGCCCGGCGGAGGAGACAGCGACCGATCAGGGCCGTTCGGCGGTGGCGACGACGGCACGGAGGAGAGCATCGAGGACGGCATAGTCGAGGCGACCAGCCTCGGCGGCCAGCGGCTCAGCGGCAATGTCTTCGGTGGTCTCGGCTCCTTCGGCGGCTTCGGCAGGCGCCGCGAGGACTTCCTGGCGATCCCCGAGCCGTCCCCGGGCTTCCGGATACACGAGGTCGACCGGGAGCGGCCCGGGAACGCCTCGCGCGGCCGGCGGTTCGCCTTCGCGGCGGCCGGTGCCTTCTCCATGGCGGCCCTTGCCATCAGCGGCGCCGCCCTGCCGCTGGAAGGCATGGCCGACGGCGGTACGGACGACCCGGGCGCGGCGGTGTCCCCGGCCGATGTGCGCGGCGGTGTGCGCGGCACGCAGATCCAGGGCGAGGACCTGGTCGGCCTGGTGGCGGGTGTCACCCCGACCCCCACGGTCTCGCCCAGCGCGTCGGTCTCACCGGCCGAGCTGGCACACACCCTGGTGCTGGGCAGCGCTTCCACCACCCCCTGACCGACGGCTGCGGGCGGCGCCGACTCCTGGTTCAATCCCAGTGAGTGGTGGTCGTCGGCCGTCGTAGGGGATTGCATGAGCGTGGGGAAGTCCGCCGGGCCGCAATGGTGGAGCCGCCCGGACCCGCACCCGACCCCGGAGCCGGAGCCGGAGCCGGATTCAGCCTCGGAGGCGGAACCGGCCCCGCAGTCCTCCCCGCCCGTGCCGCGTCATGCTCCGGATCCGTACGACACCCCGCCCTACGGCGGCCCGCGCCCCTGGGCGCCGGCCCCGCCCGTCCAGCCGCCGATCTCCATCGGCTACTGGCAGCACGCGGCGGCCCCAGCGCCGCCGCAGACGGCTCCCGAGGGGCGGCGGGCCCGTCTGGGTCCCGGGCTCGTCGTGGTGGCGCTGGTGGCCGGGGCACTGGGCGGGGCGGCCGGAGCGTATGTGAAGGCCCACGACGGCACGGGCGCGGCCGCCGGCCCGCCCCGGGCCCACGCATCGGCGAGGACGGCGGACCGGGCACCGGACAGCGTCGCGGGCATCGCGGCCAGGACCCTGCCGGGGGTGGTCTACATCCACGTCAGGACCGGCAGCGGCGAGGCCACCGGCACCGGCTTCGTGCTCGACGGGCAGGGCCACATCCTCACCAACAGCCATGTCGTGGAGTCCGCCGGCGACGGCGGCACCATCTCCGTGACCTTCAGCGACGGCCGGGTCGCCGCAAATGCCGGGATCGTCGGCCGTGACAGCGGCTACGACCTGGCCGTCATCAAGGTGTCCGGGATCGCGGGCCTGCGCCCGCTCGCCCTCGGCGACTCCGACTCCGTCCGGGTCGGTGACCCGGTCGTGGCCATCGGCGCCCCCTACGACCTGGAGGGCACCGTCACCTCCGGCATCATCAGCGCCACCCACCGCCCCATCACCGCCGGTGGCGAGACGGACGGCACGGATGTCTCCTACGTCGACGCCCTCCAGACCGACGCCCCCATCAACCCCGGCAACTCCGGCGGCCCCCTGGTCGACGCCCGCGGCCTGGTCATCGGCATCAACAGCGCCATCCGCTCCTCCGGCAGCGGCCTCGGCGACACCGGCCAGGGCGGCAGCATCGGCCTCGGCTTCTCCATCCCGGTCAACCAGGCCAAGCTCGTCGCCCAGGAGCTGATCAGCACCGGCAAGGCCACCCACCCCGTCATCGGCGTCGGCATCAACATGGCGTACGCGGGCGACGGCGCCCAGGTCAGCGACCAGGTGACCGCGGGCGGCCCCGGCGACCGGGCCGGGATCCGCGCCGGGGACGTCATCACCGCGATCGACGGCGAGGCCGTGCACAGCGGCGAGGAGCTGATCGTACGGATCCGCAGCCACCGCCCGGGCGACGACCTCACCCTCACCGTGGTCCGGGGCGGTGAGCGGCGTACGGTGCCGCTCACGCTGGGCAGCGCGACGGGCAGCTGAGCTGTGTGCTGGCCTAGTGTTGACCGTTGGCCCTCCCGTATACCCGGCTTCGCCAGGTACGGTGATAGCGGCCGGTCCGTTTACGTAGGAGCTGCAGGGTGTTCTTCGACATAGGCCCGCTGGAGATTTTGGCGCTGGCGATCCTCGGCGTGCTCGTTTTCGGCCCGGACAAGCTTCCCAAGGTCATCCAGGACGTCACGGGCTTCATCCGGAAGGTGCGGGCCTTCTCGGACAGTGCCAAGGAGGACATCCGCAAGGAGCTGGGCCCGGAGTTCAAGGACTTCGAGTTCGAGGACCTCAACCCCAAGAACTTCGTCCGCAAGCAGTTGCTGGACAACGACGAGCTGGGGCTGAAGGACATCCGCAACGGCTTCGACTTCAAGGAAGAGGCCGCCGCGCTGACCGAAGCGGTGCATTCGACCGGGCCGTCCTCCGGGTCGTCGTCCACGTCCTCCTCCGACACGCCGGACCGGCTCCGTAAGCGGGACCAGGCGGAGCCTGCGGATCCTCCGCCGTACGACTCCGACGCCACCTGAGGCCGGGGCGCTATTCTCCCTTCGTGGAGACGACAGCTGATACAGAGCACCGCAGATTCGACAGTCAGCTCGACGGCTACCTCAAGGCCGACTTCCCCTGGTACGGGCTCGACGAGGCATTCACCGGCCATCGCTGGCTGAACCCGCCCGGGGTCAGCGCCGACGGCACCGTCGAGCACGGCTCCGTAGGCCACGGCGACGAGCCCTCCGTCAAGGTCGAGCCCACCCCTGACCTGCGCCGCTTCGCCGTCGTCGTCTCCGTCGCCCACCGCCCCGGCCGGCGCAGTGCCGACGGCACCGGCGTCCTGGAGGCGACCTCCGTCTCCTCCGCCGCCTGGCTCGCCGGCTCCGGGCTCCTGTCCTGCACCTGGCCCACCATGATGGAGCGCCACCTCCGCCAGGACTGGCTCGACCAGCAGACCGCCATCGCCTGGGACCTCGCCGACGCGCTCGACGGCCCCGGCTGGTCCTCGCTCACCCTGCCCGTGGACGGCGTGCCCACGCCCTTCCACTACCGCGAGTCCGAGTACGGCTGGGTGCTGGCCGGCTCCGCGCGCGGTGTGCACCTCGGCGCCTACGGGCGCGGCATGTCCGCGTACGGGCTGGGGCTGGCGGCGGTCGTGGACATCACGGCGTACGCGCGCGACCACCGGTAGACCTGCCACCGGTGGTCCCGTCGCGTCCCGCCGTCAGAACTTGTTGCGCGGCGTGATGCCCAGCGACATCCCCGCCAGGCCGCGCGCGCGGCCGCCGAGCTTGCCGGCGATCGACCGCAGCGCGGAACCCGCCGGGGACTCGGGGTCGGTCAGAACGACCGGGCGGCCGTCGTCGCCGCCTTCCCGCAGCCGTACGTCGATCGGGATCTGCCCGAGAACCGGCACCGTGGCGCCGGTGGTCTTCGTCAGGCCCTCCGCGACGCGCTGGCCGCCTCCGCTGCCGAAGACGTCGATGATCTCCTCACAGTGCGGGCACGGCATGCCGGACATGTTCTCGACGACGCCGACGATCTTCTGGTGGGTCTGGACGGCGATCGACCCGGCCCGCTCGGCGACCTCGGCGGCCGCCTGCTGCGGGGTGGTGACCACGAGGATCTCCGCGTTCGGGACGAGCTGAGCGACGGAGATCGCGATGTCGCCCGTCCCCGGCGGGAGGTCGAGCAGGAGGACGTCGAGGTCGCCCCAGTAGACGTCGCCGAGGAACTGCTGAAGGGCCCGGTGGAGCATGGGCCCGCGCCAGACCACCGGCGTGTTGCCGGGGGTGAACATGCCGATGGAGATGACCTTCACGCCGTTCGCGGAGGGCGGCATGATCATGTTCTCGACCTGGGTGGGGCGCCCGTCGACACCGAGCATGCGCGGCACGCTGTGCCCGTAGATGTCCGCGTCGACCACGCCCACCTTCAGCCCGTCCGCCGCCATCGCGGCGGCGAGGTTGACGGTCACCGAGGACTTGCCGACGCCGCCCTTGCCGGAGGCGACCGCGTAGACCCGGGTCAGCGAGCCGGGCTGGGCGAAGGGGATCTCGCGCTCGGCCTGGCCGCCGCGCAGGGAGGAGGCGAGCTCGCGGCGCTGCTCGTCGCTCATCACGTCGAGGTCGACGGTGACACCGGTCACGCCGGGGACCTTGGAGACGGCGGCGGTGACGTCACGGGTGATGGTCTCGCGCAACGGACAGCCGGACACGGTCAGATAGACCGACACGGTCACGGCCCCGCCATCCGCGATGTCGACCGATTTCACCATGCCGAGGTCGGTGATCGGCTTGTGGATCTCCGGGTCGTTCACCGTCGCGAGCGCGGCGCGCACCGCGTCCAAGGAGGGGGATTCGTGCGTGTCGGTAGCCATACCGTCGATGGTACGGCGCGCGCGGGGAGGCCCGGTCGTCGCCTACGTCACGCCGTCCCGGCGCTCGTCCAGTTCCTTGAGCAGATCCTGCAGCTCCGAGCGCATCCAGTCCCGGGTCGCGACCTCGCCGAGCCCCATCCGCAGCGCGGCGACCTCGCGGGTCAGGAACTCGGTGTCGGCGATGCTGCGCTCGTTCTGCTTGCGGTCCTGCTCCAGGTTGACCCGGTCGCGGTCGTCCTGGCGGTTCTGGGCGAGCAGGATCAGCGGAGCGGCGTAGGAGGCCTGCAGGGACAGCATCAGCGTCAGGAAGATGAACGGGTAGCGGTCCCAGCGCAGATCGTCGGGAGCGAAGACGTTCCACAGCACCCACGCGATGATGACGGCCGTCATCCAGGCGATGAAGCGCATGGTGCCCAGGAAGCGGGCGATCTTCTCCGACAGCCGCCCGAAGGCCTCCGGGTCGTACGCGGGCAGCAGGCTGCGCCGCCGCAAGCGGGGCTGGTCCAGGCGGACGCGGGGGCGGTCATCGGCCATAGTCGGCCTCCCGCCAGTCGTCGGGGAGCAGGTGGTCCAGTACGTCGTCGACGGTGACGGCGCCGAGCAGGGAGCCGCTGTCGTCGACGACGGGCGCGGCGACCATGTTGTAGACCGCGAGATAGCTGGTGACGTCCGGCAGCGCGGCGTCCGGGGCGAGCGGCCGCAGATCGCTGTCGACGATCGAGCCGACGAGGGTGTACGGCGGTTCGCGCAGCAGCCGTTGGAAGTGCACGGTGCCCAGGTACTTACCGGTCGGGGTCTCGTCCGGGGGCCGGCAGACGTAGACCTGCGCGGCGAGCGCGGGGGACAGGTCCGGGTTGCGGACGCGCGCGAGGGCGTCGGCGACGGTGGCGTCGGGGCGCAGTACGACGGGGTCTGTGGTCATCAGACCGCCGGCCGTCCGCTCCTCGTACGACAGCAACCGCCGCATGTCGGCGGCGTCGTGCGGCTGCATGAGGCCGATGAGCCGTTCCTGCTCGGCCTCCGGGAGCTCGGAGAGCAGGTCGGCCGCGTCGTCCGGGTCCATCGCCTCCAGGACGTCGGCGGCGCGCTCCTCCTTGAGCTTGCTGAGGATCTCGATCTGGTCGTCCTCCGGCAGCTCCTCCATCACATCCGCCAGCCGGTTGTCGTCCAGCGCAGCCGCGACCTCCGCGCGGCGCTTGGGCGCGAGGTGGTGCAGCACGTTCGCCAGATCGGCCGGGCGCAGCTGCTCGTAGGCCGCGAGCAGCGCCTGCGTGCCCTGGCCCTTCTCGTCGAGCGAGAAGCCGGTGACCGCCGACCACTCCACCGTCAGGGTCTCTCCGCGCCGCCGCAGCGGCCCGCCCTTGCCCCGCCGTACGAAGACCTTGTCGATCTCCCAGTCGCGGCGGGCCGGCAGCCGCACCATCGAGACGTCCAGCACGGTCACCTCCTCGCCGCCGTCGGTGAGCCGGACCCGCCGGTCCAGCAGCTCGCCGAGCACGAGCGTCTCGGTCGGCCGCTGCTCGAAGCGCTGCATGTTGACGACGCCGGTGGTGATCACCTGGCCGGATTCGACGCCCGTGACGCGCGTGATCGGCAGGAAGATCCGGCGCCGGCTCACCACCTCCACGACGAGCCCGAGGACCCGTGGCGGCCGCCCGCCGACCCGCAGCATCACCACCAGGTCCCGGACCCGGCCGACCTGATCACCGTTCGGGTCGAACACGGGTACGCCGGCGAGATGCGAGACGAAGACCCGGGAGGTACCGGCGGGCATGCGGTTCCTCCTTCTCCGGTGGGGATGCCCCCTCAGGCTAGCCCGCGCCGATCATCGGCTGCGCGCCGGACTGCTCCCGGCGGGCTCGCCCCGGGCTCACCCCCAGGCTCGCGGCGCGACGGTACGTTGCGGTAGCTTCGGCTCCGCTTAGCCTTCCCAGGAGGATGATCACCTGTGTTTCCCGGCCGCCGGTCAGCCCTGTTACTCATCCTCGGGGCGGTCTGCGCCGGCTGCGCCGGTGATCCGGACGCCGGGACCAACGGCGTCGCCAAGCTCCCGCCCAGGACCATCGAGAAGCGGGCCCGAGCCGCCGCCGGCACCGCCGACACCGTACGGATGTCCGGCACCGTCTCCAGCAACGGCAAGACCTACCGCCTCGACATGCGCCTGCGCGGCAACGGCGGCCTCGGCGAAGTCACCGCCAAGGGCAGCACCTTCGAGCTCCTGCGAGTCGGCGACGACCTCTACCTCAAGGCCGGAGCCGACTTCTACGGCGCCGAGGTCGGCGCCAAGCTCAAGAACAAGTACGTCAAGGTGCCCACCGGCGACCCCGCCTACCGCCAGTTCAGCGGCTTCACCGACAAGGAGGTCCTCCTCGACGGCCTCTTCGTCCTCGACGGCACCCTCGCCGTTGGCGACCACCGCTCCGTCGACGGCACCCGAACGATCGCCGTCACCGGCGACGGCGGCAACGGCGGGACCCTCGACGTCTCCCTGGAAGGCGCCCCGTATCCGCTCCGCTACGAGCGCGCCGGCGGCGCGGGGACGCTGAAGCTGGCCGACTGGGGCAAGGACTTCACCCTGCGGGCGCCCGACGCGGACCATGTCGTGGACTACGGCAAGTCGGTGACGCGAGCCAGCTGACTGCTTCGGGCGAGGCGGGTGCGCACCTGTGGGTCGTGGCCGGTTGCTCGCGCAGTTCCCCGCGCCCCTACGGGCCCCGGAAGGGGCGCGGGGAACTGCGCGAGCAACCCACGCGACCCTGCGCTATTACCGCCGCTTGCGCCGGAACAAAAGCTTTGGCAGCCCGGCGGGGATCGGCAGCCGCGTGGTCGCATCTGTCACCACGGGCGCCGCCGCCCCGCTGGCGCTGGGCATCGCGCCGGGCCGTTCGCCCGGCTCGCCGGCCGGCTCCAGCCGCAGGACGCGGCACTGGCGCGCCCAGCGCTCGGTCATGGCCTCGCCGTCGGGCGCGTTGAGGCGCTTGCCCTTGAGCTCGTTGACGGCGGCGGTCCAGGCCTCGCCGCGCGCTTCGAGCTCGACGACCCTGGCGGGGAAGGAGACCAGTCGGCCGCCCTTGTCCTTGCTGCGCACGGTCACCGTGGCGGAGCCGCCGTCGGCGAGCCCGGGCAGGGGCTGCTCGCTGTCGCCGCCGACGACGCAGACGGCGCCGTCGACCCAGGCGTGCCACAGGGCCTGCGGCGCCGCGGAACCGTCCGCGGCGACCCATACGAGCCCGGACTTCTTCGCGGCTTCCTCGACCAGAGCCTGGTCGAGGAGGGCTTGCCCAAGGGGCACCGTCTCCGTCATGTCTCCACCATATTGCCCAGCCGATCGACTCCGGCTCGGGCCCTGTAACCGGAGACCGTTAGCCTCGGGCCATGAGCAGGCCGCCTTTCCTCACGCTTCCCGACCAAACCCGCGCCTATCGCCTTCAGACGGCCCGCGGGGCGTTCGCGGTGCTGGACACCACGCCTCCCGCCGGGACGGCGACCAGGGGCACGGCGCTGCTGATCCCCGGGTTCACCGGCAGCAAGGAAGACTTCATCGCGCTGCTGGAACCGCTGGCGGCGGCCGGATTCCGTACGGTCGCGGTGGACGGGCGCGGGCAGCACGAGACCGGCGGCCCGCGCGACGAAGCCGTGTATGCGCAGGCCGAACTGGCGGCGGACGTCATCGCGCAGGCGCATGCGGTGCGCGACGCGGGCCCCGTGCATCTGCTGGGGCACTCCATGGGCGGCCTGGTGGTCCGCAGGGCGCTGCTGGACGGCGGCGCGGACGGCTGGGCGTCGCTGACGGTCATGAGCTCGGGGCCGGCCGCGATCGAGGCGGAGCAGCAGTCGCGTACGCAGCTGCTGATCGACGCGCTCGCGGGCGGCCTGGACATGGAGACCGTCTGGCAGGCCATGCGCGCGATGGACGTCGAGGACGCGGGCGCGCCGGCCCCGGAGGCTTCCACGGACGCCGTCGACGAGTTCATGCACCGCCGCTGGCTCGGCAACGTCCCCGAGCAGCTCGTCGTCACCGGCCGGCAGCTCGTCTCCGAGCCCGACCGGGTCGCGGAGCTGGCCGCCGTGCCCCTCCCCAAGCTGGTCATCTCCGGCGCCGTCGACCACGCCTGGCCGCCGGCCTGGCTCGACGACATGGCCAAGCGCCTGGACGCCAGCCGGGCCGTCATCGAGGGCGCGGAGCACTCCCCGAACACGGAGCGGCCCGAGGCGACGGCGCAAGCGCTGAGCGCCTTCTGGGGGCAGTGCTAGAGCTGCGCCTGCAGGTGCTCCCAGAAGCCGTCGCGCAGGACGCGCCGCAGGTCCGCGTGGCCGCGCAGGGAGATGTTGAGCATCCCCTCGGCCTCCACCAGCAGCTCCTGGTCGTACGCGGGCGGCAGATACGGGTGTCCGGGCAGCAGCTCGGCCAGGGTTTCGCGGCCGCGGGTGGCGAGCCACTGCGCGGCGACGCGGGCGCCGACGAAGTGGACGTCCTCGCGGGTCGGGACGATCCCCGGGCCGGCCGGCAGGTCGCCGCCCGTGCCGTAGGCCGGGGCGGCCCGCCGGGTGATGTACGGCTTGCAGAAGTCGAGGTCGAACGTGCGCTGGCTGTCGACCTCCCACAGCAGCGGGTCGGCCTGGTTGCGGCCGGTGTCGGCCTCGATGCCCCAGAGGTGGACGCGGGCGCCGTAGCCCTGGGCGGCCTCGACCGCCGAGACCAGGTCCTCGTCGCCGCCGATGAGGACGGCGTCGCTGATGGCGCGGTGCCGGGCGAGGTTCTCCAGGTCGGAGCGGATGAGGGAGTCCACGCCCTTCTGCTGCCGGCTGGCGTTGAGATTGCCGAGCCGCACCTTGACGTCCGGCAGCTCGGCGATCCGTTCCTGTTCGGGGGTGTGAATACGGCGCCGGGCACCGTCGTACCAGTACACGCGCAGCAGCCTGCTGTCCGGGAAGAGGGCCCGTGCCTTGTCGATGAAGGCCTCGATGATCGCCTCGGCGTCCAGCTCGAAGGCCCGCCGGTCCTCGGTTCCCGCGACGAGCCGGCCGGCGGCGGCGTAGACATAGCCGGCGTCGACGAAGACCGCGTGCGTGGCGGGGGTGGTGGCGACCTCGGCGAGTACGCGTTGCAGCAGCTCGTTGGTCCGCTCGATGGCGGCCAGGACAGCGTCGTCGTTCATAGGGATCACATTGTCGGGCGGTCCGGCGGCTGCGCACAACCGGAGGCGCTGCCGGCAGGTAGTTAGGCTCGAGAAAGTTTTCGTTAGCGTACGGAATGTTTTCCTGAGATGATTGGTTGTGCAGTCATGGAAGCCGGGACCTGAGTCCCTGGCAATCCAGACTTAACGGACAAGTAATGGCTGTGACGCAGCCCACCGCTCCAATGGAGGAGTGCCCGGACGAAGGGAGAAGCCCATGCGCTTCGAGATCATGCGCCTCAACGACCAGGACGGCACCGCCGTCGACAGCACGGTCGTGGACGCCGCCTCCGTCAAGAAGATCGTTCAGAAGGCTGCCGAGACCGGCGAGCGCCTCTACATCCGCCCCGCGCAGTAGGGGTCAAGAGGACTTCAGCTTTACGCAGCGGGGCCCCGTACGAGGACGTACGGGGCCCTTTCGCATGCGTCAGCCTTCGCCCCTGATGAAGCCGAAGACGCCGTTGGCGATCTGCTGCACCGCGATCGCGGAGAGCAGCATGCCGGACAGCCGGGTCACCAGGACCACGCCGCCCTCCTTGATCAGCCGGATGATCAGCAGCGAGTAGCGCATCGTCAGCCAGAGCACCACGTGCATCGCCACGATCGCCGCCCAGACCGAGGCCTGCTGTCCCGTCGTGTCCGCCTTCTGCACCGCAAGGATCACGGTCACGATCGCCCCTGGCCCGGCGATCAGCGGCATCCCCAGCGGCACCAGCGCGACGTTCACTTCCTTGGTCTGCCTGGGCTCGTCCATCTTGCCGGTGAGCAGATCCAGTGCGATGAGCAGCAGCAGGAGGCCTCCGGCCACCATCAGGGCCGGTACGGACACGTGCAGGTAGTCCAGGATCTGCTGCCCGCAGATGCCGAAGACCGTGATCACGCCGAGCGCGACGGAGGCGGCCTGCCAGGCCATGCGGCGCTGCGTGCGGGTGGCGCGGCCGGAGGTGAGGGCGAGGAAGATCGGCGTGATGCCGGGCGGGTCCATGATCACGAAGAGCGTGACGAACACGGAGCCGAAGAGGGTGACGTCGAAGAGGTCCATGGGGCTTCCGATGTGTGAGGGCGATCGAGCCGGGTCAGGCGCTCCGCAGGGGCGCCGCACCGGTGGCGCGCCGCACGATCTCCTCGTACACCGCCGGGTCGGTGACATGGTCGCCGAGCCGGATCGTCTTGCGCGTGCCGTGGTAGTCGCTGGACCCCGTCACGAGAAGCCCCAGCTCGGCCGCGATGCCGCGCAGCCGCGCCCGCGTGGGCTCGTCGTGGTCCATGTGGTCGACCTCGATGCCGTCGAGGCCGGCGGCCGCGAGGTCGAAGATGACGGAGTCGGGCACGCACTCGCCGCGCTTGACGGCGGCGGGGTGGGCGAAGACCGTCACGCCGCCGGCGTTCTTGACCAGGCGGACGGCCTCGAAGGGGTCGAGCTCGTGCTTCTCGACGTACGCACGGCCGCCGGGGCCGATCCATTCCGGGGTGAAGGCCTCGGCGATGCTGCCGACGAGGCCGGCCTCGATCAGCGCCTGGGCGACGTGTGGGCGCCCGACTGCGCCCTCGCCGGCGATCTCGGCGACGCGCTCCCAGGTGACGGGGATGCCGAGGCCGACGAGCTTGGCGACCATGGCCTGCGCGCGGCGCGTGCGGTCGTCGCGCACGAGCTCGCGCTCGCGGTGGAGCTCGGGCTCCTGGGGGTCGAAGAGGTACGCGAGCATGTGCAGGCTGACGCCGCCGACGCGGCAGGACAGCTCGGCGCCGGTGACCAGGGACAGCGGGCGCGGGCCGTCGAGCTCGCGCAGCGCCTTCTCTGCCTCGGCGTGGCCGCCGACCGTGTCGTGGTCGGTGAGGGCGACGACGTCGAGCCCGGCGGCGGCCGCGTTGCGGATCAGCTCGGCCGGGGTGTCGGTGCCGTCCGAGGCCGTGGAGTGGGTGTGCAGGTCGATGCGCACGGCTTGGACTCCAAGGCGGTCGGCAATAGAAGCGGGGTTGTGATTAGTAGGATAACGGCCTTGGAAGCCTTGGAATTCGAGGGGCTCAGGAGTTGATCAGGCGAGGTGACAGCGCACCGCACGGCACGAGGTCGACCTCGGCGCCCGCGTCCCGCAGGTCGGTCAGTATCAACTCGTCGTACATCAGCAGGCCCGACTCCTCGGGCCAGACGACGGCCCACAGCCACAGGCCGAAGGACTCACCCGCGAAGACCGCGCGGTCCGGCGGCACGCCGGTCACGTGCCACAGCGGCGTGGGCCGTCCGGCCGCGATCACCTTGGCGGCCGGCGGCTTGCCGACGCACATCTGCGGGCCCGGATCCGGTCCGGGAATGCCGGCGAAGTACGAGCCGAGACCGACTCCCAGCTCCTCGGCCACGAGCACCATCTCACCGACCCCGCCGAGCGGCCCCGGTCCCGAGCACGCCACGGCCGTCGCCCGCCCGCCGCTGCGGTCGTCCCCTGCGGACGCCACACCGGTGAACAGCCAGCCGACCGGCAGCGGCCACGGCATCCAGACCGGCACATGGGCGCGGTTCACCACCACGCTCAGCGCCTCGACGCTCGGTGGGACGACGGGCTGCAACGGCTGTACGGCGCCGTGCTCGTCGCACTGCCAGGAATCGGAGAAGAGGCCGGGCGCTCGCACCCGGCCACCGCACTTCGGGCAACTGGGTTCGCCCCTCATACCGCCCAACAGTCCTCCCGAGGCGTGCCCGCGTCAAGGACGATCACCCGTCCGGCGTGGATCGGCGCGTCACGCCAGGCTTACGGCCCCACGCGCCGGGTCCCGCAGATCGGTGCCGTACCGCAGCCAGCGCTCCTGCAGAGCCCCCGCGCCGTGCACCCGCTTCCACGCCGCCTCCGTGTGCGTCATCGGGAGCAGCGGGAAGAACCGCACCGGGTCCACGGGCTCATCCGGCTCCAGGTCCGCCACCAGACCTCCCGGCTCCGCCACCAGCACCGCCGCGAACGGCGCGCCGGGCCAGAGCGGTTCGCCTACGTCGAGTGAGTTCCCGGGGGCCACGACCACACCCTCCACCTGAGGGGAGGCCGCCAGCACGGCGAGGGGCCGCAGCACCTTGTCGGTGTCCGCGCGTCCTGCGCGCAGCGAGAGCACGAGTTCCGCGCGCGGCCCGCGCAGGGGGTCCGCGACCGCCGCCAGGGGGTCGTTCATCGGGGCGCGGGACATGCCCAGCGTCACGTATCGCACCAGGTCACCGTCGCTGAAGCGGAGCACCTCGATGCGCTCGGTGCCGAGAAACGTCACCGCCGCCCGCGCGTCCGGTTCCCCGAGCGTCATGCGCAGGCGCGCTTCCACCAGCTCCAGTACGTCGACCATGGGGCGAGCATAGAGCGCGTATCGAACAGGCAAAGCGCCCAGGTTACGCGGCGTCACACCTCGGTCCCCTGGTAAGGTGAGCTGCTGGCTACGCTCAATGAGAGGTTGCGTTCTGTACGCGATCCGGGCGGGAGCCGCTACATCTTCCCCAAGCGGGGACCGGCCGGAGGAGGTGGGGGCTGCAAATGGATCCTAGTCGACCGCGCAGTACGGGCAGCTCTTCCGCCACCCGGCCTTTCGCGTACTGATCCCCAGCGTTCCCTTCCCGGCCATCCTGCCGTGAAACACGGTTTCCCTGGGTTTTCCGGGTACGCGTACTCGAGGCTTCAGCAGCACCGGAAGAGCTCCCTGAACTGCGCTGTGATCACCCTGCTCTGTTGATCAGCATTTCAGGACGGCGTCCTGTTGTTACGCCGTCGGCCAGTCCGTGAAGGAGCTTGCCATGTCGATGATCCGCGACCTTCGTGCAGTTGTCCGCCCCACGCTGCGCAAGAGCCATGCGTCCTACGACTACGGCCCGAACTCCGCCCGCACGCCCGTCCCCAGCTCGGTCGTCGACTGCGCCGTCTACCGCGACGGCCGCCGCGCCAGCGACCACGTCAGCCCGCGCGAAGCGCTGGACAAGGTGCGCGCGGCGGGCGAGGGCTTCGTGTGGATCGGCCTCCACGAGCCGTCCGAGCAGGAGTTCTCCGGTATCGCCGAGGTCTTCGGCCTGCACCCGCTGGCCGTCGAGGACGCCGTCCAGGCCCACCAGCGGCCCAAGCTGGAGCGGTACGACGACAGCCTCTTCACCGTCTTCAAGACCATCCGCTACGTCGAGCACGCCGAACTCACCGCCACGAGTGAGGTCGTCGAGACCGGCGAGGTCATGGTCTTCACCGGCCGGCGCTTCGTCATCACCGTCCGCCACGGCGGCCACGGTTCGCTGCGCGCCCTGCGCCACCGCCTGGAGGACAACCCCGAGCTGCTCGCCAAGGGCCCCTCCGCCGTCCTGCACGCCATCGCCGACCAGGTCGTCGACGACTACCTCGCCGTCACCGACGCCCTCCAGGACGACATCGACGAGGTCGAGATCGACGTCTTCTCCG
Source organism: Streptomyces sp. NBC_01537 (assembly GCF_045040445.1). NCBI lineage: Bacteria > Bacillati > Actinomycetota > Actinomycetes > Kitasatosporales > Streptomycetaceae > Streptomyces > Streptomyces sp. NBC_01537. The sequence continues at coordinate 3,429,172 of NZ_CP109392.1, read as the reverse complement.
CCGCGCAGGGCCGCTCGGCCCGGAGTGGCGGCGACGCCGGACGTATCTACCAACTCAAGCGTGAGGTCCTGGAGTTCAAGCGCGCGGTCTCCCCGCTGCTGCGGCCCATGCAGCTGCTCAGCGAGCGCCCCATGCGGGTCGTCGACCCCGAGATCCAGAAGTACTTCCGCGACGTCGCCGACCACGTCGCCCGCGTCCACGAGCAGGTCGTCGGCTTCGACGACCTCCTCAACTCCATCCTCCAGGCCAACCTCGCCCAGGCCACGGTCGTCCAGAACGAGGACATGCGCAAAATCACCGCCTGGGCCGCCATCTTCGCCGTCCCCACCATGATCACCGGCGTCTACGGCATGAACTTCGACCACATGCCCGAGCTCCACTGGCGCTTCGGCTACCCGACCGTCCTCGTCGGCATGGTCCTCGTCTGCTTCGCCATCCACCGCGGCTTCCGCCGCAACGGCTGGATTTAGGGGCCCCTCAGGGCCTCTTCCTGTCGGCGAGGACGACCAGCGCCAGTCCCGCCAGGATCACCCCGAGCGCCGGGTAGGCCGCCACCGGCGGCACCTGGCCCAGCCACAGGGCGGCGACGAGGGCCGCGCCCGGGGTCTCCAGCAGGATGGCGGTCGAGGTGGTGGAGGGGCCGAGGCCGCGTACGACGCGGTTGAGCAGGCTGTGCCCGAGGAGTTGGGCGGCCACGGTGAGGGCGACGAGCTTGGCCCAGGTCGTCGCGTCGTAGCCGCCCAGTGCGGAGCCCGAGGCGAGGCAGACGGCCAGCAGCACGACGGCGGTCGTGGCGTAGCAGACGTACGTGTACGCAGTCGTGCTGACGGTCCGTCGGACCTCGGCGCCCAGCAGTACGTACGCCGCTGCGGCGATGCCGCCGCCCAGCGCGAGCGCGTCGCCCGCGAGGGCGCGGGGTGACAGGCTCAGGTCGACGCCGGTCAGGATCACGACCCCGACCACGGCCAGCACGGTGCCCGCCCAGACCATGGCGGGCGGGCGGTGGCCGCGCAGGCGGAGGAAGATCGTCGTCCAGATCGGGGTGGTCGTGCACAAGGCGGTCGACGAGGCCACGGAGGTCATGGACAGGCTCGGCAGCCAAAGCCCGAAGTGCAGGGCGAGCACGACGCCCGCGGTCACCGACAGCAGCAGCGCGCGGCGGCCCATGCGGCGCAGTTCGCCGCGGTTGTGGCGCCGGAGCAGGGCGAAGGGGCTCAGCGCCCCTACGGCCATGGCGTTGCGCCAGAAGGCGATCGCCAGTGCGGGGGCGGCGGTCGCCGCGATCAGCGGGGCGGAGAAGGAGACGCCGGTGATCGCGATCGCCAGCAGCGTGAAGTCCAGCGGGGTGGCTGCGGTGGCTGCCACAGGGGCCGCCGCTGCGGCTCTGCTCTTGGCGCTGCGCGCCTGCGTGCTGGGCACAGCTCTCCTCGGGAGGGGGTTACGGACCGGACCCCACCAGCGTAAGGCCCATCATGGCCTGTACTCATGACAATGGATCCGTACCCCGACGCTGTCGGGGTACGGATCCATTGCTGGGATCAGCCGTTGTCGCCGGCGGTGGCGCCCGCGCGGGTGCGGCGGCGACGGCGGGCGGGCTTGGCCTCGGCGTCGGTGTCGGCGGACGCGGCGGCGGGGGCCTCGGCGGGGGCCGGGGCTTCGACGACCGCTGCGACGCGGGTGCGGCGGCGGCGACGGGGCGCGGGCTTGGCGTCGTCGTCGGCGGCGGGAGCGACCTCGGCCGGGGCGGGGGTCACCTCGGCCGCGTCGGGCGTCTGACCGGCGCGGGTGCGGCGGCGCTGGCGCGGGGGACGGGCGGGGCGCTCTTCCTCCGTGACGGGAGCGGAAGCGGCGGCGGCGGGCTTGCGGCCGCCACGGGCACCGCGGCCGCCGGTCTCGCCGAGGTCCTCGACCTCCTCCGCGCCGAGGCCGGCGCGGGTGCGCTCCGCACGGGGGAGGACACCCTTCGTGCCGGCGGGGATGCCGAGCAGCTCGTAGAGGTGCTCCGAGGTCGAGTAGGTCTCCTCGGGCTCGTCGAAGGGCAGGTCCAGCGCCTTGTTGATGAGCTTCCAGCGCGGGATGTCGTCCCAGTCGACCAGCGTGATGGCGATACCGGACGCGCCCGCGCGGCCGGTGCGGCCGACGCGGTGGAGGTAGGTCTTCTCGTCCTCCGGCGTCTGGTAGTTGATGACGTGGGTGACGCCTTCCACATCGATGCCGCGAGCCGCGACATCCGTGCAGACCAGGACGTCGACCTTGCCGTTGCGGAAGGCGCGCAGCGCCTGCTCGCGGGCGCCCTGCCCGAGGTCACCGTGGACCGCGCCGGAGGCGAAGCCGCGCTTCTCCAGCTGCTCGGCGACATCGGCGGCGGTGCGCTTGGTGCGGCAGAAGACCATGACGAGGCCGCGGCCCTCGGCCTGGAGCACGCGCGAGACCAGCTCGGGCTTGTCCATGGAGTGGGCGCGGAAGACGTGCTGGGTGATGTTGGCGACAGTCGCGCCCTCGTCGTCGGGCGAGGTGGCGCTGATGTGCGTCGGCTGCGACATGTAGCGGCGGGCCAGGCCGATGACGGCGCCCGGCATCGTGGCCGAGAAGAGCATCGTCTGGCGCTTGGCCGGCAGCATGTCCATGATCTTCTCGACGTCCGGCAGGAAGCCGAGGTCGAGCATCTCGTCGGCCTCGTCGAGGACGAGCGCGCGGACGTTGCCGAGGTTGAGCTTCTTCTGCCCGGCCAGGTCGAGCAGCCGGCCCGGGGTGCCGACGACGATCTCGACGCCCTTCTTCAGGGCTTCGACCTGGGGCTCGTAGGCCCGGCCGCCGTAGATCGCGAGGACGCGTACGTTGCGGACCTTGCCGGCGGTCAGCAGGTCGTTGGTGACCTGCTGGCACAGCTCGCGGGTGGGGACGACCACGAGGGCCTGCGGGCCGTTGACGAGGGCCTCGGGCTTGGCGCGGCCGGCCTCGACGTCGATGGGGACGGTGACGCGCTCCAGGAGCGGGAGGCCGAAGCCCAGCGTCTTGCCGGTGCCGGTCTTGGCCTGGCCGATGACGTCGTTGCCCGCGAGGGCCACGGGGAGCGTCATCTCCTGGATCGGGAACGGGGTGACGATGCCGACAGCCTCAAGGGCCTCGGCGGTCTCGGGGAGAATCCCGAGGCTGCGGAAAGTCGTGGTGGTGGTCAGGATGCTTGCCTCTTCTGTGAGACGCGGCACTGAGCAGTGAGGGGGGTCGAGCGACGAGGTAAGGCGTAACCAATACGTACGTCACTGACCGCGCGGGGTGTTGGTACACAGCCGTGAGTGGCTGAGAAAGCGCGGGACCGCTGCCCTCGCACGTGTCGCGAGTGGGCCCCTCCCCATGTGAGGAGGGTGGTCGTGGAGCCGATCGGGCCACCGACCGGGCATCCAATTGCAATGCGTGCATTTCGTGCGTTTAATGCGTCACCCGCCTGTGTGAAACCGGCGGGCTCATATCACTGTACCCCGGAATCACGCAGCTGCGGCGGATGGATTTTCCCGGCATGCGAGACGGCACGCGAGCCGGACGGTCGGATCGGCGACCGACAGGGTGGTTGCCGCCCAGCCCAGGCGGGCTATTGTGCCCAGCATGGAGACGCCTGACCAGACGCCTGACGAGACGCCTGACGAGACCGAAACGACGATCGCCGCCAAGAACTGGGCGGCGGCCTCCGCCGAGCCGCAGTACCGCGCGGCGGTGGTGGACCTGCTGGGCGCCCTTGCTTACGGCGAGCTGGCCGCCTTCGAGCGGCTCGCGGAGGACGCCAAGCTCGCGCCGACCCTGTCGGACAAGGCGGAGCTGGCGGCGATGGCCTCCGCCGAGTTCCACCACTTCGAGCAGCTGCGGGACCGCCTCACCGCGATCGAGGCGGAGCCGACCGCCGCGATGGAGCCCTTCGCGGCCGCCCTGGACGAGTTCCACCGGCAGACCGCGCCGTCGGACTGGCTGGAGGGCCTCGTCAAGGCCTATGTCGGCGACTCGATCGCCTCCGACTTCTACCGCGAGGTCGCGGCCCGCCTCGACTCCGATACGCGCAAGCTCGTCCTGTCCGTCCTCGACGACACCGGCCACGCGTCCTTCGCCATCGAGAAGGTCCGCGCCGCGATCGAGGCCGAGCCCCGCGTCGGTGGCCGGCTCGCCCTCTGGGCCCGCCGCCTCATGGGCGAGGCCCTCTCCCAGGCCCAGCGGGTCGTCGCCGACCGCGACGCGCTCTCCACGATGCTCGTGGGCGGCGTCGCCGACGGCTTCGACCTCGCGGAGGTCGGCCGCATGTTCACTCGCATCACGGAGGCCCACACCAAGCGGATGGCCGCGCTGGGCCTGGCGGCGTAGTGCGGTGGCCGGGGACGTTCGGCGGGTTGCGCAGCCGCCGGCTGCGCTTAGGGCCTGTCCGGGCGATCATGAACGGCCCCTTCGTCGCCGCCGCGACATCAGCCGCTGGCGCGGCGGGCGGCACCTCGCGGCGTTGCCGGAATGCCCACAGACGAACCAGTCTGCGGGCATTCCGGCGCCTTGCGATGCACCGCACCAGACGACGCCGCTGTGACATCAGCCGCTGGCGCGGCGGGCGCCCATGATCGCCCGGACAGGCCCTAGTCCTCAATCGCCGGACGGGCTGAATTCAGCCGCTACGCGGGCCGGGGCGATGACGAGCGGGGGCCGCGCCGGTCCGCCGGGCGGACGAGCAGCGAGAGGAGCGCCACGGCGACGGCGGCGGCCACCATCAGGGTGAGCAGCACATGCCCGGCCCCGAGGATCGCGCGGGCCAGGAAGCCACCGATCAGCGCCGCCACCGGGCCGGTCGCGAGGACGAGGGCCGGTGCGGGCAGTCTGGCGGCGAGCAGCCGCACCGCGGCATAGGCGGCGGCCAGCCCAAGGGCTGCGAACGCGAGCGCTTCCCACATCATCGTGGCCCTCCCCGGGGATTGTTCGGACGATGACGCTCATACCCCAGGAAGAGGGGAAACGAAACGGCGGGCCGCCCCAATGGGCGACCCGCCGCAGCGTTTTGCTGGAGCTAGAGCGAGGCGCCGAAGCCGACCCGGCGCGCGGCCGGTTCGCCGATCTCGACGTACGCCAGCCGGTCGGCGGGCACGAGCACCTTGCGGCCGTGCTCGTCCGTCAGGCTCAGCAGCTTGGCGGCGCCGGAAAGGGCGTCGGCGACGGCCTTCTCGACTTCCTCGGCCGACTGCACGCTCTCGATGTTGATCTCGCGCGGCGCGTGCTGCACGCCGATCTTGACCTCCACGGCTTTTGTCCCTCCGATGGTCTGGCGGTGTACGCAGCTCACATTAGCCGCGTGGACGCTTTCGTGATCCGCAGGCCGCAACGCCCACAGCGAACAGAATCAGTGCTCGGATCAGTGCTCGGACCCGTGCAGCGGGAAACCCGCGATGCCGCGCCAGGCCAGCGAGGTCAGCAGCTGCACGGCCTGGTCGCGCGGGACCGGGCTGCTGGTGGCCAGCCAGTAGCGGGCGACGACCTGGGAGACCCCGCCGAGGCCGACGGCCAGCAGCATGGCCTGGTCGCGGGAGAGCCCGGTGTCCTCGGCGATGACCTGGCAGATGGCCTCGGCGCACTGGAGCGAGACCTTGTCGACCCGGTCGCGTACGGCGGGCTCGTTGGTGAGGTCGGACTCGAAGACCAGCCGGAAGGCGCCGCCCTCGTCCTCGACGTAGGCGAAGTAGGCGTCCATGGTCGCGTGGACGCGCTGCTTGTTGTCGGTGGTGGAGGCGAGAGCCTCGCGCACCGCGTCGTACAGGGCCTCGCAGTGCTGGTCCAGGAGCGCGAGGTAGAGGTCGAGCTTGCCGGGGAAGTGCTGGTAGAGCACGGGCTTGCTGACGCCCGCGCGCTCGGCGATGTCGTCCATGGCGGCCGCGTGGTAGCCCTGGGCCACGAAGACCTCCTGGGCTGCCCCGAGCAGCTGGTTCCTGCGGGCCCGGCGCGGCAGGCGGGTCCCGCGAGGGCGCGCCTCAGTGTGCTCGATGGCTGTCACGCCGCCTCCCATGTGGTTCGTTCCAGTGCACTGCGAGTGCGCTGCGGTGGCCATCGTACTTTTCAGTAGCGGGGCCGCGCGCCGTGCGAACGCACATTCTCACTGGCTGGGAATCCGTACACCCTCCTCGGCTTCGTACCGTGGCTCGGTTCAGCGGTAGTCGTCCTCGTCCAGCTCCACGACGCGGCGCTGGTCGGCGGCGTCCGCCGGGTCCGCGTCGTCGGGGCGTTCGGTGATGGGAACGTCGCGGTGCTGGAGCAGTTCGATGTGCTGGTCGGCGGCGTCGGCCTCGGGGGCCTCCAGGTCGAGCTCGGCGTCGTCCTCTGTGTCATCGCTGTCAAAGGCGTTCTCGAATGTCTCGATGTCGTCGGACACGGCTCGTCCTCTCTGAGCTGTCTGGACCCGTCGCCTTCCCCTACCTGCGAGCGTAGGAGAGAGTGCCCTGGCGCGCAGAGTGGCAACCAACGCTTTGCGACCTCGGGAGGAAACCAGGCGGACGCGAGTGGCGGCGAACACACAAGCGGATGCGTGATCGTCTCGTAATATGCCTCCATGTCCTCGACGGAGTCCCCCGAAGCGGCCGTTCTCGCCACAGTGCCCGTGCCCCCCTCCGGGGCGAGAGCGGGCGACGGTGAAGCGGTGCGCGAGGTGACGCTCGCCGGCCTGACGCTGACCGTGCGCTCACGGACCGGCACGGGCGGTGAGCCGGCGGTTTTCGTGCACGGCCTGGGCGGCTCCTCGACCAACTGGTCGGCGCTCATGCGGCGCCTCGACGACCGGCTGGACTGCGAAGCGCTGGACCTGCCGGGCTTCGGCTACTCCCCGCCGCCGGACGACGGCGACTACTCGGTCGCCGGGCACGCGCGGGCGGTGCTGCGGCTGATGGAGGCGGACGGACGGGGCCCGGTGCACCTGTTCGGCAACTCGCTGGGCGGGGCGGTGGCCACCAAGATCGCGGCGGCCCGGCCCGATCTCGTACGCACCCTGACCCTCATCTCTCCCGCCCTCCCCGAGGTCCCGCCGCAGCGCAGCGCCCTGCCGACCGGCCTGCTCGGCCTGCCCGGCGTCCCGGCGCTGGTCACCCGGGCCACCCGGGACTGGCCGCCGGAGCGCCGTACGCGCGAGCTGCTGGCGCTTTGCTACGGGCAGCCGGACGAGGTCGGCGAGGAGGCCTTCGCCGAGCACGCGGGGGAGTACGAGCGCCGGGTGGCGCTGCCGTACTTCTGGGACGCGCTGTCGCGATCCGCGCGCGGGGTCCTGGACGCGTACACGCTCGGCGGCCAGCAGTCGCTGTGGCGGCAGGCCGAGCGGGTGCTGGCCCCGACTCTGCTGGTGTACGGCCGCCTGGACAGGCTGGTGTCCTTCCGGATGGCGGCGCGGGCGAGCCGGGCGTTCCGGGACTCGCGGCTGCTGGCGCTGACCGACAGCGGGCATGTGGCGATGATGGAGCACCCCGATCTGGTGGCGCGGGCGGTACGCGAGCTGCTGGACGACACGGCCCACCACGGCACGGCCTATACGGACGGGGGTCCGAAGTAGCCCATGGGCAGGCACAGCGCATCCGGCGGCCGTGAGGGCCGCAGCGACGGTATGGCCGGGGGCTCCGGCTCAGGCTCAGGCATTCCGGGCGGTCCGCCGCCCTCCCCGGCCGCCCCCGGCACGGGCCGGCGGCGGCGGGCTCCCGGCCGGTCGCTGCAGCCCCCTGCGCCCGCCCGGCAGCCCGCCCGGCGCCCGGAATGGGCCTACTCCCATCCCGAGCACCGCGAGCACGACGCCTGGGGCGGCGCCGAGTCCTGGAGCGCGGGCCGCGGCGGTTCCGCCGGGCTGCTCGGCCCGGACGTGGACGACCTCCTGGAGGACGACAGAACGGGCGTGCCCTTCGGCGCGCCCCCGGCCGCCCCGAGGTTCCCCCGCCAGCGCACGCCCGGTGGACGAATACCGGCGCCCCGCCGCGACTTCGTCGAGGCCTTCGACGACCTGCCCCCGGACGGACCCGATTCCGGGTCCGGTTCCGGTTCCGCGGGGCCCCCGCCGAAGGGGGGCGGCAAGGGCCGTACCTTCGGCGGCGCCGGGGCCGCCGCCGTGGTCACCGTCCTGGCCGTCGTCGTCGCCGGGCAGCTCGCGGGTGGCGGCAAGCAGCCCAGTTCCGCCTCCGGCCGGACCTCCGCCACGGCCGCCCGCGCCTCGGACGGCTCGGCCTCCCGCTCCGACTCCCGCGCGACCCCGTCCACCCCGGCCTCGCCCTCCGCTTCGGCGCTCACGTACGAGCAGGCCATGGTGCGCCCGTACGCCCTCAAGGCCGACCTCGCCCTATCGGGCCGCTTCCGCACCATCGGCGGCCACCAGAAGGCCCCCGGCAAGGGCAAGGTCTACCGCGTCCGGGTGGACGTGGAGCAGGGCCTCCCGCTGGACGGCGAGGTCTTCGCCCAGGCGGTCTACAAGACCCTGAACGACAGCCGGAGTTGGGGTCACGGCGGCACCAAGACCTTCGAGCGGGTGTCAACGGGCGCCGCCGACATCGTCATCACCCTCGCCAGCCCCGGCACCACCGATGTCTGGTGCGCCAAGTCCGGTCTGGACACCTCCGTTGAAAACGTGTCATGTGACTCGGCGTCAACTCCGCGCACTCTGATCAACGCCTACCGCTGGGCGCAGGGCTCCGAGACCTACGGCCCGTCCAGGATGCTCATGTACCGCCAGATGCTGATCAACCACGAGGTCGGCCACCGGCTCGGGCACCGCCACGAGCTGTGCCCGAAGAACGGCGCGCTAGCGCCGGTGATGATGCAGCAGACCAAGTTCCTGACCGTGAACGGGCTCACCTGCAAGCCGAATCCGTGGCCTTACCCGAAGGGGTGACAGGCACTGGCCGACTGTTCGTATGCTGATCCGGTTTTGACATCGGACAGGTGCATCATCCAATCTCTTTCGCATGTCCGATGACCGCGCCACCCAGTACGCCGGCTTTCAGCTGGCGCTGATCGGCGTGACCGGGCACACCGTGTCCGACATTCTCTGTCGTTGACCTCCACGGCACCGGACACGTCGAGACCTACCGTCTGACAACGCTGTCACCGTTCCGGCTGCCTTCCCGCGGAAACCTTCCCTCCGCCCTTTTGTCGCCATTTCCCACCACTCGCAGCCGCGAAAGGCCCATTCCCATGCGTCCACTGTCCGTCTCACCTCGCCGCGCCTCGGCGGCAGCCGTCGTACTGGCCCTCGTCGGAGGGGCCGCCGCGTGCGGCCCGGAGGACAGCAGCGCCAAGGCCGGCAACACCGGCACGCCGCAGAAGGGCGGCACGCTCACCGTCCTCAACCAGGCGGCCCAGGAGGACTTCGACCCGGCCCGGCTGTACACCTCCGGTGGCGGCAACGTCCCGTCCCTGGTCTTCCGTACGCTCACCACCCGCAACCGCGAGAACGGCGCCGCCGGTTCCAAGGTCGTCGCCGACCTGGCCACGAACACCGGCGAGCCGAGCGAGAACGCCACGGTGTGGACGTACCACCTCAAGGACGGCCTCAAGTACGAGGACGGCACCGCGATCACCTCGGCCGACATCAAGTACGGCATCGAGCGGTCCTTCGCCGCCGAGCTGTCCGGCGGGGCCCCGTATCTGCGCGACTGGCTGATCGGCGGTACGGACTACCAGGGCCCGTACAAGGACAAGGGCGGCCTCGACTCGATCGTGACGCCGGACGCGAAGACCATCGTCTTCCACCTCAACAAGCCCGAGGGCGAATTCCCCTACCTGGCCACGCAGACCTCCTTCGCACCGGTCCCGCAGGCCAAGGACACCGGCACGAAGTACGAGAACCACCCGATCTCCTCGGGCCCGTACAAGGTGCAGAAGAACGAGAACGACGGCGAGCACATCGTCCTGGTACGCAACACGTACTGGTCGGCCAAGACCGACGCCGAGCGCAAGGCCTACCCGGACAAGATCGACGTCCAGTCCGGCCTCGACGCCGCCGTCATCAACCAGCGGCTCACCACCGGCTCCGGCAAGGACGCCGCCGCGGTCACCACCGACACCAACCTCACCGCCGCCGAACTCGCCAAGATCATCGGGGACAAGGCGCTGGCGAGCCGTGTCGGAACCGGCCACTTCGGCTACACCGACTACATCGCCTTCAACCCGAAGGTGAAGCCCTTCGACAACCCCAAGGTGCGTGAGGCGATCTCCTACGCCATCAACCGCACCACGGTCGTCAACGCGCTCGGCGGCTCCTCCCTCGCCGAGCCCGCCACCACCTACCTGCCCGAGCAGGCGTCCTTCGGCTACCTCGCCTACGACGCCTTCCCGGCGGGCAAGACCGGCAACGCCGCCAAGGCGAAGGCGCTGCTGAAGGAGGCCGGTTACCCCAACGGCCTGACGATCACCCTCACCCACGACCTGACCAAGAACGACGAGCAGGGCCCGGAGGTCGCCACCGCGGTCCAGGAGGCGCTGAAGGCGGCCGGCATCACGGTCAAGCTCGACGGGCAGGAGCACAGCGCCTTCGGCGAGAAGATCCACAGCATCAAGACCGAGCCGGGCATCTTCCTCACCGGCTGGGGCGCGGACTGGCCGTCCGGCGGCCCCTTCCTGGCGCCGATCTTCGACGGCCGGCAGATCGTCAAGGACGGCTGGAACTTCAACAACGCCCAGCTCGACGACGCTTCGGTCAACAAGGAGATCGACGAGATCAACAAGCTGACCGACCTCACGGCGGCGGCCGAGCGCTGGGGCGCGCTGGACAAGAAGATCGGCGAGCAGGCGCTGACCGTGCCGCTGGTCCACCCGGTCTACAAGCGGCTGTACGGCAAGGACATCAAGAACGTCGTGATCAGCGACTGGACCGGCGTCCTGGACATCTCGCAGGTCTCCGTCAAGTGAGGACCGAGGGCCAAGGGCAGGTCTGGCGACGGCTGCGCGCACAGCGCGCGGCCGTCGCCGGCGGCGCCGTGATCGCACTTCTCGTCCTCGTGGCGGTCGCCGCCCCGCTGTTCACCGCCATCGAGGGCCAGAACACCACCGCCTACCACCCCGAGCTGGTCAACTCCGCCGCCGGCGGCGTACCGCTCGGCTCCTTCGGCGGCATCAGCGCCGACCACTGGCTCGGCGTGGAACCCGGCACGGGACGCGATCTGTTCGCCCGGCTGATCTACGGCGCCCGGATCTCGCTCGGCGTCGCCATCGGCGCCACCGTCGTCCAGGTGCTGCTCGGGGTCGTCATCGGCCTCGCCGCCGGCCTCGGCAACCGCTTCCTCGACGACCTGCTGAGCCGCACCACGGATGTCATGCTCGCGCTGCCGTCCCTGGTCTTCGCCATCGCCCTGCTCGCCGTCGTCCCCTCCGGCTTCCCGCGCCCGGTCCTGCTGGTGCTCGTCATCGGCCTGCTCGGCTGGGGCGGCACCTCGCGGATCGTACGGGCCCAGGTCCTCACCCTGAAGTCCCTCGACTATGTGGCCGCCGCCCGCCTCGGCGGCTCCGGCACCTGGCGGATCGCCCGCCGCGAACTGCTGCCGTCGCTGGCCGCGCCCGTCATCACGTACGCGGCCGTCCTGCTGCCGCTGAACATCAACTCCGAGGCAGGCCTGTCCTTCCTCGGCATCGGCGTCCAGCCGCCCACCCCGTCCTGGGGCCAGATGCTCTCCTCGGCGACCACCTGGTACGAGGCCGACCCGGCGTACGTCCTGCTGCCCGCCGGCTTCCTCCTGGTCACCGTCGTCGGCTTCACCCTGCTCGGCGAGGGGGTCCGTACCGCCCTCGACCCCCGCGCGGCCTCGCGGCTGCGGGTGGGCACCGGGCGCAAGCGCGAGGAGGCCTCCGTATGACCGGCCTGTTCACCTTCCTGCTGCGCAGGGCCGGCAGCGCCGTACTCGTGCTGCTCGTCCTGTCGGCGGTCCTCTACGCCGTCTTCTACATCGCCCCCGGCGATCCCGCGCAGCTCGCCTGCGGCCCCAAGTGCGGCGCCGAACAGCTCGCCCAGGTGCGGCAGAACCTCGCCCTCGGCGACCCGGTGTGGCTCCAGTACTGGCACTTCCTCCAGGGCATCGTCAGCGGCCACGACTACAGCACGGGGACGGGGACCGAGCACTGCGGCGCGCCCTGCCTGGGGCTGTCGTACCAGAGCGGCGAGCAGGTCACCGGCATCCTCGGCGACAAGCTGCCCGCCACCGCCTCGCTCGCGATCGGCGCGATGGTGCTGTGGCTGATCATGGGCGTCGGCTCGGGGCTCGTCTCCGCCGTGCGGCGCGGCCGCTTCACCGAGCGCGCGCTGACCGGCTTCACCCTCGTCGGCACGGCCACCCCGGTCTTCATCACCGGCATCCTGCTGCTGATGCTCTTCTGCTCGGTGCTGCAGTGGCTGCCTTATCCGTCGTACGTCCCCTTCACCGACGACCCCGAGCAGTGGGCCTGGAACATGGTCCTGCCCTGGTTCGCGCTGGCTTTCCTCGAATCGGCCAAGTACGCCCGCATCACCCGCAGTTCGCTGCTGGAGACACTGGCGGAGGATCATGTGCGTACCTTCCGCGCCTACGGGGTCAGCGAGCGCGCGATCGTCTGGCGGCACGCCCTGCGCGGCGCGCTGCCGCCCGTCATCGCCCTGTCCGCGATGGACTTCGGCACGCTGTTCGGCGGCGCCGTCCTCACCGAGACCCTCTTCGGGATCCCGGGTATCGGGCAGAAACTCGTCACGTCGGTCCGCACGGAGGACCTGCCGGTGGTGCTCGGCGTGACGCTCGCCATGGGCTGCTTCGTGGTCCTCGCCAACGCCGTCGCGGATGTCCTGTACGCGCTGGCCGACCGACGGGTGGTCCTGGCATGACGTCCCTTGTCGAGGTCACCGACCTCACCGTTGACTTCTCGTCCGACTCCTCGGCGTCGGTCCGGGCCGTGGACGGCCTCAGCTTCACCCTGGAGGCGGGCGGCGCCCTCGGCCTCGTCGGCGAGTCCGGCAGCGGCAAGAGCGCGACGGCCTTCGCCCTGCTGGGGCTGCACCGGGGGACCGGCGCGAAGATCGGCGGCTCCATCCGGGTCGACGGCACCGATGTCCTCACGGCGCAGGACGCCGAGTTGCGCCGGCTGCGGGGCGGGCGGGCCGCGATGGTCTTCCAGGACCCGCTGTCCTCCCTCGACCCGTACTACGCCGTCGGCGACCAGATCGCCGAGGTGTACCGCGTCCACCACCCCAAGGCCTCCCGGCGCGCGGCCCGCGAACGTGCGGCGGAAGTCCTCGACCGCGTCGGCATCCCCGACGCGCGGCGCCGGGCCCGCTCCCGCCCCCACGAATTCAGCGGCGGCATGCGGCAGCGCGCCCTCATCGCGATGGCCCTGGCCTGCGAGCCGCGCCTGCTCATCGCCGACGAGCCCACCACGGCCCTTGACGTCACCGTCCAGGCACAGATCCTCGACCTGCTGCACGACCTGCGTGCCGAGACCGGCATGGGTCTGCTCCTGGTGACCCACGATCTCGGTGTCGTGGCGGGCAGCGTCGACGACGTGCTGGTCATGAAGGACGGCCGCGCGGTGGAGCGGGGCCCGGTGGCCGACGTACTGCGGTCCCCGCGCGAGGCGTACAGCCGCGCGCTCGTCGAGGCCGTCCCCCGGCTCGACGCGGTGCGGCCCGCGAGCCACCCGCAGGAGGACGTACTCCTCGAAGCGGTCGATCTGCGGCGGGAGTTCGGCAGGACAGCGGCCGTGGACGGGGTCTCCCTCACCGTCCGGCGCGGCGAAACCCTCGGCGTCGTCGGCGAGTCCGGCAGCGGCAAGACCACCCTCGGCCGCATGCTCGTCGGCCTGATCGCCCCCACCAGCGGCGACCTGCGCCACACCGTCCCGCGCCGAGCCCTCCAAATGGTCTTCCAGGACCCCGTCTCCTCCCTCAACCCCCGTCGCAGCATCGGCGAGTCCATCGCCGACCCGCTGCGCGCGGCGCGCGAACTGGACGACGCCGCGATCACCGCCCGCGTACGGGAGCTACTGGAGCGCGTCGGCCTCAACCCCGACTGGTACCACCGCTACCCGCACGAGTTCTCCGGCGGCCAGCGTCAACGCGTCGGCATCGCCCGCGCCCTCGCACCCAGCCCCGCGCTCATCGTCTGCGACGAGCCGGTCTCCGCGCTGGATGTCACCACCCAGGCCCAGGTCGTCGACCTCCTCGGCGAGCTCCAGCGCGACCTCGGCCTGTCCCTGGTCTTCGTCGCCCACGATCTCGCGGTCGTCCGGCAGGTCAGCGACCGCGTCCTGGTGATGCAGGGCGGCCGCGTCGTCGAATCCGGTCCGTCCGACCGCGTCTACGACGCGCCCGAGCACCCCTACACGCAGGCACTGCTGGCCGCCGTCCCGGTCCTGGACCCGGAGGAGTCGGCGGCCCGGCGGACGGCACGGCGGGCGCTGCTGCCCGTGGGGTGACCGGTCAGGCCTGGCCGGTCTCCGTCGTGAGATACCGGTCGAAGGCATCACGACTGTCGGGGGTGAAACGCCACCGCTGCAAGGCGGGCCGCAACTCGGACTCGGTCAGCCAGTCATGCCAGGCGACCTCGCGGGGATCTGGAGCCACGACGTCCGCGATGACGGCTTCGTGGACGCCGAGCCAGTGCGGACTGAGCCCGCTTCGGTTCAGGTATCTGAACAGGAAGCGCACCGGCGCCCGGACGCTCATTTCCTCGCTCAACTCCCGTGCCGCCGCGGCCTCGTAGGATTCCCCGACATGCACGGCTCCCCCGACCATGACCTCGTAGTGCCCGGGGAAGCGGGCCAGGCCCTCGGACCGCCGATGGATGAGGATCCGCCCGTGTCCGTCACGGCACACCGTAGAGGCGATCCGGTGCAGCCAGCCGTTACTGATCGCGTCCCTGCGTCTGACCACCCTCAGGACACGGTCCTGATCGTCGACCTGCTCCACCATTTCGTCCATGACGAGCACGATCGCAGGACCTACTGACAGTGGCCCTGCCGGCTGGTCTCGGCAGGCGGCCGCACCATGAAGACATCGACCGGGTCCTGGCTCTCCACCACGAAGCCGTGCCGCTCGTACAGGCGTTGCGCTGCGCTGCCCTGCAGGACGTTGAGGCGGACCGCGCAGCCCCGCGCGTCGGTCCCGGCGAGGAGCGTGCGCAGGACGGCGGAGCCGAGGCCGCGTCCTTGGTGGGCGGGGGAGAGGTAGAAGTGCTCCAGCCAGTGGGAACCGGTGTCGGTGTCCGGCCTCAGGGCGACGCATCCGGCGAGGAGGCCCTCGACGGCGATGACCGAGGTGTGCTGAGGGGAGAAGGCGTCCCGGAAGCGCTGGCGGACGCGGTGGGGGTCGAAGCGGCCGAGGCGTTCGAGATCCGGGCGCATGACCTCGGCGCGGATCTCCACGATCGGTTCCACGTCCTCCGGGGCGGCGGGGCGCAGCGTCCATACTGATTCGATCATGGAGGCAGTATGCGGGGGTTCGGGACGACCGGGGAGGTCAGGTGCGCAGACGTACGTTCATAGCCGCCGGCGCGGCGGGTGCCGTGGCGGTCGGCGGGACCGTTGCGGGGGCCGGGGTGGCGACGGAGACGCTGCCGGGGAGTGTGGCGCTGCGCCGCAGGCTGGGGTGGACGGGGCCGGACGGGACGGTGCCGGATGTGCCTGCGGGGCGGATCGTGCGGCGCGGCGTGACGTCGAAGGCGCGTGGGACGGGCGTCGAGGTGGTGACCATCGCGTCGGCCGGGGTGTCGGAGGCGGCGGCCCGCAGGCTGCCGGTGTGCGTGATGCTGCATGGGCGGGGGTCGTCGGCGTACAGGTTCGTGGGGCTGGGGATGCCGCAGTTCCTCACGCAGGCGGTACGGGGCGGGGCGGAGCCGTTCGTGCTGGCGGCGGTGGACGGGGGAGAGGCGTCGTACTGGTACGGGGACGCGATGACGATGCTGGTCGATGAGGTGCCGGGCTGGCTCGGGGCGGAGCCGAGTGCGGTGCTGGGGATCTCGATGGGCGGCTTCGGGGCGCTGCTGTACGCGCGTGAGCGGGCGGGGCTGGGCGCGGCGGCGCTGCTGAGCCCGGCGCTGTTCCGGACGTGGGCGGACGCGCGGACGGTGGGGCCGTTCAAGGGGGAGGCGGAGTGGGCGGCGGTGGAGCCGCTGCGGCACACCGGACAGCTCCGGCTCCCGGCGCGGGACATCGGGGTGTGGTGCGGGCGGGAGGACCCCTTCCACGGCTCCGCGCAGGCCCTCGCGGCGCTTGTGAAGCCCGGCGTCGCGTCCTTCGGCCACGGGGCCCACGACCAGGGCTACTGGCGGCGCGTGGCGCCTGACGCACTGCGCTTCATCGGCGAGCGTATCGCCGCCAACGCGTAACACTCGCGAAGGTTACGTGCGTTCACCCCTTTTGGTGGTGCGATGGACAACCGTCCGTCGCGCCACCGCCCGCCCGGCATAGCGTCAACGCGCCGAGTCGAGGAGAGAGAAGGGGGGCGCACGTGCGCATCGCATTACTCACAGAGGGTGGTTACCCGTACGCGCGGGGCGATGCCGGGGGCGCTTGGTGCGACCGGCTCGTACGCGGGCTCAGTGGCCACGACTTCGAGGTGTACGCGCTGGGGGGAGGCGGGCGTGGCGGGCGGCCTTTCGAGCTGCCGCCGAACGTCACGCGCGTGCGGACTCCGGAGGACGAAACCGCGCATGCGCATGCGGCGCAGGCCGGACGGCGCCGGTCGCTCGCGCTCGCGCAGTTCGAGGATCTGGCGGGCGTGCTCGCGGAGTGCGGCGCCGAGGCGGCCGGGGCGCTGGCGGACCGTTTCGCCACGGCGCTGTACGGGCTGGCGGACCTGGCGCGGGAGGACGGCGGGCTGCCGGCGCTGTTGCGGTCGGAGCCGGCCTTGCGCGCGCTGGAGGACGCCTGCCGTGCGCAGGGCGTACGTCCGTTGCTCGGCGAGGCGGGCGTCCATGACGTGCTGACGGCCGCCGGTCTGCTGGAGCGGGCGCTGCGGGCGCTGTCGGCGCCCTGGTACGACCCGTACGGCGAGGAGCTGGCCGTCGCCGACCTGTGCCACGCGGTGTCCGGGGGGACGGCGGTCCTGCCGGGGCTGCTGGCCAAACGGTTCTTCGGGACGCCGCTGCTGGTGACCGAATACGGCGTCCGGCTGCGCGAAACGCTGCTCGCGCATCGCGCCGCCGGGTACTCCGCCCCCGTGCGGGCGCTGCTCGCCGCCTTCCACCGGCTGCTGGCCGGTGAGGCGTACCGCCAGGCCGCGTTGGTCACCCCGGGCAGCACGCATGCGCGGCGCTGGCAGGAGCGCTGCGGGGCGGACCGGAGCCGGATCCGGACGGTCCATCCCGGGTACCCGGGGCTCGAATCGCTCGCCGCGCCCCCGGAATCGGAGGGCGGGGACCCGACGCTGGTCTGGGTCGGCCGGATCGATCCCGCGAAGGACCTGATCGCCCTGCTGCACGCCTTCGCCGCCGTGCGCAGGCAGGAGCCCGGCGCCCGGCTGCGCATCATCGGCGCCCCCGGCCCGGCCGGCTCCGCCGGTTACCTCGCGCACTGCCGGGGGCTGGCCGCCCAGCTCTTCCCGGACGAGGCCGCGAACGCGGTCAGCGTGGGCGAGAACCCGGTCTCCTTCGACGAACTCGGCGCGCCCGGGGTGCAGGAGCTGAGCGAGGCGTACGCGGCCGGGGACGTCGTCGTGCTCTCCAGCATCGTGGAGGGCTTCCCGGTCACACTCGTCGAGGCGATGGCCTGCGGCCGGGCGACGGTCTCGACGGATGTGGGGGCGGTACGCGAGGTCATCGGCGGCACGGGCCTGGTCGTACCGCCGCGCAACCCCCGGGCCCTGGCCGAGGCGTGCGTCGCGCTGCTCCGGGACCCGGAACGGCGGCAGCGGCTCGGGGCGGCGGCGCGGGAGCGGGCGCTCGAACTCTTCACGGTCGAGCAGAATCTGACGGCCTTCCGGGAGGCCTACCTGGACCTGGTGGCGCATCACGCGGCCGCGTCCGCGCCGGAGCCGGTGCCGTTCGGGTGCCCCGCGGAGGCGCAGGTGCCGGGCCGCTGGACGGCTCCCGCCCCGGCCTGGGCGGACCTCGCGTGAGCGCGCCGCGTGGGGCTGCCTTGCCCGCGCCCGGCGACGGTGCGCACTTCGACGGTGCTGGGCCGGTGGTGCCTCGGCGGCTGACCGTCCGAGGGGAGGGGGATTCCCCCACCCCGCCCCTTCCCGAAACCAGGGGGCAAGCCCCCTGGACCCCCCAACGCCCTCCGGGCGTGTCCTCAAACGCCGGACGGGCTGAAGGGCGCCGTAATCGTCGCGGCCCCGCCGACCCCGTGCGGGAGCTGATGCACCGCCACGCCGCGCTCTGCGCGAACGCCGTGGACCCGCTGGAGATCGCCGCGGGCCTGGAGGCCCAGGGCCTGACGGACCGGGTGGCGGGACGCTTCCGGCACCGGGATGTGTTCGGCCTGGCCGAGGAGCTGTACGCGCGGGTGCCCGGACCTCCGGTCAGGACCCCCGCACCCGCTCCCGTACCCGCCCCTGCGCAGGCGCCGCGAATCGCGCTGCACCTG
Organism: Streptomyces sp. NBC_01537; assembly: GCF_045040445.1. NCBI lineage: Bacteria > Bacillati > Actinomycetota > Actinomycetes > Kitasatosporales > Streptomycetaceae > Streptomyces > Streptomyces sp. NBC_01537. The sequence goes on along the minus strand of NZ_CP109392.1, from coordinate 3,410,653 downwards.
CTCCCCGGCGGCATCTGCGCGATCGCGGCGCTGCTGGCGCGCGTATGGGGGCCGGCGGTGTGCGTGGTCGCGGTGCCGCTGACGCTCGCGGCGCTGTTGACGATTCTGCGGGCGGGGCCGTTGCGCGCGCCGGGGCGGCTGGCGGCGGGCGGGGCGTTGTGGACGTGCTGGCTGCTGGGCTTCGCGGTGTACGGGGAGCGGACGATGACCGCACTCGCGAGCGGACACGTGCATGCGCAGGGCCTGTTCACCCCGGCCTCGACGGCGGCGCTGGTGGCGATCACCCTGGCGCCCGCGCCCGCCGCGTGGTGCGCACACCGGTTCGCCGTACGGGCGCGTGCGCATCTCGCGCCGAGCCGTGGGCTGAAGGACTTCGCGGGAGCCGTGAGGCCCCTGCTGGCCGGCACGCTCGGGCTTTTCCTGCTTGCGCAAGTGGCACTGCTGAGCGCGGCGTACGCGGCCGCCGGGGCACCGGTGACACCGACGGCGCTCGCGGGTCCGGCGGCGCTCGGGCTGCTGCTGTTCACGGCGCGGCTGCTGACCGTCCACGGCTATGCGCAGGGCGCGGTGGCCGCGACCGGCACGGCGTGTGCGGCGGAGGGCTTCGCGCTGGTGGCCGCGCCTTTTCACCGGCTGGTCGTCGACCCGGCGGCCGTGGCCGCCGCGGCCTGCGGCTGTGCCGCGCTCGTGCTGGGCGCGTACGCGCTCGGCGTGCTGGCGCGGGCATCCGCGCACACGCACACGCACACGCACTCCTCACACCAAGACCTGGAGCAATGAACGACATGAGAGTCCTCCTGCTGGGCGCCGACGGATTCCTCGGCCGCCATGTGGCAGAACGGCTGCTCGCCGACCCCGCCGTGACGCTGACGACCCTGGGGCGCGGCGACGAGGCGGACGTACGGTTCGACCTGTCCACCGGTAGCCCCGGCGCGCTGGCCCGCTTCGTGGACGCCGTCCACCCCGGCGTGGTCGTGAACTGCGCGGGGGCGATCCGGGGCGGGGCACGGGAGCTGACCCGGCACAACACGATCGCGGTGGCGACGGTCTGCGAGGCGCTCCGGCGCGGCAGCACCGGGGCGCGCCTGGTCCAGCTCGGCTGCGGGGCGGAGTACGGGCCGTCGCCGGCCGGGTCGTCCACGGCGGAGGACGCGGTGCCGCGCCCCGGGGGGCCGTACGGGGTGAGCAAGCTGGCCGGGACGGAGCTGGTGCTGGGCTCGGGGCTGGACGCGGTGGTGCTGCGGGTCTTCACACCGGTCGGCCCGGGGACGCCGACCGGCTCCCCGCTCGGGCGGCTCGCGGACGCGCTGCGCAGGGCGATGCAGAGCGGGGACGGCGAGCTGAAGCTCGCGGGGCTCGGCGTGCAACGCGACTTCATCGATGTACGGGATGTCGCGCGTGCCGCCCATGCCGCGTCCCTGTCCGCCGCGCAGGGCGTGGTGAACATCGGGGGCGGCCGCGCAGTGCGTATGAGGGAGGCGGCGGCCGCGCTCGCGCACGTCGCGGGCTACCAGGGCGTGGTGCACGAGCTGGAGGACCCGCCCATCGCCTACCCCGACGGCTGCGGGGCCTGGCAGCAGGCCGACGTGCGCACAGCGCGCGACCGCCTCGGCTGGCGGCCCCGGATCGCCCTCGAGGAGTCGCTCGCCGATGTCTGGATGGAGGCGGCATGCCGCGTCTGACGCCGACCGGGCTGCGCAGCCGCCTCGGCAGCGGTGACCGGCTCGGCTTCGGAGTCCCCGCGTACGCCCACCCGCTCCTGGCCCCGCAGGAGTGGGCCGAACTGGCCCGCCCGGGGACGCCGCTGCACTGGGTGGCCCTCAATGTGTCCAGGGGCCCGGGCAGCCGGCCCGACCCCCTCTATACGCGGGCCGTGGCGCGGCTGCGCGAGGCGGCGGTGCCGGTGCTCGGCGTCCTGGACACCCGGTACGGGGCCCGGCCCTTCGCCCAGCTGCTCGCGGACGCTCACCGCTACCTGGACTGGTACCGGGTGGACGGCTTCTACCTGGATCGCGCGCCGACCGACGGAGCCGCGCTCCCGGACTGCCGCCGGACCACGACCACCCTGCGGCAGCTCCTGGGCGCGGACGACGGCGGCGAGGGGCACCTTGTCCTCGGCCACGGCAGCCACCCCTGTCCCGGCTACGCCGAGATCGCCGACCAGCTCGTCACCTTCTCCGGCCCCTGGACGACCTACCGCTGGTCCGAGGCCCCGCAGTGGACCGCCGACCACCCGCCGGAGCGCTTCTGCCACCTCGTCCACGGCATGCCCGCGCCGCACCTGGACAACGCCATAAGGGTCGCCCGGTGGCAGGGCGCGGCCACCGTCTTCTTCACCGACCGTACGGATCACGCGGCCTGGGAGGGGCTGCCGGGCTACTGGGACGAGGCGTCGAGGATGCTCCGACGGCAGCCGCTGCCCGGCATGTGACCCAAAACCGTCTCGCACCTCGGGACGACGGTCTCGGAATGAAGAGGGCCGTGGCACTGTTACGGAGAGAAGAACCCGTAATGCTTTACCGACCAACGGAGACCCCGTGTCGCTGCCACCCCTGGTCGAGCCGGCCGCCGAGCTCACCGTCGACGAGGTCCGCAGGTACTCCCGCCACCTGATCATCCCCGATGTGGGCATGGACGGGCAGAAGCGGCTGAAGAACGCCAAGGTGCTGTGTGTGGGCGCCGGCGGCCTCGGCTCGCCGGCGCTGATGTACCTGGCCGCAGCCGGTGTCGGCACCCTCGGCATCGTGGAGTTCGACGAGGTCGACGAGTCGAACCTGCAGCGCCAGATCATCCACAGCCAGGCCGACATCGGCCGCTCGAAGGCCGCGTCCGCCCGCGACTCGGTCCTCGGCATCAACCCGTACGTGAATGTCGTCCTCCACGAAGAGCGGCTCGAAGCCGAGAACGTGATGGAGATCTTCGCCCAGTACGACCTGATCGTCGACGGCACCGACAACTTCGCGACCCGCTACCTGGTCAACGACGCGGCCGTGCTGCTGAACAAGCCGTACGTCTGGGGCTCCATCTACCGCTTCGACGGCCAGGCCTCGGTCTTCTGGTCCGAGCACGGCCCCTGCTACCGCTGCCTGTACCCCGAGCCCCCGCCGCCGGGCATGGTCCCGTCCTGCGCCGAGGGCGGCGTGCTGGGCGTGCTCTGCGCGTCCATCGGCTCGATCCAGGTCACCGAGGCCATCAAGCTGCTCACCGGCACCGGCGAGCCGCTGGTCGGCCGTCTGATGATCTACGACGCCCTGGAGATGACCTACCGCCAGGTCAAGGTCCGCAAGGACCCGGACTGCGCGGTCTGCGGCCCCAACGCCACCGTCACCGAGCTGATCGACTACGAGGCCTTCTGCGGCGTCGTCAGCGAGGAGGCCCAGGAAGCGGCGATGGGCTCCACGATCACTCCGGCGCAGCTCAAGGAGTGGATCGACAACGACGAGAAGATCGAGATCATCGACGTTCGCGAGCAGAACGAGTACGAGATCGTCTCGATCCCCGGCGCGAAGCTGATCCCGAAGAACGAGTTCCTGATGGGCAAGGCCCTCCAGGACCTCCCGCAGGACAAGCGGATCGTCCTGCACTGCAAGACGGGTGTCCGCAGCGCGGAGGTCCTCGCGGTGCTGAAGTCCGCCGGCTTCTCCGACGCCGTGCATGTCGGCGGCGGCGTGATCGGCTGGGTCAACACGATCGAGCCGCACAAGCCCGTGTACTGACAGCGGTTTCCCCGCGCCCTCAAGGGCGCGGGGAACTGCGCGGGCAACCACAGCTCAGATCAGCTTTCCGAAGAACTCCCGCACATCCCCCGCCAGCAGCTCCGGCGCCTCGATCGCCGCGAAGTGCCCGCCCCGGTCGAACTCCGTCCAGTGCGTGAGCGTGCCGTACGCCCGCTCCGCGAGCGCGCGGGCCGGCAGCGCCAGGTCGTGCGGGAACACCGCGACCCCCAGTGGGACCGGGCACGGCTTGGGCTTGGTCCGGTCGGCGAAGGACTCCTTGTACAGCCGGGCCGAGGACGGGGCGGTGCCGGTGAGCCAGTAGAGCATCACGTTCGTCAGCAGCCGGTCCCGGTCCACGGGCCGCAGCGCCGGGTCGGTCCACTCGTCGAACTTCTCGGTGATCCAGGCCAGTTGGCCCACGGGTGAGTCGGTCAGGGCGTAGCCCAGGGTGTGCGGCCGGCTGGACTGCACGACCATGTGCCCGTGGGGCGCGGCCACATAGGCCCTCGTGCGGGCGATCCGGTCCAGGTCCTGCGCCGGGAGGCCGTCGAGCTCCGCACCGGGCGGGGGCAGCGTCGGCAGGTAGTTGAGGTGCACACCGACGACCCGGTCCGGTTCGTACGCGGCCAGCAGCAGCGCGATGCCCATGCCCCAGTCGCCGCCCTGGACCCCGTACGTGTCGTAGCCCAGGCGCAGCATCAGCTCGGCGTAGGCGCGGGCGATGCGCTCGGCGCTCCAGCCGGTCTCGCGGGTCGGGCCGGAGAGGCCGAAGCCGGGCATGGACGGGATGACGAGGTGGAAGTCCTCGGAGAGCGGCTCGATGACGTCGAGGAACTCCACGATCGAGCCGGGCCAGCCGTGGGCCAGGAGCAGCGGCAGGGCGTCGGGTCCGGCGGCGGAGCGGATGTGCAGGAAGTGGATGTTCGCGCCGTCGATCGTGGTGGTGAACTGCGGCAGTTCGTTGAGCCGTGCCTCCTGCGCGCGCCAGTCGTAGCCGTGCTGCCAGTAGTCGGCCAGCTCCCTCAGGCGGGCGATCTCCACGCCGTACTCGGATCCGACGCCGGGCAGGGGCAGTTCGGCCGGCCAGCGGGTGCGGGCGAGGCGGTCGGTGAGGTCGTCGAGGTCCGCCTGGGGGATGTCGATGCGGAAGGGCGTGATCATGTCGGACCGTCCATTGGTCGAATCAATGTTGGCTCGACCAACATAACACCCGAATCGTAGGCCGGGCCAATGAATTGCTAATCTGCGTCCATGGACGTGACCCCCACCGCCGCAGCCGCCGCCCCCGCCCGGCTCACCGGCCGCCCCAGCTGGCTGATCACCCAGACCGCCGCCCATGTGCACCGCATGATGGCCGAGGCCTTCGGCTCCGCCGGTGGCATCCGCTACGGCTATGCCCTGCTCGCCGCCCTGGAGGAGTTCGGCCCCGCCAGCCAGGCCTCGCTGAGCCGCCGCACCGGCGTCGACCGCAGCTACATCGTCGCCGCCGTCAATGAACTGGCCGCCGCCGGGCTCGCCGAGCGCGCCCCCGACCCCGACGACCGGCGCCGCAACGTCGTCGCGATCACCCCGGCCGGCGTGGCGGAACTACGGCGGCTGGACCCGGTTCTGGACCGGGTCCAGGATGAGCTGCTGGCCCCGCTGTCGCAGGACGAACGGGCGCAGCTCGTGCGGCTGATGGGCCGGGTCCGCGAACATCAGGCGGCCCGCTAGGGCCTGGTGCGGTGTGGCTATCCGACCGCGCTCTCGATGACGTCCGGCCGGTTGGTGATGATGCCGTCGACCCCGAGGCCGGCCATCGTCGTGGCCCACACCGTGTCGTCGACCGTCCAGGTGTTGACTCGCATGTCCACCCCGTGCGGCCCGCGCGTGTGGTGCACGGCGTCGACATACGACCAGGTCACCGCCGTGTCGCTCGGGTTGATCTGGTCGGCGAAGGCCGCGTACGACGGCAGCTCGCGGACCGCCGGATTGCCGAGGAAGCCGGTCCGCACGGCCGGGCGCAGCCGGTGCGTGGTGCGCAGGGCGGCGGCGCTGAAGCTCTGGATGACGAGCCGGTCGGCGATGTGGGGGCCGTCGAGCCAGCCCGCCTTGTCCAGCAGGGCGAGGGTCTGCTTCTCGATGCCGGGGTAGAGCTGCGGCTGCTTCAGTTCGAGGAGCACGCCCTGACCGGTGCGGTCGAGCTGCCCCATGTACTGGGCGAGGGTGGGGATGCGCTCGCGCGCGTACTTCTTGCTGAACCAGCTGCCCGCGTCCAGCCGCTTGATCTCCCGGAGCGTGAAGTCCGCGACCCGCCAGGGCTTGCGCGCGGGGTAGAGCTTCTCGACATTCGTCGTGCGGGCCAGCGTCGCGTCATGGATGACGACCAACTGGCCGTCGCGCGTGCGCTGTACGTCGTTCTCGACCCACTCGGCGCCCAGCCGGTGCGAGTTGCGGATCGCGGCCAGCGTGTTCTCCGGTGCGTACGCCGCCCCGGCCCGGTGCGCGTAGATGACCGGCCCGGAGGCGGCGTGCGCGGGGGGCGCCGCCGGGAGGGGGAGGGTGAAAGCCACGGCCAGCGCCAGCAGCGAGCCCATTGCGGTCATGCGTACTCCTCATGTCTGCCGACTTCGGTACGTGAGCGAATCGTGACAGACCGGAACCGAATATGGTCATCCGATTCACCCAGGAGAGTGAGGCCGATGGTCGCAATGGGGGCGCGACACGGGGGTGCGTCCGTTCGGCTTACCTGACGTGCGTATTGTGTTACGAGAGGTAACTCTGTGAAGTGACCTGTTCGCGCTCTCAAAGGGAGACACCCATGCGCATCCGTCGTCTGCTCGCCACCGGTGCTGTCGGCGCCGCGGCCCTCACGGCGCTTGTCGGCTCCGCGGCACCCGCCATGGCGCACGACAACGACCACGGCCGCCCCAGCCACAACCGTCCGTGCGACCACGGCCAGGACCACGACCATGGCCAGGACCACGGCAACTGGGGCCACGACCAGTGGAACGACAACGACGACTGGGGCCACGGCAACTGGGGTCACGACCAGTGGAACAACCACGACGGTCATGACGACCACGGGCACCAGGGCCACCAGTGGAACCAGTGGAACCACCACTGACCACCGCTGGTACCCATGCCAAGGGCGCCCGGCACAGCTCCTGCCGGGCGCCCTTGGCGTAACGACCTGGGGGGCAATAGGGAGCGGCGTCGCGACGACCGGCACGGCCGCTCGCCGCGTTGCCAAAACGCCCTGGTAGCTCCGCTACAAGGGCCTTCCGGCGCCTTGCGACCGACCGCACCGGACGCCGCTCCTCAATCCACTCCCTATTGCCCCCCAGGTCGTAAGCGCGTCACTCCTGCGGCGGCCTGTGCTTCGCCCGGCTCGGCTGCACCCGCAGCGGTTCACCCGGCATCTTCGGGTGGTCCGGCGGATAGGGCAGGTCCCCGAGCCCGTGCTCGCGCTCGTCGCGCGCGGCCAGGTCCAGTACGGCGTCGAGGCGGCACAGGGCCGCCGGGTCGTCCATGCCCGCGTGCACATCGCCGACCTCGGCGTAGCGCCCGGGCATGGTCCCGAGGTCGAAGTCCTCGGGGCGGGCGTCCGGCACCTCGTCCCAGCGCAGCGGGGCGGAGACGGGGGCGTGCGGGCGCGGACGGATGGAGTAGGCGCAGGCGATGGTGCGGTCGCGGGCCGTCTGGTTGTAGTCGACGAAGATCTTCTCGCCCCGCTCCTCCTTCCACCACTTGCTGGTGACCTGCTCCGGCATCCGCCGCTCCAGCTCCCGCGCGATGGCGATCGCCGACCTCCGCACCTGCGTGAAGTCCCACTCCGGCGAGATCGGCACGAAGACGTGCAGCCCGCGCCCCCCGGAGGTCTTGGGCCACCCGCGCAGGCCGAGTTCCTCCAGCAGAGCGCGCAGCTCGTGCGCGGCTCGCACGGCGTCCGGGTAGCCGGTGCCGGGCTGCGGGTCCAGATCGATGCGCAGCTCGTCCGGGTGTTCCAGGTCCGCTCGCCGCACCGGCCACGGATGGAAGGTCAGGCAGCCCAGATTGGCCCCCCACACCACCGCGGCCGGTTCCGTCGGGCAGATCTCGTCCGCGTACCGGCCGCTCGGGAAGCGGATCCGGCCGGTGGGGATCCAGTCGGGCAGGTTCTTCGGCGCCCGCTTCTGGAAGAAGGACTCGCCCTCCACCCCGTTCACATACCGCTCCAGCGTCGTCGGCCGGTCGCGCAGCGCGCGCAGGATCCCGTCGCCGACCGCGATGTAGTACTGGGCCACGTCCAGCTTGGTCCAGCCGCGCTCGGGGAAGTACACCTTCCCCGGGTTCGACAGCCGGACCTTTCGCTCTCCCACGGTCAGCTCGACAGCCTCTCCCATGCGGCCAACGGTAGGCCCGGCGCGCGGGCGGCGCCCGGTGGGCGCAAAATCGGGCTCATGGACCTTCCGGTGATGCCACCGCTGAAGCCGATGCTGGCGAAATCCGCGGCGAAGATCCCGCCCGGCATGCTCTACGAGGGCAAGTGGGACGGCTTCCGGGCCATCGTGTTCCGCGACGGCGACGAAGTCGAGATCGGCAGCCGCACCGGCAAGCCGCTCACCAGGTACTTCCCGGAGCTGGTGGAGGCCGCGAAAGCCGGGCTGCCGCCGCGCTGCGTCGTCGACGGGGAGATCGTGATCGCGACCGCCGGACGGCTGGACTTCGAGGCCCTCCTGGAGCGCATCCACCCCGCCGACTCCCGCGTACGGCTGCTCGCGCAGCGCACCCCCGCCTCGTTCATCGCCTTCGACCTGCTCGCCCTCGGCGACGCGTCCCTCATGGCCGACCCCCTCACCTGGCGCCGTCAGGCCCTCGTCGACGCCCTCGGCTCCGCACCGCCGCCCATCCACATCGCCCCGGCCACGACCGACATCGAGCTCGCCCAGGAGTGGTTCGAGCGCTTCGAGGGCGCCGGCCTCGACGGCGTCATCGCCAAGCGCCCCGACCTCGGCTACCGCCCCGACGAACGGGTCATGATCAAGGTCAAGCACGAGCGCACCGCCGACTGCGTCCTCGCCGGTTACCGCCTCCACAAGTCCGGCCCCGTCGTCGGCTCCCTCCTCCTCGGCCTGTACGACGCCGGGGGCCGGCTCCAGCACGTCGGCGTCTGCGCCTCCTTCCCCATGGCCCGCCGTGCGGCCCTCGTCGAGGAGCTCGAACCGCTGCGCATGCCCACCGTCGAGGGCCACCCCTGGGCCGACTGGGCCGAGGCCGAAGCCCAGGCCACCGGCCGCATGCCTGGCGCCCAGAGCCGCTGGAGCGCCGGCAAGGACCTGTCGTGGGTGCCGCTGCGGCCGGAGCGCGTCGTGGAGGTCGCGTACGACCACATGCAGGGCGACCGCTTCCGCCACACCGCGCAGTTCCGCCGCTGGCGGGACGACCGCGACCCCGCCGGCTGCACCTACGCACAGCTGGAGGAGCCGGTGGGCTACGACCTGGCCGGCATCTTCCCTGACAGCGAATAAGACGTGCCGTCCTAGACTGACCGCATGTCAGCTTCGGATCTCCGGCGCACAGCCGCATTCCGTGCTTCCTTCGCCCGGCGCCAGGCGGCCGAAGTCAGGGAGTCCGAGGGCTGCATGACGGTCCTGGATCCGGACTACGCGGCCTCCCACGAGCACAATCAGCTGGTAGTCGACGGCAGCCCGTCTCCCTCCCGGCTGCTCGCCCGCGCGCTTCCCCACCGCCGGATCACCGTTCTCGACGACGCCGTCGGCACCGCCTGCGCGCCCCTGCTGACAGCGGCGGGTTACGAGCACGAGGCCGAACTCGTCATGACGTACTCGGGGGTTGGGGCCGAGACCGGGGGCTCCGCGGAGGAGGTCGCCCTCGACGACCTGCTGCCCGCCGTCACCCGGCAGTTGCGTGTCTGGATGCCGAACGCGTCGCAGGACGTGGTCCGTCAGCTCGCGGAGCGCCGCACCGCCCGCCGTCGCGGCGCCGCCGACGTCCGCTTCATCGCCGCCCGTGCCGAGGACGGCACGATCGCTTCATGGGCCGATCTCTACCTCGACGGGGACCAGCGGATCGGCCAGATCGAGGACCTCGTCACCGCCGACGCCCACACCCGGCGCGGCCACGCGGACGCCGTCCTCGCCACCGCCCTGCGGCTTGCCGCGCGCTCGTGCGACCTCTTCTTCCTCATGGCCGACGCCGAGGACTGGCCCCATACCTGGTACGCCCGCCGGGGATTCACCCCGATCGGCCGCTCCCACGTCTTCACTCGCTAGGCGGTTGGCGGCGCAGTCCCAGCCGCCGGGGCTTGGCGTCGGACGCGGGCAGCAGGTGGGGAGCGTGCTGTGCGACGGCCGCCATGACCTGCTGCGTCGACGGATTCACCATCGCCGTGCCGGCGATGGTCACGGTCGGCACGGTCTCGTTCCCGTCCGCGACCGAGCGGACGAAGGCCGCCGCCTCCGGGTCCTGCCAGATGTCGACCTCGGTGTGCTGCAGGCCGGTACGGCGCATCCCGAGCCGCAGCAGCATGGAGTACGGGCAACCGGGCCGCGTGTACACGACCACCTCATCGGCTTGCGTGGACATGTTTCCCCTCGCGGCTTGTCGGATCGTCGGCGTATCGGCGTATCGGCGTATCGGCTTGTCGGAGATGGGCCGACGTCATTGTCTCCTTACAGCGCGCCCTTTCGGGTGAGGTGCGTGAACGACAGCCACCCCGGCAGCACCGGGAGCCAGAAGGTCAGCAGCCGGAAGAGCAGCACCGCGGGCGTGGCTACGTCGTTGCCGAGCCCGGCGAGGACCAGGGCAGCGGTCGTGGCGGCCTCGATGGCGCCGACGCCGCCAGGGGTGGGAACGGCGGAGCCGACGGCGTTGGCGGTGAGGAAGACCACCGCGACGCTGGCGTAGCTGAGGCTGCCGCCGAAGGCGCGTACGCAGGCGTCGAGGCAGATGACGTTGACGAAGGTGAGGGCCAGGGTGCCGCCGATGCCGGTGATGAGCTTGGCGGGGCGCTGGAGGACGTCGAGCATGCGCGGGATGACGCCCGCGAAGAGGGAGCGCACCCGGGTGGAGACGAACTTGCGCAGCGCCGGGATCGCGGTGACCACCAGGACCAGGACGCCGGCGGTGAGCAGACCGGCCATGACGGTGCGGGAGGGGGAGAGGGAGGGGGTCTTCTCGGTGCCGGTGATGTAGCCGAAGACGAGCAGCAGGCTGATGTGGGAGCCGAGGCCGACGAGCTGGGAGGCCCCGACGCTGGCGACGGCGAGGCCGGGGCGGACGCCGGACTTCTGGAGGTAGCGGGTGTTGAGGGCGACGCCGCCGACCGCGGCCGGGGCGACGAGCTTGACGAAGGAGCCTGCGACCTGCGCCATGACCGTTTTCACCATGGACAGCCGCTCGGGGACGAAGCCGGCGAGCGAGCACGCCGCCGCCACGTAACTGAGCGCGGAGGCGACGAGGGCGACCGCCGCCCAGCCCCACTTGGCCTCGGCGATGGCGTCGGTGAGGGGGACGCGGCTGATCTGGGAGAGCAGGTAGTAGACGGCGATGGCGCCCGCGATGAAGGTGACCAGGGTGCGCGGCTTGATGCGCTCCAGCCGGACCGGCTCGACCGGGGCCTGCGGGCGGATGAGCAGCATCTCCTGGCGGATCCGGGAGAGCAGGTCCTCCTCGCGGGCCTCGTCGAGCGCGGCCTCGATCGCCTTGCGCTCGGCCCGCTTCTGGGCCTTCGGGTCCGCAGGCTTGCCGTCCACGGCCTCGGTCGCGGCCGCCTTGGCGCTGGTCGCGGCGAGCACGGCCTCGCGCTGGCGCTGCGCCCGCTCGCGCGCGAGCTGCTTGAGCATGGCCCGGGTCGTACGGCTCAGAGCGATCGGCTGGAGCACCGGCAGCGAGTCCGCGACCATGTCGGGCCCGAGCACGGCCACGCCGGAGGCCACCGCGCGCTCGGGGCCGACCCGCAGCGCCAGCGTGGTCAGCAGCTGCGCGACGTCCATCCGCAGGATCATGTCGCCGGCGGCGATCTCGCCGCCCCGCAGGTCGGTCAGGAAGACCGTGCCGGAACGATCCACCAGCAGCGACTCGCCGACCAGCCGGCGGTGCGCGATGCGGCGCGACTGCAGGGCCTTGACCTGCTCCCAGGCGCCCAGCAGCAGGTCGTCGCTCACCGCCTCGTCGGGCAGCGCGTCCAGCGGGTGGCCGCCGATGTGCTCGTAGACCAGCATCACGGCGTCCGGGCCCAGCTCGGAGGTGGCGATCAGCTTCGGGGCGTTCGCCCCGGCGGCGATGGCCGCGTACGCGAGCAGCGCCTCCTGCTCCAGCGCCTGGCGCAGCGACTGCAGACTGCGTCTCTGGTTGATGCCGCGCAGCGCGAGACGGCGCCATACGCGGTAGAAGAAGCCGTGCGCCTGCTGCTCGCGGTCGACGACGGTGACATCGAGCAGGGGGCCGTTTTCGAGGGTGACGATGTAGCGGCGGCCGCGCTCGGAGTCCGGCGACTCGGGGAACTCCTCCTCGGCCCGTACGGCGGTCAGCGGCGCGAAGCCGACGCGGCGCAGGCCGGCCAGGAGGTTCTGGCCGGTGGGGCGCACATTGGGCGAGCCGACGGCGTAGAGCGTTCCGTACGCGACGGTCCAGCCGATCAGGACGGTCGTGATGATCGAGAACGGTGTCGTGTAGCCGCCGACCAGGACCGCGAAGGCGTCCAGGATCAGGACCGCCCACAGGGCGACCCGCCAGCGGGGGCGGCGGGCCATGCCGACGGCCGTCATGTACGCGATGACCGGCGCCAGATAGCCGTGGACGGGGTCGGTGATGCCGCCGCTGGGCGCGTCGCGGGTGAGGGCGTCGCGGATGGCGGCGGGGGCGGCGTCGGAGACCCACAGGTCGGTGGCCAGGGAGACGCCATGCGCAAGGACGGCCGCGAGCACGCCGTCCGCGATGCGCAGGCCGTCCCGCTTGATCAGCCGCTCGACCGCGAAGGCCACGGGCACGATCAGCACCGCCACGCTCGCCGTGAACCCGGCGAACGCGATCAGGGCGTCCGGCGCGTGCGTAGCCCCGTCGGCGATGTCCTGCTCGACGCCCGAGGTCGTCGCGTGCGCGAAGCCGGCGATGCCCAGGACGATGGCGATGCCCAGCATGCCGAACAGGAACCGCATCAGGTCGACGGGCCGGTGCACGCGCGCGGGCAGGATCGGCTCGTCCCGGGCGACGGGATCCGGGTGCGGGGCGCCTTCGCCGGGCTCCGGGCAGCCGGGCTCCGGGCAGCCGGGGTCCGGGCTGTCGGGGTCCGGGTTCTGGGCCTGGCCCTGATCCTGGTCCTGGCCCGGATCCTGGCCCGGGTCCGGGTCCTTGGCCGGCTCCGGAGCGGCGTGGCCGTTCACGCCGGGGTCGCCCGCGGGGGCAGGCGAAGGTGCGCGGGGGGCGTCGCTCGCCCCCGCGTCGTGTTCGTCGGATGTCGCTCGTTGATCTCGTATCACCAGTCACCGCCCCGGAAGATGGTGGCACGAGGCGTGCGCGAGTGGGCGCACGAGGGGGCAATTGCTCGTTCCGCGCGCCCTCGGGGCGCCGTCGCGCCGGGTGCCGAGGCCCGTTGTCGGTGGTCTGCGGCAGGATGTGAGGGGTGAGCGCAGACGAACTGCCGGAGGTCCCGGAGCTCCCGGAGTACGCGGAGCGGGTGCTCGCGGCCGCCGAGGGGATCCCGCCCGGCAAGGTGATGACGTACGGGGATGTCGCGGAGTGGCTGGGGGAGGGCGGCCCCCGGCAGGTGGGGCGCGTCATGGCGCTGTACGGCGGCGCCGTGCCGTGGTGGCGTGTGGTGCGCTCGGACGGGGGCTTCCTTCCGGGCCATGAGCTGGAGGCCCTGGGCCACTACCAGGAGGAGGGCACGCCGCTGCGTGTGGCGTCCCGGGCCGCGCAGGGGCACATACCGCGGCTGGACATGCGACAGGCCCGCTGGGACGGCTCCGGGGACGGACCCGAGGACGGGACCGCGTCCGGAGACGGGGACTGAGGACCGGTGCACGACGACGCTCACACCATCCAGCTTCCGCCATCCGGACCCCGTCCATGCGACGGGCCGTCCGTACGGAGTAGGACGTATCCGTGCGGGACGCCCCGGGGAAGCGGCGGGAGCAGCCCGTGATCTTGCCGCAGGTCGCGTACCGTCGGCACCCGACCGCAACCTGAACAGGCACACACAGAACCGGCGAACCACGTGACCACCTCCTCCACCACCCGATCGCAGTACCGGGGGACGGGCACGCCGGTCGGCGGTTACCGGCTGTTGCGGACCCCGCCCGCACCTGTGACGCCCCCTGTGCTGGACGCCGCCCAGCGGGCCGTGGTCGATCACCGGGCAGGCCCGCTTCTCGTGCTGGCCGGGCCCGGCACCGGCAAGACCACGACCCTGGTCGAGGCGGTCGCCGAGCGGGTGCGGCGCGGGACGGACCCGGAGCGGATCCTCGTCCTCACCTTCAGCCGCAAGGCCGCGGTCGAGCTGCGGGACCGCATGGCCGCGCGCATGGGCAACCAGGCGGTCCCGCCGGTGGCCACCACCTTCCACTCCTTCTGCTACGCCCTGCTCCGCGCCCACCAGGACCCCGAGCTGTTCGCCGACCCGGTGCGGCTGATGTCCGGACCCGAGCAGGACGTCTTCGTACGCGAACTGCTGGCCGGCGAGCTCGAACTGGAACGGGAGGGCCGCCCCAAGAACCGCTGGCCGGACGAGCTGCGCGCCGCCCTCACCACCCGTGGCTTCGCGGACGAGGTCCGCGCCGTGCTCGCCCGCAGCCGCGAGCTGGGCCTCGGCCCGGGAGCGCTCGCCGCCTTCGCGGCCCGCGCGGGACGGCCGGACTGGCGGGCGGCGGCCGTCTTCCTCGCCGAATACCTGGACGTCCTCGACCTCCAGGGCGTCCTGGACTATGCCGAGCTGGTGCACCGCGCCGTGCTGCTCGCCGAGCGGGACGAGGTCGCGCGCGTCCTGGCCACCCAGTACGAGACCGTCTTCGTCGACGAGTACCAGGACACCGACCCCGCCCAGGTCCGGCTGCTGCACGCCCTCGCGGGCGGCGGGCGCACCCTGGTCGCCTTCGGCGATCCCGACCAGTCCATCTACGCCTTCCGCGGCGCCGACATCAACGGCATCCTCGACTTCCCCGACGCCTTCCCGCGCCGGGACGGCCGCCCGGCCGACGTACGCGTCCTCACCGTCTCCCGCCGCTCCGGCGCCCGCCTCCTCGCCGCCACCCGCCTGCTCACCACGCGCATGCCGCTCACCCGGCTCCCCGCGGCCGCCGTCCGCGCCCACCGCGAACTGCGCCCCGTACGGGACGGCGGCGCCCTGTCGGTGCGCACCTATCCCACCCCCGGAGCCGAACTCGACGGCATCGCCGACCTGCTGCGCCGCACCCACCTGGAGGACGGCGTCCCCTGGAACGACATGGCCGTCCTGCTGCGCGCCGGCGCCCGGTCCATTCCCGGCCTGCGCAGGGCGCTCACATCCGCCGGCGTCCCCGTCGAGGTCGACGGCGACGACCTGCCGCTGCACCAGGAGCCCGCGGTGGCCCCGCTGCTCCTCGCACTGCGCGCATGCGCGCGTGACGAGTCCGCCCTCGCCGTGGACGAGGCCCTGACCCTGCTCGGCTCACCGCTGGGCGGCATGGACGCCTCCGACCTGCGCCGCCTCGGCCGCGCCCTGCGCGACGAGGAACGCGCCGCCGGCCAGGCCGTCCCCCGGCCCTCCGACGTACTCATCGCCGAGGCGCTGAGCGAGCCCGAGCGGCTCGTCGCCCACGACCCCGCGTACGCGCGCGGCGCACAGCGCCTCGGCACGCTGCTGCGCACGGCGCGCGAGCTGCTGACGCACGGCGGCACCGCCGAAGCCGCCCTGTGGGCCCTGTGGGACGGCACCCCCTGGCCCGCCCGCCTGGAGCGGTCCGCCGCCCGGGGCGGCGCCGCCGGGCGCAACGCGGACCGGGACCTGGACGCGGTGTGCGCCCTGTTCGAAACGGCGTCACGCGCAGAGGAGCGTACGGGCGGCCGCGGCGCCCTCAACTTCCTCGAAGAGCTCGATGCGCAGGACATCGCCGCCGATGTCCTCACCCGGCGCGCGGTCCGTCCGGACGCCGTGCGCCTGATGACCGCGCACCGCTCGAAGGGTCTGGAGTGGCGGCTCGTCGTCGTCGCCGGTGTCCAGGACGGGCTCTGGCCCGACCTGCGCAGGCGCGGTTCCCTGCTGGAAGCGGACCGCATCGGGCGCGACGGCCTCGCCGAACCGCTCTCCCCGGGCGCGCTCCTCGCCGAGGAGCGCCGGCTCTTCTACGTGGCCGTCACGCGCGCGCGTGAGCGGCTCGTCGTGACGGCGGTCAAGGCAGCCGCCGATGACGGCGACCAGCCCTCCCGCTTCCTCACCGAGCTCGGCGTCGAGCCCATCGACGTGACCCAGCGCCCCCGCCGGCCCCTGTCCGTCGCCGCCCTCGTCGCCGAACTGCGCGCCACCACCGTCGACCCCGCCGCCTCTCCCGCCCTGCGCGACGCAGCCGCCCAGCGCCTCGCCCGGCTGGCCTCCCTCGAGGACGGCGGCCACCTCCTCGTCCCCGCCGCCCACCCCGACCGCTGGTGGGGCCTGTACGAGCCCACCCGCTCCGCCGTCCCCCTGCGCGACCGCGACCACCCCGTCGCCCTCTCCGGCAGCGCGCTGGACCAGCTCGCCAACACCTGCGCCCTGCAGTGGTTCCTCGGACGGGAGGTCAAGGCCGAGCCGCCCTCCACCGCGGCCCAGGGCTTCGGCAACGTGGTTCACGTACTGGCCGACGAGGTCGCCTCCGGACGGACCGCCGCCGATCTGGACGTGCTGATGGAGCGGCTGGACTCGGTCTGGGACGCGCTCGTCTTCGACGCCCCCTGGAAGTCCAGGCAGGAGAAGGAGAACGCCCGCGCGGCCCTGGAGCGGTTCCTGCGCTGGCACGTCATGGAACGCGGTGACCGGTCCTCGGTCGGCACCGAGCACGCCTTCGACGTCACCTTGAACGCGGGCGACGTCGAAGTGCGGATCCGCGGCAGCATGGACCGCGTCGAGACCGACGGCGAAGGGCGCGCGTACGTCGTCGACTTCAAGACGGGCAGGTCGAAACCGACGGCGGCCGAGGTCGCCCGCCACCCCCAGCTCGCCGTCTACCAGCTCGCCGTGCGCGAGGGAGCCGTCGATTCGCTGTTCGGCGACGAACGGCCCCCGCTGGGCGGCGCCGAGCTGGTGCAGCTGCGGCTGGGGGCGGCGAAGCGGGACGGCGGCGACGCGGTGCCCGCCGTCCAGGCCCAGGAGCCGCTGGCGGGGGAGTGGGTCGAGGACCTGCTGGCGGGGGCGGCCGGGCGGGTGCTGGACGAGCGCTTCACGCCCGCGACGGGGCAGCACTGCGCGCATTGCGCCTTCCGGTCGTCCTGCAGCGCGCGGCCGGAGGGCCGGCACGTGGTGGAGTAGCCGGATCCAGCGACCCTGCCCGACCCCGTCGCGCGGCCGCCCACTGTCAGAGCCGCCCGATAGCCTCACTCCCGTGCCTTCCCGACTCTCCGACCCCGAGCAGCTCAAAGAGCTGCTCGGCATCCCGTTCACCCCGGAGCAGCTGGCCTGCGTCACCGCCCCGCTCGCCCCGCAGGTCATCGTGGCCGGAGCCGGATCGGGGAAGACGACCGTCATGGCGGCCCGGGTCGTGTGGCTGGTCGGCACGGGCCAGGTCGAGCCGGACAGGGTCCTCGGGCTGACGTTCACGAACAAGGCGGCCGGTGAGCTCGCGGAGCGCGTACGCAAGGCCCTGCTCAAAGCGGGCGTCACCGAACCCGACCCCGCCGATCCGGAGCACGCGCCGGGCGAGCCGCAGATCTCGACCTACCACGCCTTCGCGGGGCAGCTGCTGAAGGAGCACGGCCTGCGCATAGGCCTGGAGCCCACGGCCCGCCTCCTCGCGGACGCGACGCGCTACCAGCTCGCCGCCCAGGTGCTGCGGGCCGCGCCCGGCCCGTTCCCGGCGCTGACGAAGGGCATTCCGACGCTGGTGAGCGATCTGCTCGCGCTGGAGGGCGAGCTGGCGGAGCACCTGGTGCCGCTGGACGGCCTGCGCGCGCATGACGAGGAACTGGCGGAGCGCCTCGGCGGGATCGACCCCGCCAAGCGCGGCTTCGCCTGGGCGAAGGACGTACAGACGGCGATCCGCGCACGCCTGGACCTCGCCGGGCTGGCGGCCGGGTACCGGGAGCAGAAGCGGCGCCGCGACCTGCTGGACTTCGGCGACCAGATCGCGCTGTCGGCGACGCTGGCCGGGACGCGCCCCGAGGTGGGCGGGATCCTGCGCGAGAGTTACGAGGTCGTGCTGCTGGACGAGTACCAGGACACCTCCGTCGCGCAGCGGCTGCTGCTCGCCGGGCTGTTCGGCGGCGGCACCGGCCACCCCGTGACCGCCGTCGGCGACCCCTGCCAGGCGATCTACGGCTGGCGCGGCGCGTCCGTGGCGAACCTCGACGACTTCCCCCTGCACTTCCCCCGCGCCGACGGCGCCCCGGCCGGCCGGTTCTCCCTCTCCGAGAACCGCCGTAGCGGCGGCCGCCTGCTCGACCTGGCCAACGGCCTCGCCGCCGAACTGCGGGCCCGCCACGAGGGCGTGGAGGCGCTGCGCCCGGCCCCGGGCGCGGAGCGGGACGGCGTGGTGCGGTGCGCGCTGCTGCCCACGCAGGCCGACGAGATCGCCTGGATCGGCGACTCGATCGCCCACCTCGTACGGACCGGCACCGAGCCCGGCGAGATCGCGGTGCTGTGCCGTACGACCTCCCACTTCGCCGACATCCACGCCGCGCTCGTCGAGCGGGACATCCCGGTGGAGGTCGTCGGCCTGTCGGGGCTGCTGCATCTGCCCGAGGTCGCCGACCTGGTCGCGGTGTGCGAGGTGCTGCACGACCCGACTGCCAACGCCGCGCTCGTACGGCTGCTCACCGGCCCTCGCTGGCGCATCGGCGCCCGCGACCTGGCCCTGCTGGGGCGCCGGGCGCGGCTGCTGGTGCCGGGACGCGGCGATGCGCAGGACCGGCTCGCGGCGGCCGTGGAGGGCACGGACCCGGCGGAGGTGATCTCCCTCGCCGACGCGCTGGAGACCTTCCTGGAGGGCGAGCCCGAGGACCGGCTGCCGTTCTCCCCCGAGGCACGGGTGCGCTTCGCGCGCATGGCGGCGGAGATACGCGACCTGCGCAGGGCGCTCGCCGATCCGCTCATGGACGTACTGCACAGGGTGCTGGCCGTCACCGGGCTGGAGGTCGAGCTGTCGGCATCGCCGCACGCGCTTGCCGCGCGGCGGCGCGAGACGCTCAACGCGTTCATGGACATCGCCGCCAACTTCGCCTCCCTGGACGGCGATGCGACGCTGCTCGCCTTCCTCGGGTTCCTGCACACCGCCGCGCAGTACGAAAAAGGCCTCGACAGCTCGCTGCCCGGCGGCGAGAACACGGTCAAGGTGCTCACCGCCCACAAGTCCAAGGGCCTGGAGTGGGATGTCGTGGCCGTCCCCGGTCTCGTACGCAAGGGCTTCCCGAGCGAGCGCGGCCGCGAGCTGTGGGCCACCAACGCCAAGGTGCTGCCGCACGGCCTGCGCGGCGACGCCGCGACCCTGCCGGAGGTCGAGGAGTGGACCAAGGCCGGGCTCGACGGCTTCCGCGAGGCCATGGCCGAGCACAACCGGGTCGAGGAGCTGCGCCTGGGCTACGTCACCTTCACCCGGCCGCGCTCCCTGCTGCTCGGCTCCGGACACTGGTGGGGCCCGACCCAAAAGAAGCCCTTCGGCCCCTCCGCCTTCCTCGACGCCCTGCGCGCGCACTGCGAGGCCGGCCACGGCGAGATCGAGCACTGGGCCGAGCCGCCCGCCGAGGACGCCGAGAACCCCTCGCTGGCCCTCGGCGCCGACCACGCCTGGCCGCTGCCGCTCGACCCGATCGCCCTGGAGCGCCGCCGCCAGGCCGCGAAGACGGTGCTCGCGCATCTGGACGCCCCGGCGCAGGCGGACGCCTACGCCGAAGACCCGGACTGGCCCCCGCCGCCCCCGGAGGAGGAGTACGACTACGAGGACGGCTACGGCTACGAGGACGACTGGTACGCGGAGCCGGACCCGGAGTTCGAACCGGACCCGGAGCCCGCACCGGCGCACGAGCACGTCCCCGCGCCGCGCTCCGCGCTCGTCCCCGAGGAGGCCCGGCTCATCGCCTCCTGGGACCGCGACCTCGACGCCCTCGCGGGCGAACTGCGCCGCGCCCGCGCCACCGTCCGCGACGTCCCGCTCCCCGCCGCCCTCACCGCCTCCCAGCTCATGCGCCTCGCCGCCGACCCCGACGCCTTCGCCCGCGACCTGGCCCGCCCCATGCCCCGTCCACCCCAGCCCGCCGCCCGCCGCGGCACCCGCTTCCACGCCTGGGTGGAGTCCCGCTTCGAGGAACTGCCCCTCCTGGCCCCCGAAGACCTCCCCGGCCTCGAAGGCGACGACGAGATCGCCGACGAACGCGACCTCGCCGCCCTCAAGGACGCCTTCCTCGCCACCCCCTACGCCGACCGCACGCCCTTCCGCGTCGAAGTCCCCTTCCAGCTCGCCCTCGCCGGGCGCGTCATCCGGGGCCGCATCGACGCCGTGTACCGGGACGGCGAGGGCGCCTACGAAATCGTCGACTGGAAGACCAACCGCGCCCCCTCCGCGGATCCCCTGCAGCTGGCCGTCTACCGCCTCGCGTGGGCCGAGCAGCGGCAGCTTCCGCTCGACCGGGTCTCGGCCGCCTTCCTCTACGTCCGCACGGGCGAGGTCGTCCGCCCTGCGGACCTCCCGGACCGCGCGGCGCTGGAGCTGCTGCTGACGGGCGATGCGAACGCGGCCCGCCGGGCCGGATAGGCTCGGTTCCATGAGCACGACCCCGGACAGCGCCGTCCGTAGCGTCCGTACGTACATCGAGGCCCACAAGGCCGCGTTTCTCGATGACTTGGCCGACTGGCTGCGCATCCCCTCCGTCTCGGCGGACCCGGACCGGAACGCCGATGTGCGCGCGAGCGCGACGTGGCTCGCGGCCAAACTGGGCGAAACCGGGTTCCCCGTGGTCGAGATCTGGGACACACCGGGCGCGCCCGCCGTCTTCGCGCAGTGGCCCTCCGCCGACCCGGACGCGCCGACGGTCCTGGTGTACGGGCATCACGATGTGCAGCCCGCCGACCGTACGGACGGCTGGGACACGGACCCGTTCAACCCCACCGTGAAGGGCGACCGCCTCTATGCGCGCGGCGCGGCGGACGACAAGGGCCAGGTGTTCTTCCACACACTCGGGGTCAGGGCCCACCTCGCCGCCACCGGCCGCAGCACCCCCGCCGTGCATCTGAAGCTGCTGATCGAGGGCGAGGAGGAGTCCGGTTCGCCGAACTTCCCGGCGCTGATCAAGGAGCACTCGGCCCGTCTCGCCTGCGACGCCGTCATCGTGTCGGACACCGGCATGTGGTCGGCGGACACCCCGACCGTCTGCACCGGCATGCGCGGGCTGGCCGACTGCCAGATCGACCTCCACGGCCCGGATCAGGACATCCACTCCGGCTCGTTCGGCGGCGCGGTGCCCAACCCGGCAGCCGAGGCCGCCCGCCTGGTCGCGGCGCTGCACGACGCGGATCACCGCGTCAGCATCCCGGGCTTCTACGACGGCGTCGTACCGCTCACCGACCGGGAGCGCGAGCTGATCGCGCAGCTGCCGTTCGACGAAGCGGAGTGGTTGCGCACCGCGAAGTCGTACGCGGCCGTCGGCGAGGCGGGCCACAGCACGCTGGAGCGGATCTGGGCCCGGCCGACGGCCGAGGTGAACGGAATCTACGGCGGCTATCAGGGCCCGGGCGGTAAGACCATCGTGCCGGCGTCGGCACATCTGAAGCTGAGCTTCCGGCTGGTGGCCGGACAGGACACGGACCGGATCCAGGAGCTGGTCGCGCAGTGGGTCGCGGACCGCCTCCCGGCGGGCGCGGGCATCCGGCACGAGATCACCTTCTGGGGCGCGACCCGCCCGTGTTTGACGCCGCTGGACCACCCGGCGCTGGAGTCGGTGGTGCGGGCGATGGGAAGGGCATTCGGTACGGAGATCCGGTTCACCCGCGAGGGCGGTTCCGGTCCGGCCGCGGATCTGCAGGACGTACTGGACGTTCCGGTGCTGTTCCTGGGAATTTCGGTGCCTTCTGACGGTTGGCACTCAGTGAACGAAAAGGTCGAGATCGACCTGCTCATGAAGGGCGTGGAGACCTCCGCTTACCTGTGGAGCGATCTCGCCGAGGCACATACAACGGGGAGTTGGCGGCAGAGTTGAACGGGATGAACGGCACAGGGCTCGTACCGGACACGACGGGACGGCCGCTGGCGCTCGCCCACCCGGGCCTGGACCGGGCCGCGCACCACCGCCTCGACGAGGCGTGGCTGGCCGCGGCCTGGAGCCACCCGACGACCCGGGTCTTCGTGGTCTCCGGCGGCCAGGTGCTGGTCGAGGACACGGACGAGGGCCCGCGGCTGGTCATGACGCCGTCCTTCGACGCGCCGCCGACCGAGGCGCACCGCTACTTCCTCGGCATCGACGAGGACGGCGTGCGCTACTTCGCGCTCCAGAAGGACGCCCTGCCCGGCCGCATCGACGCCGACGAGCGACCCGCCGGGCTGCGCGAGGTCGGCGGACTGCTGCCGCCCGACGAGGCCTCGCTGATGGTCCACGCGGTCGCGCTGGAGAACTGGCAGCGCATGCACCGCTTCTGCTCCCGCTGCGGCGAGCGCACCGTCATCGCCGCCGCGGGCCACATCCGCCGCTGCCCGGCCTGCGGGGCCGAGCACTACCCGCGTACCGACCCGGCGGTCATCATGCTGGTCACGGACGCCGAGGACCGCGCCCTGCTGGGCCGCCAGGTGCACTGGCCGGAGGGCAGGTTCTCCACGCTGGCCGGCTTCGTCGAGCCGGGCGAGTCCATCGAGCAGGCCGTGGTGCGCGAGGTCGCCGAGGAGGCGGGCGTCACCATCGGCTCGGTCTCGTACGTCGCCAGCCAGCCCTGGCCGTTCCCCTCCAGCCTGATGCTGGGCTTCATGGCGCGCGCCACGTCCTCCGACATCGAGGTCGACGGCGACGAGATCCACGAGGCCCGCTGGTTCTCCCGCGAGGAGTACCGCAAGGCCATAGAGGCGGGCGAGGTGCTCGCGCCCTACGGCATCTCGATCGCCGCCCGCCTCATCGAGCTCTGGTACGGCCGGCCGCTGCCGACGACGGACAAGTTCTGACGGGGTCAGACGCCGAGCTTCTGCTTCACCTGGGCCAGCGACGGGTTGGGGAGCGCGGACCCGTCGGGGAACAGCAGCGTCGGGACCAGCTGGTTGCCGTTGTTCACCTGCTCCACGAACTTCGCCGACTCCGGGTCCTGCTCGATGTTGATCTCCTTGTACGCGATGCCCTCGCGCTCCATCTGGCTCTTCAGCCGACGGCAGTAGCCGCACCAGGTGGTGCTGTACATCGTCACAGTGCCCGACATCGCTGTTCGCTCCTAAGGTCAGATGGCCGATCGGTCTGGAGAACGCTAACTCCCGGCCGGGACATTCCTCGTCATCCATCGTGGTCCGAATATCACACCTCAGCTGTGGATAACTTTCCCGGCCGCAACTGCGGACCTGGGAGCATGAGGGGGTGACCGCAACAACCCACTCCCCGCTCTTCCCGGAGTTCCCGGCCGTCCCGGACTCCGCGGACGCCGTGCTCGCCGGGCTCGACCCGGAGCAGCGTGCCGTCGCCACGGCCCTGCGCGGGCCGGTCTGCGTGCTGGCCGGGGCCGGCACCGGCAAGACCCGTGCGATCACGCACCGGATCGCTTATGGGGTGCGGGCCGGGATACTCCAGCCCGGCAGTGTGCTCGCGGTCACCTTCACGGCCCGGGCTGCCGGGGAGATGCGGGGCCGGCTGCGGCAGCTCGGCGCGGGCGGGGTGCAGGCGCGCACCTTCCACTCGGCCGCGCTGCGCCAGCTCCAGTACTTCTGGCCGCGCGCGATCGGCGGCGACATGCCACGCCTGGCCGAACGCAAGATCCAGCTCGTCGCCGAGGCCGGGGCGCGCTGCCGGATCCGGCTGGACCGGGGCGAACTGCGCGATGTCACCGGCGAGATCGAGTGGTGCAAGGTCACCCAGACCGTGCCCGAGGACTACGCGGCCGCCGCCGCGAAGGCCGGGCGGGAGGTGCCGCGCGACCCGGCGGAGGTCGCCCGGATCTACACGGCGTACGAGCAGCTCAAACGCGACCGGGGGGTCATCGACTTCGAGGACGTGCTGCTGCTCACGGTCGGCGTGCTGCAGGACCGCCCGGATGTCGCGGACGCCGTCCGCGAGCAGTACCAGCACTTCGTCGTCGACGAGTACCAGGACGTCAGCCCGCTCCAGCAGCGCCTGCTCGACCTGTGGCTCGGCCCCCGCGACAGCATCTGCGTGGTCGGCGACGCCTCGCAGACCATCTACTCCTTCACCGGCGCCACCCCGGACTACCTGCTCGGCTTCCGCACCAGACACCCGGACGCCACCGTCGTGAAGCTGGTCCGCGACTACCGCTCGACCCCCCAGGTCGTGCACCTGGCCAACGGGCTGCTCGGGCAGGCGCGCGGGCAGGCCGCCCAGCACCGCCTCGAGCTCATCTCGCAGCGCGAGGCCGGTCCTGAGCCGTCCTACGCCGAGTACCCGGACGAGCCGGCCGAGGCGGAGGGCACCGCCCGCCGTATCAGAGCGCTCATCGACGGAGGGGTGCGACCCAGCGAGATCGCGGTGCTCTACCGCATCAACGCCCAGTCCGAGGTGTACGAGCAGGCGCTGGCCGATGCCGGGGTGCCGTACCAACTGCGGGGCGCGGAGCGGTTCTTCGAGCGGCCCGAGGTGCGCGAGGCCGGGCTGCTGCTGCGCGGCGCGGCCCGCGCGGCCTCGGTGCCGGACGCCGAGGACGCCTCGGTGCCGGACCAGGTGCGGGCGGTGCTCGGCTCGCGCGGCTGGTCCGCCGAGCCCCCGGCCGGCTCGGGGGCGGTGCGGGACCGCTGGGAGTCGCTGGCGGCGCTCGTACGGCTCGCGGAGGACTTCTGCCGGGTGCGGCCGGCCGCGACACTCGGCGATCTGGTGGCCGAACTGGACGAGCGGGCGGGCGCCCAGCACGCCCCGACCGTCGAGGGCGTCACGCTGGCCTCGCTGCACTCCGCCAAGGGTCTGGAATGGGACGCGGTGTTCCTGGTCGGCCTCAGCGAGGGCACGATGCCGATCACCTACGCCAAGACCGACGAGCAGGTCGAGGAGGAGCGCCGGCTGCTCTATGTCGGCGTCACCCGCGCCCGGTTCCACCTCGGCCTGTCCTGGGCGCTGTCCCGCTCACCCGGCGGGCGCGCCGGCCGGCGGCCCTCGCGCTTCCTGGACGGCCTGCGGCCGGGCTCGGCGGCCAGGGGCGCCGGCGGCCGCCCGGCGGCCGCCACAGGCGCGTTGGAGCGCGGCCCGGCCGCCGCCAAGCGCAGGCGCGGGCCGGTGTTCTGCCGGGTCTGCGGGCGCACCCTGTCCGACGCGGGCGAGATCAAGCTGATGCGCTGTGAGGACTGCCCCTCCGACCTGGACGAGGCGCTGTACGAGCGGCTGCGCGAGTGGCGGGTGGCGCAGGCCAAGGCCATCGGCCAGCCGGCGTACTGCGTCTTCACCGACAAGACGCTGCTCGCGATCGCCGAGGTGCGGCCCTCCGACCCGCACGAACTGGCGGTTATCGCCGGGGTCGGGGCCCGCAAAATGGACAAGTACGGCGAGGACGTGCTGGCGCTGTGCGCGGGCCGGGAAGTGGGCGGGGAAGCGGCCGGGGAAGTTGATTCGGAAGAGACGGAAAAATAGTTTGCGCACCGCGCGGAAAGCCCCATAGCCTTCGGGACGTGGTCGCCGCGGCTCTTCCAAGAGCGGCGGGAACCATGATGTACTGAGCTTGCACCACCTGCCCTGTCAGCCTTACGAGACGCCGAGAGGAGGCGAAGACCAATGACCATCATCGAGACCAAGCCCGTCAGCACCGTCAAAATGACCGATCGCTCGGTCGTCGCCGCCTGCCCGCTCGGCATTTCGCTCCGTGGCACCGGTGCGTCCGGCCGTCTGCTGCCCATGTCCTCTGTCGTTCTTGAGGTCGTCCGGGAGCGCAGCGAGCGACCGGTCCAGGCACCGGCGGTAGCGGTTGCGGCAGTGGCACAGGTTCAGGCCTATGCCTTTGCGGCGACCACCAACGGTGCCGGAACCAATGGATACGCCGGCCTCGGCGGCTCCAACGAACAGCACGCAGAGCAGAAGACGCAGCACAACCTGAAGTGGGCCTTCCGCGGGCTCGAACCCTGGAGTGATCCAGCCTGATCCACGATCAGGCCGGCACCTTCCAGGGCCGCGGAATCCCAGACCGGGATCCGCGGCCCTTCTGTTTTCAATAAGCCCGAACAACAGATGAGGAACGAACCGACCGTGCACTCCACCCCGCCTGCACCGTCCGTCACCGACCCGAAGCTCCCGCCCGATCACCCGGAGGTCCCCTTGCTGCCCCTGACCGAGCTCGACGACGAGATCGAGCGCCTCGGCGTCCCCGTCCCGTGCCGGACGTTCGACCCGGAGGTCTTCTTCGCGGAGTCCCCGGCCGATGTCGAGTACGCCAAGTCGCTCTGCCAGACCTGCCCGGTCCGCGAGGCCTGCCTCGCCGGCGCGAAGGACCGCCGTGAGCCCTGGGGCGTCTGGGGCGGCGAGCTGTTCGTCCAGGGCGTCGTGGTGCCGCGCAAGCGTCCCCGTGGCCGTCCGCGCAAGAACGCGGTCATGGCATGACCCGTCACGCCCGCCACGCCATCGGAACGATCGACCATCCCCTCACGCACGATCCGAAGAAGCAGGACCCAACGATGAATCCGTCCCTCCACGACACCCCCGCCCCGGCGTCCGACGCGATGACCTCGCGTCAGAACAGGAACCTCGAAATGCAACTCATGCCAGAAGCCCTGGCCCGTGCCCATATGCAAGAACGCCTCTCCGAGGCCGAGCATGAACGCATGGCCCTCCGGGTGGTCCGCGCCCGGCGTCTCCAGCGGCGGGCCGAGCGTGCTTCGCTGCGCGCCCGTCGCGCGCTGGCCATGGCCGTGATGCAGTAGTGACGCGATAGCACGTCACGGCTCTTCACGCAGTAGTAACCGACACATAACGCGGGGCCGGTCGTTTTCGACCGGCCCCGCGTTATTGTCGCGAAGTGGACCAGAAGACGACGGTCGCGACGACCGGAACGACCATCTGCGGCCGCTGCGAATCCGCCCACGACGGACCGCCACCGCTCACCTGGACCTGCTCGGTGGAGAACGGGGTCCGCGTCTATTTCTGCGAGGACTGCGCCCGCACCCACCTCCGCAGCATCGAGGGCCGCCTCGACTCGTCCTGGTGGTGAGACCCGCCGGCCTCGGGTCTGCCCCAGCCTCAGGCCGACTCCGCCTCGTCCCCTTCCGCGAAGCCGGGCAGCCACTCGCGCAGTTCGTCGCGCAGCCGCACCGTCGCCGCCAGCTGGCACAGCACGCCGATGGTGCTCAGGGTCACACGGTGGATCAGCAGATACGACGGCGGCAGATTGAGCTGCTTGCCCAACTGGTGCGCCGGTGACCTCGGGTCCGCGATCCGGGCCGCCTGCGCCCGCATCCAGCCGCGCGCGAAGGCGAACTCCTCCGCCCCGGCGGGCTCGATGATCGGCCGCAGATAGTCCAGTACGGCGTCCGGGTCGAGCTTGATCGTCGGCTTGACGAAGCCCTCCTGGCGCAGCATCGCGTGCACGGCCTCGGCGTCACCCGCCAGGGCCAGCCGCAGTGCCGTGCCGATCGGCAGCGGCAGCCCGTCGGGCAGCCGGTCGACGGTGCCGAAGTCCAGCACGCCCAGCCGCCAGCCCTCCGCCGGGCCGTCGTCGACCAGCAGCCGGAAGTTGCCGGGGTGCGGGTCGGCGTGCAGCAGCCCGGTGCGGGCCGGGCCGGCGAAGAGGAAGTACGCCAGCAGCTGCCCGGCCCGGTCGCGCATGGCCTGGGTGCCGCCGGAGATCACCTCGGACATCGGCATCCCGTGCATCCACTCGGTGACCAGCACCTGGTCGGTGCGGTGCACCACCTCCGGCACCATCACATCCGGGTCACCGGCGAACTCGGTGGCGTGGATGTGCTGGGCCTGGGCCTCCAGCTCGTAGTCCAGCTCCTCCGAGATCCGGTCGCGCAGCTCGGCGATCAGCGGCTTGATGTCCATGCCCGGGATCAGAGGACCGAACAGCCGGGCCACCCGGCCCAGTTGGTTCAGATCCGACAGCAGCGCGTCCCCGGCCCCCGGGTACTGCACCTTGACCGCGACCTCCCGCCCGTCGTGCCACACCGCGCGGTGCACCTGCCCGATCGAGGCCGCCGCGGCCGGCTTGTCCTCGAATTCGGTGAACAGCGACCGCCAGTCCGCGCCCAGCCGCTCCGCCAGCACGCCGTGCACCGTGCGGGCGGGCATCGGCGGCGCCGCGTCCTGCAGCTTGGTGAGCGCCGCCCGGTAGGGGCCCGCGACCTCCTCGGGCAGTGCCGCCTCGAACACCGACAGGGCCTGGCCGAACTTCATGGCCCCGCCCTTCAGCTCGCCGAGGACCTTGAAGAGCTGATCGGCGGTGCGCTGCTGGAGCTCGGTCGCGACCACCTCGGCCGGGCGCCCGCCGAGTCTCTTGCCGAGTCCGAGGGTCGCCCGCCCCGCGAACCCCAGAGGGAGTGCCGCCAACTTGGCCGTACGGGTCACTGCTTTGCGCGGAAGATCAGACATGCGCCCCCTCTTTCCGGTCGGTCACGTCGTCATTGTCCCCTGCCTCTCCTGAACCGACTCACCGAGTTCGCGGGTCGCACCACATAGGCATCTTTTGTCACCCGGCACCGGCCGCAGCTCCATCGCCAGCCGGGCCAGTCCCACTTCCACCCGGGCCCCGCAGCTGGCCGGCTCGCCACCGTCCAGAAAGGCCAGGGCGTGGGCCGTGGCCAGCCCCGCGACCACCGTCGCCAGCGCGATGTCGCAGGCCGGGACGCCGGACCCGCGCCGGGACCGCAGCTGGGCCAGCACCCGTGGCCAGGCCGGGTCCGCGTCGGCCCGCCGCAGGGCCAGGCAGCCCGCGCAGGCCGTGCGTCCCGGCAGGACCAGCGGGCCGATCACCCCTGTGCCCTCCAGCACGCCGGTATAGAGGTGTGGGATGCCCGCGGCGAGCAGCGGCTCCGCGTCGTCCGGGTCGGGTGCGTACGCGTCCAGGCCGTCGCGGGGGGCGATCACGACGAGCCCGAGCCCGTTCTCGGGTACGGCACTTCGCCGGCTGCCGGGTGCCGCCGCCCGCGGGTCGGGCGCGGCCCGGCGTACGGCTCCGCGCGCGGCCGCGTCCCGGCGGTCGCCGATGTGCTCGGCGGGGATGCCGCAGGGCGAGGTGTCCCAGGGCTCGACCCGGCCGCCGTCGCGGACCTCGACCCGGCCGACGCCGGCCGCGGACAGCAGCGCCGCCACGGCCGCGCCGACCCGGCCCGCGCCGATCACCCGCACCCGGGCCGCCCGGCGGTCCCGTATCCGCGCCGCCGCCCCGCCGGGCCCGGAGTGGATCACGGAGAGTGCCGCCAGGTCGGGCCGTAGCCGGTCGAGGGCGGCGGTGCGATGCCGTATCGAGTCGGCCAGTTCGGCATGGGCCGCCGCATCGTCCAGTACGCCGCCCTGCGCGAGCAGCCCGAGCAGCCGCCGGGCCTGCGGTGGTTCGAGCCCGAGGGCCTCGGCCTCGCGGGCCAGCGGGCCCAGGCCCCGGGTGCCGTCCAGTAGGTCGAGGAAGCCGGCTGCGGCTCCGTCCACCGCGTCCAGTACGACGGCGTGGGCCGGATCCACCCCGAATTGGATGCTTTCGCGATTTCGCCAGCTCCGGCGCATCGCGGTCTTGAGCATGGGACGCATGGCCACCCCCGTGGTATCCGTTCGGTCCGGTTCGTGTGACAGGTCCAGAATGCCCGGCAGGGCCGACAATCGCAGAAAGTTATCCACAGGCTGTGAGGGATAGTCATTCGATATGCGCAAGACGTCGATGGAATCCACAGGCAACCGGCCGGGGGACAGGACCCACGGGTCCCCGTACCGGTAACGTCGACACGTGTCCGCCGAACCGGCTCACAGCCTTTCCAGCCAGTCCCCACTCACTTCCGCACGCACCAGCGCGGTCGAGGTACGCCGTAGCGCCCGCCGCCGCCGTACGGTCTCGGCCTACCGCGAGGGCGACCGCACCATCGTCCTCATCCCGGCCCGGATGTCCGCCGCCGAGGAAAAACGCTGGGTCACGCTCATGCTCGACAAGCTTGCCGCCCAGGAAAGCCGCCGGATGCTCGGCGACGAGGAGCTGGCAGCCCGGGCCGAGCAGCTGTCCGGCCAGTATCTCGGCGGCCGGGCGGCCCCGGACACCGTGCGGTGGGTGACCAACCAGAATTCACGATGGGGCTCGTGCACCCCGTCCGAGGGCAGCATCCGCCTTTCGCACCGGCTCCAGGGCATGCCGGAGTATGTGATCGACTACGTACTCCTCCATGAACTGGCGCACCTTCTGGTGCCCGGTCACGGGCCGCGCTTCTGGGAACTGCTGGACGACTATCCGCGCACCGAACGGGCCCGCGGCTATCTGGAAGGCGTGGTGGCCGCGGGCCGGCTGCCGCATCTGCCGACCGGTCGCGAGGAATAGCGCGGATCGGACGGCCCTGCTGTCACAGGTAGCCGTTAACCTGTCGAAAGCACCACATGCACGTACTTACGGATGGGGGACGGTCGTTCGTATGGCCAGGGAATTCCAGCGTGGCCACAAGGCCAAGATCAGCGATCTGACGGCGGGGACAGATCTGTACATCGGTGTGCAGATCGCCGGTGCCGGGTTGTCGTTCGACATCAGCTGCTTCGGGCTCGACGCGAGCGAGCAGCTCTCGGACGACCGGTACTTCATCTTCTTCAACCAGCCGAAGTCCCCCGAAGAGGCGATCCAGCAGCTCGGGCCGCAGGCCGGAGACACCGAATCCTTCAGGGTGACGCTGGAGAAGATCCCCCAGCAGATCCAGAAGCTCTCCTTCACCGCGACCATCGACGGAAACGGCGTCATGTCGCAGGTCGGCCCCGGCTATATCCGGATCGTCGCGGGCGGCGAGGAAGTCGCCCGCTACGCCTTCACCGGTGCCGAGTTCACCACCGAGCGCGCAGTGATGCTCGCCGACGTCTACCTCAAGGACGTCTGGCGCTTCGCGGCCGTCGGCCAGGGCTTCGACGGCGGCCTGGACGCGCTGCTCAAGAACTTCGGCGGCGAGGTGGCCGAGGAAGAGCCGCCGCCCGCCCCCGCGTCCGCCGCCCCGGGCTTCGCGCCCCCGGCCTTCGCCCCGCCCGCCGCCGCTCCGCCCGTCCCCGCCCCCGCGGCCCCGGCCCCCGCCCCGGCCTTCGGCGCGCCAGTCGGCCCGCCGCAGCCCGCCCCGCCCGTCCACGCCGCGCCCACCATGGTCGCGCCGATCGCCGCGCCGGCGGCGCCACCGTTCGGCCAGGTCCCACCGCCCCAGCCGCCGCCGGGCCAGCCGCCTTACGGACAGCCGCAGTTCGGCCAGCAGCCGTCCGGGCAGCAACCGCAGTTCGGCCAGCAGCCGCAGTTCGGGCAGCCCGCGCCGGCCCCCTTCGCGCAGCCCCAGCTCGGGCAGCCGCCCGCCGGGCTCACCGTCGCGCTGGAGAAGTACCGCGAGGCGCCGACCGGCCAGCGCTGGACGCAGCAGAACTCCAAGCTGATCCGCGCCGACCTCTCCCAGGCCGGCGGCCAGCCGGTGCTCGCCAAGCAGGGCAGCATGGTGCTGTACCAGGGCAAGGTCGAATTCGGCTACAAGGGCGCCGGATTCACCGGCCGCATCGTCGGCAACGCCACCGGCCAGGAGATGCAGCTGATGCGCTGCACCGGCCAGGGCCAGGTTTTCTTCGCCGACAACGCCGCCAACCTGCACCCGATCGAGCTCCAGGGCGACGCGATCTGCGTCTCCGCCGAGAACGTCCTCGCCTTCGACGAGTCGTTGCAGCACGAGGTACGCCGCATCGAGGGCCACGGCATCCCCGGCGGCGCCCTGTTCACCATGCTCTTCCAGGGCACCGGCACCGTCATCGTCAAGACCCACGGCACCCCGGTGGTGCTCCCGGTCACCCCGACCACGTACGCCGACAGCAACGCCATCGTCGCCTGGTCCGCCGCCTCGCAGGTGATCCTCTCCAGCCAGGTGCGGCTGCGCCGCACCGCCTACCCGGGCCACAGCGGGGAGACCGTCAACCTCCAGTTCCGCGGCGCCCCCGGCAACTTCATCGTCGTCCAGCCCTACGAGGTGTGACCCGCAATGGACCAGACCCTGATCGCGGGCTTCGCACCGACCCCGGTGACCGCCCGGATGGAAGCCCACGGCGGCAAGATGCTCAAGGTCGCCATGCAGACCGGCCAGGACCTCTTCGCCCGCACCGGCTCGATGGTCGCGTACGAGGGCTTCGTCCAGTACGAGCCCAACCCGCCCGCCGTCCGCCAGATGGCCTCCCAGTGGATCACCGGCGAGGGCGCGCCCATCATGAAGTGCACCGGCGACGGCCTGCTCTACCTCGCCGATTACGGCGCCGATGTCGTGCCCGTCTACCTCAACAACGAGTCCCTGTCGGTGAACGGCAGCAATCTGCTGGCCTTCGACGCCCAGCTCCAGTGGGGCGTCGAGCGCGTCAAGGGCTTGGCGAAGTTCGCGGGCCAGGGCCTGTTCAACGTCGCCGTCTCCGGTACCGGCTGGGTCGCCGTCACCTCGCGCGGCACACCGATCGTCGTCGACTGCGGCCGGGGCGATGACGAGACGTACGTCGACCCGGACGCGCTGGTCGCTTGGTCCTCCGGCCTCAAGACCAAGCCCAAGCGCAGCTTCAAGGCCTCCTCGCTCATCGGGCGGGGCAGCGGCGAGGCCTTCCAGATCGGCTTCTCCGGGCAGGGATTCGTCGTCGTACAGCCCAGTGAAGACAGCACCGACCGCCTCCGAGCACGGGGCTGAGGGGGAACGACACACCATGCAGAGCCCGCTCTTCGCATACACCGAAGTCCAGTCCGACGACCACTACACCCTCCAGAACGACCAGTTGCTGAGGGTCCGGCTCGACGGCAACACCGACTGTCTCGCCCGCAAGGGCGCGATGGTCGCCTACCAGGGCCTGATCGAATTCGACGGCGAATACCGCAGCCAAGGCCAGGCCTACGCCCGTGCCCGCACCGGCGAGGGCCTGGACCTCATGCGCTGCTCCGGCCAGGGCACGGTCTATCTCGCCAACCTCGCCCAGCACATCCATGTCGTGGACGTCGACCACGAGGGCCTGACGGTCGACGCGGCGTATGTGCTCGCGCTCGACTCCGGGCTCCACTACGACGTCATCGCCGTCGACAGCCAGTTCGGCATCTCCGGCACCGGCGCGTACAACCTGAACATCAGCGGACGGGGGAAGGTCGCCCTCATGACCTCCGGCAAGCCGCTGCTGATGCCGGTCACCCCCGACAAGTACGTCTCGGCCGACGCCGACGCGGTGGTCGCCTGGTCGTCGTCGCTACGGGTCCAGATGCAGGCCCAGACCTCCTCGTCCAGCGTCTGGCGCCGGCGCGGGAACACCGGGGAAGGCTGGGAGCTCAACTTCGTGGGGGAGGGGTATGTGCTCGTCCAGCCGAGCGAGCTCATGCCGCCGCAGGGGGCGCAGGTCGGGCAGGGGCTTGCCGCGCAGTACGGATTCGGTCAGCAGGGCGCGCACGGGCAGAACCAGGGCAACATCTTCACGAACCGGTAGGGGGATGCGGGCCGGGGGCGGCTTTCCGCCCCCGGCCCGCATCAAACACCGGACGGGCTGAGATCAGACGCCGATGACGGCTCGCGTACGGGCCAGCAGCGCCTCGACCGAGCCGTCGGCCACCGCAGCGACCTCGTCGAATCCGTACCACTTCAGGTCGAGCGACTCCTCGCTGATCGCCTCGACCGCCCCAGGCTCCGCGATCGCCGCGTACTGGACGTCCAGATGCCATGCGCACGGCGTCTCGTGCCGGTCGAGCTTGACCGGCTCCGCCCGCAGCAGGGTGAGCCCGGCGATGCCGGACTCCTCGGTGGCCTCCCGCAGGGCGGAGTCGGCGAGGGTTGCGTCGCCGGGCTCGCAGTGGCCGCCCATCTGGAGCCACATTTTCAGCTTGCGGTGGAGGGTGAGCAGCACCCGCTCACCGACGGGGTCGATGACGAGCGCGCTGGCTGTGATGTGCCCGGGGCGGCACGGCTTCCACATGCCGTCGTCGTGCTGGGCGAGGTGGTCCAGGTAGTCGAGCCGCAGCTGCTCCTGGGCGGCGTCGGGCGCGTCCCAGTCCTTGAGGACGCGCACCGCGTCCGCGTGCAGTTCACTCACTTTTCGCTGTCGCCCTCGTCCGTTTCGCCATCCGTTTCGCCCCGTGCGGCGTCGCCCAGCATCTTGTCGAGCTCCGAGAAGTCGATCGACTCACGGTGCACGAAGCCGTCCGGGTCGTCCAGGTCTGCCGCGGTCGGCAGCATGTCGGGGTGGGCCCAGAGGCCGTCGCGGCCGTCGACGCCACGGGCGTCGGTCAGGGAGGCCCAGAGCCGGGAGGCGTCCCGCAGACGGCGCGGACGGAGCTCCAGGCCGATGAGGGTGGCGAAGGTCTGCTCGGCGGGACCACCGGTCGCACGGCGGCGGCGCAGGGTCTCGCGGAGGGCGGCAGCCGACGGCAGGTGGGGGGCGGCGGCCGCGTGGACGACGGCGTCGACCCAGCCTTCGACGAGGGCGAGGGCGGTTTCGAGGCGGGCGAGGGCCGCCTTCTGCTCGGGGGTGTCCTCGGGCTGGAACATGCCCTGCTGGAGCGCGTCCTGAAGGGCCTCGGGGTTCGACGGGTCGAGCTGGCCGACCGCGTCCTCCAGCTTGGCGGTGTCGACCTTGATGCCGCGGGCGTAGCCCTCGACGGCGCCGAAGAGATGGGCGCGCAGCCACGGCACGTGGGCGAAGAGCCGCTGGTGGGCGGCCTCGCGCAGCGCGAGGTAGAGCCGCACCTCCTCCTGGGGGACGCCGAGGCCGTTGCCGAAGGCGGCGACGTTCGCGGGCAGCAGGGCGGCCTTGCCGGCCGGGCCGAGGGGCAGGCCGACATCGGTGGAGCCGACGACCTCACCGGCCAGGGTGCCGAGGGCCTGGCCGATCTGCGTACCGAACATCGCGCCGCCCATGGAGCGCATCATGCCGAGCAGCGGGCCGGCCATGGCCTGCATCTCCTCGGGCAGAACATCGCCCATGGCGGCGCCGACCCGCTCGGCGACCGGGTCGACCAGGTCCTTCCAGACCGGGAGGGTCGCCTCGACCCACTCGGCGCGGCTCCAGGCAACCGCAGAGCCGGCCCCGGAGGGCAGCGAGGTCGCGCCGTCCAGCCACAGGTCGGCCAGCCGGACGGCCTCCTCGACCCAGGCGCGGTCGGCGGGGCCGACGCTGGCGTCCTTGGTGCCGTCGGCGGTGCCCTGGGCGACGGTCTGGCGGGCGATGTCCTTGGCCATGTCCCAGTTCACCGGGCCGCCCTCGTAGGAGAGCATCTGGCCGAGCTGCTGGAAGGCGGCGCCGAGGTCGTTGGGGTTCAGGGAGCCGAACATCGCGGCGAAGGGGTTGTCGCCCGCGCCGCCGCCCATGCCGCCGAAACCGAATGGGTTATTGCCGCCGGAAGGCCCTCCTGAGCCGCCGGAGCCGCCCGGCTGCTTGCCGCTGTCCCCGTCCTCGGGCTCCTCGGGAGGGACGCCGAATCCGAATGGGTGGTCGCTCACGGGTTTCCTCGGCTCTGTGTGTTGTGGGCTGTACCTCCAGCCTAGACACCCGTCAGGCAGGATGGCTGCGTACTGAATGTGCGCACCTCGCACTAGAAACAACCGTGGGAGACACCCGGTGAGTTCCCCAGAACCGTCCGTTCGCCCAGAGCGCAGCGCCGAGCGGGGCCCCGCCAAGGCCCCTTCCGGGCCGGTCGTCGCCGTCACCGGCGCGGCCTCCGGTGTCGGCCGGCTGCTCGCGCTGCGGCTCGTCGAGTCCGGCCATGTCAGGAAGGTCGTGGCGATCGACGAGCGGCGCGGCGACGTGCCCGGCGCGACCTGGCGGGTCCTGGACGTACGCGACCCGGTGATCGCCGAGCGACTGCGCGGCGTCGACGTCGTCGTCCACCTCGGGCTCGACCTCGACCTCGAATCCGACCCCAAGGCCCGCACCGCCTTCAATGTGCGCGGTACGCAGACCGTGCTCACGGCCGCCGCCGCGGCGGGGGTACGCCGGGTCGTGCTCTGCACCTCCGCCATGGTCTACGGCGCCCAGCCCGACAACGACATCCCGCTGGCCGAGGACGCGCCGCTGCGCGCGACGGCCGAGGCCAGCTTCGTCGGCGACCTGCTGGAGATCGAGCGCCTCGGCAAGCGCGCGCCGCGTGCGCATCCCGGCCTGAACGTGACGATCCTGCGGCCGACCGTCCTGGTCGGCGGCACGGACACCGCGCTGACCCGGTACTTCGAGTCGCCCCGGCTGCTGGTGGTGGCCGGCAGCCGGCCCTGTTGGCAGTTCTGCCATGTCGACGACCTGGTCACGGCCCTTGAGTACGCGGTCCTGGAGAAGGTCGACGGCGAGATGGCCGTGGGCTGCGACGGCTGGCTCGAACAGGAGGAGGTCGAGGAGCTCAGCGGCATCCGCCGCATGGAGCTGCCCCCGACGATCGCCCTCGGCGCGGCCTCCCGCCTCCACCGGCTCGGGCTCACCCCCTCCCCGGCCGGTGACCTCACCTACACCATGCACCCCTGGGTCGTCAGCGGCAGCCGGCTCCACGAGGCGGGCTGGCGGCCCCACTGGACCAACGAGGAGGTCCTCGCCGAGCTCCTCGAAGAGGTCGCCGGCCGCAACTCCGTCGTCGGCCGCCGCCTCGGCCGTAAGGACGCCGCCACGCTCGGCGCCGCCGCGTCCGCCACGGTCGCCCTCGTCGGCACCGCCGCGATGGTCCGCCGCGCGCGCAAGCGGCGCGGCTTGTAGCGGGCGGGCTTGGTCGGCGCGGGCCGCTGAGGCAGCATGGGGCGTATGGAACAGACGATCCGCCTGCTCGCCATCCGCGACACCGACCTCTCCGTGGACGAGGTCTTCCGCGCCGTAGGGGACGACGCCGCCGGCGGCACCGCGCTGTTCGTCGGGACGGTCCGTGACCACGACGGCGGCTCCGGCGCCGAGGTGACGGGTCTC
This sequence comes from Streptomyces sp. NBC_01537, assembly GCF_045040445.1. Lineage (NCBI taxonomy): Bacteria > Bacillati > Actinomycetota > Actinomycetes > Kitasatosporales > Streptomycetaceae > Streptomyces > Streptomyces sp. NBC_01537. The sequence goes on along the minus strand of NZ_CP109392.1, from coordinate 3,373,604 downwards.
GCGTATTCGGCGCACCCCTCCGCCGAGCAGGAACTGCGCCGCGTCGCCGAGAAGGTCGCGGCGGACTTCCCCGTTCGGGCGCTCGCCGCGGTACACCGTGTGGGTGAGCTCCAGGTGGGTGATCTCGCGGTGGTCGTGGCCGTCTCCTGCCCGCACCGCGCGGAGGCGTTCGCCGCCTGCCGTCGCCTGATCGACGACCTCAAGCGCGAGGTGCCGATCTGGAAGCACCAGCGTTTCGCCGACGGAACCGACGAATGGGTGGGCGCCTGCGCGCACTAGCCCGAATTCAGCCCGTCCGGCGATTGAGGACAAGCGCAGCCGGCGGGCTGCGCAACCCGGCGAATGCTCGCGGTCACCGCACCGGCGCCCGCACTAGGCCGCGGCCTGCGGTTGCGTAACTTCCTACCCGCCCTGAACGTTGAAGCACTGGGTGGTTAATCTGCTCATACGTTCATGATCGGCATGTTCGGCGTACGTCCGGCATGCGTGGGGTCGGGAGGCCGCAATGGCAGCGCTCGCATGGTTGCTCATTCCGGTGGTTGCCGCGGTCGCGGCTGCGGTCTGGGGCAGTTGGGCTGCGCGGACACGGACCACCGGTGACGGGTCGTCGCTGGCGGATTACGAGCGCTTCCGCGCGGCGATGAGCAAGTCGGAAGCCGGGTCGCGATAGGGGCCGTGGGGCGACTGTCGGACCCGTCCCGTACTGTCGTTCCATGCCACGCCGCACCGCGACGCTGCTCGCTTCGACCCTGACGCTGATAGCGCTGCTCTGCGCCGGACTGCTGCTGCCGGTGCCGTATTCGGAGATGTCTCCCGGCCCGACGGTGAACACCCTGGGGGAGCACGGCGGGGAGCCGGTGCTGCAGATCTCGGGGCGGAAGACGTACAAGACGACCGGCCATCTGAACATGACGACGGTCCGGGTCACGAGCGCGGACTACTCGATGAACCTGGTCGAGGTGGTCGCGGGCTGGCTGGCGGGCGACCAGAAGGTGGTCGAGCACGACACGCTCTACCCCAGCGGCCAGACGGCAGAGCAGGCCGACCAGGAGAACGCCGAGGAGTTCACCCAGTCCCAGGACAGCGCGAAGGTGGCAGCGCTGAAGGAGCTGGGCATCCCGGTGGGCTCGCGGGTGATCGTGTCGGCCGTGGTGAAGGGCGGCGCGTCCGAGGGCCTGCTGCACGCGGGCGACGCGATCAAGGCGGTGGACGGGACGACGGTCAAGGCGGCCGCCGATGTCGCGGAGCTGGTCACCAAGCATCAGCCGGGGGAGAAGGTCGTCTTCACGGTCGTCCCGGCGAAGGACGCGGGCAAGAAGAACGCCGCGACCAAGGATGTGGCGATCACCACCAAGAAGTCGGACGACGACGGCAAGGCGCGTGCGGTCGTCGGCATCCAGGCGGGGGTCGAGCACACCTTCCCGTTCAAGATCGACATCAAGCTGGCGGATGTGGGCGGTCCCAGCGCGGGCCTGATGTTCGCCCTGGGCATCGTGGACAAGCTGACCCCGACCGACCTCACCGGCGGGAAGTTCGTCGCCGGCACCGGAACGATCGAGGACGACGGCGCGGTCGGGCCGATCGGCGGCATAGACATGAAGACCATCGGCGCGCGCAGCAAGGGCGCCCAGTACTTCCTCACCCCGGCGGACAACTGCGCCGAGGCGGCCAAGGACACCCCGTCCGGGCTGCGGCTGGTCAAGGTGAAGACGATCGACGACGCGATGGCCGCGCTCAAGAAGATACGGACCGGGGACACGGCCTCCCTGCCGAGCTGCTCGGCAGGGTGACCGGTTGTCCCCTTGTCCCCGGCGGGCGAGTGAGCCGAAGCGGAGCGGCCGCTGTCGAAAGGGAGAACGCGCGGAGGCTCGCGAGGAACGAGCGAGTCGAGCACGATCGACCGTCGACAGTGGCTGAGCGCAGCGGAGGCGAACCGAGCCCTTAGGAGAACGTCGCCGCCAGCGCCTCGGCCAGCCCCGGGACCAGGCCGGAGCCGGTCAGTACCTCGGTCGGTGAGTCCTTCTCGCGCAGCCGCACCGCGGACTCGCGCGTGCCGTCCCGCAGGACGGCGACCGTCATACGGACCTCCTGGCGCTCGGGGTGGGCGGCGACCCACTTCGCCAGCGCGGTGTCGTCGAGCCCGTCGGGGATGGCGGCTTCGGCGGTCGGCGGGAGCATCAGCCGCTCCACGGTCATCGCGCAGCCGGCGATGACGTCGGGCCAGGCGATCGTGGCGAGGAACTCGTCGAGCGGGGTGCCGGCGGGCAGCTCGTCCTGCTCGATGGGGGTGAGGGCCCCGGCGGTGTCCTCCCCGAGGCCGAGCTGGTCGGCGAGGCCGGGCTCCTGGGTGCGCAGCTGCGCGGTGTCGACGAGGGCGAAGAGGCGGGCGGGCTGGTCCCAGCCGAGCCCGGAGGCGTAGCCGTCGATTTCGAGCACGGCACGGGTGAGGGGGGTGGCGGCAAGTGGTGCACCATCGGACGCAATGTTGGACATGGTCAATATCCTGCCTGTTCCGTGACCAAAACCGGGAACCGAGTAAACGCTGAGTAAGTTGCACCAGTGAAGCTCAATCCACTGAAGCTCAGACGACCGAACGCCCGAACCGATTCTTCGAGGTGCGCACCTTGGTATTCCAGATGCCGGACCACGGCGGAGGTCCGCCGGGGCCGCGGATGAGAGTGGGCCGCCCGTCCCGCCGTACCCGGACGCTGCTCATGACGCTGGGCGTACTGGCCGTGCTGGCCATCGCCTTCGTCATGTTCGCCGGCTTCTGGACCGACTGGCTCTGGTACCGCTCCGTCCACTACTCCTCGGTCTTCACGACCACCCTGTGGACCAAGATCGGGCTGTTCTTCGTCTTCGGGCTGCTGATGGCCACCGCCATCGGGATCAACATCTACCTCGCACACCGGCTCCGCCCCCCGCTGAGCGCGATGTCGCTGGAGCAGCAGAGCCTGGACCGCTACCGGATGGGCATCGCCCCGTTCAAGAAGTGGGCACTGCTCGCCATCTGCTCCCTGGTCGGGCTGATCGCCGGTGCCTCGGCGGCCGGCCAGTGGCGGACCTGGCTGATGTGGACCAACTCCACTCAGTTCGGCACCAAGGACCCCCAGTTCCACATGGACGTCGCGTTCTACGCGTTCGACCTCCCCTGGTACCGCTTCCTGCTGAGCTTCGGCTTCGCCGCCGTCGTCCTTTCGCTGCTCGCCTCCGCTCTGGTCCACTACCTCTACGGCGGCCTGCGCATCACCTCCCCCGGGGGCCGGGCCACGGCGGCCGCGACCGGGCACCTCTCCTTCCTCCTCGGCCTGTTCGTGTCGCTGAAGGCGGTCGCGTACTGGCTGGACCGGTACTCGCTGGCGGTGAAGGCGGGCAACCTGAAGTCCAGCAACTGGACGGGCCTGCGGTATGTGGACGCCAACGCGTACCTGCCCGCCAAGACGATCCTCTTCGCGATCGCCATCATCTGCGCGCTGCTGTTCTTCGCGACGCTGTGGCGGCGCACCTGGTCGCTGCCGCTGATCGGCTTCGGTCTGATGGTGCTGTCGGCGATACTGATCGGCGGGCTGTATCCGGCGATCGTGCAGAAGTTCCAGGTGCAGCCGAACGAGGCCGCCAAGGAGACTCCGTACATCCAGAAGAACATCGATGCCACGCGCGAGGCGTACGGCATCGACGACACCCAGGTGACGGACTACTCGGGCATCAGCACGAGCTCGAAGCAGCAGCTGCGGGACGCCGCCGACAGCGCGGCCGCGATCCGGCTGCTCGACCCGAACGTGGTCTCGCCGACCTTCCAGCAACTGCAGCAGACCAAGGGCTACTACACGTTCCCGTCCACGCTCGACGTCGACCGCTACACGGTGAAGGGCCAGGAGCAGGACACCGTGGTGGGCCTGCGCGAGCTGAAGGTGAGCGGGATCCCGCAGCACAACTGGATCAACGACCACTTCAAGTACACGCACGGTTACGGCGTGGTCGCGGCCAAGGGCACCACGGTCAACGCCAACGGTTCCCCGTCCTTCACGGAGCAGGATCTGCCCGCCACGGGCAATCTGGGCGACTACGAGCAGCGGATCTACTACGGCGAGCAGACCAAGCAGTACTCGATCGTCGGGGACTCCACCACCAAGGAGATCGACTACACCGACGACGACGGCGAGAAGTCCTACACCTACACCGGCAACAGCGGTGTCGGGCTGTCGAACCCGGTCACCCGGGCCGCGTACGCCGTCGCCTTCGGCGAGCCGCAGATCTTCTACTCGGGTGCCATCGGCAGCGACTCGAAGATCCTCTACAACCGCACCCCCAAGGAGCGGGTCGAGGCGGTCGCGCCCTGGCTGACCATCGACGGCGACGTCTATCCGGCGGTGGTCAACGGCCGCGTCCAGTGGATCGTCGACGCCTACACGACGAGCAACGGCTATCCGTACTCCTCGCGCACCACGCTCGGCGACACCACCGCCGACTCGCTGACCACCGGCCAGCGCGCGGTGCTGGCCCAGCAGAACCAGGTCAACTACATCCGCAACTCGGTCAAGGCCACGGTGGACGCCTTCACCGGCGAGGTGAAGCTGTACCAGTGGGACACCAAGGACCCGGTGCTCAAGACCTGGATGAAGGCCTTCCCGGGCACGGTGAAGGCGAAGAGCGCGATCAGCAGTGAGCTGATGGCGCACCTGCGCTACCCGCAGGACCTGTTCAAGGTGCAGCGCGAGCTGCTGACGAAGTACCACGTCACCAAGGCGTCCACCTTCTACAGCGGCAGCGAGGTCTGGCAGGTCCCGGACGACCCGGCCGCCAAGACCGGCAAGTCCGTGCCGCCGTACTACCTGAGCATGAAGATGCCGGGCCAGACCTCGGAGGCCTTCTCGCTGACCACCACCTTCACCCCCAACCGGCGTGACAACCTGGGGGCCTTCATGGCGGTGGACGCGGACGCGACCAGTGCGGACTACGGCGCGATCAGACTCCTCAAACTGCCCTCCAACACCACGGTGTCCGGACCGCAGCAGGTGCAGAGCCTGTTCAACTCCGATCCGGCGGTCGCAGAGAAGATCAAGCTCCTCAAGGGCGGCGACTCCACGGTCGAGTACGGAAACCTGCTCACCATCCCGCTCGACGGCGGCCTGCTGTACGTCGAGCCGGTCTACCTGCGCGGCGCCGACACCAACTATCCGCTGCTGAAACGGGTCCTGGTCCACTACGGCGACGACACGGCCTTCGAGACGACCCTGTCGGAGGCGCTCAACGCGGTCTTCGGAGTCGACAGCGGCGGCACCACCAGCCCACCGGACACCGGCAGCGGGGACGGGGACGGTACGACGACCCCGCCGACCGACTCCACCGTCGCCCAGGCGCTGGAGGACGCCCAGAAGGCCTACGACGCCGGGCAGAAGGCACTGCAGTCCGGGGACTGGGTGGCGTACGGCGAGGCGCAGAAGGACCTGGCAGACGCGCTGAAGCGGGCGCAGGCGGCCGAGAAGGCAGCGGAGAAATCGGGCTGAGGTAGCTGAGTCCAGGCACACCCCCGCGTCGTGGTACGGTTAGGACACAACGGCGCGGGGTGGAGCAGCTCGGTAGCTCGCTGGGCTCATAACCCAGAGGTCGCAGGTTCAAATCCTGTCCCCGCTACTGCATGAAAAGGCCCGGAGTCAACAGACTCCGGGCCTTTTCACTTGTACGAGGGAAGTACCGGTAAAACGCGGGGTAGTTGCACGGCCCGAGGTTTCACCTGGCATCATGTCGGGAAGTCGACAAGTCACTGTAGTGACCTATTGGGTTGCCACATACCAGGTGTGCTGCGGGTACGGATGGTGCGACTATGGACTTTATGGGGGATGGTGCAAGGCTGCTGAATACTCGTCAGACCCATGACAAGGGGCCGACGGGCGAGACTGCGGTGCCCGCGACCAAGCCGACGGTCGCCGAGCTGCTGCCCGGCCCGCGTTCGGCCGATGCCGACGCAGCGTACACCGGCGCGCACTCCGGCACGCACACGGGCTCGTACAGCGCTGCCGACGAGGACCGCCTCGTCGAGTCCGAACTCCCGGACGAGGAGAGCCTGGAGGCCCGCGAGGAGGCCGAGCTGGAGGCCCGCACCCGCCGGGCCGCCGAGCACGGTGACCCCGTCGCCATGAGCATCCTCGGCACCATGCTGCTGCGCCGCGGCGACCTCGAAGGGGCCGAGCCGTACCTGCGCAGCGCCACCGCGAACGGCGACCGCGCCGCCGCCAACAACCTCGGCCTGCTGATGCACCAGCGCGGTTACGCCGACGAGGCCGCCGGCTGGTGGCGGATCGCCGCCGTCGCCGGCTCCTCCGCCGCCGCGCACGCGCTGGGCCGGTACTTCCGCGAGCGCGGCGACGAGCCCGGCGCCGAGTACTGGCTGCGCCAGGCCGCCGAGTCCGGCCACGTACTGGGCGCCTACGCGCTCGCCGACCTGCTGGACCACCGGCGTGATGTCGGCGCCGAGCGCTGGTTCCGGGCCGCCGCCGAGCACGGGCACCGCGAGGCCGCGTACCGCCTGGCCCGGATCTGCGCCGAGCGCGGCGAGGAGCAGGAGGCAGAGCAGTGGTACCACCAGGCGGCCGCCCGCAGGCACCGCCGTGCCGCGCTGCGCCTCGGCACGATCCTGGAGGAGCGCGGCGACAACGCCGAGGCCACCCGCTGGTATCTCACCGCCGCCCGTGACGGCGAGCCCCGCGCCGCCTGCGCACTGGGCTTCCTGCTGCGCGACGCCGGTGACATCGACGGCGCCGCCACCTGGTGGCGCCGCGCCGCCCAGGCGGGCGACGGCAACGCCGCCAACGCGCTCGGCGCGCTGCACGCGCAGGAGGGCGAGACCCAGACCGCGGAGCGCTGGTACCGCGCCGCCCTGGACGCCGGTGACATCAACGGTGCCTTCAACCTCGGCCTGCTCTGCGCCGGCCAGGCCCGCACCGCCCAGGCCGAGCAGTGGTACCGCAAGGCGGCGTACGCGGGCCACCGCGAGGCCGCCAACGCCCTTGCCGTGCTGCTGCTCCAGCGCGGCGACGCGGCGGGCGCCGAGCCGTGGTTCTCCAAGGCCGCCGAGGCGGGCAGCGTCGACGCCGCCTTCAACCTCGGCATCCTGTACGCCAGCCGCGAGGACCAGGCCATGGCACGCCGCTGGTACGAGCGGGCGGCCTCGGCCGGCCACAGCGAGGCCGCGCTCCAGGTCGCCATCACGCTGCAGAAGGAGGGCGACTCGCACGGCGCCGAGCGCCACCTGCGCTGCGCTGCGGGCGGCGGCAGCCCCGAGGGAGCCTTCCGCCTCGGTGTGCTCCTGGACCGCAGCGGCAGCCCCGAGGAGGCCGAGGAGTGGTTCACCCGCGCCGCCGGCCAGGGCCACCGCCGCGCCCAGGTGCGGCTCGGCATGTACGCCGCCAAGCGCGGCGACGTCGTCGACGCCGCCCACTGGTACCGCGAGGCCGCCGAGGCCGGCAGCAGCAACGGCGCCTTCAACCTCGGCCTGCTCCTCGCCCGCGAGGGCGCCGAGCCCGAGGCCGCGATGTGGTGGACCCGTGCCGCCGACGCCGGCCACGGCCGCGCCGCCCTGCGCCTGGCCCTGCTGGCCGCGCGCCACGGCGAGCTGGCCGACGCGCAGTCGTGGTGCGCGCGTGCCGCCGAGTGCGGGCCCGCGGAGGTCGCGGAGCGTGCGGGGCGGCTGGCCGACGCCCTGCGACACGAGCTGTCGGCCTAGGGCCGGTCCGGCCCTAAGTGATTTGCGCTGCTCAGCGGGGGCGAGCTACAGTGAGGACACAACGACGCGGGGTGGAGCAGCTCGGTAGCTCGCTGGGCTCATAACCCAGAGGTCGCAGGTTCAAATCCTGTCCCCGCTACTGCGAAGAAGGCCCGGAACTTCGGTTCCGGGCCTTCTTGTCGTTCGCCGTCCGAATGAGTACGAGCTTGGCTCTCTTCTTGACTTGGACTCTGTCCAGTATAGGATCGACTCTGACGGCCGGGGTCAGGGTTCGTCCAGGGATCCTGACCCCGGCCGACCCATGTTCTGAGCGGCCTACGCGCCCTACGCGGTCTACGCGGTCTACGCGGTCTACGCGGGCACGGCGGAGGCTCGTACGGGCGCCCAGCAGCGCACGATGTCGCGCACCGACACCACGCCCGCCGGGATGCCGCCCTCCTGGACGATCAGGTGCCGGAAGCCGCCGTGGACCATCGCGGCGGCCGCCTCCTCCAGGGTCCACCGGGGGCCGGCGAAGACCACGTCGGTGGTGGTGTGGCGCTGGGCGGTCTCGGTGTCGGGGTTGAGCCCCGCCCCGATCGCGTCGAGGATGTCACGCTCGGTGAGGATGCCGAGGCCGCAGGTGTCGGGATCGAGGACCACCGCCGCGCCGACCCGCCGGGCGGACATCAGCTGGGCGGCCTGGCGGAGGGTGTGGGTGGGGCCGATTGTGAGGACGACGGTGCTCATGGCGTCACGGACGAGCATGGAGTACCCCTTGGGAAACCGTTCACAAGTTCACAAGCTCGGGCATTCTCATGTTCACATGCGCCGCTCGGAGCAGCAAGAGGACTGCGTAGAGTAATCGAATCCGATCAGGCGCTGATCGCAAATCGCTCAAGAACGACCGAGATACCCCAGCAGGTCCTCGTGCAGCAGCCCGTTCGACGCCGCCGCGTTCCCGCCGTACGGCCCCGGGACGCCGTCGAGGCTGGTGAAGCACCCGCCGGCCTCGCGCACCACGACCTCGCACGCGGCCATGTCCCACAGGCTCAGCTCGGGCTCCGCGCAGATGTCCACCGACCCCTCGGCGACCATCATGTACGACCAGAAGTCGCCGTACGCCCGGGTCCGCCACACGTCCCGGGTCAGGTCCATGAAGCCGTCGAGGCGGCCCTGCTCCTCCCAGCCGCTGAGCGAGGAGTACGAGAAGGAGGCGTCGCTCAGGTCCCGTACGTTCGACACGTGGAGCCGGGTCGCCGAGGACAGGCTGCGCCCGGTGTACGCGCCCGTGCCCTTCGCGGCCCACCAGCGGCGGCCCAGGGCGGGCGCGGAGACGACGCCGACCACACCCTCGTCGCCGCCCTCGCCGCGCACCATGAGGGCGATGAGGGTGGCCCAGACCGGCACGCCGCGTACGTAGTTCTTGGTGCCGTCGATCGGGTCGATGATCCAGCGCCGTGGGCCGGTGCCCTCGACGCCGTACTCCTCCCCCAGCACCGCGTCGCGCGGGCGGGCGCGGCCGAGCTGGCCGCGGATCAGCTCCTCGGCCCGCTTGTCCGCTTCGCTGACCGGGGTCATGTCGGGCTTGGTCTCGACCTTGAGGTCGAGAGCCTTGAAGCGCTCCATGGTCGCGGCGTCGGCTGCGTCGGCCAGAATGTGGGCGAGGCGCAGATCATCATTGAAGTCCGGCATGAAGCGAACAGTATCGATCGCAAGCCGTCGAGGTCACGCATGGGACGCCCGGAGCCTTGACACAGGCCGACGGCGAGTCAATTCTGACCGCACGGCCCCGGCCACGGCCCGGCTCTGACCTGGCTCTCCCCCGGCCTCCGGGGCCCTGGAGACGACGATGCCCACAGCACGAGATTCCCTGCTCGACGCGGCCCTGTCGGCGCTCGCGGAACACCCCTGGGCGGCGATCCGCATGGTCGACGTCGCCGCCACCGCCGGAGTGTCCCGGCAGACCCTCTACAACGAGTTCGGCAGCAAGGAAGGCATCGCTCGCGCCCTCGCCCGCCGCGAGGCCGACCACTTCCTCGCCGGCGTCGAGCGCGCCCTGTCCGCCGCCCAGCACGGCGGCGCCGACGCCGGTGACTGCTTCGCCGCCGCCACCGCCTGGATGCTCCACGCCGCCCGCCGCAACCCCCTCGTCCGCGCCACCCTCACCGGCTGCCGCGGCGACAGCCTCCCCGCCGCCGTCGTCACCGTGCCCGCCCAGCGCCGCCTGCGCGCCCGTCAGGACGACCAGCCCCTCACCTCCGGCGAGATCGTCGCCGGCATCCGCGCCCTCGCCGTCCTCACCCTCGAAGCGGGCTTCCCCAAGCTCGACCCCGCCGACATCTCCTGGGCCTGCGAGTGCGCGGTGCGGCTCGCGCTCTCGTACGTCGTCGCACCGGCGGGCACGGACGAGGAAGCGTGCCTCCAGGTCGCGAGGCTCGTACGGGGGCTGCTGGCGCGGGGGTGGTGAGCCGCCGGGCTCTCACAGGGTCAGTGCGACGACCCCGACAGCTGGAGCCCGATGACTCCCACGATGACCAGTGAGATCGAGACGAGCTTCAGCGTGGAGACGATGTCGTCGAGGAAGGCCATGCCGTAGATCGCCGTCCCCGCCGCGCCGATGCCCGTCCAGACGGCGTAGGCGGGGCCGACGTCGAGCTTGCGCAGGGAGAGGGTGAGGAGCCCGAAGGAGCCGAGGGCGAAGAGGCAGAAGGCGATGGTGGGCCAGAGACGGGTGAAGCCGTGGGAGAGCTTGAGGCAGACGGCGAAGCCGGTTTCGAGGATGCCTGCGACCACCACGAGCAGCCAGGCCATGGAATGCCCTCCGGTTTCCGTCTCTGCGGTGCCTGTGTGATGAGCGATCATCACACAGCATGCCCGGAAAAGGAGGTTCAGTCCCCTTCCTTGCGCTCCCGAGTCGCGAGAAGCCGGCGCAGCGAGAAAAGGCGGGCGGGTTCGGCGTGGCCGTCGGCGACCCAGGCGTCGAGCGCGCAGTCGGGTTCGTTGTGGCTGCAGGCGCGGGGGCAGCCCTCGGCGCCGGGTTCGAGGTCGGGGAAGGAGTGGATGACGCGGGAGGGGTCGATGTGGTGGAGGCCGAAGGAGCGGACGCCGGGGGTGTCGATGACCCAGCCGTCGTCGCCGGGGAGGGGGAGGGCCAGCGCTGAGGTCGTCGTGTGGCGGCCTCGGCCCGTCACGGCGTTGACGCCGCCCGTGGCTCGCTGACGCTCCACCAGGGCGTTGACCAGGGTCGTCTTTCCCACGCCGCTGTGGCCCACGAACGCGGTCATGCGGCCCTTGAGGCGCTCGCGGATCTGGTCGACGCCGCCGGTGAGGAAGTCGTCCCGGTTCGTCACCACGTAGGAGATGCCCAGGGGGGCGTAGGTCTCCAGGAGGTGATCAGCTGGGGACAGGTCCGATTTCGTGAGGACCAGGAGCGGTTCCAGGCCCGCGTCGTACGCCGCGACCAGGCAGCGGTCGATGAGGCGGGGGCGGGGCTCGGGGTCGGCCAGGGCGGTGACGATGGCGAGCTGGTCGGCGTTGGCCACGACGACGCGCTCGTAGGGATCGTCGTCGTCGGCCGTCCTGCGCAGGACGGAGTCGCGCTTCTCGACGCGGACGATGCGGGCGAGGGTGTCCTTGGCGCCGGTGAGGTCGCCGACGACGGCTACGCGATCGCCGACGACCGCGCTCTTACGGCCGAGCTCGCGGGCCTTCATGGCGATGATCTGGCGGTCGTCGATGAGCACGTGGAGGCGGCCACGGTCGACGGTGAGGACCATGCCCTCGGCGGCGTCCTCGTGCTTGGGGCGGATGCTGGTGCGGGGCCGGTTGCCCTTGGGGTTGGGGCGGACGCGGATGTCGTCCTCGTCGGGGTTCTTGCCGTAACGCCGCATGGCCTTCAGGCCCGTACCGGGGACACAGGGGAAAGCATGGCGGTCCACATCTCGGGGAAGTCGGGGAGGGTCTTGGCGGTGGTGGCCACGTTCTCCACCTGGATGCCGGGCACGGCCAGGCCCAGGATGGCGGCCGCGGTGGCGAGGCGGTGGTCGTCGTACGTGTGGAAGACCCCGGAGTGCAGCGGGCGGGGGCGGATGCGCAGACCGTCCTCGGTCTCCGTGACATCGCCGCCGAGCTCGTTGATCTCCTTGGTGAGGGCGGCGAGCCGGTCGGTTTCGTGCATGCGCAGGTGGCCCACGCCGCGCAGGACGGACTCGGAGTCGGCCAGCGCGGCGACGGCGGCGATGCCGGGGGTGAGCTCGCCGACATCGCCGAGGTCGGCGTCGATGCCGTGGATGCTGCCGGAGCCGGTGAAGGTGAGGCCCTTTTCGTTGAGCTCGCAGGAGCCGCCCATGCGCGTGAAGAGTTCGCGCAGGGCGTCGCCCGGCTGGGTGGTGCGCTCGGGCCAGTCGGGGATGGTGACGCGGCCGCCGGTGATGAGGGCGGCGGCGAGGAAGGGCTGGGCGTTGGACAGGTCCGGCTCGACGGTGATGTCGCTGCCGAGCAGCGCGCTCGGGTCGACCCGCCAGACGTTCGGCTCGCCGCCGTGCTCGGGGGTGTCCACCTTGGCGCCGGAGGCGCGCAGCATCTCCACCGTCATCTTGATGTGTGGGAGGGAGGGCAGCGTGGGGCCCACGTGGCGCACCTCCACGCCCTGGTTGAAGCGGGGCGCGGACAGCAGCAGCGCGCTCACGAACTGGGAGGACGAAGAGGCGTCGATGGTGACCCGGCCGCCGTCCAGCGCCCCGTTGCCGTGCACGGTCAGCGGCAGCGCGCCGCGCCCCTCGTCGTCGATCCGGGCGCCCAGCACGCGCAGGGCGTTGATCACGCCGTGCAGCGGCCGCTCGTACGAACGCGGGTCGCCGTCGAACCGGATGGCGCCGTCGGCGAGCGCGGCCACGGGGGGCAGGAAGCGCATCACGGTGCCGGCATTGCCGACGTCGACCGTGGCCGGGCCGTGCAGCCCTGCGGGGATGACCCGCCAGGCCTCGCCGCCGTACGGGTTCACGGTCTCGTCGATCTGGACGCCCATCGCGCGCAGCGCCTCGGCCATCAGCACGGTGTCGCGGCTGCGCAGCGGCCGGCGCAGCCAGCCGGGCTCGGAGGCGAGCGCGGACAGTACGAGGGCGCGGTTGGTGACCGACTTCGACCCGGGCACGGTGACGGTCGCGTCGACGGGGCCGGACGCGATCGGGGCGGGCCACAGGGCGGTGTGCGCGGTGTTACCGGTCATGGGTCACAAGCGTAGTGGCTGACGCGAAGGGAGAATCTTGATCGTATCGGGCGAAACCTGAGTGAAACGAATATCTGGTACGCCCTCCGTCCGGAACCCCTCCCGGAACCGCGCCCGGAACCCCGCCCGTCAGAGCCCCAGCAGCCAGCGGCCGCCGCCGAACAGGCCGATCAGCCCGATCGCGTAGAAAAGCAGCATCCACAAGGCTGCCGGGGTGTGGGTGAGGCGCGCGAGCTGGTCGGCGTCCGACTGCGGCGCTCCGCCGTGGCGGCGCTTGCCCTGCAGCTCGAAGACCGGACGCAGGCCGCCGACGAGCAGGAACCAGACGACCAGATACGCGAAAGCGGCCTGCACGGCCGCTGTCGTCAGCCACGACACCAGCAGAAAGGCCGCGCCCGTGAGGATGACGGTCAGTGCTCCGTACGCGTTCCGGATCATCGCCAGCATCGCGATCAGCAGCGCCGTCGCGCCCCACAGCAGGGCTGTTATGTGGCCGTCGGCGAGCAGCAGCGCGCCCAGGATGCCCAGGAGCGACGGCGCGGAGTAGCCCGCGGCGGCGGTCAGCACCATGCCGAGGCCGCGCGGCTTGCCGCGCGAGACGGTGAGGCCCGAGGTGTCGGAGTGCAGCCGGATGCCGTCGAGACGGCGGCCGGTCAGCAGGGCGACCAGGCCGTGGCCGCCCTCGTGCGCGATCGTGATCGCGTTGCGGGTCAGCCGCCATATGCCGTGCGGCACGACGGCGACGAGCGCCACCAGCGCGGTGGCCGCCACGAGCCAGGGGGACGGGTCCGGCTGGGAGCCGACGACTTCGTTCCAGACGTTGGTCACTTGGGTGAACTGCACGAGGGGCACCCTATGACGGCGAGCTGTCAGTCGGCCGTGGCAATCTGGCAACTATGTGCGGACGATACGCAGCGAGCCGAAAGCCGGAGGACCTCGTCGGCCTGTTCGACGTGCGCCAGTGGGACCCGGAGGAGGCGCTCGCCCCGAACTGGAACGTCGCGCCCACGGACACCACGTACGCGGTCCTGGAGCGGCCCGACAAGGAGACCGGCGAGGTCGTCCGGCAACTGCGCACCCTGCGGTGGGGGCTGGTGCCGGGCTGGGCCAAGTCGCCGGACGTCGGCGTGAAGATGATCAACGCCCGGGCCGAGACCGTGCACGAGAAGGCCTCCTTCCGGCGGCCCTTCGCCGCGCGCCGGTGCCTGCTTCCCGCGGATGGCTACTACGAGTGGGTCACGGCGGCGGGGGAGCGGCAGCTTGAGGAGGAGGGGAAGAAGAAGCGGGGCCGCAAGCAGCCGTATTTCGTGACGCCGGTGGACGGGTCCGTGATGGCCATGGCCGGGCTGTACGAGTTCTGGCGGGACCGCACGCTCGCCGATGACCATCCCCTGGCCTGGTGGGTGACCTGCACCGTCATAACCACCGCCGCGGACGTCGAGCCCTTCGCCGAGCCCGCGGCCGAGGACCGGCCGCGGTCCCTGGCTGAGATCCACCCGCGCATGCCGCTGGTGCTCACCCCGGACCGGTGGGACGACTGGCTCGACCCGGCGCGGACCGACCCCGACGCGCTGCGCGACCTGCTGGTGCCTCCGGCGGCCGGGTGGCTTCGGGCGTACCCGGTGCGGACGGAGGTCAGCAACGTGCGCAACAACGGGCCCGAGCTGGTGGAGCCGCTGCCGGCTCCGGAGGAGCAGACGCTGTTCTGACGGTGCCCGGTGCGAAACTGCCCTCATGAGCGAGAGCGAGATCGTCCCGACGGCTGCGGGCGACGCCCGCATCACCTGGCACCGGGCGCGCGACGCGCGCGGCATCGTCGCCCTGAGTCATGGCGCCGGTGGCGGCATCGAGGCCCGGGACCTTCAGGCGCTGGCAGCCGTACTGCCGCGCCGCGGGGTCACCGTGGCGCTGGTGGAGCAGCCGTGGCGGGTGGCGGGCAAGAGGATGGCGCCGGCGCCGAAGGCGCTGGACGCGGCGTGGCGGGAGGTGTGGCCGGTGCTGGCGAGGCCGGGGCTGCGGGTGGTGGCCGGCGGGCGCAGCGCGGGGGCGCGGGTGGCGTGCCGGACGGCGGGGGAGCTGGGGGCGGTGGGGGTGCTGGCGCTGGCCTTTCCGCTGCATCCGCCGGGGAAGCCGGAGAAGTCCCGGGCGGAGGAGCTGCTGGGGGCCGGCGTGCCCACGCTGGTGGTGCAGGGCGGGCGCGATCCGTTCGGGCGGCCGGAGGAGTTCCCGGCGGGCGTGGCGCCCGTCACGGTGCCGTACGGGGACCACGGCTTCGCGGTGCCGAAAACGGCGGACGTCACGCAGGAGAAGGCGCTCGCGCTGCTCACCGACGCCGCCGAGGGATGGCTGGAGGGCGTCCTTCCGTAATGGCGACGTAAGGGCGGCGTGAGGGGAATGAGCCGCCTGCCGTATGCGTTGTGGCGGTCGTACACACGAAAACGGATGCGCAAGCACACGCATGAGTGAGGAAGGCAGCCGCATGGTCTCATCCGCATGCCAGCCCCGCGCCACAGCGCCATATCTGTCATGGCCGCAGTGGCCGGTGGGGGGCGCCGGGAAGGGCTCTGCCGCGGACACGTCCGGCACGCCGATCTCCAGCGGGATATCCTCCGATTCGAGCGGGACCGGTTTTGGCCCCGTGACCGTCTTGGAGGAGGTGGGTCCGGTCACCGGCACCGAAGACAGCACGGCCGCAGGTCCCCAGGAGACGGGCGCCGAGCGCAATGCGCGCTTCGAGCGTGACGCCCTGGAGTTCCTCGACCAGATGTACTCGGCCGCGTTGCGCATGACCCGTAATCCGGCCGATGCCGAAGACCTGGTGCAGGAGACGTACGCGAAGGCGTACGCGTCCTTCCACCAGTTCCGTGAGGGCACCAACCTGAAGGCCTGGCTGTACCGCATTCTCACCAACAGCTTCATCAACTCCTACCGCAAGAAGCAGCGTGAACCGCAGCGCAGCGGCACGGAGGAGATCGAGGACTGGCAGTTGGCGCGCGCCGAGTCGCACATGTCGACGGGGCTGCGCTCCGCGGAGTCGCAGGCGCTGGACCACCTGCCGGACTCCGATGTGAAGACGGCGCTGCAGACGATCCCGGAGGAGTTCCGGATCGCCGTGTATCTCGCCGATGTCGAGGGCTTTGCGTACAAGGAGATCGCCGACATCATGGGGACACCCATCGGCACGGTGATGTCCCGGCTGCACCGGGGGCGGCGGCAGCTGCGCTCGCTGCTTGAGGACTATGCGCGGGAACGCGGGCTCGTCCCGGCGGGCGCGGGAGATGAGAAGGGCTCGGGCACATGAGCTGCGGCAACCCGCATGAGACGGACTGCTCCGAAGTACTCGATCACCTGTACGAGTACCTCGACAACGAGATGTCCGACGACGGCTGTGCGAAATTCAAGCAGCACTTCGACGAGTGCCACCCCTGCCTGGAGAAGTACGGGCTGGAGGCGGCGGTGAAGAAGCTGGTCAAGCGCTGCTGCGGACAGGACGACGTGCCGACGGACCTGCGCGCGAAGGTGCTCACCCGGATCCAGCTGATCCGGGCGGGCGAGGTCCCGCCGGCCGTGCCGGAGCCGTCGGCGGAGGTCGAGGCGGCGGCCGAGGGCTCGCCGGCCACGTAGGCCCCGGGCCCGGGCGTACCACACTGACAAGACGAAAACGCTCTTCGCGCTGGCGAAGGGCGTTTTTCGTACGCCCGGCCGAGGCGCTGACCAGGGACGTTGTCCGGGACGGGGACGGAACCGGACGGTAAGGAGCGGCGGCACCGGTTCCCGTGGTTGGATGCCGCTGAGCGGCACCATGTCGCCAAACCGACAAGCCCGGTGGGGTGTGGATACGCCCGCCGATGGCAAGGAGGACAGATGGGCACCCGCGGCACAACAGCGCAGACGCGGTAACCGGGATCGGCAGGCGGACATTGAGGATCTTCGGCAGAGGACGGCACCGGCCCTCCGCCACCTGGCGGCAGGCGACCGACCGTGCGTTCACGCTGATCGGCGACGGGCGGTACGAGGACGCCGGCGCGCTGCTCACCCGTGCCGCCGACCTGGAGCCCTGGCTCTCGGAGTCCTGGTACAACCTGGCCCTGCTGCACAAGTTCCGGCACGACTGGGAGCAGGCCCGCACCGCCGGGCTGCGCGCCGTCGCGCTGCTGGACCGCGCCCCCGGCGCCCCCGACTGGTGGAACGTCGGCATCGCGGCCACCGCCCTGCAGGACTGGCCGCTCGCGCGCCGCGCGTGGCAGGCGTACGGCCTGAGCATGCCGGATTCCGCCGGTTCCACGGGTGACGGCCCGCTGGAGATGGAGCTGGGCAGCGCGGCCGTCCGGCTCTCCCCGGAAGGCGAGGCCGAGGTCGTCTGGGGCCGCCGCCTGGACCCCGCGCGGGTCGAGGTGCTGAGCATCCCGCTGCCGTCCTCCGGGCGGCGCTGGGGCGAGGTCGTCCTGCACGACGGCGTCCCGCACGGCGAGCGCGCCACGGCCGACGGGGCCGCGTACCCCGTGTTCGACGAGATCGAGCTCTGGGCGCCCTCTCCGGTCCCCACATGGCTCGTCCTGCTCGAAGCGGCCACCGAGGCCGACCGCGACGCCCTGGAGCGGCTCGCCGCCGACGCCGGCTTCGCGGCCGAGGACTGGTCGTCCTCCGTACGGCTGCTGTGCCGTACGTGTTCCGAGGGGCGGATGCCCACGGACGACGGCTCCGGCTCCGCCGCCGCCCGTGACCCGCACGACCACAGCGAGCCCGGCCACCCCGGCCACCTCAGCCACCGAAGCGCCGGCGCCCTGTGGGTGCCCGAGCGCGAGTGCGGCATCGCGGCCCCGGCCACGCTGGTGCGCGGGCTGCTGGACAGCTGGGTCGCCGACAGCCCGGAGAGCCGGGACTGGCGTGATCTCGAAGAGGTCTGCTGAGCGCGCGGTCGCACGTACCCTTGACGGGCCAATGACGAGAAGCCCCAGGAAGGCGTACGGCACACCATGTCGCAGCAGGACACCGAGCAGACCGCGTTCACCGACGATGTGACGGACGCCGAGGAGCGCGAAGCCGCCCACCGCGCCCGTGGCACCGCCCGCCCCATCACCGTCGTCGGCAATCCGGTGCTGCACCATCCGTGCCGGCCCGTGAGCGAGTTCGGCACCCCTGAGCTCGCGCAGCTCATCGACGACATGTTCGCCAGCCAGCGCGCCGCCGAGGGCGTCGGCCTGGCCGCCAACCAGATCGGCGTCGACCTGCGGGTCTTCGTCTACGACTGCCCCGACGACGACGGCGTCCGCCACACCGGCCACATCATCAACCCCGTCATCGACGACCTCCCCGCCGACCAGCGCATCCTCGACGACGGCAACGAGGGCTGCCTGTCCGTCCCCGGCGCGTACGCCGAGCTCCCGCGCCCCGACTACGCGGTCTGCCGCGGCCAGGACCAGCACGGCAACCCGGTCGTCGTCGGCGGCAGCGGTTTCTTCGCCCGCTGCCTCCAGCACGAGACCGACCACCTCAACGGCTACCTGTACATCGACCGGCTCTCCAAGCGCGACCGCAAGGACGCGCTCAAGCAGATGGCCGAGCTCACGCCGAAGTACGAGACCGTGCCCAACGAGGGCTGAAGCTCCCCCGCCGGGGGACACCGGACCGGCGCGTGATGGGGTGGGGCCCGTGATCGGACTCGGCACCCTCGGCGCTCTGCAGATATCCGCGCTGCTCGCGGCCGCCCTGCTGGTGGGTTTCTCGAAGACGGCGATCAGCGGCGTCAGCGCCGTCAGCATCGCCCTCTTCGCCTCCGTGCTGCCCGCCCGGGAGTCGACCGGGGCGCTCCTGCCGCTGCTGCTGGTCGGCGATGTGGTCGCCGTACGCGCCTATCGGCGGCACACGGACTGGCCGGCGCTGCTCAGGCTGCTCCCGTCGGTGGCGGTGGGGGTGCTGGTGGGGGCGGTGTTCGTGGCGCTGGTCGACGACATCGTCATGCGGCGTACGATCGGCGGCTTTCTGCTGGCGATGGCGGTCTACCACGTGTGGCAGCGGCGCCGGGCGCGGGAGGACGTTCCCGATGCCGGACCTGATGCCGGACCCGGTGCCGGACCACGGCGCCCGCACCACGGCCGGGCGCTGGTCTTCGGCCTCCTCGCGGGCTTCACGACGATGGTGGCCAACGCGGGCGGCCCGGCGATGTCCCTGTACCTGCTGTCGGCCGGCTACACGATGCTCGGCTTCCTCGGCACGGGCGCCTGGTTCTTCCTCATCGTGAACCTGTTCAAGCTTCCGTTCAGCATCGGGCTGGGGCTGATCGACGGCCAGTCGCTGGCGCGGGACGCCCTGCTCGCGGGGGCGGTGCTCGCGGGGGCGTACATCGGCCGGGTCGTCGTCCACCGCATCGACCAGAAGCTGTTCGAGCGGCTGGTGCTGCTCTTCACGGTGCTGGCGAGCGTCAATCTGCTGCGGTGAGGGTCCACTTCGCTGGACAGGACCTAGATGTCGAACTCGCCGTCGATGGCGCCGAGTTGGAACGCCCGCCACTCGGCGGCCGTGTAGCGCAGCACCGGCCCCTCCGGCTCGGCCGAATTGCGCATGGCGACGGCTCCGCCCTCCAGGAAGGCGAGTTCGACCTGCCCCTCGGCGGGGTCGCCGCCGGCGCTGACCCAGGTCACGCCGGAGATGTCCATCCCGTACAGCTCGTTCTTCTCGGCCTCCTTGCGCGCGGCGCGCTCCTGCTCCGACTCCTGCGCGTGGTCCTGCGCCTGCTCTGACATGCCGGGTTCCTCCCCGTCCGGTTCGTGCGGTCGTGCGGTCACGCGGTGTTGCCTGCCGTGGACGCCAGCGTAGTGGCGATGTGCGTGATCAGTTCAAGGGAATCACGCGAGGGCAGGGCGGCTGCCCGGACTTCGTCGAAGAGGATGCGGTGGGTCTCGACGTGTGCGTCGTCGTGGAGGTAGCGGCTGCCGGTCGAGTCGGTCACTTCGAGGACGTCGAGCGCGGTGGAGGACGAGTGGAAGAGCACCCGGAACGTCCCGTGGAGCCCTGGATGGACTCCCCGGCGCAGCGGCACGACCTGTAGGAGGGTCCTCGGCCGGTGGCCCAGGACGACGAGTCTGCGGAGCTGGGCGGCCATCACCTCCGGCCCTCCGACCGGGCGGCGCAGAACGCCCTCGTCGAGGACGCAGATGAACTGCGGGGGCGGGTCGCGGTCGAGGATCCGCTGGCGCTGCATGCGCAGTTCGACGCGGTGCCGTACCTGTTCCTGCGGGAGGTGGGGGCCGAGGCCTTCGATGAGGGCGCGGGCGTACTCGGGGGTCTGGAGGAGGTCGGGGACGATCGTGCCGCTGAAGTGGGCGATCCGGTCGCAGTCCGCCTCCAGGGAGAGCATCTCGCGGGCGTCCGCGTCGAGGGTGTCGTCGTGCTGGTGCCACCAGCCCTTCTTCCGGGTGTCCCGTAAGAGGGACAAGAGCGATTCGCGCAGGGCTTGGTCGCCCACCTTGTAGAGGTCGAGCAGGGCGATCAGTTCGAGGCGGCGGATGTGCTGGCGTCCCGTCTCGATCTTGGAGAGCTTGGCCTGTCCGCCGTCTATATGCTCGCTCGCATATTTCTGTGAAATCCTCGCCGACTCGCGGAGCTTCCGCAGTTCGGATCCCAGGTGCTTTTGCCGGATGCTGGGTCCCTGTCGATCTGTCATGCCTCTTCCCTGACGGAATCGAATATATTCCAGAAAGCAATGTGCGAATGCTCCGCGCGTTGTGGGCAACACCCTAGACCGTCGGTGGAAAACAGCCTGAAAGACCGGTCCTGGTACTCACCGCACTCATGTCGTGGTGAGATAACTGCTCGTCCTGGTCTGTGCGTTCGGGTCCGGATTGCCCATGGTCAATTCCAAGAAAAACTCAGGGATGACAGTCGAAAGTTTACCTGGTTCTTATGGAATTCAAAGACGGAGGGACCACGCTCCCGCCTCATGGAAATAAGAGATCTTGCGGCGGGGCCGCAACTCAACCGGCGTCGGTTCATCAGTGGCTTAGTGGGCGGCGGGACCGCCCTCGCGGGAGTTACTTCCGCGCTTTCCCTCATCTCCCTCTCCGGCGGAGATCCGGCGGCGGCGGCCACCGCGACCACCGCTCTCACCATCCCCGAATTGCTCAGCCCGACCACCACGGACGGCGTCGACGTCTACACGCTCGACATGCAGACCGGCACACACGAAGTGATCAGCGGGGTGACGAGCAGCAGCGCGGGCTTCAACGGCTCCTACCTCGGCCCGACCATCAGGGTGTCCAACGGGGACAGCGTCCGGATGGACGTCACCAACAACCTCGGCGCGGACACCACCGTCCACTGGCACGGCGCCCACGTCCCCGCCAAGGTCGACGGCGGACCGCAGGTCGCCTTCGCCAACGGCGAGACCTGGAGCCCGGCCTTCACGATCAACCAGGAAGCCGCCACCCTCTGGTACCACCCGCACGCGCTGGGCACCACCGCCAAGCAGGTCTCCCAGGGCCTGGCCGGGATGCTCATCGTCGACGACGACTCGGACGCCTCCGCCGCGCTCCCCAGCGAGTACGGCGTGGACGACATCCCGGTCATCCTGCAGTGCCTGGCCTCGTCCGCCGCGGGCGACGTCAAGTACGACGTCGCGGGGTACCGGACATCAGGCCTGGTCTTCCCGGTCCTCGTCAACGGCGTCAACGCGGACAACACCACGTTCACCTTCGCCGCGACCAAGCGCCGCATCCGGCTGCGCTTCCTCAACGCCTCGCTGTCGGACATCATCACCATCCAGCGGAGCGACGGCGCCACCCTCACCCAGGTCGCCACCGAGCAGGGCTACCTCACCTCGGCCACCGAGGTGTCCACGATCCGCCTGGTCGCGGGCTCCCGCGCCGAGGTCGTCATCGACGCCGCCGACGCGCCCACCATCCAGGCGGTCATCACCACCGGCTGGATAGCCGGCGGCAGCGGCACCTACCCGATCCTGTCGATCACGGACAGCTCCTCCGACACCCCGGCGGACCTGCCCGACACGCTCAACACCATCACCCGCTACGACACCAGCAGTTTCACGGCCCGCACCATCACCCTCGGCCAGTCCGGGGCGACCATGCTCATCAACGGCGTCGCGGGCACCACCGAGGCGGCCATGGAAGCCAACATGATCATGACGACCCTCGGCGCCAAGGAGATCTGGACCATCAAGAACAGCACGCAGCTGGAGCACTCGTTCCATCTGCACGACGTGCCGTTCCAGGTCATCTCGATCAACGGAACCGCCGCCAGCGGAGTCGACCTCGGCTGGAAGGACACCGTCGAGGTCATCGGCACCGGGACCGTCGTGATCGCGATGGAGTTCACCGACTACACCGACGACACGTACATGTACATGCTCCACTGCCATCTCGCCCAGCACGAGGACGAGGGCATGATGGCCGGCCTCATGGTCACCGCGAGCTGACCGTCGCCCGCACACGCGTCAGCCCCGCCCGACGCAACCGGGCGGGGCTGACGACCTGACCAGCGTGCCAGATCAGCGGATCAGATCGGCGGATCGGAAGCGGATCAGAAGTCGTCGTCGAAGGAGACCGAGCCTTCGACGGCGACCTGGTATGCGGAGGCGCGGCGCTCGAAGAAGTTGGTCAGCTCCTGGACGTTCTGGAGCTCCATGAAGGAGAAAGGGTTCTCCGAGCCGTAGCGGGCGGGCAGCCCGAGGCGTACGAGCCGCTGGTCGGCGACGCACTGGAGGTACTCGCGCATGGACTCGGTGTTCATACCGGGCAGCCCCTCGCCGCACAGGTCGCGGGCGAACTGGAGCTCGGCCTCCACGGCCTCCTCCAGCATGCCGGTGACCTCCTTGGCCATGTCGTCGTCGAAGAGGTCGGGCTCCTCCCGGCGGACGGTGTCGACGACATGGAAGGCGAAGTCCATGTGCATGGACTCGTCGCGGAAAACCCAGTTGGTGCCCGTGGCCAGGCCGTGCAGCAGGCCGCGGGAGCGGAACCAGTAGACGTAGGCGAAGGCGCCGTAGAAGAACAGGCCCTCGATGCAGGCCGCGAAGCAGATCAGGTTGAGCAGGAAGCGGCGGCGGTCGGCCTTGGACTGGAGGGAGTCCAGCTTCTCGACCTCGTTGATCCACTTGAAGCAGAACTGGGCCTTCTCGCGGATGGAAGGGATGTTCTCGACCGCGTCGAAGGCGGCGGCGCGCTCGTCCGGATCGGGGAGGTAGGTGTCCAGGAGGGTCAGATAGAACTGGACGTGCACGGCCTCCTCGAAGAGCTGCCGCGACAGGTACAGCCGCGCCTCGGGGGAGTTGATGTGCTTGTAGAGGGTCAGGACCAGGTTGTTGGCCACGATCGAGTCGCCGGTCGCGAAGAAGGCGACGAGGCGGCCGATCATGTGCTGCTCCCCGGCGGAGAGCTTGGCGAGGTCGGCGACGTCGGAGTGGAGGTCGACCTCCTCCACGGTCCAGGTGTTCTTGATGGCGTCGCGGTAGCGCTCGTAGAAGTCCGGGTAGCGCATCGGACGCAGGGTCAGCTCGAAGCCCGGGTCGAGGAGGTGCTTCTCGGTGGTGGTGGAGCTCATTACTGGCAGGCCTCGCAGGACTCGGGGTTTTCCAGGGAGCAGGCGATCGCGTCGGCGTCGGGGGCCGCCTGCTGTACGGGAATGGGTGCCGCCGCCCGCGCGGACTGCGCGATGCGGGTGGCCGGGCGGGAACGCAGGTAGTACGTGGTCTTCAGGCCCTGCTTCCAGGCGTACGCGTACATCGAGCTGAGCTTGCCGATGGTGGGCGAGGCCAGGAAGAGGTTCAGGGACTGGCTCTGGTCCAGGTACGGGGTACGGGCGGCGGCCATGTCGATCAGGGCGCGCTGGGGGAGCTCCCAGGCGGTGCGGTACAGCGCGCGCACCTCGGCGGGGATCCAGGAGAAGGCCTCGACGGAGCCGTTGGCCTCGCGCAGCGCCTCGCGGGTCTGGGTGTCCCAGACGCCGAGCTTCTTGAGGTCGTCCACGAGGTAGGAGTTGACCTGGAGGAACTCACCGGAGAGCGTCTCGCGCTTGAAGAGGTTGGAGACCTGCGGCTCGATGCATTCGTAGACGCCCGCGATCGAGGCGATGGTGGCGGTGGGCGCGATCGCCAGGAGAAGCGAGTTGCGCATGCCGGTTTTTGCGATGCGCGCGCGCAGGGCGTCCCAGCGCTCGGGCCAGCTCACGGTCACGCCGTAATGGTCGGGGTGCAGGACGCCCTGTGCCGTGCGGGTCTTCTCCCAGGCGGGGAGGGGGCCGTTGCGCTCGGCGAGGTCCGCCGAGGCCTCGTAGGCGGTGAGCATGATGCGCTCGGCGAGCTTGGTGGACAGGGCCTTCGCCTCGGCGGAGTCGAAGGGCAGCCGCAGCTTGAAGAAGACGTCCTGCAGGCCCATCGCGCCCAGGCCGACGGGGCGCCAGCGGGAGTTGGAGCGGCCGGCCTGCTCGGTCGGGTAGAAGTTGATGTCGACGACCCGGTCCAGGAAGGTCACGGCGGTACGGACGGTGGCGTCCAGGCGCTCCCAGTCGATGTCTCCGTCGGCGCCCTCGCCCACCACGAAGGCGCCCAGGTTGACCGAGCCGAGGTTGCAGACGGCGGTCTCCCCGTCGTCCGTCACCTCCAGGATCTCGGTGCACAGGTTGGAGGAGTGGACCGTGTGGCCCGGCTCGGCGGTCTGGTTGGCGGTGCGGTTGGAGGCGTCCTTGAAGGTCATCCAGCCCTGGCCGGTCTGCGCGAGGGTGCGCATCATCCGGCCGTACAGGTCCCGGGCGGGCATGGTCTTCTGGGCGAGTCCGGCCGCCTCGGCCTTGCGGTACGCCGCGTCGAACTCATCGCCCCACAGGTCGACCAGCTCGGGGACGTCGGAGGGGGAGAACAGCGACCACTGGCCGTCGGTGTCGACCCGGCGCATGAACTCGTCGGGGATCCAGTGCGCGAGGTTGAGGTTGTGCGTACGCCGGGCGTCCTCACCGGTGTTGTCGCGCAGTTCCAGGAACTCCTCGATGTCGGAGTGCCACGTCTCCAGGTAGACCGCGGCGGCGCCCTTGCGCCGGCCGCCCTGGTTCACGGCGGCGACCGAGGCGTCCAGGGTCTTCAGGAACGGGACGATGCCGTTGGAGTGGCCGTTGGTGCCCCGGATGAGGGAGCCGCGGGAGCGGATGCGGCTGTACGAGAGGCCGATGCCGCCGGCGTGCTTGGAGAGGCGGGCGACCTGGTGGTAGCGGTCGTAGATGGAGTCCAGCTCGTCGAGGGGGGAGTCCAGGAGGTAGCAGGACGACATCTGGGGGTGCCGGGTGCCGGAGTTGAAGAGCGTCGGGGAACTGGGGAGGTAATCCAGGCGGCTCATCAGGGCGTAGAGAGCGGCGACTTCGTCGGCGGCGCGGGCGCTGTGGTCCTCGGCGAGGCCGGAGGCGACGCGCAGGAGGAAGTGCTGCGGGGTCTCGATGACCTGGCGGGTGATGGGGTGGCGCAGCAGGTAGCGGCTGTGCAGCGTGCGCAGGCCGAAATAGCCGAACAGGTCGTCCGCGGTCGGGTCGATCAGCGCGTTCAGGCGGGCCGCATGCGCATGCACGAATTCGGCGGTGCCGTCGGCGATCAGACCCTCGCGGTGGCCGACCGCGATGGAGGTGGTGAAGGAGGTGACGCCCTGTCCGGCCGCCTCGTCGGCGATGGCGCGGGTGAGCAGGCGCGCGGCGAGCCGGGAGTACTGCGGGTCCTCGGAGATGAGCCCGGCGGCGGACTCGATGGCCAGCATGCGCAGCTCGGCCTCGTCGGCGACGGCGCTGCGGCCGCGCAGCACGGCGGCGGCGACCCGGCCGGGGTCGGTGTCGGGGAGGTCGGCGGTGAGCTCCGTCAGGATGCGCAGCAGGGCGGTTCCCACAGAAGGGACTTCTGCTGCGGCAGGCGGTGCGGCGGGCGCGATGGTCACGTGTGCTCTCTCCCTCGTACGGCGGCCGCACGAGGGAAGGTGAGCGCACACGGGCAGCAGGGCATGCCGCGGCGCGTCCACCGGCCCAATCCGCGAGGCCCGGACATGACGGCACCCGGGAGTGGGTTCTCGGGTGCGCTGCCGGCAGGCGGCCGGACTTGCGGGCACGCAGGAACGCAGCCCGCTCACCGTTGCGGGGCAGCTCCGGATTCTCACCGGATTCCCCTGCGGTGGCAGCGCTGCTGAGCATACATCTAGTGGTGCCCTTCGGAGGCACCCCCAGATGTTGTGTCCGGCGTGTTGCCGAGCTCACAGATCCGTGACGAGCTCCAGGGAATAGCAGCGCAGATGAATGCCCGGCACCGGGGTCCAGTCCCGCTCGGGCAGGCGGGCGAAGCCGAGGCGTTCGTAGAGCCGGTGGGCGGTGTGCATGCGCGGGCCGGTCGATATGACGATCCGGGACATACCGAGCTCCCGAGCCCGGTTCACGCACGCCCGCACCAACGCGTCGGCCGCGCCCCGGCCCTGGTGCGCCGGGTTCACGGCCAGCATCCGGAACTCGCCCTCGCCGTCCCGGGCCACCTCCGTATAGGCCGAGCCGTGGGGCACGAACGCGACACTGCCGAGCACATCGCCGCCGCCGTCCGCCGTGTCCACGGCGACCAGCAGTTCGGTGTGCTCGGCGCGGTGCCGGGCATTGCGCAGCTCCTCGAGGTAGCTGTCGCCCTCGGGGAGCACGGCCGCGTAGGCCCGTGCGGTGATCTCTCCGACGGCCGTGAGTTCATCGGGCCGTGCGTGGCGGATGGTGATGTCCATCGGGCCAGTCTGACGCAGGGGTCCGGCACCCGGAGACCGGACAGGTCCTGGGTCAGGCCGCGATGACCCACTCGTCGCGGGCGGCCTCGGCGGCGCGGGCCGCGCGCAGCTGGCGGTCGATGCGGCGCTCGTGGGCCAGGCCCACGAGGACGGGGGCGGCGATGACGAGGAAGAAGGCGATGACGGCTGCGAAGGCGAGGTATGTGTTCATGCATCCAATGTGCTCCTCCCGGCCCGGGGATGGGAGTGGCAGGACTGCCGTACTACCTCGAATTCCTGCCACGCCTGTGTGACACTGGACCCATGCTGAAAAACGTCGCTGTCGTGCTCCTGGACGGGGTCCACCCCTTCGAGTTCGGCGTGGTATGCGAGGTCTTCGGGGTCGACCGGAGCGAACAGGGCCTGCCGGTGTACGACTTCGCCGTGGTCGCCGCCGAGCGGTCGCCGGTCCAGGTGCACGGCGGCTTCACCATCGACACCCCGTACCGGCTGGACCGGCTCGCCGAAGCCGATCTCATCGCCATTCCCGCCGGCTGCAACCTGCCGGAGCAGGAGACGTATCCGGCTGATCTGCTGCTCGCCCTGCGCGACGCGGTCGAGCGTGGCGCGCGGGTGCTCAGCGTCTGCTCCGGGGCCTTTGTGCTCGGCGCCGCCGGACTGCTCGACGGGCGCGGGTGCACGACGCACTGGCGGCACACGGATGCGCTCGCGCGGAGGTTTCCGCTCGCGCGGATCGAGCCCGATGTGCTCTACGTGGACGAGGACCCGGTGATCACCTCGGCCGGCACTGCCGCCGGAATCGACGCCTGCCTGCACCTCGTACGCAAGGAGCAGGGCAGCGCCGTCGCCAGCGCGATCGCCCGACGGATGGTCGTGCCGCCGCACCGGGAGGGCGGCCAGGCGCAGTACGTCGACCGGCCGGTGCCCAGCCGCACGCAGTGCGACACGGTGGGCGAGGTCCTCGGGTGGATGGAGCGGCACCTCGACCGTGAGGTCACGGTGGAGGAGCTGGCGGAGCGCGCGCACATGTCGCCGCGGACCTTCGCGCGGCGGTTCCAGCAGGAGACGGGGACCACGCCGTACCGGTGGCTGCTCGGGCAGCGGGTGCTGCTCGCCCGGGAGTTGCTGGAGGGCACGGACGACACGGTCGACACGATCGCCGCGCGGGCGGGGTTCGGCAACGCGGCGACACTGCGGCATCACTTCGGGCGGTGGGTGGGGACGACGCCGCAGGCGTACCGGCGCACGTTCCGGGTGCCGGCGGGTTAGCCGGGTCGGGGTCCAGGGGCAGAGCCCCCGGACCCCGGAACTCAGGCCACTGGGACCGGGTCTGCCGGCTTGACGTCGGTGTCGCCGGTCTCGCCGGCGTCGTCCGCGTCGGCCGTGTAGTCGGCCGGGGCCGTCTCGTCCAGGCCCTCCGGCGCCTTGAGGGCCCGCAGGGCGAAGGTGAGGGCCACCGCCACGACCGCGTTCAGCAGGAAGGCCGTCAGGCCGATGTAGCCGATCTGACCGATCACGGGAATCGTGTCGGAGGACCCGCCGAAGTGCTTCTGGGCGGGGCTGGCGACGCCGTACGCGGTCCACGTGCCGTAGGCCATGCCGACGGCCCAGCCGGCCAGCAGGGCCCAGCGGTGGAACCAGCGGGTGAAGAGGCCGCCGACGAGGGCGGGGAAGGTCTGGAGGATCCAGATGCCGCCGAGGAGCTGGAAGTTGATGGCCACCGTCTTGTCCATGGTGAGGACGAAGGCGAGGGCGCCGACCTTGACCAGCAGGGAGACGAGCTTGCTGACCTTGGTCTCCTGCTCGGGAGTGGCGTCGGGCTTGAGGAAGTCCTTGTAGATGTTGCGGGTGAAGAGATTGGCGGCGGCGATGGACATGATCGCGGCCGGGACCAGCGCGCCGATGCCGATCGCGGCGAAGGCGACCCCCGCGAACCACGAGGGGAACATGTTCTCGAAGAGCTGCGGGATGGCGAGCTGGCCGTTGTAGCCGACGACGCCCTTCCCGACGCCGCTCGCCAGGGCCATGAACCCGAGCATCGCCAGCAGCCCGAGCATCAGCGAGTACAGCGGCAGCACGGTCGTGTTCCGGCGGATCACGTTGCGGCTCCTGCCGGACAGGACGGCCGTCACCGAGTGCGGGTACATGAACAGGGCCAGGGCCGAGCCCATCGCCAGCGTCCCGTACGCCCACTGGGCGCCCTCGCCGGGGGCCAGGGCGCCGCGCGGCTTGCCGGTGGCGGGGTTGACCTGGGCGTACGCGTCACCGGCCTTGGCGAAGATGTCGTCGAAGCCGCCGAGTTTGTACGGGATGTAGATGATCGCCACCGCGATGACGATGTAGATCAGGGTGTCCTTGACGAAGGCGATCAGGGCGGGGGCCCGCAGCCCGGAGGAGTAGGTGTACGCGGCCAGGACGCCGAAGGCGATGAGCAGCGGGAGGTCCTTGACGAACCAGTTGCCCGACGCCCCGCCGCCGACGCCCATCACGTCGAGGACGGCCTGGATGCCGACCAGCTGGAGGGCGATGTAGGGCATCGTGGCGAGGATGCCGGTGATCGCGACCGCCAGCGACAGGCTCTTGGAGCCGAAGCGGCCGCGCACGAAGTCGGAGGTGGTGACGTAGCCGTGCTTGTGGGAGACGGACCACAGGCGGGGCAGGAAGGTGAAGATCAGCGGGTAGACGAGGATCGTGTACGGGACGGCGAAGAAGCCGGCGGCGCCCGCCGCGTAGACGGCGGCCGGGACCGCGACGAAGGTGTAGGCGGTGTAGAGGTCGCCACCGAGCAGGAACCAGGTGACCCAGGAGCCGAAGGAGCGGCCGCCCAGGCCCCACTCGTCCAGGTGGAGGGCGTTGTCGGCCTTGCGCCAGCGGGCGGCGTAGAAGCCCATCACCGTGACGGCCAGGAAGAAGATGATGAAGACGGCGAGTGCGACGCCGTTCACGCCGTCCTTCATGCCTGCTCCCCCTTGCGTGCGCGCTCTTCGCGGCGGATCAGCACGTACGCGGTGAAGGTCAGCGCGGACGACAGGAACACCCAGAGCATCTGGTACCAGTAGAAGAACGGGATGCCGATGAACTCGGGTGTGAGCTTCGCGTACGAGCCGACCCACAGCATGGCGACGAAGGGTATGAACAAGCACACGCCGGCGATGACGCGCGTCGGTGTGACGACCGGCAAGCGGCCGTCCGTTCCTGGCAAAGGTGAATCGGACACGGCTGCGGCTCCGTCTCTCTCTGTCCCACAGGTGGTCCCACAGGTCCCTGTAATGCGCAGGAAATCTAGGGCAGAGATCAACTGGTCGTCCAGACCGCGTCCGCGTCCGCGGCCCTCAGCAGCAGCGGAAGCCCTCGCGCGGATCGGCCTCCCGCGCGTCGGTGCGGCGGCGCTCGAACTCCCGGCGGGTCAGCAGGGCCCCGCCCGGATCGTGCCGCCGGGCGTGGGCGGCGTAGTGCTCGTACGCCGCCTCGCCGGTCAGCTCCCGTACGTACCACCGCGCTGTGCGCGGGACGCGGGCCAGGGCCGAGGCGATCCTCCTCACCGCGACTCCTCTCCGACCGCGGCCAGTTGCTCCGCCTTCTCCTCCCTCGTGGGGATCAGCCCGGATGGAGCGACGATCCGGGACGGCAGGTGCGGGGCCTCCTTGAGGGTGGTCGCCGCTGGCCGCCGGACGGATGCGACGCAGACGCGGGCGGCGTCGGCCAGGACGAGGATGACGAGGACCGCGAAGAAGGCGGAGAGGACGCCGTCGACCGTGGAGTTGGTGACGACGGTGTGCATGTCGGCCATGGATTTCGCCGGTGGCAGCACCGTGCCGGCGTCGATCGCGTCGGCGTAGCGGGTGCGCTGGGCGAAGAAGCCCAGCCGGGGGTCGCCGGAGAAGACCTTCTGGAAGCTGGCGGTGAGGGTGACGGTGGCGTCCCAGGCGAGCGGAACGCCGGTCACCCAGGCCCACTTGAGCCTTCCGGATTTGATGAGCAGCGTCGTGCAGACGGCCAGGGCGACGGCGGCCAGCAGCTGGTTGGCGATGCCGAAGAGCGGGAAGAGCTGGTTGATGCCGCCGAGCGGTTCGTGGACGCCGACCCAGAGGAAGTAGCCCCAGGCGCCGACCACGATCGCGCTGGCCGCCCACACCCCGGGCCGCCAGCTGACATTGCGGAAGGGCTTGATGACATTGCCCAGCATGTCCTGGAGCATGAAGCGGCCGACCCGGGTCCCGGCGTCCACCGTCGTGAGGATGAACAGCGCCTCGAACATGATCGCGAAGTGATACCAGAAGGCCTTGAGGCCGTTCCCGCCGACGACCTTCGAGAAGATCTCCGACATGCCGACGGCGAGCGTGGGCGCCCCGCCCGTGCGCGAGAGCAGCGACTGCTCCTCCACGGCCTTCGCGGCAGCGGCCAGTTGAGCTGGTGTGATGCTGAATCCGAGCCCGGTGACGGCCTGCGAGGCGGACTGGACGGTGGTGCCGACGACACCGGCGGGGGAGTTCATGGCGAAGTACAGCCCCGGGTCGATGATGCAGGCCGCCGTGATCGCCATGATGGCGACGAAGGACTCCATCAGCATCGACCCGTAGCCGATCATCCGGACCTGGGTCTCCTTCTGGATCATCTTCGGGGTCGTCCCCGAGGAGACCAGTGAGTGGAAGCCGGACAGGGCTCCGCAGGCGATGGTGATGAAGACGAAGGGGAACAACGACCCGGCGAAGACCGGCCCCTTGCCGTTGGAGGCGAAGTCGGTGACCGCGTCCATCTTCATCGCGGGCAGGGCGATGACGACGCCCAGCGCGAGCAGGGCGATGGTGCCGATCTTCATGAAGGTCGAGAGATAGTCGCGAGGAGCAAGCAGCATCCACACCGGCAGGACGGAGGCGACGAAGCCGTAAGCGACCAGCCAGATCACCAGGGTCCCCGGGCTCAGCGTGAAAGCGCTCGCCCACGACGACTCGTTCACCCACCCGCCCGCCACGATCGCGAGCAGCAGCAGGGCGACGCCGATCAGCGAGACCTCGGTGACCCGGCCCGGCCGCAGCACCCGCAGGTAGAAGCCCATGAGCAGGGCGATGGGGATGGTCATGGCGATGGAGAAGGTGCCCCAGGGTGACCCGGCGAGGGCGTTGACGACCACCAGGGCCAGCACCGCCAGCAGGATGATCATGATGGCGAAGACTGCGATCAGCGCGGCCGCCCCGCCCACCGGGCCGATCTCGTCCCGGGCCATCTGGCCCAGGGACTTGCCGTCGCGACGCATGGAGAAGAAGAGCGTCACCATGTCCTGTACCGCACCCGCGAAGATCACCCCGACGATGATCCAGATCGTGCCGGGCAGATACCCCATCTGCGCCGCCAGCACCGGCCCGACCAGCGGCCCGGCCCCCGCTATCGCCGCGAAGTGGTGGCCGAGCAGCACCCGCCGGTCGGTGGGGTGGTAGTCGATCCCGTTGTCCAGCCGCTCGGCCGGGGTGGCGCGGGTCTTGTCGAGCCGCAGCACCTTGCCGGCGATGAAGCGCGAGTAGAAGCGGTACGCGATGGCGTACGAGCCCAGTGCCGCCGCCACCATCCAGGCGGCCGACACCTCCTCGCCCCGCGCCAGCGCCAGCATCGCCCAGCCGAGGGCGCCGACCAACGCAACCAGTGCCCAAACGGCCAGAGTCCGTCCCCTGAGTGCACTCATGGGGCGGAATGTAAAACCAACCGGTCGATCTGGCTATGGGGCCCGCGTACATCCGGACAGCGCCGGGGCCCAGGGCCCCGGGCCCCGGACTCAGCCCTGCGGCCGCTGCAGGCGCGCGACGAACTTGTACCGGTCGCCCCGGTACACCGACCGCACCCACTCCACCGGTTCGCCGGTGGTGTCGATGGAGTGCCGGGACAGCATCAGCATCGGCAGACCCACATCGGTGCCGAGCAGTCCGGCCTCGCGCGGGGTGGCCAGCGAGGTCTCGATGGTCTCCTCCGCTTCTGCGAGGCGTACGTCGTAAACCTCGGCGAGAGCGGTGTAGAGCGAGGAGTACTTGGTGAGGCTGCGACGCAGCGCCGGGAAGCGCTTGGCCGACAGGTGGGTGGTCTCGATCGCCATCGGCTCGCT
This sequence comes from Streptomyces sp. NBC_01537, assembly GCF_045040445.1. Taxonomy (NCBI): domain Bacteria; kingdom Bacillati; phylum Actinomycetota; class Actinomycetes; order Kitasatosporales; family Streptomycetaceae; genus Streptomyces; species Streptomyces sp. NBC_01537. The sequence goes on along the minus strand of NZ_CP109392.1, from coordinate 3,340,845 downwards.
GTTGGCCAGCCGCAGGCGCTCGATACGCAGCACGCGCCCGCCGGGTTTCATGTCGAGCAGCTCGGCGAGCCGGTCGTCGGCGGTGATGTAGCCGATGTCCAGCAGCTGGGAGGTCGGCTCCAGGCCCTGGGCGCGCATGTCCTCGGTGTACGAGGTGAGTTGGAGCGCCTGCGAGACCTTGGGCTTGGCGACGAAGGTGCCCTTGCCCTGGATGCGTTCGAGCCGGCCCTCGACGACCAGTTCCTGCAGGGCCTGGCGCACCGTCGTACGCGAGGTGTCGAAGTCGGCGGCCAGGGTGCGCTCGGGCGGCACCGGCGAGCCGGGCGGCATGGTCTGGGTGAGCTCCAGCAAATGCCGCTTGAGCGTGTAGTACTTGGGCACGCGCGCGCTCCGCCCCGCGACCGCGGCGCCGTTGTCCGTTCCGTCCAGGGCCTGCGCGCCCTGTGGTGCGACCTGTGTTCCCTGCACTTCGGGTTCCCCGCCGCTGCTCATGCTTCCTCCGTTACTGCTGAAACCCACATCGTGGCACGGGCCGTGCCGGGCGTGCGGGCCAGGCCCAGGTGTCGGTCCGATAACGGACACGCCAGGGGTTCTTATACACCCTTGACACCCCGAAAGGTCTAGGCCAAGCTCTGGACCACTGGTCTACACCACTTGGTAACCCTGGCCCTGGGGAGGGTGTTGTGAAGCGCAAGCTGATCGCCGCGATCGGTCTCGCGGGAATGGTCGTCGGCGTTGCGGCCTGCGGTTCGGACAAGGCGTCCGACAAGGCAGAGTCGACGCCGAAATCCATCACTGTCTGGCTCACCGTCGACGCACAGAACAACTGGCCTGAGCTGGTCAAGCAGGCCGACGCAGCGCTGAAGAAGGCGCACCCCGGCGTCACCGTCAAGCACGAGTACTACGCCTGGGGCGACAAGAACACGAAGTTCGACGCGGTGCTCGCCTCGGACAAGGCCCCCGACGTGATCGAGATGGGCAACACCGAGATGCTCGGCTACGAGATCAAGGGTGCCTTCGCCGAACTCGACGCCTCCAAGTTCGACAACTCCTCCGCCTGGCTGGACGGCCTCAAGGCCTCCGGCGAGTACGCGGGCAAGACCTACGGCGTCCCGTACTACGCCGGTGCCCGCGTCGCCGCCTGGCGCACGGACATCGCCAAGAAGGCCGGGGTCACCACCACCCCGACCACCTACACCGAGCTGACCGCCGACCTGGACAAGATCCAGGAGAAGAACGGCAGCAAGTTCAGCGCCTGGTACCAGCCCTCCCGTGACTGGTACGCGGCGATGTCCTTCGTCTACGACGCCGGCGGCGCCATCGCCACCGACTCCGGCGGCGGCAAGTTCACCGCGAGCCTGTCCAGCGCCGAGTCGGTCAAGGGCCTGACCGCCTGGAAGGCCGCCATCGGCAAGTACATGCACGGCGACCTCACCAAGGACGAGTCCGACCGCTACATCGTGTTCGGCCAGGGCAAGTCCGCGATGATCTACGGCGCCAGCTGGGAGGGCGGCGCGGCCGCCGACCCGAAGGTCGACAAGACCGGCGGCAAGCTCAAGACCAACCTGGCCCAGTTCGTCTTCCCGGGCCCGTCCGGCAAGAACATGCCGGTCTTCCTCGGCGGCTCCGACCTGGCCGTCCCGGTCAAGTCCAAGGCCCAGGACCTGGCGGCCGAGTGGATCAACGACTTCACCGGCACCGCCGGCCAGAAGGTCCTGATCGGCAAGGGCAACCTGCCCAACAACACGACCCAGCTGGCTCCTCTGAAGTCGGTCGAGGCCACCAAGGCCACCGCGACCGCCGCCGAGAGCAGCTGGTTCATCCCGGCCGCGACCGGCTGGAGCAACGTCGAGAAGGCGCAGATCCTCCAGGACATGCTGCAGTCCATCGCCACCGGCAAGAAGACCGTCGCCGAGGCGACGGCGGACGCCGACACGGCGATCGACAAGGTCATCAACAACAGCTGACCGTACGACGGTTCGACGAGGGATCGCTGAGGAGCAGTACGTGATGAGTGCCGCCGAAACCACCACCACAAAGGTGCCGCCGACGCGGCACTCATCACCGCCCCCGCTCCATGCGGCCCCCAGACCGGGCAAGCGGCGTTCGGCTGCCGGCGCCGCCGGTGTGCCCTGGCTGCTGCTCGCCCCGACGCTGCTGGTGCTGCTGCTCGTCCTGGGCTATCCGCTCGTCAGACTGGTCACCCTGTCCTTCCAGCACTTCGGGCAACCCCAGCTGTGGGGCTTCAAGCCCGCCGAATGGGCCGGGTTCGGCAACTTCAGCTCGATCCTCGGGGACGGCGAGTTCTGGTCCGTCGTCTGGCGGACCGTGTGGTTCGCGGGCGGCGCGGTGCTGCTCACCATGGTGCTGGGGATGCTGCTGGCGCTGCTCCTGCAGCGGGTGTCCCCGTGGGTGAAGACCCTGGTCAACATCGCCCTGGTGGCCAGCTGGGCGATGCCGGTCATCGTCGCCGTCACCGTCTTCAAGTGGATGTTCGACAGCGACTACGGCGTCCTCAACTGGCTGATCAGCAGGCTGCCGGGCGTCGACTTCGACGGCCACAACTGGTTCGCCACCGGCCCGCAGGGCCTCGCCGTCATCATGCTGCTGGTGGTCTGGGGCGCGGTGCCCTTCGTCGCGATCACCCTCGGCGCCGGACTCACCCAGGTCCCCAAGGAGCTGGAGGAGGCCGCCCGTCTCGACGGGGCGGGAGCGCTGGGCATCTTCCGCTACGTCACGCTGCCGATCCTCAAGCCGATCATCGTCATGCTGACCACGCTGTCGGTGATCTGGGACATGGGCGTCTTCCCGCAGGTCTACCTGATGCGCGGCGGCCACCCCGAGCCGGAGTTCCAGCTGCTCACCACCTACTCGTACACCAAGGCGTTCGTCGTCAACGACTACGGCGGCGGCTCGGCGATCGCCCTGATCACCGTGGCCCTGCTGCTGGGCGTGGTCGCCGTCTACATGCGTCAGATGCTGAAGATCGGAGAGGTCGAATGACGGCCGTGAAAGCTGCGAAGGCTGTGAAGCCGGGTCGTCCCGGCTACAACGCCCTGGGGCTGCTGGCCTTCATCGGCTTCGGCTTCCCCGTCTACTGGATGCTCAACACGGCCTTCAAGCCGGCCAAGGACGCCATCGACCCGGACCCGCACTTCATACCGTGGCCCCTGTCCCTGGAGAACTTCCGCCGGGCGCTGTCCATCGCGGACTTCTGGGGACCGGTCGGCCGCAGCCTGATCGTGTCGCTGAGCACGGTCGGCATCGGCCTGGTGGTCGGTCTGCTGGCGGCGCTGGCGATCTCCCGCTTCGCCTTCCGGGGCCGGAAGATCGTGATCGTCGGCATCCTCGCGGTCCAGATGGTGCCGCTGGTCGCGATGATCATCCCGGTCTTCCTGCTGCTCAACGACCTCGGTCAGTACGACAAGCTGCCCGGTCTGATCCTCACCTACCTGACCTTCATCCTGCCCTTCACGGTCTGGACCCTGCGCGGCTTCATCGTCAACATCCCGAAGGAGCTGGAGGAAGCGGCGATGGTCGACGGCTGCAGCCGCACCGGCGCCTTCGTCCGCGTCGTCTTCCCGCTGCTCGCGCCCGGGCTGGTCGCCACCTCGATCTATGGCTTCATCCAGGCCTGGAACGAGTACCTGTACGCCCTCATGCTGCTCAGCCAGCAGCACCAGACGGCCACCGTCTGGCTCAGCAGCTTCACCACCAGCCACGGCACGGAGTACGCACCGATGATGGCCGGTTCCACGATGATGGCGATCCCGGTCGTCATCCTGTTCCTCATCGTCCAGCGCAAGATGGCCGCCGGTCTCACCGCCGGAGCGGTGAAGGGATGACCTCCGTGACCTCCTCGACCTCCGCGTCACTCGCGCACGACGCGCTCACCGTCCTCCAGCCCGGCTTCCACGGCACCTCCGCGCCCGGCTGGCTGCTCGACAGGCTCGGCGAAGGCCTCGGCTCCGTGGCCCTGTTCGCCCGCAACATCGAGTCCCCCGAGCAGCTGGCCAAGCTCACCGCCCAGCTGCGCAACGTACGCCCCGACGTGCTGGTCGCCGCCGACGAGGAGGGCGGCGACGTGACCCGGCTGGAGGCCCGCGGCGGCTCCTCCTTCCCCGGCAACCTCGCCCTCGGCGCCGTCGACGACGCCGAGCTCACCCGCGCCGTCGCCGCCGAGCTCGGCCGCCGCCTGGCCGCCTGCGGGGTCAACCTCAACTGGGCGCCCTCCGCCGACGTCAACTCCGACCCCGAGAACCCGGTCATCGGCGTCCGCTCCTTCGGCGCCGAGGCCTGGCGCGTGGCCCGGCACACCGCCGCCTACGTGGAGGGGCTGCAGTCGGCCGGCGTCGCCGCCTGCACCAAGCACTTCCCCGGCCACGGCGACACCGCCGTCGACTCCCACCACGCCCTCCCGCGCGTCGACGTGCCGCTGGCCACCCTGCGCACCCGCGAACTGCTGCCCTTCCGGGCCGCCGTCGCGGTGGGCACCAAGGCCGTCATGAGCGCCCACATCGTCGTCCCCGCCATCGACCCCCACCGCCCCGGCACCCTCAGCCGCGCCGTCCTGACCGGCCTGCTGCGCGAGGAGCTCGGCTACGAGGGCCTCATCGTCACCGACGGCATCGAGATGCGGGCCATCGCCGACGCGTACGGCATCGAGCGCGGCACCGTCCTGGCCCTGGCCGCCGGGGCCGACGCCATCTGCGTCGGCGGGGGACTGGCCGACGAGGAGACCGTCCTCGCCCTTCGCGACGCGATCGTACGGGCGGTGCGCGAGGGCGACCTCGCGGAGGAACGGCTCGCCGACGCCGCCGCGCGAGTGCGCGAGCTGGCGGCGTGGACCGTCTCGGCGGCCGGCGCCGCACAGGGGTCGGCGCCGGACCCGGACATCGGCCTCGCCGCCGCCCGCCGCGCCCTGCGGGTGACCCGCACCGAGGAGTACGTACCGCTGGACGCGGCTCCTTACGTGGCCGCCTTCACGCCCGTCGCCAACATCGCCGTCGGCGACGAGACGCCCTGGGGGATCTCCGCCGAGCTGGAACGGCTGCTCCCCGGCACGGTGACGGGAAGTTTTCGGGCGGATGACGCTTTGACCGCAAATGTGCTGCGCCTCGCGGGTGACCGTAGGATCGTCGCTGTGGTCCGCGACGTCCACCGCCATCCCTGGATGGCGCAGGCCCTCGGGTCCCTGCTCGCCGCCCGGCCCGACACGGTCGTCGTCGAGATGGGGGTGCCGCAGGCGCGGCCCTCCGGCGCCCTGCACATCGCGACCCACGGCGCGGCCCGCGTCTGCGGGCAGGCGGCCGCGGAGGTCATCGCCGGCCGGGACTGAAGGCTACGACCGCACGACTATGGAGGCACCGACCATGTCCGACCCGACTCCGGCCCAGCCCGTCCCCGTACCGGGCCGGATCATGTCCGGTGAGATGGCCGAACAGCCCGCGGTCCTGCGCCGCCTCCTCGAAGAGGGCGCCCCCCGCATCCGCGAGGTCGCCGAGCGCATCGCCGCGCGGAACCCGCGCTTCGTGCTGCTCACCGCCCGTGGCACCTCCGACAATGCCGCCCTCTACGCGAAGTACCTGATCGAGATCCTGCTCGGCAAGCCGGCCGGGCTGACATCGATGTCCACCACCACGGCGTACGGGGCCGAGCCCGACCTCACCGACGTCCTGGTCATCACCGTCAGCCAGTCCGGCGGCTCGCCCGACCTCGTGGCCTCCACCAAGGCGGCCCGTGAGGCGGGCGCGGTGACGCTCGCGGTCACCAACAACCCCGACTCGCCGCTCGCCGAGGTCTCCGAATTCCACATCGACGTCCTGGCCGGCCCCGAAAAGGCGCTCCCGGCGACGAAGACGTACACGGCTGAACTGCTCGCCCTCTATCTCTTCGTCGAAGGCCTGCGCGGCGGCGACGGCAACCCCGCCAAGGTCCTCCCCGAACTCGCCGAGCAGGTCCTCGCCCGCCGCGACGAGGTCCGCGTCCTCGCCGGGCGCTACCGCTTCGCGGACCGGCTCGTCCTCACCTCGCGCGGCTACGGCTACCCCACGGCCAAGGAAGCCGCCCTGAAGCTGATGGAGACCAGCTACATTCCGGCCCTTTCCTTCTCCGGCGCGGATCTGCTGCACGGGCCGCTCGCCATGGTCGACAACGTCTCGCCGGTGATCGCCATCGTCACGGAGGGCAAGGGCGGCCAGGCGCTGCAGCCTGTTCTCGACCGGCTGCGGGGGCGCGGTGCCGACCTGGTCGTCATCGGCAACCGGGAGTCCGTCGAGGCCGCCTCGGCCGGCTTCGTCCTTCCGACGGAAGGCGTCGCCGAGGAGGTCCAGCCGATTCTGGAGATCCTGCCGCTGCAGATGCTCGCCTACGAGGTGACGATCGCGCGCGGCCAGGACCCGGACGCGCCGCGCGCTCTCGCGAAGGTCACGGAGACTCACTGACCGGGCCAGGAATCCACAGCGCAGACCCGTGGACAAGCCACCCACGGCCCGCAGGTGGGCATGCACCGACGGTGTACCGGCATCAAAAAAGGGGGCCTTCGGGCCCCGGAATCACTTCGGGCCGCGGCGCCGAGACGGGACCCTCAGCCCGTCCGGCACCGCAGCCCGGAGCTGCCGTCGGACCGTAGCGCGCGTGGTGTGCGGTGCCTCGCGCGCCCGTAGGGCCGACCGTGAGGCCTGGGCGCAGTCAGGGCAGAGAGCGCCGGGGCCTCGCTCCGTCCTCCTGTGCGGGGAGGGCGGAAGTCAAAGCAATTGGTGATGGTGCGTGTGTTCAATTCTGGACTAGACCACTCATCGTTGTCCACAAAAACCAAGAACAACACAGTCAGATCATAAGGCGTCCAACGCCCGTGTGGGGAATGGATCCAAGCGCGATGTGAGCGCTTGCCATGAGCGCGGGTACGCTCACTTGTGTGCCCTCCATGAACGATCTCGTACGCCAGCACACCGCACTCGATGATTCCGATCTCGAATGGCTGCACCTGCTGGTCTCGGAGTGGCAACTGCTCTCCGACCTCTCCTTCGCCGACCTGGTCCTGTGGGTCCCGACCCTCGACGGCACCCGGTACGTGTCCGTGGCGCAGATGCGCCCGAACACCGGGCCGACCTCCTATCAGGACGACATGGTCGGCCACCTGGTTCCGCGCGGCCGGCGGCCGATGCTGGACGCGGCGCTGGACGAGGGCCGGATCGTGCGGGAGGGCGACCCGGAGTGGCGGGAGGAGGTGCCGGTGCGGGTGGAGTCGATCCCGGTGCGCCGGGAGGGGCGGGTGCTGGGGGTGATCGCCCGCAATACGAATCTGCTGACCGTACGGACCCCGAGCCGGCTGGAGCTGACCTACCTCCAGAGCGCGTCCGACCTGGCACAGATGATCGCGGCCGGGACCTTCCCCTTCCCGACCGAGCAGGTCGACATGGACGCCTCGCCCCGGGTCGGCGACGGCCTGATCCGGCTGGACGCGGACGGCATGGTCCAGTACGCGAGCCCGAACGCCCTGTCGGCGTACCACCGGCTCGGCCTGGCAGCGGACCTGGTTGGCCACCACCTGGGCCGGACGACGGCCGAACTGGCCCCGGCGCGCGGGGCGGTGCACGAGGGGCTGGTGAAGCTGGCGAGCGGATGGGCGCCGCGCGAGACGGAGTTCGAGGGCAACGGCGGGGTGATCCAGATGCGGGCGATCCCGCTGAGCCCGAAGGGGAACCGGATCGGGTCGCTGGTGCTGCTGCGGGACGTGACGGAACTGCGCCGCCGCGAGCGGGAGTTGATCACCAAGGACGCGACCATCCGGGAGATCCACCACCGGGTGAAGAACAACCTCCAGACCGTCGCCGCGCTGTTGCGGCTGCAGGCGCGGCGGATCGACTCCGAGAGCGGCCGGGAGGCGCTTGAGGAGGCCGTACGCCGGGTCGGGTCGATCGCGATCGTGCACGAGACGCTGTCGCAGAACCTGGACGAGCGGGTCGAGTTCGACGAGATCGCCGACCGGGTGCTGGCCATGGTGGCCGAGATCTCACCCGGCAAGGTCGTCACCCGCCGGGCCGGCCGCTTCGGCATCCTCACCGCCGAGGTGGCGACCCCGCTGTCCATGGTGCTCACCGAACTCCTCCAGAACGCCCTGGAGCACGGCTTCGGGCCGGGGGAGGAGGGCTCCGTCGAGGTCACCGCCGCCCGGGGGCCCGAGCAGCAACTGACGATCACCGTCCGGGACGACGGGCGCGGGCTCCCCGAGGGCTTCGACCCGCAGCGGGGCGGCAATCTGGGCCTGCAGATCGTACGGACGCTGGTGGTCGGTGAGCTCGGCGGCACGTTCGACATGGTGCCGTCGGCGGAGGGGCGGGGTACCGAGGTGGTCCTGGAGCTTCCACTGGACGCGTAGACACGGTGGTACGTACGCGGACAGCAAGAGGCCCCGGCCGCTTCGAGAAGCGGCCGGGGCTCTGCGTCCAACATCTAGCGTCTTACGTTAAAGCTGGGTGCTGCGCGTATTAGGAGGTGCTGCGCGCTGCGGCTCGGGGGTAAGCGGGCGCGTCAGGCGCTGGCGTTGCGGGCGCGGTTGCGGGCGGCGCGGCGCTTCATCGCGCGACGCTCGTCCTCGCTGAGGCCACCCCACACGCCGGCGTCCTGGCCGGTCTCGAGTGCCCACTGCAGACACTGCTCCATGACGGGGCAGCGGCGGCAGACGGCCTTGGCTTCCTCGATCTGCAGCAGCGCAGGACCGGTGTTGCCGATGGGGAAGAAGAGCTCGGGGTCTTCCTCGCGGCAAACGGCGTTGTGACGCCAGTCCATGGCTGCTCCATCTCCTTGTGTTGCATACAGGTTGCTTGTGAATGTGAACGCTTTCACGAATCCCGGGACACGACACGGGACGTCGCCCAGTCTCCTGGTGCGGTCCCGCTGGGGTGTTTGTGAGGATTCGGGCTCTTCGGTGGCCCCTGTGGAGGGGCCGTTCCGATCGCCAAGAAGAGACTCGCAAACCTGGGCGGCGGATACAACCCCTTCCGGAAACTTTTTTTTGATTCCTCGGTGTCGACTAGGTCACAGCCGTACTTCCATGGGGTGTTGGGCAGCCTAAACGTTCGAGTAAAAGGAATGTAAGTCGTTCTGCTTACACAATCACACGCAGTGCCCGGCGTACGCCTGTGAAGGTTGCGCTCGTACGCAGTCCCAGGTGGTCTCCGTCCACCTGGAACGGCAGTGGCGCCTGCGAATGCAAGGTGAAGTCCGTCAGATCGTGCAGAGCCGTCGCGTGCTTGCCGTGCGGTCCGCGTTCCGGAGTGGAAAGCAGCAGCTGGGTGGCGTAGCGGGCCACGGCGGGGGTCGACAGCCGGGAGAGAGCGAGCAGGTCGAGGCCGGTGTCGAAGGACGCCTGGGGTGACGCGTACACCGGGCGGTTGCCCAGGAAGGTCCACGGCGAGGTGTTGCAGACTATCGCCAGGATCAGCTCCCGCACCGGGTCCGTGTCCGGGCGCTCCAGGGTGATTCCACCGCCCTTACGGCGGTTCGGTTCGGCCACGAACTGCCGGATCATCTGGCGTATGTAAAGCGCGTGTGTCGACTTCCGGCCGTGTTCGCGCTGCTGTTCGACCCGGCCCACGACGCCGGCGTCGAAGCCGAAGCCCGCGCAGAACGTGAACCAGCGCGACGGCACCCCTTCGTCCTCGGTGCCCGGCGTTCCGCTGACCAGCCCGAGACCGATGGTGCGGGAGGTGCGGTCGCGCAGCGCGTCGAGCACGGCGCCGGTCGCCTCGACGGCGTCGTTCGGCAGCCCGAGCGCCCGCGCGAACACATTCGTCGAGCCGCCGGGGACCACGGCGAGCTTCGGCAGCCGGTCCGGGTTCGGGCCGTTGTGCAGAAGGCCGTTGACCACCTCGTTGACCGTGCCGTCGCCGCCGAGCGCGACGACGAGCTCGATCTCCCCGCCCTCGGCGGCCTGTCGGGCCAGGTCTCTCGCGTGGCCGCGGTACGCGGTCTGCGCGACCTCCAGCTTCAGATCGCTGGCGAGTGCGTGCGCGAGCACGTCACGCGTGCGCGCGCTGGTGGTAGTGGCGGCGGGGTTGACCACGAGGAGAGCGCGCATGGTCGCCAGATTACCCACCGGTTGCCAAGTCACGCGCCCGGGTACCGCCCCGTCCTCGGACTCCGGACGGGCCGGACGGTGCGGCTACGCTGCAGGCGTGAGCGCAGAACAGACTTCAGGCCCCCAGGGGCAGCGTACGGGGCGACTGGCGGCCGCGGCCGCCGTGGCGGGTGCTGAGGGCGCGGCGCTGGCCGCGTGGGGCGTCGTGATGCTCGTCATGGGCCTCGTGGGGGACCCGGACAGTCCGCTGCAGGCGGAGGCGGGCGGGCTGACCGTACTCGCGCTGGCGGCGATGCCGCTGGCGGCGGCGTACGGGCTGTGGCGGGCGCGGCGCTGGAGCCGGGGGCCGGTGCTGATCATCCAGGTGGTGGCGCTGCCCGTGGCGTGGACGATGATCCAGAGCGGCGGGCCGATGATCGGGGTGGGGGCGGCGCTGGGCGCGGCCGCGGTGGCGGAGCTGGTGCTGCTGGTGCACCCGGCGGCGACCGATGCGCTCGGGATCGGGCGGTAGCGGTTCGCTCCGCGATGCCGGTTCGCGTGCGTCTGCGGGCCGTGGGTGGCTTGTCGCGCCGTTCCCCGCGCCCCTTTGGGGCGCAGTCGTGTCGCCGCCGTCAGCCACGGCCCGCACTGTCCGCGTCACTCCTCCACAAGCAGCTTGTCGCGCAGTTGCGCGAGCGTGCGGGCCAGCAGCCGGGAGACGTGCATCTGGGAGATGCCGACCTCCTCGGCGATCTGCGACTGCGTCATGTTGCCGAAGAAGCGGAGCAGCAGGATCTTCTTCTCGCGCGGCGCCAGCTGCTCCAGGAGCGGCTTGAGCGACTCCCGGTACTCCACGCCCTCCAGGGCGTCGTCCTCGGCGCCGAGGGTGTCCGCGACGGCGGGCGACTCGTCGTCCGTGTCGGGGACGTCCAGGGAGAGCGTGCTGTAGGCGTTCGCGGATTCGAGGCCTTCGAGGACCTCTTCCTCCGTGATCTTGAGGTGCTCGGCCAGCTCGTGGACGGTGGGTGCGCGTCCGTGCCGCTGGGAGAGCTCTCCGGTGGCGGTGGTGAGGGAGAGCCGCAGCTCCTGGAGCCGGCGCGGGACGCGCACGGCCCAGCCCTTGTCGCGGAAGTGCCGCTTGATCTCACCGACGACGGTCGGAGTCGCGTACGTGGAGAACTCCACGCCGCGGTCGACGTCGAAGCGGTCGACGGACTTGATCAGGCCGATCGTGGCGACCTGGGTGAGGTCGTCGAGCGGCTCGCCGCGGTTGCGGAAGCGGCGGGCGAGGTGCTCGACCAGCGGGAGGTGCATGCGCACCAGCTGGTTGCGCAGCTCGGCGCGCTCGGGGGAGCCGGGTGCGAGCGTGCTGAGCTGCACGAAGAGCGCCCGGGCGCCGGCCCGGTCGTGCGGGTCGTGGCGCTCCGGTGCGGGCTCGGGCTCGGGCGTCGGCGTGGGTTCGGCCACTGCCTCCGCCACCGCTTCTGCCACTGCCTCGGCTGTCGGCGGTGCCTGCTCCGGCAGCTCCTGCTTACCTTGCTGGTCCTGGTCCATGGGATCCTGCTCCGCCGCGTCCGTTCCGTCTCGGTCGTTGGGGGGCACGGGATGTTGCCGCGCTGACTGCTGGGCAGGCACGGCGCGGCCGCGCACATGGGATGCGCTGCTCTCAAGATCACTCATGGCGATCCCCCGTTCCGAGCACGGTTGGCACGGTTGTACCGCTACCGGTTCCGAAGGGAGCCGGGACACGCTGACCCCAGTGGGCTGCCTGCATCTGTGGACCTCACGACTGTCCGGGGCCGGCACCGCGCTTCTTGTGCAGGCTGATGCTGACGGTTTTGTCCTCGGCCACGGTGGAGTCGACCTCGCCGGCCAGTGCGGACAGCACCGTCCAGGCGAAGGTGTCGCGCTCCGGCGCGCGGCCGTCGGTCGTGGGTGCCGAAACGCTCACCCACAGGGCGTCTCCGACAAGCCGGAAGACGCAACTGAGCACACTGCCCGGGACGGCCTGCTGCAGCAGGATCGCGCACGCCTCGTCGACAGCGATGCGCAGATCTTCGATCTCGTCGAGGGTGAAGTCCAAACGGGCCGCGAGTCCGGCTGTGGCCGTACGCAGCACCGACAGGTAGGCCCCCGCCGCGGGCAGCCGGACCTCGACGAAGTCCTTCGACCCGGGCTCGCCTGCGATCTGGGACACCCACACCTCCACTGGTTCTCTTCGTTCGCGGTTCGGCAGCGACGCTATCGCGATCTGCACCCCGATGTCGCCCGGACGGAGCACGAGCACCCTACGCTCTGTCACCAATGGTAAGCGCATGAGTACGCACCGTGGCTAGAGGGTGGGCGGTCTCAATTCGAAAGCGTTGCCTCGCTGTTGACGCCTGCGCTGACTTCTGCCTGCTCGGCGAGGGCGCCGAGCGCCTTGCCGGTGAGCCGCTGGACCGTCCATTCGTCCTGGGGAAGGGCGCCGATCGCCCGGTAGAAGCCGATCGACGGCTCGTTCCAGTCCAGTACTGCCCACTCAAACCGCTCGTAGCCGCGTTCGACGCATATTGCTGCCAGCGCGGCCAGCAGCGCCTTCCCGTGGCCGCCGCCGCGCGCCTGCGGGCGTACGAAGAGATCCTCCAGGTAGACGCCGTGCGTGCCCGTCCAGGTGGAGAAATTCCGGAACCACAGGGCGAAGCCGACCGGCGCACCCGTCGTGTCGTCCTGCGCGATCAGTGCGAACACCGCCGGATCGGCGCCGAACAGCGCGTCGTGCAGCTGCTCCGGGGTCGCCCGCGCGCTGTCCAGCTCCCGCTCGTACTCCGCCAGTTCGCGGATCATCGAGTGGATCACCGGTACGTCGGCGGGCAGCGCGGGTCGGATCATGCGCCAAGGCTAACGCGCGCCTGTGACAACGGCCGCCACCGTCGTGCCGGGAGCGAAGGCGCCCTCGGTGGCGGCCGTGAAGACGCCGTACAGCATCTTGGCGACGTAGACCGGTTCCGGGGCCAGGCCGTGGCGGGCCGCGAAGTCCGCGCCGAAGGCGTCCAGCTCCGGGGTGCTGCGGGCGTAACCGCCGCCGTGGAAGCGGTCGTCCAGCCGCCAGTCGCCGCGGCGGCCGCCGAAGGCCTCCCGCTGCAGGCGCAGGACGTCCTCGGCGAGGAAGGCCCCGCCCTTGAGGACCGGGAAGCCGATCGCCCGCTGCCCGGGGCCCAGGCCCGCCGCGAGGCCGGCCAGGGTGCCGCCGGTGCCGCAGGCGACGGCGGCGATGTCGGCCGAGCCGCGGAGCTCGCGGCCCAGGGCCGCGCAGCCGCGGGCGGCGAGGGCGTTGCTGCCGCCCTCCGGGATGACGTAGGCCGGGCCGAGGCGGTCCAGGAGGGCGGCCAGGACCTCGGGTTCCGCCTTGCGGCGATAGGTCGGGCGGTCGAGGAAGTGCAGGCGCATGCCGTCGGCGGTGGCCCGGGCGAGGGAGGGGTTCAGCGGGCGGCCGGCGAGCTCGTCGCCGCGCACGACGCCCACGGTCCGCAGGCCGAGGAGGCGGCCGGCGGCGGCTGTGGCGCGCAGGTGGTTGGAGTAGGCCCCGCCGAAGGTGAGCAGGGCGCGGTGCCCGGCCTCGGCGGCGGCCCGGAGATTGAGGTGCAGCTTGCGGTACTTGTTGCCGGGCAGGTCCGGGTGGATCAGGTCGTCCCGCTTGAGCAGCAGGCGCACGCCGTGCCGGAGAAGCCGCTCGTCGTCGAGGACGACGAGCGGCGACGGCAGGGTCACCTGCAGGGCGTCCGGGGTCTCCACCCGGCCATTGTCACTGTTCCGGGGTGGCGGGCGAGAGGAAGACCCGGTAGCCGACGCGCGAGCGCCCATGAAGGCCGGTCAGCGGGCGCGAGGTCCAGTGGCGGGCGTAGGAGGGCACCTTGCCGCCCGGCGGTACGAGGACGGCCACGGGCCGGCGGGCGGCGGTGGCGAGCAACTCGGCGCGGGTCAGGTTCTCGTTGCTGCCGGAGAGGTTCCCGGCGCTGCAACGGGCCTGGTAGGCGACAGGGATGGCGGGGCCCGATCCGGTGATCAGGCAGGGCGGCCGCACCCCGTATGCCCGCAGGTCGGCGGCCATGCGGGCGTAGTCCTCGGTGCCGGCGGTGGCGTTTCGCACGGCATGGCGTAGGACCACCTGCTGGCTCAGCAGCTGGCCCACGACCGCGAGGGCGACCAGCGAGGTGGCCGCCAGACGGAGCCGGGGGCGGCGCCGGAGGCGGGCGGGGCGGGCGGCGGCGATGAGGAGGTCGGCGACGGGGATGGAGAGCAGGGCGTAGGCGGGGAGCAGGAAGCGCGGGGCCGCGTAGCCGATGAACAGCAGGTACTGGACGGCCACGGACAGACCGCACAGGGCGGGCAGCAGTGCGGTGGCCCACTCCCGCCGGCGCCGGGCGGACACGTACACCCCGGCCGCCGCCGCGAACGGCAGGGCGAACCACCAGATCGCCACCACCGGGTTCGGGTTGGCGGCGTGGCAGGGGCGGCAGAGCATGGGGCCGCCGGCGAGCGTACGGAACTGGTCGATCAGGGCGGACGGGTTCCAGCCGAGGCCGCCCTGGATCTCGCTGGAGCGGTGCAGACGGGCGGTGAGGCCGCCGTACGAGACATAGGCCTCGATGATCCACTCCGCGCTGCCGAGGACCAGCCCGCCGGCCAGCGCGGCCAGCAGCAGCGGGCGCCGCCAGCGGCGTACGAGCAGGGCGCCGGCGGCCATCGGGAGGCTGAGCCAGACCGCGTCGGTGGGCCGGAGCAGGGCGGCGGCGGCCAACGACAGGGCGAGGCCGACCAGGGCGCGGCGGTCGGCGGGGTCGGCGCCGGCCCGCAGGAAGCAGCCGACGGCGGCGAGCCCGCACAGCGCGATCCACACATTGGGCATCGCCTGGAAGCCGTAGATCTGGGTGACCCACAGGCCCGCGAAGAGCAGCCCCGCCAGCGCCAGCACCGGCACCGGGCGCAGCCGCCGCCACACCCACAGGGCGAGGAAGAGCCCGGCCCCGGACAGCACGGCGAGGTAGACCCGCAGCGCCGCCTCGGAGTCGGTCAGCAGCACCAGCGGGGCGACCACCACCGAGGTGCCCCGGGAGCGGGGCGCGCTGAAGTACGCCGACGGTATGTGCGGGGCGACCTGGCTGACGTACACCGACTCGTCCCAGCCGAGGCCGAGCCCGGGCCCTACGAAAAGTAACTGGGCCGCGGTGAAGGCGGCCGCCACGGCGACCAGCCACCACACGGCCCGCCGCCCCCCGGGCACTCTCCGGTCCTGGCCCCGGCCCTGGCCCCCTTCCCGCCCCCGCTGCTGGACCAGTTGCTGTTTCTGTTTCTGCTGTTGTTCCTGCTTCGTCGACATGGTCTCCCCCTCCAGTCACCCTACGGGTTGTAAGGTGCGGTTATGGCAGCCACTGATCACCCGGACAAGTCGGCGCGCCGCAGCCCCGGCGAACTGGAGAGTGAGATCCTCGCCACGTTGTGGGCGGCGGACAGTGCGATCACCCCTGCCGACATCCAGGCCGAACTCGGCGGCGACCTCGCGTACAACACCGTCCACACGATCCTGAAGCGGCTGTACGACAAGGGAATGGTCATCCGCGACGCGGACGGGCGGCGGGGTGCCTACCGGCCGACCAAGAACGCCGCAGAGCTCACCGCCGAGGCCATGCACCAGGCGCTCGACCGGGGCCCGGACCCCATCGCCGCGCTGCAGCAGTTCGTGACCGGCCTCAGCCCGGCCGAGGAGGAAGCGCTGCGGCTGTTCCTGGCGGAGGGCGACGGCTCGGCCTAGGGCCTGTCTTGTGGATCTCCGTGGGGAAGGAGCGGGGTCTGGTGCGTGCGATCGCAAGGCGGAGGAGGGAAGCGACGCGGAGCGTCGTTGACCGACGACAACGCCGCGAGCGTGCGTGCCAGGGCGCGCGACGCCGCGGAGATCCACAAGACAGGCCCTAGGGCCGCCGGACAGGCCCTAGCGGCCTGCCTCGCCCCGGCCCGCCTCCGCCGCGCGGGCGAGCAGCAGTTCGCGCTCGCGCTCGTTGCGGGTGAGCGCGGCCGCGCGCTCGAACTCCGTCCGGGCCTCGGCGTGCCGGCCGAGGCGGGCTAGGAGGTCGCCGCGGACGGTGGGGAGGAGGTGGTAGCGGCGCAGAGCGGGCTCGTCGGACAGGGCGTCGACGAGCTTGAGGCCCTGTTCGGGACCGTGGGCCATGGCGACGGCGACGGCGCGGTTGAGCTCGACGACGGGGGAGGGGACGAGCCGGGCGAGGGCGTCGTACAGCTCGGCGATGCGCGGCCAGTCGGTGGCGTCGGGGGTGAGGGCGCGGGCGTGGCAGGCGGCGATGGCGGCCTGGAGGGCGTACGGGCCGGGGAGACCGGGGAGCGCGTCGGCGCGGGCCAGGGCGGCGAAGCCGCGGCGGATGAGGAGCTGGTCCCAGCGGCGGCGGTCCTGGTCGGTGAGCAGCACGGGCTCCCCGGAGGGGCCGGTACGGGCGGCGGCGCGCGAGGCCTGGATCTCCAGCAGGGCCACGAGCCCGTGCACCTCCGGCTCGCGCGGCATCAGCCCGGCCAGCACCCGGCCGAGCCGCAGCGCGTCCTCGCAGAGCGCGGGCCGCATCCAGTCGTCGCCGGCGGTGGCCGAGTAACCCTCGTTGAAGATCAGGTAGATGACCTCCAGGACGGACGCCAGCCGCTCCCGGCGTTCCTCCCCCTCCTCCGGCACCTCGAAGCGCACACCCGCCTTCGCGAGGGTCTTCTTGGCCCGTACGATCCGCTGCGCGACCGTCGGCTCGCCCACCAGGAACGCCCGCGCGATCTCGGCCGTCGTCAGCCCGCCCAGCAGCCGCAGCGTCAGTGCCACCCGCGCCTCGGTCGCCAGCACCGGGTGGCACGCGGTGAACACCAGGCGCAGCAGGTCGTCCTCGATGTCACCGTCCGCCGCCGCCTCGGCCGCCGCGAAGTCCGCCTCCTGGGAGTCCTGGTCCTGTGATTCCAGCCGGTGGCCCAGCTCTTCGAGCTTGCGCGCGTAGCGCTCCTTGCGGCGTACGAGATCGATCGCGCGGTGCTTGGCCGTGGCCATGAGCCAGGCGCCCGGATTGTCCGGGACACCCGACTCCGGCCACTGTTCGAGCGCGGCGACCAGCGCGTCCTGCGCCAGCTCCTCGGCGATGCCGAGGTCGCGTACGATCCGCGCCACGCCGGCGATCACCCGGGCGGACTCGATCCGCCACACCGCGTCGATCGCCCGGCGGGCGTCGTCGTCGCAAGAACCGCTACCCGTCACAGCGACCCATCAGAGCAGCCGCACCGGGCAGCGGCAAGCGCGGCGCCCGGCTGTCGCGCTCGGCTGCTGCGCTCAGTCGAAGTCGGGCCCCTCGACCTGCCGGAGCTCACACGTGATGTCCCAGTCCTCGCCGTGGATCCGCAGGAAGCGCGAGGTCCACTCGATCGCCTCGTCCTTCGACTTCGCCTCGATGAGCGCGTAACCGCCGATGAACTCCTTCGTCTCGGTGAACGGCCCGTCCGTCACCGACAGCTCCCCGCGGTTCCAGCGCAGCCGCGTGCCCTCCGAGGTGGGCCGCAGCCCGGCGGTGTCGAGCAGGACCCCGGCCTTGGTCATCTCCTCGATGAGCTTGCCCATCTCCTCCATCAGCTCGGGGCCGGGGCCGCCCTCGGGGACGGCGTCCTCGTCGATCCTGATCAGCGACATGTAGCGCATGGCGTGCTCCTCATCGTGTTGCGTGTGCTGCGGGGATTTCCCGCCTGCCTTCCCGCTTCTGCATACGCGTCGAACGGCGGGCGGGCGGATCGACACGGCCGGAGAAGTTTTTTGGGCGCCCTCGTGGGCGCCCTCGGTGCCCCCGGTACGATGCGCTCGCCCGACCGAGCAAAGGACCCGTTCCGTGCGTGAGCGAGAGATCGCCGTCTTCAGCGGCAGTGCCCACCCCGAGCTGGCCGCCGCGGTCTGCTCCCACCTGGGTGTACCGCTGCACCCGGTGCGCATAGACCGCTTCGCCAACGACTGCCTGGAGGTCCAGCTCCAGGCCAACTGCCGCGAGCGCGACGTCTTCATCGTCCAGCCGCTCGTACGGCCCGTACAGGAGAACCTCGTCGAGCTGCTCCTCATGCTCGACGCCGCGCGCGGCGCCTCCGCCGCCCGTACGACCGTCGTCATGCCGCACTACTCCTACGCCCGTTCCGACAAGAAGGACCGCCCCCGCATCTCCATCGGCGGCCGCCTCGTCGCCGACCTCATGGTCGCGGCCGGCGCGAGCCGCGTCCTGGCGATGACCCTGCACTCGCCCCAGGTGCACGGATTCTTCAGCGTGCCGGTCGACCACCTGCACGCCCTGCGCGAGCTGGCCGACCACTTCGCCCAGTACGACCTGAGCAACGCGGTTGTCGTGTCACCCGACCTCGGCAACGCCAAGGAGGCCGCCGCCTTCGCCCGGCTCCTCGGCGTCCCCGTCGCCGCCGGTGCCAAGCAGCGCTTCGCCGACGACCGGGTCAGCATCAGCGCCGTCATCGGCGAGGTCGCCGGGCGCGATGTCATCGTCCTCGACGACGAGATCGCCAAGGGCAGCACCGTCCTCGAACTCCTCGACCGCCTCCGCGAGCTCGGCGCCGCCTCGATCCGCGTCGCCTGCACCCACGGACTCTTCTCCAGCGGCGCCCTGAAACGCCTCAGCGACCAGCCCGACGTCCTGGAGATCGTCTGCACCGACACCGTCCCCATCCCGGCCGACGAGCGCACTGCCAAACTGCGGGTCCTCTCCATCGCCCCCGCCCTCGCCGAGGCCATGCGCCGGATCCACAACGGCCAGTCCGTGAGCGTCCTCTTCGACAGCTAGGGCCTGTCTTGTGGATCTCCGTGGGTGAAGGAGCGGGGTCTGGCGCCTGCGATCGCAAGGCGGAGGAGGGAGGCAACGCGGAGCGTTGTCGACCGACGACAACGCGGCGAGCGCTGGTGCCAGGGCACGCGACGCCGCGGAGATCCACAAGACAGGCCCTAGGGCCCTGTCCCGGTCCGGGCGACGAGTTCGACCTCGAACCCGTCGGCGTTCTCCAGATACGCCGCGTAGTGCCCGGGCCCACCGGCGTACGGATGCCGCTCAGGGAACATCAGCGTCCAGCCCCACTCCTGCGCCTCCTTCACCAGTGCCTCCACCGCCGCCACGTCCCCGGCGTGGAACGCCAGATGGTTCAGCCCGGGCCTGCACCGGTCATGCCCGGACGCGGTGAGCGCCGGCGACTGCTCGAAGACGATGTACGTCGCCCCCGCCCCCTGCCCCTGCCGCCAGCTCCGCCCGCAGGGCCAGTCCTGGAAGACGGCGTAGCCGAGCCGCTCCAGCAGCCTGCCCCACTGGTCG
Organism: Streptomyces sp. NBC_01537; assembly: GCF_045040445.1. Taxonomy (NCBI): domain Bacteria; kingdom Bacillati; phylum Actinomycetota; class Actinomycetes; order Kitasatosporales; family Streptomycetaceae; genus Streptomyces; species Streptomyces sp. NBC_01537. The sequence goes on along the minus strand of NZ_CP109392.1, from coordinate 3,321,423 downwards.
GTGGCCCGGCCCAGATCGGGTACCCAGATCTCGATGTGGTGCAGCATGCCGGTCGCCGTCATGACCCCAGTCAACCGAAACGCCGAGGCGTTTTCCACCGCGCTCCCGGCGGGCCAACAGTGTAGGAATTCGTTGTGTGTGATGGCACTGACAACGAATACGATTGCTTTGTGGTCTTGGAGGAACCGAATCAGTAGTCTCGCTCCATGGCTCATAACCGCACACTCCGCGAAACCGACCGCACCCGGCACCGCCGCCTGCGCGAGCAGGGCAGCCTCGACCGCGGCCAGCTGGACGCCGTCCTCCAGGCGGGCTTCGTCTGCCACCTCGGCGTGACCCTCGACGGCGCGGTCATGGTCGTCCCCACGGTCTACGGCTCCGACGGCGACACCCTCTACTTCCACGGCTCGGTCGCCAGCCGCAGCCTCCTCGCCTCGCCGCAGGCGCCGGTGTGCGTGACCGTCACGCATGTCGACGGCCTGGTGCTCGCCCGGTCCGTCTTCGAGCACGGCGTCAACTACCGCAGCGCGATGATCTACGGCGTCCCGCGGCCGGTCACCGACCCCGAGCACAAGCTCGCCGGTCTCCGCTGCCTCACCGAACAGGCCGCCCCCGGCCAGTGGGACTACGCTCGCCGGCCCAGCCGTAAAGAGCTGGCCGCGACATCGCTCCTCGCCCTCTCCCTCGACGAGGCCTCCGTCAAGCTCCGCTCCGGCCCCCCGGACGACGGCGACAGCCCCGACGCGGAACTGGGCATCTGGGCCGGCGTCCTCCCTCTCCACACCGTCTGGGGCGCCCCTGAGCCGGATCCCGCGCTGGCGCCGGGGACGGCGGTCCCGAAGCACATCGGACTACGGGAGGGGATGTGAGATGTGTGGTGAGGAGCGGGGCCGGCGGGCATGCGGACGGCCGGGGGGAGGCGGAGAATGGGTGCGGGGCGCCGATTGAGGAGGCCCTTATGCATACGTACCCGATCGGGCGCGATGTGAGCGTGATCGCCGACCAGCTCGCTGTGCCCGGGATCGGTTTTCTGCCGGTCAACGCATTCGTGCTGCACGCGGCGGAGCCCGTGGTGATCGACACCGGGCTCAGCCTGCCGGACCGCGACTTCCTCGACGTGCTCGGCTCGGTCCTCGACCCGGCCGACGTCCGGTGGATCTGGCTGACGCACCCGGACCGCGATCACACCGGCGGTCTCTTCGCTCTGCTCGACGCCGCCCCGAAGGCACGGGTCGTGACCACGTTCCTGGGCGCGGGGATCATGTCGGCCGAGAGGCCGCTGCCGATGGACCGGGTCCGCCTGGTCAACCCGGGCCAGTCACTGGACGTCGGCGACCGCACGCTGACCGGATTCCGGCCGCCGCTGTTCGACAACCCGGCCACGGTGGGCCTGTACGACCACAGCTCGCACACCTGCTTCAGCTCCGACTGCTTCGGCGCGCCCATGCCCTCGGCCGAGCTCGCCGCGGGCCACGACGTGGCCGACCTCCCGGCGGAGGAACTGCGGGCCGGCCAGCTGCTGTGGGCGACCGTCGACAGCCCGTGGGTGCACATGGTCGACCGTGACGCCTACCTGGCCGCCCTCCAGCCCCTGCGGGTGATGCACCCCGAGGTCGTCCTCAGCACGCATCTGCCCCCGGCGGCCGGGATGACGGCCACCTTCCTGGACACGCTCGCCCTCGCGCCGGACGCCGATCCGTTCGTCGGGCCGGACCAGCATGCCCTGGAGGAGCTGCTCGCGAGCTTCGAACCTGAGACATCGATGTCCCGATGATGTCCCGAAAGCGTTGCGGCGTGGGCGATCCGCTCACAGATTTGGGTACTCTGCTGCCCTTCGCTTCGGCGAACCTCCGGCAGGGCCCATGTGGTTGATGCGGTCGATGTGATTGATGCGGTCGATGCGGCCGGGGGTGCTCCTTGTCACTCCTGATCCTGGAAGGACGCCGCCATGACGGCTTCCCCCGACGACCGGACGGCCGCAGCCGCCGAGGCGTCGCCGCTGCCTCGCCGGACGCAGAAATCGTCCGCGATCGCCGATGCCGCCTCCGGCGCGAACGCCAGGCGGGCGGCCAACAAGGGTGGCCCGGCAGGGACGGCAAGTGCCAGGCGGGCCGCGGCTGTTCCCGCGGTCCCGGCGGCCGGCTCCGGGGAGTCCGAGGACCCGGCCGGGGCCACGTCCTCCTTCGCCGACGGCTTTGCGGCCGGGCTCGCGTTCGCGCCGCTCCATGGCGCCGGCCAGAACGCCTTAGCCGCTGACGCCGACGGCATAGCCACCGGGAGCCGGCCCGGACAGCCCGGCCGGCCCGACGGGAACAGGCCGCCCCGACGGCGCCGCAAGGCGCTGCTGGCCGGCGGGGCCGTGCTGGGCGCCCTGCTCATCGGTATCCCGCTGTTCCTGCTGCTCGGGCGTGGCGCCGGTGACGCCAGGAAGGACGCGTCGGCGTCGGTCACCGCGCCGGGCGACGAGTCCGACCAGAACGCGACGGGCGCGGGCGCCTTCAGCTCGATGTCGCCGTCCATCGACAGCAGCAGCTCTCCGCTCCAGTCGCCCACGGGCAGCCCGTCCGCCTCCGCCGGCACGAAGGGCAGCGCCGGCCCGGGCGTCGCGAGCGGTGACACCAAGACCGCGGGCGGCTCGGTGGTGCATGCCACGCCGAGCACCTCGGCGACCAGCAAGTCCACCAGCAGCGCCGACGGGGTGAAGCTCGTGAGCTACGCCTCCGGCCGCTGCATCGACGTCAGTGGCGGCAGCGGCACGTCCGGCGCCCGGCTGGAGATCATGGACTGCACCGGCGGCGCCCGCCAGACGTGGAAGTTCATGACCGACGGGACCGTGCGGGCGATGGGCCTGTGCATGGACGTCAACGGGGGCTCGCGGGAAGACACCGCTTGGGTCCAGCTGGTCACCTGCAACGGCACCGGGGCACAGCAGTTCGTGCTCAACTCGGCGCACGACCTGGTCAATACGCAGGCCGACAAGTGTGTCGACGTCACGGACTCGGAGACCGCGAACGGCACCTACCTGCAGCAATGGACCTGCAACGGCGGCTCGAACCAGAAGTGGCACACCGGCTGACGCACCGCGCCCCCCTGGGCCTCAGGCCACGACCCGCCCCCGCAGGATGATCCGGCTCGGGTGCGCCAGAGCCTCCGGGGTCAGCGTCGGGTCCGTGTCGAACGCCACCAGGTCCGCCGGGGCCCCGTCCGTCAGCCCGGGCAGTCCGAGCCAGGACCGGGCCGCCCAGGACGCGGCGCCGACCGCGGCCTCGGCGGGCAGGCCGGTGCGGGCCAGCCAGGCCGCCTCGGCGGCGACCGTGCCGCAGGGGAAGCTGTCGGTGCCGGCCAGGACGGTGACTCCGGCCTCGTGGGCGGCGCGTACGTTGCTCTGCATCCCGGCCCAGCCGGTCAGCCAGGCGTCGCGGCTGCCGCTGGGCTCCTCCGCCCGCCTGGCGTCCGCGCGGGCCCCGAACACCCCGAGGGTCGGTACGTACGCCGTGCCCTGCGCGGCCATCCGGTCCAGCAGGTCGGGGGCCAGGTGCATGCCGTGCTCCAGGCTGTCGGCGCCGGCCAGCACCGCGTTGTGGCAGCCCTCCGCCGTCTGGCAGTGCACGGCGACCCTGCCACCGGCGGCGTGCACGGCCGCCACCGCCGCCGTCATGAGGTCCAGCGGCACGGCGGGGTCGTTCCACTTCCAGTCACCGATGATCTTGCACCACCCGGAGGACGACTCGGCCTCCTCCACCGCCGCCCGTACGAGCTCGTCCTCCCCGATGTCCCGCCCGTACCCCGGAAAGAACCGCCCGGGGGTCGCCAGCCACCGCCCCGCCGACCGGACTCTCGGCAGCTCAGGATCCTCGTCCACCCACTCCGGCACGCGCGCGGACGTCCCCGGCGTACGCACCAGCAGTACGCCCGCGTCCCGGTGCTCCGTCAGATGCCGGCGCAGCGTCTCGTCGTCGAAGGTGCCCTCCTTGGCCTCCTCGGTCCCGGGATGCGTATGCACATCCACCAGCCCCGGCAGCAACCACCCGCCGTCGACGACGGCTTCCCCACCTCCGACGGGGTCGGTACGCAGCCGGTCCCCGTCGATCCGGAACGTCCGCTCCTCGCGCTCCGGAAGAACGATGCCCCGCACTCGCATCACAGCAGGCCGAGGTCGTCGAGTTCTTTGTGCAGGTCCGCGCGGGGGCCCTCGGCGAGGGCAGGCGGCGCAGCGGCTGGGCGGGGGCGGCGGTCGCGGCGGTCGCGGAAGAGCCAGGCGCCCACCAGGCCGCCGATGAGGCCGCCGAGGTGGCCGAGCCAGCTGATGCCAGGGGTGCCGGGGATGGCGATGGTGAGGAGGTACGCGAAGGAGGCGGCCATGACTATGCCGATGAGGGTGTCGATGAGGTGCCGGTCGAAGAGCCCCCGGACGACGACGTAGCCGAGGTAGCCGAAGACCAGGCCACTGGCGCCCACGGTGTCGGCTCCGCCGCGCTCGAAGAACCAGACCGCGAGGCCGCTGGTGACGGCGACGAGCAGGCTCAGCCCGAGAAAGCGCACGACGCCCCGGTAGGCGGCGAGGAAGCCGAAGATGAAGAGCGGGCCGGAGTTGGACTCGATGTGCGCCCAGCTCCAGTGCAGGAAGGGGGCGGTGACGATGTCGGGGAGGGCGGTGAGGTCGCCGGACACGACGCCGTAGTCGCGGGAGAGGCCATAGCCGTCGCTCCAGTTGGCGAGCTGGACCGCCCAGACGAACGCCAGAAAGCCGAACATCACGAAGAACGCCTTGCGCGCCTCCGCGATCATCTCGTCCGCCGACTGCCCGCCACGTGGTGCGTTTGCGCTCATCGCCGCTCCCCCTCTTTCCCGGAGGCATCTTCCACCGTGGCGACGGACGGCGGCAACCAGGGCTGGATCAGCCGCTCGCAGAGCCCGGTACGACCAGCCCCGATTCGTACGCCGTGACGACGGCCTGCGTGCGGTCGCGCAGGCCGAGCTTGGCCAGGACGCGGCTGACGTGGGTCTTGACGGTCTCCTCGCTGACCAGCAGCCGGGCGGCGATCTCGGGGTTGGACAGGCCCTCGGCTATGAGGCGGAGGACCTGGGTTTCGCGGGGGGTGAGGGCGGTGAGAGGGACGGCGGTGGTGGCGGCCGGCTTGGGGCGGAGGCGGGCGAATTCGCCGATGAGGCGGCGGGTGACGGCGGGGGCGAGGAGGGCCTCGCCGGCGGCGACGATGCGGACGGCTTCGAAGAGGCGCTCGGCGGTGACGTCCTTGAGGAGGAAGCCGCTGGCGCCGGCGCTGAGGGCGTCGTAGACGTATTCGTCGAGGTCGAAGGTGGTGAGGATGAGGACCCGGGGGCTGTCGGGTCCGGGTCCGGGGGCGGGGGCGGTGAGCTGGGCGGTGGCCTCGATGCCGTCCATGTGGGGCATGCGTACGTCCATGAGGACGAGGTCGGGGCGGTGCCGACGGGAGAGGCGGACGGCTTCGGCGCCGTCGGGCGCGGTGGCGACGACGGTGAAGTCGGGCTGGGTGTCCAGGAGCCCGGCGAAGCCGGCGCGGACGACCTCGTGGTCGTCGGCGACGATGATGCGGATCACCGGCTCATCGCCTTCGTCCTGATCGGCAGCCGGGCCTCGATGAGGAAGCCGCCGCCGGTCGCCAGGCCGGTGCGCAGATCACCGCCGACGGTGGCGGCGCGTTCGCGCATGCCGAGCAGGCCGTGACCGTGGCCTGGGCCTGGGCCTGGGCCTTGACCACTGGGCCCCGGACCCGGCCCCGGGCCGTTGTCGCGGATGCGGAGCCTCAACGCCTCGTCGCAGTAACGCAGTTCCACGTCCACCGCCGCGCCCGGTGCGTGGCGGCGGGCGTTGGTGAGGGCTTCCTGGACGATGCGGTAGGCGGTGAGTTCGACGCCGGGGTCGAGCGCGGTGACGGGGCCGTGGACGATGAGGCGGGTGCCGGTGCCGGTGGCGTCGCGGGCCTCGTCGAGGAGTTCGATGAGCTGGGGGAGGCCGGGCTGGGGGCGGCGGTCGGGGCCTTGCGTGCCCGCGTCCTCGCGCAGGACGCCCAGGAGCCGCCGCATTTCGGTGAGGGCGGCGCGGGCGGTGTCGCCGATGGAGAGCAGGCGCTGGGCGCCGGCGGTGGGCAGGCCGGGGGTGGTGAGCCGGGCGGTCTCGGCCTGGACGGCGATCATGGAGATGTGGTGGGCGACGACATCGTGCAACTCGCGTGCGATGCGGGCACGTTCGCCCCGCGCGGCATGCGCAAGCAGTGTGTCGGCGATGACCCGCTGGGCGGCGGTGTGCTCCAGCGCCTCGCTGCGCGCCCGGTGGGCCAGGCCCGCCCCGGCCGCCGCCGAGGCCAGCGAGGCCAGGAGCACGGACAGGACCCGCACCCCGGTGCCGGCGTGCGGGGGACCCGACAGCGCCAGCGCCACGAAGGGCAGCACGAGCAGCACCGTCAGCCGGCGGGAACCGGCCCGGCCGAGGCGGTAGAGGACCGCCAGCTGTACGGCCAGGCCGCTGACCGTCAGGGACTGGAAGGGTACGAGCGAGAGCAGCGTCGCGGCGGAGGCGGCCACAGCGGCCGCCGCCGGGTACGTACGCTGCAGGCCGAGCGGCAGCGTCGTGCACAGGCACAGCAGCAGCGCGACCGGCAGGCTCACATGCCGGCTGCCGCCCCGCGCGACCGTCTCGGCCACGGCGAGCACGGCAGCGGCGGCCACCAGTGACTCGGGGGCGTCGCTGATCCGGCGCAGAAGCCGCAGAGAGCGCACAAGCCGCAGGGGCCGCAGGGTTCCGGACGACATCACACCCGTCATTCTGGGGCAGTCGGGCCGCCGTGCCGTCCCCCACGAGAGGGATGCGAAGACGGCTCTCCTACGTGACGACCCGGCCCGCCCCGCCTCCCTAACCTCCTGGCATGGCAGCAGAAGCGACCATCCAAATAAGCGACCTGCGCAAGCGGTTCGGGCCCGCCACCGCTGTGGACGGGCTCTCCTTCACCGTCAGCCCCGGCCAGGTCACCGGCTTCGTCGGGCCCAACGGCGCCGGGAAGTCCACCACCATGCGCATGATCCTCGGCCTGGACGCCCCCGACGCGGGCACCGCACTGATCGGCGGCCGGCGCTACGCGGCCCTGCGGCACCCCCTCAAACATGTCGGCGCCATGCTGGACGCCGCCGCGCTCCACCCCGCCCGGCGGGCCCGCGACCACCTGCTGTGGCTGGCCCACTCGCACGGACTGCCCGCCCGCCGCGTCGACGAGGTGATCGGGCTGGTCGGCCTGGAGTCGGTGGCCCGGCGCCGGGCGGGCGGCTACTCGATGGGCATGCGGCAGCGGCTCGGGATCGCGGCGGCGCTGCTCGGTGATCCGCCGGTGCTGCTGTTCGACGAGCCGGTCAACGGGCTGGACCCGGAGGGGATCCGGTGGATCCGGGGCTTTCTGCGCTCGCTGGCCGCCGAAGGGCGGGCGGTGCTGGTGTCCAGCCACCTGATGAGCGAGCTGGAGGACAGCGCCGACCATCTCGTCGTCATCGGCCGGGGCCGGCTCGTCGCGGACACCAGCGTGCGCGAGCTGCTCGCGGCGGCCTCCGAGGACCGCGTCGCGCTGCGCACGACCGCGCGCTCCGAGGCCATGACGGTGCTGACCCGCGCGGGCGCCACGGTGGCGGCCACCGGAGGCGACACGCTCACCGTGTCGGGCCTGGCGGCCGGGCGCATCGTGGCGCTGCTGGGGGAGGGCGCGGTGCCGTTCTCCGAGGTGTCGGCGCACCGGGCGACGCTGGAGGAGGCGTACATGGAACTGACCCGGGACGCGGTCGAGTTCCAGGCCGCCACCACGGAAACCGTGGAAGGGGAGTCGCGATGACCACCACACCCACCATCACCCCGTACCGCTCCACCCTTGGGGCGACCGGCCGCGACGGCTTCGCGCAGCTGCTGCGCGCCGAGTGGACCAAGTTCCGGACCGTACGCCGCTGGGTGCTCGGCATGGCGGCCGCCGCGCTGGTGACCGTACTGATCTCGCTGCTCGGGGCGGCCGGCAACCACACCTCCAACAACGGTGAGCCCGTCCCGCAGGGACCGGACGGCACGGTTGTGACCGATTCCTTCGGCTTCGCCCACCGGACACTGACCGGGGACGGCGCCATTACCGCCCGCGTACGGTCCCTGACCGGGTCGGAGCGCTACGGCGCCGAGCCGTGGGCCAAGGCCGGGGTGATGATCAAGGCGAGCACGAAGCAGGGCTCGGCCTATGTGGCGCTGATGGTCACCCCCGGCCACGGGGTGCGGCTCCAGTACGACTTCACCCACGACATGGCGGGCAGCACGGCCAAGCTCTCCGCCGCCTCCCCGCGCTGGCTGCGCCTGACCCGCGCCGGGTCCGCGTTCACCGGCTACGAGTCCGCGGACGGCGAGAAGTGGACCAGGGTCGGCACGGTCCGCGTGACCGGGATTCCGGCCGCCGCGCAGGCCGGGCTCTTCGCCACGACGCCCCGGCACGAACAGGTGACACGGCAGTTCGGCGGCACATCGGTGACCGCCGGCGGCCGGCCGGTCACCGCTGTCCTGGACCGCGTCGGTCTCACCGGTGCGGGGGAGGGCACGGCGGGCTGGAGCATCGGCGAGGTGGGCCAGGGCGACCTGAACAACGCCGGCGTGTCCCCCGGTTCCGTATCCGGGGGCACCGTCACCGTCACCGGGACAGGCGACATCGCTCCGGACACGACCGGTCCCGACCTCGTCCAGATGAGCCTCAGCGGCGTTTCCATCGGCCTGCTGGTGGCCGTGGCCGTGGCGACGCTGTTCATCACCGCCGAGTACAAGCGCGGCATGATGCGCACCACCCTCGTCGCGAGTCCGCGGCGCGGCCGGGTGGTGGCGGCCAAGGCCGTGGTGATCGGCGCCGTCACCTTCGTCGCGGGGCTGGTGGCGACCTGCGTCGCCTTCCCGCTGGCCCAGCGCAGTCTGCGCGCGAACGGTTTCGGGCCGTACGCCGCGCACATGACGCTCACCCACCCGCCCACACTGCGAGCGGTCGTCGGCAGCGCGGCGCTGCTCGCCCTAGCCGCCGTCCTCGCGCTCGCGCTCGGCGTCGTACTGCGGCACAGCGCGGGGGCGATCACCCTCGTCGCCGTGCTCGTCGTACTCCCGCAGATCCTGTCCTACGCCCTCCCGCTGACCGCCGGTCACTGGCTGCTGCGGCTCACCCCGGCCGCCGCCTTCGCCATCCAGCAGGGCACATCCTCCGACGCCTACCCGCAGGTCGCCCACGCCTGCCTGCCCGAGGACGGCTGCTACCCGCTCTCCCCCTGGTCCGGGCTCGGCGTGCTGGGCGCGTACGCCGCCGTGGCCCTGGCCCTCGCGGTGTGGCGGCTGAACAGGAGGGACGCATGAGGCACGAACTGCACGCCGAGTGGACCAAGTTGCGGACCCTCCCCAGCACGGGCCGGCTGCTGCTCGCGATCGCCGTGCTGACGGTGGCGGTGAGCGCGCTGTCGGCGGCGGCCGTGTCCACCCGGCTCTGCCGGTCGGCGGCCGGCTGCCACGAGGACACCGTCAAGCTCGGCCTCTCCGGGGTCGGGCTCGGCCAGGCGGCCGTGGTGATCCTGGGCGCGCTGGCGATGAGCAGCGAGTACGGCACCGGCACCATCCGTACGACCCTGGCCGCGATGCCCCGCCGGAGCACCCTGTTCGCCGCCAAGGCGGCCGTCGTCAGCGGGTCGGCGATGGCCGCCGGCGCACTGGGCGTGCTCGGCTCCCTCCTCGCCGCCCGGCTCATCCTGCCGGGCAACGGCTTCACCCCGGCCGCCGGCTACCCGCTGATCTCCCTCGCCGACGGCCCCACGCTCCGGGCGGCCGCCGGGTCCGTGCTCTACCTCGGGCTGATCGCACTGCTCAGCCTCGGAGCGGCCACCGCGCTGCGCGACTCGGCGGCGGCCATCACCATCGTCCTCGGGCTGCTCTACGCCTTCCCGGTCATCACCCAGCTCGTCACCGACCCGGACTGGCATGCGCGCATGCAGCGCTACGCCCCGATGACGGCGGGCCTCGCCATCCAGGCCACCCGGAATCTCGGCCGGCTGCCGATCGGGCCGTGGCCGGGGCTGGGTGTGCTGGCCGCGTACGCGGGGGCCGCGCTGCTGGCGGGCGGGGTGCTGCTGCGTGCACGTGACGCGTAAAGCTGGACGCGTAAAGCGGCACGCGCGGCTCAGGACACCTCGACGGCGGCCTTGATGCGCTGCCCGAAGGCGTCCGCGTCCTTGCGGGCCGCGCTCAGGGCGAAGCCGACGACGAGCTTGCCCAGGCCATGGCCTTCGAGGACGTTGAAGATCCGTACGCGGGTTCCGCCGGAGGCGGTGGCGGAGAGGTCGTAGCCGCCTTCTCCGGCGGTCACGATGTTCTTCGAGAGCTCGGTCCAGCGGATCGCGGTGGACGGCTCGAAGGCGGTGATCCGGAACTCCCGCCTGGTGGTCATACCGGCGTCCTTGACCGTGCTGGCGAAGACGGTGCCGACGCCGGTCGGACCGTCCGTCGTCTTCTCGATCTTCTGTACGCGGGGGCTGAACTTGGGGTCGTTCGTGCCATCGGCGAGGAAGGCGAAGACCTCCTCGATGGGGCGGTCGATCTCGACTGTCGCCTCGAACTGACCGGCCATGGCCGCTCCTCAGATAGGGACTACCAGGATCCCAGACAACGGTCCCCCGCGCCTATCGCGTTCCCCCGAAACGGCGCACGAAGCGGCGCTGCCACGGGGTCTCCACGGCCCGGCGGTCGTAGTGCCGCCGTACGAAGTCCACCGCGTCCCCGGCCGGCACCCCGTCCAGCACCGCGATGCAGGCCAGAGCCGTCCCCGTACGCCCCCGGCCGCCGCCGCACGCGATCTCGACCCGCTCGGCCGGGTCCGCGGCCCGGGCCCAGGCCTCCCCGAGCAGCTCCCTGGCCCGCGCGGGGTCGGCCGGCAGCCGGAAGTCCGGCCAGCGCAGCCATCCGGTCGGCCAGGGGGCGTCGGGCGGCTGCCTGCCCAGCAGGTGGACGGCGTAGGTGGGCACCGGCCCGGGCGGCAGCGGCCGGCGCAGGGCCCGGCCGCGGACGAGGCGCCCGGAGGGCAGCCGCAGGACGCCGGGGCCGTCCGGATTCCAGCCTTCGGTCATGCTCACACCCCCACGCTATCCCCGCAGTTGACGGTACGCGGCGGCCGGACCGCGTAACCGGGGTGAGTCCATGCCGGACACGCCGGAACGGGGGGCCATGCCGAGACCTGGAACGCGCGGTCGCGCGCTCTTGTGGGGCGGGTCGGCGGTGGCCGGGGCCGGGCCGATCGGGTCGGCCGCACCCCGAGGCCTTCGCGGGCTCCCGCACCCCGCACCCCGCACGCAGCGGCACCGCCTATGCCCCGGGCCCCGCTTCCGACTCGGGCGAGTCGCTGTCCGCCCATCACCCCGGCGAGTTTCTCCCCGGCCGCGGGGACGCCGCCGGGGCCGAGCACTGGTGTACCCCCGCCGCCCGCGCCGGCAACCGCACATCCGCGCTTCCTGCGCTGGACCCGTATCGCCGTCGACAACGCCTCGACCCCGCCGTCCCACCTCAGCAGCGTCGCCGAAGCCCTTCGTCTGCTCACCGCCGACCTGGTCGACCCCCGCGATCCCCAGCCGGCCCTGGCCCTCGAAGCCTGCGGCCTCGCCGCCGACGTACACCTCCGCCTGTACGCCCACGACGAGGCCGCCCACCGCCAGGACTACGAACGAGCCATGGCCGAACTGGTCAGCCTCGGCCTCGCCGCCGGTGACCAGGCCACCGCGAACGCGGCGCTGGACCGGCTGTCCCGGCTGCGGCGGTCCTGAACCACCGTCATCACGCCTTCACGGTGAACCCGTGCTTCTTGCCCAGCTTGGTCAGCGAAGCCTTCCCGGGTATGCCGTTGGCGGCGTCCCCGGTGTAGCCGCACTTCTTCTGCCAGTCCCGGTACGCGTCGACCGTGAGGGTGCCGAACGCCCCGTCCACGTACTTCCCCTTCAGCAGCCCCTCCGCCTTGAGCGCGTCCTCGACCACCTTCACCTCGGCCTTGTGCGTGGTCTTGCCCTGCGCGAGCTTCGGGTCCTTCTTCGCGGCCTCGATGAGGTTCGCGAGGCTGACAGAGGGCTTCACGGGTTTGGCCGGTTTGGCCGGCGTGGTCGGCTTCGTCGGCTTTGACGTCGTCTTGCCGATCACCTTCTTGAGCTGGACCGCCACCTCGTCACGGAAGTCGTCCATGTTGAAGCTCGGGTCCACCTTCCGGCGGGTGCCCTCCTTGTGGCCGATGACCGACTCCGCCGTCCAGCCGTGGAACCGGCAAATGGCCGCCGCGAACCGCACCACCGCTGTGCGCTGCGCCTCCGGGTACGGGTCCTTCCCGTTCCCCTTGTTCTCCACCTCCACGCCGTACGTGATCGCGTTGGCGTCGATCGGCTCGGCGACGTCCGGACGGGGGTGGTTGCTGGACCCCTTCTTCATCGCCGAGACCGCGTTCGCGGCGAACGTACCCGCGTGGTTGGCGCGCCCGTTGCCGACCATCGTCACAGTGCCGTTCTTCGCTATGTGGGCGTGGCACAGCGGACCGGGCAGGCCGGAGCGGCCGTTGTAGCACAGGCTGAGGCTGTCGGTGCCGGCCGTGTGGTGAATGACGACCCCCTGCACCGGCCCCCAGTCCCCGTGGCCGGCTCGGTTGTGGGTCCGCCAGCCGGCGTGCTCGGCGACGGTTGCTCCCTCAGCCTTCAGCGCCTTCACGAACTGATCGGCTGTCATGGGTGTGGACATCGCTCAACTCCTCTGGTCAATCGGGCCGTTGTCATCTCGATGCGGGTGCCAAGCATCAGACGAGCCGGACCATACCGGAGGTTGCACGGGGCGGACGGCAGCCGCGATATTCGTAGGGAAACCTGTCAGAAGATGCTCTTCCGGGACACGGGATACAGGGCTTCCGCCCAGCGCTGGGGCATCGCCACCCGCCTGGGCATCGGTATCGGCTTCGGCGCGGCGGCCCGCTCCAGCCGGACCCGCCCGCCGAGCTCGATCTCGCCGTCGCGCCCGGGCGCCGTCAGGATCTGGGAGCCGCGGCCCTGGCTGATGTTCAGCGCGCGGTCCAGTTCATGTGTCAGCAGCACCGCCGGTGCTCCCGACGCCTCCGCCTCCGCCCCGCCGTCGAACGCCCGGGCCCTGATCCGGCCCGAGGTCTCGTCCTCCCACGCCCACGCGTAGACCGGTCCCTCACCGGCGGGGGGCGCGGCGAGCGCGTCCACCTCCTCCGGCGAGGCGCACTGCCGCAGGGTGCCCTGGCGCGCCCACTCGGCCCGCACGGTGACCCAGGCGAACTCCCCGTCGTTGCGCGCGAACACCTCGCCGGCCGCTGTGACGAGCACATCGACGTCGAGCAGCCACGCCGTGCCGACCAGCGCGTGCCCGGCGTAGGGCTGCGGCCCCCCGGCGGCGTACGGATCGATCTCGCCGCGCTCGGGGTCGTCCACGAACACGGTCTGGCCCTGCCCGAGGTCCGCCGCCAGAGCCTGCCGGTCGGCGGGCCGCCGTACGGCCGAGCCGTCGCGGACCACGCCCAGGTCCTGCCCGTGGTCGCCGTCGGGCCCGCAGAACACGCGCACCACGTCGAGGGCGACGGGTATCGCGAGGGCGTGGGTGTCAAGTCGTTCGGTCACCCCGGTATTGAAACATCCGGGTCGGACAGTGCCCCCGATGCCGGTGTTTGTCTGATAAGCATCTGATAGGCATCCGCCATGCAGACACAGGTGTGGGCATCGCTGATCGGTGTCCTGCTCGGCGGAGGCATGTCCTACCTGGCCCAGCTCACCACGGGACGACAGGCCGCCCGCAGCGAGGACAGGCGGCAGGCCGTGCAGCTGGCCGAGGCCCGTCGTGCCGAACGGCTGGCGGCGTTGCGGGAGTTCATCCAGCTCACCCAGCAGGGCATACGCCTGGCCGAGGCGCGCTACGACGCCGCCGACTGGCCCTCGGGCCGCACACCCGAGTGGCTGGCCGCCGCCAGGGCCCTCATCGACCGCCTCTGGATCTGCGAGCGGATGATCCTCGTCCTCTTCGGCCCCGGCCTCCACCAACCCGCCCGGGACTACGCCACCGCCGTGGACCACGTCCTGTGGGAGGACCTCGGCGAGCACGACCGCGTGGGCGACCACCTGCGCGGCCCCCAGGTCGCGTTCCTCGGCGCCGCTCACGAGCAGCTGGGCTGAGGAACGCGGCCCGGGCCTTTCAGGGGTCAGGGGTCCTACCGGGTGTAACCGGTGACCTTGCCGATCCAGGTCATGAAGGCGGGCGCGTCCTGGTTCGCGCCGTGCCCGCCGTCCCAGTACATGAACGTGTCGACTTTGTCGCCGAGGTTCTCCAGGCCGGCGGTGAGGTTGCCCACGACGGTCAGCGAGGTGTCGCTGTCCTTGGTGCCCACGCGGATGAACCAGTGCCGGGACCTGCCCGGGTTCTGATGCCTGATGAAGTACATCGGGTTCATCAGGTCGATCGTCTCCGGCAGATCCGCGTCGAGGCGGGCAGTGGCGTTGCCGGTGGCCTTGCGCAGGCTCCAGAGCGTGAAGTGCCGCGACTTCGTGGTGCCGATGCCGAACAGGTTGGTCTCGGGGGTGGACAGGTCGAAGGCGTCGAACGACGGGACGTTCTTCTTGCGGGCGCCCACATGGCTGAGGAAGTCGGCCCAGACGAACGACGCCTTGCCGTCGGCCCAGGTGATCCACGGGTTGGCGGTCAGATACGTGGCGCGGTCCGCGTCCGACAGGGCGGCCAGGAACCTGGTGGCCGACGGCTCCAGATGGGTCCTGACCATGTACTCGTCGTAGTTGCGGGCCGTGATACGGCCGAAGCCGTGCTTGCCGTGGAGCTTCAGCGACGCCTGGTACTCCGCGAACTGCCCCCGCAGATCCGTGGACAGGGCCTGGTCGACCTGCGCGCCGCCGGCGAGAGGATTGGTGCCCCAGTTCCACTCGTACGCCATGTCGGCGTGTGCGAGGTCGGTGATCGGGCAGTACGGCGCGGCGGCGAACACCGCGTCGCTCGCGTCGGCCGCCCCCAGCTCCTCCAAGTACGAGTCGTAGCGGCCGCTGCCGCCCGACGCGCCGATCAGCGAGGTGAGCGCACCGCCCGCACTGACGCCGGTGGCCACGATGCGGTCGGTGTTGCCCGGGATGCGGCCCTTGTTGTGGCGTACGTAACGCACCGCCGCCTTCAGGTCCACGATCGCGGCCGGGGCGACCCCGTAGTGGACGCCGGCCGCGTCCACCAGGCTCCGGCCCCTCGCTCCCGGCTCCACCACGACATAGCCCGACGCGAGGGCCAACTGCGGGTTCGCGCCCCGCCCGATGCCGGTGGCGTTGGCCGTGGACGACGGCATGTAGCCGCCGACCGCGTTGCTGAACAGGATCGGCGCGCCCGAGGCGTCGACCACCACGCCGTCGATCTCCACCGGGACGCTGACGTTGAGGGTCTGATACGTCACGTCCACCGGGCTGGCGACATACGTGATCGCCTTGTAGAAGCGGTACGTCACCGCCTTGACGCCGCTGTCCGTCGTCAAGGCCGCGGTGACGGTGGTGTAGTTCTCCGGGTCGAACGCCAAGACGTCGTCGTCCTTCGCCTTGCCTGGGGCGGCCCACGCGCCGCCCGCCGTGCTCACAACCATCGGTAAGGCGGCCGTTCCGGCCAGCGCCTTCACCATCTGCCTTCGCTTCATCGCGTCTTCTCTCTCCTGTGGGGGGAGCGCCGTGGGGTGCGCCGAGTGCGCGCCGGAGAAGGTGCGGAATGAGGAACCACTTCCGGCGCATGCGAAACATATGCACCGTCCATCAGATCGTCAACAATTTCGTCAAGCATTTTCGGCCAGGTGCGGTCCGTTCGGAGAGGCAGAATCGGGTGGCCGGCTCGGGCACCGGACACTAGGGTCGGTCGGGTGACTGCCGGGCCAGAGACTGCCGTTCACCTGAACCACACCGCTGTTTTCGCCAGGGACCGGCGGCTGTCCGCCGAGTTCATCGCCACGATTCTGGGGCTGCGGGTCGGAGATCCGTTCGGGCCGTTCCTGCCCGTCGATCTCGGCAACGGGGTGACGCTCGACTACTACGAGAAGAGCGACGAGCCGATCCAGTCGCAGCACTACGCGTTCCTCGTGCCCGAGGCGCGGTTCGACAGCATGATCGCCCGTCTGGAGGCCGTCGGCGTCACCTACTTCGCCGACCCCAGCCACACCGAACCGGGCCGGATCAACCGCCTCTTCGGCGGTCGTGGCGCGTACTTCGCCGACCCGAGCGGACACAACATGGAGATCATGACCCGCCCCTACGCCCGCCCGTAGCGGGCGGGCGGCAGGCGGCTGGCGCGCGTTGGCAGGACGCGGAGCATCTGGCCCGGGGAAGACGACCGCACCCGGCCCGTCAGGGACTCCGTGTTCGGCGTCCTGCGGACCGGGTGCGGACCGGAAATTCCGGATCAGGGCAGCGCCGCAGTTCAAGCAGCGGCGTGGCGCGAGATCAGGCCTTCTTGGTCTCCCAGAAGATCTTGTCGATCTCCGCGATCAGGTCGAGGGCCTTCTGGCCGGTCGCCGGGTCGGTGGAGGCCTTGGCGGCGCTGAGGGCCTTCAGGGTGTCGTTGACCAGGGTGCTGAGCTGGGGGTACTTCTCGAAGTGCGGGGCCTTGAAGTAGTCGCTCCAGAGCACCGAGACGTGGTGCTTGGCGAGCTCCGCGCGCTGCTCCTTGATGACGATGGCGCGGGCGCGGAAGTGCGGGTCCTCGTTGGCCTGGTACTTCTCCTGGACCGCCTTGACGGACTCGGCCTCGATGCGGGCCTGGGCAGGGTCGTATACGCCGCAGGGCAGGTCGCAGTGGGCGCTGACCTTAACCTTGGGCGCGAACAGGCGAGTGAACATGGCTGTCCTTCCTCGTGATCGTCTTTCCAGGTGGGAGATTACTCCCTGCCGGATGCGTTTTCTCGGGTGCCCCTGGGTGCTTAGGACAAAAGTCTGGTGTCACCCTGGGGCTGGGTGGACAGGGGCACGAGGAGCGAGGAAAGACGCGGAGGAGGCGGGGCATGCGGGAGCAGAGGGCGGCCAGGCTGCCGTATCAGCTGGTGGAGGTGACGGGGCCGTCGATGGTGCCGACGCTGCGGCACGGGGACTGGCTGCTGATCCAGTACGTGAAGAGCCCGGAAGCGGTGCGGGATGTAGTCCGTGAGGGTGACGTCGTGGTGCTGCGGCACCCGCTGCAGCAGGACCTGCTGATCGTGAAGCGGGCGGTGGAGCGGCGGGAGGGCGGGTGGTGGGTGCTGGGGGACAACACGTTCGCGGAGAGCGACAGCCGGCAGTTCGGGACGGTGCCGGACGAGCTGGTGCTGGCGCGGGGACTGGGGCGGTTCAGGCCTCCGATGGGGGTTCAGCGGTCGGTGGCGGGGGTGGCCGGCTGGGTGGTGTCGTGTGTGCGGGTGCTGAGGACGGACCGGTCGTTCTCCAGGCGCTTGCGGGCGCGGTAGGCGGCGACGTTGGCGCGCGTGGCGCAGCGGTCGGAGCAGTAGCGGCGGGAGCGGTTGGTCGAGGTGTCGATGTAGGCGTTGCGGCAGGGGGCGGCCTCGCAGATGCCGAGGCGGTCGACGCCGAGGGTGGTGAGCTGGAAGGCCAGGCCCATGCAGGCGGTCGCGGCGTAGGCGGCGGTGGCGGTCGAGGCGTGGTCGGCGAGGTGCATGTGCCAGTCGTGGCGGCCGTTCTCGTCCAGATAGTCGTGGCCTGAGATCTGCGGGCTCACGGGGAACTCCAGGAGCAGGGAGTTCAGGAGGTCGACGGCCCGGACCTCGTCCGCCTCGGAGGCGGCCTCGAAGACGCCGCGCAGGCGGGTGCGGACGGCGCGCAGGCGGTTGACGTCGGAGTCGGTGGCCCGGGCGGCGGTCTGGCTGGCGGGGCCGAAGAGGGCGCGTACGGCATCGACCGAGGTGAGGGTGTCGGTGCGGCGGTCCGGCTCCTCGGTGTTCACCAGGCGTACGGCGTAGTCCGAGTAATAGGCCAGTTCCACTGGTAGTCCTTACGTCTGCGCTCTACGGTTGGTAATGACCGATGTGACTCTAAGGGTATTACGCATTGGAGGGGATCGTCATGCCCGGACAGGCTGCACAGATCTGGCAGAACTGGCAGGACAGCTGGGACCGGCAGCAGGAGTGGTACCTGCCGGACCGGGAGGAACGCTTCCGGGTCATGCTCGACGCCGTCGAGGCGGTGGCCGGCCCCGAGCCCAGGGTGCTTGACCTGGCGTGCGGCACCGGCAGCATCACGGACCGGCTGCTGAAGCGCTTCCCGGGCGCGGTGTCGACCGGCGTGGACCTCGACCCCGCGCTGCTCACCATCGCGCGCGGGTACTTCGAGGGGGACCGCAGGGTCGAGTTCGTCGTGGCCGATCTGCGCACGCCCGACTGGACGGCGCGGCTGCCGTACGACTCCTACGACTGCGTCCTGACGGCGACCGCTCTGCACTGGCTCCAGCCGGAGCCGCTCCAGGAGCTGTACGGGCAGATCGCGGGCGTGCTGCGGGACGGCGGGGTCTTCATGAACGCCGACCACATGCCGGATCCGTCCACGCCCAGGCTCAACGAACTGGCCAAGGAGCAGGACCGCGTCCGCCGGGAGCGGGAGAAGGCGGCCGGGGTGCTGGACTGGGAGGAGTGGTGGGCGACGGCCAAGGCGGATCCGGTGCTGGCGGAGCCGACGGCCGAGCGGTACGCGATCTACGGGGCGCATGCCGACGGGGAGGTCCAGACGGAGGCCTGGCACGCGGCCGCCTTGCGCAGCGCGGGTTTCGGGGAGGCGCGGTCGGTGTGGCGGTCGGTGACCGATGCCGTGGTCCTGGGGCTGAAGTGACATCGCACAGGGCTTAGGACGAAAGATGTAAGGGGCGGCCTCCCATGGAGGCCGCCCCTTACCTGTCCGCTTGCCCGTCTGCCCTAGAGGACCTTCGACAGGAAGGCCTTCGTACGGTCGTGCTGCGGATTCGTCAGCACATCGCGCGGGTGGCCGGACTCGACGACCACGCCGTCGTCCATGAAGACCAGCGCGTCGCCGACCTCCCTCGCGAAGCCCATCTCGTGCGTGACGACGATCATCGTCATGCCGTCCTCGGCCAGCCCGCGCATGACGTCCAGGACGTCGCCGACCAGCTCGGGGTCTAGCGCCGAGGTGGGCTCGTCGAAGAGCATCAGCTTGGGCTGCATGGCCAGGGCGCGGGCGATGGCCACCCGCTGCTGCTGGCCGCCGGAGAGCTGGGACGGGTAGTTGCCCGCCTTGTCGGCCAGGCCCACGCGGTCCAGGAGGGCCACGGCCCGCTCGCGGGCCACCGCCTTGGTCTCCTTCTTGACCTTGACGGGGGCCTCCATGACGTTTTCGAGGGCCGTCATGTGCGGGAAGAGGTTGAAACGCTGGAAGACCATGCCGATGTCCCGGCGCTTCAGGGCGACTTCGCTGTCCTTGAGCTCGTAGAGCTTGTCGCCCTTCTGCCGGTAGCCGACCAGCTCGCCGTCGACCGACAGCTTGCCCGCGTTGATCTTCTCCAGGTGGTTGATGCACCGCAGGAACGTGGACTTGCCGGAGCCGGACGGGCCGATCAGGCAGAACACCTCACGCGGGGCGACCTCCAGGTCGATGCCCTTGAGGATGTGGGCCAGGCCGAAGGACTTGTGGACGCCCTCGGCCTTGACCATGGGGTGGTTGGTCACGGTCATGGGTGGTCACCGCCGCCAGTTCGAGAGGGAGGTCATGTTCGACTTGATCTTCTGGAACGGCGTCGGTGCCAGCTGACGCGAGGTGCCACGGGCGTAGTAGCGCTCCAGGTAGTACTGGCCGACGCTGAAGACGCTGGTGAGGACCAGGTACCAGCAGGCGGCCAGGAACAGCATCTCCACGGTGGCGCCGGAGGTCTGCGAGATGTCCTGGGAGTTGCGCAGCAGCTCGGGGTACTGGACGGCGACGACCAGCGACGAGGTCTTGAGCATGTTGATGAACTCGTTGCCGGTCGGCGGCACGATCACCCGCATCGCCTGCGGCAGCACCACCCGGCGCAGGGTCTGGCCCTGGGTCATGCCCAGCGCGTGCGAGGCCTCCGTCTGGCCCTCGTCCACGGACTGCAGGCCGGCCCGGACGATCTCGGACATGTACGCGGCCTCGTTCAGCCCCAGGCCGAGGAGCGCGGCCATGAACGGGGTCATGAACTGCGTCATCTCGTCCTTGTAGAACCCGAGGTTGATGACCGGGAACACGATGGACAGGTTGAACCAGACCAGCAGCTGGACGTAGACCGGGGTGCCCCGGAAGAACCAGACGTAGGCCCAGGCGATCCAGGCGGTGACCGGGTTCTTCGACAGGCGCATCACGGCGAGGACGATGCCCAGGATCGCGCCGACCGCCATGGCGGTGACGCTGATCACGATGGTGTTCTTGACGCCGGTGAGGATGCTGGAGTTGAAGAAGAAGTCCGGGATCGCGTCGTAGTTGACGTTGGCCCCGGCGAAGGCGTTGACCAGCAGGGCCACCAGCGCCAGGACGACCACGGCGGCGACCCAGCGGCCGTAGTGCCGGACGGGGATGGCCTTGATGGCCTCGGGAGCGACGAGGGTCCCGGCCGGGGGCTTGTCGCCGCCGGCCGGGGCCTTGTCGTTGCGTTCGGACATGAGAAGTGAGCCTCTAGACCTTCAGTAGACCGTCAGCCGTGGATCAGGAGCCGCCGTTGATCTTGGCCTCGGTGAGCGAGCCGGCCTCGACGCCCCACTTCTTGAGGATCGTCGCGTACGTGCCGTCCTTGATGATCGCCGTGACGGCGGCCTGGATGGCGTCCCGCAGCTTGGTGTCGGTCTTGCCGACGGCGATGCCGTACGGGCCCGCCTCGATCTGGTCGCCGACCGACTCGAAGGCGTTGCCGCCGTCGGTGGTCTTCGCGGCGTAGGCGGCCACGGGGTAGTCGTCGACGTCGGCGACGGTGCCGCCGGCCTTCAGCCGGGTCTGGGCCTCAAGAGTGGTGTCGAAGGCCTCGATGGTGATCTTCTTGCCGCCGGTGCACTTCTGGGCCTTGAGCAGGTCGTGGGCGACCGAGCCGCGCTGTACGGAAACGATTTTTCCGCACAGGTCGGCGAGCGTGGAGATGTTCTCCGGGTTGCCCTTCTTCACGATGATCCCGACACCGGCGGTGAAGTAGTCGACGAAGTCGACGCCCTCGCCGACCTTCTTGCCGCTGTCCGCGTCGATGCCGTTCTGCCGGTTCTTGGTGTCCGACATCGAGGAGATCGCGACGTCGTAACGGCCGGCCCGCATGCCTGTGATGAGGGTGTCGAAGGTGCCGTTGTTGAACTGGAAGGTCACGCCCAGCTGCTTGCCCAGGGCATTGGCGAGGTCGACGTCGACGCCGACCGTCTTGCCGCTGCTGTCCTTGTACTCCATCGGCGGGTACGCGATGTCGGAGCCGACCTTGATGACGCCCGCGCTCTTGATGTCCGCGGGCAGCTTGTCGCTCAGCGGAGCGGCGCTGGCGCTGCCGGACGACGCGCTCTTGTCGGTCTGGTCACCGCATCCGGTGAGCAGCAGGGCACCTGCGACCGCGATGGCTCCGACCGCGGTGAGGCGCGTTGCGGCGGCGGGGCGACGGATGGTGCTGGCGGTCATGCTGGTTCCTCCTGCGGAGTGGGGGAGTACCCGGTTTGTCCGGCACACGCGTTCGGGGATAGCGAGCCCGTGTGATCTCAGGCATCTTGCCATCCGGACATGAGGTCTTAGGCGACCGGTTGTGTCAAAATCGCATAACGGGCGATCCCCGGGCTCCCATCAGGCCGGTACACCAGGGCCGGACCGCGATGGGGCCGTGCTGACAAGTTACGTGTATCACGTCGGTTGTCCCGCTATTCGGACGATTTATTCGATATGTGCCGTCGTGAATGCGACTCGTCAGCGGAATCGGTCTTCCGGTAGAACAGACCCTTACCCCTCATCCGGGGCCCAGGGCGTGCGTGCGGCACGCCTGGCGTAGCGCGCTCCAGGACCACACATGTGCCTGAGGTCGCGCTTGCCGAGCCCAGCTATCTCCTGTCGTAGGGGGTAGTACCCTCGTAGAAATTTCAGACAAAGGGGTCAAAAGTGGCAGCGGAGATTGTCAATCCTCGCACTGACAGCGACGGGCCTGAAAGCCCCGTCGACCCGGTGTTCGCCCTGCACCGCGGCGGCAAGATGGAGGTGGCCGCCACCGTTCCGGTGCGCGACGCCGACGACCTGTCGCTCGCCTACACGCCGGGCGTGGCCAGGGTCTGCACCGCGATCGCCGAAGAGCCGGAGCTCGTCAACGACTACACGTGGAAGTCGAACGTGGTGGCGGTCGTCACCGACGGCACCGCGGTGCTCGGGCTCGGCGACATCGGGCCGGAGGCCTCGCTCCCGGTGATGGAGGGCAAGGCGATCCTCTTCAAGCAGTTCGGCGGGGTCGACGCGGTTCCGATCGCGCTCGCGACCACCGATGTGGACGAGATCGTCGAGACCGTGGTGCGGCTCGCCCCGTCCTTCGGTGGAGTGAATCTTGAGGACATCTCGGCGCCGCGCTGCTTCGAGATCGAGCGCAAGCTCATCGAGCGCCTCGACATCCCGGTCTTCCACGACGACCAGCACGGCACCGCCGTCGTGACCCTGGCCGCGCTCCGGAACTCGGCGCGGCTGACCGGGCGGGCCATGGGCAGCCTGCGTGCCGTCATCTCGGGCGCGGGTGCGGCCGGAGTCGCGATCGCCAAGATCCTCGTCGAGGCCGGCATCGGCGACGTCGCCGTCACCGACCGCAAGGGCGTGGTCCACGCGGGCCGCGACGACCTGAACTCCGCCAAGCGCGAGCTCGCTTCGTATACGAACCGGGCCGGCCTCACCGGCTCCCTGGAGGAGGCGCTGAACGGCGCCGACGTCTTCATCGGCGTCTCCGGCGGCACGGTGCCGGAGGAGGCCGTGGCCGGCATGGCCAAGGGCGCCTTCATCTTCGCGATGGCGAACCCGACGCCGGAGATCCACCCGGATGTCGCGCACAAGTACGCGGCCGTGGTCGCCACCGGGCGCAGCGATTTCCCCAACCAGATCAACAACGTGCTGGCCTTCCCGGGCATCTTCGCCGGCGCCCTCCAGGTGCGGGCCTCTCGGATCACCGAGGGCATGAAGATCGCGGCGGCCGAGGCGCTGGCCGCGGTGGTCGACGGCGAGCTGTCGGCGGACCGCGTCATCCCCTCGCCCTTCGACGCGCGGGTCGCCCCGGCCGTCACGGCGGCGGTGGCCGCGGCCGCCCGGGCCGAGGGCGTCGCGCGCCGCTGAGCCGAGTGCTCCGGTTTCGGGTGACGTACGTCGCTTCGCGGGGCGGGGCCTTCACCGGCCCCGCCCCGCGCCGCTACGTTCAAGGTCATGTTCGCTGCCTACGCCGCCCGCATCGACCCCGACCAGCCGCTGAACGGCCTTGAGCTCGGGGAGCGCCCTGAGCCGGAGGCCCGGCCAGGCTGGACGACCGTCCGCGTCAGGGCCGCCTCGCTCAACCATCACGACCTGTGGTCGCTGCGGGGAGTCGGGCTCGGCGAGAAGAGCCTCCCGATGATCCTGGGCTGCGACGCGGCGGGTGTCGACGAGGACGGCAACGAGGTCGTACTGCATTCCGTCATCGGCCAGACCGGGCACGGCGTCGGGCCGGACGAGCCCCGGTCGATCCTCACCGAGCGCTACCAGGGGACGTTCGCCGAGAAGGTGTCCGTGCCGAGCTGGAACGTTCTGCGCAAGCCGAAGGAGCTTTCCTTCGAGGAGGCGGCCTGCCTGCCGACCGCCTGGCTGACGGCGTACCGGATGCTCTTCACGAACGCCGCCGTACGGCCCGGGGACTCCGTCCTCGTCCAGGGCGCGGGCGGCGGCGTCGCCACGGCCGCGATCGTCCTCGGGAAGGCGGCCGGCCTGCGGATCTTCGCCACCAGCCGGGACGCGGCCAAGCGGGAGCGGGCTCTCGAGCTGGGCGCCGAGGGCGCCTTCGAGCCCGGCGCGCGGCTGCCGCACCGGGTCGACGCGGTGATCGAGACGGTCGGCGCGGCCACGTGGTCGCACTCGGTCAAGTCGCTGCGGCCGGGCGGCACGCTCGTCATCAGCGGCGCCACGTCCGGGCCGAGCCCGAAGTCGGCCGAGCTGAACCGGATCTTCTTCCTCGAACTGCGGGTCGTCGGCTCCACGATGGGCACGAAGGACGAGCTGGAGGATCTGCTGAGCTTCTGCGCCGCGACGGGGGTGCGGCCGGTGATCGACTCCGTGCTGCCGCTCGCGCGGGCGCGCGAAGGTTTCGAGCGGATCGCCGGCGGCGAGTTGTTCGGCAAGGTCGTGCTGACGATGTGACCAACTGACGTCATCCGGGGTGCGTTTCGGGAAGGGGCGGGGTGGGGGAGAACCCGCCCGCGAGGGGCGCAGAAAGAGGTGGGGGAACCGCACATGGCAACGGGGGACATACCGGCCTACGCCGGGGTCGAGCGCTTCGTGGAGGCGTTCGACAAGCTGGTGGCGCAGCCGAGGCGTAGCCGCAGCAGGGTGCCGGTGGTGCTGCTGACGGAGGACGCCGGAGGGCAGGCAGGTCGGCGGATCGTACGGGGGCTGCGGGGGCGGCTGCGGGGCCGCAGCGAGGTGCTGGCGTCGCACGCGTACGTACCGGCTCAGTCGCCGCAGTCGGCGGAACCGCCGGCGTTGGAGCTGTTCGAGCAGATCGCGATGCAGCTGGCGGAGTCGATGCCGGCGGGCACGGGGCAGTTGCGGCTCCCCGGCTACCGGCTGCTGCACGCGGTGGTGACGGCGACGGCCATCGACGGCCCGGTGGAGCACCGCCATTCGGAGCTGCGCAACCACTGCTATGCCGAGCACCGCCGCTGGTCGAAGGCGGCGGACACGCTGTGGTGGCTGGGCGGGCGGGACCAGGCCAGTGGCGGGACGCTGATCGAGACGGTGTGGAATCTGGTCGCGGGCCCGCTGTTCCAGTCGCTGCCGCGCTGGCTGTTCGGGATCGGGGCCTCGCGCCGGATGCTGGGCCGGGGGCGCAATCGCCGCTGGTACGCGGAGTGGGCGCGGCTGCAGCACGGGACGCCGCCGAAGGACTTCTTCCGGTCGGCGCTGGATCACGTACCCGGCGGCGAGGGGAGCGATCCGGAGCGGCTGGACCGGGTGCTGATGCACGCGCTGCTGGCGGACCTGGACGGGGCGGTGCGGCGCAGACGCGCGAATCCGTGGCGCAGGCGCCGGTCGACGCGCTTCGTGCTGTTGTTCGAGGAGGCGGGGGCCTCGGACTCGCGCGTGCAGCGGTTCCTGCGGGAGCTGCGCTCGGCCGTGGAGGACCTGCGGTGCACCTCCGTGATCGCGGTGGCGGCGGGCGTACGCTCACTGGCCTCCCGGATCCCGGACATCGTGGCGGCGGACCTGGCGCACGCGGGCGCCGAGCTGACTCTGGTGGAGCGGCAGGGCATGCGGGCGGGACAGCCGACCGGCATCGTGGTGCCGGTCCGGGAGGGGCCGGAGGACGACGAGCAGGCGGCGTACTGGATCGGCCGGTTCCCGACCCTGGTGGCGCCGTCACGCCGCTGGGGACCGCGCACCGAGGTGGCCGGGGCCGCGGTGGCGGCGCTGGTCGCGCTCGCGGTGGCGGCGGGGCTGCTGCAGGGGCTGCCGTGGGTGCAGGCCGCGAAGAACAGCTGCGCCGGGGCGACCTTCCTGGAGGACGAGGGCGGGGAGTGCGTCGGCTTTGCCGCCGGGAAGGCGCGGTACGCCAAGGGCGAGAAGCGGATAGGCGCCGTACTGGACCAGATCAACCGGCAGAACAAGCAGGTCAGCGAGGCGACGGCAGACCTGGCCGCCGGGCGGCCGCATTTCCGTACGGTGGTCTACCTCGGCCCCTTCAGCGGCGGCGAGGGAGACGAGGACCCGGTGCGCGGCGGGACCCTGCCGGAGCTGCGCGGCGTCGCGCTGGCGCAGAAGTACGTGAACGAGCTGGCGCTGAAGGGCGAGGGCGACCGCGTGCCGCTGTACGTGCTGGTCGCCAATGCCGGGCACCTCTTCGAGCACGCGCCGAAGGTGGCCGACAGCATCATCCGGCGGGCCGAGCGCGACTCCTCGATCGTCGGGGTCGTCGGCTTCGGGCAGAGCCGCCTCGCCACGTACCGCGCGATACGCAAGCTGGACGCCGCCGGCATCCCCATGCTGGGCACCTCCGGCACGGCGGACGCCCTGCTGGACCAGGGCCTGCACTACTACCAGACGGCGCCGGTCGACAGCCGGGCCGCGCAGGTCATGGCCTCCTTCGTGGAGCACGCCGCGATGGTGCCGCAGCCGGACGGCAAGCCCGTACGGGCCGCCCGCGTCGAGCTGGTCGCCGACCGCACCGATCCGTACAGCAACGGGCTGGCCCGCTCGTTCCAGGCGGACTACACGGCCTCGGGCGGCTCGGCCGAGGCGCTCCTCGTGCCGTCCGACGGGAAACCGGTCTCGGACGCCCTGGCCGGGCAGTCGTACGCCACCCTCGGGGATCTGGCCGAGCGGGTGTGCGCGGCCGTCGGCAGTGGCGCGACGCCCACGGCGGTGGTGTGGACCGGGCGGGCCAGCCAGTTCGTCAACTTCCTTGAGGAGTACCGGAAGAAGTCCGACAACTGCCCCGAACTGAGCGTCCTGGGCGGCGACGACGTCACCAACGCCCTGCTCACCGGCTCCAGTCCGTGGTCCGCCTTCGACCGGCTGAGCCTGTACTACATCTCGCACGGCAACGCCGCCGAGGTGACGGGCGAGGGCGCCCGCTCCTACCTGGAGGCGTACGGCGACACCTACGGCAAGGACTCCATGCGCCTGGACCCGCACCCCGCGCTGGCCTGGGACGCCCTGCGGTACCTCTCCGAGGCGATCGACGAGGCCTGGGTCGGCACCGGGCGCAGCGACGGACGCCTGGACCGGGCCCTGGTCCAGGCGGTGCTCTACCAGGGGCTCGGCGGTGGCGGCTTCAACGGCGCCACCGGGCGCATCGACTCCCGGGGTGTGACCGGCGGCCGCCGGCTGACGGCGGACAAGCTGGTGGGCGTGCTGCGGGGTTCGCCCAAGGGGGCGGCGGAGACGGTGCTGTTCTGCGGGGCGGTGACGGCGTCGGATGTGCGGGTGAAGTGGGGCGCGGGGGGCTACGACTGCCCGGCCGGGTAGGCCGGGTGGTCAGGACTTGGGCTTGCCTCCGCGCAGCACGACGCCGATGTGGGCCGCCGCCGTCGACAGATGGCGCCGCGCCTCGCGGAGCTGGTCCGCGGTGACGCCGTGGTCGCGGGCGGCGTCGCGGATGTCGTCGCGGAAGCGGTCGAGGAGGCGTTCGAGGTCGCGGGCGGGGTCGTCGCTGACGGGGGAGTCGTCGGCGGCCCAGTCGGGGGTGTCGGGGGTGGCGGAGTCGGGCTTGACGTAGCCGGGCCAGGGGGTGGTGCGGCCGAACTGGCCGAGCTCACGGCTGAGTTCGGCGAGGCCTTCTCTGAGGCCGCCCTGCCAGTCGCCGCGCCGGACGTGCTCCTGGACCTCGTCCTGGACCTGGCGGGCGATGCGCTGCACCTCGTCCCGGGCGAAGTCCTGGGCCTCCTTGGCCTGACGGCGGGCGTTGCGGGCGTCTTCCTTGGCGCGGCGGCTCTCCTCCTTCAGCTTCCGGAAGTCGAAGTCGGCGTCGGGCTTCGTACGGGCCTGCTGGGCGGCGGCGCGGACCTCGCGCCGCAGGTCGCCGGCGGCGCCGCGGACGTCCTCGCGGATCTCGGCGGCGAGGGTGGAGACGGACTCGCGGATCTCGTTCTCCAGGTCGTCGATCTCGCCCGCGCGGGAGGCGAGTTCGGCGCGGCCGGCATCGGTGATCGAGTAGACCTTGCGGCCGCCCTCGCTGGAGTGGGTGACCAGGCCCTCCTGCTCCAGCTTGGCCAGTCGCGGGTAGACGGTGCCGGCGGAGGGCGCGTACAGGCCCTGGAAGCGCTCCTCCAGGAGGCGGATGACCTCGTAGCCGTGGCGGGGGGCCTCGTCGAGCAGCTTGAGCAGGTAGAGCCGCAGCCGGCCGTGGGCGAAGACGGGGGGCATGTCAGCTGTCCTTCCGGAAGGGATCGCGGGGTTCCGCGTTGTCGAAATCCTCGATGGGCGGCCTGCGCAGCAGCGCGATCGCCCCGGAGACCGTGGTCGCCCGCAGCCGCGCCCCACCGTCACCGATCCGCCCGGTGATCCGTTTGGCCCCCCACTGGCCGGAAACCCGTAGCTCGTCGAAGGCGCAACTCACCGAGCCGCTCGTGGTGTTGGCCTCCACCTCCGCGTCGCCCGGCTCCGGAATGCGGATCGCGATCTCGCCGGAGACCGTGGTGAGCCGTACGTCGGCACCGCCGAGCGGGTCCAGGTCCAGCACCATGTTGCCGCTCACCGAGTCGGCCTTGACGGCCGCCCCGCTGCCCTCGATCACCGTCAGGTCCCCGGAGACGGTGTTGACCTTCAGGTCGCCCGACACCGCCTGCGCCTCCACGCTCCCGTTGACCGTCTCGGCAGTCGTCGGGCCGGTCAGCCCCACCAGTGCGATCTCCCCGTTCACTCCCCGCACCTGCGTACGGTCCGCGATCCCCGAGATCACCGCGCTCGCCCCGACCACGCCCACCGACACCCGCGTACGCTGCGGCACTGCCAGCGACACCACGGCGTGCCGCCGCCAGCCCTTGCGGTCGAGCCACTTGAACAGGCCCTTCCACGGCAGATCCTCGTACGTCACGGTCAGCGTCCCGCCCTTGTGGCTCACCACGAGCGGCGGCCCCTCCAGCTCGCTGACCTCCAGCCGCGCCGGCCCCTCGTCCACACCGACCACGTTCACGGCGCCGTTGACGATGCGTACGTGCAGTGTGTCGACGTCGCCCTCGAAGACCAGCTTGTCAGGCTCGGCGACGGACCATTCCGACGTGCCGCTCATTTCGCCCCTCCTGGGGTGTGCCGACGACAACGCAACATATCGCGTCTCTCGATAGACACGATATATCGCGTACAGGGGAAGTCAAGCGGCTGCGCGCCCTACTCGTCGTCCTCGTCGTCCAGCCGGGCCAGCCAGGTCGCCAGCCGCTCCACCGGGATCTCGAACTCGGGATTGAGGTCCACGAACTCCTGCAGACGGGCGGCGAGCCACTCGAAGGTGACCTCCTCCTCGCCACGCCGGCTCTCCAGCTCCTCGATGCCGCGGTCGGTGAAGTACAAGGGGTGCTCCGGATCATGAATCAGGGACGGTTGTGCGTATGCGGCCAGGATATTGCGCGCCTGGCCTTGCCTTTGTCCCTGTCGGCGACCTTGACGCGGCGCTAGCCTGATCGTCTCGACTACGGGGGGTGTGGGGGATGGCCGGGGAGGTCACGCAGATCCAACTGCCGGACGGGACGGTCGTATGGGCGCATGTCGCCGGCGCAGACCAACTCGGCGAGCGCCGGGGGGCGTACAGCGACACGGGGCTGTCCGAACAGGTTGCCGCGCGCGTCGAGGGGCTCCATGACCTGGTCCTCGGCGTGACGCGATCGGTGTTCGGCGCCGTGCGGCAGGTCGCGCGGCCGGACGAGGTGAGCGTTTCGTTCGGCATAGAGCTGGCGGCCAGGCCGGGGAAGGTGGTCGGGCTGCTGGCCGAGGCGGAGGGCAAGGCGGCCATCAACGTCACCCTCGCGTGGAAACGCAGCCCCGAGGAGGACGGGGGTGCGGTGTGAGCCCCGGGGCCTCCCTGCGGCACGGAGGGCGCATGCCTGACCCGTTCGAGATCCTGGCCCCCCTCGTCTCGGCGGCTACGGTACGCATCCACGCGGTGGCGGACGGGTATGTCCCCGGGGGGCCCGAAGGGCTCCGGGAGGCGGCGGACGTGCCCTCGCGGATCTGGGGCAGCGGGTTCTTCGTGGCGCCCGGGTGGGTGATCACCTGCGCCCATGTCCTGATCCACGGCGGCCGGCCGCAGGTGCGGGGAGGGGCAGCCGGCATGCGGATCACGGGATCGACGGTTGGCATCACCTTCAACGACGGCGCCGGTTATGTCACCGTGCCGGGCATCGTCGAGTGCGTACTGCCCGAGTCGTACGGGCGCGAGTCGCTGTCCCGGGACGCGGCGGGCCCCGCCCCGGCGCCGGACCTCGCGCTGATCCGGTTGCTGGAGCCCGTGGAGCACCCATGCGTATGGCTGTCCGACCGGTCGACCGCGGTCTGTGACCGGCTCGCCTACTTCGGCTGCTCCGAACAGCTGGGGGAGGTGCAGGACTTCTCCGGGCACAGCGTGTGGAGTGGCACCCTGGGCCGGGACGGCCTGTTCCGGCTGGGCAACACGGACGAGGTTCCCGAAGGAGTCTCCGGCGGCCCGGTTGTGGATCTGCTGAGAGGCGAGGTCATAGGGGTGGTCAAGGCCCGCAGGCGCGACCAGGATGGTGGTCTCGCTGTGGCCGTCAGTCAGCTGCGCCGTCTGCCCATGCCCGCGACCGAGGCAGAGGGGACTGCCATGGACCTCTACGTCGAGGTGTTACGGGCGCACGACCGGTACCACCATGAGCGCCACTCGGACCCTGCTGACGGTCGCATCACCTGGATAGACGCCCAGGCTCTGCTGGTCAGTACGGATATCGGCCAGCTGAATCCGGCCCGGCGCGCCGAGATGCTGGCTCTGCTGACGCGGATCCCGTCGCCCCGGCCGGGCACGGTGTCCGACCTGGTCCGGACCGTGCGCGAGGACGACTGGTCCTCGCCCTCCCCGGTTCCCGCCCCCCGCGACTGGCGGGACGGCGCGGGCAGGCTCTACGACCCACCCGGCGGATCCTCCGAACTGGAGTCCTTCCTGGGCTACTGCGCCCGGGTCGCCGCCGCCGAAAACGCGCAGGCCGAACCGCAGGCCGCCGAGGCACTGTGGCGGTGGGTGGACGGCATCGCGCGCGACGAAGTGCTCCATCGGAGCCTGCGCCGACGCCTCAGGGACCTCTACGACCAGGCCCGGCAGCGGATCCCGGCCACCGATGGAACCCCGGGACCGCTGGAACCGTATACGTCGCCGCAATCCTGCGTCAGGCTGGAACTGACCCCGACACCGTGGGTCGACGACCAGTATGACTGGCGGGTCGTGCTGATGAGCAGCCACGGGCAGGTCCTGCCCTTCCACGACGGTTCCGCTGTCCGCAGGGCGGGTCTGGAGGACCACCTGCGTGAGCCGCTGGAGGACGCGTTCCGGGAATGTGACGGCACGGGCCGTGAGGCACGCCTGGAAGTCGTCGCCCCACCGGAACTGTTCGACCTCGCGGTGGACGAATGGCCGGCCGTCGACGGCACCCCGCTCGGGGTGCGGCGCGAGGTGGTACTGCGCTTCCTGCGCCCCGCCGAGGAGGCGGGGGAGGACGGGCCCAAGGACGGGCCCGCACTCGACCCCGACCGCCTGCGGCGCTGGCGTGGAGTCCAGGCAGGACCGATGCAGGCGCTGGACGTCGACTGCGTGGAAGGCCACCCGAATTGGAACGCGGACCACGCGTGGCTGAACGGACGGCCGCCCGGTGCCGTACCTGTGATGTGCCGTCACATCGCGGTGGAGCCGACCCGGAGCGTACTCCGCAGGGTCGAGGAGTGCGGGTACGGCGTCATCGTCCTGCGCAGACCCGTCACCCGGGAGCGGGACTGCGCGAGGTTCCACTCGGGCGTTCGCGGCGCCCTGGGGTCGGCCGTACGGGGGGAAGAGCTGCCCGCAAGGGTGCTGGCGCTGCGCGCGAGGACACGCGGCAACGACCACGCGGCGGATTGGTCGTCCGGGCTTGCGCTGGTGTACGACGACCCGCTGTGGGAACCCTTCCCAGGTCAGCCGTTGAAGACCCCGGACGTCGACCACCCCTAGCACGTCTGACAGTCAGGAGACGCATATCGTGACTGAGTGGCTCATCTACCGGGGGACCGGCGAGCCCCACGACCGCATCGACGCCCTGCCCAAGGCGCCGCCCTGGCGCGACTTCGACGGAGCACCGCTCCTCGAACCGGGACCGCAGATCGACCATGCCTCCACCCGGCGCCTTGGCGCATACCGCGACCTTGCCGAGCTGCACCGCCCCGGTGCGGAGGAACTGGAGGTGATCAACGCCGCGCTCTATCTGCGCCGCCCGCTGTTGATCACCGGCAATCCCGGCACCGGCAAGAGCACTCTCGCGCATGCGGTGGCCCACGAACTGAAGCTGGGCCGGGTACTGCGATGGCCCATCGTCAGCCGTACCGTCCTGCAGGACGGGCTGTACCGCTACGACGCCATCGGACGGCTCCAGGACGTCCAGATCGCAGCCGGTGCCGCCGGCGGCGAGGGCACCGGCGACAGCGCGCCGGGCATCGGGAGCTACGTCCGGCTGGGCCCCCTGGGTACCGCCCTGCTGCCGACCGCCAGGCCACGGGTGCTGTTGATCGACGAGCTGGACAAGAGCGACATCGACCTGCCCAACGACCTGCTCAACGTCCTGGAGGAAGGCGAGTTCGGCATCCCCGAGCTGGAACGGGTCGCCGACCGCGAGCCCGAGGTGGAGGTCCTCACCGACGACGGGGCCAAGGTCACCATCCGCGGCGGGCGGATTCGCTGCCACGCCTTTCCCTTCGTGGTGCTCACCAGCAACGGCGAGCGGGACTTCCCCGCCCCGCTGCTGCGCCGCTGCATCCACCTGGAGCTCGCGCAGCCCGACACCGACCGGCTCGCCACCATGGTCAAGGCGCACCTCGGCGAGGAGGCGGCCCAGCTCGGCGGGGACCTCATCGAGCAGTTCTTCGCCCGCTCGCGCACCGAACTCATCGCCGCAGACCAGCTGTTGAACGCCATCTACCTGACCCGCTTCTCCGGCGCCCCGAGCAAGGAGCGCCTCGCCGACCTCCTCATCCAGCGGCTCGACCGCAACCGGTGACCGCCGTGCCCGACCCCGTTCCCGACCCCATCGCCGTCCTGGCCGGCCTGCTGCGCCAGGCGGGGCTCGATCCTGCCGCCCGCGAGCTGGCCGACGCCGTATGGCTCGCGCGGTGGGCGAAACCCACGGCTCAGGCACCACCGCGCGACGACGACCCCGCACCGGACGGAGAACCGGAAGTTCCGCACAAGCCAGGCATGGCCGACCGGCCCGACGGCCCCGGAGAACAGCCCGACGACCCGGCGGCCCGCCCCGTCGCCGTGGAGGACCCACGCCAGGTGGCGCTCTACGCCGGCCGCACTCCTCGCGGCGGCCCGCCCGACGGACGGCTGGTCGGCACCGCGGTGCCGGTTCGCGTACCCGCCGCCTCCGCGTTACCCGGCCTGCTCGAACTCCAGCGCGCCCTGCGACCGTTGCAACGCTTCCACGCGCCCGCCCCGCCGGTCGCCCAGGTGCTCGACGAGGAGGCCACCGCCGACCTCGGCGCCCGAACCGGCGGCCTGATCATCCCCGTGTTCCGCGCCGACCGGCGACGCGAAACCACCATGCGCTTGGTGATGGACACCTCTTCGTCGATGGCCGTCTGGGGGCGGCTGTTGGAGGAGATCCGGCAGGTGTGCGAACAGCTCGGCGCCTTCCGCGACGTCCAGGTCCACTACCTGCACCGGTTGCCGGACGGCACGGCCGCCATCGCGACCGGCCCCGAAGCGGGCAGCACCCTGCGCTCCGCAGAACAGCTCAGCGACCCGACCGGGCGGGGGCTGACCGTCCTGGTCAGCGACTGTGCCGGACCGCTGTGGCACAGCGGCGAGGCCCACCGGCTGCTGTACAGCTGGGGCCTGCATGTCCCCGTCGCAGTACTCCAGCCGCTGCCGCCCCGGCTCTGGGCGCGCACCAGACTGCCCGCCGAGGTGGGGGTGCTGCGCCGCGACGAGGGCGCGGTGCTCCCGCTGCGCTTCACCTCCGACCGCCGTGTGCGCGCCGACCGGGGCCCCGGCCCAGGCGCCCTGCCCGTCCCCGTGCTCCCGCCCACCAGCGCGGCACTGGGAGCCTGGGCGCGGCTGCTGTCCGGCACCGGAGCCGGCTCGGTGCGGGCCACCGTGGCCTGGGTGCGCCCCGGCGACGCCGCCGTCGCCGAGCAGCCGGTCGGAGCGACTCCACCCGGGGGCGTCCCGGCCGTACGACCGCCGCTCGAACTCGTCGGGCGCTTCCGCTCGACTGCCTCGCCGACCGCCGTACAACTCGCCGTCTACCTCTCGGCCGCCCCTCTCACCTTGCCGGTGATGCAGCTCGTACAGCGCACCATGCTGCCCGGCTCCGGCCCTGCCGACCTCGCCGAAGTCCTGCTGAGCGGGCTGCTGGTGCGGGTCGGGGCCCAGGGCGGTGACCCTTCGGAGCAATGGTACGAATTCCTCGACGGAGTACGCGACGTGCTGCTCGGCCCGCTCGGCCGGGACGAGGCGACTCTGGTTCTCAAGCACTGCTCCGCGTACGTCGAACAGCACTTCGGCAAGGCCGCGCACAACTTCCCGGCCCTCGCCGTCGCCCACCTCGCGGGCGCCAGTACCGCCGACTTTCCCTCGGTGGAACGCGGCGACGACCCGGTGGCCGCCGGGGAACCGGGCCTGCGGCCCACCACGCGGGTGCCACAGCCCTTCGCGACGGTTCCCGCGCGGGTCGTGCTGCGCTACCTGCCCTCCCTCCCGCTCCTCGGCCCGGCCGCATCCGGTTCCGGCCGTGCCACGGGCCCGTCGGTGGTTCCCGACCCCGCCGAAGCATTGCGGGTGGCCCGCGAGCTGATGCGCCGTTATGACACTGAGCAGACCGAGCGCAGCCTCTTCCGCGCCGTCCAGGTCCTGCGCCGTACCGTCGCCGCCGGTCCGTCGCCGGACGGTCTGCCCGAAGCCGAACTCTCCGGCGCCTTGCTGCGCCTGTGGGAAATCCAGCGGGACCCCGAGCTGCTGGCCGAGGCCCGCACCGCGGTGGAGCGGGCGCTGCTGCTGCCCGGCACCGCGGGATTCCGCGCCGTGCTGGCCCGAGTGCTGCAGGAACAGGGCCGCGGGCTGGCGGACGCGGGCGAGCGGGACGAGGCGGCCGAGCTGTTGCAGTCGGCCGACCGGCACTACGCCGCCGTATGCGCCCTGCCCGACCTGGACGCGGCCGCACTGCTCGACGCCACCCTGCGCCGGGCCCGCACCCTCCAGGAACTGGCCCACGTCCAGGACGACCAGGCGTTCCTGCTGGAGGCACTGAGCACCCTGGAAGCCCTCGGCGCGGCCGACGGCCCTCCCGCCTCCGCCCTGCGGCTGGAACTGGGCGGCGTCCTGCTGGCGCTCGCCGAAGCGGCCCCGGACCCCGCCCGCCGCACCGGATACGCGGAGCGCGCCGCTGACCACCTCCAGGCGGCTCTGACCACCCTCGCCGGCGGCACGGCGGCCGACCGGCACCGCAGCGACCGGGCCCGCCTCGACCTCGCCGCCGCCCTCACCCACCTGCCCGGCCGGCTCGACGAGGCCCTGGACCGGCTCCGGCCGCTGATGACCGGCCCGGCACCCGCCGAACACCGGGTCACCGCCCTGCTGCGCGCCGCACGGGCCCGGCGGGTCCGCCACGAGGAGTCGGGCGACCCCGCCGACCTGGACCTCGCCGCCGCGGCCTTCGAGGAGGCACGCCGAATGGTCCGCCGCGACAGCGAGGAGTACGCCGCCGTCCTGGCCGACTGGGGCGAGACGCTCCTCACCCGGGCCGCGCTTCCCGGCGGCCAGACCCTGGTCTCCCAGGCCGTACGGGTGCTGCGCGACGCCCGCGCCGAGACCCCCGAGCGCGATGCCCGCGCCGCCGAGGGGCTGCTGCTGCTCGGCACCGCTCTGCGGCTGCGGCACACCTACGAACGCGATGCGGTGGACCTGCGCGAGGCCGAGCACATACTGGAACTCGCCGCCCGCACCAGCCCCGACCCGCTGCGCGAGGCCAGGGCCTGGCGCGAGCACGGCGACGTGGAACAGGAGCTGTACGAGCGCACCGGGGAACCCGGCTGCCTGGAACAGGCCGGCGATTCCTACCGCCGGGCCTGGCGCGCGGCCCTGCGGGTCGACCAGGCGGCCCGCCGGGACACCGCCCGCGCGCTGGCCGCCCGCGTCAACCACCTGCGCGGCGAGGTACTGGAGCGTATGGGCCGCCCGCGCAGCGCCCTGGACGCCTACCGCACCGCCGCGGACCTCTGGCGGGAACTGCCCGCCATCGTCGGCGGCGACGCCGAGCGCACCGCAGCACGTATCCGAGAACTCGGCGGAGCCCTCCCGTGATCCGGCCGGGCCTGCCGACCGTTTGCCCGCCGGGGCCTGGGGAATACCTCTCCAGCCCCGAACAGGCAGCAAAGGAGCCGAGGTTGACGAACGAACAGCATGTGGGTTCCGACACGCGGACCGCGCCCGCGATGTGCGCCGGCCGCCTGCCCGATCTCACCGGCGTCGATCTGGAGGCGCTGCGCACCCTCGACCACCCGGTGCTGTCCGAGGTGATCGAGCACCTGGTCCAGCGAGCGCTCGACCCGGAAGGAGTGTTCGCCGAACACAACACGTCGATGCCGTGACGCGCGTCGACAAAGGTTGGTGAGAGAGCCGACCGGGAACCGGCCATGAACCGGATGGGGCTCGTGCGAATCGGTCAAGTTCGATCCGTGCGTGTTTGCGGACCGGCCAATGACGGAAGAACCGATGCTCGATCGGCACCACGCGGGGGAGGTGACCCATGACGCCGCACGACCCGAGCGCAGACGTCGCGCACCGGAGACTGGCGCCCTGGCCCTACGCAGTCCTCGATGTGCCCGCTCTGCGCGCCGCAGGCCACCGCCCCGCTCCCTTCCGGCAGTTTGTCCTCAAGGTCAACAGCCGCTGCAATCTGGCATGTTCGTACTGCTACGTCTACGAAATGGCCGACAGCGGCTGGCGGCGCCGCCCGCCCCGCATCAGCAGCGCCATCGTCCGCCTGGCCGCCGCCCGCATCGCCGAGCACGCCGCCACACACGGGCTGCGCCGGGTCGACCTCGTCCTGCACGGCGGGGAACCGTTGCTGACCCCCGCCGACGTGCTCGCCGCGCACGTCGAGGCGGTCCGGACCGCGCTGCCCGACGGGTGCGAGCTGCACAGCACCCTCCAGACCAACGGCACCCTGCTCACCCCCGACGTCCTGGACACCCTCGCCGCCGCCCGGATCCGGGTCGGCGTCAGCCTCGACGGCGGCCTGCCGGCGCACAACGCGCGGCGTCCGGACCACGCCGGGCGCACCTCATGGCCCGCCGCCGCCCAAGGACTGCGGCTGCTGACGGCCCGCCCGGAGACGTACGCCGGCATCCTGTGCGTCGTCGATCCGGACCAGGACCCGCTGGAGACCTACGAATCGCTGCTCGCCCTGCGCCCACCCGCCCTGGACCTGCTGCTGCCGCACGCCAACTGGTCGGCCCCGCCGCCCGGCGCGGCCCCGGGCACCACGCCGTACGCCGACTGGCTCATACCGGTCTTCGACGCCTGGTTCGGTGCCGCCCGCCGCCTTACCAGGATCCGGCTCTTCGAGGAGATCCTGGCCCTGCTGCTCGGCGCCCCGGCCGCGACCGAGGCGCTGGGCCTGGCCCCGGTGGCCGTCGCCGTGATCGAGACAGACGGAACCATCGAACAGGTCGACTCGCTCAAGTCCGCCTACGAAGGGGCTTCCGAGACCGGTCTCACCCTCCGTGAGCACACCTTCGACCAGGCCCTGGACCACCCCGGATTCACCGCCCGGCAACTCGGCCCGGCGGCACTGGCCGACTGCTGCCGGGCGTGCGACCTGCGCGATATCTGCGGTGGCGGCCTCTACCCGCACCGCTACCGAGCGGGCCACGGCTTCCGTCAGCCTTCCGTCCACTGCGCGGACCTCGACTCCCTCATCCGCCACATCGCAGGGCGGGCGAGCGAGCTGATCCGCCCCACCGCTGTGCCGGCGGCCCGATGACCAGCCTGACCGAGTCCCGGCACAGCGTGCCCGAGGACGTGCTGCGCCAACTGGCCCGCACCGGGGCGGGCAAACGCGCCACGGCCCTGCTGATCGCCGGTCAGCACAGCAAACGGCTCCTCCTCCTCCGTGGCGTTCTCGACCTCGCCCCGCCGGGCGAGGCGGCGGCTCACTGGGATCTGCTGGAGGCGGCCGAGGCCCGCGACCCGCAGGCACTGCGCACCGTCCTCCACTATCCCGCCGTGGGAGCGTGGGCCGTCCGTACGCTGGGCAGGCTGCGGGCCGGCCTGGCCCCGACCGCCGACTTCGGCTATCTGGGCGCAGTCGCGGCCGCCGCGTGCCTGCGGGCCGGGGTGCCCTTCCGCATGGGCCTGCGTACCTACGGACCGCTGCTCGTGCTGCCCACGTTGGGAGCGCTGCGGTTGCCCGGGGGCCCGACGGAGGTCGTCGTCAGCGGGGAGGCAGGAGTTCTGCGCCTGGCCGCGCCCGGCGGGCACCCCGTCGAAGCCGCCGCCTCCCCGTACGACGGGACCTGGCGGTCCGCCGACCTGCGCTGGCGCAGCCTGCATCTGCTGCCGGGCGGTGTCGCCCTGGACGACATCGACCCCTATCGGGCTCCTGACGACGCCACCGGGCGCCTGCTGCTCTCCGGCCCGCTTCCGCAGGCCGAACTGCGGGCCTGGCGGGGGCTCTGGCAGGGCTCCACGGCGGTGCTGCGGCACATCGACCCCGAACGCCTCGCGGAACGCGCCGACCTGCTGCTTGCGATCAATCCGCTCGACCCCGCCTCAGCGACGGGCAGTGCCACCGACCGGGCGGCCTTCGGCTCCGTACTCGCCCGCCGTCAGCCCTCCGCGCTGCGTTTCGCCGCACTCCTCGTCCACGAACTCGCCCACAACAAGCTGACGGCCCTGTGTGACCTCGCCCCCCTGCACACCGCAGGCCCCGAGCGACGGCACTGGGCCCCATGGCGTCCCGACCCACGCCCCTTCGACGGACTGGTGCAGGGTGTCTACGCCCACCTGTCGCTGGCGGACTTCTGGCAGCGGGCGGCACTGGCCGACGGTTTGCCGGACGACGGCCGGGAGCTGGCATGGGGCGAGTACGCCACCTCCGTGGAACAGGTTCGCGCAGTCTTGCCCACCATCGCGGATTCTGATCAACTTACCCACGCCGGAGGGGAGTTCATGATGGAGTTGGCGGCGAAACACGCGGCTCTGAGGCACGTGCCGCCGCCGCCCGCACATCATGCCCGAGCGGTCGCGGAGCTGACGGCACGGCGAGCACACTGGGTCCGGCAATTCCCGGACGGGTTCGCCGGCGGGCCCTGACCGCGACGCACACTTGTCCACGGCAGACCGTGAGCAAGCCATGACTTAGGGTAATCTGGGCTTCCGTCCGCCTGCACGAGGGAGACGGTCGTATGACCGTGGAGCAGCAGCACTTCACCATCAGCTTCGCCGGGTTCAACCGCCCTTGGGCGGCGTGGACCGCACACCGGCTGCGCGAGCACGGCCATCGCGTCACTCTCCAGCGCTGGGACCCGCCGCCCGGGGTTCCTCTGGAGGAGGCGCTGCGCGACCTGCTCGCCGCCAGTGGCACGATCGTGTTGGTGCTCAGCGAGCTCTTCTTCGCCTCCGGGGCCCGTACCGACGCCGAGTGGAACGGTGTCCTGCGCGGCTTGATCGCCGACAGCGCTCACCGCTTCGCAGCCGTCTCTCTCACCGACCGGACCACGCCGCCCGCCGTCGCCGTCCTGGAGCCGGTCGAACTGTGGGGCATCGACGCCGGGGAAGCGGAACATCGGCTCCTGACCCGGCTCGGGCTGCCCAACGACCGTATCGGGGTCGACTCAGGCCGGGTCCGTGCCCCGCGCTTCCCCAACGATCCGCCCGAGGTCTGGGGCGGCGTACCGCGCCGCAACCCGCGGTTCACCGGCCGGCACGCCATCTTCGCCCAGATCCAGGAGGAGCTGAACAAGGCTCCGCGCGGCACCGCCGTGGTCACCCTGCTGGGCATCTCCGGCGTCGGCAAGACCCAGATCGCCGCCGAGTACGCCTACCGTTTCGCCTCCGACTACGACGTCGTCTGGTGGGTCCCGGCCCAGCAGCGCGGCACCCTGCGTGAGCGGCTGGCCGACCTTGCCCCCGCCCTGGGGCTGCGGACCGGACCCGACTACGGTGCGCGGATCCGCGCCGGACTCGAAGCGCTGCGCAGAGGCAACCCGCACGCACGGTGGCTCACCATCTTCGACAGCGCCGACGACCCCCAGCACCTGGTGGAACTACTGCCCTCCGGACCCGGCCACGTCCTCATCACCTCACGCAACCGTGAGTGGGCCGCACACAGCTCGGCCCTCATGGAGATCCCCCTCTACGCCCGCAGCGAGAGCGTCAGCTTCGTCAGGCGCCGGGCCCGCCGCCTGACCGAGTCCGACGCGGATGCCCTCGCCCAGGTGCTGGAGGACTACCCGCTGGCTCTCGACCAGACCGCCGGCTGGCTGGCCGAATCCCCCATGGACGTCGGCGCCTACGTCAGGCTGCTCGAAAGCCGCATGGACAATCGCGACGCGGTCTCGGTCTCCTCCGACTACCCCGTGCCGTTTCCCACCGCCCTCGCGATACTCCTCAACAACCTGCGTGAGACCTCCCCCGAGGCCTTGCAACTGCTCCGCCTCTGCGTCTTCTTCGCCGCCGGCCCCGTCCCGGTCCGCCTGCTCCGCGAGATCCCGGCCGACAGCCTGCCCGAAGACCTCCGCTGGCTGATGAACGACCCTCTGCGGTGGAACACCGCCCTGAACAAGCTGGTCCAGTACTCCGTCGTCGGCCTGGAATACTCCGACCCGCAGACCGGCGGCGACGACCCCGGCAGCGGCGCGCAGGCAGTCCAGTTGCACCGCATGGTCCACAACATCGTCCGCGACGGTATCCCCGCCGACGAGCAGACCGAACTCTCCCGTGCCATCAGCGGAGTACTCGCAGCCGCCGACCCCGGCCGCCCTGACGACACCCGGCAGTGG
The DNA here is from genome assembly GCF_045040445.1 of Streptomyces sp. NBC_01537. Classification (NCBI taxonomy): domain Bacteria; kingdom Bacillati; phylum Actinomycetota; class Actinomycetes; order Kitasatosporales; family Streptomycetaceae; genus Streptomyces; species Streptomyces sp. NBC_01537. Next base: position 3,280,476 of record NZ_CP109392.1, on the reverse strand, counting down.
CCCCGCTACGCCGAACTCATCCCCCATCTGGAGTCCTCCGGCACGCTCGCCTCCACTGACCTTGTTATTCAGCGCTTCGTCCTCAACTGCCTGCGTTACCTCTACAACTCCGGTGAATACACCACCTGCCTGCGCCTGTGCGAGGCGACGTACGAGCACTGGAACGCAGCCTTGGGCGAGGACCACCCGATGGTGCGCGAGGAGACCTTCCAATACGTCAACGCCCTGCGCAGCACGGGCCGTTTCCGCAAGGCCGAGAGGCTCAGCCGGTCGGTGACCGAGCACCTGACCGACGATCGCGGTGAACGGGACCTGGAAACGCTGCGCTTCGCGGGGCTGCTGGCCTCGGTGCTCAACCGGCTCGCCAAGTACGCCGAGGCCCGCGAAATCTACGAGCGGTGCTGGAACTCGTACCGTGAGCTGCTCGGCGAGGACGATCCGCTCGCCCTGAACGCCCAGAACAACCTGGCGATCACGATCAAGCTTCTCGGCCACTACCGCGAGGCATACGACCTGGACCTCGACACCCTGCGCCGACGCGAGCGGGTACTGAGCACCCGCCACCCCTTCACACTCACCTCCGGTACCCAGTGCGCCATCGACCTTCGACTGATGGGGCGTTATCGCGAAGCACTGGCCCGCCAGGAGCAGGGCATGCGCAACTTCGTGCTGACGCTCGGCGAGAATCACCCCAACACCCTGATCGCCGAACACAATCTGGCCCTGTGCACGCGCCGCGCAGGCGACCACGCCGGAGCGGAAGACCGGCTCGCCGGACTCGTGGAACGCTGCCGGCAGGTCCTCGGCCCGCAGAACCCGTGGACCCTCATGGTCATCTCCGACTATGCCGTTCTCCTGCGCGCCTCCGGCAATCTCGAAGGCGCCCGCCGACTGCACGAGAGCGTCATCCAGGCCTACCAGCGGCAACTGGGCCTCGCCCATCCCTACTACCTCGGCTCGGTCGGCAACCTTGGCCTGGTCCTGCGCGCCCAGGGCGAGCGGCACGAGGCGCTCAACCTCTGCGAGCAGGCGCTGTCCGGGATGCGCACCACCCTCGGCGACGAACACCCCTGGACCATCGGGGTTGCCCTGAACACCTCCGCCTGCCGCAACGTCGTGGGACAGATCGGCGGTGCCGCGGAGCTCTCCCGTGACACCCACCGCCGGGCCACGGCAGTCCTGGGGCCGGAGCACCCCCTCACGTTCTGCTGCCAGGTCGCTGTGGCCTCGGACCTGCGCGGGCTGAACCAGCGCGATGAGGCGGCGAAGCAGGAAGAAGACGTCCTCCAGCGGCTCTCCCGCGTTCTCGGTCCCCAGCACCCGCAGACCATCGCGGCGCAGAACCGTACCCGCCCGGTCTGGGAGTTCGAACCACTACCGGCGTAGGTGGCCGAAAGGGCCGGGCTCCCGCCGCGTGATGCGGAGGGAGCCCGGCCCTTTCGTACGCGGGAGGTCCAGGGGATCAGACCTCGAAGACCTCGCGGATCAGCTCCTCCTGCTGCTGCAGGTGGCGCTTCGCCGAGCCCACGGCCGGCGACGAGGACGCCGGACGGGAGACGCGGCGCAGTCGGTCGGCGTTGTCGGGGGCGGCGCCGAGGACCAGGTCGAGGTGGTCGATGAGGTTGAGCGCGATGAAGGGCCAGGCGCCCTGGTTGGCGGGCTCGTCCTGGGCCCAGACGTACTTCTGGGCCTTGGTGAAGGGGGCGAGGGCCGCCTGGAGCTCTACGCCGGGGAGGGGGTAGAGCCGCTCGATGCGGATGAAGGCGGTGTCGGTGTTGCCGCGCTTGGTGCGCTCGGCGACGAGGTCGTAGTAGATCTTGCCGGAGCAGAAGACGACCTTGCGGACGTCCTCGGGGTTGACCGACGGGTCACCGATGACGGGCTGGAAGGAGCCGTTGGTGAAGTCCTCGACGCGCGAAGTGGCGGCCTTGAGCCGGAGCATCGACTTCGGGGTGAAGACGATGAGCGGCTTGTGGTGCGGGTTGTGCACCTGCCAGCGCAGGAGGTGGAAGTAGCTCGCCGGGGTGGAGGGAGCCGCGACCGTCATGTTGTTCTGGGCGCACAGCTGGAGGAAGCGCTCGATGCGGGCGGAGGAGTGGTCCGGGCCCTGGCCCTCGTAGCCGTGGGGGAGGAGCAGGGTGACGCCGGAGGTCTGGCCCCACTTCTGCTCGGCGGAGGAGATGAACTCGTCGACGATGGTGGAGGCGCCGTTGACGAAGTCGCCGAACTGGGCCTCCCACAGGACGAGGGCGTCCGGGCGGGCCAGCGAGTAGCCGTACTCGAAGCCCATCGCCGCGTACTCGCTGAGCAGCGAGTCGTAGACGTTGTAGCGGGCCTGGTCCTCGGAGAGGTAGAGCAGCGGGGTGTAGTCCTCGCCGGTCTCGCGGTCGACGAGGACGGCGTGCCGCTGGCCGAAGGTGCCACGACGGGAGTCCTGGCCGGCGAGGCGGACCGGGGTGCCCTCCATCAGCAGGGAGCCGAAGGCGAGGGTCTCGCCCATGGCCCAGTCGATGGTGCCGTCCTCGACGGAGGCCGCCCGGCGCTGGAGCTGCGGGAGCAGACGCGGGTGGACGGTGATGCGGTCGGGGAGGTTGACCTGGGCGGCCGCGATGCGCTTGACGGTCTCCTGGCTGATGGCCGTGTCGACCGGGACCGGGAAGTCCGGGACGGCGGTGGCCGTCTCCTCGGTCGCCGGGGTCGCCGGGGCGGTGGCCTCGCGGACCTCGGTGAAGACCTTCTCCAGCTGGCCCTGGTAGTCCTGGAGGGCCTGCTCTGCCTCTTCCAGGGTGATGTCGCCCCGGCCGATGAGGGACTCGGTGTAGAGCTTGCGCACCGAGCGCTTCTTGTCGATCAGGTCGTACATCAGGGGCTGGGTGAAGGACGGGTTGTCGGCCTCGTTGTGACCGCGACGGCGGTAGCAGACCAGGTCGATCACGACGTCCTTGTTGAACGCCTGGCGGAACTCGAAGGCGAGGCGCGCGACGCGCACCACGGCCTCCGGGTCGTCGCCGTTGACGTGGAAGATCGGCGCCTCGATCATGCGGGCCACGTCGGTGCAGTACATCGACGAGCGCGACTCGGCCGGGGCGGCGGTGAAGCCGACCTGGTTGTTGATCACGATGTGCACGGTGCCGCCCGTGCGGTAGCCGCGCAGCTGCGACATGTTGAGGGTCTCCGCGACGACGCCCTGGCCCGCGAAGGCCGCGTCGCCGTGCAGGACCACCGGCATGACGGTGAAGTCCGTGCCGGCCTTGTTGATGATGTCCTGCTTGGCCCGCGCGATGCCCTCGACGATCGGGTCGACGGCCTCCAGGTGGGAGGGGTTCGCGGCCAGCGAGACGGTGATCTGCTCGCCGTCCAGGCCGGTGAAGGTGCCCTGGGAGCCGAGGTGGTACTTCACGTCGCCGGAGCCGTGCATCGACTTCGGGTCGAGGTTGCCCTCGAACTCGCGGAAGATCTGGGCGTAGGACTTGCCGACGATGTTGGCGAGGACGTTGAGCCGGCCGCGGTGGGCCATGCCGATGACGACCTCGTCCAGGCGCGACTCGGCGGCCGCGTCGATGACGGCGTCCAGCAGCGGGATGACGGACTCGCCGCCTTCGAGCGAGAAGCGCTTCTGGCCGACGTACTTCGTCTGCAGGAAGGTCTCGAAGGCCTCGGCGGCGTTCAGGCGGCGCAGGATGCGCAGCTGCTCGTCGCGCTCGGGCTTGGAGTGCTGGCGCTCGACCCGGTCCTGGATCCAGCGGCGCTGCTTCGGGTCCTGGATGTGCATGAACTCGACGCCGACGGTGCGGCAGTACGAGTCGCGCAGCACGCCGAGGATGTCGCGGAGCTTCATCATCGTCTTGCCCGCGAAGCCGCCGACGGCGAACTCGCGCTCCAGGTCCCACAGCGTGAGCCCGTGCTCGATGACATCGAGGTCGGGGTGCTTGCGCTGGCGGTACTCCAGCGGGTCGGTGTCGGCCATGACGTGGCCGCGGACCCGGTAGGAGTGGATCAGCTCGAAGACGCGGGCGGCCTTGGTGACGTCGTCGTCGTGGGAGACGTCGATGTCCTTGAGCCAGCGGACCGGCTCGTACGGGATCCGCAGCGCCTCGAAGATGTCGTCGAAGAAGCCGTTCTCGCCGAGCAGCAGCTGGTTCATGATCCGCAGGAACTCGCCGGAGGCGGCGCCCTGGATCACGCGGTGGTCGTACGTCGAGGTGAGGGTCATCACCTTGGAGATGCCCAGCTTGTTCAGGGTGTCCTGCGAGGTGCCCTGGAACTCGGCCGGGTAGTCCATCGAGCCGACGCCGAGGATCAGGCCCTGTCCGGGCATCAGGCGCGGCACGGAGTGCACGGTGCCGATGCCGCCGGGGTTGGTCAGCGACGCGGTGACGCCGGTGAAGTCGTCCATCGTCAGCTTGTTCGAGCGGGCGCGGCGGACGATGTCCTCGTAGGCCTGCCAGAACTCGAAGAAGTTGAGCGTCTCGGCCTTCTTGATCGCCGCGACGACCAGCTGGCGGTCGCCGTTCGGCTTGACCAGGTCGATGGCCAGACCCAGGTTGACGTGCTCGGGCTTGACCAGCGTCGGCTTGCCGTCCCGCTCCGCGAAGGAGTGGTTCATCGACGGCATGATCTTCAGCGCCTGCACCATCGCGTAGCCGATGACGTGCGTGAAGGACACCTTGCCGCCGCGAGCGCGCTTCAGGTGGTTGTTGATCACGATCCGGTTGTCGAAGAGCAGCTTCACCGGGATCGCGCGCACGGACGTCGCCGTGGGCAGCTCCAGCGAGGCGTTCATGTTCTTCGCCACCGCCGCGGACGGGCCGCGCAGCGTCACGTACTCCGTACCCGAACCGCCCTCGGCGGCCGGGGCCGCCTTGGCCGGGGCCTTCGCGGCCGGCTTCGGGGCCGCCGCTACGGGAGTGGGGGCGGGAGCAGCGGGCGCCGGGGTGGGCGCCACGGCGGCCACCGGCGCGGGGGCCGGAGGCGCGACAGGGGCCGCCGCCGGAGCCGGCGACGCCGCGGACGCGGCCACGGCGGACCCGGTGTCCGTTCCCGGCTTGTAATCGGCAAAGAAGTCCCACCAGGCTCGGTCTACCGAGTTCGGGTCCTGGAGGTACTGCTGGTAGATCTCATCGACGAGCCACTCATTGGCTCCGAACCCGGGGGCAGGGCTCTTGCCCTGCCCGTCGGTGTCGGTCGAGACGCTCGAGCTATTGGGGGACTGTGGCGACACGGCGGCAACCGCCCTCTTCCGCTTCACAAGGTGATGGACAGCGGAAATAAAGGCTACGCCTACCGGGGCCCTTCATGCAGGCCCGGGGGGCAGTCGTCGCCTAAGTCACACCGGAAGGCTGGTTTCGGGGTATGTTTCGGCGGGAATGACGTGCCGAATCGGCTGCGCCGGGGCCGCACGCCGTCAGAGTGCCGCCGGGCCCGAGCCCGGCAGGGTCACCCGGATGCGGCACCCGCGGGGCGACTCGGCGACGAGAATCGCTCCGCCGTGGAGGTCGACGGCCCAGCGGGCGATGGCGAGGCCGAGGCCGGTGCCGCCGTCGGCCGGGCCGGAGGCGCGGGCGCTGCCGCGGTTGAAGCGTTCGAAGACGCGGCCGCGCTCGGCGGCGGGGATGCCGGGGCCCTCGTCCAGGACCTCCAGATCCAGGCTGCCGGGGCCGGCGCCGCGGCGGGCGCGTACGGTGACGCGGCCGCTGGGCGGGCTGTGCTTGACGGCGTTGTCGACGAGGTTGGCCACGACCTGGTGGAGCCGCTCGGCGTCGGCGTAGGCGGTCAGCTCGGGCGGCGAGACGTCCAGGTGCAGGTGGACGTCGGCGCGGGCCCGCGTACCGGCGCCGGGGCCGCCCTGGAGGCCGAGGCTGGCGGTCTTGATGACGGCGGCCAGGTAGGGCCAGACCTCGAACCGCTTGGCGTCCAGCAGGACGACGCCGCTGTCGAGCCGGGAGAGGTCGAGCAGCTGGCTGACCAGCCGGCTCAGCCGTTCGGTCTGGGCCAGCGCGGTGCGCATGGTCTCGGGGTCGGCCTCGACGACGCCGTCCACGACGTTCTCCAGGACGGCGCGGAGCGCGGCGATGGGCGTACGCAGCTCATGTGAGACATTTGCCACGAGTTCCTTGCGGTGCCGGTCGACCGCTTCCAGGTCGGCGGCCATGAGATTGAACGCGTCGGCGAGCTCGCCGACCTCGTCCCGCCGCACGATGGCGACGCGCCGGCCGTAGTCGCCGTTGGCCATCGCCTTGGTGACGGCGGTCATCTCGCGCAGCGGGGCGGTGAGGCCGTGCGCCACGAACTGGGTTATGAGCAGCGACGCGATGATCGAGAAGATCGTGATGATGCGTATCCCGGTCTTGGACTCCATCGCCACGAAGACCAGCAGCGTCGTGATCAGCACCGATACGACCACCAGCACCTGCAGCGCCGCCTTGATCGACCGGAACGGGTCGTAGGGCCGCAGCGCCTCCCACACCTGTGCGCGCCAGGTGGCGGTGGTCGTGGCGTGACTGCTGCGAACCGCGGGCTCGGCTCTGGCCATCTCCTGCGTTCCCCTCATCGTGCCGCCATGGTGCTGCGGAGGACTACGGCGCGGGCGTCTCCAGCGCGTAGCCGACTCCGTGCACCGTACGGATGCGATCGGCGCCGATCTTCCGGCGCAGGGCCTTGACGTGACTGTCGACGGTACGGGTGCCGGAGGCGTCCGCCCAGTCCCAGACCTCGGCGAGCAGCTGCTCGCGCGACAGCACGGCGCGCGGCTGCTGGGCCAGGCAGACCAGGAGGTCGAACTCGGTGGGGGTGAGGTGGACGTCGCTGCCGCGCACGCGGACCCGGCGCTGGGCGTTGTCGATCTCCAGGTCGCCGAGGTGCAGATTGCCGCCGCGCGGGTCGCGGGCGGCGATCGTGGCGCGCTCGACGCGGCGCAGCAGGACGTGCACCCGGGCGGCCAGCTCGCGCATGGAGAACGGCTTGGTCATGTAGTCGTCGGCGCCGACCCCGAGCCCGACGAGCATGTCGGTCTCATCGTCGCGGGCGGTGAGCATCAGCACGGGAACGGGGCGGGACGCCTGGACCCGGCGACAGACCTCAAGGCCGTCGTAGCCGGGCAGCATGACGTCGAGCACCAGCAGGTCGGGCTGCCAGGCGAGGGCCAGGTCCACAGCGCTGGGGCCGTCCCCGGCCGTCCGGAGCTGGAAGCCCTCGGCCCGCAGACGGGCCGCGATCGAGTCGGCGATCGTCGGGTCGTCCTCCACCACCAGCACCCGCCGCTGCGCGCCGGGCGTGACTGCGCCGGCGTCGCCGTGATTCGGATTGGTGCCGTCCATGTCCAGTCCCCCATGGTTGATTGCTGTCGGTTGTGTGGGTGATGACCATGCAGCGTACGGGCCCGGTGAAGGCCGAGGCTACGTGGGCCTGGATGCCGGATGCACGGCATCCGGAACGCCCCGTTTCGCGCGGATCTCAATGGTCCGGACCTGCTGGTTTTCCGCCGCCCGCGGTGCCTCCTCGAAGGCGGCCGACGGCTGCGCAGACCATACCCCCAGTAACCCGCCCGGCGGCAGCCGCGCCCTGTCCGACTGCCGATGGGCTGCCGGTCGGCTGCCGATCGCTCAGGGCGAACACGCCCGGGGAACACCAACGGCATCAGAAGCATTGAGTCTGCATAGCTCAACTTGATTGCTTAGGGAGAGATCATGGCTAACTCGTCTTCGTCGTCCGCGCCGCTCACCCTGCCCGTCCTGCCGCTGGACGACGCGGTCGTCCTGCCCGGCATGGTCGTGCCGCTGGACCTGACCGACGCAGAGGTGCGCGCCGCGGTCGAGGCCGCGCAGGCGGCTCAGCGGGCCGACGGTGGTCGCAACAAACCGCGGGTGCTGCTCGTTCCCCGGGTCGACGGGCACTACGCGGCCGTCGGCACGCTCGGCACGGTCGAGCAGGTGGGAAGGCTGTCGGACGGCGATCCGGGAGCCGTGATCCGTGGCGTGAGCCGGGTCCGGATCGGGGCCGGGACGACGGGGCTCGGCTCGGCGCTCTGGGTGGAGGGGACGCAGCTCACGGAGCCCGCGCCCACCGAGGCCCCGGGGACCGTGGCGGAGCTCGTCAAGGAGTACAAGGCGCTGGCCACCAGCTGGCTGCGCAAGCGCGGCGCCTGGCAGATCGTGGACCGGGTCCAGCAGATCGACGATGTGTCGCAGCTCGCCGACAACTCCGGTTACTCGGGCTTCCTGACCACCAAGCAGCGCGTCGAGCTGCTGGAGACCGCCGACCCGGTGGCCCGCCTCAGGCTCGCCATCACCACGCTGCGCGACCACCTCGCCGAGCAGGATGTCGCGGACACCATCCGCAAGGACGTCCAGGAGGGCATGGAGAAGCAGCAGCGCGAGTTCCTGCTCCGCCAGCAGCTCGAAGCCGTACGCAAGGAGCTCGCCGAGCTCAACGGCGACCCCGAGAACGAGTCCGAGGACTACCGCGCCCGGGTGGAGTCCGCCGACCTGCCGGAAAAGGTGCGGGAGGCCGCGCTCAAGGAGGTCGACAAGCTGGAGCGGTCCAGCGACGCGTCCCCCGAGGGCTCGTGGATCCGCACCTGGCTGGACACCGTCCTGGAACTGCCGTGGAACACCACGACCGAGGACGCCTACGACATCCCCGGCGCGCGGGCCGTCCTGGACGCCGACCACGCGGGGCTGGACGACGTCAAGGAGCGGATCACCGAGTACCTGGCGGTGCGCAAGCGCCGCGCCGACCGCGGGCTGGGCGTCATCGGCGGCCGCCGGGCCGGGGCCGTGCTGGCGCTGGTCGGGCCGCCCGGGGTCGGCAAGACCTCGCTGGGCGAGTCCGTGGCCCGCGCCATGGGGCGGAAGTTCGTGCGCGTCGCGCTGGGCGGCGTGCGGGACGAGGCGGAGGTCCGGGGCCACCGGCGTACGTATGTCGGGGCGCTGCCCGGGCGGATCGTACGGGCCATCAAGGAGGCCGGGTCCATGAACCCGGTCGTGCTGCTGGACGAGATCGACAAGGTCGGCTCCGACTACCGGGGCGACCCGGCGGCGGCGCTGCTGGAGGTGCTCGACCCGGCCCAGAACCACACCTTCCGGGACCACTACCTGGAGGTCGAACTGGACCTGAGCGACGTGGTGTTCCTCGCCACCGCCAACGTCCTGGACGCCATCCCCGAGCCGCTGCTCGACCGCATGGAGCTGGTCCGGCTCGACGGCTACACCGAGGACGAGAAGGTCACCATCGCCCGCGACCACCTGCTCCCGCGCCAGCTGGAGCGGGCCGGCCTCACCGAGGGCGAGGTCACCGTCGAGGACGAGGCGCTGCGCAGGCTCGCCGGCGAGTACACCCGCGAAGCGGGCGTACGCACCCTGGAGCGCTCGCTCGCCCGCATCCTGCGCAAGATCGCCGCCCAGCACGAACTGGGCGACCAGAAGCTGCCCTTCACGGTCGGCCCGGACGATCTGCGCGGGCTCATCGGGCGGCCCCACCACGTCCCGGAGGCCCTCCAGGACCCGCAGGAGCGGCGTACGGCGGTGCCCGGCGTCTCCACCGGGCTCGCGGTGACCGGGGCGGGCGGCGACGTCCTCTACATCGAGGCGTCGCTCGCCGATCCGGAGACCGGCGGGAGCGGGCTGCAGCTCACCGGCCAGCTGGGCGAGGTCATGAAGGAGTCCGCGCAGATCGCGCTGTCCTTCCTGCGCAGCCACGGCGCCGAACTGGAGCTGCCCGTGGCCGACCTGAAGGAGCGTGGCGTCCACCTGCACGTCCCGGCGGGCGGCATCCCCAAGGACGGGCCCAGCGCCGGCATCACCATGACGACGGCTCTCGCCTCCCTGCTGTCGGGGCGGCGGGTCCGCACCGACGTGGCCATGACCGGTGAGGTGTCGCTGACCGGCCGCGTGCTGCCCATCGGCGGCCTCAAGCAGAAGCTGCTCGCCGCCCACCGCGCCGGGATCACGACCGTCGTGATCCCCAAGCGCAACGAAGCCGACCTGGACGACGTCCCCGCCGAGGTCCTGGAGCGGCTGGAGGTCCACCCGGTCTCCGACGTCCGCGAGGTGCTCCAGCTCGCGCTGGAGCCGGCCGTGGCGGATCTGGGAGCCTCCCAGGCTCCGGTCGCTGCCTGAGCGGAAACGGTGCCCTCTCCTGCAGCGCCGGGAGGGGGCACCGGCATGTCTTCCGGTCCGGTCGTGCGAAATACTGGCCGGATCATGGAAAAGAGCGAAAAGCGCGATGACGCGGGCAACACCGCGAACGCCACCGGCGACCAGGTGATGGAGGCGCTCGAACGCGAGCTGACCCTCCTCCTCCGCCGCGCCCGCGCCTCCTCCGGCGACATGGCCCGCGAAGTCCACCCGGACCTCGAACCCGCCGCCTACGGCATCCTGTCCCGCCTCCACGAAACCGGCCCCGAACGCGCCACCCTCCTCGCGGGCTACTTCGGCGTCGGCAAGGCCACCATGAGCCGCCAGCTCCGCGCCCTCGAGGACCTCGGCCTCATCCGCCGCGAGCCCGACCCGGCCGACGGCCGCGCCTTCCTCGTCGAGCTGACGGAAGAGGGCCGCTCCCGCTTCACCCGCGTCCGCGAGGCCCGGCGCCGGCGCTACGTCAGCCGCCTCGCCGCCTGGGACCGGGCCGAGCTCGGCGACCTCGCGCGACTGCTGCGCCGGCTGAACGAGTCCCAGGAAGGCGCCTGACCATGAGCGCCGGCAAGCTGCATCCCGACGAGGCGGACACCGACGAGCCCCTCGTCCGCCGGCTGCTCGCCGCACAGTTTCCGCAGTGGGCGGACCTCCCGGTCGAGCCGGTCGGCTCGGCCGGCACCTCCAACGCCATGTACCGGCTCGGCCAGGACATGGTCGTACGCCTCCCCCGCATCAAGGGGGCCGCCGACGACGTGGAGCGGGAGCACCACTGGCTGCCGCGGCTCGCCCCCGCGCTCCCGGTGGCCGTCCCCGCGCCGCTGGGCATGGGCAGGCCGGGCAGCGGCTACCCCTGGCCGTGGTCGGTGTACCGCTGGCTCGACGGCGAGTGCCCCGCGATCGGCGGAGCCGCCGAAGACCGGGTGCCGACACAGGACCTGGCGGAATTCGTCGCCGCCCTGCGCCGGATCGATCCCGCCGGTGGCCCTTCTTCGTACCGCAGCGAGGCACTGGCGGAGCGGGATGCCATGACGCGGGCCGCGATCGGGCAGCTCCGGGGCGTCATCGACGCCGACGCGGCGACCGCCCTGTGGGACGCGGCCCTGCGGGCCACCGCGTGGCAGGAGCCCGCGGTCTGGATCCACGCGGATCTGCAGCCGGGAAACGTGCTGCTGGCCGGCGGACGGCTCAGCGCGGTCATCGACTTCGGCTGCATGGGCCTGGGCGATCCCGCCGTCGATCTGATCGCGGCCTGGTATCTGCTGACCGCCGACGCGAGGGGCGTCTTCCGCACCGCGCTGGACGTCGATGACGCGGCCTGGTCGCGCGGTCGCGGCTGGGCGCTGTCGGTCGCGCTGGGGGAGGTGTCGTACTACCGGGAGACGTACCCGGAGAAGGCGGCCCTGGGGCGTTACGTGATCGCGGAGGTCCTGTCGGAGAGGTGTTAGACGGCTTCGCCGCCGACGCCGGAGCGCCCCGAGGGGATGCCGACGATGAGCACGGTCACGTGCCGGCGGATGGGCTCGCCGAAGACCGTGACGACGGCGTCGGTGATGGAGGCGATGAGCCGCGCGGGGGCGTTGGCGATCTCCGGGAGGTGGAGCGCCGGTTCGCGGATGTTCAGGGTGACGACCGGCGCGGTGGCCGTGGCGGGCGCGCCGGCCGTACCCCAGCGGTGCCGCGGTATGCCGAACAGCTCCACGACGGCGGCTGAGCGCGCCCGCTCGCCGTAGACCGCGACCACCGAGTCCGTCAGGGCCCGGATGAGCCCCGGCTCGGCCTTCCCGTCGAGTTCCTCTTCGTGGATCTGCACGGTGAAATGCGGCATGGCGGAGCTCCGTCCGGCGGGGCGGGTCGGCCGGGCGAAGCGGATTCCGGTGCCCGAGGAGCTGAGGTCGCTCGCGCCGGCGCCGCGGCATCTGTCGCTGCTGTCGTCGCTGCTCTTCGACGGGCCGATGACCGTGAACGAGCTGGCTGTCCGGCGCGGGGGGCCACCGCCTGGCGGGAGGCGCTGGAGCCGCTGACGCCTGATCAGCGGAAGGTGTTCGTGGACACGTTGCGCGCTTATGAGGCCGCGATGGGCGGGGACGAGTCCTGACAGGGCGGAACGTCTAGAGCACGACCAGGACCGCTGTCGCGTCGTCGTGGGTCTTCCAGCGCCTGAAGTGCTCGCCGTCCGGGTCGGCGAATTCCGCCGTGCGCACGCGGCGGATCAGTTCCTCCGGACCCTGCTTGCGCAGGGCGGAAAACGTGCTGAGCCAGTCCTCGGTGCGGAAGCCCTCGACGAGCCGGGCGGCGCCGTCGGTGAGGGCGGCGAGGGCGCGGACGGCGGAGCGGGGGGTGGTGCCGGTGACGGCGTGGGCGGCGGCGGAGGGGGCGGCGGCCGCGGTGAAGAAGCCGCCAGGGGCGTTGCGGTGGGCGTCGGTGACGCGGCCGTGGGTGCGGCGGAGGACGTCGATGCGGTCGTCGAGGACGGCGCGGATGGCGCCGTCGGGGGCCTCCAGTAGCAGTGTGGAGTCGGAAAGCACCAGATGAGCGACGGTGTCCGCGTCCCATCGGACTGCGACGACGGTTGCCTGTGGGGTGAGATGGTGAGAAAGGTCACACGTGTCGCGATGCGCGTCCGCGGTGCGTTCAATCGCGATCGCCAGGCAGTCGGCAAGAGGCAGTTCGAACCGAGAAGTGGACAGTTCGATCAGGGCGCTGCCCAGTTGGGCGACGTACCAGGGGACGGAATGTACGCAGCCGTTGCCGTCGGCGGGAGGGGTGACGCCGTCGAGGAGGACAACGGAACCGCCGGAATCCGGGGTGGGGAGGGCGATTGCCACGAAATCCTCGTTGGGGCGACCGGGGGTGCCGGGCTCGGTGGCCGTCTCGATGCGCATGCGATCAGTCTGCCGGAGAGGTGTGCGTAATCGGTGTGTAACTGATCCGCACCGGGCAGTGAAGGTGCGCATCTTGCCAGGATGGGGCGCTGTACGCCAAACCGGCCGTCGGCATATGCGCCTGGCCGCAAAAAGACAGTCCCTGAGGGGGTTGAACGTCAACTTGTGGGTGCGATTCACTCGTTCGAGTGTCGAGGTGGGGGACGCACATCCCTGCTCCAATATGGGCTGAGAGGGTCTAGCCGCATGCCGGGGTGGGATGAGTCGTTGCCGTGCTCGGCCGATGTGTCGTCATCTCGGGACAAGTGACCAGGCGAGACGGGATAGCGAACACCGGTGCGAACACGACGTAACCCACGTGAGAAGCGTGTACGGCAGCGGCTGCTTGCCGCACTGCTGGTGTGTGCGGTGACAGTGCTGGCCGCCTCCGCCCCCGGAGTGGCCATAGCGGCGAGCGATCTGTCGGAGTCCCAGCGGCTGGTCGGCATGGCCCAGTTGGACGTCCAGGTGGCATCGCTGGCCCACGCGATCGCCGACGAGCGGGACGGCGTGGACGACGGCCGGGTCGGCCGGCAGGCCCGGGATGTCGGCGCGCTGGCGGCCGCCGTCGACACCGATGACGCGCCGCAGATGGCAGCCGCGGTCACCGAGCTCATCCGGCAGCTCCGCGCGCTGGACGCCATCCGGCGCGACGCGCGCAAGGCCGGGGCAGGGGCGGGAGCCGGGGTCCTGGGGGCGGTCGACGCCTACCGGCCGCTGGTCGCCGCGCTCGACGGCATCGGCGCCGCCATCGCCCGCTCGCTCCCCGCCCGGGGCGCGTCCGCCGACACCAGCGCCCTGCCCGCGCTCACCCGGGCCGTGTCGGCCGCCTCGGCCGAACGCGGGCTGCTGGTCGGCGCGCTGACGGCGGGCGGCGGCCAGTCCGCGCTGACGGATGCCGCGCGGACCGCCGACGTACGGCAGCGGGCGGCGCTCGCGGACTTCCGGGAGACGGCCTCGGCGGCGGCGCGCAGGCAGTACGACGAGACGGTCAATGGCTCGGACGCCGACCGGGCGGAGAGCCAGCTGGAGCGGCTCACCGACGACACCTCGCTGTCCGCCGCCGACCGGACGCTGAAGGCCTCCGACGTACGGTCCGCGCTGTCGGCCCGGATCGACCTGATGCGCAGCGTCGAGTCCTCGCTCGTGGCCGCGAGCGCCAAGCGGCTCGCGAGCGTGCGTGACACCGATGTCACCGTCCTCGAACTGCACGCCGCGCTCACCGGGGTGTGCTTCCTGGTCGTGCTCGCCATCGGCGTCTCCACCGCCCGCTCGATCACCCGCCCGGCCGCCGCGCTGTACCGCTTCGCGCGCGGCGGCACGGCGGCGCCGGCCGAGGTGCAGGTGATCGGCAACGACGAGTTCGCCGCCACGGCCCGGGCCATCAACGCGCTCGGCGCCGAGACGGCCGCCCTGCGCGGGCGCGTCACCGGGCTGCACGCGGAGCACACCGCGCTGCTCGGCGTACGCGACGCCCTGGCCGCCGAGCGCGACAGCCTGCTCGGCAAGCAGGACACGCTCGCCGCGCGGCTCGGCTCGCTGCAGGGGGCGGTGCACGCGACGTACGTCAACCTCAGCCTGCGCACGCTGGGTCTGATCGAACGGCAGCTCACGCTCATCGAGAGCCTTGAGGACACCGTCGACGACCCGGACGAGCTCAAGCAGCTCTTCAAGCTGGACCACCTCGCCACGCGCATGCGGCGCAACAGCGAGAACCTGCTGGTGCTGGCCGGGGCCGAGCATCCGACCGGGCAGCACGGGAAGTCGGTGCCGCTGGTGGATGTCGCGCGGGCCGCCCTGTCGGAGATCGACAGCTACGAGCGGGTACGCATCCAGTTCCTGCCGGCCGGCCGCGTGGTCGGCTTCGCGGCGGACGACACCAGCCACCTGCTGGCCGAACTGCTGGAGAACGCGGCCGCGTTCTCCCCGCCGGACCGCGAAGTGCAGCTGTCCGGCTGGCTGCTGGAGGACGGCGAGCTGATGCTCTCCATCGAGGACCGGGGCATCGGCATCCCGGCCGACCGGCTCGCCGGGCTCAACGCGCTGCTCGAACAGCCCGATGCGGCGGCGCCGTCCGGCGAGACGACCGGCATGGGTATGTACGTCGTCGCCCGCCTCGCCGCCCGGCACCGCATCCGTGTCGAGCTGCGCGCGCACAAGCAGGGCGGTCTGGCAGCGGTCGTCGTCGTACCCGCCGCCCTCCTCGCCCCCGCCGACGACCCAGACGGGCCGCAGACCCCGGTCGAGGCGGCCGCCGCCGGGGAGCCGGCACGGCTGCCCTCGCCAAGGGCGCGGGCGGCGGAGCGCAAGCCGAAGCCGAAGCTGAAGCCGAGGCACACGCCGGAGCCGGAGGCGTCCGAGCACGCCCGCCCGGACGAGGAACTGCCCGGCATCACCGCCAAGGGACTGCCGCAGCGCGTGCCCCGCGCGACGGAGCTGGTCAGGCAGGAGAGCACCCCCGTGGTGGCCCCCGTGGACGCGGAGGCCCTGCGGCGCAGGCTGGGCGGCTTCCAGCAGGGGCTGCGGGAGGGGCGGGCCGAGGCCGACGCGGAAGCGGCGGAGATCAGAGCGGAAATCGCCGCATTCGAACCGAACACGGAAAGTGAACCAAGTCCGGGGGGACCAGACGAAAGCGAAGGCGTCGAGGAGGCACGCGGTTAATGGCGGCGAGTACGGACAGCACCGAGAGTACGGACAACCGCAGACTGAGCCACGAGGCCCGAAGCCTCCAGTGGCTGCTGACCAACTTCGTGGAGGAGGCACCGGGCGTCCGCTCGGTGGCCGTCATCTCCTCGGACGGGTTACTGCTGCTCACCTCCCAGGAGACCGAGCCCAAGGCCGATGACGACCCCACGGGCCCGGCCGGTTCCACCGCCGACCTGGCGACCGTCGTCTCCGGGATCGCCTCGCTCACCGACGGCGCCGCCCGTCTCATGGAGGGCGGCACGGTCCGGCAGACCGCCGTCGCGATGGAGAACGGCAACGTCTTCGTGATGTCGATCAGCGACGGCTCCCTGCTCGGCGTGCACGCGGCCGCCGACTGCGACATGAGCGTCGTCGCGTACCACATGGCGCTCTTCGTGGGCCGGGCCGGACACGTGCTCACCCCGGAGCTGCGCAGCGAGTTGCGCCAGGCCATCGAATCGGTCGAGGGAGGCAGCCAGTGACGCCCCGCCACGCGAGCCCCGGGGCCGGAGCAGGAGCCGGAGCAGGGGCCGGAGCCGTCGGGGGGCTGCCCACGCGCGGCGCCGGGCGCCGCTCCTCCCGCGTACGCCCGTACGCCCTCACCGGCGGCCGCACCCGGGCGGGTCACGTGCTGCTCGTCGAGACCTTCGTCGCCACCGTCGACGCCCCGGAGAACCGGCTTGAGATAACGTCCGGTGACTGGGCGGCACGGGTGATGCCCGAGATGCGCGCCATCGTCGAACTGTGCCGCAGGATGCGCTCGGTGGCGGAGATCTCCGCCCTGCTGCGCATGCCGCTGGGCGTCGTACGCGTCCTGCTCAGTGATTTGGCCGACCAGGGAAGAATTCGCGTGTACGGAACCGGGCACGGGCCCGGAGCTCCGGAACGCGCACTGCTCGAAAGGGTGCTCAGTGGACTTCGCAGGCTCTGACGCGGAGGAGGAGGGCCTGCAGGACTGGCAGCTGGACCTCGGCCACGCCCCGACCTCCACCAAGATCGTCGTGGCGGGGGGCTTCGGCGTCGGCAAGACCACGTTCGTGGGCGCCGTCTCCGAGATCACCCCGCTCACCACCGAAGCGGTGATGACCCGGGCCAGCGAGGACATCGACGACCTCGGCTCCACCCCGGACAAGAAGACGACCACGGTCGCCATGGACTTCGGGCGCATAACCCTGGACCAGGAGCTGGTGCTGTACCTCTTCGGCACGCCGGGCCAGCAGCGCTTCTGGTTCATGTGGGACGACCTCGTGCGCGGCGCCATCGGCGCGGTCGTGCTCGCCGACACCCGGCGGCTGGCCGATGTCTTCCCGGCGCTGGACTACTTCGACAGCAGCGGTCTGCCGTACACGGTCGCCGTGAACCACTTCGAGGGCACGACGGCCTACGACGAGGTGGATGTGCGGGAGGCCCTGGCGGTGCCCGAGCACATCCCGGTGATGATCTGCGACGCGCGCAAGCGTGATTCGGTGGTCGCGGTTCTGCTGGAACTGGTCAAGCTGGCGCTCAAGGCTTCCGACGATTACGAGTACGAGTAGCCGGGGCGTGGGCCCCAGACCCTCAATTTCGTACAAGAGAGCGTACTGACTTGCGCAGAGTACTGATCGTGGGCGCCGGCCAGGCCGGTCTCCAGCTTGCCCTGGGCCTGCAGTCCCGGGGCTACGAGGTCACCCTCATGTCCAACCGCACGGCCGACGAGATCCGCGAGGGCCGGGTCATGTCGACCCAGGTCATGTTCCACACCGCCCTCCAGCACGAGCGTGACCTCGGCCTCAACTCCTGGGAGGGCCAGGCCCCGCGCATCGAGGGCCTCGGGGTCTCCGTCGCCGCCCCCGACGGCGCTCGCGCCATCGACTGGCTCGGCCGCCTGGACGCGTACGCCCAGTCCGTCGACCAGCGGGTGAAGATGGCCGGCTGGATGGAGACCTTCGCCGCGCGCGGCGGCCGCCTGGTCATACACGGCGCCTCCGTCGCCGACCTGGACTACTTCGCCCGCGCCTACGACCTGGTCCTGGTCGCCGCGGGCAAGGGCGAACTGGTCGCCCTCTTCGGCCGTGACGCCGCCCGCTCCCCGTACACCGCCCCCAAGCGCGCCCTCGCCGTCTCCTACGTCCACGGTCTGGCCCCCGCCGATTCCCCCGCCGAACCGTCGGTGGTACGCCTCAACCTGGTCCCCGGCGCCGGTGAGCTGATCACCATCCCCGCGCTCACCACCTCCGGCCGCTGCGACATCCTCTTCTGGGAAGCCCTGCCCGGCGGCCCCCTCGACGTCTTCGACGGCGTCACGAACCCCGCCGAGCACCTGGCCCTCACCCTCGGCCTCATGCGCCGGTACGTCCCCTGGGAGTACGAGCGCGCCCGTGACGTCGAGCTCACCGACGCCGGCGCCACCCTCACCGGCGCCTTCACCCCCGTCGTACGCCACCCCGTCGCCGAACTGCCCTCCGGCGGCCTCGTCCTGGGCGTCGCCGACGTCGTCGTCGCCAACGACCCCATCACCGGCCAGGGCGCCAACTGCGCCTCCAAATGCGCCGCGTCCTACCTCGCCGCCATCACCGGCCACGGCGACCTCCCCTTCGACCGCACCTGGATGCAGTCCGCCTTCGACGCCTTCTGGTCCGGCCCCGCCGGCGCCGCCCACGTCACCAAGTGGACCAACGCGCTGCTCGGCCCGCCGCCTCCGCACGTCCTCGCTGTCATCGGCGCGGGTGCCGAGTACCCCGGTGTGGCGGATCGTTTCGCCAATGGCTTCGACGACCCGGCCGACTTCGAGGCGTACCTGTACGAGCCGGAGCGGACGGCGGCGTATCTGGCGTCCGCGTCATCCGCGTCCCTCGGGTGACGGGAGCGGCTACGGCGAGCACGCAGACTGACCCTCAGTCACGGACTCTCGGGCTCAGGCCGACCCGATGGGTGTCGGGGCGGAGGCGGAGGCCGGGGCGGTGGGGGAGACGTAGCCGGTCATGGGTTCGGCGTCGGGGTCGGGGCGGACGGCGCCGAGGATGGGCTGGTTGGCGGCGATGGGGGAGATCTTGACGTAGGCGCCGGGGCGGGGGGCCTGGATGACCTGGCCGTCGCCGATGTAGACGGCGATGTGGGAGGCGCCCTTGAAGTAGACGACGAGGTCGCCGGGGCGCAGCTGGCTCAGGGGGATGTGGGTGAGCTGCTTCCACTGCTGTTCGGCGGTGCGGGGGATGGCGACGCCGGCGGCGGCCCAGGCCTTGGAGGTGAGGCCGGAGCAGTCGTAGGAGCCGGGGCCCTCGGCGCCCCAGACGTAGGGCTTGCCGAGCTGGTCGTAGGCGAACCGGATGGCGGCGGCGCCGCCGGAGGAGGGGGTGAGGTCGGTGGCGCTGAGCTGGTTGGTACCCAGGAAGGCCTGCTGGGCGGCGTTTATGCCCTGCTCTTCGAGCTTCTGGAGGGCGCTGAGCTCGGTGCCGGTGAGCCCGGCGACGATCTTCTCGACGTTGGCGAGCTTGTCCTCGACCTTCTGCTTGGCCTCGCGCTGCTGCGCGGCCAGCTTCTGGGAGGAGTCGAGGGCGTGCTGGGCGGCGCGGTTGAGGGTGGAGATGCGCAGCGCGCCGGTGGTGAGGCGTTCGACCAGCTCGGCCTGGGTGCCGGCGGCGCGCTGGAGGAAGTGGCTCTGGGAGAAGAGGTCCTCGGGGGTGTCGGCGAGCATGAGGTTCATGTACGGGGACACGCCGCCGTCCTGGTACTGCTGACGGGCGAGGGCCCCGGCCTGGTCCTTGGCCTCGGCGAGGGCGATGCGCTCGTCCGCGAGCTGGGAGTCCAGGCGGGAGGCGGTGCCGCGCTGTTCCTTGAGCTGGGCCTTGGCCTCGTCGTAGGTCTCGGTGGCCTCTTCGGCCTGGAGGTAGAGATCCTGGAGACGGTCGAGGAGGGCGGCGAGCTGCGTCGTGGAGGGGGCGGGGTCGGCGAAAGCCCGGGGGGCCGGGACGACGGGGACGGCGAGGGCGGCGGTGGCCAGGAACACCCCGCAGACGAGTGCGCGCCGCAGCGCTGACATTCCCTCACCCCCGCTTTCGGTCATTTTGTCGGATCGTCCCAACATCCACGTACTCCGGGTAGATCCTTACATGACCGCTTGAACTGCGACAGGGGAGGCCGTCCGTCCGGGTATCCGTCCGGCCGTGGGGTCAGCGGGCCGGTTTGGTCCACGGCCACTTCGGGCCCCGGTCGGGGCGGTTCCCCTCGGGGTCGTAGACGAAGACGAAGCGCGTGCGGCGCTGCGCGCGCGGCCCGGGGCTGGGCTCGCGGTGGTAGACGTGCACCACCGGCGGGGCGCCGCCGTCCTGCGGTACGGGTACCTCGTACACCTTGGGGGGCTGGCCGGTGACGCCGGTCAGTACGCCCAGCACCCTGCCGTCCAGCGGGCCGCCGACGAATTCCGTGTCCTCGTGTCTCACCGGCCCAGGTTAGGCCCTGTCCGGGCGATCAGGGTCGGATAGGCCGCGGCGTCTGGCGCGGTGCATCGCAAGGCGCCGGAATGCCCGCAGACTGGTTCGGCTGTGGGCTTTTCGGCAACGCCGCGAGGTGCCGCCCGCCGCGCCAGCGGCTGATGTCACTGTGGCGTCGCGGACCCGGCCATGATCGCCCGGACAGGGCCTAGGGCTTCCAGCGGAGCCAGATCGAGGACGGGTCCACGTACGGTCGCAGGAGGGTGCTGAGCTCCGGGTCGGCGCGGTCGTTGAGCTGGTCCGAGGCGATCTTGCGGGCAACACCGGCCAGGAAGTCGGCGAGCTGGACGCGGGGATCCGAGAAGGATTCGACGAGCCTCAGGCCGGCCAGCCGGCCCTCTTTGAGCCAGGCGATGCGCTCGTCGGTCAGCGAGTTCTGCCGGTCGTGGACGATGGATACGGGATTTCCGTTCTCGCTCCAGTAGGCGATGGTCCGGGCGACGGCCGGTATGAACGGGTCCAGCGCCGGAATCAGGTCCGGGGTGTCGAGAAGGCGCGTACGGAAGGCTTCGGCACGTGGCCGGCCCTGCCGGAGCGGGTCCATGAGCTGCGGGGCGGCGGGGCGCAGGATGTCCAGCAGCCGGAAGAAGGATTCGACGGGTGTCGTCACGTCCCGGCGGTTCCTGGTGCTCCCGGTACGCATCAGGTTGTTGGCGGCTGACAGGAAGGCCTGCCACTGCTGCGGGCCGAGGGCGCGCGGCCCTTCCCGGTACAGGGTCACCGCCATCGGGGGATCCCCGCCCAGCAGGTTGACGACCTTGCCGACGGCGAAGAAGGCCTTGTCGGTCAGGTGCACATGGGCGCTGCCGTGGATCGGCCCGGCCGGGCCGAGCAGCCAGACCAGGACCGGGCGGTGTTTGGTGCGGAGCAGGTGATTCGCTTTGTACTGCTCGGCGGGGGAGCGAATCCGGTTCCGTATTTCCTGGACGTGATCCGCTGCCGATTCGATGGCCAGACGCACACTGGCGTGCGCGAACACGTCGGTGTTCCCGCCGATGAGATTCTCGCCGTCCGAGCCCGACTCGTCACAGGCGATCTCAAGGACGTGACCGGTCGTCATCACCTCATCATCGGCGATCGGTGACCGATCCTCCACGGGTTTCCGGCCCGGTCCGCCGGCTCTCAGCCAGGCGGCAGCAGATGCGCCACGGCCTCCGCCAGCGGCGCGACCCGGCGGGCGAGATCGCCGGCCGGGCTGCCCTTGGTCTCCTGAGCGAGTGCGGCCTGAGCGACCCGCGCCGTCTCCTCGTCCGTCGTCGACGTGACGAGCAGCAGCGCCACGAAGTGGTCGATCAGCCAGCCCCGCAGCTCCCCGGCGGGCGGCCGCTTGCCCTCGTCCAGCCAGGTCAGCGACACCGCCTCCACCGACGCGATCCACGACCGGACCATCATGGCCAGCCGCGGCCCCGGCCCGGGCGCCCCCAGGTGCCCCAGGATCTCGACGGCGGCTGCCCGCCGCACCCCGTCCACTATGGCGTTCGTACGGCTGGTCTCGGCGACGCTGCCGCCCCGCAAAAGCGCGGAGTACGCGGCGTCGTGCTCGTCCACGAAGGCCAGATAGCGGTCCAGGGCGTTCGACAGCCGCTGCGTCAGCTCGCCCTGCGCGGGCTCGACGAAGCACTGGCGCAGTTCGTCGGCCGAGTTGCGCAGCGCCGCCTCGTACAACTGCTCCTTGCCGCCCGGGAAGTAGCGGTACACCAGTGGCCGCGAGACCCCGGCCGCCGCCGCGACATCGTCGACGGAGACGTCCTCCGGCCTGCGGTGCCCGAACAGGTCGATCGCGGCGGCGAGCAGTTGCGTACGGCGTTCCTCGACGCTCAGCCGGGTGTAGGCGCGCCTGCTGGTGTCCATGCGGGCAGCGTATAGCCGTATGGGCCCCGGCTGGTCAGCCCAGTAGTCCCGAGCTCCGCCACAGGGGCAGCGCGGGCCCGCGCAGCATGCCGATCTCCTTGAGGAACTCCATCAGCCTGGCGGCCGACTGCCTCATCACATCCCGCCGGTGCGGGCTGGTGCGGGCCAGTTCGGCCGCGTACGCCGGGTCGAGCCCGACGGCCGTGTAGACCCGCGGGCTGATCAGGGAGCGGGCGATCACCTTGGCGCCCTGCCCGGAGGCGAAGCGGGTCAGGTTGATCTCCCAGCGCGGGGCGGTCCGCATCTGGCGGGCCAGCTCCTCGCGGGCGTAGCGGATGTGCCGCGACTCCTCCACGACATGGATCCGGGTGACCCCGCGGGTGAGCGGCTGGATGCGCTCGTCGGGGAAGGTCAGCCGCTGCATCCAGTCCAGGATCTCCTCGGCCAGCAGGGTGCCGGTGAAGGCGCCGGGGGTGGTGGAGACGGTCTTCAGGACGCGGCCGAGGTTGTGGTCCATGCGGCTCGGACGGTAGACGGGGGTGCCGAGGCGGGTGACCAGGCGGGCGAACATCTTGGAGTGGCGGCACTCGTCGGCGATCTCGGTGAGCGCGTAGCGCACATGCCCGCTGGTGGGATCGAGGTCGTAGGCGTGCCGCAGCAGCAGCTGCATGAGGATGATCTCGAACCAGATGCCGACGGAGGCGAGCGAGGCCGCCTCATGCCTGCTCAGCTCGATCTGCTGCTCCTGCGACATGTGCTTCCACAGCGGCGTGTCGTACAGCGAGCACAGCTCCGGCGGCCAGAACCACTTCCCCTCCTCGAAGGGCGCGTCCCAGTCCAGCTCGGTGTCGGGGTCGAAGGAGTGCTTGGCGGACGCGTCCAGCAGACGTTCCGCTATCTTTTCGCGCGACGCGAAGGGGCTTGCGTCTGCAGGGGGGCTTACAGCAGCCATGCCCTTATGAGACTCTGCGTCAACAAGCTCGTCAAGACCCTCGACGACCCTTGGCGCTCTTTGGAGGCTTCTGTGTGGGACATCCAGGCCACCGGCTCGGCCCGCTTCTCCTGGGACTACGACGACGGCCGCGACCGGCTGCTCGCCCTCTACCAGAAGGGCAAGGACAAGCAGTGGGACGCCGTCACCCGTATCGACTGGGATCTCGAGGTCGATCCCTACGACGCCCTCGGCATCCCCGATGCCAACCTCGCCGTCTACGGCACGCCCCACTGGGACAAGATGTCGGAGCGCAACCGCCGCGAGCTCCACAAGAGCTACGCCTCCTGGCAGTTCAGCCAGTTCCTGCACGGCGAACAGGGCGCCATGATCTGCGCCGCCCGCATCGTCGAGTCCGCCCCCGACCTCGACGCCAAGTTCTACTCCGCGACCCAGACCATGGACGAGGCCCGGCACGCCGAGATCTACGCCCGCTTCCTCCGCGACAAGATCGGCATGACCTACCCGATCAACGACTCCCTCCAGTCGCTGCTCGGCGACACCCTGAGCGACTCCCGCTGGGACATGCCCTACCTCGGCATGCAGGTCCTGATCGAGGGCCTCGCCCTCGCCGCCTTCGGCATGCTCCGCGACACCACCGACAAGCCGCTGCCCAAGCAGATCCTGGCGTACGTCATGCAGGACGAGGCCCGGCACGTGGCCTTCGGACGGATGGCGCTGCGCGACTACTACAAGCAGCTCACCGACGCCGAGCTGCGCGAGCGCGAGGAGTTCGTCATCGAGGGCTGCTACCTCATGCGCGACCGGCTGCGCGGAGCCGAGGTCCTGGAGGACTTCGGCATCGCGCGGGCCGAGGCGGAGGAGCTCAGCGAGCGCTCCGAGTACCTGCAGCTCTTCCGCCGGCTGCTCTTCAGCCGCATCGTCCCCTGCGTCAAGGACATCGGCCTGTGGGGCGAGCGCCTCCAGCGCGCCTACCTCGACATGGGTGTCTTCGACATGGGCGACTCCAACCTCGACCTCCTCATGTCCCAGGACGAGGAGATCGCCGACAAGCTCGACGCCGAGCGCTTCGCCGCCGAGGAATCGGCCCGGGTGGCGGAAGTCGCCGACGCGATCGCGCAGGGCGCGGCGGAGGCTTGACCTGTACATGACCCCGCTTGGCGGAACGTTGACCGGTACATGATCCAGTCGAGGGTGAGGCGGCTCCTAGGGTCGGGGAATGCCGCAGAGCCCGCCCCGGAGGATGGGGCTTCCCACGCTTCCGTACCGCAAGCCCACACCCGGCCGGGACTACTGGGTGCTGGACGACGTCCTTCCGGACCCCGACGCGGTCCGGGAGCGCTGCCTCGCCACCGACAACTGGACGCAGGGCTATCCGCACCGGCCGGAGACCTGGCCGGGGCTGCGTACGAAGCCGGGGCTGGAGCCGGAAGAGCTGGCGCATGTGGAGAAGCTGGTCAGGAAGGCGACCGGTGCGCGCAGAATATGGGCGCTGACCTCGGCCATGGGCGGAGTCACCGACCACAACTGCATCCAGGTCGTCGGCGAGGGGGAGTCCGAGCCCCGGCCGCACACGGACTCGCGGGCCGTGTGCCGGTACGCGGCGGTGCTCTACCTCACCCCGACCGCACCCAAGCGCTGTGGCACCGGCTTCTACCGGCAGCGCATGCCCGGCGGGGTGCTCGGCGGCAACACCGTGGCGGCCCCGCACAACAACCTGGTGGACGCGCTGGGGACGCGTTTCGTCCCGCCGGACTCGTTCGTCGAGGACGTGACCGTGCCCTACCGCTACAACCGCCTGCTCCTCTACGCCGCCAACACCATCCACAGTGCCAGCGGCTACTGCGGCACCACGCTGGAGGACAAGCGGATGACGGCGGTCTTCTTCTGGATGGCCGAGCGCTAGTGCGGTGACCGGAGTGGTTCGCCGGGGCCGTCCGGCAGCCGGTTCCGTCCTCAATCGCCGGACGGGCTGAATTCAGCCCGTCCGGCGATTGAGGACACAGCGCAGCCGGCGGGCTGCGCAACCCGGCGAACGCACGCGGTCACAGCACCAGGGCCTGTCCCGCGGAGATCCGCCGGACAGGCCCCGCCCGGGTTCAGCAGGTGCCGCTGTAGGCGCACAGCCGGGCGGTCAGGCCGGAGAGGGTGGCCGAGTCCTGGGTGGTGGCGTCGATGGCGGTGGCGGAGGAACCGATGTAGACCATCGAGACCACGTTGGAGCTCTGGACGAAGTACATGTGGCTGTCGGAGTCCATGTTCGCCGCTGAACCGGCCGTGCCGTCCGCGCGCCGCAGGGTGTGGAGGTAGGCGGCGCCGTTGGCGCTGGAGGCGGTCTTGGTGACGGTGTTCTTCAGCGTCTCGTTGGTCTCCATGTCGCCGTAGTTCTTGGCGGAGCAGGCGGTGAAGTCGGCCTGGATCCGCTGCAGTCCGCGCTCGGCGGCGGCGTCGTCCTTGAAGAAGAACTGCACCACCTCCGCGCTCTCGGTCTCGGCGGTGTGCGCGGTCGCCTTGTAGACCAGCGACTGGTAGCCGTTGGCGCCCAGGTGGGAGAGGGTGTCACCGCTGCGGCAGGAGTAGAACCACTGGCGGTCCTGGGTCGACTGCACCGGCAGCCAGTTGCCCTTCACGCTCCACGCGTACCGGGCGTGGAACGGCAGCTGGTCGACGGCCGGCCAGGTGTTGCGCACCACGGTGTTCACGTCGCCGCCGGGTATGAGCGGGGCCCCCGGGTCCCCCGACGTGCTGGAACTCGCCGACGGAGAGTTGACCGTGGCCGCCGACTTCGACGGTGTCGCGGGCGCGGTGACCGATGCGCCGGCTGCCGGTGAGGAGCTGAGGGAGGCGGGCACGTTCGAGGAGGTCTGGCCCGCGGGGAGGACCCGCTGACCGTCTCCCTGCTGGGTGAACTGGACCGCACCCAGGGCGAGTGCGCCCAGTATCCCCACGGAGAGGACCGCGCCCACGGTCTTGTGCCGCATCGCGCGCTGAGCCCCACGCTTACGGATCGCGTCCATCGTCTTCATCTGTGCGGCCCCCCCGGCCATCGTCGCCAGACCGGCGAGCTGGTTGTCGAACTGCGGTGTGTTGCTGGTCTCGTCTGCGAACTGTTCGAACTGCTCAGGCATGCTGGGCCTCCCGCCCACCGGCGGTGCTCTCGTCATCGGCAAACTCGGATACGTGCCCGGCCAGGGCCTTGCGGCCGCGGGCCAGTCGCGCCTTGACCGTTCCGGCCGGTGCCCCGGTCTCGGCGGCGATCTCCGCCACGGACAGGCCCACCAGGTGGAACAGCACGATCGCCCGCCGCTGGTCGGCCGGGATCTGCTTCAACGCATGTGCCAGGGCGAGCTGGTCGGCCGACGTGCCGGGCACGTCGTCGGCAACCCCGTGCCGGCGGTGCGCCACCAGCCGGTTCGCCGCCTTGCGCCACGCGCTCACCGCGATCCGGTAGGCGACGGTGCGCACCCAGCCCTCCGGATCTCCGTACTGCTGGATCTTGGACCAGCGCTGCCAGGCCCTTGAGTACGCCTCCTGCACGGCGTCCTCGGCATCGGTCAGGCTGCCCACCATCGCGTAGACCTGCCCGACCATCCGTCTGGACGTATTGGCGTAGAACGCATCGAAATCATCGCCCTCGCGCATCGTCCCTCATCCCGTTCCCCATCCCCATCCCCATGTCCTGCCCCTGTCCTGCCCCCGCGGCCCCTAGCCGCTGCAATGATCACGCCCGACCCCCAGGGCGGGTTGCATCCGGATGCAGAACTTTTTCAGGGGATTTTCGAGCGTCCGGAGAGTTCCCGAAACGGTTGATGGCTTGCCCCGGCTTCCCTACTCTTGAGTCGATTTTCAGCCACAGTGGCGTGAGCGGCCAGGGGGAGTCATGGGGAGCGTCGGCCAACTGGTCAGACTCCGTAGAGAGATAGCGTTCGAGTCGGCCCGGGTGTTCTGGGGGAACGACGCCTGGGCCGAGAACAACCGGGGCCAGCGGCGGCTGCTGAGCAGGTGGCGGGCCGATCCGGCCGTGGCGCTGAGCGCCGAGGGCGTGGAGCTGGCGGCCGACGTGGCGAGGCTGGGGTACGCCGTGCAGGACCCCGGTTACCGCCAGGGGCTGATCGAAGAGGTGCGGCGCGGGTACGAGCGGGTCATCGAGGATGCCTCGGCGACGGTCGACATGGGTGGCCGGATCCGGGAGGCGGTCCGGTATGTGGTCGAGCCGATGCGGCAGGTTCCGGCCGTACGGGAGCTGCTCAGCCCGCTCGTGCTGCGGACGCTCGACGCCTATTACGGAGGACGCTGGCGGGTCCAGCATGTGCGGATGTGGCGGATCGGCCACCTCACCGAGGAACAACGGCAGGTGCACCACTACGGCAACCTCTGGCACAACGACCAGCACCCCACCTCCACCCTGAAGTTCTTCGTGCAGATGAACGACGGCGTCACCGCCGAGGGCGGCGCCTTCCGGCTGCACAGCATCCCGAACACCCGGCGCATCATGCGCAGCGGCTACCTCGGCCAGGGGTGGGTCAAGGGGCCGGCGAGGGCGATGCTGGAGGACCCGAGGCGGGTTATTGCGTTCGACGCGCCGGCCGGGTTCGGGGCATTCTGCAACACGACCTTGTGCCTGCACCGAGCCGGCATCCCACCGGAGGGCACGACACGCGGCATGGTGCAGTTCACGTTCGTCCCGGCAGAGCAGCCCAACCGGTCCGGTGACCCCTTCCTCGGGCTCGGGCCCGACACCAACGTCGCCGAGGGGAAGTTCGCCTGACGTGGCAGATGTCTACGCCACCACCTCGGGACTCGTGCGCGGCCACCGCCGGTCGCCGGGCACCGGCATCGTCTCCGTACGCGGGATCCCCTACGCCGCACCGCCCTTCGGGCCCGGCCGCTTCGCCGCGCCCCGGCCGCCCGAGGCCTGGAGCGGGGTGCGGGACGGGTGGGAGTTCGGGCCGGTGGCACCACAGTCGGCGGAGCTGCCGGGGGCGCCGGTGTGGTCGGAGGGCTCGGAGAAGGATGACGGCGGAATTCTGACCGTCAACGTATGGACGCCGGGGGAGGCGCAGCGGCCGCTGCCGGTGGTGGTGTGGATCCACGGCGGGGCGTACAGCTTCGGGTCGAGCGCGCAGCCGGACTTCGACGGGACGGAGCCGGCCCGGGCCGGGCTGGTCGTGGTGACGCTCAACTACCGGCTGGGGTTCGAGGGATTCGGGCATGTGCCGCAGCATCCGGACAACCGGGGGCTGCTCGACCAGATCGCCGCCCTGCGCTGGGTCCGGGACAACATCGCGGCGTTCGGGGGCGATCCGGGGAATGTGACGGTGGCCGGGCAGTCCGCCGGGGCGACGTCCGCCGCTTGCCTCGCGACGATGGACGGGGCCCGGGGGCTGTTCCGGCGGGCGGTGCTGCTCAGCGCGGTGGGGCCGTGCTACTCGGCGGAACTGGCCGAGGCCACGGCCCGCGAGGTGGAGACGGAAGCAGGGGTGCCGCTCACAGCTGCCTCGCCCGGGGCGCTGGTGGCGGCGTCGGACCGGGTGAGCGAGCGCTGCGCGCAGGATCCGGCCGCCGGGATGCGGTACCACGACCCGGTGCTGTACGGGCCGGTGGTGGACGGGGTGACCCTGCCCGAGGACCCGGTCGACGGGCTGGCGGCGGGCCGGGCGGACGGCATCGACCTGCTGGTCTGCCACACCACGCAGGAGTACCGCCTCTTCCACGCCGTCGGCGGCACCCGGCCCGAGGCCCCGGTCCCGGGGCTGCCGGACGGGCTCCTCGCGGGCTATCGCGCCCTGATGCCGGCCGCCACGCCCGCCGACCTCTACCTCGCGGTGTGCGGGGACCTGGTCTTCACGGAGTACGGCCTGCGGCTCGCCGAAGGCCACGTACGGGCCGGGGGCAGGGCGTTCACCGCCCGCTTCGACCGCCGCCGGCCGGGCGTCCATGCCTGGCACTGCGCGGACGTGCCGTTCGTCTTCGGTACGCACGGCATCCCCGAGACGGAGTTCCTCATCGGGGGCCCGCCCACCGCGGCCGACCACGACCTGTCCCGGCGCATGATCCGCTCGCTCGCCGGCTTCGCCGCCACCGGGGATCCGGGCTGGCCGGCGGACCGTACGTGGACCTGGAGCACAGGGGAGCCGGCCGAACCGCTGCCCGACGCCCGGGCGCTGTGGCGGGACCACCGCTTCAGCCCAGAACGGCCCGCATCACCGCGCGGGCGATAGGCGCCGCGTTGCCGCCGCCGCTGATGTCGGCACGGTCGGCGGCGGCGTCCTCGACGACGACGGCGACGGCGACGGAAGGGGTGGGGGAACGGTCGGGGTGGGCCCAGGAGATGAACCAGGCCAGCGGGAGGCCGCGGTTGTTCTCGCCGTTCTGGGCGGTGCCGGTCTTGCCGCCGACGACGGCGTGCGGGATGGCGGCGTTGCGGCCGGTGCCGTCGGTGACGGCGGCGGTCATGAGCTGCTGCATCTCGACGGCGACGGCGGGGTTCATGACCTGGCGGTAGACGGAGAAGCCGTAGCCGCCGTACGTGTCCACGATGTGCGGCTGCATCAGGGCGCCGCCGTTGGCGACGGCGGCGGCGACCATGGCCATCTGCAGGGGCGTGGCGGCGGTGTTGTACTGGCCGATGGCGGACATGGCGAGCTGGGCCCTGTCCATGTGCGGGTCGAAGACGCTGGTGGCGGCGCGGGAGGGGATCCGCAGCCCCGGGTCGTTGAAGCCGAAGGCCTCGGCGGTCTCGGCCATGGTCCTGAGGCCGACGTCGACGCCGAGCTTGCCGAAGACCGTGTTGCAGGAGATCTGGTAGGCCAGGCGCAGGCTCGTGTCGCGGCAGGCGCCGGAGGCCGACTCGTTGGTCAGCCGGGTCGTGGAGCCGGGCAGCGGGTAGGGGTCGGGGGAGTCCGTCGGCTCGTCGACATCGGTGACGGTGCCACTGGCGAGCGCGGCGACGGCGGTGACCGTCTTGAAGGCGGATCCCGGGGGATAGGTCTGGCGCAGGGCCCGGTTGAGCATGGGCTCGTCCGGGTCGTCGAGCAGGCGGGCCCAGGCGTCGGTCGCGTCCGGCCCGGTGCCGGCGAAGGAGCCCGGGTCGTACGAGGGCGTGCTGACCAGGGCCAGGATGCGGCCGGTGGCGGGGTCGAGGGCGGCGACGGCGCCCTTCTTGCGGCCCAGGCCCCGGTAGGCGGCGAGCTGGGCGGCGGGGTCGATGGTGGTGCGTACGTCGTGGCCGGGGGCGAGGGCGTCGTCGGCGGCGGCCTCGACGAGGGTGGCGCCGTAGGTCTGGGAGGCGAAGCCGGTGACGGGGGCGTAGAGGGGGCCGTCGGTGTAGGTGCGTACGTATTTCAGCTGGCCGCCGGTGGCCCGGGAGCCGGTGACGGGGCGGGGGCCGACGAGGATGTCGCCGCGCGGGTGGTCGTAGCGGGCGATGACGGGGCGGCGGTTGGCGGGATTGCCGTTGTAGGCGGGGGCGTCGAGGACCTGGACACGGACGGCGTTGACCAGCAGGGCGGTGAACAGCAGCAGGCAGAAGGCGGCGGCGTGCCGGGCGTGGGCCGTCATGACTCGGCCCTGCGGGCGGTGTCGCTGAGCCGGATCAGCAGGGCGATGATGATCCAGTTGGTGACGACGGACGAGCCGCCCCGGGCCAGGAACGGCATTGCCATCCCGGTGAGCGGGATCAGGTCGGTCACACCCCCGGCGATCACGAAGACCTGCAGCGCGATGATCGAGGCGAGGCCGATCGCGAGCAGCCGGCCGAACGGATCGCGCATGGCGAGCCCG
The DNA here is from genome assembly GCF_045040445.1 of Streptomyces sp. NBC_01537. Taxonomy (NCBI): domain Bacteria; kingdom Bacillati; phylum Actinomycetota; class Actinomycetes; order Kitasatosporales; family Streptomycetaceae; genus Streptomyces; species Streptomyces sp. NBC_01537. The sequence continues at coordinate 3,249,683 of NZ_CP109392.1, read as the reverse complement.
GCGGTGTACCCCCGGGCGGTCAGCATCGCGTAGAGCAGGAGGAGGGCGGCGATGCCGGCCAGGCCCAGTTCCTCGCCGGCCGTGGCGAGGACGAAGTCGGACTTGACGGCGAAGCCGATGAGGACGGAGTGGCCCTCACCGAGGCCGGTGCCGAACACCCCACCGGCGGCGAACGCGAAGAGGGACTGGGCGAGTTGGCTCGGGCCCTCACCGGCGTCGATGCTCGCGAAGGGGTGCAGCCAGTCCTGGACCCGGCTGTGCACGTGCGGCTCCAGGGAGCCGACGGCGAAGGCCCCGGCGCCGGACAGCAGCAGGCCGACGGCGGTCCAGCCGGTGCGGCCGGTGGAGACGTAGAGCAGGATCACGAAGAGGCCGAAGAACAGCAGCGAGGTGCCCAGGTCGCGCTCCAGGACCAGGACGCCGACGCTGATCGCCCAGATCGCCAGGACCGGCCCGAGGGCCCGGCCGGTGGGCAGCTGCAGAGACCGGATCCGGCGGCCGGTGTAGGCGAGGGCGTGGTGGTTGTCGGCGAGGTACGCGGCGAAGAAGACCGCCAGCAGCACCTTCGCGAACTCCCCGGGCTGGATGGACAGGCCCGCGTACTGGATCCAGATCCTGGCGCCGTTCACGGCCGGGAAGGCGATCGGCACGATCATCAGCACCAGGGCGGCGGCCACGCTGACGTACGCGTACCGGGCCAGCGCACGGTAGTCGCGCAGCAGGAGGACGACGGTGATGAACAGGGCCACGCCCAGCGCCGACCAGACGAGCTGGGTGGGCGCGGCGGCATCGGCGGTCCGCAGGTCCAGGCGCTGGAGCAGGATCAGGCCCAGGCCGTTCAGCAGGAGCGCGATGGGCAGCAGCAGCGGGTCCGCGCAGGGGGCCCCGGCGCGCACCGCGCCGTGCGCCGCCAGCGCGAGGGCGCCCAGCGCGCAGCCGTAGCGCAGGGTGTCGGGCGGCACGGTGCCGGCCGTGGCCAGGCCGACATCGCAGTAGCCGAGGACGCTGATCAGGACGGCGCAGAGCAGCAGGACGAACTCCATGCCCCGGCCGTGCCGGGGCGCAGCGGTGACGGGCCTTGACGGCGCGCCCGCGGCCCGGGGCGTTGCGCTCGTTGCGCTCATGGACGCAACGTAGCAAGCGGTGCCCGGTAAATCGGTTATGTCCGTAACGACGGGCTTGCCGGAGCGTTGTCAGTGGTGCCGTCTAACGTGGTGATCGTGAAGCCACATGTGCCCGGTGCTCCCGAAGAGCTCTCAGACCTGCCGTACGCGCACCTGCTCCAGCCCTATGAGGGCGGGCGCGGGCTCGAAGTCGAGGCGCGCTACGACACCGTCCACTTCGACCGCCTCGACTTCGAGGACGACGACGCGGCAGGCGCGAGCTTCCTGGAATGCGCGATAACGGACAGCTCGCTCACCGGTGTGGGCCTGCGCCGGGCCCGGCTCAACGACGTCTGGCTGGCGGGCGACCGGTTCGTCGGTACCCAGCTCGCCGAGAGCGGCTGGCAGGACGTGGTGGCCGGGTCCTGCGTTCTGGCGGGCGTCGAGGCCTTCGGCGCGGTGCTGCGCCGGGTGGTCTTCCGGCGCTGCAAGTTCGACTCCGTCAACCTGCGAGCGGCCGAGCTGCACGAGGTCGTCTTCGAGGACTGCGTCCTGCGTGATGTGGACCTGGGCGGGGCGAAGCTGAACGGGGTGTCCTTCCCGGGCTCCGCGCTGGAGCGGATACGGCTCGGCAAGGCAGTCCTGAAGCGGACCGACGTGCGCGGCACCACCGTCCTGGACCTCGCGGAGGGGTACGAGTCGCTGCGCGGCGCCGTCATCGACACCGGGCAGCTACTGGAGCTGGCGCCGGCTCTCGCCGTCACTCTCGGCATCACCGTCAAGGACCGCTGAGCCGGGCTGGGGGTCCAGGGCGAAGGGCTGCCGGTCGGCGTATGCGAGGCGGGACACGCCGTCGTTGGTGTCGACGAACTCGCCGTAGTTCTTCAGGCCCAGCCGCTCGGCGACCGCCCGCGAGGCCTCGTTGTGGCCGAGGATCCACGCGAAGACCGGCACCTCGGGGTCGACCGCCGCGGCGGCGGCCAGCGCGGCCTGCGACATCTCGGTGGCGTAGCCATGGCCCCAGGAGGAGGGAGCGAACCGGTAGTAGAGGTTCCAGCCGCCGCTGGCGTGGCGCTGCACTCCGCCGACGCCGATCGTCGATCCGTCGGAGCGCAGCCGCACGCTCCAGTAGCTGAGTCCGTCCGTCCGCCAGCGGGCGGCCGCCCGGTCGATCCAGACGCGGGTCTGGTCCGCGGTGGTGTGCCGGCCGTCGGGGTCGTGCCGCCAGGTCTCCGGGTCGGAGTTGATGGCGAACAGGGCGGCCAGGTCGGCCATCGAGACGGCGCTCAGTTCGAGGCGTTCTGTGTGTTTGTGTTCGAACGCCTCGTTCGCTTCTTTGTGCATCGCGTAATAATCACATGGATCAATGGGGAGGGCACGGATAATCGGGCCCATGGGAAAGAGCTATGAGCGCCTCGACGCCCGCCTGCGTTCGTTCATCGAAGAGCAGAAGATGTTCTTCACCGCCACCGCCCCCCTGTCCGCCGACGGCAAGGTCAATGTCTCCCCGAAGGGCCTCGTCGACGGCTCCTTCGCCATCATCGACGACCTGACCCTGGCCTATCTCGACCTCGGCGGCAGCGGCGCCGAGACCATCGCCCACCTCCGCGAGAACGGCCGCATCACGCTGATGTGGTGCGCGTTCACCGGCAAGCCCAACATCGTGCGCGTGCACGGGCACGGCGAGCCTGTCTTCCGCGACGACCCGCGCTGGGACGACCTCATCACCCACTTCGGCGACGACTTCCGCAAGCGCACCGACTGCCGCGCGATCATCGTCATCACGGCCGAACGGGTCAGCGACTCCTGCGGCTTCTCCGTGCCGCACTTCGACTTCGTCGAGGACCGCACCCTGCACACCCAGCGCTTCAGCCGCGAGACCGAAGACACCTTCAGCGACTACTGCGAGGCCAAGCCCTACGTCGCCACCAGCCTCGACGGCCTGCCCGGCCTCCCGCTGCCGCTCCCGGCCCGGACGTCCTGATGAGGCCACGCCTCTGACTCCCGCAACTTCCTGTCATGCACGCGGTCTTGTGGGCAGAAGATCCTTCTGGGCTAATAACTCAGAACGGAGAGGACGGTCCCCCATGCCCGTAATCGGACGACACCGCCGCCAGCCCCCGCCCAACCGGCTGAACCGGACCGCCGTCGCCGTCACCGCGGCCGGTGGCGCGGGCATCGCCCTGCCGCTGATCAGCACCTCCGGCGCGGCGGCGGCCCCGCTGACCGTCTGGAACAAGGTCGCCGCGTGCGAGAGCAGCGGCAACTGGAGCATCAACACCGGCAACGGCTACTACGGCGGGCTCCAGTTCGCCCAGTCCACCTGGAAGGCGTACGGCGGGGCGAGATACGCCGCCCGCGCCGACCTCGCCACCAAGCAGGAGCAGATAGCCGTGGCCGAGAAGGTCCTGGCCGGTCAGGGGCCGACCGCCTGGCCGGTGTGCTCGGTGCGCGCCGGGCTGAACGGCACGGCGAAGAAGACCGAGGTCCACAAGTACACGTACAAGCCGAAGCCGAAGGCGACCAAGGCCGCCAAGCCCGCCGCGTCCACCAAGCCCGCCGCGTCGGCCAAGGAGTACGAGGTCGTCAGCGGCGACACACTGTCGGGCATCGCCGGCGATCAGCACGTCAAGGGCGGCTGGCACCGGCTCTACGAGGCCAACCGCAAGACCGTCGGCCCGGACCCGGACCTCATCTACCCCGGCCAGGAGCTGGCGCTGCCCGGTACGAAGGCTCAGCCGAAGACGACGAAGGCCCAGCCGAAGACCGCGACGAAGGCCCAGCCGAAAACCACCGCCGCCAAGGCCAGCACGCACTCCACCACGCACACCACCACCCACACCGGCTACGTCGCCCCCGTCGCCGCCGACTACCGCCTCGGCACCGCCTGGGGCACCCCCGGCTCCCTCTGGGCCAGCGGCCACCACACGGGCCAGGACTTCGTCGTCCCGACCGGCACCTCCGTGAAGTCCGTCGCCGCCGGCACCGTGGTGACCTCCGGGTGGGGCGGGGCGTACGGCTACCAGGTGGTGATCCGGCACGCCGACGGGATGTACACGCAGTACGCCCACCTCTCCTCGCTGACCGTACGAGCGGGCCAGACCGTCAGGGCCGGCCAGCAGCTCGGCCGCTCCGGCTCGACCGGCAACACCACGGGCCCGCACCTGCACTTCGAGGTCCGCACCGGCCCGGTCTACGGATCGGACGTCAGCCCGCTCGCGTACCTCCGCAAGCACGGGGTGAGCGTGTAGGGGAGCGCCCAGGCCAAGCGGCAGGCCCTAACAGGCGAGCGCGGCCCACACCGCGTGGCCGCTGCCGCCCGGCTGCGCCGATCCCGCGCCCCAGCGCACTGCCAGGGCCTCGACCAGCATCAGCCCGCGCCCGCCCTCGTCGTCGAGGCCGGCCTGGCGCGGCACGAGGTCGCCGGCGGCGCAGCCCCGGTCGGTCACCTCGACGTAGACCAGCTGGTCGGCGGTCCAGAGGGCGACGTCTATCCGGTCGCTGCCGCTGTGCCGGACGGCGTTCGTGAACAGCTCGCTGACGACGAGCACCATGTCGTCACCGCAGGGCACACTCCAGCTGTGCAGTATCGCGCGCACCCGGCGGCGGGCCTCGCAGACGGCGGTGTCCTCGGCCGGCAGGTGGAAGGCGGCATGGGACGGGTAAGGGCGTGGGGCCGGCGGGATCAGCCGCATGTCGGGAGCCACCGTGCCTGCCTTCCATGTGCCTGTGGGGGGACGCGCCGAAGGGTGCGAGGGCCGGGGCGGGGCCCAACTCCCTTGACTTCTCGGCCGCATGGGCTGGATCACACTCCAACTATCGCTTCCGTCCGTACCGAATGGCAAGGGACACTTTGCAGATTGCAGAAACCGGCCTGCAGTATGTGTCCGGCGTCCCAGCCGTGGCACACTTCTGGGAACGAGCACAAAGTCACCCGCGCAGCCACAAAAAACCAGAGGGGCAAAGGGCATGAGTGAACCGCGGTCCGCTCCGACCGTCGGCCAGATCGTGCTCGGCAAGCGGCTCCAGGACCTGCGGGAGAAGGCCGGCCTCTCCCCGGAGCAGGCCGCCCGCGCGCTGCGCGTCAACCAGACGACCGTACGCCGCATGGAGAAGGCCGAGGTCGGCCTCAAGCTCCTCTACGTCGAGAAGCTGCTGCAGACTTACGGCGTGGACCGCGAGGAGACCGACGCGTTCCTCGGCCTCGCCGAAGAGGCCAACAAGCCCGGCTGGTGGCACAACTTCCGCGATGTCGTGCCCGACTGGTTCAGCGTCTACGTGTCCCTCGAAGGCGCCGCCAAGCGCATCCGCGCCTATGAGCCGCACTGGGTCCCGGGCCTCCTCCAGACCGAGGACTACGTCCGCGCCCTCATGGCCGTCGGCTTTCCCCAGGCCTGCAGCGAGGAGCTCGACCGCCGGGTGGCGCTGCGCATGGAACGGCAGGCGCTGCTCACCAGACCCGGGGACGCGCCCGAGCTGTGGGCCGTCATGGACGAGGCGGTGCTGCGCCGCAACGTCGGCGGTCCCGAGGTCATGCGCGGGCAGATCGAAAGCCTGCTGGAGGCGGTCGAACGGCCCAACATCACGCTCCAGGTGGTGCCCTTCGCCACCGGCCCGTATCTGGGCTGCTCAGGGCACTTCCAGATCTTCCGCTTCCAGATCCCGGAACTGCCGGACATCGTCTACGCGGAAGGCCTGACCAGCGCGGTCTACATGGACCAGCGCGAGGAGGTGGCCGCGCACCTCCAGGCTCTGGACCGGGTGTGCGAGCAAGCGGCGACCCCTGAAGGCACAGCGGCCTTCCTCCGTGATCTGCTCAAGGAGATCTGAACGATGGATCGCGATCGAATCGATCGAATACGCACCGGCATGCCCGCCCGCAACCTCGGTACCGAGGGCTGGCACAAGCCGTGGAGCGGACCGAACGGCGGCGCCTGCGTCGAGGCGAAGAAGCTCAACGACGGACGCGTAGCGCTGCGGCAGTCCACCGATCCGGACGGGCCCGCGCTGATCTGCAGTAACCAGGACATCACGCAATTCATCCTCGGCGCCAAGTCCGGCGCCGCGGACTTCCTGATGGGAGAGGTCGCATGACCCCGGGCCGTATAGACACCACCAAGCCCCACCCGGCCCGGATGTACGACTACTACCTCGGCGGCAAGGACCACTACCCCATTGACGCCGAGGCCGCCCAGGGCGTCCTCACCATCAACCCGCACGCCGCCCACGGCGCCCGTGCCCTGCGCCGCTTCATGCAGCGCAGCACCCACTTCCTCGCCGCCGAGGCGGGCATCCGCCAGTTCCTGGACATCGGCACCGGTATCCCCACCGAGCCCAACCTCCACCAGGTCGCCCAGAGCGTGCACCCCGAGGCCCGGATCGTCTACGCCGACAACGACCCGATCGTCCTCACCCACGCCCGCGCCCTGCTGCGCAGCAGCCCGGAGGGCCGTACTGCCTACCTGGACGCCGACGTGCGCGAGCCGGACAAGATCCTCGGCGCGCCGGAGCTGCTGGACACCATCGACCTGTCGCAGCCGGTCGCGCTGAGCCTGAACGCCCTGCTGCACTTCGTCCCCGACGAGTTCCGGGCGTACGAGCTCGTCTCGGCCTTCGTGGACGCGCTCGCGCCCGGCAGCTACCTCGTCATCTCCCATGTCACGCCCGACTTCGACCCGGAGACGATCCTCAAGGTCATCGCGCACTACAACACGAGCGGCATCCCGGCGCAGTCGCGCACCGAGGCCGAGGTGACGGCTTTCTTCGACGGTCTGGAGCTGGTCGAGCCGGGCGTCGTGCCGGTTCACCGGTGGCGGGCGGGGGCCGGCGACCCGACGGCGGGCTACACGAACCAGCAGGCCGCGAGCTATGTGGGCGTGGCGCTGAAGCGCTGACGCGGTCGCTGAGGCGATGGCTGAGTGATCGCTGAAGCGGCGGGCGGATGTTACATCTGACGGACCGTCTGTCGTATTCTCATAAAAGTCTTTGAGTCCCTTGGCATGGCCACCCGTATGAACGGGTGAACCAGGCCGAGGGAGGTCCCAGTTGAGTCACGCAAGGCAACGCAACGTCCGCAGGATCGGCATCTTCGCCACCGCTGGCGGGCTGATCTGCGCCGGGGCGGTGGTCGCGGGGGCATTCGCGAGCCAGTCGTCCGACAAGGCATCGACGAACGCCGCCACACTCGCCAGTAAGGATCCCGCCGCACTCGCCGCCCAGTTGGTCAGCCAGCTCGGCACCGACGACACGGCGGGCGCTTGGCTCGGCGACGACGGCAAGGCGGTCGTCGCGGTCACCGACCAGGACGCGGCAGCCGCAGTCCAGGCCGCCGGCGCCACCGCCAAGATGGTCACCCGCAGCTCCGACGTGCTGGCCACCGCCACCGCCGCGCTGAAGGCCGCCCCCACGGTGGCCGGCACCGCATGGTCCGTCGACCCCAAGACCAACCAGGTCGTGGTGCTCGCCGACACGACGGTCTCGTCCACCGACTGGAGCACGCTGTCCACCACGGCGACCGCCCAGAACGGCGCCGTACGTATGGAGCGCACGGCCGGCACCTTTACCACCCGCGCCGCAATCGCGGGTGGTGACGCGATCTTCTCCGACGTCGCCCGCTGCTCCCTCGGCTTCAATGTCACCGACGGGACCAGCAACTTCATCCTCACCGCAGGCCACTGCGGTGAGGTCGGCACCCCCTGGGCCGCCGACCAGGCCGGCACGGCGACCCTTGGCTCCACGGTCAAGGACACCTTTCCGGGTGACGGCGACTTCTCGCTGATAGCCACCGACGGCACGGCCATCGAGCAGCCCAGCGAGGTCGACCTCGGCAACACCACCCAGGCGATCACGTCCGCCGCCGAAGCGGTCGTCGGCGAGGCCGTCGTCCGGAGCGGCAGCACCACCGGCGTCCACGACGGCGAGGTCCAGGCCCTCAACGCCACCGTCAACTACCCCGAGGGCACCGTCACCGGCCTCATCCAGACCAACGTCTGCGCCGAGCCCGGCGACTCCGGCGGCCCCCTCTTCGACGGTGACAAGGCCATCGGCCTCACCTCCGGCGGCGACGGCGACTGCACCGTCGGCGGCACCACCTTCTTCCAGCCCGTCACCACGGCTCTCGCCGCCCTCGGCGTCGACATCCCCGCAGCCGACGGCGCCACGGCCACCGCCACGGACAGCGCCACGGCCACCGACGCGCCGACCGACGGCGCCACGGACGCGCCCACGGACGGCGTGACGGACGCACCCACCGACGGCGCGACCGCAACGGACACGGCCACCGCGACCGATCTGCCCACCGACGCCGCCACCGAGGAGCCCACGGACGCGGCGACCGCCACCGAGGAGCCGCCCGCAGACGTCGCCCCCGGCTACATGTACGACCGCTCGCGTCACCACCGCAGCAGCCACTGACCCAGCAGCGCAACGCCGCTGACGCTTTCGAACCGCCGCGCCCCGCCCCTCCAGGCAGCGGGGCGCGGCTTCGTCGTAGCAGTCAGCTCTGCGTCCGTCAGCCCTGCGTCGTCACCCGGATCCCAAGCAGCTCGCGTACGTACGCATATTTCGCCGCCAGCCTGTCCCGGGTCTCCGCAGGAAGCACCGCCAGCCGCCCCGGATCCGCATTGTGTGCGAGATCCGCCTCCTTCACGAGAGCCGCCCCCGGCGTCGCCAGGATCCGCGCCGTGTACTCCTCCAGCGGCTCCCCGGGGCGTTTGGTCAGCGCCAGCACGATCTTCTTCGTCGCCTGTGGCAGCTCCGCATCCGCCAGCCACCGCTCCGACAGGACCCCGTCCTCCACCGCGTCATGCAGCCACGCCGCCGCGATCTGCTCCTCCGAGCCCCCGCGTTCGGCGACCCCGTGCGCCACGGCCGCGAGGTGCTCGACGTACGGGCGTCCCGCCTTGTCCACCTGCGCCGCATGGGCGAGCCGGGCGAGCGCTTCGACCTGGGTCAGATTCAGAGCCGTCATGGGGCAACCGTAGAGGCCATCCGGGGGAATGCGCGCGCCGGGAGCGGCAACCACGGCGACCCGCAGCAGGGCGGCCAGGGCCGCCACAATGCGCAGGCAACAGCTGCCGGTAGGGGGAGGTGCCGAGCGGCCCCGGCGTTCGCGGTGGCGGACGCCGGGCGCGGCCCGGCGGACCCGCCCCACACCGGTCCGGATGGTGGGGCGGCGTACGCCGGTCAGCTTGGTGAACGGCGTTTCGATCATGATATTACCCCGGGGTAACGACATCCCTCCCGGGGGGCCGCCGCCGCCCCCGCCGGTCAGAGGCGTTCGATGATGGTGACGTTGGCCTGACCGCCGCCTTCGCACATGGTCTGGAGGCCGTAGCGGCCGCCGGTGCGCTCGAGTTCGTGGAGCAGGGTGGTCATGAGCTTGACGCCGGTGGCGCCCAGCGGATGGCCCAGCGCGATGGCGCCGCCGTTGACGTTGACCTTGTCGGGGTCCGCGCCGGTGTCCTTGAGCCAGGCGAGGGCGACGGGGGCGAAGGCCTCGTTGATCTCGACGAGGTCGATGTCGCCGATCGACATGCCGCTCTTCTTGAGGGCGTACGCGGTCGCCGGGATCGGCGCGGAGAGCATGCGGATCGGGTCCTCGCCGCGCACCGAGAGGTGGTGGACGCGGGCGCGCGGGGTGAGACCGTGTTCGCGGACCGCGCGCTCGGAGGCGAGGAGCATGGCGGAGGCGCCGTCGGAGACCTGGGAGGAGACGGCGGCGGTGATGCGGCCGCCCTCGCCGATGACGGGCTTGAGTCCGGCCATCTTCTCCAGGGTGGTGTCCCGGCGCGGTCCCTCGTCGGCCGATACGTCGCCGTACGGGGCGAGTTCGCGGTCGAAGCGGCCCTCGTCGATGGCGCGTACGGCCCGCTGGTGCGAGCGCAGGGCGAAGGCCTCCATCGCTTCCCGGGTGATGCCCCACTTCTCGGCGATCAGCTCGGCGCCGTAGAACTGGCTGACCGGCCGGTCGCCGTAGCGGGCGGCCCAGCCCCGGGAACTGGCGAAGGGGCCGTCGGCGAGGCCGAGCGGCTCGACGGCGCGTTGGTTGGCGTAGCCGATGGGAATCAGGGACATGTTCTGGACGCCGCCGGCGACGACCAGGTCCTGGGTGCCGGACAGGACGCCCTGGGCGGCGAAGTGGACGGCCTGCTGGGACGAGCCGCACTGGCGGTCGACGGTGACGCCGGGGACCTCCTCGGGGAGTCCGGCGGCCAGCCAGCATGTGCGGGCGAGGTCACCGGCCTGGGGGCCGACCTGGTCGAGGACACCGAAGACGACGTCCTCGACGGCGGCCGGGTCGACGCCGGAACGTTCCATCAGGGCGGTCAGGATGTGCGCGCCGAGGTCGGCGGGGTGGACGCTCGAGAGTCCGCCGCCCCGGCGGCCCACGGGGGTGCGGACGGCTTCGACGATGTAGGCCTCGGGCATGATCACGACTCCTTCGGGGGGACGGCGATGCCGTCCAGGACCATGGACAGATACTGCCGTGCGATCTCTTCGGGGCTGTGCTGCCCTCCGGGCCGGTACCAGGAGGCGGCGACCCAGACCGTGTCGCGTACGAAACGGTACGTGAGCCGCAGGTCGAGGTCGGCGCGGAAGGCTCCGGTGGTGGCGCCGCGCCGCAGGGTGTCGAGCCAGACCCGTTCGAACTTCTCCTGGGAGTCGGCGAGATACCCGAAGCGCGGCTGGGCGGACAGGTGCCGGGCCTCTTTCTGGTAGATCGCGACGGCGGACAGATGCCGGTCGATCTCGCGGAAGGATTCGACGACCAGGGCCTCGATGGTTTCGCGGGGCCCCAGCCCGGCGGCCAGGACCGCGTCGTAGCCCGCCCACAGTTCCTGCAGGAAGCCGGAGAGGATCTCGTCGATCATCGATTCCTTGGAATCGAAGTGGTAGTACAGGCTGCCCGCGAGCATCCCGGCCGCGTCCGCGATCTGCCGCACGGTCGTGGCGTTGTAGCCCTGGCGGGCGAACACCTCGCCCGCCGTCGCCAGCAGCTCCGCGCGACGCACGGCGGCGGGAGCGGGAGCGGGGGCGGGCGTGGGGGAGGGGCTCACGGCTGTGGTCTTCTTCGGCACGGTCCCATTCTCGTCTGTCGCCCCGTCCTGCGGCGGGAGGATATTTCGCTGGGCACCGAAGCGTCCACGGCCTAGCGTCACAGCCATGACAACGGCGCCCGATCAGCACCAGCAGGAACACCAGGATCACCCGGATCACCCGGATCACAAGCAATGGCCCGCCCTTGCCGCGGCAGGCGTCACCGTCGTGCTGTGGGCCTCCGCCTTCGTCTCCATCCGCAGTGCGGGATCGGCCTACTCGCCGGGGGCTCTCGCGCTGGGGCGGCTGCTGGCCGGGACACTGGTGCTCGGGACGATCAGCGTCATACGCCGCCAGGGCCTGCCGCCCCGGGCGGCCTGGCCGGGCATCGTGACCTCGGGTCTGCTGTGGTTCGGCGGCTACATGGTGATCCTGAACTGGGGCGAGCGGGAGGTCGACGCGGGCACGGCGGCGATGGTCGTCAACATCGGGCCGATCCTGATCGCGCTGCTGAGCGGAAAGCTGCTGGGGGAGGGCCTGCCGCGCCGGCTGCTGGCGGGCATGGGGGTGTCGTTCGCCGGAGCCGTGATCGTGGGGCTGTCGATGAGCGGGGGCGGGGACGGAGGCGCCGACGGCGGGAAGGGCGCATCCCTGCTCGGCGTGGCGCTCTGTCTGCTGGCCGCCGTCGCGTACGCGGGCGGTGTGGTCGCGCAGAAGCCCGCGCTACGGCACGCCGGGGCTCTGCAGGTGACCACGTTCGGCTGTCTGACCGGCACCCTCGCCTGCCTGCCCTTCGCCGGGACCCTGGCGACCGAGGCGGCGCACGCACCGCTGTCCGCGACGCTCAACATGCTCTACCTCGGGGTCTTCCCGACCGCCCTCGCCTTCACCACCTGGGCCTTCGCCCTGGCCCGGACCACCGCGGGCCGGATGGGCGCCACGACGTACGTCGTCCCGACTCTGGTGGTGCTCATGTCCTGGCTGATTCTGGACGAGGTGCCCGCACTGCTCACGCTCGCCGGAGGCGCCGTGTGCCTGGCCGGGGTGGCGGTGTCCCGCCGCAAGAGCCGGGAACTGCCCCGGGCGGCCGCGGAGTAGGAGCCTCCAAGGCCCTTCACGGCCCTCCACAGCCCAATCACCGTTTGGACACTTATTGTTCTCACTGCAAACACCGAGGCACGGCGATCCCGACATGATCCGGCCATTGAATCTCCCCGGCGCTACGCCCGTAGCGAGCGCGAAGTTGGGGAGGGCCACGCACCATGTCATCCGCAGATGCATCGGCATCGGCAGAGGCGGATTCCGAGCCTTGGAGATCTGAGGACCCGGTCCGTCCCACCGCCGTGCGCGGGTTCGGCGACCGGGTCTTCCGGTGGCAGTTGACGGCGGCCGGGGTGACCGTGCTCGCCATCATGGCGGCGGTCGGGATCTTCCTGCTGCTGAGGGCCACGGCGGCGCTCAGGGTCACCGGCTTCTCCTTCCTCACCACCGCCCAATGGCAGCCGGACGTCCACCACTTCGGCATCGCGGCGGTCCTCACCGGGACTCTGCTGATCGCCCTCGTGGCGGTGGCCGTCTCGTTCCCACTCGCGCTCGGCACGGCGCTGTTCATCTCCGACGTCGCCCCGCGCGGCCTGCGCCGCACACTCGTCGCGATGGTCGACCTGATGGCGGCGGTGCCGTCGGTGGTCTACGGCCTGTGGGGGCTGTTCTTCCTCCAGACACATGTGATCGGACTGTCGCGCTGGCTGTCGCAGTGGCTCGGCTGGATCCCGTTCCTGCACGTGGACGGGGCGCAGCCGGGCGAGCCGCTCGCCTCCAGCAGCGTCTACACCGCCTCCACCTTCGTCGCCGGGCTCGTGGTCGCGCTGATGGTCGCGCCCATCCAGTGCTCGGTGATGCGGGAGGTCTTCGCGCAGGCCCCGGTGGGCGAGCGGGAGGGGGCGTACGCGCTCGGGGCGACCCGGTGGGGTGTGATCCGGTCCGTCGTACTGCCGTACGGGCGGGGCGGGATGATCGGCGGGACGATGCTGGGGCTGGGCCGGGCGCTGGGGGAGACCATCGCGGTCTACCTGATCATCAGCCCGGTCTTCACGATCCAGCCGCACATCCTGCAGACCGGCGCGAACTCGGTCTCCTCCCTGATCGCCCTGCACTACGGCGATGCCTCCGACTTCGGCATGTCGGCGCTGATGGCGGCGGGCCTGGCGCTGTTCCTGCTCACCCTTGCGGTCAACTTCACGGCGTCGTCGGTCGTGGCCCGCTCGCGGTCCGGCGCACAGAGCGAGGCATGAGATGACCGTCGTAGAAGACTCCCCGGTGGTCGCGGTCGCCGAAGAGGCCGTCATTCCCGAAGCGCCCGACCAGCCGCGCCGTATCGGTGGCCTGACCCGTACCGGCGTGCTGTCCCTGTGCGGGGCCGCCGCCTCCGGGCTGTGCATCGCGATCCTGCTGTTCGGGCAACTCGCCCCGCTGTCGGGCGCGTTCGGCTTCACCGTCGTCGCCTACGGCACCTTCCTCGCCGTCTACGCGGTGCTGACCGGCCTGGAGGAGGACGGCCCGGCGATCCGCGACAAGGTGATGACCGTGGTGCTGTGGTCGGCGGCCACGGTGCTGTTCTCCGGCCTCGTCCTCGTCGTCGGGTTCACGCTGTGGCGGGGCCGGGAGGCGCTGCCGCACCTGAACTTCTTCACCCAGGACATGCAGGCCGCCGGCCCGCTGGACCCGCTGTCCAACGGCGGCATCGCGCACGCCATGCTCGGCACGCTCATCATGATCACCATCGCGCTGGCCATCACGGTCCCGCTGGGCCTGGCCTGCGCGGTGTACCTCAACCAGGTCCCGGGCGGCTTCTCCCGGTTCGTACGCACCATCGTCGAGGCGATGACCGCGCTGCCCTCGATCGTGGCCGGCCTGATGGTGTACGCCACCTGGATCCTCGGCCTCGGCCTGCAGAAGTCCGGGCTGGCGGCGGGCTTCGCGATCAGCGTGATGATGCTGCCGATCGTGATCCGCGCCTCGGACGTCGTGCTGCGGCTGGTCCCCGGCACGCTCACCGAGGCCGCCGAGGCGCTGGGTGCGCCGCGCTGGCGGACGGTGTGGCACGTCATCCTGCCGACCGCCCGCTCGGGCCTGGCCACCGCCGTCATCCTCGGCACGGCGCGCGGCATCGGCGAGACCTCGCCCGTGCTGCTCACGGCGGGCTTCACCGCCGCCCTGAACGCCGACCCGACGGCAGGGCCGATGATCTCGCTGCCGCTCGCGGTCTTCTCCTTCGTCAAGTCCCCCGAACCCACCATGATCGCGCGCGGCTTCGGCGCCGCCGCCGTCCTGATGGCCCTGGTGCTCGTGCTGTTCACCGTCGCCCGCCTCATCGGCGGCCGGGGTGCCGGCCACCGCAGCAAGGGCCAGGCGCGGCGGGCGGCCCGTGCGTCGCGCCGCGACGTACAGCGCTTCGACGACCTGCACGCTCCCGCACTGCCCCTGTTCGACGGAGAGAACGACTGATGCGCAGCCAATTCCTCAGGCTCAGGCGGTTGCTGGTGGGGCTCGGTCTCGCCGCGCTCATGGGCGTGTCCGCCCCCGCCGTGCAACCGGCCGCGGCCGCCGGCTACACGCCCATCGCGGGCGCCGGGTCGACCTGGGCCGAGAACGCCGTGGACGAGTGGCGGCGTGATGTGAACCAGTACGGCATGCGGATCAGCTACAACGGGCAGGGCAGCTCCGACGGCCGCCGCCAGTTCCTCAACGGGACGGTGGACTTCGCGGTCTCCGACATCCCCTTCCAGACCAAGCCGACCGACGGATCGGCGGCCGAGAACCCCGCCAAGGGTTCGTACGCGTACATGCCGATCGTGGCCGGCGGCACCGTCTTCATGTACCACCTCACGATCAACGGCAAGAAAGTCACCAACCTGCGCCTGTCCGGGGACGTGGTCACCAGGATCTTCACGCGGAAGATCTCCAGCTGGGACGACCCGGTGATCGCCGCCGACAACCCCGGCCTGAAGCTGCCGCACCGCAAGATCATCCCGGTCGTCCGTTCCGACGGCTCCGGTTCCACGGCCCAGTTCACGATGTGGATGGCCAACCAGCACAAGTCGCTCTGGCAGGCGTACTGCAACAAGGTCGGCCGGGCCTCGGCCTGCGGCCAGACCTCGTACTACCCGACCGTTTCCGGGATGATCGCCCAGTCCGGGGACCTGGGCGTGGCGGGCTACGTGGCGCAGGGCTACGGCGAGGGCGCGATCGGCTACGTCAACTACTCGTACGCGGTCAACGCGCACTTCCCGGTGGCGAAGGTGCTCAACCACGCCGGGTACTACACCGAGCCGACCGCGCAGAACGTCGCGGTGTCGCTGCTCAAGGCGAAGATCAACACCAACAAGAGCTCCGCCGACTACCTCACCCAGCAGCTGAACGGCGTCTACAACGACACCGACGCACGCAACTACCCGCTGTCCAGCTACTCCTACATGATCCTCCCGATCAAGGAGCAGGGCACGTTCACCAAGGACAAGGGCCGCACCCTGGGCGCCTTCTCCTACTACTTCATGTGCCAGGGCCAGCAGCAGGCGGAGACGCTGCACTACTCCCCGCTGCCGATCAACCTGGTGAAGGCCGGCCTGGAGCAGATCCGCCGGATCCCGGGCGTCGTCGCCAAGAACATCGACATCAAGAAGTGCAACAACCCCACCTTCAGCGCTTCGGGCCGCAACAAGCTCGCCGAGACCGCGCCCTACCCCAAGGCCTGTGACAAGAAGGGCGCCGCGCCCTGCACCACCGGCAGCGGCGGGGCCAAGGCCGGCAGCAGCTCCGGCGGCGGCTCGACCGGCGGTACGACCACCGGCGGCACGAACGACGGAACCGGCGGTGACACCGGCGGCACCGGCGGCACCGGTCCATCCGTCGACCCCGACACCGGACAGACCATCGCCGCCGACGGCTCCACCGGCAGCGGCGGCACCAGGACCGGAACCTCCGGCACCGGGACCACCGGCACGATCGCCCTCGCCCAGCCGGTCACCGTGGCCGGGAGCAGCGGCTGGGGCGGGGCGCAGACGCTGATGCTGCTGGCGGGGATCGCGGTGCTCGCCCTCGTACTCCTGCCCTCCTTCGTGTCCCGACTCCTCGCGAGGCGATCCCGTTGAGATTCCCGCTGAGACTTCTCCCGGCTCTGCGCCGCATCGCCGCCGGAGCCGCCATCGGCGCCCTCCTCGGCGGTATCGCGGCCCAGGCCGCGCAGCCTGCCACGGCGGCGTCGAACGACAACTCGGCGGTCACGGTCTCCGGCCGCGGCGAGTTCCAGGACATGAAGTTCACGGTCAGCCAGACCGCGCACCTGACCAGCCAGGCCGTCACCGTCTCCTGGACCGGCGGCACCGGTACCAGCTTCGCCGGCACCCAGTTCAACACCGACTTCGTCCAGATCATGCAGTGCTGGGGTGCCGACGACCACACGGTCGCCTCGAACCCCGGTCCGCCGCGCACCCAGTGCCAGTACGGGGCGTCACCAACGACGAGCCGCAGCAGTTGGCCGGGTAACGCCTACGACGACACCCGTTCCGTCTTCTACTCGGCGGACCCGTCCAACTACGGTCAGGACAACCGCTACGGCGCGGGCGGCGTGAGCGGACAGGGCGAGGTGCCCTTCAAGTCCGTCGACGGCACCGTCATCACCAGCAGCACGCAGAACAACAAACTGTTCAGCTACAACACCACCAACGAGGTGGACTTCGCCCGCACCAGTTCCGACGGCACCGGCAGCGAGTTCTTCGAGGTCCAGACCGCATACGAGGCGCCGCACCTCGGTTGCGGCGCCTCCACCGCGGCCGCCCGGTCCTGCTGGCTGGTCATCGTCCCGCAGGGCCATCTCGACCTGAACGGCAAGCCGTACGAGGACACCACCCAGGTCAACGCCGGCTCCCCGGTCTCGTCCACCAACTGGGCCAACCGCATCGCCGTCAAGCTGAACTTCAACAAGGTCGGCTCCACCTGCGCGCTCGGCTCCGACGAGCGTGCCACCACCGGCAGCGAGCTGGCCGCCGATGCCATGACCAGCTGGCAGGCCGCCCTGTGCTCCACCGGCACGGTCTACGGCTACACCCAGCTCGACGAGCCGGACGCCCGCGACCGTCTGGCCACCGGCGGTTCCACGGGCCTGACCTACACCACCAGAGCCGTGGAATCCGCCACGGACGTCACGTACGCGCCAACGGCCCTGTCCGGCACCGTCATCGGATTCACCATCGAACGCAGGGCCAAGTCCGATGCCTCGGACGACGTGCGAAAACTCACCGGCTCCAAGATCCAGTCCATCAACCTCACGCCACGCCTGGTCGCAAAGCTGCTCACCGAGTCGTACCGCAGCTCCACCTGGGGATCGGTGGTGACCAAGTACGTGGACGGCACCTCCACCCTCCAGGCGGCCAAGGGCTACGGGTGGGCGAAGACCAACCCCTCGGGCTTGGCCACAGACCCAGAATTCATCAAGTACAACCCGGAGTTCGCCAGCCTCTCGGTCTCCGAGACCCCTGCCACCGACACCGATCTGATCACCACACTGGGGCACAGCGACTCGTCCCGCGCGGTGTGGAAGTGGATCGAGTCCGACAGAGCGGCCCGGCGCTTCCTGGCGGGCATTCCCGACGACTGGGGCATGACCGTCAACCCGTACTACAGCACCAACGCCGACCAGAACCGGTCCGGCATCGCCTTCGACCCGTCCCGTGACGACTACCCGAAGAGCGACCCCTGGTGCACCATCCCGCCGGGCAGCGACGCCACCGACAAGCAGTGCATGATCGACTTCCACCCCTATGTGGAGGATCTGCACTCCGGCGCCCTGCACACCCGTCGAGCGGATGTGCTGTGGAAGTCGAGCTGGGATCCCTTCGCCAGCCCGCCCACGTACAAGAGCCCCGGCCCGCAGACCGTCGGCTCGCGCTTCGTCATGACCATCACCGACGCCGCCTCCGCCGCCCGCTACGGCCTGCAGACCGCTCTGCTGCGCAACGCGAAGGGCACATTCGTCGCCCCGACCGCCAAGAGCCTTCTTGCCGCTGCCACCAGCGCGACCGGTGACACGATCCGCGAGATCGACCCGGCCACCGTCACCGGCAAGAACGCCTACCCGCTGGCTCAGCTGGTCTACGCGGCGGTGCGTCCCTCCACCCTCACCGCCGCAGCCCGCAAGGACTACGCGACCCTGCTGACGTACGCCGCCGGCGCCGGCCAGACCACCGGCACCGGTCCCGGCGAACTGCCGCCCGGCTACGCTCCTCTGTCGCCCGCCCTGCGCGCCCAGGCCAAGACGGCGGCCACCGCGATCGCCCAGTGGAAATCCGCCGCCACCTCGGACGGCAGCACCTCGGCCGAAACGACCGGCAGCGACGACACGGGCAGCGGCACCGTGGGCGACGGCACCACCGCAACTGCCCCCTCCACCGCCGTGAGCCCCGTCGCCAGCAGCTCCCCGTCCTTCGACGGCGGCACGGCCGTCCAGGTCACCGCGAACGGCACCACCCCGGCCGACCCCGCAAGCTCCCTGCGCTACGCCGTCCCCGTGGGCGCCGCCCTCGGCGCGGCCGCAGCGCTGGGCGCGCCCTTCGCAGGCGGGGCCAGACCCCGGGTGCCGCTGCCGCTGCGGATCCCGCTCCCCGGCGGGCGGTCGCTGACCGTCCTGCCCCGCGTCACGCTGCCGGCGCGCCTGCGCCGGAGCGGCTGACGCCCCACAGACGGCCGCCCGCCCCGAAGGACAGTCGGGGCGGACGGCTGGTACCACCCTGCCAGATCCCTGACACACACCCGTTTCGACCGTTCATGAGCAGGAGAACCTCCATGCGCTCCACCCGCTCTACGCGCCTTGCGACAGCGACCCTCACGGCCGCCGTCGTGGTCGGCGGTCTGGTCATCGCCAGTCCGGCACAGGCCGACCCGACTCCTGCCGGTACCTTCCGCCAGCTGGTCGGCGTGGGCTCCGACACCACCCAGGACGTGCTCAACGCCCTGGCCGGTGACACCGTCAACGGCACGAGCTACGCGGCCACCGCGGTGACCGCCAACGGCTCCGGTATCGCCTCGTACGATGCGGTCGACCCCGCCACCGGCACCGCCCCGTCCAACATCACCACCCGCAGCGGCGGCCCGTCGTTCCTGCGCCCCAACGGGTCGGGCAACGGCCGGATCGCGCTCAGCGAGGCGCTGACCGGCGACCTCTACCCGAACGCGGCCGGCGTCAGCATCTCCGGCCAGGTCGACTTCGCCCGCTCCTCCGGCGGCCCGAGCGTTGTGGGCACCGGACTCACCACCTTCACCTACATCCCGATGGCCCGGGACGCGGTGGGCGTGGCGGTGCGCGGCAGTGCCCTGCAGAACCTGACGGTGGCCCAGCTGCACGACATCTACGGCACCGACAACATCACCGAGATCAACGGCACGACGATCCACCCCTACCTCCCGCAGAAGGGCTCCGGCACCCGGAAGTTCTTCCTGGCGTCCATCGGCCTCGACGAGAGCACCGTCAAGACGGTCGACACCGTCCAGGAGAACCAGGCCAACGCGGCCCTCACCGCCGACGGCGCCCTCGTACCGTTCTCGGTCGCCAGCTGGATCGCCCAGAGCAACGGCATCGCCCCCGACTACAGCTCCACCGCTGTGGCCGGCGGCGCCTACCTCGCCAACATCCAGCTCCCCGGCGACACGGGCACCACCTCCCCGATCGTGACGGTCAACGGCAAGCTGGCCCCGGTCGAGTCGTACTACGCGAACTCCACCTTCGGCCGGGACGTCTACAACGTCGTGCCGACCCGGGCGATCGATCCCACCAGCATCTTCTACGACGACAACCTGTACGACGTCTTCGTCACCAGCGGCGACCACACCGCGGCGCTGGCCTCGGACAGCTCCGAGGCGGTCATCGCCAAGTTCGGCTTCGTCAACGAGTCCTACAACGGCTCCATCAACCTGTCCAAGCACGCCAAACTCGGCGGCCTGGAGGAGTCCGGCGTCGCACTCGGACTGCCCAACGCCCCGCTCGTCAAGGCAACCCCGGCCAGCGGGAGCCTCAAGCTCGGCTGGACCGGCACCACCACCGGCCTGCCGATCACCGACTACCGGGTCCAGCTCCTGGACTCCACCGGCGCCGTCGTGGTCAACAAGGACCTGACCGCCGCCACCGCCTCCTACACCTTCACGGGCCTCACCCCGGGCAGCTACACCGCCTCGGTGACCGCCAACAACCTCAACGGCGCGGGCACCGCCACCTCCTGGACCGGCTCCGTCAAGTACGGCAGCACCACCACCGCCTCGGCCGCCACGACCGCGTACGGCAAGGCCCCCAAGGTCGCCGTCACCGTCAAGGGCAGCAACTCGGTCGCCCCGACCGGCAAGGTCACCGTCAAGGAGGGCACCACGACCCTCGGCACGGGCACCCTGAGCAGCGCGGGCAAGGTCACCATCTCGCTGTCCAACCACCTCAAGGTGGCCAAGCACAGCCTGACGGTGACGTTCGCGGGCACGAGCAAGCTCTACAGCTCCACCACCAAGGTCTCCCTGACCGTCACCAAGGCCTCGGCCGCCGTCACCACCTCGGCGCCGTCGTCCATCAGCCACACCAAGAAGGCCAAGGTGGCCGTCAAGGTCACCGCCACCGGCACCACTCCCGGCGGCAAGGTCCAGATCATGCAGGGCACCAAGGTCATCGCGACCGGCACCCTGAGCGGCGGCAAGGTCACCGTCACGCTGCCCAAGCTCAGCAAGGGCAAGCACACCCTGCACGTGCACTACGTGGGCTCGTCGACGGTCGCCGCCAAGAACGGCGCGAACTTCGTCATCAAGTCCACCTGAGCAAGGCCGTAGCAGCCGGGGAGGCCCCATCGCCGGGCCTCCCCGGCCCTCACACACGTAAGGAGGGCCGCCATGACGGTCACCGCACCCGCACCCGCCCCCGTGGCGGCGCCGCCCAGGACCATCCCCCTGCCGACCGTTCCCCCGGCACGCCACCTCGCGCGCGGCGCGCTGCTCACCCTCGCCGCACTGCTCCTGGGCATCACCGCCCAGCTGCTCCTGGTCAGCCACCTCCAGCAACGCGCCGCCCAGCAGGCCGCGTTCGACGAGCTGCGCGCCAACCTGGCCCTCGGCACGGCCCCGGTCGCGCAGACCGACCAGGAGGGCCACCTGCTCGGCCCGGGCACGCCGGTCGCGATCATCGCCATCCCGGCCCTTCACCTCCACCAGGTCGTCCTGGAGGGCACCGACTCCGCCGTCCTCGCCGACGGCCCCGGCCACCGCCGCGACACCCCGATGCCCGGCCAGGCCGGCACCAGCGTGGTCATGGGCCGCGCGGGAGCGTACGGAGCCCCCTTCGCTGACCTGGCGGATCTCGCCCCCGGTACGGAGCTCACCGTCACCACCGGCCAGGGCAAGGCCAAGTACCGCGTCCTGGACACCCGCCGCGCAGGCGACCCGGCCCCCGCCACCGTGGCCGCCGGCAAGAGCCGCCTGGTCCTGGTCACCGCGACCGGCCCCCGCTTCCTCCCCTCCGGGATCCTGCGCGTGGACGCCGATCTGGTCTCGGCCACCTTCGAAACGCCCGCCGCCACCATCCAGGCCGGCACCCTCCCCGACGCCGAGCAGCCCCTCGCCGCCCGCACCGGCATCCCCTGGCCCTTGGTGATGTGGCTCCAGGCCCTGGCCCTCGCCTCCATCGCAGCCGTCTGGGCCTGGCACCGCTGGGGCCGCCACCAGACCTGGATCGTCTTCGCGCCCGTCGTGGCAGTACTGGGCCTCCAGGTCGCGTCCCAGGTCACCCAGCTGCTCCCGAACCTGCTGTAGAGGAACGAAACGCCATGACAACCGAAGCCACCGACGTGACCGACACCGCCGTCCTCCCCCTGGTGCGGGCAACCCAAGCGAACCCCGCCGTCCTGGAAGCCCGCGCCGTCTCCGCCTGGTTCGGCACCCACAAGGTCCTGGAGCGGGTCTCCCTCACCATGCCCGCCGGCGAGGTGACCGCCCTCATCGGCCCCTCCGGCTGCGGCAAGTCGACGTTCCTGCGCATCCTCAACCGCATGCACGAGATGATCCCCGCCGCCGCCCTCTCCGGCGAGGTCCTCTTCGAGGGCGAGGACATCTACGCCCCCGGCCGTCGCCTCACCGACGCCCGCCGCCAGATCGGCATGGTCTTCCAGAAGCCCAACCCCTTCCCGGCCATGTCGATCTACGACAACGTCCTGGCCGGCCTCAAGCTCACCGGCATCCGCGCCTCCCGCCGTGAGAAGGACGAGCTCGTCGAGGAATGCCTCACCCGCGGCGGCCTCTGGAAGGAGGTCCGCGACCGCCTCCGCCAGCCCGGGGGCGCCCTGTCCGGCGGCCAGCAGCAGCGCCTGTGCATCGCCCGCTCCCTCGCGGTGCGCCCCCGCATCCTCCTGATGGACGAGCCCTGCTCCGCCCTCGACCCGACCTCCACCCGCCGCGTCGAGGAGACCATCCTCGAACTCGCCGGGCAGGTCACCGTCGTCATCGTCACCCACAACATGCAGCAGGCCGCCCGCGTCTCCCGCCAGTGCGCCTTCTTCCTCGCCGAACAGGGCACCCCCGGCCACATCGTCGAACACGGCCCCACCGACGACATCTTCGGCAGCCCTCAGGACACCCGCACCGCCGACTACGTGGCAGGCCGCTTCGGCTGACCCGGCCGCATGATGCGGCCGAGCCGCTCGTCCCGCCCGTCCCGTCTGTTTCCTACGGGCGGCCCAGGCCGCGGTACGTCCACCCGGCGGCCCGCCAGCGCGCGGCGTCGAGCGCGTTGCGGCCGTCGATGACGTATGGCTCGGTCACCGTGGCCCGCAGAGCGACGGGGTCCAGGTCGCGGAATTCCTGCCATTCGGTGAGGTGGAGGACGACGTGGGCGCCGCGCAGGGCGTCCTGGGCCGAGACCGCGTAGGCCAGGGTGGGGAAGGACTTGCGGGCGTTGTCCATGGCCTTGGGGTCGTAGACGCAGGTGTTGCCGCCCATGAGCTGGATCTGGGCGGCGACGTTGAGCGCCGGCGAGTCGCGTATGTCGTCGGAGTCGGGCTTGAAGGCGGCGCCCAGAACGGCGATGCGGCGGCCCAGGAAGCTGCCGCCGACGGCCTCGCGGGCCAGGTCCACGACACGCGTACGGCGGCGCATGTTGATGGCGTCCACCTCCCGCAGGAAGGTGAGTGCCTGGTCGACGCCCAGCTCGCCGGCCCTGGCCATGAAGGCGCGGATGTCCTTGGGCAGGCAGCCACCGCCGAAGCCGACGCCGGCCCGCAGGAAACGGCCACCGATGCGGGTGTCGTGGGACAGCGCCTGGGCGAGCATCGAGACATCGGCGCCGGCGGCCTCGCAGACCTCCGCCATGGCGTTGATGAACGAGATCTTGGTGGCGAGGAAGGCGTTGGCCGAGGTCTTGACCAGCTCGGCGGTCGGGAAGTCGGTGACGACCACGGGAGTTCCGGCCTCGATCACCGGGGCATAGACCGCACGCAGCCGCTCCTCGGCCTCCGCCGACCGTACGCCGAAGACCAGCCGGTCAGGCCGCAAGGTGTCCTCGACGGCGAAACCCTCTCTCAGGAACTCGGGGTTCCAGGCGAGTTCGGTGCCCTCGGGCATCAGCCCGGCGAGCCGCTCGGCGGTGCCGACCGGGACGGTGGACTTGCCGACGACGAGGGCGGGACGGCCGGCCAGCAGGGGCGCCAGGTTCTCGATGACGGCGTCGACGTAGCGCAGGTCGGCCGCGTTGGAGCCGGCCGCCTGAGGTGTGCCGACACAGGAGAAGTGGATGTCGCCGAATTCCGCGACCTCTTCGTACGAGGTTGTGAAACGCAGCCGTCCGGAAGCGACATGTTTGGCGAGCAGTTCCTCGAGTCCGGGTTCGTAGAAGGGAACCCGGCCCGATCGCAGTGCGGCGATCTTGTCCGGATCGACATCGAGGCCGAGAACCTCGTGGCCTATTTCCGCCATGCAGGCGGCATGGGTGGCACCGAGATATCCGGTGCCGATGACTGTGACACGGGCAGACACTGATTTGGCCTTCCGCAAACGGGCCGCCAGCGGGGCCGCATACCGGTTGGGACGTGTGGGGGAGAGCGGAACCATATCTCAACCGGGTTGGCGAATCGACCGAGTTGTCCCACTTCACGTGAACGTCACATGAACGTCATTGCGGCGGTGAATCCGCACAACTTTTGCATCTCGTTCACATCTCCGTTGAATCACGAACTACCGGTATGCCCGGTCTTGTCATGTAAAAAGCATGTTTGCCACCCAGCAACGGCTGCTAGTTTTCGGCCAGTTGGCGAGATCAGCGTCGAAGTCGCCAGCCCTCGGGGGGCGAGGGGGCAGGGACTGCGCGCGCTCGGCGACGTCCACCTGCTCCGGACCCCGGATCTCCAACTCGTCGGTCCAGGGACATTCATGCTCGCGTACTTGCTCGAACTGAGGGAATGGCGAAACCACGGGGTTGTCTATCCGTTCGCCGTTTTCATGACCATGGTCTGGTCGCTGTGGGTTCTCCGAATTCTGCTGGCCCGCCGTTACAAGCCGTGGAAGCGGTCGTGGCAGGCCACCACCTCCGTCATCATTCCCGTCGTCGACGAGCCCGAGGACCTTTTCCGGTCCGTGCTCCAGCGAATTACCGACCAGCAGCCGAGTCAGGTCATCGTCGTCATCAACGGGCGCCGCAATCCCCTGCTGGAGACCATCTGCGCCGACGTGGGCGTGGCCTGGATCTGGACCGAGATCCCCGGCAAGCGCAACGCGCTGCGAGTCGGCCTGGAGCAGGCGACCGGTGAGATCGCCGTGCTGGTCGACTCGGACACCATCTGGACCCGGGACACCCTCAGTGAACTGATCAAGCCCTTCAGGGATCCCGAGGTGGGCGGGGTGACGACCCGTCAGCGGATTCTCGACCCCGGGCGCTCGGTGCTCACCCGCTGGGCGGACTGGCTGGAAAGCGTACGGTGCCAGTACTCGATGCCCGCCATGAGCGCCGTCGGCACCGTGGGCTGTCTCCCCGGCCGGACCATCGCCTTCCGGCGGAGCATCCTCGAGGACTGCATGGAGGACTTCCTCAACGAGAAGTTCCTCGGCGTCTTCCTGGAGGTCAGCGACGACCGGACGCTGACCAACTACACCCTCAAAGCCGGCTACAAGAGCGTCTACCAGTCCACTTCCCTGGTCTACACCGATGCTCCTCTGGAGCTGAAGAAACTGGCCAAGCAGCAGTACCGATGGGCGCGCGGCTCGCAGTACAACACCCTGCGGATGTTCTGGTGGATGCTCCGGCACGCCAGGCTGCTCTGGCTGTTCTACGTCGCCGACATCCTCGTGCCGTTCGTCCTGCTCGGCACCTTCGCCTCCTGGGCCGTGGCCGCCTGGCGGCGTGACAAGCCCGGCATCTACAACCAGCTGCCGCTGCCCGAGGGCGGACTGCACGCGCTCCTCTTCATTCTGGGGCTCGCCGCCATGATGTCCGTGGTCTCGATGGCCATCAGGTTCGGCAGGCACTTCGCCTACCGGCCGAAGGACATGGTCTTCCTTCCGTTGTTCATGATCATCAACACTCTGCTGCTGCTGCCGGTACGGCTGCTCGGGTTCTTCCGCATGGCCCACAACGCCAGCTGGGGCACCCGGGCCGACAGTTTCGCGGGCGAGCGTACTCACAGCCCGCTGGTCGTGGTCCCCTACCTGCTGGGCGCCGCCCTGCTGTTCGGATCGGTGATGATGAGTGTCTAGAGCCGCGAGCACGCCCCCCAAGCGCCTGCGTTGGTGGAACCGGGGCACCGGCATCCGGCTGCGGCTGTGGATGACGGCCCACGTCCTCGTACTGTCGCTGCTCACCTACGCTGTGTACGTCCTGGTCAACTCCCCCGACCAGGCGGCCTACCAGGGCCTGGGCGTCGCCGCCGCCGAGGCCGGAATCGTCGACCGGCTCAAGTCCCCGGTGGCCGACACCACGCCGACCGTCCCGGACGCGACGTCCTTCGCCGACCCCAAGGGGAAGTACTTCGGCGTCAGCAGCGTCCAGATGCCCTGGGCGGCCAGCAAGACCGAAGCCGTCGCGAAGGCCGCGGGCAAGCGCCCGACCATGGTCGAGTACTTCGTCAACTTCGACGAGGACTTCGACCCCGACACCGTCGACTCGGCCTACCGGCAGGGCATGCTCCCGGTGATCTCCTGGCAGCCCTGGGCCGGCCGCTCCGAAGGCATCAACCAGCCGAAGTACGCCCTCGCCAAGATCGCCGGAGGCACGTACGACGCGTACATCACCCGCTTCGCGAAGGCGGTCGCCAAGCACAAGTGGCCCGTGGTGATCCGTTTCGCCCATGAGATGAACGGCGAGTGGTACCCCTGGTCGGAGGCGCGCAGCGGTAACCACAAGGGCGACTACGTCAGGGCATGGCGGCATGTCCACGACCTCTTCGAGCAGGCCGGGACCGACAACGCCATCTGGCTCTGGAGCCCCAACATCCTGCGTCCCGTGCCTCACGTGAGCCTGTCCGCCCTGTACCCCGGTGACGACTACACCGACTGGGTGGGGATGGTCGGCTACGCCGTGCGCGAGAAGACGGCCGCGGCCGTCTTCGACCCGACGCTGAAGAAACTGCGCCGGATCACCGACCATCCTGTGCTGATCACCGAGACCGGTGCCCAGCCCGGCACCTCCAAGGCAGCCTGGATCACCGACTTCTTCACCTGGCTGGGGAAGAAGCAGCAGGACGACGTCCTCGGCTTCATCTGGTTCGAACGCGACAAGGACCAGGGCGGCGGCGCCGACTGGCGCTTCACCGAGACCACCACCACACGCACCGCCTTCCGCCGGGGCCTGGCGCGCCTCGACCTGGCCGGAGGCGCCACGACGTCCACGACCGCATCGACCTCGAGGGATTGACCTCGAGCCGTCCGCCTGCCGAAGCTTGTCCGGATGGCAACTCCTTGGGGACTGACTGCGAATGAGCCGGATCACCGAGCTGTGGCTCGCGGGCGAGAGGCCCGCGTGGGACGGGCTCTACCGGGCGGACGGCTCGGCTCGCGATGCCGAGGTGGACGGCGCCGCGCTGTCATGGTTCGACCTCGGTCCCCCCTTCGATCTGGACGCCTGCCTCGCCGAGGACCCCGAGTGGCTGACCTCGGCCGACCACCACCCACGGGGTTTCGCCCGATTGCCGGACGGGTCGGGCTATGTGTGCTGTGGTGACGGCGCCCACGGTTCGGAGGGGTTCTTCGCCCGGCTCGACGCGGACAAGAACCTGGTGTGGCTGGTGTCGCTGAGCGAGTCCAATCCATTCGAGCGGGCGACGGTCGTCGGGCACATGGCCACGTTCACCAACAACCTGGGAAACTCGATCACTGTGGACCTCGCCGATCCGGCGTTCGCCTCGGTTCCGTCCGGCTGATATGAACGGCGGATGGAGACCGAACAGGCAGCCTCAGGGGCGGCCCCGGCCGACGAGGTACGGGCGCTGGTCGCCGCCCTCCTCCCGTCGCTCGCCCCGCACGCGATGCTCGACGCCGACAACGGGCTGCTCGTCCTGCCGGTGGGCACCGCGCACGCCGACATCTCGCTGGACGCGATCACCGCCGCCTGCGCCCGTGTGCCGCAAGCCGCCTGGCCGGGGCGCGTAGAGGCCTGGCTGGCGGCCAAGGCGGCCCAGGTCACGGCCGCGCTGGCGGAGCGGGACCGGCTCGGGGTGCTGGAGGAGCGGCTGCGGGTGCAGATCACGCCGAGGGTGGCGGATGCGGAGCGGGCGGAGCTGATGTGCACGCCGTACGGGGACGGGGGTGTGCTGGACATGGTCATCGTGCTCGACGGGCGGGGGCGGCTGACGCGGCAGCGGTCCGGGCAGCTCGTCATCCATGACCCGGAGAGCCACGCGCTGGCGAACACCCTGCGCGACGAACTGCCGTCCTTCACCGTCACGGACGACGCGGACACCGGCGTCAGGACCGTCAGCAAGCCCGGCAGCCCGTACGTCACCAGTGTCCTGCCCGCGCTCCAGCGCTTTCTGCCGCCCGGCCCGTGCCCGTACGGCGTGCTCGTCGCCCTGCCGCGCTACAGCGAGGTGCTGCTGACCCCGGTGGCGCCCGGGGCACTCGACGAGGCCGCTCGGGCGCTGCAGGAGCGGGCACGCCTCGGCTTCTGCGTGGCGGACGACCCGTGCGACGACCGGCTGTTCTGGTGGGCGGACGAGAAGCTGTACGCGGTCGGCTTCGGGCGCTTCAGCGGCCGCGTGAAGGTGCCGGGGGCACTGCGCGCGGCCGTCCGCTTCTGAGGCCGGGGGTCAGCCCTCGGCGCGGGCCAGGGCCAGTTCCAGGACGACGAGCAGTGCGTCGCGGACGGAGCCGCGTTCGCGGGCGTCGAAGGCGATGACCGGGACGGGGTCGGCGACGTCGAGGGCCCAGCGGACCTCGTCGAGTTCGTGCTCGATCCTGCCGTCGAAGGTGTTGACGGCGACGGTGAAGGGGATCCCCTTGTGCTCGAAGTAGTCGACGGCGGCGTAGCAGTCGTCCAGCCGCCGGGTGTCGACGATCACGAGGGCGCCGACCGCCCCCTCGATCAGGTCGTCCCACATGAAGCCGAAGCGGTCCTGGCCGGGCGTGCCGAACAGGTAGAGCTTCAGGGTCGGGTCGATGGTGATGGTGCCGAAGTCCATGGCGACCGTGGTGGTGGTCTTGTGCGGGGTGTGGGTGAGGTCGTCCACCCCTGCCGCGACCTCGGTGATGGCCGCTTCGGTGGTCAGCGGGGCGATCTCGGAGATCGACCCCACGGTGGTGGTCTTGCCGACGCCGAAGCCGCCCGCGATCACCATCTTGACCGGCAGCGGCGGCCGGAGAGGCGGTTCAGTCAGTGTCACGGAGTACTCCCCGGGAGTCGGGGATGGTACGGAGACCATCGATAACCCTTCGCAATACGGATGCGTCCTGGGCGGTTCCGGCGTGCGGCACGTGGACCGACAACTGCCCGGCCGAGCGCAGGTCCTCGGCCAGGACGCGGACCACGTTGAGGTGCAGCCGCAGCTTGGCGGCGATCTCCGCGATCGACTGCGGCCGCCTGCAGACGGCGACGATGTCGTGCCGCTCGAAGGTCAGCCGGTCGAGCACCTGCAGCCCCGCCGCGGTCGCCACGACCTGGGTCTCGACCGGGATCGGCGGACCGGTCCTGGTGCCCGCCACCCGGCCGGCGGTGACCAGGAAGGGCCGCACGGCCGGGGCCCGGCCGACCGGGTCGGGAGCCGGACCGGCGAAGCCGCCCCCGCCGGGGGCGTCCTCGCCGGGCGACGCGTCGCCGTCCGCCATCAGCCGGTCGGGGCCGTGCCGACGGTGTTCTTGAGTTCGAGCACCAGCTGCGGGCTCAGCGCGGCGCCGGCCCGGTTGGCGAACAGGGTCATCTCGTAAGCGATGTTGCCGAGCTTGGCCTCCTTGGAGGTGACCACGCCCAGCACCGCGCCGCTGCCGATGGCGGAGACCAGCACATGGCCGCCCTCCAGGTCGATGATGACCTTGTTGAGGCCGCCCAGGCCGTAGTTGCCGGAAGCTCCGGCGGCCAGGCTGGTGATGCCGGAGACGATGGCGGCCAGCCGGTCGGAGTCGGCGTGGTCGCGCAGCCGGGAGACGGCGATGAGCAGCCCGTCGGAGGAAACGGCGATGGCGTCGACGACCCCCGCGGTCTCGGAGGCGAAACGATTCAGCAGCCAGTTGAAATCAGCTGCGGCGGCCCGCAGATCGGTGGGCGCGGCCCCCTCCGCCGGGGTGTCACTCGTCGGCGTTGTCACTGCTCCGCTCCTTCCGGGAGTCCTGTCAGGTCGTGGTGGTCATTGTCGCTGGTCGTGGGTGCCGCGCTGTCACGGTGGGCCCGCTCCACCGCGGCCTCGAACTCGTCCAGCGCCGAGCGGACCTCCTCGGCGTCGGCGGGACGGGCGGCCTGCCGGGCGGCCGGCCGGCCGGCGCCGGCGTCGGTCGTACGCAGGGTGGCGCCGCGGACCCGGCGGCGCAGCGGGCGGGCCGTGGCGTCGCCGTCGTCGGCCGGCGGTGTCTCCTGCCGGGGGATCCGCCGGGGCAGTGCGCCGGGCGCCGTGGGCTCGGCGGCCTCGCTGCGCCGGGGCAGGGCCGCGGCGGGAGAGGGCTCGGCGGGGGCGGCGGGGGTACGGGCCGTGTCGTAGGACGCGGATCTGCCGGCGGGGACGGGGACGACCGGGCTCATCAGGAGCAGCAGCGAGGACGGGATGACGACCCGGCTGGTGACGCCGCCGCCCGGGGTGCGGTCCAGGACGACCTCGACCCCCCAGCGCCGGGCCAGGATGCCGACCACGAACAGGCCGAGCACCTTGGTGGGCACCAGGTCCAGGCGCTCGCGGCGGATCAGCCGGGCGTTCTCCTCGGCGAGGCGCTCGGCGCTCATGCCCAGGCCGTGGTCGGCGATCTCGATCCGCGCGCCGTCGCCCCCGGCCCGTACCGACACCTCGACGGGGCTGCCGGCAGGGGAGAACGCGACGGCGTTCTCCAGGAGTTCGGCGAGCATCAGCGTCAGGTCGCCGATGATGTCGGGGGCGACCGTGACCTCGGTCTCGGCGTGCAGCCGGACCCGCTGGTAGCCCTCGATCTGGCCGAGCGCGGCACGGGCCACGTTGGTGAGCGGGGTGGGGCTGGCCTCCAGGCCGGTCTCGCGGATGCCGGCGAGCAGCATGAGGCTGTCGGCGTTGCGCTGGAGGCGTACCGCGATGTGGTCGATGCGGTAGAGGCGGTCCAGCAGCGCGGGATCGGTCTCACCGCGCTCCACGGCGTCGATCAGGGCGAGCTGGCGGGTGGTCAGGTTACTGACCCGGCGCCCGACGTTGCCGAACATCTCGGCGACGTTGCGGCGGCTGAGCACCTGGCGCTCCAGCAGCGCGGCCGCGGTGTTCTGCACCCGGTTGAAGGCCTCCGCGAGCTCGCCGATCTCGTCGCGTACGGTGACCGGCACCTCGCGCAGCCGGGGCGGGCCGACGTCGGCCGCGTCGTCGTCGGCGACCCGCGCGAGCTCCAGGCCGGCGACCTCGGCGACCTGCTGGGCGGCGCCGGTGAGCGCCTGGACAGGGCGGACCACGGAGCGGCGGACCGCCACGGTGAAGGCCAGCCAGAGCATGAAGCCGACCAGCGCGGCGCCCAGCAGCCAGGCGGCCCGCCACCAGGCGTCGGTGGAGGCCCGGTCGGCGCGGGCGGCGATCTCGTCGATGAGCGAGGAGGTGATCTTCAGCCGGACGGCGGCCAGCTTCTGGTAGTCCTGATAGTCCGTCAGGGCGGTGGTGAAGGACGTGGTCAGCTGCGTGGGCGTCCTGGACACCAGTGAGCTGGGGTCGACCTGGAGGGCGGCGAACCTGAGATCGAGGATGGCGTGGGAGGCGTTGTGCTCGATCCCGCCGAGTTCGCTGATCTGCTCCTCGGTGGCGTACCGGCCGAAACGGGCGGCCTGGTGCTCGTAGAGCTCATGGGAGCCGATCGCGCTGACCAGCTCGATGAGGGCGTTGGCGTCACCGGTCTGCGCGGAGAAGACGCTGGTCTCGAAACTGCCGTGGGCGGCGTCGGTGCGCAGCAGGGAGTCGAGCAGATTGCCGGTGAAGGTGGACGCCAGGGACTCGTTGCGGTCCAGTCCGAGGCCGTCGATCAGCTCGTCGGCCGCGTTGGCGTATGCCGGGTCGATGTTGTCGGCCGGCATGTAGCTCTTCTCGATGCTGTCGCGCAGGCTGGTCAGGCCGCTGACCTCCTTCAGTGCCTGCGCCTCGTCGGCGGGCAGCCGCGAGCCGAAGGCCCGGCGCACGTCGACGACCGCGCTTTCCACGGCAACCTGGGCCTTTTCGTAGGCGTCGGGCGAGGGCGGATAGCCGGGGGCGGCCGACTCGTAGCGTACGGAGAGCAGGACGGCCTGCTGGTGCTCGGCCTCCACCCGGGAGACGAGCTCTGCGACCTCCCGGCTGTCGCGGACCAGTTGCGCCGCCGATGCCGCGCTCCGGGCGTCATCCACCTGATGGACGATCACATAGCTGAGCAGCGCGGCCACCACGACGAGCGGAATACCGACCAGGGTGTTGAGCTTGCGCCGGAACGGCCACCGGTCGGCGAAGTCCGTGATGCCGCCCCGGAGGGACGGCGCCGGGGACGGCCGGTCCGGCGCGTCCACCTGGTTCGCGGACACCAAGCCTCCTTCGTGGGCCTCTCATGGCACATGGAGGTGCCACGGGACTCGCGTCTGTTCGCTTTTGATCATTTCAGGCCATCACCGGACTGCAGCGGCCGGGTATGCCATCACCGGTCCGGACTGCCGCCCGCCCCCAGCTTCGGGGAGACTACAGCCTCTTCACAGCTTCGAAGCGGTCGCTGTTCGTCAAGAATCCATTACGGGGAACCCTCGGCTCCGATCGCCTGCCCTCTCCGTTCCTCCACAACCGGAACCGGCCATCGGTCGATGCTCATCGGTGACCAAATCGCTCTTGACTGACCAACAACCGCCTGGATTTGATCGACTCGGCGCGGTTCATGCCTCTTGTGCACCGCCCGCCACTCCCTTCGTCACCTGAGCCCGGAACGGGAATCGTGCCTCCTACCGCCAAGAGCAGCCGGTCAACACCGAGACACCCCCACGCGGCCGCCGCCGCGTTCGCCGCCGCCATGGCCGCGTCGCTGGTCGCGGGGTGCTCCTCCTCCGGCGACGGCTCCAGTGACTCGCTCTCGGGCAAGCAGGCGGACAGCGCCGTCGTCGTCGGCTCCAACAACTTCGCCGAGAGCATCCTGATCGCCGACGTCTACGGCGAGGCGCTGAAGGCCAAGGGCTTCAAGGTCACCTACCGGCAGAGCATCGGCAGCCGCGAGACCACCTACGGCCTGCTCAGGAACGGCTCCCTCACGGTTCTTCCGGAATACAACGGCGCCCTGCTCGCGTATCTCGACGCCCAGGCCGCCCCCAAGACCGTCGCCACCACCACGGCCGCCATCACAGCCAAGCTCGATCCCAAGCTGACGCTTCTCGATCCCGCGCCCGCCCAGGACAAGGACTCCGTCACCCTCAACGCCACCGCCGCCGAGAAGTACCACCTGACCTCCGGGTCCAGCATCGCCGACCTCAAGCAGGCGGCCCCGGACCTGGTCATCGGCGGGTCACCCGAGTACCAGACCCGCCATCAGGGTCTGCTGGGCCTGAAGTCCGTCTACGGGCTGACCTTCAAGTCGTTCAGCGCCCTCGACGCCGGCGGGCCCCTCACCCAGGCGGCACTGCGGAAGAACACCATCCAGGCCGCCGACGTCTTCACCACGGACCCCGTCATCACCAAGGAGAAGTTCGTGGTCCTCCAGGACCCCGAAAATCTTTTCGGATTCGAGAATGTCGTCCCCCTCGTCTACAAGTCCGGCCTCTCGCAGCAGGGCGTCGACGCCCTCAACGCGGTCTCCGTCAAGCTCGACACAGCCACCCTCCTCGCCCTCGACACCCAGGTCCAGAGCCAGAACAAGGACCCGCTGGCGGTCGCCCAGGCCTGGCTGAAGTCGGCCGGCCTGGCCTGAGGTTTCCTCGGCTCCGGGCGCGGTTTACATTCTCGGGAAAACTGTGGGAACAGCCCGTCCCGTCCAGGTCGGCTGACATCCTCGGACCCGCGGACCGCCCCGGCAGCCTTCGGCCCCTCGAACATGTGAGGATGGCATCCATGAGCAACGTCTTTTTCGACATCACCATCAACGACGAGCCCGCGGGACGGATCGTCTTCAAGCTGTACGACGACGTGGTCCCCAAGACCGCCCGCAACTTCCGCGAGCTGGCCACGGGCGAGCACGGCTACGGCTACGAGGGCTCCGGCTTCCACCGGGTCATCCCCGACTTCATGCTGCAGGGAGGCGACTTCACCCGGGGCGACGGCACCGGCGGCAAGAGCATCTACGGCGAGAAGTTCGCCGACGAGAACTTCCAGCTGAAGCACACCAAGCCGGGCCTGCTGTCCATGGCGAACGCCGGACGGAACACCAACGGCTCGCAGTTCTTCATCACCACGATCATCACCGACTGGCTCGACGGCAAGCACGTCGTCTTCGGCGAGGTCATCGAGGGCATGGACATCGTCAAGACGATCGAGGGCCAGGGCTCGCGCACCGGTGCGACCCGGAGCAAGATCAAGATCGCGAAGTCCGGCGTCGTCGCCGACCAGTAACCGACTGACAAGCAAGCCCACGGGTCCCCTGCCGGCGCTCCGCCCCGGCAGGGGACCCGCCGTTTTCCGGCATGTGCCCGGGGTTCGTGCGGGGCGCGGGCGGGCCGGCCGGGGCGATGAGGTGACCTGGTGCGGACATGCGGTCTTTACACAGCCGCGCCGCGTCGGCGGGAGCGTTTCGTCGGTATGAGATGCAAGTGAATTCCCCGGGTGCTTTGACGTGTTTGTGGCACTGTGGCCCGAGAAGGATCGCGGGTGAATGGAATTGACCGGGTTTCCGGCTGTTGGGGCGGCCGTTCGGTCGTGGCTGAATTGATTCGATGAGGCGCCGGAAAGCGACGATGCCTCGTTGACCGGCAGGTAACTTCGGCGCTAGCTTCCCTGTGACCGGCTTCGCACAAGAGTTCCTGGCAACGCTTCGGGCAGCGCGCGTCCTTGCAAGTCGAATTCAACTTTCGTGCACCGAAAATCCCCCCACTGTGCAATCTTACCGAGTAATCGGAGAATCATGACGTCTGCCGTGCGCGTCGTAGACGTGGTCATCGGTATTTCCCCATTCGGTGAACCCGACGCCAGACTTGCCGCGGCGGTCAGCCGCGCCGGCGGGCTCGGGGTGCTCGACCTGGGAGTCGGCGGCCGAAAATCCAGAGAGGAACTGGCCCGGATCCGGCGCTGGGCGACCGGCCCGTTCGGGGTGCGGGTCGGAGCGGACTGCCTGATCGGTCCCGGGGAACTCGCGATGACCGGAGGCAAGGGCAACAGCGGCGGTCCGCACACGGTGGTCCTCGGCGCGGACTCGCCGTGGCGGGTCGTCGAGGTCGCGGCGCAGTACCGGGTACTGGTCGAGGTCACGGACCTGGAGCAGGCGCTCGAAGCGGTCCGGGCCGGGGCGCACGGACTGGTCGCCCGTGGCAGTGAGAGCGGCGGCCGGATCGGGGAGCTGAGCACTTTCGTGCTGCTGCAGCAGCTGCTCGGCGATCCCGGTGTGGACGTCCCGGTGTGGGCGTGCGGCGGCATCGGTCCCGCTACGGCGGCTGCCGCCGTCGTCGGCGGGGCGGCCGGGGTCGTACTGGACAGCCAGCTCGCACTGCTGGCCGAGTCCGGGGTGGAGGAGCAGACAGCTGCCGCGCTGAGGTCCATGGACGGGTCGGAGACGGTGGTCGTGGACGGCCACCGGGTGCTGCGGCGGCGCGGGCCAGGCGCCGGGCCGGACGGCGGACCGGACGCCGGGCCCGGGCGGCCGCTGCCGGTGGGTCAGGACGGCTTCCTGGCCGCCCGGTTCGCCGCCCGGTGGGGCGACGCGGGCCGGACGGTACGCGCGCTGACCGCCGCCATCCGGGATGCCGCCCGCGACGACGGCCCGGCGCGGGCCCTGCGGTCCGGCTCCCCGATGAGCCGGGCGCTCGGCACCCGGCTGCCCGTGGCGCAGGGGCCGATGACCCGGGTCAGCGACCGGGCGCGGTTCGCCGCCGCCGTCGCGGCGGACGGCGCCCTGCCGTTCCTGGCCCTGGCGCTGGCGACCGGCGAGCAGACCCGCGCGATGCTGGAGGAGACCAGGACCGCCGTGGCGGGCCGGCCCTGGGGCGTCGGGGTGCTGGGCTTCGCGCCGGAGGAGACCAGGAACGCCCAGCTCGAAGCCGTACGCGAGCTGAAGCCCACGCACGCGATCATCGCGGGCGGGCGGCCCTCGCAGGCGGAGGCGCTGGAACGGGCCGGGATCGCGACGTTCCTGCATGTGCCGTCGCCGGGGCTGCTGCGGCAGTTCCTGGAGGCCGGGGCCCGCAAGTTCATCTTCGAGGGCTCGGAGTGCGGCGGCCACGTGGGGCCGCGCAACAGCTTCCCCCTGTGGGAGGCGCAGCTCGCGGTGATCGAGGACTTCCTGGCGGACGCCGGCGACGGCGAGGCCGAGCGGATCGAGGTGTTCTTCGCGGGCGGCGTCCACGACGAGCGCTCGTCGGCGATGGTCGCCGCGCTCGCCGCTCCGCTGACCGCGCGCGGAGCAGCCGTCGGCGTACTCATGGGAACCGCCTACCTGTTCACCGAGGAGGCGGTGGACGGCGAGGCGGTCCAGCACCTCTTCCAGCGGCAGGTCGTGTCCGCCACCCGCACCACGCTGCTGGAGACCGCCCCCGGCCACGCGACCCGGTGCGTACCCAGTCCGTTCAGTGACGGCTTCCGGGAGATCGAGGCGGAGCTGCGCGCCTCCGGAGTGGCCGACCGGCGGATCTGGGAGGAGCTGGAGCGGCTCAACGTCGGGCGGCTGCGGATCGCGAGCAAGGGCGTCGAGCGGGCCGGTGACAGCGGCGAGCTGACGACCGTCGACGAGGAACGCCAGCTCGCCGAGGGCATGTTCATGGCCGGCGAGGTGGCCGTGCTGCGCTCGGCGACCACCACGATCGGCGCGCTGCACCGGTCCGTGACCACCGGCGCGGCGGAATTCCTCGCCGGACGGGCGGCGCTGCTCCGCGAAAGCCTGGGGGAGGAGACGGCAGGCAGCCCGGCGGCTCCCGCCCCTCTGGACGTGGCCGTCGTGGGGCTGGCCTGCATGTTCCCGCAGGCTCCCGACCTCGCCGCCTTCTGGGCGAACATCATCGGCGGCAACGACGCCGTCGGCGAGGTCCCGGCAGACCGCTGGGATCCTGCCGTGCACTACTCGCCGGAGGCGGACGGGGCGACCCCGGTCACTCCGTCGAAGTGGGGCGGCTTCCTGCCCCGCATCCCCTTCGACCCGCTGCGCTACGGCATTCCGCCGGCCTCGCTGGGCAGCATCGAGCCCGTACAGCTGCTGGCGCTGGAAGCCGCGCGCCGCGCGCTGGAGGACGCCGGATACGGCGAGCGGGGCCGGGCGTTCGACCGCTCGCGCACCTCGGTGGTCTTCGGGGCCGAAGCGGGCAGCGACCTGTCCAACGCCAGCACGCTGCGGGCGGTGCTGCCGTCCTACTACGGGAAGGTGCCCGACGGCCTGGAGGAGCAGCTGCCCCGGCTCACCGAGGACTCCTTCCCCGGCATGCTCTCCAACGTGATCTCCGGCCGGATCGCCAACCGGCTGGACCTGGGCGGGGCCAACTTCACCGTGGACGCGGCCTGCGCGTCATCGCTGGCGGCCGTCGATGTCGCGTGCAAGGAACTCGTCGGCGGCACCAGCGATGTCGTCCTGTGCGGCGGCGCCGACCTCCACAACGGCATCAACGACTACGTGCTCTTCTCGTCGGTGCACGCGCTCTCCCCGACCGGCCGGTCCCGGGCCTTCGACAGCTCGGCGGACGGCATCGCCCTGGGCGAGGGCGTCGCCTGCGTCGTCCTCAAGCGGCTCGAAGACGCCGAACGGGACGGTGACCGGATCTACGGCGTCATCAAGGGCGTCGGCAGCTCCAGCGACGGCCGCTCGCTCGGCCTGACCGCACCCAGGCCCGAAGGGCAGCGCTCCGCGCTGGAACGGGCCTACCGCAACGCGGGGATCTCACCCGCCGACGTCGGCCTGGTCGAGGCCCACGGCACCGGGACCGTGGTCGGCGACCGTACCGAACTGACCATCCTGGGCGAGGTGTTCACCGAGGCGGGGGCCAAGGCCGGCGGGTGCGCGCTCGGCTCGGTCAAGTCGCAGATCGGGCACACCAAGTGCGCCGCCGGCCTGGCCGGGCTGATCAAGACCGTGCTGGCCCTGCACCACGGCGTCAAGCCGCCCACCCTGCACGTGGAGCGGCCCAACCCGGCGTGGCGGGAGGAGCAGAGCCCCTTCGTCTTCCACACCCGGGCCAGGCCCTGGGCGGCTCCGGCGGAGGAACGCATCGCCGGGCTCAGCGCGTTCGGCTTCGGCGGCACCAACTTCCACGTGGTGCTCAGCGCCTACGCGGACACCGCCCCGCCGGCCCACGGCCTGGACGCCTGGCCCGCCGAGCTTTTCACGTTCCGTGGGACCGAACCGGCTGCCGCACGCCGTGCCGTCGAGGACCTCCTCGCCCTCGCCGAGGCCCCCGGCCGTCCTTGGCGGCTCCGTGACCTCGCGCTGGCGGCCTCCCGCCGTTCGGACGGCCGGCACGAGCCTGTGCAGGTGGCGGTCGTGGCCACCAGCGTCGACGGGCTGACCGGCCAGTTGCGCCGGGCTCTCGCCGGGGAGCACGACACCGCGGCCGGAATCCACCTGGCGACCGGGGACGATCCGGCTGCCGCTCCGGGCACCGCACCCGTGTGGGGCTCGCACGCGGCCGACGCGCCTCGGCCGCAGGCCGAAGACGGCCGGGCCGATGGGCCAAAGGCCGGCGGGAACACGACGTACAGCAGCAGCACCCCGACAGCAGCCGGCGGCAAGGTCGCGTTCCTCTTCCCCGGCCAGGGCAGCCAGCAGCCCGGGATGTTCGCGGACGCGTTCATCGCCTTCCCCGAGCTGCAGCACTACCTGGAACTCGGCCGCGAGCACGCCGATGTGCTGTACCCCGCGACCGCCTTCGACGACGAGGGGCGCGACCGCCAGCAGGCCCGGCTGACCGACACCCGGGCCGCTCAGCCCGCGCTGGGCATGGTCGGACTCGCCGCCCACGAGCTGCTCACCAGGGCCGGGGTGCGGCCGGACATGGCGGCCGGACACAGCTACGGGGAGCTGGTCGCCCTGTGCGCGGCCGGTGCGATCGGCCCCGAGACGCTGCTGGAGCTGAGCTCCGAGCGGGCGGCGGCAATCCTCGCGGCCGCCGGTGAGGACCCGGGGACCATGGCCGCCGTCGCGGCCGGTGCCGAGGACGTCGGGCGGACCCTGCGCGAGGCGGGAGCGCCCGCCTCGGTCGTCGTCGCCAACCACAACTCGCCCCGGCAGACGGTGATCTCGGGGCCGACGGAGGCGGTCGGCGCGGCAGTGCGGCTGCTGCGCGAGGCAGGGCTGGGAGCGAAACGCATACCTGTGGCCTGTGCCTTCCACAGCCCTGTGGTGGCCGGCGCGGGCGAGCGCTTCGCGGCGGCGCTGGCCCAGCAGGCCGTGCGCCCGCCGGAATTCCCGGTGTGGTCCAACCGTACGGCGGCTCCGTACGGCGACGAGCCCGACGCCGTACGGAAGGAACTCGCCGCCCAGATCGGCGCCCCGGTCGGCTTCGTCGCGCAGATCGAGGCGATGTACGAGGCCGGGGCCCGGGTCTTCGTCGAGGCAGGACCGGGCTCCGTACTCACCCGGCTGGTCGCGCAGATCCTCGGCGACCGCCCGCACCGCACCGTCGTCTGCGCGCCGCGCCCGGACAGCGGCCTGCGGGGCTGGCTCGACGCCCTGGCCCAACTGGCCGTTGCAGGGCTGCCGGTGCGCACCGGATGGCTGTTCCAGGGCCGCGACGCGGTCGACGCCGGGCGGACCCCCGCGCCGAAGCGGCCCGGCTGGACGGTCGACGGACACCTGGTCCGCACCGCCGCCGGAGAACTCCTCCCAGGTGCCCTCGCACCGGCCCGACGAGTCCTGGAGACC
The DNA here is from genome assembly GCF_045040445.1 of Streptomyces sp. NBC_01537. NCBI lineage: Bacteria > Bacillati > Actinomycetota > Actinomycetes > Kitasatosporales > Streptomycetaceae > Streptomyces > Streptomyces sp. NBC_01537. The sequence goes on along the minus strand of NZ_CP109392.1, from coordinate 3,209,910 downwards.
ACCACCGTGACGACGAACCCCAACCCCGGGGACGCTCTGATCTCCGAGTTCCTGCGCACCAGCCGGGAGATGGTGGCCGCGCAACGCGATGTGCTGCTGACCTACTTCGGCGGGGCGGCGGGGGAGCGGCCCACGCCGCCGGCGATCGTGCAGCAGCCGGTCCTGCAGCTCGTGCCCGAGCCCGCGAAACAGCCGGAGCCCGTTCTCGAAGCTGTGCCTGATGTGCTGCGGATGGTGCTGGAGATCATCGCTGAGCGTACGGGTTATCCGGTGGACATGATCGAGCCGGATCTCGATCTGGAAGCGGATCTGAGCATCGACTCGATCAAGCGGGCGGAGATCGCCGGTGAGCTGGCCAGGCGGCTGGGCGCTGGCGGTGGCACCGACTTGGCCGGGCTGGAGGATGCGGAGCTGGAGGAGTTGGCGAAGGCCCGTACGGCGGCGGCCGTGACGGGCTGGCTCTCCGCCCGCCTGACCACGGCCGCGCCTGCCGCGCCAGTCGCCGCGCCCGCCGCGTCTGATGTGCTGCGGATGGTGCTGGAGATCATCGCTGAGCGTACGGGTTATCCGGTGGACATGATCGAGCCGGATCTCGATCTGGAAGCGGATCTGAGTATCGACTCGATCAAGCGGGCGGAGATCGCCGGTGAGCTGGCCAGGCGGCTCGGTGCCGGTGGCGGCACCGATCTGGCCGGGCTGGAGGATGCGGAGTTGGAGGAGTTGGCGAAGGCCCGTACGGCGGCGGCGGTGACGCAATGGCTCTCCGCCCGCCTGACCACGGCCGCGCCTGCAGTGGCTCCCGAGCCCGAGGAGGCACCGGTCACCGGCGAGGCGCCGAGGCGGTTCCAGCTCCGGCCGGTGGCCCTGGAGGCGGGGGGCGCCCCGGCGGACCCGGCGTCGGTACTCGCCGGGAAGCGGTTCGTCCTCGTCGGGGACGGGGACGGTGCGGCGGGCGAGGTCGCGGCCCGGCTCGCCGCGTACGGCGCCGAGGCGGCCGCCGTGGACGCGGAGCACCTGCTGACGGAGGGCGACGGGCAGGTGGACGGGGTGCTGCACCTCGACTCCCTGGCGGCCGGCCGCCCGCCCGTGCTGCCCGACGCATTCCCCGTGTTCCGGGCAGCCCTGGGGCGCGGCCCGCGCTGGCTGCTCGCCGTACGCCCCGCCGGGAACGATCTGCGGTCGGCCGGGCTGCACGGCCTGTTCCGTACCGTCGCCCGCGAGTATCCGGAGACCGCCGCCCGGGTGATCGACCTCGACGGGGCCGGCACCGGGCCCGCCGCAGTCGCTGATGCGCTGGTCGCCGAACTGCTCGCGCCGGACGGGGCCCCGGTGGTGCTGCGTACCGCGTCCGGCCGCCAGGGCCTTGAGATGGCGGAGGTCCCGCTGGGCGCCCTCGGCACGACCGGGGCCGGGCCCGCCGGTGAGGGGGCGGCGGAGGCCGCCGCCATCGGGCTGGACCGCGACTCCGTGGTGCTGCTGGTCGGCGGGGCCCGGGGCATCACCGCGAAGTTCGCCGCCGCGCTCGCCTCGGCCTCCCGGTGCCGGATCGAGCTGCTCGGCCGGACGCCCGCGCCGGCCGGCCCCGAGGACCCGGCGACCGCCGCGGCACCCGACCGTACGGCGCTGCGCGCGGCGCTCGCCTCGCGGGCGGGAGGCGTCCTGAAACCGGCCGAGATCAACCGCGAGGCCGAACTGATCCTGGCCCAGCGGGAGATCGCCGCGACCCTGGAGGAGCTGCGGGTACTGGGCAGTGAGGCCCGCTACCGCAGCGTGGACTTCCGGGAGCCGGACGCCGCGCTCCAGGCGGTCAAGGAGATCCACGCCGAGCACGGGCGGCTCGACGGCGTCGTCTACGCGGCCGGGGTGATCGAGGACCGGCTGATCGCCGAGAAGACCGCCGAGTCCTTCCAGCGCGTCTACGGCACCAAGACCAGCGGCGCCGAGACCCTGCTGGAGGCTCTGGAGGAACTGCCCAACGGGCCCTTGTTCACCGTGCTGTTCGGCAGCATCTCCGCCGCCCTCGGCAACCGCGGCCAGGTGGACTACGCCGCCGCCAACGACGCCCTGGAGACCCTCGGCTCCGCCTGGTCCGGCCGCACCGGCCGCCGGGCGCTGACCGTGCACTGGGGACCGTGGGCGCCCACCGGCGGCCACACCGGCATGGTGAGCCCGGAGCTGGGCAGGGAGTACGCCAGGCGCGGGATCAAGCTCATCGACCCCGAGGAGGGGACGGCGGCGCTGCTCCGCGAACTCGCGTGGGGCGACGAGACGGCCGGGGCCGTCGTCTACACCTCCTCGGGCTGGTGACCGGCGCTATGGATGGCAGGGGCATGGCAACAGCGCCACCGATCGCCATCACCGGCATGGCCGTGCTGCTGCCCGGCGCGCCCGACCTGGCCACGTACTGGCGGAACCTGCTGGACGGCACGGACGCGATCACCGACGTGCCCGAAGGGCGCTGGGACGCCGACTACTACCGCCCCGGCACCGCCGCCGGCCGGGCCGTCGCCGACCAGGTGTACTGCCGGCGCGGCGGATTCGTGGACGGCCTGGCCGAGGTGGAGGTCACCCGGTTCGGGATCATGCCGAACTCGGTGGCCGGCACCGAGCCCGACCAGCTCATCGCGCTCAGCGTGGCCGCCGCCGCCATCGCCGACGCGGGCGGCGAGGACCGGCTCCCCGACCGGCACCGCATCGGCGTCGTCCTCGGCCGGGGCGGCTACCTCACCCCGGGGCTCGTCCGGCTCGACCAGCGGGTCCGTACCGCCGGGCAACTGGTACGCACGCTCGGCGAGTTGCTGCCCGACCTCGATCCCGGACAGCTCGACCGGGTCCGCGAGGCCTTCACCGAGCGGCTCGGCCCGGACAGCCCCGAGTCGGCCATCGGGCTGGTGCCCAACCTCGCCGCCTCCCGGGTCGCCAACCGCCTGGACCTGCGCGGCCCCGCGTACACCGTGGACGCCGCGTGCGCGTCCTCGCTGGTCGCCGTCGACCAGGCGGTCGGCGAACTCGCCTCGGGCCGCTGCGACCTGATGCTCGCCGGGGGCGTCCACCACTGCCACGACATCACCCTGTGGAGCGTCTTCTCCCAGCTCCGCGCGCTCTCCCCGAGCCAGCGCATCCGCCCCTTCCACCGCGCCGCCGACGGCATCCTCATCGGCGAGGGCACCGGCGTGGTCGTCCTCAAGCGGCTCGCCGACGCCCAGCGCGACGGCGACCGGGTCTACGCCGTCATCCGCGGCACCGGCGTCGCCAGCGACGGCCGCGCGGCGGGTCTGGTCAACCCCGACCCCGGCGGCCAGGCCCAGGCCGTACGCCAGGCCTGGCGGGCAGCCGGTCTCGATCCAGCGAACGCCGGGTCGATCGGCCTGCTGGAGGCCCACGGCACCGCCACCCCGGCCGGGGACGGGGCCGAACTGGCCACCCTCGCCGATGTGTTCGGGCCGAGCGCCGAAACGGACGAGCGGGCGGTCATCGGCTCCGTCAAGTCCATGATCGGCCACACCATGCCCGCCGCCGGTGTCGCGGGCCTGGTCAAGGCCGCCCTGGCCGTCCACCACGGCATGCTCCTGCCCACCCTCCACTGCGACGACCCGCATCCTGCGCTCGCGGCCACCCGGTTCCGTACGCTGGAGAAGGCCACGCCCTGGGAGACCACCCCCGGCCAGCCGGTCCGCCGCGCCGCCGTCAACGCCTTCGGCTTCGGCGGCATCAACGCCCACGTGGTCCTGGAGCAGGCGCCGGGCGCCGTACCCGCGCTGACCGTGGCCGAGCCCGAACGCGTCCTGATGCTCGCCGCCGCCACCCCCGAGCGGCTCGCCGCCCTGCTGGACGCCGGTGATCCGGCGGTCCTGGCGGCGGGCCTGGACGCCGGGCGTACGCATCCGGAGGCGGGCCGCGTCCGGCTCGGCATCGTCGACCCGACCGCCAAGCGGCTCGCCCTGGCCCGCCGGGCGGTGGCCAAGGGCCGCGCGTGGCGGGGGCGCGGCGACCTGTGGTTCTCGCCGGAGCCGCTGCTGGCGGGCGGCGGGCGGACGGCCTTCGTCTTCCCGGGTCTGGAGGGCGACTTCGACCCCCGGGTGGACGATGTGGCCGCCCACTTCGGCCTGCCCGGGATCGGTTCCGGCTCCGCGCGCGTCGGCGACGTCGGACGGCACGGCTTCGGGGTCGTCGCCGTCGGCCTGCTGCTCGACAGAGCGCTGCGCCGGATCGGCGTCGTCCCGGACGCGGTGGCCGGGCACAGCGTCGGCGAGTGGACCGCCATGGTGGCCGGCGGCCTCTACGCGGGGGACGAGGTCAGCGACTTCATGGCCTCGTTCGACCCGGACACGGTCACCGTCCCCGGCCTGGCCTTCGGCGTCATCGGCGCCCCCGCCGAACGCGTGCTCGCCGCGCTCGCGGAGGATGACGGCAGGATCGTGCTCTCCCACGACAACGCGCCCAACCAGTCCATGGTCTGCGGCCCGGACACGGCCGTCGAGGAATTCGTCCGCTCCTTCCGCGCCCAGGGCGTGCTCAGCCATGTGCTGCCCTTCCAGTCCGGCTTCCACACGCCGATGCTGGCGCCTTACCTGGGGCCCATCAACGAAGCGGCGGGCCGCTTCCGGCTGCACCCGCCCGCCGTCCCCGTCTGGTCGGGCACGACCGCCGCGCCCTTCCCGGCCGCCGAGGCCGCGGTGCGCGAGCTGTTCGTCCGGCACCTGCTGGAACCGGTCCGCTTCCGTCAGCTCACCGAGGCCCTGTACGCCGCCGGGCACCGGGTCTTCATCCAGGTCGGCACCGGCCAGCTCGGCTCCCTCATCGGCGACACCCTCGGCCCCCGCGACCACCTCGTCGTCAGCGCCAACTCCCCGCACCGCCCGGGCCTGGCCCAGCTCCGCCGCGTCGCCACCGCCCTGTGGACCGAGGGCGCGGCCGTGGCCCCGGCCCTGCCCCGGGCGGCGGGCGCCGCACTGACGAAGACCGCTGCCCGGCCGCCCGTAAGGCTCGACCTGAGCGGGGCGCTGGTCTCCCTCGCCGGTCCGGCCCTGGCCGGCCTGCGGGCCGGGCTGGCCGGACAGGCCCTGGACCGCGGGTCCGGCGCTGCGGCCGCACCCGTGGGCGTTCCCGCCCCGGTCGGGGGTACGGTGCCTTCCGGCGCCGCCCCCGCCGGGGTGGGCACTCCGCCGCAGGGTGCCGCATCGGCCCTGGACGCCCTCGCCGGGCGGTTCCCGCTCGCCGCCGAACTGAGCGCGCTGATGCGCGAGACCACCGACACGGCCACCGCGTTGATCACCGCCGCGGGCAGCCGCCGCCCGGCCGCACGGATGCCGGTGGCGCCCGCACAGGCGCCCGCGCCCACTGCGCCACCCGCGCCGGTCGGCCTTCAGGAGGAGAGCCGCAGCGTGGTGCGCGTGTCCCCGGACACGATGCCGTACCTCCTCGACCACTGCTTCTTCCCGCAGCGCCCCGGCTGGCCCGACGTGGCCGACCGCTGGCCGGTAGTCCCGGCCACCACGATCGTCCAGCACATGATGGACGCGGCCGAGCAGGCCGCCCCCGGCATGCTGGCGGTGGCCGTGCACAACGCCCGGTTCGACCAGTGGCTGACCGCGACCCCGCCGGTGGACGTCACCGTCACCGTCGTGCCCGAAGCCCCCGGCCGGCTCGCGGTGTCGTTCGGGCCCCGGGCCCGCGCGGTGGTCGAGCTGGCCGACCGGCACCCCGGGTCGGCGCCCGCCCGGTGGCGTATGCAGGACTCCGCCGAGCGCGCGCCGGAGCACACCGCCGCCCAGCTCTACGACGAGCGCTGGATGTTCCACGGCCCGGCGTTCCAGGGGGTCACCGAGCTGACCGCCATCGGCGAGACCCACATACGCGGTGTGATCACCACCCCGCCCGCGCCCGGCGCCCTGCTGGACAACGTGGGCCAGATCCTCGGGTACTGGATCATGGCGACCCGCACCGAGCGGACCGTGGTCTTCCCCGTCCAGATGCGGCAGATGCGCTTCCACGGGGCGCATCCGTCCGCCGGGACCGAGGTGGAGTGCCTGATACGGATCACCTCCCTCACCGACACCGTGCTCGAAGCCGACGTACAGCTGGTCGTCGCGGGCGCGGTGTGGGCGGAGCTGACCGGCTGGCAGGACCGCCGCTTCGACAACGACCCGCAGACCAGGCCCGTGGAGCGCTTCCCCGACCGCAACACCCTTTCCCGGGCCATGCCCGGCGGCTGGGCCCTGCTCCACGAGCGGTGGCCGGACCTGGCCTCACGGGACCTGATCATGCGCAACTCCCTCAGCGGCGCCGAGCGTTCGGAGTACGAGCGGCACGCCCCGCGCGGCCGCCGCCAGTGGCTGCTGGGCCGCATCGCCGCCAAGGACGCCGTACGGCAGTGGCTCTGGGACCACGGCGAGGGGCCCGTCTTCCCGGCCGAGATCCGGGTGGACAACGACGCGGAGGGCCGCCCGTACGTCACCGGGCTGCACGGCCGCGCCCTGCCCCCGCTGGACGTCTCGCTGGCCCACCGCGCGGAGGCGGCGGTCGCCCTCGTACGGCCGCACGCCCCCGGCCCCGGGCCCGGGATCGACATCGAGGAGGTCACCGAGCGCGAGCCGGAGACCCTCGCCGTCGCCTTCGGCCAGGACGAACTGACGTTGCTGCGCGCCCGCGTCGCCGCCACCGGGGAGCCGGAGGCGCTGTGGTTCACCCGCTTCTGGGCCGCCAAGGAAGCGGTCGCGAAGGCGGAGGGCACCGGCTTCCGGGGGCGGCCGAGGGACTTCGCCGTGATCGCGGCGGACACCCCGGACCGGCTGGTGGTCTCGGGACGCCTGGAACGCGCCTATCCGGTGCGATACGAGCGCGCGGGCAATCCGCCCGGCCTGCCGAGCAGGGACTACGTCGTCGCCTGGACGACGCAGGACGACGAGGAGAGCGAACGATGAACACCGGTCAGCCCATCGCCGACGAGGAGTCGGTGCTCGCCGACATCACCGGCATGCTCGCGAAACTCCTCGACGAATACGGCCTCGACGACATCGAGATCGGCATGCGGACCACCTTCAACCGCGACCTGGAGCTGGAGAGCATCGACCTGGTCACCCTGGCCGGGCTCCTGGAGGAGCGGTACGGAGGGCAGGTCAACTTCGCCGAGTTCCTGGCGGACATGGAGTTCGACGAGATCATCGAGCTCACCGTCGGCAGGCTCGTCGAGCATGTCGTGCAGAGCCTCAAGGCAGCGGAGGCGGGCTGACCCATGGCCATGCTCGACACCGGCGACCTCCGGCTGCACGTACAGCGTCTCGCCCCCCGGGACGGCCGCCCCGCCACCGCCACCGCGGTGCTCATCCACGGACTGCTCACCGACAGTCTGGCCAGCTACTACTTCACCGTCGCCCCGGCCTTCGCGGCCTCCGGCATCGACGTCATCATGTACGACCTGAGGGGCCACGGCCGCAGCGGACGCCCGGACAGCGGCTACACCGTGGACCGCCAGGTCGACGACCTGGACGCCCTCCTCGACCGGCTGGAGGTGACCGGCCCGGTCCACCTGGTCGGCAACTCCTTCGGCGGCACCGTCGCCTTCGGCTACGCCGCCCGCCGCCCCGAGCGGGTGGCGAGCATCTCGGTGATCGAGTCGGAGCCCGCGACCGAGGCATGGGCGGCCAAGCTCGGCGGGATCCTGGGGCGCGTCGTCAACCAGTTGGCGCACAACGAGGCGGACGCGCTGGCCTGGATCACCGCCAACCGCAGCCAGAACACCGCGCGCCTGGCCAAGGGCGCCGCGCGACTGGCGCGCACTACCACGATCGCGCGGGACATACCGGCGAGCACCGTCCTGACGGAGGATCAGATCCGTTCCGTGTCCTGCCCGGTGCTCGCGGTCTACGGAGGTGAGTCCGACCTCGCGGAGCAGGCGGACTGGCTGGAGTCGCTGCTGCCCGACTGCCGCACGGTGGTGGTCCCGGGCCACGAGCACTCGGTGCTGGTCGAGGCGTCGGGAGTGGTCGGCGGCCACATCCTGGACCTGATCCACGGGCGCCAGGCGGTTATGGGGTGAGCGGCTTCCTGTTCGTCGTCCCGCCCCTGACCGGCCACATCAACCCGGCGGCCGGTGTGGCCGCCGAGCTGGCCGCGCGCGGCCACCGGGTGGCCTGGGCCTGCGCCGACCCCGGCCTGGTGCGGCGCCTCGCGGGGGAGGAGGCGGTGGTGTTCCCGTGCGACGGTCCCGTGCCGGGGTCCGGCGACGGCGTACGGCCGGCTGAGATCCGGGGCCCGGAGGCGCTGAAGTTCCTGTGGGAACGGTTCCTGGTGCCGCTCGCCGAGGAGATGGCCCCCGGCGTACGGGCGGCCGTCCAGGAGTTCGGCCCCGATGTGGTCGTCGCCGACCAGCAGGCCCTGGCCGGGGGGCTGGTCGCCGAGCGGCTCGGCGTGCCGTGGGCCACCTCGGCCACCACCTCGGCCGAGTTCACCGACGTGCTGGCGGGCATGCCCAAGGTCGCCGAGTGGCTGGACGCCCTCCTGCACGGTCTACGGGACCGGATCGGCGCCCCGTCCGGCACCGCCTCCGGCACCGCCTCCAGTACCGCCGACCCCCGCTTCTCGCCGCACCTGGTCCTCGCCTTCAGCACCCCGGAACTCGTCGGCCCCGGCGCCAGGACCGGCGACCAGATCCGCTGGGTGGGCCCGTCGGTCACTGCCCGCCCCGCCCCGCCGGGCTTCCCCTGGGACTGGCTCGACCCCGCCCGCAGCACGGTCCTGGTGACCCTCGGCACCGCCAACACCGATGTCGGCGCCCGCTTCCTCCGCGAGTGCCTCGACGCGCTGCGCGCCCGGGCCGACCGGCTGCAGGCGGTGATCGCCGACCCGGCGGGCGTCCTCGGCGCGGCCGATGACGACGACAAGGGCGTGCTGATCCTCCCCACCGTGCCCCAACTCCCGCTCCTCGAACGGGTCGACGCGGTCGTCTGCCACGCAGGCCACAACACCGTGTGCGAGGCCCTCTGGCACGGCGTCCCCCTCGTCGTGGCCCCCATCCGCGACGACCAGCCCGTCGTGGCCGCGCAGGTGGCCGACGCCGGAGCGGGGGTACGGGTCAGATTCGGCCGGGCCGACGCCACCCGGCTGGGCGCGGCGATCGACGCCGTACTCCACGAGCCCGGCCACAGCGCCGCCGCCGGCCGGATCCGTACCGCCTTCCGCGCGGCGGGCGGCGCGAGCGCGGCGGCGTCCCACCTCGAAAGACTCGCCACCGGCGCAACGACCCCCGAGGAGACCCCATGAGCGACGAGCCCGAGTCCGGAGCGCCCGTGACCACCCGGCCGGAATCCAGCCGCTCCGAAGAGGTCGCGGCCCTGCGGCCGGTCTACCAGGCCGACTTGGGCAAGGGACTGGACCGCTTCTTCGAACCGCGCCGCACCACCTGCCCCTGGTGCGGCTCCGCGCGGCTCAAGACCCGCCTGCGCACCACCGACCTCATCCAGCACAAGCCCGGCCGCTTCGTTCTCGACCGCTGCCAGGACTGCCGGCACACCTTCCAGAACCCGCGCCTGAACGGCGAGGGCCTGGAGTTCTACTACCGCGACTTCTACGACGGCCTCGGCGAGAAGCAGCTCGGCAACACCTTCGCCGGCCGCACCACGATGTACCGGCGCCGCGCCGAATCCCTGCTCCCCTTCGCCTCCGCCCCCAAGAACTGGCTCGACGTCGGCACCGGCCACGGCCACTTCTGCGAGTCCGCCCGCACCGTCTACCCCGGCACCACCTTCGACGGCCTCGACTTCACCGACGGCGCCGAACTCGCCGAGTGCGCAGGCCGCGTGGAACGCGGCTACCGGGGCAGCTTCCCCGACCTCGCACCCGGCCTCGCAGGCCACTACGACGTCGTCAGCATGTTCCACTACCTCGAGCACAGCACCGAGCCCGACCTCGAACTCACCGCCGCCCACCAGGCCATCCGCCCCGGCGGCCACCTCCTCATCGAGGTCCCCGACCCCGACAGCCGCTACGCCCGCCTCCTCGGCCGCTTCTGGCTGCCCTGGCTCCAGCCGCAGCACCTCCACTTCGTCCCCGTCGGCAACCTCCGCGACCGCCTCACCGACCTCGGCTTCACGGTCCTGGCCGAACAGCACGCGGAGCCCCACGACCCCGTCGACCTCCTGGCCGCGACCTGGCTCTGCCTCGACTCCGCCGCCCCCCGCGACAACCTCCCCTGGCTCCCCACCCCGCCCGGCCCCCTGAGCCGCATCCTTCGCGGCGCCATGGTCATCGCCGGCATCCCCGCCCTCATCCTCGGCACCCTCCTCGACCGCTTCGCGGTCAAACCCGTCTCCCACCGTCTCGGCGTCTCCAACGCCTACCGTCTGCTGGCCCGCCGCGACTGAGGTCTCGTGGTGAGAGTGGACTTGCATGAATGATGCGAGAGGTCTACATTCATGAGAGTCAGCCCTCACGAAAAGGACCCACATCATGACTGCCCCCACCTCTGCCCCCACCACCCGGACCGTCGGCCTGGCCCACGGCCTGTCCGTCAGCATCGACGAGTACGGCGTCAACTCCGACGGCAGCGCCGTGCTGTTGCTGCACGCGGGCGCCGGCCCCCGTACGATCGCCGGCCTGGCGGCCGCGCTGTCCGAGCACGCGTACGTCGTCGTCCCGACCCACCCCGGCTTCGACGGCACGCCCCGCCCGCAGTGGTGCGACTCCGTCGCCGACCTGGCCTTCGCCTACCTGGACCTGCTCGACACCCTCGACCTGACCAAGGTCCTGGTCATCGGCAACTCGGTCGGCGGCTGGACGGCCGCCGAGATGGCCCTGCGCGACACCCGCGGCCGGATCCGCGCCCTCACCCTGCTCAACTCGGTCGGCATCCACGCCCACCTGAAGAAGAACCACGTCGTCGACCCCCGCACCCTGGCCCCGGCCGAGGTCAGCAAGCTGTCCTTCGCCAACGCGGCCTTCCGCCCCGACTTCTCCTCGTTCAGCGACGAGCAGCGGGCCGCGGCCGCCGCCAACATGCAGACCCTCGCGATATACGGGGGCGACGGATTCACCTACGACCCGAAGCTGCGGGGCCGCCTGCACCGCGTCACCGTCCCGGTGCTGGTCGCCTGGGGCGAGCACGACGGCATCGCACCCCTTGCCTACGGCCGCGGCTACGCGGACTCCTTCCCCAACGGCCACTTCGCGCTCATCCCCGAAGCCGGGCACTTCCCGCACATCGAGCAGCTGGGACGCACCCTCGAAGCCATCGGTGAATTCGCCGGCACCGTCGTGAAGCCCGATGAGGCCGTCTGATCCCTGCCATGCGGACCGGGCATGACGCAAGCTTCCTCTTATCATGGGAGTGAACTCGCTACCGGCCGCGGACAAGAGGTGCACCGATGACGTCGCAGAGCACGGCGGGCCGCGCCAACCAGAAACTGCGCACACGCAACGCCATCGTGCAGGCCGCGGCCGAGCTGAGCCGCACCGGCCGCGAAGTGACCATGCCCGAGGTCGCCAAGGCCGCCCTCGTCTCCGAGGCCACCGCCTACCGCTACTTCCCCGACCTGGTCAGCCTGCTGCGCGAAGCCATTGCCGACCAGCTCCCCACCCCGGCCGAAGCCCTCGCCCCCGTCGCCGGCTCCGACGACCCGGTGGAACGTATCGCCACCGCCACCGAGTTCCTGCTCCGCCACGTACTCGCCCGCCAGGGCGTCGTCCGCGCCATGATCGCCGCCACCGTCACCCGCCCCGCCGAAGCCGGTGCCCGCCCCGGCCTCCGCTTCGGCCTGATCGACCACGCACTCTCCCCTTTGGCCGAAACCCTCGGCGCCGCCAATCCGGCCGCGCTGGCCCAGCTCAAGAACGACCTCGCGGTCGTCGTCAGCGCCGAGGCCTTTTTCAGCCTCACCGACCTTTGCGGAATGGACCCCCAGGAAGCCATTACCAGCATCGTCCACACCGCCACGACTCTCACGCGGGCCGCACTGACCGGCTGATACCGAATTCCCTCCTCGCTTTCCGAAGGTCGCAGCGCCGGGAGCGCCGTGGCCAGCGACGACGTGGCCGTGTGAACCCGGACGGACCGCGATACGTGGCATGGGTGTGAGCGCTTCGGAAGTGCCGGAGCGGTCAGAGAACCGACCTTCGGTCTTTCCCAGGGGGATTTCCATGTTCCGTACACGTGCCACTGCTCTTGCCTCATTCGCGGCCGTCGGTATTCTGCTGCTTTCCGCCTGCGGTGGAAATGACGAAAGCAACGCATCGGCGGCTTCATCGTCCTCGGCCGGCGCAATCGACCTGGACTTCACCTCCGGCAGCGCCCAGCAGAACAACGCGGCCGCGAATTCCGGTGACTGGGCGACCGGCGCGGCCCCGGCCGCCGCCGCGAAGAAGCCCGTGGCCCGCAAGTGGGTGCAGCTGACGGCGGGACAGGCCGGGGCGCTGAACCCGGTGGTGGTGAACGGGGCGGGCTTCACCCTGTACCGGTTCGACAAGGACACCGCCAATCCGTCGGTGTCCAACTGCAGCGGTGCCTGCGCCACGACCTGGCCGCCCTATCTGGTGGCCCCGGGCGGCCGGGTGTTCCTCGACGGAGTGGACAAGTCGGCCATCGGCTTCATCCGGCGCGACGGAGCCTTCCAGGTCACCGTCGGCGGCTGGCCCGTCTACCTGTTCAGCAAGGACACCAAGGCCGGGGACACCAACGGCCAGGGCGTGGGCGGCACCTGGTTCGGCGTGACGCCGGACGGGCAGAAGGCCGGACAGGCCGCCGGCGGCACCGGCACCGGCTCGACCGCGCCCTCGGCTTCGCCCACGTCCTCGCCCGCGAGCAGCGTGACCGTCTTCCAGGGCGCGAACTTCGCCGACCCGGCGCAGGGCGTGGGCGGCCCCGGCTGCCAGAACGTCACCTTCTCCGGTTCGCTGCAGGTGTCCGGCTTCGTCAAGATCTGGGACGGCGCGAACTGCACGGGCAACTCGAAGATCGTCGAGTCCGATGTGGCCGACCTGAGCGCCATCGGGTTCCCCTCGGTCAAGTCCATCCGCTTCTTCAACTGACGGCCCGTGCCCGGCAGCCGACTCCGAGGGGATGAGAATCGATGCGCCAGATCCGCCAGATCCGCCAGATCCGCCAGATCCGCCAGGTCCGCCTGAACCGCCGCCCGGCAACGGCAGTCGCCTGTCTTACGGCCCTGCTGCTCGCGCTCTCCGCCACGGGCTGTGGTACGGACGCCCGGCAGGCCTCGGCCGGCTTCTCCAACCCCGTCGTCCCCGGCCTGTGGACCCCTGACCGGATGGCGGCTGCCGAATCGCCCGACCGGGCCGTGGCGAACGACCTCGGAGCCGACGCGGGCACCACCGACCCCGAGCCCGCCGCCGTACCCGCGCAGGCCGAGAACACGCCGTATCACGACAACGCGGCGGTGGTCGGGAAGATCTTCTTCGACTCCGCCGACGGCCCGGCGGTCTGCTCCGGCACGGCGGTTCAGGACCCGGCCGCCCCCGGCGCCTCCGGCCTGGTCTGGACGGCCGGCCACTGCGTGCACGGCGGCAAGGGCGGCGACTGGTTCCGCAACATCGTCTTCGTGCCCTCGTACAACAACCAGGGCCTGACCGGCGGTGCGCGCCGGACCGCCACCCAGGACCAGGTCGCACCGTTCGGAACCTGGTGGGCGGACGCGGCCGAGACCTCTCCGCAGTGGATCAGCGAAGGCACTGCGTCCGGCGGCGGCGGATCGCCGTTCGACTTCGCCGTGTTGCATGTGAAGCCGCAGCGCGGCACCGCCTCGCTCCAGGAGACCATCGGGCAGGCGGCCCCCGTGTGGTTCAACGCGCCCTCGGCGACCCGGATCCCGGCCATGGCGGCCTGGGGCTATCCGGCGGCGCGGCCCTTTGACGGGGAGCGGGTGTTCACCTGCCAGGACAGGCCGGGCCGGCTGTCGATCCGCGCCGACCAGCCGTCCCTGTACCGGATCGGCTGCACCATGACCGGTGGCGCGTCCGGCGGCGGCTGGTTCGCCAGGAACCCGGACAGCGGCGAAACGGCGCTCGTCAGCAATACGTCCATCGGCCCGGCCGACAACATCTGGCTGGCGGGACCGAGGCTGGGCGAGGGTGCGAAAGCGGTTTACGAGGCGGTCAGCGACAGGGCCGCCCTGTGATGTGCTTCTCGAACCAGTGGTGTGCGTAGGGCTCGTCGTTGAACGCGGGGACCTCCTGGAAGCCGTGCGAGTGATACAGGCTGATCGCGGCGGTGAGCGCCTTGTTGGTGTCCAGGCGCAGCACGTCGCGGCCGTGCTCGGCGGCCCGCGCCTCCAGCTCGGCCAGGAAACGGCGGCCGAGGCCGAGGCTCCGCACGTGGGGCGCGACCCACATGCGTTTGATCTCGGCCGGGGCGCCGGGCGGCAGCTTCAGACCGGCGCAGCCGACGGGCTCGCCGTGGAGCCGGGCGAGCAGGAACAGGCCGTGCGGCGGCCGGAGTTCCCCGGCGTCGGGCAACAGGCTCCGGGCCGGGTCGAAGCCGGTCTCGAAGCGCTCCTGCAACTCGGCGAAATACGACCGCAGACAGTCCTGGGCGTCGGGGTGGTCCGGGTCGACGGCGTCCAGCGTGACCGTCGCCGCGGTGAGCAACCGGTCGACCTCGGCCATGGCGGCGACCAGCCGGGTGCGCTGGGCGGCGTTGAGCGGCTCCAGCAGGGAGCCGGCCAGCTCGTCACTGCTGCTGTCCAGCGCGGCGCGCTCCGCGCGGCCCGCCTCGGTGAGCCGGACGGTGCGCACCCGTCTGTCCCGGGGCTGCGGCTCCACCGTCACCAGGCCGTCGGTCTCCAGTGAGCGCAGCAGCCGGCTGGCATACCCGGAGTCGAGCCCGAGGCGCTCGCGCAGCCGCCGTACGTCCTGGCCCTGGCCCCGCTCGCCGATCTCCCAGAGCAGCCGGGCCTCGCCGATGGGCCGGTCGCGGCCCAGGTAGTGGTCGTGGAGCACGCCCACGCGTTCGGTGACGGTGCGGTTGAACCGCCGCACCTGGTCGATCTGCGTCGCATCCATTCTCTGACTCTAGTCAGAGAATGGATCTGCGGCATGCCGTCACGCCAGCGGCAGGCGCATCCGCACCACGGTGCCGGCGCCGGGGCGGCTGCGGATCTCGCACTCTCCGCCGTGCCGGGAGACCACGGCCTGCACCAGCGCCAGGCCCACACCGCTGCCGGGGATGTCCCGCACTTCGCTGCCACGCACCAACTCGTCCCAGATGTACGGGAGTTCGTCGGCGGGGATTCCCTGGCCGGTGTCGGCCACCTCCACCACGACGTGCGCGCTCTCCTCGAAGGCCCGCAGCGCGACGGAACACCCCGGCCCGCTGTACTTGACCGCGTTGGCGACCAGATTGTGCAGCGCCAGCTCCAGCAGATCCGCGTCACCGGGCGGCTGCGACAACGGCCAGGGCACGTCCGGCACCGTCACGGTGATCTTCCGGTCGTCGCCGTCCGGCAGTTCGCCGGCCGCCTCTCCGGCCGCCTCCAGCAGTCCCGCCAGCGGCACCGGGAGGCGTTCCATCGGCTGGTCCTCGATGGCTGCCAGCTTGCGCAGATCCCTGGTGATCCGCACCATCCGCAGGACCTGGTCGTCCACTCGCGCGGCGGTGCCGCGGGCGGCCTCGTCCAGATCGGCCGCCGAGAGGTTGGCGACCCCGAGCCGGATCGCGGTCAGCGGATTCTTCAACTCGTGGTCCAGCCGCCGCAGAAAGCGCCGGTGTTCCTCCCTGGCTTCCTTCCCCGCGGTCTCCAGCAGCTGCCCGCGCATCCGTTCCGTACGCAGTCGCACCACAACGACAGCCGCCGCCACCCCCGCGGCCCCGGCTGTCAGCGCCGCGACACCCAACGCCGGGGCGAACCGCACGCTCACCATCACTTCGCCCAGCAGCAGCGCGGTGACCACGGCCGCCGCCCCGCCGGCCGACAGCACCGCCACGGCGGGCAGCCACCGGCGTATGCCCGCGCTCATGCTCCGGCCTCGACCGGGGCGATGAAGCGGTACCCCTGGCCGGTGACGGTGTCGATCCACCGGGGCCTGGCCGGATCGTCCCCGAGGACCCGCCGCAGCTCGGCGATCCGGTTGTCCACGGCACGCGTGGTGCTGGCCGTCTCCCAGCCCCACAGCACCTCCAGCAGCCTTTCCCTGGAGAGCAGTTCATCCGGGTGGGTGACCAGATAGTCCAGCAGCGCACCGGCCTTCGGAGTCAGCACCAGCTCCTGGTTCCCCAGCCACGCGCGGCGGGCGGTACGGTCCACCCGCAGCTCTCCGGCCCGCAAGGTCCTCGACGCGCTCAGCGGGGGCTGTCCGCGTCCCGACCTGCGCAGCACCGCCCGTAGCCGGGCAGTGAGTTCATAGGGATCGAAGGGCTTGTTGAGGTAGTCGTCGGCCCCCTCTTCCAGCGCCATCGCACGCTCGGCCGACTCACCCACCTGCGTCAGCAGAATGACCGGCAGCCAACTGCCGGACCGGCGGACCCGCCGCAGCACCTCACGGCCGTCCAGCACCGGCATCTGCACATCGAGAACGACGAGGTCCGGCCCCGGCACCGCCATGGCGCCGCGCAGTGCCGCCCCGCCGTCATGGACCACCTCCACCATGAAGCCGGAACGCTCCAGCAAAGGGGCCAGCTGAGCAGTGATCGCCTCGTCGTCATCGGCAAGCAACACGTGTGGCCGATGGTCCCCGCCCGTCGTGCTCACTTCGCTCCAACACCTGCCACTGGTCTCTTTTTCCATCCTGCCAAGCCATACGAATGGGGCGATTCGCCGGAAGAGAACCGTCGCGCCGAAACGATCGTATTCCGGTCCCGCGACGAATACTTACGTAGCGAGGTTGCGTAGAACTACGGAATTTCGACGGACGACGACCGCGGGGTGGCCACTGACCATCGTGGTCAGTGGCCACCCCGCCGTGGGCCGTTACCCCTCAGTCGACGCCGGTCAGGAGTTCGACGCGGCTGCCAGCACCGCCACCTGCCGATCGCCGTCGAACTCGATCTCCGCCGAGGCCCAGCAGGAGATGATGCTGTAGCACATCGCCGGATCGGCCCCGTGCGGCCGTTCTTCCTCCGCTGTGAGCATCTGCAGTGCGTCGAGGGTCAGTTCCATGGTGCTGCCTCCTGATGGTTGGGGTTGGTTCTCATGTCCCGGCTTCCGTTCGGTCCGGCATGAGCATTCGGGGCCCGCCGTACCGTAGGCGGAGCAGAAAACCGATCACGCCGGTGAGGCCGACGCCGAAGTCGGCGCAGACACGCGTGCCCGACTCGTCCGGTACGACCATCTGCCCGTCGCGTACGGTGTGCTTGGCGTACAAGCACTCGGCCAGTTCCTCGGCCCAGCCGTGGTACGGCCCGCCGAGCGCCTGCGCCATGTCGAGAAGGAACTCGCCGTCGCCGGCCAGTCCGTGGCAGACCGAGGATCCGGCGGTCCAGCGGGACCGGTGGACCGCGGTGGCCGCCTCCTCGGCCAGTTCCCGGGCCACCGGGTCACCGGTGGCCCGCCAGAGGCGCACCAGGAAGGTGCCGACCCCCGACGCCCCGCTGCACAGGTGGTGAAGCATGCCCTCGCCGCCTCTGCCCGTACGGTCGGTGCGCCAGCGCGCTCCCCAGGGGCCGCGTTCGGCCGCGTCGACGAGGGTCCGACCGGCGGCGCGGGCCAGATCGAGATAGTCCCCCCGGCCCGTCGCCGTGGCGGCGCTCACCAGGAACGAGCCGATCCCGGCGACCCCATGGGCGAAGCCCAGATGCGTAATCCCGGCCAGCACGGAATCGAAGTCGGGCGGTATCCGCCAGAACACGCCGTCGTCGGCGTGCTCGGCACAGGCGACCACACTGTCGGCGCAGTCGACGGCCCTGTCGAGGAACTCGGGCCGCCCGGTCAGCTGCCAGAAGCGCAGCTGGGTCAGGCCGGCGCCGGCGGTGCCATGGAACACGTCGGGGTTGGGCCAGCGCACCGGCAATGCCAGCGCGAGCTGCGCGGCGTGCTCCCCGAGTTCGTCATCGCCCAGATGCCGGGCGGCGTCGTGGAGCGTCCACGCGGTTCCGGCTCCGCCGAAGTAGAGGCCGGGCAGCGCCTTGGGCTCGGCGGCTCGGCGTGCGTCGATCCAGGACGCCACCCGAGCGACCGCTGCGCGCAGGTCGTCGCGGCCGAGCACCTCGTCGGCACGCGTGAGCACACCGAGAATGCCTGCCGCACCGTGCTGGACGTTGCAAGGGTCCGTGCCCGTACCCGACTGCCCGTTGGGCCACAGGCGGTCGGCGTCGCGCGCCCCCATGGTGGCGAGAACATGGGCGAGGCCGCCCTCGATCAGCTGGTCCGGCCGTGCCCGGTCACGTACCGCCGACGAGGTACGGGCGACAGTGGCGGACGCCGACGGGGGCGCCGGATCGGCGAGGAACGCCGTGAGCCGGCCCAACGACCAGCGCCGCGCGGGATCGTGCGCGCACAGGCCGCGTATCGCCGGTGCCAGCAACCGTGCGGTGCGGTTCCGCAGGCCGACCGGGCCGAGCACGTTGTCCAGCCGTTCGACCGGCGGCCGGGGGTCCGCGGGGGCGGACGCGAAGGCGGGGTCGACACCGGTCGCGAGGTGGAACAGCATGGCCCCGAGGGAGAACAAGTCGGCTGTCTGCTCCGGCGCCGGTCCGTATTTGGGCCCGGACGCGTACTCCGGCGCGCCATAACCCGGCGTGTAGACACGATGGCCCCATTGGTCGGGCTCCGCGACGCACTCCGGGTCGATCAGCCTCAACCGGTCCCCGTGGGTCACGATGACATTCGCCGGGCTGAGATCCCGGTACACCAGCCCCCTGCCGTGGACCTCGCCCAGCAGAGCGGCCAGCCGGGCCGCCAGAGCGACGGCCCGGGCCGTCGGCAGACCGAGATCACCGGCGTCCAGCGCGCGGAATTCCTCCCGCACCCAGCGGGCCAGCGTGACACCGGGGATCTCCGCCTCGACCAGGAAGACATGATCGTCCTGCTCGAACAACTCGACCATGTCGGCGCTCAGACCATGGAGCGCGGCCAGTGCCGCCGCCTCACCGCGCAGCCCGTCCCGCGCGTCCCGTCCGGTGAATCCCGCACCGACATGCGGGCGCGCCTGCTTGATGACGACATCCCGGCCCGTCTTACGGTCGACCGCGCGGTACACACCGCCACGTGCCGAGTGCCGGATCGCGGCGCGGACCGTGTACCTGTCGCCCAGGAGCACCTGCTGCGGCTGTGCGGGCGGCCCGTCACCCGGCTCCGGACAGCCGACGGGCGGCAGCCCCGCCCACGGCGGCGGGCAGAACCACGGCTTGCGCTCGTCCTTGACGACGGTGCCGTCCGGCGCGCGCAGCCGCGTCTCCTCCACACCCTCGTTGTTCCGGTACGGCACCCCGCGGAACGCGCCGTAGCGGTAGTGGACCACGCTCCCCCTGCGGTACGGCCGGTCCGACAGGATCGCCGGACCGGGCAGCCCGGCCGTCGCCGCGTCCAGCGCCTGCGCCAGCTCCGAAAAGTGCTCGTCGTCCCGTGGATAGGCGGTGATGAACTTGCCGCACTGTGCCCGGTCGCAGCGGCTGGAAGTCAGGGTCTCCACGTACTCCGTACGGGCCGCGAACTTGAACGCGCACCCGTGCCGTACCAGCACCTGCGCCGACCTGTGCAGTGTCGCGGGGGCGGACAGCGGGGTGGCCGAGACATGCAGCTTCCAGCCCTGGACGCGGGACGCACGATCAGGCGGGCTCACCCGGCACCAGAGGTCGTCCTCGGTCAGCTCCCAGCCGCTCGCGCCCCGATCGGACAGCACCAGCCGCACCAGCCCCTGAAGGGCGAATCCCCCGGTGGGGACCGCCTCCTCACCGATCGGCATGGTTTCTCCCGTCCTCTCCTACGTCGGGATCGCCCGACAGTGATTGCTGTCGGGCGATGCGCCAAGCCAACGGGGCGGCATTCAAAGAACGGTTGGCGAACGGTTTGATACCGGTTAAAGGGTCTCGCTGTGGGTGCTCCAACCGAGGCTGCTGAAGCAGAGATAGCCGGATTCCGGTTCGACGTCGAGATTCTGGAGGGCGAGAATCTGATTCATGTGTGATCGCCTGCGCTTTCAATTGTGCCGGTGAATTACGTGATGACATCATGGTGACCGGCGAGGAAAACTCCTGCCATGGCACCATTGGCCCATATGAACTCGCCCTTGTGCGCACATACAATGTCGGTGTCGGGGAGCCAGCCCTGTCCGAACCGCCAGAACCGCAGCCTGAGTTCGGTCGGTCACGCCCAACTTGGCGAACACCGCACGCAGATGATTTTTGACCGTGCTCTCGGAGATACCCAAGGTGCGTGCGATACGCCGATTCGCCATTCCCTGGGCCACCAAGTCCAGCACCTGCTGCTCCCGCCCGGTCAGCGGCCTTCCGCGCTGCTCGTTCCAGGTCATCCGGAACTCTCCTCTGATCGTGAGGGCTGCGCGGCGCGATCCAGGGTGAACAACTCGTCACCCGGACCGTGCAGGACGCGTTGCAGTGCCAGCAGTACGCCGGCGGCGCCACTGGACAGATCGGCGCTGAAGCGGAGCGAACCCTCGCCGAGGTAGCGGACGCCACGGCTGTGGGGGACGGCGTACTTCAGCAGCCCGGTGGCGACCCGAACCGCGTCCCGGCGGTGGGTCTCGCCGCCGGTCAACTCGGCGTGGTCCGCGAGGAAGTAGGCCAGTCCGGCGAGTCCCGTGTACAGGCCCGGCTCCATGGCGCAGGTATTGCGGGTGTTCGCGACCACCCGGGGCAGTGCCCGGGCACAGCGTTCGTCCGGTGCGGTCGAGACATAGCGGGCGAGGGCCGTCCCCACTCCGGCCGAACCCACGGCCAGGTAGGGCATCACACGTCTGACCACGGCGTTGTCGGAGAAGGAGAGGGTGCCGTCGGCCAGGGCGCTCCCGCGGTCCAGTTCCTCGTGGAGCAGTCGGCGTCCGGCTTCGAGGTAGCGTTCGTCGCCGGTGTCGCGGGTCAGGTAGTAGAGGAAGAGAGCCGGCCCTGAGCGGCCGTGGAACAGTCCGCGGGCATCGTGCCGGCCGAGGGTCGGGACCAGATCGGCGGTTCGAAGGATCGCGTCCCCCGCCGCGGCAGCCCGCTCCAGGTGGTGGGCGTCCCGCGTCTGCTGGTGCAGGGCGAGCCAGGTCAGGCCGACCCCGGCCCGGCCGCCGGCCAGGGTGGTGCACGACGCGGTGATGGGATGGCTGTCGGCGGCCTGCGCCAGGTCGATCGCCTCGTCCAGGTGGCCGAGTGCGGCCAGGACCCGGGCGACGCCCGCCGACCCCACGTTCAGTCCGGGTGGCAGTTCGTCACGGCGGGCCAGAGCGTCGCGGCGCAGCCGCTTCTCGATGTCGTCCGGAATCCCCAGGCCGGCGCGGTGCAGGGCGTGCACGACTCCGGCGGTTCCGTAGGCCACGCATACGGTGTTGGTCCGGAACGCCGCGGGCGGCGGCGGGAAGACCCAGTCCTGTCTGCCGGCGTCGGCCATGTCGAGCAGTCCGGCCGCCACTTGCCCGGCGAGTCGCTCAAGGCAGCCCAAGGGATCGGCATCGACTTCGGCGGGGGCCGGCAGGCCGGTGGAATCGTCCGCATTCGACTGATGGAAGGCTGTCGCCCGCGCCCACAGATCCTCCGGCAGCGGCGCCATGGCCGTCAGATCGCGCCGCAGAAGCGCGAGGTTGGACGGCACGCGCGCGACGACACTGTGCAGGGGCGCGAACAGCGCGAGAGCGAGCGCGGCCATGCCGAACCGGTCCGGCAGGAGAGGATCGGATCCGTCGGCGGTCAACGCGGGAGGCGGCACGAATCCAGGGGTGCCCATGGCGGCAGGAGGCCCGCTCACCGCCGACACGGCCTCGAAGTCGACGAACCTGGCCTCACCGGTGGGCGTGACGATGACATTCCCGGGGCTGACGTCCCCGAACCGGTACCCCAGGGCGTGCAGCCGATCGAGGGACTCGTCCAGAGATCCGAGAATGCGCCGGCAGCCGGCGAAGTACGCGGCGAAGTCCTCGGCCGGCCGGGCGGCCTTGACGATGGGGGACGTACGACCGACCCAGCTCCGGAGCGGATCTCCCGCGACATGCTCCATGACGAGGAAGTCGTGCTCCCACTCCGTGAAGTGGTCCAGCGGCTCCGGGCACACTCCAGGCGCCGCTTTGTGCACGATGCTGAGCACCTTGTGCTCATGGCGCAACTGCTCCTGCGCACTGGTGCCGTCCCAGGTGAGGCCGTTGTGGGCGCGGGCCTCCTTGATGAAGACGACACGTCCGGTACGGGTGTCCCGTGCCTGGTACGCCCCGCCGGCGTTGCTCGGCTGCAGCACTCTGATGATCTCGTAGTCACGGATGAGGATCGGACCCTCGTGATCCACCGGTTCCTCGGCGACGAAAGGGTCGGTGACGCCGTCGGGAAGGAAGAAGGCAGGCCGGCGGATGTCCGCGACATCGCGACCAGCGCCGTCGCGGACGAGTTCTTCCCTGGTGCCGTCGGGCAGCAGCCGGCTTCGGCGTTTGAACGCGCCGTATCGGTAGTGGACGGTCCGTGAGTCCCGGTAGCGGCGGTCGGAGAGAACATAGGCCCCCTCCTCCCCTTGCAGCGCGTCCGAGAGGAGGTCGAGGAGCCGTCGCGCGGTCTCGGTGTCCGGCGGATAGATGGCGCAGAACTTTCCCGCCTGCGCCCGATCGGCATGTTTGTGATGGAGGAAAACGAAGAAGACCCGGGCGGCGACATGCTTGAACGTCACGTTCTCGGTGAAACATATGTCCGCCACCACGTCGAGGACGTGCTGTGCCCGTTCCAGTCGTGCCGAGACATGAATCTTCCAGCCCTGGTCGGCACGTTGGACCTGCGGGCTGCTCCAGACCGTCCAGATGTCCTGCTCTGTTCCACGCCAGCCGGACGGCGCCCGCCCGGGAGCGAATCGCGGTCCGGGGTCGGCGATCGTGGCGAGAGGGGCGTAGTACTGCTTGTCCGCGAGCGCCTCGGCGAGAGCCTCAAGCACGGGGATTCTCCTCGGGGTTGTGTGACGAAACCGGCGTGCCGCTCACCGGCCGGTGGTGTCGGCCAGCAGCCTCTCCAGTTCCTCCACCAGGCGGACCGCCGCGGCGCGCCGGTCCGCGGCGAGGCCGCTGGGAGCGCCGCCCTGATCCGTGCGCCGGTCCGCGATGATGCGCAGGGCGATCGCGGCCTGCCGCGCGAAGAGAGCGAGCAGTTCGAGTTCGGGGAGGCTGGAGCGGGCCTGGGGAGCGGGGTCGAGGACTTCGAGCACGCCGAGTACGCGGTCGCCGTGGATCAGGGGGGCGGCCATCAGCGAGTCGGGAACGTACTCGGTGGACTCCGCCACCGAGCGGTCGAAGGAGCGGTTCTTCGAGAGATCGTCGACCACCATGGGCTCCCCCGAGGTGGCCACCCAGCCCGCGATGCCGGTGCCGGCCGGCATACGCCGCCCCACCAGGAATCCCTCGCCCTGCCCGGAGACGGCCTGGAAGACCAGCTCGTCGGTCGCTTCGTCGAGCAGCAGGACCGAGCCGGCCTGGGCGCCGAAGATGGCGCGGGCGACTTCGACGACGGACCTGAGGAGGTCCAGAGCCAGCGGATCGTCGGCCGGGCCAGGGGAGGCAGGGCCGGAGGCAGGGTCAGCGGATTCGGTTCTGCGGGGCATGTGACTCCTCTGCTACGGGGTGGCGCCGGGCACGACATGGACATTGGCCGCTGAGAGGTAGAGCGCGCTCTTGAGCTGAAAGGGCGTCATCCGGGGGTGTCTGGACAGGATTCGGGCGCACAGCCCGGTGACGAAGGGAGTGGCGAAGCTGTTGCCCGTGGTCCGGATGGTCGCGCCGCCCAGCCAGGCGACCTGCACGTTCTGCCCCGGTGCGAAGAACTCCACCGGGGGTTCGGGGTTGTACAGATACAGCCCGGGGTCGTCCTCCTGGTGGCTGCCGACCGAGATGACGGAGGCGAACCGCCAGGGGAAGCTCTCCACGGGAGTGTTGTGGGCGGAGGCGACGATCACCGTACGAGCGAAGTAGGCCTCGTCCGCGAGGGCGTGGAGCTCCTCGGCGAAACGCGTCCGGGTGGTGGACAGGCTGAGGTTCACCACGTCGAATCCCTGCTGTACGGCCCACCGCAGCCCGGCGAGCAGCACCTCGCCGGTGCCGGAGAAGCGCTCGCCGAGTACCCGCACGCTGTAGAGCTCGCAGTCCGGCGCGGTCCGGCGGATGATTCCGGCGCAGGCGGTGCCATGGCCGCAGGTGTCACCGGTGTCCGTCTCCTGGACCCGGATGCCGGTGTCGTCCTTGACCACGACCCACGAGCCGTCCACCCGGCCCACCAGAGGGTGGTCCCGTTCGACGCCGGAGTCGACCACGCAGACTCGCACCCCGCGTCCGGTGCCACCGTCGGCGGACCGGGTGGGCGGCGCGGACTCGCTGTCCGCCGCCACCGGAAGGTCTTCGGGGCGTCTGCCTCGCAGACTCCAGGTGAGCCCGTGGCCCTGCTCGGTTCCGGCGGTCGTCATCGCGTCCATTCCTCTCTGCCCGGCCCGGCGGATTTGCTGAGCGCGGTGGCCCAGCGCATCCCCGGCCGGTGGCCCTTGGCCGAGAACCGTGCCGCTGCCGTGGCCGCTGCCGCCGCCGCTTCCCTGCGCCGGCCCAACAGCCGGTAGGTGTGCGCCTGGTCGAGTGCGGCGAGTGCCTGGACGACCGGGGAGTCGGTCAGTGCCGCCGCGTCGACCGCGCGCGTGGCCAGCAGCACAGCCTGGTCGGGGCGTCCCTGGGCAGCGGCGATTCGGCTGTGCAAGCCGTCCAGGTCGACCGCGTCGGTGAGTGGCTCACCGGACCCCGCCGTTGGGGGGCCGAGCATGTCCAGCGCGGCGTCCTGCTGCCCGGTGTCGAGAAGGAGCCGGGCGGACTCGACGGTCACAGTGCGCGACAGCGTCACGGCGCCCGTTCGCCGGGCGGCATCCGCGGCGGCTTCCAGCAGCCCGATCGCCTGCTGCTGGTTGCCTGCCAGTGTCTCCACCATGGCGGTGAACACCGGGATGAAGACCTGGGCCTCCGCATAGCCGAGTTCATCGGCCAGCTGTCCGGCCTCCACCAGGCAGTCCCGGGCCGCGTCCTGCCTGTCCTGGAGGGCAAGGAGGACGGCCAGCGGGCAGTTCAGCGTCATCCTGACGGTCCGCCGTTCCCGGCCGTGCTCGGCGAGCAGACCGCGGCACCGGGCCACCGCCTCCGCAACCGGTTCCGGGCCCCGCCACAGGGAGATGCCCACAGCCCCCAGGGCGGCGGCCCGTTCGGGCTCGCCGTCCGCGTGCACCGCATGGGCGATAGCGCGGGTGAGCAAGCGGTCCGCCTCGCCGTGCCGGCCCTGCGACTGGCGTTGCTGCGCCATGCGCAGACACGCCCGTGCCTGCCCGAGTTCATCATGTGCGGCCTCGAACACCGGCAGCGCGGCCCGGGCGGTCTCGGCCGGCGAACCGGCACGGGCCTGGGGATCCACCGCCGCCAACGCCAGCCGGGCATGAGCTGCCTCAACCGGATTCGCAGGAGCGGCCAGCACGTCCCCGAGCAGCGAGCGGGCCTCGTCCGGGTGCCCCAGGGCCAGCTGGACTTCGCCGAGTCGCCGGGCAGCCGGCGTACGGCTCGGCTCGTCCGGCCCGTACAGCGTCAGTGCCCGGGTGAGCAGGTCACCGGCCCAGGGGAGGTCGGACCGCGCGAGGGCCTGCGCGCCCGCCCCGGAAAGAGCCCTGGCGGCGCGTCGGCGCAGCCCCTCGGTTCGCTCGTCCAGCAGACCGAGTTCCGCACGGCAGCGGTGCGCCTGCTCCAGGTGACCGCCGACCGCCCCCTCTCCACCGGCCTGTACGGAAGGCAGCTCAGCGGCCCGTTCGTGCCGTTCGGCTCGTGCCCGCTTCGACATGGACTGGTACGCGACTTCCTGGACCAGCCCGTTGGTGAAGCGGAAGGAGATGTGCCCGGGGCCTGACCTGTCGGCCGGCTCCACCAGCCGGCGACCGCTGAGCCGCGGCAACGCGGCGCGGACCAGGTCGTCGCCGGCGATTCCGCCGCCGGCCAGTTCGGCAAGCTCATCGGCGCCGAACTCCCGGCCGATCACGGAGGCAAGGTCGAGGACCATGCGCTCGTCCGGGTCGAGCGCGTCGATCCTCGCTCCCAGCAGGGACTGCACCGTGGGCGGCAGCGCATCCTGCGTGCCCGTCTCGGACACCATCGCCAGCAGTTGCTCCAGGTGCAGCGGATTGCCCTCCGCCCGCTCCAGCAGCCGTGTCCCCACGGCGTCCCAGTGGGCACCCACCTCCACCAGCTCCGCTGCCAGCACCGCAAGATCCTCGTGCGACAGACCGGACAGCGGCATGGGCCGGACCGCATACGAGCCGCTCGCCCAAGCGGGGCGGGTGTCGAGGAGCTCGGGCCTGGCCAGGCAGACGAGCAGTACGGCGGCGCGGCCGAGTTCCCCGGTCAACCGGTCCAGGGCGTCGAGCAGCAGCGGTCCGGCCCAGTGGCAGTCGTCGATCACCAGCACGACCGGCCGCCGCCTCGACAGCGCGGTCAGTACGCGGACGAGCGCGGCGCAGGTCTCGTCCAGCGAGGGGTTGGGCGTGCCGTCGAGCAGCAGCCCGTCGGAGAGGACTGCGACTGCCTCTGCCATGCTCACGCGGTCAGCGGAGTCGGCGAGCCCCGCCGCGTCGCAGAGGGTGTGCGGGTCGTTCGCTGCCTCCGGCAGGAGCGATGCCACCGCGTCGGCCAGCGGCCGGAGGCTTCCCTGCTCCCCATATGGTCGGCAGCGCCCGGCCCCCCGGAGCGCCGCCGGGCCGCCGGTACGGTCCAGCCACTCACGGACCAGCCTGGTCTTTCCCAGGCCCGCCTCACCGTGGACCAGGACGCACTGCGTGCCGTGCCCGCCGGCGACCCGTCCCAACGCCGCGTCGAACATGGCCAGCTCGGCGGCCCGCCCCACGAAACCGACGTCGAAGCGACGCAGCAGTCCGGGATCGTCCTGGCCGAGCCCGAGCAGCCGGTAGGCGGTCACCGCGTCGGTCTTGCCCTTCAGGAGCAGCGGTCCGACCTCGGTCGCGCGGACCGTCGGACCTGCCGCGAGCAGGGTGTGCTGTCCGATCAGGATCTGGCCGGCCGCGGCGTTCTGCTCCAGCCTGGCGGCGACGTTGACTGTTTCGCCCGAGATGAGCGTCTGCCGGGCCGAGGCATCGGAGCCGGCCACCACCGGACCGGTGGTCACGCCGATCCGGACCGTCAGCCGCACGCCCAGTGTCGCGTCGAGTTCGGTGTTCAGCCCCTCCAGGGCATCGAGCATCCCCAGGGCCGCGGCCAGAGCGCGACGGGCGTCGTCCTCGTGCACGGCCGGCACGCCGAACACGGCCATCACCGCGTCTCCGATGAACTTCTCCACTGTCCCGCCGTGCGCGGATATCTGCTGCCTCATCAGCTCGAAGTAACGAAGCGTCACGGAGCGCAGCGTCTCCGGGTCGAGAGTGCCGGACAACGCCGTGGAGCCGACCAGGTCGCAGAACAGGACGGTCACCACCTTGCGGCCCTCGACCGGTTCGGCCGGCGCCGCCGGGGCGCACGGCGAGCCACAGGACGGGCAGAAGCGGGCATCGGGTGGCAGCGAGCGCCGGCATGAGGAGCAGTGCATCACCGGTGTCCTTGGTCTGTGCGTGGCCGGCCTGACGGCCCGGCGGGTTCGGATCGGGTGTGACGACGCGGGCCCTCGGGCCCTCAGAAGAGCGCACCGCCGGCGATCTCGCTGTGGGCCTGGACCTCGGGCCCCACCTCGTCGAGTCGCTGCTTGACGTCGAGCAGCAGTTCCAGTTCCTGCGGGGTGAGGTGGCGGAGCACCTCCTGCTGCTCCTCGTTGAGCGCGTCGAGGGCGAACCCCGCCGCCTCCAGCCGGCCGAGCGTGGCATGGCGGTCGGTCATGAAAGGCCTCCTGGGTCCGCGCCGGATGGGGTGTTCGCGAGCTGAAGGAACAGCCGGGTAATGCCACGGGCGGTGTGCAGGGCGCTGACGGCCACCGCTGTCTGCTGGCCCGTGGTCAGCGGGAGACTGTCCAGCAGCTCGTCGAGCGCCGCCATGTGTCCGGTGTCCAGATCGGCGTGCTCGCGCACGGTCCGGAACGCCGCCTCCGGCAGACCGGTGACCGCGGCCAGCCGGTCCGCCAGCCAGGGCGCCGGGGCGTTGCCTTCCAGCACCGCGATGTAGCCGAGCAGGGTGACCGGGTGGTGGTGCTCGATCCAGTAGTACTGCGCACCCGCCAGCTCGGCGACCCCGACCGGGGGAAGCCCGCCGAGGACCGCGTCGGGGTCACCCCCTGCCACGGTGAGGTCGCTGAGCAGCCAGCCGTCGTGGCCCCGCTCCTCCTCGGCGTGCTCTTCGAAGTACCTGCCGAGCGGGCCCGCGACCCGGTCGTCGGCAGGCAGTTCCGCGCAGCGCCGGGCCGCCCGTTCCATCAGCGGCACCGACGCCCGGATCAGGGCGTGCATGGTCCGTACGTACGCGAGATAGCGCACGCCGAGACCGGACGGCTGCCACAGCGCGGCCGTCGCGGCCCGCAACGTGGGAGCGGCCAGGCCCAGCTTCACCCGCAGGGCCGCGGAGGCAGTCGGACGTCTCATCGCGAGCTCCCCGCAGCCCCCCGGGATACGGGGAACGGCAGCGACACAAGCTCCGCGTATCGCGCGCAGCCGTGCCGGCGCACCAGCTCGACCGGACCGGCTTCGGTCTGCATCCTGGCCGCCTCGCGGTCGAGCAGCTCCCCGAGCGGTCCGGATGCGTCCCGGACGGCGCCCGCGATAACCTCGGGATGGGCAGGCAGACTCCGGCAGCCGCCGCAGTATCCCGGGGCGGTACTCACACGTCCGTAGCGGCTGTACAGGTGGCCCGGCCCGACGGCGCGCACCATCCGCAGCACAGGCGAGGCCAGCGAACGGCGGCGTACGGTCGCCCAGCCGTCCTCGGCGATGTGCCCCAGCCGCAGGTGTTCGGGTGCGGGGCGCCGGTCGACCGCCTGCTGGTTGCAGCAGGCCAGTACGGTCCCGTCGAAGGCCACCACCGGCCAGGCGGCCATGGCGCAGGGCAGCACTCGCCCTCCACCGGCCGCCGGAACGGCGGCGGTGGCCCAGGCAGCGGCTCGGCCCAGCGGTCTGATCTCGTTCACCAGCATGGGCACGCGGTCGTCGAACTCCCGCCGGATGTTGGCGGTGACGTCGGCGAGATAGGGGTCCTCCGGCCCTGACCCCGCGAGGTGGAAGCTGACAGCCACCCCGGCGTCGAGCACCTGCCCGACGGCCCGGAACACGTCCGCGCGGGGGACCTCTTTCTCGTGGAAGGCGTCCAGGCTCGCGGAGAAGTGATCGGCGGCCGTTATCGCCCGCATGATCCTGGCCGGAATCCGGCCGCCCTTTGCGAAGAACATCCCGCTGAGGAGCGCGCTACGGGAACCGGCCGCCCTGGCCAGGCGGGCAAGGCCGGCCGCCAGACCGGGCAGCAGCAGCGGCTCACCGCCCGTCAGCATGACAACGTCGGGACGGTCGTTCGGGGTGAACGAGCCGACGAACCGGAGCAGTTGCCCGGCGTCCGGCTCCTCGCCGGCCATCGTGGACGAGGTGGAGCAGTGCGCGCAGCTCAGCGGGCAGCGCCGGGTGAGCGTCAGCAGCAGACCGGCGCAGGGGACAGGCCGCAGCCCGATGAGTTCGGCGAGTTCCATGCGCCCTCCCCGGCCACGGTCGGTGCGCCGCCCGTGGCGGCTGTCCTCAGCAGCCTCGGGGGCAGCGGTTCGATCCTGGTTGGCGAGTGCTTCGGGACCGGTATACCCGCTGACCGGATGGCCTCAGGACGGTCGGGCGGGCCGAAGTGCCCGCGTCCCGCCACTGGGCCCGGGCCTTCGCCAACGCTCTTTGAACTGCGCGGATACCGGTATCGAACCGCCTGTTGACCAGTCGCGAAGTGGCCCTGCCTAACTTTTGGTGCATAGCCCCGACGACAACCACGTCGGGCTGTTCCAGCCTTTGGACAGGAGATCACCATGTCTGACAACACCGAGCCCGTCATCGACGAGACCGAGGCCACGCCCGAGGTCGAGGCGCACAGCTCTGTCCTGGACCTGCAGGGCAAGGACCCGGCCAAGACAGAGAGCAGCTGCGTGAGCCTCGTGAGCGTGGTCGAGGCGAAGTAGGGCCATCTGCCGCGTGCGGGACGGTTCCTCTCCCCGGAAGGAACCGTCCCGGACACCGCTTTCACCGCCCTCAGGGCCTGAGCAATCGGAAGGCTGCCTTGAACCGCTCATCACCCGGCAGTGACAAGCCTGCCGGTAACAAGCTCGGCGGAATGAGAGAGTTCCGCCTGTTGTGGGTCAGTGGCCTGCTGGCCGGTCTGGGCGCTCAGATGTCATCGATCGCCCTTCCCCTCCTGGTGCTGCGGCAGACCGGTTCAGCCGTCCAGGCGGGCGTGGTGGGCACCGTGTCCGTCGGCGCGCTGCTCGTGACCATGCTCCCCGGAGGCGCGCTGGCCGACTCGGTCGAGCGGCGCCGCCTGATGCGGCTGTGCGACGTGGGCAGCCTGGCGGCCGCCGGAGCACTCGCGATCGCCGTACTCAACGGCCGGTCTCCGCTGGTCCTGGTCCTGCTGGTGGCGGTCGCCGGCGCAGTGATCAACAGTCTTTACGGGCCGGCGGCACTGGGCCTGCTCCGGACCATCGTGCCCGAGGACATGCTGAGTACCGCATCATCGCGGATGCAGGCCAGGGGCGCCGCTGCCCGGCTGGTGGGCCCCATGGCCGGCGGAGCCCTCTTCGCCGTGCACCCGGCGATGCCGTTCGCGGCCGAGGCCCTCGCGCTGCTTGCGTCGACGACCTGTCTGGCCTTCATGCGCACCCGTTCGGCGCCGGAGCCGAGCGCGGGATCGGCCTTCAGCAAGAAGGAGTTCACCGCCGGTGTGACCTTCATCTGGCACCGGCCCTATCTGCGTACGGTCCTGCTCGTTTTCGGGCTCGGCATGAACGCCGCGTTCAGCGCCACCATGTTCGTGGCGCTGGCCGTCGCGTCGCGGGGCGGCAGCTCCGGAATCGGCGCCGGCTCGGTCGTTTCACTCACCGCGGCAGGTTCGCTGGTGGGGGCTCTGGCGGCGCCGCGCCTGCCACCGGGCATTCGTCCCGGGGTTCTCATCGGCGGGACGTGCTGGGCCTGCGCGGCGGCGGTGGTGGTCATGACGCTCAACCAGAAAACGCTGCTCATAGGTCTGTTGTGCGCGATGTGCATCACTGTGGCATCCCTGGCGAGCATCGGGTTCCTCACTTCGCTGCTGGTGGCGACCCCGCAGGCCATGGTCGGCCGGGTGCAGAGCGCCGCCGGGTTCATCTCTTCGCTGGTCCAGCCCCTCGGCCCGCTGGTGGGAGGCGTCCTGCTGTCGGGCTGTGGCGCGAGCACCACCTTCGGACTGCTCGGCGCGGTCTTCGCGCTCTGCGCCGTGGTGGTGACCGGAGCCCGGTCGGTACGCAAGCAGCCCGGGGCCGCCCCGGCGGACGTCACCGCACCCGGGACGCCGCACAGGTCATCGGCACCGTAGTCCGAACTCGACAGACCCATGGGAGAACAGCCGTGCCAGACCCCCGGGAGACCCAGGCCTACTGCGTGGCCGACCGGCATTTCTACGAGACACCGAGCCGTCTGGCGGACGAGGCGGACCGGTACCCGCTGTCTCTCAGCGAGGCCCCTCCGGGCTGGCGGCGCTCCGGGCGCGGGCTGTGGACCAGCCTGATCCCGGTCGGGGTCCAGCCGGCCGAACAAGGCTGGAAGATCCACGTCTCCGCCACGCCGGAGACGGCCGAGGCGACACTCGACACCGCCGCGCGGATCTGCCTCGCCCGTGGCGTGCCGTTCAAGTTCCTCCGCAGCACAAGCGCCTTGCTGTTCGTGACGGGCAAGAACATGTCGCGTTCCAGCAGCGGAAAATTCGTCACTGTCTATCCCGAGGACGACGAGCGGTTCCGCGAGTTGGTCGCGGAACTGGCCGCCGCTCTGGACGGCAACCCGGGCCCCTACATCCTGAGTGATCTCAGAATCGGCCCGGGCCCTGTCCATGTGCGGTACGGGGCCTTCCTGGAGCAGTGGTGCCCGGGCGACGACGGCCTGCCGGTCCTGGCTCTGCGCAAGCCCTCCGGCGAGCTGGTACCCGACGACCGGGGGCCTGTGTTCCGGATCCCCGAGTGGGTGGACGTACCTCCCATGCTGGAACCCCACCTGTCCGCACGGCGGGCGGCGAAGGACGACGACTTCCCCTACGTGATCAGCAAGGCCCTCCACTTCTCCAACGCGGGCGGCATCTACCTCGCCGAGCATCGCGATACCGGTGAACGGGTGGTACTCAGGGAGGCGAGGCCCTACAGCGGGCTGGACGGCACCGGCAGTGACGCGGTCGAGCGGCTGCACCGGGAGTACCGGGCGCTCACAAAGCTCAAGGGCCTCGACTGCGTTCCGCAGGTGTACGGAGTCCGCACCGTGTGGGAACACCACTTCCTGATCGAGGAGTACATCGAGGGCGAGCGACTGCTCGAAGCCGTCGTGAGCCGGTACCCGCTGGTAAGGCATCTTGAGCCGTCCGAAGAGCAGACCACCGCTTATGTGCGCTGGGTGGCCACTGTCACCGGCGGTCTCGTCGGAGCACTGGACGCACTGCACCGACGTGGTCTGTCCTTCCGCGACCTGCACCCCGGCAACGTCATGGTGCGCCCGGACGACTCGGTGGTCCTGGTGGACTTCGAGTACGCCGCCGACCTCACGGACCGCGGCCTCCCGCCTGTGGGTGCCGCGGGGTTCGTGGCGCCCGCCGGGGCGGAGGGGGCAGAGGCCGACCAGCACGCCCTGTGGGCGACCTGGCTGATGATGCTGATGCCGATGGTGGAGATGGTGCAGCGTGATCCCGCCAAGGCCGCAACGCTGGAGGCGTTCGCCCGGGAACGCTTCCGCCTCTCACCCGAGGACGGCCCGAGGAAGCCGGTGATCCGTCGGCTCTCCTCCACGCCCGACACGCCCGACGCGGCGCCCGCAGACCTGTTCGCCGACCCGGCTGCCAACTGGCAGGCGATCCGGGACCGGCTCGTTGCCGGCATCCACGCCTGCGCCACCCCGGAACGCGAGGACCGGCTCTTCCCCGGCGACCCGGCCGTCTTCGGCACAGGCGGGTTCACGCTGGCCCACGGCGCGGCCGGTGTCCTGCACGCGCTGCACCGAGCGGGCGTACCGGTACCGGCCGAGTACAGCGCATGGCTGGTGGCCTCCGCCCGCCGGTCTCGTCCGGCTTCGCTCCGGGGCCTCTACGACGGTCTGCACGGCGTGGCGACGGTGCTCGACGAACTGGGTCTGCGGGACGAAGCCCTGGAGCTGCTGTCCCGGGCCGGTGAGGCCGGCGAACCGATGCGGGCAGGCCTCTTCGGCGGCCGGGCGGGAGTGGCACTGAACCAGTGCCACTTCGCCGTCCGTACCGGAGACGAGGCACTGCTGGACTCGGCCTCGCGCACCGCCGACCGTCTGGACGCCCTGCTCCGCGACGGCTCCCAGGAGGGTCTCGTACTGCCCGCCTCAGCAGGGCTGATGCACGGCCTCAGCGGTGCGGCACTGCTGCATCTCCGGCTGTACCGGATCACCGGGGAGAAGCGGCGTCTCGCGGCGGCGCGGGCCGCCCTCGACTGGGAACTCGGACATTGTGTGCCCATGCCGGACGGAACCGTCCAGGTGAAGGACGGCCACCGCCATCTGCTGTACCTGGACGGCGGCAGTGGCGGCGTCGCTCTCGCGGCCCGTGAGTACCTGGCTCACGCCGACGATGCCCGCCTCGCCTCCTTCGTTGCGTCCGTGCGGCGCGGCTGCGCTTACGAATTCGTACGGGAGCCGGGGCTTTTCCGGGGCCGCTCCGGGCTGATCGCCGTGCAGCGCCTCCTCGACGGGCCCGAAGCCGCGGAAGACGCCCTGCCTTCGGTCCGCAGGCTGGCCTGGCACGCGGTGTACCGGGACGAAGGCATGTTCTTCCCGGGAGCTGGCCTGCTGCGCTTCTCCGCGGACCTGGCCACCGGCTCGGCGGGGGTTCTGCTCGCGCTGCACGGTGTGTTCGAGGGGAAGGGCGACTTCCTCCCGTTGCTCCCGGCCGGTTGACGCGGCCCGGGGTCACCCCGCCAGGTCCCGGGCCACCAGGCCACGCGCGTAGATATGAGTCAGCCGTGGCAGGGCGTACAACGCGGTGTGCGCGGTGACCTCGCTCAGCGGCGAGGTCACCGCTCCGGTCTCGATGAGGCGTTCCAGCTGGCGCAGGGCGACTCCTGGCGGGCTGCCCAGCACCGCAGCGGCCTCGTCCAGGGTGAACGTCTGCGACAGCGGCAGGAGCCCGAGGCGGTGCAGCGCGGAGCGTTCCGCCTCATCCAGGTCATGCCACCCGTTGGTCAGGTGATGCCTGACCGCGATGTCGCCCGCAACGAGCTCGTCCAGCATCGTCAGGGGATCGGCGAGGCGGGCCGCGAACTCGCTGAGCGGGAGGTGGCGCAGTACGGCGAGCTTGAGGCCGCTGACCCGTACGGCCAAGGGCAGCATCCCGCAGTGAGCGACGATCTGCTCGGCGGCGGCCTGGTCGGACCGCACCCGGCCCAGGCCGAGGACACGGGTGAGAAGT
Source organism: Streptomyces sp. NBC_01537 (assembly GCF_045040445.1). Lineage (NCBI taxonomy): Bacteria > Bacillati > Actinomycetota > Actinomycetes > Kitasatosporales > Streptomycetaceae > Streptomyces > Streptomyces sp. NBC_01537. The sequence goes on along the minus strand of NZ_CP109392.1, from coordinate 3,175,224 downwards.
TCGACGGCTTCCGCCGCGGAGTACGGCGGCACCTCGATCCGATGGGCCGAAGCGAGCCCGGCGAGCTGGGTCCGGGCTGTCACGATGGCCGCGCTGGGCTCTGCGACGGGCAGTAACGAGCGGACTCCGGCCTCGTCCAGGACATCGTCGAAGACAATCAGCGCCTTGTGGTCCGCCAGCCAGGCGCGCCAGAGCGCGGCGGCCTGTTCGGCGTCATCGGGCATCCGGTCGGCCGGCCCCGTGAGCCGCCGCAGCTCGGCCAGCAGTGACGCGCCGGTCCGCGGTGAACCGTCCTCCTCGCGGGTCCGCACCAGGAGTGTGCCGTCAGGGAACTCCTCACCCAGGCGGTGCGCGACGTGCACCGCGAGAGCTGTCTTACCCACGCCTGGCGGCCCCGCGAGGACGACCCGGCCACCGCGCGCGACCGCCTCCAGCAGCTCGCGCACCTGGTCCCTGCGGCCGGTGAAATCCGGGGTGTCCGGAGGCAGCAGCGTGGCTGCGACGTGGCGGGGGTGGTCGGCGTGACGGCCCGTACCGGTGGAGGACGAGTTCCCGGATCCTGCCTCCTTGCCGCCGAGGATCGCGCGGTAGAGCGTCTCCAGCGCTTGGCTCGGCGCCAGGCCGAGTTCACGCGACAGGTGCTGTCGCAGTCCGTCGTAGGCCGCCAGTGCCTCGGACTGACGCCCGGACCGATGCAGGGCGGTCATCTGCACAGCCGTGAGCCGCTCGCGCGACGGGTGTTGTTCCACCAGGTCGGCGAGGGTGTCGGCGACCTCGCGGGTCTGCCCGGACTCCAGGGCGGCCTCGGCCCAGTCCTCGCAGACGCCCAGGTAGCGGTTGGTCAGCCGGTCCGCCTCGGCCTGGATCAACGGGAACCGGCTCAGTTCCGGAAGCGGGGGTCCGCTCCACACGTCCAGCGACTGCCGGAACAGCCTGGCCGCGGTCCCGAAGGTGCCGTTGACGGCGGCCTCGCGCCCGGACCGGGCGAGGGTCCGGAACCGCAGGGCGTCCAGTTCGGGTTCGGCCAGCTGGAGCAGATAGCTCCCTGTGCGGTGAACAAGGCGATTCCCCGCCCCTGCCTCGCACAGCAGCTTGCGCAGCGCCGAGATGTAGACCTGGAGGTTCTTGCGCGCGGTTCTCGGCGGCTCCTCCTGCCACACCGCCTCGGTCAGCAGGTCGACCGAGACCAGCGTGTTGGGGCGGCACAGCAGCAGGGCGAGGACCAGCCGTTGCTTGAGCGGACCGAGCGGAAGTGTCCGGCCCGACACCTCCACGGTGAGCGGGCCGAGTACGGAGAATCGCACCGAGCCCGGCGTTGGCGGGACCGGTGCGGATCGTTGACCGAGGCCAGTTCGCATGGGTTCGACTGTCACAGCTGCCCGCCACAGGCACATCAGTTGAACTACGCAAGGGCTCTACGTACCGTCCGGCCCCGGCCCCGACCCTGGGGACGCCGTGCCGCTGCGGGCCACCAGGGAGGCCAGCGCGGCGCGGGAGGACACCCCCGTCTTGCGGTAGACCCGGGCCACGTGACTCTCGACGGTGCGTGGGCTGAGGTAGAGCCTGGTGGCGATCGTCTGGTTGGTGAGCCCTTCCGCGACCAGCTCGGCGATCTCCCGTTCGCGTGCGGTCAACCCGGTCAGGCCGCCGACCGGGTCGGACGTGCGGGACGGAACCCCGAACACCGCAGGGCGCACCCGTTCGGCCAGGCCGGCAAGTAGCCGCGCTCCGCCTTCTGAGGCCAGGCGGGAGCCACGGCGCCACATGACGGCCGCCCGGGAGCCGTCGCCGGCGGCTTTCATGAGGGGAGCGCCGAGCAGCAGGGATTGCGCCTCCCGAAGTGACGCCCCGGACCGCGCGCTGTCCGCCGCGGCTTCGGAGAACATCCGGGCCGCCTCGGCCGCGTCACCGCGGTGCGCGGCGACGTGGGCGAGGCAGCGCAGCGCTGCGCTCCGCTGGAGGGGCAGGCCGAGCTGTTCGGCCTCCTTGTGGGCGCGCTCGGCCCAGCGTTCGGCGCCTTCCACGTCGCCGGTGGCGACGGCGGCGGTGACGAGCAGTTCCAGATAAGTGGGGCGTACCGAGGGCTGCAGCCGCCGCAGGCCGCTTCCACCGCCGGCGTGCACCAGGACGTCCGGCACTCGGTGCGGATCGCCGGCGCTCAGCGCCGCGTAGGCGAGCATGCACCAGGCCAGCGACGCCCACCAACTGTCGTTGGTACCGGCCGCCGCCACGGCCTCCTCGGCGCAGGCCAGCGGGCCGGGATCGCCCGGAGGACGGGCCTGTAGCAGGACCTGGGCTCTGAACGCCAGGGCGAAGGCCAGCAGTTCGCCACTGCCCAGGGCACGCGCGATGGCCGCGGCCTCCTCGACCAGCTCCAACGCGTTTGTGATCCGACAGGTAGTGAGGTCGATATAGGCCTTGCACACCAGGATCTGCGGCAACAGGTAGAGCTGGCCGGTACGCCGGGCGATCTCCAGCCCCCGGTCGGCGTGCCGCGCGGCGTCGGTGTAGCTCTCCAGGAATGCCTCGGCCCAGCCGAGTATGCACAGGGATTCACACAGAGCGGCGAGGTCGTTGTCGGTGAGCGCGTCCGCGAGCCTGGCCGCAGGTTCGGCGAACTTCCGGGCGGCGGCCACGTCGCCCTCGTACGCCTCGCCCATGGCGGCGAGCGCCAGGGCGCGCACCTCACGGATCTCGTCACCGAGAGAACGAGCCATCGTCAGAGCCTCGGCGACCTCCGACCTCATATCCGGAAAGCGGACAGCGGACATCAGCCCGCAGAAGCCCAGTTCCAGGCGGAGATCGATGGTCTGGGAACGCGGTCTTCCAGGCGACCGGGCCAGTTCGCGGCGCAGCATCGCCTCGCACTCCTGAAACCGGCCGAGATGACGTTCCACCAGGGAACAGTGGACGACCGCGGAGGTGCGGATGGCGTCGGCGTCGGCGTCCGCACCAGGCATTTCGATCACCTGGTGCAGCAGGTCCCGGCTCTCCTTCAGCCCGCCGCTCACGCCGAGCGCGCGGGCGCGCAGCAGCATCAGTCTGCGGCGCCCGGAAAGGTGTTCGGGGGTGTCCGGCAGAAGCCGCAGCACGACCTTCAGCCAGTGGGCGGAGGTGGCGGGAGCGGTCGCGGCCGTCTGCTCGGCGGCTTCGGTCAGTACCGTGGCCGCCTGCGCATCCCAGCGGGTCAGCGACTGTTCGAGGTGGTGTGCCCGCTCGACGACGGACGCGCCGGCCCGGGCCAGTTCCGCAGCCGCCCGCCGGTGGAGCTCTTCGCGCCGCCAGGGGTTGATGCTTTCGTGGACCAGGGTCCGGATCAGCGGGTGGCGCAGCGCCAGCCGTCGTCCTCCCTGGCCCGGCCGGACGAGGTCGCGCCGCATCACCTGGTCCAGCGCCTGGATGACGTCGGTGACGTCGGAGTCGGTGAGGGCGCCGATCATGGCGGGAGTGGTGTGGTCCCCGAGGACCGCGGCGGCCTCGACGGTGAGGCGTTCCATCGGGCTCAGCGGTGACAGTTCGGCGAGCAGCAGCGCCTCGAGGCCGGCGGGCAGACCGTCCGGGCCGCCGTACGCGGCAGCGGCCGGGGGCGTTGAGAAAGGCGTCCGGGGCAGCCGCGCCCCGCGATGGGCCTGGAGGAGAGCGAGGAAGTACAGCGGATTGCCCTCGCTCGCCGCGTAGAGCTCGGCCGCCTGCGGCTGCGGCAGGTCGCCGGCCAGTTCTTCGACGCAGTCGCGTTCGCCGAGCGGCCCCAGAGCGAGCCGTAGCACCGCCCCGGTGTCCACGCCATCGGCCAGCGCGGTGGGGAGCGTTGCCGGCGCCTGACGGTCACGGCGAGAGACGACGAGCACCAGCGGCGCCGGTACGGGGTGCCTGATGAGGTGGTCGAGAAGTTCCAGCGACGCCGGGTCGGCCCAGTGCAGGTCGTCCAGTATCACCACCAGCCCGGCGCCGCCCAGACGGCTCAGTACGGCGACCGCCGCCTGGTACAGGCCGAAACGGTCACCCGCACCCGGCGCGCCTGCTTCTTCGATGTCGCCTCGCAGCACAGCGGGGAGCTCCGCCAACGCGGGAAAGGCTCGCAGCGCCCGTGCGTCGAGGTCGGCGAACGCGTCGGCGAACGGCCGGAACGGGCTGTGCCGCTCGTACTCCGTGGCCCAGCCCCGCAGCACGGTCAGCCCCCGGCGGCGAGCCCGCGCGCCGAACTCCGCCAGCAGCCGGCTCTTGCCGATACCGGCCTCGCCGGTGATGTCGACGACCGCCGGACCGCCCTCCCCGAGGCCCTCCAGCAGCGAGTCCAGCAGACCGATCTCCGCTGCCCTGCTGACGAACGGCGCCATGCCCGCACGCCGCCCCGACCCGTCATACGCCTCAGCCACGACGCCCCCTTCTGGACGAACGCGCACCATGCGCCGGGGTCCCCGTTCTGCCCCGGCAACCCGAGCCGGGGGCAGAACGCTGACTTCCGCTTTCCGTCCATGGCACTTTTGTACAACATCGCTGTGACAGCGCTGTGAGCCGCGAAGGCGGCGTCCACAGGGGGAAGGGCCCGCCGGCGGACGTGGCAGCGGGTGGCCGCCGAAATTGCGTAACCACATTATGTAGTTCGACTGATGTGCCTTCGTGTCCTCGCGGCTTGACTCGCCGTGGCAACCCATCTCGCGAGCACCCAACGGGTTCCGGTCCAAGCCATCAGGTGATGCCGGGCGTCCCGTCGCTCGCCGCGGTCCGAGCGATGAGGACGGCGAGGGCGGCCCGCGAAGTGACGCCGGCCTTGCGGTAGATACGGCCGAGATGGGTCTCGACCGTGCGGGGGCTGAGGTAGAGCCGGGCGGCGATCGCGGAGGAGGTCAGGCCTTCGGCGACCAGGGCGGCGATCTCCTGTTCGCGTGGGGAAAAGGACAGGAACACGGCGGCGGGCCCGTCGCCGGCCGTCGGCATGCCGGACACGGTGGGGCGGATCACGTCCGCCAGTCCGGTCAGTTGACGGGCACCGCCGGTCACGGCGAGGCGCCGGGCCCGCTCCCACATGGCGAGGGCACGGTCCGGGTGGCCGGCGGCCGCGGTCACGGGGGCTCCGATCAGCAGGCCGAACGCCTCCCACAGGACCGTGCCCCCGCGGGCCGCGAACGCCGCGGCTTCCTCGAACAGTTCGGCGGCCGCTGCCGTGTCGCCGCCGGCGAGCAGGCACTGGGCGGTGCTGCGCAGCGCCGAGGCCCGCTGCGCCGGCAGGTCCAGCTGCTCCGCCTCCTTGCGGGCCCGCTCCGCCCAGGCCGTCGCGGAGTCCGTGTCGCCGGTGATGACGGCGGAGGTGACCAGAACCTCCAGGATGAGTGGGCGCATGGACGGATGGAGGGCTTTCAGGTCCTCGCCTCCCGCGTGCAGGACGGCGCTCCGCGCGCGATGCGGATCGCCGGCGTACAGTGCCGCCTGCCCGAGCAGGCACCAGGCGATGGACGCCCACCAGTTGGTGCTCGTTCCGGCTGCGGCCACCGCTTCCTCGGCCACCTCCAGTGCGGTCCGGTCGCCCGGCGGAAGCGCGTAGGTCAGGGCATGGGCCTTGTTGGCCAGGACAAAGGCCAGCAGCTCGTCGCTGCCGATGCCGCGGGCGATGGTCTCGGCCTCGTCCGTGAGTTCCACGGCCGAGTCGACCCGGAGGGTCTGCAGGTGGACTTGCGCCTTGCACAGCAGCAGGTGCGGCAGGACATAGAGCTGGCCGCCGCGCCGGGCGACGGCCAGGCCCCGGTCGGCGTGCCGTTCGGCGTCGGCGTAACGCTCCAGGAACGCCTCCGCCCAGCCGAGGCGGGCCAGCGGCTCGCAGAGGTCCGCGAGGTCGTGATCGGTGAGTGCGTCGATGAGCTGCGCCGCCTGGTCGGTGGCCTCCCGGGCGGCGGGCATCTCGCCTTCGTACGTCTCGCCGAGGGCGGCGATCGCGAGCGCGCCCGCCTCGGCGGCCTCGTCGCCCAGTGACCGGGCCAGGCCGAGGGTGCGGGCGACGTCGGCACGCACCTGCGGGTATGCGGTGGCGAGCGGGGCGGACGAACCCAGTTCCAGGCCGAGTTCGAGGGCCTCTGCGGGAGGCGGGCCCGGCGTACGGGAGAGTTCGCGGCGGAGCAGCGCGACCGCCTCGGTGTAGCGCCCGAGGTAGCGCTCGATCGCGGCGCAGAGCGTCACGGCAGAGGTCCGCACGCCGGTCGCCCCGGGCTCGCCAGGTGGCGACATGGCGATCACTTGGTGCAGCAGGTCCCGGCTCTCCCGCAGCCCCCCGCACACGCCCAGGACCCGGGCCCTGCGCAGCATCAGGTCACGGCGCAGCGTGGCGTGTTGCGGCTGGTCGGGCAGGTGCCCGAGGGCGACGCCCAGCCAGTGGGCGCTGCTCGCGGGTGCGGTGGCGGCGGATCGTTCGGCCGCTTCGGCCAGTACGGCGACGGCCTGCGGGTCCCAGCCGGTCAGCGACCGCTCGACGTGGTGGGCGCGTTCGGTGGCGGGGGCGCCGGCGTCGGCCAGTCCGGCCGCGGCAAGGCTGTGCATGTGGATGCGTGGTACGGGGTCGGTGCACTCGTACACCAGGGCCCGCAGCACCGGATGGCGCAGCCTCCACCGACCGACGGGGCCCGGACGCAGCAGATCGCGGCCGGCCAGCGCCTCCAGGTCCGCGCGGATCCCGGCCTCGTCCCGGCCGGTCACCACGGCCAGCAGGGCGGCGGTGCCGTGGTCGCCGAGGACGGCCACCGCCTCGGCGGTACGGCGCTGCACGGCGGTCAGCGGCGTCAGTTCGTCCAGCAGGAGGGAGCCGAGCCCGGTGGAGTGCGGTGACGAGTCGTGTCCCCGGGCCTGTTCGGCTTGGAGGAGGGCGAGGAAGTACAGCGGGTTGCCTTCGCTGGCGGCGTACAGCTCGGCGGCCCGGCCGGGCGGCAGGCCGGGGGCCAGATCGGGGGCCAGGATCTCGACGCACGCGCGCTCGGTGAGCGGTCCGAGGTCCAGCCGGAGCACCGTGCCCAGGTCGATGCCCCGGGTGAGCGCGGCGGCGAGGGAGGCCGCGGTCTGACGGTCGCGACGGGCCACGACCATCACCACGGGGGCGTCCGGGGGATGGCGTACGAGGTGGTCGAGGAGTTCCAGGGACGCCGGGTCCGCCCAGTGCAGGTCGTCCAGTGCCACGACGAGCCCCCGACCGGGCCCGGCCCCGGCAATCCCTGCGAGCAGCTTCGCCACGGACCGGTACAGCCCGAACCGGTCGTCCTTCAATTCCGTTTTCCGGCCGCCGAGCGCATCGCTGAACGGCCGGTACGGGATGTGCCGTTCATACTCGGTGGCCCGGCCGCGCAGCACCGTCATCCCCCGGGCCCGCGCCCTGCGGCAGAACTCGGCCATGAGCCGGCTCTTCCCGATGCCCGCCGCCCCGGCCAGGTCCACCACGGCCGAACCGCCGTCCCCACCGAGTGTCCTGTCGAGCACAGCGTCCAGGCGCTCCAGCTCGGCCGTCCGGCTCACCAGCGGAGTCACATCCACACCTGTCCTCCCCCCGGGCACTAGGGCCTGTCCGGTCGATCTTGGCCGGGTCCGCGACGCCCAGCACGGCACCTCGCGGCGTTGCCGGAGCGCCCACAGGAAACCACCCTGCGGGCGCTCCGGCGCCTTGCGATGCACCACACCGGACGCCGCGGCCTGTCCGACCGAGATCGACCGGACAGGCCCTAGGCCGTCGGGGACTTTTGCGTACGGCGATCCTACGTAACGGATCCTTGTCAGATGCCGTGGGCGGCCAGGGCGATGAACTGGGTCACCTCGCGTGAGGCGAAGTTGTCGTCCGACACCAGGACGACGGTGCGGCGGCCGTCGGGCAGGCGGGGGCCGAGCGTGATGCCCTCGATGTTGTCCACCCGGGGCAGGCCGGCGATGTCGGACAGGTCTGTCACGAGCGTCTTGCGGACCGGCTGCACGGGGCCGTCGGCCAGGGAGTCGCGGCCGAGGACGTCGGTGGCGCCGTGCAGGTCGACCAGGAAGATGCGGGCCTTCCAGTTGTTGGCGCTGAATATGGAGGCCCGTTCCAGGACAAGGAAGCGGTCGTGGCCGAGCGCGACCAGGTCGCTGACGCCGTTGGTGTCGGTGCTGCCGTCCGGGGGAGTGGCGAACAGCGGCTCCAGCGGATACGCGTACTGCGCTGTCGGCAGGCCGGTCCGCGCGTCGTGGACGGTGAGGCGGGTGAGCGCGCCGTGGGCTGGGGTGGGGTCGTCGCCGTCCTGGTAGAGGGGGTCCTCCATGGCGGTGACGATCTGGCGGCCGTCTGGGGTGAAGGTGACGCCTTCCAGGGTCTGGTTGCGGCGGGGGCCGGTGGACTGGGAGTTCATGTGCAGCTGCGGGGGGAGCGGGAGCTGCCCGGTGTACTCGCCGGTTGTCGTGGCGCGCCGGATCCAGGGGTCGCCGAGGACGGCGGGGCCGTCGGCCGGCACGATGCGCTCGCCCTCGCTCGTCCAGGCGAGACTGCCGTCGCGTGGGTCGACGGCGATGCCCTCCGGGTCCGGGGCGACGGCGCCGGTGGCGGTCGAGGTGGGCGGGTAGGTGGTGCCGTCCGGGCGCAGCAAGGGCTGGGTGCCGGTGAGTTCGACGCCGCTGAGGCGGCTGTCGGCGAAGTCCAGGCGGACGGTGTAGAAGCGGGCGGGGCCGGTCTGCGAACGGTCGTCGCTGATGACGTAGTACGAGCCCGTCCTCGCGTCGTAACTGATGGCCGACAGCCCGCCGACGGTGGTGCCCTGGAAGGCCATGGCGTTCGGCAGCTCCTGCTCCCCGATGAAGTCCAGCCGTACGCCGCTGTCGCGGTCGGCGGCCGAGGCGCCGGTGAGGGCCGGGAGCGAGGCGAGGACGACGACGGAAGCGACGATCCGGGCGCGGGTGGCGGCACGGACGTTCATACGGACTCCTTGACGAGGCGGCGCCAGGCGAAGAACGCCAGGGCCAGCAGGGTGAAGACATACGGGATGGCCGAGACCAGCTGCGACGGGATGTCGAGGTTGCCGAGCTGTACGGCGAGGGCCTCGGCCGCGCCGAAGCCGAGTGCGGCCAGGAAGACGCCCCAGGGGCGGAGCGCGCCGAGGAAGACGGCGGCCAGGGCGATGTAGCCGCGCCCGGCCGTCATGCCGGTGACGAAGAAGGAGACGGCGCCCATGCTGAGGAACACCCCGGCGGCCCCGGCCAGCGCGCCGCTGAGCGCCAGCGCGAGGAACTGGACCCGGTGGACATGGATGCCGACCGAGCGCGCCGCCTCCGGGAACTCGCCGACCGCGCGCAGATGGAAGCCGAAGCGGGCGCGGTACAGCAGCCAGGCGACGACCGGGGCGGCGGCCAGCGCCACCCAGGTCATCAGGTTCTGCCCGCTGAGCACCGGGCCGAGGCCCGGGATGTCCTCGATCAACGGGAGGCGGACCGAGGGCAGCGCACCGCTGTGCAGCCGGCTGGTGCCGCCCTTGTCGCCCAGCAGCGCGTACACGGTGTACGCGGTCGCGCCGGACGCCAGCAGGTTGAGGCCGATGCCCGCGATGATCGCGTCCGCGCCCAGATACAGGTGCAGCACCCCCAGCAGCAGGGTGAGCAGCGCCCCGGCGGTGATCCCGCAGGCGGCCCCGGCCCACACCGAGCCGCTGTATCCGGCGACCAGGGCCCCGGTGCAGGCGGCGGTGAGCATGGAGCCTTCCAGGGCGATGTTGGGGACACCGGCCCGCTCGGCGAGCAGCCCGCCGAGGGCGGCGAGTACGTACGGCGTCGACACCCGCAGGATCGCCGCGAGGAAACCGGTGCTCAGCACGACTTCGAGGACGGAGTTCACCGGCCGGCCTCCTTCCGCGCCAGGTGGCGCTTGACGAGTTCGGGCAGCGCCCGGGCGGTTACGAGCAGCACGATGACCGCCTGGATGATCGTCACGGCCTCGGACCCGACGTCGGTCTGCTGCTCCATCACGTCGCCGCCGACCCGCAGGTACGAGTAGAGAAGCGCGGCGGCGACGACTCCGACCGGGTTGTTGCGGGCCAGCAGGGCGACGACGATGCCCTCGAAGGCCAGGCCCCCGGCCATGTCGGGCTGCAGCCCCCCGTACACCCCGAGGGCGAGGTGGGCGCCGGCCAGCCCGGCCAGCGCGCCGCCGATGACGAAGCTCCACTCGATGGTGCGCGGCACGTCGATGCCGCCGTACAGGGCGAATTCCGGGTTGGAGCCGGTCATGCGGATGCGGTAGCCCAGGGGCGTCCTGGCGAGCAGGAACCACACGGCGGCGGCGACCGCGAGCATGCCGAACAGGCCGACGTTGGCCTGGTCGAGGGGGACGCCGAAGAAGTCCGAGAGCAGCGGCAGCGCAGAGTCCGGGCGGACCGGGTCGGACTGGATGGCGGCGCTGGCGGGGGACTTGAGGTGGTCGGTGAGCAGGTAGTCGAAGACGCGCACGACGACGGCGTTGAGCATGAGCGTGGCCACGATCTCGTTGGCCCCGAGGCGTGCCTTCATCACCCCCGGCACCGCGCCCAGCGCGGCACCGGCGAGGGCGGCGGCGCCCAGTGGCACGAGTACGGCGGCGACCGGCGGCAGCGGGACGTGGATCGCCACCAGCGCGCTCGCCAGCGCCCCCGCGTACACCTGGCCCTCGGCGCCGAGGCTGATCTGCCGGGCCCGGAAGGGGATCGCGACGGACAGGCCGAGCAGCGACAGCGTCGTGGCGTCGGCGAGCCAGCGGCCGATCCGGGGGGTGCGGTCCAGGGGGCCGGTGAGCAGGGCGTTCAGGGCGCCTGAGGCGTCCTTGCCGGTCGCCAGGACCACCAGGAAGGCGATGAGGACGGCGACGGCGACGGTCAGCACCGTCATCGTCAGCTCTACGGCCGTCGAACTCCGCCGGGCGGCCAGGAAGGCGCTGCGGCCCTCCGGCTCCTCGGTCTCCGAGGTCTTCATGGTCTTCACGGTCGTGGTCATCCGACACCTGCCGTGATCCGCTCGTCGGTGTGCTGCTCCACGCCGAGCATGTAGAGGCCGGTGGCCTCCTCGGTGAGACCGGCCGGGTCGTCGAAGCGGGCGACCAGCCGGCCGTCCTTGATCACCAGCAACCGGTCGGAGAGCGCCAGCAGTTCGCCCAGGTCGGCGGAGACCAGCAGGACCGCAGCGCCCGCGTCGCGGGCTTCGACGAGCCGCTCGTACATGAAGTGCATGGCGCCGATGTCCACGCCCCGGGTGAGCTGGGCGGCCAGCAACAGGCGTGGCCCGGAGGACAGTTCGCGGGCGACGACCACCTTCTGCAGGTTGCCGCCGGACAGCGCCCCGGCCGGTACGGAGGGGTGCGGGGCCCGGATCGCGTAGCGGCGGATCAGCTCCTCCGCCAGGTCGCGTACTCGGCGCGTGCGCAGTGTGCCGCGCCGGGCGAGCGGGGGGCGGTCGTAGCGGTCGACGATGAGGTTGTCGGCGATGGACTGGTCCAGGGCCGCGCCGTTGGACAGCCGGTCCTCCGGTACGTGGGCGATGCCCGCCCGGCGGTGGGCCGCCGCGTCGAGGTGGGTGACGTCGGTGTCGTCGACGGTCACGGAGCCGGCGGTGGGGCGGCGCAGTCCGGCGAGGAGCTCCACCAGTTCGGTCTGGCCGTTGCCCTCGACGCCCGCGAGGCCGACGATCTCCCCGGCGGCGATGGCGAACGAGACACCGTGCACCGACGGTCCCGCGAGGTCCCGCACCCGCAGCACGGTGGCCCCGGGCCGCGCGGGTGACCTCGGGACCTCCAGGGACATCTCCCGGCCGACCATCATGGACGCCAGCCGGGCGGCGCTGGCCTCTTCGGTTCGTACGGTGCCGACCACGGATCCGGCGCGCATCACCGTCACCCGGTCGCTGATCTCCCGTACCTCCTTGAGCTTGTGGGAGATGAACAGCACCGTCATGCCGGAGTCGCGGAGCCTGCGGACGGCCTCGAAGAGGTCCGTGGTCTCCTGCGGGGTGAGGACGGCGGTGGGCTCGTCGAGGATGAGGATGCGGGCGCCCCGGTGCAGGGCCTTGAGGATCTCGGCGCGCTGCCGCATTCCCACGGACACCTGGTCGACCCGGGCCTCCGGGTCGACGGCCAGGCCCGCCTCCTCGGCCAGTGCGGCGGTGCGCTCGGCGGCGGCGGCCCGGTCGACGCGGCTCGCGCGGCCCGGCTCGACGCCGAGGACGACGTTCTCGGCGATGGTGAACGACGGGACCAGCATGAGGTTCTGGTGGACCATGCCCACCCCGAGGGTGATGGCGTCCTGCGGGCCCGACAGCCTGACCTGCAGGCCACGGATGCGGATCCGTCCGGCCGACGGGTGCTCCAGCCCGTACAGCAGCTTCATCAGGGTGGACTTGCCGGCGCCGTTCTGGCCGACGATCGCCCGGATCTCGCCGCCCGGTATCTCCAGGTCGACGTCGCTGACGGCGCGGGTGCCGTTGGGGTAGGTCTTGCCCAGGCCGGTGACCTCCAGGGCGGGAGGGGGCTTGTCCAGGTGTTCCACCAGTACTCCTCAGAGAGCAGAGGTCAGGAATCAGAAGGCCGAAGGGACCGTGACGGCGCCGGACTTGACCTTCGCGGCCTGCTCCTTCAGCTCGGCGCGCAGGGCGGCGGGCACGAGCTTGTCGAAGTTGGCGTTGTCCACGTAGCCCACGCCGTCCTCGGCCAGGCCGACGGCGGCGCTCTTGCCGTAGGCGAGGGTGCCGGCCTTGTTGGCCTTGGCCGCCAGGTAGAGCGCGTTGCCGGCGTTCTTGAGGATGGAGGTGACGACGGTCTGCCGCTGGTCGGCGTCGGTGAGCGTCTTGTACTGGTCGGAGTCGACGCCGAAGGTGTACCGCTTGGCGGCGACCGCCGACTCGAAGACCCCGAGGCCCGACGAACCGGCCACCGGCCACACCAGGTCGGCCCCTTGCGCGTACATCGCCGAGGCGATTTCCTTGCCCTTCGCCGGATCGCCGAACGGGTTGTCACCGCCGACGTACTGCACCAGCACACCGGAGGAGGGATTTCCGCCGGCCGCCTTGAACCCCGCCTTGAAGCCCACGACGAAGTCCTCGATGACCGGTATCTTCACCCCGCCCATCAGTCCCACCTTCCCGTTGCCGGGACTGCCGGGAAGAGCCTTGGCGGCGGCCAGCTTGTCGGCGAGGAATCCGGCCAGATAAGCGGCTTCGTTCTGCTTGAAGGTGACCGAGTAAACATTGGCGCACTTGTTGGAACAGCCGCTCTTGCCCGTGTAGTCGACGGCCGCGTCGAAGAGCCAGAACTTCTTCTGCGGGTACTCCGGGGCCAGTTTGGAGATGAAGTCGACGGTGTCGAAGGTGCCCGCGGCGAGCACGTCGTAGTCGTCGCCGGAGGCGGCGTCCTCGAATCCGGCGGCCCACTTCGTACGGTCGCTGCCCAGCTCGACGACCTTCAGGCTGTAACCGAGATCCTTCTCGGTTCTCTTCAGGCCCGCGTACGCCGAGTCGAAGAAGGAACGGTCGCCGAGGTTTCCGTTGATCACGAACTTGATTCTCGGCTTTCCGGATTTCCCGGAGTCCGTAGCGGTCGAGGAGGTTGACGCGCCGCATCCGGCGAGTGTGATGGAGAGCGCGGCGACAGCCCCCAGGATTTTGATCTTGTTCATTGTTGCGTTCTCCTTCTCGACCGGGGGAACTTCTTTTGCCATTGGCCGAAAGCTATGCAATGCAAAACGTTTTGGCTATACGCCTCTGTGTTAGGAGAATGTTTCCTGCTGCCGGGGCCGGGCAGTGAGCAGTGCGGTGGCCGCGATCGTGACGGCGCGGTCGAAATCCGCCTCGCGCTCGGCCGAGGTGAGCGCTTCTTCCCGGCTCACGTGGTCGCTGACCGTCAGTACGGCCAGTGCGTGGCCGCCCTCGGCGGCGGCGGTCGCGTAGAGGCCGGCGGCCTCCATCTCGACGGCGAGGGTGCCGTGCGCCTCCAATCGCCCGAACAGGCCCGGGCGGTCGAGGTAGAAGTGGTCGCTGGTGAACACCGGCCCGATGTGCACGCCCGTTCCGGTTTCCTCGGCCGCGCGGGCGGCCGCTCGTGCCAGGTCGAAGGAGGCGGCGTGGCTCAGGTGCACGCCGTCGATGCGATGGCTGCTCATCGCGGAGTCGGTGTGGGCGGCGGTGGCCACGACGACATCGCGCAGGCCCACCGAGGCGGGTATGCCGCCGGCGGTGCCGACGCGGACGATGCTGCGCACCCCGTAGAAGCGGAAGAGTTCGGTGGCGTAGATCGTGACCGACGGCATGCCCATGCCGGAGGCCAGGACGGACAGCGGTCTGCCCTGGTAGGTGCCGGTCCAGCCCTCGATGCCGCGTACTTCGGTGACGAGGCGGGCGTTCTGCAGGAACGTTTCGGCGATGCGCCGGGCCCGGCGTGGGTCGCCGGGCATCAGCACGTCCGGGGCGAAGTCGCCGGGGGCGGCCGAGATGTGCGGGGTGACCATCAGACGTCCTCTCTCACGGCCTGGGACAGCCAGCGGACCAGCCGGTCCCACAGCTCCGGGTAGCCCTCCCAGGCGAGAAAGCCCGGCGGGGCCCAGTGCGGGGCGAGGTCGGAGGTGAAGGCCGCGGACCGCCCGGCGCCGTATCCGCCGACCACCAGGAGCGGATGGCCGCCGCACTCGGCGAGCAGCTCGGCCCCGTCCCGTACGGTCACCTCGTTGAGCCCGAGCAGATCCGGCCATGTCCCGTCCGGCCCGCCCAGCCCGTCCACCACCGGGTGCCCGGCGACGACCCGGGGCGCGGCCCCGGCCGGCAGCTCCACCCGGTCGTCCCGGTCGTGCAGCCCGACCGGCAGCGCGGCCGCCAGCGGCGTACGGCCCCAGCGGGCCTTGGCGTCGATGCCGGTGAAGGTGAGATAGCCGCCCACCATCAACAGGCCCCCGCCGCCCTCGACATACGCCCGCAGCAGCTCGGTCCGGTCCGGCGAGGGCCGCGAGTGGCCGAATGTCTCCGGCGGGAGCTGGAAGCTGTTGGCCCCGACATCGCTGATCACGACGACGTCGTACGGGGCGAACCCCTCGGCGGTCGTGGGCAGTCGGCGGGGTATCTCGTGCGACGGCACGTACGTCACCTCGTGGCCGCGATCGCGCAGCGCGCCGAGGAAGGCGTCCGCCCCTTCGACGTACTCGGAGCTGTGGAAGGAGTCGAAACCCTTGTGGTGGATGGAGTGGGTGAACCATGACTCACCCACGAGGAGGACATGGGGCATCGCTGTGCGGCCTTTCGTTGGAGGTGTTTGCCGGCCCGTCCGGCGTTCGGGGGTCAGGGAGCTAGGGTCTGTCCGGCCGATCTTGGTCGGATAGGCCGCGGCGTCTGGTGCGGTGCATCGCAAGGCGCCGGAGCGCCCTCAGGGTGGTTTCCTGAGGGCGTTTCGGCAACGCCGCGAGGTGCCGTGCCAGGCGTCGCGGGCCCGGCCAAGATCGGCCGGACAGGCCCTAAGCCCACGACGGGGGCCGTGCTGCCGCGCACCCGCAGCCGCACCGGCAGGATGTGCCGGGAAGCAGGCGGGACCTCGCCCCGGTGGACGTACTGCAGCAGCTGGGCGGCGGCCGTGCGGCCGACGTCGTACGCCGGCTGGTGGACGGTGGTGAGGGAAGGGTGGACGCGGCCGGCGAGCATGATGTCGTCGAAGCCGGCCACCGAGACGTCGTCCGGGACGCGGAGCCCGGCGTCCTCCAGGGCGGCGACCGCGCCGAGCGCCATGAGGTCGTTGGCGGCGAACACCGCCGTGAAGTCGCGCGGGCCGTGGCCGTCCAGGGCCGCCGCCACCACGTCGTAGCCGGACCGCTCGACGAAGGCGCCCTCGACCTCGGTGACCCCCTCGTCGCCGAACGCCTCCCGGAACCCGGCGATCCGCTCCAGGCTGCTGACCAGGTCCACCGGACCGCTGACCGCCAGCACCCGGCGGTGGCCCAGCTCCCGCAGGTGCTGCCCCACGAGACGGCCGCCCGCGCGGTGGTCGGCGGTGACCAGGATGGTCTGCTCCAGCAGGCCGGGGACGACCTCGTCGGCCAGGGCGATGGGGAAGCGGCCCAGCAGCGATGCCAGCCGGTCGCGGGAGGGCGGCGAGCCGGACGCGTACACCATGCCATCGATGAACCGGCCGCGCAGCAGCTCCAGATAGCGGTCCTCGCGCTCGGGGTCGAACTCGGTGTTGCACAGGATGACCCCGTAGCCCAGGTCGTGGGCGGCGTCCTCGACCCCCTTCGCCAGCTCGGCGAAGAACTGGTTGGTGATGTCGGGCACCAGCAGCCCTATGACGTTGGTCGAGCCGGCCTGCAGGTTGCGGGCCGTCGAGGCCGGTACGTAGCCGAGCCGGCTGACCACCGCGCGGACCCGCTCGGCGGTCTCCGGCGCGACCGGCCGGTTGCCGCTCAGCACGTGGGACACCGTGGTCGGGCTCACCCGGGCGTGGGCGGCCACGTCCTTGATGGAGGCGGGCCGACGCATCCGGCGGCGGCCCTCGTCCTCGTCCCGGTCACGGGGCATAGTGCTGCACCGCCGTGCCGTGCGAGGTGTCCAGCAGCGCGGGCACCCGTGCCTCGATCTCGGCCAGCAGCCCCGGCAGGTCCACGGTCAGCAGCCGCCCGTCGCGCACCACGACCCGCCCGTCGACCAGGACCGTGCGTACGTCGCTCGCCCGGGCGCTGTAGACCAGGGCGGCCAGCGGATCGTGCACCGGCCGGCAGTGCGGGCCGCCCAGGTCGACCAGCACGATGTCCGCCGCCCGGCCCGGCTCCAGCGCGCCGATCCGGTCCCCGAGCCCGAGAGCCCGGGCGCCGCCGTGGGTGGCGAGCCGGAGGGTGTCCGACACCGTCATCCAGGTCGCGTCCCGCTCCGCCTGCTTCTGGGTCAGCGCGATGAGCCGCATCGCCTCCCACACGTCCAGCGTGTTGTGCCCGGCCGCCCCGTCCGTTCCCGCCCCGACGGCGACGCCCGCCTCCAGCAGGCTCCGTACGGGGGTGAGCGGGTTCAGCGCGTGCTTCAGGTACACCTTCGGGCAGCACGCCACGCCCGTCCGGTCCCGGTGCGCCTCCAGCAGCGGCAGGTCGGCGGCCGTGATGCCGCAGCCGTGGGCGATCAGCGCCCCGGCGTCCAGCACCCCGGTCTGCTCCAGCACCCCGATGGGGGTGACGCCGCGCCGCGCGAGGCTCGACTCGGTCTGCTCCAGGTGCTCGGCGGCATGGATGTGGACCCGTACGCCCATCTCCCGCGCCAGCTCCGCGACCCGGGTCAGGTCCGCGTCGTCCACGGTGTACGGCGCATGCGGACCGAGCGACGCGGTGATCCGTCCGCCGCCCGTGCCGTGCAGCGCGGCGGCGGTCGCGGCGCTCTCCTCCAGTGCCGCCCGGCCCCGGCTGCTGAAGTACGTCGGTGCGATGTCGGCCCGGATTCCGGTGCGTACGGCGGCCTGCGCGATCCGCTCGGCGTGGAAGTAGTGGTCGGCGAACGCGGTCACCCCGCTGAGCAGCATCTCGGCGCAGGCCAGCTCCGCGCCGAGGCCGACATCGTCGGGGGTGAGGTTGACCTCCATCGGCCAGACCCGCTCGTTGAACCAGGCCTCGACGCTCACGTCCTCGGCGGCGCCGCGCATCAGCACCATCGGGCCGTGCGTGTGCGCGTTGACCAGGCCGGGGACGGCGACCATTCCCGTACCGTCCACGGTCTCCGCCCCCGCTGGGTCCGGCCCGGAGCCCGCCGGACCCAGCCAGGCGATCACTCCGTCCTCGACCAGGATGTCCTGGTCCGCTTCCACCCGGCACAGGCCCCGCTCGGGCACCACGAGCACCGAGCAGGACGTCACGATCAGTCGCCGCATCATGGATCCTTCCGTCGAGACCGGACGCTAAGGATCCAAAACGTTTTGCACAACCCCCGTCCCGGCCGCCATCACGCTGCGGCCGGGACGGAGGCTCTGCTCCTACCTCGCGGAGACCGCGTACTTGGCGCGCCTGGAGGTCAGCCGCTGGCGCAGCACCGCGATGCCCACCACCCCGAGCGCGACGACCGTGGACAGCACCACCTGGTCCCGGCCGCCGCCGGAGGCGGTGTCGGTGAGCATGTAGCCGAGGACGAAGACGATCAGCGCGATGGTCGCCCAGGTCAGGTACGGGAAGAGCCACATCCGCACGACCAGCTTCTCCGGCGACTCCGCCTGGATGATGCGGCGCATCCGCAGCTGCGAGAAGCAGATCACCAGCCACACGAACAGCGCGATCGCACCGGAGGAGTTGAGCAGGAACAGGAAGACGGTGTCCGGGTAGGCGTAGTTGAAGTAGACCGCCACGAAGCCGAAGACCACCGATGCCAGGATCGCCGTCTGCGGTACGCCCTGACGGGCCGTACGGCCGAAGGCGGCGGGGGCGTCGCCGCGGCGGCCGAGGGAGAAGGCCATGCGGGAGGCGGTGTAGAGGCCGGAGTTGAGGCAGGACAGGACGGAGGTCAGGACGATGAAGTTCATGACCTGGCCGGCGTGCGCGATGCCGAGCGAGTCGAGCGCGGCGACGTAGGAGCCGTCCTTGGTGATGGAGGCGGAGTTCCAGGGCAGCAGCGTCAGCACGATGAAGATCGAGCCGAGGTAGAAGACGGCGATCCGCCAGATGACGCTGTTGGTGGCCTTGGTGACCGCGCGCTGCGGGTCCTCGGACTCACCGGCGGCCAGGGTGACGATCTCGCTGCCCATGAAGGAGAAGACGACCATCAGCACACCGGTGAGGATGGTGCCGGGCCCGTTGGGCAGGAAGCCGCCGTGCGAGGTCAGGTTGGACAGCCCGGCTGTGTCGCTGTGGACGCCCGGCAGGATCCCGAAGACCGCCAGCAGGCCGATCACGATGAACGCGGTGATCGCCACGACCTTGATCCCGGCGAACCAGAACTCGAACTCACCGTAGGACGCGACCGAGGCAAGGTTGGAGACGGTCAGCACGACCATCACGATCAGCGCCCATGCCCACTGCGGGACCGCCGGGATCCAGCCCTCCAGGATCTTGGCCCCGGCGGTCGCCTCGACGGCCAGCACCACGACCCAGAAGAACCAGTAGAGCCAGCCGATCGAGAAGCCCGCCCAGCGGCCCAGCGCCCGGTCCGCGTACGCGGAGAACGAACCGGAGGTCGGGTTGGCCGCGGCCATCTCACCGAGCATCCGCATGACCAGGACGACCAGCACGCCGACCAGGAGGTACGACAGCAGGATGCCGGGGCCCGCGGTCGCGATCCCGGAGCCGGAGCCGACGAACAGGCCGGCGCCGATCACGCCGCCGATGGCGATCATGGACAGATGGCGGTTCTTCAGTCCGGCCTGGAGACCGGATCCTGCTGTGGGGCTCTCACCGCTGGTCTTGGGGTTGGCGGTCGGAAGAGGGGGACGTATCGTCATCTCGACATCCAGGGAGTGGGTGTGGACAGGGACGTGCCTGTGCGAGTGATCACGTGTCGCATGGGGTGACGCCGAGGAAAATAGTTCACGGCGATCAGATAAAACAAGGGGGTCGGATCGCCCGTTTTTCCCGCGCTGTCCGAGCGGGGCTCCGCCCTGGATGAGCCGTACCCCGGCTGACCTGCCACATCTTGGGTGGGGTGGTTGCGGGTGGAGCCTTGTTTAAATGTTCACCATGCTCTAATTTTTCATGCATCACGGCGTTGATTCGTCCGTTGTGACACCCCTCGCCCTGGGAGTCCCCATGTCCAACGCCCACCTGATCCCGCTCGACCGGCCGTTAGGGTGGCGTCGTGGTGAACGCAGCGGGCAAGTTCGGGCCCTACAACCAGCCAGGGCCGGAGCGGGCGGCATCGGTCACCGGGGTGGGACACGCCCGTGCCCTGCCCGGGTCGGGCCAGAGCGGATCCGAGCTCGTCCGATCCCGCATCGCGCTGCGGGTGCGGCTGGCGACCCTGATTCCGGGTGACCGCCTGCCGGATGTCGGCGTCCTCGCCGACGAGCTGGGGATCAGCGAGATCACCGTCCGCCGCGCGCTGGAGGGCATGTGCCAGGACGGCCTGCTCGACCGCCGGCGCGGGCGCGCGGGCGGGACCTTCATCGCGCCGGGCTGGGACGCGGTCGTCGCCCTGCTGCACAACGAGGAGGAGGCGGCCTCGCTGGACGCCTTCCACCTTCTGCTCGAATGCGGCCTCGTGGCCCACAGCTCCGGCGAGGTCC
This sequence comes from Streptomyces sp. NBC_01537, assembly GCF_045040445.1. Lineage (NCBI taxonomy): Bacteria > Bacillati > Actinomycetota > Actinomycetes > Kitasatosporales > Streptomycetaceae > Streptomyces > Streptomyces sp. NBC_01537. The sequence continues at coordinate 3,155,063 of NZ_CP109392.1, read as the reverse complement.
CACCCGAGCAGCTGGAACGCCTCCAGGCACTGGTCACCGAGATGGACGTGGCCGAGGACCCGACCCGGCTGCTCGAACTGGAGGCCCGCTTCCACCTGGACCTCGCGGAGACCCTCGGCGGCTCCGGGATCCGGGAGTTCGCCGCCGACCTGCTCGGCCGGCTGTGCCTGCTGCAGCCGGTCCCCGAGCCCGCGATGGTGCGGGCGCAGAACCGCTGCCACGCCGAGCTGCTCGCCGAGCTCGGCCGTGGCGCGACGGACCCGGCCGTGCGCGCGGTGAAGGCCCACCAGCGTGCCCGGCTGGGCTGACGCCAGGCCGGGCCGGCCTCAGCGTCGAGGACCCCACACACCCACCACGCCGCCGCACCGGCACAACGCCACACCGCAGAAGGAGCTGCCGCCATGACAGACCCCGGAGCCGGTCCGTTGTCCTCGTCGGGCCCCGCCGTACGCACACCGCAGCGACTGCGCGGCGGCGTCCTCGGCATGGCGGACATCGCCGCCGCCACCATGGCCAATGTCGGCCCGGCCATGAGCTTCTTCTTCGGCTTCGCCTTCCTCGCCACCACCGCGGGCGTGGCCTCCCCGCTGACCATCGTCGCCGCGGGCATCGCGGTCGCGCTGCTGGGCAACACGCTGGCGCAGTTCTCCCGGGCACACCCCTCGGCGGGCAGCTTCATCACCTTCGTCGGCAAGACCTTCGGACCGGTCAGCGCGGTGACCACGGCCCTGCTGGCGGCGCTGGGCTACATCATCGCGATGGCTTCGGTCATCGCGATCTCCGGCGGGTTCGTACAGATCACCCTGCACCACTACACCGGCGTCGATCTGCCGTGGATCATCTGGACACTGCTGCTCACCGGGGTCGCGGTGGTGCTGATGTTGCGCGGGATCGTGGTCTCCACCAAGTGGGCCGGCTACTTCTTCGGCGTCGAGATGCTGGTGCTGGTCGTGGTCTCGATCGCGGCGATCGTCAACAACCGCGGCCACCTCTCGTTCGACCCGTTCCTGCCCAGCCACATCAGCCGCGGCTTCAAGGGCCTGGCCGCGGGCTTCCCGCTGGCGGTGTACCTCTTCATCGGCTGGGAGAACTCGGCGGCGCTGGCCGAGGAGACGGAGAACCCGCGGCGCAACGTCGGACGCGCGGTCTTCTCCTCCGTGGCGATCATGTCGGCGAGCTATGTGCTCTTCTCCTACGCCACGGTGACCGGCTTCGACTACGACGTGGACAAGCTCGCCGCCGCCCAGATCCCCTTCGTCGAAGTGGCCCACAGCACCCTCGGCGTACTGGCCTTCGCTGCCTACCTGGGCGGCCTGACCTCCACCCTCGGCGTGCTCGTCGCCGGCATCAACTCCCAGGCCCGCCTGGTGTTCAACGCCGGACGCGAAGGACTCCTCCCGTCCTTCTTCGGCTACGTCCACCCCACCCGCCGCACCCCGACCAACGCGATCGTCACCTTCACCGCCATCGCCCTGTTGATCATCGGCGGCTGGGGGCTGGGCCACCTGCTGGGCGACCAGGGCGGCTCGATGAACCCCGTGGTCTTCTTCACCGAGTCCTCGACGCTCGGCACCATCCTGATCCTGCTGGTCTACCTCGCCTCCAACATCGCCTTGCCGCTGTACTACCGCAGATACCGGCCGCAGGAGTTCCGCGTGATCCGGCACCTCGTACTGCCCGCACTCGGCGCGCTGGCCATCCTGGTCCCGCTCTACTACCTCGCCAAGCCCGGCCAGCCCGCGCCGTACAACTGGTTCCCCTACGCGGCCCTGGCCATCCTGCTCCTCGCCGTCGCCTACGCGACCCTCCTGGTCCGCCGCGACCCGACCCTGGCCGAACGCGTCGGCTCCATCGTCGCCGACGCCGACTGAAAACCCCCGAGGCCCGTGCGCTGTGCGGGTTGTGAGCAGGTCCGTACGAAGTCCTGTGAATCTGATCACTGCTGAGCCGGGTCTGAGTACGCTCCGTCACCGTGGGGCAGGACAAGCGTGGCGGCAGGACCATGCGCGCGAGCGGCGGCGAGGAGTGGGGCGGTGCTGGTGGCGCCAGGGGCCGGGGACAGGATCGCCGGCCGGTATCTCTTGCAGGAGCCCATCGGAACCGGCGGGATGGGTGTCGTCTGGCAGGCATGGGACCAACGGCTTGAGCGGCCGGTCGCGGTCAAGCGCGCGCGCCTGGACGACGATCGGGCAGCGCAGCGGCTCATGGCCGAGGCGCGCAACGCCGGGCGGCTGCACCACCCGAACATCGTGGGCGTGTTCGACTTCGTCGACGAGGGCGCCACCGGCTGGATCATCATGGAGTACGTACCCTCGCGCAGCCTCGCGCAGATCGTCACGGAGCGTGGCCTGCTCACGCCGGAGGAGGCCGGGCCGATCGGCTGCCAGATCGCGGACGCCCTGGTGAAGTCCCACAGCGAGGGCGTGGTGCACGGAGATGTGACGCCGGAGAACATCCTCATCACCGACGAAGGCGTCGCGAGACTCACCGACTTCGGGATCTCCCGGGCCCTCTGGAACGACGCCACGCAGAGCGGGACGGGCAGCGTGCGTGGCAAACCCCGTTATCTGGCCCCCGAGGTGGCCAAGGGGCAGCCCGCGGGGAAGAAATCCGACGTGTTCTCCCTGGGCGCCTCCCTGTACGCGGCGGTCGAGGGCCGGTCGCCGTACGGGGAAGCCGAGCACCTCATGGCGTACCTGGCCAGGGCCGTCGAGGGACACATCGAGCCCGCGCTCCGGGCCGGCCCGCTGGCCGAGCCGCTCGCCGCGTTGCTGGAGGTGGAGCCCCGGCGCCGGCCCGACGCCGCCAGGGCACGGGAGCTGCTGACGCACGCCGCCCCGCCGCTCCAGGACATCCAGGATCCGCTGCCGGAGCCCGGGCCGCCGGACCCCGTACGCCGTAGCCGCCGCCCCCTGGTGATCACGGCGGTGGCGCTGGTCACGGCGGGGGCGGTCACGGCCGGTCTCGTCCTCCTCGGCCCGTGGGCCTCGAAGGGCCGGACCGTCGCCACGGACGCGAAACCCTCGGCCACCGCACGGGCGGGCGCCATCGGTGACGCCCGTACAGCGGATCCCTGCAAGCTGCTCGACGCCGCCTCGCTGAGCCGCTTCGGCGGCACCGAACTGGCCCCGGACTATGGGGAGTTCGATCGCTGCGACGTCCTGGTGCAGAACAACAGCGGTGATGACAACGCCGACGTCCAGGTCAACCTCGACGCCAACCGGGACGAGTTCGACGACATCCTGTCCACCCGGATGGTCGGCAACCTCACGGTCGTGACACTGAAGCAGGACGGGAAGGCCTGCGAACGGGCCGTCCTGACCACCGACGGCAAGCAGATCCGCGTCATCGGGAAGCAGCTCGGCACTCCGTCGCCCGATCCGTGCGCGCTGGCCGACGCCGGCACCGATCACGTGGTCGGCGTACTGGCCGACGGCCCGGTCCCCCGGCGCTCATCGCCACCGGCCGTGAACTCCCTGGCCCGGGTCGACGCCTGCACGCTGCTCGACGCCACCGAGCTCAAGCGGCTTCCCGGCGTCAAGGTGGACAACCAGGACCGCGGCTTCGGCTCCTGGGACTGCGACTGGTCGAGCGACGACGGCAATCGCGAGGTGGAGATCCAGTTCAGCCGCGACGACTCGCTGGACGCCGAGGACGGAAAGCTGGTGAACGTCGCCGGCACGAAGAGCTACTCCATCGCGGACGAGGCCGAGGACGACAGCTGCACCGTACGGACCCCCCACCGCACCTACACGGACTCCGCCGGCGACCGCACCACCGAGCTGTTCCAGCTGACCGTGTACGCGCCACTTCCGGCCAAGCAACTGTGCGACAGCGCTGCGGGGTTCGCGGCCGTCGTCGTACGGAACATCGCGAAGCGACTGCCGGAGAAGTGACGTGACTGTGCCGGGAAGACCCGATGCCGTGGGCCGGCGCCTGCCCGCCACCCACGGCAGCCTCGCCCGGGGCGCGTCCGCGCCGCTGCCGGGCACCGTCTTCGCGCTCGCGCTGACCGGCGGCATGACGCTGGGACCCGGGGAGGGCCGCGAGGTCCTGTTCGGCCGCAACCGGCCCGAGGTGCACGTCTGCCTCGGCGAGGACGACCCGCAGGTCAGCCGCCACCAGGGCACCCTGACCCACCGGGGCGGCCGCTGGTGGGTGAGCAACGCCGGACGGCTGCCGATCCGGTGCGCCGGGGCCCGGCTGCTGTTCCGGGACGAGGAGCCGCTACCGCTCGACACCGGCTACACCCCGCTGTTCGTGGGCGGTTCGCGTGGCCGCGAGCACCTGATGGAGGTCTTCGTCACCGGCCCCGAGAGCGAGCGGCCGGTACCGCGGCACGGGGACGTCACCCGCCCGCCGCACGTGTGGGCGCTCACCGAACAGGAGAAGCTCGCCCTCGTCGTGCTCGGCCGGCGGTACCTGCTGCACGAGCCCCGGCCGCAGCCGCTCACCTGGCGGCAGACGGCCGCCGAGCTCGCCGAGTCGCAGCCGGGCGCCGGCTGGACGGACAAGCGCGTCGAGCACCTGGTCAACGGCGTCCGCACGCGGCTGTCCCGCGACGGCGTGCCCTGGCTGACCCGCGAGGAGCTCGGAGAGCCGGTCGGCAACGCGCTCAACGACCACCTGATCCGGGCACTGCTGGCATCGACCACCCTCGTACCGATGGACCTGGCGCTGATCGACGCCGCCTGACGAACCCACTCCCTCGCGGCCCCGGGACCGGTCCCGGACCGGCGGCGAACAATGCGGACGACTCGCACTCGTACCGTGACAGGGGGAGATCAGGATGGACAACCGGACGCACATCGGGGCCCGCGCACGTGATCCGCTGGCCGTGGCCCTCGGCAACGCCTCACTGCTCGGCGTCGGCTACCTGTTGCTGGGCAGGCGCAAACTCGCCGTTGCCGCCGTGGTGGTCACGGCCGCGCTCGTCTGCGGGGCTGCCTCGGTCGCCCGGCCGTGGTGCGAGGCCGTCGTGCTCGTATGGTGGGCGGCCGTCATCGCACACGGGTGGTCCCTTGCGCGGTCCCTGGTGGGTGGGCACTCCGGGCGGTTCGGGGCGCGCGAGCAGCGCCTCATCGCGCTCGGCCTCACGCTTCCGGTGCTCCTGGCCGTGGGGCTCCTGCGCTACGACGCCTCCCGGATCGACCGCAGCGTCAACGAGGCCCGCGAACGCGGCGACTGCGCCGAGGTGTTGACCGCCCAGAGCGGGGTGTGGTTCGGCCCCCGCATCGCCGATGCCCCGCTGACCGCCCGAGGCGACGGGACCGTACGGGCGTGCAACCGGCTGCGGACGGCCCGGACCGATCTGGCCACCGCGCTCAACGGATACACCGCTGCCCTGGAGGAAGGATTCGGCACCCTCGCCTCGGTCCTCGCGGAGCCCGGCAACGACAAGACGGTCGAAGCGACCCTGAACGGGTTCCTCGACGGCCTGCCCGCCAAGGACCCCTGCGACACCGTCACCGTCACCGACTGGCTCCGCGACCGGAAGCCGAGCCACGACGTACTGGACCGGTCCGCCGACACCGCCGCGCGGGTCGCACCCGCCGCACATCTCGGATGCGGCGACAAACTCATGGCGGCCGGCAACTGGGAGGACGCCCGGACGCAGTATGAGCAGCTGCTCAACCAGTACCCCGGCAACGACCTCACGGACAAGGCCCGCAAGGGACTCAGGAAGGCCACGCAGAGCATCGAGCTGGACAACGTCCGCAGCCTGCTCGCGGACGGGACCGGCTCGCAGCCCGAGTACTGCTCCCACCCGGCGAAGTACAGCGGCGCCAAGCCCGTCGGCAAGGGCGTCAACCGCGCGCTGTTCTACGCCGATGACGACTCCGCCGACGACTACTCGGACCGGCTCCCCGGCTCCTGGAAGGCCGACGACCCCACCAACGCAGTCCTGGTGGTCTGCATGGGCGAGGACGGCTTCGGATCCTCCGTCGAGACATGCACGTACAGGAACCAGGACTCAGGTGCGATCTCGGACGTGTCCTTCGACAGGATCGCGATCCCGGTGAAGGTCTACGAGTTGCGTACCGGCAAGCTCATCGCCAACCGCAAGATCCAGATCAACGGCACGAGCTGCCCCGAGTCCTTCTTCGGCTACTCGCCGTCGGACAGGTACGTCGACCCGTCCAAGTCCGATGTACGGGCCGCCTTCCGGCCGCTGGTCACTCACGGGCGAGGGGGATACCTCTGATGGCTCGGGAACAGGAACGGGAACGGGTCATTGCCGGACGGTACCGGCTGAGGCAGCGGCTGGGTTCCGGCGGCGGGGGAAGCGTCTGGCTGGCCGAGGACGAGGAGCTCCGGGCGCTCGTCGCGGTCAAGGAGATCGACGTACCGCACGAGCCGGACGCGGTCATCGGCGACCTCGTCGGCCGGGGGCGCAAGGAGGCACTCAAGGCGGCGCAGCTGCGCGAACACCCGAACGTCGTCACGGTGTACGACGTGCTGGAGGACGACGACCGACCGTGGATCGTGATGGAGTACCTGCCGGGTACGCGGGACCTGCACGCCGTCCTCAAGGAGCGCGGCCCGCTGCCGAGCGGCGAGGTGGCCCGGATCGGGGCGGCCGCCCTCGACGGGCTCTCCGCCGGGCACCGGCTCGGCATCATCCACCGGGACGTGAAGCCCTCCAACATCCTGCTGGCGCCGGACCATTCGGGCGTCCCCGACCGCCGGGTCCTGCTCACGGACTACGGCATCTCGCTGCGGCCCCGCGAGACCCGGATCACCCGGAGCGGCATGCTGGTCGGCACCCCGGGCTACCTGGCGCCGGAGCGGCTGTCCGGCGGCGAGGCGACTCCCGCGTCCGACCTGTTCTCACTCGGCGTCACCCTCTACCTCGCCGTCGAGGGCACCGCCCCCTTCGAGCGGCTCACGACGGAACCCGCCGTGCCGCGGCGGGCGAGCGGCCCGCTCAGCCGCGTCATCATGGGGCTGCTGGCCAAGGACCCGTTGGACCGTACGCAGGCGGCGCAGGCGGCCGAACTGCTCGCGGAGGCCGCGGCGACGGGGACCGGGACCACCCGCAGCGCGTCGCTGCCCGTGCCCAAAGGCCCGGGGGAGCCCGCGCCCACCCCCCGCGCCTCGGTTCGGCACACCGCCGCGCTGCTGACGCTCGCCGCCGTGCTGGTCGGGGGCGGTGGGTTCGCGCTCGGCTCCACCACGTTCCCCGCCGCGAAGGACGGGGCGGCGAAGGTCGTCGCGACTCCGTCCCCGACCCTGACCCTGACCCGCAGCGCGTATCCGTACGGCAGGCAGGCCGGATTGCGCGAGGAGCTCACGCCGGGGCAGTGCGTCGACGCCGACTGGAAGCACGGGAAGTTCAAGGGGCAGCCCGGCCTGAAGCTCGTCGACTGCTACGACGACAACCCCGACGGCCAGGTCATCACGACCGTGGCGGCGTCCGGCACGGAGGCCGTACGGGACGAGTGCACCCGGCGCACCGCCGAGCTGCGCGGCACCATGGCCGACCCGGTGCTGTACGTCCTCACGCCCGAGCCCGGGCAGAGCGAGCCGCCTGCCTCGGCCTGCCTGCTCTTCCTGAAGAACGCCACCCTCGGCGGCCCGCTCGGCGACTTCCGCAAGCTGGGCGACGAGGTGTACAGCACGCAGTTGGGCCCGGGTGACTGCATCAACGCCAAGGAGAACGATGACGACACATACGACATGACCCTGGTGAGCTGCGACAAGCCGCACGACGAGCAGATGGTCGGCTGGACCTGGGCCTCGGGCGACGGCTCGCCGGACAGCGTCGACATGGGAGAGCTCTGCCAGGAGAAGTACGGCGTCGACTGGGCCCGGGGCCAGGGACAGGAGATGTCGGGCTGGTACTCCACCGACAAGGAGTGGGAGGCCGGGTTCCGCCACGTGCTGTGCAGCGTGGTCCGGAAGGACGGCGGGAAACTTCCCGCCGGAGCCGTGAAGCCCGCGTACTGACCACGGGTCCTCGCGGACCGGTACGAGCGGGGTCTGGCCGGCCCACGACCGGCGGATCGGCCTCGCCGTGCTCGAACTCGCCGAGCGGTGGATCGCCGGTCACAGCGCGGGCTGCCCTGGCACCCCTGAGGGCGCCAGGGCAGCCCGCTCACGCGTCAGCGGTAGTCGTGCCGGTGGTGCCGGTGCCCGAACCACCCGTGGTGATGGTGGTGGTGGTGACGGCCGTGGTGGTACCCGTGCCGTCCGTCGCGTCCGTGGTCGTCGTCGTGCGACACGTGGGCACCGGCCGCTGACGACGCCGGTGTGACCGCGCCGGCGCTCACCGCGCCGCCGAGGACCATGGCGGCCGCCACGCCGAGCGCAGCCGCGAACTGGGATACACGCATAGAGATCTCCTTTCACCGCAGGCGACCAGCGCCTGCCTGGATTGGGCACCGCCAGCGTCGGCCCTCGGGGTGCGCGGCGAGCCGTGCCGCGCCCGTAAAGGCACTCAATGTGATGCATTCATGCAGTTTGTGCAACCACTCGCCTGGGCAATCCGTGCATCCGTGCCGCTGTCCCCCGCAGGGGCGGAGGCTTGCCGGGGGCGGAGCGGAATACGTACGGTCGGCGGTATGTCGGATGAATCCACGCGCGTGGCGCGGCTGCTGGACGCCCAGGCCAAGGCGGCTGACCTGTTCGCCGAGATCGAGGAGCGGGGCCTGGTCGCCGCGGGCCGGGGCGAACGCGAGGTGAGCGACCACATCCGTGACCTGGCGAACGAGATGTTCGGCACGACGCACTACTGGCACAAGCGGATCGTGCGGTCCGGACCCAACACCCTCCTGCCGTACAAGGAGAACCCGCCGGACCGCACCATCGCGGCCGACGACATCGCCTTCGCGGACTTCGGGCCGATCTTCGAAGAGTTCGAGGCCGACTTCGGGCGCACCTTCGTCCTCGGCGACGACCCCGTGAAGCACCGGCTCCGGGACGATCTGCCGGAACTCTTCGCAGCCGGGCGCCGCGCCTTCGAGGCCGATCCGGACATCACCGGCAAGCAGCTGTACGCCGAGGTGGAACGGCTGGCGGCGCAGGCCGGATGGCAACTGGGCGGCTGGCACGCCGGACACCTGGTGGGCGAGTTCCCGCCCGAGACCGACGAGTGGACGGACGTCACGGCGCACATCGCACCCGGGAACGACACACCGCTGCGCCGCCCCGACCGGCTGGGGCGGCCCTGCCACTGGATCCTGGAGATCCATCTCGTCGACCAGCAGCGTGGGTTCGGCGGTTTCCTCGAGGAACTGCTCGACCTCGGCTGACTGCCCCGGCTGCAAATGCAAACCACTGACCTTGACGGCACCGCATGTGCTGGACGATCAGGCTATCTGCTCTGGTATCTGCGTTTGGGCGGCTGCGTCGGACGGGTACCGTCATCCGGGAGGTGGTAGCCAGTGAGCCAGTCCCTTACGGTCGCCGATCCGCTGGCCGAGGTCGCCCTGACCGGTGATCTCGCCCGCCCGGCCCGGCTCACGGTGGCCGGCCTGCTCGCCTGGCCGCAGCAGCGGGTGCGGGTCAGCTTCGAGTGCGCGACCAGCGGCGTACAGCACCACCGCTTCGAGGGCCCGCTGCTGCACGATGTCCTCACCGACGCCGGGCCCGGCTTCGACCCCGCCCGCCGCAAGGACCGGCTGCGGTTCCTGATCGCCGTCACGGGAGCCGACGGGCATCACGCGCTGCTGACCTGGGCCGAGATCGACCCCGACTTCGGCCGCGCGCCCGTGCTGCTCGCGGTCCGGATCGACGACACTCCGCTGGACCGGGCCGGCCCGCAGCTCGTACTGCCCCAGGACCGTTGCGGGGCCCGGCACATCAGCGGCATCACCGCCATCACGGTGGACGGCCAGTACGTCGGGCGCCGCTGACGCCCCACCGCCCGGCAGCGGATAGCGTGCGCGGGCCGGCGCACAGAGCCCCGTGCGCGTCACGGGGGGAACCGCTCCGGGCGGAAGTCCGCAAGCATCTCGTCTCTCTTCCCGCTGAGGATCTCCGAAGCGAGCAGCCGGCCGATTATCGGGCCGAGCGTGATGCCGCTGTGGGAAACGGCCTCGTAGTAGCCCGGCACAGACGGCACCGCTCCCACCGAGGGGAATCCGTCGGCCGGGATGGGCCGGAAGGCCACCCGTGTCTGTGCGATGCGGGAGTTGCCGAGCTCGGGAACGACGTGCCGCGCCGATTCGTGGAGCAGCCGTGCGAGTTCCGCCGGCTCTTCGCCTGTGTCGATGAGTGCGTCGATCTCGCGGCTGTGGAGGACCACCGAAGCGTCTCCGTCAGGACGGATCTCGATGTGAGGCGCGTGCATGGCCCGGTGAACCGGGACCTGAGCACAGCCGATCCGGGTGACGGCGCCGGGTTCCCGGCGCATCGGCAACTGCCGCGCGACGAGCCCGGCGACGTGGGAGGCGCTGGGGCCTGCTGCGTTCACGACGATGTCGACGTCGAGACAGCTCCCATCGGACAGAGCAACTGTCCGGATGCTCCCGTCGGCACCGGTGCCGATGTCACGGACCGCGGTGCCGGACCTGAGCTCGGCGCCGGATGCAACGGCCTGGCCGACCAGGCGGCCGACGAGATTGCGTCCGTGCACCCAGGCTTCGTCGGGGTAGAACACGACCGGAACCTCGCCGGGCATCGTGAGAGCAGGTTCAAGGCGGCGGCGCACCTCGGCCCCCGTGTACACCTCGACCCGGTAGTCCCAGCCGGCCAGCAGTTCGGCTGTTTTCAGGAGCTTCGCCTCCGCTGCGGGATCGTCTGTCCAGCGCAGGTGGCCGCTGGGATGCCACCACGATTCCGGCCCGATGGTCCTGGCGAGCTCTCGGTGCGCTGCCATGCCCGCGACGTTCAGGTCGAAGTAGGACTTGCGCGCGGTCTTGTTGCTGGCGTTGGCCCATGAGAAAGACCAGTTGGTGACGCCTTCTCCCGGCCGGCCTGCGTCGATGAAGACCACCTTGGCGCCGTGCCGGGACAGGTTCCAGCCCACGCTGGCTCCGAGAATGCCCACTCCGATGACAGCAACTCGTTCAGGCCGCTTCACGGAATCGATCCTCACGAACGCCCCCTTCCCGGATCACGGGCGAACTCCCGTTTCCAGCATGCAAGCATGTGGAACGGTCAGCACTGATATTCCTTCCCGGCTGACCTGAATTTGACGCAAGGTCAGCACAGCGCCGAGCCCGATGCTGGCCAACGCAACCAGGTCATGGCGTTTCGCCCTCGTCAGAGGGCCGCGAGGTAGCGCTCGGCGCCGAGGGCGGCGGCACAGCCGGTGCCGGCGGCGGTGATGGCCTGGCGGCCGGTTTTGGTGTTGCGCAGGGTCAGCCCGGAGAGCTTGCTGTCGGTGCCGTGGATGGCGGTGACTTCACTGTCCCAGGCGAAGGAGATCTTGGGGTCGGCGAAGGCGCGGTCCTGCATGGCCTTGGAGGCGCGCAGGGTGCGAAGCGGGAGAGGAAGGTGGCTTCCTCGATCGCGGTGTCGCCGCCGCCGACGACGGCGATGTCGTGTTCGCGGAAGAAGAAGCCGTCGCGGTGCGCGGTGCCTTCGGAGTCGGTGACGGTCTTGATGTCACCGTCGAGGTCGACCGCGACCACGTCGTCCGCGATCAGTTCGGCGCCGAAGCGTTCGGCCTGGGCTCGCATGTTGTCCATGAGGCCGGGGCCCATGATGCCGTCGCGGAAGCCGGGGAAGTTCTTGACCTCGGTGGTCTGCATCAGCGCGCCGCCGGCGGTGTCATGACGCGGGGGCCGGGGCGATCTCGGCGATCAGGGTCTCGATGCGGGCCTTGATCTCGTCGCGGATCGGCCGTACGGCCTCCACGCCCTGGCCGGCCGGGTCCTCCAGGGTCCAGTCGAGGTAGCGCTTGCCGGGGAAGACGGGGCAGGTGTCGCCGCAGCCCATGGTGATGCACACGTCGGAGGCCTGGACGGCCTCGACGGTGAGGATCTTGGGGGTCTCGGCCGACATGTCGATGCCGACCTCCTTCATCGCCTCGACGGCCGCCGGGTTGACGGTGTCGGCCGGGGCGGAGCCGGCGGAGCGGACCTCGACGCGGTCTCCGGCGAGGTGGGTCAGCCAGGCAGCGGCCATCTGGGAGCGGCCCGCGTTGTGGACGCAGACGAACAGCACGGAGGGCTTGTCGGACATCGGGGTCTCACTTGTCTCATGGCTGGTGACGAAGGGGGTGACCGGGCTGGTATCAGGCCCGACTGATGTGACAGTATCAGCCCATGATGACGTCAGTCGATACTGATCTGATCCGGGTGCTGGCCGACCCGCTCAGGCTCCAGATCGTGACCCTGCTCGCCCGCGAGACGCTGTGCACCACGCATCTCGTGGAGGAGACGGGCGCGAAGCAGACCAACCTCTCCAACCACCTGCGGGTGCTCAGAGAGGCCGGGGTCGTGGAGGCCGAGCCCTGCGGCCGGTTCACCTACTACCGGCTGCTCCCCGACGTCATAGAGGCGCTGGCAGGCTCCTTCGCGGAGCTTGCCACCACCGCCCGCGCCACCGCCGAGGGCAACGTCAAGCGCGCCTGCCCCTGATCTGTCGTCCCGCCCCGCCCCCAGGAGTCCCCGTTGAGCGCCACCGAAGCCAGCCGCCAGACCACTGCGGGGCCCGCCATAGCCGCCACCGAGCCCCAGCCCGCGCCCGGGGCGACGCCGCCGCGTGTTCCGCTCGGCCGACGGGCCGCCGCCGAGTTCGTGGGCACCGCCGCCCTGGTGGCCGTGGTGATCGGCTCCGGCATCCAGGCCACCGGGCTGACCCAGGACGTGGGTGTGCAGCTGCTGGCCAACTCCCTCGCCACCGTCTTCGGCCTCGGCGTGCTCATCCTCTTGCTCGGCCCCGTCTCCGGCGCACACTTCAACCCCGTCGTCACCCTCGCCGAGTGGTGGACCGCCCGCCACGGCGGTGGCGGCGTCACCGCCCGCGAGACCCTGGCCTACATCCCGGCCCAGATCGCCGGGGCCATCGCGGGCGCGATTTTGGCCGACGCGATGTTCGGCCGGCAACTGGTGAAGTGGTCCACCCACGACCGCTCCGCCGGGCATCTCCTCCTCGGCGAGATCGTGGCGACGGCCGGACTGATCCTGCTGATCTTCGGCCTCGCCCGCACCGACAACCTGCGCTTCGCCCCGGTCGCCGTCGCCTCGTACATCGGCGCCGCCTACTGGTTCACCTCCTCCACCTCCTTCGCCAACCCCGCGGTCACCATCGGCCGCGCCTTCTCCGACACCTTCGCCGGCATCGCCCCGGCGTCCGTGCCCGGCTTCATCGGCATGCAGGTGGTCGGCGGAGTCGTGGGTCTCGCCCTGGTCGCGCTGATCTTCGGCCGCCCGGGGGATTCCGGCCCTAGCGGGCCGTGAGCAGCCCGGCCATTCCGGCGAGGACGCCGGGGGCGAGCCGGTAGTAGACCCAGGTTCCGCGCCGCTCGGACTCCAGTAGTCCGACGTCGCGGAGCTTCTTCAGGTGATGGCTGACGGTGGGCTGCGATACGCCGACGTCGGAGATGTCGCAGACGCACGCCTCGCCGTCCGGGTGCGAGGCGACCCTGGAGAACAGCCGCAGCCGGACCGGATCGCCGAGCGCCTTGAACATCGCCGCCATCCGCACGGAGTCCTCCTCGGACAGCGCGGAGGAGGTCAGCGGCGGGCAGCACGGGGCGACCTCTTCGATGACCGGCAGTTCGACCGTCTTCAAATTCGACATGCGTCTATGTTGACATCTGTCGATGCAAAGTGCCAGGCTCTTTTGTATCGACGAATGTCGAAACAAAAGTCTGCCGGCCCAGAAAGGCACCGCCTCATGAGCGAGACCGCCGCACTCCCCGTTGTCGTCGTCGGCGCCGGCCCGATCGGCCTGGCCGCTGCCGCCCACCTGCTGGAGCAGGGCCTGGAGCCCCTGGTGCTGGAAGCCGGTCCGAGCGGCGGCACGGCCGTGCGTGAGTGGTCGCACGTACGGCTGTTCTCCACCTGGTCCGAGCTGGTCGACCCTGCCGCCGAGAAGCTCCTTGCCCCCACCGGCTGGGTCCGCCCCGACGGTGCCGCCTACCCGACCGGCGCCGACTGGGCCGACCAGTACCTCCAGCCGCTGGCCGAGGCCCTCGGTGACCGCGTGCGGTTCGGCGCCACCGTGAGCGGGGTCGCCCGCGCCGGGCGCGACCGCGTGGTGGATGCCGGCCGTGAGGAGCAGCCCTTCACCGTCCACCTCACCACCGCCGACGGCACCGAGGAGCGGATCGCCGCCCGCGCCGTCATCGACGCCTCAGGCACCTGGTCCACCCCCAGCCCGCTCGGCGGCGACGGCCTCCCGGCCCTGGGTGAGCGCGCGGCGGCCGACCGCATCGTCTACCGCGTCCCCGACCTCAAGAACCCCGCCGTACGCGCCCGCTACGCAGGTAAGCGCACGGCCGTGGTCGGCTCCGGCGCCTCCGCTTTCACGGCCCTGGCCTACCTCGCCGACCTCGCCAAGGACGAGGCCGGCACACACGCGGTGTGGATCCTGCGCCGGGGCATCGGCGGCAGCACCTTCGGCGGCGGCGAGGCCGACCAGCTCCCCGCCCGTGGCGCGCTCGGCCTGCGGGCCAAGGCCGCCGTCGACGCCGGGCACGCGAGCGCGGTCACCGGCTTCCGTACCGCCGCCGTCGAGAAGGACGGCGAGCGACTGGCCCTCGTCGGCGAGGACGGCCGCCGCAGCGAACCGGTGGACGAGGTCATCGTCCTCACCGGCTTCCGCCCCGACCTGTCCTTCCTCGCCGAGCTGCGCCTCGGCCTCGATGCGCGCCTCCAGGCCCCGGTGGAGCTGGCCCCGCTGATCGACCCCAACGTCCACTCCTGCGGCACCGTCTACCCCCACGGCGTGAAGGAGCTGTCCCACCCGGAGCAGGACGTGTACCTCGCCGGCATGAAGTCGTACGGGCGCGCGCCCACGTTCCTGGCCATGACCGGATACGAGCAGGTCCGCTCCATCGCCGCCGCCCTCGCCGGCGACCACGAGGCCGCCGCCCGCGTCGAACTCACCCTCCCCGAGACCGGCGTCTGCGGCGGCGCCGGACTCTTCGACGAGCCAGAGGCCGCCCAGGGAACCGACGCCGGAGGCTGCTGCTCCGCCCCCGCCACGTCCGGCGGCTGCTGAACCCCAACCCGCTCACCAGGAGGCACGTCATGTCCCGCGTACAGCTCGCCCTCCGCGTCCCCGACCTCGATGCGTCCATCGCCTTCTACACCAAGCTCTTCGGCACCGAGCCCGCCAAACTCCGCGACGGTTACGCCAACTTCGCCATCGCCGAACCGCCGCTCAAGCTCGTCCTCTTCCAAGGCGACACCACCGAGGACACCCGCCTGGACCACCTCGGCGTAGAAGTCGACACCACCACCGCCGTCACCGACGCCACACGGCGCCTCGCCGACGCCGGACTGGCCACGACCGAGGAGGTGGACACCACCTGCTGCTACGCCCTCCAGGACAAGGTCTGGGTCCACGCCCCCGGCCAGGAACCCTGGGAGGTCTACGTCGTCAAAGCCGACGCCGACGCCCTCGATCGCCAGGAGGGCAGCGCGTGCTGCACAGCGGCGGCCGAGCCCGCTGCCGCCACCTCCAGCAGCACCTGCTGCTGACCCGCCGCCGCCCTCGCATCAAGGAGGTCAGGACTCTGTTGCCAGGCGCACGGCACCGGGCTGTGGTCGCGTCCTGGTCAGTCCGGCTTCCACGGCGGTGAGCAGTGTCAGGGCCGCGTCGAGGTCTGTGGTGTCGTGGCCGGCGGCCGCGGAGACGGACGTGGCCCATTCCTGCCGGACGAGGACGGTGTTGCTGCGCCCGCGTTCGGTGGAGTGGACCGTCACCCCGCGACCGTCGCCCGAGTGGGCGTGCCGCTCGATGAAGCCCTTGTGTTCGAGCCCGCGCAGGACGGTGGAGAGGTTGGTGCGCTGTAGCCCGGTTGCGGCGGCGATGCGGCTGGGCGTTGCGTCGGGGTCGCGCTTCAGGTAGCGCATCACCATGCCCTCGGACTGCGACAGGTGGACGGCCCGCTCGTCGGTGTAGCGGCGGAACTGGATCTCCCGGCTGATGATCAGCACGAGGTCGGCCAGGTCGGCCCATCGCTGCTCTTCGGCCGGTCCGGCCGCCGAGCCCGCCTGGTGCGTTTTGTCGTGCATCACATCTCCCGGGTGCGGGGTTGCCAAGGAACTGGTTATGACATCATACTCGTCATGCCCTCATAGTTATGAGTGCATAACTACCATCGAGGATCTGTCATGACGACAACCCTTTCCTCCGGGCAGGCCGGGGCCGCGACGGCCTCCCCCCGCGCCATGGCCCGCGCGGGCGGGCTGCACCCGGTCGGGGTGTTCATCCTGCTGGCGGGCGCGTTCCTGCCGATCATGGACTTCTTCATCACCAACGTGGCCCTGCCCAGCATCGACGCCTCGCTGCATGCCTCGGCCTCGTCGCTGGAGCTGGTGATCGCCGGGTACGGCGTCGCGTACGCGACCCTGCTGGTCCTCGGGGGACGGCTGGGTGACCGCTACGGCCGCCACCGCATCTTCTTCGGCGGGCTCGTGGGCTTCGTCCTGGCCTCGCTGGCCTGCGGCGTCGCCCCGACCGTGGGTGCGCTGATCGCGGCCCGCATCATCCAGGGCGCCACCGCCGCGCTGCTCATCCCGCAGGTACTGGCGACCTTCCATCACGTACTCGAAGGTGAACGCAAGTCCCGCGCCGTGGCCCTGTACGGGGCGACCTCCGGCATCGCCGCCGTGGTCGGGCAGCTGGTGGGCGGGCTGCTGGTCAGCGCCGACATCGCCGGTACCTCCTGGCGGCCGATCTTCCTGGTCAACGTGCCCATCGGCGTGGTCGTGATCCTGGTGGCGGCGCGGATCGTGCCCAGCACCCGCTCGCCCCACCCCGTCGGCATCGACCTGCCCGGCACCGTACTGTTCGCCGCCACCCTCACCGCCCTGCTGGTCCCGCTGACCGAGGGCCACTCCCTGGGCTGGCCGTGGTGGACCTGGCTGCTGCTCGCGGTAGCCGTCGTCCTCGGCGCCGCCACCTACCTCGTGGAGAAGCGCACCGAGCAGCGCGGCGAGGTGCCGCTGCTGCCGCCGTCCCTGCTGCGCCTGCCGTCGATGTGCCGTGGCCTGGCGATGGTGTTCGCCTTCAGCATCGGCTTCGGCGCGTTCATGTTCGTCTTCGCCCTCACCATCCAGAACGGCCTGCACGCCGACGCCCTGCACAGCGGCCTGGCGATCCTGCCCATGGCCCTGCTGTTCTTCGCCGGCTCCCTGGTCGCACCCCGCATGATCACACGATTCGGCCGCGCCGCACTGTCCACCGGTGCCGTCATCCAACTCGCCGGACTGATCGCGCTGGTGGTCATTCTGGTCGGGAAGTGGCCGCACGTCAGCCTGTGGGCCATGGCCGTGCCGCTCGCCCTGGTGGGTGCCGGGCAGTCGATGCTGTTCGCCGGCCTGTTCCGCAGCGTGCTCGCCGACGTCCCCGCCCACCTCGGCGGCATCGGCAGCGGCGTGCTGATCACCCTGCAGCAGAGCGGTCTCGCCCTCGGTGTGGCCACCCTCGGAACCCTCTACCTGACCCTTGCGCCGCACAACGTCGCTCACGCCTTCGCCGGCGTCGAGTACGTGCAGATGGGCATCGTCGCCCTGCTCGCGGTCAGTGCCGCCGCCCTGCCGCGCTTCACCAAGGCCACGGCCAACGCCCCGGTCGCCGACGCCTGAACCCGCCCCTCCCCGAAAAGGAGCAGTGATGAGTCTTCTGGACTTGTCGCGATGGCAGTTCGCCATCACGGTCATGTTCCACATGACCTTCCCGGCGATCACCGTCGGACTCTCGATTTTCCTGTCGGTCGTCTACGGCGTGTACTGGCGCACCGGCAGGCCCGTCTACCTGCAGATGTTCCGGTTCTGGCGGCGCATCTTCGCCGTCGGCTTCGCGATCGGCGTGGTTGCCGGAGCCGTCATCACGTTCCAGATGGGTTTGAACTGGGGCGTGTACGGGGCCAGGACCGGCCCGATCATCGGTCCGATCATCGGCATGGAAGTGGTGACCGCCTTCTTTGTCGAGGCAGGGTTCATCGGCGTCCTTCTCTACGGAGAGGAGCGGGTCCGCAAGAGCACCATGTTCTTGTCCACCGTCATGGTGGCGCTGGGCACCATCCTGTCCTCCACCTGGATCATCGCGGCGAACTCGTGGATGCAGACCCCGGCCGGCTTCAAGATCGTCCACGGTCGGTTCGAGCCCACGGACTGGGTACGGGTGATCTTCAACCCGTCCTTCATCTGGCGCTGGCCGCACATGCTGACAGCGGTGCTCATCTCGGCCGCCTTCTTCATCGCCGGTATCTCGGCCTGGTACCTGGTGAAGGGGCGCGCCAAGGGTTTCGCTCGCCGGTCGATGTCGATGGCTCTTGGTGTCGCCGCGCTGTTGATGCCGGTCCAGCTCTACCTCGGTGACGCCGTCGCCGGGCACGAACTGCCCCACCAGCTTTCCAAGCTGGAGGCGATCGAAGGCAACTGGAACAACGGCAACACCGGTTTCGTCCTGTTCTCCGTTCCCGACCAGGAGGCCGCGCGCAATATCGCCGAGCTGAACATCCCCTGCCTCGGCAGTGCCATCGCCAAGGACCTGACCTGTGACACCGCGATGCCGGGTCTGAAGCTCACCCCGGCCGCCGACCGCCCGGACATGGCCGCGACCTTCTGGGGTTTCCGCGTCATGTTCCTGGCTGCCGTGCTGATGTTCGGCACGGTGTTCGCCGCCACGGTCCTGCGCATGCGCAACCGCCTGTGGACCGCGCGGCGATTCCACAGGTTCGTCCTCTGGACGACCCCGGCGGGCATCCTGGCCATCCTCGGGGGCTGGGTCACCGCCGAAGCGGGACGGCAACCGTGGATTGTCTTCGGCCAACTGCGCACCTCCGACGCGGTTTCCCACCTGGCACCCGGCGAAGTCCTGTTCTCGGTGATCGGCTTCTCGGCGCTCTACCTGTTCATGCTCCTGGCGTACATCGCCTACATCCTCCGCACCATGCGAATCGGCCCGGAACGTGACGATCCCCGACACGACCCCCCACCGGACCTGCCTGGCACGGATTCAGCCCGGTTCGCCGAGGTCCCCGGACCGCGCAAGGTTTCCGAACCGCTCGTCTCCCAGGAGGTGACGACCCGGTGATCACCACCCTCTGGCTGGCTGTCGTGCTCGTCTGCTTTCTCATGTACGTGGTGCTGGACGGCTACGACCTGGGCGTCGGCGTGGCCACCCTCTTCGAACGCGACGCCACGCACCGGCGGCACATGCTGGAATCGGTCGCGCGTGCCTGGGACGGCAACGAGACCTGGCTCATCCTCCTCGGCGTCGGGCTCTGGGCAGGTTTCCCGCTGGCCTTCGGCACGATCCTGCCGCACGCCTATCTGCCGCTGATCGTTGTGCTCTTCTCGCTCATCACGCGCGGCGTGAGCGTCGAGATGGCTTCCCAATCGCCGCCGGGCCACCGCTGGACAACCGCCTTCGGCGTAGCGTCCCTGCTGGCCTCGTTCGGGCAGGGCTTCGCACTGGGCACGCTGACCTCGGCCCTGCATCTGCGGGGCGGCGTCTTCACCGGGCCGGCCTTCGGGGCCTTCAACTGGTTCTGCGTGCTGACGGGGTGCACCGTCACGGCCGCGTACACCGCCCTTGGCTACGCCTACACCAAGCTCAAGTCGTCCGGGCGCCTGCGTGAGACGGTGGCACGCCGAGGTGTGGTCGCCACGGCGGTCGCGGGTGGGTTGGTGGTCGCGGTCCTCTTCGCGGTCAACGCCACCGCGGCACCGTTGAATCTCGACAGTCCGGGGCGCGCCTTCGCGTTCGGTGGCCTGCTGCTGTTCGCCGCCGCCGCAGGAGGGACCTCCCTCGTCACGTTCCCGTGGAAGCGTCAGTCCGGCCCGGCGGACACCCTGCCCATCGGCGGACTCATCGTCGCGACGGTGTCCACGTTCCTGGCACTCGGCGTCGCCCGCTACCCGGTGCTCGTGCCGCCGGGCCTCACCGTCAGCAGTGCGGTCAGCCCCCACGACACCATGGTCTTCATCCTCGTGGGCATCGGACTGAACATGCCGCTGGTGCTGGGCTACAACGTGTTCGCCCACCGGGCCTTCGCCGGGAAGTCCGACGCCGGGCTCCACACAGACGAACCCCCAACTGCTGAGAGCCTCGTTGTCACAGGAGCACAATCATGACCACCCCAAGCGTCACCCCCGGCGCCGGGCCCGCGTCGTCGCTGCCGAAGCCGGTCCGCATCGTGCTGCGCCTGCTCGCCGCGGTCGCCTGGACCTTGCTGGGCCTGCTGGCCTACTGCATCTGCCAAGGAATGTTCGGTGGTTACCAGCAGATCCACTCGGCACTCCTGACCACCCTTGGCATGATCGCCATCGCCCTGATCGGCGGTATCACCTGGATCGTCGATGAGCGGCGCCCTCATGACGACGAGTGAGCCCACCACCGCCGAAACGGGTCGGGCCGACTCCTGGCTCACGGCGTGCGCCGCACCAGGACAGCGCTGGTTCGGCCTGTCAGGCGCCCTCCTGACTGTCGAGACGGTGTTCACGATCGCCCGCTGGGGCGCTCTGGCGTGGACAGCCCAGGGCGTGATGAACCGCAGCACGTCGCAGGACACCCTGGGCCTCACGGCCTTCGCCATCGCCGGCACGCTGGCGATGGCCGCCAACTGGACGGCAGGCATGCTCGGCGAGCGAGGCGCGCGCGCCGTGTCCATCAGGGCGCGGCAGCAGTTGGCCGGCGCACTGCTGCCGACCGCCCGGCGGATCTGTGACACCGGCCCGGCCGAGGCCGCGCT
Organism: Streptomyces sp. NBC_01537; assembly: GCF_045040445.1. Taxonomy (NCBI): domain Bacteria; kingdom Bacillati; phylum Actinomycetota; class Actinomycetes; order Kitasatosporales; family Streptomycetaceae; genus Streptomyces; species Streptomyces sp. NBC_01537. Next base: position 3,134,236 of record NZ_CP109392.1, on the reverse strand, counting down.
GGCGATGGTCGACCTGGTCGATGACGTCGCCGACTATCACGCGCAGGTCGCGCCGCTGCGCCGGTCGGCGCCGCTGTCCATGCTCGCCGTCCTGGCGGTCACCGCCGCGGTGCACTGGCCGGCCGCGATCGTGCTCGTCCTGACCACGGCGCTCATTCCCCTCAACATGCGCTTGGCTGGGCTGTTCGCCCAGCACGGCGCGGACCGGCAGTTGGCCGCGACGCAACAACTGAACGCCATCGTCCTCGACAGCTTCCGCGGCATGCGGACGCTGCGCGAGCTCGGCGCGGCCGGCCGGCGCGGTCGAACCCTGACGACGGCCGCCGAGCGTCTGAACAGGGCGACGATGAGCGTGCTGCGCCGCGCATTCCTGTCCGGGATGATCATGGATGTCGTCATCACGTTCTCCATAGCGGTGAACGCCACCTACATCGGCTTGTCGCTGCTCGGGTACGTTCATGTGCCGCACGCGCCGGGGCTCACCCTGTTCACCGGTCTGCTGGTGCTGCTGGTGTGCCCGATGTACTTCGCCCCGATGCACGCCAGGGCCTCCGCGTTCCACCGACGTGAACACGCCGTGATCGCGGCCGGCGTCATCAGCGACATCGTCCAACACACCCCCGCCCAGGCGATCAAGGCGGCGCGTCCACGGCCGACCGAGCCCGTCGGGGTGTCCCTCGACGCAGTCCGGTTCCGCTACGCCGGCGCCGACCACGACACGATCAGCGCCGACGTCGACTTCGCGCCGGGTACCTGGACCGCGATCACCGGTGCCTCCGGCTCGGGCAAGAGCACGCTGCTCTCGCTGATCGCCGGCATGCGGCCGCCGTCGGCCGGACAGGTCCGCTGGCAGACCTCGGCCGTGCGGCAGGCGCCGACACTCGGCGAATGCGCCTGGATCGGACAGCAGACAGTGCTGCTCGACGCGACCGTCCGCGACAACATCCGCCTCGGCCGCCCGGCCGCCACCGAACAGCAGATCCAGCAGGCAGTCGACGCCGCCGGGTTGAGCTCTGTGACGGAGCGCCTTCCCCAGGGTCTGGACACCCGACTCGGCGAGGGCGGGTGGGGCGTGTCGACCGGCGAAGCCCGTCGGATCGCCATCGCCCGCGCCTTTGTGCGCGGGGCCCGGCTCTGGCTGCTCGACGAGCCGACCGCGCACCTCGACGCCGACAGCGAACGCGACGTCATCAAGGCCCTGCGGCGAGCCACCGACGGCTGCACCGCCATCATCGCGACCCACTCCTTCGCCCTGGCCGCCGCAGCCGACACCGTGCTCGCGATCGACAGCGGCCTCCTGCGCGACGCGAGGCCGGTGAACGCATGAGCAGCAGCCTTCGGCCGAGCCGCAGCCGCAGTCGGCGGGCACGCTCCCTCGCGGCCCTCGGGCTCGTGCTCTCCGTCACCGCCGAACTGTCCTCCGCCGGTCTGCTCGGCCTGTCGGGCTGGTTCATCAGCACCTGCGCCGTCGCCGGCGCGGCGACCTTCAGCTCCTTCTCCTACATCGCCCCCAGCGGTGGCGTGCGTGCCTTCGCCCTGGCCCGCATCGCCGGCAACTACGGCAGGCGTCTGACGCTGCATGCGGCTGCCCTGCAGCAGGTCGCCACCACTCGGGCCGACCTCTTCGGCAAAGCCGCAACCACGCACCGGCCGCAGCTGGACGGCATCTGGTCCGGCGAACTGCTCGATCGCACCATGGCCGACGCCGACAGCGCCGGGATGGCGCTGATCCGGTCCACCGCGCCTGCCGTCGTCACCGCCGCGATGACCGCCGGCACTGTCCTCGCCGTCGCGCCGGCCACGTCCGTCGCACCGGCGGCAGTGCTCGCGGCCGGCGTCGCGATCGCCGCCGTGATCGCCTACCGTACGCCCGGCACCACCCGCGCGGCCGAGCAGCAGACCCGCAAGGCGCTTCGCGCCGAACTGGTCACCGCCATCGACGCATGGACGGAAATGGCATCACTCGGGGCCGCCGAGCAGCTTGCGGCACGCACTACGGCGAAGTTCGCGCACCTCGACACCGCACGCGAAGCAGTCAGCCGACGCCGGCTCCGGACCACGCTGATCACCGGTCTGGTCTGCATGGCGACCCTGGCCGCCACGACCGCCTGCGACATCGGCACCCGCCCGGACCCTGCCACGTTCGTGTTCGTCGCCCTGATGACTGTCGGCGTGCTGGCCCATACCGAGCACCTGCCGACCGCCGCCGAAGCCCGATCCACTGCGAAGGCCGCACACCACCGGCTCACGGCAAGCGCGCCAACGCACACCCCGAGCGACGTGACCGTTCCGGCGATGCGGTCATGGGCCACCGAGCAGGACGTCGGCTTCGCCGGCTACCCACTCCCACCGATCGCCCTGCGGCCGGGGCGCATTCTCAGCGCCCGCGTCACCCGCGGCGCGATGCTCGTCGTCACCGGCCGCTCCGGCAGCGGGAAAAGCACACTGCTCCGCGCCCTTGCCACGTCGCTGCGAAAGTCGCTCGACCCCCACGACGGCCGGCCCGCCGTCACGGCCGTCGCGGCCGACGACTACCTCTTCACCGGAACACTCGGATCCAACTGGCGCCTCGCCGACCCCACCATGACCGACGACGACATCACCGCACGCCTCGCCGCGCTGTGGCTGGACGAGACCGGACTCACCGCCACGACACCCGTCGGCCCCGGTGGAAGGCAGCTCTCGGGCGGAGAACTCCGCCGGGTCTGCCTGGGCCGGGCCCTGGTCACCCGACCCCACGTGCTGATCGTCGACGAACCGACCACAGGCCTGGACGACCGGACCGCCCAACACATCATCGGCATCCTCGCGGACCTGCCCGGCACCACCGTCGTGATCGCCATGCACGACGTGCCGGCGTCTCCGGCATGGGCCGGGGATGTGTCCGCTCTGCCGCTTGACCTGGAGCTGGGCAACGCTGAACAACCAACACATGGAGGTCAACGATGAAAAGCATGAGCAAGGGAATCGGCGGTGGCACGACGCGTCGTCAGGTCCTGACGGGAGCAGCCGTTGGTGCGGCGGCGGTTGCCACCGCGTCGCTGCTTCCTGCCGACAGCGCGCAGGCGCGCGCCGGCCGGCCCGGCGGCGCGCAGTACGTGACGGGCGTCGATGTGCTGCCCGACACCTCCCACGCGTCGAAGGCGCTGGTCAACCACATTCGTGGGTACTTCCAAGCCAAGACCGACAAGAACCTCGACTGGCAGACGTCCTACTTCTCCCGCGAGCAGTTCACCTACATCGACGCGATCCTCGGCTGGCACTGGTACACCTGGCAGGCCTTGCACGACGCGCTCGCCGGCTGGTATCCCACCTGGCCGGAAAACAGCAAGTCCTACCCCACCCGGATTCTCGGTGACACGACCAGCGCGATCCTGATCTTCACCGATACCCCTGGCATGTTCGGCCCCGGCCAGGTCCGCAACTTCGGCGCGGTCAACTTCAACCGGCAGGGAAAGATCGAACGGTGGGTCGACTACTGGGACGCCAGGCAGTTCGGGGTGACCGACTGGCAGAAGGAGCAGGAGCCCCCGAACCAGTGGCCGACGAACTTCAGGGAGACCACCGTCGGGGAAGCCGCTTCACCGGTGATGCGGCGCGTCGTGTCCCGCCTCTCCGAGGCCCTGCGCACCAGCGACATCGCGGCCGCGGTGGAGTTGTTCTCCTCTGACGCCGTGTACGAGGACGTGCCCGCACACATCCAGATCACCAGCCAGGCCAGCATCGAGACATACCTGACCAAGGCGGCCTCCCTACTGCCCTACGTCGGCGCCGGCACCGGCGTGCGTCACGTCCTCGGCAGCCAGGCCGGCGGCGGCTACGAGTGGACCGCGGCCAACGGCCCGATACCCCGCGGCATCACGGGCATAGAACTCGATCCCTGGGGCAAGATCGAACGGTTCACCTCCGTGTGGAACGGCGCATACGCCGACGCAGCGTTGCTCACCGCCTTCGCGCAGCAGGCCATCGAGCACTGACGCCCAGCCCGTCACGACCCCGCGGCCACATCCGCCGGCTTGGCCGCCACCGCCGGGACCGAACACGCTCGGTGCTCACAGCGGAACTGGCTGCATCGGAGGTTGCGGCGGGTGGCCGCGGGACGGACGCTGGAAGGAGAGAGCCAACAGGGAGATGAGGTTTTTCCCATGGCAGAGAAGACCGTACTGCTCAAGCGGGGCGAGGGCAGGTCGTTCTGGATGCTGAACGGCCTGTACACGGTGAAGGCGTCCGGCGACGAGACCGGTGGCGCGTTGACCGTCATGGAGATGACGATTCCCGCGGGCTGGGGCCCGCCGCCCCACACCCACCCCGGAACCGAGAGCGTCCATGTCCTGGAGGGCAGGATCCGCTACTACATCAACGGCGAGACGATCGACGGCGGCCCGGGATCCTTCTTCCATATTCCCGAGGGAACCTGGGAGAGGTTCGAGCCGCTCGAGACGTCGCGCCTCCTCGTCGTCTACACACCGGGTGGGTATATCGAGGAGTTCTTCGCCGATGCGGGCGAACCCGCCACGGCGAATGAACTGCCCACGCCCTCCACCGAGCCGCCGGACTTCGAGCGGTTCGCGCAGGCCGGCGCGCGGCACGGCGTCCAAATGAGGCCGAAGCCGGAGGGCTGACCGTGTCATGCAGCCCCGGTTCGGGCGAGGACATGTTGGATGGTCTCTGCGGGTCGGACAAGGACGAATTGGATGCTTTCGTCGGCAGCGATGCGCACGCCGTGGACAGCGGGGTCGGGAAGACTGTTGTAGTGGAAGGGCGTGGAGGAGTAGTAGGCGCCGGTGTCTAGGAGCGCCACGATGTCGCCGGGTTCGAGCTGGGGCAGCGGGCGGGCCTGGGCGAGAAGGTCGCCGGCGAAGCAGCAGGGGCCCGCGATGTCCTGGGGTACGGCTTCCCCGCTCTTGGGGGAGCCGGTGGGGTCGTGGGCGGTGATCCGCAGCGGCCAGGCTTCGGGCATGAACACCGTCCGGGTGGCGACCTGGGCGCCGGCGTGGGTGATCGCGATCGGGCGTCCGCCGGAGGTCTTGGTGTACTCGACGTACGCGGCGGTGAATCCGTTCTTGGCCAGGAGGGACCGTCCGAACTCCGTGACGACCTGGTAGTCGCCGCTGAACAGCGCCGGTGCGTCGGCCTGGAGGTGCGCCACGTACTCGTCGAAGGCCGGGGCCGTCTCGTCGCTGTCGAAGTTGACGGGGAGCCCGCCGCCGATGTCGATGCCGATCACCTGGCGCCGGCCGAGGTCGGCGTTGACCTCGTCGGCGAAGGCCACGGCCTTCGCGATGCCCTGAGTGATCAGATTCAGCGGGCAGCCCTGCGACCCGACGTGGGCGTGCACCCAGGTGAGCCATGGGCGGTCCCGGTAGGCCTGCAGGAGCTGCTCCCGGCTGCCGGCGTCCTCCAGCGGTATGCCGAACTTGGACGTCGCGGTGGCCGTGCTCATCGCGGCGATATCCCCGCTGCCGACCTGGGGGTTGATCCGCACACCGATCCGGGAGGTGGACGAACGGCTTGCGAGGATCTCGTCGACGCGTGAGAGCTCCTGGAAGTTGTCCACGTTGACCGCGACCCCCAGGGCCAGGGCCTGGTCGAGGTCGGAGCGGGTCTTCGCCGGGGAGTCGAAGACGATCCGTTCGGGCGCGAAACCGGCGGCCAGGGCCTGGGCGAGTTCCCCGGGGCTGGCGACCTCGCAGCCCATGCCATGCGTCCGCAGCTCCTCCAGCACCGGCACCAGGCAGTTGGCCTTCGCCGCGAACGTGTGCAGGGCCTGAACCGAGGGCGGGAAGGCACGGTGCAGCGCCTCGACGCTCGCGGCGACGGCGTCGAGGTCGACAAACGCCGCCAGTACGGCATGGTCGGGGTCGAGAAGCCTCTCGCGTACGGCGGCGCGCAGGATGCGTTCGCGCCGTTCGGCTGCTGGGGAGTCACTCACTGGGTTCCTTTCGTGGCCGCGAACCGGGCGCAGGACGCGACGAAGTCGTCGAAAAGGGCACGGTGGGCTCGTTGCTCGATGAGCTCTTCCGGGTGGTACTGGACGCCTACGATCCAGCGGTCGGGGTCCGCGGCCTCGACGGCTTCGACGAGGTCGTCCTCCGATGTACCGACCACCCTCAGCTCTTCGGCGGGGGTGGCGATGACCTGGTGGTGCAGGCTGTTCACGCGCAGAAGCCGCGCGTCGGACAGTCTGGCGAGCCGGGAGTCGCCGTCGATCCGGAGCTCATGGACCTCCGAATCCAACGGCAGGTCCTGCCGGTGGTTGACCGGGCCGCCCGGCTCCAGGTGCTGGACCAGGCTGCCGCCGAGGGCGACGTTGAGGATCTGGCAGCCCCGGCAGACGCCGAGAACGGGCATGCCCAGGTCGGCCGCGCCGGCGATGGCGCTCATCTCCAGGGCGTCAAGGTCCTCGTCGATGACCGTCTCGGGGTGTACGTCCTCGCCGAAGTAGCGGGGGTGCGGGTCGACTCCGCCGGGGAGAAGCAGGCCGTCGACACGTTCCATCACATATCGGGTCGCCGCGTCATCCGTGCCGGGCATGATGGCGACGGGTATCGCGCCTGAACTCGTCAGCGCCCGTACGTAGCTGTCCGCCAGCCTGAAGACGGAGGGACGGTCGGGCAGATCCCGTCCCAGGGTGACCGCGATCAACGGTCGATGGGCGACGTCAAACACAGGGGGTGGCCCTCTCGTTGTGGCGTGTTGTGGGCGTGTTGTGGCGCGAGGTCGTCTACAGGACGCTGTCGAGGAATGTCCTCGTACGCTCGTGCTGCGGGCTGCTGATCACGTCGTTCGGCGCACCGGACTCGACCACGATGCCGTCGTCCATGAAGACGACCTGGTCCGCCACCTCGCGGGCGAAGCCGATCTCATGAGTCACCACGATCATGGTCATGCCGCTCTTCGCCAGATCGCGCATCACGCTGAGCACATCACCGACGAGTTCCGGGTCCAGGGCCGAGGTCGGCTCGTCGAAGAGCATCAGCTTCGGGTCCATCGCGAGTGCCCGGGCGATGGCCACCCGCTGCTGCTGACCGCCCGAGAGCTGAGCCGGATACATGTCGGCGCGGTCGGTGAGGCCGACCCGGTCGAGCAGCTCCCTACCTCGTGAGTGAGCGTCGGCCTTGCTCTGACGGGCCACGCCGACCGGGGCCTCGACGATGTTCTGCAACGCTGTGAGGTGAGGGAACAGGTTGAACCGCTGGAAGACCATGCCGATGCTGCGGCGCTGGGCCGCGATCTCTCCGGGCTTCATCTCGCGGGCGCGGGCGCCGTGTTCGCGGTAGCCGATCAGCTCGCCGTCGACGTATATGCGCCCGCCGTCGACCCGTTCGAGGTGGTTGATGCAGCGCAGGAACGTCGACTTGCCCGAGCCCGACGGCCCGAGCAGGCACATCACCTGCCCGCGCTCGACACGGAGGTCGATCCCCTTGAGCACCTGGTTCGCGCCGAAGTGCTTGCGGACGTCCCGGGCTTCCACCAACGGCATGTTCATGATCCCGCCTCCGTCCTTGCATCGGTGTGCGCGACCTGCGCGATCCGGGTCCGCACCTGGCCGACCAGGCGGCGTGCCTGCTGCCAGGGCGTCAACGGCAGGCTTCGGTTGGAGCCGCGCCCGTATCTGCGCTCCAGGTAGTACTGCGGCACGGAAAGCACCGAGGTGAGAACCAGGTACCAGGCGCTTGCGACGATCAGCAGTTCGACCTGGCGCAGGTTCTGCGCCGAGATCCAGCTGCTCTGCGTATAGAGCTCCGGCACCGCGATGAGCTGGAGCAGAGCCGTGTTCTTGAGCATGGAGATCGTCTCGTTGCCCATGGGCGGGATGATCACCCGCATCGCCTGCGGCAGAACGATGCGCCGCAGGGTGTACGTGGGCGACATCCCCAGCGAGTGGGCCGCTTCGACGTTCCCGTGATCCACCGAGAGCAGTCCTGCGCGGACGATCTCGGAGGCGTACGCGGCCTCGTTCATCCCCAGGGCCAGCAGGCCGGCGACGAAGGGCGTCACGATCGCATTGGTGTCCGCCGAGGCGAACTGAATCGAGGTGAAGGGGACGCCCAGGGTGAGCTTTCCGTACAGCAGGCCCAGGTATCCCCAGAACACGATCTGGACGAGCAGCGGGGTGCCCCGGAAGAACCAGGTGTATGCCCAGGACATCACGCGCAGAACCGGGTTGGCCGACAGCCGCATCACCGCCAGCAGGACGGCGAGCGTCGTCGCCAGCGCCATCGCGCAGCCGGTCAGCGCGACCGTGAGCAGGACACCCCGGACGATCCGCCCGTCGAACAGGAAGTCGGCGATCGTCAGGTGCTCGATGTTCGGGTTGTTCCACAGCGAGAACACCCAGCCCGCGCACAGAGCGATGAGCACCGTCGCGGCCACCCACCGCCCCGGATGCCGCAGGGGCGTGGCAGCCACATCGTGTGTCCCGGCAGCCATCTCGCTCGTCACGACGCGCCGTTGACGATCGCGGACGTGACGCCATAGGCGGACAGGTCGTACTTGTCGAGCAGCTGCTTGTAGACACCGTCCTTCACCAGCGAATCCAGCGCCGCCTGCAGAGCGAGGACGAGGTCGTGGTCCTTTCGGAGCACCCCGACTCCGGTGTAGACCGGGGCGACGCCGGTGGGATGCGCGGGGTCGCTCGCGACCTCGAATATGGCGCCGTTCCCTGCCGTGGCGGCGTTGTACCTGGCGGGGGCGGCGTCGAGCACGTCCGCGATCGCCTTCCCCGCGCGGACCGCGATCAGGGCGTCCCCTTCGGAGGGCAGCTCGACCACGGTGATCGGCTTCTTCCCGGCGGCCGCGCACTTCGGCGCCTGGGCCCTCATCAGGTCGGCCTGCGTGGTGGCCTTGGCGACCGCGACGGACTTGCCGCACAGATCGAGCACCTTGCCGATCTTCTCCGGGTTGCCCTTCTTCACGACGATTTCCATTCCGGCGTGGAAATAGTCGACGAAATACAGGCTCTTTTCCCGCTCCGCCGTGTCATTCATTCCGTACATGATGATGTCGTGCTTGCCCGACTGCAGTGAGGGGATGATGCTGTCGAACGCCTGGTTCGTGAAGTTGAACGCGACGCCGAGCTTGACGCCGAGCGCCTGCCCCAGGTCGTAGTCGAATCCGGTGAACTTCTGATTCTGGTCGAGCATCTCCATCGGGGCATAAACGCCGCTGGCCACATTGATCCCGCCCTTGAACCGCTTGGGCAGTAGTGCCGCGATCTTCGCATCGGCGGTAACCGACGGCTCAGCCTTGCTCCCGCTTGCGGCAGGGGCCGAGGTGCCGGCGGTGGCCGATGTGCCACTACAGGCACTGAGGAGAATTCCCGCGGACGCCACCGCGAGAGTCACGGTGGTGAAACGACTTCTGGCCATGTGTGTCTCCATGTCACTTGTCCCGACCGGTGACCGGGCCTGGAGCGGAAAGGTCATCGCGGCGATTGTTGTCCTCGCCCGCACCACCCGTCCTGGTCCGATTGGACTAGGATCCCGTCATGTCCTTGTCCGATCGCCCAAGCGGCGCGATCACCGCCGACCCGCCGGCCACCACGGTCCGGCACCTCGTCACGACCATCGGATCGCCGGTCCTGCAGGTGCTGACCGCCCCACAAGGGCTGGAACAGACGGTGCGAGGGACCGTCCTGCACGACCCCCACGACCCCCTGCCGGGCGGTGTCGACCAGCTCCTGCTCATGCCGGGGCTCCAGGGCGACCACCCCGGCGCCGCCGAGCTCGTACGGGAGGCCGCCCGCCGCGGATACTGCGCCATGGTCCTGAAGGTCAGGGGGACCGACACCGGCGCCCTCGTCGCGGAATCGGCGGCCAACGGCCTCACCCTGCTCGCCGCGGCCGACGAGGTCTCCTGGCGCCACCTCGACGCACTGCTGCTCTCCGCCCTGGGCTCCCAGGGTGTCGGCGGCGATCCGAAGGCCGGCTCCGGGGACGGGCTGTTCATCCTTGCGAACGCCGCCAGTGCCGTCATCGGCGGATCCGTCGCGATCGAGGATCTGGACCGGCGGGTGATGGCCTATTCGTCATCGCCGGACCACCGCATCGACGCCCTGCGACGCGAAGGAATTCTGAGCCGTCGAGTCCCGGAGATCGACCACAACCTGGAGCGCTATCGGATCGTTCTCGGCACGGACGAAGTCGTACGCTTTCCTGAAGCGCTCGGCGCGCTGCCGCGCGCGGCTATCGCCATCAGGGCCGGAACCCAGCCACTCGGCACCATCTGGGCCATCGAAAGCACCGACGGCATCCACAGCGACGGCGAGCAGGCGCTCATCGATTGCGCACGGCTGGCCACCCTCCACATTCTTCGCAGCCGCAACGCGAACGAACTCGAGCTTCAAAAGCGCGAGAGCGCGTTGCTCGGGGCACTGGAAGGCTCCTGGGCGGCTCACGAAACAGTCTTTCGTCTGTCCATCCCCTCGGGAGCCGACCTCGGGCTCATCGGATTCGCCACCACGGCCGACGCGACAGGTTCCCTGGCGTTGACCGCTCACCTCAGCCACGCACTGTCCCGCTATGTCATCCCCTTCCGTCCCGACGCGAGCATTGCCACGACCTCTCGTGCGGTCTACGTCCTGCTGCCCGGCGGCGGCTCACAGGCTGCGAAGCGAATCGCGAGAGACGCGCTCACCGCGATCCGCGGCTCCTCCGGGGGGTCCTTCGGCGACCACGTGCGCGCAGCGGTCGCGCCCACCGAAACGGATCCGGCGGCCCTACCGGCCATGCGCCGGGAGATCGACGACATCCTGCGGGTGACAACCGCCCACACCGACGCGCCGCCGGTCGCCGGGCTGACCGACGTGCACGCACGTCTCCTGCTGGCCCGCGTCGCCGACGAACTCAGCCACGAACCGCGCTTGAGACATCCGGCTGTTGCCGCAATGGCCGCCCACGACGCCGAGCACGGCACGGACTTCGTCGTGTCGGTCCTCGCATGGCTCGACGCCGCGGGCAACGTCGCCGAAGCCGCGACCCGGCTGGGTGTGCACACCAACACCCTGCGCTACCGGCTGCGCCGGACCGCCGAACTCTTCGACATCTCGCTGGACGACCCCGACGACAGGCTCTCGCTGTGGCTGCAGCTGCGTCTCATCCGAGGGCAGTAGCCAGGTGGGGCCATATCACGCTGACTTATGATCACCGTGGTGACCTGGAATGTCCTGCACCGCATCCACGCGGAGAACTGGGGTGAAGACACCACAGCGAACTGGCCGGACGAATCGGAGAGGATCGCCGCGGTCACGGCACGGTTGGCGGAACGTGCTGAACAGGTCGTCGCCCTGCAGGAAGTGAGCGGTGACCAACTGGCCGCCCTGCGTCGTGCCATGCCCGACCGTACGGTCCACGCTCTGCGGTTTCCACGTGTCCCGCGACCACGCCACGGAAGGTGCTCACTCGAAGATCCGGGGGAGCACCTCGTGCTCCTGGTCAACGGGCCGGCTCAGCAGTTGGCCGCCCAACGGCAGCCCCGTCAGCTGGCTCGCTTGGCAGAGCTGGCCGCTACGTCAACCGGGCCGGTGGTTTTGCTCGGTGACTTCAACGCCGACCGCGTCACCGTGGCTGCCGGCCTCGCCCCAGGGTTCACCGTTGTGGACCTGCCGCCGGACGCTCTGCCAACACCACCGGGCGGGTCGGGCATTCCGTCACAGTGCATCGACCACGTGGTCGTGCGCGGCGGCGGGATCAGCGGGGTGGTGGTCGAAGACGCCGACGGCCTGTCGGACCACAACCTCCTGTGTGCGAACGTGACGGTCTGAGCGGCGAGGAGCCCGAGCCACCACTGCCCGAGCCGCCCGACTGAGGGGCCGGCCGGGGTCCGCGTACGCAACGATGCCCCGCCGACCGGCATGGTCGGCGGGGCATCGCTGGCGTGGCGTCGGAATGCGTCAGCTGATGTAGCCGGCGACGTCCGCGATCACGTTGGTGGTGCTGCTGGTGTAGAAGTCCACCTTGCCGTCGGAGCCGACCGGCGCGATCACCTGGTTGGAGATCGTCTTGCCCTTCACCCAGTTCAGGTTGGAGGCCGTCGGGCGGCTGCCGCCATCGGCAAAGGCGGTGAGGTAGCCGGTGCCGGTGGTGCCGGTGACGGTGACGGTGAGTACGACTGCCTTGACGCCGGCCGGGATGGCGTCGCGGCCGGAGATCTGCAGGGCCAGGGTCTTGCCCGAGCCCAGGGGGGCCGTCGTACGGGTGTCCAGCAGGCGCAGCGGGGTGACCGTGCCGAAGGTCGAGCCGCTGGTGGAGAAGTAGCCGGAGACATCGGCGATGACGTGGCTGGTGCCGTGGACGTAGATGCTGACGTTGCCGTCACTGGCGATCGGCACGACCACGAGGTTGGGGATGGTGGTCCCGGTGGCCGACCAGTTGACGTTGGAGGCGGTCGGGCGGGTGGCGCCTTCGGGGTAGGCCTCCAGGTAGCCGCCGCCGACGGTCTGGGTCGCCGTCAGGTTGAGCACCACTGAGGTGGCGCCGGTCGGTACGCCGCCGTGGCCGCGGACCTTGAGGCTGATCACCGCGTTGGAGATCTTGGTGCTGGTGGGGATGCCGACCTTGGAGCGGGTGTCCAGCAGGCGGGCCGGGGTCAGCGCCGTGTACTTCGAGCCGGTGGTGCCGCTGGTGTAGTAGCCCTGGACATCGGCGATCAGGTGGGTGGCGCTGCTGGTGGAGAGGTCCACCACGCCGTCACCGGCCACCTTGACGGTCGCCGAGGCTGCGACGGTCTGGCTCGCGCCGGTCCAGTTGAGGTTGCTGGTCGACGGCTTGGTGGTGCCGTCGGCCCAGGCCGTCACCGCACCCGCGCCGGTGGTGCCGGTGACCGTGAGGTTGAGCACGACACCGGTGACGCCGCTGCTCGGGATCCCTCCGACGCCCTCGACCTTCACCGGGGCGGTGCCGCCCGCGACCAGGGGCTTGGTGGTCGGGATGGAACTGAGGCCCCAGCCGGTGCCGTTGCGGGTGTCCAGCAGGCGTTTGGGGCTGCTGAGCGGGTGGAAGGTGGAGGCGCCCGTGGCCGCTGTGCCCTTGGCCGCGCACAGTGCGGTGGTCAGGCCGGCCTCCTTGGGCGAGCCCAGGCCGGTGACCTCGTCGTAACCGGCCGCCGCCGTGAAGCCGGTGGCGTACGTGGAGTTGTTGCCGCTGGTGACGTCCCAGAAGTTCGTCGGGTAGCTGCTCCGCGCGGCCTTGTAGAGGGCGTTGTTGAGGAAGCCGACCTGGCCGTTGGCCTGGCAGGCCGTGCCGGCGTTGGCCTGGACGATCGCGGCGGCCCAGGTCGGGGCCGCGCCGCTGGTGCCGCCGATGATGCCGGGGACGGGGCTGGAGGACTGGCTGTCGTCCTGGAAGTAGACCGGGTAGCCGGCGTACGGGTCCGCCAGGGCGGAGACATCCGGAACGGCACGCTTGGTGGTGGTGGCGATACCGCCCTGGTAGACGACGGGAGCCCAGCGCGAGGAGACGCCGCCACCGGTACCGCCGGTGTCGTTGTTCCACGTCTTCTGGGTCGCGCTGCTGCCCGAGCCGGTCATCGTCGTACCACCGACGCCGGTGACATAGGGCTGGCTCGCGGGGTCGTCGACGGCCTTGGCGGTGGAGCCGGTCGCGCGGTAGCAGTCGCTGGAGCCGTCGTCGCCCGAGGCTGCGACCACGCTCTGGCCCTGCGTGGCGGCCTCCGCGAAGATGGTGTTCTCTGCGTTCGCGGTCGCGCTGCTCTCGACCGCCTCGCACTCACCCCAACTGGTGGAGATGACCTGCGCCTGGTCGTCGGTGACCATCCGCTGGTAGACGTCGAGCACGTTCTGGTCGGTCGCGGACGCGGCGTCCGGGCCCTGATAGTCGATGATGCTCGCGCCGGGCACCAGTCCGATCAGGTCATCGATGTCGAGCGCCGACTCCACGCCGACCGATCCGTCGGTGGCCGGTGCGCCGGCCCCTGCCGTCGTATCGACGAACACGGTGGAGACCGAGGTGTTGGTGCCGACGCAGGACTGGTACGCGGCGATGCTGCCGGCGTCGACGTTCTCCAGCTCGAACACGGCCACGGTCTGCCCCGCACCCACGGTGGCGGAGCTGGTCATCCCGTAGGTACCGGCCAGCTTGCCGGGGCTGTAGTAGTCGGAGCCGTCGGTGAGGCCCGAGCCGGTGAAGTCGGCGCAGAGCGCCGGGCTGTACGCGTTGGCGGTCACCGTGCGCGAGCCGCGTCCGGAGGCGGTGGCGGAGGCGGAGGCGGTGGCGGAGCTGGACTTGCTCGTGCGACGCACCGCGGAGTGGTGGCTGGTGACGGTGTTGACGCTGCTCAGGCCGACGACCCCGGTCACCGACGCCGCTACGTCCGCGGGCAACGAGGGCGCCGAGGTGTTGAGGTAGTCGGTTCTGCCGTCCTTGAGCCGGACGTTCCGGAAGCCGGTGCCGAAGGCGTGGGACGCCTGCTCGGCGGTGGCGGTGACCGGGATGGACAGGCCGTCCGAGCTGACCTTGCCGGGAGTGAGGCCGGCCGCCTTCAACGCCCGCGAGACTCCGGCGATGGTGGCCCGCGTAGGACCGAAGACCGAGGCGAACTGCCCCTTGGCCAGGTAGTGGTGGTACTGGGCGTTCCCCGGCGTGGACACCGCGGTGACGAAGTCCGCCAGCGACTGCGGGTCACGCGGGGCCAGATTGACGCTGAGGTGCATCGTCGTTCCCGACGCGGTCGCGCCGGTCACCGTCGCACCCGCCGGGACACGCGGGGCCGTCCCTATTCGCCGGGGTGCGTCCGATCCGGCCGTTCCCCCCTGGGCGACCGCGCCATTGGCGGTCGCGGTGACGACGGTGAGAGCGACGGCAGCGGTGGATGCCGCCATGATCACCCTGGCCCGTCTGCCGGTCTTGACTGCCGCGCGTCCGGGACGTCCCGGCGCGGCGTGGACCTTCTTGGGCATGCAGAAATCTCCTAGAAACTGACGCACCGTCACGCCTGTGGGCGTGGCGATGGTCGAAGCGTCACTCAGGCCGACGGGTGCATCCGTGTCACCAGGCGCACAAGGCGCACAGGAGCTGTCCCTCTTAACCGAAGTGTGCGCATTTCTTATCAGGAACGGACAGTTACTGTCTCCGTTCGCCCGGGAACCATGGGGGGATCTTTACGCCACCGCCGCAGGGCGAGCGTGTGCGCCACGTCGACGAGTGCCGTCAGTCTGCGCTCCGTCGCCCTCCAGCCTGAGGGCCCGGCTCGGTCGGCACGGTCATGTCCCATGGAGTGGTGTGGTTCGGGATGGTCTTGGAGTAGCCCCTGGCATGGGGCGAGCCATCGTGCGACGGTCAGCAGGGGGTTGAGGGCGCAGGCGGCCTGGCCTCGGCCGTCGCCAAGGTCCTGCTCGGGTTCGGTGACGACATCACCCGGGTCCAGCGCAGGATCAACCGGGATTGCCAAGGGTCGCGGAAGGTCGCCTGTGTCTGCCCGCCGCAGCATGTCAGGGACTGAGCCACCACGGCACCGGGGGCCGTGCCCCAGTCGGTGATCACCCCGTCGACGTACGGCTTCTTCGCCTCCGGGCCGAAGCCGGTGGCACGGTGCCGGCGCAGCCGCTCGATCTCGTTGGACGAACCCTCGTCCAGCAGCAGGTCGATACGCTCGCGCGCCGTCAGCTTGCCCTTGAGCTTCTGGGCCTCGGTAGCACGGTCGCCGGGCCCGCGTCGGACCTGCTCGCGGATGGCGTGCAGGTCGGCCACCCGCTTCCGCGAGTCACCCATCAGCCGGCCCTGCTGATGACTGTCATGTCGCCGCTCCGGCCGACCACCCCCACCGTGGCCCAGCGCTTCTCGGCGCTGCCGCGCAGGATCTCCTGCTGCAGGTCCTGCAACTCGGGCATCGGCTCGATGCCGAGCTCGTCCCGCAGCGCGGTTCGCAGCCGTGTGAAGACCTCCAGTGCCTGCCCGCGACGGCCCATCCGGTGGAGTGCCAGCATCAGTTGGGCGTGAAATCCCTCGTGCAGGGAATGGTTCTCCGTTAAATGCTTCAGTCTGCTGAGCACCTGACGATGCCGACCGGTGTGGAGTTCGGCCTCTATCTGGCCCTCCATCGCCGTCAGGCGGAGTTCGTCGAGCCGGGCGACCTCCAGTGCGAGGCGCGGGCCGAGGGGCACGCCGTCCAGCGCGGGGCCCCGCCACATTCGGAGGCCTGACCGGAAGATGCCGGACGCCTCGGCGTAGTGCCCCTCGCTCAGGCGCTGGCATCCCAGGTCGACCGCCCGCTCGAAGAGATCGGCGTCCACGGTCCCCGTCCCCAGATCGAGGCGGTATCCGCCGCGTGAGGTGATGAGGATCTTCTTCGGGTCCATCCGCCGCGACACCGCGCCCCGTCGGGATGCCATCAGCGAGCGCAGGCCAAGGACATAGGTCTGCACGGCGGTGACCGCGCTGCGCGGAGGCACCCCGCACCAGAGCTCGTCGATCAGGCCGGACATGGTCACCACGTGTCCGAGTGCGAGTGCGAGCGTCGCAAGGAGCTGCTGTTGCTTGGGCGCCGACGGTCCCAGTGAGATGTCGCCGTCTGTCAATTGAATTTCTCCGAGCACTCCTACATCCAAGACGATCCCCCCAGGGTACGAATTTCTTCGCTTTCGACTTCGTCGAATTTACCGCACACGCGAGCGACACCCCAAGCTTTACGAGTTGTGCGTTACTCTGATTTTACAGTTCACACAACTGGTGTCGCCGAATTGGAATCCGAATGCGAGGCGATCTTTGCGACCCGGTGACTTCTGTATAAAATTCCTGAAAATCTCTCCCCGGACCAGCCGGTCCGCGAATGCCACAGAGGCGCGGCAGGGTCGACGTTCCCCTGCCACGCCTCTGTGGCCATCGCTGCTCTGCCCACTTACTGGGCGGGGCGCCGGCCGATGAACCCGACAGCGAGCAACGCACCCGTCGCGAGCGCTACGGCTGCCACGGCGAGCGCCACCCGCGTCCCGCTGTCACCCGATGCGTGCAGCACCGACCCGAGGATCGCGACACCCGCGACAGCGCCGGTCTGCCGGGCCGAGTTGAGGGCGCCCGACGCGATACCTGCCTGCTCCTTGGGGACGGAGGAGACCATGGTCGTCACCAGTGAAGGGATGGCGAAGGACACTCCGAAGCCGAAGACCAGCAGGCCGACTCCGGTGAGCACCTTGGATCCGGTCCCGTCGTTGCCCACGAAAAGCAACTGGACGACCGCGCCGAGCGTCATCAGGGAGAAGCCCAGCACCGACGGCACCCTGGGGCCTGACCTGGCCACCAGCCGACCGGTGTAGACCGGGTTGAACGCGGTCGGGAGGGTCAGCGGCAGGAAGGCGAGTCCGGCCGCCAGCGCCGAGTAGCCGAGTCCCTGCTGGAAGTGCAGGGTCATGATGAACAGCACCCCGGACAGGCCGAAGTTGACCAGCAGACCGTTCACCAGGCCGACGGAGAAGGCGGGCTTGCGGAACAGAACGAGGGGCAGCATGGGCCCCCGCAGGCCGGGCTCCCGGCGCTCCACGGAGATGAACAGGACCGCGGCGACGGCCCCGACCGTCAGCGCCACCAGCACCGGCGCCGAGGTCCAGCCCTCCGGCTCGCTCTGGATCACGCCGAACGTCAGGCCGGTCAGGGCGAGTACCGCGAACAGCTGGCCCGGCAGGTCGATGCCGCGCTCCGGGTTGCGCGGCACCTGGGGTGCCAGGGCGCGGGTGAGCAGTGCGCTGAGCAGCGCCACCGGCACGTTGATGATGAAGATGCTGCGCCAGCCGAAGGTGTCGGTGAGTACACCGCCCACCACGGGGCCCGCGGCCAGCGCGACGCCGGTGATGGCGGCCCAGGACCCGAGTGCGCGGGCCCGCTGGGCCGGGTCGGTGTAGGCGGTGGCGATGACGGCCATGGAGGCGGGCAGCAGTGCGGCGCCCGCGATGCCCAGCACTCCGCGCATACCGATCAGCACACCCAGGTTGGGCGCGGCCGCGGTGAGGCCGGAGGCGATCAGGAACGCCCAGGTGCCGCTGAGGAAGACCCGGCGGGCACCGAACCGGTCGGACAGTGCCCCCATCGTGAGCAGCAGCGCGGCGAACGTGAGCGTGTAACCGTTGACCACCCACTGCAGCCCGGAGAGGCCTCCGCCGATATCATCGCGGATGGCGGGCAGTGCCACGTTCACCACGCTGGTGTCGAGCAACACCATGAAGTAGCCGAGCGAAAGGCCCAGAAGCAACAGCCCCCGGCGTCGCGCCCCGGCATCGGACTGCGGACCCGCCGAGCCATTCCCTCCTGATGCTGTCGTCACCGTCGATGACTGCGAGGACATAGTTGTTCCCTTCTCAATTTCACGATGAAGACACATGACTCGGTGCAGGCGTGAGTCTGCGACAGAAACAGCCTGGCGGAAACCAGGGCCAAGGAGAAGCGGGAAGTTCCGATGACGCCATCGGCAGCGCCGATGGAACGGGAGAGGTCGAGATTTGCAGCTCCGACAGCTGAACACGTTCCGGACGGTCGCCGAAACTCTCAATATCACGCGCGCGGCGGAAAGACTCAATTACGCGCAGTCCAGTGTCACTGAACAGATACAATCGCTCGAAGCGGACATCGGTGTCGCGCTCTTCGACCGCACCGGCCGCCGGCTGCGACTCACCGCCGCGGGGAACCGGCTCGTCGACTACGCCGAGCGCATGCTCGCGCTCGCCGAGGAAGCCAGGGCCGTGGTCGCCGGTATGGATGATCCCGTGGGTGAACTCGCCATCGGCGCGCCCGAGACACTGTGCGTGTACCGCCTTCCCGCACTGCTCACCCGGTTCCGTGAGACGCATGCCAACGTCCGCGTCCTGCTGCGCCCGGGCAATCGGTCGGAGTCCCGCAACGGCGTGCGCGAGGGCACCCTGGATCTCTGCTTCACCTTCGGACCGCCGCCCACGGAACCGGAGTTCGAGAGCATGGCGCTCGCGCCCGAGCCCGTGGTCGTGGTGGCGCCGCCGGGCCATCCGCTGACCAAGCCGGCGCAAGTGCGGACCGAGGAACTGGCGGGCGTGAACTTCCTGGTGACCGAGCAGGGGTGCAGCTACCGTCGGATGTACGACGAGATGCTGGGCTCCTCCCAGGGGCCCCGGCCGCGCATCGTGGCCGAGCTCGCCAGCATCGGTGCCCTGCGGACCTGTGTCGCGGAGGGGATGGGGTGTGCGCTGCTGCCGCGGATCGCGGTGGCGGCGGACCTGGCGCGCGGCGCTCTGGAGACCGTCCCGTGGATGAACGCCCATCACGAGACGGACGTGCATGTCACCTGGCGACGTGACGGTGTCCCGCCGTCCGGCCTGCGGCCGTTCCTGGACACCACACGCGAACTCCTGGGCAGCCCGGTGGGGTAGCCGGCCGCCGGCCGGGTGCGACGGCCGGCCGGCCATCATGCCCCCGTCACCCCTCGTCCAGGCACAGTTCGTCCTCGTCGAGCCGGACCAGCCGGCCGGAGAAGCCTCCGGTCAGGGCGGCGAACCAGACCGCCGGACGGGCGCCCACCTCATGGCGGCCCAGGACCAACGGCCCGTCGGCGGAGACCTGGACGTAGTCGC
The DNA here is from genome assembly GCF_045040445.1 of Streptomyces sp. NBC_01537. Lineage (NCBI taxonomy): Bacteria > Bacillati > Actinomycetota > Actinomycetes > Kitasatosporales > Streptomycetaceae > Streptomyces > Streptomyces sp. NBC_01537. The sequence continues at coordinate 3,114,690 of NZ_CP109392.1, read as the reverse complement.
CGGCGGAACGGATGTGATATCCCGTGTCGCGGGCAACCCTCACCAGATCGGCGAACTCGGGGATGTCGAGTACGTACAGCGTGGTCATCGGGTGCTCACCTTCTCCTCGGCCTGCTCGGTGTGCGCCCGGGCGAGTTCGCCCTTGCGGAGCCACATGTCCTCGACGGTCGGGGTCTTGTCCCGCGTCACGTCGGCGAGCGCCCGCAGGGTGAGTTCGGCGTCGCGCGCGTCCACCTCGGCGAAGGCCCGCAGCGGGCGGGTGATCTCCAGCTGGATGCCGTTGGGGTCGTCGAAGTACAGCGACTCCAGCAGTTCGTGCGCGAGCGGCGGCGTGACCCGTACGCCGTGTTCCTTCAGCCGGGCCCGCCAGCTGAGCAGCTCCTCCTCGGTGTCGACATGCAGCGCCAGGTGGCGCGAGCGGTGCATCAGGTCGCCCGGGTCCTCTTCCTCGGGAAGCCCGAAATAGTAGAAGAAGGCAAGGTGGTTGCCTTTGCCGAGGGCGAAGAAGAAGTGCACGAAGTCGGGGAAGGTCTCGCTGACCCAGCCGGTGGCGGTGATGGCATGCACCAGGGGCAGACCGAGCACGTCCCGGTAGAAGACCAGGGTCTCCGCGGGTTTCCAGGTGACGTGGGCGAGGTGGTCGACACCCATCAGACGCAGCGATCCGGTGTCGAGCGGCGCGCCGGCCGCCGGGGGCAGTGTCATGGCAGGTTCCTTACGTGACGGGTGACGAAGCGGTGGAGGCGGAGCGCTGGGCGGGCACGGCGGCTTCGGAGAACTGCAGCACGTGGTCGCGGAGCGTCCTGCGGTCGACCTTGCCGACCGCGGTCAGGGGGAATTCGGCCACCAGATGGAGCAGCGCGGGCCATTTGAACGCCGCCACGCCCCGGTCGGCGAAGAAGGCGCGGATGGACTCCAGCGTCGGGCGGTGGCCGTCCTCGACGATGACGCACACCCCGACGCGTTCCCCCAGCACCGCGTCGGGCAGGGCGAGCGCGGCGGCGTCCGCCACGCCGGGGGCCGCGCGCACCAGATCCTCGACCTCGTCGATCGAGACCTTCTCACCGCCGCGGTTGACCAGGTCCTTGATCCGGCCTTCGATGACCAGATTGCCGCTCGGGTGCCACCGCACGAGATCACCTGTGCGGTACCAGCCGTCGGTGGTGAAGGCACGGCGGTTGTGCTGCGGAGCACGGAAGTACCCGCGGAGGGTGTAGGGCCCCCGGGTCAGCAGCTCCCCGGTCTGCCCGTCGGGCACCGGGTGGCCGGTCTCGTCAACGATGAGGATCTCGTCGGCCTCGGAGATCGGACGGCCCTGGGTCTCCCGCTGAACCTCCGCAGGGGCGTCGGGGCGCGTGTAGTTGAGCAGTCCCTCGGCCATCCCGTACACCTGCTGAAGCGTGCAGCCCAGGCCCGGGCCGAGGCCGCGGGCGAGTTCGGCGGGCAGGACGGAGCCGCCGACCTGGAGCAGCCCCAGACTGCCGATGTCGTGCGGCGATCCTGCGGCGTACTCGAGCCATCGGTGGGCGACGGCGGGCACCAGGGAGGTGACGGTGATCCGTTCCCGGGCGATCTGAGCGAACGCGGTCCTGGGATGGGGCGACGACGACATGACCGCGCGTCCTCCGACGGCGAGCGTGCCCAGGACTCCGGGACAGCCCAGCGGGAAGTTGTGCGCCAGCGGCAGCACGGCCAGATAGGCGGTGTCGGCGTCGAAGCCGCACACCTCGCCGCTGCGCCGGAAGTTGTACTCGTAGTCGTTGTGCGTACGAGCGATGATCTTGGGCAGTCCGGTGGTGCCGCCCGACAGCAGGAACAGCGCCACCTCCCGGGCGTCCGGGGCCCGTTCGTCCAGCCGGCGGCGCCGCTCCCGGGCCCCCGGGCCGACCCGCAGCGCCGCCCGCAGCTCGATGTGACCGGGGGCGATCCGGTCCGGGTCCCCGGCGACCAGGACGGGGACCGGGCGGCCGCGCGCCGCGCCGATCCGGGCCGCCAGCTCCTGGTGGTCGAACTCCCGCCAGCGGTCGGGGACGGCGATCGCGGCGACGTCGGCGAGTTCGGCGAGGTACTCCAACTCGTGTTCCCGGTGCGGCAGGAGCGCCAGCACCGGTGCCACGCCGACGCGCTGGCAGGCGAGGAAGAGCGCCACGAACTCCCAGCAGTTGGGCAGTTGGACGAGGATGTTGTCCCCGTCGCCGAGACCGAGGCCGATCAGGCGCTCGGCCAACGCGTCGGCACGCTCGGCGAGTTCCTGGTAGCTGACCGTTTCCGGGCCGTCCACGATCGCGGTCCGGGCGGCGAACCGGTCGGCCCAGGTCCACATCCAGTCGCCGAGCGGACGCTGCCGCCAGTACGCGGCCGCGGTGTAGCGGGCGGCCACCTCGTCGGGCCAGAAGACTCCCCCGGCGCGCTTCATCTGATCCTCCATCGCAGTGATCGGGTGTCACAGGGCAGGGGTGCAGGAATGCAGGGGTGGTGGGGGCGGCCCGGGCCCGACGTGTCTCAGCCGGGACCGGGCCGCGTACTCAGCCGGTCAGGCGGTCAGGCGCTCCGCGAGATACTCGGCGATGGCCGTCACCGTGGGCCGGTCCCACAGCAGCGTGGCCGGCAGCGCGAGCCGGAAGAGCTTCTCCAGCCGGCGCCTGATGACCAGCGTCATCACCGAGTCCAGGCCCATCTCCATGAGCGGACGCCGCACGTCGAACGCGGACGGCGCCCACTTCATCTCGGCCGCCACCAGGCCGCGCACCTGGTCCACCAGAGCGGCATGCAGCTCTTCCGGCGCCAGCGAGGCCCAGTCTGCCTGAGCCTGCTCCGTGGCAGCGGAGTCGGCGGTCTCGACGGTCAGTTCGTCCAGGAGCGCGGGACGGACCGCGCCGGGTTCCAGCTCGATGGTGCGCATGACGGCGAAGCAGGGGGAGTCGTAGCGGGACGCGAACTCCCAGCTGCGGAACGCCTCCGCGGCGGAGATGTCCGCGGTGCCACGGGCCGCGAGTTCGGCGTCGATGACCGCCGAGGACGTCGACATGCCCAGGCCGCGCCAGGAGGTCCAGGCGAAGCTGACGGCGTTGTCGTCGCCCAGCGTCTTGCGGTGTGCGGCCAGGGCGTCCAGGAACGCGTTCCCGGCGGCGTAGCTGGCCTGGCCGGTGAGACCCAGCAGTTGGCCGCAGGAGGAGAACAGAGTGAAGAAGTCCAGGCTGCCGGGGGCGAACTGCTCGTGCAGGACCAGCGCTCCGGCCACCTTGGGCCGCATCACCTGCTCGAGTGAGCTCTCGTCGACCGTCACCGTCATACGGTTGTCGAGCACGCCGGCCGCGTGCACCACGCCCCGGACCGGGGGCAGGTCGAGGGCCTGCGGAGACAGCGCCGCTGCCACGGCCTCGGGGTCGGTGATGTCGACGGCCACGGTGCGGACGGTGACGCCGAGCCCTTCCAGTGCGCGAACCGCCTCGATCTGCCGGCGCGTCGAGGCGTCGCTCTGCTCGTCCCACACCGCGCGGGGCGGCAGGCCGTTGCGGCCGACCAGGACCAGGCGCCGGGCGCCGCGTCCGGCGAGCCAGGTGGCCACTTCCAGACCCAGGACGCCGAGTCCTCCGGTGATCAGATAGGTGCCGTCGGGGCGGCATTCGAGCGAGGCACGGACCGGCTCCCGCTCCACGGCCACGAGCCGCGCGACCTCCGCGTCGGTCCCGCGCAGCGAGACGAGGTCCTCGCCGGGCTGCGCCCGTACGATCCCGACCAGCGCCGACAGCGTCCCTGTGTCGGGTTCCTCCGCCACATCGACGGTGCCGCCCCACAGCTCGGGGTGTTCGCCGCCGACGACCCGGCCCAGGCCCCACAGCGGGGCGTCGCCCAGGGACTTGGCGCCCAGGGACTCGAGTACGCCGCGGGTGACGCACCACACGGCCGGCTGCACCGCGGGGCCGGCGGCCGCGAGCCGCTGGACCGTGCGGGTGAGCAGCCAGGCCGCACCGACCGCGGCGCCGCCGACGCTCTCCCCGGGGGCGGCCCGTTCCGGCACCACCAGTACGGCGGTGCCGGAGGTGAGCGGTTCGGCGAGGGAGTCCAGCTGCTCGGGGGTGTCGAGTACGGTCCAGGGCAGGCCCGCGCCGGTGAATGCGTCGCCGATGAGAAGGCCGGTCTTCCGGTCTCCGACGATCACCGCGGAGGTCACGGGGCCGCGCCCGCGGGCCGGCTCGGCCGGAAGCCGCAGCGGGCGCCAGGTCACCTCGCTGACCAGGCGGCGCGGACTGGCCGTGGCTCCCGGGTCACCGTCCAGCACGCCGTAGCGCAGGCCGGTCAGCCGGGCCAGCGCCCGGCCGTCCGTGGCGGCCACGGTGACGTCGACGGTGTCGGCGGCGGCGGGGCCGTCGACCGTCCTGACGTGGAGCAGTACCTCGGCGGGGCAATCGCCCTGGACCACTGCCTCGCGGATGTGGGCGGGCATCCGGAGAATCGGTTCTCCCGGGAAGACCACCGAGGCGATGGAGAGCGCGGCGTCGAGCACGGAGGCCCAGGACGCGGGCGGCTCGCCGTCGGGCAGCGCCGAGACGACGGCGAAGATCTCCCCCTCGGCGCGCCGCATCTCCCGCACCTGCCACGGGAAGCCCATGGCCGCCACACCGATGTCGGCGAGCCGGTCGACGACGAAGCCGGCGTCGAGGACTTCGGCGCACCGGGCATGCAGCGCATCGGCGTCCAGAGGCTGTTCGGCCACAGTGGTGCCAGGGGAGACGACGGCCGTGGTGTGGGTGAGCCAGGCGGCATCGGCGTCGTCCGCGCTGCCGGGACCGTCCTGCCCGAGGATCCGGGACGCCAGACGCACCGTGCCCTCCTGGTGGACGACCTGGAGTTCGCGCGCCGTGCTGACCGCCACCGGCACGCGCAGGGTCACATCGGCCAGTCCGGGGCGCCGGCCGCCGTCGGAGGCGGCGGTGAAGAAGGTGTTGAGCAGTACCGTCGCCGGGATGATCTCGACGCCCTGCACGGGGTGGTCGCCCGGGTAGGGGCGGCAGGTCTCGTCCAGATAGGTCTGCCACATCCGCGCCGGGGTGCTGCCGTTCACGGCGACCTGACCGCCCAGCAGGGTGTGGCTGTCCACGTCGTGCTGACTGCCGCCGCCGGTGGTGCGGCCGGCCGACTCGTACCAGTAGCGCCGGTGCTGCCAGACCGTGTGGGGCAGATCGGCCAGGCGGCCGCGGGTGGCCGTGGCCCAGTCGACCGGGACGCCATGGCAGTGCAAGGCTGCCAGGTTGGCGAGCAGGGTGCCCTGTTCGGGCCGGTTGCGGCGCAGGGTGTGGGCGACGAGGGCGTCCTCGACGCCCAGTTCCTCCAGCGTCTCGCCGATGGAGTGTGCCACCACCGGGTGCCCGGACACCTCGACGAAGACCCGGAAGCCGTCCTCCACGGCCGCGGTGACGGCCTGGGTGAAACGGACCGCGTTACGGAGGTTCCCGGCCCAGTACGCGCCGTCGCGGGGAGCGCTGCTGCGGGGGTCGTCCAGCGCCGTGCTGTACACCGGCAGCCGGGGCTGGGATATCTCCAGCCCCTGGGCGGCGTCGCGGAGTTCGGCGAGCAGCGGGTCCATGTGGGTGCTGTGGAAGGCGACGTCCGAGGCGACCCTGCGGACGACCAGCGACTCGCTCTCCCACTGTGCGGCCAGCTCCTCGACCGCGTCGATGTCGCCGGCGACGACGGTCGACCGGGGGGAGGCGGATATGGCGGCCGCCACGTCGTCGCGGCCGGCAAGCCGGTCCGCGACGTCCTCGAAGGCGAGGCCGACCATGACCATCGCCCCCTGGCCGGCGACGCGGCGCAGCAGCACGGAGCGGCGGCAGATCAGGCGGGCGCCGTCGGCGAGTCCGAGCATGCCGGACACCACGGCTGCGGCGATCTCACCGACCGAGTGGCCGACGACGGCCGCCGGTGCCAGGCCGCGTTCGTTCCAGACGGCGGCCAGCCCCACCTGCATGGCGAAGATCATCGGCTGGATCCGGTCCACGTCGTGCAGGTCCCCGTCGAGCAGGACCTGCCGCGGCGAGAACCCGATCTCGTCGAGGAAGATCGGGTCGATCTCGGCGAGCACCTTCGCGAACATCGGCTCGTCGGCGAGGAGTTCGCGCCCCATGCCGATCCACTGCGAGCCGTGGCCGGAGAACACCCACACGGCACCGCGCTGGGCGGCCGGCAGAGTCGTCCCGGACTCGGTGCCGTCCTCGGCCCGGTCCTCGGCGAAGGCCGAGAGGCGGGTGAGGAGCTGGTCCCGGTCGTTCGCCGTGACGACGGCCCGGGCGGGAGCGTGGCCCCGGTGCACAGCCAGGGTCCGGGCCACGTCCTCCAGCGGGGTGTCCGCGCCTTCGGCGGCCAGCCAGGCGGCGATCCGGGCGGCGTTGGCGCGGGCACCGGCCTCGGTGGCGGCGGACAGCGGGAACAGCCGTACGGTGTCGTTCTGCGGCACCGAATCCGCAGGGGCCAGCTCGTCGGTGCTCTCGGGTGCCTGCTCCAGGACGATGTGCCCGATCGTGCCGCCGTAGCCGTAGCCGGACACACCGGCCCGGCGCGGATGGTCACCGGCCGCCGGCCAGGGTGTCGGCTCGGCCACGACCCGCAGCCGCGCCTCCTCCCAGGGGATGGCGGGGTTGGGCTCGTTGAAGTTTGCCTGCGGCGGGATGTGTGCGTGGTGGAGCGCCAGTACGGCCTTGATCAGACCGGCGACCCCCGCTCCGGCTTCCAGGTGGCCGATGTTCGGCTTGACCGAACCGATGAGGCAGGGCCGGTCCGCGGGCCGGCCGGCACCGAAGACCTCGGCCATCGCTGTGGTCTCGATGGGGTCGCCGGCCCGGGTGCCGGTGCCGTGCGCCTCGACGTAGTCCACGGTGAGGGGATCCACGCCCGCGTTGCGGTAGGCCTGGTGCAGCAGATGTGCCTGTGCCTCGGAACTCGGGGCCATGATGCCGTTGGTGCGGCCGTCCTGGTTGACCGCGCTGCCCCTGATCACGGCGAGGACCCGGTCACCGTCGCGCTGGGCCTCCGACAGCCGCTTGAGCACCACGACGCCCGCGCCCTCGCCCCGGCCGTATCCGTCGGCGGCCGCGTCGAAGGACTTGCTGCGCCCGTCGGGCGAGACGGCTCCGGCGGCGTCGAGGACCATGGTCAGCCCCGGTCCCGCCATGATGTTGACCCCGCCGGCGAGCGCGACAGGGCACTCCCCCTCGCGCAGCGCCTGGAGGGCGAGGTGGAAGGCGACGAGCGAGGCCGAGCAGGCGGTGTCGACGGCCAGGCTGGATCCGCGCAGGTCGAGTGTGTAGGAAACGCGGTTGGCGACGGCGCAGAACGCCGCGCCGATGCCGGTCCACGCCTCGATCCCGGGGAGGTCCTCCAGCATCCGCCGGCCGTAGTCGTCCGACCCGACACCGATGAAGACCCCGGCGTCGCTGCCGGCCAGGGTGTGCGGGGCGATGCCCGCGTGTTCGAGTGCCTCCCAGGAGACCTCCAGCACGATCCGCTGCTGCGGATCCATCAACTCGGCCTCGCGCGGGGTGATTCCGAAGAACTCGGCGTCGAACCCCTCGATGTCGTCCAGGAAACCACCGTGGCGGGTGGTGCGGCGCAGGGCCGCGGCGTTCTGTGGCGAGGCCTGCTCGTACGAGGCCCAACGCTCCGCCGGCACCTCGCTGATAGCGTCCTGCCCGTTCGTCAGCAGGCGCCAGAACGACTCAGGGGAATCGACGCCGCCGGCGAATCGGCAGCCCATGCCGATGACGGCGATCGGCTCCGGCCCGGTCCGGTTGTCTCGGAGACCTTCGGTCAGGTGGGTCACGTGCTCCTCCAGGGGAATCGCGCTGACAGGAAGACGCCGGTGCGGGGCGGGGAGAGAAGTCAGTAGCCGGGTTGGGTGACGGTGTTCGGCAGTGGCCAGCCGGTGACGGCGTCGATCCGGCCCGCGACCAGGGCCGTGTGCAGCAGCGTGTGATGGCCTTCGCCACGGCCGGCCGGGGGCTCCAGGGCCCACCCGACGGGCCTTTGGAGCAGGACGGGCAGCCCGGTCCCGGTACGGAGCCGGTCGGCGTGTTCCAGTTCGTGCGTCCAAGTGCCGACGCGTGCCGGGGCGGCGGCCGCCCGTAGATGCAGCCCCGCCGCGCCTGCCTCGGCCGCGCCGCGTGCCCGCTCCACCAGGTGGTCCCCGGCTGCTTCGTACGCCCCCGCTGCGGGGCACGCGAGACCGGCCAGCACCACCGCCCCCGCGGGGAGGCCGCTCATGAACTTCCGCTCGACGATGGCGTGTTCGTTGCGCTGTGCCTCTCCGTAGGCCGAGATGTCGTCCAGCACGACCTCCACGACCGGGAATCCGACGGCCTCGGCCCGCGTGGCCCCCACGTCGTCCAGCGCGCGCAGTACCACACCCAGGACGGTGCCGTCGGCGCTGATGCGTTCCAGCGCCGCACGCCAGGCATCGAGCTCCCCCACGCCCTGCGGGCGCCGCCAGTCCGCGAGCACCAGCCCGCTCCCGGCCACCGAGTACGCCTCGCAGGCCCGGATCTGCCGCTCTGCCCGGTCGCCAACGGCGGTGACCAGCCGGTTCCGCAGTAGCGCGCTGCCGAGCTGCAGTGGTGCGCCCAGGGCGTGTCCGCCGCTGCTCGGCCCGGCCGGCCGCGGAGCGCTGTGGGCGTAGGCCTCCTCCGCGGCGGCCACGCGCTCCGGGTCGCGGCGGCGCAGCCCGGCCAGGCCAATGGCGTTCGTACGGGTGAGGAAGTGGAATCCGAACCGATCGGGGTCCCGGCCCATCCGCGCGCCGAAGGTCTCCCACCACCGCATGCTCGGCAGGGCCCAGTTCTGCGTACGGTCGATATCGGGGCGGCGGAGCGTCTCGTAGCGGGAGAGCGCCGCCCCGACCGGCTCCTCGGCACCGCCGTCGGCCAGCTCTGCGGCCAGGGTTATGGCGTCCTCCATCGCCATCTTGGTGCCCGACCCCACCGAGAAGTGCGCGGTGTGCGCGGCATCTCCCAGGAGCACGAGGTTCCGGTACGACCAGTTCCGGTTGCGCACATGACGGAAGTTCGCCCACTTGCTGTTGTTCACCAGCAGCGGGTGTCCTTGAAGATGCTCGGCGAAAACCTGCTCCATGAGCTCCTGCGCATAGTCGTCGCTCACGCCTGGTGCCGAAGACCGCTCCGTCGTGATCTCCAGGCCGGCCGCCCGCCAGGTCGCCTCATCCGTCTCGACGATGAAGGTGTGCAGTCCGCCACCGTACGGATAGGCGTGCGCGGCAAAGGCCCCGAACCCCGTCTCCACAAAGGGGAACGTCACCAGCTCGAAGGGGGCGTGGGTGCCGAACCAGATGTACTTCGCCGCACCGGGCTCCACCTGCGTACCGAAGTGATCCGAAAGCGCCGTTCGGGTGGGCGAGTTGGCACCCTCGGAGGCCACCACCACGTCATGGCCGGCGGCGAGGTCCAGCGCGTCCGCCTCGGTCTCGAACGAGAGCACGGCCCCGGCACGGGTCGCCTGCTCCTGCAGGATCGACAGGAGCGCCTTCCGTGAGATGGCGGTGAATCCGTATCCGCCGTAGCGCAGAGCCCTGCCCGCGTACCGGAGTTCCATGTCCGTCCAGGCGACACTCGCTTCGACGATCCGCTGGTGCGTGTCCGGATCCGCCTGCTCGAACGTGGACATCGTGCGGTCCGAGAAGACGACGCCGAATCCGAAGGTTGCGTCCGGGGCGTTCCGTTCGTAGACAGTGACCCGCCGCGCGACACCCCGCGCCTTCAGCAGTCGCGCGAGGAACAAGCCCCCAGGACCACCACCCACGACAGCGACATCCAGCACGGCCCGCACCTTCTTCCCCGGTCGGTGGCTTGCCGTCTGCGACTGAGTGCTGAGCGGCGAGAACAAGCCTGGCGTGACTACCTCAAGCGGTTCTCAAGGCCGGTTCAACCGAACCTGACCGAGTGCCCGCCCTTCCCCCCAGGGCGGCACCGAGCCATCGCCGCCTGGCTGGACCGCAACCCCGACGCCCGCATGGTCGTCATCGACGTCTTCGCCAAGATGCGCGGCCAAGCCCCGCAAGGCGTATCCGCGTACGACGCCGACTACGTCTCCGTCGGCTACGCCAAGCGGCTCGCGGACCACTACGGCATCGCCGTCGTCCTGGTCCACCACGTCCGCAAAGCAGCCTCGGAAGACTTCCTGACCGAGGTCTCCGGGACCAACGGCATTGCGGGTGCCGCGGACGTCACCCTCGTACTCAAGCGGGCCCGGGGACAGGCTGACGGCATCCTGCACGTCACCGGTCGCGACGTGGACGAATCCGAATGCGCCCTCCAGTTCCAACCCGCCTCCGGAGCCTGGCACCTGCTCGACGGGCCAGTCTCCGACCACACGGTGGGCGACACTCGCGCCGCGATCCTGCGGCACGTCCGTGTCAACCCTGGTGCCAAGCCCAAGGACATCGCCGACGCGCTCCCGCAGGTCGCTGCGGACAACGTCCGGCGGACGTGCGCCCGCGGAGGTGTCCCAGCTGTCCGACTGTCCCACTACCTTGCCTGACCTGCGTGAAGAGGTGGGACAGCCGGAATCGGGGCTGTCCCACCTGTCCGACCTTCCGCCCACCGCACGCCCGGGGAGGGCCTGACCATGCCGCGAGACGAAATGCTCACGATCGACCAGGTCATAGACGAGACCGGTGTGCCGAGGGCGACCTTCTACGGCTGGCGGCAGCGCAGGAAGGGCCCGAAGTCCATCAAGCTCCCGAACGGCGCCGTACGCATCCGACGTTCCGAACTCGATCGCTGGATTGCGACCTTGGAGGAAGCCGCGTGAACCAGCGCAAGCCCAGCCAGGTTCCGGGCGCCCGCGATGGTGGACGCCCGGCCGGGCCCGAAGAGCCCACACTCTCCACCGACGTACGGGTGTGGAAAGTCAGCAGGATCACCAGCAAGGCGGCTCCCTACCAGCTGCGTTGGGTGGTGGCGGGGAAGGTCCGCCATGCCACCTTTCCCACGGTGGCGCTGGCTGAAAGCCGCCGCTCGGAGCTGTGGCAGGCCATGCGCAGGGCGAGGGCTTCGACGTGGAAACGGGACTCCCGGAGTCCGAACTCCGGGCTGCCGCCGCGAAGCAGAAAGCTGCGGCAGAGGAAGCCAAGCCCGACCCATCATGGTGGGACTTCAGCCGCGAATACATGGCGACCCGCTGGCGCGGCACCGCAGCAAAGACGCGCGAGGGCATCGCGGACAGCCTCGCCACGGTGGCGCTCGCGATGTTGGCCGAAGACGCGAAAGCACCGACACAGGAAGACGCCAGGCTCGCTCTCCGATGGGCCGTGGTGCCCGCCAACAAGGACGAAGAGCCGCCGTACGAGCTTGAGGACGCCTGCGCGTGGCTGTCCGCGCATTCGCTACCGCTGTCGTCCTTCCTGAATCCCAAGGTGGTGCGAGAGGTTCAGCACCGGCTCTCGTTCAAGCTGGACGACACCCCGGCGGCAGGCGAGACGTACAAGCGTCGCCGCCGTGGGTTCAACACGGCCATGGAGTTCGCAATCGCGTCGGGATACCTGGAGGTGAATCCACTCGCAGGGGTGAAACGGGCCACGCCCAAGGGCGACGACAAAGTGGATCGCCGTGTACTGGCCAACCCCACGCAGGGCACCCAGCTCCTCACCGCCGTGTCCTACGGGGGGTCCGTCCACCGCAACCGGGGGCGACGGCTCGTGGCCTTCTTCGCGGTCCTGCTCTACGCAGCCCTGCGGCCGGCGGAAGCCGTGGGTCTGCGAGAGGCGGATTGCTACCTCCCTGCCGAAGGTTGGGGCACCCTCACCCTTCGCCAGACACGCCTGGTCTCCGGGAAGAAGTGGACCGACTCAGGGCAGCGCCACGACAAACGAGGGCTGAAGGCGAGGGAGGCCGACACGGACCGCCCCGTCCCCATCCCGCCGTTGCTGGTAGCGATGCTCCGGGCTCACCTGAAGGAGTTCGGCACAGCCAAGGACGGCAGGCTGTTCCCCAACGAGCGCGGGGACGTACTGGGCACATCCAGCTACTGGCGCGTGTGGCAGGAAACCCGGCCCGTCGCCCTTCCGCCCGACAAGGTGGCGTCCCCGCTCGCCCACCGGCCGTACGACCTGCGGCACACGTGCATCACGAACTGGCTGAATGCCGGGGTGCCCGTGGCCGAAGTCGCTCGGCGGGCGGGCAACTCGCCAGAGGTCATCCACCGCCGCTACGAAGGGTGCATCGATGGCCATGAAGAGTTGAACAACAGGACGATTGAGAAGGCTATGGGCTGGTGAGGTGAAGAGTTACTGCCCCTCGTCTCACTAATCAAGAAGTATCTTTCCGAAGGCCGAGCCTTCTATGGAGCAACGATGGCGGCTCGTCTTTCGCGCGACAGGCCAAGTCTTCGAATAGCGCCATGAACTGAGTTCCGCGAATCTCGCGCTCTCGGTAGATGTACGGCCTGAGAACATCCCACACCCTCACGATGGTCAGCCCGAAAGTACTGATCACCACCTTGGGGTCTACCGCCTTATAGGCAACCAACTTCCCCAAATCATCATAGAATATCGTGACGTGGTCGATGTCTCTCCTCAGTGGCTCGGGGATTCCTGCGTATCCACCTGCGGGATCGTGGGCGGTAGACAGCTCATGCAATATGTAGCTCTGCGTCCGTGCGAAGTCATCCTGTCGCCACTCACGAAAAGCCGTGAATATGATAGGAATGAGATTCGCGCCGTGTGCGGCGAGGGCTTGACGGTAAGCCAAGTAACCAGAAAGAGCGACTGCCAGAATCGAAAGGAATAGTGAGCTTAGGTTGATCTCTAGCGAAGCATCCATCAAATGCTCACATTCCTGTCAGTGCTCGCCCATCAGTGCCTAGAGCTGGAATGTACGAGAAGTGCACCCAGACAGAACAGTCGCAACGATGGGCGCACAGACGCACACTGACGGCGTACTTGGGAGTCCGAGGTGAACCCAAGGCCAGCCCCCGTCGACAGTGGCAGGGGCCGCCCTGACTCACTCGCCACTCACTCGGGATCAGTGCGTAGGAGTGACAAAGAGCCGGACTCAGTGGGACTGAGTCCGGCTCTTTATGTGTGGCACTTTCGCAGGTCAGGGGCTTGATCACCCTGGTCACTACGGAAGTGCCCCCGGCAGGATTCGAACCTGCGCACACGGCTCCGGAGGCCGTTGCTCTATCCCCTGAGCTACGGGGGCGTGCCGTCCGCGGTGGCGGCGACGGGGGAAACACTACCAGCTTGGGGAGGGTGGCCGTGTACAGGGTTTTACGCGGCGCGAGCGGGGCGAGGAGGGCCCGGTGAGGGCTCAAAGGAACGGCTGGGGAGGGCTCAAGGGAAGGGCCGGGGGAGGGCCCGACGGAGGGGCTGGGCCGGGGGTGGGGACGGAGGCTGCTACCCCGGATCGGGCGGGTTAAGCCGGGTGGTGAGAAAGGTCCCTCGCACGGGGAAGAAGTGGGCAAAACGCAGGCGCGGGAGAGGGGGCGCGCCTACTCTTCGAACTGTGCCGGGCATGTCCGGCCGGGTGCTTGTGGTCGACGACAACAAGGTCATCCGGCAGCTGATCAGGGTCAACCTCGAGCTGGAGGGCTTCGAGGTCGTGACCGCGGCTGATGGTGCCGAGTGCCTGGACATCGTGCATCGGGTGCGTCCGGATGTGGTGACGCTGGATGTGGTGATGCCGCGGCTGGACGGGATCGAGACGGCGACGCGGTTGCGGGAGGACCCGGGGACGTGCGGGGTGCCGATCGTGATGGTGAGCGCGTGTACGCAGGTGGAAGTGGACGCGGGGGTGGCGGCCGGGGTGGACGCGTTCCTGAGCAAGCCGTTCGAGCCGGCGGAGCTGGTGAATGTCGTACGGAGGCTGGCGCACGGCGGCGGGCAGAGCGGGGAGCAGGCGGCCGGGGAGCCGGCTACTGCGCCGTAGGCCGACCCCAGGCGGGACCCCAGGCGGGACCCCAGGCCTGACCCCAGGCGGGCGCGCCCGTGACCGAGGGGTGAAACCCGCTGGCATGAGGGCCCCCCTCCTCGCCTAGGCTTGCGCTTGTGACTCCCGCTGAGCTCTCCCGCACCGTGCTGCGCACGGTTCGCCGTGCGGTGGAGGCCGAGGAGCTCAGCGTGCCGGAGCAGGGGGCGTGGCAGGAGCAGTTGGTGGTGCAGCGGCCGCCGAGGCCGGGGCACGGGGACTACGCGACGAATGTGGCGCTGAAGCTCGCGGGGCCCGCGGGGCGGCCGGCGAGGCAGGTGGCGGAGATCCTGCGGAGGCATTTGGCCCAGGCGCCGGGGATCGCGCGGGTGGAGATCGCGGAGCCGGGGTTCCTGAACATCACGCTCGACGCGGTGTCGTACGCAGACCTCCTCCGGACGGTGCGCCAGAAGGGCCCGCTCTACGGCCATGGGGACGGCCTCCACAAGCTACGCGTCACAGCCACCGGACCCGCCGACGCCCGCGCCGCCCTCACCGCCGAGGTCGTCAACCGGCTGCTCGGGGCCGCCGGGGCCGGCCCGGGTGAGCCCGAGCCGGTCACCGTCCATCCGGTCGGCGAGCCGCTGCCCGACCTGCTCCGCGTCCTCGGCCCGGACGCCGCCCGCTGGGCGTTGCTGCGCCCTCCGGCTTGGGACCCGCCGCAGCTGGATCCGGCCGTGCACCTCGCGCAGCGCGCGAGTAATCCGCTCTTCCGGGTCCGTTACGCCCACGCCCGCACCCGGGCCCTGCTCCGCAACGCCCATGACCTGGGCGTCGGGACAGAGCCGGGGGAGTACCGCCACCCGGCCGAGACCGAGCTGCTCGGCCTGATCGCGGACTTCCCGCGGGTCGTCGAGGCCGCGGCCCGGCACCGGGCGCCCGACCGGGTCGCGCGGCACGCCGAGCGAACGGCGGACGCGTTCTTCCGCTTCCATGACGAGTGCCCGGTGCTGCCCAAGGGCGAGGAGAAACCCTCGGCCGTTCACGGCGCCCGGCTGGCGCTCGCCGAAGCCGCCGGGACCGTGCTCGCCAACGGCCTGACCCTGCTCGGCATCAGCGCCCCAGACCACCTTTGACGTGAAAGTGCCACGAACATGAGCCGCTCCGCACACCCCGCCGGCCCGCGCTACGCCGATGTGATCCCCGAGGGTCACTACTCAGCGCCCCCCTCCGACCTCAACTCCCTCGACCCCCGGGTCTGGTCGCGCACCGTCACCCGCAGCCCCGAGGGCGTGGCCCAGGTCGGCGGCCTGGACGTACGCGCACTGGCCGAGGAGTACGGGACCCCGGCGTACATCCTGGACGAGGCGGATTTCCGTGCCCGCTGCCGCGCCTGGCGCGAGGCGTTCGGGGCGGACGCCGACGTCTTCTACGCGGGCAAGGCGTTCCTCTCCCGCGCGGTCGTGCGCTGGCTGCACGAGGAGGGCCTGAACCTCGACGTGTGCACCGGCGGCGAGCTGGCGGTGGCGCTGTCGGCCGGGATGCCGGCCGAGCGCATCGCGCTGCACGGCAACAACAAGAGCATGGACGAGATCGAGCGGGCGGTGGCCGCGGGGGTCGGCCGGATCGTCGTGGACTCGTTCCAGGAGATCGTCCGGGTCGCGGACATCGCGGCGAGGCACGGAAAGCGGCAGCGCGTACAGATCCGTGTGACCGTCGGGGTCGAGGCGCATACGCACGAGTTCATCGCGACCGCGCACGAGGACCAGAAGTTCGGCTTCTCCCTCACCGGCGGGGACGCCGCCGAGGCCGTGCGCAGGGTCCTGGCCCTGGCCTCGCTCGAACTGATCGGGATCCACTCCCACATCGGTTCGCAGATCTTCGACACGTCCGGTTTCGAGGTCGCCGCCCACCGCGTCGTCGGACTGCTCAAGCAGATCCGGGACGAGCACGGCGTGGAGCTCCCGGAGATCGACCTCGGCGGCGGGCTCGGCATCGCGTACACCGCCGACGACGACCCGCGCGAGCCGCACGAGATCGCCAAGGCGCTCGGCGAGATCGTCAACCGCGAGAGCCAGGCGGCAGGCCTCACCCCGCCGCGGCTGTCCGTCGAGCCGGGACGGGCGATCGTCGGCCCGACCGCCTTCACCCTCTACGAGGTGGGCACGATCAAGCCGCTCGACGGGCTCCGTACCTATGTGAGCGTGGACGGCGGCATGTCGGACAACATCCGCACCGCGCTCTACGACGCCGAGTACAGCGTCGCGCTGGTCTCCCGGGCCAGCACCGCCGAGCCGATGCTGGCCCGGGTGGTCGGCAAGCACTGCGAGTCGGGGGACATCGTCGTACGGGATGCTTTTCTGCCCGCGGACCTCGCGTCCGGCGATCTGATCGCGGTGCCTGCCACGGGGGCGTACTGCCGCTCGATGGCGAGCAACTACAACCATGTCCTGCGCCCGCCGGTGATCGCGGTCAAGGACGGCGAAGCAGGAGTGATCGTCCGGCGCGAGACGGAGGAAGATCTCCTGCGTCTCGATGTCGGGTGAAGCAGAATCTCAAAGGTAATCGGGCTGGTCTCACTTATCGGACAGGGCGTGGAAACTTCCGTCCGGTGAGTGAGACTGGTCCCATCCCAAGGCCGTAAAAGCTGTAAAGGAAACGAGGTCGGATGATGCGTACGCGTCCGCTGAAGGTGGCGCTGCTGGGCTGTGGTGTGGTCGGCTCCGAGGTGGCCCGCATCATGACGACGCACGCGGCCGACCTCGCGGCGCGCATCGGCGCCCCCGTGGAGCTCGCCGGGATCGCCGTACGCCGCCCCAACCGGGTCCGCGAGGGCGTACCGGCCGAGCTGCTCACCACCGACGCGACGGCCCTGGTCAAACGCGGGGACATCGACGTCGTGGTGGAGGTCATCGGCGGCATCGAGCCCGCCCGCGGCCTGATCACCACCGCCTTCGAGCACGGGGCGTCCGTGGTGTCCGCCAACAAGGCCCTGCTGGCCGCCGACGGCGCCGCCCTGCACGCCGCGGCCGTGGAGAACAAGGCGGACCTCTACTACGAGGCCGCCGTCGCGGGTGCCATCCCGCTGATCCGCCCGCTGCGCGAGTCGCTGGCCGGCGACAAGATCAACCGGGTGATGGGCATCGTCAACGGCACGACCAACTTCATCCTCGACAAGATGGACACCACCGGCGCGGGCTACTCCGAGGCGCTGGACGAGGCCACCGCCCTCGGTTACGCAGAGGCGGACCCCACCGCGGATGTCGAGGGCTTCGACGCCGCCGCCAAGGCCGCGATCCTGGCCGGCATCGCCTTCCACACCCGGGTCACCATAGACGACGTGCACCGCGAGGGCATCACCGAGGTCACCGCCGGCGACATCGCCTCCGCCAAGCAGATGGGCTGCACCGTCAAGCTGCTCGCCATCTGCGAGCGCAGCGCCGACGGCCGGTCCGTCACCGCCCGCGTGCACCCCGCGATGATCCCGCTCACGCACCCGCTGGCCAGCGTCCGCGAGGCGTACAACGCGGTCTTCGTCGAGGCGGACGCGGCCGGCAAGCTGATGTTCTACGGCCCCGGGGCAGGCGGCTCGCCCACCGCGTCCGCCGTGCTCGGCGACCTGGTGGCGGCCTGCCGCAACAAGCTGGCGGCGACGACCGGCCCCGGCGAGTCCGCGTACGCGCAGCTCACGGTGAGCCCGATGGGCGATGTGGTGACCCGCTACCACATCAGCCTGGACGTGGCCGACAAACCGGGCGTACTGGCCCAGGTCGCCACCGTCTTCTCCGAGCATGGGGTGTCCATCGACACGGTCCGCCAGCAGGGGCGCGACGGTGAGGCCACGCTCGTCGTGGTCACCCACCTCGCGACCGACGCGGCCCTGTCCGCCACGGTGGACGTCCTGCGCGAGCTGGACACCGTCCGGGCCGTCGCGAGCATCATGCGCGTGGAAGGCGACTGACATCCTGTGTTCGTCACCGTCGTCCCCTCTCTCCCTCCCCCTCTCCCCTCCCTGAGGTAGCCCAATGAACGCCATCGCCGACACCCCGCGAATGCCTCGCACCCACCAGTGGCGCGGCATCATCGAGGAGTACCGGGATCGTCTCCCGGTGACCGCCGAGACCCCCGTGGTCACGCTGCTGGAGGGTGGCACTCCGCTCGTCCCGGCGCAGCTGCTCAGCGAGCGCACGGGCTGTGACGTCTTCCTCAAGGTCGAGGGAGCCAACCCGACCGGCTCCTTCAAGGACCGTGGCATGACGATGGCCATCACCCGGGCCAAGGAGGAGGGCGCGCAGGCCGTCATCTGCGCCTCCACCGGCAACACCTCGGCCTCGGCGGCCGCGTACGCGGTGCGGGCCGGAATGGTCTGCGCGGTCCTGGTCCCGCAGGGCAAGATCGCGCTCGGCAAGATGGGCCAGGCGCTCGTGCACGGCGCCAAGATCCTGCAGGTCGACGGCAATTTCGACGACTGCCTGGAGCTGGCGCGCGGCCTGAGCGACAAGTACCCGGTCGCGCTGGTCAATTCGGTCAATCCGGTACGTATCGAAGGCCAGAAGACCGCCGCGTTCGAGATCGTCGACATGCTCGGCGACGCGCCCGACATCCATGTCCTCCCGGTGGGCAACGCGGGCAATATCACCGCGTACTGGAAGGGCTACCGCGAATACGCCACCGACGGCGTGTCCACCCGAAACCCTCGTATGTGGGGCTTCCAGGCGGCCGGTTCGGCCCCGATCGTCAACGGCGCGCCGGTGCGCAGCCCGCAGACCATCGCCACGGCGATCCGGATCGGCAACCCCGCGTCCTGGCAGTTCGCGGAGGAGGCCCGGGACGAGTCGGGCGGCCTCATCGAGGCTGTGACGGACCGTCAGATCCTGTCCGCGTACCGCCTGCTGGCGGCTCGTGAGGGCGTCTTCGTCGAGCCCGCCTCCGCGGCATCGGTCGCGGGCCTGCTCAAGGCCGCCGAGGAGGGCCGGGTCGACCCCGGCCAGCGCATCGTCTGCACGGTGACCGGAAACGGCCTCAAGGACCCCGACTGGGCCGTCGCCGGCGCCCCGCAGCCGGTCACCGTCCCGGTGGACGCGGACACCGCGGCCGAGAAGCTGGGCCTGGCCTGAGCAGGATCGCACCGCCGGACGGGCTCCTAGGGCCCTTCTGGCGGGTCTCCGTGGCGTCGCGTGCCCTGGCACCAGCGCTCGCGGCGTTGCCGAAGCGCCCACAGGAAACCACCCTGTGGACGCTCCGGCGCCTTGCGATCACAGGCGCCAGACCCCGCTCCTTCTCCCACGGAGACCCGCCAGAAGGGCCCTAGCGCCCGTCCGGCGGATGGGGGCGCACGCCCCTGGGGCGACACGCATCACGCGCTGTTCGTGCGCCCTATGTCGCAACAGAACCTTCCTTCGATAGGCTGGTGTCCACCGGCGTCGCAGCGCGCCGTCTCGGCCCATGCCACTGGCACAATTGGGCCAACCAAAGCCCTCGCCGTCCTCCGGCAACGATGCCAAGGCAGCACACGCCCAGGCATTCGAGGCAGAACCGCCCTTGAAGCACATGAAGCACAAGGAGAGTCATCGAACGATGGCCGGACCCGCCTTCCGCGCCGCCGCCGTCCGAGTGCGCGTCCCCGCGACCAGCGCAAACCTCGGACCCGGCTTTGACGCCTTCGGCCTGGCCCTGGGGCTCTACGACGATGTCGTGGTGCGCGTGGCCGACGCCGGCCTGAACGTGGACATCGCCGGCGAGGGTGCCGACAACCTCGCCCGGGACGAGAAGCACCTGGTCGTACGCTCCCTGCGCACCGCGTTCGACGTGCTCGGCGGACAGCCGCGCGGCCTCGAGGTCGTCTGCGCCAACCGCATTCCGCACGGCCGCGGCCTGGGCTCCTCCTCCGCCGCCATCTGCGCGGGCATCATGGCCGCCCGCGCGGTGACGATAGGCGGACACGAAAAGCTCAACGACGCCGCGCTGCTGGAGCTGGCCAACGAGATCGAGGGCCACCCCGACAATGTCGCCGCCTGTCTGCTCGGCGGCTTCACACTGGCCTGGACCGAGGGCGGCGCCGCCCACGCGATCCGGATGGACCCCGCGGAATCGCTGGTCCCGGTGGTTTTCGTACCGTCGAAGCCGGTGCTCACCGAGACCGCGCGGGGCCTGCTGCCGCGCACCGTCCCGCATGTTGACGCAGCCGTCAACGCCGGGCGGGCCGCGCTCCTGGTGGAGGCGCTCACCCGCCGCCCCGAGCTGCTGCTGCCCGCCACCGAGGACCGGCTGCACCAGGAATACCGCGCACCGGCCATGCCCGAAAGTGTGGCTTTGGTGAACCGGCTGCGCTCCGAGGGCGTACCTGCTGTCATCTCGGGCGCGGGGCCCACCGTGCTGGCGCTCACGGAGGAAGGCGCCGCCGACAAGGTCTCCCAGCTCGCGGGCGAAGGGTGGGCGGCCAACCGCCTGGCCCTCGACGTGGCCGGGGCAAGCGTTCTGCCGCTCGCTGTGGGGCAGTGAGGCGGTGAGAACGGCAGGGGGATCGGCAATGACACGATTGCCGGTCGAAGAGAGGGGGAATATTTGTTGGATCCGGTAGTGTTAATCTCAAGTCTGCACTCGACGCCTTTGTGGCGCGGTGCTCCGTGTCCCGTATCGGGACCGCCTTTCTTCCGGGAGCCTCCCACACCGCATAGGCAGCCTGCCTGAGCAGTGCCGAGCACGCTCCGGAGTCGGCGCGAGCGACACCCCACATGAGTGATCACTCCGCCGGAACCCGTGTATTCATTTCTGCCGCCGTCAGGCGGACAACCGCCCCGGATCAAGCCAAGGGACATCAAGGCCGGATCCGGACAGCACAACCGGTCGCCGAGCCAGACAGGCCGACGTCCGCTCCAGGGAAGGACCCTTCGTGAGCGACACCACCGATCTGATGGGCGCGCGTACGGACGCCGCGCCCGCGTCGGACGCCAGCGCGCCCGCCACCGGTGCTGCTGCCCCCAAGCGACGCCGCGCCGGCACCGGCCTTGAGGGCATGGTTTTGGCCGAGTTGCAGCAGCTTGCTTCCGGACTCGGGATCAAGGGCACCGCGCGGCTCCGCAAGAGCCAGCTGATCGACACCATCAAGGCCGCGCAGTCCGGCGGCTCCGCCGCACCGGCGGCCAAGGCCGCCGCTGCCGCCGCCACGGCGACGGCCACGGCTCCGGCTGCCGGGGAGGCTGCCGAGAAGCCCAAGCGCCGTGCCACTTCGCGGGCCCGCACGCTCGGCACGCCCGAGGCGGAGGTCAAGGCCGAGGCCAAGGCCGTCGCGCCCGAGCAGCCGAAGCAGATCGAGATCCCCGAGCAGCCGAAGACCGCGGAGAAGGCTGTCGCGAAGGCCGCCGAGAAGGCGGAGAAGCCCGCCGAGGCCGCGCCCGCCGCCGTCGCGGCTGTGGACAGCGCCGAGGGCAAGCAGACCCAGGCGCAGGGTGACGACGACCGTCAGGGCCGCCGGGACCGCCAGCGCGGTGACCGTCAGGACCGCGAGGGCCGCCGGGACCGCCAGGACCGCCAGCGCGACCGCCGCAACAAGGGCGAGGACGGCGGCGGCCAGCAGCAGCGCGTCGACCGCCAGCAGGGCCAGGGCCAGGGCCAGCAGCAGGGCGGCCAGAGCCAGAGCCAGGGTCAGCAGACCCAGCAGCAGCAGCCCCAGGGTCAGCAGGGCGGCCCGCAGGACGACTACGACGAGGACGGCGGCGGCCGCCGCCGTCGCGGCCGCTACCGCGACCGCCGCGGCCGGGGCACCCAGGGTGGCCAGGGCGGCAACCGCCGCGAGGAGCAGTTCGGCAACGAGCCGCAGGTCAACGACGACGACGTCCTGATCCCCGTCGCGGGCATCCTGGACATCCTCGACAACTACGCGTTCATCCGGACCTCCGGCTACCTGCCCGGCCCGAACGACGTGTACGTCTCCCTCGCCCAGGTCCGCAAGAACGGCCTGCGCAAGGGCGACCACATCACCGGCGCCGTCCGGCAGCCCAAGGACGGCGAGCGCCGCGAGAAGTTCAACGCGCTGGTCCGCCTGGACTCCGCCAACGGCATGGCAGCCGACTCGGGCCGCGGCCGTCCGGAGTTCAACAAGCTCACCCCGCTGTACCCGCAGGACCGCCTGCGCCTGGAGAACGAGCCCAACCAGCTCATCCCCAGGGTCATCGACCTGGTCGCCCCCATCGGCAAGGGCCAGCGCGGTCTGATCGTCGCGCCGCCCCGCACCGGTAAGACGATCATCATGCAGGCGATCGCCAACGCGATCACGCACAACAACCCCGAGTGCCACCTGATGGTCGTCCTGGTCGACGAGCGTCCGGAAGAGGTCACCGACATGCAGCGGTCGGTCAAGGGCGAGGTCATCTCCTCGACCTTCGACCGCCCGGCCGAGGACCACACCACCGTCGCCGAGCTCGCCATCGAGCGCGCCAAGCGTCTGGTGGAGCTGGGCCACGACGTCGTCGTCCTGCTGGACTCCATCACCCGTCTGGGCCGCGCGTACAACCTCGCCGCCCCCGCCTCCGGCCGCATCCTGTCCGGTGGTGTCGACTCGACCGCGCTGTACCCCCCGAAGCGCTTCTTCGGTGCCGCGCGCAACATCGAGGACGGCGGCTCGCTGACCATCCTGGCCACCGCTCTGGTCGAGACCGGCTCGCGCATGGACGAGGTGATCTTCGAGGAGTTCAAGGGCACCGGCAACATGGAGCTCCGCCTCGACCGCAAGCTCGCCGACAAGCGGATCTTCCCGGCCGTGGACGTCGACGCGTCCGCGACCCGTAAGGAGGAGATCCTGCTGGCCCCGGAGGAGCTGGGCATCATCTGGAAGCTGCGCCGGGTGCTTCACGCGCTCGACTCGCAGCAGGCCATCGAGCTGCTGCTCGACAAGATGAAGCAGACGAAGTCGAACGCCGAGTTCCTGATGCAGATCGCCAAGACGACCCCCGGTGTGAACAACGACTGACGGGTTCGTACGGGAAGGGCCACTCCGCTGATGCGGGGTGGCCCTTTTCGCATATTTCATACGCATTCATGCGCATCAGGAACCACAGCTGTCCGCCGAACGTCTGACAAGCAGGACAAGTAGTGCTTGATCACCACATCTGGGGGTACCCGCTCAGCTAGGCCCTGTCCGGGCGATCAGGGCCGGATAGGCCGCGGCGTCTGGCGCGGTGCATCGCAAGGCGCCGGAATGCCCGCAGACTGGTTCGTCTGTGGGCTTTTCGGCAACGCCGCGAGGTGCCGTGTCAGGCGTCGAGGGCCCGGCCCTGATCGCCCGGACAGGGCCTGACGACAGAGGAGCCCATGACGCAGCCGAATGAGCATGCCGCCCCCCGCCGCAAGGCGCTGCGCGTGGCCGCCTGGACAGCCGCCGTGGCCGTTCTGCTGGCCCTCACCGGAACCGGGTACATCTACGTCAAGCTCAACGGGAACATCAAGGGCGTAGACATCAACGGCGCGCTCGGCACCGACCGCCCCACCAACTTCGACAACGGCTCCATGGACATCCTCGTCCTCGGCTCCGACTCCCGATCCGGCGCCAACAAGAAGGCCGGCGGAGGCGACGACGACGGCACGGCCCGCTCGGACACCGCGATGATCGTGCACATCTACAAGGGCCACAAGAAGGCAACCGTCGTCAGCATCCCCCGCGACACCCTCGTCGCCCGGCCCTCCTGCGCCGGTAAGGCTGCCGCCAAGAGCGTCATGTTCAACACCGCGTACGCCGTCGGCGGGCCTGCCTGCGCCGTCAAGACCGTCGAATCGATGACCGGCATCCGTATGGACCACTACGTCGAGGTCGACTTCACCGGCTTCGAGCACCTCATCGACGCCCTCGGCGGCGTGAAGGTCACCACCGCCCAGGACATCGACGACGACGACAGCCACCTCCACCTCAAGGCCGGCACCCACACCCTCACCGGCAAGCAGGCCCTCGGCCTGGTCCGTACCCGCCACGGCGTCGGCGACGGCAGCGACCTCGGCCGGATAAAGCTCCAGCAGGCCTTCGTCAAGGCGCTCATCGACCGCATCGACAGCCTCGGCCTGCTCACCAGCCCCGCCAAGCTCTTCAAGGTCGGCGACACCGCCACCGGCGCCATCACCACCGACTCCGACCTCGCCTCGGTGGGCGACCTCGTCGGCCTCGCCCAGAGCGTCGAGGGACTGTCGTCCAAGCGCGTCAGCATGGTGACGATGCCGGTCACCTACGACCCGGCCGACCACAACCGGGTCGTGCCGCTCAAGGCGAAGGCGAAGCAGGTCTGGGCGGCGCTGCTCGCGGACAAGCCGATCCCCAAGAACGCGACATCCGGCTCCGCCGGAGACAGCGGTGACACCGCCGGTGTGGTGAGGAGCGCCTCGTGAGGGCCCGTCCCGGACCCGGGGAATAGCCGGAGGCAGCCTCTCGTTTTGGGAGATACGGCCGGTCCTGGCAGACTGGTACGTCGGCCCCGGTTCACGTGACGCAAACCCGCCTCACGACCCGGGACCCTCCCGAAAACTAGGAGCATCCCTTGAAGCGCGAAATCCACCCGGAGTACGTGGAGACCCAGGTCACCTGCACCTGTGGCGCCTCGTTCACCACCCACAGCACCGAGAAGAGCGGCGTGATTCGCGCCGACGTCTGCTCCGCGTGCCACCCGTTCTACACGGGCAAGCAGAAGATCATGGACACGGGCGGCCGTGTGGCCCGCTTCGAGGCCCGCTTCGGCAAGGGCGCCGCGAAGAAGTAGCGACCTACAAGCGCCGGTTCTCGGCGGCCCCGGTTCATGCCGGGCCGCCGGACCGGCGCTTTGTCGTCCCGGCCCTTCCACCCTTCAGCCTTCAGCAGCAGTAAGCAGGGATTCCAGATGTTCGAGGCGGTCGAGGAACTCATCGGCGAACATGCCGACCTCGAAAAGCGGCTTGCCGACCCGGCGGTCCACGCGGACCAGGCCAACGCGCGCAAGCTCAACAAGCGCTACGCCGAGCTGACCCCCATCGTCGGTACGTACCGGTCGTGGCGGCAGATGGGCGAGGACATCGACACGGCCCGCGAGTTCGCGGCCGACGACCCCGACTTCGTCGCCGAGGCGAAGGAGCTGGAGAAGCAGCGCGAGGAGCTCACCGAGAAGCTGCGGCTGCTGCTCGTCCCGCGCGACCCCAGCGACGACAAGGACGTGATCCTCGAGGTCAAGGCGGGGGAGGGCGGCGAGGAGTCCGCGCTGTTCGCGGGCGACCTGCTGCGCATGTACCTGCGCTACGCCGAGCGGGCCGGCTGGAAGACCGAGATCATCGAGGCCAACGAGTCCGACCTCGGCGGCTACAAGGACGTCCAGGTCGCCGTGAAGACCAAGGGCGGCAACGGTGCCACCGAGCCCGGCCAGGGCGTCTGGGCCCGCCTGAAGTACGAGGGCGGGGTGCACCGCGTCCAGCGCGTGCCCGCCACCGAGTCGCAGGGCCGCATCCACACCTCCGCCGCCGGCGTGCTGGTCACCCCCGAGGCCGACGAGGTCGAGGTCGAGATCGGCCCGAACGACCTGCGCATCGACGTCTACCGCTCCTCCGGCCCCGGCGGCCAGTCGGTCAACACCACCGACTCCGCCGTGCGCATCACGCACCTGCCCTCCGGCCTGGTCGTCTCCTGCCAGAACGAGAAGAGCCAGCTCCAGAACAAGGAGTCGGCCATGCGCATCCTGCGCTCCCGGCTGCTGGCCGCCGCCCAGGAGGAGGCCGAGCGCGAGGCCTCCGACGCCCGCCGCAGCCAGGTCCGGACCGTGGACCGCTCCGAGCGCATCCGTACGTACAACTATCCCGAGAACCGCATCTCGGACCACCGGGTCGGCTTCAAGGCGTACAACTTGGACCAGGTCCTCGACGGGGACCTCGACGCCGTCATCCAGGCGTGCGTCGACGCCGACTCGGCTGCGAAGCTGGCCGCTGCCCAGTAAGACATTCAGCCCGTCCAGCGGTTGAGGACATGGCTCAGGAGAGGACGAACGTGAACCTGCTGCTCGCCGAAGTCGCGCAAGCGACTCAGCGGCTGGCCGACGCCGGCGTGCCATCCCCGCGTTTCGACGCGGAGGAACTGGCCGCGTACGTGCACGGGGTCAAGCGCGGTGAGCTGCACTCCGTCCCCAACGTCGACTTCGACGCCCGCTACTGGGAGGCCGTGGCCCGCCGCGAGGCCCGGGAGCCGCTCCAGCACATCACCGGCCGCGCCTTCTTCCGCTACCTGGAGCTGCAGGTCGGCCCCGGTGTCTTCGTGCCGCGGCCCGAGACCGAGAGCGTGGTCGGGTGGGCGATAGACGCCGTGCGCGCCATGGACGTCGCCGAACCGCTGATCGTCGACCTGTGCACCGGCTCCGGCGCGATCGCGCTGGCGCTGGCCCAGGAAGTGCCGCGCAGCCGCGTCCACGCGGTCGAGCTGTCCGAGGAAGCGCTGGTCTGGGCCCGCAAGAACACCCAGGGCAGCAAGGTCGACCTCCGGCACGGCGACGCCCTCACCGCCTTCCCCGACCTCAACGGCCAGGTCGACCTGGTCGTCTCCAACCCCCCGTACATTCCCCTCACCGAGTGGGAGTACGTCGCCCCCGAAGCCCGCGACCACGACCCCGAACTCGCCCTCTTCTCCGGCGAGGACGGCCTCGACACCATCCGCGGCATCGAGCGCACCGCCCACCGCCTGCTCCGCCCCGGTGGCGTCGTCGTCATCGAACACGCCGACACCCAGGGCGGCCAGGTCCCCTGGATCTTCAAGGAGGACGCGGGCTGGGCCGACGCCGCGGACCATCCTGACCTGAACAAACGGCCCAGGTTCACGACCGCACGGAAGGCGACGCCATGATCATTCCGGCCGCCCACCGTTTTGAATGCTGGGGGTCCGGGGGTTATCCCCCGGGAGATTGCAGTAAGGAGGACGCGGGCTGGGCCGACGCCGCGGACCATCCTGACCTGAACAAACGGCCCAGGTTCACGACCGCACGGAAGGCGACGCCATGATGTCGCCGGCCCGCCCCGGGCTCGAATGCCGGGGGTACGGGGGTTGCCCCCCGGAAGACTGCAGGACCACAGCCCGTAAGGCGACGCCGTGACGACGGCGCACCCGTTCATGGAGGTCAGCTAATGGCACGGCGTTACGACTGCTCGGATGCGACCGACCGCGCGGCCGGACTGCGCGAAGCCGCCTCTGCCGTACGCCGCGGCGAGCTCGTCGTGCTGCCCACCGACACCCTCTACGGCATCGGCGCCGACGCCTTCAACAGCGAGGCCGTCGGTGACCTGCTGGAGGCCAAGGGGCGCGGCCGCAACATGCCCTCGCCGGTGCTCGTCGGTTCCCCGAACACCCTGCACGGGCTGGTCACCGACTTCTCGGAGCAGGCCTGGGAGCTCGTCGACGCCTTCTGGCCGGGCGCGCTCACGCTGGTCGCCCGGCACCAGCCGTCGCTGCAGTGGGACCTCGGCGACACCCGTGGCACCGTCGCCATCCGGATGCCGCTGCACCCGGTCGCCATCGAGCTGCTGACCGAGACCGGCCCGATGGCCGTCTCCAGTGCGAACCTCACCGGCCACGCGTCTCCGCAGGACTGCGACGCGGCCCAGGAGATGCTCGGTGACTCCGTCGCCATCTACCTCGACGGCGGGCCCACGCCAGCCGCCGTGCCGTCGTCGATCGTCGACGTCACCGGCAAGGTGCCGGTGCTGCTGCGGGCGGGTGCGATCAGCGCCGACCAGCTCCGGGAGGTCGTGCCCGACCTGGAGGTCAGCAGTTGATACCTGGCCTGCCGGGCCAGAGCGATGACGTATTCCGCATCCTCCATGTCTGCACCGGCAACGTCTGCCGCTCGCCGATCGCCGAGCGGCTGACTCGTCATGAGCTCACCCGGCGGCTCGGCGACGCCGCTGCCGGGATCCTCGTGGAGAGCGCCGGCACATGGGGCCACGAGGGCGCCCCCATGGAGGCGCACGCCGCGACCGTCCTCGCCGAGTACGCGGCCGATCCCGTCGGCTTCACCGGGCGCGAGCTCCTCGACGAGCACGTCATCAACGCCGACCTGGTCCTCACCGCCACCCGCGACCACCGCGCCCAGGTCATCTCCATGGGCCACGCGGCGGGCCTGCGCACCTTCACCCTGAAGGAATTCACCCGCCTCGTCCGCGCGATAGACCCGGCCACCCTCCCCGACGACGGCGGCGTCACCGAGCGCGCCCGCTCCCTCGTCCGCGCCGCCGCCGCGCTCCGCGGCTGGCTGCTCGCCCCCACGGCCGACGCCGACGAGGTCTACGACCCGTACGGCGCGCCGCTCACGTTCTTCCGCTCGATCGGCGAGGAGATCCACACGGCCCTGGACCCGGTCGTCACGGCCCTCACCGGCGTCCCGGCCCCCACCGCATAAACGGTTCACCGCTGCGCCCCGCCGAAGCGGGCGCGCGGGCCGCATCGGTGCCACAGTGGTGGGGGAGATTCCCCGTCACCCCGGAGCGCCGAGCCATGATGCCGACCAGGGAAACCGAAGCGCACACCGCCTGGGCCGCCGGCACCGGCATGGCGCAGCTCAGAGCGCAGGATCCGGAGCTGGCCGACGTGATCCTCGGCGAGGTGCAGCGGCAGAGCAACTGCCTGCAGCTCATCGCGGGCGAGAACTTCACGTCCCCCGCCGTGCTGGCCGCCCTCGGCTCACCGCTCGCGAACAAGTACGCCGAGGGCTACCCGGGCGCCCGCCACCACGCCGGCTGCGAGCTCGTCGACCTGGCCGAGCGGCTCGCCATTGAGCGGGCCACACGCCTCTTCGGAGCCGCGCACGCGAATCTTCAGCCGTACTCCGGTTCCTCGGCCGTCCTGGCGGCCTACGCGGCCCTTCTCGTGCCCGGTGACACGGTCCTGGCGATGGCGCTGGCCCACGGCGGGCACCTCACGCACGGCTCGGAGTCGAATTTCTCCGGCCGGTGGTTCCACATCGTCGGATACGGGGTGTCGCGCGAGACCGACCTGATCGACTACGACGCCGTCCGCAGGCTCGCCCACGAGCACCGCCCGAAAGCGATCGTGTGCGGCTCGATCGCGTACCCCCGGCACATCGACTACGCCGTCTTCCGCGAGATCGCCGACGACGTCGGCGCGTACCTCATCGTCGACGCCGCCCACACCCTCGGCCTGGTGGCCGGCGGGGCGGCGCCGAACCCGGTGCCGTACGCGGACGTGGTGTGCGCGACGACGCACAAGACGCTGCGCGGGCCGCGCGGGGGGCTGATCCTGTGCGGGGCGGACCTCGCGCAGCGCATCGACCGCGCGGTGTTCCCGTTCTCGCAGGGCGGCCCGCACATGCATGCCATCGCGGCCAAGGCGGCGGCCCTCGGGGAGGCGGCGAGCCCCGATTTCGCGGCGTATGCGCACCAGGTGACCTCGAATGCCGCCACGCTGGCGGACGCGCTGGCCGCGCAGGGCATGCGGATCTCGACCGGCGGTACGGACACCCACCTGATCACCGCGGACGTGTCCCCGCTCGGCGCGACCGGCGCGCAGGCGAGGGGCCGCTGCGCGGCGTCGGGCATCGTGCTCGACAAGTACGCCCTTCCGTACGACACGCAGCCGTGCTCGGCCGGCTCCGGCATCCGCCTGGGCACGGCGGCGGTGACCACACAGGGCATGGGCGCGGGGGAGATGCCGCAGGTCGCGGAGCTGATCGCGCGGGCGGTACGGGAGGAGCGCGGCATCGCCCAGCGGGTGGCGGAGCTGGTCGAGGGATTCCCGCCGTACCCGTAGACATCCGTAAACATCCGTGGACAACGGCAGAAATCCGCAGGTCGTACAACCATGGGCACCCACCGGACGTCCAAACCTTTGCGGGCACAGCCCGCTGGGATAGGGTGCACGGTCTCGGACCGGAGGCCACTAGGGTGTGTCGCTGTGAGGATCTGCCCAACCCTGCAGCTGGAGGTACGGCGTGCGTGAGTACCTCCTGACCCTTTGCGTGGCCGCCGCCGTCACCTACCTGCTGACCGGACCGGTGCGGAAGTTCGCCATCGCGGCCGGCGCCATGCCGGAGATCCGCGAGCGCGACGTCCACCGCGAACCCACCCCCCGCCTCGGCGGTATCGCCATGTTCGGCGGCCTGTGCGCGGGACTGCTGGTGGCGTCGCATCTGGAGAACCTGCGGAGCGTCTTCGAGCTGTCCAACGAGCCGCGCGCGCTGCTGTCCGGCGCCGGGCTGATCTGGCTGCTCGGCGTACTGGACGACAAGTGGGGCGTGGACGCGCTGATCAAGCTCGGCGTGCAGATGGTCGCCGCCGGCGTGATGGTCTTTCAGGGCCTGACGATCCTCTACCTGCCGGTGCCCGGCGTCGGCACGGTCTCGCTGTCCCAGGCGCAGAGCACGCTGCTCACCGTCGCGCTGGTGGTGATCACCATCAACGCCGTCAACTTCGTTGACGGGCTGGACGGTCTGGCCTCCGGCATGGTCTGCATCGCGGCCATCGCGTTCTTCATGTACGCCTACCGCATGTGGTACGGCTACGGCATCGACCAGGCCGCCCCGGCCACCCTCTTCAGCGCCGTTCTCATCGGCATGTGCCTGGGCTTCCTGCCGCACAACATCCACCCCGCCCGGATCTTCATGGGTGACTCCGGCTCGATGCTGATCGGCCTGGTCCTGGCCTCGGCCGCGATCTCCATCACCGGCCAGGTCGACCCCGACGCCATCACCGACGTCACCGGATCGGCCCGGGCCACCACGCACTTCATGGTGCCGGTCTACATGCCGCTGCTGCTCCCGCTGAGCATCATCGCGATCCCGGCCGCCGACCTGGTGCTGGCGATCGTGCGCCGTACGTGGAACGGCCAGTCGCCCTTCTCCGCCGACCGCGGCCACCTGCACCACCGGCTGCTCGACATCGGCCACTCGCACAGCCGGGCCGTGCTCATCATGTACTTCTGGGCCGCCCTGATCTCCTTCGGCGCGGTCGCCTTCTCGGTCAACTCCTCCAGCCTGTGGATCGTCCTGGCCGTCATCGCGCTGAGCGCCGCCGGCCTGGTCGCCCTTCTCTTCCCCCGCTTCCGCCCCCGCGCCCCGCGCTGGGCCGAGTCCTTCGTGCCGCCCCGCTACCGCCGTGCCAGCCGTGAGGCGCAGGCCGCCGCGATCGCCCTGGTCGAGTCGGGCCAGGCACCGGGCGTCAACGGTGCGACCGCCGTCGGCGAGCGGGCGCTGCTGCCGGGGCGGGCGGCCGCGGATCGTCAACCGGCCGAGAGCCGGCGCTGACACTCTCATTAGCCCGCTCAGGTGAGCGGAGTACTCCTCTAGTGTGACGACTTGCACACGAACTGAGTAAAGACCTCATCAAATAGTTTGTGATACCGTTCACGAGAACCCGGAAACAAGCCGAAAGACCCAGTGCGACGGTCTTCCGGCGTGAGGCGCGCCCTCCGCCCCGGGCTACGCTCGTCCTTAAGACGACTGAACGTTTTCCCCAACACCTCGCCGGAGGAGCTGCCGCCATGCAGTCCAACGACGTCCGAATGCTCCTGCATTGCGCCGTACCCACAGCCGTAACGGGTGTGGTCGCGGCCGCTGTCAGTGCTGCCCTCGCGGGCGGCAAGGGTGTGCTCGGCGCTGCTTTCGGCGTGGTGATCGTGGTCGCGTTCATGGCGATCGGCCTGGTGGTTCTCCAGCGGACCGCCCGCCAGTTCCCGCATCTGTTCCAGGCCATGGGTCTGATGCTCTACACGACCCAGATCCTGCTGATCGCTGTCTTCCTCGCCGTCTTCAAGCACACCACGCTGTTCAACACGAAGGCCTTCGCGTTCACGCTGCTCGCCTCGACCCTCGTGTGGATCGCGGCGCAGGCCCGTGCTCATATGAAGGCGAAGATCCTGTATGTGGAGCCGGATTCGTCCAGGTCTCCGTCGTGAAGCCCGGGGCCGGTGTGAGCGGGCCTTCGCTCGTTTGCTATCGTCCCGTCTCAACTGCGGCAGAGCTGGCGCGGGCGGTAGTCATGCCTGCGCGGCCCCCCGGCCCAGCGCCCAGCCGCCGCCCCCATATCTGCAAGACCAGTCCAGTGCCGTTCCGTGGCTGCATGCCGCGCCGACACATCGAGGTTGCCGTACCTATGCGCCACGCTGAAGGAGCTCATGGTGAGTGATGTAACGACGCTCGCCCTTGAGACGAACTGTCACATCTTCGACGGGTGCGGCTTCCCGGGCCCCGGCCTGCACTCCTTCCTGTTCAAGCCGATCTTCGGAGACGCGGACAGCAACTTCTACTTCAACAAGACGATGCTGCTGGCCCTGCTCGGCACGCTCGTCATCGTCGGCTTCTTCTGGGCCGCGTTCGCGAAGCCGAAGGTCGTCCCGGGCAAGCTGCAGATGGTCGCCGAGGCGGGGTACGACTTCGTACGCCGCGGGATCGTCTACGAGACGCTGGGCAAGAAGGAGGGCGAGAAGTACGTCCCCCTGATGGTCTCGCTGTTCTTCTTCGTCTGGATGATGAACCTCTGGTCGATCATCCCGCTCGCCCAGTTCCCGGTGACGGCGATCATCAGCTACCCGGCCGCGCTCGCCGCGATCGTCTACGTCCTCTGGATGAGCCTGACGTTCAGGAAGCACGGCTTCGTGGGCGGCCTCAAGAACATCACCGGCTACGACAAGTCGCTTGGCGGGATCCTGCCGCTCGTGGTGCTGATCGAGTTCTTCTCGAACGTCCTCGTCCGCCCGTTCACGCACGCGGTCCGGCTCTTCGCCAACATGTTCGCGGGCCACACCCTCCTGCTGCTGTTCACCATCGCCAGCTGGTACCTGCTGAACGGCATCGGCATCGCCTACGCCGGCGTCTCGTTCGTGATGGTCATCGTCATGACCGCCTTCGAACTCTTCATCCAGGCCGTCCAGGCGTATGTCTTCGTCCTCCTGGCCTGCAGCTTCGTACAGGGTGCTCTCGCCGAGCACCACTGAGCACCCTCACCCAGACCCACAGACCCACAGACGCCCGGTGGCCAACCCCCACCGGTCCTTGAAAGAGAAGGAAGAACCGGCATGTCTCAGACCCTTGCCGCCGTCACCGGCTCCATCAGCTCCGTCGGTTACGGCCTCGCGGCCATCGGCCCCGGCGTCGGCGTCGGCATCATCTTCGGTAACGGCACCCAGGCGCTCGCCCGCCAGCCCGAAGCTGCCGGCCTGATCCGCGCCAACCAGATTCTGGGCTTCGCCTTCTGTGAGGCGCTCGCCCTCATCGGTCTGGTCATGCCGTTCGTCTACAGCTGACGAACAACGACGACCAGCCCCATAGACGAAAGGCACTGATGTGAACCCTCTGGTACAGATGGCGGCCGAGGAGGCGGAAAACCCCCTCATCCCGCCGATCCCAGAGCTCGTCATCGGCCTGATCGCCTTCGTTATCGTCTTCGGCTTCCTTGCCAAGAAGCTTCTCCCGAACATCAACAAGGTTCTGGAAGAGCGCCGCGAGGCCATCGAAGGCGGTATCGAGAAGGCCGAGGCCGTCCAGGCCGAGGCTGAGCGGACCCTTGCCGAGTACAAGGAACAGCTCTCCCAGGCCCGCCACGAGGCGAACCGTCTCCGTCAGGAGGCGCAGGAGCAGGGCGCCGCGCTCATCGCCGAGATGCGTGCGGAGGGCCAGCGCCAGCGCGAGGACATCGTCGCGGCCGGCCACGCCCAGATCGAGGCCGACCGCAAGGCCGCCGCGCAGTCGCTGCGTCAGGACGTGGGCCAGCTGGCCACCGACCTGGCGGGCAAGCTGGTCGGCGAGTCGCTGGACGACGTCGCCCGGCAGAGCCGTGTGATCGACCGTTTCCTCGATGAGCTTGAGGAGAAGGCCGAGGCGGCTCG
Organism: Streptomyces sp. NBC_01537; assembly: GCF_045040445.1. NCBI lineage: Bacteria > Bacillati > Actinomycetota > Actinomycetes > Kitasatosporales > Streptomycetaceae > Streptomyces > Streptomyces sp. NBC_01537. Next base: position 3,080,958 of record NZ_CP109392.1, on the reverse strand, counting down.
ATGAACGGCGCGAGCCGCGAGGCACTGGCCGCCGCGCGCGAGCGGCTGGACGCGCTGACGGACAACACGTCCGTCGACGCGGAGCAGCTCGCCGACGAGCTGGCCGCCGTCACGGGGCTGCTCGACCGCGAGGGTTCGCTGCGCCGCGCCCTGACCGACCCGGCGAAGTCCGGCGAGGCCAAGGCCGGCCTGGCCGCGCAGGTGCTGCGCGGCCAGATCGGCGGCGAGGCACTCGACCTGGTGTCGGGCACGGTCCGGTCCCGCTGGTCGCGCTCGCGTGACCTGGCGGACGCGCTGGAGGAGCTGTCCTACGGCGCGGACCTGATCGCGGCGCAGCGCGGCAACGCGCTGGACGAGGTCGAGGACGAGCTGTTCCGGTTCGGCCGGATCGTCACCGGCAGCAGTGAGCTGCGGGCGGCGCTGTCCGACAAGGCCGCGTCGCACGGGGCCAAGGCCTCTCTGCTGAGCGAGCTGCTGGGCGGCCGGGCCAACCCGGTCACCGAGCGGATCGTGGTCCGCCTGGTGACCAACCCGCGAGGCCGTAGCCTGGAGACAGGGATCGACGCCCTGTCCAGGCTGGCCGCGGCGCGCCGTAACCGGATGGTCGCGGTAGTGGTCTCGGCGGTTCCGCTGAGCGACCAGCAGAAGCAGCGCCTCGGCGCCTCGCTTGCCAAGCTGTACGGCCGGCAGGTGCACCTGAACCTCGACGTGGACCCGACCGTCCTCGGCGGGATCACCGTTCGGGTGGGCGACGAGGTCATCAACGGGACCATCCAGGACCGTCTCGACGAGGCGGCCCGGCGGATGGCCGGCTGAGCAGCCACCAACTCAAGCAGCCTCGTTTTTACATAGAGCACAGCCGCGGCCCGAGTTGGGCCGTAAGAAGAAGACTTCGGGCCCAACAAGGAGAGCAGGGAACCCAGATGGCGGAGCTTACGATCCGGCCGGAGGAGATCCGGGACGCGCTGGAGAACTTTGTCCAGTCGTACAAGCCGGACGCCGCCTCGCGCGAGGAGGTCGGCACGGTCAGCGAGGCCGGAGACGGCATCGCGAAGGTCGAGGGCCTTCCCTCGGCGATGGCGAACGAGCTGCTGAGGTTCGAGGACGGCACCCTCGGTCTCGCCCTCAACCTCGAAGAGCGCGAGATCGGTGCGATCGTCCTCGGCGAGTTCAACGGCATCGAAGAGGGCCAGTCGGTCACCCGTACCGGCGAGGTGCTGTCCGTCGCCGTCGGTGAGGGCTACCTCGGCCGTGTGGTCGACCCCCTCGGCACCCCGATCGACGGTCTCGGCGAGATCGAGACCGACGGCCGCCGCGCGCTGGAGCTCCAGGCTCCCGGCGTCATGGCCCGTAAGTCGGTGCACGAGCCGATGCAGACCGGCCTCAAGGCCGTCGACGCGATGACCCCGATCGGCCGTGGCCAGCGTCAGCTGATCATCGGCGACCGCCAGACCGGCAAGACCGCGCTGGCCGTCGACACGATCATCAACCAGCGCGACAACTGGCGTTCCGGCGACCCGAAGAAGCAGGTCCGCTGCATCTACGTCGCCATCGGCCAGAAGGGCTCCACCATCGCGTCCGTGCGTGGCGCCCTGGAGGAGGCCGGCGCCCTGGAGTACACGACGATCGTCGCGGCTCCGGCGTCCGACCCGGCCGGCTTCAAGTACCTCGCCCCGTACACCGGTTCGGCCATCGGCCAGCACTGGATGTACCAGGGCAAGCACGTCCTGATCGTCTTCGACGACCTGAGCAAGCAGGCCGACGCCTACCGCGCCGTGTCCCTGCTGCTGCGCCGCCCGCCGGGCCGTGAGGCCTACCCGGGTGACGTCTTCTACCTGCACTCCCGCCTCCTGGAGCGCTGCGCGAAGCTCTCCGACGAGCTGGGCGCGGGCTCGATGACCGGTCTGCCGATCGTCGAGACCAAGGCCAACGACGTCTCGGCGTTCATCCCGACCAACGTCATCTCCATCACCGACGGCCAGTGCTTCCTGGAGTCCGACCTGTTCAACGCGGGCCAGCGCCCGGCGCTGAACGTCGGTATCTCGGTCTCGCGTGTCGGTGGCTCCGCCCAGATCAAGGCCATGAAGGGCGTCTCCGGCCGCCTGCGCGTGGACCTCGCCCAGTACCGCGAGCTGGAGGCCTTCGCCGCCTTCGGTTCCGACCTGGACGCGGCCTCCAAGGCCCAGCTGGAGCGCGGCAAGCGCATGGTCGAGCTGCTCAAGCAGGGCCAGTACGCGCCGTTCGCCATCGAGGACCAGGTCGTCTCGATCTGGGCCGGCACCACCGGCAAGCTCGACGACGTACCGGTCGTGGACATCCGCCGCTTCGAGCGCGAGCTGCTGGACTACCTGCACCGCGAGCAGAAGGGCCTGCTCACCGCCATCGTCGAGACCGGCAAGCTGCCGGACGAGACGGTCGACGCCCTCACCGAGGCCGTCGCGGAGTTCAAGAAGCAGTTCGAGACCTCGGACGGCAAGCTGCTGGGTGAGGGCTGAGCATGGGCAGCCAGCTGCGGGTATACAAGCGCCGCATCAAGTCCATCTCCGCCACGAAGAAGATCACCAAGGCGATGGAAATGATCGCCGCCTCGCGCATCGTCAAGGCGCAGCGTCAGGTGCAGGCGTCGACCCCGTACGCCAACGAGCTCACCCGCGCGGTGACCGCGGTGGCCACCGGGTCCAACACCAAGCACCCGCTCACCACCGAGGCCGAGAACCCGACCCGCGCCGCGGTCCTGCTCATCACGAGCGACCGCGGCCTGGCCGGCGGCTACTCCTCCAACGCCATCAAGGCCGCGGACCTGCTCATCGGGCGCCTGCGCTCGGAGGGCAAGGAGGTCGATTCGTACATCATCGGCCGCAAGGGTGTCGCCTACTACAACTTCCGCGAGCGCACGGTCGTGGAGTCGTGGACCGGGTTCACCGACAAGCCGTCCTACTCGGACGCCAAGAAGGTGGCGGGCCCGCTGATCGAGGCGGTCCAGAAGGACACGGCCGAGGGCGGCGTGGACGAGCTGCACATCGTCTTCACGGAGTTCGTGTCGATGATGACGCAGGCGCCGGTCGCCAACCGGCTGCTGCCGCTGTCGCTCGACAAGGCCGTTGAGGAGTCGAAGGCGAAGGACGAGATCCTTCCGCTCTACGACTTCGAGCCGTCGGCGGAAGGCGTCCTCGACGCCCTGCTGCCGCGCTACGTCGAGAGCCGCATCTACAACGCACTGCTGCAGGCCGCCGCTTCCGAGCACGCCGCCCGCCGCCGTGCGATGAAGTCGGCGACCGACAACGCCGGGGACCTCGTCAAGAGCCTGTCCCGGCTTGCCAACGCGGCCCGCCAGGCCGAAATCACCCAGGAAATCAGCGAGATCGTCGGTGGCGCCAGCGCCCTGGCCGACGCGACCGCGGGGAGTGACTGACCACAATGACCACGACTGTTGAAACCGCTACGGCCGCCGGCCGCGTCGCGCGCATCATCGGCCCGGTCGTCGACGTGGAATTCCCCGTCGACGCGATGCCGGAGATCTACAACGCCCTCCACGTCCAGGTCGCCGACCCGGCCGAGGACGGCAAGCTCAAGACGCTGACCCTCGAAGTCGCCCAGCACCTGGGTGACGGCGTGGTCCGCACCATCTCCATGCAGCCCACCGACGGCCTGGTCCGCCAGGCCCCGGTGACCGACACGGGCGCGGGCATCTCCGTCCCGGTCGGTGACATCACCAAGGGCAAGGTGTTCAACACCCTCGGTCAGATCCTGAACGAGCCGGAGGCCGAGTCGCAGGTCACCGAGCGCTGGCCGATCCACCGCAAGGCCCCGGCCTTCGACCAGCTCGAGTCCAAGACCGAGATGTTCGAGACCGGCCTGAAGGTCGTCGACCTGCTGACCCCGTACGTCAAGGGCGGCAAGATCGGTCTGTTCGGTGGTGCGGGCGTCGGCAAGACCGTCCTCATCCAGGAAATGATCATGCGTGTGGCCAAGCTGCACGAGGGCGTTTCCGTGTTCGCCGGTGTCGGCGAGCGCACCCGTGAGGGCAACGACCTGATCGCGGAAATGGAGGAGTCCGGCGTTCTCGACAAGACCGCGCTGGTCTTCGGCCAGATGGACGAGCCCCCGGGCACCCGTCTCCGCGTCGCGCTGGCCGGTCTGACCATGGCGGAGTACTTCCGCGATGTGCAGAAGCAGGACGTGCTGTTCTTCATCGACAACATCTTCCGCTTCACCCAGGCCGGTTCCGAGGTCTCCACGCTGCTCGGCCGCATGCCGTCCGCGGTGGGCTACCAGCCCAACCTCGCGGACGAGATGGGCCAGCTCCAGGAGCGCATCACCTCGACCCGTGGTCACTCGATCACCTCGATGCAGGCGATCTACGTCCCCGCGGACGACCTGACCGACCCGGCCCCGGCCACCACCTTCGCCCACCTCGACGCGACGACGGTCCTTTCCCGTCCGATCTCCGAGAAGGGCATCTACCCGGCCGTGGACCCGCTGGACTCCACGTCCCGGATCCTGGACCCGCGCTACATCGCGCAGGACCACTACGACTGCGCCATGCGCGTCAAGGGCATCCTGCAGAAGTACAAGGACCTCCAGGACATCATCGCGATCCTCGGTATGGACGAGCTGGGCGAGGAAGACAAGCTCACCGTCTTCCGTGCCCGCCGCATCGAGCGCTTCCTGTCGCAGAACACCCACGCGGCGAAGCAGTTCACCGGTGTCGACGGCTCGGACGTCTCCCTCGAGGAGTCCATCCACGCGTTCAACGCCATCGCCGACGGGAAGTACGACCACTTCCCCGAGCAGGCGTTCTTCATGTGCGGTGGCATCGAGGACCTGGAGCGCAACGCGAAGGAACTGGGCGTCGGCTGAGCCGGCGCGGGCGGGGGCGGGCTGTGGCCCGCCCCCGCCGCCCAAGGGGCCGGATCGTTTTGCACTCCGGCCCACCCCTATCATTGATTCAGCGCCCGCCATACGCGGTGGGTGCCGACCCGAGGAGCCATCTTGGCTGAGCTGCACGTCGAGCTGGTCGCCGCGGACCGCAGTGTCTGGTCCGGCGAGGCCACCCTGGTCGTCGCACGCACCGAGTCGGGCGACATCGGCGTCATGCCGGGCCACCAGCCGCTGCTCGGTGTGCTGCAGTCCGGCCCGGTGACCATCCGTACGAGTGACGGCGGCACCGTGGTCGCCGCTGTGCACGGCGGTTTCATCTCCTTCGCCGACAACAAGCTGTCGGTGCTGGCGGAGATCGCCGAGCTCGCCGACGAGATCGATGTCGCGCGTGCGGAGCGGGCGCTGGAGCGCGCCAAATCCGACGCCGACGCCGCCAGTGAGCGCCGGGCCGAGGTACGCCTCCTGGCCGTCACGGGCGCACACTGACACAAGACCCGGCCGAAGCCGCGGGAAGCCTTTGGAGGCCTCCCGCGGCTGCGGCACATCCGGCACAGCCGGAAGTTTCCATCCGTAACGCAGAACGTTGAGCGAGGAGGTCGGTAAGCGTGATCCTCGCTTTTCAGGTGTGCGGAGCGATTGTGGCTGCGGCGCTGCTGGGACTGTTTGTCTTCGGGCTTCGCCGGCGGCTGATCCAGCGTTCCGGCGGCACCTTCGACTGCAGCCTCCGGCTGGCCGACGTCAAGGAAGAGCTGCCGTCCGGCAAGGGCTGGATCTACGGCGTCGCCCGCTACAGCGGCGACAGCATCGAGTGGTTCCGCGTCTTCTCCTACGCCCCCCGACCCCGCCGGTCCCTGCAGCGCTCCGCGATCGAGGTCCTGCACCGCCGCGAGCCCCAGGGCGAGGAAGAGCTGGCCCTGCTGTCGGACTCCGTCGTCCTGGTCTGCGAGCACCGCGGCCTGCGGCTCGAGCTCGCGATGAGCGACGATGCCCTGACCGGCTTCCTGGCGTGGCTCGAAGCGGCGCCCCCCGGCCAGCGCGTCAACGTCGCGTGAGCGCTGTCGCGTAATCGCTGCTCAGCGGTTCTCGCCGGGCACCCACAGCACGTCGCCGACCTCCTTGTTCGCGATCCGCGCCAGGATGAACAGCAGGTCGGACAGCCGGTTCAGATAGGTCGCCGTCAGCGCGTTCATCGTCTCGCCGTGCTCCTCCAGCGCCGCCCACGTGGACCGCTCCGCCCGGCGCACCACCGTGCAGGCGGAGTGCAGCAGGGCCGCGCCCGGGGTGCCACCCGGGAGGATGAAACTGCGGAGCTTCTCCAGCTCCTCCAGGAAGCGGTCGCAGTCTGCTTCGAGTTTGTCGACGTAACCCTGCTCGACCCGCAGCGGCGGATATTTCGGATCCGGGACGACCGGGGTGGCCAGGTCGGCGCCGACGTCGAAGAGGTCGTTCTGGACGCGGGTGAGGACGGCGCCGACCTCGGGCGGCAGGCCGCCGAGCGCGATGGCCACGCCGATGGCTGCGTTGGCCTCGTTGGCGTCGGCGTAGGCGGCGATCCGCGAGTCGGTCTTGGCGGTGCGGCTCATGTCACCGAGGGCGGTGGTGCCGTCGTCGCCGGTACGGGTGTAGATGCGCGTCAGGTTGACCATGACCAAGAGCCTAGGGCCTGTCCGGGGGATCTCCGTGGGGAAGGAGCGGGGTCTGGCGCGGGGTCGGGATCCTCAACTGTGCGACGAAGGACACACCGTGACCCGGCTCTCTTAGTGCTGCGCTCGACTGTGAACCAACGTTAAGGTCCCCGCAACAAGCGTCTCAGCGTCGAGAAGAGGGTGTGGGCCGTGGCGAAGAAGCTCGCCGTCATCGGAGCCGGTCTGATGGGCTCCGGCATCGCACAGGTATCGGCCCAGGCGGGTTATGACGTGGTCCTGCGCGATGTCACGGACGAGGCGCTGGCGCGCGGTCTGGGCGGGATCGCGGCGTCCTACGAGAAGTTCGTCGCGAAGGGGAGGCTGACGGCGGCCGACGCCGAGGCGGCGCTCGCCAGGATCGCGACGACGACGGACCTGGACGCGGTGGGGGAGGCGGACATCGTCGTCGAGGCGGTGTTCGAGAAGATCGAGGTCAAGCAGGAGATCTTCCGGGCGCTGGACAAGATCGCCAAGCAGGACGCGGTGCTCGCCTCCAACACCTCCGCGATCCCGATCACCAAGATCGCGGCTGTGACGGAGCGTCCGGAGCGGGTGGTCGGCACGCACTTCTTCTCGCCCGTCCCGATGATGCAGTTGTGCGAGCTCGTACGCGGCTACAAGACCAGCGACGAGACCCTGGCCCGCGCCAAGGCCTTCGCCGAGGAGATCGGCAAGACGACGATCACCGTCAACCGGGACGTGGCGGGCTTTGTCACCACCCGGCTGATCTCGGCGCTGGTCGTCGAGGCGGCGAAGCTCTACGAGTCCGGGGTCGCCACCGCCGAGGACATCGACATCGCCTGCAAGCTGGGCTTCGGCCACGCGATGGGGCCGCTGGCCACCACCGACCTCACCGGCGTCGACATCCTGGTGCACGCGACCGGCAACATCTACACCGAGACGCAGGACGAGAAGTTCGCGCCGCCGGAGATCATGCGGCGCATGGTCGACGCGGGGGCGCTGGGCCGGAAGACCGGCGAGGGCTTCTACACGTACTAACGGTATTCACTCGGAGGAGTGAATTGGGTATCGGTTCGCTCACAGACGGCAACCTCTCCCTACGACGGACCGTCAGTTACGTAGTACTACGGCACACTTCCACCGGACAGGAGAGCGGAGCGGATATGCACATCAAGGGCGACCACGCCGAGCTGGTCGTCGGGGGCCGCCTCGACGTCCGCAGCGCGGCGGACGCCCGTACGGTCCTGCACGACGCCGTCGACTCCGGTCACGGCGACCTCGTGCTCGACCTGACCGAGCTGGACTCGTGGGACGCCACGGGACTCGGAGTCATCATGGGGGCGCACCGCAGGGCCGGCCGGGCCGACCGGCGGCTCGTACTGCGCGGCGTACCGCCGCAGATGCAGCGGCTGCTGGTCGCCACACGGCTGCACCGCATTCTGTTCATCGAGGGGGGCATCGTGGTGGGATCGGCACAAGGCTGAGCAAGGCAGGCCAAAATCGGACGCAAGGGCGGCGTGGCGCCCCTGGCGTTCGCTCATACTGTGTGAAGGTTTAGGGTTCGGTTTCGGGCGTGCCACCCCGTACGCCGAGGAGGGGAACCGGGCCCGGTCCAACGGCGGACGCGTGGTGGCCCTCGACAAGGCCCCGCTGCGACGCATAGGTGGGGGCGGAGAAGCATGGACCTCAACGATCCGCGTAACGGCGTACCCGGGCTGCCGGACGAGCCCGCCGACAGCGTGCCGCTCGACGGCGACGGCAGCACGATGCCGCTGCCGCGCGTGCAGCGCCAGCCGCTGGTGCCCGAGGGCACCGGCACCGCCAAGGCGGCCCGCGTCGTACAGCTCGTCGCGGGCGAGTACCTGGTGACCCTCAACCCGGTGGACGGCAGCGAGATCACCACCTGCCCGCCGGAGAGCCGGCCCGTGCCGGTCCGGCGTACCCCGCAGGACCGCGCCACCGTCCGCGAGGCCGCCCGGCCCCCCGCCCCGGCCGGGCCACGCGGCCCGGAACTGCCGCTCCTGGAGCGCGAGGAGGAGCGCGAACGGCTGGCCCGGCTGCTCTCCCGGGGCCGCTCGGTGCGCGTCACCGGGCCGAGCGGGGCGGGCCGCAGCGTGCTGCTCGACGCCGTCGCCGAGGCCTGCGCCGGCCTCGCGCCGGACGGCGTCATCCGGCTGTCCGGCTACCGCCGCACGCCCAGCGACCTCCTCCAGGAGCTCTACGCGGCCGTCTACGAGACCGCCGAGCCGGGACCGGGGTACCGGCCCGACCGGCCGCATCTGCTCGACCTGCTGCGCGACGTGGGCGCCGTGGTGGTCGTGGACGACCTGGAATTCGGCGGCGCGGGGCTGGAGGACCTGCTCGCGGCGGCGCCCGAGTGCGCCTTCCTGATGTCGGCGACGCCCGATGTCACGGCCCCCGCCGCGGATTCCCCGGTCGAGGAGATCTTCCTGCCCGGGCTCACCCGGATCGCCTGCCTGGAGCTCCTGGAGCGGGCCGTCGAACGGCCCCTGGAGGACGAGGAGGCGGCCTGGGCCGCCGACCTGTGGTTCGAGTCCGAGGGGCTGCCGCTGCGCTTCGTACAGGCCGGCGCGCTGCTGCGACGGCGCGACGTCCAGGGCATCGAGGCGCTGCAGGGCGACGAGCCGGTCTGGGACCGGCCGGAGGCGATTCTCGACGACGCCGGCGACCTTCCGGCCGAAGCCCCGGACGACGAGGTAGCGGCCGTTCCCGCCGGGCACATCCCCCTCCCCCCACTGGCCGAGAGCGCCGCCCCGGCCGTGCTCCTCGCCTCGTCGATGGGGGAGTCCGCCCGGGAGTCCCTGCGGTTCGCGGTCGCGCTGGACGGGGAGATCCCGCACCAGGCGCACCTCCCCGCCCTCGTCGGCGACACCCACGGCGACGCCGCGCTCGGCACGCTGGTCAACGCCGGGCTGGCGGTGCCGGTCGCCGAGCACTACCGCCTCGCGGCGGGCGTACGCCAGCAGCTCGTTGCGTACGAGGAGTCGGCCGACGCGAAGGCTCACGCCGCGGCCCAGCACTACGCCTGGTGGGCCGGGCACCCCTCCGTCACCCCGGACCGCGTCGCCGCCGAGGCCGAGGCCATCCTGGCGGCGCTCGCCGCCTGCCGGGACGGCGGCCACGCGAGCGCGGCCGTGCTCCTGGCCCGTACCGCCGCCCCGGTCTTCGCGGCCGCCCTGCACTGGAGCGCGTGGGAGCGCACGCTGCGGATCGGCCAGGAGGCCGCCCGGCTGGCCGGCGAGGTCGCCGAAGAGGCCTATTTCCACCACGAGTTGGGCGTCCTCGCGCTCTGCACGGGCAGCCTCGACCGGGCCCGTACGGAGCTTGAGGCCTCCATAGCCCTGCGCGGCGCCCTGGCGGACCGCCAGGGCACGACGGTGGGCAGGAGGACCCTCGCCCTCGTCGTCGACCGTTCCGGCGGCCCTGCCCCCCTCACCACCCCCGCCGGCGTCGAGACCCCCGGCGCCGGCACGGATGCCTCCCGGCTCCCCGGCGAGCCCTACGGGGACGGCCCCGCCACCGTCATCAGCAAGCGCCTCACCCTCACCGGCCCCGGCTCCGTCCTCGCCGGCCCCCGCCGCCTCGCCCTCACCGCCTCCCGCCGCAACCTCATCGCCGCCGGCGCGGGCGCCCTTCTGGCCGCCGTCCTCGGCACCATCGTCACCCTCGGCACCACCGCCAACGACGGCGACACCAACACCCCCATGAACATCAAGCCCGTCGAATCCGCCCAGCAGAACGAGGCCGACAACAACCTCCCCGCCGCCTCCGACACCGCCGGTTCCACCCAGCGCCCCAGCCCCGCCGACAGCGGCACCACCCCCGGCGCCACGACGGGCCCCGGCGTCCCGGGCGGCATGGGCGGGACGACCACGGACCCGGGAACGAGCACTGGCGCGGTCGGTACGAGTACGGGCTCCACGACGACGCGGCCGTCCCCCACGCGTTCCACGCCGCGGACATCGACGAGCCCGTCGAAGTCCGCGTCTCCCTCGGTCAGCGCGTCCACGTCGCCGTCGGCGTCGGCGTCCCCTTCATTGAGCGAGTCGCCCTCCACCTCCGACAGCGCGAGCGAGTCCGTGTCGAGCGGGCCGATCACGACCAGCGATCCGGCCGTGCCCAGCGAGTCCACGTCGGAGTCCGGCACGATCGCCTGACCCGCCGTTGCCGGGTGCACCGGGCTGTGCCCACCCGTTCCGCCCTGCGGAACGCCTGCCCACAACCCGGAAAGGGCCCGTCAGAAGAGGCGGAGCTTGTCGTCCTGGATGCCGCGCATGCCGTCGTAGTCGAGGACGACGCAGCCGATGCCACGGTCCGTGGCGAGGACGCGGGCCTGGGGTTTGATCTCTTGGGCGGCGAAGACGCCCTTGACGGGCGCGAGCAGGGGATCGCGGTTGAGAAGCTCCAGGTAGCGCGTGAGCTGCTCGACGCCGTCGATCTCGCCGCGCCGTTTGATCTCGATGGCGACCGTCGCGCCCTCCCCGTCACGGCAGAGGATGTCGACGGGCCCGATGGCGGTCGGGTACTCGCGCCGGATGAGGGTCCAGCCCTCGCCGAGGACCTCCATGCGGTCGGCCAGGAGCTCCTGGAGATGCGCTTCGACGCCGTCCTTGATGAGACCGGGATCCACGCCGAGCTCGTGCGAGGAGTCGTGGAGCACCTCTTCGATGGAGATGATGAGCTGCTCGCCGGCCTTGTTGGTGACGGTCCAGACGCGTCCCTCCTCGCTCTCCTTGAGGGAGCAGGGCGGGGACATCCAGTTGAGCGGCTTGTAGGCCCGGTCGTCCGCGTGGATGGAGACCGAGCCGTCGGCCTTGACCAGCAGGAGCCGGGTGGCTGACGGCAGATGGGCGGAGAGCCGGCCCGCGTAGTCGACGGAGCAGCGGGCAATGACGAGGCGCATGGTCGGCAACGCTACTCGAAGCGAGTCGTGGCACGCGATTCGCCTCCCGATTCCGCGGAGGTATCGGTGTCGGACAGCTTGTTGGAAAATGGCCGGTTGTGCGTTGCTCCTCCTGGTGCGGTCGGACCCTCTCCGCCTACGGTTGTGAGTGGAAGCCGTCGTGCGGGAGAACACAGGGCGGCTTTCTCCGTAGTCCGTCTGACTCCTCGGACAACGGGGGGTCACGAGAGGAGTACTCATGTCGCTCGACGTCTCACCGGCCCTCCTCGAACAGGCCGAGCGAGGCGAGGTCGATGAGCAGGAATTCGTCGACTGCGTCCGGAACTCCCTGCCCTACGCGTGGGAGATGATCAGCTCACTGGTGGCACAGCTGAAGGTGGACGGCGGTGCGTTCGCCGACAACCAGACGCCGCCGCCGGACGAGCAGGCGCGCGGGCAGCTGCTTCGCGCGCTGGCGAGTGACGCTATACGAGGGGCGCTGCAACGGCACTTCGGGGTGAGGCTGGCGTTCCAGAACTGCCACCGGGTGGCGGTCTTCCCGCTGGACCCGGCGGTGGACGGAAATTACGCCAAGTTCACCTCCGTACGCTCGCAACTGCTCAACCAGTCCCCGGAGTTCAGGGACTGCTGAGCGGAACCGGATCGTGAGGGGTGCTCCCGCCGTTGGCCGCCGGACCGTCAGGCCAGTAGCGGGAGCACTTCGGCGCCGAGCCGCGCCACGTTCTCCTCGGTGGTCGCCAGGTCCCCGGATCCCTCCACCAGCAGGGCGAAGCGGGTGATCCCGGTCCGCTCGGACGTGGCGGCGAGCCGGTCGGCGCACAGGGCGGGCGGGCCCACGGGGTGGAGGTCGCAGAGGAGTTCGGTGTAGGCGAGCGGGTCGCGCATCGTGCGGGGGCGGCCGTCGACGGTCACATGGGCGCCGAGACCGCGCCGGAGCCAGTCGGGCATCGCTTTGACGAGGGTCTCGACGGCGTGGGCGCGGCGGTCGGCGATCTGGACGACACCGGCCGATACATGCTCGGCCCCCCTGGACGCCACCATTTCGGGTGAAAGTCCCGCAGCGCGCGCCTCGGACTGCCACATTGCGACCATGTCGGCCTTCTCCGCGTCCCCGCAGTGCATACCGAGCAGCATGGGCAGCCCGCGCTGTGCCGCGAGCCGCACGCTGCCCGGCGATGTGCAGGCGACCACCACCGGTGGCCCGGCGGCCGGTTCGTCGAGTTCGTCGGCGCGCGGCACCACCGCCACCTCCCGGAAGCGGAAACGTGTCCCCGAGGCGCCGACGCGGCCCCCGCGCAGCCACCGCAGCAGCAGGTCGAGGGATTCCGGGAAGCCGGACTCGTACGCCTCCAGCCCCGCACCGAAGACCTCCAGGTCGACCCAGGGCCCGCCGCGCCCCACGCCGAGCGTGAAGCGGCCACCGGAGGTGAGGTGCAGCAGTGCCGCCTGCTCGCCGAGGGCGACCGGATGCGCGGTGGGCAGCACGCTGACCGCCGTGCCGACACCGATCCGGCGGGTGCGGCCGAGCAGCAGCGCGGCCAGGGTGACCGCCGATGGGCACACGCCGTACGGCACGAAATGGTGCTCGGCGAGCCACACCGAATCCAGCCCCGCAGCCTCGGCCGCTTCGGCCGAGCGCACCGCGCGGTGCAGCGCCTCGGCCTGGCCCTGGCCGGGGAATTGGGCCGCGAGAACGAACGTACCGACGCGCATCGTGCTTCTCACCCTTCACTTGCCGCTTCTGGCACTTGCTACTGGCATTAACGCGCGACACGTGACAAAGGCACGGTCCAGCACCGTGATTTCATGATTTTCTACGTGGATTCGGATGCGAGGGGTCAAATGGGCCTCTACCCGGCCCGTACCGCTGCATGCGCATGCTGTTTTACGCTGGAAGCGGCTCGTGCCCGTGTGTCGCCCCGCTCCTGTCCCCGACCGCCCGTGAGGTATGCCGTGTCCCCGCGCCGAAACCACCAGCAGCGAGGCGGTGGCAAGCCCGCGCCCGATGAGCGTCCGGAAGCCGGTTCGGGTCTCGGGATGCAACGCACCGAGACCTGGCAGGGCGAGGAGTGGTTCGTCCGGCCCATCGCGGGCAGCACCGCCGGCAAGCACTACCGCTGCCCCGGCTGCGACCAGGAAATCCCGCCCGGCGTCGGCCACTTGGTGGCCTGGCCCGAGTACGGCGGCGTGGACGACCGGCGCCACTGGCACCGCGCCTGCTGGAACGCGAAGGACCGCCGCACCACGAAGGTGCAGCGGTCCCGTAACGCCCCGCGCCACTGAGCTGCGGGGCCGCTGAGCTACGGAGCGGTCACACGTCCCGCTTCGCCAGCACCGCGTACGCGCCGGCCAGCGCCAGCGCCGTCACCACGGCGAGCGTGACGAGCTGCGGCAGACCGTTGACCTGGTCGTCGAAATCACCGGCCATCCGGACCCGGTACAGCGCGGCCAGCCCGACCGGTGTCGAGTACTCGACCAGCTTCTCCTGGACCTTGTAGAGGCCGGGTGCCTGCATGAAGATCGCGGCGATCAGCGGCAGCAGCACGATGCCCATCATCGCGGTGATCGCCCCCGCCGAATGCCTCAGCAGCGTGCCGACGGCGAGCGCCAGCAGGCCCAGGAGCGCGACATACAGGCCCACCCCGACCGTCGCGCCGAGCCACTCGTATCCGGTGGTGGCGGTGACGCCGTCCTTGAAGGTGACCCCGCCGGAGACCTCGCAGCACTCCGTGGCGGTGTTCCTTCCGCCGAGCGCCGCCCAGTTGATCAGCGCCGTCACGGTGCAGGCGAGGGTGGTGACCGTGAAGGTCAGCCCGAAGAAGATGATCGCCTTGGCCGTCAGCACCCGCGTCCGCTGCGGGCACGCGGTGAACGTCGTACGGATCATCCCGGTGCCGTACTCGGAGGTGATCACCAGCACCCCGAGCGTGATCACCGCCAGCTGCCCCAGCATCAGCCCGTACAGGCCGGGGCTGAGCACCGGGTCGCTGAAGTAGTCGCTGCCGTCGGCCAGGATGGCCCACAGCATCAGCAGATTGATACCGAGGACCAGCACGAGCATGATCCCCAGCGTCCACATCGTGGAGCGCACCGTCCGGATCTTGGTCCACTCCGAGCGCAGCGCATGCGTCAGATTGGTCGCCTCCACCGGGACCGGAGACGCGGTCTCAACGGGCGAGATCATCGGACAACCTCCGTCATGGCCGCCAGCCCTGCCCGCTGGTCCTGCGTGGAGCGGTAGTCCACCGCGTTGTTCGTCATGCGCATGTACGCCTCCTCCAGGGAGGCCTGGTGCGGCGACAGCTCCCACAGCCGCACATCCGCCTCATGCGCAAGCTCGCTGATCCGCCGCAGCTCCAGCCCCGACACCCGCAGCCTGCCGTCCGGCTCCGCCTGTGCATGCCCGCCCGCCGCGGTGAGCGCGGCGGTCAGCTTCTCGCTCTGCGCGGGGTCGTCCGGGGTGCGCACGAGCGCGTAGCCCGCCGAATTGTGCGCGATGAAGTCCTTCACGCTCATGTCCGCGAGGAGCTGCCCGCGGCCGATCACGATCAAGTGGTCGGCCGTCAGGGCCATTTCGCTCATCAGGTGGCTCGACACGAAGACCGTACGGCCTTCCGAGGCCAGCCTCCGCATCAGATTCCGCACCCAGTGAATGCCCTCCGGGTCCAGCCCGTTCACCGGCTCGTCGAACAGCAGCACCTCCGGATCGCCCAGCAGGGCCCCCGCGATGCCGAGCCGCTGCCCCATCCCCAGCGAGAACCCCTTCGACCGGCGGTGAGCCACATCCTGCAGCCCCACCACACCCAGCACCTCGTCCACCCGCCGCGCCGGAATGCCCGACAGCTGCGCCACGCACAGCAGATGCTGTCGCGCACTGCGGCCGCCGTGCACCGCCTTCGCGTCCAGCAGCGCCCCCACCCTGCGCGGCGCGTTCGGCAGCTCCCGGTACGGCAGCCCCCCGATCGTCGCCCGGCCCTCGCTGGGGGCGTCCAGGCCCAGGATCATCCGCATCGTCGTCGACTTCCCCGACCCGTTCGGCCCCAGGAAGCCCGTCACCGCCCCCGGCCGCACCTGGAACGACAGGTTGTACACAGCTGTCTTCGCGCCGTAGCGCTTGGTGAGGCCTGCTGCCTCGATCATCCCCGGTCCCTCCCCGCATACATTTACGGATAGGAGGCCCCGGGCGTCTGTTCGGTTCCCTGCTACGCGTCCCGGCGCTTCAGCACCACGTATCCGCCGATCAGCGCGGCCGCGACCCACACCACCATGATGAGCAGCCCGGCCCACGGCCCGTACGGGCGCTCGTCGTTCACGGAGACGACCTGCATGATCTTGGATCCGGCCTGGTCGGGGAAGTAGCGGGCGACCTTCTTCGCGCCGGGGACGTTGGCGAGGATGGTGGAGATGAGGAAGAAGAAGGGCATGAGGATGCCGAGGGAGAGCATGGGGCTGCGCAGGATCATGGCGATGCCGGCGGAGAAGAGCACCATCAGCGTCATGTAGAGGCCGCCGCCGAAGACGGCTCGCAGGACGCCGGGGTCGGAGATGGAGGTGCTGTGGGAGCCGAGGATGGCCTGGCCGACGAAGAAGGTGATGAAGCTCGTGGCCATGCCGACGACAAGGGCGAGGACGCCGGTGACGGCGATTTTGGAGGCGTAGAAGGTGCCGCGCTGGGGGACGGCGGCGAGCGAGGTGCGGATCATGCCGGTGCTGTACTCGCTGGAGATGACGAGGACACCGAAGACGATGAGGGCGAGCTGACCGAGCCAGAGGCCGGAGAAGCTGGTGGAGGTGGGGTCGAACTGGAGGCGGTCGTTGGAGTCGAGGTTCTTCCACTGGGTGGCGGTGAGCAGGCAGATGAGGCCGCTGATGACGATGGTCACGAGCAGGGCGGAGACAAGGGTCCAGACGGTGGAGCGTACGGACTTGACCTTGGTCCACTCGGACTGGAGGACTGCACTCGGTGCCGCCATGTCAGGACTTCCCCTTCTTCTGCTTCTTCTCTTTCTGCTGCTGCCAGTCGGCGCCCCAGGCCGGTGCCGAGGGTCCCTCCGGCTGCCCCGCCACTGACGGCACTCCCGCGTGGTACTCGACGGACTCGGCGGTCAGCCGCATGAAGGCCTCTTCCAGCGAGGCGCGTTGCGGGCTCAGCTCGTGCAGGACCAGGTGACTGGCGGCCGCCAGCTCGCCGATCTTGGCGGGGTCGGCGTCCTGGAGCTCCAGTGACCCGTCGTCGACCTCCACGGGGGTCAGGCCGGCCACCGCGAGGGCGTCCTTGAGCTGCTCGGGCTGGGGGGTGCGGACGCGGACGTAGGAGCGGGAGTTCTGCTCGATGAAGTCGGCCATGGAGGTGTCGGCCAGGAGCTGGCCGCGGCCGATGACGATGAGGTGCTCGGCGGTCAGGGCCATTTCGCTCATCAGGTGCGAGGAGACGAAGACGGTGCGGCCCTGGGCGGCGAGGCCCTTCATCAGATTACGGATCCAGTGGATGCCCTCGGGGTCGAGGCCGTTGACGGGCTCGTCGAACATCAGGATCTTGGGGTCGCCGAGGAGGGCGCCAGCGATGCCCAGGCGCTGGCCCATGCCCAGGGAAAAGCCCTTGCTGCGCTGCTTCGCCACCGCGGTCAGGCCGACGGTCTCCAGGACCTCGTCGACGCGGCTGCGGGGGATGCGGTTGGCCTGGGCGAGGCAGAGAAGGTGGTTGTAGGCGGTGCGGCCGCCGTGCATGGCCTTGGCGTCGAGAAGGGCGCCGATGTAGGTGAAGGGATCGCTGAGCTGGGCGTAGTGCTTGCCGTCGATGGTGACATCGCCGGAGGTGGGGTTGTCCAGGCCGAGGATCATCCGCATGGTCGTGGACTTGCCGGCGCCGTTGGGGCCGAGGAAGCCGGTGACGACACCCGGCCGGACAGAGAAGGAGAGATGGTCTACGGCGGTTTTGCTCCCGTACCGCTTGGTCAGCGCCTGAAGCTCGATCATTCGGACACGGTATTCGGCGCGAGGGCCGGTTGCACCCGGAAGGTGGGATTCCGGACATGGCGGTGCCCCCGGCCGGGAGGGGGAGGCCGGGGGCACCGGTGAAGCGTTACCGCAGAAGCGGCATGGCGTCAGTGCTGGGTGTCAGCGTATGGCCTCAGCGCTGGGCCGGGACACCGCGGGTGACGGGCTCGTCGTCCGGCACGGTGGCGGCGGCGACGGCCGCACCGGTGAGGGTGGCGAGCATTTCGCGGACGTTGGTGAGCTGGGCGTTGATGCTGTCGCGGCGGTTGGTGAGAGCCGCCAGCTCGCGCTCGGACTCGCTGCGGATGCGGTCGGCCTTGGCGTTCGCGTCGGCGACGATGTCCTCGGACTGGCGCTGGGCGGTCTCGACCGTCTGGCGGGCGCGGCGCTCGGCGTCGGTGCGGAGCTTCTCGGCCTCCAGGCGGAGCTGCTCGGCGCGGTGCTCGATCTCGGCGAGACGCTTCTCGGCCTTGGCCTGACGCGACGCCAGGTCGCGCTCGGACTGCTCGCGGCGCTTGGCCAGGTTGGTCTCGAAGTCCGCGGCGGCCTGGGCGGCCTTGGCGCGGGTCTCCTCGAAGAGGGCGTCGGCCTCCTCGCGCTTGGTCTGGGCGTCCTTCTGCGCGTCGTTGCGCAGCTGGGAGGCGTCGCCCTTGGCCTTCTCTACGATCCGGACGCCCTCGTCCTCGGCCTTGGCCTTGCGCTCGGAGGCGAAGGCCTCGGCGTCGTTGCGGACCTGGTTGGCGGCGGACTCGGCCAGCTCGCGGTGCTGCTCGGCGGCGCGGCGGGCCTCCTCGCGCAGGTCCTTGGCCTCCTCCTCGGCGAGGCGGAGGATCTTCTCGACGCGGGCACCGAGGCCCGCGTACGACGGCTCCGCGTCGTTGACCTGGGCCTGGGCGTTCTGGGTTTCGAGGTGCAGCTCCTCGATGCGCTTCTCCAGCGCATTGATCCGGGCCAGAGCGCTGTCACGGTCGGCGACCAGCTTCGTGATGCGGTCGTCCACCTGGCCGCGGTCGTACCCGCGCCTTACGAGCTCGAACCCGAAGGGGGAGGAAGTGTCGCTCATGGGGTTCCTGTCAATTCAGACCGGTGGTGGGGTGTTAGGGGGAATCCTAGGGGCCACAAGGGCGTGGCATCGAGTCAATGTCCATTAGCTGTGCAGAATGTGCGCTCAATCGAGTGGAGCCTCGTCGGAGCGCTTGCCACTCGAACGGGTGGAGCCGGCGCCGGCACCGGCCGGCACCGTGGTCTTGGCGGACTTGCCGCTGTCGCCGGCGGGTGCCTGGAATGACTCCAAAGCCTCCAGTACGTCCTGGACGCGTGAAATCTCCGCGTTGATGTCCTGGCGGCGCCGCACCAGCACCTCCAGCTCGCGTTTTCCCTCGTTGACGATGCGTTCGGCCTCGCGCTTGGCCTCGTCCCTGACCCGGTCCGCCTCGCGCTCGGCGTCGGCCTTGCGCTGCGCGGCGCCCTTGAGCAGCTCCTCGGCCTTCTTCACGGCCGCGATCCGGACCTTGCTCGCCTCGGTGCCGGCGTTGGTCAGGGTCTCCTCGGCCTTCGCCTGGGCCTCGGTGAGCTGCTCGGTGGCGGCCGCGACCAGCTTGTCGACCCGCTCGCCGGCCGACTTCATCTGGGCGGAGGACTCGGCGCGGGCCCGCTCGTGCAGCTCCTCGACCTCGGTCTCGACGCGGGTGCGCAGCTCCTCCGTACGCTCCCTTATGGCCGTGGAGTCCTGGCGGGCCTCGCGCAGCAGGGTGTCGGCGTCGGTACGCGCCCGCTCGACCATGCCGTTGCCCTCGGCGGTGGCCTCGCCGACGATCCGGTCGGCCTCCTTGCGGGCGGCGCCCACCATGGCGTCGGACTGCTCCTCGGCGGCGGTGGCGATGCGCACGGCCTCGTCCTGGGCCTTGGAGATCAGGTCGTCGGCCTGCTGGGCGGCCTCGCTGCGGCGGCGGTTGCCCTCCTCGCGGGCCTCGTCGCGCATGCGGTCGGACTCGGCGCGGGCGGCGTCGGCGTCGCGCTCGGCGCTGTCCAGGGCGTCCTTGGCGAGGATACCGAGGCGCTCGGCCTCGGCGCGGGCCTTGGTGATGAGCTGGTCGGCCTGCTGGGCGGCGTCGCTGCGGCGGCGGTTCCCCTCCTCGCGGGCCTCGTCGCGCAGCCGCTGGGCCTCCTGCTGGGCGGCGTGCAGCGCCTCCTCGGCGGCGGCCCGCCGCTGCTCGGCGTCGCGCTCGGCGCTTTCGAGGGCGTCCTTGGCCAGGATGCCGAGGCGCTCGGCGTCGCGGTGCGCCTTGGCGACGATCTCCTCGCCCTGGGCGGCGGCCTCGGAGCGCAGCCGGCCGGACTCGTCGATGGCCTCGTTGACGGTGTGCTCGGCCAGGGCCCGGGCGGCCTCGGACTCCTCGTGCGCCTCGCGGCGGATGCGCATGGCGTCGTCGGTGGCGCGCTCGCGCTCGGAGTTGGCGTCGGCGTGCAGGCGGTCGGCGGCCTCCTGGGCCTCGGTGCGCATGCGGTCCGCGGCGTGCTCGGCCGCGTTGCGCAGGCCGGCGATGTCCTGCTCGGCCTGGTCGTGCAGCCCGGCGACGGAGTCGCGTACCTGCTGGGCGGTCTGCTCGGCGGCGTTCACCAGTTCGGCGGCACGGCGGTCGGCCTCGGCGACCAGGTGCTCGGCCTCGGCCTGGGCCTCCTCGACCCGCTTGCGCGCGGCGGCGAGCAGCTCCTCGCTCTGCTGGCGGGCCTGGGCGCGCTCCTGCTCGGCCTCGGCCCTGGCCGACCCGAGCAGGTCCTCGGCCTCGCGGCGGCGGCGTAGGGCCTCCTCCTGGGCGGCGGCCAGGGCCTCTGCGGCCTCGGCGCCGATCCGCTCGGCGGCGGTGGCGGCCTCGGCGCGCACGCGGCCGGCGCTCTCCTGGGCCTCGGCGCGCAGCTGCTCGGCCTCGGCGGCCGCGTCGCTGGTGAGGCGTACGGCCTGCTGTTCGGCCTCGGCGCGGGTCTGGGAGGCGTCGGCGGCGGCCTCGTCGCGCAGCCGCAGGGTCTCCTGCTCGGCCTGCTCCTGGAGGGCCCGGAGCCGCTCGGCGGCCTCGGCGCGCAGCTGGCCGGCCTCGTCGGCGGCCTCGCCACGCAGCCGCTCGGCCTCGGTGCGCGCGTCGCGCAGGGCCTCCTCGGCGGCGGCGATGCGCAGGTCGGCCTCGGTGCGCTGGCGGTTGAGGTCGGCGGCGGCCTCGTCGCGCAGGCGCTGGGCGGCCTCGACGGCCTCCTCGCGCAGCTGCAGGCCCGCGTACTCGGCGTCCTCCTTGGTCTGGATCGCCTGCTGCTCGGCCTCGGCGGTCAGCGTTTCGGCCTCTGCGCGTGCGCGTTGCAGCGCCTCGTCGGCCTGCTTGCGCAGGTTGGCCGCGCGCTCGATGGCCTCGGTGCGCACGCGCTCGGACTCGGCGGTGGCGCTCTGGCGCTGCTCGTCGGCGTCGGCCTTGGCCTTGGTCAGCAGCTCCTCGGCGCTGCTGGCCGCCTCCTCGATCTGCTGGATCGCCTCGCGCCGGGCCTCACCGCGGATCCGCTCGCCCTCGGCGACCGCCTCGGCGCGCAGCTGCTCGGCCTCGCCGCGCAGCCGGCGCGCCTCCTCCTGCAGCTCGACGGTCTTGGCCCGGTACTCCTTGGTGTCGTCCTGGGCGGCCCCGCGCAGCTGCTCGGCGGACTCCTCCGCCTGGCCGCGCAGCCGCTCCGCCTCGGCCTCGGCCTCGCCCTTGATCCGCTCGGCCTCCTCGCTGGCCGAGCGGATGGTGGACTGGGCGTCCTCGGTGGCCTTGTTGAGGACCTCCTCGGCCTGCCGGGCGGCCTTGGCCAGCGCGGCCGCGGCGTCCTCGGCGAAGGCCGCCTTGGCGGTCTCGGCGGCCTCGGACAGCATCTGCTTGGCCTTGGCGGCGGCGTCGGACTTGACCTGCTCGGCCTCGGCCTTGGCGGCCTCGGACTCCTTGGTGGCCTCGGTGACCAGGCGGGCGATCTCGGCGCGCGCGGTGCGGGTGCGCTGCTCGTTGTCGGCGTCCACGGTCGCCAGCTGCTTGGCCGCGCTCGCGGCGGCCTCCTCGCGCAGCCGGTCGGCTTCCGCCCTGGCGGCGCGCAGCGCCTCGTCGGCCTCCCGGGTGCGCTCCTCGGCGGTCCGGGACAGCTCGGCGGCCAGCCTGCGGGCCTCGTCGGCCTCGCCCTGGGTGGACGTGCGCAGCTGCTCGGCCTGGCTGGTGGCCTCCGTGGCCTGGTTCCCGGCGGCGGTCAGCAGCCGCTCGGCGTCCTGGCGGGCCCTGCGCAGCAGCTGCTCGGCCTCGGCGCGGGCGGTCGCCGTGTCCGACTCCAGCCGCTCCCTGGCGCCCTCCGCGATCCGCGCCGCCTCGGCCCGGGCGGCGGCCAGCGCGGCCTCGGCCTCGGCGCGGGACTCGTCCATGAGGCGGCGGGCCTGCGACTCGCTGCGGGCGCGCAGCTGCTCGGCCCACGCCACGTTCTCGTTGACATGCTGCTCTACGTTGACCCGGCGCTCGGCCAGCTCCTCGTCCAGACGGCGGCGGCGGGCGGTTGCCTCGGCGTGCCACTGCGCTTCTATCTGGGACTGCCGCTCGGCCTGCTCCTGCAGCAGGCGCTGGGTGGCCGCGCGGGCCTCGCGCACCTCGCGCTCGGCGTCGGCGCGCAGCTGATTCGCCTGGATCTCGGCGTTGCGCAGCAGCTGGTCGGCCTGGTGGCCGAGGTTGTCGTAGGCAGGACGGGACGCGAGGTTACGGCGCGCCTCGTGCAGCTTGGCGCGCAGCACCTCGACCTGGTAGCCGAGGTCGTCGGCGTGTTGCAGCACCTTGTCCCGCTCGGTCCGCAGCCGTTCCATCTCGGCCTCGAACTGCGAGAGGGAGTCGCCGTCAGCCTCGTAGCGGTCGTTGCCCCGCACTCCGCGGTCCCATCCGTCCGTCCTGGTGTACCCACCCGCCAACCGAGTGAGATTCCCCGGGGCCCTGTTTCACGGCAGGGCCTTACGGAGAATTGTGTCTGATCCACGCCGAAGCGCGGGCCGGTACCCCACCCAGCCCACCCCGGTCGGCTCGGGCCACTCTACCGGGGTGAATGGGCCTTGGTCAGTGGTCCTTGACGGCAGTCACGAGCTCTGTGAGTACCCCATGACAGTCCTTGGGGTGCAGGAACGTGATGCGGGAGCCCATCGAACCCCTGCGCGGCTCGTCATAGAGGACCCGTACACCCTTGTCCTTGATGTCTGCGGCCTCCGCGTCCACATCCGCCGTGCCGAAGGCGATGTGATGCACCCCCTCACCGTTCTTGGCCAGCCACTTCGCCACGGTGGAGTCCTCACGGGTCGGTTCCAGCAGCTGCAGATAGGAGGCCCCGCCGTCGTCGGTTTCGTTGATCTTCAGCATGGCCTCGCGCACCCCCTGCTCCTCGTTGACCTCGGAGTGGAACACCTCGAAGCCGTACGTGGCACGGTAGAACTCGACGGTTTTGTCGAGGTCGAAACAGGCGATACCGATGTGGTCGATTCGAGTCAGCATGGGTCCAGTGCACCGCTCGCATGTGTGGTCACGCAACGTGCGCGCCATCACACCGTCCGCCGGGTGACCGCCGGTCTACCGCTCAGTACATTGGCTGCACCCTCGTAAAACCATCGTTAACTTTCCCTCTGTGCAAAGGGGCCAGCTCCATGACCAGCCAGTTGACCGGCCAGGACAGCCAGGCAGCACGAACCTCAGTGATCGTCGCAGGAGCCCGTACGCCGATGGGGCGACTCCTCGGGTCCTTGCGCGGCTTCAGCGGCGCCGAACTGGGTGGCATCGCCATCAAAGCCGCCCTCGACCGGGCCGGCATCGCCGGCGAGCAGGTCCAGTACGTGATCATGGGCCAGGTCCTGCAGGCCGGCGCCGGGCAGATGCCGGCCCGCCAGGCCGCCGTCAAGGCCGGCATCCCGATGAACGTCCCCTCGCTCACCATCAACAAGGTGTGCCTGTCCGGGCTCGACGCCATCGCGCTGGCCGCCCAGCTGATCCGCGCCGGTGAGTTCGACGTCGTCGTGGCCGGCGGCCAGGAGTCCATGACCAACGCCCCGCACCTGCTGCCCAAGTCCCGCGAGGGCTACAAGTACGGCGCCATCGAAATGCTCGACGCGATGGCCTACGACGGCCTCACCGACGCCTTCGACAACATCCCGATGGGCGAGTCCACCGACAAGCACAACACCCGCCTCGGCCTCGGCCGCGCCGAGCAGGACGAGGTCGCTGCCCTCTCCCACCAGCGCGCCGCCGCCGCCCAGAAGAACGGCCTCTTCGAGGCCGAGATCACCCCCGTCGAGATCCCGCAGCGCAAGGGCGAGCCGGTCGTCTTCAGCCAGGACGAGGGCATCCGCGCCGAGACGACCGTGGAGTCCCTGGGCAAGCTCCGCCCCGCCTTCACCAAGGACGGCACGATCACCGCCGGCACCTCCTCGCAGATCAGCGACGGCGCCGCCGCGGTCGTGGTGATGAGCAAGGCCAAGGCCGAGGAGCTCGGCCTGGAGTGGATCGCCGAGATCGGCGCCCACGGCAACGTCGCCGGCCCGGACAACTCGCTGCAGTCCCAGCCGTCCAACGCCATCGCCCACGCCCTGAAGAAGGACGGCCTGTCCGTCTCCGATCTGGACCTCATCGAGATCAACGAGGCCTTCGCCGCGGTTGCCGTCCAGTCCATGAAGGACCTCGGCGTGACCCCCGAAAAGGTGAATGTGAACGGCGGTGCGATCGCCCTCGGTCACCCGATCGGAATGTCCGGCGCCCGAGTCGTCCTCCACCTCGCCCTCGAACTCAAGCGGCGCGGCGGCGGCGTCGGTGCGGCTGCCTTGTGCGGCGGCGGCGGTCAGGGCGATGCTCTGATCATCCGCGTGCCCGGCACCGTCGCCGGCAAGTAAGGAGCCTCAGCCGATGCTGGACGTCCCCACCCTGGTCGAGCAGGCACGGCAGGGCCGCCCCCGTGCCGTCGCCCGCCTGATCTCCCTCGTGGAGGGGGCGTCCCCGCAGCTCCGTGACGTCATGGCCGCGCTCGCGCCGCTCACCGGCGGCGCGTACGTGGTCGGCCTCACGGGCTCCCCGGGCGTCGGCAAGTCCACGTCGACCTCGGCCCTCGTCTCGGCGTACCGCCGGGCCGGCAAGCGCGTGGGCGTCCTCGCCGTCGACCCCTCCTCCCCCTTCTCCGGGGGAGCCCTGCTCGGCGACCGCGTCCGCATGTCCGACCACGCCTCCGACCCTGGCGTCTTCATCCGCTCCATGGCCACCCGCGGCCACCTCGGCGGCCTCGCCTGGGCCGCCCCCCAGGCCATCCGCGTCCTCGACGCCGCCGGCTGCGACATCGTCCTCGTCGAGACCGTCGGCGTCGGCCAGTCCGAAGTCGAGATCGCCGCCCAGGCCGACACCTGCGTCGTCCTCCTCGCCCCCGGCATGGGCGACGGCATCCAGGCCGCCAAGGCCGGCATCCTCGAGATCGGCGACCTCTACGTCGTCAACAAAGCCGACCGCGACGGTGCCGACTCCACCGCCCGCGAGCTCAACCACATGCTCGCCCTCGGCGAATCCCGCGCCCCCGGCGACTGGCGACCCCCCATCGTCAAGACCGTCGCCTCCCGCGGCGAGGGCATCGACGAGGTCGTCGCCTCCCTCGAAAAGCACCGCGCCTGGATGGAAGAGCACGGCATCCTCGCCGACCGCCGGCGCCGCCGCGCCGCCCTCGAAGTCGAGCACATCGCCGTCACCGCATTGCGCGAGCGCATCGGCGACCTGCACGGCGACCGCCGCCTGGACGCCCTGGCCGACCGGATCATGGGCGGCGAACTGGACCCGTACGCGGCGGCGGACGAGCTGATCGCGAGCCTGACGGCGCGCTGAACCCGTCAGCGACCCCTGCGGGTGTTCAGCCGGGCGGCCTGGCGGGTCAGGTGGTCGCGCTCGGCGAGGTTGGGTGCCTTTTGGGCCGCCTCGGCGTACAGCCGTGCAGCCGTCGCCAGGTCGCCGTCGCGCTCGTGGAGGTAGGCCGCGACCGCGGTGTGGCGGGGCAGTGAGTCGTCCAGCGCCGCGAGCGCTGCCAGGCCGGCTCGCGGTCCGTCGGCCTGGCCGACGGCCACCGCGCGGTTGAGCCGGACGATGGGGCTGTCGGTCAGGCGCGCGAGCTCGTCGTACCACTCGACGATCTGCACCCAGTCGGTCTGCTCGGCGGTGGGCGCGTCGGCGTGGAGGGCGGCGATGGCGGCCTGGGCCTGGAACTCGCCGAGGCGGTCGCGGGCGAGGGCCGCCTGCAGGATCTCGACGCCTTCGGCGATCGACCCGGTGTCCCACCGACCGCGGTCCTGCTCGGCGAGCGGCACCAGGCTGCCGTCGGGCGCGGTCCGGGCGGCGCGCCGGGCGTGGTGGAGCAGCATGAGGGCGAGCAGCCCCGCCACCTCGGGGTGGTCGATCGCGGCCGCGAGCTGCCGGGTGAGGCGGATGGCCTCGGCGGCGAGGTCGATGTCGCCGGAGTAGCCCTCGTTGAAGACCAGGTAGAGGACGCGCAGCACGGTGGCGACGTCGCCGGGCTGGTCGAACCGCACGCCGGAGACGGTGCGCTTGGCCCGGCTGATGCGCTGCGCCATGGTCGCCTCGGGCACCAGGTAGGCCTGGGCGATCTGGCGCGTGGTCAGCCCGCCGACGGCGCGCAGCGTGAGCGCGACCGCGGACGACGGCGTGAGCGACGGGTGGGCGCACAGGAAGTAGAGCTGGAGTGTGTCGTCCACCGCGGGCGCCGGCCCGGGCGCCGGCTCCTCGTCGAGGCGGTCCTCACGCCGGCGGCGGGCGGTGTCCGCCCGGGCCTGGTCGAGGAACCGGCGCCAGGCCACGGTGACCAGCCAGCCCTTCGCATCCCGCGGCGGGTCGGCCGGCCAGACGCGGACCGCCTCGACCAGCGCGTCCTGCACGGCGTCCTCGGCCGCCGCGAAGTCGGCTCCGCGGCGGACGAGGATTCCGAGCACGCTCGGCGTGAGGCTCCGGAGCAGGACCTCGTTCACCTCAGAGGTCACTGGTGTCACTCCGTGATGGTGGGCGACACGCCGTAGAACGGGCGCAGCTCGAGCCACTCGTGGATCGGCTTTCCGCCCGCCCCCGGGGCGGCCGACAGCTCCCCGGCCAGCTCGACGGCCCGCTCATAGCTGTCGACGTCGATCACCATCCAGCCCGCGATCAGGTCCTTGGTCTCGGCGAACGGGCCGTCGGTGACCGGCGGGCGGCCCTCGCCGTCGTACCGGACCCACGTCCCCTCGGGGGCGAGCGCCTGCCCGTCGACGAACTCCCCGGTCGTCTCCAGCCGGGCCGCGAAGTCGTTCATGTACTGGATGTGGTCCGAGATCTCCTCCGGCGTCCACTTGTCCATGGACACGTCGTTGACCGCGGCCGGGGCGCCCCGGTAGTGCTTGAGCAGCAAGTACTTGGCCATCGTGGTTCTCCTCGGTGCTGGTGCGACCCATTTTGGTCGCCTTCACTGCGGGGACGGAGCCAGCCACGGGTTCTCGACATCGCCGGCCGAATTTTTTTGCGGTCGTGGATCGCGAGCCTGACCAGCCGTGGGCGATGCCGATGTCGGGCTGAGGTGATGATCCGCGATATATGCAGTTTTCTGTACGGTTAAGCCATGGCCATTCCGCGCGACGCACACGAATTGACTGTCACCGAAGCGGCGCAGCGTGGCGTCGCCAAACTTGTCGCCGAAGCCGAACAGGGTTCCGACAGGGTCGTAACCCGCCGCCACAGGCCGGTGGCGGCGGTCGTGGGGATGGACCGCCTTGCCGCGATCGAGGAGGCTGCCGCCGACCTGCACGACCTTGCTCTCGTGCTCGCTCGCAGTGTGACCGATTCCGGTGAGCGAACCTCACTTGACGACGTACTGGCTGCCTTCGGACACACTCGCGACAGCATCGCGGCCCTGCCGGACGACGAGTAGGCGATGGCGGAGATCTTTTTCATCCCCGCCGCCATCGGCGAGCTCCGGTGCATCGGCCCGGAGGTGGTGCCGAAGGTCCTCAATGAGGTGCTGCTCCTTGAGGGCGAGCCCACGGCCGACTACCCACTGGGTGGCGAACTCGCGGGCTACCGCAAACTGATCGTCGACCGGAACACCTGGTGCATCGTTTACCGGATTACGGACGACAAGTCGGTCGAGAACTGTGAGGTCTGGGCAGTCGGGGAACGGGCTGACGCCGAGGTGTACGCGGAGGCTACCGCGCGTATCAAGGAAGCGGGCGCAGGTCGACCCGAGTTCGTTCAGCTTGCTGCGGTGATCGAGAGGCTGGGTCGCTTGGCCGGCCCTACTGGGTGGCCAATCGGCCGATCCATAACGCTTGTTCCAGGTCGAGGGAAGCTGTCGCGGCCCTTGACCTGGAACAAGCGGTCGACCTCTGGGCCGAATTCACGGCGAAGCCGCAGTCATAACTCCGCGCTCGGGGCTTACGCTCGCCCCCGCACCGCCCGCAGGTGTTCCGCGACCGGCGCCAGTGTCTGCCGCAGTGACTCAAGCCCATCCCCGGGCAGCAGGTCGATGAAGTGCTCGCGCACCGCGGCCACATGATGCGGGGCGACCTTCTCCATGGTGTCCCAGCCCTGGTCGGTGAGGACGGCGAAGAGGCCGCGGCGGTCGGACTCGCAGCTCTCGCGGCGGACGAGGCCGGCGACCTCCATGCGGGAGATCTGGTGGGAGAGGCGGGACTTGGACTGGAGGGTGACGCGGGCGAGGTCGGACATGCGGAGGCGGTGGTCGGGGGCTTCGGAGAGGTTGACGAGGATTTCGTAGTCGTTGTAGGTGAGGCCGAAGGGCTGGAGGTCGCGTTCGAGCTGGTGGGTGAGGAGTTTGCTGACCTCAAGGTGGGTGCGCCAGGCGCGCTGTTGGGCAGAGGTGAGCCAGATGCCGCCGGGGTCCGCCTTGGTGTCAGTTTCGGTCTCCATGGCTGTGAGTATACCAAGGAAGTTGAAAAGCGGACTATTGGGGGTTCGTTTGTGTGCCCGTGTCGTTACAGACCGAAGCGGCGCTGGAGGTCGCCGAGCTGGCCGGGCATGCGCGGGATGGCCTGCTGCTGGCCCTGGCCTCCGGGGTGGCCGCCGCCGGGGACGCCGGGCTCGTTGGGGACGACGCCGGTGGCCTGCTCGGCCATCAGGACTTCGCTGGACTGGAGGAGGACCTGGCCGGCGCCTACGAACTCGAATTGGTGCTCTTCCCCTGACGTGCCGCCGATGCCGGTGAGGGCGCGGATGCCGCCGAGGACGCCGCGCATGTAGCTGTGGTCGTAGTGGTGGCAGGGGGAGGGGCAGTCGGCCCAGCCGACGAGGGCCTGGGGGTCCACGCGGATGGGTGGTTCTACGAAATGGACCGCGCCGTTGGACGCGGCCACGAACTTGCCGGTGCCGATGAGGGTCAGGAAACCGGGGATGATCGACTGCTTGAGCGACAGGCCGGGCTGGAAGGCCAGGAGGTTGCCCGAGCGGATGGTGAGGTTGCCCTCCTCCAGGTCGTACGAGTTGACGTCGAAGGCGCGGTCGGCCAGCAGCAGCTTGCCCTGGCCTTCGGCTACGACCCAGTCGGAGGCGTGAAGCGGGGAGTGGAAGTTGCGGGCGACGAGGCCGTCGAGGGCGCCGTGGCCGATGCCGTTGAAGGTGATCTGGCCGTAGTAGGCGATCATCTTGCCCTTTTGGAGGAACCACTGGCCCTTGAGGTCCACCGAGAAGGCGTACGGGTTGACGTTGTCGTCGATGGGGAGGGTGTAGGGGTCGTGGACGACGGGTCCGCCTGCCTGGACGCTCACAGCTTCTCCTCGCTTGCTTGTACGTACACCGTGCCCTGGCCGGAGAGCTCCAGCTGGAAGGCCTCGCCGGAGCCGCGGCCGACCATGTCGCGCCAGCCCAGGGCGGTGGAGAGCTTGTTGCGGACGTCGCCGCGGTGGGCGACGTAGGCCTGGGGGTCGACGTGGACGGGCCGTTGGGGGGTGATCGGCAGTTCGATGACGCCGCCGTGGGCCATGACGGCCACCGCGCCCTGGCCGGCCAGGGTGGTGGTGAACAGGCCCTGGCCGGTGACCTGGCCGCGGATGACGCCCATGACGCCGCCCTGGGAGCCCATGAACATGGTGCTCTGCCGCAGGGTGCCCTCGAAGGCGAGGAGGCGGTCGGCCTCGACGTACAGGGTGTCGCCGTGGAGGTCGATGGTGTGGACGTGGTGGCCGCCGTGGCCGAACATCACGGAGCCGCGGCCTTCGACGGTCATCAGGGGGGTGGCCTCGTTGGCGACGCGGCGGCCGATCATGGAGCCGATGCCGCCCTGGCCGCCCTGCAGGTTGGGAGTGAAGGTGACGTCGCCCCGGTAGGCGAGCATGGCGCCGCGCTGGCTGAAGAGCCGCTGGCCGGGGAGGACCTGGGCCTCGACCATCTTGGAGTTGATACGGGTGAAGGCCATGGCTAGAACTGCCCCCCGATGGTGTTGCGCTCGCTGGGCTGGACGTAGACCAGGCCCTCGCCCTCGAAGCGGATCTGGAAGGACTCGCCACCGCTCTCACCGAGGAGGGAGCGCCAGCTGACGCCGGTCTGGAAGTCCTGGCGGAGGTTGCCGGTGTGGGCGATGTACGCGCCGGGGTCGACGTTCAGGGGGGTGCCGGAGGTGACGCGCAGCACGATGGCGGGGCCGTCGGAGGTGATGGCGGCCTGGCCGACGCCCTCGACGGTGGTGGTGAACAGGCCGTTGCCCTGGGAGGCGCCGCGCAGGCCGGTGAAGGTGGTGCCGGTGCGCAGGGCGGCCTCGGTGGCGAGGAGGTTGCTGGCCTCGACGTAGAGCTTCTCGCCGCTCAGCCGGACGAGGTTGATCTCGCTGGCACGGTCGGCGAAGTAGCAGGTGCCGTGGCCCTTGACCTCCATGACCTCCATGGACTCGCCGGTGAGCCGGCGGGTGACCATGCCGCGCAGGCCCTCGCCGCCGCCGGACATCTTCTTGAAGGCCATCTGGCCGTCGTAGGCGACCATCGCCCCGTTCTTCGCCTTCACGGCATCGCCGGTCATGTCCACGGCGAGCACTTTGCTGCCCTGCAGTCGGAATTGCGCCACGATCAGACCTTATTCGCTACGGGGGCCGGACGGGCCGGATCGGCCCCATGGGGCTTTTCGCCTGCGGCTTCCTCTACCTCCAGCAGCGAGGCGCCCCTGCGCTCCGCCTCGAAGGCCTCGACACCGCCGCGCAGCCCGAAGAGCCGCTTGGAGAGAAGGATGTAGAGGACGGCGAGGATGTTGAGGACGAGGGTGCCGATCTTGATGCCGCTGATCTTCTCCGTCAGCTCGTAGATCTCCAGCGGGAGGAACGCGGCGGTGGCGACGACGGTCAGGTATTCGGCCCAGCGCCTGGTCATCCACAGGCCGACACCCTCGACGATCTCGATCAGCGCGTACGCGAGCAGCGCGATGGCGACGATCAGCAGGGTGGAGTGCTTGTACTCGAAGGTCTTGCGGATGGTGTCGACGACGGGGGAGTGGTCGATGTCGTAGTGGAAGTGCTCCGCCACCGGCCGGAAGACGGTGAGGTTGTCCTCGAAGAGCCGGTGCACCGAGTCCTGCCGGTTGCTGAACCTCCACACCGCCCAGGCGGCCAGGACGATGAACAGCCCGCGCAGGATCCGCTCGACGGCCAGGAAGCGCAGGATGAACAGGTCGCGCAGGGCCCGGCCGCGCGGCACCTCCGGGGCGCGGTCGGCGGGGCCGGAGCCGTGCGGGGGGCCGAGGGCGAAGTCGCCGCAGCGCAGGCAGCGCCAGGCCTCACCGAGCGCGGTGGCGGCGTGCAGGCGGTCGCGCAGGTGGTCCTCGTCCGGGGCGTAGGTGACGTGTCCCTTACGGGAGCAGGTACGCCGGTCCCAGTCGAACTTCATCGCTGCCTTCCGATGTGGTGTGACGGTGTCGTGGAGGGGGACGCTATCGCGTCCGCCGCGGTTGCCGACCCCCGGTGCGGGGCGGCAGAGCGCAGGGCGATAATAGGACCCGCTTGTGAACGTACGCACAAGCTGCGTATGTATGGACAAGCTCGCGCCCCCGATCCCGAAGGTGAACCGTGGACATCAAGACCGCCTCCGCCCTGAACCGGCTCCGACTGGTCTCCGCCCCCGAAGCGGTGTCCTTCCTGCTGCTCCTGGTCTGCTCGGTGCTCAAGCGCACCACCGACTTCAACGCGGTCCCGGTCATGGGCATGGTCCACGGCATCCTCTTCATCCTCTACGTGCTCTTCTGGGCCGACGCCTGGAACCGTACGAAGTGGCCGTTCGGCCGGGCCGCGCTCTACTTCGTCCTGTCCGTCCTGCCGACCGGCGGCTTCTTCGCCGAGCGCAAGCTGCGCCGCGAGGCCGAGGCGAGCGTCGTGGCCTCCCGCGAGGCCGCCGAGGCCGCCGCAGCCGCCGAGGCGGTGGCGAAGGCGTGATCGTCTCCTTCTCCGTCACCCCGCTCGGCGTCGGCGAGGAGGTCGGCGAGTACGTCGCGGACGCGGTCCGGGTCGTGCGCGAGTCCGGGCTGCCGAACCGCACCGACGCGATGTTCACGTCCGTGGAGGGCGAGTGGGACGAGGTCATGGACGTCGTCAAGCGCGCCGTCGCGGCGGTCGAGGCGCGGGCGCCCCGGGTGTCGCTGGTGCTCAAGGCCGACATCCGGCCGGGCGTCACGGACGGGCTGACCGCCAAGGTCGAGACGATCGAGCGTCACCTGTCGGCGTAGCCGCCTGATCGGCGTAGGGTTTTCCCTCATTGAGCGATCGCTCAAATTCTCATAATCTCAGGCGTACATCGACCACCTGGCCGGCTGGGAAGGGGAGCCACAGCGGTTCAGGTATGGGGTCCGGGTTCTCCCGTGGCCGTCGCCTCTGGGGAGGGGTACGGCCGTTACGGGCGCCCGGACCCCGGCTCCACTCGAGGAGGGCCCGGTATGAGCGGCACCCGCGAGAAGCTGCTCGCCGGGGCGCTCAGGGCACTCGCCGAGCACGGCATCGCGGGGGTCTCCGCGCGTACGGTGGCCGCGGCGGCCGGGGTGAACCAGGCGCTGGTCTTCTATCACTTCGGCAGCGTCGACGAGCTGCTGGCGACCGCCTGCCGGTACGGCGCCGAGCACCGGGTCGCGCACTACCGCGACCGCCTCGCGCAGGTCCGTACGCTCTCCGAACTCCTGGCCCTGGCATGGGAACTGCACGCCGAGGAGAGCGCGGCGGGCCATGTCGCGGTGCTGGCCCAGCTGCTGGCGGGAGCGCAGACGCAGCCACGGCTGGTGCCCGACACGGCGACGGGGCTCGGGCTGTGGGTCGAGGAGATCGAGCACGTACTGCACCGGGTGCTCAGCGGGTCGCCGCTCGCCGAATTCGTGGACCTCACCGGGCTTGCCCGGGCGGTCGCGGCGGGCTTCGTCGGCCTGGAGCTGTACGAGGGCGTGGACCGGGAGGGGGCCGAGCGTGCGCTGGCCGCCCTTGACCAGCTGGCCGGGCTGGTGACCGCGCTGGACGAGCTCGGCCCGGTGGCACAGCGTGCGGTACGGGCGCGGCTGCGCCGGGGCGGGGTCTCCTAGGGCCTGTCCGGGCGATCACGAACGGCCCCTTCGCCGCCTGGCACGGCACCTCGCGGCGTTGCCGAAAAGCCCACAGACGAACCAGTCTGCGGGCATTCCGGCGCCTTGCGATGCACCGCACCAGACGACGCCTGGACCGCCCATGATCGCCCGGACAGGCCCTAGAGCCGGTCCGGTGGACAACCTGCGGACCGTGGTGGGCTGGTCGCGCAGTTCCCCGCGCCCCTTCAGGCTGAATTACGCCGCCAGCGCGATGCCCAGCGCCGTGCGCTCGTAGAGCACCTGGTGGCCGTGGCGGCGCGAGGTCAGCAGGCCCGCGTCGCGGAGCACGGACAGGTGGGCGGAGACGGAGGAGGGGGCGAGGCCGTGCCGGTCGGCGAGGGCGGTGGTGGAGGCGGGCTCGTCGAGGGCACAGAGGATGGCGGAACGGTGCCGGCCGAGCAGCCGGACGAGGGCGTCGGAGGGGGTCTGCGGGGTCTGCCAGAGGCCGCCGATGCCACGGGCGGGGTAGATGACCGTCGGCTGCCACGGCTCGGCGAATCCGCTCACCGCGTTCGGCCAGGCGAAGACGCTGGGCAGCAGCAGCACGCCCTGGCCGGAGAGCCGCTGCTCCTGGAAGAAGTCCCCGTGGCTGTGCAGCAGGGTGAGGGTGCCCTCGGCCCAGACCAGGTCCGGGTGCAGGTCGGCGAAGAGGGCGCGCAGCCCGCCGGTCGCCAACTTCCGTGAGCGGTACGCGATATCGGCCTCCAGCAGTGCGCGCAGCCGGGGCCAGTCCGGGGCCAGCAGGGCATGCCAGGCCCGCTCGGTGAGATCGGCCAGCCGCTGTACGGCCGCCGCCGGATCCGCCATCAGCTCCTGGCCCAGGGCCGATTCGGCGGCCCCCGGCGTACCCGCCAGCGACCTGGCCATCTCCTCGCGGGCCAGCGCCGGATCGGTGCCGCGCATCAGCGCCAGCTCGTCGGCGAAGGAGGGCGACGGTGTGGCCGGCGGCCGGCCCAGGAAGTCCGGGGTGTAGCCCGGCTGCGGCATGAACAGCCACAGCGGCCTCAGGTCGAGCCCGGCCGCAGCGTCCCGCCGGCGGCGCAGCCACGGCAGGTGGTAGCCGTGCCGCTCGCGGCGCCGCAGGGTGCGTACGGCCTCGTGCGTCTCGCACAGCGGGGACAGCGCGAAGCGGCAGCGCAGCAGGTCGCCGGTGCCGAAATACATGTGCAGCGGCATGGCACGCACCCCCCGGTGGCTCGCCCGGTGATTCGGCTGAGGCCGAAAGACTAGAGCCCGCGCGCCGGTGCCGCCAGGCTCGTAACCATGCCAACGCCCTCCGGGACGGGGAAGACCGGCCCCGCTCAAGCACGTCCTGACACCGGCCCCGCCGACCGCAGCGCCGGCTACCGGTCGGTGTTCGCGGTCCGCGAGTTCCGCTTTGTGTTCGCGGCGGACGTGACGTCGATGCTGGGCCGGATCGTCTGCGAACTCGCCCTGGCGGTACTGGTCTACCGGCTGACGGGGTCGCCGCTGCTGACTGCGCTGACCTGGGCGCTGGGGATGCTGCCGTACGTCGTCGGCGGGACGCTGCTGTCGTCGGTGGCCGACCGGTTTCCGCCGCGCAGGGTGCTGGTGGTGTGCGACCTGGTCTGCGCGGGTTCCGCGGCGGGGATGGTGGTGCCGGGGACGCCGGTCGCGGTGCTGCTGGCGCTGCGCTGTGCGACGGCGGTGGTGGGACCGGTGTTCGGCGGGACCAGGGCGGCGACGCTGAGCGACATCCTGGGCGACGGCGACCGGTTCGTGCTGGGCCGGTCGCTGCTGCGGCTGGTCGCGCAGAGCGCACAGCTGGTCGGGTTCGCCGCCGGGGGACTGCTGATCGCGGCCGTCTCGCCGCGCTCGGTGCTCGGGCTGACCGTCGTGGCCTTCCTCGGCTCCGGGCTGCTGCTGCTCACCGGTACGAAGGCCCGCCCGGCCCGGCAGGCCCCCGGTGGGGCACGGGTCGCGACGGGCGCCGGGCTCCGGCGGCTGCTCGCCGACCGGCGGATCCGGGCGCTGCTTCTGCTGTGCTGGATGCCGCCGATGTTCGTCGTCTGGTCCGAGGCGCTGATGACCCCGTACGCCGACTCCCTCGGGCTCGGACCGGCCGGCCTCGGCCTGCTCATGACCGGCATGCCCGTCGGGGCCGTCACCGGCGAACTCCTCGTCGGCTCCCTCCTCGGCCCGCGCGGCCGGGCCCGCCTGACCCTCCCCGTCGCCGTCCTGGCGATGCTCCCGCCGCTGGCGTACGCCTTCCACCCGGGTCTGGGCTGGGCGCTCCTCGTGCAGTTCGTGACCGGATGGGGGATCACGTACAGCCTCGGGCTCGACAAGTGGTTCATCGACGCGGTGCCGGAGGGGGTGCGCGGCCAGGCGATGACGCTGATGACGGCGGGGATGATGACGACTCAGGGGCTGGGGATGGCGCTGGCGGGTGTGGCGGCGGAGTTTCTGCCGGTGCACACGGTGGTCGCCGGGGCGGGGGTCGTCGGCCTGGTGTGCGTAACGGCAGTGGTGCGGTCCGTATGGATTACGGACCGCACCACCACCGTGGGGGTTCAGTGATGACCGGGGGTCAGCTGACGTTGACGCCGGTCCAGGCCGCGGCGACGGCCTTGTACTCGGTGGAGGTGGAGCCGTAGAGGTCCGTGGCCGCCTTGAGGGTGGCGGTGCGGGCCGCGGAGTAGTTGGTGGAGGACGTGAAGTAGACGGTCAGGGCGCGGTACCAGATGGCGGCGGCCTTGGCGCGGCCGATGCCGGTGACGGTGGTGCCGCTGTAGGTCGGGCTGGAGTAGGAGACGCCGTTGATGGTCTTGGCGCCGGAGCCCTCCGACAGCAGGTAGAAGAAGTGGTTGCCGACGCCCGAGGAGTAGTGGACGTCGAGGTTCTTCACCGTCGAGGACCAGTAGTTGGCGGATCCGCCGTCCTTGGAGGGCTTGTCCATGTAGCGCAGCGGGGTGCCGTCGCCGTTGATGTCGATCTTCTCGCCGATGAGGTAGTCGGGGGTGTCGGAGGCGAGGTTCTCGTAGAACTCGACCATGGTGCCGAAGATGTCCGAGTTGGCCTCGTTGATGCCGCCGGACTCACCGGAGTAGGTCAGGCCGGCGGTGGCGCTGGTGACGCCGTGGGATATCTCGTGGCCGGCCACGTCGAGCGAGGTGAGCGGGGAGGTGTTGCCGTCACCGTCGCCGTACGTCATGCAGAAGCAGTCGTCGTCCCAGAAGGCGTTGACGTAGCTGCTGCCGTAGTGGGTGCGGGACAGCGAGCCGACACCGTCGTTGGCGATGCCGCTGCGGCTGAAGGTGTTGAGGTAGTAGTCCCACGTGGCGGCGGCGCCGAACTGGGCGTCGACACCGGCGGACTGGGTGCTGCTGGTGGTGCCGGTGCCCCACTTGTTGTCGGCGTCGGTGAAGGTGGTGCCCTTCGAGGACGTCTCCTTGTTGCTCAGGTTGGTGGTGTAGATGCCACCGCGGCTGGCGTCCTTGAGCGAGTACGTGCTCGTGCCCTGGGTGGTGTTGAGGGTGACCGAGCCGACGCGGACGCCGTTGCCGGTGCCGGTGATGGTCTCGACGCCCTCGTACTTCTCGATGACCTTGCCGGTCTTCGCGTCGGTGACGACATTGAGCTTGCTGGGGGTGCCGTCGGCCTGCTCGCCGCTGACGACGGTGACGTACGCCAGGCGGGGGGTGCCGGAGACGGCCCAGATGACCTTCTGGGGGGTGCCGGCCTTGCCGACCTTGACCAGCGCCTCGGAGCCCTTGGCCAGCGGGGCCTTGAGCAGCGCCTTGACGGTGCCGGTGGCGGCCGCCTTGGTCGCGGCCACGGAGACGGCGGCGGTGATGGTGGCCGGCTTGATCGCCTTGGTGGTGGCGCGGGTGATCGCCTTGGTGGCACCGGCCTTGGTCTCGTGCACCACGAGGTCGCCGCCGAGCACCGGCAGACCCGCGTAGGTGCGGTCGTAGCGCAGGTGGCGGGTGCCGTCCTTGTCCACGACGACATCCTTGACCACGAGCTTCTCCTTGGCGCCGAGGCCGAGGGAGGCGGCGACGTCGGAGGCCTGGGCCGTGCCGTAGGCGAGCGCCTTGGCCTGGGAGTTGGCGATCGTGACGGCGCGGGGGGCGGCCGCCGCGGGGACGGCGGTCGCGGCGGCGGACTGAAGGCCCGCCGCGAGCAGGGCGGATGCTGCGGCGATGGTGCCGATGGCCAGCTTCTTGCGCAAAATCGTGCTCCTCGTCAGAGGTCTGTGGGGGGATGGCGGGGAGCCCGGTCCGGAACCCATGGGCCGGAATCCCCGCTGGCCAGGAGCTTGACATTGATCAAGAGGTAAATGACAGGTCCACTACAGGCAATGGCCGGTTCGACGCTATACGCGCGTAGATTTATCTCCGCCATACCAGGGGCAAAAGGGGCCCAACTGACCGTAGGTGTAGGGAAATCCCTCCCCTACAGGGGGTGCTTTCCGGTCAGAATCCGGACTTGGGGTGGCTGAAACATGCCCGCAATACTCACCGGTGGGCCCGGCCGTACGATCAGGGGTTGGCTCCGGTCCGCTCGGTGAGACATGGCTGACCATGATGTGACCGGCGGGTAGGCTCTCGCCCGTGCCGAAGCCGCTGAGCCTGCCTTTCGATCCCATCGCGCGCGCCGACGAGACCTGGACCCGGCGCTGGGGCCGGGCGCCCTCCATGGCCGCCATCACGTCGATCATGCGCGCCCAGCAGATCCTGCTCGGCCAGGTCGACGCCGTCGTCAAGCCGTACGGGCTCACCTTCGCGCGGTACGAGGCGCTGGTGCTGCTCACCTTCAGCAAGGCCGGCGAGCTCCCGATGTCCAAGATCGGCGAGCGGCTCATGGTGCACCCCACCTCCGTCACCAACACCGTCGACCGCCTCGTCACCTCCGGGCTTGTCGCCAAGCGGCCGAATCCCAACGACGGGCGCGGCACGCTCGCCTCCATCACGGACAAGGGCCGGGAGGTCTGCGAGGCCGCCACGCGGGACCTGGTGGCGATGGAATTCGGCCTCGGGACGTACGACGCCGAGGAGTGCGGCGAGATCTTCGCGCTGCTGCGGCCGCTGCGGATAGCGGCCGGGGACTTCGAGGAGTAGGCGGGTCCTCGTCCGCGGGCCAGTGGCCGGCCGGTCGCGTCCGGGGGCCCAGCCGAAAGCCGCAGGGCGCCCCCGCTTAAGCTCGGCGCATGAAGCAGAGTGTTCTGACCCGGTACCGGGCCCTCGCGTACACGACCGGTGTGCTGCTGATCCTCCTCACCATCGGCGTGATCGCCAAGTACATCCTGAAGGTCGACGGCGCCGAGGGCTTCACCCGGGTGGTCGCCATCGCACACGGCTGGCTGTACGTGGTCTACCTGGTCCTGGCCTTCGATCTGGGCTCCAAGGCGCGGTGGAAGTTCGGCAAGCTGGCGTGGGTGCTGCTGGCCGGGACCATCCCGACCGCCGCCTTCTTCGTCGAGCGCAAGGTGACCCGCGAGATCCAGCCGCTGATCACCGCGGCGGCTTCGGACGCCGATCCGGTCAAGGCCTGACCCGAAACCGCCCCTAGGGCCTGTCTTGGGCCCCTTCCGGCGGCGACACGGGCGGTTTGCCATCGACATTTACTAGGACGTCCTAGTAAATTCGAGGGTATGGACGCCGACGCGATCGAGGAAGCCCGCCTCCGCTGGCAGGCCCGTTATGACGCCTCCCGTAAGCGGGACGCCGACTTCAGCACGCTCTCCGGGGATCCCGTCGAGCCCGTGTACGGACCGCCGCCCGGCGCCGACGTGCCCGGCTTCGAGCGGATCGGCTGGCCGGGCGAGTATCCGTACACCCGGGGCCTGTACGCGACCGGCTACCGGGGCCGCACGTGGACCATCCGCCAGTTCGCCGGCTTCGGCAACGCCGAGCAGACCAACGAGCGCTACAAGATGATCCTGGAGGCGGGCGGCGGCGGCCTCTCCGTGGCCTTCGACATGCCGACGCTCATGGGCCGCGACTCCGACGAGCCGCACGCGCTGGGCGAGGTCGGCCACTGCGGGGTCGCCATCGACTCCGCCGCCGACATGGAGATCCTGTTCAAGGACATCCCGCTGGGCGAGGTCACGACCTCCATGACCATCTCCGGCCCCGCCGTCCCCGTCTTCTGCATGTACCTCGTCGCCGCCGAGCGTCAGGGCGTCGATCCGGCGGTCCTCAACGGCACCCTGCAGACCGACATCTTCAAGGAGTACATCGCCCAGAAGGAGTGGCTCTTCGCCCCTGAGCCCCACCTCCGGCTCATCGGCGACCTCATGGAGCACTGCGCCGCCGGCATCCCCGCGTACAAGCCGCTGTCCGTCTCCGGCTACCACATCCGCGAGGCCGGTTCCACGGCCGCGCAGGAGCTCGCCTACACGCTCGCCGACGGCTTCGGGTATGTCGAGCTGGGGCTCTCGCGCGGGCTCGACGTCGACACCTTCGCGCCGGGCCTGTCCTTCTTCTTCGACGCCCACCTGGACTTCTTCGAGGAGATCGCCAAGTTCCGGGCAGCCCGCCGGATCTGGGCGCGCTGGATGCGCGACGTGTACGGGGCGCGGAGCGAGAAGGCGCAGTGGCTGCGCTTCCACACCCAGACGGCCGGGGTCTCGCTGACCGCCCAGCAGCCGTACAACAACGTCGTGCGCACGGCCGTCGAGG
The DNA here is from genome assembly GCF_045040445.1 of Streptomyces sp. NBC_01537. Lineage (NCBI taxonomy): Bacteria > Bacillati > Actinomycetota > Actinomycetes > Kitasatosporales > Streptomycetaceae > Streptomyces > Streptomyces sp. NBC_01537. The sequence continues at coordinate 3,041,240 of NZ_CP109392.1, read as the reverse complement.
CGCTCTCGGCGGTGCTGGGCGGCACGAACTCGCTGCACACCAACGCCCTCGACGAGACGCTGGCTCTGCCGAGCGCGCAGGCCGCGGAGATCGCCCTGCGCACGCAGCAGGTCCTGATGGAGGAGACCGGCGTCGCCAATGTCGCCGACCCGCTGGGTGGTTCCTGGTACGTAGAGGCCCTGACCGACCGCATCGAGGCGGACGCGGAGAAGGTCTTCGACAAGATCAGGGAACTCGGCGCCCGGGCCGTCCCCGACGGCCGTCCGCACCCCATCGGGCCGATGACCTCCGGCATTCTGCGGGGCATCGAGGACGGGTACTTCACGTCGGAGACCGCCGAGGCGGCCTTCCAGTACCAGCGGGCCCTGGAGAAGGGCGACAAGCGGGTCGTGGGCGTCAACGTCCACCACGGTTCCGTCACCGGCGACCTGGAGATCCTCCGCGTCAGCCACGAGGTCGAGCGCGAGCAGGTACGGGTCCTGGCGGACCGCCGTGCCGCGCGCGACGACGCGGCCGTCGCCGCGGCCCTGGACGCCATGCTGGGCGCCGCGCGGGACGGTACGAACATGATCGAGCCGATGCTCGCCGCCGCGCGGGCGGAAGCCACGCTGGGCGAGATCTGCGGCGCCCTGAGGGAGGAGTGGGGCAGCTACACGGAGCCGGCCCGTTTCTGACCTGCCGCGCCGGACGGGCCGAACGGGGCGGTCAGGCCGCCCAGTAGCACCGCGGTGAAGCGCTCCGCCCAGTCCGTGTCGACCGGTTCGCCCGTGACGAGGGTGCGGTGGACGACCGCGCCCGCGATGACGTCGAAGATGAGGTCGATCTGCGGGGCGGGGTCGGAGCCCGCCGGGTCGGGCGGGATCTCGCCGCGGCGCTGGGCGCGGGCGCGGCCGGCGACGACGAGCCGCTTCTGGCGGTTGACGATGGCCTCGCGGATACGCAGCCGAAGCGCCGCGTCGGTCGTGGACTCGGCGACGACGGCCATGAGGGCCGTCTTCGCCTCGGGCCGCTCCAGGAGGGCGGCGAACTGCAGGACGACGCCCTCGACGTCGGCACGCAGGCTCCCGCGGTCGGGGAGTTCGAGCTCGTCGAAGAGGACGGCGACGGCGTCGACGACGAGGTCGTGCTTGTTGGCCCAGCGCCGGTAGAGCGTGGTTTTGGCAACGCCCGCGCGGGCGGCGACGTCACTCATGGTCAGCTTTCCCCAGCCGAGGGCGACGAGTGCGGCGCGGGTCGCGTCGAGGATCGCCAGGTCGGCCTGCGCGCTGCGCGGGCGGCCGGTGGGTTTTCCGGTGGGGTGGGTAGACATCGGTCGGACCCTATCCCCGTTGCGCGGGAATCGGCCATGCAGTTACGCTACGGGTCGTAGCGTAAAGAAGCACAGGATTGAGGGCCGGACGTGGGTTAGGGGCCCATGTCCACGGGAACCGCGGTCAGGGGGGAGGATTGGTCTCATGCAGCCACGGAACATGTCCATGAGCGGCGTGGTCGACCTCGCCGCGGTGAAGGCGGCCAGCGAGGCCAAGGCGAAGGCCGAACAGGCCCGCGCGGATGCCGCTCGTAACGGCGGGGGAACGTCCGCCGCCTCAGCCTCTTCCCTCGTGATCGACGTCAGCGAGGAGACCTTCGAGAGCGATGTACTGCAGCGCTCCACCGAGGTCCCGGTCGTCGTCAACTTCTGGGCCGAGCAGGCCCCGGCGAGCGTGCAGCTCGGCGACACGCTGGCCGCCCTGGCCGGTGAGTACGCCGGTCGGTTCGTGGTCGCCCAGGTCGATGTCTACGCGAACCAGATGCTGTTCCAGCAGTTCGGGGTGCAGGGCATCCCGGCGGTGTTCGCGGTGCTGGCCGGGCAGGCCATGCCGCTCTTCCAGGGCTCGGCGCCCCAGGACCAGATCCGCGAGGTGCTGGACCAGCTGATCGCGGTGGCGGAGCAGCGGTTCGGCATCGTGGGCGCGCCCGTGGAGGCAGGGGCGGGCGCCCCGGCCCCCGCCGCGCAGCCCGAGCGGCCCGCGACCCCGCAGGAGATCGCGCTGTCGGCGGCGCACGACGCGCTGGACCACGGCGATCTGGGCGGTGCCATCCAGGCGTACAAGAACGTGCTGGCGGACGACCCGGGCAACACGGAGGCGAAGCTGGGTCTGGCGCAGGCCGAGCTGCTGAACCGGGTGCAGGACGCGGACCCGCAGGCGGTGCGCAAGGCGGCCGCGGACAACCCGGCCGACGTGCCGGCGCAGCTGGCGGCGGCGGACCTGGACCTGGCGGGCGGCCATGTGGAGGACGCCTTCGGGCGGTTGGTGGACGCGGTACGCAGAACGGCGGGGGAGGACCGCGACACGGCGCGGCTGCGACTGCTCGAGCTCTTCGAGGTCATCGGCTCGGACGACCCCCGGGTGACGGCGGCCAGGGCGGCGCTCGCGCGCGTGCTGTTCTGACCCCGGAAACCTCGGGGACGCAGTTTGGCCTGACTCGAATGCTCTTTCGGTGACGGCCGCGCTTTACCAAATCTTGATAAAGCGCGGCCGCTGTTACTTCCGGTAAGAGAGTGGTGCCGCTTCGTCCGGATTCATCGCTCTTTATCCGACTTTCACGGTCCCTCCCCAACTACCCAGCGTGAGCAGGTTGGTCCAGTCCAGCGGTACCGGGTTATGTGTCCGTTACCGGCTAGTAACGACGCCCCTTGTGCGACGGCCCCGAATGGACCACGATCGGCCAAGCTCGGTCCGTCACCGCAGCCCGGCAGCCGGTCGGGTCCAAGGGAAACGGATCCCCACCGAGCCGGGTTCGCGGTCATCGCCGCGTCCCGTGGACAGGGGGGTCTCTGCCGACCGGCGGGGCCTGTCCAGCAGGTTGCGCGAGAGCGTGGCCGAGTGGTTGTCGCTCGGGGGTGATCGCCGATGCTTCGGACACTGCCGTCCGCATTCCCGTGGGATGGCCGCCGAAAGTTGACGGCGCTCCCCTTCCCGAGGACGTAGCACTTCTCCCATCCCAGGCCCGGATCCCAATCTCGGCCGGAGATGTACGTCCGAGAAGGAGGAACTTTCATGGAGTCGCTCGTTCGTGGTGGTACCAGATGGAAGCGGTTCGCCGTTGTCATGGTGCCGTCCGTTGCGGCCACGGCGTGTATAGGTGTTGCCCTGAGCCAGGGTGCGCTTGCCGCGTCGTTCAGTGTGTCCGGGCAGCAGTTCAAGGTTTCGGCCGAGAAGCTGACCGGTCAGGGCTTCGTCCAGTACGGAGCGCTTGACACCCAGTACGGCGGCAAGAAGATCCCGGTCGCGGTCTCTGCGTTCAACAGCGCCGAGATCGAGGGCCTTTGCCAGTCCGTGGTCGTGCCGGTCCCGGTCTTCGGCGATGTGACGCTGAAGCTGGGCGCGGGTAACGGTGACACGCCGGTCTCGGCGAAGAACCTTTACATCGACCTTGACCAGCTCAACGCCGACGCCACGTTCACCAACATCAACATCGGTGTCGCGGTCAACAACAGCACCAAGGGCCCCGGCATCGGTTCCGGTGACGCGGTCCTCCCGGGCTCCTTCGCCCAGGAAGCCGACTCGGCCGTTCTTACCGACGTGAAGCAGACCGCCTGGGCGACCAGCGCGGGAACCTTCAAGCTCAGCGGGCTGAGCATGTCGGTCAAGAAGGGCTCCGGCGACGGCTACGAGTGCTACTGAGCACTTGAACGGACCTGACCGGGCGGGAGCCCGGCCGGGCAGGTCCTTGGGGGGTGAGGGGCGCGGGACGCCCCTCACCTTTCCCATCCACACCTCCTTTTGAAAGTCAGTCCCAGGGAGCTGTTTTCCATGAGCGCCGAGACACAGGGCCGGATCGGCAACTGGCGGTTCCGCTTCCGCGTATGGCGGTGGCAGCGGCCGTTCTGGGCGGGCCTGCTCACCATCCTCGCCGGGGGCCCCATCGCGTACTTCCCGTACGCCCATCTCAACCTCGGCGGGCTCACCCTCGCCATGGCCACCACGGCCGGAGCCGGTTCGCTGATCATCGGCGTACTGCTGGTGGTGCTCGGCCTGACCATGTGGTTCCAGGCGGTCGCACGGGTCTTCGCGGGTGTCGCGACGATCATGCTGTCGCTGGTGTCGCTGGTCGTCTCCAACATCGGCGGCTTCCTGATGGGCTTCCTGCTCGGCCTGATCGGCGGCGCCCTCGCCGTCGCTTGGGGTCCGGGCGCCCGGCCGGTGGAGGACCCCGAGCATCCGTCGTGGCTTCCCAAGCTGCCGGAGCCGTCCGCGGACGACGCGGGCAGCGAGCGGGACGGGCCGGCGCATGAGGAAGCGGCGCATGCCGCCGAGCACACCGCTGAAGCGAACGGGAGGAACAGTGCGGGGTGATGACGAGACCGGGGCCGCAGAAGGCCGTACGACCCGGGTCAGAACGGGGCCGCGGCATGCGGCCCCGAGGAAGTCGCTGCTGACCAAGATCCAGGTACCCGCGGGCAAGGCGATAGCCATTGCAGCCATGCCCACCGCGGTACTCATGGGCATGGGGCTCACACCGCGCCTGGCGTCCGCCGACGAGCTGCCGAAGAACCCGTTCACCGGTACGTCGTGCGCCGACACCACGGAAGAGGACTCCTCGGCGAGCGCGAGCCCGTCGTCCTCCACCTCGTCCGCCTCTTCCACGGCGACGTCGTCGGCCTCGGCGACCGCCACGCCGACTCCGTCCGCGAGTTCGTCCGCTGACGCCAAGTCCTCCTCGGCGTCGAAGAGTGAGTCCTCCAAGAGCAGTACGCCGACCGCGACCGCGAGCCCTTCGGCCTCGGCGTCCGCCTCGGCGAGCGAGACCACGAACGCGGCGGACCCGCTGGGCGTCGTCGACGCGCTCAAGAATCTGCTGGGCATCGACAGCACCGGCTCCTCCTCGAGCGCGGCCGCCGCCACCAGCGATTCCACCGCCACGGCCACCCCGACGGCCACGGCGACCCCGTCGGCCGGCGCGACCGAGGATTCCGCGTCCGACACGGTCGACAAGACCGCCAAGGACTCGGCCGTGAAGGCCGTCGAGGTCACCAAGGCGGCCGAGTCCGCCGCCGCGAGCGTCGCCATGGCCAAGGCCTCGGCCACCGCGTCGGCCTCCTCCAGCGGTACGCCGTTCCCCTGCGCCACGCACGACGCGGCGGCCCTGGCCGCCGCGGAGGCCGAGGACAACCTCCAGCTGCTGCCCGACACGCCGTGGACCCTCAAGACAGACCTGCTCACCCTCACGGGGCTGGACTACAAGGGCATCGTCGAGGTCAAGACGTACAACGGCACGGTCAAGAAGGTCCTCAAGTTCACCGCGACCGGTGTCGACATCAAGAACCTGCACCAGATCGTGGACGGCCCGGACGGCACGACCTCCCACGTGCAGGCCGCCAGCGGAAGCACCTCGACCATCAAGGACGGCACGGTGACCATGTACACCGAGTCGCTCAAGGGCAACCTCTTCGGTGTCCTGCCGGTCACGTTCACCCCCGACACCCCGCCGCCCATCAACGTCCCCGTGGCCTTCTTCACCAACGTCACGGTCGTTCAGGCGGGCCAGTTCGGCGGCACGCTCACCGTTCCCGGCATGCACCTGTACAACGAGAGCTAGGCCCGACAGACCGACAGACCTCCGGACCCGTCCGGGAGCCGCAAAGAAAGGCGGAGGGCGCGATCACCATCGCGCCCTCCGCCTTTGCGCTCCCCGTCCCGGGCCCCGGTCCTCAGAAGACCGACTCGGCCTCCTCCATCCGGTCCTCCGGCACCCGCTTCAGCGTCGTCACCGCGTCCGCGAGCGGCACCATGCCGATGGCCGTCCCCCGCAGCGCCGTCATGTGCCCGAACGAGCCCCGGTGGGCGGCCTCGACGGCGTGCCAGCCGAAGCGGGTCGCCAGGACCCTGTCGTACGCGGTCGGGACGCCACCGCGCTGTACGTGGCCCAGGATGACCGGCCGGGCCTCCTTGCCGAGGCGGTGTTCGAGCTCGGCGGCCAGGCGGGTGCCGATGCCGGTGAAGCGCTCGTGACCGTAGAGGTCGATCTCGCCCTTGCCGTAGGCCATGGTGCCGTCGGCCGGGTGGGCGCCCTCGGCGACGCAGACGACGGCGGACTTCTTGCCGCGGGCGAAGCGCTCCTCGACCATGGCGACCAGGTCGGCGGGGTCGAAGGGCCGCTCGGGCAGGCAGATGCCGTGGGCGCCGCCGGCCATGCCGGACTCCAGGGCGATCCAGCCGGCGTGCCGGCCCATCACCTCGACCACCATCACCCGCTGGTGGGACTCCGCGGTGGTCTTGAGCCGGTCGATGGCCTCGGTGGCGACCGTGACGGCGGTGTCGAAGCCGAAGGTGCGGTCGGTGGAGGAGATGTCGTTGTCGATGGTCTTCGGTACGCCCACCACCGGCACCCCGGCGTCCGCGAGCATCCGGGCGGCCGTCAGCGTGCCCTCGCCGCCGATCGGGATGAGGACGTCCAGGCCGTAGCCGCCGCACAGGGTCCGCCAGTGGTCGGCGGCCTCGTGCAGCCGGGCGCGCTCCAGCCGGGCCGAACCGAGGATGGTGCCGCCCCGGGCCAGGATTCCGCTCACCGAGTCCAGGTCGAGGGGACGGAAACGGCCTTCGAGCAGCCCCTTGAAGCCGTCCTCGAAGCCGATGACCTCGTCTGCGTGGACGGTCAGGGCACGGTGGACGACGGAGCGGATCACGGCGTTGAGGCCGGGGCAGTCGCCGCCCGCGGTGAGCACTCCGATGCGCATGGACAGCACTCTCGCGCCGTTCTGCCGCATGCGCATGTTGTGCGCCCGTTCACCCCCTGGACCTGTCGCGCGTCTTACGTACGGGGGACGGTAATGTCAAGGGATATCGGGATCGGGGATCCCGCGAGGCAGGGACGGAGATCGCGCGTGACGCGCAGCGTGTACGTGACCGGCATCGGCCGCGGCGACGGCCGGCAGGTCGTCGAGTTGGGGCTCATGGAGCTCCTGACCCGTCAGGTGGACCGCGTCGGCGTCTTCCGGCCGCTGCTGCACGACGTGCCCGACCGTATGTTCGACCTGTTGCGCAGCCGCTACCGGCTCACCCAGGAGCCCCGGACCGCGTACGGCATGTCCTACGAGGAAGCCGCCGCCCTCCAGGCCGAGCAGGGCCGTGACGCGCTGATATCCCACCTCGTCGACCGCTTCCACGAGGTCGCCCGCGACTACGAGGCGGTGCTCGTCCTCGGCTCGGACTTCGAGGAGACCAACCTCCCGGGCGAGCTCGGCATCAACGCCCGCCTCGCCAACGAGTTCGGCGCCTCCGTCCTCCCGGTGGTCGGCGGCCGCGACCAGACCCCCGAGACGATCGCCGACGAGGTCCGCAACGCCCACCTGTCCTACGCCGGCCTCGGCTGCGACGTGCTCGCCATGATCGCCAACCGGGTGCCGGGCGACGCGGTCGAGGACGCCGCCGCCCGGCTGCGCGGCCGCCTCCCCGTCCCCGCGTACGTCGTGCCCGAGGAGCCGGCGCTCTCCGCGCCCAGCGTCTCCCAGATCTCCGCCGCCCTCGGCGCCGAGGTGCTGCTCGGCGACCACTCCGGGCTCTCGCGCGACGTCATGGACTTCGTCTTCGGCGGCGCCATGCTGCCCACCTTCATCAAGGCCCTCACCCCCGCCTGCCTGGTCGTCACCCCCGGCGACCGAGCCGACCTCATCATCGGCTCCCTCGCCGCCCATTCCGCCGGTGCCCCGCCCATAGCCGGCCTCCTCCTCACCCTCGACGAGCGCCCCGGCCCCGAGATCCTGGCGCTGGCCGCCCGTCTCGCCCCCGGCACCCCCGTCCTCTCCGTCCCGGCCGGTTCCTTCCACACCGCCACCGAGCTCTCCGCCATGGAGGGCAAGCTCGGCGCCGCCACCCCGCGCAAGGTCGAGACCGCGCTCGGCCTCTTCGAGAACCACGTCGACACCGCCGATCTGCTGCAGCGGTTGTCCGTCGTGCGCAGCGAGCGCGTCACCCCCATGATGTTCGAGCACGAGCTCATCGAACGCGCCCGCTCCGCCCGCCAGCGCGTCGTCCTCCCCGAGGGCACCGAGGAACGCATCCTGCGCGCCGCGGAAGTCCTCCTGCGCAGGAACGTCTGCGACCTCATCCTTCTGGGTGACACGGACGCCGTGCGCAAGCGGGCCGCCGAACTCGGCATCAACCTCGACGTCGGCGCCTGCGAGGTCATCGACCCTCAGACGTCCCCCCTCCGGGAGAGCTTCGCCGAGCTCTACGCCAAGCTGCGGGCCCACCGGGGCGTTTCGTACGAACTCGCCTACGACGTCGTCGCGGATGTCTCCTACTTCGGCACCCTGATGGTCCAGCAGGGGCTCGCCGACGGCATGGTGTCCGGTGCCGTCCACTCGACCGCCGCGACGATCCGGCCCGCCTTCGAGATCATCAAGACGGCGCCGGGCGCCGCGATCGTCTCGTCCGTCTTCTTCATGTGCCTCGCGGACCGGGTCCTCGTCTACGGCGACTGCGCGGTCAATCCCGACCCCGACGCCGAGCAGTTGGCCGACATCGCCATCCAGTCCGCCGAGACCGCCGCCCAGTTCGGGGTCCGGCCGAGGGTCGCGATGCTCTCGTACTCCACCGGTACCTCCGGGAGCGGCGCCGATGTCGACAAGGTGCGCCGCGCCACGGAGCTGGTCCGCGAGCGGCGGCCCGAGCTGCTCGTCGAGGGGCCCATCCAGTACGACGCGGCTGTCGACGCGGCCGTCGCCGCCACGAAGCTGCCGGAATCGGAGGTCGCCGGCAAGGCGACCGTCCTGATCTTCCCGGACCTCAACACCGGCAACAACACCTACAAGGCCGTCCAGCGGTCGGCGGGGGCGGTCGCGGTGGGGCCCGTGCTGCAGGGGCTGCGCAAGCCGGTCAACGACCTCTCGCGCGGGGCGCTGGTCTCCGACATCGTCAACACAGTCGCCATCACCGCGATCCAGGCCGCGACCACCCACCCCAGAAAGCGCTGAGCCCGTGACCGCCACCCGCGTACTCGTCCTCAACTCCGGCTCGTCGTCGGTCAAGTACCAGCTCATCGACATGGCCGACGGCACCCGCCCCGCCGCCGGCCTCGTCGAGCGCATCGGCGAGCCCGGCGCGGCCGCGGACCACGGCGAGGCGCTGCGGCAGGTCGCTGCGGACCTGGGAGCCAAGGGCCTGGGCCTGGACAGCCCTCAGCTGGCGGCGGTGGGCCACCGGGTCGTGCACGGGGGCACCAGGTTCACGGAGCCGACGCTGATCACGGACGAGGTGATCGAGGAGATCGAGAAGCTCGTCCCGCTGGCGCCGCTGCACAACCCCGCCAACGTCACCGGCATCAGGGTCGCCAGAGCCCTGCGTCCGGACCTGCCGCAGGTCGCGGTCTTCGACACGGCGTTCCACTCCACGATGCCGGAGGCGGCGTACCGGTACGCGATCGACCGTCAGACGGCGGACGCGCACCAGATCCGGCGCTACGGCTTCCACGGGACCTCGCACGCCTACGTGTCGAGGGCCACGGCCGCCCTCCTCGACCGGGACCCGGCCGACACGAACGTGATCGTCCTGCACCTGGGCAACGGCGCCTCCGCCTCCGCCGTGAGCGGTGGGGTGTGCCTGGACACCTCGATGGGCCTGACTCCGCTCGAAGGCCTGGTCATGGGTACGCGTTCGGGGGACCTGGACCCGGCCGTGCTGCTGCATCTGCAGCGGTCGGCGGGGATGGGCCCGGACGAGGTCGACGACCTGCTCAACAAGAGAAGCGGGCTGCTCGGCCTGTGCGGGGACAACGACATGCGCGAGATCGGCCGAAGGATGGCCGAGGGCGACGAGCAGGCCCGGCTCGCGTTCGACATCTACATCCACCGCGTCCGCAAGTACGTCGGCGCCTACACGGCCGTCCTGGGCCGGGTGGACGCCATCGCGTTCACGGCCGGGGTGGGCGAGAATTCGGCCGCGGTGCGCGAGGCGGCACTGCGCGGACTCGCCCGGCTCGGCATCGAGGTGGACGCGGTGCGCAACGCGGAACGCGGCAGCGTGGCGCGGCTGATTTCGGCGGAATCCAGCCGGGTCGCGGTAGCCGTTGTACCGACCGACGAGGAACTCGAGATCGCACGGGAGGCGTACTCGCTGGTCACCGTCTAATCTGTGGCCGCCGCCACGCCCAGCCGTCCGCACCGACCGCCAGCACGCCCTCCGCACGGGATTATTCCGGAGCGGAACAAACCCGATAGGATCGTCTTCATGCGCCGAGCGAAAATCGTCTGCACCCTGGGTCCCGCCGTTGACTCCTATGACCAGCTCAAGACACTGGTCGAGGCCGGCATGAATGTGGCCCGATTCAACTTCAGCCACGGCAGCCACGCCGAGCACGAGGAGCGCTACCACCGGGTGCGCAAGGTCTCGGAGGAGACCGGGCGTGCGATCGGCGTGCTGGCCGACCTGCAGGGGCCGAAGATCCGACTGGAGAAGTTCGCGGACGGCCCGGTGGAGCTGGTCGCGGGTGACGAGTTCACGATCACCACCGAGGACGTCCCCGGCGACCGGACCATCTGCGGTACGACCTACAAGGGCCTGCCCGGCGATGTCAGCACCGGCGACCCGGTCCTGATCAACGACGGCAACGTGGCGCTGCGCGTCATCGAGGTCGACGGCGCGCGCGTGCGCTGTCTCGTCGTCGAGGGCGGTGTCATCTCCGACCACAAGGGCATCAACCTGCCCGGCGCGGCGGTGAACGTCCCCGCGCTGTCCGAGAAGGACATCGACGACCTGCGCTTCGCGCTCCGCATGGGTGTCGACATGGTCGCCCTGTCCTTCGTCCGCGACGCCAAGGACGTCCGCGATGTCCACAAGGTGATGGACGAGGAGGGCCGCCGGGTCCCCGTCATCGCCAAGGTGGAGAAGCCGCAGGCGGTCGAGAACATGGAGGACGTCGTCGCGGCCTTCGACGCGGTCATGGTCGCCCGTGGCGACCTCGCCGTCGAGTACCCGCTGGAGCAGGTGCCGGTCGTCCAGAAGCGGCTGATCGAGCTGTGCCGCCGCAACGCCAAGCCGGTGATCGTAGCGACCCAGATGATGGAGTCGATGATCACCAACTCGCGCCCCACCCGCGCCGAGGCCTCCGACGTCGCCAACGCCATCCTCGACGGCGCCGACGCGGTCATGCTCTCCGCCGAGTCCTCGGTCGGCAAGTACCCGATCGAGACCGTCAAGACGATGTCCCGCATCGTCGAGGCCGCCGAGGTCGAGCTCCTCAAGCAGGGCCTGTGGCCGCTTCAGGGCCGCAAGCCGCGCACCCAGTCCGGCGCCGTCGCCCGCGCCGCCGCCGAGCTGTGCGACTACCTGGACGGCAAGGCCCTGGTCGCCTTCACCAAGTCCGGCGACACCGCCCGCCGCCTCGCCCGCTACCGCGTCCCGCAGCCGGTCATCGCCTTCACCACCGACGAGTCGACCCGCAACCAGCTCGCGCTGACCTGGGGCGTCACCACCATCGTCGTCCCGCACGTCCAGACCACCGACGAGATGGTCCGGATCTGCGGCAGCGAGATGCTCAAGCTCAAGGAGTACGGCGAGGGCGACACCGTGATCATCACGGCCGGCTCCCCGCCCGGCATCCCCGGCACCACCAACATGGTCCGCGTGCTGCACCTCGGCGAGAACGTCTGACGCGGCGGGTTGCGCAGCCCGCCGGCTGCGCTGTGTCCTCAATCGCCGGACGGGCTGAATTCAGCCCGTCCGGCGATCTCGTCGGTCAGCCCGTGTAGCCCGCCAGGGCCTTCGTGAAGTCGTACGTGCCCTGGCTGATGCCGCTGCACGAGTCCGCGTCGGAGCCGGAACCGCAGGGGCGGTCGCGGTTGACGGACCAGAAGCTGACGCGGGCGAGGTGGTGGCTCTTGGCGTAGCCCAGCATCGACTTGAAGTCGGCCAGGGTGATCTTCTCGCCGTCGACGTCGGTGATGCCGTTCATGGACGAGAAGCCGACCTTGCGGTAAGCGGCGTCGGAGGACAGTCCGTAGGCGGCTGCCACGTCGTTCTTGAGGCCGTTGACCGCCGACTTGGTGGCGGCGGCCATGTCGATCGCGCCCTCGTCGTAGTCGAAGGGCATGACGGCCCAGCCGTCGAGGTTCAGGCCCTTGGCGGCGCCGCGCTTGATGAGGTCCTGGCCGTTGGAGTCCGGGCCGGTGGTCGTGGTGCCGAAGGTGATGTAGATCTTCAGGCCGGAGTTGTTGTTCCGGACAATCTTCAGGGCGTCGATCACCCGCTGGCGTACGGTCGCGCTCTCGAACTCCGTCGACTCGATGTCGATGTCGATCGACTTGAGCCCGTACGCGTCGATGACCTTCTGGTACGCCGCCGCCAGCTTCGAGGCCGACGAACAGCTCTCACCGAGCTTGTTGCCGCTCCACCCGCCGAAGGACACGGTGACGTCCCCGCCGGCGGCGCGTATCGCCTTGATCGTCGACTGGTCGGTGCCGCCGGTCAGCGGGCGGGAGCCGTCCCACGCGGGCTTGCAGGTGCCGTCGGAGAGGATGAAGGCCATCGTGAACTGCTGGATGCCGGTCGCCGACATCACCGAGGTCGCGGAGGGCGGATTGCCCCAGCCGAGGTAGAGGTAGGGCGCGGCCACGCCGCTGGGCAGCGCGGTGGCGTGCGTGGTGGCGGCGTGAGCGGTGGTCGTGCCGAGCGCGGCGACGGCGGTGACGGCTGCTGCCGCCGCCTTCAGGGCGTGACGATTCATCAGGCCTCCAGCCTGGGTGGGGGGAGTGCGTCTGTGGGCGCGCTGTGCACGCCAGGGTCTGGGCGCTCCGGCGCCTTGCGATCGCAGGCGCCGCAGTGACATCAGCCGCTGGCGCGGCGGGCCGCTCCTTCTCCCACGGAGACCCGCCGGACAGACCCTAGCCACCCCGTCATGCCCGCGACAAGGAGTTGGTTAGGAAAGTTTACTGTTGTTTACGGAGCCGGAGCTGCCAGGTGTCAACGCCCCCGGCCCGCCCACCGGTAGCTCAGCTCCGGCCGCCCCACCGCCCCGTACTGCGGAGCCCGTACCGCCTGCCCCGTGTCGACCAGGTGCTCCAGATACCGCCGGGCGGTGATCCGGGAGACGCCCACCGCCTGCGCCGCGGCATTCGCGGAGATGCCGTCGCCGTCCTCCGTGGCGCGCCGCAGGGCGACCGTGACGGCCTCGAGGGTCGGGCCACTGAGCCCCTTCGGGAGCACCGAGGCCTCCGGGTTGCGCAGCGCGGCCAGCGCGCGGTCGACCTCGTCCTGGCCGGAGGCCTCGCCGCCGGCGAGCTCGCTGCGGTAGCGGGCCCAGCGTTCGAGGCGGTCGCGGAGGGAGGGGAACGTAAAAGGCTTCAGGAGGTACTGGACGACGCCGACGGAGACGGCCTGGCGGACCACGCCGAGGTCGCGGGCGGAGGTGACGGCGACGACATCGGCGGTGTGGCCGGCGGCCCGCATCTTGCGGACGACCTGGAGCCCGTGGCCGTCCGGGAGGTTGAGGTCGAGCAGGATCAGGTCGACGGACTGCTTCTCCAGGAACCGCAGCGCCGCGCCGCCGGTGTGGACGACGGCGGCCACCTGGAAGCCGGCCAGCCGCTGCACGTAGAGGCGGTGGGCGTCCGCCGCTACGGGGTCGTCCTCGACGACGAGGACGGTGATGGGGCCGGGACCAGGTCCAGGGCCAGGGGTGCTCACGCGCGTACCTCCAGGTGCAGCGGCAACCGTACGGTGAACTCCGCGCCGCCGCCCGCCGCCCGGTCCAGCCCGACCGTGCCGCCGGCCCGGCGGGCGGCCTGCTCGACGAGGGCGAGGCCGAGGCCGCGGCCCTCGCTCTTGGTCGTCCAGCCGCGCCGGAAGACCTCGCGGATGGTGGCCGGGTCGACGCCGGTGCCGGTGTCGGTGACCCGGAGCAGCAGTTCGCCGCCGTCCACGCGGGCGGTGACCGTCACCAGTGGCCGCCCGCCGGCCCCGGCGCCCTCGATCGCCGCGTCGATCGCGTTGTCGATGAGATTGCCGAGCATCGTGACGAGATCCCGGGCCACCAGCGCGTCCGGCAGCACGCCGTCGTCGATCGAGCTGTCCTCGGTGACCGTCAGCTCGACGCCGCGCTCGCTCGCCTCGGCCGCCTTCCCCAGCAGCAGCGCCGCCAGCACCGGCTCACCGACCGCCGCGACCACCCGGTCGGTGAGCGCCTGGGCCAACTGCAGCTCGGCGGTGGCGAATTCGACCGCCTCCGCCGCCCGGCCCAGCTCGATCAGCGACACCACCGTGTGCAGCCGGTTGGACGCCTCGTGCGCCTGCGAGCGGAGCGCCTCGGCGAAGCCGCGTACGGAGTCCAGCTCGCCGGTCAGCGCCTGCAGGTCGGTGTGGTCCCGCAGGGTCACCACCGTGCCGCGCCGCTCCCCGCCCCGCACCGGCGAGGTGTTGACCACCACGACGCGCTCCGCGGTCAGGTGCACCTCGTCCACGCGCGGCTCGGCGGCCAGCAGGGCGCCGGTCAGCGAGGTGGGCAGCCCGAGCTGGTCCACGTATGAGCCGACCACGTCCTCGCCGAGTCCGAGCAGCTCGCGGGCGGCGTCGTTGCACAGCGCGACCCGGCGGTCGGCGTCCAGCAGGACCAGGCCCTCGCGCACCGCGTGCAGAGTTGCCTGGTGGTAGTCGTGCATGCGGCTGAGCTCGGCGGCCGACATCCCGTGGGTGTGCCTGCGCAGGCGGCGGTTGGCGACATACGTGCCCAGGCCGCCGACGGCGAGGGCGGCCAGCGCGACGGAGAGCAGGACGGTGAGCTGGCCGCGCACCTGGTCGCTGATCGCGGTGACGGTGATGCCGACGCTGACCAGGCCGACGATCTTCCCGTGGTCGCGGATCGGCGTCACGGCCCGCACGGAGGAGCCGAGCGTGCCGGTGAAGGTCTCGGTGAAGGTCTCGCCCTTCAGGGCCGGACCGATATGGCCGAGGAAGACATGGCCGATCTGCTTGGTGTCCGGGTGCGTCCAGCGGATGCCGTGCGTGTCCATGATCGTGACAAATGCCACACCGGTGTCCTTGCGGACCTGCTCCGCGTACGGCTGGAGCAGCGTGGTGGGCTTCGGGGTCCTGATGGCCGCCGCGACCGACGGGGCGTCCGCGACGGTCAGGGCGGCGGTCGTGACCTGCGCGACGGCCGCGTCCTCGGCCCTGTTTCCGGCGTTCACGTAGACGAGCGCGGCGAGCCCCGTGACCACCAGGGCCATGATCACGACCTGCAACGCGAAGAGCTGCCCGGCGAGGCTGCGCGGGCGCGAGGGGGTGTGGCGGACTGCTGACATGCGCGGCATGCCAACAGTGTGCACGCCGCGCGCGAACTCAATGAACGCAAACGTGACCCCGGTCACGACTCGAGCGCATAGTCACCGAGACCTATCCAATCGAGGGCGTTGGGGACGACGCCGGGTCGGACCGAGGAGACAATGGTGTCAGTGCCGGGCCAGAGCCGCAGTGAGAGCAGCACGGGTCGAAGAGACCGTACCCACTACCTCTACTTGGCCGTGATCGCGGCCGCGATCGCCGGTGCCGTGCTCGGCCTGGCCGCGCCGGACGTGGCGGTGGAACTGAAGCCGATCGGGACCGGCTTCGTGAACCTGATCAAGATGCTGATCGCCCCGATCATCTTCTGCACGCTCGTCCTGGGCATCGGCTCGGTGCGCAAGGCCGCGAAGGTCGGCAAGGTCGGCGGGCTCGCCCTCGGCTACTTCCTGGTCATGTCGTTCGTCGCGCTGGGCATCGGCCTGGTGGTCGGCAACATCCTGCACCCCGGTGCCGGACTGGACCTCACCAACGCCCTCAAGGAGGCCGGCCAGGCCCAGGCGACCGCAGCGCCCGCGGAGAGCGGCTGGGACTTCGCGCTCAGCATCATCCCCGCCACCCTCGTCTCGGCCTTCACCGAGGGCCAGACCCTCCAGGTCCTGCTGATCGCGCTGCTCGTCGGCTTCGCGGTGCAGGCCATGGGCAGCACCGGCGAGCCCATCCTGCGCGGTGTCGAGCACATCCAGCGGCTGGTCTTCCGGGTCCTCGGCATGGTCATGTGGGCGGCCCCGGTCGGCGCCTTCGGCGCGATCTCGGCGGTGGTCGGCTCGGCGGGCGTGGACGCGCTCAAGGCCCTGGCCACGATCATGATCGGCTTCTACATCACCTGCCTGATCTTCGTCGTGATCATCCTCGGCACGATCCTGCGGCTCTTCGCCGGGGTCAACCTCTTCCAGCTGCTCAAGTACCTCGGCCGTGAGTTCCTGCTCATCGTCTCGACCTCGTCCTCGGAGTCGGCCCTGCCGCGCCTCATCGCCAAGATGGAGCACCTGGGTGTCAGCCGCCCGGTCGTCGGCATCACCGTGCCGACCGGCTACTCGTTCAACCTCGACGGCACGATGATCTACCTGACGATGTCCTCGCTCTTCATCGCCGAGGCCATGGGCGACCCGCTCAACTACGGCCAGCAGATCTCGCTGCTGCTGTTCATGATGATCGCCTCCAAGGGCGCCGCCGGCGTCACCGGCGCCGGCATGGCCACCCTCGCCGGTGCCCTGCAGTCCCACCGCCCCGCCCTGGTCGACGGCGTCGGGCTCATCGTCGGCATCGACCGCTTCATGAGCGAGGCCCGCGCCGTCACCAACTTCGCGGGCAACGCGGTCGCCACGGTGCTGGTCGGCACCTGGACCAAGGAGTTCGACCGCGAGCGGGCCAAGAAGGTCTTCGCCGGCGAGCTGCCCTTCGACGAGGCCACCCAGATCGACGACCACGCCCCCGCCGACGCCCCGGCGGAGGCCTCCAAGGAGCCGGTGGCGGCAGTCTGACCCCTGCCCCCACTCGCCCACCGCCGGTCCCGCCGAGCCTTCCCCCTTCGCTCGGCGGGACCGGCGTTTCCGCGTTCCGCCCTGGGCGGACCGGCCGCCCCGGTGCGGAGAGCCGGTGCACGGTGGTGACATGCAGCCGTACGAAGTCGTAGCCGTCCTGTCCGACATCCACGGCAACCTGCCCGCCCTTGAAGCCGTGCTCGCCGAGCCCGACCTGCGGGCCGCCGACCGCGTCGTCCTCACCGGCGACCACGCCGCCGGGCCGCTGCCCGTGGAAACCCTCGACCGGCTGCACGCCGCGCTCGGCGACCGTGCCGTCTGGATCAGCGGCAACGCCGACCGCGAGCTGGTCCAGGCCCGCCGCGACGGCAAGCCCACCGGCTACCCGGTGGACGACTGGGCCGCCGCCCAGCTCCGCGACGACCAGGTCGCCTTCCTCGCCGCCCTCCCGCCCACCGTCGAACTCGACATCGGCGGCCGCACCCTCTTCTGCCACGCCACCCCGCGCGACGACGAGGAGATCGTCCTCGTCGACTCCCGCGCCGCCCGCTGGGCCGAGGTCATGTCCGGCGTCGACCCCGCCGTCGCCACCGTCATCTGCGGCCACACCCACATGCCCTACGCCCGCATCGCCCACGGCCGCCTCATCGTCAACCCCGGCAGCGTCGGCATGCCCTACGGCCGCCCCGGCGCCCACTGGGCCCTCCTCACCCCGGACGGGGCCCAACTGCGCCGTACGGTCTACGACTACGAGGCCGCGGCCACCCGCATCGCCGCGGAATCCGGATTCGCGGGGGCCGCGGAGTGGGCCCAGGAGTACGTCCGCGACACGTACACCGCGGAGGCGGTCCTGACCGCGTGGGGCGCCCGTGACGGGCGCCCCTGATCAGCCCGTCCGGCGATTGAGGACAAAGCGCAGCCGGCGGGCTGCGCAACCCGGCGAACGCACTAGCCCGGCAGCGCGTCACCGACCAGCGCCAGGTCCTGGATGGCTGCCAACCCGTACAGCGCCGTGGAATTCGTGCTGACCCACGTCGCGTCCGCACCGGCATTGAGTACCGTCGGGCCGCTGATCGCCGTGGTGGCCCATGCGGTGCCCGCGTCCGGGTAGCCGTCGCTCGCGGTGAACTTGGCCCAGGCGCGGGTGGCGAGGGCGGCGTCGCCGGTGAGGTTCGCGGCGTAGGCGTCGAGGCGGGAGTGGCCCTGGACGAGGCTGACCTTGAAGCTCGCGCCGTAGCGGGCCTTCTGTTCGGCGGAGGTGGCGTTGAAGTAGCGGCAGTAGTCCAGCCAGGCGGCCCGGAAGCCGGGGAGGTCGCTCTCGCCGAGGGCGGCGATGAGTTCGGCGGCCAGTTCGGGGAGGCCGAAGCTCGCGGAGAGGTGGGAGACCGCGATCACCGGGTCGGGCTGGATGGCGAAGCGGCCGGTGTCGAGGTCGTAGAGGCCGCTGCCCTGGACGAAGCCGTTGGGCTGGGCCGCGATGGTCGAGGCGCTGGCCAGCAGCTTCCTGCGCGCGGTCTGCCACTTGGGACCGCGCCGCTCCCACTCGGTCCACCAGGCCCAGCCCAGCCCGCTCCAGTCGGTGCCGAAGCCGATGGAGAGGGCGTGCCGGTCGCCGGGGAGGTAGCCGTCGGTGCGGACCTTGCGGTTGGGGTCGAGGGCCAGGAAGGTCTCGTCGGAGTCGACCTGGGCGTGCATCAGGTCGCCGGTGCGCTCGTCGGCGGTGAGGTAGTAGAAGAGCCGGCGGTAGACCGGCGTGGAGATACGCACCTGCTTCGCACTGTCGCCGAAGTGCTGTACGCCGTGCCGGGTGCCCAGGCCCGCCCACTGGCCGAGGTGGTAGACGTCGACCTCGCCGGTGTGGCGGGTCATGGCCTCGGCGAAGCGGTAGATGTCGGCGCGGCCGGAGCGCAGGTAGGCCAGCCAGAGCCAGAGGTCGGTGGAGAGCTCGGAGTTGTCCCAGGCGTACCCGCCGACGTCGTAGCACCAGGTGTGGCGGTCCGGGTCGTAGGTGTGCTGGACGTCGCCGTAGTCGAGGAAGCCGTACCAGCGGCGCTGCTCGCGCTGGTCCCGGTAGTAGGCGAAGAGCAGGTCGAGGCGGTCCTCGATGGTGGACGCGGCCTTGGTGGAGCGGTCCACGGGGGACCACATCCCGGCGAAGACGCCAGCCTTGTGCAGGGTCCCGGGGTCGGCGACGAGCTGCGGCGGGGTGGTGAGCGCGTCCTTCTGGGCGACGAGGGCCGCGGCGGTGGGGGTGGCGGCGTTGGCCCACAGCCAGAGCTCGGAGGTGCGGGCGATGCCGTACGGGGTGCCGAAGCCGGGTTCGTAGTCCTCGTAGGTGATGGCGAGCCCGGCGGTCTGCTCCTCGTACGTGTCCTGGCCGAGGCCGTCGTGGTAAAAGCGCAGGTCGAGCGGCTGGGCCTCCGGGGACCAGAGCCAGAGGGTGACCTCGGCCTCGTCCGTGTAAGCGTCGCGGATGTCGAGCTGGGCGGGGTGCTTCTGCCAGAAGTCGCGCAGGCCGAAGGAGAGCCCGCCGCTGACTCCGCCGAGGTAGCCGAAGCCGGGGGCGCGGGTGCCGCCGGTGGTGTGGATCCAGCCGTGGCCCGGCTTGGTGCGCTTGCGCAGCGTGAAGCCGTCGGCGGAGAGCTGGGAGAGGGTGAAGTCGCCCCAGGCGGGGACGTATTGCAGGGCCCCGGACACCCGGGTGTCCCAGGTGGAGAGGTCCGGCAGCTTCTCGCCCCTGACCTGCGCGGCGCGCACTTCACTGCCCGGGTCGCGGCGGAGCCCCGTGATGCCCTGGACGGCCTCGGTGAGGAAGCCGTCGTCGGCGCCGGCGAGGCGGATGTGCCGGTCGTAGAGCTCGTCGCGCAGCGGAACGCGCAGCCGCAGGCCCAGGCCCTTGATGAAGTCGCCGCTGTCCTTGCCGGCCTCCTGCTTGCCGTCGTACGTGATGGTGTGGAGGACCCGGATCGCCTCGGACCCGGCGTAGAAGTACAGGCGCAGCACGAACGGCAGCCAGGAGCGCTTGGCGCGCTCGTGCTTGCCCTCCAGGCGGATGACCGCCCGGACCGGGCCGGACTGCTCGACGGTGACGGTGTCGACCCGGCCGGTGAAGCGCTCCCAGCGGGCGGTCCCCTGGTCCTCGTCCTCGATCTCGTCCTGGCGCAGCACGATCAGCTCGCCCTTGCGCGCGATCTCGGTCCCGGTCCGCCTGATGCTGCGTACGACATCGTGGGCCCCGGCCTTGGCGATGCTGACCTGGACGACCCCGGTGTCGATGTCGATCGTGCCGCCCTTGGTGTCGACGGTCAGCCTGGTCTCTGCCTCGGCGGGCGTGCCGCCGGGGGTGACGGTGTAGCTCTCGGCCAGGCCTGCGGTGCGGCCCACCGCGTGGGCGGTCCACTTCAGCGTGCCGTCCGGCCAGTAGGCGGTGGGCCAGGTCTGCAGGGGGACCGCCGTGCCGTCGGCGGCGGTGACCGCGAATGTCTCATCGGCCTGGACGGCGCCCTTCGGCCAGGCCACGCCGAACGTGGAGCCCGGGGCCTCGGCGGGGGTGCCGCCTTCCAGCCAGGTGAGCTTCACGGGGCCGGCGGTGGCTGCCTGGGCGGCGGCCCCGGTGGCGGCCTCCGCCGCTGCCGGGGTGGCGGCGAGCGCCCAGGAGAGCTGGGTCGCCACGGCGGCCGCTGCCGCCGCCTTGAGGGCGTCTCTGCGGGATATCTCAGGCACCGTGGCCGCCCGTCCCGAGCCGCCAGACGCGGAAGTCGGTGATGTGGAAGTGGCTCCAGGTGGTGCGGAAGGCGAACCAGCCGCTGGTGTACGGGTCCTCGTCGGTGTAGTCGAAGACCAGCTCGCCGTTGTCCCAGTACTGGATGTGCTTGCCGTCGGAAACCAGCCGGATGCGGTTGGGCTCGTTCGCGGTGAGCAGCGGTGAGGTGTAGTCGTAGATCAGGGGCCGCTCGCCCGCGACGCCGACGTAGCGGCGCAGGCGGGTGGTGGTGTTGTAGTTCGCGCCGAGGCCCGCGTAGTACGTGGTGAGGTTGTCGTAGTCCGCGAGCGCGCCGCTGCGCGGCGTCGCGAACAGGTCCTCGGGGGAACGTGCGTCACGCGCGTTCCAGAAGGAGTTCAGGTCGCTGACCCGGTCGTTGGCACCGCCCTGCGACACCGGGGTCGCGGTGAAGTCGATCTCGTACCGCCCGGAGAACTCCCGCTTGAACCACACCGAGGCGCCGGCGGGCACATCGACGTCCAGCACGCCGTCCTTGGCCGTGACGCTGCCGCCCTTCTCCAGCTCGGTCGACCACTGGCCGGTGCCGTGCCGGAAGTCGTCGCGGGCCAGCAGCCGTTGGTGTTGCGGGGGCGGGCAGGCGGCGCCGGTGGTGAGGGCGGTGGTGGCAGCGACGGCGAGGCTCACCAGTGCGGCGGACCAGGTCTTGCG
The DNA here is from genome assembly GCF_045040445.1 of Streptomyces sp. NBC_01537. NCBI lineage: Bacteria > Bacillati > Actinomycetota > Actinomycetes > Kitasatosporales > Streptomycetaceae > Streptomyces > Streptomyces sp. NBC_01537. The sequence goes on along the minus strand of NZ_CP109392.1, from coordinate 3,020,010 downwards.
CATCGGGGGTTCCCTTTCTGTGGACGGGCAGAGCGTAGAGAACCGAACATTTTCCGAGCAATGGATGCCACAGAAGCGAAAGGAACCGTTCACAAACCATCGAATCGATCATCGAATCCCGCATGCTGGGACCGAATGTGACGTGCCGTTACGTGTGCGTGGCCAGGCGGCTCCAACCCTCGCGCGGGGGCTCCCACAGCAGCCAGTCTTGTGCTGTCCCCTCCCCCCCCACCAGCACCAGGAGCCGCACCCCCATGTCGTACGACGACCGCCAACTGCCCCGCCGTGCCGTCCTCGCCGGAGCCGTCGGGCTCGTTCTGGCCCTCGCCGCCCCCGCGACCGCCTCGGCCGCCTCGGCCGCGAACTTCGGCTACACCGACGACGGCACGAACTACGTCGTCAGCACCGGCGCCGACCTCGTCTTCAAGGTCAACCACAGCAACGGCGACCTGAGTTCCTTCGTCTACAAGGGGACCGAGTACCAGGGCTACGACGGCAAGAACTCCCACATCCAGAGCGGTCTCGGCGCCTCCACGGTGACGATCTCCCAGCCCGCCACCGGAGTTCTCCTCATCAAGGTCGTCAACGGCACCCTGATCCACTACTACGCGGCCCGCAGCGGCGAGAACAACATCTACCTCTTCACCTACAAGGCCGACACCTCTGTCGCGGCCAGCCGGTACATCGCCCGCCTCAAGCCCGGCATCTTCCCCACCACCTACCCCGACACCTGGTCCGACTCCGACACGGTCATCGAGTCCGCCGACGTCTTCGCCAAGGCCGACGGCACCACCAGGTCCAAGCACTTCTCCAACCTGCGGACCATCGACTACGACTACTTCGGCTTCACCAACTCCGCCTCCACCGCCGCGATCTGGGTCGTCCGCTCCAACAAGGAGAAGGACTCCGGCGGCCCCTTCATCCGCCAGCTCCTCCGCCACGGCAACGAGTCAGGCGCCGGCCTCTACGAGCACCTCTACTACGCCGAGGGCCAGACCGAGGACGAGCGCTTCGGCCTCCACGGCCCCTACGTCCTCGCCTTCACCGACGGCTCCGCCCCGGCAACCGCCGTCTCCGGCCGCAACACCACCACCTGGGTCGACGCCCTCGGCCTCACCGGCTGGACCGGCGCGAGCGGCCGCGGCCGGATCGTCGGCAACGGCCTGGCGGGCCGGGACACCTCCCAGCCCTACGTCGTGGGCGTCGCCAACGCCGACGCCCAGTACTGGGCCACGGTCAACGCCAGCACCGGCAAGTACACCGTCCCCGGCCTCCTCCCCGGCACCTACACCCTGACCGTCTACAAGGGCGAACTCGCCGTCCACACCCAGGACGTCACCGTCACCGCCGGCGCCGCCACCACCGTCCACACCATCACCATCACCGGCGACCCCTCCACCGCCACCCCCATCTGGCGCATCGGCGACTGGAACGGCACCCCCGCGGGCTTCAGGAACGCCTCTCTCGTCACCTACGCCCACCCCTCCGACTCCCGCGCCGCCGCCTGGGCCGCCGACCCGTACGTCATCGGATCCAGCACCCCGGGCGCCTGGCCCGCGTACCAGTTCAAGGAGATCAACCAGGGCCTGCTCGTCTCCTTCACCCTCACCGCCGCCCAGGCCGCCGCCGACCGCACCCTCCGGGTCGGCATCACCACCGCCAAGGCCAACGGCCGCCCCCAGACCACCGTCAACGGCACCTGGACCTCCGCCATCCCCGCGGCGGCGGCCGAGCCGAGCACCCGGACCCTGACCGTCGGCAGCTACCGCGGCAACAACCACACGTACGAGTACGTCATCCCCGCCGCGAACCTCGTGGCCGGCACCAACACGTTGCGCATCGACGCCGCCAGCGGCTCCGCGGGCGGTGGCGGCTACCTCAGCCCCAGCTACGCCTTCGACGCGCTCGACCTGCTCTGAGGCCGTCCCGTCGCCCGTTCGGCCCAGCGCGTGGCCACCGGTTGAGTGCGCGGGGCGCGGAGTGCTCGCTACGGGTGCAACTGGACTGTGCCGAGAGCGCGTTGATACCCAGAAGAAATGAAAATAACCATCGATTGTGTCCTCTGATCGGCCGTCGTATGGAAGGCTTGGGAAAGGCTTTCAGGCCCGGCCTTTGGGAGGGTGCTCCTGGGCGGCCGTGGTCGTACTCCAGTGGGATGACTCGAGTGTCGTCCAGGTGCGTCGCGTCGTTGTCAGGGGGCGGGTTTCTCAAAATCCGGGATTATGAAGTCGTAATCCGGACATTTGGTGCGCAAGCCAGCAAATGCCACCCTACGCGGAACAGGAAACGACCTATGAGTGCAACCGCCGCTTTGAAGGCCGAAACCGGCTCTTTCCCCCAGCGTCCGACGACCCGCCGGCGGATCCCGCTGGCGGAGCTGGCCTCCCGCGGCAGCGCTGCCGCCTCGCCCGCGCTCAACCGCGTGATGCCCGCCGCTGCCTCCTCCGGCGGTGTTCCGGTGGCGGCGTTCCAGTCGTTCAGCCGGTGAGCTGACTGAAACAAGGGTTCAAACAGGGGTTCTGGGCGTCAAGCCATGGATGGGTCGTCATCGTCATTGAGGCCGCTCTCGCAGTACGTCCTCAAGCTGCACAGCCGGTGTGATCTGGCGTGCGATCACTGCTACGTCTACGAGCACGCCGACACCAGTTGGCAGGGCCGCCCCCGGGCGACCGCCGACATGGTGTTCGAGCGGGTCGCGGAGAGAGTGGTGGAGCACGTCACCACCCATGGCCTGAAACGGGTACAGGTGGTGTTCCATGGGGGAGAGCCGCTGCTCGCCGGCCCGGCACGCATCCGCCGGGCCGCCGAGGGGTTACGCGGCGCCCTGGACGGCGTCTGCTCGCTCGAACTCGGCATCCAGACCAACGGGGTGCTGCTGAGCGAGCGCTTCTGCGATCTGTTCGACGAGTTCGGGATCACCGTCGGTATCTCCCTGGACGGTGACAAGGCATCAAATGACCGTCACAGACGCTTCGCCGACGGCAGAAGCAGTTACGACCGCGTTCTGAAGGCCGTCGGCCTGCTGCGGGAGCCCCGCTACCGACACCTCTACGGCGGCCTGCTCTGCACCATCGACGTACGGAACGACCCGCTGGCGGTGTACGACGCACTGCTGGCGCAGGATCCGCCCAGGATCGACTTCCTTCTGCCCCACGCCACGCATGACCAGCCGCCCGAGCGCCCCGACGGCGCCGAGGCGCCTTACGCCGACTGGCTTCTGGCCATCCATCAGCGCTGGACGGAGCAGGGCCGCCCGGTGCCGGTGCGCATCTTCGACTCGGTACGGCGGATGCTGCGCGGCGAGAGCAGTCTGGTGGAGTCACTCGGCGTCGATCCGGTCGATCTGGTGGTGATCGAGACCGACGGGACGTTCGAGCAGGCCGACTCGCTCAAGACCTCGTATGACGGGGCACCCGTGACGGGCATGGATGTCTTCGCGAACTCCCTGGACGAGGTGGCCGCCCATCCGGGCATGGTGGCCCGCACCCAGGGCGAGGCGGGGCTCTCCGAGACCTGCCGGTCCTGTCCGGTGGTCAGCACCTGCGGCGGGGGACTGTACGCGCACCGCTATCGCACGGGGAGCGGTTTCGCGAATCCCTCCGTGTTCTGCCCCGATCTGATGAAGCTGATTACCGGCATCCAGGATGTCGAGGAAGTGGAACGGGAAACGCCCATGACCGCCGCCGAAGCACGGCAACAGCCCTCCCCGGACGCGCTGTTGACGGATGATCAGATCGACCAGCTCGCCGCCGGATACGGTGACGCCGACACGGTGGCCGCCCTCGCGGCGGAGCAGCTGGAGATCACCCGCGGCCTGCTCGCCGCCGTCTGGGAGCAGGCCCCCCGTGACGCCAGGACCGCTGCCGCGTGGCGCGCGCTGGCGGAGGTGGACGCCGCCGCGCCGGACGCGCTGGACGCCGTGCTGGCACACCCGTACACCCGGCCGTGGGCGCGGCAGTGCCTGGAGACCCCCGGCGACGGGGCGGATGTGGCGGGCCTGGCCGAGGTCGCCGCCGCCGCGGTGCTGCGGGCTGGGGACCGCTATCCGGCGGTCGTGAGGGTGCCGCTGCGTGAGCGGTCGGTGCGGCTGCCGGGGCTGGGCCGGGTCCTGCTGGACGGCGCGGCCGGAGCGGACGAGGCGGAGATCGAGGCCACAGCCGACGGCTTCGTGGTGCGGGCCGCCGCTCAGGTACTGCGGATCGGCTGGGACGGCCCGGCGGACCGCCGCTGGCACCCCGTACGGCGGCTGGGCCCTGCCGAGTGGCCGGTCGCGCTGGAGGACACCGACCCGTACCGCGACGCTCATCAGTGGCCGCTCATGCCCCGGCACGACGAGGCAGGGGCCAAGGCCTGGCAGGAGGACCTGGCCGAGGCCTGGGCCTTCGTCAAGCGCGAACTGCCGCTCTACGCACCCGGACTGGCCACCGGGCTCCGCACCATCACCCCGCTGACCCGCCCGGCCGACGGAAGCGACGTCAGCGGCGCGGCCCGCCATGCCTTCGGCACGGTCGGTATCGCCCGGCCCCTCACCGCGCACCGGCTGGCGCTGCTGGTGGTTCATGAGTTCCAGCACGTGAAGCTCGGGGCGGTGCTGGACCTGATGGATCTGTACGACCCGCAGGACACCCGTCTCTTCGACGCGCCCTGGCGGCCCGACCTGCGCCCGCTGGAGGGGCTGCTCCAGGGGACGTACGCCCATGTGGCCGTCGCCGAGTACTGGCGCGCCCTCGCCCGCCAGGGCGACCCGGAGGCGGCCGTCGAGTTCCCCCGGTGGGCCCGCTACACGGCGGAGGCGGTCGACCGGCTCGTCGCGTCCGGTTCGCTCACCACGACGGGCGAACGCTTCGCGGCCGCGATGGCCCGGACCGTCAGCCCCTGGCTGGGAGAGCTCGATGAGATCTGAACCCTCCGGTGTGCATACCGTGGAGAGCCTGACCGACGATCTGCGCGAGCTGGGCGTCGAGCCGGGGGACGTGCTGCTGGCGCAGGGCTCGCTGCGCGCCGTCGGGCAGGTGAAGGGCGGCGGGCGGACCGTGGTCGACGCGCTGCGCGAGGCGCTGGGCCCGCGGGGCACCCTGGTGGCGTACGCGGCGACGCCCGAGAACTCGGACACCTCGCGGCTGGACCGGGAGCATACCGCGGGCATGGACGCGGCCCAACTCGCCGAGTACCGCGCCTCGATGCCCGCCTTCGATCGGCTCACCACGCCGGTGTCGCGCAGCATTGGACGGCTCGCCGAGGAGGTCAGGCTCACGCCGGGCGCGCTGCGCAGCGCGCACCCGCAGACGTCCTTCACGGCCGTGGGCCCGGCCGCCCCGGCCGTCCTCGACGGCCACGCGCTGGAGAGCCACCTCGGCGAGGAGTCGCCCACGGCCCGCCTGTACGACCTGGGCGCGCGGGCTCTGCTGATCGGGGTGGACCTCTGGGTCTGCACGGCTTACCACCTCGCCGACTACCGGGCGGATCCGCCGCCGTCCCGTCCCTACCGTGCGGTGCTGCCGACGGCCGACGGGGGCAAGGAGTGGGTGCCGTTCCAGGGGCTGGACATCGACGACAAGCACTTTCCGCAGCTAGTGCCGGTGGTGGCGCGCGAATGCGAGGTGCTGAACGGGCGTTTCGGGGACGCCGAGTGCCACCTGGTGCCCATCGCTGACGCGGTCGATGTGATCGAGAAATGGCTCATCGCGCACGGCCGGCAACCGAAGAACTGAAAAATCGGAGGTCATGCGCTATTCCACCGGAGAATCGGCGGTTCCTACACTGAGGTTCCCTCATCATGGGGCGAGGTGGGGACATGGACGGCCGGCCGGGGGAGATGGCGCATGGCAGTACCTGTGGGGCGGGATGGCGATTCGGACACGCCTTATTTCTTTCTGAGCTATGCGCACACGCCCAGGAACGATCCTTCCGACCCGGACCCTGACCTGTGGGTGGCCAAGCTCTACAACGACCTGTGCGCGCACATCCTGCAGATGACGACGCTCCCGGCAGGGGTGAAGGCCGGATTCATGGACCGGGGCATGAACCTCGGCGAGGGGTGGCCCGAGTCGCTGTCCGCGGCACTGGCCCACTGCCGCGTCTTCGTGCCGCTCTACTCGCCGCGCTACTTCCGCAGCCAGCAGTGCGGCAAGGAGTGGTTCGCGTTCTCGACCCGCGCGGTCAATCACCGGGCGGTGTACGACAGCCCGATGTCCGGCATAGTGCCCGCGTTGTGGGTGCCGGTGCCCACCACCGACCTGCCGGGACCGGCGGAGCGGCTGCAGTTCAATCACGCCGACTTCGGCGAGGACTACGCGACCGAGGGCTTCTACGGGCTGATCAAGCTCAGCTATCTCAGGCAGCAGTACGAGCTCGCGGTCTACCGTCTCGCCCAACGCATCGTCAACGTCGTGGAGCAGACCAGCATCCCCAAAGGGCGCCACGTGGACTATCACAAGGTCCACAGCGCCTTCGCCCCGCCGGGCGCCAGCCGGCCGCTCCAGATCACCGTGCTCGCGTGCTGCAACTCGGAGGATCTGCCGGACGGGCGGGGGCCGGACTGCTACGGGCCGTCGGCGCGCGACTGGAATCCGTACCATCCGCAGAGCACCCGGCCGCTGGCCGCCCACGCCGCCGATCTCGCGCGCAATCTCGACTACCAGGTCAGCGTAGGGCTGTTCGAGGAAGGACTGGACCGCTTACTGGACCCGGAGCCCAATGCTCCCGAAGTGCTGCTGCTGGACCGCTGGGCCATGGAGTCGCCGTACCGGCGCGAGTTGCTGGCCCGCTTCGGCAGGGAGCACCGGCCCTGGATAAGCGTGATGGTGCCCTGGAACCGGGCGGACCCGGAGTCCAACGGCCATGAGGAGAACCTGCGGGATCTCACCGACCAGGCCCTGGATCCCGGAGGCGTCAGCGGCTCCGCCAGCCATCGCTTCATCCGCACCGGCATCCCCAGCCTGGAGGCGTTCGGTGACGATCTTCCCGACGCCGTGGGGCGTGCCGCCCGGCACTACGCCGCCCACGCCAAGGTCTTCCCGCCGCAGGGACCACCCCAGGAGCGCCCCCGGCTGCGCGGCCCGTCCGTGGACACGTACGGCCATGAGCAACCACCCCCGCACGGCAGACCCGGTCGGCCCGACAGCCCAGGGAACCCGGAGGGTCCGACCCCACCGGTGAGCCTCAGAAAAGACGACCACGGCACGACTGAACCCCACAAGGCGGAGGGCCAGGATGACCGAGAGCCGTAATGGACGCGTGGTGACCTTCTACTCCTACAAAGGTGGCACCGGACGCACCATGGCTCTGGCCAACACCGCCTGGATCCTGGCGGCCAACGGCCATCGCGTGCTGACCGTCGACTGGGACCTGGAAGCCCCCGGGCTGTACCGCTTCTTCCATCCCTTCCTCGATCCCTCCGCGCTCGCCGCCACCTCGGGCATGATCGACCTGATCACCGAGTACCGCGAGGAGGCGTTGCGGGACGTGCCGCGCGCACCCGACTGGCACCGCAACTTCGCGCGGGTCCGGCCGCACGCCATCTCCCTCAACTGGGCCTTCCCCAAAGGCGGGAGCCTGGACTATCTGTCCGCCGGCCGGCAGGACCGCAACTACTCCACGGCTCTCACCGGCATCGACTGGGACGTCTTCTACGACCGTTTCGGCGGCGGCCAGTTCCTGGACGCGATGCGCGAGGACATGCGCCGGCACTACGACTACGTCCTCATCGACAGTCGTACGGGCCTGAGCGACATCGCCGACATCTGCACCGTCCACATGCCGGATGTTCTCGTGGTCTGCTTCACTCTCAGCGACCAGAGCATCTACGGTGCCGCCTCCGTCGCCCGCGACATCGAGGAGCGCTACAGCGGCCGGGGCATCCGCATCCTCCCGGTGCCGATGCGCATCGACGACGGTGAGAAGGAGAAGGCCGACGCGGGCCGGGCGCTGGCCAGGGCCCGCTTCGACGGCCTGCCCGCCGACATGGTGGACGAGGAGCGCACCGCCTACTGGGGATCGGTGGAGATTCCGTACCGGCCCTTCTACGCCTACGAGGAGATCCTCGCCACCTTCGGCGACGCCCCGGGCCTGTCCAGCTCCATGCTGTCCGCCTGCGAGCGGCTCACCTCCGTCGTCTCCGACGGGGCCGTCGCCGCCCTGCCGCCCCTCGACGAGGCGGAACGGGTGCGCTGGGCCGGCGAGTTCACCCGGCGTCGGCCCGTGCCGCCGTCCGGGCTGGTGCTCGCGTACGTGCCGGAGGACCGGATGTGGGCCGACTGGATGGAGTGGGTGCTCACCAAGGCCGGATTCGCCGTCGTGCCCTGGGACGTGGAATCCCATACCGCGCTCGGCGAGCAGCCGTCCGCCGGCGGCGCCGGCTCGCGCACGCTCGTGGTGCTCTCCGCCGCCTATCTGCGGTCCCGGCGGGCCATGCGGCTGTGGGAGTCCGCCGTGGACACCGATCCCACCGGCATCCAGCACCAGCTGCTCCCGGTCCGGGTCGGCGACGTACGTCCCGGACCGCCGCTGGCCCAGCGCAGCCCGGTCAGCCTGGTGCGGCTCGACGGCCAGGCCGCCGCCGCCACGCTGCTGCGCGCGCTCGGCCGCGAGGACACGGAGCTGAACGGCGCCTCCGGGCAGGGCGGCCCGCGCTTCCCCGTCGGCGACCCCCTGGTGTCCAACCTGCGGCCGCGCAACACCTTCTTCACCGGCCGCTCCGCGGTGCTGGACCGGCTGCGGGACCGGCTGGGCGGCGGGAACGACTCTCTCCAGCCTTTCCCGCAGACGCTGCACGGCCTCGGCGGCGTGGGTAAGACCCAGGTGGCACTGGAGTACGCGCACCGCTTCAAGGCCGACTACGACCTGGTGTGGTGGATCGAGTCCGAGCAGGAGGACCGGATCGCCACCTCACTGGCCGAACTCGCCCGACGGCTGGATCTGAGGGTCGGCGACAGCGTCTCCGAAGCCGCCCAGGCGGCCCGTGAGGAGCTGACCACCGGGAGCAGGCTGCCCCGCTGGCTGCTGGTGTTCGACAACGTCGAGGACCCGGAGACGGTACGCCGCTTCTTCCCCGGCGGACGCGGTCACATCATCGTGACCGCTCGCAACAAGCCGCCGACGGCCCATGCCGAGGCCCTGGAAATCGAGGTGTTCACCCGGGCGGAGAGCGTGGAGCACCTGAGCCGCCGGGTCAAGGGCATGACCCTTGAGGACGCTTCCCAGGTCGCCGAGGCGGTGGGCGACCTGCCACTGGCCGTCGAGGTCGCCGCCGCCTGGCTCGCGGAGACGGCCACCCCCGTGCAGGCCTACGTCCACCAGCTGAAGGACCAGGCCACCCAGGCACTGTCGGTCACCACCGCCGCCGGCTACCCCCGGGAAGTGGGGGCGACCTGGAACATCTCCATCTCCCGGCTGCGGGAGAGGTCCAAGGCCGCCGTCCGCCTGCTGGAGCTGTGCGCGTTCTTCGCGGCCGAGCCGATCTCCATGTCCCTCATCGACAGCGAGTCGACCATCCAGGCCCTGCTGCCCTTCGACCCCGACCTGCGGGACCGCTACATGCTGGGCAAGGTCATCCAGGCCGTCAGCCGTTACGCGCTGGCCAAGGTCGACCCGGCCGACAGCAGCATCCAGGTGCACCGGCTCGTACAGGCGGCCGTGCGGTCGGAGATGACGTTCGAACAGGAGGAGAACACCAAGCACGAGGTGCACCGAATCCTCGCCGAGGCTGCCAGCCGTCAACCCGAGGACGCCATCAACGACCCCGCCAACTGGCCGGCGTTCGAGATGATCTGGCCGCACCTGGGCCCCTCCACCGCCGAGGAGTGCCGCGAGGAAAAGCCCCGCCAGCTGCTGGTCGACCGAGTCCGCTACCTGTGGAAGCGCGGCGAGCTGGAACCCGCCCGGGTCCTCGCGGAGCAGCTGCTCGACGGCTGGGTGGTGTCCCTGGGTGAGGACGATCTGCAGACCCTCAACCTGAAGTTCGAACTCGCCAACGTTCTGCGCTCGCAGGGCAAGTACGACGAAGCCCGGGTACACGACGAGGACACCCTCGCCCGGCAGACCGCGCTGCTGCCCGACGGACACCCGCACACCCTGATCACGGGCGGCAGCCTCGCCGCCGACCTTCGGGCGCTCGGCAGGTTCCAGGAGGCCCGGGAGCGCGACCAGCAGATCTACGAGGGGTTCAAGGACGTGTTCGGCGAGGTGAACCCGCGTACCCTGGTCGCCGCCAACAACCTCGCCATCGACTACCGTCTCACCGGCGATTCCGAACTCGCCCGCCGTCTCGACCAGGAGACCCTGGAGCGGCGCATCCCGATGCTGGGCGACCGTCACCCCTACACGCTGTCGACCAAGGCCAACCTCGGCCGTGACCTGCGGGAGATCGGCGACTACAGCGGCTCCGTGGCCATGCTCGAAGAGGTCATGGACGTCTTCGAAGAGGTCCTCATCCCCGACGTCCCCGAGACGCTGCGCAACCGCAAGAGCCTGGCCGTCTCACTGCGCAAGGCCGGTCGCGCCGCCGAGGCGATGCGGCTCACCCAGGTGACGTACGACCGCTATCTCCAGCGCTACGGTCCCGATGTACCCGACGCGCTGGCCTGCGCACTCAACCTCGCGGCCGACTACTCGGCGGCCGGCGACAAGGAGCGGGCCCGGGACATCGCGACCGATGTCCTGGTCTCCTACCGTGAACTGCTTGGCGACGACCACCCCTTCACCCTGGCCTGCCAGAACAACCTGGTCATCTACCTGCGCGGCTGCGGCTTCGCGCTCGAAGCCGTCGACCTGGGCGCCCAGACCCTGGCCGGGCTGGAGCGCGCGGTCGGACCCGACCATCCGTACACGCTGTGCTGCATGGTCAACCTCGCCAACGCGCAGGGTGAACTCGGCAACCTGGACCGCGCCATCAACCTCCTGTACGCCGCGCTGCGCGGCCTCACCGACCGCTACGGTCCCGAGCACCCGGACGCGCTGGCCTGCGAGATCAACCTCGCCTACGCCCTGCGTCAGGCCGGTCAGGAGGGGCAGGCCCAGCAGATCCGTACCCGGGTGCTGGCCGAGTGCGTGCGGCTCATGGGCGAGGACCACCCGCTGACCAGGGCGAGCCGCGAGTGGTACCGGGTCAACCGCGACGTGGAGCCTCAGCCGGTGTGAGCGTCCGGGCCGATCGCCCAGCTGAGTACTTCCGGGACCATCGCCAGCGCGCCGAAGTGGGCGGCGTGGGGGTCGACGATCACGGTCGCGGTGGGGATGCGCGCCGCCAGCCAGCGCGAGTGCTCGACCGGTGAGAAGACGTCGGCGGCTCCGTGCCACAGCAGTACCGGCACGGAGATCCGCTCCAGGCTGAAGCCCCAGCCGCGGCTGAAGGCCAGGGCGTCGTCGACCCAGCCGTCGACCGAGGTGCGCAGCGCCTCCGCGTAGTTGCGGACCAGCATGGCCCGGATGCCCGAGTCCGCGAAGACCTTCCGGTCCGGCTCCGGGAGTTCGGGGCGCAGCTCGGCGATCAGACTGGCCGGGTCCTCGCGGATCGCCCGGCCCCGGCGCTCCAGGCCGACCGCCATCCGGTGCTTGGCCGCCTCGACCGTGGAGTACTCCTGCGTGTTGGACGGGGCCATGCCGCCGGACCAGTCCAGGCCGTGCGCGTCCTTGGGCGCCAGCCCCACCAGCACCGCCACCCGGGTCGTACGGTCCGGCAGCAGCGCGGCGCAGGCGAGCGAGTGCGGGCCGCCGCCCGAGCGGCCCACCACCGCGAAGCGGTCGAGCCCCAGGTCGTCCGCGATCGTCTGGACATCGGCGGCGGCGTCCGCCACCCGCCGCCCCGGCAGCCGGTCCGAGCCGCCGTAACCGGGCCGGTCGAAGGTGACCAGGCGTACCCCCAGCCGGTACAGCACCGCGCTGCGCGGCACCGGGCCGAGCCGGCTGCCGGGCGTGCCGTGCAGCAGGAACACCGGCTTGCCACGCGGATCCCCGCGCACTTCCACCGCCAGCTCCCGCCCGTCCCGCGCCTGTACGATTCGCAGCACAAGCAACCCCCTGTCCTTCTGTCTTTCTGTCTTTCCGCGGATCTACACGCGCAGCTCCCGCCGGGCCTGCCACGTGGTGTGCTCCCGGGACACGGCATCCTCCGCGTCCCGCGTCAGATGGGACCAGGTCTCCTCCGCGTCCGGCGCGGTCAGGTCCAGTGCCGCCAGATGCACCCGGATCAGCTCCAGTTCATCCGCCGCCACCCGGTACGCGGCCGCCAGCGGCCGGTACTGGCGCAACTGCGCCCACGCGGACACCGAGGCGGCTATCGCCGCGATGAAGCTCAGCGTGTTGACGGGAAACCAGCCGCCCATCTGGATGACCGGAGCGGCGATACCGCACACCGGCAGCAGGGTCGCGACCCGCCCGAAGCGCCGCCCGCGCGCCTCGCAGGCGGCCTCCTTCGCCGTGTACCAGTCGTGCTGGACCCGCACCCGCTCCCGCATGTACACGTCGTGCCGCACCCGCAGCGGCGCCTCGCGAAGCCGTCGCATCGCCGGGGTGATGTCGGCGTGTACGGGCAGCGGCAGCGCCGCGCTGTTGCGGAAGGTGTGCAGTACGTCGGCGAGCTGCAGCCGGTACAGCGCCTCGGGGTTCTTCTCGCCGCCGGGCGGCGTGAACGGATCGGCTCTTATGGCGTACTTCCACACCAGGGTCTTCAACGACTCCGCCACGGCCCGGCCTTCGTACCAGATCGCCTGCGGATTCCCCCGGTTCAGGAGAAAGGTGGCCAGCGCCGCCAGCGCGAACATCACCGCCGCCAGCCATGACGGCCAGTCGATGCCGAACAGCTGCGCGTCGAAGGAGCTGAAGATCGAGGCCAGCGTCAGCATGACCAGCTGCTGTCGTAAAAGGCGCACCGTCTTGCGCTGACCCTGCATTGAGGCCTCGTCGGCGGCCCAGAACAGTTCCGGAAGTAACTCGTCCTCACGAACCATCGGCACAGTCCCCCATCTGCTCAGTATGAGGGTGATCCGGCGGTCGGCCCAGACCGCGTCCTCGCCAACTTCCGCACCTGGTGGGGGAGTCCGGACGCAACAACCCTTGACAGGTGCCCCGTCCGCCTTCAGCATCCTCCACGCACACGCGAATGGGAGCGCTCCCATATCTGGAGGACCCGCATGCGAACACCGACCCCAAGAGCTTCCCGCTTCAAGGCCTTACGGGCTTTGGCCGCCGGCCTGCTGGCCGCCGCACTCGCGGCGACCGGCCTCCTGGTGACCTCGGGCCCCGCCCATGCCGCCGCGGGTGACGGTCCGTGGTCCACGTCCGGCGGCCAGATCGTCGATGCGACCGGAAGCCCCGTACGGATGACGGGCCTGAACTGGTTCGGGCTGGAGACGGCGAACTACTCGCCGCACGGTCTGTGGACCCGCGGCTACAAGGACCTGCTGGACCAGGTGAAGTCGCTGGGCTACAACACCCTGCGCCTGCCGTACTCCAACCAGCTCTTCGACGCCGCCTCGGCCCCGAACAGCATCGACTACGCCAAGAACCCGGATCTGCAGGGCCTGAACGGCCTGCAGATCATGGACAAGGTCATCGGCTACGCGGGCCAGATCGGCCTGCACGTCGTCCTCGACCGGCACCGCCCGGACAGCGGCGGTCAGTCGGAGCTGTGGTACACCTCCGCGTACAGCGAGTCGCGCTGGATCAGTGACTGGGTGATGCTGGCCAACCGCTACAAGGGCAACCAGACCGTCGTCGGCGCGGATCTCCACAACGAGCCGCACGGCCAGTCCACCTGGGGCACCGGGGTGCAGGCCACGGACTGGCGGCTGGCCGCCGAGCGGGCCGGGAACGCGGTCCTGGCCGCCAACCCCGACTGGCTGATCATCGTCGAGGGCATCGACTGCTACAACGGCGACTGCTACTGGTGGGGCGGGAACCTGCAGGGCGCGGACTCCGCCCCCGTACGCCTCAACAAGCCGAACAAGCTGGTCTATTCGGCCCACGACTACGCGACCTCGGTCTACCCCCAGCCCTGGTTCAGCGCCGCGGACTTCCCCGACAACCTCCCGGCGATCTGGGACAGGAACTGGGGCCACCTGAAGAAGTCCGGCACCGCCCCCGTCCTGGTGGGGGAGTTCGGCAGCACCCTCACTGCGGCCAAGGACCAGCAGTGGCTGGCCAAGCTGCTGGACTACATGGGCAAGGGCACCGCCGGCTTCGACTTCACCTACTGGTCGCTGAACCCCAACTCCGGTGACACCGGCGGCATCCTGAAGGACGACTGGACCACTGTCGACACGTTGAAGCAGGGCTTCCTCCAGCCCTACCTCCTGCCCGCCACCGGCGGGTCCGGCAGCGGAGGCGGGACGACGACACCGCCCGCCACCCTCTCCTGCCAGGTCTCCTACGCGCTCACCAGCAGCTGGACCGGCGGCTTCCAGGCGGACGTCACCGTCAGGAACACCGGCAGTTCGCCCATTTCCGGCTGGACGCTCGCCTTCGCCTTCCCCGGCGACCAGAAGATCGCCAGCAGCTGGAACGCGACCGTCGGCCAGTCCGGCCAGGCCGTCACCGCCAAGGACGTCGGCTGGAACGGCACCCTCTCCGCGAGCGGCGGCACGGCGAGCTTCGGCTTCACGGCCACCTACACCGGGACGAACGCCACCCCCGGCTCCTTCACGCTCAACGGAACGGCCTGCGCCTGACTCTTACCGCCGGTAACTCCTTCATGGCACCATGCGCCTTGTCATGAATCTTTCATGCTCAAAGTCGCGGGTGAAAGGACAACACATGAGACTCCGGGGTGCGTTCGGCAGCGCGGTGATCGCGCTGGGCCTCCTCTTCGCCGGTGCGGGTGCGTCGCCCGCAACGGCGGCGGACGCCACTGCCTCCTTGCGGAACGTCCTGCTCGTCGGCAACAGCTCGGACGGCACCGTCAGCTTCCTCGACGGCGCCACCTTCAAGAACCTCGGGACGCTCGACGTCGCCCCCGACAAGCAGGCCCTCTTCGACAGCTGGGACATCTTCCGCCAGGCCATCCACAGCATCGTCGTCGACCAGGCCAAGGGCGAGCACCTCGTGGACGACGCCCAGATCTCCCCCGACGGCCGCACGGTCTACGTCTCCCGTGGCACCCTCGGCGACGCCGCCGCCTTCGACGTCGCCACCGGCAAGGAGCTCTGGCGCACCGACATCGAGGGCTACAAGGCCGACCACGCCGCCCTCTCCCCGGACGGCACCCGCTTCGTCGTCTCCGCGATCGCCTCCGCCAAGGCCAAGGTGCTGGACACCGCCACCGGTGCGGTCGTCAACGAGTTCGCCACCGGCACGTACCCGCACGAGAACATGTACTCCGCAGACGGCAAGCACATCTACAACATGAGCATCGGCACGGTGAGCCTCCTCAAGGCCTTCAACTTCCTCAAGGGCGCCAAGCAGGTCACCGAGGTCGACGCCACCACCTACAAGGTCATCAAGACCTACCCCTTCGAGTACGGCGTCCGCCCGGCCGTCATCACCCCCGACGAGACCACGATGTACGCCCAGCTCTCCTACCTCAACGGCTTCGTCGAGTACGACTTCGCCACCGGCACCATCACCCGCACCGTCCAGATGCCCTTCAGCACCAAGGCCGCCGCCCTCAGCCCCGACGACTACCCGCAGAACTCCGCCCACCACGGCATGGCCTTCAACGGCGCGAAGACCAAGCTCTGCGACGTCGGCACCATCGACGACTACACCGCCATCGTCTCCCGCCCCGCCCTCACCACCGACGGCTTCGTCAACTACCCCACCGACGCCCTTCCCTACTGGGCCACCACCAGCGCCGACGGCAACTACTGCTTCGTGACCCTCAGCAACCTCGACCAGGTCTCGGTCGTCGACTACCGCACCGCCAAGGAGGTCGCCCGCGTCGACGTCGGCGACTTCCCGCAGCGCGAGCGCCTCGGCAAGGTCGACGAGTCCGCGCTGGGCGGTCTCACCGCCCCCTGACCCCGGACGCGGCCTCAAACGCCGGACGGGCTGGTTCGCAGCCCGTCCGGCGTTTGTCATTTCCGTCCACGGATATGGAGTTCTCGTCATCGGAGAGGTAGCCTCTCACCAGTCCGGTCCTGGACCGACACGTCTCGATGGGGAGGCCGCCTTGGCAGGCACCGTGCAGGGAAAGGTCGCTGTGATCAGCGGGGGCTCGACCGGCGTCGGCAGGGCGGTGGCCGAGCTCCTTGCCGACAAAGGCGCCCACGTCGTCCTCCTCGCCCGGCGCGCCGACCGGCTGGACGCGGCCGTCCGCGACATCAGCGGATCGGTCCTGGCGATCCCCACCGACGTCAGCAGCGGCCCCGCCGTCCGGGCCGCCTTCGAGCAGATCGAGTCCCGGTTCGGCCGCGTGGACATCCTGCTCAACAGCGCCGGTGTCGCCCGCGTCCGCGCCATAGAGGAAACCCAGGACGAGGACATCGCCGCCTGCATAGGCACCAACCTCCTGGGCCCCATCCACACGATCCGCTCCGCCGTGCCCCTGCTCCGCGCGGCCGGAGGCGGCGACATCGTCAACATCTCCTCCGAGATCACCCTGGACCACATGCCGCTGATGGCCATGTACGCGGCCAGCAAGCACGGCCTGAACGGCTTCACCGCCGCGATGCACAAGGAGCTGCGAGGAGACGGCATCCGCGTGGCCCTCGTCATCCTCGGCTCCATAGCCGACAGCGCCTTCAGCGAGAACTTCACCACCGAGGACCGCCAACGCGCCCACCCCGTCTGGGAAGCCGACGGCTACCTGACCCGCGTGGGCGCCATGAAGCCCCTCCTGTCGTCCACCGCCGCGAACGCCCTGCACCAACTGCTCACCAACCCGCCCGAGCTCGCCCAGGACGTGGTGCACATCCGCCCTGCGGGCTAGGCGAGAGCCTTCGCGTAGCTGCGGGTCAGCGGCTCGTGGACGTACTTGCCGTACGGCTCGACGCGGACGTAGCCGCTGCTCTCGTACAGGGCGATGGCCTCCGGCTGGCGCACCCCCGTGGTGAGGCGCAGGGCGTGGCAGCCGAGGTCGGTGGCCAGGGTCTCCAGGGCGGCGAGCAGGGCGCGGGCGATGCCGCGCCCCCGGTGGGCGGGCTGGACGTACATGCGCTTGACCTCGCCGAGGAAGGGGAGGTCAGGGCCGCAGGGCTGGATGGCGCCGCAGGCGACGGCGATGCCGTCGACCGCGGCGACGAGGTAGCGGGCGTCCGGGTGCACCTGGGAGCGGCCTTCGGGGCCGTACCGGTCGACGAGTTCCTGGTAGGCGGCGTCGATCAGCTTGGCCAGGGACTCGTCGGCCGCGGTGCGTTCCTCGATGTGCATCCGCCCAGCTTAAAGGGGCCGCCGGACGGGCTCTACGCCGGCCGCAGCCAGACCGTGGCCAGCGGCGGCAGGGTGAGGTGGATGCTGTCGGGGTGGCCGTGCCAGGGGGTGGGCTCTGATTTCAGCGGGTCGGGGTTGGTGACCCCGCCGCCGCCGTAGGCAAGGGCGTCGGTGTTGAGGACTTCGCGCCAGGCATGGACGTCGGGCGTGCCGAGGCGGTAGCCGTGGCGGACGACGGGGGAGAAGTTGCTGACGGCGATCAGCGGGTCCCCGGAGGCGTCGTAGCGGACGAAGGAGAAGGTGTTGTCCTCGGAGGCGTTGCCGTCGATCCAGGCGAAGCCCTCGGGGGAGGTGTCGAGCTGCCACAGCGCGGGCGTGCGCCCGTAGACCGCGTTGAGGTCCCTCACCAGGTCGCGTACGCCCCGGTGGTCGGCGGCGGCTCCGTACGTCGGATCGAGCAGCCACCAGTCGGGGCCGTGGTCGTGGGACCACTCGGCGCCCTGGGCGAACTCCTGGCCCATGAAGAGCAGCTGCTTGCCGGGGTGGGCCCACATGAAGCCCAGATACGCCCGGTGGGTGGCGCGCTGCTGCCACCAGTCGCCGGGCATCTTGCTGACCAGCGCGCCCTTGCCGTGGACCACCTCGTCGTGGGAGATCGGCAGGACGTAGTTCTCGCTGTACGCGTAGACCATCGAGAAGGTCATCTCGTGGTGGTGGAACTTGCGGTGGACGGGCTCGTGGGCGACGTACTCCAGGGAGTCGTGCATCCAGCCCATGTTCCACTTCAGGCCGAAGCCGAGGCCGCCGCTGTCGGTCGGGCGGGTGACGCCGTCCCACGCCGTCGACTCCTCGGCGATGGTGACGACGCCGGGGCAGCGGCGGTAGACGGTGGCGTTCATCTCCTGGAGGAAGGCGACCGCGTCCAGATCCTCCCGGCCGCCGTGGGCGTTGGGGGTCCATTCGCCCGCCTCGCGCGAGTAGTCGAGGTAGAGCATCGAGGCGACGGCGTCGACCCGCAGCCCGTCGATGTGGAACTCCTCGCACCAGTAGACGGCGTTCGCGACCAGGAAGTTGCGCACCTCGGTCCGGCCGAAGTCGAACTCCAGCGTGCCCCAGTCCGGGTGCTCGCCCCGGAAGGCGTGCTCGTAGCAGTGGGCGCCGTCGAAGTTGGCCAGCGCCCAGTCGTCCTTGGGGAAGTGGGCGGGGACCCAGTCCATGATGACGCCGATGCCGGCCCGGTGGAGGGCGTCGATCAGGTACTTGAAGTCGTCGGGGGTGCCCATCCGCGAGGTCGGGGCGTAGTAGGAGGTGACCTGGTAGCCCCAGGAGCCGCCGAAGGGGTGCTCGGCGACGGGCATCAGCTCGACATGCGTGAAGCCCAGGTCCTTCACGTACGCGGGGAGTTGCGCGGCCAGCTCGCGGTAGGACAGGCCCGGCCGCCAGGAGCTCAGATGCACCTCGTAGACGGACAGCGGCGCCTGGTGGACGGGGGTGCGGCCGCGCTGCTCCAGCCACTGGTCGTCCCGCCACTGGTGCTTGGACTCGGTGACGACGGACGCCGTGGCCGGCGGGACCTCGGTCCGGCGGGCCATCGGGTCGGCCTTGAGCCGCCGCCCGCCGTCCGGGGTGACGATCTCGAACTTGTAGCGGTCTCCCTCGCCGACCCCGGGGAGGAAGAGCTCCCAGATGCCCGTCGAACCGAGCGAGCGCATGGGGAAGCCGGTGCCGTCCCAGTAGTTGAAGTCCCCGACGACGCGGACGCCGCGCGCGTTCGGCGCCCAGACGGTGAAGCGGGTGCCGGTGACGTCGGCGTGGGTCATGGGATGGGCGCCCAGCGCCTGCCAGAGCTGCTCGTGACGGCCCTCGCCGATGAGGTGCAGGTCCACGTCGCCCAGGGTGGGGAGGAAGCGGTACGGGTCCTGGAGCTCGTGCTCGCCGTCGTCGTAGGTGACCAGGAGGCGGTAGTCGGCGGGGACCTCCTGGAGCGGGAGGATGCCGCTGAAGAGCCCGTCGCCCTCGTCGAACAGCTCGGTCCGCAGCCCGGCGGCGGCCACGGCCACGCCCAGCGCGTACGGCCGCAGCGCACGGAACAGCACGCCGCCGCCCGGCACCGGATGGGCACCCAGCAGCCCGTGCGGGTCGTGGTGGGAGCCGCCGAGGAGGCGGTGGCGGTCGTCCGTGCCCAGCGGCGGGGCCGCGCTCAGCTCGGTACGCACCTCGGTTGCCGGAGCCGGAGCCGGCACCGGGCTTACGGGGACGGGCTGGGGCGTGGCCGTGACCGGTCGCGGGGCCGTGCCCGAGGCGGGCGGGCGGTCGGTCCCGGCGGGGTCGTAGCCGCGGGCGGCGGCTTCCGGCTGGGTACCAGGACGCTGGCGCTGGCGGTCGGTCACGGGTGGGTCCTCCTCGGTGGTGATTACGGTCTGACTTGTCGGCTGCACGCCGGTGGTCCCGGTCGGGCCCACCCGTCCCGCCCTGCGGGACGGCTGCCCCCAACCGGGAGGGAGGGGGTTACCCGGGCGGCGATGCCAGGCGTCGGACCGCCGACATCGGGATCGGGAGCCAGCCGGGGCGGTGGCGGGCCTCGTAGAGCACTTCGTAGACGGCCTTGTCGGTCTCGAAGGCCCGTATGACGACCGGCTCCTCCCGCGGGTCGGTGCCGGAGGCGGCCGCGTAGCCGTCGCAGAAGGCGGCCCGGCAGCGGTCGGCCCAGGCGGCCGCGGCGACGGAGGCCGGGTCGCGGTGGCGGGCGGCGTAGTCGAAGGACCGCAGCATGCCGGCGACGTCCTGGACCGGGGGTGCGGGCCGGCGGCGCTCGGCCAGCGGCCGGGCGGGCTCGCCCTCGAAGTCGATGAGGACCCAGCCCTGGGCGGGGGTGCGCAGGGCCTGGCCGAGGTGGAGGTCGCCGTGGATCCGCTGGGCGGCCAGGACGGTGCCCCGGTCGCCCAGTTCGGCGAGGTCGTGGAAGGCGGTGCGCAGCTGCGTACGGAAGGGCCGCAGTGCCGGGACCGCCAGCGCGGCGGCGTCCAGGCGTTCGGCCATGGCGGCGGCCAGTACGGAGATCTGGGGCCGCCGGAGCACCGCCCGGGGCATCGCGGCGGCCAGCGCGAGGTGCACCTCGGCCGTGGCCTGCCCGAGGGCCCACGCGTCCGGGGTGAAATCACCGGCGTCGTCCACCGACCGCAGTGCCAGCGCCCAGGCGTCCGTCGAACCCGGCAGATACCGCTGCAGCACGCCCAGCGTGGCGGGCTCCTCGTACGCGCCGACGGCCTCGAACCACGCGGCCGGCGCCGCCACCCGCCGCGAGCCCGCCCGCCCCAGGGCAAGTGACAGCTCCAGGTCGGGGTTGGGGCCCGGGGCCACCCGCCGGAACAGCTTGAGGATGAACGTATCGCCGTAGACGATCGAGGTGTTGGACTGCTCGGCCGTGGACAGCCGGGGCGTAAGCCCGCCCGGGATGTCGGCCGAGGCCTCGTTCGCGAACCGCAGCCCTCCCGCCTGGCCCGGTGACCGCAGCCGCTCCAGCAGCACCGCGGCCAGCCGGGGGTCGTACAGGGCGTCGTAGACCGTGAGTCCGTCCAGCGGGCCGCCGACCGCGTGGCCGATCAACGCCGGGGCGAGCGGCGGGGGGAGAAGCGGGCGGGTGCCGAGGACGAGTTGATAGCACTCGGGGCGCTGGCCGGGCTGATGGACGTCGAGCAGCAGATGCAGCATCCCCGGGGTGCCGATCCGCCCGTCCCCGGGCAGCAGTTCGGTCGCGGAGACCAGCCCGAAGCCGGTGACCGGACGGCCCTTCCCGGCGAACCAGCGCTGTCTGGGCAGCCATTCCCGCAGGAGCGGGTCGAGCGACCCGAGCAGCCCGTCCGAGACAGGGGTCCAGGCAGGGGAGGAGTGAAGCCACGAGGTGTCCGACATGACGTCCTTTCCTCGGAAACCGGGCCGGCCTGCCGAGAGCCTGCAGAGTTCCCTCAGTGAAGGGGCGCGAGGTGGAGGACGTCCGGCGAAAGGACCGTGTCGGACGAAGACCATCCGAGCAGGTGGGGCAATTGGCGTACATACGCGAAGGCGTGGCGGGAGCCTGCCCTCGTTGCCCGGCACGAAACCGTGCCGGGCAACAAGGCCCCAGGAACTATGTCGCGTCGCGGCGCAGCCGGAACCAGTAGAAGCCGTGTCCCGCCATGGTCAGCAGATACGGCCACTCCCCGATGGCGGGAAAGCGCACCCCGCCGATCAGTTCGACCGGATGCCGGCCGCTGAAGGCGCGCAGGTCGAGCTCGGTCGGCTGGGCGAAGCGCGAGAAGTTGTTCACGCACAGCACCAGGTCGTCCTTGTACTCCCGCAGGAACGCCAGGACCGCCGGATTGGTGGACGGCAGCTCCGTGTAGGACCCGAGCCCGAAGGCGGGATTCTGCTTGCGGATCTCGGTCATCCGCCGCGTCCAGTGCAGCAGCGAGGACGGGCTGGACATCTGGGCTTCCACATTGGTGACTTGGTAGCCGTAGACCGGGTCCATGATCGTCGGCAGATAAAGCCGCCCGGGGTCGCAGGAGGAGAAGCCCGCGTTCCGGTCGGGCGTCCACTGCATCGGGGTCCGCACCGCGTCGCGGTCGCCGAGCCAGATGTTGTCGCCCATGCCGATCTCGTCGCCGTAATAGAGGATCGGCGAGCCGGGCAGGGACAGCAGCAGGGCCGTGAACAGCTCGATCTGGTTGCGGTCGTTGTCCAGCAGGGGCGCGAGTCGTCGCCGGATGCCGATGTTGGCCCGCATGCGCGGGTCCTTGGCGTATTCGGAGTACATGTAGTCGCGCTCTTCGTCCGTGACCATCTCGAGCGTGAGCTCGTCGTGGTTGCGGAGGAAGATCCCCCACTGGCAGCCGTCCGGAATGGCCGGGGTCTTCGCCAGGATTTCCGAGACCGGATACCGGGATTCCCGTCTCACCGCCATGAAGATGCGCGGCATGACGGGGAAGTGGAAGGCCATATGGGCCTCGTCGCCGCCGCCCCGGAATTCGCCGAAGTAGTCGACGACGTCCTCCGGCCACTGGTTGGCCTCGGCCAGGAGCACCGTGTCCGGGTAGTGGGCGTCGATCTCCTTGCGGACCCGCTTCAGGAAGTCATGGGTGCGCGGGAGGTTCTCGCAGTTCGTCCCCTCCTCCTGGTAGAGGTACGGCACGGCGTCCAGGCGGAAGCCGTCGATGCCGAGGTCGAGCCAGAACCGCAGCGCGGCGAGGATCTCCTCCTGAACCTTGGGGTTCTCGTAGTTGAGGTCGGGCTGATGGGAGAAGAACCGGTGCCAGTAGTACTGCTTGCGCACCGGGTCGAAGGTCCAGTTGGAGGTCTCCGTGTCGACGAAGATGATGCGGGCGTCCTGATACTGCTTGTCGTCGTCCGCCCAGACGTAGTAGTCGCCGTACGGGCCCTCCGGATCGGATCGGGACTGCTGGAACCACTCGTGCTGGTCGCTCGTGTGGTTCATGACGAAGTCGATGATCACCCGCATGCCGCGCTGATGGGTTGCGTCCACGAACTCCACGAAGTCGGCGAGGTCGCCGAATTCGGGGAGTACCGCGGTGTAGTCGGAGACGTCATAGCCTCCGTCGCGCAGCGGTGAGGCGAAGAACGGGGGGAGCCAGAGGCAGTCCACCCCGAGCCATTGCAGGTAGTCGAGCTTGGCGGTGATGCCCTTCAGATCTCCGACGCCGTCGCCGTTGCTGTCCTGGAAGGACCGCACGAGGACTTCGTAGAAAACCGCCCGCTTGAACCAGTCTGGATCGCGGTCCTTGGCGGGGGTGTCCTCGAAGGTGTCAGGGACGGGTTCGTTGACGATCAAGTGGGTGACCCTCCTGTCGCGGGAGTAGGTCGCAGAGAGAAGACGTGCGCCGGCGCGGGCCCTCGGCCCGGATCCAGGCGCACATAGTTGTCCCTGCCCCAGTGGTAGGTCTCTCCGGTGAGCTCGTCGCGCACCGGAAAGGACTCGTGCCAGGCGAGGCCGAGTTCCGGCATGTTCAACGACACGGTCGCCTCGTGGGTGTGGTGGGGGTCGAGGTTGACGACCACCAGTACGACGTCGTCGCCGCAGCGTTTGGAATACGCCAGCACCGAGTCGTTGTCCACGGGGTGGAAGCGCAGTTGCCGCAACTGCTGAAGTGCCGGGTGACGGCGCCGCAGCCGGTTCAATGCCGTGATGAGCGGGGCCAGAGACTGCCCCGCGGCCTCGGCCGCGGCCCAGTCGCGGGCCTTGAGCTCGTACTTCTCCGAGTGTAGGTATTCCTCGCTGCCCTCGCGCACGGGCGCGCTCTCGTACAGCTCGAATCCGGCGTACACGCCCCACGTCGGGACCAGCGTCGCGGCGAGCACCGCGCGGATGGCGAAGGCGGGGCGTCCGCCGTGCTGCAGATAGGCGTGGAGGATGTCCGGGGTGTTGACGAAGAAGTTGGGCCGCATGGAGTCCGCGGCCTCGCCGGACAGCTCGGTGAGGTAGTCGGTGAGTTCTTCCTTGGTGTTGCGCCAAGTGAAGTACGTGTACGACTGCTGGAAGCCGATCTGCCCGAGGGTGCGCATCATCGCGGGGCGGGTGAAGGCCTCGGCGAGGAAGATGACATCGGGGTCGGTGCGGTTGATGTCGCCGATCACCTTCTCCCAGAAGACCACCGGTTTGGTGTGCGGATTGTCGACCCGGAAGATCCGCACGCCGTGGTCCATCCAGTGCCGCAGGACCCGCTCGGTCTCCTTCACAAGCCCATTGAAGTCGGCGTCGAAGGCGATCGGGTAAATGTCCTGGTACTTCTTCGGTGGATTCTCGGCGTATGCGATAGTGCCGTCCGCCCGGTGGGTGAACCACTCGGGGTACTTGGACACCCAGGGGTGGTCCGGCGAGCACTGCAGCGCGAAGTCGAGGGCGACCTCCATCCGCAGCTCGCGGGCGCACTCCACGAAGTGGTCGAAGTCCTCGATGGTGCCCAGGTCCGGGTGGATGGCGTCGTGCCCGCCCTCGGGGGAGCCGATCGCCCAGGGGGAGCCGACGTCGTGCGGGCCGGGGGTCAGCGAGTTGTTGGGGCCCTTGCGGAAGGCTGACCCGATCGGGTGAATCGGCGGCAGGTAGACGACGTCGAAGCCCATCGCGGCGACGGCCGGCAGCCGCTTGGCGGCGGTGCGGAAGGTGCCGGACTTCGGCGGCTTGATGCCGCGCGGGTCCACGACCGCGCCCTCGGAGCGGGGGAAGAACTCGTACCAGGAGCCGAACAGGGCTCTCTTGCGCTCCACCATCAGCGCGGCGGGACGCGAGGCGCTCACGAGTTCGCGCAGCGGATAGCGGGCCAGGATCCGGTCGACCTCCGGGGCGATGACGGCGGCATGGCGCGCCGAGGGCGGGCGCGTCTCGTCGCGCAGGACGTCCACGGCGGCCAGCACCACCGCCCGCCCGTGCTTCTTGGGGACGCCGGCGGCCGCGCGCTCGTACAGCTCCGCGCCCTCGGCGAGCACCAGTTCGGTGTCCATGCCCGCCGGGATCTTGATGCCCGCGTTGTGCCGCCAGGTCGCGAGTGGATCGCTCCAGGCCTCCACGGTGTACGTCCACCGGCCCTCCGAGGCCGGGGTGACCTCGGCGCCCCAGCGGTCGGTGCCCGGGGCCAGCTCCCGCATCGGCGTCCAGGGACCGCTGCGCCCGGCCGGGTCCCGCAGCACGACATTGGCGGCCACCGCGTCGTGGCCTTCCCGGAAGACCGTCGCGGTCACCTGTAGGGTCTCGCCGGCGACCGCCTTCGCGGGCCTGCGCCCGCAGTCCACGAGCGGGCGGATGTCCAGGACGGGGATACGGCCGATCATTGCCTCACCTGTCGGTGCTGGGGGCTCCTCCTGGCGCTTCTTGCTCTTGCTGCTCTTCTTGCTCTTGCCGGGAGGTGGCGGTTGCGGATGGCGTGTCTTCGTCCTTTTTACTGGTATCTGCGCCTGAATGTTGCTCTGGTCGACCGCGTCGGGCATGGCGGCTCCTGTCCGCGCTGGCTGGGCTGGCTTGGGGCGGGAGATGTACCGGGGGTGCGCCGCGTTGCGCTTGGGGGAGCCTGCCCATTGGATGACGGCTGAATACCCCTAGGGAAGGGCTACGCGCGCGTAAGTTGCGAATGCCCCGAAATGGCCGGGCCCTGTCGCCCGGGCAAGCCTGGGGCCCCGCCGTTCGGCGGGGCCCTGCGGCGGCTTCTCGGGGTCAGCCGGTGACCTGAAGCAGGCGGTTCGGTGTCGCGAGTCCAGCCCCCGTGACCACGCCTTTCGCGGAGGCGTCGATCAGGGCCCGGCCGACCTGGGCCGGGGTTGCCGCCGGGTGGCCGGACAGGTAGAGCGCGGCGGCTCCGGCGACGTGCGGTGCGGCCATCGATGTACCGGAATAGGTGTCGCTCGCGGTGTCGCCGGTGTTGACGGACGAAGTGATGTCCACCCCGGGCGCGAAGAGATCGACTCGTGCCCCCCAGTTCGAGAAGCCCGCCCTGGCGTCGGTGTCGTCGCTCGCCGCGACGGTCAGCGCCTCGCTCACCCGGGCGGGTGAGTACAGCGAGGCCGGGAGTCCGTCGTTGCCCGCGGCGACCGTGAAGGTCACCCCGGCGGCGATGGCGTTGCGGACCGCGGTGTCGAGCTGGGTGTTGGCCAGGCCGCCGAGCGACATATTGGCCACCGCCGGTTTCCGGGCGTGCTGGGTGACCCAGTCGATGCCCGCTATCACCTGGGCGGTGGTCCCGGAGCCGTCCGCGTCGAGCACGCGGACGCCGACGATGCCGGCCTGCTTGGCCACGCCGTAGGTCTCGCCCGCGATGGTCCCCGAGACATGGGTGCCGTGGCCGTTCTCGTCCTGCGCGGTCGCGTCGTTGTCGACGAAGTCCCAGCCGTACGAGGCCCGGCCGCCGAACTCGTGGTGGGAGACGCGCACGCCGGTGTCGATGACGTACACGTTCACGCCTGCCCCGGCCGCCTCCGGCCAGCTGTAGGACCTGTCGAGCGGCAGGGCCGGCTGGTCGATCCGGTCCAGGCCCCACGAGGGCGGGTCGGGCTGGGTGTGGTCCAGCGACACTCTGGTGTCCTGGGTGACCGAGGCCACCGCCGGGTCGGCGGCGAGGCGTTTGGCCCCGGTCTCGTCGAGCTTGAGGGCGTAGCCGTTGAGCACCTCGCTGTAGGTCTGGCTGACCCTGCCCCCGTACTTGGCGGCGAGTTGTTTCCCGGCCGCGGACGGCGCCTCGATCCCGGAGTCCTGCTTGAGCGTGACGATGTAGCTGCCGCCCACGGAACCCGGCGAACCGGCGCCGAGTATGCGGCCCTCGACGGGCGCGGCGTGGGCGGGAAAGGTGACGGCGGACAGTACCGCGGCCGCGGTGGCGGCGGTCAGGGCGGCCGCGAGCCGCCTGATCCTGATACGTGGAATTGCCATGACGGAAGTCCCCTCCTCTTGCGTCACAGGAAAGGCTCTCGTGATGCGAGGGGCGCATACAAGGGGCCCACAGGGGCAGAATCGGCCAAACCGCCCCTGTGGGCCCTCAGTTGGGCAACCCTTACCTATTGGGTCACTGATAGGTGATGTCGGAGGTGCTGTAGTTGCAGTAGGTGCCGTCGGCGCTTGTGCCGTTGGTGGTCGGCTCGGCGCCGGTGTTGTTCCCGATGTACTTCTGGCAGGGGATGATCTTCTTGCTGGTGTCCCCGATGATGGTGATGGCCCGCAGGGCCACCGAGTCGCCGTAGTTGGTGTTGATGCCGGCGATCCTGCTGCCCTTGTAGGTCACCTCGACGGTGTTGAGGATGATCGACCGCTTGTACTGCGTCTTGCAGTTGCCGCACGAGCGGACGAGGGTGCCGAAGTTCTTCGCCGCGAACTTCGTGATGACCAGCTTGCCGGCGCCGTTGAACTGGAAGACCTTGTCCGAGGCCTCCTTCGCGCCGCCGCCGTAGACGGTGTGGACGGTCGAGGAGGAGGAGCCCAGGAAGGTGGCCGCGTCCTCGCCGACGTCCTCCCACCACACGTTCTGCAGGGTGCAGCTGCCCAGGCAGTGCACCCCGTCGGCGGCCGGGGAGCCGATGATGACGTTCTTCAGCGTCGCCCCGTCGGCGAGCTCGAAGATCGGGCCCTGGTCCTCGTCCTGGCTGCCCGTGCCCAGGTCACCGGTGCCGTAGTAGCGGGCGTAGCCGTAGTCCTTGGTGCCGGACACCGAGATGGTGGAGCCGGTGCCGACCGAGCTGGTGGCCGTGGGCCAGGTGGCGGCGTCGGCCGTCGACAGGGCGGTCCCGGTGATGAGCGCGGTGACGGTGAGCGCGATCGCCGAGAGGATCCCGGTGAAAGCGCGCATGCGTAACTTGTGCATTCGTCCCTACCTCCAGTGGGGGTGGATGGATTTCCGCGAGGGGACGGAGTTGTGAGGTCTGTGGGGTGGATCAGGGGGTGTAGATCAGCGGGCGCGGGGCGGTGGCCATGCCGTTGCCGATGAAGAAGCTCGGGTGGGGCGGCTGGTTGTAGGCGGTGTTCTGCCAGGCCAGCGCGGTCCGGTACTGGGAGTCGTGCAGCAGCGTGGTGATGCGGGTGCCGGTCTCGTACGGGGTCGAGTAGATCCGCAGCGCCGTGTTGTCGGTGGTCGGCCAGACCACCTCCTCGCGCCAGTCGCCGAGGATGTCGCCGGACAGGGACGGGGTCGCCTTGGTGCTGTTGTTGGAGTGCACGCTCGCGCCGGTCAGCAGCCGGGTGTCGGCGCTGGTGCCGTACTTGTCGATGTGCGTGCCGTCCAGCAGTTCGCGGGTGGTGTCGCCGTCCCACCAGGACAGGAAGTTGACGGAGGACGGCTCGCGGCCCTTGGTGGCGCCGGCCTCGTCGCGGATGTAGCTGTCGGAGGCGGACCAGACCTCGGCGCCGTCGTTGCCGGCGTAGATGTCGCCCGCGACGCCGCGGCCGTTGTCGCAGCCGCAGGAGGCGAGCTGCCACAGGATCTGGCCGTTGGCCGGGTCGATGTACAGCTCGGCGGGCTGGGAGGTGGACTCGGAGACCTTGAAGTACTCCAGGCCGGGGTTGGCGGGGTCGAGGTCGCCGAGGTGCTGGGCGTCGCCGTGCCCGGTCTTCGTCGTCCACAGGCCGCTGCCGTTGTCGTCCACGGCCATCGCGCCGTAGACGATCTCGTCCTTGCCGTCGGAGTCGACGTCGCCGATGGACAGGCTGTGCGAGCCCTGGCCGTCGTAGCCCTTGCCGGTGTTGGTGGAGCTGTTGGTGTCGAAGGTCCAGCGGCGGGTGAAGGCCCCGCCGCGCCAGTCCCAGGCGGCGATCACGGTACGGGTGTAGTAGCCGCGCGCCATGATCAGGGAGGGGCGGGCGCCGTCCAGGTAGGCGGTGCCGGCCAGGAAGCGGTCCACGCGGTTGCCGTAGGAGTCGCCCCAGGAGGAGACGGTGCCCCGGGCGGGGACGTAGTCCACGGTGGCCATGGCGGCGCCGGTCAGGCCGTTGAACATGGTCAGGTACTCGGGCCCGGACAGGACGTAGCCGCTGCTGTTGCGGTAGTCGGCGGAGGCGCTGCCGATGGTGGTGCCGACGCCGTCGACGGTGGCGTCGGCGGTCTTCATCGCGACCTCGGCGCGGCCGTCGCCGTCGTAGTCGTAGACCTGGAACTGGGTGTAGTGGGCGCCGGAGCGGATGTTGCGGCCGAGGTCGATGCGCCACAGGCGGGTGCCGTCGAGCTTGATGCCGTCGATGACCGTGTTGCCGGTGTAGCCGGACTGCGAGTTGTCCTTGGCGTTGGTGGGGTTCCACTTCAGGACGAAGTCCAGGGCCCCGTCGCCGTCGAGGTCGCCGACGCTCGCGTCATTGGCCTCGTAGGTGTACGCGACCCCGTCGGGGGTGGTGCCGCCGGCGGGCGGGGTGATCGGGACGTCCTTGTAGCCGGTGCGGAACTGGACGGCGTGGACGGAGTCCGTCTGCTCGACGCCGTTCACGACGGCCCGGACGGTGTAGTCCGCCTGGGAGGGGGCTCCGGAGTGGAAGTAGTTCGTCGAGCCGGTGATGGGGGAGGAGTTCACTTTGGTGCCGGCGCGGTAGACGTTGAAGGCCACGTCGTCCGGGTCGGTGGCCAGCCATCGCCAGCTCACCAGGTTGCCGGAGTCGGTGTGCACGCTTACTACGCCACGGTCCAGGGCCTCCATCTGACGGGCCGTCGCGGCGGGCGCGGCGGGGGCCAGCGCGACCAGTCCGCCGGCCGCGAGCAGGCCGGCGAACAGGGCTCTGAGCAGCGAACGGGTGAATAACGGGGTGGAGCTCGGGCCGGGCGCGGGCACGTGCGGGTGCGGGCGTCGCATGGCACCTCCTAGGGGGGAAAGCCCTTACTAATGTGAGGGTCGCCACCGCGATGCGGAAGGTTGCCGGTCCAAGATTTTTGTTGCGTACCCGCCAGAACTGGCGATTCCCGGCCGACATCGTGCCGACCCACCGGCCGACACCGGCCGACCGGAATGCGCGGATGTGCGGGAACCCGACGGGGTAGCGGAGCTACCTTCGAGTCGTGAAGGCTATTCGTCGATTCACCGTGCGAACTGTCCTGCCCGAACCTCTACGTCCGCTCCAGGAACTCGCGCAGAACCTGCGCTGGTCCTGGCACCCCGAGACCCGTGAGCTCTTCCAGTCCGTAGACCCGGACGGATGGCGGGCCGCTGCCGGGGACCCGGTGCGGCTCCTCGGGGCCGTGTCCAAGCAGCGGCTGAGTGCCCTCGCCCAGGACCGCCGGTTCCTGCGGCGGCTCAGCACCGCCTCGGAGGACCTGAGCGACTACCTCACCAACCCGCGCTGGTACCAGAGCGCGGAAGCGGAACCGGCCGAACTCCCCTCCGCCATCGCCTACTTCTCGCCCGAGTTCGGGATCACCGCCGCCCTGCCGCAGTACTCCGGCGGGCTCGGAATCCTGGCCGGGGACCACCTGAAGGCCGCCAGCGATCTGGGTGTGCCCCTGATCGGCGTCGGCCTGCTCTACCGCCACGGCTACTTCCGCCAGTCCCTGTCCCGCGAGGGCTGGCAGCAGGAGCAGTACCCCGTCCTCGACCCCAACGAGCTTCCGCTGGGCCTGCTCCGGGAGGACGACGGCAGCCCCTGCGTCGTCGTCCTCGCCCTCCCCGGCGGCCGCAGCCTGCGCGCGCACATCTGGAAGGCCCAGGTCGGGCGCGTACCGCTGCTGCTCCTCGACTCCGACGTCGAGGAGAACCACCCCAACGAGCGCGATGTCACCGACCGCCTCTACGGCGGCGGCAGCGAGCACCGGCTCCTCCAGGAGATGCTGCTCGGCATCGGCGGCGTGCGCGCAGTGCGCACCTACTGCCGGCTCACCGGACACGCCGCTCCCGAGGTCTTCCACACCAACGAGGGCCACGCCGGCTTCCTGGGCCTGGAACGCATAAGGGAACTCGGCGGGGACTTCGACTCCGCCCTCGAAGCGGTGCGCGCCGGCACCGTCTTCACCACCCACACCCCCGTCCCGGCCGGCATCGACCGCTTCGACCGCGAACTCGTGGCCAGGCATCTGGGCGACGGCGGCGAACTGGCCGGCGTCGACGTCCAGCGGGTCCTGGAGCTCGGCATGGAGACCTACTCGGGCGGCGACCCGAACGTCTTCAACATGGCCGTGATGGGCCTGCGCCTCGCCCAGCGCGCCAACGGCGTCTCCACCCTGCACGGGGCCGTCAGCCGGGAGATGTTCGCCGGGCTCTGGCCAGGCTTCGACCCCGACGAGGTGCCGATCAGCTCCATCACCAACGGCGTCCACGCCCCCACCTGGGTCGCGCCCGAGGTCTTCCGGCTCGGCGCCCGGCAGATCGGCGCGCAACGGGCCGAGGACGCCATGATGATCGGCCTGTCCGACCGCTGGGAGTCCGTCGCCGACATCCCGGACGCCGCCGTCTGGGAGACCCGGCGGCTGCTGCGCGAGCAGCTCGTGGAGGACGTACGCCACCGCGTGCGCGCCTCCTGGCGGCAGCGCGGCGCCGGGCTCGCCGAGCTGGGCTGGGTCGACGACGTCCTGGACCCCGACGTCCTCACCATCGGCTTCGCCCGCCGCGTCCCCTCGTACAAACGCCTCACCCTGATGCTCCGCGACCAGGACCGGCTGATGGAGCTGCTGCTCCACCCCGAGCGGCCGATCCAGATCGTCGTCGCGGGCAAGGCCCACCCCGCCGACGACGGCGGCAAACGGCTCGTCCAGGAACTGGTCCGGTTCGCCGACGATCCCCGGGTCCGGCACCGGATCGTCTTCCTGCCCGACTACGACATGGCCATGGCCCAGCATCTCTACCCCGGGTGCGATGTCTGGCTCAACAACCCGCTCCGCCCGCTGGAGGCCTGCGGCACCTCCGGCATGAAGGCCGCCCTCAACGGCTGCCTCAACCTGTCCGTCCTCGACGGCTGGTGGGACGAGTGGTTCGACGGCAACAACGGCTGGGCCATCCCCACCGCCGACGGCCTCACCGACGAGGACCGCCGGGACGACCTGGAGGCCGCCGCCCTCTACGACCTGCTGGAACAACAGGTCGCGCCCCGGTTCTACGACCTCGGCGGACACGGCGGCGGGCTCCCCAAGCGGTGGATCGAGATGGTCCGCCACACCCTCACCACCCTCGGCCCGAAGGTTCTCGCCGGGCGCATGGTGCGCGATTACGTCTCGCAGCTCTACGCCCCCGCCGCCCGCGCGCACCGGGCGGTCAGCGGTGACGCCGCGCGGGAGCTCGCCGTGTGGAAGCGGCGGCTTCGCGAGCAGTGGCCCCGGGTCTCCGTCGAGCACGTCGAGGCGGGCGCGGTCGGGGACTCCCCGGAGCTGGGATCCACGCTCACGGTGCGGGTCCAGGTCGCCCTGGGCGAGCTGGAACCGGGCGATGTGGATGTCCAGGCGGTCTCGGGCCGGGTCGACGACTCCGACCGGATCGCCGACCCGACCGTTGTCTCGCTGAAGCCCGGCGGGCGGCCCGACGTCGACGGCCGCTGGCACTTCGAGGGCCCCCTCACCCTCGACCGCACCGGGCCCTTTGGGTACACGGTGCGCGTCCTCCCGACGCACCGGCTGCTGGCCTCCCCGGCCGAGCCGGGGCTCATCGCCGTACCGGCGGAGTCGGAAGGCATGACGGCGGGCGTCCTGCGGTAGCGCGGTGACGCGGTTCACCGGGTCCCTCCGGGTCCCGGTTCCGTCCTCAATCGCCGGACGGGCTGAATTCAGCCCGTCCGGCGATTGAGGGCACAGCGCAGCCGGCGGGCTGCGCAACCCGGCCATCCGGGAACCGGACGTGGCCGGAAGTTGTCTGTGAAGGGGACGGCCGCCGGGGCGGGCGGCCTGGGGGAGGACAGCGAGATGAGCGGTTGGGCGGTCCCCGGGTACACCGAGGTCAGAGAGCTCGGCGAGGGGTCGGGCGGGCGGGTCGTCCTGGCGGTGCACGAGGTGACGGGCACGCCGGTGGCGGTGAAGTACCTCGGCGAGGAGCTGCGGACGGACTCCGGCTTCGTGCTGGAGTTCCGCGGCGAGGCCCAGCTGCTCGGTGACCTGCGATCGCCGTACGTCACCGGCCTGTACGAGTACGTCGAGTCGCCGGACGGCGCGGCCATCGTGATGGAGCTGGTGGACGGGATCGCCCTGCGGGCCCTGCTGCGGCACGAGGGGGCGACCGGCCCCGAGGCGGCGCTGGCCGTGCTCAAGGGCTCGCTGCTGGGGCTGGCGGCGGCGCACCGGGCAGGGGTGGTACACCGCGACTACAAGCCGGAGAACGTTCTGGTGGCCGCCGACGGGGCCTCCAAGCTGGTCGACTTCGGCATCGCCGTGCGCAGTGGCGCGACGTCGTCGGGCATCGCCGGGACCCCGCCGTACATGGCCCCGGAGCAGTGGAACGGCGGGGCCGCCTCACCGGCGACGGACGTCTACGCCGCCACCGCCACCTTCTTCGAGTGCCTGACCGGCGAGAAGCCGTACACCGGCGACAACTTCGCCGAGCTGGCGCTGCGTCACGTCACCGCGCCCATCCCCGCCGAGCGGGCGCCGGAGGAGGTGCGCCCGCTGATTCTGCGCGGGCTGGCCAAGGACCCGGCGGACAGGCCGGCGGACGCCGCCGCGTTCGTCACCGAGCTGGAGGAGATCGCGGGAGCGGCGTACGGCGAGGACTGGGAGGAGCGCGGGCAGCGCAAACTGGCCGCCCTGGCCGCACTGTTGCCGCTGCTCTTCCCGTCGGCCGGAGGCGGGACCGGGGCCGGGAGCACCGCGCTGGCCACCACGGTGCTCGGCGGCGGCGCCGGGTTCGGCCGATGGTCCGGCCGACGCGGGCTGCTGGTCGGAGCGGGCGTCCTCGTGCTGGCCGGCGCGCTCACCTTCACGGCCATGGCCACGGGCGGCGGACCCGGCCAGACGACGACCGAGACCGTGGCCATGACCACTTTCGCGCCCACCGCGTCGCCGTCGGCGAGCACGACGGACTCCGGATCGCCCTCGCCCTCGGCGTCGGCGGCGGCCACGGATTCGGCCACGCCGACACCCACGGCCACGGCCGCCGAGACCTTGGCGGCACCGCCTTCGACGTCCGGCACGCCGTCGGCGACCCCGTCATCGTCGGCCTCGGCCTCGCCCTCGTCGAGCACCGCCCCCGCCGTGAAGGTGACGTCCATTTCGCTGACCGCGCTGCAGCAGACCGGAGCGGCGACCGCGAGTGCCTCCGTGACCGTCGGCACGGACGGCGCCGGACCGGTGACGCTGACCGTCACCTGGTACGTCAGCGACACCAAGGGCACCTTGGGCACGCAGGACGGCAGCCCGCAGACGTACACCCTCAGCGGCAGCACGCAGTACACCGTCAGCCCCGCCCCCACCCACACCTACAGCGGGGCCGGCTGCTACTGGGGTGCGCTGGCCACCACCAGCCCGGCGGCTGCGGCAGGCGGTTCCTCCCAGCAGATCGTCACCCGGCAGTGCGGCATCCGATGAACGAGCCCCAGGACAAGGTGCCGGACGACGCCACGGTGCACCTGGCCAGGGTGGACAGGGCGGACACCGGTGCGCCGGTGGCGGACGCCGCGCCCGAGTACAGCGCGACCGTGCTCGACGACTCGTGGTTCCGCATTCCGGAGGAGGGGCCGACCAGGCGGGCCGAGCCGGAAGCGGAGCCCGAGCCGGAGCGCACCGTCGTGCTTCCCGACCGCGTCGAGGGCGCGGTGCTGCGCTTCGGCCCGGGAGTGACCGCCACCCTGCCGTTCCCGGTCCCCCTCGGCGGACCGCCCGGGGGTGGGCGACGCCGCGCCGGGCTCCGGCGTTACGCCCTGGCGGCGGCTGTCCTCGTCGTCGTCCTGGCGTTCCTGGCCTGGCAGCGGATCGGCCCGGACCTGGCGGTCCGTGAGGTGACCGTGGCCACCGAGTCCGGGGCTCCCGGCTGCGACGGGACGGCCCGCGTGGTCGCCGCGGTGCGCACCAACGGCGCGGGCGGCACCATCGACTACCGCTGGTTTCGCAGTGACGGCACCCGATCGGGACTGCTCCACGAGAAGGTGCCGGCCGGCCGGAAGCAGACGCGGCTGCGCCTGCTGTGGACGTTCCACGGGCAGGGGACGTACCGCGCCCGCGCGGAGCTGCGGATCGTCTCCCCGGCGGCCCGTACGGCCGGCACCTGGTTCACCTACATCTGCCCCTGACCCTGGGCCCTCCCAGGGTCAGCCGTCGCGCCGCGCCCTGCGGCCCGCCGCGCCGCCGCGCCCGGCGGACGAGGCGGACTTGCCGCGGGTCTGGCCGACGCCGAAGCCGGCGCCGGGGGCCGCGGCGGGGCGGCGGGGGCGCCGGCGCCGGGTGGCGGCGGCGCCGGGGGCGGCGGCGGGAGCCGTGGGGGTGAGGTCGGCCACGACGACGGCCGTGCCGGAGGGGCGGCGGGCGCCGGTGACCTTGATGAGCTCGGGGTCGCCGGGGCGGACGCGGGCGGTGTTGGGGCGGATGCCGGCGGCGGTCATGAGGCGGGCGGTCTCGCGGCGCTGCTCGGGCAGGACGAGGGTGACGACCGTGCCGGACTCACCGGCGCGAGCCGTACGGCCGCCGCGGTGCAGGTAGTCCTTCGCCTCGGTCGGCGGGTCGACGTTCACGACCAGGTCGAGGCCGTCGATGTGGATGCCGCGGGCCGCGACGTTCGTGGCGACGAGAGCCGTGGCCCGGCCCTCGCGGAAGTGGTCCAGGGCCCGGTCCCGCTGCGGCTGCGACTTGCCGCCGTGCAGGGCGACAGCGCGTACGCCCTGGCCCAGCAGGTGCTTGGTGAGCCGGTCCGCGCCGCGCTTGGTGTCGACGAACATGATGACGCGGCCCTCGCGGTTCGCGATCTCCGCCGTCGTGGCGCGCTTGGTGCCGTCGTCCACGTGCAGGACGTGGTGGGTCATGGTCGTGACCGTCGCGGCGGACGGGTCCACGGAGTGCGTGACCGGGTTGGACAGGAAGCGCTTGACGAGCTTGTCGACCTGCCGGTCCAGCGTCGCGGAGAACAGCATCCGCTGGCCGTTCGGGTCGACCTGGTCCAGCAGCCGGGTGACCTGCGGAAGGAAGCCCATGTCGGCCATCTGGTCGGCCTCGTCGAGGACGGTGATGGTGACCTTGTCGAGGGCGACGGCGCGGCGGTCGATGAGGTCGAAGAGCCGCCCGGGGGTGGCGACCAGGATCTCGGCGCCCTTGCGCAGGGCGTCGATCTGGCGGTTGATCGAGGTGCCGCCGAAGACGACGGCGGTACGCAGGCCGGTGGCGGCCGCGTACGGGCCGAGGGCCTCGTTGACCTGGGTGGCGAGCTCACGCGTGGGGACCAGCACCAGCGCGAGCGGGCGCTTGGTGTCGGCGCGGTGCCCGGCCAGCCGGTTGAGCATGGCGAGGCCGAAGGCGAGGGTCTTGCCGGAGCCGGTGCGGCCGCGGCCGAGCACGTCCCGGCCGGCCAGCGAGTCCGGCAGGGTCGCGGACTGGATCGGGAACGGCTCGGTGACTCCGTTCTCGGTCAGCGCGGACACCAGCGCGGGATCGAGGGGCAGCTCGGAGAACGACTGCAAGATGGGGACCTTTCGTGGATGCGACAACGGGCGCGCAGCGACCCGCGGTGACACCGGTCCCCCGCGCGGCGGGCCGCGAAATTGCGCGAGGGGCGCAGAAAGAGCGAGGCGGCCCGCACCCAGTGGTGCGGGCCGCCCGGCGCTGAGCGTCGGCTCAGAGGGCGCGGATGTTCTCCGCCTGCGGGCCCTTCTGGCCCTGCGTGACGTCGAACTCGACCTTCTGGCCCTCGAGGAGCTCACGGAAGCCCTGAGCCGCTATGTTCGAGTAGTGGGCGAAGACGTCGGCGCCGCCGCCGTCCTGCTCAATGAAGCCGAAGCCCTTTTCCGAGTTGAACCACTTCACGGTTCCGGTGGCCATAACTGTCTCCTTCAGGGGGATGGGTTCCCACACCGGACACAGCCGGAAAAACAAAAGTGCGCCAGATCGCATTCAATCTGGCGCACACAAAGTTCATGGGTACCACACGAGCAACGTGGACCACCTTAGCATGGTGGTCCACGTCGCCCAGTGTGATCTACGTCGCTACCAGGTGTTTACGACCCTTACGACGTGGTGACCGCCGTGTCGTCGATGACGAAGCTGGTCTGGAGCGAGGAGTCCTCGACGCCGCTGAACTTCAGGGCGACGGTCGTCCCGGCGAAGGCCGAGAGGCTGAAGGACTTCTGGACGTACCCGGTGGCCTTGTTCAGGTTGGAGTAGGTGGCCAGGGTGGTGGATCCGGCGGTGACCGTCAGCTTGTCGTACGCGGTGCTGGTGGTGGTCTCTGCCGAGTCGATGTGGATGTAGAAGGTGAAGGTGGTGCCGGTGCAGCCGCTCGGGATCGTCACCGACTGGGACAGGGTGTCCGTGTGCGTCGATCCGTAGCCGTCGAGCCAGGCCTTGTACGAGCCGGTACGGGCCGCCTGGCTGGTGGAGCTGGTGATGACGCCGCTGGACGCGGTCCAGGTGGTGGCCCCGGACTCGAAGCCCGCGTTG
The DNA here is from genome assembly GCF_045040445.1 of Streptomyces sp. NBC_01537. NCBI lineage: Bacteria > Bacillati > Actinomycetota > Actinomycetes > Kitasatosporales > Streptomycetaceae > Streptomyces > Streptomyces sp. NBC_01537. The sequence continues at coordinate 2,982,712 of NZ_CP109392.1, read as the reverse complement.
CCCAGCAGTTGCGCCGAGGTGCAGGTGCTGCTGCCGGCGGCGGTGACCGTCCAGGTGAAGGCGGCCGTGCCGGTGGCGCCGGTGCTGTCGGTGACCGTGACGGTGGTGCTGTAGCTGCCCGCCGTGGTCGGGGTGCCGGTGATCGCGCCGGTCGAGGAGCTGATCGACAGGCCGGTGGGCAGGCCGGTGGCGGCGTAGGTCAGCGAGCCGCTGTTGGTGCTGCTGGCCGTGATCGACAGGCTGACCGCAGTGCCGACGGTGGCGGACTGGCTGCCCGGGTTGGTGACGGTCACGCCCGAGGTCGGGACGGTGATGTGGGCACCGACGTTGATACCGGCGAAGGCGTTGCCGACACCGGCGTACTGGGCGGAGCTGGCGCCGTACAGCGACGAGGCGGCCGACAGCGCGGCGGTGCGGGCACCGGCGTAGTTGGTGGTGCTCGTCATGTAGGTGGTGAGCGCCTTGTACCAGATCTGCAGCGCCGCGGCCCGGCCGATGCCGGCGACGGCGACGCCGTCGGAGGTCGGGCTGTTGTAGGTGACGCCGTTGATGGTCTTGGAGCCGCTGCCCTCGGAGAGCAGGTAGAACATGTGGTTCGCCGGGCCCGAGGAGTAGTGGACGTCCAGGTTGCCGACGCCGGAGTACCAGCTGTCGGCGGAGCCGCCGTCCTTGTCGGGCTCGTCCATGTAGCGCAGCGGGGTGCCGTCGCCGTTGATGTCGATCTTCTCGCCGATGAGGTAGTCACCGACGTCGCTGCTGTTGGCGGCGTAGAACTCGACGCCGGTGCCGAAGATGTCGGAGGTGGCCTCGTTGAGGCCGCCGGACTCACCGGTGTAGTTCAGGCCCGCGGTGTTGGAGGTGACGCCGTGGCTCATCTCGTGGCCCGCGACGTCGAGCGAGGTGAGGGCGTGGGTGCTGCTCGCGCCGTCGCCGTAGGTCATGCAGAAGCAGGAGTCGTCCCAGAACGCGTTGACGTACGCGGTGCTGTAGTGGACGCGGGAGTAGGCGGCGACGCCGTCGTTCTTGATGCCGCTCCGGCCGAAGGTGTTCTTGTAGAAGTCCCAGGTCGTCTGGGCGCCGTAGGCGGCGTCCACACCGGCGGTCTGGGTGTTGGAGCCGGAGCCGGTGCCCCACACGTCGTCCGCGTCGGTCATCAGGGTGCCGGTGCCGGACGTGCCGTTGCTGAGGCTGTACGTCTTGTGGCCGCCGCGCGTGGTGTCGTACAGCTGGTACGTCGACCCGGACAGCGTGGTGGAGAGGTTGACGGTGCCGCTGTACTGGCTGTTGCCGGTGCTGGTCTCGATGCCCTCGAACTGGGAGAGCTTCGCGCCGGTGGCGGCATCGGTGATGACGTGCAGCTGACTCGGCGTGCCGTCGTCCTGGAGACCGCTGACGATGGTCTCCCAGGCGAGCTTGGGAGTGCCGGTGGCGGCCCAGACGACCTTGCGGGCGTTCTTGACGGCCGGGTGGACGGCGTCGGCGGCCTTGGCGGCGGCTATCGCCTTGGTCTTGGCGGTGGCCACGGCGACAGTGGCGGTGGTCGTGGGGACCGAGACCGTGTGCCGGTTGTTGTTGTACGTCGTGCTGTACGTGCCCGTGTCGAGCGGCGTGTGCACGACGAGGTCGCCACCGAGCACCGGGAGTCCGGCGTAGGTGCGCTCGTAGCGGGTGTGGACGGTGCCGTCGCCGTCCTTGACGACGTCCTTGACGACCAGCTTCTCCTTGGCGCCCAGGGCCAGCGACTTGGCGGTGACGCCGGTCTTGGCGTCGGCGGCCTTGATCAGCGCGGTGCGCTGGGCGGGGGAGAGCTGTGCCTGCGTGGCGCCTGCGCGGAGGGGACTGAGGTGGGGGGCGGGCTTCGCGTTGGCGGCGGTCGACGGGAGGCCGACGGCCAGGAATGCGGCGGAGGCAACCAGCGATGCGGCTGCGACAGCCTTGCGGGGGGATCGTCTCACTCTCGTACTCCTACGACTGTGACGGTGGAGTTGAGCCGTGCGGGGGGAATGACCAATTGCTATGGCGCTGCTGTTCGAGTCCTGTGCGATAGCTGGCTGAAGGCTGCCACTCTTTACCCGTACATGTCATTGGCCCGAGGAAGACTTGAGGGTTATCCCTCTGTCGCAAAGCCCCTGCATAGGGGCCGCATGGGTGGCGCAAACCGTACGCAAAATTTGCGGCGGTGACACGCCCGTGGAACCGGGCTGAAATCGGCTCAGACCGTCGGGTCGCCGTGCCAGGAATGCCACAGCGCCGCGTACGCCCCACCCGCCGCCACGAGCGCGTCGTGCGTGCCGAGTTCCGTCAGCCGGCCGCCCTCCATGACGGCGACCCGGTCCGCGTCGTGCGCGGTGTGCAGCCGGTGGGCGATGGCGATGACGGTGCGCCCCGCCAGTACGGAGACCAGCGCGCGCTCGGTGTGGCGGGCGGTACGGGGATCGAGCAGAGCCGTGGCCTCGTCGAGGATGAGCGTGTGGGGGTCGGCCAGGACGACGCGGGCGAGGGCAAGTTGCTGGGCCTGGGAGCCGTCGAGGCTGGGGGAGGAGTCGAGGTCGGTGGCCCAGTCGGCGCCGACGGTGGCGAGGGCGGCGAGGAGCTCGGGGTCGGTGGCGGAGGGAGCGGCGATGAGCAGGTTGTCGCGCAGGGTGCCGAGGAAGACGTGGTGTTCCTGGGTGACCAGGACGACGTGGCGGCGCAGTTGCTCGGGGCCGAGGTCGCAGACGGGGACGCCGCCGACCGTGACGGACCCGGACACCGGGGCGTCGATGCCGGCGAGCAGCCGGCTGAGCGTGGACTTGCCGGCGCCGGACGGGCCGACGACGGCGAGGCGTTCGCCGGGGCGGACGGTCAGGTCGATGCCGTGCAGGACTTCCGGGCCGGCGCCGTCGTCGTAGGCGTAGCGGACACCGGAGACCTCGATGAGGTCGCCGTCCGGCACCGGGGAGGCCGCCGAGGAGGCGCGCGGGGCCGCGGCCAGGCCCTCGATGCGGGCGAAGGAGGCGCTGCTGGACTGGAGTTGCTCGAAGTACATCAGGATCTGGTCCAGCGGCTCGGCGACCTGCCGCAGGTACAGCGCGGCGGCGGCCACCGCGCCCACGCTGACCGCGCCGTGGGCGTGCAGGAGAGCCCCCACGACGAGCACGCCGGTCACCGGGACGAGATACGAGATCTCCACGGCCGGGAAGAACACGCTCCGCAGCGCCAGCGTGGCGAACCGCTTGCGCCGGCTCTCCTCGATGGCGTCCCCGCTCGCCGCCAGCCGCTGTTCCTGCAGGCCGAAGGCCTCGACGGTACGCGCCCCGGCGGCTGTGGCCGCCAGGATCCCGGCGACCTCGGAGTTGGTGGCGCCCTCGGCGAGATACGCGTCCCGGGCGCGCCGCAGGTACCAGCGCAGTGCGTACCGGATGCCGATCAGGCCGAGCAGGCCGATGCCGCCGAGCACCGGGTCGATCACGAAGACCGCGCCGAACAGGAACAGGCACTGCACGGCCGAGACGAACATCGTGGGCCCGACATCGCGCAGGCTCGACGCGATCGACGTGACATCGCCGGTGCCCCGGGCCGTCAGATCACCGGCCCCGGCTCGTTCCACCACTGAGGCCGGCAGTGCGAGAGCCCGGTCGACGAACTGCTCGCGGACGCCGGCCAGAATACGTTCGCCGAAGCGGAAACCGATGTAGCGGGCGTATCGGGCCAGCAGCAGCTGGACCAGCGCGCCGGCGACGATGACCAGCGCCAGCCGGTCCACCGCCCCGGTCCCGGAGCCCGCCCGGACCTCGTCGATGATGCGGCCGAGCAGCCACGGCCCGGCCAGCCCGGTGCATGCCGAGAGGGAGTTGACGGCCAGGAGGGTGGCGAAGGTGCGGCCGTCGGCGCGGATCAGGCGCAGCACGGCCCGGCGCACGTCGGCCGGTCCGGCGATCGGCAGGGCGGTCATGCCACGGTCTCCTCGGCGTCGACATCGGAGTCCCTGGCCACCAGGGCCCGGTATCCCGGCTCGGCGTCCAGCAGTTCGCGGTGGGTGCCGACCGCGGCGGCCCTGCCCTCGACCAGGTAGTACACGGCGTCCGCCCGCTCCAGCAGCAGTGGCGAGGTACCGGTCACGACGGTCGTACGGCCCTCGCGGTACGTATGCAGCCGGGCCGCGACCGCCGCCTCGGTGTGCGCGTCCAGGGCCGAGGTCGGCTCGACCGCCAGCAGCACCTCCGGGTCGGCCAGCAGCGCCCGGGCCAGGCGTACGCGCTGCCGCTGGCCGCCGGACAGGCTGCGGCCCTGGGCGTCGACGCGCGAGTCCAGCCCGTCCGGCAGCGCCTGGACGATGTCCTCCGCCACGGCGGCGTGCAGGGCCCGGGCGATCGCGGAATCGGTGTGCTCACGGCGGCCGGTCACCATGTCCCGCAACGTCCCGGCGAACAGGTCGGCTTCGTTGTCGGCGACCAGCACCCGGGCCCGTACATGGCGCAGCTCGATCTCGTCCAGGCGTACGCCGCCCCACGCGGCCGCCGATCCGCCGAAGCGTCCGAACCGGTCCACGATGTCGGCGGAGTCGGCGGGCCGGGCGCTGACCAGGGCGGTGAGCCGCCCCGGTGCCACCTCGACCCCGGACGCCGGGTCGTGGAAGGGGGCCTGCCCGCCGGGGGCGTCCCGGGTGCCGGTATCGGCGGCGGGCTCCAGGGTCAGGAAGCGTACGACCCGTCGGGCCGCCACCAGGCCCCGATTGAGCTGGTAGGAACCCTCGATGAAGAACGCCACCGGCCCCACCAGCACCGCCACATAGCCGTACACCGAGACCAGTTGGCCCACCGTGATGTCCCCCCGGGCCGTCAGCCGCGCCGCCAGCCAGGTCACCAGGGCCAGGAACAGCGTCGGCAGGCCCGTGCCCAGCGCCTGCACCCAGCTGGTCACCGCCCCGACCCGGTACCCCTGTTCCCGCAGGTCCCGCGAGGCCCGCCGGAAGCCGTCCGCGTACAGCTCCTTGCCGCCCAGGCCGTTGAGCACCCGCAGGCCCCCTGCCAGGTCCCCGATCCGGGCCGTCAGCCCGCTCTGCCGCTCGCGGTACGCCCCTTCGGTGCCCTGCAGCCGCCGCAGCAGCGGTCCGAGAAGCAGCGCCATCAGCGGCAGGCCCAGCAGGATGACGGCAGCCAGCGGCGCGGAGATCGCCGTCAGCACCCCGGCCACCACGAGATACGCGACCACCGCGCCGACTCCGGGGCCCACCATGGTCAGGGACTCGGAGATGGTCTGCACATCGCTGACCCCGACCGTCACCACCTCCCCGGCCTGCGCCTGGCGCGGCAGCGCCGCTCCCAGCCGCACCGCGTGCCGCATCACGACCTTGACCACCCGGAAGCGCGCGTCCATCCGCAGCCGGGTCATGGTGCGGTGCCGCATGATGCTCACCCAGGCGTTGAACACCCCCACCGCCAGCAGGACCGCCGTCCAGCCCAGTACGTCCGGCATGCGGCCCGGCACCAGCCCGTCGTCGATCGCCCGCGACATGAAGTACGGCGGCAGCGTCAGCAGCACCATCCACACAGTGCCGTACATCGCCCCGCCCGCCGCCCGGTGCGGCTGGCTGGCCAGCAGCCACCACAGGAACCGCCCCGGGCCCCGGTCCCCGGGATCGCCCGGCTCGGCGTACGCATCGATCTTCGGCAGGCGCTTCATCCGGCCCTTCGCCCGCTCCCTCATACGAGGCTGTCCCGCCACGCCTGGTGCAGCCCGGCGAACCGGCCCTCACCGGCGATGAGTTCGGCCGGAGTGCCGTCCTCCACCACCCGCCCGGCGTCCATCACCAGCACCCGGTCCGCGATCTCGACCGTCGACAGCCGGTGCGCGATGATCACCGCCGTACGGCCGCTGAGCACCGTACGCATCGCTCGCTGCACCGCCCGCTCGCCCGGCACGTCCAGTGACGAGGTCGCCTCGTCCAGGATCAGCACCGCCGGATCGGCCAGCAGCGCCCGCGCGAACGCCACCAACTGCCGCTGCCCCGCCGAGATCCGGCCACCGCGCTTGCGCACATCCGTGTCATAGCCATCCGGCAGCGCCGCGATGAAGTCGTGTGCCCCGATCTCCTTCGCCGCGTACTCGATCTCCTCCCGCGAGGCGTCCGGCTTCCCGATCGCGATGTTCTCCGCGACCGTCCCCGAGAACAGGAACGCCTCCTGCGTCACCATCACCGTCCCCCGTCGCAGCTCCGGCAGCGCCAGCTCGCGCAGATCCACCCCGTCCAGCAGCACCCGGCCGCCCGTCGGGTCGTAGAACCGCGCCAGCAGCTTGGCCAGCGTCGACTTCCCCGCTCCCGTCGCCCCCACCACCGCGACCGTCTGACCGGCCGGCAGCCGCAGATCGAAGCGCGGCAGCACCTCGCCGCCCGTCCGGTACGCAAAGCGGACCGCGTCGAAGACCACCTCCCGGCCCGGCACACCCTCCGCCGTCGCCGGCAGCGGGCGCGGCTCGGCCGGTTCCGGGACGGCCGGCCGCTGGGCCAGCAGGCCGGCGATCTTCTCCAGCGAAGCCGCCGCCGACTGGTAGGAGTTCAGGATCATCCCCAGCCGGTCGATCGGGTCGTACAGCCGCCGCAGATACAGCACGGACGCGGCCAGCACCCCCAGCGCCAGCCCGCCGCCCGCCACCCGGTACGCCCCCCACAGCACGATTCCGGCCACCGCCGTGTTGGCGATCAGCCGCGAGCCCACCACATACCGGGCCATCTCCAGGATCGCGTCCCCGTTCACCCGCTCGTGCGTGCGGTTCAGCGCCCCGAACGCCGCGTCGTTCTTCCCCTCGCGCCGGAAGACCTGCACCGGCCGGATGCCGTTCATCGTCTCCGCGAACTTCACGATCACGGCCGCGATCGCCGTGGACCGCCTCCCGTACACGGTCATCGAACGCCTCCGGAACGACCGGATCATCCCGTACAGCGGCACGAACGACACCAGCGCCGCCGCGCCCAGCTCCCAGTCCAGATACAGCAGCACCGCCGCGATGTACACGGCCGACAGCACGACGCCGAGCAGCTCCTGCAGTCCCTCGTTCAGCAGCTCCCGCAGCGACTCCACATCCGAGGTCGCGCGCGAGATCAGCCGCCCCGACGTATACCGCTCATGGAAGTCCAGGCTCAGCGCCTGCGCATGCCGGAACATCCGCCCGCGCAGATCCAGCAGCACATCCTGGCTGATCAGCGCCGCCACCCGGATGAACCACCGCTGCAACAGCCCCGACGCCAGCGCACACCCCACATACCCGATCCCCACCGCCACCACCGGACCATGCCGGCCCTCGCGCAGCGCCGGGATCGCCCGGTCGATCGCATACGCCACCAGCAACGGCCCCGCCTGCACGGCAGCCTGCTGCACGAGCAGCAGCACGCTCGCCAGCCAGACCGCTGCGCGGTGCGGCGCGAGGAGCGACCCGAGCAGGGCGCGCGACGCGCCCTCGGGCGAGGGCAGCAGATCCTGCGAGAACGCGTCCAAATTCAGCCCGTCCGGCGTTTGAGGACCGGGGTCCAGGGGCGGAGCCCCTGGCGGGTCCGGGCGGAGCCCGGTCGAGGTAGGGGAGTCAACCCCCGGCGCAGTCATGCCGCACCGGCCATCAGGTGCCGGTAAGCCGCGCTGTCGCGCAGCAGCTCGCCGTGCGTGCCCACCGCCGTGATCCGCCCCTCCGCAAGCAGCGCCACCCGGTCGGCCAGCATGACCGTGGAGGGCCGGTGCGCGACCACGACCGCCGTGCTTGCGGCAAGCACCTCCCGCAGGGCGGCTTCCACCAGGGCCTCCGTATGGACGTCGAGCGCGGACAGCGGGTCGTCCAGGACCAGGAAGCCGGGGCGGCCGACGACCGCGCGGGCGAGGGCGAGCCGCTGGCGCTGGCCGCCGGACAGGCTCAGGCCCTGCTCGCCGACCTGGGTGTCGAGGCCCTGGGGGAGGTCGTGGACGAAGCCGCACTGGGCGATGTCCAGGGCCCGCAGGATGTCGGCCTCGGTCGGCTCGTCGACCCCGGCGCCCATCGCCACGTTCTCCCGCACCGTCGCCGAGAAGAGCGTCGGCTCCTCGAAGGCGACCGCCACCAGCTCGCGCAGCCGCTGCCGGGGCAGGGCCGCGATGTCCGCGCCGTCCAGGGTGATGCGGCCGCCCGTGATGTTGTGCAGCCGGGGGACGAGCGCGGTGAGCGTGGTCTTGCCGCAGCCGGTGGCGCCGACCACGGCCATCGTCTCGCCGGGGCGGACATGCAGGTCGATGCCGTGCAGCAGGTCGGGGGAGTCCGGTGGCGCGTCCGGGTAGCGGAACCGTACGCCCTCGAACCGAAGCCCGTCCTGGGACGGTTCGGCGTCCCGGCCCGCCGGGTCCGTCTCGGGCGCGTCCATCGCCTCGAAGAAGCGGTCGGCGGCGGTGGCCGCCTCGTTGCTGATGGCGATGAGAAAGCCCATGGACTCCACCGGCCAGCGCAGCGCCAGTGCCGTCGTCAGGAAGGCGACCAGCGTGCCCGCCGACAGCCCGCCGTCCGCGACCTGCATGACGCCGACCACCAGCGCCGCCCCGATCGCGAACTCCGGCAGCGTCATGATCAGCGCCCAGATGTCCGACAGCAGCGCCGCCTTGCGCAGCTCGGTGCCCCGCAGCTCCCCCGCCTGCCCGTGGAAGGCCAGCTCCTGGCTGCGGTGCCGTCCGAACGCCTTGATGATCCGCACCCCCAGCACCGACTCCTCGACGACGGTGGCCAGATCGCCGGCCTGGTCCTGCGCCAGCCGCGACTTGACCGCGTACCGGCCCTCGAAGACCGCGCACAGGATCACCAACGGCACGATCGGCAGCAGCAGTACCAGCCCGAGGGTCCACGCCTGGTCGAACAGGATGCCGAAGCCGATCAGGATCGTGACCGTGTTCACCAGCAGGAACACCAGCGGGAAGGCCAGGAACATCCGCAGGATCTGCAGATCCGTCGTGCCGCGCGACAGCAGCTGTCCCGACGGCCACCTGTCGTGGAACGCGATCGGCAGCCGCTGCAGATGCCGGTACAGATCCGCCCGCATCCCCGCCTCGACCCCCGCCAACGGCCGTGCCACCAGCCACCGCCGCAGCCCGAACAGCACCGCCTCCGCCAGTCCGAGGAGCAGCACGATCCCCCCGCCCAGCCACACCCCCGACGGGTCCTGGTCCGCGACCGGCCCGTCCACCAGCCACTTCAGGGCGAGCGGGATCAGCAGCCCCATGCACGCGGCCACCACGGCGACCACCGTGGCGGCGACCAGCCTCATCCGTACGGGTCTCACATACGGCCACAGGCGCAGCAGCGAGCGCACGGCTGAGCGCGATCGGGGTGATTCGGCTGATCGGGGACGGTCGGGCTCGGGTTGTGTGGTCGGCTCAGGCATCAGTTCTGAGACTAGGGGTGACCACTGACAGCCTTCACCTGGATTTTCGGTCAGGCGCCCCGCACCTGGTACACCCGCACCGACCGCCCGCCGACCACCACTGCCTGCTCAGCCGTCTCCCGGGTCCCGGGCGGGCCGGTCTGGTCCTCCAGGGCCGTGTCGAGCACCAGCTCGTACTCCTCCGCCCAGGGCAGCCCGGGGAGGGTGAAGGACACCGGCAGATGGCCGGAGTGCAGGACGACGAAGAAGCTCTCGTCGATGATCTCGCGGCCCAGGGCGTCGCGTTGGGGGATGTCGCAGCCGGAGAGGTACATGCCGAGGGTGGCGTTGGGGGAGTGCCAGTCGCCGTCGGTCATCTCGTGGCCGTCGGCGGTGAACCAGGCGAGGTCGCGCAGGAGGCCCTGGGCGGACTGGGCGCGGCCGGAGAAGAAGGCGCGGCGGCGCAGGACGGGGTGGTCGCGGCGCAGGGTGATGAGGCGGACGACGAGGTCGTGGAGGGAGCGCCATTCGGGCTGGTCGAGGAGGGACCAGTCGAGCCAGCTGATCTCGTTGTCCTGGCAGTACGCGTTGTTGTTGCCGCCCTGGGTACGGCCCAGCTCGTCGCCGGCGACGAGCATCGGGACGCCGGTGGACAGCAGGAGGGTGGACAGGAGGTTGCGGAGCTGGCGGCGGCGCAGGGCGGTCACGTCGGTGTCGTCGGTCTCGCCCTCGTGGCCGCAGTTCCAGGAGCGGTTGTCGTTGGTGCCGTCGCGGTTGTCCTCGCCGTTGGCCTCGTTGTGCTTGTGCTCGTAGGAGACCAGGTCGCGCAGGGTGAAGCCGTCGTGGGCGGTGATGAAGTTGACGGAGGCGTACGGCCGCCGGCCGCCCCAGGCGTAGAGGTCGCTGGAGCCGGAGAGGCGGTAGCCGAGGTCGCGTACGTCGGCCCGGGCGCCGCGCCAGAAGTCGCGGACGGTGTCGCGGTAGCGGTCGTTCCACTCGGTCCACAGGGGCGGGAAGGCGCCGACCTGGTAGCCGCCGGAGCCGACGTCCCAGGGCTCGGCGATCAGCTTGACGCGGCGCAGCACCGGGTCCTGGGCGATGACGGCGAGGAAGGGGGAGAGCATGTCGACGTCGTGCATGGAGCGGGCCAGCGCCGCGGCGAGGTCGAAGCGGAAGCCGTCGACGCCCATCTCGGTGACCCAGTAGCGCAGGGAGTCGGTGATCAGGCGCAGGACGTGCGGCTGGACGACGTGGAGGGTGTTGCCGCAGCCGGTGTAGTCGGCGTAGCGCCTCGCGTCGTCCTGGAGGCGGTAGTAGCCGCGGTTGTCGATGCCGCGCAGGGACAGGGTGGGGCCGAATTCGCTGCCCTCGGCGGTGTGGTTGTAGACGACGTCGAGGATGACCTCTATACCGGCGGCGTGCAGGGCACGGACCATGCCCCGGAACTCGTTGACCTGCTGGCCGCGGGTGCCGGAGGCGGAGTACGCGGCGTGCGGCGCGAAGTAGCCGACGGAGTTGTACCCCCAGTAGTTGCGCATGCCGCGCCGCAGCAGGTGGTCCTCGTGGGCGAACTGGTGCACCGGGAGCAGCTCGACTGCGGTGATGCCGAGGTTGACCAGGTGCTCGACGGAGGCCGGGTGGGCCAGGCCCGCGTAGGTGCCGCGCAGCCGCTCCGGGATGCCGGGGTGGAGGGCGGTGAAGCCGCGGACGTGCAGCTCGTAGATGACGGAGTCGGCCCAGGGGGTCTTGGGGCGGCGGTCGTTCATCCACTCGTCGGGCCAGCCCACCCCGTCCTCGACGACCACGCCCTTGGGGACGAAGGGCGCGGAGTCGCGGTTGTCGCGGACGGTGTCGGCGATGTCGTTGTCGGGCCAGTCCCGTACGTGCCCGTAGACCTCGGGCGGCAGCGTGAACTCGCCGTCCACGGCGCGGGCGTACGGGTCCAGCAGCAGCTTGGCCGGATTCCAGCGGGCGCCGGTCCAGGGGTCCCAGCGGCCGTCCACGCGGTAGCCGTAGCGGGTGCCGGGCAGGACGCCGGGGACGAAGCCGTGCCAGATCTCGTGAGTGAGCTCGGTGAGTTCGAGCCGCTCCTCGGCGCCGTCCTCGCCGAACAGGCACAGCTCGACGAACTCGGCCCCGCCGGCCCACAGCGCGAAGTTGGTGCCGGGCCGGCCGTCGGGCCCGGTGTGGAAGCGGGCGCCCAGCGGTGTGGGGCTGCCGGGCCAGACGGCACGGCCGGCGTCGGACTCGGGAGAAGGTGCCGTCATCCGTGGTTGCGGCAGGATCAGGGGATCAGCACGGTTGCCGTTCGGCCATGGCACAGCCGGGGTCGTGACGGCCTCGTCCTCGCGTGTCTCCGACACGTGCTCGCCTCCAGAGGCTCCGACGGTCGTTCACGCGGTGTCCCTTCCGCGTACATCCCGTCCCACTCCACCTTTACCCGAGCTTCTTACATGAAAGTCCTGGTGTTCGGGCTGAGCTTCCAGGCCGGGCGGGTGGACGGCTCCCGTGCGGGACGTTTCCCAGGGGCCGGTCCGGTCGTTGATCGGATGTGACGAATGCGGTGAGGCGCGCCCTGAGCGCGTGCGCGGGGGCGGGCCTGGTCCTGCTGGCGGGGTGTGGCATGGGCGCGAGCGCGGGGGACGGCGGAGGCAGCGCCTCCGCCCCGCCGGTTTCCCAGGCGAGAATCCTGGTCACGCCGAGAGACGGCGCCCGGAATGTCAGCCCGGACGCGCCCTTCGGCGTCGAGGTGGACCAGGGCACTCTCACCTCCGTACGGGCCCAGGACGAGGAGGGCCGTCCGGTCGAGGGCACGATCTCCGCGGGCCGCCAGATCTGGAAGCCCACCGCGAAGCGGCTCGCCCTGTCGGCGAAGTACACGGTGGACGCCTACGCCGTGGACGCGGACGGCCGCACCGCCGCCAAGCACGTGGTCTTCACCACGTTCGTCCCCCGGAACGCCCTCATCGGCTACTTCACGCCCGAGGACGGCTCCACCGTCGGCACCGGCATGATCGTCTCCCTGACCTTCAACCGCCCGGTCACCGACCGCGCCGCCGTCCAGCGCGCGATCTCGGTCACCTCCGCCCCCGCCGTCGAGGTCGCCCCGCACTGGTTCGGCAACCAGCGCCTCGACTTCCGCCCCGCCGCGTACTGGACCCCCGGCACCAGGGTCACCCTGAGCCTGCGGCTGCGCGATGTCGAGGGCGCGCCCGGGGTGTACGGGACGCAGTCCAAGGACGTGGGCTTCACCATCGGCCGCGACCAGACGGACATCGTGGACGCGGAAGCGCACACCATGACGGTGCGGCGTGGCGGCCAGGTCTACCGGGTGCTCCCGGTCTCGGCGGGCGCGCCGTCCAACCCCACGTACAACGGCAGGATGGTGATCTCCGAGAAGCTGCCGCTGACCCGGATGAACGGCGACACGGTCGGCTTCGGCGGCGAGTACGACATCCCGGACGTACCGCACGCGATGCGGCTCACCCGGTCCGGCACCTTCGTCCACGGCAGCTACTGGGCGGCGCGGTCGGTCTTCGGCCGGGAGAACACCAGCCACGGCTGCGTGGGCCTGTTCGATGTGAAGGGCGGCGGGGCGGAGACACCTGCCGGGTGGCTCTTCGACCACTCGCTGGTGGGTGATGTGGTGGAGGTCGTCAACTCCCATGACCGCACGGTCTCTCCGGACAACGGGCTGGGCGGCTGGAACCTCACGTGGCAGCAGTGGCGGGCGGGATGATCTCCGGGCAGGCACCGGGCTGATCCAACTGGTGCGGAACGGTGACATGGCCCAGAGGTGTGTTCCTAGCTTCGTGTGGTTATCTGACCCAAGAATTGGCGTGGGTATGGGGAGATAACACTTGAAGCCGATACGGACGACGCCGGGAGCCAGACAGACCATTCTGGCCCTGGTCGTCGGAACGATGATGCTGGTGGCCACAGCATGCGGGGGAAGCGACAACGACAGCGGCACGGGCAGTGGCGGTGACGGCAAGAACGACACCAAGGCCTCGGGCCAGGGCGGCGCCTCCGCCACGCCCAGCCCGGCCGCCGTCGTCAGCGTCACGCCGAAGAACGGCGCCTCCGGCGTCGAGACCACCGGGGCCCTGAAGGTCAGCGCGGCCAAGGGCACGCTGACCTCGGTGGTGGTCAAGGACGGCAAGGGCAACAAGGTCGACGGCGCGATATCCACCGACGGCACCGGCTGGGCGCCGAGCGGCACCCTGGCCGCCTCCACCAAGTACACGGTGGACGCCGTCGCCAAGGACAGCTCGGGCCTGAAGTCCACCAAGCACTCGACCTTCACCACGGTGCGCCCGGCGGCCACCTTCGTCGGCTACTACACGCCGGAGAACGGCCAGACCGTCGGCACCGGCATGGAGGTCTCGCTCAACTTCAACCACGCGATCACCGACAAGAAGGCGATCGAAAAGGCCGTCAAGGTCACCGCCGACCCCTCGGTCGAGGTCGTCGGCCACTGGTACGGCAACCAGCGGATCGACTTCCGCCCCAAGGAGTACTGGGCCGCCGGCACCAAGGTCACGCTCAGCCTGCGCCTCAACGGCGTCAAGGGCGCCTCCGGCACGTACGGCACGCAGTCCAAGGACGTGCACTTCACCGTCGGCCGCAGCCAGGTCAGCATCGTCGACTCGGCCGCGCACACGATGAAGGTCTACCGCGGCGGCAAGCTGATCCGGACCATCCCGATCACCTCGGGCGCGCCGAGCACGACCACGTACAACGGCAAGATGGTCATCACCGAGAAGTACACCGAGAAGCGGATGAACGGCGACACGGTCGGCTTCGAGGGCCAGTACGACATCCCCGACGTGCCGCACGCGATGCGCCTGACGACCTCCGGCACCTTCGTCCACGGCAACTACTGGGCGAGCTCGTCCACCTTCGGCAACGCCAACGTCAGCCACGGCTGCGTCGGGCTGCGCGACGTCAAGGGCGCGGGCAACTCGTCCACCCCGGCGGCGTGGTTCTACAACAGCTCGATCATCGGCGATGTCGTCCAGGTCAAGAACTCCAACGACAAGACCGTGGCCTGGTACAACGGCCTCAACGGCTGGAACATGTCGTGGAGCGACTGGACCAAGGCCTCGTGACGCCAGCCTCGTGACGCCTCGTGACGCGCGCTGAGATCTGCGTCGCAGCGTAAACGCCCGTTCACGACTACCCTCGTCGGCCATGACAGTGAACCTTGAGGTCGACGAGGGTGTCGGCACGATCCGCCTGGCCCGCCCGCCAATGAACGCCCTGGACATCGCCACGCAGGACGCCCTGCGGGCGGTGGCCGAGGAAGCGGCCGGCAGGGACGACGTACGCGCCGTCATCGTCTACGGCGGCGAGAAGGTGTTCGCGGCGGGCGCGGACATCAAGGAAATGCAGGCCATGGACTACGAGGCCATGGCCGTGCGGGGCAAGGCGCTGCAGGACTCCTTCACCGCCGTCGCCGCCATCCCCAAGCCCGTCGTCGCCGCCATCACCGGCTACGCCCTCGGCGGCGGCTGCGAACTCGCGCTCTGCGCCGACATCCGGATCGCCGCCGACAACGCCAAGCTCGGCCAGCCCGAGATCCTGCTCGGCCTGATCCCCGGCGCCGGCGGCACGCAGCGGCTCGCCCGCCTCGTCGGGCCCTCCAAGGCCAAGGACCTGATCTTCACCGGCCGCCACGTCCGCGCCGAAGAGGCCCTGGCCATCGGCCTGGTGGACAAGGTCGTCCCCGCCGACCAGGTCTACGCCGAAGCCCGCGCCTGGGCCGAGCGCCTCGCCCGCGGCCCCGCCGTCGCCCTGCGGGCGGCCAAGGAAGCGGTGGACGCCGGCCTGGAGACCGACCTGACCACCGGTCTGGCCATCGAACGCGGGCTGTTCGCCGGGCTGTTCGCGACGGAGGATCGGAGTACGGGTATGCGTAGTTTTGTCGAAGACGGCCCGGGGAAGGCGAAGTTCCGGTAAGGGAAATACCCTTCGGCCGCCTTAAGCCAGCCTTATGTCAACCTTAAGGCGGCCGACGCCCACTGTCACCCAAGTGATCGATCGACTACTCAACGTCGCAGCTCACTGATGCCGCGTCAGGCCCGTCGGTGCCCTCGGCATATGCCATAGCCCCTGCCCGGAAGCAAAGGTTCCGGCAGTCCAATTCCCCCGATCCGCCCCGAACCGCCGTCAGTACGGCCATCATGAAAGGCATGGCGGGGCAGGGAGCATCGGAGCGACCGCAGAGGGTGATCACCACACCCCCTGCGGGATGGGCACCCACGACACCACCCGTGGCGACGCCCGTGGTACCCGCGCAGCCCGTAGCGGCTGCGGCTGCGGACGACATGACTTCCCTCGATCTCCTCGGCGACCCCTCCCTCGAAGAGGTACGCCTCTGCTCCCGCCCCGAATCCGCCGGCGTCGCCCGCCGGCTCTCCGGCTCCGTCCTCCGCTCCTGGGCCCTCCCCCAGAAGACCGAGGTCGTCGAACTCCTCGTCTCCGAGCTCGTCGGCAACGCCGTCCGCCACACCGGTGCCCGCACCTTCGGCCTGCGCATGCTGCGCCGCCGCGGCTGGATCCGCGTAGAAGTCCGCGACCCCTCCCGCGCCCTGCCCTGCCTCATGCCCGTCCGCGACCTCGACATCAGCGGCCGCGGCCTCTTCCTCATCGACAAGCTCGCCGACCGCTGGGGCGTCGACCTCCTGCCGCGCGGCAAGACCACATGGTTCGAGCTGCGGGTCCAGGAACGCGAGCGCGAACGCTGAGCCGCGCGAAAGCCGAAAAGGCCCTCGGCGTCGTGCCCCTCTTTTTTTGGCGTCCTTCGCGGGCGCTTCGCTCGCTTCGGGCCGCTGCGCCGGACTCCGTCCGCCGGTCCCCGCAGCCCCGAAAGCCGAAAAGGCCCTCGGCGTCGTTGTACGACGCCACGAGGGCCTCTTCTGTTGCCGCGGGCCAGGGGGGTGGGGCCGCGACTGGTCCCACTCTACGGCATTCCCGGCCCACCGCCTAATCAACCGAAGGTGATGTGGGCCACCGGCCTTGAAAACGGTGGTCAGCGGGCCCTTCCACCCCCTACCCGCGTGTCGTGACCGCGCCAAGCACGGTAGTCGACAGCGCCGACCAGTCCGCGGTGATGATGCTCGCGTGGTCCGCCGCGAGCAGGGACAGCCGGGCCAGGGCCTCCGCCTCCGTCGGTGCGGTGGAGGAGATGGCGGGGGAGACGCCTGCGGCGCCGGTCATGATGAGGAGGTAGTGGCGGTTGTCGTACCAGGCGGTGTCGTAGCCGTTGTTGACGTAGGTCGCCGCATCGCCGTCGAAGACCACGAACCAGGGGCGGATGGTCGTGTCGGAGTAGCGCGTGCGCGGGTCACCGGCGGCGGCGTCGAGGACGGCGGGGAACATCTGGGCCTTCGAGATGTTGCCGGCGGCGTACAGATCCCGCAGGTAGTCCGCGTACTCCTCGTCCGTCCAGTAGGAGTCGAAGGGGTTGGCCTTCTCGAAGGTGCCGGGGATGACCTCGAACATCACCTTGCCGGCGAGGGCGTCACGGCTGGGCCAGGCGTCGGCCTGGGCGGCGGCGTCGAGGGTGCTGTAGGTGGAGCCGAGGAGGTCGGACGGAGCGAAAACGCTGCTGCCGAGCTTGGCGGAGATGAGGGCGTCCAACTCGTCGGGGCCGAGGCCCGCGGTGTTGTTGTAGCCGTTCTTCATCTCGATCTTGAAGGTGATCGGCCGGTGGTCGGGGTGCAGTTGCTGCCAGGCCGCGATGTTGTCCAGGCAGCTGCCGAAGTCCTGGTTGCGGGCCTTGCTGTACAGGTCGGCCGGCTTGCTCGCGTACTCGCAGTTGTTGTCGTTGCCCAGCGGGTTGCTGTGGCTGACCCGCCACCGCTTGCTGATGCTGTCCGTCCAGATGTCGATCTCCAGCAACGACGAGCCGGAGTCCAGCGCGTTGGCGAAGTACGTGTACGTGGCCTTCTGGTAGGCGTTGTGCACGCCCACCGTCGTCGCCGCAGACAGCTTCGGCGCTGCCCCCTGCGCCGACCCGCCCAGCGCGGTGACGGTGAGCGCCGTCGCCGCGAGTGCCCCGATGACCCATCTTGCCGCGTGCCGTATGCGCATGGACCTGCCGCCTTCCACCGTGGGGGGATGAACTGCCCAGGAGCGTAGGGGCTCCCCGTTACCGCTGGGTAGACCCTGGGCGGGAACAGCGTGAAGTGCGGGGTACTGCGGATATGTTGTGGTTCTGTCACAGATATTTCCGTGAAATGCAACCGGTAACTGAGAGCGGATCTCACGGCTAATTCATTGTCATCTAACGGGAATTGGTGGGCGCTCGCGAAATGAGCGCGTAATGTTTTCCATGTCGAAGCCGAAAGGGCGAGACGGAAACCACAAGGAGAACATCATGGCCTTCACCAAGATCGTCCCCGTCACCAAGCCGGCCGCCAAGCACCACAAGAAGCACGCCCCGGCCAAGCCCGTCGCCAAGAAGGTCGTCAAGAAGGTGGAGCGCAAGCGCCCCATCGGCGGCTGACCGACCCAGGCACCCGAGGCGGGTGCGCGGCAGCACCCCCACCGCTTACCCGCCTCGCCGCCCTGACCAACTGCATCTGCCGGGAGGCGATGACATGCGCAAGAGCCGCATCGCCTTGATTCTCTACGCGATCGCCCTCGCTCAGACAACTCTCATTCCCGTCGCTTCCGCGGCGGATGTCACCTACAACAACGTCGTGCCCGGGCGCACGATCCGCTTTTACATCGACCACTCGTCGATCTCGACCTTCCTCCTCGAAGTGGGCGGCAACCTGCTCCTCTGCGCCCCTCTCGGAATCCTGCTTCCCCTCGTCTCCCGCCGCCTTGATGGCGTGCGCCAAGTCACCCTCGTGACCGGGGCCGGAATGCTGATCGTCGAGACCATCCAGGGCTTCTGCCTCACCGGCCGCAGCTTCGACGTGGACGACCTCATCCTCAACACCGCCGGCGCGGCGCTCGCGTACCTGCTCTACGCAGCCGCCCGGCGGGTGGTCCCCAGGGCCTGGTCCGTCGCGCCGGGTTAGCGACGAGTGACGAACGCCGCGAAGGCGGTCCAGGCGGCGGGGCTGAAGGTGAGGTCGCCCGCGGCGGGGTCCTTGGAGTCGCGTACGTGGACGGCGGCGGGGTGGGCGGCGACCTCGACGCAGGCGCCGCCTTCGTCGCCGCTGTAACTGGACTTGCGCCAGGCGTAGGCGACTTCGAGGCACTCCCCGCCTTCGCTGCCGCTGTAGCTGGACTTGAACCACTCCCGTGCGCCGTTCATTGCTCTCCTAGCAGCCGGTCCAACAGGCCTTTGGTGTCTTCGGGATTGAGGGCCTGTGATCGCAGCATCGCATATTTCTGAGCCAGGATGCTGACCTCGTCGCCGTGGGATGTGAGGTGGCTGCCGCGCTGGGTCTCGGTGTACGCGAAGAGCAGATGGTCGGGGTTTTCCAGCAGGACGAAGGGGCCGTCGAGGGCGGCATGGGTGTGGCGGCCGAACGGCATCACCTGGAGCGTGAGCCCCGGCAGATCGGCGTATTCGCGCAGGTGGTGCAGTTGTTCGGCGTATGTCTCGTTGTTGCCGAGTCGGTCCATCAGGATTGCCTCGGCGACGATGAAACTGGCGGTCGGCGGGACCTTGCGATGGAGGATGTCCTGCCGGGCGATTCGGGCCGCCACCTGCTGCTCGATCTCCTCCTCGCTCAGGGTGGGAACCCTGCTGCGGAACACGGCGCGAGCGTAACTCTCGGTCTGGAGCTGGCCGGGGAGGACCTGGTTGGCGTAGATCGAGAGAGTGATGGCTTCGCGTTCCAGGTCGATGTACTCCATCGCCCAGACCGGGAAGGCGTCGATCTCCGGCAGATTGGCCACCGCCACAGCCAGCGCGCGCTTGGTCTCCAGCAGGTCGTCGAGCTGCTCGGCCAGATCGGGCTTCAGGGCGCGCCGGCCCTGCTCGATCGAGGCGATCAGGTCCTCGGAGGCGCAGAGCTGCTCCGCCAGCTCACGTTGCGTAAATCCGGCGGCACGGCGGAAGTTGGCGACCTGGGCACCGACCAGACCGATGCTGGAGCCGAGCTGCTTCTTCGGTTTCTGTGAGGGGTGCATAAGGGGCCTCGCGAATGGGTGGGGCGGGTGAAGGAGCGGGGTGAGGGGCAAGGTTGGCAAGGCGGAGGAGGGAGGCGCAGCGGAGCTGCGGCGACCGACGACAACGCCGCCAGGCGCCGCCCATCGCCACGCGACGCCGCCCCACCCATTCGCGAGGCCCCTGAGCCCTCAACTCCCCACCCGTGCCCGTACATGACCTCGCACATGCTCGTACAGCCGATCCGTACGGGCTGACGTACTGCTGAATACTAGTGACAGAGAGCGACGCTTGATGCATGACTGGCAATTGTGAGTACTTCTACCCGCGCACGCGCCGATCCGTGCCCGCCGCACGTGAGTTGACGCGCCGCACGCTGACCGATTGGGGCATCAGGACGCCGCGAGTGGACGACATCGTGCTGTGCGTGAGCGAGTTGGCGACGAACGCGCTGCTGCACGGCGTCCCGCCTGGGCGCGGCTTCCGTATCCACATCCGGATGGACGGATCCGCTGTCCTGCGGATCGAGCTGCACGACAGTGGGGACGGGAGCCCTCGGATCCCGGTGGAGGAGGCGGACGAGTCGGGCCGGGGGTTGCTGCTGGTCGAGGCGCTGTCGGACAAGTGGGGGGTCGGGGAGCGGGTGCCGGGCAAGATCGTGTGGTGTGAGTTCTCGATCTGACGTCACCGACGTCACTGCCGTCACGGCGAGGTGCCTTCGGGGCGCGTAGCGTGGCCGTATGGATCTGGGTCTCTCGGGCAAGACCGCTGTCGTCACCGGTGCGAGCAAGGGAATCGGGCTCGCGGTCACGCGGGCGCTGGCTGATGAGGGCGCCAGTGTGGTCGCCGGCGCGAGGCACATCACCGAGGAACTGACGCGGCTCTCTGCCGCCTTCCCGGTCCGCCCTGTGGTGGTGGACCTGGGAACTCCGGACGGCCCGGCACGGCTCGTGGCAGAGGCGGTGTCCGCATTCGGGGGCGTCGACATCCTCGTCAACAACGTGGGGGCGGCGCACCCGCGACCGGGTGGATTCCTGTCCGTCACCGACGAGGACTGGCTCTCGGCGCTGACCATCAACTTCCTGTCGGCGGTCCGTTCGACCCGGGCGGCGTTGCCGCACCTCATCGAGCGTGGGGCGGGCAGCATCGTGACGGTCTGCTCGGTGAATTCCTTCCTGCCGGACCCCGGGGTCATCGACTATTGCGCTTCGAAGGCGGCATTGGCCAACTTCAGCAAGGCGCTCTCCAAGGAGGTCGGTTCGCACGGTGTTCGGGTGAACACCGTGAGTCCGGGTCCGGTCGCGACCGATTTGTGGCTCGGTGAGGAAGGTGTCGCGTCGACCGTCGGCAGGGCGAGTGGGAGCGCACCCGACGAGGTGGCCAAGCAGGTCGCGGACAGCACGGTGACCGGTCGGTTCACCCGGCCGGAGGAAGTGGCGGATCTCGTTGTGATGCTTGCCGGGGATCGGGCCGGGAACGTGACCGGCGCGGACTTTGTCATCGACGGCGGGTTGACCACCACTTTGTGACGGTCCGGCTCCCGCCCAAAACGGGTGCGTACGCCGGGTAACTCACGAATCACCCCTGCCGACTCCCCATTAATTCGGGCTGGTTGACGCTTTGTCATGTCCCGTGCTCGTGGAGTATCCAGAAACAAGACAGAGTCTCTTGTTCTGTGTCCTTAGTGTGTGCGAAGGTGTGCAGACTTGTCGGTGCGCGAACAATTCAGCATCCTCGCGCGTGTTTGGTCCGCTCGTGGTCCTGGGCATCGGCATCCATTGGTTCGGACTTTTTTCCTGCTCGGCCCTCGGAAGGGAATGGGACGTGAAAGACTCCGTCCGGTCGAATTCTCCTCACGCAGATCAACTGTTCGATATGACGGACGATCAGCTCGCCCTCGAACTGAGGAACTCTTCGGGAAAAAGCCCCGCACACCACCCTGCAGGCGAACTGCTGTCCCGGCATTGGGACGCGGTCTTCGATTACGCGGGTCTGTGCACGGCAGGCCCGCAGGCCGCCGGAATGCTCACCACGACCGTTTTCACCAGGGTGTTCGGGGAAGCCACGCGGCAGACCGGGCCGACGGCGGCCTGGCGGCCGCACCTGCTGGCCACCGCACTCCGTATCGCGGGGGAGTGGGCGACGGGCGAGCGGCGTGAACTGGTACATCCGGAGCTGCAGTCCCGGCCGCATGCGCGGGACCGTGCGGCCGGGGTCGGCTGGCGGCTTCCGCCGTCGGACAACAGGCGGTTGGTGTTCCGGGCGTTCCAGGGGCTGGCGGAGCCCGCGCGCTGCCTGCTGTGGCACCGGACGGTCGAGGCGGAGGGGCTGCGGAAGCCGGCAGGGCTGCTCGGGCTCGGCGGGGAGGAAGCCAGCCTCGAGCTGGAGAGGGCGCGTGAACTGCTCCGAGAAGGGTGCCTGCTGGCCCACCGTGATCTCGCCCCGGCGGAGGAGTGCCGCCAGTACAGCCGGCTGCTGGACGTCTCCGTCCGGCGAGGTGACGCCGCCCTCGACCCGGATCTGCGACGGCACATGGCCAGGTGCGCGCACTGCCGCTACGCCGCAGGCCAGCTCGACCACTCCGGCGGCCGTACGGCGCTGCTCCTCGCGGAGGCCGTACTCGGCTGGGGCGCCCGGCCCTACCTGGACTCCCGACCGGCGCGCCGCGCCGCCGTCGACGCGGCCGCCGCCCCGGCCGGGCCGTCGTTCCCGGTTCCGCGTCAGCTCTCGGGCTCGTTCCCGGGCACGGCCGCGGGCACGGGCGCGGGTCCTGCCCCGGCCCCGTACCGCGCTTCGCTCCCGCTGCCGGCGCCGGCAGCGGTCCGCGCGCCGGAACCCGTCGCCGAACTTGACCTGGGGCCCCGCCACTCGGCGCGTTCCCACTCCCGGTCCCGTTCTTCGCACGCATCGCGCTTCCCCGGCGCCCGCCAGATCGCCCTGGCCGCACTGGGGGTCAGCGGCTGCGTCCTCGTCCCCCTGGCCCTGTGGTCCAGCCCCTGGTCCGGCGGTACGAGCGGGAACAGCGCCGCGCCCGGCACCACGGGCGCCTCCGCCCCGCCCGGCGCGAAGCCCTCCTGGGTCACGACCGGCGACCGGCCGACCGGCACCATGAGCGGCCGTCTGCACGACGCCGAGACCGGGCTGTGCCTCGACGTCGACGGTGACGTACCCACCCTGCACGCGGGTGCGGTCGCCGCGGAGTGCAGCTCGTCGGCCACTCAGCAGTGGCTGTACGAGCCCGACGGACAGCTGCGCAGCCTCGCCGACCTCGGCCTCTGCCTCACCTCCAGCCGGAACTTCTCCATCGAACTGGGCAACTGCACGGATTCCTCCAAGTCCGGTGGCATGAACGTCCGATACGACTTCACCCTCCAGGGCGTCCTGGTGCCCCGCTGGAGCGAGGAGCTGGCCGTGACGCCTGTTTCCCGGCAGGACGGAGCCGCCCTGGTCCTGAAGGCCCGTGACGACACCACGCTCCAGCAGTGGCTGACCGACACCTCCGCGCCGTCCCCCCAGACCGATGCCACCTCCGGGACCGCCATCGGCGACTCCCTGGTCCAGGTCGCCGCCACGGTCGCCGCCACCACGTCCGCGCCGGCTCCGGTCCCGACTTCGAGCCCGGCCTCCACCCCGCCGGCCACCAGCGCGTCGCCATCGGCCTCCGCCACGGATTCGGGCACCAACAGCTGCTACTACTACTGCTATTCGGGCGGATCCGGCTATGGATACGGATCCGGTTATGGCTACGGCAACGGCTATGGGTACGGGTACGGCAGCTGGAGCGGTCACTGAGGAACGGCCGTTTCGGCAAAGGTTGTGTGCCCGAGGCCGAAAGTTCTACCGAAGCCTCCTTGTCGACAGAACGCCGGATGCCAGGCTGGGGACGCCTCGCCGCTTACGCCGAAGGAGTACGCGTGTCCGCGTCCCAGCCGCCGCACCCGACCCGATCCCGCCGCAGCCGCCGCAGCCGCCGCGCCCGGGCCGCCACCGTCGCCGCCCTGCTGCTGGCCTCGCCGGTCGCGATACCGGCCGCCACCGCGCAGGCCCACGCGCCGAGCACGCCGCCCACAGCGCTCGCCTGCAGCCCCAACGCCTGGGCCGAGGGCTACAGCGACGCCCTGAACAAGCTGGTGGTCGACGGCGACACTGTCGGCGGCCTGTCCGCGCTGGCCTATGACTCCCGCCGCCACGCCTACGGCTCCGTCGTCGACCACAGCACCGGCGAACTCGCCGAGATCTGGTTCTTCGACGACCCGGCCGACCCCCACGTGACCGGCAGCCTGGTGCTGCGCCGGCCCGACGGCACGGCCTACGACGAGAACGACTTCGACGGCGAAGGCCTGGCCGTACTGCCGGGCGGCGACTACCTCGTCAGCTCCGAGACCGAGCCCTCGGTCCGCGTGTTCGGCCGCGACGGCATCCAGCGTTCCGAACTCGCCATCCCGGCCCGCTTCCTGGTCGCCCCCGCCGGCGAAGCCACCAAGAACGCCACCCTCGAAGGCCTGACCGTCTCCCCCGACGGCCGTACGGTCTACGCCGCCATGGAAGGCGTCCTCAGCGGCGACATCAGCGCCACCGGCGACGCGACCGACCGCCGCATCCTGGTCTACCGCCTCGACCGCCACCACGCCTACGACCTCGTCAAGGAGATCGGCTACCAGGTCGACCCCGGAAACCGCATCTCCGAGGTCGCCGCCTACGGCTCCCACGGACTGCTCGTCCTGGAGGCCGCGTTCACCGCCGGCTACGGCAACACGATCAAGGTCTACGCCGCCCCGCACATCACCCGCTCCGCCGATGTCACCCATGTCGGCGACCTCGGCGACGCGGGCACCGCCCTGCCGGCGAAGAAGACCCTGGTCGCCGACGTCGCCCAGTGCCCGTCCCTCGGCGCGACCGCTCCCGAGCCGCAGCCCAACCCGCTGCTGGACAACTACGAGGGAATGACCCTCGCCCCCGGCAAGGGCCGCAACGGCCTGAACGAACTGCTGCTCATCAGCGACGACAACTTCTCCGCCACCCAGAACACCCGCCTGCTGCGCCTGACGGTGCGGCTGCCCTGAGAAGCTGTTGTCCAGCCCCCTTCCGGGTCTGAGGAGCCTGGCACCGCCGCCTCCGGTGTTGTCGTCGGTCGCCGACGCTCCGCGTCGACTCCCTCCTCCGCCTTGGATTCGACGGCACCAGGCCCCTCAGCCTGATCCGGAATGGGGTTGGACAACAGCTTCTGTCAGCTCGCCGGCGTCAGGATGACCGCCTGTCCGCCCGCGCTGGTCATGGTCACGCTCAGTGTGGTGGCCGAGGTGACCGTCTGGGTGCTGACCACGGTGGGGGTCGCGTGCGGGGTGCTTCCGGCTGTTCCGTCGGCGTAGACGGTGGCGGTGTAGCTGGTGCCGCTGTCGAGGAAGTCCAGCGGGAGCGACAGGGTTCGCGCGGTCTCGTTGTTCATCGCCCCGAGGAACCAGGTGGTTCCGCTGCGGCGGGCGACCGCGACGTACTCGCCGATGGAGGCCGCGACGGCTGTGCTCTGGTCCCAGGTGGTGGGGATGGCGTCGAACCAGGCCAGGCCGGGCCAGTTGGCGGTGGTGGCGTAGGCGGAGGGCTTGGAGTACCAGTAGAGGAAGTTCAGCGGCTGGTAGTAGACGGCGGCCATCGCCAGCTGGTGGTTGTTGGTGGTCTGGTCGCGGGACTGGCCGTAGCAGATGGTGTAGTCCATCGGGCCGCCGACGTTGCGGGCAAAGGGCAGCAGGACGTTGTTGGTGGCCGTCGGGAACTGCTCGTTGCCCCGGACGCCTTCCAGGCTGATCCAGTTGGGGTAGGTGCGCTCGTAGCCCCAGGGCCGGACGTCGTCGTGCATGTCTATCAGCAGGTTGTACTTGGCGGCGGTCTTGGCCCAGGTGATGATCTGGTTGGTCATGGTCTGGGTGCCGTCGTTGATGAAGCCCAGTTTGATGCCGGCCACGCCCCAGCTCTTGTAGAGGGCGAACAGCGTGTCCGGGTCCGTCAGGGCGATGCGGTTGACGTAGAGGAAGACACCGACGCTGTGGGTCGTGGCGTAGTCGATCACCGTGGGCAGGTCGATGGCCGAGATCGCGGCGGTGGCGTCGGTCGTGGTGAACTCCGGCCCGTACCATCCCGCGTCGTACTCGATGTAGTCGAGATTGCGGGCGACGGCGAAGTCCACGCCCTCGGTGCCGGCGGCGGTGGTCAGTTCGCAGCGGAAGACCTTGCCGGGCTTGATCCAGGAGGTGTCCGACAGGGCGCAGGCCGGGGCCAGATTCAGCACCAGCTCGGCGTTGTCGATCAGGTCGGCCTCCTCGGACCCGAGCACCATCACCCGCCAGGGCGTGCTGAACGGCGTGGTGACGGTCGAGGTGGTCTGCGTCGTACCGGAGGAGCGAGCGGATTTCTGCATCAGGTAGGTCTTGAGCGTGGTGCTCGCCCCGGTGACCGAGCTGAGCATGGAGCGCGGGTAGTTGACGCGGGAGGATTCACAGATGGTGGCGAAGAGCCCGCTGTCCAGGGAGGCCAGCAGCGGGAGGTCGCTCAGGTAGCCGTAGTCGGTGCTGGAGGTGCCGGTGTATGGGATGGCGTCCGGCGCGATCGCGGTGTAGGCGTCCTCGTCGCGGGCGCTGTAGATGGTGGTGTTGGCAGGGAAGACCCAGGTGGTGAGCTCGTCGGAGATGGTGGCGCTGCCGGTGTCGAGCAGGACGTAGCGCAGCGCGACGCCGGTGTTGTAGGCGCGGAGCTGGACACTGAAATTGACGCCGCTGGCGCCGTCCTGGAGGTTCCAGCGCATCTCCTGGTAGTAGTCCCGGATCGTGGCGTTGCGGCCGAAGACCGGGGTCCAGGTGCTGTCCTTGGTCCAGTGCTGGTAGGCCGTCACCGTCGTGCTGCCGGCGCCCAGTGTGGTCCCGCTGCTCAACTTCAGGCCCAGGACCGAGGTGTCGATGACGGTCGTGGCGTTGCGCTTGGCCGACCACTGGAGCACCCCGCCCACCAGGGACGCCGTGATCTTGTTCTTGCCATCGGGCGAAGTCGCGGTCATCGAGGCGTCCGCCGCGGCAGCCGTGCGCATGGTGGCGAAGCCCGCTGCGGCGACACCCGCCGTGACCGCCGCTCCCTTGAGGAGCCCCCGCCGGGACAACGCCCCCGAGGGGACCGCCCGGTGCCGGTTCGGCTGGTCCTGGCTTCCTGACGTTTCCATGGCTGGCGCACCTCTCCATTGAGTGAATCGCACGAAAAAGAGAGCAGGGCGTCGTGTCGGCCCGGCGAGGGCCGCCGCCGGAGGGCGGGGGTGGCGTGTTCCTCACAACGACTGAAGCTCACTGCTCAAACAAAAAGAACCATGAACTAACGTTTCCTGACGTGCTTGGGTTGTTGTACGCCTTACTCGTTCGAAGGGTCAACCGCTGGACGGTCAGGTTCCGGCATCGTTACACGTGCGTGTCATATGAGGTCCGCGCCGTAAAATCCGGCAAATCGCCGTCCCGATGCCACTCGGGAGGAAGCTCGATACCAACAAAATCGAGCACACATCTTGACGCGAGATCACATGGTCGACTGTTATTGATCCGCCCGCCATATGACGGATGCACCTTTCGGGAGGTCGGTCCGGAGCATGACGATGTGGGGCCGGCGTCAGTCCCCTTGGAGATGACGTGCACCAACCCCGCCCGGTCGGCCCGCCGGCTCCCGGCGCACAGGCGGCGCGGCGGCTCCGTATCCCCCGGTAGCCCCCACCCCGGCTCCCCACACCCACACCCACTCCCACACCCGCCCACCGTCCCTCCCGACTTGGAGCGAAGACGGCGGCACGCCGTGCCCGCACGCAGGCGGACCGGCACCACCTGACCTCAATGGAGAGGCGTAGAACATGCTCAAGGGAAAGCCTTCCCGACGCCGCCGTCCCGCGTGGCGGACCGCTGTCGCGTCGATCGTGACGCTGCTCGCGGGCCTTGCCGCGCTTCTCGTACCCGCTTCGCTTGCCCACGCCGCCACCGTGACGTTCACGACCGGCGACGCGCGGACCGACACCAGTGGCAACACCCTGCAACTGCACGGCCTGGGCATCATCAAGGTGGGCAGCACCTGGTACGGCTTCGGCGAGGACAAGACCGGCGAGACCTCGTCCGACACGTCCTTCCAGGCCATCGCCTGCTACAGCTCGACCGACCTGTCGAGCTGGACCTTCGTCGGTGACGCGCTGTCGGTGCAGAGCAGCGGCGACCTGGGCCCGTCGCGGGTGGTGGAGCGGCCGAAGGTGATCTACAACTCGTCGACCGGCAAGTACGTGATGTACATGCATATCGACAGCACCAGCTACTCGGAGGCCAAGGTCGGCGTCGCCACCAGCGACACGCCCTGCGGTACCTACACCTACCGGGGCAGCTCGCAGCCGTTGGGCCACCTCAGCCGTGACATAGGGCTCTTCCAGGACACCGACGGGACCGCGTACCTGATGTCGGAGGATCGTTCCTACGGCCTGCGCATCGACCGGCTCTCCGACGACTACCTGTCGGTGGTGAGCACCGTGGCGATCCTGGGCAGCAGCGGCTCCAGCAGCTACGAGGCGCCCGCCATGATCAAGAGCAACGGCGTCTACTACCTGCTGGCCTCGCACCTGACCGGCTGGAGCCTGAACGACAACGTCTACGCCACCGCCACCTCCCTCAGCGGCACCTGGTCGTCGATGAGGAACTTCGCCGCCCCGGGCACGCACACGTACGGCAGCCAGACCGCCAACATCATCACCGTGGCCGGCACCTCCGGCACCACGTACATCTACGCGGGCGACCGCTGGAACACCTCCGACCTCGGTGCGTCCAAGCTCGTCTGGCTCCCCATGACCATCAGCGGCACCGTGGTCAACGTCGGCCAGTACCCGACCTGGTCGCTCGATGTCGCGGCGGGGACGTGGACACCGGGCAGCGGCGTGCCGAGCGCGGCGGCGCACACGCTGACGAACTCGGGCAGCTCGATGCTCCTGGACGTCACCGGCGCCTCCACCAGCTCCAACGCCAACATCATCCAGGCGACGTCCACCGGTGGCACGGACCAGCAGTGGACCGCGACCAAGGTCTCGGACAACATCTACACGCTCAAGAACGTCAACAGCGGACTGTGCCTGGACGTCCCCAGCAAGTCCACCGCCGAAAACCGCCAGCTCATCCAGTGGACCTGCAACGGCGGCACCAACCAGCAGTTCTTCTTCGACCTGGTCGGCAGCTACACCGGCAAGGTCTACATGATCGTCAACGTCAACAGCGACCTGCACCTCGGGGTGCTGGACAGCTCGACCACAACCGGAGCGGCAGTCGTCCAGCTGACGGGCACCGGACTCGCCAGCCAGAAGTGGACCATCAGCTAGCACCCTCGGACACCTCCCGTGACTCGGGCGTGCAGGTGAGCCGGAAGCCGGAGAAGTCCGCGGTGAAGGCGGCGTCGACGAGGTCGACGGCGTGGATGCCGGCGAACGCGCCGGTGAAGCGCAGCCCGGATCCGTGGTCGTCGGAGAGCCTGCTGAAGTCGAGGGGCGGCCCGACCGGCGTACGGGCTCCGTCCTCCCTGAGGAACCAGAACCGGGCCTCGGCGCCCTCGACGGTGACGCCGAGGGTGACCGGACGTCCCGGCTCGACGTCGAGGAGGGCCACCTGCCGCAGGCCCTCCTCGTCGCGTTCCTGGAGGCTGAGCACGGTGCGGCCGGTGCCCTGCCACTGCTGGCCGTGCTGGGCTTCGCGCGGGGGCTCCGCCCAGGTCAGGTCCAGGGAGAGACAGGCCCTGGTGTTGTACCAGAGCATCAGACCGGCGGCCTGGGTGAAGGTGCGCGGCCTGGCCTCGACCGTCACCTGGGCCTGCGCCCGGTGCTCGGTGACGCGCTGGGCGAGCAGGCTGTGGGCCCACAGCGACTCGGGTCCCTGGCGGCCGCGCAGCCGGATCCGGCCGGGGCGGCCGGTCGCGTCGGCCCACGAGGGATCCGCGTCTTCGCGCAGCGTGCTCCACGGCCAGGACAGCGGGCCCGTCCGAGCGGCGGGTGGCTGCGGACCGGGGTGGGGCGGTACGTCGACCTCGACCTCGACCGCCGGGTGCCGGCCGCCCTGGCGCAACCGGGGCCAGCCATCGGCGTCCCAGGTCACGGCCTGGATCGCGGTCTCCCGGCCGAGCGTGCAGCGGGGCCCGTCCGCAGTACTCAGGGGGCGGGCCGTCAGGTGGCTGAGGACCCACTGACCGTCGGCCGTCTCGACCAGCTCCCCGTGCCCGGCCTTCTGCAGCGGCAGCGAGGGATCGTCACGGGACGTCAGCAGCGGGCGGCTGTCGACCTCGTACGGTCCGGTGATGTCCCGGCTGCGCGCCACCAGGACGCCGTGCTCGAAGCCCGTGCCGCCCTCCGCGAGGACGAGGTAGTACCAGCCGTCGCGCTTCAGCAGCTTGGGTCCCTCGACGAGCCGTTCGTGCTGGAGCAGCAGACGCGTGCCGCCGACCGGGGCGAGGGTGTCGCGGTCGAGCTCGGTCAGGACGATCCCGGCGAAGCGCCGTCCTCCGGGGCGGTGGTCGCTCTGCAGGTTGAGCAGCCAGAGCCGTCCCTCGTGGTGGAAGAGCGAGGGGTCGAAGCCATGGCCGGGGACCCGGCGCGGCTCCGTCCACTTCCCGTTCACCTCAGGGGCGGTGGTGACGTACGTGTCCAGGTCGAAGTAGCGGGTGCCGACGGACCGCACGATGGAGTAGACGACCCAGAACCGTTCCCCGTCCCAGCTCAGCGAGGGCGCCCAGATGCCGCCGGAGTCGGGGACCCCGGCCAGGGAGCCGCCGGGCACTGCCCCGCGTACATGGCCCGCGTACTCCCAGTGGGCCAGGTCGCGGGAGCGGTGGATGGGGATCGTGGGGAACCACTCGAAGGAACTGGTGGCCAGGTAGTACCAGTCGCCGACCCGGACCATCGACGGGTCGGGGGCGAAGCCGCGGATGACCGGGTTGTGCAGCAGGGTCATTTGAGGGCTCCCAGGGTGACGCCCGTCTGCCAGTAGCGGCGCATCGCGGTCATCATGATCGCCATCGGCACGATGGACAGCAGCGCGCCGGTCAGGACGAGGCTGGTGAGGTCGACGCCGGACTCCGCGCGCTTGCCGGCCCAGTTGTACAGGCCGATGTTGAGGGTCCAGTTCTGCTCGCCGCGCAGCACGGTAAGGGGGAGGAAGAACGCGTTCCAGGTGTTGACGAAGGCGAGCAGGAAGACCGTGGCGCCACCGGTGGTCATGATCCGCAGCACGATACTGAAGAAGATCCGCAGCTCCCCGGCGCCGTCCAGGCGGGCGGCCTCCAGGAGTTCGAAGGGGACGGTGGCCTCGGTGTAGACCTTGGCCAGGTAGACGCTGAACGGGTTGATCAGGCAGGGGATCAGCATGGCCCAGGGGGTGTCCACCAGCCCGATCTCCGAGAACAGCAGGTACAGCGGGAGCGTGAGCAGGGCGAGCGGGATGAGGAACGAGCCGACCACGCACGCGAAGACCGCGCCCCGCCCGGGGAAATCGAAGCGGGCCAGGCCGTAGCCGGTGGCGAGGGCGATGAGGGTGCCGCCGGCGGAGCCGACTCCCGCGTACAGGAAGGAGTTGGCGGTCCAGCGCAGGAAGATGCCGTTGTCGTAACTGAACACCTGGTGCAGGTTCTGCCACAGGTGCATGCCGGAGAACCACATGCCGTTGCTCTGGTACAGCCCCACCCGGTCCTTGGTGGAGGCCACGATCAGCCACCACACCGGGAAGAGGCTGTAGGCGCTGGCCAGGGCCAGACCGATCAGGATGAAGCGCTGGCCGCCGCGCCCGCGTGCGGCGGCGTCGGGGTGGGCGAGGCGGCGGACCGCTCGGACCGGTGTCGTGGCGGGAGGCTGCTGGGCGCCGTTGTCGGTCGTCAGCATCAGTCTGCCTCCTTGGAGGTCAGCCGGTAGAAGAGGAAGGAGGCGACGCCCAGGATCAGCGCCAGCAGGACCGACAGGGTGGCGGCGTAGTGGTAGTTGCCGGCGTTGAAGGCCTGGTTGTAGATGATCATGATGGGGGTGAAGCTGTCGTCGACCGTCTGCGGCGTCACGTTCCGGAACAGCGCGGGCTCGTTGAAGAGCTGGAGCATCTGGATGATGGAGAGCAGACCGGTCAGCACCAGGGCTCCGCGTACGAACGGGATCTTGATGCTGCGTGCGATACGGAACTCCGACGCACCGTCCAGCTGTGCGGCCTCGAACAGCTCACGGGGCACGCTCTGGAGCGCCGCGTAGATGATCACCATGTTGTAGCCGATGCCGTGCCAGGTGAGCAGGTTGCCGATGGACGGCCAGACCATCGAGGGCGCGAAGAAGTCCCAGTGGAACCCGAAGAGGTTTCCCAGCGACGTCAGCGGGCCCACCTCGGGGCTGTAAAGGTTGACCCACACGAGGGCGGCGACCACCCCGGGGATCATGTACGGGACGAGCAGCAGAGTTCGGAATCTGCCGGCCGCCCTGGAGGTGAGGGCGTCCAGCAGCAGGGCCATGACCAGGCTGATGACGAGCATCAGCGGGATCTGGACGCACGAGAAGAGGAACACCCGCAGGACCGAGCCCATGAACACCGAGTCGGTCAGGCCCTTGAGGTAGTTGTCCAGCCCGACGAACTTCTCCGTCGAACCGCCCAGGCCCAGGCCGGACTGCTGCTGGAGGTAGAGGGACTGGTAGACCGCGTAGCCGATCGGCACCAGGTACAGGAAGACGAAGCCGAGCTGGAAGGGCACCGTGAACGCGGCACCCTTCCAGCGCTGGGAGCGAATCATCAGTGGTTGCCCTCGGCCTCAGCCTGTGACGCTGATGCCACGGGACTTCAGGTCGTTGACCGTCCACTCCTGCATGTGGGCCAGGAGCTGGGCGACGGTCTGCTGCTTGGCGACCACCTTGCCCCAGCCGCTCTGCAGCTCGGTGAACATCGCGGTCCAGTCCGGGCCGAAGGTCCAGTCGGTGGTGATGGTGCCCAGGCTGTCGGTCACGACCTGCTTGGCCGGCCCGTAGTTGTCGCCGAGCAGCTTCTGCGAGATCGCCGCGTCGACGTAGGAGGAGCTGTCGGCCAGTGCGGGCATGACGCCGCTGCCGGTCTCCGGGCTGGCCATGGTCTTGACCGCGCCGGTGTCGGTGGACATCCACAACGCCGCCTCGGCGGCCTGCTTCTGGCTCTTGCACTGCTTGGTCACCAGCGTCAGGTTGCCGCTCTGGTTGGTCCCGGCCGGGGTCTTGGCGGCCTCGCCGGTAAACGTCGGCCACGGCGACAGGGCCCAGTCGCCGAAGGACTTGGTGAAGTTCTGCACCATGCCGGACATCTGCCAGGTGGAGATCTGCCGGGTCACGGTGCCGCCGACGTCGTAGTTGCGCTGGACGGCCGCGTAGTCGGCGAAGGAGAGCTTGGAGTTGAGGTCGTTGTCGATGATCGTCTGGATCACCTTCGCCGCCTTGAGGCTGCCCTCGTCCTGGAAGTCGACCTTCCAGGACTTGCCGTCGATGGCGTACCAGTGGGCCCCGGCCTGCATCGAGAGCACCTCCAGGGTGCTCGGGTCCTCACCGGCGTAGTTGGTGATGTGGACGCCGTGCTTCTTCAGCACCTTGCCCGCGGCGATGAAGTCGTCCCAGGTCGCCGGTGCCTTCAGGCCGTACTTCTTGAAGACGTCGGTGCGGTAGATGGTGAAGGCGGGAGCCGAGGCGGTCGGGATGCCGTAGATCTTTCCCTGCACCTGGCCGGCGGCCCAGGAGCCGGCGTTGAACTTGTCCTTGCCGGCGTCGACGTACTGGCTGATGTCGGCGAGCGCGTCCTGCGAGACCCAGGAGGTCACGTACTCGGCGGTGTTCTGCAGCAGGCAGGGGGCGTTGCCGGCCTTGACGGCGTTGGTCAGCTGCTTCTGCATGGTCAACTGGTCGGTGACCTTGGTGTACTTGAGCTGGACGTCCTTGTGGGCGGCGTTGAAGGCCTTGACGACGGCTTCCTGGCCGTTGGCCCATCCCCAGAACTGGAGGGTGACCGGGCCGGCCGACGAGGCGTCTCCGGAGCCGGATCCCCCGCACGCGGAGAGCAGGCCGGTGAGCGCGATACCCACGGCGATGGCGCGGGTGAGTCTTCTGCGGGGGCTGGTGGAGTTCATCTGACCGCGATCCTTCGGGAGTTGGGCGTCTCGGAGATGGTCAAGAGGAAGATGTAGAAACCGTTTGCTGGCTGCCGTGACGGTAGGCCCACCGGACAGCCCTGAGCAAGAGGTCGGATCGACTTTATTGCGTCAACTTGTCGGGCAGGTTATTTCCGCGCGTCGATGCCGTCGATCAAGGAAAGGCAAGGATGTGCAGCTCAGCGCGGCTGTAGCGGTGTTCCTGCGGGCCCAGGCGGGCGGCGTACGGATGCCGGGAATGTGGTGGCGGCAGCGGGAAACCGCTTACGTAACACGCTCACCGCTCTGGGTCAGTCGCCCCGGCGGGGCGGCTGCACGGACTGCCGTACGACGACATGGGTGCCCAGCACCAGGTGCTCGCCGGCACCGCCCTTGCGCCGGTCGGCGCCGCCCTCGCGACGGTCGGCCACGGCGCGCAGCGCGACGCGGCCCATCTCCTCGTACGGGACGTGCACGGTGGTCAGTTGCGGGGTGAGGTGGGAGGCCAGCGGGATGTCGTCGTAGCCGACGACCGACACGTCCTCGGGCACCCGGCGCCCGGCCGCGCCCAGCGCCCGCATGGCGCCCGCCGCGACCACGTCGGTGCCTGCCAGCACCGCGGTGAAGTCCGGCCCGTGCCGCAGGGCGTCCCCGACCGCGTTGTACCCGTACGCGTAGTCGTAACTGCCGTGCCGCACCAGCTTCGGGTCGAGCGGCACGCCGTACGCCTCGAAGGCCCGCCGGGCACCGGTCAGGCGGCCCTGGGCCGTGGTGAGTTCGGCGTGGCCGGGCAGCACCAGGACCCGCCGGTGACCGGCGGACAGCAGATGGCTGGCCATCGCGTAGGCGCCGCCCTCGTTGTCGTAGTCCACCGTGGTCGCGGGAACGTCGCCCTGCAGCGGTGGCCGGCCCACCAGGACGAGGTGCGAACCGGCCGCGTCCAGGGAACGGGCGAAGCGGGCCATGCGCAGCTGGTACTCGTCGAAGTCGTACGCCCCGCCGAGCAGGATCACCGCGGCGACGGCCTGCTGGCGCATGAGGTTGACCAGCGAGAGTTCCCGTTCCGGGTCGTCCCCGGTGGTGCCGACCAGCGACAGCCAGCCGCGCAGCGAGGCCGCGCCCTCGACGCCCTGGGCCACGTGCGCGAAGGCGGCGCCGGTGATGTTGTTGATGAGGATGGCCACGGTCGGTGTGCCGCCGCCCCCGGCGAGCGAGCGGGCGTGGGCGTTGGTGACGTAGTCCAGGTCGCGTACGACCTTCATCACCCGGCGGCGCAGCTCGTCCGACACCGGGTAGTTGCCGGACAGCACGCGCGACACACTGGCGACCGAGACGCCCGCCCGCTGAGCCACGTCCCGGATGGTCGCCCGTCCGGCGTCGTCCGACGCCTTGCGCTGACTCACCGCTGTGGCTCCTTCTTCGCCTGTCCGGCCCCTTCGCCGCATGACCCGCGGCCAGGGAGTGCTGGAACCGTATCCCATGGTTTCCCGCGTGTGCGCCGGCCGGCCGGGCGGGCATCAGGCGGCATGGGCCAGATCCGCCTGGCGCACCTCGTGGGCCGGCGGCAGCCCCGCGGTCAGGCGTTCCAGCTCGTCGACGACGATGCGGCCGAGGCGTTCCAGCTCGTTGCCGAGCGAGCCCGCGATGTGCGGGGTGAGGAACACGTTGGGCAGGCCGTACAGCGGGGAGCCGGCGGGCAGCGGCTCGGGCTCGGTGACGTCCAGGACCGCGCTCAGCCGGCCGGAGACCAGCTCCTCGGAGAGCGCGACGGGGTCGACCAGGGCACCGCGGGAGGTGTTGATCAGTACGCCGCCGTCGCGCATGAGGGCGAGCCTGTCGCGGTCGAGCATGCGGTAGGTCTCGGGGATGTCGGGGGCGTGCAGGCTGACGATGTCGCTGCGGCGCAGCAGGTCGTCCAGCGACAGCGGCTCGGCGCCGAGCGCGGCGGCCCCGGCGGCGTCCACGTAGGGGTCGTACAGGAAGACGGTGAGGTCGAACGGCCGCAGCAGTTCCAGCAGCCGGCGGCCCACGCGCGAGGCGCCGATGATCCCCACCCGGCGGCCGAGGTTGCCGGTGGCCGCGGTCTCGGCGGGGGAGGGCTGGGCGTGGGTGGCGCGGTAGCGGTCGCGGTACGCGAAGACGTCCTTCCCGGCGAGCAGGATCATGGCGAGCGCGTACTCCGCGACCGGCAGCGCGTTGCCGGTCACCGCGCTGGCGACGGTGATCCCCCGGGCCCACACGGCGTCGCCGACCAGCCCGCGGACGGAGCCCGCCGCGTGCAGGACGGTACGCAGCCGGGGAGCGGCGGCCAGCACCCCGGCGTCGAGGCGCGGGCAGCCCCACCCGGTGATCAGGACCTCGGCCGCGGCGAGTGCGTCCGCCGCCGCCGGATCCGCGAAGTCCCGGACGACGAGTGCGGGGTCGATGGCGGCCGTCTCGCGCAGCCGTGCCATGAGCGGCGGGGGGAAGAGCAGGGGGAGGTGCACCGGATCCATCGCGAACACGGCTCTCGGCGGCTGGGCGCTGGGCTGCATGATTCTCCTGGAGCGATGGGAAAATGTTTCTGAAAGCGTCTTCTACCGTATGTCCGGCCCGAACGGCGGGTCAATCGGTGCGGCGGATCACGGAAAGTGGGCGGCTTCATGCGCTTTGGCCGCATTGGTCCATGCCGTGGGGAGTCGGGGCGACGCGGCTGACCTCGGGCGCTTCGCGTAAGCGGTTACTCACCGACTCGCAGGACGTGCCGCCAACCGGCTGTCACCCTGCCGCGGGCGGCCGGTGTGAGGGGAAGTCCGGAAGCCGGACGAGGTCCCGCGCCACGGCAACTCATCGCAGGTCAGGGGCGGTTCTCAGGCCCACCGGATCGTGTCGACAGGGTTACACGGTCTTTTCGAATGTCCGCAGGAACCCTTGACGTGACCTGTCGACAGGAAGAAACTCTGGCCACTCGGTGACGGCAACCGGTTGCCATGATGGCTGAACGGTTGCCACAGCCGAGTCGTGCCGTGCCACCCGAAGCGGAAGTGAGGCGTTCATGCGCGCACACGCCGGCGCTCCCCCCAGCCGCCGCCGGTTCCTCGCACTCTCGGCGGGCGGTGCCGTGACCGGCGCGGTCGCGCTGAGCGGCTGCGCCCTTCAGGTCGCCAGCGGCGTGAGCGGGACCGGCGAGACGGTCACCCTGATGATCAACCCCGACGATCTCGCCCCGGAGCTCATCAAGCAGGCGCAGAAGGACATCGGCGTCAAGATCGTCACGGTGAAGTACGACATCACCAAGCTGATCGCGATGATGACCAACGGCAACCCGCCGGACCTGGTGCGCGGCGTGGGGGCCGTGGACGCCCCGTACTTCATCGCGCGCGGCGTCGCCGAGAACCTGGACCCGTACTTCGCCAGGAGCGCCGTCCTCAGGGCCGACGACCTGGACCCGGTCAACGACGTCTGGCGCTACGACGGCAGGACGCAGGGCAAGGGCCCCCGCTACGGCATGGCGAAGGACTTCTCCCAGGACTCGATGTACTGGTACAACACCGCGCACTTCGACAAGGCGGGCGTCGCCTACCCGCCGGACACCGAACCGGTGACGTACGAGGAGTGGCTGGAGAACGCCAAGCGGCTCACCCGGCGCGAGAGCGGCCGGACGGCCGTCTTCGGCGGCAGCTACAACGGCCTGAACAAGACCGGCCTCCTGGCGAATCTGACGGCCGCCGCGGGCGGCAGCCTCTTCAGCGACGACTTCTCCCGGCTCGACTTCACGACCCCCGAGGGCCGCACCGCGCTGGGCTGGTACATCGGCTACGCCAGGGCCGGAGTCGGGCCGAGCCTCATCGACCCCGACCCCAACGGCTGGGACGGGCCCACCTACCAGGCGGGCCGCATGGCGATGTCGAACTCGGGTTACTGGCTCGGCGGCCTGATCAACGCCGATCCGAAGCTGGCGAAGCTGTCACGGCTGGCCCCCGCCCCGGTCTTCCCGGGCGGCCCGCGCCTGAGCTCCTGCCAGGGCGGCACCGGACTGTGGATGACGAGGAAGTCCCGCAACAAGGACGCCGCCTGGCGGGTCTTCGAGTGGTTCTTCGGCGAGGCACCGGCCAAGGCGCGCGCGTCAGGAGGCTGGGGCATCCCGACCCTGAAGTCGCTGCGCCCGCTGATGCCCGCGGAGAAGGACTACCAGAAGCGCGTGCTGAAGGCGCAGGAAGCCGAGCTGAGGCACTTCTCGGTGGTCTCCTTCACCCCCTACGCGAAGGTGGAGGGCCTCGACGCGATCTTCAACCAGTACGCCCCCGCGGCGATGCGGGGCCAGACCTCCGTCGACTCGCTCGCGCGACACCTGAACCAGGCCATGAACGAGCAGCTCAAGCGCGGTAAGGAGCAGGTGAGATGACAGTCAGTCAGATAGGCCGGATACCCTCCGTCGCGCGAACCGTGGACCGGCCGCGCTCGTCCATGACCGCGCGCCGGCACCGGGCGTTCTACATGTTCACCGCGCCCTGGATCATCGGCTTCCTCCTGCTGACGATCGTGCCGATGGGCTTCGCCCTGTGGCTGAGCCTCACCACCTTCGACGGGCTGTCCCCGCGCTGGCGCTTCATCGGCCTCGCCAACTACCGTGAGCTGCTGTCCGATCCCGTGACCTGGGACGTCCTGGGCCGCACCGGGCTGTTCGCCGTCGCCTCGGTGCCCCTGTCGATCATCGCGGGCCTCGCGCTCGCGGTCCTGGTCAACCGGCCGGTCAGGGCGCGCGGCCTGTTCCGTACGCTGCTGTACCTGCCGGCCGTGGTGCCGCCGGTCGGAGTCGGCATCGCCTTCAAGCAGCTCTTCGACACGAACTCCGGTGCGGCCAACGGCGTCCTGAATCTTTTCGGCATCGACGCCATCGGCTGGCTCGCCGACCCGTACGCCCGCTACGTGATCCTGATGACGGTGCTGTGGGGCGCCGGCAACATCATGATCATCTCGCTGGCCGGGCTCCAGGACATACCGCGCGAACTCGTCGAGGCGGCCCGCATCGACGGCGCCAGCGCCTGGCGGACCTTCCGCAGCGTCACCGTGCCGCTGCTGTCGCCGGTGCTGCTGTTCCAGACCGTGACCGGGGTGATCGCCTCGGTGCAGACCATCATGCCGCTGCTGCTGTCCGCCGACGCGACCACGGCGGGCGTCACCTCGATCCCGCAGTCCAACTACATGTACATGATGCACGTCTTCGCGCAGTACTTCGCGCTCGGCCGCTACGGCTACGCCTCCGCGCTGCTGTGGGTGCTCTTCGTCCTGATCCTCATCGTGACCGGACTCATCTTCAAGGCCACGTCCGGCGTGGTGTTCTACAACGTCGACCCGGAGGCGAAGAAGTGACCGCCACCCAGCTGGAGCCCCGGGCGAAGCCCCAGGGGAAGCCCCACGGGAAGTCCCGGATGAAGCCCGGCTCCGCAGCGGCCGGGGTGCGCGTGCGCACCTCCCGCCTCGTCCTCTACACCGGCCTGGTCGTGGTCACCGGGCTGTTCCTCGGCCCGTTCGGCTGGCTCGTCCTCACCGGCCTGAAGTCGCCGGCGGAACTCGCCGCCTCGCCCGTGCACTGGCTGCCCGACCACGTCCGGTGGGGCAACTTCGCCGATGCCTTCCGTCTGATCGACTTCCTCGGCTACGCCCGCAACTCCCTGATCATCGCCACGATCTACGCGACCCTGGTCACCCTCAGCTCGGCCTGGGTCGGCTTCGGCTTCGCCCGCCTGAACGCGCCCGGCAAGAAGCAGCTGTTCGGCGTGCTGCTCGGCTCGATGATGCTGCCCCAGATCGTCACGCTCTTCCCGACCTACCTGCTGTTCGCCAAGCTCGGCATGGTCGACACGTACTGGCCGTGGGTGCTGTGGGGCCTTGCCGGGGCCCCGTACCTCGTCTTCCTCTTCCGCCAGTTCTTCGCGGGGCTGCCCCGCGAGCTGGAGGAGGCCGCGATCGTCGACGGCTGCGGGTACACCGGGATCTTCTGGCGGATCTTCCTGCCCCAGTCCAAGCCGGTCCTCGCGGCGAGTTTCGTCATCGCCTTCACCTGGTCGTGGGGCGACTTCATCGCCCCGCAGCTGCTGCTGTCCACCGACCGCTCCACGCTTGCCGTCGCCGTCATGACCACCTACGTCACGTCCGCCGGCACGCCCGTCGCCTACCTCCAGGCCGCGGCCTCCGTGATGTACGTCGTCCCCGTACTGCTGATCTTCCTGGTCGCCCAGCGCGGCTTCGTCGCCGGCATGTCCACCACCGGCCTCAAGTAACTCCTCCCGCAGCTCTCATCCCTTTCCTCCCCGTGTGCAAGGAGCCGAGTGTGAACACGTCCTCGTCCCTGTCCCGCCGTTCCGCCCTCCAGGCGGCGGCTGCCGTCGCCGCTGCCGGAGCCATGAGCTTCGCGTCCCCGACCACCGCGTCAGCGGACGAGGGCGAGGGCGAGGCCGCGCCGAAGCTGGTCACCTACCCGCGCCCGTCCACCATGCCGACCAACACCGGCTTCCAGGTGAAGGCCCGCACCCCCGACGGCGATTGGCAGACCCTCGACATCTACCGGCCCCAGCTGGAGGAGATCAACGCCACCACGGGCTCGGGCAAGGTCTACAACTCCTCGATGGCGTACTTCGACTTCAGCGGATCAGTGGAGATCGAGGTCACCTACCTCAAGGGCGGCACCACCACGGCCCGCGTGAGACCGGACGCCCTCGGCATCACCCCCGAACTCCTCGGCGACACCCTCCGCTTCACCCTCGACGAGCCGCGCGACCTCGTCATCCAGATCAACGACCAGACCTTCGACTGCCTGCATCTGATCACCAACCGCATCGACCACTGCCCGCCCGCCGCCGACGACCCGGACGTCATCTACTTCGGCCCCGGCGTGCACACCGTGACCGGAGGCATCCTCACCGTCCCCAGCGGCAAGACCGTGTACCTGGCGGGCGGCGCGGTCCTGCAGGCGCAGGTGTTCTTCAAGAACGTGGAGAAGGCTGCCGTCACCGGCCACGGCATGCTCAACGCCGGTCCCGGCGGCATCCTCTGCGAAGGCAGCAAGAACATCCGCGTCGAGGACGTCATCATCATGAACCCGAACGGCTATGCGGGCACGTTCGGCGAGAGCGAGAACGTCCATGTGAAGAAGGCCCGTTCGTTCAGCTCGAAGGGAAATGGAGACGGTTTCGACGTCTTCTCCTCGACCGGGATCGTCTTCGACGGCTGCTTCATGCGCAACTCCGACGACTGCTTCGCCATCTACGCCCACCGCTGGGACTACTACGGTGACACCCGCGACATCACCATCAAGAACTGCACCCTGTGGGCCGACGTCGCACACCCCGTCAACGTCGGCACGCACGGCAACACCGACGCCCCCGAGGTCATCGAGAACCTGGTCATCAAGAACCTCGACATCCTCGACCACCGCGAACCGCAGATGGGCTACCAGGGCTGCATCGCCCTCAACCCCGGCGACTCCAACCTCATCAAGAACGTGCACATCGAGGACGTGCGCATCGAGGACTTCCGCTGGGGCCAGGTGATCCACATGCGGGTCATGTACAACACGAAGTACAACACCTCGGTCGGCGCCGGCATCGAGGACGTCTACGTAAAGAACCTCACCTACACGGGCACCCACGCCAACCCGTCGCTCTTCCTCGGCTACGACGCCGATCACGGCATCAGCAACGTCACCTTCGAGAACCTGGTGATCAACGGCACGGTCATCGCCGACTCGATGAAGAAGCCCACCTGGTACCTGACCACCGACGCGGTGCAGTGGTACTACAACGAGCACGTGACGAACCTGAAGTTCCTCACCACCGCCGAGGCCGAGGCGGCCGCCGCGTCATGACGATCCCCGCACCCCCCGCACCCAGCCGCCGGGGCTTCCTCGGCGGTGCTGCGGCCCTGCTGCTGGCGTCGGGCGCGAGCGGACTGCTCGTGCCCGGCACGGCGC
Organism: Streptomyces sp. NBC_01537; assembly: GCF_045040445.1. Lineage (NCBI taxonomy): Bacteria > Bacillati > Actinomycetota > Actinomycetes > Kitasatosporales > Streptomycetaceae > Streptomyces > Streptomyces sp. NBC_01537. The sequence continues at coordinate 2,941,195 of NZ_CP109392.1, read as the reverse complement.
GGGCCGCCACACAGGACGACACCGGACGCAGAGCCTTCGCCCACCCCGGCCTGCTGCACAGCGCCGACGACCTGGCCCGGATGAAGGCCGCCATCGCCGCCAAGGAGTCCCCGGTCTACGACGGTTACCTCGCCCTCGCGGCCCACGCCCGCTCGCAGTCGGCGTACGCGATCCAGAACACCGGCCAGATCACCTCCTGGGGCCGCGGCCCCGCCAACTACCAGAACCAGGCGGTCGCCGACTCGGCCGCCGCCTACCAGAACGCGCTGATCTGGTCCGTCACCGGCGACCGTGCCCACGCCGACAAGGCCCGGGACATCCTCAACGCCTGGTCCGCCTCCCTGACGGTGGTCACCGGGGCCGACGGGCCGCTCGGCGCGGGCCTGCAGGCCTTCAAGTTCGTCAACGCCGCCGAGCTGCTGCGGCACAGCGACTACGACGGCTGGACGGACGCCGACATCGCGCGCTGCGAGGAGTCCTTCCTGCGCGTCTGGTATCCGGCCGTCTCCGGCTACATGCTCTACGCCAACGGCAACTGGGACCTGACGGCTCTGCAGACCATCCTGGCCATCGGCGTGTTCTGCGAGCAGCCCGTGCTCTTCGAGGACGCGCTCCGCTTCGCCGCCGCCGGCGCGGGCAACGGCAGCGTCCCCCACCGCATCGTCACCGACGCCGGCCAGGGCCAGGAGTCCGGCCGCGACCAGGGCCACGAACAGCTCGCCGTCGGCCTCCTCGCTGACGCCGCCCAGGTCGCCTGGAACCAGGGCGTCGACCTGTACGGCCACCTGGACAACCGGCTCCTCGCCAACGTCGAGTACGCCGCCCACTACAACCTCGGCAACGACGTCCCCTTCACGCCCGACCTCGACCGCACCGGCAAGTACATCAAGACGGCCGTCTCGGCCACCGGACGCGGCACCCTGCCCCCGATCTACGAAATGGCCTACGCCCACTACTCCGGCGTACGCGGCCTCGACACCCCCTACACCAAGGCCGCCGTCTTCCGGGGCACCGGCGGCGCCCGCGTCGTCGAGGGCAGCAACGACGACCTGCCCAGCTGGGGCACCTTCGCCTACGCGGGAGCGACGGCCCCCGCTCCGGGCGGCGCACCCACGGCCCCCGCCGGGGTCACGGCCGTCGGCGAGGACGGCTCGGTCACCGTGTCCTGGCTGCCGGCCGCATGGGCGACCGGCTACACGGTCCTGCGGGCGACCGGGCCCGAGGGGGAGTACCGGACCGTGGCCTCCGGCATCGCCGGGCCGGCGTACACGGACCCCGCCGTGCGCCCCGGCCGGACGTACTACTACACGGTCACTGCCACCAACGCCCAAGGGGACAGCGGCGGTTCCACCTGGACGGCGGCCACCGCCGGTCTCCCCGAGCCCTGGTCCACGCAGGACGTCGGGGACGTGCGCAGCGCCGGATCCGCCGCCTTCGACGGGGAGCGGTTCGTGCTGGAGGCGAGCGGCACCGCCGACACCTACCGCCTGGCCCACCTCCCGCTGCGCGGCGACGGAACGGTCACCGCGCGGATCGTGTGGCCGCTCAGCTCGCAGTACTCCAAGATCGGCGTCACCCTCCGCGCCTCCCTCGACGCCGCCGCCGCGCACGCGTCCATGCTGGTCCAGGGCCTGCCGCTGCACACCTGGAGCGGCGTGTGGACCGTGCGCCCCGCAACCGGGGCGGCCGTCTCCGCCACCGGCAGCACCCCCGTGCCGCCGTCCCAGCAGCAGACGATCACCACCTCCGCGTCCTTCCCGATCTCCAGCCTGGGCGCCCTGCCCGAGTCCGCGACTCCGCTGGAGGCCCCGTACGTCGAGGGCGCCGGCGACGGCTACCGGCTGCGCGCCCCCTACTGGGTGCGGGTGACCCGCAAGGGCCGCCGCTGCACCGGGTCCATCTCCCCGGACGGCATCCGCTGGACCGAAGTCGGCTCCACGGACGTCGAGTTGGGGCGCACCGCGTACGTGGGACTCGCCCTCACCTCCAGCCTCGGCGTCGACCAGGACTACGCCGAGACCGGCACCGGCGCCTTCGACAACGTCAGCGTGACGTCCTCCGCGTCCGGCGAGGTCTGGTCCGTACCCCGCCCCACCCGTACCGCCGGGGACCTCAGCGCCACAACCGGCGCCGACGCCGTCGAGCTGGCCTGGACCGACCCCGACCTCTCCGCCCGGTACGCGGTCCTGCGGGCCGCCGACCCCGACGGCCCGTACGCGACGATCGCGACCGGGGTCGGCCCGGTCGGGTTCGGCACCCGCATCCGGTACGCCGACGCCACCGGCACACCCGGCACGACCTACCACTACGCCGTGGCGAAGACCAACCACGGCGGCCGTGGCCCGCGCTCGGACCCCGCCGACGCCCTGATGCCGACCCCTTCCGTGCCACAACTCACCTCCGCCGCCGAGGCCTTCGCCAACCAGGGCATCGCCTTCCGTCATCTACTGCGGGCCTCCCACGAGCCCGTACGGTTCGCGGCCGAGGGCCTGCCCGACGGCCTGCACCTCGACAAGCGCACCGGCCTCCTGTCCGGAACCCCCGCCGCCACCGGCGAGTTCACCCTCACGACCACCGCCGGCAACGCCTCCGGCGAGGCCACCGGCACCCTCGCCCTCACCGTCGGCACCCCGCCGCCCGACCCGTGGACCTACGGCGACCTCGGCGACCCGGTGCTCGACGACCGCGCCTTCGGGACGCTGGGCGTGGTGGCGATCCGTACGCCCGGCAGCACCTCCTACGCCGGCGGCGCCTTCACCGTGCGCGGCTCGGGCACCGACCTCACGGTCAACGGCCAGGGAATGACGGGGCAGTTCGTACGGCAGCCCGTCACCGGCGACTGCGAGGTCACCGCCCGGCTCGTCTCCCGTACCGGCGCCACCGCCGACCGGGTCGGCCTGCTGATGGCCAAGTCCCTGTCACCGTTCGACCAGACGGCCGGGGCGATCGTCACCGCCGGGACCACCGCGCAGCTCATGCTGCGCCCCACCGTCGCGGGCGCCTCCGCCTTCTCCGGCACCACGACCGTCCAACTGCCTCTGCTGCTGCGGCTGAAGCGCGCGGGCACCGCCTTCACCGCCTACGTCTCCACCGATGACGGCGCCACCTGGACCTCCCTCGCCGCGGGATCGGTCCCCCTGTTCGGTGACGTCCCCTACTACGTGGGCCTCGTGGTCTGCTCGCGCGACCCCCTGGCCCGCTGCACCACCCGCTTCGAAGAGGTGAGCATCACCCCCAACTAGACCCCCACCTGGAATGGAGCTGTGAGCGATGAGCCGCCGCGAACACCCCCACAACCCAGTCCCGCCACCGCCACCGAACGAGTTGAACCGCCGCGCTCTGCTGAGGACCGCCGGAGGTCTCACCGCCGCCGTCGCCCTCGGCGGCTCGGCGGCAGCCCTGACAGCCGCCACCGCGGACGCGGCACCCGCCGCCTTCACCCACCCCGGCATGCTGCACAACGCCGGAGACATCAACCGCGCCAAGGTCAGGGTCGCGGCGGGAACCGACCCCTGGCTGTCCGGCTGGAACAAACTCACCGCCAACTCCCACTCGGCGTCCACCTGGACGCCCCGGGCGACGGCGACGATCATTCGCGGAGGCACCGGACAGAACTACAGCCTGCTCTACAACGACATCGCCGCCGCCTACCAGAACGCGCTGCGCTGGAAGGTCGGCGGCACCGAGGCCAACGCGGCCTGCGCCGCCAAGATCCTCAACGCCTGGTCGACGACACTGACGTCGATCGGCGGCAACGCCGACCGGTTCCTCGCGTCCGGCCTCTACGGCTGGCAGTTCGCCAACGCGTGCGAGCTGATGCGCGACTACGACGACTTCGACCTCGCCGCGGCCCAGGAGCTGCTGGCCAACGTCTTCTACCCGCTCAACAACAGCTTCCTGACCAACCACAACGACGCCTGCATCACCAACTACTGGGCCAACTGGGACCTGTGCAACATGGCCTCCGTCCTGGCCATCGGGATCCTCAACGAGGACAGCGGCAAGTACGACCAGGCCGTCACGTACTTCAAGTCGGGTGCGGGCAACGGCTCCATCGCGCACGCCGTGCCGTACCTGTACACCGACCCCGACGGCTACGGCCTCGGCCAGTGGCAGGAGTCCGGCCGCGACCAGGGCCACACCGTCCTCGGCATGGGCCAGATGGGCGCGATCTGCGAGATGGCCTGGAACCAGGGCGACGACCTGTACTCGTACGACAGCCGTCGCTTCATGAAGGCCGCCCAGTACGTCGCGAAGTACAACCTCGGCAGCGACGTGCCCTTCACCACGTACACCTGGGGCACCGGGCAGAGCTGCGCCCAGTCGTCCCAGACGGTGATCTCCTCCGCCTCCCGCGGGCAGGTCCGCCCCGTGTGGGCGATGCTCCACTTCCACTACAACCGGCGCATCTCCCTGGACGACAAGTACATCTCCGCGATGTGCTACTCCGTCGCCCCTGAGGGCGGGGGAGGTGACTACGGCTCCGACAGCGGCGGCTACGACCAGCTCGGCCTCGGCACCCTGATGTACGCGAAGTAGCCGGCCCTGCTGCTGGTCATCGGCGCGCGTCCGCCGGTGGTGCCACCGAGTCGCGTACCACCACATGGGTGCCCAGCAGCAGGTGCTCGTCCTGTGCGCCCGGGGTTCTGGCGAGCACCGTGCGGACGGCCAGGCGGCCCAGTTCCTCGTAGGGGACGTGGACCGTCGTCAGGGCGGGGTGCAGATCGCGGGCGAACGGGATGTCGTCGTAGCCCACGAGCGAGACGTCGCCCGGCACGTCCAGGCCCGCCTCGTGCAGAGCGGTGAGCGCTCCCGCCGCCACCATGTCCGTGGCGGCGATCACCGCTGTGAACTCCAGCCCCTGGGACAGCGCCTGTCGCATCAGCCGGTACCCCGAGTCCCGGGTGAAGTCGCCGGACAGCCGCAGCGCCGGGTCCGGGTCCATGCCGCGGTCGCGGTGGGCGGCCAGACAGCCGCGCTCGCGTCCCTGGGCCGTGCTGTGGTCCGGGCTCCCCCCGAGGAAGAGGACCCGCCGGTGGCCCTGGGCGAGGACATGCGCGCACAGCGCGTAGGCGCCGCCCTCGTTGTCGTACTCGATGACCGTCACCGGCGCGCCGGGCGCCAGCGGAGGCCGCCCGCACAGCACGAGCCGCGACCCGGCCGAAGCCAGCGAGTCGGCGACCCGGCCCATGCGCTCGCGGTACTCGGGGGTGTCCGCCCCGCCGCCGACCAGAATGACGGCGGCGGCCCGATGGGCACGCATGGTCTCGATGAAGTCCAGCTCGTGCCGGGCGTCCCCGTCCGTGCTGCACACCAGGCACAGATGGCCGAGCCGGCTCGCCTCGCGCTCCACGCCGTGCGCCATGAGCGCGAACGACGGCCCGGTGATGTCGTCCAGGACAAAGGCGAGCGTGGGCGTGCCGACGCCCGCCACCGCCTTGGCCCGCGCGTCGGCGATGTAGTCCAGTTCGCGGACCGCCCGCATCACGCGCGTACGGGTCGCGCCGCTCGCCGGATACGTGCCGCCGAGGACGCGCGACACGGTCGACGCCGACACCCCCGCCCGCGCCGCCACATCCCGGATCGTGGTCCGGCTCGCACCGGCGTCGGCGCTCTTCCTCGTCATGGTCCCGCCTCGCCCCCCTGGCGCCTGTGGACGTGCGGCAACACCCGCGCCAACCGGTTCCGGAACCGGAGGCTAGCAGCGGGAGCGGACGAGGGCGAGCGACCCGGGGACTGCCGCCCCGGGCGGCCCTGTTTTCCGTTGGGGCGTGCTGCCGTCGCCGACAAGTCGTCCGCGCCCGGCACAGCGGCTGCGGACACCACGGCCTTCCCCAGCCCTTCCCCTCCCTTTTCCCTTCGCTGTCGTCATCGTCGCGGGCAAGCATCCCGGGGCAGCCTCAGCTTCACCAGCCGCAAAGCCGCGACGGACTTGCCGGCCTCAAGCTGCGCTCTGGCGTACGTGTGGCGCAGGACGCGAGCGCTTTCGTCGGTGGCCAGGTCGGATACGCGACGCTACGAACGCGCTCGTCAACGACTTCGAGTACCAGTCCGCGGCGAGAGCGCGGTGGTGGTCGCCGTGCCGCCCACCGCCGTGGCGGGCGCCTATACGGGTACGGTGACCCACTCGGTCGCGTAAACGAGCGCGCACGGCGATGGCCCGGCGGGGCGAACGGACGAAGGTGACCTTCGCCGCGATACTGCTGTCATGCCCGACCACTCCGCCGCGTCGGCCCGCGGCCACTGGCGGCTGCCGTTCCGGGTGCTCATGGTCTGCACAGGAAACCTGCACCGCTCGCCGCTGGCTGAGCGTCTGCTGACGGCCCGCCTGGGCTCGTCCCGGGAGATGTTCCGGGTGAGCAGCGCCGGCACAGCCGCAAGGGCGGGCACCCCCATGGACCCGGTGGCTGCGGCTCTCCTTGCCGGGCTGGGCGGGGACCCGTGCGGTGCGGTCGCTCGCCGGCTGACCGTGGAGCTGGTGGAAAGCGCCGACCTCGTGCTGGGCGCTGCGGCGGAGCACCGCGATGCGGCGGTGCGGCTGTCACCCGCCTGGGCGCTGCGGCGGGCGTTCACCTTGCGTGAGTTCGCCAGGCTCCTGAGGGCCGACGACGCCGCCGGGGTGGCCGAGCCCCCGGACCGGGCTGCCGAGCTGGTCCGCGGTGCCGGGGCCCGCAGGGGGTCGGAAGGCCCCGGTGAGGACGACGACGTGGCCGACCCGTACGGGGCGCCCGAGCAGGTGGCGCGGTCGTGTGCGGCGCGGATCGCGGAGTCGGTGGAGCGGATCGCCGTGGCCGTACGGGGCTGACCTGTACCGGCGGCCTCAACCGCCGCACCGCGGGTACGGATGCACGGTGGCCTGCAACGGCCGCACCAGCGGCTGGCGCAGCACGACCGGCGCCCGCGTGGCGGGAGGCTCAACCAGGTGCAGTTCGAGCGTGCGGGCCGATTGCGCGGGCAGCTCCATGTCCAGGGTGAACACGGGATGCCTGCGCTCCGTGGCGCTGTTCAGCAGCGCGGTCCGGCCGTCCAACGTAGCCCCGGTCAGGACCGCTCCCGTGCTCGCGAAGTAGGAGACCAGCAGCCGGTTGTCCCCCGGCCTGGTGGCGTACGGCGGCTTGTCCGCCCGCTGGGTGACGTACGTGGGGAGCCCGGAAGCCGGGGCCCGATTGGTGAGCGTGACCGTCACCGTGATGTCACGCCCGTACCGGCTGCACTGCTGCGGCTGCCAGTCCAGCCTCCGGTCGAGGTAGTAGTCGAGCTTCGACCCGGCCGCGTTGTTGACGACCAGTCCTGCGAACGGTGCTGGGCCGTCCGGCAGGTCGCCCGCGAAGTGGTGCCGCTGGACTTCCCGTTGCTCGGACCGATGGGCGCTCCACAGGGTGACCCGCCCCTCGTTCAGCTCTGTGTGCAGAGCTGACAGCAAGGCAGGCAGCCGCCGGCCGCCGGCGGCGGGGATCAGCTTCGAGGCAGTGGCGCCGGCTACGTCGAGGAAGAAACCCTTGCGCTCCATGGTGTTCGCGAAGGCCGCGTAGCTGGCGCGTTCGGTCAGATCCACCACGTTCCCGGCCGACACGGTGGTGCCGTCGGCCAGCCGTGCCGGACCGGTGACCGCGAGCAGCCCCGCCATCGCACCCGGGTCGAGGGCAATGACCCCGTCGGTCTTCTTACCGCTGTGCCGCGACCAGGCGTCCGCCCAGATCTGCGCGGCGTAGGGGAAGTGCGGACTGAGGTTGGCGTTCACCCAGGTGGTGGTGGGCGCGTTGTGCGCGTACTCGGCGTCGTACTCCTTGCCGAAATCCACTGTGGCGAGGGCGTCGGCCATGACCGTGTCATTGCCGAAGTCCGCGAAATTCAACTTTCCCCGGGAGGCCGTCAGGACGGCGAACGCGCCGGGCAGCCCTCCGGTACCCCGGGCCTCGGCCGTGTTCTGGAAGATCACCAGATAGCGCCGTTCGCCCTCCGCGCCCATCATGGCGGGCAGCACGCGCGCCGCCACGGCGGCGTCGGCCGTGGCCGGCGCGAGCCGGTCGAGCTCACCGTTGAGGCGCGTACGGGCCCGGTCCGCGGCCGGCAGCCAGGTGTTGCGGGGCAGCCCGGCGGAACGCGTACGCGTGTCGGCCGACACGCGCGCGGCGCGTCGCAGGGAGGGAGCCGCGCGGCGCAGCGCGGCGAGGTCGATGGGGCTGCCGGCCCCCCGGGCCTCGGCGGTGAGGCCGGTCGCGAGGCGTACCAGCGGGGGCAGAACATCCGCGGTGACACGGTGGGTGGCCCATGCCGCCCCGCGTACGGTGCGCACCGGGTCGCCCAGAACGGGGACCTGCGCCGCCAGGTACCACGCCGGGCCGGTGGTATAGCGGTGGGCCCGCGCGGCGTGGCCGGCGGCGGAACGCACCTCGGGCGCCAGGGATCCGAGGCCCTGTGCTCCGCCCGCCGACGCGCTCGCCGTCCTGAGGCCTTGCAACGGGGCCAGGTCGCGTTGCGCGGCCAGCAGCTCGTTACGGGCCAGCACCCCGGTGACGACGATCCACGCGCCTCCGGCGAGCACCAGGCCCACAGCGCCCCACAGCAACGTACGGGTCCGGCAACCAACGCGTCGCCGGGCCCGTACGTCGCTGTCGGCTCGATCCCGGAACCACTCCCGAGGCGGCATCAGCCGTGCTGCCCCCTCGTCATCCGCGCCGGCGCCGGCGCATGAGGTACGCGCCCCCGCCGAACGCGCCCAGCGCGGCGGCCGCGCCGGCCACGGCCAGGGTGCGGCCCTTGGCGTTCTCCGGCTCCTTGACGTGGTTGGCCACAGGCACCGTGTCGACGTTCACCGGGGCCGACCCCGCCCCCGCCCTCGCGTCGTCGGCAAAACCGGTAAAGCCGGGAAGCCAAGGAAAGCCAGGAGAGCTGTAATGGTAGTGCTGGCCGGGACGGTAGTGATGCCCCGGACCGTCCCCGGGACCGCCCGGCAGCCCAGTGACTGTGATGATTGCGGACAGATACAGTCCTGACTCCGAACCGGTCAAGGAGAAGCTGTAGCTGCCGGTCGGCGTCCGCCGGGGGATGGTTACGCTCCCACTCGCCTCACCGGAGCCGTCGGCCTTGACGACGGCCAGCAACGTCGGGTCGGGCCGGTCGGCTCCGGTACGCACCTCCGGCGCGAACCGCGCGGCGACCGATTCGCCCACTTTGAATGTCTTCCCGACGAACGTCAGCACGTTGCCCGCGATCAACGTGGTGGCGTTGAGGACCATAGGACCGGTCCCCGGTGGATAGGGGGCGGCACTGGCGGCCGGCGCCGAGACCACCGTTGCGGGAACAGCGAGTAGAGCGGCCGCGGAGGCCGCCACTGCGATGCGCCGAATCGAAGATATCGACATCGTGTTCGGGCTCCTTCAGCTGAGACTTGCGCCCGGCTGCCGGCGCAGCTGGGCAGACAGTGAGACGAAGGGATGGATACGGCCTCGGAGGCCCTGGATAACGGTTCCCACGGCACAACCCTCCGGATGGGGGAGCGAAAAGCACCGGACGGCCTCAGTAGGCTCCGTTCCCCCGCAGTACCGCCGCCGGGGTCCGGGCCAGGATGAGCAGGTCCAACCGGAGCGACCACGTGTCGACGTACTTCAGGTCCAGGCGCAGGGTCTCGTCCCAGCTGAGATCGGACCGGCCGCTGATCTGCCACAGCCCGGTGAGGCCGGGACGGACCAGCAGCCTGTGGCGCGCGTCCCCGGTGAACGCCGACACAGCTGTGGCAGCTCGTCCAGCGAGAAGCGCCGCAGCCAGCGGCCCGTGCTGGTGATGCGCGGGTCCTCGCGGATCTTGAACAGGTGCCCGTCGGTCTCGTTGCTGCCGGCCAGTGCCTGGCGCTGCCGCTCGGAGCCGACCCACATGGTGCGCAGCTTCAGAACATGGAATTCCGGCGCCTGATCCGAGCATTCTGCTTGCGTACTGCCTGATGCCGAGCGGGGCGATGAACCGCTCCGACGGCGGGTCGGCTTCATCCATTCGACGCCGCGGCCTCGCGCATCCCGAACATATAAATATAAATATGGCGTCAGCTCAGGTTCCTTCATTGACACTTCAGGTCGGCCTTTGGGGTGGGGCGGTCGACCCGGCGGCGAGAGGACTGCCATGCGCGCAGCAGTGACCGGCGGGACCGGTTCCATCGGCTCCCACCTGTACGACCGATTGCTGAGCAGCTGTCTGAGCGACGGCCCCTTGATGGTGTACGGAGCTGGAACGGCCTTGGCCGCCCGGGTGCTCCCCGCAGGAGCGCACCCGTGACCGTCCTGGCCGGGAGAGGCGATGTCCCTGTCGTCGAATGCATGGGTGTGCCCATCACCGCCCACACTCCCGAAACTGCGGCCCGTCACGTGATCCAGCTCGCCCTGCAGCACCGCGTTACCCGTTCCTCGGGCCCCACCACCGATGCGCCACCAGGTACCGACGTGCACCTGTGCAACGCCTACACGCTCGCCCTCGCCGACCGTGATCCAGAACTGCACGGCATCCTGCGTCGTTCAGGACTCAATCTCCCCGACGGACAACCTGTCGTCTGGGCCAACCAATTGCTGCACCGAAGAGCTCAACTGCCCAATACGCGTACTTGTGGACCAGAGCTCTTCTTGGACGTCTTCGCGCTCGGTCAAGTCGCCGGAATTCGGCACTACCTGCTGGGCTCCACGCCGCACGTGCTCGATGCTCTGCAGCGAGAACTTCGCCGGCGATTTCCACAAGCCCTCATCGTCGGCGCTCACTCCCCGCCCTTCCGGCCCTTGAGTGTGCGAGAGCGGCATGACCAGGACCGGGACATCCTCGCCTCCGGTGCCGACATCGTCTGGGTCGGACTCGGTACGCCCAAACAAGATGTCCATGCGACGGCACTCGCATCGGGACTGCCGGTGGTGTGCGCGGCCGTGGGAGCTGCCTTCGACTTCGTCGCCGGCCACAAGCGGCGGGCCCCGCGCTGGATGCGGAGCTCTGGGCTGGAGTGGATCTTCCGCCTGTTCTGCGAGCCCCGCCGCCTCTGGCGGCGCTACCTGTTCGGCAACGCGCGCTTCCTCTGGGGCGTGGCTCGGCAGACGGCCCGCGACGCCGTGCAGGGCGCCTTTGCGTACTGAGCGTACGAGGTGCTCTTCCCTGCCGATTGGTGATCCTGGTCCTGCCAATGCCGGATCGGCAGGTCCGACGCCACACGCGAACTGCTCCTCAGCCTTGGGCGGCCTCAATGAGGGGGAACTGAATCGGCCTTCCCCCTGCACCACTGTTCGTCCAGCCGAACGACATGGGAAGTCAAACAATCCGTGGGACCCAGTTGGAGGGTACATGTCGCTGTCCAGAGCAATCGGCCCTGACGTTGCATCAGCAGAGCAGGTCGAACCGCATCTCACTCGACGTCATCCTCTCGGCATGCGAAGACACCGGGGCAAGGTCGCCTGGCACTTGCCGATGGCGGTCGCCGTCGATGCTGCCGTAGTAGCCCTGCCGGCAGAGTTGGTCTTCGGGCTGGCGAACGAGCCGCACGCCGGGGCGTGCGCGGCGTCGTCGGCCTTGGTGTGGCTGCTGATCGGTACCTCGCGGGGGCGGTACTCGTCAAGGAACCTGGGAGAACGCGACAGCGTCACCTCCATGCTGCGGGACTGGCTGGCACTGGTGGGAGTACTCGCTGCCTTTCATGCAATGACAGGCGAGTCGTCCGACTTCACCCTGGCGTTGGCTGCACTGGTTCCGTGTGTCCCGATGACTGCGGCACGCCAGGCACTGCTGCGCCGCCACTTGCTCGCGCTGCGCCGTAGTGGGCGGGCCGTCAGGCGGGTTCTCGTGATCGGAGAGTCGAGCGCCGTGGACGGGGTGGTGAGTCATCTGGCACGGCATTGCGACCACGAGTACGTCGTGGTCGGAGCCTGCACATACGGCGATGGGAACCATGTCTCGGCGGCCCCGATCGCTGCCCGGTTGGACGGGCAGCCGCCAGTACGCGCGTCAAGGGATTCCTCTCTCGTGCTGGAGGCGGCCCGCAAGCTCGACGCCGATCTGGTCTTCATCGTGCCGGGGCCGAGCATGGCGGGTGATCGGCTTCAGCGACTTTCGTGGGCCGTGCACGGCGACGGGCGTCGGCTTGTCGTACTGCCGGGGATCACCGAGGTGGCCCGGCGCCGCCTTGACGTCTCCTCCGTGGCCGGCCTCACCCTGTTGCACGTCGCGCCACCCATCCGCCGCGGCCCCGCCTTGTTGCTGAAGTCGGCGACCGATCGACTGGGCGCGGCGCTGCTGATCGTGCTGCTCGCCCCGATTTTCGCCGTGGTGGCGGTCGCCGTCCGACTGGATTCAGCAGGAACGATTCTGCATCGGCAGATCCGCATCGCGCAGGGCGGTCGGCCGTTCAACATGTGGAAGTTCCGCAGCATGGTCGGCAACGCCGAGCAACTGCGTCAGGGGCTTGCCGGGGACAATGAGCACGACGGTCGCATATTCAAGATTCGACGCGACCCCAGGGTGACCCGGGTGGGGCGAGTGCTACGTCGCTACTCACTGGATGAGCTCCCCCAGCTGATCAACGTCCTCCAAGGGCACATGTCCCTGGTGGGGCCGAGGCCGCCGCTACCCGATGAGGTGGCGGGATACAACGATGTGGAACAGCGCCGGCTGAGCGTCAAGCCAGGGCTCACCGGCCTGTGGCAGGTCAGCGGTCGCTCCGACCTGTCGTGGGACGAGACGGTCGCCCTGGACCTGCGCTACGTCGACAACTGGTCCCCGGCAGGGGACCTCGATGTACTCATCCGCACTTTCCGGGCCGTTGTCAGCGGCAACGGTGCCTACTAACCGCGCCGGAGCGGAGCGCGGCGCCGCCGCTCGGCCTAGCCGCTGGCCGCTCGACTTGGTGGTCTTGCACAAAGATCCCGGACAGCGGGGCTTCAAGGTCCAGCCGAAGCGGTGGGCGGTGGAGAGAACGTTCGCGTGGATCACCATGCGACGTCGCCTGGCCTGCGACTACGAACGCGACCCGGCGCACTCCGAAACCGTGATCCGCTGGGCCATGACCGACGTGAACTCCGCCGACTCACCCGAGGTCGACTTGCCGTCCACCAAGGACCCCGCCCACTACGCAAAACCGCCCCCATAACCCGATCTCAGACACCTTCTCAGTCGCCTCGCCGCTCGGCGGTGATGAATACGTTGGTCGGCCGAATTTTTTGCCACGCTCTCGTCGCGTGGTATCGGTAGTTCCAGGCGGTGGTGACCGCGAGAGTGCGATCGACGAAAGCACCGGTCTGGGTCGCATACAGGTTCCTGCGCACTGCCCTCCCGATCCGGCTGGTCATCGGTGACATGCAGAACACGCTCGACCGGATGGACAAGCCTGCTTGGTCGACTGCCGTTTCGAAAATATGCCTAGGAATCCCTCTTTCGCGCAGTGTCAGCCCGGGTTTTCGGGGCGAACGCCAGTCACCCATGGAGACAACCGGCTCGCGGAGTACCACCCATCCGCCGGGTGCCAGAACCCGGCCGATCTCCCCCACGACGCGACTCACGTTGGGCACGTGGTGGAGTACTCCAAGGCAGAGCACAAGGTCGAACGCCCCTGCCTCAAATGGCATTTCTCCCGATGGTACGGGCTTGACATACTCCAGGGGAAAACCCTGAAGATTGGTCGATCGTAGTCTGTCGGACGGCTCCAGAATGGTAATGCGGTCGACGGCGTGCAGGATGGGCAAGAACTCCTCACCGAAGGAGCTCCCTACACCCAGCGCGTGCGAAAAACGGCGCCGGGGAAGAGTCCTGAAGCCAAGGAAGGAGTTAATCCCATTATAACCGTAGGGGGTTCGAGGTTCCGCACTGCCAAGATCCGCATACGCCTCTCGTTCGTCTGCGAACCATTCTTGGATCTGCTCGTCGGTGAAATCATCTCCCCAGAGTTCCTGCCCCGAGAGGAATCGATCGGCATATGTGTCGCGCTTCATGTTTTGCACTCTAACGCGCAGTCACAGGAAGAGGACCGCGTCGAACGCCGAGCCAACCCGTTTGGCGCAGGGCCAGCGCGCCCCGGCGTCACCGCCAGTCCGACGCGGTAGACGGCCGGCTGATGGGCGTTGACCGTGCTCTCTCTTCCGGCCCACTGCTACACCCGGTAGAGGGAATACGTACCTAATCCTGAACATACAACTGCATGGCGTCGCAAGACTTTCCACTCTGGCATGTAGTCGTAATAACGGTGCTGGCTAACTTCGCCGTTCATCGCCACTCCGGTCCGGATTCCCGCCCAGCGGCCGAGAGGGCTCTGGAACGTCTGGAGGAGCGGCGGCTGCGGCTCGATCCGCACGACACCCGCGGTCAGCGGGGCCAACGGGCTGGAGGTTTCGGTGGAGGTACTCGAAGCGTGTGCGAGCGGCCTGCGGGTCGCCGTGGTGCACAGTTTCTACGGGTCGAGCAGCCCCAGTGGGGAGAACCAGACGGTGGTCGCACAGGCGGAGGCTCTGCGCAGGGCGGGCCACCGCACGCTCCTCCTGGCCAAGTACACCGATGAGCTCAGCCACCCGCTGTATCCGCTTCGCGCCGCCGCAACGGTGGCCACGGGATTCGGCTGCTCCCCCCTGGCCGAGCTCCGACGACTTCGCCCGGATGTGGTGCACGTACACAACCTCTTCCCCAATTTCGGCCGGACCTGGCTGCGTCGATGGCACGGTCCCGTCGTCGCCACGGTGCACAATTACAGGCCCATGTGCGCCGCCGCCACGCTTCACCGGGACGGCGCGACATGCACTCGCTGCCCGGACGGCGACCGGTGGGCCGGGCTGTACAGCGGCTGCTATCGGGGGTCGCGGGCGGCCACGGCGCCGCTGGCCTGGGCAGGCCGCCACGGTGCTGCGGCCGACCCGCTGCTGCGTCGCGCGGACCGCGTCGTGGTGTTGTCCGACGCAAGCCGCAGGATGTATCTGAGAGCGGGAATTCCGGAAAGGCAGATGGACCTTGTCCCCAATTTCACCACCGATCCCACCGTCCTCCGGCAGGCCGAAGACGTGCCGATGGAACGAACAGCGAGGTGGCTTTTCGCCGGGCGGCTGACGCCGGAGAAGGGCATCCGGGAGCTGCTGTTGCGCTGGCCTGCCGGTCGCCCGCTGGACGTGGTGGGCAGCGGCCCGCTACTCGATGACTGCCGCCGGGCTGCCCCAGAGGGGGTGCGTTTTCTCGGCGCCCTCGACCACGCGGAACTACGCCGCAGGCTGCCGTCCTGGACAGCACTGGTCTTCCCGAGCCGCTGGCTGGAGGGCGCCCCTCTCATCTACCCGGAGGCACTGGCTGCTGGACTGCCGGTCCTTGCCTTTCCGGGTTCAGGGGTTGCCGAAGCCGTAAGGACGCAGGGCACGGGCGCTGTGGTCGGCTGGGACGAGTCCTTGGACGCGGTGCTGGCGGATGCCACGGAGCGCTTTCCTGCTCTGCGTCACCACTGCCGGAGCGTCTTCGAGCAGCACTACACCGAGGAAGTGTGGACGGCTCGTATCGACGAGGTCTACACCAACGCCATCTCCTCCAGAGCGGGTGCCCCTCATGCCCGATACAGCGGATCTGGGCCTTGGACCAGGGAGATGCGGTGACACGACGTAGGCTGCTCATCGTCCAGCCGTACATTCCCGATTACCGCGTCCCTTTCTTCCGCAGGCTCACGGCGGACCTGCACGCCGGTGGAGTCGAGCTCACCGTCGCCCATGGCCTTCCGACCGGCTCACAGGCCCAGCGCGGCGACGCCGGCGCTCTGCCGGGTGCTGTGGCCCTGGACCAGCACTCGTTCCGCCTGGGCGGCCGCACTCTGCTGTGGCGGCAGCTGGGGGAACTCGCCCGCCAAACCGACGCGGTCGTGCTGGAACAGGCACTTCACAACCTGGAAGCGCTTCCACTCTTGATGAGGCAACTGGCCGAACCTGTGGCCCGACGCGGTCCCTTGGTGGCCTTTTGGGGGCACGGACGGACCTACACCAAACCGGTGGGTCGCGTTGTGTCGTCCCTCAAGGAGATCATGACCAGGCGGGGTTCTTGGTTCTTCGCCTACTCCGAAGGAGGAGCCGCGCACATTGCGGCACGCGGATTCCCCCGTGACCGGATCACTGTGCTGCGCAACTCCGTCGACACTACGGAGATGGCCTGTGTGCGGGACAGGGCGGGGCAGCGGGGAACACCGGAGCACGCTGAGGCGCGGTCTCTATGCGAGCGGCATCGCCTGAGGTCAGGTCGCACAGCTTTGTTCATCGGCGGCCTGGACGCGTCCAAGCGCATCCCCTTCCTACTGGAGTCCGCCAGGCGGATCGCCGCCGAACTTCCGGGCTTCCGGCTACTGGTCGCTGGCGAGGGACCCGACCGTCGATTGGTGGAGGCGGCCGCGTCCCAGCCGGGTAGTCCCGTAGTCGCGCTGGGATACGCCACACGGTCGCAGATGGGGCTGCTCGGCGCTGTAAGCGACGTCATGCTGATGCCTGGCCGGGTCGGGTTGTGCGCGGTGGACTCCTTTGCATTGCGCACGCCCGTGGTCACGACCGAGTGGCCCTGGCACGCTCCCGAGTTCGAGTACTTGATCGGCGGATGCAATGCCCTGATCACGCCAGACGATGTGGATTCCTACGCGACGGCGGTCGCGTCGCTGCTACACGACCCTGCTCGCTTGGACTCGTTCCGCACCGCATGCCTGGACGCGGCCGCCGATTACACCGTCGAAGGCATGGCCGCCCGCTTCCGCGACGGTGCTCTCCGCATGCTTGGTGAGAGGGACACATGAAGTCCTGCACACCATTTGGGGCGCGAGGGCGGCTGAGGGGAGTCGCCCTCGGCACAGGAGACTTCCCGTGGGGCAAAGGCGCACCTCGCTGGCCACGACCTGGGATTCCGACTCGCGCCGCTGGCGTGGGGGCTGAGTCCGCCAGGGCTACGGGTAGGAGTTCGGCGCCTCCAGGCTGGACTGACTCGGCCGCGCGGCCCAACACACAGACATATATGAGGCATATACGGGGTAACCGCCGCTAGGATCGACAACATGTCGGATTTGCGTCAGAAGGTCGCCCGCAGTCGGATCGCCGCATTGGCAGCCATTCCCGGACGAGTATCCCTGATCGGACGACACAACGCTGCGGTGCTGCAAAATTCTGCTCGCTGGCTGGTGCGTTCGCGAGAGCATACAAACTTCACCTATGACCTCACGCCATTGAACCGAGAGCATTTGGCCTGGTTCATTTCCACAGTGGCGGCTCGTCCGGTCGGAGAAGTCCGGAAATACTTTGATGAGGTCGAGTCCGACCATCGGCTGAGTAGCCACATTCGGCGTGCCAATGCAGCGAGTGATCGGCGACGCCTGGCCGACGGTGACGTCCGGCTCGGCCGGCGGATCGGCTGGTATGCACTCGTCCGTGCTCTTCGGCCCGCGCACATCGTCGAGACCGGCACGGACAAAGGGCTCGGTGCCTGCGTAATTGCCGCGGCTGTCCTGCGCAACGGCGGAGGGCGAGTCACGACAATCGACGTCAATCCTGACTCGGGATGCTTGATCACCGGCCAATATGAGAGCGTAATCGACCGCCGTATTGGCGACAGCCTCGGCGTGCTCGGCCGGCTCGGCACAGTGGACCTATTCCTGCACGACAGTTTGCACACCCGTGACCACGAGATGGCTGAGTTGGCGGCCGTCGGACCGCGCCTCGCAGAACAAGCCATGGTGCTCAGCGACAATGCCCACGCCTCCGATGGCCTGTCCGGCTGGGCAGAGGAGACCGGAAGTCAGTTCCTGTTCTTCCGTGAACAGCCCCACGCCCACTGGTACCCCGGCGGTGGAATTGGCGCAGCTTGGACCCGGCTCTAATCTCAAGAACAATGCCGGCCGAGTACGAAGCGCACCTCCAGCTTCGGTGGGAGCAGCCGCACCCGAGCCTCGCGATCCTGGGTCATGGCCAGCACGGCGTCCATCAGATCCGGCGGAAACGCCGCGGTCAGTCCGCGCTGACGCCATGGTTCCCACCGAGGCAGACGGGCGAATCTGCGCATGATCGGAGTGTCCGCGCAATGCCCGGCGTTGTATGCGTACTACGCTGTCGCCATGTCTCTCCCTAGGGAAATCGTTAAATTTGCAGTGGGTACAGTGAATCGGCCGATCTCCCGCTACCGATTCTCCCGGGCATTGGCATCGGCATCGTATCCTTACAAGATCGAGATCGGCGCGTACCGCACCAAGCGCGCCGGCTGGATCGATACGGATATCAGCTGGCGCACGCGGCATTATATGGATGCGACCAAAGACTGGCCAGTGCCGACTTCCTCCGTCAGCCACGTCTATGCCGATAATGTGATCGAGCACCTGCGCATGGGACCCAATCGAAGGCTTTTTCGTGAAGCGCATCGCGTGCTCGCCCCGGGTGGGCGCATTCGACTGGCCACGCCAGACGTGGAGTACCTCGTCGATCGCTACATGAAGGGAGACGATGAGACGAGAAACCTAATCGAGATCTCGAATCGGAAGAATTATGAGGCATATCATCCCGTTGATCTGCTTCGAGTAGCCTTTCAGGAGTGCGGCCATCACGTTGGATACTTGTGGGACTACCAATCCCTACGCGATGAACTAAGATTGGCGGGTTTTACGAATATCTGCCGGTTCGAGCCCGGACAGAGTGACGAACCAGAACTCAGGGCGTTGGAGACTCGCCAGGATTTCGCCCTCGTCGTAGAAGCGAAAGTCGTCAAGAGCCCCACTCCCCAGTGGGCCACTCGACAGGCGACTTCGGAAAGCGCTCGCTGATACCCAACATTAGGCGACTAATGAGTAAATGTTCACCGTTCGAGCCGGAGAGGACTTCGGCGTGAAACCCCGAGTCGCATGGTACACGCCGCAGGTGCTTCCCTACTCGCAGACCTTCGTTGCTAACCAGTTGGCTGCGCTGCGCGGGGTCGACTCCCGGCTATTCGGTGTCGAATCCGTTCCGGACATCGCGGCGCCGGGAAAGGCATGGGTACTCGAATCCGATTGCACTTTCGGTAGGATTCAATCACTGTTATTCAAGGCGACGCGGCGCTCACCCGCCCTGCATGGCGCCCTGAAAGAATTCGACCCCAGTGTTCTGATCGCTCACTTTCTCCAGTGCGCCTGGCGTGTTTCGCAGGTCGCGAAATCCGTAGGGATCCCGTTGGCCGCGATGTGCCACGGATCCGACTTTCTGACGCTGCGCGGAAGCAGGCGGCATCAGTCATGGAGTACCCGGCAGCTTGCTGGCAACTGGCGAGTATTCATCGAGGAAATCCCACTGTTTCTAGCCGCGTCAGCTTTTCTAAGAAATCGGCTCCTGGAAGCGGGAGTGCCATCGTCCAGGGTCGCTGTCCATTACCTTGGAGTGCCGATTCCGGACGGCGCAGGGCTCGGCAGCGCCAAAGAGCGCTCCGGAGTGCTATTCGTCGGTCGGCTCGTTGAGAACAAGGGATGCGGCCTTCTGCTCACCGCCGTCGGGAGACTTGCCAGCGGTCGGCGTGTGGATGTGACTGTGGTGGGGGACGGGCCGCAGCGAAGTGCGCTGGAGAAACAGGCAGCTGACTTACCATCCAGCGCGAAAATCCACTTCGTCGGCAAGCTCCAGCAGGATGCGGTGTTCCGACTCATGAGACAGCACCGTGTGCTTTGTGTGCCGAGCACGGAGGTCGCGTCAGGGGCATCTGAAGGCCTTGGCCTGGTCGCTTGCGAGGCCGCAGCTCACGGCCGTCCCGTGATCGCGTTCGACACAGGGGGACTGCGCGAGACCCTGATTCACGGCACGACAGGTCTCCTGGTACCGCCAAGGAATGTCGGGGAACTGGCGGAAGCGTTGGAAGCAGTGCTGTCCGACGACTCCTTGGCGGATGCTATGGGCCGCGCCGCACGGCAGCTCGCGACAGAAAGATTCGATCTTTCGGTACAGGGCCATCGGCTCCACGAGCTACTCGTGACACGCGACTTGATCAGCGGTCGGCACAGCCGGGAGGCGAAACCAGGATGACAACAGTGCCGCCACGTGTCCGACTGGTCGTTCCAACCACGGGACAACGGCCTCTCTACCTACGGCAGTGCCTGGATTCGATCAGGCGTCAGCGGGAGCCGATCGAGGTCGTGATCGTCGCCCCCGCGTCTGCTGCGTCCGTGCTCCATGCCTTCGCCGAGCGGTACGAGTGCCGCCTCCTGGTTGAACGAGACAGCGGCATCAGCAACGCGGTCAACCAGGGATGGGAGGAAACGGAGGCAGATTACGTGGGTTGGCTGGGTGACGACGATCTACTCGCCGACTGTGCTGTGTCGGTCGCCGTCCAAGAGCTCGAAAGGAACCCGGCGGCGGCTATGGTCTATGGCCGGGTCCAGGTCATCGACGCCCAGGGGCACCACGTGTTTACTATGCGCCCTGGGAAGTTTGCTCCGAGCATTCTCAGATTTGGGCCCAACTTCGTCTGGCAACCGGGCTCTCTATACCGGCGAGACGCTGTGAGCCAGGTGGGGCTCCTCGATCCTTCGCTGCGCTACGCGATGGATATGGACCTACATCTTCGACTGCGTGAGAAAGGAGTCCTAGTCTATATTCCCCGATTGCTCGCAGCCTACCGCCTGCATCCAACCTCCTTGACAGTCACCAATCCTGAACCAAATGCAGAACGCCGAATGGTAATTCGCAGGCACCTCGGTCGCGTAGCCAGATCGTGGGAAAGTTGCTGGTGGCCCCTGGTCATGAGCGCAGCACGCGCGTGGCGTTACGCGCATTTCCGAACCGGCCGGGAAGAGCGGCTGGTGACGACGCAGGTCTTTCAAGAGGAGTGACGATGACGCATACAGACAATGCCGAAATGAGCGTGATCACTGACGAGGGCCGGACGCGGGCGCTACGAGCCTTGGACCGGAACCTTCGCGCGAGCCGCATCCGGTTGCGCTACAGGGCTCTTCGGCACCCTGTACGGCTCGGATATCCCACGCCGTCGCAGGTGCGGAAATGGAAGCAGCGTGGCTACAGCGTGCGAGCAAAGGCGATCACCCCATGGGGGGCAACAGATCGTCGTGATGCTGCCCGACGATGTGTCCGTTTCATTGCGTCAGAACGGGTTCTTCGAATATGACCTGAGCGCATTCTATCTTCGTTTCCTGAAGAACGGCATGACATTCGTTGACGTCGGTGCGCATGTCGGCTACTTCAGTATGTTGGCGAGTAGGGCGGTCGGTCCGGCCGGTCGTGTGTTCTCCTTTGAGCCGACTCAGTCGACTTACGATGTGCTGGTGACCAATGCGCGAACCGAGAGCAACATCACGCCGATCAACCAAGCTGTGTGGTCGGAAGAGGCAGAGATCGAACTGCATGACTACGGACCATGCTTCAGTGCCTTCAACTCCGCCTTCGGGGCACGGTCAGAGGGGGTCCGTACCGGGTTCTCGGAGCGTACGCATAGCGTACAGGCCGTTTCGCCTGATTCCTTCGTGCGCGATCAGGGATGCACTCCCCATGTGGTGAAGATTGACGTGGAGAGCGCGGAGGGGCACGTGCTTCGCGGAATGCATCATGTGCTCAGTGAGCACCGGCCGGTCGTGTCTCTCGAAGTCGGAGACATGGGCGTACCGGGTGCCGCAAGCAGCCGGGATTTGATCGAGCACGTACTCGCGTACGACTACCGGGCGTTTGAGCTGAGTGACGGACAGGCTCTGCCTCATCAGCCGAAGCGCGAGTAAGGCTACGAGAACATCGTTCTCGCACCCGATGAGGGAGCCGGCCGTCTCTGAGTCCTGTCCTCTGCTGTACGGGTGGATTTCGGAACGCATTCGGTTCCTCAGTACGATGTTTCCGAACTCCCGAGGCTACGCTTCGGAAGGTGACTATCTCAGGCAGTGGAAGCAATGGCACCACCCCTTTGGACTCGCAGGGATTGCCTCGTCGGCGGATTATGGCTAGTGCGGTTGCAAGCGCGGGGGCTCTGCTGGTCCGAAACAGGTTGCGAATGCGCTGGCCAAACCAACGAGTTCCAGCGCGTCGGACTATCAGCCGACCATGGCATCACTCGACACCCATCCCGTGCCTCAATGGCACAAGGACGCCAAATTTGGAGTCTTCATCCACTGGGGCGTATACTCCGTGCCCGCCGGCGGGGTCCGGAAGTCCGCTGCGGAGTGGTATTTGCGGCGCATCAACCAGGTGGGCTCCGCAGAGTACAACCTTCACCGGACCATCTACGGACCTGACTTTCCCTATGATGCGTTCATTCCTCAGTTCAAGGCCGAGAATTACAACCCCGACGAGTGGGTGCGGCTGTTCGAGAGTGCCGGCGCGCGCTATTTTGTGGTCACCAGCAAGCACCATGACGGATTCGCCGTGTACCCCAGCGTCGTAACAAACCGTCACTCTGTGGCCATGGGCCTACACCGCGACCTGGTGGGCGAGCTTGTCTCAGCAGCACGGCGCCGCGGAACAGTGCGCCCAGGCCTCTACTACTCGCTCGGGGAATTCTATAATCCGGCCCTCGCCCGACCGATGCGTAATCCGTACACGGGCGCGGTGATTCCCTACGCCGGCTACCTTCCGGTCGACGACTACGTGCGGGACTACGAGCTGAAACAGCTGCGCGAAATCATCGACCGCTACGACCCGGACCTACTGTGGGGAGACGGACCGTCGCTCGGGCCGTCGGACGGGATCTGGCACAGCGAGGAAGTGCTGGCCTACTACTACAACCAGGCCAAGAACCGCAGCAGGCCGAAGGAGGTGGCAGTCAACGACCGATTCGGTATGCACTACGATTTCGCCACCCACGAACAGCGCACCAACTCCAGCCTCGACCCGCGCAAGTGGGAGTGCTGCATCACCATTGGTGCCTCGTGGGGTTACAACAAGGCCGAACTCGCCGAGGACTTCAAGACCTCCGAGTATCTGGTCCACCTGCTCGTCGATGTAGTCAGCAAGAACGGCAACCTTCTGCTCAACGTCGGGCCGCGGGCTGACGGCACCATCCCTGACGTGGCGCTTGACCGGCTGCGAGCCATCGGAGCCTGGCTCGACATGAACGGAGAGGGGATCTACGGATCCTCGCCTTGGTCTCGTCCCGAGGAGGCTGGTGCCATTCCCGGCATCCGGCACACCCTCACCCCGGGCAAATTCCACACCATCATGCTCGGATGGCCGCGAAATGGGCTCGCGATCCCTGCTGATGTGCCCATCAGCGAAAACTCGCAGGTCAAGCTCCATGGCAACCGTGGAGAGCCGCTGTCATGGAGCCGCCGCGATGGAAAGATCCTGATTACGTTGCCGGACACTCCGCCAGGTGATCACGCCTACACGTTCACCTTCGACGGGATCCGTTGAGCCGAAGGCGGAACCGTGCCCGACTGCCGCTGGCTGGCCAGGTAGACAACCGCTGCGGCGGCCGCAGTCCCCAGGTATACCCCTTCGAGCCGGGGCCACGGAGAGAACAACAGGTCCCAGCCCAATTGTCCGGCCAGCAAGGAGAAGATCAGAGCCGGCGACCCGGATCCGGACCGCACCGCAGCGGCGAGTGCCCATAGGACAAGCCCCACCGGGAAGAGCAGCCCAGGGAGTGCGAGGACTCCCGTCTCGGCCCACACCTGGAAGAGCACCGAGTGCAGAAACATGCCCCGGCCGAAGTAGTAGCGGGTGATGCCCTCGTGGACGGTGACGCCGATGGCCTGCATGCGGTCCAGGAACGCGGACCGCGTCTGCACGCTCACTTGCGGCGCCACGCCGCGGCCCACCAGCGGTGAGTCCTCGATGACTGCGGTGGAGGCGATGAACTCCGGTCGAGCTCCCAGCAGCAGGCCGCCCTCGACGCGGCTCTGCACCTCCCACTTCATCTCCTGCTGCGCACCGAGCCGGCCGCTGTCGGCGACGTGACCGTAGCCGACGTAGACCACAGTGCCAAGCGCGCACAGAGCAGCACTGAGCAACACACAGCGTCTGAAGACCGGACCGGACCCGCGCCGGGAGGCGAGCAGGCCGACCACAGCGGCCACGAAAAGGATGAGGAACTCGGACCGGAACCCGAGTTCAAGGTTCAGCAGTGCGACGGTCAGCATCGCCAGTGCCGACAGCCATCGTCTGTCCCGGAGGGGTGGTGTTGCCACCACGAGGGCGGCTGCCACGCTGGCCACGGGGCCGAATCCGTACTTCCACGGATCCGCTGAGAGTCCTGGCGTCGGGACGAAGGCAATGCCGCCCGCCAAACCGACCACAAGCGACACGACGTAGATGTTCTTTACCCGTCCGCGCTGCTGGAAGGCCCACATCGCACCGCAGAAGCTCAGTGCCACGGTGATCGGTCGGCACAGCGCGTAGACGGTGTGCCCCAGGGGGTCGTGGACGACCAACTCGGTGGCCGCTGCGGTAAGCAACCACAGGGTAAGCAGGCACAGACACAGGCGCCCCGATTTCTGGCCCCATGCGGCGGTCAGAGCCACCGGCCCCATCGCCAGCAGAACACAATGCCCAATAGTGACCCCACCGTTGACGTAAAGCGACCAGGCCATTCCAAGACCGACGATCGCTGCGATCATCCCCGCCAGCAGGTCACCTCCGTTCACCGTGGCGGCGGCGGTCGCGGGTGGGTGTGCGTCGACCGCACCTCCCACCGGCAGTCGGTCTTTGGGGTGGACGTCCGCGAGCGGGGGGTTCGCTCTTGTGTCATGCACGAGACATGGCCCTTCGCAGGCTGGGGATCAGGACAACGGCACTGAACGCGACCACCGAGCCGATGACCGGGCCCGGTGCACCGATGAGGCACGCGAGCGGGATGGACAGGACGAGGTTGATGACCGCCATGATGCTGATCCTGAGCGCTTGGAAGCGCAGGCCAACCGCATCCGTCAGCCACATGCTGACCGGGTAGTTGAGCGCCTGGACGAAAAGCAGGGCGGCGAACGCGGCCATGAGACCGGCCCCCACATGGACCCGGTCGTGCACCATCCACGAGCCGACGGCGGGGCCCAGTGCAACGAACGCCGTGCCCATGAGAACCCCTCCGGCGGCGAAACAGAGGGTCAGCGTGGCAAGGTCCCGACGGGAGGGCGCGTCCCGGGCTTCGCGCTGGTGGGCGAAGAGGGTCCACAACGGCACCCCGGCGATACCGATCAGGCCGATCGCCGGGGTGAACAGCTGCGCCCCGGCCGAGTAGACGGCAACGGCCGCGGGGTCGGCGACGTGGCTGAGGACCAGCCGGTCGGTGGTGTACGCGACGGAGGATCCGGCGTTGATGACGAGCATCGGCGCCGTCAGGTGGCGGATACGGCTGGCGGGCTGACACCGTCGCCAGGTGCCTGCCACGAGGGACAACAGGGGCATGGCCAGCAATCGGCTCGCCAGAACCAGGCAGACTACGCCCACCGCGCACTGGGCCAGGAAGCCCGACGCTGCGAATGCTGCAATGGGAGCGTGTATGACGGCTGCGATCAGCAACAGGACAAGAGCCAGCACACTTCCCGCCGCCTGCATGAAGAGGGCGATGTGAGTCCGGTTCAGGGCGATGAGGAGGGACTTGCCCAGGCTGAAGGGGAGGCTGTAACCGAACGCCGCGAATGCGACAGCGACACAGGCATCGGTGCCCGGTTGCGCCGTCCGTCCGAGCGCCGGAGTCCACGCGCCCAGGCAGGCCGGAACGATGCCCACGACCGCGATGAGAGCACCTGCGTATGTAAGGGTCCGCGCGCCGGAGACGACGGTCTGGCGCACGGGCTCCCGGTCGCTGTCGCGGCATTGCGCCAGCGCGTTGATGATGGCCGCACCGACACCCAGATCACCGAGAGGAATCATTGTCGGCAGAGTGACGGCCAGTGTGACGAGGGCGTACCCGGGCAGCCCGAGAGAGTCGACCATGACACGTGTGGTCAGCAGCATGGCGGCCGCGGTGATGGGCAGTGTCACGATTTTCGCGACAACCGACTTGCCCGCGGCTCGCAGGAGGGGTGCCGTCCTCTCGTTGAGCGGGCGGGTGGGGGTCGTCTTCCTCGACGCCTCCGGCATCTCCTCTGCCGGTTCCTTCGCAGACTGCTGGCCCATCAGCACACCGCTGGTTGATGCAGCCGTACGTCAAGGAACATGCGTTCTCCCAAAATGCGGCTCGGTGACTGAGAGCACCATGAAATATTTTTGATAGTTTGCCACCATTGGTACTTTTTATGCATCTATTTCATCTGTGCGCCACGTCGCCTCCGAGGAGACTGTAGAAGTGGAAGCCGCCGTTCCTGGGTTCCGTCACCGCGAATTGCGTACGCTGCGCGTGGCCGTACCCCCTGCCCACAACCATCCCTCGTACTACGTGGTCAGAGACCTCGTCAGGGCAATGACCGCCGAGGGGGCCCTCCCGCAGCCGCTTCCCGTGAGCCCGACGGCAGGTCGCTTTCTCGCCAAGGGGCACGTCGCCCTCCCGTCCCCAGTGCGCCGACGCAGCGGACCTGTCTTCGTCCCCCTAATGGGGGCCCGATTCGGAGAGCTGTATTCGGCGGCACTGACAGGGGATGTCGTCCCCTACTGCTGGGATGTGTGGGAGCCGCTCTGGGAGAAGTTCGCTGTGCGACTGCGTCGGCTCCGGCCACGCGTGGTGTTCGTCACTGCCCAGCAGTCCGCCGAGTTTCTCGGGCGGGCCCTTCCGGACTCGACGGTGGTCCATTTGCCGGAGGCCACTCGGACGTCGTGGCATGTTCCGCAACGCCTTCTGAGTGAACGGACGATCGGGGTGCTGGAGCTGGGGCGACGGCACAACGGCTGGCACGAGGCTGTGTGCGGGGCGCTGGAAAGGCGTTCGGGCCACCGCCATGTCTATGCCCGCTGGCGGGAAGAGCTCGTCTTTCCCAGCGAGCGGGCTCTGCGCGATGGCTTCTCGGACACCGTGGTGTCCGTCTGCTTTCCCTCGTCGATCACCCATCCCCTGCGGTCAGGTCGCGTTGAAACCATGACACATCGTTATCTGGAGAGCATGGCGTCGGGGTGCCTCATGGTCGGACACGCGCCCCGAGAGCTTGTGGACCTGATGGGATTCAACCCGGTCGTCGAAGTTGACTGGAGTGCCCCGGTCGACCAGTTGCTCGACATCCTGGCCTCACCGCAGCGCTGGCAGCCACACGTCGACAGGGTGTTGCGACGCGTGCGCGAGGTGGGCGACTGGAGAGTGCGAGTACGCGATATCAGGGTCGCGCTGGAGGTGGCCGACTTCAACGGTGCACCCACGGCGGGGACGACCAACCGAGACAGGCGGCGCGGCGCCGTGAAAGCCGTCTGACCGGAACCCTGGCGGGGACTGGGGACAGGAGCACACGGCGCCGGGTCTTCCCTGCTACGGAGCCACCAGAGCCGGAGCGTCTGTCTCCGGGGCCAGGCAGGCCGCGGCCCCGAGACCCCTCGGCTGTTCCAGGCCTGCCAGCTCCGCGTCGACCATAAGGCGGGCAAGTTCCCGACCGTACACCGTCGGCCGCCAGTCCAGCACCCGTTCGGCCTTGGAGGCGTCGCCGACCAGGTCGTCGACCTCAGTCGGGCGCAGGTAGCGGTTGTCGAAGCGGACGTGGTCGCGCCAGTCGAGGCCGGCGTGGGCGAAGCACTCCTCGACGAAGTCGCGCACGCTGTAGCTGGTGCCGGTGGCGATGACGAAGTCGTCGGGTACGTCCTGCTGCAGCATGCGCCACATCGCCTCGACGTACTCCGGCGCGTATCCCCAGTCGCGGCGGGCGTCGAGGTTGCCCAGGTAGAGCTCGTCCTGCAGGCCGGCCTTGATGCGGGCGGCGGCCATGGCCACCTTCCGGGTGACGAAGGTGGGTCCGCGGCGCGGCGACTCGTGGTTGAACAGGATGCCGTTGACGGCGTAGATGCCGTATGCCTCCCGGTAGTTCCGGGTCACCCAGTAGGCGTAGACCTTGGCGACGCCGTACGGGGAGCGGGGGTGGAAGGCGGTGCCCTCGTGCTGGGGCGGCAGCGTCGCGCCGAACATCTCGGAGCTGGAGGCCTGGTAGAAGCGGCAGGGGAGGTTGATCGCCCGGATGGCCTCAAGGAGGCGGGTGGTGCTCAGGCCGGTGGTGTTGCCGGTGAATTCGGGCTCGTCGAAGGAGACCCGGACGTGTGACTGGGCGGCGAGGTGATAGACCTCGTCGGGCCGGATCTGCTCCAGGAGGCCGGCGAGCCGGGTGCCGTCCGTGAGGTCGCCGTAGTGGAGGAACAGGCGGGCTTCGGGGTCGTGCGGGTCGCGGTAGAGGTGATCGATGCGGTGCGTGTTGAAGGTGGAGGCGCGTCGGACGATTCCGTGCACCTGGTAGCCCTTCTGCAGCAGTAGCTCCGCGAGGTAGGAACCGTCCTGGCCGGTGATGCCGGTGATGAGCGCCGTCTTGGCTGTCACACGCACTCCCTGCTGATGGGCTGTCATGTGGGGCCCTGTCAGCGTACGGACCCGCCGACTCAAAGGATGGCAATTAGGATCATGTGTCGCATTTGCCTGTTTCTGGTCATAAGGTGTGGCTTTGTACTCACTGGCTCCGACCGGGGACGGACATCTTGGATCTGCGCGACTACCTACGGGTCCTCTCTCGCCGCTGGCGCGTCATCGCTGCACTGACCCTGCTGGGCACAGGGCTCGGCGTACTGGGCACCTACGCCGTCACGCCCGAGTACCGGGCCAGCACCACGCTCTTCGTCTCCATGCAGGACGGAGTCGACACGGCCCAGCTGAACCAGGGGAACGTCTTCACCCAAGCGCGGGTGCAGTCATACGCGAAGATGGCCACCAGTCCCCTGGTGACGCGCCCCGTCGTCAGGTCGCTGAAACTCGGTATGACGCCAGCTCAACTGGCCAGCAGGATCTCCGCATCCGCGCAGCTCGATACGGTGCTGCTCCGGATCACCGTCACCGACACCAGGCCGAGCCGGGCGGCATTGATCAGCAACGCCGTGGCCGAGCGCTTCGCCGGCATGGTCAGCGAGCTGGAGCGGCCGGCCAACGCGGAGTACTCCCCGGTGAGGCTGAGTGTCACGGAGCCCGCGTCCACGCCCACTGCGCCCTTCTCGCCGCGTCCTCTCGTGAATCTCGCGCTCGGTCTGCTTGCCGGGCTGGCGCTCGGGGCGGGTTGCGCGGTCCTGCGTGAATCGCTGGACACCTCGGTACGCACCAGCCAGGCCTTGGCCGACTTGATGGCGAAGGCCGGCGGGCCTCCGGTTCTCGGCAGCATCGTGCACGACGCGCGCAATGCCCGGCATCTGGTGGCTGCGCGGGACGACATGCACGGTATGCGTGCCGAGGGCTTCCGGCAGCTGCGCACCAACCTTCGGTTCGTGGACGTGGACAGGGCACCCAAGGTGATCGCGGTGACCAGCGCGCTCCCCGGAGAGGGCAAGACCAGCGTCGCGGTCAATCTGGCCGCCGCGATGGCAGAGGCGGGTGCCAAGGTGTGCCTGGTCGAGACCGATCTGCGCCGCCCCACCGTGGCACGGTCTCTCGGCCTGGTCGGAGATGCCGGGCTGACGTCCTGTTTGATCGGCCAGGCACATGTGCAGCAGGTGCTGCAGTCCACCGGTACGTTCTCGGTTCTGACCAGTGGGGCGGTGCCGCCCAATCCGGCGGAACTGCTGGGCAGCGAGCAGTTCCGTAGCGTGCTGGCCACCCTTTCGGAGGAGTTCGACCACATCGTGATCGACACGTCGCCGGTGCTCCCGGTCGCGGATACCGCGGCGATGGCCCCGGTGGTGGACGGTTACGTGTTGGTGGTGCGGGCTGCCCGCACCGGCCGTACCCAGGTCGCTGCTGCCCTGGACACACTTCGGCGTGGCGGCACTCCCGTACTGGGCACGATCTTCAATATGGCTCCGCAGAAAGGCGAGGAGGGGGCCTACGGCTACGCGTACGCCTATCGGCCGCAGCGCCATACGACCGGCGCATTCTCCCGGCTGCTGCGCAATGAGGGGCACGTGACACCCGCTGAACCCCCGGCCCTTCAAAGTGCGTCAACGATGCGGCCGGCGGGAATGGATGCCGTTCGGAACGGCAAGCCCAGCCGCTCCGACTGGTGAACCCATGTTGGCTCCGCAGTGGCGACCCGAGGACGGCGCAGGCGCAACTCCTGCCATGACGCATGAGCCGATCCGGGAGGCGCCCCCTCGAACGGGGGTCGGCGTGGCCGCCGAGCAGGTCTGGCTGCCGCCCCGTGCCCGCATTTTCGTGGCGGGACACCGTGGTCTGGTCGGGTCGGCGGTCAGCCGCCGGCTCGCCGCCGACGGTCATGAGGTGATCACCCGTGGCCGCGGTGAACTCGATCTGCGCGACGCCACGCGGACCGGAAGATTCCTGGCGGACGTCCGCCCGGACGCGGTGGTGCTGGCCGCGGCGAAGGTCGGCGGCATCATGGCCAACAGCAACTTCCCTGTGCCGTTCATCGAGGACAATCTGCGCATCCAGCTGAGCGTGATCGCGGGTTCGTACGCCGCCGGAGTCGGCCGGTTGCTCTTCCTCGGGTCGTCCTGCATCTACCCGAAGCTCGCCGAACAGCCGATCCGCGAGGAAGCGCTGCTCACCGGCCCGCTGGAGCCGACCAACGAGCCGTACGCGCTCGCCAAGATCGCCGGGATCGTTCAGATCCAGTCCTACCGGCGGCAGTACGGCGCCTCGTACATCTCCGCGATGCCGACCAATCTCTACGGACCGGGCGACAACTTCGACCTCCAGACCTCGCACGTCCTGCCCGCCCTGATCCGCCGCTTCCACGAGGCGAAGCGCGACGGCGCGGCCGAGGTGACCCTGTGGGGCTCGGGCACCCCGCGCCGTGAATTCCTGCACGTCGACGACCTCGCCGCGGCCTGTGCGCTACTACTGCGAAGCTACGACGGCGATGAACCGGTGAACGTCGGCTGCGGCGAAGATCTGACGATTCGTCAACTCGCGGAGACCGTCCGGGCCGTGGTCGGATTCGACGGCCGCATCAGCTGGGACACATCCAAGCCCGACGGCACGCCGAGAAAACTCCTGGACATCTCCCGCCTCACCGCGCTCGGCTGGAAGCCGGCCGTCGCACTGCGCGAGGGGGTCGCTGCCGTCTACGCGGACTGGCGGACAGGACCGGCCCCGGTGAGATGACGGCAGGTCGATATGGGCTGCGACTGGGCGCGGAGCCTGTAGCTCCGTGGGGCGGGGCGTTCGGTCCGCACTACGGAGCGGCGCGTTCACCCAGAGGGTTTCTGGTCTCTCGCCGCGCTTGGTTCCGCTCTTGTGGACACCTTTGTCGCAGGGGTCAGACTTTGATGACGCGGGTGCCAGGACCGCACAGCATCAGGAGGTCCTCGGGGTCGGAGGTCAGTACGGTCACTGGGGCGGGTGAGGCCAGTGCGGTGGCGGCCACGATTGCGTCGAGGGCGTACTTGTGGCCGTGCAGCCCGGCTGCGGCGAGAAGCTTGCTTGCGTGGCGGGCGATGACTTCCGTAGGCGGGATGATGTTCACTCGCGAGACCGCGTAGTCGAAGCGGGCTTGGTTCACCCGGGGGTCACGGGCTTCGACGAGCGTGACGGAGCTGGTGACCACGCGGATGTCCTCTGCCTCGGCGGCGGCCAGCCACTCGGTGAGTTCGGGGGAGTGCCGTACGAGCTTGGACAGTCCTTCGCAGTCCAGCAGGAGGGTGCCGCTCACGCGGCGTCCGCCGAGCCGGCCGTATTGCCGCGCAGGACCGCCCGCTTGGCCTCGACCGCGCCGTGGTCGACCGGACCGTGCTCGGCTTCCGCGTCCTCGATCAGCTCGCGAAGTCGGTCCCGCTCCAGCTGGCGCTGGATGAGAGCTTCGAGGTATGCGGACATGCCGCGCTTGCCGGTGCGCTCCTTGAGCGCCGCGATGGTGCCTTCGTGGAGGGAGACGGATACCGGCCGGACAGGGCCTTCGCCGGGGGCGGGGGGAGTAGTCATACGTCGAGTTTAACAAGTCAATTGTTATTTAGTTGCGGGACTCGGTCCCTCCGGAGCCGGAAGAGGTGAGAGGGAAGGCCCTGACAGCTCCGAAAGACTCGAAGGAGCAGGTCAGGGCCGGTTTCCTCAGCACGGCGCCGGACAGACCCTAGGGCGACGGGGTAGACGGGCGTGCTCCCCGTCACCCCGTGGCGGCGCGGATCCCGGCGATACGGCCCGAACTGATTGCCCAGGACAGCGGAGTGCCGAACCGGTGCTCGTCAAGGCCGATCCAGCCGCCGACGACCGAGCCGGCCCCGAACAGTCCGGGGATGGGGCGGGACTGCGGGTCGAGCACCCGCAGGTGCTGGTCGATCCGCAGCGGCCCGGCGGTGTCGATCATGAGTGGCCGGAACCGCAGGGCGTAGAACGGCGGCTTGCGCAGCGGGACCAGGTGCTCGGGGTCCTTGGCCCACAGTGCGTCACGCCCGGCGTCGCAGTAGCCGTTGTATTCCTGCACGGTGGCGCCCAGCGCCTCCGGGTCGGCGCCGATCCAGTGTGCGATCTCCGACCAGTCATTGGCCGAGACGCACCAGTCCTTGTTCGCCGGATCGGCCAGCGTGTCACGCAGCGTGGTGCGGTAGCCCCCGGCGATCCAGGTGCCCGGATCTTCCTCGCCGGGACGCGCCTCTCCGGCGAACGGGTCCGGCTGTTCGATGACGTACTGCACCAAGTCGTCGTCGAACAGTGCGAACCCGGCCATGCCGGGCTGGACGATCAGCGCGTTGGTGGTGGCGTTGACCCTGCCGAGTGATTCGTCGAGGAACCGATCGCCGCGTGCGTTCACCCACAGGCAACGAGGCTCCATGCCCGCGCGGTTCGGCTTGTTCTTCTTGGTCTTGAAGCTGTAGCAGTTCTCCTTGATGAGGAACGAACGGCCGCCTGTGTCGGCCCCGACCGCGCCGGCGAGGGCGATTCCGTCGCCGGCCAGTCGCTTGGTGTCGGTCCAGTAGACGTCCTCGTCGTAGACACCGGGGAATTTCTCGTGCAGCAGTTCGACGTTTCCGGTGAAGCCCCCGGTGGCGAGCACGACCCGCGGGGTCTGGATCGTGATCCTGCCGTCCCTGGTGTCGGCCACCACCGCGCTCACCCCGGTGTCCGGCGAGCCGATGATCTCGGCCGCTGCGGCCCTGGTGAGAATCTGGCCGCCCTTGGCTGTGAAGTGCTTGCTGAGCTCCTCCATCACCCGCTGGAAGCTGCCGGGGTGGTTGGACCATCCGCTGGGCTCAACGCCCAGGTCCACGCCCGTCATGGGCCGGTAGCCGATACCGCGATCCTCCAGCCAGTTCACCGTCTCGTCGGCCTCGTCCACCCACAGCCGGACAAGCCTGGGATCCACGCCGTCGTAGTGGTGGTACGCCATCGTGTCCCGGAAGACGGTGTCGGGCGAGTTCCCGAGGCCGGCCTCACGCTGGGACCTGCTCTGCACCGAGAACAGGAACCCGCCAGACATACCGGCGTTGCCGCCCACGAGCGGGCGCTTTTCCAGCACCACGACCCGGTCCAGTCCGTGCTCCTGTGCGGTGATCGCTGCCGGCAACCCTGCACCACCGGCCCCGATCACCACCAGGTCCGCCGTCATTCCGCCCGCGGGCGCCACGTTCACCGAGTTGGGCTGGTCCAGGGTCATATCGCTCATGCGTTTGCTCCCTCAGGTGCGGGGTTGTCGGCGGTGAAAAGGTGGCAGGCGATCGTCCGGCCATCGACGACGGTGACGGCCGGCCGCTGGATCCGGCACGTCGACGTGGCGTGCGGGCAGCGTGGTGCGAAGGGGCAGCCTTGCGACGTGGGCCCTGTCCCCTCACTGGCGGCGACCGGGCCGGCCTGCTGCCGGGCTGCTCGCCGTTTGCGTTGGCGGAGCGGGTCGGCCACGGGTGAGCTGGCGATCAACGCCTGGGTGTAGGGGTGCAGTGGCCGGAACAGGACGTCCTGTGTGGTTCCGGTTTCCATGACTCGCCCGCGGTAGAGCACGACCACTCGTTGGGCGATGGCCGCGACCACCGCGAGGTTGTGCGCGATGAACAACATGGCCGTCCCCCGCTCGCGGCTCAGGTCGCTCATCAGGTCGAGCATCCGTGCCTGGGTGACCACGTCGAGGGCGCTGGTCGGTTCGTCGCAGATGACAAGCGCCGGATCGGTGGAGATCGCCCTGGCGATGGCGATGCGCTGACGCTGGCCTCCGGAGAACGCGCTCGGGTAGCGGTCGATCGCTTCGGCGGGCAGGCCGACCCGGGTCAGCAGCTCCTCGATCCGCGTCCGGGCGTCCGCGGCACTGAGCTTGCCGTGGACTTCGAGGGGTTCACCCAGCGTCCTGCCGATGGTGCATGCCGGATTGAGCGAGGCGTAGGGGTCCTGGAAGACGACCTGGAGCCCGGTGGACAGATCCCGCCGATCGGCGGCATGCCGGTGGGTGATGTCCTGGCCGTCGAGGTGGATGGTGCCCCGCGCCGGGGCCGTCAGGCCGAGAATCGCCCTGCCCACCGTCGACTTGCCCGAGCCCGACTCGCCCACAAGGCCCACGATCTCCCCGTGGCCGACCGTGAGGCTCACGTCGTCGACCGCCTTGGTGGGACTGGAGCGCCACCCGCTCCTGTACTCCACGCCGAGATCCCTGACGTCCAGCAGGGGTGTGCTCATCCCCAGCTCCTTTCCTCGCCGGCGTCGACCGGAAGCCGGGGTGTCGCCGCGACCAGCGTGCGGGTGTATTCCTGGGCGGGCGACAGCAGCACCGCCTCCGTGGTGCCCTCCTCGATCAGACGACCGTCCGACATGACCGCGACCCGGTCGCAGATGTCGGCGACCACACCCAGGTCGTGTGTGACCAGCAGAAGCGTCAGTGAGGACTCCTCCCGCAGGTGCAGCAGGAGATCGATGATTTCTGCCTGGACGGTGACGTCGAGCGCCGCGGTGGGTTCGTCGGCGACCAGCACATCGGGCTCGCCGCTGAGGGCGAGCGCGATCGCCACCCGCTGTGCGATGCCCCCGGAGAGCTGGTGCGGATAGCGGCGGGCGACCGCGGCCGGATCGGGCAGGCCGACGCGGGTCAGCAGACTCAGCGCGATCCGCCGGGCCTCCCGCCGACGGACGCGCCGATGCAGGCAGATCATCTCGTCCAGTTGCGAGCCGACGGTGAAGGAGGGGTCGAGCGCGGCCATCGGTTCCTGGGCCACAAGGCCTATTCGGGACCCGCGGACCTTGCACAGTCGCGCCTCGTTCAGGCGCAGCAGGTCCTCTCCGTGGAGTAGCACCCGGCCCGAGGTGACCCGCCCGGGCGGCGGCACCAGCCCGAGGATGGACAGCGCGGTCGTTGTCTTGCCGGATCCGGACTCGCCGACCAGACCGAACACCTCTCCGCGCTGCAGCTGGAAGCCGACGTCCCGGACCACGGCTCGGTCGCTGCCGTCCTCTCCCAGATAGCACACGTGCAGCCGGTCGACCGTCAGCACCGCCTCCGACGCCGGCGCGGGCGGGGCCACCGCGTCCGCAGGCTCATCCGGCACCGGCCGTCGCGGGTCAGGCAGTTGCGACGGACGCCGGTGCCCGCTCAGCGCCTCCAGCAGGGCGTGGCCGACGAGGTTGAGGGACAGCACGGTCGCGGTGAGGGCGAAGCCGACCGGAACCATCAGCCACGGGTGCTGATCCATGTTGTTTGCGGCGTTCAGGGTCATCTGACCCCAGCTCGGGGTCTCCGGCGAGAAGCCGAGGCCGAGGAAGGACAGGGACGTCAGAAACAGGAACGTGCCGCTGTACTGCACGACCGCCTGGACGATGAGGGGACCGGTGACGTTAGGCAGGATGTGCCGGGCCAGGATCCGCGGGCGCGACAGCCGGGAGACCAGCGCGGCGTCGACGTACGGCAGCTCGCGTGCGGCAGCCGTCGAGGTCCTCACGACCCGGAAGACGGCGCCGCTGGTCAGCACTCCGAAGGAGATGGCCATCACGATCAGGTTGTTGTCGGTCACCGCAGCGATGGCCAGCACCACCACCAGACCCGGCAGCGCGAACAGGATGTCGACGACGAAGGTGGCGGCGGTGTCGACCCGCCCCGACAGGTAGCCCGCGAGCAGCCCGCCGGGTACGGCGAGCAGCAAGGAGACCCCTACCGGGATGAGAGCGGTCAGCAGCAGTCCGCCTCCGCCGTGCAGCAGCCGCGAGAAGATGTCGCGGCCGAGCTCGTCGGAGCCCAGCCAGTGCGCTGCGCCGGGCCCGCTGAACGGGTTGGACAGGTCCTGCTCCAGCGGGTCGATGGGCGCGAGCACCGATGCCATCGCGCATGCCACGCTGATTCCGATCAGCCAGATGAGACTCACCCAGACTGCCGGGCGGGCGAGCGCCTTGCGCAGGACTGCGACGGACGGGGTCATGAGAACCGGATCCTTGGGTTGAGGGCCGCGGCCACCACATCGGTCAGCAGGTTGACAGCGACGATGATGAGGCTGAACGCCAGCACCGCGCCCTGCACGATCGGAAGATCATGCTGGCGGATCGAGCTGAGCATCAGCGTGCCCACGCCGGGCAGGTTGAAGATCGCCTCGATCACCATGACCCCGCCGAGAGCGAACACGAAACCGAGGCTGCCCACGGTCACCACCGGGCCGCTGGCGTTGCGCAGCACATGCCTGCACACGATCCGCCTACGGGACAGCCCATTGGCCGCAAGCATGCGAACGTAGTCGCGCGAGAGCTGGTCGACAACGCCCGCCCGGGTCTGGAACGCCACCGGCCCCACCCCCGCCAGCCCCACGGCGACCATCGGCAGGATCAGGTGCGACAGCCATTCCCCCGGTGAGGCGGTGAAAGCCACGTACCCGGTGGCCGGCAGCACCGGAAGCCGGATGGCGAAGGCGAACACGAGCAGGCCCGCGAGCCAGAAGCTCGGAACCGCCATGCCGATGCTGGCCACCCACATGACCGCGCGGTCCATCGCGCCGCCCCGCACGGCCGCGACCGTCCCGAGGGTGACGCCGACCAGGAGGGTGAACCCCGTGGCCAGCACGGCGACCGACACCGTGACCGGCAGCGCGCTGCCGAGGGCGTCGGTCACCGTCTGATTCGACACCAGGGACGCCCCCAGGTCGCCGTGGAACAGGCCGCCGAGCCAGTCGCCGTACTGGACGATTGTCGGCCGGTCCAGTCCCAGCGAGGCTCGGAGTTCGGCCACCTGGTCCGCCGTGGCCCCCGTGCCGAGCAGAAACGACGCCGGGTCCCCAGGAACAAGCTGGACCAGCAGAAACGTCAGCGTCGCGACGATCCCCATGATGGGGACCACGGACGCCAGCCGCCGCAAACACAATCGGAGCATGATCACTCAGCTCCCGACCGGCGTCAAGTGGTACAGCATCGGTGCACCGGCCCGGTCGGGCTCGACCACCTTGACGACATCCGGGTTGTAGCCGTGCAGCTGGCTGCTCAATGCCGGGATCACGTACCACGCCTGCTCCGCGGCGGTCTCGGCCAACTGCGCGTAGAGCCGCTTCTGCTCGGCTCCTTCGGCTGAGACGGCCTTGGCCAGCAGGGCATTCACCGTCGCGTTGCTGTTGCCGAGCGGGTTCATCGCAGACTTCTTCGTCATCGCGAAGGTGATGTCGCTGTAGGGGAGTCCGGTCACCGACAGGAGACACGTGGACATCGCCCACTTGCCGGAGTTGGTCTGCTGCACGAAGTCGTCACCGTGGTTGCTGAGCTGCACGTCGATGCCGACCTTGCGGAGATAGCCGGCGAGGGCCTGGGCCATCTGGTCCCACTGCGGGTTGTTCACCACCTTGACCGAGAACCCGTTCGGGTAGCCGGCCTGGCGCAGGAGCTGCTTGGCCTTGGCCACGTCATAGGTGTAGTAGCTGTCGATGCTCTGGCTGTAGCCGAGGCTGTCCGGTCCGAACGGCGTCGAGGCGTTGGTGACCCCTTGACCGGCGAGCACGGACTTGAGGATGGCCTTCCTGTCGATCGCGTAGTTCATGGCCTGCCGGACGCGCACATCACCCAGCGGCTTGTTGATCTCGCCCTTGGTGTCGAAGATCGTGAAGCCGAAGAAGGCGGATGCGGAGCCCTGGGCGATCTTCCACCCGTTGATTTCCGTTCCAGCCGACACGATCGTGTAGTCGATCTGGCCGCCGCGTGCCGCGTTGTCGGTGGCCGTGGGGTCGGCCATCAACTGCACCACCAGCTTTTCGAAGCGGGGCCACTGGGCGGCCGTCGCCCAGTACTTCTTGTTCTGGGTGAACGTGTAGGTCTTGTTCTGCGTCGTGCCGCTCTTGTCGAGGATGTACGGGCCGGATCCGACCGCTGTGTCGGCGAGCGTGCTGGGGTTCTTGAGCGCGGTGGGACTTATCATCCAGCCGGCCTGCTGGGAGAACCCGTAGGGCAGGTCGGGCTGGGGGGACGTCAGGTTGAAGCGCACCTTGCTCTTGGACACGACGTCGACCGACTGGATGTACGAGAGGTAGGGCGCCGCCGCCACGTTCGACGGACTGACCGACTTGGCGTACTCGATGTTGGCCTTGACGGTCTCCGCGTCGAAGCTCGCGCCGTCGGTGAAGACCACATCGGTACGCAGCTCCATCACCAGGGTCTTGGAGTCGCTGTAGTCCCACGAGGTGGCCAGCCACGGGACGACGGTGCCGTCCGCGTCGAGATGGGTGAGCGTGTCGTACGTCGCGGCTGTCACGTACTGGCTCAGCTGGGTCTTCCACGGGTCCATCGAGTTCCCTGTCGGGAACGCGGCCATCGTGAAGGTG
Source organism: Streptomyces sp. NBC_01537 (assembly GCF_045040445.1). Classification (NCBI taxonomy): domain Bacteria; kingdom Bacillati; phylum Actinomycetota; class Actinomycetes; order Kitasatosporales; family Streptomycetaceae; genus Streptomyces; species Streptomyces sp. NBC_01537. Next base: position 2,902,547 of record NZ_CP109392.1, on the reverse strand, counting down.
GTCTTCTGTCTGGACCCTCCTGTGCTGCCCGAGCCGGCACAGCCGGTGGCGGCCACCAGGACGGATGATCCGATAAGTGACAATGCTGTACGCCTCAACACCATGAACTCCTCAACGTCGGCTCTGACTCAACGAGGTATGTGGTGGTCTCGAATTCAACACGCCGTACGACACGGTGAGAATGCATCGGCGTCGGCTGCGTGCTGATGGCTGCCATTCCTGGAGACGATGGGCAGTGGTCGTCCGGTCTCCGGAATAAACGCCACGTGAGAATTCCGTCTCTCCGTGTTGCCATCCTCGCCTTCTAATTGAGGTGCACCCGCTTCTCGGAGAAACGGGATTCACTGACGATCAACGGACGGGTGGTGGAAAATCGGCGACGAGCGGGGCGTCCGCCGATATCGGGCCGGTCCCGGAGGCACCTCCCGGAGAGCCGAGGCCGGTGAAGAAGGCCTCGCCGGCGTTGGTGAAGGCGGCCCACTCCGGCGGCACGTCCTCGGAATAGAAGATCGCCTCGACCGGGCACACGGGTTCGCAGGCGCCGCAGTCGACGCATTCCTCCGGGTGGATGTAGAGCATGCGCTCGCCCTCGTAGATGCAGTCCACGGGGCATTCCTCCACGCATGCCCGGTCCTTCACGTCCACGCAGGGCTGTGCGATGACGTACGTCATGGGGTATCCCTCCGATGCGGTTCCACGGTCCAGGCGTCGCGGCCTCGCAGCAGGTCCCGCAGGGTGCCACCGCCCCCGCTCTGGGCCGCCTGCTCTCTTACCAGGTCGTCGTAGGTGGGACGCCGAGCCGCCCGGAACACCCCGACGGGCACGACGGGGCCGTGGTCCCCGCTGTCCAGCCGGGACAGGGCGAACGCCTGCGTGGGGTCGCCGGCCGCGGCGTCGTGCACGACCAGGGCGTCCTCGCCCGTCTCGGCGACCGGGGCCACACGCAGTCCGCCGGTACGGAGGTCGCGCACGACGCCGTACTCTCCCTCGGCCCCGAAGCGCACCGGTTCCCCGTCGCGCAGCGGGATGATCCGCTGGACGCGCTCCTGGGGATCCTTCACGGCGTCGAAGGCGCCGTCGTTGAAGACCGGGCAGTTCTGGTAGATCTCCACAAGGGCCGTCCCCCTGTGCTCGGCCGCCGCCCGTAGCACCTCGGTGAGCTGCGCGCGGTCGGAGTCCAGGGCTCGGGCCACGAAGGTCGCCTCCGCGCCGAGGGCGAGCGAGACCGGGTTGAAAGGGTGGTCGACCGAGCCCAGCGGGGTCGACCTGGTGACCGTCCCGGGATCCGAGGTGGGAGAGTACTGGCCCTTGGTCAGTCCGTAGATCCGGTTGTTGAAGAGCAGGATCTTCAGGTTGACGTTGCGCCGCAGGGCGTGGATGAGGTGGTTTCCCCCGATGGACAGCGCGTCGCCGTCACCGGTGACCACCCAGACGCTGAGATCCGGGCGGGTGACGGCGAGGCCGGTGGCCAGGGTGGGGGCGCGTCCGTGCACGGAGTGCACCCCGTAGGTGTCGAGGTAGTACGGGAAGCGGGACGAGCAGCCGATGCCCGAGATGAAGACGATGTTCTCGCGGCGCAGTCCGAGTTCGGGCAGGAAGGACTGGACCGCTGCCAGTACGGCATAGTCCCCGCAGCCGGGGCACCAGCGGACTTCCTGGTCCGAGCGGTAGTCCTTGGCGGTCTGCGGCTCGTCGGCCGAGGGCACGCCGTCCAGACCGTGCCTGCCCGGCAGGCCGAGCTCGGTCGTGGTCATGCCGATTCTCCTTTGATCACGGATACGAAGGCGTCGGCGAGTTCCTCGGCTCCGAAGGGCTGGCCGGTGACCTTCGAACGGCTGACCACGTCCACTCCGTACGCGGCGCGCAGGAGCCCGGCGAGCTGGCCGAGGTTCATCTCGGGCACCACCACCTGCCGGTAGGCACGCAGAACCGCGCCGAGATTGCCCGGGAAGGGCCGCAGATGCCGCAGATGGGTCTGGGCCACGGGCAGTCCGCGGGCCCGCACCCGGCGGCAGGCCGCACCGATGGGCCCGTACGTCGAACCCCAGCCGAGCACCAGTACGTCCGCCCGGCCGTCGGGGTCCTCGACCTCGACGTCGGGCACGTCTATGCCGTCGACCTTCGCCTGGCGCAGCCGGACCATGAGCTCGTGGTTGGCCGAGTCGTAGGAGATCGTTCCTGGGCCGTCGGACTTCTCCAGGCCGCCGATGCGATGCTCCAGGCCTGGCGTGCCCGGGATCGCCCACGGTCGGGCAAGGGTGGTCCGGTCGCGCAGATACGGCCAGAACGCCCCCGACCCGTCCGGGGCGTTGGGCTCGGTCGCGAATTCCACGCGCAGGTCCGGCAGGTCGTCGGGCTCCGGGACCAGCCACGGTTCGGAGCCGTTCGCCAGCGCTCCGTCCGACAGGAGCAGGACCGGGGTGCGGTAGGCGAGCGCGATCCGGGCCGCTTCCAGGGCGGCGTCGAAGCAGTCGCCGGGCGAGCGCGGAGCGATGACGGGCAGCGGGGCCTCACCATTGCGGCCGTGCATGGCCTGCAGCAGGTCGGACTGCTCGGTCTTGGTGGGCAGCCCGGTGGACGGCCCGCCGCGCTGGACGTCGATCACGACCAGTGGCAGCTCGGTCATCACCGCCAGGCCGAGGATCTCGCTCTTCAGGGCCAGCCCCGGCCCGGAGGTGGAGGTGACTCCCAGCGCCCCGCCGAAGGCCGCGCCGAGCGCGGCGCCGATCCCGGCGATCTCGTCCTCCGCCTGGAGGGTGAGGACGCCGAACTCCTTGTGGCGGGCGAGTTCGTGGAGGATGTCGGAGGCCGGGGTGATCGGGTAGCTGCCGAGCAGCACGGGAAGGCCCGCTCGCTGCCCGGCGGCAGTCAGCCCGAGAGCGAGCGCGGTGTTGCCGGTGATCTGCCGGTACGTGCCGGGCGGCAGCTCGGCGGGGGCGATCTCGTAGGTGGTGGCGAACGCCTCCGTGGACTCGCCGTAGTTCCAGCCTGTCCGGAAGGCTGTGACGTTGGCCTCGGCCACCTCCGGGCGGGCGGCGAACTTCCGCCGCAGGAAGGTCTCCGTGCCGGCGGTGGGGCGGCCGTACATCCAGGCGATCAGGCCGAGGGCGAACATGTTCTTCGCCCGCTCCGCGTCCTTGCGGGACAGGCCGCTGTCGGCGAGCGCGCCACGCGTCAGGCTGCTCATGGGCACCAGGTGCACGACGTGCCGGCTCAGGGTCGCGTCCTCCAGCGGTGAGGTCGCATAGCCCGCGCGCTGCAGGTTGCGGCGGGTGAACTCGTCGGTGTTGACGATCACGGTCGCGCCGGGCGGCACATCAGCGGCGTTGGCCTTGAGGGCCGCCGGGTTCATGGCGACGAGCACGTCGGGGCGGTCGCCGGGGGTGAGGATGTCGTAGTCGGCGAAGTGCACCTGGAACGAGGAGACACCCGGCACCGTGCCCTGAGGGGCGCGGATCTCGGCCGGGAAGTCCGGACGGGTCGCCAGGTCGTTGCCGAATGCGGCGCTGTCGGCGGACAGCCGGTCGCCCGCGAGCTGCATGCCGTCGCCGGAGTCGCCGGCGAAGCGGATGACGACGCGCTCCAGGCGCACGGGAGGACGCGGGACGGTCGGTGAGATGGGCGAGGTCACAGCAGTCCTCCCGGCCCGCTGCAGGCGAGCGGGGCGCGGCGGTTCTGCGTGGCGGGCAGATGGGACACGAAGGCCTCCAGTACGTCGGGAACAGGGAGCAAGGCGGGATGCCGTCCTGTGGACGGCCACCCGGGACGCAGCGTCCTGGGCGGCGGGCGCCGGAGCGGCGGGCGGTCAGTAGGCGTCCGACACCTCGTCGAAGGGTCGCGAGTGCCGGCAGAAACAGCGCCCCGAGACCCGTCGCGCACACACTCACCGCTCCGGACCGGTCCAAGAGGAATCCCCGGCACAACGCGCCGACGGCGGTGAAGAAAACCACCACGCTCACGGCGATCAGAGATGATTCCCGCCATGCAGACAGAGCTGGGTACGACGAGAACACGCCATTGGTATTGAGGTTGCAGGGTTTGCGGCATGTCTGTGTTCCGTTCGCCAGGTCAAGAATGCGTCGGCAGTGGACTCCGCGACGCGGAGCGCTGTGTCCGCCGGTCTTCCGTGGCTCCCATTCCGAATGAGGCATGGCAATCGGTATGGCAGCGATGCAGCGATACTCAGGAACGGGGCTTGCATTCCCGAGCGCTTCTACCTATTTGGGCTGGTTCCCTGTGCGGAAACGGGCAGCGAGGCCGGTCACTGTCAGTAGCTGAAGGTCTCGCTGAAGGTGGCGTAGGGCTCGGGCATGCGCGGCAGGTCCTGCGGCAGCTGGGTCTGGCTGTAGACCCTGTAGGTCTCCTCCTCGATGTCGGGGCGCGGCATCTCCACCGGGGGGCCGCCGACGCCCATCGGCGCGTCGGCGGTCCGGTCCGCCCAGCTCACGCCGACCGGCGTGAAGAAGTCCGTGTAGACGTGCATGTGCCAGATCTTCCAGAGGCCGTTCTCGCGGACGAAGTCGACGCCGTACTTCTCCCAGATCCAGTGCGCGATGGGCTTGTAGTCGGGCGGCATGACCTCGGTGACCTGGCCCGGGGAGTACCACATGCCCTTGGCCGTCTTCCCGTCGCCGGCGATCTCGATGATCGAAGTGGTCAGGGGGTGCATGATCAGAGTGCCGGCGCCCAGGTTGTCGTCCGACTCGTCGAGCTCGGGGTAGTGCTGGCGGAGCAGCTTGAGGTTGGCCCGCTGCATCATGCGGCACAGCTCGCCGTAGTAGTAGTTGATGGACTCGTATCCGACAAAGTAGCCCTGGTTCTGCGCGAAGGTGGGCTCCGGGGTCTCCTTGACCCAGATCGCCTCCAGCTCCTCGGCGTTCTTGCCGAGCCCGTGGTAGTAGGCGTGCCGGCTCATCACGTTCTGGACCTCGTGGATGTCCAGGACTTTCTGGAGCTTCTGCTCGGTGGTCAGTTCCGCGGTGTCGCTCATGTACGGCTCCTCGTTGAGGTGGAGGGTCAGGTGGGCTGGTCGGTGTACGACCAGGTCTCGTCGAACGTCCGGTACGGATCGGGCGGGGCCGGCGCCAGCCTCTGGGCCGTGTCGACGTGGTACGGCTGGTTGAAGCTGACCGGACGCGACGGGGGCGTCATGCCCTCCATGACCTGCCCGGGTTCGGGGAAGTAGGGCGGCCGGTGGATCGAGGACTCGACCCAGCTCTGGTGATAGGGCGTGCGGAAGGTGGTGTAGATGTGGAAGTGCCAGAACTTCCACGCGCCGCCCTCCTTGACGAAGTCGATGCCGTAGCGGCCCCACGACCAGTGGGCGATGGGCGGACCGTCCGGACTGGGATAGGTCTCGTGGCCCGGGGAGATCCACACGCCCTTGGCGGTCAGGCCGTCCTCGGCGATCTCGACCACGGGGGTGGTGGCGGCGTGCTCGGTCATGAGCCCCGGCAACTCCGGCGGGGCTCCGTCGACGTAGCAGCCCTTGACGGTCTCCGCGCCCTCGAAGACGCCCCAGTCCTCGGGCTCGAAGGTCAGGCCGGGCGCGTCCTTGGCGAAGAGCGTCTCGAACTCCTCGCCGTTGCGTCCCGCGGCGTGCAGGTATTCGTGCATGCCCATGAGGTTGTGGATCTCGTGGATGTCCTCCAGGCGTCGCAACCGCCTGTCGAAGTCGTCCTGGTCCTGTGCCGTCTGGTCCTGTGCCATCTGGGGGGGGTCCTTTACAGGGGCGGGAGGTCGTCGAGGGTGCGGTACGGCTCCGGGGGCCTGGGGTCGTACGTCGGCACGCGGGTGACGGAGTAGTCGTTGAGGGGCGCGGTCGGCGGCCGGTCGGACGTCGTGGACAGCGGTGGCGGCGACTGCGGGCGCAGCGAGCTCTCGACCCAGCTGCCGTCGTAGGCGGTACGGAAGCGCGGCACGACCCGCAGACGCAGGATCCGCCAGACGCCGTTCTCCTCGTCCTCCTCGTGGACGAAGTCGACGGCGTAGTGCACCCACGCCCAGCTGGCCTCGGGCCGTCCCGCGTCGGGGTTGAAGCCCGTCTGCGCGGCCATCACCATCCACACGCCGCGGGCCGAGCCGCCGTCCTCGGCGACCTGGATGACCGGGGTCGTGAACGCGCTCTCCAGCAGCATCCCCGCGCGGTCGTCCTGGACGTCCAGCTCCGGGTACTCGGCTCGCATGCCCTCCCCGTTGCGGCGGGCCATCTCCAGCAGCGGCCCGACCAGCGCGGCGCGGGCGCCGTCCAGCCCCTCGTACACGCCCCAGTCGGCCAGCTCGACCGTCACGCCGGGGGTGCGGCGGGCGAAGGTGCCGATGAGGTCGTCGTAGTGGCCGGCCGCGCTGAAGAAGGCGTGGCGGCCGATGAGGTTGTGGATCTCGTGCACCGCCCTGATCCGGTGCAGCCGCTGAGCCCTGGTCCGGGTCGTCGGGGTCGTCTGGGTCCCGGTAGTGGTCGTCACCTCAGGCCTCCTTCGGCGGGTCGGTGTAGCCGGTGGTCTCCTGCCAGCTCCCGTACGGCTCGGGCGGCGGGGGCTGCAGGGCGGGTACCGCGTCGAGCGCGTACGGCTGGTTGAAGGTCACCGGCCGGTCGACCACGGGCATGCCGGGAACGACCTCGCCCTTCTTCGGGAAATAGGCGGGGCGGTTGATCGAGGAGTCGACCCAGTCCTGGTCGTACGGCGTGCGGAAGGTGGTGTAGACGTGGAGGTGCCAGATCCGCCAGGTGCCGCCCTCCTTGAGGAAGTCGACGCCGTAGCGGCCCCATGACCAGTGGGCGGCCGGAAGGCCGTCCGGCATCGGGAAGGTCTCGTGCCCCGGGGAGATCCACACCCCTTTGGCGGTCAGGCCGTCACCGGCCACCTCGATGACGGGCGTCGTCAGGGTGTGCTCGATGAGCAGGCCCGGGGTGCCGGCGGGGAAGGGGTTCTTCTCCACGTACGCGTTCCAGATGTGGTCCCAGCCGTCCCACACGCCCCAGTCCTCGGCCTCGAAGGAGACGCCGGGGGCGTCCGTCGCCCAGCACTCCAGGAGCTCGCGGTCGTTGAGGCCGGCCGAGTGCAGGTACGCGCGGCGGCCCATGAGGTTGTGGATCGCCTGGACGTCCTCCAGGCGCTGGAGTTCCCTCTCCAGATCGGGTGTGACGGTGTCGTGGTTGTCCAACGCTTCTCATCCCTTGCGGTCGGAGGTCGTGGTCGGAGCTGTTGTGGCGGCAGTGAGCCCCTGCGCAAGCGGGCGCATGGCACTGCTCGGAATGGGTGTTGACGGGTGTCGCGGGGCAGCTTGACGACGGCTTGTCACCAGCCCGGGCCACCAGCCCGGGCCACCGGTCCTGCCACCGGCCCCGTCACCGGCGGGAAACGGCCGGGACGCCGTGTTCGGCGGACGCGCGGAGGCCGCGATCGTCGCCGGAGAAGGCGCGGGCGGGGGGTGGCGGAAGTGAAGGGTGCGGTGATGCCGTGTCAGGCGTTACGCACGAAGCCGCGGACCGGCCCCGGGCGGGATCCGTCTCTCAGCAACGTACGGGCACTGGGCGTCGCGTGGGCGGGGCGGCACGGCCGGCCCGTGTACATCACCGTGGAAGCCTTCTTGCAGCCCGTCGGCGTGGGCATCGAGCCGCCGAGAGCGCTCATGGACGGCCCCGCGTCATGGCGGCGCCCGTCGGAGAAGGAAGCGGGCCGCCGCCTGGCACCGGACCGAACCGGCGCGCACCCCACGGCGAGCATGCCGCCGCAGCGGCGAGGCTCGGACGTGAGGGCGGTCATTCGGCGTTCCTTCGGCTCTGGGGACCCCGCTCACCGAACCGACTGCGAGCCGGTGCGAGCGGGGCCGCATAGGCGGCTCCGGTGCCCTCACAGTAGCGAGCACCGTCCGTGGCCGGAAGGGGTCGGAAATCGCCTCGCAACATGGATGGCATGCGCCATCAATATGTGCCGTACGACCCCTTGTGCGACGCCCGGGAATGGGCCAGGACCGCCCTCACGACCCTTCGTGGCGCGCCCGTGCCTCGCGGTACGCGAGCACCCGGCCACCGTCACGGTGCGCCATCTCGCGGACGACCAGGCTGTGTTGGCGGTGTACGAGGCCGGGGACGAGAAGTCCTCCACGTACGCGATGGGCGCCGCGCGGCAGTACCCCGGCGCGCTCGGGGGCATCGGCACTTTTCGCCGTGCAAGCAGGGAAGGCCCTGACGGCTCCGAAAGACTCGAAGGAGCAGGTCAGGGCCGGTTTCCTCAGCACTCGATGACGTTGACCGCGAGGCCGCCGCGGCTGGTCTCCTTGTACTTGACCTTCATGTCGGCCCCGGTCTCCTTCATGGTCTTGATGACCTTGTCGAGGGACACGTGGTGCCGCCCGTCCCCGCGCATCGCCATGCGGGCGGCGGTGACGGCCTTGACCGCGGCCATGCCGTTGCGCTCGATGCAGGGGATCTGGACGAGGCCGCCGACGGGGTCGCAGGTGAGGCCGAGGTTGTGTTCCATGCCGATCTCGGCGGCGTTCTCGACCTTTTCGGGGGAGCCGCCGAGGACTTCGGCGAGGCCGCCGGCGGCCATGGAGCAGGCGGAGCCGACTTCGCCCTGGCAGCCGACCTCGGCGCCGGAGATGGAGGCGTTCTCCTTGAAGAGCATGCCGATGGCGCCGGCGGAGAGGAGGAAGCGGACGACGCCGTCGTCGTCGGCGCCGGGGACGAAGTTGACGTAGTAGTGGAGGACGGCGGGGATGATGCCGGCGGCGCCGTTGGTGGGGGCGGTGACGACGCGGCCGCCGGCGGCGTTCTCCTCGTTGACGGCCATGGCGTAGAGGGTGGTCCACTCCATGGCGTGGGCGAGGTGGTTGCCTTCGGTGCGGAGCTGGCGGGCGGTGTTGGCGGCGCGGCGGCGGACTTTGAGGCCGCCGGGGAGGATGCCCTCGCGGGACATGCCGCGGGCCACGCAGGCCTGCATGACGTGCCAGATGTCGAGGAGGCCGGCGCGGATCTCGGTCTCGGTGCGCCAGGACTTCTCGTTCTCCAGCATGAGGCCGGAGATGGACAGGCCGGTGTCGTGGGAGAGGCGGAGCAGCTCGTCGCCGGTGCGGAAGGGGTACTTCAGGACGGTGTCGTCGAGCTTGATGCGGTCCTCGCCGACCGCGTCCTCGTCGACGACGAAGCCGCCGCCGACGGAGTAGTAGGTCTTCTCCAGCAGGGGCGCGCCGTCGGTGTCGTACGCGAAGAGGGTCATGCCGTTCGCGTGGTACGGGAGGGAGCGGCGGCGGTGGAGGATGAGCTGGGTGTCGAAGGCGAAGTCGATCTCGTGGACGCCGAGGAGGTTGATGCGGCCGGATGCGCGGATCCGCTCGGCCTGGGCGTCGGCGGTCTCGACGTCGACCGTGCGGGGGGAGTTGCCCTCCAGGCCGAGGAGTACGGCCTTGGGGGTGCCGTGGCCGTGGCCGGTGGCGCCGAGGGAGCCGAAGAGCTCGGCGCGGACGGAGGCCACGTGGGTGAGCAGGCCTTCGTTCTTGAGGCGGCGGGCGAACATGCGGGCGGCGCGCATCGGGCCCACGGTGTGGGAGCTGGACGGGCCTATGCCGATCGAGAAGAGGTCGAAGACGGAAATGGCCACGGTTGACTCCGTCGGTTGGTGCGTGGAGGGGAGAGTCGGAGGGGGCGGGAGGATCGTCAACGCGTTCCGTACGTGTTCCGTACCGTGGAACGCGTTGACGATACCGCAACAGGTCAGCGGGTCGACAGACCCGGGTACAGCGGGTGCTTGGCCGCCAGGGCCGAGACCCGGGCGCCGAGCGCCTTGGCCTGGTCCTCGTCGAAGCCGGGCTTGAGGGCCTCGGCGATGATGTCGGCGACCTCGCGGAAGTCCTCGGCCTGGAAGCCTCGGGTGGCCAGGGCCGGGGTGCCGATGCGCAGGCCGGAGGTGACCATGGGCGGCCGGGGGTCGTTGGGGATGGCGTTGCGGTTGACCGTGATGCCGACCTCGTGGAGGCGGTCCTCGGCCTGCTGGCCGTCGAGCTCGCTGTTGCGCAGGTCGACCAGGACCAGGTGGACGTCGGTGCCGCCGGACAGGACGGAGACGCCGGCCTCGGTGAGGTCGGGCTGGACCAGGCGCTCGGCGAGGATCTTGGCGCCTTCGAGGGTGCGGACCTGGCGGTCCTTGAACTCCTCGCTCGCCGCGACCTTGAAGGCGACCGCCTTCGCCGCGATGACGTGCTCCAGCGGACCGCCCTGCTGACCGGGGAAGACCGCCGAGTTGATCTTCTTGGCGAGCTCGGCCTTGCAGAGGATGACGCCGCCGCGCGGGCCGCCCAGGGTCTTGTGGGTGGTGGTCGTCACCACGTCCGCGTAGGGGACGGGGGAGGGGTGCAGCCCGGCGGCCACCAGGCCCGCGAAGTGCGCCATGTCGACCATCAGCAGGGCGCCGACCTCGTCGGCGATCCGCCGGAACGCGGCGAAGTCCAGCTGGCGCGGGTAGGCGGACCAGCCGGCGACGATCAGCTTGGGCTGGTTCTCCTTGGCGAGGCGCTCGACCTCCTCCATGTCGACCAGGCCGGTCTCGGCGTCCACGTGGTAGGGGACGACGTTGTAGAGCTTGCCGGAGAAGTTGATCTTCATGCCGTGGGTGAGGTGCCCGCCGTGGGCGAGGCTCAGGCCGAGGATCGTGTCGCCGGGGGAGAGCAGCGCGAACATCGCGGCGGCGTTGGCCTGCGCGCCCGAGTGCGGCTGTACGTTGGCGTGCTCGGCGCCGAAGAGCGCCTTGATGCGGTCGATGGCGAGCTGCTCGATGACGTCGACGTGCTCACAGCCGCCGTAGTAGCGGCGGCCGGGGTAGCCCTCGGCGTACTTGTTGGTGAGCACCGAGCCCTGCGCTTCGAGGACGGCGACCGGGGCGAAGTTCTCGGAGGCGATCATTTCCAGGGTGGACTGCTGGCGGTCGAGCTCGGCGTCGACGGCGGCGGCGACATCGGGGTCGAGCTCGTGCAGGGAGCTGTTGAGGAGAGAAGACATCAGGCGGTATCCCGTTCGGCTGGGGCTGATCGGCTGAGGCGAGGCTGAGGCTTAGGGTCAGTTGCCGGTGAAGGAGGCGTACTCGTCGGCGGACAGCAGATCCGCCGGCTCGTCCGAGATCTTCACCTTGAAGAGCCAGCCGCCCTCGAAGGGGGCGGAGTTCACCAGTGCCGGGTCGTCCACCACGTCCTGGTTGACCTCGGTGACCTCACCGGAGACGGGCGCGTACAGGTCGCTGACCGACTTGGTCGACTCCAGCTCGCCGCAGGTGTCGCCCGCGGTGACCGTGGCGCCGACCTCCGGGAGCTGTACGTACACGACGTCACCGAGTGCGTCGGCGGCGTGCGAGGTGATGCCCACGGTGGAGACTCCCGCCTCGGCGGCGGAGACCCACTCGTGCTCCTTGCTGTAGCGCAGCTGCTGGGGGTTGCTCATGACCTGATTCTCCTGGATGAGGTGGTGTGCTCGCGAAAAGGGTCAGCGGGTGCGCTTGTAGAAGGGCAGGGCCACGACGGCGTACGCCTCGTGGCTGCCGCGGATGTCCACCGCGACCCCCTCCGTGCCGGGCGCGGCATACTCGGCGTCCACGTACGCCATGGCGATCGGCCTGCCCAGGGTCGGGGACGGGGCGCCGGAGGTGACCTCGCCGATCACCGTGCCGTCGGCCGCCACCACCGGATAGCCCGCCCGGGGGACCCGGCGGCCCTCGGCGACCAGGCCGACCAGCTTGCGGACGGGACGGCCGGCGGCGGCCTCCAGGGCTGCACGCCCCACGAAGCCGCCGGGCTTGTCGAACTTCACGACCCGGCCGAGTCCGGCGTCGAAGGGGGTGAGGGCGGCCGTCAGCTCGTGCCCGTACAGCGGCATGCCGGCCTCCAGGCGCAGCGTGTCGCGGCAGGACAGGCCGCAGGGCACCAGCCCCACTGGGGCGCCGGCCTCGGTGATGGCCTGCCAGAGCTTCTCGGCGTCGGCCGGGTCCACGAAGAGCTCGAAGCCGTCCTCGCCGGTGTAGCCGGTGCGGGCGATCAGTGCCTCGACGCCCGCGACGGTCCCGGGCAGCCCGGCGTAGTACTTGAGGCCGTCGAGGTCGGCGTCCGTGAGGCTCTTGAGGATCCCGGGGGACTCCGGGCCCTGGACGGCGATCAGTGCGTATGCGTCCCGGTCGTCCCGTACGTCCGCCTCGAAGCCGGCGGTGCGGGCGGTGACGGCGGGCAGGACGACGGCCGCGTTGGAGGCATTGGCGACGATCATGAACTCGGTCTCGCCGAGCCGGTAGACGATCAGGTCGTCGATGATCCCGCCGTCCTCCTGGCAGATCATCGTGTAGCGGGCCCGGCCGACCGCGAGCGCGGAGAGGTGGCCGACCAGCGCGTGGTCCAGGGCGAGGGCCGCCTGTGGGCCGGTGACGGTGATCTCACCCATGTGGGAGAGGTCGAAGAGCCCGGCGCGCGTGCGCACCGCGGTGTGCTCGTCGCGCTCGCTGCCGTAGCGCAGCGGCATGTCCCAGCCCGCGAAGTCGGTCATGGTGGCACCGAGCGCGCGGTGCAGCGCGTCGAGCGCGGTACGGCGCGGCGGGGTACTGGTCATCGAACGGGCTCCCAATGCAGGCGTGGCGAGGCTGATCCTCCCCATCTGTCATCGGAACCTGAGAGGTTCACCTGGACCCCTGAAAGGGTCCCGGTTTGCACCTTGGGTGGGGCGGCGCCGGATCACGGCCGCTGCCCGCTTTTCAGATGTGCCTCGTCCGCGCGGTGACTGTGCCTGAGAGATTCAAGGGAGGACTTGCTCCTTCGGCGCCCGCCGGTTGCGTCTGCACCCGGCTGGGACTCTCCCGCGCGGCCTCGAACGGCCTGTATGAGATTGAGGCGCTCATCATTGCACGCCCGTCCCGGATCCGTCTTGGCTCCGTCCCGATCATGTCCCGAAGGGGCCCGGATCATAGGGAAGTCATTGGTCTCCCCATTACCATTTCTTGAACAAAGCTCGACCGGGAGGGCGATCGCTGTGCTGGTGCGATGGAGCGGTGCGTACGCGTCGGCCGCCGGGGGCATGACCGTCCCCGGCCAGGCCCTACGAATCACGGTCCCGGCCCCGTCGAGAGTGCGGCCGGGGCGTCGTCTGACGGACCTGCGCGGCCGCGCGGTGCGCACCCTGAGCTACCCCGCCGGCGATGTGCTCGTCGTCTCCGGCCTGCCCGGCGGCGGCAAGAGCACCCTCATGCGGCGCGCGGCCGGCGCCCGGCTGATCGACTCGCAGGACGTACGCCTGCGCTGGGCGGCCCGCATGCCGCGCCGGCTGCCCTACGCCGTCTACCGCCCGCTGGTCCGGATCGCCCACTACGCGGGCATGCGGCGGGCGCTGCGCTCCGGCGAGAGCGTCGTCGTCCACGACTGCGGCACGCTGCCATGGGTACGGAACTGGCTCGCCCGCCAGGCGGCCGGGCGCGGCCGGGGCATGCACCTGCTGCTGCTCGACGTGCCGGAGGAGGCGGCCCGCGACGGGCAGCGCTCGCGCGGCCGCGGGGTGTCCGCGTACGCGATGGCCAGGCATCGCAGGGCGTCCCGGAGACTGCTGGCGGCGGCGCGGGCCGGGGGGCTCCCGGGTGCGTGCGTCTCGACGGTGCTGCTCGACCGCGCCGCGGCCCGGGCGCTCGACGCCATCACGTTCGACGTCTGAGCGGCCCGGGCCGCGGCGGGGATGCGGTGATGCGGGTTGTGCGGGTCGTGCGGGTCAGCCCATGCTCGCGGCGATCTGAGGAGCGGCCGGGACCGCCGGGACCGCCGGGGCATCCGGGACCGCCGGAACCGCGGGATCGGCCGGAACGGCCGGATCCGCCGAGGTTTCCGGAGCCACCGGAAGGTCCGGGGTCGCCGGGAGCTGGGGAGCCGAATCCGGAGTCCCCGGGGCCTGCGGATCCTGCGGGACTGACGGCGCCTGCGGGACCGCCGGCGCCTGCGGGACCACCGGGGCCTGCGGGACCACCGGGGCCTGCGGGTCGGCCTGCGTGACCGGCGGGTCGTCGGAGCGCAGGGCGCGCGACAGGGCCGGGGCGGCCGGTGCGGCCGGTGCGGCCGGGGCGTCCAGGGCGACCGGCAGCGGCAGACCCGACAGGAGCGCCCCCGGCAGGGCCGCCACCAGCGCGGGCACCGTGGTCGTGAGGGCCACCAGGTCCAGCGGGAGCTTGGTGACCATGGACGTGATGGTGCCCACGTCCTTCTTCGCCAGCGCCGCCACCAGCTGGGTGACGTCGCCGGTCAGGACGTCCAGTGCTGCCTTGACCTTCGCGAGCGCGTCATCGATGGGGGCTGCCGCGTCCTCCTGGCTCTGCGAGGAGTCGGCGGGCTTGGCGGGCTTGGCGGCCTTGGCCTTCTCGATCACGGCGCTGAGCCGGTCGGTCGCTTCCTTGAGGCTGCTCTGCAGCTCCTTGAGCTTGTTGGCATCCGGCGCCTGGGCCTGGGCCTCCTGGCCCAGTTTGCCCGCGAGGGACAGCGTGTCGCCCACCGCCATGACCGCCTCGGCGGGGGTGGCGGAGTCCGGGACCGCCACGACCGCGGCCGTACGGGTCGGAGCGTGGACCGCCGCGTCCGCGACGCCGGTGACGCCCAGGATGAGCGATCCGGAGAGCGAGGCGGCTATGGCAGTGGCAGCGATCTTGTTGATGAGCATGTCAGGGTTTCTCCCAAAGCGTGGAGGTTTGTTCTTACCTGACTCATCATTGAGAGGGTCGTCACGGAGTGCAACCTGACAATCACCATACGTGTCCATCCGGGTTACCGGATAGGGTTTCTGTACAGGTGGACACGTCAGAAGAGACGTCGGCAGGTGGGGTAGTGATGGAGATTCCGGCGCAACGCATACCGGACAGCCCGTTCGGTGGCTGGCCCGCCAACGAGCTGGAGGAAGTGCTCTCCGCCGCCATGGGCGACCCCGGCGCCACCGCGCGGGTCATGGAGGTGCTCGGCCGCTCCCACGTGTGGGTGCCGCTGCCGGGCGGCGGCAGCCCGGACAGCGCCGACCTGGACCTGGCGACCATGGAGCTCGACGGCATCGTCTACACCCCGGTCTTCAGCTCCGAGCAGCAGTTCCTGCAGGCCGCCAACGGCATGTCCTTCGCCGTCGCGCCGCTGCGCGAGTTCGCGCGCGGCCTGCCCCCGCAGATCGGTATCGCCGTCAACCCCGGTGGCGCGGTGGGCATCCCGCTGCCCCCGGCCGCCGTCATGGAGCTGTGCCGCACCGAGCGGGCGCCGGACGCGCCCACCGGTGCCCGGGTCCGGCTGTGGGAGCCGGGGGCGGACGAGGAGCCCGTGGAGTTCCTGGCCACGGCGGCGGGCGAGTTCGCCGTCACCCCGGTCGTCCTCAGCGCCCGGCGCGCGCTGGCCAGCGTGGAGGGCGATCCGCCCGCGCTGTTCATCGGCGTCGAGCTCGACCGCTGGCAGGAGGAGGACCGCGCCGCCGCGATGACCGCCCTCGGGCGCGCGCTGGGCGTGATGCCCGTGCCGTGGCCGGTCAACCTGGTTCTGCTCGACATCGCCCAGGACCCGGTCGGCGACTGGATGCTGGAGCGCGTACGGCCCTTCTACTCCCGGGACTGAGAGGCCGCGCCGATAGGGGGCGCGGGTGAAGGAGCGGGGCGAGGGGCAAGTCTGGCAAGGCGGAGGAGGGAGGCGCAGCGGAGCTGCGGCGACCGACGACAACGCCGCCAGGCGCCGCCCATCGCCCCGCGACGCCGCGCAACCTATCGGCGCGGCCTCTGAATCAAGGGCCGAGGCTGCTGTCAGTGGAGGCGCCTAACCTGGTTTGATGAGCTTGAGAGACGAGCTCGACAGAAGGGGCGGCCACGTGAGCGCGGGCGCGGGAGCGGGTGGCCTGGAGCATGCGCTCCAGCAGGTGACACCCGGGAGATACGACGCCTACGAGGACCTGCTCAGGGCGCTCGCCGACAGCCAGGTCTGGATGCTGCTCTGGCACGGCGCCCCCGGCACCGCCGAAGCGCAGTACGGCAACATGGAGGTCGCCGGGTACGGCTACGCGCCCTGCGTCACCTCCCCCCGGGAGCTCGCCGCCAGCGGCTGGGCCCGCGCCCACGAGGTCATCTCCGGCCGTGACATCGCGTCCTCGCTGTTCCCCGACCGCTGGGGCCTGTGGCTCAACCCCCACGCCCCCGGTGGCGGTGTGGGCGTGCCCTGGCTCGACCTGCGGCGCGTCGCGGCGGGCCTGGACCGCCTCCCCGCCGGGCCGCTGGGCATCAGCGAGCCGGCCCTGCAGATCCCCCAGTACTACGCGCTGCTCGTGCAGCACGCCCACCGCACCCCCGCGGTCCGGGCGCTGCGGCGGGCCTGGGTCCAGCCCGCCCTGGGCGAGCCGTATCTCGCCATCGGGCTCGACATGTACGACACCGGGCCCGCGGCCGTGGAGTCGGTGCGCCTGATGATGCAGCAGTCCATCGCCGGTGTCCCGCAGGGCCTGCCCGTCTCCACCGTCGCGATGGCGGACGAGTACGACCCCGTCGCCATGTGGATGCGGGTGCGCGCCACGCCCTTCTACGACCGCGACGCCCACGCCCCGGCGCCCTCCGCCGCGGCGGGCGGCGCGTCCTGGGCCGGCTGGGCCCCCGGCCCCACGGGCTGACCGGGGGCCTGCGCGCCCGGGGGCCTACGCGGCGAGCGCCGCGTCGATGAGACCGAGCGGGGGGCTGCCGAGGGCGAGCAGGGCGCCGTGGAAGCGCTCCAGCGAGAAGGAAGGGCCCCACTGGCGGCGGGCGCGCTCGCGCAGCCGGAGAATCTCCAGCTTGCCCCAGGTGTAGCGGCCGTAGCCGGCGTCGAAGGTGCCGCGACGGGCCTCCGAGGCGGCGGCGGCCCTCGCCAGGTGCGCGTCGCGCATGAACAGGGCGGTGGCGTCGTCCACCGTCAGCGCGCCGGTGTGCAGCCCGATCGCACAGGACAGCCGGGTGACCCGCACCAGCGCCTCCAGGGCGACCCCGATCGCGAAGCGCGGATCGCCGTCCCGGAAGCCCTCCTCCAGGCAGACCTCTTCGACGTAGTGGGCCCAGCCTTCGCAGAAGGACAGCGAGTGGAGCGCCCGCCGCACCGCCGTCGGCGCGTGCCGCAGCGCGCGGCCGTGCGCGAAGTGCCCGGGGGCGACCTCGTGCACCGTGATCGCCGGCAGGCTCGTACGGCTGAAGACGGACAGCCACTCCTCCCGCTCCGGCTCCGGCCAGTCCGGCTCCGGCGGGGTGACGTGGTACCAGGAGGCGGAGTCCGGTTCCCCCGGGGCGGCCCAGGTCATCATGGCCATGGACCAGCGGCGCGACGGCGGGGCCGGGCCGACCCGGCACTCGCCGTCGAGCCAGGGGACGAGCCGGTGCTCGCGCGTGAAGCCGATGACCTCCTCGGTCAGCCGGGCCGCCTCCGGGATGACACCGTCCGCGTCGGGGTGGTCGGCGAGCAGTTCGGGAATCAGCTCGCCGACGCCGCGCGCGGGGTCGAGCCGCTCGCAGGACCGCGTCAGCAGCTCGGTCAGCCGGGCACACTCGCGCTCCGCCTCGCCGGCCAGCGCGGACAGGTCGACGGCCACCCCCTCCTGGCTGCCCATCAGGGCGGCCAGCGCCGCTCCGCCCAGCCGCGGGTCCGGGTCACCGGTCTCCGCGGCGCGCGCGATGTGCGCGACCAGCCGCCCGTGCGCGGCCAGCGCGGGCACCGCCTCGGGCTCGCGGTCACCGTCGAGACCGGCGGCGAGGCCGCGTACGGCGCCGAGCAGGGCGCCGGCGACCGGCGCGCTCACCCGGTCGAGTGAGGCGATCGCGGCGTCGACGGCGTCGGGCCACTGCAGCAGGTGCCGGCGGCGGGCCTCGGCGCGCTGCCCGGCCGGCGCGTACGCGCGGTCATAGGTGGTCAGTTCCAGATTGGACAGGTGCGGATAAGGATCGCGGCGGTGCAGTTCCAGCTCGCCGTACTGGACCTTCAGGGTGTTCTCGAAGACCGACAGATGGGCCTCGTCATGGGGGTCCGCCAGAGTGTTCCCGGCCCGCCGCGCGTGGGCGAGTGCGGATAGCCCGCGGCGTACGCCCTCCGGCGAGAGGTCCTGCACCTGGCCGTCGTACGCGTGCAGGCCGGCCATCTCCCGGACCAGGGGAACCATGAGGTCGCACACCGCGTGCAGCCGATCATCCATGCCCCGAAGGTAGCGCCCGATCGGGCCCGGCACACAAACGCCTATTACCGCGTTTCGGGAATTACCCGGTCGTTCCCGGAAGGGTGCTGTGGAACCGGAACCCGCAAATCCGGGCGAAGCTTCCCGTTTGAATGGTGAACCGGGTCCGTATTCACCGCGAAGAAATCGCGGACTGTCGACGGAATACCGGTCACGTCCGGTCCCGCCCCTGCTCGCGGCGCCGTCAACCTCCCGTGCGCAACTGGGGGAACCCCTACGAAATCCCCTGGTCCGGCCCTTGCGGAACAGAGGGTTAACCCTCTGTTCGAGGGTCGGTGCGGGTGATGCGGATGACCCCCCGAGGGGCCGGTCGTACGCCGGTTGCAACGCCCCTGAAATAAAAGCGGTGATTACATCACAGTTGCGCATCGCTTCGTTGCTGGACCTGGTGTGTGATCGCACAGGCAATGAAGACTCCGTCCCCAAGGTGACACACAGATTTCTATGTCGTCTTGACGACAAAGCTTTGCCCGACAGCGTCGGCCCGGTCTGACGACCCGGACGGGCAGATCAGGGACGCCGATGCCGGTCACCGCCGGCAGGGGGATGCACGAGGAGAGATGACCGCACCGCTGCACGACACCGCTGCCGCCGAGACGGCACTGACCGACATTGCCGCCGGTGAGCCCGCCAAGGCCATCGAGGGCAGGTCGCCCGGCCGCATAGCCTGGGACCGGCTCAAGCGCGACAAGGTGGCTCTCGCAGGCGGCGCCGTCGTCCTGCTGCTGATCCTGGCGGCGGTCTTCGCCCCCGTACTGACCAGCCTCCTCGGTCATCCGCCGGACGAGTTCCACGCCGACCAGATCAACGCCGACCTGGGTACGCCCAAGGGCGCCTTCGGAGGCATCTCATCCGACTTCCTGCTCGGCGTGGACCCCACGTTCGGCCGTGACGTCTTCAGCCGGATTCTGTACGGCGCGCGCATCTCGCTGATCGTGGCCTTCCTCGCCGCCGGGGTCTCGGTGGTCATCGGCGTGCTTCTGGGCACCGCCGCGGGCTACTTCGGCGGCTGGATCGACGCGGCGATCAGCCGGACCATGGACCTGCTGCTGGCCTTCCCCCAACTGCTGTTCACCATCGCGCTGGTGTCGGTGATGCCCAACAGCCTGCTGGGCCTGAGCGGTACGGGTGTCCGGATGGGCATCCTGGTCGTTGTCATCGGTTTCTTCGGCTGGCCGTACATCGGCCGCATCGTGCGCGGACAGGCACTGTCGCTGCGTGAACGCGAGTTCGTCGAGGCGGCCAAGAGCCTCGGCGCGGGCAGCGGCCACATCCTGCTGCGCGAGCTGCTGCCGAACCTGGTCGCCCCGGTGCTGGTGTACACGACGCTGATCATCCCGACCAACATCCTCACCGAGGCCGCCCTGAGCTTCCTGGGGGCCGGCGTGAAGCCGCCCACTCCGTCGTGGGGCCAGATGCTCTCCGACGCGGTCGGCATCTACCAGGCGGATCCCATGTACATGGTGATCCCCGGTCTCGCGATCTTCATCACCGTGCTCGCCTTCAACCTTTTCGGCGACGGCCTTCGGGACGCTCTCGATCCGAAGGGCAGCTGAACCGCTCTCCGTGTCACACCCCGTCCGAGCAGGTGTCCGAACCAAGGGCGCCCCGGCCGGACTTTCCAGCTCCGGGGACGGCCATCTGCCCCCGGCGGTCCACCTGGACCGCGACTATCAGGAGGATTCATACCGATGACCCGCAGACGGACACTCGCGGCGACAGGTCTCGTCGCTGTGATGGCACTGACCGCGGCAGCGTGCGGCGGCGACAAGGACAGCGACACGTCGAGCAAGGGCGCGGGATTCAACGCCGCCGCGACGAAGGTGGTCAACGCCTCCGACAAGAAGGGGGGCACGCTCAAGCTGTGGTCCACCACGGACTTCGACTCCCTGGACCCCGCGCGTGCCTACATGGCCTCCGCCTGGAACTTCCAGCGCCTCTACGCGCGTACTCTGCTCGCGTTCGACGCCAAGCCCGGTGACGCCGGTCTCAAGCTCGTCCCGGACCTGGCCTCCGCCGAGCCGGTGATCTCCGCGGACGGCAAGACCTACACCTTCAAGCTGCGCAGCGGCCTGAAGTTCGAGGACGGCTCGGCGATCACGTCCAAGGACATCAAGTACGGCATCGAGCGTGTCTTCGCGCAGGACGTCATCAGCGGTGGCCCGGTCTACCTGATCCAGTCCCTCGACCAGGGCCAGAAGTACCCCGGTCCGTACAAGGACAAGTCCGCCGACAAGCTCGGTCTGAAGTCGGTCCTGACCCCGGACGACTCGACCATCACCTTCAAGCTGGCCAAGGCGGACTCCAGCTTCCCGTACCTGCTGGCCATGGGCAGCGCCTCGCCGGTCCCGCAGAAGCTCGACACGGGTTCCAAGTACGGCGAGAAGCCGGTCTCCTCCGGTCCGTACAAGGTCCAGTCGTACCAGCCCGGCAAGCTGCTCACCATGGTCCGCAACACCCAGTGGAGCCAGAGCACGGACCCGTTCCGCAAGGCGCTGCCGGACAAGGTCACGATGACCATCACGACCAACGCCGACGAGATGGACAACAACCTTCTCGAGGGCAAGGCCGACATCGACTTCGCGCAGACCGGTCTGTCGCAGAACGCGCAGATCAAGGTCCTGCAGGACGCCAAGCTCAAGGCGAACACGGACGACCCGTACAACGGCTTCATCCGCTACGTCTCGGTCGTCCCGAAGGTCGCCCCGTTCGACAACATCCACTGCCGCAAGGCCGTCCTGTACGCGGCCAACACGACCGACCTGCAGACCGCCCGCGGCGGTTCGGTGGCCGGTTCGACGTACGGCAGCATGCTGCCGCCGAACATCCTCGGCTCGGACAACTACGACCCGTTCAACCTGACCAAGGGCAAGGCCCAGGTCGCCAAGGCCAAGGAAGAGCTCGCGGCCTGCGGTAAGCCCAACGGCTTCACCACCACCATCGCGGTGCGCAACAACAAGGACAAGGAAGTCAAGTCCGCGGTGGCGCTGCAGGCGGCGCTGAAGGCGGCGGGCATCACCGCCAACATCGACCAGTACGACGGCAAGCTCAGCGGCTCCGTCACCGGTTCGCCGTCCGTGGTCAAGAAGAAGGGCTACGGCCTGATCATCATGGGCTGGGGCGCCGACTACCCGAACGGCTCCGGCTACCTGCAGCCGCTGGTCGACGGCCGGTACATCGTCCAGAACGGCAACTTCAACTTCTCCGAGATCAACGACCCGGAGATCAACGGCTGGTTCGACGAGGCCGCCGGTCTCACCGACCCCAAGGCCGCCGCCGCGATCTACACGAAGATCAACCACAAGGTCACCGATGGCGCCTACTACCTGCCGATCGTCGCGGACAAGGCGCTGAACTACCGCAACCCGCGGCTGACCAACGTCTTCATCAACGAGGCGTTCGGTGAGGTCGACTTCCAGGCCCTGGGCGTCAGCGACGGCAAGTGACCTGCCACCGCCGAACCCCGTAACAAGTAGTTCGTACAGCTAGCCCGAAGGGCAGGTGAAGGCCCCGCCGGGGCCGCCGGAGACTCTCACAGCAGAGACCGGCGGCCCCGGGCAGGCCGAGCGCAGTGCTCGTGTATCTCATCCGACGGCTCATCAACGTGGCCGTTCTGCTGCTGGTGGTCTCCGCGATCACCTTCGGCATCTTCTTCATGGTGCCGAAGCTCACCGGCAGCGATCCGGCCCTGCTCTACGTCGGAAAGATCGCCGACAAGGCCGCTGTCGAGGGCATCCGCCACAAGATGGGCCTCGACAAGTCGATCGCCGAGCAGTACTGGCTGTTCCTGAAGGGCCTGTTCATCGGGCGCGACTACAGTTCGGGCCCGGACATCACGCACTGTTCGGCGCCTTGCTTCGGTTACTCCTTCAAGACCGAGCAGGAGGTCTGGCCGGTACTGCTGGACCGGCTGCCGGTCACTTTCTCGCTCGCCGTGGGGGCCTCGGTCATCTGGCTGACCGTCGGCACCGGCACCGGCATCGTGTCGGCGCTGCGCCGCCGTTCGGTCCTGGACCGGGTCACGATGATGACGGCCCTGGCCGGCGTCTCGCTGCCGATCTACTTCACCGGTCTGCTGGCGCTGTCCGTCTTCGTCCACCTCCTCGGCTGGCTGCCCAACGACTACGTCAACTTCACGGACGACCCACTCGAATGGGCACGTAACCTGATCCTGCCCTGGATCACCCTGGCGTTCCTGTACGCCGCCACGTACGCCCGGCTCACCCGCGCGACGCTGCTCGAAGTCCTCGGTGAGGACTACATCCGCACCGCGCGCGCCAAGGGCCTGAAGGAGAACACCGTCATCGGCAAGCACGCGCTGCGCTCCACGCTGACCCCGATCCTCACCGTCTTCGGTCTCGACGTCGGTGCGCTGATCGGCGGCGCCGTGCTCACCGAGAAGACCTTCAACCTCCGTGGTCTCGGCTACGAGGCGGTGCAGGCGATCAGCGCGAGCGACCTGCCGGTCATCCTGGGCGTCACCCTCTTCGCCGCCTTCTTCGTCATCATGGCCAACCTCGTGGTTGACCTCCTCTACGCAGTCGTCGATCCCCGGGTGAGGCTCGGATGAGCAAGCTGACCAAGACCTCCGCCGTCCCCGAGATGGTGCCCGAGGACGGCCGGCCGGCCGCCGCGCCGCCGGAGTTCCTCTCCGTACGCGATCTCAAGGTGCACTTCCCGACCGACGACGGGGTGGTCAAGTCCGTCGACGGACTCTCCTTCGACCTGGAGAAGGGCAAGACCCTCGGCATCGTCGGCGAGTCCGGCTCCGGAAAGTCCGTCACCTCGCTGTCGATCCTCGGTCTGCACCGGACCGGTGCCCGAAGCCGCAACGCCCGGGTCTCCGGTGAGATCTGGCTGGACGGCGAGGAGTTGCTCGCCGCCGATGCCGACCGGGTACGGGAGCTGCGCGGCCAGAAGATGGCCATGATCTTCCAGGACCCGCTCACCGCGATGCACCCCTACTTCAGCGTGGGCCAGCAGATCATCGAGGCGTACCGGGTGCACCACCCGGAGGCGGGCAAGAAAGAGGCCCGCAAGCGCACGATCGAGATGCTGGACCGGGTCGGCATCCCGCAGCCCGACCGGCGCGTCGACGACCACCCGCACCAGTTCTCCGGCGGTATGCGCCAGCGCGCGATGATCGCGATGGCGCTGGTCAACGACCCCTCGCTGCTGATCGCCGACGAGCCGACCACCGCGCTGGACGTCACCGTCCAGGCCCAGATCCTGGACCTGATCCGGGATCTGCAGAAGGAGTTCGGATCCGCGGTCATCATCATCACCCACGACCTCGGAGTCGTCGCCGAACTCGCCGACGACATCCTCGTGATGTACGGCGGCAAGTGCATCGAGAAGGGCTCGGCCGAGGTCATCTTCGAGCGGCCCGAACACCCGTACACGTGGGGCCTGCTGGGATCCATGCCGCGACTCGACCGTGAGCGGACCGACCGGCTGAACCCGGTCAAGGGCTCCCCGCCGAGCCTGATCAACGTGCCCTCCGGCTGCGCATTCCACCCCCGCTGCCCGTACGCGGACCTCACCGGGGGCGCCAGCCAAACCGTCGTTCCCGAACTGTACGAGGTCGGCAGCAGGCACTTCGCCGCCTGCCACCTCGGTCAGGCGGACCGGGAGCGCATCTGGACCGAAGAGATTGCGCCGAAGCTGTGAAAGGCCAGGAGATGACGATCCCCCCGCAGACGACCGCCGAGGGGGTGGCGGCACCTCCCGACCGCCCGGTTGACGGAGAGCCGCTGCTCAAGGTGAGCGGCCTGGTCAAGCACTTCCCGATCACCAAAGGACTGCTGCGCCGCCAGGTCGGCGCGGTCAAGGCCGTCGACGGCCTCGACTTCCACGTCATGCCCGGCGAGACGCTGGGCGTGGTGGGCGAGTCGGGGTGCGGCAAGTCCACCATGGGCCGGCTGATCACCCGGCTGCTGGAACCGACCGGCGGCAAGGTCGAGTTCGAGGGCCGGGACATCACCCACCTCGGCACGTCGGCGATGCGCCCGATGCGGCGCGACGTACAGATGATCTTCCAGGACCCGTACTCCTCACTGAACCCGCGGCACACGGTCGGCACCATCGTCAGTGCGCCGTTCCGGCTGCAGAAGGTCAAGACCGAGCACGGGACCAAGAAGGCGGTCCAGGACCTGCTGGAACTGGTGGGCCTCAGCCCCGAGCACTACAACCGCTATCCGCACGAGTTCTCCGGCGGCCAGCGGCAGCGCATCGGCATCGCGCGGGCGCTGGCGCTCAAGCCGAAGCTGGTGGTCGCGGACGAGCCGGTCTCGGCGCTGGACGTGTCCATCCAGGCGCAGGTGGTCAACCTGCTCGCCGACCTGCAGAGCGAGCTCGGGCTCACGTACGTGATCATCGCCCACGACCTGTCGGTCATCCGGCATGTCTCGGACCGGATCGCGGTGATGTATCTCGGGAAGATCGTGGAGATCGCGGACCGTGAGAGTCTCTACGGCAAGCCGATGCACCCGTACACCAACGCGCTGATGTCCGCGGTGCCGGTGCCGGACCCCAAGCGGCGCACACAGCGCAAGCGGATTCTCCTCACCGGTGACGTCCCCTCGCCGATCTCCCCGCCCGCGGGCTGCCGCTTCCATACCCGCTGCTGGAAGGCGACAGAGGTCTGCAAGACGACCGAGCCGCCGCTGGTCGCCCTGCAGACCGGCCACCAGGTGGCCTGCCACCACCCGGAGAACGCGCCGGAGTAAGAGGCCTGGCCGATGGGGCGCGCGGCGTCGCGGACACGGCATGAAGGCCACCTGGCCGCCCCGGATAGAATCGGGGCCATCATGGCCTACCTCGACCACGCCGCCACCACTCCGATGCTGCCGGAGGCGGTGCGGGCGATGACCGACCTGCTCGCCGTCACCGGCAATGCCTCCTCCCTGCACGCCTCGGGCCGCCGGGCCCGCCGCAGCGTGGAGGAGT
The DNA here is from genome assembly GCF_045040445.1 of Streptomyces sp. NBC_01537. Lineage (NCBI taxonomy): Bacteria > Bacillati > Actinomycetota > Actinomycetes > Kitasatosporales > Streptomycetaceae > Streptomyces > Streptomyces sp. NBC_01537. Next base: position 2,877,394 of record NZ_CP109392.1, on the reverse strand, counting down.
CCCGCGAGTCGCTGGCCGCCGCGCTCGGCGCCCGGCCCAGCGAGGTCGTCTTCACCGGCGGCGGCACCGAGTCCGACAACCTCGCGGTCAAGGGGCTGTACTGGGCCCGCCGCGACGCCGACCCGCGACGCACGCGGATCCTGGTCAGCCCGGTCGAGCACCACGCCGTCCTGGACGCCGTCGAGTGGCTCGCCGAGCACGAGGGCGCCCGGGTGGAGTGGCTGCCGGTGGACGCGTACGGGCGGGTGCACCCGGAGGCGCTGCGCGAGGCGATCGTCCGCGACCCGGGGGATGTCGCCCTGGTGACGGTGATGTGGGCCAACAACGAGGTCGGCACCATCCTGCCGGTCCGCGAACTGACGGCTGTGGCACGGGAGTTCGAGATCCCGATGCACGCCGACGCGGTCCAGGCCTTCGGTCAGGTCGAGCTGGACTTCGCGGCCTCCGGGCTGGACGCGATGACGGTGACCGGCCACAAGGTCGGCGGGCCGTACGGCGTGGGGGCCCTGGTGCTGCGCCGGGAGGTCGCACCGGTACCGCTGCTGCACGGTGGCGGCCAGGAGCGGCACGTACGCTCCGGGACGCTGGATGTGCCCGCGGTCGCCGCGTTCGCGGTGGCCGGAACGCTGGCGGCCCAGCGGTGGGAGGCCTTCGCGCGGGAGGCGGGCGCGCTGCGCGACGACCTGGTCGCGAAGGTCCGGGCCGCCGTCCCGGACGCGATCCTCAACGGTGACCCGTCGGCTGCGGGCCGGCTGCCCGCCAACGCCCACTTCTCCTTCCCCGGCTGCGACGGCGACTCCCTGCTGATGCTGCTGGACGCCCGGGGCATCGAGTGCTCCACCGGCTCCGCCTGCACCGCCGGCGTCCCGCAGCCCAGCCATGTGCTGCTCGCCATGGGCACCGACCCCCTGCTCGCCCGGGGCTCGCTGCGCTTCTCGCTGGGCCACACCTCCACCCAGGCCGACGTGGACGCCCTCGCCGGGGCCATCGGACCGGTGGCCGAGCGTGCCCGCAGCGCGGGGCTTGTCTGACCCGGCGCGTACTCTGGTAACGCTATGACTGACTCCTCAAGCGCCCCCCGCCGCCTTCGCGTGCTCGCCGCCATGTCCGGCGGCGTGGACTCCGCCGTCGCCGCCGCCCGCGCCGCCGAGGCCGGCCATGACGTGACCGGCGTCCATCTCGCGCTGTCCGCGAACCCCAAGTCCTTCCGGACCGGCGCGCGCGGCTGCTGCACGATCGAGGACAGCCACGACGCACGGCGGGCCGCCGACGTGATCGGCATCCCCTTCTACGTCTGGGACCTGGCCGACCGCTTCCGCGAGGACGTCGTCGACGACTTCGTGGCCGAGTACGAGGCCGGGCGGACCCCGAACCCGTGCCTGCGCTGCAACGAGAAGATCAAGTTCGCCGCGCTCCTGGACAAGGCGCTCGCGCTGGGCTTCGACGCCGTCTGCACCGGCCACTACGCCACCATCGTCACCGCGCAGGACGGCAGCCGGGAGCTGCACCGGGCCTCCGACGCGGCCAAGGACCAGTCGTACGTCCTCGGGGTGCTGGACGAGCGCCAGCTCGCGCACGCCCTGTTCCCGCTGGGCGACACCCTCACCACCAAGGGCGAGATCCGCGAGGAGGCCGCCGCCCGCGGCCTGTCGGTCGCGAAGAAGCCCGACAGCCACGACATCTGCTTCATCGCTGACGGCGACACCCAGGGCTTCCTCGCCAAGCACCTCGGCACCGCCGAGGGCGACATCCTCGACACCGACGGCAACAGGCTCGGCAGCCACACCGGCGCCTACGGCTTCACCGTCGGCCAGCGCAAGGGCCTGCGCATCGGCACCCCCGCCGCCGACGGCAAGCCGCGCTACGTCCTGGACATCTCCCCGGTCGACAACACCGTCACCGTCGGCCCGGTCGACGCCCTCGACGTCACCGCCCTGACCGCCATCCGCCCCCGCTGGTGCGGCACCCCGCCCGTGGGCTCCGGCACGTACACCGCCCAGCTGCGCGCCCACGGCGAGGACGTCCCGGTCACGGCCGAGCCGGGCGAGAACGGCGAGCTGCGGGTCCGCTTCACCGGGGAGCCGGTGCGCGGGGTCGCGCCCGGCCAGGCGGTCGTGCTCTACGACGGCACGCGGGTCGTCGGCTCGGCGACGATCGCGACGACCGAGCGGCGTATGCCCGCCTCACGTACGCCAGCCTCAGCCGCCGCCGACGCGAGGTGAATCCGCAGTCGCTGATGCTGAGCTGCTTCGGCATCCATGCCCTGGGCCAGGACAAGGCCTTCGCCACCGGTGGCCTGATCGAGCTGTTCGGCCGTGCCGGGGTCGGCGAGGATGCGGTGCGGTCGACACTGACGCGGATGGTCGGCCGGGGGCTGCTGGAGCGTCACCGGGTGGGCCGCAAGACGTACTTCGGGATCACGCCGCGCGCCGCGTCCGTGCTCCAGGACGGCCATGACCGGGTCTGGCACACCGGCGCGGTCAACCGGGCCTGGGACGGCACCTGGACGCTGGTCGGCTTCTCCCTCCCCGAGGCCTGGCGGCGCGAGCGGCACGACCTGAGGTCCCGTCTGGTGTGGGGCGGCTTCGGGCTGTTGCAGAACGGGCTGTGGGTGGCCCCGGGCGCGGTGGACGTGCCCGCGCTGGTCGAGGGTCTCGGCCTGGACGGCCACCTGAACGTCTTCCGGGGCGCCGCCGCGACCGGCCCCACCGACGCCCGTGCCGTCCTGGAGTCCGCCTTCGACATCGAGGCCATCGCCAAGGGCTACCGCGCCTTCCTCGAACGCTGGTCCGGCCCCCGGCCCGCCCCCGAGACCGACGGCGACCTGGCCCGGCAGCTCCTGCTGCACACGGACTGGCTGGAGCTGGTCCGTACCGACCCCCACCTGCCCGCCGAGCACCTGCCCGAGGACTGGCCGGCGGCCGGCGCCGAGGAGCTCTTCCGGACGCTGGCCCGGCGCTACGAGGCCCCGGCCCGCGAGGAGGCGGGCCTTCTGCTGGACGCGATTGCGGTCCCCTGACGACCTCAACATTGGGCAGTCTCTTGACGGCCGTCGAAAATTAGCCCTACATTCAGCGCGTCCCAGGGCGCCGCTGCGCTCGGCAACCCCGTACAAAGCCGTACAAAGGGGAATTTTCGTGTCCACAGAAACCAGCAGCATCAGCACGGACAAGGCATCTGCCGCCGACACGCCGGGCAGCGGCTTGCCGCTCGGCACCCTCATCGCCGGCTGCTTCGCCGTCTGCCTGGCCCAGATCGCCCTCGCGATGCCGGCCACCCTCAACGGCCTCTTCCAGGAGGACCTGCACCCCATCGGTTCGCAGCTCACCTGGATCTCGGACGCCTTCCTGCTCCCCGTCACCGTCCTTGAGCTGACCTTCGGCGTCCTGGGCGACCTCTTCGGCCGCAAGCGCCTGCTCGTCGGCGGCTCCGCCCTCCTCGTCCTCGGCGAGCTCGTCGCCGCCCTCGCCGGCGGCGTCCACCAGCTGTGGATCGGCCAGGTCATCGCCGGCCTCGGCGCCGCCGCCCTCTTCCCGACCTCCCTCGCCGTCATCGCGGCCGGCACCCACACCGCCCGCGACCGGGCCCGTACGATCACCATCTGGGCCGCCGCCCTGTCCAGCGGCGGCTTCATAGCCCCCGTCCTCGGCGGCGTCACCGGCAACTACGGATCCTGGCGCGTGGCCTTCTACGTGGTCGCCGGCCTGGCCCTGCTCAGCACCGTCATCAGCCAGCTGTACGCCCACAACTCCAGCGCCCCGGAAGGCCGTTCCCTCGACCTGGCCGGCCAGATCACGGTCGGCATCGGCCTGTTCGCCCTCCTCTACGCCGTCATCCAGGGCCCGACGGACGGCTGGACCGCCACCCCCGTGGTCATCGCCTACGTCGTCGCGGCCGTCTTCATCGGCCTGTTCGTCGCCGCCGAGAACCGCGCCGCCTCACCGCTGCTGCGGCTGGACCTGTTCAAGAACCGTGCCTTCGCCGTCGCCTCGATCGTCGCCGTCGTCGGCATGTTCAGCTACCTCGGCACCGCCTACGCCACCAGCATCCGGCTCGGCCCCATCCAGCACCAGAGCCCGCTGCGGTCCTCGGTCGCCTTCATCCTCCTCAACAGCTGGACCCTGCTGCTGATGCCGCTCATCTCCCGCCTCCTGGAGAAGGTCAGCGCCCGCTGGGTCCTCGGCGGCGGCCTCGCCCTGATGGGCATCGGCGACTTCATCGCCGCCACCCTCCCCGTCGGCGACCGCGCCCTCACCTCGCTCATCCTGCCGCTCGCCCTGGTCGGCGTCGGCTTCGCGCTCACCGTCTCCTCGATCACCGTCACCGCCGTGAACACCGTCCCCGTCCACTACGCCGGCATGGCCAGCGCCTCCACCAGCCTGCTCCGCGACTTCGGCTTCACCCTCGGCCCGGCGGTCATCGGGGCGATCGCCCTGAGCCGTGCGGCCTCCGAATTCACCGCCAAGCTCGCCTCCTCCGACCTCGCCGCCCAGTCCAAGGCCGCCGCCGCCCAGGTCGCCGCCGAGGGCGGACCGCTGGCCGTCAACTCCGTCCCCGCCTCCTCCCCGCCCGGCGCGGCCTCCCCGTTCGCCCTCGAAGCCCTCGGCCACGGTTACTCGATCGGCTTCGTCGTCTGCGGCATCGCCGCCCTGGTGTCCTGCCTGCTCGCCCTGGTCGCCCTGCGCGGCGAATCCGCCGAGTCGGTCGCGTAGGCCCTGTCCGGGTAGGCCCTGTCCGGCTGGAATACCCCTGCGGCCAGGGGCCGTTGTCCGTCCCATGACCGACAACGCCCCTGGCCCCCGCAGCCTGTCCGACGACGAGCTCTCACAACTCCTCGGCGCCCACCAGTTCGGGACCCTGGCCACCAACAAGCGCAGCGGCCACCCCCATCTGACCACCATGCTCTACGCCTGGGACCCGGCCGAGCGGGTCGTACGCCTTTCCACCACCGCCGACCGCATCAAGGTCCGCCAGCTCCGCAACGACTCCCGGGCCGCCCTCCACGTCTCCACCGCCGACCACTGGTCCTTCGCCGTGGCCGAGGGCGAGGCCGAGGTCTCCGAACCCACCACCACCCCCGGCGACCCCGTCGGCCGCGAACTCCTCGCCATGCTCCCGCCGGCCGCCCGCCCGGACGACGCCACGGACTTCCTCGCCCAGCAGGTCGCCGAGCGCCGCGTCGTCATCCGCCTCAAGGCCGACCGCCTCTACGGCACCGCCCTGGACGTGTCCTCCTCGTCATAGGCTCGCGGCCATGAATATCTGCGTCTTCCTCTCCGCCGCCGACCTCGACGCCCGCTACACAGAACCCGCCCGCGAGTTCGCCGAGCTGATCGGCAAGGGCGGCCACACCCTGGTCTGGGGCGGCTCCGACGTCGGCCTGATGAAGGTGATGGCGGACGGCGTACAGGAGAACGGGGGCCGGCTGGTCGGGATCTCGGTGGAGTTCCTGGCGGCCAAGGCGCGTAGGGACGCCGACGAGATGGTGATCGCGGCCGACCTCGCCGAGCGCAAGGCGCAGTTGCTGGCCCGGTCCGACGCGATCGTGGTCATGGTGGGCGGCACGGGGACGCTGGACGAGGCGACGGAGATCCTGGAGCTGAAGAAGCACGGGATGCACGCCAAGCCGGTGGTGCTGCTCAACACCGCGGGCTTCTACGACGGCCTGAAGCAGCAGTTCGCCCGGATGGAGGCGGAGGGCTTCTTGCCGCTGCCGCTGACCGACCTCGTCCTCTTCGCGGAGGACGGGGCCTCGGCGCTCGCGTATATAGAGGGCGCGCGGTGATGGGATCATGGCTCCCATGGCGACTCATCTGATCACCGGGGCCGGTTCCGGCATCGGCGCCGCCGTCGCGCGGCGCCTCCTCGACCGGGGCGACGAACTGTGGCTGCTCGCGCGAGACGCGGGCCGGGCCAAGGAACTGGCCGGGCGCTACGAGGGTGCGCGCACCCTCGTGGGAGACCTCGCGGAGCCGGAGCGGCTGTCGTGGGCGCTGTCGCACCAGGAGCTGCCGGAGCGGCTGGACTCCCTCCAGCACATCGCCGGGATCGTGGAGCTGGGCCCGGTCGGGGACACGACGCCGAAGACCTGGAACCAGACGCTCGCGGCGAACCTCGTCTCGCCCGCCGAGCTGACCCGTCTGCTTCTGCCCCAGCTGCGCCTGGCGCGCGGCCATGTCGTCTTCGTCAACTCCGGGGCCGGTCTGAACGCGCACGCCGAGTGGAGCGCGTACGCCGCCAGCAAGCACGGCCTCAAGGCGCTCGCCGACGCCCTGCGCCTGGAGGAGCACGGCAACGGGGTGCGGGTCACGACCGTCTACCCGGGCCGCACCGCCACGCCCATGCAGGCGAAGGTGCACAGTCAGGAGGGCAAGGAGTACGACGCCTCGCGCTGGATCGCCCCGGAGTCGGTGGCGACGACGATCCTGACGGCGATCGATCTGCCGCGCGACGCGGAGATCAACGACCTGACGGTCCGGCCGGGGCGTTAGGCCCTGTCCGGGCGGGGCCGGTCCGGTGGGAGCCGCCCGCGGCATACGCTTCGGGCGTGAGTACGGATGAGTTTGCGCTGCCCGAAGGGGCGGCCACCGGGATCGGGTCCATGCCGGGCGAGGACGCCAGGGAAGCAGCGCGTACGGCGACGGGCGCGTTGGAGGCACTGCCGTTCCTGCCCGAGCTCCCCGCCAGGGGACCCGGCGCGGACATGCTGGGGCGCACGCTCGGGATGCTGGTCGAGCTGTACGCCCGCGTCGAGCCCAGCGGCTGGCGGTTCGGGGACCGGCCGGGCCGGGACACCCGGCGGGCACGGGCCTGGCTGGGCGAGGACCTGGACGCGCTGGAGGAGTTCACCCAGGGCTACGAAGGCGCGCTGAAGCTGCAGGCCGTCGGCCCGTGGACGCTGGCCGCCGGGGTCGAGCTGAGGAACGGCGAGGCCGCGCTCTCGGACACCGGGGCGTGCCGGGACCTGGCCGAGTCGCTGGCCGAGGGGCTGCGGCTGCATGTCGCGGAGGCACGCCGCCGGATCCCGGGCGCGCGGCTGGTGCTGCAGTTGGACGAGCCCTCGCTGACGGCGGTGCTGCTGGGACGGGTGAGGAGCGCGAGCGGCTACCGGACGCTCCGCGCGGTGGACCGCCAGGCGGTGGAGGGCACGCTGCGGGACGTGATCGGGGCCGTCCGGGCGCCCGTGATCGTCCATTCCTGCGCGCCGGAGGTGCCGTTCGGGCTGCTGCGCCGGGCCGGGGTCGCGGGGATCTCGTTCGACTTCGACTTGCTGACGGAGCGTGACTGGGATGACTTCGGAGAGGCGGCCGAGGGCGGCACCGCGCTCTTCGCCGGTGTCGTGCCGGGCACCGACGGCCCGTTGTCAGACCCTGCCGGTAGCGTAAGTGGTGTTCGGGCGCTGTGGCGCAGGCTGGGACTGGCACCGGGGGATTTGGGGAGTTCCCTTGCCGTCACCCCGTCCTGCGGTCTGGCGGGGGCCTCGCCGGCCTACGCCCGTGCCGCGCTCGTGCATTGCGCGAAGGCGGCGCGTTCGCTCGTCGACAACCCAGAGTGACCGGAGTGAGGAAGGACGGGGAAGTGGAGATTCCTGCCGAGGTACGCGAGCAGCATGCCCAGCTGGCCGAAGAGGTCGAGGAGCACCGCTTCCGCTACTACGTCAATGACGCGCCCGTCGTCAGCGACGCGGACTTCGACCGGCTGCTGCGCGAGCTGGAGGCCCTGGAGGAGCGTTATCCGGAGCTGCGCACGCCGGACTCGCCCACCCAGAAGGTCGCGGGCGCGTACGAGACCGGGTTCGCGTCCGTCCAGCACCGCGAGCGCATGCTCTCCCTGGACAACGCCTTCGACGAGGAGGAGCTGGACGCCTGGGCGGAGCGCCTGGTCGCCGAACTCGACGGCATTTCCTACCACTTCCTCTGCGAGCTCAAGGTCGACGGCCTGGCCGTGAACCTCACGTACGAGCACGGGCGGCTGACCAGAGCAGCGACCCGGGGCGACGGCCGCACGGGTGAGGACATCACGCCCAACGTCCGTACGATCGCCGAGATCCCGGACCGGCTGGCGGGGGAGCGGATCCCGGAGCTCGTCGAGATCCGCGGTGAGGTCTACTTCCCGATGGAGAAGTTCGAGGAGCTCAACGCCCGCCTGGTCGAGGCCGGTGACAAGCCCTTCGCCAACCCGCGCAACGCGGCGGCGGGCTCGCTGCGCCAGAAGGACCCGCGGGTCACCGCCTCCCGGCCGCTGCACATGGTGGTGCACGGCATCGGCGCCCGGCGGGGCTTCGAGATCGAGCGCCAGTCGCAGGCCTACGAACTGCTGCGCGAATGGGGCCTGCCGACCACCAGCTATGCCCGGGTCGTCGACACGATCGCCGAGGTCAAGGAGGTCATCGCCTACTACGGCGAGCACCGTCACGACGTCGAGCACGAGATCGACGGCATCGTCGTCAAGGTCGACGAGATCCCGCTCCAGGGGCGGCTGGGCTCCACGGCGCGCGCCCCGCGCTGGGCGATCGCCTGGAAGTACGCCCCGGAGGAGGTCAACACCAAACTGGTGGGGATCCGGGTCGGCGTCGGGCGCACCGGCCGGGTCACGCCGTACGCGGTGGTGGAGCCGGTGAAGGTGGCGGGCTCGGAGGTCGAGTTCGCGACCCTGCACAACCAGGACGTGGTCAAGGCCAAGGGCGTGCTCATCGGCGACACGGTGGTGCTGCGCAAGGCGGGCGATGTCATCCCGGAGATCCTCGGCCCGGTCGTCGATCTGCGGGACGGCACCGAGCAGGAGTTCGTGATGCCCGCCGAGTGCCCGGAGTGCGGCACCGGCCTGCGGCCCATGAAGGAAGGGGACATCGACCTGCGATGCCCCAACGCCCGCTCCTGCCCCGCCCAGTTGCGTGAACGTGTCTTCTATCTCGCCGGCCGCAAGTGCCTGGACATCGAGAACTTCGGCTATGTCGCGGCCGCCGCGCTCACCAGGCCCCTGGAGCCGGCCGAGCCGGTGCTGCGCGACGAGGGCGACCTGTTCGACCTCAAGGTCGAGGACCTGCTCCCCATCAGGGCGTATGTACTCGACCAGGACACCGGGCTGCCCAAGAACGACCCGAAGACTGGCGAGCCGAAGATCGCCACGGTCTTCGCCAACCAGCAGGGCGAGCCCAAGAAGAACACCCTCGCCATGCTGGACAACATCGCCGCCGCCAAGGAGCGGCCGCTGGCCCGGATCATCACCGGGCTGTCGATCCGTCACGTCGGACCGGTCGCGGCGGAGGCGCTGGCCCGCGAGTTCCGCGACCTGGACCGGATCAAGGACGCGGCCGAGGAGGAGCTGGCGGCGGTCGAGGGCGTCGGCCCCACCATCGCGGCCTCGCTGAAGCAGTGGTTCGCCGAGGACTGGCACCTGGAGATCATCGAGAAGTGGCGACGCGCCGGGGTGAAGTTCACCGAGGAGGGCTCGGAGGAGGGGCCGCGCCCGCTCGAAGGGCTCACCGTCGTCGTCACCGGCACCCTCTCGACGTACACCCGCGACGGGGCGAAGGAGGCACTGGGCAGCCGCGGGGCGAAGGTCACCGGCTCGGTGTCGAAGAAGACCGGCTTCGTGGTGGTCGGCGACAACCCCGGATCCAAGTACGACAAGGCCATCCAGCTCAAGGTGCCGGTCCTGGACGAGGACGGCTTCGCCGTACTGCTCGAACAGGGTGCCGACGCGGCCCGGGAGGTGGCGGTGAATCCGGCCGAGCCGGAGGAGAAGACACAGGAGGAGCCGCAGGAGGAACCGCAGGAGGAGCCGAGCGCTGCCGAGTGACGGCCTGTCATCACCCGTTCGGGCGATAGCAGAAGGATCCGGGCGGGTGGGTCGCATTCGGGCAACAGCAGCCGATCGGTGCCCGTGACAGCCTTTGGCGGCCTACTGTTGAGAAGCCGGAAGGCACACCGGCACACAGCGGGCTGCGAGAGGGACGGGCATGGAACCGACGGACAGCGCCGGACCGGCGCGGCAGCTGAGCCAGCCAGCTGCGCCGGCGCTGCCCTCGGCAGCACTGAGGTATGCGGTGGTCGGCGCGGCCGCGGCGGCGCTCGGCGTCGGCATCGTACGGACCCGGATCGACGGCGACGCGCTGTTCCCCGGCGGCACCGTCGGCTGGGCCTTCGCCCTGCTCACCGGCATCATCGTCGGCCACCTCGTCGCCATGGGCCGCGACCGCTGGTGGGGCGGCACCGGCTCCGGCGCCTCCCTCACCCTGGCCATGCTGCTGCTCTACGGCTGGGTGCCCGCCGTCCTGGTCAGCCTGGCCGTCGTCGTGCTGGTCGGCTGCGCCCGCCGGCACCGCTGGCGGCAGGCCATGCTCCACGGCGCGGTCGACATCCTGGGCATCGGCGCCGCCTCCCTCGGCCTGGCCGCCTTCGGCAACCATCCCTCCGCTGGACAGCCCTGGTACCCCTCCACTTGGGGGATGGCCGCAGTACCGGCTGTGGTGGTCTCCGCCCTCGCCTACCTCGCTGCGACCCGCACCCTTCTGTGGTATGCCATCGTCCCGCGCGATGGCGGCCTCCCGACCGTCGCCCGCACCGCCCTGATCAGGCAGGGGCTCGTCGGCGTCGCCCTGCTCGGCATCTCGCCGCTCATCATCGTCGTCGCCACCGACCTCCCGGTGATCCTCCCGCTCTTCGCGGTCCCCCTCATCGCCCTGGACTCCACGCTCTGGATCGCCCACGCGAGGGCCGAGGAGCAACTGAGGGATCCGCTGACAGGCCTTCCCAACCGCCAGTGGCTGCTGGAGCGCGCCTGGACCGCCATCGACGACGCCGAGCGCGGCGGCGAGCGAACAGCTCTCGTCCTGATCGACCTGGACAAGTTCCGCTCCGTGAACGACACGCTCGGTCACATGGCCGGTGACCGTCTGCTCCTGCAGATCGCCGACCGCCTCCGGCTCGCCCTGCCCCGTGGCGCGGAGGCCGCGCGGCTCGGCGGCGACGAGTTCGCCGTACTGCTGCCCACCTGCGACTCCCCGACCCGGGCCCAGCGGATCGCGCGGTCCCTGGTCGCCGCACTGAGCTCACCGCTGAGTCTTGACGGCCTGACCCTGGTCCTCGAGGCGAGCGCCGGGGTCGCGGTCTATCCCGACCACGCGAGCGATGCCGAAGGTCTGCTCCGGCGCGCCGATGTCGCCATGTACCAGGCGAAACGTGACCGCAGCGGTGTCGAGGTCTACGAGGCCAAGCGCGACGGCAACACCCCCGACCGCCTCGGGCTGCTCGGCGACCTCCGCCGCGCCCTCGACGCGGGCGACGTCGAGCTCCACTACCAGCCCAAGGTCCGCTTCGACGGCCAGGTCGCCGGCCTTGAGGCCCTGGTCCGCTGGGTCCACCCCCAGCGGGGGAGGGTGAGCCCCGAGGACTTCATCGCCATCGCCGAGACGTCCGGGCTCATGCCGCAGCTCACGGAGTACGTGCTGGAGATGGCGCTCGGGCAGATCGCGAAGTGGCGTGCGATGGGACTGATGGTCCCGGTCGCCGTGAATGTCTCGCCCCGCGATGTCCACTCGCCCGGATTCGCCGGCGCGGTCGCCGCGCGGCTGGCCCGGCACGGGGTCCCGCCGGGGTCGCTGCAGCTGGAAATAACGGAACACGTGCTTCTCGAGGACCCGCAGCGGGCGGCCGACACGCTGGCCGGGCTGACCGGGCACGGCGTGAAGATGTCCCTGGACGACTTCGGGACGGGGTATTCGTCGCTCGTCCACCTGCGGCGACTGCCCGTGAGCGAGCTCAAGATCGACCGGTCGTTCGTGGCCCGGCTCGTCGTCGACAACGAGGACGCCGAGATCGTGCGCTGCACGGTCGACCTCGCCCATTCGCTCGGGCTCCTGGTCGTCGCGGAAGGCGTCGAGGACGACGAGACCTGGGAACGGCTCCGCGACCTGGGCTGCGACGCCATCCAGGGCTGGCTCGTCGCCGCGGCCATGCCGCCCGACGAGACCACGGCCTGGCTCAAGCTGCGCGGACGTACGGGATGGCACCGGCACGCCGAGCTCGAGGCGGCGCCCGCGCCCGCCCCGACCCCTGCGCCTGCCGTGCGGGCCGTCCGGGATGCCCACTGACGGGTGCGGGTGCCCGCCGTGGGTGGCTTTCCGTCCGTTGCGGCCTTCGGCCGGGGTGTTCCCACCCGCACCACCCGTGCGGCATTTGTTTTCGGGTGACGGTGGCACCTGTGGGGGCGGAGCGCCGTCGGCGGCGTGCAGGCCGCAGCCGCCGACGAAGGGTCGGTACCCAAACCGTTTAGCCCCGCAGGGGCCTGCCCCCATAGGATTGGCCCGAAAACACCAATACCAACCCCCAGAGGATCGCTGCATGCCTGGCATCACGCGCGAGGAGGTCGCCCACCTCGGCCGGCTGTCGCGTCTTGAGCTGAAGGACGAAGAGCTCGACCACTTCGCCTCGCAGCTGGACGAGATCATCGGCGCGGTAGCCCGCGTCTCCGAGGTGGCCGGCGAGGACGTACCGCCGACCTCACACCCGCTGCCGCTGACCAATGTCATGCGCCCTGACGTGGTCAGGCCCGGCCTGACCCCGGCGCAGGCGCTGTCCGGCGCGCCCGCGCAGGAGCAGCAGCGCTTCAAGGTGCCGCAGATCCTGGGGGAGGACTAGAGCCATGACAGACCTGACCAGGCTCAACGCAGCCGAGACCGCCGCGACCATCGCCAAGGGCGAGGCCTCCGCCGTGGAAGTGGCCCAGGCCCACCTGGATCGCATCGGCGCGGTCGACGAGAAGGTGCACGCCTTCCTGCACGTCGACACCGAGGGCGCCCTCAAGGCCGCCAAAGCCGTGGACGACAAGCGCGCTGCGGGCGAGGAGCTCGGCCCGCTCGCGGGCGTGCCGCTCGCGCTCAAGGACATCTTCACCACGAAGGGTGTCCCGACGACCGTCGGCAGCAAGATCCTCGAAGGCTGGATCCCGCCGTACGACGCGACGCTGACGACCCGCCTGCGCGAGGCCGGCATCGTGATCCTCGGCAAGACCAACATGGACGAGTTCGCCATGGGGTCCTCCACCGAGAACAGCGCCTACGGCCCGACGGGCAACCCCTGGGACCTCACCCGTATCCCCGGCGGCTCCGGCGGTGGCAGTGCCGCCGCCCTGGCCTCCTTCCAGGCCCCGCTGGCGATCGGCACGGACACCGGCGGCTCGATCCGCCAGCCGGCGGCCGTCACCGGCACCGTCGGTGTGAAGCCGACGTACGGCGCGGTCTCGCGCTACGGCATGGTGGCATTCAGCAGCAGCCTCGACCAGGGCGGCCCCTGTGCCCGTACGGTCCTGGACGCGGCCCTGCTCCACGAGGTGATCGCGGGCTACGACCCGCTGGACTCGACCTCCATCGACGCGCCCGTACCGGCGGTCGTCGAGGCCGCCCGCAACGGCAACGTCAAGGGCCTGCGCGTCGGCGTCGTCAAGGAGTTCGGCGGCGAGGGCTACCAGGCCGGCGTCATGGAGCGGTTCAACGACGCGATCGAGCTGCTGCGCGAGCAGGGCGCGGAGATCGTCGAGCTCTCCTGCCCGTCCTTCACCTACGCGCTCGCCGCGTACTACCTCATCGCCCCCTCCGAGGCCAGCTCCAACCTCGCCCGCTTCGACGGCCTGCGCTACGGCCTCCGGGCAGGCGACGACGGCACCCGCTCCGCCGAGGACGTCACGGCACTGACCCGCGAGGCCGGTTTCGGCCCCGAGGTGAAGCGCCGGATCATGCTCGGCACGTACGCGCTCAGCTCGGGCTACTACGACGCGTACTACGGCAGCGCGCAGAAGGTCCGGACCCTCATCACCCGGGACTTCGAGACGGCCTTCGGCAAGGTCGACGTGATCATCTCGCCGACCACCCCGACCACCGCCTTCCCGATCGGGGACCGGGTGGACGACCCGCTGGCGATGTACCTGACCGACCTGTGCACCATCCCGGCCAACCTGGCGGGCAACTCGGCCATGTCCGTGCCCTGCGGCCTCGCGCCGGAGGACGGGCTGCCGGTGGGCCTGCAGATCATCGCCCCGGCGATGGCCGACGACCGGCTCTACCGTGTCGGTGCCGCCGTGGAGGCGGGCTTCACCGCACGCTGGGGGCACCCGCTGCTTGAGGAGGCTCCGACGCTGTGAGCAAGCTCGACAAGGCCAAGGGCTTCAAGAAGTCCAAGCCCGGCACGTATCTCTCCATCGCCACGTCCCTGTTCGGCGCCGTCGGCGTCGCCAAGCAGGTGAAGCGGGGCAGGGCCGAGAGCGACAAGCTGCTGCTGCTGGACGCGGCGATCAGCGCCGCGGCGATCGTGACCGGCGTCGCTCTGCTGGTGCGCGAGCTGCGCCGGCTCGGCGACGACGATGTGCTGGGCGGTTGATAGGGATGACTGTGACGACTGACGACCTGGTGTCCTACGAGGACGCCCTGGCGGCGTACGACCCGGTGATGGGCCTTGAGGTCCACGTCGAGCTCGGCACCGACACCAAGATGTTCTGCGGCTGTTCCACCACGCTCGGCGCCGAGCCCAACAGCCAGGTCTGCCCGGTCTGCCTGGGCCTGCCGGGCGCGCTGCCGGTGGTCAACGCGATCGGCGTGGAGTCGGCCATCAAGATCGGTCTCGCGCTCAACTGTGAGATTGCCGAGTGGTGCCGCTTCGCCCGGAAGAACTACTTCTACCCGGACATGCCGAAGAACTTCCAGACCTCGCAGTACGACGAGCCGATCGCCTTCAACGGCTACCTGGACGTCGCTCTCGAGGACGGCGAGATCTTCCGGGTGCAGATCGAGCGCGCCCACATGGAGGAGGACACCGGCAAGTCCACCCACGTGGGCGGCGCGACGGGCCGTATCCACGGCGCCTCGCACTCCCTCCTGGACTACAACCGGGCCGGCATCCCCCTCATCGAGATCGTCACCAAGCCGATCGAGGGCGCCGGAGCGCGTGCTCCGGAGGTCGCGAAGGCGTACGTCGCCGAGCTGCGCGAGCTCATCAAGGCCCTCGGCGTCTCCGAGGCCCGCATGGAGATGGGCCAGATGCGCTGCGACGTCAACCTGTCGCTGCGGCCGCACGGCCGGGAGAAGTTCGGCACGCGCAGCGAGACCAAGAACGTCAACTCGCTGCGCAGCGTGGAGCGCGCCGCCCGCTACGAGATCCAGCGGCACGCCGCGGTCCTCAACGCCGGCGGCACGATCGTCCAGGAGACCCGGCACTTCCACGAGGAGGACGGCTCCACCACCGCCGGCCGCATCAAGGAGGAGGCCGAGGACTACCGGTACTTCCCCGAGCCCGACCTCGTGCCGATCGCGCCCGCCCGTGACTGGGTCGAGGAGCTGCGCGCCGGGCTGCCGGAGCTGCCGCGGCTGCGCCGCAAGCGGCTCCAGGAGGACTGGGGCATCTCCGACCACGAGATGCAGTCCGTCCTCAACGCCGGTGCGATCGACCTGATCGTCGCCACGACCGAGGCGGGCGCGGATTCCGCCTCGGCCCGCAAGTGGTGGATGGGCGAGCTGGCCCGCCGCTCCAACGAGGACGGTGTCGAGCTGGCCGAGCTGCCGATCACCACGGCGCAGGTCGCCCGGGTCTCGGCGCTGGTCGCGGCCGGTGACCTGAACGACAAGCTGGCCCGCCAGGTCATCGAGGGCGTGCTCGCGGGCGAGGGCGACCCGGACACCGTCGTCGAGAAGCGCGGCCTGAAGGTCGTCTCGGACGAGGGCGCGCTGGGCGCGGCCGTGGACGAGGCCATCGCGGCCAACGCGGCCATCGCCGACAAGATCCGCGGCGGCAACCTGGCGGCGGCGGGCGCGCTGATCGGTGCGGTCATGAAGCTCACCCGCGGCCAGGCCGACGCGAAGCGCGTGCGCGAGCTGGTGCTGGAGAAGCTGGGCGTCCAGGGCTGATCAGCAGCTGACCTGTACGTACGCGAGCCAAGGGGCGGTCCTCCGGTTTACGGAGGGCCGCCCTGTGGCATATGTATGCATTCTGAGAATCCCGTTAGCATTCTGTGACCATGCCCACGAACGGCCCTAAGGATCTTTTTCGCCTGAAAGAGTGGTGGGCGTTCGTAAGGCGTTCTTTGAGGGCTATTCCCCTGAAAGATCCACAAATCCAGGGGAGAGCACCGCAATGGCCGCACTTGCACGGTGGTGCCTCAACCGACGGTTCGCCGTCCTCGGCCTCTGGCTCGCCGCCCTCGTCGGCCTGACCGTCGCGGCCGCCGTCACCGGCTCCGCGTACTCCAACGACTACGAGGTCTCCGGCACCGAGTCGGCCAAGGCCACCGCCCTCCTCGCCGAGGCCTTCCCCGGCCGGTCCGGCGACAGCGACACCATCGTCTGGCACACCGACCAGGGCACGGTCCGCACCGCGAGCGTCAAGGCGAGCCTCACCGAGGCCCTGGACAAGGTCGCCCGCCTGGACGGCGTGGCCTCCGTCACCGGTCCGTACGACTCCGGCTCCGGCGACGGCAGTGCGCAGATCAGCCAGGACGGCCACACCGCCTACGCGACCGTGACCTTCGACGCGGCCGCCGAGAACCTCACCGAGAGCCAGGCCAAGGCGGTCGTGGACGCGGCGAAGCAGGCGGCGAGCGACAACGTCGAGGTCGAGCTCGGCGGCAGCGCGATCGCGCTCACCGAGGGCACGAGCACCCACCTCAGCGAGCTGGTCGGGGTCGCGGTGGCGGCCGTGGTGCTGCTGCTGGCCTTCGGGTCGATGTTCGCCATGTTCCTGCCGATCATCACGGCGCTGGTCAGCGTCGGGACCGCGTACATGGCCACCGTGCTGCTCGGCCACCTGATGACGGTGGCCGACTTCGCGCCGATGCTGGGCATGCTGATCGGCCTCGGTGTGGGCATCGACTACGCGCTGTTCATCGTCACCCGGCACCGGCGTGGGCTGAAGCAGGGACTGCCGGTGCGCGAGGCGGCCGAGAAGGCGGTCAGTACGACCGGGCGGGCCGTGGTCTTCGCGGGCGGCACGGTGTGCGTGGCGCTGCTGGGGATGTTGATCCTGCGGCTGAGCTTCCTCAACGGCGTCGCGATCGCCGCGTCGCTGACCGTGCTGCTGACGGTCGCCGCGTCCGTCACCCTGCTCCCGGCGCTGCTCGGCATGATCGGCATGAAGGCCCTGAGCCGCCGCGAGCGCCGCCGGCTCACCGAGCACGGCCCCCAGCCCACCCTGCCCACCGGGCTCGCCGCCCGCTGGTCGGCCTTCGTCGAGCGGCATCCCCGGCTGCTGGGCGCGGTGGCGGCGGCCGTGATGCTGGTGCTGGCGCTGCCCACGCTGTCCCTGCACCTCGGCTCCTCCGACCAGGGCAACCACGCGTCCACGACCACCACCCGCAAGGCGTACGACCTGCTCTCCGACGGTTTCGGGCCCGGCTTCAACGGCCCGCTGCAGTTGGTTGCCGAGACCGGCAACGCCGCCGACAAGGTCGCCCTGGAGCAGCTCACCACCACCCTCAAGCACACCGGAGGCGTCGAGGCGGTCAGCGTCCAGTCCGCCGAGCACGGCAGCGACGTCCAGGTGATCACGGTCGTCCCGACCACCTCGCCGCAGTCGCAGGCCACCGACGACCTTGTGAGCCACCTGCGCGACGACGTCATCCCAGAGGCCGCCGAGGGCACCTCGCTCCAGGTCCACGTCGGCGGGGTGACGGCGAGCTACGGCGACTTCGCCGCCGTCATCATCGGCAAGCTGCCGCTGTTCATCGGCTCGGTCGTGGCCCTGGGCTGCCTGCTGCTGCTCCTGGCCTTCCGCAGCATCGGCATCCCGCTCAAGGCCGCCGTGATGAACATCGCGGCCGTCGCCTCCTCCTTCGGCATCGTCGTCGCGATCTTCCAGTGGGGCTGGGGCAGCGAACTGCTCGGGCTCGGCAGCGCGGGCCCGATCGAGCCCTTCCTGCCGGTGATCATGGTCTCGGTGCTCTTCGGGCTCTCCATGGACTACCAGGTCTTCCTGGTCAGCCGCATGTACGAGGAGTGGCAGGAGACCCATGACAACCGCCGCGCGGTCCGGGTCGGCCTCGCCGAGACCAGCCGCGTGATCAACTCGGCGGCGGTGATCATGATCTCGGTTTTCCTGGCCTTCGTACTCAGCGGCGACCGCACCATCGCCATGTTCGGCATCGGGCTCGCCGCCGCCGTCGCCCTGGACGCCTTCGTGCTGCGTACGCTGCTGGTCCCGGCCCTGATGCACCTGATGGGCGGCTGGAACTGGTGGCTCCCGGCCTGGCTGGAGCGGTGGCTGCCGCGCATCAGCATCGAGGGCCCGGCGGAGGCGGTTCCGGATTCTGCGGTTTCTCTCATGAAGTTCTCAGAATCGGCCCCTACGGTGGCCCGCTATGGAGACCACCAAGACCGCTGAGGCGCCCGAGAGCGCCACCGAAACCGAAACCGACACCAAGGCGGTCGAGGCCGAGGACGAGAACGAGATCGAGAACGAGATCGAGAACGAGATCGGGAACGAGGACGAGAACCAGGACGAGATCGAGCTGGACGAAGTCCTGGAGAACGACTGGGAGCCCGCAGCCAAGCCGTCCGGCGGCGTCCTGGCCGCCGCGGCCGCCGTCGTGGGCGCGGCCTTCGGCCTGTCCTCGCTGACCGGCACCTGGATAGCCGACCTTATGTCGGAGCGCCAGAACATCATCGCGCAGGCCGCCGGCACCGCCACCACCACGAACCAGCAGATCGCCCAGCTCTACGGCACGCCGTGGCACACCACCGCCCTGTTCAACGGCTTCTTCGCCATCGCGGCCATCCTGGTCGCCGTCGCGGTCCTGCTCGCCGCGAAGGGCTCCGCGACCTGGGTGCGAGCCCTCGCCTGGGGCGGCCTGGCCCTCGGCGTCATCGGCCTGTTCATCGCCGGCGTGATCTGGTTCGACGTCTTCACCGACATCCCGACGGTCGCGGCTACCACGACCACGTCCAGCACGGGCTGACCTAAGGCACCTGAGGCACTGCCTAAGGCCCTTACGGCCTTGTAGTTCGGGCAGTTGCCCGATGTGGCGCACCCCCCTTGGGGACGAGTCTTGTCTCAACGGAACAACGAGACGAGTCCCCAAGGGAGCAGGACATGTTCGAGTACGAGATGTCGCAGATGCGGTCCGCCGACCTCCGCCGCCAGGCGGACGAGTGGCGGATTGCGGACGTGGCCGCCAAGGCCGACCGGGAGCTCCAGCGGTCCGAGAGGCGGGTGAACAAGCGGAAGCAGCGGAGCGTACGGCAGGCTCTGCAGGCGATGCGCCCCCACAACGCCGCATGACCGTCATCGCGGTGGCCGTTCCGGAGGAATCCGGTACCGGAGTGTCAGACCCGCGTGACATGCTCGGGAGAGTGCAGACCCAGTCCGTCAGCCCCGTCTTCGTCGGCCGCGACCGTGAGCTGACCCGCCTCACCTCCGCGCTCGCCCGCGCTCATGCGGGCGAGCCGCAGGCGTTGCTGATGGGTGGTGAGGCAGGGGTCGGCAAGAGCCGGCTGCTGGAGCAGTTCCTCGGCGCGGCCCGCGAGTCCGGGGCCGTCACGGCGGTCGGCGGATGCGTCGAGATCGGCGCGGACGGACTGCCCTTCGCCCCGGTGTCCACGGCGCTGCGCACCCTTCACCGCCGGTTCGGCGACGAGCTGCGGGCCGCCGCGGCGGGCCAGGAGGGCGAGCTGGCCCGGCTGCTGCCGGAGCTGGCCGCCGCGGCCGACCGGGATTCCCATGACGAGCACGGCCGGGCCCGGCTCTTCGAGCTCACCACCCGCCTTCTCGAACGGCTGGCGGAGGACCGCACGCTCGTCATCGCCCTTGAGGACCTGCACTGGGCCGACCGCTCCACGCGCGAGCTGCTCACCTACCTCTTCCGCTCCCTGACCCGGGGCCGCGTGATCGTCCTGGCGACCTACCGCTCCGACGACATCCACCGCCGCCACCCGCTGCGGCCCTTCCTCGCCGAGCTGGACCGGATGCGTACGGTCGAGCGCATGGAGCTGTCCCGCTTCAACCGGGGCGAGGTGCGCGATCAGGTCGCCGGGATCCTCGCTGCCGAGCCGGTCCAGGCGTTCGTCGACACGGTCTTCGCCCGCTCCGACGGGAATCCCTTCTTCGTCGAGGAGCTGGCCTGCAGCATCACCCAGGGCTGCCGCACCGGCCTGAGCGACAGCCTGCGCGATCTGCTGCTGGTACGGGTCGAGACCTTGCCGGAGGCCGCCCAGCGGGTCGCCCGGATCGTCGCCGAGGGCGGCTCGACGGTGGAGTATCCGCTGCTCGCGGCGGTCGCCGGGCTCGGTGAGGACGAGCTCATCGAGGCACTGCGCGCCGCAGTCGGCGCCAACATCCTGCTCCCGACGGAAGACGGGGACGGCTACCGCTTCCGCCACTCCCTGGTCCGCGAGGCGGTCGGCGACGACCTCCTGCCCGGCGAGCGCAGCCGCATCAACCGCCGCTACGCCGAAGCCCTGGAGGCCGCCCCCTCCCTGATACGCAGCGACGAGTCCCCCGCCCGGCTGGCCAGCTACTGGTACCACGCCCACGACGCCGCCAAGGCCCTGCCCGCCGTCCTGCGGGCTTCAGTGGCGGCGCGGCGCCGGCATGCGTACGCCGAGCAACGGCACATGCTGGAGCGGGCGCTGGAGCTGTGGGACAACGTCCCGGAGGAGATCCGCGCAGGGCTGTTCCTGGCCGAGTACTGCGAGGTGTACCCGACGTGGTGCGGCTGCGACACCGAGACCACGCCCCTGCAGTACCTCGACCTGATGTGCGAGGCCACGGCCGCCGCGACCTACAGCGGGGACCAGGCGGCCGCGTACGAGACCGCCAAGCGCGGACTGCGGCTCCTGGAGGACGGGCAGGACCCGCTGCGCGCCGCGTGGTTCTGGATACGCAGCTCCCAGCTCAAGCGGGCGCTGGCGCGCGGCGACGGCTGGGAGGAAATCGCGAAGGCCCAGGAGCTGGTGCGCGGACTGCCGCCGTCCGCCGTGCACGCCGAGGTACTGGAGATCGCGGCCGGCTGGGGCATGAACTACAACCCGGGGCCGGACAGCATCAGCACCGCCGAACAGGCCATCCAGGTCGCCCAGCTGGTCGGCGCCGAGGAAATCGAGCTGTACGCCCGGATGACCTGGGGCATCCTGATGGCCGACTCCGGATCGGTGGAGGAGGGCCTCGCCGAGCTGACCGCCACCCGGGAGCGGGCGCGGACCTTCGCCGATCACGGCAAGCTCTTCGTCACCGTGTCCGCGAACCTCGCCGCCGCCCTGGAAAGCGTGGGCCGGTCCGCGGAGGCGGTGGAAGTGGCCCGGGCCGGTGCGGAGGCGGCGGTTCTGGGCGGGCTGCGCGACCCCGCGGCGTTCGCTCTCGCCAACCAGGCCGAGTCGCTGCTCGCCCTGGGCCAGTGGAACGAGGCAGGCCAGCTCGCCGTCCGTGGCCGGGCCGACACCAAGCACGCCCTCTACCTCGGCTGGGCGGCGACCACCGCCGGCCAGCTCGCCGTGCTGCGCGGCGACTACGACACCGCGACAGCCGAACTGGCCGCCGCCCGCAACGCGTTCGGCTGCGACGACCACCAGCCGCAGAACGCGATCCCGCTGCGCCACCTGGCAGCCGCCCTCGCTGCCGGGCGCGGCCGGTTCCTCGATGCCCGGGCCGAGATCGAGCAGAGCCTCGGCGAGGGCTTCGCCCCGGGCATGCACCGCTACGCCTGGCCGCTGCTGCACACCGCCGCCGTCATCGAGGCCGACGCGGTCGGCCTGCCCGCCGCCGACCCCGGCCGCCCGGCGGTCATCGACGCCATCCGCAAGGCCGCGAGCAGACTGCCGGCCATCGCCCCGGTCTGGGCCGCCTACCGGCTCCTCGTGGACGCCGAACTCGCCCGCGCCGCCCCTAGGGCCTGTCGTGTGGATCTCCGCGGCGTCGCGGGGTCTGGCACCAGCGCTCGCGGCGTTGTCGTCGGTCGACAACGCTCCGCGTTGCCTCCCTCCTCCGCCTTGCGATCGCAGGCGCCAGACCCCGCTCCTTCTCCCACGGAGATCCATACGACAGGCCCTAGCTCCGACACCGCCCGCTGGACCGCCGCCGAAGCCGCCTTCGCCGCCCTCGACCGCCCCTACCAGCTCGCCCGGATCCGCGTCCGCCTCGCCGAGGCCCACCTCGCCGACGGCGACCGCGATGCGGCGGCCCCCCTTCTCAGCGCGGCCCTCGCCACCGCCGACCACCTCGGCGCCCTGCCGCTCCGCGCCGAGGCGGCCCAGCTGGCCGAACGCGGCCGTATCACCCTGGGGGACGCCGCCGGCCGCACCGCGGAGCCCGCCCCCGCCGAGCCCGGCGAGCCCTTCGGGCTCACCAGTCGCGAACGGGAAGTGCTGCGCAGGGTCGCCGCCGGTTACACCAACCGCCGCATAGCCGAAGAGCTCTTCATCTCACCCAAGACCGCCAGCGTCCATGTCTCCAACATCCTCGCCAAACTCGGCGTCACCGGCCGGGGCGAGGCAGCCGCCCTCGCCCACCGGCTGAGGCTCTTCCCCGCAGCCCCGACGGGCTAGGGTCTGTCCGGTGGCTGTTCTCCTTTAGCCGCTGGCGCGGCGCGGCCGTGGCGTCGCGTGCCCTGGCACCAGCGCTCGCGGCGTTGCCGACTGCGACATCAGCCGCTGGCGCGGCGGGCCCACAGGAAACCACCCTGTGGGCGCCCCGGCGCCTTGCGATCACAGGCGCCGCAGTGACATCAGCCGCTGGCGCGGCGGGCCGCTCCTTCCCCCACGGAGATCCGCCGGACGGATCCTAGGTCCTGGCGCGGCTACGGCTTGGCGGTTCGTATGACGACCATGCCGGAATCGAGGTCTATCGGGCCGCGCCCGGGGTCGTTGTCGCCGTCGTCCTCGCGGAAGAGCTCAAGGCGATTGCGCTCGTCGTCGGTGTGCTTGCGGCTCGGCGCGAACAGTTCCTCGAAGAGGTTGAACATCGCTTACCCCCCAGTAGCGTGCTTCCGCGAACAAGCGTACGTCACCCCACTGACAGCCGCAGGATCCTGTCGTCGCCGCTGCGCGGGGTGCCCCGGCCGTCCGTGTTGCTCGTGGTGAGCAGCAGGCTGCCGTCCTCGTCGGCGACGACCGTACGCAGCCGGCCGTACCGGTTGACGAGAAAGGCCTGCGCGGGGGCGGCGGCCTTCCTGCCCGCGAGCGGGATCCGCCACAGGCGGGCGCCCTTGAGGGAGGCCATCCATATGGAGCCCTTGGCGTAGGCGATGCCGCTGGGGGAGGCGTCGTCGGTGTGCCAGACGGCGACGGGATCGACATAGCCCGAGCGGTGGCCGATGCCCTCGACGACGGGCCAACCGTAGTTCCTGCCGGGCTCGACGAGATTGAGCTCGTCCCAGGTGTCCTGGCCGAACTCGGAGGCCCAGAGCCGCCCTTGGGAGTCCCAGGCGAGGCCCTGGACATTGCGGTGGCCATAGGAATAGACGACGGATCCGGCAAAGGGATTGCCCGGCGCCGGTTCGCCGTCGGCGGTCATCCGCAGGATCTTGCCGCCGAGGGACTTATTGTCCTGGGCGATACCCCGGTCGCCGCTCTCCCCGGTGCCCGCGTACAGCATCCCGTCCGGGCCGAAGGCGATCCGTCCGCCGTTGTGGATCGCCCCGTGCGGGATGCCCCGCAGGAGCGTGTCGGGGGCGCCCAGTTGCTCGCCGGCGGGCCTGTCCTCGTCGTACAGCATGCGGACGATGCGATTGTCGGACTCGGTGGTGAAGTACGCGTACACCAGGTGATCGGTCGCGAAGTCCGGCGACAGCGTCAGCCCTAGCAGCCCGCCCTCGCCGCCCGACGAGACCCCGGGCACCGTACCGACAACCGTCTTGCCGCCCGTCTTCGCCGCGACCCGGGTGATCCTCCCGGTGTCCCGCGACGCGACCAGCAGATCCCCTTCGGGGAGCAACGCCACCCCCCACGGGGTGTCCAGCCCCGTCGCCACCGTCCCCGTCACCCTGGCACTGCCCGTCGCCGGGGCGGCGGACTCGGCCGGTACGGAGGACTGCGACGCGCTCGGCACGGAACTCGCCGGGGCCGATGACGTGGGCGTGTGCGTCCCGAAGGGCGTCGGCCCGTCGCCCGAGGAACACCCCGCCGCCGCCAGCAGCACGGCGGCGACAGCGACCGGCACGATCGCGTTACGGCATCGCACAGCGGTCCCTCCCAGGCGGATCGGTACGGATCAAGCACATCACATCCGTTACTACACCGCTCACAGGTTCCCGGTTCCCAGTTCCCAGTTCCTGGTTCAGCGCCCCGGTCAGTCCCAGGAACCCCGCGCCGCCGGCAGCGAGGCGATCTCCGCGAAGTCCTCGGCGGTCAGGGCCAGGCCCGCCGCCCCCGCGTTCTCCTCGGTCCAGACGGACCGCTTCGCCCCCGGCACCGGCACAACCTGCGCACCCTGCCCCAGCACCCAGGCCAACGCCACCTGCGCAGGCGTCGCGCCGTGCTGCTCGGCGACCCTGCGCAACCCGGCCACGATCGGCTGGTTCGCGGCCATCATGTCGGCCGTGAAGCGCGGGTGGCGGGCCCGTACGTCGTCCGGCTCGAAGCCCTGCCCCGGCGTCAGCGTGCCCGTGAGGAAGCCGTTGCCCAGTGGCATGGCGGCCATGAAGCCGACGCCGCGCGCCGCGCACCAGGGCAGCAGCGCGTCGAGCGCCTCGGGGGACCACACGGACAGCTCCGCCTGGACGCAGCTGACGGGGAAGACCTGCTGGACCCGCCGCAACTGGCGAAGCGTTTCGTCGTGCATCTGTGCCCCGGCCCGCCGCCCCGCCCGGGCGCCCACCGCGCACAGCCCCAGCGAGCGCACCTTGCCGGCCGTCACCAGCTCGGCCATCGCCCCCCAGGTCTCCTCGACAGGGACCTCGGGGTCGGCGCGGTGCAGCTGGTAGAGGTCGATGACATCGGTCTGCAGCCGCCGCAGCGAGGCGTCGCAGGCCCGCTTCACATAGCCCGGCCGCCCGTTGGCGACGATGTGCTGCTCGCCCACCAGCAGACCGCACTTGGTGGACACGAAGACATCCCCGCGCCGCTCCTTGAGCACCCGCCCCACCAGCAGCTCATTGGTGAACGGCCCGTACATGTCGGCGGTGTCCAGCAGCGACGTACCGGCGTCCAGAGCGGCGTGCACCGCCCGCAGCGATGTCTCGCCGTCCTGCCGCGAAGCGCTGTACGCCCAGCTCATCGGCATGCATCCCAGCCCGACGGCGCCCACTTCAAGAGCTGCCGCGCCGATTGTCCTGCGCTCCACGTTGGCTGACCTCCCTCGGCCGCCAACTGTGCCATAGCGTTCTCACCATGAATGACCGCGCCCATGCCAAGTCCAGCGCTCCCCAGGTCTGGCTGCCGATCCCGGCCGAGGAGATCGGCGGACTTCCCGACGGCCTCGACTACCGCTTCTGGAACGGCGGGGAGGACTTCCCGGCCGATCCCGCCGCCGTCGAGTTCTACGTCGTCCCTTACATGCAGGCGCCGGGGATCACCGCTCGCCCGCTGCCGCGGATGGCCCGGCTGCGGGTCGTGCAGACCCTCAGCGCGGGTGTCGACCACGTGACCCCCTACCTGTCGCAACTCCCGCCCGGCGTGCGGCTGTGCAACGCCCGCGGGGTGCACGAGGCGAGCACCGCCGAGCTCGCCCTCACGCTGGTGCTGGCCTCGCTGCGCGGCATCCCGGACTTCGTACGCGCGCAGGACGCCGGACAGTGGCGCCAGGACTTCTATCCGGCGCTCGCCGACAAGACCGTCCTGATCGTCGGTTACGGCTCGATCGGCGCCGCGATCGAGGACCGCCTCACGGCCTTCGAGTGCGATGTCGTACGTGTCGCCCGCACCGCCCGGGACACCCCGCGCGGCCCGGTGCACGGCCTGTCCGAGCTGCCGGAGCTGCTTCCGGCCGCCGATGTCGTGATCCTCTCCACGCCGCTCACCGACGCCACCCGGGGCCTGGCCGGGGCGGACTTCCTGTCCCGTCTGAAGGACGGCGCGCTGCTGGTGAACGTCGCGCGCGGGCAGGTCGTCGACACCAAGGCACTCCTCGCGGAGCTGGAGACCGGCCGGATCCTGGCGGCCCTCGATGTCACCGACCCGGAGCCGCTGCCCGCCGGGCACCCGCTGTGGCACGCGCCCGGTGTGCTGATCAGCCCGCACGTCGGCGGACCGACCTCCGCGTTCCTCCCCCGCGCCAAGCGGCTGCTGCGCTCGCAGCTGCGGCGCTTCGCGGCGGGCGAGCCGCTGGACAACGTGGTCACGACGACCTGAACTCCCTTGTGTCACCATGCGAATGCGGATGGTGACGACATGCTTCCTGTGGTCACGCTGTGTGTGTGGACTATGTCCCTGAGTGACGGAACTGGTGTATCGTCCCGATGGGGGTATGCGCCTCACGCGGCTCAGGAGGCCACGAACGCGCGCGGAACGACTCAGGACTTGATGGGGGGCGACGGGCGATGCACTGCCAATGGAGAAAGACCCGGACGCGGGACCTCAGCGGACCGCCACGGCAACGCGGGACAGCACGCGGGACAGTACGCCGGACCGAGCGCCGGACCGCACGGTGAGCGCGACCGGGGCGGTGCTCGCCCGGCCGCCTGTGCCGGGCGGCGGCCGGGCGGCGGGACTGCTGCCCCAGCTGCTGGTCGCGCTGCTCTGCGGGGGATACGCCACCGGTGCGGCGCTCGGCTGGGGATCGGCCGAGGTCGCCCTCGTCATGGGCGACTTCGGCCTGTCCGCCGCCGCGCTCACCGCCGCCCTGTCCTGTATGGCGTACGCGCGCAACGGCTCGGGACGGCACCGGCCCGCCTGGGCGCTGTTCGCGGTCTCGTCCTCCATGGTCGCGCTCGGCAACGGCGTCTGGGGCTTCTACGAGGTCGTGCTGCGCGAGTCCGTGCCCCGCACCTCGATCGCCGACTTCTGCTTTCTGCTCTTCGCGCCGCCCGCCATCATCGGCCTGCTGCTGCTCGCCAAGCGGCCGGTCACCCGGGCCGGCTGGGTCTGCCTGGCCCTGGACGCCTGGCTCATCGGCGGCTCGCTGCTCACCCTGTCGTGGAGTCTCGCGCTTGCGCATGCCGCGCAGTGGGAGGGCCGCAGCACCGCACGCGTCGCCATGTCGCTCGCGTATCCGCTGCTGGACATCATGCTGGTCAGCATGGTGCTGGCACTGCACTTCCGGCGCACGTCGGCCAACCGTGCCGCCGTCAACACCGCGATCGCCGCCCTCGCCCTCACCGTGCTGTGCGACGCGCTGTTCACCTCACCGCTGCTGCGCGAGCACTACAAGTCGGGCCAGATCCTCGACGCCGGCTGGTTCGCCGGCAGCATGCTCCTGGCGTACGCCCCCTGGGTGGGCCGCCGCGAACCCGAGGCTTCCGGCGGCGGCGCGGTCCAGGCGCAGCCGGGCCGCAAGGTCACCGGCTCGCTCGGCGCCCTCACCCCGTACCTCGCGGCCGCGGTGTGCGTCCTGGGCATCCTCTACAACGCCATCGACGGCCGGAAGATCGACCAGGTGGTGCTGCTCACCGGCTGCACCGTCGTGCTCGCGCTCGTCGTCCGCCAGGGCATCATGCTGCTGGACAACATCTCCCTCACCCAGGAGCTGGCCCAGAAGGAGAACCACTTCCGCTCCCTCGTGCAGGGATCCAGCGACGTCATCATGATCGCCGCGCCGACCGGAATCCTGCGCTACGTGAGCCCCGCCGCGCAGGGCGTGTACGGGCGGGAGGCCGAGGACCTGGTCGGCACCGAGCTCGCCTCGCACATCCACCCCGAGGACCTGGGCCGGGTGCTGCACGAGGTGCGCCGGTTTCTGGCCGCCCATCCCGCCGAGGAGCCCGTCACCCGGATCGAGTGCCGGATCCGCTCGGGGCGGGGCGGCTGGCTGCATGTGGAGTCCACGGTCAACCGCTACCAGGGCGGCCTGATCTTCAACAGCCGCGATGTCACCGAGCGCGTACGCCTCCAGGCCCAGCTGCAGCACAGTGCCTCGCACGACGCGCTCACCGACCTGCCCAACCGGGCGCTGTTCACCGAGCGGATCCGCCTCGCGCTCAGCGGCCGCCGGGCCGGGGACGGCGAGGCGGGGGGTGTCGCGGTGCTCTTCATCGACCTGGACGGCTTCAAGGCGGTCAACGACACGGTCGGCCACCAGGCCGGGGACGAGCTGCTCGTCCAGGCGGCCCGACGGCTCCAGGATTCCGTGCGGTCGGGCGACACCGCGGCACGCTTGGGCGGCGACGAGTTCGCCGCCCTCATCTGTGGCACCAGCAGCGACCGGCACAAGCGCGAGTACCAGGTGCAGGAGATCGCCGACCGGCTGCGCGCGGGCCTTTCGGAGCCGTATCTCATCAGCGGGGCCGGCCCGAGCGGTGAGCTGCGGGTCGCCGCCAGCATCGGCATCGCCTTCGCCGAGCCCGGCGTCACCCCCGGGGAGCTGCTGCGCAACGCGGACCTGGCGATGTACCGGGCCAAGCAGGCGGGCAAGGGCCGGGTGGAGATGTACGCGCCGCAGATGCAGGCGGACGTCGTGCGCAGGACCGAGCTGGCGGGGCGGCTGCGCGCCGCCCTGCACGACGGCGAGTTCACCCTGCTGCACCAGCCCGTCGTGGACCTCGGCAGCGGCCGGATCACCGCCGTCGAGGCACAGGCCCGCTGGCGCTCCGCCCAGGGGATCCTGTTCACCCCCGCGGAGTTCCTGCGGGTCGCCGATGTCGACATGGCCCAGAAGAACGGCGACCCCACCACCCAGCTCGGCCGCTGGCTGCTCGCCGAGGCCGTGGAGCAGGCCGCGCTGCGGTACGGATCCGGGCATCCCGTCCCGGTGGCCGTACGGATGCCCGCGCACCGCCTGATGGGCGGGGGCGAGCACCAGCCCGTCAAGGACATCGAGGCACTGCTGGCCCGCCACGGGCTGCCGTCCGGCGGTCTGGTCCTGGAGCTCACCGACCAGGACCCCCGGATCAACCTGACCGAGCTGGAGCGCCGGCTGATCACCCTGCGCCGCCTCGGGGTGCGGATCGCGCTCGACGGCTTCGGGACGGGATACGCGGCGCTGGCCGCGCTGCGCAGGCTGCCCGTGGATGTCGTCAAGCTCGACCGCTCCTTCACCGACGGCGTGGTGGAGTCCTCGCGGCTGCACAAGATCACCGGGGGACTGCTGCGGATCGCCGGTGAGCTCGGCATCAAGGCCGTCGCCGACGGAGTGGATCGCCCGGAGCAGGTCGTCGCGCTACGCTCAATGGGGTGCACCCACGGCCAGGGAATGGCCTTCTCGGGCCCGCTGGAAGAGCACCGGCTGCGCTCCTCGCTGACGCGCGGCGGGTACCCGGTGCCCAGAGAGGCGGTGATCGCGACCGGTGGACCGCTGCGCTCAAATAGTGAGACGGCCGTCCCGCCCGCTTGACACTCCACACAGGCCAGGAGGAAGGTCAGTGCCATGCGCACCCGAATTCTCGTACTTGGAAAGCGCGTCGGCTGACCCGAGGCCCATCGCCGCCTCGTGGAACGCACCGACGCGCTCCCCTCGCTTGCCTTCAGGCACGAGGGGTTTTTTGTTGCCCCGGACATAGCCGGGACCCAGACAAACCACCCTCATTCTTCGAGAGAAGAGATCGCAGATGACCGACCAGGCCACCGGGGCCCACCACCCGCAGCCGCGGGCCCGCGGCGCCGCGCCGCAGTCCGCCCCCGCTGAGCGCATCACCGGCGCGCAGTCCCTCATCCGCTCCCTCGAGGCGGTGGGCGCCGACACGGTATTCGGTATCCCGGGCGGTGCGATCCTTCCCGCGTACGACCCGCTGATGGACTCCACCAAGGTCCGCCACATCCTGGTCCGCCACGAGCAGGGCGCCGGCCACGCCGCCACCGGCTACGCCCAGGCCACCGGCAAGGTCGGCGTCTGCATGGCCACCTCAGGCCCCGGCGCCACCAACCTGGTGACCCCGATCGCGGACGCCCACATGGACTCCGTCCCGCTGGTCGCGATCACCGGCCAGGTCGCCTCCAAGGCGATCGGCACCGACGCCTTCCAGGAGGCGGACATCTGCGGCATCACGATGCCGATCACCAAGCACAACTTCCTGGTCACCAACCCGGACGACATCCCCCGGACCATCGCCGAGGCGTTCCACATCGCCGCCACCGGCCGCCCCGGCCCGGTCCTGGTCGACATCGCCAAGGACGCCCTGCAGAACCCGACCACCTTCTCCTGGCCCCCGCAGACCGACCTGCCCGGCTACCGCCCTGTGACCAAGCCGCACGCCAAGCAGATCCGCGAGGCCGCCCGGCTGATCAACGAGGCCAGGCGCCCGGTGCTCTACGTCGGCGGCGGCGTCATGAAGGCCCGCGCCACCACCGAGCTGCGGATCCTCGCCGAGCTCACCGGCGCCCCGGTCACCACCACCCTGATGGCGCTGGGCTCCTTCCCCGACAGCCACCCCCAGCACGTCGGCATGCCCGGCATGCACGGCCAGGTCTCCGCCGTCGCCGCGCTCCAGCGGGCCGACCTCATCGTCGCTCTGGGCGCCCGCTTCGACGACCGCGTCACCGGCAAGCTGGACAGCTTCGCCCCGTACGCCAAGATCGTGCACGCCGACATCGACCCGGCCGAGATCTCCAAGAACCGCACCGCCGACGTGCCGATCGTCGGCGACGCCCGCGAGGTGCTGGCCGACCTGATCGTCGCCGTCCAGGCCGAGCACGAGGCCGGTCACAAGGGCGACTACGAGGACTGGTGGAAGCAGCTCAACGGCTGGCGCGAGACCTACCCGCTGGGCTACGACCTCCCCGAGGACGGCTCCCTGTCCCCGCAGCAGGTCATCCAGCGGATCGGCGAGCTGGCCCCGGAGGGCACCCTGTTCGCGGCCGGCGTCGGCCAGCACCAGATGTGGGCCTCGCAGTACATCAAGTACGAGAAGCCCGGCACCTGGTTCAACTCCGGCGGCGCCGGGACCATGGGCTACGCCGTCCCCGCCGCGATGGGCGCCAAGGCCGGCATGCCCGGCGCGACGGTCTGGGCGATCGACGGCGACGGCTGCTTCCAGATGACCAACCAGGAACTGGTCACCTGCGCCCTGAACAACATCCCGATCAAGGTCGCCGTCATCAACAACGGCGCCCTGGGCATGGTCCGCCAGTGGCAGTCGCTGTTCTACAACCAGCGCTACTCCAACACCGTCCTGCACGCCGGCGACACCAACTCCGGCCAGGGCTCCCACACCGGCGCCAGCGCGGCACCGGTCGCCGGCACCCGCATCCCGGACTTCGTCAAGCTGGCGGACGCCATGGGCTGCGTGGGCCTGCGCTGCGAGGACCCCGCCGACCTGGACGCGGTCATCGCCAAGGCCAACTCCATCAACGACCGCCCGGTGGTGGTCGACTTCATCGTCCACGAGGACGCCATGGTGTGGCCGATGGTCGCCGCCGGCACCTCCAACGACGAGATCATGGCAGCCCGCGACGTGCGTCCCGACTTCGGCGACGCGGCCGACGACTGAGCGACTGAGAGAACAGGTAATCGCGACATGTCCAAGCACACACTCTCCGTCCTGGTCGAGAACAAGCCCGGTGTCCTCGCCCGGATCACCGCTCTGTTCTCCCGGCGCGGCTTCAACATCGACTCCCTCGCGGTCGGCACCACCGAGCACCCCGAGATCTCGCGCATCACGATCGTGGTGACCGTCCTGGACGAGCTGCCGCTGGAGCAGGTCACCAAGCAGCTCAACAAGCTCGTCAACGTCCTGAAGATCGTGGAGCTGGAAAGCGGCTCTGCGGTTCAGAGGGAACTCGTTCTGGTGAAGGTGCGGGCGGACAACGAGTCCCGCTCCCAGATCGTGGAGATCGTCCAGCTCTTCCGCGCCAAGACGGTGGACGTCTCCCCGGAGGCCGTCACCATCGAGGCCACCGGCAGCTCCGACAAGCTGGAGGCCATGCTCAAGATGCTGGAGCCCTTCGGCATCAAGGAGCTGGTCCAGTCCGGCACCATCGCCATAGGCCGTGGTGCCCGTTCCATCACCGACCGCTCGCTGCGCGCGCTCGACCGCTCCGCGTAAACGCGGCACGCGCAGACCGCATAGCGAGACCGTCAGACTTCCCCGCGCCCACGCGACGTAATGTGTGGGCAACACGCCAGATCCAAGGAGAGACCCCAAAGTGGCCGAGCTGTTCTACGAGGACGACGCAGACCTTTCGATCATCCAGGGCCGCAAGGTCGCGGTCATCGGTTACGGAAGCCAGGGCCACGCGCACGCGCTGTCGCTGCGCGACTCCGGCGTCGATGTCCGCGTCGGCCTCCAGGAGGGTTCGAAGTCCAAGGTCAAGGCCGAGGAGCAGGGCCTGCGGGTCGTGTCTGTCGCCGAGGCCGCGGCCGAGGCCGACCTGATCATGATCCTCACCCCGGACCCGATCCAGGCCCGCGTCTACGAGGAGTCCATCAAGGACAACCTCAAGGACGGCGACGCCCTGTTCTTCGGTCACGGCCTCAACATCCGCTACGGCTTCATCAAGCCCCCGGCGGGCGTCGACGTCGCCCTCGTCGCCCCCAAGGGCCCGGGCCACCTCGTGCGCCGCCAGTACGAAGAGGGCCGCGGCGTCCCCTGCATCGCGGCGGTCGAGCAGGACGCCACGGGCGGTGCCTTCGCGCTGGCCCTGTCCTACGCCAAGGGCATCGGCGGCACCAAGGCCGGCGTCATCAAGACCACCTTCACCGAGGAGACCGAGACCGACCTCTTCGGCGAGCAGGCCGTGCTCTGCGGTGGCACCGCAGCCCTGGTCAAGGCCGGTTTCGAGACGCTGACCGAGGCCGGCTACCAGCCCGAGATCGCGTACTTCGAGTGCCTCCACGAGCTCAAGCTCATCGTCGACCTCATGTACGAGGGCGGCCTGGAGAAGATGCGCTGGTCCGTCTCCGAGACCGCCGAGTGGGGCGACTACGTCACCGGCCCCCGCATCATCACCGACGCCACCAAGGCCGAGATGAAGAAGGTCCTCGCCGAGATCCAGGACGGCACCTTCGCCAACAACTGGATCGCCGAGTACAACGCCGGCCTCCCCAAGTACAACGAGTACAAGAAGGCCGACGAGAACCACCTGCTGGAGACCACCGGCCGCAAGCTCCGCAAGCTCATGAGCTGGGTCGACGAAGAGGCGTAAGCACTCGTCCGGCCGTCGACGGTCCGTGGCCCGACCCGGCCACGGACCGTCGCACAGCCGCCGCTTTATCCACGCCGTACACCCTCGTCAGGGTGATCCTTCCAGGAAGGCGCAGGACCCTGTCCGCCGCGCCGATACACTCCCTTAACAAGCGCGTCAGGCTCACAGCGTCGTGCGTCTTCCACGCGGCATGCCATCCCTCTCCACCGCCTTCGGCCGTCGGGACGCGGCCGTCCGCCAGGGACTAGTGAGGACTCACGTGAGCAACCCCGTCGTACTCATCGCTGAAGAGCTGTCGCCCGCGACCGTCGACGCACTGGGACCGGATTTCGAGATCCGGCACTGCAATGGCGCCGACCGAGCCGAGCTGCTGTCCGCGATCACCGATGTCGACGCGATCCTGGTGCGGAGCGCCACCAAGGTCGACGCCGAGGCGATTGCCGCCGCCTCGAAACTGAAGGTCGTCGCCCGCGCGGGCGTGGGCCTGGACAATGTCGACGTGTCCGCCGCCACCAAGGCCGGCGTGATGGTCGTGAACGCCCCGACCTCCAACATCGTCACCGCTGCCGAGCTGGCCTGTGGCCTGCTGATCTCCGTCGCCCGCAACATCGCGCCGGCCAACGCCGCGCTGAAGCAGGGCGAGTGGAAGCGGAACAAGTACACGGGTGTGGAGCTGGCCGAGAAGACCCTCGGCGTCGTCGGCCTCGGCCGGATCGGCGCGCTGGTCGCCCAGCGCATGTCGGGCTTCGGCATGAAGATCGTGGCGTACGACCCCTACATCCAGCCTGCGCGTGCCGCGCAGATGGGCGTGCGGGTGGTCAGCCTGGACGAGCTGCTGGAGGTTTCGGACTTCATCACCGTTCACCTGCCCAAGACGCCTGAGACGGTCGGCCTGATCGGCGAGGACGCGCTGCACAAGGTCAAGCCGTCCGTCCGCATCGTCAACGCCGCGCGCGGCGGGATCGTGGACGAGGAGGCGCTGGCCTCGGCGCTGAAGGAGGGCCGGGTCGCGGGCGCGGGCCTGGACGTGTACGCGAAGGAGCCGTGCACGGACTCCCCGCTGTTCCAGTTCGACAACGTGGTGGCGACCCCGCACCTGGGCGCGTCCACCGACGAGGCGCAGGAGAAGGCCGGCATCTCCGTCGCCCGCTCCGTACGCCTCGCGCTGGCCGGCGAGCTCGTGCCGGACGCGGTCAACGTCCAGGGCGGCGTCATCGCCGAGGACGTCAAGCCGGGGCTGCCGCTGGCGGAGAAGCTGGGCCGGATCTTCACCGCGCTGGCGGGCGAGGTCGCGGCGCGCCTGGATGTCGAGGTGCGCGGCGAGATCACCCAGCACGATGTGAAGGTGCTGGAGCTGTCGGCGCTCAAGGGCGTGTTCGAGGATGTCGTCGACGAGACGGTGTCGTATGTGAACGCTCCGCTGTTCGCGCAGGAGCGCGGCGTCGAGGTCCGCCTCACCACCAGCAGCGAGTCCCCGGACCACCGCAACCTGGTGACGGTGCGCGGTCTGCTCGCCGATGGCACGGAGGTCGCGGTCTCCGGCACGCTGGCCGGTCCGAAGCACATCCAGAAGGTCGTCGCCGTCGGTGAGGACGACGTGGACCTGGTGGTCGCCGACCACATGGCCTTCCTGCGCTACACCGACCGCCCCGGGGTGGTCGGCAAGGTGGGCCGGATCCTCGGCGAGGCCGGGATCAACATCGCGGGGATGCAGGTCGCCCGGGCGGCGGCCGGCGGCGAGGCGCTCGTCGCGCTGACCGTCGACTCCAGCGTGCCGGTGCAGGTCCTCGCGGACATCGCCGAGGAGATCGGGGCGAGCTTCGCCCGCGCGGTCAACCTGGAGGACTGACCTGGAGGACCGACGCCCTGGCGTCACATCCGCAACGCAGGCCCCGGGAGCAATCCCGGGGCCTTCCTTGTGACCTCCATTGTGACCTCGCCGAACGCCGGTTAGGGTGACCCGGTTGGCGACGTGGACGGTGGGGAGACCGGAACGCATGGGGGCGGGACCGACCACGGAGCAGCAGCAGCGGCTTGTCGACCTCACGTCGGAGAGCCTCCGTACCCGGACACGGGTCCGCAGACGCAGACGCATCCGTACGGTCGCGCTCATCCTCATCTGCTTCGCCTCGATGCTGTCGGTCGGTCTCCAGCAGTGGGCCGACGCCCGGCTCGGCGGCTTCGACCTCGGCATCTTCGACCAGGCGATCCGCGAGTACGCGCACTTCCATCTGCCGCGCTCGCCGATCAAGAACTTCCACCACGAGTTCCCGCCCGCCTTCTCGCTCCTCGGCGACCACTTCTCCCCGGTCCTCGCGCTGCTCGCGCCGCTCTACTGGATCTGGGACGACCCCCGTGTCCTGCTGATCGCCCAGGCCGCGCTCTTCGCCGCCGGGGTACCCCTGGTCCGGCGGATCACCACCCGCTGCTTCGCAGACGCGGCGCCGGAGGCGTCCCGTACCGCCACCGACCTCGCGGGGCTCGTGTACGCCCTGGGCTGGCCGCTGTTCATGGCCTCGCGCGAGGGCTTCCACGAGGTGGCCTTCGCCGTGCCGCTCACCCTGCTGATGCTGGAGCGCGGCCAGGCCCGCCGCTACGGCGGCGTCATCATCGCGGCCGTCCTGCTGCTGTGCACCAAGGAGGACCTCGGGCTGCTGGTGGCGGCGTACGGACTCGTACTCGCCCTGCGCAGCGGCGGCCAGGAAGGCGGGCGGCGCGGTATCTGGACCGGGCTCTGCCTCCTGGTCATCGGCCCGGCCGGCTGCCTGGCCGCGATCCGCTGGCTGATCCCGGCGATGGGCGGCGAGCCCGGCTACTACTGGAACTACGGCAAGCTGGGCCCCGGCGTCCTCGCGGTCGGTGTGCGTCTGCTGACCGACCCGGTCACCTCGTTCTCCCTCGCCGTGGACAGCTGGGCGAAGGTCTCGCTGCTGCTCTGGCTCTTCCTGCCGCTGCTCTTCCTGCCCTTCGGGTCGGCCACCGTGCTGTGCGCGCTGCCGCTGCTCGCCGAGCGGCTCTTCTCGGACAACCCCAGCCACTGGTCGATGTCGCACCACTACGACGCCTTCCTCTGGCCGCTGCTCCTGGTCGCCACCATCGAGACCCTGGCCCGGCTGCACCTGCGCGCCCCCGGCCGCGCCCGCCGCTGGGTCACCCTCTCCGTGACCGCCTGCCTGGCCCTCGGCTTCGCCTTCGGGCTGGCCCGCCTCGCCGACCCCGCGCACTGGCGTCCCACCGCACCCGAGCAGGCCCTCGTCGAGGCCGCCGCCCGCATACCCGACGGCGTCACCGTCGAGGCCGACAACAACGCCGCCCCGCACCTCACCGCCCGTACGCACACCGTCATCGCCGACGACACCCCGCGCGGCGCCGACTACGTCCTGCTGCAGACCAGCCGGCGCACCTTCCCCTTCAGGTCGGCGGCTCAGGAGGAGGCCAGGGTCCGGCTGCTGCTGGCCCACGGCTACGAGGAGCTGTGGGCGCGGGACGGGGTCGTGCTGCTCGTCCGTATGGATGACGAGGCCATTCCCGGCATGCGCATACCGGGTGAGGACAGCATCCCGGTCAAGGACGCCCCGCTGTAGACGATTTGTCACGCAGGTACTTGAGGGGACCAGGCCGTGGCAGGTACCTTGTAACGCATGGAACCTGGCGACGCCCGCAAGACGATGAGTCAACTGCGGCGGGGAGTTCTGGAGTACTGCGTGCTCGCACTGCTCCGGGACCGCAAGCGCTACGGCGTCGAGCTGCTGCGCGAGCTGGGGGAGGTGGACGCCATGGTCACCAGCGAGGGCACCATCTACCCGCTGCTGTCCAGACTCCGCAGGGACGCCCTGGTCGAGACGACCTGGCAGGAGTCCAGCAGCGGCCCGCCGCGCCGGTACTACGAACTGACCCCGTCCGGGGCGCGCGCGCTCGACGAGTTCGCCGCGGCATGGCCCGGATTCAACGACGCCGTCCTGCACTTTCTGACCAAGAACGGGGAATCCACGTGATGACCAAGGACCTGAGAAGCAACGCGCTGGCCGAGGAGTACCTCGCGGAGCTGGGCCGGGCGGCGGCCGCGCTGCCGGTGAACCGGCGGGAGGAGCTGCTCGCCGACGTGCGCTCGCACATAGCGGTCGCCAGGGCCGAGGCCGAGGTGGACGACGAGGAGGCCATCACCCGGATCATCGGCCAGCTCGGCGACCCCGAGGTGATCGTCGCGGCGGCACTGGCCGACCTCCCTGCGGAGCGCCCGCCGCTGTCGGCCGGCTCCTGGTCGATGGAGATCGCCGCCGTCGTCCTGCTGCTCGTCGGCGGATTCCTGGCCGGGGTCGGCTGGGTGGTCGGACTCGTCCTGCTGTGGTCCTCACGGCGCTGGACGATCGCCGACAAACTGCTGGGCAGCCTGCTGATCCCCGGCGGTCTGGTCGTCCCGGCCCTCGCGGTGGGCGGCGCGCTGTTCGGCGCGGCCGAGACCTGCTCGAGCGATTCGGCGACGGTGGGCCAGCCGGAGGTGATGACCTGCAGCGGCGGCGGGGGAGTGGCTCCCGCAGTGGGCATCACCCTGGTCGTCCTTCTGGTGATCGTGCCGATCTTCACCGCGGTCCACCTCATCCGGCGCGCACGCCCGAAGGGCTGAGCTCCCGGCCTACAGGCGGGCGGCCTTCAGCGCCATGTGCAGCAGCAGCCGGTCCTCGCCGTTGGCCAGGTCGAGGCCGGTGAGCTGCTCGACGCGCGAGAGCCGGTAGTAGAGCGTCTGGCGGTGGATGGCCAGTTCGGCGGCGGTGCGGCCGGCCTGGCCGGCGCAGTCGAGGAAGACCTCGGCGGTGCGGGCGAGTTCGGCGTGCTGCGGTTCCAGCAGGGGGCGTACGGCGGGATCCGGGGCGGTGGTGAGGGCGGCGAGTAGGCGGTAGGGGCCGAGGGTGGACCACTCGGCCACCGGGCCGAGCTGGGGGCGGGCCTTGGCGGCCCGGGCGGCGGCCTGGGCCTCGTGCCAGGCGTCGGCGAGCGCGTCCAGGCCCCGGCGGGGCGCGCTGAGCCCGGCGCCGGCGGCCGGGGCGGACTCCAGCAGGCGGGCGCCGGCGGTCCGCGCGGGGGTCAGGACATCCGGAGACCGCAGCCGTACGAGTGCCGCCAGGGCCGGTCCCTGCGGCAGTGCGCAGATCGCCGCCGCCCCCGGCACCGTACGGATGCCCGGGGCCTCCTCCGCGGTCCAGGGCAGTAGGCAGACCAGCGTGTGCCATTCCTCCGAGTCGGCGCCCAGCAGGGCGCGCAGCGGGTCGGCGCCGCCGCCGGTCAGGACCGTGCGCAGCTCGCGTCCGAGGTCGGTGCCGGCCCTCGCCTCGGCGGCGAGCAGAGCGCCGATCCGGGTGGCCGTCTCCATGGCGGCGGTGAGCTGCGGCCCGGTGTGCTCGGCATCGTCGAGCAGCCAGACGTAGCCGTGGACGATGCCCCCGTGGCGCACCGGCAGGCACAGCCGGGGCCGGACCACTCCGGCGTCCGGTGCGGCGGGGATGCGTACGGGGGCGGTGGCGCGGGTGATGCCGAAGCGCTCGAACCACGCGCGGACCTCGGCCGTGGAGCGCCGGGTGAGGATCGAGCGGGTGCGGACCGGGTCCATGGATCCGTCGTCGTCGCTGTCGTGGGCGCCGAAGGCGATCAGCCGGAAGTCGCGGTCCTCCAGGGTTGCCGGGGCGCCGAGGAGGGATGAGACCTCGTCGACGAGTTCCTGGTAGTCAGCGCGCATCCGGCCATTCTCCCTCATGTCCTTCATACAAATGTCTGAGGGGCGTAACCCGGACGCGTGACAGCTGTCGATGGCTCACGGATCGGGTGAACCATAGATTTCACGGCGAATCCTTTCTTCCCAACTTCCCAACTTCCCGTTTTCCCGTCTTCCCGTCTTCCCGTCGCATCCACGCCCCGTCCAGGAGGAGCCCGTGCTGGGTCCCGTGTTGCTCGCCGCCTCGCGCAGCGACCGCATGCGCCGCATCGTCGCCGCGGCGCCGATCACCCGTCCGGTGGTGAACCGTTTCGTCGCGGGCGACGAGCTGCATCCCGCGATGGAGAGCGTCCGCGCCCTGACCGCGTCCGGCTTGGAGGTCACCCTCGACCACCTCGGCGAGGACGTGACCGACAAGGCCACCGCGACCACCACCCGGGACGCGTACCTGCGCCTCCTCGAAGCGCTGGCGGAGACCGGCCTGGGCACCCGCGCCGAGGTCTCCGTCAAGCTGTCCGCCTTCGGCCAGGCGCTGCCGGCCGGCGGCCACGACATCGCCCTGGAGAACGTCCGCCGGGTCGCCGAGCTGGCCACCGAGACCGGCACCACGGTCACCCTCGACATGGAGGACCACACCACCGCCGACTCGACGCTGGCCATCCTCGCCGAGCTGCGCGAGCGGCACCCGGCCACCGGCGCCGTCCTCCAGTCGTACCTCTTCCGCACCGAGGACGACGCCCGCGCCCTCGCCACCGAGGGCTCCCGCGTCCGCCTGGTCAAGGGTGCCTACAAGGAGCCCGCGAGCGTCGCCCACCAGAGCAAGCAGGATGTGGACCTCGCCTACGTCCGCTGCCTGAAGATCCTCATGGCCGGTGACGGCTATCCGATGATCGGCTCGCACGACCCGCGCCTCATCGCGATCACCCAGGAGCTGGCCCACCGCGACGGCCGCAAGCAGGGTTCGTACGAATTCCAGATGCTCTACGGCATTCGCACCGCCGAGCAGCGACGGCTCGCGGAGGAGGGCGAACGGGTCCGCATCTACGTGCCGTACGGAGCAGACTGGTACGGCTACTTCATGCGCCGCCTCGCCGAGCGTCCGGCGAACCTCACCTTCTTCCTGCGGACCTTCCTCCCCACCCGCTGATCCCAAAAGGACACAAGGAGCTGTTTTCCATGGACGCTGTGACCCAGGTCCCCGCCCCGGTCAACGAGCCGATCCACTCCTACGCCCCGGGGAGCCCCGAGCGGTCCCGCCTGGAGGCCAAGCTCAAGGAGCTGGCGGGCAACCCGGCCGACCTCCCCATGACCATCGGCGGCGAGCGCCGCATGGGCGGCGGCGAGCGCTTCGACCTCGTGCAGCCGCACAACCGCGGCGCCGTCCTCGGCACGTACGCCAACGCCACCCACGCCGACGCCCAGGACGCGATCGACGCCGCCCTGGCCGCTGCCCCCGCGTGGCGGGCCATGGCCTTCGACGACCGTGCCGCCATCATCCTGCGCGCCGCCGAGCTGCTGGCCGGCCCGTGGCGCGAGACCGTCGCCGCCTCCACGATGCTCGGCCAGTCCAAGACCGCCCAGCAGGCCGAGATCGACAGCCCCTGCGAACTGGTCGACTTCTGGCGCTTCAACGTCCACTTCGCCCGCCAGATCCTCGCCGAGCAGCCCCCGGCCAACTCCCCGGGCGTCTGGAACCGCAGCGACCACCGGCCGCTGGAAGGTTTCGTCTACGCGATCACCCCCTTCAACTTCACCGCGATCGCCGGCAACCTGCCCACCGCGCCCGCCCTCATGGGCAATGTCGTGGTCTGGAAGCCCTCCCCGACCCAGACCCACTCCGCGGTGCTGCTCATGCGCATCCTGGAGGAGGCGGGGCTGCCCAAGGGCGTCATCAACCTCGTCACCGGCGACGGCATCGCCGTGTCCGAGGTCGCCCTTGAGCACCCCGAACTGGCCGGCATCCACTTCACCGGCTCGACCCGCACCTTCCAGTACCTGTGGAAGACCGTCGGCAACAACATCGAGAAGTACCGCGGCTACCCCCGGATCGTCGGCGAGACCGGCGGCAAGGACTTCGTCGTCGCCCACCCCTCGGCCGACCCCGCGATCCTGAAGACCGCCCTCACCCGCGGCGCCTTCGAGTACCAGGGCCAGAAGTGCTCCGCCACCTCCCGCGCCTACATCCCGCGCTCCATCTGGGACGGCGGCTTCAAGGAGGCCTTCGCCGCCGAGGTCGACGGCCTCACCATGGGCGATGTCACCGACCTCTCCAACTTCATCGGCGCCGTCATCGACGACCGCGCCTTCGCCAAGAACAAGGCCGCCATCGACCGCGCCAAGGCCGACCCCACGGTCGAGGTCGTCGCGGGCGGTACGTACGACGACAGCGTCGGCTACTTCGTCCGCCCGACGGTGCTCGTCTCCACGGACCCGGAGAACGAGATCTTCCGGGAGGAGTACTTCGGCCCGATCCTCGGCGTCCACGTCTACGACGACGAGCGCTACGACGAGATGCTCGCCCAGATGGAGTCCGTCTCCGCCTACGCCCTGACCGGCTCGGTCATCGCCCAGGACCGCGCCGCCGCCGCCCACACGATGGAGAAGCTGCGCTTCGCCGCCGGCAACTTCTACATCAACGACAAGTCCACCGGCGCCGTCGTCGGCCAGCAGCCCTTCGGCGGCGGCCGCGCCTCAGGCACCAACGACAAGGCCGGCGCCGCGTCCAACCTCACCCGCTGGACCTCCGCGCGCTCCATCAAGGAGACCCTCGTCCCGCCGACGGACTACCGCTACCCGCACATGGGCTGAGCCCGGGAAAATGGCCTGACCCAACCGCGCCCCGGCCCTAGCCTGACGGTCATGACCGACACGACCGCAGGCCGGGCCCGGGGCGATCTGGGCCCGCCGCACATCAACACCGACGAGAAGACCACCCTCGTCCTCTTCCTCGACTACCTGCGAGACCGCGTGGCCGCCAAGCTCGAGGGCCTGGCCGACCGCGAGGCCATCGCACCCGGCGTACCGTCCGGCACCAGTCTCGGCGGTCTGGTCAAGCACATGACCGGGGTCGAGCTCAACTGGTTCGTCTGGGCCTACGAGGGCGCGGACGTCCCCCGGTGGGACCACAACGCCCCCGCCACCGAGGACGACACCGCCGAGGCCCTCATCGAGGCCTACCGCGCGGCCGTGGACCGAGCCGGCGCCGTCATCGCGGCCTGCGACGACCTCGACAGGCCCGGCGTACGGTCGCTGCGCGACAACCACCCGGCGCCGTCCATGCGCTGGATCCTGGTCCACATGATCGAGGAGACGGCCAGGCACGCGGGTCACGC
Source organism: Streptomyces sp. NBC_01537 (assembly GCF_045040445.1). Lineage (NCBI taxonomy): Bacteria > Bacillati > Actinomycetota > Actinomycetes > Kitasatosporales > Streptomycetaceae > Streptomyces > Streptomyces sp. NBC_01537. Next base: position 2,835,216 of record NZ_CP109392.1, on the reverse strand, counting down.
GGACATCCTGCGCGAGCAGATCGACGGGGCGGTGGGCCGCTAGGTGGGCCGTCAGGGGTGTCCGGAGGGCGCCGCCGTCTCAGATAGTAGGAAGTCCGACTAACTGTGGAGACAGATGCGCGGACCTGTCCTAGCTTTGTAGAAGCCGAACGTCTCGCTCCACCAGCGACCGGCGGATGAGAGCCGCGCCACCCGTCGCAAGGCAACCCCTTGCCGCGCGCATGCTCCCCGCCTCCGTTCTATGGCGACCTGCCGACTCCTGATGCTTCTTGGAGCTGATCACCATGGACGAGACCGCCCGCAAGAACGCCGCCGAAGCCCTCCAGCGCGCCCTTGACCGCCGTGACAACGGCGGCCGGACGGGGCACGAGCCGCGCTGAACCGCGCGGGCCGAACCCCGTCTCGGATTACTGCCCGGCTTACTACTTCGCCGTACGGGCCACCGTGAAGTGGTCGATCCGCTCGCCGCTCTCGGCGAGCGCGGAGACCGTGAGCTTCGCGGTGTGCCCCTTCGGGGCCGGCTCGACCTCGACCGCGAGGAACGAGTAGCCCGTGTAGCGCACGCGCGACCACTCCACCGTCTCGGTGGCCTTCACGCCGCCCTTGGTCCAGTGGTAGGTGTCGACGCTGTCGACGTCGGCGACATGCCCCTCGTAGCTGTCGGCCACCGGGAAGGCGTAGAGGCTGCGGCCCGCGGCGCCTGCCGTGACGTAGACGATGCCGTCGCGCTCGGAGTGCACCGTGGTGCCGATGGGCGCCTGCTTGGACACCGCGCCGGCCTTGATCGCGTCCGTACGCTCGTACACGTGGTTGTGGCCGTTGATCACCAGGTCCACGCCGTGCTTCTCGAACAGCGGCACCCACGTCTCCTGGACGCCACCCTCGGAGGCGTGCGAGGTGGTGGTCGAGTAGGAGCAGTGGTGGAAGAAGACCACGATGAAGTCGACGCCGGACTGCTTGCGCAGCTCGCCGAGCTTCTTGTCCAGCCACGCGGTCTGCTTGCCGCCGCTGATGCCGTAGTTGGCAGGGATCTCGTACGAGATGTCGTTCGCGTCGAGCGCGACGACCGCGACATTGCCGTACGTGAAGGAGTAGACGCCCGGGAGCTTCTCCGCGTCCGGACCGTTGCCCGGCAGGGTCCAGCGGGCGTCCTGGCCGCCGTAGCCGTTGGGGGAGTACCAGGCCTCCATGTCGTGGTTGCCGACCGCGACCATCCACGGGACGCGGGAGGCGACCGTCTCGGTCTGGGCGAGGAACTGGTCCCAGACGCGGGCGTCGTACGTGTCCGTGCTCTGGCCGGAGCCGGAGGAGTCGGCGTAGCAGATGTCGCCGGCGTGGAGGTGGAAGGAAGGGTTCTGCGCGAGGATGACGGCGTCGTTGCCGAGGGCGTGGTAGCTGACGCCCTGGTCACCGAAGGCGGTGAAGACGAAGCGCTCGTGGTGGGCGGGCGCGGTGGTGAACGTGCCGATCGTGGCGAAGGCGCTGGCGGTGGCCGGGTCGAAGCCCTCGTGGCCCACGCCGTAGTAGTAGGTGGTGCCGGGGCGCAGCCCGTCGAGCGCGGCGTGCAGGTAGTACTGGTCGACCGCCGGGAGCGCGGAGGTGAGCGCGGCCGTGTGCAGCGGGCGCACCTCGGCCTCGATCTTCTTGCCCAGGTCCCACGGCTTGAGGCCGACGCGGACGAACGGCTTCTTCACCGCCAGCGGCACCTGCCAGGAGATCCGGAACTGGGTCTTCGGGTCGGCGCCGAAGGCGAGGTGCCGGCCGAAGGGGGCCACGTGCTTGCCGTCCACCTCACCGGTGGCGGGCTTGCTCAGCTGCCCGGAGGCACGCGAGGCCGTGGTCGTGTCCGCGTAGGCGGTGTAGGCGGAGGAGCCCAGGAGCCCGGCCCCGGCGGCAACCCCCGCCGCCGCGGCGCCGCCCCGGATCACTCTGCGGCGGGAAAGCTTCGCCCGCAGGTATTCGTGCTGCTCGGCCATGCTCATGCGCTCGGCGAGCTGGTCGTCGATCCCCATGCGTGGTGTGTCCATGGCTGCCACGATTCCATCGCGTTTCAACCGGGCAAGGGCATCGGGATGAACGGCACCTGACCGGACCTTCAAGCGTCCGTCATGCGGACACCAAGTGTCATGCAATGGGACGGGCGAGTAGGGTGCCAAGCATGTCTCGCAGCCTCAGTCTCGCAGTGATCCCCGGTGACGGTATCGGCCAGGAGGTCGTGGCCGAGGGCCTCAAGGTGCTCTCCGCCGTCCTCCCGCAGGACGTCAAGCTGGAGACCCAGGAGTTCGATTTCGGCGCCAAGCGCTACCACGCCACCGGTGAGACCCTCACCGACGCGGACCTCGCCGCGCTGAAGGCGCACGATGCGATCCTGCTGGGCGCGATCGGCGACCCCTCGGTGCCGTCCGGCGTCCTGGAGCGCGGCTTCCTGCTCAAGCTGCGGTTCGCCTTCGACCACCACGTCAACCTGCGGCCGAGCAAGCTGCTGCCGGGTGTTTCGACCCCGCTGGCCGGCTCGCCCGAGATCGACTTCGTCGTGGTCCGTGAGGGCACCGAGGGCCCGTACACCGGCAACGGCGGCTCGATCCGCACCGGCACCCCGCACGAGGTGGCCACCGAGGTCAGCCTCAACACCGCCTTCGGCATCGAGCGCGTGGTCCGGGACGCGTACGCCCGTGCCCAGGCCCGCCCGCGCAAGAAGCTGACCCTGGTCCACAAGAACAACGTGCTGGTGCACGCCGGTCACCTGTGGACCAACATCTTCAACAAGGTCGGCGAGGAATTCCCCGAGGTCACCACCGACTACCTGCACGTGGACGCGGCGACGATCTTCCTCGTCACGCAGCCCGAGCGCTTCGACGTGATCGTCACCGACAACCTCTTCGGCGACATCATCACCGACCTCGCCGCCGCCGTCTCCGGTGGCATCGGCGTCGCCGCGAGCGGCAACATCAACCCCAGCGGCGACTTCCCCTCGATGTTCGAGCCGGTCCACGGCTCCGCCCCGGACATCGCGGGCCAGGGCAAGGCCGACCCGACCGCCACCATCCTGTCGGTCGGCCTGCTGCTCCAGCACCTCGGCTACCCGGACGAGGCGGCCAGGATCGACGCGGCGGTCGCCGAGGACCTGGCATCCCGTTCCGTCGCCCGCTCGACCTCCGAGATCGGCGACGCGCTCACCGCCCGGGTATCCGGCTGACCGCCGGACCGGACACCAGCCGGCCCGGCGACTGACAGACCTCTCGGGCCGCACGTGTATGTCCACGGCCCCACCGCTGCGATAATCGGCGGTGGGGCCGCTGTGCGAGGGGAAACTCGGACGTCCTAGGAGTAAGCAGGAGGACGGCGGGTGCGGTCCGCTCCGACCTTGACGCCAAAGGATCACGACACATGACGACGCCCACGATCGAGCTGAAGCCCTCCTCGCACCCGCTGTCCGACGCGGAGCGCGAGGCGATTCTCGCCAACCCCGGTTTCGGCCGGCACTTCACCGACCACATGGTGACGATCCGCTGGACCGAGGGCCGCGGCTGGCACGACGCCCAGCTCGTCCCGTACGCGCCGCTGTCCATCGACCCGGCGAACATGACCCTCCACTACGCCCAGACGATCTTCGAGGGCCTCAAGGCCTACCGCCGCCCCGACGGCAGCGTCGCCACCTTCCGGCCGGAGGCCAACGCCAAGCGCTTCCAGTCCTCGGCCAGGCGGCTCGCCATGCCCGAGCTGCCCGTCGAGACGTTCATCGCCGCCGTCGACGCCCTGGTCACCCAGGACAAGGCATGGGTCCCGGCCCATGGCGGTGAGCAGTCGCTCTACCTGCGGCCCTTCATGTTCGCGGCCGAGGTCGGCCTGGGCGTCAAGCCCGCCAACGAGTACCTCTTCATCGTCATCGCCTCCCCGGCAGGCGCCTACTTCCCCGGTGGCGTCAAGCCCGTCTCCATCTGGCTCTCCGAGGACCGCGTCCGCGCCGTCCCCGGCGGCATGGGCGACGCCAAGACCGGCGGCAACTACGCCGCCTCGCTGCTCGCCCAGGCCGAGGCCGCCGCCAAGGGCTGCGACCAGGTGGCCTACCTCGACGCCGTCGAGCACAAGTGGGTCGAGGAACTCGGCGGGATGAACCTCTACTTCGTCTACGGCGACCGCATCGTCACCCCCACTCTCACCGGCTCCCTCCTTGCCGGCGTCACCCGCGACTCCCTTCTGAAGGTCGCCCGCGACCTCGGCTACGAGTCCGAGGAAGCCCGGGTCTCCATCGACCAGTGGCAGACCGACACCGCCAACGGCACCCTCACCGAGGTCTTCGCCTGCGGCACCGCCGCCGTCGTCACCCCCGTCGGCACCGTCAAGCGCTCCTCCGCCGAATGGACCCAGAGCGACGGCCGGCCCGGCGAGGTCACCCTCCGCCTCCGCGAAGCGCTTCTGGCCATCCAGACCGGCCGCGCCGCCGACACCCACGGCTGGATGCACGACCTCGGCTGACCGCCGCAGGGGGCGGGGTGGTGGATCACACCCCGCCCGCGGCCACCGGCGCCGGAGTCGATGCCGGGGCCGGGGCCGGAACGGGGTGCGGCCGCCCTGCGCTGAGCGCGACGTACGCGGCAGCCGCGATCGCCCCGGATATCAGAAAGCTCAGGTCGACCCCGCCGGTGAGGCGAAGCAGCGCTCCGCTGTAGAGCGGTGTGTCCACCGCCGTCAGCCCCACTGCCGACCCCACCGCCCAGGCGACCGTGGCCTGGACGTTCCATCCGCCCCGGTACCAGTACATCCCGCCCACCGTCCCGCGGTTGTAGACCTGCAGGGACTCCGCGTCGTAGACGCCCCCGCAGCGCCGGAAGCCCAGCAGGGTGATGACCGCCCACGGCGTACCCACAGCCGTGAGCACCAGCACGAACGAGGTCATCGCGTCCTGCGCGGCCCACGCGAAGTGCCCGAGGTAGACCAGCAGCGTGGAGACCCCGGCCACGGCATACGTGGCCTGAGTGCGCGTGGCCCGCGGCAGGATCGCGTCGAGGTCCAGGCCCATGCTGTAGAGCATCAGCCCGGCGTTGCCGACCGAGCCCGCTGAGGCGTTGATCAGCAGGAAGAGCAGATACCAGCCCGGCGCGGCGGCGACCAGCGGTCCCGCGTAGTCCGTGCCCGCACCCACCGCGAGGGCGGTGAACGTGCCGAAGAGCTGTGGGACGAGCAGACCGATGACAAGGCCGAGGCAGGCCGCCCAGAAGACCCGGGGCTGGGAGACGCGGCGCGGGGAGATGTAGCGGGTGTAGTCACCGAGCAGCGTGATGAAGGCGATGGGGCCGCTGAGCCCGGCGGAGACGGCGGCGAGCAGCCAGGTCGGCCAGAAGCCGCCGAGCAGGTACTCCGAGCCGGCGGGGGCGGCGGTGGTGAACATGCCGGCGTACGCGATGAAGCCGACGGCCAGCAGCAGGGTGAGTCCGACGGCGAGGGCGCGGCTCAGCCGCAGCAGCATGCGGTAGCCGAAGACGGCGGAGGTCGCCGTGCAGGCGGCGAGCAGCGCATAGACGATGGCGTAGGTGACGCCACCGGTGGGCAGGCCGATGAGCCGGTTGAGACTGCCGACGACGGCGTCGCCGCCGACCCAGAGGGTCAGGGCGGTGTAGCCGAGCGAGAGCAGCAGGCCGATGACCGAGCCGAGGAGCCGCCCCCGCACGCCGAAGTGTGCGCCGCTGCTGGTGGACAGGTTGGTGGCGGTGCGCAGCGAGACCAGGGCGAGCGGGGCGACCAGCAGGGTGCCGACCAGGGTGCCGGCCACGAGCGCGCTGAACGACGCCCACCAGCCGAGCCCGAAGGAGACCGGCAGCCAGCCGAAAACGATCACGCCGAGGGCGAGGTTCGAGCCGAGCAGGATGCTGACGAGGTCCCGGGGGCCGCTGGTCCGCTCCTCGTCGGGGACGGTGTCCACTCCCCGCTGTTCGATCTGCATGGGCGAGCTCCCTGGAGGAAAGTTAGAGCGCTGTTCTAAGTTCGTCCACTGTCCCCCACGACCCGTTCAAGGTCAAGACTTCACATTTCGGAAGTCTTGATTTAGAGTGGCGTTCTAAGACTTTGATCGCGGGAGGTGCGGCGACATGCGGTTGACCCCGACGGAACGCGACCGCCTGCTGCTGTTCGGCGCAGCGGAGCTGGCCCGGGCGCGGCGGGCCAGAGGTCTGCGGCTCAATGTGCCGGAGGCCACCGCGCTCATCGCGGACACGGTCTGCGAGGCGGCGCGGGACGGCGCCCGCCTCGCGGAGGCGATCGACGCGGCCCGCGGCGTGCTCGGCCCGGACGACGTGCTGCCCGGCGTCGCCGACATCGTCACCGAGGTGATGGTCGAGGCGGTCTTCGACGACGGCTCCCGGCTCGCCGTGGTCTCCGACCCGATCGGCGGCGGCTCCCTGGAGGAGGCGGCCCCGGGCGCGGTGCTGCCCGGCCCGGCCTGTGCCGAGCCCGCCTCCGCGATGCTGGTGACCGTACGGAACACCGCGTCGGTGCCGGTCAGTGTCACCTCGCACTTCCACTTCTTCGAGGCCAACCCCCGGCTGGACTTCGACCGCGCCGCCGCCTACGGCATGCGGCTCAACGTCCCGGCCGGCTCCTCCGTCCGCTTCGGCATCGGCGAGGAACACGAGGTCGGGCTGGTCCCCATCGGCGGTGCCCGCGTCGCCATCGGCTTCGCCGGACTGGTCGACGGACCTCTGGACGCGCCCGGCGCGAAGGAAGAGGCGCTGCGCCGCGCGGCCGCCTGCGGCTACCTCGGAGCGGAAGCAGGAGCAGAGCGATGACCGCGATCGATCCCCACGAGTACGCGGCCGTGCACGGCCCCCGTGCCGGCGACCGGGTCCGGCTCGGCGACTCGGGCCTGGTGGTCCGCGTCGAGTCCGACTCGCAGCGGCCCGGCGACGAGTTCCTGGCCGGCTTCGGCAAGACCGCCCGGGACGGGCTGCACCTCAAGGCCGCCGCCGTCCGGGAGACCTGCGATGTGGTGATCAGCAATGTGCTGGTCATCGACACGGCGGTGGGCATCCGCAAGGTGTCCGTCGGCATCCGCGAGGGCCGGATCCATGCCATAGGGCGCGCCGGCAACCCCGACACCATGGACGGCGTCGATGTCGTGGTCGGCACCGGCACCTCGATCGTGTCCGGCGAGGGGCTCATCGCCACCGCGGGGGCCGTGGACACCCATGTCCATCTGCTCTCGCCCCGGATCATGGAGGCCTCGCTGGCCTCGGGCGTGACCACGGTCATCGGCCAGGAGTTCGGCCCGGTGTGGGGCGTCGGTGTCAACTCGCCGTGGGCCCTGCGCCATGCCTTCAACTCCTTCGACGCCTGGCCGGTCAATGTCGGCTTCCTGGGCCGCGGCTCGTCCTCCGATCCGGCCCCGCTGGTCGAGGCGCTGGCCGAGGGCGGTGCGTCCGGTTTCAAGGTGCACGAGGACATGGGCGCCCACACCCGCGCCCTGGACACGGCACTTCGGGTCGCCGAGGAGCACGACGTCCAGGTCGCCCTGCACAGCGACGGGCTGAACGAGTGCCTGTCGGTCGAGGACACCCTGTCCGTCCTCGACGGCCGGACGATCCACGCCTTCCACATCGAGGGCTGCGGCGGCGGACATGTGCCGAACGTGCTGAAGATGGCCGGCGTGCCCAATGTCATCGGCTCGTCCACCAATCCAACCCTGCCCTTCGGCCGGGACGCGGTCGCCGAGCACTACGGGATGATCGTCTCCGTGCACTGTCTCAAGCCGGACCTGCCGGGCGACGCCGCGATGGCCCGGGACCGGATCCGCGCCGGGACGATGGGCGCCGAGGACGTGCTTCACGACCTGGGCGCGATCGGCATCACCTCGTCCGATGCGCAGGGCATGGGCCGGGCCGGCGAGACCGTACGCCGCACCTTCGCGATGGCCGGGAAGATGAAGGCCGAGCTCGGGCCCATGGAGGGCGACGGGCCGGCGGACGACAACGCGCGCGTGCTGCGCTACATGGCCAAGCTCACCATCAACCCGGCGATCGCCCATGGCCTGGCCCATGAGATCGGCTCGATCGAGGCAGGCAAGCTCGCCGACATCGTGCTGTGGCGGCCCCAGTACTTCGGGGCCAAGCCGCAGATGGTGCTGAAGTCCGGCTTCCCGGCCTACGGCGTCACCGGCGACCCCAACGCCGCGACCGACACCTGCGAGCCGCTGGTGCTCGGCCCGCTGTTCGGGGCGCACGGCGCGACGGCCGCCGACCTCTCGGTCGCCTTTGTCGCCCGCGCCGCCGTGGAGTCCGAGGCCGACCGGATACCGACCCGTCGCCGCCGGGTCGCCGTCCGGGGCACCCGGGGCATAGGCCCGGCCGACCTCGTCCTCAACTCCCGTACCGGGCAGGTGGATGTGGACGGCCGCACCGGACTGGTGACTCTCGACGGCGCCCCGATGCGCTCCGAGCCGGCCGACCAGGTCTCCCTCAGCCGCCTGTACTTCTTGTGACAAGGACCCCTGCCATGAGCAACTTCCCGGCCGCCGACGGCTTTTCGATGCCCGCGGAATGGGCCCCGCACGAGCGCACCTGGATGGCCTGGCCCTCCCCGAGCGTCACCTTCGAGGACGACGCCGACCTGGACGGGTCCCGCGACGTCTGGGGCGAAGTGGCCCGTACGATCGCCGGCTTCGAGCCGGTGACCGTCGTGGCCCGCCCGCAGGACGCGGCGGGGGCACGCGAGCGGCTGGGCGACAGGATCGAGGTGGTCACAGCGCCGCTTGACGACGCCTGGATGCGGGACATGGGCCCCACCTTCCTCACCGGCAACGGCGGGCTCGCCGCCGCCGACTGGACGTTCAACGGCTGGGGCGCCCAGGAATGGGCCGCCTGGGAGCACGACTCCAGGATCGGCGCCCTCGTGGCCGAGCGGGCCGGCGCCCGCCGCTACGCGACCTCCTTCGTCAACGAGGGCGGCGGCATCCACATCGACGGCGAGGGCACGGTGCTGCTCACCGAGACCGTCCAGCTCGACCCGGGCCGCAACCCCGGCTGGACCCGCGAGCGGGTCGAGCGGGAGCTGCACGGCTTTCTCGGGACGAGCACGGCGATATGGCTGAACCGAGGCCTCACCGCCGACTACGGGCGCTTCGGCACCCGGGGCCATGTCGACATCGTCGCCGCCTTCGTCAGGCCCGGCGTGGTCGTCGTCCACAGCCAGCAGGACCCGGCTCACCCCGACCACGCGGTGTCCCAGGAGGTCATCGGCCGGCTCCGCGCCTCCACCGACGCCCGGGGCCGACGGCTGGAGGTCGTCGAGCTGCCCGCCCCCGAGGTCCAGCGGGTGGACGGCGAGCTGGTCGACTACTCGTACGTCAACCACTACCTCTGCAACGGAGCCGTCATCCTCTGCGCCTTCGACGACCCGGCGGACAAGATCAACGCGGGGATCTTCCAGGAGCTCTTCCCGGACCGCGAGATCGTGCTGGTGGACGCCCGTACGATCTTCGCCCACGGGGGTGGTATTCATTGCATAACGCAGCAGCAACCCAAGGCCTGACCAGCAGCACGGAGGAAGCGGTGACCGACCCGGCTCCCCGCCCCCGGCGGCGGCAGAAGCAGCCCCGCGAGGATGTGATGGCCGCCGCCATGCAGACCATCGCCGAGCGCGGGCTGTCCGAGCTGACCATAGCGGGGCTCGGCCGCCAGGTCGGCATGAGCAGCGGCCACGTCCTCTACTACTTCGGCAGCAAGGACGAGTTGCTGCTCCAGACCCTGGAGTGGAGCGAGGAGCAGCTCGGCCACGAGCGCCGCAAGGCCCTGGCCCGCCGGGAGGCGCCCCGCGAGCGGCTGGAGGCGGTCATCGACCTCTATCTGCCCGACGGCCGCCGCGACCCGCGCTGGACGCTGTGGTCCGAGGTCTGGAACCGGACCTCGGCGGCCGAGGAAGTCCTCCTCCGGCAGCTCGAACTGGAACTGGTCTGGCACCGCGACCTGGTGGCCCTGCTCGCCGAGGGCATCTCCCGGGGTGACTTCCGCCCCGTCGACCCCGAGCGCTTCACGGTCCGGCTGCGCGCACTCCTCGACGGCTTCGGGGTCCCGCTGGTCGTCGGCCTGCCCGGCACCGACCGCGACGATGTGCTGGCGCACATCAGGGAGTTCCTGGACGAGGCTCTCCTGCCGCGGCCCTAGGGCCTGTCCGGCGGATGGCCGTGGCCCAAGGAATCGTGTCTCCCGGGCCATCCGCAGTCAGGGAATCCGCAAAGCCGGGGCCAAATTCTACGCGCGTAACCCTCCTGTCGGCGGCTGGACATGTTCTTGTCATGAACACCCTGTTACTTCTGGTGCGGCGCAGCAATGCCCAGTGCTCCACCCCCACACCAGGAGGCACCGTGCACCCCACCGTCACCCGCCACGCCCGCCGGATAGGCACCGCCGCCACCGCGCTGCTGGCCCTGGCAGGCACCGCCCTGGCCACCGCGATACCGGCCAATGCCGCGTCGTACGGCATCATCGTCCAGCCGGACCAGGGCATCACACCCATCTACACCCTGATCAACTCCGCGACGTCCACCCTCGACCTCACCCTCTACGAACTGGTCGACACCACGGCCGAGCAGGACCTGGTCGCCCGGGAGAACGCCGGAGTCGATGTCCGCGTGGTCCTCGACTCGCGGCAGAAGACCACCAACCAGGCCGCGTACACCTACCTCACCGACAACGGGGTCGGGGTCGCCTGGTCGAGCAGCAAGTACTACTACACGCACGAGAAGTCCTTCGCGATCGACGGCACCAAGCTCGTCGTCATGAGCGGCAACCTCACCACCCAGTACTACTCCGCCGACCGCAACTACAGCGTCACGGACACCGACGCCGCGGACATCACCGCCTTCGAGACGGTCTTCGACGCCGACTACGCGGGCACCACCGTCACCCCCGGCGACGGCGACCACCTGGTCTGGAGCCCCACCGACTCCCAGTCCAAGCTCCTCGCCCTGATCAACGGGGCCAAGAGCACGCTCCTGGTCGAGAACCAGGAGATGGGGTACTCCACCATCGTCAACGCCCTGGTCGCCGCCGCCGCGCGCGGGGTCTCGGTCAAGGTCGTCATGACCAACAGCGGCGACGACTACGCCAGTGAGTTCGACACCCTCACCGCGGGCGGCGTCAGCGTCAGCACCTACGCCGACACCGCCTCGCTCTACATCCACGCCAAGGCGATCGTCGCCGACTACGGTCTGTCCAGCCTGAAGACCTTCGTCGGATCGCAGAACTTCTCCTCCACCTCCCTCAACAGCAACCGCGAGCTGGGCATCATCCTCACCAGCACGGTCGTGGCGAACGGCGTCGAGCCGGTGATCGCCTCCGACTACTCGGGCGGCACCATCTGGTCGTAACGGCGGGCGATGCGGGCACCCCGGCCAGGGGTGCCCGCATCGTGAGACCCTCCGACGGACCGGCACGACCTGTGCGAGGATGCCAGCGTGCTCATCCTCGCCACGATGATTATTGGCAGGGCGCGCCGGTCCGCAGTGACCGCCCCGTAGACGACATACGGAGCCGATCACCGTGTCCCAGACCCGCGCGCAGACCTCTCGTACCCACGAGGGGTTTTTTCGTTTTCCGGCCCACCACACGCCGGCGGCGGAGCGCGAGGGATGATGGGGGCAAGTGGATCTGGACATTCCGGATACCGCTCACCCGACAGGAGTTGGAAAGACCATGACCGCCGAACTGGACGACAGCTTTCACGTCTTCGACACCACGCTGCGCGACGGCGCACAGCGCGAGGGCATCAACCTCACCGTCGCCGACAAGCTGACGATCGCCCGGCACCTGGACGACTTCGGGGTGGGCTTCATTGAGGGCGGCTGGCCCGGTGCCAACCCGCGCGACACCGAGTTCTTCGCCCGCGCCGCCGCCGAGCTCGACTTCAAGCACGCCAAGCTCGTGGCCTTCGGCGCCACCCGCCGGGCCGGCGGCAACGCCGCCGACGACCCGCAGGTCAAGGCACTGCTCGACTCCGGCGCCCCGGTGATCACGCTGGTCGCCAAGTCCCACGACCGCCACGTCGAGCTCGCACTGCGCACCACCCTGGACGAGAACCTGGCGATGGTCCGCGACACCGTCTCCTACCTGCGCTCCCAGGGCCGCCGCGTCTTCGTCGACTGCGAGCACTTCTTCGACGGCTACCGCGCCAACCCCGACTACGCCAAGTCCGTGGTGCGCGCCGCCCACGAGGCCGGCGCCGACGTCGTCATCCTCTGCGACACCAACGGCGGCATGCTCCCCGCCCAGGTCCAGGCCGTCGTCGGCGTCGTACTCGCCGACACCGGCGCCCGCCTGGGCATGCACGCCCAGGACGACACCGGCTGCGCCGTCGCCAACACCCTGGCCGCCGTCGACGCCGGCGCCACCCACGTCCAGTGCACCGCCAACGGCTACGGCGAGCGGGTCGGCAACTCCAACCTCTTCCCGGTCGTCGCCGCCCTGGAGCTCAAGTACGGCAAGAGGGTGCTGCCCGAAGGCGCCCTTGCCGAGATGACCCGCATCTCGCACGCCATCGCCGAGGTCGTCAACCTCACCCCCTCCACCCACCAGCCCTACGTCGGCGTATCCGCCTTCGCCCACAAGGCCGGCCTCCACGCCTCCGCCATCAAGGTCGACCCCGACCTCTACCAGCACATCGACCCCGAGCTGGTCGGCAACACCATGCGGATGCTCGTCTCCGACATGGCCGGCCGCGCCTCCGTCGAGCTCAAGGGCAAGGAACTCGGCGTCGACCTCGGCACCGACCGCGACGCCATCGGCCGCGTCGTCGAGCGCGTCAAGGCGCGCGAACTCCAGGGCTACACCTACGAAGCGGCCGACGCCTCCTTCGAACTGCTGCTCCGCGAAGAGGTCGAGGGCCGCCCCTACCGCTACTTCCGCGTGGAATCCTGGCGCGCCATCGTCGAGGACCGTCCCGACGGCACCCACGCCAACGAAGCCACCGTCAAGCTCTGGGCCAAGGGCGAGCGCATCGTCGCCACCGCCGAGGGCAACGGCCCCGTCAACGCTCTCGACCGCGCCATGCGCGCCGGCCTGGAGAAGATCTACCCCCAGCTCGCCAAGCTGGAGCTCGTCGACTACAAGGTCCGCATCCTGGAGGGCAAGCACGGCACGGAGTCCACGACCCGCGTGCTGATCACCACGAGCGACGGCCAGGCCGAGTGGGCCACGGTCGGCGTCGCCGAGAACGTCATCGCCGCGTCCTGGCAGGCCCTGGACGACGCGTACGCGTACGGGCTGCTGCGCGCGGGCGTGGAGCCGGAATCGCAGGCGTAACCCCAGCCAGGGCCGCAGCCACCGTCAGCGCTTCGCGAGGAGGGCCAGCAGCCGCGCGACCTCGGCCGTCACCGCCTCCCGGGCGGGGCCGAGGTACCGCCGGGGGTCGGTCAGCGCCGGGTCCGCGTCCAGCACCGCGCGCAGCGCCCCGGTAAAGCGCCCATTGAGGTGCGTGGCGATATTGACCTTGCGCATGCCGTGTTCAACGGCACGCGCAAGGTCCGCCTCCGGCACCCCCGATGACCCGTGCAGCACCAGCGGCACCGGTACCGCGTCGCGCAGCCGCCCGATCAGCTCGAAGTCCAGCCGGGCATCGCGCGTGCGCATGGCGTGCGACGAGCCGACGGCCACGGCGAGCGCGTCCACGCCGGTCGCGGCGACATACGCGGCCGCCTCGTCCGGATCCGTACGGGCGCCGGGAGCGTGGACGCCGTCCTTGCCGCCGATCTCGCCGAGTTCGGCCTCCAGCCAGACGCCGGAGGCGTGGCAGAGCCCGGCCATGGCGGCGGTGGCGGCGACATTCGCGTCATACGGGAGGGTGGAGGCGTCGTACATCACCGAGGTGAAGCCGAGGGCGACCGCCTCCTCGACCAGAGCGCGGTCGGTGGCGTGGTCCAGGTGCACCGCCACCGGAACGGCGGCGGAGCGGGCGATGGCGAGAGCGGCGGCGCCAATAGGGGCCAGGGCGCCGTGGTGGCGGACGGTGTTCTCGCTGATCTGCAGGACGACCGGCAGTCCGGCGCGTTCGGCGCCGGCGGTGATGGCCTCGGCCTGCTCCAGGAGGATGACGTTGAAGGCTCCGATGCCGTGGTCGCCCAGGGCCCCGGTGCCGGCGAGCGTCATGGAAGGACCACGGAACGGGTGAGATTGCGCGGGCTGTCCGGATCGAGGCCATGGGCCTGCGCGATGGCGACCGCGAGCCGCTGGACGCGGATCAGGTCGGCGAGCGGGTCGAGCGGGCTCGCCTCCAGCACACCGCCGGTGCGGGCGATGTCGGCGGCCAGCCCGTCCGGCAGCCCGCCGAAGGCCCAGGCGACCCGGCCCGGCCCGGTGATGGAGATCGGGCCGTGCCGGTACTCCATGGCCGGGTACGCCTCGGTCCAGGCGCAGGCCGCTTCGCGCATCTTCAGCGCCGCCTCCAGCGCGAGGCCGTAGGCCCAGCCGGTGCCGAGGAAGCTGAACTGCTCGGCGTGCAGGAGCGCTTCGGGCAGTGCCTCGCCGATCGCGCGGCGCGCGTCGGCGACGGCCGGGGCGATGTCCTGGCCGAGGTGGGTCCGCAGCAGCGCGAGCACACTGGTCGCGAAACGGGTCTGCACAACGGACTTCTCGTCGGCGAAGTCCAGCGTGACCAGGTCGTCCGCGATGTCCGTGATCGGCGTGTCCGGGTCGCCGATGACGGCGATGGTACGGGTCGTGCCGCGCACCCGGCGCAGCAGCTCCAGCACCTCCGTGGTCGTCCCGGAGCGCGTGATCGCCACGATCCGGTCGTACTCCCGCCCGTACGGGAACTCCGATGCCGCGAAGGCGTCCGTCAGGCCCTGGCGGGCGACGCGCTCGCGCAGCGCGGCGTACGACTGGGCCATGAACCACGACGTGCCGCAGCCCACCACCGCGACGCGCTCGCCGGGGGCGGGGAGGACGGCTGAGGGGGCCAGCGCGGCGGCGCGCTGCCAGCACTCGGGTTGGGTGGCGATCTCTTCCGCGGTGATCGACATCGGGCTGCATCCTCCGCCGGAAAGGAGGAGTACCCACTCCTCGCCACTCTCAACGTATAGCGCACCAGTGGGCTTGCGGCAAGGCCCGGGTCGTCCCGCAGAATTGCCGACCGAGGCCAGGACCTGCGGAAACAGGAGATTCAGCGGTGAGTTTCATGACTGACGTGATCGTGGTCGGCGGCGGACCGACCGGGTTGATGCTGGCCGGCGAGTTGCGGCTGCACGGCGTGCGGGTGGTCGTGCTGGAGAAGTTGACCGAGCCGACGAAGGAGACCCGCGGGCGCGGTCTGCACACGCGCAGCGTCGAGGTGATGGACCAGCGCGGCCTGCTGGACCGGTTCCTCGCGGTCAGTGAGAAGTTCCAGGTCGGCGGTTTCTTCGGCGGCATCATGAAGTCGTGGCCGGACCGGCTGGACACAGCGCACCCGTACGGCCTCTCCACCCTGCAGCCGGTCACCGAGCGGCTGCTCAACGAGCGTGCCGTCGAACTCGGTACGGAGATCCGGCGCGGCTGCGAAGTGGCCGGGCTGAGCCAGGACGAGGACGGGGTGACCGTCGACTTGGTGGACGGTACACACCTGCGCTCGCGCTATCTCGTCGGGTGCGACGGCGGCCGCAGCGTGGTGCGCAAGGGGATCGGCGTCGGTTTCCCCGGCGAGCCCGCCACGGTCGAGACGCTGCTGGGCGACATGGAGATGACCGAGGATCAGGCGACGGTCACCGCCGTCGTCGAGGAAGTCCGCAAGACCCAGCTGCGGTTCGGCACCATCCCGAACGGGGACGGGACGTACCGCGTCATCGTGCCCGCCGACGGTGTGGCCGAGGACCGTGTGACCGCGCCGACCCTGGAGGAGTTCAAGCAGCGGCTGCGGGCGGTCGCGGGCACCGACTTCGGCGTGCACTCGCCGCGCTGGCTGTCGCGGTTCGGCGACGCCACCCGGCAGGCCGAGCGCTACCGGGTCGGCCGGGTGCTGCTGGCCGGCGACGCGGCGCACATCCACCCGCCGACCGGCGGGCAGGGGCTCAACCTCGGCGTGCAGGACGCTTTCAACCTCGGCTGGAAGCTGGCCGCCGCGGTCAACGGCTGGGCTCCGGAGGGGCTGCTGGACAGCTACCACGCCGAACGGCACCCGGTGGGCGCTCGCGTGCTGGACAACACCCGCGCGCAGATCACGCTGCTGGGCACCGATCCGGGTGCGACCGCGCTGCGCGAGCTGTTCTCGAGGCTGATGGACTTCGAGGAGGTGAACCAGTACGTGACGGGGATGATCACCGCGGTCGACGTGCGCTACGACCTCGGCGAGGGCGAGGGCCACGAACTGCTCGGCCGGCGGATGCGGGATGTGCAGCTGAAGCGGGGCCGCCTCTACGAACTGACGCACGGCGGCCGCGGGCTGCTGCTCGATCAGACCGGCCGGCTCTCGGTGGCGGGCTGGGCGGACCGGGTGGACCACGTCGTCGACGTCAGCGAGGAACTGGACGTGCCCGCCGTGCTGCTGCGGCCGGACGGTCACGTGGCCTGGGCCGGCGAGGACCAGGCGGATCTGCTCAGCCGGATGCCACGGTGGTTCGGCGCGCCCGTCACGGACCGGCTGCCCGGCTGAGCAGCTCCGGCAGCTCGCGCATGTCCTCGAAGACGACGGTGTCCGGGCCCGCCAGCCACTGCGCCGGCGTGACCCCGCCGGCGTAGCCGAAGGAACGCATCCCGGCGGCGCGGGCGGCCCTGACGCCGGGGCGGCTGTCCTCGATGACCACGCAGGCCTCGGGGCGTACGCCCATGCGCGCGGCGGCGTGCAGAAACAGATCGGGGGCGGGCTTGCCCCGGGCCACCTCGGGGTCGTCGGCGCTGAAGATCCGGCCGGCGAAGTGGTCGTACAGCCCGGTGCGGCCCAGGGTGTGGCGCATCTTGTCGTGGCTGCCGCTGGAGGCCACACACGTCGGCAGCGAGATCGCCGCGAGGGTCTCGTGGATCCCGTCGACGACGGTCAGCCCGGCATCGACGTACTCCGCGTGCAGAGCGCGGAACCGGGCGTGCCACGGGGCGGCGGCCGCGGCCCCCAGGCGGGCGCTGACCTCGTCGGTCATGGCCTGGGCGTTGCGGCCGATGAACCGGGTGAGGATCTCGGCCTCGGTGAGCGGCCAGCCCAGTTCGGGGCCCATGGCGAGGAGGGCGCGGACCGCGATGCGTTCGGTGTCGACCAGGACGCCGTCGCAGTCGAAGACAATCAGTTCTATTGGCTCGCTCACGCGCGCATCGTACGCATACGTTGATCGCGTGCCAGACGGAGTGGCGGACGTAATACGGCAGGCGACGGCGGCGGACGCGACGGCGATCGCCCACATCCACAGCGCCTCGCGCGAGGCGACGATGCCCTATCTTCCGCCCCGCAGGCGCTCGGACGACGAAGTGCGGCGCTGGGTGGAGCAGGTCGTCCTGAAGGAGTGCCGCGTGTGGGTGGCGGTCCGGGACGGCGAGGTGCTGGGATACGCGGTGCTGGAAGGGGCCGGCCTGCTGGACCAGCTCTACCTCCTCCCCGGCGCCCGCCGCCGGGGAATCGGCACGCTTCTGCTCGACGAGGTCAGACGGCACAGCCCCGGCGGACTGTCACTGCACGTCTTCCAGGCCAACGCCGACGCCCGCGCCTTCTACGAGCGCCACGGTTTCACCGTCACCGACACCAACGACGGCAGCGCCAACATGGAGAACCTGCCCCAGCTCACCTACGGCTGGAAGCCCGCCTCCCAGGTGTGAACCCGCACCTCGTCGCCCACCGCGAGCGTGCCCTCCCGCAGGACCGCTGCCTTCGTGGCGAAGCTGACCTTCCCGTCGTAGTCGGGCTCCCGCCGGTAGCCGGCCAGCGTGCGGATCGGCTCGGGTCCGGACGGGCGCCCGGTGGCCTGGTCGACCATGGGGACGGCGCAGCGCATGGCGCGTACGGAGTAGCCGAGGCCGACGGTGCCGATGGTGAGGTGGCGGAAGCGGTCCTCGGTGTGGGGGCCGGGCCAGCCGGTGATGACGATGTTGGCGCGGAAGCGGTCCATGGGGACGGGCTCGGCGCCTCGTTCGAGGATGCGGCCGTTGAGGTCGTCGAGGGAGGCCAGGGAGGCCAGCGAAATGGCGTGGGCGTCCGCGAAGTTGACCTTGCCGGGGTTTTCGCCCCAGCCGTCGCGGTCGAAGCCGGGGCGGACCCTGACCAGACGGCAGCGGGAGCCGAGGAGGTCCGAGAACCAGCCGGCGACCTCCGCTCCCTGGTCGACGGCCTCGCCCATGGGCCGCCCGAAGAGGCTGACCTCGCGGCGCTCGCCGTCGAAGGCGACATCCAGCTCCAGGGTGCCCGCGCCCGGAGCGGTGAGCCGCAGCCGCTTGCCGTCGTCGAGCACTCCGGCCCCGACGACGGCGAGGCGGGGGTCGTTGCGCTGGCTGCGGAAGGAGCCGTCACCGGCGTCGACGACCATGAAGGCGCGGTCATGGGCGAGCCCCGTCGCGGTCACCTCGGCCACCTCGCCGGCGGCCACGGAGACGCCCGCGCAGCCCTTCACCGGGTAATACGTCAGCGTGTGTACCGTCACAGCCATGCGGGGACCCCTCCCGGAAGATTCGCTCGCCACCGTACAGTTCGGGTCGTCGGACGTGCGGTGACCAAGGGCACACGTACCGACCAGTAACGTAACCGCCCGTGCGGCCATAAGGTGTCGGCCGTAGCCTCCCCACCCTCGAACCGACCTGGGAGATCGCATGCGTTCCGCGAAGGACTTCTTCCGACCGCTGGCCGTGGGGGCCCCGGCCCCCGTACGGGAGGTGCCGTTCCGGCCGTCGCGGATGATCCACTTCTTCGACCCGAGCAACGAGAAGATGGCGGCCAAGGTGCCGTCGATCGCGTCGAAGGTCGACGTACTCCTGGGCAACCTGGAGGACGCTGTCGCGGCGGACCGCAAGGAGGCCGCGAGGGCCGGCCTCGTGGAGATCGCCAAGGCCACCGAGTTCGGCGAGACGCAGCTGTGGACACGGATCAACAGCCTGGACTCGCCGTGGGCGCTGGATGACCTCCTCACCCTCGTCACCGAGATCGGGCACAAGCTGGACGTCGTGATGGTGCCCAAGGTCGAGGGCGCCGAGGACATCCACTACGTGGACCGCCTCCTGGCCCAGCTCGAAGCCAAGGCCGGCCTCACCCGCCCGATCCTCGTCCACGCGATCCTGGAGACGGCCAGCGGCGTCGCCAACGTCGAGGAGATCGCCGGAGCCAGCCCGCGCATGCAGGGCATCTCGCTCGGCCCCGCCGACCTGGCGGCCAGCCGCCGGATGAAGACCACCCGCGTCGGCGGCGGGCACCCCGGATACCTGGTCCGCGAGGACCCCAAGGGCCTTCCGGACATCGACGGGGCCCCCGAGCTGCCCCGCATCACCTACCAGCAGGACCTGTGGCACTACACGATCGCGCGCATGGTGGACGCCTGCGCCGCGCACGGGATCCTGCCGTACTACGGCCCCTTCGGCGACATCAAGGACGTCCTCGCCTGCGAGGACCAGTTCCGCAACGCCTTCCTGCTGGGCTGCGTCGGCGCGTGGAGCCTGCACCCGGTGCAGATCGACATCGCGAAGAAGGTCTTCTCCCCGGCCCCCGCCGACGTGGCCTGGGCCCGCAGGGTGATCGACGCCATGGGCGACGGCACCGGCGCGGTGATGATCGACGGCAAGATGCAGGACGACGCGACCTTCAAGCAGTGCCAGGTGGTCGCCGAACTGGCCGATGCCCTGGCCGCCCGTGACCCCGAACTGGCCAAGGCCTACGACGCCGCGTACGAAGCCGTTCAGCGAGCCGCGCAGAAGGAGCAGAGCTGACATGACCGACGCCATCCTGCGGCCCCGCCGCTCCGTGCTGTACATGCCCGGCGCCAACGAGCGGGCCCTCGAAAAGGCCAAGTCCATCCCCACCGACGCGCTGATCCTCGACCTGGAGGACTCCGTCGCCCCCGACGCCAAGGCGGACGCCCGCAAGCGCGTCGCCGCGGCGGCGGCCTCGGGGGAGTACGGCTACCGCGAGGTCACCATCCGGGTGAACTCGCCCGGCACCCCCTGGCACGAGGACGACCTGCGGGCCGCCGCCGAGGCCGGGCCGGACGCCGTCGTGGTCCCCAAGGTGGACTCGCCGGAGACGGTGCACGCCATCGAGCGCGCCCTCGAAGCCGCCGGGGCCCCGGACCGTACCGCGATCTGGGCCATGGTGGAGACCCCGCAGGCCATGCTCGACGCCCGCGCGATCGCCGCCGCCTCCGACCGCCTCACCGTCCTGGTCATGGGCACCAACGACCTGGCCAAGGAACTGCACGCCGAGCACGTCCCGGGCCGGGCCCCGCTCCTCACCGGGCTGTCGCTGGCGCTGCTCGCCGCCCGGGCCACCGGCAAGGTGATCCTGGACGGCGTCTACAACGACGTGACCGACCTCGCGGGCTTCGAGGCGGAGTGCGTACAGGGCCGGCAGTTCGGCTTCGACGGCAAGACGCTGATCCACCCCAAGCAGGTGGAGATCTGCAACAACGCCTTCGCCCCCTCGCAGGAGGAAGCCGACAAGGCCGCCCGCATCATCGCCGCCTTCGAGGAGGCCGCGGCGGAGGGCAGGGGAGTGGTCACGGTCGACGGAAAGATGATCGAGAACCTCCATGTGGAGGACGCACGCCGTGTCCTGGCACTTGCCGAGGCTGTTGCCGGGAGGTAACGCCCAGTAGGACGAACGGCACAAAGAATCGGCCCCGCGCCCGCCGCGCGGGGCCTTTCTTGTGTTGGTTCTGTCCAGATGCTCCATGAAGTGGGGCCGGAGTCTGTGCGGAGTCGACGCCGAAATTAAGGGGCCATCGCTCGTAAGGTCGATGACATGAGCGTTTTGGACGAAGTGCCGACCGAGCCCGTAACCGTGGCGAACGACGCCCGAGGCCGAGTGGCAGAGCTGCACGCCATCCGCGAGCAGGTCCGGCGCGGACCCAGCGACCGTGCCACCGAGGCCCAGAAGGCCAAGGGCAAGCTGACGGCTCGCGAGCGCATCGAGCTGCTGCTCGACGAGGGCTCCTTCAACGAGGTCGAACCGCTGCGCCGGCACCGCGCCACCGGCTTCGGCCTGGAGGCGAAGCGTCCGTACACCGACGGTGTGATCACCGGCTGGGGCACCGTCCACGGCCGCACGGTCTTCGTATACGCGCACGACTTCCGGATTTTCGGCGGCGCGCTGGGCGAGGCCCACGCCACCAAGATCCACAAGATCATGGACATGGCCATCTCGGCCGGTGCACCCCTGGTGTCGCTGAACGACGGCGCCGGCGCCCGGATCCAGGAGGGCGTCTCCGCGCTCGCCGGCTACGGCGGCATCTTCCAGCGCAACACCCGCGCCTCCGGCGTCATCCCGCAGATCTCCGTGATGCTCGGCCCCTGCGCGGGCGGCGCGGCCTACAGCCCGGCACTCACCGACTTCGTCTTCATGGTCCGCGAGACCTCGCAGATGTTCATCACCGGCCCGGACGTCGTCCAGGCCGTCACCGGCGAGAAGATCTCCCAGAACGGCCTCGGCGGCGCCGACGTCCACTCCGAGGTCTCCGGCGTCTCGCACTTCGCCTACGACGACGAGCAGACCTGCATCGAAGAGGTCCGCTACCTGCTGTCGATGCTCCCGCAGAACAACCGGGAGAACCCGCCGCCCACCCCCACCGCCGACCCCGCCGACCGGCGCTCCGAGGTGCTGCTGGACCTGGTCCCGGCGGACGGCAACCGGCCCTACGACATGCACAAGGTGATCGAGGAGCTCGTCGACGACGGCGACTACCTGGAGATCCACGAGCGCTGGGCGCGCAACATCATCGTCGCCCTGGCCCGCCTGGACGGCCAGGTCGTCGGCATCGTCGCCAACCAGCCCCAGCACCTGGCCGGTGTCCTGGACATCGAGGCCAGTGAGAAGGCCGCGCGCTTCGTCCAGCTGTGCGACGCCTTCAACATCCCCCTCGTCACCCTTCTGGACGTCCCCGGCTTCCTTCCGGGCGTCGACCAGGAGCACGGTGGCATCATCCGGCACGGTGCCAAGCTGCTGTACGCGTACTGCAACGCCACCGTGCCCAGGATCTCGCTGATCCTGCGCAAGGCCTACGGAGGTGCGTACATCGTCATGGACAGCCAGTCCATCGGCGCCGACCTCACCTACGCCTGGCCGACCAACGAAATCGCGGTGATGGGCGCCGAGGGTGCCGCCAATGTCATCTTCCGCAAGCAGATCGCCGAGGCCGACGACCCCGAGGCCATGCGCACAGCCATGGTCAAGGAATACAAAAGCGAGCTCATGCACCCTTACTACGCAGCGGAGCGTGGACTGGTGGATGACGTGATCGACCCCGTGGAGACCCGCGAGGTCCTGATCCGCTCACTCGCGATGCTGCGCACCAAGCACGCCGACCTGCCGTCGCGCAAGCACGGCAACCCGCCTCAGTAACGTCACCGGTAAGGGAGAAACGACCACTGTGAGCACCCCTGCTGATGCCACACTCGTCCGCGTCGAGAAGGGCGCGGCCAGCGACGAGGAGCTGGCGGCCCTGACCGCCGTCCTGCTGGCCCGCGCCGCCGGTCGCGAAGCGACCGAGTACACCCAGCCGCGCTCCGTCGCGGGCTGGCGCCGCCTGGAGCGCCAGGGCGGCTTCTCCGCCCCGCACAGCTGGCGCAGCTGACACAACACGCGAGGGGCCCGCACCAGCCGGTGCGGGCCCCTTCGCGTTGCGCACGCCGTGTTTCTACCGCAGCCGCGCCATCAGCGCGTGCTCCACGAGCGTGATGAGCGCGCTCTTCGCCTCGCCGCGGTGCCGCGCGTCCGTGATGATGATCGGCGCCTCCGGCCCGATCTGCAGGGCCTCGCGCACCTCCTCGGGCTTGTACGGCTGCTGGCCGTCGAAGCCGTTGAGGGCGATGACGAAGGGCAGCCCGCTGTTCTCGAAGTAGTCGACCGCCGGGAAGCAGTCGGCGAGCCGCCGGGTGTCGACCAGCACGACCGCGCCGATGGCGCCGCGCACCAGGTCGTCCCACATGAACCAGAACCGGTCCTGCCCGGGGGTGCCGAACAGGTAGAGGATCAGGTCCTCGTCGAGCGTGATACGGCCGAAGTCCATGGCCACGGTGGTCGTGGTCTTGTCCGGCGCGTGGGTCAGGTCGTCGATGCCGGCGGAGGCCGACGTCATCACGGCTTCGGTACGCAGCGGGTTGATCTCCGATACGGCACCTACGAACGTGGTCTTCCCCACGCCGAAGCCGCCCGCCACCACGATCTTCGCAGAGGTGGTTGAGCGAGCTGGAGGACCGCTAGAGCTTGCGAAGTCCACTGAGCACCCTTTCGAGCAGTGTCACGTCTGGCTGACCACCCGCGGCTTCGTCGCCACCGGGCTGGTGGATGGCGACGAGGCCCGCCTCGGCCAGGTCGGCGACGAGGATTCGGGCAACGCCGAGGGGGATGGTGAGGAGTGCGGAGATCTCCGCGACCGACTTGATGTCCCGGCAGAGGATGCAGATCCGCTGGTGCTCCGGCAACTGCCCCCGCAGCTGCGCCGGTTCGGCCGTCGTGCTGACCAGCGCCTCGATGGCGAGCTGGTAGCGCGGCCGGGTCCGGCCACCGGTCATGGCGTACGGGCGCACCAGTGGCGCGCCGTCCGAGCCCATGGGCGTGGGACGGCCGGCGGCGCGCGCGGTGCGCGGCTGCGGGGGTGGTGCCTGCGGAGACTCGTACGGCTGAATCCTCGGCTGCCGGTGCTGCGGCGGCCGCCTCGGCTCCGGGCTCGGGGCCGAGGGGAAGTTGAACCGCTTGTAGGGCGGCTGCTGTTGCGGATTGCCGTACTCATCTCCGCCTGGGGGCGTTGCCACGGTTCCTCCTCCGGCTGGGTCGACGCGTCTGAGCACGCACCCTACGGTGACTCAGACGCGTCCGCATGCCTGTCTGCTAGTTGAGCAGGCTGCCCTGCAGTTCGGCGCGTAGATCCGGGGTGAGGACCGACCCCGCTCGGTCGACGAGCAGGGCCATCTCGTAGCCCACGAGGCCGATGTCGCACTCGGGGTGCGCCAGTACGGCCAGTGACGAACCGTCAGAGACGGCCATGAGGAAGAGGAAGCCGCGTTCCATCTCCACGACGGTCTGGTTGACGCTGCCGCCCTCGAAGATGCGGGAGGCACCCGCCGTCAGCGAGGTCAGACCCGAGGCGACCGCGGCGAGCTGGTCCGCCCGGTCCCGCGGGAAGCCCTCGGACATCGCCAGCAGCAGGCCGTCGGCAGAGACCACAACCGTGTGGGACACCCCGGGGGTGTTGTCCACGAAATTGGTGATCAACCAGTTCAGGTTCTGTGCCGCCTGGCTCATCGGACTCAACTAACGCTCCTGGTGATTGGGGCCGAAGCCCTGGCCGTTCGTGTCAGTTCCCGCAGTGCGTCCCTGCTGGACACCGCGCCGCAGATTGCTCAGCCGGCCTCGTACGTCCTCGGGTGCACGAGAGACCGAGGGGCCGCTCTGCGGAGTCTGCTGTGCGGTGCCCGGGACCAGGTTGGCCTTGGGGACCCGTCGGGGCAGGCCGGAGGGGGTGACCCCACCCGCCTTGGGCTCGCGGGCCTGCTCGGCCCGCTGCCAGTTCTGGTCGTTCGCGGAACGCCAGTCGTCGTTGCCGTTCTGCGCCGGCACCGCGGCGGGAGCCGGGGCCGGAGGCTGCGCCGCCTGTGCGGGAAGCGGTAGCGGTGCCGGGGCCGCGGGCTGCTCGGCGGACGGCCACCCGCGGTCGCGACGCGGCAGGCCCGCGTCGGTCAGCGAGTTGGACACACTGGAGCTGGGTCCCGGTCGCTCGAAGCCTACGCGCTCCGGCGCCTCAAAGGGGGCAGTCGGGGAGGAAGCACCGGAATCCGCGACAGGCTGCGGGTCCTGGTAGCCGTAACCGTTGTCGTAGGCCTGCGGCTGGGGCTGCGGCTGCGACGGCCAGTCGTCCTGGTAGGACGGGGCCTCCTGGTACGCGGGCTCGGCGTAACCAGGGTCGGTGTAGGGCTGCTCGTACGGCTGCGGCTGGGGCTGCTCGCTGTACGCGTGCTCGTCGTAGCCGTTGGCCTCGTAGGAGTAGGCCTGCGGCTGGGCGTAGGGCTCCTGCTCCGCGTAGGACTGAGGCTCGTAGGTGTCGTAGGACTGCTCCTCCGGACGGTCGCCGGTGGCGGCCTCCAGCTGGGCGCGGCGTTCCTCGCGCATCAGGGAGCGGCCCACGGGGTCCAGGGCGCGCGCGTCGTCCGGGACCTGGACGGCCTCGTAGCGGGTGTCGTCGAAGCCGAGTTCGGCGGCGGTCGGGGCGTAGGCCTCGAAGTTCTGGGTGTCGTGCTCGGGGACGATCCGGGAGACGGTGAAGTCGTCCTCGGGAGAGACCAGGTCCTCGCCGCCGCCACCGTGGGTGATCGGCTCGGGGAGCATCACCAGCGAGGTGGTGCCGGCCTGCTCGCCCGACGGGCGGAGCTGGACGCGTATGCCGTGCCGGTCGGCGAGGCGGCCGACCACGAACAGGCCCATGCGCTTGGAGATCGAGGCGTCCACGGTCGGCGGGTCGGCCAGCTTGTGGTTGATGTCCGCGAAGTCCTCGGCGGTGAGGCCGATGCCCTTGTCGTGGATCTCGACCATGACGCGGCCGTCGGGCAGCCGGGTCGCGGTGACCCGGACCTTGGTCTGCGGGGAGGAGAACGTGGTGGCGTTCTCCAGCAGCTCGGCCAGCAGGTGGACCATGTCGGTCACGGCTGTGCCGTGGATCTCGGTGTCCGGGATGCCGACCAGCTCTATGCGCTCGTACGACTCCACCTCGGAGGCCGCGGCGCGCAGGACGTCAACCAGCGGGACCGGCTGGTTCCAGCGGCGGCCGGGCTCCTCGCCGGCGAGGACCAGGAGGTTCTCGCCGTTGCGCCGCATGCGCGTGGCGAGGTGGTCCATCTTGAAGAGGTTCTCCAGCTGGTCCGGGTCCGCCTCGTTGTTCTCCAGCTCGGTGATCAGGGTGAGCTGGCGCTGGATGAGGCCCTGGTTGCGGCGCGAGAGGTTGGTGAAGATCGCGTTGACGTTCCCTCGCAGCAGCGCCTGCTCGGCGGCGAGCCGGACGGCCTCGCGGTGGACCTGGTCGAAGGCGCGGGCGACCTCGCCGATCTCGTCCTGGGAGTTGATCGGGATGGGCTGGATGCGGGTGTCGACCCGGCCCGGCTCGGTGCGCGAGAGCTGGTCGACCAGTGCGGGCAGGCGCTTCTCGGCGACCTCGAAGGCGCCGTTGCGCAGGCGGCGCATGCTGTTGCTCATCGAGCGGGCCATCATGGCGGCCACGATGAAGGCGATGATCAGGGCGACCAGCACGACCGCGGAGTTCACGATGGCGTCGGTGCGCGCGCTGTCCGCGACGTTCTGGGTGTCGTTGAGGGCGTTGTCGGTGAGGTAGACCTCGATGGCGCGGTAGGCGTCGAAGCCGAGGGTCGAGGCCGCGAACCACGTGGTGGGCGTGACGCCCACCTTGGCCAGGTCCGAGGGGGACTTCCCGGAGGCGATCGCCTTGACCATCGTGGTCAGGTCACCTGGCGGGGCGACGAAGGTCACGCCCGCCGCCGCGGCCTGCTCCTTGGCCTGGGCGATCTGCTCCTGGCCCTTGGCGGTGGCCTCCTTCGTCACCTTCGCGAGCTCGGCGATGTCCTGGTCGGTGCCGCCGCCCTGGAACTCCTCCAGCGCGACCTGCTGCAGATAGGCGTAGGAGGCGAAGGCCGTGAGCTGAGTGCTGAGTTCGCCGTCCGCCAGCTTGCTGCGGTCCTCGACCAGGAGGTGGGTGCCGATGGACCGCATGAGCGACTCGGCGGCCTGGGTGAGCGAGATGGCGTACAGGGTGCGGCCGAAGCTGGCCTGGTTGCTGCTGCCGAACCCGAGTTCGTTCGAGAGCTCCATCAGCGGGTGCTGAACGGCGTGGTAGCCCTCCTCGGTCCGTACGCCGGGCAGCTTGCGGGTGAAGGAGGCCGCGCGCAGCGCGGCCAGCTGCTTCTCGCCGTCGCGGACCAGCTTGACGCGCTTGATCAGGGCCGGGGTCTGAGGCATCTGGGCGACAGCGGCGTCAAAGGCGTCGCCTGCCGTGTCGGTCGCCTCGCGGGCGGCCACCACCTTGGCGTTCTTGGTGTCTCCCTTAAGCAGGGGGACGACCGAGACATCTCGCTCGTTGATCGCCGCGTTGGCGTAGACGGAGGCCGCCGCCACCAGCTTGGCGACGCGCACGGCGTCGTCGGCCTGCCGCCAGGTCTGCACGGAGCTCTGCACCCGGAAGACGCCGAAGACAAGGGCGACGAGGACGGGGATGATGAGGATCGCGTTCAGGCGCGTACCCACCCGCCAGTTGCGGATGGCGAAGCGGCTGCCCGGACCCGCCGCGGGCGCCTCGACGGACATCTCCGACGGGGCGTCGGGAGCGGGCGTCCCGTATCGCGCAGGCGGGGTGAAGTTGCCACGCGGATGGTCCGCGGCACCCGGCTCTGCTCGCCTTGTGTTCCTCACTCGACCAACAACCTCTCGGCGACGGCACTGATAGCGCCGTTACTACTGTCGGGTTCGACGAATTCCAGCACGTCATGGGGCCGCTCTACAAACCTCGTGCAGACAGTCCCAAGTACGGGAATCGCGCTTGAAAAAACGGGCAAAAAGTTAAAACTGTGGCAAAGTATTCGCTGATGTGTGCTAGATCGGTGCTCTATGAAGCCGATCAGGAGCAGCGGGTGTTCGGAGCCCGGTCGATTCTCTGTCGAAACGTTATGAACGCAAAGACCGGCCGTGTCAAAGACACAGCCGGTCCGTGCCGCAACTGGCAGACTGGAGCGCTTACTTGAGGCGAGCGAGCAGCGCATGCTCAACGAGCGTGATCAGCGCGCTCTTCGCCTCGGCACGGTGCCGGGCGTCCGTAGTGATGATCGGGGCGTCGGGGCCGATCTGCAGAGCCTCGCGCACCTCCTCCGGACGGTAGGGCTGGTGCCCGTCGAAGCCGTTGAGGGCGATGACGAACGGCAGCCCGCTGTTCTCGAAGTAGTCGACCGCCGGGAAGCAGTCGGCCAGCCTGCGGGTGTCGACCAGGACCACGGCGCCGATCGCGCCGCGCACCAGGTCGTCCCACATGAACCAGAAACGGTCCTGTCCCGGCGTACCGAACAGGTACAGGATCAGGTCGTCGTCGAGCGTGATACGGCCGAAGTCCATGGCCACGGTGGTCGTGGTCTTGTCGGCGACATGGCTCAGGTCGTCGATCCCGGCCGACGCGGAGGTCATGACGGCCTCCGTGCGCAGCGGGTTGATCTCCGAGACCGCGCCCACGAACGTGGTCTTGCCCACGCCGAAGCCGCCCGCCACCACGATCTTGGCCGAGGTGGTGGAACGAGCAGTGGGCGGACCTCCGTATGCCGCCTGCTGCCCGGGCCTAGAGCTTGCGAAGTCCACTGAGCACCCTTTCGAGCAATGTCACATCGGGCTGTCCGCCGGCCTCGCTGCTGCTCGGCTGGTGGATGGAGACCATCCCGGCCTCGGCCAGGTCGGCCACCAGAATGCGGGCCACACCGAGCGGGATCGCCAGCAGGGCCGAGATCTCCGCGACCGACTTGAGCTCGCGGCACAGGTGGCAGATGCGCTGGTGCTCGGGGAGCAGCCCCTGGTACGCACCCGGTTCGGCGGACGTGCTGACCAGCGCCTCGATGGCGAGCTGGTAGCGAGGCCGGGTGCGGCCACCGGTCATGGCGTACGGCCGCACCAGCGGCTGGTCGCCTTCGCCCCCGTACGGCGCATGGTGGGATGCGCCGTACGGGCCGGGCGAGGCGGGCGGCGGTGTCATGGGTCCTCCGGATCGAGCGGAAGCGGTCGCGAATCTAGGGCACTGCGTGGTGGTACGTGAGGCTTTTTGCTCAGCCCAGCAGGCTGCCTTGCAGTTCTGCGCGCAGGTCCGGGGTCAGGACGGCGCCCGCTCGGTCGACGAGCAGGGCCATCTCGTACCCCACGAGACCGATGTCGCACTCGGGGTGGGCGAGGACGGCCAGCGAGGAGCCGTCGGAGACCGACATCAGCAGGAGGAAGCCGCGTTCCATCTCCACGACGGTCTGGTTGACGCTGCCGCCCTCGAAGATCCTGGAGGCACCCGCGGTCAGCGAGGTCAGTCCGGAGGCGACGGCGGCGAGCTGGTCGGCGCGGTCCCGGGGGAAGCCCTCGGACATCGCCAGCAGCAAGCCGTCGGCCGAGACCACGACGGTGTGGGACACCCCGGGGGTGTTGTCCACGAAGTTCGTGATCAACCAGTTCAGATTCTGTGCCGCCTGGCTCATGGTGCTCAACTAACGCTCCTGCTGGTGAGTGGTGCTAAAGCCCTGACCGTCCGTCGGGGAACCGGCCTGGCGGCCTTGCTGGATACCGCGTCGGAGGTTGGTCAGGCGTCCGCGCACGTCGTCGGGTGCCCGCGAGACCTGGGGTCCGCCCTCGGGTGCCTGCTGAGGAGCGGCACCGCCCGGAACCAGGTTGGCGCGCGGTACGCGGCGCGGCAGCCCGGAAGGGGTGATCCCGCCGGCCGACGGCTCGCGGACCTGCTCGGCGCGCTGCCAGACCTCGTCGTTGGGCGTCGGGCGCCACGTCGGGGTCTCGCGGCGCGGCGGCTGCGAGGGCTGGTGCTGGGGCTGGTGCTGGGGTGCCGAAGTGCCGGGGCGCTGCGGCTGGTGCTGCTGACGCGGCGGCTGCTGGGGCTGCTGCGGCGGCTGCTGGGCACGGACCCGCTGCGGGGGCTGGGGAGCCTGCTGCGGGGGCTGAGGGGCCTGGTTGTCCGGCTGCTGCTGGGGCCTGGGCTGCGGCGGCTGCTGCTGCTGCGGGGCGGGCGCGGACGGACCGCGCTCCACGTGCACCTGCTGCATCCGCTCGACCCGGCCGCTGCGGAACCAGTCCGACTCCAGGGCCTCGAATATCGGGCTGCGCTCGTCACCGCGCATCGGCGCAGGCGGCAGTGCCATCGGCTCGGCGGCGGGCGGCAGCGGCTGCTGGGGCCGCTGCTGCTGCGGGACCGGCGCCGGGGCGGGGGCCTGCGGAGCCACCGGACGCGGCGCCTGAGGCGCCGGAGCGGGGGCCGGGCGGGCGCCGTTGGCCGGCGGCTGGAACACATCGCTGCGGGTGAACCCGCCAGGGCCCTGCGGACCCGGGTACGGGGCGTCGAAGTCCGGGCGGGGGATCGGCTGCGTGGCGTCCACCGGCTGCTGCACCGGGGCAGGGGCCGCAGCCGGACGCGGGGCGCTGCCGGGGCCGCGCTGCGGGCCGGTGTGCGGAACGCTGTTGAAGTCCGGGCGCTCGAACGCCTGGGTGGAGTCGACGTCCTCGTGACCACGCGGCCGGTCGGTGGAGGCCGAGGCCGGCACCGGCTGCGGTGCGCCGCCGCCGCGCTGCGGCTGGCCGGAGTCCGCCCAGCTGGGGTTCGTACGCTGCGGAGCCGGGGCCGGAGCCTGACGGCCGTTGCCGGGACCGCCGGGACCGCTGGGAATGCCGGGTCCACCGGGGCTGCCGGCCGGACGCGGACCCTGGTGACGGCCGCCCTGCGGCGAACCGTTGTTCCCGGGGCCGGAGTTCAGGGCCGGGCGGGGCTCGGAGCCGGGAACCTGGCCGCGCTGCGGCGGCCGGCCGACCTGACCGTTGCCGTTCGCCGGGCCGGAGGCGAGCCCCGCGGCCAGGCCGCCGGGGCCACCCTGGCCGCCGGGCATACCGGGCTGCTGGCTGCGTCCGGCGGTGCCGGGCTTGGCCTTGGCGCCGCCCTGGGTGACGTCCACCGGCAGCATGACCAGCGCCGTGGTGCCGCCGGAGTCCGACGGGCGGAGCTGGATGCGGATGCCGTGACGCAGGGACAGCCGGCCGACCACGAACAGGCCCATGCGGCGGGAGACGGAGACGTCCACCGTCGGCGGGTTGGCCAGGCGCTCGTTGATGTCGGCCAGGTCCTCGGGGGACAGGCCGATGCCGGTGTCGTGGATCTCGATCAGTACGCGGCCGTCGGGCAGCGCGTGACCGGTGACCCGCACCTTGGTCTGCGGCGAGGAGAACGAGGTGGCGTTCTCCAGCAGCTCGGCGAGCAGGTGGACGAGGTCGTTGACGATACGGCCGTTGACCTCGGCGCCCGGTACAGACGTCAGTTCGATCCGCTCGTACTGCTCCACCTCGGAGGCCGCGGCGCGCAGCACGTCGACCAGCGGGACCGGCCGGGTCCACCGGCGGCCCGGCTCCTCGCCCGCGAGGACCAGGAGGTTTTCACCGTTCCGGCGCATACGGGTCGCGAGGTGGTCCAGCTTGAACAGCGAGGACAGCTGGTCCGGGTCGGCCTCGCGGGCCTCCAGCTCGGAGATCAGGCTCAGCTGACGCTGGATGAGGCCCTGGCTGCGGCGCGAGAGGTTGGTGAACATCGCGTTGACGTTGCCTCGCAGCAGCGCCTGCTCGGCGGCCAGCCGGACCGCCTCGCGGTGGACCTCGTCGAACGCGCGGGCGACCTGGCCGATCTCGTCGCGGCTGGTGATGCCGATCGACTCGACCGAGGTGTCCACGTCCTGCGGGTCGGACTCCGACAGGTGCTTGACCAGTTCGGGCAGCCGCTTCTGGGCGACTTCCTGGGCCGTCTCCTGCAGCCGGCGCAGCGAGCGGATCATGGAACGGGCCACGACGAACGCGCCGACGACCGACAGGCCCAGGACCAGCAGGATGAGGGCGCCGTTGATGTACGCCTCCTGCTCCGCCTCGTTCTGGAGCTTCAGAGCCTGCTGTGTCATGTCGTTCAGCAGGTTCTGCTCGATCTTCTTCATCGTCTCCAGCTTGGTCCGGGCTTGGTCGTCCCAGTCCAGGTAGGAGCCTTCGATGTTGTTGATGCCGTCCTCGGTGGCCGCCACCCGCTCCTGCAGGGTGTCCACCGCGGCGATCTGGTCGTTCCGGTCGGCGTTCAGCGGATCCAGCAGGTCGGCCGCCTTGCCCTCGCCGTAGATCTGCCGGAACTGCTTGAGCGTCGTGGTCTCCGCCTCGTTGGCGGTCTCCAGGTAGCGCCAGTCGTTCGGCTGGAGGTTCCTGCCGTTGGCGAGCGCGGCGCTGATCATCGCGCGCTGGATGGAGTCGTACTCCTTGGCCGCCGAGAAGCTGGCCAGGGCGCGGGTGCTCGCGATCATGTCCGAGTTGCCGGAGGCCTCGGCCATGTCGGTGGAGAGCTGGAGCAGCTGGGTGATCAGCTGGTCGTACTCGGTGACGGTCTGGGCGATGTAGTTCTCGTCGCTGTACGCGTCCTCGCGGATCGCCTTCAGCGTGCCGAGCTGCTTGCTGATCGCGACCAGGGACGCGTTGACGCCCGTCAGGTTCTGCGGGATGCCCGCGTTGATGGCGGTGTTGAAGCCGACCTTGGCCTGGTCCGTGGCCTCACGCGCGGCGACGACGGTGTCGTTCTTGCCGCTCTTGCTGCTGAGCGGGCCGGCGGAGCTGTCGCGTTCGTCCTGCAGCGCGGCGGCCAGCTTGGTCGCCTGCTGCGTCAGGTCGGTGAGCGCCTGCACATTGCTCAGCTGATCGACGTTGTCCAGCGACGTCTGGATGCGCAGCGCACCCAGCGATGTCGCGGCGACCACCGGCAGCGCGAGCAGCGACACCAGGCGGGTGCTGATCCGCCAGTTGCGCATGGCAATGCGCGAGCTGTGCTTGGGGCTCGAACCCGTGCCGCGGACCGGGCCCGCGCTGTTCGGCGCGCCCGTGGTCCCGGCTTCTGCGGATTCATCCGTCCGGCGCGGCGATGGGCCGTGTTCGGTCCCACCGCGCTGTTCCGGTTCGCCCGCAGCGCCGCCATCCCTCTTGAAACGTCCCTGCACTAGCGTCGCAACCTCTGGACCAGGCGTCCCCCGCGCGGGCGGCGGGACGGTGTCGAGTTTGGCCGGCCCGCCCTCCCCGGCGGGTGCCCTGTTCGCCGTCGCGCTGCGCTCGAACGCGCCCCCTGCGCGCCGGTCGATTTGTGCGACGGTCCGGGGAATTCCAGCACAGTGCCGGATCCTCCAACAAGGCCCGAAGCCCTTTCGATGCAATTGAACGGAATCTGTGACTCAGCGCACCGGCAGGGTCACCGGTTGTCGGTGAAACTATCGGTGATAGACGGCCAATTCGGACGTTATTCCCGCGAGTCGCGGGGGGGCTCGATCGGCCGCACCCCGGTCCTTGATGGGCGAAGAGTCAGCGAATGGGAGAAATGCCGGATTAGACAACCTTGATCCACTGTCCGACTAGACCGGTTTGTCCAGTAGTTGGTGAGGAAAATCACAGCACACTGGTTGACTCGGTCACCCGGTTCGGGGAATGGACGCCACTAACCTGACGCTTTACACCCCGTTGCAAGCCGTCAAACGCGCCCGTGCGCCCCGAATTCCTAAGGCTCAGAACGATTCATGAAGACGACCATGATGTTCCGCCCCATAGCCAACCCCCGCCGCACCACCCTCGCCCATCTCAAGGACGCGGAGCCGCTGAGCGGGACGGAGCAGGCCGCGGAGCCCGAGGGCGCCGATGTCGTCGAACCCCGGTCGCTGCCCCAGCAGACGGCCAACCCGCGCCGCACGGTGCTCATGAAGGCGCCCGGCGAGGAGTGAGCCGCCGCGGGGGCGCCGTCAAATAGGCTGGGGGCTCAGTCCCCGGTCACCCCTGTGAGGGAATAGCGTGCGCATCGCCAGGTTCTCCATCGACGGCAATGTCGCCTTCGGCGCGGTCGAGGGTACGGAAACCGTGCCCGACGGCCTGGTCATCGACATCATCAAGGGCGTCCCGTTCGCCGACTTCGAGCTCTCCGGCACCAAGGTCCCGCTGAGCAAGGTCCGGCTGCTGCCGCCCGTACTGCCCAGCAAGGTCGTGGCCATCGGCCGCAACTACGCCGCACACGCCGCGGAACTGGGCAACGAGGTGCCGGACTCGCCGTGGGCGTTCTTCAAGCCGTCCACCTCGGTGATCGGCCCGGGCGACCCGATCGTGTACCCCTCGTTCTCCTCCGAGGTGCATCACGAGGCCGAGCTGGCCGTCGTCATCGGCCGCATGTGCCGCGAGGTCCCGCGCGAGCGCGTCAAGGACGTCATCCTCGGCTACACCTGCGCCAACGACGTCACCGCCCGCGACACCCAGCGGGCCGAGAAGCAGTGGGCGCGGGCCAAGGGCTTCGACTCCTCGTGCCCGCTCGGCCCCTGGATCGAGACCGGCCTCGACCTAGCCGCCGCCTCCGACCTCGCGATCACCGCGACCGTCAACGGCGAACTGCGGCAGGCCGGCCGCACCAGCGAGATGGTCAACGGCATCGAGGACCTGATCGTCAGCATCACCGAGGCGATGACGCTGCTCCCCGGCGACGTCGTCCTCACCGGCACCCCGGCCGGGGTCGGACCGCTCAACGTCGGCGACGAGGTCGCCGTCTCCATCGAAGGCATCGGCACTCTCACCAACAAGGTGATCAAGCGTGGCTAGCGCACCCGTACGCGTACGTTTCTGTCCGTCCCCGACCGGCAACCCCCACGTGGGCCTGGTCCGCACCGCCCTGTTCAACTGGGCCTTCGCCCGGCACGCCAAGGGCACCCTGGTCCTGCGCATCGAGGACACCGACGCCGCCCGTGACTCCGAGGAGTCCTACGAGCAGCTCCTCGACTCGCTGCGCTGGCTCGGCCTCGACTGGGACGAGGGCCCCGAGGTCGGCGGCCCGCACGCCCCCTACCGCCAGTCGCAGCGCATGGACATCTACGCGGACGTGGCGGCCAGGCTCCAGGACGCCGGCCACGCCTACCGCTGCTACTGCACCACCGAGGAGCTCGACGCCCGCCGCGACGCCGCCCGCGCCGCCGGCAAGCCCTCCGGCTACGACGGCCACTGCCGCGACCTCACCGCCGAGCAGACCGCCGCCTACGAGGCCGAGGGCCGCAGCGCGATCGTCCGCTTCCGGATTCCCGACCACCCCATCACCTTCACCGACCTGGTGCGCGGCGAGCTGACCTTCACCCCGGAGAACGTGCCCGACTACGGCATCGTCCGGGCCAACGGCGCCCCGCTCTACACCCTGGTCAACCCGGTCGACGACGCGCTCATGGAGATCACCCACGTCCTGCGCGGCGAGGACCTGCTCTCCTCCACCCCGCGCCAGATCGCCCTGTACGCGGCACTGATCGAGCTGGGCGTCGCCAAGTACGTCCCCGAGTTCGGCCACCTTCCGTACGTCATGGGAGAGGGCAACAAGAAGCTCTCCAAGCGCGACCCGCAGGCCTCGCTGAACCTCTACCGGGAGCGCGGCTTCCTCCCGCAGGGCCTGCTGAACTACCTCTCGCTGCTCGGCTGGTCGTTCTCCGCCGACCAGGACACCTTCACGATGGACGAGATGGTCGCGGCCTTCGAGATCAAGGACGTCAACGCCAACCCGGCCCGCTTCGACCTCAAGAAGGCCGAGGCGATCAACGCCGACCACATCCGCCGCCTCGACGTGAAGACCTTCACCGAGGCCTGCGGCCCCTGGCTGCGGGCCCCGCACGCCCCCTGGTCCCCGGAGAACTTCGACCAGGCGGCCTGGGAGGCCATCGCCCCGCACGCCCAGACCCGGCTCACCGTCCTGTCCGACATCACCGCCAACGTCGACTTCCTCTTCCTCGACGCCCCGGTGGACGACGAGGCCTCCTGGCTCAAGGCGATGAAGGACGGCTCCGACGCCCTGCTGCTCACCGCCCGCGAGCAGCTCGCCGCCGCCGACTGGAACGCGGAGTCGCTGAAGGACGCCGTCCTGGCCGCCGGCGAGGCCCACGGCCTCAAGCTCGGCAAGGCCCAGGCCCCCGTCCGCGTGGCCGTCACCGGCCGCACGGTGGGCCTGCCGCTCTTCGAGTCCCTGGAGGTGCTGGGCCGCGACCGCACGCTCGCCCGCATCGACGCGGCACTGGCGAAGCTGGGCGGGTAGCGTCTGCCCCATGCCGATCCGCGCCGTGCTCTGGGACATCGACGACACCCTCTTCGACTACTCCGGGGCCGAGCGCGACGGCGCGCTCGCGCACTTCGAGGCCGAGGGCCTGCTCCCCGCTCATGGCGGTCCGGAGCGGGCCCTCGGCCTCTGGCGTGAGGTGATGCGGCGGCACTACGCCCGTTTCCTCGCGGGGGAGGTGACCTTCGCCGAGCAGCGCCGGGAGCGGGCCAGGGACTTCCTGGGCCGGGAGATGGACGACGCGGAGGCGGACGCGTGGTTCGGCCGCTACCGGGAGCACTTCGAGGCCGCCCGCTGGTCCGCGTTCGCCGATGTGCTGCCCGCCCTGGACGCGCTCGCGGCCGCCGGCTACCGGCACGGCGCGCTGTCCAACTCCAGCGCCGTCCAGCAGGAGCCCAAGCTGCGCCAGATCGGCCTGCGAGACCGCTTCGAGGTCCTGCTCTGCTCCGCCGAACTGGGCCATGCCAAGCCCGCCCCGCAGGCCTTCCTCGCGGCCTGCGACGCGCTCGCGCTGCCCCCGCACGAGGTGGCGTACGTCGGCGACCAGCCCGACACCGACGCGCGCGGTGCCGACGCCGCAGGCCTGTGCGGTATCTGGCTGGACCGGGCCGGCCCGGCCGACCAGGCCACCGTGTCCGACCTGCGGCGGATCACCGACCTGGGACAACTGCCCGCACTCCTGGCGGCGGATACCCGTTTTGGAGCCCCGTCTCCCATCGGGTAATGTTCTTCCTGCGCCACCCGGTGCGGGCCGAAAAGCCGAACCGGAGAGCGTAACCAAACAAAACCCCCCAATGCAGGGGGTTGAGTTTTGGTGGGGTATGGTGTAATTGGCAGCACGACTGATTCTGGTTCAGTTAGTCTAGGTTCGAGTCCTGGTACCCCAGCGCATTACTTTTCGCAGTGCGAGCCCCCGTTGTGTAGCGGCCTAGCACGCCGCCCTCTCAAGGCGGTAGCGCCGGTTCGAATCCGGTCGGGGGTACTGGATCTCTCCCAAGAGGTCCTGCTGGGGCCCCCGTTGTGTAGCGGCCTAGCACGCCGCCCTCTCAAGGCGGTAGCGCCGGTTCGAATCCGGTCGGGGGTACTTGACACACCATGGGGTATGGTGTAATTGGCAGCACGAGTGATTCTGGTTCATTTAGTCTAGGTTCGAGTCCTGGTACCCCAGCGCAGTATCCGTAACACCGCACCAAACAGAAACAAACAAGCAGGCCCCCGTTGTGTAGCGGCCTAGCACGCCGCCCTCTCAAGGCGGTAGCGCCGGTTCGAATCCGGTCGGGGGTACGCGAATCGAAGGGCCCGGCGTCAATGACGCCGGGCCCTTCGGCCTATCCGGCCCCCGCCCCCGCCCCGGCCCCGGTCTCGTTCCCCTTCCCGAAGCGGCGGTTGGATTCCTCCGCCTCCGCCAGCCGCCGCAGGCTCAGCAGCACCGGCTCGTACAGCACCGTGAGCGTGACCGCGGCCTCGACCTGTTCCATCGGGGTGTCGCGCTCCTCGATCATGTCCAGGTCCCGCGTGGCCAGCTGGGCGGCGATCCGGGCGTACGGCGCCAAGTGCGCGCTGTCGCAGGGGTAGCCGAGTTTCATCAGCGCGGTGACCGCGGTCACGAGCATCCGGTACGGCGGGGAGGAGTCCGCGGTCCCGCTGCTGAAGCGCCAGTCCAAATCGGCCAGCAGCCGGTCCACTTCGCGTCGTGCGGCGCCGGTCGCCGGGTCGCTCTCGTCCGGCGCCGGCCCGTGCGGCAGCGCCCAGGTGGCCGCGCCGAGGCGCCGGTGCTGGTCCAGCGACTCGTCCTCCAGCGCCGCCAGCACCTCCCGGGCGGTGGCCACCGGCACCCGGCCGATCTGGATCAGGGCGCGCACGAGCCGTAGCCGGCGCAGGTGCTCTTCGCCGTACTCGGCCTGGGTGGCGGTGATCCGGAGGCCCGCGGGGAGGAGTTCCTCGCGCAGGTAGTACTTGATCGTCGCGCTCGGGACCCCGCTGCGCTCGCTCAACTCGGCCAGTCTCATCCCTTGCGCCCTTCCTTGGAGAGTGCCACTATCCAATCATGGATAGTGCCGCTATCCAATGTGTCGCACAGGGGGATCCACCATGAGCGCCAAACTGATTCCGGGTCGCCAGACCGCCGCCGCGGAAGGAGACATCGTCGTCTTCCTCATCGGCATGAGGATCAACCGCTTCCGCGCGCCGCGCAGCTGGTGGCCGGTCTTCACCGCCATGCCGCGCATGCTGCGCGAGCTCTCCGAGGACAAGTCCAGCGGCCTGCTCGGCTACCGCCTTCTCCTCGGCGGCCCGAGGATCGTCTACGTCCTCCAGTACTGGGAGTCCAAGGAGAAGCTGCTCGCCTACGCCTCCGACCAGGACCGGCGGCACCGCCCCGCATGGGCGGCCTTCAACCGCTACGCCCGCGCGGGCAAGGGCCATGTGGGCATCTGGCACGAGACCTACGCGGTCCCCGCCGGCTCGTACGAGAGCATCTACTCCGACATGCCCGCCTTCGGCCTCGCGGCGGCTACTGGCGTCATACCGGTCAGCCGCCGGGGCGAGGCCGCCGCGGACCGCCTGAAATTCAGCCCGTCCGGCGATTGAGGACAAAGCGCAGCCGGCGGCTGTGCAACCCGGCGAAAGCTCGTGGCCGTCGCCCTAGCCGTTGCGGCGCAGCGCCTCGCTGAGGCGCCCGGCGGCGTCGATGACGGCCTGGGCGTGCATCCGGCCCGGGTGGCGGGTCAGCCGCTCGATCGGCCCGGAGACGGAGACCGCGGCGACGACGCGGTTTGAGGGCCCGCGCACGGGTGCGGAGACCGAGGCGACGCCCGGCTCGCGCTCGCCGATGGACTGGGCCCAGCCCCGGCGGCGTACGCCGGACAGCGCGGTCGCGGTGAAACGGGCGCCCTGGAGGCCGCGGTGCAGCCGCTCGGGCTCTTCCCAGGCCATCAGGACCTGGGCGGCGGAGCCGGCCTTCATGGGGAGAGTGGAGCCGACGGGGACGGTGTCCCGCAGACCGGAGAGCCGCTCGGCGGCGGCGACGCAGATGCGCATGTCGCCCTGGCGGCGGTAGAGCTGCGCGCTCTCGCCGGTGACGTCCCGCAGGTGCGTGAGCACCGGGCCGGCCGTGGCCAGCAGGCGGTCCTCACCGGCCGCCGCGGCCAGCTCGGAGAGCCGGGGGCCGAGGATGAAGCGCCCCTGCATGTCGCGCGCGACCATACGGTGGTGCTCAAGGGCGACCGCCAGGCGGTGCGCGGTGGGGCGGGCCAGGCCGGTGGCGCCTACGAGCCCGGCCAGGGTGGCCGGGCCGGACTCCAGTGCGCTGAGCACCAGAGCCGCCTTGTCGAGAACGCCGACGCCACTACTGTTGTCCATGCAACGATACTCGCGTCTCACTCTGTGAAACGCAAGTTCAATTTTCCGGAGAACGCGTCAGGCTGGATGCACAGGCAATGGCGCCCGCCCCCCCACAAAGGGACCGGAAACCACGGCATCGGACGAGTTGGCCGGCATTGCGGCCGGTCGGAGGGAAAGCGATGGGTAGGACACTCGCGGAAAAGGTCTGGGACGATCACGTCGTCCGGCACGCCGAAGGCGAGCCCGACCTCCTCTACATCGACCTGCACCTCCTCCACGAGGTCACCAGCCCGCAGGCCTTCGACGGCCTGCGCATGAACGGCCGCCAGGTGCGCCGCCTGGACCTCACCATCGCCACCGAGGACCACAACACCCCGACCCTCGACATCGACAAGCCGATCGCCGACCCGGTCTCGCGCACCCAGCTGGAGACGCTGCGCAAGAACTGCGCCGAGTTCGGCGTGCGCCTGCACCCGCTGGGTGACGTCGAGCAGGGCGTCGTCCACGTCGTCGGCCCCCAGCTGGGCCTGACCCAGCCCGGCATGACCGTGGTCTGCGGTGACAGCCACACCTCCACCCACGGCGCCTTCGGCGCGCTGGCGTTCGGCATCGGCACCTCGCAGGTCGAGCACGTACTGGCCACCCAGACGCTGCCGCTCGCGCCCTTCAAGACCATGGCGATCACCGTCGACGGCGAACTGCCCGACGGCGTCACCGCGAAGGACCTGATCCTGGCGATCATCACCAAGATCGGCACCGGCGGCGGCCAGGGCTACGTCCTCGAATACCGCGGCTCGGCCATCGAGAAGCTGTCGGTGGAAGCCCGGATGACCATCTGCAACATGTCGATCGAGGCCGGCGCCCGCGCGGGCATGATCGCCCCGGACCAGACCACCTTCGACTACCTGCAGGGCCGCGACCACGCGCCCAAGGGCGAGGACTGGGACGCCGCCGTCGCGTACTGGAAGACCCTGAAGACCGACGAGGACGCCGTCTTCGACGCCGAGGTCGTCATCGACGCCGCCTCCCTGTCCCCGTTCGTCACCTGGGGCACCAACCCCGGCCAGGGCGCCCCGCTGAGCGCCACCGTCCCGGACCCGGCCTCCTTCCAGGACCCGTCGGACCGCATGGCCGCCGAAAAGGCCCTGGAGTACATGGCCCTGGAGGCCGGTACGCCGCTGCGCGAGGTCAAGGTCGACACCGTCTTCCTCGGCTCGTGCACCAACGGCCGGATCGAGGACCTGCGCGCCGCCGCCGCCGTCGTCGAGGGCCGCAAGGTCGCGGACGGCGTGCGCATGCTGGTCGTGCCCGGCTCCGTACGCGTCGCCCTGCAGGCCGTCGAGGAAGGCCTGGACAAGGTGTTCAAGGCCGCCGGCGCCGAATGGCGGCACGCGGGCTGCTCGATGTGCCTGGGCATGAACCCGGACCAACTCGCCCCCGGCGAGCGCTCCGCGTCCACCTCCAACCGCAACTTCGAGGGACGGCAGGGCAAGGGCGGCCGCACCCACCTGGTCTCCCCGCAGGTCGCCGCCGCCACCGCCGTCACCGGCACCCTGTCCTCGCCCGCCGACCTGACTCCCGTGGAGGCCTGACCAGTCATGGAAGCGTTCACCACCCACACCGGCCGGGCCGTCCCGCTGCGCCGCAGCAACGCCGACACCGACCAGATCATCCCGGCCCACTGGCTGAAGAAGGTCACCCGCAACGGCTTCGAGGACGGCCTGTTCGAGGCCTGGCGCAAGGACCCGTCCTTCATCCTCAACCAGCCCGAGCGAAACGGCGCCACCGTCCTGGTCGCCGGCCCCGACTTCGGCACCGGCTCCTCCCGCGAGCACGCGGTCTGGGCCCTGCAGAACTACGGCTTCAAG
Organism: Streptomyces sp. NBC_01537; assembly: GCF_045040445.1. NCBI lineage: Bacteria > Bacillati > Actinomycetota > Actinomycetes > Kitasatosporales > Streptomycetaceae > Streptomyces > Streptomyces sp. NBC_01537. The sequence continues at coordinate 2,794,017 of NZ_CP109392.1, read as the reverse complement.
ACGGTCATCTCGTCCCGCTTCGCCGACATCTTCCGCGGCAACTCCCTGAAGAACGGTCTGCTCACCGTCATCCTCCCGCAGGAGACGGTCGAACAGCTCTGGAAGCTCACCGAGGCGGACCCGACGGCCGAGATCACCGTCGACCTCGAAGCCCGCGAAGTCCGCGCCGAGGGCGTCACCGCTCCCTTCGAACTCGACGACAACGCCCGCTGGCGGCTGCTGAACGGCCTGGACGACATCAGCCTGACGCTGGGCAACGAGCCCGACATCTCCGCGTACGAGGCGAAGCGGCCCTCCTTCAAGCCGCGCACCCTGCAGGCCTGACCTGGCATTTTCCCTCCAGTCCCAGCAGATACGACGCAGCGCCCCCGCCGTTGGCGGGGGCGCTGCGTCGTGTTCGGTTGTCTGTTCCGGGGCAATTTGCCGCTGTTGGTGACACAATCGGCACATGACTCTTCTCCCTCCTCGGAGGGAAGCTCGAAAGGCAGCCGATGGAACACCGCCGCCAAGTCGAGCCGTACGCGGCCCTCGCTGCCAGGTTGAAGCAGGCCCACACCCGAGTGGCGGGTCTGCAAGTGCCCGAGGAGATCCGGGTTCAGTTGAGCCGGAAACTCCTCGTCGTCACCGCCGCTTCGAAGCACGATCTCGCAGGTGCGGCAAGGCGTCTGGATGCTCTGATGAAGGACCTCGATGAAGGCCGATTCCCCGATCAAGACTCTTCCTGAGTGCCGAGTTCGTTGCGGCACTAGGGTGATTCGCCCGTTTCGTATTTGATTTGCGGTATATATCCGCCTAGCGTGCGAAAAAGCCCGAACCCAATCGCCGGGCAAGTTTCCGAAGGGGAAGACGTGAACAAGGCGCAGCTCGTTGAAGCGATTGCCGACAAGGTCGGCGGTCGGCAGAACGCGGCGGACGCGGTGGACGCGGTCCTGGACGCGATCGTCCGCGCGGTTGTCGCGGGGGACCGGGTCTCGGTCACCGGTTTCGGCTCGTTCGAGAAGGTGGAGCGTCCGGCCCGTTACGCCCGCAACCCCCAGACCGGGGAGCGGGTCCGGGTCAAGAAGACCTCGGTGCCGCGCTTCCGCGCCGGCCAGGGCTTCAAGGACCTGGTCAGCGGTACGAAGAAGCTTCCGCGCGGCGGCGAGGTCGCCGTCAAGAAGGCGCCCAAGGGCAGCCTGAGCGGCGGCGTCACCGCCAAGGCCACGACAAAGAAGGCGGCCGCGAAGAAGACCACCGCGGCCAGGAAGACCACCGCCGCCTCGAAGAAGGCAGCCGTGGCGAAGAAGACCACCGCCGCGAAGACCGCCGTGAAGAAGACCACGGCGGCCAAGAAGACCACCACCGCCGCCGCGAAGAAGACCACCGCCGCGGCCAAGAAGACCACGACCAAGGCCACCGCCAAGAAGACCGCGCCGGCCAAGAAGGCCACCGCGAAGAAGGCCCCGGCCAAGTCCCCGGCGCGCAAGCGCCCCACCACCGCCAAGCGCTGACCCTCCGGGTTGAGAAGCTGTTGTCCAACCCCCTTCCGGGTCTGAGGGGCCTGGCGCCGCCGCCTCCGGCGTTGTCGTCGGTCACCGACGCTCCGCGTCGATTCCCTCCTCCGCCTTGGATTCGACGGCGCCAGGCCCCTCAGCCTGATCCGAAATGGGATTGGACAACAGCTTCTTACCCCAGCAGGCCGCGACGGGCCGGGCTCCCACCAGGAGCCCGGCCCGCGCCGTTTCCCCACGGGTCGGGGCTCAGCCCAGCGGATCCGGGAAGGTCTGCAACGTCACGAACACCACCCGCCGGGCGTCCCCGACGCCCTCGGTGCGGATCCGCACCCGCTGGCCGGCGCGCAGCAGCCGCAGCCCGCCCGCGTCAAAGGCCGCCGCGTCGAACGGCAGCGGCGTCCCGTCGTCGAGCAGAACGCTGCCTTCACGGCTGCGGGGATCGTACGTATACGCGGTGGCCTGCATGCGCAGAAGCCTAGTGCGATGACCGGAATGGTTCGCCGGGCCCGTCCGGTTCCCGGTCCGTCCTCAATCGCCGGACGGGCTGAATTCAGTGTCCCCCGGCGAACACCAGTCGGGCCGCGATCGCGGCCGTACGCGGGCCGACGCCCAGCGCGAGCGCGACGCGCAGATCCGCCGCCGTGTCGACGTCGCGGCGGGCGGAATCCACACCCGACAGGGTGATCTCGCGGGCCCCGGAGGCGAGGTGCCGGTCGCGGGAGGCGCCGCCGAAGGCGGGATCGAGGGGGACGCCGGGGGTCGCGGCGAGCAGCGTGGTGCCGATTCCGGCCGCATCGGCCAGAAACGCCCGTCCGGGGGCCGAGGCGGCGGCGTCGAGTACTTGGTGCAGGTCGGTCCCCCGCAGGGCCGGGAGATCGGCGTTGAGGGCCGCCACGGCGGCACCGGGGCGGCGGGAGCGCACCGCGTCGGCGCCGTGCCGCAGGGCGGCGTTGAGCCCGGTGCCGGGATCGTCGGGGAGAACGCGCGCGCCGAGGGCGGTCAGTTCCGCACCGGCCAGGGGGTCGTCGGTGACCACGGTCACATCCCTCACGGCCGGACAGGCCAGCGCCGCGGCCACCGTGTCCTGGGCGAAGGCCAGCGCGAGCCCGGCCCGTGACGGACCGGCCGAATCGGCCAGGCGGCTCTTGGCCACGGCCAGCGGCTTCAGCGGGACGACGAGGGACCACCGGAAGGCGGCCGGGGAGGATGCGGACACCGAACTATTGTGCTCACTCCCCCCGCGTCGGCGGCGACCGCCGCCCCTGGCGTTACGGTTGCCCTACCGGCGACACTTGTGCGGCTGCCAGGCCCGCACCGGTGCAGCGCCACAGGAGGCCGCGGCCCGGAGACTCCGGGCGGGCGGCGGATGGAGGAGGAAGTTCTGGTGTCCCGCCGCAGAATCGGCTTCTGGTACCGGCTCGCAGCTGTCATCGCGAAACCGCCGCTTGTTCTCCTCTTCAAGCGTGACTGGCGTGGAATGGAGAACATTCCGGCCGACGGCGGATTCATCACGGCGGTGAACCACAACTCGGCGCTCGACCCCTTGTCGTATGCGCATTTCCAGTACAACAGCGGACGGGTTCCGAGGTTCCTCGCGAAAGCCACGCTCTTCGAGATCTTCTTCGTCGGCATGATGCTGCGCGGCACCGGCCAGATCCCCGTCCTGCGCGAGTCCACCGACGCCGCCAACGCCTTCCGGGCCGCCGTGGACGCCGTCAACCGCGGCGAGTGCGTCGCCTTCTACCCCGAGGGCACCCTCACCCGTGACCCCGAGCTGTGGCCCATGGTGGGCAAGACCGGGGTCGCCCGGGTCGCGCTGATGACCAAGGCCCCGGTCGTCCCGGTCGCGCAGTGGGGCGCCAACAAGGCGCTGCCGCCGTACGGCAAGCCGCACCTGTTCCCGCGCAAGACCCTCGTCGTGCTGGCCGGGCCGCCGGTCGACCTGAGCGCCTACTACGGCTCGGATCCCACCCCGGACGTACTGAAGGAAGTGACCGACATCATCATGGCCGCGGTCGCGGAGCAGCTCTCCGTGCTGCGCGGGGAGCCCGCGCCCGCCGAACGATTCGACCCGCGCAAGCAGAAAGGGATCTCCAAGTGACGATGCGTTGCGCGGTGTACGGAACCGGCTCCTGGGGCACAGCCTTCGCGATGGTGCTGGCCGACGCCGGCTGTGAGGTCACGATGTGGGGCCGTCGCCCCGAACTCGTGGCCGCCATCGACGGGACCCACACCAACCCCGACTACCTGCCGGGCATCGAGCTCCCCCCGGCGATCCGCGCCACCACCGACCCGGCCGAGGCCGCCCGCGGCGCCGAGTTCGTCTTCCTCGCCGTGCCCTCGCAGACGCTGCGCGGCAATCTGGCCGACTGGGCGCCGCTGCTGCCGCCGGACGCCGTGCTGGTCAGCCTGATGAAGGGCATCGAACTCGGCACCACCAAGCGGATGAGCGAGGTGATCGAGGAGGTCGCCAAGGTCGGCCGCGACCGCGTCGCGGTGCTGTCCGGCCCCAACCTCGCCAAGCCGATCGCCGCCCGCCAGCCCGCCGCGTCCGTGGTCGCCTGCACCGACGAGGCCGTCGCCAAGCGGCTGCAGACCGCCTGCCACACCGCGTACTTCCGCCCGTACACCAACACCGACGTGATCGGCTGCGAACTCGGCGGCGCGGTGAAGAACGTCATTGGCCTCGCCGTCGGCATCGCCGACGGCATGGGACTGGGCGACAACACCAAGGGCTCGCTCATCACCCGCGGCCTCGCCGAGACCACCCGCCTCGGCATCGCGCTCGGCGCCGACCCGCTCACCTTCTCCGGCCTGGCCGGCCTCGGCGACCTGGTCACCACCTGCTCCTCGCCGCTGTCGCGCAACCACACCTTCGGCACGAACCTCGGGCGGGGGATGACCCTGCAGGAGACCATCGCGGCCACCAAGCAGACCGCCGAGGGCGTCAAGTCCTGCGAGTCCGTGGCCGATCTGGCGCGCCGGCACGGCGTCGACATGCCGATCACCGAAACCGTTGTCGACATCGTGCACAACGGCAAACAGCCCGCCGTAGCGGTGAAGGAACTGATGTCCCGCTCCGCCAAGTCCGAGCGGTGAGCACGAGGCGGCAACAGGCAGACGGTAAGGTCAACGGGATATGAGCAACCAGCCCTCTTCGAGCCCCAAGCCGCGCGTGGCCGTCGTCTTCGGCGGCCGCAGCTCCGAGCACGGCATCTCCGTCCTGACGGCGGGCGCCGTCCTGCGGTCCATCGACCGTACGAAGTACGACGTGCTGCCCATCGGCATCACGGCGGACGGCCGCTGGGCACTGACCGCCGACGACCCCGACCGGATGGCGATCACCGATCGCAAGGTCCCCAGCGTCGAGCAGGTCAGCGACCAGGAGGGCTCGGTGCTGCTCCCGGTCGACCCGCGCAGCCGTGAGGTCGTCTACGCCGAGCCCGGCGCCGTCCCCAAGGTCCTCGGCGACGTCGACGTCGTCTTCCCCGTCCTGCACGGCCCCTACGGCGAGGACGGCACCCTCCAGGGCCTGCTGGAGCTCTCCGGCACGCCGTACGTGGGCGCGGGCGTCCTCGCGTCGGCGCTGGGCATGGACAAGGAGTACATGAAGCGGGTCTTCATCTCCTACGGGCTGCCCGTCGGCCCGTACGTGGTGATCCGCCCGCGCGAGTGGGAGCGCGACGAGGCCGGCTGCCGCAGGAAGGTCGTCGACTTCGCCGCCGAGCACGGCTGGCCGCTCTTCGTGAAGCCCGCCCGCGCCGGCTCCAGCATGGGCATCACCAAGGTCGACGACCTCTCCGGCCTCGACGAGGCCATCGAGGAAGCTCGCCGCCACGACCCCAAGATCCTGGTCGAGTCGCTGCTCACCGGCCGCGAGATCGAGTGCGGCGTCCTGGAGTTCGAGGACGGCCCCCGCGCCAGCGTCCCCGCCGAGATCCCGCCCGTCAGCTCCCACGCCTTCTACGACTTCGAGGCCAAGTACATCGACTCGGCCGAGGGCATCGTCCCCGCGCCGCTCAGCGCCGAGCAGACCGCCGAGGTCCAGCGCCTCGCCGTCGAGGCCTTCGACGCCGTCTCCTGCGAAGGACTCGTCCGCGCGGACTTCTTCCTCCAGGACGACGGCACGTTCGTCATCAACGAGATCAACACGATGCCCGGTTTCACGCCGATCTCGATGTACCCGAGGATGTGGCAGGAGTCCGGCGTCTCCTACCCCGAGCTGGTGGACCGCCTCATCCAGGCGGCGCTGCGCCGCTCGACGGGCCTGCGCTAGGCCCTGTCCGCCGGACAGGACCCAGCCGTTCGCGTGCCGCTTCCGCCGGGTTGTGCCTACAGCTCGGTCGGAACGGTCCGCTTCACCGCCGCCGCCAGGTCCGTCAGCGGATTGACCTCCGGCGCGTACTCGGTCGGAACCGTCACCTCGACGAAAGCCGTGCGCCCGGTCGTCGTGAACCGGTAGCCCCCGCCCTCCAGCTGCTGGACGAGCCAGCTCACGCCGTTCACATCGGCCGCGTCCGAGGTCGGGTTGTACGTCTTGCTGCCCGGGGTGAGAACCTCCGGCCGCGGCACCCCGCACCGCAGCACCACCGTAGGATCGCCCCAGCCGGCGGTGAGCCGGGAGGCCGGCTCAAGGGCGCGCCGGGAGAGGCCGTCGACCTTGGCGGGCAGCGAGGCGTGGAGCCGCCCGCAGATCGCGGAGGCCTTGGCGGAGGCGGCCGGGACGGCGACGCGGCCGTCACCGGTCCCGTGGTACGCGAAAACGTAGACCGCCGTCGCGGACAGGCACGCGACGGCGGACACGGACAGCAGCACTACACGACGGCGACTGCTCACGAGGCGGCGGACTATCACCCGCCGAGTCTAGAAGAGTGCCGGAGAGGACTCAGAGGTGGATCAGAGATGGACCACCGGACAGGTCAGGGTGCGGGTGATCCCCTCCACCTGCTGTACCTTCGCGACCACCAGGCGGCCGAGGTCGTCGACCGTGTCGGCCTCGGCGCGCACGATCACGTCGTACGGACCGGTGACGTCCTCTGCCTGGATGACTCCGGGGATCTTGGAGATCACCTCCGCTACCGACGAGGCCTTGCCGACCTCGGTCTGGATCAGAATGTACGCCTGTACCACGGAACCTCCAGGGCGGCTACGAGGATCATGTGGGGAGGGGACGCCACGGTACCGCGTCGCCGCACGTCGCGGGGAGACCCGCGCGGGCACGGCCGCGCGCCGGATGCCGCCAGAAGCCGCCCGCAAGAGGAATGACCAGGTGAAGGGGACGAAGCGATGAAGGGGACCGTGGGCGAGTTGGGGGAGTTCGGGCTCATCAGGGAGTTGACCTCCCGGCTGACCTCCAGCCCTGCCGTACGCCTCGGGCCGGGGGACGACGCGGCCGTGATCGCCGCGCCGGACCGCCGGGTGGTGGCCACCGTCGACGCGCTGATCGAAGGGCGGCACTTCCGCCGGGACTGGTCCACCGCCTACGACGTCGGCCGCAAGGCCGCCGCCCAGAACCTCGCGGACATCGCCGCCATGGGCGCCGTCCCCACCGCCGTGCTGCTCGCCCTGGTCGTGCCGGCCGACCTGCCGGTGACCTGGCCGGTCGAGCTGATGGACGGCATCCGCGACGAATGCCAGGTCGCGGGCGCCGCGGTGGCCGGCGGCGACGTCGTGCGCGGCGACACGATCATGGTGTCCATCACCGCGCTGGGCGATCTGCGCAACCGCGAGCCCGTCACCCGCGCCGGGGCCCGCCCCGGCGACATCATCGCCGTCACCGGCTGGCTCGGCTGGTCCGCCGCCGGGTTCGCCGTCCTGTCCCGGGGCTTCCGCTCCCCGCGCGCGTTCGTCGAGGCCCACCGGCGCCCCGAGCCGCCGTACCACGCGGGCCCGGCCGCCGCCGAACTCGGCGCGACCGCCATGACCGACGTCAGCGACGGGCTGGTCGCCGACCTCGGGCACATCGCCGCCGCCAGCGGCGTACGCATCGACCTGAAATCCGCCGACATCGATGTCCCGGCCCAGATGTCCGACATCGGGCAGGCCGTCGGTGTCGACCCGCTGCACTGGGTGCTCACCGGGGGAGAGGACCACGCGATCGTCGCGGCCTTCCCGCGCGATGTGAAGCTGCCCGCCCGCTGGCGGATCATCGGCGAGGTCCTGAAGCCCGCCGGAGTCCCGCAGGTCACCGTCGACGGCGCGCCCTGGGACAAGGCGGGCGGCTGGGACCACTTCGGCGGCGAGGAGTGAGCGCCGTGCCGCCGCCCCGGGTCCTGACCGTCGCCGGTTCCGATTCGGGCGGTGGCGCCGGCATCCAGGCCGACCTGAAGACGATGCTGGCGCTCGGCGTGCACGGTATGAGCGTGATCACCGCCGTCACCGCGCAGAACTCGCTCGGCGTCCAGGGCACCTGGGAGCTTCCCGTGGAGGCGGTGCGCGCCCAGTTCCGCAGCGTCGTCGACGACATCGGCGTCCAGGCCGTCAAGACCGGCATGCTGTCATCCCCCGAACTGGTGGCCGCAGTCGCCGAACTGCTGGCGGGCGTGGACGCCCCCGTCGTGGTCGACCCCGTCGGCGTCTCCAAGCATGGCGACACGCTGCTTGCGCATGAGGCCGTTGAGGCCGTGCGTACGCTGCTGCTCCCGCGCGCCACCGTCGCGACCCCCAATCTCGACGAGGTCGCCCAACTCACCGGCATCGTCGTCGAGGACGAATCCGGCATGCGCAGGGCGGCCGACGCGATCCTCGCCCTCGGTCCCCGCTGGGTCCTCATCAAGGGCGGTCATCTCGCCACCTCAGGGCAGGCCGTGGACCTGCTCTGCGACGGCTCCCGGGAGAGCCGGCTCCGCGCCGCCCGCTACGACAACCGGCACACCCACGGCACCGGCTGCACCCTCGCCAGCGCCATCGCCGCCCGGCTGGCCTGTGGCGACGACGTCCCGGACGCCGTCCACGCGGCCAAGCACTACGTCACCGGCGCGATCCAGCACGGCTTCCCGCTCGGCGCGGGCATCGGCCCGGTCGATCACGCCTGGGCATCCCCGGGCATGGCAAAAGGCCGGTTCACGGTGAGGTGAACCGGCCTTGGGTAGCCGCAAGGCTGCGCTACGACGTATGCGTCAGCGCGCGACCTTACCGGCCTTGATGCACGAGGTGCAGACATTGAGGCGCTTCGGCGTCCGACCGACCACCGCACGCACCGTCTGGATGTTGGGGTTCCAACGACGGCGGGTACGGCGGTGCGAGTGCGAAATGTTGTTGCCGAAGCCCGGCCCCTTGCCGCAGACGTCGCAGTTGGCAGCCACGGGTCACTCCAAAGACTTCAGATGCACGTACGGTGAAAATCCCCTCGGGGCCCGTCATCATGCATAAGTGATGACCGACTGTTCCGGGGGATGGCCCGAGATCGTCCCGGGCAACCGGAGCAGCATACTACGACCGCTGCTGTGCAACGAAATTACCATGGTCGGCAGGCCCTCCGCCCCGGACCGCCCGGCCCCCGGACCTCCCGCTACTGTGCGTGGCAGCTTCACCGCTGCCCCAGGAGGATCACGTGCCCGCACCGCACCCGCTCGATGCTCCTACCGTGCGCGTGTGGTGCCGCCTGGCCCTCCAGGCCCTGGGCCGGGCCCGCGAGGAGATCGACGCGATCAACGTCTACCCGGTCGCGGACGGTGACACCGGCACCAATCTGTATCTGACCGTGGAGTCCGCGGCGGAAGCCCTGGAAGCGGCACCCGGCACCGACCTCGCCGAGACCCTGCGGGCCATGTCGTACGGCGCCCTCATAGGCGCCCGCGGCAACTCCGGCACGATCCTCGCGCAGCTCCTGCGCGGCATGACCCGCGTCCTCGCCGACGGCGGGCCGCTCGCGCACGCGCTGCGCGAGGCCGCCGACTCCGCGTACGCGGCCGTGGCCCACCCCGTCGAGGGCACGATGCTCACCGTGGCGAGGGCGGCCGCCGCAGGCGCGAGCGGCGACGCCCCGGCGACCGTGGCCCGTACCGCCTACGAGGCCGCCCGCGGGGCGCTCGCGGACACCCCGGGCCAGCTGGAGGCCCTCGGCCGGGCCGGGGTCGTCGACGCCGGCGGGCGCGGCCTCGTCGCCGTCCTCGGCGCCCTCGCCGATGCCCTCGCCGGGCAGGAACCGGCCCTCCCCGAGGTCGTCGGCCCCGTGATCCCCTTCGGCTGCGCCCCCGACGGCGACCCGCACGTCGTGCCCGGCGGGCCCGCGTACGAGGTCATCTACCTCCTGGAAGCCGCCGACTCGGCCGTCCCCGCCCTGCGCGGCACGCTCGACGACCTCGGCGACTCCCTCGTCGTGGTCGGCGGCGACGGTCTCTGGAACGTCCACGTCCATGTCGACGACGTCGGCGCCGCCGTCGAGGCCGGTATCGAGGCCGGACGCCCCTACCGCATCAAGGTCACCCACTTCGGCGACCAGGTCCGCGCCGCCCCGGACGAGGCCCCGCGCGGCGAACGCGTCCTGCGCGCAGTCGTCGCCGTCGTACGCGGCCACGGCCTTGCCGACCTCTGCGCAGGCGCGGGCGCGGTCGTCGTCGCCACCGGAGCCGAACTGCCCGACGCCATCCGCCGCGCCCACGCTCGTGAGGTCGTCCTCCTCCCCAACGACGCCACCCTCCGCGAAACCGCAGCCACCGCCGCCGACCACGCCCGCTCCGAAGGCGTCCGCGTCGCCCTCATCCCCACCCGCTCCGCCGTCCAGGGCATCGCCGCCCTCGCCGTCCACGAGCCCGCCCGCCGCTTCGACGAGGACGTCGTCGCGATGACCTCGGCGGCCGGCGCCACCCGCTACGCCGAACTCGCCGTCGCCGAACGCGAGTCCTGGACCTCCGCGGGCATCTGCCAGGCCGGCGACATCCTCGGCCTCATCGACGGCGACGTCGCCGTCATCGGCGGCAACCTCGTCGAAACCGGCACGATCGTCCTCGACCGCATGCTCGCCGCCGGCGGCGAGATGGTCACCCTCGTCCTCGGCGCCGGCGCCCCCGACGACCTGACGGAGCGCCTGGAGGCCCATGTGCGCGACGGCTACCTTGCCGTTGACACGGTTGTCTACAGCGGGGGCGAGCCGGGGTGCCCGCTGCTCATCGGCGTCGAGTAACGGTGCCGTCTGCCGTGGGGTCGGGGGCGCCTGCCGGGGTCTCTCTCCTCGGCGCTCGCGACTCTGCCCTGCCCAGCCGGACCCGGGATCCTCGCTCGTCGCCTGCGGGAGAACCCCTCCACCGCCCCCGCCCGGCCGGAAGGGCATCTTCAGCCCGTCCGGCGTTTGAGGACACGCCCGAAGGGCGTTCGGGGTCCGGGGCGAAGCCCCGGTTCGGGAAGGGGCGGGGTGGGGGAAGACCCGCCCACGGACCGGCGGCTGGGCGCGGCCCCGGTTGTCGGACCCATGCGCGAAGATGGACGCGATGTCTGCCCTCGACGAACCCCTGAAGAAGTCGGTCGGCGGCCGCACGGCCACCGTTCTCGCCGACCACCTCGACCTGCACACCGTAGGCGACCTGCTGCACCACTACCCGCGCAGGTACGCGGAGCGCGGCGAGCTGACCCGCCTGGCCGAGCTCCCGCTGGACGAGCACGTCACGGTGGTCGCGCAGGTCGCGAAGGCGACGAAGAAGACGTTCAACGGGGGCAGAGGCGTACGCCTGGAAGTCGTGGTCACCGACGGCAGCGGATCGCTGACGCTGGTGTTCTTCGGGAAGGGCGTCTACAAGCCGGAGCACGACCTGATCCCGGGCCGGCGGGGGATGTTCGCGGGCAAGGTGTCCGTCTTCAACCACAAACTGCAGCTCGCGCACCCCGAGTACAAGCTGCTGGACGCGCTGGACGACGAGGAGGCGGTCGACTCCTTCGCGAATCAGCTCATCCCGCTCTACCCGGCGTGCAAACAGATCGCGTCATGGAGCATCGCCCAGTCCGTCCAGACGGTGCTGGACTCGCTCGGCGGCACCGGCTGGGCCGGAGTCGGCGAGCCGCTGCCGGAGGCGCTGCGGGAGGCCAGAGGTCTGATCCCGCTGCCCGTGGCACTCGAAAAGGTCCACCGGCCGCGTACGAAGGCGGACCTGGCGGAGGCGCGGGACCGGCTGAAGTGGGACGAGGCGTACGTCCTGCAGGTCGCCCTGGCCCGTCGCCGCGCGGCGGACTCCGCGCTGCCCGCCGTGCCGCGCGTGCCGGCCGCCGAGGGGCTCCTGACGGACTTCGACGCCCGGCTGCCGTTCACGCTCACCGAGGGCCAGCGCAAGGTGTCGGCGGAGATCTTCGGGGACCTCGCCACCGACCATCCGATGCACCGCCTGCTCCAGGGAGAGGTCGGCTCGGGCAAGACCATGGTCGCCCTGCGCGCGATGCTCGCCGTCGTGGACGCGGGCGGGCAGGCGGCGATGCTGGCGCCGACCGAGGTGCTGGCGCAGCAGCACCACCGGTCGATCACGGAGATGATGGGCGACCTCGCGCAGGGCGGGATGCTGGGCGGGGCCGAGCACGGCACGAAGGTGGTGCTGCTCACCGGGTCGATGGGGACGGCGGCGCGACGGCAGGCCTTGCTGGACCTGGTGACCGGCGAGGCCGGGGTCGTGGTGGGGACGCATGCGCTGATCGAGGACAAGGTGCAGTTCCACGACCTGGGGCTGGTCGTGGTGGACGAGCAGCACCGCTTCGGGGTCGAGCAGCGTGACGCGCTGCGCGGGAAGGGGAAACAGCCCCCGCATCTGCTGGTGATGACGGCCACACCGATCCCGCGCACGGTCGCGATGACCGTCTTCGGCGACCTGGAGACCTCGGTGCTGGACCAGTTGCCGGCCGGGCGTTCGCCGATCGCCACGCATGTCGTGCCGGCGGCCGACAAGCCGCACTTCCTGGCCCGGGCCTGGGAGCGGGTGCGCGAGGAGGTCGAGGGCGGGCACCAGGCCTATGTGGTGTGCCCCCGGATCGGGGACGAGGAGGCGGACGCCAAGAAGAAGACCGCCGAGACCCCTTCGGCTGAAGACCTGGCGGAGCGCCGCCCGCCGCTGGCGGTGCTCGACATCGCCGAGCAGCTCGTGAAGGGTCCCCTCGCCGGGCTCAGGGTCGAGGCGCTGCACGGCAGGATGCATCCGGATGCGAAGGACGACGTGATGACCCGCTTCGCGGCCGGCGAGGTGGATGTGCTGGTCGCGACGACGGTCATCGAGGTCGGCGTCAATGTCCCGAACTCGACGGCCATGGTGATCATGGACGCGGACCGGTTCGGCGTCAGCCAGCTGCACCAGCTGCGCGGCCGCGTCGGCCGTGGCTCGGCGCCGGGCCTGTGCCTGCTGGTCAGCGAGATGCCGGAGGCCAGCTCGGCCAGGGCCCGCCTCGACGCGGTGGCGGGGACGCTGGACGGCTTCGAGCTGTCGCGGATCGACCTGGAGCAGCGCCGGGAGGGCGATGTGCTGGGCCAGGCGCAGTCCGGTACGCGATCCAGCCTGCGCATGCTGACCGTGATCGAGGACGAGGACGTGATCGCGGCCGCCCGCGAGGAGGCGACCGCCCTGGTGGCCGCCGACCCGGAGCTGGCCGGGCACCCGGACCTGCGCAGCGCCCTGGAGAGCCTGGTGAACGCGGACCGCGAGGAGTACCTCGACAAGGGCTGAGGCAGGAGCCGGGCCTTATCGTGGGGGAGCCAGCACAACCCCCCACACGACACCTCAGGACGTGACATGACCCGCGTGATCGCCGGGGCCGCCGGTGGCCGCCGCCTCGCCGTGCCCCCGGGGGACGGGACCAGGCCGACCTCGGACCGGGCGAAGGAAGGGCTGTTCTCCACCTGGGAGGCGCTGCACGGCACCCTGCACGGGGCCCGGATGCTCGACCTGTACGGCGGATCGGGCGCCGTCGGCCTGGAGGCACTCTCTCGCGGTGCGGAGCACGTACTGCTGGTCGAGGCGGACCCGCGCGCCGCCCGCGTCATCCGGGAGAACGTCGCGGCGCTGGGCCTGCCCGGGGCCGAGGTGCGGGCCGGGAAGGCCGAGAAGATCCTCGCGGGGCCGCCGCCGGAGCGGCCCTACGACCTGGCGTTCCTGGACCCGCCGTACGCCCTGGAGGAGGAGGAGGTGCGGGAGATCCTGCTCACACTCCGGACCCGGGGCTGGCTGGACGACGGTGCGATCGCCACCGTGGAGAGAAGCACCAGGAGCACTCGGGACCGGGAGTTCGGCTGGCCGGAGGGTTTCGAAGGGCTGAGGGCCCGTCGTTACGGCGAAGGCACGCTTTGGTACGGTCGCGCCGCCCAGGTCACCGACGGGTTGTCATGACGCACCCGAAGAGCGAGGAGTCTCCATTGCGCCGCGCAGTCTGTCCGGGGTCCTTCGACCCCATCACCAACGGACACCTCGACATCATCGCCCGCGCCTCCCGCCTCTACGACGTTGTGCACGTGACGGTGATGATCAACAAGTCCAAGCAAGGGATGTTCACGGTCGAGGAGCGGATCGCCCTCATCGAGGAGGTCACCGCGGAGTTCGGCAACATCCAGGTGGAGGCCTTCCACGGGCTGCTCGTGGACTTCTGCAAGGAGCGCGACATCCCCGCCATCGTCAAGGGCCTGCGCGCGGTCAGCGACTTCGACTACGAGCTGCAGATGGCCCAGATGAACAATGGCCTGTCGGGCGTCGAGACCCTCTTCATCCCGACCAGCCCCACGTACAGCTTTCTTTCCTCTTCTCTTGTCAAAGAAGTCGCCCAATGGGGCGGCGACATCTCCCACTTGGTGCCCCCGCGGGTCCTGACGGCCCTCAACGACAAGCTCGGGCAGCGCTAGGCTCTGCCCTGTGGACGTCCAGAAGAAGCTCGATGAGATCGTCGCCGCCGTAGAGGCCGCCCGGTCGATGCCGATGTCGGCCTCCTGTGTGGTCAACCGCGCCGAGCTGCTCGCAATGCTCGGCGACGTACGGTCGGCGCTGCCCGACTCCCTCTCGCAGGCCGAGGCGCTGCTCGGCGGCCGCGAGCAGATGGTCGAGGAGGCCCGCGCCGAGGCGCAGCGGATCATCGAGTCCGCGCACGCCGAACGCGGCTCAATGATCTCCGACACCCAGATCGCCCAGCAGTCCCACGAGCAGGCCGAGCGCATCGTCGCCGACGCCCGCCGTGAGGCCGAGGAGATCCGGGCCGAGGCCGACGACTACGTCGACAGCAAGCTCGCCAACTTCGAGGTGGTCCTCACCAAGACCATCGGCTCGGTCGACCGCGGCCGCGAGAAGCTCCTCGGCCACGGTCCCGGCCTGGACGAGCAGGGCTACGAGGACGAGGACGCCCCCCAGCGCTCCACCGACCCCGAGACCCTGCGCCGCGACGCCGACGCCTACGTCGACGCCAAGCTCGGCGCCTTCGAAGCGGTGCTCTCCAAGACCCTGGAGGCCGTCGGCCGCGGCCGCCTCAAGCTCACCGGCCACAGCGCCGCCGACGAACTGGGCGCCCACATGGCGGCCCAGGAGGCGGCCGGCATCTCCGCCGAACAGACGGACGCCGAGTACATGGCGGGCCTGGCCGCCCCGGTGCCGCAGCAGCCGCAGGCCCCGGAGTACCAGCCGCAGCAGCAGCCGCAGTACGACCCCAACGCGGGCTACGGCTACCCCCAGCAGGACCCGTACGGGCAGCAGCAGGGGTACCAGGACCAGTACGCCGCGGACCCCTACGCCGCCCAGCAGCAGGGCTACCAGGACCCCGCCTACGGCTACCCCCAGCAGCAGCAGCCGCAGTACCAGGACCCGGCCGCCGAGCAGCAGGGTTACGGCTACCAGCCGCAGCAGGCCGCCCTGGACGAAACCAGCTTCTTCGACACCGGGATGATCGACCTGGACCGGCTCCGGGAGCTGGAGCAGCGCCGCGGTTTGGGCTGAGCCCGGGGGACCGGTATCCTGATCCCTCAGCCGTGTAATCCCCCGGCGCTTTGGCGTGTCCGCAGCCCGCGGGTCCACGCCGACCGATGAAAGCAGGAAGTCCTGAACACCCGCCTCGACCACCGCGCACCGCTCGTGTTCGACACGCACGAGCTGGGCCGTCGTCCTGGTGCGATGAAGAAGGTCTCCCGTACGGTTCCGGCGCCCAAGGATCTCGGCATCGAGGTGATCGGCGTCCGCGAGGGCGCGGACATCCCGATTGATCTCCGCCTGGAGTCGGTCATGGAGGGGGTACTCGTCACGGGTACCGCCCGTGCGCCGCTCTCGGGGGAGTGCGTAAGGTGTCTGGAGCCGATCGAGCGCGAGCTCGACGCGGAATTCCAGGAGCTGTACTCCTACCCCGACGCCGACACCCGGACCGGTGGGCACCTCAAGCCCGCCGACGCCGGTGACGACGCCGAGGAGGAGGACACACTCCACCTCGAGGGCGACCTGTTCGACCTCGAGCCTGTGCTGCGTGACGCGGTGGTTCTCGAACTGCCGCTGCAGCCGGTGTGCCAGGAAGACTGCCTGGGCCTGTGCTCCGAGTGCGGAGCCCGGCTCACGGACGACCCGGACCACCACCACGAGGTCACCGACATCCGTTGGGCGGCCCTGCAGCAATTTCAGAAGAGCGGTGCCGACCAGGGTGCCGACGAGAACCAGGAGAAGTAGCCGTGGCTGTTCCGAAGCGGAAGATGTCGCGCAGCAACACGCGCCACCGCCGTTCCCAGTGGAAGGCTGCGCCCGTGAGCCTCGTGGCGTGCGAGCGTTGCCACGAGCCGAAGCAGCAGCACATCGCGTGCCCGAGCTGCGGCACCTACAACCGTCGTCAGGTCCTCGAGGTCTGATCGGCGGGTGACGGGCTCCATGTCAGATACGGCAGCCTCGTCCCACACGCTTCTGGAAGGGCGGCTCGGGTACAAACTCGAGCCCGCCCTTCTGGTGCGTGCGTTGACGCATCGCTCCTACGCGTACGAAAACGGTGGCCTGCCCACCAACGAACGACTTGAGTTCCTCGGGGACTCCGTCCTCGGCCTGGTGGTCACGGACACGCTCTACCGCACCCACCCGGACCTTCCCGAGGGCACCCTTGCCAAACTCCGTGCCGCCGTGGTCAATTCACGCGCGCTCGCGGAGGTCAGCCGCGGTCTCGACCTCGGCAGCTTCATCGCGCTGGGGCGCGGCGAGGAGGGCACCGGCGGCCGCGACAAGGCCTCCATCCTCGCGGACACCCTCGAAGCGGTCATCGGCGCGGTCTACCTCGACCAGGGCCTCGACGCCGCCTCGGAGCTGGTCCACCGGCTCTTCGACCCGCTCATCGAGAAGTCCTCCAACCTCGGTGCCGGCCTGGACTGGAAGACCAGCCTCCAGGAGCTCACCGCGAGCGAGACCCTCGGCGTTCCCGAATACGTGGTCACCGAGACCGGCCCCGACCACGAGAAGACCTTCACGGCTGCCGCTCGCGTCGGTGGTGTCGAGTACGGCACCGGCACCGGCCGCAGCAAGAAGGAAGCCGAGCAGCAGGCCGCGGAAGCGGCCTGGCGGAGCATCTCGTCCCGCTGACGGGTCGGGGGGACGACTCCCCCCGACCCACGAGGGAGAACCCATGCCCGAGCTGCCCGAAGTCGAGGTCGTACGCCGCGGCCTCGCCCACTGGGTGAGCGGCCGCACCGTCGCCCAGGTCGACGTGACGCATCCCCGCGCCGTCCGACGCCACCTCGCCGGGGCGGAGGACTTCCAGGCCCGCCTCAAGGGGGCGACCCTCGGCGAGGCCCACCGACGGGGCAAGTACCTGTGGCTGCCGCTCGGCGGTGATGCCGCGCTGCTCGCGCACCTCGGCATGAGCGGCCAGCTCCTCGTCCAGCCCCACGACGCCCCCGCCGAGACCCACCTGCGCATCCGCATCCGCTTCGAGGACGAACTCGGCACCGAGCTCCGCTTCGTGGACCAGCGCACCTTCGGTGGCCTGTCCCTTCACGAGTCGGCGCCGCAGGACGGCGTACCCCTCCCGCTCGCGCACATCGCGCTGGACCCGCTGGACGCCGCCTTCGACGAGGCCGCCTTCCACGCGGCCCTTCGCCGCCGCCGTACGACGATCAAGCGCGCGCTGCTCGACCAGTCCCTGATCAGCGGGGTCGGCAACATCTACGCAGACGAGGCGCTGTGGCGTACGAAGCTGCACTACGAGCGGCCCACCGCGACCCTCACCCGCCCCGTCACCGCGGAGCTGCTCACCCACATCCGCGAGGTGATGGGCGACGCGCTCGCCGCCGGCGGGACGAGCTTCGACAGCCTGTATGTGAACGTGAACGGCGAGTCCGGCTACTTCGACCGGTCGCTGGACGCCTACGGCCGCGAGGGCGAGCCCTGCGGCCGCTGCGGCACGCCGATCCGCCGCCGGCCGTGGATGAACCGTTCCAGCTACTACTGCCCGCGCTGTCAGCGCACGCCGCGCGCCTCGTCGTAGCGCTGCTGGGCCTCGATGACCTCGGGCATCCGCTCCTCGACCAGCTCGATGAGGGCGACCAGCCGCTCGGCGGTCTCCTGCCCCAGCGGGGTGAGGCTGTAATCGACGCGCGGCGGATTGGTCGGCTGCGCCTCCCGGTGCACGAGGCCGTCGCGCTCCAGGGCGTGCAGGGTCTGGGAGAGCATCTTCTCGCTGACGCCGTCGACCCGGCGCCGCAGTTCGTTGAAGCGCAGCGGCCCTTCGCTGAGCCCGCCGAGGGCAAGGATTCCCCAGCGGCCGGTGACGTGTTCCAGCGTCGGCCGCGACGGGCAGGCGCGCGCGAACACGTCGAACTCGGGGCAAGGGCTGTCCATAACGGCCAGCGTACGCGCGAGCAGCGCAACCCACCAGGTTGCGCTAACCAGAGGTTAGTGGCCGGGCCTAGTAGCCGAAGTCCTGGGTCCACCACGGGCCGCCGTCGGCGAGGAACGCGCCGACACCCAGGGTGCGGAAGTTGCAGTTGAGGATGTTGGCGCGGTGGCCGTCGCTGTTCATCCAGGCGTCCATCACGGCCTGGGCGTCGGCCTGGCCGCGGGCGATGTTCTCGCCGCCCAGGCCGGTGATGCCGGCCGCCTCGGCGCGGTCCCAGGGGTCGTTGCCGTCGGGGTCGATGTGGTCGAAGAAGTCCCGCTTGGCCATGTCCTTGCTGAAGTCCGAGGCGAGCTTGCCCAGGTCCGCGTCGGCGATCAGCGGCGCGCAGCCGATCTTGGCGCGCTCGATGTTGACCAGCGCCAGCACCTGGTCCTCGGCGCTGTTCCCGTTGTTCGCGGGGTCGGTGGCGGTGCTGGAGGCGGTGGGGCTCGGCACGACCGTGGCCGTGACGGTGCTGGCCGGCACGCTCGGCACCGCGGTCGGCGCCGAGGTGCTCGGGCTGGCCGGCAACGACGGCGAGACCACCGGGGCGCTGGGGCGGGTGTTGCCCCGGCTGGCGGGCTCGGAGGCCCGGTCGGTGGGCTCGGCGGACGTACCGCCCTGCACACCGGTGTTCTCGGCCTGGCTGCCCGCCTGCACGGTGTCGCTTGCGCCGGTGAAGGAGTAGCCCCCGGAGCCGTCCGGCGAGGGGAGCAGCCCCGCCGACACCGCTATCGCGCCCACCGCCATCGCTGCCGAGGTCGCCAGCAGCCCGGTGCGTACGGGGTGGCGGCGCCGTTTCCTCATACCCGCGTTCGTGCGGTTGGTCCGGTCTGTCCGGCGACGGCGGCCACCGCGATGCGCGGCCACGGGCTGTGGGGCAGTTCTGGAATGGCGACCCATCCGGCACAGTCCTTGTGTTGTGGTGTCACTCGTACGGGCGAGTCCTGTTGCGGCGCGACTGTATCGAATTACGCGTGCGACTGTGGTGATCCTGTGAGAACTGCCGGGATAGCGTGCGGACATGAACGAAAATGTCCGGCTCGACGTCCGGCTCACGGTATGGGTGCGCGGCAGGGTGCAGGGAGTGGGTTTCCGCTGGTGGACCCGGGCGAACGCACTGGAGATCGGCGGCCTGTCGGGCTATGTGAGCAATCTCGCAGACGGCCGGGTGCAGGTCGTGGCCGAAGGGGACCGGACCGGCTGCCAGCGTTTGCTGGTATGGCTGCGGGACGGGGACACGCCCGGGCGGGTCGATGGCGTGACCGAGATCTGGGATGTTCCGCGGGGCGGCTACGAGGGCTTCCAGATTCGTTGAAGTCCGGACGTTCTCGCAGGTGGGCGCGGGGTCCGTATGCCCGAGGCAATCGCATGGGACAAGGTCTGCGGGGAGGTTGCCTTTTACGGGTCGCCATGCAAGGCTGCGGGCATCGGGGTCGATCACCAGCCTCGCGGCATGCACCCGGCGTCCTCTTCGCGCCGTGATTTCTTAGGCATGCGCGATGACCGGGCTGTGATCGTGTTGACCCTCAAACCTTTTGGTGAGACGCTGGAAGCCCCGCCCACCGAGGTTGTTATGGCTTGAAAACGGCAGCTTCGGGGCTCTACAGGGCGCGGGTGCCAAAACCCCTCACTCACGACCCATACCGCTCCCCGGTCGGTCACTCAGCGTGGAGGACCATCCATCATGGCAAAGGCGCTTCTCGGTTACGTCGGCGGTCCCGACCCGCGACTCCTCTCCGAGATGCGAAGGCTGCAGCAGCGCGTTCAGGACCTGGAAACCGAGCTTGTTCGGATCCAGGCGGAGAACGATGCGCTTGCTGCCGCGTCGCACGAAGAGTCGCTGCTCAGCAGCATCGACGTACACCACGCGGAGCCCGTTCTCGCTTGATCTGCCTTTCGGCAGACAAGTGGCGACGAGCCCGTTTGGGAATGTGCAAGGGACGCTTCGGCGTCCCTTCGTCGTTTTTTCGCCCCCCGCTCCAGCTGTGATCTCCGCCCTTACGGTCTGATGTGCCCTGCGCGTCCGTGGGTGAAACTCCTGGGGGCCCGCGAAAGCGACCGGTAAAGTTCACCGGCGTGCACCTCAAGAGCCTGACCCTGCGCGGGTTCAAGTCGTTCGCCTCGGCGACGACGCTGCGCTTCGAACCCGGTATCACCTGCGTCGTCGGCCCCAATGGCTCCGGCAAGTCCAATGTTGTGGACGCGCTGTCCTGGGTCATGGGCGAACAGGGCGCGAAGTCGCTGCGCGGCGGCAAGATGGAGGACGTCATCTTCGCCGGCACCACGGGGCGTCCCCCGCTCGGCCGGGCCGAGGTGTCGCTGACCATCGACAACAGCGACGGCGTGCTGCCGATCGAGTACGCCGAGGTCACCATCACCCGGATCATGTTCCGCAACGGCGGCAGCGAGTACCAGATCAACGGCGACACCTGCCGGCTGCTCGACATCCAGGAACTGCTGTCCGACTCCGGCATCGGCCGCGAGATGCACGTCATCGTCGGCCAGGGCCAGCTCGACTCGGTGCTCCACGCCGACCCGATGGGTCGCCGCGCCTTCATCGAGGAGGCGGCCGGTGTACTGAAGCACCGCAAGCGCAAGGAGAAGGCGCTGCGGAAACTGGACGCCATGCAGGCCAACCTCGCCCGCGTCCAGGATCTCACCGGTGAGCTGCGGCGGCAGCTCAAGCCGCTGGGCCGGCAGGCCCAGGTGGCCCGCCGGGCGGCGGTCATCCAGGCCGACCTGCGCGACGCCCGGCTCCGCCTGCTCGCCGACGACCTTGTCACCCTCCGGGACGCCCTGCGCACCGAGGTCGCCGACGAAGCCGCCCTGAAGGAGCGGCGCGACGCCGTCGAGGAGCTGCTCACCGCCGCCGTCCAGCGCGAGGCCCGCCTCGAGGAGCAGGTCCGTGCCCTCTCGCCCCGGCTCGCCGACGCCCAGGCCACCTGGTACGGCCTCTCCCAGCTCTCGGAGCGCGTACGCGGCACGATCGGCCTCGCCGAACAGCGCGTACGCCATGCCACCAGCCAGCCCGCCGAGGAGCGGCGCGGCCGCGACCCGGAGGACATGGAGCGCGAGGCCGCCCGCATCCGCGAGCAGGAGGCCGAGCTCACCGAGGCCCTCGACGCCGCCCAGCGGGCCCTCGACGACACCATCGGCCACCGCGCCGACCTCGAAGGCCGGCTCGCCGACGAGGACAAGCGCCTCAAGGCCGCCGCCCGCGCCATCGCCGACCGCCGCGAAGGCCTCGCCCGCCTCAGCGGCCAGGTCAACGCCGCCCGTTCCAGGGCCACCTCCGCCGAAGCCGAGATCGGCCGCCTCACCGCGGCCCGCGACGAGGCCCGCGACCGCGCCGAGTCCGCCCAGGAGGACTACGAGGAGCTCAAGGCCCAGGTCGAGAACCTCGACGCCGACGACTCCGAACTCGACGCCCGCCTGGACGCCGCCAAACGCGACATGGCCGCCGCCGACGAAGCCCACTCCGCCGCCCGGGACGCCTCGACCGCCGCCGAACGCCAGCGCGCCGCGACCTCCGCGCGGCACGACGCCCTCGCCCTCGGCCTTCGCCGCAAGGACGGCACGGGCGCGCTGCTGGCGGCGGGGGACCGCCTCTCGGGTCTCCTCGGCCCCGCCGCCGAACTGCTGACCGTCACCCCGGGCTACGAGGTCCAGGTCGCCGCCGCGCTGGGCGCCGCCGCCGACGCGATCGCGGTGTCCGGGCCCGGAGCCGCCGCGGAGGCGCTGCGCTTGCTGCGCCAGGACGACGCGGGCCGTGCGGCGCTGCTGATCGCCGAAGGCGCAACCGTGTTGTGGGAGAACGTTCCGCAAGGCGGAACGGGCTGGCACAACGCGGCCACCGGCTCGCAGCCGGCCACGATGTCTCAGCCCACCGCGACCGCATCCGTCCCCCACGCCCGCACCGAGGCCGACGCGGACCTCAACCACGCCGCCGCCCTGATCTCCGGCCCCGCCGAGCTCCTGCCCGCCGTACGGCGGCTGCTCCGGGACTACGTCGTCGTAGCGACCCTCGCCGACGCGGAAGCGCTCCTGGCCGCCCACCCGGGACTGACCGCGGTCACCGCCGAGGGCGACACCCTCAGTGCCCACTTCGCGCAGGGCGGTTCCGCCGGTGCCCCCAGCCTCCTGGAAGTGCAGGCGGCGGTGGACGAGGCGACGGCGGAGCTGGAACGTCTCGCCGCGCAGTGCGAGGAACTCGGCGCTGCGCAGAGCGCGGCGAAAGAGCGGCGCGCGCAGGCAGCCCGCCAGGTGGAGGAGCTGACCCAGCGCCGCCGCGCGGCGGAGAAGCAGAAGTCGGCCGTCGCCCAGCAGCTCGGCGGCCTGGCCGGCCAGGCCCGCGCGGCGGCGGGCGAGGCGCAACGTACCGCCGCGGCCGTCGGCCGGGCCGAGGAGGCCCTCGCGGCGGCGGCCGAGGAGTTCGAGGAGCTCTCGTACCGTCTGGGCGAAGCCGAGGCCGCCCCCGCCGAGGAGGAACCCGACACCTCGGTCCGGGACCGGCTCGCCGCCGACGGTGCCAACGCCCGGCAGACCGAGATGGAAGCCCGGCTCCAGGTGCGTACGCACGAGGAGCGCGTCAAGGGCCTCGCCGGCCGGGCCGACGGCCTGGACCGCGCTGCGCGCATGGAGCGCGAGACGCGGGCGAGGGCCGCGCAGCGCAGGGCGAGGCTCGAGTACGAGGCGGGCGTCGCCTCGGCCGTACTGGCCGGCGCGCGCGGGCTGCTGGCCTGCGTACAGGTGTCCGTGGCCCGCGCCGAGGCGGAGCGCGCGGCGGCGGAGAGAGCCAAGGCGGAGCGCGAGGCGGAGCTGGGGGAGGAGCGCAAGCAGGGCCGGGAGCTGAAGGCGGAGCTGGACCGGCTCACCGGTGACGTCCACAAGGGCGAGGTGCTCGGCGCGGAAAAGCGCATGCGCATCGAGCAGTTGGAGGCCAAGGCGCTGGAGGAGTACGGCATCGAGCCGGCCGGCCTGGTCGCCGAGTACGGCCCCGAGCATCTCGTACCCCCTTCCCCGCCGGCCGAGGGCGAGGAGCTGCCGGAGGACCCGGAGCACCCGCGCAACAAGCCGCGCCCGTACGACAGGGCCGAGCAGGAGAAGCGGCTCAGGGCCGCCGAGAAGGCGTACACGCAGCTCGGCAAGGTCAACCCGCTGGCCCTGGAGGAGTTCGCGGCGCTGGAGGAGCGGCACCAGTTCCTGAGCGAGCAGCTGGAGGACCTGAAGAAGACCAGGACCGATCTTCTTCAGGTCGTGAAGGAGGTCGACGAGCGGGTCGAGCAGGTCTTCACGGCCGCTTACCACGACACGGCCCGTCAGTTCGAGGGCGTCTTCTCCCGGCTGTTCCCGGGTGGCGAGGGCCGGCTGATCCTCACCGACCCGGACAACATGCTGACCACAGGTGTGGACGTGGAGGCCCGTCCGCCGGGCAAGAAGGTCAAGCGGCTGTCGCTGCTGTCCGGTGGCGAGCGGTCCCTCACCGCGGTCGCCCTGCTGGTGTCGATCTTCAAGGCCCGGCCGAGCCCGTTCTATGTGATGGACGAGGTCGAGGCGGCCCTGGACGACACCAACCTGCAGCGGCTGATCCGGATCATGGAGGAGCTCCAGGAGAGCTCGCAGCTGATCGTGATCACCCACCAGAAGCGCACGATGGAGGTCGCCGACGCGCTGTACGGCGTCTCCATGCAGGGAGACGGCGTGTCCAAGGTGATCAGCCAGAGGCTTCGTTAGATGGCATCTACATTCAGGTAATGAATACATAAGTCCTCGCTGTGTGTCGGAAGAGACTCCAGGCAGGCTTTTAGCTTCGGAAGTTGAAGGCGTATGGTCTTCAGCGTTGATTGAATCTTCGAGTGATGGCCATCGGCTGATCGGCTGACACTCAGGGATCAAGCCCCCCACAGGAGGGCTCTGCGCTGAGCCCCAGGAGTTCACCGTGACCAGCACCGCACCCAAGGTCGACGCCGGAGGCCGCAAGGCTCATCCGGACCACCTCGGACATGTCGTCTTCATCACCGCGGCCGCCGCAATGGGCGGCTTTCTCTTCGGCTACGACAGCTCCGTCATCAACGGCGCCGTCGAGGGCATCCGGGGCAAGTACGACATCGGCTCGGCCGCCCTCGCCCAGGTCGTCGCCATCGCGCTGATCGGCTGCGCGATCGGCGCCGCGACCGCCGGCCGGGTCGCCGACCGCATCGGCCGGATCCGCGTGATGCAGATCGCCGCGGTGCTCTTCACCATCAGCGCGGTCGGCTCCGCCCTGCCGTTCGCCCTGTGGGACCTCGCCATGTGGCGGGTCATCGGCGGCTTCGCCATCGGCATGGCCTCGGTCATCGGCCCCGCCTACATCGCCGAGGTCGCCCCCGCGGCGTACCGCGGCCGGCTCGGCTCCTTCCAGCAGGCCGCCATCGTCATCGGCATCGCGATCTCCCAGCTCATCAACTGGGGCATCCTCCAGGCCGCCGACGGCGACCAGCGCGGCACGATCATGGGCCTCGAAGCCTGGCAGGTCATGCTCGGCGTGATGGTCGTCCCGGCCGTCCTCTACGGTCTGCTGTCGCTCGCCATCCCCGAGTCGCCCCGCTACCTGATCTCCGCCGACCGCATCGACGACGCCAAGCGCGTGCTGCGCGACGTCGAGGGCCGGGACAACGACCTCGACCTGCGCATCGCGGAGATCCGCGACCACATGCGCAGCGAGCACAAGTCCAGCTTCAAGGACCTGCTCGGCGGCCGCTTCGGCTTCCTCCCGATCATCTGGATCGGCATCGGGCTGTCCGTCTTCCAGCAGCTCGTCGGCATCAACGTGATCTTCTACTACTCGGCGACCCTCTGGCAGTCCGTCGGCATCGACCCGAGCAGCTCGTTCTTCTACTCTTTCACCACGTCGATCATCAACATCATCGGCACGGTCATCGCCATGGTCTTCGTCGACCGCATCGGCCGCCGCCCCCTCGCCCTCATCGGCTCCGCCGGCATGGCCGTCTCCCTCGGCCTCGTAGCCTGGGCCTTCTCCCACAAGACCGGCTCCGGCAGCGACATCACCCTCCCCAACGCCGAAGGCACCGTCGCGCTGATCGGCGCCCACGCCTTCGTGCTCTTCTTCGCCCTCTCCTGGGGCGTCGTCGTCTGGGTCTTCCTCGGCGAGATGTTCCCCAACCGCCTGCGCGCCGCCGCGCTCGGCGTCGCCGCCTCCGCCCAGTGGATCGCCAACTGGGCGATCACGGCCAGCTTCCCCAGCCTCGCCGACTGGAACCTGTCGGCGACGTACGTCATCTACACGGCCTTCGCGGCCCTCTCCATCCCCTTCGTCCTGAAGTTCGTCCCCGAGACGAAGGGCAAGACGCTGGAGGAGATGGGCTAGAACGTGTCCGGCCGGCTCAGGCCTTTCAGGCTGGGCAGCACCCGTTCCGCGAAGAGCCGCAGGCTGCTCCAGCCCTCGTCGACCGGCATCCCGCCGCACAGCGGATGGAGCACGAGGCTGGCCTGGTCGCCGCCCGCCTCGGCGAAGGCGACGCACTCCTGCGGCGTGAGCACCCGGTAGACGCCCTCGGCCCTCAGCTCCTCCACCGTCCCCGCCCCCGACCGCACCGCCGACCGGATCCCGGACCCCTGCCAGGAGGCGTACGTACGCGCCTCCCGCAGAAAGTACGAACCGTGCTCCGCCCACACCCGGTCCGGGTCCTCCGCGACATGCAGCAGCGGGACCTCCGCCGGAGGCACCAGGCACCACCCCTCGGTCCCGTACTCCGCCAGCCGTGCGTGGTAGTAGGCCTCCAGCTCCGGCAGGTGGGCGCTGGGGAAGAACGGCAGGCCCAGCCGGGCCGCCCGGCGCGCGGCGGCGCGGGAGCTGCCGCCGACCAGGAGAAGCGGGTGCGGCCGGGTGTACGGGACCGGGCGGACCTGGACCGTACGGCCGCGGAAGGCGAAGGGCTCGCCGGTCCATGCCGCGAGCAGGGTCTCCAGCAGCTCGTCCTGGAGCCGGCCGCGCCGGTGCCAGTCGACACCGTGGGCCGCGTACTCCTCCGGGCGGTAGCCGATCCCGGCCACCGTGACCAGGCGGCCGCCGGAGGCCAGGTCCAGCACCGCGATGTCCTCGGCCAGCCGCAGCGGGTCGTGCAGCGGCCCGATCAGCGCGGCGATCGTGACGGCGATCCGCCGGGTCGCCCCCAGCACCGTCCCGGCAAAGACCAGCGGCGACGGCAGCCAGCCGTCGGGCGAGGCGTGGTGCTCCTCGGTCTGGACGGTGTCGATGCCGCTGTCATCGGCGTACGCGGCCATCTCGACGGCGGCGCGATAGCGGCGGGAAAGGGTCTCGGGGGTCGCGGCGGGGTCGACGAGGTTGAAGCGCACGACGGTGACGGCCATGGGCCGAACGTAGCTGACGGCTCATCAGATTCACAGGGGCAGGACCAGGGTCACGCATACTGGACGAACCATGGAAACCGTCATTCTCGCCGTAGTCATCGCCCTCGTCGCGGTCGTCGCCGCCGGTGGCCTGGTCGTGGGCAGCCGCCGCAAGAAGCGCGGCCTTCCCCCCGCGCCGCCCGCCGCGCCGACGATCACCACTCCGCCCGCCGAACCGCACATCGGCGAGGACGCCGAGGTCCCCCGGGACGAGCCGCGCCGGACCATCCAAGAGGTCGAGCTCCCGGAAGCCCCGGAATCGCAGGAAGCCCTCGTGGCTCCGGAGATCGAGCAGCCCGAGCCCACCGCCGGCCGGCTGATCCGGCTGCGCTCCCGGCTGTCCCGCTCCCAGAACACCCTGGGCAAGGGGCTGCTCGCGCTGCTGTCCCGCGAGCACCTCGACGAAGACACGTGGGAGGAGATCGAGGAGACCCTCCTCACCGCCGACGTCGGCGTCACCCCCACCCAGGAGCTGGTCGAGCGGCTGCGCGGCCGCGTGAAGGTGCTCGGCACCCGTACGCCCGCCGAGCTGCGCGCGCTGCTGCGCGAGGAGCTGCTCACCCTCGTCGGCACGGACTTCGACCGCACGCTGAAGACCGAGAGCCACGAGGAGCAGCCGGCCGTCATCATGGTCGTCGGCGTCAACGGCACCGGCAAGACCACCACCACCGGCAAGCTCGCCCGGGTCCTGGTCGCCGACGGCCGCAGCGTCGTCCTCGGCGCCGCCGACACCTTCCGCGCCGCCGCCACCGAGCAGCTCCAGACCTGGGGCGACCGCGTCGGCGCCCGCACCGTACGCGGCCCCGAGGGCGGCGACCCGGCCTCGGTGGCCTTCGACGCCGTCAAGGAGGGCATCGCCGAGGGAGCCGACGTCGTCCTCATCGACACCGCAGGCCGCCTGCACACCAAGACCGGCCTCATGGACGAGCTCGGCAAGGTCAAGCGCGTCGTCGAGAAGCACGGCCCCGTCGACGAGATCCTGCTCGTCCTCGACGCCACCACCGGCCAGAACGGCCTGGTCCAGGCCCGCGTCTTCGCCGAGGTCGTCGACATCACCGGCATCGTCCTCACCAAGCTCGACGGCACCGCCAAGGGCGGCATCGTCGTCGCGGTCCAGCGCGAGCTGGGCGTCCCCGTCAAGCTCATCGGCCTGGGCGAGGGCGCCGACGACATGGCACCGTTCGAGCCGGAGGCGTTCGTGGACGCACTCATCGGCGAGGCGTAACAGCCGACCTCCCCCCGGCATCTGCGGCCGACGTAGGCGAGTGAGCCAAAGCGAAGCGGCCGCTGTCGAAAGGGAGAACGCGCGCAGTCCGCGAGGAACGAGCGGGCGAGCACGATCGACCGTCGACAGTGGCTGAGCGCAGCGGAGGCGAACTCGCCTCTAAAAAATAGAAGCGCCGCGGTCCCGATGGCACACGTAGGCAAGCGTGCCGAGCAGCAACCGGGCCTCCGGCGGCTGCTGGGCGGCATCGAGCGCCGGCGGCCGCAGCCACCGCACCGGCCCGAGCCCGCCCAGGTCGGACGGGGGAGCCGTGACGTGGTCGCCGGGGCCGAGGCAGCGCAGATCGAGGTCGGCGTCGTCCCAGCCCATGCGGTAGAGCAGGTGCGGGAGCTCGGCCGCGGCGCCCGGGGCGACGAAGAACTGGGCGCGGCCGTCCGGGGTGGCGATGACGGGGCCGAGCCGCAGGCCCATGCGCTCCAGGCGGGCGAGGGCGCGGATGCCGGACTGCTCGGCGACGTCGATGACATCGAAGGCACGCCCGGCGGGCAGCAGCACGGCCGCCCCCGGTACCTGCTCCAGCGCGGCGGCCACCCGCTCCAGCGTGGCGCCGGCCGGGATCTCCTCCGCGAAGGCGAGCGGGTGCGCCCCGGGCGCGAGGCAGTGGGCATCGCCGCACGAGCACTCACCGCCGCCACGCGCCGCCCGCGCGCCCGGCGTGACCGCCCAGCCGCACAACCCCGTGTACTCGGCAACGGTGGTGCACGCCGAGGCTCGTGTGCGGCGGCGTGCGCCCTGCCGGCCACCTTGTCGCCCCTGCCGCAGGTACGGCATGTCGCGAATGCTTCGCATGCTGCCGATCGTGAAGCCCATGACACCCCCAACGGGTCGCGGTAGCACTTGGTTACGCCCGTGCCTGATCTGCCGTCTTCGTTGTGATCGGCATGTGTCAAGTGAATCGCCTGCGGCCGGGGAGTAGTTCATTCGAAGGGGTGGCGAATGGTGGCGATTCGCGACCGGGGCTCGCCGGATGGGTGATCGTAGGATTACTTTCAGTATCAGCAAGCCCCTGGAACTGGGTCCGCAGACGGGTATGCCGGAGGCAAGACCGGGGCCGCGGAATTGATCAAGCCCTATTCTCAAACGGAGTTGGGCATCTCGGAATGATTTCAAGATGGGGGTCTTGCGGTGGGCGGCACACAGGACAAGCAGCCCAATGCGCAGTTGAACTCCTGGTTCGTGCGCAGCGGCTGGTCCAAGGGCGAGTTGGCGCGGCAGGTGAACCGCCGGGCCCGCCAGATGGGCGCGCTGCACGTGAGTACCGACACCTCGCGGGTACGCCGCTGGCTGGACGGTGAGCAGCCGCGCGAGCCGATCCCCAGAATCCTGTCCGAGCTGTTCTCGGAGCGCTTCGGGTGTGTGGTGCCGGTCGAGGACCTCGGCCTGCGCGCGGTGCACCAGCCGACCGCGTCGTCCGGGGTCGACCTGCCGTGGGCCGGTCCGCAGACGGTCCAGCTGATCAACGAGTTCTCCCGCAGCGACCTGATGCTCGGCCGCCGCGGCTTCCTCGGGGCCTCGCTGATGCTCTCCGCCGGGCCGGCCCTCGTCGAGCCCATGCAGCGCTGGCTGGTGCCGACCCCGATGGGCTTCCCCGACGCCGTCGGCACGGCCCTGCCCCGCGAGCCGGGTGCGAGCGGCCGGCTGTCGCGGCTCTCCGAGCCCGAGCTGGAGCTGCTGGAGGCCACCACCGTGATGTTCCGGCAGTGGGACAGCCAGTGCGGTGGCGGTCTGCGCCGCAAGGCGGTCGTCGGCCAGTTGCACGAGGTCACCGACCTCCTCCAGGAGCCGCACCCGCAGCGCGTCGCCAAGCGCCTGTACCGGGTCACCGCCGACCTCGCGGCGCTGGCCGGCTGGATGTCGTACGACATCGGGCTGCAGCCGACCGCCCAGAAGTACTTCGTGCTCGCGCTGCACGCCGCCAAGGAGGCGGACGACCGCCCGCTGGGCGCGTTCGTGCTGTCCAGCATGAGCCGCCAGATGATCCACCTGAACCGCCCGGACGACGCCCTGGAACTCATCCATCTGGCGCAGTACGGCAGCCGCGACACCGCCAGTGCCACCACCCAGGCGATGCTGTACGCGATGGAGGCCCGCGCCTACGCCAACATGGGCCAGGTCAGCAAGTGCCACCGGGCGGTGCGGATGGCCGAGGACTCCTACAGCGAGTCCCGCCCCGTCGAGGACCCGGACTGGATCAGCTTCTTCAACGAGGCCGAGCTCAACGCGGAGAACGCCCACTCCTACCGTGACCTGGCGTACGTGGCCGGCCGGAGCCCCACGTACGCCTCGCTGGCCCACCCGGTCATGGCGCGCGCCGTCGAGCTCTTCTCGGCAGACGCCGTGCACCAGCGGGCGTACGCCCTCAACCTGGTCGGCATGGCCAGCGTCCACCTGCTGCAGCGCGAGCCCGAGCAAGCGGCGGACATGACCGTGAAGGCCATCGACATCGCCCGGCGGGTCCGCTCCGAGCGGGTCAACACCCGCATCCGCAAGACCGCCGACACCGCCCTGCGCGACTTCGGGGACGTACCGGTGGTGGCGCAGCTCACCGAACGGCTGGCGTCGCACCTCCCCGAGGTCGCGGAGTCCGCCTGACCACCCCCTGAACCGTTCGCACAACCGTCCGTAGATCCGCCGAAACAAGAACCCCGGCCACGGCCGCCATCCCGAACAGCCCGACTCGGCTCCCCCACGCCAGGTCAACCGGATGGCTGCCGTGGCCGGTCTTTTCTCCGGCGCCACCCGGCTGCACAGGTTTACCGCCCGGCACGTATACAGACCGCGGGACCCCTCGGGGGATCACAGAGGGGTCACGGCGTAGTCACGGCCGCTACCACAGGGGTGCCGATTCACTTTGGCGTAACACGCCCGACTTGTTCGTCACGCCGACGAAACATCGAGCTGCACTGGCGGAAACCCGGCTTAGGCAATCTCATGGCGAAAACCGGCCCACGTACCCACATCCCGCACGGGCCGTTCGGATGATGAGATGACGAGGAGACGCCGATGGCAGCAGGCCTCATGACGCTTGCCGCAGACAAGGTCACGCTCGATACCGGTAACACGGCGTTCATGCTGATCAGTGCCGCTCTGGTACTGGTGATGACCCCCGGGCTGGCCTTCTTCTACGGCGGCATGGTCCGAGTCAAGAGTGCCCTGAACATGCTGATGATGAGCTTCATCGCCATCGCGGTCGTCACGGTTCTCTGGACTCTTTACGGTTTCACTGTCGCCTTCGACACCGGAAACGCCTTCATCGGCGGATTCGACTGGGTCGGCATGCGCAACATCGGGATCGCCGAGCTGTGGCCCGGATACACCATCCCGATCTATGTCTTCGCCGTCTTCCAGCTGATGTTCGCGATCATCACCCCCGCGCTCATCAGCGGCGCGCTCGCGGACCGGGTCAAGTTCACCGCCTGGACGCTGTTCATCGCCCTGTGGGCCACGGTCGTGTACTTCCCGGTCGCGCACATGGTCTGGGGTGCTGACGGTTTCCTCTACACGCACGGCGTGATCGACTTCGCCGGTGGTACCGCGGTCCACATCAACGCCGGTGCCGCTGCGCTCGGCGTGATCCTCGTCATCCGCAAGCGCGTCGGCTTCAAGCGCGACCCATTCCGCCCGCACAGCCTGCCGCTGGTCATGCTCGGCGCCGGTCTGCTGTGGTTCGGCTGGTTCGGCTTCAACGCCGGTTCCTGGCTGGGCTCGGACGGCGTGGCCGCCGTCGCGTTCACCAACACCCAGGTCGCCACGGCCGCCGCCATGATCGGCTGGCTCGCCTACGAGAAGCTCAAGCACGGCTCCTTCACCACCCTGGGCGCGGCTTCCGGCGCGGTCGCCGGCCTGGTCGCCATCACCCCGGCCTGTGGCTCGGTCAGCCCGCTCGGCGCCATCGCGGTCGGCGTCATCGCCGGTGTCGGCTGTGCCGCGGCGGTCGGCCTGAAGTACAAGCTCGGCTACGACGACTCGCTCGACGTGGTCGGCGTGCACATGGTCGGCGGCATCATCGGCTCGCTGCTCATCGGCTTCTTCGCCACCGGCGGAGTCGGCCAGACCGCCAAGGGCGTCTTCTACGGCGGCGGCTTCACCCAGCTCTGGAAGCAGTTCCTCGGCGTCGGTGTGGTCCTGTTCTACTCCCTCATCGTCTCCGCGATCCTTGCCAAGGTCATCGACCTGGTGATCGGATTCACGGTGAGCGAGGACGACGAGGTCGCCGGTATCGACCAGGTCGAGCACGCCGAGACTGCGTACGACTTCGCGGGCGTCGGCAGCGCGGCCCGTGCGGTCCTCTCCTCCCTCGACGGCAGCAGCGAGAGCAAGAAGGTGGACGCGTGAAGCTCATCACGGCGGTAGTGAAGCCGCACCGGCTGGACGAGATCAAGGAGGCCCTGCAGGCCTTCGGCGTACAGGGCCTGACGGTCACCGAGGCCAGCGGCTACGGCCGTCAGCGCGGTCACACCGAGGTCTACCGCGGTGCGGAGTACACCGTGGACCTCGTACCGAAGATCCGGATCGAGGTGCTGGTCGAGGACTCCGACGCCGAGCAGCTGATCGAGGTCGTCGTCAAGGCCGCCCGCACCGGCAAGATCGGTGACGGCAAGGTCTGGTCGATCCCGGTCGACACGGCGGTCCGGGTCCGGACCGGCGAGCGCGGACCCGACGCGCTCTGAGGCACCGGGGCGCTGCCGGGAATTTCCCGGCAGCGCCCCACACTTGCGTTTGTGACGGATACGTATACGTACGGCCTGCGTCTGGAGACAGCGTGACGGAAAGCGTCGAAGCGAAAGCCAACGACGGCAACGACGGACACGACCCCGCAGGCTACGCGGCGGCCCGGCTGCACCTTCTCAACGAGGAGGAGCAGTCCGGGCCGCCGCGCCGTAAGGCCCTGGCCGAACTCACCGACCGCTGGCTCGCCGCCCTCACCCACGGCGCGGCCGCCGAAGCGGGCGTCAACGGCTACGCGCTGGTCGCCGTCGGCGGCTACGGCCGGGGCGAGCTCTCCCCGCGCAGCGACCTGGACCTGCTGCTCCTGCACGACGGCTCCGAGAAGGCCGGTCCGGTCGCCTCGCTGGCCGACAAGGTCTGGTACCCCGTCTGGGACCTCGGCCTGGCCCTGGACCACTCCGTGCGCACCCCCGCCGAGGCCCGCAAGACCGCCGCCGAGGACCTCAAGGTCCAGCTCGGCCTCCTGGACGCCCGGCACATCGCCGGCGACACCGCCCTCACGGCCGGCCTGCGCACCGCGATCCTCGCCGACTGGCGCAACCAGGCCCCCAAGCGGCTGCCCGCGCTGCACGAGTTGTGCGTCGAGCGCGGTGAGCGCATGGGCGAGCTCGCCTATCTCCTGGAGCCCGACCTCAAGGAGGCCCGCGGCGGCCTGCGCGACGCCACCGCCCTGCGCGCGGTCGCCGCCTCCTGGCTCGCCGACGCCCCCCGCGAAGGCCTGGAGGAGGCCCGTACGCGGCTCCTGGACGCCCGTGACGCCCTCCACCTGGTCACCGGCCGCGCCACCGACCGGCTCGCCCTCCAGGAGCAGGACCAGGTCGCCGCCGCTCTCGGCCTGCTCGACGCCGACGCGCTGCTGCGGCAGGTCTACGAGGCCGCCCGCACGGTGTCGTACGCCTCCGACGTCACCTGGCGCGAGGTCGGCCGTGTGCTGCGCTCCCGCCAGATGCGGCCCAAGCGGCGCGGGCTGCTCGGGCTCGGCCGCACCGAGGCCGCCGCCGCCACGCCCGCCGAGCGCACACCGCTCGCGGAGGGCGTCGTCGAGCACGAGGGCGAGGCCGTGCTGGCCCGCTCCGCCCGCCCCGACCGCGACCCGGTGCTGCCGCTGCGGGCCGCGGCCGCCGCTGCGCAGACCGGACTGCCGCTGTCCCTGCACACCGTGAGACGTCTTGCGCAGGCAGCCCGGCCGCTGCCCGTGCCGTGGCCCGCCGAGGCCCGCGAGCAGCTGCTGACCCTGCTGGGCGCGGGGGAGTCCACCATCCCGGTCTGGGAGGCGCTGGAGGCCGAAGGCCTGATCACCCGGCTGCTGCCCGACTGGGAGCGGGTGCGCTGCCGACCCCAGCGCAACGCCGTCCACATCTGGACCGTCGACCGGCACCTGGTGGAATGCGCCGTGCGCGCATCGGCGCTGACCCGCCGCGTCAGCCGCCCCGACCTGCTGCTCATCGGCGCCCTGCTGCACGACATCGGCAAGGGCTGGCCCGGCGACCACTCCGTCGCCGGCGAGGTCATCGCCCGCGACGTCGCCGCCCGCTTCGGCTTCGGGCGCGCCGACGTGGACACCCTCGCCCTGCTCGTACGGCACCACCTGCTGCTCATCGACACCGCCACCCGGCGCGACCTGGACGACCCCGCCACCGTGCAGGTCGTCGCCGACGCCGTACGCGACACCGAGACCCTTGAGCTGCTGCACGCCCTCACCGAGGCCGACGCCCTGGCCACCGGCCCGGCCGCCTGGAGCACCTGGCGGGCCTCCCTCGTCTCCGACCTGGCCAAGCGGGTCGCCGAGGTCCTCGCCAACGGCGCGGTTCCCGAGCCCGCCGCGCCCGAGCCCACCGCCGAGGAGGAGCGCCTCGCCGTCGAGGCCGCCCGCACCGGCGGTCCGGTGCTGGCGCTGCACGCGCATGCGGAGCCCGATCCCGACGCCGAGTCCGAGGGCCCCGAGGAGGTCGGCGTCGAGCTCGTCCTCGCCGTCCCCGACCGGCCCGGCCTGCTCGCCGCGGCCGCCGGCGTCTTCGCCCTCCACCGCCTCACCGTCCGGGCGGCCGATCTGCGCTCCGTCGACCCCATAGGGGACGGCCCCGTCACCCTCCTGCGCTGGCGCGTCGCCGCCGAGTACGGCTCGATCCCGGAGGCCGCCCGCTTGCGCGTCGACCTCGACCGCGCCTTCGCCGGCACCCTCGACATCGAGGCCCGCCTCGCCGAACGCGAGTCCGCGTACCCGCGCCGCCGAGGCGTCACCGCCCCGCCCCCGCGTGTCACCGTCGCCCCCGGGTCCTCCGATTCGGCCACCGTCATCGAGATCCGCGCCCAGGACGCACCAGGGCTCTTGCACCGCATCGGCCGGGCCCTCGAGATCACCGGCGTCAACGTCCGCTCGGCCCGGATCAGCACGCTGGGCGCGAACGCCGTCGACGCCTTCTACGTGACGGCCGGCAACGGCTCCCCCCTGACCGACGTACGCGCGGCGGAGGTCGCCCGGGAGGTCGAGGCGGCACTGAGGTGAGCCCAGGGCCCTTCTGACGTACGGACGGGTTCGATACGCCCTTACGCCCGGATACCCTTGAGAACGACCACCCGCCCCCGACACGAGGATCCGCGACCGACGTGTTCGATACCCTCTCCGACCGCCTTGCAGCGACGTTCAAGAATCTCCGGGGCAAGGGCCGCCTCTCCGAGGCGGACATCGACGCCACCGCGCGCGAGATCCGTATCGCGCTGCTGGAGGCGGATGTCGCGCTGCCCGTGGTCCGCGCGTTCATCGCGAAGGTCAAGGACCGCGCGATCGGGGCCGAGGTCTCGAAGGCACTGAACCCCGCCCAGCAGCTCATCAAGATCGTCAATGAAGAGCTGGTCGGCATCCTCGGCGGCGAGACCCGCCGCCTGCGCTTCGCCAAGCAGCCGCCCACCGTCATCATGCTCGCGGGCCTCCAGGGCGCCGGTAAGACCACGCTGGCCGGAAAGCTCGGCCTGTGGCTCAAGGGCCAGGGCCACACGCCGCTGCTGGTCGCGGCCGACCTCCAGCGGCCGAACGCGGTGAACCAGCTGTCGGTGGTCGCCGAGCGCGCCGGCGTCGCGGTGTTCGCGCCGGAGCCGGGCAACGGCGTCGGTGACCCGGTCCAGGTGGCCAAGGACTCGGTCGAGTACGCGAAGACCAAGCTGCACGATGTCGTGATCGTCGACACCGCCGGCCGCCTCGGTATCGACGCGGACCTGATGCAGCAGGCCGCGGACATCCGGGACGCGGTCAGCCCGGACGAGATCCTGTTCGTCGTCGACGCGATGATCGGCCAGGACGCGGTCAACACCGCCGAGGCCTTCCGCGACGGCGTCGGCTTCGACGGCGTGGTGCTGTCCAAGCTGGACGGCGACGCACGCGGCGGCGCCGCGCTGTCGATCGCGCACGTCACCGGGCGTCAGGTGATGTTCGCCTCCAACGGCGAGAAGCTGGACGACTTCGACGCGTTCCACCCGGACCGGATGGCGTCCCGCATCCTCGGTATGGGCGACATGCTCAGCCTGATCGAGAGGGCCGAGCAGACCTTCTCCCAGGCCGAGGCCCAGAAGATGGCCGAGAAGCTGCAGAAGGGGCCGAAGGAGTTCACGCTCGACGACTTCCTCAGCCAGATGGAGCAGGTCCGCAAGATGGGCTCGATCTCCAAGCTGCTCGGGATGCTGCCGGGGATGGGCCAGATCAAGGACCAGATCGCCAATCTGGACGAGCGGGACGTGGACCGTACCGCCGCGATCATCAAGTCGATGACCCCGGCCGAGCGCCAGGACCCGACGATCATCAACGGCTCCCGCCGGGCGCGCGTCGCGCGCGGCTCGGGCGTGGACGTCAGCGCGGTCAAGAACCTGGTCGAGCGCTTCTTCGAGGCTCGCAAGATGATGTCCCGCATGGCCCAGGGCGGCGGGATGCCCGGCATGCCCGGCATCCCGGGCATGGGTGGTGGCCCCGGCCGGCAGAAGAAGCAGGTCAAGCAGGCCAAGGGCAAGCGGCAGAGCGGCAACCCGATGAAGCGCAAGGCCGAGGAGCAGGCCGCGGCGGCTCGCCGGGAGCAGCAGCCGGGCGGGGCGTTCGGCCTTCCGGCGGGCGGCGAGAACTTCGAACTGCCCAAGGAGTTCAAGGACCTGCTTCCGCCGCAGTGACCCGGGTGGTTCATGAACCACAATGGGCCAATGCGAGTTACGATCCGCGCCCCCCGGCCCGAGGACGCCACTCCCTACGCGCAGGCGGTCATCCGTTCCGCCGAGCACGTAGGGCGGTGGAATCCCGTCGATCCGGACGGTTTCCACGAGCTGCTGCGCCAGCAGGGGCCCACCTTGCGTACGTTCCTGATCATCGATGACGCGACCGGCGGGATCGCCGGCAAGTGCAATGTCGCGAACATCGCCAGGGGGCGCTGGCGCAACGCGTCGCTGGGCTACGAGAGCTATCTGCCCTATTCCGGCACGGGTCTGATGAGCGAGGGCATGCGGCTGGTCGTGGACCGGTGCTTCGGGGCCTCCCCGGAGGGCATCGGGCTGCACCGGCTGGAGATCAATGTGCAGCCGGGCAACGAGCGGTCCATCACGCTGGCGAAGCGGCTCGGCTTCCGGCACGAGGGGTTCTCGCCGCGCTACCTCTTCCTGAACGGCGCGTGGCGGGACCACGAGCGCTTCGCGCTCACCGCCGAGGAGTGGCCGGGCCTCTAAAACTGTCCGTATTGTTCGCTTATGAGCAATTCCGTGCCGCCCCGGCAGAAGCCCGACGACCCGTGGCGGACGGAGGGCGCGCCACGCAGCCCGTCCACCCCGCCACGCCGCCGGCTCCCCGCCTGGGGCTGGATGATCCTGGCGGCGCTGGCGGTCTTCCTGATCACGGACCTGGTGCTGTCGCTGGTCACCGCAGGCAATACGCCGAGGATCTCGTACACCGAGTTCGACCGGCAGCTCGACGCGAACAACATCTCCAAGCTCTACTCCAAGGGCGACGCGATCGAGGGCCAGCTCAGGAAGGAGCAGACCGCCCCCGAGGGGGACGGCGGGGGGAAGTACACCAAGTTCAAGACCCAGCGGCCGGTCTTTGCCGATGACGACCTGTGGGCCACGCTCGCCAGGAACAAGGTGACCGTGACCGCCGCGCCGGTGGTCCAGCAGCGCAGCTTCCTGTACAACCTGCTGATCTCACTGGCGCCGGTGCTGCTGCTCGTCGCGCTGTGGATCTTCATCGGCCGGCGTATGGGCCGCGCCATGGCCGGCGGCGGCATGGGGGGCGGTCTCGGCGGCTTCGGCCGCAAGGCGCCACCCAAGCCGGTGGTCCACGAGGAGGGGCGGCGTACGACCTTCGAGGACGTGGCCGGCATCGACGAGGTCGAGGCCGAGCTGAGCGAGGTCGTGGACTTCCTCAAGCGGCCCGAGGCCTACCGGGCGCTCGGCGCGCGCATGCCGCGCGGGGTGCTGCTCGCCGGGCCGCCGGGCACCGGCAAAACGCTGCTTGCGCGTGCGGTGGCGGGCGAGGCGGATGTGCCGTTCTTCTCGGCCTCGGCGTCGGAGTTCATCGAGATGATCGTCGGCGTCGGCGCGGGGCGGGTGCGCGAGCTCTTCGCCGAGGCGCGCAAGGTCGCCCCCGCGATCATCTTCATCGACGAGATCGACACCATCGGGCGTGCGCGGGGCGCCGCCGGCGGAGTCGGCGGCCACGACGAGCGCGAGCAGACGCTCAACCAGATCCTCACCGAGATGGACGGCTTCTCCGGGTCGGAGGGCGTGGTGGTCATCGCCGCCACCAACCGCCCCGACGTCCTCGACCCCGCTCTCACCCGCCCCGGCCGCTTCGACCGCACGGTCCACGTCAGCCCGCCCGACCGCCCGGGCCGCGCGGCGATCCTGCGTATCCACACCCGGGACGTGCCGCTGGAGGACGGCGTCGACCTGATGCGGGTCGCCCGTACGACCCCCGGCATGACCGGCGCGGACCTCGCCAACCTGGCCAACGAGGCCGCGCTCCTCGCCGTCAAGCGGGGCAAGAAGGCCGTTGGCCAGTCCGAGCTGTCCGAGGCCCTGGAGAAGGTCCAGCTCGGCGCGGAACGGCCGCTCGTCATGCCCCGGGAAGAGCGCCGCCGCACCGCCTACCACGAGTCCGGCCACGCCCTCCTCGGCATGCTCCAGCCCGGCGCCGACCCCGTCCGCAAGATCACGATCGTGCCCCGCGGCCGGGCGCTCGGCGTCACCCTCTCCACACCGGACTCCGACCGCTACGCCTACACCGAGGAGTATTTGCGCGGCCGCATCATCGGCGCGCTGGGCGGCATGGCCGCCGAGCACGTCGTCTTCGGCGTCATCACCACCGGCGCCGAGAACGACCTCGAACAGGTCACCAACCTCGTCCGCGGCATGGTCGGCCGCTGGGGCATGAGCGACAAGGTCGGCCCCCTCAGCGCCATCCCCGCCGAGAGCCAGCAGCCCTACGGCCTGTCGGCGGCGCCCGCCACGCTCGACGTCGTGGACAGCGAGATGCGGCGGATCGTGGACGAGTGCTACGGCACGGCGCAGCGGCTTCTCGACGCGCACCGCGAGCAGCTCGACGCGCTGGCCTCGGCCCTGCTCGAAGCGGAGACGCTGGAGGAGGCGGAGGCGTACGCGGCGGCGGGCATCGCGCGTCCGCCCAAACCGGAGGGCTGACCGGGGGCCGGGGCCTGAGGCCCGGGGTCCGGGGTCCGGGGTCCGGGGGCAGCCTTATGCGCGGGCGATCAGGTAGCGGAAGACGTTGTCCATGCGGACCGTGCCGTCGCCCCGCCGGTACGGATGAAGCGCCTCGGCCAGTTCCTTGTCGACCTGCTCCTGGCCGGTGGCGGCGACGGCCGCGTCGAAGAGCCCGGTGGAGACGAGGCCGCGTACGGCGCTGTCCATGTCGGGGTAGCCGAAGGGGCAGGAGACGCGGCCTGAGCCGTCCGGGCGCAGCCCCGCGGCGTGGGCGAGCTCTTCGAGGTCGTCGCGGCCACTGAGCCGCACGCGCGGTTCGGTGAGGCGGGCGGCCATGCGCAGGACGCGTCCGGTGGCGCAGCGTTCGGAGGGGCCCCAGCCGGCGAGGACGACGGGGGCACCGTGCTGGGCGAGGCGGGCGGCGGCGGCCAGCACCGGGGTGAGGGTGCCGGGGTCGGTGGCCGGGTCGAGGGCGGTGACGAGGTTGAAGGGCTCCGCGGGCGCGGGCCGGGGGAGGCGGTCGGGGGTGCCCAGAAGCAGCCGGGTCCTGGCGCGGCCGCTCGGCGGGGCGCCCCACTGCGGCTCGGGGAGCAGCCGCTCCCGGGCCAGAGCGAGCCGCTGTTCGTCCGGCTCGCACCCGGTCACCGCCGCGCCCCGGGCCGCCGCCATCAGCAGGGCCAGACCGGAGCCGCACTCCAGACCCAGCATGCGCGTGCCGGGGCCGACGCCGAGGCGGTCGTACACGGCCTCGTAGAGCGGGACGAGCATCCGCTCCTGGATCTCCGCCCAGTCCCGCGCGCGGGAGCGCGTATGGGAGCGGGAGTGCGTATGGAGGTGTGTCCGGGAGTGCGCGAGCGTGATTGTCATCGAGCCAGCCCCATTCCGCCGAGTCGCCGATCCCGTCTGTCCCCGTTTGCGCCGTGCATGTCCCCGAGAGCCAGAAAACTCCCCTTCCGGCCCTGAGTCCATAGGTCGGGAGGGGTTGCTTGCTCGCAGTCTGTTAACTGACTGTGAACTCTCTGTGCCGGCCGCCCACTCGCCCCGATTCACGTTCCCGGCCCGCCTCGCCGTACCATCTCGCCCATGGCAAAGGCTCCCGTACTCACGCCCCAGGCGGTCGACTTCCCGCGCTGGTACCAGGACCTGATCAACAAGGCCGAGCTGGCCGACAACGGTCCGGTGCGCGGCACCATGGTCATCCGGCCGTACGGATACTCGCTCTGGGAGCGGATGCAGCAGGACATGGACGCGCGCATCAAGTCCGCGGGCGCCCAGAATGCCTACTTCCCGCTCTTCATCCCGCAGTCGTACCTGACCAGGGAGGCCGAGCACGTCGAGGGCTTCGCCCCCGAGCTCGCGGTGGTCACGCACGGCGGCGGCAAGGAGCTGGAGGAGCCGGTCGTCGTACGCCCCACCTCCGAGACGATCATCAACGAGTACTTCTCGAAGTGGGTGCAGAGCTACCGGGACCTGCCGCTGCTGATCAACCAGTGGGCGAACGTGGTCCGTTGGGAGATGCGGCCCCGGATCTTCCTGCGCACGACGGAATTCCTGTGGCAGGAAGGCCACACCGCGCACGCCACGTACGAGGACGCGCGCGACTACGCCGACATGATCCACCGTGAGGTGTACGGCGACTTCATGGTCAACTTCCTCGGCATCGACGTGGTCCTGGGCCGCAAGACCGTCCGGGAGCGCTTCGCCGGCGCGATCAACACCCTCACCCTCGAAGGGATGATGGGCGACGGCAAGGCCCTGCAGATGGGAACCAGCCACGAGCTGGGCACGAACTTCGCCAAGGCCTTCAACACCTCGTACCTGTCGGGCGAGGGCAAGCAGGAGCTGGTCTGGCAGACCTCGTGGGGCGTGTCGACCCGCATGGTCGGCGGCCTGATCATGTCGCACGGCGACGACAGCGGCCTGCGCGTGCCGCCGCGCATGGCGCCCGTCCAGGTGGTCGTGCTGGCG
Organism: Streptomyces sp. NBC_01537; assembly: GCF_045040445.1. Lineage (NCBI taxonomy): Bacteria > Bacillati > Actinomycetota > Actinomycetes > Kitasatosporales > Streptomycetaceae > Streptomyces > Streptomyces sp. NBC_01537. Next base: position 2,752,668 of record NZ_CP109392.1, on the reverse strand, counting down.
ATCAAGGGCGACGACACCGTGATCGCCAAGGTCCGCGAGATCGGCGAGCGCCTCAAGGCCGCCGGTATCCGGGTCCAGGTGGACGACCGCACCGACATCCCCTTCGGCCGCCGGGCCGTGGACTGGGAGCTCAAGGGCGTCCCCGTACGGGTCGAGGTCGGCCCGCGCGACCTCGAGAACGGCACCGCGATGCTCGCCCGGCGCATCCCCGGCGGCAAGGAGCCGGTGTCCATCGACGCGCTGGACGCCCTGATCCCCAAGATTCTGGAGGAGGACCAGGCGACGCTGCTGCGCGAGTCGCGCGAGCGCCGCGAGTCCCGCACCGTGGACGTCGCCACGATCGGGGAGGCGGCCGAGGCCGCCGCCACCGGCTGGGGCCGCATCCCGTGGGCGGACCTGGGCCCGGAGGGCGAGGCCAAGCTCGCCGAGCAGGGCGTTTCCGTACGCTGCCTGGTCGCCGAGGACGGTTCGGTGCCGGACGGATACGACGTGCCGGGCACCGTGGCGATCGTCGCGCGGGCCTACTGAGGGGCCACCGGCCACCGGGGGAGTGCCCAGTGGCCGGAAACAGCCGTACGTAATCGGAAGTACGTCCCGGCTTAGGAGCGGGTGCGCGGGTTCTCCACCATTCTCCGCACCCGCCCTCAGTCATGGGAATCACTCAGAACTGACCGTTGAGTGCAAATTATTTGGGATGCCCCGGAATCGGAACACCGGGCGGTCCTGGCTCGTTGTATCGACGTGAGCACGACACCACCAGTTCTCGCCGCCGAGCTGGCAGTCGCGTGGGCCGACATTCAACGGCACCACCCCGAACTGCCGGATCTGGCCGCCCCAGAGTCCCTGATCGGAGAGTCCTCGTCCGCCTGCGGCACCGAGCTCTCCTTCGAAAGGCTGCTGCACGAGGCCGTGCACGGAGTCGCCGCTGCCCGCGGTATCCGTGACACCTCGCGCGCCGGCCGCTACCACAACCGACGCTTCCTGGCGATCGCCGACGAGCTCGGCCTGGACCATTCCGAGGAGCCGCATCCCAGCAGTGGCTTCTCGCTGGTCCAGCTGCGCCCGGACACGAAGAAGCGCTATCGCGCCACCATCGAAAGACTCCAGCGCGCGCTCAAGGCGCACACCGTGGCCACCGCGGCGGACACCACCCGCAGCTTCCGTGGCCCCGCCGCGCGCCATGGCTCCTCCGGTGGCGGCGTGCGCGTGAAGGCGGTGTGCGACTGCGGACGCAATGTCCGCGTCGTGCCTTCCGTCCTCGCGCAGGCGCCGATCGTCTGCGGAGCGTGCGGCACCCCGTTCCGTATCCCGGAGGCAGCAGCTGTGGCGTGACCGCCAGGATTGTTCTGTCATGCAGCGCGCATGCCACGGGGCGTGCGGCAGCATGCCTGCTGTATGGCAGAATGGTCAGCTGAGCACTCGGCAGCCGTGCAGGACCCCTCTCTCCTTCGGCTGACGCGTCCATCGGACGCTACGGGAACCACAACCCCACGTGGTGCTCCGTCGCGTCCAAACACGTCAAGACCAGGAGACCCCACTCCAGTGGCAGTCAAGATCAAGCTGAAGCGTCTGGGCAAGATCCGTTCGCCTCACTACCGCATCGTCGTCGCCGACTCCCGTACCCGCCGTGACGGCCGGGCCATCGAGGAGATCGGCCTGTACCACCCGGTGCAGAACCCCTCGCGCATCGAGGTCGACTCGGAGCGCGCGCAGTACTGGCTGAGCGTCGGCGCGCAGCCGACCGAGCCCGTCATGGCGATCCTCAAGCTCACCGGCGACTGGCAGAAGCACAAGGGCCTCCCGGCCCCGGCGCCGCTGCTCGTGGCCGAGCCCAAGGCCGACCACCGTGCCCTCTTCGAGTCCGTGACCTCGGGCGACGAGCCGAAGGGTGAGGCGATCACCCCCAAGGCCAAGAAGGCCGACAAGAAGGCCGATGACGCTGCCGAGGCTCCTGCCGCGGCCGAGTCCACCGAGGCCTGAGCATGCTCGAGGAGGTCCTTGAGCACCTGGTCAAGGGCATCGTCGACAACCCGGACGAGGTGCAGGTCGCATCCAAGACCCTGCGCCGCGGACGGGTGCTGGAGGTCCGGGTACACCCCGAGGACCTCGGCAAGGTGATCGGCCGCAACGGCCGCACCGCTCGCGCCCTGCGCACGGTCGTGGGCGCGCTCGGCGGCCGTGGCGTCCGCGTCGACCTGGTCGACGTCGACGACGTCCGCTGAAGTAGTGACATACCGGCACGGGCCGGGGTACGGCTCAGGCAGCCGCACCCCGGCCCGTGTTCGTATTGGTTCCGCAGAACCCCTAGAGCACAGCCCGTAGAGCACAGGAGAAACTGCAGTGCAGCTGGTAGTCGGCAGGATCGGCCGCGCCCACGGCATCAAGGGCGAGGTCACGGTCGAGGTGCGCACCGACGAGCCCGAGCAGCGGCTCGGCCCGGGCGCCGTACTGGCCACGGACCCGGCGTCGGCCGGACCGCTGACCATCGAGACGGGCCGGGTGCACAGCGGCCGGCTCCTGCTGCGCTTCGAGGGCGTGAAGGACCGCACCGCCGCCGAGGGGCTGCGCAACACGCTGCTCATCGCCGAGGTCGACCCGGCGGAGCTGCCGGAGGACCCCGAGGAGTTCTACGACCACCAGCTGATGGACCTCGACGTGGTCTTGGCGGACGGCACCGCAGTGGGCCGGATCAGCGAGATCAGCCATCTGCCGTACCAGGACCTGCTGGTCGTCAAGCGGCCGGACGGCAGCGAGGTCATGATCCCGTTCGTCGAGGAGATCGTCCCCGAGATCGACCTGGAGGAGCAGCGGGCGGTCATCAACCCGCCGCCGGGGCTGCTGGACGAAGCACAGGCGCAGTGAGCGAGGCCGCCATGCGCATCGACGTCGTCACGATCTTTCCCGAGTACCTCGAACCGCTGAATGTCTCGCTCGTCGGCAAGGCCCGGCAGCGCGGTCAGCTGGACGTACGCGTCCACGACCTGCGGGACTGGGCCCACGACAAGCACAACACCGTGGACGACACCCCTTACGGCGGCGGCCCCGGCATGGTCATGAAGCCCGAGCCGTGGGGCGAGGCGCTGGACGCGGTCCTGGAGTCGGGCGAACCGGGGGAGGGGCAGCCGGTTCTGGTGGTGCCGACGCCGAGCGGCGTGCCCTTCACCCAGGAACTGGCGGTCGAGCTGTCCGAGCGGCCCTGGCTGGTCTTCACCCCGGCCCGTTACGAGGGCATCGACCGGCGGGTCATCGACGCGTACGGCGACAAGCTGGACGTACGCGAGGTCTCCATCGGCGACTACGTCCTGGCCGGCGGCGAGGCCCCGGTCCTGGTGATCGTCGAGGCGGTGGCCCGGCTGCTGCCCGGCGTCCTGGGCAACGCCGAGTCGCACCGGGACGACTCCTTCGCGCCCGGCGCCATGGCCGACCTCCTGGAGGGCCCGGTCTTCACCAAGCCCCCCGTCTGGCGCGACCGCGAGGTCCCCGAGGTGCTGCTCAGCGGCCACCACGGCAAGGTCGCCCGCTGGCGCCGCGACGAGGCCTTCCGCCGTACCGCCGCCAACCGGCCCGACCTGATCGGGCGTTGCGACCCGGCGGCGCTGGACAAGCACGACCGCAGGCTGCTCGCCGAGCTGGGCTGGGCGGAGCAGGCCGACGGCCGATTTGGGCGAGTGCCGCAGGCCGTGGAAGAATAGGCCGCTGCTGTGCGTCCGGCGCGCGCCCCTGCCACAGGGGGAACGACGTCCGTCCGGCGCAGCGGCTCCCGTACATCATTCGTGAATTCCGAGATTCCGCCGATGACCTGTGGCATCGGTGAAGAAAGCAGACGAACATGTCTCAGCTGCTCGACTCCGTCGACGCCGCCTCCCTGCGCACCGACGTCCCGGCGTTCCGCCCCGGCGACACCGTGAACGTCCACGTCCGCGTCATCGAGGGCAACCGCTCCCGTGTCCAGCAGTTCAAGGGTGTCGTCATCCGCCGTCAGGGCGCAGGCGTCTCCGAGACCTTCACCGTCCGCAAGGTCTCCTTCAGCGTCGGCGTCGAGCGCACCTTCCCGGTGAACAGCCCGATCTTCGAGAAGATCGAGATCGTGACCCGCGGTGACGTCCGTCGCGCCAAGCTGTACTACCTCCGTGAGCTGCGCGGCAAGGCCGCGAAGATCAAGGAGAAGCGCGACAACTGAGTCCATGGCGGGGCCGTATAGGCTCCGCTCGATGGACACGCAGACGGATCTTCCGGAGCGCGACCGCGTCAGCACTGAGCGGTCGCGCTTCGGCGTACGTACACATCGGTACGCGCTGCTGTTCGTGGCGTGTGCCGCTGCGCTGTTCCTGGTCAACACATTCCTGGTGCAGCCCTTCGTGATCCCCAGCGGATCGATGGAGAACACGCTGCTGGTGGGAGACCGGGTGCTGGTCAACAAGCTGGCGTACCGTTTCGGCGGGGCGCCGCGACGGGGCGACATCGTGGTGTTCGACGGCGAGGGGTCGTTTGTGCAGACGTCGGGCGGGCCCGACTACATCAAGCGGGTCATCGGCGTCGGCGGGGACCGGGTGACCTGCTGCGACAAGCAGGGCAGGATAACGGTGAACGGCCGTCCGTTGACCGAGTCATACCTTTACCCCGGGGACAAGCCGTCCCGGGTACCGTTCGATATCGAGGTACCGGAAGGGAGGCTGTGGGTGATGGGCGACCACCGAGACGATTCCCGGGACTCGCGCGATCACCTCGGCGAGCCCGGTGGCGGAACCGTGCCGGTCGGCAAGGTGATCGGGCGGGCCGAGCGGATCGTATGGCCGCTCAGCCGCTGGCGTTACCTGGACCGGGCAGATGGGTAGGCGGGGCAGGCCGCGCCGCGGGGAATCCATACCGGGGTACGGCGACTACGGGCTGTCCGACGAGCCGCAGGCGCCACGGGCCCGCAGGAGCGGGGGGCGGGCGGAGCGCCGCAAGCTGGCGCGGAAGGTCAAGCGAAAGCGGCGGCGCAGTGCGGCGAAAGAGGTGCCGATCCTCATCGTCGTGGCGCTGCTGATCGCGCTGGTGCTCAAGACCTTCCTGCTGCAGGCGTTCGTCATCCCGTCCGGCTCGATGGAACAGACCATCAAGATCGGCGACCGGGTCCTGGTGGACAAGCTGACCCCGTGGTTCGGCTCCAAGCCGCAGCGTGGCGACGTGGTGGTCTTCAAGGACCCCGGCCACTGGCTGGACGGCGAGACGACCTCGACCACGAGCGACCCGATCGTGATCAAGCAGATCAAGGAGTTCTTCGTCTTCATCGGGCTGCTGCCCTCGTCGAACGAGCAGGACCTGATCAAGCGGGTGGTCGCGGTCGGCGGCGACACGGTGAAGTGCTGTGACTCCCAGGGGCGGGTCACGGTCAACGGCACCGCGCTGACCGAGACCGCGTATCTGCATCCGGGCAATCCGCCCTCACAGATCAAATTCACGGTCAAGGTTCCGGCCGGACGGCTGTGGGTGATGGGGGACCACCGCTCCAACTCGGCCGACTCCCGGTACCACCTGGACGAGGACGGCAACGGCACGGTCCCCGAGAGTCTGGTGGTGGGACGGGCCTTTGTGATCGCCTGGCCGATGGGCCATATGACGAGCCTGAAGGAGCCGGCCACATTCGCCGCGGTGGCCGCGTCGGGCAGCAGTGGTACGTCGGCCCTCGGCGGGACCAATAGGGTGGCGACAGCCAACAATCGGCAAGGATTGATCCAGCTCCCGACTCCTGCGGAACTCCCGCTCGTTATGGGAGTGGTGGGCCTGCGTCGCGTATGGGGCAGGCGGCAGCGTGGAGTGAGGAGTGGATGTGGGGGACCTGGTGGTCGGCGCACGGTCCGGACGCGAAGAGCCCGAGGACCGGGATCCTTCGGCGAACGCGTCCGCGGAGGACGAGGCGGTGGCCGGCGGCAAGGTCGGTTCCGCGGACACCCCGGAATTCGGCGGGTCCGGCAGCTCCGCAGGCTCCTTCGAGGGCGCGGGCGATAAACACGGGGACGGTCCGGCCGGTCCGGAGGAGCCCTCGGAGCATTCACCGGAGGAGCCGGAACGTCAGGAGCGGAAGCAGCGGTCCTTCTGGAAGGAGCTGCCTCTTCTCATCGGCATCGCGCTGGTCCTGGCCCTGCTGATCAAGACCTTCCTGGTGCAGGCCTTCTCCATCCCGTCGGCGTCGATGGAGAACACGCTGCAGGAGGGCGACCGCGTCCTGGTGGACAAGCTGACCCCGTGGTTCGGCTCGGAGCCGGAGCGCGGCGAGGTCGTGGTCTTCCATGACCCGGGCGGCTGGCTGGGCGAGACGGTGCAGCCCGACACCAACGCGGTGGCCAGGGCGGTGCAGCAGGCACTGAGCTTCATCGGCCTGATGCCCTCGGCGGAGGAGAAGGACCTGATCAAGCGGGTCATCGCGGTTGGCGGCGACACGGTGGAGTGCAAGGGCACCGGTCCGGTCACGGTCAACGGCAAGGCGCTCGTCGAGCCGTACATCTACCCGGGGAACACGGCCTGCGGCGACAAGCCGTTCGGCCCGATCAAGGTGCCCAAGGGCCGGATCTGGGTGATGGGCGACCACCGCCAGGACTCCCTGGACTCGCGCTACCACCAGAACCTCGAAGGCAACGGCACGGTCTCGGTCGACGAGGTCGTCGGCCGCGCGATCGTGGTGGCCTGGCCGATCAACCGCTGGTCCACGCTGCCGGTCCCGTCCACCTTCGACCAGTCCGGGATCAACGCGGCGGGCGCGCAGCTCCCCGCGGCGGCCGGTCTCGTGGGCGCGGTGCCGCTCGCGGTGTGGCGACGCCGTCGGCTGATCGCGAAGGTCCGGCAAGGGCGCTGACCTCGCCGCGTACCCCGGGGTAGGGTGCGGAGCCATGAGCGGTGAGAGCACGACACGTACGCGTACGAGCACGGGTGCGGGTGCGGCAGGCAAGGCGGGACGCCCGGCGGGCGGCCGGGCCGGGCACATAGTGTCCGGGCTGGCCGTCGCGCTGGGCTTCGTGCTGTTCGTGGGCGGATTCGGCTGGGGCGTGGTGGTCTACCGGCCGTACACGGTGCCGACCGGGTCGATGACCCCGACGGTGGCCGTGGGGGCCAAGATCCTGGCCCAGCGGATCGACGGCTCGCAGGTGCGGCGCGGCGACATCGTGGTCTTCACCGACTCGCTGTGGGGCAATATCCCCGAGGTCAAGCGGGTGGTCGGGGTGGGCGGCGACAGAATCGTCTGCTGTGACAAGCAGGGCCGTATGACGGTCAACGGCAAGGCGATCGAAGAGCCCTACATCAAGGACACCTCCGAGCCCGCGTCCCCGGTCGGCTTCGAGGCCACCGTGCCCAAGGGCAACCTCTTCCTGATGGGCGACAACCGGGCCGAGTCCCAGGACTCCCGGGTGCGGCTCACGGACACCGACAACGGGTCCGTACCGCGCAGCACGGTGCAGGCGCGGGTGGACGCCATTGCATGGCCGCTCGGGCGGATGGGCATGATCGACAGGACCGATGCATTCACGGGACTGAGCGGCGGGCCCTCGCAGCCGGGGCCGCTGAAGTGGGTGGTGAGCGCGATCGTGGCAGGTGTGGTGCTGATCTTCGGCGGCGCGGCCTACGGGCCGGTCGCGGGGACGCTGTCCCGGCTGTCCCGGCGGCGGAAACGCTAGCGATGCGCCGGCGCGCGGCCCGGGTCGTGCTGCTCGATCCGTCCGACCGGATTCTGCTGCTGCACGGCTTCGAGCCCGCGGACCCCGCCGTGAGCTGGTGGTTCACCCCGGGCGGTGGCGTCGAGGCCGGCGAGAGCCTGGAGGCGGCGGCACGCCGTGAGGTCGCGGAGGAGACCGGAATCACATCGGTGCGCCTGGGGCCCGTGCTGTGGGAGCGGACCAGCGCCTTCGACTTCGACGGCCGCAGGTGGGAGCAGGATGAGTGGTACTACCTGGGGCACACGGAGGCCACCGAGGTCCACTCCGGCGGTCAGACCGAGCTGGAGCGCCGCAGCGTCGCGGGACTGCGGTGGTGGACCTGTGAGGAACTTCTCCGCTCGCGTGAGACGGTGTATCCGACCAGGCTCGCCGGGCTGCTGCGCACGCTGCTCGACGAAGGACCCCCGCAATCCCCGATTCACCTGGGGACTGAGCGTGACTGACGCACAATGGGGGGACGAACGGCTGAAGGGGAACATGCCATGAGCGCCGAGGACCTCGAAAAGTACGAGACCGAGATGGAGCTGAAGCTCTACCGGGAGTACCGCGACGTCGTCGGCCTGTTCAAATACGTGATCGAGACCGAGCGGCGCTTCTATCTGACCAACGACTACGAGATGCAGGTGCACTCGGTCCAGGGCGAAGTCTTCTTCGAGGTGTCGATGGCCGACGCGTGGGTCTGGGACATGTACCGGCCGGCCCGGTTCGTCAAGCAGGTGCGGGTGCTCACGTTCAAGGACGTGAACATCGAGGAGCTCAACAAGTCGGATCTGGATCTTCCGCAGGACGAGTCCGGCTTCAACGGCTGAGTTATCCACAGGGGCTGACCAAGATCATCTTTGGGGCGCCACTTCCGTCACAGTGAGTGACGGAGGTGGTGCGAATGAACGCCCGAGGAGCTCTTGGCCGGTACGGGGAGGACCTGGCGGCCCGCTGGCTCGCCGACACGGCCGGTATGACCGTGCTGGAGCGTAACTGGCGGTGCCGGGACGGCGAGATCGACATCGTCGCGGTGGACGGCGATGCCGTGGTCGTCTGCGAGGTCAAGTCCCGCATACAGGGTGACTACGAGCATCCGATGGCCGCCATCACCGCGCGCAAGGCCGAGCGGCTGCGGCGGCTCGCCGAGCGCTGGCTGTCCGACCGCTGGGTGGCCGAGCACGGCGGCATGCCCCCGGGCGGGGTGCGGATCGACCTCGTCGGGGTGCTGGTGCCCGAGCGCGGCGCCGCGCGGGTCGAGCATGTGCGGGGGGTGGCCTGATGGGCTTCGCCCGTACGTGCTCCGTGACACTGCTCGGCGTCGAGGGCGTCGTCGTCGAGGTCCAGGCCGACCTCGAACCGGGCGTCGCGGCCTTCACACTGGTCGGGCTCCCGGACAAGAGCCTCAGCGAGAGCCGGGACCGGGTCCGCGCCGCCATCGTCAACAGCGGCGAGACCTGGCCCCAGAAGAAGCTCACGGTGGGCCTGAGCCCCGCATCCGTGCCCAAGGGCGGCAGCGGCTTTGACCTGGCCGTCGCCTGCGCCGTGCTCGCCGCCAACGAGCGCATCGCACCCAAGGACATCGCCGACCTGATGATGATCGGCGAGCTGGGCCTGGACGGCCGGGTGCGCCCGGTCCGCGGCGTACTCCCCGCGGTGCTCGCCGCCGCCGAAGCCGGGTACCGCCATGTTGTCGTCCCCGACCGCACCGCGGCCGAGGCATCACTGGTCCCGGGTGTCTCCGTGCTCGGGGTGCGCACACTGCGGCAGCTCATCGCGCTGCTCAACGACGAACTGGCCCCGGAGGAGGCGGACGACTCGGAGGACGGCCGTCCCGACCCGATGCTGGCGGGGCTCGTCGTGCCCGGGGCGGGCATCGGAACCGGGTTCGCCGACTCTCCCGCCCCCGACCTGGCCGATGTCGCCGGACAGGGGGCCGCCCGGATGGCCCTGGAGGTCGCGGCGGCGGGCGGCCACCATCTCTATCTGAAAGGCCCGCCGGGCGCCGGCAAGACGATGCTCGCCGAGCGCCTGCCCGGGCTGCTGCCGCCCCTGACCCGGCAGGAGTCCCTTGAGGTCACGGCGGTCCACTCGGTCGCCGGGATACTGCCGCCGGGCAAGCCGATGGTGGACATCCCGCCCTACTGCGCCCCGCACCACTCGGCGACCATGCAGTCCCTGGTCGGCGGCGGCAACGCGCTGCCCAGACCGGGCGCCGTCTCGCTGGCGCACAAGGGCGTGCTCTTCCTCGACGAGGCTCCGGAGTTCAACGGGCAGGCCCTGGAGGCCCTGCGCCAGCCGCTGGAGTCCGGCCATGTGGTCATCGCCCGCTCCGCCGGGGTGGTGCGGCTCCCGGCCCGCTTCCTGCTCTGCCTGGCGGCCAATCCCTGCCCCTGCGGCAGATACGGCTCTCTCGGAGGCGGATGCGACTGTACGCCGAGCATGATCCGCCGCTATCAGGGGCGGTTGTCCGGACCGCTGCTCGACCGGGTCGACCTGCGGGTCGATGTCGAAGCCGTGAGCCGCTCGGAGCTGCTCGGCCACCTCGGGGAGTCGGAATCCACCAGAACCGTCGCGGCCCGGGTGAGGGAGGCCAGGGATCGCTCCGCGGCCCGGTACGAGGGCACCCCGTGGCGGACCAACAGCGAGGTGCCCGGGCATGAGCTCCGGACGCGCTGGCGGATGGCGCCCGGTGCGATGCGGCCCGCTGAGCAGGACATGGAACGAGGCCTGCTCACCGCCCGCGGTCTGGACCGGGTGCTGCGCGTGGCCTGGACGGTCGCGGACCTAGGGGGCCACGACCGGCCGGACGGGGTTGACATGGCACGTGCCCTCGAACTGCGCACCGGAGTGCGGCGGGGTGTGGCGATCGCGATGGGGGACATCTGATGACGGACACGCTGTTCGACCTGTGCGGCGCGGATCGCGGTGCGGATCCCGGCGCGGATCGCGGTGCGGATCCCGGCGCGGATCCGGAACCGGCCGCCGGGCCGCTCTGCGAGGAGGAGCGCCTGGCGCGGGTCGCCGTCACCCGGATCGCCGACCCCGGGGACGAGGTCGTCGGTGCGTGGCTGCGGAAGCACGGGCCGCGGGCGGTCGTACAGGCGCTGACCGAAGGACGGCCGTTGCCCGGCGCGAGCGAGCCCCGGATGGCGGGCTACCGGCTGCGCGGGCAGCGGGTGGACCCCGAGCGTGACCTCGCGGCGGCGGAGGCACTGGGCGGCCGGTTCATCTGCCCCGGCGATCCGGAGTGGCCCACCCAGCTGGACGACCTGGGCGATCAGCGGCCCTACGGCCTGTGGGTGCGCGGGCGGCCCTCCCTGCGGATGTGGGCACTGCGCTCCGTCGCCGTGGTCGGGGCCCGGGCGTGCACGGACTACGGTGCGCACATGGCCGCCCGGCTGGCGGCCGATCTGGCCGAGGCCGGCTGGATCGTCGTCTCGGGCGCCGCCTACGGCATCGACGGCGCCGCCCACCGGGGCGCACTGTCGGTGGGCGGCGCGACGGTCGGCGTCGTGGCCTGCGGGGTCGATGTCCCGTATCCGCCGGGGCACGCGGAACTGATCGGGCGGATCGGCGAACAGGGTCTGCTGATCGGTGAGTTGCCGCCCGGCTCGCATCCGACCCGCAGCCGGTTCGTCATGCGCAACCGGGTGATCGCCGCGCTGACCCGGGGCACGGTTGTGGTCGAGGCCCAGTACCGCAGCGGCTCGCTGATCACGGCCCGCCGGGCGCGGGAGATGGGACGGTCGGTCATGGGCGTCCCCGGCCCCTGCACCTCGGGCCTCTCGCAGGGCGTGCACGAACTGCTGCGCGGGGACGCGGAACTGGTCACCGACGCACGTGACATCGCCGAGCTCGTCGGCAGCATCGGCGACGACCTCGGGCCGGAGCGGCGCGGCCCGGTCCTCGCCCGGGATCTGTTGCCTCCCCGCGCCGCGCGCGTGCTGGAGGCGGTGCCGGCCCAAGGCGGCGCCAGCGGTGGCCGGATCGCCCACGCCGCGGGCATCGCGGTCGACGACACGCTCGGCAGTCTCTACGAGTTGCAGGCCCTCGGATTCGTCGAACGGGAGGGCCATTGCTGGCGGTTGTCGGGTACCAATCGGGCAGATCGGACGGTCGCGGAGGGGTGAACGGCAATGAACACACCATCAGGTGACAGCACGGTTCTTGACCTGGGCCGGTCGGGTGACGAGTTTATGGGGGTGCCCGCAGAACGCGGCATTTTGCGACTCCGTGACGAGAACCGCACAGAACGAAACCTCGTGACCCTCTTGTCCCGGGTCGCACACCGGAACGTCTCTGCCGGGGCCTCGTGCCGAAGTCGTAGCAATCAGCGACACCTTCGTCACGCTACGCTCAACGAGGCTCGACTCCCCGTCCCTTCCGTCCCTGACATGTCCGTCCCCCACGTCACAGCAGAACGGCTCAGAACGACGCATGCCCCAGCACACCCCCGGGCCCGACCGCGCGATGGCGGCTGTCGCCGCCCGCAGCACTCCGCGGCCCGCAGCGCCCACCTCGCTCGACGAGCTGTGGCGGATGTACAAGTCCACGGGGGACGCACGGCTGCGGGAGCAGCTGATCCTGCACTACTCGCCGCTGGTCAAATATGTGGCGGGCCGGGTCAGTGTGGGCCTGCCCGCCAACGTCGAGCAGGCGGACTTCGTCTCCTCCGGTGTCTTCGGGCTCATCGACGCCATCGAGAAGTTCGAGCCCGAGCGGTCGATCAAGTTCGAGACCTACGCGATCACCCGCATCCGCGGCGCCATGATCGACGAACTGCGGGCCCTGGACTGGATTCCGCGCTCCGTACGGCAGAAGGCCCGCGCCGTGGAGCGGGCCTACGCGACCCTTGAGGCCTCGCTGCGGCGCACCCCGAGCGAGCCCGAGGTCGCCGCCGAGATGGGCATCGGCGTCGACGAGCTGCACGGGGTCTTCAGCCAGCTCTCGCTGGCCAATGTCGTCGCCCTCGAAGAGCTGTTGCACGTCGGGGGTGACAGCGGGGGACAGCTCAGCCTGGTGGACACCCTGGAGGACACCGGCGCGGACAATCCGGTCGAGGTCGCCGAGGACCGCGAGCTGCGCCGGCTGCTCGCGCGGGCCATCAACACCCTGCCGGAGCGCGAGAAGACCGTGGTGACGCTGTACTACTACGAGGGGCTCACGCTGGCTGAAATCGGCCAGGTGCTGGGGGTGACCGAGAGCCGGGTGAGCCAGATCCACACCAAGTCCGTGCTGCAGCTGCGCGCGAAACTGGCCGATGTCGGCCGCTGACCGCCCCCGCTGACTGCTGCCGGCTCAGACACAGGCTCTCGTGGTTTCCGTACAGTGGTGCCGTGCCCAAGATTCGAGCGGCCTCGGTGGCCGAGCATCGGTCGATGCAGCGCGACGCCCTGCTGGACGCCGCCCGTTCGCTGCTGTCCGAAGGCGGTACGGAGTCGCTGACCTTCCCGGCGCTCGCCGAGCGCACCGGGCTGGCGCGGTCTTCCGTCTATGAGTACTTCCGCTCGCGTGCGGCCGTCGTCGAGGAGCTGTGCGCGGTCGACTTCCCCGTCTGGGCGGCCGAGGTCGAGGCGGCGATGGCCGCTGTCGCCGATCCCGAAGCCAAGATCGAGGCCTATGTACGCAGCCAGTTGGCGCTGGTCGGCGACCGGCGGCACCGGGCCGTGGTGGCGATCTCCTCCGGTGAACTCGACTCGGGCGCACGGGAGAAGATCCGCGCCGCGCACGGTGTGCTGGTGGCGATGGTCGTCGAGGCGCTGGGCGCGCTGGGGCACTCGGAGCCCCGGCTGAGCGCGATGCTTCTGCAAGGTGTCGTCGACGCGGCCGTGCGCCGCATCGAGCTCGGGGCGGCCGAGGATCCCGACCGCATCATCCAGGCGGCCGTGGACATGGCGCTGCGCGGCGTCAAGGGCTGACCGGCCCCGGCTGACCGGCCTCCCCCGCCGGCGGCAGCGGGACACCGAGGACCGGCAGCAGCCGCGAGGGCCCGGCCCGGAGTATGGACGCGGGCAGCAGGGAGAGCGGGTCGAGGTAGGCGGGCCCGTGCCGCAGCCCCCAGTGGAGGCAGCCGCCGGGGCAGTGCGAGGGGCCGGGCTGGAGGACCCCCACGGTGTCGCCCGCCGCGACGTCGTCCCCGACCGCGACGGAGGCGCGCACGGGCTCGTAGGTGATCCGCAGATCGCCGGGGAGGGCGAGTCGGATCACGAGCACCCCGCGCCCCGCGACCGGTCCGGCGAAGGCCACCCGGCCCGGCGCGGCGGCCCGCACCGGGGTGCCCGGCCCGGCCCGGAGGTCAACGCCGCGGTGCCCGGCACCCCAACGGGACAGCGGCGGGTCGAAGCCGCGCTCCACCACCGGGCGGCGCAGGCCGGGTGCGGACGCGGGCACGGGCCAGGCCCGTCCGCCGTCGCCGTCCGCCGCGTCCGCCGCCCAGGCACCGGGGAGAAGGGCCAGCAGTACTGCCGTGAGCGCGTGCAGCGCGAGGTGTGATGACATGGCACCAACGGTGACGGAACCCGGCCGCCAGAGATGATCTTGCTCTGCGCCTGTGGATAACTCCGTGCGCCCCCTGCGCGAGGACAGCGTGTGTCGCCCCGCGCTCCGGCGGTCCCTTACACTTTCCATGGCGATCCGGGTCACCGGGTCGACTTCGCACGCCCCGCCACCGCTCCCTCACCGGCACGGTGGCCGCGCTCCTCGGTCCCGGAGGATTCCCTTCCGTGGCACGGCGCGTCGGGGTGTCAGGCGCGACCGCCGTCCGGCGGACGCGGAACCGAGAATCTCTAGGAGTACGGCCATGGCCGTCGTCACGATGCGGGAGCTGCTGGAAAGCGGCGTCCACTTCGGTCACCAGACCCGCCGCTGGAACCCGAAGATGAAGCGCTTCATCTTCACGGAGCGCAACGGCATCTACATCATCGACCTGCTCCAGTCGCTGTCGTACATCGACCGCGCCTACGAGTTCGTCAAGGAGACCGTCGCCCACGGCGGTTCCATCATGTTCGTCGGTACGAAGAAGCAGGCCCAGGAGGCCATCGCCGAGCAGGCGTCGCGCGTGGGCATGCCCTACGTCAACCAGCGCTGGCTGGGCGGCATGCTCACCAACTTCTCGACCGTCTACAAGCGCCTGCAGCGCCTGAAGGAGCTCGAGGAGATCGACTTCGAGGATGTGGCCGCCTCCGGCCTCACCAAGAAGGAGCTCCTGGTTCTCTCCCGCGAGAAGGACAAGCTGGAGAAGACCCTCGGTGGTATCCGTGAGATGCAGAAGGTGCCCAGCGCCGTCTGGATCGTGGACACCAAGAAGGAGCACATCGCCGTCGGTGAGGCGCGCAAGCTCCGCATCCCGGTGGTCGCGATCCTCGACACCAACTGCGACCCCGACGAGGTCGACTACAAGATCCCGGGCAACGACGACGCGATCCGCTCCGTCACGCTGCTCACCCGCGTGATCGCCGACGCCGTCGCCGAGGGCCTCATCGCCCGTTCCGGTGTCGCGACCGGTGCCGACAAGACCGAGGCCGAGCCGCTGGCCGCCTGGGAGCGCGAGCTCCTGGAGGGCGACAAGAAGGCTGACGCCGAGGAGGCCCCCGCGGCCGCCGAGGCCGCCGCTGAGGCCCCCGCCGCCGAAGCTGCTGAGGCCCCGGCCGCCGAGGTCACCGAGGCCGCTGCCGAGACCGCCGAGGCGCCCGCCGCCGACGAGGCCGAGCAGGCCTGACCTCAGCCTCCGCTGAGAGAACACGGCTGATGACGGCGGGGGCTCCGGCCCCCGCCGTCAACCCGTACCACCACCGGATTCACCGGTTTCACCGACTTTCCGAGAAGAGACTCACAGACCATGGCGAACTACACCGCCGCCGACGTCAAGAAGCTTCGCGAGCTGACCGCCGCCGGCATGATGGACTGCAAGAACGCGCTCGTAGAGGCCGAGGGCGACTTCGAGAAGGCCGTCGAGCTGCTGCGCATCAAGGGCCAGAAGGGCGTCACCAAGCGCGAGGGCCGCTCGGCCTCGAACGGTGCCGTCGTCTCCCTGATCGCCGCCGACAACTCCGAGGGCGTCCTCGTCGAGCTGAAGTGCGAGACCGACTTCGTCGCCAAGGGTGACAAGTTCGTCGCCGTCGCCGACGCGATCGCCACCCACGTCGCCGCGAGCAAGCCGGCCGACATCGAGGCGCTGCTCGCCTCCGAGATCAACGCGGGCCAGACCGTCCAGGCGTTCGTGGACGAGGCCAACGCCACTCTCGGTGAGAAGATCGTCCTGGACCGCTTCGCGCAGTTCGCCGACGGCTTCGTCGCCTCCTACCTGCACCGCACCAGCCCGGACCTGCCCCCGCAGGTCGGCGTGCTGGTCGAGCTGGACAAGCCCAACCCCGAGGTCGCCAAGGACGTCGCGCAGCACATCGCCGCCTTCGCCCCGACCTTCCTCTCCCGCGAGGAGATCCCCGCCGACGTGCTCGAGAACGAGCGCCGCGTCGCCGAGGCCACCGCGCGCGAGGAGGGCAAGCCGGAGGCCGCGCTCGCCCGCATCGTCGAGGGCCGCGTCACCGGTTACGTCAAGGAGAACGCGGTCCTGGAGCAGTCCTTCGCCAAGGACAGCAAGAAGACCGTCCAGAAGGTCCTGGACGAGGCCGGCGTCACGCTGAAGCGCTTCGCCCGCTTCCGCGTCGGTGTCTGAGACCCGACCCCCGTCGAGTCCCAGGACACCGACAGACCGACGGCCCCTATAGGGTCGTAGCAGTCGGCCGCCGATCCTGCCGACCGCAGTTGTGACGAGGAGGCCATTGCCGTACAGGGAACGATCACGGACCCGAGCGGCAATGGCCTTCTTCGTACGTGCACGAGGAGAACCCCATGGAAGACAGCACCCACCGCCGGTACCTGCTCAAACTGTCCGGTGAGGCCTTCGCCGGAGGAGGGGGACTGGGCGTCGACCCCGACGTCGTGCACACCATGGCCCGGGAGATCGCCGCGGTCGTCCGGGAGGGCTACGAGATCGCCATCGTCATCGGCGGCGGCAACTTCTTCCGCGGCGCCGAGCTGCAGCAGCGCGGCATGGACCGCGCGCGCAGCGACTACATGGGCATGCTCGGCACCGTCATGAACTGCCTCGCCCTCCAGGACTTCCTGGAGAAGGAGGGCATCGAGACCCGGGTGCAGACCGCCATCACCATGGGCCAGGTCGCCGAGCCCTACATCCCGCTGCGCGCGGTACGCCACCTGGAGAAGGGCCGCGTCGTCATCTTCGGCGCGGGCATGGGCATGCCGTACTTCTCCACCGACACCACCGCTGCGCAGCGCGCCCTGGAGATCCACGCGCAGGCGTTGCTGATGGGCAAGAACGGGGTCGACGGGGTGTACGACTCCGACCCGCGCAAGAACCCGGACGCGGTCATGTTCGACGCTCTGGAGTACGGCGACGTCCTGGCGCGCGACCTGCGTGTGGCGGATCTGACGGCGATCACGCTGTGCCAGGACAACAAGCTTCCGATCCTCGTCTTCGAGCTGCTCGCGGAGGGCAACATCGCGCGGGCTGTGAAGGGTGAGAAGATCGGCACGCTCGTCAACGAGCAGGGCTCTCGCGGCTGAGCGAGGGCCGTGACGGCTCGTTACGGGGATGGACAACACGCTGCCGGTCGGACACCGTGCAGGTAAAGACGCGCGCAGGGGCGAGACCCCGCCTTCTGAAAACGGAGCACATGGTGATTGAAGAAACCCTCCTTGAGGCAGAGGAGAAGTTTGAGAAGGCCGTCGTGGTCGCCAAGGATGACTTCGCCGCGATCCGCACCGGCCGTGCCCACCCGGCGATGTTCAACAAGATCGTCGCCGACTACTACGGCGCCCTGACCCCGATCAACCAGCTGGCCTCCTTCGCGGTCCCCGAGCCGCGGATGGCCGTCATCACGCCATTCGACAGTTCCGCGCTGCGCAATATCGAGCAGGCGATCCGCGACTCCGACCTCGGCGTCAACCCGAGCAACGACGGCCGCATCATCCGGGTGGTCTTCCCGCAGCTGACGGAGGAGCGCCGCCGGGACTACATCAAGGTCGCCCGCACCAAGGCCGAGGACGCCAAGATCTCCATCCGCAGCGTGCGCAGGAAGGCCAAGGAGACCCTCGACAAGCTCGTCAAGGACGGCGAGAGCGGTGAGGACGAGGTGCGCCGCGCGGAGAAGGAGCTCGACGACACCACGTCGAAGTACGTTCACCAGGTGGATGAGCTGCTCAAGCACAAGGAAGCCGAGCTGCTCGAAGTCTGATCATCTGCTGTACTCATCTCACGCCCTCTCCTGACGGCCGGAACGAAAACGCGAGGCGAATCTCCGTGAACGACTCTTCCTGGGGAGCTTCGCCACGCGCCGGCTCCTGGGGAGGCGAGAACGAAGGGGCTGCTCAGCTGAGCGGCCCCTTGTTCCGCGACGAGGCCCCCCAGCCCGGGCCCGCCCCCGCCGAGCGCCCCGAGCCGGGGGACGGCGGGCAAGGCCCTGCCAAGAAGAACGCGGGCCGGAACCTGCGGGCGGCGATAGGAGTCGGGGTCGGCCTCGGCGCGGTGATCATCGCCTCGCTCTTCGTCGTCAAGGCGGCCTTCGTCGGCGTCGTGGCCGTGGCCGTCGTCGTCGGCCTCTGGGAGCTCACCTCACGGCTCTCCGAGCGCAAGGAGATCCACGCCCCCATCATCCCGCTCGCCGTCGGCGGCGCCGCCATGGTCGTCGCCGGATACGCGCGCGGCGCCGAGGGCGCCTGGGTGGCGATGGCCCTCACCTCCCTCGCGATCCTGGTGTGGCGGATGACCGACCCGCCCGAGAACTATCTGCGGGACGTCACGGCGGGCGTCTTCGCCGCCTTCTACGTGCCCTTCCTGGCCACCTTCGTCTCGATGATGCTGGCCGCTCACGACGGCGCCTGGCGGGTCTTCGTCTTCCTCGTCCTCACGGTGATCAGCGACACCGGCGCGTACGCGGTCGGCTGGCGCTTCGGCACCCACAAGCTCGCCCCGCGCATCAGCCCCGGCAAGACCCGTGAGGGCCTCGTCGGCGCGGTGACCTTCGCCATGACGGCCGGCGCCCTGCTGATGCACTTCCTCATCGAGGACGGCCAGTGGTGGCAGGGCCTGCTGCTGGGCCTCGCCGTCGCCACCAGTGCGACGCTGGGCGACCTCGGCGAGTCCATGATCAAGCGCGACCTCGGCATCAAGGACATGGGCAAGGTGCTGCCGGGGCACGGGGGCATCATGGACCGCCTCGACTCCCTGCTGCCGACGGCGCCGGTGGTCTGGCTGCTGCTGGTGGTCTTCGTGGGAGCCGGCTGAGCGCCGGGCCGAGCGGTTTCCGGGCTGTGGGAGACTGGTAGGCGTTATGCCTAAGCCCGGAGAACTCACTTTCGTCACGCCGCGCGGTGCCAAGAAGCCCCCGCGGCACCTCGCCGACCTCACTCCCGCAGAGCGCAAGGAGGCGGTCGCCGAGCTCGGCGAGAAGCCGTTCCGCGCGAAGCAGCTCTCGCAGCACTACTTCGCGCGGTACGCGGACGACCCCGCGGCCTGGACCGACATCCCGGCGGCCTCGCGCGACAAACTGGCGAGCGACCTCATGCCCGAGCTGATGTCGGTCGTCCGGCACATCTCGTGCGACGACGACACGACCCGCAAGACGCTGTGGCGACTCTTCGACGGCACGCTCGTCGAGTCCGTGCTGATGCGCTATCCGGACCGGGTCACCATGTGCATCAGCTCGCAGGCCGGCTGCGGCATGAACTGCCCGTTCTGCGCGACCGGCCAGGCGGGCCTGGACCGCAATCTGTCGACGGCCGAGATCGTGCACCAGATCGTGGCCGCCATGCGCGCGCTGCGCGATGGCGAGATCCCTGGTGGGCCCGCCCGGTTGAGCAACATCGTCTTCATGGGCATGGGCGAGCCGCTCGCCAACTACAACCGCGTCGTCGGCTCCATCCGCCGCCTCACCGACCCCGAGCCGGACGGTCTGGGACTGTCGCAGCGCGGCATCACGGTCTCCACGGTCGGCCTGGTCCCGGCGATGCTGCGCTTCGCCGACGAGGGCTTCAAGTGCCGCCTCGCGGTTTCGCTGCATGCGCCTGACGACGAGCTGCGCGACACTCTCGTGCCGGTCAACACCCGCTGGAAGGTACGGGAGGTGCTGGACGCCGCGTGGCACTACGCGGACGTCTCGGGCCGCCGTATCTCCATCGAGTACGCGCTGATCAAGGACATCAACGACCAGGCCTGGCGCGCCGATCTGCTCGGCAGGCTCCTCAAGGGCCACCGGGTGCACGTCAACCTGATTCCGCTCAACCCGACGCCCGGCTCGAAGTGGACGGCGTCGCGTCCGGAGGACGAGCGGGCGTTCGTGGCGGCCCTGGAGTCGCACGGGGTGCCGGTGACGGTCCGGGACACCCGGGGCCAGGAGATCGACGGGGCGTGCGGGCAGCTGGCGGCTTCCGAGCGCTGACCTGCGCTGCTACAGTTCGCAGCGCACGATCGCACAACAGTACAAAAGAACATTCCGACAGGGGAGCGCACACAGCGCTGAGAGTGCGGCGCCGTCATCGAACGGTGGGCCGCAGACCCTCGAACCTGATCCGGGTAATGCCGGCGAAGGGAGTCATCACCATGAGCAGCAATCGCTGGCGGACCGTCGACATCGTCGTCACCGCCGTCCTCGGCGCCGCGTTCGGCGTCATCTTCTGGGCCTGGAACACCCTGTGGGAAGGCGCGGCCAACGCCATACCCCTGCCCGGCCGGGCCGTCCTGTACGGCGTCTGGCTGGTGCCGGCGGTCCTCGGCCCGCTGGTGATCCGCAAGCCCGGCGCCGGCATCTTCTGCGAGGTCGTCGCCGCCACCGTCGCGACCTTCTTCGGCTCCCCGTGGGGCCTGGTCACGCTGCTGTACGGAGTGCTGCAGGGCCTGGCCGGCGAGTTCGGCTTCGCGCTCTCCGCCTATCGCAGCTGGCGCTGGCCCACCGCGCTGGCGGGCGGTGTGCTGGCCGGTGCGGCGGCGGCGCTGCTGGACATCGTGCTCTACTACCCGACGACCGGCACCGGCTGGAAGACCGCGTACGCCGCGCTGGTCATCGCCAGCTCGGCCGTGATCGCCGGGCTCGGCAGCCTCGCGCTGACCAAGTCCCTCGCCCAGACCGGAGCGCTCGACCCGTTCCCGTCCGGGCGGGAGCGCGTCGCGGTCTGAGGCTCTGGCTCGTATGACAGTCGTACGCCTCCGGGGCTTCGGCCACCGGCACGCCGGGCGGCGCCGCTGGGCGCTGCGCGGCGTCGACCTCGACATCGCGCACGGCGAGCGGGTCGCGCTGCTCGGCCCTTCGGGGGCGGGCAAGTCGACGCTGCTTGCCGCGCTCGCGGGGCTGCTGCCGCCGGAGTCGGGCGAACGCGAGGGCACCATCGAGGTCCGGGAGCGGACGGGCATCGTCTTCCAGGACCCGCAGTCCCAGCTCGTCATGGCCCGGGCCGGCGACGACGTGGCCTTCGGACTGGAGAACACCGGCACTCCGGCCGAGCGCATCTGGCCGCTCGTCGACGACGCGCTGCGCAGGGTCGGTTTCCCGTACGGCCGGGACCGGCCGGTCGCCGCGCTCTCCGGCGGCGAGCAGCAGCGGCTCGCGCTCGCGGGCGCCCTCGTGTCCCGGCCCGCACTGCTGCTGCTCGACGAGCCCACCGCCAACCTCGACCCGGACGGCGCACGGCTGGTGCGCGGCGCCCTGGCCGGGCTCGACGGCACCACGATGATCATCGTCGAGCACCGGGTCGCCGAGCTGGTGCCGTTGCTGGACCGGGTGATCGTGCTGGAGCCCGGCGGCGGCATCCGTGCCGACGGACCGCCCGGGCGGATCTTCACCGAGTACGGTGACGAACTGGCCGCGGACGGCGTGTGGGTGCCGGGCCGTCCGCCCGAGCTGCGCATGCCGCGCACCGCGCCCGGCGAAGCGCTGCTGCGCAAGGGCGATATCGAGGTCCGCGCCGCCGAGGCCCTGGCCGTCACCGGCCCCAACGGAGTGGGTAAGACGACCCTCGCCCTCCAGCTGGGCGGTCTGCGCAAGCCGGCCGGCAGCCCGGTCACCGCCACCGCCGCCCTCGCGGGCGCCGACAGCGGCAAGCCGCCGCACAAGTGGCGGGCCCGGGCACTGGCCGGACGCATCGGCTCGGTGTTCCAGAACCCCGCCCACCAATTCGTGACGGCGCGGGTACGGGACGAACTGGCGCTGGGCGCGGCGGATCCGGCGCGCGTGGACGAACTTCTCGTACGGCTGCGCCTCGACGCGCTCGCCGAGGCCAATCCGCACACCCTCTCCGGGGGCGAGCAGCGCCGCCTCAGCGTCGCGACCGCCCTGGCCGCCGCGCCCCGGCT
Organism: Streptomyces sp. NBC_01537; assembly: GCF_045040445.1. NCBI lineage: Bacteria > Bacillati > Actinomycetota > Actinomycetes > Kitasatosporales > Streptomycetaceae > Streptomyces > Streptomyces sp. NBC_01537. The sequence goes on along the minus strand of NZ_CP109392.1, from coordinate 2,730,630 downwards.
GCTGATCCTCGACGAGCCGACCTTCGGCCAGGACCGGCGTACGTGGACCGAACTCGTCGCCCTCCTGGCCGGCTTGCGAGACGACGGGCACGGCATCGTCGCCGTCACCCACGACCCGGACTTCACCACCGCGATGGGCGCCCGCGAACTACCGCTCGCCACCCGCCCCTTGGAGGCGGTCCAGTGAACCTGGCCTCCCGCAATCCGGCCGCGAAGCTCGCGGCGGCGGCCGTCCTCACCCTCGCCCTGGTGGTCAGCCTGGACCCGGTCGCCCCCGCCGTGGCGCTCGCCGCCGAACTGGCGGTCGTCCCGCTCTTCGGCATCCGGTACACGACGCTGGCACGCCGGGCCTGGCCGCTGATGGTGAGCGTGCTCGGGGCGGTGCTGACACTGTTCCTGTTCGCGCAGGACCGCGAGCACATCGCCATGTCCGCGCTCGCCCTGGCGCTGCGGCTGTTCGCGGTCGCCCTGCCCGGGATCATCGCCTTCGCGACCACCGACCCCACCGACCTCGCCGACGCGCTCATCCAGAACGCCCGCCTCCCAGCGCGCTTCGCCATCGGCACGCTGGCCGCCTGGCGGCTCGTCCCGCTCCTGGGCGAGGAATGGCGGCTCATCACCCTTGCGCGCCGCGCCCGTGGCGTCGAACCGGGCCGTAACCCGGTGGCCCGGCTGCGGCTGTTCGCCTCCGCCGCCTTCACGCTGCTGGTCGGCGCGATCCGGCGCGGCACACGGCTCGCCGTGGCGATGGACGCGCGGGGCTTCGACTCCGGCGCGGTGCGCACGTCGGCCCGGCGCCAGTACTTCCGCCGCGCCGACGCCGCGCTCATCGCCGGCGCGGCGCTGGTCGCGGTGGTGGCGCTGGCGGCCAGCGTCGCCTCGGGAGCGTTCCATCCCCTCTTCGCGTGACCGGATCCGGTCAGGCGCCCAGCCGCAGCCCGGCCAGCTCCGCCACCGCCCACGTCGCCGATACGGCCGCCGCGAGCACGACGCCCGTACGCAGCGCCGCCGCACCCCGCAGCAGCGAGGCCGGGGCGCCGAGCCCGGTGAGGGCGGCGGTCGCGGGCAGTCGGGCCTGGCCGGCCTCGACCACGGCGGTGAGGGCGGCGGCAAGCGCGGCCAGGAGGACCAGGCCGATGCCGAACGCGGTGAGCGGCCCGGCGGGGCGGACGCGGGCGACGGCCCCGGTGGCGTAGAGCGCGGAGGCGACGGCGCACAGCACCCCCAGCGGGCGGCCGATGCGTGGGGCGTCCTCCTGCAGGGCCCGTCCGGCGATCAGCCGCAGCACGCCCGGGCGGCAGGCCGCGAGCAGCCGGCCGCAGACGTGCACTAGCCCGGGCCCGGCGAGCACCAGCCCGGCGGAGGTCAGCGCCCAGCCGCACAGCACGGCGGGCGCGACGCGGCCGAGCCCGCCGGGAAGCGGCACCCCGGGCCCGGAGCCGGCGGAGAACTCCACCGCCACGCCGATCGCGATCAGGGCCGCCCCCCACGGCAGCCCGCCCGGGGCCTTCGCGGGACGCGGCGGCCGCAGGCTCAGGGCCGCCGCGCCGGCGGCCACCACCGGCAGCAGGACCAGCAGCGTCAGTGCCCCCGCCAATGGCACCGGCCCCTGAAAGGCCGTCAGGGCGACCACGCTGCCCAGCGCGCAGCTCAGGGCCGTCGTCGCCGCGCCCAGGGCCCGTACTCTCCCCAGGGCGAGCGGCTGACCGGCGGACAGGCGGCAGCTCGGCTCCGTACGCGCGACCAGCACCGCCAGATACGCGGTGAGCGCGAAGGGGACCACGCACCACGCCAGCCGCAGCGCCGAGCCGCCCGTACGTCCGGGGTGCAAGGCGGCATGTGCGAGCGCGGCCAGCAGCAGGAAGCCGGTGCCCGCAGCGGTCACGGTGACCGCGGCGCGGCGCAGCAGCACCGCGGGCCGCGAGCCCCGCGCTACACGGAGGCTGAGCACGGCGCGGCGCCCTCCCGGTTCTCCTGCTGCGGCAGCCCGGACACCATGCGCCCGTCGGCGAGCATGACGACCCGGTCGGCCTGCGCCACCACCTCCGGGTCGCCGCTGGCCAGCACCACAGTGATGCCGTGCGAGCGCGCGGCGCTGTCCAGCATGCGCAGCACCTGCGCGCGGTCCGCGCGGTGCAGCGGCGCCGTCGGCTCATCGGCGAACACCACCTCGGGCCGGTTCGCCAGTGCCCGCGCGATCGCCACCCGCTGCCGCTCCGCCTGCAGCAGCTGCGCCGGCCGCTTGCGCGCGAGCGCGCCGATGTCCAGCCGCTCCAGCCACTCCTGGGCGGTGTCCTTGGCCTTGCGGTGCGGGGTGCCGCGCAGGAGCAGCGGCAGCGCCGCGTTCTCGCGCACCGTCAGCTCCGGGAGCAGTTGCGCCGTCGCCCCGATCCACCCGAAGCGCTCGCGGCGCAGCCGCTCGCGGGCGGCCCGGCGCAGGGTGTGGACCGGGGCGCTGTTGAACCACACCTCGCCCTGCTCCGCCAGCAGGTGTCCGGCCAGGCAGCGCAGAAGCGTGCTCTTGCCCGCGCCGTGCGGGCCGAGAACGCCCAGGATCTCTCCCTCGCGCACGCCGATCGACACGCCGAGGAGCGCGGGTGAGCCGTTGTACGTGTGCCGCAGGGCGCGGGCCCACAGCACATCGTTGTCCGGTGGGGCCACGGCCGCGGTGTTCACTTTTTCCACACCGGGTGAACGACGGGAACGGGGCCCGGGGCACGCAATGCGTGCCCCGGGCCCCGTTCCCGTCGTTTCGGCGGACCGCTCAGAGCTTGGTCCAGGCCTCCGTGAGCACCGAGCGCAGGATGCCCTCGATCTCGTTGAAGACGGCCTGGTCCGAGATCAGCGGCGGCGCGAGCTGCACGACCGGGTCGCCACGGTCGTCGGCGCGGCAGTACAGGCCGTTGTCGTAGAGGGCCTTGGAGAGGAAACCGTAGAGGACGCGCTCGGTCTCCTCGTCGGTGAAGGTCTCCTTCGTGGCCTTGTCCTTCACCAGCTCGATGCCGTAGAAGAAGCCGTTCCCGCGCACGTCGCCGACGATCGGGAGGTCGTGGAGCTTCTTGAGGGTGTCGAAGAAGGCGCCCTCGTTGTCGAGCACGTGCTGGTTGAGGCCCTCGCGCTCGAAGATGTCGAGGTTGGCGATGCCGACGGCGGCAGAGACCGGGTGGCCGCCGAAGGTGTAGCCGTGCAGGAAGGTGTTCTCGCCCTTGTAGAAGGGCTCGGCGATGCGGTCGGAGATGATGCAGGCGCCGATGGGGGAGTAGCCGGAGGTCATGCCCTTGGCGCAGGTGATCATGTCCGGGACGTAGTCGAACTTGTCGCAGGCGAACATGGTGCCGAGCCGCCCGAAGGCGCAGATGACCTCGTCCGAGACCAGCAGCACGTCGTACTGGTCGCAGATCTCGCGCACCCGCTGGAAGTAGCCGGGCGGCGGCGGGAAGCAGCCGCCGGCGTTCTGCACGGGCTCCAGGAAGACGGCCGCGACGGTCTCGGGGCCCTCGAAGAGGATCTCCTGCTCGATCTGGTCGGCGGCCCAGCGGCCGAAGGCCTCGGGGTCGTCGCCGTGGATCGGGGCGCGGTAGATGTTGGTGTTGGGCACCTTGTGCGCGCCGGGGACCAGCGGCTCGAAGGGGGCCTTGAGAGCCGGCAGGCCGGTGATGGACAGGGCGCCCTGCGGGGTGCCGTGGTAGGCGACGGCCCGGGAGATGACCTTGTACTTGGTGTGCTTGCCGACGAGCTTGAAGTACTGCTTGGCGAGCTTCCAGGCGGTCTCGACGGCCTCGCCGCCGCCGGTGGTGAAGAAGACCTTGTTGAGGTCGCCGGGGGCGTAGTCCGCCAGCCGCGCGGCCAGCTCTACGGCCTTGGGGTGGGCGTAGCTCCACACCGGGAAGAAGGCGAGCTCCTGGGCCTGCTTGTAGGCGGCCTCGGCGAGCTCGTGGCGCCCGTGGCCGGCGTTGACGACGAAGAGGCCGGACAGGCCGTCGACGTAGCGCTTGCCCTTGTCGTCGTAGATGTACGTGCCCTCGCCGCGCACGATGGTCGGCACAGGGGCGTTCTCGTACGACGACATGCGGGTGAAGTGCATCCACAGGTGGTCGTACGCGGTCTTGGAGAGGTCCGCGTTCGTCATGGCTATCTGGTTCCCCAGGTGTAGGTCTGCTTCCGGAGCTTCATGTAGACGAAGCTCTCGGTGGACCGCACGCCGGGCAGCGTGCGGATCCGCTTGTTGATGGTCTCCAGAAGGTGATCGTCGTCCTCGCAGACGACCTCGATCAGCAGATCGAAGGAGCCGGCGGTGACGACGACATAGTCGACCTCCTCCATCTCGGCCAGCGCGTCGGCGACGGGTTCGATGTCGCCCTGGACGTTGACGCCGACCATCGCCTGCCGACGGAACCCCAGGGTGAGGGGGTCGGTGACGGCGACGATCTGCATGACGCCCTGGTCGAGCAGCTTCTGGACGCGCTGTCGCACGGCCGCTTCGGAAAGGCCCACGGCCTTGCCGATGGCGGCGTAGGGACGGCGGCCGTCCTCCTGCAGTTGTTCGATGATCGCCTTGGAGACGGAGTCGATCGCCGGAGCGGTGCCGTTGGCGGTGCTCTTGGGATCCGGAGTGCGAGTGGCCACGTGCCCCACTGTGCATGAGAGGTCGGCCGTCACGCAACCCCCGATCGATGAAATTCGTGGTTAAGAGGGTCCAATGGCGCGGATTCCATTGTTTCGGAGTGGCAGGTATGTCGAATACGGCAGTGTTACGGCTAGGCTGGGGTCTGTCTCACCGATCGGACACAGGACAGGGAGAGGTTGCAGTGAGCGAGCTCCGTAATCTGCGCAACTACATCAACGGAGAATTCCGCGACGCCGCTGACGGGCGGACCACGGATGTGGTCAACCCGGCCACGGGCGAGGTCTACGCGACCGCCCCGCTGTCCGCAGCCGCCGACGTCGACGCGGCGATGGCCGCGGCCGCCGCGGCGTTCCCGGCCTGGCGCGACACCACGCCCTCCGAGCGGCAGAAGGCGCTGCTGAAGATCGCCGACGCGATCGAGGCCCGGGCGGACGAGCTCGTCGCGGTGGAGAGCGAGAACACCGGCAAGCCGCTCGGCCTCACGGCGAGCGAGGAGATCCCGCCGATGGTCGACCAGATCCGCTTCTTCGCCGGCGCCGCCCGCCTGCTGGAGGGCCGCTCCGCCGGCGAGTACATGGAGGGCATGACCTCCATCGTGCGCCGCGAGCCCGTGGGCGTCTGCGCGCAGGTCGCGCCCTGGAACTACCCGATGATGATGGCCGTGTGGAAGTTCGCCCCGGCCATCGCCGCCGGCAACACGGTGGTTCTGAAGCCCTCCGACACCACCCCGGCCTCCACCGTGCTGCTCGCCGAGATCCTCGGCTCCGTTCTGCCGGCCGGCGTCTTCAACGTCATCTGCGGCGACCGCGACACCGGCCGCGCCATGGTCGAGCACCCCACCCCCGCGATGGCCTCCATCACCGGCTCAGTACGCGCCGGCATCCAGGTCGCCGAGTCCGCCTCCAAGGACGTCAAGCGCGTCCACCTGGAGCTCGGCGGCAAGGCCCCGGTCGTCGTCTTCGCCGACACCGACATCGCCAAGGCCGTCGAGGACATCTCCGTGGCCGGTTACTTCAACGCCGGCCAGGACTGCACCGCCGCCACCCGCGTCCTCGTCCAGGACTCCATCCACGACGAGTTCGTCGCCGCCCTCGCCAAGGCCGCCGCCGACACCAAGACCGGCGCCGCCGACGACGAGGACGTCCTGTACGGGCCGCTCAACAACGCCAACCAGCTGGCCCAGGTCACCGGCTTCGTCGAGAGGCTTCCCGCGCACGCCAAGATCGAGTCCGGCGGCCACCGCGTCGGCGAAGTCGGCTACTTCTACGCCCCCACCGTCGTCTCCGGCCTCAAGCAGGACGACGAGATCATCCAGAACGAGGTCTTCGGGCCCGTCATCACCGTCCAGCGCTTCACCGACGAGGACCAGGCGGTGGAGTGGGCCAACGGCGTCGACTACGCCCTCGCCTCCTCGGTGTGGACCAAGGACCACGGGCGCGCGATGCGCATGTCGAAGCGGCTGGACTTCGGGTGTGTGTGGATCAACACCCACATCCCGCTCGTCGCGGAGATGCCCCACGGCGGCTTCAAGAAGTCCGGCTACGGCAAGGACCTGTCGGCGTACGGGTTCGAGGACTACACGCGCATCAAGCACGTCATGACGTCCCTGGACGGCTGATCCGGCAACGCGACGGGGGCCGGGTCACGGACGTGACCCGGCCCCCGGTCGCTTCGTTGGACCACGCGGCTGCGCAGACGCTGACCGACGGGATCGATATGGCCGAGAGCGACATGCTGACTCTGGACGTGCTGTTCGACCGTCTGGAGCAGATGCCGGTCCCCGAGGGCTACAAGGTCGAGATCGTCGGGGGTTCCATCTTCCTGCCGCCGCAATGCAGGCAGCACTGGGACATCATCACCAATCCGGTGGACAGCGAGTACAAGGACGAGGTGACCGTCACCTTCGGCAAGCCGCTCGACCTCACCGACACCGTCGTGGGACTGACCCTGACCACCGACGACTTCGAGGACGACTGACCCGCCCTAAAACCGCCGCGCAGGCGGGCGTACGCTCGCGATCATGGAGGACCGAAGAGCCGCCGCCCTTGAGCGGCGCATACGTGTCTGGCTGGTCGTGTTCGTCGTCTGCCTCGTGCTGAGCGGCCTGACCGCCTTCCCCCTCGTCCACGAAGTGCGCTGGCTGGACGGGATGGGCCTGCCGGCTGGCCTCGGCGACTGGATCTCCCGGGTCAGGGAAGGCCTGGAGGCGACCGACGCCAAGTACCCGTTCGTGCTGTACGGGACGGACTGGCTGGCGTTCGCGCATCTGGTGATCGCGGTGGCGTTCTACGGGGTGTACCGGGATCCGGTCCGCAACATCTGGGTGGTCGAGTTCGGGATGATCGCGTGCGGCGGGATCATCCCGCTGGCGCTGATCTGCGGACCGATCCGGGGGATCCCGTTCTGGTGGACGGTGATCGACATGTCGTTCGGCGTCTTCGGCGTCATCCCGCTGTACGGCCTGCGCAGGATGATCAAGCGCTTGGAGACGTACGGCCTCGCGGCCTGACCCTCCAGCGCGGCGAGGACGATCGGCAGCGTCCGGGGGTTGCCGGTCTTGGACTTTGCGTCGGTCGAGTTGACCGAGAAGACCAGTGTGCGGTCGATACGGCCGTGGGCGTCGAGCGTCGCGGCGACGACCGTGGAGTAGCCCCAGCGCTCACCGGACTTGCCGTAGGCGACCGTGCCGTCGGGGAGCACGATGCGGGACATGCCCATGGTGTAGGCGGCGCCGTCGATGCCGTCCGGGACCTGGAGCATGTGCTGGAACTGGGCCTTGGGGACGATGCGGCCGCTGAAGAGAGCGGTGGTGAAACGCTCCAGGTCGGCGGCGCTGGAGATGATGTTGCCGGCGGCCCAGCCCTCGGTGACATTCCAGTCGGTGACGTCGACCAGGCCGGAGTCGGTGGTCTGGTAGCCGAGGTTGTGCGGGCCGAGGATGCGCGGGTCGTCGCCGGGGAAGTACGTGTCGCGCAGGTGGAGCGGGGTGAGGATGCGCCGCTGGACCTGGTGCTCGTAGGAGGTGCCGGTGAGCTTCTCGATGAGCAGGCCGAGGACCGTGTAGTTGATGTTCAGGTAGTGCTGCGCGGTGCCCGGGGCGAACTCCAGGGGCTTGGCGGCGGCTGAGGCGACCAGTTCCTGAGGTGTGTGGGAGTCGAAGCGGTTGGCGTACCAGTCGGCGAAGGTGTCGCCCGGGATGTCGGCGGGCTGGATGCCACTGGTGTGGTTGAGCAGCTGGGCGACGGTGATGGACGGCCGGTCGGCCGGGAAGAGGCCCGGCAGGTAGTCCTGTACGGGACGGTCGAGGGCGACGCGGTGCTCGGCCACGAGCTGGAGGACGACGGAGGCCGTGAAGACCTTGGTCACGCTGCCCGCGCGGAAGCGGCCGTCGGCGATGGCCTTGCGGCCGGTCGCGATGTCGTGGACGCCGCTGACACCGCGCCAGGTGCCGTCCCGGCCGGAGACCCGGACGACGGCGGCCGTGGCGTCGGCGGCGGGCAGGTCGGCGATGGCCTGCCAGAGGGCGGCGGTGTCCAGGGCCGACGCCGGTGCGGCGGCTGCCCGAGGGGAGGAGGCCAGGGCGGGGACGGCGGGGCCGGTCACCACGGCGAGAGCCAGGGCGGCGGCGAGGGCGGTGCGGCGGGTGCGGGAGCTCATCTGCGGTCTCCGGAGGGGAAGTCGGTGAGTGCTGCTTGCTGACGACTCCCATCCTGTTGATCACCGGGCCGCCGCGGATCGCCGGAGCGAGCGGTCTTCCCGGGCGGGCGGCTCCCTCCTACGGGGGATCTCCGGCGGCGATCAGCCCGGTCTCGTACGCGCAGATCGCCGCCTGTACGCGGTCGCGCAGTCCGAGCTTCGACAGGACGCTGCTGACATGCGTCTTGACGGTGTGTTCGCTCACCACCAGCGCCGCCGCGATCTCCGCGTTGGACAGCCCCCGGCCGAGCAGTTCCAGGGTCTCGCGCTCCCGGGTGGTCAGCACATCGAGCCGGCGGCGGTGGTCGGGGGAGGGGCGCCGGCCGCGCCGGGTGTAGTCGGTGACCAGCCGTCGGGCCACGGAGGGGGCGAGCAGCGAGTCGCCGGCCGCCACGACCCGTACGGCGTGCACGAGATCGTCGCGGCGGACGTCCTTGAGGAGGAAGCCGCTGGCACCCGCGTGCAGCGCCTCGTAGACATACTCGTCGGAGTCGAAGGTGGTCAGCATGACCACACGGCATGCGAACGCGGCGCAGATCGCACGACAGGCCTCGATGCCGTCGGTGCCCGGCATCCGGATGTCGAGCAGGGCGACCTCGGGGGAGTGGCGGCGGACCGCCTCCACCGCCGCCGCGCCGTCGCCCGCCTCGGCGACGACCTCGATGTCCGGCTGTGCGTCCAGGATCATCGCGAAGCCGCTGCGCACCAGTTCCTGGTCGTCGGCCACCACCACACGGATCGTCAACTCCCCACCCCCTGCCGGGATTCTACGAGGGGAATCGACGCCGCGACCTCGAAGCCCTGCCCGCCGGGACCCGGGCCGGTGCGGGCGGTGCCGCCGTGCGCGACGGCGCGTTCGCGGATACCGATCAGACCGTGGCCCGGGACCGCGGCGCCTCCCGCCGGACCGCGGCCGTCGTCCGTGACGGTCAGGGCGAGCACATCCGTGCCGTAGCCGAGGCGGACCGTGATCCGGCTTGCGCATGCATGCCGCACGGCGTTGGTCAGCGCCTCCTGGACGATACGGAAGGCCGTGGCCTGCACATCGAGCGGTAGCGGCCGCACCTCGCCGGTGGTGGCGTACGAGACCGGGGTGCCGCTGCCGGACACCCGCTCCACCAGCGCGGGCAGTTCGGCCAGCAGCGGCTGCGGCTCGCGCGGACCGGGGGCGGAGCCGGGCGCGTCCTCGCGCAGCACGCCGAGGATCCGGCGCAGCTGGGTCATGGCCTCCCGCCCGGTCTCCGAGATCGCTTCGAAGGCGGCCTCGGCCCGCTCCGGTGCGGCCCGCACCGCGATCGGCCCGGCCTCGGCCTGGACCACCATCAGGGCCACGGAGTGGGACAGGATGTCGTGCATCTCCCGGGCGATCCTGGCGCGTTCGCGGGCCGCCGCCTGCTCGGCCTCCACGCGCTGCGCGCGCAGCCTGCTGCGGCCGAGCACGTAGGCGCCGAAGAAGACGAAGAGCGTGAAGAGCAGCTCCCGTACCTCCCCGGTGTTGAGCCGTACCCCGATGGTGATCACAGGCATGGCGATCACCAGCATCGCGAGGCGCGGCCGTGGCGGCGAGAGCACGGCGACGGTGTAGACGGCGATCAGCCCCGCGTACGGCATGGGCTGCCCGGGCCCGTCCAGCACCGCCTTGTAGAGGAACTGGGCCGCCGAGATGGCGGCCAGCACGGTGATGGGCGCCTTCCGCCGCCAGACCAGCGGCAGGACGCCCAGCGTGGTCATGCCGTACGCCGCCCATGACACCGGGGGCAGCTGCGGCGTGCGCGGAATGACGAAGGGCATGGTGACCGCGAGCTGCACCAGCACCGCGATGCCGGTGTCCACGACGCGCGGATCGGCGGTGCGCAGGCGGCGTATGAGATGTCCGGTGTTGTGTCCCACGGCCGACACATTGTCAGAGGCGCGCGGCCGGCGCTGACGGATCGGCGGTTGCACAGGGTGATGTTCAGGCCCCAGGCTTGCGCGCATGGCTGATCTCACTCGACGTACGGCGCTGGTGGGCATGCTCGCGGCGCTGACCGGATGCGGGGTGCCGCCCGCCTACATCGCGGCGAACAGGCGCGCCGCGCAGGACCGGTCGGCCACCGACAAGAGGATCGCCTTCGCGAACTGGCCGCTCTACATCGATGTGGACGAGGACGACGCGAAGCGGCGGCCGACCCTGGAGGCCTTCGAGAAGCACACCGGCATTCAGGTCGAATACACCGAGGAGATCAACGACAACAACGAGTTCTTCGGCAAGATCGGCCCCACCCTGATGACCCACCACGACCCGGGGCGGGATCTGATCGTCATCAGCGACTGGATGTGCGCCCGGTTCGTCGGTCTCGGCTGGGTTCAGCAGATGGACCGGGCCCGGCAGCCGCATGTCACCGAATACCTGGACCCGCTGCTGCGCGATCCGGCCTTCGACCCGGGCCGCAAGTACACCGTGCCGTGGCAGTCCGGCATCACCGGGATCGCGTACAACCGCAAGGCGCTCGGCCGCGAGATCAGGCAGGTGTCCGACCTGTGGGCGGACGACCTGCGCGGGCAGGTGACCCTGCTGTCCGGGATGGACGAGGCCTTCGCGCTGCTCATGCAGGGCAACGGTGTCGACATCCGGCACTGGAAGGTGTCCGACTTCCACAAGGTCATCGACCAGCTGCGGACTCTGGTGAGCGGTAATCACATACGCCGCTTCACCGGCAACGACTACACCAAGGACCTGTCGTCCGGCGATGTGCTGGCCTGCCAGGCCTACTCCGGCGACGTGATCCAGCTCCAGGCGGACAACCCGGACATAGAGTTCGTCGTCCCCGACGAGGGCGCCGAGCTGTGGGCGGACAGCCTCATGATCCCCAACCTGGCCGAGCACAAGCGCAACGCCGAGCGGCTGATCGACTACTACTACGAGCCCGAGGTCGCCGCCGAGCTGGCCGCCTGGGTCAACTACGTCTGCCCGGTCCCTGCGGCCCGCGAGGTGCTCGCCTCCAGCAAGGACAAGGACACGGCGGCGCTGGCCGAGGACCCGCTGATCTTCCCGGACGACAGCATGCGCAAGCGGCTTTTCATCGCCCGCGACATCACCGCCGCCGAGCGCCCGGAGCTGGAGAACGAGTGGGAGCAGCTGGTGGGCCGTTGACGTCGTCGGTCTTGTCCGCGTCGTCCGCCATGAGCTGCCTGCGCAGGACGCCGATCCGGTTGGTGGTGATCGCGTCGACGCCGAGCCGCTCCAGCCTGCGCATGACGCGCCGGGTGTCCACCGTCCACGCCGCCACCAGCAGCCCGTGGCCGTGCGCCCACCCGACCAGTCCGGCGGTCACCAGCCCGAAGCGCGGATTGATCCAGCGCGGCCGCACCTCCGCCAGCAGCAGGGGGGGCAGCGGCGCCGCCGTCTTCCAGGTCAGCGCGATCTCGGCGGCCGGGTCCCGGTCCCGTACCGCGAGCATGGCGTCGGCCTCGCCGCAGTAGTACGTACGCTCCTGGGCCCCGGCATCGCGCACGGCGGCCAGCACCGGGGCCACCGAGGCGGCCTCGGTGAGGTCGAGCAGTGCTCGGGCGCCCTCGGTGGCGGCGAGCGCGGCGTGCAGGGCGGGGATCCCGGCGGGCAGGCGGTCGGCGGTGACCTCGGCGAGTGTGTCCCGGCCGCCCCACAGCCGCTTCAGCGTGGGGTCGTGCAGAAGCACCGGTACGCCGTCGGCGGTGAGGCGTACGTCCATCTCCACCGCGTCCGCCCCCGCGCGCACGGCGCTGCGCAGCGAGGGCAGGGTGTTCTCGCGGTACCGGTACGGATCGCCGCGATGGGCTACGGCCTGGATGACCACGATGCCGTGTACGCGTCGATCTCGGCGGCGAGCCGCGCCTTGCCGGGGGCGTCCAGGAAGGAGGCCTCGACGGCGTTCTTGGCCAGGGCGGCCAGGCCGGTCTCGTCCAGGTCCAGGAGGCGGGCGGCGACCGCGTACTCGGTGTTGAGGTCGGTGCCGAACATCGGCGGGTCGTCGCTGTTGATGGTGACCAGGACGCCGGCCGCGACCATGTCCTTGATCGGGTGCTCGTCCAGCGTGCGCACCGCGCGCGTCGCGATGTTGGAGGTCGGGCAGACCTCCAGGGGGATGCGGTGCTCGGCGAGGTGCTCCAGCAGGCGCGGGTCCTGGGTGGCGCTGGTGCCGTGGCCGATGCGCTCCGCGCGCAGGTGGTTCAGCGCGTCCCAGATCGTCTCCGGTCCGGTGGTCTCGCCCGCGTGGGGCACGCTGCGCAGGCCGGCCGCGATCGCGCGGTCGAAGTGCGGCTTGAACTGGGGGCGCGGGACACCGATCTCGGGCCCGCCGAGGCCGAAGCTCACCAGCCCCTCGGGCCGCAGGTCGACCGCGAGGCGGGCGGTTTCCTCGGCGGCGGTCAGCCCGGCCTCGCCGGGGATGTCGAAGCACCAGCGCAGGACGACGCCGAGCTCGGACTCGGCCGCCTTGCGGGCGTCCTCGATCGCCTCCATGAAGGCGACGTCGGGGATGCCGCGCCGTACCGAGCTGTAGGGGGAGACGGTCAGCTCGGCGTAGCGGATGTTCTGGCGGGCCATGTCGCGGGCGACCTCGTAGGTCAGCAGCCGTACGTCCTCGGCGTCGCGGATCAGGTCGACGACGGAGAGGTAGATCTCGACGAAGTGCGCGAAGTCCTTGAAGGTGAAGTACTCCGCGAGCGCGGCCGGGTCGGCCGGGACCCTGGAGTCCGGGTGCCGGGCGGCCAGTTCGGCGACGATCCGGGGGGAGGCGGAGCCGACGTGGTGGACGTGGAGCTCGGCCTTGGGAAGCCCCGCGATGAAGGGGGCGAGGGCGGTCGCGGTGTCGGGCATGCGGTGATCCTCCTGCGGGCTTCGGCCGGGGCTGCGGCTGCCCGCTCATCGTAATCGCGGAATTGATCGCGCCCGGTGTCAGACGCAGGCCATAGCATTGCCCGACGTAGCAGAGGAAGGCGCAGATGTCCGAGTCCGACGAGCCAGACAAGCCCGATAACCCCGCCCCGCGCGACCCCTGGGCACCCCCGGCGGAGCCCGAGCGGGAGCAGCCCGCGCCGCCGCCCGCGCCGATGCCCGCGGATGCGGCTCCGGTGGCCGCGGCTCCGGCCGACGCCGCGCCGGCCGATGCCGAACCGGCGCCCGCCGCCCAGCCGGTCGGGCTTGCCAAGCCTTCCCCTCTGCCCCCGTCGCCCGGGCTGCCCGAGGCGCCCACCGGCTTCGCCCTGCCCGGTGCCGACGCCCCGGCGGGCGGACCGTCCCCGGCGGGCGGACCGCCCCCGGTCCCCGGTCCGGCCTTCCCTCCCGGGCCGGAGTTCGGATCATCGGCCATGCCCCCGCCCCCGCCGCCGGGCAGCGTTCCCTACGGCCAGCCGATGCCGTATCCGCCCTACGGCGGCTACCCGGGCTACCCCGGCTACCCCATGTCCCCCTACGGCGTCTGGCCCCCGCCGACCGCGCGCAACGGCTTCGGCACCACCGCGATGGTCCTCGGCATCGTGGGTGCCGTCCTCGGCATAGCCTGCTTCGGCGCCGTCCTCGGGCTCCCCCTGGGCATCGCCGCGATCGTCTTCGGCATCATCGGGCTCCGCCTCGCCAACCGCGGCGAGGCCACCAACCGCTCGCAGGCACTCACCGGGCTGATCCTCGGCATCGTGTCCAGCCTCGTCTCGGCCGCGATGATCGCGTTCTTCGTCACCGGCATCATGACCGGCTTCTTCGACGGCCTCGACGAGGGCAGCGGCGACACCATCAGCGCCGACGGCGGCTACTACGACGACCCCCTGCACGAGGGGAGCGGCGCCACCTACGACGACGGTCTCGTGGTCACGGTCACCTCGGTCGAGCCCACTTCCGCCCTGGAGGGCGTCACGGACGGCGGCAGTGCGCTGACCTTCACCGTCACGGTGGTGAACAACGGCGACAGCACCTCGGACCTCGACGGCAGCGAGATCAACGCCTACGCCGACTCCGACGATGACGACCCCCTGCAGGACATGTCCATGGACGACGGTTTCACCGGCGACCTGAAGCCCGACGGAACACTGAGCACCACGGTCGTCGTCATCGTCCCCGACACCGACGACGGCACGATTCAGCTGGAGATAGCCCCGGGGTACGACTACGACTACGCGTACTGGGAAGTCGGCGCCTGACCGGCGCGTAGACACTGTCTACGCGCTCTGGTAGACAGTGCCCATGGATGAGCCGGACACGGGCATGCGCGCCCGCCTGATCGAGGCCGGGGTCGAACTGCTTGGCAGGGAAGGGGCGCAGTCGCTGACTCTGCGCGAGATCGCCCGGCAGGCCGGGGTCTCGCACGGGGCTCCGCGCCGCTACTTCCCGACGCATCTGTCCCTGCTGTCAGCCATCGCGCGGGAGGGCTTCACCGCCCTGACCGCCCAGGTGACGGAGGCGCTCGGCGAAAGCCGAATCGGCGCCGACGCGGACGTCGGCGCCGACGCCGACGTCCGCGGTCAGCTCGCGGCGCTGGGGCGGATCTACCTCCACTTCGCACTGGCCAACCGGGGCATGTTCGAGCTGATGTTCCGTCACGATCTGCTGGAGAGCAACGAGCTCGGCCTGCGCGAAACCAGCCTGCCGCTGTTCACCGTCCTTGTGGACCTCGTCGCCCGGGCACGGCACCTGCCGGGCGACGAGGCGCGGGTGGCAGCCGGCGCGCTGTGGGCGAACCTGCACGGCATCGCCCAGCTGTGGGCCTGGGGCAGCCTCCCGCTCGCGGCGGGGGCCGACGGCGTCGAATCGCTGCTGCGGGCCGCGCTGGACGCGCACCTCGGCGCGGCGCCGGCGCGCTCATGAGCCCAGCAGTCATGAGCCCGGCGCCGCACCGGTGCCTCGTCCTCGCCGGCAGCATCACCGGGGCCGTGATCGTCGCCCTGGACGGCACCGTGCTGACCGTCGCGCAGCCCACCATGCAGCGGGATCTGCACGCCTCGGTCGGGCAGATCCAGTGGACCAGCACCGGATACCTCATCGCCGTGGCGAGCCTGCTCGTCCTCGCCGGCCGTCTCGGCGACCGGTACGGCCACCGGCGGGTGTTCGCCGCCGGGATCCTGGGATTCGGCGTCACCTCCGCTGGCATCGGCCTCGCCCCCGGCGTCGGCTGGGTGATCGGACTGCGCGTCGCACAGGGCGTCTGCGGGGCGCTGCTGCAGCCGGCCACCCTCGGCATGCTGCGCGCCGCGTACCCGCCCGACCGGCTCGGCATGCCCATCGCGCTGCGCACCAGCGCCATCGGGGTGGCGGCCGCGGCGGGCCCCGTCGTCGGCGGGGCGCTGACCGACTGGCTGGGCTGGCGGGCGGTCTTCTTCCTCAACGTCGTGCCCGGGCTCGTGACCGGGCTGCTGGCGCTGGCCGTCGTCCGGGTCCCGGAGCCCGCGCGGGTGAGCGGGGTCCGGCTCGACCTGCCGGGCGCCCTGCTGCTGGCGGTGGCTCTGGTGTGCCTGGTCCACACCCTCGTCGGGATTCCGGAGACCGGGTGGACTACGGCGACCACGCTCGGGCTGGCGGGGGCGGCGGCCGCCGCAGGCGCGTTCGTACGGCATGTGTGGCGCGGCGCGAACCCGCTGGTGCCGCCGAGCGTGCTGCGCTCGGCCGCCGTCACCTCGGCGCTCGGCATCCTGGTGTCCGCCTCGGCCTCGATGTTCGGGACCCTGTTCGTCGGCACATGGTTCCTTCAGGACGTCCTCTCACTGGACCCGTTGCGCAGCGGTCTCCGGGTGCTGCCCCTGGCCGCGATGATGGTGCTCGGCGCCCCGGTCGCCGCCGTACTGCTGCGCCGCCACGGACCGCGCCGCACCGCCATGGCGGGGATGGCTCTGCTCGCCCTGGGCGTCCTGGCGTTCTCCCGTCTCGACCGGGCATCGACGGCCGTGACGATGGGCGGCTGCTTCCTCGTAATGGGTGCGGGCTTCGTCACCGTGATGGTCACCGCGACGGCCGTCATCGTGCGCGAGGCGTCGGAGAACCACGCCGGGGTGGCCGGCGGACTCCAGCAGACAGCCATGAACATCGGCCCGGCGCTGGGCGTGGCCGCCGCGACCATGCTGATGAGGCGCGGCGGAGCCTTCGTCCCCGCGATGGGCCCGGCGCTCGCCGTCCTCGCGGCCGTCGCCGTGTCCGGCGCACTGCTGGCCGCCAGGCTGCCCGGACCCGGACCCGGTTCCGTCACCGGGGCCGCTCAGCGGCGCACCGCGTCCAGCGCCAGCAGCGCCACGTGCAGCGAGAGGCAGGACTCGACCTGATCGAGGTCGACGCCGAGGATCCGCTCCACGCGGTGGAGGCGGTCGTAGAAGGAGGGCCGCGACAGATGGGCGGCATCGGCGGCGGCGGACTTGTTGCGCCCGGCGTCGAGATAGACGGTGAGGATGCGGACGAGGTCGGTGCCGTGCTCGGCGTCATGCGCGAGCAGCGGTCCGAGTTCGCGCTCCACGTACGTCTGGAGGCGGGCGTCGTCCCGCAGCAGGTGGAGCAGCCCGCGCAACCGGACGTCGGGCAGCCGGTAGTACGTACCCGCCTTGCGCCCGCCGTGCAGAGCCGCGTCGGCGACCTGGGCGGCCTCCAGCAGGGTGCGCCGGGCGTCCCGCAGGGAGCCGACCGAGGAACCGGCGGCCATGACGAAGGCGGGCGCCCCGGCGACCGGCTCGGTCAGCCGGTCGAGAGCCGCCGCGAAGCCGTCGAGGGCGGCGTGCTCGTCGTCGGAGGGCCCCAGCGAGACCAGGACCCCGACCGCGCCGTCGTCGAGGGCGCCGGTCAGGGCGCTGAGCCCGCGCTCGCGCACGGCCAGCGCCGCCGTTTCGGTGAAGTCGCGCAGCCGCGCCTGAGCCTCCAGCGCGGCGGAGGCGGGCCCGCCGCGCGGGCGCAGCATGACGCCGACGAGCCGCCGTCCTTCCAGGGGAACCCCCAGCGCCCGCGCGCGCAGGGCGACATCGGACACGGTCAGCGCATGGGTCAGGATCCCGGAGAGCAGGGTGCGGTGGGTCTGCCGCTCCAGCGACTCGCGGTCGCGCTCCAGCAACCGGTTCAGGGCGAGCGTGGCGGCGCCCCGCTCCAGCAGCACGGCATGCGCATGCGGCTCATCGTCGGCGGGCCCGGGCTCGCCGACGATCACGAGGCGGCCCCAGTCGCGCCCGCGCGCACCGACGCCGGTGACGAGCCACCCCGTACGGCTGTCGTGGCCGGTCCGCCCGGCCGGGGTGACACCGCGCGAGCGGCGCTCCCAGCCGTCGAGCAGGGCCTGGGGGTCGCGGCCGGCCGGGTCGAAGGCCAGGACCTGGTAGGAGAGGTTCTCCAGGACGACCGGGGCGCCCGCCATCCGGGCCACCTCGCGGACGACCTCGTCCGGCTCGGCGCCCTCGACGGAGAGCTCGTTGAAGGTCTGGTGCACGGCCTCCGACACGCGCAGCCTGCTGAGCTGGGCATTCACGACATGCGCATGCACGGCTTCGGTGACCGCGACGAACCGCACCTCGGTGCGCAGCACCGCCACCGGCAGCCCGCGCCGCTCGGCGGCCCGCACCAGCGGACGCGGGAGCACCTCCGCGTACCGCCGCCCCAGCTCGACGACGAGCCCGGCCGCGCCGACGTCCGCGAGGTCGTCGATGTAGCGGGCCAGCGCCTCCTTGTCGTCGGGCAGCATCACGCCGGTGGTGAGCACCAGCTCGCCGCCGTGGAGCATGCCCGCGATGTCCGCCAGCTCGCTGATGTGCACCCAGCGCACCGGCCGCTGCAGGCCGGACGCACCGGCCACCACCTGCGGCGCACCGCGCTTCAGTGCGTCGAGTTCCAGGACTTCGGCGACAGTGGGAAACAACGCGTGACCTCCGGTCGGGGCCTGTCCGGCACAGTGTAAAGCTGTTCTCGGCGTAGCTGTCGATGTGTCGGTTGCAGCGCCGCACGGCCTTGGGGCATCGTCCGACGTGCCAGCAAATGAAACACAGATTTCGTCGCTTAACCAAAAGGCAACAACGGAATCCCTTGTTGAGGCACTGCCTCTCTGTCAGGATCAGCCATCAATCCGGTTTTCGGCCACGGGGCCAGCGGATGGCGAGGAGAACACCATGGACCACGGCTTCGACATCGCGGAGCGCTTCGCCGGAGGTGCCCAGTACATCGCCGGTGAGCTGCGCGCGGGCACCTCGGGCGCCCGCCACCGTGTCGTCGCCCCGGCCAGCGGCGAGGCGGTGTACGAGTACGAGCTCGCCGGCCCGGCGGACGTCGACGCCGCCGTGGCCGCCGCGAAGGCCGCCCTGCCCGGCTGGGCCGGGGCCACCCCGGGCGAGCGCTCGGACGCCATGCACCGCTTCGCCACCGTGCTGGCCGGACACGCCGGCGACCTGGCCTACGCCGAGTCGCTGCAGTGCGGCAAGCCGCTCAAGCTCACCACCGAGTTCGACGTCCCCGGGACCATCGACAACACGGCCTTCTTCGCGGGCGCCGCCCGCCACCTGGAGGGCAAGGCCGCGGGCGAGTACTCCGGCGACCACACCTCGTACGTGCGCCGCGAGCCGGTCGGTGTCGTCGGCTCGATCGCACCCTGGAACTATCCGCTCCAGATGGCGGCCTGGAAGATCCTCCCGGCCGTCGCCGCCGGCAACACGATCGTCCTGAAGCCCGCCGAGCTCACCCCGCTCACCTCGCTGATGTTCGCGCAGGCCGCCACCGAGGCCGGGATCCCGCCGGGCGTCATCAACATCGTCAACGGCACCGGCAAGGTGGCGGGCGAGCACCTGGTCGGCCACCCCGATGTCGCGATGACCTCCTTCACCGGCTCGACCGTCGTAGGCAAGCGGGTCGCCGAGGTCGCCACCGCCACCGTCAAGCGGCTCCACCTGGAGCTCGGCGGCAAGGCCCCCTTCGTGGTCTTCGACGACGCCGACCTCGAAGCCGCCGTCCACGGCGCGGTCGCCGGCTCCCTGATCAACACCGGCCAGGACTGCACGGCCGCGACCCGTGCCTACGTCCAGCGGCCCCTCTACGACGCCTTCGTCGCAGGCGTGGCGGAGCTCATGGCCACCGTCCGCGTCGGAGACCCCTTCGACGCCAAGACCGACCTCGGCCCGCTGGTCTCCCACGTCCACCGCGACCGCGTCGCCGCCATCGTCGAGCGGGCCCGCGCCTACGCCACCGTCGTCACCGGCGGCGAGGCCCCGGACTCCCCGGGCGCCTACTACCTGCCGACCGTGATCACCGGCGCCGCCCAGGACAGCGAGATCGTCCAGGCCGAGATCTTCGGCCCGGTACTGGTCGTCCTTCCGTTCGACACAGATGATGAAGGCCTGGCGCTGGCCAACGACACCCCCTACGGCCTGGCCGCGTCCGCCTGGACCCGCGACGTCTTCCGGGCCGGCCGCGCCACCCGCGAGATCCAGGCGGGCTGCGTCTGGGTCAACGACCACATCCCGATCATCAGCGAGATGCCGCACGGCGGCTACAAGGCCTCCGGCTACGGCAAGGACATGTCGGCGTACTCCCTCGACGAGTACACCCAGGTCAAGCACGTCATGTACGACAACACGGCGATCGCGCGCAAGGACTGGCACCGCACCGTCTTCGGTGACCGCTAACCCCAGGAGGACCGCACCCCATGGACCTGTACGAGGGACTGTCCGAGCCAGTCCGTAAAGCGTGGGAGCGCAGCCTCACCAACGGCCGGGCCGCCATGACCCGGCGTCGTCTCCTCGGCGCCGGCCTGGCTGTGGCCGGCGCCGGGGCCCTGGCGTCCTGTGGCATCCCGGCCGCCACCGGCACGCAGAGCGGGGTGAAGACGGACGACCTGTCCGACAAGGACAAGTCACTGATCTTCTCCAACTGGCAGCTCTACATCGACACCAGCGACGACGAGAAGCACATGCCGACGCTGGAGGCATTCGAGAAGCACTACGGCATCAAGGTCAAGTACACCGACGACATCACCGACAACGTCGAGTTCTTCGCCAAGATCAAGCCCCAGCTCGCCGCCGGCCAGTCCACCGGCCGGGACCTCGTGGTCCTCACCGACTGGATGGCCGGCCGGATGATCCGCCTCGGCTGGGCGCAGACCCTGGACCCGCAGTACCTGCCGCACGCGTACACCAACCTGGAGCAACGTTTCCGCAACCCCGACTGGGACCCCGGACGCGCCCACTCCTACCCCTGGGCCGGCATCGCCACCGTCGTCGCGTACAACTCCAAGGTCCTGAAGGGCAAGAAGGTCAGCAGCGTCTCCCAGCTGCTCGACGACCCCGACCTCAAGGGCCGGGTCGCGATGCTCAGCGAGATGCGCGACACCGTCGGCATGACGCTGCTCGACATGGGCAAGAAGCCCGAGTCCTTCACCGCCGACGACTTCGACGCCGCGCTCGCCCGCGTCCAGAAGGCCGTCGACAACAAGCAGATCCGCCAGTTCACCGGCAACGAGTACACCGACGGCCTCGCCTCCGGGAACATCGCCGCGTGTCTGGCCTGGGCCGGTGACCTGGTCCAGCTGCGGGCCGACAACCCCGAGATCGAGTTCGTGATCCCGAAGGCCGGCTATCTGACCTCCACCGACAACATGCTCATCCCGGCCAAGGCCACCCACCGCAAGAACGCCGAGCTGCTCATGGACTGGTACTACCGGCCCGAGATCGCAGCCGAGCTGGCCGCCTGGGTCAACTACATCACCCCCTGCACGGGCGTGAAGGAGGAGCTGCTCAAGATCGACAAGGACGTGGCCAACAACCCGCTGATCATCCCCGACGCGGCGATGACGGCCGGCGCCCACGCCTTCCGATCGCTCAGCTCAACGGAGGAAACCTCCTTCGAGAGCAAGTTCGCCAAGCTCATCGGCGCCTGAAGCCCGTCTGAAGCCACAAGGGACCTGACGACCATGACCCAGCAGACCACCGCTCCCGCAGAGCCCACCGCGGCCACCGCCTCCGGCGGCGCCGTCACACTCACCGGCATCAGCAAGACCTGGGGCGACTTCACCGCCGTCCAGCCGCTCGACCTGACCATCCCCGAGGGCTCCTTCTTCGCCCTCCTCGGCGCCTCCGGCTGCGGCAAGACCACCACCCTGCGCATGATCGCCGGCCTGGAGGAGCCCACCTCCGGCACTGTGCGCATCGGCGACCTGGACGCCACCCAGCTCCCGCCGCACAAGCGCCCGGTCAACACGGTCTTCCAGAACTACGCGCTCTTCCCGCACCTCGACATCTACGAGAACGTGGCCTTCGGCCTGCGCCGGCGCGGCATCAAGTCCGTCAAGAAGCAGGTCGAGGAGATGCTCGAACTCGTCGAGCTCGGCCACCTCGCCCGACGCAAGCCGCACCAGCTCTCCGGCGGCCAGCAGCAGCGCGTGGCCGTCGCCCGCGCCCTCATCAACCGCCCCAAGGTGCTGCTCCTCGACGAGCCGCTGGGCGCCCTCGACCTCAAGCTGCGCCGCCAGATGCAGCTGGAACTCAAGCGCATCCAGACCGAGGTCGGCATCACCTTCGTCCACGTCACGCACGACCAGGAAGAGGCCATGACCATGGCCGACACCATCGCCGTGATGAACGCCGGACGCATCGAGCAGCTCGGCGCCCCCGCCGACCTGTACGAGAACCCCGTCTCCACCTTCGTCGCCAACTTCCTAGGCCAGTCCAACCTCATCGAGGCCACCGTCTCCGGCACCAGCGGCGGCGACCTGCTGCTCAGCGGCATCGGCGAAGGCAGCCTGGCCATGCCGGCCGCCCGCTGCGCCGCCCCCGCCACGTCCGGGGACAAGGTGCTGGCGGGCATCCGCCCCGAGAAGATCTCCATCGTCCACGCGGACGACGCCGCCGAGGTCCCCGACGGCCGCAACCGCCTCACCGGCCGGATCGTGGACGCCAGTTTCATCGGCGTCTCCACCCAGTACGTGGTCAACAGCCCCTGGTGTCCCGAGCTCGCCGTCTTCTCCCAGAACGTCGAGCGCGACTCCCGCCTCGCCCCCGGCGCCGAGGTCGTCCTGCACTGGAACCCCGCCCACACCTTCGGCCTCGACGCCGCCCAGGACATCGACGCGGGCACCGGGGAGGCGGCCGCGTAATGACCGCCATCGCCACTCCCGCCCCCGCTCCCGCCCCGGGCGACGCGCCGCCCGCCGTGTCCCCGCCCGGCCGCGCCGCCCGCCGCCGCAAGCTCGTCCCGTACTGGCTGCTGCTCCCCGGCATCCTCTGGCTGCTGGTCTTCTTCGCCGCGCCGATGGTCTACCAGGCGTCGACCTCCGTACAGACCGGCTCCCTGGAGACCGGCTACCAGGTCACCTGGCACTTCGCCACGTACTGGGACGCCTTCAAGGAATACGACGTCTTCTATCTGCGGTCCCTGATCTACGCGGGCATCGCCACCGTGCTCTGCCTCGCGATCGGCTACCCGCTCGCATACACCATCGCCTTCAAGGCCGGCCGCTGGCGCAACGTCCTGCTGGTGATGGTCATCGCGCCCTTCTTCACCAGCTTCCTGATCCGGACCCTGGCCTGGAAGACCATCCTGGCCGACGACGGCATCGTGGTCTCGGTCCTGGACAAGCTGCACATCCTCAACGCCACCGCCGCCATCGGTCTCACCTCGGGGGACCGCGTGCTGGCCACCCCGCTCGCGGTGGTCTGCGGACTGACGTACAACTTCCTTCCCTTCATGATCCTGCCGCTCTACAGCTCGCTGGAGCGCATCGACCCCAGGCTCCACGAGGCGGCGGGGGACCTGTACGCCAGGCCGTTCACCACCTTCAGGAAGGTCACCTTCCCGATCTCGCTGCCGGGCGTCGTGGCGGGGACGCTGCTCACCTTCATCCCGGCGTCCGGCGACTACATCAACGCGGAGCTGCTCGGCAGCCCCAGCGAGCAGATGATCGGCAATGTCATCCAGTCGAAGTTCCTCACGGTGCTCGACTACCCGACGGCCGCCGCGCTGTCGTTCATCCTCATGGCCGTGATCCTGGTGATCGTGTCCGTCTACATCCGCAAGGCGGGGACGGAGGAACTGGTCTGATGCCCGTTCTCAACTGGATTCGACGCCACCTCGTCGTCTTCGCGGCCATCGCCGCGCTGATCTACATGACGATCCCGAACGTGGTCGTCCTGGTCTTCTCCTTCAACAACCCCAAGGGCCGCTTCAACTACTCCTGGAACACCTTCTCGCTCGACGCCTGGACCAACCCCTGCGGCGTCGGCGACATGTGCACCTCGGTGTCGCTGTCCCTCCAGATCGCCGTCCTCGCCACCATCGGCGCGACGATCCTCGGCACGATGGTCGCCTTCGCGCTCGCCCGCTACCGCTTCCGCGGCCGCGCGCCGGTCACCGGGCTGATCTGGCTGCCGATGGCGATGCCCGAGATCGTCATGGGTGCCTCGCTCGGCACGCTCTTCCTCAACATGCGCATCCAGTTCGGCTTCTGGACCATCCTCATCGCGCACATCATGTTCTGCCTCAGTTTCGTCGTCACGGCGGTCAAGGCACGCGTCATGAGCATGGACCCCAGACTCGAACAGGCAGCCCAGGATCTCTACGCCACCCCAACCCAGACCTTCCTGCGCGTGACGCTCCCCATCGCCGCCCCCGGCATCGCGGCCGGCGCGCTGCTCAGCTTCGCCATCTCCATCGACGACTTCATCATCACCCAGTTCAACGCCGGCCCCTCGACCGTCACCTTCCCCATGTTCGTCTGGGGCGCCGCGCAGAAGGGCCTCCCGGTCCAGGTGAACGTCATCGGCACGCTGATGTTCCTGGTCGCGGTGGTCTGTGTCATCGCCGGGCAGCTGCTGGGCAGCAGGCGCAAGGCCCGCAGCTAGGCCCTGTCCTGACAGTCGGCAAGACGGCCGGCAACCGTAACCGCAAAGGTGTGAAACCCCATGGACCCAGCCCGTTCGCTCGCCGAGGCGCAGCCGACCCCGTACTGGCTGGACGACCCCGGCCGGCCGCAGGCCGCCCCCGCGCTCGTGGGGGACGAGCACTGCGACCTGCTGGTGGTCGGCGGCGGCTACAGCGGTCTGTGGACGGCGCTGATCGCCAAGGAGCGCGACCCGTCCAGGGACGTGGTCCTGATCGAGGCCAAGGAGGTGGGCTGGGCCGCCTCCGGCCGCAACGGCGGCTTCTGCGCGGCCAGCCTCACCCACGGCCTGGCCAACGGACTCGCCCGCTGGCCGGGCGAATTCGCGAAGCTGGAGGAGCTGGGCAGCCGCAACCTCGACGAGATCGAGGCGGCGGTCGCCCGCTACTCCCTGGACTGCGACTTCGAGCGCACCGGCGAGATCGATGTGGCCACCGAGCCCTACCAGCTCGACGAACTGCGTGCCGCCGCCAAGGAGGCCGCCGAACACGGCGTCGACCTCGAATTCCTCGACCGTGACCAGGTCCGCGCCGAGGTCGACTCGCCCACCTTCGCCGGCGGCCTGTACGACCGCACCGGCGTCGCCATGCTGCACCCCGCCAAGCTCGCCTGGGGCCTGAAGCGGGCCGCGGCAGCCCTCGGCGTACGGATCCACGAGCACACCCCCGCCACCGCCCTCACGGGCAACGGCAGCGGCATGGCGGTGCGCACCCCGTACGGCAGGGTCTTCGCGCGCCGGGTCGCGCTCGGCACGAATGTCTTCCCGTCGCTGGTCAGGCGGGTGCGCCCGTACGTCGTCCCGGTGTACGACTACGCGCTGATGACCGAGCCGCTGACCGAGGACCAGCTCGCCTCGATCGGCTGGAAGAACCGCCAGGGACTCGGCGACAGCGCCAACCAGTTCCACTACTTCCGGCTCTCCGCCGACAACCGCATCCTCTGGGGCGGCTACGACGCCATCTACCCCTACAAGGGGCGGCTCTCCCCCGACCGCGACCAGCGCCCCGAGACCAACCTCACCCTGGCCCGGCACTTCTTCCGCTGCTTCCCGCAGCTCGAAGGCCTGTCCTTCACCCACGCCTGGGGCGGCGCCATCGACACCTGCTCCCGCTTCTCCGCCTTCTACGGCACCGCGCACGCCGGCCGGGTCGCCTACGCGGCCGGCTTCACCGGGCTCGGCGTCGGCGCGACCCGCTTCGGCGCGGAGGTGATGCTCGACCTGCTGGCGGGGGAGCGTACCGAGCGCACCGAGCTGGAGATGGTGCGCACCAAGCCGATGCCGTTCCCGCCGGAGCCGTTCGCGTGGGCGGGCATCGGCCTGACCAAGTGGTCGCTGGACCGGGCGGACCGGCGTGCCGGGCGGCGGAACCTTTGGCTGAAGACGATGGACCGGCTGGGCCTGGGCTTCGACAGCTGATGTGATCCAGATCACTACCGACGAGTAGCGGAAACCCGGGTAACCCGCGTAATGAACCGCCCGCAAGCCCCTCTCTTCCGTGTGAGCCCAACTGAAGTGACACGGATGATCGGAGGGCCCGGCATGGCCGGCGCCGGTGCGAAGAGTGCGGTCGAATGGCTGGTTTCCGTAAGTCCCGATCCCGAGACCTGCAGGTGGGAGTGGGAGCGCAGCCCCCTGGGGGTCACACTGCTGCCCGCCGGCCTGCTCTGGGACGTCCTCATCCTCACCGGCGAACTCGGCTATCCCACCCTCGACGTCCTCACCCGGATGCTGGACCGCCCCGGGCCCGTGCTCGCCGACTTCGGCGACTCCCGGATGGGCTTCTTCGTACCGCCCGGCACCGCTGCCCGCTGGATCGGCACCGGCGTGCGCGCGGCCGGTCCCGGCACCTGGATCGTCGTCCCCTACCCGGGCCGGGCCAGTGGCGGGGTGCGCTGGCTGGTGCCGCCGGACGGCACGGGGCACCTCACCGACCCGGTGCTGCTGGAACTGGCGATGCACGAGGCGGCGGCGCGGCTCGCGGGTGAAGAGCAAGCCGACGATCTGTAAAGGCATCACCCGTACCGCCGACAGGTTGGTGCTTGTGACCCCCCTCGCCGCCTGACGAGACTGGCAACAGGCTACGAGAGGAAGGTCTGCCGTGACCGACAAGCACATCACGCACTGGATCGCCGGACAGACGTGGACCGGCACCGCCGAGCGCCGTGGCGACGTTTACGACCCGGCCACCGGCGCCGTGACCGGTCAGGTGGACTTCGCCTCGATCGCGGAGGTCGACCAGGCGGTGGGCGCCGCCGCCACCGCCTTCAAGGACTGGCGCAACGCCTCGATCGCCAAGCGCACCCAGGTGCTCTTCGCCTTCCGCGAGCTGCTCAACGCCAAGCGCGACGAGCTCGCCGCGATCATCGTCTCCGAGCACGGCAAGGTCCACTCCGACGCCCTCGGCGAGATCGCCCGCGGCATCGAGGTCGTCGAGTACGCCTGCGGCATCCCGCAGCTCGTCAAGGGCGGCTTCACCGAGCAGGCCTCCACCGGGATCGACGTCTACTCGATCCGCCAGCCGCTCGGCGTCGTCGGCATCATCTCGCCCTTCAACTTCCCCGCCATGGTCCCGATGTGGTTCTTCCCCATCGCCATCGCGGCGGGCAACACGGTCGTCGTCAAGCCGTCCGAGAAGGACCCGTCGGCCGCCAACTTCCTCGCGGACCTGTGGAAGGAAGCCGGGCTGCCGGACGGTGTCTTCAACGTCGTCCACGGTGACAAGGTCGCCGTCGACCGGATCCTGGAGCACCCCGACGTCAAGTCGGTCTCCTTCGTCGGCTCCACCCCGATCGCCCGCTACGTCTACGAGACCGGCACCAAGTACGGCAAGCGCGTCCAGGCCCTCGGCGGCGCCAAGAACCACATGCTGGTCCTGCCCGACGCCGACCTCGACCTCGCCGCCGACGCCGCCGTCAACGCCGGTTTCGGCGCGGCCGGCGAGCGCTGCATGGCCATCTCCGTACTCGTGGCCGTCGACCCCATCGGCGACGAGCTGATCGACAAGATCAAGGACCGCGTCGCGGGCCTGAAGGTCGGCCCCGGCTGCAACGGCGACTCCGAGATGGGTCCGCTGGTCACCGGCGTCCACCGCGACAAGGTCACCTCCTACCTGGACGCGGGTGTCGCGGACGGCGCCGACCTCGTCATCGACGGCCGCAAGCACCCCATCTCGGGCGAGGGCACCGCCGACGGCTTCTGGCTCGGCCCGACCCTCTTCGACAACGTCAAGCCGGGCCAGTCCATCTACAACGACGAGATCTTCGGCCCGGTCCTGTCCGTGGTGCGGGTCTCCTCCTACGACGAGGGCCTGGAGCTCATCAACTCCAACCCCTACGGCAACGGCACCGCCCTGTTCACCAACGACGGCGGCGCCGCCCGCCGCTTCCAGCACGAGGTCGAGGTCGGCATGGTCGGCATCAACGTCCCGATCCCCGTCCCCGTCGCCTACTACTCCTTCGGCGGCTGGAAGGCCTCCCTCTTCGGCGACACCCACGCCTACGGCGAGGACGGCGTCAAGTTCTTCACCCGTGGCAAGGCGGTCACCCAGCGCTGGCTCGACCCGAGCCACGGCGGCATCAACCTCGGCTTCCCCACCAACAGCTGAGGGCCGACGCCCCGCCCAGCAGGGCCCCGCACAGCAGCCAGCTCCCGACCACATCCAGTGGCCAGTGATAGCCGCAGTACACAAGAGCGACACCCACCCCAGCGTTGAGCAGCACGGCGGCCGCGACCAGCAGCCGCCGTGCTGCTTTTCCCGTCACGTACGGCAGCACCAGCAGCGCGGCCGCCCCGTACCCCAGCGCGGCCGTCGCCGCGTGCCCCGACGGAAAGAGCCCCGCGTGGTCCGGCACCCGGATCAGGGCACCGCCGGTGCGGTCGACGGCGGTCTTCAGGGGAGCGACGATCGCGGGCACGGCCGCCATGGCGACCGCGTACGCGGCGAGGGGCACCCAGTGCCGGCTCCGCCACCACGCGTAGGCCATGGCGGCGACCAGGACGGGCCCCGCCGCGTACCAGTTGCCGAGGGCGGCGAAGTAGTGGCCCAAGGGCGGGATGCGGCCGGGGGGTGACGGCCCGGCGACGGCGGAGCGCAGAGGCTCGTCGAGGCGGAGCACCGGTCCGTGCGCGGCCTCCTGCCAGGTGAGCAGCCCGAAGAGCACCAGGCACAGGAGGGGGAGGAGAAGGAAGAGGAAAGTCAGCCGCCCCGGAACAGGGGGGAGAGTTCCGGGGCGGCCAAGGCGATCGCCGCACCGCTCGTCCCGGGGGGTTTGGGACGGGCGGCCGACCGATCGGCGAGGAGTGCCGAGGCTTGCGGCTTCGGCGCTGTTGTGCGCGAGGGCACTGCGGTGCCGATGATGGGGAGTCACCGGCAAAGTGTCGCCTGCGAGCTTCCGCAGACGGGGTGTTTCTTCCATCTGACGAAACCGTACGTCACCAAAGTGGCCCCCGGGAGGGTTTGCGCGGGTCCGCCATCAGGCCCGCACACCTTCTTCACCGCCCCTGAGATTCACTCATAGTGACTGCCTCCGTCACAGTCCGGCGAAGGCGCTCTCGAGGATGTCCAGGCCCTCGTTGAGCAGGTCCTCGCCGATCACCAGCGGCGGCAGGAAGCGCAGCACATTGCCGTACGTACCGGCCGTGAGGACCACCAGACCCTCGGCGTGGCAGGCCTTGGCGAGCGCGCCGGCGGCCGCCGCGTTCGGGGTCTTCGTGCCGGGCTCGACGAGCTCGACGGCGATCATCGCGCCACGGCCGCGCACATCGCCGACGATCTCGTACTTCTCCTGGATCGCCCGCAGCCGGCCGAGCATGATCTCGCCGATCCGCCGAGCCTTGGCGGGCAGGTCCAGCTCCTTCATGGTCTCGATCGCGCCGAGCGCGGCCGCGCAGGCCACCGGGTTTCCGCCGTACGTGCCACCGAGCCCGCCCGCGTGGGCGGCGTCCATGATCTCGGCGCGGCCCGTGACGGCGGCGAGCGGCAGGCCGCCCGCGATGCCCTTGGCGGTCGTGATCAGGTCCGGGACGACGCCCTCGTCCTCGCACGCGAACCACTGGCCGGTGCGGCAGAAGCCGGTCTGGATCTCGTCCGCGACGAAGACGATGCCGTTGTCCTTCGCGAACCGCGCGATCGCGGGCAGGAAGCCCTTCGCGGGCTCGATGAAGCCGCCCTCGCCCGCGATGGGCTCGATGACGATCGCGGCGACGTTGTGCGCGCCGACCTGCTTGTTGATCTGGTCGATCGCCTGCGCGGCGGCCTCCTCGGCGCAGTTCTCGGCGCCGGTCAGCCAGCGGTACGGGTAGGCCAGCGGGACCCGGTAGACCTCGGGGGCGAAGGGGCCGAAGCCCTCCTTGTACGGCATGTTCTTGGCGGTGAGCGCCATGGTGAGGTTCGTACGGCCGTGGTAGCCGTGGTCGAAGACGACGACGGCCGTGCGCTTGGTGTAGGAGCGGGCGATCTTCACCGCGTTCTCCACCGCCTCGGCGCCGGAGTTGAACAGCGCGGACTTCTTGGCGTGGTCACCCGGCGTGAGCTCGGCCAGGGCCTCGGCGACCTCCACGTACGACTCGTACGGGGTCACCATGAAACAGGTGTGGGTGAAGTCCGCCAGCTGGGCGGAGGCACGGCGCACGACCGCCGCCGCGCTGTTGCCGACCGAGGTCACGGCGATGCCGGAGCCGAAGTCGATGAGGGAGTTGCCGTCCACGTCCTCCACCACGCCGCCGCCCGCTCGGGTGACGAAGACCGGGAGGGTCACGCCGACGCCGTTCGCGACCGCCGCCGACTTGCGGGCCAGCAGCGCTTGCGACTTCGGGCCGGGGATGGACGTGACGAGTCGGCGCTCCTGGGCCAGTTCGCTCATGGCGGGCGTACTCCTTCTCCTTAGAAACCGTGGGCTCTTGTCTCCGCAGGCTAAGCGGACCTCCGGCAGACCCGCACACTCCGTTAGGGCGCAGTGGTGAACCCGTCTTCGACGCGGCGGACAGTGCGGTGCCCGCCCGGCGGCCGAACTCGTGGCCGGTCCACTACATTGAGTGTCGGCGCGTGAGTGTGCGAATGCGAGGGGCAGCGGGCGAATGGACGTTGACGGCAGGTACGGCGGCGAGCCGTCGCGCAAGACAGCCCCGGCCACTCCGGCCATCCCCGCCGTCCCAGCGGTGCCCCCGCGCCCGCCGGGCATCCCCCTGCAGGCGGCCGCCCCGCCCGCCGCGCTCGCGACCTGGCTGCGCACCCCCCGGCAGCGCCCCGCGCCCGGCATCTACGCGTACGGCCATGTGCCGCGGCCCCCGCAGGACCCGAACCGGCTGCCGGGGCGGCGGCTGATCGGCGGGGCGATTGGCACCTTCCTGCTGGGGCTGCTGGTGTGGTCGCTGTGCTGGAACGGTTACTTCACGTTCTGGACGAAGCCGGTGTTCTGGTTCACGCCCGACTCCTGGTCCGTCGCAACGTCCAATGGGCGGCTGCCGTCGCCCGCCGTCTTCGACATCTATTACGTCATCTTCACCGCCCTGCTGGTCTGGATCTTCGGGCGCCTCGGCAACTGGCTGGAGGTCATCCGCCGTTACGTCGCCCCCCTCCTGCGCGGCGCCGTCACCGACCCCGCCCCGCACGAAGGACCCGCCCCGCAGGAGCAGGACCCTGCTGAGTGGCCCGAGCTGCGCGCGGCCGGGCAGCCGGCGGCCGCCGACCGGCTCGCGGCGGAGATCCGCGCCGAGCGGCTCGGGGACGTGGACTACGCGCGGCTGCGCCGGGCCTGGCAGGCCGTGCCGCGGGAGGTCTTCACCGACGTCGTGCTGCGGCAGGGCGCCGCCGCCTTCGCGCACCCCTCCGGCGCCCGCGACCTGCCGGTCCGGGCGGCCCGGCACGACCTGCTCACCTCGCAGGTACGGATCGGGCTCGCGCTCGCCGACGACCGCAACCCCTACCAGCACCAGGGCGCCGGGCTGGCCCTCGACCCGACACTGCTCGGCACCGGGCTGCTCGCCGTGGGCCCGCCCGGCTCCGGCAAGACCCGGTACCTCGTGCGGCCGGTCGTGGAATCCCTGTGCCTGCAGGCGCTGTCCGGCACGGCCGCGGTCGTCGCCGTCGGGGCGGCGGGCACGGATCCGGTCCCGGCCGACGCGTACGACGTCGTCATCTCGCTCGGCGACCCCTCCTCCGCGTACGACCTCGACCTGTACGGCGGCTCCACCGACCCCGACGAGGCCGCCGCCATGCTCGCCGAGGCACTGGTGGACGACCACGACAGCCGGGCCCGCACCGCCCTCAGCCAGCTGCTCGGCCCTTACCGCGCCGCCCACGGCCGCTTCCCGTCCGTCACCGAGCTGCGCGAGCTGCTCGACGCCAGCCCGACCGCGTACGCCACCCTGCGCGACGCGCTCGACGCTGCCGGCGCGCACGGTTACGTCCGCGACCTCGACGCCCGCGAGCGGCAGTCCGGCCGCCCCGGCGACGTCGGCCCGCTGCTCGCCGACCGCATCGCCCTGCTCGACCGGCAGGCCTTCGCCGGCTTCTTCGACGTCACCGGGCGCGGCTCCGGAGCCCGCCCCTTCTCCCTGCGCGCGCTCGAACACCCGCTCCGCGTGCGCATCGACCTCCCCGAGCGCGCCCACGCCGAGGCCTCGCGCATCCTCGCCCGCCTCGTCCTCGCCCAGTTCACCGCCGCCGTCAGCAGCCGCGCCGACCGCTCCCTCTTCGCCTGCCTCGTCCTCGACGACGCCGCCCACACGATCACGGCCGAGGCCGTCCGCGGTCTCGGCCGGCTCCGCTCCGCCAACGCCGGCGCCGTACTCACCCTGCGCACGCTGGACGACATCCCCGAGGCACTGCGCAGCGCCCTCCTGGGCGCCGTCGGCTGCCGGATGGCCTTCTCCGGCGTCACCACCTGGGACGGCAAACGCTTCGCCGAAGCCTGGGGCACCACCTGGGTCGAGGCCCGGGACGTCACGCGCACGCCCGATCAGTCCGGCGGCCTCTTCCGCCGCCTCACACGCGGCGTGCGCAAGCTCTTCACCGGTGAGGCGGTCACCACCGAGTCCGTGACGGTGCGAAAGGTCGAGCGCGAGCGCTGGTCCGCCTCCGACCTTGCGCATGCGGTGCCCGCCGGGCACGCGGTCGTGTCATTGACCGCGACCGACGGCGAACACGCACCGCCGATACTGGCCGACCTGCGCGCCTAGGCCCTGTCCGGGCGATCATGGCCGGGTCCGCGACACCTGACACGGCACCTCGCGGCGTTGCCGAAAAGCCCACAGACAAACCAGTCTGCGGGCATTCCGGCGCCTTGCGATGCACCGCCCGCCGCGCCAGCGGCTGATGTCACTGCGACGCCCCGGCCTATCCGACCCTGATCGCCCGGACAGGGCCTAGCTACCGCCTGTACGGTGAGGCAGAATCGGGACGGACCCCACTCCACCCTGGAGAAAACGCCGTGCCCCCCACCCTCGCCTCCCTGCTGCGCAGCCCGGCGCTCAAGCTGACCGTCCTCGCCGGAGGCGACCGGCTTCAGGCGCCCGTCCGCTGGGTGCACACCAGCGAGCTGGACGACCCGGGTCCGTACCTCGAGGGCGGCGAGCTGCTGCTGACGACCGGGATGAAGCTGGAGGCCGAGGACGCGGCCGGGCTGGACGCGTACGTACGCAGGCTCTCGGGCGCCGGGGTCGTCGGCCTGGGCTTCGGGGTCGGGGTGAGCCACGACGCCGTACCGGGGCCACTGGTCGCCGCGGCGGCCGAGCACGGGCTGCCGTTGCTGGAGGTGCCGCGCCGGACGCCGTTCATCGCCATCAGCAAGGCCGTGTCGGCGGCCATCGCGGCCGAGGACTACCACGCGGTGACCGCGGGCTTCGAGGCGCAGCGCGACCTGACCAGGGCGGCGCTCGCGCCGGACGGCACGGGCGCCCTGCTGGCCCGGCTCGCGGCCCACCTGGACGGCTGGGCGGCCCTGTACGACCCGTCCGGGGCGGTGCTGGTCTCGGCGCCGGAGTGGGCGGGGCGGCGGGCGGCCCGGCTGGCCGGGGAGATCGACCGGCTGCGCGACAAGCCAGCCCCGGCGAGCGCGGCCGTGGCGGGACCGGCGGGGACGGAGGACCGGGTCGAGCTGCAGTCGCTGGGCACGGGCCGCCGCCCGCGCGGCTATCTGGCCGTCGGGACCGAGGAGCGGCTCGACACGCAGGCCCGCTACATCGTGCACGCCGCCGTGGCCCTGCTCACGCTCTCGCTGGAGCAGTCGCGCGCGCAGCAGGACACCGGGCAGCGGCTGGGCGCGGCGCTGCTGCGCATGCTGCTCGCCGGTGAGCCCGAGCACGCCCGCTCGGTCGCGGGACGCCTGTACGGGGACCTGCTGGACGTCCCGGTCCGGATCCTGGTCGCGGAGGGGGCCGCCGAGACGGTCACCCTTCTCGCGGAACGCGTGGACACGGCTGCCGCGCGCGCCGCCGAGCCCGTCCTCGCCGTCCGCGACGGCGACCGTCTCACCATCCTCGCCGCCGAGGCCGGCGCGGTCCTCCCCGTGTGCGCGGACCTCGCCGAGACCGACGAAGCCCTCTTCGCGGGCCTGTCCGCCGCGGCCCCCGGACCCGGCGACGTACCGGCCGCCCATGCGCAGGCCGAGCGCGCCCTCGCGGTCGCCCGCCGCGGCGGGCGCAGCCTGGTCGAGTACGACGAGGTCGGCTCCGGCTCCGTCCTGCCCCTCCTCGGCGACGACGCCGTCCGCGCATTCGCCGAGGGCCTGCTGCGCCCCCTGCGCGAGCACGACGCCCACGCCCGCGGCGACCTCGTCGCCTCCCTCCAGGCCTGGCTCTCCCGCCACGGCCAGTGGGACGCGGCCGCCGCCGACCTCGGGGTCCACCGGCACACGCTGCGCTACCGGATTCGGCGGGTCGAGGAGATCCTCGGCCGTTCGCTGGACGACCCGGATGTGCGGATGGAGCTGTGGCTGGCCCTGAAGGCCACCGGCTGAGCTGGCCAATTCGTAGCGGAACGCCGGTACGTCACTCCGCCGTGGACAACAGCCCGCGCGGGCGGCACGACCTACCGTGGTGCCGACGCAGCGCATGAGCAGGGACGACCAGGAAGGGCGTGACCCCCGTGACCACCGCCACCCCCACCCCCACCGCGTTTTGGCTGGCCGGCCGGCCGGCCACCGGCGAGGACAGCTTCGACGTCACGAACGCGTGGGACGGCCGGGTCGTCGCCGCCGTCAGCGTGCCGACCGACGCGCAGGTGGAGGAGGCCGTGGCGGCCGCCCGGGCCGCCGAGGCCGCGTTCGCGGCGACCCCGGCGCACGTACGGTCCGCCGCGCTGGACCATGTGGCGAAGCGGCTCGGCGAGCGGGCCGAGGAGATCGCGCGGCTGATCAGCGCCGAGAACGGCAAGCCGGTGAAGTGGGCGCGCGGCGAGGTCGGGCGCGCGGTGTCGGTGTTCCGGTGGGCGTCGGAGGAGGCCCGGCGGTTCAACAGCGGTGAGGCGCAGAGGCTGGACACCGACGCGGGCGGGGTGGGCCGGCTGGCGCTGACCCGGCGGTTCCCGCGCGGCAGTGTGCTGGGCATCGCGCCGTTCAACTTCCCGCTGAACCTGGTGGCGCACAAGGTCGCCCCGGCGATCGCGGTCGGCGCGCCGATCATCCTCAAGCCCGCCCCGGCGACGCCGCTGTCGGCACTGGTCCTCGGCGAGATCCTCGCGGAGACCGAGGGCCTTCCGGCCGGCTCGTGGAGCGTGCTGCCGGTGCCGAACGACCGGATGCCCGCCCTCGTACAGGACGAGCGGCTGCCGGTGATCTCCTTCACGGGCTCGGACAAGGTCGGCTACTCGATCATGGATTCCGTGCCGCGCAAGCACGTCACCCTGGAACTGGGCGGCAACGCCGCGGCCGTCGTCCTGGCCGACTGGTCCTCCGAGGAGGACCTGGAGTGGGCCGCGACCCGCATCGCGACCTTCGCCAACTACCAGGGCGGCCAGTCCTGCATCTCCGTGCAGCGGGTGATCGCCGACGCGTCCGTCTACGACCGCCTCGCCGAGAAGGTCGTCGCCAAGGTGCGCGCCCAGGTCACCGGCGACCCGGCCGACGACGCCACCGATGTCGGCCCGCTGGTCGACGTCCGCGCCGCCGAGCGGGTCGAGTCCTGGGTCGACGACGCCGTCACCAAGGGCGCCAAGCTCCTCACCGGCGGCACCCGCGAGGGCGCCTCCTACGCGCCCACCGTCCTCGCCGAGGTCCCGGGCGACGCGATCGTGGCCACCGAGGAGGTCTTCGGCCCGGTGCTGTCCCTTCAGAAGGTGGACGGCACGGACGAGGCGTTCGCCGCCGTCAACGAGTCCCGCTTCGGCCTGCAGAGCGGCGTGTTCACCCACGACCTGCAGACCGCCTTCCGCGCGCACCGCGAGCTCCAGGTCGGCGGCGTCATCATCGGCGACGCCCCCTCCTACCGCGCCGACCAGATGCCGTACGGCGGCGTCAAGGACTCCGGCGTCGGCCGCGAGGGCGTGAAGTACGCGATGGAGGACTACACGTACGAGCGGGTGCTGGTCCTGACGGGCCTGGCGCTGTAGGAACACCCAGCCACCCTCACCGGCGGCCGGGCGCATGTGCGGTGCGCCCGGCCGCGTCCTTCCGGTTTCCGGCCTGCGCGTGCGCGAAGTCTG
Source organism: Streptomyces sp. NBC_01537 (assembly GCF_045040445.1). Taxonomy (NCBI): domain Bacteria; kingdom Bacillati; phylum Actinomycetota; class Actinomycetes; order Kitasatosporales; family Streptomycetaceae; genus Streptomyces; species Streptomyces sp. NBC_01537. The sequence goes on along the minus strand of NZ_CP109392.1, from coordinate 2,694,838 downwards.
GCGGACCTGCCTGATACGGGGTACATACGGACAAGTAGCACCGACCGGTAGCCGGAAAGGTGGCTCTCTTCATGTCCACGCCTGCCCCCACCCCCCAGCAGGTCTCCGCGAGCGAGGCGCGCGCGGTCGCCGAGGCAGCCCGAGAACAGGACTGGCGCAAGCCCAGCTTCGCCAAGGAACTGTTCCTGGGCCGCTTCCGGCTCGACCTGATCCACCCGCACCCCATGCCCGCGCCGGACGACGTCGAGCGCGGTGAGGCCTTCCTGGCCAAGCTGCGTGACTTCTGCGAGACGATCGACACCGCCCGCATCGAGCGCGAGGCGAAGATCCCCGACGAGGTCGTCAACGGGCTCAAGAAGCTCGGCGCCCTCGGCATGAAGATCGACACCAAGTACGGGGGTCTCGGCCTCACCCAGGTGTACTACAACAAGGCCCTGGCCCTGGTCGGCTCCGCGAACCCCGCTCTCGGCGCGCTGCTGTCCGCCCATCAGTCGATCGGCGTACCGCAGCCGCTCAAGCTTTTCGGCACCCCGGAGCAGAAGGAGAAGTTCCTGCCGCGCTGCGCGCGCACGGACATCTCCGCCTTCCTGCTCACCGAGCCCGACGTCGGCTCCGACCCGGCCCGCCTGGCCACCTCCGCGGTCCCGACCGAGGACGGCTCGGAGTACGTCCTGGACGGCGTCAAGCTCTGGACCACCAACGGCGTGGTCGCCGACCTCCTCGTCGTCATGGCCAGGGTCCCCAAGTCAGAGGGCCACAAGGGCGGCATCACCGCCTTCGTCGTCGAGAGCGACGCGGACGGCGTCACCGTGGAGAACCGCAACGCCTTCATGGGCCTGCGCGGCCTGGAGAACGGCGTCACCCGCTTCCACCAGGTCCGGGTCCCGGCCGACAACCGCATCGGTCCCGAGGGCGCGGGGCTGAAGATCGCGCTCACCACCCTCAACACCGGCCGCCTGTCGCTCCCGGCGATGTGTGTCGGCGCGGGCAAGTGGTGCCTGAAGATCGCCCGTGAGTGGTCCGCCGTACGCGAGCAGTGGGGTGCGCCGATCGCGAAGCACGAGGCCGTCGGCTCCAAGATCGCCTTCATCGCGGCCACCACCTTCGCCCTCGAAGCCGTCCTCGACCTCTCCTCCCAGATGGCCGACGAGAACCGCAACGACATCCGTATCGAGGCCGCCCTCGCCAAGCTCTACGGCAGCGAGATGGCCTGGCTCATGGCGGACGAGCTGGTCCAGATCCGCGGCGGCCGCGGCTTCGAGACAGCCGAATCCCTCGCCGCGCGCGGCGAGCGCGCCGTCCCGGCCGAGCAGATCCTGCGCGACCTGCGCATCAACCGCATCTTCGAGGGCTCCACCGAGATCATGCACTTGCTCATCGCCCGCGAGGCCGTCGACGCCCACCTCTCCGTCGCCGGCGACCTCATCGACCCCGCCAAATCGCTCGGCGACAAGGCCCGCGCCGGCGCCAAGGCAGGCGGCTTCTACGCCCGCTGGCTGCCCAAGCTCGTCGCCGGCCCCGGCCAGCTCCCGCGCTCCTACGCCGAGTTCGGCGACCTCGCCGGCCATCTGCGCTACGTGGAACGCGGCTCGCGCAAGCTGGCCCGCTCCACCTTCTACGCGATGTCCCGGTGGCAGGGCCGCATGGAGACCAAGCAGGGCTTCCTCGGCCGCATCGTCGACATCGGCGCCGAGCTCTTCGCCATGAGCGCCGCCTGCGTACGCGCCGACATGCTCGGCACACCGGCCGCCCGCCGGCTCGCCGATGCCTTCTGCCGCCAGTCCCGGATCCGCGTCGAGGAACTCTTCGGCCGCCTGTGGACCAACACCGACGCCATCGACGCCCGCGTCGTGGACGGCGTCCTCGGCGGTGCCTACACCTGGCTCGAAGAGGGCATCGTCGATCCCTCCGGCGAGGGGCCGTGGATCGCGGACGCCACGCCAGGGCCGTCCAAGGCGGAGAACGTCCACCGGCCCATCCGCTGAGCGACGACCCGGCCGGTCCCGCCGCCAGCGGGACCGGCCACAATGGAGGGATGACGGACTCTCTCGCCGACCCGCATCTCCGCCTCCCCGGTCACACCCCGACCGACGGCCGCCGGGACATAGTGATCCTCGGCTCGACCGGATCGATCGGCACCCAGGCCATCGACGTCGTGCTGCGCAACCCCGACCGCTTCCGGGTGGTGGCCCTGTCCGCCGCCGGCGGCCGCGTCGGGCTGCTCGCCGAGCAGGCGCACAGGCTGGGCGTACGGGCCGTGGGAGTCGCCGACGAGCAGGCGGCCGGGCCGCTGCGCGAGGCACTCACGGCGCGGTACGGAAGCGAGCCGCTGCCGGAGATCCTGGCCGGGCCGGACGCGGCGACGGAGCTGGCGCGGTCGCAGTGTCACTCGGTGCTCAACGGGATCACCGGGTCGATCGGACTGCGGCCGACGCTGGCGGCGCTGGAGGCGGACCGGATCCTGATCCTGGCCAACAAGGAGTCGCTGATCGTCGGCGGGCCGCTGGTGAAGGCCGTGGCGAAGCCCGGGCAGATCGTGCCGGTGGACTCCGAGCACTCGGCGCTGTTCCAGGCGCTGATGGGCGGCACCCGCAGCGAGGTCCGCAAGCTGGTGGTCACCGCCTCCGGGGGCCCCTTCCGGGGGCGTACCAAGGAGGAGCTGGCCGGGGTCACCCCGGAGCAGGCGCTCGCGCACCCGACCTGGGACATGGGGCCGGTGGTCACGATCAACTCGGCGACGCTGGTGAACAAGGGCCTGGAGGTCATCGAGGCCCATCTGCTCTACGACATTCCCTTCGATCGCATTGAGGTCGTCGTCCATCCGCAGTCGTATATCCACTCGATGGTGGAATTCACTGACGGCTCCACGCTGGCCCAGGTCAGCCCGCCCGACATGCGGATGCCGATCGCGCTGGGCCTCGGCTGGCCCGAGCGTGTGCCGGACGCCGCACCGGGCTGCGACTGGACCAAGGCCGCGACCTGGACCTTCTTCCCGCTCGACGACGAGGCCTTCCCGTCGGTGGCGCTCGCCCGCCATGTCGGTAGCCTCGGGGGCACCGCGCCCGCGGTGTTCAACGCGGCCAACGAGGAGTGCGTCGACGCGTTCCTGAACGGCCGCTTGCCGTTCACCGGGATCGTGGACACCGTCGCGGCGGTGGTGGAGGAGCATGGCACGCCGGTGGCGGGAACTCCGCTCACCGTCGAGGACGTCCTCGAAGCGGAGACCTGGGCACGGGCACGGGCACGCGAACTGGCAGCACAGCAGGCACAGCAGGCGACTACGGAGGCTGCAGGCGTATGACGGCACTCATGACGGTTATCGGGATCGTCGTATTCTTCTTCGGCCTCCTGATCTCCATCGCCTGGCACGAGCTCGGCCACCTCTCCACCGCCAAGCTCTTCAAGATCCGCGTGCCGCAGTACATGGTCGGCTTCGGCCCGACCCTGTGGTCCCGGCACAAGGGGGAGACCGAGTACGGCGTCAAGTGGATCCCGCTCGGCGGCTACATCCGCATGATCGGGATGTTCCCGCCCGGGGACGACGGCCGGGTGACGGCACGGTCCACCTCGCCCTGGCGCGGCATGATCGAGGACGCCCGCGCGGCGTCGTACGAGGAGATCAAGCCGGGCGACGAGGACCGGCTGTTCTACACGCGCAAGCCGTGGAAGCGCGTCATCGTCATGTTCGCCGGGCCGTTCATGAACCTGATCCTGGCCTTCGTGCTGTTCCTGCTGGTCCTGATGGGCTTCGGCCAGGCGACCCAGACCACCACCGTCAGCCAGGTCTCGGACTGCGTCATCTCGCAGTCCGACGAGGCGGCGCTGAAGGCCAAGAACCCCTGCGCCAGCAACAAGTACGCCGAGTCGCCGGCCAAGAAGGCCGGACTGCTGGCGGGCGACCGGATCATCTCCTTCAACGGCACTTCGGTCGACATCACCCAGTGGTCCGTGCTCCAGGAGCAGATCCGCAAGACCACCGGCCCGGCGACCATCACCGTCCTGCGCAAGGGGCAGACGGTGACCCTGCACGCCGACCTGATCAAGAACAAGGTCACCAAGACCGACGGCAACGGCGGCTACGCCGAGGGCGAGTACGTGACGGCCGGGTTCCTCGGCTTCACCCCCGCCAACGAGGTCGTACAGCTCGGATTCGGCCAGTCCATCGACCGGATGGGCGACATGGCCCAAAGCGGCGTCGAATCGCTCGCCGCCCTGCCGTCCAAGGTCCCCGACCTGTGGAACGCGGTCTTCAACGGCGCCGAGCGCAAACAGGACTCCCCGGTCGGCATGATCGGCGCGGCCCGCATCGGCGGCGACGTCCTGGCCATGCACATCCCGGCCACCCAGCGGATCGCCTTCTTCCTGAGCCTGCTCGCCGGGATCAACCTCTCCCTCTTCCTGTTCAACATGCTCCCGCTGCTCCCGCTCGACGGCGGGCACATCGCGGGCGCGCTGTGGGAGTCCGTACGCCGCAACATCGCCAAGGTCTTCCGGCGGCCCGACCCCGGCCCCTTCGACGTGGCCAAGCTGATGCCGGTCGCCTATGTCATCGCCGGAATTTTCATCTGCTTCACCGCCCTGGTGATGGCCGCGGATCTCATCAATCCGGTGCGTTTGACCTAGCCGTGGGTCAGGTGCGTGGGCCGGGTGCCGTAATCTCGGTAAGCGGAGCCCGCCCACGCCGCCGGGACCTCGATCCACACTCTTGGGGACTGCACGCACATGACCGCGATTTCGCTCGGGATCCCGTCCGTTCCGATCAAGCTCGCCGACCGCCGACCGAGCCGCAAGATCCAGGTCGGATCGGTGGCCGTCGGCGGCGACGCACCGGTCTCCGTCCAGTCCATGACCACGACCGTCACCGCGGACATCGGCGCCACCCTCCAGCAGATCGCCGAGCTCACCGCCTCCGGCTGCCAGATCGTGCGCGTCGCCTGCCCGACGCAGGACGACGCGGACGCGCTCGCCACAATCGCCAGGAAGTCGCAGATCCCGGTGATCGCGGACATCCACTTCCAGCCGAAGTACGTCTTCGCCGCGATCGACGCGGGCTGCGCGGCGGTCCGGGTCAACCCCGGCAACATCAAGCAGTTCGACGACAAGGTCAAGGAGATCGCGAAGGCCGCCGCCGCGGCCGGCACCCCGATCCGGATCGGCGTCAACGCCGGCTCCCTGGACAAGCGGCTGCTCGCGAAGTACGGCAAGGCCACCCCCGAGGCGCTGGTGGAGTCCGCGCTGTGGGAGTGCTCACTGTTCGAGGAGCACGGCTTCCGCGACATCAAGATCTCCGTCAAGCACAACGACCCGGTCGTCATGGTCAACGCCTACCGGCAGCTCGCCGCCCAGTGCGACTACCCGCTGCACCTGGGCGTCACCGAGGCCGGTCCCGCCTTCCAGGGCACCATCAAGTCGGCCGTCGCCTTCGGCGCGCTGCTCAGCGAGGGCATCGGCGACACGATCCGGGTCTCGCTGTCCGCCCCTCCGGCGGAGGAGGTCAAGGTGGGCCTGCAGATCCTGGAGTCCCTCAACCTCAAGCAGCGCCGCCTGGAGATCGTCTCCTGCCCGTCGTGCGGGCGGGCCCAGGTCGACGTCTACAAGCTCGCCGACCAGGTCACCGCCGGTCTGGAGGGCATGGAGGTCCCGCTGCGCGTCGCCGTCATGGGCTGCGTCGTCAACGGCCCCGGCGAGGCCCGCGAGGCCGACCTCGGCGTCGCCTCCGGCAACGGCAAGGGCCAGATCTTCGTCAAGGGCGAGGTCATCAAGACCGTCCCCGAGTCCAAGATCGTCGAGACGCTCATCGAAGAGGCCATGAAGCTCGCCGAGCAGATGGAAGCGGATGGCGTCATGTCCGGCGAGCCCCAGGTCAGCATCAGCTAGGCGCTCGGTCCGAGCCCGGTGCCCACGGCGCGCGCCCGTGGTGGGCTGGTCGCGCAGTTCCCCGCGCCCCTGATGGCCTCGTTCGCGGTTCGCCCGCGCCCGAAGGGGCGCGGGGAACTGCGCGACCAGCCACAGGCGGCCCGCAGATGCAGGCGACCACGGCGGGGACGGGGCAACGGGGGCGCGCGGTCCGCCCCCGCGGAGGTAAAGTGCGGGGACTTGCTACCGCTGCGGCCCGTACGGTGAGGCGCCCAACCGTGTTGACGACGACCACCACGAGAGTCCTGGAGCCCGGCGATCTCGAAGCCGCCCTGGAGGTGCTGGGCCGCGACCCGGTCGCCAACGCCTTCGTCGCGTCGCGGGTGAACGTGGCGGGCCTGGACCCGTGGCGGCTCGGCGGTGAGATGTGGGGCTGGTACGCGGGCGGACGGCTGACCTCGCTCTGCTACGCCGGGGCCAACCTCGTCCCCATCTGCGCCGTGCCCGAGGCGATCCGGGCCTTCGCCGAGCGCGCCCGCCGTACCGGCCGCCGCTGCTCGTCCATCGTCGGCCCGGCCGGGCCCACCGCCGAGCTGTGGTCCCTGCTGGAGCCGAGCTGGGGCCCGGCCCGCGAAGTCCGCGCCCGCCAGCCGCTGATGGTCACCCGCTCGCTCCCCGCCGACATAGCGCCCGACCCGCACGTCCGCCGGGTCCGGCGCGACGAGATCGACGTGATCATGCCGGCCTGCGTCGCGATGTTCACCGAAGAGGTCGGCGTGTCCCCGCTCGCCGGCGACGGCGGCCTGCTCTACCAGGCCCGCGTCGCCGAACTCGTCACCACCGGGCGGTCCTTCGCCCGCATAGAGGACGGCCGGGTGGTCTTCAAGGCCGAGATCGGTGCGGTCACCCGGCACGCCTGCCAGATCCAGGGCGTCTGGGTCGCCCCCGAACACCGCGGCCGGGGCCTGAGCGAGACCGGGATGTCCGCGGTACTCCACTACGCGCTGCGCGACGTCGCGCCGGTCGTCAGCCTCTACGTCAACGACTACAACACCCCGGCCCGCGCCGCGTATCACCGCGTCGGCTTCACCGAGGTCGGCGCGTTCATGAGCGTGCTGTTCTAGTAGTGTCCCCGCCCATGGATGACGTGGTGATCGCCCCGGTCGATCTCGCCGCCCGGGTCGACGACGCCCTGGCCGTGCAGGCCGTCGCCTTCGGGCTCGGCGACGACGAGATCGCCATCCGCCGCCAGATCGTGCTCCGGCACCTCACCTACCCCGGCGTACGCGCCCTGGCCGCCATCGCGCCCGGCGACCGGCTGGTCGGCTTCGTCTACGGGATGCCCAACAGCCGCTCCCACTGGTGGTCGACCGTAGTCGAGCCCTACATGCGCCGGACCGGCACCGACGACTGGCTCGACGACTCCTTCACCATCACCGAGCTCCACGTCCACCCCCGCTTCCAGGGCCGCGGCCTCGGCCGCGGGCTGATCACCACCATCACCGACGCCGCCGCCCAGCCGCGCAGCATCCTGTCCGCCATCGACACCGAGAGCCGCGCCCGCCGCCTCTACCGGGCGCTCGGCTACGCCGACCTGGCCCGCCCCGTGCACTTCCCGAGCGCCGCGAGCCCGTACGCGGTGATGGGCGCCGTACTGCCGCTGCGCCGGTAACGGATAGGCTTTCCGGCAATCCCCCGGCACCTACCTGGCACCGCCAACTGGCACCGCCCCCTGGAGAACACCATGGTCCTGCGCATGTCCCGTCTGATGCTCAAGACGCTGCGCGACGACCCGGCCGACGCCGAGACCGCGAGCCACAAGCTCCTGGTCCGCGCCGGGTACGTCCGCCGCACCTCCGCGGGGATGTGGGCCTGGCTGCCGCTGGGCAAGCGGGTGCTGGAGAACGTCTCGCGCGTCATCCGCGAGGAGATGGACGCCATCGGCGGCCAGGAGGTCCTGCTGCCCGCGCTGCTGCCGCGCGAGCCCTACGAGGCGACGGGCCGCTGGTCGGAGTACGGCGATCTGCTGTTCCGCCTGACCGACCGCAAGGGCGCGGACTATCTGCTCGGGCCGACGCACGAGGAGATCTTCACCCTGACGGTCAAGGACCAGTGCTCGTCCTACAAGGACCTGCCGGTGATCCTCTACCAGATCCAGACCAAGTTCCGCGACGAGGCCCGGCCCCGCTCCGGCGTGCTGCGCGGCCGCGAGTTCCAGATGAAGGACTCGTACTCCTTCGACACCACGGACGAGGGCCTCGCCGAGGCCTACCGCCTCCACCGCGAGGCCTACATCCGGATTTTCCGGCGGCTCGGCTTCGACTTCCGGATCGTCTCCGCCGTCTCCGGCGCGATGGGCGGCTCCGCGTCCGAGGAGTTCCTCGCCCCGGCCGGGGCGGGCGAGGACACCTTCGCCGACTGCCCGGCCTGCGACTTCGCGGCCAACACGGAGGCGGTCACGACCGCCGTGGTGGCGGCCGACGGCTCCGCGCACGGCCCCGTCGAGATCCTCGACACCCCCGACACCCCGACGATCGAGACGCTCGCCGCGCACCTGGGCGTCCCGGCCTCGGCCACCCTGAAGAACCTGCTGGTGAAGATCGACGGCAAGATCACCGCTGTCGGTGTCCCCGGCGACCGCGAGGTCGACCTCGGCAAGCTCGGCGAGCACCTCGCCCCGGCCGTCGTCGAGTTGGTCACCGCCGAGGACTTCGCAGCGCGGCCCGACCTCGTCAAGGGCTACGTCGGCCCCCAGGGACTGTCCGGCGTCCCCTTCATCGCCGACCCGCGCATCGCCCCCGGCACGGCCTGGATCACCGGGGCCAACGCCCCCGGCAAGCACGCCCGCAGTGTCGTCGCCGGCCGGGACTTCGAGGTCGACCGCCACCTGGACGTCGTCGTCGTCCGCCCCGGTGACCCCTGCCCCGTCTGCGGCGCGGGTCTGCGGCTCGACCGCGCCATCGAGGTCGGCCACATCTTCCAGCTCGGACGTAAATATGCGGACGCCTTCGAGCTCGATGTCCTCGGCCAGAACGGCAAGCCGGTGCGGGTCACGATGGGTTCGTACGGCATCGGGGTCTCCCGCGCCGTCGCCGCTCTCGCCGAGCAGACGCACGACGCCCAGGGCCTGTGCTGGCCGCGCGAGATCGCCCCGGCGGACGTGCACGTGGTCGCGGCCGGCAAGGCCCTCCAGACCGAACTCGCCCTCGAACTCGCGGACAAGCTGCACGCGGCCGGCGTACGGGTGCTCGTCGACGACCGCGCCGGGGTCTCGCCCGGCGTCAAGTTCACCGACGCCGAGCTCATCGGGGTCCCGACGATCCTCGTCGTCGGCCGCCGGGCCGCCGAGGGCGTCGTCGAGCTCAAGGACCGCCGCACCGGCGAGCGCGAGGACCTGCCGGTCGACGAGGCCCTGGCCCGGCTGGCCCGCTGACCCGTGGGTTGGGGGCAGTCGTCCCGCTGGGCGGGACGCCTGCCCCCAACCCGGGCCTGCGGTACCCCCGGCACGACGGACGGAGTCCGGCGCAGCGGCTCGAAGCCAGCGAAGCGCCCGCGAGAGGCGCGTCAAGGATCAGAGCCAGCCGGCGAATTCGAGCAGGAGTTCCGCCGGGGCGTGGTCGCCTACGGACAGGCTCCAGACGCCGGCTTCGACGGCTCGGAAGAGGGCCCAGGCGCGGAGGCGCTCGCGGTCGAGGTCGAGGGAGTCGGCGAGCTTGGTGACGCGGCGGCGGGCGGCGGACTCGGCGCCGGGGGAGGCGGCGAGGGTGTCGAGGCGGTCGCGGACGAGCCAGGCGAGGTCGTAGGCGGGGTCGCCGACGAGGGGTTTGGGGTCGATGGCGAGCCAGGGCGTGCGGTCGGCGGCGAGGACGTTGCCGTGGTGGTAGTCGCCGTGCAGCAGCACGTCCGTGACGGGCTCGGAGAGCGCGCGCTCCCGCGCGTCGAGCGCTTCGTCGATCAGTTGGCGGACGTCGGCCGCCCACGCCTGCTCGCGCCGGGCGCGCAGCGTGGTGGTGAGCCGGGCCGTGTGGTCGGCGACCGAGTCGAAGGGGTGGTCGTCGCCCGGCGGCACCCACAGCCGCTGGAGGAGGGCGGAAGCCTCCAGCATGGCCTTCTGCTCGGGCAGTGACCGCAGGGAGACGTCACCCTGCAGTCGCTCCAGGAGCAGGACGCCGTCCGCCGGATCGGCGTCGAGCAGACGCACCGCGCCGCGGCCGTCCCAGCGGGCGAGGGCGGCGTGTTCGTGCCGGGTCTCGGCGTTGACCATGCCGGCCTTGAGGACGGCGGGCGTGCCGTCGGCCCGCCGGACGAGCACGATCATGCTGATGTGGCCGCCCGGGTTGAAGACCCGCTCGGCCCGCAGCTCCCACCGCCCGAGGTGGTCCGCGACGCGTCCGGGGAGGGCTTCGAGCCAGGCTCGGCCGGCCTCGCCCTCCCAGGCGCTGACGGTGCGGACCAGTCGCTCCGGCGGCTGAAGTTGCGTCATCGTGGCTGTCTTCCCTCCATCAGGCCGGGGACGGGGACGGGGTCGGGGACGGGGCCACGGCCGACGGCGAGGCCGATACCGGGTCCGCCGCCCGTTCGGCCAGCCCCGGGAAGGCTACGCTCTCGCCCCGCCAGCGGACAGCCCGGACAGCGGCCTCGCGCAGCCACCCGGCCGCGTCCCGCCGCAGGTCCGCGGTGGCGGCGCGGACCAGGTCGGCGTAGACGGCCGCGACCCGGTCCTCCAGGTCCGCCGCCAGGCGTACGGCCGCCGCGGAGCCCGGCACCGCGAAGGGCAGCGTGTAGGCGGCCGCCGCCGCGACCGGCGTGCCGCCGAGGTCGGTGGCCGTACGGCGCAGGGTGTCGCGCCGGGCGCGGTGGGCGTCGTACGCCGCGCGCGCCTCGGCCTCGCGGGCGGCCGAGATGCGGGCGCCGACGACGCCGTAGCCGTAGACGGCGGCATGCTCGGCGGCGAGTGCGGCCTGCACGGCCGCGAGCGGCTTCTGCTCTGCCATGCGGGTGTTCAGCCTTCCTTGAGCAGAGTCACGTGCGCGGCGCCGGCCGCCGCCACCGAGGCCAGCAGCCGGGCCAGCTCCGGCGGCGCGTCCAGCAGCGCGGTGGTGCGGGCGTCCGCGAGCGACTTCTCCGCGGAGGCGAGGGCCGCGACGGTGTCCGCGGCGGTGGTGGGCGCCTCGGGCGAGGCGGACACCGGGTGCTCCTGCGCGCCGAACGCCTGCGCGTGCCGGGCGACATCGTCCCGCAGCGGTTCGAGCAGCCGGGCGAGTGCGGGGTGCGCGGCGAGGGCGGCGTCGTACAGGGCCAGCAGCCGTACGCTGTCGCGGCCTGCGGTCGCGCGCAGCGCGGCGCCGTCGGGCGAGGCGGCGCGCGTCGTCGCGCCGACCTTGCGCACGGCGGGTTCGGAGCAGCCACCGAGCAGCGCGGCGGCGGCCGCTGGCATGGCGAGCAGGGCGCGCCTGCGTGGGCCCGCCGGATTCGTTGCGCTGATCATCACAGGTGAGCGTACCTGCGCCCCGCCCTCGTGGGTGGTTGCGGGTGCGCGAGGGCCTGTCTTGTGGATCTCCGTGGCGTCGCGTGCCCTGGCACCAGCGCTCGCGGCCTTGTCGTCGGTCGACAACGTCCCCCAGCTAGACGCTGGGAGGTGCCCCCACCGCGTTGCCTCCCTCCTCCGTCTTGCGACCGCAGGCACCGCAGAGACATCAGCCGCTGGCGCGGCGGGCACCGCTCCTTCTCCCACGGAGATCCACAAGACAGGCCCTGGGCCATCGGCGGGCACGCGGGTGGCCGAAAGGCCCGAATCGCGGTCGCGCTGCCGGAACCGATAGGCTTTGGGCCGACACGCGACGTTCCCCACTACAACAGCACACGCGGCCGAGGAGTCACCCGGATGAGCACCACCCAGAGCGAGAGGCTGCGCGGGCTGCTGGAGCCGCTCGCCGCCAAGGCGGGACTGGATCTGGAAGAGGTCAGGGTGACGTCGGCCGGCAAGCGCCGGCAGCTGCTGGTCGTGGTGGATTCCGACGAGGGCGTGCAGCTGGACGCGGTGGCGGAGCTGAGCCGGGAGATCTCGCAGGCGCTGGACGCCTCGGACGCGATGGGCGACGGGGAGTACCTGCTGGAGGTCAGCTCACCGGGGCTGGACCGGCCGCTGACCGAGCCGCGGCACTTCCGCCGCAACGAGGGCCGGCTGGTCAAGTTCACGCTGAGCGCCGGGGGCGACCTGGTCGCGCGGATGCTCGCGGTGGACGAAGAAGGGATCGATCTGGAGATCCCGGGGGTCAAGGGGCGCAAGCCCAAGCCGGGACGGATCACGTTCCCGGAGATCACCCGCGCGCGCATCGAGATCGAGTTCAACCGCAAGGACATGGAAGACGACGGCGCGGAGGACACGGCTGACGCCGGCACCGACGGCGACGAGAGCACTGAGGAGGCGTAGTCGTGGACATCGACATGAGTGCCCTGCGGGGACTGGTACGGGAGAAGGAGATCTCGTTCGACCTCCTGGTCGAGGCGATCGAGTCGGCTCTCCTCATCGCGTACCACCGGGAGCCGGGCAGCCGCCGGAACGCCCGGGTGGAGCTGGACCGCACCAACGGCCATGTGACCGTGTGGGCGAAGGAAGAGGCGTCGGAGACCCCGGACGGGGAGGCGCCGCGCGAGTTCGACGACACCCCGGGCGGCTTCGGGCGGATCGCGGCCACGACGGCCAAGCAGGTCATCCTGCAGCGGCTGCGGGACGCGGAGGACGAGATCACCTTCGGTGAGTTCGCCGGCCGCGAGGGCGACATCGTCACGGGCATCGTCCAGCAGGGCAAGGACCCCAAGAACGTGCTGGTCGACATCGGCCGGCTGGAGGCGATCCTGCCGGTGCAGGAGCAGGTGCCGGGCGAGGAGTACAAGCACGGCATCCGGCTGCGCTCGTACGTCGTCCGGGTGGCCAAGGGCGTACGCGGCCCTTCGGTGACGCTGTCCCGCACACACCCGAACCTGGTGAAGAAGCTCTTCGCGCTCGAGGTGCCGGAGATCGCGGACGGGTCGGTGGAGATCTCGGCGATCGCGCGCGAGGCCGGGCACCGTACGAAGATCGCGGTGCGGTCGACGCGGTCCGGGCTGAACGCCAAGGGCGCCTGCATCGGCCCGATGGGCGCCCGGGTGCGGGCGGTCATGGCGGAGCTGCACGGCGAGAAGATCGACATCGTCGACTGGTCGGACGACCCCGCGGAGATGGTGGCGAACGCGCTGTCACCCGCACGGGTGAGCAAGGTCGAGGTCGTGGACCTGGGCGCGAGGTCGGCCCGGGTGACGGTGCCGGACTACCAGCTGTCGCTGGCGATCGGCAAGGAGGGCCAGAACGCCCGCTTGGCCGCGCGGCTGACCGGCTGGCGGATCGACATCCGGCCGGACACCGAGCAGGCCGACCAGTCCGGGCAGTAACCATCGAATAACCGTGCGTCGAATAACCCGAAGGGGTGAGACCGGCGCGGGGAGGTAGACTTAACAGTGTCTGGCCGGACGCACAGCCCTGCATGCCCGGAGCGCACCTGCATCGGTTGCCGGGAGCGAACGGCCAAGAAGGATCTGCTGCGTGTGGTGGTGATCGGGGATGAACTGGTCCCTGATGATCGCGGTACGCTGCCCGGTCGGGGTGCCTATGTGCACCCTGCCACCGCCTGTCTCGACCTGGCGGTCCGCCGCCGGGCGTTCCCACGGGCCCTACGGGTCCAGGGGACGCTCGAAACCGCGGACTTGCGACGGCACGTCGAGCAGGCAACACCGTAAGAGAGCACGGAACGCACGGATACACCGTGCGGTCAGGTACCCCGCGAGTTGGAAGTAGGTCGAGATTGCGATGAGCACTCGATGAGCACGCGATGAGTACGCCCATGAAGTAGCGACGGTCCGGCGGACGACCACCCCGGACCTCAGAAGGAGCGAAGTGGCTAAGGTCCGGGTATACGAACTCGCCAAGGAGTTCGGAGTTGAGAGCAAGGTCGTCATGGCCAAGCTCCAAGAACTTGGCGAATTCGTCCGTTCGGCGTCCTCGACGATCGAGGCGCCGGTTGTTCGCAAGCTGACTGACGCATTGCAGGGTCCTGGCGGCGGTTCCGCCGGCAAGCCCTCTGCTGCCAAGCCCGGGGCTCCGCGCCCCGCAAGGCCGGGCGCCCCCACTCCGGGCGCGCCGGCTCGTCCTGCTGCCCCGGGCCCCAAGCCCGCGGCCGCCTCACCCGTCACCCCGGCGGCCGGTCCGCGTCCCGCGGGCTCCGCGCCCGCCCCGGGCCCGCGTCCGGGTCCCAAGCCGGCCCCGGCGGCTCCCGCCGCCCCGGTCACCCCGGCTCCGGCTCCGGCTCCGGCCGCGCAGGCTCCGGCTCCGGCCAGGCCCGCCCCGGTCACCCCGGTGCCGCAGGCGGAGTTCTCCGCCCCGGCTCCGGCGCAGCCCTCGGCGCCCTCCGCGCCGTCCGCCCCGCGCTCCGGCGCGACCCCCGGTCCGCGTCCGGCCCGTCCGGCCCCGGCCGGCGGCCAGCAGGGCGGCGACCGCCGCGAAGGCGGCCGTCCCGGCCAGGGCGCCCCGCGCCCCGGCGGCGCTCGTCCGGCGGGTCCCCGTCCGGGCAACAACCCGTTCACGTCCTCCGGCTCCACCGGTATGCAGCGCCCCGGTGGCGCCCCGCGTCCCGGCGGCGACCGTCGTGACGGCGGCGCTCCCGGCGAGCGTCCCCCGCGTCCCGGCGGCCAGGGTGCTCCCGGCGGTATGCCCCGTCCCGGTGGCGCCCGTCCCGGTGCCGGTGGCCCCGGCGGCGCTCCGCGTCCCGGTGGTGCCCCGCGTCCGGGCGGCGACCGTCCGAGCCCCGGCGGCATGCCCCGTCCGCAGTCCTCGGGCCCGCGTCCCAACCCGGGCATGATGCCGCAGCGTCCCGCTGCCGGCGGTGCCCCCGGTCGTCCCGGCGGCGGCCCCGGCGGCCGTCCCGGCGGTCCGGGCGCGCGTCCCGGCGGTCCCGGTGGCGGCGGTGCCGGTCGTCCCGGCGGCGGTGGCGGCGGCTTCGCCGGCCGTCCCGGCGGTGGCGGTGGCGGCGGCGGTCGTCCCGGTGGCGGCGGCGGCTTCGGCGGCCCCCGTCCGGGTGGCGGCGCTCCCGGCGGTGGCGGTGGCTTCGGTCCCCGTCCCGGCGGCTTCGGCGGCCGTCCCGGCGGCCCGGGTGCCCGTGGTGGCACGCAGGGTGCCTTCGGCCGTGGCCCCGGTGGCCGTCCGGCCCGTGGGCGCAAGAGCAAGCGTCAGAGGCGCCAGGAGTACGAGGCCATGCAGGCCCCGTCCGTGGGCGGCGTGCTGCTGCCCCGTGGCAACGGTGCCGCTGTGCGCCTGCGCCGTGGCTCCTCGCTGACCGACTTCGCCGAGAAGATCGGCGCCAACCCGGCGTCGCTCGTCCAGGTGATGCTCAACCTCGGCGAGATGGTCACCGCGACGCAGTCCGTGTCCGACGACACGCTGCAGCTGCTGGCGACCGAGATGAACTACGTCCTGGAGATCGTCAGCCCGGAGGAGGAGGACCGCGAGCTGCTCGAGTCCTTCGACATCGAGTTCGGCGAGGACGAGGGCGGCGAGGAAGCACTCGTCTCCCGTCCGCCGGTCGTGACCGTCATGGGTCACGTCGACCACGGTAAGACCCGCCTGCTCGACGCGATCCGCAAGACCAATGTGGTCGCGGGCGAGGCCGGTGGCATCACCCAGCACATCGGTGCCTACCAGGTCGCTGCCGAGGTCAACGGCGAAGAGCGCAAGATCACCTTCATCGACACCCCGGGCCACGAGGCGTTCACCGCCATGCGTGCCCGTGGTGCCAAGTCCACCGACATCGCGATCCTGGTGGTCGCGGCCAACGACGGCGTGATGCCGCAGACGATCGAGGCGCTCAACCACGCCAAGGCCGCCGGCGTCCCGATCGTGGTCGCGGTCAACAAGATCGACGTCGAGGGCGCGGACCCGGTGAAGGTGCGCGGTCAGCTGACCGAGTTCGGCCTGGTGGCCGAGGAGTACGGCGGCGACACCATGTTCGTCGACATCTCCGCCAAGCAGGGCCTGCACATCGACAGCCTGCTGGAGGCCGTGGTCCTCACCGCCGACGCCTCGCTCGACCTGCGGGCCAACCCGGAGCAGGACGCACAGGGCATCGCCATCGAGGCCCACCTCGACCGCGGCCGCGGCGCCGTGGCCACCGTGCTCGTCCAGCGCGGCACCCTGCGGGTCGGCGACACGATGGTCGTCGGCGACGCGTACGGCCGTGTCCGGGCCATGCTCGACGACAACGGCAACAACGTCGAAGAGGCCACCCCCTCGACCCCGGTCCTGGTGCTCGGTCTGACCAACGTGCCGGGCGCCGGCGACAACTTCCTGGTTGTCGACGAGGACCGCACGGCCCGTCAGATCGCCGAGAAGCGCGCGGCGCGCGAGCGCAACGCGGCCTTCGCCCGCAAGGGCGTCCGGTTCTCCCTGGAGAACCTGGACGAGGCGCTCAAGGCCGGCGAGGTGCAGCAGCTCAACCTCATCATCAAGGGCGACGCGTCCGGTTCGGTGGAGGCTCTCGAGTCCTCGCTGCTCCAGCTCGACGTCGGCGACGAGGTCGACATCCGCATCCTGCACCGCGGTGTGGGTGCGGTCACCGAGTCCGACATCAACCTGGCGGCGGGTTCCGACGCCATCGTGATCGGCTTCAACGTGCGCGCCGAAGGCCGCGCCACGCAGATGGCCGACCGCGAGGGTGTCGACATCCGCTACTACTCGGTGATCTACCAGGCCATCGAGGAGATCGAGGCGGCCCTCAAGGGTCTGCTCAAGCCGGAGTACGAGGAGGTGGAGCTCGGCACCGCCGAGATCCGCGAGATCTTCCGCTCCAGCAAGCTCGGCAACATCGCCGGTGTCCTCATCCGCTCCGGCGAGGTCAAGCGCAACACCAAGGCGCGCCTCATCCGTGACGGCAAGGTCATCGCGGAGAGCCTCAACATCGAGGGTCTGCGCCGCTTCAAGGACGACGTCACCGAGATTCGTGAGGGTTACGAGGGCGGTATCAACCTCGGCAACTTCAACGACATCAAGATCGACGACGTCATCGCGACGTACGAGATGCGCGAGAAGTCGCGCGGCTGATCCAGCCCGCAGCTTCAGGCCGCAGTTTCAGGCCGGGGCCGGTCGGCGGAGTAAATTCCGTCGATCGGCCCCGGCCGTTGCCCGTACTGTTGTGATTGCAGTTCATGCTGTTCACGACGAGGCCTCACAGGGCGGCTTGCCCTGATGCCCATGTATGTAGGGACACTGTCCTTCGACCTGCTTCTCGGCGACGTACGGTCGCTGAAGGAGAAGCGATCCGTCGTCCGCCCGATAGTCGCCGAGCTGCACCGCAGGTTCTCGGTGAGCGTGGCGGAGATCGACGGTCAGGATCTGTACCGTCGCGCCGAGATCGGCGTGGCGGTGGTGTCCGGGGACCTCGGGCACATCAAGGACGTACTCGACCGGTGCGAGCGCTGGATGGCCGCCCGGCCCGAGGTGGACCTGCTGTCGGTTCGGCACAGGCTCCACGGCGACGAAGACGAGTAGAGAGAAGAGCACGCATGACCGACACCGCGCGGGCGCGCAAGCTGGCGGACCGCATCCGGGTCGTGGTCGCCGAGACCCTCCAGCGCCGGATCAAGGATCCGCGCCTGGGGTACGTCACGATCACCGACACCCGGGTCACCGGTGACCTGCGGGAGGCGACCGTCTTCTACACGGTCTTCGGCTCCGACGAGGAGCGGGCCGCCTCGGCGGCCGCCCTGGAGAGCGCCAAGGGCGTTCTGCGCTCCGAGGTCGGACGGCAGACCGGGGTGCGCTTCACCCCGACCCTGACGTTCGTCGCCGACGCGATCCCCGAGAACGCGCGCACGATCGAGGACCTGCTGGCCAAGGCCCGCTCGATCGACGAAGAGGTGCGCAAGGTCGCCACCGACAAGACCTACGCCGGCGACGCGGACCCGTACCGCAAGCCGGAGGACGACGACGACCTCGTCGACGACGAGGACGAAGAAGAGGACGACAAGGCATGAAGGACGGCCTTGTCATCGTCGACAAGCCGGCCGGCCTGACCTCGCACGGCGTCGTGTCCCGCATGCGCCGACTCGCCGGAACCCGGCGGGTCGGCCATGCCGGCACGCTCGATCCGATGGCGACCGGTGTCCTGGTCATCGGTGTCGAGAAGGCCACCCGGCTCCTCGGCCACCTCGCCCTCACCCGTAAGGAGTACGTCGCCACGATCCGGCTCGGCCAGACCACGGTCACGGACGACGCCGAGGGGGAGGTCACGGCGACCGCTTCGGCGGACGCGGTCACCCGGGAGGCGGTGGACGCCGGGATCTCCGAGCTGACGGGTGACATCCTCCAGGTCCCGTCCAAGGTCAGCGCCATCAAGGTCAACGGCGTACGGTCCTATGCGCGGGTGCGCGGCGGCGAGGACTTCGAGCTGCCCGCCCGGCCGGTCACGGTCTCCTCCTTCACCGTCCAGGACCTGCGGCGCGAGGGCGACCTCGTCGACCTCGACGTCACCGTCGAGTGCTCCTCCGGCACCTACATCAGGGCCCTCGCCCGCGACCTCGGCGCCGGCCTCGGCACCGGCGGCCACCTCACCGCTCTGCGGCGCACCCGGGTGGGGCCGTACGGGATCGGCCTGGCCCGCACGCTGGAGCAGCTCGAGGACTCCCTCGACATCCTGCCGATCGGCGATGCCGCTGCCGCGGCGTTCCCCCGGTGGGACGTCGACGCGGAGCAGGCGGGGCTGCTCTCGCACGGCCGGCGGCTGCCGGCACCCGGCCTGGGCGCCGGCCCGACGGCCGTGTTCGGTCCGGACGACCGTTTCCTGGCGTTGGTGGAAGGCAAGGACGGCGAGTCGAAGATCCTCGCCAACTTCGCCTGACGGGCTGGCCGTTGGCTGCGGTGGGAGGTGCTTCCCCCACCCTGCCCCTTCCCGACCCCAGCCGATTTGCGGCTGGCGCCGCGTGGGGGGGCTCCGCCCCCGGACCCCCGGTCCTCAATCGCTCGGACGGGCTGAAAAATCAGCCCAGCCGAGCGCAGCGAAAACGCATCGATACCGTCCAGCGCGGGCCCGCCCTCCCCCTTGCGACCGGCCCGCGCCGCACGATTCCCCTCCTCCGCTTGTCCCTATCCACATGCCGGGGGCAATTCACCCCATCGGACGGGCGCTCGGAGTGAATTGAGTGGTGCAGGGGGGCGCGTTCGCCGGGAGATCTGTTGTGACGATCACCGGACCTCTACGGTCGATACGGGCGTAACGGGCACTGTGTCGGGGAGGGTGCGCGGATGACGGGGCGTGCCACCGATGTCGACGAAGCGCTGGTCCGGATCTGTGACCTGGCCGGACGGCCGCGCGGCACAGGCTTTCTCGCCGACGGCGCGGGGACGCTGCTGACGAGCCATGAGGCCGTGGACGGGCTGCCCAGGCTCGTGCTGCACGCGCACGGCGACCAGACGATCCTGGTCGACGCCACCGCCGTCACGCCGCTGCCGGAGTTGGGGCTCGCGCTGGTGGCCACGGAGGGGCTCGCGGTGCCGCCGCTGCCGGTGGCCGGGTCGGGGCCCGCGCATCCGGAGGGGAGGGTGCGGTTGCGGGGGCGTACGTGGACGGACGCGGTGGTCGTGGGCAGCACCCCGGTGACGTACACCGCGACGGACCGCTTCCATCTGCTCGAAGAGGCGTACGAGCTGACGCTGGAACAGCCACTGCACCCGCAGGCCTCGGGGACGCCGGTGCTGGACGCCGAGACGGGCGCGGTGCTGGGAGTGGTCGCGACGGCGCTGCAGGCGGGGCACAGGGCGAGCGGGTTCGCGCTGCGGCTGCGGGGGAGCGGGGGGCCGCTGGGGGAGCTGCTGGCGTGCAACGCGGCCACGGTCCCGGCGTACGGGAGGCACCTCAACCTCGCGGGGGCGCTGCAGCTGACGGCTACCTCGGTGGGCTCGGCGGGGGCGCCGCGGGAGTGGTGCGAGCCGGTGGCGCGGCCCGGGACGGCGGAGGAGCTGGAGCGGTTCCTGGCCGCGGGGGCGGGGGAGCCGCTGGTGCTCGGGCTGGTCGGGGACCCGGGCTGCGGGCGTACGACGGAGCTGACCGCGCTCGCCGCCCGACGCGCGGTGGGGGCCCGGCCGGAGCCGACCATGTGGCTGCGGGGGGCCGAACTGCGGCCGGGGGACGGGGGAGTGAAGGACGCGGTGGAACGGTCGCTGCGCACCGCCGCCCGCATCGTGCACGCCGCGGCGGGCGGGACCGGGGAGCCGCCGGCCGCCTCGCCGGATGCCGTCGCCCATCTGGCGCGGGCGTCCGGGCGGCCGCTGCTCGTGCTGCTGGACGGGCCCGAGGAGATGCCGTCCCTGCTGGCGCACGCGCTGCCCGACTGGACCGCCGGGACGGCGAGCTGGCTGCGGGCGGCCGGGGTGCGGCTGGTCGTGGCGTGCCGGCCGGAGTACTGGGAGCGGGCGGGTTCGCTGTTCCCGCGCGGGATGCTGCACGGCGGCGGCGCAGGCGACCGGGGACCTGCCGCGAGCCGGGCGCTGCCGGACTGCGTACGCCTCGGAGATCTGCCCCCGGCGCAGGCCGAGCGCGCCCGGGCCCGGTACGGGATCCCGGCCGGCGCCCTGGCGGAGCAGGACGCGGCCCACCCGCTGGCGCTGCGGCTGCTCTCGGAGGTGCGGGCGGCGCTGCCGGACACCTCGGCGGTGGGAGAGCCGGACCGGGCCGAGGTCTTCTCGGCCTACCTGGACCTGGTGTGCCTGCGGATCGCGGTACGGCTGGCGGCGGGCGGTCCCGTACGGGGCCCGGCGGTGCGGCGGCTGGCCGCCCGCGTGGCGGGGCAGGCGCACGAGGCGGCGCGGCGGTGTCTGGGGCCGGGGCAGGGGGAGCTGGACCGGGAGTCGTTCGAGGAGCTGTTCCCGTGGCGGGAGGGGTGGGCGTCGGCGGTGCTCACCGAGGGCCTGGTGGTGCCGGCGGGGGCCGGATACCGGTTCGCGCACGAGGAGTTCGCGGACTGGCTGCAGGGCCGCCACCTCGACCTGGACGCGGCCCTGGACGCCCTGGTCCACCGCTGGTTCGCCGCCGCCCCCGCGCCGGACGACGAGGAAGCTCCCGTCCGGCTGCCCTCGCGCCGGGCCTCGCCCGCCCGGCACGCCCCCGGCCCGCCGGTCCCGCCCGCCCCGCCGGTGGCGCCGCCCGCCGGGCCCCGGTCGCTGCCGGTGCCCCGGCACCGGATCGGGCCGGTCGTCCAGTCGCTGCTGCTCATGGCCCGCGAATCCGGGTCCATCGAACTGGCCCGCCGCCTGGCGGAGTTGGTCCGGGTCCTGGACCGGGACCGGGAGCCCGGGCCTGCCGAGCCCCGGCAGAGCGATGCCGTCTGGTGGGCGGCGCACCTGCTGGGCGAAGTGCTGCTGAGGGTCCCGGACGCGATGCCGTACTGGGGTGTCCTGCGGCTCCTCGCCCAGCGGATCACCGCCCGCTCCATCGAACGCGGCGGCTTCCAGGACAGCAGTGCCTTCGGCGGACTCGGCCGGTTCGGCCCCTGGTTCTGGCTACGGCTCGCCGTCCCGCTCCCGGACCGCCTGGACCTCCTGCGCCTGCTGCTGCCGGCCGACCCGCCCCCGAACAGCCCCGCCGGGCAACGGTTCCTGACCACCGTCGCCGAGCTGGTCGGCGACCGGCCGCGCGTGGCGATGCCCGCCGTCTGCGGCTGGTTCGACGACGAGCGGCCCCTCCAGACCGCGGCACAGGCCCCGGTCCAGACCGCGGCACAGGCCCCGGCACAGGCCCCGGCACAGGCCCCGGCCGTCACGGTGGCCACCGCCGCCCAGGCACTGCTCCACACCCACCGCCAGCGCGCCGTGGACGACCTCACCGAGGTGCTGGTCGCCGCCGCACATCCCCGCGCCGACGAGCTGCTGGCCGCCCTGGCCGAGGACGAGCCCTCCGCCGTCTGCCGCGCCGTGGACCGCTGGGCCCATGAGGAGCGGCCCGAACGGCATGTCGCGGCGATCTCCTACGGGCTCCGGGCCGCCCCGCACGTCACCTCGGCCGCCGACCGCGAACTGCTGCGCTACGCCGCCCTCGCCGTCCTCGCCCGCCCCGCCGACTGCACCCTGCACGGCGGCGCCCTCGGCCTCCTCGTACGCGACCCGGTCACCCGCTCCCGCCATCTCCCGGACGCGCTGCGGCACTTCGCCGCCGGTGACCCGCAACTGCCGGTGAGCGCCCTGGTCACCGCCCTCACCGCACACCCGGAACCGGTGTTCGCCGCCGTCCAGGCCCGGCTGCGCGAGCCCGGCGAGGGCGCCGGCGAGGTGCTGCGGGAGCTGGCGGAGGTCACCACCCCCGCCCTGGCCCGCCGGGTCGCCACCCTCGTACGCGACCACCTGGAGCACCGGCCCGAAGGGGCCTCACACGTGGCCGCGTACCTCGACCGGCGCCTGGAGCACGGGCCCGCCGCCCGTTCCGTGCTCTTCCCGCTCACCATCGGCCTGCTGCGCGAGCACCCGCCCGAGGTGCGGCGCGCCCTCGCGCCCGTACTCGCCGCGCCCGGCACCCACACCTCCCGCCCGCTGCGCCAGGAGCTCCTCGACGACCTGCTGGACCACGAGCGCGACCCCGGCGTCCTCGACACCCTCCTCCAGGCCGCCG
The DNA here is from genome assembly GCF_045040445.1 of Streptomyces sp. NBC_01537. Classification (NCBI taxonomy): domain Bacteria; kingdom Bacillati; phylum Actinomycetota; class Actinomycetes; order Kitasatosporales; family Streptomycetaceae; genus Streptomyces; species Streptomyces sp. NBC_01537. The sequence goes on along the minus strand of NZ_CP109392.1, from coordinate 2,672,300 downwards.
CCGACGGCTGCGCCCGCCGCCCCGCGCCCATGACCCGTGACCTCGTCCACCGGATCGGCCTGCTCCTGGGCCGTACGGCGGAGGGCGCCGCCTCCTTCGACCTCAGGCTCGTCCAGCTGGCCTCCGGCTCGCCCGGCTTCGCCCGCCAGGTGCGCGGCTGGCTCGCCGCGCCCGGCGGCGGCTGGGACGCCGTGATCGGGCCGAGCACCCGCCGCACGTTCGAGCAACTCGATCCGGGTCCGCCTGCCGCGTTAGCGCTGTGACGGTCGGCGCACTGCGGTGGTCGGTTCCCGGCGGGAGGCGGCGGCATGGCAGTCTTGGACCTGCAGATTGCCGAATGGAATGGCGAGGAGCGGTCACAGTGCAGCGCTGGCGGGGCTTGGAGGACGTTCCCAGGGACTGGGGACGCAGCGTCGTCACCATCGGCTCGTACGACGGTGTCCACCGCGGACACCAGCTGATCATCGGGCGGGCGGTCGAACGCGCCCGTGAGCTGGGCCTCAAATCGGTCGTCGTCACCTTCGACCCGCACCCCAGCGAGGTCGTACGTCCCGGCAGCCACCCCCCGCTGCTCGCCGCCCACCACCGGCGCGCAGAGCTCATGGAGGCGCTCGGCGTCGACGCGCTGCTGATCCTCCCCTTCACCGCCGAGTTCTCCCAGCTCACCGCCGGCGAGTTCATCGGCACCGTGCTCGTCGACGCCCTGCACGCCAAACTCGTCGTCGAGGGCCCCAACTTCCGCTTCGGCCACAAGGCCGCCGGCGATGTCGGCTTCCTCTCCGCCATGGGCCTCACCCACGACTACGAGGTCGACATCATCGACCTCTACGTCACCGGCGACGCCGGCGACGGCAGCCCCTTCTCCTCCACCCTCGCCCGCCGCCTCATCGCCGAAGGCGACGTCGAGGGCGCCATGGAGATCCTCGGCCGCCCCCACCGCGTCGAAGGCGTCGTCGTCCGCGGCGCCCAGCGCGGCCGCGACCTCGGCTACCCCACCGCCAACGTCGAGACCCTCCCGCACACCGCCATCCCCGCCGACGGCGTCTACGCCGGCTGGCTCCACGTCGAGGGCGAGGCCATGCCGGCCGCCATCTCCGTCGGCACCAACCCCCACTTCGACGGCACCGCCCGCACCGTCGAGGCGTACGCCATCGACCGCGTCGGCCTCGACCTCTACGGACTGCACGTCGCCGTCGACTTCCTCACCTACCTGCGCGGCATGGAGAAGTTCGACTCGATCGACGCCCTGCTGGAACGGATGGCCGACGACGTGAAGCGGGCCCGCGAACTGGTCGACGCGTACGACGCGGCAGGCTGACTCAGCCCTGCCCGCAAAGCGTTCAGGGGGTCCGGGGGCAGCGCCCCCGGACCCCCTGCGGTTGCTCAGTTTCCTCGGGTTCCTCAGACCGGCGGCGGAGCCGGCGGGTAGCCCTGTCCCGGCGGGGGCTCCGGCGCAGGGGCCTGCTGCCAGCCGGGGGGCGGCTGCTGGCCGTAGCCGGGCTGGGGCTGGGGGTCCTGCGGCGGCTGCTGCTGGTGCGGGGGCGGGGGCTGCTGGCCCCAGCCCTGCTGCTGCTCGTAGGGCTGCGGTTGGGGCTGCTGCGGCGGGTACCCCTGGTGCTGCGGCGGGGGCTGGCCGTAGGGGTCGTACGCCTGTTGTCCGTACAGGCCCTGGGCCTGCTGGGCGCGGAGCATGTCCTCGGCGACCAGGGCGGAGAGAGTGAAGTAGGCCTCGCGGGTCTTGGGACGCATCATGTCGAGGTCGACTTCGGCGCCGGCGGCGAGGTGTTCGTCGAAGGGGACGACGATGACGCCGCGGCAGCGGGTCTCGAAGTGGGCGACGATGTCGTCGACCTTGATCATCTTGCCGGTCTCGCGGACGCCGGAGATGACGGTGATGCTGCGCTGGACGAGGTCGGCGTAGCCGTGCGCGCTGAGCCAGTCCAGGGTGGTGCTGGCGCTGCTGGCACCGTCGACCGACGGGGTGGAGACGACGATGAGCTGGTCGGCGAGGTCCAGGACACCGCGCATGGCGCTGTAGAGGAGACCGGTGCCCGAGTCGGTGAGGATGATCGGGTACTGGCGGCCGAGCAGGTCGATGACGCGGCGGTAGTCCTCGTCGTTGAAGGTCGTGGAGACCGCCGGGTCGACGTCGTTGGCGATGATCTCCAGGCCGGAGGACGCCTGCGAGGTGAAGCGGCGGATGTCCATGTAGCTGTGCAGGTTGGGGAGATTCTGCACAAGGTCACGGATGGTCGCGCCGGTCTCGCGGCGGACCCGGCGGCCCAGGGTGCCGGCGTCGGGGTTGGCGTCGATCGCGAGGATCTTGTCCTGGCGCTCCGAGGCCAGCGTGGAGCCGAGGGCGGTGGTGGTCGTGGTCTTGCCGACGCCGCCCTTGAGGCTGATCACCGCGATCCGGTAGCAGGACATCACCGGCGTACGGATCAGCGCCAGCTTGCGCTCGCGCTCCTCCATCTCCTTCTTCCCGCCGAGCTTGAACCGGCTGGGCTGCGCGTTCGCCCCGGGCTTGCGGGCCTTGGGCTGGTTGCGGATCAGCCGGTCGGACGACAGCTCGACGGCCGCCGTGTAGCCGAGCGGTGCCCCGGCCACGCCGCGGTGCTGGCCCTGGTCCGGCACCGTCGGCCAGCCGCCGCTGCGCGGGTCCACGGGCTGCGGGGGACCGGCGACGGGCTGGGGCGGCTGGGGCTGCGGCGGCTGAGGGGCGTGCTGCTGCTGCGGGATGGGCGCGCCGGGCTGGGGGTAGCCGTAGCCCGGCGGCGGCTGTTGCTGCGGCTGGCCCTGCGGAGGCTGCTGCTGGGGGTACGGCTGCGGCTGCTGCGGGTAGCCGTAACCGGGCGGCGGCTGCTGCTGGGGCTGCTGCTGCCACGCCGTACCGGGCGCGGGCTGAGCGGGCTGGGGGTAGCCGTAACCGGGCGGCGGCTGGCCCTCGGGCTGGGGCTGGGGCTGCTGGGGATACGGCTGCTGCGGATAGGGCTGCTGCTCGGCGGGCTGGTATCCCGGCGGCAGCGGCGGCTGTCCCTGAGGGGGGCCTTGCGGGGGGCCCTGCGGGGGCGGTCCCCAGGGGGCCGCGCCACTGGGCGGGGCGGACTGCGGCGAGGGAGGGCCCGGCCACGGGGCGCCCTGGGCCTGCGGTGCTTGCGGAGCCTGCGGCGGCATGGGCGCGGCCTGCGGCATCGGCGCGGGCTCGGCGGCCGGCTCCGGGGCGGCCTCGGCCACGGGCGCCACCGGGGCGGCCGGCTGCGGGGCGGGCTCGGGGGCGGCCTCGGGCTCGGGCTGCGGCGTCTCCTCGGCCGCGGGCTCCTCGTCGTCCGAGGCGCCCCAGACCGATGCGGCCGGATCCGGCGCCGGGGCGGCCGGAGCGGGCCCCGGAACGGGTGCGGGCGCGGGAGCGGCAGGCGGCTCCTCCGCCGCGTTCGGCCGCAGCATCGGGAACCCGGGCGCACCGGCCGACGGCGTCGCGGGCGGAGCCGGCGCGGGCACCGGGGCCGGCTCCGGGGTGGCCGGCGCGGCCGGGGCGACTCCGGTCAGCGGCACCGGCTGGCTACCGCTCAGGGGCACCGGCTGTGACGCCGGCGGCGGACTCGGCGTGGGTGCGGCAGGCGGCGAGGAGGAGCCGGTATCGCCGCCTCCGCTCGCCTGCGTGTACCAAGCCGGAGGCGTGAAATCGATGCTGAACTCGCTCGTAAGCGGCTCTTCTCCCCGCTCGTCATCGGGCACGTTCACGTCCCGGTCGCTGCTCACTACGCCTCCTGGTCAACACTTGCGTACTCCCGGGATCCCGGGGCGTGAACCCCGAACCCGTACCCCGGTCCCCCGTCATGAGCCTAATCGTGCGGCGTGCCGTCCGGGTTGGGGCAGGACGTCCACCGTGTGGAACGCCTGCACACAACCCTGCCAGCCCGCGGCGCCGTCAGTCCATGCGGCGTGGAGCGCCCAGCAGCCCGGTCTCCGCGTCCGTCGGCTGCGTCATGACGAACTGCTGCCGGTCCTTCGTGCACCAGAGCAACACGTTGTCGCCCAGCGTCGGCAGCGCCGCCGCGACCTGCCGGGGCAGCCGCAGCACGCGCGTGACGACCTCGGTCTCCTCCGGCGACAGCCGCTGCAGGCCGATCAGATCGGCCCGCCCGAGCAGCCGGGGCGCGTCCGGTCCGAGGAAGGGAAGCAGCGTGAGCAGGGACTGCCAGGGGCTGGGCGCCAGCAGGCTGCGCGGCGGGCGGGCGCCGCAGTCGCGTACGACGAGGACCGGGCTGGTCACCGAGGGGCCCTGCGGCGCGAGCTGGCGCACCTCATGGACCGTCACCGACTGCTGGCCGCCGCCCGCGGCCTGCGCCATGGGCGCCCAGGCCGGGGGCCGGGCCGTCTCGACGGCGACGCGGGCGCCGACGGCGACCGTACGCAGGGCGACGAGCTGGGCGATCCACATGCTGCCGACGACGACCACATCGAGCGGGGTCGGCCGGGCGATGCCCAGGACGGCGGGATGGTTCTGCGGGTCGACGCCGATGACGACGCCGTCGTCGCCGACCGGGACGGAGAGCGCGCCCAGCGAATCGGCCGGCAGCACATGCCGGTCGCGACGCGGGCCGCGCAGCCCGAAGCCGGGGCGCAGCCGACGGGGCGGGCCCTGCAGCTGCTCGTCGGGGCCGGGGCCCTGGCTGGGCAGGTGCGAGGGCCGGCCGGGCATCTGGCCCGGCGTCTGGCCGGGGAACTGCCCTGGCCCGGGGCCCTGCTGGCCCGGGCCCTGGTTCCAGCCGCCACCCGCCGGGGCGTACGTGGGCGTGGACATCAGCGCGTACCTCCGAGGGGGAGCGTGGCCAGCAGGCCGGGAAGCTGCTCGCGGTCAAGGCGTACGAGACCGGCGCGGGCGGTGCCGCTGCGGCTCTCCAGGACGCGCCGGGCGGCGACGAGTTCGTTCTCGCTGCGGGCCGCCAGCCGTACGTACCCGGTCAGCGCGGGGGAGTTGAGCGCACCGCGCGAGGCGGTCAGCGCGAAGGTGGTCGCCATCACCGGCGTCGAGGTCAGCAGCGCCGTCAGATCGGCCAACTGCACCGCCCCCGGGCCCATTTGCGGCCAGTTGCCGACCCAGTACGTGGTGTGCCAGCGGTCGTCGCAACGCCAGGCCCGCACCGACTCCTGGGTGCGCCGGGCCGCCCGCCCGTCGCGGGCCGCCGCACCTCCGTTGTTGGCGCGAGGGTTGACGCAGGAGGCGATGCCCACCGCTGTCACGATCTCCCGCTCGTCCAGCACGCTCGCCCGGAATCCCAGCCCCGTCAGCCTGCTGGCCAGCTGGTCGGCCGCCCGCAGCAGCGCCCGCTGGGCGCCGCCGACCCCGCCGCCGCGCGCCGCCACGGCCTCCGCGCACAGCTCCGGGTCGAGCTTGAGCGCGACCCAGGTCAGCCGGACCGCCGGCGTCTGCGACTGGGCCTGGATCGGCGCGTAGGAGCGTACGGAGACGGCCTGTTCGGGCACATGCGGGGCCGGGGCGGGCTGGGTGTACTGCACCAGCTGCACCGACTCCAGGTGGATGTCCTCGACGTCCATCGCCGCGTGCAGCAGGTCCAGCGGCAGCGGCCGCGTCCCGCGCTGCGGGCGCAGCGGCTCGTCGGGCGCCTCCACCTGCACGATCGCGGTCAGGAAGGTCCCGTCGCCGACGAAGCCCACGGTCCGCTCGTCGCGGTCGGCGTAGGCGTACGTACGCAGCGCCGGATCACACTCCACGGCCGGTGCGAACGCCGGGTCCGTGCCGTGCGGCGCCGGCTCCGCGTACCCCCTCTTGCGCCGCTTCATGGCCTGCACGGTGGCCATCCACTCCGGCATGGGGCGCTTGCGGCGCCGGCCGAGCCCGAAGACCAGCAGCCCGACCGCGACAACGGCGGTGACCCCGAGGGCGATCGGGTGGATCACCCAGCCCACCAGCAGCAGCGCCGCCGCCAGCTCCACGTACACGAGCTGCTGCACCCGCATCCCGCCGACACTGCCGGCGCGCGTGCGCAGCCTGGGAGCCACCGGCCCGACGCGGGCCGGCTGCTGACCCGGCTGCCGCTGCTGTGGCACCTGCTGCTGCCCCTGATGTGCTGTTTCCCGTGCCGCCTGCTGCCTGCCGTTGCGGCTTCGGGCCCTGGTAGCGCTGGACATCCCCCGGTTTGCTCCTCTGCTGTTCGGCCGCGCGCGATATGTGGTGGCCGTGAAGTCCTGCTCGGCTGGCGGACGCGCTCGCGGTACCCGTACCGTACGGGTCGATCACCACAGGGCATAGTAGAGGGCCGCCCGTTGCCGCAATGGCCGAGGGCGGGCCCGGAATTGGCCGGGGTGGCACCGAGAAAACGGGCATTACGGGATACGGGGAGACAAGGCAGCAATGGCAGCACGACGGGATGAACTCAATGCCTACACATTCGCCCGCAAGCGGACGGTTGCCGCGTTCCTGAAGCCGCAGCAGAACGGCTCGGCCGAGGACGCGCCCCGCCCGATGAAGGCGGTCATGCCCAGCCTCATCGTCGGGGCGCTGATACTCGTGGGCTTCGGCGGCTACGGCATGATCAAGCCCAGCGCGCCCAGCGGCTGGAACACCCCGGGCGCCAATGTCCTTGTCGGCAGCAAGTCCACCACCCGTTACGTCTACCTGGACTCGGGCAAGAAGGACAAGGCCGGCAAGGAGATCGACCTCCTGCACCCGGTCCTGAACCTCGCGTCCGCCCGACTCCTGCTCAGCCCCGACAAGTACCAGGTGCTCAAGGTCGACGAGTCCGTCCTGGACAACCCCAAGATCCTGCACGGCCCCACCATCGGCATCCCGTACGCCCCCGACCGCCTGCCGGAGAAGGACGAGGCGGCCAAGCCCAAGGTCTGGGCGCTGTGCGAGCAGCCGATCGGCGGCAGCAGCGGCAGCAGCGGGAGTGGCAGCAGCGGCAGTGGCAGCGGCGGCAGTGGCGACACGTCGAACACCGAGAAGATGGTCTTCGTGCTCGGCGGCGAGGACAAGAAGGACGTCGAGGAGAGCAAGAACCAGCTCAAGCCCAACGAGGGGCTGTTCGTCGAGGCGCCCGGCGGCGGCTGGTACCTCGTCGACAACCAGGGCAAGGCCTACGCCATCGGCGCGATCCCCGGCACGGACGCCCGCGGCAACCCCGTGCCGCTGACGGCTGACGAGAAAGCCGTGCGTATCAAGCTGAGCCAGGCCCTGTTCGGGGCCTCCCCCACGCCGCAGGACGTCACCTCGGACTTCATGGGCACGCTCAAGCAGGGCGCGCCCATCGCCTTCCCCCAGCTCGACGGCGTGGGCACCCCTTCCTCCGCCGCGGGCGTGCCGGCCAAGCACAAGACCATCGGCATGGTCATCCGGGTCGTCACCGGCGACGGCCCCCAGCTGTACGTCGTCCTGAAGGACCGGCTCGCCCCGATCACCGACTTCACCTCCCGGCTGCTCCTCCAGGGCCCCGACGCGACCACCGTGTACGGGAACGCGAAGGCCGAGCCGCTGACGGACAACCTCGCCGACATCGAGATCGGTGCCCGCTACGACGACAAGAAGTGGCCCGCGGCCGGCCCCACGCAGGTCAACACCCCCGGCGGTCGCAAGGTCTCCTGCAGCGTCTTCAACGGCACCGCGGACAGCGGCGGCAACGCCGTCCAGAGCACCTGGGCCGGCACGAACTACCCCGAGGAAGTCTCCGAGGGCGGTACGAGCGCGTACGTCACCCCCGGCAGCGGCCTCCTGCTGCGCCGCGTCTCGTCCCTGAACAACACCATCGGCTCGGTCTTCCTCGTCACCGACACCGGTCTGCGCTACTCGGTGCCCTCCAACGGCGACAGCGACAAGGCCGCCGCCGACACCGCGTCGGCCGACCCCAACCAGGCCGCCGACGACGGCCCCCAGAAGCGGCTCGGCTACGACGGCGTCACCCCCGTCTCCGTCCCCAACGCCTGGGCCGATCTGCTGGCGGCGGGGCCGACGCTGGACACCACGAGCGCCAAGCAGCCACAGAACCAGTGACGTTGGCTGATTCCGGGCGGTCGTTGGCGAGTTCTGTGAAGGCTTGTTGTGGCTCTGTCACAAATGGGTTCCCCCATTGGGTCTTGTCACAGCGGATCGCTAGAGTGGCTTAAGGCATCAGACGTAGATGTCGGCCGTACGTGCGGTTCCCGCGCTTGCCGGGAGAGCCTGTACGGACACGGGTAACGAGTCTCATGGGGGACGCTGGCTTATGGCTGGACAGCAGTACACGACGACCGAGGAGGAGATGGTTGCGTTCAGCAACAAGATCTCCACGGTCAACGGACAGATCCAGGGTGAGATCAGCCGTCTGCAGACGGTGATTGACACGATCACCTCGGGCTGGAAGGGCGCGGCCGCCACCTCGTACAACAACCTGCAGTCGCAGGTGAACGAGGACGCGACCAAGCTCAACCAGATCCTGGGCGAGATCAAGGACGCGATCGACACCACGACCAAGAACTACTCGTCCTCGGAAGAGGAGCAGGCGGCGTCGATCAGTCAGGTCTCGGCGCAGTCCTCGCCCTTCGGATGATGCGGCCCGCGCACGTCCGCGTGCGCGTGCGCTGAACCACCCAGGACCCGCAGGACCAGATCACACCAACTCCCCGAGGAGACACCATGTCCGGCCAGATCCTCGTCAATTTCACGACGATCTCCCAGGCCGCCTCTGATGTTCGGACGACGGCCGGCAATGTGCGCAGCCAGCTCGACGACCTTGAGGCCGGCGTCAAGCAGATCGCGCAGAGCTGGGAAGGCGCGGCCCAGGAGGGCTACCAGGCCAAGCAGGCCGAGTGGGACAAGCGTGCGGCTTCCCTGCACGCCACCCTCGAGGCCATCGCCAAGGCCCTCGACACCGCCGCCCAGAACTACCAGAGCACGGAGCGTCAGAACGCCTCCATCTGGAACACCTGACCGAGCCGCCGTACCACCGGCACTCCGTATGAACATCAAGGGTGGGCGCGCCGCTTCAAGGTGCGCCCACCCTTACGCGTCACCCGCATTACCAGTCGTATCCGCACGCATCTGTACGCATGTAAACAGGGGGAACCAACCCGTGGGATCTCGCGCCGCACAGTCCGCCGCGACAGCGCTCTGTGCCCTGAGTCTCGTCGGCCTGTCAGGCCTGGCCGTCGCCACGCCCGCCGCCGCGGACACCGCCGCCGACGACCCGAGCATTCCGATCGCCAACGCCTCCTGCAACTTCGCCGGCGCCAACATCGCGGGCACCCCCTGGTCACTGCAGCGCCTCCTCCTCGACGAGATGTGGGAGAACTCCCGCGGCGCCGGCGTCAAGGTCGCCGTCATCGACACCGGCGTCGACAACGACAACACCCAGCTCCGGCAGGCCATCGACCCCGACGTCCGCGGCAAGGACTACATCACTCCCGGCGGTGACGGCACCGACGACCCCGTCGGCCACGGCACCAAGGTCGCCGGCATCATCGCCGCCCGCCCCATCGCCGGCACCGGCTTCGTCGGCATCGCCCCCCAGGCCACCATCATCCCCATCCGCCAGAACGACGCCGAGGGCAGCGGCACCGCCGGCACCATGGCCGATGCCATCGACTACGCCGCCGAGCACGGCGCCGACGTCATCAACATCTCCCAGGACACCTCCCAGGCCCTCCAGCCGGGCTCGGACCTGGAGAAATCCGTCGAGGACGCCATCAACGAAGGCGTCGTCGTGGTCGCCGCCGCCGGCAACGACGGTGCCTCCGGCCAGAAGAAGCTGACCTACCCCGCCTCCTTCCCCGGTGTCCTCGCCGTCGCCGCCTCCGACCGCAACAACGAGCGCGCCTCCTTCTCCCAGCCCGGCGACTTCGTCGGCGTGGCCGCCCCCGGCGTCGACATGGTCTCCACCGTCCCCAAGGGCGGCCAGTGCATCGACAACGGCACCTCCTTCGCCGCCCCCTACGTCGCCGGCGTCGTCGCCCTCGTCCGCTCCAAATACCCCAAGTGGACCCCGGCCCAGGTCATCGCCCGCATCGAACAGACCGCCGAGCGCACCGAAGCCGGCCACAACGCCCTGGTCGGCTGGGGCGTCGTCGACCCGGTAGCCGCCCTCACCGACGATGCCCCGCCCAGCGACAAGGCCACCGAGGACCCCCAGTCCACCCAGATCCAGAATGCCGGCAACTCCATCGTCCCCGGCGTCCTGACCATCGGTGAGACGGCGGAGGAGCGGAACACCCGCTACGGGATATACGTCGTCGGCGGCGGGGTCCTGATCATCGCCGTCGTCGTCGGCTCCGGCATCGCGATGCGCGACTGGCGCCGCAAGCATCCAATCAACACACACGGGGAGGCCCTGTAATGGCCGCTAGCCAATACGGCGTGGATCTGAGCGCCCTGGACGAGGTCATCACCGCCTTGAACAACGTCCTGCGGGACATGGGCGGCACGAAAGGCAAAGCCGCGAACAACACGTACCTTCCGGCAGGCGCATTGGGCAAGAACTTCTCCGAGGAAGAAGAACTGCGCAATGCCCACGCCGTGATGAAGGACTACATCGAGAACACCATTCTTGCTCAGATCGAAGGCCTGGTCGACGACTTCGGCAAGAAGACCAAGAAGGCCAAGGATCAGTACGAGGAAGCCGAGCACGCAAGTACCGTCACTTCCGCTTCCGGCGGCTCGAGCATGGGAGTCTGAGCGGTGACTGGCGTAGAACCGATGGGTATTGGGGGCTAGCGGATGTTGGCAGCAGATGGCGGTGGCGGTGGCGGCAGCTCCAGCAGGCTCAAGCCGGACACTCCTTTCAATCAAAAGGGGCTGAAGGACCTCAAGGAGATGCTGGAGGACGCCAGCGTCCAGACAGTGGAGGACGTCGCCCAGAACTGGCTTGACGTCCATGACCTGTTGGTGGGCACTGACGGCACCGGCGGAATCCTGAAGCAGTTCACGGATGCCGTGAACAAGGTTCTGGAAACTTGGCATGGCGAGTCCGCCATGGGATTCGCCTCTCAGGCGAATGTCATCGCGCAGAACTTCAGCAACGGTGCTCCGTACGCGAAGAACGTCTCAGATGTGATGTTCAGCTCCGCGAAGAGCCTGCAGGACGCCTACGGCCAGGTCATGGCGATCCAGGAACCCAGCTTCCTAGACAGCAGCCTGGACTTCATCGGAAACACCGCGACCTCCGGCGCGGGAGCGCTGGGCCTCGTCTCCAACACCATCCTCCCGGGAAGCGGCGGCGTCACCGCGGCCATCGGCGGCATGTTCGGCCTGAGCACCGGCCGTGACGAGACCCAGCTCAACGCGGACCTGGCCAACCCCAACATCAGCACCGCCCAGGCGCTGGAGAACAACAGGGGTGAGATCTCCGAGGAGAAGGAACGCTCGCTCGAAGCGGCGATCCCGATGGAGCAGCTGGCGCTCACCTACAAGAGCAACGCGTCACGGCTGGTTTCGCCCAAGTCCGTCGGTGTCGATGAGAAGCTTCCTGATCAGGGAAGCAACGGCGACGGCAACGGCAACGGCAACGCAAATGTCGGGGCCATCGCGGCAGTGCCGACCGCAGTCACTACCCCGAGTTCCAGTTCCTACAAGGGTTCTACGTCCTCGACCGGGTCCAGTTCGAAGTACACCCCCATCACGGACCAGTCGCCCCGATCCGACGGCTTCACCGGTGGTATCGGCAGCAGCGAATCGTCGAGGCCGTTGACCGGCTCCAATCTCACTTCTCCCTCCACCGGCAGCTCAATCGGAACGGGTCTGGACGGCTACACCTCAGGCTCCACCACATCGGCGGGCACGGGCCTCGGTTCCGGAACCGGTACGAGCGGCAGCTATGGCGGGACCGGATCCCTGGGCGGGACGGGCTCCAGCAGCCTGGGGGCCACGGGCAGTGGAACCTCCGGGACTTCCGGAATCGCCGGCGCCTCGGCGTCGAACCTCGGCAGCGGAGCCGCAGGCCGCACCGGTTCCGGCATGGGACGCTCCGGCATGCCTGGCGCAGCCGGGGCGGGTGGCGCAGGTAAGGGCGCGGGCGGCGCCGGTGCGACCGGCCGTGGCGCCCTCGCCCGGCAGAAGGGCGGCGTCGTCGGCGGCGCGGGTGCCAAGGGCGGCAAGACCGGCGGCGGATCCCAAGGCGGATCCGGCCTCCACCGCAGTCGCGGCGGTTCGCAAGCGGGCACGACCGGCAGCAAGAGCGGCCGGGGCATGGCAGGCGCGCCCGGCTCGCACGGTCGCGGCCGGGGCGAGGAGGAAGGTCGCGAGGGTCAGCGTCCGGACTACCTGATCGAGGATGAGGAGACCTGGACTCCCGAGCGTAATGTGGCTCCCCGAGTCATCGAGTAGGCCGATGCCGAGTCTGTGACCGGCGGAAGCGCGAAGGGGCCCGCAGTCTCCGGGCTGCGGGCCCCGTTCACGTAGGAGAGGTGTAACAGCATGAGCTTCACGCGGACGCTGCGTGCGGTGGGCGGCGCGGTGGTGGCGGGAGCGCTGCTCTTCGGAACCGCGCCGGTCGCTTCGGCAGACAGCATCAGGCAGAGTCAGTGGCCGCTGACTGCCTTCGACGCCGACAAGGTGTGGGAGCAGTCAACGGGCAAGGGCGTGACCGTAGCCGTGATCGATCACGCAGTGGACGGTACCCATCCAGACCTTGCCGGGAATGTACTGCCCGGCAAAAGCTTTGTCACCGGTGGGACGGCGAACCGCAATGTGAAAACACCGGACGCCGATAGCCACGGCACTGCGATGGCATCGCTCATCGCGGGACACGGTCACGGAGCTGGCGATTCTGAGGGAGTAAAAGGTCTCGCTCCCGACGCCAAGATTCTTCCGGTTGAAATCGACATGGACACGTCGACCGGTGGCGGTACGGAATGGGCTGATGCGCTGCGGTATGCCGTGGACCAAGGTGCCTCGGTAGTGAACATGTCTTTCGATCATGGCATCGTCTATACCGATGACGAGAAGCAGGCCGTGGCCTATGCGGCCGAGAAGGATGTCCTCCTCGTCGGTGGTGCAGGAAACACCGGCGCCAGCAGGGTGTCCTTTCCTGCCGGCGCGCCAGGGGTCGTCGCTGTTGGGGCTGTCGGCGAGGACGGAGTGGTGTGGGAACGCTCCAACTACGGTTCCGCGCTGATGCTCACGGCCCCCGGCGAGTACATCAGGTCAGCGGGTAACGGCGGTGGTTATCGCCTGGCTGAGGGAACCTCTGACTCCACCGCCTACGTCTCCGCCACCGCGGCTCTCCTTCGCTCCAAATACCCGGACCTCACCGCTGGCCAGATCGCCAACAGGCTTGTGAAGACGGCGGGTCTGCCTTCTTCCAAGAGCGGCATCTCCCTTCCGGACAAGCACTACGGTTACGGCTTCATCCGCCCCTACCACGCTCTGGTAGACGACATCCCGGCCGGCTCCAAGCAGGGTCCGCTCAAGTCGACCGGTGCCGACTCCTCGGCGTCCGACTCTCCCTCGTCCGCCGCCACGTCGGGGGGATCGGACGCGGCCAACTCCTCCGCGTCGTCGGACTCCTCGGGCCTCAGTTTTGGTGTCCTCCTCGCCATCGGTGCCGTCGTCCTCGTCATCGTGATCATCCTGCTCATCGTCCTGTCCAAGCGCGGCGGTCGCCGTAACGGGCCGGGGTCCGGTCCCATGCCGCCGCCGGGTGGCGGCTGGCAGCAGCAGCCGCCGGCGGGCTATCCGCCGCACCCGGGCCAGGCTCCTGGGCCGAACCCGTACCAGCAGCAGAATCCGTACGCCTCGCAGCAGCAGCCACCGAACCAGTGGCCCAATCAGTAAGACGTACCGCATGAGTGGTGAGGGGCCGCAGTCTTCGGACTGCGGCCCCTCGCTTAGTGCCGGGGAGCAACTGGCGCGCTCTGCACGGAGGAACGGGTGGGGCTGGCGCGGAGGGGCGATCAGGTCCCTCAGGGCCGGGTCAGGGCAGTAGCAGCCAGTCCGTGGCCAGCGCTGCGGCGACGCCGAGGACGAGGAGCCAGGTGCCGAGGCGGGTACGGCCGTTGCGGCTCAGCTGGATGACGGTGCCGCAGAGGGCGAGGGCGAGGCCGTAGTCGGCGACGACCAGGAAAGAGGTGCTGGCCGCGAGGCGGATCACCAGGAGGACCGCCATCACGGCCATGAGTACGGAGGCCAGGATGACGCGGATGCGTCGCGCCTGCCGGGGAGTGAGCCCGGTTCGGGGTTGGGTGGTGATGTCGGGCTCGGTGTCGGGGCCGCTCATGTGCGGGATCGTAACCGGCCGGGGGAGCTCGCCTGCGAGGGAGGGTCCTTTTCGAGCCCGACGGCGAACAGGACAGCGGACAGGACAGCGAACCTGACGAACCTTGCGAGGACCGTGATGAGAAAGATCATCCTGATGATGTCGGTGTCCCTGGACGGGTTCATCGAGGGGCCGGAGCGCGAGATCGACTGGCACCTCGTCGACGAAGAGCTGCACAGCCACTTCAACGAGGAGCTCGGGGCGATGGGCGGCTTCCTCAGCGGACGCGTCACCCATGAGCTGATGGCGGAGTTCTGGCCGACCGCGGACGCCGACCCGTCGATCACCGGGCCGATGGCCGAGTTCGCCGGTATCTGGCGGGAGATGCCCAAGACCGTGTACTCCCGGACGCTGCCGGCGGGGCGGGCCGGGTGGAACACCACGGTCGTGCGGGAGGTCGTCGTCGAGGAGGTCATGGCGCTCAAGGCGCAGCCGGGCGGGGATCTGGCGCTCGGGGGCGCGGATCTCGCGGCGGCGTTCATGGAGCACGGGCTGGTCGACGAGTACCGGGTGTACGTCCATCCGGTGCTGATCGGGCGGGGCAAGGCGCTGTTCCCGGCGGCGGACGCACGGACGGCTCTGGAGCTCGCCGGTACCCGGGCTTTCGGCAACGGGGTGGTGCTGCTCCGCTACGCCCGCCCGTGACTTGTAGGGTGGTCACCCGCGACAACGGGGAAAGTACGGGGATATCTCATGTCCGACGGATTCGGTATCAGCCACGCGGAGGTCGCGAAGCTCGGCAGGAGTTTCGCGACGCACGCGTACGACCTGGAGCAGTACGCCAGGACCTTCGAGGCAGCGGCGGGCTTCAGCGAAGCGCCCGAGGCGCGCGAAGCGGCAGCGGATTACGCCGAGTTGGCCGAGCACGCGATGTCGGCTCTCGAAGGCGTCCACCGCCGCCTCGACGCGATGGGCGGCGCGCTCGTCAGCAGCGCCCGGGACAGCGAGGCCACGGACGACGCCCTGGCCCGGCTGTTCGCCCCGGAAGGTGCTGACGGGGAGGGCAGCTGAGCCAGGGCGTCGGCTGAAGCGGGTCAGAACAGCCCGTGCCACATCTGCTCGACCACGACCGTCCACCAGTTCTCGACATCGCCCAGGGCCGTCGGGTCCAGGGCGGCGAGCTTCTCCTGGAAGGCGGCGACGGCGGCGCCCGCCTCGGCGGGGTTCATGCCGTCCATCGCCTCCCGGGTCTCGACGAGCAGGGCCAGCGAGCGGTCGAAGGCGGAGACGGACCGGTTGATGAAGCGGCCGGTGCCGGAACGCGGGTGGACGGCCCAGACGGAGCCGACCCAGCGTTCGGAGCCGCGGCACTGGACGGTGATGGCGCAGAGGCCGTCGGAGCCGATGCGGACGTGCCCGGCCAGGGTCTCCAGGGCCTTGGCCGAGGCCTCGGTGCCGCGCTCGCGCAGATGCGTGGCGGCGTCCGTGAAGAGCCCGCCGGGCGGGGGCGCGTCGGGGCGGTCGGCGGCGAAGAAGAACGGGATGTCGGCGGGCAGGCCCGCCCAGGTGAGGGTGGCGACGGCGGGCTCGGGGAGCTCGGTGCCGGCGAGATCGTCGGCGTCGTAGCGGCGTACGCCGTCGGGGCCGAGAGCCTCGACGAGCTCGCGGCCGAGAGCGACATCGCGTACGGGCTCCGCCGCGGCGACGTCCGACGGCACGGGGAGGCGGTGCGGGCGGGGAGGGGGCTGCTGGCCGGCCGCGCGGTGCATGGACTCGACGCTGTCGATGAGCGCGGCGATGCCCTCGGCGCGTTCCTCCGGCCGCATGCCGTAGTCCTGGGAGCAGGAGAAGGAGGCGTTCGGGAAGGCGCTGAGGATGAGGTCTCCGGTGTAGCCGCCGGGAAGCAGGCTGGGCCGCAGGTCGGTGTGGACGGCGACGACATTGCCGGCCGGGACGCCCATGCGCTGCAGCTCGGCCCAGGCCTGGTACTCGGCGGGCGGCTGACCAGGGGCGGAGGTGCGGAAGAGGGTCGACTCCTCGCCGTTGGCCGGGTCGACGTAGGAGAAGACGGCGGTGTTGCCCGGGCCGGTGACCGGCGGGGCCTGGGAGGCGTCGGCCCCGGCGCCGTGCTTGGCCTGGTACATGCGGATGACCTCGTCGACCGGTACCGAGGGCCACACGGTGAGCTCGCCGGTGCGCCGGTCGACGACACCGGAGGCGTTGCCGAAGTCGGCGGGCGGCCGGCGCTGCCCGGTCACCGGGTCCACCTCGACGGGCGGCGGCACCGCCCACACCACCCATCCGAGGTCGAACTCCTGGATGCCGATCCGCCGGTGCTGCTCCTGCGGGGCGTGGCCGTTGAGCCAACGTTCGGCGGTCGCGAGCGCTTGCGCCTGGCTGATCACGGGGAGGGGCTCCTTCACACGGTTTTCCACGGATACGGATGAGGCTATCGGTTGATCCGCAGGGCCCGGGCCCCGCGCTCGGTGGCCAGCAGCAGGACGCCGTCGGGCGAGAGATCCGCCCCGGTGAACGGCACGTCGGAGATCAGGGCCGCGACGACCTCTTCGGCCGCGCGGTCCCAGACCCGTACGTAGTCCGCGCCGCGGCTCAGCGCGAGCGGCGCGGCAGCCCGCTCCTCCTCGTCGGGGCGGACGACGGCGGCCGGGTCGACGGCGCCGAGGGGGGCCGGGCCGTCGAGCCCGTGCACCAGGACGGCCACGTCCTCGCCGAGCGGCAGTGCACCCGGCGTTCCGGCGGGGACCACGAGGACGGCGACGGGCACCGGCTCGGCCTGCGGCACCGGCTCGGCCTCGGGCACGGGCTCGGCTCCGGGCTCACCGCTTTCACCGGATGTTTCACCGGATGCCGGCGGCAGCGCCCCCACGGTCACCGCGCTCACCCCTGGCACCGTCACGCTCCACAGGGTCCGCCACGGCAGTGGCAGCCCCAGCGCGTGCATCGCGTCCGCGTAGTCCGGCAGCCCGTCCTCCACGAAGGCCGTCTCCAGCAGCGCGGCCCGGAGCAGCTCCGGAGCCTCGCTGCGGGTCAGCAGCGGCGCGAGCCTGCGGTACGTACGGGCCGGGGCGCCCAGCGCCTCCAGCGGCACCGCGTCCACGGCGGCCCGCAGCGCGACCGGGTCGGCGTAGGTGAACAGGGCCGGGTCGGTGAGCAGCTGGGGCAGCAGGCCGGCGGCCAGGGCATGGCCGGCGACGTAGTCGCGGACGTACGGATCGGCCTTGGCCCAGTTCTGCTCGGGCACCTGCTCCAGCAGGGCGACGGCGATCTGCGCCTGGGCCGCGCGTCCGCTGTCGGGGAAGCCGGAGCGGATCTCCGTGGCCAGCGCGGGGTGCAGCAGCTTCAGCAGCGTACGGTCGGCATCCCCTTCGGCGTCCTCTGCGTCGTCCCCTGCCTCGGCCGCCTCGACGGGTATGACAAAAGGCCCGGCCAGCGCCATCGCCCCCGCGATCGCCTCGGCCATCTCCCGCCCCGCGACCGCGCTCGCCAGCGGCGCCCACAGAGCCAGCGGCAGCCCCTCGCCCTCGGCGAAGGCCAGTGGCGCGAGGATCTGCCGCAGCAGTTCCGGTTCCGCGCCCAGCCGGCGCGCGTGCAGGTCAAGGGCCTCGCCGATGCCGCTGGGCAGCGCCTTGTCGTCGGACGGGTCGAAGCCCTCCGGGTGCATCAGGATGCCGTTCACGGCGAGCTGTACGGTCAGCCGGCCGGCCCCGGCGCGGCGTGCGATCGCCTCCGCCAGCGCCCGCCTTGCCGCCGGGTCCGAGGTGAACGGCAGCGCCGGCGCGCCGAACCGGGGGTCCAGCAGCGCGTCCGCCTGGAGCACCAGCCCTTCCGGGTCGGCCCATTCCGGCTCGTCCAGGTCGATGACCTGCACCGTCCCCGACGGCAGGGCGGCGGCCAGTTCGGCGGCCAGCGCGCGCGGTACGTCCGCGAGCAGCCGTACGGTCTCCGTCGCCGCCAGCGGCAGCAGCATCTCCCGCACCAGCCGGGCAGGTTCGTCCACCACCCGCAGCGCCCCGGCCCGGTCCACGTCCGGCACGACAACGGTCACCGGCACGTCCAGCGCGGCCAGTTCGGCGTACACGTCGTCGGCCCGCGACGCCTTCAGCCCGAAGTGGTCCGCCAGCACCCACAGCACCTGCGCCGCCGTCAGCCCCTCCGGTCCCGGCACGGCGGGCGCGGGCAGGTCCGGGGGCACGATCGCCGGGTCCAGCCGGTCCAGCGGCAGCTGCTTGCGGTACTCCGGGTCGCACAGCATCAGAAAGCCGACCAGCAGCCGTGACACCCCGCTCCCCGGACTCCCCGTCAGCAGCACGCATCTGGGCGTCCCGGGCCACTCCATCCGCCACGCGGCCAGCGCGCGCAACGCGGCCGTCCGGCCGCCGATGTGCGGATGCGGTTCGTACTGGCCGCCCATGGCCCTGCCGCCCTTCGCTGAAGCAATTCGTCGATTCCGTGCGTGCGATACGCGCGGTACGCGCGTCGCGTGCGGTGCGCATGCGCTACTTACGGACGCTGATCCTATGGCCATGGTTTCAGGCCCCGGACGCCTGGCACTATGGCATGCGCACGTACTTTTCGAGACGGGGGCGCACCCATGAGCATCGAGCGCAACGAGCGCGAGGTCACCGACGACGACCTGATGGAGGACGCCAAGGACCCGGTCCAGGCCGCGCGCCTCCACAAATCCCTGCGCACGCTGCGCGACAACCCCAACGTGCCGCCCCAGCTCCAGCAGATGGCCCGCGAGGTCCTCACCGGCCGCCTCAGCATGACGGATGTCGCGAAGGGCGGGACGTACCTCGACGCCCTGGGCGACAGCATGATGAAGATCAAGCGCGCGGCGGAGAACATGACCCCCGAGGAGGCCGAGCGCAACCGCGAGGCCGCCGAGCGCTACCGCCGCGAGCAGGAGGAGGCCGAGGCCCGCGAGCAGGCCGAGCGTGACGCCCCCACCCAGCCGCAGCCCGACACCCCGCGCCCGCGTTCGCGCCGCGGCCGTATCTAGATCTAGAACAAACCTGTGACATGTGCGCGACCAGGATGCACCGGCAGCCGTCGGTAAGCTGCCGGTGCAGCCAGTGCGCCGACTGTAAACAGCTTGAGAACAGGGGAAGTTGTGGGACAGGACGGGCTCAAAACCGCAACCGACGTCCTCGATTCGGAGGGCTCCAACTTCAAGACCATCGGCCAGTCCTTCGGTGAGGCGCTGACCCGTCTCCAGGACAACCTCACCCGCCTGGAGGGGTCCGGCACGCCCCCGTGGGGCGATGACGACATCGGCGAGAAGTTCGGCGTGGTCTATACCGGCGTGCGGGATGGCATGTACCAGTCGATGGACTATCTTTCGACCAAGCTCGGCGACATCGGTGACGCCCTGCAGGCCATGGGCAAGAACCATGACTCCAACGAGACGTTCAACAATGCGCTCATGGAGCAGGAGCAGGCGAACGAACAGGTCCAGGGCGGTCTGATCAAACGGCTCGCGCCGCCGACCACCGCCGCCTGACTCCGCATTCGATCGCTCGTAGTCCGACAACACAGCACACCCACGGGGGAGTTACCGCATGTCCATCATGCTGCCGGACTGGCTTGAGTGGGTCCTCAACGAGATGCTCGGCATGGACTGGCCGACGGCGGACGAGGACAAGCTCATCGAGTCCGCGGAGCACTGGCGGCAGTTCGCCCAGGACGTGCAGCAGCTCCAGTACGCGGGCGTCTCCTCGGCCGGCAACGTGATCTCCGAGAACTACGGCGACTCGATCGACGGCTTCAAGGGCACCTGGGACAAGTTCTCCGGGAACGGCTCCGGTTACCTGGACGACGCCCAGACGGTGGCCCTGGTCGTTGCCGGCGTACTGGACGCGGCGGCCGCCATCGTGATCGCGGGCAAGGCCGCGGTGATCGTGCAGTTGGCGATTCTGGCCGCGGAGATCATCGCGGCACAGGCGGCCGCACCCTTCACGTTCGGTCTGTCCGAACTCGGGGTGGCGGGGATGACGCAGGCGACGAGACTGATCGTGCGCCGGATCCTCAAGGAGCTCAAGGAAGCCCTGATCGAGGCGGTCGTCGAGGCGATGAAGGAGCCCGCGATCTCCGCCCTCGAAGCGATGATCACGGACCTGATCACCCAGTCCCTCAACGTCAACTTCGGCGCCCAGAAGAGCATCGACGTCGGCCAGACGGTCAAGACCGGCGCCGACGCGGCCGTCGAGCAGATCAAGAACACCCCGCAGACGATCGCCGAGGGCCTCCGGGACGGCCTGGGGGAGCGGGCCGGGCGCCACGTGCACAACGCGGCCGGCCACGGGTCGGACGGCGAGGGCGGCGACAGCGGTGACGGCGACAGCGGCAGTGCCGACAGCGGCAGCGCCGACGGGTCGGACTCCTCGTCGTCGAGCAGTTCGAATACGAGCCCGAACAACACGAGCCCGAATGCGAACGCGAGTCAGAACGGCAATTCGAGCCCGAGCCCGAGCTCGAACGCGAACACGGATACGAGTTCGAGCCCGAACAGCAACACCAACACGTCGCCGGACTCGACCCCGGGCAACAACGGCTCTTCGAACTCCTCGAACTCCTCCAGCCCGACCACCCCGGACTCGACGCCCACCACCACACCCGCAGGGTCGAACTCCCCGGACAGCTCCCCGACAGCGACACCGTCGCCCGCGGTCGCGAGCACCCCCGACAGCTACACCCCCAGCCCGTTCGATCCGCCGGCGGCAACGACAACGGCAGACCCAGGCACACCGACGCCGACCCCGAGCACCGGCAGCGGCGTAGCGTCGTCCCCCATCCAGCACAGCTCCTCCGGCGATTCGTTCTCCGGGCCCAACCCGACCACGTACACACCGGCTTCACACACCACGGGAGCGTCCGACTCCTCCAACGTGCGTACGGTCTCCGACAGCTTCACCGGGCCCGACCTCAGCCAGACCTACACCCCCACCCACCAGAGCCCGGACCCCGGCTCCACCAGCCACACATCCTCGTCGCCCGCCTCCGGCATGCCCTCCAGCCCCAACCTGGACAGTGCCGGCCCCGCCACCTCCCGGCCCACCACCACCGCCACGAGCGCACCGACGACAACCCCCGCAGGCAGTACCCCGGTCAGCAGCCCGAACGTGACGTCCGCGGGCACCCCCTCCCCGTCGTCGTCCCCCTCGACGCCGCCCCGGACGCCTGCCCCGGCGAGTAACCCGGTCACCGGCCCCAACCCGACCGGCGGCTCCAACACCGGTACGGGCACGGGCACGCCGAGCCGGAGCACGCCACCGAGTGCGACGCCGACGACGACCCCCGGCACAAGCCCGAGCACGAGCCCGGGTACGCCGAACCGGGACACCTCCCCGGCGGCGACGCCGACCACGACGACGAGCGCGGCCACGACCACCAGCCCGAACCCGACCGGCGGCACCAACACGCCGACCGGGAACACGACGCCGAACACGACGCCGAGTACCACCCCGGGCACGAGCCCGAGTGGGAGCCCCGGCACGCCTTCTCCGACGTCGTCCTCGACACCGACGCGTACCCCCACCCCGGCGAGCAACCCGGTCACCGGCGCGAACCCGAGCGGGAACACGACGCCGAGCACGCCGAGCACGCCGACCCGGGCGACGACGCCGGTCACGACGCCGACGGCCACCCCCAGCCCGAGCACGAGCCCGAGCAGCTCCCCGGCCTCGACGCCCAGCACTACCCCGAGCACCACCCCCAGCAACGGCACCGGCTCCAACTCGGGCGCGAGTACGAGCACGACCACCCCGCCGAACCCCAGCGGCACCCCGGGCCGAAACGCCCCGCCGAGCGCAACGCCCGCGCCCGGCACGACCCCCGCACCCGGCACGACTCCCACGCCGGGGACTCCGCAGACCCCGTCCGCGCAGACCCCGTCTGCGCAGCCTCCGGCCCAGCAGTCGCCGCCGAACCCGTCGAGCCCGCCGAACTCGCAGACCGCTCCGGCCTCGCAAAACCCGTCGAACCCGGCCAACTCGCAGAGCCAGCACACCGTCCCGCCCCCCGTCCACCTCCACGCCAGCATCCCGGCGCAGAACACGGGCGGCCACCCGCAGCAGAACCAGCCCGCCGGCACCCCGCAAGGGCCCCCGCGCCCGGCCTCCGACTCGCGCCCGTACGACCAGCCCGGCGGCGTCGAAGGCCCGCGTCCCGACGACCAGGACAACCTGGAAGCCGTCGTCCCCAAGGACGAGAACGGCGACCCGGTCCGCCACCCCGATCCCAACGACGGGACCTGGACGCAGAACATCAACGGCACCGACCCCAGCGAGCCGGGCCGCAACAACAACTGCGTCGACACCGCCCTGTCCACCGTCGACACGTACTCCGGCAACCCGACCGCCGCAGCCTCGCGCACCCCCGACACCGACGCCGACGGCAACCCCTCCGACCGGGGCGAGACCGGCGGCCGGGACCGTATCGAGGACACCCTCGGCGCGAAGTTCTCCGACATGGGCAACGGCAAGGACGCCTTCACCAACCTGGAATCGACCCTCCGCGACTCCGGCCACGGCTCGCAGGCCGTCATCATCACCTCCGATGCCAACGGCCGCGCCCACGCCTGGAACGCCGTCAACCACAACGGCGAGATCACCTACATCGACTCCCAGACCGGCCAGCGCTCCAACACCCCCCTCCACAACGGCGACAACGGCGTCTTCGCCATCCCCCTCGACCCCGACCGTCGCCCCGTCAGCCCCTCCTCTCCCACCCCGTCCGCCGGAACCAACCGGCCCGCCGACAGCCGTCCCGCGACCACCGACCGCCGTCCGGACGCCACTCCGGCCGGCGGCCCGAAGCGCAAGGAACCGGACGATACGTCCACGGACGGGGACAGCAGTCAGGACGGCCAGGACACCGGCGAGCCCAGCAGGAAGAAACGCCACACGGAGCAGGACGCGGACGGCGACATCACGATGGCCGACCCGCCGTCGCAAGCGCCTCCGCGTGACAGCGACAACGGCACGACCACGGACGGCGGGACCGACCCGGACTCGGACGGCCTGTCGGACCGTGACGCCGATGGCGAGACGGACCCCGGTGACGACCTGACGGACCGTGACGCGGACGGCGACACGGACAACGAGGACGACGCCGACTCCGGGCAGCCCCATCGGGAAGGGAAGGACGAGCTTCGCGACGGCCTTCCGCCGGACGCCGGCCAGTCAAGGGTCCGCGTAAGCAATCCCGTACAGCGGATCGAGGACCACACCAACCTCGACAACCACATGCGGCAGTGGGCCCAGGACGGCAGCTTCGCCCACGTGCTGTCGGTTGCGGCCGGCGATGCCGCGAACCCCGGCACGCACCCGGACCGGCCGACCACCTTCACGGCCGATCAGCTGGGAACGGCCCTGCCGGGCTTCAACAACCTCAGCCAGGGCGAGCGGCTGGCCGTCGTCGCCACGCTGGGGCGGATGAGCCACACCTTCCACCAGGAGTACGGGGTCACCTCGCACCCGCATCGGACCGACGCCACCTCCGAGGGCGCCCGGCTGCATCACAACCGCGGGAAGAACGATCTCTCGGGGCTGCTCAAGACCGTGACCGGGGCCGATCCGCAAGGCAACATCACCAAGCACACCCCGGACCTGACAGGCCGCAACTACGCGGTCGTCGAGGTTTCCGGCCCCCATGGCACCGAGTTCATCGTGGACTCGTCGTATCCCTCTCCCTCATCGGGCGGGGTATCCGGGAAGCACTCCGAGCAGGCGCTGCTCGACTGGGTGAACGAGGTGAACAAGGAGGCGCGGGCGTCCGGCAGGCAGGAGTACACCCCGCAGGCGCTGTACACCGAGCGGGAACCCTGCGGCACCAAGAAGGGCGGGAAGGGCAAGGGCAACTGCGCCGACCTCATCCACAACAACCTCAAGGGCATCCCGGTCCACTACAGCACGACGTACCGGATCGACAAGGATGCGGTCGACGCGAGGAACAAGATGAGAAACGACCTCTACAAGGAAGAGCGCAAGAATCTCCCCAAGGGCGAGCGGAAGCTGCCCAAGGACGTGAGGGACGCCGTCAACGACCGGGTCGACCAGGCGCATCCGCTCTCCGCGGCCGAGGCGGAGATGGAGCGGCAGATGCAGGCCCGCGTAGACTTCACCGAAGAGGTGTGGCGCACCGTCGCGCCGCAGTTGTAGCCCGCAACCGGCAATCCGACGGTCCGCGTACGGAAGGACTCCAAGGACTACATGGATCTCCCCGAAGCCGCGTACGAGCCGGTGCCCGCGCAGGCAGCAGTCGCACGGCTGCTCGCGTGGCGGAGCGAGGACCGCGACCGGTGGGTGGCGGAGGTGGCCGGAGCCCCCGGCTCGGGGCGCAGCGAGATCCTGCTGCGCACGGCGGAGGCGCTGCCCGGATCGGTGACCGTGGACGCCACCGGTCTGACGGCGGAGGAGATCCTGGCCCGGGTGCTGAGCGCCGCCGGACTGCCGCAGGACCGGCTCCGGCGGGCGAACTGGGGACCCGCCCTTGCGAAATCCGGCCTCGGCGACGGCCCGGTCGTCATCCTGAACGCCCACAGGGCTGGCGCCACCCGCCGGTCCTCGCAGCCCGGCCGGGTCGTCCGTGAGCTGGCCGACGGCCTCGTGCGGCAGGGCCGCGTCAAAGTGATCGTGGAGACCGAGCCGGGCGAGCGCCGCCGTACGGACCGGCTGGCGCTCCTGGTGACACCAGAGAACGGCACCGGGACCCCGGAGGAGGATCCACTGTCGGCCCCGGATGCGGCCGTCCGCGTTCTGGCTCTCGCCGAACCGCGTCCGGTACCGCTCACGGTCTGGCGGGCTCTGCTCCGCGCCGCCGACGGTCCCGACCTGCCCGAGCGGGAGCTGGCCGAGCTGGCCCGCCGCTCGCCACGGAGTTTGGCACTCGACGGTGAGCTGGTCCGCTTCGGCGACGAACGTGACGCCGGGCGGCTGCGCACGGCGTACGCGCCCGATGAGGCCCGCCGCATCCACGACCGTCTGCTGACCTGGCTGCTGGAAGCCGCCGGAGCCTGGGAACACCCGGCGGGCTGGGCCGCCGCGGGACCGGCCGGCCGGTACGCCGCGCACGGCCTGGCGATGCACGCCGTCCAGGCGGGGCGCTTCGACGCCGTGCAGCGGGACGGCAAGGTGGTGGCGCAGCTCGACCAGGTGGCCCTCCTTGACGCGGCGGCCTGTCACTACCGCGAGGCCGCACTGGCCATGGACACCGAGACCGCCTCGGGTGACGCCGCGAACCTCTGGCTCAGCGGCGTGGACTCCCTCGGTCAGGGCGAATGGGCCTCCTGGCTCCACCTGATGAGCACCGCCCGCGGCGACCACGCCCTGGCGCAGGACATTGAACTCTCCGGCCTCGCCCTGCCCTGGCGCACCCGCTGGACGCGCTGGCGGCCACCCGGCGGAGTCCGGGCCGGATACCTGCGGCCCGGCGCCGTCCAGAAGGTCTCGCTCACTCCCGTGCCCGGCCGCAAGGCCGTCGTCTCCGAGGGCATGTGGGACACACGTTTCCATCTCTGGGACGCCCGCACCGGCGAACTGCTCGCCGGCCCGTGGCCCGGCGCCGTCCCGGAACCGGGCCAGGCGCAGCCGCAATGGCCCGTCGGCGAGGCCACCGGCGCCACGCAGCCCTGGGTGCAACTGACCGCGTACGGCAATGTGGAGCCGGCCTTTCTGACCGCCGCAGTCCGCTTCGACGACATGGTCGTCCAGGCCGGGATGGGCGGGCTCTTCGCGATCGAGCCCGCTGATCCGTCCCGTTTCCAGGAGATCGTTCCCATCCACGGCGAGCCGTTCCTCGCCGACTTCGGGACGGCGGTCGAAGCGACCCCGCAGACCTGGAGCACCCCGGATCCGGACGTCCTCACCACCGTCTTCGGGGCCGGCGCGGTCCGGCGCGTACCGGAGCCGGACCTGCCCGACGGGCTCCGCGACGCAGAGGCCCGCCGGGTGCTGGCCGAGATCGGCCTGCCCGCCTTCACAGGGGCGGAGATGTCACTGCCCCCGGCCGACGAGCTGGACTGGGCCGAGCTGACCCTCGACGACCTCTGGGGTGACGCCGACGAGGACGTCATCCCCGATTCCGCCGGTGACGGCCCGTACTTCCGGCTCGGCATCTGGATGGGCGGCGCGATCGTCCTCGACGGCGAGGAGGGAAGGGTCTACCGCGCGCCGGCGGACGAGTACGACGACCATGACCCCCTGGTCGCCGCCGGCCTCGGCACGTTCCTCGCGATGCTGCAGAGCTATGTGCCGCTCCGCTGCCTGCTCACCATGGCTTCCAGCCGGGCCGAGCGGGACGAGCTCAGGGAACAGATCGAGACCGAGCTGGACTGGGTCGACGAGGAAGGGGCGGTGTCCAGCGTCTGGACGAGCGCCCTCCAGGACGAGTGACCGGGCGACGACCCGATCCGTCAGCCCCAGTCCTCGTCGTCCCCGTCGTCCCCGCGCATGTGGCGCCAGTCCGCGAAGTCACTGATGGCCTGCTGCGCCAGTTCCGCGGCCTGCTTCGGGCACGTCCACTGCCCGAGGGTGAAGGGGCCGCCGGGAGCGTCGAACTCATCGGCGGCGTAGGTGGCGTTGAGGGCGGTGATGGTGCCGTCCACTCCGCCGGCGTGGTGGGCCGCGGCCCAGGGGTGGGTCTCACCGTCGTGGGCGCAGGGGGCGTCGAGTGGGGTGAGGTCGACCGTCCTGACCGCGGCTTCCAGTTCGCGGAAGAAGGTTGTCGGCATGCCCTCGTGCCACGCGAAGACGCAGGCGCACATGGCGAGGTAGAGGCCGAGTCGGTCATCGGCGGCGCCTTCGCCCGCAATCCAGCGCCGGGCGGCCCACAGGCCGGCTTCCGCCGATTCCTGGTCGCTCCTCCACCGCTGGACGATGGCGCGGGTGAGCGCCGGGAAGTCGACCCGGCCGTCCTCGGGCCGCACATATCTTGCGTCGAGATGCCCGGTCTCCCGCTCGCCGAAAAGATCCTCGTACCCTGACCGGAGCTGCCCGATCGCCTCGTCGGCCAGCTGCCCCAGGAACGCCGGGCAGAGCCAGACCTTCAGCGGGGTGTCGTCCATGAACCGCTCGTCCTCGTCCTGCTCGTAGGCCGCCCTGCCGCCCGGACTCAGCAGATACGCGCCCACGGTGACGGCGTGCTCCAGCGCGTTGCCGAAATCGGGGTGCGGATGCTCGCAGGCGGCGGCGTCGTCGAGGTCCGGCAGACCGGACCGGGCGGCCACGAGCGCCTCGGTCATCCTCTGCAGCACCTTGCCCGAGCCGATACGGCCGGAAGAGGCGTACCAGCAGGTCGCGTTGAGAATGATGACCAGCCCGCCCCGCTCGTCGCCGTGCGGATCGCCGGCGAGTCGCTCCGCGCAGTCGTCGAGCGTCGCGGCGGGATCGCAGTAGGGGTAGTCACTGACGATCGAACGGAGGTCGGCTGCCAGTTCGACGTCGTGGGGATCAGGATCGTTCATGATCCAGGTGACGTCCGGGCGGTCCGGGCAGTTCCCGGCGGACCCGGGTGGGAGGGTGCGGCAGGCAGCTTGCGACCCGATGCTGCGCGCGCGGGCGACGGCGGGGAGGATGGGCGGTAGAGACCGCCGCTTACAGGGGAAGTGCTGATGCTGATTCAGAAGGGCATGAACGTGCCGGTGCCCGCGCCGGTCGTGCGCGTGGAGCTCGGCTGGGGCACGGGCCCCGGCGTGCCGGATGCCGACGCGTCGGCGCTGCTGCTGGCGGGCGGGAAGGTGCGCTCGGACGCGGACTTCGTGTTCTACAACCAGCCGTCGGACGCCTCGGGCGCGGTACGCCATGAGGGCAAGGCCCCGTCGCCGGCGGGCGGGATCACGGACGCGCTGACCGTCGACCTGGCACGGCTGGAGCCCGCCGTGGAGACGGTGGTGCTGGCGGCCTCGGCGGACGGCGGGAGCTTCGGGCAGGTGCCGGGGCTGCATGTGCGGGTCCTGGACGCGGGGAGCGGGGCGGAGATCGCGCGGTTCGACAGCGCGGACGCCACGGTGGAGACGGCGTTCGTGCTGGGGGAGCTGTACCGCAGGCAGGGCGCGTGGAAGTTCCGGGCGGTCGGGCAGGGATACGAGAGCGGGCTGGCCGGCCTGGCGACGGACTTCGGCATCACGGTGGAGGACGAGCCCCCGGTGCCCCCGCCCGCGCAGCCCGCGGTGCCCGCCCCGTACTCCCCGCCCGCCCCGCCCGCGATGCCGGCCGGCCCGCCGCCGCCCATGCCGATGGCCCCGCCTCCGCCGCCGCCACCAGGGCCCCCGGCCGCGCCCGTCAGCCTCAGCAAGATCACGCTGACCAAGCACGCGCCCTCCGTCTCGCTCACCAAGCAGGGCGGCACCTCCGGCGCGATGCGGGTCAACCTCAACTGGCAGTCCGCCCAGCAGTCCCGCCCCGGCTCCTCCGGCGGCGGCTGGATGCGCAAGCTCGCCAAGGTGGCGGGACCCGCGGCGCCGCCGCCCACGACGGACCTCGACCTGTGCGCGCTGTGGGAGCTGAACGACGGCCGCAAGGGCATCGTGCAGGCCGTCGGCGGCAACTTCGGCTCGCTGGACGGGATTCCGTACATCCATCTCGACGGTGACGACCGCACCGGCGCGGTCGCGACCGGCGAGAACCTCACCGTCAACCTCGACCATGCCGCCGAGTTCCGCAGGATCCTGATCTTCGTGATCATCTACCAGGGCAGCGGCGGCTTCGCGGGCCTGCACGCCACCGTCACCCTCCAGCCGCAGTTCGGCGCGCCGGTCGACTTCTCGCTCGACGAGTGCACCGTGCCCGCCCGGGTCTGCGCACTCGCGCTCATCACCAATCACGGCGGCGATCTGGTCGTGCAGCGCGAGTCCCGCTATCTGCCGCCGCAGCCGGGGATCAGCATGCAGCAGACGGCGGACATGGCGTACGGGTGGGGCCTGCAGTGGCACCCGGCCCGCAAGTGACGATCACCAGTGCGCCGGGCGGGTGAGCCCCGGCGGCAGCCTGGTGTCCGCGTCGCCCTTGGCGGCGTTGAGCTGGGACTGGGTGACGAAGACGGCTCCGGTGAGATCGGCGCCGCGCAGGTCGGCATCGCGCAGGTCGGCGCCGATCAGATCGGCCGTCCGCAGATCCGCGCCGCGCAGGTCGGCCGCGATGAGGCGGGCCCCGCGCAGGCTGGCGCCCCGCAGGTTCGCACCGCGCAGCCGGGCTCCGATGAGGTCGGCTCCGCGGTGGTTCCGCCTGTGGCCCGGGACGGCTGCCCGTACGAGTTCGCTCGCGCGCACCAGCGACTCGTTGACCTCGTGGCGGAGCGCCGCCATGTCCAGCCCGGTGAGCGCCTCGGGGCTGCTGCGCGTGTGGCGGTCCAGCTCGTCGCGCGCGCTGCGCAGGGCGCCGTGAACCGGGGCGGCCGGCGGCAGCGCGAGCGCTTCGGTGACGTACCGGAGCAGCTCGTGCAGCATGCGCATGACGGGGAAGACGTCGAACATCTGCCGCGCTGTGTCCGGGGCCTGCCGCCAGTCCTTGCCGCCGAAGGTGATCTGGGAGACCTTCTGGCCCGCGCCGAAGCAGTCGAAGACCGTGCAGCCGGAGAAACCGCGCTCGCGCAGACGGGTGTGGATGCCGCAGCGGAAGTCGGCCTGCAGATTCCCGCACGGCTTCCCGGCGGCCTTGTCGACCGCGAAGTCGGCGGAGGCGGCGAAAGGCAGCGCGACACAGCACAGCCCGAAGCAGTTGGAGCAATCGGCCTGGAGTTCTTTCGCGTCGGTCACCCGGCCGATTGTCCGGTACGCCGTGTGCGGACTGCGCATGGGCCTTGTGGATGCCGCTTCACAGCATGCGCGTGACGTGCGAGCGTGGCCTACGACAAGCTGATGATCGACGACACGATCGACGACACGATTGACCACACGGGGACGAACGGGGAGCGCGGTGACCGCGGAAGCGCTGCGGGAAGCGGCAAAGAGCTGGCGGGCCATGGGGAAACACCTGGAAGGGATCACCCAGGACCTGGACCAGCGGGTGCGCGACACCCGCGAGACCCACTGGCGGGGGCCGGCCGCCGACGCCTTCGGCGAGCAGTGGACCCGCCTGAAAGGCTCTGTGGACGAGGCGGTCCCGGTCTTCGAGCTGGCCGCCGCAGGCCTGGACGACGCGGCGGACCGGGCGGACCGGGCGGAGCGCACCGACGCGGCCGACACCGGCGGCGATGAGGCGGCACCGGCGGCCGACAACACCCAGCTCATCATGCAGATCGCCTACGCGGGGAACATGCTGAGCCAGCTCGGCGCGCAGCTCGGCGGCAGCCGGAAGAAGCAGGGCTCCGGACGCGGCAGGCCGTCGGCGCCGACGGGCCCGCTGCCCGCCGCCGAAGGCGCCCACCTGCCGAACGGCGTGATCGGCGTCCCCGTGGCCACCGTGCCCGCCAAGGAGAAACCCAGCGGCGGCCTCGGCATCGCCGCCGGGGCGCGTACGCCCGCACCCGGCGGGCCCGACACCGCGGGTTTCGGCGCGTTCGGCTGACCGAGCCCGGGCCCAGGCCCCGAAACGAAACCGAGAGCGGCGGCGCCCACCGGGCACCGCCGCTCTCGGCTTCGTTCAACCGTCAGTTCGTCGGCAGCCAGCCGGTCTGCACCAGCTGCGCGCCCTTCTTGCGGGTCACGAACTGACCGCGGCCCTGCGGCATCCGTGCGGCCTTCGTACTGCCGACCAGCGGCCCTTCCTGCGGGTCGCCAGACATGATGAGCGCCTGCGCGCCCAGCTCCTTCATACGCTGCATGACAGGCTCGAACGACGCCCGCGACGCGCCCTGCGAGCTGCGCGCCAGGATCAGCCGCAGCCCCAGGTCACGCGCGAACGGCAGGTACTCCAGCAGCGGCTGCAGCGGGTTGCCGCTGCTCGTGGCGACCAGGTCGTAGTCGTCGACGATGACGAAGGCGTCCGGCAGGTCGTACCAGGACCGGTTGCGCAGCTGGTCCGGCGTGACGTCCGGGCCGGGCATACGCCGGCCCATCGAGCCGGCCAGCCCGGTGATGACCTCCTGCAGGGACGGCGCCGCGGCGCAGTACTTGTACAGGTGGCTGTCGGGGACCTCGCCCAGCAGCGCGCGCCGGTAGTCGGAGACGACCAGGAGCGCCTTCTCGGCCGGGTAGCGCTCCGCGATCTGCTTGGAGAGCAGCCGCAGCAGCGAGGACTTACCCGACTCGCTCTCGCCGTAGATGATGAACAGCGGGTCGGTCTCGAAATCGATGAACGCGGGCTGCAGCGTGGTCTCGTCCACGCCGAAGGCGATACCGCGCTCCGGGTAGTCGTTGCCCTTGGGCAGCTCGCTGACCAGCAGCCGGGTCGGCAGCATCCGCACGGGCGGGGCCGGGGGGCCCTGCCAGTGCTCGGAGACCGTCTGGACCAGGTGCGCCATGCCGTCGCCGAGCGAGTCGGTTTCGCTCACGCCGTCCAGGCGCGGCAGGCCGGCCAGGAAGTTGAGCTTCTCCGGTGACAGACCGCGGCCCGGCATGCCCGCGGGCACCGCCTCGGCCTTCTTGCGGTCGAACTCAGACTCCATCGCGTCGCCGAGCCGCAGCTCGACCCGGTTCAGCAGCTGGTCGCGCAGCGCGGGCCGGACCTCGGTGTAGCGGGAGGCGCCGAGCACCAGGTGGATGCCGAAGCCGAGGCCGCGGGCGGCGATGTCCAGGATCACCGGGTCCAGCAGCTCGTAGTCGGTCTTGAAGGTGCCCCAGCCGTCGATGATCAGGAAGACATCGCCCCAGGCCTGGTCCGGGTAGGCACCGGCCGCCCGGCGCTGCCGGTAGGTGTTGATGGAGTCGATGTTGTTGGCCCGGAAGAACTCCTCGCGGGCGTTCAGGATGCCGGTGACCTCGGCGACCGTACGGCGGATCTTCTCCGCGTCCAGCCGGGAGGCGACGCCGCCGACATGCGGCAGACCCTCGAAGGCCAGCATGCCGCCGCCGCCGAAGTCCAGGCAGTAGAACTGCACCTCGACCGGGGTGTGGGTCAGCGCGAAGCCCGCGATCATCGTCCGGATCAGCGTCGACTTGCCCGACTGCGGACCGCCGACCACCAGCCCGTGACCCGCCGAACCCGAGAAGTCCAGGTACATCACGTCCCGGCGCTGCTCGAACGGCTTGTCCACGATCGCCACCGGCACCACCAGCTTGCCCAGCAGCGGGTACTCCGGCGCGTGCGCGCCCCGCTCCGGGGTCGCGGCCAGCGCAGGCAGCAGCTGGTTCACCGTCGGCGACTCCGACAGCGGCGGCAGCCACACCTGGTGCGCGGGCGGGCCCTGGCCCTGCATGCGCTGCACGATGACATCGAGCACCGTGTCGGCCAGCGCGTCGTCGGTCTGCGGGACCTCCGGCTCGTAGTCCGCCGGCTCCTCGATCATCCGCATCTCGACCGGCGCCGCCGTGAAGGGCACCGGCAGCCGGTCCGTCCGGCTCCCGCCGACCCGGCCCCCGCCACCGCCCGGCCGGTAGGCACCGGAGACGTACGCCGCCTTGAACTGCACCATCGTCTCGGTGTCGTACTTCAGGATGCCCGAGCCCGGCACATTGGGCAGGTGGTACGCGTCCGGGACACCGATCGCCGTACGCGACTCGGCCGCCGAGAAGGTGCGCAGACCCAGCCGGTAGGACAGGAAGGTGTCCAGGCCGCGCAGCTTGCCCTCCTCCAGGCGCTGCGAGGCGAGCAGCATGTGCACACCCATGGAACGGCCGATCCGGCCGATCTGGATGAACATGTCGATGAAGTCCGGCCGCGCGGTGAGCAGTTCGGAGAACTCGTCCAGCACCATCACCAGCGAGGGCAGCGGCTCCAGCGCGGCGCCGGCCGCACGCGCCTTCTCGTAGTCCGTGATGTTGGCGTAGTTGCCCGCCGTACGCAGCAGTTCCTGACGGCGCTGCAGCTCACCGGTGATCGAGTCGCGCATGCGGTCGACCATCGTCAGGTCGTCGGCGAGGTTGGTGATGACCGCCGCCACGTGAGGCATCTCCGACATGCCGGCGAAGGTCGCGCCGCCCTTGAAGTCGGCGAGGATGAAGTTGAGCGTCTCCGAGGAGTGCGTCACCGCCAGCGCGAGCACCAGCGTGCGCAGCACCTCGGACTTGCCGGAGCCGGTCGCGCCGACGCACAGGCCGTGCGGGCCCATACCGGCCTGCGAGGCCTCCTTGATGTCGAGCATGACGGGCTGGCCGTCCTTGTCGACACCGATCGGCACCCGCAGCCGCTCCGGCAGCGAGCGCGGCCGCCAGGTGCGGGACACGTCCACCGCGCCGGCGTCGCCGATACCCATCAGGTCGGTGAAGTCCAGGTTGCCCAGCAGCGGGTCGTCGCCGTCCGCCGAGCCCATCCGCAGCGGCGCGAGCTGACGGGCCAGCGCCTCGGCCTCCGCCACCGACAGCACGTCCGGCACGCCTGTGTAGACCGCGCCGCTCGCCGACTCCAGCCGCAGCCGGCCCGGGTAGACCTCCACCGCCAGGCTGCTGCGCATCTCGTCCAGGTCGCCGGGGACGACCTCCAGGATCGTGACGCCCTGCAGGCCCTCCGCGCCGGCGATGACCGAGTCCTCCGGGACCCCGCCGCCGTCGAGCACGATGACGATGTGCGGCACGTCCAGGACCGGCGGCGCCTGCGTGTTGAAGCGGCCGCGCCCGTCCAGGACGTCCGCGATCAGCTCCTCGACCTCCATCAGGTCACCGACGATGAGCCGCTTCGTACCGGCCCCGTCGTGCGTGGTGTCCTGCGCGTGCGGCAGCCACTTCACCCACTCCCACTCCGGGAGCGCGCCGGGCGCGGCGACCACCGCGACCAGCAGGTCCTCCGGCGACTGCAGCGCCACCAGCTGGGCGATCATCGCGCGCGAAGCGCCGTACACCGTCTCCGGATCGCCGGAGACCGTCAGGTGGTAGAAGGCCCGCAGCGACACCGCGAGCGGCAGGTTCTCTATCGAGCCGTGGGAGCTGAGGAACTGCTTCATCGCGTGCGCGGTCAGCGGCTCCAGCTCATCGACCGGAGCGGTCTCCGGAGCCGCCAGCGGAGTCGCCAGCTGCTGCGGACCGAGGCCGAGCCGAACCTGTGCGAAATCTCCATCGGTGGCCCGCCGTTCCCACACGCGGCGGCCCTCGGCGACGAGCGACCACAGCTGGTCCGGGCTCGGGTGCAGGTAGAACTGGGCGTCGCGCTGCTTGCGCGCGGTACGCCGCACCTGACGCCGCGTCTGGGACAGGTACTTCAGGTAGTCGGTGCGCTCCTGGGCCATCTGCCCCGAAGGCCCCTGCCGCGCCTTGATGATCTGGGCGATCGCCATCGCCAGCGTCGAGGCGACCATCAGACCGCCCATGATCTTCATGAACGGCTGCCCGCCGACGAAGAAGAAGGCCGCCGAACTGCCCATACCCAGCATGGGCAGCAGGTTCATCAGGAGGCCCTGGTCCTCCTGGCGCGGCAGCTCCGGCGGCGGTTCGAGGCGTACCTCCTCACCGCTGACATCGGGCGGCAGGGCCCGAGGCGGGCGCTTGACGATGACCACGCTCACCGAGGCACCAGTCCTTCACGCAAATCGCAGAGAGATAGGGCCGCCCCCGTTTTTGACGGTCCCCCCGGCCAATTCACTTGCCGTTGGCGCTGGCGACGATCCTACTGACAGGCGTCAACCCAAGGGCCGGGTGGGGCAAGTGAGAAACCAGCGGTACGCTAACGCACCGCCGCCCTACCGCTGTACGCCGAGCTGTACGCCGACGCGTACGGCGGGCCATGCGGCGGCCAGCCCACCCACCACACCAGACGACGGGGGAAACGCCAGGTGAGCATGACCGCAGCGACCGGCTTCTGCAGGGTCACAGTCGCCGCGCCGGAGGCACGGATCGACGTCGCCCTGCCCGAGGATGTCGCACTCGTCGACCTCTACCCGGAGATACTGCGGCTCTCCGGCCAGTCCCAGCCCGAAGGCGCCCCCACCGGCTACCACTTGGTACGCCGCGACGGCACCGTCCTGGACGCAGGCCGCTCGCTCGCTGAGCAGCGCATCCTGGACGGCGACCTGCTTCTGCTGCGCCCCTTCGCCCAGTCACTGCCCTCGGCGGTCTACGACGACGTCTCCGACGCCATCGCCTCGGCCGTCAGCCGCGACCGCCGCCGCTGGACCGACGACCTGATGCAGGCCGCGGGCCTCACCGCCGGTGTGCTGCTGCTGGTCATGATGGCCTTCGCGCTGTGGTTCGCGAACCCCGTCAGCCGCGACATGCACAGCCTCCCCGGCGTCATCGCCGGCGCCACCGGCATCCTGCTGCTCGCGCTGGCCGCCGTGCGGGCCCGGGTCTACGACGACCGCGCGTCCTCCATCGCGCTCGGCCTGGCCGCCCTGCCCCACCTGCTGCTGGCCGGCTCCGGCATCTTCCCGGTCGACCGGCACGAGGGCCCCGGGCGGCTGCACTTCCTGGTCGGCTGCGTGGTCGTGCTGATCGCCTCCGTACTGCTGGTCGGACTGCTGCCGCAGGGTGACTCGCCCTTCGTCGCCGCCGCCTTCCTCGCGGTGATCGGCACGGTGGCCACTTTCGCCGCCGTCCTGACCGACGCCGCCGTCCGCGAGGTCGCCGCCGTCACCGTCGTCGCCGCGATCGCCGTCGTC
Organism: Streptomyces sp. NBC_01537; assembly: GCF_045040445.1. Classification (NCBI taxonomy): domain Bacteria; kingdom Bacillati; phylum Actinomycetota; class Actinomycetes; order Kitasatosporales; family Streptomycetaceae; genus Streptomyces; species Streptomyces sp. NBC_01537. The sequence goes on along the minus strand of NZ_CP109392.1, from coordinate 2,636,475 downwards.
GCCTGGCTGCCGTCGCTGTCCGCGCGATTCGCCCGGCTGCCCATCGGCTTCCGCTCGCCCGACCAGATCGCCAAGGGCCGCGACTGGGGCAACGGCGGTGCCGGCTCCGCCCCCGGCAGCCGGATGCCCGAGGACGAGGCCGTCGACTTCGAGCGCATCGGCGCCCAGGCCCGCCGCGGTCACGAACTGCTCCTCGGCCTCGTCGCCGGCTGCTCCGCCGTCGTCGTCGGCTCGGCCGGTGTCGTCCTCGGCTTCTCCGACAACTCCTGGGCCCAGGCCCTGGCCCTGGCCGCCGGTGTCGCCACCATGCTCCGGGCGCGGCTCTTCCACTACACCTCGCAGGTCGTCTGCCTGCTGGTCGCCGGAATCCTCACCCTCATGGGCCTCATCCTCGGCCTGGCCCTCAACCCGCCGACCGCCGCCCTCCTGGCCTTCCTCCAGGGCGACGGTTCCCAGCTCGACATCCGCACCGTCTGGTTCGCCGGCAGCATCGCCGCCGGCGCCGCCCTCCTCGTCGCCGTCGGCCTCATCATCCCCCGCAAGGGCGTCTCGCCCTTCTGGGGTCGCCTGCTCGACATCTTCGACGCGACCGTGCTGCTGTCTCTGATCCCGCTGGCCCTGGCCGTCCTGGACGTCTACTCGATGGCCCGCGGCATGACGAGCTAGGGCCTGTCCGGTCGATCTTGGTCGGATAGGCCGCGACGCCTGGCGCGGCACCTCGCGGCGTTGCCGGAGCGCCCTCAGGAAACCACCCTGAGGGCGCTCCGGCGCCTTGCGATGCACCACACCAGACGCCGCGGCCTATCCGACCAAGATCGACCGGACAGACCCTAGGACCCCGGGGGAGCTGGTAAAGAGGGCCATCCGGCGCTGGTACGCTGGGTGACGCCTCCCGAGTCATCGAAGACTCCCCTGTGACCTAGACCAGGGGCGCTCGGAGGGCGCTCAGACATCAAGGAGTCCGTATGCCGCTCGACATCGCGACGAAGAAGCAGATCATCGCCGAGTTCGGCCAGAAGGAGGGCGACACCGGCTCCCCCGAGGTGCAGGTGGCCATGCTTTCCCGCCGCATCTCGGACCTGACCGAGCACCTCAAGACCCACAAGCACGACCACCACTCCCGTCGTGGTCTGCTGATCCTGGTCGGCCAGCGCCGCCGTCTGCTGCAGTACCTGGCCAAGAAGGACATCCAGCGCTTCCGTGCCCTCGTCGAGCGCCTCGGCATCCGCCGCGGCGCGGCGGGCGCCCGCTAAGACGCCATGAAGGGAGCGGTTCCCGACCCGGGAGCCGCTCCCTTCGCGTACGTACACGTACACGGACCGGACCACCCGCAGCGCGTCATATGTGCGCAAGCTTTGTAGTCTGGTGCCATAACCGAATAACGCATGAGGAGGAGCGTCCTCTGACATCGCCACATGAGCCGGTCCTCGGTAGTGGCCCCCGGGCGGACAATCCCGGTGGCTTCGATCGAAGACCGGCCCCGGCAGGCAGGACGCCCTCCAACCGACGGTCCTGCGGGAAACGCCCGCGAGGACACGAACGAGGAGAAACTCCATAGTGGAGAACGAGACCCACTACGCCGAAGCCGTGATCGACAACGGTTCCTTCGGCACCCGCACCATCCGCTTCGAGACGGGCCGCCTGGCCCGTCAGGCCGCCGGCTCCGCCGTGGCCTACCTGGACGACGACACCATGGTGCTGTCGGCCACCACCGCTTCCAAGCACCCCAAGGAAAACCTCGACTTCTTCCCCCTCACGGTGGACGTCGAGGAGCGCATGTACGCAGCCGGCCGGATCCCCGGCTCGTTCTTCCGCCGCGAGGGCCGCCCGTCCGAGGACGCGATCCTCACCTGTCGCCTGATCGACCGCCCGCTGCGCCCGTCCTTCAAGAAGGGCCTGCGCAACGAGATCCAGGTCGTCGCCACGATCATGGCGCTCAACCCGGACCACCTGTACGACGTGGTCGCGATCAACGCCGCGTCCGCCTCCACCCAGCTCGCGGGCCTGCCCTTCTCCGGCCCGATCGGCGGCGTCCGCGTCGCGCTGATCAACGGCCAGTGGGTGGCCTTCCCGACCCACTCCGAGCTGGAGAACGCGGTCTTCGACATGGTCGTCGCCGGCCGTGTGCTCGAAGACGGCGATGTCGCGATCATGATGGTCGAGGCCGAGGCCACCGCCCAGACGATCAAGCTCGTCGAAGGCGGCGCCGAGGCGCCGACCGAGGAGGTCGTGGCCGCAGGCCTCGACGCCTCCAAGCCCTTCATCAAGGTCCTGTGCCGCGCGCAGGCCGACCTCGCCGCCAAGGCCGCCAAGCCCACCGGCGAGTTCCCGGTCTTCCTGGACTACCAGGACGACGTCTTCGAGGCGCTGCAGAACGCGGTCACCGACGAGCTCGCCCAGGCGCTGACGATCCCCGGCAAGCAGGCCCGCGAGGCCGAGCTGGACCGCGTCAAGGGTCTGGCCGCCGAGAAGCTGCTCCCGCAGTTCGAGGGCCGCGAGAAGGAGATCTCCGCCGCGTACCGCTCGCTGACCAAGAAGCTGGTCCGTGAGCGCGTCATCAAGGACAAGGTCCGCATCGACGGCCGCGGCGTCACGGACATCCGTACGCTGGCCGCCGAGGTCGAGGCCATCCCGCGCGTGCACGGCTCCGCGCTGTTCGAGCGTGGCGAGACCCAGATCCTGGGCGTCACCACCCTCAACATGCTCCGCATGGAGCAGCAGCTGGACACGCTGGCGCCCGAGACGCGCAAGCGCTACATGCACAACTACAACTTCCCGCCGTACTCCGTCGGCGAGACCGGCCGCGTGGGCTCGCCCAAGCGCCGCGAGATCGGCCACGGCGCGCTCGCCGAGCGGGCGATCCTCCCGGTCCTGCCGACCCGCGAGGAGTTCCCCTACGCGATCCGCCAGGTCTCCGAGGCGCTGGGCTCCAACGGCTCCACCTCGATGGGCTCGGTCTGCGCGTCCACGATGTCGCTGCTGAACGCCGGTGTGCCCCTCAAGGCCCCGGTCGCCGGTATCGCCATGGGCCTGATCTCCCAGGAGATCGACGGCCAGACGCACTACGTGGCGCTGACCGACATCCTCGGCGCCGAGGACGCGTTCGGCGACATGGACTTCAAGGTCGCCGGCACCAAGGGCTTCGTCACCGCCCTGCAGCTGGACACCAAGCTCGACGGCATCCCCGCGTCGGTCCTGGCCGCGGCCCTCAAGCAGGCCCGCGACGCCCGTCTGCACATCCTCGACGTGATGATGGAGGCCATCGACTCCCCGGACGAGATGTCCCCGAACGCGCCGCGCATCATCACCATCAAGATCCCGGTGGACAAGATCGGTGAGGTCATCGGCCCCAAGGGCAAGATGATCAACCAGATCCAGGAGGACACCGGCGCCGACATCACGATCGAGGACGACGGCACCATCTACATCGGTGCCGCCGACGGCCCGGCCGCCGAGGCCGCCCGTGCCACGATCAACGGCATCGCCAACCCGACGATGCCCGAGGTCGGCGAGCGCTACCTGGGCACGGTCGTCAAGACCACGACCTTCGGTGCCTTCGTCTCCCTGCTCCCGGGCAAGGACGGTCTGCTGCACATCTCGCAGATCCGCAAGCTGGCCGGCGGCAAGCGCGTCGAGAACGTCGAGGACGTTCTCGCCGTGGGCTCCAAGGTCCAGGTCGAGATCGCCGAGATCGACCAGCGCGGCAAGCTCTCGCTGATCCCGGTCATCGAGGGCGAAGACGCCGCCGACGACAAGGACGAGCAGACCTCGTGACGACGAGCTCAGCCCGTGTGACGGCCCGCCCCTCCACCAAGGGGCGGGCCGTCCGCACGCAGACCCTCCTCCCCGGCACCATCGACGGCATCGGCACCGTACGGCGCAGCGTCCTGCCCGGCGGCCTGCGCGTCGTCACCGAGACGCTGCCCACCGTGCGCTCCGCCACCTTCGGCATCTGGGCCGCCGTCGGCTCCCGCGACGAGACCCCGACCCTCAACGGGGCCACGCACTACCTGGAGCACCTGCTCTTCAAGGGCACCAGCCGGCGCAGCGCCCTGGAGATCTCCTCGGTGATCGACGCCGTCGGCGGCGAGATGAACGCCTTCACCGCCAAGGAGTACACGTGCTACTACGCACGCGTACTCGACAACGACCTGCCGCTCGCCATCGACGTGGTCTGCGACATGCTCACCGGCTCCCTCATCCGCCAGGAGGACATCGACGCCGAGCGCGGCGTCGTCCTCGAAGAGATCGCGATGACCGAGGACGACCCCGGCGACCAGGTCCACGACCTCTTCGCCACCTCCCTCCTCGGCGACTCCCCCCTGGGCCGCCCGGTCCTCGGCACCGTCGACACCATCAACGCCCTCACCCGCGACCAGGTCGCCCGCTTCTACAAGAAGCACTACGACCCCACCCGCCTCGTCGTGGCCGCCGCCGGCAACATCGACCACGCCACCGTCGTACGCCGCGTGCGCAAGGCCTTCGAGGACGCCGGCGCCCTGCGCGACCCGGACGCCACCCCGCTGCCCCCGCGCACCGGCGCCCGTACGATCCGCAGCGCCGGCCGCGTGGAACTGCTGGAACGCCGCACCGAGCAGGCCCATGTCGTCCTCGGCATGCCCGGCCTGTCCCGGCACGACGACCGCCGCTGGGCGCTCGGCGTGCTCAACACGGCGCTGGGCGGCGGCATGAGCTCACGGCTCTTCCAGGAGGTACGGGAGAAGCGCGGGCTGGCCTACAGCGTGTACTCGTACACCTCGTCCTTCGCCGACACCGGCCTGTTCGGCGTCTACGCGGGCTGCCAGCCCAAGCGCGTCGACGAGGTCCTCAAGATCTGCCGCGACGAGCTCAACCAGGTCGCCGAGCACGGCCTGAGCGACGAGGAGCTCAGCCGGGCCATCGGCCAGTTCTCCGGTTCCACGGTGCTCAGCCTGGAGGACACCGGCGCGCTGATGAACCGGATCGGCAAGAGCGAGCTGTGCTGGGGCGAGCAGATGTCGGTCGACGCCACCCTGGAGCGGATCGCCGCCGTCACCCCGGAGGAAGTGCGCGCGGTCGCCCGCGATGTACTGGGGCAGCGGCCCTCGCTGGCCGTCATCGGCCCGCTGAAGGAGAAGCAGGCCGCCCGCCTGAACGAAGCAGTCGCATAAAGAAAGCGAGGACGACGTGAGCGAGCCGCTCCGCGTTGGAGTCATCGGCGCCCGTGGGCGCATGGGCACCGAGGCCGTCAAGGCCATCGAGGCCGCCCCCGACCTGGAGCTGGCGGCAGCCATCGGCAGCGCCGACAAGCTGGAGGCGCTGGCCGAGGCCGGCGCCCAGGTCGCCGTCGAGCTGACCAACCCCGGCGCCGTCATGGGCAACCTCGACTTCTGCCTCCGGCACGGCATCCACGCCGTCGTCGGCACCACCGGCTGGACCGACGAGCGCCTCGCCACTCTGCGCGGCTGGCTCGCCGACTCACCCGGCACGGGTGTCCTCATCGCCCCCAATTTCGGCATCGGCGCCGTCCTCACCATGCGCTTCGCGCAGCAGGCGGCCCGCTTCTTCGAGTCCGTCGAGGTCGTCGAGCTCCACCACCCCGACAAGCACGACGCCCCCAGCGGCACCGCCGTCCGCACCGCCCAGCTCATCGCGAGCGCCCGCCGGGCCGCCGGCCTCGGCGACCAGCCGGACGCCACCAGCACCGCCCTGCCGGGCGCCCGCGGCGCCGACGTGGACGGCGTCCCGGTGCACGCCGTACGGCTGCGCGGCCTCATCGCCCACCAGGAGGTCCTCTTCGGCGACGCCGGGGAGATCTTCACCCTGCGCCACGACTCCATGAACCGCTCGTCCTTCATGCCCGGCGTGCTGCTCGGCGTACGACGCGTGGTCTCCACCCCGGGCCTGACCTTCGGCCTGGAACACTTCATGGACCTGGACTGAGCCGCATGCGCGCGAAACTGACCTACTTCACCCTGGCCGCCGTCCTGGTCGTCTACTTCGCCCTGGTCGGCACCCGCGGCATCTGGCTCATCGAGGACGGCCGCCCGGTCACCGTCGCCTTCGGCGTCGCCGTCCTCGTCCTGCCCCTGCTGGGCCTGTGGTTCCTCTGGCAGACCACATCCTTCGCCCGCAACGCCAACCGCCTCGCCAAGGAGCTCGAAGCCGAAGGCGGCCTCCCCGTAGACGAGCTCGAACGCACCCCCTCCGGCCGCGTCGTCCGCGACTCCGCCGACGCCGTCTTCGCCCGCCGCCGCGCCGAGACCGAGGCCGCCCCCGACGACTGGCGCTCCTGGTTCCGCCTAGCCATCGCCTACTTCGACGCCCGCGACACCCCGCGCGCCCGCAAAGCCATGCAGCGCGCGATCGCGCTGCACGACGGCAAACCGGTGCGCGCTTAGGGCCTAACGAAGCGCCGCGGCCCACGCCTCTATGGCGTCGGCCGCCTGGTCGAACGCTTCCGTACGGTGCCAGAAATCCGCGTTGTGGTCGGTCAGCAGCGGCCGCAGCGGGTCCCCGTTCGACCGCGTCACGACCACCGCCTGCCCCATCACCGTCCTGGGCAGCCCAAGCACCTTCACCGGCTGCTGCGCCGTGCGCACCGACCCGACCCGGTCCCACGGCACCGTCACCGTGTAGAACAGCCCCACCTGGCGCAGCCCGCGCCCGCTCACCCAGAAGCCCACCCGCAGTATCCGCAGCGCGCACACCACCAGCAGCGCCGTGATCCCCAGACAGGTGCCGGCCCCGTGCGTGTTGCCCGCGATCCCCATGATCCCGGCCGCCACCAGCAGATACCCCACGAAGACCAGGGCCATCGCGGCCATCGCCACGCGCAGCGGCCCGGGCCGGTACGTACGCATCCAGGTGTCCCGCGAGGCATACGGGAGGGCTTCGTCTTGGGCGCCGTCCGAGGCGAGGAAAGGCAGAGACACGGCTCGGTTCCTATCAGGGCAGGGGATCGCTCTGAGCGGTGAGGCTATCTGTCCGCTGTGGCAGGAGCCAGCCTGGACATGGTCCAGGCGCCGATTTGCCCTGTGTGCGGCGATGTCAGTGCCAGGCCATAGGCTTGTCGCCGCCCCAATCCTCCAGAGGAAGGACCTCCGGTGACCGACACCACCACCGAGACGGCTGTCCACTTCCGCAGTGACGTGACCGTCGAGCTGGTCAAGCACAGCGCCGCCGACTCGGACGTGCTGTGGGCGGCCCGCGTATCCACGGCCGGAGAGCTGTCCCTGGAAGAGCTGGCCAAGGACCCCGAGCGGTCGAAAGGCCTGATCAACTACCTGATGCGGGACCGCCACGGCAGCCCCTTCGAGCACAACTCCATGACCTTCTTCATCAGCGCCCCGATCCTGGTCTTCCGCGAGTTCATGCGCCACCGGGTCGGCTGGAGCTACAACGAGGAGAGCGGCCGGTACCGCGAGCTGGAGCCGGTCTTCTACGTCCCCGGCCAGGACCGCAAGCTCGTCCAGCAGGGCCGCCCCGGCAAGTACGAGTTCGTGGACGGCACCCCCGAGCAGCACAAGGCGACGGCCACCGCCATGGAGGCCTCCTACCGGCAGTCGTACGAGGCGTACCAGGAGATGCTCGCTGCCGGCGTCGCCCGCGAGGTCGCCCGCTCGGTGCTCCCCGTCGGCCTCTTCTCGTCGATGTACGCCACCTGCAACGCCCGCTCGCTGATGCACTTCCTCGGCCTGCGCACCCAGCACGAGCTGGCCGCCGTGCCGTCCTTCCCCCAGCGGGAGATCGAGATGGTCGGCGAGAAGATGGAGGCACTGTGGGCGGGACTCATGCCGCTCACCCACGCCGCGTTCAACGCCAATGGCCGGATCGCGCCCTAGTCAGGGCACCGCTTGTGCGAAAAGCCCGAATTGCGGGTATTCGTAAAGTTCATCTAAGCTGCAGAAACGGATTCCGGTGCTGCCTGAACCCCCGAGCAGGCAGCACCGGAGTCCTCTTCGCAGGTCCCGAGGGGATGACCTCACCCGCGCACCGAGTAGCTTTGTACCCATGGCTCCGACCTCCACTCCGCAGACCCCCTTCGGGCGGGTCCTGACCGCAATGGTCACGCCGTTCACCCCGGACGGTGCTCTCGACCTCGATGGTGCCCAGCAGCTCGCCGCCCACCTCGTGGCCGCAGGCAACGACGGCCTGGTCGTCAACGGCACCACCGGCGAATCGCCGACCACCAGCGACGCGGAGAAATCGCAGCTCGTACGGGCCGTACTGGAGGCCGTCGGAGACCGCGCCTTCGTCATCGCCGGTGTCGGCACCAACGACACCCACCACAGCATCGAACTGGCCAGGCAGGCCGAGCAGGCCGGCGCCCACGGCCTGCTCACCGTGACGCCCTACTACAGCAAGCCCCCGCAAGAGGGCCTGTACCGGCACTTCACGGCCATCGCCGACGCCACCGCGCTGCCCGTCATGCTCTACGACATCCCCGGCCGCAGCGGCGTCCCCATCCAGACCGAGACTCTCGTCCGGCTCGCCGAGCACCCGCGCATCGTCGCCAACAAGGACGCCAAGGGCGACCTCGCCGCCGCGAGCTGGGCGATAAGCCGCAGCGGCCTCGCCTGGTACAGCGGCGACGACATGCTCAACCTGCCGCTGCTCTCCGTAGGCGCCGTAGGCTTTGTCTCGGTCGTCGGCCACCTCGTCTCGCCCGAGCTGCGCGCCCTCCTGGAGGCCCACCTCGCGGGCGACGTGGCCAAGGCCGCGGAGATCCACCAGCGGCTGCTCCCCGTCTTCACCGGCATGTTCCGTACGCAGGGAGTCATGACCACCAAGGCCGCGCTCGGCCTCCAGGGACTGCCCGCCGGACCGCTGCGTCTCCCGCTCGTGGAGCTCACCGACGAGGAGACGGCACAGCTGAAGAAGGATCTCGCCGCAGGCGGGGTACAGCTCTGACAACAGACTTCACAACTGAATACCGAAAGCACCAGAAACCAGAAATCACGCACGATATCGCGCGCGCCATGTGTTCCCCGACA
>NZ_CP109392.1:0-2622500 GCF_045040445.1 Streptomyces sp. NBC_01537 | reverse complement strand
GTGGGGGATAAGCTCCATGGTCGAGAGGGAAACAGCCCAGAGCATCGACTAAGGCCCCTAAGCGTACGCTAAGTGGGAAAGGATGTGGAGTCGCAGAGACAACCAGGAGGTTGGCTTAGAAGCAGCCACCCTTGAAAGAGTGCGTAATAGCTCACTGGTCAAGTGATTCCGCGCCGACAATGTAGCGGGGCTCAAGCGTACCGCCGAAGTCGTGTCATTGCAGCATATAAGGGCCAACGCCTGCTGTGATGGGTAGGGGAGCGTCGTATGCCGGGTGAAGCGGCGGCGGAAGCCAGTCGTGGACGGTTTACGAGTGAGAATGCAGGCATGAGTAGCGATACACACGTGGGAAACGTGTGCGCCGATTGACTAAGGGTTCCTGGGTCAAGCTGATCTGCCCAGGGTAAGTCGGGACCTAAGGCGAGGCCGACAGGCGTAGTCGATGGACAACCGGTTGATATTCCGGTACCCGCTTTGAAACGCCCAGTACTGAACCGAGCGATGCTAAGTCCGTGAAGCCGCCCTGATCTCTTCGGAGTTGAGGGGAGTGGTGGAGCCGACGGACCAGACTTGTAGTAGGTAAGCGATGGGGTGACGCAGGAAGGTAGTCCAGCCCGGGCGGTGGTTGTCCCGGGGTAAGGGTGTAGGCCGTGTGATAGGCAAATCCGTCACACATTGAGGCTGAGACCTGATGCCGAGCCGATTGTGGTGAAGTGGATGATCCTATGCTGTCGAGAAAAGCCTCTAGCGAGTTTCATGGCGGCCCGTACCCTAAACCGACTCAGGTGGTCAGGTAGAGAATACCGAGGCGTTCGGGTGAACTATGGTTAAGGAACTCGGCAAAATGCCCCCGTAACTTCGGGAGAAGGGGGGCCATCACTGGTGATAGCACTTGCTGCTTGAGCTGGGGGTGGCCGCAGAGACCAGCGAGAAGCGACTGTTTACTAAAAACACAGGTCCGTGCGAAGCCGTAAGGCGATGTATACGGACTGACGCCTGCCCGGTGCTGGAACGTTAAGGGGACCGGTTAGTCATGATTCGTCATGGCGAAGCTGAGAACTTAAGCGCCAGTAAACGGCGGTGGTAACTATAACCATCCTAAGGTAGCGAAATTCCTTGTCGGGTAAGTTCCGACCTGCACGAATGGCGTAACGACTTCTCGACTGTCTCAACCATAGGCCCGGTGAAATTGCACTACGAGTAAAGATGCTCGTTTCGCGCAGCAGGACGGAAAGACCCCGGGACCTTTACTATAGCTTGATATTGGTGTTCGGTTCGGCTTGTGTAGGATAGGTGGGAGACTGTGAAGCTATGGCGCCAGCCGTGGTGGAGTCGTCGTTGAAATACCACTCTGGTCGTGCTGGATGTCTAACCTCGGTCCGTGATCCGGATCAGGGACAGTGTCTGGTGGGTAGTTTAACTGGGGCGGTTGCCTCCTAAAGAGTAACGGAGGCGCCCAAAGGTTCCCTCAGCCTGGTTGGCAATCAGGTGTTGAGTGTAAGTGCACAAGGGAGCTTGACTGTGAGACTGACGGGTCGAGCAGGGACGAAAGTCGGGACTAGTGATCCGGCGGTGGCTTGTGGAAGCGCCGTCGCTCAACGGATAAAAGGTACCCCGGGGATAACAGGCTGATCTTCCCCAAGAGTCCATATCGACGGGATGGTTTGGCACCTCGATGTCGGCTCGTCGCATCCTGGGGCTGGAGTCGGTCCCAAGGGTTGGGCTGTTCGCCCATTAAAGCGGTACGCGAGCTGGGTTTAGAACGTCGTGAGACAGTTCGGTCCCTATCCGCTGTGCGCGTAGGAATATTGAGAAGGGCTGTCCCTAGTACGAGAGGACCGGGACGGACGAACCTCTGGTGTGCCAGTTGTCCTGCCAAGGGCATGGCTGGTTGGCTACGTTCGGGAGGGATAACCGCTGAAAGCATCTAAGCGGGAAGCCTGCTTCGAGATGAGTATTCCCACCCCCTTTGAGGGGTTAAGGCTCCCAGTAGACGACTGGGTTGATAGGCCGGATGTGGAAGCCCTGTAAGGGGTGGAGCTGACCGGTACTAATAGGCCGAGGGCTTGTCCTCAGTTGCTCGCGTCCACTGTGTAGTTCTGAAGTAACGAACTGTGTTGTTCCGGTTCAGTTGTCTTCATAGTGTTTCGGTGGTCATTGCGTTAGGGAAACGCCCGGTTACATTCCGAACCCGGAAGCTAAGCCTTTCAGCGCCGATGGTACTGCAGGGGGGACCCTGTGGGAGAGTAGGACGCCGCCGAACAATCTTTCAGCCGCACCCCCGGACTTCGGTTCGGGGGTGCGGCTTTTTGTGTTCTGATCACCGTCCGTTCATGCTCCGCTTGGCCGCTCATCATGCGGTCTGGCGATCCTGGGCCACATGCAGCAGTCCATCGTTCAAGGCGCGGAAGTAGCGGCACTGGAGTCGGAGTTCTCGGCGGTGGCCGGCAACCGACACTGTGTTGCGGTGGATTCGGGTACGGCGGCCCTGAGGCTGTCGCTGCTCGCGCTGGGGATCGGCGCGGGAGAAGAGATCATCCTGCCCTCGTTCGCACCGACGGCGACGGCGGAGGCCGTGCGGCTGGTCGGGGCGGTGCCGGTGTTCGCGGACATCGATCCGTTGACGTTCTGCCTGGACCCGGATGCGGTGGCGGCGTCGATCACGCCGTTGACCGCGGCGATTCTGCCTGTGCATCTGTTCGGCCATCCGGCGGCGGTGGACACGCTGGCGGGGCTCGCAGAACGCCATGGGCTGGCGATCGTGGAGGACGCGACGCAGGCGCAGGCCGCGGCGTTGGCGGGGCGGAGGGTCGGGACGTACGGGGTGATGAGCGTGTTCGCGGTGGAGGACGGGGCGGTGGTGACGACGGAACATCCGGAGCTGGCGCGTACGGTGCGGGGGCTGCGGGGGTCGGTGCACCAGGATGCGCAGCTGTCGGACGAGCAGGCGGCGGGTGGGCGCGGGGGGCTGGCGAAGCTGGCGGGGGCGGTGGCCAGGCAGCGGGCGCACTGCAGGTATCTGGATTCGGCGCTGACGGGGGTGGTGGTGCCGCATGTGGAGCCGGGGGCGCATCACGTGTACCACCGCTACACGGTACGGATTCCGGGGAATGGGCGGCCGGACCGGGACGCGTTCGCGCTGGCGCTGGCGGGGAGGGGTGTGCGGGCGCGGGTGAGCATACCGACGCCGTTGCACCGGATGCCGGCGAACCGGAACCGGTCGAGGATCGCCGGGATGAGTCTGCCGTGCACTGAGGCGGCGGCGGGGGAGACGCTGTCGCTGCCGGTGCATCCGGGGATGAGCGAGCGGGAGTTGGAGCGGATGGCGGCGGCGTGCAACAGCCTGGGCGGCCGGCTCTAGGGACTGTCCGGCGGATTTTCAAACAGGGGCTCGTATGAGCTAAGATCTTGCATGTCGACAGGCCCCAATAGCTCAGTCGGTAGAGCGTCTCCATGGTAAGGAGAAGGTCTACGGTTCGATTCCGTATTGGGGCTCTGACAAGAAGGCCCCCGCCAGCCGGCGGGGGCCTTCTTCATTCCGGCTTCATTCCGGCACGCGCATCGCCAGGATGGCCATGTCGTCGGACGGGGCGTCGGAGGCGAAGCGTTCGACCGCTCGCTGGATGCGGGCCGCCACGGCGCCGGCGTTGAGGCCGGTGCAGGTGGCGAGGACGTCGGCGAGGCCGTCGTCGCCGAGCATGCGGGTGCCTTCGCGGCGTTCGGTGACGCCGTCGGTGACGCAGAGGAGTACGTCGCCGGGGGCGAGTTCGATGGTCTGCTCGACCAGTTCGAGGTCCTCCAGGACGCCGAGGAGCGGCTGCGGGTCGGCGGCGGCTTCCACGGTGCCGTCCTGGCGGAGCCGTAGAGGGAGCGGGTGGCCGGCGCAGACGACCTTGAGGATGGCGCCGCCGTCGGGCTGCGGCCAGAGCTCCCCGTACAGCAGGGTGAGGAAGCGGCTGCGGGCGCCTTCGTCGAGGATGGCGGCATTGAGGCGTTCCAGGACGCTGGGGCCGCTGAAGCCTTCGCGGGCGAGCAGGCGCAGGGCGTGGCGGGCGAGGCCGGTGACGGCGGCGGCCTCGGGGCCGGTGCCGCAGACGTCGCCGATGGCGAAGCCCCAGCAGCCCTCGCGGATGGGGAAGACGTCGTAGAAGTCGCCGCCGACCTCGTTGCCCTCGCCGGCGGCGCGGTAGACGACCTCGACCTCGACGCCGGGGATGACGGGCAGGCCCGGGGGGAGGAGGCTGCGCTGGAGGGCCTGGCTGATCGCGGTGCGCTCGCTGTAGAGCCGGGCGTTGTCCAGGGCGAGGGCGGCCCGGCGCGAGAGGTCCTCGGCGAGCTCCAGGATCTCCTGGCGGAAGCGCTCGTCGGAGGGCTTGCCCAGCGTCAGCATGCCGATGACGCGGTTACGGGCCACCAGGGGGAGGACAACGGTCTCGCCGCCCACCGCGGCCGCCGTGGCCAGCGCGGTGCCCGGCCCCGTGGCGGGGCGGCCGGGCTCGCCGAGGCCGAGGCTGCGCAAGGAGGCGCGCAGGGCGGTGGAGTGGGCGGCGTCGGAGGGGGCGGTCCAGATGCGGGCGCCGGGGGTGGGGTCGGGGGCGGGAGGCTGGACCTTGGAGAGCAGGGCCTTGATGCCGTCGATGCGGTCCTCGTCCTCGTGGAGTACGAAGGCGAGTTCGGGCTCGGCGGCTTCGGCGATGGTGTAGACGGCGCACCAGCTGGCCAGCGTGGGCACGGTCATCTGGGCCATCAGGGCCAGCGTCTGGTCGCGTTCCAGGGTGCCGGCGAGCAGGTCGGAGGCCTCGACGAGGAAGGAGAGCGAGCCGCGTCGCAGCCGCTCCAGCTCGGTCAGGCGGGCGCTCTCGACGGCCAGGGCGATGCGGTCGGCGGCGAACTGCAGCCGTAGGGCCTGCTCGTTGGAGTAGCGGCCGGGGGATTCGGCGGCGACGCCGAGGGATCCGGTGAGGCGGCCCTCGACCTTGAGCGGGACGGTGACGATGGAGCGCATCCCGGTGCCGGCGAGCAGCGGGACGGCGCCGGGGACGGCGGTGAGGTCGTCGTGGACGGCGGGCATGCGGGCGCTTCCGTAGCGGCCGGTGCCGGCCTCGACGGGGACGCGGGCGAACCGCTGGCGGGCGGAGGGCAGGCCGGTGGAGGCGCGTACCTCGAGCTCGGTCTCGTCGTCGGTGGCGAGCAGCAGGTAGGCGGCGTCGCCGTCGAGCATGTCGCGGGCGCGCTCGACGGTGCGCTGGAGGAGGCCGTCGAGGTCGTCGGGGGCGGGGGAGCCGATGAAGGTCTCGAACGGGTCGGCAGCCTTGACGCGTTCGTTGCCGGAGCCGTCGCGGGAGACGGTGCCGCGGGTCGGATTCTGGAGGATGGCCCGCTCGTCCTCCAGGACCAGCAGGCATACGGTGGACGGCTCGCCGGAGGTGTCGCGTACCCGCAGATGGGATCCGTACACCGGCTGGACGCGGCCGTCTGCGACGCGGATGCCGTAACTGCCCTCCCAGCGGGACAGCAGCAGGGCCTCGGCGATGCCGTGGCCGGTGCCGGGGGTCTGGGGCCAGGCGGCGAAGTCGCCCAGCGGTTTGCCGACGACCTGGTCGGAGGGGTGGCCGAAGAGCTCGGAGGCGTCCTCGTTCCAGCGGGTGATGACGCCGTTGCGGTCTGCCTGGACGACGGCGACGCGTACCCGCTCGTCGGTGAGGGGGAGCGCGGCGACGGGCAGGACGGGGCCGGCGGAGCGGGTGCCGGTGGGGCGCTGGGGGAGGTCGAGGTGGAACCACACCTGTTTGGTCTCGGGGCTGTACTGCACGCCCCAGCGGGTGGCCAGTGCGGAGCACAGCAGCAGGCCGCGGCCGCCCTCGTGGTCGGGGTGGGCCTGGCGGTGGACGTCGTGGAGCGGGAGTTCGCGCTCGGGGTAGTGGTCGGAGACCTCGACCCGTACGCCGGTGTCGTAGCGCAGGCACTCGACATCCGCGGCGGTTCCGGCATGAATCACCGCATTGGTGACGAGTTCACTGGTGAGGACGACGGCGTCGTCCACGACATCGGAGAAGCCCCAGCCCTGCAGGGTGTCGCGGACAAACGCGCGCGCGGTGGCCACCGACCGCCCGACCGGCTCGAAGGTAGCCGCTGCCCGCGCCGTGTTCACTGGTCTCCTCATGGATGTCTCGATGTCCCCCGGATCCTGTGCCCGTCCGCGCCACGATCAATGCGCCGTCCGAGGACCGAGTGTTGCACTACGGCGCGGCCAGATTAGTGCGTGGCCCTGTTCTGGGTCCCGCGCACTGGTGTGTATGTGTGTGTGCGCTCCTGACGGCACTGGACAAGACCTGCTCTTGTGAGGCATAACGAGCCGTCGAAACCCGATCGCACCCGAAGTGTTTGCCCCGATGGTGGACCGTGATGAAACACTGGGCATGCCCTATAGGGGCACATGCAGGTCGGTCGACCCTCTGGGAGGGACACGGTGGAGTCTGGCGCATCGGCGCGAGGCGGCGTTACGTCCGCTTCGACGCGGGGTAATGCCGCGCGGGCGAAGAACGCACGGGCCCGGATCAACGGGACCGTCGAGGTGGATTCGGCTGCCCTGCACAGACTGCTGGCCGCGCTGTCGTCCATGCGGGACGGCAACTTCCGCAAGCGGCTGACGGTCTCCGGGGACGGGGTGATGGCGGAGATCTCCGCCGTCTTCAACGAGGTCGCGGACCGCAATCAGCACCTCACCGGTGAACTGGCCCGCGTACGCCGTGTGGTCGGCCGGGAGGGCAAGCTCACCGAACGCCTGGAGATCGGCCCCTGCGAGGGTGCCTGGGCGGCGGCGATCGACGCCTCCAACGCGCTGGTGGAGGATCTCGTACGCCCGGTGTCCGAGGTCGGCCGGGTGCTCTCCGCGGTGGCGGAGGGCGACTTGGAGCAGCGGATGGACCTGCGCTCGCAGGGCTCCGACGGCTCGGCGCACCCGCTGCGCGGGGAGTTCCTGAAGGTGGGCCGGACCACGAACGGGCTGGTCGACCAGCTGTCGGCGTTCACCGACGAGGTGACCCGGGTGGCCAGCGAGGTGGGCACCGAGGGCAAGCTCGGCGGGCAGGCGCGGGTGCGCGGGATGTCGGGGTCGTGGAAGGACCTGACGGATTCCGTCAACACGATGGCGTCCCGGCTGACCGCGCAGGTGCGGGACATCGCTCTCGTCACGACGGCGGTCGCGAAGGGTGATCTGTCCCGTAAGGTCACGGTTCATGTGGCCGGCGAGATGCTGGAGTTGAAGAACACCGTCAACACGATGGTGGACCAGCTGTCCTCCTTCGCCTCCGAAGTGACCCGGGTGGCCCGCGAGGTCGGTACGGAAGGCGAACTGGGCGGCCAGGCGCAGGTGCCGGGTGTGGCCGGAGTATGGAAGGACCTGACGGATTCCGTAAATCTTATGGCCGGGAATCTGACGGCCCAGGTGCGGGACATCGCGCAGGTGACGACGGCGGTCGCCAACGGCGACCTGTCGCAGAAGATCACGATCGGCGCGCGCGGCGAGGTCGCGCAGCTCGCCGAGACCATCAACGCGATGACCGAGACGCTGCGTACCTTCGCCGACGAGGTGACCCGGGTCGCGGGCGAGGTCGGCGCGGAGGGCCAGCTCGGCGGTCAGGCGCAGGTGCCGGGTGCGGCGGGGACGTGGAAGGACCTGACGGACTCGGTCAACACGGCTTTCCGTAACCTCACCGGCCAGGTGCGGGACATCGCGCAGGTGACGACGGCGGTCGCCAACGGCGACCTGTCGCAGAAGGTCACGGTGGTCGTCTCCGGCGAGATGCTGGAGCTGAAGAACACCGTCAACACGATGGTCGACCAGCTGTCGTCCTTCGGCGCCGAGGTCACCAGGGTGGCCCGCGAGGTCGGTGTGGAGGGCGAACTCGGTGGTCAGGCGCAGGTGCCGGGTGCGGCGGGGACGTGGAAGGACCTGACGGACTCGGTCAACACGGCTTTCCGCAACCTCACCGGCCAGGTCCGCAACATCGCGCAGGTGACGACGGCGGTCGCGAACGGCGACCTGTCGCAGAAGGTCACCGTCGACGTGTCCGGCGAGATGCTGGAGCTGAAGAACACCGTCAACCGCATGGTGGACCAGCTGTCCTCCTTCGCGGCCCAGGTGACCCGTGTCGCCCGCGACGTGGGTACCGAGGGCCGGCTCGGCGGCCAGGCGCGGGTGGACGGCGTCAGCGGCGTCTGGAAGGACCTGACGGACTCCGTCAACTTCATGGCGGGCAACCTGACCTCCCAGGTCCGCCAGATCGCCCAGGTGACCACCGCCGTGGCGCGTGGCGACCTCTCGCAGAAGATCGAGGTCGACGCGCGGGGCGAGATCCTGGAGCTGAAGAACACCCTCAACACGATGGTCGACCAGCTCTCGGCCTTCGCCGACCAGGTCACCCGCGTCGCCCGGGACGTGGGTACGGAGGGGCGGCTCGGCGGCCAGGCGCAGGTGCCGGGTGTGGCCGGCGTGTGGCGGGACCTGACGGATTCGGTGAACGGCATGGCCGGGAACCTGACCGCCCAGGTCCGTAACATCGCGCAGGTCGCGACCGCCGTGGCGCGCGGTGACCTGTCGCAGAAGATCGACGTGGACGCGCGGGGCGAGATCCTGGAGCTGAAGAACACCCTCAACACGATGGTGGACCAGCTCTCCTCCTTCGCGGAGCAGGTCACCCGCGTCGCCCGCGAGGTGGGTACCGAGGGCATCCTGGGCGGCCAGGCCGAGGTCAAGGGCGTGTCGGGGACGTGGAAGGACCTGACCCAGTCCGTCAACTTCATGGCGACCAACCTGACCAGCCAGGTGCGTACGATCGCCGAGGTCACCACGGCGGTCGCGCAGGGCGACCTGTCGAAGAAGATCACCGTCGACGCCAAGGGCGAGATTCTCGCCCTGGTCACCACCGTCAACACGATGGTCGACCAGCTGTCGGCCTTCGGTGACGAGGTGACCCGGGTGGCCCGTGAGGTGGGTACCGAGGGGCAGCTGGGCGGCCAGGCGCGGGTCCGGGACGTGTCGGGCATCTGGAAGGACCTGACCGACAACGTGAACCTGATGGCCAACAACCTGACGAGCCAGGTGCGGTCCATCTCGTCGGTCGCCACGGCCGTCGCCAACGGCGACCTGACGAAGAAGATCACCGTCGAGGCGCGCGGCGAGGTCGCGACCCTCGCGGAAACGATCAACACCATGGTGGACACGCTCTCCGCCTTCGGTGACGAGGTCACCCGGGTGGCCCGAGAGGTCGGCACCGACGGCATCCTCGGCGGCCAGGCCCGTGTGCCCGGCGTCTCGGGCACCTGGAAGGACCTCACCGAGTCGGTGAACTTCATGGCGTCCAACCTCACCGGCCAGGTGCGCAACATCGCCGAGGTCACCACCGCCGTGGCGCGCGGCGACCTGTCCAAGAAGATCGACGTGGACGCGCGCGGCGAGATCCTGGAGCTCAAGACCACCATCAACACCATGGTCGGCCAGCTGTCCGCCTTCGGTGACGAGGTCACCAGGATGGCCCGCGACGTGGGTACGGAGGGCCGGCTCGGCGGCCAGGCCCGGGTGCCGGGGGTGTCCGGCATCTGGAAGGACCTCACCGACTCGGTGAACCTGATGGCCAACAACCTCACCCGGCAGGTGCGCAACATCGCCCAGGTGGCCACCGCGGTGACCCGCGGCGACCTCAACATCCGCACCGACGTGGACGCGGCGGGCGAGATCCTGGAGCTCCAGGACTACATCAACACGATGATCGTCCGGCTGCGCGAGACCACCCTCGCCAACAAGGAACAGGACTGGCTCAAGGGCAACCTGGCCCGTATCTCCGGTCTCATGCAGGGCCGCCGCGACCTCAACGACGTCGCGGCCCTGATCATGAGCGAGCTGACCCCGGTGGTCGCCGCCCAGCACGGCGCCTTCTTCCTCGCCGAGGAGATCGAGCGCGGCGACGAGGAGGAGGCCGCGGGGTACCCGTACGAGCTGCGGCTC
The DNA here is from genome assembly GCF_045040445.1 of Streptomyces sp. NBC_01537. Lineage (NCBI taxonomy): Bacteria > Bacillati > Actinomycetota > Actinomycetes > Kitasatosporales > Streptomycetaceae > Streptomyces > Streptomyces sp. NBC_01537. The sequence goes on along the minus strand of NZ_CP109392.1, from coordinate 2,612,494 downwards.
ATCGGCTCGTACGGCTTCTCCAAGCGCACCATGCCCACCACCTTCCTGCCCGGCGAGGGGCTGATCGGCACGGCCGCGGTGGAGAAGCGGCAGATCCTGATGGAGAACGTCCCGCCGGGCTACCTGCGCATCGCGTCCGGGCTCGGGGAAGCGCCGCCTGCGCATGTCATCGTTCTGCCGGTGCTCTTCGAGGAGCGGGTGCTCGGGGTGATCGAGCTGGCCTCCTTCGGGCCCTTCACCCAGATCCAGAAGGACTTCCTCGGCCAGATCACCGACATGATCGCGGTCAGCGTCAACACCATCAGCGTCAACACCAAGACCGAGGGGCTGCTCAAGCAGTCCCAGGAGCTCACCGAGCAGCTGCGGGAGCGCAGCGCGGAGCTGGAGAGCCGGCAGCGGGCGCTGGAGCTGTCCAACGCCGAGCTGGAGGAGAAGTCCGACCGCCTGGCGCGGCAGAACCGCGACATCGAGGTGAAGAACACCGAGATCGAGGACGCCAGGCAGGTCCTGGAGGAGCGCGCCGAGCAGCTCGCCGTCTCGATGCGCTACAAGTCCGAGTTCCTGGCCAACATGTCGCACGAGCTGCGCACGCCGCTCAACTCGCTGCTGATCCTGGCCAAGCTGCTCGCCGACAACGCCGAGGGCAATCTCTCCCCGAAGCAGGTCGAGTTCGCCGAGACGATCCACGGGGCGGGCTCGGACCTGCTGCAGCTCATCAACGACATCCTGGACCTGTCGAAGGTCGAGGCGGGCAAGATGGACGTCAGCCCGACCCGGATCGCCCTGGTGCAGCTGGTGGACTACGTCGAGGCCACCTTCCGGCCGCTGACCGCGGAGAAGGGCCTGGACTTCTCCGTACGGGTGTCGCCGGAGCTGCCGGTGACCCTGCACACCGACGAGCAGCGGCTGCTGCAGGTGCTGCGCAACCTGCTGTCCAACGCGGTCAAGTTCACCGACTCGGGCTCCGTGGAGCTCGTCATCCGGCAGCCGGCCGGCGCCGAGGCGCCGCAGTACATCCGCGAGCAGATGCTGGAGTCGGGCGCGCTGCGGGATCCGGACCAGCCGCTGATCGCCTTCTCGGTGACCGACACGGGCATCGGGATCGCGGCGAGCAAGATGCGGGTGATCTTCGAGGCGTTCAAGCAGGCGGACGGCACGACCAGCCGCAAGTACGGCGGTACGGGCCTGGGCCTGTCCATCAGCCGCGAGATCGCGCGGCTGCTGGGCGGCGAGATCCACGCCGACAGCCAGCCGGGCCGCGGGTCCACCTTCACGCTCTACCTCCCGCTCAGCAGCGGCGAACTGCCCCCGCAGGGCTACCCGGCGCTGCCGCTGGGCGCCGTCGAGGACGACGACGTCACCGCCGACCACTCCGGGCACGGGCCCTTCACCGGCCACGCCATGCCGCCCGGCCTGCGCGGCGGCCGGGGCGCGGGCAGCAGCCTGGCCAGGCTCCGGCGCCGCTCGGCGATCCCGGCGCTGCCGGTGGCGGCTCCGGCGCCGCAGATGGCCGACTCGTGGGTGGACGGCGCGAACAGCGACGCGTACACCGGCTTCGCGGGCGGCTTCAACGGCGAGAAGGTGCTCATCGTCGACGACGACATCCGCAATGTCTTCGCGCTCACGAGCGTCCTGGAGCAGCACGGGCTGACGGTGCTCTACGCGGAGAACGGCCGGGAGGGCATCGAAGTGCTCGAACAGCATGACGATGTGGCGGTCGTCCTGATGGACATCATGATGCCGGAGATGGACGGGTACGCCACAACTGCCGCCATTCGCCGGATGCCCCAGTTCGCCGGACTGCCGATCATCGCGCTGACGGCGAAGGCGATGAAGGGCGACCGGGAGAAGAGCATCGAGTCCGGGGCGTCCGACTATGTGGCCAAGCCGGTGGACACGGATCATCTGCTCGCCGTCATGGAACAGTGGATGAACGCCCGTTGACGGCCGGCCGGCTGTTCCCGCGCTCTGTGATCGATATGACTCGCCGTGGTCAATCAGGTGTGAGAGCGCGGGATTCGGGGAACCTTCTGGTCTCCGCTAGCGTTTCTGCTACGTGCACAGTGACATGGCGGTGACAGGGTGTGGCGGACAGCGGGTGCGGCTACCATGACCGGCACAAGGACGGGCGGCATGCAGGAGTCGTCCCTGGGGGCGGCTCCCGGCGTGATGCCGGGGCGAGGAGGACGGGCCATGGTGCAGAAGGCCAAGATCCTCCTGGTCGATGACCGGCCGGAGAATCTGCTGGCGCTGGAGGCCATCCTCTCCGCGCTCGATCAGACGCTGGTGCGGGCATCGTCCGGGGAGGAAGCGCTCAAAGCGCTGCTCACCGATGACTTCGCGGTGATCCTGCTCGATGTCCAGATGCCGGGCATGGACGGGTTCGAGACGGCCGCGCACATCAAGCGGCGCGAACGGACCCGGGACATCCCGATCATCTTCCTGACCGCCATCAACCACGGTCCCCACCACACCTTCCGGGGGTACGCGGCGGGCGCGGTCGACTACATCTCCAAGCCGTTCGACCCGTGGGTGCTGCGCGCCAAGGTCTCCGTCTTCGTCGAGCTGTACATGAAGAACTGCCAGTTGCGGGAGCAGGCCGCGCTGCTGCGGCTCCAGCTCGAGCGCGACGGTTCCGGCGGCGGCGACCGGGCAGGCGACGACCGCAGCGGCCGGTCCGGCTCGTCCAACGGCGCGGGTGCGGCCGCCAAGGAGGCGGTCGGGCTGCTCGCCGAGCTCTCCGCGCGGCTCGCGGCGGTCGAGGAGCAGGCGGAGGCGCTGTCCAAGCAGCTGGACGAGTCCACGGACACGGCGGCGGTGGCCACGGCGGCCCATCTGGAGCGCAAGCTCAACGGTTTGCGGCGTGCGTTGGACGCGCTGGAGCCGGGTTCCGGGGCCGGTGGCGCGAAGTTGCCGTCGGCCGACTGACGGTTCGGAGCGGATCCGAGCGATTCTGCGCGGTTCAGCGGCGAACGGCCGGTGAGTTGACCCTCAGGTCGCCTGGGCCCTGCGACAGCCCCGGCGACACGAACGGGGGTATCAATGGGCACGCGTGTCCCTTTCCGTCTTCGGCGGTAACCTCAGCATCATGGCCTCACGTACGTCCGGCACCGCCAAGAAGGCTGCCGCCAAGCCTGCGGCCAAGAAGACTGCCGCGAAGCGGCCCCCCGCGAAGAAGGCGGCTGCCAAGAAGGCGGCCGCACCGCCGCCCAAGCCCGCGCCTTCGCCGACCGGCGGCGTGTACCGGCTCGTACGGGCTGTGTGGCTGGGACTGGCCCATGGGGTGGGCGCGCTGTTCCGGGGGATAGGGCGTGGCGCCAAGGGGCTGGATCCGGCGCATCGCAAGGACGGCCTGGCGCTGCTGCTGCTGGGCCTCGCGCTGGTGGTCGCGGTGGGCACGTACTCGGATCTGAAGGGGCCCGTCGGGGACCTGGTCCAGATATTGGTGACCGGGACATTCGGGCGGCTGGATCTGCTGGTGCCGGTCCTGATCGGGATCGTGGTGCTGCGGCTCATGCGGCACCCGGAGCAGAACGACGCCAACGGACGTATCGTCATCGGCCTGTCCACGCTGGTGGTGGGCGTGCTCGGACTGGTCCACATCGGCTGCGGCTCACCCGGGCGCGGTCAGGGCGCGGAGGCGATCCGGAACGCGGGCGGGCTGATTGGCTGGGGCGCATCGGCACCGCTGGTGTTCACGGTCGGCAGGCCGCTGGCGGTGGCCCTGCTCGGGCTGCTGACGTTCTTCGGGCTCCTGGTGGTGACGGCGACCCCGGTCGCGGCCATTCCGCAGCGGCTGCGGGAGCTGGGCATGTGGCTGCGGCTGCTGGAGGCGCCCGAGCCCGAGGGCGACGATGTGGCGCTGGGGGAGTTCTTCGAGCCGGACCAGCAGGCCGAGCGGGCCGAGCTGGAGCCGAAGCCGCGCCGGCAGCGTACGAAGCGCCCCAAGGAGCCCAGGGAGCCCAGGGAGGACGAGCCCGAGGAGTTCGGGTTCGACGCCGTCGATGTGGCCGCCGCAGCGGCGGCCGATCTGGACGGCGCGGTCATGTACGGGGTGCAGCCCTCGCCGCTCGTCGCGGGGCTGATGAAGACTCCGGTGCCGGCCGCCCGGGAAGCGGCGGCGGAGCCCGTGGCGGCGGCGTCGCCGTCGGGTGCCGTCGCGGACCTGACGAAGCAGCCGGGGCCCGCCGAGGGCGAGCCGCTGCCGCCGCGCGCCGAGCAGTTGCAGCTGTCCGGCGACATCACGTACTCCCTGCCCTCGCTGGACCTGCTGGAGCGGGGCGGGCCGGGCCGGACCCGTACCGCCGCCAATGACCTGGTGGCCGACCAGCTACGGGACGTCTTCTCCCAGTTCAAGGTCGACGCCCAGGTCACCGGCTTCACCCGGGGGCCGACGGTGACCCGGTATGTGGTCGAGCTCGGCCAGGCGGTCAAGGTCGAGCGGATCACGGCGCTGGCGAAGAACATCGCGTACGCCGTGGCCAGCCCGGACGTACGGATCATCAGCCCGATCCCGGGGAAGTCGGCGGTCGGCATCGAAATCCCCAACAGCGACCGTGAACTGGTCATGCTGGGCGATGTGCTGCGCTCGGCCGACGCGCAGGGCATGGAGCACCCGATGACGGTGGCCTTCGGCAAGGACGTCGAGGGCGGCTATGTCCTGGACAGCCTCGCCAAGATGCCGCACATGCTCGTCGCCGGCGCCACCGGCGCCGGCAAGTCGTCCTGCATCAACGGCCTGATCACCTCGATCCTGGTGCGGGCCACCCCGGACGAGGTGCGGATGGTGCTGGTCGACCCCAAGCGGGTGGAGCTGACCGCGTACGAGGGGATCCCGCATCTGATCACGCCGATCATCACCAACCCCAAGCGGGCGGCGGAAGCGCTGCAGTGGGTCGTACGGGAGATGGACCTGCGCTACGACGACCTGGCGGCGTACGGCTTCCGGCACATCGACGACTTCAACGCGGCGGTGCGGTCGGGCAAGGCGAAGACGCCGGAGGGCAGCGAGCGCGAGCTGACGCCGTATCCGTATCTGCTGGTGATCGTGGACGAGCTGGCGGACCTGATGATGGTGGCCCCGCGCGACGTGGAGGACTCGATCGTCCGGATCACGCAGCTGGCGCGGGCCGCGGGCATCCACCTGGTGCTGGCGACGCAGCGGCCGAGCGTGGACGTGGTGACGGGTCTGATCAAGGCGAACGTGCCGTCGAGGCTGGCCTTCGCGACCTCGTCGCTGATGGACAGCCGGGTGATCCTGGACCAGGCGGGGGCCGAGAAGCTCATCGGAAAGGGTGACGCGCTGTTCCTGCCGATGGGTGCGAACAAGCCGATCCGGATGCAGGGCGCGTACATCACCGAGACCGAGATCGCCCTGGTGGTGGACCACTGCAAGGCACAGCTGAATCCGACATACCGCGAGGACGTGGTGGTCGGCAGCGGTCCGAAGAAGGAGATCGACGAGGAGATCGGCGACGACCTGGACCTGCTGTGCCAGGCGGCGGAGCTGGTGGTCTCGACGCAGTTCGGCTCGACTTCGATGCTGCAGCGCAAGCTGCGTGTGGGCTTCGCGAAAGCGGGCAGGTTGATGGACCTGATGGAATCGCGCGGGATCGTCGGTCCGAGCGAGGGATCGAAGGCCCGCGATGTTCTGGTGAAGCCCGACGAGATGGACGGGGTGCTCGCCGTTATCCGCGGCGGGGGCAGCGGGGACTAGGCCGTTTCGTGGCCTGTTCGTAGCCCATCTGTGGCTCACTCGTAAGAAGGCAGGGGGCAACCGTTTCTCCTGCTCGTACGTCAAGTTATTGCAGGAGGAAGGCGTATGGCCGACTGTCATCGGCGCCGGGCGAGACGGCAATCCTGATGGCGGACAAACAACGCCCGCCCGCTTGCCCCTCCCTTTACGAACCCCCCTAGACTGAGTCTCCAGCAGGTGGCTACACGCTCGAAAGGCGCCCTCGTGTCCATCGGCAACCCGCCATCCGACGACCGTCCAACGGTCGGTCGCGCCCTTGCCCAGGCCCGCCTCGACGCCGGTCTCACCGTCGACGAGGTCAGCAGCAGCACCCGCGTACGCGCCCCCATCGTGCACGCCATCGAGCAGGACGACTTCTCCCGCTGCGGTGGCGACGTCTACGCCCGCGGTCACATCCGCACCATCGCCCGCGCCGTCGGCCTCGACCCCGAACCGCTGGTGGAGCAGTACTCCGCCGAGCACGGCGGCAGCCAGGCGGCCCGGCCGGTGGCCCCGGTGTACGAGGCCGAACGGATCCGCTCCGAGCCGCGCCGGCCGAACTGGACGGCGGCCATGGTCGCGGCGATCGTCGCGGTCGTCGGCTTCGTCGGCTTCACGATCTTCAACGGCGGCAGTGACGGCGATCAGCAGGCGGTGGCCGGCAAGCCGTCGGCGGTGGCCAGCGCGTCGACGAAGTCCAGTCCGTCGCAGAAGACGACCAGCCCCGACCCCACCCCCGAGCAGTCCGACAGCGCGATCGCGGCGGCTCCGGCCGACAAGGTCACGGTGAAGCTGTCTGCCGAGGGCAGCAAGAGCTGGATCTCGGTGACCGACAGCAACGGCCGCTCGCTCTACCAGAACACGCTGCCGGCCGGCCAGTCCATGACCTTCACCGACGAGAAGAAGATCAACCTGATCGTCGGCAACGCCGGCGCCGTCACCTTGTTCGTCAACGGCAAGGACCTGGGCCCCGCCGGCGACCCCGGCCAGGTCGTACGGCTCAACTTCACACCGGGCGATCCGGAAGCGGGCTGATCCGACCGGAGCCACGGACGGGGGAGCGGGCCCGACAAAGTAGGCTGAGGTCATGCCCGAACCCCGTACCGTCGCTCTTGTCACGCTCGGCTGCGCCCGCAATGAGGTGGACTCCGAGGAGCTCGCCGGCCGTCTGGCGGCGGACGGCTGGCAGCTCGTGGACGATGCCGGCGACGCCGATGTCGCCGTCGTCAACACCTGCGGCTTCGTCGACGCCGCCAAGAAGGACTCCGTGGACGCCCTCCTTGAGGCCAATGACCTCAAGAGCCAGGGCCGCACCCAGGCCGTCGTCGCCGTCGGCTGCATGGCGGAGCGGTACGGCAAGGAGCTCGCCGAGGCGCTGCCGGAGGCGGACGGCGTACTCGGCTTCGACGACTACGCGGACATCTCCGACCGGCTCCGGACGATCCTGGCCGGCGGCGTCCACGCCCCCCACACCCCGCGCGACCGGCGCAAGCTGCTGCCGATCAGCCCGGCCCAGCGGCAGGGCGCCGAAGGCGTGGCGCTTCCGGGGCACGCGCAGGCGGCCGTTCCGGCTCAGGCTCCGGCTCCGGGACAGGCTCCCGAGGACCTTCCCGACGGCCTCGCCCCCGCCTCCGGGCCGCGCGCGCCGCTGCGCCGCCGCCTGGACAGCAGCCCGGTCGCCTCGGTCAAGCTCGCGTCTGGCTGCGACCGCCGCTGCTCCTTCTGCGCGATCCCGTCCTTCCGGGGCTCGTTCATCTCCCGCCGCCCCTCCGATGTGCTGGGCGAGACCCGCTGGCTGGCCGAGCAGGGCGTCAAGGAGGTCATGCTCGTCAGCGAGAACAACACCTCGTACGGCAAGGACCTCGGCGACATCCGCCTGCTGGAGACGCTGCTGCCGGAGCTCGCCGCCGTGGACGGCATCGAGCGGATCCGGGTCAGCTACCTGCAGCCCGCCGAGATGCGGCCCGGGCTCATCGACGTGCTGACCTCCACGCCCAAGGTCATGCCGTACTTCGACCTGTCCTTCCAGCACTCGGCGCCGGGCGTGCTGCGGGCCATGCGCCGTTTCGGTGACACCGAGCGCTTCCTGGAACTGCTGGACACGATCCGCGGCAAGGCCCCCGAGGCGGGTGTGCGGTCCAACTTCATCGTCGGCTTCCCCGGCGAGAGCGAGGCGGACCTGGAGGAGCTGGAGCGGTTCCTGTCCTCGGCGCGGCTGGACGCGATCGGCGTCTTCGGGTACTCCGACGAGGACGGCACGGAGGCGGCCACGTACGACGGCAAGCTCGACGTGGACCTGGTCGCGGAGCGGCTGGCGCGGGTCTCCCGGCTGGCCGAGGAGCTGACCGCGCAGCGGGCCGAGGAGCGGCTGGGCTCGGAGATCCGGGTCCTGGTGGAGAGCATCGACGAGGAGGAGGGCGAGGCGGCCGGCCGGGGCGAGCACCAGGCGCCGGAGACCGACGGCCAGGTCGTCCTGACGTCCTGGGAGGGCCTGGAGCCGGGTTCCATCGTCTCCGCGAAGGTCGTGGACACCGAGGGCGTCGATCTGGTCGCCGAGCCGCTGACGTCCTCCTCGCTCGTGTCCTCCTGTACGGAGCCGGAGGAGGCGGGCAGATGACCGGAGTACCCGCGTCCGCCGCCGGCAACCACCGTCCCGCGCCGGTCGCTCCCGCGGCCCCCAAGGCCGGGCTGTGGAACATCGCCAACATCCTCACGATGGTGCGGCTGCTGCTGGTGCCCGGCTTCGTCCTGCTGCTCGTGCACGAGGGCGGGCACGACCCCGCCTGGCGTTCCTTCGCGTGGGCGGCCTTCGCCGTCGCCATGATCACGGATCTGTTCGACGGCGAGCTGGCCCGCCGCTACGGCCTGGTGACCGACTTCGGCAAGATCGCCGACCCGATCGCCGACAAGGCCATCATGGGCGCGGCCCTGGTCGGGCTCTCGGCGCTGGGCGACCTGCCGTGGTGGGTCACCGTCGTCATCCTCGTACGTGAGATCGGCATCACACTGATGCGCTTCTGGGTCATCCGATGGGGCGTCATCCCGGCCAACCGCGGCGGCAAGCTCAAGACGCTCACCCAGGGCATCGCCGTCGGCATGTACATCCTCGCCCTCACCGGGCCGCTGGCCACGCTGCGCGCGGTGATCATGGGCGCGGCCGTGATCCTCACCGTCTGGTCCGGGCTCGACTACGTCCGCCAGGCCGTGGTGCTGCGCCGCGCCGGGCTGGCCGCCCGGCAGGAGCAGCGGCCATGACGGACACCGCGGCCGCGGTGCTGCGGCTGCTCGATGAGCGCGGCGCCACGCTGGCCGTCGCCGAGTCGCTGACCGGCGGCCTGGTCGCCGCCCGGCTCACCGCGGTGCCCGGCGCCTCGCGGAGCTTCCGGGGCTCGGTGACGGCGTACGCCACCGAACTCAAGGCGCGCCTGCTGGACGTGGACCCGGCCCTGCTGGCCGAGCACGGCGCCGTCGACCCGCGGGTCGCCCGCGAGATGGCGGCAGGCGTACGGAGCCGCCTGGGCGCCGACTGGGGCCTGGCCACCACGGGGGTCGCCGGGCCGGACCCGCAGGACGGCAAGCCGGTCGGGACGGTGTACGTGGCGGTGGCCGGACCGGAGGGCTTCCTGGAGGCCAGGGGCCTGCTGCTGAGCGGGGACAGGGCGGGGATCCGGGCACGGACCGTGAGCGTCGCTCTGGACCTCCTGGAGCACTCACTTGTGTCAGGCTTGGAAACTCCTGGCGAATCGCCAAGGGCGAAGGATAGGGAAGACAGTGGGGGGAAGGGATGTTTGCAGCCCTGAGTGAACACGTCATCGCTCCCCGCACGGCCGAGGCCCGAGGCGGTACGGTGGGGCGAGAAGGTTGCGATATCGCGGTCCGAGGAGGGAGCCACCGATGATTCTGCTCCGTCGCCTGCTTGGTGACGTGCTGCGTCGGCAGCGCCAACGCCAGGGCCGCACCCTACGTGAGGTCTCCTCGTCCGCCCGGGTCTCCCTGGGCTACTTGTCGGAGGTCGAACGGGGACAGAAGGAGGCCTCCTCCGAACTGCTCTCCGCGATCTGCGACGCCTTGGATGTCCCGATGTCCGAGGTGATGCGGGAGGTCAGCGACGATCTGTCGCTTGCCGAGCTGGCGGAGTCGGCGGCTTCCGGGTCCGCTGCCGCGCCTGTGCGGCCGCTGCTGGGCGCGGTCACGTCCGTACCGTCCGCCGGTCGTCCGGAGGAACGGGTCACCATCAAGGCGCCGAAGGCGCCCGCCGAGGCCGTGGACGTCGTCGCGGCCTGAGTGGCGAAGTGGGTCTTGCTGGGTCTTGCGCACGGGCCCCGGTCGGCGATGCCGGCCGGGGCCCTGTGTTTCTTGTGTTTCCTGCGTTTGCGGTGTGCCGAGTGGGCAGGCGTAAATGAGGTTGTTGCGGAGAATCCGTAACAACCCGTGCGTTTTCCGACTGGAGGCACTGGTATGACCGTCGTCACGAGCACCCTGTCCCCGCCCGACCGCAAGATCACCGGTGAGGCCCTGCAGGGCACCCTGGTGGATCTGATAGACCTCTCGCTGGTGGCCAAGCAGGTTCACTGGAATGTCATCGGCCCGCGCTTCCGCTCGGTCCACCTGCAGCTCGACGAGGTCGTCACCCTGGCCCGTACGCACGCCGACACCGTCGCGGAGCGCGCCGCCGCCATCGGGGTCACCCCGGACGGCCGGGCCGGCACCGTGGCCAAGACCAGCGGCATCGACACCGTCACGGACGGCTGGGTCAAGGACACCCAGGTCGTGGAGATCCTGGTCGAGGCGCTGGGCGCGGTGATCGCGCGGATGCGCGAGCGGATCGACGCCACGGACGAGCCGGACCCGGTCTCGCAGGACATCCTGATCGGGCTCACGGCGGATCTTGAGAAGTACCACTGGATGTTCCAGGCGGAGAACGTCTGAAGGTCTCAGTGCCTGAATGTCTGACGCGTCAAGCCGGTGACGGCGCTTCTGACCCGATCGGGTGAAGGATCGGGTGCGGTCGGCCGTAAAGGTCTAGCGATCTTGCCGGGCGGGCATCGGTCCTGGCGTACCGGGGAAGTCTTGGGGGTTCCCCGCCGCACCTCTCGGGGTACCGAAGGAGGCGGCTATGCGCGCTCTCCGGATTCTGTACACGTGGACCCTTCGGGCCCGGCGGCCGGTCCGCCTGGCGACAGCCCTCCTCGCGGGCGCCTTCTGGTGGTGGGCCGCCCTGCGGTTCGCCGTCGCCCCCGACCGGACAGGCCCCGTCGAGGGCCTCCTGGCCGCCGGCGGCTGGGGCCTCAGCCTCATCCCGCTGCACTCCGTCACCCGGTCGGAGTCACCGGCCCGCGTGTCCGGGCGGGTGCCCGGGCCCAGAAAGCCTCTTCGGTACCTACCACGGCATGGCCACTCCGCCGTTCGGCCGCAGGATCTGGCCCGTCATGAACGCTGAGTGGTCGGAGGCGAGGAAGAGCACACTGCCCGCCACGTCCCCTGGGTCGCCCACGCGGCCCAGGGGCGTGGCGCGTGCCATGGCCTGCTCCCGGTCCGATCCCGCGGTCATGGGGGTCCGTACGAAGCCGGGGGCGATGGCGTTGGCGCGGATGCCGTACGGGCCGAGCTCGGTGGCCAGGGTCTTCGTCAGCTGGACGACGGCGGCTTTGGAGACGCTGTAGCAGAGCAGGCCGCTCCCGCCGGTGTCGATCGCGCCGGAGGCCATGGTGATGATCGAGCCGGAACCGTTCGGCTTCATCGCGCGGGCCGCCGCGCGGGCGCAGTGCAGGACGCCCTTGAAATTGACGGCCAGAACGCGGTCCAGGTCCGCCTCCTCCGTGTCCAGGACGGAGCTGCTGTGCATGACCCCGGCGATGGCGGCCAGGATGTCGAGCCGCCCATGGGAGCCGACCGTCTCGCGGACGGCCTCTGCGGTGTCGGCGCTGTCGGTGACATCCAGCGCGCGGGCGGTCGCGGTGCCGCCGGCCTCGGCGATCAGCTTCACGGTCTGCCGCGCGCCCGCCTCGTCCCGGTCCGCGCAGACGACGGTGGCCCCGGCCCCGGCGAGCAGCAGGGCGGAGGCCCGGCCGATCCCGCTGGCGGCGCCGGTGACGAAGGCCGTACGTCCGGTGAGTTCAGCCATGAACTGACGGTACGTCAAATAGTGGGCGGAGTGGGACCCCTCTGACACCGCGGGCACCAGTACGTCACGCGCTCCTGGCCCGCCGGACCCTGCTGCGCGACCCGCACGCCGGTCCCGCAGCGCAGGCAGGGGCGGTCGGCCCTGCCGTAGACCCAGTGCGTGCGGCCGCGGCGGGTGTCGCCGGTGGTGATGTGGCCGGGGCGCGCCTTGTTCGCCTCCAGCAGCCGCTTGGCCAGGGCCACCAGCCGCTCGGGGGCGGGGACTTCGGCGGCGGGCGTCCACGGGGTGACACCGCGCAGGAAGCACAGCTCGGACTTGTACACATTCCCCAGGCCCGCCAGATTCCGCTGGTCGAGCAGTGCCTCGCCCAGCGGGCGGTCCGGCTCTGCCGTGAGTCGGCGTACCGCCTCGCCCGGATCCCAGTCCACGCCCAGCAGATCCGGCCCGAGATGCCCGACGGCCCTGTCCTCCTCCGCCGTCGGCACCAGCTCCAGCACCGGCAGCCGGTACCCCACCGCGACTCGCTCCGCCGTCCCCAGCACCGCCCGCACCTGATGCGGCGGCCCGCCGCGCCAGCGCTCGCCGGGGGCGTACAGGTGCCACGAGCCGTCCATCATGAGGTGCGAGTGCAGGGTGGCGCCGCCCTCGATACGGGCCAGGATGTGCTTGCCGCGGGGGACCACCGCCTCCACCCGGCGGCCGGTGAGGTCGGTGGTGGCCAGTTGCGGGACGCGTAGGTCGAAGCGGGTGAGGGTGTGGCCGGCGAGCGCGTCGCTCAGGCGCCGCGCGGTCAGCCAGACGGTGTCTCCTTCGGGCATGCCCCCATCGTGCCCGCCGTCGCGTCCGCTACGCCCGCTAGGTGTATTGATCACGAGCGTTGTTGACACGTGTCGTGCTTGATCAAAGGTGAAGACCTCCGGTGTGGTGGAGCTGTCTAGGACCGCACCACACCGGAGGTCTTCGTGTCCCACCGTAATGCCCGGCTGACCGTTCACGGCAGGCGACTGCTGGTCGAGCGTGTCACCTCGGGCCGGCCCGTCGCCCACGTGGCCGCTGAGATGGGTGTCTCCCGCGCCACCGCCCACAAATGGGTCCGCCGGTGGCGGGCCGAGGGCGAGCCGGGCCTGCACGACCGGCCCAGCAGTCCCCGCACGACCCCGCACCGCACCCCGGCCGCGACCGAGCAGGACGTCTGCCGTCTGCGCCGCGAGCGCAAGCTCGGCCCGGCCCGCATCGGCCCGATCCTGGGCCTGCCCGCCTCGACCGTGCACCGCATCCTGACCCGCCACGGCCTGCACCGCCTGGCCTTCCTGGACCGCCCCACCGGCCAGGTCATCCGCCGCTACGAACGCGACCGCCCCGGCGAGCTCATCCACGTGGACGTGAAGAAACTCGGACGGATCCCCGACGGCGGCGGCCACAAAACACTCGGCCGCCAGGCCTCCCGCGCCACCAAGACCGGCGTCGGCTTCGACTACGTCCACTCCGCCGTCGACGACCACACCCGCCTGGCCTACAGCGAGATCCACCCCGACGAGAAAGCCGCCACCTGCGCCGACTTCCTCCGCCGGGCCGCCGCCTTCTTCACCACCTGCGGCATCCACCGCATCGAACGCGTGCTGACCGACAACGCCTGGTCCTACCGCAAAAGCACCCAATGGAAGCAGGCCCTCACCGACCTGGACGCGACCGGCAAACTCACCCGCGCCTACCGGCCCCAGACCAACGGCAAAGTCGAACGCTTCAACCGCACCCTGCTCGACGAATGGGCCTACCTACAGCCCTACACCAGCAACGACCAGCGCACAGCCGCCCTGACAGACTTCCTCCACAGCTACAACCACCATCGCAGCCACACCGCACTCAAAGGCCAGCCCCCGATCAGCCGCGTCAACAACCCTGCGGGTCAATACAGCTAGGCCCGCAGTCGCAGGCCACGTGGTGTGGCATGGAAGCCGGAGGCTTCCAGCGCACGGCCGAGCGCGGAGGTGAGCGCGGACTCCCCGTTCGTCCGCTCCACCGTGAGCCGCCCGAGCGCACCCTCCCGTACGGCCAGGGCGAGCGCGTCGACCGCCGCCCGCAGCCGCCCGTCGGCCTCCTCCCCCTCCCCGGGCCACGCCAGCAGTGTCTTGCCGCCGCGCTCTACGTAGAGCGTGAGCTCGCCGTCGACGAGGACGACGAGCGCGCCGGCCTTGCGCCCCGGCCGGTGGGTGACGCCGGGCGGCTGCTCGGGCCAGGGCAGGGCGGCGCCGTACGCGTTGGCGGGGTCGGCGGAGGCGAGCACGACGGTGCTGGTGCCCGGGGCCTTACCCAAGGGGGTGGTGCTGAGGGCGCGGAGGCGGTCGACGGCGCCGTCCATGGCGAACTGGGCCGCGCCGAGCCCCTCGACGACGTAGCCACGCCGGGCCTGGCCGGTCTCCTCGAAGGCGGCCAGTACGCGATAGGCCGCGGAGAAGCCGCCCTCGATGCCCTCGGCGGCGACCGCGCCCCGGGTGACGACGCCGTGCCGGTCCAGCAGGACATGGGTGAGCGCGTGGGCGCGCAGCGTCGGGTCCTGCTCGACGGCCGGGAGCAGGGACCAGCGGCCGGCCGTGGTGGGCGGGCCCGTACGGGAGGCCGTGGCGCGCGGGGCGCGGCCGGCCAGGGAGCCGTAGCGGCCGCGCGGGACGGCGCGGGGGGCCCGGTGGGCCGTGGAGCCGGCGGTGCGGCCCGAGCCGAGGAGGGCGCGCAGCGGGGCGAGGGTGTCGTTGGTGAGCCGGCCGGACCAGGCCAGGTCCCAGACGGCGTCGGCGAGTTCGGGGTCGGCCGTGTCGGTGCCCGAGGCCCGTACGTGGTCGGCGATCTGGCGGAAGAAGAGCCCGTAGCCCCCGCCCAGGGCATCCAGGACGGCCCGGTGCAGCGGCGACAGCTCCAGCGGCTGCGCCGACGGAAGCAGCAGCGGCGCGGAGTCGGCCGGATAGAGCGACAGCCAGCCGTCCTTGCCCGGCAGCGCCCCGGCGCCCGCCCACAGCACCTCGCCGGAGGCCGTCAGCTCGTCCAGCATCGCGGGCGCGTAGCCGGACACCCGGGCCGGGAGGACCAGCTTCTCCAGCGCCGAGGCCGGCACGGCCGCGCCCTGGAGCTGCTCCACGGCCCGTACGAGTCCGTCGAGGCCGCGCAGGCCGTGCGTGCCCACGTGCTGCCACTGCGGCAGGAATGTGGCCAGGGTGGTCGGCGGCACCGGCTCCAGCTCGTGCCGCAGCGCGGCCAGCGAACGCCGCCGCAGGCGCCGCAGGACCCCCGCGTCGCACCACTCGTGCCCCGCCCCGCCGGGCCGGAACTCGCCCTGGACGACCCGGCCGGGCGCCGCCAGCCGGTGCAGGGTGCCGTCGGCCACCGCGGTGCCCAGGCCGAAGCGCCCGGCGGCCTCGGCGGAGGTGAAGGGGCCGTGGGTGCGGGCGTACCGGGCGAGGAGGTCGGCCAGCGGGTCCTTGACCGGTTCGGTGAATGCCTCGGGGACGCCGACCGGCAGCGCCGTGCCGAGGGCGTCCCGCAGCCGCCCGGCGTCCTCGATCGCCGCCCAGTGCTCCGCGCCCGCTATCCGCACCCTGATCGCCCGGCGGGCCGACTCCAGAGCCCGCGCCCAGCCCGGCTCGGCACCCCGCGCGCCCAACTCGTCGTCCGTCAGCGGCCCGAGCATCCGCAGCAGGTCGGCGACACCCTCCGCGTCCTTGACCCGGCGGTCCTCGGTCAGCCACTGCAGCTCCTGCTCCAACTCGACCAGCACATCGGCGTCGAGCAGCTCGCGCAGCTCGGCCTGGCCCAGCAGCTCGGCCAGCAGCCGGGAGTCCAGCGACAGGGCGGCGGCGCGGCGCTCGGCCAGCGGCGAATCGCCCTCGTAGAGGAACTGCGCCACGTAGCCGAAGAGCAGCGAGCGAGCGAAGGGCGAGGGCTCGGGGGTGGTGACCTCGACCAGCCGCACCCGGCGGGCCTCGATGTCGCCCATCAGCTCGACCAGGCCGGGCACGTCGAAGACATCCTGAAGGCACTCGCGGACGGCCTCCAGGACGATCGGGAACGACCCGAACTCCGAGGCGACCTGGAGCAGTTGGGAGGCCCGCTGGCGCTGCTGCCACAGCGGGGTGCGCTTGCCGGGGCTGCGGCGCGGCAGCAGCAGCGCGCGGGCCGCGCACTCGCGGAAACGGGACGCGAACAGCGCCGAGCCGCCGACCTGGTCGGTGACCAGCTGCTCGACCTCGCCCTTGTCGAAGGCGACATCGGCCGCCCCGACCGGTGACTGCTCGGTGTCGAACCCGGCGCCCTGCTTCGCCGGATCCATGTGCATGTCCATGTCCAGCAGGTCCATGCCCAGCATGTCCGCGTCGGGCAGCCGCAGCACGATGCCGTCGTCGGCGTGCATCACCTGGGCGTCGAATCCGTACCGCTCCGCCAGCCGCGCGCCGAGCGCGAGCGCCCACGGGGCGTGCACCTGCGCGCCGAAGGGGGAGTGGACGACGATCCGCCAGTCGCCCAGCTCGTCCCGGAAGCGCTCGACCACGATCGTGCGGTCGTCCGGCACATGGCCGCAGGCCCGGCGCTGCTCGTCCAGATAAGCCAGGACGTTGTCCGTCGCCCACGCGTCCAGCCCTGCGGCCGCCAGCCGCTCCCGGGCCTGCTCCGGGGCCAGGCGGCCCACCTCGCGCAGGAACGCGCCCACCGCGCGGCCGAGTTCGAGCGGCCGGCCCAGCTGGTCGCCCTTCCAGAACGGCAGCCTGCCCGGCACCCCGGGGGCGGGGGAGACCAGGACCCGGTCGCGGGTGATGTCCTCGATCCGCCACGAGGTCGTGCCGAGCGTGAAGACATCGCCGACCCGGCTCTCGTACACCATCTCCTCGTCCAGCTCGCCGACCCGGCCGCCGCCCTTCTTCGGGTCGGCCCCGGCCAGGAACACCCCGAACAGCCCCCGGTCCGGGATCGTGCCGCCCGAGGTCACCGCGAGCCGCTGCGCCCCTGGGCGGCCGGTGACCGTGTTGGCGACCCGGTCCCAGACCAGGCGCGGGCGCAGCTCGGCGAAGGCGTCGGAGGGATAGCGCCCGGCCAGCATGTCCAGGACGGCGGTGTACGCGGAGTGCGGCAGCCCCGCGAAGGGCGCGGCCCGGCGGACGACGGCCAGCAGCTCGTCCACGTCCCAGACGTCGAGGGCGGTCATCGCGACCAGCTGCTGCGCCAGCACATCCAGCGGGTTGGACGGCACGCGCAGCGACTCGATGGCGCCGATGCGCATGCGTTCCGTCACCACCGCCGACTGCACCAGATCGCCCCGGTACTTGGGGAAGACCACGCCCGTGGACACCGCCCCGACCTGGTGCCCGGCCCGGCCGACCCGCTGCAGCCCGGAGGCCACGGACGGCGGCGACTCCACCTGGACGACCAGATCCACCGCGCCCATGTCGATGCCCAGCTCCAGGCTGGACGTCGCCACGACGGCCGGCAGCCGGCCCGCCTTCAGATCCTCCTCGACCAGCGCCCGCTGCTCCTTGGACACCGACCCGTGGTGCGCGCGGGCCAGCACGGGCGGCGCGCCCTGCGCGGCCCCGGACTGGGCCATGATCTCGGCGGGCGGGCGGCCGGTGTCCGGCAGCGGCTCGCCCGTGGCGCGCTCGTACGCGATCTCGTTGAGCCGGTTGCACAGCCGTTCCGCGAGGCGCCGGGAGTTGGCGAACACGATCGTCGACCGGTGCGCCTGCACCAGGTCCGCGATCCGCTCCTCCACATGCGGCCAGATCGACGGCCGCTCGTCCCCGGCCGCCGCCGGCCCGCTGTGCCCGCCGCCGTTGGCAACCGGGGAGCCGCCCAGCTCGCCCAGATCCTCCACCGGAACGACGACCGAGAGATCGAACTGCTTCTCCGAGGGCGGCTGGACGATCGTCACCTTGCGCTGCGGCGACAGGAAGCGGGCCACCTCGTCCACCGGCCGTACGGTCGCCGACAGCCCGATGCGGCGGGCGGGCCGCTCCAGCAACTCGTCCAGCCGCTCCAGCGACACCGCGAGATGCGCGCCGCGCTTGGTCCCGGCGACCGCGTGCACCTCGTCGAGGATCACGGTCTCGACGCCGCGCAGCGCGTCCCGCGTCGCGGAGGTGAGCATCAGGAACAGCGACTCGGGCGTCGTGATCAGGATGTCCGGCGGCCGCGTCGCCAGCGCGCGCCGCTCGGCGGGCGGAGTGTCGCCCGAGCGGATCCCGACCCGCACCTCGGGCTCCGGCAGCCCCAGGCGTACGGACTCCTGCCGCAGCCCCGTCAGCGGGCTGCGGAGATTGCGCTCCACGTCCACGGCCAGGGCCTTCAGCGGCGACACGTACAGCACCCGGCAGCGCCGCTTGGAATCGGCGGGCGGCGGCCCGGCCGCCAGCCGGTCCAGCGCCGCCAGGAACGCCGCCAGCGTCTTCCCCGACCCCGTCGGCGCCACCACCAGCACGTCCGACTCCTCGGCGATCGCCCGCCACGCCCCGGCCTGCGCCGCCGTCGGCGCGCGGAACGCTCCCGCGAACCACGCCCGCGTCGCCGGCGAGAAGGCGTCCAGAGCCGCCACCGGGTCCTGCGGCTCCGGCGTTCCTGGGCTGCCCTGTGCGCTCCGACGTGACATGCCTTCCATCCTGCCTCGCCCCACTGACAATCCGGCCGGCACGGCGTGCCGTAGGCGCGATCCGCACAATGGAGTCATGGCACCCGCACCCGCATCCGCGTCTGCATCCGCGCCGGCGGAACGCGCACGCCACTGGGCGCACCCGGGGCTCCCCGGCGTCGACCTGCTGCGGGCGCACTACGTACAGCACACCTTCCCGCGCCATGCGCATGACGGATACGTGATCGCCGCCGTGACCCGGGGAATCGAGGTCGTGGGCCTCCCGCAGGGAGAAGCACAGGCCGGGGCGGGCAGCGTCGTTCTGATCAACCCCGAGACGCCGCACACCGCGCACGCGGGCACCGGCGAGGGCTGGAGCTACAAAGTGCTCTACCCGGCGGTCGGCGTGATCGCCGACGTGGCCGCCGAGATCTCCGCGATCCGCGGCACCCCGTCGTTCACCACGTCGCTGCTCGACGACCCCGAGTCCGCCCGGCTCATCGCGGACGTGCACCGGGCAGCCGAGTACGACAACCCGCTCGCCGCGGACTCCATCCTCCGGCTCGCCGCCGCAGGACTGCTGCGCCGCTGGGGGGCGGCGCCGGCGAGCTCACCGGCCGCCAGGGGCCGGTGAGCTCGCAGCGCGGCGGGCCAGGGAGCTTCTGGAGGCGAGAATCAGCACGCCGCCCAGCCTGGACGAGCTGGCCGCGGAGGTGGGCACCAGCCCGTTCGCGCTGCTGCGTGCCTTCCGGCGGGCGTACGGGCTGCCGCCGCACGCCTGGCTGACCGGGGAGCGGGTCCGGGCGGCGCGCCGGATGCTCGAGGCGGGCAGGGCACCGGCGGAGACCGCGGTGGCGGTCGGTTTCACCGACCAGCCGCACCTGAACCGGCACTTCACGCGCATCGTCGGCGTGCCGCCGGGCGCGTATCAGCGGGAGCGCAGGAACGTACAAGACCTGGCCGGTCGCGCTCCTTAGTGTCGGGTCCGTGACCGCGACATCCACAGAGCCCGAAGAAACCGAAGAGCCCGACAGGTCCGATGAGCCCGACGAGCCCGAAGTGCCCGAGGCGAGCGGCAGGCCCCGGCCTCGCTCCGCCGTGATCCGCGACGCCCTGGGTGTGGGGATCGCGGTGGGGCTGTCCGGCTTCGCCTTCGGCGTGACCTCGGCGGGCGCCGGGCTCGGCGTCGCGCAGACCTGCGCGCTCAGCCTGCTCGTCTTCACCGGCGCCTCGCAGTTCGCGCTGGTGGGGGCCCTGGGCGCGGGCAGCAGCCCGCTGGCGGCCGCTGCCGGGGCGTTCTTCCTCGGCGTGCGCAACGCCTTCTACGGGCTTCGGCTGTCCGAGCTGCTGCGGCTGTCGCCCGCCGTGCGCCCGCTGGCCGCGCACTGGGTGATCGACGAGACCTCGGCCGTGGCCCTGGCACAACCGGACCGCGCCGGCGCCCGGCTCGGCTTCACCGTCACGGGCATGAGCCTGTACGGGCTGTGGAACCTCACCACGCTTCTCGGCGCCCTCGGTGCCTCCGCGCTCGGTGATCCCGGCGCCTGGGGGCTGGACGCGGCCGGTCCGGCGGTGTTCCTGGCCCTGCTCGCGCCCATGGTGCGGAGCCGCCAGGAGCGAGCGGCCGCCGGGCTCGCCGTGCTCCTCGCGCTGGTGTGCCTGCCACTGCTGCCCGCCGGGGTGCCGGTCCTTGTCGCGGCGCTGGCCGCCCCGCTGGTGCTGGCGGTGGCGCGATGACCACCTGGACCACCTGGATCGCCATCGGCGCCACCGCCTTCGGCTGCTACGCCGTGAAACTGCTCGGCCTGTCCGTCCCGGCCGGCTTCCTGGAGCGCCCGCTCGTGCGGCGGCTCGCGGCCCTGCTGCCCGTCGCCCTGCTGGCCGCGCTCACCGCCATCCAGACCTTCGGCACGAGCAGCCGCACCCTGGTCCTGGACGCCCGCTGCGCAGGCCTCGCCGCGGCCGCTGTCGCCCTGCTGCTGCGCGCGCCGTTCCTGGTGGTCGTCGCGGCGGCGGTCCTGGCGACCGCCGCCGTACGGGCCCTGGCAGGCTGACTCAGACGCGCCCGTACGCGCGCAGCGTGCGCAGGGCCTCGATCGTGACGACAGGCCGCCCCTCGAGCCGTGTGCCCGGGGCCCACTCGCGCCACAGGATCGGCCAGCCGCCGTCGTCCTGCTGCTGGGCGGCGAGGAAGTCCAGGGAGCGCTCCAGTTCCGCGTCCGAGAACCACCGCCGGCCGAGCGAACCGGGCGTGCGCGCGAAGTCGTACGCGTAGTGGTGCTCGCCCGGCGCATAGCCCGGCGGAACGGAATGGCCCTCTGCGCGTGCCGGGTCGAGCACGACCAGCCGCTGCTCGCGCAGGAGCCGTCCGATGCGGTCGGCGGCGGCGCGTGCGCGTACGCGATCCGGCGCGGAGTCCAGGAAGGCCAGGGCGGCGAGAACCTCGTAGGGATGGGTCTTGTCCAGCGACTCCACGACGTCCCAGCAGAAGTCCGTGGCCCGGAACAGCCAGGCGTGCCACACCTCGTTGCGGTGCAGCACCCCCACCACGGGCCCGGTGGCCAGGAGGTCGCCCGGCGGGTCGTCCACGACCGGGATCCAGGGCGCGGCCGGATAGCCGCGCAGCGAGGGATGGACCGCGGGCAGGGCGCCGTCCGGCGCGGAGACCGAGGTCAGATAACGGCACACGCGCTCGGCGCGCTGGACGCCGCAGCGGCCGATCTCATCGAGCACGCGCAAGGCGTACGCCGTGTGCAGCGGCTGGCTCACCGGGCCGCGCAGATCGGGCTCCAGGGCATGTCCGTAGCCCTCGTCGTCATTGCGGTACGCGCTCAGTGCGGCCTCCACCGCGTCCGGCGGTCCCTGCAGGAAGTGGTAGGCGAACCTGCGCTGCTCAAGCACGCGGGCGGTGAGCCACACGAAGTGCTCGGCGCGCGCTAGCGGGGTAGCTGGCATGTGCGCACAGTAGGGCGCCCCGCCGCCGCTGCCTACGACCAGGACGAGGGAGCACCCGGCCGTGCGACCATGCGCCCCCCAGGACGGGATACTGGTGCGCATGAAGTTGACGGTCTTCTGGGAACGGATGCGCGCGCACTTCGGCGATACGTACGCGGACTCCTTCGCCCGCGATCATGTGATGGCCGAACTGGGCGGCAGGACCGTGGTCCAGGCGCTGGACGAGGGCTGGGAGGCCAAGGACGTGTGGCGTGCGGTGTGCGCGGCTGTTGATGTGCCCTCCTCGAATCGCTGATCGGTAAGCGAGACTTGGCCCGTGGCAGGAAACGCAGGAAACGCGGCAAGCGCAGGAAGCGCGGGCGGTACCGGGAGCGCGGGCAGCGCCGGGAGCGACGGAGGCGGCGGGGCGGCCGGGGAGCCGGAGCCGGGCACGGCGCCCGGTGCGGGCATGCCGCGATGGCTGCCGCGGGCCATGGTGATGGCGCTGGCCCTGCTCGGTGCGTTCCAGCTCGCGAACTGGGCGTTCCACCAGGTCATCGGGCTGCTGGTGAACATCCTGATCGCGTTCTTCGGCGCGCTGGCGATCGAGCCGGCGGTGGACTGGATGGCGGCCCGCGGGGTGCGCCGGGGGATCGCCACCGGGCTGGTGTTCCTCAGCGTGCTGGCGGCGGGCGGGCTGTTCGTGGTGCTGCTCGGGTCGCTGCTGGTCGACCAGATCACCACGATCGGCCGGAATCTGCCCAACTACGTGGACGATGTCGTCCTCTGGCTCAACCAGACCTTCGGCACCGATCTTTCTGTCGGCAAGCTGCAGGACAATGTCCTGCACTCGGACTGGCTGCGCAATTACGTGCAGAACCAGGCCAGCAATGTGTGGGGGCTGTCCGGTGCCGTCCTGGGCGGCGTCTTCCAGTTGCTCACGATCACGCTGTTCAGCTTCTACTTCGCGGCCGACGGCCCCCGGCTGCGCCGTGCGCTGTGCTCCGTACTGCCGCCCTCGCGCCAGGCGGAGGTGCTGCGCGCCTGGGAGATCGCGGTGGCCAAGACCGGCGGCTACCTGTACTCGCGGGCGCTGATGGCGCTGATCTCGGCCGTCGCGCACTATGTGCTGTTCCAGGCGCTGAACGTGCCGTACGCGCCCGCGCTCGCGGTCTGGGTGGGTGTGATCTCCCAGTTCATCCCGACCGTCGGCACCTATCTCGCGGGTGCGCTGCCCGCTCTGATCGCGTTCACCGAGGATCCGTGGGACGCGGTGTGGGTGCTGGGCTTCGTGGTGGTCTACCAGCAGTTCGAGAACTACGTGCTCCAGCCGCGGATCACCGCCAAGACGGTCGACATCCACCCTGCTGTGGCCTTCGGCTCGGTGATCGCCGGCACCGCCCTGCTGGGCGCGATCGGCGCGCTGGTCGCCATCCCGGCCACGGCGACGCTGCAGGGCTTCCTCGGGGCATACGTGAAGCGTTACGACGTCACCGATCCGCGCGCCCACGGTCCGCAGCGCCGGCGGGGACGCTCCCTGGTGGCGAGGATCAGGCGCAGGCTACGGCGCGGCTGACGCGGGCTGACGCGGGCTGACAGGAGGTCTGACGGTCCCCGTGTCTCGCTTGACACGGAAATCGAACATCCATTCTCATGGATGTTCCAGGCCCGATTTCCCGCGGACTCAATGGGGACTTTCCGCTAGTTATCCACAGCCCGGAAGGACGTCAGGGCGCATTGTCAGTGGCAGGCAGTAGCGTCATGGACGTGAAGCGATCGACTCAGACATCCCGGGTGGAGCCCATGGCAGGAACCGACCGCGAGAAGGCGCTCGACGCCGCTCTCGCACAGATTGAACGGCAGTTCGGCAAGGGCGCTGTCATGCGCCTCGGCGAGCGGCCGAACGAGCCCATCGAGGTCATCCCCACCGGGTCGACCGCACTGGACGTGGCCCTCGGCGTCGGCGGCCTGCCGCGCGGCCGCGTCGTGGAGGTCTTCGGCCCGGAGTCCTCCGGCAAGACGACCCTGACCCTGCACGCGGTGGCGAACGCGCAGAAGGCCGGCGGCCAGGTGGCCTTCGTGGACGCCGAGCACGCCCTCGACCCCGAGTACGCCAAGAAGCTGGGCGTCGACACCGACAACCTGCTGCTCTCGCAGCCGGACAACGGCGAGCAGGCGCTGGAGATCGTGGACATGCTGGTCCGCTCCGGCGCCCTCGACCTCATCGTCATCGACTCGGTGGCGGCCCTCGTGCCGCGGGCCGAGATCGAGGGCGAGATGGGTGACTCGCACGTGGGTCTGCAGGCCCGGCTGATGAGCCAGGCGCTGCGCAAGATCACCAGCGCGCTGAACCAGTCCAAGACAACCGCGATCTTCATCAACCAGCTCCGCGAGAAGATCGGCGTGATGTTCGGCTCGCCGGAGACCACGACCGGTGGCCGCGCGCTGAAGTTCTACGCCTCCGTGCGTCTGGACATCCGCCGTATCGAGACCCTCAAGGACGGCACCGACGCGGTCGGCAACCGCACCCGCGTCAAGGTCGTCAAGAACAAGGTCGCGCCGCCGTTCAAGCAGGCCGAGTTCGACATCCTCTACGGCCACGGCATCAGCAAGGAGGGCGGCCTGATCGACATGGGTGTCGAGCACGGCTTCGTCCGCAAGGCCGGTGCCTGGTACACGTACGAGGGCGACCAGCTCGGCCAGGGCAAGGAGAACGCCCGCAACTTCCTGAAGGACAATCCCGACCTCGCCGACGAGATCGAGAAGAAGATCAAGGAGAAGCTGGGCATCGGCGTCAGGCCGGAGGTCATCGGCGAGCAGCCCGGCGCGGACGCCGCCACATCGGCAGTGCCTGCCAAGGCCGAGGTGCCGGCGCCCAAGGTGGTGAAGGCGACCAAGGCGACCGCCGCCAAGGCCTGACCCATGGCACGCACGGCACGCCGATACACAGACCGCGGCGGCTCTGACTCGTCGAGGGCCGAGAAGGAGCCGCCGCCAGCAGAGCCGGCCGACCCCGAGGAGCGGGCGCGGGCACTGTGCCTCCGCCTGCTCACGGGGACGCCCCGGACCCGTAAGCAGCTCGCTGACGCCATGCGCCGCCGGGAGATCCCGGAGGAGGTGGCCGAGCATGTGCTGGAGCGGTTCCAGGACGTGGGGCTCATCGACGACGAGGCCTTCGCCAACGCCTGGGTGGAGTCCCGGCACCGGGGCCGGGGCCTCGCCCGGCGGGCCCTCGCCCAGGAGCTGCGCACCCGGGGAGTGGACAACGAGCTGATCGGCCGTGCCGTCGAGCAGCTCGACTCCGAGCAGGAGGAGCTGGCCGCCCGCGCTCTCGTGGACCGCAGACTCGGCGCGACCCGCGGCCTGGAGCGCGACAAGCGCATCCGCCGCCTCGCCGGGATGCTGGCCCGCAAGGGGTACTCGGAGGGGGTCGCCCTGCGGGTGGTCCGGCGCGCGCTGGAGGAAGAGGGCGAGGACCCGGAGTTCCTGGAGCCCTTCTTCGGGGAGTAGGGCGAGCAGATGGGCGCGGCAGGGGTCTGCCCGGGTGAGCGTCACCGGACCGTGCGGTGGCCGGTTCCTTGACCATGTCTGTGAGTCGACTTAGCCTCACAAACGGGTGAGGGAAAGCGGCCTCAGAGATACGGGAGTTGGTGCCATGGGCATCGCGCTGGGGACCGGATCCATGCTCTCCCTCGTGTTCGTCCTGGTGGCTGTGGCGGCGGGCGTCCTGCTGCACCGGCTGCGCAATGAACGCGAACGTCTGAGGACCGCCGCCGAACGCGAGGTCCGGGAGATCCGGGCCGACCTGGAGCGCCGTGAGCAGCGGCTCGCCGACCGCGAGGCCCGGATCGATGCCGAGTCCGAGCATCTGCACACCCGCAGAAGGGAATTGACCGAGGAGCGTGAGGCGCTGGAGCGCCGTCGCGCAGAGGTGATCCGGATCGAGGACGAGCGGCGCGTCATCCTGGAGCGCGTCGCCTCCTACACCGCCGTCGAGGCACGCACCGACCTCGTCCGCTCCGTGGAGCAGCAGGCCAAGCGTGAAGCGGCCGTGATCGTCAGGGACATCGAGCGGGCCGCCCGCGAGCGGGGCGAGGAACGGGCCTGCCGGATCGTCGCCACCGCGATCCAGCGGGTGGCCGGCGAGCAGACCGCCGAATCCGTGGTCTCCGTGCTTCACCTGCCAGGCGACGACATGAAGGGCCGCATCATCGGCCGTGAGGGCCGCAACATCCGGGCCTTCGAGGCCGTCACCGGCGTCAATCTCATCATCGACGACACACCGGAAGCGGTGCTGCTGTCCTGCTTCGACCCTGTGCGCCGCGAGGTCGCCCGGCTGACCCTGGAAGCCCTGGTCGCAGACGGCCGCATCCACCCGCACCGCATCGAGGAGGTCTACGAGCGCAGCGTCGCCGAGGTCGAGCAGCTCTGCGTACGGCACGGCGAGGACGCGCTCACCGACACCGGCATCACCGACATGCACCCCGAACTGATCGCGCTGCTCGGCCGGTTGCGCTACCGCACCTCCTACGGGCAGAACGTGCTCGGCCACCTGCTGGAGTCCGCGCACCTCGCCGGCATGATGGCCGCCGAACTCGGTGTCGAGCCCGCCCCCGTCAAGCGCGGCAGCCTGCTGCACGACATCGGCAAGGCACTCACCCACGAGGTCGAGGGCAGCCACGCCCTCATCGGCGCCGACCTCGCCCGCAGGCACGGCGAGAACGAGGACGTGGTGCACGCCATCGAGGCCCATCACAACGAGGTGGACCCCCGCACGGTGGAGGCCGTGCTCACCCAGGCCGCCGACGCCATCTCCGGCGGCCGCCCCGGCGCCCGGCGCGAGTCCCTGGAGAGCTATGTGCGCAGGCTCAAGCGGCTCGAGCAGATCGCCGCGGCCCACGCAGGGGTCGCCAAGGTCTTCGCCATGCAGGCCGGCCGCGAGATCCGGGTGATGGTGCGCCCGGAGGACGTGGACGACATCCAGGCGCAGGTCATCGCCCGTGACGTGGCCAAGCAGGTCGAGGAGGAGCTGACCTACCCCGGGCAGATCCGGATCACGGTCGTACGGGAGTCGCGGGCTACCGAGTTCGCCCGCTGACCGGTTCGGACGGCTCGGGGGACGGCGCGTCCGCCTGTTCCGGCCCTTGCCCCGGCCCTTGCTCCGTCCCCTGCGCCGGTACCGGCGGCCCGCCGCGCGCGAGGTCGGCGTACGAGTAGAGCTCGGCGGGCCGGCAGCCGGTCATCACGGTGACCAGGTGCCCGTCCGGCCGGATCAGCAGCACGCCGTGCGCGGTGGAACCCGGATACGCCTCCGCGACCAGCAGCTCGGCGCGGGTCGGCAGCGCGGCCACCGCCTTGGCCAGCCGCGGCATCAGCCCCGCCGTCAGCCAGTGCCGGCTCTCCCACACCCCGGTGCCCGGCGCGATCAGCACCACCAGCAGATGCCGGCCGAGCCGCTCGTACAGCCGCGCCCGCGAGCCGTCCAGGGCGGTGACCTCGACATCGGTGACCGCCGCGCCCACCGGCGTGGCACAGGCCGCCACCAGCGGCGAAGCCGCACCCCCGGAGGCCCCGCGGGGCGCGGGCACCGCCAGCGGGGACCGGGCGTACACCGGTGGCGCCCCGAGCGGCCCGCGCCCGAGGTGGCTGTCGGTCAGCAGCTCGGCGTACCGCCGCGCGGATCCCGACAGGCCGGACAGCAGCGAACGCCGCACGCTGTGCAACGCCCCGTCGGCGCGCAGCAGTGGCAGCACCTGGTCGGTGGCCCGCAGCCGGGCGCCCACCGCGCCGCGCCGCTCGGCCTGGTAGCTGTCGAGCAGGGTGCCGGAGGCGCCGTAGTGCCAGGCCGCGGACAGCTTCCACGCCAGGTTGTCGGCATCCCGAAGGCCCTCCTCGACGCTCTGGGCGCCGAGCGCGCCCGTCAGATGTGCCGCGTCCCCGGCCAGGAAGACCCGGCCCGCCCGCCAGTTCCGCGCCAGCCGCTGGTGCACCGGGTACTCGGCCGAGCCCAGCAGCTCGTACGGGGGCACCTCCCCGCCGTTCCACGCCGCGAGCGTGCCGCGGATCCGGGCCACCAGGTCGTCCGAGGTCAGCGGACCGCCCTTGGCCGGCAGCAGCCAGTCGAGCCGCCATACGCCGTCCGGCAGCGGCCGGGCCGTCACCTCAGGCCCCAGGCCCGCACCCGGTGGGTCGAGGTGCAGCAGGGCCTCGGTCGGCGCGGGCAGCCGGACCCGCAGGGCCGCCACCGCGTACCGGTCCACGGCGGTGCGGCCCGGGAAGCGCACGCCCAGCAGCTTGCGCACCGTCGAGCGCGGGCCGTCGCAGCCGGCCAGATAACTCCCGCGCCACCAGGTCGCGTCCGTGCCCTTGGTGTGCACGGTCACCCCGGAGCCGTCCTGCTCCAGCGTGTCGACCCGGGCCCGCGGCACGATCCGCACCAGGTCCTTCGCAGGCGAGGCCGCCGCGGCCGCCCGCAGCCCGCCCTCCAGCTGTGCCTGCGAGATGTGCAGCGGCGAGGCCGGAGCCGGGGCCGGACCAGAGGACAGTGGACCCGAGTCCGGGCCGGGACCGAAGTCAACCCGTACGGCCTCCTGCCGGCGGCGTACCGTCCGCCACGCCGTCCAGGACAACCCGTCGCCGTGCACGCCGGCGTATCCCAGCCGGGCGACCAGGCCCGCCGTGGGCGGGCTCAGCACAGCGGTCCGCTCCGCGCCCGCCCGCGCTCCCTCTCCGTCCGTCTCGTCCAGCACGATGCTCGGCACGCCGTGCCGGGCCAGCCCAAGCGCGAGGGCGAGTCCCACCGGACCCGCCCCCGCGATGATCACCGGGTCCACAGCGCGGTCCCCGGAAGTTGTGCAGTCACATTGTGTATGCAACCCACTGCGGGTGCGTGCGTCAAGTGACGTCCGCCGGTCGGCGCGGTGCGCCGGTGCGAACACTGACGCGGCGTCACTCCGCCTCGGCCACCGCGGCCTCCGCCTCCGGCGCTTCGGCCGGCGCGCCCTTGGGGCTGCGGCGGCTGCGGCGTTCGATCCAGGTGGCGAGCCCACTGAGCGTCAGGCACATGGCGATGTAGATCGGGGCGATGACCAGCACCATCGGGATGTACGGAAAGCCCTGGCTGGTCTGGGCGATGAGCTTGCCGGTGTACAGCAGCTCCTCGTACGTGATGATGAAGCCCAGCGAGGTGTCCTTGAGGGTGACCACCAGCTGGCTGATGATCGACGGCAGCATCGCGCGGACCGCCTGCGGGATCAGCACGGTCACCATCAACTGCGTCTTGCGCAGGCCGATCGCGTATCCGGCCTCGCTCTGGCCCTTCGGCACGGAGTTGATGCCGGCCCGGAAGATCTCGGCCTGCACGGCGCCGTTGTAGAGGGTGAGGCCGATCACCAGCGCCCACAGCGGCTCGGTGGTGAAGACCCCGACGTACAGGGCGAAGATCATGATGAGCAGCGGCATGCCGCGGAAGAGCTCGACGACGGTCGTGGCGGCCCACCGCACCGGGGCGTGGTCGGAGAGCCGTCCCGCCGCCAGCGTGGCGCCGAAGACCAGGGAGAAGACGGCGGCCAGGGCGAAGGCCTTGAGGGTGGCGACGATGCCCTCGCCGATGCGCTGCTGGATGCCGGTGTACTGGAACGGGTCCCAGAGGTAGGCCTCGAACTGGCCGGCCTGGTCGAGGCGGTGCCAGACGAAGTACAGCAGGCCGAGGATGCCCGCGGCCGCGGCCGCCCCGATGACCTTGTTGCGCGCCCGGGCCCTGGGGCCGGGGGCGTCGTACAGGACACTCGCGCTCACCGGGCCACCGCCATCCGGTTCTCCAGGAAGCGGAACAGCGCGCTGATCACGAACGCGAGGAGCAGATAGGCGGCGGCCACCCAGACGAAGATGGTCCAGATGCCGTAGCCCTCCTCGCTGAGCGTCTTCTGCACGCTGAACAGCTCGAAGACGCTGAAGCCACCGGCGATCGCGGAGTTCCTGGTGAGGGCGATCATCAGGCTCCCGATGGGCGGCAGGGCGGTGCGGGTGGCCTGGGGCAGCACGATCAGCCGCAGCGTCTGGGCGAAGGTCATGCCGATGCTGCGGGCGGCCTCCGCCTGGCCCAGCGGCACGGTGTTGATGCCGGAGCGCACCGCCTCGCAGACGAACGCCGACGTGTAGGTGCTCAGGGCCAGGACGGCCAGCTGGAAGTAACTCCAGGTGTTCAGGCCCAGCCGCGGCAGGGCCAGCACGACGACGAAGAAGAGCAGCGTGAGAGGCGTGTTGCGGAACAGCAGCACCCAGGTGGCGCCGAAGAAGCGCAGTGGCGGGACCGGCGACACACGGAAGGCGGCTATGACCACGCCCAGCATGAGTGCGATCAGTCCGCTGAGCGCGGTCAGCTCGACGGTGCCCAGGAACCCTTCACGGAACAGCGCGAAATGGTCAAGCAGTACGTTCATCGATTCTCCGGAAGGCCGGGAGGGGGTGTGCCGACGGCCCGTACAAGGGGCCGTCGGCGGTCGCGGTCAGGAGCCGCGGTCAGGAGTCCAGCGGGGGGATCGTGGCCGTGTTGCCCGACTTGCCCAGGGTGGCGTCGTAGGCCTTCTGCCAGTCGCCGTTGTCCTCGTGGGCCTTCAGCGCGGCGTTGACGGCCTGCTGGAGCACGGTGTCGCCCTTGGCGAGGCCGATGCCGTACGGCTCCTCGGAGAAGGGCTTGCCGAGCACCTTGAGGGAGTCCGCGTACTGCCCCGCAAAGCCCTGGAGAATCGCGTCGTCCGTGGTCACCGCGTCGACCTGGCCGGATTTCAGGCTTTCGACGCATTGCGAGTAGGAGCCGAAGGGCACGGTCTTCGCGCCGGGGACCTGCGCCGTGATGCGGGGCAGCGAGGTCGAGCCGGACACCGAGCAGACCTTCTTGCCCTTCAGGTCGGCCTTGTCCTTGATGGTGCTGTCCTTCTTGACCAGCAGGTCCTGCCCGGCGATGAAGTACGGGCCGGCGAAGGAGACCAGCTTCTTGCGCTTGTCGTTGATGGTGTACGTACCGACGTAGAGGTCGACCTGGCCGCCCTTGATCGCGTCCTCTCGGGCCGCCGAATCGATGGTCTTGAACTTGATCTTGCCCAGGTCGTAGCCCAGGTCCGCCGCGACCATCTTGGCGATCTCGATGTCGAAGCCCGAGTACGTCTTCGTGGCCGGGTCCTCGAAGCCCAGGTTCGGCTGGTCGGCCTTCACACCGATGGTGATGGAACCGTTCTTCGTGATGCGGTCGAAGGTCGGCGAACCGCTTAGCTTCACCCCGGACTTGGTCGGATACGCCGACAGGGTCGCCGCCGCGCTCGCGCCGTTGCCGCTCGCGCTCGGGGCGGCACTGGCGCCGGGGGAACCGGACTTGCCGCAGGCCGTGGCTGACGCGGCGAGGGCCACGACGGCGAACGCGGCGGCGGTGGTCTTGCGGAGCTTCATGTGCGGGCATCCTTCTGGAAGTTGTGGGGCATCGGAATCCTGGTCGCTGCGGGCCTGCCCACCGTCAGTGGTGGAGGATCTTGGACAGGAAGTCCTTGGCCCGGTCGCTCCGGGGGTTGCTGAAGAACTGGTCCGGGGTGGCCTGCTCGACGATCCGCCCGTCCGACATGAAGACGACACGGTTGGCGGCGGACCGCGCGAAGCCCATCTCGTGAGTCACGACGATCATCGTCATGCCGTCCCTGGCGAGCTGCTGCATGACCTCGAGAACTTCGTTGATCATCTCAGGATCGAGCGCGGAAGTCGGCTCGTCGAAGAGCATCACCTTCGGATCCATCGCCAATGCGCGCGCAATCGCCACACGCTGCTGCTGACCTCCCGACAGCTGCGCCGGGTACTTGTCCGCCTGGCTTCCCACACCCACCCGGTCCAGCAGGGTACGGGCCTTCGCCTCGGCGGCCTTCTTGTCCGACCTGCGCACCTTGATCTGGCCCAGCGTCACATTCTCCAGCACCGTCTTGTGCGCGAAGAGGTTGAACGACTGGAACACCATGCCGACATCGGCCCGCAGCCGGGCCAGTTCCCTGCCCTCGGCGGGCAGCGGCCGGCCGTCGATCGTGATGCGGCCCGAGTCGATCGTCTCCAGACGGTTGATGGCCCGGCACAGCGTCGACTTGCCGGACCCGGACGGCCCGATGACGACCACGACCTCGCCGCGCGCGATGGTCAGGTCGATGTCCTGGAGCACGTGCAGGGCACCGAAGTGCTTGTTGACGTCCTCCAGCACGACCAGGTCGCCGGCCGCCGGCGGTACGGGTACGGCGTCCTCGGTCACCGGGACTTCGGTCATCGCCAGGCGCTCCATCCTTGTCGGTTAGGAAGACCCTATGAATGATCACCACGCTCGGTCACCACATCTGAGCGGAACTTGAGGATTACGATCCGGTCACCACGCATCACATTGGGTGATCGCGTTTCCGTGTCGCGTACCGGCCGTGTAACAGTCACCCGAACGGTGCGGAGCGGCCTTGACGGGCGTGACGATCATCCGCCTGTATTCCGGGAAGAGGCATCATTGCCGGAACGTGGGGCGTGACCTGAAGCCGGGATGTGAAGGGAGGGCTCGCGATGCGACTGCTGCTTGTGGAGGACGACGAACGGGTCGCCGCGGCGCTGGCCGCCGTGCTCGGCAAGCACGGGCTGTCGGTGACGCACGCGCGCAGCGGCGAGGAGGCGCTGCACGCCCTGCTGCCCGACCACGGTCCCGCGTACGACGTCGTGCTGCTCGACCTCGGCCTGCCGGACCAGGACGGTTTCGAGGTGTGCAGCCGGATCCGCCGCCGTGCCACCATTCCGGTGATCATGGTCACCGCGCGGGCCGACGTACGCTCCCGGATCCACGGCCTGAATCTCGGTGCCGACGACTACGTGGTCAAGCCGTACGACACCGGGGAACTGCTCGCCCGTATCCATGCCGTCGCCCGCCGTCATGCGCAGGACGCGGCCGAAGCGCTGCCCGCCGCCCAGGACCCCGTCATGCGCAAGCAGCCCGGCGTGCTGCGGCTCGGCCCGATCTCCCTGGAGCTGCCGACCCGCAAGGTCACCGTGGACGGCGAGGACATCGCACTCACCCGCAAGGAGTTCGACCTGCTGGCGCTGCTCGCGCAGCGGCCCGGTGTGGTCTTCCGCCGGGAGCAGATCATCAGCGAGGTCTGGCGGACCAGCTGGGAGGGGACCGGCCGCACCCTGGAGGTGCACGTCGCCTCGCTGCGCTCCAAGCTGCGGCTGCCCGCGCTCATCGAGACCGTACGCGGGGTCGGTTACCGCCTGGTCATCCCCGCCTAGGCCCGTACCTTGCGCTCACGCCTGCTCCCGCTGCTCATCGTCCTGATGGCCGGTGTCCTGCTCGCCCTGGGTTTCCCGCTCGCCGCGAGCCTGGCCGCCGCACAGCAGCAGCGCGTCGTCGTCGACCGGATCGACGACACCACCCGCTTCGCGGCGCTCGCCCAGTACGTCACCGGGGGCGCCGACGACGAGCGGCGCAGCACCCTGCAGACCGAGCTGAGCCGCTACCACGAGCTGTACGGCATCCAGGCCGGGGTCTTCGACCGCAACGGCAAGCCGATCGCGGTGGCCCCCAGGAGCTGGACGCTGCCCGCGCAGGGCGAGGCGCAGACCGCGTACGCCGAGGCCCGGGCCGGCCGCCGCAGCCACGACCCACGGCAGGTCTGGCCCTGGCAGCACGGCACGCTCCCCGTCGCCTCGCCGGTGGTACGGGACGGTGACGTGATCGCGGTCGTCCTCACCGACTCGCCCACCAGCGCCATGCGCTGGCGCACCCTGCGCGGCTGGCTGCTGCTGGCCGCCGGAGAGCTCGCGGCCATGGGTGTGGCCGTCATGGCCGCCTTCCGGCTGGCCGGCTGGGTGCTGCGGCCGGTGCGGATCCTGGACCGGGTCACCCATGACATCGCCACCGGGCGCATGAAGTCCCGCGTCGCGGCGGCCGGCGGGCCGCCCGAACTGCGCCGGCTGGCCCGCTCCTTCAACGAGATGGCCGACAACGTCGAGGAGGTCCTGGACCAGCAGCGCGCCTTCGTCGCCGACGCCTCCCACCAGTTGCGCAACCCGCTGTCCGCGCTGCTGCTGCGCATCGAACTGCTGGGCCTCGAACTCCCCGACGGCCACGAGGAGATCGGCAAGGTCCGCGAGGAGGGCAAACGCCTCGCCTCCGTCCTCGACGACCTTCTCGGTCTTGCCCTGGCCGAGCACGCCGAGGCCGACCTCGCCCTCACCGACATCGCCGATCTCGCCGCCGAGCGGGTCGAGGCCTGGCTGCCGGTCGCGGTCCGCGAAGGCGTGGAGCTGGACTACGCGGGCGTGGCCGCGGCCACCGGCTGGGCGGACCCGGTCGCGCTGTCCAGCGCGCTGGACGCGGTCGTCGACAACGCCCTGAAATTCACCCCACAAGGCGAGTGCGTCCGCGTTTCGACCGAAGTGCGCGGCGAAAGCGTCGCCGTGACCGTCGCCGATGGCGGCCCCGGCCTCACCGACGACGAGATCTCCCGCATCGGCGACCGCTTCTGGCGCTCCTCCCGCCACCAGAACATCGACGGCTCCGGCCTCGGACTGTCCATCGCCCGCGTCCTGCTCGGCCAGGGCGGCGGCACGATCTCCTACGCGCCCGGCGACCCGCACGGCCTGCGCGTGACGCTCACCGTGCCGCGTACGGCGCCGTGACCGGTCCCCTCAGCCGCACTCCGTCGGCGTGGGCGCCCGCTGGTCGTTGAACTCCTCGTCCGTCAGCGGCTTCAGATGCTTGCGGTAGGACGTGTACCAGCCGCCCGACGAGACGTAGTTCTCGATCGCGTCGCACACCGCCGCCTTCAGCGCCGGCTCGCCCCGGTGCAGCCCGACCCCGTAGTACTCCTCGCTGAACGGGGCGTCCAGCAGCCGCAGCTCCTTGGGGTGCTGGGTCCGGTACCCGGCCAGGATGATGTTGTCGCTGGAGACCGCGTCGACCTGCCCCTTCAGTAGCTGGTCCACGCATTCGCCGTAGGTCTCCCGCAGCTCGGTCCTGATCAGAGGGTACTTCGTGCGCAGCCGGTCAGCGGGCGTCGACTTCGTCACCGTGCAGACGTCCCGGCCGTACAGATCCTGAGCGCCGTGGATCTCCGGCTCGTCGGAGCGGACGAGGAAGTCCTGCCCGGCGAGATAGTAGGGGCCGGCGAAGTCCACCGACTCCTTGCGCTCGGCGGTGATGGAGTAGCTGGCCACTATCAGGTCGACCTGCCCAGAGTTGATCATGAATTCGCGGCTCTGGGTGCCGACGACCCGGAAATGCACCTTGCTGAAGCCCAGATGCTTCGCGATGGCCCAGGCAAGGTCTATGTCAAAGCCCTCGAAGCCGCCCTTGGCGGTGCCCGACTCCTCGCTGAGCCCCGGCTGGTCCCGCTTGACGCCGATGACCAGATAGCCGTGCTGCCTGGCCGTCCGGTAGGTCTGCGAACTGGACAGCGGGGGCTCGTCGGTGGAGCGCAGCCGGTCCACCGCGAACCACCCCACGGCCGCCAGCACCGCCAGGCCGACCGATCCGGCCACGACCGCCATCCAGCGCCGCCGGGGACGCCGGGGCGGCTCCGGGTCGGCCACCGGCGCGGGAGGGTCCGGCGGCGCGGTGAGCTGGGTTGCCTGCGGGTCGTAGCCGGTCGGGTATCCGGCCAGCGGGGCCGGGGTCTCCTGGGCGACGTGCTGCAGCAGTTGCTCGGCGCGTTCCGCCGTGAGCCGCGCCGCGGGGTCCTTGGCCAGCAGGCCCTCGATCAGCGGCCGCAACGGGCCCGCGTGCTGCATCGGCGGCGGCTCGGTGGTGCGGACGGCCTCCAGCACCTCGTACGGAGTCGGGCCACGGAAGGGCGCGCGGCCCTCGACCGTCTCGTACAGCGTCACGCCCAGCGACCACAGATCCGCCGCCGGGGTCGCCTCGCGCGGCGTCCGGGAGGCGGGCACCGCCAGCTCCGGCGCCAGGTACTGCGGCGTGCCCACCGTCTCGTGCAGCCGGGTCACCTGGGCCGCGCCCTCGAAGGTCGCGATCCCGAAGTCCATGAGCACAGCCCGGCCGTCCCGCCGGAACAGGATGTTGTGCGGCTTCACATCCCGGTGCAGCACCCCCGCCGCGTGCACCGCCCGCAGCCCGCGCAGCACCTCCAGGCCGATCCGCGCCGCCTGCAGGGCCGGCATCCGCCCCTGCTCGCGCAGCTGGTCCGCCAGCGAATGCGGGTTGACCTGCTCCATCACGATCCAGACCTGGCCCTCGGCCTCGATCACGTCATGGACCGCGACCACATGCTCATGGCCGATCCGCGCGATCGCCTGCGCCTCCCGTCGCGCCCGCTCAACCCACTGCGCCTGCGTGTCCGGGTCCATCGCGCCGCGGAACAGCAGCTCCTTCACCGCGACCTGCCGGCTCAGCCGGTTGTCGTACGCCTCCCACACCACGCCCATGCCGCCGCGCCCCAGCTGACGCTGCAACTCGTAGCGCCCTCCGATGAGGGTGTGCGGCAAGCCCCCAGAACTCATGCGTGTGCCCCCATCGGTACGTGGTCGGCAACAGATTATGGGGCGCCGACCCCGAAGAACATCGGCCCCGGGGCGGAAGATGATCACATGTCGGGGCGCAATGCCCCGAAGCGGGCTACCCGTTTCTGGATTTCTCCTACGGTTTTACGGATCGGTAATAGCGAACGGCCCCCTCGTGAAGCTCCAGCGGGTCGGTGAACACCGCCGTGCGCAGGTCCACCAGCTGCGCGGCGTGCACCTGCGCGCCGATCCCGTCCCGGCTGTCGATCACGGTCCGGGTGATCCGCTCCACCAGCCCCGCGTCCGCACGGTCGGTCGTGACCAGCAGGTTCGCCACCGCGAGCGTCTTCACCGCCTTGCCGCCCTGGATGTCCTTGTACGCGTCCGCCGGCATCACCGCCGACCGGTAGAAGTTCTGCCCGTCGCTCACCGCGGGCAGCTTGTCCACCAGGTCGCCCAGCTGCACCAGCTTGATGTCCATGTCCTGCGCCAGATCCGTCACCGCCTTCGTCGGCAGCCCGCCCGACCAGAAGAAGGCGTCGAGTTCCCCGTTCTTCAGCATGCGCGGCGCGTCGTTGATCCCCACGGTCTCCGCGTGAAGGTCCTTCGCCTTGTCCAGCCCCGCCGCCAGCAGCAGCCGCCCGGTGATCAGATTCACCCCCGAGTCCTTCTGCCCGATTCCCACCCGCTTGCCGCGCAGATCCTTCACCGAGGCGATCGGCGAGTCCGCCGGCACCACCAGCTGCATGTAGTCGTCGTACAGCCGCGCGCACGCCCGCAGCCGGCTCGCCCCCGGCCCGTGATAGCTCGCCACCGCGTCCGCCGCCGCGATCGCGAAGTCGGCCTGGCCCGTCGCGACCCGCTTCACGTTGTCCACGGACCCCTGCGACGGCATCAGCTCGACCCGCACCCCCGGCAGGTCCTTGTCCAGACGGGTGCGCAGCAGCTTTCCGTAGGTGTCGTACACCCCGTTGGCCACGCCGGTCGAGAAGGCCACCGGGCCTTTCGGATACGACGGGCCGTTCGCCGGCAGCAGCCACCACACCAGCAGCGCCAGCGCGGCCGCCGCCGCGAATGCCGCCTGTACGGCGCGGCGCCTGTCGATGCGGGGGATCTCCATGCCTCGCGATCCTGCCAGTCCGCACGGACCGGCGGAAGGGAGGGTGGTTACGCCGGAGAAACAGTCCATCTCCGACACGAAACCTGAAAACGTTAGTTTCCTGCCGACACGATGGAGGCACAGTGACCGACATGCAGCAGTTCATCTCCCAGCTGCCCAAGTGCGAGCTTCACCTGCACATCGAGGGAACCCTCGAACCGGAACTGAAGTTCGCCCTGGCCGCCCGGAACAAGGTCGAGCTGCCGTACTCCGACGTGGACGAGATGCGTGCCGGCTACCAATTCCACGATCTGCCGTCGTTCCTGGCCTGCTACTACGAGGGCATGTCGGTACTGCTCACGGAATCGGACTTCTACGATCTGGCGTGGGCGTATCTGAGCAAGGCCCAGGAGCAGAATGTGCGGTACGCGGAGATCTTCTTCGACCCGCAGGCGCACACCTCCCGCGGCGTCCCGTTCGGCACTGTGATCCGTGGCCTGCGCCGGGCGCTGATGGACGCGCGGCGGCTGCTCGATGTGCGGGCGCAGCTGATCATGTGCTTCCTGCGGGACTACACCGCCGAGTACGCGATGGCCACGCTCATGGAGTCCCTGCCGTACCAGGAGTGGATCATCGGGGTGGGGCTGGACTCGGACGAGCGGGGCAACCCGCCGGAGAAGTTCGCCAAGGTCTTCGCCCGCGCCCGCGCCGAGGGCTACCAGCTCACCATGCACTGCGACGTGGACCAGGAGAACTCCGTGGACCACATCCGGCAGTGCCTGGACGTGATCGGGGTGGACCGCATCGACCACGGAGTGAACTCCCTGGAGAGCGAGGAACTCCAGAAGGAGATCAAGGCGCGTGGCCTGGGTCTGACCGTCTGCCCGATCTCCAACAGCTACGTGCGCGGCTCCGCGTGGCAGGACGCCGTCCGGCAGATGCTCGACCGCGGTCTGCGGGTCACCATCAGCTCCGACGACCCCGCCTACATGAACGGCTACGTCACCGAGAACCTCCTCGCGGTGCAGGCCGCCACCCCGCTGACCCCGGCGGAAGTCCTGCAGCTGCAGCGCAACGCCTTCGAGATCGCCTGGCTGCCCGACGCCGCCAAGGACGGCTACCTCGCCGAGCTGGACCGCTACGCGGCCGCGAACTGAATCGGGTGGTTCCAGGGTCCGGGCCCCCGCCCCGGTGTCCGGCGGCCGGGCACCGGGGCGGGGGACACCCCGGGCACCGCCTACCCTTGTGTCATGAGCAGCGGCGACCGGAGTCAGGCAGTGGGCGTGAATCACAACCGTTCATATGAGATCCGTACCTACGGGTGCCAGATGAATGTCCACGACTCCGAGCGGCTGTCCGGCCTGCTGGAGGACGCCGGCTACGTCCGTGCCTCCAAGGGCGCCGACGGGACGGTGGCCGCCGATGTCGTCGTCTTCAACACCTGCGCGGTGCGGGAGAACGCCGACAACCGGCTGTACGGCAACCTGGGGCAGCTGGCGCCGAGGAAGACCTCGCATCCCGGCATGCAGATCGCCGTCGGCGGCTGCCTCGCCCAGAAGGACCGGGACACCATCGTCAAGCGGGCGCCCTGGGTCGACGTGGTCTTCGGCACCCACAACATCGGCAAGCTGCCGGTGCTGCTGGAGCGGGCCCGTATCGCCGAAGAGGCCCAGGTCGAGATCGCCGAGTCGCTGGAGGCCTTCCCCTCCACGCTGCCGACCCGCCGCGAGTCCGCGTACGCCGCCTGGGTCTCGATCTCCGTCGGCTGCAACAACACCTGCACCTTCTGCATCGTCCCCGCCCTGCGCGGCAAGGAGAAGGACCGCCGGACCGGCGACATCCTCGCCGAGATCGAGGCGCTGGTGGCCGAGGGCGTCTCCGAGATCACCCTGCTCGGGCAGAACGTCAACGCCTACGGTTCCGACATCGGCGACCGCGAGGCCTTCAGCAAGCTGCTGCGCGCATGCGGGCGTATCGAGGGCCTGGAGCGGGTCCGCTTCACGTCCCCGCATCCGCGTGACTTCACGGACGACGTGATCGCGGCGATGGCCGAGACCCCGAACGTGATGCACCAGCTGCACATGCCCCTGCAGTCCGGCTCGGACACCGTCCTCAAGGCGATGCGGCGCTCCTACCGGCAGGACCGTTACCTCGGCATCATCGAGAAGGTGCGCGCGGCCATGCCGGACGCCGCCATCTCCACGGACATCATCGTCGGCTTCCCCGGTGAGACCGAGGAGGACTTCGAGCAGACCATGCACGTCGTGCGCGAGGCGCGTTTCGCGCAGGCCTTCACCTTCCAGTACTCCAAGCGGCCCGGCACCCCCGCCGCCGACATGGACGGGCAGATCCCCAAGGCGGTCGTCCAGGCGCGCTACGAGCGCCTGGTCGCCCTCCAGGAGGAGATCTCCTGGGACGAGAACAAACGGCAGGTCGGCCGGACCCTGGAAGTGCTCGTCGCCGAGGGCGAGGGGCGCAAGGACGACGCCACCCACCGCCTGTCCGGGCGCGCGCCCGACAACCGGCTCGTCCACTTCGAGAAGCCGGCGGAGCCCGTCCGGCCCGGTGACCTGGTCAGCGTCGAGATCACCTACGCCGCCCCCCACCACCTCCTCGCAGAGAAGCCCGCCCTCGCCGTGCGCAGGACGCGCGCCGGCGACGCCTGGGAACTGCGCAACGCGGCCCCCGCCGCCAAGCCCGCCGGCGTGATGCTCGGCCTGCCCACGATCGGCGCCCCCGCGCAGGCGGCGTTCGCGCCGGCGGCGGGCCCGGGCTGCGGCTGCGACTGACGATAGGCTGCCGATCATGCTGGTTGCCGCTGCCGTCTGCCCCTGCCCGCCCCTGCTCGTCCCCGAGGTGGCCGCAGGCGCCGCCGCGGAGCTGGACCCGCTGCGCACGGCATGCGCAGATGCGATCGGCGTACTCGCCGCCTCCCGGCCCGACCTCCTGGTCGTCGTCGGCGCGGGCGAACGCGGGCACGTATGGGAAGGCGGCGGCGAAGCCTCCCTGCGCCCGTACGGCGTCGACCGCACGCTCCGGCTCGGCACGGGCGAGGACCCGGCGCCGCTGGCGAGCCCGTCCCTCGCGGTCGCGGCATGGCTGCTGGAGCGTACGACGATCGCGGCCCCGCTCCACGCCTGCGCGGTGCCGGGTGACGCGCCCGCCGACCGGATGCTCGGTCTGGGCCGTGGGCTCGCGGACATCGCGGAGCGGGTCGCGCTGCTGGTGATGGGCGACGGGAGCGCCTGCCGCACCGTAAAGGCCCCCGGTTATCTGGACGAGCGGGCCGAGCCGTACGACGCCACCGTGGCGGCGGCGCTGGGCGCGGCGGACACGGCGGCACTGGCCGGACTGGACGCGGAGCTCTCCGCCGCGCTCATGGTCTCCGGCCGCGCCCCGTGGCAGGTGCTCGCGGGCGCCGCGGAGGGCGCCGCGGGGCTGGGCGGTGAGCTGCTGTACGACGAGGCGCCGTACGGCGTGGGGTACTTCGTGGCCGCCTGGTCCTAGGCCCGTTGGCAGGCTAGTCCCTGCTCCTGTCGTCCTTGAGGTGCCCGAGGGCTCCCCTCGCCTTGCCGACGCCCGAGTCGATCTTGTCGCTGTACTTGCCCTTGGTCTTCACGTCGACCTTGTGCGCGGCTTTTTCGAGCCCGGACTCGATCTTGTCCCCGTGATGTACGACGAAATCGCCCGCCTTCGTCTTCATGTGGCCGGCCTTCGCCCTGAGAGTCTCCTTCAGGCTCATCGGTCGCTCCTTCCCGTAGAAAAAGCATAATCCGCCCATATCAAACAAGACCCTACAGTCGCGAGAGAAAGTCCGCCCTCGCGGTTTGGGAGACTGTGCACGTGAACAACGTCGTCGCACCCCGCGTGATCGCCGTCGTCGGACCCACCGCGGCCGGCAAGTCCGACCTGGGCGTAGCCATCGCCCAGGCCCTGAACGGCGAGGTGGTCAACGCCGACTCCATGCAGCTGTACCGGGGCATGGACATCGGCACCGCCAAACTGACCACCGGCGAGCGCCAGGGCGTCCCGCACCACCTCCTCGACATCTGGGACGTCACCGAGGCGGCCAGCGTCGCCGAGTACCAGCGCCTCGCCCGCGCGGAGATCGACCGGCTCCACGCGGCGGGCCGCACGCCGGTCCTGGTGGGCGGCTCCGGCCTCTATGTACGGGCCGCGATCGACGCCCTGGATTTCCCCGGCACCGACCCGGAGGTGCGGGCCCGCCTGGAGGCCGAGCTCGCCGAGCACGGCACCGGCCCCCTGCACGCGCGGCTCGCCGCCGTGGATCCGGAGGCGGCGCGGGCGATCCTGCCGAGCAACGGCCGCCGGATCGTCCGGGCGCTGGAGGTCGTCGAGATCACGGGCCGGCCCTTCACGGCCAACCTGCCCGGCCATGAGGCGGTGTACGACACCGTTCAGATCGGCGTGGACGTCCCGCGCCCCGAACTCGACGAGCGCATCACGCTGCGTGTCGACCGGATGTGGGAGGCGGGCCTCGTCGGTGAGGTCGAGGCTCTGGAGGCAGCAGGGCTGCGCGAGGGCAGAACGGCCTCCAGGGCGCTGGGTTACCAGCAGGTACTGGCCGCGCTGGCGGGGGAGTGCACGGACCAGGAGGCGCGCGCCGAGACCGTACGCGCCACCAAGCGCTTCGCGCGCCGCCAGGATTCCTGGTTCCGCCGTGACCAGCGGGTGCACTGGCTCACAGCACGGGGAAAGGAACTGGCGGACCAGGCGCTCACGTTGCTCGGCCATGCGGTCACAGCCTGATCACGTGATGGCATCGGGACGCCTCAGCGGCACTTGACGCCTGTTCGCGCGTGCCATCATCGAGCATCGGGCTACGGTGTCGGACTTTTGGAGGGCGCGTGGCGATGGAGGCCGGCCCTCGCGACAGACCGCAACCGGAACACGGACAGGGCCAGAGCGGTTCCGGTGAACTGCCGGAGCTGGTGGTGGACGGGCCTCTCGACGGGTCCCTGGAACCTCTCCTCGGAGAGCCGCAGGGCGACCCCGACGGAGCCGAGGGCCAGGAGCAGGAGTCCTTCCGTGAGCTGCGCCCGCAGCGCCGCCTGCGGATCTGGCAGCTCGCCCCGATCGTCGCGCTCGCGACCGTCGGCTCGCTGATGTTCGCCTTCCCCCTCGCCTTCGAGTTCGGCGACGGCGGCGCCGTCGTGGCCATGCTCGGTCTGCTGCTCTCCTGCTGCTCGGCCGGCTGGGCCATCATGGCCGCCCGCCGCGTCGGCCACACCTGGCCCGGCCTGCCCGCGCGCGGCTCCGGCCGCCGCCCCGACTGGCGCTTCGTCCTCCTCTATGTCGTGATCACGGCGGTACTCGCCATCCTGGCCTTCTGGCGGGTCGCCCGCCTTCGCTAGGGCCTGTCCGGCCGATCTTGGCCGGGTCCGCGACGCCACAGCGACATCAGCCGCTGGCGCGGCGGGCGGCACCTCGCCGCGTTGCCGAAACGCCCACAGGAAACCACCCTGCGGGCGCTCCGGCGCCTTGCGATGCACCGCACCAGACGCCGCGGCCTATCCGACCAAGATCGGCCGGACAGGCCCTAGTGCCGTGCCCGGCCACGTACGATCGGTTCGTGACCACCGCACCGCAGGGCCTGCCCTTCCTCAAGGGCCACGGCACCGAGAACGACTTCGTGATCGTCCCCGACCCGGACGGGACCGTAGAGCTGTCCCCGGCCGCTGTCGCGCGGCTGTGCGACCGGCGGGCCGGCATCGGCGGCGACGGGCTGCTGCGGGTCGTACGGTCGTCGGCGCACCCGGAGGCGGCGGCGATGGCCGGCGAGGCCGAGTGGTTCATGGACTACCGCAACAGCGACGGCAGCATCGCCGAGATGTGCGGAAACGGCGTACGGGTCTTCGCCCGCTACCTGACGCGCGCCGGACTGGCCGAGGCGGGCGACCTCGCGGTCGCCACCCGCGCCGGGATCCGCCGCGTGCACGTCGCGAAGGGCGCCTCCGGTGACGAGGGTGACATCACCGTCGACATGGGCCGGGCCCTCCTGCCCGAAGGCGAGGTGACCGTCGCCGTCGGGGACCGCGAATGGCCCGCGCGCAACGTCAACATGGGCAATCCGCACGCCGTCGCCTTCGTGGACGACCTTGCGCATGCCGGAAATCTGTTCGATGCCCCCTCCTTCGCCCCTGCGCAGGCCTATCCGACGGGCGTCAATGTCGAGTTCGTCGTCGACCGCGGCCCGCGCCATGTGGCGATGCGGGTCCACGAGCGCGGCTCCGGCGAGACCCGCTCCTGCGGTACCGGCGCCTGCGCGGTGATGGTCGCGGCGGCCCGCAGAGACGGCGCCGATCCGGCGGTGACGGGCCGTCCGGTGACGTACACCGTGGATCTGCCGGGCGGGCGGCTTGTGATCACCGAACGGGCCGACGGCACGGTGGAGATGACCGGCCCGGCCGTGATCGTGGCCGAGGGCCTGATCGACCCGGCCTGGCTCGGCTGACGGACCGCTCGTCGGGCCGGATCGTCTGACGGGCCGAACGTGCCGGAACGGCCGGAACGGGTTTCAAACCGCACTCGT
Organism: Streptomyces sp. NBC_01537; assembly: GCF_045040445.1. Classification (NCBI taxonomy): domain Bacteria; kingdom Bacillati; phylum Actinomycetota; class Actinomycetes; order Kitasatosporales; family Streptomycetaceae; genus Streptomyces; species Streptomyces sp. NBC_01537. The sequence continues at coordinate 2,568,929 of NZ_CP109392.1, read as the reverse complement.
TCCCTCGAACGGGTGATGACGATCACTCTGGGCGAGAGAGTGTCAGCCGCACGTGGTGGGCTCGGTAGCATCAATCACCGGCACGGAAGTTTGCTCGCCGCCGGTCGACGCTGCCGGAGGTGCCATATGAGCGCAGACAATGCAGTGGACGCCGTGTCCAGTGGCGGTGGACGCAGCAGGCTGCTGCTGCGCGGAGCCGATTTCCGCAGGCTGGGCCGGGCGGCCCTGCTCGGGCCGGGCAGCGGCCGCGGGCGCGTGACGGACGCGATCGAACACGTCACCAAGGTGCACCGCGCCCAGCATCCGGGCGCCGACATCGACATCCTGCGCAGGGCGTATGTCCTGGCCGAGTCCTCGCACCGGGGCCAGATGCGCAAGAGCGGTGAGCCGTACATCACCCACCCCCTCGCGGTCACCCTGATCCTGGCCGAACTCGGCGCGGAGACCACGACCTTGACGGCCTCTCTGCTCCACGACACCGTCGAGGACACCGATGTGACCCTCGATCAGGTGGGGGAGGAGTTCGGCGAGGAGGTCCGCTATCTCGTCGACGGCGTCACCAAGCTGGAGAAGGTCGACTACGGCGCTGCCGCCGAGCCCGAGACCTTCCGCAAGATGCTGGTCGCCACCGGCAACGACGTGCGCGTCATGTCCATCAAGCTCGCCGACCGGCTGCACAACATGCGCACGCTGGGTGTCATGCGCCCCGAGAAGCAGGCGCGCATCGCCAAGGTCACCCGCGATGTCCTGATCCCGCTCGCCGAACGGCTCGGCGTGCAGGCCCTCAAGACCGAGCTGGAGGACCTGGTCTTCGCGATCCTCCACCCCGAGGAATACGACCGCACGCGCGAGTCGATCATCGAGCACGCGGCGCTGCCCGACCCGCTGGCGGTCGTCGCCGAGGACGTACGGGCCGTGCTGCGCGAGGCCGGGATCGCCGCAGAGGTGCTGGTCCGGCCCCGCCACTTCGTGTCCGTGCACCGGGTCCGGGCCAAACGCGGCGGCATGCGACCGGGCAGCTGCGACTTCGGCCGCATCCTGGTGCTGGTCGGGGAGGACGCCGACTGCTACGCGGTCCTGGGCGAGCTGCACACCTGCTTCACCCCTGTCATCGCGGAGTTCAAGGACTTCATCGCGGCCCCGAAGTTCAACCTCTACCAGTCGCTGCACACCGCCATCGCCGACGGAAAGGGCGGGATCGCCGAAGTCCTCGTGCGCACGCGGCAGATGCACCGGGTCGCCGAGGCCGGAGTCGTCGCCCTCGGCAATCCGTACGCCGCCTCCGTCGCCGCCTCCCCCGAATCGGCAGCCTCCGGCGAGCGCGTGGACCCCACCCAGCCCGGCTGGCTCTCCCGGCTGCTGGACTGGCAGCGCGAGACCCCCGACTCCGACGCCTTCTGGCACACCCTGCGCGACGAGCTCGCCCAGGACCGCGAGATCACCGTCTTCTCCGCCGACGGCGGCACCGTGGGCCTGCCCGACGGCGCGACCTGCGTGGACGCCGCCTACGCGCTGCACGGCGAGGCCGCCCACGCCTGCGTCGGCAGCCGCGTCAACGGGCGGCTCGCCCCGCTCGGCACCGCCCTGCGCGACGGCGACACCCTGCAACTGCTGATGGCCGACGGCGATTCCGGCGACCCGCACGGCTACGGCCCCTCGCCGGACTGGCTGGAGCACGCCCGCACCCCTGCCGCCCGGATCGCGATCACCCGCTGGCTCGACGCCCACCCCGGCGCCGCGCATGCGGAGGACGAGCCCGCGGCACCCGCTGTGCGCACCGCGGCCGCCGTCACCTCCCGCAGCGCCGACCCCGTCGCCGAGACCGACCCACCCGGCGCCGGTGTCCGGCTGGCCCGCTGCTGCACCCCCGTGCCACCCGACGCCGTCACCGGCTTCGCCATCCGCGGCGGCACCGTCGCCGTCCACCGCAGCGAGTGTCCCACCGCGGCCCGCATGACCGCCGCCGGCCGCGCCCATGTCTCCGTCCGCTGGCGCCACGACACCGCCGCCTCCGGCTACCGCGCCACCCTCCTCGCCGAAGCCCTCGGCCGCCCACGCCTCCTCGCCGACCTCACGGAGGTCATCGCCACCCAGGGCGTCGGCATCGTCTACGCCGCCGTGGAGCCCCCGCAGGAGCACCGCGTACGCCACACCTACACCGTCGAACTCCCGGACGCCGAAGCGCTGCCCGCACTGATGCGCGCGATGCGGGCCGTCCCGGGGGTCTACGACGTCTACCGCGCGCATCGGCAGGTCGCGGCAGCCAGCCCGTCCGGCGTTTGAGGACACGGCGTTCAAGGACACCCCGGCAGGGCGCCCTGCCCGTGACTCGTTCGGGTGGAATGCAGCCGCGCCGTCACCGTACGTGCGCATGCGGCTGATAGCCGTATCGCATGATCGGATCCATCGCCCCAGCTGCCCGTCGAACAGCCCTCGCCGCGCTCGCGGCCTTCGCGGTGCTCGGCCTGACCGCCGCGGCGCTGCCCGGAGATCCGGCCGCGGCCGGAATCGGGGACCGGCTCTACCCGGATCTGGGCAACGCCGGCTATGACGTCTTCAACTACGACATCTCCTTCGACTACCACGGCAATGATCAGCCGCTCGATGCCGTCACGCGCATCGACGCCCTCGCCAAGGACACCCTGACCCGCTTCGACCTGGACTTCGCCCGCGGCACCGTCCGCTCGGTCGAGGTCAACGGCCGCCCCGCGCAGTACGCCGCCGAACGCGAGGAACTGGTCGTCACCCCGGAGGTCCCGGTCCGGGCCGGGGAACCGCTGCGGATCACCGTCGCCCACACCAGCGACCCCAGGGCGTCCGAGGACGGCGGCTGGGTCCGCACCCCGGACGGGCTGGCCATGGCCAACCAGGCCGATGCCGCGCACCGGGTCTTCCCGTGCAGCGACCACCCGTCCGACAAGGCCCGCTTCGCCTTCCATGTCACCGCCCCCAAGGACCTCACGGTCGTGGCCAACGGCCTGCCCGAGTCCGAGGTCCAGCGTGGGCCGGTCACCACCTGGACGTACCGCACCAGCCACCTCATGGCCACCGAGCTCGCCCAGGTCTCCATCGGCCGCTCCGAGGTCCTGCGCCGGACGGGCCCGCACGGACTGCCGTTGCGCGATGTGATCGGCGCCGCGGACAAGGAACGGGATGTGCTCGGCAAGCGGCTCGCGATGACATCGGGGCAGATCGACTGGATGGAGAAGCAGGTCGGACCGTACCCCTTCGAGACGTACGGCATCCTCAGCGTCGACACGACCACCGGCTTCGAGCTTGAGACCCAGACCCTCTCCCTCTTCGAGCGCCGCGTGCTGCTCGCGCCGGAGGCCGATGCCGCCCCGGTCATGGTGCACGAGCTGGCCCACCAGTGGTTCGGCGACAGCGTCGCCCCCGCCACCTGGTCCGACCTGTGGCTCAACGAGGGACACGCCACCTGGTACCAGTGGCTCTACGCGGCCGAGAAGTACGGCCTGAAGCTCGACGAGCTGGCCCGCACCGTCTACCGCCTCGACCGCCAGATCCGCGACGCCGGCGGCCCGCCCGCCGCCCCCCTGCCGCCCGGCAAGGACGGCAAGCTCGGCATCTTCCGGCCCAACGTCTACGTCAGCGCCGGCCTCGCGCTGTACGCGCTGCGCACCGAGATCGGGTCTGCCGCCTTCCAGCGCCTGGAGCGCGCCTGGGTGACCCGCCACCGCGACGGCAACGCCTCGACGCGCGACTTCATCGCCCTCGCGTCGCAGACCTCCGGGCGCGACCTGAGCGGGTTCCTGGAGGCCTGGCTGTACGGGAAGGACACCCCGCCGATGCCGGGGCACTCGGACTGGAAGAGCGACGGCCCGGCCAAGCCCGTGAAAGCCAAGCCGGTGCAAGCCAAGCCCGCCAAGGCCCGTAAACACGCGTGACGTGAGGTGAGCGGCCGTGCGACCATCGTCCCGGGGAATCCTCCGGCCCCGCCGGGCGTTCCCACTAGAAGCATCTCCCACCGAACAAAGGATCCAATGACCTCCTCCACTTCTTCATCTCAGGAATCCCGCCGCACTCGGGCAGAAGCCCTGATGGAAGAGGACGCCGCCTGGAGTCACGAGATCGACGAGGAGCGTGACGGCGACCAGCTCGACCGTTCCGACCGCGCCTCACTCCGCCGCGTCGCGGGTCTTTCCACCGAGCTCGAAGACGTCACCGAGGTCGAATACCGACAGCTCCGTCTGGAGCGGGTGGTCCTCGTCGGTGTCTGGACCGACGGCACGGTGGCGGACGCCGAGAACTCACTGGCGGAACTGGCCGCGCTCGCCGAGACGGCCGGTGCCCTCGTCCTCGACGGCGTGATCCAGCGCCGCGACAAGCCCGATCCGGCGACGTACATCGGCTCCGGCAAGGCGCGGGAGCTCCGCGACATCGTCCTGGAGTCCGGCGCCGACACCGTGGTCTGCGACGGTGAGCTCAGCCCCGGCCAGCTCATCCAGCTGGAAGACGTCGTGAAGGTCAAGGTGTTGGACCGCACCGCTCTGATCCTCGACATCTTCGCCCAGCACGCCAAGAGCCGTGAGGGCAAGGCCCAGGTCTCGCTCGCGCAGATGCAGTACATGCTGCCGCGCCTGCGCGGCTGGGGTCAGTCGCTGTCCCGGCAGATGGGTGGCGGTGGCTCCGGCTCCTCGGGCGGCGGCATGGCCACCCGTGGTCCCGGTGAGACCAAGATCGAGACCGACCGGCGCCGCATTCGCGAGAAGATGGCGAAGATGCGCCGGGAGATCGCGGAGATGAAGACCAGCCGCGACCTCAAGCGCCAGGAGCGCAAGCGCCACAAGGTGCCCTCGGTCGCGATCGCCGGCTACACCAACGCAGGCAAGTCCTCGCTCCTCAACCGGCTCACCGGCGCGGGCGTCCTGGTGGAGAACTCGCTGTTCGCCACCCTCGACCCGACCGTGCGCCGGGCCGAGACCCCCACCGGGCGGCTCTACACGCTCGCCGACACCGTCGGCTTCGTACGGCACCTGCCGCACCACCTCGTCGAGGCCTTCCGCTCGACGATGGAGGAGGTCGCGGACGCGGACCTCATCCTGCACGTGGTCGACGGTTCGCACCCGGTGCCGGAGGAGCAGCTCGCCGCCGTACGCGAGGTGTTCCGCGATGTCGAGGCGCTCAACGTGCCCGAGATCGTCGTCATCAACAAGGCCGACGCGGCCGACCCGCTCGTTCTGCAGCGCCTGCTGCGCAACGAGAAGCACGCCATCGCGGTCTCCGCGCGCAGCGGCCTGGGCATCCAGGAGCTGCTGGAGCTGATCGACGAGGAGCTGCCCCGGCCCGCCGTGGAGATCGAGGCGCTCGTGCCGTACACGCACGGCTCCCTCGTCGCCCGCGCGCATGCCGACGGCGAGGTGCTCTCCGAGGAGCACACCGGCGAGGGCACGCTGCTCAAGGCACGGGTCCACGCCGAGTTGGCCGCCGATCTGGAGCCGTACGCGCTCGCTGCGCAGCGCTGATTTCCGTCACGACGCAGTTTTCCGTCACGACGCAGTATTGAGAAGGCCCGCCCCCGGAAATGGGGCGGGCCTTCTCCGCATGCGCATGTGGGATTACGGCGTCACGACGTGCGCACCTTGTCGAACAGCGACTTCGCCAAGGTGCCGAGATGCGGTCCCGCCAGCCAGGTGTTGCCGTTGGCCGGGCCGATCGAGGTGTTGCTGACCAGGGCCGTCGTGCCGTCCGGCTGCTTGGCGAACCAGCCGCCGCCCGAGGCGCCGGCGGTCATGGTGCAGCCCAGCCAGTTCATGGTCGGGGAGTCCGAGGTGAGCTTGAGCCGGACCGGGTCGCCCGTGCAGCCGTACTGCTGGTAGCCGTAGCCGTCGAAGGGGGCGGCGGCGGGGTAGCCGCGTGTCTGGAGGCTGTCGATGCCCTCGGCGGTGGGGGCGTCGAACCAGACGGGGACGGAGGCGCCGACGGTCTCCTCCAGGGACTTGCCGGAGTCGGGGTTGGTCACCTTCAGTACCGCGAAGTCGTACGGGTAGGCGGAGCTCGTCGCGGACGACTCGCCGCCACCGTCGATCCACTGCTGTGTGGTGCCGGCCTTCTGGGCCCACCAGGTGCCGTACGGGGCGAGCTGGGCCTTGGTGGCCGACCTCAGTGCCGAGCCGGTCAGGCCCTTGTCGTTGAAGGACGGCACGAAGACGACGTTGCGGTACCAACCGCCCGAGGCGCCGGCGTGCACGCAGTGCCCGGCCGTCCACACCAGGTTGCTCCTGCCCGGGTTGGCGGGGTCGCTCACGACGGTGGCGGAGCAGACGGCCTGGCCGTCGGGCATGTCGAAGAGCAGCTTGCCGGTGGCGGGAGAGGCGCTGTGGTAGGGCCTCGACAGCTGCTTGGCGGCGATGGCCGCGGGCTCCGGGTCGGTGGTGCCGTCGTCCGCGTTGGAGACGCCGGAATCGTCCTGGCCCTGGGACGGGGTCTTGTCGGCGTCGCGCAGCCGGTCCGCGTCCCAGAGGTCCTCGATGATCGGGTTGATGAAGTCGGCCGCGTCACGCAGCCACTTCTCCTTGTCCCAGTTCTTCCAGCCGCCGTTCTTGAGCGCGTCCGCCCACTTGTCGAGGTCCTCGGCGCTCGTGGGGAGCGACGTGGGCAGTGACGTGGGGAGCGTGAAGCCGCCGGAGTCGGAGGTCGTGGCGGAGGCGCTCGGCTTGGCGTCCGCGCTGTTGCCGGACGACCCGCAGGCGGTGACGGACACCGCGAGCAGCGTGGCGACGGCTGTCGCCGCGAGAGCTGGCCGTAAGGATGGCATGGGTGGATCCCCCCTGTTGTGCACATGTCTTGTGCCCCGCGCAGGGGCAACGCCCAACTATGCCGTTGGAATTGGAGACGGCCAGGGACCGGTCTGTGGTTCCGCTGTGAGGATCTTGAGCGCAGGCAGTTGCCCGTTCGCGGGGCCGGTCGTTGGGACAGGGCGGGGAGCCGTCGCCGACGCCGAGGAGTGAGTACGTGGCCGCCATTTCGAGCGTGCCGGAGCAACTGGCCGTACAGGCCGAGGACTTCGAGGATGGCGAAGCGGCAGGCGCGCGGACGGCGGCCGGCATCCTGCGGCGCCAGTCGCTGCGCGAGTCCGGGGCCCGCACCTACGCCCGCTCGCTGCCGGTCGTCCCGGTCCGGGCCCGGGGCATGACGATCGAGGGCGCCGACGGCCGTCGTTACCTCGACTGCCTCTCCGGAGCGGGGACGCTGGCGCTCGGCCACAACCACCCCGTCGTCCTTGAGGCGATCCGCGAAGTCCTCGACTCAGGAGCCCCGTTGCACGTCCTGGACCTCGCGACTCCGGTCAAGGACGCCTTCACCACCGCCCTGTTCGACACCCTGCCGCGCGAACTCGCCGAGCGCGGCCGCGTGCAGTTCTGCGGACCGGCCGGCACCGACGCCGTCGAGGCCGCCATCAAGCTCGTCCGCACAGCCACCGGCCGCTCCGGCCTGCTCGCCTTCTCCGGGGCCTACCACGGCATGACCGCCGCCGCCCTCGCCGCGACCGGCGACACGGCGGTACGCGGCGCGGTGGGCGAGGCCCCCGGCGCCTCGGTGGCCCGGCTGCCCTACCCGTACGACTACCGGTGCCCCTTCGGCGTCGGCGGCGACCGGGGCGCCGAGCTGGGCGCCCGGCTGACGGCGAACCTGCTGGACGACCCCAAGGGCGGCATCCAGCGCCCGGCCGGAATGATCCTCGAAGCGGTGCAGGGCGAGGGCGGGGTGATCCCGGCGCCGGACGGGTGGCTGCGGCGGATGCGGGAGATCACCGCCACCCGTGGCATCCCGCTGATCGCCGACGAGGTGCAGACCGGCGTCGGCCGCACCGGAGCCTTCTGGGCCGTCGAGCACAGCGGCATCGTGCCGGATGTCATGGTGCTGTCCAAGGCTGTCGGCGGCAGCCTCCCGCTCGCCGTCATCGTCTACCGCGAAGAGCTCGACACCTGGCGCCCCGGCGCCCACGCCGGCACCTTCCGCGGCAATCAGCTCGCCATGGCCGCCGGCGCGGCCACCATCACGTACGTACGCGAGCACGGCCTCGCCGGACGCGCGGACCTGGTCGGAGGGTGGATGCTCGCCCGGCTGCGCGGCCTCGCCGCCCACCACCCCTGCATCGGTGACGTACGCGGCCGCGGCCTCATGATCGGCCTCGAACTCGTCGACACTCGCGCCGAGCCCGACGACCACGGCGCTCTGCCCGCCGCACCGCGCTTCGCCGCGGCCGTCCAGCAAGAGGCTCTCCGGCGCGGCCTGATCGTGGAACTCGGCGGCCGCCACGGCGCCGTCGTCCGCCTCCTCCCGCCGCTCACCATCACCGATGAACAGGCCGAAGCCGTCCTCGACCGCCTTGCGGACTCACTCGCGGCGGTGGAACGAATGGAGCCAAGCGATGACCGTGCTTCCGGGCAGTGACACCCCGACCGTGCCGCCGCAGGGCCAGCGCGGCGAACCGACGGCGGACCCGCGGGACCAGGCGGCCCCGGCCGACCCGCTGGAGCAGCCGGACGCCTACGCGGCGGCGGACGCGGCCGGCGTCGAAGGCCTGCTGCGCTGCTGGGCGCGCGAGGCGGCACTGGCCGCCCCCCAGGACGGGACACTGCGCGTGCCTCTCCCGGCCAGCGGGACCACGCTGCTCGTGCCCGTACGTCACTGGTCGGCCGTCGGCCACCACCGTTTCGGCACGGCGCGGTTCGAGGCCGGGGGCCCGCCGGCGGACGCCGTGACCGTGGCCGCGCTGATCGCGCGCGAGGCGGCGGCCGGGGCAGTCGCGGTGAGCCCGGACGGCGCCGACCTGGTGGGCCGGGTCGCCGACTCCGTACGCCGCACGGCCGTGTTCATCGCCGAGCGCCGGGCCGAACCGGGAGCACCCGCCGGCACGCACCCCTTCCTGGACGCCGAGCAGGCGCTGATCCTCGGCCACTCCCTCCACCCCACGCCCAAGGGCCGGGAGGGCCTGACCGAGGCCGAGGCCCGCGACTACTCGCCCGAGCTGCGCGGCTCCTTCCCACTGCACTGGCTCGCCGTCGACCGCCGCGTACTCGCCACGGACTCGGCGTGGACCGAGCGCGGACGCCCGATCGGAGCCGACCAGCTCCTCGCGGGGCTCGCCGGCCCGGGTCTGCGCCTGCCGGAAGGCACCGCGCCGCTGCCGCTGCACCCCTGGCAGGCCGACGACATCCGGAACCGCCCCGAGGTCCGGGAGCTCTTCGACGCGGGCCTTCTCCACGACCTCGGCCCCGCCGGTGACCCCTGGCACCCAACCTCCTCCGTACGCACCGTGTACCGGCCCGACGCCCTGGCCATGCTGAAGCTGTCCCTGGGCCTGCGCATCACCAACTCCCGCCGGGAGAACCTCCGCAAGGAACTCCAGCGGGGCACGGAGGTGCACCGGCTGCTGCGCAGCGGGCTCGCCGAGCAGTGGCACGCCGCCCACCCCGGCTTCGACATCGTGCGCGACCCGGCCTGGCTGGCCGTCGACACCACGGGCGGCGAGCCCGTCCAGGGCCTGGATGTGGTCCTGCGCCACAACCCCTTCGGCCCCGGCGACGACGCCGCCTGCGTCGCGGGCCTGACCTCCCCCCGCCCCTGGCCCGGCGCGCCGGGCAACGCCCTGCGCTCCCGCCTCGCCCAGCTCGTCGCCCGCCTCGCGGCCCGCACCGGACGCCCCTCGGCCGCCGTATCCGCCGAGTGGTTCCTGCGCTATCTCGAAGCGGTCGTCCAGCCCATCCTCTGGCTCGACGGCATGGCCGGCATCGCCCTCGAGGCGCACCAGCAGAACACGCTGGTCCTCCTCGACACCGACGGCTGGCCGAGCGGCGGCCGCTACCGCGACAACCAGGGCTACTACTTCCGCGAGTCCCACCGCGAAGCCCTCGACCGCCGCCTTCCCGGTATCGGCACGCACAGCGACACCTTCGTCGCCGACACCGTCGCCGACGAGCGCATCGCCTACTACGTCGGCATCAACAACGTCCTCGGCCTGATCGGTGCCTTCGGCTCCCAGCGCCTCGCCGACGAGCAGGTGCTCATCGCCGCCTTCCGCCGCTTCCTCGCCAAGGCGGCGTCGACCGGCCCGTCGGGCCTGCCCGCCCGCCTCCTTGAGACCCCCGTCCTGCGCTGCAAGGCGAATCTCCTCACCCGACTGCACGGTATGGACGAACTCGTCGGCCCGGTCGACACCCAGTCCGTGTACGTCACCATTCCCAACCCCCTCGCGTGAGAGGAGGGCAGCCCGCGATGACCACCGCCGACGCCGGCCCCGAGGACACCCTCGACCTCAAGCTGCCGCCCGAAGTCCTCGCCCTCTTCGCCGAGGACCCCGCTGTCCGGCCCGCCGCGCCGGCCGCCCTCGACGACCTCCTCGACGGAGTCGCCGACTGGAGCCCCGCCGACACTTCCGCCGGCACCTTCAGGCTCGTACCCATCGACCTCGAACGTGACCTGCCGATCGTCACCCACTGGATGAACGACCCCACGGTGGCCGAGTTCTGGGAGCTGGACGGCCCGCCCGGGATCGCGGAGAAGCATCTGCGCGCACAGCTCGACGGAGACGGCCGCAGCGTCCCGTGCCTCGGCGTCCTGGACGACACCCCGATGAGCTACTGGGAGATCTACCGGGCCGACCTCGACCCCGTCGCCCGCTACTACCCCGCCCGGCCGCACGACACCGGCATCCACCTCCTCATCGGCGGAGTCAGCGACCGCGCCCGTGGCCTCGGCGCCACCCTGCTGCGCGCGGTCGCCGAGCAGATCCTCGCCCACCGGCCCGCCTGCGCCCGCGTCATCGCCGAACCCGAGCTGCGCAACACCCCCTCCGTCGCGGCCTTTCTCACCGCCGGCTTCCGCTTCTCCGCCGAACTCGAACTGCCGGGCAGGCGCGCCGCGCTCATGATCCGCGACCGTGCATTCCGCCACCTCCTCTAGTCGTCGATCTCCTCCAGCCCTCCATCTCCTCCAGCCCTCTGGTCCTCCAGGCCCCTAGGAGCAAGAAACGTGCTGCACCTCCCCCCGGAACTCGACGAGGAGACCTGGCATCGCGTCGGCCGCCGCTTACTCGCGAAACTCCTCTCCGAATTCGCCTACGAAGAAGTCCTCACCCCTGAGCCCGACCCCACCGCCGGACCCGACGCCTACCGGCTCCCTCTCACCGCGGACATCACCTACCGCTTCCACGCCCGCCGCGGCGCATACGGCAGCTGGCGCGTCGACCCCGCCTCGATCACCCCCACCGGCGATCCCTTTCACTTCGTCAGGCACGCCCACGACACCGTCCTCGCCATCGAGGGCGACACCCTCGGCCACCTCCTGCGCGAACTCAGCGCCACCCTCGCCGCCGACGCCCGCCTCGACCACACCGGCGCCACCGCCGCAGAGCTCGCCGACCTGGACTACGCCGAGCTCGAAGGCCACCAGACCGGCCACCCCTGGCTGGTCCTCAACAAGGGCCGCCTCGGCTTCTCCGCCACCGACGCCGCCCGCTGGACCCCCGAGGCCCGCCGCGCCCAGCCCCTGCCCTGGATCGCCGTCCGCAAGGGCCCGGCCGCCTACCGCGGTACCGCCGGCCTGGAGGAACCGGCCCTCCTGTACGCACGGGAGCTGGACCCGGACATCCACCGGGCCTTCGACACCGAGCTCACGAACCGCGGCCTCGACCCGGCCGACTACCTCTATCTGCCCGTGCACCCCTGGCAGTGGGACGAAGTCGTCGTACCACTGTTCACCCCCTCAATCGCGGACAGAAACATCATTCCACTCACCACTGACAATGACCTCAGACTGCCCCAGCAGTCGATCCGCACCTTCCTCAACACCACCCGCCCCGACCGCCACACCGTCAAGCTCCCGCTGTCCATCCTCAACACCCTGGTCTGGCGCGGACTCCCCACCGAACGCACCCTCGCCGCCCCCGCCGTCACCGCCTGGGTGCACGCCCTGCGCGACGCCGACCCCTTCCTCCGCGACGAGCCCCGGGTCATCCTGCTCGGCGAGGTCGCCTCCGTCACCGTCGAGCACCCGGTCTACGACCGCCTGCCCTCGGTCCCGTACCAGTACAAGGAACTCCTCGGCGCGATCTGGCGGGAGCCCCTCGCCCGGCACCTCGCCCCCGGCGAGCATGCCCGCACCCTGGCGGCGCTGCTCCACACCGACCGCGACGGCCGCTCCTTCACCGCCGAGCTCGTCACCCGCTCCGGGCTGGCCCCGCGCGACTGGCTCCGCAGGCTCTTCGCGGCCCTGCTGCCCCCGCTGCTGCACTTCCTCTACCAGTACGGCACCGTCTTCTCACCGCACGGCGAGAACGCCATCGTCGTCTTCGACGGCCGTGACATCCCGGTCCGGCTCGCGGTCAAGGACTTCGTCGACGACATCAACGTCAGCGCCGAGCGGCTGCCCGAGCACGCCTCGATGCCGGAGGACGTACGGGCCGTGCTGCTCACCGAGGAGCCCGCTTTCCTCACCCAGTTCATCCATTCCGGGCTCTTCATCGGTGTCTTCCGGTATCTCGCCCCGCTCTGCGAGGACCACCTCGGCGTCCCCGAGCGCGAATTCTGGACTCTGGTGCGGGACGAGATCCTCCGCCACCACGACCGCTTCCCCCACCTGAAGGAGCGCTTCGCCGCCTTCGACCTCCTGCTCCCGCGCATCGACCGCCTGTGCCTGAACCGCAACCGGCTCCACCTCGACGGCTACCGCGACCGTCCCGAGCGGCCGCACGCCGCTGTGCACGGCACCGTCGAGAATCCCCTGCACGCCCCGTGACGACGCCCGCGTTGTCAGTGGTGCCCCGTAGGCTGGTGGGTCTATGACGAAGCCCGCCCTCACCGAACTCCTCCACGCCGCCGTCACCGCGGTCGGCGGCGTGGAGCGACCCGGCCAGGTCACCATGGCCGAGGCCGTCGAAGCCGCTGTCGACGACGGCTCCCACCTGCTGGTCCAGGCCGGCACCGGCACCGGAAAGTCCCTCGGATATCTGGTGCCCGCCCTCGCGCACGGCGAGCGCGTGGTGGTCGCCACCGCGACCATCGCCCTGCAGCGCCAGCTCGTGCAGCGCGACCTGCCGCGCACCGTGGAAGCCCTGCATCCGCTGCTGCGGCGCGAGCCGCAGTACGCGATGCTCAAGGGCCGTTCGAACTATCTGTGCCTGCACCGGCTGCACGAGGGCGTCCCCCAGGAGGACGGCGAGGGCGAGGGGCTCTTCGACCCCTTCGAGGCCGCCGCGCCCACCAGCAAGCTAGGCAAGGACCTGCTGCGGCTGCGCGACTGGTCGGACGAGACCGAGACCGGCGACCGCGACGACCTCACCCCCGGCGTGTCCGACCGTGCCTGGTCCCAGGTCTCCGTCACCTCCCGCGAATGCCTGGGCGCCCAGCGCTGCGCCTACGGCGCCGAGTGCTTCGCCGAGGCCGCCCGCGAGCGCGCCAAGCTGGCCGATGTCGTGGTCACCAACCACGCCCTGCTGGCCATCGACGCCCTCGAAGGCGCCCCCGTCCTGCCCTCGCACGAGGTGCTGATCGTCGACGAGGCCCATGAGCTGGTCTCCCGGGTCACCGGCGTCGCCACCGGCGAGCTCACCCCCGGCCGCGTCAACCGGGCCGTCAAGCTCGCCTCCCGGCTGGTCAACGAGAAGGCCGCCGACGCCCTGCTCAGCGCCTCCGAGGGCTTCGAGCGGCTGATGGAGCTGGCTCTCCCCGGCCGCCTGGAAGAGCTTCCCGAGGATCTCTCGTACGCCCTCATGGCGCTGCGCGACGCCTGCCGCCTGGTGCTCACCTCCCTCGGCGAGACCCGCGACCGCTCCGTCCAGGACGAGGACGCGGTGCGCAAAATGGCCCGCGCCTCCGTCGAGAACGTCCATGAGGTCGCCGAGCGCATCGTAGAGGGCTCCGAATACGACGTGCTCTGGTACGAGCGCCACGACCGCTTCGGCGCGTCGTTGCGCGTCGCCCCGCTCAATGTCTCCGGGCTGCTGCGGGAGAAGCTCTTCAACGAGCGCTCCGTCGTGCTCACCTCCGCCACCCTCAAGATCGGCGGCGATTTCAACGGGGTCGGCGCCTCCCTCGGTCTGCCGCCCGAGGGCACCCAGGGTACGGAGGACGAGGACCTGCCGGTGTGGAAGGGCCTCGATGTCGGCTCGCCCTTCGACTACCGCAAGCAGGGCATCCTCTACGTGGCCAAGCACCTCTCCCAGCCGGGCCGGGACAGCGGACGCGAGGACATGCTGGACGAGCTCGCCGAGCTGATCGAGGCGGCGGGCGGCCGCACCCTCGGCCTCTTCTCGTCGATGCGCGGCGCGCAGGCGGCCGCCGAGTCGCTGCGCGGGCGGCTCGACCACCCGATCCTGCTGCAGGGCGAGGAGACCCTCGGCGAGCTGATCCGCCGCTTCGCGGACGACGCCCGCACCTGCCTGTTCGGCACCCTCTCCCTCTGGCAGGGCGTGGACGTGCCGGGGGCGAGCTGCCAGCTCGTGGTCATGGACCGGATCCCCTTCCCGCGCCCCGACGATCCGCTGATGAGCGCCCGCCAGAAGGCTGTCGAGGAACACGGCGGCAATGGCTTCATGGCCGTCGCCGCCACCCACGCCGCCCTGCTGATGGCTCAGGGCGCCGGCCGGCTCATCCGTGCCACAGGTGACCGCGGCGTGGTCGCGGTCCTTGATCCCCGGCTCGCCACGGCCCGTTACGGCGGCTTCCTGCGCAACACGATGCCGGACCTCTGGTACACGACCGACCGCAACCAGGTGCGGAGGTCGCTGGCCGCCATCGACCTGGCGGCCAATGAGCCCGCGGCAGCTGCGGAAGCCGTGGAAGCCGTGGAAGAAGCCGCCGTAGAAGGCGACTGAGCACAACGCGGGGCCCCGAGACCGGCGCAGTGGTCTCGGGGCCCCGGTACTAGGGCGGGCCATGGTCAGACCCGGCGCAACACCGCCACCACCTTGCCGAGGATGGTCGCCTCGTCGCCGAGGATCGGCTCGTACGCGGAGTTGTGCGGCAGCAGCCAGACATGTCCGTCCTCGCGCTTGAAGCGCTTGACGGTGGCTTCGCCGTCGAGCATCGCCGCGACGATGTCGCCGTTCTCGGCGACCTGCTGCCTGCGCACGGTGACCCAGTCACCGTCCACGATGGCCGCTTCCGTCATCGAGTCACCGACGACCTTCAGCACGAAGAGCTCACCGTCGCCGACCAGCTGACGCGGCAGCGGGAAGACATCCTCGACCGACTCCTCGGCCAGGATCGGGCCACCGGCCGCGATCCGGCCGACCAGCGGCACATATGAGGCGGAGGGCTTGCCGGCGGTGTCGGTCGGCTGCACCGCCGAGGTGTCCGATCCGCGCACCTCGTAGGCGCGCGGCCGGTGCGGGTCACGGCGCAGGAAGCCCTTGCGCTCCAGGGCCATCAGTTGGTGGGCCACCGACGAGGTGCTGGACAGCCCCACCGCCTGGCCGATCTCGCGCATGGACGGTGGGTAGCCGCGGCGCTGGACGGAATCCCGGATCACCTCGATGACCCGGCGCTGGCGGTCGGTCAGGCCGGAGCTGTCCGCCCTGATTCCCGGAGGTCGACCGGGAAGCGAGCGTGCGGGCTTGGGTGTGTCGTCGTTCATCGCGTCCATTGGGCGTAGCCGGTCCTGGGAGCGGTCCTGGGCGGTCAGTGTGGCGCTGCTTGCGGTGGTGGTCACGGCGGCCCCTTTCGAGTGTTCTCCCTAGTACGACAACGGTAGTTGCTTTCGAAAGGTTGCGCCAAACACACGTTCGAGTGAATTTATACAGATCGGCTGACACGATCAAGAGATTGGGTGTATAGATCGAATGCGGATTCGAATGATCACGGAATTTCCATCGCTCCGTCGCTATTCGACCATCATGAGCGTGCCGTGACAATACGTACACCCAGCGTGTCGCCGCAGCCCCGCGTCATAGCCGGAACGCGACTTCGCGTAGGCTCCCTCCGCCCGGTGCGCTGCGACACGCGGTTCTTCGGGATTGGGCATCGGGCCACCAGATCTAGTGGTTACATAGGTGCCAGCCACCCACAAGTAGTGGTCCCGGGGTCTCTTCGGCCCGGGGGATCGCCTATGCTTGTGACAGCTTCGCGGGGCCCCGAAGGGCCCTGTGGGCCTTATTGTCGTGTGCTCACTCAGGGTGAGGAGGGAGAGGGAACATGCACTGCCCCTTCTGCAGACACTCCGACAGCCGTGTTGTCGACAGCCGCACCACCGATGACGGCACCTCGATCCGCCGCCGTCGGCAGTGTCCCGACTGCGGTCGCCGTTTCACCACCGTGGAGACGGCCTCGCTGATGGTCATCAAGCGCAGCGGGGTCACCGAACCCTTCAGCCGCAACAAGGTCATCGCCGGAGTCCGCAAGGCGTGCCAGGGCCGCCCCGTCACCGAGGACGCCCTCGCCCAGCTGGGGCAGCGCGTCGAGGAGGCGGTACGGGCCACCGGCAGCGCCGAGCTGTCGACCCACGATGTCGGTCTCGCGATACTCGGCCCGCTGCAGGACCTCGACCTCGTCGCGTATCTGCGATTCGCCTCGGTCTACCGCGCTTTCGACTCGCTGGACGACTTCGAGACGGCCATCGCGGAGCTGCGCGAGCAGACGCCGGACAAGAGCACCACCCAAGGGCCCGACGAGGACATGGACGTCCCCGCTCCCGCCCACGCCGCCGACTGACCGGCGACGCAGAACAACCACAGACTTGCCCGGGTGCCTGCGGCACCCGGGCGGCAGACAACACCGTGTCGCGGGGAAGACCGCGGCGCTCCAGGGCGTTTTGCCTGTATTGGGAGGCGGCACATGACTGAGACGACGAGCGGCCCGGCACGCGGCTCGCGCGCGAAGGCCGGCAAGACGGCGGCCGCGGCGGCGAACAAGGGCCTGCGCATCGAGCGCATCCACACCACCCCGGGGACGCACCCCTACGACGAGGTGGTCTGGGAGCGGCGTGACGTCGTCATGACCAACTGGCGCGACGGCTCGATCAACTTCGAGCAGCGCGGCGTGGAGTTCCCCGACTTCTGGTCGGTGAACGCGGTCAACATCGTCACCAGCAAGTACTTCCGCGGCGCCGTCGGCTCCCCGCAGCGCGAGAGCAGCCTGCGGCAGCTCATCGACCGCGTGGTCAAGACCTACCGCAAGGCCGGCGAGGACCACGGCTACTTCGCGTCCCCGGCCGACGCCGAGATCTTCGACCACGAGCTGGCCTACGCCCTGCTCCACCAGGTCTTCAGCTTCAACTCGCCGGTGTGGTTCAACGTCGGCACCGCCCAGCCCCAGCAGGTCTCCGCTTGCTTCATCCTCTCCGTCGACGACTCCATGGAGTCGATCCTCGACTGGTACAAGGAAGAGGGGATGATCTTCAAGGGCGGCTCCGGCGCCGGCCTGAACCTCTCCCGGATCCGCTCCTCCAAGGAACTGCTCTCCTCCGGCGGCAACGCCTCCGGCCCGGTCTCCTTCATGCGCGGCGCGGACGCCTCGGCCGGAACGATCAAGTCGGGAGGCGCCACCCGCCGCGCCGCCAAGATGGTCGTCCTGGACGTGGACCACCCCGACGTCGAGGCCTTCATCGAGACCAAGGTGAAGGAGGAGGAGAAGATTCGCGCCTTGCGCGACGCGGGTTTCGACATGGACCTGGGCGGCGACGACATCACCTCCGTCCAGTACCAGAACGCCAACAACTCGGTGCGCGTGAACGACGAGTTCATGGCCGCGTACGAGAAGGGCTCGAAATTCGGCCTGCGCGCGCGCATGACCGGTGAGGTCATCGAAGAGGTCGACGCCAAGGGCCTGTTCCGCAAGCTGGCCGAGGCCGCCTGGGCCTGCGCCGACCCCGGCATCCAGTACGACGACACGATCAACCGCTGGCACACCTCGCCGGAGACCGGCCGCATCACCGCGTCCAACCCCTGCAGCGAGTACATGCACCTGGACAACTCGTCCTGCAACCTGGCCTCGCTCAACCTGATGAAGTTCCTCGACGACGACGGCCAGGGCAACCAGCGCTTCGACGCCGTGCGCTTCGCCAAGGTCGTCGAGCTGGTCATCACCGCGATGGACATCTCCATCTGCTTCGCCGACTTCCCCACCCAGAAGATCGGCGAGACCACCCGCGCCTTCCGCCAGCTCGGCATCGGCTACGCCAACCTCGGCGCCCTGCTGATGGCCACCGGCCACGCCTACGACTCCGACGGCGGCCGGGCGCTGGCCGGTGCCATCACCTCCCTGATGACCGGCACCTCCTACAAGCGCTCCGCCGAACTGGCCTCGGTCGTCGGCGCATACGACGGCTACGCCCGCAACGCGGACGCCCACAAGCGGGTCATGCGGCAGCACTCCGACGCCAACGGCACCGCCACGCGCGTGGACGACCTGGACACCCCGGTCTGGGCCGCCGCCACCGAGGCCTGGCAGGACGTGCTGCGCCTCGGCGAGAAGAACGGTTTCCGTAACGCGCAGGCGTCCGTTCTCGCGCCCACCGGCACCATCGGTCTGATGATGGACTGCGACACCACGGGCGTCGAGCCGGACCTGGCCCTGGTCAAGTTCAAGAAGCTCGTCGGCGGCGGTTCCATGCAGATCGTCAACGGCACCGTCCCGCAGGCCCTTACCCGGCTGGGCTACCAGCCCGAGCAGGTCGAGGCGATCGTCGCCCACATCGCCGAGAACGGCAATGTCATCGATGCCCCGGGCCTCAAGCCCGAGCACTACGAGGTCTTCGACTGCGCCATGGGCGCGCGAGCGATCTCCGCGATGGGCCACGTGCGCATGATGGCCGCCGCCCAGCCGTTCCTGTCCGGCGCGATCTCCAAGACCGTGAACCTGCCTGAGACGGCCACCGTCGAGGAGGTCGAGGAGGTCTACTACGAGGGCTGGAAGCTCGGCCTGAAGGCCCTCGCGATCTACCGCGACAACTGCAAGGTCGGCCAGCCGCTCTCCGCCAAGAACAAGGACAAGGAGAAGGCGGAGGCCACCGAGAAGGCCGAGGAGACGATCCGGGCCGCGGTCGAGAAGGTCGTCGAGTACCGCCCCGTGCGCAAGCGGCTTCCCAAGGGCCGCCCGGGCCTGACCACCTCCTTCACGGTGGGCGGCGCCGAGGGCTACATGACCGCCAACTCCTACCCGGACGACGGTCTCGGTGAGGTCTTCCTCAAGATGTCCAAGCAGGGCTCGACGCTGGCCGGCATGATGGACGCCTTCTCCATCGCGGTCTCCGTCGGCCTCCAGTACGGCGTCCCGCTGGAGACGTACGTCTCGAAGTTCACCAACATGCGCTTCGAGCCGGCCGGCCTGACCGACGACCCCGACGTGCGCATGGCGCAGTCGATCGTCGACTACATCTTCCGCCGTCTGGCGCTGGACTTCCTGCCCTTCGAGACCCGTTCCGCCCTGGGCATCCACTCCGCCGAGGAGCGCCAGCGCCACCTCGACACTGGCTCGTACGAGGCCTCCGCCGAGGACGTCGACGTGGAGGGACTCGCCCAGTCCGCCCCCCGCCACATCGAGGCCCCGAAGCCGGCCGCCGTGCCCGCCAAGCCCGTGGCGGCCGTGCCCGCGCCCAAGGCGGCGCACAACTCCACGGAGCTGATGGAGATCCAGCTCGGCCTCAACGCCGACGCCCCGCTGTGCTTCTCCTGCGGCACCAAGATGCGCCGCGCCGGCAGCTGCTACCTCTGCGAGGGCTGCGGCTCCACCAGCGGCTGCAGCTGAGCCGTGAGCTGAGGGGCGGTGGGGCCATCGGCCTCACCGCCCTTCTTCATGTTCTTCATGGCCGGATCAGGACGGGCGGCTGCCCATCAGCTGGGCGAAGGACTCCGGGTCGGCGTCGAATCCGTGGACGTCCGGGTGGAATTCCCATTCCTCCGTGCCATGGCGGGCGAACTCGGCGATGGTGGCGGCCGTGGATCCGGCCACGCCGGAGAAGTCGCTCTTCGCCAGCTCCGTGTACCCCGTCTGGATCAACGAGGCGGGGTGCGCTATGTCGTCGAATGTCATCCGTCCGCCCGTTTGCTGGATGGCCACGCCGACGACGACGCGGGAGTACGAGGCCGAGAGCCGGTCGAGCTCCAGGGTCATGACCTCGTCCCAGCCCAGTCCCTTTCCGTTCACGCTGTCCCGGTTGAGGATGATGGTGCCGTCGGGCGACCGGCTGTCGAAGTGCACGAGATACGCGGGCCTGCCGTGAGGGTCGTTCGCGTAGTAGGTCGCCGCGATGATGTCGAGATCACTGGCGGGCGCGCCCAAGGGGCTGGGATCCCACTTGAGCTTCACTTCGACTTTCCGGGTCCCCTTGTTGAGGCTGGTCACCAGACTTCCCTTCCATCAAGATCATGTCCGCAACTGGCAAGGGTTTCACGTCCATTGACCATGATGCCGTGCGATTCTCCTGTTGTGCCCCGGCGATTGCGCCGAGAGCGTGCGCCGGTTCCCGCCAGTGCGGTGGGCGGGCACAATCCCTTGCCATGAGGCTCTTGATGCTGGGCGGTACGGAGTTCGTGGGGCGCGCCGTCACCGAGGAGGCACTCGCGCGGGACTGGCAGGTGACCGTGTTCCACCGCGGGCGGCATGATCCGCCGAAGGGTGTCACCGTCCTGCACGGCGACCGCGCCGCCGAGGACGGCCTGGCGGCGCTCGGCACCGGGGAGTGGGACGCCGTCGTCGACACCTGGTCCGGCGCTCCGTCGGCCGTGCGCGACGCGGCCCGGCTGCTGGCCGGCCGGGCCGGGCGATATGTGTACGTATCCAGCCGGTCGGTCTACGCCTATCCGACGCCGCCCGGGCTGTCGGAGGACGGCCCGGTGGTGGACGCGTCGGCCGACGACGGCGAGGTGGACTACGCGCGCCTCAAGCGCGGTGGGGAGCTGGCTGCCCTGGACGCCTTCGGCGAGCGGGCGTTGCTGGTGCGCGCTGGGCTGATCATCGGACCGTACGAGAACGTCGGCCGGCTGCCCTGGTGGCTCTCGCGGATGGCGCGCGGCGGTCCGGTGCTCGCGCCGGGGCCCCGTGACCTCGCGCTGCAGTACATCGACGTGCGCGATCTCGCGACCTGGATTCTCGACGCCGCCGAGCGCGGGCTGGGCGGTCCGTACAACCTGGTGAGCCCGCCCGGGCACACCACGATGGGCGGTTTGCTCGACGCGTGCGTACAGGCCACCGGCGGTGTCGCGGAGCTGCGCTGGACCGCGCCGGACGCGATCCTCGCGGCGGGCATCGAGCCCTGGACGGACCTGCCGGTGTGGGTCCCGCCGGGGGAGCTGTACGACACGGTGCACCAGAGCGACGTGTCCAGGGCGCTCGCCGCCGGGCTGCGCTGCCGCCCGGTCGAGGAGACGGCCGCCGACACCTGGCGCTGGTTGCGCACGCTGGGCGGACAGGCACCCCGGCGGCCCGACCGGCCGCCGGTCGGACTGGACCCGGCGATCGAGGCGAAGGTGCTCCGGCAGGCCGGTCAGTAGGACTGCAGTTCGATCAGGGTGCCGTCCGGCGTGCGCAGGTGCGAGGTGCGCAGGCCGGGGCCCCAGTCGGGGCGGTCCTGGGGCTCGGTGAGGAAGGCGGCGCCGTGGGCTGCGAGCTGCCGGGCGGCGGTGTCGACCTCGGCCACGCGCAGTACGAGCATGGCGCTGTCCTGCGCCTCGGCACGCGCGGGCAGTGTGTTGGTGCCGATGGTCATCGCGAGGTTGCGGCGGGCGTAGAGGACGAGAACGGTCTCGCCGTCCAGGTCCCAGTTGGCGTATCCCGCTTCGGGCAGGACCTTGACCGGTTCGATGGAGAGGAGGTCGCGCAGAGCTGCCGTCCAGAAGCGCGCGGCGGAGTCGAAGTCCTCGACGAGGAGGCGTGGATACAGGGCGTCCATGGGCCAGATCGTATTCCCTTACCCGTACGGGGAGTTGGCGGCCTGACCGGGGCGGAAAGCGTGCTGGTGGGCCATAGGATGGCGCGGTGCTGGTGAAGTGGATTCGCTGCGGCGTCATCGACCGGGCGGGGTTCGAACGAGGGCAGCGGAAGTGGGCGGGGCTGCTGGGTGAGCCGGGGTTCCGGGGGCAGGGCGGCGGGTGGAGCCGGGGGCAGCCCGGGGTGGCGCATCTGTTCTCCATCTGGGACACGCCGTCGTATCACGACGCCTTCATGTCGGGCGGCGCCCATGACCGGCTCGCCGCCGCGCAGGAGGGCACCTACGAGAGCCTGGGCGTGAAGCTCTTCGAGCGCAGGCTGGACGTGAAAGTCGGCTTCCGCGCCCGGTTCGCGGACAGCGACCTGCTGCGGCTGGCGCACTGCAAGGTGCGCCCGGAGCGGGCCGAGCACTTCACCCTGATGCAGGAGAAGGTGTGGAACCCGGCGATGGCCGGGTCACCGGGGATGCTTCGCGGGGTCTTCGCACAGGGCCCGGACTCGGACTTCCTGGTGCTGTCCATGTGGGACTCGGCGACCGAGCGTGCCAAATACCGCGACGGTCCGGTCGCCCGGCTGTCGGAGCGCGCCGATCTGGACGCGGATGTGCTGGCTGTGGCGGGTGACGTGGTGGATGTTGTACAGGCATGGACAGTCTGACGCCTGCCACTGACAATCCCGGGTACCCGGATGTCACATCTGCGGCGGCCGGCCCGTCCCCTCTCCGAGACCGGCGATCGAGTCGCCGGGAAGGGACGGGACGCAGTCATGGCCATGGAAATGATTCTGGTGACCGGCGGCAGTGGTGTGCTCGGAGCCGCCGTGGTGCGGCGGCTGCTGGATTCCGGCCGCCCCGTGCGCGTGCTGAGCAGGCGGCCGGAGCGCGGTCCGGACGTGCCGGAGAAGGCCGAGTGGGCGGTCGGTGACCTGGCGGACGGTGCCGGGCTCGCCGCGGCGCTGGACGGGGTCGGCGTGGTGGTGCACTGCGCCAGTGACACCAAGGGCGCCGGGAAGACCGATGAGGCAGGCACCCGCAATCTGATCGACGCCGCACGCGCAGGCGGCGCGCGGCCGCACATCGTCTATGTGTCGATCGTGGGCATCGACCTGGTCCCGTTCCGGTACTACCGGGCGAAGCTGGCGGTGGAACGGCTCGTGGAGGAGTCGGGGCTGCCGTACAGCGTGTTGCGCGCGACGCAGTTCCACGATCTGGTGCTGGCCGTTGCGCAGCAGCTGGCACGGCTCCCCGTGGTGCCGGTGCCCTCGGGCGTGCTCGTACAGCCGGTGGAGGTCGGGGAGGTCGCCGACCGGATGGCGGAGCTGGCGCTGGGGGAGCCAGTCGGGCGCGCGTCCGACTTCGGCGGGCCGCAGGTGTGGACCGCGGTGGACGCGGTGCGTGCGGTCCTGCGGGCCTCCGGCCGGCGGCGCCCGGTGGTGTCCGTGCCGCTGCCGGGCAGGATGATGACGGCGCTGCGCGCGGGCGGGCTGCTGGTGCGCGACACCGATCCCGGCGCGCCGGGACGGCACGGCTTCGGCGAGTTCCTCGCCGCCGCGCCGCTCGGGGACCGTACGTACGGAGCGGCGCGGGCCGGCGCTAAGGGCTGAGCATTTTCCGGAGCGCGGAGGTGAGCTGACCCGCCAGATCGGCGTCGACCGGGGCATGGCGGCTCAGCAGCCGGTACCACATGGTGCCGAAGGCGAAGTCGACGGCGAGGTCGAGCGGTACCTCGGCATCGCTGAGGTCGCCGCGCTCCACACCGCGGGCGAGGATCTCGCGAAGTGCCTGCCTGCGGGGGCCGATGACAGTGCCCTGCAGGCGGGCCGAGAGCCCGGGATCGTGCTGCGCCTCGGCCATCAGGCCGACGATGGCCTTTCCGGTCAGCTGATGGGTGAGGGCGAAGGTCGCCGCGAGGAGACTCTCGACATCGAGCAGGGTGTCCCCGCTGTCGGGGGCGAGCCGGCGGCTTTCGCGCAGCCCGACATCGCGGAGGGCGTCCAGCAGCACCGCCTCCTTGGTGGGCCACCAGCGGTAGACCGTCTGCCTGCCGACACCTGCCGTCTCGGCGATCGCCTTGATCGTCAGGCCTTGGAAGCCGTCGCGCTGGCACAGCTGGAGAGCCGCGTCGAGCACGGCGCGCCGTGCTGTCTCGCTGCGGGGCCTGCCGCGGGGGGCCGCTTCTGTCATGGGATCACCTTAGATCCTCCGGGGGCTTTACAGGACACAGTGCCTCGTTTATATTTAACGAGTCACCGTGTCTTGTAATTGGAGTGGGGCAAGCGATGAGTGAGCGGATTGTGGTTGTCGGCGGCACCTCGGGTATCGGGCTCGCCGTGGCTCAGCGACAGCTGAAGGAAGGCCGTGAAGTGGTCGTCACCGGCAGGGATGCCGGGCGTCTGGCGGCGGCGCTGGAAAAGCTGGGCGACGGCGCTTCGGGAGCCGGCGTCGACGCCAGGGACGAGGAGGCCACCCGCGCCTTCTTCGCGGGGCTGGAGCGGGTGGACCATGTGGTCGTGGCGGTCACCGGGGCGACGGCGGCCGGGCCCTTCCGATCGATATCCGCCGGGGCGCTGCGTGAGGCCGCCGAGGGCAAGCTTCTCGCGCAGACGATCGCCGCCCAGGCCGCGCTCGAAGTGCTCAGGCCGGACGGGTCCCTGACATTCGTCACGGCCGGTTCGGCGGGTGCCGCCATACCGGGCACCGCCGGCCTCGCCGCGGTCAATGCCGCCGTCGAGGCGATGGTGCCGGTGCTCGCGGTGGAGCTCGCCCCCGCCCGGGTCAACGCGGTCTCGCCCGGGATCGTCGACACCCCCTGGTGGGACTGGCTGGACGCCGAAGCCCGGCAGCAGACCTTCGACGCGTACGCCAGGACGGCCCCTGTCGGCCGGGTGGGGCGGCCGGAGGACATAGCCGACGCCATCGCCTATCTCATCGACGCCGGCTTCACCACGGGCACAGTCCTCTCTGTGGACGGCGGATCCCGGCTGCGGCCCGCGGGCCTGTGACAGGTCCTAGGGGGGTGCCATCGTGCTTCCGCATTGGCGGCCACATACAGTGAAGTCATGGCACGACCCCGCCGCATTGTGCTCATCCGGCACGGAGAGTCCCAGGGCAACGCGGACGACACGATCTATGAACGGGTCCCGGACCATGCTCTGGAGCTCACCCCCACCGGTGAGCGGCAGGCACGGGACGCGGGGGACCGGCTCAGAGAGCTGTTCGGCGACGAGCGGGTGCAGGCCTTTGTCTCGCCGTACCGGCGCACCCACCAGACCTTCCATCTGCTGGGGCTGGATCCGAGGCTCACGCGCGCCAAGGAGGAGCCGAGGCTGCGTGAACAGGACTGGGGGAACTACCAGGACGCCGAGGATGTTCAGCGGCAGCGCAAGACCCGGGACGCGTACGGGCACTTCTTCTACCGCTTCGCGCAGGGGGAGTCGGGGGCGGATGTCTATGACCGGGTCGGTGCCTTCCTGGAGACCCTGTACCGGGCTTTCGACAATCCGGACTTCCCGCCGAATGTGCTGATGGTGACCCATGGTCTGACGATGCGGCTGTTCTGCATGCGGTGGTTCCACTGGACCGTCGACGAGTTCGAGTGCCTGTCCAACCCCGACAACGGCGAGACCCGGGTGCTGCTGCTCGGGGCCGACGGCAAGTACCGGCTCGACCGGCCTTTCGCCCGGTGGCGTACGGCCGAGTCGGACCTGGCGAGATATCACGGCTAGGCCAGGGCCCAGTTGTGCGGGTGAGTTTGGGCACAGGGTGATTGACCCCGATGACACCTGATGTCAGAGTTTCCGGCGCGATGATCCCTGACCCCCGAAATTCCGAACGCCTCCTGCGCGCACTCGCGAGCCTGCGCGGACTGGCCCTGGGCGATGCCCTCGGCTCCCAGTTCTTCGTACCCGCCAACTATCCGGCCCTGCAGAGCGGGGCGCTGCCGCCCGGCGTCTGGCAGTGGACCGACGACACGGAAATGGCGTGCTCGGTGGTGGCGGTCCTGCACGCCCACGGCTCGGTCGACCAGGACGATCTCGCCGCGTCCTTCGCGCAACGCCATGACTTCGATCGTGGTTACGGCCCGGCGGTGAACCGGATGCTGCGGCTGATCCGCCAGGAGGGCGCCGACTGGCGCACGCTGGCGGCGGAGATGTTCAACGGGCAGGGCTCCTGGGGCAACGGGGCGGCGATGCGGGTCGCGCCGCTCGGAGCCTGGTACGCGGGGGAGCCGGAGAAGGCGGCCGAGCAGGCGGAGCTGTCGGCGTACACCACGCACCAGCACCGGGAGGCCGTGGCCGGGGCTGTCGCGGTCGCGGTTGCGGCCGCGATAGCCGCCGGAGCGGACGGCCGGGAGGGTCCCACGGCGCTGCTGGACGCGGTCATCGCGCTCGTGCCGCGCAGCGCCGTGCAGGCCGGGCTGCGCCGCGCCCGCGACCTGCTCGACTACGCGGATGTGGCCACCGTCGCCGCGGTGCTCGGCTGCGGTCGGCGCACCAGTGCGCATGACACCGTGCCGTTCGCGCTGTGGGTGGCGGCCCGCGGGCTCGGTGACTACGAGGGAGCGTTCTGGACCACGGCGCGGGCCGGGGGCGATGTCGACACCACGTGCGCGATAGTCGGCGGCATAGTCGCCGCCCGTCCGGACGGTGCTCCGCCGGCCGAATGGCTGGGGCGGAGTGAACCGCTGCCGGCGTGGGTCCCCCTCGGCTGAGGCCGCGATCATCGGAAACCCGTCCCAAAACCCCGCGAGTGTCACGAGCACGTCACAGGCTTGCGCCGGGCGGGCACCCGGGCCTGGGCCGGTGCCGGGCCCGGCGTAGCGTGTCGCACACGCCGCCGGTTGATCTTGACCAGCGTGCGCCGACAGTCGCCGGTCCTGCTCGCGCTCCGTGCCGTGGCGGTCCCGGCTGGGAGGGGGCTCCATGTCTGACACTCCGTCCGATGCCAAACCGCCGCGGAGCAATCCGTACGCGCCGCCGCAGCCACCCCGCGTGCCCGCTTATATGGGGCCCCCGCAGCCGCAGCCGCACCCGCACCCGGCGTGGCCCGGGGCACCGGTGCCGCCGCCGCCGCAGTGGGTTGTCGCCAGCCGTGCCAAGGCACCGGCCGCGATCCGCCCGGGTGTGCTCTGGGCGGTGCTGGCGACCGCGGTCGTGGCCGCGCTGCTGCTGGGCGACGGACTCGGTCTGAATCTGCTCTTCGTCGCGATCCCCGCCGCGGTGGCCGCCGCGGCGGCGGCTCGCGCGGCCGGCCGCCGGCCCCGCCCGTGGACCCTGCTGTGGGCGGTCGGGGGCCTCGCCCTGCTCGCCGTCCCCGCTCTTCGGGACGCGGGCTGGCCCGCTTTCCTCGCCATATTCGCGGCCCTCGCGCTCGGTTCGCTCGCCCTGCACGGCAGCCGCACCTGGCCGGGCGTGCTGCTCGGCAGCGTCGGCATGTGGGGCGCGGTCGTGGCCGGTATCGACTGGGGCCAGCGTGGGCTGCGCGAGCGGACCGGCGGCAACCGCGACCGCTGGTGGCCGGTGGTCAAGGCGACCGGGGTGGCCGTGGTGCTCCTGGTGGTCTTCGGCGCGCTCTTCGCCGGTGCCGACGCCGCCTTCGCCGATCTGATGAGCGATCTCATCCCGGACATCTCGATCGGTGACTTCCCGCTGCGCCTGCTGTTCTTCGTCCTGGCGCTGCTCGGCGCGCTGGCCGCGGCCCGTACCGCAGCCTCTCCCCGCCGCTGGGACCGCATCAAGGTCAAGCCGGGCCGCCCGCGCAGCCGCGTGGAGTGGACGCTGCCGCTCGTGGTCCTCGCCGTGCTCTTCGCCGCGTTCAACTCCGTACAGCTCACAGTTCTGTTCGGCGGCTACGACAAGGTGCTCGCCGAGACCCACCTGACCTATGCCGAGTACGCCCGGCAGGGCTTCTGGCAACTGCTCACCGTCACCCTGCTCACCGTGCTCGTGATCGCTCTCGCCCTGCGCTGGGCACCGCGCGGCAGTGACGGCGACCGGCTGCTCGTGCGCTCGGTGCTCGGCGTGATCTGCGTGCTCACCCTGGTCGTCGTCGCCTCCGCGCTGCGCCGCATGGACCTGTACGTCGACGCCTACGGGCTGACCCGGCTGCGCATCTCCGTGGCCGGTGTGGAGCTGTGGCTCGGCCTGCTCATCGTGCTGATCATGGTGGCGGGAATCCTCGGCAACCGGTGGCTTCCGCGGGCTGTCGTGGCCGTCACGGCTGCCGGAGTGCTGGCATTCGGACTGGCCTCGCCCGACGCGCTGATCGCGGACCAGCAGGTCGGCCGTTCACACAACGCCGAGGACATCGACCTGCAGTATCTGCGAGGCCTGTCCGCCGACGCGGTGCCCGCGCTCGACCGGCTGCCCGAACCGCAGCGCTCCTGCGCACTGGAGGAGATCGAGCGCGGCCTGCGCGACGGCGAGCCCTGGTACGCCACCAGCCTGAGCGAGGCCCGCGCCCGCACGATCCTGGCCGACCGGCCGCTCGCGAGCACAGACGCGTGCCAGGAGGCGGGCTTCACCGACTACCGGGAATGACATGCGGCTGGGCGCGCGGGCCTGGCGCGCCCCGCCCCCGCCACCCCGCCACCCCGCCGCCCCGACCACTCATCAGTCAGGCCCCTGGCACTCCCGCGGTTCCGCTCAGTGCCTCCAGGTCGCTCTTGCGCACCCTCACGACGAACACCGCCGTGAGCAGGGCCAGACCGACCAGCGCCACAGCCGCGATGAAAGCGGTCGCTATGCCATGAGCCAGCACTTCATGGCCCCATGGCGCCGGCATCGTCCCCGTCTTCGCGAACGCGGCCTTCTGCTCCGCCGTGCCGTGGGCCAGGAAGTCCGGCAGCTGTTTTCGCGCCTCGCTGCGGGAGGCCGTGCCGAAGACCGTGACCAGGATCGACAGACCCAGTGAACCGCCCACCTGCTGCGTCGCGTTGAGCAGCCCGGAGGCCGCGCCTGCCTCGTGCTGCGCGACCCCCGAGACGGCGGTCAGCGTGAGCGTGACGAAGTTCAGGCCCATTCCGAAGCCGAAGAGCAGCATCGGCCCGAGCACTCCGGCGGCGTAGCCGCTCTCCGGGGTGATACGGGTCTGCCAGGCCATGCCCAGACCCGTGAAGATCGCACCGGTGATCAGGAACGGCTTGGGCCCGAGCACGGGCAGGAAGCGGGTGGACAGAACCGCGCCGACCAGGATCGCGGCGGTGACCGGCAGGAAGGCGAAGCCGGAGGCGATCGGGCTGTAGCCGAGCACGTTCTGCACGAAGAGGACGATGAAATAGAACATCCCGAACATCGCCGCGGCGAGGCTGAGCATGATCACGTATGTGCCCGAACGGTTGCGGTCCGCGAACATCCGCAAGGGGGTGATCGGCTCCCGCGCCCGCCGCTCGACCAGGACGAACGAGGCGAGCAGCACCACGGCCGCCCCGAATGCCGCGAGTGTCAGCCCGTCCCGCCATCCCTTGTCGGCGGCCCGGATGAATCCGTAGACCATCGAGGCCATGCCGCCCGTCGAGGTGATCGCGCCGAGTATGTCGAAGCGTCCTGGGTGCCGCTCCGACTCGTGGATGAAGATCGGCGAGAGGAAGGCGATCAGGAGGCCGATGGGTACGTTGACGAAGAACACCCAGCGCCAGCTGAGCCAGTCGGTGAGCATGCCGCCGGCCAGCAGCCCGACGGCGCCGCCGCCGGCCGAGACGGCCGCGAAGACGCCGAAGGCCCGGTTGCGTTCCGGGCCTTCGGGGAAGGTGCTGGTGATCAGGGCGAGCGAGGTGGGCGAGCAGATCGCTCCGCCGGCGCCTTGCAGGGAGCGGGCGGCGAGCAGCTGCCACGGCTCCTGGGCGAAGCCTCCGAGAAGGGAGGCGAGGGAGAACAGCAGAATGCCGAAGACGAACACCCTCCGCCGCCCGAGGATGTCCCCGGCCCGGCCGCCGAGCAGAAGCAGGCCGCCGAAGGTCAGCGTGTAGGCGTTGAGCACCCAGGACAGGTCGGTGGTCGAGAAGGAGAGCGCGCTCTGGACGTGCGGCAATGCGATGTTGACGATGGTCGCGTCCAGCACGACCATCAGCTGACAGGCGGCGATGACGGCCAGGGCGATACCCGGGCGTCCGTCCCGCCGTGCGGCACCTGGCTTCCGTGGAGTGGTACCTAATTGCGAAGTCGTCACGAGAGTCCCCCACCAATGACTTAGTGAACGGCATCGTTCACTGTGTGCAACGCTACGGGTTGGATCATAGTGAACGCAAGCGTTCACTAGAATTGATTTTTCGGAGGTGCCATGGTCATGCGGCCTGAAGTCGGCGGACCTGTGAAACCGGTCGTGCTCCGACGCCGCGGCTCGGTGCTCGAACGGGCGATCCTCGACGCCGCGCTGGAACAGCTGAGCACGGTCGGCTGGGCCGGACTGACCATGGAGGGGGTCGCCGCGGGCGCCCAGACCGGCAAGGCCGCCGTCTACCGCCGCTGGCCCTCCAAGCAGACCCTGGTCGCCGATGCCCTGAGGGTGTCGCTCCCCGAGGTCGGCGAGGTGCCGGACCTCGGCAGCCTGCGCGAGGATCTGCTCAGCCTCGCGCTGCGCATGCGCGACGCGATGTACTCGCCCGGAGGTCTCGCCCTGCGCTCGGTGCTCGACGAGTGCGACGCCGAGGCCGCCGGCCTGTTCCACGATCTGATCCTGCGGCGTGTTGTCCAGCCGGGGCAGCAGCTCATCAAGGACGTCGTGCGGCGCGGCATCGAGCGCGGCGACGTCCGCCGGGACGCGACCGCCGACATCGTGGCGGACGTCGTGCCCGCGCTGATGATGTACCGGGCGAAGCTCGGTGGCCGGGAGATCAGCGAAGCGGACCTGGTCGAGACGATCGATCACGTGATGGTTCCGCTGCTCCGGCCCTGAACTCCGGCGAGAGCCCTGAACTCCGGCGGGCGGAGCGGGCGCACTGTGCTTAATGTCACCGTATGCGGCCATGCGTGCATGCCGCACACGGTGCCGGGCAGATGCCGGCGGTACCCGCACCCTCCGGAGGAGAACCATGCCCGAGCTGTTCATCGGCGGCCGCTGGGCGGAAGCCGTCGACGGGGGCACCCGTGAGATCCGGTGTCCCGCCGACGGCACTCTCGTGGCCACCGTTGACGAGGCCGGCCCCAAGGACGCCGCCGCCGCGATCGCCGCCGCCCGCGACGCCTTCGACCACGGGCCCTGGCCCGCCACCCCGGCGGCCGAGCGGGGGCGGTTGCTGCTGCGCGTGGCCGCGCTCATCGAGCGGGACAAAGCGGTGCTCGCGCGCGCGGAGTCGCTGGACACCGGCAAGCGGCTGGTCGAGTCCGAGTACGACATGGACGACATCGCGAACTGCTTCCGCTACTTCGGCAACCTGGTCGCCGCCGGCGGCACCGACCGGGTGGTGGACACCGGCAACGCGGCGGTCGACAGCCGGGTGGTGTACGAGCCGGTCGGTGTCTGCGCGCTGATCACCCCATGGAACTATCCGCTGCTGCAGACCGCCTGGAAGGTCGCCCCGGCCGTCGGCGCGGGCAACACCTTCGTCCTCAAGCCCAGCGAGCTCACCCCGCACACCGCCATCCACCTCATGCGCATGCTGCAGGAGGCCGGACTGCCCGACGGCGTCGCCAACCTCGTCCTCGGCGCCGGACCGGCGGCCGGTGCGCCGCTGTCCGAGGACGAGCGCGTGGACCTGGTCTCCTTCACCGGCGGGCTGCTCACCGGACGGCGGATCATGGCGGCGGCCGCGCCGACCGTCAAGAAGGTCGCCCTGGAACTCGGCGGCAAGAACCCCAACATCGTCTTCGCGGACGCCGACTTCGACACCGCCGTCGACTACGCCCTGATGGCCGTCTTCCTGCACTCCGGGCAGGTCTGCTCGGCCGGCGCCCGGCTGCTCGTACAGGAGGAGATCGCCGACCGCTTCGTGGACGCGGTTGTCGCGGGCGCCCGGCGGATCCGGCTCGGCGGCCCCTTCGACGAGCAGGCCCGCACCGGACCGCTGATCTCCGCCGCCCACCGGGACAAGGTCGAGGCCTACGTCGCCGCGGGCATCGCCGAGGGCGCCGTACTGCGCTGCGGAGGCGCCCAGCCCGACGACCCCGCCCTGAAGGACGGCCACTACTACCTGCCGACCGTCCTGGACGGGTGCCGGGCCGGGATGTCGGTGATCCGCGACGAATCGTTCGGCCCCGTCCTCACCGTGGAGCGCTTCACGACCGAGGGCGAGGCACTCGCCCTGGCCAATGGCACGGTCTACGGCCTGGCGGGCGCGGTGTGGACCACGGACGAGGCCAGGGCCGCGCGGGTCGCCGCAGGGCTGCGGGCGGGCACCGTGTGGATCAACGACTTCCATCCGTATGTGCCCCAGGCGGAATGGGGCGGCATGAAGCAGTCCGGATTCGGCCGCGAGCTCGGCCCCACCGGCCTCGCCGAGTACCAGGAGGCCAAACACATCTGGCGCAACACCGAGGCCGTCCCGCAGCACTGGTTCGACTGACGCGGCTCCGAGGCGACAAGGAGACACAGGGAAACAAAGACACGATGGCAAGGGAGACCCCGTGACCGCCACCGACCGCCCCTCGACCGCCACCACCGATGACGAAGCCCTCGCCGAGCTCGGCTACAAGCCGGAACTCAAGCGCACCCTCGGCAACTTCCACACCTTCGCCGCCGGCATCAGCTACATCTCCATCCTCACGGGCACCTTCCAGCTCTTCTACTTCGGCATCAGCAACGGCGGGCCCGCCTACTGGTGGTCCTGGCCCATGGTCTTCGCCGGCCAGCTGATGGTCGCCCTCAGCTTCTGCGAACTCGCCGCCCGCTACCCGGTCGCGGGCTCGGTCTACAACTGGTCCAAGCGGCTCGGCGGCCCGCATGTCGGCTGGTTGGCCGGTTGGATGATGACCTGCGCCACCGTCGTGTCGCTGTCCGCCGTCGCGCTCGCCTACCAGCTGACGCTGCCGCAGATCTCCGCGACCTTCCAGTTCATCGGCGACGGCAGCGGCACGACCGACGCCGCCGCGAACGCGGTGCTGCTGGGCTCCGCGCTGATCGTCTTCACCACCCTGGTCAACGCGTTCGGTGTCAAGCTGATGGCCCGGATCAACTCCGCGGGCGTCTTCATCGAACTGGTCGCCGCCGTCGTCCTGATCTTCCTGTTCGCCGCGCACATCCACCGCGGCCCGGCCGTCGTCATGGACACCCAGGGCCACGGTGCGGGCCAGAGCCTCGGCTACTTCGGCGCCTTCCTGACCGCCTCGCTGGCATCCGCGTACGTCATGTACGGATTCGACACCGCCTCCTCGCTCGGCGAGGAGTCCCTGAACCCGGCCCGTAACGCCCCGCGCGCCATCCTGCGGGCGCTGATCGCGTCCTTCATCATCGGCGGGCTCATCCTGCTCCTCGCGCTGATGGCGACGCCCGACCTCAATGCCAAGCAGCTGTCCGTCGACGGCCTGCAGTACGTGGTGCTGTCGACACTCGGCCACGACATCGGGCAGGCGGTGCTGTGGTGCGTCGTCATCGCGATCACCGTGTGCGCGCTGTCGGTGCACACCGCGGGCATCCGGCTGGCCTTCGCGATGGCGCGCGACAACAACCTGCCCGGCGGCCCGGCGATGGCGCGGGTCAACCCGCGTACGCAGACGCCGATCCTTCCGACGGTGATCATCGGGCTGCTCGCGATCGCCATCCTGGTGGTCAACATCAACCAGCCGCAGATCTTCTCGGTGGTCACCAGCATCGCCATCATCATGATCTACGTCGCGTATCTGCTGGTCACCCTGCCGATGCTGGTCCAGCGGCTGCGCGGCAACTGGCACGGTGCCGGTCCCGGCCGGTTCTCGCTCGGCCGCCTCGGCCTGCCGGTGAACCTCCTCGCGGTGCTGTGGGGCATCGCGATGACCGTCAACCTCATGTGGCCGCGGGCCGCGGTCTACAACGCCTCCGGACCGCAGCACTGGTACCTGCGCTGGGGCGCCGTGCTCTTCGTCGGGGCGGTCGCGCTCGGCGGCTTCGCCTACTACTGGTTCGTCCAGCGGCACCGCACAGGCGTACTCGCCGAGCACCAGGCGGCACCCGTGCCGGCCGCCTGAACGGCGGGGCGTAGGCTTGGCCTTGCCATGCCGTACCAGCCACCCACCCACAGCGTCGAGCGCTCCTTGCGCGCCACCCTCGGAGCCAAGGTCGTCGTCGGCATCGACGAGGTGGGGCGCGGGGCCTGGGCCGGGCCCGTCACCGTCTGCGCCGCGGTCACCGGACTGCGCCGCCCGCCGGACGGGCTCACCGACTCCAAGCTGCTCACCGTCAAGCGCCGCAACGAACTCGCGGCGGTGCTGACGGGCTGGGTGACCGCGTACGCCCTCGGGCACGCCTCACCGCAGGAGATCGACGAGCTCGGTATGACGGCCGCGCTGCGGCTCGCCGCCGTACGCGCCCTCGACGTGCTGCCGGTGACACCCGACGCGGTGATCCTCGACGGCAAGCACGACTACCTGGGCGGGCCGTGGCGGGTCCGCACGGTCATCAAGGGCGACCAGTCCTGCGTGGCGGTCGCGGCGGCGTCCGTGATCGCCAAGGTGCACCGGGACGCCATGATGACGGAACTGGGCGCGGACCATATCCCGTTCCGCTTCGAGGACAACGCCGGGTACCCTTCGCCGGTGCACCGCGCCGCGCTGGAGGAGCTGGGTCCCACCCCGCACCACCGGCTGTCGTGGGCGTATCTCGATGTGCTGCCGCGCTGGCAGCATCTGAAAAAGGTACGGACAGGGGTAACGGCGGACCCCGGGGAGCAACTCGGTTTCGAATTCTGACCCGAGTTGTGACCTACCCGCCGCTGCGCCCGCAAGGTGCATTTGATAGACATCACCACATGCCTCTCTCCTCCGAGGAGCCTCAGATTCACGAGAGTGTCCCGGGTCCCCGCGTAGCACCGGCCGCCGGCCGTCCCGCACCGACCCCCCGCCCTGTCCCCGGTCCCGGGCCGCGTCCCGCCGCACCTCGCCCCGCGCCTCCGCGTGGTGCGTCCGGCGCGAGCGCCCGGCCCGGCCGTCCCGGTCCTGCCCGCGGGCCGGTCCCGCCGCAGCAGCAGCGTTCGCCGCGAGACGGCGAGCTCTCGCCGGCCCCGGCCGACGCTGCCGCCGCCGCGCAGTTCCAGCTCATCCCGGCCCCCGCCGACGGCGCGATCGACGCCGCCGACGAGGCGGTCGACCTGCTGCTCGACACCGGTCGTGCGCCTGGCGACATCCTGGTGCTGACCACCGGCGAGCAGCACCCATGGGCGGCGCACGAGCTGTCCTTCGGCGAGACGTCGTACTGGGCTCAGTACGAGGCCGGCGACGACGTGTTCTACGCGGGCATCGACGCCGAGCGCGCCAAGGGCCGCCCGGTCGTGATCGTCGCGGTCAACGGCGGTACGGACGACACGACGGCGGGAACGCTGCCCACGGCGATGGCCCGGGCCGGCGCGCTGCTGATCGTGTGCGGTGACCCGCAGCGCATCAACGGGCTGCTCGGCGCGAGCGCGAACGCCTGACCCCGGGCTCCGGCCGGGCTGGTTCAGCGGGCCGCCGCGCGGCGCAGTGCCTCGGGCGCCCCGGTGGGGCGCAGAGCCGCTGCGCCGCCCGGCGTCTCCGACCAGGACGCGGCTTTCGGGGTGCGGCCGCCGCGGTTCTCGCCGATCACATGCCAGCCGTCGCGGGTCAGCGTGATGTAGGCGCCGCTGCGCAGCCCGTACAGCGAGCAGGCGTCGCGCAGGCCCCACATCCAGGCGCCGTCGGTCTCCGTCCAGCCCGGTTCGCCGTCCCGGCACACCAGCAGCACGGCGGTGCGCACCGGGTGCCGGCGTCGCAGGTCGTCCGAGGTCACCCGGCGCAGGTGGGCGAGGATCGCGTTGCGGCGCTCCCAGCCGTCGGTGGTGTCGGCCCGCTGAGCGAAGGAGGCGCTGGCCGTCAGCCGTCCGTCCGGTGAGAACACCGCCACCACGGCGGTGCCCGGAGCCGGAAGGTGCCGGGTGTGCAGGTCCTTGACGACCTCTCGGGGGTTGGTGAGCAGAGGGATGCCCGCCGCGGTCCACTCGGCCGCTTCCAGGGTGCGGGCCAGACGGGAGGAGGTGCTGGCGGTGCGCGCCGGAGCGAAGCCGATGGTCACGGTCCTCCCTTCATGGACGGTTCCCTCAGCCGCCGGGGCGCGGGCGCACGCCGGTCAAGGGCTCCAAGAGCCGGTCGGGGGATCCACGTCCAATTCTGGCTCCCGTACGGGCATGCGGCAACGTCGACTTTGTCGACTCGACCTGGTATCGGCCTTTCCGCCGGATAGATCCCCTCCAGCGGTTTTCTGACGCCCGGTCAGCCCATTAGGGCCAGGACCAGCGGAAACAAGCCTGTTACACCCGAACGGCGGAGCGGTCGGGCAACCACCGCGAGAGTCCGTCGGGCTTCTGTGAAGTAGTCGACCAGCAGCATCGGTCCGGGTGACCCCGCCGGCGTACGGCGAGCCGGGAGCTCTTTGTCACGCCGGGTGAATTGGTCGATTGTCCTTGCCATCGGGTTGCATGGGGGCATGGACAACCTGGAGCTCCGCGCTGAAGCCGATGCCATCCTCGCTGAGCTCGTCGGTGCCCCGGGGGGTTCCGCGCGATTGCGGGAGGACCAGTGGCAGGCGGTGGCGGCCCTGGTGGAGCAGCGCCGGCGGGCACTGGTGGTGCAGCGCACGGGCTGGGGCAAGTCGGCGGTGTACTTCGTTGCCACCGCACTGCTGCGGCGGCGTGGATCGGGCCCGACGGTGATCATCTCGCCGCTGTTGGCGCTGATGCGTAACCAGGTCGACTCGGCGGCGCGGGCCGGTATCCGGGCGCGCACCATCAACTCGGCCAACCCGGAGGACTGGGACGCCATCTACGGGGAGGTCGAGCGCGGTGAGACCGACGTCCTCCTTGTCAGTCCGGAGCGCCTCAACTCCGTGGATTTCCGCGAGCAGGTGCTGCCCAAGCTGGCCTCCACGACCGGTCTGCTCGTGGTCGACGAGGCGCACTGCATCTCCGACTGGGGCCACGACTTCCGTCCGGACTACCGCCGGTTGCGGGCGATGCTTGCCGAGCTTGCCCCCGGCGTGCCGGTGCTGGCCACGACGGCTACGGCGAACGCGCGGGTGACCGCGGATGTGGCCGAGCAGCTGGGGACCGGCGGCGCCGAGGCACTGGTGCTGCGGGGGCCGCTGGACCGGGAAAGTCTGCGGTTGGGGGTGCTGCGGCTGCCGGACGCGGCGCATCGGCTGGCGTGGCTGGGGGAGCGGCTGGGGGATCTGCCGGGTTCGGGGATCATCTACACGCTGACGGTGGCGGCGGCGGAGGAGGTGGCGGCGTTCCTGCGGCAGCGCGGGTATCCGGTGGCCTCCTACACAGGGAAGACGGAGAACGCCGATCGGTTGCAGGCGGAGGAGGATCTGCTGGCGAACCGGGTGAAGGCGCTGGTGGCGACCTCGGCGCTGGGGATGGGTTTCGACAAACCCGACCTGGGGTTCGTGGTGCACCTGGGGTCGCCCTCGTCCCCGATCGCGTATTACCAGCAGGTCGGGCGCGCGGGGCGTGGGGTGGACCATGCGGATGTGCTGCTGCTGCCGGGGCGGGAGGACGAGGCGATCTGGGCGTACTTCGCCTCTGTGGGCTTCCCGCCCGAGGAGCAGGTGCGGCGCACGCTGGCGGTTCTGGAGCAGGCAGGCCGTCCGTTGTCGCTGCCGGCGCTGGAACCGCTGGTGGATCTTCGGCGTTCGCGGCTGGAGACGATGCTGAAGGTCCTGGACGTGGACGGGGCCGTCAAGCGTGTGAAGGGGGGCTGGGCCGCCACGGGGCAGCCGTGGGCGTACGACGCGCAGCGGTATGCCTGGGTGGCCCGGCAGCGGGAGGCGGAGCAGCAGGCCATGCGGGACTACGTGGCGACCACGGGGTGCCGGATGGAGTTCCTGCAGCGGCAGCTCGACGACGAGAAGGCGGCCCCGTGCGGTCGCTGCGACTCCTGCGCCGGGCCTTGGCTCGATCCCGCCGTCTCGCCCGGCGCTCTCGCGGGCGCGGCGGGTGAGCTGGACCGCCCGGGGGTCGAGGTCGAGCCGCGCCGGATGTGGCCCTCGGGCATGCCCGCGGTCGGGGTAGACCTCAAGGGCCGTATCCCCGTGGGCCAGCAGGCGGTCACCGGGCGTGCGCTGGGCAGGCTGTCGGACATCGGCTGGGGCAACCGCCTGCGTCCGCTGCTGTCGGCGCAGGCCGCGGACGGGCCGGTTCCGGACGAAGTGCTGGCCGCCGTCGTGACGGTGGTGACCGACTGGGCGCGCTCGCCGGGCGGCTGGGCCAGCGGCTCCCCTGACGCGGTGGCCCGGCCGGTGGGCATCGTCGCCATGCCGTCCCGCACCCGCCCGCAGCTGGTCGCCTCCCTGGCCGGGGGCCTGGCCCGGGTCGGCAGGCTCCCGCTGCTGGGCAGCCTGGCCTACACCCCGCAGGCCGGCGAACATGCCGCGCACCGCAGCAACTCCGCCCAGCGGCTGCGCGCCCTGGCCGCCTCCTTCACCGTGCCCGACGACCTCGCCGCCGCCCTGGCCGGCACCCCCGGCCCGGTCCTGCTCGTCGACGACTACACCGACTCCGGCTGGACCCTGGCCGTAGGCGCACGCCTCCTGCGCCAGACCGGAGCCGACCAGGTGCTCCCGCTCGTCCTCGCCCTGGCCGGGTAGACGACCAGGGCCTGTCCGCCTCTCAGGAGGCGGGGTAGGGCAGCAGCCCGCCGGCTATGGCCTCCCAGGAGGACTTGAGCTCCGCGAGCAGCTCCGGCTTGTCGGCGGCGAGGTCGGCCTCACCGCAGGGGCCAGAGCGCCCTCACCACCGCCCTACGGGTCCTGGCCGCCCCCGGTTCCCCCGTCCTGGTCGAATCACCCACCTGTCCCGGCATGCTCGCCGTCGCCCGCGCCGCCGGTCTGCGGCCCGTCCCGATACCGGTCGACGCCGACGATCCGGACGGCGTCGTCATTCACGTGCGCTCGCTCACCAAGGCGGCCTCCCCGAGCCTGCACGTCGGGGCCCTGTCCGCCCGCGGTCCGGTACTGGAGCGGTTGCGCGCGATCCAGGTCGTCGACAGCTTCTTCGTCCCCCGCCCACTGCAGGAGACCGCCCTCGAACTGGTCGGCTCGCCCGCCCGGACCAGGGCTACGGCTGCCCGACGGCACCGACGAGCCCGCCATCGCCGCGAACGCCCTTCGCCACGGCGTGGCCGTCACCGCCGGCACCCCCTACTTCACGAAACCCACCGGGGCGCGTAAGTGTCAGAGCCAGCCGTTGCGGCGGAAGCCGCGGTGGATGAGGAAGCAGACGGTGGCGATGAAGCCGAGGACGAGCGGGTAGCCGTAGGTCCAGTGCAACTCGGGCATGTGATCGAAGTTCATGCCGTACACGCCGCACACCATGGTGGGGACGGCGAGGATCGCCGCCCAGGAGGTGATCCTTCGCATGTCCTCGTTCTGGGCCACGCTGATCTGCGCGATGTTGGCCTGCAGGATCGAGTTGATGAGTTCGCCGAAGGCGTTGACCTGCTCGGTTACGCGGGTGAGGTGGTCGGCGACGTCGCGGAAGTACTTGCGGATCTCGGGATCGACCAGATGTGACGGCTGTTCGGCGAGCTGCTGGAGGGGGCGGCCGAGCGGGGCGACCGCCCGCTTGAGTTCCAGCAGTTCGCGCTTGAGCTGGTAGATGCGGCCGGCGTCGGCGCCCCGGCCGTGGTGATCGGAGAAGACCTCGATCTCGACCAGGTCGACGTCGGCCTCCATGGCGGTGGTGACCTCGAGGTAGTGGTCGACGACATGGTCGGCGATGGCGTGCAGCACGGCCGACGGGCCTTTGGCGAGGTGCTCGGGCGTGGCCTCCAGGCCCT
The DNA here is from genome assembly GCF_045040445.1 of Streptomyces sp. NBC_01537. Classification (NCBI taxonomy): domain Bacteria; kingdom Bacillati; phylum Actinomycetota; class Actinomycetes; order Kitasatosporales; family Streptomycetaceae; genus Streptomyces; species Streptomyces sp. NBC_01537. The sequence goes on along the minus strand of NZ_CP109392.1, from coordinate 2,529,135 downwards.
CGCGGAGCGGGCCGAGGGAGCCGTGGCCGCCGTGCCGGACGGTGATGACGAAGTCGGGGCCGGTGAAAACCATGATCTCGCCGGTCTCCACCACCTCGCTGGTGGCGGTCAGCTCGGTGTGCTCTACATAGCGGACGGTCTTGAGGACGGTGAACAGCGTGTCGTCGTACCGGTCGAGCTTGGGCCGCTGATGGGCGTGCACAGCGTCCTCGACGGCGAGCGGGTGCAGCCCGAAGAGCTCGGCGATCCCGGCGAACTCCGCCTCGGTGGGTTCGTACAGGCCGATCCATACGAAGCCCTTGCCGTGCTTCTTGCGGACCAGCTCGATCGCCTCGTCGGCCGGGCAGTGGCCGATCTGGCGAACGCCGTCGAGATAGACCACGCAGTTCACGACAGAGCTGCCGAGCGGGGACCGGGCCGGGTGGCTGAGGTCCACACGGCGATGGCGCCGGTCGGCGAGACGGACGGCTTTGCGGAGGTTGTGAATCATCGACACGCGCACTCCAGCGGCTGACGGAATATCCAGTATGCGCAAGCCGGACAGGCCCTGTTCGACGGCCCGGCAATTCCGGGGACAAAGCTTGTAAAAGGCCTGATTGACGCGTTGCGGAAGCGAGCCCTACGCTCCATGTGCAGTGATGGCATAAGGAAGCTGGTGAAATTCCAGCACGGTCGCGCCACTGTGAGCCTGCCACCGGAAGGTGGCCGGCGAGTCAGACACTGAGCCCTCACAACGCCCGCACACGCAAGGGACGCACGATCCCCGAAGGAGAGCTCACCTTGAGCAGCATTTCCACACCCCGCCCGGTGTCCACGCCGGTCGTCCTGCCCGTATCGAAGTCCGTGCTCTGGCTGGTCGGCACCGTCCTCATAGCGCTGGCCGTCTACTACTTCATCGGCGTCGACCAGGGCGCCGTCTCGGTCTTCGGCAAGGACATGCACATCCACGAGTTCGTCCACGACGCCCGCCACTTCCTCGGCTTCCCCTGCCACTGACCCCATCGGCACCCGGACGTACGGACAACTCGACGTGGAAAAGAAACTGATACTGCGCGGCGTTCTCGTCGGCGCGGTCGCGGGTCTGCTCGTGTTCGTCTTCGCGCGGATCTTCGCCGAGCCGCAGATCGCCAAGGCCATCGACTACGAGAGCGGCCGTGACGCCGCCCAGGCGGCCCTGGACAAGGCGGCGGGGCTGACCGTCGAGGCCGCAGGTCCCGATCTGTTCAGCCGCACCATCCAGGCCAACGTCGGCATCGGCGTCGGCATGGTCTTCTTCGGCATGGCAATGGGCGCCCTGTTCGCCGTCGCCTACACCGTCTGCCTGGGCCGGGTGGGCGCCCTGCGGGCCCGCACCCTCGCCTTGCTGGTCGCCGGAGGCGGCTTTCTCGGCCTGTACCTGGTGCCGTTCCTGAAGTACCCGGCCAATCCTCCCGCCATCGGCCACGAGGACACCATCCAGGCCCGCAGCGCCCTGTACCTGATCATGGTCGTGTGCTCCATCGCCTTCCTTGTCGGAGCCGTCTGGCTCGGCAAGCGGCTCCAGGCACGCTTCGGCAACTGGAACGCCACGCTCCTGGCCGTCGCCGCGTTCGTCGTCGCGATCGGGATCGTGATGCTGATCCTGCCCCCGCTCGGCCACCTCGCGTACAACAAGGACAACTTCGGCAACCACGCCACCGAGACCCCGCTGCCGCTGACCGATTCCAAGGGGACCATCGTCTACTCGGGCTTCCCCGCCGACGTGCTGTTCGCCTTCCGCTTCTACTCCGTCGCCGCCCAGCTCATCCTCTGGACGGCCATCGGCCTGGCCTTCGCGCCCCTGGCCGAACGTCTGCTGCGGCCCTCGCGTCCGGACACCACTGCCCCCTCACGTGAGCCGGACCCCTTCCCCGCATGACCAGTCCCGCGACGGCGGGCGCGGCGTTCGAGGAGATCGCCGCGCTCGGCCCGTTCTTCGCCGTACGGACCCACCCACCCGGCACCGAGCCGTCCGGGCCCTGGGAGCCGATGTCCCGCCCGCTGCTCGAAGCCCGCGTGAGCGCGGTACGGGACTGGCTGGCCGCCGCTGGTGGGCAGCCGCCCGGCGCGATCGAACCACGGGTGGCGGCCTCAGTGGCCCATCTCGGGCTGGCCGCCCGGCTGGTGTCGCCCGCCCTGGCCGCCGCCGTGCTGCACGGACTGGTCCTCGCCCCCCGTCTCGCCGACCTGCGGTGGCAGCCCGTTCTCGGCGGCCCGGTCCCCCTGTCGCTGCCCCATGACGCCTTCGGCACCGGCTCCGGCTCCGCCGACCCGCCGGCGCGGCTGGCCGACCGGCTGGGCCGCTGCCTGCTGGACGGCCCGTTGCGCGAACTGGCCGACGCCATGGGGCCGTTCTCGGTCTCCCCGCACATCCTGCGGGGCAACACCGCATCGGCCGTCAACGGAGCGGCGACCATGCTGAAAGCGGCCCGCCCGGAGCTCACCGGTCGGACCGTCGCGATCACCTCGCTCCTCCTGGACGGCCCTGCGCTGCGAGACGCGAGCACCACCGCACCCGACGGAGCCTTCCGGCGCCGCAGTTGCTGCCTGATCTACCGTGCCGCGCCCGGCGGCAGAGGCGCCCTGTGCGGCGACTGTGTCCTGTCCCGTTGAGGCGCCGGACGAGGCGAATCTCCGACCCTTGTGGCAGATGACGGCTCGCGGTGCGGTGCTGGCCGTTGCGGATATGTCCCCCACTCAACCCGATGGCACTGACAAAGTGCGAGCTCCGGCCCGCGGCCTGTGGATAACCAACTCGCTGCTTATATGCCGATATTCACGGGTTATCCACAGGTCTCGGGAGGGGCCTGGCGGAGATCGCCCGTCTGCGTCACCTTCGGATCATGACTCAGCACAACGAGACCCAGCCCGACCAGTCGCCCCGGCCCGCTCACACGGCCAAGGTCACCCTGCGAAGCCCGGCCGAGCTGGCCGACGCGCTTCCGTACCTCTTGGGCTTCCATCCGACCGACAGCGTCGTGATGGTGGCCCTGCACGGCAGGCACAGCCGCTTCGGCGGCAGGCTGCGACTCGGAATTCCCGCCGATCCGCTGGAGTGGCCCGATGTGGCCACCGAGCTCGCCGAGTGCCTGGTGCGCGGCAGCGAGCAGCGAGGAGGCCGCCCCGACTCGATCGTCGTCTTCCTGTGCCCGGAACCGGCCGACGGGGAGCGGCCCGCGCAGACCATGGAGCGCATGCGGCCGCTCGCCCAGCTGCTGCGCGTCGCGTGCGGCGCCCTCGACGTACCCGTCATCGAGGCGCTGTGCGTGTCGGACGGCCGCTGGTGGTCCTACACCTGTGCGGACACCGGCTGCGGCTGTCCGCCGGACGGCGCCGAGATCAGCCCCTCCGTGGACTCCGTCATGGCCGCAGCCGCCGTCTACGCGGGCATCCGGGTGCGCGGCTCGCTGCGGGAGATGGAGGCCAGGTTCGCGCCGCCGGCCACTGCCACGTCCGCCCTCCAGGAACAGGCACTGGACGCCGCGGCGGCGGAGCTGGTGCCCCGGATGCTCGGCGGGGACGAGGACGCCGTCGAGACGGTGCGCAGCGAGACCCTGGCGCTGGCCGAAGCCGCCCTGAAGCGGTTCCGTGAGGCGCCGCCCGAGGAGGACGGGCTCAGGGGCGACACCTGCGACGACCTGCTCCTGGACGACGCGGAGGCAGCGGCGATCATCCTCGGCCTCCAGGACCGCGTGACCCGCGACCACGCCGCCGAATGGATGGAGCCCCCGCACACCGAACCGGCGCTCCGGCTGTGGCGCGCCCTGGCCCGGCGCTGCGTCCGCTCATTCGAGGACCACGCCGCGGCTCCGCTCACCCTCGCCGGCTGGGTGGCCTGGTCCGCCGGTGACGAGCCCACCGCACGGGTCGCCTTCGGCCGCGCCCTGGCGCTCGACCCGGACTACACCTTCGCCCGGCTGCTGCATGCGGCGCTCAACAACGGACTGGACCCCGAGCCGCTGCGCGGCTGCCTGCGCAAGCTGCGGCGACAGCGGCTCGGGCGCCCCGGGACCTGCGCTAAACCTCGCCGCGGACCAGCCGGATCAGCCGGTCGAGGACCCGGCCGCCGCTCACCCGGAGCCCGTCGTGCTCGTATTCGTCGGTGACCCAGGTACGCAGGCCCCGCACGGCCCGGGCGGTGGCCAGCGAGTCGGCCGTGTCGACATACATGTCGTCGTGGTAGACGGCCGCCGCCACCGGGACTTCGTTGCGGGCCAGACGCTCCGGGGCGTACAGATCGGGCCAGTCCTCTCGCAGCGCCAGCTGGTGCGCGGTCTCGCGCAGCGGGACCAGGGCGGGGTCGGTGGCGAACATCCAGGGGTAGATCATCTCGCCCGTCAGCAGCACGGGACCATCGCCCGCGAGTGCCTTGTCCACGTCGAACTGGGGGAACTCACCACGCACCGCCTCCGCGGCCCAGCCGGTGCGCCGCGGTGGGACCGACCGCTGGCCGTAGGTCGGCTCGTGCAGCACCGCGTAGAGAGGATTGCCGGCGAAGGACAGATGACTCTGGACCTCGGCGAGGAAGGAATCCGACAGCAGCGGCGCCGCCGCACCCGGCACGAAGGCGTCCTCCAGCAGATAGTGCAGGGTGTGCGAGCCGGTGCCGGTGCCGAGCAGCAGCCCGAGCGACTGGAATGCCTCGGCGGTGAGCAGACCGCCGCCGGGCAGCGTCACCTCGTTGTCGCGCAGGTGCCGTGCCAGCGTCCGTACGGTGGCGACGTCCTCGGGGTAGCGGGCGTAGTGCGCAGCCACCTTCCGCTCGACGCGCGGGTATGCGGCCCGGTAGGCGTCCTCGGCGCTGCTGCGAAGCCCGGCGAGGCCACCGGTGATGAACGCCTCCCGTACCCCTGCGGGGGCGAACGACAGATACGTGAGCGCGCAGAAGCCGCCGTAGCTCTGGCCGAGCAGGCTCCATCGGCCGTCCTCGCCGAGCAGTTCACGCCGGATCAGCTCGCAGTCGGCAACGATCGAGTCGGCGCGGAAGTGCGCCAGATACGAGGCCTGGGCGGAGGCGTCCCCTCGCGCGGGCAGCGTCTGCCGGGTGGCCGGGGTGGAACGGCCGGTCCCGCGCTGGTCGAGCAGCAGCACGCGGTAGTCCTCCAGGGCGCGGCTGAGCCAGCTGTCGCTGCCCAGCGGACGGGGTGAGCGGCCGCCGGGACCGCCCTGCAGGAACAGCAGCCAGGGCAGCCTTTCCCGGTCGGCGTGGTCGTGCTTGCCGGCCGCCACGACCTCGCGGGCGTAGATCTGGATCCGCTCGCCGGCCGGATCGGCGTGGTCCAGCGGCACCAGGAAGGTGTGGTCGGTGATGACGGTTCCGGGCTGGCGGTACACGGCCATGGGCTGCTCATTCCGGTGCTGGCGGCCGACAGGGGGACGGCCTCCCGGGGAGGAACGGTAGACGGCCCGTGACCCGAGCGGCCACCCGGCCGTTCACCTGGGTGTGTCCAAAGAGCCGAGGAGGCTGGGAGGTGGCATGAGCCCGCATCACAACACTCCGCCGGTCCAGCCGGGCCGGCCGGACCGGGGCCCGCAGCCGGTGCACGACGCGGTGATGTGCGTCGCGGCACCGGCGCTCGCGGTCTCGGCGGCGCACGGTCAGCTGCTCGGTCAGGGACTGGACGGCTTCTACCAGGACGGCCGTCGGGTGCTGGCGCGCTGCGAACTGCGGATCGCCGGCATCGCCCCGATCCCGGTTCAGGGCGGGCTGGTCGCGGCGGGCCGGGCCCGGTTCGTGGCGGTGGTGCGCACCGGCGCCGACGGTGGCCCCGACCCGGCGGTCACCGTGGAGCGGCTGCGCACGGCCGGGGGCGCGGAGCGGATCACCGTGCACAACACCGGGCCGAGAGGCCTGCGGCTGCCGGTGGAGGTGGGGCTGGGCACCGACCTGGCGGACCTGGCCGCCGTGGCCTCGGGCCGGACGGGGCCGGACCTGCCGGCCAGCGTCTGCGATTCCGGGCTGCGCTGGTCGCGGGACGGGGTGGGGGCGCGGATCACCGCCCATCCGGCGCCGGACAGCGCGCTGGCCTCGGCCGGGCTGCTGCGCTGGGACCTGTCGGTGCCGCCCGGAGGCTCCTGGACCGTCGAACTGCGCGCCGTCCTGGAGGCCACACCGGGCGGGCAGCCAGCCCGGCCCCGCTCCCTGCCTTCGGCGGGAGGACAGCCGGGCCAGCGGGAGGGGACGGTGCCCGTGCCCTGGTCGGCGGCCGAGGTGTCCTGCGACGACGCGCGGGCCGGGGTGCTGCTGCGCGCCGCCCTAGACGATCTGCGGGCCCTGCTGCTGCGCGACCCGGCGCGGCCGGCCGATGTCCACACGGCGGCCGGGGCCCCGTGGCGGCTCGGTCTGGCGCCGGCCGACGCCCTGTGGGCGGCCCGCATGGTGCTGCCGCTGGGCACCCGGCTCGCCGCGGGCACTCTGCGCACCCTGGCCCGCCGCCAGGACCCCCGCAGCGGGAAGGTGCCCGGCGTCCTGCGGCACGCCGGGCCCCATCTGCCGCCGACCTGCTCCGGGGTCGAGGCGACCCTGCTCTTCGTGACCGTTCTGGCCGAGGCCCGCCGCTGGGGACTGCCCGAGCGCGAGGCCGAGGCGCTGCTGCCGGCCGCCGAGCGCTGCCTGCACTGGCTGCTGACCGCCCTCAACGACGACGGCTATGTGCCCGACCCGGCCCCCGGCGGCCCGGCCCGCTGCGAGGTCCAGGCTCACGCGCACCGGGCCATGCTGCACGGCGGCGACCTGCTGGAGGCGTACGGGCGGCCGGGCGCGGAAGGCTGGCGGGAGCGGGCGGCCGAGCTGCGGCGCGGCTTCCGCGAGGACTTCTGGCTCGACGACCGGGCCGGCGGCCGCCCGGCCGCCGCCCTCGCGCCGGACGGCAGACCGGCCCCGCACCTCGGCTCGGCCGCCGCCCATCTGCTCGACACCGGCCTGCTGGGCGGCAGCCGCCTCGCCGAAGGACTGCTCGACAAGGCGCAGACCGAGCAGCTCGCCCGGCTGTTCGGCGCCCCCGACCTCGACTCCGGCTGGGGCCTGCGCACCCTGTCGGCCAAGGCCCCGGGACACAATCCCTTCGGGCACCGGGGCGGAGCCGTACGCGTCCACGAGAGCGCCGTGGCAGCCGCCGGGCTCGCCGCAGCGGGCTATGAGAAGGAGGCGTCAGCCCTGCTCAGGGGCGTGCTCGACGCTGCTGAAACCTTCGGCCACCGGCTCCCCGAGATGTACGCGGGGGAGCAGCGAACCGCCGACCGGGCCCCAGCCCCGCATCCCACCGCCGGCCGCCCGGCGGCCGTCGCCGCGGCCGGCGCGGTCCATCTGCTCACGGCCCTGGCCGGAGTACGCCCCGACGCCCCCGACCGGACCGTCGCCGTGCGGCCGATGGGCAGCGCCCCGCTCGGCGCCGTGCAGTTCTCCGGGCTGCGGGTGGCCGAGGAGCCGTTCTCCGTACGGATCAGCAGGCTGGGCATGGCCATGGTCGAGGAGGCCGCGCCCGGCCTTCAGCTCGGCACGTGAGCTGATGACTGTGCGACCGCCCCGGCGACTGCTGTGCCAACCGGCTGCTTATCGTCAGGCAGACGACTAAGATCACCGCCATGCCGCCCTACGACCCGTCAGCTTTCCCGCCCTTCGCCGTCACCGTGGACCTCGTCGTACTCACGGTGCGTCACCACGCGCTGTGCACGCTGGTGGTACGCCGTGGCGAGCCGCCCTACCAGGGCCGCTGGGCGCTGCCCGGCGGCTTCGTCCGGGCCGACGAGGACCTGGGCGGGGCGGCGGCCAGGGAGCTTGCGGAGGAGACCGGGCTGCGCGCCCGCAGCGGCGCCCATCTGGAGCAGCTGGCCACCTACGGCGACCCGCACCGCGACCCCCGGATGCGCGTGGTCAGCGTCGCCCACCTCGTGCTCGCCCCCGACCTGCCCGCCCCCCGGGCCGGCGGTGATGCCCGCAGCGCCCGCTGGGCCCCGGTGGGCGACCTGCTCGACGGCAACCACGGCAACCACGGCGACCACGGCAACCGTGAAACGGGGGACGCCGGCACCCTCGCCTTCGACCACGACCGCATTCTCGCCGACGGCGTCGAACGCGCCCGCTCCAAGATCGAGTACTCCTCCCTCGCCACCGCCTTCTGCCCGCCCGAGTTCACCGTCGGCGAGCTGCGCCGGGTCTACGAGGCCGTCTGGGGCGTCGTCCTGGACCCCCGCAACTTCCACCGCAAGGTCACCGGCACCCCCGGCTTCCTCGTCCCCACCGGCGGAACGACGACCCGTCAGGGCGGTCGGCCCGCACAGCTGTTCAGGGCCGGGGGAGCCGCTCTGCTGAATCCGCCCATGTTGCGCCCCGAGGTCTGAATTCCGGGCGATTCCGGGCGTTATCGTGCGAAGGTGATCCAGGCCATCGGACTGACCAGCATCGCCCGGGGCGACCGGCCGCCCGCCGTCGACGACCTCAGCTTCGAGGCCCGCCCCGGGGAGGTCACCGCCCTGCTCGGCGACAGCGGGGCCGGCAAGTCCACCGCCCTGCGGCTGATGCTCGAACTCGAGGCCGGCCGCGGCGTCACCCTCTTCGACGGCCGCCCCCTCCACCGCCACCCGCACCCCGCCCGCCGGGCCGGCGCACTGCTCGGCGATGTGCCCGGCCACCCCGGCCGCACGGTGCGAGGCCACCTGCGCATGCTGGCCGCCGCCACCGGCGTCCCCGCCACCCGCGCCGAACAGGTCCTGGAGACCGTCGGCCTGACCGGCATGGCCGGCCGGCGCCTCGGCGCCCTCTCGCTCGGCATGGACCGCCGACTGGGCCTGGCCGCCGCCCTCCTCGCCGACCCCGCCGCCCTGCTCCTCGACGACCCCGTCCGCGACCTGTCCCCCCGTGACACCGGCTGGCTGCACGGACTGCTGAAGTCGTACGCCGCCCAGGGCGGCACCGTCCTGGTCACCGGCCGCGACCCCAAGGCGCTCGCCCGCCTCGCCGACCGCGTCGTCACCCTCGACCAAGGACGGCTCGTCGCCGACCAGCCCGCCGCCGAATTCGGCCGCACCCGGCTGCGCCCGTACGTCGCCGTGCGCTCCCCGCACGCCCAGCGCCTCGCCGCTCTGCTCACCCAGGACGGCACCGAGGTGATCAGCGGCAGCGGCAGCCGCATCGCCGTCTACGGCACGACCCCCGCCCAGGTCGGCGAGACCGCCTTCCGCAACGGCATCCTGCTGCACCAGCTCGCCGACGCCACCGCCGACTCCGGCCCGCCCCCCGCCCCGCCCGCGGACCCGTACGACACGATCCCCATGCGGCCCGTCCACGACGCCGTGCCCCCGCCCGGCCCCGTCCGGCCGCTGCGCTACGAACTGCGCCGCCTCACCGGCGTGCGCGCCCCGTGGCTGATCGCCGCAACCACCGCGCTGGTCTCGCTCATCGGCACCCTGGCGCTGCTGCGCGCCGGTCACCCCGCCTCGCTGCGCCTGGCCACCGGCTGGCCGCATCTGCTGCCGCTGCCACCCGCCGCGCTGGGCGCCGGACTGCTCGGGGCGCTCTCCTACGGCCAGGAGTTCCGCTACCCCGCGCTGACCCCGGACCGCTCGGCCATGCCCCGCCAACTCCGGCTGCTCGCCGCCAAACTCGCCGTCAGCGGCGTGGCCGCCCTGCTGCTCGCCGCACTCGCCGCCGGGCTCGGCGCCGCCGCCGTACGCCTCCTCCAGGGCCCCGGCAGCGCCCCCTTCCCGGCCGACCGCCCGGCGCTCGTGGCCGGCTGGGCGGCGCTCACGGTGGGCTGTGCCTGGGCGGGCGTGCTGGCGGCGGGAGTGTTCCGAACGACCGCGCTGGGGATGGCCGGAGTGCTCGCCGTGCCGCTGCTGGTGGCCCCGGCGCTGCGGAAGCTGGCCACTGCCCCGGCGATCGACGCCGTACGGCTGGCCGCCGAACCGGTCCGGTATTCCTTCGTGTTGGCCCTGCTCGCTCTGCTGTGCGCCTATCTGGCCACGGTGTTGAAGGGCCGCGCGGGTTGACCGCGGAGTTGACGGAGAGTCGACCGGCGGTTGACGGAGTCCAACTTGCGGTCAGATAAACCGAAGTGCTCCAGAACCCTGCAAGAAAGCCCATTTCCGTCCGATAAAGCGTCAATTATCAGGTGATGAGCGCTCACCCTTTCGTGTGCTTTTCAGCAAAGCCCTCAAGGCGCCGCGCGCCATCGCCGACAAAGGATGCGTGAGTACCCTTGCGCACACCATGATGACCGCGGCCCGCCCCGCCGACCCCAGCATCGTCGGCCCGGGCGAGCTCGACCGCTACCCGTACGGTGAAGTACCCGCCGTCGACCATCGAGCCGACCATCGAGCGGACCACCGAGTCGACCACCGAGCCGATCACCGGCCGGGCGTCTCGGGGATCCCCTCCTGGGACAGTGCCGACTCCGATCTGGGCCGGGTCGGCCGCCGGGCGGGCGGCAGCCGCGGCCGCGGACTGCACGGCCAACTCGTCCAGCAGCTCGGCCAGATGATCGTCTCCGGCGACCTGGGAGCCGACCGCCCGCTGGTTCCCGAGGAGATCGGCCAGCGTTTCGAGGTCTCCCGCACCGTCGTACGCGAGTCGCTGCGCGTGCTGGAGGCCAAGGGCCTGGTCAGCGCCCGCCCCAACGTCGGCACCCGGGTCCGCCCGGTCAGCGACTGGAATCTGCTCGACCCCGACATCATCGAGTGGCGCGCCTTCGGCCCGCAGCGCGAGGACCAGCGCCGCGAGCTGTTCGAACTGCGCTGGACCATCGAGCCACTCGCCGCCCGGCTCGCCGCCGGACACGGCCGCGAGGACATCCAGCAGCGCCTCGCCGACATGGCGGAGATCATGGGGCACGCCGCCGGCCAGGGCGACTCGCTCACCTTCTCCCGCGCCGACGCCGAATTCCACGCCCTGCTCCTGCAGGTGGCGGGCAACCGCATGCTGGAGCACCTGTCCGGCATCGTCTCGGCCGCCCTCCAGGTCTCCGGCGGACCGGCGATCGGCTGCGAGCGCCCCGGCGACCACTCCGTAGGGCTGCACCAGCGGATCGTGGAGGCCCTCGCCTCCGGCGACGGGGCGGAGGCCGAGTCGTCCATGCGCCAGCTGCTCGCCGTCCACTCCGAGCCCGGCGCCCCGGGCACGCCCGAGCACGTGGTGCCCGCCCCCCGCGAGCACTGACCGCACGACCCGTAAGGCCGTACGCCCCGCACGGGCCCGTAAGGCCCGCACAGCCCGCTCCAGCCGCCGCCGGACCCTTCCCTCCCGGGCCGGCGGCGGAGTCATCCGCGCGGGCATCTGCGCGGGCATCCGCGGAGAGTGTCCGGCTATGGTCGGTTCATGGGGTTCCGGGGTGTGACTGGGGCCACGCGGATGGGGCGTAACGCTCGGACGCGGCAGCGCGATGAGGTTAGAGGTGGCAGCCGCACGAGGAATATCCGCGACATCTATGACGCTGAGTTACTGAGTGGTTCCCACCGTAGTCGTTCCCATCGTTCCGAGAGGTTGTTCGTGTCGGCCAGCACATCCCGTACGCTCCCGCCCGAGATCGCCGAGTCCGAGTCTCTGTTGGCGCTCATCGAGCGGGGTAAGGCTCAGGGTCAGATCGCCGGCGACGACGTGCGTCGAGCCTTCGAAGCGGACCAGATTCCGGCAACCCAGTGGAAGAACGTTCTGCGCAGCCTCAACCAGGTCCTCGACGAGGAGGGTGTGACGCTGATGGTGAGTGCCGCTGAGGCGCCCAAGCGCACCCGTAAGAGCGTCGCAGCCAAGAGCCCGGCGAAGCGTACTGCCACCAAGACCGTCGCCACCAAGGCCGCCCCGGTCAAGAAGACCGTCGCTGCCAAGACCGCCGCGCCCGCGGCGGCCGTGGAGGCGGAGGCCGTGGCGGACGTCGCAGACGAGGCCGCGGCTCCCGCGAAGAAGACCGTCGCCAAGAAGGCGGCGGCAAAGAAGACGACCGCCAAGAAGACCGTGGCGAAGAAGACCACCGCGGCAAAGGGCAAGGACGGCGAGGATGCCGTCGAGGGCGAGGAGCCCCTCGACGACGCCGCGACCGGCAAGGACGAGGAAGGCCCCGACAAGCCCGAGGCCGAGAGCTTCGTCCTGTCCGACGACGACGAGGACGACGCCCCCGCGCAGCAGGTCGCCGCGGCCGGCGCCACCGCCGACCCCGTCAAGGACTACCTCAAGCAGATCGGCAAGGTCCCCCTCCTCAACGCCGAGCAGGAGGTCGAGCTCGCCAAGCGCATCGAGGCCGGCCTGTTCGCCGAGGACAAGCTGGCGGCGGCCGACAAGCTCGCCCCCAAGCTCAAGCGCGAGCTGGAGATCATCGCCGAGGACGGCCGCTGGGCCAAGAACCACCTCCTGGAGGCCAACCTCCGACTGGTGGTCTCGCTGGCCAAGCGCTACACCGGCCGCGGCATGCTCTTCCTGGACCTCATCCAGGAAGGAAACCTGGGCCTGATCCGTGCGGTCGAGAAGTTCGACTACACCAAGGGCTTCAAGTTCTCCACGTACGCGACCTGGTGGATCCGCCAGGCCATCACCCGCGCCATGGCCGACCAGGCCCGCACCATCCGTATCCCGGTGCACATGGTCGAGGTCATCAACAAGCTGGCCCGCGTCCAGCGCCAGATGCTCCAGGACCTGGGCCGCGAGCCCACCCCGGAGGAGCTGGCCAAGGAACTCGACATGACCCCCGAGAAGGTCATCGAGGTCCAGAAGTACGGCCGCGAGCCCATCTCCCTGCACACCCCGCTGGGCGAGGACGGCGACAGCGAGTTCGGCGACCTCATCGAGGACTCCGAGGCCGTCGTCCCGGCCGACGCGGTGAGCTTCACGCTTCTGCAGGAGCAGCTGCACTCGGTGCTCGACACGCTCAGCGAGCGTGAGGCAGGCGTGGTCTCCATGCGCTTCGGCCTCACCGACGGCCAGCCGAAGACGCTGGACGAGATCGGCAAGGTCTACGGGGTCACCCGTGAGCGCATCCGCCAGATCGAGTCCAAGACGATGTCCAAGCTGCGCCACCCCTCGCGCTCCCAGGTCCTTCGGGACTACCTGGACTAGGCCCCGGGGTTTGTACGCCGGTACGGGCCCGTGACCGCCGCTTCTGCGGTAGTCACGGGCCCGTCGGCGTTTCCGGATGCGCCTTGCGCCCGCGTGTATCACTCTGGGTGTTCAGGGAATTGTGCTGGGTCAGATCCCCGGGGTCAGGAGAACGCATGCGGTTCAGGTTTCGGGCACTGCTTTCCGCCGGGGTGCTCGCGCTGCTGCCCGCTCTCGCGATGCCCAGTGCCGCGCATGCGGCACACGCCCCGCATGCCGACGGCGGCATCATCGGCGGCAGCCCGGTCTCGGCCGAGCAGTATCCCTGGACGGTGGCGGTGGCCAGCCGGGCCCGGTTCGGTGCGGCGCGGTCCGGACAGTTCTGCGGAGGCGCCCTCATCGCTCCCACGACGGTGATCAGCGCCGCGCACTGCTTCGGGCAGGCGGCGCTCGGCGGTTCCTGGTCGGACGTACCCGATCTGCGGATCATCTCCGGCCGTACGGATCTGAGCGGTACGGCCGGCCGGGAGATCGCGGTGAAGCGCGTCTGGGTCAATCCGGACTACGACCCGGTGACCAACAGCGGAGATGTGTCAGTCGTCACACTCGCCGAGCCGCTTCCCGCCGGCTCCGCCATCCGCATGGCCGGCCAGGCCGACGCGCAGGACTACCGCGCGGGCACCGCGGCCCGGGTCTTCGGCTGGGGTGATGTCACCGGCTACGGCAGCTACTCGTCCGTTCTGCGGGCGGCGACGGTGAGCGTGCTGGCCGACGCGGTCTGCGAGCGGGCGTACCCGGGCAGCAGCGACGGCACCTACCGGCGTCAGGACATGGTGTGCGCCGGTGACCCGGCGGGCGGGCACGACGCCTGCCAGGGCGACAGCGGAGGCCCGCTGGTCGCGGGCGGCAAGCTGGTCGGGCTGGTCTCCTGGGGCGCGGGCTGCGCCGACCCCGAGCATCCGGGCGTCTACACCCGTGTAGCGGCCGTCACAGGGCTTGTCGCGGCCCACTCGTGAGCACGACGGCCTGTGGGACGCGCGAGCACGCGTACGGGCGGCCCCCCGTGAGGGAGACCGCCCGTACGCACAGAGCTCGTCGCAGGGGACTATTCGTCGGGGCCGTGGCCGTCAGTGTTCGTCGTCGACCGCCAGGGCAGCGGGGGAGTCGGTCAGGCGACCGGTCTCATCCTGTATTTCCGCAGCGATCTTCTTCAGTTCAGGCTCGAACTTACGCCCGTGATGCGCGCAGAAAAGCAGCTCGCCGCCGCTGATCAGAACGACGCGCAGGTAGGCCTGGGCGCCGCAACGGTCGCAGCGGTCTGCCGCCGTCAGCGGGCTTGCGGGGGTCAGAACAGTAGTCACGTCGCCTCTTCTCTAGCTCGACGAGCTGTCGTACCAGGGTCAACATCCAACCAGGCCGAAAACGTTCCCGCTCGTGGCTTTTCCTTGAAAACAGTTCTCGTATGTCTTGGATGCTACCGATTGGCGGCGAATAGGTCTCTGGTGCGCTCGTTGTCGTCTTTAGGTTGATCTGTCCGGTTTCATCCCCCCGGCTGGCTTGCCGGTTGATGATGAGGACGTGCCCGGAGCCTAAATGGTTCATGCCTCTATGGGAACGTGACATGTGTATCACTCGAAAGAGGGATCGAACATGCGATCGAGTGAGGACTAACATGAGGTGGAAACCGGGTCATGGCACAAGCGCTCCACCAGGCCTCGGTACCCTCTCACCGATACGGCTGAAGAACTTCATCGAGGAGACGCCCGCGTGACCGCCGAAACATCCGTGCCGTCCACTGCGCTGCTGACCGGTGCAGATCGTGACGGCTCCAACTACACTGCGCGGCACCTGCTCGTCCTCGAAGGCCTCGAGGCAGTCCGCAAGCGCCCCGGCATGTACATCGGCTCGACCGACAGCCGCGGCCTCATGCACTGCGTCTGGGAGATCATCGACAACGCGGTCGACGAGGCCCTCGGCGGACACTGTGACCGCATCGAGGTGCAGCTCCACCAGGACGGCTCCGTCGAGGTCCGTGACAACGGCCGCGGCATCCCGGTCGACGTCGAGCCCAAGACCGGCCTGTCCGGCATCGAGGTCGTCATGACCAAGCTGCACGCCGGCGGCAAGTTCGGCGGTGGCTCCTACGCCGCCTCCGGCGGTCTGCACGGCGTCGGCGCCTCGGTGGTCAACGCGCTGTCCGCCCGACTCGACGTCGAGGTCGACCGCAGCGGCCAGACCCATGCCATCAGCTTCCGCCGCGGCGTCCCCGGCGTCTTCGCCCAGGCCGGCCCGGAGGGTCCGTTCGATCCCGCGAGCGGCCTGCACAAGACCAAGAAGGTGCCCAGGACCCGTACCGGCACCCGGGTCCGGTACTGGGCCGACCGCCAGATCTTCCTCAAGGACGCCAAGCTCTCCCTGGAGCACCTCCACCAGCGCGCCCGGCAGACCGCCTTCCTCGTGCCGGGCCTGACCATCGTGGTCCGCGACGACCGGGGACTCGACGGGGAGGGATCCGCCGAGGAGACCTTCCGCTTCGACGGCGGCATCAGCGAGTTCTGCGACTACCTCGCCCAGGACAAGCCCATCTGCGACGTCCTGCGGCTCACCGGCACCGGCACCTTCAAGGAGACGGTGCCCGTCCTCGACGACCGCGGGCACATGACCCCCACCGAGGTCACCCGCGAGCTGGGCGTCGACATCGCCCTGCGCTGGGGCACCGGATACGACACCACTCTGCGCTCCTACGTCAACATCATCGCCACCCCCAAGGGCGGCACCCATGTGCGCGGCTTCGAGGGCGCCGTCGCCAGGACGGTGAACGAGGTGCTGCGCACGGCCAAGCTGCTGCGCGTCGCCGAGGACGACATCGTCAAGGACGACGCCCTGGAGGGCATGACCGCAGTCGTCACCGTCCGCCTCGCCGAGCCGCAGTTCGAGGGCCAGACCAAGGAGGTGCTCGGCACCTCGGCCGCCAACCGCATCGTCGCGGCGGTGGTCTCCAGGGAGCTCAAGGCATTCCTGACCTCGACCAAGCGTGACGACAAGCAGCAGGCGCGCGCCGTGCTGGAGAAGGCCGTCGCCGCCGCCCGTACGCGGATCGCCGCCCGGCAGCACAAGGAGGCGCAGCGCCGTAAGACCGCGCTGGAGTCCTCCTCGCTGCCGGCCAAGCTCGCGGACTGCCGCAGTGACGACGTGGACCGCAGTGAACTCTTCATCGTCGAGGGCGATTCGGCGCTGGGCACCGCGAAGCTGGCCAGGAATTCGGAGTTCCAGGCGCTGCTGCCCATTCGCGGAAAGATTCTGAACGTCCAGAAGTCGTCGGTCTCGGACATGCTCAAGAACGCCGAGTGCGGCGCGATCATCCAGGTGATAGGAGCCGGTTCCGGCCGGACCTTCGATATCGACCAGGCGCGGTACGGAAAGGTCATTTTCCTCGCCGACGCCGATGTCGATGGTGCACACATCCGGACTCTTCTGCTCACCCTGTTCCAGCGGTACATGCGGCCGATGATCGAGGAGGGGCGGGTCTTCTCCGCGGTGCCTCCGCTGCACCGCATCGAGCTGAGCAACCCCAGGAAGGGCCAGGACAAGTACATCTACACGTACTCCGACAACGAGCTCCGGCAGACCCTGATGGACCTCCAGCGCCGGAACGTCCGCTACAAGGACAGCATTCAGCGCTACAAGGGCCTCGGCGAGATGGACGCCGACCAGCTCGCGGAGACCACGATGGACCCCCGGCACCGCACACTGCGCCGGATCAACATCAGTGATCTGGACGCCGCGGAAGAGGCGTTCAATCTGCTGATGGGAAATGACGTCGCGCCGCGCAAGGAATTCATCACCAGTTCGGCCGCGACGCTGGATCGTTCGCGTATCGACGCGTGATGAGGTCACGCCCCCCGTTGCGTCACCTGATGGGGTGAACGTTTCGGCTTGAGGTCTCCGGATCTTCCCGCTCTGTCCAATGCTGGGCCCACGGCCGACCACCGGCCGGCGGAGCGAGGAGAGTTTGTGGACGAGCACGACGGAGCCGAGTCCGGAGCGCTCCGGATGGACGACCCCTGGTACGACGCCCACGCGGCGGGGGAGTGGCAGCACGACGCTGCCGCCCCCGTCGCCGTGAGCGTGGACGCGAGCGCGAACCCCACGGAGCACGACGACCCGACGTCGGTCTATCTGGACGTCCAGCACAGCGCCGCCTTCCAGGAAGTGCGGGGCCGCTACCGGGGGTTCGCGTTCCCCGCCGTGGCCGGATTCCTCACCTGGTACCTGCTCTACGTCGTGCTGGCCATGACCGCGCCCGGACTGATGGCCCGCCCGGTGGCCGGCGAGATCAATGTCGCGATGGTGGCCGGGCTGGCCCAGTTCGCCTCGACGTTCCTGCTGACCTGGGCCTACGCGCGGCACGCGCGGCTGCGCCGGGACCGGGCGGCGCTGGACCTGCGCTGGGACACCCAGGAGCGCATCCGGTGACGGGCAATCACCAGGGGCTGGCGCTCCTGCTGTTCACGGCATTCGTGTCCGTGACGCTGGCGATCACCGCGTGGGCCGGGCGGCGGCGCAACTCCTCGGTCGAGTTCTTCGCGGGCGGACGGCTCTTCTCGCCGATGGAGAACGGTTTCGCCATCGCGGGCGACTACATCTCGGCCGGTTCGCTGCTCGGTGTCTCCGGACTGGTCGCCCTCGTGGGATACGACGGGATGCTGTACTGCGTCGGCTTCCTGGTGGGCTTTCTGGTCGTGCTGATGCTGGTCGCGGAACTCGTGCGCAACTGCGGGCGGTTCACCCTCGCCGACGTGCTGTCCGTGCGGATGGGGCAGCGCCCGGTGCGGATCGCGGTCGGGGTGTCCTCGGTCATCGTCTCCGTGATCTACCTGGTCGCCCAGATGGTCGGCGCGGCCAGCCTGGTGAGCCTGCTGCTGGGCGGGCAGGGCGTTGCGGCCCGCACCTGGACCGTGATCGGCGTCGGCGCTCTGATGGTCTTCTACGTCGCCTTCGGCGGGATGCGGGCCACGACCTGGATCCAGATCGTCAAGGCCGTACTGCTCATGCTCGGTTCGATCGGGCTCACCGTGCTCGTCCTGATGCGTTTCCACGGCGACATCGGCGCGCTGCTGCGCTCGGCGGCGGACGGCAGCGGGCACGGCACCCGTTTCCTCGGGCCCGGGCTGAAATACGGCGGCAGCTGGACCTCACGGCTGGACTTCATGAGCCTGGGGCTCGCGTTGGTCCTCGGCACGGCCGGGCTGCCGCACATCCTGTCCCGCTTCTACACCGTGCCGACCGCGCGCTCGGCCCGCCGCTCGGTGGTGTGGGCGATCGGGCTGATCGGCTCCTTCTACCTGATGACGATCGTGCTCGGCTTCGGCGCCGCCGCGGTGGTCGGCTCGGACGCGGTCCGCGGCTCCAACAAGGCCGGGAACACCGCGGTGGCGCTGCTCGCCATGGACCTGGGCGGCGGGGCCGGTTCGACAGGCGGAACGGTTCTGTTCGCGGTGGTCGGAGCGGTGGCCTTCGCCACCATCCTCGCCGTAGTCGCCGGGATCACCCTGGCCTCCTCGGCCTCGGTCGCCCACGACCTGTACGCGTCGCTGCACCGCGCCACCCGGCGCAAGCCCCGGGAGAACGAAGACGTGAAGGTGGCGCGCTTCGCGGCCGTGGGCATCGGCGCGGTGGCCATCACCCTGAGCCTGTTCGCGCAGGGCCAGAATGTCGCCTTCCTGGTCGGCCTGGCCTTCGCGGTGGCAGCCTCCGCCAATCTGCCGGCGCTGCTGTTCACCCTGTTCTGGCGGCGCTTCACCAACCGGGGCGCCGTATGGGCGGTTTACGGCGGCCTGGGCCCGGCGGTGCTGCTGGTCATCCTCTCGCCGGTGGTCTCCGGCAGCCCCGAAGCGCTGTTCCCCGGCGTCGACTTCCAATTCTTCCCGCTGCAGAACCCGGGCCTGGTCTCCATCCCGCTGGGCTTCCTGGCCGGCTGGCTCGGCACCGTACTGTCGCCCGAGCCCGCCGACGAGGGCAAGCACGCCGAGGCGGAGGTCCGCTCGCTGACGGGGGCCGGCGCGGTGTGACGGTACGCCGTATAACCGTTCGGCCAACCGTTCCATGTCATGGAATGGCCGCGTTGCCGCCGCGGTATGCGGGCCCGATGCTGTGCCGACGGCGGAGAAGGCGGGAGCCCGCAGGCCATGCAATTGTCATCGGTGACAGCATCGCTCAAGCGCGACGGAAGGCCGTCGGCGCTGCGCCATCTGCTGCGGGACGAGACCGGGGTGGCCGCCGTCCTGGTGCTGCTGGTCCTCGCGGTCGGGATCGCGTACCCGGACTTCATGGACCGCTCCAACCTCACCAGCACCGCCCACAACGCCTCGTACGTGGGTCTGATGGCCGCCGGCATGGTCTTCGCCCTGGCCATGCGCGAAGTCGACCTGTCGGTGGGCGGTGTGTACGCCCTGGGGATGACCGTCGGCGCGGTGTGCGTCCGGGACGGCTGGTCGCCCTGGGCGGCGGCGGTGGCCGTACTGGCAATGTCGGCCGCGCTCGGCGCGGGCAACGCCGTCATCGCGACCTATCTGGGTCTGCCCACCTTCATCACCACGCTGGCCACCGCGATGCTCTTCCGGGGCATCGCCCTGGCGCTGGCCGAGGGCAAGCAGATCAGCGGCATGCCGCAGGACCACGCCTTCTTCCGGGTCGTGGGCGGTGACATCGGCGGACTGCCGACCGCCGTATGGGTGCTGATCGCCGCGACCGCGGGCCTCGCCGTGCTGCTCACCCGCACCCGCTTCGGCGCGCAGGTCAGGGCGGTGGGCTCCAACCCGGACGCCGCGCACTTCACCGGCCTGCCGATCGTGCGCACCCGGATCAAGGCGATGGCGCTGTCCGCGTCGATGGCGGGGCTGGCCGCGGTCCTCGCGCTGGCCTTCTTCATCTCCGGTGACCCGACCATCGGCCAGGGCTACGAACTGAGCGCCATCGCCGCCGCGATCATCGGCGGCACCCCGCTCGCGGGCGGCCGGGGCTCGGTGCCCGGGGCGGTGATCGGGGCGCTGATCCTGGCGACCGTGGCGTCGGCCCTGGTGTTCTTCAGCGTGCCCATCAACTGGACGACGTTCGCGACCGGAGCGGTGATCCTCGCCGCCGTCGCCGCCGACAGCGCGCTGCGCCGCCTGCGCGAGCGGCCCAACTGACCTGACCCATCCACCTGGAGGGCACCATGGCTCAACCCGCACGGCCGGGCCCCACCCGGAGGCTCATCCTGATGGCCGGAGCGGCCGCACCGCTCGGGCTGGCCGTCGCCTGCGGCGACGACAACTCCTCGGGAGGCGGCAAGGGCGGCACCCTGCACATGGGCATAGCCGTCGCCAACATCGGCCTCAACTTCGCCGTGGAGATGGTGAACGGCGCGAAGTCCGCCGTCGGCCACCTGGGCGGTGTGGACCTCAAGGCCGTCGGCCCGGCCAGCACCGACGGCCCGGCGGAGGTGACGCTGTTCCAGAACCTGACGCACACCTCCAAGGACGGCATCATCCTTTTCAACCTCGATCCGCCGCTGTTCGTACGCCCCGCCGCCACCGCCGTCGACTCGGGCATCCCGGTGGTGGCGCTGGACACCGCCCCGCTGGACGGCAGCAAGATCACCTTCTACGTCGGCAACGACAACTACGAACTGGGCGCCAAGCTCGCCGAGGAGGCCATCAAGCGCCTCCCGGCCAGTCCCACCGGCTCGGTCGTCGTGGGCGTCCCCAACCCCGGCACCCCGGTCCTGGACAGCCGGGCCAACGGCATCAAGGACACCTTCGCCAAGAAGGCCCCTGGCGTGAAGGTGCTGGGCCCCTACCAGACGTACAGCGACCCGGCGCAGAACTTCGGGGCGTGGCAGAGCCAGGTGCACGCCAACCCCAAGGCGCTGGCCTTCCTCGGTGTCGGCGACGCCGACAGCTACAACCTAGGCAAGATCAAGGAGGCGGAGAACGGCAGCTACCTGGTCGCCGCCGCCGACGTGGACGCCAAGACACTCCAGTACGTCAAGAGCGGCGCGAACTTCTGCACCGTGTCCCCGGAGCACTTCCTCAAGGGCTATGTCTGCACAGCCCTGTTCGTGGACGCACTCAAGAAGGGCAAGGACCTGCCCAAGGGCTGGTTCAAGACCCCGAGCCTGGTCGTCGACAAGTCCAACGTGGACGAGGTGATCGCCCGGCAGAAGAGCACCACGGCGGCGTACGACTTCTTCAAGAGCCAGATCGACAGCCTGCTCGCCAGCCCAGACAGCAGCATCAAGCCGCTGAAGGACCAGCGCTGACATGCCCCCTCCTCCCCCCGTGCTGGCCGCCCGCGGCCTGGTCAAGGCCTACGGCGGCGTGCTCGCCCTCGACGGTGCGGGCATCGCCCTGGCCGCCGGTGAGGTGCACGCGCTGGCCGGGGAGAACGGCGCGGGCAAGTCCACGCTGGTCAGGATGCTGCTCGGCATCGAGCGGCCCGACGCGGGCGCCGTCGAACTCCAGGGCGCGCCACTGCCCTTCGCCGGCGCCCGCAAGGCCGCGGCGGCGGGCATCGCGGTCGTCGCCCAGGAGCTCAGCCTGTTCCCCGACCTGTCCGTCATGGAGAACCTCTTCCCGTACGGGCCGCCGCGCCGGGCCGGACTCACCAGCCCGGCCCGCGCCCGCGACAAGGCCCGGGCCGTCCTCGACGAGCTCGGCCTGTCCGGCATCCCCTGGCGCTCCCCGCTCGGCCGCCTCGACCTCGCCGACCAGCAACTCGTCGAGATCAGCCGGGCGCTGCTGGAGCGGCCACGCGTCCTGATCCTCGACGAGCCCACCTCCGCCCTGCCCGTCGACGCCGTCGAACGGCTCTTCACAGTCATCCGCCGGCTGGTGGGCCAGGGCCTCGCCGTGCTCTACATCTCGCACTTCCTGGAAGAGGTGCGCAGCCTCGCCGACCGGATCAGCGTGCTGCGCGACGGCCGCAACGTCATGGACGGCACCCCGGTCGCCCAGGTCCCGCTGGACGTCCTGGTCGAGGCGATGCTGGGCGACACCCCCGACACCCCCGAAACGGCTGCCGTGCCCGCGGACACCCCCGCCCCCGCGCGGGCACGGCAGCTCAGCTTCCACAAGGTCAGCCTCGGCCGCCGCCTGCACGAGATCAGCTTCGACGCCCCCGCCGGTCGGATCACCGGCTTCGCCGGGCTCCAGGGCGCCGGGCATCTGGCCGCCCTGGAGGTGGTGTGCGGCCGGGCCCGGCCGTCGTCGGGCGTGGTGACGCTGCCCGGCGGCGAGCCGCCGCCGCGCGACGTGCGCAGGGCGGTGCGGGCCGGAGTGGCCTTCGTGCCGAGCGACCGCAAACGCTACGGCCTGATGCTGGACCGCACTGTCTGGGAGAACACCTCCGCCGTCTCCTGGCTCGCGCGCGGCGAGGGCTCGCCCTGGCTCAACCGGGGCCGGCACATCGCACGCGCCACTGCGCATGCCGAGCGGCTGCGGCTGCACGGCGACGCGCGCACGCCGGTTTCCGAGCTGTCCGGGGGCAACCAGCAGAAGGTCGTCTTCGCCAAGTGGCTGGACATCGAGCCGCAGGTGGTCGTCCTCGACGACCCGACACGCGGCGTCGACATCGGGGCGCGGGCCGAGATGCACGGGATCGTACGGGAGCTGAGGGCGGCCGGGAAGGCCGTCCTGGTGGCCTCGACCGACCTGGCCGAACTGGTGGAGCTGTGCGACCGCGTGCTGGTCTTCCAGCGCGGCCGGATCGTGGCGGAGCTGTCCGCGCCCGAACTGACCGAACGGGACCTGAGTCTCGCGATGAACGCAGGCTTCGCCGGAACCACCACCTAAACCACGCAAGGGAGCGGACAGCATGGGACGCCTCGACGGGAAGGTCGCCCTGATCACCGGCGGCGAGAGCGGTATCGGCCTCGCCACCGCACGCCTGTTCGCGGCGGAGGGCGCGCTGGTGCACCTGGTGGGCCTGGACGAGGCCGCGCTGCGCGAGGCGGCCACCTCCCTCGGCGCAGGGCGCTGCGTCGCCTCGATCGCCGACGTCACCAACGGCGCGCAGGTGGCGGCGGCCGTCGAGGAGGGCCTGGCCCGCTTCGGGCGGCTGGACGTGGTCTTCAGCAACGCAGGGATCAGCGGCGAGGTCGCGGCCATCGAGGACTACCCCGAGGAGGCCTTCCGACGGGTCCTGGACGTCCACGCCGTCGGCGCCTTCCTGGTCCTCAAGCACACCTTCCCGCACCTCGGCCCCGGCGCCTCCGTGATCATCAACTCCTCGGTCGTCGGCCTCACCGCCGACCCCGGCATCAGCGGCTACGCCACCGCCAAGCACGCGCAGGTCGGCCTGATGCGGGTCGCGGCCCGCGAGGCCGCCGCCCGCGGCATCCGAGTCAACAGCATCCATCCCGGGCCCACCGACACCCCCTTCATGCACCGCCTGGAGACCGCCGCGACCGGCGAGAGCGCGGAGCGCGCGGCGAAGGTCTTCGACGCGGAGATTCCGCTGGGGCGGCACGCGACGCCGGAGGAGATCGCACGGACGGTGCTCTACCTGGCGGGGGACGAGTCGAGTTTCACGACGGGAGCCACGATCGCGGTGGACGGCGGCATGAGCGTATGAGCGGGGACAGGCTGATATGACAACCGCACTGCGGGCCCTGCTAGAGATCCTGGACGACGAGGGCGTCGACCGGGTCTTCGGCAATCCCGGCACCACGGAACTGCCCTTCCTCGACGCGCTCGCCGACCGGGCCGTCCCCGAATACGTCCTCGGAGTGCAGGAGGCCTCCGTCGTCGCCATGGCGGACGGCTACGCCCGCGCGACCCACCGCCCGGCCTTCGTGAGCCTGCATGTCGCGGCAGGCACGGCGAACGGGCTGATCGGCATGCTCAACGCCCGCCGTTCGCGTACGCCGATGGTGGTCGTCGCGGGGCAGCAGGACCAACGGCACATGCTGCAGGACCCGATGCTGTCGGGCGACCTCGTGGCGCTCGCGGCGGGGGCGGCCAAGCATGCGCAGGAGGTGCACCGCCCGCAGGATCTGCCCGTGGTGCTGCGCAGGGCCTTCGCGCTGGCGCAGCGGCCGCCGCAGGGGCCGGTGTTCGTGTCGGTGCCGATGGACGTGCTGATGGACGGGGCGCCGGTGGAGGTGCCCGTCCGGTCGCCGATGGCGCCGGCGGGCGCGGCCCAGGACCTCGACCGGGCGGCGGCGCTGCTCGCGCGGGCGGAGCGGCCGGCGATCGTGGCGGGCGACGGGGTCGGGCGGGACGGCGCGGTGGCGGCGCTGGTGCAGGTGGCGGAGGCGCTGGGGGCGGTGACGTACCACCAGCCGATGAACGACTGCCTGGACTTCCCGGGCGGGCACCCGCTGTACGCGGGCCCGCTGCCGCCGGTCAACGCGGGGATCCACAAGGAGCTGACCGGCTATGACGCGCTGCTGATCGCCGGCTGCCGGGCCTTCACGCCGCACCACTACAGCGCGGGCCCGCCGGTCCCCGACGGCCTCACGGTCGTCCAGCTCGACACCGACCCCGCCGAGCCCGGCCGTAACTTCCCCGTCGCGCTGGGCCTCACCGGGCCGCTGGACGCCTCTCTCGCCTCGCTCGCCGGGCATCTGCGCCTGCAGGTCCCCGAGCGAACCGCCCGGCGGCGTACCAAGGAGGCGGCGTCGCGGCACGCCACGGAGCGCGCCGCCCTCGATCTCGCGGCGCTGGCCGCCTACGGCCGGGCCCCGCTCGACCCGCTCGCCGCCGCCCATGCGCTGGCCGCCGCCCTGCCGGACGACGCGGTCCTGGTCGAGGAGGCCATCACGGTGGGGGTGCAGCTGCGCCGCGTCCTGCGCCGGGACATGCCGGGCGGCTTCGTCCACACCGTCGGCGGCGGCCTCGGCTGGGGCATCGGCGCCGCCGTGGGGCACCGGCTCGGGGCGCCGGACCGGCCGGTGGTGGCGGTGCTGGGCGACGGCTGCGCCATGTTCGGGCTGCAGGGGCTGTGGACGGCGGCCCGCATGCGCGTGCCGGTGCTGTTCGTGGTCATGGCCAACGGCGAGTACCGGACCCTGAAGGACACCCTGGACACTCTCGACGGTCTCGACGGCCGCTCCGCCGCCCTGCACCGCTACACCGGCCTGGACCTGGGGGAGCTGGACTGGCGCGACGCGGCCCGTTTCTTCGGCATCCCGGCGCTGCGGGTCGGCACGACGGACGAACTCGGCGCCGCCGTCGGCGCGGTGGCCGCGCTCGACGGGCCGCTGCTGGTCGAGGTTCCCTTGCGGGGACACCCGTGAGCGACCAGGATGCGGGCATGACGGGGCCAGGCACAGGAGCAGGGCCAGGCACAGGAGCAGGGCCGGCACAAGGGGCGGGACAGTCCATGCTGGCGCGCGGATCCGCGTTGCTGCACGCCTTCGGCGCCGGCGAGGACGAGGTGCCGCTGGCCACCCTCGCCGCCCGGACCGGCCTGCCCAAACCCACCGTCCACCGGCTCCTCGGCCAGCTCGCCGACCTGGGACTGGTCGAGCGCGGCGACTGCGGCGGCTACCGGCTCGGCCTCACCCTGTTCGAACTGGGCCAGCGCGTCCCGTACCGGCGGCTGCGCGAGCAGGCGCTGCCGTACCTGGAGGAGATGTACGAGGCCACGCACGAGAATGTGCACTTGGCCGTCGTCGAGGGCACCGACTCGCTCTTCCTGGACAAGCTCACCGGCCACCGCTCCATGCGCATCCCCACCCAGCCCGGGGCCCGGCTGCCCGCCTACTGCACCGCGACCGGCAAGGCGCTGCTGGCGTACGGTCCCGACTGCGGGCTCAGCGCCGTGCTGGGCCAGGGCCTGCGTCGCCGTACCCCGCGCACGATCGTGCTGCCCCGCCTCCTCCAGGAGGACCTGGTACGCACCCGGGCCCGCGGATACGCCGTCAACTGGGAGGAGGCCGAAGTGGGCGTATCGGCCATCGCCGCGCCCGTGTTCGGCCCCAGCGGGGCCCATCCAGTCGCCGCGATCTCCGTCACCGGCGCCACGCGGGGCCTGAGCCTGGACCGCATCGCGCCGGTGGTGTGCGCGGCGGCCCGGGCGCTGTCGCATCAGCTCGCGCGGGCCCAGGCGTAACGGTGCTCGGGGCGGCCGGTGTCGCCGTACTTGAGGGTGAGGCTGATCCGGCCCGCGCGCTCCAGGTACTTGAGATAGCGCTGGGCGGTGGAGCGGCTGATCCCGGCCCGCTCGGCGACCTCGTGGGCGGACAGCGGGTGGTCGGCCTCGTTGAGGACCCGGCGGATGAGGTCGGCGGTGGGCGCGGAATGGCCCTTGGGCAGGCCCGCGGTCGGTGAGGCCTCCGCCGTGCGCAGCGCGGAGAAGATCCGGTCGACCTGCTCCTGCCCGGCCTCGCCCCGGCCGCCGCCGACGCCGTCGAGGGTGCGGCGCAGGGCTGCGTACGCGTCGAGCTTCGCGCGCAGGCCGCCGAAGCTGAACGGCTTGACGAGATACTGCAGGGCTCCGTAGCGCATCGCCGCCTGGACGGTCGCGACATCGCGGGCCGCCGTCACCATGATCACGTCGGCGGAGTGGCCCAGCTGCCGCATGCGCCGCACCAGGGTCAGGCCGGTCTCGTCCGGCAGGTAGTGGTCGAGCAGCACGAGGTCGATGTGCATGCGCTCCAGCGTGGCCAGCGCCTGCGCGGCGGTGTGCGCGCGGGCGGTGACGCGGAAGCCGGGGATCCTGGCCACGTACGCGGCGTTGATCTCGGCCACCCGGAAGTCGTCGTCCACGACCAGGACGTCGATCATCGTGACTCTCCCATTGCCGTGAGTTCGCGTGACGTCAGCGCCTCGGGCAGTACGACGGTGAAGACCGCGCCGCCGCCCGCGCGGGCGGTGACCCGGGCCATTCCGCCGTACCGCTCGGCCAGCCTGCGCACGAGCGCCAGGCCCAGGCCCCGGCCGCGATGCGCAGGGGGCGCTTTGGTGGACCAGCCCTCGGTGAAAACCAGCTCGCGCATGCCGGGCGGCACTCCGGGGCCGTTGTCGCTGACCCGGAGCACCGCCGTGGTGCCCTCGGCGAGCAGCTCGACCTCCACGAAGGTGGCGACGTCCAGAGCGTTGTCGATCAGGTTGCCCAGTACGGTCACCAGGTCGCGCGGGTCCACCACCTGGTCCGGCAGCAGCGTGTCGGGGGAGATCCGCAGGGATGCGCCGCGCTCGGCCGCGATGGCCGACTTGCCGACCAGCAGCGCGGACAGCAGCGGGTCGTGGACCCGCTCGGCGATCTGCTCGGCCGAGGCCCGGTGGCCGTCGGCGACCTCGGCGACGAATTCCACGGCCTCGTCGTGCAGGCCCAGTTCCAGCAGTCCGAGGAGGGTGTGCAGACGGTTGGCGTGCTCGTGGTCCTGCGCGCGCAGCGCGTCGAGCAGGCCGTGCGTGGAGTCCAGCTCACGGCCGAGCAGCTCCAGCTCGGTGCGGTCGCGCAGGGTGGCCACCGCCCCGCCGTCGGCGGTCGGCATCCGGTTGGCGACCAGCACTCTTCCGCCGCTGACGGTGAGCAGATCGGCGCCGTCGACCCGGCCGGCCAGGACGTCGGTCGTACGGCCCGGGGGCAGCACCTCGTCGAGGTCGCGCCCGTCGGCGTCGGGGCCCAGGCCGAGCAGCCGCTGGGCCTCGTCGTTGACCAGCCGGATCCTGCCCCGGGCGTCGAGGGCGACGACGCCCTCGCGGATGCCGTGCAGCATCGCCTCGCGCTCGTCGAGCAGCGAGGAGATGTCGGCGAAGGCCAGCCCGTGGGTGCGCCGCTGGAGCCGGCGGGAGACCCCGAAGGCGGCCAGGACACCGACGGCCAGGGCCGCGCCCGCGTAGAGCAGCAGGCTGGGCACCGTACGCAGCAGCTGCGCGCGCACGCTGTCGTACGCGATGCCCACCGAGACCGCGCCGACGATCTTCCCGGTGTCGTCGCGCAGCGGCACCTTCGCACGGGCCGAGGGGCCCAGGGTGCCGCGGTCGATGTCCATGACCTCCTGGCCGGACAGGGCGGCGCTGGGGTCGGTGGAGACGGTCCTGCCGATCTCGGAGACGGTGGGGTGCGACCAGCGCACATGGTGGGTGTTGAGGACCACGATGTACAGCGCGTGGGTGGCCAGCCGGATCCGCTCGGCCTCGGCCTGCACGGGGCCGTCGGCGCTGGGCTTCGTGGTGGTCAGCTCGCGGGCGAGGCCGGGCTCGGCGGCGGTGGTCTCGGCGATGGCCAGGGCCCGGCGCATCGCCTGGTCGTCGAGCTGGGCGCTGAGCGGGGCGAGGAAGAGCCCGGTGGCGAGCATGATCACCCCGGTGGTGGTGGCCAGCTGCACCAGCAGGACCTGGGCGAAGACACGGCGGGGCCAGCGGATCCGCATGCGGTCACCTCGCCTCTCGCCGGTTGCATCTCGCCCGTTCGGAACATACCGCTCCGTTTTGCCTCGCTGTGAACGCAACGTAAACGCCCGCAGGGGCCTTGCCCAGACCTCGTAGCGCATTCGTTGTGCTACGGCGAGCAAAACGAGCAGAACAGCCGCCTGTGGGCACAAGCCGGAGTTGTGACCGCAAGGCTGCCGCTGTGGCCCGGGCCACATCTAGCGTCCCGCCCCATGAACAGCCAAACGAGCAGCCCCGCGATCGAACTGCGGGGAGCGAGCAAAGCGTTCCGGACCCCGTCCGGGGCGCTCCACACCGCCGTACGGGATCTGGACCTGACCGTCGGCCGCGGCGAGTTCGTCGCGGTGGTCGGCCCCACCGGGTGCGGCAAGTCGACGACCCTGACCCTGGTCAGCGGTCTGGAGGAGCCCACCGAGGGCGAGGTGCTGGTGGCCGGCGAGCCGGTCAGGGGCATCGGCGACAAGGTCGGCTTCGTCTTCCAGCAGGACGCCGTCTTCCCCTGGCGCACCGTCCTGTCCAACGTGATGGCCGGCCCGCGCTTCCGCGGCGCACCGAAGGCCGAGGCGAAGGAACGGGCCCGCGAATGGCTCGCCCGGGTCGGCCTGTCCTCCTTCGAGGACCGCTACCCGCACCAGCTCTCCGGCGGCCAGCGCAAGCGCGTCGCGCTGGCGGCCACCTTCGTCAACGACCCCGAGATCCTGCTCATGGACGAGCCCTTCTCGGCCCTGGACGTGCAGACCCGGGCCCTGATGTCCGACGAACTGCTGGACCTGTGGGCGGGGACCGGCGCCTCGGTCGTCTTCGTCACCCACGACCTGGAGGAGTCCATCGCGCTCGCCGACAAGGTCGTGGTCATGACGGCCGGCCCGGCGACCGTCAAGGAGGTCTTCGAGATCGACCTGCCCCGGCCGCGCAAGGTCGAGCAGGTGCGGCTGGAGCCGCGGTTCCTGGAGATCTACCGCGAGATCTGGTCCTCGCTCGGTGAAGAGGTCCGCATCACCCGTGAGAGGGGTGCCGTCAATGTCGCCTGAGACCGTAACCGCTGCGGCCCCGGCCCTTGTGAAGACCGAGCGCACGCAGGCCAGGGCGAAGGCCGCCCGCAACCGCAAGCTGCTCGTCCTCGGCAGCCGGGTCGCGCTGCTCCTGGCCGTCCTCGGCCTGTGGGAGTGGCTCGCGCGGGCCGCCGTCATCGACCCGTTCAACTTCTCGATGCCGTCGAAGATCTGGGACCAGATCCACACCTGGGTCGTGGACGGCACCGCCCAGGGCTCCCTGTGGGAGCAGATCTGGTACACGCTCTACGAGGCGCTGCTCGGCTGGGTCATCGGTGTGATCGGCGGCGTGCTGCTGGGCATCGCGCTGGGCCGGATCCGCTTCCTCGCCGATGTCCTCGGGCCCTACATCAAGGTGCTCAACGCGCTGCCGCGCATCGTGCTCGCCCCGATCTTCCTGATCTGGTTCGGCCTCGGACCGGCCTCGAAGGTGGCCTCGGCGGTCGTCCTGGTCTTCTTCCCGGTCTTCTTCAACGCCTTCCAGGGCGCCCGCGAGGTCGACCGCAACCTCGTCGCCAACTCCCGCATCCTCGGCGCCAGCAACCGCCAGGTCACCTTCCAGGTCGTCATCCCCTCGGCCACGTCCTGGATCTTCACCAGCCTGCATGTCAGCTTCGGCTTCGCGCTCATCGGCGCCATCGTCGGTGAGTACATCGGCGCCACCAAGGGCCTCGGCCTGCTGGTCGCCGCCTCCCAGGGCACGTTCAACGCCGCCGGTGTCTACGGGGCCATGGTGATCCTCGCGATCGTCGCCCTGCTCGCCGAAGGGCTGCTGACCTTCCTGGAGAAGCGCCTCTTCCGCTGGAAGCCGGCCGAAGCCGGCTCCGCCCGCTGACCGCCCGCTGACCTCTCCCCGTAAAGCCACACTCTTCACAAGGACGTGAACCAGATGCGCAGATTCACCAAGATCTCGGCGGCCGCCGTCACCGGGGCGCTGGCCCTGACCACCCTCACCGCCTGCGGCGGCGACTCCTCCGCCGCGTCCGGCGGCAGCGGCGACAAGGTCAAGATCATGGTGGGCGGCCTGGACAAGGTCATCTACCTCCCCGCGATGCTCACCGAGCGGCTCGGCTACTTCAAGGCCGAGGGCGTGAACGTGACGCTCCTGACCGAGCCGGCCGGCGTCCAGGCCGAGACCGCCCTGGTCTCCGGCGACGTCCAGGGCACCGTCGGCTTCTACGACCACACCCTGGACCTGCAGACCAAGGGCAAGGCGGTCGAGTCGGTCGTGCAGTTCTCGCAGGCCCCCGGCGAGGTCGAGATCGTCTCCAACAAGGCCGCCGCCGACATCACCTCGGCCAAGGACTTCAAGGGCAGGAAGCTCGGCGTGACGGGCATCGGCTCCTCCACCGACTTCCTGACCAAGTACCTCGCGGTCAACAGCGGTGTGCAGACCAGCGAGTTCACCCCCGTCGCGGTCGGCGCGGGCCAGACCTTCATCGCCGCGCTCCAGCAGGGCTCCATCGAGGGCGGCATGACCACCGACCCGACGGTCGCCACGATCCTGGACAAGAAGCTCGGCAAGGTCCTGATCGACATGCGCACGCCGGAGGGCTCCAAGGCCGCGCTCGGCGGGCTGTACCCGTCCTCCAGCCTCTACATGCAGACCTCGTGGGTGAACAGCCACAAGGACACCGTCCAGAAGCTGGCCAACGCCTTCGTCAAGACCCTGAAGTGGATGTCCACGCACAGCGCGGCCGAGATCGCGGCGAAGATGCCGTCCGACTACGCGCAGGGCGGCGGCACGGCGCTCTACACCCAGGCCATCGAGAGCACCCTGCCGATGTTCACCAAGGACGGCGTCATGCCGGCCGACGGCCCGGCGACCGTCGAGCGGGTCCTGAAGTCCTTCAACCCGAACCTGAAGAACGCCACGATCGACCTCGACAAGACCTACACCACCGAGTTCGTCAAGAACGCCGGCTGACCTCGCGCACGCCGGTCACCACGATCCGCACCGGCGTCACCGGAGCCGCCCCGCAGCTTTCCGCCCGGGGCGGCTCCGCCGTCTGCTGCGCCACGTCCACCTCCCAGACCCTGCCGTCCGTGTGCGTCACGCGCGTGCGGTCCACCGTCAGCGCGTCCGCCCGGTCCTCGCCGGTCAGCTCCCGTACCGCCAGGTCCGCCGCCTGCCCCGCCCGGTCGTACGCCGAGCGGCCCCGGCAGGCCTCCAGTACCACCCGGCCCTCGCGGGCGGCCTCCAGGACCGTCTTCGCGTGGTGCGCGTCGACGCGGCCGTACGCGTATCCGTACGGCAGCACCAGCATCGTCGGCGAGAACCGGTGCCCGCCCAGATGCGTCGTCTCCCACACCTCCCCGGCCCCGCCCGCCGCCAGCTCCGCCGCGAGCGGCCTGCCGTACAGCGCACAGCACCGGTCCCGCTTGCCATTCGTGCACACCAGCGCGAGCGGCTCGCCCCCGTACGGCTCGCCGCAGGCCTCCAGCGCGGCGAGATCCCATCCGAGCAGTTCGGCGGGGTCGCCGACCTCCGCTGTACGCACCCATGAGGGCCCCGCTGCGTACACCCGCCGCCGCACCGGCTGATGGACGTCCGCGTGCCGCCCCGGCCGCCGGATCAGCCCCAGTCGCACGCCGGCCTCGGCGGCTGCTTTCTCCAGAGCCCGCCCAAGGACGGGGTCCAGATGGCTGGCGGTCAGCGCCTTCGCGCCCCAGGGACCCGGCTGCTCCAGCAGCAGCCAGGTCGCGGCGGTGGCCGCGGTCGCGGCCACCGGCTCACCCAGCCCGGCGGACAGCACGGTGCACGTACTCATGCAGGTGAGCCTAACCTCGCCGGATCACACCGGTCCGGCGACCACCGCAACCGGCTTGGTCAGGGCCACGCCCGAGCCGTCGCGGCGGGGGTCCTTGGGGGGAAGGTCCGCCGGGAGACCGGCCGCGGTGGCCGCGCGGGCGGGGGTGGGACCGGCCCAGGCGAAGGCGAGGGAGGTCTCGCCGCGCAGGAAGCGCTGGCAGCGTACGCCGCCGGTGGCGCGGCCCTTGCGGGGGTAGAGCTCGAAGGGGGTGAGCTTGGCGGTGCCCTGCTCGGCGCCGTCGAGGGTGTCGGGATCGGCGGCGGCGACGGTCACCACGACCGCGTCGGAGGCCGGGTCGACGGCGGTGAAGGAGATGACCTTGGCGCCCTCGGCGAGCTTGATGCCCGCCATGCCGCCGGCCGGGCGGCCCTGGGGGCGGACCTGGGCGGCCGGATAGCGCAGCAGCTGGGCGTCGTCGGTGATGAAGACCAGGTCCTCCTCGCCGGTGCGCAGCTCGACCGCGCCGATCACCACATCGCCGTCCTTGAGGCCGATGACCTCCAGGTCGTCCTTGTTGGCCGGGTAGTCCGGCACGACGCGCTTGACGACGCCCTGCTCGGTGCCCAGCGCGAGCCCCGGCGAGGACTCGTCGAGCGTGGTGAGGCAGAGCACCTTCTCACCGGTCTCCAGGGACAGGAACTCCGAGACCGGGGCGCCGCCCGCCAGGTTCGGGGCCCCGGCGGTGTCCGGGAGCTGCGGCAGGTCGATGACGGTGATCCGCAGCAGCCGTCCGGCGGTGGTGACTGCGCCGATGTCGGCCCGGGCGGTGGTGGGGACGGCGGAGACGATGGTGTCGTGCTTGGAGCGCTTGCCGTCGCCGGACTCGAAGGCCTCGCCGTTCATCGTGCGGGCCAGCAGCCCGGTGGAGGACAGCAGCACCCGGCACGGGTCGTCGGCGACCTCCAGCGGCACGGCGGCGACCGGGGCGCCCGCCGACTCCAGCAGGACGGTGCGGCGCTCGGTGCCGTACTTCTTGGCCACGGCCGCCAGTTCGGTGGAGACCAGCTTGCGCAGCTCGGAGTCGGAGTCGAGGATCCGGGTCAGTTCCTCGATCTCGGCGGTCAGCCGGTCGCGCTCGGACTCCAGCTCGATCCGGTCGAAGCGGGTCAGCCGGCGCAGCGGGGTGTCGAGGATGTACTGGGTCTGGACGTCCGACAGCGAGAAGCGCTCGATGAGGCCGTCCCTCGCCGCCGCCGCGTTGTCGCTCGACCTGATGATCGAGATGACCTCGTCGATGTCGACCAGGGCCACCAGCAGGCCCGCCACCAGGTGCAGCCGGTCCTGCCGCTTGCGGCGCCGGAACTCGCTGCGCCGCCGGACCACCTCGAAGCGGTGGTCGACGTAGACCTCCAGCAGCTCCTTGAGGCCCAGCGTGAGCGGCTGCCCGTCGACCAGCGCCACGTTGTTGATGCCGAAGGAGTCCTCCATCGGCGTCAGCTTGTAGAGCTGTTCGAGCACCGCCTCCGGGTTGAAGCCGTTCTTGATCTCGATGACCAGGCGCAGGCCGTGCTCGCGGTCGGTGAGGTCCTTCACATCGGCGATGCCCTGCAGCTTCTTCGCGCCGACCAGGTCCTTGATCTTGGCGATGACCTTCTCCGGGCCGACCGTGAACGGCAGCTCGGTGACGACCAGGCCCTTGCGGCGCGCGCTGACATCCTCCACCGACACCGTCGCGCGGATCTTGAAGGTGCCGCGCCCGTTCTCGTACGCGTCCCGGATCCCGCCCAGTCCGATGATCCGGCCGCCGGTGGGCAGGTCGGGGCCCGGCACGAAGCGCATCAGGGCGTCGAGGTCGGCGTTCGGGAAGCGGATCAGGTGCCGGGCGGCGGCGATGACCTCGCCGAGGTTGTGCGGCGGCATGTTGGTGGCCATGCCGACCGCGATCCCGGAGGCGCCGTTGACCAGCAGGTTCGGATACGCGGCAGGCAGGACGCCCGGCTCCTGCTCCTGGCCGTCGTAGTTGGGCGCGAAGTCGACGGTGTCCTCGTCGATCGACTCGACCATCAGCTGCGCGGCACCCGACATGCGCGACTCGGTGTAGCGCATGGCGGCCGGCATGTCGTCGAGCGAGCCGAAGTTGCCGTGGCCGTCGACCAGCGGGACGCGCATGGAGAAGGGCTGGGCCAGGCGCACCATGGCGTCGTAGATCGAGGAGTCGCCGTGGGGATGGAGCCGGCCCATGACCTCGCCGACGACGCGGGCGCACTTCACATAGCCGCGCTCGGGGCGCAGCCCCATCTCGTTCATCTGGTAGACGATGCGGCGGTGGACCGGCTTCAGCCCGTCGCGGGCGTCGGGAAGCGCACGCGAGTAGATGACCGAGTACGCGTACTCAAGGAAGGATCCCTGCATCTCGTCGACGACGTCGATGTCGAGGATGCGCTCCTCGAAGTCGTCAGGCGGCGGGGTCTTCGTGGTGCGGCGGGCCATCTCGGCGCTGCTCCTTCGGCTGGACCTGAACTGGTTGTAGCGGGTGAAGCGTCAACTGATGCGGTCCATTGTGGACCGCCCGACTGACAACGCCGACCACCCCCCGGTTGCGGTACCCGCCGGGCGGGAACTTCGCGAGGGGTCGGCACGCTGCCTAGAGTGGCAGGACTCAGTACAGAAAATCAGAGCACGCGACCGGAAGGACAGCTTGCCCATGGGTCACACGGCCACGCCGGAGGCACAATCCGGCGGCCTCACCGCGACAGAGCACCGCCTGGCCAACGGCCTGCGCGTGGTGCTCTCCGAGGACCACCTCACCCCGGTCGCCGCCGTCTGCCTCTGGTACGACGTCGGTTCCCGTCACGAGGTCAAGGGCCGTACCGGACTCGCCCACCTCTTCGAGCACTTGATGTTCCAGGGCTCCGGGAGCGTGAAGGGCAACGGGCACTTCGAGCTCGTCCAGGGCGCGGGCGGCTCGCTCAACGGCACCACCAGCTTCGAGCGCACCAACTACTTCGAGACCATGCCGGCCCACCAGTTGGAGCTCGCGCTCTGGCTCGAGGCCGACCGCATGGGCAGCCTGCTCACCGCGCTCGACCAGGAGAGCCTGGACAACCAGCGCGACGTCGTCAAGAACGAGCGCCGCCAGCGCTACGACAACGTCCCCTACGGCACCGCCTTCGAGCGGCTGACCGCCCTGGCCTACCCCGAGCCGCACCCGTACCACCACACGCCCATCGGCTCCATGGCCGACCTGGACGCGGCCTCCCTGGAGGACGCCCAGGCCTTCTTCCGTACGTACTACGCGCCCAACAACGCGGTGCTCGCGGTGGTCGGCGACATCGACCCCGAGCAGACGCTGGCCTGGGCCGAGAAGTACTTCGGCACCATCCCGGCGCACGACGGCAAGCCCGCGCCGCGCGACGGTTCACTCCCCGGGGTGATGGGCGGGCAGCTGCGCGAGGTCATCGAGGAGGACGTGCCCTCGCGCGCCCTGATGGCCGCCTACCGGCTGCCGCACGACGGCACGCGCGAGTCGGACGCCGCCGATCTGGCGCTGACCGTCCTGGGCGGCGGGGAGTCCTCGCGGCTGCACAACCGCCTCGTGCGCAGGGACCGCTCGGCCGTGGCAGCAGGCTTCGGCCTGCTGCGCCTGGCCGGGGCGCCCTCGCTGGGCTGGCTGGACGTCAAGACCTCCAGCGGTGTCGAGGTGCCCGCCATCGAGGCGGCCGTCGACGAGGAGCTGGCCCGCTTCGCGCAGGACGGCCCCACGGCCGAGGAAATGGAGCGTGCGCAGGCGCAGCTGGAGCGCGAGTGGCTGGACCGCCTCGCCACGGTCGGCGGCCGCGCCGACGAACTGTGCCGCTTCGCCGTGCTCTTCGGCGACCCCCAGCTGGCGCTGAACGCCGTACAGCGGGTCCTGGAGATCACCCCCGAGGAGGTCCGGGCGGTCGCGGCGGCCACGCTGCGCCCGGACAACCGCGCGGTGCTGGTGTACGAGCCGACGGGCGGCGCCGAAGCCGGCGCCGACTCCGACAACGAGGACGAGGAAGGCGCGGACCAGTGACCGACGTCGCACCCACCATGACGTTCCACCCGCAGCCGCAGGCCGGAGAGCCCAAGCCGTGGGACTTCCCCGCCCCCGGCCGCGGAGCCCTGCCCAACGGCCTCACCGTGCTCCGCAGCCACCGGCCCGGCCAGAAGGTCGTCGCCGTCGAGGTGCTGCTCGCCGCCCCGCTGGACGCCGAGCCCGAGGGTCTGGACGGCGTGGCCACCATCATGGCCCGCGCCCTGTCCGAGGGCACCGACAAGCTCGACGCCGAGGAGTTCGCCGCCGAGCTGGAGCGCTGCGGCGCCACGCTCGACGCGGCCGCGGACCACCCGGGGGTGCGGGTCTCCCTGGAGGTCCCCGCGTCCCGCCTCGACAAGGCCCTCGGGCTGCTCGCCGATGCCCTGCGGGCCCCCGCCTTCCCCGACAGCGAAGTCGAGCGGCTGGTCAACAACCGCCTCGACGAGATCCCCCACGAGCTGGCCAACCCGGCCCGCCGCGCCGCCATGGCCCTGTCCAAGGAGCTCTTCGCGCCCACGCTGCGCTGCTCCCGGCCCCGCCAGGGCACCGAGGAGACGGTCGCCCGGATCGACGCGGCGGCGGTGCGGGCGTTCTACGACGCCCACGTGCGGCCCTCCACCTCGACGGTCGTCGTGGTCGGGGACCTCACCGGCATCGACCTGGACGCGCTGCTGGCGGAAACCCTGGGGGAGTGGACCGGCAAGCCCGCCGAACGGCGCGCCCTGCCGTCCATCACCTCCGACGACCGTGCCCGGGTCGTCATCGTCGACCGCCCCGGCGCCGTCCAGACCCAGCTCCTCATCGGCCGCACCGGCTCCGACCGCCACGACCCCGTGTGGCCGGCGCAGGTGCTGGGCACGTACTGCCTCGGCGGCACCCTCACCTCGCGGCTCGACCGCGTCCTGCGCGAGGAGAAGGGCTACACCTACGGTGTACGCGCCTTCGGCCAGGTCCTGCTGTCCACGCCCGAGGGCACCGGCGCCTCGCTGCTGGGCATCAGCGGGTCGGTGGCCACCGATGTGACGGCCCCGGCTCTCGGCGACCTCTGGCAGGTCCTGCGCACCCTCGCCGCGGAGGGCCTCACGGACGACGAGCGTGATGTCGCCGTCCAGAACCTCGTCGGCGTCGCCCCGCTGCGCTACGAGACCGCCTCGGCGGTCGCCGGCACGCTCGCCGACCAGGTCGAGCAGTTCCTTCCGGACGACTTCCAGGCGCAGATGTACGCCCGGCTCGCCCGCACCGGCACGGTCGAGGCGACGGCGGCGGCCGTCAGCGCGTTCCCCCTGGACCGGCTGGTGGTCGTCCTCGTCGGCGACGCCTCCGCCATCGCCGAGCCGGTCGGCGCGCTCGGCCTGGGCCCGGTCGAGGTCGTCCAGGCCTGACCCGCCGGGGTCCCCCAGGTCCTCAAGCGCCGGTGGGCTGATTTTCAGCCCGTCCGGCGCTTGAGGACCCGCCCGGAGGGCGTTCGGGACGGTAAGAGCACGCGTGTGGCATACCGCACAGTTCGCCCGTTTTATTTGGTTCTCCGTGCGAAGCGCGGTTAGCGTCGGCCAGCGTTGCCCGTCAGCACCAGCCGCGTCCCGCGGCACCGGAGCAACCATCGCCGAGTCCCCGCAGGGCGTGAGCCTGGGGAGCCGGGGACCCATCTGTCCCCCTGGGGTGAATCGGGCGCGATGAGCGCCCGTAGGAGACCTTCCTGCTCCGAACCCGTCAGCTAACCCGGTAGGCGA
The DNA here is from genome assembly GCF_045040445.1 of Streptomyces sp. NBC_01537. Taxonomy (NCBI): domain Bacteria; kingdom Bacillati; phylum Actinomycetota; class Actinomycetes; order Kitasatosporales; family Streptomycetaceae; genus Streptomyces; species Streptomyces sp. NBC_01537. Next base: position 2,491,118 of record NZ_CP109392.1, on the reverse strand, counting down.
GAAGGAAGGAAAGGATCCCGCCTACCCCATGGCGCATACCGTTCGCACGACCCTGGCCTGCGCTGCCGCGCTGGCCGTCACGCTCGCCATACCCGCCGGTGCGGAGGCCGCAGAGGCGAACCGCACCGCCTTCGCGCAGTGCGCCACCGTCACCGGCACGATCGCCGAGCACATCGCACAGCAGGCGGACGCGCAGCACAAGGCGGCCCACAAGAGCCGCGCGATCCACAAGGCGCACGTGGCCCACGCCCTGAAGGCGGCCAAGGCCAAGGCGCAGGCGAAGGCGAAGGCCAGGGCCAAGGCCAGGGCGAAGGCCGCCCACGCCGCGCACACGGCCCACGTGGCGAAGGCCCACGCCGCCCATGTCGCCCACGCGGCGAAGGTGGCCGCCGCGAAGCGGAAGGCGGCCGCGGCGCGGTCCTCGCGGTCGCAGGCCCGTACGACCCTGACGACAGGCGCGCGCAGCGCGAGCGGCTGGATGAAGCCGGTCGGCTCCTACGTGTCGACGCCGTACCACGCCACCAGCAGCCTGTGGTCCTCCGGCTACCACACGGGCGCCGACTTCGTCGCGGCGACCGGCACGCCGGTTCGCGCGATCGGACCGGCGACGGTCGTGCAGGCGGGCTGGGGCGGCAGCTACGGAAACAACGTCATCCTGCGCATGTCGGACGGGATGTACGTGCTGTACGGCCACCTCTCCTCGATCGGCGTCTCGGCCGGCCAGAGCGTGAGCGCGGGCAAGCAGCTCGGCCTGTCGGGCGCGACCGGCAATGTCACCGGGCCGCACCTGCACTTCGAGGTGCGCACCACCCAGAGCTATGGCTCGGATGTCGACCCTGTCGCGTACCTGCGCAAGCACGGCGTGACGCTCTGAGCGGCTGACGTCCGACGATCCCCCCCCCACAGCGAAGGCCCCGGTTCCCCCGCCGGGGCCTTCGTGTGTCCAAAAATACTCGCTGAATTTGGGGCTGCCGTCGAAATCCCGGTTGTGCTGGAATAGAGTCGCCGCAGAAACGCCGACGGTTGCGTTACGCGGAGATTAAACCGGACGGGGAATGAAGGGACCGGCGATGTGGGATCGGATGTGAACGGGACGGGCGGCGCTGGGCGTCGTATTTCCGCCCAGGCGGTGTGCACGGCGATCCGTGACGACATCATCAGCGGCTTCTATCCGCCGGGCGGCCGGCTGACCGAGGAGCTGCTGGCCAAGCGGTACGGGGTGTCCCGGGTGCCGGTGCGCGAGGCGCTGCGCACGCTGGAGTCCGAGGGGTTCGTACGCACTCGCAGACACGCCGGGGCGTCGGTCGCCGAGCCCACCGACCAGGAGGCCGCCGACCTGCTGGAGATCAGAGGGCTGCTGGAGCCGCTGGGTGCGGCGCGTGCCGCCCAGCGCCGGACGGAGGCGCACATCAAGGTGCTGCGCGGTCTGGTGAGACTCGGGCAGGAACGTTCTCTGCAGGGGCAGTTGTCCGATCTGCCCTCGCTGGACAGCTGGTTCCACGAGACGCTGGCCCAGGCCTCGGGCAGTCCGACGCTGGTCGCGTTGCTCACCCAGCTGCGGCACAAGATCGCATGGGTGTACGCGGTCGACTCGCCGGGCCGCGCCGTGGAGTCCTGGGAGGAGCACGGGGCGATCGTGGACGCGGTGGCGCGCGGTGACGCGGAGCGGGCCCGCAAGCTGGCGGCGGGGCACGTGGAGCGGGCGGCGGGGGCCCACCGGCTGCGCCGCACGGGCCGCGCCGGTGCCGTGAGGAACTAGAAACACGGTGTAAACATCCCGCGTTGCCTCGTTTAACAGAAGTGCCGTATACAACTGTAGAGAATAGTGGCAGCGCTATTCGCATGCGTAATTCTGATGAGCCCTGCACGAATACGGCCGCGTAAATCCGGACGGATTTACGCGGCCGTGTCTTTCCGGCGCCCGCCGGATGGTTTCAGACCGTCTCCGGGAGTTCGTCGAGCCCCTTTGTGACCAGCTCCGCGAGCTGGTCGAGCGCCGCCTCGGCGCCCTCCGCCTCGGAGGCCAGCACGATCTCCTCGCCGCCCTGCGCGCCGAGGCCGAGCACGGCCAGCATGGACGCGGCGTTGGCGGGGGTCCCGCCGGGCTTGGCGATCGTCACGGCGACGCCGAGGGCCATCACCGAGCGGACGAAGATCGAGGCGGGACGTGCGTGCAGGCCCTCCGGCCAGCCGACAGTGACGAGGCGCTCAGCCATGGTGTTGCCCTTCGGGTCGTTCCGGGGTTGTCTAGACCATTCTTCCACGATCCGGAGGTCCGGTCGCAGGCCGGTCTGTCCGTCATATCGTCGCACTGATCCCGTACGTCCCCTTACGCTGGCCCCATGACCATTCCGCCGTCCTCGCGGCCCTATCCCGTGCACTGGGAGGCGGATGTCGTCCTCCGCGACGGCGGCATCTCCCACGTCCGACCGATCACCCCGGACGACGCGGACCGGCTGGTCAGCTTCTACGAGCAGGTCTCCGACGAGTCCAAGTACTACCGCTTCTTCGCCCCGTACCCCCGCCTGTCCGCCAAGGACGTGCACCGCTTCACCCACCACGACTACGACGACCGGGTCGGCCTGGCCGCCACCGTCGGCGGCGAGTTCATCGCCACCGTGCGCTACGACCGCACGGAGGAGGGCCAGGCCGAGGTCGCCTTCCTGGTCCAGGACGCGCACCAGGGGCGGGGTGTGGCCTCCGCCCTGATGGAGCACATCGCGGCCGTGGCCCGGGAGCGGGGCATCCGCCGCTTCATCGCGGAGGTGCTGCCCGCCAACCGCAAGATGATCAAGGTCTTCACCGACGCCGGCTACACCCAGCAGCGCAGCTTCACCGACGGCGTCGTACGCCTCGAACTCGACCTGGAGCCCACCGACGCCTCCCTCGCCGTCCAGCGGGCCCGCGAGCAGCGAGCCGAGGGGCGGTCCGTGCAGCGGCTGCTCGCGCCCCAGTCCGTGGTCGTGATCGGCGCCGGACGCCGCCCCGGCGGCGTCGGCCGCACCCTGCTCCGCAACATCGCCGCCGCGGGCTTTACCGGCCGCCTGCACGCCGTCAACCACTCCTTCACCGACGACCAGGGCACCGTCGACGGCGTTCCCGCCTACCGCTCGATCACCGAGATCCCCGAGCCCGTCGACCTCGCCGTGCTCGCCGTGCCCGCCGAGCGGGTCCCCGAGGCCGTCGCCGACTGCGGCGAGCACGGCGTCCAGGGCCTGCTCGTGGTCACCTCCGGCTACGCCGAGTCCGGCGACCCGGCGGGCCGCGAACGGCAGCGCGCGCTGGTGCGGCAGGCCCGCTCGTACGGCATGCGCGTGATCGGCCCCAACGCGCTCGGCATCCTCAACACCTCGCCCGCCGTACGGCTCAACGCCTCGCTCTCCCCGGAACTGCCCGCCACCGGGCGGCTCGGCCTGTTCACCCAGTCCGGAGCGATCGGCATCGCCGTGCTGTCCGGGCTGCACCGGCGCGGCGCCGGGCTGTCGTCCTTCGTCTCCGCGGGCAACCGCGCGGACGTCTCCGGCAACGACATCCTCCAGTACTGGCACGACGACCCGGCCACCGACGCCGTCCTGATGTACCTCGAAACCCTCGGCAACCCGCGCAAGTTCAACCGCCTCGCCAAGCGCACCGCTGCCGTCAAGCCCGTCGTGGTCGTCAAGGGCGCCCGCCACTCCGGCGCCGTCCCGCCCGGCCAGCTCGTGGCCCCCGCCCGGATCCCCGACAGCACGGTCTCCGCGCTCTTCCGGCAGGCCGGTGTCATCCGCGTCAGCACGGTCACCGAACTCGCCGACGCCGGGCTGCTGCTGTCCTTCCAGCCGCTCCCGGCCGGCGACCGCGTCGCCATCCTGGGCAACTCCGAATCCCTCGGCCTGCTCGCCTACGACGCCTGCCTGACCGCCGGACTGGCCCCGGCCGCCCCCCTGGACCTCACCACGGCCGCCACCCCCGGCGACTTCCGTGACGCGCTCACCGCCGCCCTCGCCGACGACGCCTGCGACGCCGTCGTCGTCACCGCCATCCCCCGCGTCGGCTCCGAGGACGCCACCGACCCCGAGTCCGGCGACGACCCGCTGCTGGCGGAGGCGCTGTGCGCGGCGGCGCTCCAGGCCAGGGAAGCCGGCAAGCCCGTCCTCCTGGTCCACCTCGCCCTGGACCGCATGGGCGACCGGCTCGGCGCCCGCCGCATCCCCGCCTACCCCGCCGCCGAACGGGCCGTACGCGCCCTGGCCGAGGCGACCGCGTACGCCAGATGGCGGCGCGAGTCCGCCACCCCCGGCAAGGTCCCCGACTTCGAGGACACCCAGGAAGGCGCCGCCCGCCACGACGTCGCCCGCCTGCTGGCGGACGCGGGCGACGACCAGATCACCCTGGACGACGATGCCGCCGCCGCACTCCTCGCCCGCTACGGCATCCCCGTCCGCCCCTCCCTCCCCGCCCCCGACACCGACGCCGCCCTTGCCGCCGCCGGCCGTCTCGGCTACCCCGTCGCCCTCAAGACCACCGCCCCCCACCTGCGCCACCGCGCCGACCTCGGCGGCGTCCGCCTCGACCTCGCCGGCCCCGACGACCTGCGCCGCGCCTACGACGAGCTCACCGCCCGCCTGGGCAAGCCCGCCGAGCTCCGCCTCGTCGTCCAGGCCATGGCCCCCCGCGGCGTCGACACCGTCGTCCGCGCGACCGTCGACCCCGCGGCGGGCGCCGTTCTGTCCTTCGGCCTGGCCGGGGCGCCCTCCGAACTCCTCGGCGACATCGCCCACCGCCTCGTCCCCGCCACCGACCGCGACGCGGCGGAGCTGGTGCGGTCCATCAAGGCGGCCCCGCTCCTCTTCGGCTGGCGCGGCTCCGAACCGGTCGACACGGCCGCGCTGGAAGAACTGCTGCTGCGGGTCTCGCTGCTCGCGGACGACCTCCCCGAGGTCGTTTCCGTCGACCTGGAGCCGGTGGTCGTGGCCCAGCGGGGAGTCGCGGTGCTCGGCGCCACGGTCCGCCTGGCGCGGCCCCCGGCGAGGACGGACCTGGGGCCACGGGCGCTGTCGTCCTTCTGACGGTTCCCGTCGCGCGCAGGGCGCGGCCCATGCCGCGCACCGCACTAGGATGGTGCGCATGGCGAAGACCGGTACGACGACCACCAAGGGGCTGCGCGCGGCGATCGAGCGCAGCGGCTACTACCCGGCCCTCGTGGCCGAGGCCGTGGAGGCGGCGGTCGGAGGGGAGCCGGTGGCGTCGTACCTGGTGCACCAGGAGACGACGTTCGACGCGAACGAGGTGCGCAGGCATGTGACGGTCCTGGTGCTGACCTCGACCCGTTTCATCGTGAGCCACACGGACGAGCAGGCGGCGGACGACACCTCCCCGTCGCCGTACGCGACGACCTCCACCGAGTCGGTGAAGCTGGCCCGGATCTCCTCGGTCGTGCTGAGCCGGGTCGTCGCCAACCCGGAGTCGTACACGCCGGGGACGCTGCCCCGCGAGGTCGTGCTGACCATCGGCTGGGGCGCGGTCAGCCGCCTGGACCTGGAGCCGGCGGCATGCGGCGACCCCAACTGCGAGGCGGACCACGGGTACACGGGTTCCTCGACGGCCGACGACCTGAGCCTGCGCGTGAGCGAGGCGGGCGACGGCCCGGAGACCGTACGGCAGGCGCTGGCCTTCGCGCAGGCGCTGTCCGAGGCGACCGCGGCGACCCCCGGGTCCGCCGGCTGATGATCCAGCCCGCACCGGCCTACGACCCAGCGCCGCTCGACCCCCGCACTGCCCCGGCTCCCCGTTACGGCACCGCGTCGCTGAGCGATGTGCTGCCCGCCGTGACCGCGGGGCTGGGCGTCACCACCGGCCCGCCGACCGGCCTGGACCTGGCCCCCGCCGACCGGGTGTGCGTGTTCCTGGTCGACGGCATGGGCTGGGAGCTGCTCCGCGCGCACCCGGACGAGGCCCCGTTCCTCAGCTCCCTCCTCGGCAGCTCGCTGAACCGCACCGGGCAGCCGCTCACCGCGGGCTTCCCGTCCACCACCGCGACCTCGCTGGCCTCGGTCGGCACCGGCCTGCCGCCGGGCGCGCACGGGCTGGCCGGCTACACCGTGCTGGACCCGGCCAGCGGCAAGCTGATGAACCAGCTGCGCTGGCAGCCGTGGACGGACCCGCACGCGTGGCAGCCGTACCCCACCGTCTTCCAACTCGCCGACGCCGCCGGGGTGCAGACCTGCCAGGTCACCTCCCCGGCCTTCCAGCACACCCCGCTCACCAAGATCGCGCTGAGCGGCGGCGCCTTCCACGGCCGCCTCACCGGCGACGAGCGGATGGACTTCGCCGCCGACCGCCTCGCCTGCGCGGACCGCACGCTGGTCTACACGTACTACAGCGAGCTGGACTCGATGGGCCACCGCCACGGAGTCGACTCCGACGCCTGGCGCGGCCAGCTGATGATGATCGACCGCCTCGCCCAGCGCCTCGCCGAGCAGCTGCCGCCGCGCTCCGCGCTCTACATCACCGCCGACCACGGCATGATCGACATCCCCTTCGACGAGGAGTCGCGCATCGACTTCGACGAGGACTGGGAGCTGAGCGCCGGCGTCGCCGTCCTCGGCGGCGAGGCCCGAGCCCGCCACGTGTACGCGGTGCCCGGCGCCGCAGCCGACGTCTTCACGGTCTGGAGCGAGGTCCTGGGCGAGCAGATGTGGGTCGCCGGCCGCGACGAGGCCATCGCGGCCGGCTGGTTCGGCCCGCTGGTCGACGACCGCGTACGCGGCCGGATCGGCGACGTGGTGGCCGTGGCCCGCGAGGACATCGCGGTCGTCGCCACCCGCACCGAGCCGGGGGAGTCCTCGATGGTCGGCCTGCACGGTTCGATGACCCCTGTGGAGCAGCTCGTACCGCTGCTCGAAGTACGCTCCTGAACCCTCCGCCACCCGTTCCGAAAGGCCGCCGCCTCCTCATGCCCGAGCTCGTGTTCTTCTCCGGAACCATGGACTGCGGAAAGAGCACCCTGGCGCTCCAGATCGGGCACAACCGGTCAGCGCGGGGCCTGCAAGGTGTGATCTTCACCCGCGACGACCGCGCGGGGCAGGGCAAGCTCTCCTCGCGCCTCGGCCTGGTGACGGAGGCGGTCGAGGCGGCTCCGGGCATGGACCTGTACGGCTACCTGGTGCAGCAGATGTCCAAGGGCAGCAAGGTCGACTATGTGATCGTGGACGAGGCGCAGTTCCTCGCGCCCGAGCAGATCGACCAGTTGGCCCATGTCGTGGACGACCTGGGGCTGGACGTGTTCGCCTTCGGTATCACCACGGACTTCCGTACCAAGCTCTTCCCGGGCTCGCAGCGGCTGATCGAGCTGGCGGACCGGATAGAGACCCTCCAGGTCGAGGCGATGTGCTGGTGCGGGGCACGCGCCACGCACAACGCCCGCACCGTGGGCGGCGAGATGGTCATGGAAGGTGAGCAGGTCGTCGTGGGCGACGTCAACCGCGCGGCCGAGGAGGTCGGTTACGAGGTGCTGTGCCGTCGTCACCACCGCCGCCGCATGACCAGCGCCGCCGCCCACGCGGGCGCCCTCTCACCGGATGTCCTGCCGGTCACCTGATCGCACCGCACTCTCGCTTTCGGCATACCGGATGCTCTATTTTCGGTAATGGCGTTTTCGCACGCGGCGGCGACAGTGAGGTCGGCATGAATCGCATCGGGACAGGGCCCCTTCGCGTCGTCCAGTGGGCCACCGGCAACATCGGCAGCCGCTCGCTGCGGGCCGTCGTCGAGCACCCGTTGCTGACCCTCGCGGGCCTGTACGTCCACACGCCGGACAAGGCCGGCCGCGACGCCGGGGAACTCTGCGGGCTCGATGCCACGGGCGTGACCGCCACGCATGACATCGGCGACATCCTGAGTCTCGGCGCCGACTGCGTGCTCTACATGCCGCGCGCGTGCGACGTGGACGAGGTGTGCCGGATCCTCGCGTCGGGCACGAACATCGTCACCACGCGCGGCGAGTTCCACCACCCGCCGAGCATGGACCCCGACGTCCGGAAACGGGTGGCGGACGCCTGCGAGCAGGGCGGCGCCTCGATCCACAGCACGGGGAGCAGCCCCGGGTTCATCACCGAGGCGGTCCCCCTCGTCCTGGCGTCCATCCAGCGGCGGTTGGACGCCCTGACCATCCACGAGTTCGCGGATCTCTCCCCGCGCGACTCACCGGGGCTGCTGTTCGACGTGATGGGGTTCGGCCTCGCCCCCGAGGAGTTCGACGAGCAGCGCCTCGCCCACGTACGGGACAGCTTCGGCCCGTCGCTGTCCCTGGTGGCGGAGGCCCTCTCGCTGCCGGTCGACGCCATCGAGGCCAGCGGGGAGTTCGCGACCGCCCGCCGCCGGACCACCATCGCCGCCGGGACCCTGGAGCCCGGCACGGTGGCCGCGCAGCGGATGACGGTTGCGGCCCTGCGCGGCGGCCGTCCGCTCCTGCGGTTCGTCGCCACCTGGTACTGCACCACGGACATCGACCCCTCGTGGGACGTACGCGACACCGGATGGCACCTGAGCGTCGAAGGCGACGCCCCGCTCGAGATCGACATGCGCTTCCCGGTGCCCCTGGAACGCCTGGGCTCCCTGTCCCCGAACTACACCGCCAACCGCGCCGTCAACGCGGTCCCTTCGGTCTGCGCGGCCGCCCCGGGCATCGTCACGACCCTCGATCTTCCGCTCTTCACGGCGACCCTGGCGTGACAAACACGTTCGCGTCCGCTGCTCACATCTGGCTAACCTCTGGGGCATGGTGGGCGCCGGGGGACTGCTGAACATCGTCGATGTCGAGGCGACGTGCTGGGACGGGGCGCCCCCGCCCGGGGCGGTCAGCGAGATCATCGAGATCGGGCTGACCGTCGTCGATCTCGACGCCGGCCGGCGGATCGCCCGGCACCGCATCCTGGTCCGGCCCGTGCGGTCCACCGTCAGCGACTTCTGCACCGGGCTGACCGGGCTGACCCAGCACGAGGTCGACACCGGCATCGGCTTCGCCGAGGCGTGCCGGCTGCTCGCCGCCGGACACCGCACCGGAATGCTCCCCTGGGCCAGTTGGGGCGACTACGACCGGCACCAGTTCACCCGGCAGTGCCGGGCCACCGCCACCCCGTACCCCTTCGGGCACCGGCACACCAACGCCAAGGCCGCCTTCACCGCAGCTCACGGGCTGCGCAAGCGCCCCGGGATGGCACAGGCCCTGCAACTCGCCGGGCTGCCGCTCGAGGGACGGCACCACAGCGGCGCGGACGACGCCTGGAACATCGCCGCGCTGGTCCTGGGCCTGTCCGCCCAGAGCGCCTGGCCCGACGGCGGCGGCTCTCCGACCCACCGTCCTAACGGGCAGTACGGATCACCGTGAAGACCGCGCCCTCGGGATCGGCCACCGTGGCCAGGCGCCCGTAGGCCGAATCCTGTGGCCCGCGCACCACATGGCCGCCCAGCTCCACGACATGCCGCGCCGCCGCGTCGGTGTCCGCGACCGCGAAGTACGTCATCCAGTGCGAGCCGCGGTCGCGCGGCAGCGCCTGGCCCACGCCGTGGATCCCGGCCACCGGCTGCCCGGCCAGATGCAGGGTCAGATAGTCGAAGTCGGCCGACACCACGGCTTCCGCCTCGAAGCCGAACACCGCCGAATAGAACTTCCCGACCATCGAGGTCTCCCGGGTGACCAGTTCGTTCCAGGCCAGGGACCCCGGCTCGCCCATCACCTCGACCCCGTCGTAGCGAAGCGGCTGCCAGATCCCGAACACCGCGCCCAGCGGATCCGAGGCGATCGCCATCCGCCCCGCGTCGTCCGCGTCCAGCGGCCCCACTCCGACCGTGCCGCCGCAGTCCCTGATCAGCTCGGCGGTCGCGTCGGCGTCCTCGGTGCCGAAGTAGGTGGTCCAGGCGACCGCCATGTGCCGGTCCCTGGGCAGTTCACCGACCCCGGCCACGGCACGGCCGTTCAGCGTGGCCCTCACGTACGGCCCGAAAGGCTGCGGCGTGCTTTCGAAGACCCAGCCGAACAACTGGCTGTAGAAGTCCTGGGTCGCCTCCAGGCTGTGCGCCAGCAGGCTGACCCAGCAGGGTGCGCCATGGGGGCGGCGGGGCGGTACCTCGGTCATCGGTTGTCTCCTGGGAAGCAGCGCACGGGGGCTGTGTGTGGGGGTGTGGAGGAGGTGCCAGAGCCGATGTTTCCACCACCTGCCGCACGGCGCGCCCCGGCCGCGCCGCAATTTCGGTGTTCCGCAAGGAGAATGCCTGATTTGGCATTTCCGGTCCGTTTCGCGACCGTTGCCGCGCAGCGACAATCCGCCGATGGCCGCACCCCGGGGGACCACAATGAGCGTATGCATCCCATCATCACCGCGGCCGAGCTGGCGAGTGCCCTCGCCGACGATTCGTCTGACGTTGTCCTGCTGGACGTCCGCTATCAGCTCGGCGGCCCGCCCGGCCGCCCGGACTACGAGGCGGGCCACATCCCCGGGGCGGTCTACGTGGACCTCGACGCCGAGCTCGCGGGCAAGCCCGGGAGCGGCGGGCGCCACCCGCTGCCCGACCCGGAGGTCTTCACCGCCGCTATGCGCCGAGCGGGTGTCGGCGCCGGGCGCGAGGTCGTCGTCTACGACGGCGGTATCGGCTGGGCCGCCGCCCGCGCCTGGTGGCTCCTGCGCTGGGCCGGCCACGAGCGCGTACGCGTCCTCGACGGCGGCCTCCCCGCGTGGCTCGCCGCCGGCCACGGACTGTCCGACCGCGTCCCCGCCCCGGCCCCGGGCGAGTTCACCCCCGCCCCGGGCGACCTGCCCCTGCTCACGGCCGACGACGCCGCCGCGCTTGCCCGCCACGGGATCCTTCTCGACGCCCGCGCCGGCGAACGCTACCGCGGCGAGGTCGAGCCCATCGACCCCGTCGCCGGTCACATCCCCGGCGCGATCAGCGCCCCCACGGCGGAGAACGTGGACGCCGACGGCCGCTTCCTCCCGCCGGACGTGCTCGCCCGGCGCTTCGCCGACCTGGGCGCCCGCGCGGACGCCGAGGTCGGCGTCTACTGCGGCTCCGGTGTCTCTGCGGCCCAGCAGGTGCTCGCGCTCGCCATCGCCGGGGTTCCGGCCGCCCTGTACGTCGGGTCGTGGAGCGAGTGGTCCGCGGATCCGGCCCGGCCCGTGGCCACGGGCGCCACCCCCTGAGGGCAGACAACCCGCGGCGGAGCCGGCGCCGTACTACTCCTGCTTCTTGCGCCGGCTCCCGAACACGATCTCGTCCCAGCTCGGCACCGTCGCCCGGCGGCCCGGGCGGACGCCGTCGGCCTCCGCCTGGCGGTCCGTCGTGCCGACGAGGCGGTCGCGGTGGCCGGCGACGGAACGCGGCATGAGGACATCCGCGTACGCGGAGCCCGCGCTGGCTGCCGGGGCCGGGGGCGCGGCTTCCTCAAGGGCTTCCTCGTCGGCCTGCTCGGCGGCGGGCGCGGCATCCGGCGGGGGCGTCTGGGCGGGTACGACCATGTCGCCACGGAAGCTCGGCACGGCCTCCAGCAGGCTGGTCAGCGAGTCGCGCTCGTCCTCCACGGACGCGGAGGCCGAGGCGGCCGCGGTCGAGGCGGCAGCCGCGGTGCGCTCGTCCGGCCGGTCCGGGCCGCCGAGCTGACGGTCCATCGCACGGTCGAGGGGGCGGTCGCGCGGCAGGCGGGCGATCCGGGGCACGAAGGGGAAGCTCGGCTCGGCCTGGGCGTCGGCGGCCGGGGCGGTCTCACCGATCAGGGCGCGCGCCTCGTCGTCCACGGCCTGGACGAGCCGCCGGGGCGGGTCGTAGGTCCAGCTCGCGGAGTGCGGCTCACCGGCGACGCGGTAGACCAGCAGGACTTCCCACGTACCGTCGTCGCGGCGCCAGGAGTCCCACAGGACGGTGTCCTTCTCGGCGCCGCGCAGCAGCAGCCGCTCGGCGACGGCCTCGCCGAGCTGCGGCCCGGTGCTCTCGCCCTGGCGGCGTACGGGGGTCTTGCGGGCGCGCTCGGCCATGAAGGCGCGCTCGGCGAGGACGGGGCCCTCGAAGCGGCGGACCCGCTCGACGGGGATGCCGGCGAGCTGTGCGACCTCCTCGGCGGAGGCACCGGCTCGTATCCGCGCCTGGATGTCGCGGGGGCGCAGGTGGCTCTCGACCTCGATCTGGCCCAGCCGCGCACGGTCGTTGCGCACGGCGGCGCGCAGTCCCTCATCGATGGGGAGGGTGTACTCCGTGTTGTCGGCAGCCTTGAGCACCAGTCGTGTGCCGTCGTTGCTGACAGCCACGACACGCAGTTCGGGCACGGTTACCTCCCGGGTGGTGCCTGCCGACGTCACGTGCGTCGCTGCTCCCGATGGACGAGTGTGACCTGCCCGGGTGCAGCCTGCCACAACCTTGCTGAGTTTTCCGGCGTGTCGGGCATGTGCCGTGACTCGCCGTTATGGCACGGTTACCTATTTGCAACTCTGCGTGACCAAACGAGTCACCCAGCGTCACGAGCGCCGACGGGATCCCCTCCCCGGATTCGTCACAGTACTCCATTTGGGCCACCGGATGGGGTGCCGCGCCGTCGAACTTGTGCCGCCGTACGGGAGTTCAGCAGTGATCTTCACATGTCACTCGAAAGTGGTCCACGGATTTAGCGCGTGCCTTCGGCACCCGGACCGAACGCACGCGCCGCACCGGACAGGCCCTACTCGCCGAGCACCCGCCGCAGGTAGTCGTTGGCGAACAGCCGTCCCGGGTCCAGCCGGTCGCGCAGCGCCGTGAACTCGGCGAAGCGCGGGTACACCCCGGCGAAGTACTCCGCGTCGCGGGTGTGGATCTTGCCCCAGTGCGGCCGTCCCCCGTGCGCGGTCATGATCTTCTCGACCGCCGTGAAGTACTCCTGGTAGCGCGTGCCGCGGTACATGTGCACGGCGATGTACGCGCTGTCGCGCCCGGAGGCCGTCGACAGGGTGATGTCGTCGGCCGGGGCGACCCGGACCTCGACCGGGAAGCTGATCCGGAAGTCGGAGGCCTCGACCATGGCCTTGAGTTCGCGCAGCACACCCACCGCGGCCTCGCGCGGGACCGCGTACTCCATCTCCACGAAGCGGACCCGGCGCGGATGCGTGAAGACCTTGTACGGAATGTCGGTGTAGGTGCGCGCGGACAGGGCGCGGCTGCTGACCTGGGCGATGCCGGGGATCGCGGAGGGCACGGCCCGGCCGAAGGAGCAGGCGGCCTGGAAGACGCCGTTGGAGAGCAGTTCGTCGTCGATCCAGCCGCGCACCGCCGGGACCGGGGCGGCGGGGCCCTGGCTGCGGTTGTTGCGCTTGGTGTTGCAGCCGTCGGTGTGCGGGAACCAGTAGAACTCGAAGTGCTCGTTCTCGGCGGTGAGCGCGTCGAATTCGGCGGTGACGCGGTCGAAGGACATCGGCTCCTCGCGGGCGGTCAGCAGGAAGACCGGCTCCACGGCGAAGGTGATGGTGCTGACGACGCCCAGGGCGCCGATGCCGACCCGGGCGGCGGCGAAGACGTCGGGGTTCTCGTCGGAAGAGCAGGCGAGCACCGAGCCGTCGGCGAGGACCAGCTCAAGTGCGGTGATCTGGGCGGAGATCGAGCCGGACTCGCGGCCGGTGCCGTGGGTGCCGGTGCTGGTGGCGCCGGCCACCGTCTGCTCCATGATGTCGCCCATGTTGGTCAGCGACAGCCCCTCGGCGGCGAGGGCGGCATTCAGCTGCTTCAGCGGCACGCCCGCCTCGACCGTGACGGTGCCGGCCTCGCGGTCGATCGCGCGTATCGCGCTCAGCCGGTCGGGGCGGATCAGCACGCCGCCGGTGGCGGCCGCCGCGGTGAAGGAGTGCCCGGTGCCGACGGCCTTGGCGGTCAGCCCGTCCTCGGCCGCCTTGCGCAGCGCGGCGGACAGCTCGTCCACCGAGGCGGGGGCGACGATCCGCTGGGGGCGGGCGGTGACCGTGCCGGCCCAGTTATGCCACGCGGCCTTCCCGGCGGTCCTGTTCATCGTGCTCGTGGTGCCCATCAGTACGAGACCCTTCCAGCTCCGGTGCCGGCCGCAGCCGGCGTTGCCCCAGGAAGGCCACCACCGCGGCGAGCGCAGCGGCGGAGGCCGGCACCGCGTACGCCGCCCGGGCCCCGGCCGCGTCGATCACCGTCCCGGCCAGCGAGGCGCCGATCGCCACGCCCACCGCCAGCCCGGTGATCGTCCACGTGATGCCCTCGGTGAGCTTCGCGCGCGGTACCAGCTGCTCGACCAGGGCCATGGTGGTGACCATCGTCGGTGCGACGGTCAGACCCGAGACGAACAGCGCCACGGCCAGGATCCACAAGTTTCCGACCAGTAGTGGCGGGATCATACTCACCGCCATCAGGCTCACGCCCAGCAAAAACCTGTGAGATGCCGGACGTTTGGGCTTGAGCAGCCCGAAGACGATGCCGGCGAGGCACGAACCGGACGCCCACGTCGCCAGGACCAGGCTCGCCGCCCCCGCGTGGCCCTGCTCGTCGGCGAAGGCCACCGTGGCCACGTCCACGCCCCCGAAGATGCCGCCGGTCGCCATGAAGGTCAGCACCAGCACCTGGAGCCCGCGCGAGCGCAGCGCCGAACCGCCCGCCAGATGCTCGCGCGGATGCGGCGGCGGCTCTGTCGAGCGCTGGGCGATGAGCAGATACGTACCCGTGGCGAGGAAGAGCGCGGCGAGCAGCGGGCCCGCCTCGGGGAACCAGACCGTGCACAGCCCGATGGACAGGATCGGGCCGATGATGAAGCAGACCTCGTCGACCACGGACTCGAAGGAGTACGCCGTGTGCAGCAGGCCGGGCGCCGCCCCGTGGACCGTCGCCCAGCGGGCCCGCACCATTGCCCCGAGGCTCGGCATACAGCCCCCCGCCACCATCGTGCACACGAACAGCGTCCAGTCCGGCGCCCCGGCCCGTACGCACACCAGCAGCCCCGCGACCGCCGCCAGGGTCACCGCGGTCGCGGGATGCAGCACCCGCCGCTGCCCGAAGCGGTCCATCAGCCGGGACACCTGCGGGCCGACCGCCGCCTGCGCGAGCGCGAGGGTGGCGGCGAGCCCGCCGGCGAGGCTGTAGCGGCCGTTGACCTGGGAGATCATCGTCACGATGCCGATGCCGAGCATCGACATCGGCATCCGCCCGATGAACCCGGCGGCGGAGAACCCCTTGGTGCCGGGGGCGGCGAATATCGCGCGGTAGGGGCTGGACAAGGAGTCTCCACGGCGTGGTCGCCGGCGGTCGATGAGGCGCGGGAAGGCACGTAGCTGTCGTATACAGCTTACGGAGCCCGGCAAGTGCTTTTCGGCGCCGTCACCTGGGGGTGGCAGGATCTGAGGCATGTATGACGCCTTGCTTCTGCTGTCCTTCGGCGGCCCCGAAGGGCCCGACGACGTCGTCCCCTTCCTGGAGAACGTGACGCGCGGCCGGGGCATCCCGCGCGAGCGCCTGAAGGAGGTGGGCCGGCACTACTTCCTCTTCGGCGGTGTCAGCCCCATCAACGCGCAGAACCGCGAACTGCTCGACGCCCTGCGCAAGGACTTCTCCAAGCACGGCCTCGACCTCCCCGTCTACTGGGGCAACCGCAACTGGGCGCCCTACCTCCCCGACACCCTGCGCCGGATGACCGACGACGGCCACCGCCGCATCCTCGTCCTCACCACCAGCGCATACGCCTCCTACTCCGGCTGCCGCCAGTACCGCGAGAACCTCGCCGACGCGCTCGCCGTCCTGCAGGCCGAGGGCCGCCCGGTCCCGCAGGTCGACAAACTGCGGCACTACTTCAACCACCCCGGCTTCGTGCGGCCCATGACCGACGCCGTGCTCACCGCTCTGGCCCAGCTGCCCGGCGACGTACGCGACGGGGCCCACCTCGCCTTCTGCACCCACTCCATCCCGACCGCCGCCGCCGACACCTCCGGGCCCGTCGAGGACCACGGCGACGGCGGCTCCTATGTCGCCCAGCACCTGAACACCGCCCAGGTGATCGCCGACGCCGTACGCGAGGCGACGGGCGTCGACCGGCCCTGGAAGCTCGTCTACCAGTCGCGCAGCGGCGCCCCGCACATCCCCTGGCTGGAGCCCGACATCTGCGACCACCTGGAGGAGCTGTCCGCCGAGGGCGCCCCGGCCGCCGTCATGGTGCCGATCGGCTTCGTCTCCGACCACATGGAGGTCAAGTACGACCTCGACACCGAGGCCGCTGCCAAGGCCGCCGAACTCGGCCTCCCGGTCGCCCGCGCCGCGACCGTCGGTGCGGACCCGCGCTTCGCGGCGGCGGTGCGCGAACTGGTGCTGGAGCGCGTCGCGACCGAGCGTGGCGAGGCCGTCGAGCGCTGCGCCCTCGGCAAGCTGGGCGCCGGCCACGACATCTGCCCGGCCGGCTGCTGCCCGGCCCGCAGCCCGCGCCCCGCCGCTGCAGGTGCGCAGTGACCGGGAACCTGGAGGACCTGAAGGACGAACTCCTCGCCATCGCCCTGGAGGCCGCCGCCCGGGCGGGCGCGCTGCTGCGCGACGGCCGCCCGGCGGATCTCGGCGTGGCCGCCACCAAGAGCAGCCCGATCGACGTCGTCACCGAGATGGACATCGCCACCGAGAAGCTCATCACCGGTTACATCGGCGAACACCGCGCGGACGACGGCCTGTTGGGCGAGGAGGGCGCGAGCAGTGAGGGCAGCAGCGGCGTCCGCTGGGTCATCGACCCGCTCGACGGCACCGTCAACTACCTCTACGGGCTCCCCTCCTGGTCCGTCAGCATCGCCGCCGAGCTCCACGGCGAGACGGTCGTCGGCGTCGTCGCCGCCCCCATGCGCGGCGAGACCTACCGGGCCGTCCTCGGCCGGGGCGCCTTCACCAACGGCGAGCGGGTGCACTGCCGCCCAGCGCCGCCCTTCGAACAGGCCCTGGTCTCCACCGGCTTCGGCTACCGCCTCGAAGTCCGCACCCACCAGGCCGAGGTCGCCCGCCGGCTGATCCCCCGCCTCCGCGACATCCGCCGCGCCGGCTCCGCCGCCATCGACCTCTGCGACGTCGGCTCCGGCCGCCTCGACGGCTACTACGAGCGCGGCCTCAACCCCTGGGACTACTCCGCCGGCGCCCTCTTCGCCCGCGAAGCCGGCGCCCTCACCGGCGGCCGCCCCGGTGAGCCCCCCAACCCCGACCTGGCCCTCGCCGCGGTCCCGGGCATCTTCGAGCCGCTCCAGCAGCTCCTGGACGAACTGGGCGCCTGGCACGACTAGGGCAATTCAGCCCGTCCGGCGTTTGAGGACAAGCGCAGCCGGCGGGCTGCGCAACCCGGCGAATGGGCCGTACCCCGATGGTGCCGGGCCGCGCTCCCGCATCTACGGGCGTAGAAGCTCGCACGCAAACGCCCCGGCACCGCAATCGGTGTCCGGGGCGAGCGGCCGGGTTTCGGTCAGGCGATCTTCGGGAGGACCTCGACGCCGTGCTCGGCGGCAAGGCGGCGAAGATCGTCGAGCTCGGCCTGCTCGACCTCGGCGAGGAAGTCGTCCCCTGACTCCCTCGCGAGACGCAGGTCGTACTCGGTGCTGTGTATGCGCTGGAGGATTCCAGTGGTGAACGCGTCCATATGGCGCCCCCTCGTCGTCGTGGGTGACACAGGGTGTCTCCGAGGTGTTGTCCAAGCCCCTCGGATCACGCGGCAGCTCTGCCACGGGACGATGACGGGACGCCCAGTGGGCGTGATCGGGGGTTGAAGTCGTCCTCCCCAGGCCAACCGGAGGGCAAACATCGGTATGCGGAAGAATCTTGGGGCCCCGCTCCATTGGCGGTCTTCGCGCTGCTTACCGCCCGTTTACGGGGCTCCGGTGCACGATGTACGGGGGATGTCCCATGGCGATGTCCCATGCTCAG
The DNA here is from genome assembly GCF_045040445.1 of Streptomyces sp. NBC_01537. Taxonomy (NCBI): domain Bacteria; kingdom Bacillati; phylum Actinomycetota; class Actinomycetes; order Kitasatosporales; family Streptomycetaceae; genus Streptomyces; species Streptomyces sp. NBC_01537. The sequence goes on along the minus strand of NZ_CP109392.1, from coordinate 2,473,238 downwards.
CGAAAGGAACAGCGCCTTGCGCGTACTGGTTGTCGAGGACGAGCAGCTGCTCGCCGATGCGGTAGCCACCGGACTGCGACGCGAGGCCATGGCCGTCGATGTCGTCTATGACGGCTCAGCCGCCCTGGAGCGGATCGGGGTCAACGACTACGACGTCGTGGTCCTGGACCGCGACCTCCCGGTCGTCCACGGGGACGACGTCTGCCGCAAGCTCGTGGAGCTCGGGCTGCCCACCAGGGTCCTGATGCTGACCGCCTCCGGTGATGTCAGCGACCGCGTGGAGGGCCTGGAGCTGGGGGCGGACGACTACCTGCCCAAGCCCTTCGCCTTCAGCGAGCTGACCGCCCGGGTGAGGGCACTGGGCCGCCGTACGACGGCTCCGCTGCCGCCGGTGCTGGAGCGCTCGGGCATCCGGCTGGACCCGAACCGCCGGGAGGTGTTCCGGGACGGCAAGGAGGTCCATCTGGCGCCGAAGGAGTTCGCCGTGCTGGAGGTGCTCATGCGCAGCGAGGGTTCGGTGGTCTCCGCCGAGCAGCTGCTGGAGAAGGCCTGGGACGAGAACACCGACCCGTTCACCAATGTGGTGCGTGTCACGGTCATGACGCTGCGACGCAAGCTCGGCGAGCCCGCGGTGATCGTCACCGTGCCCGGCTCCGGCTACCGGATCTGATCCCCATGACCGCTGCCACCCCGACCCCGCCACCGCCCGTCGTGCCGCCCAAGCCGACCTGGGATCCCAAGCCCACGGTGCGGCAGGTGCCGCTGCTGCGCCCCACGATCCGGATAAGGCTCACCGTGCTCTACGGGGGCATGTTTCTCATCGCGGGCGTCGTGCTGCTGTGGATCATCTACCTGCTCGCCGCGCAGGCCCTGCACGAGGGCAACGAGCTGCCCTTCCGGCTGCTCTCCGGGCAGGTGGCGCCCACCAGCCCGGACTGCACCCTGCCGACCTCGGGCACCGACCAGCAGTTCACGCAGGCGATCAGCGAGTGCATGCAGCACCAGCGCGAGCTGGCGCTGAACAATCTGCTCAAGCGCTCGCTCATGGCCCTCATCGGCCTCGCCGTCCTCGCCTTCGCCGTCGGCTACCTCCTGGCCGGCCGGGTGCTGTCCCCGCTGGGCCGGATCACCCGCACCGCGCGCGGTGTCGCCAGCTCCGACCTGAAGCGCCGGATCGAGCTGGACGGTCCGGACGACGAGTTCAAGGAGCTCGCGGACACCTTCGACGAGATGCTGGAGCGGCTGGACAACTCCTTCGACGCGCAGCGCAGATTCGTGTCGAACGCCTCGCACGAGCTGCGCACGCCGCTGGCGATCAACCGCACCCTGCTGGAGGTACAGCTCTCCGCCCCGGACGTCTCGCCGGACCTGCAGCAGCTCGGCAGGACCCTGCTGGCCACCAACCTGCGCAGCGAGCAGCTCGTGGAGGGCCTGCTGCTGCTGGCCCGCAGCGACAACGAGATCACCGACCGCAAGCCCGTGGACGTCGCCGAGGCGGCCTCCCAGGCCCTGGAGCAGACCCGCGCCGAGGCCACCGCCAAGGGCGTGGAGCTGCGCAGCACGCTGGAGCCCGCGGTGGTGCAGGGCAACGGGGTGCTGCTGGAGCGGATCGCGCTGAACCTGGTGCAGAACGCGGTGCGCTACAACGCCCCCGAGGATGGCTGGGTCGAGGTGACGACGGGTTCGACGGGCTCGGCGGCCGGACACGCGCTGCTCACCGTCTCCAACACCGGTCCGGTCGTCCCCGCGTACGAGATCGACAACCTCTTCGAGCCGTTCCGCAGGCTTCGCACCGAGCGGACCGGCAGTGACAAGGGCGTCGGCCTGGGGCTTTCCATCGCCAGGTCGGTGGCGCGGGCCCATGGCGGGACGATCACGGCGGTGCCGCGCGAGGGCGGCGGCCTGGTCATGACGGTCGCCATTCCGATGTGACGAAGATCGCCAAAGTCTTGTGACGGTCCCGTGACAGGCCCGGAGCTTGTTCGCTTTGCGCGGAATTTTGCGGTCTGGGTCCCCGCGAGGGACCCTGTGAGCGATCGCACAGACGAATCGGGCCGCATGTACACTCCGTGATCACGAAGATCGGAAAAAGTTCCGAAAAATCCATGTTTCCGCAGGTCATGATCACGGGAAGTACACACGGTGGCGTGAGCAAGGCGCGACATGAGGACTGTTTCCGGTCATGGGCGGCAGCCGATGCGATCACCTCTTCGGGGGTTCGGTTGGGTGTCGATTGAGTAACGGCACTTGATGTAAGGCAAAATCTCCGCTTCGGGTCGGGCACAAGACCGGCCTCCCACGCGTTACGTGCGCTGGAGACACCGCAGACACCCAGAGGGGGAGAGCGACCAACATGGCAACTGACTACGACACACCACGCAAGACCGACGATGACGTCAACGAGGACAGCATCGAGGAGCTGAAGGCCCGCAGGAACGAGAAGTCCACGTCCGCAGTGGACGTCGACGAGTTCGACCAGGCCGAGGGCCTCGAGCTGCCGGGCGCCGATCTCTCCAACGAGGAGCTTTCGGTCCGCGTGCTGCCCCGGCAGGCCGACGAGTTCACCTGCTTCAACTGCTTCCTCGTTCACCACCGGAGCCAGCTGGCCTCGGAGAAGAACGGCAACCCCATCTGCCGCGACTGCGCGGCCTGACTGGGATGGGAAGCGGCGACGAGCGAGGCCACGTGGCCTCGCTCGCGGGCGCACAGGACGCGAATGGCGCAGACCCTGCCCAGCGCGCCGGAGGCGCTGTGGGCGCCGCCAGGGGCTCCTCATGGGGCTCCCGCACCAGGGAGGCGCTCGGAGTCGGCCGCAAGGGGCTCACAACCCTCGCGGAACGGCTCATCGAGACGGCCCCGCGGATTCCCGTACGCGACCTCGCCACGCTCCGGGAACAGTTCCCGGGCCTGGGCCCCGAGGAGATCGCGGACAAGCTGATCAGCGGCGCCGTGAAGAGCACCGCGACCGTCGGCGCGGGCGTCGGGGCGGCCGCGATGCTGCCCACTCCGCCCGCGATGGCGGCCGAGCTGGTGACGGAGACCTTCGCGGTCGCCGTCGTCGAGTACAAGCTCATCGCCGAGCTGCACGAGGTCTACGGGCTGCGCGCCCACGGCTCCGTACGGCAGCGCGCGACCGTCTATCTCGCCGAGTGGACCCAGCGGCGTGGCATCGATGTCACCAAGCCGTCCACGCTCGACCTCGCGCTCGGCGTGAGAATGAAACGGGAGCTGCGCCAGCAGCTCCTGAAGCGCACCATGCGCAATCTGCCGACCCTGACCCCGTTCATGGTCGGGGCGGCCATCGGCGCCGTCATGAACCGGCGCGACACCCACAGACTCGCCGAGCGTGTCCGCAAGGACCTCCGCGAGCACCTGGTGCCCTGGGACGTGCTGGGCCCGCCCGACGAGCGGCCGGCTATCGAGCCCTGACCGCGTCCAGCGCGGAGGCCAGCCGCTGCGGCGAGCGGGTCGACAGGTACACATACGGCGTCGGATCCGCCGGGTCCGTGATCTCGACCTTCAGCGCCGTCGGGATGTACGCACGCAGCAGCATGAAAGCCCGGGGGTCGGCCTTGTGACGCCGCCAGGCGATCGCCTCGTCGGCGTCCAGCACCGTCGCCTCGCCCAGCGCCTCCACCGGGATCCTCGCGTCCCCCGCGACCAGCGAACCCGCCACGACGCGGATCCGCGCCGACCCGTACGAACTCACCGCGGCGGCCGCCAGCGCCCCGCCGCCGACCAGGCCCGCCAGCATCGGCAGGGTGCCCACCGGCAGCAGGATCAGCGCGAAGGCGAACCCGGAGCCGGCGGCGATGAGCCACCAGGAGCGCGGCACGGTGAGGCGTTCGTCGTAAGGCTGCATGTGCCCAGCTTCGCAGACGCTCCAGGCCGCCCTGTCAGAGCCTGTGTCTGAGCCCCGGCCGGGTCAGCGGGCGTGCGTGCCAGGCGGCGGGCGCCCGGCCGGGGCTCAGACACAGGCTCTCAGCGCCCGAGGCGGCCGCGCACCCGCTCCACGGCCCGCGCGGCCCGGGGCGGCGCCGCGCGCAGGCCCGTCGCGAGCTGCTTGGCCCAGTCCGTGGCGGCGGTCGGCAGCGCGGCGTCCAGGACGGCCGCGGAACGGGCGTTGCCGCCCACCAGGTAGCGCGGCTGAGGGCGGCGGGCGGTGAGGGCCCTGAGCACTGCCAGGGCGACCGGGCGGGGCCCGGGCAGGTCGCGGCCGAGCACGCCGCCGACGGCCTCGTACTGGTCGGCGTACGCGGAGGACCGGCTCTCCGGCAGCAGGCCGGCGGACTGCTGCCATATCCCGGTGGCGTACGAGCCCGGCTCGATCAGGACGACCTTCACCCCGAACGGCGCGGTCTCCATGCGCAGGGCGTCGGTGACCGCCTCCAGGCCCTGCTTGCTGGCGCAGTACCAGCCGAGCATCGGCATCGAGACCCGGCCGGAGATCGAGGAGATGTTGACGATCCGGCCCGCGCGCCGCTCGCGCATGGTGGGCAGCACCAGGCGCGCGATGCGCGCGGGGGCGATCAGATTGGTCTCCAGCTGCCGCCGCACCTGCTCGTCGTCCACGTCCTCGATCGCACCGGGCTGGGCGAAACCCGCGTTGTTGACCACGGCCCAGGGGCCGCCGTCGGTCATCGTGGCGATCTCGGTGAAGGCCTTGACGGTGGAGGTCGGGTCGGTGACATCGAGCAGCACCGTGCGCACCGCCGCCCCCGTCCGCTCCACCTGCTTGCGCAGGGCGTCCGCCTTGTCCTCGCTGCGCACGCTGCCGATCACGTCGAAACCGGCATGCGCGAGCTCAAGAGTGATGGCGAGGCCGATTCCGCTGCCGGCTCCGGTGACGACGACGGACTTCGGACTCATGGGCGCTCCAGTGCTGGGCAGTGCTGGAAGGACCAACGGACACACGGCTGGAAAGGATCCCGCAGGAGGGTAGGGTCTCCCGCGTGAGTCGAGCAACAAGCCTTACCCCGCCACCGGACGCGGCCGCACCGGTGCGGCACCCCGACGCGCCCGCGCCCGGTGAGGTGCTCGGGGCGCACTACGACCAGTGTTTCGGGTGCGGCGAGGCACAGCCCCACGGCCTGCACGTCCAGGCGCGGGCGGGGGACGGGGTGAGCGTCACCGCCGAGTTCACCGTCCAGCCCGCCCACCAGGGCGCCCCGGGCCTCGCGCACGGCGGCGTACTGGCCACCGCGCTGGACGAGACCCTCGGCTCGCTCACCTGGCTGCTGCACACCATCGCGGTCACCGGCCGCCTGGAGACCGACTACGTACGCCCCGTCCCGGTCGGCAGCACCCTCTTCCTGGACGCGCGCGTCACCGCCGTCGCCGGGCGCAAGATCTACGCGACCGCCACCGGCCGGATCGGCGCCCCCGACGGGCCCGTCGCGGTCCGCGCGGACGCGCTCTTCATCGAGGTCAAGCTCGAACACTTCACGAACAACGGCCGCCCGGAAGAGGTCAATGCCGCCATGGCCGACCCCGACCAGGTGCGGGTCGCCCGCGCCTTCGAGGTGAACCCGTGAGCCGTCCGTTCCTGGATGTGCAGCTCCGGCGCCTGCACGCCGGCGTCCCCGTCCCCGCGTACGGGCAGCCGGGCGACGCGGGCGCCGACCTGATCACCACCGAGGCCGCGGAACTCGCCCCCGGCGAGCGCGCGGTGCTGCCCACCGGAGTGGCGATCGCGCTCCCCGAGGGGTACGCGGCCTTCGTACACCCGCGCAGCGGACTGGCCGCCCGCTGCGGTGTGGCCATGGTGAATGCCCCGGGAACCATTGATGCCGGGTACCGTGGAGAGATCAAGGTGATCGTGGTCAACCTGGACCCGCGTGAGAGCGTGCGGTTCGAGCCGGGCGACCGGATTGCCCAGCTGGTCGTCCAGCAGGTCGAGCGGGTCCGCTTCCACGAGGTCGCGGAGCTGCCGGACTCTGCCAGGGGCACTGGGGGCTTCGGCTCCACCGGGGGACATCCCTCGATGGTGGGCGGGGTGGTAACGCCCGAGGCCGGCAATGGATACGCTTCGGTCATCGCAGCAGACCGGGAAGGAAAGTGACGTGTTCCGACGTCGTCGCAAGGAGCGCGCAGACGCCCTCGACGAGCTCGAAGCCAATGGCGCTGACGAGCTGGCCGAAGACGCCGAGGAGTCGGCTGACGACTCCGGGGAGTCCCGTCGGTACAACCTTCCGCCCGCCCCGCGGCCGGACGGCCCCTGGGATGTGAGCGAGGTCAAGGAGCCCGGCGAGGGCCGGGTCGACCTCGGCGGGCTGTTCGTGCCCGGGGTCGAGGGCATGGAACTGCGGGTCGAGGTGGCCGGCGAGTCCATCGTGGCCGCCACGGTGGTGCTGCGCGACAGCGCCATCCAGCTGCAGGCCTTCGCCGCCCCCAAGTCCGAGGGCATCTGGGGCGAGGTACGGGACGAGATCGCCTCCGGCATCACCAAACAGGGCGGCATCGTCGACCTCGTCGAGGGCCCTCTCGGCTGGGAACTGCGCGCGCAGGTCCCCGTGCAGCTGCCCGACGGCACCAACGGCGTCCAGCTGGTCCGCTTCGTCGGCGTCGACGGCCCCCGCTGGTTCCTGCGGGGCGTCATCTCCGGCCAGGGCGCCGTCCAGCCCCAGGCCGCCGGACTGCTCGAAGCCGTCTTCCGTGACACCGTCGTCCTGCGCGGTGAATCCCCGATGGCCCCGCGCGACCCGATCGTCCTCAAGCTGCCCAACGACGCCCAGATGGTGCCCGAGGGCGTCTCCCAGGACGCCGAGGGCCGCTTCTCCGACGGCATCGACCCGATGCGCCGCGGCCCGGAGATCACCGAGGTCCACTAGGCGCTCCGCGCTGTACGCATCCGGGGCCCGCACCTGCTCACAGGTGCGGGCCTCGTTTTCTGCCTCAATCGCCGGACGGGCTGGATTCAGCTCGTCATTCAGCTCGTCCGTACTCCGGGCGGGTGATCTCCGGCCGCCGGACGTCGGCCGGGTGCAGGGGGCTCACTTCACCAGCCCCCGCGCCGCCAGCATCGCGTACACCGCGCCGGCCGAATCCTCGGGCGCCGCGTCCTGGGTGTCGATGCGCAGGTCGGGCCGCTCCGGGGCCTCGTAAGGGTCGTCCACACCCGTCAGCCCGGTGAGCTGACCGGCTGCCTGCCGGGCGTACAGACCCTTCACATCGCGGGCGGAGCAGACCTCGACCGGTGTGGAGACATGCACCTCGTAGAAGCAGGCGCCGCTGCGCGCATGACGCTCGCGGACCGCAGTGCGGCTGTCGGCGTAGGGCGCGATGACCGGGACGAGGACGACGATGCCGTTGCGGGCCAGGATCTCGGCGACCAGGCCGATCCGCTGGACGTTGGTGTTGCGGTCCTCGCGGCTGAAGCCGAGGCCGGCGGACAGGAAGCGGCGGATCTCGTCACCGTCCAGCACCTCCACGCGGCGGCCGGTGCCGCGCAGCCGCCCGGCGAGGGTCTGGGCGATCGTGGTCTTGCCCGCACTCGGGAGACCGGTGAGCCAGACGGTGGCTCCCCGGGCCGACGGCTTGCTCTCGCTCCCGCAAGGGGCGTTGCTGACGTTGTCGAGGAGTCCCATGGGCTGGGAGTTTGTTACAAGCGCATGAGTGGATCCACAGACTTCCCTGAACATTTCATTAATCGGACTTGGTGGTTCCCTTTGCCGGCCCGCGCCGATTCCAGCCGATTCCATACGGATCCTTGACGCCCGCGCGGGCCCTCGGCCGGTGCCGGGGGACACGTCCATGCCTAGGCTGGCCGCCGAGCGGAGGATGGGACCATGGCAACAGGGGCAAAGGGGGTACGGGGCAAGCTGCGCGTCTACCTCGGGGCGGCACCCGGCGTGGGCAAGACCTACGCCATGCTGGCCGAGGCGCACCGGCGCGTGGAGCGGGGGACCGATGTGGCCGTCGGCTATGTCGAGCCGCACCGGCGCCCGCGCACCGAGGAACTGCTGGCCGGGCTGGAGATCCTGCCGTGCCGGGAGATCGAGTACCGCGACGCGGCGTTCACCGAGATGGACGTGGACGCGGTGCTCACCCGCCGCCCGGCCGTGGCCCTGGTGGACGAGCTGGCGCACACCAATGTGCCGGGCTCGCGCAACGCCAAGCGGTGGCAGGACGTCGAGGAGCTGCTCCAGGCCGGGATAGACGTGGTGTCCACGGTCAACATCCAGCACCTGGAGTCCCTCGGCGATGTCGTGGAGTCCATAACGGGCGTACGGCAGCGCGAGACCGTCCCCGACGAGGTGGTCCGCCGGGCCGACCAGATAGAGCTGGTCGACATGTCGCCACAGGCGCTGCGCCGCCGTATGGCGCACGGCAACATCTACGCCCCCGACCGGGTCGACGCGGCCCTGTCCAACTACTTCCGGCCCGGGAATCTCACCGCGCTGCGCGAGCTGGCCCTGCTGTGGGTCGCCGACCGGGTCGACGAGTACCTCCGGCAGTACCGCGCCGACCACAGCATCTCCACCACCTGGCAGGCCCGCGAGCGCATCGTCGTCGGCCTCACCGGCGGCCCGGAGGGGCGTACGCTCATCCGCCGCGCCGCGCGCATGGCGGCCAAGGGCGCGGGAGGCGAGATCCTCGCCGTGCACATCGTGAGCGGCGACGGGCTGATAGCGGGATCGGCAAAGGAGCTGACGGTCCAGCGGACCCTGGTGGAGGAGCTCGGCGGCTCCTTCCACCATGTCGTCGGCGACGACGTGCCCACCGCGCTGCTGGACTTCGCGCGGGGGGTCAACGCCACCCAGATCGTGCTGGGCACCAGCCGCCGCAAGACCTGGCAGTACGTCTTCGGGCCGGGCGTCGGCGCGACCGCTGCCCGCGACTCCGGCCCGGACCTCGACGTCCACATCGTCACCCACGAGGAGGCCGCCAAGGGCCGCGGCCTGCCCATCGCACGCGGCGCGCGGCTCGGCCGCTCCCGCGTCGTCGCCGGCTGGCTCGTCGGAGCGGCGGGGCCGGTGCTGCTCGCGCTGGTGCTGACCACCTGGCACCCGGGCCTGGGCCTGGCCACCGACATGCTGCTGTTCCTGGCCCTGACGGTCGCGGCGGCGCTCGTCGGCGGGCTGTTCCCGGCGCTCGTCTCGGCGCTCGGCGGATCGCTGCTGCTCAACTACTACTTCACGCCGCCCACCCACGCCTTCACCATCGCCGAGCCCGAGAACATCCTGGCCCTCGCCATCTTCGTCGTGGTCGGCGTCTCGGTCGCCTCCGTCGTGGACCTGGCCGCCCGCCGCACCCAGCAGGCGGCCCGGCTGCGCTCGGAGGCGGAAATCCTGTCCTTCCTGGCGGGAAGCGTCCTGCGCGGCGAGAGCTCCCTGGACGCGCTGCTGGAGCGGGTCCGCGAGACCTTCGCCATGGACTCCGTCGCCTTCCTGGAGCGCGAGAGCGAACACGACAACTGGAGCTGTGCGGCGAGCGTCGGCGCCGCCCCCTGCGGCCGCCCCGAGGACGCGGACGTCGAGGTGCCCGTCAACGACCGGCTCTCGCTGGCCCTCACCGGGCGCGTGCTGCCCGCCTCCGACCGGCGCGTGCTCTCCGCCTTCGCCGCGCAGGCCGCCGTGGCCCTGGACCGCCGCCGCCTGGAGGACGAGGCCGCACACGCACGCGAGCTGGCAGAGGGCAACCGGATCCGTACCGCGCTGCTCGCCGCCGTGTCGCACGACCTGCGCACGCCGCTCGCCGGCATCAAGGCCGCCGTCTCCTCGCTGCGCTCCGTGGACGTCGCCTGGTCCCCCGAGGACGAGGCCGAGCTCCTGGAGGGCATCGAGAACGGCGCGGACCGGCTCGACCACCTCGTCGGCAACCTCCTGGACATGTCCCGCCTCCAGACCGGCACCGTCACCCCGCTGATGCGCGCGACCGACCTCGACGAGGTGGTCCCGATGGCGCTGGGCGGAGTGCCCGAAGGCAGCGTCCTCCTCGACATCCCGGAGACCCTGCCCATGGTCGCCGCCGACCCCGGCCTCCTGGAGCGCGCCGCCGCGAACCTGGTCGAGAACGCGGTCAAGTACAGCCCGCCCGGCTCCAAGGTGCTCGTCGCGGCCAGCGCGCTGGGCAACCGGGTCGAACTCCGGGTCGTCGACCGCGGCCCCGGCGTCCCCGACGCCGCCAAGGACCGGATCTTCGAGCCCTTCCAGCGCTACGGCGACACCCCGCGCGGCACCGGCGTCGGCCTCGGCCTCGCGGTCGCCCGCGGCTTCACCGAGGCCATGGGCGGCACACTGGTCGCCGAGGACACCCCGGGCGGCGGGATGACCATGGTCCTGACACTCCGGGCCGCGGTAACCCAGGATCTGCGGTCGACGTAGGCGAATGAGCCAAAGTGAAGCGGCCGCTGTCGAAAAGGAGACGCGCGCAGGGAGCGAGGTACGAGCGACCGAGCACGTCGACTGTCGACAGTGGCTGAGCGCAATGGAGGCGAATTCGCCTCCAAAAAAAGAAGGAGAAAGAATGAACCGGGTGCTCGTGGTGGACGACGAGCCGCAGATCGTGCGCGCTCTCGTGATCAACCTGCGGGCCCGCAAGTACGAGGTCGACGCCGCCCACGACGGTGCGACCGCGCTGCAGCTCGCCGCCGCCCGCCACCCGGACGTCGTCGTGCTGGACCTCGGACTGCCCGACATGGACGGCGTAGACGTGATCCGCGGCCTGCGAGGCTGGACGCGGGTGCCGATCATCGTGCTGTCCGCCCGCCAGACCTCCGACGAGAAGGTCGAGGCGCTGGACGCGGGGGCGGACGACTACGTGACCAAGCCGTTCGGCATGGACGAGCTGCTGGCCCGGCTGCGCGCGGCGGTGCGGCGCGCACAGCCCGCCGGTCCCGAGGACGACGCCTCCACGGTCGAGACCGAGTCCTTCACCGTCGACCTGGCGGCCAAGAAGGTCAACCGGGACGGCGCCGACGTACGCCTCACGCCCACCGAATGGCACCTGCTGGAGGTCCTGGTCCGCAACACCGGCCGGCTGGTCAGCCAGAAACAGCTCCTCCAGGAGGTCTGGGGCCCCGCCTACGGCACGGAGGCCAACTACCTGCGGGTCTACATGGCCCAGCTCCGCCGCAAGCTGGAGTCCGACCCCTCCCACCCCCGGCACTTCGTCACCGAGCCCGGCATGGGCTACCGATTCGAGAAGTGATCCTGTCCGCCCTGCCCGGTAGGCTTTGAGCCATGAGTGGTGCCACCCGTTCGGACCGACCCGCGAGCCGTTTTCGCCGGATGCTCGACCGCCTGTCCTCGACCCAGGAGGAACTGCACTCCGAGGAGCTGCAGGAGGATGCCCTGGCGACCGGGTGCACGCGGATCTGCGACTGCCACGACCGGCAGATAGTGAGCGTGACCGGTACACTGCGCGCCGTGACGCTGCGGCCGCGTGCCGGTGTGCCGGCGCTGGAGGCGGAGCTGTTCGACGGCTCCGCGGCGCTGGACGTGGTCTGGCTGGGCCGCCGCAGCATCGTGGGCATAGAGCCGGGCCGAAGGATCATCGCGTCGGGGCGGATCTCCATGAACCGCGGCCGGCCGGTGCTGTTCAACCCCAAGTACGAGTTGCGTCCGGTCGGACAGGAGTAAGCGTGGCGTCGATCGAAAAGCGGACCGAGCCCCAGAGCGAGGCGGGGGCCGAGCCCGAGCATGACGCGGCCGCCTCCAGGGCGGCCGCCGACCATGCGCTCCTGGAGGCGTTCGGCGGGGTGTGGGGCATGGTGGACACCACCGTGCCCGGCCTGGTCTTCGTCACGATCTACACGATCAACCGGGACATCCACATCGCCGGCATCGCGGCGCTGGGGCTCAGCCTGGTCCTGGCGCTGGCGCGGCTGGCGAAGAAGCAGACCCTCAAGCACGCCTTCAGCGGGGTCTTCGGAGTCGCCTTCGGCGTCGTCTTCGCGATGATGTCCGGCAACGCCAAGAACTTCTACCTCCCCGGCATGCTCTACACGCTCGGGCTGGCCGTCGCCTACGTGGTCTCCGCCATGGCCGGCTTCCCGCTGATCGGGCTGCTGCTCGGCCCGATCCTCAAGGAGAACCTCTCCTGGCGGGATCGCAACCCCGGCCGCCGGGTCGCCTACACCAAGGCCACCTGGGCCTGGGGCATCATCCTGCTCGCCAAGTCCGCGATCCTCTTCCCTCTCTACCTGTGGGGCAACGCCACCCAGCTCGGATGGGTCAAGGTCGCCCTCGGCATCCCGCCCTTCCTGCTCTGCGTCTACCTGACCTGGGTCTTCCTGGCCAAGGCTCCGCCGCCGATCGACGTGATCGCGGAGATGGAGGCGGCCGAGGCCGCCGAGAAGGAGGCGGAGGCCGCCCGTAAGGAAGCCGCCGCGAACTGAGTCCTCACGGATACGGAGCCGGGCCCGGACCATCAGGTCCGGGCCCGGCTCCGTATCCGTACGCGTCAGCCCTCGGCGGAGCCGTTGCGCTGGAGCGACAGCAGGTCCTCCAGCTGCTCCTCCCGGTGCGGGGCCGCGACGAACAGCAGCTCGTCACCCGCCTCCAGGGCGTCGTCCTTGGACGGGGTGAGCACTCGGTGGCCCCGGATGATGGTGACCAGGGAGGTGTCCAGCGGCCACTCGACGTCGCCGACCCGGGTGCCGACGAGGGCGGCCTCGGGCGGCAGGGTCAGCTCGACGAGGTTGGCGTCGCCCTGGCTGAAGCGCATCAGGCGTACGAGGTCGCCGACGCTGACGGCCTCCTCGACCAGGGCCGACATCAGGCGCGGGGTGGAGACGGCGACGTCCACGCCCCAGGCCTCGTTGAACAGCCACTCGTTCTTGGGATTGTTGACCCGGGCGACGACCCGGGGCACCCCGTACTCGGTCTTGGCCAGCAGCGAGACGACGAGGTTGACCTTGTCGTCCCCGGTGGCGGCGATGACGACGTTGCAGCGCTGCAGCGCAGCCTCGTCCAGCGAGGTGATCTCGCAGGCGTCGGCGAGCAGCCACTCGGCCTGCGGGACCCGCTCCACGGAGATGGAGCTGGGGTTCTTGTCGACGAGAAGGACCTCGTGGCCGTTCTCCAGCAGCTCGGCCGCGATCGAGCGGCCCACCGCGCCGGCCCCGGCGATGGCGACTCTCATCAGTGACCCTCCTCAGGGCCCTTGGCGAACGTCGCCTCGACCTGTTCGACCTCGTCGGTACGCATCATGACGTGCACCAGGTCACCTTCCTGGAGCACCGTCTGGGAGCTCGGCAGCATGGCCTCGCCCAGCCGGGTGAGGAACGCCACACGCACCCCTGTCTCCTCCTGGAGCTTGCTGACCTTGTGGCCGATCCATGCGGGGGAGATGTGCACCTCGGCGAGCTGCACCCCGCCGCTGGGGTCGCGCCACAGGGGCTCGGCTCCGGACGGCAGCAGCCGGCGGAGCATCTGGTCCGCGGTCCACCGCACGGTGGCCACGGTGGGGATGCCGAGGCGCTGGTAGACCTCGGCGCGCCGGGGGTCGTAGATACGGGCCGCGACATTCTCGATGCCGAACATCTCGCGGGCCACGCGGGCCGCGATGATGTTGGAGTTGTCGCCGCTGCTGACGGCCGCGAAGGCTCCCGCCTCCTCGATCCCGGCCTCGCGCAGTGTGTCCTGGTCGAACCCGATGCCGGTCACCCGGCGGCCGCTGAACCCGGCGCCCAGGCGGCGGAAGGCCGTCGGGTCCTGGTCGATCACGGCGACCGTATGACCTTGCTGTTCGAGGGAGTGCGCGAGAGTGGAGCCCACCCTCCCGCAACCCATGATGACGACGTGCACGACCGTCCTTCCGGCTGTCAACTGCTTTGGCTGGTTTTGCTGAGCTCTTTACAGGTTCTCAGACCCGGGCCAAAGCTACACACGGAGGTACTGCGGAAGGGAGTCCCGGGTACGTGCGCATCTTGACGAACCCTTAACATCCTGGGGTGTCCAAACTGACCGACTTGCCGAAACGGATCCTGATCGGCCGGGCGCTGCGCAGCGACAAGCTCGGGGAAACGCTCCTCCCCAAGCGGCTCGCGCTGCCCGTCTTCGCCTCCGACCCGCTGTCCTCCGTCGCGTACGCACCGGGTGAGGTCCTGCTGGTCCTGTCCATCGCCGGTGTGTCGGCCTATCACTTCAGCCCGTGGATCGCGGTCGCCGTCGTCGTACTGATGTTCACTGTGGTGGCCTCGTACCGGCAGAACGTCCACGCCTATCCCTCCGGCGGCGGCGACTACGAGGTCGCCACGACCAACCTCGGCCCGCGCGCCGGGCTCACCGTCGCCAGCGCGCTGCTCGTCGACTATGTCCTGACCGTGGCGGTGTCGGTCGCCTCCGGCGTGGAGAACCTCGGCTCGGCCGTGCCGTTCTTCGTCGAGCACAAGGTGCTGGGCGCGGTCGGGATGATCGTCGTACTGATGCTGATGAACCTGCGGGGCGTACGGGAGTCGGGCACCGTCTTCGCCATCCCGACGTACGCGTTCGTCCTCGGTGTCTTCGCCATGATCGCCTGGGGCATCTTCCGGATCGCCACCGGCGACGACATGCACGCCCCGACCGCCGGCTACACGATCAAGGCCGAGCACACCGGGCTGGCCGGTTTCGCACTGGTCTTCCTGCTGCTGCGGGCCTTCTCCTCCGGCTGTGCCGCCCTGACCGGCGTCGAGGCGATCAGTAACGGCGTGCCCGCCTTCCGCAAGCCCAAGTCCAAGAACGCCGCCACCACGCTCGCCGCGATGGGCGTGCTGGCCGTCACCATGTTCTGCGGCATCATCGCGCTGGCCATCAACACCGGCGTGCGCATGGCGGAAAACCCGGCCACGGACCTCCTGCACAACGGTGTCCCGGTCGGCGCCTCCTTCACCCAGGACCCCGTCATCGCGCAGGTCGCGGCGGCGGTCTTCGGCAACGGCTCGATCCCGTTCATCTTCCTGGCCGCCGTCACGGCCCTGGTGCTCTTCCTGGCCGCCAACACCGCGTACAACGGCTTCCCGGTGCTCGGCTCGATCCTCGCCCAGGACCGCTACCTCCCGCGCCAGCTGCACACCCGCGGCGACCGGCTCGCCTTCAGCAACGGCATCGTGCTGCTGGCCGGCTTCGCCGCCGTCCTGGTCTACCTCTACGGCGCGGACTCCACCCGGCTCATCCAGCTCTACATCGTCGGCGTCTTCGTCTCCTTCACCCTCAGCCAGATCGGCATGGTCCGGCACTGGAACCGCCACCTGCGCACCGAGACCGACCCGGCCACGCGCCGCCGCATGATCCGCTCCCGCGCGATCAACACCTTCGGCGCCTTCTTCACCGGCCTCGTGCTGATCATCGTGCTGCTGACGAAGTTCACCCACGGCGCTTGGGTCGCGGTGCTCGGCATGGTCATCTTCTACGTGATCATGACCGCCATCCGCCGCCACTACGACCGCGTCGCCGGTGAGCTGGCCGCCACCGAGGACGACGGCGAGGACACCGTCCTGCCGTCCCGGGTGCACTCCATCGTGCTGGTCTCCAAGGTCCACAAGCCGACGCTGCGCGCGCTGTCCTACGCCAAGCTCTTCCGCTCGGACACGCTGGAGGCGCTCAGCATCAACGTCGACCCCGCCGACACCAAGGCGCTCCAGGCGGAGTGGCACCGGCGCGGCATCGACGTACCGCTGAAGGTGCTGGACTCGCCCTACCGCGAGATCACCCGGCCGATCATCGAGTACGTCAAGAGCCTGCGGCGGGCCAGCCCGCGCGATGTCGTCTCCGTCTACATCCCGGAGTACGTGGTCGGCCACTGGTACGAGCACCTGCTGCACAATCAGAGCGCCCTGCGGCTCAAGGGCCGGCTGCTCTTCACCCCGGGCGTCATGGTCACCTCGGTGCCATGGCAGCTGGAGTCCTCCGAGCGGGCCAAGCTGCGGCAGCGGCGGGGAGCCGAGTGGAACGCCCCGGGCTCGGTGCGGCGCGGCGAGGCCGGGCGGCCCGGTCGGCCGAAGGCCTCCAGCGACAAGCGGTGATCCGGGAGGGGCGGCGGGACGTAGACTGGTGAGCTGTCGTCGCACCACCCCTGCCCCACCCCGCCCCCCCGCTTGGAGCCTGGTTCCGTCATGCAGCACCGTACGAAGGCTCCTGAGGCCGACGCCCTGGTCGGCGAGCGCTACGAGGTCGAGGTCGGCCCGGTGGCGCACGGCGGCCACTGCATCGCCCGGACCGTCCTTCCGGGACACGACCGGGCCCAGGTGCTGTTCGTACGGCACGCGCTCCCCGGTGAGCGCGTGATCGCCCAGGTCACCGAGGGCGGCCCCGACTCGCGCTTCCTGCGCGCCGACGCCGTCGAGATCCTGGAGGCCTCCGCCGACCGCGTCGAGGCGCCCTGCCCCTTCTCCGGCCCCGGCAAGTGCGGCGGCTGCGACTGGCAGCACGCCTCGCCCGGCGCCCAGCGCCGGCTGAAGGTCCAGGTCATCACCGAGCAGCTGGCCCGCCTCGCCGGCCTCACCCCGGAAGACGTCGGCTGGAACAGCACCGTCGAGCCCGTCCCCGGCGACAAACTGCCGAAGGGCGAGGTCCCGGCCTGGCGCACGCGCGTGCAGTACGCGGTCGACGACGACGGCCGCGCAGGCCTGCGCCGCCACCGCTCCCACGAGGTCGAGCCGGTCGACCGCTGCCTCATCGCCGCCCCCGGCGTCAGTGAGCTCGGCATCGAGTCCCGCGACTGGCCCGGCATCGCCACCGTAGAGGCCATCGCCGCCACCGGCTCCAACGACCGCCAGGTCATCCTCACCCCCAAGCCCGGCGGCCGCCTCCCCCTCGTAGAGCTCGACCGCCCGGTCTCCGTCATGCGCGTCGACGAACAGGACGGCGTCCACCGCGTCCACGGCCGCGGCTTCGTCCGTGAGCGCGCCGAGGACCGCACCTGGCGGGTCGGCTCCGGCGGCTTCTGGCAGGTCCACACGAAGGCGCCCGACCTCCTCGTCGAGGCCGTCATGCAGGGCCTCACCCCGCGCAAGGGCGAGACCGCCCTCGACCTCTACTGCGGCGTCGGCCTCTTCGCCGGTGCCATCGCCGAGCGCGTCGGCGACACCGGCGCCGTCCTCGGCATCGAATCCGGCAAGCGAGCCGTCGAGGACGCCCGCCACAACCTCGCCGACCTCGACCGTGTCCGTATCGAACACGGCAAGGTCGAATCCGTCCTCCCCCGCACCGGCATCACCCAGGCCGACCTCATCGTCCTCGACCCCCCGCGCGCCGGCGCCGGCAAGTCCACCGTCGCCCACCTCGCCTCCCTCGGCGCCCGCCGCATCGCCTACGTAGCCTGCGACCCGGCGGCCCTCGCCCGCGACATCGCCTACTTCGCGACCGGGGGATACCGGGTGCGGTTCCTGCGGGCGTTCGACCTGTTCCCGATGACGCACCACGTGGAGTGCGTGGCGGTCCTTGAGCCTGCGGCAAAGGGTGCCTGACCTGCGGTCTTGTGCGTGCGCATTATGTGCGGTGTGGGCGCTACGGGCGATATCTTGACGCTGAAATGACGCTCGTGACGCTCATTTGACGCTCGTTCTGATAGCCCGTCAGGCGAATCGAGGGGCAAGTCAGGAACTTTCGATGGTCCTGCGCAGTGGATCGTCTGCGGTTAAGATCGCGGCGAGTTATCCGTTGTTGCGTTCTGTGAAACCGGGCTCACCTTCGTTGTGGATCTTAGTGCGTGACGAACGCCCTACGGATCGCCATCCGTCAATCCGGCGTGGTCCGGGTTCGCCCGGGTTGGGGGATGTCTGGGTCGGATGTGCGGGCAGTCATGCCTCTGCCGATCAAGAGGAGGCGGGCATGGATCCATACGAGCGTCGGGATGATCGTGCCGAAGGCGGCTTCGAATCCCCACTGGACCGAAGCCGGGCACTTCCGCACAGCGACGCGAGCGCGAGGCTCCAAGGACGCGACAACGCGGTCGCGGAGATGGCTGGTGAGTTCGGCGCGGAGTTGGTGCGGGCCATCCGCGCGGGCCTGGCCCAAGGGAACGGCTCTGCGCACGGATCCCGGGGCCCGTCCCAGCTGAGTTGGTATGCCTTCGCGACCGAGTACGCGCGGGCACACTGGCCCGGCCGGGCGGCGAAGACCCGAGACGAGGTCAGCGAGGCGCTGACCGCCATCACGATGGCGATGTTCTGGGACGTGCCCGGGCGGCCGAACGAGCAGGTGCTACGCCGTGCCCTGCGGCACTGGGCTTTTGTCGTGTCCGGGCCGGGGCAGGGGGAGCTGCCGGCGGAGGACCGGCTGGTGCTGCAGTGGGTGGCGAAGGCGTCCCGGCCCCTGGTCGACCTGCACGATCCGGTTCTGGCGCGCGAGGTGCTGGAGTCGCTGCGGCGCAAGCTCGACGGCGGCGAGGCGGCGGTGGAGACGATGCGCCGCAAGCGCAAGGTGCTGGTGCACGCCCTCCACTACGCCGTCGAGCGGGGTGAACTGGGCAGTCATCCGCTGCACCGGGTCCGCTGGCGCGTGCCCAAGCCGGCGGTCGCGGTGGACCCGCGGGTGGTGGCCAACCCGCACCAGGCACGGGATCTGCTGACGGCCATCTCCTACGTCGGCGGATACCGCCGGGCCCGCGGCCGTCGGCTGGTCGGGCTGTTCGCGGGCATGTACTACGCGGGCCTGCGCCCGGAAGAGGCCATCGCCGTCGCGCTGCCGGACTGCCGCCTGCCCGCAAACGGCTGGGGGCGGCTGATCGCGCACCGCACCTTGCCCCAGGCGGGCAAGCGATGGACGGACACCGGCCGCCTCCACGACGAGCGCGGTCTGAAGAACCGTCCTCCGGGGGAGACGAGGGTCGTGCCCCTGCCGCCGCACCTGGTGGCGTTGTGGCGGGACAGCGTGGCCACTTTCGGCACTGCCGACGACGGCCGGCTGTTCTTCACCGAAAGCGGCGGCATCATCGGCTACACCACCTACCACCGGGTCTGGCACGAATCCCGCGCTCTCGCCCTGTCACCTGCCCTCGCCGGCACACCGCTCGCGAGACGCCCGTACGACCTGCGGCACTCGGCTTTGTCCACCTGGCTGTGCGCGGGCGCAGACCCCGCCGAAGTCGCGCAGCGGGCGGGGAACAGTGTGGAGGTTCTCCTGTCCCGGTACGCGAAGTGCCTCTACGACCGGCAGTCCATCAACAACCAGCGCATCGAAAGCCTGCTGAGCGCCTACGACCAGCCGCCCGAGCCCACCGAGGCGCATGAGGAGCCTGGCGTCTCGGACACGGAGCGTCCTGAGCAGTAGGCGTGGTACAGGAGGGGCACTGTCCAGCCGCTGCGGTGTTGGCCCGAGTGGGCTTCGCCCCGGCTCGGCGTCAGTCCGGGGATGGGCATCGGCGCCCTCGTGGATCGTGCCCACGGCGACAAGCCGCACCTTGGGCGTGAAGGCGTGCACCGGTTATTCGACGCTCGACGGATCGCGCGCCTGGCTTGGGGTGTACATCGAAGTAGGTGCCGCGAGGAGTGGAGCCCCGGCCCAGCACCCCTAAGTGGAATCGGGGCCGCGAGTCTGGCCGGGAATTCCCACAGTGATAAGGATTTCTCAACTTTACATGGCTCCTTGTCAGCGCGGCGCGAAGACTGGTTTTGCCTCAATTCCACGGCGAAAGGAAGAACTATGTCGAACGATTCCCTCCGGTCCGTTGCGACCGTCGACCAGGACCTGGCACAACGGCCTGTCGCATCGTCGGCGCCGGAAATGACTCCGCTGCGTACGCACGACGTCTGGGTGCTGCCGGTGGAGGTGCTGCTGGAGGTCTTCAAGGCAGAGCACCGTGTGCTCGAATTGCCCAAAGCGGCCGAGGCGGCACTCGTCGCAGACGAAGGGGAGTTGTGGATCCTCACGGCCCCGGGGCTGGAGGACGAGGTGCGGACTTACGGTATTCGCCAACTCCTCACGCAGTACATCGCACGCCCCCGGGACTGCATGACGCTGACGCCGAGGTCCGACGCGAACGCCCCGGGCGGGATCCGGGCTGTCGCCGGTCAGGCCAGCGCAGACCCGCCGGCCGGGATTCCCGCCCCTGTGGTGGACCTCGGCACCTTCTGCCCGGACAGTCAGTGGGCGCCCCTGCATGGCTGGCGCAGTGACGAAGAAGTCATCACCGCGCTGCGTGCGCTGATCACCGATGCCCTCGGTGGCATGGCCGAGGACATCCCCGATGAGGCATACCCGCTGCCTGAGGGTGTCGGCGCTGCCATCACGTTCGGGTACGACAAAGAGGGCGAAGGCCACGCGCTGGTCTGGGTGCGCAAAGACCTCCCCAGCGGACTCCGCGCTGACCTGTGGGGATTCTGCGTCGCGCTGGCCGGCTTCCCGGACAGGATCGACTCGGCGGCCGACGAAGACGGCATCTGCTACATCGGCATCGAGGGCACCTGGGTGCCCGGCCCCGGCACCGCCCTGCTCGCGGCTCTCACCGTACAACGCATGGGACGGCGCCCCGGTAACTGCGCCTTCCCCTTCCTCCGCCCGTCGGCCATGCCCGAGGAGGTGATCCCGCTGGCGGCCTGAAGCGGATACCCGACAGGGCGTCGCATCGGGTCGGCTCCCCGCGGCCGCAACTTCATGGCATTGGCCGAACGGACTGCCATGAGGGCCCATCGGCCATGGATGCTGCCCGAGGTTGATTGCCTGGGATTGCGTCGCTTCCGTTCGGCTCTCGTGTGGACAGAAGCGACGCATCCATTACGCCGGCCTGGAGCAGCGGGCGGTGTCGGCGGCCTGGTGACGGACGCCTGGCGCACTCCGGGCCGGGAGAGTGCGGGGTCTGTGCTCTCCTGGCCCAGCATGCTGGTGTCAGGACGAGGGCAGCTCTGCGCGGACTGTGTCGGCGGCGGCGATGAGGTTCTCCAGGGGGCGCGGGTTTCGGGCCAGGGGCGGGTCTTCAGGCCGCAGTCGGGGTTGACCCAGAGCCGGTCGGCGGGGATGGCCTTGAGGTCGGTGCGCAGCTGAACCGACTGAGCGCCTGGGCGTACCGCTCTGCCGATGGTGACCGCGGCGACGGATTTTCCTCCAGCAGCTGGTCTTGATACGGACCGAACCCGACCACCACTTCGGAGTATCCGATGTCTGAGTCCTATCTCTTCCAGACCGCTGTCGTCACTGGTGCCAGCCGCGGCTTCGGGCGCGCGATCACCGCCGCCCTGGTCGCCGCGGGCACCCAGGTCGTCGGCATCGCCCGCCACGAGCGGGACCTGAACGCCGTACGCGACGAGCTCGGCGAGGGCTTCACCCCCGTCGCCGCCGACGCCACCGGCGAAGCGCTCGCGCAGGACGTGATCCGCACGCACCGCCCCGGCCTGCTCGTCCTCAATGCCGGGGCTGCGCCGCACATGACGCCCGTGCACGAGCACACCTGGGAGACCTTCAGCCGCAACTGGGACATGGACACGCGGCACGTGTTCACCTGGACCCGGGCGGCGCTGCGGCAGCCGCTGGCGCCGGGCAGCGTGGTCGTCACGCTGTCCAGCGGGGCCGTCCTGGGCGGATCCCCGCTCAGCGGCGGATATGCCAGCGCCAAGGCGGCCATCCGGTACATCCGGGGGTACGCGGCCGACGAGTCGCAGCGGGCCGGCCTGGGCATCCGGTTCGTCACGCTGCTGCCCGACCTGACCCCGGCCGGCGGCGTCGGCTCCGTGGCGGTGGCGGGCTACGCCGCGCGCCAGGGCGTGGACCGCGACACCTTCGTCAAGGGCAGGGGACCCGTCCTCACCGCGGACCAGGTCGCCAAGGCCGTCGTGGAGCTGGCCGGGAACACGGACAGCGCCCCGGAGTACCGGGTCGTCGGCGGCGACGGGCTGAGCCCGCTCGGCTGAGCGACGGCCCTACACTGCCCCTCGCCGCACCCCTGAGGAGAAACCGCGATGCCCTCGGACGCCGAATTCGCCGCCGTGACCGAGCAGTTCCGGCCGGAACTGCTTGCGCACTGCTACCGGATGCTCGGCTCGATCCACGACGCCGAGGACCTGGTGCAGGAGACCTATCTGCGCGCGTGGCGGGCGTTCGACCGGTTCGAGGGCCGCTCCTCGGTGCGGCGATGGCTGTACACGATCGCCACCAGGACGTGCCTGACGGCAATGGAAACGCGCTCCCGACGACCGCTTCCGTCGGGCCTCGGCGCGCCTACGGACGATCACCGGGCGGCCGTGGCGCCCCGCGAGCCGTCGGTGGCGTGGCTCCAGCCCGCACCCGACGCGCTGTTCGGCGGTGACGACCCGGCTGCGGTGGTGGCCGGGCGGACTGGAGTGCGGCTCGCCTTCATCGCCGCGCTCCAGTCCGCCCGGCAGCGAGCCGTTCTGACACTGCGTGACGTGCTGGCGTTCCGGACCGCCGAGGTCGCCGAGATCCTGGACACCACGACCGCAGCCGTCGACAGCGCGCTGCGCCGCGCCCGGTCCCGCCTGGCCGAGGCCGGACCGGTCGAGGACGACCTGGCCGAACCGGCGGAGCAGACCCGCCGCGTCCTTCTCGACGGCTACGTCGACGCGTTCACCCGCGCCGACGCCGACGCGCTGGTAAACCTGCTGCGGGTTGACGTCGAGCTGGAGATGCCGCCGACCCCGACCTGGTTCACCGGCCGCCGGGCCGTCGTCGGGTTCCTCTCCGACCTCGTACTCCGTCCTGGCCTGTGGCGAATGGTGCCCACGCTCGCCAACGGGCAGCCCGCCCTCGTGGTCTACAAACGCGCGGCCGGCGACCGCTACGAGGCGTACGGAGTCCAGGTCCTGACCCTGATCGGTACCCGGATCAGCCGCATCACGGCGTTCAACGACCCGGCTCTGGTATCCGTGTTCGGCCTCGCACCCGCACTCACCACCTGAATCGGACGGGTCCCTTGGGGCTTCCGCCCGTGAGTTCGCGTGGGGTCAGGCTGCGCCTGCGGTCTCTACCTCGGTGATCCCAGCGCCTGGACCTGACCCCACGCGAACCTATGGGCAGAAGCACTTAGCTCGGGCGGAGAATCGGCCACGCAGGTCCGGCTCACCCGTACCTGGCCCGTCCACCGGCCAAGGTCTGGCGCGCGCTCACCGAAGCGGACCGACTGGCGCGGTGGCTAATGCCCAACGACTTCCAACCAGTGGTGGGCCACCGGTTCACTTTTCGCACCGAGCCACGCCCCCAGCAGGGCTTCGACGGCATCGTGCACTGCGAGGTACTCGAGCTGGCACCCCAGCGACGGCTGCGCATCGCCTGGCGCGGCGGGCGCCTGGACACCACCGTCACCTGGACACTGGAGCCCGAGGGCCGCGGCACCCGGCTTGTTCCTGGAGCACGCCGGAATCGACCCTGACGATCCCGTCCAGCAGCGCACCCGCACCATCCTGGACGGAGGCTGGCGCTCCCGCGTCCTTCCGGCGTTGAGCCGCCTGCTCGCCGCCCCCTGATCGTTCTCCGTGGCGGCTTTCGGTGCGCGGGTGACGGCCCGGGGCGGGAGAGTGGGTTCATGACCTACGACGAAGGGCTGGCCCAACGGATCCGGGAGCAGCTCGGTGAGCGGCCCGCCCTCACTGAGAAGCGGATGTTCGGAGGGCTGGCCTTCCTGCTGGGCGGAAACATGACCGTGGGGGTGGTCGGCGACGAGCTCATCGCCCGGGTCGGCCCGGATCGGAGCGCACGGGCCCTCGCCCGGCCCGAGGCCCGTCCCATGGACTTCACCGGCCGCCCGATGCGCGGCTGGGTGACGGTGGGCGGCCCGGCGCTGGCCGAGGACTCCGTGCTGCGTCACTGGATCACGGAGGCGACGGACTTCGTCGGCACGCTCCCGCCCAAGTGACCCCCGTCTCCGTCCTCACGGTTCCAGCAGCTCCTTCAGCTGCGCCAGGTCCTTGCGCTGCGCGGCGCATGGCTGCCGCCAGCACGGACGCGCCGAGTGAGGCGAACCCGCTCGGCTCGCCCCGGTTGCGGAGCGTCATGCGGGTGTGTTCCGCGTGCGGGCCGTGGGGCTCCCAGGTGTAGGTGGTCTCCATGGGGAAGGGGCCCTGGTTCGTACGCATCACCAGCAGACGGCCGGGCTCGTACGCGGTGACCTCGTACGTGTAGGCCAGCCGGCGGCCGAGGAAGCGGGCGACGAAGGCGACCCGGGTGCCGATCGCCGCCGGCGGCGGGGTACGCCAGGTGACGGAGGTGATGTTGGCGTACCACTCGGGTGCGTGCGCTGGTTCGGCCGCGTAGGCAGCGACGCGGTCGCACGGTGCGGCGATAACGGCCGCGGTCAGCACATCGACCTTCATCTCGGAAGCTCAGGCTCTCAGACGGTGAAGAACGGGTTCGGCTCGCCGGTCTCCGCGTACTCCTTCAGCCGGGTCATCAGCAGGCCCCAGGTCTCGCTGGCCATCGGGATCTCGCTGTCGTCCTCCGCGAAGCCGGAGTGGGAGAACGCCACCCGGGTCCCCGCGGCCGTCTCGGTCAGGTCCCACGTGATGGCGGTGCCGGCCCAGTGGGGCGGGAAGGCGCCGACGCTCACCCACGCGACGCGGTCCTGGTCGGCCTGGTCGCGGCGGAGCTGGAAGGGCTCGGGAACACCGGGGAAGTTGAAGAACAGGATCTCGTCCTTGCGGTTGACGTCGTCGGTCCACCACCCGGTCAGACCGTCGTGCGTGTTGAGCGCGTCCAGGACGCGGGCCCGGTCGGCGGCGATGTCGGTCTCGTAGGTGATCTCGGTCATGACCTGCTCCTGGAGGTGCGGTGGAGTTAATTTAGCCAAGACTAAAATAAGGTCGCCGAGATTGGCAAACTGCAGCGTGGACTAAAATTAGGAGCATGGACGCGGTGCAGGTCATAGCCGAGCCCAGGCGGCGCGAGATCTTGCGGCTGGTCTGGGACGACGAGCTGTCCGCGGGAGAGATCGCGGCCCGCTTCGAGGTCACCTTCGGGGCCGTCTCCCAGCATCTGAAGGTGCTGCGGGACACCGGCCTGGTTACGCTGCGCAAAGACGGGACGAAGCGGTTCTACCGGGCGGACCGGGAGGCGCTCGGCCCGCTGGCCGACTACCTCCAGAGCATGTGGAGCTCCAGGCTCGACACCCTGGCCCGGCTCGCCGAAGAGGCCGAACGGAGCGAGAACCCCTCATGACGACACCCGCGACACCCACCCCCGGGACCCCCGGGAACCCCACGGACACCGTCACGCTGGAGCGCCGCATCGCGGCCCGCCCGGAGACTGTCTTCGGCTTCTTCACCGACCGCGAGAAGTGGCTGTCCTGGATGGGCGCCGACGGCGTGTTCTCCTTCGAACCCGGCGGCTCGTACCGAACCCGGGTCACCGGCGAGAACGTCGCCTCCGGCCGCTTCATCACCGTCGACCCACCCAAACGGCTCGTGTTCACCTGGGGCTGGGAGGAGCGCGGCATGCCCGTGGCGGCCGGATCCACCACCGTCGAGATCACCCTCGAACCGACCGCCGAAGGCACCCTGCTCCGCCTGGTCCACAGCGGACTGCCCTCCCCCGAGGCCTGCGCCGCGCACGCGGAGGGCTGGCAGCACTACATCGGACGCCTCGCCGCACGCGCCGAAGGCGGCGACCCCGGCCCCGACGCCTGGATGCAGGAGCCCACCGCCTGAGGCCGTTACCCCACGGCGGACCAGCACGCACGAGGCATCAGGCGGAGGATGAAGCGTCTACCTACGCCGCCCGGGACGGCGTGGACCTCGAGACCTTCCTGGCCCGACGCGGCCCGGTACCCACCCCCGACCAAGTCGGTGCCTCCGTCCCCCGGTTGACCACCACCGACCACGACCACGCCGCCTACCTTCTGGGGCCCACCGCCTCACCCCGGTCGAATGACGCCCCACCGCAACTGCCCCGCCCCAAGGGTCAGAGCCGCGAGTAGGGCAGTCGGCTGAGAAGGGCGACGGCGAAGAGCATGGGGATGAGGGCGGACAGCAACCCGCTGACCCAATGTCGGCAGGGGTTGCCCTCCTTTGCTCCGGGGGACAGGCCCTCGCCCATGGACGGCTGCGCCCCGTTCTCCTCCCAGGACCATGATCAGGACCGGCCGCAGCCACCGGTGCGGCACTATGTACGGTTCGGTCGTCTCCCGGGGCCGGTCACGGGCATGACCGGGCG
This sequence comes from Streptomyces sp. NBC_01537, assembly GCF_045040445.1. Lineage (NCBI taxonomy): Bacteria > Bacillati > Actinomycetota > Actinomycetes > Kitasatosporales > Streptomycetaceae > Streptomyces > Streptomyces sp. NBC_01537. The sequence goes on along the minus strand of NZ_CP109392.1, from coordinate 2,447,220 downwards.
TCAGTGGGGTACTGACGCTCACCCGCGCCATACGGGTGAGCGCCTCGTCTCCCCTGGTGGCTGCGGTCGGCACGATGGCGGCCCAGGCCGCCGGGGGCGACGAGGCCGGATTCGTAGGCGATCACGGCGGCCTGGGCGCGGCTGCCCAGGCCGAGTTTGTTCATGGTGCGGTTCAGGTGGGTCTTGACCGTGGCCTCGCTGATGAAGAGACGGCCGGCGATCTCGGTGTTGGACAGTCCCCCCGCGGTGAGCCGCGCCGGAGTGCTGGGGTTCGGCCCCGAAGGGACGGTCAGGCGCTCTGTCCAGGATTCCGCTCCTCGCCGACGAGCGCGCCTCGAAGAGCCGGCACACCGCCCCCTCCGGACGCCGCCCGGCCCGGTGCGGTGCGGGCTCGTACGGCCGCACCGGTGAGCACGGCGAGTGCGGCGGCCCCGTAGGAGAGCGACTGGAGGTCGACGTGCCTGCCCCACAGCGCGCCGCCGACGTAGAGGGTGGCTCCGGCGGCGGGGACGGTGAGCCATTCCCAGCGGCCGTCCAGGGCGACGAGGGCGACGACGAGGAGGGCGTACCAGGAGTAGGCGGGTGAGGTGAGGAGCAGGGCGGTGCCGGTGACGAGGAGGGCGCCGTGCCAGGGGCGGGCGGGGTCGCCGCGGCGGAGCACGTACAGCGTGGTGGCCAGGAGCAGGACGATGGCGACCGGGGCGGCTGCGGGGTCGGGCAGGAGGAGGCGGAGCAGGGCGAAGCGGTGGACGGTGCCGGAGTCGTAGCCCTCCTCCTGGAGGTAGCCGGGCAGGTAGCCGAGGACGCCGGCGCCGGAGGCGAGGACGTACGGGAGGTAGGCGAGGGCGATGACGGCGATGGCGGGGAGTACGACGCGCGCGGCCTGGCGCGGGCGGAGCGAGGACAGCGCGCCGGGCAGGGCCAGGACCGGGTACAGCTTGACGGCGATGGCGGCGCCGAGCAGGGCCCCGCGCCGGGTGCCGGCGGTGGCGGTGCCGAGGGCGAGGACGGTGAGCAGGACGCCGAGGGTGTCGATGTGGGCGTTGTTCACGGCCTCGACGGGGACGGCCGGGCACCATGCCCACAGCGCGGCGGCGCGCGGGTCGCGGCCCCGCCGCCGCATCACGACGAGCAGCACGGCGGTGGTGCCCAGGGCCAGTACCGCGCCGCCGGTCTGCATGGCCTTGTGGCCGCTGCCCTCGGGGGACAGCTCGTGCACCGCTGCGAACCACCCTTCCGCGACCGGCGGGTAGATGGTGTGGACGGTGGGGCGGTTGATGCGGGTGCATGCGCCGTCCGCGGCGTGCAGTTCCAACTTGCGTACCAGGGTTTGGTTCCGGCAGGCGGCCTGCGGCGGGAAGAGCCAGCTCTCACGCAGCCCGGCCAGCTCCGGAGCCGACGGCAGGTAGGCGTACGGGGAGGTCCCGGAGGCCTGCACCTTGCCGTCCCAGGCGTAGCGGTACATGTCGCTGCTGGTGCTGGGCGCCGCGGTGAGCGCCGCGACGGCGACGGCCGCGCCGCCGGCGACGACCAGCACGGTCGCGGCGCGGACCGGCACCTTGCGGACGGCCCGGGCGGCAGCGGCGAACAGCGCCCAGGCGATGCCGTACCAGAGGAGGATGCGGCCGGGGTCGGCACGGACCCCGCCGCTGTGGACCGAGAGGACAACGGCAGCGGTGAGCGCGGCGAGCAGAGTGGCGGTGAGCGCGGTGCGCGTACGGATTCCCACTCCGCCACCGTGACAGTCCGGGACGCCCAAGGGATCATGCCGGGCCGGACCGTCCGCATTCCGTAAGGTGTTCAAAGTCCTGCTCAGCGGGTGCGGCGCGGTGTGATGGAGGCATGGACTTCAGCCGCCCTCCGCGCCTTCCGCGTCTGCCGCAGCTCTCGCAGCTGCCGCGTCCGCCGCTTCCGGTGTTCAAGGGACGTCTGCACGACCCCCGTACCGCCACGGTGATCGGCCGGCTCCTCGGCGCGGCGATCCTGACGGCCTTCGTGACCGGCCTGATCAGCCACTACCTGCAACAGCCCCCGGGCTGGGCGGCGAACCTGCTGCCGAGCCGCCCATCCTGGGGCTACCGGCTCACGCAGGGTCTGCACGTGGCCAGCGGCATCGCGGCGATCCCGTTGCTGTTCGCCAAGCTGTGGACGGTCTACCCCCGGCTGTTCGAGTGGCCGCCGGTCCGGTCGGTGGTGCACGCACTGGAGCGGCTGTCCATCGGGGTGCTGGTCGGCAGTGTGCTGCTGCAACTGCTCACCGGACTGCTCAACACCCTGCAGTGGTACCCGTGGCCCTGGAACTTCAGGCCCACCCACTGGGCGCTCGCCTGGGTCACGGTGGGCGCGCTGCTCCTGCATATCGCCGTCAAGGCCCCGCAGATCGCCGCCCACTGGCAGCGCCCCCGGCTGGACGCCGACGGACCGGACCGGCGCGCGTTCGTGGCGGCGGTGAGCGCGGCCGTCGGCGCGGTGACGCTGACGACCATCGGGCAGTCCGTCACCCCGCTCAAGGACTTCGACCTGTTCGCGCCCCGCCACCCCGACCACGGCCCCCAGGGACTGCCCGTCAACCGCACAGCGGCCGCCGCCGGGGTCACCCCCGAGCGGTTGGCCGGCTGGCGGCTGCGGGTGGACGGCCCACGGCCGTACGAGCTGACGCTGGACGAACTGCGGGCCATGCGCCAGCACTCCGTGGTGCTGCCCATCGCATGCGTCGAGGGCTGGAGCAAGAGCGCCCACTGGACGGGCGTACGGATCACCGACCTCCTGGACCGCGCCGGGGCCCCGCCGAGGGCACATGTACGGGTGACGTCGCTGCAGCGGCACGGCGCATACGCCGTGATGGAGATGGGCACCTCTTACGCCCGCGATCCGCTGACGCTGCTGGCGCTGTCCCTGAACGGCCAGACCCTCGCCCTCGATCATGGCTTTCCGGCCCGCGTCATCGCCCCGAATCGGCCGGGCGTGCTGCAGACCAAATGGGTCGAACGCCTGGAGGTGCTGTGATGAAGGCCCTGCGCATCACGATCGGCACGGCGGGCGTCGCGGCGATGGCGCTGGGCGCCGTCCTCCTGACGGACCCGCAGGTGAAGAAGCCTCTGGACGTGCTGGTGTGGCTGCTCGGCGCGGTGCTTCTGCATGACGGCGTGCTGGTCCCGGCCATCCTCGCCGCCGGCGCAGTGCTGTCGCCCCGGCTGCGGCGCGCGACCCGGGGTGCCCTGATCATCGCGGCCTGCCTGACGGCGGTGGCCCTCCCCACGCTGCTGCGCCCGGGGCGCCCGACCAACGCCTCGGTACTTCCGCTGGACTACGGACGCAACCTGGTCATCGCCCTGGGCACGGTGGCCGTACTCGCGGTGACCTGGCACGTCGTACGACGGTTCCTGCGGCACAGGCCGACCGCTGATGGTGCCGACGAGCCCGAGCCCGAGCCCGGCACCGGACCGGCGGCCGGTGCACCGGCGAACCCGCCCACGCGAATCGGCCCATCCGCGCCTGGGACCCCGTCCCCCGGCCCGGACGCAGCGCATGGGCCGCCCGCCCCCGAGGACCCTCCCCGCACCGACCGGCAGTAGCCCAAGGAGGTGCCGTGCTGCCGCCGGCGGGTGGACCGGCCGGGAACGGGGACGGGGACGGGCCCGACGTCATCCCCACAGCTCGACGAAGGTGCGGCCGTCGGTGGTCCATTGCCCGGCCGGGGTCCAGCCGGTGAGGGTGGCGGTGCGCAGGAGGGCGGTCGGGCCGAGTCGGGCCCAGGGGAAGTCGCGGCCGTGGCGGCCGTGGGCGTCCTGGACGCGGACGGTGAGGCGTTCGTCGACGTCGTGCGTGGCGGCCTCGGCGAGTACCCGGCCGCCGGGGGCGACGAGTTCGCGGACCCGGGTGAGCAGGGCGTGCGGGTCGCCGCCGATGCCGATGTTGCCGTCGACGAGCAGGGCGGTGCCCCAGCGTCCCTCGGCCGGAAGGCGGTCGAAGACCGAACGCCGCAGTACCGAGCCGCCCGCGCCGCGGGTGCGGGCGACGGCGGCCGGGCTGACGTCCACGCCGAGCGCCGTCAGTCCGTGCGCGGCGAGGGCGGCGACCAGCCGTCCGGGACCGCAGCCGATGTCCAGCACCGGACCCCGGCAGTGGCTGAACAGCGTGAGATCAGCGGTGTCCGGCGCGGCGCACCAGCGCTCGACCTCCAGCGGCAGCAGCCAGCCGTCGGAACGCCGCAGGAACAGCGGCCCGCGTCCGGTGCGCAGCGCATGTCCGTACGGATCGTCGATCCACGGCCCGGCCGGATCGGCCGGCAGCTCGGCGAGTTCGGTGAGTTCGGTGCCGCTCACCGAGTGGCGTCCGTCAGTACCCGGCTCGCGGCGCTGTCCGCGAACCGGCCCAGTGCCGCCGCGAAGCGCGAGTGCGGTAGGGCCGCCGCAACCTCGGCGGCGTCGGCGGCGGTGTCGACGTCCCGCAGTGGCGGCAGGTCGCGTACCCGCAGGCCCGCGTCCGTCAGACGGCGCCGTTGGATCTCCCCGGTGCCGGCCGTGGACATCGGCACGCCCCGGATGAGCCCGGGGGCCAGTCCCGGTTCCCGCAGGCCCAGCGTCCAGAAGCCGCCGTCGGCCGCCGGGCCGAACCAGGCGTCACAGTCCTCCCAGCCGCCGGGTGCCAGGGCCGGGGCGAGGAGTTCGGGGGTGAGCTGCGGGGTGTCCATGCCGACCAGCAGCGCGGGCCCGTCGTCGTAGCGGGCGAAGGCCGCCGCGAGCCGTTCGTCGAGGCCGCCCGGCGCCTGCGGTACGACCTCGAAGCCGGGCGGCAGCCACGGCCCTCGCACGCCGTCGAGCACCAGCACCCGGCGGCGGGCCGGGGCACGCAGCACCGCGTCGAGGGTGTCGGCCAGCGCGGCTTCGGCGAGGGCGGCGGCCTGCCAGGGGGCGTACGGGGGCGTGAGTCGGGTCTTGACCCGGCCGGGCACCGGCTCCTTGGCGATGACCAGCAGGGTGACGGTGCCGTTCACCGGACGGCCCCTGCCGCGTCTGCGGGCCGGTGCGGCTGCGGGGGTCGCGCCGCCGGTTCCGCGAGTACCGCCCGCATGTCGCGCACCGCGTGCCAGGTGCCGCGCCAGGTGCCGGTGACCTTGGAGCGGCCGACGCGAGGCGTGTACGGGACGTCGAGCTCGCGGACCCGCCAGCCCGCGTCGGCGGCCCGGACCAGCATCTGCAGCGGGTAGCCGGAGCGCCGGTCGGTGAGGTCCAGGCCGAGCAGCGCCTCACGGCGGGCGGCGCGCATGGGGCCGAGGTCGTGCAGCCGCAGGCCGGTGCGACGGCGGATGAGACGGGCCAGCTCCAGGTTGGCCAGCCGCGCGTGCGGCGGCCAGGCACGGCGTACGGTTGGCCGCCGCCGTCCCAGTACGAGATCGGCGTCGCCGTCCAGCACCGGTCGGGCGACGGAGGGCAGCAGGCCCGGGTCGAGGGAGGCGTCGCAGTCGCAGAAGCACACCACGTCCGCCGTCGCGGCTAGCAGCCCCGCGTGGCAGGCCGCGCCGAAGCCCCGGCGCGGCTCGCGGACGACATAGGCACCGAGCGAGGCGGCCAGCTCCGCCGAGCCGTCGGTGGAACCGTTGTCGACCACGATCGCCCGCCAGCCGGGCGGGATGCGTTCCAGCACCCAGGGCAGGGCCGCGGCCTCGTCAAGGCACGGCAGCACGACATCGACGGGAGGTTTGACGGGAGCGTCGCCAGGAGGCGGAGAAGTCTCTGTCACCCCTCACACCCTACGAACACGAATGGGACATTTCGGGAATCCGATCCTTACGAAACGCGGACGTCCCCAGCGGCGTGCCGCCCCGGCGCATCCCCCGGTGCGAGACTCGACAACGTGAGCGCACCGATCGCAGCACCCGCGGGACCCACCGGACCCGCAGTCCCCAGGGCCCGCGTCCTGGTGGTGGACGACGACCCGACCGTCTCGGAGGTCGTCGCCACCTACCTGGACCGCGCCGGTTTCACCGTGGACCGGGCCGCCGACGGCCCCTCCGCCGTGGCCCGGGCCGCTGCCGTACGCCCCGACCTGGTCGTACTGGACCTGATGCTGCCCGGCATGGACGGCCTGGAGGTGTGCCGCCGCATCCGCCATGACCAGGGCCCGGTCCCCGTGGTCATGCTCACCGCCCGCGCCGACGAGGAGGACCGCATCCTCGGGCTGGAGGTGGGCGCCGACGACTACGTCACCAAGCCGTTCAGCCCGCGCGAACTCGTGCTGCGGGTGACCTCCGTGCTGCGCCGGGCCGGCGGCTCCGCCGAACCGGGGCCCGCCGCCGGGGCCTGGCTGCGCGCGGGCCCGCTCGCCGTGGACCGGGCGGCCCGCCGCGCCACCCTCGACGGCACCGAGCTCGCCCTGACCACACGCGAGTTCGATCTGCTCGCCTTCTTCCTCCGGCATCCCGGCCGGGTCATGGGCCGCGAGGAACTGATGAAGCGTGTGTGGTGCTGGGAGTTCGGTGATCTGTCGACCGTCACCGTCCATGTGCGGCGGCTGCGCGAGAAGGTCGAGGAGGACCCGGCCCGGCCCCGGCTGATCAGCACCGTCTGGGGCGCCGGCTACCGCTTCGACCCGCCCGGGGAATCCGCTGAAGCTGAAGGGCCGGAGGGCACCGACCATGCGTGACCTGCTGCTGATCCTCGCGTATGCCGCGCTCGGAGCCGTGGCCGCCGGGCTGCTCGGCGCGGGAGCCCTGTGGCTGCTGCGCAAACGCTCCGTCGCGGCCTCGCTCGCCGTCGTAGCGGCGGTCACCGTCGGGGCGATGCTCGCCGGGACGCTCTCGGTCGCCCGCGCGATGTTCCTGTCCAGCCACGACCTGGGCGTGGTGACGGCCGTGTGCGCCATAGCGGCGGTCATCTCCCTGGTCATGGCGTTGCTGCTCGGCCGCCGGGTGGTCGCGGGCAGCCGCGCCCTGACCGCCGCGACCCGGGCGTTCGGCGACAGCGACTCCTTTGCCGCCCCGCGCCACGCGCCCACCGCCGAACTCGCCGAGCTGGGCCGCGAACTCGCCGCCACCAGCGCCAAACTGACCGAGTCCCGGGAACGCGAACGGGCCCTGGAGACATCCCGCCGCGAACTGGTCGCCTGGATCTCCCACGACCTGCGCACCCCGCTGGCCGGACTGCGGGCCATGACCGAAGCGCTGGAGGACGGCGTCGCGGCCGACCCGGCGCGCTACTACACCCAGATCCGCGCCGAGGTGGAACGCCTGACCTCCATGGTCGGCGACCTCTTCGAACTCTCCCGCATCCAGGCCGGCGTCCTCGCCCTCACGCCCGCCCGCATGTCGGTGTACGACCTCGTGGGCGACGCCATCGCCGGCGCCGACGCACTCGCCCGGCAGCACGGCGTCTGCCTGATCGGCCAGGGCGTCGAACCGGTACCAGTGGAGGTGGACGGCCGGGAGATGACCCGCGTCCTGGCCAACCTCCTGGTCAACGCCATCCACCGCACACCCGCCGACGGCACCGTCGCGGTTGCCGCGCACCGCGAGGCCGACTCCGTCGTACTGTCCGTCACCGACGGCTGCGGCGGCATCCCGCCCGAGGAACTTCCCCGGGTCTTCGACACCGGCTGGCGCGGCACCGCCGCCCGCACACCCCCGGCAGGCGCCGGGCTCGGGCTGGCCATCGTCCGCGGCATCGTCGAGGCCCACCACGGCCACGCCGCCGTCCGCAACGTGCCGGGCGGCTGCCGCTTCGAAGTCCGCCTCCCCGTCGCCGTGTGACAGTCCCACGCCTCCGGTCGGTGCAAGCCTCACCATCAAGACCGTCAGCCGCCCCGAGGACTGCTCTGGATTCGTCGTGCTGCCCCACCGACCGACCGAGGCCCGGTCCCAGCCGGCCTCGACGGTGCCGCAGATGAAGCCGAACGCCGCTTGATCGTTCTCTGGGGTCGACCAGCCGGGAGCCTTCGGAACTGTTACCGCTGGAGTTCTTCTGCCACACGGCGGTACGCATCCTTGCGGTGTTGTTCTCGTGCCGCGCGCTCGGCGGGGTCGGGCGACCTCAACGCGCCGTTGGCAGGGTGGTAGGTGCTCACAACCTGGAAGCGTTCTTGATCGGCAATCTCGGGGTGCTTCCTCTCCAGTCGGCGCCAGGTGTCCTGCGCATCGACACCCTGAAGCAGTACGACTCGCAGATCCGGCAACAGTCCGAGAAGGCGCACCAGGGGATCGACACCAGCCTGCTGCTCGGAGGCGTTCGGCTTGCGGTTGATGTACCAGGGGTAGGCGTTCCACGGTGTGGTGTCCAGGGCGTCGATGCCGGCCTCGGCAAAGGCATGGCACTGGCGCTCAGCGGTCGGGTCGTCGTTCTCCACGCACAGGAAGCCCGAGCCGACGCCGTCTTGCGTCTTGGGGCCCGGATCGCGCAGCACGGACAGCACTCGCGCGTCGACGCCGCCGTGCCAGGGCGCGACATGCGGCATCCAGCCCCGGCCGTCCTGGTCTCGCAGGCCGTCGACCATCTCGTTGATCGCGCGGACGTGCGGTGCGTACCGGTTCTGCTCTTGTTCGACACGAAACTTCTCGTCCGCCATGCGCCGCACCATGGAATCCTCCATTGCCATCTCCACCCGAGTCAGGTCGACGCGTGGCGGCCAGTTCCTCACGGTAGAGGCCCTCACGATGCGGCATCGCTCCCAATATGGGCTGAAGTGCAGCCCGAGATGGCCACCACCGCAACGCCCTCGCGACACGGCGACTTCAGTTGCACGAGCACCATGCCGGGCATGACCTGCGGCGACGAGGTCGAAAAACAGACGCCTCAGCCCCGCAGCGGTGCGGTCGCGAACTCCGCCACCCCGTCGGTGAACCGGACCTCCGGCTTCCATCCCAGTTCGTCGCGCAGCCGCAGCGACGAGGCTGTGATGTGTCGGACGTCTCCGAGCCGGTATTCCCCCGTCGTCACCGGCGCCGGCCCGCCGCACGCGCGAGCCAGTTCGGCGGCCAGCTCGCCGACCGTGTGCGGCTCGCCGCTGCCCACGTTGTACGCCCGCAGAGTGCCTTCGGGGATGTCCTGCGCCCCGGACAGCGCCAGCGCGTTCGCCGCCGCGACATCCCGTACGTGCACGAAGTCCCGCCGCTGACCGCCGTCCTCGAACACCCGCGGCGCCTCCCCCCGTGCCAGCGCCGACCGGAACAGCGACGCCACCCCCGCGTACGGGGTGTCCCTGGGCATCCCGGGACCGTAGACATTGTGGTAGCGCAACGCCACCGCGCGCCCGCCCGTCGCCCGCGCCCAGGCTGCCGCCAGATGCTCCTGGGCCAGCTTGGTCGCCGCGTACACGTTGCGCGGATCGGCGGGCGCCTCCTCGTCGACCAGCCCCGGCGCCAGCGGCTCGCCGCACGCCGGGCACGGCGGCTCGAACCGCCCGGCGTCCAGCTCGGCCACCCGGCGCGGCCCCGGCCGCACGACCCCGTGCCGCGCGCACTCGTAGCGCCCCTCGCCGTACACCACCATCGACCCGGCGAGCACCAGCCGCCGCACCCCCGCCCGCGCCATCCCGGCCAGCAGCACCGCCGTACCGAGGTCGTTGCAGGCGACGTAGTCGGGCGCGTCGGCGAAGTCCTTCCCGAGCCCGACCATGGCGGCCTGATGACAGACCGCGTCCACGCCGCGCAGCGCCTCCTCCACTGCCGCCTGGTCCCGCACGTCGGCCTGCCGCCAGTCGGCGCCCTCCGGAACCGGCGGCGGCGTGCGGTGTGCGGCGGGCAGCAGGGCGTCCAGGACGCGTACGTCATGTCCCGCGCCTGTGAGAGCGGTGACGATCTGCGAGCCGATGAAGCCCGCTCCTCCAGTGACAAGTACCAGCATGAAGCCGACGTTACGGACCCGACCGGGCCCACGGGACCTCCCGCGCCCGGCCGTCAGCGGTCCGTAAGAAATCAGCCGGAAGCCGCATCCGTATCCGCCGCCCAGGCCAGCAGCCCGAACGCCACCGCGAAGCCCAGCATGGTGAACACACCCCGGGGCCAGAAGATATGGCTGTCGACGAACGACCAGCAGGCCGCGAACAGAATCACAGCCCCCGGAAGCACCCGCATGCCGTGGCGCGGGAACAGCACGGTGCAGGTGGCGAGGGCGGCGACGGCAAGGGCGTACACCCCGGCATGTCCCAGGGCATCGCCCCTCGCGAACAGCGGGTGCACCGCCGCGGTCGCCCCGTGCTCGGCAGCCGTACCTGCGGATATGCCCGCCACCGCATCGAGACCGGTGTAGTAGGCCGCGAAGACGAAGCACCCCACCCAGGCGACGACCGTCGCCGCGCCGGCGAGGTCGCGACGGGGCCGGCCCCACAGCGGCACCAGCAGACCCACCGTCAGCAAAGGGAAGACCGGCAGCAGCAGGATGTGGAGACCCGCCCAGTGAGCGGCCGTGGATCCATTGAGTGACTGGGGATGGACCAGACCGACCGCGGCAAGCAGCAGCGGCGGAACCATCACCAACGCGGTCGTACGTGAGGTGGACACCCGGCGATCGTATGAACGCGACCGCACCGGGAATGGGCCCGGACCGGCCACGTAAGCGGATCGTAAGGCGCCGCCCCGCGCGCCATCACACCGATCTGTCCCTATATGCGGGTAGACCGGTACCAGAGCATCACCGGAACCGGATTCCAGGAGCCCTCCATGGCCTCACCCGACCGCGACAACGACAACGGCTACCGCTACGACGACCTGAGCGCGCTCTACATCAACTGCACGCTCAAGCGCTCCCCCGAGGCCAGCAACACGGAGGGCCTGATCGACAAGAGCCGCGCCACGCTGGAGACCCAGGGCGTCACCACCGAGTTGGTTCGCGCCGTTGACCACGACATCGCGACCGGCGTGTGGCCGGACATGACCGAGCACGGCTGGTCGTCCGACGCTTGGCCGCAGCTGTACGAGAAGGTGATGGCCGCCGACATCCTCGTCCTGTGCGGGCCGATCTGGCTGGGCGACAACAGCTCGGTGATGAAGCAGGTCATCGAGCGGCTCTACGCCTGCTCCAGCCTGCTCAACGACCGGGGCCAGTACGCCTACTACGGCCGCGTCGGTGGTTGCCTGATCACCGGCAACGAGGACGGGGTCAAGCACTGCGCCATGAACGTCCTCTACAGCCTCCAGCACCTCGGCTACACCATCCCGCCCCAGGCCGACGCCGGCTGGATCGGCGAGGCCGGCCCCGGCCCCTCCTACCTCGACCCCGGATCAGGCGGCCCCGACAACGACTTCACCAACCGCAACACCGCCTTCATGACCTGGAACCTCATGCACCTGGCCGCCCTGATCAAGCAGGCCGGCGGCATCCCCGCCCACGGCAACCAGCGCTCCGCATGGGACGCCGGCTGCCGCGCCGACCTCCCCAACCCCGAACACCGCTGAACCCGTAACCCCGGCCCGGAGAGGGCCGTGCGGCCATCGCGCCGGGGGCGCGCCCGCTCGCATCGTGATCATCCGGTGGGCCCGGTGTCCTCCAGGTCCAGGGCCCGCTGGATGCGGCGCCGGGTCGTGTCGCTGACCGCGTTGGTCTCGTACAGCCGCTGCAGCCCGTGGGTCTGTACGCCGATGAGTGTGCGGCGCAGACCAGGACCGCGTCGGGCGGATTGCGGGAGGCCGCTGCGGCGAGGCGAACACCGTCCTGGCGCTCAGCCGTCCTCGTCCACCGGGCGCGTCCTTGATGGGGCCTTGATACCGACCAGCCGTACGCGCCTCGTCTGCGAAGACGTCCCGTGCCCAGCGTCTCGGGCGGTCGCCGCCCGGAAGCGCAAGCGACCGGTGATCACGTTGGTGTCGCGTCCCGCTTCCAGGCGACGCCGCGTCCCTGTCCACCCTGCGCACCCATGCAGCCGCGATCTACGACCACGGCGCGGGCCAGCTGGCGGAGACCTGCGCGCTTGCCGGGGTCGGTGACGTCGCAGGCCGCCCATGAAGGCGACCGCGCGCCTTCGAAGGCAGCGGGGTTGTGGCTGGGGCCGGGGCCTGGTGGTGGCTGCAGTCGGCGCGTGGGAAACCATGCAGCCCCATCTCGCGGGCTCATCCCGACAGTGGGTGGGCTGTGATCAGTCCGGTGAGGAACTCAGCGATCGTCGGCAGCCCTGGGCCAAGGGGCTTCGCAAGCAGGTCCGCTCACGCAACCCGCCGACAAGGCGGCGCAGTTTAGACCTTCGCCGCAGCACATTCAGGCCGATCACCAAAGTGCAAACTTTGCCCTGTGCAAAGGCTAGGGTTCCCGTGGCTCAGGAGCCCGCGACGCCGACGTATCAGGCGGCCCGAGTCCATGACTGACAGCCGGCAGACCCGCCCAACCGAAGGCAGCGGACATGGGAACCACGAAGCATACGGGCGACAGCCAGCCCCAACCCCACGCCTGCGTCGCCTGTGTCATTCACGGGCCGCCGCTGACCCGCCCGCAGTGGGACACGACCTCAGTACGGCCCCGCCGCCCCTCCACACCAGAGGAGTTCAACGATGCAAACCAGCCGCTACGCCGCCGGAACCGCGCTTGTGATCGGGGCGAGCGTTGTGACCGCAGCCGCGCTGCTCTATCCCGCGATGGTGGGACTGAAGACCGTGTCGGCAAGCTCCAGCACCCAGGCGGTGTCCACCCAGTTCGGCCCGCTGACCGCAGATGACCGGTCGTTCGTGGTCAAGGTCCGGCTCGCAGGCCTGTGGGAATTCCCCGCAGGACAGATGGGCGAGCAGAAGGGAACCACAGAAGCGGTCAAGACGGCGGGCGCGCACCTGATCAAGGGACACACCGACCTCGACACCACGGTTCGGGCGATCGCCCCGCAACTCGGGATCACCCTCCCCAACCAGCCGACGCCCCAGCAGCAGGGATTCCTGACCACGCTCTCGGCCACCAGCGGAACAGACTTCGACACCAAGTTCGCCAACATCCTGCGCCTGACCCATGGTCAGATCTTCACGGCCATCGCGAAGATACGGACCACCACCAAGAACACCCTCGTCCGGCAACTGGCCGACCAGGCCAACGACACCGTGCTCGACCACATCACGGTCATGGAGAAGACCGGCCTGGTCAATTTCGACCAGATCGTCATCGACGAGACCGCCAGCCCCACCATCAACCCCAACGACACCATCGCCCCGTCCCCGAACCCGGGCGACCCGACTCTCATCGTCACCCCGACCGCCACCGCCTCGCTGCCCCCGGCGACTTCGTACCCGTCGTCCTGAGACACAGTCAACGGATTCGAACCCAGACGCCCTTGGACGGGGTGCGGTGCTTGTCGGTGACGTAGAGCAGGTACCAGCCGGACGGGACGAGAGAGGAGTTCTCGGGGACGGTGACCGTGATGCTGTCCTTGCCGGGCTTGATGTCCAGGGCGACGGACCGCTGGTCCACGTCGGTGACGTGGGTGGCGGATCCGGGGTGGATCAGCCGGGCGGTGCGGATGCGCGAGGCGGATGCGGTCGTGAAGGTGGCGCTGCCGCCCCGGGCAACCTTGCTGGGCCCGCCGTGGATTTCGGGGCGGGTGGCGCCGTAGAGGTAGGGCGGGGTGTAGACCTCGACGCGCTGTTCGAAGACGCCCGGGGTGGTGTTGTCCTTGTCGCCGAAGAGCGAGTCGGAGCCGAAGACGGCGACCCGGCCGTCGGGCAGGAGCAGTGCCTCGGTGTGGTAGTTGCGTCCCACGGTGGGGGCGGCGGCGGGGGTGAAGGTGTTGGTCGCGGGGTTGTAGAACTGGGCCTTGAGGATGTTGCTGGCGCTGCGGCCGCGGTAGTCCCTGGAGCCGCCGGTGGTGAACACGGTGTCGTCCGGCATGATCACGCTGTTGAGGTAGCGGGTCGGCTCGGGCAGTTCGGGGCCGCTCGCGTAGTGCGGCTTGGCGTCCTTGAGGTTGGCGATGGCGGTGCGCGCGGTGGATTTCTTCGACTCACCGACGCCGCCTCCTCCGAGCACCATGACCTTCTGGTTCTGGGCCGGCGGCAGCAGGACCGATGAGGACGTCTCCAGGATGTCCGGGTCTCTCAGGCCGGGCACCTGGGTGAACCTGTTGGTCTTCAGGTCCCATACGCCGGGGACCCGACCGTCGTCGGCGGGTCCGTAGCCGGCGTTGGAGCCTGAGTAGAAGACCCGGTCGCCGCCCTGGAGGAGGAAGAGGGAGGGGTAGGTCGGGAAGTAGCGAGTCGGCGCCTTGGACCACTTCTTGGTCTCCGGGTCGAAGAGTTCGTTCTTGCCGGGGACGACCTGCCCGATGTCGTCCAGGCCGGAGACGGCGAGCACTTTGCCGTCGGCGAGGCTGACCAGTGTCGGATACCAGCGGGCCTCGCTCATCGGGTCGACCTTGACGTACTTCTCGGTCCACGGGTCGAACTCGTAGGCCTCGCGGATTCCCTGGAAGTCCTTCTTGTCCATGCCGAGCTTGTTGGCCAGCCCGTAGAAGTTGTCCCGGTCCTTGCCCTTCAGGCCCTTGATCTCGTACTGGGCGGAGGTGTTGGTGATCCCCTGCGTGCCGTCCTCGGGTGCCTCGACGTACACGCGGGCCTGGTTGGCGGTGACCGTGACCTTGCGGGTTTTCTTGTCCGCCCGCTTCTTCGCGGCCGGTACGCGGACGGGGAACTGGGCGACGTACTTCTTGCCGCCGGGCGAGACGAACACCGTGCCCTTGGGGAAGCTGCGGGCGTGGTCGGGGTCCTCGTTCTTGACCAGCATCGCGCCGCCCGCGCGTTTGACGTCGCCATTGAGGACCTCGTAGCGGGCGGTGCCGCCTGCGATCAGGAGCTTGCCGTCGGGCAGTTGGGTGTGGCCGGCGCAGAACATGTCCTTGGGGGTGGCGATCTTCCTGAAGGTGTTCTTGACCGGGTCCCATACGGTGCTCTTGAAGCTGCCGCCCTTGAAGAGCTTGATGTTGTTGCCGGACCCGGCGATCAGCAGCACTTTACCGGTGGGCAGCAGCGTGGCGTGGATCGAGTTGAGCTGGTACTCCGCCGGCAGGTCGACCACGTCCCAGTGGCCGTAGGCGGCTTTGTACCCAGGCCTGTTGATCTCGTAGGCGTGATACTTAGCCTCGGCGAAGCCGATCACCGCCGGCGCGTTGAGGCCTGCGAGCACCATGAACGCCACGGCGGCCTGCGCGGTGGTCCGCGACCTGCGGCTCGGGCGGTATCTCATCCTCCAGTCCCTTCCCCCGGATTGGATGGGCGGTCGGCCTGGCAGTGAGTAGCACTATCCTGACCCTGTGCAATATTTGCATAGTCGAATATCAATTTCACCCAGAATCGCCGTAATGCATCCGTCTTACGCAAACTGGGCGTCGCGGCGAACGGATGATCGAACGAAGGGAGGCTTCCCGCCATGCCCCGCAGGCTCAGGACCGTACCGGCACCCACCGGATTACGCCGCCGCTTGCTTCGCGCCCCCATCCAGCTCTTCCGCTGGCATCTGGGCTGGCTGTTCGGCGGCCGGATGCTGCTGCTCACCCACACCGCACGCGCCAGCGGGCAGCCTCGCCAGGTAGTGCTGGAGGTGACCGGGCGCGACCCGGGCACCGACGCGTACCACCTGGCCTCCGGCTTCGGCCCGGCGTCGCAGTGGTACCGCAACATCCAGCACACGCCGCAGGTCACCGTCCAGGTCGGGCGGCGCCGGATGAGCGCGGTCGCCCACACCCTCGCACCGGAGGAGTCGGGGCGACTCATGGCCGCGTACGCGCTGCGGCACCCCCAGGCCGCCCGGAAGCTGATGCGCCTGTGCGGGCTGGAGACCGACGGAAGCGCCGCTGACTACTACCTGATCGGCCGTGACCACATCCCGTTCATCGCGGTCATTCCGCAGTGGGTGTAGCTCTGGATACAGGAACTTGTTGATCAAGCTTCGAGTCTGAAGTTGTCCTGGTAGCGGGCTTGGTGGACGCGCCGGTGTTCCTGCTCGGCGTGGTAGGCGAAGTAGTCGTCGAGGTCGCCGTTGCTGTGCAGGGCGCAGAGTTTGAGCACGGCCTCGCCGCCGGCCAGGCCCCACCTTGATCCAGCGATATTGGGACGATCACCGACGAGATGTCTGCACGCACCCTCAAATGATCCCCGTCACGATCGGCCAGCCCTTGGCCGGTGCGGTGTCGTAGGCGAGGAACTCGCGCTTCGTGGTGAGGTGGTTGACGCGGGCCTCGGCTCCCTTGCGTTGTTCGGGGGTGAGCTCGGCCTCGTCGGCCTGGGTGATCTCGGCAGCGGTGTCCTGACTCCGGCCCTGGAGGATCAAGATGTGGATCCTCGTCTTGCGGCGTTTGGCCTCGGCGCGGATGACGTCGATCTGGTGCGGAGCCCCGTCGACCCTGGTAGAGGCCAGAGCACCGCGCCATATCCCTGCGCGGTGTCCTGTCGACTCCGAGCAGAGATAGGGGTGATGGGTGCTCGCGACCTGCGCCCCGGTACCCGACCTGACATGGGCCGGGACACCGGGCGCTGTGGAACTGTCGTCAGCGGACGTCGACGTAGTCACCGATGGAGGTTGTATTGAGGTACGAACTGGTTGCTGCGTAGGTCGCGCTCCAGGTGCCGTCCTGCTTGGCTGTGAACCTGGCGGTGAACTTGCCGTCCTTGCCGGTCGTCACGGTGTCCATGCTGGTGCCTTTCTTGGCGCCGGGGGCGCGGAAGTAGATGGTCACCTTCTGCCCGGACAGGCTCGTCCAGCTGGAGCCGTTCTGGCGCTGCAGCGTTCCCTTTACGGTCAGGGTGCCGTCCTTACGCACGGGCTCCGGCGAGGCATTGAAGCCCGTGAGCCGCACGGCCCACCGAACCGCCCGAGCCCATGCACAGCGCCGAGGCCAGCGCCTTGACCACGGCGACCTGCGGTGCGATACGGCCGCCGCGCAGCGCCACCGCGTACATCACCTCGGGTACCCCGTGGCCGCGCGCCTCCCTGGCGAAACGCTGCACCAGCGGGCCGTACAGCAGACCGCCCAGCGCGGGCGCGAGCAGCACGAACCAGGGCCCCAGCCACGGCACATGCGGGTTGCTCGCATGGCCGGCGGCGGAGTAGTCGGCGTGGCCGGAGAACAACCGGGTGAACGTCTGGATCAGCCACCTGAAGGCTATGGCACCCGCTCCGGCCCCGGCACCCACCACCAGCGCCAGGGCGATCACACCCCACTGCGTCCGGCCTGCGTGACGCATTCGCCCCGCGCTCACCACTTCACCCATCTTTGCATGGTGCAAAAATATCAAGCCGGGAGCCAATGTTCGACTGTGCAAAGATTGCATAAGGTTAAGGATGACGGAAGTGCCCCGGCGTCGGCGATGTCGGGGCCCGCTTGCCTTCGCTCGTAGAGCCCTGGATGACGACCTTGGGGGCAATGGGACCGTGTCCGGTCAGGCCGTGACGTGACAGGGACCGCACAGGTTGTTCATGACATGGAAGAGAGGGTGTACCAGACGCGTCTTGAACGGATCCTTGGAGTTCCGCTGGCCGAGAGTGCGGTGCGGCAGTGGCCGCAGAGTGGCGAACTCATCCGCGGCAGAGCCCACATCGCGGAGGTGGAGTCCCATTTCGTCGGTCTGAGGCTCGGTGTGGGCAGGCGGCACGTCTGCGGCGACACCCTCGTCGTGGAGTGGAGCACCGATTACGGCGACGGCCGGGTGTATCGGAACGTCTCCGTTGCTGAGCTGGTGGCAGGGCAGGCCGTCCGGGTGACCGACTACTGGGGCGAGCCGTTCACGCCGCCGCAGTGGCGGCAGCCACTGTCCGAGCAGCTGGAGATGCCGGGCAACGGTATCTGGCCGACCGCCGACACCCTCACTCAGGACTGACGGGGCGGGCGCCTTCTGAGACCCTTGACGGCAATCGCGGATTGAGCCGATCCACCTGGGCTCGGCCGTGTCCTCAATACCAACCGCACACAACGGCCGGGGCTTGGGCAACGGCATCGGGGCGAAGCCTCAGCAGGCTCCTGGATCACCAGCCCAGGTTCAGCGGCGCGCCATCGGCGACCGAGGGCTCTTCCCCCGCCTCGGTGAAAGTCTGCAACGCCTCGATGAGGTGGCGCCGCTGGCCCACCGGCATCGCCTCGACGATGCGGGCGATCTCGGATCTGCGCCGGTCGGTGACCTCGCGCACCGCGCGTCGGCCGGGCTCGGTAAGCGAGATCACACTGGTTCGCCGGTCGGTGGGAGACGCGCCACGGGCCACCATGTTCACCGCCACCAGGCGGTCGATCATCCGCATGGCCGTGGAAGGCTGCACACTCAGCTCCGCGGCCAGCTGCGACAGGTTCATCGCCCCCCGCGTGTCGAGCACCACCAGCATCCGGAACTGCGGCAGCGTCAGCGCCTCCTCCACCGCGCCCAGGGACCGGGCGGACACCGCCACCAGCAGTCGGGATGCGGTCAGCAGGGCATTGACCATCGCCTCGGCATCGGACTCAAAGGCTGGCGAAGGGATCGGCATACGCCCTTTCTAACAGTCCGAGCCCCCTCGTCGGCGAACAGTGCCCCAAACCGTCCGCTGAAGCAGTTCGTTGTCTCACCCGTTGGGTGCGGTCCGGGTACAGGCGGCCTTGACGTCCTCCCAGCGGGCTGCCTGCGCGGGGGTGAGGGTGCCGCGCAGCTCCGCGAGTTTGAGGAGGTTGGCCTCGGCGGCCGAGGTGAGGGTCTGGGCCTCGGTGCGGTAGTGGTCGTCGATGAGGGCGTCGAGTTCGGCGTCGTTCATGACGGGGACGATGCGTTCGGTCAGCTTGTTCATGTCGCGGTAGGAGCCCTGGAGCCGGAAGCGCGGTTCGGTGCGGGAGGCGTCGGCCTGGGCGGCGGAGGCGATGTAGGCGCGGTTGACGGCCAAGAGGGTGTGCCGGACGTGCAGGAGCTTGGTAAGGACGGCGATGATCCGGTCGAACTCGGCCGGCGGGCAGGGACGGCTGAGTTGGTCGGCGCGTACCGAGTCGTCGCCTTGGGCGCGGCGCAGCAGGAGTTCGACGTCGGTGCGGTCGCGGACGGCGAGGGGGGCCAGGACGGGGTTGGAGGTGAGGGCGTTCTCGATGAAGCTGAGGGCGAAGAGGTCCTCGCGTCCGGTGAGGACGTCGCCGAGGTTCCAGACGTCGGCGCGGTTGGCGAGCATGTCGGGGATGCGGAAGAGGGCGCCGGACTCGGTGTAGGGGTTGCCGGACATGGCGACGGCGAAGCGCTTGCCGCGCAGGTCGTAGGGGCCGAGGCGGCGCGTGGCGTCGCAGAGTGGGATGAAGCGCTGCAGTAGTTCGGGGGAGACGTGCTGGATGTCGTCGAGGTAGAGCAGGACGTTGTTGGCGGCGGCGAGAGCGAAGTGGATCTTCTTGATCTCGGGGTGGTCGTCGTCGAGTGAGGTGACGGAGCTGCCGAGGGCGGGGCCGCTGACCTTGACCAGGAGCAGGCCGAGGCGGTCGGCGACGTATTCGACCAGGGTGGTCTTGCCGTAGCCGGGCGGGGAGATCAGCAGCAGGAGTCCGGAGTTGTCGGTGCGCTTGGCGTCGCCTGCCGCGCCAAGTTGCTTGGCGAGGTTGTCGCCGATGAGGGGTAGGTAGACCTCGTCGAGGAGACGGTTGCGTACGAAGGCGGTCAGGGGCGCGGGGCGGAGGTCCTCCAGGCGCAGGCGTGTGCGTTCCCGGGCCAGCAGGCCGGTGCGCAGGCGCTGGTAGGCGCGGTAGCCCGGGATGCGGTCGGTGCGGAAGACAGCGGTGCGGGCGAGGAGTTCGTCAAGGCGGAGGTGGAGGGTGCGGCCGTGCAGGCGGGGGTGGTCGCCCAGCAGTCCTTCGACGGTGGCGGTGAGGTCGGCCGGGCAGTGGCGGCGGGGGAGGCGGTCGCACAGCTGGAGGGCGACCGCCTCGGCCAGGTCACCCTCGGTCGCCTGCTCACCGGAGGCGGTGAGGAAGGAGCCGAGCCAGGCTTCGGCGAGCTGATGGCGGGCGGGGAGGGCGGCGAGGTCGTCGGGGAGGGCGGCCAGGCCCGCGTCGAGGCCGTCCCCGTCTACGGCGGTACGGAACTTCTCCAGCAGGGTGCGGGCGGTGGAACTGGTGATGAAGGCGACCGGCTGCCGGGCGAGTTCTTCGAAGAGGTACTCGCCCGCAAGGCCGGTGCCCGTCGAGGGAAGGCCCACGGCATCCAGGAACGTGGCGACGGCCAGGGCGAGTTCGCGTTGCAGGACGGCCACCGCCGGGGCGAGACCGAAGGCGGCGCGGGCCCGGCCCAGCGAGACGGCCCGCGCGGACCACGACATACGGGTCGCCCCGTCGCAGCCGTACGTCCACAGCAGTTGGGCGGCGGCGCGAGCAGGGGCCGGGTAGCGCAGCAAACCCGCTTCGGCGCGCAGCCGCAGCAGCGCGGTGAGGATCGCGGTGGCGTCGCGGTCGTGGATGCCGCGCTCGTAGCCCTCGTCGTAGCGGGACTCGGCGGCCACGCGGACGATGTCGAGCAGGCGGTCCTCGGCAGCGGCCTCGTACAGGCCGTCCAGCGGTTCGGTCCCGGCCAGCAGCGAGGCGGCCAGGTATTCGGCGCGGTAGACCTCGGGCGTCTCGGAGACAAGGCGCTGGTCCCAGTACGTGCGGGTGGCCTCGAACTGCGGGTCGCGGACGGGAGAGCGGTAGTCGGTGCCGGTCAGGGCGAAGGCCATCGTCCCCTGGTACGGGATGAGGGTGAGCTCGGCCCGCTGAGTGGTGACGGCGAAACGGTGACGGCCCAGGCGGATGGTGGTGCCGCCGTCACTGCCGTCGTACAGGTCGGCACGGTCGCGCAGGGCGCGGGCTGCGCGCTGACGGGCGGCCTTGAGCCGGCCGGCCAGTTCCTCGGCCCGGACCGGGTCACCGAGGTCACGCAGCTCGTCGGCGACCTGGCGGACCTTGGTGACCATGGGGTCGGAGGCGAAGTAGGTGTTGATCTCGTCCAGGGAGGCGAGGGAGGCCAGTCGGCGATGGACGCTGTCCAGGATGCGGGCGGCGGAGTCCGCGAGGCGGTCGGCGCGGCGGGCGCGCTCGTCGAGCAGGGTCTGCTTGCGGGCGGAGAAGGCGTCGTGGATCCCGGCACGCCGGTTGTCGAGCTCGGTGGTGAAGTCCTGGTGCTCGCCGAAGCGGGTCTGAAGGTTCTCGATCCTCAGGAGGAGCCGGCCGAGCTGGTCCTCACAGTCGTCCGGGGTGGCGAGGGCGGCCAGCGCGGCGGTGAGCGCCTGGCCCAGCAGCGCGGACTCGGCGGCGAACTCGGCGCGCCCTTCCCGGCCGAGCAGTTCCTTCCGGCTGGCGGCGAGGGTGGCGCGGGCCCGGTTGACGTCGGCGAGGACCGCGCCGATCCGCTCCAGGACGGAGGTGCGGACGACGGGGTCGGCGATGTCGAGTGCGGTCACGACCTCGGTGACCGTGCGCAGGCCCTCGGTCAGCTCGCCCAGTCGCTCGGCGACGGGGGCGGCCTCGGCGGTGGTGGCGATGGCCTCGGCCTGGTCGGCGAGCCGTGCCACGTCCTGGTGGTGGCTGGTGAAGGCGTCGTCGCGGGCCAGGAAGGCCACTGCGCGGTGGGCGGCTGCGGCCAGGTCGTCGGCGAGGCCGGTGGCCAGAGCGTCGATGCGGTCGGTGTCGGCGTGGCGCATTTCGCGCAGCGACTCCACCTGGCCTTGCGCCTGGCGGAGTTCGGTCAGGTGCCGCACCCAGGCGTCGGCGCTCGCCAGGGTCTCGCCCCGGCCGAGGCGTACCAGTGAGGTGATCCGTGCGGCGGCTTCGTCCAGCGCCTGGGCGGCCTGCGCGGTGAGCGCGGTGACCGTCTCGAACTCCTCCAGCACCTGCCCGGCCGTGGCGCGGACCTGGGCGAGTGGCTCGTGCAGGCCGCCGAGTCCGGGCTCGGGCAGCCAGTGGTGGCGGTCGGTGATCCGCTCGCAGGCGGCGGTGATCGCCTCGTACACCGCGGCCGTCGGGGTCATGTCCCGGGCTGCGCGGGCGGCCGACAGGCAGTCGGCGATGCCGCGCACCAGGTCGGCGTTGCCGACCCGCTCCAGCGGGCCGGTGCCGGCTGGCTGCGCGGCGGCGTAGGTGTCGGAGGCGTACGGGGTGTGCCAGACCTGGACCGGGTGGACGCGGGCCGGCTCGTCGCCCGAGGCTCGGAAGAGCACCAGGGTGCCGTCGTCGAAGAGCGCGTGGCCGTGGCAGGTCAGGGGGGTCGCGACCGCCTCACGGATGACGTTGTAGGACAGCAGCAGGGTGCGGCCCTCGGCGCGGGCGTGGAAGACGTAGAGCACGTCCTCGCCGTTCGGCGAGCGGACGACGCGCTCGAACTCCAGCCCGTCGGTGCCGGTGTCGAAGATCTTCACGGTGCCGGTGGCCAGGCAGTATCCGCCCGGGAAGATCACCCCCTGGTCGTCGGGCAGGCGCAGGCAGGCCTGCCCGATGCCGTCCAGGCGGACCACGGAACCCGTGCGGGTGTTGAAGACCAGGTGCCGCCAAGCCGTCTCGTTGTACGGGCGGATCCGCAGCAGGATCAGCGCCCCGGCGCGGGCGTACGAGACCTCGGCGTCGGCCAGCGACTGAAGGGGCTCGTCGACGGGCTCGCAGTGGATTCCCTCGCCGGTCTCGGTGGTGTCCTCGACCTTGACGGTGAGCGTGCCTGCGACCGTCGAGACGAAGACCTCGCCGCCGATCGAGATGTGCGGGTGCCGGCCCAGGACGTGGTCGTCGCGGGTGGTGTCCGTCCAGGTGACGTCGTACGCGGGCGGAAGGACATGCTCGCGCTCGCCGCGTGCGTCGAGATAGCCGGGGGTGCCGTCGGCGGCGATCCTCCAGCGCAGCACCCGGATGTCGGCCAGGTCCGGGCCGGTCTGGAACACCGCCAGCAGCATGCCATTCAGGAGCCTCAGCTGCAGCAGGCGGGCGTCGCGGTAGTAGCGGTACAGCTCGGCGAAGTCCTGCTGGAAGCGCGGGTCGTCCAGCAGCCCGGGGACGGCGTCGGCGGGCAGGGCCTCGAAGCGGAAGGTGTCGCCGTCGCTGACGAAGCCGAGCACGGAGAGGACGTCGTCGACGCCGATCTGCGCGCGCGTCCCGGCATGGCCGAGGTTGTAGCCGAGGAGGAGCCGCCCGCCGATGGCGACGACGTCGCGCGGTACGCAGTCGCTGGTGGTGCGGAGGCGGTCGCTGCCGGCCAGCCGCAGCTCGTTGCCGCCGAAGACCTCCAGCCTGCGGGCGTTCAGGGACTGTGCCCGCTCGGCGAGTTCGCTCGCGGCTACGGCGAGCCGGGTGCGCAGCACATCGTACGTTCCGGCTTCCAGCCGCACGGGCTGCGGCTGCGGCTGCTCGGTGGCCATCGCGTTCTTGCTCCTCTGCTCCACGGTGGTGTTCTCCCGCGCCGTCAGGCGCGTACGGCTCCGTTGAGTGCGGCCAGCGGCGCGTCGGCGACGCCCAGTTGCCGGGCGGCGTCGAGCAGCTGCTGGAACTGGCCCGCCCGCTCCCCGCCGGAGGAGATGAGCTTCAGCAGTGCCGCCGACACCGTGAGGTCCCGCACGTCGGCGGCCTTCACCGAGCCCAGCAGCCCGGTCAGATCGTCCGTGAAGCTCGACTCGCCGCTCAGCCACGACCGGCCCAGCGCCTGGGCGGTGTCGGAGTTGGCGACGAAGGCGTCGGCGCTCTTGCCGTACGAGATCGCGCTCACGAGCCGGTCGAAGAAGACACTGTCGCCGCCGACGATGTCGATGGTGGCCTTCTCCAGCCCTGCGCCGACCAGCGCGGCCTGTGCCTCGGCGATCTGCCGCTGCATGTCGAGACCGGCGAGTCGGATGTCCTTCTCCGCCGCGAGCCGGAGCCGGTACTCCTCGTGGCCACGCGAGGCGTCGTCGAGCGCTGCCATCGCCGCGGCCTTCTCGGTCAGGCCCGCGGCCTCGGCCTTGAGCTTCTCGCCGATCTCGGTGGCGGCGGCGTGCGCCTTCTCCACCGCGACGACGGCCTCGGCCCGTCCGGTCTTCTCGATCGCCGCCGCTTCCTTCTCCCGTACCTGCACCGCCGCCAGCCCCTCGGCCGCGGCCTCGGCCTGCACACCCTCGGCGAGCCTGATCTTGGCCTGGGCGTCCAGTTCGGCGGCCTCCTTACGTGCCCCGGCCAGGGTGAGCGCCTCGCGGGCCTTGTGCTGGGCCGCGGCCTCCGCCGCCTCGGCAGCCTTGATGTCCTTGACCAGCTTCTCCTGGGCCTCGGCCTCGGCGTGGATGACGACCGCCTGGCGGTTCCGCTCGGCCTCCTCCACCACCCGCAGCCGCTTGATGCTCTCCTCCTGCTCCGCGACGGTGCGGTCCACCGCGATCCGCTCGCGGATGACGTCGGCGATCTCCCGCTTGCCGGCCTCCACCTCCTTGCCCGCGGCGATCCGCGACAGTTCGGTCTCCCGCTCCCGGCCGATGACCTCCAGCAGCCGGTCCTTCTCGATCCGCTCGTTCTCCACCGCGATCACCCGCTCGCGGTTCTTCTGCGCCACGGCGATCTCACGGGCCTGGTTCTCCCGCTGAATGCCCAGCTGCTCCTCGGTGCGCAGGAACGCGGACTGCGCGCCGAGCCGTTCCTCCTCCTGGACCTTGGCGGTGACGGCCTCCTCCTTCGCCCGCAGGGTCTCCACCTCACGCCGCTGCCTGATCTCGGCCTCCGCCTGCCGGCGCTCCAGCTCCAGGATGGTCTCGCGGGCGTCGACGTCCTGCCGCGTGATCTCCTTCTGCTCGGTGCGCTGGAACTCGTTGGTCCGAACGTGCTCGATCGCGGTCAGCTCGGTGATCTTCCGGATGCCCTGGGCGTCCAGGATGTTGGCCGCGTCCAGCTGCGACATCGGGGTCTGCTCAAGGAAGTCGATCGCGGCGTCGTCGAGGTGGTAGCCGTTGAGGTCCGTGCCGATGACGGAGATGATCCGGTCCCGGAACTCCTCGCGCTTGGTGTAGAGATCGACGAAGTCAAGCTGCTTGCCGACGGTCTTCAGCGCCTCGGAGAACTTCGCCGCGAAGAAGTCCTGGATCTCCTCCTGGCTGCTGGCCCGCTCGGTACCGATGGACTGGGCGACCTTGATGACGTCCTCGACGGTCTTGTTGACCCGTACGAAGAAGTTGATGTGGATGTCGGCCCGGATGTTGTCCCGGCAGATCAAACCCTCGCGGCCGGTGCGGCGGATCTCGATGGTCTTGACCGAGATGTCCATGTACTCGGCCTTGTGCAGCACGGGCAGGACGACCGCGCCGGTGAAGGTCACATCGACCCTCTTGGTCTTGGAGATGATCAGCGCCCTGCCCTGCTCCACCTTGCGGAACAGCCGGCTGACGATCAGGAGCAGACCGAACAGGATGAGCAGGACGACGGCGATGAGCACGCCGATTCCTATGGTGATGGCATCCATCAGCATTCCTTGAGGCGAAGGAGGCCGTGAACGGCCCCGGACAAGACGGTGGGTTGAGAGGGTTCAGCCAGCAGGGCGGTGCGGGTCGAGCGCCGCGTCGTAGGGCGTGACCCGGAAGAACTCACCGTCGGCGTCATAGTCGAAGATCAGAGCGCTGCTGCCGCTGGTGAGCTGCTCGTCGCGATAGGTGGCGCGCACCTGGACCACGGCTGTCGAGCCGTCGTCGGCGGTGACCTCGGCCTGGCCGAAGTCCGGGCCGACCCGGCCGGTGCGGATGACGCACACACGGCCGACGAAGTCCGTGCGCGAGGGCGGCCGTTCTCGTGCAATCAGGCGGCGCAGCGGCCTCAGCACGAGCCCGGTGGCGGCCCAGGCGCTCAGCAGCGCGCAGATCAGGACCGCTGTGCCGAGCAGTGCGCCGTCGGTCAGCACGGCACCGACGAGGCTGACGAACCAGGCGACGGCGATCAGCAGCGACAGCGTGACGGTTGCCGGGATCCCGCCCAGCCCCAGGCCGGACAGGAAGCCGGCGAACCCGCCGTCGTGCGCACTGGTACCGGCGTCGACGCCCTCTCCCCCGTGCCCCCCATGTCCCCCGTGGAGGGCGTCGACGTCCAGGCCACCGAGCAGTACTGTCCCCCAGTACCCGATGACCACCAGCAGCGCGAAGCTGAACAGGGCGGTCGGATAACCGAGCGCGGCATCCCCGAACGCGCGCATCTCCCCGCCCTCCCCCCGTGCTTCGCACCGTGGCGCCGTTGCCGGTGCCAGGAAGATGGTGGCAGCACGGGGCACCCGCGCACATTGCCGGATCCCGGCAATCTTTATGCCCTGTTGACGGCCTACTGACGGTGCAACCCTGCGCGCTACAGCGGCTGTTCGGGCCAGCCGAGCAGCCGGGCGCCCATCGCGGCGGTCTCCAGGGTGTAGCGGTGCAGGGCATCTGCGGGGTCGTAGCCGGTCAACGCCTTGATCCGGTCGAGTCGATAGGTGAGAGTCCGGACCCCCAGCCCGAGGCGCCGGGCCGCCTCGGCGTTGACGTATCCGGCCTCGGCGTGCACGGCGATGGTCTCCAGGAGCGGGCCGGCGCCGCCCCGTGACGCGCTGAGCGGGCCCAGCACGCTGCGTACGAGATCCGCCATGGCAGCCCGGTCACGCATCAGCACCGGAAAGACCAGCAGCTCCGCCGCGCGCAATACAGGGGGCTGCAGCCGCAGCCGGTCGGCGAAGTCCAGCGCGCTCAACGCCTCCTCGTACGACCGCACCACCCCGCCAGCGCCGGGATGCTCACGCCCCACCGCCACCCGACGGGCCACCGCATGGCCCGGCCCCGGCCGCAGAGCCAGCTCCGCGAAGGCGTCCAGAACCACGGCCTCGGTGCCCGGGGCGATGCACACCAGCCGGCCGTCCTTAGTGGCCAGCAGCACATCCCGCTCGCCGAACCGTCCGATCAACTCCCGCTCGATCCTGCGCACCACCGGGTGCAGATCGTCGTACGCCTCCATCCCACGGGCCACCGCCACCGCATGGTCCCGGGCCAGCCGCAACCCGAACCGCTCGGCCCGCTCGGACAGCAGCCCCAGGTCGCTGCGCCCGTACAGCAGGTCGTCGATGAACTCCCGCCGGGCCGCCTCCTCCTGCCGCGCCAGCAACCGCTGCGCCCGCCCATGCCCCTCGCCCAGCGCCGACACCGCCGCGGCCACCGCCGCCAGCACCGCATCCCCGACCCGGCCCGCGTCCCTGGCCCCGGTCACGCCAGTGACCCCGGGAAGCCCGCTCCAGCCGTCGCGGGCCGCCCCCAGATACAGCCCCACCAGCTCCGGCAGCCCGTACCCCGCCTCGGCTGCGCGCTCGCCCAGCACCCGCAGGGCGTCCAACTCCGCACGCCGCAACCGTCGCCCGGTCGCCGACACCTCGGCCAGCATCGCCGGATAGCCGTCCAGGAACCCCGGTGGTACGCCCCCCGCTGCCACGTTCATCCTCCACAGCACCTTGCCGCATCCCGGCTACGAAAACCTAAACAACGCTTCCAAAATCATCCCTGGCGGCAGAGCACCGTAGGGCGACCAGGATGGCGGAGCATGGAAGCATGTGCGCCCCCCTTGGGACGGAAGGTGTCAGCCGATGAGCAGTTCGGTGCGGATCGGGACGGTGCACGGGGTGGTGCTGCACGTCCACTGGAGCCTGCCGGTACTGCTGATGCTTGTCGTCTACGGGCTGGCCGGCGAGACATGGGCAGCAGCTGCGGCTCGGGGCGGGGCACCTGGGGCGTTCACAGTCTGGGCAACGGGGGCTGTTGTGCTGCTGCTCCTGGCGAGCCTGGTGATTCATGGGGCGGCGAACGTCCTTGCCGCCCGCAGCCGGGGTACCCGTGCGGTCCCTGACCTTGTGGGCGTTGGGCGGGGTGACCGGGGAGAACCGGCCCGCGAGCCCTCGTGCCGCGTTCGCGACGGCCGTCGGCGGCCCGCTGGCCGGGCTGCTGCTCGGCGGCACCGCGCTGGGCACCGCCGCCGCCACGGACCTGACGATCGCTGCGGAGGCCGCGGAATCGCCGTTGGCCCTGCTCGCCTGGCCGGGCGCGACGAACGTACTACTGGCAGTGTCCAACCTGCTGCCCGCCGCGCCCCTGGACGGCGGAAGGCTGCTGCAGGCCACGGTGTGGTGGAGGACGGGTGACCGGGAGCGCGCCCATGGGGCGGCAGGCCGCAGCGGGCAGGCGGTGGGCGTGCTGCTGGTCACGGGGAGCCTGGTGGTGGTCCTGGCCCAAGGAACCGCCGGTGTTCTGTGGCTGGGGCTGCTCGGCGTGTTCCTCTGGGCCACCGCCTTGGTCGAGAGGCGCCTTGCAGCGCTGCGGGGCGCTCTGCGTGGCGTTGTGGTGGCCGACATCATCACCGGCCCCGTGGTGACCTGCCCGGACTGGCTGACAGTCGGCCGCTTCCTGCACGAGTCGCCCGGGGCCGCGCACTCGGTGGTGCCCCTGCTGGACTTCGAGGGGCGGCCCAGCGGTGTGCTGCCGGTGCGGCGGGCGGCTCTGGTCGCGCCTGCCCTCAGGGGCACCATGCGTGTGCGTGAACTGGCGCTTCCGGCATCACGGTGCCTGCGGGCAAGACCCGACGAAGCGCTCGACGAGGTCATCGCCCGCGCCACGCCCACGACTGGGCTTCCGATCCTGGTCATGGACGGCGGCCGGGTCACCGGGGTGGTCACCGCAGCCGACCTCGGCGGCCTCCTTGACCAGCACGCGGCCCCGGCCGGGGCCGCACCGCCCGTTGACGGGAGGGGCTGATGCGCGGGCAGCACAGACTGGAAGAACGGCCCACACACATCGCCCGGCTTCCCGACGGGCCGGTCGAATACCGGCTGGAACAGCGAGGAGATGCCGCGGTGGTGGTATTTCACGGCGGCCACATGCGGGCCGGTCTGGCACTGGGCGAGGACGCCCTCGCCGAAGCAGGTTGCACCATCCTGGCCCCCGCGCCCCGGTTACGGCCGCACGCCGCTGCTCACCGGCACCTCAGCGGCCGGGTTCGCCGATGCCACGCGCGAACTGTGCGAGCACCTGGGCATCACCAAGCTGGCCGCCGTCGTGGGCACCTCGGGCGGCGGGCCCACCGCGGTGACGATGGCGGCACGACACCCCGACCTCGTCGACCGACTGATCCTGCAAAGTGCCGTGGGGTGGCTACCCTGGCCCGATCCGCGGACCCGTCGTGGCGCTCACGCGGTGTTCGCCGCGCCTGTCGAGCCCCTGACCTGGGCTGCCGTGAGGGCCCTTGTTCGTGCCGCCCCCGACAGGGGGCTGCGGCTGTTACTGGCTGCCCTGTCGACGCAGCCGGGGCGGGACGTCGTCGCGGCGCTCGGCCCCGAGGATCGCGCGAGGGTCATCGCCCTGTACCGCGTCATGAGGTCGGGGCGTGGGTTCCTCAACGACCTGCGCCCGGTCGCCGACCCCACCGCCGAGGTCACCCAGCCCACCCTCGTGGTCGCCACCAGAAAGGACGGCGCCGTATCGTTCGCCCACGCCCAGTCCCTGGTGGCCGCCATCGCGCACGCCCGGCTGGTCGAAAGCCGGGCCGACAGCCACTTGATCTGGTTCGGACCCGACTGGCCGGCCATTGCCGAGACGATCCGCGCGTTCCTCACTGCCGATGGGCCCCCGACGGCGTACCGGCGTCCGCCGATGCCTCTGCACTGACGGCCATGCCGGCCTGACGGGCAGGGACTCAGGCCAGGGCGAAGTAGCGCAGCCACAGGTACAGCGCTGCCAGGGCCACCGTGATCGCCGTGACGACGAGTCCGTATTTGGTGAACTCCCAGAAGGAGATGCGCTGGCGGTTGCGTTCGGCGATGCCCAGGACGACGACGTTGGCGGAGGCGCCGATGGCGGTGGCGTTGCCGCCGAGGTCGGCGCCCAGGGCCAGGGCCCACCACAGGACGTGGTGACCACCTGCCGCGCCTCCCATGTCCTTGACCAGGTCGGCGGTGATGGGCGCCATGGTGGCGACGTAGGGGATGTTGTCCACGATGCCGGACAGGGCGGCGGAGCCGAACAGCAGACCCATGGTGGCGCCGAGTTCATTGCCGCCCATGGCATCGGCGAGAGTCTTGGACAGGTCGCCGATGACACCGGTCTCGATCAGGGAGCCGACCATGATGAACAGCCCGGCGAAGAAGGCCAGGGTGGGCCACTCGACCTCCCTGAGCACCTCCGTCGTCTCCACCTTGGAGACGGCGATGAGCAGACCGGCACCGAGCAGGGCGACCACGCTGGGTTCGTAGTGCAGCACCGGGTGCAGCACGAAACCGGCTATCACCAGGGCCAGGACGGCCAGCCCCTGGTACAGCAGCCGGTGGTCGCGAATGGCCTCGCGCTCCTCCAACTCCATGATCTCGTCCGCGCGCTCCTCGTCGTAGACGAAGTCCCTGCGGAACATGATCCGGCAGATCACCACCAGCACGCCGGTCAGAACAACGGCGATCGGGGCGAGGTGCACCAGGAAGTCGTTGAAGGTCAGCCCGGCACGACTGGCGATGATGATGTTCGGGGGATCGCCGACGAGGGTGGCGGTACCGCCGATGTTGGAGGCGAAGACCTCGGCGATCAGGAACGGGGCCGCGCGCAGCCCGAGACGCTCACAGACCAGCAGGGTCACCGGGGCGACCAGCAGCACCGTGGTCACGTTGTCCAGCAACGCGGAGGCGACCGCGGTGATCACGATCAGCATGGCCATCACCCGGAACGGCTTGCCACGGGCCCGTTTCACCGACCAGATCGCCAGGTACTCGAAGACGCCGGTCTGCCGCAGCACACCGACGATCGCCATCATCCCCAGCAGCAGGAAGATGACGTTCCAGTCAACGCCGGCGTGCTCACTGTAGAAAGCTGCCTTGTCGTCGATGGCTCCGATCAGCAGCATCAGCCCGGCACCGCCCAGGGCGGCGGCGGTGCGGTGGATGCGTTCGGTGATGATCAGGACGTACGCGCCGGTGAAGACCGCGATCGCCGCCCAGCTGTGCCAGTCGCTCATGCCACTCCGAGAAGTTGTTCCAGCAGATGCGCGGCGGTGATCACCCCGAGCAGCTGGCCACCCGCCTTGTCCTTCTCCACCACCGCCACCAGCGGGCTGCGCTCCCGCGCCATCAGCGCGGCCACCTCCAGCGCGGTGTCGTCCGGGTCGGAGACCGGCGGGACCTGCCGCTCCCTGGGCAGGCAGTCGCGGACCGGGCGCCCGTCCAGGGCCCGGCACAGCCGGTCGGCGTGCTTCTCGTCGACCACCGCCGCCAGGGCCGGGTCTTCGAGTACGTAGTCGGGCACGAGCAGCTTCACCAGCCGGGAGGCGGGCAGGATCGCGTACGGCTTGCCGTCGTCGTCGATCACCATCACCCCGGGCAGCCGCCGCTCGGCCAGCAGCCGGGCGGCGTCCAGGGCATCGCTGTCCAGGGTCACCGACGGGTACTCCACTGCCAGGTCACGTGCGCGCATGGCCGGTCTCCTTCTCCGGGGCCGCCGCCGCAAGCGGGGCCCGCTCGTCGTCCTCGGCCTCATCATCGTCCGGAATGCCGACCAGGTCTTCGACGTCGAACATCCGGGCAATCGGCACATCGGTGCTGCTGTGCGCCACGATCGAGAAAGCGATGCACACCGCGATCAGCGTGTAGGCCTGCTCGCCGTGCGGGATCCCGGACTGCAGCACCAGCAACCCGTACACCACCGACGCGAAGCCCTTCGGCCCGAACCAGGCCGCCGTCAGCTTCTCCCGCCGGTCCAGGGTGCGGGCGCCGGCCAGCGAGAGCAGCAGCGACGCCGGCCGGATCAGCACGATCGCGAGCACCACCGCCACGTACCCGCCCACCGACAGGTCACCGAACAGACTCGGGGTCAGCAGCGCCCCGAACACCAGCAGCGCGGCGAACTTGGCCAGCTCCGCCAGCGCCTCGCCCAGCGGCTCGAAGGCCGCCTTCGACTCCGGCGACACCGAGGCCAGCACCGCACCCGCCGAGAACGCCGCCAGGTAGGGGTTGGCATGCGTGAGGTGGCAGGTCGCGTAAAGGATCACACCGACTGCCAGCGGCAGCAGCGGCTGCAGCTTCGGCTCCGCGCCCAGCAGCCGGAAGCGCACCAGCCCGGCGACGGCCAGCGGCAACACGACACCCAGCGCCAGCCCGCCGATCAGCTCCAGCGCGATCGCGCCGAGGTCCGACTCGGCAGTACCGGAGGTCGGGCCGGCCGCGGCGATCAGGATGAGGACGACCGGCAACGCGAGCCCGTCATTGATGCCACTTTCGACATTGAGCAATTGCCGCAGGCGGGCCGGCACTTCCTTGCGGCCCACGATCGCCGAGGCGAACACCGGGTCGGTCGGTGCCAGCACCGCGCCCACCAGGAACGACGTCGTCCAGTCCAGGCCGACCAGGAAGTGCGTGAGCAGTGCCATGCCGACGAACGCCAGCGGCATCCCCAGGCCCAGCGCCCGCGCCGGGTTGCGCCAAGCGCCACGCAGCGCGGAGAACGAGACATGCATGCCGTCGGTGAACAGGACCGCGAACAGTGCCAGATCAGCCGTGACCGCGACGATCTCGCTGTCCGGAGTGATGTGGACCAGGCCCAGGAAGCCGTCGCTGACCAGCGCGCCGCCGAGTAGGAAGAGAAGCGAGGTGGAAAGCACCGAGCGGGCCGCCAGCCCCGACAGCAGCACCGCGACCAGCAGCGCGGCACCGAAGACCGCAACGAGCACCATGGGAAACGCCCCCGATCGACGAAGAGATTGATCCCTTGTTCGCCGACCAGGCTTCCCGGCACTCCGCAAGGAACATTACCCGATCCATACGTGTCACATACAAGACTTTGACGCGGCCGTCGGGCGCTGATGGCCCGCTGGGTCACGAAACCGCTGCCGGTCTACTGGAGGCTGGGCGGCCGGGCCTCGTGCGGTGGCGCGGTGCTCTGCAGGAGGCGGGCGAGTCCGTGCCGGGTGGCGGCCAGTACGACGCGGTCCTCCGGCTGGAGCAGGTATCCGGGGTGGAGTTCCCAGGCCAGTTCGGGCTCACGGGGCAGGCCGCCGTGGTCGGGGTTGGCGGCCAGGTCCGGGCGACGGTGGTCGGGGTCGGCGAGGTCGAGGGCGAGGACCCGCCATTCGCCCGGGCAGAAGGCCTGCCCGATGGTGCGGCCTTCGAGTTCCGCGTGGCCGCGTACTTCCACGGCGGCGAAGAGCAACACCTGCCGCTCCACGGGTATAGCCCCCAGGATCTGGCGCCCCATCATCGCCCCCGCGAAGGCGGGGGCGACCAGGCTGGACACGCTGCGACTGCGAGTGGTGGCCTGGGGGTGGGAATCGCGCAACGCACGGTAGACGGTGACGGCGAAATCGTCGTCGAACAGCCGCATCACCACCCGCAGTTCGGGCCTGATCTCGCGAGCGTAGAGCGCGGCCTCCAGGTTGGTGCTGTCACTGCTGGTCAGTGCGAGCAGCGCCTGCGCCCGGCCGACTTTGGCGGCTTCGAGCACCCCTTCCTGGGTCACGTCGCCGATCACCACCGGCACCCGCCTGGCCCGCGCCTGCGCCACCCCCCGGGCCTGCGGGTCCTGCTCCACACACACCACGTCGACGCCCAGCTCGCACAGCCGGTCCAGCACCCGGCTGCCCACCTTGCCCAGCCCCAGCAGCACCACATGCCCCGACAACCTGCGCGGCGGCACCCGCAGCGCCGACGCCGTACGGAACGCCCCCAGCGTCTCCAGGACGACCGCGAACAGCACCGGCAGCAGCGCCATTCCGGTCACCCCGGACAGCAGCTGCAAGATCTGCCGACCCGGCGGATCGTCCACCGCCGGGTCGTTGATGTTCAGGACGTCCAGCACGGACAGATACCCGGCATGCACCAGCGGACCCCCGGTGACCTGCCAGGTCAGCACCGCCAGCAGCAACTGCACGGCGACCAGCCCCGCGATCGCGTACCGCAGATGCGGCGAGATCAGCTCCCGCAGCGGCAGCCCGCCGCGCATCCGGCGCAGCCGCCGCGCCGGCGGCCCCGGGCGGCGGGTGATCGCCTCCAGCACCACCCGGCCGTGCACCCCAGCCGCCTCCTGTACCGCGTCGTCGTCCGGCAGCAGCCGCGCACCGGCATCCTCACCGCGCGGCTCAGCCGCGGAATCCGACAGCAGCGCGAGCGTGCACAGCGCGGCCCGACCGGTCTCGTCGGCCTTGCTGCCCAGCGGCCGTTCGGCGGCCCGCAGTAGCAGCCCGTCGGCCTGCACCACCTTGCCGCTGCCCACCACGGCCGCGGCCACCAGCGCCGGAGCGGCCGTGTCCGCGTCGGACAACACGGTGGCCGACGCGTCGAGTTCGTACGGCCGAAGCCCCGGCGAACGCGTGGCAGCGGCACGCTCAAGCAACTCCTCCAGGTGTCTGCCGAGCTTGCGGTTGTACATCCGTACCACCAGCCGGACATCCGGATTCAGACGGCGGGCACGCAACGCCGCGTGGATATTGCTCTGGTCATCGCCGTACGCCAGCGCCAGCGCATGAGCGCCGACCACCCCCGCCTCCCGCAGCGCCACCTCGTCCGGCACCGGCGCCTGCATGACCACCACACCTTGTGGCCGCGTCAGCTCGGCGAACTCCGTCCCGCGCTCACCACGCGCCGCCGGCACCACCAGCGTGACCCGCTCGCCGTAGACCTGGGCCAGTTCGTACGCGAGGCGGTAGGCGAGGGCGTCATCGCCACAGACCACCATGTGCCCGGCAGGCACTGGACGGGGCTCTTGGTTCGGAAGGATCGACACCCCCGTACCATGCCCGATCCGCGGCGAGCGGCCTCCCGGATCGGTACGAAAAACAGCACCGCCCAGGCCGGGCAGACGTCCGTGAGGCCGCACGGGGGGGATGTCCGGCCTCACGGACTGCGGGCATAGTACATGCCGCAAATGCGAAGGATGCGGGCACATTCGCGAGTTCGGAGCCTCGTCGGCATCCCCGAGCCGAGTTCGCCGCCTGCGGCACTCCGGCGCGGCGGCCCCGGCCCGCGGCCTGCCCCAGCACCGGACAGGTAAGGTCACCAGAGGTGAGCCGGGAAGTCTGGTCGGCGCAGAGTTCGCCATGCCCAGGAGCCGCCCGATGCCACCACCTCCCCTTCACCACCGCCACCAGCCAGCCGGGCCCACGCGCCTGCCCCCGGCCCGTGTGATCGGTAACGCGTGACCGCCCCGCGCCGGAGCCTGCTGCCCATCGCCGCATGGCTCCTGCTGGCCGGCGCAGCGGCCCTGGCCGGAGTCCGGATCAGCCCGGCCTGGGGCAAACTGCTTTCCCTGATCGTCTGCGCGGGAGCGCTGCGGATAGCCTTTCGCGCCGCCTGGCTGATGGCCCGGCCCGTACACGCCGCCCGGGACCCGCAGCGGGCAGTGGTACGTCTACGCGGCGAGATCAACACCGAGAACGCCGAACGAATCACCCAGCGACTGCTGGCGGCGCTCAGCGACAGCCCCACCGTCCTTGAGATCGATCTGGCCGCAGTCAGCAGGATCACTCACCGGGGCACCCAGGCCTTCTTCGATGTAGTGCGCGCAGCCAAACCCATCGGGGTGCCCGTGGTGATCAGCAACGCCAACCCCCAGGTGCGAGCCGCGTTGCACGGCATAGGGCTGGACCACGTATTGCGGTACACCAACAGCGACTGAGCCCGAGCCATCGTGCATGCCGAACCCGGCCCTTGGCGTTCTTCACGAGATTCGGCAGTGCCTCTCGTGCCGCGCGGCCGGTGAACGAGAAGCCGATGGAGTCCAGGGACGCTTTCACTGTCCGTGTGGTTGGGCATCATCTGCCCGGCATCGAGTGCGCCGGGTACTGGGGTGTCCACGTAGCGCTGCAGGTGGGAAGGGACCCGGCCGATCCGGAGCCCGGTGACGCCGAGCGGGCGGTGTTCACGGCGCGGATACGGCTGCGCCGTGCGGAGGGCGAGCCGCCGGACTTCGCGGGACCGGCCGTCCATGGCCGTAAGGGTGCGCGGTTCCTGTATCTGACGTGGGGTGAGGTCGCAGATGACGGCGGTTTCACCATGTTCCGCCGCGCCAAGCTTCTTCTCGCCGATATCCCGGTGGCCGATCTGCTGAAGGCCGTGGCCTCCGGTGCGGCCGTGGAGACCGAGGTGTCACTGACGGGTACGGATGGGACTGCGGTGTGCGGCTCCGTCCGCCCGCCGCACGTGGGTTGGCGGCTGTCCACCGTCCCGCCCTACGGTGGCGTGCCGGGCAGCCAGCGCGTCAGGTAGGCGGTCAGGCCGGTCAGGTCGGTTCCGGCGCAGCCGTAGCCGATGTGGCCGTCCGGGCGGACCAGGTAGTGCGCTGCCTCGGGTCCGCGCAGGCCCAGCCGGCGCAGCGCCAGGCCGTCGGCATCGTGCAGATCCCCGGGCCCGCGGTCCCGCCTGAGCCGGTGCACGGTGACCCACCCAGGATGGCGGTCCGCCAACTCGGTGGGCGGACCGGTGGGCCAGGCGGGGGCGGGCCCGCACAAGAGCAGGTGGTAACCCGGAGCCGCGAGCGCGTCGTGCAGGGTGGCGGCGTCGCCGTCGATGCTCACCGGGGCGTCCGGAAGCCGGTCACCCGGCCTGGGCCCGTGCCGCGGCGGGCGGGAGCCTTCCGCTGATGCTGCGCTGCCCCGGTAGCGGACGCCCAGCTGCGAGACGGTACGGAATCCGTAGGCGCGGCCTGCCTTGGCCCGTAGTGCGAGTGGTACGAGGAAGGGGGCGAGCCGGGTACGGGCAAAGCGTACGAGGGGGTTGGTGGAGGTGCCGATGGTGAATGCCCGGTCGGTGAAGCGCAGTACCGCCCGTCCCACGGGCAGCCGCTCGGTCTCGTACGTGTCCAGCAGCTCTTCGCTGCCGGGGCCTGTCGTGACGAGAGCGAGTTTCCACCCGAGGTTGACCGCGTCCTGGATGCCGGTGTTCATGCCCTGGCCACCGGCCGGGCTGTGGATGTGGGCGGCGTCCCCGGCCAGGAACACCCGCCCGGCGCGGTAGTGGCGGGCTCCGCGGTTGTGCAGCCGGAAGTCGGTCATCCACACGGGATCACGCAGCCGCACGCGCCCAGCGGTGTAGACGTCGGCCAGCTGTTGCACCTCCGGAAGGGTGACCGGCCGCTCCACCGGCACCCGGTCGGAGGCGGGCCGCATGGCAAGCAGCCGCCAGGTCGCTGGGGCGCCGAGCGGGAAGAAGAGCAGCATGCCGCGCGGGGACAGGTAGGTGTGCACCCAGCCGGGCTCGATGCCGTCGGCCTCCAGATCTGCCAGCACGAACGTCTGCGGATAGGCCGCGCCCTCGAACGGGATCCCGACGGCCTTGCGCACCGTGCTGTGGGCGCCGTCGCAGCCGACCACATACCGGGCCCTGACGCGCTCCTCACGGCCGTCCCGGTCGCGCACCGTGCAGGTGACCGCGTCCTCGCCGTCGGCGAGGCCGACGAGTTCCGTGCCGCGCTCGACCCGCACGCCGCCTCGCGCGAGGTGGCCGTTGAGGATGCGTTCGGTCTCGGCCTGGGACAGGAACAGCAAGAACGGATACGCGGTGTCCTCGATACCGATGTCGAACAACCGCACCGGCACCGACCGGTCGCCCCGCCCGCCGAAGTGCATCCGCAGCCGCACCGCCCGGTTGCCGCACTCGACCATCTCATCCGCCACGCCGACAGCGGCAAGGACCTCAAGCGTGCGCGGCTGCACGGCCAGCGCCCGCGACTCACGCGCCCGGTCCAACCGGCGGTCCACCACCCGGAACCGCACCCCGTAACGCCTCA
Organism: Streptomyces sp. NBC_01537; assembly: GCF_045040445.1. Classification (NCBI taxonomy): domain Bacteria; kingdom Bacillati; phylum Actinomycetota; class Actinomycetes; order Kitasatosporales; family Streptomycetaceae; genus Streptomyces; species Streptomyces sp. NBC_01537. The sequence goes on along the minus strand of NZ_CP109392.1, from coordinate 2,409,622 downwards.
GCTGCGCCGCCAGCGCCAGCCCCGTAGGTCCGGCACCGACCACCAGCACATCCAGCACCGGGTCTCCATCGACAGCCACACCGGCAACGTACCCGCCGACGGCGGCACGCGGCCCTAAGCCGGACCGCAGCCACGCACGTCGTCAACCCAGCAGCGGCCCGAACCTCTCCCGGCCGAGCGCCTCCGCCTGGCCCTGCCCCAGCACCCTGCCCCGCGCTTCCGGGCACCGGCGGGCCCACTTCCAACGCAGAAGGCACTTTCCCGTTCCCCGGCCATGATCGGCCTACTGCCATACCAACACAAATAGAGCGATGGTGCCGCCGTAAAGTGCGGCAAGAGCGCCGAAGATTGACCCTATTTCCCATTTGATCCCGTTTATGAATTTGACCTGCATTGATGGTCTTCGTGGACCGCCGCTCATCCCCTTCCGTGAACCGGTGAAGCGGAGGCCCTCGGTTCGCACCTCGACTGGGTCCGGCTACGCGCGCACCCCCAACGCTCCACGAAGGGCTTCTGACCTGGGCGAATAGGCTTGCGGAAGAGACTTGTGCCAGTGCGCGGGGCGCCCAGCGGCTCGAAACGAGTCACGACCCACGACGCCGTGTGCGTTTTCACCCCGCCGCCGACGCATCGGCGCAGGTCACCGGTGATTCTCAGAAGGGAAGCGCTGTGAAGGCGGCTGATCCGCGTCACAGGTGCGTCATGATGACGAACGCCGTCGAAAAGCGCGTCACGTCGGGGCGCTGACCAGCCCAAAACTATCGAACAACTCGCTGGTCACGGACCATAAGGGTGCTGCTCGGCCCGAAAAGAGACACGGTCAAAGGACCGTGTGCGTTTTGGCATGCACAAAAAAACGCCGACCCGCATTTCTGCAGGTCAGCGCATTGTTCCGGAGTGCCCCCGGCAGGATTCGAACCTGCGCACACGGCTCCGGAGGAACCTCATCGAGGCGGACATGGAGACGATGCTGGGAGTGCGGTTCCTGGCCAGCGAGTACAGCACCGTTCCCGTCCAGGTCGGGCCTATCGACTCGCTCGGCATCGACGAAAACGGCGCGCTCCCTTCGGCACCGAGCACGTCGGCCTTGGGACCGCGGTCCGTCCCGAGCCAGTCCGCTCCCAAGCGCCCCTTCGTCCCGCGGCCGAGGAGCCCCACGGTCGCATCGACCGGGCGATGACGGAGTTGGCTGCAGCGGTCGACGAGGTCCTGCTCGGAGTCGGCGACGACATCACCGAGGTGCGGGTGCAAGCAGTACCGCGCCTACCTGCGGTTGCGGAACTTTGCCTGCGTAAGCCCGCCGCCGCAGAGGGCAAGCTCTTGTGTACCGCAAGGACGACACGAAGGAGGTCGTCCTCGTCTCTGGATTCACTCGAGACGTGACAGGGCTCGGCCGCCAGGGCACTGGCGGACTGGAAGTGATGAATGCAGACCGCTGTCGTGTGAAGTTATGGGTTGGCTTTGGGAGGGCTCCTTTCGACGTGGCGGTCAGGGCGTGGCGGTGGATCTCCAATGGTGCGGGCGATCCCCGGTTTCGCTAACCGGGGACCGTGTGCTAGATCGGCGGAGCCGTGACGGGAGGATGCCTCAGAGCGGGCGCCTTCTGCGGATGGGCAGGATGCTCAGGGCCATGACGGTGCCGTCGGCGTGGAATGAGATCGGGCCGTTCCATTTCCCGGCGGCATGGGCGTTGTGTCTTTTCGAGCGGAGTTCGTAGGCCGCTTGCCGGTACTCTTCCACGCGGCCGTTCTTGACGAGTTCGTACAGTTCCGGGGCTACGCCGGAGAATGCCTCGATGCGTGAGGTCCCCATGCGGAAGACGTTGTCCGTGCCGACGGCTTTCGTATCGCCGATCTCGATGTCCGCGTCGTCGACGCTCGATGTCGCGGCGAACGCGGGCACGTCGTAGTACTGTCGCCCTTGGCGTGCGGTGAGATACCGGGCTGTATATTTTCCTCCGCCCGAGAAGGCGGTCAGGCCGGCGGCTGCGGTACGGGCCAGGAGCTGACCGAACCAGGCGAGGTCGTCCTCGCCCACCTGGAAGCCGTCGACCGTCCGCGCCCGTCTCCCCTCGCGGGCCGGTATACGAATGGCGTTGGGGTAGGGGATTCCGGAATTGTCTTTGATCTCCTCATCGGCGTTTCCCGGGGCGCCAGGTGTACGGAGGGGGAGCAGAGCCACGCCGGGGGACTGCAGCACATTGACCACCACCCCGCCCTGGCCCATGAGTTCGGTGGACAGCATCAAACACGGCGTGGTGCTCCACGGTCCGATCTGCATGCCCTCGGTCAGTTCGGCTCCCTTGACCAGTTGCTGGATCGTGGTGCTGCGGGTTCGGCCGGTCCGCTTGCTCGGCTTCTGGTGGTTTCCCCGGCAGGCCACGAACGTGACGTTCGACGGCTCGCCGGGCTTCCATGCCTCGATGAGGTAGTCGGGCCGGGGCCGTGAGCCCTTGTTCCGTTGTGAGACGCTCAGGGGCCAGCCGGCTCGCAGTACCGTGTTCGTGTCCACGACCGACACGATGTGGTCGGGGTAGCGCTGCTGAACGAGGTGTTCTGCCACGGCGAGCCCGAAGCCGACGGCCAGCTCCCGGGCCTGCATGCCCTTGTACCAGCTCTCGGAGGAGCGGCCCTTGTCGGTGAGATCCATGGCGCCGACGCGATTGCCGTCCAGGGCCTCGCAGAACTTCAGGCTCAGCCAGTGTTCCGCCAGCCCGCGTCCCATTCCCTGGCCGGCCAGCACGTAGCCGCGCGCCACGGCGTGCAGCACCTGCCACGGCGTCAGATCGATGGACCGGCCGTGCTCGGCCAGCGCGACCGGCCGCAGGCCGGGCTTTCTGCGCACTGCTTCCTGGCCCTTCTCGCGGCGCCTCTTGTCGATGGCCGCCGCCGCGGAGTCCACGTGCGTGGCCAGTTCTGTCGTCGACCGGATGTGAACGATCGTCGAGCGGCTGAGTGCGTTCATGATCTGTCGCGCGGTTCTCGCCATGCATCCCCCCACGGTGTCCGCGTGCCCTGGCTGGCGAGAACGGTAGTTCGGAGTATCAGGGCGCATACAAGTGCGCATGGCCAGGCATGGACCACAACCGGCCACATCGGGACCGAATACGAGCAGGAGCCACGGAAGCCGTGCCGAACGTACGATGATCCGCACTCGTCAATACGGCGCCGCCCGAGTGCCCTCTTTTCGGGGGATGTTCGAGTGGATGTGCCGGGCAGTCATGTCCTCGCCGATCAGAAGGAGGCGGGCATGAACCCGAACGAGCATCACGACGGTGCCACACCGGACCCCGAACAGCCGGCGGACCAATCCCCGACACAGCCGCACAGCGGTGGACACCAGGGACGCGACAACACGGTCGCGGAGGGCCGGTGAGTTCGGCGCGGAGCTCGTGCGGGCCCTTCGCGCGGGCCTGGCCCAGGGGAACGGCGCTGCCCACGGGGCCCGGGGCCTGTCTCAGCTGAGCTGGTATGCCTTCGCGACCGAGTATGCGCGGGCGCACTGGCCGGGGCGGGCGGCGAAGACGCGGGACGAGGTCAGCGACGCGCTGACCTCGATCACCGTGGCGATGCTCTGCGAGCTTCCCGGCCGGCCGAAGGGACAGGTGCTGCGCCGTGCTCTGCGCCACTGGGCCTTTGCCGTTCCCGGGCCGGGCCAGGTGGAGATGCCGGCGGAGGACCGGCTGGTGCTGCAGTGGGTGGCGAAGGCGTCCCGGCCCCTGGTCGACCTGCACGATCCGGTCCTGGCGCGCGAGGTGCTGGAGTCGCTGCGCCGCAAGCTCGACGGGGGCGAGGCGGCGGTGGAGACGATGCGCCGCAAGCGCAAGGTGCTGGTGCACGCCCTCCACTACGCCGTCGAGCGGGGTGAACTGGGCAGTCATCCGCTGCACCGGGTCCGCTGGCGCGTGCCCAAGCCGGCGGTCGCGGTGGACCCGCGGGTGGTGGCCAACCCGCACCAGGCACGGGATCTGCTGAGCGCCGTCTCCTACGTGGGTGGATACCGCCGGGCTCGTGGCCGTCGGCTGGTCGGGTTCTTTGCCGGGATGTATTACGCGGGTCTGCGTCCGGAGGAGGCGGTCGCGGTGGCGCTGCCGGACTGCCGCCTGCCCCGAACCGGTTGGGGGCGGTTGATCCTGCACCGCACTCTGCCGCAGGCAGGAAGGAGATGGACCGACACCGGCCGGTACCACGACGAGCGCGGGCTGAAGAACCGCCCGCCGGGAGAAACGCGGGTGGTGCCACTGCCGCCGCATCTGGTGGCATTGTGGAGGGAGCACGTCGCCACGTTCGGTACGGCCGACGACGGGCGGATGTTCTTCACGGAACAGGGTCGGATCATCAGCTACACCACCTACCACCGGGTCTGGCACGAGACCCGCGATCTTGCCCTGCCACCCGCACTCACCAGCACCCCGCTCGCGAAGCGCCCGTATGACCTGCGGCACTCGGCCTTGTCCACGTGGCTGTGCGCGGGTGCTGACCCGGCGGAGGTCGCCCAGCGCGCCGGCAACAGCGTCGAGGTTCTGCTGAGCCGGTACGCGAAGTGTCTCTATGACCGGCAGTCCATCAACAACCAGCGCATCGAAGGGCTCCTCAGCGTCTACGACCGGCCGCCTGAGCCCGACCCGCAGGACGAGGCGTAGCTCATCCGGACATACGGTTCAGGATGTCAGCGTGCCCCCGACGGTCTGAAGGAAGTCGTTCTTCGGCTGGCGGCTGCGGTAGGTCGTGTCCCGTGGTGGGCAGACCCTCCTGCTCGGAGAGGCTGGACGGTTCCGTTGGGCGGGCGAGTTGCTCCGGCTAGGTCATGCAGGTGCGAGATGGGGCAGTCCGAGTGCTGTGGCAGCGTGCACCAGTTCCTTGTCGTAGGTGACGAAACCGTCCAGCTCTCGGTGCAGAGGGGCGGCTGTTGCCAGGTGAATGGCGTCGAGAGTGCCGAGTCTTTGCACCTCGAAGCCGGCGGCGCGGGCCAGGATGTCGTCACTGAGGACGATCTGGTCTGTCCCGGTGAGCGTATTTCCGACCAGGAATGGCACGCGCTGCCGGTCGACACCGGCTCGCCGGAAGGTGCGTGCGATCTCCACCCCGGCCAGCTGGGAGGTCACGAGGCGACCGTCGACGCCCAGCCCTGCCCGCCAACTGCGAAGCGCCTGCGTCTCTGCCTCCTGCTGTACGAACTTCAGCAGAGCGCAGGTGTCCAAGTAGTAGAGGCTCAACGGGTGCGCTCCCGGTCGCGCTCGGCGATCAGCGCATCCGACAGCGAGGGCAGCTCGGCCAGATCGGTGATCAACTCGGGCAGCGCACCCGGATTCACTGCACGACGCACCTGGCCGGTCGCCATCAGCTGGTCCAGGGCCGATGTGGGCTGTTCGGCGGGGGACATGCGGATGACAGGCTTGCCGTGCTCAGTGACGACGAGCGTCTCACCTGCGCGAACCCGCGCTGTGACTCTCGACGGATGGTGGTTCAGCTCTCCAAGCGGGATGGTCTCCATGCGATAAATGTACACAAAAAATGTCCACAACGGCCAGTGGGACGGAGACAGCTCTTCTGTGGCGGGATAGGACTGTGATGACGGTGGCCTGCCCGCGGCACGGCACCGTGAGGTTCTCCGGATCGGAAGTCAGGATCGTTGCCGGCCTGGGTGTCACGAGGGCGGTAGTGCTGAGCATGGCGTACTTGCGGTCCTGCAGCCCAGCGCCGGCGAGGAGAGCGGTCGCGTGGCGGGCGATCGGCTCGGTGACCGGTGCGACGACCAGGCGGGACAGCGGCCACTCCAGGGTGGCCACAGACGTGATCACTCGGAGATCGTCGGCGCGGGCCGGCGCGAGCCATTCCGTGACGGATCGGTCACGCGGCACGGCCTTGGCCAACACCTCACTGTCCAGGATCAGTGTGCCGCCGGGAACGGCGGGGGAGCGGTCACCCGGCGTCTGCCCCGTCTGTCTGCTGCTGTCGGGCCTGGTGGAGGTGGTCGCGCAGCGCCTGGATCTCCTCGTCCGTGACGGGACCGTGCTCGGCCTCGGCGACCTGGATGAACTCGTTTAGGTTGTCGCGTTCGATCTGACGTGCGACGGTGACGGCGTAGGCGGACAGGCCGGAGGGGCCGCTGCGGGCCTTGGCGGCTTCGGCGATGTCGCGCGGCATGGTGATCGAGTACATGCCGGTGGGCTCGCTCGCGCTACTCCTCCTGTTCGTCCTTCCACTGGGTGTCTTGCCGAGACTTGAGTTCCCCCGGCATCCAAGGCTACGAGCTGGGCTGACCACAATGGTTGTCCTGGAGGGCGCTCTCCCGCGGCCTGTTGGGCTGCTGTACGAACCGCCATAGCAGCACGTGCTCGCGCTGCTTGTAGTCCGGAGGCACCAGATTTTTGAACAGCCCCGGAGTCGGCTCGTGCCGTAGCGCCGTGACCCGATCACGCTGCGTGGCCAAAGGTGCGCGTCCTCCCGAGTTCCGTGGGGTCGCAGTCAGGTCGTGTTCAGGTGTGGCGTGGCAGCGTCGCGTGCCATGGCAACCAATATCGATGAACTCGGGGCCGTGCCCCGGAGCCGTCAGATGCTGAGCAAGGTTCCCGAAGTCACGCTGTACTTCTGGATCATCAAGATTCTGTGCACGACAGTGGGTGAGACCGCGGCGGATCTGCTGAACGAGAATCTCGGGCTCGGCCTGACCACCACCTCTCTGATCATGTCGGTGCTGCTGGTCGTCACTCTCGTCCTCCAGTTCCGGGCGAGGGCTTACGTGCCCGGGGTGTACTGGCTGGCGGTGGTTCTGATCAGCGTGGTCGGCACGCTGGTGAGCGACAACCTGACGGACAACCTCGGGGTTTCTCTGACGGTGACCACGCCCGTGTTCGCGGTGCTGCTCGCGGTGGCCTTCGCGGCCTGGTACGCGAGCGAGAGGACGCTGTCCATCCACAGCATCCGCACGGCCCGCCGCGAGGCCTTCTACTGGCTGGCCATCCTCTTCACGTTCGCCCTGGGCACCTCGGCCGGCGACCTCACGGCCGAGCGGCTCAATCTTGGCTACTGGGTGTCGGCGCTGCTGTTCGGCGCCCTGATCGCGGCGGTAACAGCGGCGCACTACTGGTTCCGGCTGGGTGCCGTCCTGGCGTTCTGGATCGCGTACGTCCTGACCCGCCCGTTCGGTGCCTCGATCGGCGACTACCTGTCCCAGGCGAAAGCGGACGGCGGACTGGGCCTGGGCACTGTCGGGACCAGCCTGCTGTTCCTGGTCACGATCCTCGCTCTGGTCACCTATCTGACCGTGACGCGCCGGGACGTGGCCGTCGTCGGGGAAGAGGACTGAGCCGCAGGCGCCTGTCTTGTGCCCCGGGCCGTCATCCGGCCGGGAGAGTCACCGTGAACGCGGCGCCGGCCTCGGCGCTTGCCAGTTCGATGTCGCCGCCGGCCGCCCGGGCCAGGCGGCGGGCCAGGGCGAGGCCGAGGCCGGCGCCGTCGTGCCCGTCCATGGGGTCGGCGCGGCGGCCGGGCTCGAAGAGGGCCACGCGGAAATCTTCGGGCACGCCGGGGCCGTCGTCGCGGACGGTCACCCGGACCAGGCCCGGCAGCTGGGTGGTCTCGACGGTGACCGTACGCGTGGCGTAGCGGCGGGCGTTGTCCAGCAGTGGCGTCAGGATGCGTTCGGCGACCGTGGCGGAGACCCCGGCGGTGGCGGAGTCGCCGCCTACGGTGAGGGTCGGCCCGTCGCGGCGGTGCTCGGCTGCTCGCCGGGCCAGGTCACGGGCCACCTCCCGCAGATCGCAGCGGCCGGGGGTGTGGCCGTTGCGGGTGCGGGCCTCGGACAGCAGGCTCTCGCAGATCCGCTGCATCCCGGCGGCCGATGCGGCGATGGCCTCGTGGGAGGCGCGCTGCTGGGCCGGGGTGCGGGGACGGGCGGTCAGCCAGTCGGTCTCGGCGGTGATGCGGGCCAGCGGGGTGCGCAGCTCGTGGGAGAGCTCGGCGGACTGCTGCTGTTCGTGCCGCAGGACGGCGGCCAGCCGGTCGAGGAGTTCGTCGAGGCTCGCGGCGAGTGAGGCCAGCTCGGCGGGCCGGGCCGCTGGCCCGAATCTTTCGGCGGCGCCTCGTTCGCTCCAGCGGGAGGCCTGGGCGCTCATTGCGGCGACCGGCCGCAGGGCCCGGCCGACGAGCGTACGGGTCACGAGATATATCCCGCCGAGGAGCAGCAGGCCGAGGCCGATCGACCCGGCCAGGGCGGTGTCGGCGGTGCTGCGGTAGGCGTCGAGGCCGACCGAGGCGACGACGGTGCCGATCTGCCTGCCGTGGTAGATGACCGGCAGAGCGTACAGCCGCGAGGCGTAAGGCTCGCCGGTCTGGGCGAAGGCGCGGCCGCGGCCCACGAGCCGGTCGGCCACCGTGTGGGGCTCCCCGGCGCTGGTGCCCTCAACCAGCTTGTGGCCCTGGTAGATCCAGACCCCCACGTCGAGGGCGCGGTCGTCGCTCGGCTCGTGCACCACCAGCACGCCGTCCGGCCGGGCCTCCACGGTGGCCGCCACCGCCGCGGCCCGGGTGCGCAGCAGATCGTCAGCCTGCTGGCGCAGCCTCGCCGCGAGCGCGATGTTGAACCCTGCAGTCAGGATCACCACCCACAAGGTGGTGGTGACCAGCGCGAGCAGCGCCAGACGGCCGCGCAGGGTGGCGGCTCGGGGAAAGCGAAGGAGGCGCCGTGTCATGCGAAGCGGTAACCCACGCCTCGTACGGTGTCGATACCGCGCGGGCTGTCCGCGTCACGCAGCTTGCGGCGCAGCCGGGCCAGGTACTGGTCGAGGGTGTTGTCGCTGACCTGGGCGCCATCCGGCCAGCCCGCCCGCAGCAGCTCACGCCTGCGCACCACCGCGCCGGGGGCGGCCATCAGGCAGGCCAGCAGCCGGAACTCGGTGGGCGTCAGCGCGACGGGCACGCCGCGGACCTCCAAGTGGTGCCGGACGGGGTCCAGCCGCAGCTCCTCGATCTCGACGGACGGCTCCCGCCCGGCACGGCGCAGGGCCGCACGCACCCGGGCCGCGAGTTCGGCCAGGTGGAAGGGCTTGGCCAGATAGTCGTCGCCGCCGGCGGAGAACCCGGAGAGCCGGTCGGTGATGTTGTCGCGGGCGGTGAGGAAGACCACCGGGGCGTCGATGCCGCAGGCGCGCATCGCCTGGCACACGTCCCGCCCGTCGGAGTCGGGCAGTCCGACATCCAGGACCACCGCGTCCACCCGGTCGCGCACCGCGCGCAGGGCGCCCGCGCCGTCGGCGGCGGTGAGCACCTCGAAGTGCTCCTCGCGCAGGCCACGGGCGAGGACGTCGCGGAGTCCGTGGTCGTCCTCGACGACCAGGACACGGTGGTTGGTCATCTGGCCAGTATCACCGGGTCTCCGGGTGGTCCCCCACCGCCCGGCCCGGGCGTTCAGGTTGCGTACAGGTTCCGCCGCCGACTCTGCTGCCCTCGCGCGGGGCGGGTTCTTGCCGCCTGCGTCAAAGGAACGGCAAAGCTGTGGTGAGAGAGGTCAACATGGGGCAAAGAGGCATGGGACGCACGAAGGATCCCGTGCCAGGGTTGCCACCCATGGCGACAGATCAGCTCCTCAACGACGGCCCCTCGGGCAGTGTCCGGCACGCGATGAGCAAGGTGCCGGAGGTCACGGTCTACTTCTGGATCATCAAGGTGCTCACCACGGGCATGGGCGAGACCGCCTCCGACTGGCTGGCCCATCTGCTCGGCCCGGTCCCGGCCGTCGGCCTCGGCGGGCTCGCTCTAGCGGCCTCGCTGGCCGTCCAGCTGTCCGCCCGCCGGTACGTGGCCTGGATCTACTGGACCGCCGTCGTCATGGTCAGCGTCTTCGGCACCATGGCCGCCGACATCCTGCACGTCGGGCTGGGCGTTCCGTACCTGATCTCCACCCCGTTCTTCCTGCTGGCCCTCGGCGTGGTCTTCGCCCTCTGGTACGGATGCGAGAAGACCCTGTCCATCCACAGCATCCACACCACTCGCCGCGAGGTCTTCTACTGGGCCACCGTGCTCGCGACCTTCGCCCTGGGCACCGCGGCCGGGGACCTGACCGCCACCACACTGGGCCTGGGCTACCTCGGCTCGGGCCTCATGTTCGCCGTCGTCATCGCCGTACCGGCCGTCGCCCATCGGCAGTTCGGGCTGGGCCCCATCGCGGCTTTCTGGTCCGCCTACATCGTGACCCGGCCGCTGGGCGCGTCGTTCGCCGACTGGATGGCGGTCTCCTCCGACCGCAGGGGCCTGGCATGGGGGCTCGGGCCGGTCACCCTGTACTGGACGATCGCGATCCTGGCCTTCGTCGGCTACCTCGCGGCGACCCGCAAGGACATCGCGTAGCGGCTTGGAGGCGCTGGCCTCCAGTTCGTGCCGTCCAGTGCGACGCGTCCCATCGTGACCATGCTGAGCTTGGTCACGAGGTGCAGGGACTGGGTGAACAGGCCGGCGAGCGCATCGAGGTGGCGGCGGCGGAACCGGGCGATCGAGCGGAAGTCGGAGGCCTGGCCGGCGGCAAGGAAGCGGAACGCTACGTCGTCGGCCAGGCGGCGCTCGTCGCGCGGGAGGAGCGGACGCCGGTGGTGTAGCCGTAGATCAGCAGCCGCACCATGAGCCGTGGGTCGGCTGGGCGCTGTCCCAGATGCTGGTCAAGGTCCTCGCCGGGGTCTTCGATCCACCGCCCTCCGTCATGGCGGTGCACTGGTCCTACTGGCCCTGACCGTCGCGGCGGCCGTCGTCGCCATCACCGCCGCCGCCCTGAACGCCGCCCGGCGTTCGTCCCGCCCGGCCTTCGAAGAACTCCGCGAGCTGTGAGGGCCCCGTGGACGGCCCCGGCCGGCGGACGGCCGACCTCCGGGGCCCGGCGTGACGCCCGGACCGAGCCCCGGTCGCTCTACGCTGCGGAACATGCGTAACGCGTCAGCCCAGGACCGGACCCGGATCCTCGTCATCGAGGACGACGCCATCGGACGCCACCTCGACACCGGCCTGCGCGGCAACGGCTACCGGTCCACCTGGTGCCGCACCGGGACCGGAGGGCTGGCCGAGGCCCGCGCCACCGAGCAGGACGCCGTGCTGCTCGACCTCGGACTGCCCGACACGGACGGGATCGACGTCGCCCGTACGCTGCGCGGCGAATTCCCCGATCTGCTGATCGTCATCCTCACCGCGCGCAGCCAGGAGATCGACATCGTCGCAGGCCTGGACGCCGGTGCGGACGACTATCTGGTCAAGCCCTTCAGCCTGACCGTGCTGCTGGCCCGGCTGCGCGCGCATCTGCGGCGCCGCCCGCAGGGGCCCGGCCACCACACGGAGGCGCCGATCCGGCTGGGCGACCTGACGGTGGACGCCAGTGCACGGCGCTGCCAGGTCGCCGGGACCGAGATCGCGCTGCGGCCCAAGGAGTACGCGCTGCTCGCCGTGCTCGCCCGCAACGCCGGTGCCGCCGTCTCCCGCGAGACGCTGATGGCCCAGGTCTGGGACGAGAACTGGTTCGGACCCACCAAGACCCTGGACGTCACGCTGGCCTCGCTGCGCCGCCGCCTGCACCAGGCCGTCGCCGACGCGCCGGGCACCCCGGTCGTGCCGGAGATCACGACCCTGCGCGGCCACGGCTACCGACTGGAACCGCTGCCGTCCGAGCCCCGCTGAGTCCGGCCGCCGAGCCCGGTCGCGGCCGTCGTCAGTCGTGCGGGTGCTCGCCCTGGGCGATCTCGATGGTGCTGTGCAGGGAGTCCGCGGCGCCGATGGCCGACGCGCCGGACAGCGCCAGGCAGGCCAGTAGCGCGGCGGCGACGAACCGGCAGGTCCCGGTCGTGCGCGGGGCGCTGTCCGGCGTACGGCCCAGCAGCGCCGCCACCCGGCGCGGCACCGGGCCCGCGGCGGCGGCGAGCGCGGCGAGGGGGCGCCGGGTGGCGGTGGCGGTACGTCCGGCCAGGGCGGCCCGGCCGATCGCCCGGCCCACGAGCCGACGGTCACCGACGGCCTCCACGGCAGCCTCGTCGGCGGCACGCTCCAGGGCGTAGCCCAGGGGCTCGCGCAGCGCGATGAGGGCCGGGTGGCACAGGGCGGCCAGCTCCGCGGCGCCGAGCAGGAGGTGGTGGCGGCCGCTCAGGTGGGCGCGTTCATGGGCGAACAGCGCCTCGCGCTCGTCCGGGTCCAGGGCGCCGAGCATGCCTGTGGTCACCACGATCCGGCCGGGCCGGCCAGGCCTGCCGGGCAGCGCGTACGCGTCGGGACGGCCGTCCTGGAGCACCACCAGCTCCGAGTCGCCGCCGTCCACCAGCAGCCTGGCCCGGCGCAGATCGGCGCGCAGGCGGTGCAGAGCGGCCACGACGGCGACGGCGCGCCAGGCGAGCAGCCCGGCGGCGGCCACCGAGATCGCGACGGCCACGGACGGCGGGCCCACCGTGAGCGGCTTGGTGAGTTCGCCGAGTGCGGCCACCACGGGCAGGTACGAGGCGCCGGGGACGACGAGCAGCAGCAGCGCGGCCACGCTGCCGGCGGCCAGGCCCACTGCCGTCGTGGTGAGCAGCCGTACAGCTCGGCCGGGTTCGAGCGCGGCGGCGACGCGGCGGGCGGCGGGGACGGCGAGGAAGGGGATGAGCAGCGGCAGCCACACGATGGGGGTCATCCGGTGCCCCCTTCCAGCAGGGTCCGGAGCAGTTGCTCGTCCTCGTCGGTGAGCTGGGAGACGAAGCGGGCCAGCACCGTGCTGCGGTCCTCGTCCTTCTCCAGCTCGGAGTGCATCCGGCGGGCCCTCAGTCCGGCGGCGTCCTCGGTGGGGGTGTAGGCGTAGCCGCGTCCGGCGCGGGTGCGGATGACCATGCCCTTGTCGTACAGGCGGGACAGGATCGTGGTCACGGTCGTCCGGGCGAGCAAGGCGGGGAGGGCCTTCTGGACCTGGGCGGGCGTCAGCGGTTCCCCGGCGGTCCACAAGGCCGCCAGGACGCTCGACTCCAGCTCTCCGGCCGGCCGCCGCTCAGCGCCTGCGTCGCTCAAGGAACGCTCCTTCCCCACCCTTCGTCTACAGTGATGTAGACCGTCTACTTCACTGTAGTCAGTCCAGCCGTCGCGCAGGACAGCCCTGCCAGACTAAACGGGAGCAGCACACATGGCCGTATCCGCGCTCGCGGTGATGCCGCAGGCCGTGAACATCCTGGACGCGGGATCCCTGCTGTCCGCGTTCGGCGCCCTGGGCATCGCGGTGGTGCTCTTCGCCGAGACCGGCCTGCTGATCGGATTCTTCCTGCCCGGCGACTCGCTGCTGTTCACTGCAGGACTGCTGTGCGTCTCCGGCAGCCATGGCGCGGTCCACCTCTCGTTGCCCCAGGTCCTCGTCGCCTCGGTGGTCGGTGCCCTGCTCGGGGCGCAGACCGGGTACTGGATCGGTCGGCGCGGCGGACGGGCCCTGCTGGCCCGCAGCCGCAGTCGCAAGCTCGGCGAGGGAGCCGCCCGCGCGGAGGAACTGCTCGACCGCTACGGCCACGCCAAGGCGATCGTGCTGGCGCGCTTCGTCCCGGTCGTACGCACCGTCCTCAACCCCCTGGCGGGCGCGCTGAACGTGCCCGCTCGCGTCTTCACCCTCTGGCAGGCGCTCGGCGGCACGGTCTGGACCGTCGGCCTGGTGCTGGGCGGCTATGCGCTGGGCTCGTCCATCCCCAACGTCGACCGCTACCTGCTGCCCCTCATCGCCCTGATCGTGATCATCTCGCTGATCCCGCTCGTCCTCGAAGTACGCCGGTCGCGCTCGCGCCGTGCTGCGTCCGAGGCGTCCGGGGCCGGTTCGCGCTGATGCTCCTCGCGTACGGCGGCAGCTCCGTCGACGGCGGTCTGTACCGGGCGGTCAATGGCCTGGCCGAGCGTTCACCCGCCTGGCTGGACTCCGCCGTCGCCTTCTTCTCCACGTACGGTCTCGCGCTCTTCGCGGCGCTCATGGTGGCCGCATGGTGGCGCGCCCGGGCCGCCGGTGCGCGCTCGCGCACCGCCATGGCGCTGGTCGCGCCGGTGGTGGTGGTCGTGGCCTTCCTCACCGACGACGCCCTCAAATCAGTGATCAGGGAACACCGGCCCTGCCAGACCCTGCACACGGTGACCCTGGAGGCCTGCCCGGCGCCGGGCGACTGGTCGTTCCCCAGCAATCACGCCGCCATCGCCGCCGCTGCAGCCGTGGCCGTCCTGTTCATCGACCGGAAGCTGGCCGCGATCGCGGTGCCCGCCGCGATCCTGATGGCCGTCTCCCGGGTGTGGGTCGGCGCCCACTACCCGCACGACGCCGCCATGGGCCTTTTGGTGGGCGGGGCCGTCGCCTGGCTGTTGATGACGGAGGCCCGGCGCGCCGTCCCGCTGGTGGAGCGGCTCAGTCAGACCCGGCTGCGCCCACTGGTGGCCCCGCGTTGAAGCGCCTCAAGCTGACCGTCCTGTCCGTGTGCGTTGTGCTCTTCACGCTTTTGGCCCTGACCCTGGTCCACCGTCACGGAGCGCCCTTCGCCCTCGACCGGACCACGCACGCCTGGTCGCTGCACCACCGCCCGGACCCGCTCAGGCACCTGGCCAGAGCTGTCACCGCCACCGGCACCGGGCCTGTTCCCTACCTGTGCGCCCTTGCGGCGGGATTCATCGCCGGCCACAGCCAGGGCATGCGCGGTCGCCTGTTGGGGGCCGCCGCCGCCTTGGGCTTCCTGGCAGCAGGCCAGGCGCTCCGCTACGGCGTCCTGCACGTCATCGCCCGCCCCCGCCCGCCCGTCGCGGACTGGGCCGCCCCTGCCTCCGGCTACGCCTTCCCCTCCGGTCACACCACCACCTCGGCACTCGCCGCAGGCTTGCTGGCCTGGGCCCTCCTGCGCACGCTGCGCCCCGCCCGGGCTCGCGTCGCCGTCGTCCTGCTGACCTGCTGGGCGCTCGCCGTCGGGGCGAGCCGCGTCTACCTCGGGGTGCACTGGGCAACCGACGTCCTCGGCGGCTGGCTGTTCGCCCTCACCCTCCTCGCCCTGGCCACCCTGCTGGCCCACCGCAAGGAGAACGCCCCGTATCCCGTGGCCCCCGTCGCCTGATTCGCGCACCCACGCCACCCCGTCGCGCCGGCAACACCGGCGTCACGGTCTGCGAGTCCCGACGAACAGGCGGTCCAGCGGATCCTCGCCGAAGAACTCGTGACCGGGGCGGATGCATGACCGGTGCGCTGACGACCGGGCCGCCGTCCCGTGCCTGCTGGAGCGGGAAATGGCGCCCTGGCTCAGTGGATGATCCGGTAGAGGTGTTCGGGGCGGCCGGTGGCCCCGTAGCGGAGTTCGAGCCGGACCATGCCCTCCCGTACGAGGTAGGAGAGGTACCGCTGGGCCGTGGCGCGGGAGACGCCGGTGAGTTCGGCGGCCTCGGCCGCCGACAGGGCGTCGGGGGCTGTGCGGAGGGTCTGGTGCAGCAGTGCGAGGGTTGGTGCGGAGTGACCCTTGGCCGGGATTCGGGGGACGGCGGGCGGCCGGGCGGCGCTGAAGAGGGCGTCCACGTCGGTCTGATCGGTCTGGGCCGCCCGGCCGAGAACGGCCATACGCTGCTGGAGCTTGCGGTAGGCCGTGAGTCGCTCGGCCAGGTCGGAGGAGCGGAATGGCTTGACCACGTATCCCACGGCGCCGAGCTTCATTGCGGTCCGTACCGACGTGATGTCGCGGTCAGCGGTGATCATGATGGCGTCGGGGCGGGCGCCACCCTCGTCCCCGCTGAGCTGTCGCAGCACCTCCAGGCCGCTGCCGTCCGGCAGGAAGATGTCGAGCAGCAGCAGATCCGGGTTGAGGGTGTGCACCGACTCCATCGCCTGCGCCACGGTGGCCGCCCGGCCGACCACCTCGTAGCCCTCGACCCGGGAGACGTAGTCGCAGTGGATGTGGCTGACGCGGAAGTCGTCGTCAACCACCAGGGTCCGGATCATCTGAGGTCACCTCCTGCCGGCGAGGCCGTCGTGAACTGTGCGTCTCGTGGTGCGGAAGTGGTGACCGGCCGTGGCAGTACGACGGTGAAGACCGCCCCTGGTCCGTCGCTGACCGTGACCGTACCGCCGTCACGCTGCACCAGCCGGTGGACGAGGGCCAGCCCCAGGCCGCGCCGGGCGGTGCCCCGGTCGGGCCGGGTCGACCAGCCGTCCTCGAAGATCGACTCGGCGGCGCCGGGCGGGATGCCGGGGCCGCTGTCTGCGACCCGCACCATCACCTGGTCGACGGCCTCGACCAGCGAGAGCCGCACCTCCCGGCCGCCCGAGGGGGTCGATCCGCCGACCGCCGCGTCGATCGCGTTGTCCAGCAGGTTGCCGATGACGGTCAGCAGCCGGGGCAGATGCGGCGGGTCCTCGCCGAGTGCGGAATCGTCGCTGAGCTCGATCCGTACCCCGCGCTCGGCGGCGACCGTGGTCTTGGCCACGATGAGCCCGACGAGCAGTGGGTTGCCGATCCGCTCGCGTACGGACTCGGTCAGCGCCTGGTCGGCGCCGGCCGATTCCACGGCGTACTCGTAGGCGGCGTCGTGGTCGCCGATGTCCAGCAGCCCGGCCACGGTGTGCATGCGGTTGGTGAACTCGTGCTGCTGGGCGCGCAGAGCGTCGGTCAGTCCGCGTACGGAGTCCAGTTCGCGCAGCAGCCCGATGAGCTCGGTGCGGTCCCGTACGGTGACCACCGCGCCCAGTTCACGGCCGTGCAGCGCCACCGGCATCCGGTTGACCACCAGGCAGTGGTCGTCGGTCAGCACGCTGAGGTCGGCGCCGGTAAGGGTGCCGTCCAGGGCGCGGCGCAGTCGCCCGTCGGGCAGCACCTCATCGAGCGTGCTGCCGAGCGCCGTGCCGAGGCCGAGCAGGTGGCGGGCCTCGTCGTTGACCACGCTGATCCTGCCGTCGGGGTCGAAGGCGATCACTCCCTCGCGGATGCCGTGAAGCATGGCCTCGCGGTCCTGGAGAAGTCCGGCGATCTCCTCCAGTTCCAGTCCGAAGGTCGACCGTTTCAGCCGCCTGGCCAGAAGGAACGCGGCCGCCGAGCCGAGCGTGGTGGCGATCGCGGCGTACAGGCCGAAGGTGGGCAGTTCGCGCAACAGTTCGCCGAGCACGTCGTGTTCCGGGATGCCCGCCGACACCTCGCCGACCAGCTTGCCCGTGGGCCCGTACAGCGGAGCCTTGCCGTTGGCGGACCGCCCGGTCGCGCCCTGGTCGGAGCCCACGTGCGGATGACCGTCCAGTACCACGATCGGATCGCCCACCGGCTCGCCGATCAGCTCCGGGTCAGGGTGCGAGTGGCGGATGCCGTGCAGGTCGATCACGACCACGTACGACGCCCCCGACGCCTTGCGGATCCGTTCGGCGACCGTCTGCACGATGTCGCCGCCACCGCCGTACTCCATGGCCTGCTGGATCTGCGGCTCGGCGGCGGTGGTCTGCGCGATGTCGAGTGCCCGCTGCTCGTAGGCACGGTCGATCTCGGCCCGCTGGGCGAACGCGAACAGCACGAAGCCGATGGCTCCGGTGAGGGCCAGGATGGCCAGCTGGCTGGCCAGGATCCGCGCGGAGAGCCTCCCCTTCCCGCCGCGGCCGATCCGGATACGCATGGGCATCACAGGTGCCTTCGCCCTTGTCGTGCTGCCGGGCCGGCCCCTTCGCCGTACCCGTGGTGGCGTGATTGTGCCCCACCAAGGACACTCTGCCCACCCCCCTGCCTGCTGAGCAGAACGAGCAGAACCCCTGCTAACCCGGCTAACGCGGGATACGTAGGAAACAGCGACGTAATACGGAGCGGCCTCTAGCGTCTGCCTTCCTCGAACTCCGAGGTCAGGAAGGAGACGGCCAGATGGCTTCGCGCAACGATGCCGCGATGAGCCCGGTCGCCGAGAAGGTCGGCCAGGACAGCGCACGAGTCGAGATTTCCGGGCTCACCAAACGTTTTCTGACTCCCGCGGGTGAGGTGTTCACGGCGCTGCGGGACGTTTCGTTCACCGTGGAGCCTGGCCAGTTCTGTGCGGTGGTGGGCCCGACCGGCTGCGGCAAGTCGACGACGCTGAGCATGGTGTCCGGTCTCGACCGGCCCAGCGAGGGCTCGGTCAAGGTCGGCGGCCGCGAGGTGGACGGCGTCGCCGACGGCGTCAGCTTCATGTTTCAGACCGACGCCCTGCTGCCCTGGAAAACCGTCCTGGGCAACGTGCTGATGGGCCCGGTCTTCCGCGGCGTCCCCAAGCAGAAAGCCCAGGCCTCGGCGCGCGACTGGCTGCGCCGGGTGGGCCTGACCGGTTTCGAGGACCGCTATCCGCACCAGCTCTCCGGCGGTATGCGCAAGCGCGTCGCGATGGCCGCGGCGCTGATCAACGAACCCAAGATCCTGATCATGGACGAGCCGTTCGGCGCCCTGGACGTGCAGACCAAGGCGATCATGTCGACCGAGTTGCTCGGCCTGTGGGAGCAGATCCGTCCCTCGGTCATCTTCATCACCCACGACCTCGACGAGGCTGTGGCGCTCGCCGACCGGGTCGTCGTCATGACGTCCGGCCCCGGGTCGGTCAAGGCGGTCTTCGACATCGACCTGCCGCGCCCGCGGGGCTCGGTCCAGGAGATCCGCTTCCAGCCCCGCTTCATCGAACTTCAGCACCAGATCTGGGACTCGCTGCGCGAGGAGGTGGAGCGCGCCTACGCCCGCACCGCAGGAGGTAAGGAATGAGCACGACGTCCACCGTTTCCGCCGCTCCGGTCGAGGACAGGGCGCCTGCCTCGACCGCGGCCGCCGCCAAGCGCGCCGCACGGCGCCACATCGCGTTGGTGTGGGCGGGGCGTATCGGCCTCGCTGTCTTCGTCATCGGCGGCTGGCAGGCGTTCACCACCTGGGGGATCGTCGACCCGTTCTTCTTCGGGCAGCCGTCCGGCATCGCCAAGCGGCTGGTCGACCTCTTCCAGCAGGGCACCGAGTTCGGGTCCTTCTACTCAAATATCTGGACCACGATCCAGGAGGCCCTCGTCGGCTTTGCCCTCGGGGCCGTCACCGGAGTGATCTTCGGCGTCGCGCTGGGCCAGAGCCGCCTGCTCGCCGAGGTGCTCGGCCCCTACATCAAGATGGTGAACGCGATCCCGCGTATCGTCCTCGGTTCGATCTTCATCGTCGCGTTCGGCGTCGGCGTGCTGCCGAAGATCCTGCTCGCCGCGGTGCTGGTGTTCTTCATCGTCTTCTTCAACGCCTTCCAGGGCGTCCGGGAAGTCGATGCCAACATTCTCGCCAACGCCACGGTGCTGGGCGCCTCGCAGATGCAGATCATCCGGCACGTCATCGTGCCGTCCGCGCTCACTTGGATCATCGCCAGCCTGCACAGCGCCTTCGGCTTCGCCATCGTCGGCGCGCTGGTGGGCGAGGTGCTCGGCGCGCAGAGCGGCCTCGGCCTGGTCATCAAGACCGCGCAGAACAACTTCGACCCCAACGGCGTGTTCGCCACGATGCTCGTCATCTCGGTCATCGTGCTCGGCGCCGAGTGGCTCATCAGCAAGCTCGAGCACCGGCTGCTCTCCTGGCGCCCGCCGTCCCCGTCCGAGGCGAACACCCTCTGACCCCGCCCTCCCCGTCTCATCTCTTCCACCCCTGTTCCGCCCCAGCAAAGGAATGTGGCCAGCCATGTCCAGACGAACCGCCGCCGTCGCCGCGTCCGTCCTCACCGTTCTCGCCCTCGGAGCAGCCAGCGCCTGCTCCAGCGACTCCAGCAGTTCCGCCCAGACCAGCGGCTCGGGCGGCACCCCGACCGTCAAGCTCATGGTCGGCGGCCTCGACAAGCAGATCTACCTGCCGTACCAGCTCGCCCAGAACCTCGGCTACTACAAGAAGTACGGCGTCAACGTCCAGTTGAGCACCGAGCAGGACGGCGGTGTCGGCGCAGAGGAGGCCATGGCCTCGGGGCAGGTGGACATGGCCGGCGCCTGGTACAACCACACGATCGAGTTCCAGGTGAAGGGCAAGGCGGTCGAGGACGTCGTCCAGCTGTCCGGCGCGCCGGGCGAGCGGGAGATGTGTACCGCGAAGAGCGGCGTCCACTCGGCCGCCGACTTCAAGGGCAAGACGCTCGGCGTCACCGACCTGGGTTCGGGCACGGACATCCTCACCCAGTTCCTGGCCGCGCAGAAGAACGTCAAGAACAAGGACTTCAGCCGGATCGCGGTCGGCGCGGGCTCCACCGCCGTAGCCGCGCTGCAGAACGGCAAGACCGCCTGTGTCATGACGACGCAGCCGACGGTCGCCGCGATCCAGAAGAAGGGCGTCGGTTCCTCGGCGATCGACCTGGCCACCACGGCGGGCGCCAAGGCCGCGATGGGCGGCGCCTGGCCGGCCGCGAGTGTCATCGCCCGTACCGACTGGGTGAACTCGCACAAGGAGGCGGTGCAGAAGGTCGTCGACGCGCTTGTCGCCACCATGCACTGGATCGACAGCCACAGCGCGGCCGACATCGCGAACAAGCTGCCAGCGTCGTTCGTGTCGAACCAGCTGGTGACCAAGGCCGACTACATCAACGCCCTGACCCAGGACAAGGGCCAGTTCCTCCCGGACGGCATCATGCCGGCCGGCGGCCCGAAGACCGTTCTGGCAACGTTGGAACTGGTCGGCCACGCGACCTCGTCGGTGAACCTCGGCACGACGTTCACCAATGACTTCGCCATCGAAGCCAACAAGACCGAGGGCTTCAAGACCACCACGACCCCGGCCGGGGCGAACGGCTGAGCCTGCCCCACGCACGGCGCCGCCCAGGTGACTTCCACCTGGGCGGCCCTGCATCGTGACCACCAGTCGAAGCGGCCTCCGAGACTTTGCCGCAGCGACTTGAGCAGCCCGGTTTCGCCCAGGCCGACGTCGTCGCCAGAAGGGCGTCGGCCTGACGGTCATTCCAGCAGGTGCCGCGTCATCGATCCTGGTTCGCGGCCGGCGGCGAGCCACGCGGTGGCTGCCGCGGCCACGGGGAGACCGAGGAGGGTGAGCGCGAGCGGGATGTACGGGACGCGGGTGAGGGGGCTGCGGTCATCGGCGTACGCCACGAGCAGGATCGCGTACGCCCCGGCGGTGCCCAGCAGGACTCCGGCCAGGGCCAGGAATCCGGCGGTGGCGGCCGTGAGGCTGCGGCGGATCGTGGTGGTCGCGCCTGTCGCGGTGAGGGTGCGCAGCTCGTCCGCGGCCTCGCCGCGGATCGTGCCGACCGTCATCGCCAGGACGCCGAGGGCGAGCACGGCGCCTCCTGCCACGGACGCCCAGCGCAGCGTGGCGAGGCCGTCCTGCCGGTCGCGGGCCTGGGTGACGAGGCCGTTGGCGGCTGCCAGGTCGCGGGCGGCGGTGAGCTGCGCTGCGGTGAGGTCGTGCGGGGCCTGTACGAACCAGCCGACGGTAATGGTGTGCCAGCCGAGCCGGTGCAGTGCGGCGGGGGTCAGGAACGCGTCGGGCACGGAGGTGTAGGCCGAGCCCTGGATGTGGCGGGTGCGGGCGACGAGGTCGCGCCGCGTGGTGCCCAGGAGTTCCAGCCGGGTCCGGAGCGGGGTGAGGACATCGGTGTCCGGGGCCGCCGTCGCCAGGTCGAAGCCGAAGTGGCGCGCGGTCTCGGGGGTGGCGACATACAGCGCGGAGCTGCGCCAGGTGTGCGGGCCGGTCTTGCGGCCGACCTCGACGACGGGCTGGCCTGCGCCGGTATCCACATCGCCGCGCCTGGACTGCGGTGCATCGGTGGCGTAGGCCATCGCGAGCGGCGTCGCGGTGGTGCCCAGGGCGTCGGCGTACTCGTCGACGGCGCCGCGCACCCGTACCAGTTCGGCGGCGCTGAGCCGCGGGATGACGGGCTCCTGCGAGCCGATGCGGATGAGCAGCTGGCTCGCCGCCAGGTTTCCCCGCTCGGCCGACACCTCGCTGGCCGCGGCCAGCACCGATACCGCTACAGGGATGCCGATCGCGAGGGTTATCGCCGCTAGCGCGGCGCCGGAGCGGGCCTGATAGCGGCCCAGGCCCCGCATCGCGAGCCGGGCGGTGAAGGGCATCCGGACGGCCGTCGCGGCCATAACCCGTACGAACAGCGGGCTGAGCAGCAGCAGACCGAGGACAAAGGCGACGATGCCCAGGGAGATCAGCAGCCCGTTGCTGCGGTGCGCCGCCGCCAGGCAGCCCAAGCCCGCGGTGAGCAGGACGAGCGCCGCCCATACGGACTGCCGGGCCGGCACCGGGCGGGGCGGCCGCGCCGACAGCGCCCGGGCGGCGGGAATACGGGCCACCGCACGGGCGGGCCACCACGCGGCTGCCGTGGGTGCCAGCACGGCGACGAGCGCGACGAGGACGAGCAGGGCCCAGGGCAGGGCCAGCCGGTCGATGCGGTGACCGGCGGCGTCTTCCATGTGCGGAGCCAGCGGCAGCCACGCCAGTACGCCGGCGAGCATGCCGGCCGCCACGGCGCACACGCCGGTCAGGGCACCGTGCGCGAGCAGAACGAGCCGCAGATGCCGGGTGGTCGCGCCGATCGAGGCCAGGATCCCGAGCTGCCGCAGTCGGCGCTGCGCGAGGACGGCGAAGCCGGCCGCGGCCACCAGCGAGACGAGCAGCAGCACCACGGTGGCCAGCGCGAACACGAAGGTGGTGATCGGCGCCTGGTCGAAGTCCTTGCGCTCCTGGACGAACTTGGGGCCGTCATCAGCCTGCCGGTAGGCGGAGAAGGCCTCGGGCGAGACGTCCGCGAGGACCACGGCCGAGGTCGCCGGACGGGCCGCGACCTGCGAACCGGGGGCGGCCAGCGCGAAGAGGTCGTCCAGCTTCTGCGGATTCTCCACCAGGCCGACGACGCTCAGCAGCCGGCCGCCGAGGGTGACCTGCGCACCCGGCCGGATGCGGAAGAGGTCCGCGGCGGACCGGGTCAGCGCGATCTCCGTACCGGCGGCGGGATAGCGCCCGCTGACCAGGCGCAGCATCGGCGATCCGTAACGGCCGTGCGGGTCCTGAGCGCGGACGTCCAGCGACCGCACCGAGCCGGGGATGGGTACGGCCCGGTGGCCGATGACCTCGGCCCGGCCCAACTTGGTCCGTGCGGCCGCCACCTGGGCCCGTATCTGCTGCGGGTCGGCGCCGTCGAGGCGCACGCGCTGCTGCGCGGAGCCGAAGGTACCGGCCGCGGAGGCAGGATAGGCGTGGGCAGCCGCGAGACCGCACACGGCTGCGGCCACCGTGAAGGCGACCAGGCAGACCAGCAGAAGCTGCTGGCGCCATTCGCGCAGCAGCAGCCGCCACGCCCAGCGCACCACGGCGCTGCGTGCGGGCAGACCGCCGTCCGGCCGCCGGTCCTGGGCCGGGGTGAGGGTCGTGGCGCTCACCGCCCCGTCTCCCTGGTGGAGGACAGGAGGCTGTCCGGGCCGTCGGAGGCGGGGCTGGTGTCGACGACCAGACCGTCCCGTACGAACACCACCCGGTCGGCCCAGGAGGCGAGTTGGGACTCATGGGTGACCAGCACCGCGGCCGCGCCCTCGCGGCAGGCGGACCGGATGAGGCGCATGACGCCCTCGCCGGTGTCGGAGTCAAGGGCGCCGGTGGGCTCATCGGCCAGCAGCAGCCGCCGCTCACCGACCAGAGCACGGGCGATGGCGACGCGTTGGCGCATGCCGCCGGAGAGTTCGTCGGGGAAGCTGCCCGCACGGTCGGCGAGCCCGAGCTCCTGGAGCGCGCGCATGCCCTCCTTGCGGGCCTGTTTCGCTTTCACGCCGTCGAGCTCGAGCGGCATGGTGATGTTCTCGACCGCGGTGAGCCCGGCCAGCAGGTTGAAGTCCTGGAAGACGTAGCCGATATGGCGGCGGCGCAGCCGGGCCCGGTCGTTGGGACTCAGGCCGGACAGCGGTGTGCCTTCGAAGAGCACCTCGCCGGCGGTGGGTTCCTCCAGGCTCCCGGCGATGGTGAGCAGGGTCGACTTGCCGGAGCCACTGGGGCCCATGACGGCCACCAGTTCACCCGCGTCAACGCGTAGATCGACGCCGTCCAGGGCGCGCACGGCAGCGGTCCCCGAGCCGTAGGTCATCGACACGTTGCGGAGCTCGAGCAGTGCGGTCATCGCGGGACTCCCGGGAGTTGGGCCGAGGGAACGGGGGCGTCGTCGTTGCCGTGTCCGGCGCGCAGCGCGTCGACGCCGTGGCGCTTCAGCCGCCCGTCCGCGGAGTCGAGCCAGCGGACCAGGGACTCCAGCCGAAAAAGCTGGGCATCAGCGACCAGGAGGAGCGACAGGTCGTCCGGCGCATCCTCTTTCAGCCGGGTGTACTGCCGCATCTGCGTGACCGTGTGCCGACGGTGCGCCTGGAGGATGTCCCGTACGTCGACGCCGGGCAGCCGGAGCGCCACCAACACCTTGATCACCAGCTCGTCACGAGGTGGCGCGTCAACGCCCGGAGGTGTGCGTAGCCACACGGCCAGTTCGTCCTTGCCGGACGCGGTGATCTGGTATCTCTTCTGGGGCCCGTCCGAGGTGTCACCGGGGTCCGACTCCACGAGCCCGTCGCGCTCGAGCCGCTGCATCGTCGTATACACCTGACCGGTGTTGAGCGGCCAGACGTCCCCGGTCCGGTCCTCGAACTCCTGCCGCAACTGCAACCCGTACTTGGGGCCTTCGCTGAGTAGTGCCAGCAGGGCGTGACGCACGCTCATAAAACCTCCAGCCTCACTATCTACTCAGTAGACTACTCGGTATACAGTCAGGAGGCCATGGTCGCGGAGGCATTCGATGACGGAACGACAGCAGGAAGCTGTTGCCGTTGATGACCGCATCCGCCGCAGTGGCTGCGGATCAGGTCGGCGGCGCCAACCCGCCGGGGGTTCCTTGTGTAGCGGTCGCCTGATGGATGATCACAGCAGATGATCACGGCCCGCAGCCTGCTGACTCACTCCGGCCGCAGCCAGGCCAGGGCCTCCCACCTGCGAATGCAGGATGGAAAGTACTCACTGGGATGAGCGGCTTCATGGAAGCTTCACGCGGCGAGCGGTACCCGCCTTATCGGGCCGGCGTTGTCTGGTGGGCATGCAGAGTTCCCTTCCGCCGCCGGCCGCCGCCGGTCACCGTGATCTGCGGCAGCTGATGATGGCTGCTCGCACCGCCTTCGCAATGGCCGACCCACGACACGACGGCCAGAGCCGGCCGTGACGGCACTCGCGATCGTTCTGGCCGTGGTGGACGCGTGCTGTTACGCGGCGGGCGCGCGGCTCCAGCACCAGGCTCTGCACCAGCCGACGCGCGGTGCCACCGCCGGACTGCGGCCGGCCGTCGTCCGGCAGCCGCGCTGGCTTGCCGGTCTGGCCCTGATGGCGTCCGGTGCAGCCTTGCACGTGACCGCTTTGCGGCTGGCTCCGGTGACGGTGGTGCAACCGCTGGGCGTCAGCGGCGTCGTGGTGGGCGTGCTGTGGGGGCTGCGGGCACGCCGTGCCCGGCTCGGCGCGGCCACGGGGCTCTCGCTGCTGGCGGTCGTCGCCGGGACGGGGGCTTTCGCGACGCTGGCCGCGCGGATCACCGTTGCCACCTCCGTCACGGCGACCGCCCAGCTGTGGGCCGGACTGCTGGTCCTGGCGATGGTGGCCGGCTGCGCGGGGCTGGCAGGGGCGCTGAGTGGCCGGCGGCGGTGTCTGGCGGCGGCCATCGGCGCGGGGAGCGCGTACGGCTGTATGTCGGTGCTGATCCGGGCGGCGGGCGAGGAGTTCACGACGTCCGGCGTGAGCCTGCTGTTGTGCGGCACGCTCGCCGCTCTGGCCCTCACGGTTCTCGCCGGCTTCTGGCTTGTCCAGAAGGCCCAGGCGTCCGGACCGCCGGAGGTCACGGTCGGCTGCCTGACCCTGGTCGACCCGTTCGTCGCCGTCGCGATCGGGATCGGTCTGCTCGGCGAGGCCCCCGGGCTCACCCCGGTCGCCGTGGTCGCCGGACTGGGCTGCTGGGCGCTGGCCCTGGTGGGCGTACTCCAGATCAGCCGTTCCACGCCTGCCCCACACCCACGAGCACCCGCACCACCGCGGGAGCAGGCCGTGCCGGACCCGCTCACCCGACGGCGGCACGACGTCGGTCGTACGCTGGACGC
Organism: Streptomyces sp. NBC_01537; assembly: GCF_045040445.1. Taxonomy (NCBI): domain Bacteria; kingdom Bacillati; phylum Actinomycetota; class Actinomycetes; order Kitasatosporales; family Streptomycetaceae; genus Streptomyces; species Streptomyces sp. NBC_01537. The sequence continues at coordinate 2,383,564 of NZ_CP109392.1, read as the reverse complement.
CTTCGACGACCTCTGCCTCCGGACCGCCGGACGCCCCGCAGCCGACCGGACCCCGACCCCGCACCTGAGACCGTAAGCGAGAGCGAGCACGATGAGTACGCAACGGGTTCTGGTCGTCGATGACGAGCCCAAGATCCGCATGACCGTGCGCGGCTATCTGGAGGCGGACGGGTTCGAGGTCCTGGAAGCCCCGGACGGACCCTCAGGCCTGCAGGCGGTCACCCGTGACCGGCCTGATCTGGTGGTGCTGGACGTGATGCTGCCCGGGCTGGACGGCTTTCAGGTACTGCGCCGGATCCGGCAGTCCAGCCAGGTTCCCGTGATCATGCTCACCGCCAGGGACGAGGAAGTGGACCGGCTCATCGGCTTCACCACCGGCAGCGACGACTACGTCACCAAGCCGTTCAGTCCGCGCGAGCTGGCACTGCGCGTCCGGGCCATCCTGCGGCGCGCCGAGAGCGGGCTCGGTACGGAGGAGAACGCGGCCGACGGCACTCTCCGCTTCTACGGCCTGGCCATCGATCCGGGCACCCGGACCGTCCTGGTCGACGGCGACCGGACGGCAGAACTATCCGCTCTCGACTTCGACCTGCTGATCGCCATGGCCCGCGCCCCCGGGCGGGTGTTCACCCGGCGCGGTCTGCTGGCCCAGGTGTGGGGCGAGGACTTCTTCGGTGACGAACGGGTGGTGGACGTGCACATCCGCACCCTGCGCCGCGCGCTGTGCGACGATGCCAACGCACCCCGGTTCGTGGGCACCGTGCGCAACGTCGGCTACCGGTTCGTCGGCCGTGACCAACCGCGCGACCCAAGGACGTGAGGCCCATGTGGCGGGCCAGGCTGCGCCGGCTCCACGCCCGCCTGTCGCTGCGCACCCGGCTGGTCCTTTCCCATGTCATGGTCGTAGTCGTGGCGGTCGGGGCGATGTCGGGCACCAGGGAACTGATGGACGGCCCCGCCCACGACTACCTGGACCCCGACGCGATGGGCCTGTGGACTGGGGCCGCTGCGGCGGTCGTCGCGGCCGTCGTCATGTCCCGGTTCCTGGTGCGCCCGCTGGACACCGTGCGAGCCGCCACCCACCGGCTCGCCGAAGGCCGCTACGACCAGGTCCTCGACCTGCCCAGCGAACCGGGCCTTGCCGCGCTGGTCGGGGACGTCAACACACTGGCCGCCGCGCTCGCGGACACCGAGCGCCGCCGCGCCCGGCTGGTCTCCGAGATCGCCCACGAGATGAAGACCCCCATCACCATCCTGCGCGGTCAGATCGAGGGCATGGCCGACGGCATCTTCGTGCCGGACGACGCCATGTTCGCCTCCCTCACCGACGATCTGGACCGGCTGCGACGGCTGGCCGTCGACCTCTCCAGCCTGTCCCGGGTGGAGGAGGGCGCCTTCACCCTCCACCGCAAACCCTCGGACATCGCCGAACTGGCCCGGGCCACCGCCGAGCGGCTGCGTCCCCAGTACGACGATGAGCGGGTGACCCTCACCATCGCGGCGGACACCCCGGCCGTCGTCTCCTGCGACCCCGACCGCATCGCCCAGGTGCTGGTGAACCTGCTGGGCAACGCCCTGGCCGCGTGCAATCCCGGCGGCCACGTGTCGATCTCCGTCCGCGGCGACGCGGGCACAGACCCCGATGTGACACCTCACGTCCTCGTCCTGGTCACGGACGACGGCGTCGGCATCGCCCGCAATGACCTGAACCGAATCTTCAGCCGATTCGAACGCCTTGAGCGACCGGGCAGGCCCGCTCCGGCCGGTGGCAGCGGCATCGGCCTGACCATCGCCCGGGGTATCGCCCGCGCCCACGGAGGAGACGTCACCGCGTCATCGCCCGGACCGGGTCACGGCGCCACATTCACCCTGCGAATACCGACAGCCCCGAGGTGAGCGACGCGTGTCCCCGCCTCCGGTCACCCGGATGGCGGTGGCGGTACAGCGGGCTGACAGGGCTGCTTCACGCAAGCTTCACCCCGCGAGTGGCACCTGACTTATCCCACACCGATTGTCTGGCGTGCGACAACCCGTGAGCCGTGGCAAAGGTGGCTCCAGGCACCATGAGCCCGCGCCATGACCGACAAGGAATCCGACGTTGAACGAAACCGAAGTGCTCACCGAGCTGGATGTCGCCGACGCCGGCAGGTCCGTGATGAAGAAACTGCCGGAGGTGACCCTGGCTTTCTGGATCATGAAGACCGCCGCCACGACCCTCGGCGAGACAGCTGGTGACCTGTTCGCGCAGACCCTCAGGCTCGGCTACTTCATCACCACGATCCTGCTCTTCCTCATCTTCGTGGTCACCCTGGTCGTCCAGCTCAGGTCCCGGCGCTACAACCCCTTCTTCTACTGGACGGTCATCCTGTCCACCAGCATGGCCGGCACCACCATGTCCGACTTCATGAACCGCGACTCCAGCTATCTCTCCGACGGAGCCACGTCACTCGGATGGGGGCCACAAGGCCTGGGACTGGGATACCCCGTCGGTGCCGCGATCCTGATCTCGATCCTGATCGGCATTTTCGCCGTCTGGAAATACACGGGGATGACGTTCGTCATCCGCGACATCGTCACCTTCCGTGGGGAGGCGCTGTTCTGGTCGGCGATCCTCGTCTCCAACACGCTCGGCACCTCGATGGGCGACTTTCTGTCCGACAGTTCCGGACTCGGATACGCGGGCGGCGCCCTCCTGATCTCCGGACTGCTCGCCGTCCTGCTGGTCCTGATGCGGGTGCCCGCGGTGCCCAACGTCGTGCTGTTCTGGATCGGTTTCGTCCTCACCCGTCCGCTCGGGGCCACGGCCGGCGACTTCCTCACCAAGCCCGTCGCCAAGGGAGGCCTCGATCTCGGAACGGCCGGTTCCTCGGCCGTGCTCCTGCTGATCCTGGTCGGCCTGATGGGATACGCCCATCTGGCCGAGCGGAAGAAGACCCACTCGCGCCGGGCCTGAACACCTGACAGGACCCGGAGCCGTCCGGTGCGCCCCGGCCTGACGCGGCCGGGGCGCGGCGAAGCGGTCAGCGGACCGGCAGCGCGGTGGTGTGTTCCTCGCGCACGGCCTGCAGGGAGCGGGGGTTGAGGCCGAGCAGGCTCAGGATGGTCGGTGCGATCTGCTTGGTCTGGACGCTCGCGGAGTCGCGTACGCCGTCGGGGACGGAGGCGCCGGAGATGACGAGGGGGACGTCGAGGTCGTCGGAGTGGCCGCCGCCGTGCTCGGCGATCTTCTTGGTACCGCCGGTGTAGACGACGCCGTACTGCGCGACACCGAGAAGGTCCGGGACCCGGGCGTCGTCGGCCTTGACGTGGAAGTAGTCGGCGGCGGCCTTGCCGGCGTAGACCGTGCTGAGCCCGCTGCGGGTGTAGGCCTTGGGCGCGGCGTTGATGTCGGTGCCGGTGCCGTTCTGCGCGAGCAGGTACTTCTTGGCGAAGGCGGTGGCGGCCGCGGAGCGGTCGGAGAGCCAGAGCAGCATGGCGTCGTCGTCCACCGCGTGCGTCACCAGGTCGGCGGCGGCCGGGTGGAGCTTCTTCCAGGCGGCGTTGAGGCCGTCCAGCAGCGGGCCGTCGTCGACGCGGGTGAGCGCGGCGGGGTCGGTGGGCGACTGGCCGTGCTTGGCGGACAGGATGATCGTGGTGCTGCCGGACAGGTGCCGCTTGGCGATCTCGGCGGTCAGGGCGCCGATCTCGGTGTTGACGAAGTCCAGGTTCTTCACCAGCAGCGGGCCCGGGACGTTCTTGGCAGTGTAGCCACCGGTGAGGCCGTCGGAGGCGGGCAGCTTCTGCGCGGTGGAGACCAACTGGAAGTTGAGGCCGAAGATCGCCGGGGTGCCGACCTTGTGGGTGCGGCTGTGGTCGTAGCCGTCGATCTCGTTGAGGACGGCCTTCACCTTGTAGCCGTCGTACTGCTCGGTGGCCTGGTTGTCCTTGGTCCAGTCGTTGCCGGCGGCGTAGCCGAGGGCGTCGCTGTTGATCTCCGGGGTGAACAGGTCCTGGACGCCGGTGCCCGAGGGGCCGTTGAGGATCTCGTAGGCGGCGTGCTTGTCCGACCACGCGGTACGCAGACCCGCCTGGCGGGCCACCTCGAAGATCGTGTTCACCTTGAGGTAGGAGTGCGGGTACACCGGCTCGCAGGTCTTCGGGTCGACGGGCAGTTTGGACGCGTTGATCAGGCTCGCCGGGTGGCCCGTCATCGACAGGATGCTGTCCGGCAGGCCCGCGAGGCCCTGACCGGCGTCGATGGAGGCCTGGTTCTTGTCCAGGTCCTCCGTGAGGTCCACCTCGACACCGGGCTTGACGCCCTTGCAGTTGGTGGTTCCCGCCGGGAGCAGTGCGGCGTTGTAGGTGTCGTCGTAGTAGATGCCCGTGGTGCCGGGGCTGCCGCCGGTCGCCTGGGCGACCATGCCGGGGAAGGAGTCGGACGGCGTGGTGGTCCTGGCGTGGGTGTACTCCACACCGCTACCGGTCAGACGGGCCATCGCCGACTTCGGGTGCCGGACGATATACCAGGCCAGATCCGACTGGTGCAGCCCGTCGACAGAGATCAGCAGGACATGCCTGGCCGGAGCCCGGTGGTGGGAGGCGGCGAACGCGGAGGGCTGGGCGGCGGTCACGCCGGTCAGGACTCCGGCGGCGGCGAGGATGGCGGCGGGCCTGACGTAACGTCTGGACATCTGGTCTCTCCCGGGTGTTCGGGGCGGGTTGCGGGTGCCGGGCCCATCACAGTCGCGCCTTGTGTACCGGAAACGGCACATGTGTGAACGCACCCGGAATGACCGGTCGGGTCTTCACCAAGCAGGTCTGGTTTTCCCCAAGCAGGAGGGACGTCCGCAGCCCCCGGGCGAGCCGCAAAACTGCCGCCGGCGACCGCCCCGGCCGGACGAGGAGATGAGGGACGGCCCGTCCTGGCCCGGGACATCCGGTCGGAGGCGGGCGCACAGTTCACCTCGGCCCGGCCGAGGGGCGCGGAGGGTTGGGGTGCGGTGATGCTCGGCTGAGTATCGGCGGCAGACGCTGCCGAGGCCCCGAGCGCATCACCGCGGTGAACCCCCGGGGCTTCCCGCTACGCCCTGCCAGCGCGGCCCAGGCTTCTTGGTGGGCGAGGACCCCGTAGAACGGGTACCCGGCGACGCCGAGCGGGCGGTGTTCACTGCACGCATACGCATACGCATACGCCGGGCCGAGGGCGAGCCGTCGGACCTCGCTGGGCCGGCTGTCCACGGACGCAGCAGGTAGTGCTGGTGTTCCTGGCTGGGACGGTAGCGGAAGAGCCGTTCGCAGGCGGGGTCGCGGACGATGTCGGCGCGGCCGGCTTCGGAGAGCGCGGTGAGGGTGCGGTAGACGGTGCTGAGGCCGACGAGCTCGCCGGTGGAGAGCAGCCGGGCGTGGAGGGCCTGGGCGCCGCTCTGCACGACGTCGCTATGGCCGGGCGCGTCCGCCGCTCCCGCTACGAACACGCGGAACACCTGAGCCTGCAACAGGCTCAGCGCGATCTGGTGACCTCGTGTCACCGCTCAGAAAGCTGCGGGAGCTGTGACCGGGATGCGGGCAGTGGTGATGGTCATGGGCGTGCCGGTGACCGCGATCAGGAAGATGCGGGGGTGTTTGCCGCCGGGCAGTGTTCGGAAGCCGCCCGCTGGGCGCACGACGTAGGTGGCGGAGGCGTGTGGGGCAAGGAGGGCGGGCCCGGACGCGATGGTCCACCAGCCGGAGGCGCCCTGGCCGGTACGGCTGGCGAAGTGCGGGGTGAGCGCGGTGCCGGTGGTGTTGACGGCGCGGATCCTGATGGACGTGACACCACGGCGGGGCTGATCGGTGAACTTCGGTGTGAGGCTCATGTGCAGCGGTGGCGGGCTGGCGGCGGCGACGCCCGCGCACAGCACGGCCGGGGCGAGCAGTCCCATGGCGATGGCGGCTTTGGCGCGGCGGCCGGTCAGCGGGCGGGGCAGCCGGGGCTGCCAGGCGGTGGCGAGTGCGGTCGCGGGGACGGTGGCGGCGGCCGCGAGCCACAGCGGGGTCATCATCACGAAGTAGCCGTCCTGGGATCGGACGGCGACGTAGAAGGCCAGCCAGGGCAGGACTGTCAGGGCCGGGCCGAGCCGCCGGGCGAACAGCACGGTGGCGGCGAGCAGGCCGAGGAGCAGCAGGACGCTGCCGTAGGAGTAGTAGTCCAGGCGGCTGCTGCCGTCGGTGAAGTAGTACGAGATGCCCATCACGCCCTGGCCGTGCAGGATGCCCTTCTGTGTGATGGGCAGGAGTAGCCCGGTCAGCCAGTCGTGGGGGTTCTGGGCGGCGAAGTAGGCGTTGACGGCGGCCCAGGTCAGGGTGGCGGCGCCGGTGTAGCGGGCGAGTACGGCCAGGGCGGCCCGGGGTCCGAGTTCGCCGCGCCGGACGGCGTACAGGCCGATGAGCAGGAACGGGGTGAGGAACCAGGCGAGCTGCTGGGCGGCGCAAGCGGCGCCGAGGCACACCGCGCGCAGCACTCCGTCCCGCCCGAGCCGTCCCCTGGCTCCGGTCGCAGGCCACCGGACCACGACCGGAATCAGAAGAGCGAGGGCGACGACAGCCGGGTAGCCGTCGCGGGCGTAACCGGGCAGCACGCCGAAGCCCAGGCAGACAGCGGTGGCCGCCGACCGCCACGGCTGCGGGAGCAGGACCCACAGCGCGACCGAACCGGCGATCAGCGCGCCGGTGGTCACCATGGTGGCGGCTGCCGTCGAGTGCACGACGGCATGGACGGGGGCGGCGAGCAGGGCGTTCAGGGGCGGGTAGCCGTAGGTGTAGTCGGCGCCCCCCGACATGGTCTTGGTGATGCCGACTCTCGGCGTGCCGAACAGCCATGGCCAAGGCTGCCCGTAGATCGGGCGGCCGTGCAGGATCTCGTGCGCGGCCTGTGCGGTCAGTACACCCTCGTCGGTGCCGGCATGGTCCAGCCAGAAGCCGCAGACCACCAGCACGATCGCCAGCACCAGCACACCCGCGTCCACCCGGACCAGCGCACGCCGCCCCCGCACCGCGAGTGCCAGTACACCGCAGACCAGGATCCCGGCGTAACAGAGGGAGATGATCCCGGCGACCGCCGGCTGGGAGGCCATGGCATGGGTCCAGGCGGACCGGGTGCCGATGAACAGGCTGACCGTCGCGAGGACCGTCATCCCCCGGTGCAACTGCTGCGGGGCGGCCCCGGACATGCGGGCGCCGGGCAGTGCGACGGTGGGGGGCGCCGGACGTTGCAATATTCCTCCGCCGACGCCGGCGCGAGGGCCATCACCCATGGCGACCTGCTCCTTTCCGCACTCATTGCCCGGCAGACGCGCGGGGCAGGCAACCCGCAACTCAACTACTACATCTTGTAGAGGGAGATTGCGTCTGCGAGGTTCCACCGGCGGAAGGCCACATGCTCATGAGAAACGACACCGGCGCCGACCGCATCCTGGTCGTCGTCCCGACGTACAACGAAGCCGACGACATCACCGCCGTGACCAGCAGACTGCGGACCGCGGTGCCACAGGCCGACCTGCTGATCTGCGACGACAACAGCCCGGACGGCACCGGCAAGATCGCCGACGAACTCGCCGAGGCCGACGAGCGGGTCCATGTCCTGCACCGTCCCGGCAAGCAGGGCCTCGGGGCCGCCTACCTCGCGGGATTCCGCTGGGGCATCGACCGCGGGTACAACGTCCTGGTGGAGATGGACGCAGACGGCTCCCACCGCCCCGAGGAACTGCCCCGGCTGCTCACCGCCCTCGGCAAGGGCACCGACCTGGTCCTGGGTTCCCGATGGGTGACCGGCGGCCGGGTGGTGAACTGGCCGAAGTCCCGGGAATGGCTGTCACGGGGTGGCAGCCATTACTCCCGCCTGCTGCTGCGGTTGCCGGTGCGGGACGTGACCGGCGGCTTTCGCGCCTTCCGGGCGCGGACGCTGCAGAGCATCGGCCTGGACTGCGTCCGGTCGCAGGGCTACTGCTTCCAGGTGGACCTGCTGCGCCGGACGGTGGAGCAGGGTTTCACGGTCATGGAGGTGCCGATCACGTTCGTCGAGCGGGAGCACGGGGTCAGCAAGATGAGCCGTGCCATCGTGATCGAGGCGCTGTGGCGGGTCACGCTGTGGGGCCTGGGCTCGCGGCTGCGACGGCGACAAGCCAGGTGAAGCGGGGGTGCGGCGCGCGGCGGGAGACGAACAGCAGCCCGCCTTCGGTCTCCACCAACGAGCGGGCCCGCGCCAGGCCGATTCCGTGGGCCCCAGCCTCGGGCCGCCGGGTGAAAACATCCAGGTCCTCGGGTAGGCCGGAGCCCTCGTTCTCGATGTCCACGGCGAGCCCGGCGGCCGCATCCCTGGCCCGCACGGCCACGGTGCCCCGGCCGTGGGCGACCGCGTTGGCAAGCAGGACCTCCAGCACCTGCCGGGCCGCCCGCGACGAGCCGACCGCCGGGGGCAGGTCGTCATCGATGGCCAGCCGCAGCGGCCGGCCGGCGGCGGCGAACGTCCCCTGCCAGCGCCGCTCGGCATCGGCAAGCAGGGCGGTCAGGTCCAGCGGAGCCTGTTCCGGGACGTCGCGGGCGAGTGCCAGCAGGTCGTTCAGGGAGGTCTCCATGTCGTTCAGCGACTCCAGCGCCGAGCGCAGAGCGGTCTGCGGGCCGGTCGAGACGTCGGCGGCGAGCATGCTTTCCAACTCCAGACGGGTTCTGGTCACAGCCGTGCGCAACCGATGGAAGGCGTCCTGAAGGCCTGCTCCCGACGCAGCAGCCGGTCGAGGCGTGCGTCCGCGCGGTTGAGCGGGGATGGTCGACGGGTGCGGGCACCATCGGTGACATGATGGTCACTCAGTGGGCCGATCGGGTCTCGCCGCCAGCCGGATAGTTCGAGCTGTGGCGGGCACTGGCTCCGGTTCGGCGCAGGGGAAGCGAGTGGGGTTGGGGAGTTGGTGGGGTGCGGCAGGCAGGTGTGCTGGATGTCGGGTGTCATAGCGCGTTGCTCACGGTGGTGCGGTGGCGGCGGGCGGGTCTTTGGAGCCTGTGTTCTCCCACAAGGTGCGGCTGAGGCTGCACGAGGCACTCGACCGGAAGGGGCGTCTGGGCAGGTTCGGGGTGGAGAGCGTGCAGCGGGCGGTGGCCGAGGCGGTCGCCGCGATTCCGCAGCTGCGCCGATCCGAGTTCTTCCCGTTCGCGACGTCCGTCATCCGGGACGCTCCCAATCGCGATGACGTCATCGCGCGGGTGGCTCGGGCCACGGGCACCCGGCTGCGGGTGCTGACCGGTGAGGAGGAGGCCCGGCTGGCCTATGTGGCCGCCCGGCGGTGGGCGGGTCCGGTGCCCGGCCCGCTGCTGGTCCTGGACATCGGCGGCGGCACCGTGGAGATCGCCTCGGGCACCGGCGATCAGCCGCGCGTCGTGCGCTCCCTGCCGCTCGGCGCCCGCAGGATCACCCGGGACTGGCTGCCCGGCGGTACCGGCTCGTCCAAGCGGCGCCTGGCCGAGGTCCGGCGGCATCTGCGTCAGTCCCTGAGCGTGGGGCCCGGCGTGCCCCAGGCCGAGCCGGGTGGACGCGTGCTCGCCTGCTCCAAGACCTTCGAGCAGCTCGCACAGCTCGCCGGCGCTTCCGGGCGCAGGACACCGAGACTTCGGGGACAGCTGAGTCTGACCCGGCTGCGGGCCTCCATCGACCTGCTCGCCGACGCGCGCCCGCGCCGCGGTGCCGGGCTGCCGGGTATCTCCCGGCACCGCGCCGAGCAGTCCCTGGCCGGGGCCCTGATCGCCGAGAGCCTCATGACGGCGTGCGGGGTGGAGGTCGTCGAGATCTGCCCGTGGTCCACCCGGGAAGGACTGCTCCTCGAACGCCTCGGCGTCATCAGCCCCGCCCCGCACCGCCGCGCCGGCTGAGACCTGCGTGCGCAGGCCGGGTGGATCACGAGGGGCTGCCGGTAACGGCGATGTCGCCGGTGGCGGTCGTGGTCACGGTGTGGCCGGCCTGGCTCAGGATGGTCAGGAGGGCGGTGTGTATGGCGCTGCAGATGGCGTGGCGTTGGGCGAGGTCAGCGGAGTCCTGGTGTCCTTCATGCCGGGCCCGTTGGGCGCGGATCGTCAGCTCGGCTGCGGTGATCCAGGAGAGGGCGGTGCCCTCATCGAGGTCGTAGGTGATGAGCGGGCCACCGTGAGAGGCCACAGAGGCGTCGTCGACCGTGAATCCGGCGCGCGTCAGGGTCGCACGGACCTGTTCGGTCAGGTCCACGGGGTGTTCGACGGTGCCCATACGCCCGAGGCTAGCCTTCGCGCACCGTCACGCAGATCATGCCGGCCATGCTGGTGCGGTTGGCGCTGGCGCAGGAGTCCTGCAGGTCGGGTTCGAGCATGGATCCCCGCTGTTGACCGCAGGCCGGAGACGGTTCTCGGTCCGGACAGGGACCCCCCTACGGAGGTTGTCGGGCGTGGCCACGTTGCCTCCATGGGGCGGATGTTGTGCGGCTCAACGGCCTTCCTCGTCACGTGTGCCTCCACGTCGGCGTCGCGGCTGCGGTGACTTTCCGTAGGTCTTGTTCCACTGTGCCCGGTGCCGCTGGTCGCCCTGCCCGGCGCCGTTGACCGCGATCAGCGACGCCAGCGAGGCTCCGTTGTTCCATAGGCCGAGGTGGTCGCGGTGGATGGCGAGGATGTCGTTGTGTACGCAGAGATCCTCGGACTGGCGGCTGAAGCGGGTGGTGGTGACGAAGACGGCCAGGTCTGCTCCGAAGTGGGTTTTCGAGCCCAGGAGGTCGCGAACCTCGCGGGGAGCGATGGTGCTGCGTGGTGTGTAGCGCTTGCACTGGATGATCATCGTGCGGCCGTCCGGGAGGCGTCCGGTGACATCGGCCCCGTTGTCCCCGGCTCCGCCCGCCCGCTGGATGTCGGTGCAGCCGTCGCGTCGGCACAGGGCCGCGACCAGCTCTTCGAATTCGGTGCCGGACATTTGGTCCACCTCGGCGAGGCGCCGGTGGCCGGCCTGGATCGCGTCCTGCCGTCGCCATTGCCGGTCCCGGCCGCGCACCCGCCTGTCGGTACGCCACAGCCACCAGCTTCCGGTACCGAGGCCGCCGAGCACGCCGGCCCCGAGCAGGTACGGCCAGATGGCCGACCAGAACCCCACGAGCACGAGCAACAGCAGCGCGCCCCCACCAAGGAACACGCTCCAGCGCTTGCGGGCAGCTGATCGGCGTCCTCGCTTCTTGACCACGGCTTCCCCCTCCGTCGGCCCCCTGCCGAGGAGTGTGGACAGCGAAGTGGCCGCCGGGTAGACCGTCTCTTGGCCAAGGGCCTGAATCCAGCCGTTGACCTGGGCGAACGGAGCGGGTCTTGTCTCAGCGGTGGGAACCGCGAGGCCGACAGCTACATACGCGTCGAACTCCTTGCCGAGGTCCGAAAACAGCATCACCGCGTGGTCATCGCCACCGCCCCCAGCGGACGTGACCGTCGAGGGCCGCGCCAACAAGAGGGCTGCAGTTGGGTTGCCTTCAGTGGGGGCTGTCACGGCAGGGTCATCCTTGGTGCAGCCAGGTGCGGAACGTGGTTCAGTGCTCTCCGGAGAGAATTTCCTTCGCCTCGCGCAGGGCGTAGTAGACGAGGACGTAACCGGCGGCGGGGTCTGCCCACCACCAGCCGAGGGCGGTGTTGAGGACCAGGCCGAGAAGGACGGCTGCGGCGAGCAGTCCGTCGATGAGGGTGACTCGGCCTTCGGTGGTGAGGACCGGGTTGTTCAGCGCGGCGCCGGTGCGTGCTTTACCGGTGGCCAGGACGAACATCACGGCTGCGGTCACTGCGGTCCAGAGGATGCCCAGCGGCGAGTGCTCCGGGTGGAAGCCGGCGGCAAGGACAATCGTGGACTGCATCAGGAGGTAGAGGGCGAGCAGAGCGAAGCCGATGCCGATCAGCCGCAGTGCCCGGCGCTGACGACCCTCCCCGGAGCCGGACAGCTCCCAGATCACCACGGTGGAGGCGCCGATCTCGATCAGGGAGTCCAGGCCGAAGCCGGCCAGGGCCACCGAGCGGGCGGAGACGGCGGCGACGGCCAGCACCACGATGCCGATCACGTTCCAGCCGAGCGTGGCGTATTCGAGGGCGAAGCCACGGCGGAGCAGGGCTTTGGTGGCGGTGTCGTCGGAGGTCGTCACCAGGGGAGTTTCCCAGGCGCAGGTGCGGCCTCGGCTGTTGCCCCCGCTGCGGCGTACTGGGCACCGAAGCCATCCCCTTCGTGGTGCCAAGTGCTGTTGCCAAGTCCGGTTCTGGGATGCGGAATACCTCGCCGCGGCATGCGTCAGCGGCTGTGCGGTGCGTACATGATGACCGCGACTCCGGACAGGCAGATGAGGGCTCCGATGATGTCGAAGCGGTCGGGCCGGTAGCTGTCCATGACCATGCCCCAGGCGAGGGAGCCGGCGACGAAGACTCCTCCGTACGCGGCGAGGATGCGGCCGAATTCGGCGTCTGGCTGGAAGGTGGCGACGAAGCCGTAGATCCCGAGTGCGATCACTCCGGTGCCGATCCAGGCGATGCCTTTGTGTTCGCGGACGCCCTGCCAGACGAGCCAGGCGCCGCCGATCTCGAAGAGCGCGGCGAGCACGAACAGGGCGATGGAGCGGGTGACCGTCATGGCCGGGACGATATCGACACCGGCTCCTGGTCCTGGTCGGCGGGCTGGCTGTTGGTGCAGGTGCACGAAGAGGCGCTGGTGCCGCCTGCCGAGCAGGTGCAGTGGGCGGTCCGGCGGCGCAGCCACCACCAGCTGGCCACGGCGGCTGTCGCGAGTACGACGGCGAGGGCGGGCAGGCCCTTGGCGGTGGCGGTGGCGGTGCTGCCGAGGAGGCCAGCGGCGACGAGGACGGGAAGGAGGCAGCAGCCGATGCAGGCCAGGCCTGCCAGCCAGGCGAGGGCCTTCGGGGTGTGCCGGTGGGCGCGGTCAGCAGCAGGGTTGGGCATGGCGATTCTCCTGGGCGAGGTCGGTGAAGGGCAGCGGACAGGTCTGGCTGACGGCGCAGGCCGTGAGGTCGTCGCAGCCTGCGTCCATCGCGTCGACCAGCGCGGAGCGGATGGTGGTCAGGTCGGCGATGCGGGCGTCGATCTCGGCGAGCTTGTGAGCGGCGCGCAGCTGCAGTCCGGCCATCGGGCGCCCGTGCCGGTGGCGGCCGGTCTCCAGCAGCTCGGCGACCTCGTCCAGGGTGAAGCCGAGCCGCTGCGCGGCCTTGATCACGCGGATCACGGTGACCGCTTCTTCGGGGTAGAGGCGGTGGCCGCCGCTGGTGCGTTCCGGTTCGGCGAGCAGGCCGCGCCGCTCGTAGTAGCGCAGGGTCTGCAGGTTCACGCCGGCGGCGTCGGCGACCTGACCGCTGCGGAGCCCGGTGGTCACGGCTGGTTCTGCTGGGCTGCTTCGGCGCGGTCGGCCAGGGCTTCGAGGACCGCGGTCTGGGTGTCGGGTACGGAGATGTCCATCAACAGCTGGTCACGGGAGTCGCGAGTGAAGTCGAAGGTGAAGAACGAACAGCAGGCGGTCTCGCGTGCGGCGAGGTCGCGGGCACGCTCCTCGACCTCGGGGGCCGAGTCCAGGGTGAACTGGAGGCGGGTGGGTGCGAGCGGGTTCACGCTGCGGAGCGCGTCGGTGAACAGTGCGTCGAATTCAGCGGCTCGCAGCGGCTGCTCCGGGGCGGGCAGGGTGCAGGTGGTCGGTACCCAGGTCATGGCTGTGGTCCTGTTCGTCGGGCAGCGGTTTGGTGCCGGTGCCTGCCTCGACGGTAAACCTGTACCTGAGTACCGGATGCAAGCCCGGTCACGAGCCCGTGCACCACAAGCAGCTTGGTCAGGGTCAGTGGCGGGAGCTGACACCGAGCCCGAGCAGGGCCAGAAGCATCCAGGCGGTGAGGTAGGTGAAGGCGGCCGTCGGGGAGATGACGGTCCACAGGATGCCGGCGATGGCGCTGGCTGCGAGGTTGCCGAGGGACTGGACGGTGGCGAGCATGCCGAAGGCGGAGCCGCGCAGGTCCTTCGGGGCGAGAGCCGCGACGGCGGAGTGCTGGGCGGTCTCGACGGCGCCGATCCCGATGCCCGCCAGGAGGAAGGGGAGGGCCAGGAACGCGATGGCGGCGCTGTTGATTGTGAACAGGCCGTAGGCCAGGGCGAAGGCGGCGACGCCGGCGGCGAGGACCTGGATGGGGCCGCGGGTGCCGAGCCGGTCGGCGAGGCGTCCGGCGGGGACCGAGGCGAGGGTGGCGGCCAGGTTGTAGGCGGTGTAGAGGCCGAGGGCGATGGTGGTGGCGGTCTTTGTGCCGTGCCCGGGTGCGAGCAGGTCGGTGGCGCGCAGGATCAGCAGGGTGGCGGCGATGTTGCCGATCTCGAAGGCGGCGACGGCGGCCATGAGTTTGCCGAGGTCGCCCTGCAGGACGGGGCGGATGCGGATCTTGAGGGGGATCTTGTCGCGGCTGGTGGGCTTCGGGGTGTGTCGGATCGCGTAGATGATCGCGATGGCGGCCAGGAGGCCGGGGATGACCGACAGGCCGATCGCCCACTGGACGCCGAGCGCGGCGACCAGTCCCAGGGCGAGGAGTGGGCCGAAGATCGCGCCGAGGTTGTCCATCATCCGCTCGAAGCCGTAGGCCCGTCCGTAGGCCGCGGCAGGGACGATGTCCGCGAGCAGGGCGTTGCGGGCGGGAACGCGCAGGCCCCGGGCGGTCCAGGCGGTGGCCCGCAGGACGCCGACCTGCCAGACCGCGGTCGCTCCGGCGGTCGCGGCGCCGAGTACGGCGGTGGTCGCGTAGCCGCCGACGGCGACCTTGCGGCGGCGGGCCGGGTCGTCGGCCAGGACGCCGCCACCGAACCGGGCGGCACCGGCCAGCGCGTCGGAGACGCCCTCGATCACGCCCAGGGCGGCGGCAGGGGCGCCGAGGGTGGAGGTCAGCAGCGAGGGCAGCAGGGCGGTGGGGATCTCGTGGCCCACGTCGGCGAGGAAGCTGGCCGTGCCGATGCCCCGGACGCCCGGTGTGAGCCATCGCTCCTGTTCAGGGGTAGTCGGGTCGGCGAGGGGCGGGGGATTGGTCATGGCGGGCAGTCTGCCTGGTCGTCGGCCGGGCTGGCGAGTGTGCGATGCCATGACCGCCGGGCCCTGTGGTCGCGGGATCCGCGCGCGGATCCTGGACGGCGAGGCATGCTGGTGGCTATGCGAGCGGGTCGGTCGGGAGGTGTTCGGATGCCGCGCTGGGCCGGGTTGTTGGTGGTCGCCGGGGTGGTTGTGCTGACGGCGTGCAGCGGCTCGGTGGGCGGAGGGTCGTCAGTCGGCAGCGCGGGAGCGCCGTCGAAGGACCGCTCGTCGGGGCCTTCGGCCAGTGAGTCGGCGAGCGCGTCCGCAGGCCCGTCCACGAGTGCGCCCGCGAATCCGACCGGGGGGACCCCGTCCGGGTCGGTCACCGGGTCCTCGGCCCCGGCAAAGGGCTGCGCCGCCGGGCGCGCGGAGGTCACCGTCGCCCCCGGCGACGCGGTCGAACAGTGGTTGTGCGTACGGCCCGGGACAGTGGTGACGCTGACGCTGCGGCCGCGTACGGACGACCGGCGTTGGACGGCGGTGCACAGTTCCGCGCCTGTCCTGGTGCTGGCGTCCGGGTGGCGGGTCGACATGGACGGCACCGGGCACGCGTCGCTGCGGTGCGCGGCCGTCCGGGCCGGGGCAGCCGAGGTCACCGTGCTGGCGAAGGCTCCGGATGTGGCGGGCGCGGCCCGGGCTGCCTTCACGCTCCAGGTCAGTGTGGTTCCGTACGCGAAGGAGGGGTGACCCCGGAGCAGTGTCCGGGACCACCCCTCCTGATGGCGCGCGGCCTACTTGAGGCGGCTTACGCGGATCGTGTAGATGCCACGGCCGTGGGTGGCCGCGTAGAGGGTCTTGCCGTTGGGGCTGAGTTTCAGCTGGAGCACGGCGACCGCCGGGAGCGAGCCGACGCGCTGCCATTTCGTACGGCCCGGGGCCCGGTAGACGACGCCGAGGTCGGTGGCGACGGCGAGGCCGCCGTTCGCCGTGACGACCGCGGAGTTGGTGGGCACGTCGGGGAGGTTGGCCGAGATGTCGGTCCAGGTGGTGCCGCCGTCGGTGGATTCGAAGACGTGGCCGACGCCTGCGCCGGGGCCTTCGGTCCAGTGCCGGGAGAAGCCGTTGACGGTGAGGTAGACGTGGTCGGCGTTGTGGGGGTCGATGGCGAAGCCGCTGAGGTAGCGGTTGGGGACGGTGCCGGCCGCGCCGGTGGTGGGGAGGGTGATGTCGTGCCAGCCGGTGCCGTCCGTGTTGCCGACGGAGATGCCGCGGGTGAAGCCCTGGTTGTTGCAGGGGCCGCACCAGGCCGCGTAGACCTTGCCGCCGGAGGAGGCGACGGCGGTCGCGGTGTGGCCTTCGCCGAGGTCGTACGCGCTGGTCCACTCGTCGCCGCTGCGGATGGCGTAGCCGTGGGTCTGCACCCACACGTGACGGCCGCCGGCGATCCAGGTCGAGCTGCTCTTCATGTCCGCCGCGAGCGGGGCGATGAAGCGGGCCTCGCCGGTGGCGTTGTCGGCGGGGGCGACGGAGTAGGAGGTGATCGGTCCGGTGCCGTCGATCCAGGAGCCGTCGTTGACGGCGCAGTTCTGGGTGACCTGGACGGCGAGGTAGACGTACTCCTCGGCGATGTTGCAGCCGTTGGCCGGGTCGGTGAGGGTGTCGCCGCCGTCGCCGCCGAAGTTGGAGCCCATGATCTTGTCGTTGCTGCGCAGCTCGGACTGGCCGTTGTCCTGGAGGCCGCCGGTGATGGAGACACCGCCGTAGTCGAGATCCTTGCCGACGCCCACCGAGTAGTACTGGAGAGTGTCGATCGTGCCGTCGTTGAGCGAGGTCCAGTCGGTGGCGTGCCCCTCGGAGTCCTGTGAGCCGTTGACCGGACGCTTGTAGGCACCGCCGTCGTTGCCCACGTAGACGTAAGCCTTGCCGTGGTAGCTGCCGATGGCGACGCCGTGCTGGTCGGGGTGGCTGGTCTGGTTGCAGTCACCGGTCTGCTTGGTGGGGTCGATGCTCCAGCAGGAGAAGCCGAAGTTCCAGTACGGGCCCACGGCGGACCAGGTGCTGCCGCCGTCCTTGGTCTCGTAGACCTCCTCCAGGCCCGCGTACACATGCTCGGCGTCGGCCGGGTCGACGGTCAGGAACTGGTTGTACCAGGCCTGCACGCCGGGCATGTAGCCGCTGGAGGTCAGCGCCGATCCGTCGGCGGCCAGGCCCTGGTAGTCGGCGATCTGCGTCCACGGGCCGGTGGGGGAACCGGACTTGGAGACGTAGATGCCCTCCAGACCGCTGTCCGGGTTGGCCGCCATCTGCGCGGGCGACTGGTCGATGGCGTAGTAGCGCGAGCCGTCGGCGGAGCGGGCGAAGGTCACGTTGCCGACGTTGTCCGCGTCGGCCGGCAGATCGCCCAGGCCGCTGGTGATCCGCGTCCAGGTGCCGTTCACCTTGGTGTAGAAGCCGTTGTAGTCGTCACCGCTGCGCCAGCCGACCGCCAGGACCACCTTCGAGGGGTCCTTCGGGTCGATCGCGATGTCGTTGGCGATGTTCTTGTACGCGGCCGAGGCGTCGCTCGCCAGCGAACCGCCCGGCAGATAGTCCGGGTTGGGCGCGAACTCCAGCTTCCAGGCACCGCTGAGCTTCTTGCTGGAGTGGCTCCACACGCCCCTGCTGGTCGCCGCCCACACCTTGCCGCCGCCGAAGCGCAACTCGTGGATCGTGGTGCTCTCCAGCTCGTCACCGCCGACCCGGCTGCGGGAGGAGAACGTGCCGTGATGCGGGTCGGTCAGGATGTAGACCCCGCTGCCGAGGTACGCGTCCGCGTTGGTCGTGGCTTCGCCGGTGCCCAGCCACAGCCGCCCGCCGCCGTCGAGCGCGAGCGCTCCAGTGGACTGCGAGGGCAGCCCGTCGCTGATCGGTTTCCAGTGGCCGCCGCCGGTCCGGGACCGCCACACCCCGCCGCCCGCGCTGCCCGCGTAGACATAGCCGTCGTCGTCCGCGGCTATCGCCGCCAGGCGACCGGTGACATTGCCCATCCCGGCACTGGAGTTGGAGTCGTAGTCGCGGTAGCGCGAGTCGTCGGAGTTGTACGGCAGATCGGTGACGTTCCTCCAACTGCCACCGGTGCTCGGCAGACTGCCCAGGCTGCTCCAGGCGGCGCCATACGCACCCGGTGCCACGATGCCCGGCGAGGTGCGCGCCTCCGCGTACTGGTCGGCGCCCTCGGCTATCTCGTCGGCCTCGTTGCCGTCGTCGCCACCACTGTCCTGCGTCGTCGCCTTGGCGGTGACGCCGCCCACCGACTGCGCGCGCTGGTCCGCGAGTTGGGCGAGCGTTCGCGCCCCGAACGGGCTGCGGTCCGGGCCGGACGCGGCGCCTGCGGGTATCGCGACGAGCGCGGCGGATGTCGTGATGGCGCAGATCGTGAACCATCGTCTTCTACGGGTTGGTGCTGACACCAGGTCTCCAAAGCAGGTCGGTTGCTGCGGCGGGCCGGCCGATGCGGCCACCGAGCGGATCGGACAGCGCCTGGCCCGGATCGCCCTCGGTCGATCGCGGTCATCACGGTGCGCCCTCCGGGCCGCCCGGACTGGGCGATGCGAGCACGCGCCGCTGTGGGGGTAAGGGGCTGCTGGAGGCGTTACGCACGTTGCACATGTGTTCACGCGGATGCTGGCACGGACATGACGGGCCAACAAGGACCATCAGCAATCCCTAGGGAGGCGTAACCGAGAATTTATGATTCACGGCCAACCCACAGCGAAAACATAGGGATTGCCCTCTACTACCGAGACCAGAGCCGTCCATCCTCTTGCGCCGCCCTCCGGATGGCGGGCCGGCGCGGACAGCAGCGGCCACGCATCGCTGCGTGCGGTGCGTCAGAGTCGGCCCTGTCCGGGCGATCATGAACGGCCCCTTCGCCGCCTGGTACGGCACCTCGCCGCGTTGCCGAGAAGTCCACAGGAACCACCCTGCGGACGCCGCTCTCCCGACGCTGTTCGATGTGCGTGCCACACGCTGACGGAGCGGGGTTCGACGTCGCAGTCACCGACGCCGAGATGACCAGAAAAACACCAATTCATGATTGACATGGTCATGTCCGACTCGGGATAGTGGCGGTCGTCCTCACGCACGTCCTGCTCGATGTTCGGTTCGGCCGGTCCTCCCCGCCCCAACCCCGCGGACGTGTACGCGGCTTGCCCGGCCTCCACCGCACGGCACACCGATGCCGGACGTGTCCCGTCTCGGAAAGGGAACGGACCATGTCCCTGGCATCCATACTCCTGCGCCTGGCCAGACCCAGCCTGGTGACCGCGGCCCTGGCCGCCACCACGCTGGCCGTATCAGCCGGCACCGCCACCGCCGCACCCGCACTCACCCAGATCAGCGCCGATCCGTACACCAACTCCAGCAGCCAGCACGCCACCGAGGTCGAGCCCGACACCTTCTCCTACGGCTCCACCATCGTCTCCGCCTTCCAGGTCGGCCGGTTCACCGACGGCGGCTCCTCCAACATCGGCTTCACCACGTCCACCGACGGCGGCGCCACCTGGACCAAGGGATTCCTGCCAGGGATCACCACCTACGCGGGGGGCACCTACGCGCGGGTCAGCGACCCGTCGGTGGCCTACGACGCCAAGCACAACGTCTGGCTGATCTCCACCATCCCGATCACCTCGGCCATCGGTGTGCCCGCCGTCTTCACCAGCCGCTCCACCGACGGCGGCCTCACCTGGAGCAACCCCGTGACCACGGCGACCGGCTCCAGCCTGGACAAGAACTGGATCGCCTGCGACAACACCTCGACCAGCGCGTACTACGGCAACTGCTACACCGAGTACGACAACAACGGCGACGGCGACCGCCTGAAGATGACAACCTCCAGCGACGGCGGAGCCACCTGGGGCACGTCGAAGAACACCGGCAACAACGCCACCGGCCTCGGCGGCCAGCCCGTCATACAGCCCAACGGCACGGTGATCGTGCCCGCCTCCAATGCCTCGGAGACGTCGATCCTCGCCTTCAGGTCCACCAACGGCGGCAGTACCTGGACCTCGACCACCACCATCGCCACCGTCAGCTCATACACCGTGCACGGCTCCCTGCGCAGCGGCCCGCTGCCCTCGGCCGAGATCGACGCGGCGGGCAAGGTCTACGTGGTCTGGCAGGACTGCCGCTTTAGGGCCAGCGGGAGCTCCTGCACGTCCAACGACATCGTGATGTCCACGACCACCAACGGAACCACCTGGACGTCGGTGGTCCGCATCCCGATCGACGCCACGACCAGCACCGTCGACCACTTCATCCCCGGCCTCGCGGTCGATGCGGCGACCTCGGGCAGCACCGCACACCTGGCCCTGGCGTACTACTACCACCCGGTCGCCAACTGCACCGCGGCCACCTGCCAACTGGATGTCGGGTATGTCTCGTCCACCGACGGCGGCACCACCTGGACGGCCCCGACCCAGCTGGCAGGGCCGATGTCCCACTCCTGGCTGGCCGGCACCACGCAGGGGACCATGGTCGGCGACTACATCTCGACCTCCTTCTCCGGCGGAACCGCCCACCCCGTCTTCGCCGTGGCTTCCGCCCCCAGCGGATCGGTCTTCAACGAGGCTATGTACACACCCGCATCGGGCCTGGCCGTTGCGGCTGGCACCGCGGCCGTCACGACCGCCACCGCGCGGCAGAACACCTTCTCGGCCTACCTGGCCGCGATCAGCTACGCGCAGTGGCTGGCGGAAGGCGGCGGCGAGGACAGCCCCTGACAGCAGCCGTCGGGGCCTGTCCGGCACCGAACCGCCGGACAGGCCCCAACGGCCGCAGCCCCACGAAACGTGTGCACGCTCCTCGGTACACCCGCAACTCAACTGATCACTGAAGGACGTGCCGGCAGTGGTGATGGGCCGGCGCATGAACATCCTGGCCTGGAACCCGGCAGCGTGTGCCCTCTTCGGCGACTACGCCGCCCTGGACCCGGCCGAGCGCAACATCGCCCGGATCACTTTCCTCGACCCGGCGTCCCGGGAGCTGTACGCGGACTGGCCCTCCTGCGCCCGCGAGAACGTGGCCTACCTCCACCTGGAGGCAGGCCGGAACCACCCCGGCGACCCACGACTGGCACAGCTGATCGGGGAGCTGTCGATGAAGAGCGAGGACTTCCGCCGCTGGTGGGCAGAACACCCGGTCCAGGACAAGACCTCGGGCAGCAAGAGGTTCCACCACCCGGTAGTCGGCGACCTGGAACTAACCTACGAGACCCTGCGCGCCGCCGACGACCCCGACCAGGCACTGATCACCTACGCGGCCCAGCCGGACACCTCGTCCCACGACGCCCTCCACATACTGCTTGCGTGGACCGCCCCCACAGCCGCCGGCGCTCATCAATCGACCGATTTATAAGCAAGATCGGCTACTGTCGATTCGCAGCCGGATCATGCCCATAAGACCGTGTCAAAAAGTTGGCGTGCTCAAGAACTTCGGTATGCCCCCTTTTCTGTACGATCTGGCGGGCCAAGCTGTATTTCGCCGATATCCCGGGGACCGATTTGCTGAAGGCCGCGACCAGCAGCGGCGCCGTGGTGGCGGATCTGTCACGGACCGGTGCGGACGGGACTCCGCTGTGCGCCTCCGTCCACCCGCCGCGCGTGCTCTGGCAACTCGCTGAGTCCTAGCTGTATTGCCCTGTGAGGCTCCGGGCCTGCGCATACGCACCTGGGCGCCTACGACCAGCCACCCTCACCGGACCAGCAGCGCCAGGACCGAAACCCACGACGCCGTGTGCGTTTCACCCCTCCGTCGACGCATCGGCGCAGGTCGCAGGCGGTACCCACACGGACGGGATGTAAGGGCGGCCCATCCGCGTCACTGGTGCGTCACGACGACGAACACCGTCGTAAAACGCGTCACGTCGGGGCGTTGACCTGCGCAAAACCGTCGGACAACTCGCTGGTCACAGCCCAACAAGGCCCTGTTCGGCCCGAAAAGAGCAACGGTCAAAAGACCGTGTGCGTTTTGGCAGGTACAAGAAAGGCCCTGACCGGCATTCCTGCTGGTCAGAGCCTTGTTCCGGAGTGCCCCCGGCAGGATTCGAACCTGCGCACACGGCTCCGGAGGCCGTTGCTCTTTGCATCCTTCGGATGCCTGCAAAAAGAATCTGACTCCATGTCTACCAGAAGACGATGCAAGCTTAGCTGAAATTTCCTCGGAAGCCACCCCTATTTTGGTTCTGGCGGCAACCGATACGCGCTCTCCTGGAGGCAGTTCGCCGACGGCAGAGCAATTCGGGGCGGAGTGGACTGGAACCATCCGCCAGAGGCATGCCAACCTTGATCATGCCGGCGCGAGGGGCTGTTGGAGGTGTTGCAGGAGACACGGCCCGATACCTGCAGCACGACCGTCCGTCAAGGCATCGAAATACCGTCCTCCCATGCCTCTTGAAGTGTCTGATGGCGGCTTCGTGACTGCCCTTGAAGGCGATTCGGGCTTCGCCTCCGGCTTTTAGCACGCAATCCCCGGTTAGCGAAACCGGGGATTGTCCGGAGCATTGTGGGTGTTCGTTGGCTGCGATGCCGAGAACGCCTTGCCCTGCTGCAAGTGCATCCCCCAGTACGAGGAGTTTCCCCTATGTGTGCTGCCGTTGTTGATGAAAGGTTCCTGCTGTCGGACCAGCAGCGCGATGCCCTGCTGGACTGGATCGGTCAACGTCCCCAGAACGGACGCCCGATGCGCGCCTTCCTGTCATCCATCGCCTTCGCGGCGCTGAGGCCTCAGGAGGCACTCGCGCTGCGGGTTCGTGACGCGTATCTGCCCGACGAAGGCCCTGGCCACCTGGTGATTCACCCCCGCCGTCTCAGGGACGGGGACGATGAAGCGGAGGGCGCAGGTGGCCCGCGGGTTGTACCGGCATGCCCGGAGCTCGTCGAGGTCCTGAAGGCGGAGGTTGCCCGGCGTGGCCTTGGCCCTGATGATGCGATGTTCACCCGCGATGACGCGCAGCCGTTGTCCGGCGGGGTCTACAGGAGGGTATGGCATCAGGCGCGGGAGGTGGTCCTGGAGGCGCATGAGATCGACTCGCCACTCGGCAGTCGTGTCTCCAACCTCCGAGACGCCTGCATCACAAAGTGGTTGAGCGGGTACCGCACCATCTTCGAGGTCTTCGCTGTGGCTGAACGTGTTGACGTCAGCGCCCCCTCGCTCGCGCGGCGCTTCCCACACTGTTTCCAGCCGCCGGGTGAAGTTTGCAACGACCTCCTGGAAGCTGCCTTGGACGGCCAAGTTCACTGGGACCACCTGACCGAGGTCATGGCCCTTCCCGACTCGCTCAAGTCGTGATTCTCGCCCGCGCTCTGGCTGACGCCCAGAGCGCGGGCGCAGCCAGCTTGCCTTCCTTAGCCTCGGTCGGTCCCCACCACAACGACGTTGTCACGTGATGAACCTTGCGGGGAATCTCCCTGACACGGTCCCACTGCCCTGACATGGCTGGTCGACCTTCGTCCTGGACCGGCCGATGGCCCGGCTGCCGACTCGCCGGATGCCCATCTCACCCTCACCCTCACCCTCACCGTCATCGTGGAGGACCCGCCCATGCCTGCGCGCTTGCTGTCCATTCCCACGGTCGCCGCCGCTCTGGACGTAGACCGCCGAACCGTCTACCGCTTCATCGCTGCGGGGGAGCTGCCGGTCGTCGACCTGCGCACCGGATCGGGCCGCTCCCGTGTCCGTGTCCCTGCTGCTGGGCTCGAGGAGTTCATCAGCAGCAGGGCTGTGGCCCCGCCGACCCTCCGCCGCTGACCCCGCACCATCGGCCGTGCCCATACTCGAACAAGGAGCGATTCCACGTACCTGCGCAAACTACGGTCCGGCAAGTGGCAGGCGACCGTACGCAACCGGTCCGGAGACCGGTTCAGCGAGTCGTTCCCCCTCAAGGCACAGGCGCGTACCTGGGGCACCGAGATGGAGACCCAGTTCGCCCGCAGGGGCATGTGCGATCCGCGAGCCGGCGAAATGTCGTTTCGCGAGTGGCACGATCGGTGGTGGAACGCCCGCGTCGTCGAGCCCCACACTCTGCGGGGCGACGCCTCCAGCATCAAGAACCATGTCCTGCCCTACTGGGCTGACTGGGAGATGCGGGCTATCACCCGCATGGACGTGCAGAGCTGGGTCCGTTCCTTGATCGAGAAGGGCGCGGGGGCCGCCGCGATCAAGCGGGCCTACAACCTGACGTCCTCCGTGATGCGCGCGGCCGTCGACGACGACGTGATCGCGGTGACCCCATGCCGCAGCATCGACCTGCCCCAGATCGCGGTCAAACCACCGCAGTGGTTCACGCTCGATCAGGCGCAGAGCATCCTCGACGAACTCCCAGCCGCGTGGCGAGCCATGTGTCTGCTCGGCTTCTACACCGGGCTGCGGTGGGGCGAACTCGCCGGCCTCCACCGGCACCGCATAGACCAGCGCCGCTCTCGCTTGTTCGTCGTGGAGGTCAACACCAAGAGCGGCATCAAGGAGTACCCCAAGAGTTCCAAGAGCCGCCGCGAGGTCCCACTCCCACCCCACGTCCTGGAGGTCCTCGAGCGCCACGTCCACCGGCTCGAACGCGACGCAGTCGTCTTCACCACCATCACCAAGGGCCGAGCCGGACGTCGCCTCGATGACGGCAACTGGCGACGGCAGACCTGGTGGCCCGCCGTCGCGAGCGCCTACTGCTTCGACAGCGACGGCGAACAACACCTCGTCCCGCGCTATCCGCCCCACTCAATGCGCCACACCTGCGCCTCGTGGCTCGTCCAGAAGGGAGTCTCGCTCTACGAGGTCCAGCACCTCCTGGGCCACGAGAGCTTCCAGACCACCCAGCGATACGCGCACCTGCAACCGGACGCACACAAGGCCGTCCTCGGCGCCTGGGAACGTCTGGACGCTCCGCTGACCATCGCCGCGTAAACCATCCTTTGCCCTGTCCATCATGGACAGGGCAGAGGCGTTTACCCGATCACGCTTGCTGTGCGACCCCATGCTCCTTGGGCGGTGTCCAACGCCCCCCGCTGTCGAACTAATGGGGGTTCGTTGAAGAATCCCTCCAGGCAGCAGTGACGCACCCTTCCTCCCAGTGCCACCATTCCTTGGCCGCACCGTGTTCCAAGAGCTTCCGAATTCTCGGCAGATCCGCGTCCGGCGGAACATCCAACGCGATCATCCGGTACCGCTCGATCCCCTCACCCGTCGTGCCAAGCCGGTGAAAGACCTCCAGTACGCTCTGCCGGGCAGCAGCCGAGCCCCCGTCTTTCAGCACGATCAGCCGGATCGTGCAGTTCCCCGAAGCCCGGACCGTTTCCCCGCCCCAGCACACGCCCGCCTCGTCGACCTCCACCCGGATGACGTCCTCGCAGGCGACACCGCGCACGAACCAAGGGGTGTTGTCCAGCTGCACCGTCCCATCACCGAGATCCACCGCCCACAGGCTCTCGACACTCGCCGGCGGCCAGCCGTCCTCGTCCACGTCCATCCGGAAATGGACCTTCACATGGTCGAGGCTGATGTTCGTCACCACGCCATCATCCACGCCGCCCCGGCACTGCCCAAGACCATTACTCACTTGGGAAGCGATCACCCCGGCCCCACACGTCCCGGCCCGGCCCGGTCGGTCCTGGGACAGAGCCGGGCAGGATGAAGCGAGTTGCCCCTGTCCGGCGGGTCGTGACTCCTGCTGGGGTCCAGAGTCCCTGGCCTGGGGCTTCTCCCTCATTGGCGTGCTTGGCCAGCTTGTGACGTAAGTTCGGAGTTCCTGAAGCTTTCTCGTTTCGTCCGACCATTCTGTGACCTGGGCGAAGTCGAGGAGGCTCACGCTGACGGCGCTGACGGCGGGGGAGGACCTCAGCAGGGTTCTGGAGAACTCATGGGATGTCGCGCTGGGCGGCGAAACCGGTCCGCCAGGTCGGCCACTCGGGCTGCCAACCCCTGCTGCGAGCAAACCCATTGAGAGCGCCGCGTTCCCACTCCCGCCGACCCGTCACCGGGCCGGGTGCAGGCACGTCGAGGGCTTTGGCCAGGGCCGGAAGCCATTCGTGGGCGGGGGCTGGCTCGTCGTCCACGATGTTGACCGGTCCTCCTGGCCAGTCGAGCGCGGCTAGCGCCGCGCCGGCCGCGTCGGCGACGTGGACGAAGGAGCTCACCGTGTCGTTCACCACGGTGGTCCCCAGGAACCGTGCCGACCGGTCGCCGGCCAGGGCCGCCGCGAAAGCGCCGTCCGGTGCGTACCAGGTGCCGGTCCCGTACAGCAGGCCGTAGCGCAGCAGGACCGCTGTCTCCAACTCGGCCTACGTCTCCTCCAAGGCCCTGACGGCGGCCACCATCCGGGCCCGGGGCTGAGCGGCCGTGCTGTCGAGCGGTACCACCTCCTCGGCCGGGCCTTCGCCCGGCGCGTACGCCCAGGAAATCGACTGTGCGACGATCCGGCCGACCCCAGCCGCCTTCGCGGCCTCCACCAGGTTCCGGGTACCTTCTCGGCGCATTCGGCCGTTGGCGGCCCCGTCCGCGCCGGAGAGGTCGGTGAGCTGGTGGATCACTGCCTCCGGCGCTGCCGCGCAGACCGCGTGCCGCAGTCTCTCCCCATCGAGCGCGTCCGCCTGGACTCCCGTCGCTCCGAGGCTTCTGATCCGCTCGATCCCGGCCAGGGACCGTGAGGTCCCGGTGACCTCGTGCCCAGCCGAAACCAGCATCGGGACGAGCACACTGCCGACAGCGCCGGTGGCGCCAGCGACGAAGACACGCATGAAGGAACTCCAGTTCCAGAGTGGGCGGCGGTGTGAGCTCAGCCTAGATCGGAAGCGACCCAAGCCTCGTTGGCCGGCTGGCCTGCGGACGCTGCTTGGATCCTGCGGAGCAAGTCAGCCTGCCCCTCCGTTGACGTGTAGTTCACGCCCTCGGGCCTCACCTCGACGAGCTGCGGGCAGACCGCCAAGATAGGCCGGGCACGTCAGCCCGCTGCCCGTCGCGCTGCCCGAACTTGGTCACGGCGAGGTCGGCCTCGGTATAACCAGCCGCCCTGTCCTGCGTGGCCCGTCGAGGCTGGCGTGCATCTCGGCCGTGACGCTCGTTTGACGCTCCGGACGGTTGGCAGCCTGTCTACGCAGCGGAGAAACCCTGCCTGAGCTGCAGGTTCTCCCTATGCTGCCTCCTGTGACGTGATTTCGATGACCCACCACGTGGAGTGCGTGGCGGTCCTGGAGCCGGTGGCAAAGGGTGCCTGACCTGCAGGTTTAGGAGGTGTGCATTATATGCGTCGTGGGCGTTACTCCGGCATCGTGCGGATGCTCGACCTCACGCTCAGCGGCGACACGGCCGCCGCCCACGGCATGTTCCTCGTCGCGCCGGATGCAGTTCGGCCGTGGTCTGCACCCGATCGAGGCGCTGGCCTGAGCTGACGCGCCTCCCCGCGCGATCAGTGGTGGTGTCCACCGTGGTCGTGGGAGTCGTCACTGCTGTGCTCCTCATGATCACGGGCGTGCTCGTGGCTGCCGTGGCCGGTCTCGGGTGAGTCGTTCATCATGCGGAGCATGGCGGGGCCGCCGGTGCGGGCGAAGCGGATCAGCAGGGCGGCGGCCAGGAGGAGGAAGGCGATGTTGAGGAAGGTGGTGTAGTTCCAGGACACGCCTTCCATGGGGATTTTCGCGTCGGCCTGGTCGGGGATCAGCCCCAGGCCACCGAAGGTGAACTCCACGACGTAACCGGCGACCACCATGGCGGCGTAGAAGGTGCCCAGGAGGTAGAGGGCCATCCTGGTGCCGTAGTACTTCCGGTAGATGTTGAGGATCGGGAGGATCAGCAGGTCGGCGAAGATGAAGGCGACCACGCCGCCGAAGCTGATGCCGCCCTTCCACAGCACCACCGCCAGTGGCACGTTGCCGATCGAGCACACGAACGAGATGACCGCCACCAGCGGCCCGATCAGCGGCCCCCAGATCTTGGCCGCCAGCGGGTGGCCCGCGAAGAAGAACGTCTGCCAGAAGGACTCCGGGACCCAGGCCGCGATGGCCCCGGCGATCAGCAGGCCGAGAACGATGTCCCGCAGGATCGCGGCCCACTCCATGACGAAGACGTGCGCGACGGAAGTGAAGCCCTCTCCCGACAGCAGCCGCCGGGCGAAGGACCCCTGCCGCTGGACCGCCATGTCCATCGCCGCGTGCCCCTCCATGGATCCCGCTACGCCGCGCTCGGCCTGTGCCCGGGCCTCGTCCAGCAGCCGGCTGCGCAGAGTGAGACGGAACAGCAGCGCCAGCACCACGATCATGATCGGACCGCCGACGAATTCCGCGGCGGTGAACTGCCAGCCCATCAGCAGCGCCAGGATCACGCCGAGTTCGACGACCAGGTTGGTCGAGGCGATCTCGAAGGCCATGGCGGCGGTGAAGTTCGCGCCCTTGCGGAACAGCGAGCGGGCCAGCGCGACAGCGGCGTAGGAGCAGGACGAGGACGCAGCTCCCAGAGCGGAGGCGATCGCGAGCGTCCGGGACCGGTCGTCGCCCAGCAGCCGTACGATCGTCGACTTGCGCACCACGGCCTGGACCACGGCCGACAGCGCGAAGCCCAGGATCAGCGCCCAGGTGATCTCCCAGGTCATCGACCCGGCAATGGACAGTGCGTGCAATAAGGCGTGCATTTGGTTCGCCTTCCCCTATACGGCGGCGGGTTATACCGGCCGTACCGCTGTACGGCCGAACTGGGGGTCAGGCGCGCAGCATGCGGGCGATGGCCTGAGATGCCTCGGCGACCTTGTCCCCGGCCTCGTCTCCGTCGGCGGCAATCGCCTCGTGCACGAAGTGGCCCAGGTGATCGTCGAGCAGTTCGATCGCCCCACAGACTGCAGTGCCTTGGACGTGGCGGAGACCTGCGTGAGTACGTCGATGCAGTACCGGTCCGACTCCACCATGCGCTGCATGCCGCGGACCTGGCCTTCGACGCGGCGCAGCCTCTTGAGCACGTCGTCCTTGGTGTCGCTGTATCCGGGCTTCGCCTGCTCCATACCCCCTGAGGGTATCCCGTGCCTCAGGGCGCACAGCAGCAGGCCGCCTGGTGCGGTGACCGCCGGTGCCCGTGGGGGCTCGATGGTCAAATGCCCGGGAATGAGGCTGAGCAGCGCGCCCCCTGCGTACGTATGACTCCGTAGGGGCCCCGTCACCGCGGCAATCCGGAGGGAGTCCCCGGGTGCGCGGCTCCGCGTGGTCCCGAAAGGGATGAGACAGATGGAGACTGTCAAGATCCGGTGGGCCGCCGCACGGCTTGCGGCGCTCGCGGGCGGCGCCGTGATAGTACTCGCGGCGTGCTCCAGCGGAGGGAGCGGGAGCGCTCCGGCCACCACCTCCGGCATGAGCGGGCAGCCCAGGAGCACGGCGGTGACGGTCACCGAGACCGAGTACGCCCTGCAGCTGTCCCGGAGCTCCTTCACTCCGGGCAGGTACACCTTCACGGCCGACAACGCCGGGCATGTCGCCCACGCCCTGGCCGTCTCCGGCCCTGGTGTGGCGACGGCTCAGACCAAGGTCCTCTCGGGCGGCGGCAAGGCGGAGCTGACGGTCACGCTTCGGACGGGCAGCTACGAGCTGTGGTGCCCGGTGGATGGTCACAAGGGGCTCGGTATGGACGCCCACATCAAGGTCGGCGGGGCGGCGAGCCCCGCGCCGACGGGCAGCGACAGCGGTGGCGGTTCCGGCGGCGGCTACTGACCGGCGCCCGCGGCTGGGGGAAGCGCGGTGCCTGCGAAGGCGCAGTCCCAGGCCATGACCTCGGCGACAGCGGCCGGTCGAGTTGGCTCCGCGAAGAGCCGCGTCGATCGTAGGTGGCAACGGTGTGGTGCGCCGCTGCGGGTCTCGTAGTGGTGCCGGGCGCCGGGAACTTCGAGGATGCTCATGCGGGCGCTGCAGTCCGTTGCCAGATCACCGTCAGGTGGTCGCACCTGCCGATCCTTTCGAGGCGTCCGGCGACGAGATCCTGGATCCGCTGCAGGCTTTCCGCGTCGGTGGCTTCGGCGCGGAGCGTCAGCATGTCCGGGGCGGTCTGCACCTCGGTACCGCCGTGTTCCATGTGGCGGACGGGAATCTGGGAGACCTGGACCTGTCCGGCGTGGACTTCGCGTTCTACAACCAGTTCCCTTCCACTCTGACCTCCGGTAACCGGAAGGTCGGCCTGGTCGTGGACACGTCTGCCAGCGGCGCGCAGGCAGACGCCCTCAAGCGCATCCTGGCCGGCCAGTGGGTGGACCGTTTCGAGCAGCTCTCCCGGTTCTACGGCGAGTTCCACGACCACCGGGCATTCCGATGCCTTCGGACTGCGCTAGAACCCGTGTGTGGAGCCGTAGCAGGTTACGCACCTTCAACCCGACTCACATTCCACCCATGGACGGGACCGAGGCGCTGAGACCGGGGAGCAGCCAGTCCTGGAACAGGGCGAGCACGGCCAGGACGAGGAAGGCGACGCCGACCACTCGGCTGAGGAGCGGGCCCCGGGGCCACAGTTTCTCTACGAAGATCACCACGGCCAGGCCGGCCATTGCGGCGATGTTCATCACGCCGAGCGGGATCAGGACGACCATCAGCCCGGTGCAGCAGCCCACGCAGTACGCGCCGTGGTGGGCGCCCACCCGCAGGTCGCGGGCCGGCGGGCGGAAGCCCGCGTAGCGCATCAACTGGCCCATGGGGCTGCGGCAGTGGCGCAGGCAGACGTTCTTGAGTGGACCGAGCTGATAGAGGCCTGCGAGCAGGAAGGCGGTGAAGCCGATCCAGCGCCCCGCGGTGGGATGGTCGTCGACCAGACCGCCGGTGACGGCGAGGGCTGCGTAGGCGAGGAGCCCGAAGGCCGTCCAGGCGAGGAGATAGCCGCCCGCGAATCCCGTGGTGCGGGCCGCCCGGGTCCAGCCGGAGGACTGCCGGCCGATTCCCCGCGCCCAGGTGATGGCCACCGGGGCCATGGAGGGCAGCATCATGGCCGCCATCATGGTCACCCACAGCACCAGGAACAGCGGCAGCGCCATCCCCATCGTGCCGGGTTCCACACCCATCTCCCGGGCCTGCCCGATCGTGAGCACCCACGCCAGAGCCGCGATCACCACGACGAGGGACCAGGCAACCGCCAGATCACGCCTCGGCAGCAGGGCCCCGGCCTCTCCGGTCGGAGGGGCCGGCCGGGAAGGCGCGAGGCCGGAGATCCGGGTGTGCCGCATCAGCGTTCTCCTGGGGACACTTCCATGGGACCACTCCAACGCCCTTGACGCGACCCCGGCCGCGCCTCGCCGGGCGGCCTGGCCCGCGGGCGGTGGCGGGTGCACGATGGAGAGGGAGAACAGTGCGCCCGAGCGCTTCCCGGCGATATCCGCAGGCCTTGCCTCCGCACGAACGGCTTGCCACCTACCGCACGAGACCCGCCCGGCGCGGGGCTCGTGAGGAGGTTTGACGATGACCGGGACAACCGAGGCATCAACGACCATTCCGAGGTGGCACGTCGCCGGGGACTGGTTCGACACCTGCAAGTGCAACGTCCCCTGCCCGTGCTCCTTCGCGCAGCCGCCCACCTACGGGGACTGCGACGGTGTCCTGGCCTGGCACATCCGTGAGGGCGGCTACGGCGACGTTCCGCTGGACGGTCTCAATGTGCTGATGCTGGGCTCCTTCGTCGGCAATGTGTGGGC
This sequence comes from Streptomyces sp. NBC_01537, assembly GCF_045040445.1. NCBI lineage: Bacteria > Bacillati > Actinomycetota > Actinomycetes > Kitasatosporales > Streptomycetaceae > Streptomyces > Streptomyces sp. NBC_01537. The sequence continues at coordinate 2,351,864 of NZ_CP109392.1, read as the reverse complement.
CGAGCACTCCGACGCGTACGGCGCCGTCTTCATCGACGAGCGCGCCGACGACGCGCAGCGCGCAGCCCTGCAGATGATCTTCGGCGGTCAGGCGGGCAGCTGGCCCGCCGAGATGGTCTCGATGTTCGGCCCCGAGATGCGGGGCATGGATTTCGCCCCCATCGAGATCAAGGTCGACGAGGACCTCGCCTCCTGGAGTGCAACCATCCCCGGCCGCGTCGAGGCACGCGCCGAGGCCCTCACCGGCCCGACAACGCCGGACGGCGCGCGCGTCCAGACAACCAACCTGCCCGGCTGCGAGACGGGCCCTGGCCAGCTCGCGACCTGGGGCCGGGCGACTGCCGACCGGGCCGACGCGTTCGGATTCCAGTGGAGCCGGGAGGGGCAGTCCAGCAAACACATCACCTTCGACTGGGCCGGACCGGAATAGACCCTGGCCGGCCTGAGCCAGGCCCTGCGGGCCTTCGCCCTCAACAGGACCGGTTCGATGCCGGTGCCGTACCACCTCGCATAAGGGTGGAGACCCCCTGATGCTGTCCGCGCACGAGAGGAAGCAGCTGGAGACGATCGAGGCCGCCCTGCAGGCCGACGATCCGGTCTGGAGCGATCAATTCGTCACCGGTCGTCCCAGGCGCCCGCGGGCGCTGCGCGCGGCACTGTGGAGTCCGGTCTTGGCCGTGTGGCCCGCACTGCTGGTTACGGGCATCGTGCTCGGCGTCACACCGCTGGTCATCGTCGCCGCGACGGTGCTCGCACTGAGCCCCGCGGCGGCAGTGCTGCTGATCCTGCACCAGCTGTGCCGGAAGGACTGACCGGGCACTTCCGCACCCACCTGGCGGCGCCAGCCGCACAGCGGACCCGCGCAAGGCCCGGCAGTGCCGCGGCGCCCGACGCGCGTACGGGGCCGACGCCGATCCGACGGGGCACAGGTCAGGCGCAGGCCCGTTGGCCGGGCCAGATTCCTGCGGCGGTGCGTACGGCGGGTGCGGCGGCCTCGGGATCGGGGTCGGTGACGGCCAGGCGGGCGTAGGGCGAGGGGCTGCGCAGCTCGACGCATATGACAGGCCCGCGGGCGCGGACGGCCGCGAAGTCCATTCCGCGGGGGTGCCGCCGGGTGCCGAGGGCGAACACGCCGGGGACCCAGGTGCCCCGGCCGCGTACGCCGCGCAGGGCACGCCACCAGTCGGGTTCGATGGTCACCTGCTCGACTGCGGACAGGGCCACGTGCACGTCGCGGCGCCGGGCCGCCGCCTTCTCCCACCACGGCAGGCGGACGATGAGGTCCCCGCCCTTGACCACCAGCCGCGCCATCGCTCCTCCACACCGTGCTCCGCCGCTCTCGCCGCGTTGTTCCGCCTCGCGGATGCCGCACCGGGACGCGGGATGTTGCCGTGGCCCGTCGGCGTGCGTTCTCGGCCGAGCGTCAGAGTTCCACCACCGGACAGGTCAGGGTGCGGTAGATGCCTTCGACCTGCTGGATCCGTGCCACCACCAGGCGGCCCAGGTCGTCTATCGCCGGGCTCTCGGCCTGCGCGATCACGTCGTACGGTCCGGTCACGGCCTCGGCCCGCAGCACACCCGGGATTGCGGATATCGCCTCAGCCACGTGGGCCGCTGTGCCCGCGTGGGTCTGGATCAGGACGTAGGCCTCGATCATGACGGACCTTCCAGCCTCCCGGCGTAGCCAGCGGGAGGCAACGCGATACTGCTGTGACCCCATCGTTGAGGCTCACGGCCTCGCAGGGTCTGGAGCTGGTGCGCCCACCGGTTCGCCGCCTCCGGCTGCCGCTGGAGCTGGATCGGGCTCACCGTTGCTGTTCCGTCAGTTCCTTGAAGTGCTCCAGGTCATCGCGTACGAGCCTTTCGATAGCGGTCGCCTGGGCGAAGCCCTTCGGACCGCCGAATGTCTCCTTGACGGTGTCCGGGTCGTACTCGATCCGAGCCTGGACCCGGGTGTGCCCCCGGTCGATGGGCAGTAGCGAGAAGGTGCCGGCCAGGTCGGGACCGCTCGTGGTCTGCCATGCCATGACGTTTTCCTTGGCGCGGTCGGTGATCTCGGCTTCGAACTGCCGGAGGCGGCCGCCCGTCTCGACGTCCAGGCTCGTCCGGATCCCGTCTTCCGACCGGGCGCCGCGCACGCCGTCGACGAAGCGGGGATAGGTCTCCATGCGATGAAGGCTGTCCCAGGCCACGTCCATCGGAACATCGATGTCGATCTGTTCTTCGAGAGTGCTCATCGGCCACCTCACAGCTCGGTTCGACGGCTCACGAGGTTCATGGCTTCAGCGTGCCCATGACTTCCCGCCGGGGACGGCGAGCTCGCGGCCACGATAGAAGCCTTCCCATTCCTCGACGATGTACGGGGCCGTGGCCTCACGCTGCCGGGCCTCCGGCCCGGAGGGCCCGCCAGGAGTCGCATGGCCCTCTCGAACTCCGCAACGCCCTCTTGGATCACCGTAGGTCTGTGGCTTCGTCTCCGGTTCTTCGGCGGTTTCCGGTCGTGGGGGCCGGTGACGGACCATGGAAGGAGGGCGGATGGCGGTCGGCTGCCCGTCGGCGGGTGAAGGCGATGAACGGTTCGGTACGGATCGGGAGTGTGCGCGGCGTGGCGTTGCGTACGCATTGGAGCGTGCCGCTGCTGATGCTGCTGTTCGCGTACGGCCTGGGCAGCCGGACGCTGCCCGCGTACGCGCCGGGCCGGGCGGCGGCGGTGTATGCGGTCGCGGGGGTGGTGGGCGGTCTGCTGTTGCTGGTGAGCCTGGTGGTGCATGAGGCGGCGCACGCTCTGACGGCCCGCAGAGCAGGGATCGCGGTGCGGGACATGACGCTGTGGGCGCTGGGCGGGATGACCCGGATGGACCGGCCGGCGACGGCTCGGGCGGCGTTCGCGGTTGCCGCCAGCGGGCCGCTGGCCAGTCTGGTGCTCGGCGGGGCCGGGCTGGGGGCGGCGGCGGGGGTGGAAGCGGCGGTGGGCTGGCGGATACCGGTCGCCGTGCTGGGGTGGCTGGGCGGGATGAACGTGCTGCTGGGCGTCTTCAATCTGCTGCCGGCCGCGCCGCTGGACGGTGGGCGGGTGCTGGAGGCTGCGATGTGGTGGCGTACCGGTGACCGGGACCGGGCCCAGCGGGCGGCCGGGCGCAGCGGACAGGTCATCGGCATGCTGCTGGTCGCGGTCGGGTGGCTGGCGCTCCTTCGCGGGGTGGGAGGCGGGCTGTGGCTGGCGGTCATCGGCCTGTTCGTCGCGGTCACCGCCGCTGCTGAACGGCGGCGTGCCGAGCTCGGCGCGGCCCTGCGGGGCGTACGGGTGGTCGAGGCGATGACGGCTCCGGTGGTCACCGGTCCGGACTGGCTGACGGTGGACCGTTTCCTGTCCGACGTGGCGGTGCACGCACGCCATTCGGTGCTGCCGCTGGTGGACTTCGAGGGCCGTCCCAGCGGCGTCGTACAACTGCGCCGGCTGGCCGCCGTATCGTCCGGGCGGCGGGAGACGCTGCGCGTACGGGACCTGGCGGCCCCCTTGTCGCGGTGCACCCTTGCCGCACCGGACGAACTGCTGGACGGCGTCCTGGACCGCCTCGGCTCCGGGGGCGGACTGCCCGTCCTGGTCATGGACGGCAGCCGGCTCGACGGGATCATCACCGCGCACGACATCGGCCGGCTCGCCCAGCAGCACAGCATGGCGGAACACTGACGCTCGCCCGGGGCCGCGGTAGCAGGGCACGGCGGCCTCACGGGCTGGACGCATCGTAAGACCCAAGACCGTGGCGCAGTCTCCACGTCCCATCGGCCGAAGGGATCGTCATCGTCCGTACGGGAGTTGACGATGGCCGGGAACGGGGAACTTGCGGATGCCCAGCGCCGGCACTGGCAGGAGACCTACCGTGCTCATCCGGGCATGTACGGGGACCAGCCCTCCGAGCCCGCGCTGCACGCGGCCACGGTCGATCCGGTGCCCGGCGACGCCGAGCAGGCGGCGCTGGCATCCGGTCCTGGGGAACGGCGGAACAGCCATCGGCACCCAGGAGTGATCGCGTAGGGCTGAGGGCCCTCAGCTGGTCTCGAAGGCCCGCCGCCGCACGCGTACGGTGGACGTAGGGCCGGACGGTTGCGCCGGTGCAGGTACTGCCGGCAGTCGCTGCGCCGACCGTCCGCCGCGATGCGGTGTTCCGCTCCCACAGAGGAGGGAAAGGCGATGCCCGAGCACAGGGTCGGCACACAGAAGGAATTCGAGGCAGCCCGTGAGGAGCTGCTCGCGGAGGAGAAGGAACTCACCCGACGCGGCGACGAGCTCGCGCGGAAGCGGAGGGAGCTCCCCTGGGTGCCGGTCGAGAAGGATTACAGCTTCGAGACCGCGGAGGGGACCAAGTCGCTCGCGGATCTCTTCGACGAGCGCGCGCAGCTGCTCATCTACCACTTCATGTTCGGCCCGCCGTACGAGGCCGGATGCCCGGTCTGCTCCTCGATCGCGGACAACCTCGACCCCAACGTGGTCCACCTCAAAGCCCGTGACGTGACGTTGGTCTGCTCCTCGCGGGCGCCGCTCGACAAGCTCCTTGCCTACAGGGAACGGATGGGCTGGAGCTTCGACTGGGTCTCCACCGTCGGCAGCGACTTCCACCGCGACCTCGGCTTCCTGCACACCGAGCAGGAACTGAGGCCGTTCCTGGAGGGCGGGATTCCGCCTACCGTGCGTCAGATGGCGGAGGCGTCCGGCACGGACGTGCCCGGGTATGTCACCGAGGGGCCCGGGCTGAGCTCGTACGTACTCTCGGACGGCACCGTCCACCGGACGTACGTCACCAGCGCGCGAGGCCTTGAGCCCGCCATGGCCTACTACGGTCTCCTCGACCGGACGCCGATGGGCCGCCACGAGGAAGGCGAGGAGACCCACTGGCTGCGCCGCCACGACGAGTACGGGAAGACCTGAGCGGGCGTCTTCTCGCGGTGTTCATCCTGCCGCGGTGAGGGTCATTCCTCGTCGAAGACCAGGTCCTCCGCCGGGTGGGTCATCCGCACCGTCTGGCCGTTGGTGACCTCGACCACCGCGTCGAGGCCGGTGGTGGAGTGGCCGGTGGACAGGATGAAGAAGCGGTCCTGGGCCTGGGCCAGGAATGCGGGGAACCCGGACAGCGAGGGATCGCCCAGGTGCAGGTAGTCCACCAGCCGCCGGAACAGCTTGGGCAGGATCACCACGTCGTCGGTGAGCGAGGACAGCCCGAAGATCTTCGCCCCGGTCGTGGTCACGTCGCTCGGCCACAGCCCCTTGGCAGGCTCTGCCGCCCGCGCCTCGTGGACGGCGGCGGTCAGCGCCGTACGCAGGTCGGCGAAGAGATTGCGGTAGTACGTGGGGTAGGCCAGTCCGGCGGCGAGCAGGTGGTGGTTGGCGGTGGTCTCCAGCAGGGGCACGTCGACGTGGATGCCGGTGCCGCCGGCGCCGGGCGGGCTGCCTCGGCCGGCCAGGGCGACGCAGCGGCCGTGGAGGTCGGCGCCGCGGGTGAGAACGAAGCCGGGCACGGTGTCCGGGATGGAGGTGGTGACGGTTTCGTTCGAGCTGCGCTGGATGCCGGAGAAGCCGAGCCAGTGGAGCAGTTCCTCGGCTGCGGCGTGGGCAAAGGGCAGTGGTTGGTGCTGCCGGGGGCCGGTGCGCGCGTAGTGCGTCTCCAGTGCGTCGATGGCGTCCAGCCGAAGTTGGGCGGTGCCGGCCGCGTTGCGTTTGACGGGGTGGGCTCCGCCGACGAGGTCCCATTGGGCCGGGTCGTCGGGGGTGAAGTGGATGGAGTCGCCGTCGGGTTGGGATCCCTTCACCCGGTACGAGCCCTTGATCAGCAGCATCGGCATGGTGACTCCCAGGGGAGGTGGAGACCCGTCGTTATGACGGTACGACCGTATGCGCACGCCTGCTATCGGGGGAACTGTCCGGCGGGCGGGTGTGGTGCGTGGCCAGTCGTAAATCCCCTACGTCAGAGCCGGCCGTTGCAGCAGGCGCAGGCCGTTGAGTCCGACGATGACGGTGGATCCCTCGTGGCCAAGGACGCCCAGTGGCAGCGGTAGGTGGCGGGCCAGGCCCCAGGTCACCAGGCCGGAGATGAACAGACCAGCCGTTTTGCGTCGATCAGGCTTCTGACCTGAAGGTTCGTGCGGGTCACGAGGGGCCGCTGGCGAAGGCGGTACCGCCGCTGAAGCCGAGGAGCAGCACGGGACGGCCGGGCGGTGTCCGGGTGTCGAGCCTCCGCGATGGGCGTGCGTACGTGCGGCGACGAGGCGGGCGACGGCCTGTTCCTGGGGTGTGAGGCGGGACAGATCCGGTGCGCCGCGGCTGGCGTTGAGTCCGCGCGGCGGCGCAGGGTCTGGCCGTAGGCCGGCAGACGCAGGCCGTCTACCTCTGACTCGTGGACGGTTCGACCTGTCGGGCCAGGTCGTGCAGGTGAACCGCGAGCTGGAGTCTCAGGGCGTTGTCCGGCTGCTGCCAGTCGTGCCCGAGCAGGCTGCCGATGCGCTCGATCCGTTTGAGGAGCGTGTTGGTGTGGATGTGCAGGGCGCGGGCGGTTCCGGCGAGGTTGCGGGAGTTGGCGAAGTACGCGGTGAGGGTGCGCAGGAGGTCGGTTCCGCGTTCGGTGTCGTGGGCGACGAGCTTGCCGAGGGAGTGGCCGAGGAACGCTTCGAGATCCTGGTCCCGGTCGGGATCGAAGAGGATCGTGTACATCGCGAGGCGCTCCGTGGTGGTGCCGCCGTCCTGCACTCCGATCCCGCGCAGCAGCCGGCAGCAGCGGCTCGCCAGGGTGACGCTGCTGCCGAATGGTTCCGCGCCGGGCGGGACGGGTGCGGCACAGACGAGGGCGGGGGCGTCGAGCACTCGTCCGAGGCGCTGGTGGACGCTTCTCGCGGCCTCTGCCGCGTCCTGGGTGTGGATCAGTGCGACGGGTACGCCGAGGTGCTCGCCGGCCAGGCCGTCGTACTCCTCCGCGAGGCCGTTCAGCAGGCGGGTGGTGTCGCCGAGCCGGTCGTCCGCCACGTCCGCCACCAGGACGGTGTCGAGCTGTGAGGGTTCGATGTGTCTGGCACGTGCGCGCAGAGCGAGCTCGGTGGAGAACGGGCGTGGGGCGGTGAGGAGTTGGGTGAGGAGCTCACCCCGTACGCGTTCTTCGGCCCGTACGACGGCGTCCTGGGTCAGGGTCAGCAGGGCCGTGGTCTGTGCGGCGCGTTCGAGGGTGCGAGCCTGGACGGGGTCCGGATCGCTGTGGCGGGACAGGACCAGGGCCCCCATGTGGGTCGCGCCGACGACGACCGCTGCCACGGTGTGGCGCAGCGTGTCGCCGCGGTCGACGGTGACGCAGCGTCCCGACTTCCGGCTCTCCTCGATGCCGTGGACGACCGCGGCGGCCATGCGTGGGGAGGCGGTGAGGGTGGCGCGCTCGCGGACCTTCGCCTCGTCCTCGTCGGCGGGCTGCCCGCGTGAGACGAGCACGCGCTGGGCGTGATCGAGGACGAGCACACCGCCGCCCAGGGTGTCCGCGACGAGGTCCGCGACGGCGCCGACGTCACCGCCGGCCAGCACCAGCCGGGTGAGCGCTTCATGGACGGCTCCGGCATCCTCGATCGTGGCGTACGCCGTTTCCAGGGCGCGCAGCGCACGCCGGCTCTCGTCGTACAGCCGGGCGTTCTCCACCGCCACCGCGGCGTGGTCCCCGAAGACGGTCAGCAGGGCGACGTCGTCCCGGACGAACGGGCGCTCCTCCCGGTTCGCCGCGATCAGCGTGCCGAGGAACCGGCCGCCGGCGATCAGCGGAACCCCGAGCATCGACACGATGCCCTCCGCCTCGATGGCGCTGTCGACGCCCGGATCGTGGACGATCTCGGCCGAGGCCAGGTAGTCGCTCTCCCAGTACGGGGCCCGCGTGGTGGCCACGCGCCCCGCGATGCCGATGTGGGCCGGCGCGTGCACCCGCTCGCCGAACCCGGGGGTCAGCGTGCCGGCCGTGGCGCGCACCCGCAGGTACGTCCCGTTCTCCTCCAGCACCGCCAGATACGCGATGTCGGTACCGATCAGGTCGTGGGCGTGCTCGACGACACTGGCCAGCGCCTCGTCCAGCCCCCGCAGGACGGTCAGGGAACGTGCCGTGGCATACAGGCTGGACAGCTCCCGCTCCCGGCGACGCTGGCGTTCGACCAGCTCCCGGACCCGAGCCGCGGGATAGGAGTCCTCCTGTTCCGACACCACCTCGGCGATGCCCGGCACAGGGCGGAAATCCTCGGCGTGATCATCTTCGGAGCGATCCATGAGACGTCCCAGGTCACGGTCCAGCAGTCCACAGGGTGTGTGAATCATACTCCCGGCAGGCGATCAGAGCGGAGGTTTCACACCTCTGCCCGGCCCTGATATCGCCGTACTGTTCCCGGTAACGAGCGGTTGGTCTCCCCGCTCGCGACCCCCGGCCGTCTCCCGGCCCTTCGGCTGCTCGGGAAGGATCGCCCAATGATCACAACAACCCACCCGACCGGCCCCGCCTGGGACAGCATCGCCCTTCCCGACCCCACGCTGCGGGAGCGGGTCGGCGAGGAGGAATGGGCGGTCCGGGTGGACCTGGCCGCCTGCTACCGGCTGATCGCCCGGTTCGGCTGGACGGACATGATCTACAACCACATCTCCGCCCGGGTACCCGGCAGCCACGACCGGTTCCTGATCAACGCGTTCGGCCTGCTCTACGAGGAGGTCTGCGCCTCGAATCTGGTCACGGTCGACCTGGCGGGCAACGTCCTGGACGGTCCCGGGACGGGCGCCAATCCGGCCGGCTTCATCATCCACTCCGCCGTCCACCAGGCCCGCCCCGAGGTGGCGTGCGTACTGCACACCCACAGCAAGGCCGGCTCCGCCGTGGCGGCACAGCCGCGCGGACTGCTCGACATCAGCCAGCACGCCATGCGGTTCCACGGCCGGCTGGCCTACCACGACTTCGGCGGCATCGTGCTGGACGCGAGCATGCGGGACAAGCTGGTCGGCGACCTCGGCGACAAGCGGGCGCTGATCCTGCGCAACCACGGGCTCCTCACCACCGGCGAGGACGTCCGCTCGGCGTTCGAGGACCTGTACTACCTCGAACTGGCCTGCCAGATCCAGATCGCCGCACAGGCCGGCGGCGCGGTCGTCGAATGCGACGAGCAGATCGCCGAGCACACCGCCCAGCAGTTCGACACCTCCAACGAGGCCTTCATCCACGGCCGCGACTGGGCCGCGCTGCGCCGGATGCTCGACCGCACCGATCCGTCGTACGCGCAGTGATCGAGGTGATCCGTCCGATGGGCGGCGAGCAGCTCACCGTGCGGTCGGTCCGGGCCCGCGCGGTCGACGTCCCCCTGGCCCGGCCGGTGCGGACGGCGGTCGGCGACGTTCCCACGGCGCCGCTCGTCCTGATCGACGTCGACACCCACGAGGGACCCCGGGGCCGGTCGTACATCTTCGGCTACACGGACCGGACGCTGGGCGCCCTGGTCAGGCTCATCACCGACATCGGGCCGGAACTCGCGGGCAAGCCCGTGGCCCCGGCGGAGCGCATGCGCGAGTTCGACCGGCGGTTCAGGCTCCTGGGGTGGCAGGGACTGGTGGGGATGGTTGTGGGCGGCCTCGACATGGCCCTGTGGGACGCCCTCGGCCAGGCGGCCGGGCTCCCCGTCGTCACCCTGCTGGGCGGCGAGCCGAGGCCCTTGCCCACCTACGACAGCTACGGCGTCGTCGACCCGGCCGAGGACGGTCCGGTCCTGGAGAAGGCGGTCGCCCGAGGATTCCGCGGCATCAAGATCAAGCTCGCCGGCCGGACAGCCGAGGACGACGTGACGGTCGTACGGGAGGTACGGAAGATCATCGGCCCCGACATCGCGCTGATGGCCGACTACAACCAGTCGCTCACCCCGACCGAGGCCCTGAGACGGATCAACCGGCTCGCCCCGTACGACCTGGCCTGGGTGGAGGAGCCGGTGCCCGCCGACGACCTCCACGGCCACGCCCGGATCCGCCGCGCCTCCCCGGTCCCCGTACAGACGGGTGAGAACTGGTGGTTCCCGCGCGGCATGGCGAACGCTGTCGCCGCCGGGGCCAGTGATCTCTGCATGCTGGACATCATGAAGATCGGCGGGGTGACCGGCTGGATCCAGGCCATGGGCCAGGCCGACGCGGCGTCCCTCCCGCTGTCCAGCCACCTCTTCCCGGAGGCGAGCGCCCACACCCTGGCCGTGACGCCGACGGCCCACTGGCTGGAGCACCTCGACTTCGCCGGACCCCTGCTGGCCGAGCCCGTACAACCGGTCGACGGCACGATCTCCGCGCGAGGGCCCGGGCTCGGCATCGCCTGGGACGAGGAGGCGGTGGCGCGCTTCAGCCTCTGACGGGCCCGCAGTTCCCGCAGTTCCCGCAGTTCCCGCAGTTCCCGCAGTTCCCGCAGTTCCCGCAGTTCCCGCAGTTCCCGCAGTTCCCGCAGTTCCTGCTGTTCCTGAGCCGGATCCTCACCCACCCGCACTGGAGGGACACCGCTCGCACATGCACACCTCATCGAATGGAGTACGAGACGTGTCTTCCGTAGTGCGCGTAGCGGCCGTACAAGCCGAGCCCAAGTGGCTGGACCTCGACGCCGGAGTGGCTCAGGCCGTGGACCTCATCGCCCAGGCCGCCGCCGGCGGGGCCGAACTGGTCGCCTTCCCCGAGGTGTTCCTGCCCGGCTACCCGTGGTGGATCTGGCTGGACTCCCCCCTCTCGGGAATGCAGTTCGTCCCCCGGTACGCGGAGAACTCCATGACCCGCGACGGAGAACACCTGGCCCGCATCGCCGCGGCCGCCGCCGAGCACCACATCTTCGTCGTCCTCGGCTTCGCCGAACGCACCATCACCGGCAGCCTCTACATGGCCCAGGCCCTCATCGACGACACCGGCCGCATCCTGTCCGTACGCCGCAAGCTCAAGCCGACCCACGCCGAGCGCACCGTCTACGGCGAGGGCGACGGCAGCGACATCCAGGTCCACGAGACCAGACTCGGCCGGCTGGGCGCGCTGAACTGCGCCGAGCACATGCAGCCGCTGACCAAGTACACGATGTTCAGCAAGGGCGAGCAGATCCACGTCGCCTCCTGGCCCAGCTTCTCCGTCTACCGGGGCATGGCGACGGCGCTCGGCCCCGAGGTCAACACCGCCGTAAGTCTGGTGTACGCCGTCGAGGGACAGACCTTCGTCCTCGCGCCATGCGCCACGGTCGGCCAGGCCGCGCAGGACCTGTTCTGCGACACCGACGCGAAGAAGGAACTGCTGCTGCAGGGCGGCGGATTCACCCGCATCTACGGCCCCGAGGGCACCGAACTGGCCAAGCCCCTGCCCGAGACCGAGGAGGGCATCCTCTATGCCGACCTCGACTTCGCCCTCCTCGCCATCGCCAAGAACGCCTACGATCCGGTCGGCCACTACTCCCGGCCGGACGTCTTCAGCCTCACGTTCAACCCGAACCCGACACATGCGGTCCAGCACGTGGGCCCGACCGGCGACGCCACTGCCTCGGGGCCCGGCACCGCCGCCGGCGAGCAGAAGGAATCCGGCGCGGACACGACCGTGCCGGACTGAGCACGGGAGGGCGGGACCCGGTGACCATCCCGCCTCCATCCCCTCTCACCCCCTGACGTGCGGTGGCTTCCCCAGCCGGGAGGGCCACCGCACCCGGGGCAGGCCACCGGCCTGCACCAGCGCATCCGCGATATCTGTTCTGTCTCCCAGAAAGGCATGACCCCATGAGCGCCAACGACCCCTTCGCCCGCCTCCCCGAGGCGGCGACGTTCACCGTCACGAGCACCACGCTGACCGACGGCGCCCCCCTGCCCGGCGAGCAGATGTCCGGCCTCTTCGGTGTCCCGGGCGGCAAGGACGTCTCCCCGCAGCTGTCGTGGAGCGGCGCCCCCGAGGGCACCAGGAGCTACGCCGTGACGATGTACGACCCGGACGCCCCGACCGGCTCCGGGTTCTGGCACTGGGCTGTGGCCGACATCCCCGCCGACATCACCGAACTGCCCGAGGACGCCGGCGACGACACCGGATCAGGCCTTCCCAAGGGCGCCTTCCAGGTGCCCAACGACGCCCGCACCGGGCGCTTCATCGGCGCGGCCCCGCCGGCAGGGCACGGCCCGCACCGCTACGTCTTCGTGGTGCACGCCCTTGACGTCGAGACCATCGGCATCCCGGCCGACGCCACCCCTGCGTTCCTCGGCTTCACCATGGCCCGCCACATCCTCGGCCGCGCGGTCCTGACCGCCACCGCCGAAACCCTCGCCTGACCACCGAGCCGGCTTGTCCAGAGGGAAGCCCGCACGACTGAGCCCTTGCGCGCCGTGTGGTGTCGAGGCCGGCCGCGGCAGGGCGGCGGATCCGGGGGTGGCCCTTCAGGCTGCCGAACCCGCTCGGGCCCACGTAGGAGTTGCCGGGGATGTCCTGGGTGGCGGCGAACAACGATGGCAGGGCACCGTGTTCGGCATCGTTGAACAGGAACCGCAGTGCGGCTGTCACCTTGCCGGCGGCGGAGTGCCCGGCCAGGTTCGTGGAGGCGATGCCGGGGTGGGCGATGACCGACCTGACCGGACTGCCCGACGCGGCGAGGCGCCGCTGCAGTTCGGTGGAGAACAGGACGAGGTTCAGCTTCGAGTCGTTGTACGCGTCCATGGCCTTGTAGGGCCGGTTCTGCCCGCCGAGGTCGTCCAGGTGCGGGCTGCCCAGCCGGTGCAGCTGCGAGGACACGGACACGACCCGGTCCGTGATGTGGGGCAGAAGCAGGTTCGTCAGAGCGAACGGCCCGAGGTAGTTGGTCGCCATCTGCGATTCGAACCCGTCGGCTGTGCGTGTCAGCGGCACGTCCATGACTCCCGCGTTGTTGATCAGGACGTCGATCCCGCCCGTCCACTCGGCCGCGAACCGCCGGACCGAGGCGAGGTCGGACACGTCCAGCTCGCGGACCTCGGTGCGTCCCGGGATCCGGTCGGCGGCTGTCCGGCCCTTGCTCACCGCCCGGACGGCCAGGACGACCTTCGCCCCCACGCGGGCCAGTTCCCGTGCGGTGATCAGGCCGATGCCGCCAGTCGATCCGGCCCGGCGGAGGGGAACAAGGCCCCGCTTGTCCACTGATCGACAGGGCATGGACAAAAACACGAGTGGCGATCACGCGGGTACGCGGCGGAGTGGGCGGTGGCCTGCGCCGCTGCCCCCGCGCGGGGCTTCGGTTCGGCGGTATGCGGGGTCTGCTTGGCGGACGGGATGAAGTGCGCCGCGATCAGCGCGGCAATGGCCAGCGCGGCGACCCGGCTCAGGTGGCCGTTCGTCGGCCTGCCGGGGGCGCGCCCGCCCGGTGCGCTCGATACGGCCGACTCCTTGTTCCGTCCTGGGCGGAACCATGCGCAGAGGACGAGCGGATAGACGAGATAGCCGAACCGGGTGGCAGGCATCAGGCACATGGCGAGGCCGAGTCCCAGGGCAAGCCGGTTCGCCGCCGCGGAAGCGGTGCGCGGCGGACGGACGAGCAGGGACACCGCCACGGCCGCGGCACCCGCCACCAGGGCGCCGAGGGCGAGGGCGAACCCTCCGGGGACGTAGGTGGCCAGCAGGTAGCCGGGCAGTGGGCTGGTCGCGGGGGAGTGGATGCCGCCCTCGCCGAGCGGGAAGAGGACCACGTGCCGGACGAAGGAGTGCGGGTCGGCCAGGGCCACGGGCACGACGGCGAGGGCGGCGGCCAGCAGGGAGGTGACGGCGGCACGCCCGGCGGCCCGGCGGCCGGCGGTGACCGCCTGCAGGGCCAGTCCGACCGGCAGCAGCGGCCAGGCGGTCCACTTCAGTGCCGCGGCGGCGCCCATGGCGAGGCCGGCCGCCGTCCCCGATCCGCCCCGCGCCGCCAGGGCAAGTCCCAGGCACATCAGGCCGATCACCGGCAGGTCGACACCGCCGACGGCGAGCGGCAGGGCGACGGCGGGGAAGCCTGCCAGCAGCAGTACGGCGTCCGCGGGCGGGGTCGGCCGCGTGCTCCCGCGAGCGCCTGCCGCGTGCCGGGCACGCGCGGCGTACCCGGCATGCCAGGCGGCGAACACCATGCTGATCAGAAAGGCCGCGCCGAACCAGAGCCGGGCATCCGCGAGCGGGGTGTCCCCGAACAGGGCACGCGGTATGCCGAACACCGCCATCCCGGGCAGGTACGGGTTGATGTCCTGCACGCCGACGGGGTGCGGGACATAAGGGCTGCCGGAGTCCAGCAGCAGCCTGCCGGAGCGCTCGACGACGCCGACCTCCGCCTGAGCGGCGCCCGCCGCGATCAGCAGCACCAACGGGACCAGCACCGCTCCGACAGCCGAGGCCGTCAGAGCCGCCCGGCTCCAGGCACGGCCCGACCGGCGGGCCTGCACCGCCGCCAAGGCATAGCCGAGGGCGGCGCACACGCCCCATACGCGGTGCGGGGTGAGCGACGTGGTCACGGCCAGCAGGAGTGCGAACACCGCACACGCCGGCCAGTAGCACCACTGGTAGCGGCCCCATCCCGCTTCCGCACCGGGGACCGGAATGGGCGCCGGCACCCGGACGGCAGGCCGGGCGATGACGGTTGCGCTGGATTGCATGAACGTACTCCTGCTGCCGGGGGAGATCCGGTTTCAATCTCCCGCCGGCGCAGGTGCCGCCACTTCGGCCGAACGGCCACCGTTCGCGGACCACGATCGCCGTTCCTCGGCCGGATGGCCGATCGGGGCCGCCCTTCACACCCCGGCGAGCTCCGCGAGCTTGGTGACGGTGTTCCAGTTGCGCGCGGTGGCCGTCAGCCCGAGCCGCTTCTCCCACAGGGCGTGCGAGAGCTTGGTCTTCTGGATGCCGTCCGGGCAGTGCACGTAGATCTCCCGCTCACCCGGCCGGAAGCTGTCCGGCGCGTATGCCGCCGGGTCCAGGTCCTTGAGCCTGCCGGGGTCCACCGGCCCCGAGAGGAAGGCCACCAGGAAACGCGCGGGGTCGATGCCCGCCATGTCGTACGGATTCCGGTCGATGACCCCGCGCAGCTCCGCGGCCTCGCACACGATGCAGGGCACGGTGAGCCCGAGCTCGCTCGTGATGCGGTCCCGCAGCTGCGTCGCGAGGCGCTCGGGCTCGGCCGGGGCGTGGTCGAAGAGCGCGTTGCCGCTCTGCAGATGCGTACGCACGGCGGCCGAGCCCATGCCGCCGAGGAGCTCGCGCAGCGCTTGCATGGGCAGCCTGTTGCTGACCCCGACATTGATGCCCCGCAGCAGTGCCACGTACGTCGTCGTCGCCATACGGGCACCGTAGCCCACCCCTGTCTCACCCCTCGTCGCGCAGCGCCCGGCCCAGAACGCCGGCCGGGTGCGGGACCTCGGCCTCGACGACGAACGCGGTGAGCCCGGTGCGGCCGGTCCAGGTCTCGTGCTCCTCCTTGGGGCTCCAGCAGGCGGCCTGGCCCGCGTGGATGCGGACGTGGCGGACGCCGGTGCTGCCGAAGGCGGTGAGTTCGATGCCGGATCCGGGTCCGGCGTCAACGATCTTCATGGGGTGATCCTGCCGGAGGTCGTCCATTCGGAGGATGGAGAACCGGTGAAACGGTTCGGCCGTCGAGGACGTCGATACGTTCACGGGCATGAGTGCGAAGAGTGAGCGTCCGATTGTCACCGAGCTGCGGCTGTCCGCCTTCAAGTCGCATCGCGGCGCGAGCTTCGCGCTGGGGCCGCTCACGCTGCTGGCGGGGCCGAGCGGGACCGGTAAGTCGAGTGTGCTGGAGGCCCTCGCGGCGCTGGGCCGCCTGGCGGGCGGTGAGGAGCTGGGCGAGGTGTTCACGGCGGAGCCCGGGGCCGGGATCGTACGGGGCGGGGTCGGAGCGTGCGTGCCGCACGGGGCGCATCCGGACGGGGAGGGACGGCGGGGGTTCCGGATCGGGTGCACGGCGGACGGGCCGGTGGGGCCGGTGCGGCTGGATGTCGCCGTACAGACGGAGCCGGAACTGCGCATCGTGGGGGAGCGGTTGACGGGCGCGGGGGAGACGCTGCTCACGACGGCGCTGCGCGACCCGGAGCGGCGTCAGGTGCAGGCCGCCTGGCATACGGCGGGGCTGGTGCCGGTGACCAGGGCGCCGCTGCCGGACGACCGGCTGGCCACGGCGCTGCTGCCGTTGCGCGTCGCGGGGACGACGGACGGTCAGCGGCTGGTGCTCGCGGCGGCCGAGCAGATCGTGGTGGCGCTGCGCGGGGTGTTCGGGGTGGAGCCGCGGCCGCACGGCATGCGCGTGCCGGTTCCGGTGAAGGACGGCATGCTGCGCAAGGGGTGCGACAACCTGTCGGCGGTGCTGCACCGCACCGAGGGCGAGTGCCGGACGCGGCACGCCGCCCTGGTGCGGGCGATGCGCGCGGTGTGCGCAGGGCCCGTCGAAGGGCTGACCACGGTGCGGTACGACACGGGCGTCCTGGCCGTGGTCGACCGGGGGCCGCTGGGGCTCGTCCCGGTGGACCGGCTGGGCGACGGCGAGCTGCGCTTCCTGGCGCTGGCGCTGGTGCTGCTCACCGGCCCCGGCGTGCTGGAGGTGGACACCAGCGGCGAGCTGCTGCCGGCCTTCCAGGCGCTGACCGTGCTCGCCGACGGTATCGACCTGGGCCTGGACCGGGCGCAGACCCGCGAACTGCTGGACCTGGCCGGACAGGCGGCGCGGCGCGGGCACATCCGGCTGCTGGGCACGGTGCATGACAGCACCGTCGCCGAGGGCATGGACGGGGTGTCGGTGGTCGAGTTCGGCCGCCCGGCGCGGGTGCCCGTTCAGGGTTCCGCGCAGGGCGCTGCGCAGGGTTCCGCGCAGGACGCCGTACAGGGCGAGGCGCGCGCTGTCGCAGCGATGCGGTAGACCTGGGCAGCGTGAGCGATGATCTGCAGGCCCTGCAGCGCAGGCTGGCCGCCTTCGCGGCGGCCCGCCGCTGGCAGCCGTACCACACGCCCAAGAACCTGGCCGCGGCGCTGAGCGTCGAGGCGTCCGAGCTGTTGGAGATCTTCCAGTGGCTGACGCCGGAGGAGGCGGCCGGGGTGATGGACGACGCCGGGACGGCGCACCGGGTCAAGGACGAGGTGGCGGATGTGCTGGCGTATCTGCTGCAGTTCTGCGAGGTGCTCGGGATCGATCCGCTGACGGCGCTCGCCGCCAAGATCGACCGCAATGAGCTGCGCTTTCCCGTGCCGGGGGACGGTGGCTGAGCAGCCCCGGCGCAGGTTATCCACAGGCTGGAAGAGACCCCTTCCTCTCGCGTACATGATCCGTCACCCTGAGTGATGACGGAGTTGTGAGGCGATGCGAGGGGGAAGTGGACCATGGACGCGGTACGGCTTGTCGAGAGCATGCGGCATGCGCTCAAAGGGGCCCGTGGGGAGCAGGAACTGCTCGCGGAGGCCTGGGAGGCGCAGGCTCTGGCGGAGGCGGTCGTCGGCCGGCTCCTGCCCGATGAGATGCGGCCCACCGGGCCACCGGGCCCGGGCCGGGCCGCGCCCCGACGCGCGGCGATGCTGACCGGGGTACGGGAGCCGGCGACGGCGCTGCGCGATCTGCGCGACCTGCTGTCGGAGCTGGGTGTGGTGCTGGTGTCCGCCGCCTGCTCGGTCGAGGACGAGTCGTTGTACTGGCAGTGCATCGAGGCCCTGGACGCGGCCGCGGACTCCAGAGACCACGTGTGCGCGCTCCTCCGCGACGCGGCGGCGGGCGGGGACCGGCAGCGGAGCGGCACATGAGCGCCCCGAGGGAGGGCCCCCGGGGCTGCCCGGGGGCTGCCGGGCGCGCCTTAGGGCCTGTCTTGTGGCTGCGGTCCATCTGCCGCTGGCGCGGCGTGGCCGTGGCGTCGCGTGCCCTGGCACCAGCGCTCGCGGCGTTGTCGTCGGTCGACAACGTCCCCCAGCTAGACGCTGGGAGGTGCCCCCACCGCGTTGCCTCCCTCCTCCGCCTTGCGATCACAGGCGCCGCAGAGACATCAGCCGCTGGCGCGGCGGGCCGCTCCTTCTCCCACGGAGATCCACAAGACAGGCCCTAAGCCCTGTCGTCCCAGGCCGCGGGGGCGGGGCCGGCGCCGCGGGCGGAGGACTGGAGATCGGCGTCGAGGCCGGCCAGGTCGGCGTTGAGGGCGGACATCAGCTCCTCCATCTGCTGCAGCAGACCCTTGGGCGCCGTGGCGGGCGGGTACGCCTCGCCTCCCTGCCCGGGCACGGTTTCCTGGGACATGTTGGCCTCCTCGGGCCCTGGCCCTCCCGGGGCGGAAGGGCGGTGACGCGTCATCGCCGCCGGCAGCGGACGCCGGCATGCGGGCCGGGCGGTCCGGCTCCGCCCGAGCCAACGACCACGCGCCTCACCGGTCACTGTGGATACATCCCGCTGAGGGGCGAGTTGGCAGATTTTCACCCCGCGGGGGCACCCCGTCGTGGCCACCGGGGTGCCAGGTTGACGATCACATTCCGCTCACTCCGGTGCAGGATGGGGGCATGGATCTTCGTATTTTCACCGAACCCCAGCAGGGGGCCACCTATGACGCGCTCCTCACGGTCGCCAAGGCCACCGAGGACCTCGGTTTCGATGCTTTCTTCCGTTCCGACCACTATCTGAGCATGGGCGGCGCGGACGGCCTGCCCGGGCCGACCGACGCCTGGATCACCCTTGCCGGGCTCGCCCGCGAGACCCGGCGGATCCGCCTCGGCACGCTGATGACCGCCGGCACCTTCCGGCTGCCGGGCGTGCTCGCCATCCAGGTCGCCCAGGTGGACCAGATGAGCGGCGGACGGGTCGAGCTGGGCCTCGGCGCGGGCTGGTACGAGGAGGAGCACACCGCGTACGGCATCCCCTTCCCGAAGGAGAAGTTCGCGCGGCTGGAGGAGCAGCTGGCAATCGTCACCGGACTGTGGTCGACGCCGGCCGGCCGGCGTTTCGACTTCGACGGCACGTACTACCAGCTCAAGGACTCGCCCGCGCTGCCCAAGCCGGTCCAGCCGAAGATCCCGGTGCTGATCGGCGGACACGGCGCCAAGCGGACCCCCGCGCTCGCCGCCCGCTACGCCGACGAGTTCAACATCCCGTTCGGCTCCGTCGAGGACTGCGCCCGGCAGTTCGGACGGGTCCGGGAGGCCGCCGACGCGTACGGCCGCAAGGCCGGCGACATCGTCTACTCCAACGCGCTCGTGGCCTGCGTCGGCAAGGACGACGCGGCGGTGGAGCGCCGGGCGGCGGCGATCGGCCGGGATGCCGACGAGCTCAAGGCCAACGGGCTCGCCGGCTCCCCGGCCCAGGTCGTGGACAAGATCGGCCGTTACGCGGAGCTGGGCGCCACCCGCTTCTATCTCCAGATTCTGGACCTGGACGACATCGAACACCTGGAACTGATTTCCTCGGAGGTTCAGTCGCAGCTCAACTGACCACGACGCGACTGAGCACGAACAGCAGCAAGGAGCACCCGCGATGCCCGCCCCCAAGACGCCGCTCGCCGAGGCCCTCGCCGAGGGCCCCGTCGTCCTCGACGGCGGTCTGTCCAACCAGCTCAACGACCAGGGCTGCGACCTGACCGACGAGCTCTGGTCCGCCAGACTGCTCGCCGACGCCCCCGAGCAGATCGAGGCCGCCCACGCGGCCTACGTCCGGGCGGGCGCGCGGGTGCTCATCACCTCCAGCTACCAGGCCACGTACGAGGGCTTCGGCAAGCGCGGCATCAGCCGCGAGGAGACCTCGGCGCTGCTCCGGCGCAGCGTCGAACTGGCCCGGCAGGCCGCCGGTGGGCGCACCGACGTCTGGGTCGCCGCGTCCGTCGGCCCGTACGGGGCGATGCTCGCGGACGGCAGTGAGTACCGCGGCCGGTACGGGCTGAGCGTCAAGGAGCTGGAGGCCTTCCACCGGCCCCGGATCGAGGCGCTGGCCGAGGCCGGACCCGATGTGCTGGCCCTGGAGACCGTCCCGGACACCGACGAGGCCGAGGCCCTGATGCGCGCGGTCGAGGGCATCGGCGTCCCGGTGTGGCTCACCTACACCATCGACGGCGACACCACCCGGGCCGGACAGCCGCTGGAGGAGGCCTTCGGGCTGGCCGCCGGCGCGGACAACGTCATCGCGGTCGGCGTCAACTGCTGCATACCGCAGGACGCCGACCGGGCCGTCGCCGTGGCCGCCGAGGCCTCCGGCAAGCCGGTCGCGGTCTACCCCAACAGCGGCGAGAACTGGGACGCCACGGCCCGGCACTGGCGCGGCGGCGCCACCTTCGACCCGGCGCGCGTGGGCCTGTGGGAGAAGGACGGCGCCCGGCTCATCGGCGGCTGCTGCCGCGTCGGGCCCCGGGAGATCGCCGAGCTGGCGGCCGTCCTGGGCCGCTGACCGGCTCGCTGATCAGCGGAAAAACCATGGGCACGAGCCGCGTCCGGGCACGATACTCGTACTCGTGTTCCTGACGATCTCCACCACCGGCACTGCGGAAGCCCCGGCCACCGACCTCGGCTTCCTCCTGCACAAGCACCCGGACAAGGCCCAGGCCTTCTCCACCTCCTACGGCGACGCGCACGTCTTCTACCCCGAGGCGTCCGCCGACCGTTGCACGGCCGCGCTGCTGCTGGAGGTCGATCCGGTCGCGCTGGTCCGCCGCGGCAAGGGCAAGGGCCGCGGTGGCGCCCCGGACGCGTCGCTCGCCCAGTATGTGAACGACCGGCCCTACGCCGCGTCCTCGCTGCTGGCCGTCGCGCTGCGGACGGTGTTCGCCAGCGCCCTGCGGGGCGTGTGCGACAAGCTGCCCGAGCGGGCCGCGAACCCCTTGCCGCTGCGGATCGAGGTGCCGGTGCTGCCCGCCCGGGGCGGCGAGCCGCTCGTGCGCCGGCTGTTCGAGCCGCTGGGCTGGACAGTGGTGGCCGAGCCGGTCGCGCTGGACGAGCGGTTCCCGGAATGGGGGGACTCGCGCTACGTACGGCTGGTGCTGGAGGGCGAGCTGCGGCTCGCGGACGCGCTGCGGCATCTCTACGTGCTGCTGCCGGTGCTGGATGACGCCAAGCACTACTGGGTGTCGCCCGACGAGGTCGACAAGCTGCTGAGAGCGGGCGACGGCTGGCTCGCCGGCCACCCCGAGCAGAAGCTGATCACCAGCCGCTACCTGGCCCGGCGCTGGTCGCTCACCCGGGAGGCGCTGGAGCGGCTGGAGCTGACCCGGCTCGCCGAGGCCGACGACACCGAGGCCGAGGAGATCGACAACGCGATCGACGAGCAGACCGACACCGACGAGAAGCCGGTGCCGCTGGCCGCGCGGCGGCGCGAGGCGATCCTGGAGGCGCTGCGCGCAGCCGGGGCGAGCCGGGTGCTCGACCTGGGTTGCGGGCAGGGGCAGTTGGTCGGCGCACTGCTGAAGGACGTGCGCTTCACCGAGATCGTCGGCGTCGACGTGTCGGTGCGGGCACTCAACGAGGCCGCGCGGCGGCTGCGCCTGGAGCGGTTGGGGGAGCGGCAGAGCACCCGCGTCACCCTGCTCCAGGGCTCTCTCGCCTACACCGACGCCCGCCTCAAGGGCTACGACGCCGCCGTGCTGAGCGAGGTCATCGAGCACCTCGACCTGCCCCGGCTGCCCGCCCTGGAGTACGCGGTCTTCGGCGCCGCCCGCCCGGCGACGGTGATCGTGACCACGCCGAACGTCGAGTACAACGTCCGCTGGGAGACGCTGCCCGCCGGGCATGTGCGGCACGCCGACCACCGCTTCGAGTGGACCCGCGAGGAGTTCCGCGCGTGGGCCCATGAGGTGGCGGGGCGGCACGGCTACGGCGTGGAGTTCGCGCCCGTCGGACCCGAGGACCCCGAGGTCGGGCCGCCGACCCAGATGGCTGTGTTCACCCTGCTCACCTCGAAGACCACTACCCCGAAGACCACTACCGCGAAGGAGGCGGCAGCAGCATGACACTGACAAAGCGCACGCTTCCCGTGACCGACCTGTCCCTCGTGGTCCTGGTCGGCAGCACCGGCTCGGGCAAGTCCACCTTCGCCCGCAGGCACTTCAAGCCCACCGAGGTGATCTCCTCCGACTTCTGCCGGGGCCTGGTCGCCGACGACGAGAACGACCAGAGCGCCAGCGGGGACGCCTTCGACGTCCTGCACTACATCGCGGGCAAGCGGCTCGCCGCCGGCCGGCTCACCGTCGTCGACGCCACCAGCGTCCAGCCGGAGAGCCGCAAGCAGCTGGTCCAGCTCGCCCGCGAGCACGACGTGCTGCCCATCGCCATCGTCCTGGACGTGCCCGAGCAGGTGTGCGCCGAGCGCAACGCCGGCCGCGCCGACCGGGCGGACCTCCCGCGCCATGTCATCCAGCGGCAGCAGCGCGAGCTTCGCCGCTCCCTCAAGCACCTGGAGCGCGAGGGCTTCCGCAAGGTGCACCACCTGCGCGGCGTCGAGGAGATCGAGGCCGCCGAGGTCGTCCTGGAGCGCCGCTACAACGACCTGCGGCACCTCACCGGCCCGTTCGACATCATCGGCGACATCCACGGCTGCGCGTCCGAACTGGAGACCCTGCTCGGCAGGCTCGGCTACGCCGACGGTGTCCACCCGCAGGGCCGCACGGCCGTCTTCGTCGGCGACCTCGTCGACCGCGGCCCGGACAGCCCCGGCGTGCTGCGCCGCGTCATGGGCATGGTCGCCGCCGGCACCGCGCTGTGCGTACCGGGCAACCACGAGAACAAGCTGGGCCGCTGGCTCAGGGGCAAGCAGGTCCAGCACCGCCACGGGCTGGCCGAGACCATCGAGCAGTTCGAGAAGGAGGACGCCAAGGACCCGGCCTTCAAGGAGCAGGTACGGGAGTTCATCGAGGGACTGGTCAGCCACTACGTCCTCGACGCAGGCAAGCTGGTGGTCTGCCACGCCGGCCTGCCCGAGAAGTACCACGGCCGCACCTCCGGCCGGGTGCGCAGCTTCGCGCTCTACGGGGACACCACCGGCGAGACCGACGAGTACGGCCTGCCGGTGCGCTACCCGTGGGCCGAGGACTACCGGGGCCGCGCCGCCGTGGTCTACGGCCACACCCCGATCCCGTCCGCGACCTGGCTCAACAACACCATCTGCCTGGACACCGGCTGCGTGTTCGGCGGCAGGATGACCGCACTGCGCTGGCCCGAGCGCGAGCTCGTCGACGTACCGGCCGAGCAGGTCTGGTACGAGCCCGCCAAGCCGCTGACCACCGAGGCACCCGGCGGTCAGGACGGGCGGCCGCTCGACCTCGCCGACGTCACCGGCCGCCGGGTCGTGGAGACCACGCACCACGGCCGGGTCGCCGTCCGCGAGGAGAACGCGGCGGCCGCGCTGGAGGTCATGAGCCGCTTCGCCGTGGACCCGCGGCTGCTCGCGTACCTCCCGCCGACCATGTCGCCCTGCGCGACCTCGCAGCTCGACGGCTACCTGGAGCACCCGCGCGAGGCCTTCGCCGCCTACCGGGAGGACGGCATCCGCCAGGTCATCTGCGAGGAGAAGCACATGGGCTCCCGAGCGGTGGCCCTGGTCTGCCGTGACGAAGGGGCCGCCCGCGACCGCTTCGGCATCACCGCCGACGGCGTCACCGGCGCGCTCCACACCCGCACCGGCAGGCCGTTCTTCGACGCTCCGGCCGTCACCGAACAGGTCCTGGCCCGGCTGCGCGAGGCGATATCCGCCGCCGGTCTGTGGGACGAGTTGGAGACCGACTGGCTGCTGCTCGACGCCGAGCTGCTGCCCTGGTCGCTCAAGGCCTCGGGCCTGCTGCGCAAGCAGTACGCGGCCGTGGGCGCCGCGTCGGGCGCGGTCTTCCCCGGAGCGCTCGCCGCGCTCGAAGCCGCCGCCGCCCGTGGCACCGACGTGGACGGACTGCTCTCCCGCCAGCGCGAGCGGTCCGCCGACGCCGCCGCGTTCACGGACGCGTACCGCCGCTACTGCTGGACGACCGAAGGCCTGGACGGGGTGCGCCTCGCGCCCTTCCAGATCCTCGCCGCCCAGGGCCGCAGCCTCGCCGCGCTCCCGCACGACGAGCAGCTCGCGATCATCGACCGCCTCGTTGCGGCCGACCCCACCGGCCTGCTCCGGGAGACCGGTCGCCTGGTCGTCGACACCGCCGACGAGGCCTCGGTCGCCGCCGGCACCGACTGGTGGCTGGAGCTGACGAAGGCCGGCGGCGAGGGCATGGTGGTCAAGCCGCTCCAGGCGCTCGTGCGCAGCGAGTCCGGGCACCGGCTGGTCCAGCCGGGCATCAAGTGCCGCGGCCGGGAGTACCTGCGGATCATCTACGGTCCCGAGTACACCCGCCCCGACCACCTCGCCCGGCTGCGCTCCCGCGCTCTGGGGCACAAGCGCTCGCTCGCGCTCCGCGAGTACGCGCTCGGCCTGGAGGCGCTGGACCGGCTGGCGGCGGGCGAGCCGCTGTGGCGGGTGCACGAGGCGGTGTTCGCGGTGCTCGCCCTGGAGTCCGAGCCGGTGGACCCGAGGCTGTGATCCGTGTGTGATCAGGGTGTGATCCGCGGCATGTGATCAGCGGCGCTAGAACCGCCCCGGTCTGGGAAGGAGTCCTCCATGGGCTTCCATGTTGACTCCGAGGCCGGGCGGCTGCGCCGCGTCATCCTGCACCGGCCCGACCTCGAGCTGAAACGGCTCACGCCGTCGAACAAGGACGCGTTGCTCTTCGACGACGTGCTGTGGGTGCGGCGGGCGCGCGCGGAGCACGACGGCTTCGCCGACGTCCTGCGCGACCGCGGCGTGGAGGTGCACCTCTTCGGCGACCTGCTGCGCGAGACGCTGGCGCTGCCCAAGGCGCGGGCGATGGTCCTGGACCGGGTCTTCGACGAGAAGGAATACGGGCCGGTCGTCACCGACCACCTCCGCGAGGCCTTCGACGAGCTGTCCACCCCCGACCTGGTCGAGGCGCTGGTCGGCGGCATGACCAAGCGGGAGTTCCTGGAGCGGTTCGCCGAGCCGACCTCGGTCCGCTTCCACGTCATGGAGCCCGACGACTTCCTGCTCAACCCGCTGCCCAACCACCTCTTCACCCGGGACACCTCCGCCTGGGTCTACGACGGCGTCAGCATCAACGCGATGCGCTGGCCCGCCCGCTGGCACGAGACGATCCACTACGAGGCGGTCTACCAGCACCACCCGCTCTTCGAGCCGGGAGGCTTCCACGTCTGGTCGGAGGGCCAGGCCGCCTACCCGTCGACCATCGAGGGCGGCGACGTCCTCGTCATCGGCAACGGCGCCGTCCTGATCGGCATGAGCGAACGGACCACCCCGCAGGCCGTGGAGATGCTCGCCCAGCGGCTGTTCACGGCCGGCTCGGCCCGCAGCATCGTCGCGCTCGACATGCCCAAGCGGCGGGCCTTCATGCACCTGGACACCGTCATGACGATGATCGACGGCGACACCTTCACCCAGTACGCCGGCCTCGGCATGCTCCGCTCGTACACCATCGAACCCGGCGCCGGAGAGCGGGACCTGAAGGTCACCGACCATCCGCCGGAGCACATGCACCGGGCCATCGCGGCCGCGCTGGGGCTCGACGACATCCGTGTCCTGACCGCGACCCAGGACGTGCACGCGGCGGAGCGCGAACAGTGGGACGACGGCTGCAATGTGCTCGCCCTGGAGCCCGGGGTCGTGCTCGCCTACGAGCGCAATGTCACCACGAACACCTTCCTGCGCAAGCGCGGCATCGAGGTCATAGAGATCCCCGGGAGCGAGCTCGGGCGGGGGCGCGGCGGGCCGCGCTGCATGAGCTGCCCGATCGAAAGGGATGCCGTGACGGGGTGAACGCCGGCCGCCGGGGCGTCAGGGGCGTCCGCAAAGGCATCCGCATAAGGATGCGACCTGTCGTATAGACTTCCAGGGTAATGTCATACGACCGCGACCTAGGAGCCCCCATGGCCAGCGACCTCAAGGGCCGCCACTTCCTCAAGGAGCTGGACTTCACTCCCGAGGAGTTCCGCCACCTCCTGGAGCTGGCCGCCGAGCTCAAGGCCGCCAAGCGCGCGGGCGCCGAGGTGCAGCGGCTGCGCGGCCGGAACATCGCGCTGATCTTCGAGAAGACCTCCACCCGGACCCGCTGCTCCTTCGAGGTCGCGGCAGCGGACCAGGGCGCCTCCACCACGTACCTCGACCCCTCCGGCTCGCAGATCGGGCACAAGGAGTCGGTCAAGGACACCGCCCGCGTCCTCGGCCGCATGTACGACGGCATCGAGTACCGGGGCACCGGGCAGCACGTCGTCGAGGAACTGGCGGCATACGCGGGCGTGCCCGTCTGGAACGGCCTCACCGACGAATGGCACCCCACCCAGATGCTGGCCGATGTGCTCACCATGGCCGAGCACAGCGCCAAGCCGCTGCCCGAGATCGCCTACGCCTACCTCGGTGACGCCCGCTACAACATGGGCAACTCGCTGCTGGTCACCGGCGCGCTGCTCGGCATGGACGTACGGATCGTCGCCCCGAAGCAGCTCTGGCCGGACGACACCGTCGTCGCGCAGGCGCGACACCTCGCCGAGAAAACCGGCGCGCGCGTGACGCTTACCGAGGACGTCGCGGACGGCGTGCGCGGCGCGGATTTCGTCCACACCGACGTCTGGGTCTCGATGGGCGAGCCCAAGGAGGTCTGGGACGAGCGGATCGCGCTGCTCGGCCCGTACGCCGTCACGACCGACGTGCTGGACGCCACCGGCAACCCGGACGTCAAGTTCATGCACTGCCTGCCCGCCTACCACGACCTGGGCACGAAGGTCGGCCAGGAGATCTACGAACGCCACGGCCTGACCTCCCTGGAGGTCACCGACGAGGTCTTCGAGTCACCGCGCTCCGTGGTCTTCGACCAGGCCGAGAACCGCATGCACACGATCAAGGCGATCCTGGTCGCGACGCTGGGCTGACGCCACGGCCCGGGACCCCAGGGCGCGGGCCTACGCGCAACTCTGAGTACTCCTACGGATGTGCGCCGCTGCTCGCCGGGTGACGATGCTGGTCGGACAAACACCGGGCGGAGCCCGGCAGATCAAGGAGCAAGCAGCGCGTGCTGACCGCCTTCGCCCGCACGGTCGTTCCGATCCTCGGCCGGCTGACCGTCACCACCGGCCCGGTCCGCACCATCGCGCCCGGCAGCATCGTCGCGCCCAACCACGCCGCCCTGGCGGATCCCGGGCTCGTCCTTGCCGCGCTGCGCAGCCTGGGTACCGAACCTGTCGTCCTCGCCGCCGCAGGCCTGTGGAGGATCCCCGTTCTCGGCCGCTGCCTCACCCGCGAGGGCCACATCCCGGTCCACCGGGGCAGCCGGCACGCGGCGGCGGCGCTGGACCTCGCGGCCGAGGCCATAGCCGCCGGCCGGGTCGTGGTGATCTACGCCGAGGGCCGCCTCCCCTTCCGCCGGGACTCCGGCGAAAGCGAACCCGGAACATTCCGCACCGGCCTGGCCCGGCTCGCGCTCGCCACCGGCGCCCCCGTCGTTCCTCTGGGCCATGCAGGCGCCCGCCGGATCATCTCCGGCGGACGGACCAAACAGATCGCAGGCGTCCTGACCGCTCCGCTGCGCCGCCCGGCCCTCCACGTCCACCTGGGCGAACCCATCCACCTCCACGGAGACATCACCACTGCCACCGCGTGCGCCCGCTCCGCAGTGCACCACGCCTGGCAGTACGCGGTCGGTCAACTGCGAACCGTCAAGGTGACGCCAGGAGATGTGCCCAGCCCCTGACCAAGAGCGCGGCGGGGCCCGCCGGTCAGCGCCGGTCAGATGTCGCGGAAGAGACCGGGTAACCCTGTGAGCTGCTGTGATGGGTGATGCCGGGGCGTTGACCTGTGTGAATGGCTTTCACGTGTTTCACGCTCGTGCCTGTTGATCCAGCCGGAAGTCCCAGAGGACTCTCACGCTCACCGCCCCCTTCCAGTCTGCCGGTGCGGGAAGCCGCGAACGGTCGTGCGCAGCAGGTTGTCGGGCTGAGTTCGTTTTGGATCTCGGCGTATGCCGAACGAACAACGATCGCCACCCGTCAAGTCGGCGCGGCCCTGGTTCGCCCGTGTCGGGGGATGTCTGGGCCGTGCGTGCGGGCAGTCATGCCTCTGTCGATCAAGAGGAGGCGGGCTGGTCACGGTTGCGCCGGCTTGGAGCAATGCGGCGTGGAGCCGTATGAGCGGTGCCTACGGGGGGCGACGGACAGGTGCACTGCCCCTTTGGGGCTGGCCAGGGGCAGCCTCGCCGCCACTGACCCCGGCACCGACCCCGGCGTCGGCGAGGCGGAGAGCGCCGACGGGGCCTGACCGAGCCGACAGGTATCACCTTTCGGGTAGGAGGAATCGGTCACGCTCTTCACCCGTGAGGTCCCGGGAGACACGGTCGCGCGCAAGGGCGAGGAGCGCGGTGGAGTCGGCGACCGGGTCCCACACCCGGGCCGTGCCGTCACCCGATGCCGTCACCAACGAGGTCCCGTCGGTGGACCAGGCGACTCCCTCGACCCAGGCGTCATGCCCGCGCAGCACGGCCAGTTCGATCCCCTGGCCCACTTCCCACACCCGTGCGGTGTGATCGTCGTAGGCGACGGCGAGCCGAGTGCCGCTGGGAGACCAGGCAAGATCCCGCACCACGTCCTCCTGCTCCTCCAAACGGCGCGACTCCCTCGCGTCGGGGAAGCTCCAGATCCGGACGGTACGGTCCCGTGACCCGGTCGCCAGCTGATCCCCGGCCGGCGACCAGCCGACCCCGGTGACGGCTTCGCTGTGTCCGCTGAGTATCGTGACCGCATGCCCGGCGGCGGCATCCCACACCCTTGCGGTCCCGTCATTGGACCCGCTGAGCAGGCAACGTCCGTCCGGCGACCACGTCAGCGCGCGCACCATGGCCGAGTGCCCGGAGAACACCGTCAGTTGCTCGCCGGAAAGGGCATCCCACACACGCACCATGTCGTCACGCCCGCAACTGGCGATCCTGGTGCCGTCCGGGCTGAACACGGCGCGCCGCACACCCCCCGGATGTCCGGACAGACGCAGGTTCTCGGTACCGCTGCGGGCGTCCCAGACCCGGACCGTACAGTCGTAGGACGCGGTCACCATGAGCGTCCCGTCGGGCGACCAACCGCATCCCCTCACCTCCCCCTCGTGCGGCAGCACCATGCTCTGGGCGCCGGTACGGGCGTCCCAGACCCGGGCGGTCGCGTCGCGCGAGCCGGTGACCAGGACGGCGCCGTTCGGCGACCACGAGGCGGTTCGCACCCAGCTCGTGTGACCGCGCAGCAGGAGACGTTCCGGGCTTGGCCGCGCGTCCCACAGCCGTATGCTCGCGTCCCTGGACGCGGTGGCCACCAACTGGTTGCCGGGGGACCAGGCGGCAGCCATCACCCAGTCCTTGTGCCCACGCAGGACAGGCCCGGCCTCACCGTCGTCGGCGTTCCACAACCGGACCGTCGTGTCCCGCGACGCGCTGGCGATGCGCTCTCCGTCCGGCGACCATGCCACCGAGGTGACAACGGACCGATGGCCGTGCAGCACCAGCCGCTGTTCCTGCCTCGCGCCATCCCACAGCCGGGCGGTCCGGTCCCTGGAGCCGGTCACCAGCCGGGTCCCGTCCGGTGACCAGTCCACGGAATCGACCCAGTCCCGATGCCCTGCGATCTCGGCCGGTTCACCGTCCAAGGCCTCTGCGGAAAGGTCCCACAGGCGTACCTTGCGGTCGCCGGAGGCGCTGGCCAGGCGAGCCGAGTCGGGGGAGAACCGGACGGACATCACCCAGTCCTGATGTCCGGTCAGCCGTGCCGTCGACTCTCCCGTCCGTGGATTCCATACCCGGATGGAACCGTCCCTCGAGCCGGTCGCCACCTTCCTCCCGTCCGGTGACCAGGCGACCGAGGTGAGCATGTGTTCATGGCCGTGCAGCACGGTCAGTTCCTCGCCCGTGGCGGCACGCCAGATGCGCGCGGTACCGTCCTGGGCGGCTGTGACGACCCGTTCACCGTCCGGAGACCATGCCGCCGCCTCCACGCGGTTGGTGTGTCCTCGGAGCACCTGCGTCTGCCCGCACCGCTCTGTGTCCCAGATCCGCGCGGTGTGATCATGGGAAGCCGACAGCAGCCGCTGCCCGTCCGGCGCCCATGCCACATCCCACACCCATCCGGTGTGACCGGTCAGCACGGCGCGTTGCCGCGACGCATCGAGCGTGGCATGCAGGGCGCGGAACGCGGCGGGGCGCGGGGCACAGTCCTCCACGGCGGCGATGGCGAGCAACAGAGCAAGTTCCGGGTCGACGTCGACGGTGAGGCGTGCCTGCTGCGCGACCGCGTCGGACAGCCGGTCCAGCCAGGCATTGTCGCTGCCTCGCGAGGTCTCCAGGAACTCGTGCGACAAGGGGCTGTCCGACCACAGATCAGGCTGTTCGTCCACCCAGCGCATCACGGCTCGCAGCCGCTCGTCACGCAGCAGGTAACTCCGTTCCCGGCCATTGCGGTCCCAGTCCAGCGCCCAGCGCTCCACCTGCGAACGCCGCCGCAGGTGATCAGCCCGTGCGCCCACGTCCTGGCGCAGCGGCGCCCAGTGCCGGAAAAGCGCCTCATGCGCCACATCCACCACCACCCCGCCGTCCTCGGGCCTGGTGGTGAGCAGCCGGGCCTCCACAAAGGCGTCCAGCACGTATTGGTCCGCCGGGTCGAATGCCTCACGTCGCACCCGTCGCCGGGTCGGCTCCGAACCGTCGAGGGTGACGAAGCGGGAGATCACATGTAGCACATCCGGCTCGGTGATCCCCCTGACCGCCAGTTCCGTGCAGACCTTCTCCGCCTGCCGGACAAGCGCGCCACCGACCCCGCCCAGCCGCTCGTAGTCCTCGTCCCGCACCACTCCTGAGTCCCGGACCCGCAGGAAGAGCTGCTGCAGGGTAAAGGCGAGCAGAGGCAGGGCGTCACCGTGACCGGTATCGTCCACGATCCGGGCCACCACCCCAGGGAGGAACCGCAGTCCGGCGAGTGCGGCCGGCTCCTCGATCACCTGGCTGAGCGCGTTCCTGCCAAGGACCCCCACGACGACCGGACGTTGCACGAGGGTGGCGAAGCGGGACGCGAGCAGTCCGGTGAGGAATTCCGAACGTAATGTCGCGACGACCCACAGCGCGGGATCGCTGTCGAGAGCGTCCTGGAGCAACGTCAGGAACTCCTCACGCGCCTGGGCGCCCGACTGGCTGAACACCTCCTCCAACTGATCCACCACCACCAGCACCGAGGCCGAAGTCCGCCGGCCATGGCGGGCACGCAGGTCCTGCACCAGCTGCGCCAGATGCGACGCACCCTCGACGCGCAGCCGTTGTTCCACCTGACGCGCCGCACGTATGCCGGTCATCCCGGACACGGTGGCGAGCGCCTGGGCGAGGCCCGCCACCGGATCCTCCCCAGGAGTGAAGGGCGGTACGACCAGCCACGGTGCGCGACGCCGGGACAGCGACGGGATCAGTCCACCTTGGACAAGCGAGGACTTGCCGCTGCCCGAAGGGCCGACGACAGTGACGAACGGCTGCCGGGACGCGCGCACAGCGGGGTGCAGCCGCTCGATCAGTTCACCCGTCTCGGCGCTCCGCCCGAAGAACACGGCAGCGTCCTCGTCGGTGAACGCCTCGAGACCGGGGTAAGGCGGCCGGTCGGCCGTCCATACCGGCCGCGCCGCCCCCTTTCCCTTGTCCTCCACAAGCGCCTGGGCGATCAACCCCGCGACAGACAGTACGAGTCCGGGCGCCACAGCGATCCACAATGAACTCGTTCCCGTGGCCAGAGCAGAGACCGCTGTGGCACCCGTCAGCACGATCACCGCTGCTGTCCAGCGCTTGAGGGAACTCCAGACACCACGCAGCCATCTCATCAACACGCCCCCCTTGGAATGAACTCGGGAAGAGTGTCCCCGCCGGACACGCGGACCGACACATGGAGCGCCCCCCGTATGCGCGCGGTCCTCAGCGGAAGTCAGTGATCCCTAGTGGTGCCGCCCGCCTGCTACCAAGACTGCGGAACTTCCTACTCGTCCTAGCGCTAGGAGGCGCATGTCTGCCGGTACGGAAGGGCGTGGACGTAGCGGGACCAGGCCGTGTGGTCGAGGCCGGATCCGGTGATCGCACAGGCATGTTCGGCCGCGTGGTTCTGCAGATCGATACCGGCGGTGAGGTCCCACAGAGCGGCACGCCTCTCGAAACTGACGGTGGCGAGGCTCGTCCCGTCCGGGGAGAACACGAGCCCGAACACTTGCTGGCCGGGCATCGACAGCGGAGCGGCGAGTCGGTGCGGGTTGGAGAGGTCGGTCACGTCCCAGAGGATGAGTGCGTT
Source organism: Streptomyces sp. NBC_01537 (assembly GCF_045040445.1). Classification (NCBI taxonomy): domain Bacteria; kingdom Bacillati; phylum Actinomycetota; class Actinomycetes; order Kitasatosporales; family Streptomycetaceae; genus Streptomyces; species Streptomyces sp. NBC_01537. Next base: position 2,319,562 of record NZ_CP109392.1, on the reverse strand, counting down.
CGTCAGGTTCGTGGTTGCCAGGGTGCGGCTGTCGCTGGAGAAGGTCATGCCGAGCACCGCGACCGTCACGCTCAGGGCAGCCGTGTTGCCGTTGGGGTCGCTCGGACCGACCAACGGCTGACCGATCCGTACGGGCCTGGCCGGCCGGGAGACGTCCCACAGGGCGATCGTGCCGTCGGAACGACCGACGGCCAGCGTGCGGCCGTCCGGCGAGAACGCCGCTGACGTGACGTCGGCGGAGTCACCGGCCGGAAGCAGTCGCGGCCGCGCGGCGGGGTGCGTGGGGTCGGAGACGTCCCAGAGCGTCACCTCGGCGTCGGGGTCGTAGATGTTGCTGGTCGCGAGAGTGCGGCTGTCCGGGCTGAATTCCGCGACGAGGACGATGACGGCGGGCAGGTTCTTGGTCCGCAGCACCGGATGCGCTGGGTTGGACACATCCCAGAGCATCGATTTGTCGTTGTCGCCAGTGATCAGCATCCGGCCGTCTGGGGAGAACAGGGCAGGGCTACCGCTGCCCGGCAGAGCCGGTCCGCGCCGCACAGGATGCCTGATGTTCGAGATGTCCCACACGGTGGTCACGCCACGATCGAAGACGGCGAGGGTCCTACCATCCGACGAGAGTTCCCTGCCCTCCCCTGGCACACCTGTGTTCTCCTCGACCGGACGGGCCGGATCGGACATGTCCCACAGGACGACGGAGCCGTCCTTGGCACCACTGGCCAGCGCTCGTGCCCCGGCGCGGAACGCCAGCGATTGCGCCCCTGCGACGGACTTGCCGCGCGGGACGGGCTGGCCCGGGTCGGTGAGGTTCCAGAGCATGGCGGTACGGTCCCGGCTGCCCGTTGCCAGAGTGCGCCCGTCGGGGGAGAACGCCACCGACACCACGTAGTCGGTGTGACCGGTCAGCGGGGATCCTGATGTGACGGGACGGGCAGGGTGGGACAGGTCCCACAACACCGTGGTGCCGTCGTACCTGGCGGTGGCCGCGACATCCCCCTTGGGGGAGAACGCCAGTGAGGTGTTGTTTCCGGTCATCCGTCCCCCGAACCGCTTGGGCGCGGCCGGGCGGCTGACGTCCCAGAGCACGAAGGCGTTCTGGTTCTTGGACTTGGGGTCCTTGTCGCGTGTCGCCAGGAGATGGCGGCCGGGGGAGAACACGACGGGTGATCTCCCGGCGAGGGGAGATCCCAGACGGCGCGGCCGGGTCGGGGCGGCGACGTCCCAGAGCACCACGGAGTCGCCACTGCCCACGGCGAGCACCCGGCTGTCCGAGGAGAAAGCCACCGAGTCCACCCGGTGGGTCCCCGCGCTGAACGGCGCGCCGAGCGGGCTGATCCGGTCCGGACGGGAGACGTCCCACAGGGCGAACCGGTCGTTGTAGTTGGAACCGACGGCCAGGACCTTGCCGTCCGGTGAGTAGGCCACCGAACCGACATCCTCGTCCTTGATCGCCTCCCACGACGTGCGCAGTACAGGCTTCGCCGGATCGGACAGGTCCCATACGTCGACCTTCGAACCGTCGTCGTCGGCCGTGAGCAGCGAACGCCCGTCCGGAGAGAACGCCATCAGATCGGAGTCGGTGTCGTCCACGCGCACGCGCGAGCTCAGCCGACGCGGCGGAGCCGTCTCGGACAGGGACCACAAAGTGATCACAGTCGCCGGTGTGACGGACGTCGTGGCGGAAGGGGTGGGGGAAGGTCCACTGCCCGTTGCCTCAGAGATCGCGTTCGACGATTCGACGGGCAGTGGCTTGCTCGTCCGCACCGTACTGGCCGTGGCCAGGACCCTGCCGCGCGGAGAGAACGCCACCGCGTCGACCGAGTCGCTGAATGCCGAGGCGGTTCCCGCGTACCGGGTTCCGGTGAGGGTCTCGACCAGGCTGGCCCGTGTCTGGGAATCGGAGTGAATCCGCTCGGCGGCGATGCCGAGTTGCAGCGCGAGCCGCGGATCGGTGGCGCGTGCCGCCTCGGCCTGCGACACGAGCAGGCGGGCCGTCGCGACCTGCTGCTGCGTCTGCGCCGAGCGCCGCTGGACGAACGCGAAGCCGGTCAGGACGAGCGCCACCACCAGCAGCCCGGCCAGGACGGCGTTCAGGCGCCGGGTTCGGCGGACGGCGGCCTGCTGACTGCGGCGGCTCGCGGCGAGGAAGTCCGCCGTGGCGCTTGGCAGACGGCGCTGCCGGGTCCAGTCCAGGCCCTCGGCCAGATCGGTCCCGTGGAGCAGGTCGTCGGAGTGCCGGCGGACCGTCCAGCGGGCCCGCTGCTCGTCGGCGCGGTGCAGCCAGGTCTGGAAGCGTCTGTCCTGTTCCACCCAGTCGCGCAATTCCCCCCAGTCGCGCGCGAGCGTGTCATGGACGAGCTCGGCAACCACACCGGTGGGCGGCGGGCCGGGGTCGCGGGCCGCGGTGGTGATGATGCGGTGGCGGGTGAGTGACGCCAGGACCGCGTCGGTGACCTCCTCGGCGGGCTGCCGGTCGGAGGCCGCGTCTGAGGCGTCCGCCGCGAGCTCCCGGAGCACGTCGAGGGGCATCTGCTGGCGGGTGGCGGGGATGTGGCGGGCAGGGTCGGCAGGGCGTACCAGCGCGGTCAGTATGCGCCGGGCGGTTGGGCGGTGGCTCTCGGGCAGCTGGGTGATCGCGGCATTGCACCAGGTGGCCAGGGATCCGGTGATCTGCCCGATCCGCTCGTAGGCGGTGTGGGTGAGGCGGCCGTCCACGCGGCGCTCCCACAGCCGGTCCAGGGCGAGTTCCAGGGGCGCGAGCAGCGTGACCGGGGCTCTTCGGGCGGCGGCGCCCTGCGGGTCGGCGGCCAGGACGTCGGCGACGATGCGCTCCGCCAGGCCCTCCTCGAAACTCGCCCCGGCCTCGTGGGCGGGGCGGGCGACGATGGCCTGCAGCTCCTGCGGGCTCAGCGTGGCGGGGATGTTGACCAGGCCGGGAGTGACGGCCTCCAGCAACTCGGGAGCCTGGGCGGCCAGCTGAGGGTAGAAGTCGTCCCGCATCACCAGGGTCACGCTGACGGCCGTGTCGGAATCGATCACTGCCCTGACCGACTCCAGCGCCGAGGACGAGGGCTGAGTCAACGCCTCCTCGAACTGGTCGATCACCAGCACGATCCGCTCGCAGCCCTCAGCCGTGCCCGCCGCGGACCGACGTCGCACCGCGGCCACGAGTCCCTCGGTCGCGGCCCCGGGCAGACCGTGCCGCTCCAGCTCCACGCTCAGGTCCCGCCCCGGGCGCGGTACGAGCACGGTCGTCCATCGGTCGCTGCCAGGCAGCCGACCGTCACCGAGGGCCGGCAGCACACCCGCCTGGATCAGGGAGGACTTGCCCGACCCGGAGGGGCCGAGCAGCAACAAGCCTCGCTCGTGTCCGGCCAGAGCCGACAGCACGGCCTCCACCGCCCCGTCCCGCCCGTGGAACTCCGGGGCATGCTCAGCGGTAAAGGGCTCCAGACCCCGATACGGACTCGTCTCGTGTTCGATCAGCGCCGGCCACGCCTCGCGCAGGACCTGTGCGGGCGTGGCGTAGGCGATGCCCTGGCCCCGCAGATGGCCGTCCGGGGCCGTGATGGCGGTGATCATGCCGACCACCAGCCCCGTGACCTCGTCGACGACCGGACCGCCGCTGAACCCCTGGGTCAGATCGTTGGCCTCGGTCAGCTGCAACAGCCCGCCGCCACCGCCCTCCGTTCCGCTGCCCGGCAGCAGATCGCCGGCCGTCCCGTAGCCGAAGTGACCGCCCTGCGGGGCCTGGGCCGGAAAGCCGAAGGAGCGCACCCGATGCCCCCGACAGTCGGCCGCCGACCCCAGCGGCAGTGGCGACACCCCCACGGGGGCGCTCAGGCGGATGACGGCCACGTCGTTCGCGTCCGGGGCCCGCCACGGCTCGACCAGCACCTGCCCATCGGTGTGCGGCGCCCCCTCGGCGCGCGGAAAGGTCAGCCGCACACCGTCTCCGGGGCCGTTCCCGGCGGCCCGTACCACGTGCGCACAGGTGACCACCACGTCAGCGCCGATCAGGAAGCCCGCCCCGGCCACCTCGCCCTCGGCCGTCAGAATCTGCGCGGCAGCCGCCTGGACCCGATACGCCGGCCCGCGGTCGGCACGAGCGCCACCCTCGTTCGCCGGCATCACGCGCGCCCCGCGGGAGCGCCGACGAGCGGCTTCACCGTTCCCGGGCCCACGTCACGGTGACCCGCAGATGGCAGCCCGCCTCGGTCCGCGTGATCACTGCGCCGGCCTGGGCGGCGAGATCGACCCCGAACTCGATCTCGACCTCGTCCGGGCCCGCACGCCGCACCTGCTCCAGCGCCTCCCGGGCCATGTCAGTGACCGGGCCGAGTGCCTCCCGCAGACTCGACGGCAGCTCACGGACGGCCTCGCCGATCCGCCCGGCCTTCACCGGCCCGTCGGAGACCTCCGGTGCCTCGAAGAGGATCGAGCCCCCGCCCTCCATAGGAAGACGCGCAAAACTACGCATCCATCCCCCCTAGCCTGAAGCAGGCCTCATCGGGCCATTGACGATATCTGCCGATAAATTAGCGGACCGGACATGTCGGTGTCCCGGACTCAGAGGAGTGGAGCCGCTGCTTCTGGAACTGAGTCGAGTGCCGTTCACTCCCAGGCGCCTTCGCCGACGTCTTCTGGGTGGCCGCTTGCACTGGGCACGCTCCACTGATCAGTACTGCGCTCCTCAGCCTCGAGGCGAAGGCTGACGCAACCGATCCCAGCGCCTGCCCTGACGGAAGGCTGTCATTCGGGGTGTGCTGCCGTGGCGCAGCCGCTTTTCTCGCTGTCCGGAGCCTTTGTCGCCGATCCACCGTTCTGGCGTGCTGGGGCCCCGCACGGGTGTGGCGACTTCCGGGCCCCGGGCCGGGCATCCGGGCCGGGGCCCGGATGCCGAAGATCTTCTTCGCCACCTTCGAGCGGCACGATCACCCCGTACAGGTGACCTGTGACGACCAGGTCGCCTTCCGCAAAGCCAGGAACAGACGGTCGTCGCGGGGCCGCCCGAGTTGCTCGTGCACGACGCGCCGGCCTGGTCCTGGCAAATGGCACCGGCCTCCAAGGCTGCCTCGCCAGGTCGTGTCATGCCGTGGAACCCGCCGTTGGAGCATGACTGCCGTAATTTCCCGTGAACATCCAGAGGGCCGACGATCACCAAACGCCGCCGGAACCCATGAACAAACGCTGTCGGTTGAAAATGAACGAAGCCACCCCGCCGCCAACGTCCCCCGGGGCGGCGCGTCGTACGATGCGGATCACCACCAGCAGCGCGGGGACCACGGGAGTACACGTGACGGAGTGGACCGGCCGTACGGCGGTCGAGATCGCCGAGGCCGTACGACGCCGGGAGGTCACGCCGCGCCAGGTGGTCGAGGAGCACCTGGCGCGGATTCGGCGGCTCGACGGCCGGGTCGGGGCGTTCCGGACGGTGCTCGCCGAGGAGGCGCTGGCCGCGGCGGACGTCCTCGCCGGCCGGACTGATCTGGCGGATCTGCCGCTGGCCGGTGTCCCGGTCGCGGTCAAGGACAATGTGCCGGTGGCCGGGCAGGCGCTGCGCAACGGCAGCGCGGCCTCACCAGCCGCACCCGCCGCCGCCGATCACGAGACCGTACGGCGGCTGCAGGCCGCCGGGGCGGTGGTTCTCGGCATCACGCATGTCCCCGAGCTGTGCGTGTTCGGGACGACCGACGGCGAGCACGGGGCTACCCGCAACCCCTGGGATCTCTCGCGCAGTTCCGGAGGCTCGTCGGGCGGCAGTGCCGCCGCCGTCGCCGGCGCTCTGGCCCCGATCGCACTGGGGGCGGACGGCATGGGCTCCATCCGCATTCCGAGCGCGGCATGCGGGCTCGTCGGCCTCAAGCCCGGTGCGGGCGTGGTCCCGGCGCAGTTGGGTGAGACCGACTGGTACGGCATGGCCGAGAACGGCCCGATCGCCACGACCGTCGCCGACGCGCGGCTGATGTTCCAGGTACTCGCCGGTTCCGGGAAGCCCTCCCCCGACGCGCCGCCGTCCGCCCCGCTGCGCATCGCCCTGTCCACCCGCAGCCCCGTCCCGGGCTCCCCGGTGAGCCGAGCCTGGGCAGCAGCCGCCCGCGATGCCGCCCGGCTGCTGGAACAGGCCGGCCATCAAGTCACCACCGCCGATCCGTCCTACCCGCTGTGGCTGAGCGCCGCCGTCACCGCCCGCTGGACCGCCGGTACGGCCGCCGACGCCGCAGGTCTCGACGCCCGCCTGTTCGCCCCCCGCACCCGCCGCCACGCCGCGCTCGGCCGCTTCCTGGCCCGCACGTCACTGCTGCGCACCGACTACCGGGCCCGCCTGCGCGAGCGTCTCGCCCCGTTCTTCGAGCAGTACGACGTGCTGCTCACCCCTGCCCTGGCCCGTGACGTACCGGCCGCCAAGGCCTGGAGCCGGCGCGGCTGGGCGGTCAACGTGCTCACCAACAGCCGCTTCAGCCCCTTCACCCCGCCTTGGAACCTCGCCGCCTGGCCGGCTGCCGCCGTCCCCTTCGGTGCCCACCCGGGCAGCGGCCTGCCCCGTGCCGTACAGCTCGTGGCGCTGCCCGGCGGCGAGGAGCGCCTGCTGTCCGTGGCCGCCGACCTGGAGCGCCTGCATCCCTGGCCCCGGACCGCGCCGCTGGACTAGGGACTCAGGGCTGGTCGCCTGCCACTGTGGGGCCCGGCCCGCAGGTGGAGATAACGCCGAGCAGTGCACTGTCGGCCAAAGCAATGCCACAGTCAGCTGTTGGGCGCCAGGTGAACCCCACGCGGATCGTCGGAGCATCCGTCTCGGGGATGCCCGACCGAAGGCGGTGCTCCAGGAGGCCTAGTATCCAGCGCGTCCGGCCGGCTCATGGCCCTTGTGCTGCCGCTATGCCCACCTTCGGCATCTTGACGTGAAGCGGGCTGTTTCGACCCGTCGTCTTACGGGGTCCGGGATGCGATGCTGCATGCCAGATCGAACGGTTGGGGGGACTGTCGATGAGTGCGCAAGACGTCGTGGCCGTTTCCGTAGCGGTGCTGGTCCCCGTTGTGACCGCGGCTGCTGGAGTAGTGAGCCTGATGGTGCAGGACCGGCGGACGCGCCGGTCACTGGTGGGGCGCCGCCAACTGGCCTTCGAGGACGCGACTCGGCAGGTGGCCTTCGCCGCCGAATGGTGGAAGGCGAGGCAACTGATCGCCTCCACTCCGGAAACGCTCCAAGACGCGACCGCCATGGCGCAACGCTGGCTGGATCAGGCATCCGAGCAGGTGAACACAGCAGAGCGAGCCCGTGATCCGGTAGATCACGAAGGCGTTGAAGGAGTGCTTGGCGACGAATTTCAGCAGCCAGGCGATCGACGCGTAGGCGACCACGAAGGACACCAGCGTTCCCACGGCCAGCCAGCGGCGCCCGCGCCGGTGCCGAGGGCGTCCTTGAGTTCGTACAGGTCTGCGGCGGTGAGGGCGGGGATGCGGCCTGTGCCTGGACGATATCGACTTCGCCGGCGAAGTCGTCCATGTCCGGCGTCAGGTCAATGGTCAGGACGAAGCTCTGCTTCGCGCTTCCCAAGGGGCGCAAGGTGCGCGACGCGCCCCTGCCCACAAGTGTGGCCCGGGCCCTGCGGCAGCACTTGGAGCACGTGATCGTCCCTGGCCCGGTGGCTCGGGCACTCGGACCCCGGGTTCGCACTGCGGAAGTACGCGCACTTCCTGCCCCGTGCGGGCGCACGCGGCAGCGCCGCGATCGACGCGGTCTTCGAGTAGCCCGCGCTGGGCCGGGCGCAGCTCGGTGCTGACGCAAAGTCCAAAGTCCCAGAGAAGTCCCACGGGTGCCGTCGCACCCTCTCCAGACCCGTCTTCGTGCAGGTCAGAAAGGGTGCGGCGGCATTCGCCGGTCAGATGTCGCGGAAGGTCTCGATGCGCGCGCCGACCGAATTCAGCCGGTCCGCCAGGTCCTCGTAACCCCGGTTGATGACATAGACGTTGCGCAGCACGCTCGTCCCCTCCGCCGCCAGCATCGCCAGCAGCACGACCACCGCGGGCCGCAGCGCGGGCGGGCACATCATCTCGGCGGAGCGCCAGCGGGTCGGGCCCTCGACCAGGACGCGGTGCGGGTCGAGGAGCTTGACGTCGGCGCCGAGCCGGGTGAGCTCGGTGAGGTAGATGGCCCGGTTGTCGTAGACCCAGTCGTGGATGAGGGTCGAGCCCTGGGCGGTGGCGGCGATGGCCGCGAAGAAGGGCACGTTGTCGATGTTGAGGCCCGGGAAGGGCATCGGGTGGATCTTGTCGATGGGGGAGCGCAGCTTGGAGGGGCGCACGGTCAGATCGATCAGCCGGGTGCGGCCGTTGTCGGCCGGGTACTCGGGGGAGCGCTCGTGGTCCAGGCCCATCTCCTCCAGCACCGCGAGCTCGATCTCCAGGAACTCGACGGGGACGCGGCGGATGGTCAGCTCGGACTCGGTCACCACGGCGGCCGCGAGCAGGCTCATCGCCTCCACCGGGTCCTCCGACGGCGCGTAGTCCACATCGCGGTCGATGTACGGGACGCCGTGCACGGTCAGCGTCGTGGTGCCGATGCCCTCGACCTTCACCCCGAGCTGCTCCAGGTAGAAGCACAGGTCCTGGACCATGTAATTGGAGCTGGCGTTGCGGATGACGCTGACCCCGTCGTGCCGGGCGGCGGCCAGCAGCGCGTTCTCGGTGACCGTGTCCCCGCGCTCGGTCAGCACGATCGGCCGGGTCGGCGACACCTCGCCGCGCACCTGGGCGTGGTAGACGCCGGTGGTGGCGGTGACCTCGAGGCCGAAGTGGCGCAGGGCTGTCATGTGCGGCTGCACGGTGCGCGTGCCGAGGTCGCAGCCGCCCGCGTACGGCAGCCGGAAGCTGCTGGTGCGGTGCATCAGCGGGCCGAGGAACATGATGACGCTGCGCGTGCGGCGGGCCGCCTCGGTGTCCATGGAGTCCAGGTCCAGGGTGGCCGGCGGCACGATCTCCAGGTCGTTGCCGTCGTTGATCCAGCGCGCCCGGACCCCGATGCTGGCCAGCACCTCCAGGATCCGGTAGACCTCCTCGATCCGGGCGACCCTGCGCAGCGTCGTACGTCCCGCGTTGAGCAGCGATGCGCAGAGCAGGGCGACGCAGGCGTTCTTGCTGGTCTTGACATCGATGCTGCCGGACAGCCTGCGCCCGCCGACCACGCGCAGGTGCATGGGGCCCGCATAGCCCAGGGAGACGATCTCGCTGTCGAGCGCTTCACCGATTCGGGCGATCATCTCAAGGCTGATGTTCTGATTACCGCGTTCAATGCGGTTCACCGCGCTCTGGCTCGTGCCGAGCGCGTCCGCGAGCTGCGACTGGGTCCAGCCGCGGTGCTGGCGGGCGTCACGGATGAGTTTGCCGATACGGGCGAGGTAGTCGTCTCCCATGGGGCGAGACTATCTCACATATGAGATGTCAGCCCGCGCGGCTCGCGCAGCCCCCGCTCGAAGTCCAGGAGGTGACGCTTGCGGGCCAGCCCGCCGCCGTACCCGGTCAGGCTGCCGGTCGAGCCGACGACGCGATGGCACGGCACGATGATCCCCACCGGATTACGGCCGTTGGCCAGGCCGACCGCGCGGGAGGCGCCCGACTGCCCGAGGCGCTCGGCGAGTTGTCCGTAGGAGATCAGGCAGCCGTACGGGATCGCCTGGAGCTGCGCCCAGACGCGCCGCTGGAAGGGCGTGCCGTGCAGGGTGAGCGGAAGGGCGAATTCCGTCAACTCACCTGTGAAATAAGCCCCCAGCTGTTCGACGACCCGGCCGAAGACCGGCTGTGAGGGATCGCGCTCCCCGAAGGTCTCCTCGGGCGGGCGGTGGCGCTGCCCGGTCATGTACAGCCCGGCCAGGGCCCCGTCCTCGGCGACCAGGGTCAGCGGTCCGAGCGGGCTGTCGGTGACGGTGTGCGTGCGCATGTCTCAGTTTCCGTTCGTGGGAAGAAGGTTGATCGGGTGGTCGCCGGTCGCCCAGAGGTACTGGACGGCGTACGCGCGCCACGGCCGCCAGAGCGCGGCATGCGCGGTGAGCGCGGCCGGGGTCGCGGGCAGGCCCAACGTGCGGGCGGCGAGGCGGACGCCCAGATCGGAGGGGAGGAAGGCGTCCGGGTCACCCAGCGCGCGCATGGCGATCGACTCGACCGACCAGGGCCCGATGCCCGGCAGCGCGGCGAGCTGCTCCCGCGCCCGGTCCCAGTCGGCGCCCACGCCGAGGTCGATGCCGCCGTGCGCAAGGGCGGCCACCAGTCCGGTCAGCGTCGCGCGCCGGCTGCGCGGCATCGCGAGCGCCTCCGGATCGAGGGCGGCCAGCGCCTCCGGGGAGGGGAACAGGTGTGTCAGCCCGCCGTCCGGGTGCGTGTCCGGGTCCGTGATCGCCTCACCGTGGGCCTCGACCAGCCGCCCGGCCAGCGTGCGCGCCGCCGCCGTCGACACCTGCTGCCCCAGCACCACCCGTACGGCGAACTCCGCCCCGTCCACCGTGCGCGGCACCCGCCGCCCCGGGGCCTTGTCCACGTACGGCGCCAGCAGCGGGTCCGTACGCAGCTGGTCGTCCACCGCCACCGGGTCCGCGTCCAGGTCCAGCAGCCACCTGCAGCGGCTGATGGCCAGCGACAGGTCCCGCCAGTCCGTCAGCGACAGCCGGCACGCGATGTGGTCGGCCTCCGGCCGCAGGCTCACCACCCCGTGCCCGCGCGGCAGCCGCAGCGTCCGCCGGTACGCCCCGTCCCGCCACTCCTCAACCCCCGGGACGCCGGTCGCCGCCAGGTGCCCGAACAGGTTGTCCGGGCACAGCGGCGCCCGGTACGGCAGCCGCAGCGACAGCGACCCGGCCACCGGCGTCCGCGCCGCATGCGCATGCGGCGCGGGGCGGGCCCGTACGCGCAGCTCGCTCGGCGTCAGCGCGAAGACCTCCCGCACCGTGTCGTTGAACGTACGGATGCTGGCGAACCCCGCCGCGAAGGCCACATCCGACATCGCCAGGCCGCTCGTCTCGATCAGCAGCCGCGCCGTCTGCGCGCGCTGTGCCCGCGCCAGCGCCAGCGGCCCCGCCCCCAGCTCCGCCAGCAGCTGCCGCTCGATCTGCCGCGTGCTGTAGCCCAGCCGCGCCGCCAGCCCCGGCACCCCCTCCCGGTCCACCACCCCGTCGGCGATCAGCCGCATGGCCCGCGCCACCAGGTCCGCCCGCACATTCCACTCCGGCGACCCGGGGCTCGCGTCCGGACGGCAGCGCTTGCAGGCCCGGAAACCGGCCTGCTGGGCGGCGGCCGCGCTCGGGTAGAACGTCATGTTCTCCGGCTTCGGCGGCATCGCCGGGCAGCCGGGGCGGCAGTAGATCCGGGTGGTCAGCACGGCGGTGAAGAACCACCCGTCGAAGCGGGAGTCCTTGGCCTGCACGGCTCGTACGCAGCGCTCGAAGTCCTCATGCATGACATCCAGCATTCGCCCTGCGGGAGGCTGAGGCTAGCGAGAATCCGACATCGCCGTGCGCCGGCCTACGTGCCGGGTTCAGAACTCCGACGTGTCCAGCTCCAGGTCGAAGGGCGCCGGGAGCCGGACCGGCGTCCCGAAGGGGTGCGGGCCGTTCACCTTGGTGTAGCCGAGCTCGCCCGGATCTGCGTAGAGGGTGCAGGTCCGCTGCTGGCGGTCGACCACGAGATACAGCGGTGCGCCGTACTCGGCATAGCGGCGGCGCTTCACGATCCGGTCGGTGTCCCCGTTGGACTGGGACGTGACCTCCACGACCAGTAGGGTCTGATCCGGCAGCAGAGCGCCGTCGTCGTCCGCCAGCGCTTCAGGGACGACTGCGATATCCGGCAGATACCAGTTGGGACTCCCGGGGAGATCGAGATTGCCCGAGCCCGACAGGCAACCGAGCTTCTCCACCACCGGTTCGATCTGCTTACGGATCTTGGCGGCGGCTTTCTCGTGACCCCACGTAGGCGACACGTTTTCGATGACCCCCTCGACGATCTGCGCTCGATCGCCTTCGATGTGCTGGATCGCGTACTTCAGCGCGGTTTCGGGGTCGTCGACCGTGTACGAGCGGGCTCGCGCGCCCGAGTGGGGCTGTGTGCTCATCGGTCCTCCAACGGACATCGTGACAGCAGCATGACGACTGCCCTCTGTCTAACGCAATGACTGCCGAGCCGCCCCGGAACCTGCCCCCCATTCACCCGGACCGGTGATCACTCACGCGCGCCCCGCTGTCACACCTGCCCCCGCCCAAACGTCATTGCTGTGACGCAGTGACGCGACGGAGGATGCGACCCATGGACGACACCGAATTCCTGGCGGCCCGCTTCGAGGAGAAGCGGGCCCACCTGCGGGCAGTGGCCTACCGGATGCTCGGCTCGCTGAGCGAGGCGGACGATGCCGTGCAGGAGGCGTGGATCCGGCTCAGCCGTTCCGATACGAGCGAGGTCGAGAACCTGGGCGGGTGGCTGACGACGGTGACGGGGCGGGTGTGCCTGGACATGCTGCGGTCACGGCGGTCGCGGCGCGAGGAATTCGTGGGGACGCATGTGCCCGACCCGATCGTGGCGCGGATGGACGGGGAGGCGGCCGACCCGGAGCACGAGGTGCTGCTGGCGGACTCGGTGGGCCTGGCGCTGCTGGTCGTACTGGAGACGCTGCCGCCCGCCGAGCGGCTCGCCTTCGTGCTGCACGACATGTTCGCGGTGCCGTTCGACGAGATCGCCCCCATCGTGGGCCGCACCCCGACCGCGGCCCGCCAGCTCGCGAGCCGGGCGCGTCGGCGGGTACAGGGCGCGGCCACGGTGCCGGACGCGGATCTGGGCCGCCAGCGCGAGGTGGTCGACGCGTTCCTGGCCGCGTCGCGCGGCGGGGACTTCGAGGCGCTGGTCGCGGTACTGGACCCGGATGTCGTGCTGCGCGCGGACGCCGGGGCAGGGCTCGGGGCGGCGGTGTCGAAGGTGGTCCACGGCGCGGCGGCGGTGGCGGGGAACGCGCTGATGTTCCACCGGACGGCCCGGCTGGCGCGGCCGGCGCTGGTCAACGGGGCCGCGGGCCTCGTCACGGTCGAGAACGGCGTGCCGGTGGGGGTGATGGGCTTCACGATCCGCGACGGAAAGGTGGTCGCCATCGACATCCTCGCCGATCCGGTACGCCTCGCCCGGCTGGACCTGGCCGTCCTGGACGACTGACGTACGGCCCGTGCGGCCGGATCCGGAGGTGGCACGCTCGAACGGTGATCACGACGCGAGCGGCTGAGGCCGAGACACTTGCCGTGCAGGGCCTGGACTGGATGCTCGGACTGGCCCGCGACACCGGGGCCGGGGCCGGGACGTGGCCTGGGCGAGCACCCCTACCGATGAGGAGGCCGACCCACCCTCTACTCCGGCACCGCCGGCGTCGTGGTGGCGCTGCTCGAAGCGCAGCGGCACTTCGGCGACGACCGTTACGGCGACGCCGCCCTGCGCGGCGCCCGGTCCATAGCGGACGCCGTCGGGGAGTGGGAGCACGACTCGCTCTATCCCGGCCTGGCCGGGATGGCCTTCGCCCTGCGGGCGGTCCACCGCCACCTCGGCGACCCGGCCGCCGGTGCGGCCGCGGACCGAGCGCTGGAGTGGGTGCGCTCGCGCTTCGACGGCACGCGCTGGAACGACCACTTCGAGGTGATCGCCGGCAACGCCGGTATCGCGCTCGGCGCGCTGGCCTGCGGCGATGTCGACCTGGCCGTGCTCGCCGTGACGCCCTACCTGCGGACCGCGGGAGCGACCGTGGGCGGCGTCCACTGGGAGTTCCGGGTCGGAGCGCCCGCCCGTTTCCATCACGTCTCGCACGGCACGCTGGGCATCGCCTACGCGCTGGCCGCCGTCCGCCGGGCGGCGGACCGGTCAACTCCGGCCTGCCGCAACGGCTGCGGCCCGGCTTCTGGGACAACAGCGGCCGCTGCTGCGGCACCGCCGGGGTGCTGGCCATGGCCTGCGACCGCCACCAGGAGGGCGGCGACGGCCTGGACTTCGCGGAGGTGCTCGTCGAGGACCTGGCCGCCCGGGCGACCAGGGACGCCGACGGCGCCCGCTGGTCGAACACCGAGCACCGGGCGACCCCCAGCGAACCCGAACCCCGGACCGGCTGGGCCATGGGCAACGCGGGCATCGTCCGGGAACTGCTCCGGTTCGCCCGGGCGGGCACCGGACGCGACGCGGCCTACGCCGTCGCCTGGCCCGACCACGCCGATGCGGGGCATCCCGATGCAGGACGCAGCGCGCCCGGGGCATGACCGTTCGACGGTCATGTACTAGAGTTATCTCGACATCGAGATATCTGCCGGGGCGTACCGCTGCCGCAGTCCAGTAAGGCTAGCCTAACTTAGCCCTACCTTAGCGGATCGGCCAACAGGGCCGAGCGGCAGCATTGCGGTGGTACGCGGAATTCATGCAATGAAGGAGACTGTCGTGTCGGCGAACAGCTTCGACGCCCGCAGCACGCTGCAGGTGGGCGACGAGTCGTACGAGATCTTCAAGCTGGACAAGGTCGAGGGCTCCGAGCGCCTCCCTTACAGCCTGAAGGTGCTGCTGGAGAACCTGCTCCGTACCGAGGACGGCGCGAACATCACCGCCGACCACATCCGGGCGATCGGCGGCTGGGACTCCCAGGCGCAGCCGAGCCAGGAGATCCAGTTCACGCCGGCCCGCGTGATCATGCAGGACTTCACCGGTGTGCCCTGTGTCGTGGACCTCGCCACCATGCGTGAGGCCGTGAAGGAGCTGGGCGGCGACCCGGCGAAGATCAACCCCCTGGCACCGGCCGAGCTGGTCATCGACCACTCCGTCATCGCGGACAAGTTCGGCACGAACGACGCCTTCGCGCAGAACGTCGAGCTGGAGTACGGCCGCAACCGCGAGCGCTACCAGTTCCTGCGCTGGGGCCAGACCGCGTTCGACGAGTTCAAGGTCGTCCCGCCGGGCACCGGCATCGTCCACCAGGTCAACATCGAGCACCTGGCCCGCACCGTCATGGTCCGCAACGGCCAGGCGTACCCCGACACCCTGGTCGGCACCGACTCGCACACCACGATGGTCAACGGCCTGGGCGTGCTGGGCTGGGGCGTCGGCGGCATCGAGGCGGAGTCCGCGCTGCTCGGCCAGCCGGTGTCGATGCTGATCCCGCGCGTGGTCGGCTTCAAGCTGACCGGCGAGCTGCCGACCGGCACCACCGCCACCGACCTGGTCCTCACGATCACCGAGATGCTGCGCAAGCACGGCGTCGTCGGCAAGTTCGTCGAGTTCTACGGTGAGGGCGTCTCGGCGACCTCGCTCGCCAACCGCGCGACCATCGGCAACATGTCGCCGGAGTTCGGCTCGACCGCCGCGATCTTCCCGATCGACGCCGAGACGATCAGCTACCTCAAGCTCACCGGCCGCAGCGAGCAGCAGCTCGCGCTCGTCGAGGCGTACGCCAAGGCTCAGGGCCTGTGGCTGGACCCGGCCGCCGAGCCGGACTTCTCCGAGAAGCTGGAGCTGGACCTCTCCACGGTCGTCCCCTCCATCGCCGGCCCGAAGCGCCCGCAGGACCGCATCGTCCTGGCCAACGCCGCGCAGCAGTTCGCGCAGGACGTGCGCAACTACGTCGAGGACGACGACGAGGCGGGCAAGGAGTCCTTCCCGGCCTCCGACGCCCCCGCCGCGACCAACGGCGTGCCGACCCGCCCGACCACGGTCACGGCGCCCGACGGCTCGACGTACGTGATCGACCACGGCGCCGTCACGGTCGCCGCGATCACCTCCTGCACCAACACCTCGAACCCCTACGTCATGGTGGCCGCGGCCCTCGTGGCCAAGAAGGCCGTCGAGAAGGGCCTGACCCGCAAGCCGTGGGTCAAGACCACCCTGGCCCCGGGCTCGAAGGTCGTCACCGACTACTTCGACCGCGCCGGCCTCACCCCGTACCTCGACAAGCTCGGCTTCAACCTGGTCGGCTACGGCTGCACCACCTGCATCGGCAACTCCGGCCCGCTGCCGGAGGAGGTCTCCAAGGCGGTCAACGAGCACGACCTGGCCGTCACCTCGGTCCTGTCGGGCAACCGCAACTTCGAGGGCCGGATCAACCCCGACGTCAAGATGAACTACCTCGCCTCGCCGCCGCTGGTCGTCGCGTACGCCATCGCGGGCTCGATGAAGGTGGACATCACCAAGGACGCCCTCGGCACCGACCAGGACGGCAAGCCGGTCTACCTGGACGACCTCTGGCCGTCCGAGCAGGAGGTCAACGAGGTCGTCGCCTCCGCGATCGGCCAGGACATGTTCGGCGAGTCCTACAAGGACGTCTTCGCGGGTGACGCGCAGTGGCAGTCGCTGCCGATCCCGACCGGCGACACCTTCGAGTGGGACGCGCAGTCCACCTACGTCCGCAAGCCCCCGTACTTCGACGGCATGCAGGCCGACCCGAGCCCGGTCACCGACATCTCCGGCGCCCGTGTGCTCGCCAAGCTGGGCGACTCGGTCACCACCGACCACATCTCCCCGGCCGGCGCGATCAAGGCCGACACCCCGGCCGGCAAGTACCTCACCGAGCACGGCGTCGAGCGCCGTGACTTCAACAGCTACGGCTCCCGCCGCGGCAACCACGAGGTCATGATCCGCGGCACCTTCGCCAACATCCGGCTGCGCAACCAGGTCGCGCCCGGCACCGAGGGCGGCTTCACCCGCGACTTCACCAAGGACGGCGGCCCGGTCGCCTTCATCTACGACGCCTCGCAGAACTACCAGGCCGCCGGCATCCCGCTGGTCATCCTGGCCGGCAAGGAGTACGGCTCCGGCTCGTCGCGCGACTGGGCGGCCAAGGGCACCTCGCTGCTCGGCGTCAAGGCCGTCATCGCCGAGTCCTACGAGCGCATCCACCGCTCGAACCTCATCGGCATGGGCGTCCTGCCCCTGCAGTTCCCCGAGGGCACCTCGGCGGAGTCCCTGGGCCTGACCGGCGAGGAGACCTTCTCCTTCACCGGCGTCACCGTCCTCAACGACGGCACCACCCCCGCCACCGTCACCGTCACCACCGACACCGGTGTGGACTTCGACGCGGTCGTCCGCATCGACACCCCCGGCGAGGCGGACTACTACCGCAACGGCGGCATCCTGCAGTACGTGCTGCGCTCGCTCATCCGCAAGTAAATGGGATGATTCGGCCGGTCACGGGCCCGTACCCCTTTTCCGGGGTACGGGCCCGGTCCGGTTACGCGGGGGTCTCAACCAGGAAAAGGTGTCCGCCAAACGCGCGTATGACCTTGCTCACCTCACAGGAACTGGACTATACCTTTCTGGGTCCAGGCTAGGCCGAGCAAGGGATCCGAAATGAACTCCGCGAACCCTGTGAACCCTGATGTGAACCGGCGTGCTCTCATCAAGAGTGTGACGGCAGCGAGTCTGCTGGCGGTCCCGGCCGCGGGCCTGCTGAGCGCCTGCGCCTCCAGTGGCGGCGGCACCAGCACGGAGAAGACGGGGACGAAGACCAAGACCAATCCGTTCGGCGTCAACGATTCGGCCGGCCTGGACATCGTGATCTTCAAGGGCGGCTACGGCGATGCCTACGCCAAGTCGTTCGCGAAGCTCTACGAGTCCAAGCACAAGGGGTCGACGGCGGCCGTCTCCTCGACGCAGGACATCACCGGCAAACTCCAGCCGCGCTTCAACGCCGGCAACCCGCCCGATGTCATCGACGACTCGGGAGCCCAGCAGATCAAGCTGGACGTCCTGTACAAGAACGGCCAGCTGGCGGACCTCACCCCGCTGCTCGACGCCCCGTACATCGACGACCCCACCAAGAAGATCCGGGACGTGCTCCAGCCCGGCACCATCGAGACCGGCTCGTTCGCCGACGGCAAGATGCGCCAGCTGAGCTACATTTTCACCGTCTGGGGCTTCTGGTATTCCGGGAAGCTCTTCAAGGACAAGGGCTGGACCGAGCCCAAGACCTGGGCGGACTTCATGTCCCTGTCCGCGGAGATCAAGAAAGCGGGCATCGCCCCCTTCTGCCACCAGGGCAAATACCCCTATTACATCAATGTCGTCCTGATGGACCTGATCGCCAAGAACGGCGGCCTGGAATACGTCAAGCGGATCGACGCGCTCGACACCGCCGTCTGGGACGAGGCCCCCGCAAAGACGGCGGTCGACGCGCTCTACGAGATCGTCACCAAGGGCTATCTGCTGCCGGGCACCAACGGTCTGACGCACATCGAGTCGCAGACCGCCTGGAACGAGTACAAGGCCGCGTTCATCCCGTGCGGTGCCTGGCTGGAGAACGAGCAGCTGAAAGCCACTCCGTCGGACTTCGACATGAAGTTCATGCCGCTGCCGTCGCTGCCCGGCGACAAGCTGCCCTTCGAGGCCATCCGGGCCGGCGCGGGGGAGCCCTTCATCGTCCCGGAGAAGGCCAAGAACAAGGCCGGCGGCCTGGAATTCCTGCGGCTGATGCTGACCAAGGACGGCTCCAGCAGATTCGCGGCGGCGGCCAACTCCCTCACCGTCCTCAAGGACGGCGTCGGCTCGGACGTCAAACTGCGTCCGGGAACGGCCTCCACGGTGGTTGCGCTGAAGGCGGCGGGCAGCAACACCTTCAACTACAACTACCCCAACACCCACAGCCAGTTCGACACCGACATCGCCGACGCGAGCGCGGAGCTGATGGCCAAGCGCATCACCCCGGCGCAGTGGCTCCAGCGGGCCAAGACCGCCGCCGAGAAGGCCAAGAAGGCCTAGGGCTGTCCGGAGTCCGAGAGCCTGACCGAAGGAGAATGTCCGGCGCGGCGGGAGCGGCACTCCGCGCCGGGCGGTCGACCAGGAGGAAGCCATGCAGCACCGCAAGTACCCGTTCATCGCGGGATTCCTCGTCCTCCCGGTGGCTCTCTATCTGATCTTCGTGATCTGGCCGTACCTCCAGACCATCGGTTATTCGCTGACCGACTGGCAGGGCCAGTCCCAGACGATGAACTTCGTCGGGATCGACAACTACAAGGCGCTCTTGTCGGACGACGTCTTCATGACGGCGCTGACGCACAACCTCCTGCTGCTGCTCTTCCTGCCGGTGATCACCATCCTGCTCGCGCTGTTCTTCGCCTTCATGCTCAATGTGGGCGGGCGCGGAGCGGTCGGCGGCGTCCAGGGGGTACGCGGCTCCGCCCTGTACAAGGTGATCTTCTTCTTCCCCCAGGTGCTCTCGGTGGCGATCCTCATCGTGCTGTTCGGGGCGGTCTACCGCAGCGACGGGGCGGGTCTGCTCAACGGGGTCCTGATCAAGCTGCACCTGGTGAGCGCGGCCGACCCGGTCGAGTGGCTGAACGACCCGGACCTGGTGCTCTGGGCGCTGCTGGCGATCCAGATCTGGGCGGGCGTCGGCTTCTACCTGGTGCTCTTCTCAGCGGCGATGCAGTCCATCCCCAAGGACATCTACGAGGCCGCGCTGCTGGACGGCGCCGCCCGCGGGCAGACCTTCTTCAAGATCACCCTCCCGCTGCTGTGGGACAGCGTGCAGACCGCCTGGGTGTACATCTCGATCTTCGCGATGGACTTCTTCGCGCTGGTCGCCGGCCTGACCCAGGGGACCGCTTACGGAGGCGGGCCCGATCACCACAGCGAGGTCATGTCGACCTATCTGATGCGGAACTTCCAGGCCTTCGGCAAGAGCGGATACGCCTGTGCGATGGGCGTGGTGATCCTGCTGCTGACATTGATCCTCTCCGCGATCACGCTGCGGGTCTCCCGCCGTGACCGCATCGAGTTCTGAGCGGGGACGCGTGATGAGCACACCCATCAAGGAGGCCGGGGCAGACGCCGCGGCCAGGGTTCCGGTGCAGGGCGTCGCGGCGACACGGCGCGGCTCGGCGGACGGCGCACGGGGCGGTGGCGACGGCGTCCTCAATGTCTTCTCGCACGGTTTCCTCGCGCTGTGGGCGGTGATGATCGTGCTGCCGCTGGTCTGGATCGTCCTCGGCTCGTTCAAGACCGACGCCCAGATCGGCGGCAGTGCCTGGACGTGGCCCGCGCACTGGGGTTTCGACGCCTTCACCAGGGCCTGGGAGAAGGGGATCGGCGGCTTCTTCGTCAACACCCTGATCGTGATGGCCTTCTCGGTGCCGCTGACCATGCTGTTCGGCTCGATGGCCGCGTACGTGCTGGCCCGCTACGACTTCCCCGGGAACAGGTTCATCTACTTCCTGTTCGTCGGCGGCGCGATGTTCCCGGTGTACCTGGCGCTGGTGCCGCTGTTCTTCATGGTGCGCAACCTCGGGATGCTCAACACCTACCAGGGCCTGATCCTGGTCTACGTCGCGTACTCGCTGCCGTTCACCGTCTTCTTCATGCACTCCTTCTTCCGGACGCTGCCGACCGCCATCCACGAGGCCGCGGTGATCGACGGCGCCTCGCACAGCCGGGTGTTCTTCCAGGTGATGCTGCCGATGGCCAAGCCCGGTCTGCTGAGCGTCGGGATCTTCAACGTGCTGGGCCAGTGGAACCAGTACATCCTCCCGGTCACCCTGATGCAGCCGCAGAGCAGCACCGACCCGGACCGCTCGATGCTCGCCCAGGGGCTGGTGAACCTGGCGCTGACGCAGGGGTACGCGGGCGACAAGCCGGCGCTCTTCGCGGGCATGACGATCGCGATGCTCCCGGTGCTCGCGGTCTATCTCTCCTTCCAGCGCCAGGTGCAGTCGGGCCTCACGGCGGGCACCCTCAAGTAGTCACACATTCAACTTCTCACCGGAAGCACACCCTCCCGGCGGCCCCGCGGTACAGCGGGGCCGTCCTGTTGTTTTTGGCCGATTCCGATAACGGTGTGGCTCTCCCCCTTGACGGGATGCAAGCCCAAACGCTCAGCTTAGAGTTCACATGTTGTAGACGACGGGGTCTCACTGATGCGGTTCCGCCGTTACGTACCGGCAGGAGTGGGTCGTTGTGGAGACTCCGGGATCGCAGTCATCGCTGCACCGGGCCAATCTGGAACGGGTGGTCCGGGCCGTACGGCTGGCGGGATCGCTCACCCAGGCGGAGATCGCCCGGAGCACCGGGCTGTCGGCGGCCACCGTCTCCAATATCGTCCGGGAGTTGAAGGACAACGGCACGGTGGAGGTCACCCCGACCTCCTCGGGCGGCCGCCGGGCCCGCAGTGTGACGCTGTCCGGGGACGCCGGGATCGTGGTGGGGGTCGATTTCGGCCACTCCCATCTGCGGGTCGCGGTGGGCAATCTGGCCCACCAGGTGCTGGCCGAGCAGTCCGAGCCGATTGATGTCGACGCCTCCGCCTCGGAGGGCTTCGACCGGGCGGAACACCTGGTCGGAAGGCTGATCGAGTCCACCGGCGTGGACCCGGCGAAGGTGCTCGGGGTGGGCCTGGGCGTCCCCGGCCCGATCGACCTGGAGACCGGCACCCTGGGCTCGTCCGCGATCCTGCCGGGCTGGGCGGGCATCAACCCGCGCCAGGAGCTCGCGGAGCGGCTGCGGATGCCCGTCCAGGCGGACAACGACGCCAACCTGGGAGCGCTGGGGGAGCTGGTCTGGGGCGCGGGCCGGGGGGTCAAGGACCTCGCGTACATCAAGGTCGCCAGCGGTGTCGGCGCCGGCCTGGTGATCGACGGCCGGATCTACCGGGGCCCCGGCGGCACGGCCGGCGAGATCGGCCACATCACGCTCGACGAGGCCGGCCCGGTCTGCCGCTGCGGAAACCGGGGCTGCCTGGAGACCTTCACCGCCGCCCGCTATGTGCTGGGGCTGCTGCGCGCCAGCCACGGCTCCGACCTGACCATGCCGAGGATGGTTCAGCTGGCCCGCGAGGGCGATCCGGGCTGCCGCCGGGTGGTCGCCGACATCGGCCGGCACGTGGGCATGGGCGTCGCCAGCCTGTGCAATCTGCTCAATCCGAGCCGCGTCGTCCTCGGCGGCGACCTCGCTGAGGCCGGTGAGCTGGTGCTCGGCCCGATCAGGGAGTCCGTGGCCCGTTACGCCATCCCCAGCGCCGCCCGCCGGCTCGCGGTCGTCCCGGGCGCCCTCGGGGCCCGCGCGGAGGTTCTGGGCGCGCTGGCACTGGCCTTGAGCGAGGTGGGCGATTCACACCTTTTGGATGGTACTGTCCCCTCAGTCGCACCGGCCTTCACAGGGTGACGCTGCGTTCACCTAGATAACGAAACGCACCGTTGCCATCTCGTTAAGGATTTACTTCTTGACGACAAAGCTGCGGCCGAGTTGACTCACGTTCACCTCGGCCGCAGCGTTGCGGCCCTGTCAGGGAGGCAACCCCAAATGAACGCAATGATGCGTAGAGTCGTTATCGGCACCGCCGCGGTCTCGATGGCCCTTTCTGTGGCCGCCTGTGGCAAGGCCGGCGACGACTCCGGCAGCAGCAGCTCCGACAAGACCATCGGCCTGCTGCTCCCCGACAGCGTTACCGCCCGGTACGAGAAGTTCGACAAGCCCCTGTTCGAGGCCAAGGTCAAGGCGCTGTGCTCCGACTGTTCCGTCCAGTACGCGAACGCGGCGGGCGATGCGGCCAAGCAGGCGCAGCAGGTCAGCAACATGATCACCAAGGGCGTCAAGGTCATCGTGATCAGCGCCCAGGACTCCGCCGCGATCAAGTCCTCCATTCAGAAGGCAGTGGACAAGGGCATCAAGGTCGTCGCCTACGACCGTCTCGCCCAGGGCCCGGTCTCCGCGTACGTCTCCTTCGACAACGAGAAGGTCGGCCAGCTCCAGGGTGAGGCGCTGCTCACCGCGCTCGGCTCCAAGGCGACCACCGCCTCCAAGGTCGTCATGATCAACGGTGACGACGCCGACCCGAACGCCGCGCAGTTCAAGGCCGGCGCGCACAAGGCCCTCGACGGCAAGGTCACCATCGCCTACGAGCAGTCCGGTCTCTGGAAGGACACCGTCGCGGCCCAGAAGATGTCCGCCGCGATCACCCAGCTCGGCGCCAAGAACATCGCGGGCGTCTACGCCGCCAACGACGGCATGGCCGGCGGCATCGCCACGGTCCTCAAGGGCGCCGGCATCAGCGGCATCCCGCTGACCGGCCAGGACGCGGAGCTCGCGGGCATCCAGCGGATCGTCGCCGGTACCCAGTCCAGCACCGTCTACAAGGCCTACAAGCCGGAGGCCGACACGGCCGCCGAGCTCGCGGTGAACCTGCTCAACGGCAAGAGCATCGACTCGCTGACCACCACCACGCTGACCAGCGGCTCCGGTGACAAGGTCCCCTCGACGCTGCTGACCCCGGTGTCGGTCACCAAGGCCAACATCGCGGACACGGTCGTGAAGGACAAGCTGTGGAGCGTGGCTGACATCTGCACCACCGAGTTCGCCGCGGCCTGCAAGACCGCCGGTCTCCAGTAAGACCGGTAACCGGACCGCCCAGCGGTCCCGCGAAGCCTGTCCGACGCCCGCCCCACTTCACACCCCGCTGCCGGGGCGGGCGTCGGACGGAACCGTTGCCAAAGGCAGCGGATTCGCGCATGTTCATCTTGTAAACCTGTGCTTCTTGCACATCCCTCCGCGCCTGTCCCCAAGCGCGGCATCCCCGCCGGTCAGGCGGCGAAGGAGATGGTTCACGTGTCCGCTACGCCCGTGCTGGCGTTGCGCGGAGTCTCCAAGCGATTCGGTGCGGTACAGGCACTCACCGATGTCGAGCTGGAGGTCCATGCCGGAGAAGTAGTCGCCCTGGTCGGCGACAACGGGGCGGGAAAGTCCACCCTGGTCAAGACGATCGCGGGTGTGCACCCCATCGATGAGGGCGTCATCGAGTGGGAGGGCAACCCGGTCAGCATCAACAAGCCGCACGACGCCCAGGGACTCGGCGTCGCCACCGTCTACCAGGACCTCGCCCTGTGCGACAACCTCGACGTTGTCGGCAACCTCTACCTCGGACGCGAGCTGCTGCACCGCGGCGTCATCGACGAGGTGACGATGGAGAAGAACTCCCGGGAGCTGCTGAGCACGCTCTCCATCCGCATCCCG
The DNA here is from genome assembly GCF_045040445.1 of Streptomyces sp. NBC_01537. Taxonomy (NCBI): domain Bacteria; kingdom Bacillati; phylum Actinomycetota; class Actinomycetes; order Kitasatosporales; family Streptomycetaceae; genus Streptomyces; species Streptomyces sp. NBC_01537. The sequence goes on along the minus strand of NZ_CP109392.1, from coordinate 2,295,580 downwards.
AGCGTACGCATCCCGATCGCGAGCCTGTCCGGCGGCCAGCGCCAGGTCGTCGCCATCGCCCGCGCCCTCATCGGCGAGCCGAAGGTCGTCATCCTCGACGAGCCCACCGCCGCCCTCGGCGTCGAGCAGACCGCGCAGGTCCTCGACCTGGTCGAGCGGCTGCGCGAGCGCAACCTGGGCGTCATCCTCATCAGCCACAACATGGCCGACGTCAAGGCGGTCGCGGACACCGTCGCCGTCCTGCGCCTGGGCAAGAACAACGGGTCCTTCCCGGTGAAGGACACCAGCCACGAAGAGATCATCGCCGCGATCACCGGTGCCACGGACAACGCCGTGACCCGTCGCGCGGGGCGCACCACGGAGGCGGCAAAGTGAGCGACATTTCCAAGACCGTGAAGCCCGACCCGGACCAGGGGCACCAGGACACCGTGGCGCCCGCCGACGACCCCACGGCCGCGGCGGTATCCGTCGTCGACCCGCGGCTGCTCGTCCGTGAGGAGGGGCTGAAGGGCTATATCACCGAGTTCAAGCGCAAGGTGAAGGGCGGTGAGCTGGGCTCGCTGCCGGTCTTCCTCGGCCTGATCGTCATCTGGACCATCTTCCAGCTCCAGAACGACCGTTTCCTCAGCGCGGACAACCTGTCCAACATCAGCTACTACCTCTCGGCCACCGGCATGCTCGCCATCGGCCTGGTGTTCGTGCTGCTGCTCGGGGAGATCGACCTGTCCGTCGGCTCGGTCAGCGGACTGGCGTCCACGGTGTTCGCCGTCTTCGTGGTCACCCACGGCATGAACGCCTGGCTGGCCCTGGTCCTGACCGTCATCACCGGCATCGGCATCGGCGCCCTGCAGGGCTGGTTCTTCGCCAGGATCGGGGTGCCCGCCTTCGTCGTGACCCTGGCCGGCTTCCTCGGCTGGAACGGCCTGATGCTGTGGTTGCTCGGTTCGAGCGGCACCATCAACATCCCGTCCGACAGCGGCCCGGTGTACCTCCTCGGCCAGAGCTCCTTCTTCATGGACCAGGCCGTCATCGGCGCCTACCTGCTGGCCGGTCTCGGCGTGGCCTCCCTGCTCGTCGGCTCGCTCATGGACCAGCGCCGCCGCAAGGCCGCCGGGGTGCCCTTCCGGCCCAGCAGCGAGATCGCGCTGCGGGTCGGCGCGCTCGCCGTGGCGTCCTTCGTGGCCGCGGCGGTGCTGAACAACTCCTCCGGCGTGTCCAACGCCCTGGTGATCTTCCTCGCGTCGCTGGTGATCGTGGACTTCGTGCTGCGGCGCACCACGTACGGCCGAAAGGTCTTCGCGGTCGGCGGCGGCATCGAGGCCGCCCGCCGCGCCGGCATCAGCGTGCCCATGGTCCGGATCACCGTGTTCGCCATCTCCGGCGGTTTCGCGGCGGTCGGCGGCATGTTCTTCGCCGGGCAGACCTCGAGCGCGTCGCTGACCTCCGGCGGCGGCAACATCCTGATGCTGGCCATCGCGGCCACGGTCATCGGCGGCACCAGCCTCTTCGGTGGCCGGGGCAGCGTCTGGTCGGCCCTGCTGGGCATGCTGGTCATCCAGTCCATCCAGACCGGCCTGGACCTGCTCAACATGAACACGTCCATCCAGTACATGATCACCGGCGCGGTCCTCCTCGGCGCCGTGGTCATCGACTCCGTCTCCCGCAAGAGCCAGAAGGCCGCCGGCCGGGCGTAACCCTGGCCGGACGGGCGGAAGCCGTCTCCTCGGGCGCCGGGCAGGAACGTATCTGCCCGGCGCCCGCGTTATTGGTCTTGTTCCGTTGGCGGACGCCGGACCGTGGCGGGCGAGGACCACAGACGGCCCGCAGCCGGAAGATCCGCGGCCCGGTACCGGGAATGATCGTTCCCGCTACCGGGCACGGGTGTGTGCGGGGGCCGGAACCCCAGCACTTAGACTCGGAAACTCGGGAAACCGGGAAAGCGACAGCAAGGAGGCACGGGTGGCGCTGCTGACCCGTATCAAGGCACCGCGCGACCTCGACCGGCTCAGCCCGGACCAGCTGGTGGAGCTGGCCGGGGAGATCCGTACCTTCCTTGTCGAGGAGGTCTCCAAGACCGGCGGCCATCTGGGCCCCAACCTCGGCGTGGTCGAGCTGACCATCGCCATGCACCGGGTCTTCGACTCGCCCCGGGACAAGGTGCTCTTCGACACCGGACACCAGTCCTACGTGCACAAGCTGCTCACCGGCCGTCAGGACTTCAGCAGGCTCAAGGGCAAGGGCGGCCTGTCCGGCTACCCCTCCCGGGCCGAGTCCGAGCACGACGTCATCGAGAACAGCCACGCCTCCACGGTCCTGGGCTGGGCCGACGGCCTCGCCAAGGCCAATGAGCTGCTCGGCAGACAGGACCACGTCGTCGCCGTCATCGGCGACGGGGCGCTGACCGGTGGCATGGCCTGGGAGGCGCTCAACAACATCGCCGCCGCAAAGGACCGCCCGCTCGTCATCGTCGTCAATGACAACGAGCGTTCCTACGCGCCCACGATCGGCGGCCTCGCCGACCACCTCGCGACGCTGCGCACCACCGACGGCTACGAGCAGTTCCTCACCCGTACGAAGGACCTGCTGGAGCGCACCCCGCTCATCGGCAAGCCGCTGTACGAGACGCTGCACGGCGCCAAGAAGGGCCTGAAGGACTTCATCGCCCCCCAGGGCATGTTCGAGGACCTCGGCCTGAAGTACGTCGGCCCGATCGACGGCCACGACATCGAGGCCCTGGAGTCCGCGCTCACCCGGGCGAAGCGATTCGGCGGCCCGGTGATCGTGCACTGCATCACCGAGAAGGGCCGCGGCTACATCCCGGCCGAGCAGGACGAGGCCGACCGCTTCCACGGCATCGGCCCGATCCACCCCGACACCGGCCTGCCGATCTCGGCCGGCGGCGCCGACTGGACCTCGGTCTTCGGCGAGGAGATGGTCAAGCTCGGCAAGGAGCGCAAGGACATCGTGGCGATCACCGCCGCCATGCTCCAGCCGGTCGGGCTCGACAAGTTCGCCAGGGCCTTCCCCGACCGGGTCTACGACGTCGGCATCGCCGAGCAGCACGCCGCCACCTCGGCGGCCGGGCTGGCCACCGGCGGGCTGCACCCGGTCTTCGCGGTCTACGCGACCTTCCTCAACCGGGCCTTCGACCAGGTCCTGATGGATGTCGCCCTGCACAAGTGCGGCGTCACCTTCGTCCTGGACCGGGCCGGCGTCACCGGCACCGACGGGGCCTCGCACAACGGCATGTGGGACATGTCCATCCTCCAGGTCGTCCCGGGCCTGCGGATCGCCGCCCCGCGCGACGCCGACCAGGTACGCGCCCAACTGCGCGAGGCCGTACAGGTCGAGGACGCGCCCACCGTCGTGCGCTACTCCAAGGGCGCGGTCGGCCCGGCCGTCAAGGCGGTCGGCACCGTCGGCGGCATGGACGTGCTGCGCGAGGCGGGCTCCGGGAGCCCTGACGTACTGCTGGTCTCGGTCGGCGCGCTGGCGCCGATGTGCCTGGAGATCGCCGGGCTGCTCGACGCCCAGGGCATCACCACCACCGTCGTCGACCCCCGCTGGGTCAAGCCGGTCGACGAGGCCCTGCCCGGCCTCGCCGCCCGCCACCGGGTCGTCGTCACCGTCGAGGACAACGGCCGCGTCGGCGGCGTCGGCTCCGCGATCTCGCAGGCCCTGCGCGACGCGGGCGTTGACGTGCCGCTGCGCGACTTCGGCATCCCGCAGCAGTTCCTCGACCACGCCTCCCGCAAGGAGATCATGGCCGAGATCGGGCTGACGGCCCCGGACATCGCACGCCAGGTCACAGGCCTGGTCTCGAAGCTGGACGGCCGGTACGAGGACGAGCCGGCCCGGGTCGCCGGAGAGTAGCCACGCTGCGGGGGATCACCTTTACGGGTGATCCCCCGCGCGCCGACCCTGTTCACCGGCACCGGCAAGTGCTGTGATGCGCCGGTGAACGTCAGAAGGAACAGCTTCTTCCGGACCAAATCCGTCGAACAGTCCATCGCGGACACCGAGGAGCCGGAGCACGCGCTCAAGAGATCGCTGTCCGCCCTCGACCTCACGGTCTTCGGTGTCGGTGTCATCATCGGCACCGGCATCTTCGTCCTCACCGGACAGGTCGCCAAGAACAACGCCGGCCCGGCGGTGGCTCTGGCCTTCGTTCTCTCCGGCATCGTGTGCGGCCTCGCGGCGCTGTGCTACGCCGAGTTCGCCTCCACCGTGCCGGTCGCCGGATCCGCGTACACCTTCTCGTTCGCGACGCTCGGCGAACTGCCCGCCTGGATCATCGGCTGGGACCTCATCCTCGAACTCGCCCTCGGCTGCGCGGTGGTGTCCGTCGGCTGGTCCGGCTACATCCGCTCTCTCATGGACAACGTCGGCTGGCACCTGCCCACCGCGCTGGCCGGCAGCACCGACACCGATACCCACTTCGACCTGCTGGCCTTCCTGCTGGTCCTGGTGCTCACCGCGATCCTGGTCGGAGGGGCGAAGCTGTCCGCCCGGGTCACCTCGGTCGTCGTGGCCATCAAGGTCACGGTGGTGCTCATCGTCATCGTCGTGGGCACCTTCTTCATCGTCGGCGACAACTACACGCCCTTCATCCCGGACGCCGTCCCGACCCCGGCCGCCGAATCGAACCTCAAGGCACCCCTGATCCAGTTGATCTTCGGCTACACCCCGACCGATTTCGGCGTGATGGGCATCTTCACCGCCGCCGCCGTGGTCTTCTTCGCGTACATCGGCTTCGACATCGTCGCGACCGCCGCCGAGGAGACCAAGAACCCCCAACGGGACGTCCCGCGCGGCATCCTCGGCTCGCTCGCCATCTGCACGGTGCTGTACGTGGCTGTGTCCGTGGTCGTCACGGGCATGGAGAAGTACAGCAAACTGTCCGTCGACGCCCCGCTCGCCGACGCCTTCAAGGACACCGGACACCCTTTCTGGGCAGGCCTGATCAGCTTCGGCGCGGCCATCGGGCTCACGGCCGTCTGCATGATCCTGCTGCTCGGCCAGACCCGGGTGTTCTTCGCCATGAGCCGGGACGGGCTGCTGCCGCGCTTCTTCTCCCGCGTGCATCCGCACTTCAGGACCCCCTACCGCTCAACGATGCTGCTCGGCGGCATCATCGCGCTCGTCGCGGGCTTCACCAGCATCTCCGAACTGGCCGAACTGGTGAATATCGGGACGCTCTTCGCGTTCATCGTCGTCGCGATCGGCGTGGTGATGCTCCGCCGCAGCCGCCCCGACCTGCCGCGTTCCTTCCGTACGCCCTTCGTTCCCTGGGTGCCGGCGCTGTCCGTGATGGCCACGCTGTGGCTGATGCTCAACCTGCCGGCCGAGACCTGGCTGCGGTTCCTGTTGTGGATGGTGCTCGGCTTCGTCATCTACTTCGCGTACGGGCACGGGCACAGCCGGATGCGTCAGCAAGACGTCGGGTAGGTTGACCCGTGTGCCGAGCCGCCGCCTTCCGCGTGTCACGCGCCTGACGATCCCCGCGTTCGCGGTGTGCGCGGCCCTGCTCCATCTGCCGTCCTTCGTACGGCCGGTCTGGAATCCGGACGAGGGCTTCCTCGCCACGCAGGCTCGGATACTCGCGGCCGGTGGCTCGCTCTACGGCGATGTCGTCGACCGCAAGCCGCCGTTGCTGCCCTGGCTCTACGAGGGCGCCTTCGCGCTCTTCGGCGACGGTTCCCTGTGGCCGCTGCGGGTGCTGGCGGTGCTCGCCCACGTCCTCACCGCCGCTCTGCTCGCCTCGATGGCCCGGCGCCGCTGGGGCGGACCATGGGGCGCCGTCGCGGGCTTCGGCTACCTGCTGCTCTCGATCGGGCTCGCCCCCGAGGACACCCAGGCCGCCAACTTCGAGGTCTTCACCCTGCCATGGACGGTCGCCGCCATGTGGTGCGCCGACCGTGCCCGCTGGGGCTGGGCCGGGCTGGCGGTGGCCGGCGCGGCGCTCACCAAGCAGACCGGGGCGGTGGTGCTGCTCCCGGTGGCCTGGATGCTGTGGCGCGCGTGGCGCGACGCGGGAGCGGAACGGGCGGTGCTCGTACGGCCCCGCGAGCCCCGCGAGCCACTGGCCGACTCCGACGCCGACGGAGGCGGCGGCTCCGCGGTCGCCGTACGGGTCGTCGCGGCGCCGCCGGCCGTGGTGGTGGGGACGCGGGACCGGTGGGCCTGGGCGTGGCTCGCCGGGGGAGCGGTGGTTCCGGTCGCCGCCGTGGCCCTGTCGGTCGGCGCGCGGCGGTTCGTGTTCTGGACGGTGACGGGCTCCGCGGCGTACATCTCCCCGCAGGGCGCCTGGCCGGCCGTGCTGGGCCGCGCGCTCGGCAACGTGGGCATCCTGGCGGCGGCGGGCGCAGGCCTCGTACTCCCGCTGCTCTACCTGGCCGCGCGCCGCCGCCGGTTCGCCGGGACCGAGCTGTGGGTGTGGCTCGCCGCCTCCGGGCTCGCCGTCGTCACCGGCTTCCAGTTCTACGGCCACTACTACCTGCAGCTCCTCCCGCCGCTGGTCCTTCTCGGCATCGCCGCGCTGCGCGGCCTCCCCCGCCTGTGGAAGCCCGCCGCCGCCTGGACGGCCCTGGCCTGCGGCGCCTTCCTCGCCTGGGGCTTCACCGTCCCCCGGACCGAGCTCGACCACTCCAAGGCCGTCGCCTCCGCCATCCGCGCCCACACCACGTCCTCCGACACCCTCCTCGTCTGGGGCATGCACCCCGAGCACTACTGGCTCTCCCGCCGCGCCCCTGCCTCCCGCTTCCTCACCGCCGGCTTCCTCACCAACTTCTCCGGCGGCCGCGGCGGCTCCTCCGCCCGCGTCGGCGAGGCCTACGCCGTCCCCGGCGCCTGGCGCACCTTCCGGCGCGAGATGGCCCGCCGCCCCGCCGACCTCATCGTCGACGACTCGCGCGGCGCGGCGTACGGGCCCGCGCACGTGCCGACGCTGCGCGCGATGCTGGCCAAGGACTACAAGCGGGTCGCGGCCGTCGACGGCGCGGTGCTCTACGCCCGCCGGACGCGCTGAGCTCGCCGCCCCCGGTCAACCGGCCGCGGGCCGCACCACCCTCGGGCCCGCGACGAGTGCGCCGTGCGCCGTCACCCGGGCCCGCAGCTCACGGTCGGCCGTGATGACCAGGCACCGCCGGCCGCCCGCGGCCCCGGCGTCCGCCGCCAGCTCGGCGATGAGGTCGTCCCCGCTGCCGGGGGCCGCCTCGACCCGTACGCCCGGGACCGGCGGCACGCCCCGCGCGGCGCCCTCGACGACCAGGACGAGGTCGAGCGGCGGCACGGCGGCCCAGCCGGGGACGCCCGGGGCGGTGGCGGGAAGGCCGAGCCCGGCAAGGGGGGCGAGGGCGTCGCGGAGCCGGACGGTGGCGCCGTGCCGGTCGCGCCACCAGCCGTCGGGGACGGATCCCACGGTGTTGGCGGCGTCGATGATCACCAGGGGGCGCGGATCGCTGTCGTTGTCCACGGCTGACACCCTGCCATGAACGGCCCTCGCCGACGGTGGTACAAAGACGCCGTAGGTCGAGGCACAGGCGTTGAACAAGGTGGCGGCACATGAGGAAGTCCAAGGCGAAGGCCCCCAAGGCACCGAAGGCACCGAAGGCGGGGCGCGGGAGCCGGTGGCGGCCGTACGCGGGGACGGTGGTGGCGCTGGTGGTCGTGTTCGGCGGGTCGGCGCTGATCGGGGCGCATGTGCGCGGCCAGAAGGCGACCGAGGTGAAGGTGCCGACGGGTGCGGTCGCGACCGACGGTTTCGGGCTGCCGGTGAAGCCGACGGTGCCCGTGGCGCTGACGGTGTACGAGGACCTGCGCAGCCCGCAGTCCAAGGCCTTCGCGCAGGAGTACGCGGCCGTCTTCACCGGCCTGCTGGCCACCGGGCAGGTGGAGATCGACTACCGGCTGGTGACGCAGTCGGACACCGACAACGGCGGACGCGGCGCGCTGACCGCGGCCAACGCGGCCGCGTGCGCGCAGGACCAGGGCAAGTTCGCCGAGTACGTCGACAAGCTGTGGGCGGTGCAGCCGGCGGACGTCACGGACGACGGGCTGAACAGCGAGACGCTGCTCAAGAAGGTCGGCACGGAAGTGAAGAAGCTCGACGCGGCGAAGTTCGTGCCCTGCGTACAGGGCGGCGACCACGACGGCTGGGTGCGCAAGTCGCAGCAGGCGTTCACGGCGGCCGGCTTCACGGCCGTCCCCGTGGTGCAGGTCAACGGCGAGACGCTGGCCGACCCCACCCCGGCGAAGCTCCGCACCCTCGTGAAGAGCGCTGTCGCGAAGGCCGAGTCGGACACCGCCACGGCGACCGCCACCGCGTCCGCCACGGCCAGTTCGTGACAGCGCGTCAATAGTGCCCGCACCGGGGCCATTCCGGGGGAAACCGGTATGATGTGGCCCGGCCCGCACCACTGTGTCCGCCAGGCGGCGGGACAGGGCGGAGGTGCGCTATGCGGTTGCGTAACAGGCTTGTCGCGGTGGTGGCCGGCGCGGCCCTCGCACTGACTGCGTGCAGCAGCGGCGGCGGTGGCGGTGGCGGGAACGACGACCGGTCGGCCGCCACCGACACCACCTGTGACGGCAAGCTCGCCAAGACGACCTACATAACGGCCTGGTTCCACGAGTCGGGCGCCGAGCGCGACACCCTCAGCAAGCAGGTCAAGGCGTTCAACGCGGCGCAGAGCGCGGTGCGGGTCAAGTTGATCCCGCTCCCGGAGGGCGACTACGCGCGGCAGATCAAGTCGGCCGCGGCGACGGGGAACCTGCCCGACGTCCTGGACTTCGACGGCCCGAACCTCTACAACTACGCCTGGTCCGGCAAGCTCAAGCCGATCGGCTCCTGCATCCCGAAGTCCCTCACCGCCGACCTGCTGCCCACCATCGCCCAACAGGGCACCTATGCCCGGCGGATGTGGGGCGTCGGCACCTACGACTCGGGCCTGGGCCTGTACGTACGCCGCTCCGCGCTCCGGAAGATCGGCGCCCGCATCCCCACCGGCCCCGCCGACGCCTGGACGGCCGCCGAGCTGACCGGCATCCTCGGCAAGCTCCGTACGGCGGGCTGGCAGCGGCCGCTGGACCTGCAGACGGCCTGGGCCAAGCCCGGCGACGAGTGGTTCACCTACGGATTCGCCCCCGCCATCCAGTCGGCGGGCGCCGACCTCATCGACCGCACCGACTACCGCACCGTGGACGGGGTCATGAACAGCCCGCAGGCCGTCGGGGCGCTGACCACGATGCAGGGCTGGGCCAAGGCCGGGCTGCTGGCCGCGAACGACGACAAGAACGCGTTCACCGAGGGCCACAGCCCGATCTCCTGGGTCGGCCACTGGGTCTACGACGAGTTCAGCAAGGCCTTCCCCGGCGACGTCACGATCGTGCCGCTGCCCGACTTCGGCCGGGGCACCGTCACCGGCATGGGCTCCTGGCAGTGGGGCATCACCGCCGACGCGACTGACGGGGACGCGGCCTGGCGCTTTCTGGCCTTCCTTCTCAAGCCCGCCGAGATCCACCGCATGACCCAGGCCAACGGCGCGATCCCGGCCACCAGGAGCGCGGTCGCGCTGTCCGGCAGGTACGCCGTGGGCGGCCCCGAGCACCTGTACATCGAGCAGCTGGAGGACGGCGCCGCCGTGCCACGCCCGCAGACCCCCGCCTACCCGGCGATCAGCAAGGCCTACTCCATCGCCTTCGCCTCGGTCATCCTCGACGGCCGCCCGGTCAAGTCGGCCCTGGACGCGGCCGTCCGCAGCGTGGAGCAGGACCTGGACGATCACCAGGACTATCCGACGGCTGCCGCCACCGGTCCGTCGGCGTCCTCGCCATGAAAAGCGGCAGACGCGGCGGCGGTCGTCCTGCGCCCAGCCGTCCCGCGCCGCTCGCCCGGCTGCGCGTGGGCCGGAAGCTGGCCCTCCTGGTCATGCTGCCGCTGGGCGCGCTGCTTCTCTTCACCGTCCTGTCGTCCCTGGACCAGTTACGGACCGCGGACCAGCTGCGCGACTTCCGCGCCGCGAGCCGGATGTCCTTCGTGACGGCCGCGGTCGCCGACGCCCTCGCCCGCGAGCGCACCGCGGCCGTGCTGGAGAGGGTGAGCCCCGGCACGCGGCAGTGGCAGCGCGAGAGCGCCGCGCGGGCCCGGGCCACCGACCGGGCGCTGGACGCCGCCATGACGCGGGCGGCGGGCCGTACCGGAAGCGACGAGGACATCCACGGCCGGCTCCTCGCGCAGCGCAACCAGCTGCTGGCCCTGCGGGTCCAGACCGCGGCCGGCGCCATCGGCGCGCAGGAGGCCGACGACCGGTACAGCTCGCTGGTGCGCGAATTCCTCGAAATCGTCGGCGTCCTCGACTCGGGGCGGCCCGCGAGGGCATCGGGCCAGGCGGCCGACGCCTACCTGGCGATCCTGGCCGCGATCGAGGCCGCCGAGCACGAACGCACAGACCTGGCAGTGGTGTTCGCCGAGCCGACGGGCGAGCGCCGGGCCACCGCCAGCCAGTGGGAGAACCTGGAGGCCGCCGAGTTCGCCGCCTTCAACCTCACCGCGAGCCAGCGGCTGCGGGCCGAGCTGAAAGCCGTGCTCTACGGACCGGCCGGCCGTCCCGTCCAGGGCCTGCGCGACGACCTGGCGACCGCGCCCGGCCCGGTCGCCCGCCGTGCAACCCTGGCGGGCTGGCTGGACATGTCGGGGGACCGTATCGCGAGCCTGCGCGCCCTGGAACGCGAGGCGGCCGGGGACCTGGAGACCGCCGCGTCCCAGGACCTCGCCGCCACGCAGGGGCAGCGCAGGCGCGACCTCGACGTGTCGCTGGCGGTGCTGGTCGCGGTCGTCGCCCTCGCGGTCGTGCTGTCCCGCTCGATCACCCGCCCCCTGGCCGAGGTCTCCGCCGGCGCCCGTACGCTCTCCGGCGGCGACCTCGACTCCGGCGTCCGCTACACCGGCCGCGACGAGATCGGCGAAGTGGCCGAGGCGTTCCGCGGCCTGCGGGTGACGGCCGGACGCCTGGCCGGCGAGATCCGGGACATGAACACCGCCATCACCGGCGGGCAACTCGGCCACCGCGCCGACGTCGCCGCCTTCGAAGGCACCTGGTCCCAGCTGCTCCAGGGCATGAACGGCACCATGGCGGCCTTCGCCGGGGTGCACGGGCGGCGCCGCAAGGCGGAGCTCGAACTGGAGGGCATCTTCAACCTCTCCCTCGACCTGCTCTGCATCGGCGGCAGCGACGGCTACTTCAAGCGGGTCAACCCCGCCTTCGAACGGACCCTCGGCTATACGGGCCAGGAGCTGCTGGCCCGTCCCTTCATCGACTTCGTCCACCCCGACGACCGGGCCCGTACCCTCGCCTCCCTCGACGAGCTGGCCCGGGGCGAGGCACAGGTCGGGTTCGAGAACCGCTACCTCCACCGGGACAGGACCCCGCGCTGGCTGGAGTGGAACGCGCTGCGCGATCCGGACGGGGGGCTCATCTACGCCGCCGCCCGCGACATCACCGAACGCCGCCGGGCCGAGCGCGAACTGGCCCGCTCCCGCGCCCGCGTGGTGGCCGCCGCCGACGAGGCCCGGCGCCGCATCGAACGGGATCTGCACGACGGCGTACAGCAGCGCCTGGTCTCGCTCGGCCTCGAACTGCGGGTCGCCGAGACCATGGTGACGGAAGATCAGACCGAACTCAGGGACCGGCTGTCGGACACCCTCAAGGGCCTGACGGGCGCCCTGGACGACCTCCTGGAGATATCCCGGGGCATCCACCCGGCCATCCTCTCCCGCGGCGGCCTGGGACCCGCGCTGCGCACTCTCGCCCGCCGCTCCGCCGTCCCGGCCGAAGTCGACCTGCGCATGCCGTCGGTGCGGCTGCCGGACAGCGTGGAGGTGGCCGCCTACTACGTGGTGTCGGAGGCGCTCACCAACGCCGCCAAGCATGCGCATGCGTCCTTGGTGCGCGTGCGGCTAGAACCGGGCGACCGCGACGGCACGGTCGAGCTGGAGATCCGCGACGACGGGATCGGCGGCGCCCGGACCGGCCGCGGCTCCGGGCTGATCGGGCTCACCGACCGCGTCGAGGCGCTGGGCGGCAGGATCAGGGTCGAGAGCCCGCCGGGGAGCGGGACCGCGCTGTTCGTGACGCTGCCCGTCGCCGAGGCCGGAAACGACTGACCGCCCGGGGCGTCCGCGCGGTCTCACAGGAGGGGGAGTCCTGGATCCCGCGTACGGGCGGAAGCCTCGGGCGGTCATTGCCGGACGGCGGGTGGGTGGTGGTGACGTGCCGTCCGATCTGGGGGTGTCGGCCCGGTTGGATCCGGAGGGACCGGCGTTGCCGTGCTTCCCGCACTCGCCGAATCCCGCAGCCTCCGGATCCACCGGCCGCTGGCTGCTGCCCGGTGTTGCCGTTTGCCGTGCTGACGCTTCAAGCATCCAGCTCCCGCAGCCCGTTGTCGTCCCGGCCAGCCGCCATCCCGGCTTCCTGCTAGCCGGTATGCTGGCGCCGCAATGGACGAGAAGCAGCAGGCCGGCCGGGGGCGGCTCGTCCTGGCCGACGACGACATACTGCTGCGCGAGGGCATAGCGAGTCTGTGCCAGCGCGCCGGCTTCGAGGTGGCCGGACAGGCCGGTGACGCCGGCCGGTTGCTCACCCTCGTCCGCGAACAGCGCCCCGATCTCGCGATCATCGACATCCGTATGCCGCCGACCCACACCAGCGAGGGCCTCGACGCGGCCCGCACCATCCGCGAACGCCACCCGCAGCTCGGCATCCTCGTCCTGTCGGCCTTCGTCGAGGTCGAGGACGCCCTTGAACTCCTGGCCGGCGGACGCCGCGTCGGCTACCTCCTCAAGAGCCGCGTCACCGACGTCGAGGAGTTCATCGAGACCCTGGACCGGATCCTCAAGGGCGGTTCCGTCGTCGACCCCAGCCTCGTCCACGAACTCGTCGCCTCCCACCGCCGCGGCGACCCCCTCGCCGACCTCAGCGCCCGTGAGCGCGAGGTCCTGGCACTCATGGCCGAGGGGCGCTCCAACGCCGGCATAGCCCGCCGGCTCTGGGTCACCGAGGGCACCGTCGAGAAGCACGTACGCAGCATCATGGGCAAGCTCAAGCTCCCCGAGGACACCGACGACCACCGCCGCGTCCTCGCCGTCGTCACTTTTCTCGAGGCCCGCTGACCAGCGCCCGGATCGCATCCGCCGACAGCCTGCCCTTGGCCAGGAACCCCAGCGCCGGACTCGCCTCGATCAGCTCCCGGAAGTCGTCCTCCACATGCGTCGAGATCAGAATGATCCGCCCCCGCGCCGGCCCCTCCGCCAACTGCCGCACCACATCGAAGCCGCTCTCGTCGCCCAGCCCGATATCGACCAGCGTCACATCCGGCCGCAGCTCCTCCGCCTGCAGCAGCGCCTCGGCCCTCGTCGTGGCGACGCCGACGACATCCATCCCCTCACGCTCCAGCAGTCCCCGTGCCGCATGCAGGAAAGCGGCGCTGTCGTCGACGATGAGGCAGCGCATGGCCATGCCCCAAGGATCCCGAGCACGGCCCGCCTTGCGCATTCCGGCTAGCTGTAAAGCTGTGGATTCCCTGAGCGCGCATGGCGCTGCCCCGGCACCGCTTGAAGCGGTGCCGGGGCAGCGTCGGTCCAGCCGGGGGAACTACGCCGGGACGCTCGCGACGCCCGGGGCCAGGAACGGCTTGCCGTTCACCCGCTCGCTGACGCCTTCGCGGTCCAGGTACGGCGTGATGCCGCCGAGGTGGAAGGGCCAGCCGGCGCCGGTGATGAGGCAGAGGTCGATGTCCTGGGCCTCGGCGACGACACCCTCCTCCAGCATCAGGCCGATCTCCTGGGCGACGGCGTCGAGGACGCGGGCGCGGACCTGGTCCTCGGTGAGGACGGAGTCGCCCTGGACGAGCAGAGCGGCGACCTCGGGGTCGAGCTCGGGCTTGCCGGAGTCGTAGACGTAGAAGCCACGCTTGCCGGCCTTGACGACGGCGGCGAGGTTCGGGGAGACGGTGAAGCGGTCCGGGAAGGACCGGTTGAGGGTCTCCGAGACGTGCAGGCCGATCGCGGGGCCGACGAGCTCCAGCAGGACGAGGGGGGACATCGGGAGGCCGAGGGGCTCTACGGCCTTCTCGGCCACCGCGACGGGGGTGCCCTCGTCGATGACGTTCTGGATCTCGCCCATGAAGCGGGTGAGGATGCGGTTGACGACGAACGCGGGGGCGTCCTTCACCAGCACGGCGGTCTTCTTGAGCTTCTTGGCGACACCGAAGGCCGTGGCCAGCGAGGCGTCGTCGGTCTGCTCGCCGCGGACGATCTCCAGCAGCGGGAGGATCGCGACGGGGTTGAAGAAGTGGAAGCCGACGACCCGCTCGGGGTGCTCCAGCTTCGACGCCATCTCGCTCACCGACAGCGAGGAGGTGTTGGTGGCCAGGATGGCCGTCGGGGACACGACCGCCTCGACCTCGGCGAAGACCTGCTGCTTGACGCCGATCTCCTCGAAGACCGCCTCGATGACGAAGTCCGCGTCACCGAAGGCCGCGGCCTTGTCGAGGGAGCCGGAAACCAGGGCCTTGAGGCGGTTGGCCTTGTCCTGGTTGACGCGGCCCTTGAGCAGCAGCTTGTCGATCTCGCCGTGGACATAGCCCACGCCCTTGTCGACGCGCTCCTGGTCGATGTCGGTGAGGACCACCGGCACTTCGAGGCGGCGCGCGAAGAGCAGCGCGAGCTGCGAGGCCATCAGGCCGGCGCCGACCACGCCCACCTTGCCGACCGGGCGGGCCAGGCTCTTGTCGGGGGCCCCGGCCGGGCGCTTGCCGCGCTTCTGGACCAGGTTGAAGGCGTAGATGCCGCTGCGCAGCTCGCCGCCCATGATGAGGTCGGCCAGCGCCACGTCCTCGGCGTCGAAGCCCTGCTGGAGGTCGCCGTTCTTGGCGGCCTCGATGATGTCCAGGGCGCGGTACGCGGCCGGGGCGGCGCCGTGCACCTTGGAGTCGGCGATGAAGCGGCCGCGGGCGACGGCCTTGTCCCAGCCCTCGCCGCGGTCGATGCCGGGGCGTACGACCTCGATCTCGCCCTTGAGGACGGCGGCGGTCCACAGCAGGGACTGCTCCAGGAAGTCGGCGCCCTCGAACAGCGCGTCGGCGATGCCGAGTTCGTAGACCTGGGCGCCCTTGAGCTGCTTGTTCTGGTTGAGCGAGTTCTCGATGATGACCGAGACCGCGCGGTCCGCGCCGATCAGGTTCGGCAGGATCGTGCAGCCGCCCCAGCCCGGTACGAGGCCCAGGAAGACCTCGGGGAGGGAGAAGGCGGGCAGCGCGGCGGAGACGGTGCGGTAGGCGCAGTGCAGGCCGACCTCGACACCGCCGCCCATGGCCGCGCCGTTGTAGTAGGCGAAGGTCGGGACGCCGACGGCCGACAGGCGCTTGAAGACCTCGTGGCCGCCCTTGCCGATGGCGAGCGCGTCGTCGTGGTTCTTCAGCAGCTCGACGCCCTTGAGGTCGGCGCCGACCGCGAAGATGAACGGCTTGCCGGTGACGCCGACGCCGGTGATGGAACCGGCGGCGGCCTCGGCCTCGACCTGGTCGATCGCCTTGTCGAGATTGGCGAGGGACTGCGGCCCGAAGGTGGTCGGCTTGGTGTGGTCCAGGCCGTTGTCCAGCGTGATGAGCGCGAAGTGCCCCGCACCGGGGAGGTCGATGTGGCGCACGTGCGCCTGCGTGACGACCTCGTCGGGGAACAGCTCGGCTGCGCCCTTCAACAGCTCAGCGGTGGTGGTCACTTGTTCCCCTCGAAGTGCGGGTTCTCCCAGATGATGGTCCCGCCCATGCCGAAGCCGACGCACATCGTCGTCAGGCCGTAGCGCACGTGGGGGGCGTCCTCGAACTGCCGGGCCAGCTGCGTGATCAGCCGTACGCCGGAGGAGGCCAGCGGGTGGCCGAACGCGATCGCGCCGCCGTACTGGTTGACGCGCGGGTCGTCGTCGGCGATCCCGTAGTGGTCCAGGAGCGAGAGCACCTGGACGGCGAACGCCTCGTTGACCTCGAACAGGCCGATGTCGTCGATCGTCAGGCCAGCCTTGGCGAGGGCCTTCTCGGTCGCCGGGATCGGGCCGACGCCCATCACCTCCGGCTCGACGCCTGCGAAGGCGTACGAGACCAGGCGGGCGCGGATCGGCAGACCCAGCTCCTGGGCCACGTCCTCGGCGGCGAGCAGGGAGGCGGTGGCGCCGTCGTTCAGGCCCGCCGCGTTGCCGGCCGTGACGCGGCCGTGGGCGCGGAAGGGGGTCTTCAGGCTCGCCAGGCTCTCCAGGGTGGTCCCCGGGCGCATCGGCTCGTCCTGCGTGGCCAGGCCCCAGCCGGTCTCGCCGGCCTCGGGGTTGCTGCGGCGTACCGAGATCGGCACCAGGTCCTGCTGGATCTTGCCGTTGGCGTACGCCTTCGCGGCCTTCTCCTGGGAGCGGACCGCGTACTCGTCAGCGCGCTGCTTGGTGATGTGCGGGAAGCGGTCGTGCAGGTTCTCCGCCGTCATACCCATGAACAGGGCGGAGTCGTCGACCAGCTTCTCCGACACGAAGCGCGGGTTCGGGTCCACGCCCTCGCCCATCGGGTGGCGGCCCATGTGCTCCACGCCGCCGGCCACGACCACGTCGTACGCGCCGAAGGCGATGCCGCCGGCCGTCGTCGTCACGGCGGTCAGGGCGCCGGCGCACATCCGGTCGATCGAGAAGCCCGGCACCGACTTGGGCAGCCCGGCCAGGATCGCGGCGGTGCGGCCCAGGGTCAGGCCCTGGTCGCCGATCTGCGTGGTCGCGGCGACCGCGACCTCGTCGATACGCTCCGGGGGCAGGCTCGGGTTGCGCCGCAGCAGCTCCCGGATGGACTTGATCACCAGATCGTCGGCGCGGGTCTCGTGATAGATGCCCTTCGGGCCCGCCTTGCCGAACGGGGTGCGGACGCCGTCGACGAAGACGACATCCCTAGCGGTACGAGGCACGTTGGCTCTCCTCCATATGCGGGGGCACTGCGGGCGCGCCCGCCGACTGTCCGGCAGCGTCGCCGGGGTCCATGCTACTCGCGGGTAATGAGCGTGCCCAGTCCGGTACGGGTGTGCGCGGTCACACTCCCGGGGGCGGCTCCTACGGGGTCGCGAAGTTGCCGGTCGCCCGCAGGGTGACACGGCCCAGCCCGCCCGTGCGGGCGTCCGCGTTGATGACGGCGACCGCCACCTCGTTGCGGCCGTCCGTGCGCAGCAGCCCCGACGGCACCGGGAAGGCCTGCTGGGGGCCGAGGTCGCTGACGTACTGGCCGATCATCCAGCCGTTTACGTAGATGAGAGCCCGGTAATGACGCGACCGCTCGCGGGCGACGACGAGGCTGAGCGGGACGTCCTGGCGGGCGGGGAGGGCGAGGGTGAGCGAGGTGCGGTACCAGGAGACGCCCGGGGTGCGGTCGGGGTGGGGGAGTGCGACGGAGGGCCACCGGGAGGCGTCGTACGCGGGGAGGTGGAAGCCCTGCCGCTCACCGTGGAGGCCGCCCGCGTTGAGGGGGCCGCGCACGGGGTCGGGGCGGCCGCCCTGGACGCGCCAGGTGAGGGCGCGGGCGGAGCCCTGGAGGGCGGCCGAGGTCAGGCCGCGGGGCTCCTTGTGGGAGTCGTTGGAGCGGAAGTCCATGTTGTGGCCCATGTTGACGGTCAGGACGGAGAGCACGTTGTCCGCGCCGCGCCGGACCGCGCCCGCCGGGAAGCTGAAGGTCCTGGACTTGTCGCGCGTGTCGCCCAGGAAGCGGCCGTTGAGCCACACCAGCCACTCACCCGCCTTGCCGGTGGTCGCCGCCAGCTTCACGCCCGTCGCGTCGCCCGTGAAGTGGCCCCGGTACCAGACCGAGCCCGCGTGGAAGCCGTTGTTGTCGGCGGCCGGCGCGCCGGCCGCGGCCGTGCGCCAGCCCGAGTCGTCGTACGCGGGCCGGGCCTCCGGGGTGTCCCGGCTGAACCGCCAGCCCGTGAGCGCCGGCAGGACCACGGGGGCCGGCCCCGGGAGCCGCCCGCCGTTCGCCCCGCCGTTCACCGCGCGGCCGTTCCAGGTCACGGACGTCGCCCGGCCGCCGTCGAAGACCTCGATCGCCGTCGCGCGGTCGGTGTCCCCGGTCAGCCGCAGTTCGCCGCCCTCGTACCCGGCCGTCCGCACCAGCTCGGGCCCCCGCACCAGCACTGGGCCCCGGGCGGTGTTCTGCCGCCAGAAGGTGTCGGCGGCCGCGTCGTCCGCGAGCAGGAGCAGCAGCGGAGTGCCGCCGCCGGGCGGCTCGACCAGGACCTTCGCCAGCCCCCGGTGGGTGTAGTCGAGCCGCAGCGTCCCGTCCGCCCACCGCTGCTGTACGTCGCCCGCCAGCACGGTGACCCTGGGCCGGGCCGCGTACCGCAGGACGGTCCGGCCGGCCTGCCCACGGCGGCCGTACAGCAGAGCGATGTCCTGACGGCCGCCGTCACCGAAGACCCCGTGCGTCATGATCTCCGACGTCGAGTACTCCAGCCGCTGGTGGTCCATCGCGTAGTCCGACACCAGCAGCTTGGAGTCCCGCCCCGCGATCACCACCGGCACGTCCCGGTGCGCGCCCAGGGCGATCCGCACGCTGTCGGTCGACTTGTCGTTCACGTCCTTGTGCCGGACGACCGTGAACACCGTCCCGGTCGCCGGATTGCGGCGTACGCGCTCCAGCACCGCGCCCGTCGTCCGGTCGCCCACCGCGTCCGTTTCCGTCAGTGGCGCCACCGCCTGCACCATGTAGCCGAGCCGCTTGTCGACCAGGTATTTCTCGGTCAGCCGCCGGTCCTCGCTGATCGGCGCCCCGTAGTCGTACGAGCTGTAGACCTGGCCCGGGGCCGCCAGATAGCCCCAGGACGTACCGCCGTGGACCATGTAGAAGTTCTGCATGGTCGAGCCCGACGCGATGTTGTTCTCGTACGCCGCCTTCTCGAAGTCGCCGTTCGTCAGCTGCCGGCACTTGTCATAGCCCACCCCGCCCCACGGGTCGAACGCCCCGCCCTGGAATTCCGGGAGATAGAGCGGCTCGCCCTTGTTGTGCGCGAACGCCATGTCCGGCAGCGGGCTCCACACGTCCGGATGCGAGCAGTCGAATTCCTGCGGATAGCGGTCGTACCCGTCGATGTCCAGCTCGCGGGTGAAGACCCCCTTGTGGTTGCCGAGCAGCGGAACCGTGATCCCGTCCGCCTTCGCCTTCGCCGCGAGGTGCCGGATGTACGCGTGGCCGTCCGGGGTGTCCGTGTAGAGCTCGTTCTCCACCTGGTACGCGATGACCGTGCCCCGGCCGTCCGTCAGCTGGTGCCGCGCGATGAGCGGGTCGATGCGCGACAGCCACTCGTCGGCCGCGGCGAGATAGTCCGGCGCCGTGCTGCGGGCGTGGCCCTTCTGGGTGCTCAGCCAGCCCGGGAAGCCCCCGCCGTCCGTCTCGGCGTTGATGTACGGGCCGGGGCGGGCGATGACGTAGATCCCGACCTCGGCGGCCATGTCGAGCAGCCGGTCCACGTCCCGGATCCCCGTGAAGTCGTACTGGCCCCTTGCGGGCGAGTGGAAGCCCCAGTCGAAGTAGATCGAGGTGGCGTTGAAGCCGCCCGCCTTCATCTTCTGCAGCACGTCCCGCCAGGCGGCGGGGCTGGGCAGCCGCCAGTAGTGGAACTCCCCGGACCAGACGTAGAGCCGCTTCCCGTCGATCGAGTACGAGTGGTCGTCGTACGCAATCGTGTGCACGGCCTTAGCCTTCGGCGCCGCACAGGGCGCCGCTGCGGCCAGCATGGCCGCCCCCAGCAAGGCCGCTGCCATCGCTCTGGGAACCCGTCGCCGCGTGGCCATGGCCGCCCTGCCCTTCTTGCCGGGAATGCCCGGTGAGCGTAGGCATGTCCCCGGCTGTCCTTCAAGCGACACGCTTGCGGCGAGCGAGTGGCCGAGGGCGTTTCCCCCACCCCGCCCCTTCCCGAAACCATGGGGCTGCGCCCCCTGGACCCCGAACGCCCTCCGGGCGTGTCCTCAAACGCCGGACGGGCTGAAAATCAGCCCCTCCGGCGTTTGAGGAGCGGGGTCCGGGGCGGAGCCCCGAGGCTCGCCGCAGGCGCTACGTCGCCGGCGCCTGGACGGCCAGCGCGGCCGTCAGAAGCGGCGTGACCTGTTCGACCTGCCAAGCGCGGGCGCCGAGGCCGGACAGGATCTGGGCGACCGATGCGGCGGAGGCCTCGGACGGCGGGTCCCAGCAGAGGCGGCGGACGGTGTCGGGGGTGATGAGGTTCTCCTGGGGGAGGTTGAGCTCCTCCGCGAGAGCCGAGACCGCGGCGCGGGCGGCCGAGAGGCGGGCGGCGGCGGCCGGGTCCTTGTCGGCCCAGGCGCGCGGGGGCGGGGGGCCGGTGTAGGCGGGACCGGGCTGGGGGAGCTCGCGTTCGGGGAGCGCGCGGACATGGTCGATCGCGGCCTGCCACTGGTCGAGCTGGCGGCGGCCCATGCGGTGGCCGAAGCCGGGAAGCGCGGCGAGGGCATGGGAGTTGGGCGGCAGCTCCAGCGCGGCGGCCACGATCGCGGCGTCGGTGAGGACGCGGCCGGGCGAGACGTCCCGCTCGCGGGCGATGCGGTCCCGCAGCAGCCACAGGTCCCGTACGACGCCGATCTGGCGCCGCCGCCGGACCTTGTGCATCCCGGACGTACGCCGCCACGGGTCGACGCGCGGCGGGGGCGCCGGGGCGGCGGCGATCGCGGCGAACTCCTGGAGGGCCCAGTCCAGCTTGCCCTGGGCGGCCAGCTCCTCCTCCAGCGCGTCACGCAGGTCGACGAGCAGTTCGACGTCGAGGGTGGCGTAGCGCAGCCAGGGCTCGGGGAGCGGCCGGGTGGACCAGTCGACCGCCGAGTGGCCCTTCTCCAGGGTGTAGCCGAGGACGCTCTCGACCATGGCGCCGAGCCCGACTCGGGCGAATCCGGCCAGCCGGCCGGCGAGCTCGGTGTCGAACAGGCGGGCCGGCCGCATGCCGGTCTCCTCCAGGCAGGGCAGGTCCTGGGTGGCGGCGTGGAGCACCCATTCCGTCCCGTTCAGGGCAGCGCCCAGGGAGGAAAGGTCGGGGCACCCCACGGGGTCGATCAGCGCGGTCCCTGCTCCGGCGCGGCGCAGCTGGACCAGGTAGGCCCGCTGTCCGTAGCGGTAACCGGAAGCGCGCTCGGCGTCGACGGCGACAGGTCCGGTGCCCGTGGCGAAGGCCGCGACGATGTCGGCGAGCGCCTCCGGGCTGGCGGTCACCGGCGGGATTCCCTCGCGCGGGTCCAGCAGCGGGACCGGCGCCGGGGCTGCTTCAGTTGCGGTCTCTCGGGCGTCGGTCACGTGTAAAGGGTATCTGTGTACAGCAAGCGCCCGCCGACGGAACGTTCCGTCGGCGGGCGGCTCGGGGTGTTGTTACATTCCGTGAACGGTTGGCGAGCGATAAGTGAACGCTCAGTGGATGATTCCGGTACGCAGGGCCACCGCGACCATCCCGGCCCGGTCACCCGTGCCGAGCTTGCGGGCGATCCGCGCCAGGTGGCTCTTCACCGTGAGGGCGGACAGCCCCATGGAGACGCCGATGGCCTTGTTGGACTGGCCCTCCGCGACCAGCCGCAGCACCTCGACCTCGCGGCCCGACAGCTCGCGGTAGCCGCCGCCGTGGCCCGGGGCGCCGGGTGGGCGGCGCTGGATGCGCTGCCCGGCCGCGCCGATCGGGGAGGTGCCGGGACGGCCGGGGAGGCCGAGGTTGTTGCGGGTGCCGGTGACTACGTAGCCCTTCACGCCGCCCGCGAGGGCGTTGCGTACGGCTCCGATGTCGTCGGCGGCGGAGAGGGCGAGGCCGTTGGGCCAGCCGGCCGCCCTGGTTTCGGCCAGCAGGGTGAGGCCGGAGCCGTCGGGGAGGTGGACGTCGGCCACGCAGATGTCGCGGGGGGTGCCGACCCGGGGCCGAGCCTCCGCGATGGACGACGCCTCGATCACGTCGCGTACACCGAGCGCCCAGAGGTGGCGGGTCACGGTGGAGCGGACGCGGGGATCGGCGACGACCACCATGGCGGTCGGCTTGTTCGGGCGGTAGGCGACCAGGCTTGTGGGGTGTTCGAGAAGAACCGACACCGGGCCTCCTGGGGGGAGTGGCTGGGACTGAAGGGTCACAGTTCCCTTCGGCAGCTCCAGCGCCCGGCTTTAGAGGAAGATCACGATTTGTTTAGTAACAATTCCGGCAATTCGGACAGCTTATCGATCGTTGCCGATCGAACCTGCGACAGCCGTGATCACACTCGGCTCAGGGCTCGGCTCAGGGCTCGGCTCAGCGATCGGCTCAGCGTGACTGCTGCGGGCCGCGCCGGTTCGGCAGCGGCACGACCGCCCTGGGCCCGCCGCCGTCCGTCACCGGCGGCAGCCCGGCGCTGGTGCACAACAGGTCGCACCAGCCCGCCAGATGCGCCGCGACATCCGGCACCCCGCCGGTGCCCTCGCGCGGGGTCCAGGAGGCCCGGATCTCGATCTGGGTCGAGTCCTCACGCCCCGCCAGCCCGCCGAAGTAGTGCGACGAACTGCGCGACACCGTGCCACTGGGCTCGGCGAAGCCCGCGCCGTGCGTGTCCAGCGCGCCCGTCAGCCAGGACCAGCTCACCTCGGGGAGCAGTGGATCCGCCGCCATCTCAGGCTCCAGCTCGGCGCGCACCAGGGTGACGAGCCGGAAGGTGCCGTGCCAGGCCTCCGGCCCGGCCGGGTCGTAGAGCAGGACGAGCCGGCCGTCGGCCAGTTCGTCGCCGTCCACGACGACGGTCGCTTCGAGCGCGTACGCGTGCGGGGCGAGCCGCTTCGGCGGCGGGGTCGGATCCAGCTCGACCTCGTGCCGTACGCGAGCGCGCAGCAGTGCGTCGACCGCGTGCTGGAAGGGGAGAGGGGCGCTGTCCCCGTCCGAGAGGTGCCCATGAGCCGCTGCCATGCCCGGAAGACTAGGCGGAACGGGGCCCCGCGTAGTGCACGACACCCGGGTGGGCGGGTCGCCCGGTTGGCGCATGCCATGATTTGGGCGTGAGTGCGCACCAGCAGACCGCTGCTTCCCCGTTCATCCGCGCGTGCCGTCGCGAGTCCGTGCCCCACACCCCGGTGTGGTTCATGCGCCAGGCCGGACGCTCGCTGCCCGAGTACCTCAAGGTGCGCGAGGGCATCCCCATGCTCGAATCCTGCATGCGGCCCGAACTCGTCACCGAGATCACGCTCCAGCCGGTGCGCCGCCACAAGGTCGACGCGGCCATCTACTACAGCGACATCGTGGTGCCGCTCAAGGCCATCGGCCTCGACCTCGACATCAAGCCGGGCGTCGGCCCGGTCGTCGCCCAGCCGATCCGCACCCGGGCCGACCTCGGGCGGCTGCGCGACCTGGAGCCGGACGACGTCGGTTACGTGACCGAGGCGATCGGCATGCTCACGGGCGAGCTGGGCGCGACCCCGCTGATCGGCTTCGCCGGTGCGCCTTTCACCCTGGCGAGTTACCTGATCGAGGGCGGTCCCTCGCGGTCGTACGAGCGCACCAAGGCCATGATGTACGGCGACCCCGAGTTGTGGGCGGACCTCGTCGACCGTCTCGCCGCCATCACGGGGGCGTTCCTGAAGGTCCAGATCGAGGCGGGCGCGAGCGCCGTCCAGCTCTTCGACTCCTGGGCGGGGGCGCTGGCTCCGCAGGAGTACCGGCGGTATGTGATGCCCGCCTCGGCGAAGGTTTTCGACGCGGTCGCCGGGTACGGGGTGCCCCGGATCCACTTCGGCGTCGGGACGGGCGAACTGCTCGGCCTGATGGGCGAGGCCGGCGCGGATGTCGTCGGCGTCGACTGGCGGGTGCCGCTGGACGAGGCCGCGCGCCGGGTCGGCCCCGGCAAGGCCCTCCAGGGCAACCTCGACTCGGCCGTGCTGTTCGCCCCGACG
The DNA here is from genome assembly GCF_045040445.1 of Streptomyces sp. NBC_01537. Taxonomy (NCBI): domain Bacteria; kingdom Bacillati; phylum Actinomycetota; class Actinomycetes; order Kitasatosporales; family Streptomycetaceae; genus Streptomyces; species Streptomyces sp. NBC_01537. Next base: position 2,271,628 of record NZ_CP109392.1, on the reverse strand, counting down.
GCCGCCGTCGAGGCCAAGGCCCGCGAAGTGCTGGCCTCGGCCTCGTCGCCTCAGGTGCCCGGGCACATCTTCAACCTCGGGCATGGCGTGCTGCCCTCGACCGACCCGGACGCGCTGACCCGGCTGGTGGACTTCGTCCACACCGAGACGGCGGTCTGAGCTCAGTCCTCCTCGGTCCCGGTGCCGGTCCCGACCGCCGCCGGGACGGCGACCGGTGCCGGCGCGGGCGGCGCCGGGGTGCGGCGGCGCAGCGTACGCCACACCAGCCAGCCGGCCACCGCGAGTGCGGCGAACGGCAGAACGGCGGCCAGGGCGATCAGGATCGCCCGGAAGGTCGCGTAGAACGCGTGCCAGCCGGAGCCCAGCGCGTCGCCGACAGACGCCCACACGCCGTCGTCCTTCTTCGGCGCCGCGACCGCTGCCGGCTCGGTCAGCACGAGCGTGATCGTCGCCATGCTCGTCCGCTCCTTGAGCGAGGCCTGCTGTGCCTCCAGCGCCTCCAGGTCGGACTCGCGGCTGGTGAGTTCACTCTCCACCGTCACGACATCGCCCACCTTGGTCGCCTTGCCCATCAGCACCCGCAACCGCGCGATGCTCGCCTGCTGCGACTTGATCCGGCTCTGGACGTCCACCACCTGGCTCGTGACGTCCTGCGCGTTGACCTTCCGGTCCGTCAGCTTCCCGAGCTCCGCCAGGTCCCCCAGTACCTGCTCGTATCCGTCCCCCGGCACCTTGAGCTGGACCCGCGAGTGTTCGAGGCCGTCCTCGTCCAGTGACGTGCTCTCGTCGCCCACGTAGCCCCCGGCCCCGGTGACGAGTGTGCGCGCCTTGGCGAGAGCGTCCGAGACGTTCTTCGCCTCGACGGTGAGCGTCGCGGTGCGCACGATGTACGAGGTGGCGAGGTCCGTCGTCTTGCTGCTGTTGCTACTGCTGCTGTCACTGCCGCTGCCGCTGGCCGCTCCCGGGGCCTTGGCGTCGGCCGCGGCAGCGCCGTTCCCGGCGGAGCTGGTGGTGCCGCTGTCACTGCTGGAGCCGCTGCCGCAGCCCGCGAGCGCGAGCGACGCGGCGAGCAGGGTGACGGCGAGTCCCGCGAGTGATCTGCGGCCGGCCGTGCTGATCGGGTTGTTCATCGAGTGTCCCCCCAAGGACAGATGGCCTGATGTCGCCTTGTGCCGATTCGACGTGACAGCCCCCTGACGGGTTTCGGATCTGCGGTCCCGAAGCGATTACGGTCCGGACACGTCCGCGCCACGCCCTCGTTTTGAACATGTTCAACTTTCGGCTAGGCTCCTTCCCGGAATGAGGGGGACCCCATGAAGATCGTGATACCCGGAGGAACCGGGCAGGTAGGAACCGTCCTTGACCGCGCGCTGACCGCCGCCGGTCATGACGTCGTGATCCTGACCAGACGGCCGGCGGGCGACCGCGAAGTCCACTGGGACGGCGAGAGCCTCGGCCCCTGGGCCGGCGCCGTCGACGGCAGCGACCTCGTCATCAACCTCGCCGGCCGCAGTGTCAGCTGCCGCTACACCCCGGCCAACCTCCGGGCCATGATGGATTCGCGGGTCCGCTCCACCCAGGTCGTCGGCCAGGCCATCGCCGCCGCGGCCCGGCCGCCCCGCCTCTGGTTGCAGATGAGCACCGCCACCATCTACGCCCACCGCTTCGACGCCCCCAACGACGAGGCCACCGGCCTCCTCGGTGGCACCGAACCGGACGTGCCCGGCTACTGGGCCTACAGCATCGACATCGCAAGGTCCTGGGAGCAGGCCCAGGACCTTGCCGCAACCCCCGGCACCCGCAAGGTCGCCCTGCGCTCCGCGATGGTGATGAGCCCCGACCGAGGAGGCGTCTTCGACATGCTGCTGCGGCTGGTCCGCCTCGGCCTCGGCGGCCCCCTCGCGGGCGGGGCGCAGTACGTCTCCTGGATCCACGACCGCGACTTCGTCCGTGCCGTGGAGTTCCTGGCCGGACGCGAGGACCTCACCGGCCCGGTGAACCTCGCCGCTCCCGGCCCGCTGCCGCAGCGTGCCTTCATGCGCGCGCTGCGGGCGGCGTGGGGCGTCCCCGTCGGGCTGCCCGCGACGAAGTGGATGGCGGAGCTCGGTGCGTTCGCGATGCGCTCGGACACCGAACTGCTGCTGAAGAGCCGCCGGGTCGTGCCCGGCCGCCTGCTGGAAGCCGGCTTCGCCTTCGACCACGAGGAGTGGCCCGAGGCCGCCGCCGACCTTGTGCGGCGTGTGCGCGGCGCCGTCTGAGACAGTGGGGGGCATGAACGGAACGCAACCCCCGCGTGGGCACGTGATCGTCATCGGCGGCGGGATCTCCGGACTCGCGGCGGCGTACTTCCTGGGGGAGGGGGGTGCGGCGCGGGTGACGGTGCTGGAGGCCTCCAGCCGGCTCGGGGGCAAGCTGTACGCGGACGAGATCGCGGGGGTGCCGGTCGATCTGGGGGCCGAGTCGATGCTGGCCCGGCGGCCTGAAGCGGTGGCGCTGGCGCGGGCGGTGGGGCTCGGCGACGACATCGTGGCGCCGGAGACGGCGAAGGCCTCGCTGTGGACGCGGGGGCGGCTGCGGGCGATGCCGGGCGGCAGCCTGATGGGTGTGCCGGGGGACATGAGCACGCTGGCGGCATCGGGGGTGCTGTCGGCGGCGGGGCTGGCGCGGCTGCCGCTGGACCATGTGCTGCCCAGGACGAAGGTGGGGGAGGACGTCGCCGTCGGCGGCTACGTGGCGGCCCGGATGGGGCGCGAGGTGGTGGACCGGCTGGTGGGCCCGCTGCTGGGCGGGGTGTACGCCGGGAACGCGTACGAGATCTCCATGCGGGCGGCCGTGCCGCAGCTGTACGAGATCGCCCGGTCCGGGCGCTCGCTGATCGAGGGCGTACGGGACCTGCAGCGCAGGACCGCCGCCAAGCCGGCGCAGGCCGGCGGGGCGGTGTTCGCCGGGATCCGGGGCGGGGTCGGGCGGCTGCCGGTCGCGGTCGCGGAGGCATGCCGCAAGGCGGGCACGACCATCGAGACGGACGCGGCGGTGCGGGAGCTGCGGCGTACGGAAGCCGGCTGGCAGGTCGTCGTCGACGGCCCCGACGGCGCGGGGCGGCTGCTCGCGGCGGACGCGGTGGTGCTGGCGGTGCCGGCCCCCGTGGCGGCGCGGCTGCTGGCCGGGGAGTCCCCGGTGGCGGCGGGGGAGCTGGCCGCAGTGGAGTACGCGAGCCTGGCACTGGTGACGATGGCTTACCGCAGCCGTGACCTGGCGAAAGTGCCGCCGGGCAGCGGGTTCCTGGTGCCGCCGGTTGACGGGCGGACGATCAAGGCCTCCACCTTCTCCAGCGGCAAGTGGGGATGGGTCGGCGAGGCCGACCCGGACACCTTCGTGCTGCGCACCTCCATCGGGCGCCACGGCGACGAGGCCGACCTGGCCTGGGAGGACACCGACCTCGTGCGCCTGTCCCGGGAGGACCTCATCGAGGCCGTCGGGCTGACCGCCGCCCCCGTCGCCGCCCGCGTGACCCGCTGGGAGAACGGGCTGCCGCAGTATCCCGTCGGCCATCTCGCCCGGGTCGCCCGGGTGCGCGAGCAGATCGGCAAGCTGCCGGGGCTGGCGGTGTGCGGGGCGGTCTACGAGGGCGTCGGCATCCCCGCGTGCGTCGCCAGCGCCCGGAAGGCGGCTGATCGGCTGCTCGGGGCCCTGCGAGAATAGCCCCATGAGTGACGACGCCAAGATCCCGAACGCCGGCAAGAAGGCCAAGGACCTCAACGAGGTCATCCGCTACACCCTCTGGTCGGTCTTCCGGCTGCGCGACCTCCTCCCCGAGGACCGCTCCGGCTACGCCGAAGAGGTCGAGGAGCTCTTCGAGCAGCTCGCCGCCAAGGACGTCACCGTCCGCGGCACCTACGACGTCTCCGGGCTCCGCGCCGACGCCGACCTCATGATCTGGTGGCACGCCGAGACCGCCGACCAGCTCCAGGACGCGTACAACCTCTTCCGCCGCACGGCGCTCGGGCGCGCGCTGGAGCCGGTGTGGTCCAACATGGCCCTCCACCGCCCCGCCGAGTTCAACAAGAGCCACGTCCCCGCCTTCCTCGCCGACGAGACCCCGCGCAACTACGTCTCCGTCTACCCCTTCGTCCGCTCCTACGACTGGTACCTCCTCCCCGACGAGGACCGCCGCCGCATGCTCGCCGACCACGGCAAGATGGCCCGCGGCTACCCGGACGTCCGGGCCAACACGGTCGCCTCGTTCTCCCTCGGCGACTACGAGTGGATCCTGGCCTTCGAGGCGGACGAGCTCTACCGGATCGTCGACCTCATGCGGCACCTGCGGGCGTCGGAGGCTCGGATGCACGTACGCGAGGAGGTGCCGTTCTACACGGGGCGCCGCAAGGCGGTGGCGGAGCTCGTGGCTGGGCTGGCCTGACTTTCGGCGGCGCGGGGGCCCGCTTGGGGCAGCCCGCGCCGGTCGGGGGCCAGCCGGCCGAAGCCTGTGGGTCCTGGGGCCGAGCGGCCCGAGACGGCGGTGGGAGGTTCGGCTCGGCTGCTGGGGGTGAGCCCGGCACGGCGGCCGGAGGCCGGCGCTGGCGGTCGAAGCCCGCGAAGCGGTGCGAGAGCGCCAGGAAAGAGGGGCCGGGGCGCCGCAAGGCGGTCGCGGAACTGGTGGCGGGGCTGGCGTAGTGGCCTCGACTTGCACATGAGAGGGCGCCCCGCACGTTGCCTGTGCGGGGCGCCCTCTCATGGGGGGGGGTGGGGTCAACCCGTCAGGGTCAGCCGCACTTCTTGTTGCTGTTGACGCAGGCGACGACCTGGTTCATGAGGGACGTCGGCATGAAGTTGGCGAAGTCCGCGTGGTCGGTGACCGGCTTGTGGTTCTGGTCCGGGAAGCTGTCGACGGCGAAGTTCGGGCCGGAGGGCACCGAGTAGGTGAGCCGGTACTTCAGCGTCGGGACGGCCTTGGTGTTGGCGGGGCAGGCACCGGCGGCGTCGGGGAAGACTATGTGGGTGCGGTGGTTGGCGCTGTCGGTGTTGACGCCGTCCCAGCAGCTGGGGAAGACCAGGGTGCGGACGACCTGGCTGCCGTTGGGGCAGAGCGGGTACTTGTCGGCGAGCTGGCGGTTCTCGAAGCCGGTGCAGGACCAGGAGGCCTTGGCGTTGGCGGTGCCGTTGGTGACGGCCTTGGCGTCGCCCATGATGATCTTCAGTGTCGAGGGCATCGCGACGACCTGCGAGGTCGCGCTGCCGTTGAAGGTCAGCTGGACCGAGGCCGGCGTGAGGATGGTGCCGGTGTTGCCGTCCGCGTCGGCCGCGTCGTTGGCGGAGCGGCTGCGCAGGACGGGCCAGAAGTACGTGGACTTGTCGCCCTGGGCGCAGGTGGTGCCGGCGGCGGCGAGGGTCTCGTTGGTCGAGAAGCCGTCGGTGCTCAGGTTGCCGACGTAGTCGTGCACGTGGTGGGCGCCGTTGGCGACACCGGGGGCGACGATGAAGTTGTCCGGGTTGAAGTGCCCGTTCTCGTTCTTGCCGCAGCGGGCCGTGAAGACGCCGGTGGTGCCGCCCTGCTGGGTCTGCACGTTCTGGACGTTCGGCTGCACGGACTTGATGTCGACGAAGTCGTCGGCGACCGGGCCGTTGGTGACGACCCCGCCACCGCCCGCCGTGGCGGAGGCCGTCGCAGCGGCCGAAGCGGTGGCCGAGGCGGACGCGTTGGCGTTGCCGCCGGCGTTGTTGTTACCGCCGTTGTTGCCGGTGCCGTTGCGGCCCTTGTTCCTGCCGCCGTTGCGCCGGCCGGCCAGCACGTCCGCCGAGGACGACGCGGCGGCGGTGGGGCTGGAGTCCGACCGCCAGTGGGCGGACGCCGTACCGGAGACGAGGGCGAAGGTGCCGCCGGAGCCGACCAGGGCCAGCACCGCGATCACGACGAGGTGCTTGGTACTCAACCGGCGGCGGCGACTGAACTGTTGTCGGGGCATTAAGGAGCTCATTTCGTCACTGCGACGTCTCGGGGGAGGAAGCCGCGGGAGGTAGGGAGAACGTGGGGGAGGGGGTGACGATGACAGTCGGCGAGCCGGGGCTCGGCGTCGGCGCCACCTGCGCGGCCGTGTTCGTCGGGCTCGCTGTCGTGTCGATCGCTATCTGGTTGAAGTTGACCAGGCCGGTCTCCTCCAGAACCGTCATGTGATCGAGAACAGTCGTGTTGGCCTGATCGGCCAACTGCCGTACCAGCGTGTTCTGCGTCGTCGCTCTCACCTGCGAGACCAGCGAGAACACCTTCCCGTGCTGCAGCCGCAGGATGTTCGCGAAGTCCTGGTCGAAGGTCGCTCCGCTGTCGGCCGAGAACGTGGCCAGGAAGCCCTGCTGCTGCGGGGTCGGCTCGTTGGGCAGGGTGATCCCCAGCAGCGGCGCGATCTTCCGTGCGGTGGTGTCCAGGTTGGTGTGGCCGTCGATCAGGTGCTGTCCCGCAGTCTTGACCGCTTGGGTGGTGCCCTTCTGCTGCGCCATCTGGCCGGCCGGGAACTCCCACAGGCCGGCCAGCCGCACCTTCACCACGAAGGATCGGTCCAGATCGGTCAACGGGCCGTACTGGGTGGCCGTGGTCTGGGCACTCACGCTGCTCGCCCCGAGCACACCACCGTTGACGGCGGACATCACCGGGTACATCAAAGCAACGACGGTCACGGCCAGCGCCCCCACGACGAGGCTGGTTCCGGTGACGTAACGGGTGGTTCGCATCATGCCTCCTGGTGCGAGGCGGCCCTTGGTCGGGGGCGGCCAGGCACTCGGCCTTTCCTGATGCGACCGCACGTTAGTGCGTTTGCTGCGTTCCAAGCGAGGAATCGTCACGTATTCGCGATTCCCGGGATTCCGGGAGCCGTTGGTTGGTACGTTGTTCGGTTTCCCCGGTTGTGGCGTTAAAACCGCAGGTCAGCGTACGTTCGTAAAGAATTGTGGCGCAATTGAACGCAGCCCGCCACCCATACGTATGAATGCGCGTGAGGTGTGTTTCTTCACATGCGGGCCATGCGCCGGGACCGGGCCGGAACGCTCCTCCCACCAGGTCTTCAGACGGGTGAGGGCGGGGGCCGAGACGATCCCCGTGGAGATCACATGCTCCGCGAACGACAGCGCGTCGCGGCGGTAGCCGGAGACGGGCATCGGATTGCGGGCGGCGTAGGCGAGAAAGGCCGGCCGGTAGCCGCTGCCGAGGATGTCCGGCAGCTCCGGGGCGACCTTCGCCACGACGTCGGCACGCTTGGCGGCCAGGGCGCGGCTCTGTACGGCGATCCGGGCGCGGTCGAAGCCCTCCGGCACCGGGGTTCCGGCGACCAGGGCCGACAGCAGCGAGGTCTGGGCCAGCGCGAGGCGCTGGCGGGCGTCATCGGGCATGGTGTGCCTCCGTGGCTGCGGCAGGGGCCGCTGTCAGTACGCCGCGTATCGCCGCCAGCTCGGCGGCGAGTTCGGCCGGTGCCGGGAAGTCATCGTCCCGCTCCAGCAGTACGCCGGGCGGGCTCACGCGCGCGCAGAGCTCGGCCAGGACGTCCAGCACCGGCTGTGGGACCGGGTGCGCGTGGCTGTCGTGCCATACCCCGTCGCGCTCGACGCCGCCCGCGACATGGACGTACGCGACGGCCTCCAGGGGCAGTTCGTCCAGGGCCGTGACCGGGTCCTCGCCGCGGTTGACGTGGTTGGTGTGCAGATTGGCCACATCGATGAGCAGGCGCACGCCGGTGCGCTCCACGAGTTCGGCGAGGAAGGCGCCCTCGCTCAACTCCTCGTAGCCGGGCGGCCAGGCGAGCAGCGCCGCGATGTTCTCCAGCGCGAGCGGCACGGGCAGGGCGTCCTGGGCGATCCGCACGTTCTCGCAGAGCACGTCCAGCGCGTCGCGCGTGCGGGGGACGGGGAGCAGATGGCCCGCTTCGAGGCGCGGCGAGCCGGTCAGCGGGCCGCCGGCGCGTACGAAGGCGATGTGCTCGGTGACCAGAGGCGCGGCGAGCGCGGTCGCGCGTTCCGCGAGCGCGGCGAGCCGGGCCGGGTCCGGGCGGTCGGCGCCGCCGAGGCCGAGGGAGACGCCGTGCGGGACGACGGTGGTGCCGCGGCCGAGGAGGCGGGTCAGGCCCTCCGGGAGGTGGCCGGGGCAGATGTTCTCGGCGACGACCTCCACCCAGTCGATGCCGGGCATCGACTCGATGGCCTCGGCGATCTCGGGCCGCCAGCCGATTCCTGTGCCGAGCGAGTTGTCCATGCGGGGGTGATGGCCCCGGCGGGGGCGGTTGAACCCTGGGCGGGCGGGGTTCAGAGGTTCATTTGAGCTTCGGGTGGTCGGCGACGACCGTGCAGGAGCCCGGGGCGATCTCAGTGAAGCCGGCGTCGCGGACGACGGGCAGGCCGGAAGCGGTGAGTTCGGCCCAGCGGGAAGGGGCGGGGGTGCGGACGGCGAGGGCGAAGCCGGTGGCGGCCCAGGCGGCGCGGTCGGCGGGGGTCAGGGCCCACCAGGCGAGCTGGGCGCCGTGGCCGGCCTGGGCCATGGCCTTGCCGGCGGACATGTCGAGGTCGGGGCTGAGCCAGAGGACGGGGAGGCCGGGGGCGGGGGCGGGCGGCGGCCCGGGGTCGTCGAGGTCGGTGCCGGAGACCTGGAGTTTGGCGAGCTCCTTGGGCCAGCCGTCCAGCGGGACGGGCGGGAAGACCCGTACCTCGGCGGCGGCGCCGGTGACCGTGATGCCCGGCAGTTCCGTGGCGCGCAGCCATTCCGAGCCGCGGGCGCGGCGGACGACCTTGCGGATACGGGCGTCCTGCCAGTCGCGTACGGGCTGGGCCCACTCGCCGTCCTCCGCTGTCGCGCGCTCGTCGTGGAGCAGGGTGAGGACGGCCCGGGCCGCCGTCTCCAGGGCGTCGGTGCGGGCCGGGGGTGTGGCGCGCTCGATGCGGACGACGAGGGGGAGGACGAACTGCGGGGCGGCGTCGCGGTCGGTCGCCTCGTGCTGGAAGGGGCTGGTACTGGTCACGCGGCCAAGTCTGCCAGGCCGCCGGACAGGCCCTGAGGAGAGGCTGTCCGTCCCAATTGCCCCATGGGTGGCGCATCTGCCGTAGGCTGGACGACAAGGGGTGGGGACTTCCGGCAGGGGGGCCGGCATATGCGCGTAGCCTCAACACGCTTGGTCGTGTTGGTGGGGGGTCTGGTACTGGCGATGGTGGTGGCGGTGGTCGCCGTGGTGGTGATCACACGCGATGACGGCCAGGGCGACGGCGGCGATACGAGCGGCGGCCCGAGCAGTGCCGCGACACCTGATTCCAAGGGCTGGACGCAGGTGTTCCGGGACGACTTCGACGGCACCGCCGGCAGCCTTCCGGCCAAGGACCGCTGGGTGATCGACACCGGCACCGGCTATCCCGGCGGGGCCGAGCACTGGGGCACCGGCGAGATCGAGACGTACACCGACAGCCCGAAGAACGTGAGCCTGGACGGCAAGGGGAAGCTGCGCATCACGCCGCTGCGGGACGCCGCGGGCGCCTGGACCTCGGCCCGTATCGAATCCGTACGCGAGGACTTCCAGCCGCCCGAGCACGGCACGCTGCGCGTGCAGTCCCGGATCCAGCTGCCGGACGTGACCGGGGCGGAGGCGAAGGGCTACTGGTCGGCCTTCTGGCTCCTGGGGGCAGGGGTGCGCGGGAACCCCAACTCATGGCCGGGGATCGGCGAGTTCGACGTGATGGAGCATGTCAACGGGATCAACGAGATCCGGGGCACGCTGCACTGCGGCACCGAGCCGGGCGGCCCGTGCGACGAGCACAACGGGCGGGGCGCGGGGACGAGCTGCCCGGGGTCGAGCTGCGCGGGCAACTTCCACACGTACGCGTTCGAATGGGACCGCAGCACCTCACCGGAGGAGCTGCGCTGGTATGTCGACGGCAAGAAGTTCTGGTCCGTGAAGGCCACCGACGTGGACGCGCAGACCTGGACCCAGGCCGTGCACAACAGCAGCTTCCTGCTCTTCAACCTGGCCATCGGCGGCGACTTCCCCAACGGCCAGGCCCAGGGCCAGACCCCGGACGCGGGCACCAAGCCCGGTGTCCCGATGGTGGTCGACTGGGTCTCCGTACAGAGCCGGGGCGGCACCCCGCAGGCCACCACCGGGCCGCGCAGCGGCTTCACGGCGGACGAGCCGATCCGGGCGGAGTACGCGACGAAGGCGACGGGGACCGCCGTGCAGCCCAGCACCGACAAGGCGGACAAGGGCGGCGGGCACACGGTGGGCTGGCTCGGGAACGGCGATGTGCTGCGCTTCGACGACGTGAAGTTCACCGGCGAGGACCACTTCGCCGCGCGCGTCGCCTCGGGCGGCGGCGAGGCCACCCTGGGCGGCAAGATCGAGGTGCGCCTCGACAGCCCGACCGCGGCGCCGATCGGCGCGCTGGAGCCGGGGAACACCGGTGGCTGGCAGACCTGGAAGACGCTGAACGCGGAGATCCCGTCGACGACGGGATCCCACGACGTCTATCTGACCTTCGCCGCCCCCCAGGTCGACGACTTCGTCAACCTGAACTGGGTCAGCTTCAGCTGACGCTTCAGGCCTCTTACTTGACGTGGACCCAGCGGGCCACGGACGGCACGCCCTGCTTGTCGGTCACGAAGAGCATGTACCAGCCGGAGGGCACCAGGGCCGGGTTCTTCGGGATGACGGTCTTGATGCCGGTCGCCGTCTTGGTGAAGTTCAGCGCGATCGAGCGCTGCTGGACATCCGTCACATGCGTGACCGAGCTGGGGCGCATCAGCCGTACGGTGGCGATCTTCGACGCGTCCGGCGTGGTGAACTGCGCCGACGCACCCCGTGCCGCCTCCGCCGTACCGCCCGTCACCTCGGGCCGCTTGCCGCCCTGGTAGAGGTAGGCCGGGGTGTAGATCTCGATGCGCTTCTCGAAGGTCGGCGGCAGGGTGTCGTTCTTGTCGCCGAACAGCGGGTTGGAGCCGAAGGTGACCACCCGGCCGTCGGGCAGCAGCAGTGCCTCGGAGTGGTAGTCCCGGCCCACCGTCGGGTCGGCGGCGCTGGTGAAGGTGTTGGTGCCGGGGTGGTACGTCTGGGCCTTGAGGATGTCGCTGCCGTGCTTGCCCCGGTAGTCGGCGGAGCCGCCGGTGGTGAAGACGGTGTCGTCCGGCATGATCACGGCGCTGAGGTAGCGGGTGCCGCCGGTCGGCAGGTCGGGGCCGGCGGTGAACTTCGGGTCCTCCGCCGACAGGTCGACGATGTCGGTGTGGGCGGTGGAGACCTTGGACTCGCCGGGCTTGCCGCCGCCGAGGACCATCACCTTCTGGTCCTGGGCGGGCGGCAGCAGCACGGAGGGGCTGGTCTCCCGCGTGTTCGCGTCGCGCAGCCCGGGGACCACGGTGAAGGTGTTCTTCTTGTAGTCCCAGATGCCGGGGACGCGGCCCTTGGTCGGCGGGCCGTAGCCGCCGTTGGAGCCGGAGTAGAAGAGCTTCTGGTCCGCTGTGAGGAACAGCGCCGGGTAGGTCGGGAAGTAGTGGGTGGCGGCGGGCGACCAGGTCTTGGTCTTCGGGTCGTAGGTCTCGTTCTGCCCGTTGAGGATGTAGCCGGTGTCGTCCAGCCCGGAGACGGTCATGATCTTGTTGTCCGCGAGCTGGACCAGGGTCGGGTACCAGCGGGCGTACTGCATCGACTCGACCTTGACGTACATCTCGGTGTTGGGGTCGAACTCGTAGGCGGCCTTGATCCCCTGGTAGTCCTGCTTGTTGAAGTTGATCGCCTTGGCCATGCCGTAGAGCGTCTCGCCGCTGTTGCCGGTCAGGCCCTTGACCCGGAACTGGGTCATCTTCTTGATGACCTTGTCCTTGCCCTTGGCTTTCGCCTCGACGAAGACGGCCTGCTGGGCGGTGACGACGACGGTCTTGGGAGCCTTCACGCCCAGCTTGTTCTTCACCATCTTGGTGACCTTGGTGGCGGCGGGCACGGTCAGATCGTCGTTGGTGATGTACTCGTCGCCGGACGGGGAGACGAAGACCGTGCCCTTGGCCACCTTGCGCGAGCGGTTCGGGTCCTCGTTCCTGACCTGCATGGTGCCGCCGGCCTTTGTCACGTCCCCCTTGAGCACCTCGTAGCGCAGGGTGCCGCCGGCCACCAGGACCCGCCCGTCGGCGAGCGAGACATGGCCGGAGCAGAACATGTCGGCCGGGGTCTTGATGAGCTTGTAGGTGTTGGCGACCGGGTCCCAGAGCAGGGTCTTGAAGGTGCCGGCCTTGAAGTTGTCCTTCTCGTTGCCGGAACCGGCGATGATCAGCACCTTGCCGTCGTTCAGCAGGGTCGCGTGGATGGCGTTGACCTGGAATTCCTCCGGGATGTTGAGAGTCGTCCAGGAGCCGTACTGGCGCTTGTACTCGGGCTGCGAGATGACGTACTGGTGGTACTTCTCCTGGGCGAAGCCGACGGCGGCGGGCGCGTTCATGCCGGTGAAGGCCAGGAAGACAGTGCTGCCGATGGCGAGGCGCTTGGTTCTGAGCGTCGGTTGGAAGAACGACTCTGACATGGTGCGATTCCCCCCTGGAATCTCGTTACGTGTTACGTGAGTTACGCGACTGCCTCGCGGGCGGCCTCCCCGGCGGTTTCGCGCGCCGCTGCGCGCGCGGCGGCCTTGCGCCTGCGGCGGCTGCGCGAGACCTGGACCCGCCAGATGATCAGCGGCAGCAGCGAGAACACCAGGGCGAGGACAGCCCAGATCCGCATCGCCAGATACGTGTAGCCGGTCCAGAAGGAGGCCACGAAGGCACCGCCGAAGACCACCGCCCAGAGCAGGTGCATCCGGAAGGTGAGGATCCGGTCCGGGCTGGAGGAGTCGCCCTTCGGGGTGACCTTGAAGGTCGCCGGGAGCCGGAGGAAGGCCGCCACCAGGGAGGTGGCGTAGATCGGGGTGGCCATGGCGCCCATCGCCATGCCGCCGACGCCGGTGGAGCCCTCGGGTTCGTGGGGGCTGACGTTGTGGCGGCGGTTGACGGAGTACAGGCCGATCTGGAGCAGGGCGGCGTCGCAGTACAGCATCATCCAGCTGGCCGTGGAGACGCTGACGCCCGAGGCGCCGAAGACCAGGTAGAGGACGGAGCTGAGGCCGCCGAGGATGCAGGAGATGCCCGACATCGGGTAGAAGGCCACCATCAGCAGGTAGTTGAACAGCCGTCCGGGGGACAGCCGCCAGCCGACCCGCCAGAAGTGCTTGAACAGCGTCTCGTACGTGCCCCGGCTCCAGCGCAGTTGCTGGCCGAAGAAGTCCGTCCATGAGCTGGGGCCCTCGCCGACCGCGAGGACGTCCGGGGTGTAGACGGATCTCCACTTGCGCCTGGTGACGGGATTGCGGCGGCAGTGGAACTCCAGGCCGGTCGCCATGTCCTCGGTGATCGAGTCGTACAGGCCGCCGATCTGCTTGAGCGCGCTGATCCGCACCGCGTTGTTCGTCCCGACGAACATGGGGGAGCCGTAGCGGTTGCCGGCTCGCTGGACCACGGCGTGGAAGAGGAACTGCTGGCTCTCGGCGGCCTTGGTGACCAGCGAGTCGTAGTTGCCGTAGACCTGCGGGCCGACGACGAAGGCGACATCCGGGTCGCGGAAGTAACCGAGCATCCGCTCAAGGAAGTTGGCGTGCGGGACGTGATCGGTGTCCACGCAGGCCAGGAAGTCGTAGTCGTCGCCGTGGGCGTCCAGCCAGCCGTTGTAGTTACCGTGCTTGGTCTTCGCGCGGTAGGGCCCCTTGCGCATGTTGTACTTCCCCACGCCCTTGCGCGAGAAGTGATGCACACCCAGCTCTGCGCAGAGCGCCTTCATCTCCGGGTCGTCGCCCTCGTCGAGCAGCCAGACATGCACGGTGCCCTGGTGCCGGATGCGCGTCGCGGCCGTCAGCGTCTTGCGCACCATGTCCAGCGGTTCCTTGCCGGGCACGCAGGTCGTGATGAAGGCGACGCGGGTGCCGGACTCGGCCCGCACCGGTATCGGATCGCGGGCGAAGAGCGTGCCGTGCGCGTTGGACACGATCTGCAGCAGCCGGAAGAACTCGATCACGATGATCGTGCCGAGGACCACCTTGTCCAGCCGCAGCAGCCACTCGCGCGGCTCGAAGGGCCGCTGCGACCAGTGCTCGGGCATCAGCAGCCAGCCCAGCAGCGCCGCTTCGACCAGCGGAGCCAGCACCATCAGCAGGACGACCCTTAACCGCCGGGTCTCCTTGCCCAGCAGCTTGCGGTAGCGCACCCGGTACGGGGTGCCGTCCGGCGGCGGCTCGGTGATCGGGCCGGTGAGCCGGCTGAAGCGGTCGTAGTCGTAGGCGAGCGCGGGAATGTGCCGGTACCGCGAACCCGAGGCCGAGTCCGGCTTCGACCCCCTCGGCGACCCCGTCGGCGATCCTGCCTGCGGTCTCGGCTCAGTGGATACGTCTGTCATGACGCCTGCCCCCTCCAAGGCATGGCGCCAGCGGCGATCGTGTGGCAGCAAGAGAAAAGCCCGGGCCCTCTCCAAGGCCGGAAGTCCCCCACATGTGCCGGAACCCCCCGGTTCCGACCCACTTGGCCGCTGCGCCCCCCAAGGCGTGAAAAACGATCAATTGGTTCTTCTGTGCAGTCACATGGTAGCCGGTTGTATTTTGCCGTGTTTGCGTTACGGAGTTATGGCGGAAGGCTTTCCTCTTCGAAAACCTCGCCCTGAAGGTCGCGGAGTGTGAGGATGTGGCAGTGCGTAGCGACCTCTTCGCGACCGAGAACACGGCGCAACCGGCCGAACGGCCCGGCATGACCCTGCAGAACGCCAAGTCGATCAAGTACGCCGTCAGCGGCGAGTGCTACGCCCGGCAGGGCGCGATGATCGCCTACCGCGGCAGCCTTCAGTTCGAGGTGAAGGGGCAGGGGGTCGGCAAGTTCCTCAAGCGTGCCCTCACCGGCGAGGGCCTGCCCCTGATGTCGGTGCGCGGCCAGGGCGAGGCCTGGTTCGCCCACGAGGCCGCCAACTGCTTCGTCATCGACCTCGACCAGGGCGACGCCCTCACCATAAACGGCCGCAACGTCCTGGTCTTCGACCCGAGCCTCAGCTACGAGATCAGGACCATCAAGGGCGCGGGCATGGTCGGCGGCGGCCTCTTCAACAGCGTCTTCACCGGCCAGGGCCGGCTCGGCATCATCTGCGAGGGCAATCCCATCATCATCCCGGTCACCCCGCAGGCCCCCGTCTACGTCGACACGGACGCGGTCGTCGGCTGGACCGCGGCCCTCCAGACCTCCCTGCACCGCTCCCAGAGCTTCGGCTCCATGCTGCGCGGCGGCTCCGGCGAGGCCGTGCAACTCGCGCTGCAGGGCGAGGGCTTCGTCATCGTCCGGCCCAGCGAGGCCACGCCCCAGCAGTCCGGCGCCCACTGACGTGCGGCTGGGGGAGTTTGGCCTGAACATGGCATAACTTTCACAGGGTTTCCACAGGTGCGCTTCCTAGCGTCGCGTACATGACAAAACTTCCCGTGAGACCTGAGACAGAAGTGACGTCGGTTTCCCGCCGCAGGGCCATTCAGGTCGCCGGTGCCGGTGCCGTCGCGGTGGGCGCCGGCGTCACTGTCGCAGCCGCCGCCTCGTCGGCCGATGCGGCCGACCGCGGCCGGGGCCATCGGCCGAAGCCCCCGCCGGAGCCGTGCCTGGCGCTGACGGCGGAGCAGGTCGAGGGCCCGTACTACCTCGACTACAACCTGGTGCGCCGGGACATCACCGAGGACTACCCGGGGGTGCCGCTGCGGCTGCGGCTGAAGGTCATCGACGAGACCACCTGCCGGCCGCTGCGCGGCGCGGCCGTCGACATCTGGCACTGCAGTGCGGTCGGCGAGTACTCCGGCTACGACCCCATGGGCGGTGGCGGCCCGACCGGACCTCCCCCGAGCGGTACGCCGACCGGCACGCCCACCGGGCCCCCGCCCGGCGGCGGAGGGGGCGGGCACGCCGAGCCGACCAACGACCTGACGTTCCTGCGCGGCACGCAACTGACGGACCGGCACGGGGTCGTCGAGTTCGACACGCTCTTCCCCGGCTGGTACCAGGGCCGGGCCATCCACATCCACACCAAGGTCAAGGTGGACGGCGAGCTCACGGACGACGGTTACGAGGGCGGCCACCAGTGCCACACCGGGCAGTTCTACTTCGAGGAGGAGGCGGTGCTGCAGATCGAAGGGCTCGACCCGTACGTCAGCAACACGGCCACGCGGGTCCTGCTCGACGAGGACGGCATCTACCCCGGGGGCGGCGTCACCGGCGGCCTGCTCAAGCTGCGTTACCGCAAGGGGCACATCGAGCGCGGCGTCCTCGGCACCATCACCATGAGCGTCGACCCGGCGGCCGTCAACACCGGATCCGGTGCCCAGCCGTCCGCCTCGGCCTCGACCTCGGCTTCCGCTTCGTGACCTGACCTCAATCGCCGGACGGGCCGAACCCGGCCCGTCCGGCGCCCTCGAACAGGAGGGCGAAAATCCGTTTGTGAAGGGCAGTCGGGAAACTTTCGCTTGGCGCATGCCATCTGACTACTATCAGCTCCCCAGCCGTCGCTCTTTGCGCGTTTCGGAGCGAAGACGCGGTTGCACGGCGATAGGGGTGTCCTGCGCGTGAGTGTGTCCAAACACAGTGGAAGAGCGCGTACGCGAAGGCTTCCGCTGCGCACGGTACTGATCGTCCTGGCCCTCGTCCCGAGCGTCGCGCTCACCGGGCTGCTGACCCTGGGCATGTACCAGCTTGGCCAGGAGTGGCGGGACGAGGACGCCCAGCGGAACCTGGCGTCGAACGTCGGCGGCCCGGCGCAGCAGCTGCTGTCCGCCCTGCAGAAGGAACGACGGCTCACCGCCCAGGCGCTGGCGGACGCTTCGGCGCCCCACGACGAACTGACCGCGCAGCGCGCCGAGACCGACCGGTGGGCGGCGCAGTTCCGCCCGCTGGCCCGGCTGGACACCAGCCACGGCCACGCCGGCATCAAGGAAGCGCTCACGGCCGTGGTGCGGCAGCTCGACGGGCTCGACGCCGAGCGCCGGGCGGTGGACGCCGGAGCGTCCGGCCAGGACAAGGCGTACACGTACTACACCGGGGCGGTCGTGGCCGACCTGTCGGTGTTCACCGCGCTGGGCAACAGCTCCAGCGGAGAGGTCACGGTCGCGGCGCAGACGCTGGTGGACCTCTTCGGTGCGACGGAGATGATCTCCCGCGAGGACGCGCTGCTGGCCCGGGGCTGGAAGTCCGGGCGGCTGGAGTTCGACGCGTACGACCTGTTCGTCGACTCCATCGGTACGCAGGAGTACCTGCTGGAGTACCGGGTGGAGCCCACGCTCAGCGGCAAGGAGCGCGCGCTGTACCGGACGCTGGCGGGCAGCCGGCTCTGGACGGACAAACGCGATCTGGAGGAGCGGCTGATCGGGGCGGTGACCGACGGCACCCCCGGCGGGCAGGTCATCGTCCCCATCGGCCAGGCGCAGTGGCGCGGCACGGTGGACCGGGCCACCCCGGAGCTGGGCCGGGTGCTGCAGGCCCGGGTGGACACCGTCAGGTCGCTGGCGGACAGCAGCGCCCACCGGCTCTGGCTCATCCTGGTGACCGTGAGCGTGCTGGGCGCCGCCACCGTGGCCCTGGTGATCGGGACCAGCTGGCGGCTGGCCACCCTGCTGCGCCGGCGCATCCTGAGCCTGCGCGACGAGGCCAAGGAGCTGCAGGCCAGGCTGCCCGAGGTGGTCGCGCGGCTGGAGCGCGGCGAGGATGTCGACGTGGAGGCGGAGGTCCCCGCGGTCGACCCAGATGCGGGCCCCGACGCCCGCCCCGATGCCAACGGTGTCTTCCACGCGGACGAACTGGGCGAGCTGGCCCAGGCCCTCGACCTGGCCCGGCGCAGCGCGGTGACCACCGCCGTACGCCAGGCCGAGCAGCACCGCGGCTTCGAGCGGCTGCTGCAGCGCATCGCGCGCCGCACCCAGCTGCTGATCGGCCTGCAGCTGAGGAAGCTCGACGAGATGGAGCGCAAGCACGAGGACCCCGAGGTCCTGGAAGGCCTGTTCGACCTGGACCACCTCACCGCCCGGCTGCGCCGCTACGAGGAGAACCTGGTGATCCTCGGCGGCGGCCAGCCGCAGCGCCGCTGGCGCAAGCCGGTGCCGCTGCTGGACGTGCTGCGGGCCGCCCAGGGCGAGGTACAGGACTACCGCCGGATCTCCGTGGAGGTCGAGGGCCGGCCGTGGGTCTCCGAGTGGGCCGTCGGCTCCCTCACCCACATCCTCGCGGAACTGATGGAGAACGCCGCCGCCTTCTCCAAGCCGCCCACCCCCGTCGAGGTCCGCGCCGGGCGGGTCGGCCGCGGCATCGTCGTGGAGATCGAGGACCGCGGCCTGGGCATGACGCCCGCTCAGTACGCCGCCGCCAACGCCCTCATGCAGGACCCGCCGCAGCTCGACGTCATGACCCGGGCCGACGATGTCCGCCTCGGGCTGTACGTGGTGGCCCGGCTGTCGGCCGGCCTCGGCGTGCAGGTGGAGCTGCGCCCGTCGGCGTTCGGCGGTTCCCGGGTCATCGTCCTGGTGCCCGAGCGGTACGTCGCCGTACGCCCGCAGCCCGGCGCGGTGCCGACCGGCGGCGGGCCGGAGGACGTGCCGCCGCAGCACTCCGGGCCGCGCCGGCACGCCGCCGCCGACCCCGCGGCGGTGGCCCTGGCCCAGCAGGAGGGGCGGCTGCCGACCAGGTCGCGCGCACACGCGGCCCCGGACGCCGGGGCGCCGGCCGACTTCCCGCTGCCCCAGCGGGTGCGTCAGGCCAGCCTCGCCGACGGGCTGCGGCAGCCGGCCGCCGAGGACTTCACACCGCCGCCCGAGCCCCGCCGTTCCGGGGCCACCATCGGGGCCTTCCAGCGTCAGTCGCGCAAGGCCAGAACCACCCGCTCACCCATGACGACGACGGAAGACTGACTGACGATGACGCAGCGAACCACCGCTACCAACATGGACCTCGACTGGCTCCTCGACGGTCTGGTCGACCAGGTGGCCGGCTCCCGGCACGCGGTCGTTCTGTCGGACGACGGTCTGGTGATCGGCATGTCCAGCACCCTCATCCGCTCCGACGCCGAGCGGCTCGCCGCGGTCGCCACCAGCCAGCAGAGCCTCGCCCGCGGAGTCGGCACGCTCTTCGACGGCGGCCCGGTCCAGCAGGTGATCGTGGAACTGGCCGAGCTCTGGCTGTTCGTCACCGCCGCCGGCCGGGGCACCCACCTCGCCGTGATCGCCTCCCAGGAGGTGGACGCCGAGGTCATGGCCGTCGCGATGCACACCCTCGTACTGCAGGTGGGCCAGAAACTGGGCACCCCGGTCCGTACTCCGCTGGCCGGCGCCGGACCCGGGGGAGAGGAGTGACCCATTGGGCCTATGAGGACGCCGCCGGCGACGCCGACGACGAACCCCTGGTCCGGCCCTACACGATCACCCGCGGCCGGACCTCCGCGGGCCGTGACGACCTGACCCTGATCACCGTCATCACCGCGGTCGGCGACGGCGCCCTGCCGGAACCGGCCGCCTCGCGCGGGCTGCAGCCCGAGCACCGGACGGTCCTCGGCCTGTGCCGAGAGCCCGCAGCAGTCGCCGAGATCGCCGCCGGGCTGGATCTGCCGGTATCTGTGACGAAGATACTGCTCGGCGATCTCATCGGCGCCGGCCTCGCCCGCGCCCGTCCCCCAGCCACCTTCATGACCGAAGACGGAGCTCCCGACATGGCACTTCTGCAGGCGGTGAGAGATGGGCTACGCAACCTCTGAGGCCTTTGCCGCCCCTCAGGCGATGAAGATCCTCATCGCCGGCGGCTTCGGCGTCGGCAAGACCACCATGGTCGGCGCGATCAGCGAGGTGGCCCCGCTGCGCACCGAGGAGTATCTGACCCGCGCCAGCATCGGGGTCGACGACCTGGACGGCATCAACGACAAGTCCACCACCACCGTGGCCCTGGACTTCGGCCGGATCACCGTCAGCCCCGATCTCGTCGTCTATCTCTTCGGGACCCCCGGCCAGGAGCGCTTCTGGTTCATGTGGAACGACCTCGTCCACGGCGCCCTGGGCGCCGTCGTTCTGGTCGACACCCGCCGGCTCGCCGTCAGCTTCGCCTCGATCGACTTCTTCGAGAGCCGCGACATCCCCTTCGTGGTCGCCGTCAACCGCTTCGACGGCGTCGAGGACCGCACCTACGACGAGGTCCGCACCGCCCTCGACCTCGACCCCCAGGTGCCGTTGGTGATGTCCGACGTACGCGACCGCACCGCGTGCCGCGACCTGCTGCTGACCCTCGTCGACCACGTCATGGAGCCCGAGTTCATCGCGTAACGCGAAGGAAGTCCGACAGCCCCTCCAGCAGCCGGTCGACGTCCCCGGTGTCGTTGTACGGCGCCAGGCCGACCCGCAGGCCACCCGTGTCGCCCAGCCCGAGCCGCCTGGACGCCTCCAGGGCGTAGAAGGAGCCGGACGGCGCGTCGACGCCACGGGCGGCGAGATGACGGTAGGCGTCGACCGTGCTGCGGCCCTCGATCGTCAGCAGCAGGGTGGGGGTGCGCTCGGCGGCCCGCGAGTGCACGGTGATCTCCTCGAACCCGGCCAGGCCCTGCTCGATGCGCGCCCGGAGGGTGTCCTCGTACGCCTCCAGCGCCGCCAGCGAGGACAGCAGCCGTTCCCGGCGGGTGCCGTCGCGGCGCGGGCCCAGTCCGGCGAGGAAGTCGACGGCGGCGCGGGCCCCGGCGAGGAACTCGTAGGGCAGGGTGCCCAGTTCGAAGCGCTCGGGGACGGCGTCCGTCGAGGGCAGCAGCTTGTCCGGCCGCAGCGTCTCCAGCAGGGCGGGGCCGGCGGCGAGGACACCGAAGTGGGGGCCGAGGAACTTGTAGGGGGAGCAGGTGAAGAAGTCCGCGCCGAGTTGGGCGATGCCGACGGGGGAGTGCGCCGTGAAGTGGACGCCGTCGACGTAGAGCAGCGCGCCGGCCTCATGGACCACGTGGGCGATCCCGGCGATGTCGGGCCGGGTCCCGATCAGGTTGGAGGCGGCGGTCACGGCGACCAGGCGGGTGCGTTCGCCGGTCACCGCCGCGATGTCGTCGGGGGTCAGCTCGCCGGTGGCCGGGTCGAAGTCCGCCCACCGCACCGTCGCGCCGGCCGCCGCGGCCGCCTGCACCCAGGGGCGGATGTTGGAGTCGTGGTCCAGCCGGGTCACCACCACTTCGTCGCCCGGCCCCCAGCCCTTCGCCAGCGTCCGCGAGAAGTCGTACGCCAACTGCGTCGCGCTGCGCCCGAAGACCACGCCGGACGGCTGTGCGCCCAGAAGGTCCGCCAGCGCCTGCCGGGCCGCGGTGACGATCGCCTCCGCGTTGCGCTCGCCCGCCGTGCCGGATCCCCGGTTGGACAGCGGATTCGCCAGCGCCTCCGCGATGGCCTCGATCACCGGCAGCGGCGTCTGGGTGCCGCCCGGCCCGTCAAAGGGGGAGTTCCCCGCTTTCAGGGCGGGGAACTGCGCTCGGACAGCGGCGATGTCGTAACTCACCAGGAACTCCTCGGGCGGGCGGGCGTGCGGGTGTGCGTGTGTCGAGGGTACGAAAGCGTGTGCAGGTGACCCGCTGGTAGTACGTATGTCAGCACGTGGTTCTACTGATGCGCGCTGCCGGCCCAGCCGCTTGACTCGCCGCACGCCGGGGTGACCGGGTCCGGTTGTCGGTGGCTGCCCATAGTGTTCGTCGCATCGTCGCACTGGCGCCGGGATTCCCCGGCTGAACTGTGCTGATTTCACATGGCCTTCGACAAGGCTTTCGATGCGGGAGGGCGGACCCTGTGGGTTGGCTGTCGGCGGGTGACGGGTACGAGGTCGCCCTGGTGGAGGGCCGGGTGGCCGCGAGGTCCACCTCGGGGCGGGCGGCGGGGCGGCAGTTGAAGTCCCTTCCGAAGGCATTGCGGGACCATCCGGAGGTGGACCGGCTGCGGCGGTTCGCCGAGTGGCTGGACCGGCACGCGGTGGCGTGCGTGGCGCAGGTGGACGCCTGGATGGTGTCGTCGCTGCCGGTGCCGACGGGCCTGCTGGCCCGTGTGTGGCCGGACGAGGCGTGGCAGTCGGCGCTGCGTGACCTGGCGGTTGTGGGGGACGACCCGGACGAGGTGGGCTTCCTGCGGGACGCCACCGGCTTCGGTGAGCTGCGGGTGGTGAACCTGGACGGCGAGACGGTCCGGCTGTCGCCGCGTACGGTGACGCTGCCGCACCCGGTGCTGCTCCCGGACCTGGACGACCTGCGGGAGTTCGCGGCGGAGCTGGGGATCGTGCAGCGCGTCGAGCAGATCCACCGGGCCACCTGGCGCAAGCCGGACGTCCTGGCGGACAAGGCCACCGCGATACAGGAGTTCGCGGGCGGCAAGTACGCCTCGCGGTTCGGGCTGGCCGCGCGGGCCACCGCCCTGGGGTACCGGGTGTCGGGGGGCTACGCGACCTGCCGGGTGCGCGACGGCGCGCGGACCGTCGAGGCGGCGGTGTGGATCGGTGAGCCGTACTGGGACGGGGACACCGAGACCGGCGCCCTGACCTGGAGCGACGGGGACGGCCGTTCGATCGGGCTGGCGGAGGTCGGCCCGGTGGCGTGGTCGGAGGGAATGCGGATGGCCGCGGCACTGTACGCCGGCCGTGTGGTGGAGGAGGGGAAGAGCGCATGAACGCGGTCACCACGCAGGAGAGTTACGAGGATCTGCTCAAGGCCGGTGCGGTGCTGCCCCCGGACACGCAGGGAGCCGGCGAGCGGGCGGTGCCGCTGACCGCGCGCACCTACCGGCATCCCGGGCTGGACGACCGGGTCGTCGTACGGCTGGTCGCCGGGGAACTGGGCGCGGCGGAGGACCTGGCCGCCGGCTTCCTCGGCCTGCAGACCGACGCGGAACCGGCCGAGGTCGGGCTGGGGCTGCGGCAGTCCCTCGGCTTCCCCGAGTGGGTGCTGGTGCACCACCCGAAGGACGGGCACCACGCGCTCGGCGTCGTACCCGACCTGGAGCGGGCGGCCCGGCAGGCGAAGTCCAAGCCGAAGGCGGCGCTGGACGCCTACCTGGCGCTGGCCGGTCAACTGGCCGCCGCCGTACCGCACTTCCTGCCCACCTTCTACGAGCAGGCCGGGCGGGTGTTCGTGGGGGTGGAGAACGCCACGTACGCGGCGCAGATGTTCACCCGGGCGCGCACGGCGGAGGCCGAGCACGGGCTGACGGTCGACGAGGACCGGCTGGACGCGGTGTTCCTGGAGTTCGCACTGGCCGGGGCACTGCCGGTGAAGGTCCTGACGGCATACGCGAAGGAACTGGCCGCACGGGTGCCCGCGGACGAGGCGCTGCGCAGGTTCCGGCGGCTGTGCGTGCGCCGTACGGCGGGCGGGCTGCCGCCGTCGGCGCAGACGGCCGTCGAGCTGCGCAAGCTCGCGAAGGCCGCGGGCACGGACGCCGACGCGCAGGAGCGGGCGTATCTGGCCGAGCTGCTCGGCCTGCCGGCCACCCTGCGCGCGGCCCTGGGCTGGTGGAAGGCCCACCGTACGGCCCTGGTGGCGCTGGCCAAGGACAAGCCGGAGGTGCGGGCGGCACTGCTGGACGTCATGCCCGTCGGCGGTGACAACGAACTGCCCGCGCTGTGGCTGGAGGTGCTGGAGGAGTCCGGGGCCACCGCCGGGCTCTGCGCGGCGGAAGCCGGGGCAGTCTCCGGGGACGGCGCAGCCGGCTGGCTGCGGCGGTTCCTGGACTTCCGTGGCGGTGGATGGCGCCAGCCCCGCCTTCCGGCGCTGTACGCGCTGGTCGAGCGCATGGTGGACGGGCTGCGCGCCGAACTGGCCGGATCGGGACAGGCCGTGGGGGTCCACTACGACGTGGATCTGCTGGACCTGCTGCTGGCGACCCAGGTTCCGGTGGCCGACCCGCCCGAGGGCCACACCCTCCTCCTGGAGCAGTGGGCGCAGGGCGAGGGGCAGCGCGATCTGGTCGCGCTGGAGGCGGACGCCCGCTTCCGGCCCGCGTTCCGGCAGGGGGCGAACAGGTTCAGCGACGACCAGGACGGCCGGCGGGCCGTCCGGCTGCTGGCCGCGTCCCCCGGCGGGCGCCCGATGCTCACCGAGTGGATGCGCGAGGTCGCCCGTGGCTTCGCCGCCACCGGTCTGCCCGGACTCCCGGACAGCATGAGCCGGCTGACCCGGATCCCTGGCGAGGCCCTGGCCCTGGCCGAGGAGGAGGTGCGCGCCGCCGCCGCGACCGACCTCGCCCCGGTCCTGGCCCGTACGCTGCGCGCCGGGCTCTTCGACGAACTGGGCTGGCCTGCCTGGGAGGAGGCGGCCGCCGCCCTCGTGGCCGCCAGGGATGTCGACGACCTCGTCATCGCGGACGCCTGGCCGCACCTGATCGTCGCCGGACCCGCCCAGGCCCGGGTGATCGGCGCCGAAGGCACCGCCCTCACCCACGACCTGCGCATCCCGGACCGGGACAGCTACGGCGACCCCGGCTTCCACTACGTGGACGGCGAGCTGCTGGTCCACTGGCGCTCCCGGACCCTGGACCAGGGGCTGCGCGGCTACTGGCACACCGCCGCCGACCGCCCCCAGCCGATGGAGGGCGGCGCCCACGGGACCCGGGGCCAGCGCATGAACTGGTACAACGGCGCCGGCAACAGCACCTTGCCGCTGCCCGGCGGCGGGCGCGCCACCGGCGCCGGAGTGCTGCACCGAGGGGACACCGCCCTGCCGGACGAACGGCCGTTGATCAGCGACGGGACCTCGTACTGGGTGTGGATCCGGGACGCGGACGACACCGACGCCTCCGGGTGGCACGAGTACGACCCGGCCAGCGGTGAGCTCGGCCGCAAGAGCCTGCCCGGGTTCTTCGCCGACGCGGGCAGCGCCTTCAAGGGCGGCTGGCTGCTGCCCGCACCGGACGGCGGGCTGCTCGGCTGGCGCGTGCTCGAACTGCCCGACGGTTCGATGCGCGTCGAGGATCCCGCCGGAACGGCCGTCACGGTCGCGTCCGGTGCCGAGCGGCCGACCCGCGCCGTGCTGTTCCCCGGGGACTCCGGGGACCCGGGGGACGTGGTGGCCCGGGCGGTGGACAGGCGTGGCTTCTACAGCGTCAACCTCGTCGACGGGGACGGTGTCGTCACCTCGACCGCCAGGACCGACAACGCCCCGGGGGTGTTCGCGGAGGGCACCCTCATCCTGCCGCCGCAGCGCTACTGGCACCTGCTCCGGCCCCGCGACCCGCAGGGCTCCGCCGCCCTGCGCCGGATCGACCGCGACACGGCGGCGGCGCTGCTGAAGGCCGCGGCGACGGTGGAGAAGAAGGACCAACTGCCCGCCCTGGTCCGTACGCTGCTGCCCCAGGTCGGCCATGAGGCGCTGGTCGCCGGCATCGCCGGGGTGCTGCGGTTCGCCGCCGAGCAGCAGGCCGTGCTGGACAGGGTGGCCGACCGCCTGGAGCAGACGCTCTCGGGCGGGCAGTCGCAGAACGGGCCCAGCGGGCCGAACGACCGACTGCTCAGCGACGCGCTCAACGGCCTCAGCAGCGCCCACGCCTGGTACGGCTCCGACGAGAACGCCCACATCGTGAGCCAAGTGCGGTTCATGGGCGAGGCATTGCGCGCTTCCGCCGATCCCGCCGTTCCCGCCGCGCCCAGGGCGAGCCTGCACCACGACGGGCCGGCTCTGCCGACGGCGGTGCTGTTCTGGAGGGCTCTGCCCGACCTCGCGGCGACGGCGGCGCTGCGTGCCGCGTCCGCGACCACCGACGGGACGCACCGGGACGCGCTGGGCGAGCTGCTCCGCGAGCTCGATACGGCGGGCCTGTCGGCCATGACGCCCGCCCACTGGCGCCTCTTCCAACTGCACCTGGACAGCGGTCTGTTGACCCAGGCCGACGGCACTGAGCGCGAAGCGGCCCGGCGTGGTCTGCTCCGGCTGGACGGCGGCGCCTTCCTGGCCTTCGTCGACGTGGACGGCCAGAACGGCCACGGCGTGACGTACTCGGCGTTCTTCCATGACCCGGCCGGCCGCTTCGAGGTCCCCGCCCCCTACACCGTGCAGTCCTCGTCGCCGGTCGGCACGGCCCGGGACGCGGACTGGCTGGCCGTCTTCCGTACCGAGCTGGCCGGGCGCGGCCCGGCGCCCTGGTTCCCCGAGGCGGCCGAGGAGTTCGCCCGGCTGACCGGCGTCACGCCGACCATGGCCCGGCTCGTCGTCGCGGGGCTGCCGCAGATCGACGTTTACGAAAGGAACTTCCTGACGGCCGAGGTCCGTACCGCCCTCGGGGTGAAGGCGGCCGACGCGGCCCTGGCCAAGGACGAGCTGCGCGGGATGTCCGCGAACATCCGGCAGGCGGTCGTCGCGGCGCTGCTGCCCGCCGAGCCCGTTCGGCTGTGGACGCACGGACCGGACGCGGCCGCAGCGGCGGAGGTCTGGAACCGCCTGGCCGGGCGGCGGGTCGCGGTGCCCGAGGCGCTGCTCACGGAGGCCATCCGCGCGGTTCGGACGAGCTGGGAGGCGGGCAGGTCCCTGCCCGCCCTGCTGGACCCGGCGGCGGAGCCGCGGCTGAGCCAGGACCTGGCCTGGACGGTCCGCGGCGACCGCGTCGCCCCCGTCGAGGAGAAGGCCACCGGTTTCACCGCCGACACCCTCGTCGGCGCCGTCGCGATGGCCGCCTGGCTCGCCCACCGGCTCCCGGCGGGCGACCCGATCCGGGCCGCCCTCCCGGCCGCGCTGACCGCCGTACGGGACCGGCTGGCCAACCCCGAACTGATGCTCAACCTGGGCCACTACGCCGACCTGCCCCGCTTCCGCAAGGTCGCCGGCGCCCCCACGGAGACCGGCGAGGGCTACGAACGCTACGGCGCCGTCATCATGGCCACCGCCGACGACCAGCCCTGCCCGGCCATCCGGACGGCGCTGCTGGACGAGGCCGGGGGCGACCCCTACCTGGCCGTCCTGCGCGCCGACTCCCCGGAGGTGTCCGAGACCGAGACGGCGCTGCGCACCGCCCGCGATCCGCGCTTCGAGGCGCTGCTCGCCGACCCGGGCGACCCCGCCCTGGGGGAGCGGGACAAGGACGGCACCTGGTGGCCGCAGGACCCGTCGCGCTCGGTGCCGGAGCTGGTCACCGAGGCGGCCAAGGAGTACGGCATCAGCGAGGACGCCGCCACGCTCTATCTGGCGCTGCTCGCCATGCCCGACCCCACCGACCGCAACACGGCCCGGTGGACCGGCTGGCGGCCCGCCCGGCTCAAGGCCGCCCGCGCCGAACTGGCCGCCACCGACCTGGTGGTCGAGGCCACCCGCGCCAGGGCCGGGCGTTCGCTCTTCCTGCCCGGCGGCTGGGCGACCCTGGGTTCTCCGTACGTCCCGCTGGAGCAGTGGAAGCTCACCCTGCTCGACCTGGCGGTCGGCCAGGACGCCCCGCTCGGGGTGCTGGTGCCCGCCGAACCCGCCGCCGAGCTCTACCGCCGGGCCTGGCAGCGGGTCAGGGAGGGCGACGGCCCGCGCTTCGAGCAGCTCAAGGCCCGGCGCGCCGCCCGGCGCCGCTGAGCGCCGCCGTACTCCGTCTCCGTCTTTCAGCCGTAAACCCCGTAAGAACCAAGGAACTTCATGACCCTGATGGAACAGGCGACCGCCATCCCGGCCCGGCAGACGATGCCCGCCGAGGAGCGCTACGCCACCGAACTCGCCTTTCTCGCCGCCCACGACGACGGCCCCCGCCCGCCCGGCTGGGCGCTGACCCCGCGCGCCGCCGTCACCTTCGTCTGCGGCAGCGGCGGCGAGACCCTGAAGCTGGCGAAGCCGCACGAGACGCTGCCCGACCGGCTGCTGATCGCCCCCAAGTTCGTCGGCGAACGCGCCCTGGTGGAACGCTGCGTGGTCACCCTCGCCGGTGAGCGCGGCCTGTTGCTGGTCGGCGAGCCCGGCACCGCCAAGTCGATGCTCTCCGAGCTGCTGGCCGCCGCCGTCAGCGGCACAAGCGCCCTGACCGTGCAGGGCACCGCCGGCACCACCGAGGACGCCTTCCGCTACGGCTGGAACTACGCGCTGCTGCTCGCCCAGGGCCCGACCCCGCAGGCGCTGGTCGACTCACCCGTGCTCACCGCGATGCGCGGCGGCCGGGTCGCCCGGATCGAGGAGATCACCCGCTGCCTGCCCGAGGTGCAGGACGCGCTGGTGTCGATCCTGTCCGACCGGCGCGTCAGCGTCCCCGAGCTGGCGGGCACGGCCGACGCCCAGGTGCCGGCCGCCCCCGGCTTCACCGTCATCGCCACCGCCAACCTCCGCGACCGGGGCGTGTCGGAGATGTCGGCCGCCCTCAAGCGCCGCTTCAACTTCGAGACGGTCGAGCCCATCGCCGACGCCGAGGCGGAGTCCGCTCTCGTACGCGGCCAGGCCACCGCCGCCGTACAGCGCGCGGGCGCGGCCTTCGGCGTGGACGAGGCCGTGCTCGACGCCCTGGTGACCGTCTTCCGCGACCTGCGCACCGGCCGCTCCGCCGAGGGCTGGGACGTGGAGCGGCCCGGCACGGTGATGTCCACCGCCGAGGCCGTCCAGGTCGCCGCCTCCCTCGGGGTGGCCGCGGCCTACCTCCCCGGCGGGGACGTCCTGGACCTGGTCCCCGGCCATCTCCTCGGCGTCGTGCGCAAGGACGACCCGGCCGACCACGCCCGGCTGCTCGGCTACTGGGACGGCCCCGTCCGCCGCCGCGCCGAGGACGGTTCGGCGATGTGGCGCCGTCTGTGGGACCTGCGGGGGAACCTGCGTTGATCCTCGCCGACCCCCGGGAGGCCGTGGCCGGGCTCGCGGCCTCCGTGGACCCGTTCCTGCTCGGCGTACGCCACCACAGCCCCGCACTGGCCGCCGTCGTCCCCGCACTGCTGGACGCCTGCGGGGCGGAGGTCGTCTGCGTGGAGCTGCCGGCCGACTTCCAGCCCTGGCTCGAGCACCTGGCCGACCCCGGCACCGTCGCACCCGTCGCCCTCGCCGGGGCCGGGGAGGACGGACGGCTCGGCTTCTACCCGTTCGCCGACTTCTCGCCCGAACTCGCCGCCATCCGCTGGGCCCGCGAGCGCGGGGCCGAAGTGCGGTGCTGCGACCTCCCGCTGGCCGACCCGGGCTGGGCGGCCGACGGCTCCACACCGGCGCAGGCAGGTACGGGGACCGCGTTCGCCGACGCCCTCACCGCCGCCGGAACCGGCCGCGACGGGGACGACCTGTGGGACCGCGCCGTCGAGGTCCTCGCCCCCGGCTGCGCCCCCGAGGCCGTCCGCCGGGCCGCCCTCGGCGTCGGCTGGGCGCTGCGCCGCGACGCCGAGACCGGCGGCGGCGTACCGGCCGTGGACCTGGCGCGCGAGGCGTACATGCGAAGCGTCATCGGTAAGGCCGCCGCGGACGGCCGCCGGGTGGCGGCGCTGATCGGCGCCTTCCATGCCCCGGCCCTGGCGGGCGGCCCGCATGACCTGCCGACCGGCAGTTCCGAACGGGAACCGGAATCTCACCCCGCGCCGGTCACCTCGCTCGTTCCGTACGCCTTCGACCTGCTGGACTCCCGTTCCGGGTATCCGGCGGGCATCCGCGACCCCCGCTGGCAGCAGGCCGTGCTCACCGCCGCCGGTGACCCCGGCCGGGTCCGCGACGCCGCCGCCCGCGCGATCACCGACCTCTGCCGTGAGCTGCGCGCGGCCGGGCACACCGCGGGCACCGGCGAGGCCGCCGAGACCCTTCGGCTGGCCTGCGACCTGGCCCGGCTGCGCGGCCTGCCCGCCCCGGGCCGGGGCGAGTTGCTGGAAGCGGTGACGACCGTGCTCGGCCAGGGCGAACCGCTCGGGCGCGGCCGCGCCCTCGCCCGGTCCCTGGAAGTGGTCCTGGTCGGCACGGCCCGCGGCAGGGTCGCCCCCGGCACGCCGCGCTCCGGGCTCGGCCCCTTCGTGGAGGCCGAACTCGCTGCGCTGCGCCTGCCCGGCCCGGAGAACCCCGAGTCGCGTGAGGTACGGCTCGACCCGCTCCGCTCCGACCTCGACGGCCGCCGCGAGATCCTGCTCCAGCGCCTCGCGGTGTGTGGCGTCGGCTACGGCGAGCCCGTCGAGGTGACCGGTACGGGCGACGGGACCGCCCTCACCACCCGGTGGCGGCTGTCCTGGACCCCCGCCGTCCCCGCCCGGCTCGACCTGGCCGGCGTACGGGGCGTCACCAGCGCCCTGGCCGCCGCCGGGACCCTGCGCGAGACCTTCCGCCGCCAGGCCGCCGACGGCGGAGCCACCTGCGCGCAGATCCTCGGCGGCCTGCGCGCCGCCGCACGGTGCGATCTGCCGGCCCTGGTCGCCGACCGCCTCGCCGATGCGGCCGCCGTCCTCCCCTCCGCCGCGACCCTCCCCGAACTCCTCGAAGCGCTGGACCTGTTGGAGGCTCTGCGCCGGGGCCACCTGCCCGGCACCGCCCCCGACGGCCGACGGCAGGCCGCCGAACTGGCGGCGACCCTCCTCGAGGCCGCCGTACGCGCCCTGCCCGGCCTGGCGGGCAGCGACCAGCCGGACGATGCCGCCGCCCTGATCGCCCTGTCGGCCCGCGCCGGTGAGCACCGCCTCGGCCTGCGGCTGGACGACGCGCTCGGCACCCTGGCCCGCACCGGCTCCCCGCTCGTCCAGGGCGCCGCCCTGGCGGCCAGGGTCCTGCTGGACCTCGACGGGCCGGCGGCCCTCGGAGCCCGCGCCGCCGGATGGATCGACACCGCCACCGACCCCGACGGACGCCACCGCCTGGCCCGGCTGCTCACCGGCCTGCTCACCGCCGCGGCTCCGCTGCTCCAGTCGGCACCGGACGCCCTCGACCCGCTGCTCGACCGGATCGACAACCTCACCGACCAGGGCTTCCTGGACCGGCTGCCCGCCCTGCGCGGCGGCTTCGACACCCTCGCACCGGCCGGCCGCGACCGGCTGCTGCACACCGTCACCGAACGCCTCGGCGACCGCCCCGACCTGACCCTGACCGCCCCGCCCGAACTCCTCGCCCTGTGGTCCGCCGCCGATGCCGCCGGCCTCGCCGCGCTCAACGCCCTGCGCCTGCCGACCGCCGCCGAGCTGCCCGGCCCACAGCCGGAGACCGTGAACGAACCCTCGGCCACCAGGCGAACGGCCCCCGGGAAACAGGCCCTCACCCCCGCCGACCGCTGGCGGCTGCTCCTCGGCCGGGAGACGGAACGACTGCCCTCGGGCGCCCGCCGGTACGCCCACGCCCTCGACGAGCTGTACGGGGCCGGGCGCGGCGAGGGCGCCGGCGGCTTCGCACCGGGACCCGGCGGCATCGGCCCGGGCGCCGGCCAGGAGGCGTCCTTCCCCACCGCCCGCGAATGGGCCGAGGAACTCGACGCCCTGTTCGGTGCGGAGGTCCGCGAGGAGGTCCTGGCCCGCGCCGTCGACAGCGGCCGCACCGATGTCCTCGCCGAGCTCGACCCCGCCGCCGTACGCCCCTCCGTCGAGCTGCTGACCTCCGTGCTCTCCCTCGCCGGAGGCATGCCCGAGCAGCAACTGGCCCGGCTGCGCCCGCTGGTGCGCCGCCTGGTCGACGAGCTGGCCAAGGAACTCGCCACGCGCATGCGTCCCGCGCTGACCGGACTGGCGACACCGCGCCCGACCAGGCGTCCCGGCGGCCGGCTCGACCTGCCCCGCACCCTGCGGGCCAACCTCGCCCACACCCGCCGCCTCGACGACGGCCGCACCGTCGTCGTCCCGGAACGGCCGGTGTTCAGCACCCGGTCCCGCCAGGAGGCGGACTGGCGGCTGATCCTCGTGGTCGACGTCTCCGGCTCCATGGAGGCGTCCGTCATCTGGTCGGCGCTCACCGCCGCCGTGCTGGGCGGCGTACCCACCCTCTCCACCCACTTCCTCGCCTTCTCGACCAGCGTGATCGACCTGACGGACCGGGTGGAGGACCCGCTCTCCCTGCTGCTGGAGGTACGGGTCGGCGGCGGCACCCACATCGCGGCCGGGCTCGCCCACGCCCGTTCCCTGGTGACGGTCCCCAGCCGGACCCTCGTCGTGGTCGTCAGCGACTTCGAGGAGGGCTACCCGCTGGGCGGGCTCCTCGGGGAAGTACGGGCCCTCGCCGGCTCCGGCGTGCACCTGATGGGCTGCGCCGCCCTGGACGACACCGGCAGCCCCCGCTACTCGGTCCCCGTCGCCCAGCAACTCGTAGCGGCCGGCATGCCTGTCGCCGCCCTCAGCCCCCTCGCCCTCGCCCGCTGGGTCGGCGACCGCCTCCGCGGAGAACCCCGATGAACGCCGTACTGCCACCGGTGGCACCCGACCTGGTCGCCGCCGCCGTCGAAAGCCTCACCTCCCGGCTGCGCAAGAAGCTGGACGCGGCGATCGAGCTCTACGCCACGACACCCGTCACCGCCGACGGCCCGACGCTGCGCATCAGCTGCGGCGAGGACGCCGAAGTCACCCTCACCCCGGGGCCCTCGGGCGCCGTCACCGACGCCGGCCAGGCCGTGTGCAGCTGCCTGCTGGCACCGCGCTGCCTGCACCGGGCGGCCGTCCTCAGCGCCTGCCCCGTCGCGGACCAGGACAGCGCACCCGAGCCGGTCGGGGAACCGGCCGCCGAGGAAGTGGCCCCCGGGGAAGTGGCCCCCGCTGTCGAAGCCGTACCCCCCACCAGTGCCCAGGTGACCGCTGCCACCGGCCTGTGGGCGGCAGCCGCCGCCGTGCTCGCCACCGGGGTGCCCGGCGCGGGCGCGGTGCCTCAGGCAGAGCTGCTCCGTGCCGCCCACACGGCCCGGCTCGCCGGCCTGCACCGGGCCGAGGCCGCCGCGCTCCGCGTCGTACGCGGCCTGCGCGGTGCCCGTGCCCGCCACGACAGCCACCGGCTGGCCGACCTGGTCGCCGCCCTGCGTGACCTGCTGCTCACCGTGGGCCTGCTGGCGGCGGCGGAGCCCGACCCGGCTCTGATCGGCACCGCCCGCCGCAGTTACGAGCCGGGCGGCAGCCTGCGCGTCCAGGGCGTCTGCCGGGAGCCGGTGATCAGCGCCACCGGTTACGGCGGCGTGGTCACCCATCTC
Source organism: Streptomyces sp. NBC_01537 (assembly GCF_045040445.1). NCBI lineage: Bacteria > Bacillati > Actinomycetota > Actinomycetes > Kitasatosporales > Streptomycetaceae > Streptomyces > Streptomyces sp. NBC_01537. Next base: position 2,238,556 of record NZ_CP109392.1, on the reverse strand, counting down.
GTCACCGACGACGGCCGTTGGTTCTCCGTCGCCGACGTCAAGCCCGGCGGCCCGGCCCGCGCCCGGGGAGCCGCCACTGCCACCGTCGCCCTCGGCGCGGCTGTGCTGGACCACGGTCAACTCGCCCGTGGCGGCCTCCTGATCAACGGGGCAACGGTGTCCCCGGACGGCCGCCTCGGCGCCGGAAAGGGGGTCCGGGCCACGCCGGTCGCCGGCCTGTCCTGGTCGTCCGGACCGCTGGCCGCCCTGTTCGGCCGGCCGCTGAGCGAAGCCGTCGCCGAGCGGCTCTCCGCCGATCCCGGCGCCGACCCGGAGCGGGCCGGCCGGTCAGTCGGCGAACTGGTCGGCTGCGACCTGGTCGTCGTCGGCGCCGCGGGCGACCACCTGCTCGCCCGCGAACTGACCGAAGGCCTGCCGATCCGGCTGGTACCCGCCAACGGCCATCCCGATCTCGCCCACACCGCCAACTTCCGCCGGCTCGCCTCCCAGCCGGGCACCCACCTCCGGGTCATCGGCCGCCTCGACCCCGACCGGGCCGCCACCCTGCGCCCGCTCGCGGTCGCCCCGGTGCCCGGCGTCGAGCAGACCCCGCGCCTGCCCGCCGAGTGGCTGGGCCACGCCGACCTGGGCTACGACCGCCTCCAGGGCGCGCACTTCCCGCCGCCCGCCGCCGCCGATCCCGCCGACGGCCTCGCCGACACCCCGCCCGTCACCGCGCCCGACACGGCCCCCGACCCCCTGGCCGAATCGCCGCTCTGGCGGGTGCGCCGCATGGTCGAGCTGGCCGTCACCGGAGGACGCCGAGCCGTCGCCGAACCCGCCCGCAACGGCGACCTGCGCGGCGACGGAGCCGCCCTGCGCCGCACCGGTTTCCCGGCCGCCGCGGACCTCTCCGCCGCCCTCGCGGCCGAGGCCGACCGCCGCACCCGCGATGTCTTCGGCCGGATCAGTGAGGCCGACCCGGACCGGTACGCGAAGGCATGGCTCGCGACGGCCGTCTACCTCACCAGCACTGAACGGGCCCTGGTCCGGTCCACCTGGGTCAGCCCTCGTCGTCAGGAACTCTCGACGAAGCGGACCGACCATGCGTAGCCGCTCAGGTTGTCCTGCGGGACCCGCAGGACTTCCTTGACCTGGCAGCCGTCGTGCGCGTACTTGCCGGCGAACCGGTCGAGGCGCTGGGCCTCGGTGAGATCTTCCATGGACAGCGGCGCACCGACGACGAGGTCCTCGTGGAGGACCCCTTCCGGTGCGGAGGCGTCCGAGCAGGCCGAGCAATGATGCGTTCTGGGTAGGGCCATGTGGCCAGTGTCCTCCCAACCCGGACGCTTCGGCGACCACGCCACGACGGCGCGACGGCCGGATAGCCCATCGTCACAGGTCAGCGCCCTGCGAAGCCGCCGCAGAGGCGGTCCGGACGGAGGAGGTCAAGGTGAGGACTTCGGCCGGACGGCGGCTCCTACGACAAGGGCCGCGAGCGCTGCTCGTGAGGAGACCCCGAGCTTGCGGTAGGCGTTGCCCAGATGCGATTCCACCGTGCGGTAGCTGAGGAACAGCTGGGTGGCCACCGCCTGGCTGGTCAGCCCTCGGGCGACCAGGTGAACGATCTCGCGTTCGCGCGGGGTCAGGGCGGCAAGCTCGTCAGGGACTGCCGGTTCCGGTGCGTCGACGGCCGGGCGGACCAGCTCGGCGAGAGCGAGGAGCAACTGCGCGCCCGTGCCGGCGATGAGGCCGTGCCCCCGCTGCCACATGTCGGTGCCCTGGCGGATCCTGCCTGCGGACGCCATGAGTGAGGCGCCGAGGAGGAGGGAGTGCGCCTGCCTGAGCGTGGCCCCGGCCTTCGCGCACTCCTCGGCCGCCTCGGCATATTTCACGGCTGCGGCCGCCGGTTCCCCGGCCGATGCCAGGATCAGGGCCTGAGCCTGAAGGGCTGCTGCACGCTGCGTCGGCAGGTCGAGATGCACGGCTTCACAGTCCGCTCGTTCGGCCCACTGCGCGGCGGCACCGACCTCGCCTCTGGCCATGGCGGCTGCGGTGAGCAGCTCGAGGAATGTGGGCCGCATACTGGGCTGCAGCCGCCGCAGGTCCGGGCCTCCCGCGCGGAGCAGCGCCTGGATGCTGCGGTCCGGTCTGACGAAGTTCGTCACGGAGCCGAGCATGCACCACGCCAGCGACGCGAACCAGCTGTCACTGGCGGCGGCCGTGGCCACGGCCTCCTCGGCCACGGCCACCGACGCCGGATCTCCGGGCGCAGTTGCCTGCATCACGATCAGTGACTTGAGCCCCAGGACAAACGCCAGGAGTTCATCGCTGGCGAAACCGCGCGCGATGGATTCCGCTTCGTCGGCGAACCGCACCGAACTGGATATCCGGCACGTCATGAGGCATACGTACGCCTTGCAGATGAGCAGGTGGGGCGTGACGTACAGCTGCCTCCCGCGTCGAGCGATCGTCAGGCCGCGATCCGCGTGGCGCTCCGCGTCGGCGTAGCGCTCCAGCAGCATCTCCGCGGAGGCGAGTTGCGCCAGGAGTTCGCAGGAGCCGGCGAGATCGCTGTCGGTCAACGCGTCCGCCGCCGCGGACGCGGCGTCGGCGAGCGCCCGGGCACTGCGCGTCTCGCCCTCGTATGTCTCGCCCTGTGCGGCGACCGCCAGCGCCCATGCCTCGCCCACCCTGTCGCCCAGTGCTCGGGCGGTCGTCAGGGCGTCGGCGACGACGCCTCGCGCTTCGGAGTACGAGCCGGCCACCAGCGCCGTCGTGCCCATCTCCACGCCGAGCAGCACGGTTTCCGCTGTAGGGGCCCGCCGGAGTTCGCCGAGCTGGCGACGGAGCAGAGCTGTCGCCTCCTGGTAGTGCCCCAGATGGCGTTCCACGAGGGCGCAGAGCGCCACGGCCGAGGCGTGCAGCCGTTCGTCCTCCGCGCCCGAGTCGGCGATCAGTTCGTGCAGCAGGTCTCGGCTCTTGTGCAGTTCACCCGCGACGCTGAGGACCCTGGCGCGCCGCAGGGTGAGCTCGTTCCGGGCGTCGGCGTGTACCGGGCTGCTGGGCATCAGCCCGAGGACCACCTCCAACCAGTACGCGGATGCGGCGGGGGCGGTCAGGGCGACCAGTTCCGCGGCCTCGACCAGGACGGCGGCCGCCTCTTCGTCCCACCCGCCGGGCAGTGAGCGCGCCACGTGGTTGGCGCGCTCCGCCACCGGTGCGCCGACGCTCGCGAGCGCTGCCGCGGCCCGGTGGTGCGACTGGGCGCGTTCGGAGGGGTTGATGCTCTCGTAGACCAGCGCCCGTACGACCGGATGACGCAGTACAACGCCTCGCCCCTTGCCCTCCGGGCGGACCAGGTCACGGCGCAGCAGCTCTTGCAGGCCATCGGCCACGTCCTGAGCGCTCTGCTCCGAGACCGCCTGGAGCATGCCCGGGGTGGCGTGTTCGCCTAAGACCGCGCAGGTCGCCAGCAGGCGTCGCTCGACGGGACCCAGCGGGTCGAGTTCGGCGAGCAGCAGTGCCAGGAGGCCTGGCGGAAGACCGGACGGATCCGTCAGCACATCCGTGCGGTACGCGGACGAAGACCGTACGCCGGAGCGGTGCGCGTGAACCATGGCCAGGAAATACAGGGGGTTGCCCTCGCTCGCCGAGTGGAACTCCTCGGCGTGGCGGCGGTCGAGGCCGGGGGCGAGCTTCTCAACGCAATCCTTCCGGCTCAGTGGGCCAAGGCCGACGTGCAGCACACTGCCGCTGTCCGCCCCCCGGGTCAGCGCGGCGGTGAGTGCCCTGGGCGTCTGCCTGCCACGATGCGAGACGATCAACACGACGGAACTGCGCACCGGGTGCCGGATGAGGTAGTCGACCAGCTCCAACGAGGCGGGATCCGCCCAGTGAAGGTCATCGAGTATCAGCACAACCAGGCCTGTCTCGCCCAGTTGCCGGAGCAGGGACGCCGTCGCCTGATAGAGCGCGAAGCGGTCCACGGCATTGCCATTTCCATCGCGAGGGTCCGGCCCCGACCAGCCGTTGACGATGGGCGCCACGGCCCTGGCGAGTTCGGCATCCGCACGCAGTGCCCGCGGGTCGAGATCGGCGAACGCGTCACAGAAAGGCCGGAACGGAATGTGCTGCTCATACTCGGAGGCCCGGCCCGACAGCACGGTGATTCCGTGATCTCTGATGATTCTCGCCCGAAACTCGCTCAGCAGCCGGGACTTCCCGATTCCGGCTTCACCGCTGACGTCGACGATCGTGGGGCCGCCCTCCCCGAGCCCGTTGAGCACCGAGTCCAGCGCCTCCAGCTCGCGCGTGCGGCTGACCAGCAGTGGTACGTCGTACCGTCCGGCGCTCTCGGGTGCTTCAAGGGCGGTCACGGTCAAGATCGTACTACTCGAAAGGAAAGCAGATGGTAATGGAAGCTTAAGTTTTTGAAGCGTAACCCTGACCTAACCTCTGATTCATTGCTCACTCACTCCGGCACGTCCCAGTTGAAGCGATGGACATGGATGCCGAAGTAGGGGAATGACTCCACCTCGCGGACGCCGGGAATCGTCCGGATGCCGTCGTTGATCACCGCGAACAACTCGTCCATCGAGCGGCACACGACTTCGGCGAACAGGTCGAAGGAGCCCGCCGTGGCCACGAGATAGATCACGTTGTCGATGCCGCCGAGGGCGTCGACGATCTCCCGGGGGCTGCGGTCGGCCTTGATGCCGATCAGGGCCATGACGGGCAGGCCCAGGGCGAGCGGATCGGTCACCGCGGCGATCTGCAGCACCCCGCTCTCCGTCAGCCGTTGCACCCGGGCCCGGACGGCGGGAGCCGACAGGCCCGCCTCCTTGCCCAGGTCGGTGTACGAGGTCCTGCCGTCTTCCTGCAGCCGCCGGATCAGGGTCCGGTCGACCGCGTCCAACTCGATACGGGCCGTCACGCGACCGCCTTTCACTTCACGGGATTCCACGGGATCCGAAGTGTGCCACCGGGCCGGCCCGGCGACTGGCGAAGGCCCCGTCGCGGTGAATCTACGTATCCGGCCTGCGTAGTTCTACGGAGGTCCGCGGGGACAGGGCCCGGGAGACTCGGTCTCAGCCCACAACGCCCGCCCCACTGTCCGATGTGGAGAAACATGAGACTCAGGAACGTGCTGTTCGCCGCCGCACTCGGTGCCAGCGTGATCACCGCAGTTCCCGCGGCGGTCGCCCCGCACGCCGCCTACGCCTGCGACGACAGCCAGTCGGACTGCAGCGACGACGACTTGGGCGGCGGCAGCGGGGACACCGGCAGCGGGGACACCGATACCGGGGACTCCGGCGGCGGGGACTCCGGCGATGTCGACGTCAGCACTGGAGACGTCGGTGACACGGTGGTCATCGATCTCGACACGGTCACCATCGTCGCGAAGGCCGATCCGCTGCCCACGACGCCCGCCGACCCGCTGATCGCCGGCTCTGGTGGCGGCGGAGGCGACAACGCGCTGGTCTACAACCGGGGGCAGATCTGGGAGGAGCGGCAGAACTGCTATCGCAATGACTCCAACGTCACGGAGAAGGTGACCCAGACCATCAGCTACGCCGTGAGCACCCAGGTCAGCACGAACATCTCGGCGAGCGCGCTCGACGTGCTCACCGCCACCATCGGAACCCAGCTCAACACGACGGACACGAGGACCTACTCCATGGAGGCCACCCTCAATCCGGGGGACACCTGGGGGCTGTTCGTGCAGTACCAAACCTCCGTCTACGCGATCACGACGCACGACATATTCGGCAACTACAGCACCCAGTACGTGAACGTCACCGCGCCGACCGGCGTCCTCACCGGACGCTCCTGCTGATGTCCTCCGGCTCCCCGGCGGCGGCCGCGACGGCGGTGCGGCGGGTCGTGCCCGTCGTGCCGCCGCTCGACGCCGAGGCGATCCCCGCCGGGGCCCGCCGCGAGGCCCTCGAAGCGCTGGCCGACCTGACCGAGGCCGCCGCGTACCTCGGCGACCCCGACATGTTCCACCGCCCCCGCTTCCGCACGATGGTGCACCGACGCCACATCGGTTCGGCGGACCCCCTTCAGCTCACCGAGCGGATCGCCACGGCCGCCGAGGACCGGGCCTCGGCGGGCCTGCTCGCCGTCCACTCCGTACGGGCGGAAATCCGCGAACGGCCCGACCGCCGTCCGTGCTTCGCCCCGGAGTCGCTCGCCGAGTTGCACCGGCTGATCGCCGCCGCCGACCCCAACATCCCCGGCCGGGGCGGCTTCCGGCGCTCCGCCGCCACCGTCACCTGGACCGACGGCCGCCGCTTCGCCATCGACGTCCCGCCGGGCAGGGCGCTGCGCGGCCACGTGGAGCGCTGGTTCCGCTGGGGCACCCGGACCACCTCCCCGCCCCTGGACGCGGCGGCGTTCAGCATGGTGCGGCTGGTGACCATCCACCCGTTCCCCGACGCGAACGGCCGTATCGCGCGGCTGCTCGCGCAGTGCGACCTGGTGGCCGCCGGCCTCATGCCGGGACTGCTGCTCGATCTGGAGGGCTGGGTCCACGGTCACCGCTACGAGCATGACGAGGCCGTGGTCGCCGCGTCGGAAGGCCGCTGGACGCAGTGGGGCGCGCTGTTCGCGCGGGCGGTCACCGAGACCGCGCACCACCGGATCGCGGCCATCGGGACGCATCGACGGCTCCTCGACTCGGCGATCGAGCGCGTCGAGGACGACCCGGTCGCGGTGGCGGTGCTGACGCACTTCCGCTCCAGCTCGGCGGTGTCGGCCCAGTGGCTGCGCGACCGGATGTCCCACGACCCGGAGCCCACACTGGCACGGCTCCTGGAAGCCGGGATCCTGACCGCCCACCCGCGCCTGCCGGGGGCGCTGGTTCACCCGGAACTGCTGGCCGTGCTGGACGCACCCTTCGGATGAGGCCGGGATCTGACTCCGTCAGCGAACCCCGGCGTCGATCGGCTCAGCCCGGCGTGGCGTCGGCTGAAACCGTCATAACCGGGGCAATCCGGGAATGTGTGCAACCTCCGGCGGGGATGATGTGTCCATACCAGTAGGAACTGTCACACACGGGGAGCAAATACGATGAAGCGAACCCGCACCCGAGCAGCCGCAGCCCTGGCCTCGGCCGCCGTCATCGGTGTCACCGCCACAAGCGCGGCCGGAGCGGCCGACGCGTCCGGGGCCGCCGCTCCGGCGGCCGCCCGGCAGACCCGGCAGATCGCCTCCTCCCAGCTCGGCCAGGACTACCGGATCACGCTCACCGCCCTGCGCTCCACGAGCGACCAGTACGCGGCCTCCGTACGGCTCCAGGTCTTCGAGCCGAACCGGGCCGGGAAGTGGAAGGAGACCAGCCGCGTCAGGGTCGGGGCCGTGGACGGCTGGTTCTGGTTCCCGCTGACCGGCAAGGGCGCGATCTGCCGGTTCTCCACCGCGAGCACCGAGCCCGCGCCGGTCGCCGTCAGCCTGCTGATCACCCCGTCCATCGGCTGCTCCGCCGCCGCGCACTACGAGATCCGGGACGGCCGGATCCACGCCTCCGCTCCCTGATCCAGCGCCCGGCTCGGCGGGTGTCAGTGGGCGTGGGGATCGTTCCGTTGCCGCCAGGTCCCGGGCGGCTCGCCGTGGTGGCGCCGGAAAGCGGCCGCGAACGCGTACGGCGAGCTGTAGCCGACGGCGCGGGCGATATGGGTCATGCCGAGTTCGCCGGTGAGCAGGTGGTCGCGGGCGAGAGCCATCCGCCAGTCGGTCAGGTACTGCATGGGAGTCTGGCCGAGGGCGTCGCGGAAGGTCCGTGCGAAGGCCGCCCGGGACAGGCCGCTGATCGCGGCGAGTTCGGGGACCGACCAGGGATGGCCGGCGTTCTCGTGCATGGCCTGCAGCGCGGCGTTCAGCCGGGGATCCGCGGACGCCCGGTACCAGCGGGGTGCGGTCGGGCTGCGGCGGAAGTCGTTGCGGATGGCGAGCACCAGGAGTACGTCGAGGAGCCGGTCCAGCACGGTGGGCCGGCCGGGCTCGGGGGTGGCCATCTCGTGCGACAGCAGCGCGATCACGTCCCGCAGCGGATCGCCGACGCCCGCCGACAGGGTCAGCACCTGCGGCAGTGCCTCCAGCAGCCCGCTGCCGATGTCACCCGAGAACCGGTAGGCGCCGCAGAGGAAGACCGTCGCCCGTGGGTCCTCGGAGCTCCCGTCGCAGGCGTGCCGGGCCCGGAAGTCATCCGGTTCCAGGCAGTCCGCGCCCGGCTCGTGCCCGATGTGGTGATCGGGGCCGCCGCGGACGAGCGTCACCTCCCCCGGCACGAGCTCCACCGCGCTGCCGGGGTCGTCGAGCCAGAGCCATCCCCTGCCCCGTACGACGGTGTGCACGGCCAGCTGGATCGATCCGGCCAGCCGCAGCCCCCACGGCGGCTCGGCCACCGTCCGGGCGAAGACGGCGCCGGAGGCGCGTGCCCGCGCAAGGCGATCGTGCAGTATGTCCACGCGATCAGTATCAGCGAGACAACCCCACTGGGCACAGGGCCGGAGCGTTTGACGTAAAAGAATGAGCCATACGCGCATTGATTCGCTCGTAGCGCGCTCTCACGATTGATCCATGACTGGATCACCGCAGACCGCACTCGTCCTCGGCGGCACCGGGCGGACCGGCTCGCTCGTGGCGAGGAAGCTCGCCGAGCGGGGCCTGGGCGCCCGCTCCGCGGCGCGCCACGGCGGCGACGTGCCGTTCGACTGGGACGACCCGACCACCCACCCCGGTGCCCTCGACGGCGTCGACCGGCTCTACCTCGTCACACCCGTCCTGCGGGTCACCTACGCCGACCAGGTGGCCGCCTTCCTCGACCTCGCCGAGGCCGCAGGGGTGCGCCACGTCACGTACCTCAGCACCTACGGCGCCGACCAGGCGCCGCCGGAGGTCGACATCAGGGTCGTCGAGGCCGACCTCGCCGCCCGAGCCGCCCTCACGCACTGCATCCTGCGCCCCGCATGGGTGATGCAGAACTTCACCGACTCACACCTGCCGGTCGTCGACGGAGTGATCACGGTACCGACCGGCGGCGGCGCGGAAGCCTTCGTCGACGCGGCAGACATCGCCGCGGTCGCGGTGGAGACGCTGCTCGCCCCCGAGGCCCACGCCGGCGCGCGGTACGCCCCCACCGGCCCGCAGGCCCTCACCGTCGGCGAAGTCGCCGACACCATCGCCGCCGTGACCGGCCGGCCCGTCAGGCACCACGACATCGACCCCGGCGCGTGGATCGGCGGCGCACTCGCGGCCGGCCTCGTCCCCGCCCCGTACGCGGTGATGCTCCGCTGGCTGACCGGTACCATCGCCTCCGGCAACGGCTCCACGCCCAACGACGACGTCGAGAAGGTCACCGGCCGACCGGCTGCCACCTTCCGCGACTTCGCCCGGCGCAGCGTCCACGCCTGGACCTCTCCGGCAGCGCGGTGACCAGGTCCATCGACATGTCCATCGACGACATCTCCGACTTCGCGGCGCTGGACCCGTTCTTCCGGATCATCCGCGAGGGGCTGGCGGGCCTCGTCGACGGTGAGCACTTCTTCGACCTCCTGGCCGAGGACGTTGTCTTCGAGTACGTGATCTCAGTGCCCGGCTACCCGCGCCGGGTCCAGGGGCGCCGGGCGGTTGCCGACCTGTACCGCGGCTACGGCGATGTCATGGTCCTGCACAGCGCGGACGGGCTCGCTGTCCACCGGGATCCCGACACTTCCGTGGTCGTGCTGGAGTACGCCGTGCACGGGCGGGCAGTCCGCACCGGGCGGGCCTACGACAACCACTTCGTCTCCGTGATCACCGTGAAGGACCGCAGAGTGACGCACTGGCGGGACTACCTCGACCCCGTCGCCGTCTTCCGCGCCACCGGATGGCCGACGGAGGCCGGTCTGGCCTGTCCGCCGTGAGTGCCCATCGGAGAAAACCGGACCCCATCGAGGTTCACGCCGGAATTGCCTGGTCACCGTAGTCGCTGTCCTGCGCGCAGGCAGCAGCCAGTTCGTCCAAGGACACCTCCAGCGCCGCGGCCAGGGCCGCCACGGTGAAGAACGCCGGAGTCGGCGCCCGACCGGTCTCGATCTTGCGCAGCGTCTCCGCCGACACCCCCGCCGCTGCGGCGATCTCCACCATGCTGCGATCGCCCCGTGCCTGACGAAGCAGCGCACCGAACCGCTCGCCGCGCTGCCGTTCCCATGGAGTCAAAGGAGTTCTCACCATGCCCGTGATACTAATACCGGTATAAGAATTGGATGCCGATGGGTGAGACAGGGAGTCGCAGGACATGGTGGAGATCAAGACCGACGCGGCACTGGACGCGATGCGGGAAGCCGGGCGCGTCGTGGCCCACGCGCTCGCCGCCGTCCGGGAAGCCGCAGGCATCGGGGTGTCCCTGAAGGAGTTGGACGAAGCGGCCCGCACAGTCCTGGCCAAGGCCGGGGCACGCTCACCCTTCCTCGGCTACCGGCCCTCCTTCGCCCCCACCCCCTTCCCGGCGGTGATCTGCACCTCGGTCAACGACGCCATCGTCCACGGCATCCCCACCGAATACCGCCTGCGCGACGGCGACCTGGTCAGCATCGACTGCGGCGCGGAGCTCGACGGCTGGACCGGCGACGCCGCCATCAGCTTCACCGTCGGCACCCCTCGCCCCGCCGACCTGGAGCTGATCAACGCCACCCAGCGCGCTCTCGACGCCGGCATCGCCGCAGCCAACCCCGGCAACCGGATCGGCGACATCTCCCACGCCATCGGCACCGCCGCCCGATCAGCACGCTGCGGCATGCCCGCCGACTTCGGCGGCCACGGCATCGGCCGCCGTATGCACGAAGACCCCCACGTCCCCAACCGAGGACGTCCCCGCCGCGGCTTCCCCCTGCGCCACGGCCTGACCCTCGCCATCGAGCCCATGCTCATGGCCGGCGGACGCGACAACTACCGTACCGGCACCGACGGCTGGACCCTGCACACCATCGACGGCAGCCGAGCAGCCCACATCGAGCACACCGTCGCCATCACCGAAGAAGGCCCCCGCATCCTGACCCTGCCCTGATCCGAACAGCGTCGGAGGACCAGCTCACCGGCCGTGCCCCGGGCGGAGGCGTCGGCCGCGTCCGGGTGCTCGCCGGCAGCGGTGTCGGACGTCCGGCAGCGGCTGCGGGGAGCCCAGGGTGACCTGGGCGTCGTAGGTGTGCACCGCGACCTCCTGGAGCTGGTGCCGGGCGACGGCACCGCAGGTCTGCGCCGACTGCGACCCACCCCACCACGTCCAGCAACCGCGATCCGGGCCGGCCTCGCGCAGCGCGTCCAGTAGCTCCTGCGTCGATGCGGCCGACCAGGCCGGCAGGGCCTCGCGCTCCCGAGGCGCGGCCGGGGCGCCCTCCGATGCGGACTTGGCCCGGGCGGCAGGCCCTGCGGTGATGGTGGCGGCCCAGGAGCGGCGCCCCTGGCCCAGGTGCTGCACCAGATCGAACAGCGTTCACTCGGGGCAGGTCGGCACCTGCACGTCGAGGCTGGGCGCGGAGGCGACCACGGCTCGGAAGGCGGTCGATCGTTCCCCGATCAGCCGCAGCAGATCGGGGAACTCCAGAGTCTTTCCACTCCGGCTGTCTATCACCGTGCTCCGACAACCGGACAGCGATTTTCACGACGCAGTCAGACAGCGCCGAGGTCGATCTCCACAGGGAAGGGAGCCGAGACCTTGACCGTGCCGGTGAAGACCTCTCCGTCCCGGTAGGCGCTGGTCGCGGGGTCGAGGACGTACGTGTACACCAACGGGACGCCGGTGGCGGCCTGTTCGATCCGCCAGTAGAAGGCGATCCCGGCCTTGGCGTACTGGTCCACCTTCACGATCCGGTCGGTGGTCTCCGAGCCGGGTGAGACGACCTCGACGACCAGCAGTACGTGCTCCGGGCGGGTCGGCGTGATGTCGATCGTGTCCGTGCGATAGACGACGACGTCCGGACGGCGGTTGGTGAGCGGCACGTCCTGCAGCCGGACGTCGAAGTCCGTGTCGGCGTTCCAGTCGGGGCCGGCGGCGGAGTCCAGCGCGTTGGCCAGGATTCGGTCCAGGCGGTTGTGCCGCTTGGACGCACTGGGGCTCACGACGACCATCCCGTCCACGATCTCGATGCCCGTGCACTGCTCTTCGGACCAGGATTCGTACTGCTCGGCCGTGATCTGCTCGTGCATCCACGCGGGGGCGACCATCTCGGCGGCCATGGCGTACCTCCCCTGAGTCCGCTCGACGGGTTTGGTCCTGCTGACGGCAGCGTACTGCTTCAGGCTCTCCCGGCCCTGGCCTCGCTCAGGCCTCGTCGGGGGAGAGCCGGAGCGAGATGCTGTTGATGCAGTAGCGCTGGTCGGTGGGTGTGGCGTAGCCCTCGCCCTCGAAGACATGGCCGAGGTGGGAGCCGCAGCGGGCGCAGCGGACCTCGGTGCGGAGCATGCCCATCGTGCGGTCCTCGATCAGTTCGACGGCGTCGGTGTCGGCCGGGTCGTAGAAGCTGGGCCAGCCGCAGTGGGACTCGAATTTGGTGTCGGAGCGGAAGAGCTCGGCGCCGCAGGCCCGGCAGGAGTAGACGCCGGTGGTCTTGGTGTCGGTGTATTCGCCGACGAAGGCGCGCTCGGTACCGGCCTCGCGCAGGACGGCGTACTCCTGCGGGGTCAGCTCGGCACGCCATTCGCGCTCGGTCTTCTCGACCTCGTACGACACGGGGGTCCTCCTCAGTTCTCCAGGTGGGCGAGGATCTCAGGACCGAGGTCGGTCACGTCTCCGGCGCCCATGGTGAGAACAAGGTCACCGGGCTTGGCCATTCCTGCGACGACGCCGGGGACGGCTTTCTTGTCGTGCTCGGCGGTTACGTCGGCGCCCTTCGCGGTCGCGGCGTCGATGATCAGCGCGCTGGTGACACCGGGGACGGGGTCCTCGCGGGCGGGGTAGATGTCCAGGACCACGGAGGCGTCGGCGAGGGTGAGCGCCTGGCCCATTTCGAGGCCGAGTTCCTGGGTGCGGCTGAACAGATGCGGCTGGAAGACCACGAGGATCCGGCTGCCGGGGGCGACGGCCTCGCGGAGGGCTTCGAGGTCGGCGCTCATCTCGGTGGGGTGGTGGGCGTACGAGTCGATGACCTGGACGCCGTTCGCGGTGCCCTTGAGCTGGAGGCGGCGCTTGACGCCGGTGTACGAGCCGAGGGCCTTCGCCAGTTCGGCGGGGTCGACGCCGAGGGCGGTCCCGGCGGCGAGGGCGGCGACGGCGTTGTGGGCGTAGTGCCGGCCGGGGACGGAAACGGTGAAGGTGAGCTCGGTGTCATCGAGGAGGACGGTCACCTCGCTGGTCATGCCGCGCGGGGTGATGTCCAGGATGCGTACGTCCGCCTCGTCGTCCGCGCCGACCCGGACGATGTTCAGCCCGTCGCGGGCGGCCACCCGGGCGGCCAGTTCGCGGGCGCCGGAGTGCTCGCCCACGACCAGGGTGCCGCCGGGGCGGATCTTGCCCGTGAAGATCTCGAAGGACTCGTAGATCTGGTCCATCGAGGCGTAGTTGGCGTGGTGGTCCAGCTCCACATTGAGGACGATGGCGACCTCGGGGTCGTACTTCTGGAAGCTCCGGTCGCTTTCGTCCGCCTCGGCGACGAAGATCGCCCCCGTGCCGTGATGGGCGTTCGAACCCGGTGCGTCCAGGTCCCCGCCGATCGCGTACGACGGGTCGAGGCCCAGCGCGCCGAGGCTGACGGCCAGCATCGACGTGGTGGTCGTCTTTCCGTGCGTCCCGGCCACCGCGATCGGCCGGAAGCCGGTCATCAGCGCCGCCAGCGCGTCCGAGCGGTGCACCACCGGGACACCGCGCTCGTGCGCGGCGGCGAGCTCCGGGTTGTCCGCGCGAATGGCGCTCGACACGACGACGCTGGAGGCGTCCGCCGCGAGGTGCGCGGCGGCGTGCCCGATGTGCACGGTCACGCCCAGCGCGCGCAGCGCGGCGGCCGTCTCCGAGTCCTTGGCGTCGCTTCCGGCCACGTGCGCGCCCCGCTGGGCCAGGATCTTCGCGATGCCCGACATTCCGGCGCCGCCGATGCCGATGAAGTGCGGTCGGTTGAGGGCGGGGGGAATGCTCGGTGCCATGTGCGCGTCTCCCGGGGTTGTGCGGGCCTGCTGGGTTTGCGGGTTTGCAGCCCCGATTCTTCCACGCGGGTGGGGTGGGCCCCGGTCAGTCGTCCACGTTGTGGGCGAAGAGCTTGAGCACGGGCACACCGACCTTGTGGCGCGCGCGGGACGTCCAGTCGCGGTGGAAGAACTCCTCGACGAGGTGGGGGGCGGTGAGGACGATGACCTCGTCGGCGCCGGTCTGCTCGACGACCGATTTGAGGAGTTCGATGGGGTGGCTTTCGACGACCTCGCCGATCGCCTCGCTGCCCGCGTCGCGAAGCGCCGTCAGCGAGTGGCTGAGGGCGCGCTCGGCGGGGAGGAGCGCGTTGCCGCCCTCTGGCTGTCTGCCCTCGCGCACGGCCTTGTCGAGCTCGCCGAGGGCCACGTCGTCGATCGCCCTGAGCAGGCGGTCCTGGTCGCCGCGGGGCTGCATGAGTACGACGAAGGAGACGGGCTCGTCGCCGTGGAGCGTGGTGACGAGTTCCACGTCGGCCGGGACCAGCGGCTTCTCGATCATGAGTACGGTCGTGAACACGAACGCGTCCTTCTTTCTGACGTCTGACGTTTCTCACGGGCACGCGGTGTAAGTGTTCCCTCACACCGGCAAACGGAACGGTGTATTCCGGCGGATGTCAGCCGCCCGTGTGGCGGGCGTAGCGCGTGAACAGGAAGCCGTCCTCCTCCAGGATCGCGACGGGGGTGAATCGTTCCGGCTCGGTGAGACCGGGGCCGGGACCGTGCATGATCCGCATGGCGTCGCCGGCGGTGACCAGCGGGGCGAGGGTCAGGCACAGCTCGTCGAGAGCGCCGGCCGCCGCGAACTGGGCGAGCAGCCTCGGGCCGCCCTCGGCCAGCAGCCGGGTCAGGCCCCGCGCGGCCAGCTCGCGCACCGCGCGGGCCGGGTCCACGCGGGTGCCGTCGCCGGCGACGACGACAAGGGCGCCGGCCTTCTCGGCGGCGGTCACGCGGTCGGCGGGGGCGTCGGCGCCGGTGAGGACGAGGGTCGGGGTGAGGGGCTCGGTGAACAGCGGCAGGGAGAAGTCCAGGTCCAGGGCGGAGCTCACCACCGCGATGGCCGGGGCCGGGGCCTGTCCGGCGGCGGCGCGGCGGGCCCGGAAGTCGTCACGGGCCCGGGCGGGCCGGTAGCCCTCCTGGCGTACCGTTTCCGCGCCCACGACGACCGCGTCCGCGAGAGCCCGCAGTACGCCGAAGACCCGCATGTCGCCGTCCGACGACAGCGGCTGCGACCGGCCGTCGTGCCGGGCCGCGCCGTCCAGCGAGGACACCATGTTCGCCCGCAGCCACGGCGTGCCGGGCCGCAGCTCCGGGTAGGCGTACGCGTCCGCGAGGCCGTCCAACGTGGTCAGGTCGGCCGGTGCGGGGGCCGATGCGGGGGCCGGTGCCGGGAAGAGGCGCTGCATGGCATGCAGTCTGGCACGACGTGGGGTGCGCCACACGGGGCCGGACGGGGTACGTAATGGCACTAGGCTGAATGGTTGTGTCGTCCACCGTGTCCTCCGGGTCTCCCGCCGCCGCTCCCTCCGCCGGAGCCGCGCTCATAGCCCTGTCCGAGCGCGAGCCGCACGTCCCCGCGGACCGGCTGGTCGCCGAGATGGTGCCGCCGCCGCGCTTCGACTCCGTGCGCTTCGACAACTACCTCCCGGACCCCGATCAGCCCAGCCAGGCCGAGGCCGTCCGGGTCCTGGGCGGATTCGCGGCGACCCTGGGCGGCCCGCCGGCCGACGCGCGCAAGCGCTGGTTCCGGCGCGAGGCCCCCGCGCCCGCCGGCCCCGCCGGGGTGTACCTCGACGGCGGCTACGGTGTCGGCAAGACCCACCTGCTGGCCTCTCTCTGGCACGCCACGCCCGCCCCGCGCGAGCAGAAGGCCTTCGGCACCTTCGTGGAGCTGACCAACCTCGTCGGCGCCCTCGGCTTCCAGCACGCCGTACGGGCGCTCAGCGGCCACCGGCTGGTCTGCATCGACGAGTTCGAGCTCGACGACCCCGGCGACACGGTCCTGGTCTCCAGCCTGCTCGCCAAGCTCTCCGACGCAGGCGTCAGGCTCGCCGCCACGTCCAACACCCTCCCCGGCAAGCTCGGCGAGGGCCGCTTCGCCGCCGCCGACTTCATGCGCGAGATCCAGGGCCTGTCCGCCCGCTTCCGCTCCCTGCGCATCGACGGCCAGGACTACCGCCACCGGGGCCTCCCCGAGGCCCCCTCCCCGTACGCCGACGAGCAGGTGGCCGCCGCCGCCTCGCGTACGCCCGGGGCCTCCCTGGACGACTTCGGCGCCCTCCTGGCGCACCTCGCCCGCGTCCACCCCAGCCGCTACGGCGCGCTCTGCGACGGCGTCGACGCGGTCTTCCTCCAGGGCGTCAAGCCGGTCGCCGACCAGGCCACCGCCCTGCGGCTGGTCGTCCTCGCCGACCGGCTCTACGACCGCGAGGTGCCCGTCATGGCCTCCGGCGAGCCCTTCGACCGCATCTTCAGCGAGGAGATGCTGGCCGGCGGCTACCGCAAGAAGTACTTCCGGGCCATCTCCCGGCTGACCGCCCTCGCGCGCGACGCGAAGGGCCTGGCCGGGTAGCCAGCCCTGGCGGGCGCGGCCGATCCGGCGGACGATCGGACCGTGCCGAAGAAGAGCAAGAAGCACCCGGACGCCCCTGCCGCCGCCACCGACCTGCGCCCGCTCCTGCGTGTGGCGCCCGGCGGCCCGGTCGACCTGTCCGCGTACGACACCTCCGCCCGCCCCGGCGGCCCGCCACGCAAGGTGCACGCCCGCGCCGGTATGGCCGGTACCGGATCACGGCTGGGCGACCTGCAGGACCGGCTCTTCGCGCAGAGCTCGACCGGCGACCGGCGCCGCCTGCTCCTCGTACTGCAGGGCATGGACACCTCGGGCAAGGGCGGCACCGTCAAGCACGTCCTCAGCGGCCTCAACCCGGCGGGCTGCCGCCACCGGGCCTTCAAGCCGCCCACCGAGGAGGAGCGGGCCCACCCCTTCCTCTGGCGGGTCGAGCGCTCGCTGCCGCACCCCGGCGAGATCGGCGTCTTCGACCGCTCGCACTACGAGGACGTGCTCGTCGCCCGCGTACGCGGCCTCGTGCCGCCCGCCGTCTGGCTGGACCGCTACGACGAGATCAACGACTTCGAGCGCAAGCTCACCGACGACGGGATCACCCTCGTCAAGGTCTTCCTCCACATCAGCTACGAGGAGCAGCGGGCCCGGCTCCTCGCCCGCCTGGACACCCCGCGCAAGCACTGGAAGTTCTCGCCGTCCGACATCGACGACCGTGCGCTGTGGCCCGCCTACCAGGAGGCGTACGAAGACGCCCTCAGCCGCTGCTCCACCGAGGCCGCGCCCTGGTACATCGTCCCCGCCGACCGCAAGTGGTACCGCAACTGGGCGGTGGGCCGGCTGCTCCTGGAGCACCTCCAGGAGCTCGGTCCGCGCTATCCGCCCGCCGCGTTCGACGTCGACGAATGCCGCGGCCTGCTCCTGGCGACGTAGCGCGGCTGAATTCAGCCCGTCCGGCGCTTGAGGACAAAGCGCTAGCCCGAGCAGGCCGTGCGCTGGGCCTCCTGCCACTCGCACACCGGGCACAGGGTGATGCCGCGCTGCGATTCCGGGTATTCGGTGGGCTCGCGGCACAGCACGCATTCGGCGCGGGGCTCGTCGGTCTGCGCGTCGGCGGTCATGCGTTCAGCCTAGGCGCAGTACGGCCGCCGAGTGCCCCGGCAGCCGCAGCATCCCGTACGCGTCCGGAGGCTCGCAGGGCGTCCAGGCGGCGACGAACTCGGCGGGGCCGGGCAGCCCGAGGTCCACTTCCGCGTCCTCGGCGGAGAAGTTCACGGCGATGCGGAAGCGCCCCCGCTCGACGCACAGGGTGCTCTCGCCGGGGATCACCCGTACCGCCTCCAGATCGGGGTCGGTGAGGTCGGGCTCGGCGTGCCGCAGGGCGATGAGGCGGCGGTACCAGTCGAGCAACGCCGCATGCGCATGGGTATCGCGCTCGGACCAGTCGAGGCAGGAGCGGCGCCGGGTGGCGGGGTCCTGGGGGTCGGGGATGTCGTCGGCGGCCCAGCCGTGGGCGGCGAACTCGCGGCGGCGGCCACGCGTGATGGCGGCCGCCAGCTCGGGGTCGGCGTGGTCGGTGAAGAACTGCCAGGGGGTGAGCGCGCCCCACTCCTCGCCCATGAAGAGCATCGGCGTGTACGGCGAGGTCAGCACCAGGGCGGCCGCGGCGGCCAGCAGCCCGGGCGTCACCGTGGCCGAGAGGCGGTCGCCGGTGGCGCGGTTGCCGATCTGGTCGTGGGTCTGGGTGTACGCGAGGAAGCGGTGGGCCGGGGTGCTCGTACGGTCCACCGGGCGGCCGTGGACGCGGTGCCGGAAGCCGGAGTAGGTGCCGTTGTGGAAGAAGACCTCCCGCAGCACCTTGGCCAGGCCGCCGGTGCCCGCCCGCGCGAAGTCCTCGTAGTAGCCGTGGGATTCACCCGTCACGGTGGCGTGCAGGGCGTGGTGGAAGTCGTCGTTCCACTGCGCGTGCAGCCCGAGGCCGCCCGCCTCGCGCGGGGACGTGCTGCGCGGGTCGTTCAGATCCGACTCCGCGATCAGGAACAGCGGCCGCCCGAGCGCGGCGGACAGGGCGTCAACTTCCGTCGACAGCTCCTCCAGGAAGTGCAGCGCGCGCGTGTCGACCAGCGCGTGCACCGCGTCCAGCCGCAGCCCGTCGAGCCGGTAGTCGCGCAGCCAGGCCAGCGCGCTGCCGATCAGATAGGCCCGCACCTCGTCCGACCCCGGCGCGTCCAGATTGACCGCGTCCCCCCAGGGCGTGTGGTGCCGGTCGGTGAAGTACGGCCCGAAGGCGGGGAGGTAGTTGCCGGAGGGCCCGAGGTGGTTGTGCACGACATCCAGCACCACCCCCAGGCCCAGCGCATGGGCGGCGTCCACGAAGCGCTTCAGGCCCTCCGGCCCGCCGTAGGGCTCGTGCACCGCCCACAGCGACACCCCCTCGTACCCCCAGCCGTGCGTCCCGGGGAACGGGCACACCGGCATCAGCTCGATGTGCGTGATCCCCAGCCCGGCCAGATACGGCAGCCGTTCCACCGCCGCGTCGAAGGTGCCCTGGGGGGTGAACGTGCCGACGTGCAGCTCGTACAGCACCGCCCCCGGCAACGGCCGCCCCGGCCACTGCCCGCTCGCGCTCCCGCTCCCGCTCCCGCTCCCGCTCCCGCTCCAAGCGAAGGCGTCGTGGTCGACGACCGCGCTCGCTCCGTCCGGCCCGTCCGGCTGCCGCCGCGAGCGCGGATCGGGCAGTGGTCGATCGCTCCCGTCCAGCACGAACGCGTATCGCGAGCCCGCGGCGGCGGGCGCCTCGGCGACCCACCAGCCGTCGCGTCCCGGGTCGCGCTGCATGTCGTGCGCGCGACCGTCGACCCGAACCTCCACCTCAGCGGCGCCCGGCGCCCACACCTCGAAGAGCATGGTCACCATGCTGCGGTACGCCGGGCCCGCCGTCAGGGAATCACACGAGGTTGATCACACGAGGTTGATCCGTTCCTGCGTCAGCGGATAGCCCGCCTTCGCGAAATGCGCCGCCATCGGAACATTGGCCTGGTCGGTCGCGGCCGCGATCAGGTCCGCCCCCTGCCGGGCCAGGTCGTGCGTGCACTCGGCCAGCAGGTCGTACGCGTAGCCGTGGCCGCGCTGCTCCGGCAGCACGCCGATGAACCCGACGACGTGCACGCCCGCCCCGTTACGGCTCGGCACCTGGATCCCCACCGGCTCCCCGCCGGGCGTGTACGCCAGCCGCCACCACTCGCGGGGCGAGGGGAACCAGAGCAGGATGTCCAGCTCCTCCCGCGCCGCCGCGTCGGCGCCCGCGGTCTCCGTCGTGTGCCGGGTATGGGCGTCCAGGCTGCCCTGCCCGATCCGCCTGAGCACGTCCAGGATCACGTCGTCGTCCGGCTCCGGCCGGAACTCCAGCCGCCCCGGCCGCTCCGGCAGCCCGCAATCCGGCGTCCACTCGTAGCGGTACCGCTCGACCAGCGGTTCCATCCCCGCCACGATCGCGGTGTCGATCCGCGCTTGCGCCACGTCCCGCACGGCGGGCCTGTCGCGCCAGCCGGGCGGCAGCAGCAGGTCGTACTCGGCCTTCAGCGGCGCGGCGCGCAGCAACCGCACGGCGGCATCGGCATCGCTGAAGTCGAACCAGTCCAGCGCTTTCGGCTCGGCATCCTTCGGCGCGGCCCACCAAGCGGCGCGGGCGACGACCGTGCCTTCGCGCAACGCGATCCAGGACCACTCGGGCCGGTACTCGCCGCCCTCGTCGGTCAGCGCGAAGGCGTGGCCGAGCAGGGAGCGGCCGACGAGGCCGAGACCGGGGGCGGTCAGTGAGTTGAACAGGTGTGTCTCGCCCGCTTCGAGCGGGCGGATGACCAGATCGGACATGGGTGTTCTGAGTCCTTACGGGAGAGTGACGCGCTCCCGGATCAGACGCGGGACGCCCTTCGGCGGGGGCGGGAGCGCACAGGTGACTTCACGTACATCGCTCTCGCCTCCTTTCCGGTCATGGGCGTTGGGCCGACCCTAGCCCCGGTCTCCGGGGCCGTCCACGTATTTACGGTGACGGGCCACAGCCATCGGATGCCGTCCTGCAACAGAACGTAACAGGACGCGCTGACAACGCCCTTCCTGCCCGTCCTGCCTGCCACAATCACGGCGTGACGTCGTACGAGTTCGAGACCTCCCCGGCGCGGCTGTCGGATGCCGAGCGCGAGCGCGTCATCGTCATGCTCCGCGAGGGCGCGGTCGAGGGACGGCTGTCGCATGACACGTTCGTCCGCCGGATGGGCCTGGCGCTGGCCGCCCGCGAGCGCGGTGAGCTGCGCGTGCTCACCGCCGATCTGCCGCCTGCGCGGGGCCGGTTGTCCCGCCTGCTGCTGCGGGCGGTGGGCAAGGCGTCGGCCTTCAACGTGACGCTGCGCGCGGCGTGGCGGGCGGAGCGGCTGCCGCCGCTGGTGCTGCCGGAACCGGGGTCGCGGTCGTATCCGCTCCGGATAGGGCGGGATGTGGCCAACGGCCTCCGCCTGAGCGACAGTTCGTCCTCCCGTATGCACGCGGAGCTGCGCTATGAGGCGCACGGCTGGGTGCTGCGCGACCTCGGCTCGATGAACGGCACGTTCGTCAACGGGCGGCGGGTGATCGGGGCGGTGGCCGTCCGGGCGGGGGACGAGGTCACGTTCGGGCGGATGAGCTTCCGGCTGGCCGCCGACGCGGGCCCCGGCCGGCGGGAGTGAGCAAGGGCTCTCAGCGGTGCGGCAGGGGCGTTCGCCGCTCCGCCGCGTCGATCAGATCCCGGCCGTCCTCGACCCGCATGATGTGGCCGCTCGCCCGGGGCGTGTGCTCGGTCATCGTGTAGAAGCGGATCTCGTGCCCGTCCGGGTCGTGCAGCAGCGGCAGAATCCACCCCACCTTCGTCCGGATCACGCCGCCGTGCTTCTCGCCCAGCCGGTCCAGGTGCGCCGCGAGCGCCTGGATGGCCTTCTCGTCCGCCACCCCGATCGCGAACCAGACGGATCCGGCGGCCGCCTCGGACATGGCGGGGTCCCGCCGCAGCCCGAAGCGCGGGCCCCCGGCGGGGTGGTCAAGGAAGATCCCCATGAGGGTGCCCTTCTCGACGAACTCGGCGGCGCGGTGGTAGCCGAGGACCCGGGCGTACCAGGCCTCCGAGCGGGCGAGGTCGCGCACGGGCAGCTTCAGGTGGTGAACCCCGGCAAGTCGGGGCATTTCGTCGTCCATGGGTACACGGTAGCCAGCTGGGACGGGTCAGGCCCGTCCGGCACGACGGGCGTCCGGCACGTCGTCGAAGGTCGCCCCGTCCAGGGTGGCACCGAGCAGCAGGAGCGTACGGCTGAGCTCGCCGTGGTCGCCGATGGCGTCGAGCAGGCGGGCCTGGTCGGTGTGGACGCGGTGGGCGGCCCGTTCGTGCAGGATGCGGCCACGGGCGGAGAGGTGGAGCAGGACGCGGCGGCGGTCGGCGGGGTCGGGACGCCGGTAGACGAGGTTGTCGGCGATCATGCGGTCGACGAGTTTGGTCAGGCTGGGCGCCGGCAGCAGCGCGTACCCGGCGATCTCGGTCATCGGGTGCCCCTGCCCGTCGGCGGCGATCGAGAGAACGCGCCATTGCTCCACCGAGCAGCCCTCTTCGGCCAGTACGGCGGCGAGCCGTTGCGCCAGGCGTCGCTCGGTGTGGCTGAGGAGGCGGGCGAGCTCCCCTGACGGTTCGGCGGGCATTGCCGGTGTCCTTCCGGTAGGTCTACTGTCGGACAGATTAAGAGCCTCTGCGAGGGTGCCGGGGCCGGGATATCAGGATCCGCGTCCCCCTATGCCCCTCACGGAGGTGTTCTCGTGTACCTGGGGCCGCCGCAGAACAACGGCAACGGCCGACCGGACGAGACACTGACTGTCGCCCTTGTCGTGCCCCTGCAGGGCTCGGCGGGGATCTTCGGCCCGTCCTGCGAGCTGTCGGCGCGCCTGGCGGAGGAGGAGATCAACGCCGCGGGCGGGGTGCTGGACCGTGAGGTCCGGCTGATCGTGGTGGACGGCGGGGCGCCGCCCGCGCAGGTGGCGTCCGAGGTCGAGGCGCTGGTGTCGCTGGGCGCGGTGGACGCGGTGGTCGGCTGGCACATCTCCGCGGTGCGGCAGACGCTGGCCCCGCGCATCGCGGGCCGGGTGCCGTATGTGTACACCGCCCAGTACGAGGGGGGCGAGCGCACCCCGGGGGTGTTCCTCACCGGGGAGACCGACGCGGCCCAACTGCTCCCGGCGATGCGGCTGCTGGCCGAGGCCACCGGCGTACGGCGCTGGTGCACGGTCGGCAACGACTACGTCTGGCCACGGGTGACCGCCCGTGCCGCGCGGCGGTACGCCCGCGCGTGCGGGGGCCGGGTGCGGGACGAGGTCTTCGTGCCGCTGGGCACCGAGGACTTCGGGGCGGTGTTGCGCCGGGTCGAGAGCTGCGAGGCGGACGCGGTGCTGATGCTGCTGGTCGGGGACGATGCGGTGCGCTTCAGCCGGGCCTTCGCGGCGTACGGACTGCACCAGCGGTGCCT
The DNA here is from genome assembly GCF_045040445.1 of Streptomyces sp. NBC_01537. Taxonomy (NCBI): domain Bacteria; kingdom Bacillati; phylum Actinomycetota; class Actinomycetes; order Kitasatosporales; family Streptomycetaceae; genus Streptomyces; species Streptomyces sp. NBC_01537. Next base: position 2,215,321 of record NZ_CP109392.1, on the reverse strand, counting down.
GCGGCTGAGCACGCACATGGACGAGAACATGCTGCTGGCGACCGGGGCGGAGGCCACCGACGGGCTGTGGGCCGCGTCCGGGTTCTTCGAGACGCTGGCCACCGCCGAGAGCCTGGACTTCGGCCGCCGCTACGCCGACCGCTTCGGCGTGGACGCGCCGGTCGTGGGCAGCCTCGGCGAGTCCTGCTTCGAGGGCCTGCGGCTGCTCGCCGCGCTGGCCGAACAGGCCCGGTCGCTGGACGTACGGGCGATGCGCCAGGCCGGCGACACGGTCGCGTACGAAGGGCCGCGCGGTGCGCTGAGGCTCGACGGCAACCACCTCGACCAGCGGCTCTACCTCGCGCGGGCGGACGGCTTCGGCTTCGACGTCGTCGCTCAACTCTGACCCCCTGTCAGGTGCCTGACCCGTGTGCCGCCACTGCCCATTGACATTACCTTCCCCTGGAAATACTTTCTAGGGGAAGTATTGATCCGGGCAACCTCCGTCGCGCCCCCTCGGTGGCGGGAGCGGGCGCCGGGTGCGCCGTCCGGTGTGCCGCCCGGGGTCCCGAGGAGAATTCTGATTCACCATTTCGGATTTCCCTTGAGGTAATTCTACGCGCGTCAATAAAAAGGCAGCCGAAGCGCCTTTATTTAAAGGACGCGAAACGGACCGGAAACACGCCGACGCCACTCTTCCGTCGATGCCCCGGGGCTTCCAGGGCATCTGACCTTGTGTGTGGAAGAGGGAATAGCCGTGACGGACACTCAGGCCGCGATCGACAATGAGGTGCCGCCCGGCACCGCCGAAGCGGCGACAACGAGGAAGTACAACGGCTGGACGAACAACACCACCCTGGAGGACTACTCGCTGCGCTACGCGCCGAAGTCCTTCCGCCGCTGGACGCCGTACGTCGTGGCCACCACGGCGCTCGGCGGCATCGCCTATCTCGCGGACTTCGCGATCGGCGGTTCCATCGCCATTTCCAATGGCTTCAGCAGCGCACTGGTCGCAATCCTGGCCGCCGCCATCACCATTTTCCTGACCGGTATCCCGATCTCGTACTACTCGGCGAAGTACTCGATCGACATGGATCTCCTGACCCGAGGCGCCGGATTCGGCTATCTGGGCTCGACGCTCACCTCGGTCATCTACGCCAGCTTCACCTTCATCTTCTTCGCCCTCGAAGGCTCGATCATGGCGCAGGCCCTGGAGCTGGGCCTGCACATCCCGCTCGCCGTGGGCTATCTGATCTGCTCGCTGATCATCCTGCCGCTGGTGTTCTACGGGATGACCGCGCTGTCGAAGATGCAGGTGTGGACCCAGCCCGTCTGGCTGGTGCTGATGGTGGCCCCCTTCGTCTCCATCGCCATCCAGGACCCGGACAAGTTCTCGCAGTTCACCCACTTCGCGGGCAACTCGCCCACCGGCTCCTCCCTCAGCCTGCTCGGCGTCGGCGCGGGCGCCGGTGTCGCCCTCTCGCTCATCGCCCAGATCGGTGAGCAGGTCGACTACCTGCGCTTCATGCCCGACAAGACCCCCGCCAACGCCAAGAAGTGGTGGGGCGCGGTCCTGTCCGCCGGTCCCGGCTGGGTGATCCTCGGCGCGGCCAAGCAGATCGGCGGCGCCTTCCTGGCCTTCTACATCGCCGGCAGCGTCGGCCTGGCCAAGGCCAACGAGCCGATCCAGCAGTACGTGTCGGGCTTCAAGACCTTCGCGGCGCCTGTCGCGCTCGGCCTGGCGACCTTCTTCGTCATCCTGTCCCAGATCAAGATCAACACGACGAACGCCTACTCCGGCTCCCTGTCGTGGTCCAACTTCTTCTCCCGCCTCACCCACCGCCACCCCGGCCGCGTCGTCTACATCTTCCTCAACGTCGGCATCGCGCTGGCCCTGATGGAAGGCGGCGTCTTCGGCTTCCTCAACACGGTGCTGGGCTTCTACTCCAACGTCGCCATCGCCTGGATCGGCGCGGTCGTCGCCGACCTGGTCATCAACAAGCCGCTGAAGCTCAGCCCCTCGTACATCGAGTTCAAGCGCGCCCACCTGTACAACTTCAACCCGGTCGGCTTCGGCTCCATGCTCGTCGCCTCGGCGGTGTCCATCGCCGCGTACTTCAACGCCTTCGGCGACTACGGCAAGGCGTTCTCGCCCTTCATCGCCCTGTTCATCGCCATGGCGCTGTCCCCGCTGCTGGCCTACCTCACCAAGGGCAAGTACTACATCGCCCGCACCGACGACCAGGACGAGCCGCTCTTCCTGGAGGACGGCCTGCTCTCCGCCGTCACCCTCACCTGCGCCGTCTGCGCCGAGGAGTTCGAGCGTCCCGACATGGCCGGCTGCCCCTTCCACTCCGGTGCCATCTGCTCGCTGTGCTGCAGCCTGGAGAAGGACTGCCACGACTCCTGCAAGAGCGGCCCCGGCGCCACCGGCCCGGTCGACCTCGCCATGCCCACCGTGCCGTCGGCCGGCTGACCGGCGCCCGGACACATGCGGCTGCCCCGGCTTGCGTCCTGTGACGCGCGCCGGGGCAGCCGCTCGCCGCAGGGAAATCAGGTCGGCATGCAGGTGAAGGTGGTCGTGGAATCCGGTGGACTGCCGGTGCCGTTGACCACGAAGCCGAAGGATGTGGACGCACCGACCGCCAGGGAGCCGTTCCAGTCGGCGTTCTCGGCCATCATGGCGGTGCCGACGGCGGTGAGGCGGCCGTTCCAGAGGCTGGCGACGGACTGGCCGGAGGCCAGGGACCAGTGGACCATCCAGCCGAGCATGGGGACGGTGCCGGTGTTGGCGACGGCGACCTCGGACTGGTAGCCGCCGGGCCAGGTGCTGACGGTGCGGTAGGTGGCGGTGCAGGCGCTGCCGCTGGGCGGCGGGTCGGTGGAGCCGGTGCCGTCGCCCACGCCGGTGACCTCGCCGGTGCCGCCGTCGAAGACGACGTCGGAGCAGCTGTAGAAGGTCTCGGCGCTGTCGGAGCGCTGCCAGACGGTGTAGATGATGTGGCGCCCGGACTTGCCGGAGGGCAGGTTGCCGGTCCACTTGTAGGCGCCGTCGAGCGTCCCGACGGTGCCGGTCACGGGCGGGTGGTCGACCGAGAGGAAGGGCGTGTCCTCTACGTCGGCCCAAGTCAGCGGCTTGGTCGGGTCGAAGCCGTCCTTGGTGACGTACTGGTAGAACCAGCCGGGGTGGGCCGCCCAGGCGTTGTAGGAGAAGTCGAAGGAGGCGCCGGAGGTGAGGTGGGTGAGCGGCCAGTCGTTCCGGGCGAGGTCGAAGCCGGAGAAGGTCGTGTTGCCGCCGCTGCAGAGCTGGCCGTCGGGGACGAAGCCGCGGGTGCGGCCGGCGCCGTCGGAGCGGAGCACGGAGAACCAGTTGTAGAAGGGCGTGGTGCCGCTCTGCGCGGCCGCCGCCGCGCAGGCCGCGTTCTTGGGCTTGATCTCGCCGGTGGAGGTGAGGCCGTCCTTGTAGCAGAGGAAGGTACGGCTGCCGGGTGCCATGGGCGCGCCGTGTGCGGAGGCGGTGCCACCGGTGATCAGGACGAGGCAGAAGGCGGGCAGGGCGGCGAGGAGGGCGAGCAGCACGAGGCCGTGGGAACCCCGTAGGCGTAATCGTCTGGTCATGTGCGCTGTGTCCCTTCGACGAGAGTGGGGAAGTCCGTCGGGTGAGGGTGATGGGAGCGCTCCCATTCGGAAGCTAGCGCGAAGCGGAATCCCTGTAAATGGCTGATGTCACGCGGGTTTCGGCCGTCTCACAGGGTGAGCAGCGCCACCGGGCCGTGGTCGAGCAGCTCCGCCACCCCGACCTTGCCCGAGTACGTACGCCGGGTCAGCAGATCCGTCCAGCCGCCGTCGGGCAGCGCCAGCTCGGTACCGCGCCAGCCGCCGGCCCCGGCCAGCCGGTGGGAGAGCCGGGTGACCACGGTCAGGGCCCGGCCGCCGCGCAGGAAGGCCACGCAGTGCGGGGCCGCCGGGCCGGACGCGTACAGCGGCTCGTACGTGGCGTGCTCGCCGAACCAGTCCGGGTGCTCGCGGCGCAGCCGGAGCGCGGCGGCGGTGAGCCGGCCCTTCTCGGACGGCTCGGGCGCGGGGGCGTACGGGGCGCGGTTGGCCGGGTCGACGAGGAGGAGCTGGTGGTCCTCGTCGCCCTGGTACACGTCGGGGACGCCCGGCATGGTGAGGTGGACCAGCGCCGCGCCCAGGCTGTTGGCGCGGGCCGGTGCTTCGAGCCGCGGGGCGATCCGGCCGACGGCGTACTTGGCCGGGCCGGCGACCAGCTCGCGCACGAAGGCCTCCAGCTGCTCCTCGTACGCCGGATCCTGCTCGGTCCAGCTGGTGCGCAGGCCCGCCTCGCGCTCCGACTTGAGCATGACGGAGGCGATGAGGCCGGCTGCCGAGGGGTTGTGGAAGACCGCGGCGTACTGCCATACGGCGTACTCCACATGGCGGTCCGGCAGCTGGACGCCGTGGCTGTCCGCGTACAGGCGGAAGTGGGCCGAGGACTCCCGCAGCCAGTCCTCCCAGTCCCCGGGCAGCTCGGAGATCGCCGCCAGCCGGGCGCGTACGTCGGCGCTGCGCTTGGTGTCGTGGGTGGTGAGGACGGTGCCGGTGGCCGGCCAGTCGCGCTGGAGGCGGGCGCAGAAGGCGTGGAAGTCCTCGGGGGCGGTCGCGGGACGGGCGGGGTCGCGGCCGACCTCGTTGAGGGAGAGGAGGGGATACCAGCGGTAGAAGGCGGTGTCCTCGACGGACTTCGCGCGCAGCGCGGACGACACCTGCGCGAAGCGCGTCGCGAAGTCGTCCTGGTCCGCGCCCCGGCCGAGCCTGCCGAGCGCGAGGCCGGCGACGGTGCCCGCCTCGGGCACGGCGGCCTCGCTCGCCGCGTTTTCCAGCATGCGCACGGCGGATTCGGGAGCCGGCTCGCCCGGCACGACGTACGGCCGGTAGAGCGGCATGCGCACCAGCACCTCGCGGATCGCGGTGCGCAGGGCGCTCTCGTCGGCGCCTGTGGCCCGCCGGGCGGCACGCGCAAGGCGGTCGACCTCGGCGGCGAGGTCGTGCGTGACGATGCGGTACGCGGCGTGCCGGGCGGTGGGCGCCCATGCACCGCCCCGGTCGGCGGGGGCGGCGGTGAAGTCCGCGTAGAAGCCGGTGAGGACCCGGACCCCTTCCGGGTCGGTGAACAGGCCGTCGACGCGGTCCAGCGCGTCGTAGCCGGTGGTGCCGGCGCAGGCCCAGTCGGCGGGCAGCGGCTCGTCGCCGGTGAGGATCTTCTCGACGACCGTCCAGGGGCCCCTGGCCGCCTTGCGCAGGCGGCGCAGATAGCCGGACGGGTCGACGAGGCCGTCCGGGTGGTCGATGCGGAGGCCGTCGGCGACGCCGTCGCGCAGGAGGCGCAGCAGGGTGGCATGGGTGGCCTCGAAGACCTCTTCGTCCTCGACCCGGAGCCCGATCAGCTCGGAGATGGTGAAGAAGCGGCGGTAGTTGATCTCGGTGCGGGCCTGCCGCCACCAGGCGAGCCGGTAGTGCTGGGCGTCGAGCAGTTGGCGCAGCGGCAGCTGCTCGGTGCCTGCGCGGAGCGGGAAGGCGTGCTCGTAGTAGCGCAGGGTGCCCTTCGTCACCCTCAGCTCGTCCAGCACCTCTTCCACCGGGCCGCCGAGCACGGGAAGCAGCAGCCGGCCGCCCTGTGCGTCCCAGTCGATGTCGAACCAGCGGGCGTACGGGGAGGCCGGGCCCTCGCGCAGCACCTCCCACAGCGGGTGGGCCAGATGCTCGGGCGCGGGCACGGCCATGTGGTTCGGCACGATGTCGAGGATCAGACCGAGGCCGTGCGCCCGGGCGGTGTCCGCCAGTGCGCGCAGGCCCTGCTCGCCGCCCAGCTCGTCGCGGACCCGGGTGTGGTCCACGACGTCGTAGCCGTGCGTCGATCCGGGGACCGCCTGCAGCACGGGGGAGAGGTGCAGGTGGGACACGCCGAGGCCGGCCAGGCGGGGGACGACGGCTTCGGCGGCGGCGAAGGGGAAGTCCGGCTGGAGCTGGAGGCGGTACGTGGCCGTTGGCACGGCGGGCGGGGTCATAGGGGACTGCCTACCCCGTTGTGCGGTGTGCTCATCGCACCGGGTGCGGGCGGTTGGGCCAGCCCGCTCCGCCTCAGGCGGACGGCCTACCCCCAGCCGGGTGGGGAGGGGGGAGGGGGAGAGGGAGGGGCGTAGGACGGGCTGACGTCACGCCGGGCGCTGCAGTACCACCATGCTTCGGTCGGCCAGGGTCAGGTGGTCGCCCTGCTTGACCTTGCGGCCGCTGCCGGGGGTCACGCCCTCCGGGCGTTCCGTGTCGACGACGACCTGCCATTCCTTGCCGTGGTTGACGGGGACGACGAATTCGATGGGGTCGGGGGAGGCGTTGAACATGAGGAGGAAGGAGTCGTCGGAGATCCGTTCGCCGCGGTCGCCGGGCTCGGAGATGGCGCTGCCGTTGAGGAAGACGACGAGGGACTTGGCGCGGGAGTCGCGCCAGTCCTGCTGGGTCATCTCGTCACCCTCGGGGGTGAACCAGGCGATGTCGGAGAGCTCGTCGTGGGTGCCTTCCATGGGGCGGCCGTGGAAGAAGCGGCGGCGGCGGAAGACGGGGTGGTCGCGGCGGAGCCAGACCATCTGGCGGGTGAAGTCGTGGAGGCGCTCGGCCTCGGCGTCGCCTTCCTTGGGCCAGGGGACCCAGGCGAGCTCGCTGTCCTGGCAGTAGGCGTTGTTGTTGCCGTGCTGGGTGCGGCCGAACTCGTCGCCGTGGGCGAGCATGGGGACGCCTTGGGAGAGCATCAGTGTGGCGACGAAGTTGCGCATCTGGCGGCCGCGCAGCGCGAGCACGCCCTCGTCGGCGGTCTCGCCCTCCGCGCCGCAGTTCCAGGAGCGGTTGTGGCTCTCGCCGTCGCGGTTGTTCTCGCCGTTGGCCTCGTTGTGCTTGTCGTTGTACGAGACGAGGTCGTTGAGGGTGAAGCCGTCGTGGCAGGTCACGAAGTTGATGCTGGCCAGCGGCCGCCGGCCGTCGTCCTGGTAGAGGTCGGAGGAGCCGGTGAGCCGGGAGCCGAATTCGGCCAGCGTCGCGTTCTCGCCGCGCCACAGGTCGCGTACGGTGTCGCGGAACTTGCCGTTCCACTCGGTCCACAGGGGCGGGAAGTTGCCGACCTGGTAGCCGCCCTCGCCGACGTCCCAGGGCTCGGCGATCAGCTTGACCTGGCTGACCACCGGGTCCTGCTGGACGAGGTCGAAGAAGGAGGACAGCCGGTCGACCTCGTGGAACTGCCGGGCGAGGGTGGCGGCGAGGTCGAAGCGGAAGCCGTCGACGTGCATCTCGGTCACCCAGTAGCGCAGCGAGTCCATGATCATCTGGAGCACGTGCGGGCTGCGCATGAGGAGCGAGTTGCCGGTGCCGGTCGTGTCCATGTAGTAGCGCGGGTCGTCGGCAAGCCGGTAGTAGGAGGCGTTGTCGATGCCCCGGAAGGACAGGGTGGGCCCGAGGTGGCTGCCCTCGGCGGTGTGGTTGTAGACGACGTCCAGGATGACCTCGATGCCGGCCCGGTGCAGGGCGCGTACCGCCGTCTTGAACTCCAGCACCTGCTGACCCCGGTCGCCCATCGAGGCGTAGGCGTTGTGCGGGGCGAAGAAGCCGATGGTGTTGTAGCCCCAGTAGTTGTTGAGGCCGGCGTCCACCAGGCGGTGGTCGTTGACGAACTGATGGACCGGCATCAGCTCCAGCGTGGTGACGCCCAGCTCGGTGAGGTGCGAGATGACCGACGGGTGCGCGAGGGCGGCGTAGGTGCCGCGGATCTCCTCGGGGAGGTCGGGGTGGAGCATGGTGAGGCCCTTGACGTGGGCCTCGTAGAGCACGGTGCGGTGGTAGTCGATGCGCGGGGAGCGGTCCTCGGACCAGTCGAAGTAGGGGTTGACCACCACCGAGGTCATCGTGTGCGGCGCGGAGTCCATGTCGTTGCGGCTCTCCGGCTCGCCGAAGCGGTAGCCGTACACCGCCTCGTCCCAGTCGATCGAGCCGCTTATGGCCTTCGCGTACGGGTCGAGCAGCAGCTTCGCCGAGTTGCAGCGGTGCCCCCGGGTCGGCTCGTGGGGGCCGTGGATCCGGAAGCCGTAGCGCTGGCCGGGCATGATGCCGGGCAGATAGGCGTGGCGTACGAACGCGTCCGCCTCGCGCAGCTCCACGGCGGTCTCCGAGCCGTCGTCGTGCAGAAGGCACAGCTCGATCCGCTCCGCGACTTCGGAGAAAACGGCGAAGTTCGTTCCCGCACCGTCGTATGTGGCGCCAAGGGGGTACGCCTGACCCGGCCAGACCTGCATGATGTCGACTCTTCCACTTCCCGGTCGGGCGCCGGTAGGCCGCACCCCCGGCCGCAACCTTGCCGAAGGTGCATCTTCACGTACAAACAGGCACTGTGACACGGAATCGCCAAGATCTTCCTCAGTACGGGTGTCCCAATTCCCCTGGCTGAACCAAGAATCCGGAATCTGTGAGCAACCTGTGTAGTGCTGACGCCCTCTTTATGGGTGACAGTACGACACACGGGAGACCTAAGTGACAGATCAGGGGGAAAGCCGTCCACCGGGATCAACCGGAAAAACCTGGACGGCCGGGCGCGGCGTCAGGCGCGCTCTCATCGGCGGCGGCATAGCCGTCGTCGCCACGGTGGCGATGATCGCGATCACGCTGCCGCTCAGCGCCTCGGGCGACGACCACTCCGGCAGCGACGGCGTCAACGCCGCGGCCTCCGGAGCGCCCGGCGGCGCCGCCACACCGACCACGGCGGCCAGTGAGAACGCGGCGCCGACGGGCGAGGAACAGACCGGACGGGGGCCTCTGACCAAGGCCGAGGTCGACCGGGCCAAGTCCATCGCCCTCGCACGGGGCGCGCTGCGCAGCGCCGAATCCGTCGACGGGGACCGGGGTCCGGAGTATGTGGACACCGACCTCGCCGACTCGGCCGAACCGTCGGGCGACGACGCCCGCCGCGTCGAGGTGCTCTTCTACGACTACGGGCACGACCAGCTCGTCAAGAAGACCGTCAACCTCACCACCGGCAAGGTCGAGCAGACCGACACCGCGACCGGCATGCAGCCGCCGCCGTCGGCCGAGGAGACCGCCGAGGCCGCCGATCTGCTCATAGCCGACCCGCTCGGCCAGGGCCTGCGGACCGACTTCAAGGCCGCCACCAAGGGCACCGAACTGACCGGGGCATCCCAGCTCACGCTGCGCGGGATCGCCTTCAACACCGCCGAGCAGTCCGCCCCCGCCGATCTGGCCAAGTGCGGCCAGCACCGGTGCGTACGGATGTTCACGCAGGTGAAGAACGGGCCCTGGATCGATACGACCGATCTGGTCGTAGACCTCAGCGACCGCACCGTAGCCCGGATCCAGTAGAGCAGGAGACCTCAGCAATCATGCGCACCTCAACCGTGCGCCGGGCCCTCGGTACGGCCTCGGCGCTCCTGCTCATACCCGCTTTCCTCGGCAGTGCGGTGTCCTCGCAGGCGCAGGCCGCGCCCACGGCCACCGCCGCGGCAGCCGCCGCCACCGACTGCGGCACGGCCACCGCCATCAAGAAGAAGCTGCCCAACGGCACCACCTGGACCATGTGCTGGCGCATGAGCGGCACAAAGGGCCTGGTCCTGGAGAAGATCGCCTACCAGCCGAGGAAGGAGTCCCAGCCGATCAAGGTGCTGGCCTCGGCCTCGCTCGCCCAGGTCAATGTGCCCTACGACTCGGGCGCGGTCGAGTACAACGACCTGTCCGACATCGGCTTCGGCAACACCGCGATCGACATCGGCGCCCCCGAGTGCCCCGGCGGCACGATCAGCTCCGCGTACATCACGCAGCAGGAACGCAACGTGAAGGCGCTGTGCACCAGCGTCCTGCCGCACGGCTACGCCTACCGCAGCGACATCTACGACAACACGGGGCACCAGAAGAAGTACACCAAGCAGGGCAGCGACCTGGTGGTCTTCTCCCTGTCCCAGCTCGGCTGGTACGAGTACATCACCCAGTGGAACTTCTCCGACGACGGCACCATCACCGCCAAGGTCGGCGCCACCGGCGACCTCTCGCCCGGCGACTACAGCGGCGCCGGCACCGGCTGGCCGATCGGCAAGGGCAACCGCGACTACTCCACCGCCCACTACCACTCGGTCTTCTGGCGGCTGAACTTCGGCCTGGACGGCTCGGCCCGGGCCAAGGTCCAGCAGTTCGACACCAAGAAGGCCGGCCGGGGCACCGGGGCCGAGATCCTCAAGACCACCAAGACCGACGTCACCAAGGAGCTCGCCGGCACCTCGGCGCTGCGCCGCTGGTGGCGGGTGGTCAGCACGGCCGGCAAGAACGCCGACCAGCACCCCAGGTCATGGGAGCTCGTCCAGCAGCACTCCGACCACTACGACGCCCACGCCTACACCTCGAAGGACGTGTACTTCACCCAGTACCGCGCCTGCGAGCAGTTCGCCAGCGGCAACAGCGACCCCGCCTGCCCCGTCGCAAGGGGAACATCGGTCGACAAGTGGGTGAACGGCGAGAATCTCACCCACCCCGTGATGTGGGTCAACGTCGGCTTCCACCACATCCCGCGCGACGAGGACCAGACCCCCATGCCGGTCCACTGGCAGGGCTTCCAGCTGGCGCCCCGCGACGTCACGGCCATGAGCCCGCTCACCCCGGACGAACTGTCCGGTGGCAATGGACAGGGGCACTGACGGCACGGGAACAGGACGGAATACGCCACTGCGTGCCGTAAGCATGTAGTGAAGTAGCGTCGTTACGGCTGCACCGCCTCCCGCCCCGCAGTACCCTTCCTTGATCGTGGACGGGGGCGGGAAGGCGGGTGCAGTCGTGATGTCGGGAGGTCTGGTACTCCCCGGTGGCGGCGAACAGGGGGACCAGGGCAGCGGCATCAACGACGGGACGACCACCTCGGTCTCCCTGGCGCTGCCACTGGAGATCGGAGCCGAACTGGACTGGGGCTCCGAGGCCTGGGCCGAGGTGCGTACGCGCGCCCGGCGCGCCGCGCGGGCCTACGTCTGGCTCAATCTTGTCGAACAGCGGCTCCGCGCCGTCGTGAACGCGATCCTGCGCCCCATCTACGAACCCGTCCACGGCGAGGAATGGGTGGTCGCCGCGGCCGGCCCCACCGGGCACGAATGGGTCCAGCGGGCCGCCGCCGTACGCGAGGTCAGCCGCCGCAAGGGCTTCCTCCTCGACCCCGCCGACGACAACATCCTCAGCTTCCTCACCCTCCCGCAGCTGCGCGAACTCGTCGTCCAGCACTGGCCCTGCTTCGAGCCCTACCTCGACGAGCGCCGGGAAATGGAACTGGCGCTGGACGAGCTCGAGGTCGCCCGCCACGTCGTCTCCCGCAACCGCGCCCTGTCCCGGACCGTCCTGGACCAGGCCGAGAGGGCCGCCGCCCGCCTCCTCGACATCCTCGGCTCCGGCCCCGGCTACCCCTCCGCCGACCGGCTCCCGGTCGACGCCGTCGAAGAGTTGGTCGCCGACCGCTACGCCGACGTCATCGGCGTCTATCCGGACCGCGTACGGCTCCAGCGCCAGCTCCCGGCCGAGAACCTGTTCGGCGGAGCCCGGCGGCTCGACGCCGTGGGCATAGGCCTCAACCTCCTCGTACAGAACTACTCCGGGCGCAGGCTGGTCCGGCTCGCCGAATCCGGCTGCCGGGTGCGGCTGCTCTTCCTCAACCCCGCGAGCAGCGCCGTGCGCAGGCGCGAGCGCGAACTCGGCCTCGGGCGGGGCGAGCTGAGCCGCAGTGTCGAGATGAACATCATGCACATGCGGCGGGTCCGGGCCCGGCTGCGCGACCCCGCCGCCTTCGAGATCCGGGTCTTCGACGAGACCCCTCGCTTCACGGCCTATCTGGTGGACGGGGACGGCCCGGACGGGCTGGCCGTCGTGCAGTCATATCTGCGCAAGGCGCGGGGCATGGAGGCGCCGGTGATGATCCTGCGCGGCGGGTCGCGCGACCTCGTCCAGGGCAAGGAGGACGACTCCGACGGGCAGCACGGCCTCTTCGAGGTCTACCGCGAGGAGTTCGAAGGCGTCTGGGCCGACTCCCGGCCGGTGTCCTGACTGTCAGTGCCTCACGAGAGGATGGCAGAGCACACGGGGGAACCGCAGGAAGGACGCTCGCCATGGGATGGCACCGGGATCTGCTGGTCGGCTTCGACCTCGAAACGACGGGTACGGACCCACTGACGGCACGCATCGTCACCGCCGCCGTCACGGAAGTCCGGGACGGCGAGCCGGTACGGCACCGGGAATGGCTCGTCGATCCCGGCGTCCCGATTCCCGAGGAGGCCACGGCCGTTCACGGCATCAGCACCGACCGCGCAGCCGCGGACGGCCGCTCCGCCGTCGAGGCCGTCGCCGAGATCGCCGACGCGCTGGCCGCGCACTGGGCCGCCGGAGTGCCCGTCGTCGTCTACAATGCACCCTTCGATCTCACCCTCCTGGCCGCCGAGTTGCGCCGCCACGGCCTTCCCTCCCTCGACGAACGCCTCGGCAGCGACATCGGCCCCGTCGTCGACCCCCTGGTCATCGACCGCTCCCTGGACCGCTACCGCCGCGGCAAGCGCACGCTCGAAGCGGCCTGCCAGTTCTACGGAGTCGTCCTCGACGACGCCCACGAAGCGGCCGCCGACGCGCTCGCCGCGGTCCGGGTGGCCATCGCCCTGGCCGAGCGCTTCCCCGAGGCCGGTGCGGGCGAGCTCTGGGAGCTCCACCGCTCCCAGGTCGGCTGGTACGCGGACTGGGCCGCCGGCTTCCAGAAGTTCCTGGCCCGTCAGGGCGGCGCCCCCGCGGCCGAGATAGACACGGCGTGGCCGTTGCGGGCGCCGGCGTAGCGCCGCCTGCCCAGGGCCTGTCCGGCCGGCGGTCAGAAGGTGTGCCAGCGCACCGTCGGGTCACCGTCGCGCAACGACGCGACGCGGCGGCGGAATTCGGCGAGTGCCGCCGGATTCGCGGGGGCCTGCTGTGCGACCCAGGCGCAGCTGGCGGTCTCGCGCGCGCCGCGCAGGACGGCGCAGCCGTCCCAGTCCCGTACGTCCCAGCCGTAGGCGTCCGTGAAGGCGTCGTAGGCGTCCGGGCCGAGGCCGTAGCGGTCCCGGCTCAGGGCCATGACGACGAGGTCGTGCTCGCGCAGGTCGTCGGAGAAGGTCTCCAGGTCGACGAGGACCGGCCCGTCCGGCCCGATGTGGACGTTGCGGGGCAGGGCGTCGCCGTGGATGGGCCCGGAGGGCAGCCGGGGGGTCAGGGCCGCCGCGGCGGTGGCGAAGCCGTCGCGGCGGGCGCGGAGGTAGTCCGCGTCCGCCGGGTCGATGGCGTCGCCGGCAAGGCGGAGCCAGCGCTCGACGCCGCCCAGGAGATCGCGCCGGGGGAGCGGGAAGCCGGGCCGCGGAAGGGCGTGGACGACCCGGAGCAGCCCGGCGAGGTCGGCGGGCCCGGCGGAGCGCACGGGCTCGGGCAGCCGGTGCCAGTACGTCACCGGGTGCCCGTCCACGAGCCGGGCGCCGGGCTCGGCGGCCCGGACCGCCGGCACGCCCAGTCCGGCCAGCCAGACGGCGGTACGCGCCTCCCGCTCGGCCCGCGCCAGCAGCTCCGCGTCGCGGCCGACCTTGACCACGATGCCGCCGTCCAGCTCGAAGACCGCGTTCTCGCCGAGCGCGATGAGCTTCGCGGTGCCGCTGGGGTGCCCTTCGGCGCCGAGCACATCCCGGGCCAGCTCTTCGGTGAACGCCATGACCCGATGATCCCAGAAGGGCCCTGGGCGAACGCCTCAGAAGAGCAGCGTGCGGCTGACCGCTTCCCGTACGACCGCCGCCGGCCCCCGCTCCCCGTACACCGCCCGCTGCCACCGTGCGCCCGTGCCGGTGGCGAGCAGCCGGTCGATGCCGGCCCGTACGGTGTCGAGGTCGCCGGATTCCTTCAGCGCGGCCTCGGTGTGCTCCACGAGCGCCTCGACCACCTCGCGGGCGGTCGTGGGCCGCTGGGTGCGCGGGTGCAGGAGCGGGCCGTCCAGGCCGGAGCGGCAGGCGCGCCAGGCGGCGAGCTGGAGGAGGGGGACGCCGATGTCGGGGGCGGGGCGGCCGGCCGTCCAGTCGCGGGAGGCGGTGACGACGAGGGCGCGGACGAGGGCGGCGAGGAGGAGGGCGTCCTCGATGTCGGGGCAGACGTCGCAGACCCGGACCTCGACGGTCGGGTAGGCGGCCGAGAGCCGGGCGTCGAAGTACATCATCGCCTCGTCGAGCATCACGCCCGAGGCCAGCAGCTCGGAGACGGTCCGCCGGTAGCCCTCGGCGGACCCGAAGGCCTGCGGCGGCCCGGCGGTGGGCCACCGCCCGAAGACCTGGTAGCGGTAACCGGCGAAGCCGGTGTCCTGGCCCTGCCAGAATGGCGAATTCGCGCTCAGGGCGAGCAGCGGGGCCAGCCACGGCTGGATCCGGTCGATGACGGCGACGCCCTCCTCGTCCGAGCCGACCTCGACGTGGATGTGGCAACCGCAGGTCAGATGCTCACGCGCGGTGATCCCGAAGGCCTCCGCCATCCAGCGGTAGCGCTCGTCCGAGGTCAGCCGCGGCGACACCGCGACCGGCGAGGTGGCCAGCGCGGCGACCTCCACGCCCTGCGTTCTGGCCAGCGCCGATGCCCGTCCCCGCCAGCCGCGCAGCTCGTCGCGCAGCCCGTCGAGGCTCTCGCAGGGGGAGGTGTTGGTCTCCAGCTGTTCCTGCTGCAGTTCGGCCACCAGTTCGCCACCCGGGCCGTCCTTGACGACCGGGCCGAGGCCGTCCAGAACGGCTCCGGCGACCGCGCGGGGCTCACAGCTGCCCGCGTCCACCAGCAGAAGTTCTTCTTCCACCCCCAGGCTTCGCACCACAGCTAACGGATACCCCTTCCCGGCCGGGGATACCCGTTCGGGGGTCACCGGGTGGGATCCGCGAAGGTGGCGGTGGCCATGATTGAGCCGTCGTCGGCGAGGAGACGGGCGTGGGTGACGGGCGAGGAGCCCCCGGAGTAGGGGCCGCCCCACTGGGCGTAACCGTCGGTGAGGGCGAAGGAACCGACCGTGGCGGTGGAGCCGTCGGCGCGCTGGATCTGGCAGCGGACGGTGCCGTCGACCGTCAGGCCCTCGGCGTCCACGGACATGTAGACCCAGGGGGAGGGGCCGGTGAAGGCGAAGGCCTGGCCGATGTACTGCCCCGAGGAGGTGAGGTCGGCGGCGAGCAGGGTGTTGGCCGGATCCGGGACCGGCGCCGGAACCGTCGGGGCGGTGGGGGCGCGGTCGGCGCTGAGGTCACCGAGGGCCCAGCCGCCCAGCCCCACGGCGAAGGCGGCAGCGGCGGCGGCCGTGGCGAGCACCAGCCGCCGCCACCGTGGCCACTGGGGCCACCTCGGCGGCCGCTCGCCGGTCCGGGTGGCCCGGGTGGCCCGGGGCCGCACCCCCATCCGCTCCAGCACGCGGCCCTCGAACCCCACGGGCGGCTCGGCGCCCGGGATGAGGTCCGTCAGCCCGTCGGCCGCATGGGCCAGCTCGCGGACGTGGCCGCGGCACGCGGGGCAGTGCTGAAGGTGCGCCACCGCGGCGGCGCGCTCCCGGGCGGGGAGGATGCCGAGCGCGAGTTCCGCGCCCGTCTCCCGGAGCCGCGCACAGGCGAGCCGGCCGTCGTCAGTCATGGCCCGTCCTGCCGTCCTGCGCTGCGGTGGCGGCCATCAGCTCGCGGAGCTTTCCCATGGCCGTCCTGATCCGGGTCTTCGCGGTGCCCAGCGGTATGTGCTCGAAGTCCGCCACCTGCTGGGCGGTCATGGCGTAGATCCCGGCCATGACCAGGGCCCGTGCCTGCTCGCGCGGCAGTTCCGCGAGGGCGTCGCGGAGCTCGGCGGAGGTCTCCTCCGCGATGGCCTGCCGTTCCGGGGTCCGGGTGATGGTGTCGAGCAGCATCGCCAGCTCGCCGGGGTCGACCGGGACGGCCCTGCGGGTACGGATGGCGTCGATCGCCAGATTGTGGGCGATGGCCGTCAGCCAGCCGCGGACCGAGCCACGGCGGGAGTCGTAGACCTGGGCATGCCGCCAGGCCCGCTCGAAGGTCTGCTGGGCGATGTCCTCGGCGAGCTGGGCATCGCCGGTCACCGTGATGGCCACGCCGAAGATCCGGTGCTGGAATCTCCGCACGAACGCCACGGCGATCTCGGGATCCCCGGTGCTCAGACCCGCCAGCAGTGCGTCGTCGGGCATGCGCTCCAGGGGAAGGCCCATCTGGTGCATATCTCTACTACGTAACACCTCGGCGGAGGGATTGCGCTGTCCGTGCGGCAGCAGCCCGTCCAGGATCCCGGCGAGCTCGTCCACCGTCGGCCGCGCACCCGGGTCCGGCTCCAGGCAGCGGTCGATCGCGTCGGCGAGCGGGTGCGGCAGGCGTCTGCGGCGGGTCCTGACGGACGGTGCACGCCCCTCCAGCTGCGGATACCAGCCGCCCCCGCCGGACGTGTACGACGTGTACGACGACCCGGAGGCCGTCTCGCCGCAGTCGAAGGGCACCTCGCCCGTGGCGGCCTCGTACAGCGTCACCCCCACCCCCCACACGTCGGCCGCCGCCGTGAGCGTTCCACCGCGCGCCTGCTCGGGAGCGAGATAGCCGAATGTGCCCATGCCCGCCGGGGCGGGCCCGGGGGCGCGGGCCACACTGAGGTCGAGGACCTTCGCACGGCGGCTCTCCACCACGATGTTGGACGGCTTGATGTCCAGGTGCAGCAGGCCCCGCCCGTGCAGGAAGTGCAGCGCGGAGCACACGTGCAGTCCGAGGAAGGCCAGGTCGTTGGCTGCCGGCCGGTGCCGGAGGCGGCGGATCAGATACGACAGGGTCTCGCCGGTGAGCGTCTCCAGGACGACGACCGGCTCCGGCGCCTCGATCGTCTCGTACGCGCGGACCAGGTTGGGGTGGGTGAGGTCCTGCAGCCAGCGGCCCTCCCGCAGCAGCCGGTCCCGCAGCCGCTCCTCGTCGCGCCGGTCCGGGCGAAGCAGCTTCACGACGCAGCGGCACTCCCGTTCCCGGCTCCAGGCGTCGTAGACGTCCAGCCAGCCGGTGCGGGACAGGTGGGCCAGGATCTCGTACCCGGGGGCGGGCGCCGGTCCGGGCTCCAGGGGCGGCGGGGCGGGCCTCGCGTCGGCGCGGCTCATGAGACCACCCGCACGGCGGAGCCGCTCTGCGGGAGCGGCCGGAGCGGCCGGTGGAGCCGGTGCAGCCGGGCGTACGCCGCGCCGCGCAGGAGCAGGTCCTCGTGGGTGCCGTACTCCACGACCCGGCCGTGGTCCAGCACCAGGATCCGGGTGGCATCGCGGACGGTGAGCAGGTTGTGCGAGATGACGATCGTGGCGCGTCCGGCCATCAGCGTGCGCAGCGGCTCCAGGATCCGCTCTCCCGATTCGGCGTCCAGGCCGGTGGTCGGCTCGTCGAGGATCAGCACGGGTGCGTCCCGGATCATCGCGCGGGCGATCGCGATGCGCTGCCGCTGCCCGCCGGAGAGCAGCCGGCCGCGCTGGCCCACCAGGGTGTCGTAGCCATCCGGGAGCAGCGTGATGAACTCATGCGCGTCGGCGGCGCGCGCGGCCGCCACGATCTCCTCCTCTGCCGCCTCAGGGCGGCCGTAGGCGATGTTCTCGGCCACCGTGCCGTGCAGGACCAGGGTCTCCTGGAGGACCACCGCGATGCTGTCCCGCAGGTCGGACAGGCTCAGCTCCCGCAGGTCGGTGCCGTCGAGCCGGACGGCTCCCCGGCCGGGGTCGTAGAAGCGCAGCAGCAGTTTGGCGGCGGTCGACTTCCCGGCGCCGCTCGCCCCGACCAGCGCCAGGGTCTCGCCCGGCGAGACCTGGAAGGAGACCTCCGAGAGCGCGGGCCGGGAGGTCTGCGGATAGCTGAAGCAAACCCCGTCGAACTCCACATCGCCGCGTGCCGGCCGCAGCGGCCGGGGACGGGCGGCCTCGGTGACCTGCGGGCGCTGGTCGAGGAGCTCGATGATGCGCTCGGCGGAGGCGGACGCCGAGTAGAAGGTGTTGCTGAGCCGGGAAAGATCGCGGATCGGGCTGTACAGCTGGCTCAGCAGCGCCAGGAAGACCAGCAGCCCGCCCAGCGTGAGCTGCCCCCGCGCCAGCTCCCATGTGCCCAGGCCCATGACGGCCAGCGCGCCGGCCAGCTCGATCAGATCGATCAGCGGGCCGAACAGGGCGCGGATCCGCGTCGAGGTCATGGCCGCGTGGAACCTGCCGACGTTCTCCCGCTCGAACCGGCCGTGCTCCCACTCCTGCCGGTTGTAGGCCTGTACGAGGGCGATGTTGCCGAGCACCTCCTCGGTGATCGCGCTGATCGATCCGCTGCGCCGCCTGCGCTCCCGCGACGCGGCCTTGATCAGCCCGGAGAAGCGGCGCGCCGCGAACCAGAACAGCGGCCCGATGACGAGCGCCAGCAGCGTCAGATCCCACCGCAGGTAGAACAGCAGGCCGAGGAAGACGCCCAGCCGCATCACGTACCAGACGGCGTTCGCCACCCCCGAGAGCAGAAAGGTCTCGACGGCGTCGACGTCACCGGTCACGCGGGACAGCACGTCGCCGAGCCGCCGCCGCTCGAAGAAGCCGAGCGAGAGGCCCTGGACATGCCGGAAGACATCCGACCGCAGGGACAGCAGAAACCGCTCGCTGACCCACGTCGATGTCACGTCATCGGTGAAGGCGAGGACGCCCGAGACGGTGAACAGCCCCCCGTACGCGAGGGCGATCGGGGGGAAGGCGCTCAGGTCGCGGGGCACGAGCACGTCGTCCACGACGAGCTTGAACAACCAGATCTCGGCAGCGTCGACGACCGGCCCGGCCATGCTGAAGACGAGGATCAGCACGAGCCAGCGCCGGCCGCCGTGGGTATAGGGCCAGAAGCGCCGGAACACCTCCCGCAGCGGGACGGGCGGTGCGGCGGCGACGACGGCGTCGGGGTCCTGAGCCACCGACAGCAGTCGTCGCAGCGCGCTCCACCGGCCCGGTCGGACCGGCATGCGGGGTCAGTGGTTCCTGTGGTGACTGGTACGACGGTGACGACGGTGGCGGCGACGGCCGGTGCTGTCGTTGGACGTCGCGGTGGTCTTGCCCTTCTTGCCGTCGTGCCGGTGTTTGGCGGGAATCATGTGGCTGAAGATCGCCATGGTCTTCCCCTTCCTCGGGTGTGACTACCTGGGATACGAACGAGGAAGGGGATGGGATTGCGCTCAGGCCTGGTACTCGGTGAGGTCGATGGCGTGGACGCGCAGCGGATGGCCGTACACCGGGTGCTTCGTGACCCGGTCCGGGACCATGCCGAGCTTGCGCATGACGTTCTCGGAGGCGTCATTGCCGATCCGGGCGATGCTGATGACGCGGTCGAGGCCGCGGTCCGTGAGCGCGAACTCCAGCACGGCCTGGGCGGCCTCGGAGGCGTATCCCTGGCCCCAGAACGGTGTGCCGAGCCGCCAGCCGATCTCGACGGCGGGCAGCACCTCCGGGAGGAAGTCGGGCACGGACAGTCCCACGAAGCCGGCCAGCTCGCCGGAGGCCAGGAGCTCGACGGCGAAGAGGCCGAAGCCCTCGTCGTCCCACTCCTCCTCCCAGCGCTCGATGTTCTCGGCGGTCTGCTCCAGGTCGCGGACCGAGCCGTCGCCGATCCAGCGCATGACCTCCGGGTCCGCGTTGATTTCCGCCATGGGGACGAGGTCGTCGTCCTCGTCCCAGCGGCGCAGGAGCAGTCGGGGGGTGTGGATCTCGGTCATGGCCCCATCCTGTCACCCGACAGGATGGGGCCGGTGCCGCAGGACAGGCCCTAGCCGCGTACGGCCGCTTCCGGGCGGGTCGGCTCCGGGGCCGGCGGGGCGGTGAGCGCCTCGTCGTGTGTCATGTCCGGCAGCCAGCCGAGCCACTTCGGCAGGTACCAGTTGCGCTCGCCGAGCAGGGCCATGACGGCCGGCAGGAGTACGCCGCGGATCACGGTGGCGTCGATGAGGACGGCGGCGGCCAGGCCGACGCCCATCTGCTTCATGCTCTGCATGGACAGCGTCCCGAAGATCGCGAAGACCGCGACCATGATCACGGCGGCGCTGGTGACGACCCCCGCCGTGGTCACGATGCCGTGCTCGATCGCGCCGCGCGTGGTGAGCCCGCGCATGCGCGCCTCACGGATCCGTGACACCACGAACACGTGGTAGTCCATGCTCAGCCCGAAGAGGATCACGAACAGGAACAGCGGCAGCCAGGACTCCACCGCGCCCACGCCCGTCGCGCCGACCAGCCCGGCGCCCCAGCCGTGCTGGAAGACGACGGTGAGGATCCCGTACGCGGCGCCCACCGACAGCAGGTTCAGCGCGATGGACGTCAGCGCGATCGTCAGCGAGCGGAACGACATCAGCATCAGCAGGAAGGCGAACACGACCACGAAGGCGAAGACCGGGGGCACACTGCTGCTGATCTTCTCGTTGAAGTCCATGGACGCTGCCGTGTCACCGCCGATCGGCGCGCTGAACCCGGCCACCGTCACCTTGCCCAGGGTGTCCGGCCGTACGGTGTCGCGCAGCAGTCGCAGCGACTTCTCCGCCCTGTCCTGGTCAGAGCCTCCGACCAGCGGGATGCCGACCTCCGCCACGTTCTCCTTGTTGTGCCAGGTCACCTCGACCGGGCCCTTGGTGGCGCCCTTGGCGAGGGCCTCGGCGCGGAAGGCGTCGACCGCCTTGTGCACGGCGGGCGAGGTGATGTCGTCGGCCTTCACGACCATCCGCGCGGGCGCCGGACCACCCGGGAAGGCCTCGTTGATGTGGTCGTACGCCCTTACGATCGGGAAACTGTCGCCGAGATCCTGATCGAGCGACAGGTTCGCGGTGTGCAGCCCGGCGGCCGGGATCGTGATGGCGATCAGCACGCCGCCCGCGAGCGCCGCCGACAGACCCGGCCTGCGCAGGACGCGTCCGAGCACGGCCCGCCAGAAGCGGCTCTCGACCTGCGCATGCTGCGTACGCTGCGCGTGCGGCGTGCGCTTGCGGCGGTTGAGGAACGGGATGCGGCCCTTCTCGACCCGGTCGCCCAGCAGCGACAGCACCGCGGGCAGCACGGTCACGGAGCCGAACATCGCGACGGCCACCACCATCATCGTGGCCAGGCCCATCGCCTGGAAGTCGGCGAGCCCGGTGAACAGCATGCCCGCCATCGCCACGATCACCGTCACCCCGGAGACCAGGATGGCCCGCCCGGAGGTCGCGGCCGCGATGCGCAGCGCGGTCTGCGGATCACGCCCGGCGGCGCGCTCCTCGCGCTCGCGGCGCACGTAGAACAGGCAGTAGTCGACGCCGACGGCCAGACCCACCAGCAGCATCACGGAGTTGGCGGTGTCGTTCATCGGCATCAGGTGGCTGACCACGGCCACCAGCCCGGTCGTCGCAAGGAACGCAGTCATCGCCAGTGCCACCGGCAGCAGCGCGGCGACCAGCGCGCCGAAGGCGATCAGCAGGATGCCCAACGCGACCGGCACCGCCGAGTACTCGGCCCGCTTGAAGTCGCTGCCGAAGGCGTCGTCGAAGACCTTCTGCGAGCTCGCGTCGCCGAACTGCTCGACCCGCAGGTCCTTGTGCTGCTCCTGCACGCCCCGCACCGCGGCGAGGACCGGCTCGACCCGGTCCGACGCGGTGTCCGGGTGGCCGAGCATGTCGAACCTGACGAGGGCGGACCTGCCGTCCGCCGAGATCGTGTCGATGTCGTACGGCGACTGGACGTTGGTGACCTTGCCGGTGTCCTTCACCGCGGTGATCAACCCGCCGACCGCCGTGCGGAACGCCGGGTCGGTCGCCTTGACCGTCCCGCCCGTCGACTGGACCAGCACGATCTCCCCGGCCGGGCCGTCGTTCAGCCCCGCCTCGTCCAGGATCTTCACCGCCTGCCCGAACTCGCCCGGCACCTCCTGGCTGTCCGTCGTGTCCACCCGCCCGGCCACCGACCCGATGGCCAGCGCCAGGACCACGAACAGCAGCCAGCCGCCGACCGCCAGCCAGCGGTGCCGGGCGCTCCACCCGCCCATCGCGGCGGCGATGCCCGCCCTTTCGTGTGTGCGTGCAGTGCGTGCCACGTCGTCCCCCTCATACCGGCTCGTACCGGCTCATGCCCGGCGACGGTCTCTTACCGCCGCCTTACGCACTCGACGCTATGGCCGTCGGCGCGGCCAATGAATCGGGCTGCCCGGTGAGTTGGGGGTGGGCTTCTCCTCCCCGGGGAGTGGGGGTAACCCCACCCCCGGGAGGCCGATGTCCCTTACAGGTTCCCCGCCGCGTGAGCGGGGCCCCATGGCAGGCTGAGACGACGGACCGGGCTCAGCGGAAGCGGGAAGCAACAGAAAAGGGGACGAGGATGGCAGACCAGCCGGCGGCGCTCGAAGGCGTGCTGCGGATTCTGCAGATCAACGAGGCTCACATCTGCGGGCACATGCTCCAGTTATCCGCCGAACTCGGCATCGCCGACCTCCTGGCCGCCGGCCCGCGCGACGCCGCCGGCCTGGCCACCGACACCGGCACCGACCCCGACGCCCTCCACCGGCTGCTGCGCTTCCTCGCCGGCCAGGGCATCTTCACCGAGGACGAGGCGGGCCGCTTCTCCCTCACCCCCACCGGGGACTGCCTGCGCTCCGACCACCCCCAGTCGCTGCTGGACCTGCTGAGGTGGTCCACGGTGGTCTCCCGCACCTTCCAGGACGCCAGACACAGCCTGCGCACCGGCCTGCCCGCCTTCCCCGAGGCCTTCGGGCAGCCCCTGTTCGAGTACCTCCGCGACCACCCGGAGGTGGGCGGCCACTTCAACGGCGCCATGGCCGGGTTCAGCCGGCTGGAGAGCGCGGCCGTGACCGGCGCGTACGACTTCTCCGGCGCCCGCGTCGTGGTCGACGTCGCGGGCGGGGACGGCACCCTGCTCGCCGACCTGCTGAAGGCCCACCCCGCGGCGGAGGGCGTGCTGCTGGAGCAGCCGCACGTCGTGGAGGACGCGGCCAGACGCTTCGAGGCCGAGGGGCTGGCCGCGCGCTGCCGGGTGACCAGCGGCGACTTCTTCGAGGAGATACCCGCCTCAGGCGACCTCTACATCCTCAAGTCGATCATCCATGACTGGGCCGACGACGACGCCCTGCGCATCCTCACCGCCTGCCGCCGCGCCATGGCCCCCGGCAGCCGCCTCCTCCTCATCGAGGCCGTCGTCCCGCCCGGCAACACCCCCGGCGAGGCCAAGCTCCGCGACGTCGTGATGCTCACCCTCCTCGGCGGCCGCGAGCGCACCCAGGAGGAGTACGCGCAGCTGCTCGGCAAGGCCGGACTGCGGCTCGCCCGGGTCATCGGCACCCGCTCGCCCCTGCAGATCCTGGAGGCGGTGCCGGCGGCCTAGTGCGGTGACCGGAATGATTTGCCGGGTCCGTCCGGCTTCCGGTTCCGTCCTCAATCGCCGGACGGGCTGAATTCAGCCCGTCCGGCGATTGAGGACAAAGCGCAGCCGGCGGGCTGCGCAACCCGGCGATCGTTCCCGGCCACAGCACTAGGCCCTAGGCGGACTAGGCGGACTGTCCGGGTTCAGGCCAGGACGGCCGGCTTGAGCACCTCTTCGCACCACTGGCGGAAGCCGGTCGGGGTGGTGGACTGCGGGGTGCGCGGCTCGGCGTTGTCGAGACCGTTGTCCTTGGCGGTCATCATGTCGACCATGCCCTGGGCCATGGCCTCGGACATCCCGCGTTCCCTCAGCGTGGCCCGGAAGGCCTCGGTGGGGATCTGCTGGAAGCGCACCGGTTTCCCCAGCACCTCGGACATGATCCGCGCCATGTCGTTGTGGGAGAGGTCCTCGGGCCCGAGCACCGGGACGTCGGCCCGTCCGCTCCAGGACCGGTCGAGCAGCAACCCGGCGGCGACGGCCGCGATGTCGCGGGTGGCGCAGGCCGGAGCCTTGAGGTCCCCGGAGACCGGCGAGAAGAACATGCCCGTGTCCCTGATCGGGGCCACTTGGCGGAGCATGTTGTCCATGAACGAGGGCATCGTCAGCGCCCGGTAGCTCACGCCCGTGCTCGCGATCAGGTCGTCCATCGCCAGCGCCGCCGAGACGTGCCCGGCATTGCCGGTCACCCCGCGGCCCAGGGCGGAGATCCCGACGACGCGACTGACCTCCTGGCTCTTGAAGGCCTCGCACGCCGCCCGGCTGAAGTCCAGATAGGCGTCCATGACGCTCTCGGCGTGATGGATCGGCGGCACCAGCCAGAAGACGCAGTCGGCGCCTGCGAACGCCTCGTCGACGACGCCGAAGTCGTCGTGCGATCCGGCAACGACCTCGACACGCTCACGTATTCGTGGGGAGAGCCGGGACGGATCGCGTGCGATCACCCGGATCTGCTCACCGCTGCCGAGCACGTTCTCGATGACCTGGCGGCCGATCTGGCCGGTGGGGGTGGTGATGACGATCATGGAAAGGAAACCTCCGGACAAGCGGCGAGCGGACTCCCCGGACGCCGTGTCAGGTAACCCTCCGCTCGGGCGGCGTTGCTCGTCCAATACCTCTTCGCGCACATTGATACCCTGTGGGTATGGATCTGGACCTTCGCAAACTGCGGTATTTCACGGCCGTCGCGGAGCACGGGCACTTCGGCCGGGCCGCCGAGCAACTGCACATCGCGCAGCCCGTCCTCAGCCGGCAGATCCGCGCACTGGAGCAGGAGCTCGGCTGCGCGCTGCTGGAGCGCACGACCCGCACGGTCCGGCTGACCCCGGCCGGCGAGCAGTTGCACAAGGACGCGCCCGGCGTGCTCGCCGCGGCGCTCACCGCCACGCTGCGCGTGCACGGCGCCGCACGCGGCCCGCACCGCCTGGCCGTCGGTTTCGCACCCGGGCTGAGCGTCTCGGCCGCGGTCCGTGCGTTCGCGCAGGCCCACCCAGGAGTCGAGGTCGAACTGCTCCGCCTGAACTGGTACGAGCAGGCCGAGGCGCTGCGGAACGGCCGGGCCGACATCGGCTACCTCCGCCGGCCGTTCGACGGCGCAGGGATCCGCACCATCCCCACCGGCAGCGAGCCGAAGGTCGCCTGCCTGCCCGCCACCCACCCCCTCGCCTCCCGGCGCCGGCTCGTCCTGGCCGACCTCGACGGCGAGACGGTCCTGGACGCCGCCGCGCGCCGCACCGCGACCATCGAGGAGAAGTTCGAACTCGTCGCGGTCGGGTGCGGCATCGCCCTCGTGCCGCGCAGCGTCGCCCGCTATTACTCGCGCCCCGACCTCGTGCACCGGCCGGTGAGCGACGCCGAACCGTTCGAGATCTGCCTCGCCGTGGCCGAGGACCGTCACCGGCAGCAGCACCTGCGGGACTTCCTGACCGTCGCGGCGCCGGTCCTGACCGACCGGCGCCCGTAGGGTCCTACCCACCCACCCGCAGGAGCAGTTTGCCGGTGCTGCCGCCCGACTCCAGGGCCATGTGCGCCCGGGCGGCGTCGTCGAGCGGGAGGACGCCGGTGATGCCGAGGCGGATCTCGCCCTTCGCCAGCAGCCTCAGCGCCTCGCGGGTGTACTGGGCGAGCAACTCCGGTGCGCGGCGCGCGAGGTCGCCGATGTTGAAGCCGGTGACGGACCGGTTGTGCTTCCACAGATCCCAGACCGAGGTGTCCCAGTCGTCGTGCCGCCCGGCGTCGCCGTAGACCGCGACGCGGCCGAAGGGGGCAAGGACCCTGAGGCTCGCCTCGCGTACCGGGCCGCCGACGGGGTCGAGGACGAGGTCGACGCCGCTCACCGCGTCGGCGAACTCCTCGCGCAGCAGTACGCGGTCGTAGCCGAGCCCGGACGCGTACTCGGCCTTGTCCGGCGAGCCCACGGTGCCGATGACGGTGCGGGCACCCAGAGCGCGGGCGAGCTGCGCGGCGGCGGTGCCGACTCCGCCGGCGGCGGCGTGGATGAGGACGGTCTCGCCCGCGCGGAGCCGCCCGGCGCCGGCCAGAAGCCCGTAGGCGGTCGGCAGTACGCAGGAGACGCCGCCGGCGACGTCCAGGCCGATGTCGCCGGCGTGCGTGCGCAGGGGCTGGACGAACACGGCCGGGGCGAGGGCGTACTCGGCGTAGCCGCCGAAGGCGGGGAGGTACGCGGCGACGGCCTCGCCGTCGGTGAGGCCGCTCACGCCCTCGCCGACGGCGGCGATGTGGCCGGAGACCTCCAGACCGGGTATGTCGAGCCCACCGGGCCCGTCCGGCTCGCCGAACTCCCCGCGGCGGTGCTGGACCTCGGCGAAGTTGACCCCCGCGTAGGCCACCCGGACCAGCACCTGGCCGGGGCCCGGCACAGGCACGGGGATCTCCAGGGCCCTGAGTACTTCCGGCCCGCCGTTGACGTCGAATCCGATCGCGCGCATGCGTTTGTCTCCCCGGTGCAAGATCCTCTGGACGCAGACGGCAACCGGTCGCGCGCGGGCGGTATTTCCTGCCGGGGGCAGGCTTCACACGGCGTTAATGGCGTGGCGGACCGTGACGGGTCCCGGCTATGTTGAGGACGCGGGGGCGGCTCCGCGGCGTGCTTCCTTCTCATTGCCTTTCCTGCAAAGAAACCGTAGTGCGCCCACTCTCCGCCCCCGCTTCTCGTACCGCCGGGGGGACCGATCCGATGACTGCCGAAGATCTCGCGAGCCTGCTGCTGCGCCGCCGCCAGACCATCTGCGTGACCGGGCGGCGGGAGCCCGGGGCGCCGTCGGCGGTCACCGCCGCCGGAGTCGTCGTCCTGGAGGCCGAACTGGCCGACCGGGGGCATGTGCTGACGGCCGAGCTGCGCAAGGCGCTGTGCGGGCTGCGCCCCGAGGCGCTGGCCGAGGCGGGGAAGCGGCTGCTGGCGGATGTGGACGCCCTGATGGGTTCCGACCGCTCGCTCACGCCGCTGTTCGGCCGGTTCCCGGATGCGGTGCCGTACGAGGACGCGCACAGCCTGTACACGACCATTGTGCTGGCCCGCCTGGAGGCCCAGCCGCACCAGCCCTGCATGGCCTGCGGGCTGCCCGGCCCGCGCCCCGGCACGGTCAGGGCGGTCCGCTCGTGCGGCCACCTGGTGTGCGAGCGGTGCCGCCGCGCCTCCGGGGACCGGTGGTGCTGCGAGGACTGCTGCCAGTGGTACGACTGCCCGGTCTGCGAGCGGCGTTACGAGACGGGGGAGCCGACCACGCCCTGGCTGGAGCCGGTGCGGGGCAAGGCCTCGCGCGGTGGCGAGGTGCTGCGCGTGCTGCGTCCGGGCGCGGACCTCGCGCAGGACGCGGCCGCCGAGCTGAGCGCGCTGCTGGCCCGGCGTACGCCGCTGCCGCCGCAGGACCACGACGACCTTTTCCTTCTGCTCGCGCACACGGACGCGGCGGGGGCGCCCGGCTGGCTGCCCGACGACATCCCGCTGCGCGAGAGCAAGGCCCTGGTGCTGGGCACGCTGCTGCGCGATCCGGACGGCCTGGCGGCCCTGCGGCCGTTGCTCGCGCGGTATCTGACGACGGCCACCGATGTGCTCCGCCTGCTCGCGGTGTGGTCCGGCGGCGACCCGGACCTGCTCAAGCCGCCGCCCCGCATGCGCAACCTGCCGCGCCCTCTTCGGCGGGAGCTGCTGGGAGTCCTGGACGGCCTGCCGTTCGCCTACCTGGCCGAGGACCTGACCCGGCACCGCGCCGCCTGGAAGCGCGCCGGTGAGATCCTGCACCCCTTCGAGCCCGCCCACGCCCGGCGGCATCCCCGGACCGCGCTCGCGTTCGCGGCCCTGCGCGGGAGCGCGGTCACCGAAACGCTGCTTGCGCAGGCCGCCCTTCACGAGGACCACGTGCGCCTGGTAGGTGACCGGCTGCGGCTGACCACCTGGGCCGGACAGGTCGAGGCGGCCTTTCGTGCGCATGACGCGGCCCGGGCGGCCGTACTGCTTCGCGCGCGCCCCGGGGAACTGCTGCGGCGCCTGGACCAGTTGCTGACCGCGACCGGGGCCAGCGCCCTGGAGGACGTGGTCGCCGACGCCCTGCGCGAGACCCTGCCGCGCACCGGACCCGGTCCGCTGCTCGGCGCGCTCGGCCGCATGCGCGTGCGCACCGCGCCGGGCGTCCGCCGGGTCTTCTTCCCGCGCGGCCGCATCGCCAAGGCCTACGCCGTCCCGGACGACCGCGCGCCGCTGCCCGCGCGCACCGCCCGCCGCGCGGCCGAGCTGCTCGAGGCCGAGGCGGTCCGCCGGCTGGCCGCGGACCCCGGCGAGCGGTACGGGACGGCCGTGCTGGACGCGGGGCTGCGCGATCTGCCGGTGCCGTTCGCCGAGCGGGCGTCGGCCGCCTCGCTGGTGGCGGTGCCGCGCGGGAGCCTGCTGCCGATGCCGGAGGAGGCGGGGGAGACCGTACGGCTGTTCCTGCACTGGATGCAGCCGCCGAAGGTGCGGGTGGACCTGGACCTGTCGGTCGCGATGTACGACGAGCACTGGCGGTTCGTCGGGCTGTGCGACTACACCCGCCTCGAGTACGGCGGCGGTGCCGCGCTGCACTCCGGTGACCTGACCTCGGCGCCCGCACCGGGCGGCGCGACGGAGTACGTCGACCTGGATCTGCCGCGCCTGGCCAAGGCCGGAGTGCGGCATGTCGCGGCGGTGGTGCTGTCGTACAACGATGTGCCGTTCGACGAACTGCCCGACGCGTTCGCCGGTTTCATGGCGGTCAAGGACGAGGGCCGGCGCGAGGGCGGCGGTGCGAAGCGCCGGACCCGTGGCCGGACCCCGTACGACCCGCGTGCCGTCCGGCAGCGGTTCGACCTGGCCGGGGCCGCCAGAATCTGCGTGCCGATGGTCGTGGACCTGGTGGCCCGCCGGGCGCTGTGGACGGATGTCACGCTCGGCACGACCGGCACCAGCCACAATGTGTGGCGCTACCGTGCCGGCATCGCCCGGGCCGGGCGGGACCTGACCGACGTGTTCGTGCCGCCCGATGAGTACACCCCGGCGGGGCGCGCCACGATCTGGGATCTCGCCTGCTGGACCGCCGCC
This sequence comes from Streptomyces sp. NBC_01537, assembly GCF_045040445.1. NCBI lineage: Bacteria > Bacillati > Actinomycetota > Actinomycetes > Kitasatosporales > Streptomycetaceae > Streptomyces > Streptomyces sp. NBC_01537. The sequence continues at coordinate 2,186,270 of NZ_CP109392.1, read as the reverse complement.
GCGCGCACCGACGGCGAGGTGTGCGTACGTGGCCGGGCCGACGGTGAGCTGTGGGCGTACCGCCGGGCCGAGGGCGAGCCGGCCCCCGACTTCGCGATCCGGGTACGGGACGGCTGGCGGCCGGACTCCGTACGGAAGGATGCCCCGCTCGACGGCGGCCGGGCCTTTCTGGCGCTGCTGCACGCCGACCTGCCGGGCATCCCGGAGGCGGCCACCGGCACGATGTACCGCCTCTACCCGGGACCGTCCGACGCGGCTGCGGGCTTCACGCGCGTGACGGCGGGCGACCTGGTCGCCGGGCTCGCCGCCGGGTCCACTGCCGGGCTCACTGCCGGTAGCCCGCCAGGAAGCGGCCGATCCGGCTGATCGCGGCGTCCAGATCGTCGGCGCGGGGGAGGGTGAGGATGCGGAAGTGGTCGGGGCGGGGCCAGCTGAAGCCGGTGCCCTGGACGACCTGGATCTTCTCGCGGAGGAGAAGGTCCAGGACGAACTTCTCGTCGTCGTGGATGGGATGGACCTTGGGGTCCAGGCGCGGGAAGGCGTAGAGCGCGCCCTTGGGCTTGACGCAGGAGACGCCGGGGATCTCGTTGAGCTTCTCCCAGACCACGTCGCGCTGCTCGTGGAGGCGGCCGCCCGGCAGGACGAGGTCCTTGATGCTCTGGCGGCCGCTCAGCGCCGCCTGGATGGCGTGCTGGGCGGGGACGTTGGGGCACAGCCGCATCGAGGCGAGGGTGACCAGGCCCTCCAGGTAGCTCTTGGCGTGCTGCCTGGGGCCGGTGACGACCAGCCAGCCGGAGCGGAAGCCGGCGACGCGGTAGGCCTTGGACAGGCCGCTGAAGGTGAGGCAGAGGACGTCCGGGGCGAGGGCGGCGGCGTGGTGGTGGACGGCGTCGTCGTAGAGGATCTTGTCGTAGACCTCGTCGGCGAAGACCATCAGGCCGTGGCGGCGGGCGAGATCGAGCATGCCGTCGAGCAGCTCGCGCGGATAGACGGCGCCCGTGGGGTTGTTGGGGTTGATGATCACCATGGCCTTGGTGCGGTCGGTGATCTTCGCGGCGATGTCGTCGAGGTCCGGGTACCAGTCGGCGTTCTCGTCGCAGATGTAGTGCACCGCCTTGCCGCCCGCGAGGTTGGTGACGGCGGTCCACAGCGGGAAGTCCGGCGCCGGGATGAGCACCTCGTCCCCGTCGTCGATGAGCGCCTGGACGGCCATCTGGACCAGCTCGGAGACGCCGTTGCCCAGGAAGACGTCGTCCACGCCGACATCCGGTACGCCGCGCTCCTGGTAGTGGGCGGCCACCGCGCGCCGGGCGGGCAGGATGCCGCGCGAGTCGCTGTAGCCGTGGGCCTGGGGGAGCATGCGGATGATGTCCTGAAGGATCTCCTCGGGTGCCTCGAAGCCGAAGAGCGCGGGATTTCCCGTGTTCAGGCGCAGCACACTGTGGCCGGCCTCCTCGAGCGCGTTCGCGTGCTCGATCACCGGTCCCCGGATCTCGTACAGGACGTTGGCCAGCTTGCCCGACTGCTTGAACTCCATGCTTGGTTTTACCAAGTACTCGCTTGGAAAGTCCAACCTTTTCGCTAGGGTGATCTCATGCCGCGCCGAAGTTACGACCAGTACTGCCCCATCGCCCGGGCCCTCGACACCGTCGGCGAGCGCTGGGCCCTCCTGATCGTCCGCGAACTCCTCGAAGGCCCCCGCCGCTACACCGACCTCCACGCCGACCTCCCCGGGGTCAGCACGGATGTCCTGGCCGGACGGCTGAAGGACATGGAACGCGACGGCCTGGTGACCCGGCGCCGGCTCCCGCCGCCGGGGGCCGCGTACGTCTACGAACTCACCGCCCGCGGGCGCGAGTTGCGGCCCGTGCTCGACGCCCTCGGGATGTGGGGAGCCCCGCTGCTCGGCGAGCCCCGGCCGACCGATGCCATCCGGGAGCACTGGGGCGCGTCCGCGCCGGCGTCATAGCCCGTACAGCCCGTCCGGCTCCGGGAAGACCCGGGCGACGGCCGCGAGCCGGCTGGAGACCCCGAGCCGATGGAAGATGTTCTCCAGGTGCTTGCGCACGTGCTCGGCGACACGACCAGCTGCTCGGCGATCTGTCGGGTGCCCAGCCCCTGCGCCACACAGCGCATGACATCCAGTTCACGGACCGTCAGCCGGACCGGAGTCCGGCGCCGGGCGGACGCCTCCCGGTAGATGGCGTACAGATGCGGGGCCAGCAGCCGCAACGTGGTGATGTCCTGGTCGGAGAAGGGCTTCGCGTCCTCACGGAACAGCTGGAAGACGCGGGTGCGATCGGGCGCCGTCGGAAGCGCGACGGCCAGAATGCTCCTGAACGGCCGGAGGAAGTCGGAGTAGATGGGCAGCCGGAGCAGCTCACGGTCGGACATGAAGTCCCCGAGCTGTGTGACCTCGGGAGCGCTGTGCGTCTGCGACACCCGCAGGGGCACCGCAGATGCTGATGGCGCCACAGCCAGTAGCCCGCCATCCGCTCCTCGCAGGAGACCGCTGGTCGTGCTGCGGCACTGGCCCCGGCGCGAGTCCACGGCAGGGGCGGCGCCGGTCGAAAGCGGCTATCCGGTCGACACGGCGGGCTGGCTGCGGGCCGAGCTGGACGGGCACCCGCTGGAGTGGGTCCGCAGCGGCACCGTGCGTGTCGACGCGACATACGGCAAGGTCGGGCACACCACCCGGCTCACCCTCCACACCCGGGGCAGGCCCCGGCCGGGCGGCGGGGCGACGTGCACGCCCGATCCGCACAGGCCCCGGAGGATCGTGCTGCCCCACATCGCGGCCGGTGCTCCGGTGGCGGAGGTGGCGCGGCGGCTGCGGGCGAAGTGCCTCGACGTGCAGTACGCGTCCCGCTCCGCGGATGCCCCGCCGGGCACGGTGAGCAGTGTCGTGATCCCCACGACCGCCCGGGCGGGCGATGTGGCCATTCTGCCGTCGGACGGCAGCCCGGCGCGCCGTACGGTGTGGGTGCATCCGCTGAGTCCGGCCACGATGATCGTCGCCAGGTGACGGCGTAGATCCTGCTCCATTCGGCCCAACTCCGGCCAGGCGGAATGGATATCCGGGGTGTATCGGGCACAACTGGCGGGGTGAACCTCATCAAGCGAACCGGTGCGACGACCAGGTGGCTGGCTGCGGCGATGCTGCTGGCCGCCGTCGGCACCGGCTGTTCCAGCTCCAGTGACAACACCCCGTCCCCGTCCGGAACCACGCCGGACTACGGCGCCAGCACACCGGCCTCGGCACCGGCCTCAGCCGAGGCGTCCGCCTCCGCCTCAGCGGGAGTGGCCTCGGTGTCGGTGGCCGACAGCGCCCTCGGGAAGATCCTGGTCGGCGCCGGCGGCCGGACGCTGTATCTCTTCGAGGCCGACAAGTCGTCCACGTCCACCTGCTCCGGCAGCTGTGCGGCGGCCTGGCCGCCGCTGGTCACCACGAAGGCACCCGTGGCGGGGGAGGGGGCCAAGGCGGCCCTGGTCGGCACGTCCAAGCGCGCGGACGGCACGACGATGGTCACGTACAACGGCCACCCGCTCTACTACTACGTGGGCGACAGCAAGGCCGGTGACACGACGGGCCAGGAGCTGAACCAGTTCGGGGCCGAGTGGTACGTGCTCAACGCCTCGGGCAACAAGGTCGAGGGCGGCTGACCCAGGGCCTGTCCGGCCCGGACGCGGGCTCTCAGGCCGACAGGGACATCCGGCTGGGGACGAGCGCCGCGTCGTAGCGCCGCAGGAGCAGCGAGGCCAGCTCGGGGGCGTCGCCCAGGACGTCCGCGAGGAGGTCGGCACCGGCGGCGCCGCGTGCGATGCGGTCCGGGAGGAAGCCGGGGGCGACGACGTACGGGGCGACGGCGATCCGGGCGCAGCCCTCGGCGCGCAACTGCCGTACGGCGTCCTCGGTACGGGGGAACCCTGCGGGAATCGCGGCGGAGGCGAACGCGGGTCGCACGGCGCGCCAGCCGGTGTGCCGCCACTCCCGCGCGATGCCGTCGATCACCGCGATCGCCTCCGGGTCGGTGGAGCCCGCCGAGGCGAGGACGATGCCGGTGGACCGGCGGTCGCCGGGGCGCAGACCGGCCTCGCGGAGCCGCCGCTCCAGGGCGGACACCAGGAGCGGGGAGGGGCCGAGGACATCGGCCTGGTGGACGGTCAGGCGCGGGACGGTCAGGCGCCGGTGGCCGGGGCCGGCAAGGCGGGGCAGCCGGGCGGTCGCCTCGCGCAGGACGGCCGGGATGTCGGCCTTGGCGTGGAAGGCGCGGGTGAGCAGAAGGGGGAGGGCGACCACGTCGCGCACTCCCTCCGCCGCCAGGCGGCCGATCACCTGGGGGACGGAGGGGGCGCAGTGGTCGAGGTAGCCGGTGACGACGCGCAGGCCCGGACGGGCGGCCCGGACGCGCTGGGTGAGCGCGTGGACCGTCGCGGCGTGCCGCGGGTCGCGGCTGCCGTGGGCGATGACGAGGAGCACCGGCTGGGACAAGGTCGGATCAGCTCCGGACGAGCAGGCCGCGGCTGCGCAGGATGCGCCGCTCCAGGGGAGCGAAGACCAGCAGTTCGATGCCGATGCCGACGATCAGGATGAGCGTGATCGCGGCGAGGACCCAGGCCATGTCGGACTGCTCGCGGCCCTGCTCCAGGAACTGGCCGAGGCCGGTGCCCAGGTCGGGGGAGTTCACGATCAGTTCGGCGGCCATCAGCGAGCGCCAGGAGAAGGCCCAGCCCTGCTTCAGGCCGGCCAGGTAGCCGGGCAGCGCGGCGGGCAGCAGCACATGGCGCACGCTGTGCAGCCCGGTCGCGCCGATCACGCGGCCCGCGCGCAGATAGAGCGGCGGGATCTGGTCGACGCCCGCCACCAGGCCGTTGGCGATCGACGGAACGGCGCCCAGCAGCACGACCGCGTAGATCGTGGCGTCGGAGAGCCCGAACCAGATGATCGCGGCCGGCACCCAGGCCACCGACGGCAGCGACTGCAGCCCGGACAGGATCGGGCCGATGGCCGCGCGCACCGGCTTGACCCGGGCGACGATCAGCCCGAGCGGGGTGCCGATGGCGACCGAGGCGAGGAAGCCGAGGACGCCGCGCGAGACGCTGGTCCAGACGAGTTCGAGCAGGGTGCCCTTCAGCCACTGGTCCTTCAGCGACTGCGCCACGTCGGCCGGGCTCGGCAGGACGTAGTGCGGCTTGACCTGGAAGTGGTAGGCCAACTGCCACCCGATCAGGACGAGCGCGATCGCGACGACCGGCGGCAGCGCCTTCTCGCGCAGCTTGGCGGCCAGCGGTGCCCGGTGGGCGACCGTGGTCTCCAGTGCGTCGAGCCCGGCTTCCAGCCCGGCCAGTTCCGTCTTGCCGGTGGCCTTGTCGGCAACGGCGGTCTTCGTGCCGCTCTCGGTCTCGGTGCCGGCGGTCGTGGTTTCGGTGTCAGTGCTGGCCATGGCGTCGGATCTCCCCCCGAAGCTGTTCGGTGATCTCTACGGACAGTTCGGCGACCGCGGCGTCCTCGATACGGCGGGGCTGAGGTATGTCCACCGTCCACTCGCGGGCGATCCGGCCCGGACGCGACGACAGCAGAATCACGCGCTGCGCGAGACGCACGGCCTCGCGCACGTTGTGCGTCACGAAGAGCACCGACAGGTCGGTCTGCGACCAGATGCGGGTCAGCTCCTCGTGCAGCACGTCGCGCGTGATGGCGTCCAGGGCCGCGAACGGCTCGTCCATCAGCAGCAGTTGGCTGTCCTGGGCGAGCGCGCGGGCCAGCGCCACACGCTGCCGCATGCCGCCGGACAGCTCGTGCACCCGCTTGCCGTAGGCGCCGCGCAGCCGGACGAGTTCGAGCAGCCGCTCGGCCTCGTCGCGGCGCTCGGCGCCGGGGACGCCCCGCATGCGCAGGGCGAGTTCGATGTTCTTGCCCGCGGTGAGCCACGGGAAGAGGGCGTGCTCCTGGAACATCAGGGCCGGGCGGCCGCCGGGGGTCTCGATGCCCCCGGCGGACGGCCGGTCGAGCCCGGCGACCAGGTTGAGCAGGGTGGACTTTCCGCAGCCCGAGGCCCCCAGGAGGCAGACGAATTCGCCGGGGGCGACATCGATGGTGATGTCGTCCAGCACGTGCTGCTGCGCGCCGGGGCGGCCGAAGGACTTCGAGACGTGCTCGATGCGGGCGGCATAGGGGACCGCGTCGCTGCCGGGCTCGGCGTCGGCGGGCTGTTTGCTGAGTGCGGTGGCCATGGGTGTCACCTCCTGGGGATCGGGCGTGCGGGGACGGGCTAGCTGCCGAGACCGGCGTCGGAGATCGCCGTCTTGCCGTCCGCCTTCAGGACCGAGTTGAGGATCGACAGGTCGTAGATGCCGCTGAGGTCGGGCTTCTTCAGCAGGCCGGCCTTGACCGCGTGGTCGGCCTCGGTCTGCAGGGTGGAGGCCAGCGGGTCGTCGGTGAAGCTGATGCTCTTCCAGGCCGGGTCGATGACCTCGTCCTTCAGGGCCTTGCCGGAGAGCGTGGCCAGCTCCTGGTTGGCGATGGCCTTGGCCTTGTCGGAGTTGGCGTTGATCCAGACGTTGGTGTTCACCGAGCCCTGGAGCACGGCCTTGACGACGTCGGGGTGCGCCTTGAGGAAGGACTGCGAGACGATCACGTTGGTGATGACGAACTTGCCGCCGTCCCACAGGCTGCTCTCGTCGAGCAGGACCTTCGCACCCTCGGCCACCAGCTTGGAGGCCGTGGGCTCGGGCACCCAGGCGCCGTCGATGGAGCCGGCCTTGTAGGCGTCCGGGGTGATCTTGTTGTCCGTACGGACGACGGAGACATCGCCCTTGCCGGTCGTGGCGTCGACCTTCCAGCCCTGGTCGGCGATCCAGTTGAGGAAGGCCACGTCCTGGGTGTTGCCCAGCTGCGGGGTGGCGATCTTCTTGCCCTTGACGTCCGCGAGGGTCTTGATCTTCTTCGGGTTGACGACGAGCTTGACGCCGCCGGAGGCCGAACCGGAGATGATCTTCAGGCTCTTGCCGCCGGACTTCACAAAGCCGTTGATGGAGGGCGAGGGGCCGATCCAGCCGATGTCGATGGAACCGGCGTTCAGCGCCTCGATCTCGGCCGGACCGGCGTTGAAGACCGAGGTCTTCACGGTGGTGCTGCCCAGCGCCTGCCGGATCGGGCCGTTCTTGGCCAGGCCGACCAGGGCGGTGCCGTGCGTGAGGTTGGCGAAGTAGCCGATCTTCACCTCGCTGGCCGACAGCTTCTTGCTGCTGGTGCTGCCGGTCGCGGCCGTGTCGGTGGTGGTGTCCTTCTTGTCCGAGCCGTAGCCGCAGGCGGCGAGGGCCAGGAGGGGCAGAAGGGCAGCGCCGGCGATCAGACGGCGGCGGGTCGTGGTTCTCGGGGTGATGGAGCGATCGGCAGTCACGGGGGTTCCTCTCAGGGGCCCCGGCGCACGCACGCTGTTGGTTATGGCGCGGCCGGGAGGTGGCTGTCAAACATTTCGGTGATGCGGCTGGACATGCACGGGACGATGCGGTGCTCGCGCGCTAGCGCACACATCGGCCCACGCCGCCCTGGCCGCTGCCGAGACAGCCACTGCCGATACGGCCGCCTTCTTTGGCGAAGGTGGCGAAGACGTCGATGCTCATCAGAAGTCCCACCCTTCGTCGTCGGCCTCGTTCCGGACGGGCTCCGGAGAGGCGAACGATTCGCCGACCATGCCCGCGGTGAGCGTGGTGCCGTCGTTCGGGTCGATGAGGATGAACGAGCCGGTGCGCCGGGAGTCGGCGTACGAGTCGACCGGGAGCGGCTCGGCGGTACGGATCTTCACACGGCCGATGTCGTTGGCGACGAGCTGTCCCGGGTGCGGGTGCAGCGACAGGTCGTCGAGCGTGAGACGGGACGGGATGTCCTTGACGAGCGCCTTCACCGTCCGGGTGCCGTGCTTGAGCAGCACGCGGTGGCCGATGGTGAGCGGCTGGTCTGCCACGTGGCACACGGTGGCCTCGATGTCCTGCGTGGTGGCCGGCGCGTCCTGGGTCGGCACGATCAGGTCGCCCCGGGAGATGTCGATGTCGTCCTCCAGCAGGAGGGTCACCGACTGCGTGGTCCAGGCGGCGTCGACCGGCGTGCCCAGCAGATCGATGCCGGAGATCTTCGATGTGCGGCCCGACGGCAGCACGGTGATCTCCTCGCCGACGTGGAACGTCCCGGCCGCGATCTGGCCCGCGTACCCCCGGTAGTCCGGGAGCTCGGCGGTCTGCGGCCGGATGACGTACTGCACGGGCAGACGGGCGTGGCAGTGCGCCAGGTCATGGCTGACCGGCACTGTCTCCAGGTGCTCCAGCACCGTGGGGCCGCCGTACCAGTCCATGTTCGCGCTCGGCTCCACGACGTTGTCGCCGGCCAGGGCCGAGATCGGGATCGCCGTCACCTCCGGCACGCCCAGCTCGATGGCGTACGCCGTGAACTCCTCGGCGATCGCGGCGAAGACCGGCTCCGCGTACTCGACCAGGTCCATCTTGTTGACGGCCAGCACGACATGCGGGACGCGCAGCAGCGCGGCGACGGCGGCGTGCCGGCGGGTCTGCTCGACGACGCCGTTGCGGGCGTCGACCAGGACCACGGCCAGCTCGGCGGTGGAGGCGCCGGTGACCATGTTGCGGGTGTACTGCACATGCCCCGGGGTGTCGGCGAGGATGAACCGGCGCCGGGCGGTGGCGAAGTAGCGGTACGCCACGTCGATGGTGATGCCCTGCTCGCGCTCGGCCCGCAGGCCGTCGGTGAGCAGTGCCAGGTCGGGGGCCTCCTGGCCGCGCCGGGCCGAGGCCAGCTCGACGGCTTCCAGTTGGTCGGTGAGGACCGACTTGGAGTCGTGCAGCAGCCGGCCGACGAGGGTGGACTTGCCGTCGTCCACGGATCCGGCGGTGGCGAAACGGAGCAGCGAGGCCGCGGGGGCGGCGGTTGCGGTGCTGGTCATGCGTCGTCCCTTCGCGTACTCGGGGTGCGGCCGCCGAGGCGGCTGATGGCGGTTGTGCTGGTCGTGCTGGCTGTGCCGGCGATGGTGCTCACGGCTAGAAGTACCCCTCGCGCTTGCGGTCTTCCATCGCGGCCTCGGACATCTTGTCGTCGGCCCGCGTGGCCCCGCGCTCGGTCAGCCGGGACGCGGCGATCTCGGCGATGACCTGCTCGATCGTCGCGGCGTCGGAGTCCACGGCGCCGGTGCAGGACATGTCGCCCACCGTGCGGTAGCGGATCAGCCGGGTCTCGACGGTCTCGCCGTCCTTGGGGCCGCCCCAGTTGCCCGCGGTGAGCCACATGCCGTCGCGGGCGAAGACCTCGCGCTCGTGGGCGTAGTAGATCTCCGGAAGCTCGATGCCCTCGCGGGCGATGTACTGCCACACGTCCAGCTCGGTCCAGTTGGAGAGCGGGAAGACCCGGACGTGCTCGCCGGCGGCGTGCCGGCCGTTGTAGAGCGACCACAGCTCGGGGCGCTGGCGGCGCGGGTCCCAGGCGCCGAACTCGTCGCGCAGGGAGAACACGCGCTCCTTGGCGCGGGCCTTCTCCTCGTCGCGGCGGCCGCCGCCGAAGACGGCGTCGTACTTGCCCTCGGCGATGCCGTCGAGCAGCGGGACGGTCTGCAGCGGGTTGCGGGTGCCGTCGGGGCGCTCGCGGAGCCGGCCGTCGTCGATGTAGTCCTGCACGTTCGCGACGTGCAGGCGCAGGGAGTGCCGGGCGGCGGCGCGGTCGCGGTAGTCGATGACCTCGGGGAAGTTGTGGCCGGTGTCGACATGCAGCAGGGCGAAGGGCACCGGCGCCGGGGCGAAGGCCTTCAGCGCCAGGTGCAGCATGACGATGGAGTCCTTGCCGCCGGAGAAGAGGATCACCGGCCGCTCGAACTCGCCCGCGACCTCGCGGAAGATGTGCACGGCCTCGGACTCCAGGGCGTCCAGGTGGCTGAGCGCGTAGGGATTCTCGGTGGCTCCGGCCGGTGCTGCGACGGTGGTCGTCATGCCAGTCCCCTCTCGACGAGCAGTGCGGTGAGCACCGCGGCGGAGTCCTCGACGGTGTGGTCCTGGGTCTGCAGGCGCAGGTCGGGGGTCTCGGGTGCCTCGTACGGGTCGTCGACACCGGTCAGCCCGGATATCTCGCCGGCCGCCTGCTTGGCGTACAGGCCCTTGACGTCCCGTACGGAGCAGACCTCGACCGGCGTGGCGACGTGGACCTCCAGGAAGACCGTGCCCTCGGCCTGGTGGCGCTTGCGGACGGCCTCGCGGCTGTCGGCGTACGGCGCGATGACCGGGACCAGGACCTTGACGCCGTTGCTGGCCAGCAGCTCGGCGACGAAGCCGATCCGCTGGACGTTGGTGTGGCGGTCCTCACGGGTGAAGCCGAGGCCCGAGGACAGGAACTCGCGGATCTCGTCGCCGTCCAGCACCTCGACCCGGTGGCCGTCGGCGCGCAGCCGGTCCGCCAGCGCGTAGGCGATCGTGGTCTTGCCCGCGCTCGGCAGACCCGTGAGCCAGATCGTGGCTCCGGTGCCTGTCACGCTCATCTGCTTCTCCTGTGAGGTCTGTTCCGTACGTTCCGGGTACACATCAGCCGTGCAGTCCGCACTCGGTCTTCGCCCGGCCCGCCCAGCGGCCCGCGCGGGCGTCCTCGCCCTCCAGCACCCGTCGGGTGCACGGGGCGCAGCCGACGGAGGCATAGCCGTCCATCAGCAATGGATTCGTAAGGACTCCGTGCGTGGCAACGTAGGCTGCCACGTCTTCCTGTGACCACCGTGCGATAGGTGAGATTTTCACCTTTTGTCGCTTTTCGTCCCAGCTGACGACCGGAGTGTTGGCGCGGGTCGGGGACTCGTCGCGGCGCAGCCCCGTCGCCCACGCGTCGTACCTGGTCAGGCCCTCTTCCAGCGGCTTCACCTTGCGCAGGGCGCAGCACAGGTCCGGATCGCGGTCGTGCAGCTTCGGCCCGTACTGGGCGTCCTGCTCGGCCACGCTCTGGCGCGGGGTGAGTGTGATGACGTTCACGTCCATGACGGCGGCGACCGCGTCCCGGGTGCCGATGGTCTCCGGGAAGTGATAGCCGGTGTCGAGGAACACCACGTCGACGCCCGGGGCGACCCGGGAGGCGAGGTGTGCCACGACGGCGTCCTCCATGGAGGAGGTCACGCAGAAGCGCGGCCCGAAGTTCTCCACGGCCCAGCGCAGGATGGCCTCGGCGGACGCGTCCTCCAGGTCGCGGCCCGCCTGCTCGGCGAGGGTCTTGAGGTCTTCGTGCTTGAGGTCTTCGGCCTGTGCGGTGCTCACGTGGTGTCGCCTCCGTCGAGGGGAGCGGTGCTGAGTCCCCTGGCCAGGAGGCCGAGGAACTTCAACTGGAAGGCGCGGTTGCACGCCCTGCATTCCCACGCCCCGTGGGCTTCCCCGGGGTGCAGGTCCTCGTCGCCGCAGTACGGGCAGTAGAAAGGCGCCGCTCGCTCACTCACGACAGGGCCTCCTCGCTCGCGCGCGCCGCCCATGTCGCGAAGCGCTCGCCGTCCTCGCGCTCCGCCTGGAAGCGCTTGAGCACCCGCTCCACGTACTCCGGCAGTTCCTCCGAGGTGACCTTCAGACCTCGCACCTTGCGGCCGAAGCCGGCCTCCAGGCCCAGGGCGCCGCCCAGGTGCACCTGGAAGCCCTCGACCTGGTTGCCGTCCTTGTCCAGGACCAGCTGGCCCTTGAGACCGATGTCCGCCACCTGGATACGGGCGCAGGCGTTCGGGCAGCCGTTGACGTTGATGGTGATCGGCTCGTCGAACTCCGGCAGGCGGCGCTCCAGTTCGTCGATGAGCGAGACGCTGCGCGCCTTGGTCTCGACGATCGCGAGCTTGCAGAACTCGATACCGGTACAGGCCATCGTCCCGCGCCGGAAGGGGGAGGGGGTGACCTTCAGGCCCAGCGCCTCCAGGCCCGCGACCAGCGACTCGATGCGGGGCTCCTCGACATCGAGCACGATCATCTTCTGCTCGGCGGTGGTGCGGAGCCGGCCAGAGCCGTGCTCCTCCGCCAGCTCGGCGATCTTGCTGAGCGTCGCGCCGTCGACCCGGCCCACGTACGGGGCGAAGCCCACGTAGAAGCGGCCGTCCTTCTGGCGGTGGACGCCGACGTGGTCGCGCCACTGCTCGACCGGCTGGGCCGGGGCCGGGCCGTCGACCAGCTTGCGCTTGAGGTAGTCGTCCTCCAGGACCTGGCGGAACTTCGCCGGGCCCCAGTCGGCGACCAGGAACTTCAGGCGGGCACGGGTGCGCAGCCGGCGGTAGCCGAAGTCGCGGAAGATCGAGATGACGCCCTCGTAGACATCCGCGACCTCCTCCAGCGGCACCCAGGCGCCGAGCCGGACGCCGATCTTGGGGTTGGTGGACAGCCCGCCGCCGACCCACAGGTCGAAGCCGGGGCCCCGGTCGGGGTGCTCCACACCGACGAACGCGATGTCGTTGATCTCGTGCGCGACATCGAGCAACGGCGAGCCGGAGACAGCCGACTTGAACTTGCGGGGGAGGTTGGAGAAGTCCTTGTTGCCCACAATGCGGGCATGGATCTCATCAACGGCCGGTGTGCCGTCGATGATCTCGTCCTCCGCGATCCCCGCCACCGGTGAGCCGAGGATCACACGAGGTGTGTCGCCGCAGGCCTCGGTGGTCGACAGCCCGACGGCCTCCAGGCGGCGCCAGATCTCCGGCACGTCCTCGATCCGGATCCAGTGCAGCTGGATGTTCTGCCGGTCGGTGATGTCCGCGGTGCCCCGGGCGAACTCCTGCGAGATCTCGCCGATGACGCGCAGCTGCTCGGTGCTCAGCCGGCCGCCGTCGATCCGGACCCGCAGCATGAAGTACTTGTCGTCCAGCTCCTCCGGCTCCAGGATCGCGGTCTTGCCACCGTCGATCCCGGGCTTGCGCTGGGTGTACAGGCCCCACCAGCGCATACGTCCGCGCAGGTCGGCGCCGTCGATCGAGTCGAATCCGCGGTGCGCGTAGATGTTCTCGATGCGCGCCCGGACATTGAGACCGTCGTCGTCCTTCTTGAACTGCTCATTGGCGTTGAGAGGCGTGAGGTGCCCAACGCCCCACTGGCCCTCACCGCGGTGACGGCTCGCCTTGCGGCGGGCAGCGGTGGCTGCGGGCTTCTCAGGGGTGGTGGCCATGGCGATGCAGTCCTTACGGGCGGGCTGGGATAGGTCGGTACAGCGCTGAGCACCCTACGGCCCGCAAAACCTGCATGGCCTGCGAAGAACACCGTGGGCACGCACGCATCCGCGGCGCCGCTCAACGGGCGAGCCGGTGCGGTCAGATCGCCGGACAGATGGAACTGGACATGCGGCCGAGGTCGACGTGCAGTCGACCTACCAAGGCGATTCCAGTGCGAGACATGACGAAAGCGTGTCATGGGGATCTCGGGGCAGTCCACCGCCTTCCAGAATGTGGACGCTGAGATCCCACATTGTGGGACGGTGTGGTTCTCGTCACTTCATGGCGTGCCCGGAGGGCTTCTGCTCCTCCTCCGTCTTCACGTCGAAGACCCGGAAACCGCGCTTCTCGTAGTTCGCCAGCGCGTGCGGCCCGTCCAGGCTGCACGTATGCACCCACACCCGTTTCGTCCCCGCCAGCTCCCACGCCCGCCCGATCCCGTACGACAGCAGATGTCCCCCGATCCGCCGCCCCCGGAACGCCGGCAGCAGCCCGAAATACGCGATCTCGACCTGCCCCTCGCTCTGCGCCTCCAGCTCGATGTACCCGGCCGGCGTCCCCCGGTCGTACGCGACCCAGGTCTCGACCGCCCCCGGCCGTGAGAGGTACGTCACCCACTGCTCGCGCGTCCACGTCAGCCGGTCCGTCCACGCGCAGTCCGCGCCCACGGACGCGTAGAGGAATCTGCTGAACTCCGGCGACGGCACCTCCGACCGCACGATCCGGATGTCCGGCCCCGGCGGGTTCGCCGACGGCACGAGATCGCTCGGCGAGGTCTGCTCCAGCGACCAGGTGGTCACGGTCACGGTGTCACTCATTCCTCCAGCCAATCACGAGCCCGGCGGCAGACCGCACCCGGACCGCACCCGGACCGCTCCGGGCGTTCTAGCCGCGCGCGCGGCGGACGGCCGGCGCGCTGGAGTGCGGCAGCAGGTCGGCAGGGCGGTCGGGACGGAGCAGCTCGACGGTGACGGAGTCGGCGAAGCGGTACGGCCGGTGGGCGAGGATGCCGGCGAGGTTGCGCCGCAGGCGCGAGAGTTCGGCGCGGACGGTGACCGTGCGGCTGGCGTCGCCGAACAGGTCGCGGGCCAGATCGGCCGCGCTGCGCCCGCCGCGGTGGACCGCGAGGACGAAGAGCAGCTCGGCATGGCGCGGGCTGAGTTCGTGCTCCCAGCTGCCCGCCTCGCCCGAGACGGTGACCGACCAGGCGTGCGGCCGGCTGACGTCCAGCACCACGCGTCCCGGCGGCGCGTCCTGCTGACCCGTCGCGCCGATCCGTACCAGCCAGCCGCCCGGCAGCGGCTCCAGCGTGCACAGCCCGAGCGAGGGCAGCCACGCCGTCCCGGCCACCGGCGCCGAGGGCAGGGCCACGCGGTCCAGCGGCGGCATACCGGTGACGGCGGCCGTCCAGCCATTGGGGTCGGCCACGAGCGCCCGCCCGGGAACGCGGGCCAGCAGCGGCGCCGCGAGCGACCGCAGCCCTTCGATCGCCGCCCAGTGCCGCGACCGCAGCTCGCCCTCGGCGACCCTGGTCACGGCGGTGACCAGGGACAGCGTCACGGGGTGCACGGTGGCCGCCGGCCCGCTGATGTCGACCGTCCCGAGCAGCCGCCCGTCGCGCGGGTCGTGCAGCGGGGCCGCCGCGCAGGTCCACCGGTGGTGGGCGCGTACGTAGTGCTCGGCGGAGTGCACCTGCACGGGGCGCCGGGTCACCAGCGCGGTGCCGATGGCGTTCGTGCCGACGATGTCCTCCGCCCAGGACGCGCCCTCCGCGAAGCCCAGCCGGTCCGCGCTGCGCCGCACCGCCATACTGCCGTCGCGCCACAGCACCCGGCCCTCGGCGTCCGAGACGACCATGATGTGCCAGGCCACGTCCGCCACCGACACCAGCCCGTCGCGAAGCGCCGGCAGCACATCCACCAGCGGTGAGGACTGCCGCCGGTGCTCCAGCTCGTCCACCGACAGCAGCCCGGAGTGGCTGCCGGTGTCCGGGTTCACGCCGTGGCCGATGACCCGGCTCCAGGAGTCGCTGATCACCGGGCGCGGCGACTCCGGCGGCGACGCCCCGCTCAGCGCGGCGTGCCGGACACTGGTCAGCAGTTGCGCGTCGATCTCTGGCTGGCTCATGGAAGCGCTCCCGCGTACGTACTGACTGCTGCGTACTGCTCTGCCCATGGTGCCGCGCCCGGCACACCACGGTTGGACATCGGCCACATTCAGTTGCAACGGTCTGCAACGGTTGCGTATACCGGTGCGCCCGACGGACAGTGACGCTGCGTCACGCTACTCGTACGGCATCCGCACCGCACCTCGGAGGAGGCAGATCCGCTGTGTCGCCCCTCCCCCCGCGCGTCGTCGTGGTCGGCTGTTCGGCCGACGAGCGCGTGAGCCGCGCCACCCGGCTGGCCCGGGCCTTCCGGGTCCCGCGCGTGCGGTTCGAGGACGCCGCCGGGGTGAGCGAGCGCCAGGGATACGTCATCGACGGCGGGCCGGAATCCGAGGACGGGCTGGCGGCGCTGCTGGCCCTCCCCGCCGATCTCGTCATCCACCTGCGGCCCTCCGGCGGGCGTGACGACAGCGGCATGTGCCGTGTCCTCGACTACCACGAGGCCCGGGGCGTGGTCCACGCCTTCCCGCTGGACGCGGAGGACGAGGACATCATCGTCGCCATAGAGGCGGCGGTGCGGGGCCGGGCCGGCACCCCGGCACATCTGCCCCTGTGACAGGGGGTATCCAGATCAGGGCGGTGCCGAGTCGGCGCGGCACCGCCCCTCTTTTTCTTTGAGGCGATTTCGCCTCCGCTGCGCTCAGCCACTGTCGACAGTCGACGTGCTCGGCCGCTCGTGCCTCGCTCCCTGCGCGCGTCTCCTTTTCGACAGCGGCCGCTCCGCTTCGGCTCAATCGCCTGGGTCGGCCGCAGATCCTGGGTTGGCGCGGTCCACAATCGCACCGAGGTCGAGCGTGTGCGGGAGCGTGCCGAAGGACGCACCCCAGTCACCGCCCAAGCGCGAAGCGCAGAACGCGTCGGCGACCGGGGAAGGGGCGAACCGCACGAGCAGGGAGCCCTGGAGGACCAGGGCCATGCGCTCGACGACGCGGCGGGCGCGGGCCTCGATGCCGTCCAGGTCGGCGAGTTCGGTGAGAAGGGACTTGATGGCGCCGTCGAGCCGGTGGTCGGCGCCGCGGGCGAGGCCGATCTCGGTGAGGAAGGCGCCCAGGGCGAGGGGCTCGCGCTGCAGGACGCGGAGGACGTCGAGAGCCTGGACGTTGCCGGAGCCCTCCCAGACGGAGTTGAGGGGTGACTCACGGAAGAGGCGGGGGAGACCGGACTCCTCGACGTAGCCGTTGCCGCCGAGGCATTCGAGCGCT
The DNA here is from genome assembly GCF_045040445.1 of Streptomyces sp. NBC_01537. NCBI lineage: Bacteria > Bacillati > Actinomycetota > Actinomycetes > Kitasatosporales > Streptomycetaceae > Streptomyces > Streptomyces sp. NBC_01537. The sequence continues at coordinate 2,169,699 of NZ_CP109392.1, read as the reverse complement.
TCGGCGGTGAGCGGCGGGCAGCGCTTGGTGATCCAGTACTTGGAGACGGCGACGGCGAGCCGCCGGAAGTGCCGCTCCTGCTCCGAGCCGGCGGCGTCGTACGCGGCGGCCAGGCGCAGCACGGTGGTCGTCGCGGCCTCCGACTCCACGGCCAGGTCGGCCAGTACGTTGCGCATCAGCGGCTTGTCGATCAGCGGCCCGCCGAACGCCGAGCGGTGCGCGGCGTGGTGGACGGCCTGGGCGACGGCCTGGCGCATGATGGCGGCCGAACCGAGGGCGCAGTCCAGGCGGGTGACGGCGACCATCTCGATGATGGTGGCGACCCCGCGCCCCTCCTCGCCGACCCGGCGGGCCCAGGTGCCGTCGAACTCCACCTCGGAGGAGGCGTTGGAGCGGTTGCCGAGCTTGTCCTTGAGGCGCTGGATGCGGAAGACGTTGCGGGTGCCGTCGGGCAGGACGCGGGGGAGGAGGAAGCAGGTGAGTCCGCCGGGGGCCTGGGCCAGGACGAGGAAGCCGTCGGACATCGGGGCGGAGCAGAACCACTTGTGGCCGGTGAGGAGATACGTCCCCTCCTCGGCCAGGGGTTCGGCGCGGGTGGTGTTGGCGCGGACGTCGGAGCCGCCCTGCTTCTCGGTCATGCCCATCCCGAACAGCGCCCCGGGCTTGGCTCCCGGCGGCAGCAGTTCGGCGGCGTACGCCCGTGAGGTGAGCCGGGGTTCCCACTCGGCGGCCAGCACGGGGTCGGTCCGCAGGGCGGGCACGGCGGCGTGGGTCATCGACACCGGGCAGCCATGGCCCTGTTCGGCCTGGGTCCACACGACGAAGCCGGCGGCGCGGCGCAGATGCCCGGACGGGCGGGACCAGGCGTCGGTGAGGCCGGCCGAGACGGCGTGGCCGAGGAGGCGGTGATAGGCGGGGTGGAAGTCGACCTCGTCGATGCGGTTGCCGTAGCGGTCGTGGGTGCGCAGCACCGGGGAGTGCGCGTTCGCCTCCTCGCCCCAGCGCTGCGCCTGGGCGGAACCGGCCGCGCGGCCCAGCTCACCCAGCTCCTCCTGGACCTCGGCGAGCACGTCGGGTGCCGTGTGCCGGGCGACCCCCTCGGTGAGGGCCGGGTCGGCCGCGTAGACGTCGTACCCGACCAGGGGCGGAGCCTGGTTGATCACGGTGTGGGTGCGGGTGCTCATGCCCTATACCGTAAGGATGTGAGCGCAGCCGAAGAAACACCTGAGCGGCCACGGGGCCGTCTCCACCGGGCCCGGGCCCTGTACCGGAACGTGTCCAAGCGCAGGACGGTCTGGCTGCTGCTCAAGGACACCGTCAACTCCTGCATCGAGTACCGGATCCTGGGGCTGGCCGCCGAGGCGGCCTTCTTCGTGCTGCTGTCGCTGCCGCCGCTGCTGCTCAGCATGGTCGGCGCGCTCGGCTATCTCGACGAGATCATCGGCACCGACACGGTGGAGAGCATCCGGCGCAACATCCTGTCCGCCGCCGCCACGGTGATGTCCGACCACGGTATGACCCAGGTGGTCCGGCCGCTGGTCGACCATGTCTTCAGCGGCGGCCGGCCGGACCTGATCTCGATCGGCTTCATCATCGCCCTGTGGTCGGGGTCGCGGGCGGTCAACGTCTTCGTCGAGACCATCACCGTCATGTACGGGCTCGACGGCAAGCGCGGCATCGTCAGCACCCGGCTGCTGGCCTTCCTGCTGTACGTCGTCGCGCTGCTCATCGGCGCGGTGGTGATGCCGCTGCTGGTGGTCGGGCCGGATGTGGTGGTCAACCTGCTGCCGTGGAGCGAGGCGGTGATCCGGGTCCTCTACTGGCCGGTCGTCCTGGTGCTGTCGATCGCCCTGCTGACGACGCTCTACCACGTGTCGGTCCCGGTCCGCTCACCCTGGCTGGAGGACCTCCCGGGCGCGCTGATCGCGCTGCCGATCTGGATCCTGTGCAGCCTCGTGCTGCGGGTGTACCTCTCGCGGGCGGTCGAGGGGCCCTCGATCTACGGATCCCTGGCCGCCCCGATCGCCATTCTGCTGTGGATCTTCGTCTCCGCCTTCGCCGTCCTCGTCGGCGCCGCCGCCAACGCCGCCGTCGACCGCGTCTGGCCCTCCGTCGCCACCGCCGCCGCCCGCGAGGAGAACAACCGCGCCCGCGAGCACGCCGCCGCCGCCGTCCTCGCCGCGGCCGCCGCCCGCCGCGCCGCCGAGGCCTCCGCCTCCGAGGACGGCCCCGACGACGAGGTCGGCCCCGACGAACCCCCCGCCGAATTCCCCGAGCGCTGGGCCGGCTTCCTCCCCCACGAGGACCTCCGCTCCCGGCTGCGGGGGCGGCGCGCCGCCAAGCCCCGCGAGCGGCCCTAGGGCCTGTCCGGCAGCTGCGCGAACAGATCCACCGGGCTGCCGTCGGGGTCGTGCAGTGTCGCGTACCGCATGCCCCAGAAGGCGTCCCACGGCTTCAAGTGCCCTTCGTACCCGGCGTCCACCAGCTCGGCGTACAGCGAGTCGACCTCCGAGGGGCTGTCGACTTCGAACGCGAGCGCCGCGCGGTGCCCGCCGGAGGGCGGGGCCCAGGCGGGGTCGAACGAGCGGATCGTGTCGACGGTGTCCCAGGCGAGCTTGAGCCCGCCCGGCAGTTCCGCCTCCACATGGGGCTCGGTGTCGGCTCCGGCCGGGATGTCGAGCCCGAGGCGCCGGTAGAAGGCGAGCGAGGCGGCCATGTCGGCGACGACCAGCTCGATGACAGCGATGCGAGGAGTCATACGGGCAAGGCTAGGGCCTGTCCGGTGGATCTCCGTGGCGTCGCGTGCCCTGGCACCAGCGCTCGCGTTGCCGACTGCGACATCAGCCGCTGGCGCGGCGGGCCCACAGGAAACCACCCTGTGGGCGCTCCGGCGCCTTGCGATCACAGGCACCAGACCCCGCTCCTTCACCCACGGAGATCCACCGGACAGGCCCTGGACACAACCGCCGGGCGGGCAGGGCTTTTGCCCTGCCCGCCCGGCGGCGGATGGTGCGGTCGGTCAGCCGGTCAGCACCGCTGGCCGGTGTTGATGCAGTTCGCGACCTTCTTCTGGAGGCCGACGCTCATGACCTCGATGAAGTCGTCGTGGTCGGTGCTCGCCTTGTGCTGCTGCTCCACGAAGCCGTCAACCGCGTAGTTCGGGCCGGCCGGCACCTTGTAGGTGAGGCGCATCGTCAGCTTCGGGATGGCCACGAAACCGGTGGGGCAGACGTCCGAGGCCTTGTCGGGGAAGGCGACGTGGCTGCGGTGGTTGGCGCTGTCGGTGTTCTTGCCGTCCCAGCAGCTCTGGAACTCGAAGGTGCGGACGACCTTGCTGCCGCTGGGGCAGAGCGGGTACTGCTCGGTGAGCTGGACCTTGTTCTCGAAGCCGGTGCAGCTCCAGTGGGCGTTGGCGTTGCCGAGGCCGTTCGTGAGCGTCTTGGCGTCACCGGTGATGATCCGCAGGAACTGCGGCATCGCGGTCACCTTGGAGGCCGCGTTGCCCTTGTAGGTGATGGTGGCGCTGGTCGGCACGAGGATCGCACCGATGTTGCCCTCGCCGCCGCCGCCCTGAGCCAGATTCGCGTCGGCGCCGACCTTGGTGAGGTCACGGACGACGGGCCAGTAGTAGGCGGACTGGTCGCCGTTGGTGCACGAGGTGCCCTGGGCGATCAGCGACTCGTTGGTGGAGGCGCCGCTGACGTCCTTGTTGCCGACGTAGTCGTGGATGTGGTGGGCGCCGTTGACGACACCCGGGGCCACGATCACGTTGTCGGAGTTGTGCTGGCCCTGCTTGTTCACACCACAGCGTGAGGTGAAGGTGCCCTTGGAGCCGGCGGCCTGGGTGCGGGGCTTCTGCAGCACGTTCGGTGCGACCTTGGTGATGTCGACGAAGTCGGCCACCTGCGGGCCGTTCGTGCGGTTCACGCCGTCGGCCTGGTTCTGGCCCTGGCCCGCCGCGTTGGTCGCGGAGGCGGACGCGGACGCGGCCCCCGACGCGGCCGGGGACGAGGCGACGGCCGACGGATTCGCCGAGGCGCCGGCCGTGGACAGGCTGCACGGGGCGAGGGCGTCCAGCCCGGCCGGCTTGGCCGAGGTGCGCCCGATCGCGATGGCGATCCGGTCGATGGTGGAGATCCGCTTGTCCTTCAGCGGGCCGAGAATGGCGTTGTTGACGAAGTTCGGGCCGCCTTGGCCCTGAGTGCTGATGAGCCTTTGGTTGGCCTCGGCGATCTGCGTGTCCAACAGCGCGAGATTGCGGTCCACCTCGGCCTTGGCCGAGGCCGGGATCGCCGGCAGCGAGGGAGCGACGGCCGGGCAGACAATCTGCTGGCCGGCCGCGTTCGTAGCCGCCTTTGTGGTCGCGTTGGTGGTCGAGCTCTGGCCCGCCATGGCGTTGCCCACTATCGCGACGGCGCACACTGCGCCACCGACTGCGCTGGCAATGATGATCCGCCGGCGATACAGGCCCGGAACGGCGTGCGACATCTGGACTCCTCGTTACTGACCTAGTACCAGTGGCCCCTACTTCCCGTTCAATACGGCTGTGGTGGCAGGTGTGTTCAACGAGACTGTGAATCACTTATGGGATCTTGTTTGACCCTCGACAGTCTGGGAAGCGGCGGGTACCAACTCGCCTGGTCCTGGGCAGGGGCGGCAGGATTCGAACCTGCGACGCGCGGGTTTGGAGTCCGCTGCTCTGGCCTGCTGAGCTACGCCCCTCGGTGCGCTCACCTTCCCACTGGCGGCGTGCGCGGCGCCACGGGGTTTCAGGGTCCGTCCGGGCGGCAACGCGCCAGGCTACGGCACCGGCCGCTCCCGCACGGTGGTTTACGGCTCGTGCCGTACAGCCGGGCCGCAGGCGGAGAAGACTGCTCACATGGGGGAGATTCTCAGCAGCGGCCCGGACCGGCCGAGGTGGAAGCCGCGGCGCTGGATGATCGCGGTCGGGGTGACCGCGGGCGCTGCCGCGGTCCTCACGGGCGCCATCGTGAAGGTGAGCAGTCCGGGCGAGCCGCGTCGGGCGGCCCAGGCGCGGGCCTCGTCGACGTCGTCCCTGTCCGTCATCGTCTTCCCGGAGGGCCCGGACGCCGACGTCGCGCCGGAGCAGACACCCGGCCTGGTGATCAAGTGGGCGGCCCTGCAACGGGGTTCGGCCTGGGACCAGCGTGACCGCGCGTCGGGTTCGGGCCCGTGGACGGTGACCGTACGGCGGCACGACGGTTCGCTGGGCAGGCACAGTGCGGTGGTGACGTTCCCGGTGGCCGCGCCTGACTCGGGGCGTACGGTCAAGGCCGGTCAGATCACCTGGCGGATCGGTGGCAGGTACGCGCGGGTCCGGGGTGATCTGCCGGAGGCCGAACTGGTCAGGATCGCCGCAGCGACGACCGTCACGGCCGGCCGGGCCGAGGTCGAACCGCCGCCCGGGTTCTCGGTGACGGCGGCCGGTACGGCACGGGCCCGCGACATGCGCGAGGTCCGCTACGGCACGGACAGCGTAGGGGAGGCAGCGGCGCTCTCCTCCGGGGTGACGTTCACCGGCGTCGTCCGTTGCGGCGGATTCGAGGACCAGCTGTACGTCGCGGGGGTCCGGGCGGCCGGCACGGTGCACGGCAAGCCCGCCGTCGTCACCTCCGCACTGATCGGCGACGGCCTGCTGGCCTGGGAACCGGCGCCCGGCGTGGTGGCCTACGTCGGATACAGCGGTGCGGCCCTCACCGACGCCACGATCGCCGCCCTGCACCGGATCGCCGAACGGACCCGTCTGCTGAACCCCCAGCAGTGGCAGACCGCCGAGCCGCAGACGAACGACGGGGTCAACGCCTTCGGCTGACCCGTTGTGGGAGGACGGGAGATTCAGACGTTCGTTCGGGACTGCCGAAGCTTCGCTGATATCTTCGGCGCACTGTCGCTCCTGGCCAGGTGTCCGGCTCGTGACGCGACACAAAGGAAGAGAGAGACAGGACAGGATGCCCAGCTGGTTACCGAAGCGGAAGCCGGAACAGGGGCAGGGGCCGGGGCCGGCAGGCGCTGCGGCCGCTTCGCAAGGGGAGCTTCGCTCCGCACCGCCCCCACTGCCCAAGCGGCTGCCGAAGCGTAAGCCGGAGTCGGCGTCGGCCGGGGCCACGGCCGCTCCGCAAGGGGAAGCCCGCTCCGTACCGCCACCGCTGCCGAGCCGTGTGACGAGGCGGGCCCCGGGGTCGGCGGGGGCGTCGCCCGCTCCGCGCTCTTCCTCCGAGCCTTCCCCGCCCGCCGATTGGGCATGGCGTCGACGTGAGCCCGTGGCCCCGTCCGATCCGGTGCCGGTCGCCGAGGAGGCATCGGCGCCGCGCCGGCCCGGGCGGCGCGGACTGGCGCTCGCCGCCGGAGCAACGAGCCTCCTGCTGGTCGCGGGCGCCCTCGTCGTAGGAGTGCTCCTGCGAGACGGCGGCAAAGCCGGTGACACCGCGAGTGGGGACAGGTCCGGCGGGAGCGTCACCGACTCTCCCCAGCCGCCTGCCGGAGCCGGCGTGGCCCCCACCTCCGCGTCGCCGACCCCGTCGGTGTCCACAACGGCAACGGGCAAGGCAGGGACACACCCGTCGGCTCACACGTCTGCCACGGGGTCCTCCACCGCCACGAAGTCGGGCCAGACCGCAGCCGCCGCTGCCGATTCGGCGGAGAAGGACTCGTCCGACGAAGCCGGCACGACCGGGTCGGGCAGCGATGACGGTACGACCTGCGCCCGCACCACAGGCTCGGGCGCCATCACCGGCTACTCCGCCTGCGCATCCTCCGGAACCGTCACCCTCAAGGCGTCCTTCAACACCTCGGAGAGCTTCTACCACGCCTTCTTCAACACCGACGGCAACACCGCGACCGGCTACCAGCTCCCCTATCCGTCGCCCTCAGCCCTCGGCGCCGACTACATGATCGAAAACGGCGTTCTTTACCGGAGCCGGTCAACCAGCTGGAAATGGACCGCGGTCACACCCAATCCCACCAACACGGTCAGCGGCTCCAAATACACCTGGACGCTGCCGCTGAGCAAGATCGGCTCACCGACCCGAACCCAGCAGGTGGAATTCAACGCCGGAACCGACTACACCCCGGTGATCACCTTCAGCCCGAACTAAAGCCGCACGCGCCCGATAATCGGTGGCGCCGAGGTCGGGCAAGGGCTACGGTTTGTGGGCTTGATCCGCTTTGATGGACATCCTCCCGGGGCAGAACCCCTGATCTCAGATGTCCGTCAAAGCGGATCAAGCCCAGTTCCGGGGCCTGTACGGAATCCGGACAGGCCCCGCACGACACGACAGGCCGACCCCAGATCACCGACACCGTCAGGGCGGACTTCTTGCCGCCGAGCGTGCCGTGCACTCCCTTTCGACGCGTATCACTGCCGCATGCTCCTGAAACCGCGAGTCGGGGGTCAGATTGACGACCTGGTCGAGGCCGAGCCCCAAGCCACAGGCCAGCCCGAAGCCCTTCAGCACCGGCCCGTGCTCAACGGCGGCCGGCCTGGCGTAGCGCTGAGACCGTCGGCCAAGGTCACCGACTGCGCCCAGACCTGCCCGAAGATCTGTGAGCCGAGACCCAGTCGCGGACGGGCTCTGGGAGCGGACGCATTTATGGTCAGAACAGGAACCGAGCTGATGCGGCTAGCGTCCCTCGCGCCATGACTTCTGACGAGCAGCAAGGGCACGCGAGCCACGCCGGGCGCACCTCGCCGTCCGCTTTGACTGGGCATCCGCCGAAGGTCAACGACTACACCAGCTTCGCCGAGGCGTACACGAGCGAAAACGAAACCAACCTCATCAATGCCTACTACGAACGTCCCGCGATGCTGGCCCTCGCCGGGGACGTAGCCGGCCGACGGATCCTCGACGCCGGCTGCGGCTCCGGGCCCCTGTTCGCGGCGCTGCGTGACCGTGGCGCCCTCGTGAGCGGCTTCGATGCGAGTGTCGGGATGCTGGAACTGGCCCGGCGACGGCTCGGCGCGGGTGCGGACCTGCAGGTGGCCGATCTGGGCAGCCCCCTTCCCTACGCTGACGACACGTTCGACGATGTCGTCGCGTCCCTGGTGCTGCACTACCTGGAGGACTGGGGGCCGGCGCTGGCCGAGCTGCGACGCGTACTCAAGCCCGGCGGTCGGCTGATCGCGTCCGTCGACCATCCCTTCGCAATCGTCACCATGCACCACCAGGCCGGGCGCGAGGCCGAGTATTTAGACACCACCAACTGGACCGACGAGTGGACGATAGGCGGCCAGACCGCCCTGATGAGTATCTGGCACAGGCCGCTGCACGCGATGACCGACGCCTTCACCGCGGCAGGCTTCCGGATAACGGTCATCAGCGAGCCAGATCCTGACCCCGCCGCCCGTGAGCTGTTCCCCGAGGCCATCGCGGCCAAGCCCCGCTTTTTGTGCTTCCTGTTCTTCGTCCTGCAAGCGGATTAGGGCGTGTTGTGAAAGTGGATCAAGGTCGTGGATGATCACTGGTCGTGGGGCGTGGTGATCTGTCGAACAGCCAGTGGGCCCGGCTGAAGCCGTTGCTGCCGAATGGCAAGAAGCCGGGCCGGCCACCGACGCGGACGCGTAGGCAGTTGATCGACGGCATAAGGTGGCGGACCCGGACCAGTGCGCCCTGGCGGGACGTGCCCGAGCGGTACGGGCCCTGGGACCGGGTCTACGACTTGTTCCGACGCCGGCAACGGGACGGTAGCTGGAAGCGGATCTTCGTGCAGCTGCAGGCCGAGGCCGACGCGAAGGGCTTGATCACGTGGGACGTGAGCGTGGACTCCACGGTCGCCCGGGCTCACCAGCACGCCGCTGGCGCGCGTAAAAAAGGGGCACTGCAGAAGGAGCCTCCCGGCGGTGTCTTCACCGAGCCCGACGACCACGGCCTCGGGCGGTCGCGCGGCGGGCTGACCACCAAGCTGCACCTGGCCGTGGAGCAGGGCCAAAAGCCTCTGTCGCTGCTGATCGCCGCCGGGCAGCGGCACGACAGCCCGCAGTTCCGGCCGGTCCTGGAGGGCATCCGGGTGCCCCGCATCGGCCTGGGCCGGCCACGGACCAAGCCGGACAGGGTCCGCGCGGACAGGACGTACGGCTCCCGCGCGAACCGGCCTACCTCCGCAGACGCGGGATCGGCTGCACGATCCCGGAGAAGGCCGACCAGGTCCGCAACCGCAAGAAGCTCGGGACGCGCGGCGGCCGCCCGCCCAAGTTCGACAAGGACGACTACAAGGAGCGCCACGCGGTGGAATGCGGCATGAACCGGCTCAAGCGCTACCGGGCCGTGGCCACGAGATACGAAAAGCTCGCGGTCCGCCACGAAGGGACGGTGCTGGTCGCGGCCATCAACGAATGGCTGTGACCAGCACGCCTACGACTGGCACGACGGTGTCGAATCGGTCAGCGACTTGAACAGGTGCACGTCCGCGTGCCCTCCAGGGATACCCAGGGTCCGACCGGTCTCGGCATAGCCGTGGCGCTGGTAGAAGCCAGGAGCCTGGAAGGTGAAAGAGGAGACGGCGACGCGATCGCAACCGCGTCGCCGTGCCTCCCTCTCAGCTGCCTGCAGGATCCTGCTACCCCACCCGTCCTTGCGGCTGTCCTCGCGAACCCACAGCAGCTCGATGCCGCAGAGGCCGCCCCAAGTCCATGCGGCCAGCCCGCCGACCAGTTCACCTGCTTCATCGGTGACCTTGACCGAGAACGTTCCGCGGTCAGCCGCACCTGTGGCGGCTGTGTTGAAGGCGACCAATTCCTCGGTCAATCGGTCGTTGAGGTCGGTGTCGCGCTCGCCGGTGGTCAGAGTCGGGCCGGAGCTGTTGTCAGTCGTCACGGCGCGGAGTATGTCAGTCCGTCCGAGTCCACAGCATGCGATTACTCAAGACCTTGATCCACTTTCACAACAGACCCTAGTTCCGCGGATCCTGCGACGAACGTGATGCGGCTTCGCGTATTAGCGATGGCTGAGGCGAGATCCCCGTCAGCGAAGGCGTCTGAAGCAGCAGGCCGGCGTGCAGTCACCAGGTCCCGAAAGACCTCCTCGGCGGTGAATCCCTCTGCCAGGTACTGCAACACTTCGAATTGGTCCTCGGGAAGCAAGGGCCCGAATGCCTCCAGCTGGGCTCTGTCCGTGACCGCGCGTACGGCTTCCAGGGTCTGATCGTCGATGCCCAGCTCGTACAGGGTCCGGTCGGAGAACCGGGCGAACAGCCGAGATGGAAGAGTCGTCGCAGCCTGTGCGGACTTCAGCTGTTCGATGGCCGCCACATCGCGCACTTCGAGCCTGTGGGTCGCGGCATTGACACTGAAGATCCGCCTCGCAGCCCACACGGCTGCCGCATCATGCGGCAGCACCTTCAAGAGAAGGTAGGTCTCGCTACCGTCGTCCGGTGCGCGGGTCACGCGCCTGGGACACAACCGTGAGTTGGAGTCCCTTGTCCGATCTCAGTTCCACCGTGGTCAGCGTCTGGAACTTGGCCATCGCCTTGCGGACGCCAGCCCGCACCGGCTTGTCCAACTGCTCGTACTCGGCCCAGAGGGTGTTCGCGACGGCGAGCTGCGGCAAGAGTAACTCCCCTGGGGGCAGAGGTCCGATGGCAGGTAGGCCAGGATATCGCTGCTGTACGGAGGGGGTGCTGAGGGCTGAGCGGGACGAGGCGGGAGACCTCTGCCGGACTGAGAAGGAGTGGTGACGTCGCGGCGGAGCGGGTTAGCGGCGGCCCTGCCCACCACCAGGAGCGTTTTCCGTCCACCTCCGTGGCCACCGGCTGATCAATGTCCTTCAGCGTCCGAGCGCGCGATGTCCGGGGCAGGGCTGATCCAAAGGCCCTGGTGATCAAGCTCGTTGGCCGGTCAGAGGGCATCCAGGTGGTCCAGCCCGGGTGAAGGGCCGGCTCACGATGGGCTGGAGACCGAGCAGCGACTTTGCGGGGACATGTGCTTGGGGGCTGCCCCGTGATCCCTCGGTCGTGGTGCCCTGGTGCTCGTGGCCGGAGTCGAAATAGTGGTCCAGATACGCTTCCTCGTCGAGGGGACTGTCGCGCAATAGAGAGAAGACCTCGTCTCCGTCGTCCGGCCGTCCTGCGGTGGCCAAGCGGTAGCACTGGGCCAGCTCCAGGTAGCGATGGCCGTTTTCCCTTGCATAGGTCCGTGCCTCGCCCTCGGCCCTCGCGATGGCCTGGTCCATCGAGATGGCCTGCCACAGCGTCAGGCGCTCCTCGTAAGGTGTGCCCGCCCAGGCATCCCACTGGAACACGCAGCGAACCGCGTACCAGGACTTCTCGTCTGCCATGTCCGCGGCTGCCATGGTGATCTCCTTGAATGACACACCCGCTGGGCATGGTCGACCGGGTGCCCAGGACCTGGACAACCGCTGATTCTCACCGCCGCGAATCGTCCCTGCGACCGAATACTTGCTGCTCAGGTGCTGTCTGCAAGGTCGTGGGGTGGCAGGGCTTGTTCATAGTTCGGGTGATCATGTGAGGTTGCAGGCAAGTGGCGGTATGGCCAATTGCTGCTGGGCCGCCACGAAACCCCGCGACAGCGAGAGTGTCACTCCCGGGAGAATTCGTGGGTGGCGCGGCGATAGGTCTGGGAGACTGCTGCCAGCCGGCGCGGGGGCCACAGGTCGTCCCGCTCGTTGAGGCTCAGCTCGGGACCGCGACGCAGGAGCCAGATCGTCTCGAACTGGAAGTGCAGTACGGTGTCGCCGGGGACCTGATTCAGCAGGCCGGACACCAGCTGGATCATGTCGTCCTGCTGGTAGTGGTGCTCGCTCGAACTGGCGAGTTGGAACCGTACCCAGACGGTCGGGGTGAACCCGAGATCGGTGATCACGGGGTGCCACGGCTGCGGCTTCTCCTCACCCACGCGAATCCACATGCCCCTCCAGGTCACCGCGCCCTTGTCGGTCACCAGCTCGGGGGTGACCGATGCGTCGAACAGGCCGGCGGACTGGGCGAGGTCGCACAGGTGCCAGGCGACCTGCGCTGCGGGCGTCGCTGTCCCGATGTCGAGGCTGTAGGAAATAGACATGTAGATCGTCCTTCGGGAGGTGCTAGGGATAGAGGTGCAGCAGGTTGCCGTCCTTGTCGATGGCGATGACCTCCTTGAGCCCCGGGTTCGGCCAGTCGTGCAACTGGGCGTTCATCTTGGCCACGTCGACGGAGCTGTCGCTCAGATTCAGCACGATGCGGTCGGCCTGATCCTTGTCGATCTTCCCCTGGATCTCGGAGGCGATGTTACGGGCGTTGCCTCCGCTGGGTGAGTAGCAGTCGAATATCTTCCCGTTGATCTTGTAGTCGGGGTTCCTGCTGCCCGGCACGTCGGGCGCATGCTCGACGTCGTATCCGTGCTGGGCCAGCGTGTCCGCCGCCTCGTTCTGACGGGTTAGCGCCCGAACGGTCTCGGGATCGGCCTTCTTTGGGATGGTCTCCGGATTGCCCTGTGCCGTGGCGGTCGGGTCGGGGTCGCGCTCCGGAAGCGTATGGCCAGGACCGTTGGGGGCCTCGTCACTCCCGCCGCTGCCTCCGCCCCCGTCGGAGGTCATGTTCACCCGGTCCGGGCCGGCCGCGTCCTGGATGATGTTGTTCAGCCCCAGACCGGCCATGCCGAGGCCTCCGGTGATCGCGGTGGCTGACACGGCGGCGGCCGGCACGCCCAGCACGAGTCCGATCCCCGTGGCGTCCAGAACCGCCCCGCCCACTTCCCCGCCGGCGCCGAGCGTTGCCAAGCCCAGGCCCCCGGCCACCTCCAGAACTGAACCCGGGTCCTGCACCATGGCATTGCCCACCGAGGCGAGGTCGGTCAGTACGGTTTCCCCGACCTCCTTGGCCACGTGTCCCGCGCCTGAGAAGAAAGAGCCGAGGTCGTCGCCGAGATCGGACCAGAAACCCGGCTTCGCAGGCGCGAGGTCGCGCGCCTTTCCCACCGCGGCAGCGGCCGTCTTGCCGGCGCTGTCCAGTTGGCCCCGGGCACTGTCCAGCGTGTCCTGCGCGGCCTCGTGCTGCGCCTTCCCCGAGTTCCACTGGTTGATCGCGTCGGCTGCCTGGCCCTGCGCCCATGTCAGCGTGGTCATGTAGGAGTCCAGGGCGCCGGCTGCCTGGTGGAAGGCGTCGCCGGCCCGTAGCCACTTGCTCGGCTGGCCGTGAAAGACCTTGCGGAATGCCTCAGCGGCATCGCCGCTCCAGCCGTCGCCGGTGTCGATGCGGTTCAGCCCCTCACCGGCGAGGTGGAGGAGGTCGCCGTAGGCCTGAAGCGCCGCCAGGGTGTGGCTGATCGACGCGACATCGCCGGGTATGAGCGCCGTCGCGTCGTTGGTCTGGCCGAGCGCCGCCACCGTCACCTCACCCCCGGATCGGTGCCGGTTCCGTGCAGCATGCCGTGGAAGTGCTGGTGGGTGTGCTCCTCGACGGCGCGGTAGGCGTTCACGTTCGCCGTCAGCCGGGTGGCGATCTCCTGGCCGTCCTTGGATAGGTTGTCCACGCCGCGCTGCCAGCGGCTGAGGAAGTCGGACAGCGTGCTCGCCAACTCCCCGTGGCCCATCGCCGACGTGTCGTGGGGGATGTCGCTCACCTTCTGCACGCTGATCTCGTCGAGCGTGCCGTTCACCCCGGAGGCGGCTTTCTCCAACGCGTCGAGATCGACGCTGTACTGCTCACCCATCATTGACCTCCCCGTTCAGGTCGCCGCTGGTCAGCCGTCAACCGAAGGGAGTCTGCCAAATGGAGGGATCCGATTTAGTTGCTGTGTGACGTTATGTCGGTCTGTGTGTCAAGTCGTTGAGGTGACCATGGATCACAAATGGATAGTCCTTTACCCAGTTGAACACGGATGTGTCGGTGGGCCGTTGTCCTGTGACGGCGGACCTTGAGCGATGGCCATCGATTTTTGACGGACACCTGTTCGTGCCGTCGAGTTTCAGCTAAAGGCAAAGAGTCTGGTCACGGAGACGGTCGCCCCAGTCGCGACAGCGTGTATCCGAAAGTTAACCGGTCGGGCCAAACCGCGGGTTCTCCGGATCCTCGATGCCTCTGCTCGTCGCTTCGCCGGAGGAAAGCATGCCAATCCGCTCGAACCATGGCGCCAATGACACTCGGCTCCGCGCGGGGGCGTTGCATCCGCCGGTCGAGTTCGTCCTCGACCGAGCAGGGCGATTCCGCCTGGTGCGGCAGTGGGCTGGGAAGCCGGTGGCGTTGTCCGCGTGGCGAACTACGACAGGGTAGGGGCGACTCTGACCCGGCCTTCAGCGCGTCGGGGGTGGCCGGGCGATAATCGCTGGCGCTGAGCCTCGGTAAGGGTTACGGTTCCATCGTTCCGGGTCGTAGCTGTGTAGCTGCTCGCCGGGGGAGTGTCCGTTGGTTCGTTGAGGAGCGGGAGGTGAGGATCTGATGACTGTCTCGGTGATGGGCTTTGCCCGCATTCAGGAGTTCGTCATGTCTTTCATTCCTGTGGCCTCCGGCTGACACCACACGACTTCCGCGCATGACGCGCGCTTTGCCGGGGCCACCCTCCGAAGGGTTTCCCCTTGTTCAACATTTCTTCCGATTCCGCTCCTCAGCATGACCTCGCCGCCTACGGCTGGGACGAAGGCTGGGATGCGGAGTTCACTCCTTACGCGGGGCAGGGTCTGCTGCCCGGCCGTGTCGTGCGGGTCGACCGTGGCCTGTGCGATGTGGCCATGGCGGACGGGACCGTTCGGGCCGACACCGAGGATGTGTTCAGCCGCGACCCGATGAAGGTCGCCTGCACGGGCGACTGGGCGGCGGTCGACACAACCCCCTCGGATGGCCCGGTCGTACGGGCGCTGCTGTCCCGGCGCACGGCGTTCGTCCGCTCGACCTCGTCCAAAAGGTCGGAGGGGCAGGTGCTGGCGGCCAATGTCGATCATGCCGCGATCGCGATGTCGCTCTCGGCCGAGCTGGACCTGGGCCGGCTGGAGCGGTTCGTGTCCCTCGCCTGGACCAGCGGGGCCCAGCCGCTGGTCGTCCTGACGAAGGCGGACCTCGTCCAGGACACGGCCTACCTCCTGGCGGACGCGGAGGGCGCCGCGCCCGGTGTCCAGGTGTTCGTCGTGAGCTCCGCGACCGGCGAGGGGCTGGAGGTGCTGGCGGCGGTGCTCGCCGGTACGACGTCCGTACTGCTCGGGTCGTCGGGGGCGGGCAAGTCGACGCTCACGAACGCGCTGACCGGCAAGGACTTCCAGGAGGTGCAGGCGACCCGGGACAGCGACGGGAAGGGCCGGCACACCACGACCACCCGGGACCTGCTTCCCCTGCCGGGGCCCGGGGGAGGGGTGCTGATCGACACGCCGGGGCTGCGCGGGGTGGGGCTGTGGGACGCCGACACCGGTCTCACCCAGGCCTTCTCGGACATCGAGGGCCTGGCCGCCGAGTGCCGCTTCCAGGACTGCTCGCACTCCGCCGAGCCGGGCTGCGCGGTGCTGGCCGCCCTGGAGGACGGCAGTCTGACGCATCGCCGGCTGGACAGCTACCGCAAGCTGCTGCGCGAGAACGCGTGGATCGCCTCGCGCACGGACCACCGGCTGCGGTCGGAGATGCGCCGCGAGTGGAAGCAGCGCTCGGCGGCGGGCCGGGAGATGTACGAGCGCAAGCGCGGCGGTGGCGGCGGGCACCGCAAGGTCTACTGAACGGGAGCGGTGCCGGGTGACGCAGTGTCACCCGGCACCGTCGTGCCGTTGCCGCTTGCGCAGGGGCAGCGGGCTTCCCTCGTGCCAGAAGGTGTAGACGACGCTGCCGACGCCGAGCGCGACGATGACGATGCCGAGAACCACCGAGTAGACCATGAGCGCTCCTCCGAGCCGCTGTTCACCACGCCTTCACCTTTGATGTACGAATGTGACCTTCCCGGGGGTACCCCCTCCCAACCTTCGCGGGGCGACATCAGCAGTTAACAACTGCCGCAAGGGTTACCCCGCTTATGGCCGGGGGGCCCGCTACCTAGCGTTGATCCCGTTCCCACCAGAGGTTCCCCCCACCACTCTTCGGAGGACGCCTTGACGTCTCGTATGACGCCACTCGCAGGTCTGCTGGCTCTTTCCCTCCCCGTCGTCGCCGCCCTCGCCGCGAGCCCCGCGTTCGCTGCGCAGGCGGACACCAGAGTCGCGCTCCACGGCGATGTCATATCCGCTGTGAGCAACTCCGCGAAGACCGGCGAGGTCGCGTCGGACAAGAAGGTCCAGGTCTCGGTCAGCCTCACCCCGCGCGACACCAAGGGACTTGACGCCTTCATCGCGAAGGTGGGCGACAAGAAGTCCCCGCAGTACAAGCACTACCTGACGGTCAAGCAGTACGCGGCCCGCTACGGCGCGACCTCGGCCACGATCGCCAAGGTCTCCAAGTACCTGAAGTCGCAGGGCCTGAAGACCGGCGCGGTCTCGGCCAACCACCTCACCATCGGCGCCTCCGGCACCGCCTCCCAGGTCGAGAAGGCCTTCGGCACCACGCTCGCGAAGTTCAAGGAGAAGGGCAGCAACCACTCCTACTTCGCCAACACCACCGCGCCCAAGCTCCCGGCCGGCATCGCCTCCGCCGTCTCCGACGTCGCGGGCCTGAACGACTACGCGAAGTACCACCACAACGCCCAGGCGGCCCCCCACGCCACCGCCAAGGCAGCCGCCGGTCTGACCCCGACCACGGCGAAGAAGGCGTACAACCTGACCTCGACCGTCAGCGCGGGCTACGACGGCACGGGCTCGACCGTCGCCCTGCTGGAGTTCTCGGCCTTCAAGCAGTCGGACGTCACCAAGTACGACACCAACTACTCGCTGAGCGTCGCGACCCCGACCGTCGTGGCCGCCGGCGGCGGCACCACCGACACCTCGGGCCAGGACGAGGTGGACCTGGACATCGAGGTCGTGCAGGCGCTCGCGCCCGGCTCGACGATCAAGGTGTACGAGGCCCCGAACAGCGACGCCGGCGAGACCGCCGTCTACTCCAAGCTGGTCAGCGACGACGTCCCGATCATCTCCATCAGCTGGGGCATCTACGAGTCCGGTGAGACCGCGTCCAACCGGACCGCGCTGAACACCGACTTCCAGGAGGCCGCCGCCCAGGGCCAGTCCGTCTTCGCTGCCTCCGGCGACAGCGGCTCCGACGACGCCGGCGACGGCGGCACCTCGGTGGACTTCCCCGCCTCCGACCCGTACGTCACGGGCACCGGCGGCACCACGCTGACCACCTCCTCCGGCACCTGGAGCAAGGAGACCGCCTGGTCCGGCTCCGGCGGCGGCGTCTCCTCGATCTACAGCCGTCCGAGCTTCCAGACCTCCTCGGAGAACAGCAGCAGCTACCGCGGTGTCCCGGACGTCGCGGCCGACGCCAACCCCAGCTCCGGCTGGTCCATCTACACCGAGGGCGCCTGGTACGAGTTCGGCGGCACCAGCGCCGCGGCCCCCAACTGGGCGGCCTTCACGGCCATCCTCGATGACGAGGCCGACGAGACCGGCGGCTACGAGCTCGGCTACGCCAACTCGACCATCTACGCCCTCGCCACCTCGTCCAGCTCGACCTACGCCTCCGCCTTCCACGACGTGACCAGCGGCAGCAACGGCGACTACAGCGCCGGCACCGGCTACGACAAGGTCACCGGCTGGGGCTCCTACAACGGCGCGAACTTCATCTCCGCCGAGCTGTAAGCACCACCCGTACCACCAGCTGCACCGACGACAACCCCGGCTGCCTCACCAGCCGGGGTTGTCCGCGTGCGTCAGCGTCTCCCACGCCACGAACAGGTCGTTCGTCCCCTCCGGCCGCTGCCGTGCCGTGTACAGCAGCGTCTGCGGCATCTCCATCCCCAGCCGGTACCGCAGATGGTTCACCGCGACCTCCGTCACCGGCCCCAGCCCCAGTTCCACGTGCCCGCCGCACAGCCACCCCGGCACGTGCTCGCCCAGCTCGTACCGCGTGTGGAACTCCAGCGCCGCCCGCACCCGGTCATGGATCTCCGACCAGAGGTCCAGCCCCTGGTGGAACGCGGTCTCCGCGATATGCGCCGTGGCCGCCAGCGAGTACCCCACATGCTTGAAATTGCGGCAGGTCTCCTGCGCGATCCCGTCCGGATACTCCCGCTGCCCGTACCAGTACGCCGCGATCTGATCCGGCGTCCGGATCGAGCTCCCCGGCGGGGCGGGCGGCACCGGCCCGTCCGACGCCAGGTGGAAGTAGGCCCGCACCCGCTCCCGGAAGCGGCCGATCGCCTCGTCGAAGGCGTGCCGGTCGTCCAGGAAGACGGCGATGCCCGTCTCCGCGTCCTCCATCGTCAGATCCCAGTTGCCGTTGTAGTCCGGGGCCCCGCCCGCCACCTCCGGCAGATACACGTCCCGCAGCATGTCCGAGAAGCGCTCCACCCCCCACTGCGGCCACTCGTGGTACGTCCACCGGATGATCTCCGCCGCCCGCGCCCACGACGCCCCGGCCCAGGCCGCCTGCAGCCCCGCGTCGCCCTCGGTGTGGTCCCTGACCGTCCCCGACCAGGCGTCCATGATGCGGATCGCCGCCTCGGCATGCGTACGGTCCTGGGTCACGGACCACAGCAGCGCCTGCGTGTACGCCGCCAGCGCGTCCTCGCGCTCGTCGGCGCAGCCGTTGCTCGGCCCGTTGTCCCACGGGCACACGACCACATCCCGGGGGTGCGGCGTATAGCCGGTCTGTCCGTAGCGGCTCGCCTTCATCGCCTCGAACGCCGACGCCCACGGCTCCTGCCCGGCGTGCACCCGGCGCCGGATGATGTCCAGCTGCCCCTGGCCCAGCAGCACCCCGGGATGCCGGAACCCCTGCGGGACGACGGCGTGTGCGGCGGCGGGACCGGCGCCGAGCAGGGGGACGAGCAGCGGTATGAGGAGCACAGCGCAGACAAGACGTATGGCGCGCAATCCGCGCATGGCCACCTCCGAGGGCGAGTTCGCCGGGTTTCGCATTCGCAGCGTCGCCCGGCGGCCGCCCCGGCGCAGAATCTGATACGCCGTTCAGGCCAGCCCGCCCCTCGCGATCACCTCCGCGTACCAGCGGGCGCTGTCCTTGGGCGTACGCCGCTGGCTCGCGAAGTCCACGTGCACCATCCCGAAGCGCTTGCTGTACCCGAACGCCCACTCGAAATTGTCCAGCAGGGACCACAGGAAATACCCCCGCACGTCCACGCCTTCGCCCATCGCCCCGTGCACCGCGCTCAGATGCGAACGCAGATACGCCACCCGCTCCGGATCGTGGACCTCGCCCCCCGGGTCGGCGTAGTCCTCGTACGCCGCGCCGTTCTCCGTGATCACCAGCGGTACGTCCGGGATCTCGTCCCGCAGTCTCGTCAGCACCTCGTACAGTCCGCTCGCGTCCACCGGCCACCCCATGGCGGTCACCGGGCCCGGCGCCGGCACGAAACGCACATGCCGCCCGGCGCCCGGCCAGGGCGACGGCCCGTCATGCTCCCCGGCCGCCACGACGGTGGGCGTGTAGTAGTTCAGCCCCAGCCAGTCGATCGGCCGTGAGATCTCGGCGAGATCGCCGGCCCGTACGAACGACCAGTCCGTCAGCTCTGCCGTATCGGCCACCAGATCCTCCGGATAGCTGCCCCTGAACACCGGATCCAGGAAAATCCGGTTCGCCAGGGCGTCGATCCGCCGCGCCGCGTCCGCATCCCCCGGCGCCTCCGTCAGCGGCCGCACCGCCGCCGGATTCAGCGTCAGCGACACCTCCGCCTCCTGCGGGAGCCGCTCCCTCAGCGCCGCCGTCCCCAGCCCGTGCGCCAGGTTCAGATGATGCGCCGCCCTCAGCGCCCCCGCCGGATCCGTACGCCCCGGCGCGTGCACGCCCTCCGCGTAGCCCAGGAACGCCGCACACCACGGCTCGTTCAGCGTCGTCCACGCCGGCACGCGGTCCGCCAGCGCGGCCGCGACCAATCCCGCGTAGTCCGCGAACCGGTACGCCGTCTCCCTGGCCGGCCAGCCGCCCGCGTCCTCCAGCTCCTGCGGCAGGTCCCAGTGGTACAGCGTCAGCACCGGCCGTATGCCTTTCGCGAGGAGCTCGTCCACCAGCCGCCGATAAAAATCCAGCCCCTTCTGCACGGCCGGGCCCCGCCCCGTCGGCTGCACCCGAGGCCACGACACGCTGAACCGATAGTCCGTCAGCCCCAGCTCCGCCATGAGCGCGACATCCTCGCCCATCCGGTGGTAGTGGTCCGCCGCGGTGTCGCCCGTATCCCCGTTCCTCACCCTGCCGGGCGTATGGCTGAACGTGTCCCATATCGACGGCGTCCGGCCGTCCTCCGCCGCCGCGCCCTCTATCTGGTACGCGGCGGTGGCTGCGCCCCACCGGAACCCTGGCGGGAACGGGGCCGATGCGGTCGGGTGTGCGGCGTGGGTTTGGCGGGTCGTGGTCATGGGGGCTCCTTAGGTTGCCGTTGGGCCTATCTTTTTTGCGCGGTTCTCGCGGGCGCTTCGCTGCGCCGGCCTCTGGCCGTCGGGCCGTGGGCACCGCCCACGCCTCGGCCGGGTGGGTGGTTGCGGGTGCGTTGGCGGCCGTCGGTCCGTGGGTGAGGGGGTTTCCCCCACCCCGCCCCTTCCTGCTGCATCCGATCAGCGGCTGGCGCCGCGTGGCGGGCTCCGCCCGGACCCGCCGGGGGCAAGCCCCCGGACCCCCAGACGCCCTGCGGGCGTGTCCTCAAACGCCGGACGGGCTGAATGTGACCGCACTCCGCTGACGGACCGGCAATCCGGACGGGCTGAAGTGAACGCTCCCGGCCGGGAGGGGGTGGTGGAGGGGTTCTCCCGCAGGCGACGAGCGAGGATCCCGGGCGCGAACAAGGCCGACCAGAGTCGCGAGCGCCGAGGAGAGAGACCCCGGCAGGCGCCCCCGACCCCACGGCCAACCCAGCCCGTCCGGCGTTTGAGGACGGACCGCCAGCCATGGCAAACGGCACCGCAACGACACCGGGCAAGGGCGTCAGCCCTTGAGCGCTCCCGTCATGATCCCGCCGACAATCTGTCGGCCCAGCACCCCGAAGACCAAAAGCACCGGCACCGTCCCCAGCAACGTGCCCGCCATGATCACCGACTGGTCGTGCACATAGCCGCCGCCGAGCTGCCGCAGGGCGACCTGGACTGTCGGCTCCTGCGAGGTCAGGGCGATGATCGGCCAGAAGAAGTCGTTCCAGGAGGCCATGAACGTGAGCATGCCGAGCACGGCCATGCCGGGACGGGCGATCGGGACGACGATGCTCCAGAAGATCCGCCGGGTGGAGGCGCCGTCGACCCGGGCGGCCTCGATGAGCTCGTCGGGCAGGGCCTGGACAAGATATTGGCGCATGAAGAAGACGCCGAAGGCCGAGACGAGCCCGGGGAGGATGACGGCCTGGAGCTGGTTCACCCAGTGCAGCCTGGCGATGAGCATGAAGAGCGGGATGACGCCGAGCTGCGGCGGAATCATCATCGTGCCGACGGTGAGCGCGAGCAGCGCCCCGCGCCCGCGGAAGCGGAGCTTGGCGAAGGCGAAGCCGGCCAGCGTGGAGCAGAGGACCGTGCCGATGGTCACCGTGCCGGAGACCACGAGCGAGTTCAGCAGAGCCTTGCCGATGTCGGCCTGCTGCAGCACCTGCTGGAAGTTGTGCAGAAGATTGCCGCCGGGCAGAAGCGAGGGCGGGGACTGCGCGAGCTCCGCGTTGGACCGGGTGGCGGCGACGACGGTCCAGTAGAAGGGGAAGGCCGAGAAGAGAGCGGCCACGACGAGGAAGGCGTAGGCGAGCCGCCCGGCGTGCTGCTGGCGGCCGGCCGCGCGGCTCGTGCCGAGGCTGAGCAGGGCGCGGCGTCGCGCCTGACGCGCCTGACGCGCCTGCGCGCTGAGCGCTGTCATCGGGCGGAGGCCTCCTTACGGATCCGGCGACGGACGACCGCGCTGTTCACGACGACCAGCAGGACGATGAGGACGAACATCACCCAGGCGATCGCGGCGGCCCGGCCGAGGTGGAAGTAGCCCCAGCCCTGCTCGTACATGTAGAGGCCGAGGGTCTGGTACTGGTGCGAGATGCCGCCGGAGACGCTGCCCTCGAAGAGCAGCGGCTCGCCGAAGAGCTGGGTCGCGCCGATGGTGGAGACGACGACGGTGAAGAGGATGGTCGGCCGCAGCCCGGGGAGGGTGACGTGCAGGAACTGCTTCCAGCGGGAGGCGCCGTCGAGCTCGGCGGCCTCGTAGAGGTCGGCGGGGATGGACTGCATGCCGGCGAGGTAGATGAGGGCGTTGTAGCCCGTCCAGCGCCAGACGACGATCGTGGAGACGGCGATCTGGGAGGTCCAGGTGCCGGACTGCCAGTCGACGGGGCTGACGCCGACCAGGCTCAGCAGCCAGTTGATCAGGCCGAAGTCGCGGCCGAAGAGCTGGGCGAAGACCAGTGTCGCGGCGGCGACGGAGGTGGCGTAGGGGAGGAGCATCGCGACGCGGAAGAAGGTGCGGCCGCGCAGCTTGTAGTTCAGGAGATGGGCCAGGCCGAGGGCCATGAGGAGCTGGGGGACGGTGGAGATGACGCCGATGGTGAAGGTGTTGCGCAGCGCCGTCCAGAAGTAGTCGTCGGCGAAGAGGGCGGTGTAGTTGCCGAAGCCGCGCCATTCCATCGCGTTCGGGGTCTGGAGTTCCACGCGGTAGAGGGAGACGTACGCCGTGTAGATCAGCGGGAAGAGCCCGAAGGCGGCGAACAGGGCGAAGAAGGGGGCGACGTACGAGTACGGGGAGATGGTCTGCGCGATGCCGCGGCGCGGGCGGGTGACGGCGAGGGTCGTCATGGGCGGGCCTTCGGTCGGAGGCGGTGGGCGCGGTGGGCGCCGGGCGCCGGGCATCGCGGCCCGGCGCCCGGAACGGGCAGAAGGGCCCTGGGTCAGCCGAGGGCGTTCTTGACGCCGGCTTCGGCGTGCGACCAGGCCGTGGCCGAGGAGACGCCCTTGCGTTCGACCTCGCCGAGGGCGTTGGTGATCTGGGTGTTGACGTCGTTGTCGTGGACGCCCAGGACCTGGACGGGGGACTGCTCGGCGGCGGTGCCGAAGATCTGGCCGATGGGGGCGTCGCTGAAGTACGGGTCCGTCACGTCCTTGACGGCGTCGATCGCGCCGAGGTTGGAGGGGAAGCTGCCCTGCTTCTTGAAGAGCTTGGCCTGCTGCTCCTTGGCCGTGAGCCACTTGATCAGGGCGAAGGCCTCCTTCGCGTGTGCCGAGCCCTTGGGGATGGACAGGTACGACCCGCCCCAGTTGCCGGCGCCGCCGGGCAGCGTCGCGACGTCCCACTTGCCCTTGCCGGTGGTGCCGGCCTGGCCCTTGATGTAGCCGAGCATCCAGGCGGGGCAGGCGATCGTGGCGAAGGAGCCGGAGCTGAAGGCCTGGTTCCAGGCGGGGGTCCACTCGGCGAGCTTGGCGCTCAGGCCGTCCTGAGCGGCCTGGACGGAGGTGTCCCAGGCGGTCTTGACGGCGGGGTTGGAAGAGAAGATGAGCTCGCCCGAAGCGTTGTAGTAGCGCTCCTTCTGCTGGCCGTTCATGACGGAGTAGAGGCTGGCGACGCTGTCCGTCCAGTAGCTCTTGGCCGGGGCCTTGGCCTGGTACTGCTTGCCGAGGGCGAGGTAACCGTCCCAGGTGGACCAGGACTTGGCGAGGGTGGCGCGGTCGGTGGGGAGGCCGGCCTGCTTGAGCAGGTCGGAGCGGAAGCACATCGCCTCGGGGCCGATGTCGGTGCCCAGGCCCAGGGTGCGGCCGTCGGCGGTGGTGGCGGCCGACCATTTCGCGGCGGAGAAGTCCGGCTTGAGGCTGCTCGCGCCGAGGGAGTTGAGGTCCTCGAACTTGTCCGCCTGCTGCTGGGTGACCGAGGCGATCCGGCCGACCTCGATGCCCTGGACGTCGGCGAGGCCGCCGCCTCCGGCGAGGCGGGTCTGGAGGGCCTTCCAGTAGTCGGCCTCGTTCTCGGTGCTGCTCTCCTTGACGGTGATGTTCGGGTGGAGCTTCTCGTACTCCTTGTAGAGCCCGGCCTCCTTGTAGCCGAAGGTGCCGAACAGGTCGACGGTGAGCGTGACCTTGCCCCCGTCGGTGCCGCTCGCGGAATTCCCGGACGATCCGGATCCGCAGGCGGCGAGAAGCGCCCCGGCGAGTGCCACCGCCCCGAGTCGGGTGACGGCACGTCTGGCGGCGGCTCGGGCGATCGGCATGGAAAGCCTCCTGTGGCATCGCGCCCTCGTTCTTGAGAGCGCTCTCAAGCGATGCCCAGGAGATTGCCCTCAGGCGTCCCGGGCGTCAAGAGTCGAACACATAACGGTCTGCCTGGCGCCCCAACTATCCGCTTTTCTCCAAGTATTGATGCGACGATGGAGTCTGAGAGCGCTCTCCGGCGTAGCGGGATTCCGGGCCCGCCGATGAGTTTTGGGCGTCCGAGCCGTCGGTACGGGGGAACACGTTCGCGCGCCCCGCAAGCCCAGGAGGTACCGATGACCACCGACGGATTCACCACATGCCTGTGGTTCGACGGCCAGGCCGAGGAGGCGGCCCACCACTACCTGTCGATCTTCAAGAACTCCAGCCTCGGCAGGATCGGCCACTACAACGACGCAGGTCCGGGCCCCTCCGGCAGCGTCATGGCCGTCGAGTTCGTGGCCAACGGCCAGAAGTTCGTCGCCCTGAACGGCGGCCCGCAGTTCACCTTCAACGAGGCCGTCTCCTTCCAGATCCGCTGCGAGGACCAGGACGAGGTGGACTACTACTGGAGCAAGCTCACCGAGGGCGGCGAGGAAGGCCCCTGCGGCTGGCTCAAGGACAGGTTCGGCGTCTCCTGGCAGGTCTTCCCCGAGTCGCTCCTCGACATGATCGGCGACCCCGACCCGGAGAAGGCCGCCCGGACCGCCCAGGCCATGTACAAGATGAAGAAGCTGGACCTGGCCGCACTCCGGAAGGCCTACGAGGGCGCCTAGGCCCTGTCCGCGATCGGGACGAAGCGCTCCACGTCCGCCTCCCGGTAGTCCGGGCCCTTCAGCAGCTTGCCGTCCTCCCGGCGGACGGGCTTGCCGTCGGCGCCCAGCTTGCTCATGTTCGAGCGGTGCACCGCCTCGAACGCGCCCTGGAGGTCGATCCCGAGGACGTCCGCCGCCCCGTACGTCACGTAGAGCACATCGGCGAGCTCCTTGGCCAGGGCGACGCGGGCGTCCCGCCCGTGCTCGCCCTGCCCGAGGGACCGGCCCAGGCGGACCAGCTCGTCGGCGGCCTCCTGGCACTCCTCCTCGATCAGGTGGCGGCGCAGCGTGATCAGGCGGTCCTTGTCGCCGTCCGCGACATCCCGCTCGCGCTCGATGCCGAAGTAGTCATGGAACTCGGCGAGCATCTTCATCGGTTCGTACGGCATGGACGATGACCCTACACAGCCCGAACTCGACCGCCAGACCGACTACTGGGACGCCGCCGCGGCCACCAAGACCTTCACCCACCCCCTCCATTCGCCCTGGCTGGACGGCGTGAGCCGGCACGCGGCGGTCCTGGACTACGGCTGCGGGTACGGCAGGACCCTAGGGTCTGTCCGGCAACGCCACGGCTTCGACAACCTCACCGGCGCCGACACGTCCCCCGGCATGATCGCCCGGGCCCGTCGCGAGCACCCCGGGACGCGGTTCACCGTGCTGGAGGCGCCGCCTGCGGTGCCCGTACCCGACGGTGGGGTCGATCTGGTTCTGCTCTTCGCCGTGCTGACCTGCGTCCCACGGGACGAGGCGCAGCGCGCGCTGGTCGGCGAGCTGGCCCGGGTGCTCAGGCCCGGGGGGCTGCTGTACGTCAGCGACCTGCTCCTGCAGGAGGACGAGCGCAATGTCGAACGCTACCGGCGCTTCGCCGGGCGCTACGGCACGTACGGCGTCTTCGAGACCGGGGACGGTGCGGTCTGCCGGCATCATCCGGAGGACTGGTTCCCGTCGTTGCTGGACGGTTTCGAGCTCACCGCCACCCGGCACATCACGGTGGCGACGATGAACGGGCACGAGTCGGCGGGGATCCAGATCCTGGCCCGCAAGGTCTAGGGCCTGTCCGGGCGATCAGGGTCGGATAGGCCGCGGCGTCGCAGTGACATCAGCCGCTGGCGCGGCGGGCGGTGCATCGCAAGGCGCCGGAATGCCCGCAGACTGGTTTGTCTGTGGGCGTTCCGGCAACGCCGCGAGGTGCCGTGTCAGACGTCGCGGACCCGGCCATGATCGCCCGGACAGGCCCTAGCGTGCCAGCGCGGCCAGGCGGCGGTCGTGGAGGCGGCTGAGCAGGAGGAGCGACAGGACGGCGCCGATCAGGGCGCAGAACATGTCCCACTGGGTGTCCCAGATGTCGCCCTGGGTGGCGAGAAAGGCGTCGGCGGAGTGGCCGCCGATGAGGGAGGCCCACCACTCCAGGAGCTCGAAGAAGGCGCTGAAGGCGAGGCACGCGCAGACCGTGAGCGGGGCGAGCCAGCGGCTGCCGCGCAGCGGGGACGTACGGACGAGCAGCTCGCGGACGAGGATGGCGGGGACGAAGCCCTGCATGAGGTGGCCGATGCGGTCGTACGGGTTGCGGGAGAGGTGGAAGGCGTCCCTGAGCCAGTCGCCGAGGGGGACCTGGGCGTACGTGTAGTGGCCGCCGGTGGCCAGGACGAGGGCGTGGACGGCGAGCAGGCAGACCAGGAGGTCGGTGAGCGGGAAGCGGCGCCACACGGCGACGATCAGGGGGAGCCCGAGGACGATCCAGAAGGTCTCCAGGGCCCAGGTGGGCCGGTCGCGCGGCTGGAGTCCGGAGACGAGGAGGACCGCGAGGACGAAGGCGGCCGCGAGCGCCGGAACGGTCCGCCGGGCGGGGAGGGTTGTCATGTCCGCCAGAGTGGCGGCCAGGGCCGGGCTGTGGCATGAGTACGCCTACTCATTCATGCCGACGCGCGCCTCACCAGCCGGGTAGGGGTGACCACGGAGGACAGCGGGCGGCCGCCCGCCGCCGCGTCGTCCGTCCACTCCAGGCCGCGCAGCAGCAGGCGGACCATGAGCCGGCCCATGCCCTCGATGTCCTGGCGGACGGTGGTGAGCGGCGGGTCGGCGGCCTCGGCGACGGTGGCCATGTCGTCGAAGCCGACCACGGCCACGTCCTCCGGGACGCGCCGGCCGCGCTCGCGCAGCACGCGCAGGGCGCCCGATGCCATGAGGTCGGAGGCGACGAAGACGGCGTCCAGGTCCGGGGCCCGGTCGAGGAGCCGGGCCATGGCGCGCTCGCCGCCGGGGGCGGAGAAGTCGCCCTCGGCGACGAGGCGGGGGTCGGCGTCCAGGAGGATGTCGTGGTAGCCGTCGAGGCGGTCGACGGAGGCGGTCTGGTCCAACGGGCCGGTGATCGTGGCGATGCGGGTCCGGCCGAGGGCGGCCAGGTGGCGTACGGCGTCGCGGGCGCCGCCCCGGTTGTCGGAGTCGACGTAGAGGATGCTGCGGTCGCCCTCCGAGCCGGGCCAGCCGGGGCGGCCGCCGAAGACCGTGGGCAGGCCTATGCGGCGGATGATGCCGGGCAGCGGGTCGTCGGCGTGCAGGGAGAAGACCAGCGCCCCGTCGACGTGGCCGCCGGCGAGGTAGCGGCCGACGCGGTCGTAGTCCTCGGGGCCCTCGACCAGGAGCAGGACCAGCTGTGAGTCGTGCGCGGTGAGCTCGCGGCTGATGCCGAGCAGCTGCTCCGCGAAGAACGGGTCCGTGAAGACCCGGGTCTCCGGCTCCGCCACGATCACCGCCACCGCGTCGTTGCGCCGGGTGACAAGCGTGCGGGCTGCCTGGTTCGGTACGTAGCCGAGCTCCGCGACCGCCTCGCGTACGCGCTCCACGAGCGGGGCGCGCACCCCCGCACCGCCGTTGACCACGCGGGACGCGGTGGCCCGTGACACACCGGCCCGCTCGGCGACGGCTTCCAGGGTCGGACGGGGCGCGGCGGGGCCGGCGGCTGCGCGGTCGGTCAAAGGAGGGCTCCTCGTCGGGATCCGTGACGAGGACAGCCTAACCGGTGCGCCGGTGCACTGAGAGCGCTCTCACTCACCGTACCGGGAAGCCGAAGGCGTACCCCTGCTCCTTCAGCCAGGGCAGCAGCTGGCGCAGTGCGGCCACCGTCTGGCTGCGGTCGCCGCCGCCGTCGTGGAAGAGGATCGTCGGGCCGTTGGGGAGCTCGTTCCTGACGGTGGCGACCATGGCCGCCGTCCCGGGCCGGTCGAAGTCCTTGGAGTCCACGTTCCAGCCGAGCGGCCGCATCGCCCGGGCGGCGGCGATCTGCCGGCTGTACGGGGTGAAGGCGCCGCCGGGAGCGCGGTAGTAGAGCGGCTTCACCCCGCCCGAGGCATGCTCGATCATCTGCTCGGCGTCCAGGATCTCCTTGGACTGGTAGGCGCGGGACTTCGTGGCCATGGTGGTGTCGTGCGAGACCGTGTGGTCGCACAGCCGGTGCCCGGCCGCCACGACCTGCCGCACGATCTCCGGGTGGGCGGCGGCCTGCGGGCCGATCATGCAGAAGACGGCCTTCACGCCGTTCTCCTTGAGGACCTGCAGGATCCTGGGCGTCCACACCGGGTCCGGCCCGTCGTCGATCGTGATGTTGACGGCGTGCGCGCCCTTGTCGGAGGCGTGCGCGATGTCCATGCTCACGCGTGGCGCGGGCAACGACGCGTCAGGGACCGACGTCTGCCCCGGGATCGGCCTCGCGGGAACCGGCTTCTTCCCGTTCCCCGGCGACTTGGCCTTCGACGCCGACGTGTGTGGGGCGGCCGCCGCCGTGCCCGGTGCTCCCTGATGCGCCTCCGCGGTC
Organism: Streptomyces sp. NBC_01537; assembly: GCF_045040445.1. NCBI lineage: Bacteria > Bacillati > Actinomycetota > Actinomycetes > Kitasatosporales > Streptomycetaceae > Streptomyces > Streptomyces sp. NBC_01537. The sequence continues at coordinate 2,140,912 of NZ_CP109392.1, read as the reverse complement.
CAGACGGACGCGAGCGCGGCCAGCCCGGCCACGGCGGTGACCGCTGTCACCATCACTATTCGCTCGCGGGTCCCCCGTGTGACGGTCCGTCGTGCCATGTCGCTTCGCTCCCAGGTGTGCGGTGTCGCCGGACGGGCTGAATTCAGCCCGTCCGCAAGGGAGGACGGATGGCAGGGCAGGGAGGATCCCTCTGTTACGGATCTCGGACATACGGCAGGTGAAGGCTGTAGGGTGCCCCATCGCAAGGGCCCCGAGGCGTCAGCCGGCGAGGACCGCGCCCAGCCAGGCGCCGGCGACCAGCAGGCAGGCGAAGAGCTCGATGAGCATGCCGAGCCCGATCGCCCGCATCGCGGTCCGCGTGGAGGACCACGCGCCGCCGTGGCTGCCGAGGCGGACGCGCTCGAAAGCGTAGAGCCCGCCCACGAAGCCGATGGGCGCGCCGATGACCGGCACCAGGAAGAAGCCGGCGATGGCGACGGCGCCGGCGGTGAAGAGCGCGCGCCAGGACACCCCGGCGGTGCGCATGGAGCGGGCGGGGAGGAGCCATTTCAGCACCAGGTTGAGCAGCAGCACACCCGTCGCGGCGGCGAGGACGCCCCACGACAGGGGCGTGTGCTCCTCGCCGGCCCACCAAAGGACGGCGGACCAGCACACCAGCGGCCCGGGGATGCCCGGCACGAGCACGCCCAGCAGGCCGAGCAGCATCACTGCGCCGACCAGGCACACCAGTGCGGTCCCCATGTGCCCACTGTGCCGGACGCGCGGCCGCCCCGCCCCCCGGTTTATCGGGCGACCCAGCCCCTTTCGTACGCGTGCCAGCCGAGCTGGAGGCGGGTGGTGACCTCGGTGATCTCCATGAGCCGCTTGACGCGTCGCTGGACGGTCCGCAGGCCCAGGTCGAGCTGCTTGGCGACGCTGGCGTCGGTGAGGCCGGCGAGGAGGAGAGAGAGGATCTGCAGGTCGACGCCGTCCGGCCCGGCGGGCCCGGCCTCCTGGGGCAGGCCGTCCGGGTCGAGCCGCAGGGGCAGGGACTCGCGCCAGACGGACTCGAAGAGACCCATCAGGGATTCGAGGAGGCCGCTGGCGTGGACGATGAGGGCGGCCGGCCCGGCCGGGCCCGCGGTGGCCGCGTCGCGGGCCAGCGGCACCATGGCGAGGGCGCGGTCGGCGACCACGAGCTTGGTGGGTACGCGGTCGGTGACCCGTACCTCCTCGTTCCGCCCGAGGGCCGCGCTGAGCTCGGTGAGCCCGCTCGCGGCGTTGATGACATCGCGCTCGACGACCACCCGGTAGGAGACGCCGCGCTCGGCGGCCTGCTCCTCGGCGCTGTTGTCCATGCCGGTCACGACCGTCGGATTGCCGGTGACCAGCGCGCAGACCTCTTTCTCCGCGCCGAGCTGCAGCTGCATGAAGCGGCTGGCCACGGCGCTCGCGCCGGTCACCACCTCCACCAGGTCGTGCACCTTCAGCTCCTCCGCCTCCGCCCGGAACTCCTGGGCGAGCAGGGCGGCCGCGAGCTCGGCCTGTTCGAGGCCGTGCCGCTGCTGGGTGAGCAGCGCGCCCAGCGCGACCGCCGGGGGAGCGGCCACCCAGCGACCAGGGCGGGCGGAGGATCTGGCCACCAGGCCCTGGCGTTCGAGCTGCCGCAGAGCGCGCGTGGTGACGTCCTCCGGCAGTCCGAGCCGGTGCGACAGATCGGTGACCTCGGCGGCCCCGAGTCCCACCAGGGCGCGGTACGCCGATTCCTGGTCCTCGTCGAGTCCAATGGCACCGAGCACGGGTACCCCTTCCGGAGCTTGTCCCCATATGGGATGGCGGAAATGAGCCATGGCGGAATTCCGCCGCGGACATCATCTCTGCTCGAACCCGTGTCCTGGCAATGTTTCCCACGGGATCGTCCGACGGAGCGGCCTGCGGAGGGGGCCGGCCGCCCGTCGGGCCATTGGTGTGCGCGTTCGCTGTTTCCCGGCGCGTGTCGCGGTGGACAATAAGGGCATGAGCCAGCAGGGGGATACGACCCGTCATCAAAGCCAGGAAGACGAGTGGTGGCGGCAGTTGTACGGAGGGCCGGCCGATCCGCCGGCATCGGCGGCGGAAGATCCGGGCGACACGGTCGACGACCGCTACGCCTCCGCACTCGGAGCCCTCGGCGAAGCCCCGCCCCAAGTGCCGTCCCAGGCCCCGCCACAGGCCCCACCCCAGGTGCCGCCTCAAGCCCCGCCCCGCATCCCGTCCCAAGTCCCGTTCCAGGAGCCGCCCGACACGCTGCACCTGCGGCGCGACCCCGCCGAGCCCACCACCTCCGGCGAGGGTGAGGTGAACTGGCCCGCGCCGCCCGGCCTTCCGCCGGGGTGGGCCGCCGCCGATCCGCCGTTCCAGGAGCCCGAGCCGGAGCCCGAGCCCGTCCATGTGGGCGACCGGCCGCCGACCTACGACGCCGAGCCGACCGCCTGGCCGCCGGCGGACCCGGAGGATCTCGGCGACCTCGTGCCGGACACCGTCCTCGACGGCGCGCGGTACGGCTCGCTGACCGTACGCACCGCCTCCGTGCGCGGCGACTCCGCCCGCTATCGCGGCGAGCCCAGGCGCGACTCGCTGCTGGCGGCCCGTTTCGGCACCGGCGACGACGCGCTGCTGCTGCTCGCCATGGCCAGTGGGCCACGGGCCGCCGAGGCCGCGCACCGGGCGGCGGCCGACGCGTGCCACTGGATCGCGGGAGCGGTCGGGCGCAGCCACGCCCGGCTGGCCGAGGACCTCCGGGCCTCGCGGCGCGGTTCCCTCAAGTCCGGCCTCCACCGCCTCACCGACCGCTGCTACGGCCGCCTGCGGGCCCGCGGGGCGGACCTCGGCCTCGACCCGGCCGAGTACAGTGCCGCCCTGCGCTGCCTGCTGCTGCCCGTCGACCCGGCCTGCCGCACCCGGCTGTTCTTCGGCGCCGGCGACGGCGGCCTCTTCCGCATCCGCGACGGTGAATGGCAGGACCTCGACCCCACCCCCGGAGAAGACGAACCGGCCGACGCCGTGGAGCCGGAACCGCAGGACCGGATCCCCGGGATCCCCGGCGAGCCCGCCATACGGTTCCGCTTCCGCGCGTCCGTCGCCCGGCCCGGCGACACCCTGCTGCTGTGCAGCGGCGGCCTCGCGGAGCCGTTGCGGGGCGAGCCCGCGCTGGCCGCGCACCTCGTCCGGCGCTGGGGTTCCGCGGAGCCGCCGGGGCTGGCTGCGTTCCTCGGCGACACGCAGACCCGGGTGAAGGGGTACGCGGACGACCGCACGGCGGTCGCCGTCTGGGACGCGCCCCTCTTGTAAGAGGCGAGTTCGCCTCCGCTGCGCTCAGCCACTGTCGACGGTCGATCGTGCTCGCCCGCTCGTTCCTCGCGGACTGCGCGCGTTCTCCCTTTCGACAGCGGCCGCTTCGCTTTGGCTCACTCGCCTACCGTCGGCCGTGGATGCCGGGTGGGCGTCGGCCGCAGGATGAGGTGGCCCGTAACGCCCCGCAGGGGAACGCGGTTCACACGGCATGACGAATCACGCGCGCCCCGGCGGACTCACCCGGCGCAGGATGATCGGCGGGCTGGCCGCGATCACGCCTGCCGTGGCCTTGGCAGGGACGGCCGCAGGCACGGCTTCGGCGGCTGCCCCGGATCCGTATCCGGCTCTCGGGGCGGATGTGGTGAAGGAGTTCCGTACGGCGTGGGACTCCTACCGGCGGCTGGCGTGGGGGCGGGACGAGCTGCTGCCGGTGAGCGGGAGCGGGTCGGACTTCTTCATTCCGGGCGGGACGCTGGGGCTGACGATCATCGAGGCCCTGGACACGCTGTATCTGATGGAGCTGGACAGCGAGCTGAACGCGGGCGTGGAGTGGGTCAGGAACGACCTGCGGCTCGACCAGAACGCCCCGGTGCAGGTCTTCGAGGCGATCATCCGGCTGGTCGGCGGCCTGCTCTCCGGTTACGCCGCCACCAAGGACCAGATGCTCCTGGACCGGGCCCGCGAGCTCGCGGACCGGCTGCTGCCGGCCTTCCAGCGCTCGCCGACGGGGGCTCCTTATCGATATGTCAATCTGTCCACGGGCGAGGTGCGGGGCGCGGATGCCCCGCTGGCCGAAATCGGGACGTGCATCGCGGAGTTCGGCGAGCTGTCGCGGATCACGGGGGACCGGAAGTACTTCGACGCGGCCAAGAAGGCGCTGAAGGCCGTATACGACCGGCGTTCGAGTATCGACCTGGTCGGCACGACGCTGAACGTCGAGACGGGGGCCTGGGTCGGGCGGACGGCCACGCTCGACCCGCCGGTGGACTCGTTCTACGAGTATCTGTGGGACGGCTGGACGCTGTTCGGCGACCGCGATCTGAAGGCCTGGTACGACAAGCTGACGGCCGCCGTGTTCAAGCGGCTGGCGGAGCGGCGGGCCGGCCGCCTGTGGTTCCGCCAGGCCGACATGACGACCGGGAAGGCGACCGGCCACAACCAGTCGGAGCTGACCGCCTTCTACGCCGGGCTGCTCGCGCAGAGCGGGCACCTCGCCGACGGGGAGCGGTATCACGACGCGTGGACGGCGGTGCTGGGGAAGTTCCGGCTGCCGCCGGAGTATCTGGACTACCACACGATGAAGGCGGTAAATCCGGCCTATCCACTGCGTCCGGAGTACGCCGACTCGTGTCTTTTCCTGTGGCTGGCCACCGGCAAGGACCGCTACCGCTCGCGGGCGCGGGACCTGTACGGCAGGCAGAAGCGGCACTGCAAGGTCGCGAACGGCTACACGGTCGTCGATGACGTGACGGCCGGTCCGGTGCGGCTCGGCGACCTGACACCGGGGTACTGGTACAGCGAGAACATGAAGTACTACTACCTGCTCTTCGCGAAGGCCGCGCGCTTCGACTACACGGACAACTACCTCAGCACGGAGGGCAATGTGCTCAAGGGGCTTCGGTAGGGGCTTCGCTGGTCACCACCGGCTCGTGCCGCACCGGGAAGTTGACGGAGTTGGCGATGAAGCAGATCCGGTGGGCCTTCTCGTGGAGCTCTGCGGCGGGGGCGGCCATCTCCGGGGCGGCGACCCGGACCTGGGGGCGCAGGACGACCTCGGTGAAGTGGCCGCCGCCGTCGGGGGTCTGGGCCATCGTGCCGTGGGCGTGGTCGGTGTAGGCGGTGACGACGATGCCGGCCAGGGAGCAGGCGGCGAGGTAGGACAGCATGTGGCACTGCGAGAGCGAGGCCAGGAGGAGCTGCTCGGGGTTCCAGCGAGAGGGGTCGCCGCGGAAGTGCGGGTCGGCGCTGCCGGACAGGGGCGGCGGCCCCTCCGCGGTGACCTCGTGGGCGCGGTCGTAGGTGCGGTAGGAGTCCGTGCCGCCGCCGGCGGCGCCGGTCCAGGTGACGGTGAGGTCGTACTCGTGGACCCTGGCCATGTCTGTGCTCCTTGTCGTGGATCGAGTGGACCGCGTGGACCCCATGGGCATCGTAGGCGTCCGCAGATGTCTGGACCGCACGGACCGTGGGCATGCATATCGCGAGGATGTTCGAGGTACGACGACAGCGGCCGGAGCGGAGCCGATGGAACGTCAGCCTGCGGAGACGGGTGGCCAGGGGGTCGAAGCGGCCGGTGAGTGGCGCCAGTTACGGCGGCTGCTCCAGCACGCCGACCTCCCGGCGGTGGCAGAGGTACGCCAGGTGTTGCGGGAGGCGCTGCGCGGTTGGGGCGTACCGGGTCTCGCCGACACGGCCGAGCTGCTGGCCAGTGAGCTGGTCACCAATGCGCTTCAGCACACCGATCGCGGCGCCGTACTGACGGCGACGCTCTCCCCGGAACGGCGCAGCCGCCGGCTCCGGGTCGAGGTACGCGACTTCGTCTCGCGCCACCCCCGATTACGGGCCCCCGGCGACCAGGTCACGTCGGGGCGCGGGCTGCTGCTCGTCCAGGCGCTGGCCGACGCGTGGGGGGTGCGCCCGGAGGGGACGGGGAAGGTCGTGTGGTTCGAGCTGAGCGTCGATACGGCATGAGCGGCACGGCATGAGCGATACGGCATGAGTGAGCCCCGACGACCTGAGGTCACCGGGGCTCACACTCACTCACCGTTGAACGGATCGCGCCGCATCACGCCAAGGCGGCGGCTCCGTCGGCTCGTCAGCCGTACTGGCGCTCCAGGTCGGCCAGCTTGCGCTCCAGGGAGTCCAGCTTCGGCAGGGTCATCGTGTCGTCCTCGGCCGTGAGGTCGATGGCGCTGCTGGAGTAGGACGGGGTCTCACCGCGGACCGGCGACAGGGCCGGGCGGGAGCGGACCGGGAGTTCGGCTGCCTCCAGGGACTCTATGGCAGGCTCCGTGGCGGTCTGGCCGCCGGCGGGGGTGGACCCGCTGGGCAGTTCGATCTGACGGCCGCCGCCGCCACGCGGCCAGCTGCGGTGCGAGCGGTTTATCGCCTTGACGCGGGCGCGCTCCAGACGGTCGTGCTCGCGGCGGCGTATGCCGTCGATCTCCTTCTGGCGCTTGTCCTCGCGGACCTCTTCGACCGCCTCGTCCAGGGTGCGCACGTTCTCCAGGAGCATCAGCGACCAGGCGCCGTACGTCTCGCGGGGCGCCCGCAGCCAGCGGACCATGCGGATCTGCGGCAGCGGCCGCGGGACGAGGCCCTGCTCGCGCAGGGCGGCCACGCGGGTCTGCTTCAGGGCACGGTCGAAGAGGACGGCCGCGGACAGGGACATGCCCGCGAAGAACTCCGGCGCGCCGGCGTGGCCGCCGCCGCGCGGCGCGTGCACCCAGTTGAACCAGGCGGCGGCGCCGGCGAAGGTCCACACCAGCAGACGGGAACCGAGCGCGGCGTCACCGTGGCTGGCCTCGCGGACCGCGAGTACCGAGCAGAACATGGCGGCGCCGTCCAGGCCGAACGGGACCAGGTACTCCCAGCCGCCGGTCAGGCCCAGGTTCTCCTGGCCGAAGCCGACCAGGCCGTGGAAGGAGAGCGCCGCGGCGACCGAGGCGCAGGCGAAGAGCAGGATGTAGGAGGCACTGCCGTATACGGCTTCCTTCTTGCGCCGCCGTTCCTCTGAACGCTCCCATGAGTCACCGGCCGCGGCCGCTGCCTGCGCCTTGCGGTTGCGGACGAAGAAGACGGCCACGGCGCCGGCGACCGCCAGGCCCACGGCGCCCGAGAGCATCCAGTCCAGCGGTATGTCTGTAAGTCTCATCGTGCGAATCCAAACCTAGCGTCGCGTACCGTCGCGCTCGGGCCGCGAGACGGCGTTCGCGCGACATCTTGGCGAAGGACTGAGCCGCGTGAAGCAGTTTCGGGACAAGAGGACGCCAACGGAGGGGTGGCGTGGTGCGAGGCAGACAGAATACTCGAACTGAGGCGCTTGTTTAGAACAGTTGCGTTAGCTGTGTGTGAGATTTGTGGTCAGACGTTTCACCCGGTCGCTCTCACAGGTCCTCGGACACGTCACGCAAGTATCCGCGGACGGCAGTGTGTAGACGAGGCAACAGGAAATCCGGTCCCGCGTGCGCAGTGCCGCGCCGCCCGGTCCGGCGAGTTCGCGGAAGGCCGCGCCGCCCGGAAAAGGCTCCGTTCCGCCCGGTAGCAGCGCGGCGAGTTCGGCCACCGCGCGGTCCTCCTCGCCGAGCAAGTGGCCCACGTACCAGAGCCCTTCGGTGATGTCGTCGGTCACCGTGCCCCACAATGCGCGCGAGCCGCGCCGGGTGCGGCTGCGGAATCCGTCCAGAACGGGGGCGAGATGGGCGGCGACGGCCGCGCGCAGCTCGGCCCGCAGGGCGTCGCGCGACGGGACGGCGTACGCGTCCCGCGCATGCGCGGCCGGGTCGTCCGGCAGGCAGGCGAAGCCGCGGGGGCGGACCGTCATGCGCGTGACGCGTCCGTCGGTGCGGTGGAACGACACGTCGTCGGGGGTGAGGAGGGGGACCCGCCGGTGCAGGAAGAAGGGGACGGAGAAGAGCAGGCAGGCGGGCCAGGCGTAGCGGTGCAGTCCGAAGCTCGCGGTGACATCCGGGCGGGCCGGGCGTCCGTAGTCCCGGGTGATCTGTGCGTCGTCCCCGGCCAGGAAGGCGTCCAGGGCCGCGCCGCCGTCGGCCAGTTCGCGGGCGGTGCCCCAGCCCGCGCCGGTGCGGGGGGCCTCTTCGGTGATGCGCAGGCCGGGGAAAACCGCGGTCAGGCGGGCGTAGGCGCCGGCCAGGGGCGAGGTCATGGGCGAGGCCACGGGTGGGGCGGGGGCGGCGAGGTGCATGGGGACCGTCCACGGGGGCTCGGGAGGACTTCCAGAAGGAGGTAAGGCTTACCTTATCCGCTAAGATCGAGGTTTACCTTTCCCGAGCTGCTCCAAAAGAGTGTTGCAATAGAGACAGCGCCCCGCCGCGCGCCCCCGTCCGCCCTGAGGAGCCCCCGTGGAGTACGGCCCCACCGCCGCACGGGGCTCCGCCCTGCCGCCGGGCCGCGCCGAGCAGGTCCGGGGCGAGCACCCGCACGCGCAGGCCCACGCCGAGGCCGAGGCCGTCGTACCGCGCCCGCGCCGGATGCCCGAGCGGCATTCGGTACGCGACCAGATCCTGGCCGCCCTGCGCAGCGCGCTCGTCACCGGCGAGCTGGAACCCGGCGCGGTCTACTCCGCGCCCGCCCTCGCCGAGCGCTTCGGGGTGTCCGCGACCCCCGTACGCGAGGCCATGCAGCTCCTCGCCCGCGAGGGCGCCGTCGAGGCCATGCCCAACCGGGGCTTCCGCGTCGCCGAGCGCAGCGCCCGCGAACAGGCCGAACTCGCCGAGGTCCGCGCGCTCATCGAGGTCCCCGTCGTCCTCCGGCTCGCCCGCACCCTCCCCGCCGACCGCTGGGAGGCGCTGCGCTGCTACGCCGAGGCCACCGCCGCGGTCGCCGCCCGGGGCGACCGCGCCGCCTACGCCGAGGCCGACCGCGCCTTCCACCGGGCCATGCTGGAGCTCTCCGGCAACCGCCAGCTCGTCGCCGTGGCCGACGAACTCCACCGCCGCGCGCAACGGCCCCGGCGTACGGCCGCGCATCTGGTCGCCGACGCGAGCGAGCACTCCGTACTCCTCGAGGCGCTGGTAGCCGGCGATCTGCCCACCGTCGAATCCCTGGTCCGCGCGCACTTCTGCAACGACTGAGACTCGATCGCCCAGCCGCTCAGCCCAACTCGTCGGCCAGCCACACCGGGACCCCGTCCAGCAGCCGGAACAGCCGGGCCGCCTCGGCGTGCAGGCGGCCCGCCTCCGGCTCCGGCTCGATCCCGGCGAGCGAGAGCAGTGCCGGGGCCGCCCCGATGACGTATCCCAGCTCGGTGCGGATCCGCAGCGACTCGGTGAACCCCCGGCGGGCCTCCGCGAGGTCGCCCTCCCGGGCCGCCAGCACGGCCAGATGCCGCCAGGTGAACGAGGTCAGCAGCGCGTCGCCCCGCGCCACGGCTCCCGCGTGGGCCCTGCGGTACGCCGCCCTCGCCGCTGCCGGGTCGTCCGCCAGCTTCTCCGCCACCAGTCCCCTGCGGAAGTCCAGCAACGGCCGCCCGGCCGCCCCCGGCGTCAACAGCGCGGCGCTCCGCCCCAGTGCCGCGCTCGCCTCGTCCGCCCGGTCCCGTACCCCGAACTGCGTTGCCAGATACGCCAGATGCCCGCGCTCGCAGGCCGCTTCCCCGCGCTCGTCATCCGTACGGGCCAGCGCCTCCGCCGCGCGCAGCGCGTCCTCGGCCTCCGGCCAGCCGCCGAGTGTGAACAGGCACTGCTCGCTCAGCAGCGCGGCCCGCGTCAGCGCCGGGCCGAACCGGGTCGTGCCGTGCGTCGCGAGCAGCGTCGCGGCCTCCGTCCAGCAGCCGCGCGCCCTCAGCCGCCAGATGTCGGGCGGTGGCATGGAGGTTTCGCTTGCGTTTGCTGCCATGGCGGTGTCCGCCACATGCCCTCCTGAGCGCGTCATCGAGCCGGAGCCGGTGCGGGAAGTTCAACACGGCGCGGTGGCCGAAGCCAAGGGGGCGGGCTGAGACTTCAGCTCATTCTCAGGGCCAGGAAGAAGTCGAGCTTGTCCTCCAGCCGCGACAGGTCGCGCCCGGTGAGCTGCTCGATCCGTCCGATCCGGTACCGGAGGGTGTTGACGTGCAGGTGCAGCCGCGTGGCGCAGCGCGTCCACGATCCGTCGCACTCCAGGAACGCCTCAAGCGTGGGGATGAGCTCGGCCCGGTGGCGTTTGTCGTAGACGCGCAGCGGATCCAGCAGCCGGGCGGTGAAAGCCCGGCGGACGTCGTCCGGGACGAAGGGCAGCAGGAGCACATGGGAGGCCAGCTCCTCGTGGCCGGCGACGCAGACGCGGCCGGCGCGGGCGGCGGCGACCCGTCTGGCGTGCCGGGCTTCCTCAAGGGCGCCGCGCAGGGCTTCGGCGGAGTGGACGGAGGCGCTGACGCCGAGGGTGAGGCGGCCGTCGCCGTCGAGACCGCGGGTCAGGGGGCCGCGCAGGGCGCCGAGCAGACCCTCGGCGTCGAGTTCGGCGGCGTGCAGGGACTCGGTGTCGCCGATGGCGGAGAGCGGGACCAGCGCCATGGCCTCGTCGCCGTTGTGGGCGACGGCGATGCGGTCGCCGAGCTCGGCGCCGATGGCGGCGGGGTCGACGAGGGCCTCTTCGAGCAGGGCCTGGGAGACGGGACCGCCGGGCAGGTCGGTGCCGGACCATTCGACGCGGGCGACGACGACCTGCCAGTGCGGGGCGGTGCCGAGCCCGGGCAGGAGCACGGGCGCGGCGACCCGGAGCCGGGCGGCGACCTCGGCGGGCGGGGCGCCCGCCTGGACCAGTTCCAGGACCTCCTGGGCGAGCCGGCGCCGGACCGTGCGCGCCGCGTCCCGCCGGTCGCGCTCGACGGCGATGAGCTGGGTGACGCCCTGAAGCAGGTCGAGCCGCTCGTCGGGCCAGTCCCCGGCGTCGGCCTCGACGGCCAGGAACCAGTCGGAGAGCAGCGTGGTGCGCGGATCCGCGCCGTCCGCGCCGCTGCGGATCGGGAAGAGCGAGTACGTACGGCCGCCGGTGAAGGTGCGGTGCGGGGACGGCCTGGCCGTCCGCGCGGCGGCGAGATGCTCACCGGCCAGTTCGGCGCGCAGCTCGGCGGGGAGCGGGTGCGAGGACACGGCGATCTGGCGTCCGGTGGTGGACAGGACCCAGGCCTTGAGGTCGAGGTCGCTGCCGAGCAGGTCCAGGACGGCGTCCGGACCGCCGCCGGCCGGGCCGGAGGACATCAGCCGCCGGTGCCGGTCGACGACGGCGGCCAGATCCCCGGCGCGCTCGGTCGAGACCTGCCGTACGACGTGCTCGGTGATCGACGCGAAGGCGACATCCTCCGACACCGAGAACAGCGGCAGCCGGTGCCGGGCGCAGGCCAGCACCAGATCCTCCGGAACGGAGCCGAGCTCGGCCTCGCCCGCCGCGAGCCCGGCGACCCCCGCGGATGCGAGAATACGTACAAAGCGTTCCGAATCGTCCGGAGCGCGACGCCAGGCGAGACCGGTGAGCACCAGCTCCCCGCCCGCCAGGTAGCGGCTCGGGTCGCGCAGGTCCGTGGTCATCACCCCGCGTACCGTGCGGTCCAGCTCTTCCTCGCCGCCCAGCAGCCGGAGGCCCAGTGCATCGGTGTCCAGCAGTGTGCGCAGCCGCATCGTGTGTCGCCCTGTCTCGAACGTGTCCCCGGTCCCTGCAATGAGCGGTACCAGGGTCGCGCCCGGTTCGTTCCATCGGTATTGCCGGGCGAATGCCGGGATGTTTCGGACCTTGTCCTTTCGGATGAATCTACAAGACATCGGTCCCGACCAGCCAAGTGCTTCATGCAATCCGTGACTGCGTCCGGACGGCCGCACGGCGGTGTACTTGACTCATCGCGCGTGAATGCAGGACATGAGCAAGCCCTGTTCGAGTCCCGAAGCAAGTCCCGAAGCAGAAGAGAGCAACCGTATGGACTTCCTGCGCCCCGCCAGCTGGGAGGAGGCCCTCGCCGCGAAGGCGGAGCACCCCACCGCTGTGCCCATCGCGGGCGGCACCGACGTGATGGTCGAGATCAACTTCGACCACCGCCGCCCCGATGTGCTCCTCGACCTCAACCGCATCGGCGAGCTCCAGGAGTGGGAGACCGACCAGGACACCGTACGGCTGGGCGCCTCGGTGCCGTACACCCGGATCATGGACAACCTGCGCAGCGAGCTCCCCGGCCTGGCGCTGGCCGCGCACACCGTCGGCTCCCCCCAGATCCGCAACCGCGGCAGCGTCGGCGGCAACCTCGGCGCGGCCTCCCCGGCCGGTGACTCGCACCCGGCGCTGCTGGCCGCCGGTGCGCAGGTCGAGGCGGCGTCCGTACGCGGCACGCGCATGATCCCCGTCGAGGAGTTCTACACCGGTGTGAAGCGCAACGCGCTCGCGCCCGACGAGCTGATCCGGGCCGTGCACATCGAGAAGGCCGACGGGCCGCAGCAGTTCTCCAAGGTCGGCACGCGCAACGCGATGGTCATCGCCGTCTGCGCGTTCGGCCTCGCCCTGCACCCCGCGAGCCGCACGGTGAAGACCGGCATCGGCTCCGCCGCCCCGACCCCGATCCGGGCCCGCGTCGCCGAGGACTTCCTCAACGCCGCGCTGGAGGAGGGCGGCTTCTGGGACAACGGCAGGATCATCCCGCCGGCGGTCGTCCGGCAGTTCGCGGAGCTGGTGTCCGGCTCCGCCAGCCCCATCGACGACGTGCGCGGCAGCGCCTCGTACCGCCGCCACGCGCTGGGCGTCATGGCCCGCCGGACGCTGGGCTGGACATGGGACGAGTACCGCGGCAACGAGAGGAACATCCGATGCGCGTGACCTTCACCGTCAACGGCCGCCCGCAGGAGGCCGACGACGTCTGGGAGGGCGAGAGCCTGCTGTACGTGCTGCGCGAGCGCATGGGTCTGCCGGGCTCGAAGAACGCCTGTGAGCAGGGCGAATGCGGCTCCTGTACGGTCCGCCTGGACGGTGTCCCGGTCTGCGCGTGCCTGGTTGCCGCCGGCCAGTGCCAGGACCGCGAGATCGTCACCGTGGAGGGCCTGGCCGACTACGCCAAGGAGCGCACCGCGGGCGCGTGCGGCGCCGGCACCTGCGGCACCGGTGCCGCCACTGCCATCGGCACCGGCCTCGACGAGGCCAGGCAATGGCAGGCCCGCCCCACCGACGAGTCCGTGGACCTCTCCCCGATCCAGCAGGCCTTCATCGACGCGGGCGCCGTCCAGTGCGGCTTCTGCACCCCCGGCCTCCTGGTCGCCGCCGACGAGCTGCTGGAACGCAACGCCGACCCGGCCGACGCGGACATCCGCGAGGCGCTGTCGGGCAACCTGTGCCGCTGCACGGGCTACGAGAAGATCCTCGACGCCGTCCGCCTCGCCGCCGCGCGACAGGAGGCCTGAGCATGGGCACCGCCAACACCCCCACCAAGATCACCCAGGCCACCCGCACCAAGGGCGGCATCGGCGAGTCCACGCTGCGCCCCGACGGCACCCTGAAGGTCACCGGCGAGTTCGCCTACGCCTCCGACCTGTGGCACGAGGACATGCTGTGGGGCTTCACGCTCCGCAGCCCGCACGCGCATGCGCGGATCGTCTCCATCGACATCTCCGAGGCGCTCGCCCAGGCCGGCGTCCACACCGTCATGACGCACGAGGACCTGCCCGCCGCCAAGACCTACGGCCTGGAGATCCAGGACCAGCCGGTGCTGGCCGACGGGGTCGTCCGCTTCCACGGCGAACCGGTCGCCCTCGTCGCCGCCGACCACCCGGAGACCGCGCGCCGCGCCGCCGCGAAGATCAAGGTCGTGTACGAGGCGCTGCCGCTGGTCGTGGACGAGGAGACCGCCACCGGCCCCGGCGCCCCGATCCTGCACCCGGACCGCGACGACCACCACGCCCCGCACAGCCCGCACCCCAACATCGTCCACCGCCAGCCGGTCGTCCACGGCGATGTCGCGGCCGCGCAGGCGCTGGCCGAGGTCGTGGTGACCGGCGACTACGAGGTCGGCATGCAGGACCAGGCCTTCCTCGGCCCCGAGTCCGGCCTCGCCGTGCCCGCCGAGGACGGCGGCGTCGACCTGTACATCTCCACCCAGTGGCTGCACGCCGACCTCCGCCAGGTCGCCCCCGTCCTCGGCCTGCCCGAATCCAAGGTGCGCATGACGCTTTCCGGCGTCGGCGGCGCCTTCGGCGGCCGTGAGGACCTGTCCATGCAGGCCCACGCCTGCCTGCTCGCCCTGCGCACCGGCAAGCCCGTCAAGATCGTCTACAACCGCTTCGAGTCCTTCTTCGGCCACGTCCACCGCCACCCCGCCAAGCTCCGCTACGAGCACGGCGCCACCCGTGACGGCAAGCTCGTCTACATGAAGTGCCGCATCGTGCTGGACGGTGGCCCCTACGCCTCCTCCTCCCCGGCCGTCGTCGGCAACGCCGCCTCCCTCGCCGTCGGTCCGTACGAGATCGACAACGTCGACATCGAGGCGATCGCCCTCTACTCCAACAACCCGCCCTGCGGCGCCATGCGCGGCTTCGGCGCGGTCCAGGCCTGCTTCGCCTACGAGGCCCAGATGGACAAGATGGCAGCCGCGCTCGGCATGGACCCGGTGGAGTTCCGGCAGCTCAACGCCATGTCGCAGGGCTCGGTCATGCCCACCGGCCAGATCGTCGACTCCCCGGCGCCCGTCGCCGAGCTGCTGCGCCGCGTCAAGGCCATGCCGATGCCGCCCGAGCAGCAGTGGCTCGCGGCCGGCGAGACCGCGGACGTACGGGCCCTGCCCGGCGGCCTGTCCAACACCACCCATGGCGAAGGCGTGGTGCGCGGGGTCGGTTACGCGGTCGGCATCAAGAACGTCGGCTTCTCCGAGGGCTTCGACGACTACTCCACCGCCCGCGTGCGCATCGAGGTCATCGCCGGCGAGCCCGTCGCCACCGTCCACACCGCGATGGCCGAGGTCGGCCAGGGCGGCGTAACCGTGCATGCGCAGATCGCCCGCACCGAACTGGGCGTCACCCAGGTCACCATCAACCCCGCCGACACCCGGGTCGGCTCGGCGGGCTCCACGTCCGCCTCCCGGCAGACCTACGTCACCGGCGGCGCCGTCAAGCACAGCTGCGAGGCCGTACGGGAGAAGGTCCTGGAGCTGGGCCGCGCCAGGTTCGGCAGCTACCACCCGGCCTGGGCCACCGCCGAGCTGCTCCTGGAGGGCGGCAAGGTCGTCACCGACGGCGGCGAGGTGCTGGCCGACCTGGTGGACGTCCTGGGCGACGAGGCGGTCGACATCGAGCTGGAGTGGCGGCACCGGCCCACCGAGGCCTTCGACCTGCGTACGGGGCAGGGCTTCGGCCACGTCCAGTACTCCTTCGCCGCCCATCGCGCGGTCGTCGAGGTCGACACCGAGCTGGGCCTGGTCAAGGTCATCGAGCTGGCCTGCGCGCAGGACGTCGGCAAGGCCCTCAACCCGCTGTCGGTCGTCGGCCAGATCCAGGGCGGCACCACCCAGGGCCTCGGCCTCGCCGTCATGGAGGAGATCATCGTCGACCCGGCGACCGCGAAGGTGCGCAACCCCTCCTTCACGGACTACCTGATCCCCACCATCCTCGACACCCCGCCGATCCCCGTCGACGTCCTCGAACTCGCCGACGACCACGCCCCCTACGGCCTGCGCGGCGTCGGCGAAGCCCCGACGCTGTCCTCCACCCCCGCCGTCGTCGCCGCGATCCGCGCGGCCACGGGGCTGGCGCTGGCGCGCGTACCGGTACGCCCCGAGCACCTCACCGGTACCTGACCGACTCCCTGCCGGGCGGGCCGCGCAGCCCGCCCGGCAGGGCTGCTTCACAGAGCCGCATCCACCGGGCCGTCCCCCGGGTCGTGATGTCCACGCACCATCCCAAATCCCGTACAGGGACGTACGGGTGCACCTATGAACCTTGGGAGTGGCACCGCATGACCCAGATATCGACGCAGCAGCAAACAGCCGACGACGACCGGAGCGAACCACCGATCCGGCCCGGCGCAGCCGCGTGGCTGGACCGGTACTTCCTGATCAGCGCGCGGGGTTCGACTCTCGCCCGCGAGGTCCGCGGAGGTCTGACGACCTTCATGGCCATGGCGTACATCCTGCTCCTCAACCCGCTCCTGCTCTCCGGCGCCGATGTCGAGGGGCACAGGCTCAGCCAGGCCGGCCTGGTCACCGCCACCGCGCTCGCGGCGGCGGTGAGCACCCTGCTCATGGGCCTGTTCGGCAAGGTGCCGCTCGCGCTCGCCGCCGGGCTCAGCGTCTCCGGGGTGCTGGCCACGCAGGTCGCCCCGCACATGACCTGGCCGCAGGCGATGGGGATGTGCGTGATGTACGGGGCCGTGATCGTGCTCCTGGTGGTGTCCGGGCTGCGCGAGGTCATCATGAACGCGATCCCGCTGCCCCTGAAGCACGGCATCACCATCGGCATCGGCATGTTCATCGCGCTGATCGGCCTGGTCAACGCCGGTTTCGTCGGCAGGGGCGAGGGCAGCCCGGTCACCCTGGGCGTCGACGGCCGGTTGTCCGGCTGGCCGGTGCTGGTCTTCAGCGTCACGCTGCTGCTGATCTTCATGCTCCAGGCCCGGAACATCCCCGGCGCCATCCTCATCGGCATCGTCACCGGCACCGTCATGGCGATCGCCGTCAACGCGGCGGCGGGGCTCGACGCGAAGGCCTGGGGCCTGACCGTCCCCGCCCTGCCCGACAAGGTCGTCTCCGCGCCCGACTTCGGCCTCTTCGGCCAGGTCGAGTTCGGCGGCTGGACGCGGATCGGCGCGATGGGCGTCGGGATGATCGTCTTCACCCTGGTCCTCGCGGGCTTCTTCGACGCGATGGCCACCATCATCGGGGTCGGTACGGAAGCCGGTCTGGCCGACGCCGAGGGCCGCATGCCGGGGCTCAGCAAGGCGCTGTTCATCGACGGCGCGGGCGGCGCGATCGGCGGCATCTCCGGCGCGTCCGGGCAGACCGTCTTCGTCGAGTCCGCCACCGGCGTCGGCGAGGGCGCCCGAACCGGGCTGTCCTCGGTCGTGACCGGTCTGCTCTTCGCCGCAGGGCTGTTCTTCACCCCGCTCGCGCGGATCGTCCCCGGCCAGGTGGCGGCCGCCGCGCTGGTCGTGATCGGCGCGATGATGATGGGCAACGCCCGGCACGTCGACTGGGGCGACCGGTCCGTCGCCATCCCGGTCTTCCTGACGGTGGCCCTGATGCCGTTCACGTACTCCATCACCGCCGGGGTCGGTGCCGGGGTCATCGCGTACACCGCGATCAAGGCCGCGCAGGGCAGGTTCCGCGAGCCCGGCGTCTTCATGTGGATCCTGACGGCCCTGTTCTTCACGTACTTCGCCCTGAACCCGGTCGAGTCCTGGCTCGGCGTCAAGTAAGGAGACCCCACACATGCTGGACATCGCTGACGAGCTGCACCGCTGGTGCGACGAGGGCCGCTCCTTCGCCGTCGCGACCGTCGTCGCGGTCGGCGGCAGCGCGCCCCGCCTGCCCGGCGCGGCCCTCGCGGTCGACGCCGCCGGGACGGCGGTCGGCAGCGTGTCCGGCGGGTGTGTGGAAGGCGCGGTCTACGAGCTGTGCCAGGAGGTCCTGGAGACCGGCGAGCCGCTGCTGCACCGCTTCGGCTACTCCGACGACGACGCCTTCGCCGTGGGTCTGACCTGCGGCGGCGTCATCGACATCTTCATCCAGCGGATCTCCGGACGCCCGGAGTTCACCGCGGCCCTGGCCGCCGCCGTCGCCGGTGAGGCGGCGGCCGTGGCCAGGGTTGTGGCCGGCCCGGCGGACCTGCTCGGCCGCGGGCTCCTGGTCCGCCCGGACGGATCGCACACCGGCACCCTCGGCGAACCCGGGCTGGACCGCACCGCCGCTGCCGAGACGCTCGCGCTGCTCGAATCCGGCCGCACCGGCACCGCCCTCATCGGGTCCGGCGGCAGCCGCTGCGGCGAGCCGCTCACCCTGCTCGTCGAGTCCAGCGTGCCGCCCCCGCGCATGCTGGTTTTCGGCGCCATCGACTTCGCCTCGGCCGTCGTGCGCATCGGCAAATTCCTCGGCTACCACGTCACCCTCTGCGACGCCCGCCCGGTCTTCGCCACCCCCGCCCGCTTCCCCGACGCCGACGAGGTCGTCGTCGACTGGCCGCACCGCTACCTCGAATCCACCCGGACCGACGCCCGCACCGTCATCACCGTCCTCACCCACGACGCCAAGTTCGACATCCCCCTCCTCGAACGCGCCCTGCGCATGCCGGTTTCCTACGTCGGCGCCATGGGCTCCCGCCGCACCCACGAGGACCGCCTCCGGCGCCTGCGCGAAGCCGGCCTCAGCGAGCTGGAAATCAACCGCCTCCGCTCGCCCATCGGCCTCGACCTCGGCGCCCGCACGCCCGAGGAAACGGCCCTGTCCATCGGCGCCGAGATCGTCGCCAACCGCCGCGGCGGCACCGGCGTCCCCCTGACCGGCGCACACACCCCGATCCACCATGACGCCACGCCGATAGCGGGCCGGGTCAGCCCGGCGGCGTAGGCCCGAGCCCGCCCGGCAGGGCCTGCTCCGCCCAGATCACCTTGCCCTCCGCCGTGTACCGCGTGCCCCAGCGCTCGGCGAACTGGGCGACGAGGAAGAGGCCGCGGCCGCCCTCGTCGGTGGTGGCGGCGTAGCGCAGGTGCGGGGAGGTGCTGCTCGCGTCGGTGACCTCGCAGATGAGGGTGCGGTCGCGCAGCAGGCGGAGCCGGATGGGCCCGGCGGCGTAGCGGATGGAGTTGGTGACCAGCTCACTGAGGATCAGCTCGGTGCTGAACGCCAGCTCGTCCAGGCCCCATTCGTCCAGCCGCCGGGCGACCGAGGCCCGCAGTCCGGCCAGGGCGGCCGGGTCGGCCGGGACCTCCCACTCGGCGATGCGATCGGCTCCGAGCCGGTGCGTACGGGCCGCGAGCAGGGCGATGTCGTCGCCGGGGCGGTCCGGGAGCAGGGCGTCGAGCACGGCGGCGCAGGTGTCGTCGGGGGAGCGGCCGGGGTGACCCGCCAGGGTGTCGCGCAGCAGGTCGAGGCCGACGTCGATGTCGCGGGTGCGGGATTCGACGAGCCCGTCGGTGTAGAGGACCAGGAGGCTGCCCTCGGGGATGTCCAGCTCGGCGGTCTCGAAGGGCAGTCCGCCCAGCCCGAGCGGCGGCCCGGCGGGCAGGTCGGGGAACTCGACGGTGCCGTCGGGGCGCAGCAGGGCGGGCGGGGGATGGCCGGCCCGGGCGAGGACGCAGCGTCCGGAGGAGGGGTCGTAGACGGCGTACAGGCAGGTGGCGCCCGCGATGGCGAGCTCGCCCCCGGCGCCGGGCGACTCCTCCTGGTCGATCCGGCCGACGAGCTCGTCCAGGTGGCCCAGCAGCTCGTCCGGCGGCAGGTCCAGGGTCGAGAAGTTGTGCACGGCGGTGCGCAGCCGCCCCATCGTGGCGGCGGCCAGCAGTCCGTGGCCCACGACGTCGCCGACCACCAGGGCGACCCTGGCGCCGGGCAGCGGGATGACGTCGAACCAGTCGCCGCCGACCCCGGCCTGGGCGGGCAGATAGCGGTGGGCGACGTCCAGGGCGCTCTGCTCGGGCAGCCCGCGCGGCAGCAGGCTGCGCTGCAGGGTGACGGCCATGGTGTGCTCGCGGGTGTAGCGGCGGGCGTTGTCGATGCAGACCGCGGCCCGGGCGACCAGCTCCTCGGCCAGCGACAGGTCGCCCTCTTCGAAGGGCCCGGGCCGGTCGCTGCGCCAGAAGTTCACCATGCCCAGCAGCACGCCCCGGGCCTTCAGCGGGACCGTCATCAGCGAGTGGATGCCGTAGTCGAGAACCCTGCGCATCCGCTCCGGGTCCTGCTCCACCCACTCCACCGCGTCGCTGAGGTCCGCTACGAGCACCGGCTCGCCGGTGCCGAAACCGTGGCCCATCGGGGTGTCCGGGCCCCAGCGGACCAGCCGTCCCGGCGGGTAGAGCGGGTGGTCGTCGCGGACGCCGTTGACCGCGACCCGGCGCAGCTCGGCGGCGCCGCCGGGCCGGGGCTCCTCGCCGTGCAGCACGGGCTCCACGAGCCCAACGGTGACGAAGTCGGCGAGCCGGGGCACCGCGACCTGGGCGAGTTCCTCGGCGGTCCGCACGACGTCCAGGGTGGTGCCGATCGCCACACTCGCGTCGTACAGCAGCCGCAGCCGGGTCTGCGCCTGCTCGGCCCGCCCGGACACGGCCCGCAGCTCGGTGGAGTCGCGCAGCGTCGCGACGCTGCCCGGCGGCCCGCCGTCGCGGTCCGTGGGACGGTTGTTCACCGCCAGCAGCCGGTCGCCGGCCGGCAGCACCTCGTCGGTGGCGATGCGTCCGGACGCCAGCAGCTCGGTGGCCTGCGCGTTCAGGCCCAGCTCGGTGACCGGGCGGCCCTCGGCGTCGGGGCGCAGATCGAGAAGCCGCCGGGCCTCGTCGTTGGCGAGCAGCAGCCGCCGTTCGCCGTCCAGGATCAGGACGCCCTCGCGCACGGAGTGCAGCACCGCGTCATGGTGCTCGTACATCCGGGTCATCTCCAGGGGCCCCAGCCCGTGCGTCTGCCGCCGCAGGCGGCTGCTGACCGCCGCCGTCCCGGCCGTGGCCAGCGCCAGCCCGGCCGCGGCCGCGCCCAGCAGGATCGGCAGCTGCCGGTCGACGACGCCGCGCACCTTGCTGAGCGTGATCCCGGCGGACACGATGCCCACGACCCGGCCCTTGCCGTCTCCCTCGCTGAAGACCGGGACGGTCGCCTGCACCAGCCGCCCGATGGTCCCGTTGACCGTCTCCGTGACGACGCCCCCCGCCAGCACCGGCCGCAGATTGCCGACGAACTTCTTGCCGATCCGGTCCGGCTTCGGGTGGGTGTAGCGGATCCCCTCGGTGTCCGTCACCACGATGAAGTCGACCCCGGACCGCGTACGGGCCGCCTCGGCCCGTGGCTGCAGCACGGCGGTGGGGTCCGCCGAGGCCAGTGCCTGGACGATCCCCGGCGAATTCGCGAATGTCTGGGCGACGGCGAGCGAGCGGTTGCGGGCCTCCAGCGTGCTGTCGTGGCCCGCCTGCAGCACAAGGGCCGCCACCGCGCCCACGCCGAGCAGCAGCACGACCACGACCTGCAGAACGAAGACCTGACCGGCCACGCTGCGTACCCGGCCCCACAGCCGGACCATACGCCTATGTCTACACTGCCCCGTCCCAAGAGGCGACCGGTACGCGTGAGGCGCTCCGCGCGGCCTAGGGTGGCCCCATGCCGACCGTGCTGGACCGCCGTGCCCTCAACCGGGTGCTGCTGCAGCGCCAGCTGCTGATCGAGCGCTCCCCGATGGGCGCCTCCGACGCCGTGGAGCACCTGCTCGGGCTGCAGTCGCAGGCCCCCGAGTCCGCGTACATCGGCCTGTGGACCCGGCTCGACGGCTTCGCGCTCGACGACCTGGCCCAGCTGCTGCGGGACCGGAGGGCGGTCCGGCTGGTGCTGATGCGGAGCACGGTGCATCTGGTCAGCGCGCGGGACGCGCTGCTGCTGCGCCCGCTGCTCCAGCCCATGCTCGACAAGGTTTTCGCGGGCAGCAACTGGGCCCGCGGGCTCGCCGGGGCGGACCGGGCCGAGGTCATGGCCTTCGGGCGCGGCCTCGTCGAGGAGCGGCCCCGCGATCCCGCCGAACTGCGGACCCTGCTCGCCGCCCGCTGGCCCGGCGCCGATCCGGCCTCCCTCGTCAACGCCCTGCGCAGCTGGCTGCCGCTGGTCCAGCTGCCGCCCCGCGGCCTGTGGGGCGAGGGCGGCCGCGTGCTCTACACCACCGCCGAGCACTGGCTCGGCGAGCCGCTCGCCGCCCCGGACCCCGCCGGTGTCGTACGCCGCTATCTGGCCGCCTTCGGCCCCGCCTCGGTGGCCGACGCCCAGAAGTGGTCCGGCCTGACCGGGCTGCGGTCCGTCTTCGCCGGGATGGAGCTGCGTACGTACCACGACGAGCGCGGCCGCATCCTGTACGACCTGCCCGACGCCCCGCCCCTCCCGGACCCCGGCACACCGGTCTCCGCGCGCTTCGTCGCCGACTTCGACAACCTGACGCTCTCCCATGCCGACCGCGGCCGCATCCTCGCCGACGAGCACCGGTCGCGCCTGATGACCGTCAACGGCATCATCCGCGCCGCGGTTCTGGTGGACGGCTTCGTCGCCGGGACCTGGCGGGTCGACCGCGCCCACGGCTCCGCGACGCTGACGGTCAGCCCTTTCGGGCCGCTCGCCCGCGCGGACCGTGCGGCGCTCACGCAGGAGGCGGAGCGGCTGCTCGTGGCGACGGACCCGGGTGCGGCGCACGCCGTTGACTTCGGACAGGCCCCGAGCCGCCGAACAACCGCAGACCCCCGCCCTTCGGGCGGAGGTCGCGGCGTTGGTGGATAGGGGGCGCGGGGAACCGCTCGTACCGGCGCACCGCGCCCCCTGGCGCTGCCTGACGGATCGTCAGGAGTTGATCTGCGTCGTCACCAGTGACGAGAAGGTCGTCAGACGGGTGTAGACGCCGGGGTAGCCGGCCTCGGCGCAGCCCTCACCCCAGGAGGTGATGCCGGCGAGGACGCCGCCTATGAGCAGCGGGCCGCCGCTGTCGCCCTGGCAGGTGTCCACGCCGCCGGAGGTGTAGCCGGCGCAGACCATGTCACTGGCGATGAAGTCGGAGCCGTAGGAGCTCGCGCAGCTGGAGTTGGAGACGATCGGAACCGTCGCGGTCCGCAGCTGGTTGGAGGAGCTGCCGTTCTCCGAGGTGGTGCCCCAGCCGATGATGCGAGCGGTGGTGCCGGCCGCGTAGATGCTGGTCTGGCTGGAGGAGACGTACGAGGCCGTGGTGTACGACATCGCGGTGGACAGGGTCAGCACGGCCACGTCGTCGCCGTTGGTGGCGTCGGTGTAGCTGGGGTTGATCCAGATCTTGCTGACCTTGCTGACGGTGCCGTTCGTACCGCTGAGGTACGTACGGCCGCCGACGACACGGACGCTGCTCGTGGTCTCGCCGACCATACAGTGGGCGGCGGTGACGACCTTGGTGGAGGAGACCAGCGTGCCGCCGCAGAACTGATTCTGGGAGGCGTCGGTGATCTGCATCATGAACGGGTAGGCGGTGGTCGTGGTGGTCGAGCCACCGACGATGCTGGCGTGCACATCGGCCTGGGCGGCCGATGCGCCGACCAGGAGGGCGGCGGACGTCGCCGCGGTCGCGAGGACCGCGGCGACGGCCTTGCCCGCACGGGTAAGGCTGAACATGTGGAACTCCTCAAAGAATGCCGGTGGGGGGAGCGCGCGGCCCTGCGGGTGTGGGGGGAAGTGGTGTTGCAACCACGCGCACGGCACGGCAGCCGTCGACGCCATTGCCGTCAACTGCCGTGTTTGAAGAGGTTGTTGTTACTGTGCGATCCTCAAGTTAGGGGTGGCCGAGCCACGCCCCCAATGAGGGAACCCCCTTGCGGGGGCCGGATAGGGATAACCCTCGGTTAGGTTCCGGTCACTGAAGTCGCATCAGGCTGACCCGACATGACGTGACGTCAGCCCGCCGCCCGCCGCTTCGCCGCCAGCCGGACGATGTCCACGCGGGACCGGATCCCCAGCTTCCGGTACACCCTGGTGAGGGTGGCCTCGACCGTCTTCACGCTGATGAAGAGCGTCGCCGCGATCTCGCGGTTCGTGGCCCCCTCCAGGACCAGCGCGGCGACCTGGCGCTCCATCGCGGCGAGCGTACTGAAGTCGGGGATCCCCTGGTCCCCGCGGGCCTCCGCGGGAGCCGGCGCCGACGCCTCCGCCGTCCCGGCCGGTGCGGGGGAAGCCGGACCCGCGCCGACCAGCTCCAGCCAGGGCAGGGCCTTGGCCCGTTTGAAGATGCGCGCGGCATCGTTCAGTGCGGTACGGGCGGCGGCCGGATTGTGCCGTTCCCGCTCGACCCGGGACAGGGCGAGGGAGGCCCGGGCCTCCTCCAGCGCGTAGCCGAGCGCGCCGAGCCTGTCACGGGCGTCCGTGAGCAGCGCCGCGGCACCGTCCAGGTCACCGCGAGCGGCCCTGACCAGCCCTTCGGAGCGGTCGAGGACCGCGAGGATGCTGGCCCGGCCCAGCCGGGTGGCCGGGATGCGGGTGGCGTCGATCACGGCCTGAGCCTCGTCCAGCTCGCCCACGCGCACCAGCGCCTCGGCGAGGTCGCCGTGCCAGCGGTCACGCGAGGGATCGGTGACGCCCATCTCCCGCTCCAGCTCGCGGACCCGGCGCAGGGTGTCGACCGCGCCCCGGTGGTCCGCGCCGACCAGCTGGGCGTGGCCCAGCGCGCACAGGGCGCGGGAGAGGTACGACATGTCCCCGTAGGCCTCGGCCCGCCGTACGCCGTCCTGGGCGAGCGACAGCGCCCGCTGGACACTGCCGCCCGAGGCCTCGGCCAGAGCCGCGTCCCGCAGGGCCGGGACCTCGTACATCCCGGTGTCCTCCACCAGCCGCAGGCCCTCGCGGGCCAGCTCCAGCGCGGTGCCGCAGCGCCCGGACCGCAGCTCGGTCTCGGCGAGCCCGCGGGCGAAGACGATCTCGCCCTCCACCGCGCCGCGCCGCCGGGCCTCGCTCAGCAGCCAGGTGATCGTCGCCCGTGCCTCGTCGAGCTGGTCGCTCATGTGCAGGATCCGGAAGCGGATGTACTGCGGGCCGTTGTGGTGCACGGCCACCTGCGGGTCCTGCGGCTCGGCCGTGGCCAGGGCCAGGGTCGCCTCGGCGTCCGGGTGACCGGACAGTGCCTCGTTGAGTGCCTGGAAGCTCAGGGCGAACAGCTCGGTGCGCCGGTCGCCGGCCTCGGCCGCCAGCCGGGCGGCCCGGCCCGCCTCGGCGGCGGCCTCGGCCATCGCGCCGTCGATCAGGAGGATCCGCCAGGCGAGCTCGTAGCGTACGAGGGCCTGCAGCCCGGGGTCGTCGCCCGCGTCGGCCAGGGCCTGCGGATAGATGTCGTCCACGTCGGAGAGCGAGTGCTCGACCGAGGCGATCACCACGATCCAGGCCCGGACCCGGTCGGCGGGGCTGGTGGCGGTGACCAGCACATCCCGGGCGATGGTGCCGGCCAGATCGGTCTCACCGGCCCGCAGTGCGTGGTCGGCGGCGTCGAGCCGCCGCAGGTTGGCCGTGTCCGCGTCGCCGAACGGCGTGTGGCGGGCGGCGAGCAGCCCGAGCTGGGCCGCGACCCCCGGGGCCCCGCGCTCGGCGGCCACCACCGCGGCCTCGGCGAGTCCGCTGGCGACCAGCTCGTCCCGGCCGGGGGTGGCCAGCGCGAGGTGGCGGGCGCGTTCGATGACATCGGAGGCCGCCTCGGCGAGCGCGGCGTGCGCGGTGCGCCGGTCCTCCTGCAGGGCCTCGGCGTACAGCGCCGCGGATATCAGCGGGTGGGCGAAGCGGACGACGCCGTCATGGTCGGTCTCGACGAGCCCGAGGGCGGACGCCACCGAGATCTCGGCCTCGGCGTTGGTCCGGCCCGCGCTGCGCAGCAGCGACAGGGTGGGACGGGCGCCCGCGCAGGCGATCAGCAGGGTGCGGCGGGTCTCGGCGGACAGCATGCCGAGCCGGTTGAGCACCAGCGTGCGCAGCGAGGTCGGCACCGGCAGCGGCTCACCGGGCCGGGGCGGGGTCTTGCTCTCGGCCAGTGCCCGGCCCAGTTCCAGGGCGAAGAGCGGATTGCCGCCACTGGTGCGGTGGATGTCCCGCTGCACCGCCCGGGGCAGGTCCGCGTGCCCGCGGTCCGCCAGCAGCTCCGACACCTGTGCCCGCGACAGCGCCGGGATCTGCAGCGTCAGCGCCTGCGAGGGGAAGGCGCGCACATACCGGTCGTGGTGATCCTGCGGATCCCCGTCCGTCCGTACGGCCCCGATCATCCGCACCGGCAGCCCGCTGACCCGGCGCGCGGCGAAGGCCAGCAGCTCGGCGCTGGCCGGGTCCATCCACTGCAGGTCGTCCACCACGATCAGCACCGGCCCCCTGGCCGCCAGCGCGCGCAGCACCGACAGCACGGCCAGCCGCAGCGCGAGCCCGTCCCGCTGCTCCGAGGACTCCCCGCGGCCGGTCAGCGCAGACTCCAGCGCCGCCCGCTGCGGTGCGGGCAGCACATCGGCCACCTCGTCCGCGACCAGGCCCAGCAGATCGACCAGGGCGAGGAACGGCAGATGCGATTCCGACTCGGTCGCCGAACACCTCAGAACCGTGGTCCCGTCCCCGGCGAATTCAGCGCCGAGCGTTCGAACGATGACGGACTTGCCGATGCCCGCCGGCCCGTACAGCAGCACGCTGCCGCCCTGGGACAGCTGCCCGCGCGCACGCGAAAGCACATCGCCACGCCCGATCACCTGGTCAGGACGGGGTCTGGCCGGCACGCCGAAGCCTTGCTCCACTGGGTAGCCGCTCCCTCCGGTGTCGTGTTCGGACAATGGTATGCAAAGGAACAGCAGGTGCGGACGACTACGGTATCCCTGGGTAATTACGGAAGCGCCGGGATTTCGTCTCGATTGCGGCGCGGCCGTTGTGGGCGCCTCCCTGTGACGGACATCTCCCCCCACCTCGCCCCATCCCGCCCCGTCCCGGAGCCCCCTGCCGCCGGCATCGCCGCGGCGCTGGTCCGATCGGATGATCTCGAACCCGTACCCCGTGTCGCTCGCCCTCTTTGTGGCCTTATCTGTCAGATCGTCATCACATATGACGGTATGACAAATCCGTCCTGGCTATGAAGGAGTACTCAAGTGAACGCTCGCTCGGGGACTATTGCCCTCGCAGCCCTGGCCTTCGGAGGGGCCGCGCTGCTGACCGCCGCGCCGGCCGTCGCGGCGCCCGGTGACAACGGGACCGTCGACATCCGGGAGGTCGGCAGTACGACAGCGGCGCCGACGCAGGCGGCGGCCGGCGTCTGCAACTTCTACCTCGACGCCACAGGGTTCGAGACTGTGACACAGGCCACGTGGCAGATCGCCGCCGACCCGGCGCAGCCGGGCGGTGAGACCCGGTCGGGCACCGTCTCGCTGACCAACGGGGCCGGTGTCACGGCCGCGGTCACGCCGCAGCTGCCCAACGGCACCTACAAGCTGACCTGGAGCTTCCTGGGTCAGGAGCTGGCCGGCAAGGAGAAGTCCTTCCAGGTCGCCTGCCCCGCGAACGCGGATGAGACGACGACGGACCAGGCGCCGACCGCGGGCCAGCCGCTCGCCGACCAGCCCGCCGCGCTTCAGCCCGCCGCCAACACGCAGGTGGCCGACCAGGCTCTGGCCGCCGACGACCCCGGTGCGTCGGAGCAGTTCGGCGACGACGGGAGCCGCTACGGCGACGACGGCGGCGACAGCGGCCGTGGCGGCGGCGACTGGGGTGACGACAACGGGGGTGGTAACAGCTGGAGCGGTGACAACTGGGGCGATGACGAAAGCGGTTATGGCGGAAGCCACCACAGGAAGCAGCACGGCTCCCACCACTTCTGGCCGAACAGCGGTCCCCACACCGGTCTCGGCGGTTCCATCGCGGCCGCCGGTACGGGTGAGATCGCCGCGGGCGCCTTCCTCGCGGCCGGCGCCCTCGCCGGTGGCGGGCTGCTCGTGATCCGTACGGCGCGCCGTCGCCGCAACCGCGTGGCCTGACCGGCGACCGGTTGTAGCTACCCCCCGTCGCATGCGGCGGGGGGTAGCGCGACTCGTGTCGCGGGAACGAGGATGCTGCGAGACGGTCCGCGACGAAGAGGACGGCACCCATGGCGGCAGGCAGCGCGACGACCGACGGGTTCCGGGCCGCCCGGGACTTCCTGCTCGCCCACCGTGAGGACTACGCCACGGCGTACGCGGGCTTCAGCTGGCCCCGGCCCGCGCACTTCAACTGGGCACTGGACTGGTTCGACATGATCGCCCGGGCCGACGGGACCGCTGACCGGCCCGCCCTGTGGATCGTCGAGGAGGACGGCGCCGAGACGCAGCTGACCTTCGCCGAGCTCTCCGCCGGCTCGAACCGGGTCGCCAACTGGCTGCGCGCGCAGGGCGTACGCCCCGGCGACCGGATCGTCGTCATGCTCGGCAACCAGGCCGAGCTCTGGGAGACCGCGCTCGCCGCGATGAAGCTGCGAGCCGTCGTCATCCCCGCGACCCCCCTGCTCGGCCCGGCCGACCTCGCCGACCGCATCAGGCGCGGCGGGGCGCGGCATGTGATCGTGCGGTCCGCCGACACCGCGAAGTTCGACCGCGTGCCCGGCGACTACACCCGCATCGCGGTCGGCGGCGCCCCGCAGGGCTGGACGGCGTACGAGAACGCCTACTGCAGCCCGCACACGTACGAGCCCGAAGGACCCACGGCGGCGGGAGAGCCGCTGATGCTCTACTTCACCTCGGGCACGACGGCGAAGCCGAAGCTGGTCGAGCACACCCATGTGTCGTACCCGGTGGGCCACTTGGCGACCATGTACTGGATCGGGCTGAAGCCTGGCGACGTCCATCTCAACATCTCCTCGCCGGGCTGGGCCAAGCACGCCTGGAGCAATCTCTTCGCGCCCTGGAACGCCGAGGCGACCGTGTTCATCCACAACTACACGCGCTTCGACGCGGGACGGCTGATGGCCGAGATGGACCGGGCCGGCGTCACCAGCTTCTGCGCCCCGCCCACCGTGTGGCGGATGCTCATCCAGGCCGACCTGAGCGCCCTGCGCACCCCGCCGCGCGAGGCCGTGGCGGCCGGTGAGCCGCTCAATCCCGAGGTCATCGAGCATGTGCGCCGCTCCTGGGGGCTGACCATCCGCGACGGCTTCGGCCAGACCGAGACCGCCGTCCAGGTCGCCAACACCCCCGGCCAGCCGCTCAAGACCGGCTCCATGGGCCGGCCGACCCCCGGGTTCGAGATCGCGCTGCTCGACCCGAGGACCGGCGAGCCCGCCGACGAGGGCGAGATCAGCGTGTCGCTGGCCGCCGCCCCCGTCGGCGTGATGACCGGCTACGCGGGCGACCCCGAGCGCACCGCCGAGGCCATGGCCGGCGGCTACTACCGCACCGGCGACATCGGTTCGCGCGACGCCGACGGCTACATCACCTATGTCGGGCGCAGCGACGACGTGTTCAAGGCATCCGACTACAAGATCTCGCCCTTCGAGCTGGAGAGCGCCCTCCTCGAACACGAGGCCGTCGCCGAGGCCGCGGTCGTCCCGGCCCCCGATCCGGTCCGCCTCGCCGTCCCGAAGGCGTATGTCGTCCTCGCCGAGGGCTGGAAACCGGACGAGCGGACGGCGAGGGCCCTCTTCGAGCACTCGCGGGCCGTGCTGGCGCCCTTCAAGCGCGTGCGCAGGCTGGAATTCGCCGACCTGCCCAAGACCGTCTCCGGCAAGATCCGCCGCGTCGAGCTGCGCGAGCGCACAGCCGCGGGGGACACGGGCACCGAGTATCGCGAGGAGGACCTCAGGCCCTAGGGGCTCTGCCTCCTAGTTCTGGTTCCTGGCCGCGAGGCAGAGGACGTACTTCGTGTGGCCCTGCTCCGCGCGGTACGCGGCCGCGGTGGCGGCGTACTGGTCGCAGCCGGAGGTGTCAGTGGTGTCGTCGAGCCTGGCGATGACCTCGTAGTCGGCGTTGGCCGAGCCGCAGTCGACGATCGCGACGTCGGGGAAGAACTCGCTGCCGCTGTTGTGCACGCAGTCGCCCGCATCGGCGAACCCGGGGTCGTCGTGCAGGAAGAAGACGAGCCCCCCGACGATCGCGACGGGCAGGAGCAGGCCCAGGATCACGGGGCGCGCGAAGAGGGACCTGCCCGGGTCGGCGGGGGTGCCCGGGGCGCCGGGGAGGGGCTCGGCGAGGCGGTTGACCTTGGCGCGCTGGAAGAGGTTCGCCACCATCGTGATCGGGTTGATGATCAGTGAGGCGATGCCCCACCAGCCTTGCCAGAGGCTGTCGCCGGTCATCTTGCGGTGAGCCGCTATGCCGCAGCGGCGGCAGAACGGGCCCTTGAGCTTCAGGAACCGCATCACGATCAGCATGCCCTGATGGCCGCGCATGGTCGCGTTCACGGCAGGTATGGAACCGCAGAAGCGACAGACCGGGGCCTGGCCCTGATCGGTCTGAACGGGCGGTGTGGTCACGGAAGTTCCCCGTTTGGTGTGAGTGGTCTGTGTGATTTCCGTCAATCCGGAGCACGCACCCTAGCGCCTCCTGCTTGACGCTGTGTGCGGGGCGGCCTATGTTCGAAACAGTTCCATATAGCAGAAGTTAGTTTCCGCAATACGGAAAGATGGTGACCGAATGCCTCGTATGACCGCCGCCCGCGCCGCAGTGGAGATCCTGAAGCGCGAGGGCGTTGACACCGCGTTCGGTGTGCCCGGCGCCGCCATCAACCCCTTCTACGCCGCGCTGCGGGCATCCGGCGGGATCAGCCACACGCTCGCCCGGCACGTCGAGGGCGCCGCGCACATGGCCGAGGGCTACACGCGGACCGCGCCCGGCAACATCGGCGTCTGCGTCGGCACCTCGGGCCCAGCCGGCACCGACATGATCACCGGGCTCTACTCGGCGATCGCCGACTCGGTCCCGATCCTGTGCGTCACCGGCCAGGCCCCGACCGCGGTGATCCACAAGGAGGACTTCCAGGCCGTCGACATCGCCTCGATCGCCCGGCCGGTCACCAAGGCCGCGACCACGGTCCTGGAGGCCGCCCAGGTCCCCGGGGTCTTCCAGCAGGCCTTCCACCTGATGCGCTCCGGCCGCCCCGGACCGGTCCTCATCGACCTGCCGATCGACGTCCAGCTGACCGAGATCGACTTCGACCCCGGGACGTACGAGCCGCTGCCGGTCTGGAAACCGGCCGCCACCCGCGCCCAGGCCGAGAAGGCGATGCGGTTCCTGCTGGAGTCCGAGCGCCCCCTGATCGTCGCGGGCGGCGGCATCATCAACGCCGACGCCGCCGGGCTGCTGGTCGAGTTCGCCGAGCTCACCGGCACCCCCGTCATCCCCACCCTCATGGGCTGGGGCGCCATCCCCGACGACCACGAGCTCAACGCCGGCATGGCCGGCCTGCAGACCTCGCACCGCTACGGCAACGCCACCCTGCTCGCGTCGGACTTCGTCCTCGGCATCGGCAACCGCTGGGCCAACCGCCACACCGGCAGCCTGGACGTCTACCGGCAGGGACGGAAGTTCGTCCACGTCGACATCGAGCCCACCCAGATCGGCCGGATCTTCCCCCCGGACTACGGCATCGCCTCCGACGCCGGGGCCGCGCTGGAGCTCTTCGTCCGGATCGCCAGGGAGCTCAGGGCCGAGGGCCGGCTCCCCGACCGCACCGCGTGGGCCGCCGCCGCGCAGGAGCGCAAGGCCACGCTCCAGCGGCGTACGCACTTCGACGACGTGCCGATCAAGCCGCAGCGCGTGTACGAGGAGATGAACCGCGCCTTCGGCCCGGAGACCCGGTACGTCACCACCATCGGGCTGAGCCAGATCGCCGGCGCGCAGCTGCTGCACGTCTACCGGCCGCGCCACTGGATCAACTGCGGCCAGGCCGGTCCGCTCGGCTGGACCGTCCCCGCCGCGCTCGGCGTCGCCACCGCCGACCCCGGGGCACAGGTCGTCGCGCTGTCGGGGGACTACGACTTCCAGTTCATGCTCGAAGAGCTGGCGGTCGGCGCGCAGCACCACATCCCGTATGTGCACGTCCTGGTGAACAACTCCTATCTGGGCCTGATCCGTCAGGCCCAGCGCGGCTTCGGCATGGACTTCCAGGTCAACCTGGAGTTCGAGAACATCAACTCCCCGGAGCTGGGCGTCTACGGCGTCGACCACGTCAAGGTCGTCGAGGGCCTGGGCTGCAAGGCGATCCGGGTCACCGAGCCGGATCAGCTGCTGCCGGCCTTCGAGGAGGCCAGGAAGCTCGCCGCCGAGTACCGGGTGCCGGTGGTCGTCGAGGCGATCCTGGAGCGGGTCACCGACATCTCGATGAGCGGCACCGACATCGCGAGCGTGCGGGAGTGGGAGGAGATCGCCACGGAGCCGGGGCACGCCCCGACTGCGGTCCTACCGCTGGTCCAGCCGGTCTAGAGGGGTCCGAACAGCCAGTTGCCCGGCGCCTCCGGGTCCGTACCGATGTAGTAGGCGCGGATGGCGGCGACCAGCTCCTGCGTGCTCAGCGTGCCGTCGCCGTCGGTGTCGATCCGGTTGAAGGCGGCCGAGATGTCCGAGACCGGCGTGTTGAAGGCGCGCTGCAGAACCGCGAACTCCTCCCGCCGCACCTGGCCGTCGCCGTCCGTGTCGCACAGCTCGGCGACAGCCTCGGCGCACGGATGGAAGACCGGATCGAAGCCCGGGCCCTCGATGAAGGCCTTGGTCATGCCGTGCTCGTACTCCGCGGAGGAGATCCGGCCGTCGCGGTCGGTGTCGGCGTACGCCGCCAGCTCCGCCCAGACGGCCTCTAGCCGTACCGCGACCGCTTTGCCCTTGGGCGAGGTGGGGGACTGCCCGAAACCGCGGATCAGCCGTGCGCCGACGTCCTGGAAGTCGGCGCGCTCGGCATATCCGGTGCCGGCCGTGTCCAGGCGGGCGAAGGACTTGTCGAGCTTGCGCTTCAGCAGTGCCGTAGACATCGCTGCGTCCGTCCTCAGCTGAGTAGGGGATCGTGTCCGATCCTCTCCCGGGTACGGCGGACGCGCGACCGGAGGTGCTACGCACCGTGACGCCTAGGCCCTGTCCGGGCGATCATGGCCGGGCCTGCGACGCCACAGCGACATGGGCCGCTGGCGCGGCGGGCGGCACCGCGCCGGACGCCGCGGCCTGTCCGAACCTGATCGCCCGGACAGGGCCTAGGACCGCGGTCGCGGGTGGGTCCTGATCAGGGAATCCGCGGCGTCATTGACCGGCTGCGGGGTGCCGGTGAGGTCCATGACGAACAGCGGTACACCCAGTTGGTCGGCGCGCATCCGGGCGTCGTGCGCGTAGCCCGCCAGGGAGAAGAAGGCTCCCGTGGAGTCCTCGTTGAGGCAGTTCAGCCACAGGCACTCGATGTCCCGCAGCCGGGTGGGCTGCGTCGTCGGGTCGATCTGGGCCACCATCCCGTCCCCGCGCAGGTCGATTCCGTTGGCCGCCCGCTCGGACGCGATCCGTACGCCCGCGTAGCCGAGCCACTTCAGATACTGCGCGGCGGCGGTGAGCGCGTCCCGCGCGGTACGGATCGTCACCGGGTTGAAGGGCGGCCGCACAGCCGCCGGTGACTCCTCCGGGTCTCCTTCGGCCGCGGTGGCCGGCAGCGGCGCCGCCGTGCCCGCCGCCTCGGGCAGCGCCCGGGTGTCGACCGGCAGCCGGATCACCGCCCCGCACTCGCAGCCGTATTCCGGCTGCGGCCACTGGTCGTTGCGCCCGCAGTCCGGGCACCGCATTCCCACCCATGAGTCGTCCCACGACCGGTGCCGGACCTGAACCGGCACGCCCCCGCGCAACAGCGGCAGTGCGAGCGGCGTGCCGCACGCACAGGGAAAGACGGGGGCCGTGTACGTGTGCGGCCGGCGACAGGCCGGACACCGTACGGGCACGCTCTCTGCCATGTTTCGGGCTCCCGGGCGGGGCTGGGGCTGGCATACGCATCCATGCTCTCGCATCCGCACCCGAAACGCCCGCGCTGCGGGCGAGTTGGGGCACCCCGAGCCCCGAGCTCTGGGTTACGCGCCCGACAGGCGTTCCACGCCGCGCAGCAGCGCGCTGTGGTCCAGCCCGCCGTCGCCCTGGGCGCGCAGCGAGGCGACCAGACCGGCGACGACCGCCCCGACCGGGAGGGCCGCGCCGACGTTGCGGGCGGCGTCCGTGACGATGCCCATGTCCTTGTGGTGGAGGTCGACACGGAAGCCGGGGGTGAAGTCGCGGGAGAGGAAGTTCTGCTTCTTGCGGGCCAGTACGGTCGAGCCGGCGAGGCCGCCGCCGAGGACCTCCAGGGCGGCGTGGAGGTCCACGCCCGACTTCTCCAGGAAGACCACGGCCTCCGCACAGGCCTGGATGTTGACGGCCACGATCAGCTGGTTGGCCGCCTTCACGGTCTGGCCGGAGCCGTGCGGGCCGCACAGGACGACCGTCCTGCCCAGCGCGTCGAAGATCGGCCGTGCCTCGTCGAAGTCGGCCTGCTCGCCGCCCACCATGATCGACAGCACCGCCTCGATCGCCCCGGCCTCCCCGCCGGAGACGGGAGCGTCCAGCACACGGATGCCGTGCCCGGCGGCGGCCCCGGCCAGGTCGACCGAGGTCTGCGGGGTGATCGACGACATGTCGATCAGGAGCGCGCCGCTCCTGGCGTTGGCCAGAATCCCGGCGTCGCCGTACGCCACGGCCTCGACGTGCGGGGACGCCGGGACCATCGTGATCACGACGTCCGCGTCTTTGACGGCCTCGGCGACTGAGGCGGCTGTCGTTCCGCCGTTCGTGGTGAGCCGGTCGAGTTTGTCCTGCTCAAGGGTGTAGCCGGTGACGGCGTAGCCGGCCTTGATGAGGTTCTCGGCCATGGGGGAGCCCATGATGCCGAGGCCGATCCAGGCGACGCGGGGGAGTGCGGTGCTCATGCTGTTCCTCCTTGGCGCCAGCCGAAGCCGGCGGAACTGCCGTCGGGGCCCGGCTTGTACTCCAGGCCGACCCAGCCGTCGTAACCGGACTTGCGCAGGCGGCCGATGAGATCGGCCAGTGGCAGGGCGCCGGTGCCGGGCGCGCCGCGGCCGGGGTTGTCGGCGATCTGGACGTGGCCGGTCCTGTCGGCGAAGCGGTCGATGACGTCGGCGAGGTCCTCGCCGTTCATGGACAGGTGATAGAGGTCCAGGAGGAAGCGCGCGTTGCCGAGGCCGGAGAGGGCGTTGACCCTGTCGACGACCTCTATCGCGGCGGGGGCGCTGACCAGCGGATAGCGGGGGGACTCGGGCCGGTTGAGGGCCTCGACGAGCAGCACGGCCCCGATCCGGTCGGCGGCGCGGGCCGCGAGGATCAGATTCTCCAGGGCGAGCCGGTCCTGCTCCTCCTCGGAGACGCCCTCGACCCGGTTGCCGTAGAGCGCGTTGAGCGCACGGCAGCCCACGGACTCCGCGAAGTCCGCCGCGACCTCGATGTTGGCGCGGAAGCGCTCGGATTCCTCGCCGGGGACGGAGAGCGCTCCCCGGTCGGGGCCGGGGAGCTGTCCGGCGTAGAAGTTCAGGCCGACGAGCTGTGTACCGGCATCGGTCAAGGCCGCGCGCAGGGCGTCGAGTTCGGACCGGGCCGGAACGGGGGCGTCCGGCCAGGGCCACCAGAGCTCGACCGCGTCGAAACCGGCCGCCGCGGCGGCTGCGGGGCGCTTCAGGAGCGGGAGTTCCGTGAAGAGGATCGAGAGGTTCACATCGAAGCGCGTGTCGTTGAAGCCCACTCGATGCTCCTTCCGTATTGCGGAAAGTGAATTCTGCTTAATGGAAGGCTGAATCAGCCGGGCGGCGATTGTCAAGAGCCGTGCCGCCACGCCACCCGCTGGCAAGTCCGCCTTTTCGGACGTGAGTGCGAATGACTGCGTCGCTGATGGTGGCCCCGCTCGCGGCTGACGCGCTGGCCCGGCGGCCGGCCAAGCTGGCCGAGTCCCGACGCAAGGCCATCTACCGCCCGCTCCTCGGCTGTCCTTACGCTTTCAACCAGAGGGGCCAGAGTGCTGTCTGGGGCTGGCGATACAGCTGTGCCCACTGTGACCGACGGCCGTTTCTTCCGTTCCGCGTTCGTTCCACCCACCCCACATGGAGGAACACGACGTGCTGCATCAGGAGTTGGCATCAGCGCTGCGCTTTGAGCGCGGACCGGCGCAGCCGGTCCCGTACGCGCGTATCCACCAGGCCTTCGAGCACCACGCCGCCGCCGACCCGCACGCGGTCGCGGCCGAGCACCAGGGCACGGCCATCACCTACGGCGAGCTCAACCGGCGGGCCAACCGGCTCGCCGCCCGGCTGGCCGCGACCGGCGTGCGCCCGGGCGACAACGTCGGGCTGTTCGTCCGGCGCTCGATCCCGATGCTGGTCGGCCTGCTGGCCACGCTCAAGGCGGGCGCCGCGTACGTACCGCAGGACATCGGCGTCACCCCCGAGGAACAGCTGCGCCACATCATCCGTACGGCCCGGACGAAGGTCATCCTGACCCTCGCCGAGCTGGCCGACCGCATCCCCGTACCCGAGGGCCACCGCCTCATCGCGGTGGACCGGGAGACCGGCTCCCACCACCGCCCGGCGCCCGACTTCGTGCCCGCGCGGGCGGTCGCGCCCGACGACGGCTGCTACGTGCTGTTCACCTCGGGCACGACGGGCCGGCCGAACGGTGTGACCGTCACCCACCGCAACGTGTGCAACATCCTGCTCACCGAACCCGGCAGCCTGGGCATGGGCCCCGGCACCCGGGTCAGCCAGATCCTCAACATCGCCTTCGACATGGCCGCCTGGGAGATCCTGGGCGCCCTCGGTCACGGCTCCACGCTCGTCATCCGCGGCAAGGACATCGCCGAGGCCGTCCGTACCGCGGACGTGGTCATCGCGACGCCGAGCGTGCTCAGCCGCGTCGATCCCGCAGGCTGCACCCGGGTGAAGGCGGTGGCCGTGGCCGGAGAGCCGTGCCCGCGGCCACTGGCCGACCGGTGGGCGGGCATCTGCGCGTTCTACAACTCCTGCGGGCCGACCGAGACCACGATCGTCAACACGATGGAGCGGCACCATCCCGGCAAGCCGCTGCTGACGATCGGGCGGCCCACCCCCAACAACACCGTGTACGTCCTCGACGGGCGCGGGCGGCTCTGCGGCCCCGGCGAGACCGGCGAGATGTGGGCGGGCGGTGACTGCGTGTCGGCCGGGTACCTGGACAACCCGGCACTCAACGCGGAGCGCTACGCCCCCGACCCCTTCCTCGGCGGCGGCCGGATGATGTTCCGGACCCGCGACCTCGGCCGCTGGACGGCCGACGGCGAGCTGGAACACCTCGGCCGGACCGACGACCAGGTCAAGATCCGCGGTTTCCGGGTCGAGCTCGACGCGGTGTCGGCGGTCCTGGAGTCGGTGCCCGGGTGCGTGCGCGCGGCGACGCTGAAGCTGGACGACCGCACGCTGGTGTCGTTCGTGTCGGGGGCGGGCCTGTCGGGGGCGGGCGTGGACCCGGAGGCCGCGCGGGCGGCGGTGGCACGTGCCCTGCCGTACTACTGCGTACCCGATGCCGTGCACTCTCTGGGAGCGCTCCCGCTCACCGGACGCGGCAAGATCGACAAGGCCGCCCTGCTGAGCCTGGCCCTCGCGGGGGCCGTGGGAGCCGTGGGGGTCGTGGGGGCCGCCTCATGACCACGGCCGAAGAGCTCTCCGCCCCCGCGAGCACCGGCGCCGGGTTACCGCCGCTGACCGCGCTCCCGCGCCGGATCCTCAAACACCCGCGCCTGATGCACTACAACCGCCTCATCGCCCTCGTCCTCGCGGCGAACCTCGCGCTGCTGGCCCACGCCCTGCCCGGCGGCATCGCCACCGCGTCCCTGTCCAGGGCCGCGCTCGCGAACTTCGCCCTCGCGATCGTGATCCGCCAGCAGTACGTCGTCAATCTCCTCTTCCGCCTTGCCACTTCGGCCCCCGTCCACTGGCCGCTGCGGATCCGCTGGACGCTGGCGAAGGTCTACCACTTCGGCGGTCTGCACGTCGGCGGAGCGCTCGCGGGCACCGCCTGGTTCCTCGGCTTCGTCGCGGCCCTGACGGTACGCGGCGGCTCCGCCGGCGCGCTGACCCTCTCGTACGCGATCGTCGCCCTGCTCACCGGCATGATCGCCACCGCCCTCCCCCCGCTGCGTGCCCGCCGCCACGACCGCTTCGAGCGCACCCACCGCTTCGGCGGCTGGGCCGCCCTCGCCCTGCTCTGGCTCCTGCTCGCCCTCACCGCCGGCCCGGCGGAGCTGGCCGTGCTGGCCGTCCTCACCTTGAGCGTCGCCCTGCCCTGGCTGCGGCTGCGCCGGGTGCCGGTCGACATCGAACGGCCCTCGTCCCACGTGGTGCTGGCCCGCTTCGACTACGGCGAGACCCCCTTCGCCGGGTCCTCCACCGCCGTCAGCCGCCACCCCCTCCTCGAATGGCACTCCTTCGCCAACGTCCCCGCCCCCGGCAGCACCGGCTTCCGCCTCACCATCTCCCGGGCCGGCGACTGGACCGGCGCCCTCATCGACGACACCCCCTCCCACCTCTGGGTCAAGGGCATCACCACCGCCGGCGTCGCCAACATCGAGACCCTGTTCAGCAAGGTCGTCTACGTCGCCACCGGCAGCGGCATCGGCCCCGTCCTGCCCCACCTCCTCGCCCGCGAGGTCCCCGCCCACCTCGTCTGGGCCACCCGCAGCCCCCGTACGACCTACGGGGACGGACTCGTCGACGAGATCCTCGCCGTCCAGCCGCAGGCCCTCATCTGGGACACCTCCGAGCACGGCAAGCCCGACATGGTGCGGCTCGCGCTCGCCGCGTACGCCGAGACCGGGGCCGAGGCCGTCATCTGCATCTCGAACAAGAAGCTCACCTGGCAGGTCGTGCACGGCCTGGAGCGCCGCGGCATCCCCGCGTACGGCGCGATCTGGGACTCGTGAACCTCGTGGAGGAGGTCTGATGAACACCCTGAAGATCGAACGGCACGACCGGGTCGTCACCGTCACCCTGCACCGCCCCGAAGTGCTCAACGCGCTGAGCGCCGAGCTCATGACCGAACTCACGGACGCGCTGCGGCCGTTGGACCGCGATCCCGGCGTCGGCTGCTTCGTCCTCACCGGCTCCGAGCGGGCCTTCGCGGCCGGCGCCGACATCAAGGAGATGGCCGACCGCACCTTCCCCGAGATGTACGCGGAGGACTACTTCGCCGGCTGGGACGCCTTCGCCGCCCTCCGTACGCCCAAGATCGCCGCCGTGGCCGGCTACGCACTCGGCGGCGGCTGCGAGCTCGCAATGCTCTGCGACTTCGTCATCGCCGCCGACACCGCCCGCTTCGGCCAGCCCGAGATCAAGCTCGGCGTCATCCCCGGCATCGGCGGCACCCAACGGCTCACCCGCCTCGTCGGCAAGGCCAAAGCCATGGACCTCATCCTCACCGGCCGCCTCATGGACGCCACCGAAGCCGAGCGCTCCGGCCTCGTCGCCCGCGTCGTCCCCGCCGCCCGCCTCGCCGACGAGGCCGCCACCGCCGCTGCCGCCATCGCCTCCCACGGCAAACCCGCCGCAATGGCCGCCCGCGAGGCGGTCGACCGAGCCCTCGAGGTCGGCCTGCGCGAAGGCGTCCTCTTCGAGCGGCGGCTCTTCCACGCCCTGTTCGCCACCGACGACCAGAAGGAGGGCATGCGGGCCTTCCTGGAGAAACGCCCCGCCCACTTCACAGGCCGGTAGCCCGGTCCTCGCACCATGCGCCCACGGCTACCGTGGACCCATGGTGCGACTCAGACTGGAATTCACGACCGAGCCCTTCGACCTCGACGAGGCTCCCCAGCACGCCCTCGTCGCGCGCGAGGTCGTGCAGACCGCCGAACTGGACGCGGTCGACGTCGGCCCCTTCGGCAACACCGCCGAAGGCACCGTCGACCAGGTCGTGGCAGCCGTCGGCGACGTGCTGCGACGCACCCTGGACGCAGGCGCGACGCGCGTCTCCCTGCAGGTCAACGTCATCGGGGAGAGCGACAAGTGACCGGGGCTGGGGCTGGGGCCGGGGATCACCCGTTCAGCGCGGCGATCAAGCCGCTGGCCGACGCGATGGGCGCGGAGCTCATCGCGCCCGCCGATGCCGGCGGCGATGACGTCGTCCTGAGCTGGGAGGGCCACGAGGTCATCGCCGTACGGCTGCCCCACCTCGCCGACTCCCTCGACCACATACTCGCCGACCTCCAGCGCCGGCACGGCAAGGCCCTGTCCGAGCTCGACCGCAAGGAGAAGCAGACCGTCGTCCGGATCCTGGAGGAGCGCGGCGCCTTCTCGGTCCGGCACGGCGTGGAGACGGTCGCCTCGGCGCTGGGCGTCAGCCGGTTCACCGTCTACAACTACATCAATTACACCAACGAGCAGCGGGCTAAGGCGCGTGGGGGCGACGAGCAGTCGCGGCAGGGTGACTGACGTAACGCAGCGCGACTCAGCTGCAGCCCGACACCTGGGTGTGGAGCTACGAGACGGAAGCTCTCTTCCAGGAGCTTCTGGACAGCGATGCCCCGCCCCCATGCACGTCCACGAATTCGACATCGGCTACCTGGTCTACGCGTGGCTGCCGTCCGGCAGCCGGGGATGGGCGTAGCGGCTGCGGACCTTGCGTGGTGGGGGCGGGGGCTACGTGGCGAACTCGCCGACCCAGTCGCCGTTGACGAGGTGCTGGGGCATGTAGTCGGATTCGACGTCGATGGTGAAGCCGGTGAGGAGGGCGAGGCCGGTGACGCCCATGGGGGCGAGGGCGATGAGGCCGTCGGAGTGGAGTGCGCGTTCTTCGGTGCGGGTCCAGTAGTCCTTGTGCCATTCCAGGGCCTGGGCGAGTTCGGTGTTGAACCTGTCCTGGTTGCCGCGGACCAGCTGGGTGAGCAGGTTCATGGGCGGATACATGAGCTGGAGCACGGCCGGGGGTGCCGTGTGACGGAGGGCGTCGGGGTCGGTGCCTTCGACTGCGGCCACGAGCTTGTTGCCGAGTTCAGGGCGTTTGAGCCAGTACGCCTGGAGTGCTTCCACCCAGTGGTAGATATAGTCGTCGAAGACGGCTCCGGACTGCCGCATGAGCGAGACCGGCACCTGGCACAGCTCGGTCATCCGCCGCTCCTCGCGGCCTGTGCAGGCAAGCCAGAATGCTGTGAGCCAGTTGCCCGCGTGGGCCCAGGGGCGGGCGCCTGATCGGATGGTGCGCTTCTGGTGGTTGATCAGGCACTCGACGGTGTCGGTGGTCGCGAGCGCCGACGTGAAGAGGGCGGAGCCCACCTGCATGGCGGTGACGAAGGATTCCCAGGTTTCGAGCTTGTCAGCCGTCGCATCCTCGGAACACCGTCTGTTGAAGACGGTGAGCGCGGAACCCAGAGCCATGGTGAACCATTCCGGGCTGTCCTCCAGGTCATTGATCTCGCCCTGCAGATTTTTTTCCAGTGCTCGCAGGATCCTCTCCAGATACCCGGTCGGGTAGTCATGGCGTGGAACTTGGATCATTTTCCTTCTCTTCTTCCGTCCTGACGTCGAATTCCTTCATCAGGTATCCATTGTGCTGCTCACCGTCGGGGCTTCCCTTGACGAGAACGTACTTCACCCGACCGTTCTTCAGTGCTTCGCGCAACTCTCTTGCCAACTCGATTTCGGCTTCGGCTCTCTCCATGGCTGCTTCGGCCTTCGCCGGATCGGTTTCTGAAGCCGCGGCAGCGAGATCTCTGTTTCCGCGGGTCGTCATTTCATGCAAGATTACCTTGAAGTACTCGCGAGTGCCCTGCTTGACCTGCGGGACGGCGGGACTCGGAGAGGCCTCCCCGCCTGTCTCATCTGTCTCACCTGTCTGATCCGGCTGTTCCGGATCGGGCTGTTCCGGATCCGGCTGCTGCGGATCGGGGTCTCCTGACGGTGTGAGTCCCTTGCGTTCGCCGAGATCCGCTTCCAGCGATCCCTTGGCCTCGACGACAATGAAGTCGAAGTCCTCGTCCGGACTTCGCCATACCTGGTCGAATCTGTTGTTTCCGGAGCCCCGGTTGTCGATTCGCGTGGCATCCGGAAAATTCTCGGGGATGGCGTGAAACTCGGCTACCTCGTCGCCGTAGCTCTCGCTTGCCCTGGTCATTTCTCCGTGCAGTGGGCTGTGTCTTTCGTCGGCCTCCGTAAAGGCTTGTTCGTTTTCGGGAGATTGGTCGTCCTTAAGGGCGTCCTGCGCGGCCTTCCTTTCTCGGTGCGGTTCCCGGTCGGCCTCGATTGCCTGATGGCGCCTCTCCGCGGCCTCGTCGAGCCGGTTGAGATTCTCCTCGGTTACGCCCTTCCCGCGTTCCCCTTCCCTGGTCTCGGATTCTTTGTAGGTCTCCGTTTCGGCCGGCGGGACATCGCTCGCCGCCATCCACGGGTTCTGCGGATCCCCGGTGGCCCGCAGTATCGGCAGCAGATGCCCGTTCTCGTCCCGTTGCTCTGTGCTATGGCGATGCCCGTCCGCGGCCCGGTAGTACTTCCCGAACCAATTGGGATCGGAGTTTGCCTTGGCGACCTGCCTTTTGACCCTTTCCCTGACGTCCTCGGGGTCACTCGGGCCGACGCCGGCGGGTTCGGCGGGAGCGCGGCGCTCGTCATGCGTGCCGGACGGTTGGAGCGCGTCGGTGTTCACGGGGCGGCGGTCGGGGTCGAGGGGGATGGCGAAGACGCCGTGCGTGCCGTCGTAGAGGGGTTTGTTGCTACGGGCGCCGGTCAGGGGATCGACGTAGGTGATCCGGCCGTTGTGGTTGACGACGTTCCATGCGTGGGAGCGGCCTGCCGAGTCCTGGGTGATGATCGAGGCCTGGGAGCCGTGGCCCTGGAGGCGGAGGGTCTCTTCGAGGCGGTTGTACGCGTCGGGGCCGTCGCCGTAGTCCGAGTACTTGGCGCCGAGGGCGTTCTCGATGCGGTCGCGGCCGTTGGCCTCGCCGCGGTCGGAGGGGGTGCCGTCCGGGTTGAGGTCAGGGGTGCGCGGGGCGGCGACGGTGGGGTTGCCGGAGTAGCCGTCGATGAAGGAGAGGGAGCCGTCGGGACAGTTGTTGGCGCGGCCGGGTTCGTTCCGGTTCTGGCCGTTGAGGTTGTTGAGCCAGTCGCCTTCGTTGGGATCGGGATGGCGTTGGGGGGTGCCGTCCTCGTTGTGGGGGAAGGAGTCCAGGAAGGCCCGCTGATCGACCGGGTCGGGGTGGAGGACACCGCCGGGGACGTCGTACGGGCGCGAGTCCGAGGCGGGGGCAGGGACGGTGCTGGTGTCGGGGCGCTGTTCCACTGCTGAGCGGTCGTCCGGCGTGGGGGCGTGGCCGGACTCGGTTGCCGGGGTGTGCCGGGTGGTGTCCGAAGGGGTGTCCGGGGCGGTGTCCGGACTGGTGGGCCTGCCGTACATCAGCGGGCCGTCGCCGAGCGCGTTGGCGATGTGCTGTGAGATGTTCGCGCTGCGGTTGGCCGGAATGCTCTCGCGCTCGCCCCGTGGAAGGGCTGCCGGTTGTTCGGACTTCGGTACGACCTGGTCAGTGCGGAGCGGCTGACGCGCCTGCTGGTCATTGGGGTCGCGCGGGAGCAGGCCGCCGGGGTGGGTGTTGAGACTGTCGGTGAGCGGCTCGGCGGTCTGAGGGGTGGTGTGCGGCTGGTGAGGACCGGTGGGTTGGCTGTCGGCGCGTGATCCGGCCGGGTCGTTCGGACGTGCCGGTGCGTCCCGCCGGGGGCCGTCCAAGCGGGGGTTGTACGGGCGTGACGTTTCTTCTCGCCGGGGGCCGTCGAGCCGCCGGCTGTCCGGGCGGGTGGCTGCTTCCTGGCGCGAGACGTCGTGAATGGGGCCGTCGCGGGGCGGAGCCGGCTGGGCGGGCCGCTCGGTGGGGCGAGGCCCGGTCGGGGCGGTCGGGCTGCCGGCACGGGTGGGAGTGGTGGTGGGAGCGGACTGCCGGGGGATCGGGCCAGGGGCGGCGGCCATCGGGCCCGGCGTCTGCGGGGCGGCCGTCTGACTCTGCGGGGCCTGGGTGGGCGAGTCAGCGGGGAGCGTGGACGGGCGGGGTGCGGTGACGGTGGCGCCGCCCTGGATGTTCAGGGAGTCGTCGTCCTGGTGGTGGCGGGGAGCCGAGTCCTGGTGGGGCGAGGCGGCGGGGCTTCGGTCGGGCGCGCCGATGTGCGGGGCGGACGCGGGGGCGGGGGTGGGCGCATGCGGGGCGGACGGGCGGGTGGGGCTCTGGCTTCCGTCACCGTTGTTGCTGGTCCCGTTGTTGTTGCTCGGCTCGCCGGGGTTGCTGGGGTTGCCCGGGTCGCTGCGCAAGGGGCTGGGCCCGGGGTGCGTAGTGGGCTGGGCCGGGGTGTCCGGGCGTGTGGCGTCGGGGGCGTGGGTGCCGCCGTCCGGGCGTACGGAGTCCGGGGCGGGGGCCGGGGCCGGGCCGGCGTCGGGTGTGGTGCGTGGATCGGGGCTGGAGGCGGGGGCAGTAGCGGGGGCGGGGTCCGGGCGTGAGCTGTCGGGCGTGGGGGCCGGGTCCGTGGCGGGGCCCGGCCCCGGGGTCGAGCGCGGGTCCGTGGCGGGGGAGGCGTCCGGGGTGGTCGTGCGCGGGTCTGTGGCGGGGGAGGCGTCGGGGGTGGTGGTGGCCGGGTCTGTGGCGGGGGAGGCGTCGGGGGTGGTGGTGGCCGGGTCCGTGACGGGGGAAGCGTCGGGGGTGGTGGTGCGCGCGTCCGTGGCGGGGCTCGGACCCGGGGCCGAGCGCGGGTCTGTGGCGGGGGAGGCGTCGGGGCTGGTGGTGGCCGGGCCCGTGGACTGGGGCGGGTCGGCGGCCGAACGGTGGTCAGAGACGGGTGTGGTGCTGTCCGGGCGCGTTGTGTCGGGGGCGGAGGAACCGTCGTTGGTGGGCGCTTGGTTCCGGCTCTCGTTGTACTGCTGGGTGCCTACGTCGAATGGGCTCGGGGAGCTGGACGGGGCGGTGTCGCCGGTTGACGTGGGAGCCGAGCTGCGGGTGGTCGAATCCGGCGTGGCC
This sequence comes from Streptomyces sp. NBC_01537, assembly GCF_045040445.1. NCBI lineage: Bacteria > Bacillati > Actinomycetota > Actinomycetes > Kitasatosporales > Streptomycetaceae > Streptomyces > Streptomyces sp. NBC_01537. Next base: position 2,096,262 of record NZ_CP109392.1, on the reverse strand, counting down.
GTGGTGGGGGAGGGGCTGGACGTGGAAGGCGCTGACGTTGAAGGCGAGGATGGGGACGTGGTGTTGGGAGAGGTGTCGGATCTCGTCGATGATTCGCCGGAGGACGGCTGCGCTTCCGGCGAGGAGTCGTTGCCGGGGGACTGCGACGTCGAAGCGCCGTCGTCGGACGACGGGCGGTTCGACGGTGAGTCCGGGGTGCCGCTGTCCGAGTCCCCGCCGTCCGTCTGGCCTCCGGTCGCCGCGGTCCGGGCGTGGTGGCCGGCCTTGCCTGCGGCGCCGTCGCGGAGGGCTTCACCGAAGGTGTTGGCCGAGTTCTTGAGGGCGTCCTTGCCGGCCGAGATGCCTTCGTCGGCGGTGCGGCTGAGGTCGTAACCGCTCTGGGCGCCGAAATTCTGGTTGACGGTCTGGGCGATGATGTCGGAGACCATGGCCTGGAGGGCCGAGACGAAAGGTTCCTTGGCGGTCTCGAGCACCGCGTCCCACAGTTGTTTGGCGACCTCTTTGATGATCTTGCGACAGATCATGCGGGTGGTGGCCACACCGGCGGCGGCGCCCAGTTCGGAGAGGCCGAGGGTGAAGGGCGCGGATGCCTGGGCGGCGATGATCTCGACGGCCAGGATGATGATCTGGGCGATCACCGCGATTTTCATGCCGATGACGAGGTATGCCGCCGCCTCCAGCGTGAAGGCGATCATCTCGGCGCCGCTGCGGGCGTCGTCGAGGTAGCCGGAGTTGCCGGAGAACTTCTCCCAGGACGTGGTGAAGCCGTCGATGGAGTCGCCGAAGTTCTCCGACGTCACGTTGCCGGCCGCGACGACGCCGCGTACCTGAAGCGAATCGACGTTGGCGGCGAACTGCCGCCAGACGTTGGCGCATTCGAAGAGCTTGTCCTCGTCTGCGGTCGGCCAGTCGAAGCCGAGCATTTCCAGGACCCACTCCAGTGAGTCCGGCAGCATGATCACGGTCGAATCCCCCGTCGATACGCGTGATGAAGGCGCTGCCCCAGGTCAGGCCCAGGTCAGGAGCCCAGGCTCAGACCTGAGGTGATTTCATGGACACGACGGTCTTCGAGTACGCCTCTTCGTTCTGGATGTGCTGATTCAGCATCGACTCGGTGAAGCCCTCGTTGGTCTCGTGGTTCCTGGCCATCGCGGCCAGGCCGCCACCGATCTCCTGGAGCTTGGCGGCGAGGTGTCCCATCGACTCGTACATGCCGTTGCGCAGACCCTCGTAGACGACGCCGTACTTCTCTCCGATCTCGTCGTCGCCCCATGGAGGTGAACCGGCCTTGCTGTCGAGCGTCGTCAGGCCGCTCCAGAACTGCTCGCCCATGGAGGCGTCGCTCGGCGGAGACCCGCCCTCCAGTGCCGTGAGGCCGTTGACCAGGAGCTTCACCGCTGACCGGAAGTCCTTGCCGATGTCGGTGAAGGCTTTGCCCTCGGTCCTGAGGGTTTCCACCTGGCTGCCGAAGCTGTCCCGTCCCATCGTTGATCCCCCGTCCCCGTTCTGCTCAGCCGACCCATGGCAGAGCTGAAGTCAAAGGTTACACAAGAGAGCTGACGGTGATTCAAGTACTTGTCAGGCAGAGCACATCGGCCCGCTCAGACCGACCGCATGCCCACGACCAATGCCATGGCGACCACCAGTAGTCCGTACGCACCAAGCATCCGCCGCCGGGAGCGGGCCGGGTGGGCGAGGATGAACGGCCCTCGCCCAGAAACCGCAGTGCTACTCCGCTCCCCAGGAGCCATCCTCAGTGAATCCGACTCACGAGATCACGCCTGAGTAAGGTTCTTGTCTACAACTACCTGAACCGGGAGAACGCCGCCCGGGACACAAAGGCGCAGGTAGAAGGCGAGTAGGTGAGCGGCCGGAACCCTCCGGGCGGGTCCCGGTCGATGGTCAACGGCCTCCCGCCCGGCGCTCATAGGAGACGGCGTAGGCCTGGCTGCGGAACGCGAGGACCGGGTCGTCGGAGAGTTCGATGCCGGGTGTGATCCGGGTGGGGTCGTAGACCTGGCCCGCCCAGTGCTCCTGGTCCGCGACCGGGGCGGTGACCTGCAGGTGGCCCGCGATGATCTCGGGGCGGTCAGCCGGCCACGGTTTGGTCGGGTCGTCGGTGGGGTCGCAGTCCTGGCCGAGCTGAACGTGGAGCGTGAAGCCGACGGGGCCGTCGGCGAGGCGCTGGACCAGCTCCTTGGCCAGGTACTCGGGGTCTTCGTCTGCCGCCGTCTCTTCCTGCAGCTCCTGCAGCCCGGCGTCGGGCTCCCAGCGGTAGTGGACCGAGCGCCGCTCGCCGTGGGCGTCGACCCAGATGAAGGCGTGGATGGCCCAGTAGCGGGCGGTGCCGTAGCTGACCGGTATGGGCATCCGGCCGGCCTCCTGCAGGCCGAGGGCGGCCGTGGGGTGCGCAGCGGCGTACGCCTGGACCTTCGCCGGGTCGGGGGCCCCGGTGGCGGGGTCCTTGCTGAGGGCGTCGAGGAGCTCCAGGAACTGCTCGGGGGTGGCCGCGAAGAACACCGGGATGTTGACGGAGACGATGTCGGTAGCCGTTCCGTCCGGCAGCAGGAAGCGCGCCGCGAGGCCGCGGCCGGCCCGGACCCCGTCGGGCACGGTCGGGTTGGTGTTGGAGTTCGAGAGGCGCAGGACGACGGGCGTCGGGTCCGACTGGAGATGGGCCGCCGTGGTGAGGGAGGCGACCTTGCCGGAAGGGGTGAAGGTGGCGTCGAAGCACAGTCCCCGGGCGTGCACGCGCCGGTGTCCGGGGTAAGTGCCGCTGACGCGCTTGATGGCATCGACGGCCGTGAGGGCCAGGGGGGCGGGGGAGTGGTCATCCATGATCGGAGTCCAGGGAGGGCGAGGACGGTCATGGCCAGAGGCCGGGTTGCCAGGGCGGCTGTCCCTGTAAGAGTCCCCGGCCGGGCCCGGGGGCGAAGGACCGCGACTCGTAACCGGAAGTTTTCAACAAAGTGTTGACGCAAGCTGTCGCGCGCTCTTAGCGTGCGGTTGTGACTTCCAGCGCTTCGCCGGGCCTGACCCGGTTCAACACGGCGGATCCGTCGGAGACGGCCCGGCTGCTGCACGAGGCGTGCGCCAGCAGGGCCTGGGGTGCGGCGGTGGTCGCGGGACGCCCGTACGGCAGCCTCGACGCGGTGCTGCGGGCCAGCGACACGGCCATGGCGGCGCTGACGGCGGAGGATCTGGCCGAGGCGATGGCGGGGCATCCGCCGATCGGGCGGCCGAAGCCGGGGGACGCGACGTCGGCGCGTGAGCAGAGCGGTGTGCAGGAATCGCTGCGGGAGGAGCTGCTCGAGCTGAACCTGGCGTATCAGGAGAGGCACGGGCATGTGTTCCTGATCTGTGCGACGGGCCGCAGTGGCGACGAGATGCTCGCGGCGCTGAAGGAGCGGATCGGCAACGACACGGACAGCGAGCGCGAGATCGTCCGCACCGAACTGGGGAAGATCAACCGCATCCGCCTGACGCGGCTGATCGAGGAGGACCCCGTATGACATCCGTGTCCACCGTGTCGAGTGTGTCCACGCACATCCTGGACACCAGCATCGGCCGCCCCGCCGAGGGCGTGCCCGTCCGGCTGGCGGTCCGCGCCGGGGGCGAGGCCCCGTGGGCGCCGCATGGAGCGTCGAAGACCGATGCCGACGGCCGCTGCAAGGATCTGCCCGAGCTGCCGGAAGGCACCACGCACGTACGGCTGGAGTTCCTGACCGAGCCGTATCTCGCCAGTAAACAAGCCGCCAGTAAGCAAGCCGAGGACCAGCAGGCCGGGACCGCCTTCTTCCCGGAGGTGGCGATCGTCTTCGCCGTCGCGCCGGGCGAGCACTATCACGTACCGCTGCTGCTCAACCCGTTCGGCTACTCCGTATATCGAGGGAGCTAACCGATGCCCACCTATCTCGGCCCGAACCAGTACGGCAAGGCGGAGAACCGCGTCGTGCGCATCACGCGCGACGGAGCGACCCACCACATCAAGGACCTGAATGTCTCCGTCGCGCTGTCCGGGGACATGGAGGAGGTCCATCTCTCGGGCAGCAACGCCAACGTCCTGACGACCGACGCCACCAAGAACACGGTCTACGCCTTCGCCAAGGAGTACGGGATCGAGTCGGCCGAGGCCTTCGGCATCCACCTCGCCAGGCACTTCGTCACCAGCCAGGAGCCGATCAGGCGGGCCCGGATCCGGATCGAGGAGTACGCCTGGGAGCGGATCACGCAGGCGCACTCGTTCGTGCGCAAGGGCCAGGAGACCCGGATCAGCGAGATCACCTACGACGGCGAGAGCTGGCAGGTCATCTCCGGTCTCACCGGCCTGGTGGTGATGAACTCCACCGACTCGGAGTTCTGGGGCTACGTCAGGGACCGGTACACCACCCTGAAGGAAACCCAGGACCGCATCCTCGCCACCGAGGTCAACGCCCGCTGGCGCTTCAACTGGACGGACGGCGACGAGGCGGGCGCCCCGCAGTGGGAGCAGTCCTACGACGAGGTGCGCAGGCACCTGCTCGAAGCCTTCGCCGGGACGTACTCGCTCTCGCTCCAGCAGACCCTGTACGCGATGGGGTCGCGGGTTGTCGACAGCCGCCCCGAGATCGACGAGATCCGGCTCTCGCTCCCCAACAAGCACCACTTCCTGGTCGATCTGGCGCCCTTCGACCTCAAGAACGACAACGAGGTCTACTTCGCGGCCGACCGCCCCTACGGCCTCATCGAGGGCACGGTCCTGCGGGACGGCGCCGAGGCCCGCATCCCGGTCACGGACTGAAAGGCTCCTACGCCATGACTGCTGAGCGCATCGTCATCGAGAACTGTTCCGTCGCCACGGTCGACGCCGCCGGCACCGAGTACGCCACCGGTCATGTCGTCGTCGCGGGCAACCGCATCGAGTCGGTCGGCGCGGGCCCCGCCCCCGAGGGGCTGGAGGGCGTGGTCCGCCGGATCGACGCCACCGGGCATCTGCTGACCCCCGGCCTGGTCAACACCCACCACCACTTCTACCAGTTCCTCACCAGGGGCCTGGCCACCGACCACAACCTCTTCAACTGGCTGGTCACCCTCTACCCCACCTGGGCCCGCATCGACGAGCAGATGACCTACGCCGGCGCCCAGGGCTCGCTGGGCATGATGGCCCGCGGCGGCGTCACCACCGCCGCGGACCACCACTACGTCTTCCCGCGGGGCTCCGGCGACCTGTCCGGCTCCATCATCCGGGCCGCCTCCGAGATGGGCGTACGCTTCACCCTCGCCCGGGGCTCCATGGACCGGGGCGAGTCGGACGGCGGCCTGCCGCCGGACTTCGCCGTCGAGACCCTCGAAGGGGCGCTGGCCGCCACCGAGGAGACGGTCGACCGGTACCACGACGCCTCCTTCGACGCGATGACGCAGGTCGCGGTCGCGCCCTGCTCGCCGTTCTCGGTCTCCACCGAGCTGATGCGCCAGGGCGCCGAGCTGGCGCGGCGCAAGGGCGTACGCCTGCACACCCACGGCAGCGAGACCGTCGAGGAGGAGCAGTTCTGCAAAGAGCTGTTCGGCATGGGGCCCACCGACTACTTCGAGTCCACCGGCTGGCTCGGCTCCGACGTGTGGATGGCGCACTGCATCCACATGAACGACTCCGACATCGCGGCCTTCGCCCGCACCGGCACCGGCGTCGCCCACTGCCCGTCGTCGAACGCCCGCATCGCCGCCGGCATCGCCCGCGTCCCCGACATGCTCGCCGCCGGGGTCCCCGTCGGCCTCGGTGTCGACGGCACCGCCTCCAACGAGTCCGGCGAGCTGCACACCGAACTGCGCAACGCCCTGCTCATCAACCGCCTCGGCGCCCACCGCGAGGCCGCCCTCACCGCGCGTCAGGCGCTGCGCCTGGGCACCTACGGCGGCGCCCAGGTCCTCGGCCGCGCCGACCAGATCGGCTCCATCGAGCCCGGCAAGCTCGCCGACCTCGTCCTGTGGAAGCTCGACACCATCGCCCACGCCTCCATCGCCGACCCGGTCAACGCCCTCGTCTTCGGCGCCGCCGCCCCGGTCACGCTGTCGCTGGTCAACGGCAAGCCCGTCGTCGAGTCCGGCCGCCTCACGATGGTCGACGAGGACGCGATCGCCCGCAGCACCCGTGCCGAGGCCCAGCGACTCGCCCGGATCGCCGGTCTCGCCGGCTGAACCCCGGCCGGGGGAGGGACGGCCCCCCGGCCGGTTGACGCCGCCCCCGGCCCGAATCCGGGGGCGGCGTCGTTTCACTCCACTCACTTCGGCAGGCCCCGCCGCTGCCGGTTGTACGCGGTCATGGCCGCCGACGCGCCGATCACCCAGGCCGCCGAGACACCCAGGACGAACGCCCAGAACCCGAACCCGCCGTCCTGCTTGCCGCTCACCGACCACAGCAGCAGGGCAGCCGGCCCCACGGCGACGAGCGGGCCCAGCAGCCACCAGACGAGGTAGGTGCGGCATATCTCGCGGCCGGCGAGCGGGGTCTCCTCGTGCACGACGAATCCGGTGACCGATCTGCCGGTGGTGCCGGTGGTCGTGTGCGCGGTCCTGCCGACCGTCAGGCGATGGCGGCGCAGCGGTATCACCGGCAGGTCGAGCAGGACCGCCCACTCCGTGGCGTGGTGAGTGCCATCGCGGTTCCGGTTGCTGTATCCGAGATACTTCGTGCCGATTCCGTTCCAGGTCGACATTGTCCGTCCCCTCCCTTTCGGTCCACTGTGCCCAGGGCGGAAACGGTTCCAAACCAGCAACGGTGGTGCGGGCGGGGCGAATGCGCTGCTTCGGGACTTGTGTGGATCCTGTGTCAGCCCTTATAAGTTTCGTGCAGGCATTCGGGGGAGGCCGTCCAACGGTCGCGGAATGCCTATGACCAGGGGGATCCTCCGCTGCCCGCCGGGATCAACTTCAGTGCACGAGACCGACGGAGTACGTGAGGTTATGAGCGACCACGCCTATCGCGATGCCCTGGCCAGGCTGGCTGTCGACCCCGAGTTCGCGGCCCGGCTCGACGGCGATCCCGATGTGGTCGCCCGCGCGCTCGGCCTCTCGCCCGAGCAGGTGACGCAGTTGCGTCGGCTCCGCGTCGACTCCGGGACGGCGGACGGACCGGCCACGCTGGACGCGCGGCTGTCCAAGTCCTCTCTCTTCTTCGGCAGCGCGGCCCACGCACTGGCCCATCACGACGCCTCCGCCGCGCACTTCGCCGGTGACCACGACTCACCCGCCGCGGCGGAGGCCGCCGGCCCCGAGGCCTCCAGCGGGTTCGACCTGTCCTCGACGGGCACCAGCAGCCTGCTGGGCGGCGGGCTCCTGCACACCAGCCCGGCCGGTCCGGACGACGCGGGCTTCGGCGACTTCGGTTCGTTCGACGACGGGTCCGGTTCCGGGTCCGGTTCCGGCGGCGACTTCGGTGGCTTCGGAGACGGCGGCGAAGGCGACTTCGGCGGTTTCGGCGGCCATGGCGGCGGCGAGGGCGGTTTCGGCGGCGAGGGCGGCCACCTCGGCGTCGGCCACGGCGGCGTCTACGAAGAAGGCGGCGAGGGCGGGGGAGACGGCGGGGGAGACGGCGGTGGTGACGGTGACGGCGGCGGGAGCCAGGAGAACGGCGACCGCGGCGGACGCGGTGGCGGCGGCGGTGGCGAAGGCGGCGGGGGAGACGGCGGTGGCGGCGGTGACGGCGGCGGGAGCCAGGAGAACGGCGACCGCGGCGGACGCGGTGGCGGCGGCGGTGGCGAAGGCGGCGGGGGAGACGGTGGTGGCGGCGGTGACGGCGGCAGCGGGCGCGACGGCGGCGGGGGCGGGGGCCAACCCGGCGGTGGCGAAGGCGGTGGTGGCGAGGGCGGCGGCGGTGGTGACGGTGGCGGCAGCCAGGAGAACACCGGCCGTCGTCCCGGCGGGGGCGGTGGCGAGCCCGGCGGTGGCGGCGGCGGTGGCCAAGGCGGTGATGACGGTGGTGACGGTGGCGGCAGCCAGGAGAACACCGGCCGTCGTCCCGGCGGGGGCGGTGGCGAGCCCGGCGGTGACCCGGGCGGCGGTGGCCGGGAGGGCCTCCTCGGCGGCTCCGAGAGCACGCGTGGCGGCGTGACAGCCCCCGGCGCCGGTGGGATCAGTACGCATCTGTCGCCCGCGGCGCCCGGCACGGCGACCCCCGGCGGCCTGTCCGGCGGTACGTTCACCAGCGGTTCCGGGACCGGCTGAGCCGGATGCTGTGCCATGTCTGCCGTGTCCATGTGCGGCGGGACTTCCCGTACTGCCTGCACTGCGGCACCCTCCGCCGGGGCGCCACGCCGGTCTCGTTCGCAGCGCCCCGGCTGCGCGGCGTGGACGACCCCGCGCTAGTCGTACCGCTGACCGGTCAACTGACCACACTGGGCCGGGACGCGGACAACGACATCGTCCTCCCGGACGCCAGTGTGTCGCGCCGCCATGCCCGGATCGTGCGGACCGACACGGGATTCCGGGTCGAGGACCTGGACTCGTTCAACGGCACGGCGGTCGGTGAACTGAGCCTGCACGGCGGTTCCGCGCTGCTGTCCGACGGCGCCGAAGTGTCGGTCGGTGACGTCCGGCTGGTGTTCGAGCAGCCGCGTGACGCCGGCCGGATCGGCTCGCGCACCATGGTGGTGGTCGGCACTCAGCTCACCCAATTCCCCGCCGCCGCCCCGGAGGAGGAGGTCCCGGAAGCGACCGGCCCACTGACCGCGCGGGTGCGCCGACGCGGCGGCTGGGCGCTCAAGCAGGTGCCGACCGGCCGGGACGAGCCCTACTGGGTGCTCAGCAACACACGCACCGGGGCGTATCTGCGGCTGGACGAGCGCGAGGTCTTCCTGTGGAACGCCATCGACGGCGAGAACACCGTGCGGGACCTGCTGTTCACCTACGCGGACCGCTTCGGTGAACTCGCTCTTCCCCGGATCGAGGCCGCGCTGGCGTCGTTCGCCGGTGCCGGGCTGCTGCGCGGACTGCCCGGGCAGCCGGAGGAACGGGAACCGAGCGGATGGCGCCGGGCCGGGAAGGCGCTGTACCGGGCGCTGCTCAGGCTGGAGGTGTCCGTACCGGGTATCGACGGCGCGGTGTCCCGGCTGTACAGCGGTTTCGGCTGGCGGTTGTTCACCAGGACGGGCGTGGTGGTGGCCTGGCTGTCGGTCGCCGGCGGCGTGGTGGCGTTCTTCGGGGCCCAGGGGCGGCAGCGGCTGCTGGACTTCGGGGGGTCCGGCGTCTGGGGCCCGCTGGCGCTGGCCGCGGGGTACATCTGCGCGCTGGTGGTGCATGAGTTGGTCCACGCGCTGGCGGTGAAGTCGTACGGCCGCAAGGTCCGGCGCGGCGGGTTCATGCTGATGATGGGCATGCCGTTCGCCTTTGTGGACACCAGCGACATGTGGTTCGGCTCCCGCTGGTCGCGCGTGGTGGTGGCGCTGTCAGGACCGCTGTCGACCGCGGCCCTGGCGGGCTGGTGCGCCGTGGGCGCGGCGTATCTGCCGGCCGGCCCGGCCTCGGCCGTGCTGTTCCATCTGGCCTTCGGGCTCTACATGAACACCCTGTACAACTTCAATCCGCTGATGCCGCTGGACGGTTACCAGGCGCTGACCGACGCGCTGCGGGTGCCCCGGCTGCGCGAGGAGGCGAGCGCCTACTTCCGCAAGGGGCTGTGGCAGGACCTGCGCTCGGGCCGCCGGCCGGGGCTGCGGCAGGCGGGCATGGCCGCGTACGGCCTCGCGGTGGTCGCCGGGACCTACGGCTTCCTGGTGCTCGCGCTGCTGGCCTGGCGCTCCCGGCTCGGCGACCTGCTGGACGGCCGGCTGAGCCCGCCATGGGACGCGGTGGCCGTGGCGGCCGTCGTGGCCCTGGTGGCGTTCCCGGTGTGGGCGGGGCTGGTCCGGGCGGTGCTGCGGGTGCTACGGCGGCGTACGGCCGGCAGCCCGGCCGTCGAGGGGGCGGCATGAGCGGCGGACCGGACGGCTACGGCGACTGGGCGGTGCCCGGCTACGCGGCCGTGCGCAGCCTCGGTGAGGGGGCGGGCGGTCGCGTCGTACTGGCGCGGCACGAGGCCACCGGCGTACCCGTGGCGATCAAGTACCTGGGCGAACGGCTCCGCGGCGACCAGGAGTTCCTGGCCCGCTTCCGGGCCGAGGCGCGCCTGCTGGGCGACCTTCGCCACCCCTGCGTCGTCCGGCTGTACGAGTACGTCGAGGCGCGCAGGGGAGCCGCGATCGTCATGGAGGCGATCGACGGGATCAGCCTCCGCGAACTGCTGCGCTCACAAGGGCCGACCGGCCCGGAGGCAGCACTGGTGGTGCTCAAGGGCTCGCTGCTGGGGCTGGGCGCCGCCCACGCGGCCGGAGTGGTCCACCGGGACTACAAGCCGGAGAACGTCCTGGTCCGCCTCGACGGTTCGAGTACGCTCGCCGACTTCGGCATCGCCCTGCGCGCGGGCCGTGTCGCGGACGTGGCGGGCACGCCCGCGTACATGCCGCCCGAGCAGTGGGGAGGCGAGCCCGCCGGGCCGGCGGGCGATGTGTACGCGGCAGCGGCGGTGTTCTTCGAGTGCCTGACCGGCCGGCGCCCCTTCGACGGCGACGATGCGTCCGCGCTGCGGCTGCAGCACCTGCGGGCGCCCGTCGCGGTGGACGGGATACCCGAGGCGGTACGCGGGCTGGTGCGCCGGGGGATGGCCAAGGACCCGGCGGACCGGCCCGGCGTCGAGGCGTTCCTCGCCGAGCTGGAGCGGGCCGCCACCGAGGGCTACGGTGCCGGCTGGGAGGAGCGAGGACGCCGTCGGCTCGCCGAACTCGCCGCGCTGCTCGCCCTGTTGTTCCCCTTCGCGACAACGGCGGTGGGCGGGACAGCGCTCGCGCTGACCGTGCTCGGCCGGTTGAAGCGCAACGCCTGGAGGGCCGCCGTCGGGGCGGCCGCGCTCGCTGTGGTCATCGGCGGGGCGACGCTCGCGATGCCGCCGGGCACGCACGACACGGTGACGACCGCGGCCACTTCGGTACCGTCCGCGCCGCCCCGGTCCCCGTCGGTCCCGGTGACCGGCGGGCCGCCCACCGGCTCGGCGAGCCCGTCGCCGAGTGGTGTCACTGCCGTCCCCTCGACTCCTTCGGCGAGCAGCCCACCACCCGTCACGTCCACCAGCGCGGCGCCTTCGCCTTCGCCTTCGTCATCGGTGTCTCCTTCGCCGTCTCCATCTCCGTCTCCCACGGCGGGTACGGTCCGGATCACCATCAACTCCTGGCAGCGTGAACAGAAACCGGGCACCTGGCTGATCGCCGACGTGACGGTGCACACCACTGGCACCGGACCGCTGGCCGTCACCGCGAGCTTCTTCGCCAACACCCCGGCCGAGCCCTACGGTTCCCGGACCCAGCCGCTGTCGGGCAGCACCCAGTACTCCGTGATTTTCGAGGCCGACTTCTCCAACCACCCGTGCAAGGGCACCTGGAACGTCTCGGTCACCAGCGACCCGACGGCCGCGAACGGCACCCAGTCGGCGTCGAAGGACGCACCGCCGTGCTGACATCCGAAGGGAGCACGCCGAGATGACGCCATCCGCTTCCGCGTCCGCAAGTGTTGCTGGCCGTCCGCTGTCCGGCTGGTCGCGCCGGTCCCCCGCCGGCGTCTGGCATGCCCTGGGTTCCCAGGACGCGCCCAGGCTGGGAGCGCTACGGATCGACCCTGCCCTGCTCGCGCCGGAGGGCGCCCGCGAGAGGCTGGTGGCCTCCGTGCTCGCGGTGGGTGCGCTACGTCTGCCCGGCGTGATCGCCGCGGTCGACCTCGTGGAGGAAGAGGGGGAGGTGTGGCTGCTCACCGCCCGGCCACCGGTACCGACGCTCGCCGATCTGCTGGCCGCCGGCGACGGGGCCGGCGATGCGGCCGGTCCGGACGCGGGCAGCGTCGCCAGCGTCCTCAACGAGACCGCCCAGACCCTGCTCGCCCTGCACGCGGCCGGACTGGCCCATGGATCACTGGGTGCCGACACCGTCGTGCTCGCCCCGAACGGTGCGGCCCTGCTGGCCGCACCGGCACTGTCGGAATGCGCCCCGAGCGAGGACGTCACAGCCTGGGCGGCTCTCGCCCGAACCCTCGGTGACGCCTGGGCGGTGGACGGCACCACGGCAGCGGAGCTGTTCGCGCGCTGCCGCGACACCGCCGCCTCCGACGGCCTCGCCGCAGCCCGCCGGACGCTCACCGGCGGGCGTTCGGTACTCCCCGAGGGATTCCTGGAGCGAGCCGCACTGCGCGCGGCCGTGGACGCGTACAGCCAGGAGCCCGCCGCCGCGTCCGAACCGGCTCCCGTGTCCGAACCGGCTTCCGGTACAGCAACCGACGAGCAGGCCACCGTCCTCGGCAAGCGGAACCGCGTCCCCCGTACGGCTGACCCGGACCCGGACCCGGACACGAGCGAGCAGGCGGGCGAGGACGGGGACATCCTGCTGCGCTTCGGCCCCGGCGTCCCCCTCGACGAGCAGGAAACCCTGCGCGCCCTGTGGCCCGTCGCAGCCCCGGCACCGGCCCGCCGTAGCCGTCGGCGGGCCTGGCTGGGCGCGACGGCGGCCCTGGCAGCCTTCGCCGTGGCGCTGTGGCTGCTGCTGCGCCCAGGCGCGGGCCCGGCCGTCATCGGCGCCGAAGTCCGTGCGCCCACCGCCGAGTTGCGATGCGGCCAGACCGCCGACCTGGTCGGGGTCATGACCACCGACGGGCGCGGTGGGCCCGTGACGTACCGCTGGTTGCGCAGTGACGGCCAGGACTCGGGTGAGTTGACCGAGACCGCGCGGCGGGGCGAGCGCACGGTGACGGTCCATCTCCGCTGGACTGTAAGGGGCTCCGGGCTGTTCCGGGGCAGCGCCCGGCTGCAGGTCCGCCCGTCCGGTACGGCGGGAGGGGCGCCGGCCCCGATCGAGGCCCGGGGAACGTTCGGATACTCCTGCCCATGACGTAGGAAGCGGTGACGAGATGAACGAGTCGGGACGGGTGGAAGCGTTCAGCGACGGGGTGTTCGCGATCGCGATCACGCTGCTGATCCTGGAGATCAAGGTGCCCGAGGGCGCCGGCGAGCATCTCTGGACGGCCCTGGGGGCCCAGTGGCCGTCGTACGCGGCGTATGTCGTCAGCTTCCTGGTCATCGGCATCATGTGGGCGAACCATCACACGGTCTTCGGGTACGTCGCGCGCGTCGACCGGACGTTGCTCTTCCTCAATCTGCTCCTGCTGCTGGTCGTGGCCGCCCTGCCCTGGCCCACGGCTCTGCTGGCCGAGTATCTGAGGGAGGGGGAGGCGTCACATGTGGCCGCGGCGCTCTACAGCGGCTTCATGGTGGCGCACGCGTTCACGTTCGGGCTTGTGTGGTGGTGGCTGACGCGCACGGGGCACCTCTTCGACGCCCGGGTCGATGTCGAGGCGGCGCGGGCGACCCGGGGGCGGTTCGCGCTGGGGAATCTGATCTACCCGGCGCTCGTGGGTCTGTCGTTCGTCTCGGCGCCGCTGACCCTCGCCCTGCACGGGGCCATGGCCGTGTACTACGCCCTCAACCAGCTGCCCATCCCCACAAAGGAAGGCGCCGGGGAAGGCGCCGGGGAAGGCGGAACCACCTGACCGGCTGCGCCGGGTTTGAGGTTCCCGCGCGGCAAGGTTCTACATTCGGCGCATGGACGGACCCGAGCTGATCACCGTCGGACAGCTGGCGCGCCGCGTCGGGCTGACCGCGAAGGCGCTGCGGCACTACGACCGCGTCGGGCTGCTGGCACCCGCGCTGGTCGACCCCGCGACGGGATACCGGTTCTACGGGCCGGAACAGGTCGCCCACGCGCGGCTGGTGCAGCTTCTGCGCTCGGTCGACGTGCCGCTGGAGCAGATCAGGGAGTGTCTGGCGATGCCGGACGACGAGGCGGGCATCCGGCTCGTCCTGGTGAAGCACCGGCGCAGGCTGCAGGCCCGCCTGGACCGGCTCCGGGGCGAGGTCCACCGCACGGATCATCTCATCGAGGACGGAATCGAGGCACCGATGGCCGACACGGAAGCCAAGGAAGCCAAGAACGGCAAGGGCGGCATGGAAGACAGGGACGCCGAGCGGCGCTTGGCCATCGAGCTGTTCAACGGGGTGTGGCGGCTGCTGGAGAAGGAGGACCGCACGGTGGAGGAGGACGACGACATGGTGCACATGGCTCACGCATCGCGCCACCACTGGGGCCGGGTCGGCGTTCCGGCGAATCTCAGCCGCGGCGAGTGGCAGTGCTCGCGCGTCTACGCGGTGCTGGGCCGCGCCGAACCCGCGCTGCACCACGCCCGGCGCGGGCTGGAGATCTGCCGTGCCCATGAGATCGGCGACTGGGATCTGGCCTTCGCCTACGAGTCCCTGGCGCGCGCCAGCGCCGTGGCCGGCGAGAAGGAACAGGCCCGCGCCTGGACCGAGCAGGCCCTGGCGGCGGCCGAGGACATCGTCCAGGACGAGGACCGCGAACTGGTGCTCACCGACCTGGAGACCATCCCCGCACAGCCCCGATTCTGGTGAGCCTGCCCGCGGACGCCGAACTCGGCCACCTCCGCACCCAGGCCAAGGACCTGCGGCTGGCCGTGATCAACGCACACCCGGGCGCACACGCCCGAGCGGCGGCCATCGGCGCCGGGCCGGTGGATCCGGCCCGCTTCGGCCTGCACGACGCCCAGGCGGTGATCGCCCACGAGTACGGCTTCCGGCGCTGGCAGGACGTGGTCTCGGCGTTCGGCAGCCGCCGGCCGAGCCAGGGGGACCTGCACCGGTGGTTCGCCGTCGAGCTCAACAACGAACTCGGCGACCTGCTGTTCGAGCTCACACCGCACACCCCTCGCGCCGAGCAGGACCGCGCGCTCTACCAGGCGTACGCGGCCTGCTTCCACTGGCTGGAGGCAGGATCGGGCACCGTGGCCAACCACGGCCGCGCCGAGTACACCATCGCCTGGACGGCCCTGGCCATCGGCCGCCCGCACATCGCCGTCCTGCACGCGCCCCGCTACGCGGAGCTGATCGCCCAACAGCCGGACGCCTTCACCGACTGGGACGGGGCCCTGGCCGCCGAGGTCCTGGCCCGGACGGCCGCCGCCACCGGCGCACCGGACGCGGGGGCCCTCAGGTCCCACGCCGGCCATCTCGCCGGGCAGGTCGCCGACCCGGGAGCGCGGGAGGTCGTACAGGACCGCCTGGGCCGGCAGCCCTGGTTCGGACTGTCACAGGGCTGACGGGGCCGGCGCGACCGACCAGGACCGGAACCGGGCGACGGCCAGCAGGGCCATGTCGTCGCTGCCCCGCCTGCAGCAGGACGGATCCGGGCGGGAAGGGGAAGGTGTCGACGGAGTCCGAGTCCGGATCGCGGCCCGCCGCCAGCGCGCCGAGGCCCAGCGGCAGGGCGTTGCGGGACGGCTCCGCGCACCGGACGGAGCCGTCGGCGGTGAGCAGCAGCGGCGGGGGATGGCCGCGGTTGAGCAGCCGGATCCCGTCGCTGCCGGGCGGGAACTCGGCCAGTACGGCGGTGGTGAACCGTTCCTAGAGACTGAGCGGGAGTGAGTCCTGTTGCCAGGTCTCATGCTCAGCCGCGTGTCCCGAACGGTGTTGGGCACGCTGGTCTCCCGCGTTCGCTCCGCGTCCGGGCGGCGCGCATCGTGTGCGTGGTCCGGGAATGCGGGGGCGGGGTCCCTCACGCCGGAGGATGCCCGGTCGGGCCTGGACGGTCCGATGCCCACGACGATCGCTCCGGTCGTCGTGGGGCGGTGCCGTCCGTCGCCGGATCGGGTGTCCTTGGGCGCGCCTGCCGATCGCGATGCTGGCCGCATCGTGTCGGCTGGTCTTGCGGGTGTTGCTGGTCGTGGGGCGTTGCCAGTGCTGGGCGCCCCACTTGGATGTGTAGGCGGGATCGACGGCGATGACCGCGATGCCGGTGGCGTCGGCCATGGAGGTGAGGCGGGCGCGGAGTCTGCCGGTGGGCATGCCGGAGATCAGCTGCCGGAACCGCTTCTTGCGGCCGTGTTTCTCGCGGGTCTTGTCGGTGGTGAAGTCCAGGTCCTCGATGGCGATGGCCTTCACGCCGCAGGTCCTGGCCCAGTGCAGCAGCCGGGACAGGGCGTGGCGGACCTGGGCATCGCGGTGTTCCGCGCGTCCGGTCAGGTCGTAGGAGAAGCGGCGCGGGCTGCCGATCGGGTTGCCGTGCCGGTCGAGCCGCCAGGCGGCGAGGTGGTCGGCGTTGGTGTCCACCCCGATCACGCCATTCGCTAGGGCCGCCTCCAGCGGAACCACGGGCACGGGCGCGTATTGCCAGGCGGCGGTCACGTACCAGCGGCCCCGCGCGACGTCCAGATGGATGCGGTAGGCGACGGCCCAGTTCGCTTCCACGCGGTCGGCCCACTCCTGGCCCCGGTGCGGGAAGGTGACCCGAGCGGCCAGGACGTACCGGCCGTATGGGGCGTTGGCCAGTGCGGCCAGCGGGGCGGGGAGTTTGATGCTGATCTCGCCGTCCGGGGTGACGCGGATGGTCTCGTTGCCGTACCGCTTCCCGGACTCCCCGTCAGCGGCGAGGAACCAGCGCTCCGCCTCCCACCGCTGCCGCCACTGCGCCTCGGTGAGGTGGGCCTCGGCGAGGTGCTGCCGGGTGTTCGCCAAACGCTTGCCACCCCGGACCGCGTGCACGCGTCCGGCCCGCCAGTCCTGAACAGCCGCCGCGTGCCGGACCTCCAGCGCGACCAGCCGACGTGACTTGGCATGCCACTCCCGTGCGGACCGGTAGCCGCCCGGAGCATGCTTGGATCCCTTCTCGCCCACGGGCAGTGACAGGCGGTGCCGGATCGCCCGGATTCCGGCCTCCAGGCTGTGGATGTGCGCCGCCTGACAACGCCGCGACAGTGCCCACTGATCGTGCGACGCCTTGGTGAGCGTCCCGGCCCACCGGGACGACGACAACGCCGTCAGCCCCTGCTTCCGCGCCGCCCACGCGTCGGCGGAATGCTCCAGACTGTCAGAGCACCGCGCCTTGAGATCCCGCGAGGCGAGCGCGCCTAGGTGCGCACCCACCAGCCGCAGTACCCGATCGTCCTCGGCCGTCAGGCGCTTGAGCCGGTCACGCACTGCCACACCCGACGGACCCGGAACGACGAACGGCCCGGCCGGCATCCGCAGACCCGAAACCGATCGCGCCGCCCTCCCGCGCACCACACCCACCCCCGCCCAGCGTCCGATCCGCTCGTCACGCGGATCAACGAACCACCTCGGGAAAGGTCACATGTTCACACCACGAACATCCAGGCGCTCCGCCCAAAAGCCGGGCAGTGCACACTCACGCACGCACCCACGTGCGCGGTAGTACGTGGACAACAGCAGTTGGATACCCCTTGTCGCGGGCTCCGGCGAGTCACCAAACTGTCAGCCGTTCTCAAGATCGTCGGCAGACATGTCGATCACCGGAGCACGGTAGCGCCACCCGGTGACGAACCCCGGCCGCAGTCTTTCCGGACGGCAGGGCCGGGCGTCCACCAGGGCCGCCCAGTCGGGCAGTTCGCGGGCGGTGCGGGACTCGTGGGCGCCGTCCAGCATGCGCACTCCGGTGGTGGCCGGATCCCAGGCCAGTGCGGCGAACTCGGTCAGCGGCCGGCGGCCCCACTCCCGGACCCGGCCGAGCGGTTCGACCAGGTAGGGGTCCCACATCGCGCCCGCGCGGGCCGAGGTGGTGGCGGAGGCGGGCTGGGCCGTGTCGACCCGCACGGCCAGGCCCGCCTCCGCCAGGCATACCGCGGTGGTCAGGCCGGAGACGCCCGCGCCGATGACCACCACGTCGTCAGCCATGGGCTCAGCCCGTCAGCTGCTCGTACGCGGGCAACGTCAGGAAGTCCACGTACGTCTCGTCCAGCGCCGTCTTGAGCAGCAGGTCATGGGCCTGCTGCCACCTGCCCGCCGCGAAGGCCTCCTCGCCGACCTCGGCGCGGATGGCGGCCAGCTCGTCGGCGGCGAGGCGGCGGACCAGATCGGCGGTCGCCTTGTCGCCGCTGTCGGTGAAGACGACGCCGGCGTTGATCCACTGCCAGATCTGGGAGCGGGAGATCTCGGCGGTGGCCGCGTCCTCCATGAGGTTGAAGATGGCGACGGCGCCGAGGCCGCGCAGCCAGGCCTCGATGTAGCGGGTGCCGACCTGGACGGCGTTGCGCAGGCCCTCGTAGGTCGGCCGGGCGTCCAGGGAGTCGATGGCGAGCAGCTCGGCGGCCTCGACGTGGACGTCCTCGCGGAGCCGGTCCTTCTGGTTGGGGCGCTCGCCCAGGACGGCGTCGAAGGAGGCGCGGGCGATCGGGACCAGGTCGGGGTGGGCGACCCAGGAGCCGTCGAAGCCGTCGGCGGCCTCGCGGTCCTTGTCGGCCTTGACCTTGTCGAAGGCCACCGCGTTGACCTCGGCGTCGCGGCGGGAGGGGATGAAGGCCGCCATGCCGCCGATGGCGTGGGCGCCGCGCTTGTGGCAGGTGCGCACGAGCAGCTCGGTGTACGCGCGCATGAAGGGGGCGGTCATCGTGACCAGGTTGCGGTCCGGGAGGACGAACTTCTCGCCCGCGTCGCGGAAGTTCTTGACGATGGAGAAGAGGTAGTCCCAGCGACCCGCGTTGAGCCCGGAGGCGTGGTCGCGGAGCTCGTAGAGGATCTCCTCCATCTCGAAGGCGGCGGTGATCGTCTCGATGAGGACGGTCGCGCGCACCGTGCCCTGCGGCACACCCACGTAGTCCTGGGCGAAGACGAAGACGTCGTTCCACAGGCGGGCTTCGAGGTGCGACTCGGTCTTGGGGAGGTAGAAGTAGGGGCCCTTGCCCTTGGCGATCAGCCTTTTGGCGTTGTGGAAGAAGTACAGGCCGAAGTCGACCAGGCCACCGGGGACCGGCTCGCCGTCCACGGTGAGGTGGCGCTCGGCGAGGTGCCAGCCGCGCGGGCGGGCGACGACGGTGGCCAGCTCGGCGTCGGGGCGCAGGGCGTAGGTCTTGCCCTCGGGGGAGGTGAAGTCGATGCGGCGCTCGTAGGCGTCGATCAGGTTGATCTGCCCGGCGATGACGTTGTGCCAGGTGGGGGCGGAGGCGTCCTCGAAGTCGGCGAGCCAGATCCTCGCGCCGGAGTTGAGGGCGTTGATGGTCATCTTGCGGTCGGTGGGGCCGGTGATCTCGACCCGGCGGTCATTGAGGGCGGCCGGGGACTCGGCGACCTGCCACTGCGCGGCGCGGACGGGGGCGGTGTCCGCGAGGAAGTCCAGGGTGCCGGTGCGGGCGATCTCGTCGCGGCGCTCCTTGCGGCGGGCGAGCAGTTCGGCCCGGCGGGGTGCGAAGCGACGGTGGAGCTCGGCGATGAAGGCGAGGGCCTCGTCGGTCAGCACCTCCTCCGAACGTTCGACGGGGGGTGCGGTGTCCGCGACGACGGCTGACATGGCGGTGGCTCTCCTTGACTGAGGCTTCTGCTGTGTGGAGCCTAGTTTCTGCATTGCGGAAGTTCAACGTTTTGTGGCACTGAGTGCAGCCTCGCATCCGGATCACCGCAGAAGCCGCAGGTCGTCCGGGGTGTCGATGTCGGCGGGCGCGGCGATGTCCCCGCACTCGACGAGCCGGATCCGCGATTCGTACCGCTTCAGATAGGAGCGTGCCCCCTGGTCGCCCACGGCACTCGCCGCCACCCCCGCCCAGTGCTCGGCCCCCAGCAGGATCGGATGCCCCCGCTTCCCGTCGTACGCGGCCGCCGCCAGGCTCCCCGGCGACCCGTACGCCCCCGCCACCCGCGCCACCGCCGCCGCGCCGATCCCCGGCTGGTCCACCAGCGCCACGATCACCGCCTGCGCCCCGCTGCCGCCCAGCGCCGCCAGCCCGGCCCGCAGCGAGGAGCCCATGCCCTGCTCCCAGTCCGGATTGACGGTCAGGTCGTATCCGGCGAGGTCGGCATGGCCGCGTACGTCCTCGGCGGCGGCGCCCAGCACGATGCGCACCGGCGAGCAGCCGCCGTCGCGCAGCGCGCGGGCCGCGTGCTCGACCAGTGGCCGGCCTGCGTAGGGGAGCAGCGCCTTGGGCCGCCCGCCCAGGCGGCGGCCGCCCCCGGCGGCCAGCAGCAGACCGGCGATCGGAGCCGGGGCGGTGTCCCTGGCGGTGTCCGTGTGTGCCATGTCCGCTCGATCCCTCGCTGATTGTCGCTAAATCGGCCGTAGGCCAAGGAAGTTGGAATGTTTTTTAGCTCTCTGTATGGCGAGCACTGCGCTGTGTCGCGTTTACTGTCCTCCCCGCGCTCCGCGAGGGAGCCGGACGGTTGTGCGAACTGCAGGGGGCATAGCTGTGGGGAATATTCTGTGGTGAAGGACCGGAGTGGCGCGAGCGCCGCGCTTCACGACGGGGGGAGCGTGGATCCGAGAGTCGAGGCCCTGCGTGCCGCCGTGGCCCGGCTCCACCGTGAACTCGCCGGGTACCGGGCGGAGTTACCGGACCGCTGGGTCGCCGAGGAGGAACTGTCCGCCCTGGCCGCCGAAACGGCCGCCGGCGAGCCGGAGATGGAGCGGCTGCGGCGCTCCCTTCTCGTCATCGCCGGGGCCCTGGGCTCCGTGAGCGCGCTGGGGAGCGCCCTCACGGAGGTGCGGCGCGCCATCGAGCTCTTCGGGGGGCCGCCTTTGGGCGAGGACTAGCCAGGTAACAGCCCGGTAGGGTCGGTGCGGGAATTCGGACGTACGGCCTGGGGAGCGGGGATCGATGGCCGGGGAGACACAGCCATTGGCGGCGGACGATCCGGCGACGGTGGCGGGTTACCGGATCGCGGGACGGCTGGGCGCGGGCGGGATGGGCAGGGTCTATCTGTCCCACACGCCGGGCGGCCGGCCGGTCGCGATCAAGGTGATCCGCCCCGAGTTCGCCGAGAACGAGGAATTCCGCCGCCGCTTCCGCCAGGAGGTGCACGCGGCACGCCGTGTCCAGGGCCTGTTCACCGCCTCGGTGGTCGACGCCGACACCGAGGGCCCCCGCCCCTGGCTCGCCACGGCCTACGTACCGGGCCCGGCGCTGTCCGCCGCGGTCGCCGAGCACGGCCCGTTCGCGCCCGGTGCCGTACTGCCGCTGGTGGCCGGCGTCGCCGAGGCGCTGCAGGCGATCCACGCCGCCGGGATCGTCCACCGGGACCTGAAGCCGGCCAATGTGCTGCTCGCGCCGGACGGCCCCCGGGTGATCGACTTCGGGATCGCCCGGGCGGCCGACGCCGCCCTGCTCACCGGCACCGGCATCAGCCTGGGCACGCCCGCCTACATGGCCCCGGAACAGGCCGTCGGGCGGCCGGTGACGGGCGCCGCCGACGTGTTCGCGCTGGGCCTGGTGGCGGCGTACGCGGCGACCGGCAGTCCGGCCTTCGGCGAGGGGACCTCGGGCGCGGTGCTCTACCGGATCGTCCACGAGGACCCTGATCTGAAGGGTCTCCCGGACGAGTTGAGGGAGCTGGTCAGCGGCTGCCTCGCCAAGGACCCGGCGGAGCGGCTGTCCCCGGCGGCCGTCGTCGCGATGTGCCACGCCCTCAGCGGGGACACGCCGTTGCGGCAGCCGGAGCGCTGGGTGCCGGACGCGGACGCCGACGCGGACGCCGACGCGCGGGCGGCCGGGCCGGCTCCGGGATTCGGCCCGGCTCCGGCCCCGTACGCGCCGTACACGGCGATGCCGAGCCCGGCGGCCCCCGAACCTCCGCCGGAGCCCGGCCCCGAGGCCAAGCCCGAGCCGGAGGCCAAGCCCGCGCGCGGCCGCCCCGGCTGCAGCGTGACGATCACCATCGCGGCCGCGTTCGCGGCGGTCGCCGTCGGCATCGGCTTCGCGGTGCACAGCCTCAATACCGGCAGCGCGAAGTCCAGCGCCGACGGCGGCCCCGCCATGAGCGCGCCGGGCAGCGTCGCCGGGAGCGCGCCCGCGTACGGCTATCAGGCCCTCACCCTGCCGGACGGCAGTGGCCTGGCGCTCTCCGACGACCCGCCGCGCGTCCGCAAGGGCGGCGGCGACCTCGTCTTCCGCGTCCGCGAGGGCCTGACCGCCGGGCGCGGCAGCGTCCTGTCCCTGCTGGGTGCGCAGGACGAGTCGACGGAGGCCGCCTGCGGGAAGGCCACGAGGCAGGCGCTGGACCCCGTCCCGGCGGCCGGGCTGGCGGCGGGGGCGCGGATCTGCGTCGTCGGGCACGACGGGGAGACCGGGCTGGTGACCGTCCGGTCGGTCCAGGCGGCCGGCCTGACGGTCGATGTGGTGGTCTGGCCCGTGCAGCCGCAGCCGTCGGGCTCCTCAGGCTGAGGTGTTGCTGGCCAGTGCGGCCGAGAGCTGCCGGGCCACGTCCTGCAGGACGGGGACGATCTTGTCGGTCGCGGCCTCGGTGACCCGCCCGGCAGGGCCGGAGATGGAGATCGCGGCGGCGGTGGGGGAGTCGGGGACGGTGACCGCGAGGCAGCGGACCCCGACCTCCTGCTCGTTGTCGTCGACCGCGTAGCCGAGGGTACGGATCCGCTCCAGCTCGGCCAGGAAGTCGTCCGGCTCGGTGATGGTCCGCTCGGTCGCCGCCGGCATTCCGGTGCGCGCGAGCAGCGCCCGTACCTCCTCCGGCGCCACCTGCGCGAGGAGCGCCTTGCCGACGCCCGTGGAGTGCGGCAGCACGCGCCGCCCGACCTCGGTGAACATCCGCATCGAGTGCCGCGAGGGCACCTGGGCGACGTAGACCACCTCGTCGCCGTCCAGCAGCGCCATGTTCGCCGTCTCGCCGGTCGCCTCGACCAGCTCCGCCAGGTAGGGGCGGGCCCAGGTGCCGAGGAGGCGGGAGGCGCTCTCGCCGAGCCGGATGAGGCGGGGGCCGAGCGCGTAGCGGCGGTTGGCCTGCTGGCGTACGTAGCCGCAGTCGACAAGGGTGCGCATGAGGCGGTGGATGGTGGGCAGCGGCAGACCGCTGCTGGCCGACAGCTCGCTCAGGCCGACCTCGCCGCCCGCGTCGGCCATCCGCTCCAGCAGGTCGAAGGCACGTTCAAGGGACTGGACACCCCCTGCGCGGTCTGACGACACCGTTCCTCCCCAGAGCGGATAGTGAGTAGTGAGAGCGCAGCCTACCGGCCGGGGCCCGCCGGCTGATCTCTTCCCTCCGGAAGGCGGATTCCATGTTGTGGAATCCTCCAAGCCTACGATTGCGGCAATGGTGAGGCAATGCCCCCGAAACAACGCCACGGAAAGATCTTTCCGCACTGTGGACGACCCTTGACGGCCGTCGGGTAGTGCGGCAGATTTCTTCAACGGAATGTTGAATACGCGTCCTGGGAGGCCGTGCATGCCCGAGGCAGTCGACACCGTCCTGCGCTCGACCCGGGTCGTGACGCCCGAGGGGACCCGCCCGGCGGCCGTCGCCGTCACCGGCGGCGCGATCACCGCCGTATGGGCGTACGAGGGCGAGATCCCGCCCGGCGCGACGCTCGTGGACCTCGGCGACGACGCCCTGCTGCCCGGCCTGGTCGACACCCACGTCCACATCAACGACCCGGGCCGCACCGAGTGGGAGGGCTTCGAGACCGCCACCCGCGCGGCCGCCGCCGGGGGCGTCACGACGCTGATCGACATGCCGCTCAACAGCATCCCGCCCACCACGACCACCACCCACCTGGACATCAAGCGCGACACCGCGCTCGGCAAGGTCCACACCGACGTCGGCTTCTGGGGCGGGGCCGTGCCCGGCAACCTCAAGGACCTCCAGCCGCTGCACCACGCCGGCGTCTTCGGCTTCAAGTGCTTCCTGCTGCACTCCGGCGTCGACGAGTTCCCCGCCCTCGGCCCGGCCGAGCTGGCGGACGCGATGACCGAGATCGCTCGCTTCGACGGCCTCCTCATCGTCCACGCCGAGGACCCGCACCTCATCGACAGCGCGCCCCCGCCCGAGGGCCGCGCGTACGCCGGCTTCCTCGCCTCCCGCCCCCGCGACGCCGAGAACACCGCGATCGACGGCCTGATCGCCCTCGCCAAGCGGCTCGACTGCCGGGTCCACGTACTGCACCTGTCCTCCGCCGAGGCCCTTCCGCTGATCGCCGCCGCCAAACGCGAAGGCGTACGCCTCACCGTCGAGAGCTGTCCGCACTACCTGACACTGACCGCCGAGGAGGTCCCGGACGGCGCGACCGAGTTCAAGTGCTGCCCGCCGATCCGCGAGGCCGTCAACCAGGACGCGCTGTGGGAAGGGCTGATCGACGGCACGATCGACTGCGTCGTCTCCGACCACTCGCCGTCCACCGCCGACCTCAAGCACTTCGACACCGGCGACTTCGGCCAGGCCTGGGGCGGCATCTCCTCCCTCCAGCTCGGCCTGCCCGCCATCTGGACCGAGGCCCGCCGCCGCGGCCGCACCCTGGACGACGTCGTGCGCTGGATGGCCGCCGCGCCGGCCGCCCTCGCCGGCCTGACCGGGCACAAGGGCGCCATCGCCCCCGGCCACGACGCCGACTTCGCCGTCCTCGCCCCCGACGAGACCTTCACCGTCGACCCGGCCGCCCTCCACCACCGCAACCAGGTCACCGCCTACGCCGGCCGCACCCTCAGCGGTGTCGTACGCAGCACCTGGCTGCGCGGGCAGCAGATCGCCGACCACGGCCGTCCCACGACCAGTCCTTCGGGCACACTCATCGAACGGGAGACCAGGTGACCCAGATACCCCGCTTCACCGGCGACGCCCAGCCCTATCCCGGCGGGGACCCCTACGCCGACTACCGCAGCGCGGAACTGCCCTTCACCGGCCTCGTCGACCTCGCCGACCGGCGCCTGGGCGCCGGCGTCATCGCGGCCAACGACGAGTTCTTCGCCGAGCGCGAGAACCTCCTCGTCCCCGAGCGGGCGGAGTTCCGCCCCGAGCACTTCGGCCACAAGGGCCAGATCATGGACGGCTGGGAGACCCGCCGCCGCCGCGGCACCGACGCCGACACCCCGCACCCCGTCGACGCCGACCACGACTGGGCCCTCATCCGGCTCGCCGCGCCCGGCATCGTACGCGGCGTCCTCGTCGACACCGCCCACTTCCGCGGCAACTACCCACAGCAGGTCGCCGTCGACGCCACCTCCGCCCCGCTGTCCGCCTCCCCGGAAGAGGTCGCCGCGGCCGACTGGACGGAACTCGTCCCCCGTACGGCCATCGGCGGCCACGCCGCCAACGGCTTCGCCGTCTCCGTCGAGCGCCGCTTCACCCATCTGCGCCTGCGCCAGTTCCCCGACGGCGGCATCGCCCGCCTCCGCGTCCACGGCGAGGCCGTCCCCGACCCCGCCTGGCTCACCGCGCTGGGCACCTTCGACCTCGTCGCCCTGGAAAACGGCGGCGCCGCCGAAGACGTCTCCGACCGCTTCTACTCGTCCCCCGTCAACCCCATCCTCCCCGGCAGATCCCGCCGCATGGGCGACGGCTGGGAGACCCGCCGCCGCCGCGACAAGGGCAACGACTGGGTCCGCTACCGCCTCGCCGCCCAGGCCCTCATCCGCGCCGTCGAGATCGACACCGGCTACTACAAGGGCAACTCCGCCGGCTGGGTCTCCCTCTCCGCCCGCGACGGCGACACCGGCGACTGGGCCGAAATCCTCCCCCGCACCCGCCTCCAGCCCGACACCGTCCACCGCTTCATCGTCGACGCCCCCGCCGCCACCCACGTACGCATCGACACCTTCCCCGACGGCGGCATCGCCCGCCTCCGCCTCCACGGCTCCCTGACGGACGCGGGCGCGCGGCAGCTCACCGACCGCTGGGAGGCGCTGGGCTGAACCCCACCGGTGTGGTCGCGACCCAGCTGCGGAGCAGGTCGAGCGCATCGGCCGAGGGGGTGCCGGGGTCGGTGAGGTAGGTGACGATTCGCACGTCGGGGGCCGAGTCGAGGGTCAAGGGCTCGAAGGCGACGGTGAGTTCGCCGACGACGGGGTGCCGGATCGTTTTCGTGCCCGCCGTGTGGATCCTCACCGTGTGCCCTGCCCACCAGGTGCGGAACTCGGGGCTGTGGGTGGCGAGCTCGCCGACGAGGGCCATGAGGGCGGGGTCGGACGGGTCGCGTCCGGCGATCAGACGCAGGGCCGACACGACATGGCGGGCGTCGTGTTCCCAGTCGGCGTAGAACTCACGGGCGCGGTCGTCGCCGAAGAGGTAGCGCGTGTGGTTGAGCGGCCGGCCGTTCTCGGGGAACAGGTGCGGGAAGAGCGCTCGTCCCAGGGCGTTCGCCCCGAGTACGTCGCCGAGGCGTCCGAGCGCGACGGCCGGGACATCCGGCATGGCGTCGATGAGCTGCTCCGCCCGCTGCGGCAGACGCGGCCGGGGCCTCGCGCGGGGTGTCCTGGCGCCTTCGGAGGCCGACCGAGCGAGGTCGAACAGGTGCTTGGTCTCCGCGTCGTCCATGCGCAGGGTGCGGGCCAGGGACCGCAGCACGCTCTCGGAGACCCCGCGGAGGTTCCCGCGTTCCATCCGGGTGTAGTAGGCCGTGCTCACCCCCGCGAGCTGGGCGACCTCCTCGCGGCGCAGCCCGGGGACCCGGCGCTCGCCGCCGAAGACCGTCACGCCGGCCTCCCCGGGAGTGAGGCGTGCCCGCATCCGGGTGAGGAACTGCTGCACATCGCGGCCGAGGTCATCCATACGGTCAACCGTAATCGGTCACGTGGAGCACGCCGCGGTGACTGCAAACGGGGGATCGCACAGGGGGATAACGACAGTGACTCCCACTCGTGCCGGACGTGTGCCTAACGTCGGAGCATGCCCAAGAACGCGATCACTTTGAACAACGGTGTGGAGATGCCGGCCATCGGGCTCGGCGTCTTCCAGACCCCGCCCGATGTCACGACCGCCGCGGTCGAGGAGGCCCTCCGCCTCGGCTACCGCCACATCGACACGGCCGCCGCGTACGCCAATGAGCGTGAGGTGGGCGAAGGCCTCCGCCGCTCCGGCATCGCCCGCGACGACGTGTTCGTCGAGACGAAGGTCTGGATCAGCGACTACGGCTACGACGCCACGCTGCACGCGTTCGACAAGAGCGCCGGCAAGCTCGGCCTCGACCGGCTCGACCTGTTCATCCTCCACCAGGCCCTGCCCTCGGCCTTCGACCGCACGCTCGACGCCTACCGGGCGCTGGAGAAACTCCTGGCCGACGGCAAGGTGCGTGCCATCGGCGTCAGCAACTTCATGCCCGAGCACCTCGACCGCCTCCTCGCCGAGACGTCCGTCGTGCCCGCCGTGAACCAGATCGAGCTCCACCCGTACTTCCAGCAGACCGCGCTGCAGCGGGTGCACGCCCAGCACGGCATCGTGACCCAGGCATGGTCACCCATCGGCGGCATCACCTCCTACCGCGAAGCCGCCAAGAGCACCTTCGACGACCCGACCCTGCTCGGCATCGCGCGCCTGCACGGCAGGTCGGCCGCCCAGGTGATGCTCCGCTGGCACCTGCAGAAGGGCCGCTCCGTCATCCCCAAGTCGACCAAGCCCGCCCGCATCGCCGAGAACTTCGACGTCTTCGGCTTCGAACTCACCACCGAGCAGCTCGATGCGATCGACGCCCTCGACACGGGCGTGCGCGGCGGCCCCGAACCGGACAGCATCACGCTGGAGGCCTACGGCAGGGACATCCCCGAGGCCTGAGGTCACCGCCCCCGGGCCCGCCGGGGCTTCGCCCCGGACCCCGAACGCCCTTCGGGCGTGTCCTCAAGCGCCGGACGGGCTGGGTTGGCCGTTGTGCGCCTGCCGTTGGTGGTCTGGTCGGGGCCGCCTGCCGGGACTGCGTCCTCAGCGCTCGCGACTTGGGTCGACCCGATTCGTGCCCGGGATCCTCGCTCGTCGCTTCCGGGCGCATCCCTCCACCGTCCCCTTCGGCCCGTTCGCGGCCACCGGCCGGTGGGGGTACGGGTCCTCAAACCCGGACGGGCTGAAGATGCCCTTCCGGCCGGGCGGGGGCGGTGGAGGGGTTCTCCCGCAGGCGACGAGCGAGGGCCCCTATTCTCCTGCGCGGTCCTCGCGGGCGCTTCGCTGGCTTCGGACCGCTGCGCCGGCCTCCGGCCGCCGACCCGGGGGCACCGCCCACCTCCCCTGGGCGGGGCGGGGGCGGTGGAGGGGTTCTCCCGCAGGCGACGAGCGAGGATCCCGGGCACGGACTGAAGGTGCCCGAGTCGCGAGCGCCGAGGAGAGAGACCCCGGCAGGCGCCCCCGACCCCACGGTCAACCCAGCCCGTCCGGCGTTTGAGGACGGAACCGGCAACCATGGCAGATGGCACCGCAGCGACACCGGGTTCAGGCGGCACCGTCCGCTCCGCGCCGAGGAGAGAGACCCCGGCAGGCGCCCCCGACCCCACGGTCAACCCAGCCCGTCCGGCGTTTGAGGACGGAACCGGCAACCATGGCAGTTGGCACCGCAGCGACACCGGGTTCAGGCGGCACCGTCCGCTCCGCGCCGAGGAGAGAGACCCCGGCAGGCGCCCCCGACCCCACGGTCAACCCAGCCCGTCCGGCGTTTGAGGACGGAACCGGCAACCATGGCAGACGGCACCGCAACGGCACCGGTGCAGGCGGCACCGTCCGCGCGGCCCGTCCGGCGATTGAGGACGGAACCGTCGGCCATGGCAGACGGCACCGTAAAGAAGCCGGGCGACCACGGCAACCTTTCCGCGATCAGCGACCTCTGAAAGGCAGGTAAGTCAACCCCACACCACCGCAGGAGATCGCGCATGGCCGAGCACAAGTCCCCCTCCCCTCTCCGCCGCTTCGGGCGGCGCCGGTTCATCGTCGGGGCCGGAGCCGCGGGCGTGGCCGTCAGCGCGGGCGCGGTGATCGAGGGGCTGGCGTCATCGGCGGGGGCGGCGACGTTCGGGTATGCGGACGACGGCAAGAACTATGTGATCAACACGGGCGCGGATCTCGTTCTCAAGATCAGCCACGTCAACGGCGACATGACCTCCCTCGTCCACAAGGGCAAGGAGTACCAGGGCTACAACGGCCAGAACTCGCACGTGGAATCAGGCCTCGGCGCCTCCACCGTCAGCATCAAGCAAACGGGCAGCACGATCCTGGTGAAGGTCGTGCACGGCACGCTGACGCACTACTACGCGGCCCGAAGCGGCGAGAACAACGTCTACATGTGGACGAACAAGGCGGACGCCTCCTTCACGGCGACCCGCTACATCGTCCGGGTCAAGCCCGGCACGTTCCCCAATGCCGACCCCGACGCGTGGGACGCGACGACCGACAAGATCATCGAGGCCGGTGACGTGTGGCGCAAGCCGGACGGCAGCACCCGCTCCAAGCACTACTCGGGGCTGCGCGTGATGGACTACGACTACATCGGCTGGAAGAACTCGGCCGCCGGCATGTGGATGGTCCGCAGCAACCATGAGAAGGCCTCCGGCGGCCCGTTCTACCGCTCTCTCCTGCGGCACTACAACGACGGCGGCGCGGGGCTGTACGAGATCCTCCACTACGGCGAGAACCAGACCGAGGCGGAGCGCTTCGGCCTCCAGGGCCCGTACGTCCTGGCCTTCACGCCGGGCGGGGCCGCGCCGTCCGCCAAGCTGTACGCGCGCAACATCGACACGAGCTGGGTGGACGGCCTCGGGCTGAAGGGCTGGACGGCCAAGAGCGGCCGCGGCAAGGTCGCGGGGGTCGGCTTGTCGGGGCGGGACAGTGCGTACACGTATACGATCGGCTTCGCCAACGCGGACGCGCAGTACTGGACGGTGGCGAATGCGACAACAGGGGGATTCTCCTGCGCAGGGATGCTGCCGGGCACGTACACGATGACCGTCTACAAGGGCGAACTCGCCGTGCACACCGGTACGGTGACGGTCACGGCGGGCGCGACGACGGCGCTGCACACCATGGCCATTGCCAATGACCCGGCAACCGCCGGGGCGATCTGGCGGATCGGCGACTGGAACGGCACGCCGGCCGGCTTCAAGAACGCCGAACTGCTGACCCGTGCCCATCCGTCCGACAAGCGGGCGGCCGCGTGGACCGGCAATTACACCGTCGGCTCGTCATCGGCCGGCTCCTTCCCCTGTTACCTGTGGAAGGACGTCAACAACGACCTGCTGGTGTACTTCAAGCTGACCGCCGCCCAGGCCGCCGCGGCCCACACCCTGCGCATAGGGCTGACGACCAACTTCTCGGGCGGCCGCATCCAGGCCTCGGTCAACGACTGGACCTCGCGCATTCCGGCCGCGCCGACGGAGCCGAACACCCGCACGCTCACGGTGGGCAGTTACCGGGGCAACAATGTCACGCTGACGTACAGCGTCCCGGCCTCGGCGTGGCAGAGCGATCCGGGGCAGTACAACGTCCTCAAGCTCACGGTGGTGAGCGGTACTTC
This sequence comes from Streptomyces sp. NBC_01537, assembly GCF_045040445.1. NCBI lineage: Bacteria > Bacillati > Actinomycetota > Actinomycetes > Kitasatosporales > Streptomycetaceae > Streptomyces > Streptomyces sp. NBC_01537. The sequence continues at coordinate 2,065,945 of NZ_CP109392.1, read as the reverse complement.
GGGAAGCGCCTACCTCAGCCCCGGGGTGTCCTTCGACGCGATCGACCTCCTCGCCTGACTCCTGACCCCTCCGCCCGGAACCCTTCCATCACAATCAACACCAGTTCGATGCGAAGCTCTTGACCCCCGAGGATTGTTAGCGCTAACAATGTCGTGCGCATCACAGAGCTGTGAAGAGCGAACGCCAAGGGGGCATGGCCGTGGAACGACAGGACAGACAGCCGTTACACCAGTTGCGTCCTCCGACCATGGCCGATGTCGCCACGCTGGCGGGGGTTTCCCACCAGACCGTCTCGCGGGTGCTGGGGAACCACCCCAACGTCCGCGAGGCGACCCGCCTCACCGTGCTGCGCGCCATCGAGGAGCTGGGCTACCGCCGTAACTCCTCGGCGCGGGCACTGGCCACCCGCCGCACCCGGACCGTCGGGGTGGTGGCCTCCGACACCACGCTCTTCGGGCCGGCCAGCACGTTGTTCGGGCTGGAGGAGGCGGCCCGCGCCGAGGGGTACACGGTCTCGACGGTGAGCCTGCGCAGGCTCGACGGCGCGACGTTGTCCGGTGCCCTGGAGCACCTCAGCGACGGCGGGGTGGAGGGCGTGGTGGTCATAGCGCCGCACCGCCCGGCGGTGAGCGCGCTGGCCGAACTGCGGTATCACTTCCCGGTGGTGACGGTGGAGGGCGGCCATGACCTGGACATCCCCTGCGTCAGCGTCGACCAGCACCTGGGCGCGCGGCTGGCCACCGACCACCTGCTAGCGGCCGGCCACCGTACGGTCTGGCACGTGGCCGGGCCCGAGGACTGGCTGGAGGCCGGGGCCCGTACGGCCGGCTGGCGGGCGGCGCTGGACGCGGCGGGGGCCGCGGTGCCCCCGATGCTCACCGGGGACTGGAGCCCGCTGTCGGGCTACCGGGCCGGCCAGGAACTGGCCGGCCGCGCGGGCCGCGGCATGACCGCGGTCTTCGTGTCCAACGACCAGATGGCGCTGGGGGTGTTGCGCGCCTTCAGGGAGGCGGGCGTACGGGTCCCCGGCGACGTCGCGCTGGTCGGCTTCGACGACATCCCGGAGTCGGAGTTCTTCGCGCCCCCGCTCACCACGGTCCGGCAGGACTTCATGGCGGTGGGCAAGCGCAGCATCGGGCTGCTGACGGACCGGATCGAGGGCCGTGACCCGGCCGACGGATCCGGAGCGGCCCGGATCGTGATCGAACCCCAGCTCATCGTCCGCAGCAGTTCATCGCCGTCGTCACTCTGACGCCCTGAATTGTTAGCGCCAACATCCCCAACCCCGTCCCCTCTGTCCCCATCCCCTTCCTTCCCGTCTCGGACCGGTTTTTCTTCAAAGGAGAAGACATGCTCGACAGACGTACCTTCCTCGCCCTGTCCGCCGCCACGGCGGCGGCCGGCGGACTCGCCGCCTGCGCCAAGAAGTCCGACACCGCCAGCTCTTCGAGCAGCAGCGGCAGCAGCGGCGGCACGATCACCCTCGGCTTCTCCCAGGTCGGATCGGAGAGCGGCTGGCGCGCCGCCAACACCCAGTCGGTGAAGGACGCCGCGAAGGCGGCCGGCATCAACCTCAAGTTCTCCGACGCGCAGCAGAAGCAGGAGAACCAGATCTCGGCGATCCGCAACTACATCGCCCAGAAGGTCGACGTCATCGCGTTCTCCCCGGTGGTCGTCACCGGTTGGGACGCCGTGCTGAAGGAGGCCAAGGCCGCCGGCATCCCGGTCGTCCTCACCGACCGCTCGGTGGAGACCTCCGACTCCTCGCTGTACGTCACCCTGGTCGGCTCGGACTTCGAGATCGAGGGCGAGCGCGCCGCGCACCTGCTGGAGAAGGTCCTCGCCGACCACAAGGGCGCGGTGAAGATAGCCCAGCTGGAGGGCACCACGGGTGCGGCACCCGCGATCGAGCGAGCAAAGGGCTTCAAGAAGGTCATGGACGCCAGCGACCCGACCTGGAAGATCGTGGCCAGCCAGTCCGGCGACTTCACCCGCGCCGGCGGCAAGCAGGTCATGGCGGCCTTCCTGCAGGCCCACTCGGACATCAACGTGCTGTTCGCCCACAACGACGACATGGCGATCGGTGCCATCCAGGCGATCCAGGCGGCCGGCAAGAAGCCCGGCACCGACATCAAGATCGTCTCCATCGACGGCGTCCACGACGGCTTCGTCGCGATGTCCAAGGGCCAGATCAACGCGATCGCCGAGTGCAACCCGCTGCTCGGCCCGCAGCTGATGGACATCGTCAAGACGGTCCACGCCGGCAAGGGCTCCACCCTGGCCCGCTGGATCAAGACCAAGGAGAGCGACTACATGGCCTCCCAGGCCGCGGCGGCCCTGCCGACCCGCAAGTACTGACCGTCCCCGGTACGGGAGCCCTCCCAGCGGCGGCGGGAACTCCCGGCTCCCGTACCGGACGTGATGACCCATCAGGTCAGTTTTTGTTTCAGATCGTCAAGTCCATGAAGGCCATCGAGGAGCGCTGCACCATGGCAGAGCCACAAGCCGCGCCCGTCCTGCAAATGGCGGGCATAGTCAAGGAGTTCCCGGGCGTACGGGCTCTGTCGGGTGTCGATTTCCGGCTCTTCCCCGGCGAGATCCACGCCCTGCTCGGGGAGAACGGCGCCGGGAAGTCCACCCTCATCAAGGTCCTGACCGGGGTGCACTCCCTGGACGCGGGCACTGTCACGCTCGAAGGCGCCGCCGTGCGCATCACGAGCCCGTCGGACGCCCAGCAGGCGGGCGTCAGCACGGTGTACCAGGAGGTGAACCTCTGCGCGAACCTGTCGGTGGCGGAGAACATCTTCATCGGCCGCGAGCCGCGCCGCGCCGGCCGCATCCAGTGGAAGCAGCTGCGCGCCGAGGCCGCCGAGCTGGTCACCCGGCTCGGCCTGGACCTGGACGTCGCCGCGCCCGTCGGCTCCTACCCGCTCGCCGTGCAGCAACTGGTGGCGATCGTGCGGGCGGTGAGCATCGGCGGCACCAAGGTGCTGATCCTGGACGAGCCGACCTCCAGCCTGGACCGCGACGAGGTGCAGGAACTGTTCCGCCTGATGCTGCGGCTGAAGGCGGAGGGCGTCGCGATCCTGTTCGTGTCGCACTTCCTGGACCAGATCTACGAGGTCTGCGACCGCATGACCGTGCTGCGCAACGGCACCCTGGTCGGCGAGCACCTCACCAGCGAGCTGGACCAGGTCGGCCTGGTCAAGCTCATGATCGGCAAGGATCTCGACGTACTGGAGGAGCTGGAGGAGCACCACCTGCGCCCCGCCGTCGGCGAACCGCTGCTGGAGGCCGAAGGGCTCGGACGGACCGGCGGCATCGCGCCGTTCGACCTGGAGATCCACACCGGTGAGGTCGTCGGCCTCGCCGGGCTGCTGGGCTCCGGACGTACCGAACTGGCCCGGCTGCTGTTCGGCGCGGACCACGCGGACAGCGGGAAGATCACCATCGCGGGCACCACGTCCGCGCTGCGGGAGCCGAACGACGCCATCGGGCGCGGGGTCGCCTACTGCTCGGAGAACCGCAAGACCGAGGGCCTGGTCCCTGATCTGACGGTCCGTGAGAACATCATCCTCGCCCTGCAGGCCGCCCGCGGCTGGACCCGGCCCGTGCCGGTGGCCCAGCGCGACGAGCTGGTGGCGAAGTACATCCAGGCGCTGGACATCCGGCCCGCCAACCCCGAGGCCAAGGTCAGCGCGCTGAGCGGCGGCAACCAGCAGAAGGTGCTGCTCGCCCGCTGGCTGATCACCCAGCCCAAGCTGCTGATCCTCGACGAGCCGACCCGGGGCATCGACATCGGTGCGAAGGCGGAGATCCAGAAGCTGGTCGTCTCGCTCTCCGAGGAGGGCATGTCCGTGGTCTACGTCTCCGCCGAACTGGAGGAGGTGCTCCGGCTCAGCCACACCATCGGTGTGCTGCGCGACCGCCGGCTCGTGGCCCGGATCGCCAACGGCCCGGAGATCACCGCCGGCCGGATCCTGGAGACCATCGCCAGCGGAGCGCACGACGTGCAGGACAGCTCAGTGCGAAGCGCTGAGCCGAGCGGAGAGCACTGATGACCACGACTTCGACCCCCACCCCAAGCGCTCCCACCCCAGGCGCCCCCGCCCCGAGCGCCCCCGCCACCCTGTGGCGCAAGGCCACCGGGCACCAGCTCTTCTGGCCCGTCGCCGTGCTGGTCGCCCTGCTGCTGGTCAACGTCCCCTTCACACCGGGCTTCTTCGCGATCCACCTCCAGGACGGCCACCTCTACGGCAGCCTCGTCTCGATCGTCCTGTTCGGCTCACCGCTGATCCTGGTCGCCCTCGGCATGACCCTGGTCATCGCGACGGGCGGCATCGACCTGTCCGTCGGCGCCGTCGTGGCGATCTCCGGCGCGCTGGCCTGCCTGGTCGTCAGCAAACAGGCCGACCAGGGGAGCGTCTCCGGGGTCCTGCTCGGCTTCGCGCTCGCGCTGGCCGTCTCCCTGGTGCTCGGCGCCTGGAACGGGCTGCTCGTCGCCCGGCTCGGCATCCAGCCGATCATCGCCACGCTGATCCTGATGGTCGCCGGGCGCGGGGTCGCCCAGCTGATCACCGACGGGCAGATCATCACCGTCAACAGCAGCGCGTACGCCCTCATCGGCGGCGGCTACTGGCTGACGTTGCCCTTCTCCATCTTCGTCGTGACGGCCGTGGTCGCCCTGACGATGGTGCTCACCCGCCGCACCGCGCTCGGCCTGCTCGTCGAGGCGGTCGGCGGCAACGCGGAGGCCAGCCGTCTGGTCGGCATCCGGTCCCGTCGTATCAAGATCATGGTCTATATGTTCTGCGGGCTGTGCGCGGGCATCGCGGGCCTGATGATCAGCTCCAATGTCTCCGCCGCCGACGGCAACAACGCCGGCCTGTGGATCGAGCTCGACGCCATCCTCGCCGTCGTCATCGGCGGCACCTCCCTGACCGGCGGCCGCTTCCACCTCGGCGGCACCATCATCGGCGCGCTCATCATCCAGACCCTGACCACCACCATCTACACGATCGGCGTCCCCACCCAGACCAACCTGGTCTTCAAGGCCGCCGTCGTCATCATCGTCTGCCTGCTCCAGTCCCCGGCGTTCCGCGCCAAGGTCTTCCGCTCCCGGGCCCGTAAACAGAGCCCTGTTCCCGCCGCCCCCGCGCCGCAGATCGAGGTGTCGCAGTGACCATCTCCACTACCAGTGCGCGCGACCGTGGCGCCCGCCTGCTGGCGGACCGCCGGCTGCCCGTCCTGGTGACGGGTGCCCTGTTCGCCCTGATGTACGGCTTCGGCCTGTTCCGGTACCAGGCGTACGGATTCATCGACGCCCAGGTGTTCATGAATCTCTTCATCGACAACGGCTACCTGCTGGTCGCCGCCGTCGGTGCGACCTTCGTGATCCTCTCCGGCGGCATCGACCTGTCCGTCGGATCGGTCATCGGCTTCACCACGATGCTCACCGCCTGGCTGGTCGAGAAGCAGCATGTCTCCGTCATCCTGGTGATCCCGATCGCGCTCGCCGTCGGGGCCTTCGGCGGCTATCTCATGGGCTACGTCATCCACCACTTCGAGATCCAGCCCTTCATCGTGACCCTCGCCGGGCTCTTCCTCTTCCGGGGCCTGTGCCTGGTCATCAGCAAGGAATCGATCTCGGTCACCGACCCCACGGTCAGCACCCTCGCCACGACCCACCTCACCTTCCCCGGCGGCGCCTTCCTGTCCATCGCCGCCGTCGTCTCCCTCGTCGTCCTCGCCGTGGCCTTCTACGTGCTCCACTACACGCGCTTCGGCCGCCGGGTCTACGCCATCGGCGGCAACGAGCAGTCCGCGCTGCTCATGGGGCTCCCGGTCGGCGGCACCAAGATCGCCGTCTACACGGTCAGCGGCTTCTGCTCGGCCCTGGCCGGCCTGCTGTTCACCCTCTACATCCAGTCCGGCGACCCGCTCCACGCGGTCGGTCTCGAACTGGACGCCATCGCCTCGGTCGTCATCGGCGGCACCCTGCTGACGGGCGGCTCCGGCTATGTGTTCGGCACCCTCTTCGGAGTCCTGGTGCTGGGCCTGATCAAGAGCATCATCCAGTTCGAGGGCACGCTCAGCTCCTGGTGGACGAAGATCGCCACCGGTGTGCTGCTGTTCGCCTTCATCCTGATCCAGCGCGCGATGACCGCGCGCCGGGAACGCTGACGGGTTCCGTGCTCGAACGCCGGACGGGCTGACTTCAGCCCGTGCGGCGTTCGGGTGCGTCGATCCGGCTGAGGATCCCGCCGCAGGCGGAGCGCAGTTGGCCGAGCTGTTCGTCGCCGAGGGCGTCGAAGACCAGCGCGCGGACGGTCTCGACATGGCCGGGCGCGGAGGCGACGACCTTGGCGTAGCCGTCGTCGGTGAGGATGGCGTTGGTGTAGCGGCCGTCCGAGGGGCAGGCTTCGCGGCGGACCCAGCCGCGCTGTTCGAGCCGCTTGACGACGTGGGAGAGCCGGGACAGTGAGCCCTTGACGAGATCGGCGAGGTGGCTCATGCGCAGCAGCCTGCCGGGTGCGTCGGACAGCGCGGCCAGCACCAGATACTCGAAGTGCGACAGGCCCGCGTCGCGCTGCAGTTGTGCGTCCAGCGCGGCCGGCAGCTTGATCACGACGCCGGCCAGTGCCATCCAGACGTCCTTCTCGCCGGGGGTCAGCCAGCGGGGCTCGGTCGTCGTCGGGTCTGCGGTCGGCTCCATGGTGCCGAGTATAGACATTCACTTGACGATTCAAGTGATCGACTCCTAGGGTGCGACTTGAAGCGTCAAGTGAAGGTGTGCGCCCATGAACTCCATCCTGAATCCGGCGGTGCCCGCCGGGGCGTTCGACGAGTTCCTCGTCCATGCGCTCCCCGCCGCCCGCGCCCAGCGCGACTGGACGCCCGAGGACGGGCCGCTGCCCTCGCTCTACATCAGCCACGGCGCGCCCCCGCTCTTCGACGACGAACACTGGATGCGGGAGCTCTTCGGCTGGGCGCAGGCCCTCCCCAGGCCCCGGAGCATCCTGATCGTCTCCGCGCACTGGGAGTCCGAGTCGCTCACCCTGTCGGCCCCCGCCGCGCACACCCCGCTGGTGTACGACTTCGGCGGTTTCGACCGGCGGTACTACACGATGACGTACGACACCCCCGACGCGAGCGCTCTCGCGCGGCGGGTGGCCGGGACGATGCCCGACGGCGTACCGCTCCACCAGCACCGGAGCCGCGGGCTCGACCACGGGGCCTGGGTGCCGCTCAAGGTCATGTACCCCCTCGCCGACATCCCCGTCCTCCAGCTCAGCATGCCCACGCAGGACCCCGACGGGCTCCTGGCGATCGGCGCGCGGCTGCGCTCGCTGCGGGAGGAGGGCGTCCTGGTGATCGGCTCCGGCTTCATGACCCACGGCCTGCCGTTCATCACCCGCGAGATGCTCGCCGGCGCCGTGCCCTCCTGGTCCTCGGACTTCGACGCCTGGGCGGCCGACGCGCTCGCCCGCGGCGACGTCGACGAACTCGCCGCCTACCGCTCCAAGGCGCCCGGCATGCCCTACGCCCACCCCACCGCCGACCACTTCATCCCGCTGTTCGTCACCCTGGGCGCCGCCACCCGGGCCGACCGGGCGGTGGAGACCGCCGTCGACGGCTACGCGATCGGCTTCTCCAAGCGTTCCTTCCAGGCCGCGTAACACACCGACAGACCGCCAGACCATCATCGGAGACGACTGCCATGACGACCGACCGCGCCGAAGCGACCATCAAGGCCCTGCGCACCGGCCACGACGAACTCGCCGCCCTGGTGGGCGGGTTCACCTCTGACGACCTCGCGCGCCCCTCGGGCGCCTCGGAGTGGGACATATCCCAGGTCCTGAGCCACCTCGGCAGCGGCGCGGAGATCGGCCTCGCCACCCTCGAAGGCGCTGTCGCAGGCACGGGCAACCCCGGCGGCGAGTTCAACCAGTCCGTCTGGGCCCGCTGGAACGCCATGTCGCCGGCCGAGCGCGCCGAGGGCTTCCTCACCGCCAACGAGGCCCTCGTCCTGCGCTACGAGGGCCTCGACGCCGCCGCCCGCGCCGACCTGCGCATCGACCTGGGCTTCCTGCCCGCCCCGGTCGACGTGGCCACCGCCGGCGGCCTGCGGCTCAGCGAATTCGCCCACCACGCCTGGGATGTCAAGGTCGGCTTCGACCCCACGGCTGCCCTGGCGCCTGAGGCGACCGAGCTGCTGCTCGACCAGATCGCCATGCTCATCGGCTTCCTCGGCAAGCCGGCCGCCCTCGACGGCCGCCAGGTCGCCCTCGCCGTCCATGTCACCGCCCCGGACCGCTCCTTCGGCCTCGGCCTCCACGACACCGCCGCCCTCACCGACACCCCCGCCGAGCCCGACGCCGTCCTCACCGCCCCCGCCGAGTGGTGGCTCCGCGCCGTCACCGGCCGCCACGCCCCGCACCACACCCCCGCCACCGTCGCGCTCACCGGCGACGCGATCACCCTGGACGACCTGCGCCGCGTCTTCCCCGGCTTCTGACCTGCCGGTTCCGGCCGTCAGCCCTGCGCGGCTGACGGCCGGTCCATTGCTCATCTAGCCGACCGCCGTTGACGGATGACGGCGGCCCTCAGTAAAGTTGCATGCGGCATCGAGTGTCAGCGTCAAGCCCTGGCTTGCTGACCGGCAACCCTCGTACGCGGTGGGGTGCTCCAGGTGAAAGCCCGGCAGGGTCGCTGGCTCTGCAAGCGCGTGGCCCCGTGACCGGGGTCCGAGATCTGGAGGATCATGGTGCGGCACAGTGTCGACCTGAACGCCTCGATCGCGACCGCGCCCGCGTTCTCCCGGTTCTCCCGCCGACGTCACATCGACCTGCAGCGCATCACCAGCTGCCTGTGTCACGGCTGACCGCGTCCCACCCTCCTGACTGACGTCTGTCGTCCGTTTCGGCTTCCGCGGGCAGCGCTCTGCGGGCTCTCACGGACCTTTCCTGTCTGAACCCTCTTGACCCGGATTGGGTCGACCGCACACGCGGTCCGCCATGTCCGCATCTCCGCATGGGCGCGTGCCTGGTGACTTTCGAGTAGGAGAAACGATTCCGTGAAACCGCATCCGGATTCCAGAGCCACCCGGTGGACCGCGCCGGCCGCGCTCGTGACGGCCGCCGTACTGTCGCTGAGCGCCTGCTCGTCGAGCAGCGGGAGCAGCTCCGGCTCGGGCGGCGACGGGGGCCAGGCCAAGGCCGGTGGCACGCTGACGTTCGCGGTGGGCTCCGATGCCGGCTGCGTGGATCCGCAGCAGGTGGGCAGCAACGACACGATCTACTCGCTGCGGCAGATCGTGGACTCGCTCACCGACCAGGACCCCAGGACCGGCAAGATAGTGCCGTGGCTGGCGAAGAGCTGGGACATCAGCTCGGACGCGACGACGTTCACCTTCCACCTGCGATCGGGTGTCACCTTCAGCGACGGGTCACCGCTGACCGCGCAGGTGGTCAAGGACAACTTCGACGCGGTGCCGAAGCTCGGCGCCCTGGGCGTGCTGGCCGAGGGGTACCTGAGCGGCCTGCAGAGCACCACCGTCGTCGACCCGCTCACGGTCCGCGTCAAGTTCGGGCAGCCCAACGCACAGTTCCTGCAGGCCACGTCGACGCACTCGCTGGGTATCGAGTCGTCGGCGAGTGCGAAGGAGAGCCCGCAGGAGAAGTGCAGCAAGGGTGTGGTCGGCTCCGGGCCGTTCGTGCTGAAGAGCTACGTGCAGAACCAGTCGATCAACCTGGCCAAGCGCGGCAAGTACGCCTGGGGTTCCTCGCTGTGGACCAAGAAGGGCGAGGCGTACCTGGACAAGCTGGTGTTCAAGGTGGTGCCCGAGGCGGGGGTGCGCACCGGCAGCCTCCAGTCCGGGCAGGTGGACGCGATCGGCAGCGTCGGCAAGGCCAATGAGGCGGCACTCAAGGGCGGCCGGGTGAACCTGCAACAGCGGGCCAATCCCGGCGTGGTGTTCAACCTGGGGCTGAACAACTCCCGGCCGCTGCTGAAGGACACGAAGGTGCGGCAGGCGATCGGGTTCGCCATCGACCGGCAGCAGATCGTCGACGCCGTTTTCCCGACCGGCACCCAGCCCGCGACCAGCATCCTGGCGCACACCACACCGGACTACGCGGACCTCGGCCCGGACCTGACCTTCGACGCGGCGAAGGCCAAGTCCCTGCTGGACTCGGCCGGCTGGAAGGCGGGCAGCGACGGCATCCGGTCGAAGAACGGCACCAGGCTGCGCCTGACCGTCAAGTGGTTCGCCAACGCGGCCACGAACCAGCCGGCGCTGGAGCTGATCCAGCAGCAGCTCAAGGCCGTCGGTGTCGACGTGGTGCTCAAGGAGCTGCAGATCACCCAGTTCGCCCCCACGCTGCAGTCCGGCGACTTCGACGCGGTGTGGGGCAACGTGACCCGCGCCGACCCGGACATCCTGCGCAGCTCGTACTCCACCAAGCTGTCCAACTTCTATCACCTGCCGGCGAGCGGGCTGGACTCCGCGCTGTCTCAGCAGGCGGCGACCACCGAGGCGGCCAAGCGGAAGCAACTGGTCGACCAGGCACAGCAGTTGATAGTGCAGAACGCCTACGTCGTTCCGGTGGTGGAACTGCAGACCCAGTTGGGAGTGGCAGAGAAGGTGCACAACCTCGACTTCGACGCCTCCAGCCGGATCCAGCTGCACGACACCTGGATCGGTTAGCGGCCGGCATGCGTGGCTATGTGGTCAAACGCCTCGCGCAGGCGTTCGGGGTGCTGTGGGCGGCCTACACGGTGTCGTTCCTCGTACTGGATTACCTGCCCGGTGATCCGGTCTCCGCGATGGCCGGCGCCGGAGCGGACTCGGGCCAGATCGATCCGGCGCAGATCGCCGCACTCCGGCATCAGTACGGCTTCGACAAACCAGTGCTGGTGCAGTACGCCGACAACCTCGGCAAGGCGGTGCGCGGGGACTTCGGCGACTCGGTCTCCACCGGCCGGTCGGTGACCTCGACCCTGGCCGACGCACTGCCGCAGACCCTGCAGCTGACCGGGGCGGCGCTGCTGCTCGCGGTGGTCCTCGGCGGCGGTCTGGCAGTGCTGGCGACCTACACCACGCAGTGGTGGCTGCGGCAGCTGTTGCTGTCGCTGCCGCCGCTGGGGGTGTCGGTACCGACGTTCTGGGTCGGACTGGTGCTCGTCGAACTGTTCTCCTTCCGGGCGCGATGGTTCCCGGCGTTCGGCAACGACGGGCTACGGGGCCTGGTGCTGCCGGCCGTGACGCTGGCGGTCCCGACCGGAGCGATGGTCGCGCAGGTGCTGGCCAAGAGCCTGCTCACGGCGCTGGATCAGGCCTATGTGGAGACCGCCCGGGCCAAGGGCGCCGACCGGCTGCGCATTCACCTGCGGCACGCGCTGCGCAACGCGTCACTGCCCGCGCTGACGATCGTCGGGCTGCTGGCCGGGCAGCTCATCGCCGGTTCGGTGGTCGTCGAGACGGTGTTCTCCCGCGACGGCCTGGGCCGGGTGACGGCCGCCGCGGTCACGGCCCAGGACATTCCGCTGGTCCAGGGGGTGGTGGTGCTCGGGGCGCTGATCTTCGTGGTGGCAAACCTGCTCGTCGATCTCGTCTATCCGCTGCTCGACCCGCGGATCGTGGTGGCCTCAAGCAGGAAGGTGCGTCCCGTATGAGCCAGACCGTTGCCGACGATGCCGGCCCCGGCGCCGCGCTCGTCCTGGCACGACCGGTCGACCCCGGCCTCGACCCCGGTCTCGGCGCGGGCTCCGGCCCGGGGCCGGCGCGCGGGTTCGAGCCGAGCCGGGTGGTGCGATTCCTCCTGCTGCGACCAGGCCTGCTGCTGTCGGGCCTCGTGGCGGTGCTGGTGGTGCTGGCCGCGTTCTGGCCGGGGCTGTTCACCTCGCAGGATCCCCTGCGGGGGGTGCCGTCGCAGAACTTCCAGGGCCCGAGCGGCGCGCACTGGTTCGGTACCGACGAACTGGGCCGTGACCTGTTCTCCCGGGTGGTGCACGGCGCGCAGCTGTCGTTGAAGGCGACGCTGGTCGCCGTGGGGGTCGCCTTCCTGACCGGCGGCCTGCTCGGCCTGGTCGCCGGGTTCGTGGGCCGCTGGGTCGAGGATGTGGTGATGCGCTTCGTCGACGTGCTGCTGTCGATCCCCGCGCTGTTCCTGTCGCTGGCACTGGTCACCGCACTGGGCTACGGGACGGTGAAGGTCGCGGTCGCGGTCGGGATCGCCAGCGTGGCCGGCTTCGCACGGGTGATGCGCGCGGAAGTGCTGCGGGTGCGGCAGGCGGTCTTCGTCGAGGCGTCCCGCTCCTGCGGGGCCCGCTGGTACTCGGTGCTCGGCCGGCATGTACTGCCCAACGCGATGGGCCCGGTGATCGTGCTGGCCACCCTGGAGTTCGGTACCGCCGTCCTGGCCGTCTCGTCGCTGAGCTTCCTCGGTTACGGAGCGCCGCCACCGGCGCCGGAATGGGGCACGTTGATCTCCGACGGACGCAACTACCTGGGCAACGCCTGGTGGCTCACCGCCCTGCCCGGGCTGGTGATCGCCGCGACCGTGCTGGCCACCAACCGCGTCGCGCGAGCGCTGGACGGCGAATGGTCCCGGCAGCGATGACCGGCCCGCTGACGAACGAACCCGAGACGGATGAAGCCGTGACGAACGATGCAGGGGAACCGCTGCTGGAGGTGCGGGGCCTTACGGTGTCGTACCGCACCCGCGGCGGCACCGTGCGGGCCGTGCGGGGCGTGGACCTCGACGTGTGGCCGGGCGAAGTGACCGCGGTGGTCGGCGAGTCCGGATCCGGCAAGAGCACGACCGCGCACGCGGTCATCCGGCTCCTGGCGGCGAACGGCAGCGTCGACGCCGGCACGGTCCGCTTCGGCAGGCACGACCTCACCTCCCTGTCGGAGCGGGAGCTGCGCACCGTACGCGGCGCGGGAATCGGCCTGGTGCCCCAGGACCCCTCGGTGTCGCTCAACCCGGTCAAACGCATCGGTGAGCAGGTCGCCGAGGTGCTGCGGATCCACCAGCTGGCGACGCGACGCTCCGCGTCACTGGACGCGATCGCCATCCTCGACCAGGCCGGGCTGACCGACGCGGCCACCCGCGCCCGGCAGTACCCGCACGAACTCTCCGGCGGGATGCGGCAACGGGCCCTGATCGCCATCGCCATCGCCGCGAAGCCGAAGCTGATCATCGCCGACGAGCCGACCAGCGCGCTGGACGTCACCGTGCAGCGGGTCATCCTCGACCATCTGCAGCACCTCACGGAGGAGTCCGGCACCTCGGTGCTGCTGGTGACCCACGACCTCGGCGTCGCCGCGGACCGGGCCCAGCGGATCGTCGTCATGTCGCAGGGCAGGGTCGTCGAGACCGGACCGACCCGGGAGATCCTGGAGAACCCGCAGCACGACTACACCCGGCAACTACTCGCCAGCGCTCCCAGCCTGACAATCGCACGTCCCCGGGCCAAGGTCTCCTCCCCGCCCATCGCCGAGGAGCGGGCAGCCGGGGAGCGGGCAGCCGGGGAGGCGGCGGCGCCGCTGGTCGAACTCCGCAACGTGGTCAAGGAGTTCCGGTTGCCCCACACCGCGGGTTCGGCCCGCACCCTGCGCGCGGTCGACGACGTCAGCTTCACCGTCCACCGCGGCCGGACGGTGGCCCTGGTCGGCGAATCCGGCTCCGGGAAGTCCACGACCGCCCGCCTTGTACTCCGCCTGACCGACCCGACCGCCGGGCGCATCCTCTTCGACGGTGCCGATGTCACCACCGCCCGCGGGACACAGGCCAGGCAGCTGCGCCGCCGGGCCCAGCTCGTCTACCAGAACCCGTACGCCTCGCTGGACCCGAGATTCTCCATCGGCGAGGTGATCACCGAGCCGCTGCGCGCGTTCAAGGTCGGCGACCGCGCCTCCCGGCCGGCCCGGGCCCGGGACCTGCTCGACCGGGTGGCGCTTCCCGCCTCGCTGCTGGACCGCCGCCCGGCGGAGCTGTCCGGCGGCCAGCGGCAGCGGGTCGCGATCGCCCGCGCCCTCGCCCTGTCGCCCGACCTGGTCGTCTGCGACGAACCGGTCTCCGCGCTCGACGTCTCCGTCCAGGCCCAGGTCCTCGACCTGCTCGCCGAACTCCAGGCCGACACCGGAGTGGCGTATCTGTTCATCTCGCACGACCTGGCCGTCGTACGCCAGATCGCGCACCAGGTCGCCGTCATGAAGGCGGGCCGCATCGTCGAGACAGGCACCACCGACGACCTGTTCACCCGCCCCGGCCACGACTACACCCGCGAACTGCTCGCCGCGATCCCCGGCGGCCGCTACCAGGACAAGGAGCACACATGACCGTCTCGGACGCCCCGGCGGACCTTCAGGCCTTCACCGACGACTGGCAGGAGTGGCATCGCCGGCAGGAAGCCCGCATCGGCGACCCGCACGGGTTCCTGGCCGTCACCCACCTGCACTGGCTCAGCGACCGGCCCCAACGCTTCCCGGACGCTCCGGGCGCCTGGTCGACCGACGCCGACGGGATCACCGTGGTCCTGAGCGACGGCGAGGAACTGGTCGTCGACGGTACCCCCGTTCGGGGCGAGTTCCGCTTCGGGGTGCTCGCGGAGCGCGTCAGCGTCAACGCGGTCTGGGGCGACGCCGTGATCGAGGTGGCCAAGCGCGGCGGGCACGACATCGTCCGCCCCCGGCACCCGGAAGCACCGCTGCGCACCGCCTTCACCGGAACGCCCGCCTACGCGCCCCACCCTCGCTGGGCCGTCACCGGCCGCTACGTGGCCTTCGACGAGCCTCGGCCCACGACCGTGGGTGCCGCGGTCGAGGGGCTGGAGCACGTGTACGACGCGCCGGGCCGGGTCGAGTTCGAGCTGGACGGGCGGACACTGGCCCTGACGGCGTTTCCCGGGCACGGTCCGGGCAGTCTGATCGCTCTGTTCACCGACGCGACCTCCGGGGTCACCACCTACGCGGCCAACCGGGCCCTCGCTCTGGACCCGCCGGCCGCGGACGGCACGGTCGTGCTCGACTTCAACCGGGCCACGAACCTGCCGTGCGCCTACACCGATCTGGCCACCTGCCCGCTGCCGCCGGCGGAGAACCGGCTGCCCGTGTCGATCGAGGCGGGGGAGAAGATCCCGTACGAGCGGGCCGGGCGGAGCGAGGCATGAGCACCCCCACCATCACCTCGCTGGCCTTCCTCACCCCGGGCAACTTCGCCGACGACGACCCTTACACCGGCCTGGAGGAGACACTCCAGTTGTTCGAGTACGGCGAACGGCTCGGCTACGACGGCGCCTGGATCCGGCAGCGCCATCTCGAACACGGCGTCGGCTCGGCCGCGGTCTTCCTCGCCGCGGCCGGCCAGCGCACCGAGCGGGTCGAGCTGGGGACCGCGGTCATCCCGATCGGGTACGAGAGCCCGTTCCGGCTGGCCGAGGACCTGTCACTGTCCGACGTACTGTCCCGCGGCCGGCTGCAGGTCGGCTTCAGCACCGGCATGCCGCACGCCGAGCTGCTCGGCGATCTGGTGTACGACGGGGACTGGCGCGGCTTCGACCTCTCCTACGGCAGGGTCGCCCGCGTCATCGACAACCTGCGCGGCGACTATCTCGGCGGTCCGGACACGGTGATCCAGTCGCCGGGCAACACCCAGCGGCCCCGTCTGCAACCGCACAACCCCGCCCTGGTGAACCGGCTCTGGTACGGCGGAGGCAGCCTGCGCTCGAGCAGGTGGGCCGCCGAGCGCGGCCTGAACCTGCTGAGCGGCAACATCGTCACCGGCGAAGGCACCGACGACTTCACCACGGCCCAGCTCGCCCTGATCTCCGAGTACCGGCGCGCCGTCTCCGACAGCCGGCCGGCGCGGGTGGCGCTCGGACGGGTGATCGTGCCGTTCGACAGCGCCGACGCCACCACCCGGGCCCGCTACCGGGACTACGCGGCCGGCCGGCACCGGCGCACCCTGGCACCGCAGGGCGCGAAGCGGACCCTGTTCGCCCCGGACGTGGTGGGGACCGCCGAGGAGATCCTGGAGCAGCTGGCCGCGGATCCCGTGGTCCCGGCCGTGTCGGAGCTGCGCCTGGAGCTGCCGTACGAGTTCCGGAGGGCCGACTACGAGCAGATCCTGCACGATGTCCGCCACCTGATCGCGCCCGAGCTCGGCTGGCGACCGGCCGTGGAGACCGCCTCCGCGGTCCCCGCATGACGCCCGCTCCGAAGGAGCCCGTGCGGCTGGAGATCCATGCCCGGGAGCCGTTCGCCGACGGCCATCGCTTCGCCGGGACCGGAGCGTACGAGGTGGTCACCGCCACGGCGCACTACGCGGTCGATCCGGAGGCGCCCGCCCATCGGCCGGTCGCCGACCTCGGACTCGCGCCTCGCGACAGCACGGGCGCGGTCCGCTTCAGCGGGGACGTCGAGATCTACCGGCCGGTCGAGGGCGGGAGCCGGCGGCTGTTCTTCGACTGGGGCAACCGGGGCAACAAGCGCGCCATCCAGTACTTCTGCGATGCCCCGCCCACCAAGCGCCCCCGGACGCTCGCCGATGCCGGCAACGGCTACCTGATGCGGCGCGGATACACGATCGTCTTCGGCGCGTGGCAGGGCGACCTGCTGCCCGGCGACGGCCGGCTGCTGCTCGATCTCCCGGTGGCGGTCCGTGACACGGAACCCGTACGGGGGCTGACGACGGCCGAGTTCATCGTGCCGGAGCCCACCGCGTCGCTCCCGCTGTCGCGCTGGACCAGTACGAGATCCTCCCCGGTCAGCGAGGCGGGCCAGCGCACCGCCCGGCTCACGCGCCGGCGCTACCCGCACAGCACGCCGGAGGAAGTGCCCGCGCGAACCTGGCGGTTCGCCCGGCTCCAGGGGGGTGACGCACACGGTGGCGTAAAGGGCGGTGACCTGCAGAGCCGTGATGTCGGCGTCGTACCCGGCCGGGGTGATCTCCACGTCGACGGCGGGCTGCAGCCGGGCTGGATCTACGAACTCACCTATGAGGCCGAGGCGCCGCTCGTCCTGGGCCTCGGCCATGTCGCCGTCCGCGACCTGGTCAGCCACCTTCGCCACGACCCCTCGCAACCGGCGGGCCCGATCGAGTACGCCTACGGCTGGGGGCGTTCGCAGACCGGCCGGGCCATCCGCGACTTCATCCACCACGGCTTCAACGAGGATCTCGACGGCCGCCGCGTGTTCGACGGACTGCTGCCGCACGTCTCCGGCGCGGGCCGGCTGGACACCGGGCGTTTCGCCAACCTGACGGTTCCGGGCGGCCAGAGTTACGAGAACCACCTCAACCCGGCCGACGCCTTCCCGTTCGCCTATGCCGAGACAGTGGATCACCTGACCGGAGCGCGGGACGCGATCATGAAGCGCGCGAGCGACCCCAAGGTGCTGCACACCCAGACCTCGACGGAGTACTGGCAGCGCCGAGGATCGCTCGTGCACACCACGACCGACGGCCAGGACCTGGGCTTTCCGCCGAACGTCCGTGGCTATCTGTGGTCATCGAGCTCGCACGTCGCGAGCCCGGTGCCGGAAGCCCCGGCAAAGGGTGTCTGCAACCACCTGGGGAACGTCGTCGCCTCGTCGGCCCTGTTCCGTGCCGTACTGGACGCCCTCGACGTATGGGTGAGCCACGGTGTGGAGCCGCCCGCCAGCGCGGTGCCCACCGTCGCCGACGGCACCCTGGTGCCGATGGACGTATGGGCACGGCAGTTCCCCGCCGTGCCGTCGGCCCTTCCGCCGCACGGGCCCAACGAGCTGTACCTCGTGGACCGTTCGGCCGTGCCGCCGGTGCCCGACCCCGCGCGCCGGTACACCGTGCTGGTGCCGGCCGTCGACGCCGACGGCAACGAGACGGCAGGCGTACGCGCTCCCATGGTGGCCGCCCCGCTCGGGACCTACACCGGGTGGAACACACGGGGGCCGGGCCACGGCCACGGCGCGCTGCACGAGTTCACCGGCTCCACGCTGCCGTTCGCCGCCACCGAGGACGAGCGCCTGATCACCGGCGATCCTCGCCCCAGCGTGCGGGAACGCTACGGCGACTCGGCCGGCTATGTCACCGGCATCAGGGCCGCAGCCGAGGACCTCGTGGCCAGACGGCTGCTGCTGGAGGAGGACATCGAGCGCGCGGTGGTGTCGGCGGCGGACTGGTCGGCCCCTCGTCACCGCGTCGATCTGCCCTGGGAGGGACCCTGGGGGCCCCGGTAGGGGAGGGTCTGGCTGTAGACGAGGCGCGTGCCGCGGTCGACGGCTACTACCGCTGATCCGGTGAACCGGGACCGGCCTGCGTGCGGTCCCGCACGATGATCTTGCCGGTGTTCTCGCCGCGCAGCATTCCCACGAACGCGTCCACGATTCCCTCGAATCCGTCGACCACCGTCTCGTCCCGGGCGAGCCGGCCGCTCTGCAGATGCGGCACCGCGAACTCGTACAACTCATCCTGCAGATCACGGTAGTTGCGTACCAGGAAGCCCTCCATGCGGATGCTCTTCCCCACGATGTCCGAGTAGTCGAAGCGCGGCGACGGCGCGTCGGGGTTGTTGTACTGGCTGATCGTGCCGACGCGGACGATGCGCCCGAAGTCGCGCAGCGCTCCCACCGCTGCGGCCAGCTGCTCTCCGCCGACGTTGTCGACGAACACGTCGATGCCGTCCGGCGCGGCCTTGCCGAGCAGGTCGGCGGCGGGCCCGTCGTGGTAGTCGAAGGCGGCGTCATAGCCCACCTCCCGCGTGAGGTGGGCGGCCTTCGCCGCCGAGCCCGCGCTGCCCACGAGCCGTCCGGCGCCGAGCAGTCTGGCGAAGCGCGCGGTAGCCGTGCCGACCCCGCCCGCGGCGGCCGACACGAACAGGTCCTCCCCCTCCTGGAGCCGGGCGATCCGGGTCAGGCCCACATAGGCGGTCAGGCCGGTGCCGCCGAGGGTGCTCAGGAACGCGGTCAGGGGCACCCCGTCGAAGTGGGGCAGCTTGCGGATCTCCTCGGGCGTGACCACCGCGTGCGTACGCCAGCCCTGCCGGTGGAACACGATCTCGCCCTCGGCCAGTTGAGGCGTGCGCGAGGCGATCACCCGCCCGATGGTGCGGCCCTCCAGCGGTTCGCCGAGCGCGAAGCCGCCGGGGATGTCGTCCATCATCTCGCGGTGGTAGGGGTCGACGGACCAGTAGAGGTTTTCCACGAGCGCGCTGCCGGCCGCGGGGTCGGGAACCGTCGACTCGACGAAGGCGAAGTGCTCGGCGGTGGGAAAGCCTTGGGGGCGGGCGGTCTGGTGCACGGTGAGCGCGGTCTCGTTCATGCCCGGACCGTAGGGCGGGAATGTGCCGCCTGGGCAGCCTGTTGGGATCATGGGACACAACGTTCCATGAGCAGTTCTCATACGTTGAGGTGAGCGCCCCGTGGCCCGCACGACCGATTCCGATCTCGCCCCGCAGGAATTGCGCGTCCTGGTGGCGGTCGCGGACATCGGCGGCTTCTCGGCCGCGGCCGACGCACTCGGTCTGACCCAGTCTGCGGTGTCCCACTCGGTTCGCGGCAGCGAGCGCAAGATCGGTGCCGTCCTCTTCGAACGCGGCCGCACCGGCGCCCGCCCCACCCCCGCCGGAGACAAGGCCGTCGCGCACGCCCGCCGCATCCTCCGCCTGCTGGAGGTCCTGACAGCCGAGGCGCGCGGCGCGGCCCGCCCCGATGCGGCGGAGGGGCCGCTGCGGATCGCGGCTTTCCGCAGCGCGGCTCTCCACCTGCTGCCGCCCGTCCTGCAGCGGCTGCGCGCCCGGCACCCCGGGATCGAGGCGCGGGTGCGGATCGTACGCGAGGTGGGGCGCGGCACTGTGGGCGAAGTGGCCGACGGGAAGGCCGACATAGCCATCGCCACGCTGGGCGGCTCCGCGCCGCTTCCACCGGGTCTGGTCGCCGGCGGACTCCTCGAAGAGCCGTATGCCCTGGTGCACGCGACGGGTCACGCCGCCCCGCGTTCGCTGCCGCTGGTCGACTGGGCCGAGAACTGCGGCTCGTACACCCGCGACTGGTGGGCCGCACAGGACTGGATCCCGAAGGCGACCGTCGAGGCCGAGGACGACGGGGCGGTGCTCTCCCTGGTGAGCGGAGGCCACGGAATGGCGATCATGCCCGCGCTCTCCTTGGTCGGAGCGCCGAACTCGGTCGGGATCACCGATCTGGGTCCCGAGCGCCCGACCCGTCAGGTCGGCTATGTCACCACCTCCGAACTGGCCGGATCCGCGGTCGTGCGTGCCTTGGTGAGGGAACTGCGGGCGACGGTCCCGCAGGGGTGTGAGCCTTCCCGGCGGCGGGGCCTCCCGCCCGGGTGACTGATCCGGGGTTCGTTGCAAGCGCCCGCCGGCCGTGATTGGCTCGCCCGATGGAGCTTCTGTTGACGTCGAGCGGGCTGCGCAACGAGACACTGCGGGATGCGCTGCGGGACATGCTGGGAAAGCCGTTCGGGTCGGCGAACGCCGTGTACGTTCCCACGGCGTCCGTCGCCGAGCCGGGGGACCACGGGTGGCTCGTCGCGGACATGAGCCGGCTGCACGGTCTCGGCTGGCGGGAGTTCGACGTCCTGGAGCTGAACGGCCTGCCCCGGCGGATGGTGCTCGACCGGCTGCTCCATGCCGACGTCATCTACGTCAGTGGCGGCAACCACTACCACCTCGCGCGCAGCATCACCGGCAACGACCTGGCCGGCGACTTCCTGGAGGCGCTGGAGAGCCGGGTCTATGTGGGGCTGAGCGCCGGATCAATGATCTTCAGCCGGAATCTAACCGAGCACTCCGCCGACGTCATCGGGGACGCCGCGGACCTCCGCGTGCTCGGGGCGACGACCGTGGAGCCGCCGTTCGGTCTCTTCGACTGGTATCTGAAGCCGCACCTGTACTCGCCGGACTTCCCGGAGCGGGACGACGCCTGGGCTGATCGCATCGCCGCGCGGGCGGACTTCCCGGTCTACTTCATCGACGACGAGACCGCTGTCCGCGTCAGTGATGACAAAGTGGAGGTCATCTCCGAAGGCCGGTGGCGGTTTCATCCGTGAATGCCTGTCGGCTGTGCACAAGCAACTCACGCACGGCGGGGTTGTGGGTGCCCTTCCAGATCAGGGCGAGCAACGCCGGTGTCTCGACGTCATCGATGGTGCAGGCGGTGAGCCGGTCGCGGTAGCTCGCGGCCATCGAGTCGCTGAGTACGGCGACGCCGAGCCCGCGGACGGCGAGGTCGGCAATGGCATCCGCGGCGTTGGCCTGCAGCGCGATCGTGGGTTGAAGGCTCTGCGCGGCGCAGGCACGGTCGAACACCGTGCGCAGCCCGGTGCCGGGTGGCATGCACACGATCGGGTGGGCGGCCAGGTCGCGCAGCGTGACCCGCCGCCGCTTCGCCAAGGGGTGCCCGGCCGGGACGGCTACGACGAGCCGCTCGCTGATGATGGTCAGCGCGTCCAGGCCGTCGGGGGTGGCGGTCGCGGTCCCGATGAGAGCCAGGTCGACGATGCCGGCGCGCACGGCCTCGACGAGCCGGTCGGAGTTGTCCTCCAGCAGCGAGATCTCCACACCGGGATGCGCCCGGTGGAACGCGGCGAGCGCGTCGAACAGCGGCGTGACGGTGCAGCCGATGACCATCCCGACCGTGAGCCCGCCCCGGATCAGGCCGGTGACCTCGCCCACCGCCTGGCCGACCGCCCCGGCTGCGGCGAGCGCGGCGCGGGCGTGTTCGAGCGCGGCCTTTCCCGCGACCGTAAGGGTGGCGGTGCGCGCTGACCGGTCGAACAGCTCGGCACCGAGCTCACGTTCCAGCTGGCGGATCTGGGCGCTGACGCCGGACTGGCTGATGTGCACCCGCTCGGCGGCCCGGGTGAAGTTCCGCTCTTCGGCGACCGCGACGAAGTATTCCAGCTGCCTCAGCTCCATGACCACAGATTCTAGCTTCCAGCAGATCCATCTGTTGGACTTCTGGTCAGCGGGCGACCAGGCTGGGAACCGAACCGCTGAAGCCCGACGTCAGGAGGCACCCATGCCGGAGCGCGAGAAGGCCATGCGACCCGAGGACATCACCCGCTTGTTCGTGGAACGGTCCAACGCCGGTGACGCAGCCGGGGTCGCCGCGCTCTACGAGGAGGACGCGGTCATGGCATACCCGCCCGGCGACCGGACGGTGGGCCGGGAGGCGATCCGTGGGCTGTGGGAAAAGGTGCTGGCCAACCGCCCCCGCTTCGAGCCGGAAGAGCCGCTGCCGACGCTGGTCAGCGGCGACATCGCCCTCACCTCGACCCCGCCCAGGGACGGGGCCGGCGCCCGGGCGCAGGTCGTCCGGCGCCAGCCCGACGGAAGCTGGCTGCGCCTGCTCGACCAGCCCGAGTTCCTGAGGACGTCTCAGGATTCGGCGGGATGAGCCAGACGGCCCAGCAGCGCTACCGCGTCGTCGAGGGGCACCGGCCGGAAGAACAGCGCGTCAGCGCGCTCAACGGCGGCAATCGCGCGCGGGGCAAGCTCGGCGCCCGCGTCGGTGACGCGTAGTCGCTTGGCACGGGTGTCGGCCGGATCGACCTCGCGCGCGACGAGTCCTTTCGTTTCCAGGGTGCGCAGTACCTGGGAGGTCATCTTGACGTCGGTGCCCGCCTGGCGGGCGAGGGCCAGCTGATTGGGGTGCTCGCCCTGGGCGTTGAGCCACCAGGCGCAGGCGAGCAGCACGAACTGCACATGGGTGAGATCAAGCGGAGCCAGAGCTGCGGCGATGTCGCGCTGCCAGCGCAGCGTGGCATGCCACAGCAGGAATCCGGGGCTTTCGCCGGGGCTGAGGGGCATCAGCCCAGAGCCAGCTCGGCCAGCGAAGCCATCGTGTCGGGCCAGTCGGCGGTGATGCCCGGGCCGATCTGCGGGCCGGCCTCGTCGGCGCCGGTACCGGTGATCTCCATCCGGTACACCACCCGGATCCGGTCCTGGTCGATCCGGTCGATCCGGTGGGTGGTGCGCAGCAGCAGGCCGTCGAAGTCGGCCTCGTCGACGAACAGTTCGCCTTCGACCGCCTCGGCGATACGCAGCAGTACCGGGTCGTCCCCGGGCGGCGTCATCGTGATCCGCGTGCCCGCCGCGAACGGCCCACTCATCTCGATCTTCTCGATCTCGGCGTTCCAGGTGCCCCAGTTCTCAACGTCGGCCCAGAGTCGCCAGATCGCCTCGGGGGTGGCGCTGGTCTCGATGCTGTGCTCGTACTCCCACATGGGTGTGGTCTCCCTCCACCGGATAATCTACCCAGAGATTATCTGTGCGAAGACTATCTGTCGAGTGGTGCGCGGGCCCACCCCGCGATGCCGGTGAAAACACCTCGCATGCGCCGTCACGAAATGGGCACGGCTTCTTGGCATGAGCGCCACGAATATGCCGTCCTTCATCCCGGGCCTGGAACTCTCCCGCCGTTTCTACACCGAAGCCGTACGCCCCCTGCTGGAGGAAGCCGCCCCCGCAGTCCCTCACTCCGCAGCGCGCCTGGGCAGCGGCTCCGAGGTGCTCGGCTTCGACACCCCACGCTCCGCCGACCACGAATGGGGCCCCCGCCTGCAGCTCTTCCTCCGCCGCCGGGACGTCTCCCGGCACGCGGGACGCATCAGACACGTACTGGCCGAGCACCTCCCGAAGACCTTCCACGGCTACCCCACCAACTTCGCCCCGGCCGGCGACGCCGACATCCGCGTCATGCGGGCCACCGACGGCCCCGTCCACCACCGCGTCGAAGTCACCCACCTCTCTGCCTGGTTCGCCGACGTACTCGGCTTCGACCCCTCCTCCGGCATCACCCGGGCGGACTGGCTCGCCACCCCCACCCAGCTCCTCGCCGAAGTCACCGGCGGCGCCGTCTTCCACGACGGCCTCGGCGAACTCGCCCCCTTACGCAAAGCCCTGCGCTGGTACCCGCACGACCTCTGGCTCCATGTCCTGGCCTGCCAGTGGCAGCGCTTATCCCAGGAGGAAGCCTTCGTCGGCCGCTGCGGGGAGGTCGGTGACGAGCTCGGATCCGCCGTGGTCGCCGCCCGCCTCGTACGCGACCTCATGCGCCTGTGTCTCCTGATGGACCGCCGCTATCCGCCCTACAGCAAGTGGCTCGGCAGCGCGTTCGCCCGCACCCCCTGGGGCCCGCGCCTCACTCCCGCCCTCACCGCCGCGCTGGCCGCCACCGACTGGCGCACCCGCGAGGAGCATCTTGCGCACGCGTACGAGACGGTCGCGGGCCTGCACAACCAGCTGGGCCTGACGGACCGCGTCGACCCCGCCACCCGCCCCTACCACTCCAGGCCCTTCCGGGTGCTGCGCGCCGACCGCTTCACCAAGGCCCTCACGGCCCGCATCACCGACTCGGTCCTGCGCGAGCTGCCGCCCGCCGGCTCCGTGGACCAGTTCCTCGACAGCGCGGACGTCCTGGGCCGCCCGGAACCGACCCGCGCGGTGAGCCGCGCCGTGCGAAAGTCCAGGCCGCAGTGACCTGACCAACGCCTGCGCGTGCGGGGTCAGCGGGCCAGGCGACCCAGCAGGGCCGAGGCCGCGGCGATGCCCAGGGCGGCGGCGACGGCAAGGACGGCGTAGTCGGTGCCGAGGTGGGACGGGCTGCGCAGGAGAAGTCCGCGCAGGGCGTCCACTTCGTAACTGAGGGGGTTGACCTTGCTGATCGCCTGGAGCCAGCCGGGCATCACGGCGACGGGGTAGAGCGCGTTGGAGCCGAAGAAGAGCGGCATGGTGATGGCCTGGCCGATGCCCATGAGGCGGTCGCGGGTGAGCACGATCCCGGCGATCGACATGGACAGGCAGGAGAAGAAGGCCGAGCCGAGGACGACGACGGCGACGACGCCGAGGAGTCTGAGCGGGTTCCAGGTCAGTGCGACGCCGAGCAGGGCGGCGATCACTATCACCACGACGGCCTGGATCACCGACTTGACCCCGGCGGCGAAGGCTTTGCCGGTGACCAGGGCTGCTCGCGGGGTCGGGGTGACCAGCAGCTTGGTGAGCACGCCGGAGTCGCGTTCCCAGATGATCATGATGCCGTAGAAGATGGCGATGAACATCGCGGACTGGGCGATGATGCCCGGCGCCAGGTAGTCGAGATAGGGGAGGCCGCCGGTCGGGATGGCCCGGATCCGGGTGAAGGTCTCGCCGAAGATCAGCAGCCACAGGGCGGGCTGTACGGCGCGGGTGTAGAGCTCGGTGCGGTCGTGGCGGAGCTTCTGCAGTTCCACCGCGCACATCGCGAGCACCCGGGCCGGGACGACCCGCCAGCCGGTACGCGGCCGGGGCGGCGTCAGCAGCAGCCGGAGCTTCAGCGTGGGCTCATCCGACACGGGATGCGGTGCGGCGGGTACGGCGGACATCGTCACCTCCGTCCTCGGTGGTGGTGCCGTGGCCTTCGAGGCCGCTGCCGGAGTAGTGGCGGAACACGTCCTCAAGGGTCACTGTCCTCCGGTCGCCGTCGCCGTTGCTGCCGTCGCTCGGGCGGCTCAGCCCGGCTTTCAGCTCCTGCGGTGTGCCGAGTGCCCGGATCCGGCCGTGGTGCATCAGGGCGACCCGGTCGCAGTACTGGTCGGCCTCGTCCATGTAGTGGGTGGTCACCAGGACGGTCATCCCGGTGGCCGCCCGTACCTGGGCGATGCATTCCCAGACGCTGGTGCGGGCGATCGGGTCCAGGCCGATCGTGGGCTCGTCCAGAATCAGCAGCCGGGGTGCGCTGACCAGGGCCTGCGCAAGCTCCAGGCGACGCACCATGCCACCGGAGTACGTCCCGGCGAGCCGGTCGGCGGCCTCGGTGAGGTCGACGGCGGCCAGGGCCTCGGCGACGCGTGCGGCCCGCTCACGGCGGGAGACGTCGAAGACGCGGGCGAAGAGGGCGACGTTCTCCCGGCCGGTCAGGCCGCTGTCCGCGGACAGTTGCTGGGGTACGTAGCCGAGCAGGCGGCGTACGGCCATCGGTTCCCGTGCGCAGTCGCGGCCGAAGACGTGGACCATGCCGGCCGGGACCGGCAGCAGCGTGGTGACGGCCCGGATCGCCGTGGTCTTCCCGGCGCCGTTGGGCCCCAGGAGCCCGAAGACCTCGCCAGGATGCACCTCGAGGTCCAGCCCGTCCACCGCGCGGGTGGCGCCGAAGGAGTACTCCAGCCCGTCACACCTGACGGCCTCCTCCGCTGCTCCACCTGTCGTCGGCGGTCCCGTGGATATCCGCGGCTCCGCGGTCATGTCGCCTCCCCTTCCTCCTGCAGGCCCTCGGCCAGGCGGCGCAGCGCCGGCAGCGCGGCGGTGATCGCGGCCCGCTCGTCCTCGCTCAGCCGGGCGACCTGCTCCCGGACCAGTGCGCTGCGCCGTACGTCCCAGGCCTCCAGCCGCGCGGAGCCCTCGGGCGTGGGGTGGAGCAGCGCGGCCCGGCGGTCCCGGGGGTCGCGTTCCCGGCGCAGCAGCCCGGCCTCGACCAGTTGATTGACCAGCGTCGAGACCGAATTCCCGGCCAGATACAGCTCTTTGGCTGCAGCCGAGACCCGTGTCCCCGGGTTGGCCGCGACCAGCCGCAGGAGCTCCACCTGCGCGCCGCTCAGCCGAGGCTCCGTCAGCCCCCGGCGCAGCCTGCGCCGCAGCAGTCGCTGGATGCCCACCAGCAACTCCGCGAGGTCCTCAGCGAGACTCCGGCTCATCACCCCCTGATTTTAGCTCTTAGTCAGAGGTATTTGTCGAGACAGCGATCCCCGGCTTCCGACCCGACGGCTGGCCGGAAAGCGCCCGTCTCGGGTTAACGGCAGGAAAACTTCCGCTCGTTGACATTGACATGCCATGGTCTACGCGCGTCATTGTTGATGCCATGAGAATCTCCCCACGGATTGCTCGCATCGGCGCCCTGAGCGCCCTCGCCTCTGCCCTCCTCATCGGCGGCCCGGCCGTCGCGGCGACCCCCACCGCCGCTCCGGTCGCGGTTTCGGCCTCCAGCACGGTGTCGGCCGCCGTCTCCTACGGCGACATCTGCTACTCCGACCTGCCGTCGCAGGCGTACACCACGCTCAACCTGATCGCCTCCGGCGGCCCCTTCCCGTACAGCCAGGACGGGACGGTCTTCCGGAACGCGGAGGGTCTGCTGCCGGCCCATGCCTCCGGCTACTACCACGAGTACACGGTCAAGACGCCGGGCTCGTCGACCCGCGGTGCGCGCCGCATCATCACCGGCCAGGCCACGGACGAGGACTACTACACCTCCGACCACTACGCGTCCTTCGACCTGATCGACTACGACTGCTGACCTGCTCGGCCTGCTTGACCTGCTGACACACACCCACCTTCTGCACTGCCGGCGCGGGCCGGCGGCCGGGCTCCCCACCGGCCGCCGGCCCGCGTTGGTCTGTTCGGCCGCCGCTTTGTCAGTGGCAGCCGATAGCGTTGGCCGTGCAATGACCGATCGGTCGGGCAATGGTGCCGAGCAACCTGGGAAGGACGGCGATCGGCCGTGTACCGCTGGGAGATCACCCGGGCCGCACTGGCCCAGCGGGTCTTCGCCATCGTCCGCAAGGAGAGCTACGACCAGGCCGCCGCAGCCGCCGACACGCTGCTGTCGGCAGGGCTCACCACCATCGAGATATCGCTCACCACCCCCTTCGCCCTCGAAGCCGTCACCACCCTCGTACGTGAGGTGGGCGATGACGCGATCATCGGCGCCGGCACCGTCCTGGACGGGGCCTCGGCACGGATGGCCGTCGACGCGGGGGCCCGCTTCCTGGCCTCCCCGGGCCTGGACGAGGAGGTCATCCGCACCGGCCACCGCTACGGTGTGCCGGTCTTCCCCGGCGTGTCCACACCCACCGAGGTCGTCCGCGCCCTGGAGCTGGGCGCCGACGCGCTCAGGCTCTTCCCCGCCTCGGGCTGCGCACCCGGCTGGATCAGGGACGTACGGGCAGACCTCCCGCAGGCAGCGCTGCTGCCGGCCGGCGGGATCTCCGTGGACACCGCCCCCGAGTGGATAGCCGCCGGCGCCGCCGCCTGCGGCATGGGCTCCGTGCTCACCGAGGGGGACCGCGACATCGTCGTCAAGCGGGTCACCGATCTCCTCGTCCGTCTGGAGGAGGCGGCTTCCGGCGATCGTCCGGAAGTCTGACGCGGCCGTCCCGCGCACCGGCTACGGTGCCGGAATGGAAGCCGAGACGGAATCCGAAACGGTCGATCTGACGGTCTACGGCGAGGAGTTCACCGCCGACCCCTACCCGGTGTATGCCAAGTTACGGGACCAGGGCCCCGTGCACCGGGTGCACACCGCCGACATCGGTGACGTGTGGCTGGTCGTCGGCCATGACGAGGTGCGGGCCGCGCTCACCGACCCCCGGCTGGTGAAGAACCCCCGGAACGCGGGCTGGACGTCGCTGGAGGAGCAGCTGATCGGCCCCCATCTGCTCAGCTCCGACCCGCCCCACCACACGAGGCTGCGCAAGCTCGTCACCCGCGAGTTCACCATGCGCCGGGTCGAGGCGCTGGCCCCGCGCGTCCAGCGGATCACCGACGAACTGGCCGACGCCATGATGGCCGCCCCGGACGGCCGGGCCGATCTCGTCGAGGCCTTCGCCTACCCGCTGCCGATCACCGTGATCTGCGAGCTGCTGGGCGTCCCCGACCTGGACCGGGCGGCCTTCCGTCACTGGTCCAACGAGGTCGTCGCACCCAGCAGTCCGGAGGTCGAGCGCACCGCCATCGAGGAACTCGCGGCCTATCTCGACGACCTGATCGAGGACAAGCGCTGCTCGCCCGGCGACGACCTGATGAGCGCGCTCATCCGCACCACCGCGGAGGACGGCGACCGGCTGTCGCAGCCCGAGCTGAAGGGCATGGCCTTCCTCCTTCTAGTGGCCGGCCACGAGACCACGGTCAACCTGGTCTCCAACGGTGTGCGCGCGCTGCTCGCGCACCCCGACCAGCTCGCCGACCTGCGCGCCGACCCCGGCCTCCTCGACGGGGCCGTCGAGGAAATGCTCCGCTACGACGGCCCCGTCGAGACCTCCACCTACCGCTTCACCACCGCGCCCGTCGACATCGCCGGCACCCTCATCCCCGCCCACGAGGGTGTCCTCGTCGCCACCGCCGCCGCCGACCGCGACCCCCGCCACTTCGAGGACCCCGACCGCTTCGACATCCGCCGCGACACCCGCGGTCACCTCGCCTTCGGCCACGGGCTGCACTACTGCCTCGGCGCGCCCCTGGCACGCCTGGAGGGCCGGATCGCCATCCGTACGCTCCTGGAACGCACCGTCACGCTCGAACTCGACACGGACCCGGCGCGGTTGAGCTGGCTGCCGGGACTGCTGATGCGCGGCACGCGGAGCCTCCCGGTGCGGTTCACGCCTGCGGCGTAGGTGCGGGCTCCGGGGGCGTGATTGGATTCCCCGGTACCCACACCCGCTCTGCCGGAGGCCAGCACATGACCGTCGTCGCCGTCCCGGGATCGAAGTCGATCACCAACCGGGCGCTCTTCCTCGCGGCCGCAGCCGAGGGGACGACCACGCTGCGGCGACCGCTGCTCTCCGACGACACCGAGGCCTTCGCCGAAGGACTGCTCGCGCTGGGCTACGACATCGAGCGCGGCCCGGAGGAGTGGCGGATCACCGGCCGCCCCGCGGGGCCCGGCGCGGCGGAGGCGGACGTCTACTGCCGGGACGGGGCGACGGTCGCCCGGTTCATGCCGGCCCTGGCGGCGGCAGGTCACGGCAGGTTCCGCTTCGACGCGTCGCCGCAGATGCGCCGCCGGCCGGTGGCCCCGCTGACCGAGGCGCTGCGCACGCTGGGCGTGGACATCGCGCACGAGGAGGCGGAGGGCCACCTGCCGCTCACCGTGGTCGCGGACGGGATCAAGGGCGGTGAGCTGGACCTCGACGCGAGCCTGTCCTCGCAGTTCCTCACGGCGTTGCTGCTCACCGGCCCGCTCACGGCGGAGGGCCTGCGGATCCGGGTGACCAGGCTGGTCTCGGCGCCGTATGTCGAGATCACCCTGGCGATGATGCGCCGGTTCGGGGTGGAGGCCGTAAGGGACGGCGACATCCTGGCGGTTCCGCCCGGCGGCTACCGGGCGACGGCGTACGGGATCGAGCCCGACGCGTCGACCGCGAGCTACTTCTTCGCCGCGGCGGCTCTGACGGGCCGCGAGATCACCGTCCCGGGCCTGGGGACGGACGCGCTCCAGGGCGACCTGCGCTTCGTGGACGTACTGGAGCGGATGGGCGCGCGGGTCGAGATCGGGGCCGGTGCGACGACGGTGCGCGGGACCGGGCGGCTGTCCGGGGTGACGGCCAATATGCGCGACATCTCCGACACGATGCCGACGCTGGCCGCCATCGCACCCTTCGCGGACGGCCCGGTGCGCATCGAGGACGTCTACAACACGCGGGTGAAGGAGTGCGACCGGCTGGAGGCGTGCGCGGAGAACCTCCGGAGGCAGGGCATCCGGGTCGAGACCGGTCATGACTGGATCGAGATCCACCCCGGAGTGCCGGCGCCGACGGAGATCGCCTGCCACGGTGACCACCGGATCGCGATGAGCTTCGCCGTGGCCGGGCTGCGGATCGCGGGCGGCGTCACCTTCGACGAGCCGGGCTGCGTCAAGAAGACCTTCCCCGGGTTCCACGAGGCTTTCGGGGAACTGCGGGCGGGCTGGGGGCTGTAGGGCCTGTAGGGCCTGTAGGGCGTCTGGGGCTCGCGATTGGTCCAGTCCAATCTCTTGACGGGGTCGCATCAAGCCGCCACCCTGTGTGGGGAATTGGTCTGTACCATCTCCGCCCCACTCGGAGGGCCCCGTGCAGCACAGAACCAAGCGCAGCCTCAACCTCAGTCTCGGTCTCGGCCTCAAGGCGCTGGCCGCCGCCGGATCGGCGGCGGCGCTCGCCGTCGCCGCCGTCACGGCCGTAGCCGCTACGAGCCACGCCGCCACCACCGCCACGCTCGGCAGCAACTGGTATGCCGCCGCGCCCTACCTGATGCCGCTGGACAACAACCCGCCCGACCCGGGGGCCGTCATGGATGCCACCGGGCTCAAGGCCTTCCAGCTGGCCTTCATCCTCGCGCCGAACGGCGGCGGGTGTTCCCCCACCTGGGACGGCACGTCCGCGGTGTCCTCGGACACCGCGGTGGCGGGTGTCATCTCCGCCATCCGTGCCAAGGGCGGCGACGTCTCCGTGTCGATCGGCGGCTACGGTGGCACCAAGCTCGGCCAGACCTGCGGCACCCCGGAGGCGACGGCGGCCGCGTATCAGCAGGTCATCAGCAAGTACAGCCTCAAGGCGATGGACTTCGACCTCGAGGAGCCGGAGTACGAGAACGCCACCGCCATCCACAACGAGATCGGCGCGGCGAAGATCCTGCAGCAGAACAACCCGGGGATCTACATCTCGGTGACCACCGCCGGGACGGCCGACGGCACCGGCTGGTTCGGCAAGCAGATGCTGAACGAGGCCAAGTCGCAGGGCTTCACGCCCAACAACTTCTCCATCATGCCGTTCGACGGGGGCTTCGGCAGCGCTTCGGCGCAGACCTCCGCCCTCACCAACTTCAACTCCGTCCTGCAGTCCACCTTCGGCTGGAGCTCCGCCACCGCCTACGCCCACGAGGGCTTCTCGGGCATGAACGGCCGCAGCGACACCGGCGAGTACTTCTACCAGGCCGACTTCCAGACCGTCCTGGACTACGCGACCTCCCACGGCATGGCCCGCTTCACCTTCTGGTCCGTCAACCGCGACCGCCAGTGCAGCCCGCCCGACAACAACGGCACGACGTCGGGCACCTGCAGCAGCGTCAGCCAGTCCGCGTACGACTTCACCAAGTACTCGGTGAAGTTCGCCGGTGCGACCCCGCCCACCACCACCCCGACCGCGACGCCGACGCCGACCAGCAGTGGCACCTGCACGGTCGCGCAGTGGAGCAGCACCGCCATCTACGTCAACGGCAACGAGGTCGCCCACAACGGCCACAAGTGGAAGGCCAAGTGGTGGACGCAGGGCGAGGAGCCCGGCACCACCGGTGAATGGGGGGTATGGCTGGACGAGGGCGCCTGCTGAGAGATCACCGCTTCACGGCCACCGGCGCCACCCGGCGCCGGTGGTCGCCCCGCATCACCAGGCCCGGCGATTCGTCGCCGTACGCCCCGCACCCCGTCGCCGACCAGATCGACCACTGCTGCGGCACCGCGTAGTACGGCACCAGCACCTGTGCCGTGTGCCGCCGCGAGGTCTTGACCGGCACCAGCGCGGGCAGCACATCGGGGGACTGGCCTGCCAGGATCGCCCGGCGGCAGTCCTCGCAGGCCGGCCGCCGGCTCGCCGCCGCCTCGCGCGGTCCGGTCCGGCGGGGCGAGCGCCTTGAGGCGCCGCCGGGCGGGGCCGACGCGCCGTGCAGCGGGTTGTAGAAGCACCTGGTCACGCCCTTCGGCGCCCGTCGGCCCCGGCTGCGCGCGTCCGCCGCCGCGAACCGCTCCACCGCGCGCTCGGCCAGCACCGCGGCCGCCGCCAGATCCGGCAGATCCGCCGCCTCGTCCAGGAGCTTGCCGGCCGCGTCGTACGCCTCCAGCGCCCATCCGTAGTCCCGCTGCGCGGAGTCCCCGGTGAGACGGAGTTCCGCCCCCGCCAGCACTTCCCCCGCGTCGGCCACCCGTGCCGCCGCGAAGCCGTACAGCCGCTCGCGCAGCACCGCCCACTCCCCGAGCACCAGTTCCTGCTGCTCCTTGGTCAATCCCCGCTTCGCAGGCCGGTGTTCGTCACCGCCGCCCCGCAGCAGATCCAGGAACCACCAGCGCCCGAACACCCGTTGCCCCTCCTCGGCCTCGCCCGCTCCCGCCCCGATTATCGCGGGACGGCCCCGCCGGTGCGGGCGGCGGGGCTGCGTGGTGGGGGGAAGCGGAGGCGTCAGCTGAGGCCGAGGTCCGACAGGGCGGTGGTCCAGTCGGTGACGATCGCGTCCTGGGCGTCGGAGAGGCTGACGTCGCCGGCGCAGACGGCCTTCTTGAGCTTGTTCTCGACGGTGTCCTTGTTGCCGGCGGTCTTGGTGCCGTACTCGGGTTCGGGCCAGAGGTTGAGGGCGCTCTTGGGGGATCCCCCGAGTTCCAGCGGGATGAAGTGGTCCTCCTCGTAGTCGGAGGTGCTGGTGTCGGTGTAGCCGTACTCGACGATCTGCTTCTTCTTCAGGGCGGTGGTGTACGAGCTGGAGGGCCGTACGGTCGCGGTCCAGCCGGAGACGCAGATCGTGCTGTCGATCGTGGACTGGGTGACGTCCGGGTTGAGCGCGCCGGGCTGGCAGCTGGGGTCGGGCAGCGGGAGGTAGCTCTGGCTGCAGGAGGCGGCGTGAGCGGTGCCGACGCCGAAGGTGAGGCCGATGGTGGCGAGGGCCATGGTGGGGATGGCCGTGAGGATGGTGCGGCGTATTCGGGACATGGTGGGGGACTCCCGGTGTGGTGCCCGGCAGGATTCCGGGCCGGTGTGGGCATGACAGCACCGGGGAGTTCTATGCGGGTAGAGCCTTTGCCGGGAACGGGCTCGGATTGGCCAAGGATTTGTTCGGGGCATGCCATGGTGATGTCAAGTCATGGCCAATGCTTGGTTGTTACTGTGGTGATGCGCAGCCGTCGTGCGAACACCCGACCGGGACATCAACTCCGCCGTCAACGTGAAAAAGACCGCCGGACTGGCGGTTACAGCCTGTGGAGCGCAGGTAAGACCAGGACCCGTCCCGGCACAGCGCGACGAAACAGGAAGCCACGGACTCCCGCCCGAACCCCGCGCCGCATAGCGGCACAGAACCCGGACGAGAAGGCCAGAATCCCCGGGCTTCAACCCGAGGAGCAAGTCAATGGAAGCACATGTGCGCGGAGGTGCTGGAGGACAACAAGGCCACCCGGGACGTGCTCGACATAGCCGGGATCGCGAGGCCGCCGTTTCTGCCGTGGCTGCCGCACGCGATATGGCGCCCGGTCGGCGCGCTGATCGGGCGCGGTTTCGTCTGGTTCACCATCGGGCTCTACGACCGGGAGGTCCGCGACCTGCTCGGCTTCACCTGGTCGCAGCGGGACGCCCGGCGGCACCGTGGGGCCTGCCGGGCGATCAACGCCGTGTTCAAGTTCGTCCCGCACGACCGCCGTTACCACCCGCGGGCACGGGCCGGCTGGCGCCGGGCCCGCGGTGAGGCGGCGGACGCCGAGCCGGTCGAGACCCCCCGGCGCAACCTGCCGCCGCTGTCCGAGCGCGGCAAACCGGAGCACTACGCGCCGGAGGGGTGACAGGCTCCGGACAGACCCTAGAGGGCCGACAGCCAGGCGAGCGACGCGCGTACGTCCGCGACCGGGCCGCCGTCGGCGTCGGGTTCGGCGCTGAGGACGGCGTCCTGCTCCATGACGTACCAGCCGCCGTAGCCGGCGGACTCCAGGGCGCCGACGAGCGCGGGGAGGTCGACGCCGCCCTGGCCGAGGGGGCGGTACATGCCGTCGGCGACGGCGCCGGTGTAGGTGGCGCGACCGGCGCGGACCTCGGCGGCGGCGTCCGGGTCGACGTCCTTGAGGTGGACGTGGACGACGCGGTCGGCGGCGCGGCGGGCCAGGGCGACCGGGTCGGTACCGCCGATGAGCAGGTGGCCGGTGTCGAGGCACAGGCCGATGCCGCTGCCTTCGAGGACCCGGTCGACCTCGCCGGGGCCCTCGATCATGGTGCCGACGTGCGGGTGCAGGGAGCCGGTGATGCCGACGGAGGCGGCCAGATCGGCGAGGCGGTCGAGGTTGGCCAGCAGGGTCTTCCAGCCGCTCTCGTCCAGCTCGGGCCGGGTGTTGTAGCCGTCCAGGCCGGTGGCGGCGGCCAGCACGAGGGTGCCGGCGCCGGCTGCCGTGAAGCCCTCCAGGGCGGTACGCACCCCGGGCAGCGGGTCGTGCGAGGGGTCGTGCAGGATCACCGGCACGAAACCGCCGACCGCCGTCATGCCGTGCGCGGCTAGGGTGGCGGCCTTGTCGGCGGGCGCGTCCGGCAGGAAGCCGTCGGGGCCGAACTCGGTCGCGGTCAGGCCGAGTTCGGCCATCTCGCGCAGCACCCGCGAGGGCGCCATCTGGTGGCCCCAGCCGGGGACCTCGCACACGCCCCACGAGATGGGGGCAGCGGCCACGCGGTCGGGCCCGAGGTTGAGGGTCATGCCGCGATCTCCGTTCCGCCGGCGAGCTTGCCGGCCTGTTCCGCGATGTCGGCGACCGCGACCGGCCGCCGTTCGTGCCGGGAGACCTCACAGGCCTCGGCGACGAGAAGGGCCGCGAGGGCGTCGCGCCCGTCGCAGGGATTGGCGAGCTCGCCGCGCACGACGCTCACGAAAGCGGCGAGTTCCGCCCGGTAGGCCGGCCCGAACCGCTCCAGGAAGCCGGTCCACGGCTTGGGCACGCCGGGCGCGGAGCCGGGCTCCAGCGACGTCACCGGGGTGCGGCAGTCCACGCCGACCGCGACGGTGTCCAGTGTCCCGCACAGCTCCAGGCGTACGTCGTGGCCGGCCCCGTTGTAGCGGGTCGAGGTGGCGGTGGCCAGCGCCCCGCCGTCCAGGGTGAGCAGTACGGCGGCGGTGTCCACGTCGCCCGCCTCGCCGAAGAAGGACGCGCCGCCGTTGGCGCCGATGGCGTAGACCTCGGTGATCTCGTGGCCGGTGACCCAGCGGATGATGTCGAAGTCGTGGACCAGGCAGTCCCGGTACAGCCCGCCGGACAGCGGGATGAACTCCGCCGGGGGAGGGGCCATGTCCGAGGTCAGCGCGCGGGCGGTGTGCAGCCTGCCGATCCGCCCGGCCCGTACGGCTTCGCGGGCGGCGCGGTAGCCCGCGTCGAAGCGGCGCTGGAAGCCCATCTGGAGGACGGTTCCGGCGTCTTCCACCTCGCGCAGGGCGGCCATCGTGCCGGGGAGGTCCAGCGCGACCGGCTTCTCGCAGAACGTGGGCAGGCCTGCGCGTGCGGCGCGGCGGATCAGGTCGGCGTGGGCGGCGGTGGCCGAGGTGATGACGACGGCGTCCACCGCGCCCGGAGCGAAGACCTCGTCCACGGATCCGAGGGCCCGTGCGCCCGCCCCGAGCCGGTCGGCCGCCGCCCTGGCCCGCGCCGGATCGGCGTCGGCTATCAGCAACTCGCCGACGTCGGCATGGTCGTGGAGCGCGGCGGCGTGAAAGGTGCCGATGCGGCCGACTCCGAGCTGTGCGATGCGCATGAGGGTGAACACCCTTCCGTGGATGCCGTGGGGGAAAGCGCGCGGGCGGGGAGCTGAGGGGAGGCAGCCCCCCGCCCGCGCCGTCGGATCAGGCTCGGTACAGCGCGGGGCGCTCGATCAGCTCGACCTCGACCCGGCGGCCCTCGGCCTGCGCCCGTACGCCCGCCTCGCAGACGGCGGCGGCCGCGTAGCCGTCCCAGACGCTCGGACCGGTGACCTCGCCGCGCCGGGTGGCGTCGACCCAGGCCTGCACCTCGCGGTCGTAGGCGTCCTCGAAGCGCTCGACGTAGTCCGGGGCGATGGTGCCGCCCCAGCGGCCGGCATGGTTGACCAGGATGTCGTGGACGTCGCCCATCCGGGCGGTGCCGTTCTCGCACACGGCCTCGGCCTGCACCTGGTAGCCGAACCGGCAGCGGACGTTGATCTCGACGTCGACCAGCACGCCGCCCTCGGTCTCGAAGATGACCAGCTGCGGGTCGTCCAGGCCCTCGGGCGCGTTCCCGGAAGGCCGGGGGCGCAGCACGGTGACAGCGGTGATCTCCTGGTCCAGCAGCCAGCGGGTGATGTCCATCTCGTGCACGACGGAGTCGTTGATGAGCATCTGGTTGGTGTAGCCGGGCGGCACCTCGGCGTTGCGGTGGCGGTTGTGCACCATCAGCGTGCGGCCCAGCTCGCCGCTGTCCAGCAGGGCCTTGAGCTTCATGTACTCCCGGTCGTAGCGGCGCATGAAGCCGACCTGCACCCGGCGGTGGCCCAGCTTCTGCTCCGCCTCCAGCACCCGCAGCGCCGAGGCGGCGTCCGGCGTGAGCGGCTTC
Organism: Streptomyces sp. NBC_01537; assembly: GCF_045040445.1. NCBI lineage: Bacteria > Bacillati > Actinomycetota > Actinomycetes > Kitasatosporales > Streptomycetaceae > Streptomyces > Streptomyces sp. NBC_01537. The sequence continues at coordinate 2,028,920 of NZ_CP109392.1, read as the reverse complement.
TCGCACAGCACCGGCAGGTCCGCCTCGAACGCGGCCAGCAGCGCGGCCTCGTGCGCCGGGCCGGGCGAGGCGATGAGTACGGCGTTCACGCCCGGGTCGGCCATCGCCTGGGCCGGGTCGGTGTACGCGGCACAGCCCTCGATGCCGTCGGCGATCCCCTTGACGCGCTCGGCGTCGATGTCGACCACGGCGGCGACCCGCGCACCGCTTGTCACGTCCGTGAGGCGGCGAACGTGGTCGGCGCCCATGCGGCCGGTTCCGATGACGGCTACGCCGAGCGTTCCGTGGCTGGTCATGTGATTCCTCGTATCAGGTAGCTGAGGTCTGTCGGTCGGGCGCCGCAGGCGCCCTATGCCCCGCAGGAGCGGAGGAACTTGCGGGTGCGCTGCGCGATGGGCAGCGGCTGGTCCGGCGGGCAGGGGTACATGTCCTGCTCGACGATGGCGAAGAGGTCCACGCCCAGGTTCTGCGCGGCGGCCAGCACCGGCTCCAGCGCGGGCACGCCGCTCGGCGGCTCGCACATCACGCCGCGCTTGACGGCCGGTCCGAAGGGGATGCCGTTGGCGCGTACGTCGGCCAGGATCGCCGGGTCGACCTGCTTGAGGTGCAGATAGCCGATCCGCTCGCCGTAGGTCTCGATCAGCTGGACGCTGTCGCCGCCGCAGTAGGCGTAGTGGCCGGTGTCCAGGCAGAGGTTGACCAGGTCGGAGTCGGTCGCGTCGAGGAACTGCTCGACGTGCTCCTCGCTGTCGATGTGGGTGTCGGCGTGCGGGTGCACGACGATGTCCAGCCCGTATGTGTCCTTGACCTGGCGGCCGAGCTGCTCCATGCCGGTGGCCAGGTTGTGCCACTGCGCGGCGGACAGCTCGACGTCGTCGATGATCTCGGCGGTCTTGTCGTCCCGCCAGAAGGACGGGATGACGACCAGGTGCTTCGCGCCCATGGCCTGGGTGAGCGCGGCGACCTCGCTCACCTGCGCCCAGGTGGCGTCCCAGACCTGCTCGCCCTTGTGCAGGGCGGTGAAGACGGTGCCCGCGGAGACGGTCAGGCCGCGGCGGGAGGTCTCGTCCGTGAGCCGGGCGGGGTCGGTGGGCAGGTAGCCGTACGGGCCGAGCTCGATCCAGGAGTAACCGGAGCCGGCGACCTCGTCCAGGAAGCGCTGCCAGGGCACCTGCTGCGGGTCGTCGGGGAACCACACCCCCCATGAGTCGGGGGCTGAGCCGATCCGGATCCGGTCCAGAGCGGGGGAGGGGGCGGTCATGAGGAGGGCTCCTCTCGTCGGTCGTCGCTGACCGGGGCAATGGCGGATCACGGTGGGGCGAGGTGGGGCGCGGAAACGGGACGCCCGCCCGCGAAGCTCCGTCTGTTGAAGCTTCGCCGTCCGGCGGGCGGCCGTCAATACTTCGTCCTGACATTCGGACGTCATGTCAGCATGCTGTCGCTGCTGTCAGGACGCCTTGCTGTCGGCCTTGCCGCCGGCGGCGGACTTCCCGACGTCCTCCAGCTCCGGCAGCTCCTCCACATCCACCCCGCGCACCTGCGCCAGCTCGTGCTTGAGCGCGGCCAGCTCGGCGCCGCCCGCCATGTGGTTGGTCAGCTCCTCCAGGCTCACCTCGCTGCGGTCGGCGCTCAGTTCGAGGGTGCCGAGCCGCAGTACGGTGAAGTGGTCGCCGACCATGTAGGCGTGGTGCGGGTTGTGGGTGATGAAGATGACGCCGAGGCCCCGGTCGCGGGCGGCCGCGATGTACTTCAGCACGACGCCGGACTGCTTGACGCCGAGGGCGGCGGTGGGCTCGTCCAGGATCAGTACGCGGGCGCCGAAGTAGACGGCGCGGGCGATGGCCACCGACTGGCGCTGGCCGCCGGACAGGGTGCCGATGGGCTGCTCCAGGTCGTCCAGGACGATGCCCATGGCGCGCAGTTCCTCGTCGGCGGTCTTCTTCATCCCGGCGATGTCGAGGCGGCGCACCGGCCAGGGGCCCTTGGTCACCTCGGAGCCGAGGAAGAAGTTCCGCCAGACCGGCATCAGCGGCACGGTGGCCAGGTCCTGGTAGACGGTGGCGATGCCCTTGTCGAGGGCCTCGCGCGGGGTGCTGAGGTGTACGGACTCGCCGTCGATGAAGTACTCGCCCTCGGAGTGGTGGTGCAGCCCCGAGACGATCTTGATGAGGGTGGACTTGCCGGCGCCGTTGTCGCCCAGGACGCAGGTCACCCGGCCGGGCAGCACGTCCAGGTCCACCCCGTGCAGGGCGCGGACGTTGCCGTACGACTTGCCGACGGCCTTGAGGGAGACGATGGGCGCGTCGCTCTGCTTCGTATCGGTGTTCGTATCCGTGTCGGTCATGGCGTTCACCTCCTGGTCGCCTGCTGGCGGACCCACAGATTGATCAGGACGGCGCCGAGCAGCATCACGCCGAGGAAGGCCTTGAACCAGTCGGGGTTCCAGCCGGCGTAGACGATGCCCTGCTGCACCATGCCGAACATGAAGGCGCCGAAGACGGGGCCGATCGCGGAGCCGGCACCGCCGGTCAGCAGACAGCCGCCGATCACGGCCGCGGAGATGTAGATCAGCTCCTGGCCGACGCCCTCGCCCGACTGCACGGTGTTGAAGGAGAACAGCTGGTGCATGCCGATGAACCAGGCCCCGAAGCCGACCAGCATGAACAGGGAGATCTTGGTGAAGGTCACCGGGACACCGACGGCCCGAGCCGACTCCTTGTTGCCGCCGACGGCGAAGACCCAGTTGCCGTACTTGGTGCGGAGCAGGACCCAGGTGGCGATGGCCGCGAAGACCAGCCACCACACAATGGTGATCTTCACCTGGACGCCGCCGACATCGAAGGACGAGGCGAAGATCTTCTTGGCCTGGTCGAAGCCGTCCATGTCGCTGATGTCGTCGGTCGCCACGTTGCTGGTGACCAGCTTGGTGACCGCCAGGTTGACGCCCTGGAGGATCAGGAAGCTGCCCAGGGTGATCAGGAAGCTGGGCAGCCCGGTCTTGACCACCAGCCAGCCGTTCAGGAAGCCGATCGCCAGCGACACCAGGAGCGCGACGATCACGCCCACCCAGACGTTCATGCTCAGCTGGTAGCTGAGCATGGCCGCGGTGAGCGCCGAGGTGATCACCGCGACGCCGGCCGACAGGTCGAACTCGCCGCCGATCATCAGCAGCGCCACCGGCAGGGCCATGATCCCGATCGTCGACGACTGGTACAGGATGTTGGCCATGGAACTGGCGTCGCGGACCGGCGGGGCCGTGATGAGGAAGAAGACGTACACGGCCGCGGCGCCGAGGAAGACACCGAACTCGGGCCGGGCGACCAGCCGCAGCACCTGCCCGCGCTGCGTGGTCCGCCCGTCGGTCTCCTTCCGGCCGGGGGCCGGCGGTGTGGTCACCGCCGGCTCAGCCTGTTGGGACATGCCGATCACCGAGTGCCCTTCGCGGCGAAGGCGGCGACGGCGTCGACGTTGCTCTTGTCGACGAAGGCCGGGCCGGTCAGCACCGGCTGCTCGCCACCGCCCATGTAGTTGCCGTTGTTCTTGTAGAGCCACAGCGAGTCGATCGCCAGGTAGCCCTGCAGGTAGGGCTGCTGGTCGACGGCGAACTCGATGGTGCCCTTGCTGATGGCGCCGGTCAGGTCCTTGTTGAGGTCGAAGGTGGCGATCTTGGCCTTGCTGCCCGCGTCGGTCACCGCCCCCGCGGCGGTCAGCGCGATCGGGGCGCCGAGCGTGACCACGTGGTCGATGGCGCTGTTCTGCTTGAGCTTGGCGGTGATCGTCGACTTCACCGAGGGCATGTCGGTGCCGTTGACGTACAGGGTCTCCAGCGAGCCGCTGAACGTCTTCTTCACGCCGTCGCAGCGCTGGGTGAGGCCGATGTTGCCCTGCTCCTGGATGACGCAGACGGCCGTCTTGGAGCCGAGCGTGTTCAGCCTGTTGCCGAGCGCCTCGCCCGCCACGGTCTCGTCCTGGCCGAAGAACTCCATCAGGCCGAGCTTCTTCCAGTCGCTCACACCGGAGTTGAGACCGACCACCGGAATGCTGGCCGCCTTCGCCTTGCCCACCACGTCCTTCAGGGCGTCCGGCTTGGCCAGGGTGATCGCGATGCCGTCGACCTTCTGGTCGATCGCGTTCTGCACCAGGTTGGCCTGGTTGCCCGCGTTCGGGTCCGCGGAGTAGACGAGCTTGACGTTGTCCTTGGCCGCGGCGGCCTCGGCTCCCTTGCGGACGATGTCCCAGAAGGTGTCGCCGGGCGACTGGTGGGTGACCAGGGCGATCGTCATCCTGGGCGTGTTGGCCTTGCCGGCTGTGCCTCCGCTCGCGCTTGCCTCGGACTGCTTGCCGCCCGAGCTGCTGGAGCATCCCGCGGCGAGGATGAGGGTCGCCGCACAGGCGGCGGCGATCGCGGTGGTCTTGCGGGTTCTGGTCTTACGTTCCATCGGTCCTGACCTCGCTGCGTTGGGAGGGGGTGGAGATGAAGTGCGATGCCGGGCGTTAACGCGGCCGTTGCAGAACGGGAGCAAACTCCTTCGCCAAGCTCCTGTCAAGACTTTGTCAGGACATCCATTCATCTCGACGTAACGACACAGTAACGTCCCATGGCCCGGCGGCTCCGAACGTTCGATTGTAAGGACATACTGTTGACAGCGCTCTCCTCACAGGGCTAGACCAGAGGGCGACACGGACGACAAGGAGCGCAGCCCATGACCGAGCCGTACGACCTGATCACGATGGGCCGCATCGGAGTAGATGTCTACCCGTTGCAGACCGGAGTGCCCCTGCCTCAGGTGGAGACTTTCGGGAAGTTCCTCGGCGGGTCGGCCACCAATGTGGCAGTGGCCGCCGCCCGGCTCGGCCGCTCCACCGCGGTGATCAGCCGCACGGGCAACGATCCCTTCGGCGAGTACTGCCACCAGGCGCTCAAGGAGTTCGGCGTCGACGACCGCTGGGTCACCCCGGTCTCCGCCTACCCGACGCCGGTCACCTTCTGCGAGATCTTCCCGCCGGACGACTTCCCGCTCTACTTCTACCGGCTGCCCAAGGCTCCCGACCTGGAGATCCATCCGTCGGAGCTGGACCTGGACGCGATCCGTGCCGCCCGGATCTTCTGGATCACCGGCACCGGCCTGTGCGAGGAGCCCAGCCGTACGGCCACCCTCACGGCCCTGCGGGAACGGGCGAAGAGCGGCACGACGATCTTCGACCTCGACTGGCGCCCCATGTTCTGGAAGGACCCCTCCGAGGCCCGGCCCTTCTACGAGGAAGCGCTGAAGCATGTCACCGTCGCCGTCGGCAACCTCGACGAGTGCGAGGTGGCCACCGGCGTACGCGAGCCGCGCGCCTGCGCGGAGGCGCTGCTCGCGGCCGGGGTCGAGCTCGCCGTCGTCAAGCAGGGCCCCAAGGGCGTGCTCGCCGTGCACCGGGACGGCACCACCGCCGAGGTCCCGCCGGTGCCGGTCGAGGTGGTGAACGGCCTCGGCGCGGGCGACGCCTTCGGCGGCTCGCTCTGTCACGGCCTGCTGGCCGGCTGGGAGCCCGCGCGGATCATGCGCTACGCCAACGCCGCCGGCGCCCTGGTCGCGTCCCGTCTCGCGTGTTCCTCCGCGATGCCCACCGAGTCCGAGGTCGAGGACCTCCTCTCCACCTGACCTCCTCCTCGCTTGAAGCTTGAAAGCGCGTGAAGTGAAAGAGAGCATCCCTTGAGCCTCAGCATCTCCGACCTGGTGAAGGTCCGGACCCAGCACCCGGAGGCGATCGCCGAAGCGGCCGCCCGCCGCGTCCGCCGTCCCCTGATCGGCGACAGCGGCCGGCTGATGATCGTCGCCGCCGACCATCCGGCCCGCGGAGCGCTCGCCGTCGGCGACCGCAAGTTCGCCATGGCCAACCGCGCCGAACTGCTGGAACGGCTCTGCGTCGCGCTCTCGCGGCCCGGTGTCGACGGGGTGCTGGCCACCGCCGACATCCTTGAGGACCTGCTGCTGCTCGGCGCCCTCGAAGGCAAGGTCGTCATGGGCTCGATGAACCGCGGCGGCCTGTCCGGCGCGGCCTTCGAGCTCGACGACCGCTTCACCGGCCACCGCGCCCAGGACATAGCGCGCCTGAACTTCGACGCCGGCAAGCTCCTGCTGCGCATCGACTACCAGGACGCCGGCTCGCTGACCACCATGCTCTCCACCGCCCGCGCCATCGACGACATGGCCGAGCGCAGACTGCCGATCTTCGTCGAGCCTTTCATCTCCCGCCGCATCGACGGCAAGGTGGTCAACGACCTGAGCGCCGAGGCCGTCACCAAGTCCATCGCCATCGCCTCCGGCCTCGCCGGCACCTCCGCCTACACCTGGCTCAAGCTCCCGGTCACCGACGACGTCGACGAGATGGCCGGCGTCATGGAGACCTCGACCCTGCCCGCCGTCCTGCTCGGCGGCGAGGTCGGCAAGGAGCAGGACGCCGCGTACGAGAAGTGGCGCAAGGCCCTGAGTCTGCCCACCGTCCAGGGACTGGTCGTCGGCCGCTCGCTGCTCTACCCGGCCGAGGGCAGCGTCGAGACCGCCGTCGACACGGCCGTCGGGCTGCTGTGACGACCGCCGAGGAGAGCCAAGGAGAAGGGGAGGCCCTCATCGTGACCAGCACCGAATACCACCTGGCGGCCGGTAAGGCCGCCGTCGGCGCGTACACCGTCGACATCGACCCCGAGCGGGCCGGCTGGGGCTACTCGTCCCTGCGGATCCTCGAACTCCAGCCCGGCGGCTGGCACGACTTCGCCACCGGCGACAGCGAATGGATCGTCATCCCGCTCGCCGGCTCCTGCACGGTCGCCGTCGGCGGCGAGACCTTCCGGCTGGCCGGCCGCGAGAGCGTCTTCGCGGGCGTCAGCGACTTCGCGTACGTCCCCCGGGACGCGCACGTCTCCATCGCCAGCAAGGCCGGCGGCCGCTTCGCGCTGACCGGCGCCCGCTGCCGGCGGGCGCTGCCCGCCCGCTACGGCCCCGCCTCGTCGGTGCCGGTCGAGCTGCGCGGCAGCGGCAACTGCTCACGGCAGGTCAACAACTTCGGCGCGGCCGGGGTCTTCGAGTGCGACAAGCTCATCGCGGTCGAGGTGATCACCCCGGCCGGCAACTGGTCCTCCTTCCCGCCGCACAAGCACGACGAGGACCGGGAGGGCGAGTCGCGGCTCGAAGAGATCTACTACTTCGAGATCGCCTCCGCGCACGGCAAGGACGGCATCGGCTACCAGCGGGTCTCCCCGTCCGGCAACGGACGCAACACCGATGTGCTGGCCGAGGTCCGCGACGGCGACGTCGTCCTCATCCCCGACGGCTGGCACGGCCCGTCGATGGCCGTCCCGGGCCACGACATGTACTACCTCAACGTGATGGCGGGCCCGGGCGAGGAACGCGCCTGGCTGATCTGCGACCACCCCGACCACGCCTGGATCCGCGACACATGGCCCTCCCAGCCCGTCGACTCCCGGCTTCCCCTCTACACCGCCCCTTCCGCACCCGAGAGGTCCCGATGAGCCGCAACTCCACCCGCCGCCTCACCGTCGCCCAGGCGCTCGTGCGGTTCCTGTCCGCCCAGCACACCGAGCGGGACGGCGTACGCCACCGGCTGATCAGCGGCACCTGGGGCATCTTCGGCCACGGAAACGTCGCCGGGATCGGCCAGGCGCTCATCGAGGCGCAGGACGTCATGCCCTACCACCAGGGCCGCAACGAGCAGTCCATGGTGCACGCCGCCGTCGGCTACGCCCGCCAGCTCAACCGCCTGTCCGCGCAGGCCGTCACCACCTCCATCGGCCCCGGCGCCACCAACCTCGTCACCGGCGCCGCCCTCGCCACCGTCAACCGCATCCCCGTCCTGCTGCTGCCCGGCGACTCCTTCGCCACCCGCGTCGCCGACCCGGTGCTCCAGCAGCTGGAGCACCCCGTCTCCGGCGACATCTCGGTCAACGACGCGCTGCGGCCGGTCTCGCGGTACTTCGACCGCGTCGTACGCCCCGAGTCGCTGATCCCCGCCGCGCTGAACGCCATGCGCGTGCTCGCCGACCCCGCCGAGACCGGCGCTGTCACCCTCGCCATGCCGCAGGACGTCCAGGCGGAGGCGTACGACTGGCCCGAGGACTTCTTCGCCGAGCGGATCTGGCACGTACGCCGCCCGGCCGCCGACCCCGCCGCGCTCGCGGACGCGGCGGCAGCCGTACGGGCCGCGCGCCGGCCGCTGATCATCGCGGGTGGCGGCATCCACCACAGCGAGGCCGAGGACGCGCTGCGCGAACTGGCCGAGGCCACCGGTATCCCCGTCGCCTCCACCCAGGCCGGCAAGGGCTCGCTGCGCCACGACCACCCCGCCGACCTCGGCGGCATCGGCCACACCGGCACCGCCGTCTCCGACGATCTGGCCCGCACCGCCGACCTGGTCATCGGCGTCGGCACCCGCTACAGCGACTTCACCACCGCGTCCGCCACGCTCTTCCAGAACCCGGACGTGCGCTTCCTCAACCTCAACGTCACCTCATTCGACGCCCACAAGCTCGCCGCCCTCTCCCTGGTCGCCGACGCCCGCTCCGGCCTCGAAGCCCTCACCGCGGCCCTGGCCGGACACCGCGTCGACCCGGCGTACGAAGCCGAGTACGCCGAGGGCAAGCAGAGCTGGGAGCGGGTCGTCGAGGCCGCGTACACCGCCGCCGACGAGGACGCCCGGCCCACCCAGACCCAGCTGCTGGGCGCCCTGGACTCCGTCGTCGGCGAGGACGACGTGGTCATCAACGCCGCGGGCTCCCTCCCCGGCGACCTGCACAAGCTCTGGCGGGCCCGCGGTCCCCGCCAGTACCACCTGGAGTACGGCTACTCCTGCATGGGCTACGAGATCCCGGCCGGCATCGGCGTACGGATGGCCGCCCCGACCACGCCCGTCTGGTCGCTGGTCGGCGACGGCACCTATCTGATGATGCCGACCGAGATCGTCACCGCCGTCCAGGAGGGCATCAACGTCAACCTGATCCTCATCCAGAACCACGGCTACGCCTCCATCGGCGGCCTGTCGTCCGAGGTCGGCGGCGAACGCTTCGGCACCGCCTACCGCTACCGCGCCGCCGACGGCACCTTCACAGGAGACCCGCTCCCGGTGGACCTGGCCGCCAACGCCGCGAGCCTGGGCATGGACGTGATCCGCGCCGCGACCGTACGCGAGCTGCGCGAGGCGCTCGCCGCCGCCCGTGCCTCCGACCGCCCCACCTGCGTCTACGTCGAGACCGACCCCGCCGCCACCGCGCCCGGCGCCCAGGCCTGGTGGGACGTGCCGGTGGCCGAGGTCGCCTCCCGCGAGGCCGCGATCGAGGCCCGCAAGACGTACGAACGCCACGTCGCCGACCAGCGCCGCCACCTGTAGACCAGCCCGTCCGGCTCTTGAGGACACCGCGCCCGCAGGGCGTGGAACGCACCCAGAAAGGCTCGCGTATGTTCGGACAACGTGATGTCTGAGTTCCGTGGCGCGCGCGGGGGCGGCTACTCTCCCCCTGTGCCCAAGCCAGAGTCCGCTCTCATCGACCTCGCCGTGGACCGGTCCAGCCCGGTTCCGCTCTATTACCAGCTCGCCCAGCAGCTGGAGGGCGCGATCGAGCACGGCCGGCTCGCCCCGGGCAGTCTCCTCGGCAACGAGATCGAGCTGGCGGGCCGGCTCGGGCTGTCCCGGCCCACCGTCCGCCAGGCCATCCAGTCCCTGGTCGACAAGGGCCTTCTCGTACGCCGCCGAGGCGTCGGCACCCAGGTCGTGCACAGCCAGGTCAAGCGCCCCCTGGAACTGAGCAGCCTCTACGACGACCTCCAGGCGGCCGGCCAGAGCCCCGCCACCCACGTGCGGCGCAACGAGGTCCAGGCCGCCTCCGCCGAGGTCGCCGCCGCCCTCGGCATCGCCGAGGGCAGCGAGGTCGTACTCCTGGAACGCCTGCGCTCCACGTACGGCGAGCCCATGGCGTACATGTGCAACTACCTCCCCACCGACCTCCTCGACCTCGACACAGCCAAACTGGAGGCCACCGGCCTCTACCGGCTGCTGCGCGCCGCCGGCATCACCCTGCACAGCGCCCAGCAGGCGATAGGGGCCCGCAGCGCCACGCCCGAGGAGGGCGAACTGCTCGCCGAGGCGCCGGGCGCCGCCCTGCTGACCATGCGCCGGACGACGTACGACGACAAGGGCCGGGCCGTCGAGTACGGCAGCCACATATATCGCGCGTCGCGCTACGCCTTCGAGTTCCAGCTGCTGGTACGCCCCTGATCCCGGCCTCTCGGTCGCCGGGGGCGATGGGGCGGGCGGCATCCGACGCGCGGGTGAGGCAGAATCGCATGGGAGCAGCACCGCCCCGCCCGTACCCCACCCGGAGACGCCTGACCCGATGAGCACATACCGCAGCGCAGCCGCCACCCGCTCGTCGAGCAGCAGCACGCTGCTGAGCACGGTCGGCCGCCGGGAGCGGCGTTCCCACCTCACCGCGCCCAGGGTGCCGACCGTCGGGATCGACATCGGCGGGACGAAGGTGATGGCGGGCGTCGTGGACGCGGACGGGAACATCCTGGAGAAGCTGCTCACCGAGACCCCGGACAAGTCGAAGAGCCCGAAGGTGGTCGAGGACACGATCACCGAGCTGGTGCTCGACCTGTCCGAACGCCATGACGTGCACGCCGTCGGCATCGGAGCCGCGGGCTGGGTCGACGCGGACCGCTCGCGCGTGCTGTTCGCGCCGCACCTGTCCTGGCGGGACGAGCCGCTGAAGGACCGCCTCACCGAGCGGCTCCTCGTGCCGGTGATGGTGGACAACGACGCGAACACCGCCGCCTGGGCGGAGTGGCGGTTCGGCGCGGGCCGCGGCGAGAACGACCTGGTCATGATCACCCTCGGTACGGGCATCGGCGGCGCGATCCTGGAGGACGGCCACGTCAAGCGGGGCCGGTACGGGGTCGCGGGCGAGTTCGGCCACATGCAGGTCGTGCCGGGCGGCCACCGCTGCCCGTGCGGGAACCGCGGCTGCTGGGAGCAGTACAGCAGCGGCAACGCACTGGTCCGCGAGGCGCGGGAGCTGGCGGCGGCGGAGTCCCCGGTGGCGTACGGGATCATCGACCGCGTCGGCGGGAACATACGGGATATCACGGGGCCGTTGATCACAGAGCTTGCCCGTGAGGGCGACGCGATGTGCACCGAGCTGTTCCAGGACATCGGCCAATGGCTGGGCGTGGGCATCGCGAACCTCGCGGCGGCCCTGGACCCGTCGTGCTTCGTCATCGGCGGCGGCGTGAGCGCGGCCGACGAACTGCTGATCGGCCCCGCGCGCGACGCGTTCCGCAAGAACCTCACCGGGCGCGGCTACCGGCCGGAGGCCCGGATCGTCAAGGCGCAGCTCGGCCCCGAGGCCGGCATGGTCGGCGCCGCGGACCTGGCCAGGCTGGTGGCGCGCCGTTTCCGGCGGGCGAACCGCCGCCGGGTGGAGCGCTACGAGCGATATGCGGGAGTCTTCGGCAAGTGAGCACCCCCAGGAAGCCGCCCCGCTGGATCCAGTGGACCGTCATGCCGCTGCTCATACTGGTACCGATCGGCTATGTGCTCATCTCGGCGGCGCAGAGCCACGACGGCGGCGAGGTGAAGCGGCAGCAGGCCGCCGCGCACAGCGTGACGCGGCTCTGGCCGACCAAGGTGCAGCGGCGGATCTACGAGGTGCCGATCCCGTCCGGCTCGACGCAGGTCGGCTATCTGGAGACGAACTCCTGGGCGACCAGCTCGTTCTATGTGGAGTTCCGGACCTCCGCCGGCGGCCTGGACACCTTCCTGGCCCAGATCGGCACGAGCCGGGAGGCGTTGAAGGACGGCAGGATCCCGATCACGGGGAAGCAGCAGCGGCGCATGCACTGGATTTTCGGGCCGGGGCACGTGTGGGCGGGGGCGTCACTCACCCAGCACGGCGACAAGCCGGACCACCGCATCGTGGTGAGCCTCACCAACCCTGACCGGCCCAAGGTCTATGTCGTGTCCACGATGAATTTCTGAGCGCGGGATCGCCGGTTCGGCCAACCGGCGATCCCACGCTGTGTGTCAGCGTGCGGCCAGCTCCTGCTCACTGACGGTCGTCGCGGCCGTCTCCGTACCGCGGTCCAGTGAGCGTGAGACCACCAGGTAGGCCAGGGCGGACACGATCAGGCCGACGACCCAGGCGATGTCGGTGCCGGCCAGTTGCTGTGCGGCCGGTCCGGTGTAGTGCCGGCCGCCGAGGTCGGGGAGGACCATGAACGGGATCTCGGCGGCGAAGCCGATCGCGTAGGCGGTCAGGCCGCGCCAGGACCAGGCGCCGTAGACACCGGTGGGGGTGAACAGGTCGGTGATGGCGTAGTGCCCGCGGCGGACCACGAAGAAGTCCACCAGATTGGTCGCCGTCCACGGGACGAGCAGGTACAGCATGAGAGTGAGCGTGGTGAAGATCGTGGACACGGCGTTCGCCGTGATCAGCGAGGCGATGGTGTACCACAGCGCGGCCAGTCCCAGGATGGTGACGATGCGTGCCGTCCGGCCGGGCCTGATGCTGCGGATGGAGTCGACGCCGGTCAGCACCGTCAGCATGCCGCCGTAGGCGTTCATGCCCATGGTGGCGACCAGGCTGAGCGCGGAGAACACGGCGGCGGCCGCGCCCAGGCCGGGGATGAAGTGGTCGCCGGCGTCGCGCAGGCCGACGAGGCCGTCCGCGGCGCCGAGCCGGATGGCCAGCCAGGCGCCCAGGGCGATCAGCCAGGCCGCGGAGCCGGAGGCGCCGAAGAACACGGAGGCGATGAGCGCGCGGGCGGAGGTCGTGCGGGGCAGGTAGCGCGAGTAGTCCGAGACATAGGGCGCGTAGGTGATGTTGTACGCGGCTGCGGCGGAGAACTGGGCGAAGAACGCCGCCCAGGTGAAAGCCAGGTGCTGGCTGGGGGCGTGCCCGCCGGCCTGCCCGGTCAGCACACCCGCGGTCAGCAGCAGCATCAGGGGCAGCGAGATGTACAGCAGCCAGCGGAAGGCCCGGTGCAGCCAGTCGTGCCCGTAGACGGCGAGCAGGATCGCCAGCAGCGTGGTGCCGGCGGCCACCCAGCCGGGGCTCCAGCCGAATACGCCGCTCAGTCCCTCGGAGAGCAGCACCTGGTCGGCGACGTTGAAACCCAGGTAGGTGAACAGGGTGCCGATCAGGACCAGGATGACGCCGCGGTAGCCGAACTGGGCCCGGGACTGGATCATCTGGGGCAGCCCGAGGACCGGGCCCTGCGAGGCGTGGAAGGCCATGAACAGGGTTCCGACGACGATGCCGAGCACCCCCGCGAGGATGGTGTGGCCCAACGGCAGACCCAGTGAGGGGCCGACGAAGCCCAGCGCGATGGTGAAGTACTGGAAATTGCCCAGGAACCACAGCGGCCCCTGGTGCCACACCTTCCCGTGCCGCTCGGCGTCGGGAACCCAGTCGATGGACCGGGTCTCCACGCCCAGGGCTCCGCCGGGTCTGTCAGGCACTTCGGTCCGTGTTCCGGTCGTGGTCGTTTCCGCCATGTCGGCGCCTCCTCTGGATCAACGCGGTACCAGACGGGAGACGACGGTGTCTTCCGTTCGTGCGGGGGTGGTTCGCCCCCATGCGGGCCGGCTCATGCCTTCCCGCCCAGGGCCAGCAGGCTGACCAGGTCATAGGCCACGTGGGAGGCCGCCACGGAAGTTATCTCGGCGTGATCGTAGGCGGGGGCGACCTCGACGACATCCGCGCCGACCAGGTCGGCGCCGGCCAGACCGCGCAGGATCTCCAGCAACTCGCGGCTGGTCAGGCCGCCTGCCTCGGGGGTGCCCGTGCCGGGGGCGTGTGCCGGGTCCAGGACGTCGATGTCGATGGAGACGTAGAGGGGCCGGTCGCCGATCCGCTGGCGCAGCGCGTCGACGGTCTCGTCCACGCCGCGTCGCATCACATCGGCGGAGGTGATGATGCCGAAGCCGAGACGGCGGTCCTCCTCCAGGTCACGCTTGCCGTAGAGGGGGCCGCGGGTGCCCACGTGGCTGACCGCCTCGGTGTCGAGCAGGCCCTCCTCCACCGCGCGCCGGAACGGCGTGCCGTGCGTGTACTCGGCGCCGAAATAGGTGTCCCAGGTGTCCAGATGGGCGTCGAAGTGGAGCAGCGCGACCGGGCCGCGCCTGCGGGCGACGCTGCGCAGCAGCGGCAGCGCGATGGTGTGGTCGCCGCCGATGGTGACGAGCCTGGCTCCGGCGTCCTGGAGTTCCCCGGCCGCGTGCTCGATCGTCTCGACGGCCTCGCCGATGTCGAAGGGGTTGCAGGCGATGTCCCCGGCGTCGACGACCTGCTGCGCGGCGAACGGCGAGACGTCCAGCCCCGGGTTGTAGGGGCGCAGGAGTCTGCTCGCCTCACGTACCGCCGAGGGTCCGAAGCGTGCGCCGGGCCGGTAGGAGACCCCGCTGTCGAAGGGCACTCCGACCACGGCGACATCGCACCGGTCCACCTGGTCCAGGCGCGGCAGCCGCGCGAAGGTGGCGGGCCCGGCGAAACGCGGGACGCGCGAGGAATCCACGGGCCCCAAGGGCAAGGGCTCGGTCATCGCGGCTCTCCTTCCGGATTCGGTGTGTGCCCCAGTGTGTGGCCGCCGTAAAGGAGCCGACAATTGTCCCAGGAATGAAGTAATAGGATGTTTCTTGTGGCTGACCACAAACTGAGCGTCGAGGACCTGCTCTCCTTCCCCGCCCTGCAGCTGACCGTCCTGGCGGGCGAGAGCGGACTGCGGCGGTCGGTGTCCTGGGCCCATGTCAGCGAACTGGAGGACCCCACCCCCTGGCTGCTCGGCGCCGAGATGATCATGACCACCGGGCTGGCCGTGCCCCGCACGTCAGCCCGCCAGCGCGCCTACCTGGAGCGCCTCGACGACGCCGGCGTGTCCGTGCTGGCGCTCTCCGCCCAGCTCCACGTGCCGCCCCTGCACCCCGCCTTCTTCCGGGCGGCGGAGGAACGGGGGATGCCCGTCCTCGAAGTCCCGCTCTCCGTGCCCTTCATCGCCATCGCACAGGAGGTCGCGGCAGCCGTCCAGGAGATCCCCGGACAGCGTCTCGGCGCACAGCTGCAGGTCTTCGGCGCCCTGCGCTGGCTGGCGACCGAGCGACTGGAAACCGCCGTCCTGTTCCGCCGGCTGGAGCGGCTGTCCGGCTACCAGGTGTACCTGTGCACCCCGCAGGGGCGACCGCTGCTGCCCGGTGTGCCCGTCCCCGACCCAGACCTGCTTCCCGGCTCGGTGGATGCCCCGCCGACCATCCCCGGCGGCTTCGCCGTGCCCGTGCTCGCCCCCGGCGGCCCCGCCGGGTTCCTTGTCGCGCTGGAGCGCCGGGGCGCCCGCCCGGCGGGGCTCGCGGTGGTCCAGCACATTGCCACCGTCGCCGCCCTGCAGCTGGCCATGGTCCGCCAGGAACGCGAGACGCTGCGTCGCGAAGGCGCGGAGACCCTGGCCGAACTGCTGCAGGAGGTACTCGACCCCGCTGCCGCCAGGCGCCGCCTGCAGCGGCTGTCCATCGAGGGCGACATCACCCTCCTGGTGGTGCGCACCGTCAGCGAGGACGACCTGCTCCGCAACCTGGACGAACTCCCGCACCTGCTGCTCAACCGCGGCGAGGAGCGCTACCTTCTCGGCCCCCCTGAGCTGGGGGCGGCGGTTGCCGCGATCCCCGGCGTCGCGGCCGGCATGAGCCGCTCCTTCGCCCCCGGGGAATCCCTGAGAGTCGCCCAGCGCGAAGCCCTCTGGGCGGTGTCCCAGGCCGTCCAGTCGGGCAGACCCCTGGTCCGCTACGGCAACGACACCACCGGCCGCTGGCTCCCCGACGACCCGACGGTGCTGAGCGCACTGGTCGAGCACGTCCTCGGAGAAGCGCTGCGCTACGACGCCGCGCACGACGCCCACCTGCTCATCTCGGTACGCACCTGGATGGAACGCGACCGCCGCACCGATGCCGCGGCAGCCGCCCTGCACATCCACCCCAACACCCTGGCCTACCGCCTGCGCCGCTTCGCCGCCCTGTCCGGCCGCGACCTGTCCTCGACCGAAGCCTTCGCCGAGGTCTGGCTGGCCATTCGCGCGGCCGGCCAACTCGGACTGACCTGACGCGCGGCCGGGCTGCTGTGCAACCGCTGATGCCATCCGGCGTCGGCAACTGATATGCGGAACATGCCAGTTTGTGGGTCATCAGATCCGTGGCCTTCACGTGCGGAAGTTTGACGGATCCTGTGAATGCGATAAGAATCGGCCCGCTGCTCTCTGCGACCGGAGTGACCGGAGTGACAGGGCGGACGACCAACGACGTCCGCCGAGACCTCGCGCACCCTTCTGGGCGTCACCGCCCTTGGACGCCGGCAGCCGCATTCTGTCCCCACCAGAATCATCAAGAGGCCTCCTTGTTCCGTCAGTTCCGTCCCTCCCTCCGTGCGCCGCAGGCTCTGGCGGCTCTGCTGGTGTCCGCAGCGATACCGGTGGTCACCGCGACCCAGGCCCACGCCTCCGGCAGTGAGACCTGCCAGGCCGCCACCGTGCAGTACCGATTCGTCGACACCGATGGCAAGCCCACCGAGGACTGGAACTCGGCCGGCGGTTTCCGTAAATGGGCCGACGTCCCGCAGAGCGTCCAGGTCCGCCTCGCGCCCGGTACGCACACGGGCGAGAACTGCACCTACCCCGTCTCCCTCGCCGCCTACACCACCGAGGGCTCCGACTGGACCACCTCGGGCACGCAGAGCTACATCACCTCCAGCACCGTCTATCTCGGGACCGCCGACATCCCCAAGGACGGCTCCGAGGACCGGAACTGGCAGAAGCTCACAGTGCCCACGCCCGACTGCTACGGCCAGATCGACCTGTACGGCGACGACGTCAAGTACGACGGCCAGACCGGCGAAGGCCACGGACCTCTGCCCTACCAGCCGGGCAACATCGTGACCCCGTACCACCTCATCGCGGCCTGGAACGGCGGCGACAGTCCCTGCAAGACCTCGGAAACCCCTGGCACGCCCACGCCGACTCCGACGCCCACGCCCACACCGACGCCCTCCGGCGGCACCACGCCCCCCGCCACCCCCACCAGCCCGGCCACCGCCGGCACACCCCCCGTCACCCCCTCCACGACCCCCGAGGTGCCCGCCAAGTCCTCACCGCCGGCCAGCGCCACCCCCACGACGTCCTCACCCTCACCCAGCAGCCCCCCGCTGGCAGAGACCGGTGCCGGCGCCCCGCTCGGACTCATCACCGGCGGCGCCGCACTGACCCTGGGCATCGGAGCCGCGGTGCTCTACGCGGCACGCACCCGCCGCCCGCGCCGCCACTGAGCCACCGCACCACCGCACCACCGACGGCCCGCACCCCTCCCGGGGCGCGGGCCGTCGCCCGGACCCCCGCCCGTGGGAATTTGTGGGGTGTGGGAGCGTGAGCGGGTGAGCGAGACGACGGAAGAGACCCTGCCATACCGCTTTGACGGGCCGGAAGACGCACCGATCCTGGTCCTGGGCCCGGCTCTCGGCACCACATGGCACAGGTCATAGGCACTGTCCAGGGGCGTCCGGCCGGTCCAGGACGGGAGCTTAATGCCAGTTCAGGGCCTCATAGCGCGGGGGAGTCCGCACGGTCGGTGAGACCCGTGTGAGAGCACGTGAGACGAGAAGAAGCCCCGCCGGAATGCTCCGGTGGGGCTTCTGCGCGTGGCGGCGCCACGACAATGGGCGCTGCTGCCACGGGCTCGGGCTCGGGCTGCGGCCTGATGAACGGTCTGCCCGACCGTGGTGCCTCCCGAGCTCGTGAACATCCGGTGCCGCGGCGGACGGTTGGACAGTGACGTAACTTTGTCAGGTAATGATCACTTTAGTCGCATTCGATTGTGGCGCCTCGAAAAAGTGTCCGGTTTAGGACATGGCCGGTTTGGTCCGCTGATCATGGCTTGCGTCCCTCGTGATTGACGCCAACCGTGCCGGACGGTCATCACTGTGAGTGAGTGACCGATGTCGGCGTGATGCTCGGGCGCCAGGGTGGCGTTCATTGGATAGTCACAGATTTCTCCATCGCGAACTTGCGCTCGATGGATTGGTCGGCCCGCGCCGCCCATGCTCGGGTGGGCTGCCGTATTACCGCCGGTATCTGATGCCATGCCGCCTGTCGACTCCCGGGTCGTGGCATCGGGGCGGAGTGATGGCACTGCCACCCCCGGGGTGCGGTCGACCAGCGGGTGGGCCGATCTTCGGGAACGCGGCGCGATGGCCGACCGGCGCTGCGTGCATGAGGCATCGAATCGTGAAGACGCCTGATATTTACTGTGTGGATCCTGCGTAAGGAAAGAATGGGCACACAGCGAAATTCATCCAGGCTGAAAACCCTCCGGGGCTGGATGGCGCTGCATTCTGCCGACCATGGCAGATTGACGTGGACGCGACAAGCTCTCGACAAAACTCTTACAGCCCAACTGACTTGACGAACCGTCAGTGGTTGCCGAGGTGCCTGCCGGCCATCCTGCGTAAACATGCCCTTAACAAACTCTTTTGCACAAAAGGAAACCGCGCCCCTGTATAACTTCCTACTACTTCGACCTGGAGGGGGTTGGGTGCACGATGGCACTCACGGGTCAGAGGTTCGGTACCGCGAGGGGTGCGGCACCGTACCGACGACAACTTCCGACGCCGCATGCGTCGGGCCGGTGCCCGGTCCGGCCACGTACCCGCGACCAGCACAACCGGTGGAGCCTGGGCCGGGGGCAGTCTGACCCGCTGACCTGCCCTGTGCCACACCCTGCCGCCGGGCCGCCGAACCACGAGCCACGGCCGACAGGGTAGGCGTCTCGCAGATCGCCGTCGCCTGTCGCGCGTCACATCAATTCGCGGTAGCCGCCGTTCATTCCGGCATTCGCGCTGCCGGCAAGGGAATTCGCCATGCCCGGGGTCGGGTACTGCGTCGGCGTCCCGGCGCGAGGCGCCGGCCGATGAGCTCGACCGCTGCCAACTCCACGGGGATACGTCGGTAGCTGTGGCCGATCCACAGCACATCTGAGGGGGCTTTCTTGCTTTCGGTACTCATCGCTGCCACTTCGCTGGCGCTGTTCGGGATGGCGGGCTTGACGCTCTGGTGGCAGATGCACGCCTGGCGTACGCCCGAGACCCTGGCGGCGACCCGCTTCAAAAGTCCTGACGGCGACGTCGGCCTGTCCTTCTCCCTGCTGGTGCCCGCCCGGCATGAGCAGGAAGTGCTCGAACACACCGTTCACCGGCTCCTGCGGTCCAGCCATGGCGACTTCGAGATTCTCGTGGTCGTCGGTCACGACGATCCGGAGACCACCGAAGTCGCCGAGCGCGTGGCCGAGTTCGCTCCCGACCGGGTGCGCGTGGTCACGGACACGCACGAGGTCAAGAACAAGCCCAAGGCCCTCAACACCGCCCTTCCGCACTGTCGTGGCGACATCGTCGGGGTCTTCGACGCCGAGGACCAGGTGCATCCGGAACTTCTCACCCACGTCGATCACGCCTTTCTCTCGACCGGCGCCGATGTCGTGCAGGGCGGAGTCCAGCTGATCAACTTCCACTCCAACTGGTACAGCCTGCGCAACTGCCTGGAGTACTTCTTCTGGTTCCGCAGCAGGCTCCACCTGCACGCGCAGAAAGGTTTCATTCCACTCGGCGGCAACACCGTGTTCGTGCGCACCGATGTGCTCCGCGAGGCAGGCGGCTGGGACGAGAACTGCCTTGCCGAGGACTGCGACCTGGGCGTGCGGCTGTCCAGCAAGGGCAAGAAGGTCGTCGTCGCCTACGACTCGGAGATGGTCACCCGCGAGGAGACCCCCGGCACGCTCATGAGCCTGCTCAAGCAGCGCACCCGCTGGAACCAGGGATTCATGCAGGTCTACCGCAAGAAGGACTGGAGGCAGCTTCCCGGTCTGGGCCAGCGGATGCTCGCCCGCTACACCCTGATGACTCCGTTTCTGCAGGCCTTCTCCGGCGTGATCATTCCGCTCAATGTCGCAGTCGTGCTCTTCCTCGACGTCCCCGTCGGGATCGCTGTGATCACCTTCCTTCCGGCCCTGACCGCCACCGTCACCTTCGTCTTCGAGATCGTCGGGCTGCACGACTTCGGGCAGCAGTACGGCCTGCGAATCCGTCCCGTCCACTACCTCAAGCTCATAGCGGGCGGCCCCTTCTACCAACTCCTCCTGGCCGGTGCCGCGATCCGCGCGGTGTGGCGGGAGCAGCGGGGCCGCAGCGACTGGGAGCTGACCCGTCATGTCGGTGCTCATCTCGTCGTGGAGGAAGTCGCCAAATGACCACTACGCTGCCCATTGCGGCCCCGCCCTCGTCGACTCCGGTCGCCATCCCGGCAGGCCCCCCGGCGGTTGCCGCCCGACCCCGCGTCCGCCGCCCCGACCTGTGGCTCAGCGGAGCGGTGCTGTCCGTGATCCTGTTGGTCCAGGGCTGGAACATCACCCGGTTTCCGGCCCTCAGCGATGACGAAGGCACCTACCTCGCCCAGGCCTGGGCCGTTCAGCAGGGCCGGGGCCTGGCCCACTACACCTACTGGTACGACCATCCACCGCTCGGCTGGATCCAGATCGCCCTGGTGACCTGGCTGCCGGCGCACATCGCCCCCGGCTCCATGACGGTCGCGACGATGCGCTTCGCGATGCTGCTGGTGACTGCCGTGAGCGCGCTGCTGCTGTATGTGCTCGCCAGACGGCTCGGCCTGCCGCGCTGGGCTTCGGCCCTGGCCATGGCCCTGTTCGGGCTGTCCCCGCTCTCAGTGGTCCTGCAGCGCGAGATCTTCCTCGACAACATCGCGGTCATGTGGATACTGCTCGCGTTCTGCCTGGCGGCCTCGCCCAAACGCCATCTGTGGCACCACTTCGGGGCCGGTCTCGCCGCGGCCACGGCCGTTCTCACCAAGGAGACGGTGCTGGTCGTCCTGCCGGCGCTGCTGGTGACGATGTGGCGCCACGGCCACCGCGACACCCGCAAGTTCGCGGTGACGGGAGCGGTGACCGCCTGTGCCCTGATCGGCCTGGTGTATCCGCTCTACGCGTTGCTCAACAAGGAGTTGTTCTCCGGCCCGGGACACGTCTCGCTGGTCGGCGGCGTCGAATTCCAGATGACCCGGCCAGGTTCCGGCAACATCTTCGACGCCGCCTCCGGCTCGCACGCGGTCCTCACCTCATGGCTGTACTACGACCGGGTGCTGCCGCTGGCAGGCCTGGCGGGCGCCGTCCTGCTGCTTGTCACCTTCCGCTGGTCGCTGACGAGCCGCGCGCTGGCCGGACCCATGCTCGCCGTCGTCATCCTCGCGGCTGTCGCGATGCGGCCGTCCGGATACCTGCCCGCGATGTACATAGTCCAGGCGCTGCCCTTCCTCGCCCTCACCCTCGCCGGGGCCGCCGCCAGCGTCGCCCACACGGTGCTGCACAAGAGGCGCGGACCGTCGGAGGGCCCACGCCTGCGATACGCCCGCCGCACCACCGCCGTGGTGCTCGCCGTGGCAGCCACCGTCCTCGTCGTACCGCGTTGGTACGACGGCAACCACACGGCGCTGACCACGGACGCCAACGGCCCGTACCGGTCGGCCGCCGCCTGGATGCGCGACGAGGTGAAGGCCCCGGAGCGCACCCGGGTACTGGTCGACGACGCGCTCTGGCTCGATCTCGTGCACGACGGCTACCGACCGGGTACCGGCGTCATCTGGTTCTACAAGGCCGACCTCGACTCCGCCGTCGCCGACACCCTGCCGCACGGCTGGCGCGACATCGACTACGTGGTTGCCTCGCCCACCGTGCGCCGGGACGCCGTCGACCTGCCGACCGTCAGGGCCGCACTGAAGAACTCGACCTCCGTCGCCGTCTTCGGACACGGTGACGACCGGATAGAGATCCGCCGGATAGTGGGAGGAACCCGATGACCGTATCCAGCACCGGCGCCGGGGAACTGCGTGATCCCGATCTCCTGACCGCACCGGCCCGGACGGCCGCCACGGTCACCGTCATCGTCCCGACCTTCAACGAGGCCGGGAACATCGCCGAACTCCTGACCCGCCTCGGCGCATCCCTGCCGTCCGGGCTCGACTGCGAGGTCGTGTTCGTCGACGACAGCACTGACGACACGCCCGCGGTCGTCCACGAGGCCGCCCGCAGCTGCCCCTTCCCGGTCACCATGATCCATCGCGACACCCCGGTAGGCGGCTTGGGCGGCGCGGTCGTCGAGGGGCTCAAGGCCGCGCGCTCCGACTGGATCGTCGTCATGGACGCCGACCTCCAGCACCCGCCGTCGCTCGTCCCCGAACTCGTCGAGGCCGGGGTACGGACCGGGGCCGACCTCGTCGTCGCCAGCCGCTACACCAGCGGCGGCAGCCGCGCCGGACTCGCCGGCGGCTACCGCGTCGCCGTCTCACGCGTCTCGACGCTCCTCACCAAATCCCTCTTCCCCAGGGCGCTTCGTGGCATCAGCGACCCGATGAGCGGCTTCTTCGCGATCCGCCGCAGCGCCCTGCTCGCCCACGCGGGCGTGCTGCGTCCGCTGGGCTACAAGATCCTGCTGGAGCTGACCGTCCGCTGCCGCCCCGCCTCGGTCACCGAAGTGCCGTTCGCCTTCCAGGAGCGGTACTCGGGCGAGTCCAAGTCGTCCGCTCGCGAGGGGCTGCGCTTTCTGGCCCACCTGATCGGCCTGCGTACCGCGTCACCGGCGGCGCGGATGCTGCTCTTCGGCGGGATCGGGCTGTCCGGCTTCGTGCCCAATCTGGTCGGGCTGTACCTGCTGACCGCTGTGGGCCTGCACTATGTGCCGGCCGAGATCGTGGCGAACCAGTTCGGAGTGTTCTGGAACTTCCTGCTGATCGAGGTGCTGCTGTACCGCGACCGGCGCGGGCACCGGCACTGGGCGGACCGCCTGGGCCGCTTCGTACTGATCACCAACGCCGATCTCCTGTTGCGCATCCCGCTGATCGCCCTGCTTGTCACCCATTTCGGGATGTCGGTACTGCCGGCCACCGCGATGGCGCTGTTCGCCACCTTCCTGCTGCGTTTCGCCGGGACAGAGGCAATGGTCTACCTGCCGCGACGGAGCCGCAGGGTAGCTGAAGGCAAGGACGTGTGATGAAACGAACCCTACGCATCGTACGAAGACGTATGAGGACAGTGGCCGCAACGCTGCTGACCATGGCCTGTGCGGCCGCCCTGCTGATGTCGACCCCGGGGGCAGCCCAGGCAGGGGCGAACCTGATCGTCAACCCGGGCTTCGAGTCCGTACAGCCGGACGGGATGCCGACCTGCTGGGAGAAGTCCGGCTGGGGCGACAACGACTTCACCATCGGTGTGACCGGCACCGCGCACAGCGGCAGCAAGGCCATGTCCGTCACGCTCACCCGGCGCGTGGACGGCGACCGCAAGGCACTCATGCTGGAGGACACGTCCTGCGCCCCGGATGCGGCGCCGGGGCACCAGTACGACCTGTCCCTCTGGTACACCAGCACCACCCCTGACACCTCGGTGACGGTGTTCCGCCACGATGTGCAGGCGGGCTGGCAGTACTGGACCGACCTGATGGCCCTCCCGGTCGGTACGTCCTACCAGCAGGCCACGGTCCGTACGCCCGTGGTGCCCGCCGGAACCGACCAGATCACCTGGGGAGTCTCGGTCTACGGCAGGGGCACCCTCGTCACGGACGACTACGCCATGGAGGACGCGACCCAGCCGGCCACCGGCACTGCCTGCACAGCGGGCGCGGCCTGCACCGAGGGCCGCTGGGAGGTCATGCCGTTCACCAATCCGGTGCGCAGCATGCACGCGGTGGTCCTGCACAACGGCAAGGTGCTGCTGGTGGCGGGGTCCGGCAACAATCCGGCCATGTTCGCGGCCGGCACCTTCACCTCCGCTGTGTACGACCCGAAGACGGGCTCGTTCAAGACCATCCCCACCCCCGCCGACATGTTCTGCGCCGGCCATGTCCAGCTCTACGACGGCCGGGTGCTCATCATGAGCGGCAACAAGGCCTATCCAGCTGCCGACGGCAGTCACGGCTACGAGGGCTTCAAGGACTCGTACATCTTCGACCCGGACACCGAGACGTACACCAGGACCAATGACATGAACGACGGTCACTGGTACCCCTCCGCCACCGTGCTCGGCAACGGCGATGTGATCTCCTTCGGCGGGCTGCGCGAGGACTCCAGCGGCAGCGTCACGGCCGAGAAGTTCTCGGCGTCCCAGGCGAAGTGGCTGCCGCTCAACCAGGTCAATCAGACGTGGTCCTTCTGGGGCCTGTATCCATCGATGGTCCTGATGCAGGACGGCAGGCTCTTCTACACGGGCAGCCACGTCTTCGGCAACGGGACCCCGGGCACGGGTGCCTCGATCTACGACTACGACGCCAACACCATCACCGACGTACCGGGCCTGCAGTCCAAGGACGAGCGGGACCAGTCGATGAGTGTGCTGCTGCCTCCGGCCCAGGACCAGCGGGTGCTGACCATGGGCGGCGGGAACGTGGGAACCAACCCCGACGCCAACCGCTACACCGACATCATCGACCTCAAGCAGGCCAGTCCCCAGTACACGCACGGACCGCTGCTGGCACAGGGCACCGTCGACAAGGGCGCCGGCCCGGTCGCCGAGACCGGCGCACAGGGCAAGATGTACGTCTCCGCGGTGCTGTTGCCCGACGGCAAGGTGCTGGAGACCGGCGGTGGACTGCACGACCGGGCCGACCCGGTCTACGAGGCCTCGATCTTCAACCCGCAGACCAACACCTTCACGACCGGGGTCGCGGCCGACCCCATCCCGCGTACGTACCATTCGTCCGCTTTCCTGCTTCCCGACGGCCGTGTGATGGCCATCGGGGACAACCCGGGCAACGGCACCTTCGACAACCATGTGTCGATCTACACCCCGCCGTATCTCTTCAAGGGCGCCCGCCCGCAGATCACCTTCCAGGCAAACACCCAATGGACGTACGGGAGTTCACAGCAGATCACGGTCGACCGGCCGATCGTCAAGGCCGAACTGATCCGCCCGGCGGCCGTCACCCACTCCTCGGACCCCAACCAGCGTTTCGTCGACCTCCCCATGAGCGTCAACGGGAACACCATCGACCTCAATGTCACCAGCAACCCGAACCTGGCCCCGCCCGGCTGGTACATGCTCTTCGCGACCGACGCCAACGGCGTGCCCTCGGTGGCCCGCTGGGTGCACCTCGGCAGCGCCACGGCGGCGGCGACCAACTCCAGCCAGCCCTCGGCGATGGTCCAGGACTTCGCCAACGGAACCGACGGCATGGACGGCATGGACATGAACCCGAAGCCGTCGCTGAGCAAGCGGACCTCGCAGAAGGTGTCCGTTCAAATCGCGGGCTGCGACCGGCACTACGCCGCCGTCAACGTCTGCGTCCCGACCGTCTTCCCCAAGACCGTCGCCCACACCACAGCGGCCCGCTGCACCTATCTGAAGCAGCACGACTTCAAGCTGCCGCTGAAGGTCAACGGCCGCGTTGACCCACTGAAGCTCGACCCGAACAACAACGGCAAGAGCTGCGACACCAGCGACCGGAGAGTGAGGTAGCGGGGCTCTTCAGTGCACCGGACGGGCCGGCCCCTCCTGGCCCGTACGGTGCTTTCCCGCCCGCACCGCCCACACCGTCATCAGGAGGCATCATGACCACTACGCACGACGCCGCCCCGACCGCCGTGACCGCATGGGGCGGCCCGCTGGTCCGCCAGGCGGTCATCCTGGCCGGCGGGCAGGCCAGCCGCCTGCGCCCGTACACCGATCAGATCCCCAAGGCCCTGGTGGCGGTGGCCGGCCGCCCGATCTTCGAGCACCAGGCCACCTGGCTGGCCGCCGAGGGCATCGAGGAGGTCGTCATCTCCTGCGGCTACCGGGCCGCCGCCCTCCAGGAGTATGTGGACACCCACCCCCTTCCGCTGCGGGTACGGGTCGTCGTCGAGGACGAGCCCCTCGGGCGCGGCGGCGGCCTGAAGTACGCCGCCCGCCATCTGCCGCACCCGGACGAGCGCTGGGTGGGCCTCAACGGCGACATCCTCACCCGGTTCTCGCTGCGCGACCTCGCCCGCGCCCACGTAGAGCGGTCGGCGCTGGCCACCCTGGCGGTCACCCCGCTGAAGTCCCCTTACGGCATCGTCGAGCTGACCAGCGGCGACCGCATCAGCAGCTTCACCGAGGCCCCGGTGCTGCCGCACTGGATCAACGCGGGCGTCTATCTCTTCGAGCCCGCCGTCACCACCCTGCTGCCCGACCTCGGCGACCACGAGGACACCACCTTCCCCGCCCTCTGCGCCCAGGACCGCCTGTCCGCGTACCGCATCAACGGCTACTGGCGCGGCGTCGACAACGCCAAGGACCTCAAGGAGGCCTCCAAGGAGGTCACCGCCTTCGGCTGGGTCCGCTCCCTTTCGGCGGCCTAGGACATCGGGCCCCGCGTGCCCGGCGGGTACGGGAATCGACGGCGTGGGCCGTTCCCGTACCCGCCGGGCGCCGTGGAGGCAGGATCCGCCGTACCAAGAGACGACTACGCACCCCAGGAAGCAGGACATGCCCGACTACTCACGGCTGGTCAAGGCGTACGACATCCGCGGAGAGGTCCCCGCCCAGCTCAACCCAGGCATCGCCGAAAATGCCGGCACCCTGTTCATCCGGCTCACCGGCGCGGAGCGAATCGTCATCGCCCGCGACATGCGCGCCACCTCCCCGGGCCTCGCGCAGGCCTTCGCGGCCGGCGCCAACGCAGCCGGGGCCGACGTCATCGACGCAGGCCTCGGCTCCACGGACTACCTGTACTACGCCTCGGGCAGCCTCGGCCTGCCCGGCGTGATGATCACCGCCAGCCACAACCCGGCGAAGGACAACGGCATCAAGCTCTGCCGGGCCGGGGCCGCCCCGATCGGCGAGGAGACCGGCCTGGCCGAGATCCGCGGCTGGCTGGAGACCGACGACATCCCGGCCCCGGCCCCCCGTCGCGGCCGCGTGGTCCGGCAGGACCTGCTGCAGGACTACGCGGCGCACCTGGTGGGCCTGGTCGACCTCACCGGCAACCGCCCCCTGAAGGTCGTCGCCGACGCAGGCAACGGCATGGCCGGACACACCGTCCCGGCCGTCTTCGCGGGCCTGCCGATCGAACTGGTGCCCCTCTACTTCGAGCTGGACGGCACCTTCCCCCACCACGAGGCCAACCCTCTGGAACCGAAGAACCTCCTCGACCTCCAGGCCGAGGTCCGCCGCACCGGCGCCGACATCGGTCTGGCCTTCGACGGCGACGCCGACCGCTGCTTCTTCGTCGACGAGCGCGGTGAAGCCGTCTCCCCGTCCGCCATCGTCGGCCTTGTCGCCGCCCGGGAGCTGGCCGGACACCCCGGCTCGGCCATCGTGCACAACGTCATCACCTCGGCCGCGGCGGTGGAGATCATCCGCGAGCACGGCGGCACCCCCGTCCGCTCGCGCGTCGGCCACTCCTACATGAAGGCCCTCATGGCCGAGCACAACGCCGTCTTCGGCGGTGAGCACTCCGGGCACTACTACTTCCGGGACTTCTGGCGCGCCGACACCGGCATGCTCACCGCCCTGCACGTACTGGCCGCCCTCGCCGAACAGGACCGGCCCCTCTCCGAACTGGTCGCCGGCTACTCCCGCTACGCCGCCTCCGGCGAGATCAATTCCCAGGTCGCCGACGTCGCCGCCAAGCTCGACCACATCGAGACCGTATACCGGGACAGGGCCACCGTGGACCGCCTCGACGGGCTCACCGTAAACCTCGGCGACGGCCGCTGGTTCAACCTCCGCCCCTCCAACACCGAGCCACTTCTGCGCCTCAATGTCGAAGCCCCGGACCAGGCAGCCGTGGACGCGCTGCGTGACGACGTCCTCGCCCTGATCCGCTGATCCGCTGCCGTCGCTTAGACGACATCTCATTTGGGGTGCTTCGTGGCCACCTCGGGCTGCACTTGGAAGCAGGGCCACGCCCCAGGAGGACAGCGCCCCGGTCCAGTCGGTCTCCTTGGAGGGCGAGGAGCCCTGCCCGGTGGGGTCGGGCTGGCTGGTGGAGATGATCCAGTCGGCGTTGCCGGCGGTCTCGGCGTGGGCGTTGTCGAAGAGGACGCGGTGGGTGGTGGCCGCTGCGGCGGGGGTCGCGGCGTACGCCTGAAGGGTTGCGCCCGCGGTCAGCAGACCGAGGACGGTGAGGGCGGTGGTGAACCTGCGGGGGGGGTAGCGGTACCGAGGCCGAGCATCGCGTGAACCTCCGTGTGTGGGATGCGAGTTGGGAGTACGGAACACCGGTGCGGGGGCCGGTTCTTCGCGCGTAGAACAGTGAACGGATCATTGGCATGTCCACCGCTCAACACAGCCGGGACGCTACACAGAAGATCGCCGGGGTCTGCAGGGGCGCCGGTGGGTTCACGTAGATGTGTTACTCGCAGACACCCTCGCCGGGCCGGAGGTGAACGGTGTGACGGCCGATCCCTGGAGATCGGCCGTCACACCGCCGGGCACGTGCAGCGAAGCGCCCGTCACCAGCCAGTACTGAAGGTCTCACGGCTTCGCGACTTCCCGATGGGCCCGATTTCAGGCGGAGGTACCAGTGACCGCGGTGCCGGACCTGGTCAGTGTGTACGTCAGTCGCGTCCCGCTCCAGAAGTAGAAGGTGAGGGTCACGGCGGCGCCGTCGGTGACATCGCCGAAGAACGCGGTCGGCAAGGTGATCGTGCCCGCGGTGTAGTCCGGCGTGAAGGCCACGTTGAACTGCTTGTACGTCGTCCAGGACTGCGGACCGGCGGGGCTGCCGTCGGCATATACGGCTTCCATGGTCGCCAGCTTGTCCCCGTTGAACGCGGTGGGTATCACCAGCGAGGCCGTCGTACCCGTCGCGCTCGTCAGCACCGGCTTGTCATAGGTGATGACGTTGACGGCCCAAGGAGTTCCGTCCGTGAACCGGAGGGACAGGACGGCATTCGTGCCGTGCTCCTGCGACGCGGTCAGCCGGCCGAGCGTCGCCGCCGCGATCGTCAGTGTGCTGCCGCTTACGGTGTAGTCCACGCCCCGGATCAGATGACGGGTGCCGACATCGATCCTCGTCAGCCTGGTGCCGTTGAGGTTCAGCGTGATCGTCGCGTCCGCCGGGGTCCTGCCCTTGGGCACGAAGAGCTGATCGGTGGAGGCGGTGCCGGAGCGCCCGGTCCAGCTCGAACGTATCTGCGCATAGAGGCTCGGGTCGTTCCATTGCATGGTGCGGCGGTTGAAGCGACTGCCGTTGTCCCACAGCATCGTGGTCAAGCCCCGGTATCGCGCGTAGTGGCCGAGATACTCGAGGTACTTGAGCGTCTCTCCCTCTTCGACCGTGCCGGGGCCGGAGTCCCAGCCGAGCAGCCCGTACTCACCGACGACGGCCGGGATCCCGTTGGCCACGAAGGCCTTGTGGACCAGGTCGAACGTGTTGGTCAGGTCCTGCTGGGTGGCCGCGTTGAAGGTCGTGTAGCCGGCGAGGTTCACGCTGAAGGGCCAGAAACTGTAGTAGTGGACCGAGGCCACGAGATTCGGGTCGTCGAGCGCGGCGAAGGTGGCGAGCAGGCTGTCGATCTTGGCCTGATCCGGGGTGTCCCCCAAGGTCGGCATGACAAGCAGCCGGTCGGCATTGCCTCCGCCGGTCGCGCGCACAACGGAGTGGAAGGTCGTGTTGAGCTCGTTCATCAGAACGGCGTTCTGCTCGTCGCCTGAACTGCCGGTGAAGAAGGGCTCGTTGACGCTCTCGAAAAGCAGTCGGCGCGACTCGTCCCGGAAGGTGGCCGCGATCTGCTGCCAGGTTGCCGTGTACTGGGCCAGGACCGCGTCATGCTGGGCCGGCATGTTCAGCACCCACTGCCACGCGTCACCGTGCATGTTGATCAGAACGTGGAAACCATCGGCCAAGGCCCAGTCGACCACCTCCTTGATCCTGGCCAGGAACATCGGGTCGAGGGTGTAGGCCGGAGCCGGGCCCTCGTGCTGGCCCCAGGTCACCGGGATCCGGATGCTCCTGAAGCCCTGCGCCTTCAGCCTGCGGAAGAACGCCCGGGTCACCCGCGGGTTGCCCCACGCCGTCTCGTCGGCGCCGATGGCCTCGAAGGTGTTGCCCAGATTCCAGCCCGGCTGCATGTCTGCGACCACGTCCAGCGCGGACGCCGACGCGGCGGAACCAGCGGACCGGGCAGCGGCCTGGGCGGCCGATGGGGTGGACAACGCCGCGACGGCGAGGGCCGCGGAGGTCGTCATGGCCTGGCGGCGAGTGAAACCGGCTGAACTCGGCATAGAGCTCTCCATTGAGTCGAAAGGCCTGCCCTCATGTCGGCGGCGTCAACTCAACGTCGAAGCGCTTCGACACGATGCGGGAGCCTAGCGCAGCCTGGCGACGGAGAGAATGGGCTGATCCGCATGAAAACTGCATCGAGTTCGAAAGGCCTTGCGTCGAAGCGCTTTCCTGTAATAGGCGTCAGGCGCGGTGTCGCGCAGGCTCGTCGGGGTTCCCTGCTCATCTGCCGCCGACGCCGACGCCGACGCCGACGCCGACGCCGACGGGATCGGCGGTCGCCCGGCGGAGGATCTCACGCGGAGTGGGTCAGGCCGGGGGATCTCACGCCTCCACTGCACCCGGCCCGCGAGCAACGGACCGGAACGTCCCGGCAAGCCACGGGCCATCGAGACGCTCGGGCTCTGTTTGACGGCGAACAGCAACGGCCTGGCTTTGTTCACGAGAACCCGGCCCTCGTGAACATAGCCAAACGGCTCCGATTCCCTGTCACGGACATGTAGCCGATGAGTCGTCGCAGTTCAGAGCCGGTTCACGAGCTCCTGTGGTCGGTAAACTCGAGTACAAGCCCGGCACGGATGCTGGTGTCATCAATCAGGGCCTCTTCTATATGGCCTGGCTGATGAGCCACAAGGACGCCTTTCGGGGTCTGGTCCGCGACCGGCTCGGGGGGACGGCCGCGTCCCAGATCCTGTGGAGCGCACCGCGGCTGATCTGTGTGGCCGGCGACTTCACGCGCTGCGACGTGCACGCCGTACGTGAGCACCGGCGCTCGATCGACCTGGTGCGCTACCGGTACTTCGGCAGCGACCACTTCGGCCATGAGACGGTGGCCTCGGTTACGGGGGCACTCGGCTGAGGCCAAGCGGGTACGTCGCCGCGTGGCCCGGGCGTCGCCGGTTCGGCACCAGGGTGGTGCGATGGCCGAGCTGGCTGCCGCGGTCGACGAGGTCCTCGTCGGCCTCGGGGACGGTGTCACCCGGGTGCAGCGTAAGCAGTACCGGGCCCATCAGCCGCTGCGGAACTTCGCGTGCCTCATCCCGCCTCAGCAGACCAAGGTGCTGGTCTACCTGACCGCGGATCCGACGGCAGTGGATCCGGCGCCCGGCTTTACCCGGGACGTGACGGGTCTCGGCCACCATGGCACGGGAGACCTGGAGGTTCAGCTACGCACTGAGCGGGACTTGGAGCGCGCCCAGGACCTGTTCCGGCTGAGCTACCCCGCTGCGCGAAAGTGCATCTGACCTTTGAAGAGATCTCTAGGGCCGGTCGTTTGTAACAGGCCCTAGCCGCACGCGTTAACGCAGGTCACAGGGTTGTTTGCGGCCTGGCGAGGGGCTTGAGCAACAACTGTGGCAGCTCCAGGATCGGGTCACCCCAGTCCCTCCCCCGAGGGGCCGGAGCGCACCGGCGACACCCGCACCGCCGCGACCGCTCACCCACACATCCTCCCAAGGAGCTCATCAGTGCTGACCTGGTTCAGTGGGCACCCCTTCCAACGGGTGCCGATACGGACGCTACGGACGCTGCTCATCGCGGTGCTGGTCACCGCCGTGGCCGCCACGATCCTCGACGCGAGGGCACCGGCCCTCAGGGCCGCCCAGCCCAAGATCTCGGCCACGCAGTTCTGCGATGACTCGGTCAACGCGATCGAGGCCGCGTACGGCAAGCCGCCCCGCACGGTGACGACCGAGCCGGTCGTGACCGTGCAGGCCGCCTCGTACTCGCTCGACGCCCAGCAGACGAAGATCGTGACCGTCAAGGCGAAGGAGGCCGCCGCCGACTGCGTGAGCAAGCTGCACAAGGCGACGACGGCCGGCTGGTCCTATCTGACCGCACGGGCGGTCGAGATCGCCGTGGACGCGGTGGTCACGATCCTCGCCTCCACGTTGATCTGCTCGCTCACCGGACCGGTCGGCTGCAAGTGGGGCGTGCGTATCGCGTCGTTCACCGGCGGCTTCGTAGGCGCCCTGGCCTTCCAGTACCTGACCGACGGCTACCTCAACTGGAAGAGTGTCGGAGGCGCCTTCTTCGACGCCACGGTCTCCATGCTGGCCTTCTCCGGCCTCGACAAACTGGACGAGAAGTACGTCGGCCAGGGTGTCAGGGCCACGTTCAAGGAGATCGGCAACCTGCTCAAGACGGTGGGCAACCGCATCGGCAGTGCCGGACCGGCCATGGTCGGCGGCATCCAGAACGCGGTGAACTACATCATGGGCCACAACTTCGGTGCCTTCCCGATCGCCTACACCGGCGGCGGGTCCGTCGAGCCGGTCATCGCCGAGAAGCGGGGCCAGCCGATCGCCGACGGCCTGCAGTTCCGCATCCCCCACAACGCCTCCGGCTCCCCCGTGCCCGACAACCTCTGGTCGGGCGTACACACCCACCCGTACTACAACTGGGACGTCGCCGAGACGACGCACACCAACAAGGACGGCGCGGTGGGCTACCTGATCGGCCAGGGCAACAGCTGCCTCGGCTACACCGGCGGTTACGCGGTCCTCAAGACCTGCAACTACAACGACCACACCCAGTGGTGGTTCGTCGACGGCGACGAACTGATGGCGGACAACGGCAAGTGCATGGGCGAGGTGGAGAACGCCCAGTCGCGCCAGCTGGGCAGCTGTGACGGACTGAACGTCCGGGCGAACCCCCAGAACTTCGACGACCAGTTCATCGTGACCCCGCCCGGCGGCACCTACATCCCGGACTCGGTCTTCAACTGGAAGAGCCACATTTCCTACTACGAGCACGCGTGACAGCACCACGCCGCCGAGTGCGGTGAAGCACCAAGCCCGAGCCGGTGACCAAGGTCACCGGCTCGGGCGCTGTCCGATCCCGGTCGATTCCGCCATAGTCCAGAAGCACTGCCTTTTGCTGCTTTTGGGGAGCTTCGATTGGGTCGTCCCGAGCGCCCGGTTGACCCGGACGCCGGTCCGGTTCAGCGATTCGCCCATGAACTGCGGCTGCTGCGCCAGAAGGCCGGCAGTCCCTCGTACCGCGAGATGTCCCAGCGCACCGGCGTATCGGTGACGACGCTGTCCCGGGCCGCCGCAGGAGAGCGGCTCCCGTCGGCGGCGGTGGCGCAAGCCTACGTGCGTGCGTGCGACGCGGACCCGGGCGAGTGGGAAACGCGCTGGAAGGAAGCCGCGGAGGAGGCCGCCGGGGCACAGGCGGCGGCCCGCGACGGCGCCGGCATCGCCGAGGACGACGCGAAGTCGCCGTACCGGGGGCTGGCCCGCTTCGAGCCCGGTGACCGGGACCTGTTCTTCGGCCGTGACCGCCCGGTGGCCGAGCTGCTGGAGCTGATGCGGGAGCACCGGTTCGCCGCCGTGTTCGGGGCGTCGGGCAGCGGCAAGTCCTCGCTGCTGCGCGCCGGGCTGATCCCAGCCGTCCAGCAGACCACGCGCGGCCCGGGACGTCCGACGGCACTGCGGATCCTCACTCCGGGAGAGCGCCCGGCGACCACGTACGGCCATCTGTTGACGCCGAAGGACGGTGACCCCGAAACCTGGCTGATCATCGACCAGTTCGAGGAGGTGTTCACCCTCTGCCGGGACCGGGCCGAGCGCACCCGCTTCATCGACCTGCTGCTCACGGCCAAGGACCCGGACTCCCGGCTGCGTACGGTGATCGCGATGCGCGCCGACTTCTACGGGCGGTGCGCCGAGCACCCGGAACTCACCGACGCGCTGCGGCACTGCGGCCTCCTGGTGGGGCCGATGAGCCCGGCGGAACTGCGGGAGGCGGTCACCGGCCCGGCCACCGCGGCCGGACTCGTGATCGAACGCGAGCTGACCGCGCGTCTCGTCGAGGAGGTCGTCGACCAGCCCGGCGCGCTGCCGATGCTCTCGCACGCGCTGCTGGAGACCTGGCGCCGCCGCCGCGGCCGCATCCTCACCCTCGCCGCGTACGAGGCGGCGGGCGGCGTCCACGGCGCGATCGCGGCCACCGCGGAACGCGCGTACGGCACGTTGACGCCCGCCCAGGAGGGCGCCGCACGCCGCCTGCTGCTGCGGTTGATCGCCCCGGGCGAGGGCACCCCCGACACGCGCCGCTCGGCCACCCGCGCGGAACTGGACGAGTGGTCCGACCCCGAACTTCCGGTGGTCGTCGAGCGACTGGCCGCCGCCCGGCTGCTCACCCTCGACGGCGACACCGTGGAACTCGCCCACGAGGCGCTGATCAGCAGCTGGCCGCGGCTGAGCCGATGGATCGACGAGGACCGCGTCCGGTTGGTCGCCCACCGCAGGCTGGCCGAGGACGCCCGAGCCTGGCTGGAACTGGGCCGCGACCAGGGGGCCCTGTACCGGGGTGTACGCCTGGACCGCGCCGCGGAACTCTTCGCGCCGGGCGAGCGGTCGCCGGGCGAACGGTCCCCGGGCGAGCCACCGCCGTCTGAGCGGTCCCCGGGGGAGCCGTCGCCTGACGCCCGGCAGGAGCACCTCACCTCGGCCGAGCGCGCGTTCCTGATCGCGGCTCTCGCCGCACGTGACGCGGAGCGGCACGCCGTCGCCCGTACCAGGCGGCGGACCAGGCGCCTGGCCGCCACGCTCTCCGGCCTGCTCGCCGCGGCGCTGGTGATCAGCCTGGTCGCCTGGCAGCAGCACGGCACCGAGGTGCGGGACGACGAGGACACCGCCGCCCGGCGGGTCGCCGCGGTGTCCGACACCATGCGGACCACGGACCCGCGGACCGCGATGCTGCTGAGCCTGGCCGCCTGGCGGATCGCGCCCCTGCCGGAGACACGTGCGGCCCTTCTGGACGCCCTGGCCCAGCCCGAGCGGGACGCGTTCACCGATCCCGCGCAGAGTGACACGTCCGCCCGCTTCCTCGTCGGCTCCGGCCGCGTCCTGCTGAGCATCGACGGGCGGACCTGGCGAACCTGGAGCACCGTCACCCACCGGGCCCTCGCCTCCGGGCGGCTGCCGGCGGGAACCTCGGGAGCCTTCACGGCCGGCCGCGACGGCAGGCTCCTCGATCTCGACGGCGACTGGGGCGAGCGGCTGTGGGACCTCTCCTCGGGCCGCTGGGCCGGCCCGGCGCCGGTCTCGTCGCAGAACATGGTCTCCTTCGACGCCGACCCCCGGAGCTATCTCGTCAGCGCCATCGAGCAGCCGCGGCAGCAACTGCGTGCCGTCTCGGACGGTCGGCTGCTGTTCGAGGCCCGGGCGGACAGCGAGACGAACGTGGCCGCCACTGCGGACGGCCGGCTGGTGGCGGTCTGCCCCGTCAGCGGCCCCCTCCAGGTCCGTGACCTGGCCTCGCACCGCGACCTGGCGGGTGCCTGGACGAGCGCGGGCGCGAACACCTGCGGCGACGACAACTCCCGCGTGGAGTTCGATCCCGGCGGCCACCTGCTCGCGGTGGTCTCCGAGACGGACGTACACGTCTGGGACACGGCATCGGGAGAGCAGGTCGCGGACATCGCCTACCCGGACGCCGCGTCCGTGTCCTTCAGCGGGGACGGCGGTTTCCTGGCTGCCTCCGGCCCCGCCGAGCTCGCCGTATGGCGGCTCTCCGCGCCCGATGCTCCCGTCTTCCGCCACTCGCTCAACGACGAGCGGCCGAACGGCGCCGTCGCCTGGGACCCCGACCGGTCCGAGGTGCGGTACCTCGAAGGGGGCACGGTGCACACGCTCGCCGTGGGTCCGGCGACCACCTCCGCGTGGCGTGGCACCCCGCTGAGCGCCGCGCTGCTGAGCCCGGACGGCCGTACGCTCGCCACCGCCGAGCAGTCCGACAGCGGGTACGCGTTCCGGCTGCGGGACACGGGTGACGGCCGCCTGCTCCGTACGCTGCCCGCCGCCCCGCTCCCCGCCGCCGACCACCGAGCCGGGCCGGTGGCGGCGACGGAGGTCGTGCCGCTGCCGCTGATGGCCTTCAGCCCGGACGGCACGGCCTTCGCGTACGGCGTCTCCGCGTCGGGCGGGGGCGCCTCGGCGCAGTCGCTGGCCCTGTGGGACCTCGCGCGTGGTCGCCTGCGCAGGACGCTTGACCTGGTACCGTCACGGGCCGCAGCGGCGGAGTTCATCGCCCTCGGCCCCGGCGGACGGCTGCTGGTGGCCGTTCGCGACGAGTCCGCCCGCCAGATCGGCGAGACCTGGGACACCACGACCGGCCGCAGGACCGCCGTACTCGGCGACATGAACCCCGCAGCGCTGGCGCTGCGGCCGGACGGCCGCCTGCTCGTCGACGGCGACCGCCTCACCCCTCTGCCCTCCGGGGCCGGTACGACTCGAACCCTGGGCCTGGGCCTGGGAGAGGAGATCGTGGCGGTGGCCTTCAGCCCGGACGGCTCCCGGGCCGCGGTCGGTGACGCGTCGGGTCGGGTCGCCCTGTGGGACGGCAGCCTCACCCACCGGCTCGGCGTACTGCCCAGCGTCTTCCCCGTCCCCCCGGCGAACGGCTCCCCGGAAGCCGTCGGCACCCTCGCGTTCAGCCCGGACGGCGGCACCCTCGCCGTCGCCGGCGACTCCGGTTCGCTCCAGCTGTGGGACACCGCCGACCAGCAGCCCCTCGGCAGTGGCTTCACCACCCCCGGCGAGGGCATCACCTCGCTCGCCTTCACCCCGGACGGCGCCACCCTCCAGGCCACCAGCCTCCACGTCCCCCTCCAGCGCTACCCCGTCAGCCCCTCGTACGCGGCCGACCAGATCTGCGCCCGCGCCGGAACGACGCTGTCCCGGGCCCAGTGGCGCACCTACATCCCCGACGCCTCCTACCGAGGCGTGTGCCCGGCGAGCGGTTGAGCTCGACGAGCGGTTGAGCGCGGGCCCCAGTGACGGACCCCCGCCCGAACACGGGGGCTAGGTTCTGTCTCCTTGGTCAGCGTCCTGTCCAGATGAGGATGGCGGCGAGGTGGAGTGCGGCGTGGTAGGCGATGGCGAGTTTGTCGGTTCGTGTGGCCAGGCCGCGCCATTGTTTGAGGCGGTTGATGCACCGCTCGACGGTGTTGCGCTGCTTGTAGGCCTCTGCACCCGGTCGACCGCGGGCATCGGCAACGTGGCCCCGGTGTCCTTCTTCACCGTCGTCGGCCGCCTATTTGGTCCCCAGCCACGAAGTCGTAGGCCCGCCAGAGGTGACCCAGAATCTGAGATCCCGCCCGCTTTCGCGTTCGATCTGTTGCGGCTGTCCGGGACGGACACGACCTCTTGGCCGTATCGGCGGCGCAGGGCCGCGCGGGAGTCCGTGTTCGCCGCCCGTCGGCTGTCGGCGCCGCGGGTGTTGTGTCCGTCGACCACTGTGGTCGACGTCGTGCGCGAGTGGCTGACGTGGGCGTCGGTCGGGATGGAGGGGGTGGTCTTCAAGAGGCTGGACGACGCCTACCGCCCGTCGGTGAGGGGCTGGCAGAAATACAAGGTCCGCGAGACGAGCGAGGCGATCGTCGGCGCGATCACCGGCTCTCTGGCCGTTCCCCGCACGCTGCTGCTCGGCAGGTACGACGACGGAGGCCGCCTTCAGTACGTCGGCCACACCACCACCCTCGCCCAGGCGGCAGGTGCTGCGGTCGCCGGACTGCTCGCTGCGGGGCGGCGCGGTCATCCGTGGACAGGCTGGTCGTTCTCCGCCGGGTGGGGCAGCCGGAAGACGCTGAACGTCACGCTGGTGGAACCCGAACTGGTGGGGGAAGTCGGCGTCGACGTCGCCCGCGACGCCTCCGGCCGGTGGCTCCACCCCGCACGCCGGCACCGCGCCCGCCCCGACCTCTCCCACCGACATCGCCCCCCTGTAGCGCGCCGCTTCTCATCAGGCCGTCAGTGAAGGCGGGGGCCGAGGGCGAGCGCCGGCTGCTACTGGGGGCGGCGTCCGGTGACGTCCCCGCCCGGGTCGTCGGGCAGGGCGATGCGAGCGGTGACGCGTTTACCGACCGGCTCCCGCTGAACCTCGCAACGAGGCAACGGCAGACCTTGCGAGACGGAACAGCCGCCGAGCTTGTGCGCTCACTGCCCGAACGCTCGGTCGTAGAGGCTCCGCAGCTTCGGGGTGGCCTCGGCATCGCCGTAGCACACCGGGACCTTGCCGTCCTTGGCGTAGACGAGGTAGGTCTGGCCGACAGCGAACTCCTGGCCGAATGACTCCAGTTGTCCTTCGTGGGTGTTGTCGAGCCGGACGGTGGAGGCGTTTTCGCCGCGGTACCAGTGGTCCACTCGGAGAGTGATCTGGTCGCCGTCGATGGAGGTCGCGGTGCCCTCGAAGGCGGTCGTGTACTGGCGCAGGGTAGTGACGTCGAGCTCGGCGCACGCTGTGGCAGGGCCGCCGCCTGTGTCCTGCTGGACGGTCAGGACCAGCGGGGCGGCCACGGCCGGAGGAGTGTCGCGGGTCGCTGTGACTCCCCAGGTGATGCCGGCTCCCACCGTGAGCACAGCGGCGGCTGCTGCGGCCAGCAGCAGGGGGCGGCGGGGGCGGTCCGATGTGCGGGGGGAGGTGCGGACTGTGGTGTCGGCGGTCATGGTGGCCTCCAGGAGATGGTTGATGTCGGGCTGGGGAGCATCAGAGGTCCGCGCCGGGTCGATGGCCCTCATCCGGGCCAGCAGTTCTTCGTCGTTCACCGGTTGCTCCTTCCTTCACCCATCTCATGTCCGGCCTTGTCGTCATTCTTTCGGTCAAGCAGAGCGGCGAGTTTCTTCTTTGCCCTGTGCAGGCGGATGCTGACGGCGTTGGCGGTCAGTCCGGTCACTTCCGCTATCTCGCGCGGGGTCAGCCCCTCCCATGCCCAGAGCAGCACCACCTCACGGTCCAGGGCGCCCAGTGTGCCGAGTGCGGCCTGGAGTTCGGGGTGGTCGGCTTCCCCGGGCATTGGCGGCGGTGCGGTACGGGTCAGCCGCTCCACCAGCCGGAGCCGACGCCCGTCCGCCCGGCGGGCGTTGGACAGGCAGCCGCGTGCGACGCCGTAACACCAGGGCAGCACGCTGTCGGGGTCGGTCACGGGGCCCTTCCCGAGTCCGGGCACGTCCTCGAAGCGGCGCCAGAGCACGAGCATCGTCTCCGCGAGGATGTCATCTGCCGCGTCGGCGTCCGCCCGGCGCAGCAGATACCGGTGCAGCGGCTCCGCCACCGCGCGCGCCAGCGATTCGAAGCGGGCTTCTCGGGCCCGGGCAAATTCCTGCTCCAGCATGGATTCCACACCCCCACCTGTCCGGCCGGGGACTGTTCCTTTCATCGCCACGGGCACTGTACTTACCCGGCCCAAGGGAGGTCCGTCGCGCCGGCCGAGGCGACGGCCGCTTCCCGACTGTCCCGGCCTGCGAGGTCCGGCACGGGCAGGTCGGCCACGACCCTTCGCGCG
Source organism: Streptomyces sp. NBC_01537 (assembly GCF_045040445.1). Classification (NCBI taxonomy): domain Bacteria; kingdom Bacillati; phylum Actinomycetota; class Actinomycetes; order Kitasatosporales; family Streptomycetaceae; genus Streptomyces; species Streptomyces sp. NBC_01537. The sequence goes on along the minus strand of NZ_CP109392.1, from coordinate 1,989,306 downwards.
CGTCCTCCCAGAGTTCGAAGCCGCTGCGGCAGAGATCCTCTGCAACGCCGCCCAGCGGGCGCGGGCCTGACCGGGGGCTGCACCGCGTCCCCGCCCGGACGAAGCCGAGAAGACCGCCGTCCCGGCGTAGCGGAACCTTACTCACGTGCCCGCTCGGTCCGTGGGGGGCGCGAGAGCGCTCCGGTAAGGCGCTGTAAACCGATCGGTTTTCATTTTCTCCACATCGAGTTAACCTCGCGATATGACCACCGAAGTGAAGCCAAGTACCAGAGAGCGGCTGCTGGAGGCGGCGGCCACGCTCACCTACCGAGACGGTGTCGGCATCGGCGTCGAGGCGCTGTGCAAGGCGGCGGGGGTGTCCAAGCGCTCCCTGTACCAGCTGTTCGAGAGCAAGGACGAACTGCTGGCGGCGAGCCTGGGGGAGCGCGCCTCTGCCTTCGCGGCCGGGCTCCTGCCGGCGGCGGACGACGGCCGTTCACCCCGCGAGCGGATCCTGCACGTCTTCGACCAGCTGGAGGAGCAGGCGGGTGCGCCCGACTTCCAAGGCTGTCGGTACCTGGCTGTGCAGATCGAACTCAAGGACCAGGGCCACCCCGCGAGCCGGGTGGCCCACCAGATCAAAGCGAACCTGACGGCCTTTTTCCGTTCCGAGGCCGAACGGGGTGGGGCGAGTAACCCCGACCTGCTGGCCCGGCAGCTCATTCTGGTCTTCGACGGCGCCAGCGCCCGCGCGGGGATCGGAGCCGATAATCTGACAGGGCTCGTCACGCCCACCGTGGCCACCCTGCTCGATGCGGCAGGCATGCACTGACGCATCCCCTTTCGAGCAGGAGCCGTGACCGTGCCTTCCCTAGGCCGATGGCTCCCGCCCCTGATTCCCCGCATTCGAGGGGAGCCCGGTGGCCGTAAGGGCGTTGACGGGCGTGCCGTGCGCCAGGAAGGCCGTCGTCTCGTCGACATCAGCGCCCAACAGCAGGTACGCGGTTTCCCAGGGCCTCATCCAGACGGCCCGGGCCACTTGGCCGCATCACCCTCGGCCTCGACGGCTGGCCACGGTGGCGTAGCCCTACACCTGCAGCTGGAGCGTTCGGGCGTGCCGTAGTAGCCCTTGAGCCCGGAATCGGCGACCGCTGTGCGGATGACAATCTCGCGTCTCTCCTGTGCGCTGACCCTATTGCTGCGGATGGCAACCTCAGTCTTGCACTTGGAAACCGATCGGTTTACGATGATGGAAACCGGTCGGTTTCTCAGTGAATCCAAGGCCTGGTCCCTGGTCACGCCCCCTTCGGGCGGGCCCTGTCCGAATTACCCGTCCGCAGCAGTTCGCACAAAGGGAAACTGACGAGATGCCCAGCTCAGAGCCACGTCCCACGATTCACATCCCGGGAACCACCAGCCACACCATCGCCCCGCGCGCAGGACACCGCAGCGACGAGGGGACCCTGCGCTACCTCAAGGCGGGCACCGGTGCTCCCGTGGTCCTGCTGCACACTGTGCGCACCCAGGCCGAGCACTTCCGCTCCCTCATCCCCCTGATCGCGGACCAGTACACCGTGTACGCCCTCGACCTGCCGGGGATGGGTTACTCCGAGATCGTGCCCGGTGCGTCGTACGACGAGCCGGCCATGCGCGCTGGCGTCAAGCGGCTCCTCACCGAACTCGACCTCCACGACGTGACCCTGGTCGGGGAGTCCATGGGGGCGGTGCTCGCCCTGACCACCGCCGCCGACCTGCCCGAGCGGGTACGGCGCGTCGTCGCGGTGAACACGTACGACTTCCGCGGCGGTATCGCCCGGTCCAGTCTTCTCGCCCGTGTGGTGGTCAGCGGTGTCCTCACTCCGGGGGTGGGCCCGGTGGTCGCCGGGGTGGAACCCAAGGCCGTCGTCCGCAGGATCCTGCAGGGCGGGCTGGGCGACAAGGGGGCGCTGCGGGAGGACTACCTGGACGAACTCCTCCAGGTGGGCCGCCGCCCCGGCTACTCGGCCGTCGCCAGGGCCGTGTACCAGAGCCTGCCCAGTCTCATCGCCGCCCGCTCGCGCTACTCCGAGGTCAAGGCACCCGTCCACCTCGTCTACGGGGAGAAGGACTGGTCACGGCCCTCGGACCGGCAGGCCGACAAGGAGCTGCTGCCGGCTGCCGATTTCACGCAGGTGCCGGGAGCAGGCCACTTCATCGCCTTGGAACGGCCCGACCTGCTGGCCGACCTGCTGAACGCGGTGGCGTGACGGCCCCGAGAGCGCCGTGGACCCCCTCGTTCGGGGGTAGTGCGTGAGGGGGCCAGCTTCGACCATGTCACGTGAGAGTGTCGTGGCGCGAAGGAGCAGTACACGGCGGAGATCCAGATCGAGTTCGATGTTCCGGCTCAGATGCGTGACGGTACCGTGCTGCGCGCGGATGTCTACCGGCCCGGCGGTACGGGACCGTGGCCGGTGCTGCTGAGCCGGCTGCCGTACGGCAAGCAGACGCCCATGGTCGGTGTCGTGCTCGATCAGCTGGCGGCGGCCCGGCGGGGCTTCATGGTGGTCGTCCAGGACACGCGTGGCCGGTTCGCATCGGAGGGGGAGTGGGAGCCGTGGACGTATGAGGAGAGCGACGGGTACGACACCGTGCGGTGGGCCGCTGCTCTGGCCCCGCGAGCGGCTCAGTCGGCATGATCGGCGCCAGCTATTTCGGCAACACGCACTGGATGGCGGCGTTGTCGAAGCCGCCGGAGCTGAAGGCGATCGCGCCGATGGTCACGTGGTCCGATCCGGACGACGGGCTGTGGACGCGCGGCGGTGTGATCGAGCTCGGGATCACCGCGCCCTGGACTCTCATATTGGGTGCCGACCCGCTGATGCGCCGGCACAGCACCGACCCCGCCGCACTCGTGGGCAGTCCCGGCAGGCTCGTGCAGGATCTCGGCGGTCCGGCAGACGGCGGCTACGGGGAACTGCCCGCTGGGCGGTTCCCCGCGTTCGCCCGGCACGACTTGCCTGAGCTGGGTTACGAGCGGTCCCGGCGGGAGCCCGGCTGGGCGACGTCCTGCCGGGTCGCAGGCCGGCACGACGAGGTGGACCTGCCCACCTTCCAGGTCAGCGGCTCGTACGACATCTTCGCCCAGGGCACGCTCGACAACTTCGCCGCCATGCGCAGCGCCGGCCGGTCCGCCACGCTGATCATGGGCCCGTGGAGCCACGCCAACCAGCAGCACGTGGTCGGCGACGTCAACTTCGGGTTCGCCGCGAACTCCGCCTTCATGGGCATGCGCGGACGCCTGCACGACCTGCAACTCGCCTGGTACCAGCGCACGATCGGCGATGGCGAGGCTCTGGAGCCGGACACCGGCAAGGTGCTGCTGTTCGTCATGGGCATCAACCAGTGGCGCGAGGAGACGGAATGGCCCCTGTCGCGGGCCGTGGACACCCACTTCCACCTGCGCGCGGACGGACGCCTGACCCCTGAGCCGCCGTCCACCGCCGAGCAGCCCGACGAGTTCACCTACGACCCCATGAACCCGGTACCCACCACCGGCGGAGCGCTCCTGCTGTCTGACGAGTTCCGTCCCGGGCCGCTCGACCAGACGGCCGTGGAGGCGCCCGAGGACGTGCTGGTCTTCACCACCGAACCGCTCACCGAGGACGTCGAGGTGACCGGCCGCGTCCGGGCTGTGCCCTTCGCCGCCACGGACGGTCCTTCGACCGACTGGGTGGCACGACTGTGCGACGTCGACGAGAACGGTGTCTCCCGCCATGTGGCCGACGGCATCGTGCGGGCGCGTGCGGCGACACCGGGCGAGGCGGTCGAGCATGTCGTGGACCTGTGGTCGACCAGCATCGTCTTCCGGTCGGGTCACCGGATTCGGGTCCAGGTCACCTCCAGCAACTTCCCCCGCTGGGACCGGCTGGGTCACATCGTGCATACCACGGCGCGGTACAGGTCGTGCTTGTGGGCGAACTACAGCGAGTCAGCGACGCCCAGCTTCTCGAACAGCCCGCGCAGCATGTGCTGCTGGCCCCTCCAGGCCGACTCCGGACAGCTGGTGCAGCGCTGTCTCGAACTCGAAGCGGCCTCGCCGGAAGGAGGTGGCGCAGCCGCCGGGGACGTTGTGGCGTTCGATCAGGAGGGTGCGCAGGCCCGCGCGTTGGAGGGTGGCGGCGGCGGCCAGTCCGGCGTTGCCCCGCGCCGATGACGACCGGGTCGAAGTGCGTCGTCCGGTCACTGTTCGGTGGCCTCTCGGGCGATCTGCTCGAACTGGGCACCCATGGCCTCGGCCAGCGCCTGGGCGCCGGAGAGCGGGCGCACCATCACCGTGAACTCGTCGATCTTCCCGTCGTCGTCGAAGTGCAGGAAGTCGCATCCCTGGAGTTGCTTGCCGGCGACGGTGGCGGTGAAGACGAAGGCGTGATCGCGGCCGTCGGGGTTGGCGATCTCACGGACGTAGGTGAAGTCCTCGAAGACCCGGAGCACGCCGCGCAGGATCGCCGCGGTGATGGCCTTGCCCGGGTACGGCTTGAAGGTGACGGGGCTGGTGAAGACGACGTCGTCGGCCAGCAGAGCGGCCACGGCGTCCAGGTCGCGGCTCTCGACGGCCTTGCGGAAGGGATGCATGAGCCCACCTCTGATACACAAAAATGTGAATAGGTGTGGTAGAGAATAGAGGGCTTGTTAGGGCTTGTCCACAGGGGAGGGGTGGACTATTAGTCACGTTGTTGATTAATCTGTTAGCGTTCATCCATGGCTTTGCGGAACGCGGTGATGGCCGCGCTGTTGAAGGGCGAGGCGTCCGGGTACGACCTCGCGAAGGCGTTCGACGCGACGGTAGCCAACTTCTGGATGTCGACGCCTCAGCAGCTCTACCGGGAGCTGGAGCGCATGGAGGCGGAAGGACTCGTCACGGCCCGCGTCGTCGAGCAGGAGCGCCGCCCCAACAAGCGGCTGTTCTCCTTGACGGAGGCCGGGCGGAAGGCCGTCCACGCCTACACCGCCGAACCCTTGGGCAAACCGGCGGTGGTCCGGGACGAGTTGCTTGTCAAGGTGCAGTGCCTGGACGCGGGCGACATGGAAGCGGTCCGGACTGCCATCGCGGAGCGCATGGAGTGGGCCACCGCCAAGCTGGCCCGCTACGAGCGGCTCCGGCAGCGCCTGCTCGACGGGCGCTCTGAGGAGGCGTACTTCGCCGAGGCCGAGCGCATCGGCCCGTATCTCACCCTGCTGCGTGGGATGTCGTTCGAGCGGGAGAACCTCCAGTGGGGGGACATGGCGCTGCGCAGGCTCGAACAGCGCACAGCCGCACTGCGGGCCGACGGCTGACCGCGACGACCTCGCCTACGCGATTGGTCAAAAAAGTGGCGGGTGGGACGGTCGTGCTCAGCCCCACCCACCACCTCACCGGGTGTCGGACTATGCCCGGGCGAGGATCGGCTGCGGTTCCTCGTCGGCGGGAATGCGATGGAGTCCCTTGCGGTCGTAGAACCGGGTCACGCCGAAGCCGAAGAGGCCGGCGACCGCGAGTCCCACGCCCAGCATCACCCAGCCCCGGGTCAGACCCGCGTCGGCCTGGGCGTCGTAGAAGAGGATGGAGCGGACGGCGCCCGTGATCTGGCGCAGGGGCTCGAACTCGCCGAGGACGCGGTAGAAACCGGGGAGGGCCTGGAGGGGGATCGTGGCGCCGGACGTCGGTACCGCCATGGCGATGTAGAAGACCGTGATGAACAGCATCCCCGGCGTGCCGAACACAGCGAGCAGGCCGAGCCCGCCGATGCCGACAACCGTGATCGTGCACACGGAGAAGAGCCACAGCAGGGGCAGGTGAGAGGCGTCCATGCCCATGATGCCCACCGCACCGGCCAGGACCAGGGTGCCCATGAGCAGGGACAGACCGATCATGAGCGTGCTACTGATGGCCAGGGTCTGGACGCGAGTCGCGCGCAGCAGCGGGTTGTGGACCCGCAGCGGGCCCATGTCGTTGTGGGTGTAGCCGAGGGCGTGGTCCACCTGGCCGCTGATGACGTTGGCGGCGAGCATGCCGCAGACGACGAGGACGAGGGAGTAGTAGAAGGCACTCAGGCCGAGGCCGCTGTGCGAGTCGAGCGGATGCCCGTCCTCGATCTGCACCACGGCCGGGTCGGCCAGCAGCAGGCGCGCGGCAGCGGGCAGCTGGGCCTGCGCGGCCTCGGCCTGAGCGGTCAGCTGTTCACCCACCTGCGCGGAGGCCGACTGCGCGGCCGTCGTCGTGGCCTGCCGCGCCATGCTCGACCCCACGCTGCCGGCGGACTGGTTGGTCAGCACGGTGAGTGTCGGGCGGACGGGCTTGCCGGCCACCCCGGGGCCGGTGAGGGCGGCGACAGTGGCGGTGAAGTCGCGGGGCACGACGAGCGCGCCGAACAGCTTGCCCTTGCCCAGTTCCTCCTTCATCTCCTCCTCGTCCATCAGCTTCCAGTCGATCCTGTCTCCGCCCTGGGACGACTTCTTGATCGACTGGGTGATCTGTGCACCGAGGTCGGTCTGCTTGCCACCGACCTTCGACCCCTCATCGGCGCTGACCAGGCCGACGGGCAGCTTGTGCAGGTGACCGGCAGGGTCGATGTTGGCGCCGACGTAGAACACCGTGAACAGCAGTGCCACGAAGCCCACGATGACGCCGTTGACGGTCCACAGACGCTTCGCGCGCAGGACGCGGAAGGGGTGGGCGTTACTCATTTCCAGCTCCGGTACGAGGAAGAGAGAAGTGCAGCAGGAGGGCCGCCGGCGTCGTCGCGGGCGGAGCCTCATACGGCTGAGGAGGTGTCCCCGGTGGACGCGGCCACCGGAAGCAGGGCCGGCCGCTTGGCCTGGCGGCCGTCGCCGGAGGAGCGGCCACGCAGGCGGCGGCCGACCCAGGGGCCGAGGAAGGTGCCGGCCCAGCGCAGTTCGGCACCCACGGTCCTCCAGCCGGAGATGCCTGTCCTCTCGGCCGGAAGGGGGAGGGTCCATGTGTCGTCGCTGTCCGGCAGACCGAGCGCATGGGCCACGGCAGCCGCGATGCGCGCGTGCCCCAGCGGGCCGGCGTGCAGCCGGTCAGCACTCCACAACCGCGGATCGGTCGCCGCCGCGTGCGCGGCCGTCTCCGCCACCACCACACCGTGGCGGTCGGCGGCCTCCCGGATGCGTGCGTTGAGTGCGAGAACACGGTGACCGATCGGGCGGGCCAACGGCGTGATACGCCCGACATCGGGAAACATGAGGGTCGCGACGGTGGCGCCCTGCGCGGTGAGGGCGGCGAACATCGCCTCGACATGGCCGGCCACCTCGTCGAGGTCGCAGCCCGGGCGCAACACGTCGTTGACCCCAGCCACCACGGTGGCGAGGTCGGGCCGCATCGCGAGAGCCGGAGCCAGTTGCTCGGCGCGCACCTGACCGGCCTTACGGCCGCGCACCGCGAGGTTGGCGTAGAGCAGGCCGGGGCTGTGGCGGGCGACCTGCTCGGCGAGCCGGTCCGCCCAGCCCCGAAGACCACGGACGTCGTCGCCGTCCCCGAGCCCCTCGGTGTGACTGTCGCCCAGGGCGACATAGCGCAGGTACCCACTGCTCGACACGGGCCGTCCGCCTCTCGTCAACGCTGCTGATGGAAGTGGCACACGGCCATCGCTAAACAACTAGGCACCTAGTCGCATTGTTGAGTATGAGCATAGCTGCGGCTCACCTTCCTGCAAAGTGACGCCGCTCAGGCAGGAGCTGAGGCCGTCGAGGGAGGTCCACCGCCGCAGTCCACCGCCTTGGTCCCGCGCCGACCTCACCGCCCATTCCCTCTTCGGACCTGAGCACCGACCAGTGCCGATGGCCCTCGGTCAGGAGTTCTCCGCATATGCCGTCATGATCGACGAGGACCGCAGCAGCCCTGAGGCGATTCCACGCCGTGCAGATGGCTGAGAGTCGGGCGGCCGGGGCACGGTACGAACCCAGCGGGTACGTCGCCGTGGACGAACTCGGCGGGGCGCTCAACGGACGGCAGCTGCGGGAACGGGCGTACAAGGTCATGCATGAGAACCCTCTGCGGCGAGTCCGCTTGTACGACGCTCGCGCGAGCTGTTTCACCTACCTCGCGAACAACGGCGTGCCGCCCCACCTCCTTGCTGGGTGGGCGGGGCACACCAAGGTGGAGACCACGCACCGCTGTTATGTGAAGCCCGATGTGGAGGATTTGCGCCCGGCGGCGGATGCGTGGGGAGGATTGGCCAGCGGTTCTGCCCCCGCTCACGACGAGAATGTGAGATATGGGAGCGTGAGCGGGTGAGCGAGACGACGGAAGAGACCCTGCCATACCGCTTTGACGGGCCGGAAGACGCACCGATCCTGGTCCTGGGCCCGGCTCTCGGCACCACATGGCACATGTCGTAGAAGCCGTCTTCAGGCGTCCACGTGGTCTACATCGATGCTGTTCATGCAGGTGGGGCCTTTGTGGTCCAGGCGCATCGATGGTGTTGGTGACAGCAACGTGACACGTGATGGGTCACTGAGGCCCCTGCCGGGCAGATGATGGCGGGGGCTTCAGCCTTCCTGAGCAGCGAGCGTCCGCTCCTCGATCCTGTTGCGGCGTCTGCGAACGCCTCCTTGAGGGCCGACAACGGGAGCCGCCGCGCGGCCACCCACTCGACCCGAACGCCAGCTCGTTGGTGCCCTGTCCTACAGCCGTCGAGAGGCGCCGCACTGGTGGTGAAGCAACCTGAACCAAGATGTCGGTCTCTGTGCCGCGGAATGATCGGCCGGTGTCAGATCCGGGGTGCTCCGGGAGCTGGCACTGAGCATGCTCTGTGTTTCTGGGGGAGGGGCTGTGACGGGCGGGAGAATGGGTGGGTGCTGTCCCGGGTCCGGGCCTGACTCCTGACATCTCTGACCATTGTGTCCCGGTTTCACAGTGTCGGCCGTTGGCTGGGGATGGTGCGTTGCGGTGCCGGGCCGGCGGGGCGTGTCCCGATAGGGGCCTGCCGTTCGTTGTGGCGTCCTCACGATTCTGACCGCCCGACGCGGCCCGGTACCGGCAACGCGACGCGCTATCGGACTGGAAAGGGGAACGGGCATGTCCAGTACGCCGCCTGCTCCGCAGACCCGTCGTCGTCGCCCTGTGGGGGAGGTGGTGTTGGGAGTGGACACGCACCGGGATGCTCATGTGGCTGCGGTGCTCTCCGTGACGGGGACGGTGCTGGGCACCGGCGAGTTCCCGGCCACTGCGGCGGGATACCGCGATCTGCTGAAGTGGGCCAGGAAGTTAGGAACCGTGAGGCGGGCCGGAGTGGAGGGGACCGGCTCCTACGGGGCGTCCCTGTCTCGCTCTCTGCTGGCCCAGGGCATAGACGTGTTTGACGTGAATCGGATGGACCGGGCGGATCGCCGTCAGCGCGGCAAATCAGATCCGCTCGATGCCCAGAACGCGGCGCGAGCCGTATTGAGCGGGCGGGCCCGCGCCAGGGCCAAAGCGGGTGACGGGCCGGTGCAGATCGCGAGAATGTACAAACTCACGAAGGCGTCGGCCGTCAAAGCCCGCACCCAGGCCATCAACCAGCTCAAGTCCGTTCTCATTACTGCCGACCCCGCCTTGCGGGAAGAACTGGCCCAACTGGGCAATGCCGAACTCTTCCGTACCTGCGCGCGGTTCACCGACGGGAGCAGCCAGGAAGAGGGCGGTGAAGCGGGGGTGCTGCAGGCCACTCGGATCACGCTGGGTCTGCTGGCTCACCGGATCGGCCAGCTCTCCGAGCAGATCCGGGATGTGGACGCTCGTCTGGCCCGCCTCGTGAAATGTCATGCCCCGCAGCTGCTTGATGTGGTGGGGATCGGTCCGGATACGGCCGTCGCCTTGCTGATCACGGTGGGGGACAACCCGGAGCGCCTGGACAGTGAGGCGTCCTTCGCCGCTTTGTGCGGGGTCAGTCCTGTCGAGCGTTCCTCGGGACGCCGGCAGTACCGGCGCCTCAACCGCGGCGGCGACCGGCAGGCCAACGCCGCGCTCCATCGCATCGTGTTCACCCGCCTGCGGGTCGACCCGCGCACCCAGGACTACTACGAGCGCCGCACCAGGGAGGGCAAGACCCGGCGCGAAATCGTCCGTTGCCTCAAGCGCTATGCGGCCCGGGAGGTCTTCCACCTGGTCAAACAGCTACAGCCAGGACCCCGCTCATAGGGACTGTGTGTGATAGCGCGTGAGACGACGAGGCCCCGCCGGGATGCTCCGGCGGGGCCTCTGCGCGCTGCGGGGCTACGACGGCGTGCAGCGTCCGGCGCGGGCACCGTTGTACTCCGGCTCTCCGCCTTCGAGCACGCGGAGCAAGGAGGTGGGTGACGACACGTGTGCTACGGCCGCCGCGCAGCACACGGCATGGAAACTCTGCACGACGAACCAGGTCGTAGCCCTTCGCCCGCGAGAATCCGAGCGCCCTGGAAGAGTCCTCCACGGCGCCGCCGCGTTGGAGTGTCGATCGATTCGGGCGGAGGATCACCGCTCTGCATCGTGCCGCGTCGGTGGTGGTGAACATGCGGCGTACACCGCCGGGTGGTGCAATGGACATGGTGGCGGGGGAGTTCTTGCGTGGAACTGCACCGCAGCGAGTCCGGCCTCGTCGCAGCCGTACCCGGGCGCGGCTGTCGGCAGACCGCACCGCTGCCAAGGTGCTTCCCGTGGGGTGGCGAACGAGGCGGACGCCTGAATCGCGGGCCACAGGACAGGCCCGGATACCGGGCTCGTTCGCCGTTGACCCGCTCTGCTCGGACAACGGTTGGGATCGCCACCGGACGCGGTGCCACGCACAGTCGTCGATTCCTGCGTGTGCTGGTACAGCGCCAATGAGGGCCGCGCCAACGGCGAGAACTGCAGTAGTGAGGATGTTCATCTTCTTCATGATCTGATCAACGGCCGTCACTGTCGAAGGTCACCGCGTGGCCGTGATGGGAAGCGGGCTTCGGCCGTACAGGTGACCCCGGCCGTCCAGGAGCAAGTGGAAGCGGTGCGCCACTTGCCGGGTCGCAATGAGCCATGTGGAGTGCTCATTTCGGGACGCAGGAGGGCTTCGGTTTCTTCTTCCGCCACCCACGGCTCGTGCGCCCGCAGCAGGCAGTAGTCCGTGCTCACTTGCACTTCGCGGTTATGAGAAAAGAGGGGACCAGACGTCCGCCGTCCGGAGAAACGGCCCCCTGTCACAGATACGCGCACATGCGTGCGGTGTGATCACTCGTTGGTGAGTTCCCCCTTTTTCCGGCCGGGTGCGGCGCGAGCCTGTGAAGGGTGGAGGGCGACCTGAGCCGTCCGGAGGTCCTGTGGGGGAGATGGCATGGCAGGAGAAGGCGGGCGCCGCGGGGGCCCGCACGAGCAGGCTGTGTTACTGGCGGCAGGGTTTGCCGATCTGGCGGTGAGCACGGTGGGGTCGGCCGTGGGGACGATGCGGGGGCTGCTGCGCCGCTCGGACGCGGCGCAGCTGGCGGCGGATGCGGAGCAGGAGCTGATGGCGCGCGGACGCTTGGTGCTGGACCGGTACGCGGCCGTGCCGCCGGCCTATCTTGAAGTTCTCGCCCGGCACGTGGTGGCGCGGCAGGCCCGTGGCGGTGCCTGACCCGTACGAGCCGGCCGCGTTCAAAGCGCGTATCGACGAGGTGGTGCGCGGCTTCGTGACGCAGGAGGCCGAGCAGCTCGTCGCGGTGGATGCGGATCTGGGGCCGGTGGCTGATCAGGTCGAGGTGGCGGTAGCCGGGGGCAAGCGGCTGCGGGCGGCGTTCTGCTACTGGGGCTGGCGGGCGGTCGGGCAACCGGACAGTGACGCCATGGTGCGCGCTGCGGCATCCATGGAGCTGGTGCACGCCGCGGCGGTGGTGCATGACGATCTCATCGATGACAGCCCGCTGCGGCACGGCCGTCCCACCGCGCACGTCGCCCTGCGTAGCGCTGTGCGTCGCCGCCCGCGGGCCGCGACCGCCGCCCGGTCCCTGGCGATGCTGGTCGGGGATCTACTGATGGCGATGGCCGGGCAGCTGTTCGCCGCCAGTGGTCTGCCGGCCGCCTACTTGGCACGGGCCCGCCCCTTGTGGACGGCACTGGCCAGGGAACTGATCGCGGGTGAGTGCCTGGAGATCCTGCGCACCGGGGCTGCCCCCGACACCTCCGCGTCCTTGCAGGTGATCCGGTACAAGACCGCCAAGTACACCGTCGAGCAGCCCCTGCTGATCGGCGGTGCCCTGGCCGGCGCCAGCGAACGGCTGCGCGAGGGCTACTCCCGCTACGGGCTGGCGCTGGGCGAGGCATTCCAGCTACGGGATGACCTGCTGGGCCTCTTCGGTGACCCGGACCGTACAGGCAAGGCCAACCTGGACGACCTGCGCGCACACCGGCCCACCGCCCTGCTGGCCGAGACCTGGCGGATGGCCGGTGACACCGACCGGAAACACCTGCGCGCCCTCCTGGGGCGGCGCGACCTGGACACGGACGGCCTGGAGGCGGTGCGCGAGGTGATGCGCCGGCTGAAGGCTCCCGACCGGATCGAAGAAATGATCACAGTGCGGGTCAGGGATGCTCTCGACGCGCTCGACGATCTGGGCCTGCCCGCAGCTGCTGCCGCGGCCCTGACTGACCTCGCACACTCCGCAGCGGCCCGGCGTCACTGACGCCTCGGAGAGCACCTCAGCACAGTGCCTCGTCCCTGCCCCCTCCCGCTTGCCGCGAAAGGATTAGGAGCCCCGCACATGACCTACACCGAGGTGTCGATGGACGGGCTGCGGCAGGTGGGTGACGAACTCGCCGATGCCACCGTGGCCACCCTGTTCGAGCGCGGGGAGGTGGGGAAGTTCAACGCCCTGATGCGGTATGTCTCCACCGCCGGTGCGCCGCTGCCGGACGGGCTGCCGGAGGTGGCGCGGGAGTACCTGGAGGCGACGAGCGTGCCGCCGTCGTGGGTCGACTGGGGGGAGATGGAGAAGGCGAGGTTGTTCTTCATCGACAACAACGTGCACATCTCCACCGCGCTGTCCTTCGCCTCGATGCCCGCCTGCTACGTCGTCCCGCACGTCGCCAGACTCCTGTCGGCGACCCACTCGCTGAAGTACCCCTCCAAACGCATGGCGGAGACGGGGCAGTTCACCGTCTATCTCATGCAGCCCGGCGCCTTCGAAGCGGGTAGCCGCTTCATCCCCGCCGCGCAGAAGGTCCGCCTCCTGCATGCCTCCATTCGCCACCATATGGGCCGTGAGGGCCGCTGGGACTGCGAGGCGCTGGGGGTGCCGATCTGCCAGGAGGACATGATCGGCGGGCAGATGTTCTTCTCCCTGCTCGTCCTGGACTCCCTGCACCGCCTGGGCATCCACATGAGTACCGAAGGCGCCCAGGCGTATTTCTACGCCTGGCGGGTCGTCGGCGCGATGCTGGGCGTCGATCAGGACGCCGTCCCCCAGGACCTCCAGCAGGCCCGTCAGTTCCTGGACCTGTACATGATCCGGCACATGGGGCCCTCCGAGGAGGGCGCACACCTGATGCGGCAGCTGATCGACCTGTACGAGGAGGTCGTGCCCGGCACGTTCTTCGACCCGATCGTCTCCGCCCTCATCCGCTACCTCATCGGCGACACCAGCGCCGACTGGCTCCAGGTCCCCCACACCCCCTGGGACACCGTCGTCAAGGCCGTCCCGCACCTCCTCGGCGTCCTGGAGACCGTCGAGGACGGCTCTCCACTCGGTGCGTGGGCCCTGGACCGCCTCGGCCACCTCACCACCGTCTTCGAGCTGTCCTCCCTCACCCGCGGCCGCGTCATGCACTACGCCATCCCCGAACAACTCAAGAAGGACTACGGCGTCTCCCGAACGGTGTCCCGAAAGCACCGCTGGATCCCGCCCGCCCCCACCACCCTCTGACGCGGCATCGCACGGATCTCGCCTGCAGCCGCGACCAACGTCGACACCTGCCCCGAGGCCGCGAAAGGGTGCGCCATCAGGTCCACTCCGGTCATGGTGGTCTTCAACCGGGGGGCGACAAGGCCGGGCGGGCGTGGTGCCCACCCGGCCGCAGCCGGACTCTGGGACAAGGCCCTTGGACAGGGCTCTGGGACAGGCCATCAGGCGATGGTGACACCGCCCGGCCCATTGGCGTCGGTCCGTACGGCGGGACCAGGACTGACTCGAGGGCGAAGTGACAGTGCGAGCCTGTCTGGACCGGACGGTCCGAGGGGCGTTCACGAGCAGGTCCACAGGCTCCTGGCCCTCGTTGAACTCCACGTCCTCCGGTGAAGCTCCAGTTGCCCGGATGCGCTCGCGAGAGAAGTAGCGGGGCGGGGGCCAGGCGGTGGGTCCTGGCTGATGTTCGTGGGCTGCCCAGCCGTCAGGTGTTTCCGGAGGTGAGTTCCTCCGTGGATCCCTCTGTGGCCGGGGGAAGATTGCGCCGGTAGAAACGCCGGTAAGCGCGGAGAGTGGGCCCGTCCGCGACCGACCACAGGTCCTTGGCCACTGGGCGCATCCAGCGCAGGATCTCGAAGTCGGCATGATGATTCCGTCTGACCAGGCGCCACAGGAAGGCCGCCCAGAGACGGTTGGCCGGCCAGAGCAGCCAGTCCGGGCCGAGTTTGCGGACGATCAGGCTCCACGTCGCGATCGTGACACCGGGCCGCACGGGACTCACAGCGGCGACGAAGGCCATCCGGGGCGGCTTGCTGTCCGGCTGCGGGCCCGGCTGAGGAGTGGCCACCGCGGTTGTCGGGCTCGCCATCTCGACCAGGACGTACGGGCGGAAGTGGTGGATACGGGTGCCGTCCTCCTCGGCGGGCTGGATCCGGAAGGAGAAGCGACGTCCTTCGTCCCGCAGTTGGACGGAGGTCATCGTTCGCCCCGGACTGTGTGTGTAGGGCCAGTGCGAAACGTCGGTCACGTGTTCACCGATCGGGAGGAGATCCGCGTGACAGACGAGCACCTCACCGGCCAGGCAGAGGTGGCGACGGCGGTCCTCGGCGAAGCTCAGCTCGCTCATGGGCTCCGGGGTCGGTGACCCGTGCCAGAACCAGATGATGCCTCCCTGCTCGGTCACGGGGACGCTGTGCTGCACGGCCAGGGAGGGGATGCGGTCCGCGCCGGGGATCTTCCGGCACGCTCCGTCCGTATCGAACTCCCAGGCGTGGAAGCCGCAGACCAGCCTCTCCTCGCGCACCCGGCCGCACCGGCTGAGGTCGGCGCCCATGTGGCAGCACTGGCTGTCGATCATCCCAACCTGCCCGCCGTGTGTGCGGAACAGCGCGTACCGCCGGGCCATGTAGGTGACGGGGACCACCTGGCCGGGGCGAAGATGCCGGCTGAACCGGGCGAAGTACCAGCCGGTGGGACATGGGTCCTGCCGTCCGTCGCCCCCGAAGAGGAGCAGATGGTCAAGTTCCCGGTCGTACGGCTGTGGCCTGGGGCGCCGCCTGGTCATGCGGTGATTCCTTCCTCATCCGCGGGGAAGCTGCCTTCCGCCGCTGCCCGGGGTGCGGGCACGGGGGCAGGGGTGGAGGGTGCGCGGCAGGTGTAGGCAGCGGCATCGAAGCGGTTCAGCGAGCGGGTGAGCCGGCCGTTGGACCAGGGCCAGCAGAAGGTGTTCCGACCGCTGGAGTGGAAGTAGTAGCTGGAGCACCCGCCCGCGTTGTACACGGTGGTCCGCAGTGCTTCCTGTACCGCGGTGTTGTAGGTGGCCTGGACAGCTGGTCTGACGTCCATGGAGGCGTGGCCTTCGCGGCGCAGGTGCCTGAGTGCGGCACCCAGGTAGGCGAGTTGGGCTTCGAGGACGCTGATGGCGGAGGTGGAGCCGGAAAGGAGGTTGGGGCCCAGGAGGAGAAAGAGGTTGGGGAACCCGCTGACGCTGGTGCCGAGGTATGCCTGAGGACCATCCCCGGCCCAGGTTTCGTGCAGCGTCCGGCCTGCCGCGCCGTGCACGTTGCGGGCCAGCGGCAGCTCGCCGACGCGGAAGCCGGTGGCGGTGATCACCGCGTCGGCCTCGAACGCGGTGCCGTCGGCACCGATGAGGTGCCGGCCCCGTACACAGGACAGAGCGGTGGGGTGGAGGTGGACATGGGGCTGGACCAGGGCCGGGTAGAACGTGCTCGACGTCAGCAGACGCTTGCAGCCCAGACGGTAGTCGGGCGTCAGCGCCCGGCGCAGCTCCGGGTCACGGACCGTAATACGCAGATGAGCCCGGGCCGCGGCCTGGAGAGGGCCTGCCAGGCGTGGGTGGCGGAGAACGTAGCCGATGCCCTCTTGCACGCCGTACTGGCCGGCCCGCAGGGTGCGCCGCACGCCCGGAATGCGGTCCAAAGACCAGTTGAGGGCCGGGGGAACCGGCAGGTCGGGCTTGGGCAGCAGCCACTGTGCGGTGCGCTGGAAGAGGTGTACGGCCGCCGCCCGGTCCTGGATGGCCGGGACGACCTGGACAGCGGAGGCGCCACTGCCGACGACGGCCACACGTCGGCCCGTGAGATCTACGGAGCGGTCCCACTCAGCGGTGTGGAACACCGGCCCGGGGAACTCGTCCAAACCCGGCACATCGAGCCGCCGTGGCTCATGCCACGGTCCGGTGGCCAGGACCAGAACCCTGGCGCGGTACTCACCGTCGGTGGTCTGCACAAGCCAGCGCCCCGTGTCCTGGTCCCACCGGGCCTTAACGACACGGACACCGCACCGCAGCACCTCACCGACCCCGTGCCGGTCCGCGGTCGTCCGCAGGTAGTCGTGGATCTCCCGCTGCCCGGCGAAGACCCTGCTCCACCGCGGGTTGGGGGTGAAGGAGTAGGAGTACAGCGAGGACGGGACATCGCAGGCGCTCCCCGGGTAGGTGTTCTCCCGCCAGGTTCCCCCGAGCTGCGACGCCTTCTCCAGCACCACAAGGTCACGCCAGCCTTCCTGGCGCAGCCGGATCGCGGCACCGATGCCGGAGAACCCGGTGCCGACCACCACCGCCTGCACATCCCCGCCCTCTCGCGGCCGGGCTTCACGTGCGGGCTCAGGCAGAAACGACACAGTTCCCCCAAGGTGTCGAGAACCGCGAGGCCCTCCCCGGGACCTTGCGGCAGGCCCAGTGTGGGGGAAACCGGAAGGATGCCGTCAGGGCGTGAAACCGGCGCACGAGCGAAGTGGTGAGCGCCCCGGAGGGCGCGCGGAAAGGAAACGCTCCGGCCCAGGACACGCTCAGAATGCCAGTCCCAGGTAGCCGCCCAACGCACAGAATTCGTCCGCGATTTCGAGACCGGGCTTCTCCTGTCCGGCGGGGTGAAAACGGAGTACTCCGCGGATTCACCAGATGGTGTAGATCAACCGCCGTTCGGTCGTCTCGCTGTTCTTCCCCGCGGATGCTCGTAGAGCGGCCGTCGCCTTCCGGGGGCAACGGTGTCCGCGCCGTTGGCATGCCCGGCCGCACGCACCATCCGACCAACAGAGACGAGTCATCGTGCATTTGACTCCGCATGAGCAGGAGCGCTTGCTGATCCACGTGGCGGCCGACGTGGCACGAAGGCGCCATGACCGGGGGCTGCTTCTCAACTATCCCGAGACGATGGCCCTGCTGACCGTTCACGTCTTCGAGGGGGCGCGCGACGGTAAGACGGTCAGCGACATCATGGACTCGGGGCGACGGGTGCTCACCCGTGACGACGTGATGGACGGCGTCCCGGAGATGATCAAGAACGTCCAGGTGGAGGCGACCTTCCCGGACGGCACCAAGCTGGTCACCATTCACGACCCCATCCCGGAGGCCACGGAGGAACCCGAGGTCTACCCGGGCAAGGTCGAGCACCCTCAGCCGGCGGGCAGGCCGCAGTGCCCGGTCGACTGCGACGACGCCGACTCATCCGCCTGTTGCGATGCGGGCGAGGACGCCGCGTCCTGGCACGAGGCGATCGCGTTCAACAAGCACCTGCAGGGCGACAAAAAGACGATCAAGGTCAGGAACGCCTCCGACCGCCCTATCCAGGTCGGCTCCCACTACCACTTCGCCGAGGTCAACCCCGGCCTCAAAGTGGTCGAGAGCCCCGTCGGCACGCCCGTGAGCGATGACCAGCTCATGGACTGCGCCGAGGCGAAAGGGCGACGGCTCAACATCGCCGCGGGCACATCCGTACGGTTCGAACCAGGAGATGTGTGTTGCGTCGAGCTGGTGAAGATCGAGGGCGACGCCAAGAGCGACACCAGCAAGATCCAGGGACTGCGCGAGGGGATCGTCCGATGAGCAGCCAGCCGGGGCAGACGGGCCAGCAGAGGCCGAGCAACGTGCTGAAGCGGGCGGACTACACCGCTCTGTACGGGCCCACCACCAAGGACCGCGTCCGCCTCGCAGACACCGATCTCACCATCGAGATCGAAGCCGACTGGAGCGGCGGACCGCAGCACAGCGGCAACGAAATGATCTTCGGTGGAGGGAAGGTGATCCGGGAGTCGATGGGCATGTCCCACATCCCGAGGGACGGGGGCGGCGACGAGCTCCGCCTCCCTGTGGACACCGTCATCACGGGGGCGCTGATCCTCGACTGGTGGGGTGTGGTCAAGGCCGACGTCGGCATCAGGGACGGCAAAGTTCATGCCATCGGCAAGGCGTACAACCCCGAGACGATGGACAAGATCTCGAGCTTCGAGATGCCGGATCGTGGGCCCACGAAGGAAGCCCCGCCGGTGACGCCAACCAACTTCGTGATCGGGCCGAGCACCGAGGTGATCTCCGGCAACGGCCGGATCCTCACCGCGGGCGGTGTGGACACCCACGTTCACTTCATCTGCCCCGAGGAGATCCACGAGGCCCTGGCTTCGGGCGTGACCACTCTCATCGGCGGCGGCACCGGCCCTGCCGAGGGCAGCACGGCGACCACCGTGACCCCGGGCGCGTGGCACATCACCCGGGTCTTCGAGGCGCTGGATGAGTTCCCGGTCAACATCGGCCTGCTCGGCAAGGGCAGCACGATGAACAAGCACGAGCTCAACGCGCAGGTGGACGCCGGTGTCTGTGGCTTCAAGATTCACGAGGACTGGGGCGCCACACCCGCGGTGATCGACCGGGCTCTGGACATCTGTGAAGAGCGTGGTGTCCAGCTTGCCCTGCACGCCGACTCACTGAACGAGTCGGGGTTCCTGGAGAGCACACGGGCAGCCTTCACAGGCGACGGCAGGGACGCAGAGGGGAAGTTCACGAAGAACAAGGCACGCTCCATCCACATCTTCCATGTCGAGGGTGCCGGCGGCGGTCACGCGCCGGACATGATCGAGCTGGTCAAGGAACCGAACGTCCTCCCGGCCTCGACCAACCCGACGCGTCCACTGACGGTCAACACCGTCAAGGAGCACGTCGACATGATGATCGTGTGCCATCACCTCAACCCGGAGATTCCGGCAGACATGGCCTTCGCCGACTCCCGGATCCGGCCGTCCACGATGGCCGCGGAGGACCTCCTCCACGACATGGGCGCCATCTCGATGATGTCCTCCGACGCCCAGGCGATGGGCCGCATCGGCGAGATGATCATGCGCACCTGGCAGACCGCGCACGTCATGAAGTGCCGCTACGGGGCACTGAAGGAGGACCTCGAAGCCGCGAAGGTCCGCACGATCACCAACGACACAGACCACTCCTTCAACGACCAGCAGGTGCAGCCGAACGACAACTTCCGCGCGCGCCGATACGTCGCCAAGTACACGGTCAACCCGGCGATCACACACGGCATCGACACATACGTCGGTTCCGTGGAGACGAAGAAGCTGGCAGACCTGGTGCTGTGGGAGCCGAAGTTCTTCGGCGTCAAACCGCACATGCTCCTCAAGGGCGGCCAGCTCGCCTACGCCCAGGTCGGCGACGCCAACGCGTCGATCACAACGCCGCAGCCCTACCTGCCGCGCCCGGTTTGGGGCTCCACCGGCCGCTCCCCGGGACGCAACTCGGTCAACTTCGTGGCTCCAGGCGTGGCCGGCAAACTGAACGGAGACGGCACCAGCAGCAATCCGGGTCTCGGTCTCGACAAGGACTTCGTGGACATCACAAGCACCCGGCACGTCACCAAGGCCGACATGAAGCTGAACGACACGGTGCCTGAAAGCCTCGAAGTCGACCACAACAGCTTCGAGGTCACCATCGGCGGTGCGACGACCAGCGACGCCCGCACCGAACTCAATGGTGCGACCGTGCCCCGCTCCTATGTCAACGAAGTACCCCTGGCACAGCGGTACTTCCTCTTCTGAACCGCCACTGCCCGACCGCCGGAGCAACAGCACCGCGGCCGGGCCCCCGGGCGGGTACGCCATGCCCGCCCGCGCTCGGCACAACTTCCGACCCTGCGAAAGGCAGCCGCTCACCCATGAGCCGCGCAGCCCTGCTCCTGCTGGCCGACGGCCGTTTCCCCGCCGGCGGGCACGCCCACTCCGGCGGCGTCGAGGCCGCCGTCGCCCACGGAGCCGTACACGACACCGACAGCCTGGAGGCGTTCTGCCGCGGGCGCCTGCACACCAACGGTCTGACGACGGCCGGGCTGGCCGCCGCAGCCGCCGGCGGATACAACCCGCTGTTGCTCGATGACGCCGCCGACGCGCGCACCCCCGCCCCCGCACTGCGTGCCGTCGCCCGCAGGCTCGGCCGGCAGATGATGCGCGCCGCCCGGGCCACCTTTCCGTCCCCAGAACTCGAACACCTGGCCGCCGCGCGCCCCCAGGGCGCCCACCAACCCATCGTTCTGGGCCTCGCCGCCCGCGCCGCCGGGCTCGCCCCGGTGGACGCCGCCTATGCCGTCGCGTACGAGAACATCGGCGGCCCGGCTACCGCAGCGGTGCGCCTGCTGAGCCTCGACCCGCTCGACGCCTCGGGGCTGCTGGCCCGCCTCGCCCCCGAAACCGACGACGTCGCACAAGCCGCGGCCGACGCCGCGACCCGTGCCATGACCGAGGGCCTCGATGCCCTGCCGTCGGCCTCCTCACCCCTGCTGGACATCACCGGGGAGCAGCACGCCGCCTGGACTGTCCGGCTCTTCGCCTCCTGACCGTCTTCTGAACACCCGGATTTCCAAACGGAGTTGCCATGCACCTCGACCACTCGCTGCCTCACCAGCACGCCTCCAGCGCTTCGGCGACCCGGCCCGACGGCAGCCGCCGCGCCCTGCGCCTCGGCCTGGGCGGCCCCGTCGGCTCCGGCAAGACCGCGACCGTCGCCGCGCTCTGCCGCACCCTGCGCGACCGCTGGTGCATCGCCGCTGTCACCAACGACATCTACACCCGCGAGGACGCCGAGTACCTGCTGCGCGAAGCCGTCCTGCCGCCCGAGCGCATCACCGCCGTCGAGACCGGCGCCTGCCCGCACACCGCGATCCGCGACGACATCTCCGCAAATCTGGAAGCCGTCGAACACCTGGAAGCAACCCTCCACCCCCTCGACCTCGTGCTCGTCGAGTCCGGTGGCGACAACCTGACCGCCACCTTCTCCAAGGGCCTCGTCGACGTGCAGATCTTCGTCATCGACGTCGCCAGCGGCGACGACATCCCCCGCAAGGGCGGCCCTGGCATCACCACCGCCGACCTCCTGATCGTCAACAAGACCGACCTCGCCCCGCACGTCGGCGCCGACCTGGACACCATGGCCAGCGACGCGAAACGACAGCGCGGCGACCTTCCCGTCATCTTCACCAGCCTCACCTCCGACGACGGCATCCGCGAAGTCGCCGACTGGGTCACCGGCCACCTCACCCAGTGGCGCGCCGAGGCAACCGTATGAGCCCCTTCTCCCAACTCGCCGCCGCCCGCGCCACGTCCGACCTCGACGCTCCTCCAGCCGGCGACCAGGAGCCCGCCGGACACCCGGACGGCGTGCGAGCCACTGCCCGCATCCGCGCCGCGCACAACGGACGCGTCACCACCCTCCCGCAACTGCGCAGCGACGGCCCTTTCCACCTGCGGCGCATGCGCACCCACGGCAAGGCCGCCACGGTGGGGATCATCGGCGCGATGAGCGCCCCGCTCGGTGGCGACCGGCTCACCCTCGACATCACCGCCGAGGACCGGGCCGAGCTGGAAGTCACCACAGCCGCCGCCACACTCGCCCTACGCGGCCCCACCACCGACGCGGCCACCTACGACGTGCGGCTCACCGTCGGGGAGCACGCCAGCCTGCGCTGGCTGCCACAGCCCCTGATCAGCGCCGCCGGGAGCAACCTGCGCCAGACCTACACCGTCGAACTCGCCGCCACCGCACGGCTCGTACTGCGAGAAGAGCAGCTCCTGGGCCGGGCCGACGAGGAACCAGGCCACCTCGTCACCCGGATCCTGGTCCACCGCAGCGGGCGCACGCTGCTCGACCAGCACACGGCGTACGGGGCGCCAGAACCAGGCTGGGACGGCCCGGCTGTCCTGAACGGGCACCGGGCCGTCGGCCAGCTCCTCATCGTTGACCCGCGCATCGACGTCCGACGAGAGGCTGTACTGCTCGGCGAAGGGGTCAAAGACGGGTATGCCGTCCTCGCGCCGCTGGCAGGCGGCCCGGCGCTACTCGCCACCGCAATCGCACCCAGCACCTCACAACTGCGGAAAATGCTCGACGAGGCACACGCACACGCCCTCGGCCGCTAATGCGGATGGGCCTCCGCCGGGAGTGTGACCAGCAACTTCAGGATGAACACGTCACAGTGGCGGGCTACCGCCTTCGACATCGCAATGCGGACCGTGCAGCAACTAGCCTCCCTGTTTCGGTTGGGTCGGCGAGCTGGGTTGACTGTGGAGGGTCATGGCTGTCGGCGGGTGGGCATGGCTGGAGGCCCGGCGCTCGCGTCGGGTGCTCAGGGTTCCTCTGGTCGTGGGTGGGCAGAGGCAGCGCCGTTGGTCAGGTGGCTGGCCTCGGCAGGGCCGCGAGGCAGGCGAAAGCGTTCGCCAGTTCATGTCGCCATGGCCAGCTGGCGGCGATCCGCAGGTGGAGGCGGCGGCCTCCACGTGGGACGGCAGCACGTGGAAGTGGGCCGACCACGGCACCGCGACCGGACGCGTCCTCGAACGCCCCGGCGAGGTACTCACTGTGCAGGACAGCATGGCTTTGTAGGTCAGTTTTGAGGCCAGTGGTGGGTGGGTTCTGACTCCAGTGGTGTCGGCGGACAGTTGATGTCGGTGAGTTCTGACTCCACTGGGGGCCTTGCGGTGGGAGTATCGAAGTGCATCAGCTAGCCCTGGGTGGCTCAAGTGCCCCTTTCGAAGGTCGAGTTGTACGCGGCGATTCGCCATGACGCTCGGGTCGAAGGGCTGTCCAGCAGGGCTTTGTCGGCCAAGTACGGGGTGGGCCGCAGGACGGTTGCGATGGCGCTGGAGTCGGTGTGGCCGGCGCCGCGCAAGCAGCTTCCGCCGCGGGTCTCGCGCCTGGATCCGTTCAAGGCGACGATCGACGAGATCCTGCGGGAGGACCTGGACGCGCCGCGCAAGCAGCGGCACACCGTCAAGCGGGTCTTCGACCGCCTGATTGATGAGCACGACGCGCAGGGCGTGACGTATTCGATGGTCCGCGCCTATATCTTCCAGCGGCGCCCGGAGATCCGGGTGGAGGAGGGCCGCGGCCCTCCGCAGGCGTTCGTGCCGCAGACCCACCGCCCCGGTGACGAGGCGGAGGTCGACTTCGGGGACGTGTGGATCCACCTGGACGGCGTGTCCACCAAGGTGTTCCTGTTCTCGCTGCGGCTGTCGTTCAGCGGGAAGGCCGTGCACAAGATCTTCGCTTCGTGTGGGCAGGAAGCGTTCCTGGAAGGCCATGTCCACGCGCTTCAAGTGCTGGGCGGCGTGCCGCGCAGAAAGGTCCGCTACGACAACTTGCGCGCCGCGGTCAGCCAGGTGCTGGGCCGCACCCGGGGCCGGGTGGAAAGCGACCGCTGGACGGCGTTCCGGTCTCACTTCTCGATCAACAGTTCTACTGCAATCCCGGCATCGAGGGCGCCCATGAGAAGGGCGGCGTCGAGGGGCAGATCGGCTGGTTCCGCAGGAACCACCTGGTCCCCGTCCCGAAGGTCGCCTCGCTGGCGGAGCTGAATGCGATGGTGGAGCGCTGGGATGAGGAGGACGACGCCCGCCGGATCATGCAGCGGGCGCTGACCATCGGTGAGATGTTCGCCGTCGAGCGCCCGCTGCTGGTGGCGCTGCCGCAGGAGGAGTTCGAGACCGGGCTGGTGTCCTCGCTGCGGGTGAACCGCTACAGCCAGGTCGGCGTGCGCACCAACCACTACCCGGTGCCGGCGCGGCTGATCGGCCGGATGGTGCGGGTCGTGCTGCACGCCTCCGAGCTCGTTGTCTACGACGCGCACAAGGAAGTCGCCCGCCACGAGCGGCTGATTGCCAAGGGCGGCTCCCGCCTGGAGCTGGACCACTACCTGGAAGCGCTGGTCCGCAAGCCCGGCGCGCTGCCCGGGGCGACCGCGCTGGGCCAGGCCCGCTCGGCGGGCAAGTTCACCCCGGTCCACGACGCCTGGTGGCAGGCGGCCTGCACCGCCCACGGCGACGCGGAGGGCACCCGGGCGCTCATCTCCGTCCTGCTGCTGCACCGGCACATGGTCCACGAGCACGTGGTGGCCGGGATCGCGACCGCGCTGCGGGCCGGCGCGCTGACCGCCGACGCGGTCGCCCTGGAGGCCCGCAAGTGGGGCGAGGCCGACCAGGGCGCCGAACAGCCGGCCGACCAGGACGCCCCGCGCCGCCGGGTGGACGGCGGGGCGACGGTGACCTCGCTGACCGAGCGGCGCTTGGCCGCGCTGCCGCCCGATCCCAGGCCGCTGCCGTCGGTGGCCGCCTACGACCAGTTGCTGCAATTCCGTCGGCGTCCGGCCGACGGCCAGGCATAGCAGGAAGAGGCACCGTGACCGCCAAGCGCAACCGCGGACTGACCGAACAGGCCGCCGACACCGCCGTGGACCAGGCGTGCCGGATGCTCCGGCTGCCCACCATCCGCCCCCAGGGCTGATGCGTTCTCAGCAGGTGATCTTGAGGAGTGCGGTGGCGTAGTCGGGGCGTGACCGGTAGTGGTCGGCTGCGGCGGCGATGTTGGTCCAGCCGGCCTGGCGCATCAGGCCGATGGCGAGGTTGCGCAGGGTTGCCATGGTGCGGGGCGCGCTGCCGGTGCGGATCTTGGAGGCGTCCTCGGTGAATGTCACGTCTCTCACGTGGTGCAGGGCCTCCACGGACCAGTGGCCCTGGATGAGTTCGGCCAGGCGGGCGGGGCCGGCCTGGCCGGGGGTGAGGCTGGTGACGGCGTAGACCGTCTTCGTCTGGACCTTGCCGGTCTTGGTGTTGACCCGGCGTCGCTTGATCTCGATGGCCTGGACGGCGTGCGGGAACAGCAGCGCGGCTTCGACGGTGCACACCTTCAGCCGCCGGACCTCGCGACGTCCGTGCCCGGCGGTGCGGGTGCGGTCCAGCAACGGCATCTGCCGCCAGGGCAGGAGGCGCAGTTGCCGGCGCAGCTTCTTCTGGTTGCCCTTGACGACCAGGAGGTAGTGCCCGCCGGCGGCGACGATCTTCTTCGCGGTCTTTCGCTGGGTGTGCATGGCGTCGGCGGTGACGACCACGCCGCGCAGGTCGAACCGGGCCAGCAGTGGGGCCATGGCCGGGATCTCGTTGCTCTTGGCCGCCACCTGGCGCTGGGCGATGACGGTCTGGCTGCCGTGCAGGGCGGCGGCCAGCAGGTGTATCGCTGTCTTGCTGTCGGTGCGCGAGCCGCGCACCGTTTTGCCGTCCACCGCCAGTCCGACCAGGGCTTCGTCCTCCTCGACGGGATCGGCGGCGTGGCGGGCGAGCCAGGTTCCGACGGCGTCGTCCAGGGCGTCGCCGTCGATGCGGGCCAGCAGTCGGCCGAGTGTGGAAGCGTTGGGCGTGGCGCGGGCGAGGCCGAGTCCGGCGCGGACCTGCGGGTCGGCGTCGGCGGCGTACCGGGCGATCTGCGCGAGGGAGCGGGCTCCGCTGAGCACCGCCGTCAGGCACAGGGCCAGCAGCACGCCGATGCGGTAGCGGCGCCCGCGCACCCGGCGGGGATCGGGCACGGCGGCCAGCACCTCGGACAGCGAGGCCAGCTCGTGCGGTTCGATGGACGGGCAGGGCTCGTTGCCGTCCTCGCAGTGGCGCGCGAGGATGTTGATCAGGGAGGATGGCACGCGGACGCGACTCCAGGACGGTCTTCGGTCTCAGAAGCCTTGATCATCTGGCGTCGCGTCTCTTGCTTCCACTCCGGCAAACCGCCCACCAGGCCCCAGAGTCAACGAACCGGCCTATCCCGCCAGCTGAGAACGCATCAACTCTGCTGGGTCGTGGCTGACTTCTGTCATTTGATCGCTTGAGCGGACAGTGAAAGGGATTATGACTTGTGCGGCCGGAGATGTTGCACAAGCACGCGGGGGAGACAGCGATGGAGCGAGGCACCACTGCGCTGAGCGACGAAGCGGTGGTCCGCATCGTTGATCAGGCGGGCCGCCCGGCCGGGGCCGGGTTCCTCACCGTGGACCGATCGGTGCTCACGTGTGCTCATGTGGTGGCCGCGGCATTGGGACTGCCTGAGGACTCAGCCGAGTTGCCGTCCAGCCGTATATGGCTGGACTTTCCGCTTGCTCAGCCAGGGCAGTGGCTGGAGGCCCGTGTCGTAGCCTGGGTACCCACCAGGGAGGACGAGTCAGGTGACGTAGCCGTTCTCCAACTGCTGTCCGAGCCGCCAGCCATGGCTGCGCAGGCCCGGCTCGTGGAGCACGGCGCGGCTCCAGGACTCGCGGTACGCACCTTCGGTTTTCCGCTGGGCAACGACAGGGGTGTCTGGAGTTCCGGGGTGCTACGCGGCAGGCAGGCCACCGGATGGCTGCAGTACGACGCTGACCCGGCCAGCCAGTATGAGGTGCAGCGAGGCTTCTCGGGAGCGCCTGTTTGGGATGTGGAACATGGTGGCGTGGTCGGTATGGTGGTCACCGCGGATGCGCGTGCCGATCGGCGCACGGCTTACCTGATCCCGACCGAGACCCTGCGCGACAGCTGGCCAGCTCTGCATCGGGCGGCTCTGGAGCGGTCGCCCTTCCGTGGCCTACGGCCCTTTCAGGAAGGTGACGCCGACTTCTTCCACGGCCGCGAGGAGCACGCGCGCCGGATCGTCGACCGGCTCGGTGACAGCTCGGGTGTCACGCTGGTCGGGGTCTCCGGGTGTGGCAAGTCCTCGCTGCTCTATGCCGGTGTACTGCCCCTGGTACGGCAGGAAGAGGGGCTGGAGATCGTCGTCTTCCAGACCGGATCATCGCCGCTGGAGTCTCTGGTTCAGGCGCTCGTTGCGCTATTCGAGCCTGAGGAGACCGGAATCTCCCGATTTCCGGCCGAGATGTGGTTGACGCAGATGCTGCGCGAGCACCGGATGCCGTACGTGGTTGAACGACTGCTGGTCCGGCGGGGGAAGCGCCGACTGCTATTGATTGCCGATCAGTTTGAGCAGACGCTCGTCCACGTGGCGCACGAAGACCTCGACGCATTCGCCGCAGCGCTGAACTACTGCCGACAGCCGGATTCCCCGTTGCAAGTCGCGCTGGCTCTGCGCGCCGATTTTCTGTCTGCCGCCCTCAGCCATGTAGGGCTCGCACCCTTGCTCGACGACAGCAGGCTCTTCACCGTGGGTCCGATGTCCCAGGATGAGGTGCGGGCCGCGATCGAACGTCCCCTCGCTGCGGTTGGCGTGCGCTACGAAGGGGGGTTGGTTGATCGTCTGCTGGCTGCCTCTGGACCTGACGCCGGCCGCCTGCCGCTGCTGGAGTTCACACTGGGCAAGCTCTGGGAGCTTCAGCAGGACGGGATCATCAGCCACGCCCATTACGACTCCCTCGGCCAGCTTGGCGAAGCGCTGGCCAAACACGCTGAGCAGATCTGGGACAAGCTGCGCGAGCCAGAGCGCCATATTGCCCGCACCCTGCTCGTTCAGCTGGCTGACCCCCGTCAGCTCGGGGAGTTGCCGACCCGGCGCAGCGTACCTCGCACGGAGCTGACCGATGATCAGTGGCGACTCGCACAGCGGTTGATGACCACCCGCTTGCTCGTGCCGGGCCTGGACCGGCGAGGTGCGGGCGGAATCGTCGAAAGCGTGGAGCTCGCCCACGAGACGCTGCTCACTCACTGGGCACGACTGCGCGACTTCGTCCGTAGCGCCGAGGGATTCCGCCGCTGGCAGGAAGATCTGCGCCGGTCCGTCGCCCGCTGGGAGGGAGCTGCCCGTTCCGGAGGCTGGCTGCTGCGTGGATCGGACCTGCGCGCCGCTCTGGGCTGGCGGACCGCCAGAGCGGAGGAGATCAGCTCCGTCGAGCGCGAATTCATCGACACCAGCCGCTCGGCAGCCAAACGGCGACGCTTGTCCGTCCTCGCGATGGCGGTCGTGCTGATGTTGTTCGCTGCAGGCGC
Source organism: Streptomyces sp. NBC_01537 (assembly GCF_045040445.1). Classification (NCBI taxonomy): domain Bacteria; kingdom Bacillati; phylum Actinomycetota; class Actinomycetes; order Kitasatosporales; family Streptomycetaceae; genus Streptomyces; species Streptomyces sp. NBC_01537. Next base: position 1,960,965 of record NZ_CP109392.1, on the reverse strand, counting down.
CACCTGGACCTGGAGGCAGGAGGCTGAGGTGACGGCCCACTCGAACGCTGTGGCGAACGTCTTGGTGCAACAGGCGCGGGATGCCAACGCTGGGACGATGCAGGGCGACCCTTACACGGGTCTGCTGCTCGCCATGCGCGCCTACCGGACCGGGGAAACGACCCAGAGCAGGGCCCTACTGGCCGAGGAGTACGCAGCCTACGGCTCCGCCCACGCGATCGTGCCGGACTACCCGCGCATTGCCAGCCTGGGAGTACCCATCAGTAACATGCTCTACGGCATCAACGCGCCGGCGGTCAGCGCGAACGGCCAGGTCACCATCACGCAGAACGCCAAAGGCGATCTGATGGTCTGGAATCTCGGCGGCCGGAGCCCCGTCGGCACATCCATCGATCGCGACCAGCAGATTACCGCAATCACGTCGGACGGGTCACTGGTAGCCATGACCGAGCGGACGTACTCTCACTCTCTGCCCGTCCTGCTGTACGACACTCACAGCCGCACCACCCGGCAGTTGCAAACACCCAAGCAAAATGGCCCCTACGCGACCACCTACGAAGCACTGGCCATCGATGCTGAAGGCAAGCATGTCGCGGCGCTGACCAACCCCAGCTACGACAGGCGCCTGATCGTTTGGGACGTGGAGAGCGGCCAGATCGAGAAGGTCGCGGCCATGGATCCCGACGCCGATAGCGACGCGTCATTCTTCTTCACCCCAGACGGGAAGAGTCTGATGACCGTCGGCTCGGGTTACACCAGCGGATCGAGGATCCTCGTGGAATCCTGGGATCTGAGCCAATCGTCCCCCCGTCCCAGGCGGGTCCTCAGTGTGCCAACGGGGGATGTGCAGGCAACGCAGGAGGGCATCAGCCCGGACGGCAGTACCCTGGCCATCGGCAGGCTCCCCGGCCTGACGAACAGCACCACGGTCTCCATGTACGCCCTGCCGAGTGGCAAATTGGTCCGTCAAGAGCACCTGTCCGGCACCATGTTCCTGACCGGTGTCGCTCTCGCGAATGGGGGAAAGCGAGACATCCCATACGTTGTGCCAACGTCACTCGCGGGCCTAAACCTCGAATACGGAGCTGGATCCGCCCTCAAACTCGCCACGCTTTGGCGGAGCGTCATACTACTTGGCGGCTCCGCCGCCCCCACCGTGCTTCTGGCTAACTTGGGAGTCCACGCCTTCTTCACCACAGCCAGTTACAGCGATGCGGTATCCGCGATACCCAGACGCGACGCCACGGCGAGCTCCTCACCCAACCCGGGTGGGACGCCTGCACAGTGGATGACGCACCTGTGCCAGATCCTGGCCGACCAGAACCTCCCGCCTGCGGCCGAGCAGAGACTGCCTCCAGGGTCTTACCAGGGCCCGTTGTGCAGCTGACCTGTCCTGAACGAACAGAAATAGAAAGCGATGTCCATGTCCGCCGAGACCAGGCTCATAATCACCCCGATCTACCCGCCGCCCTCCGGCCCCACGGAGGAGGGTATGGCTCCGAGGGCTCACGTGGCGGTGGAGGTGGACTCCGCCGACGTCGGTATCGTCCGCGCCGCGCGGCCAGGGGAGATCGCGGCCACGGCCATGCGCTCGCTCTCAGAAAGCTTCGACCAGGTCCGGGCCGCAGCCGAGGTCGCGCTTGACCGCCTCACGACGCTGTCCGTCCGGCCGAGCACCATCGAGTTGGAGCTTGGAGTGAAGATCAATGCTGAAGCGGGGGCAGTGATCGCCAAAACTGCCGGAGAGGGAAACTTCATCCTCAGACTCGTCTGGGAAACCAAGCGCCCGACAACCGTGCCGGTAGAGTAAGTAGCTGTTGTTGTGCCGATTTTGGGGTTTGCCGATCGAACGGAAGTCCCGATCAGGCGGTCGCGGGCTGCTTGGCGCATATGAGCAGGCAGGGTTGATGCGTTCTCAGCTGGCGGGGTAGGCCAGTTCGTTGGCTCTGGGGCCTGGTGGGCGGTTTGCCGGAGTGGAAGCAAGAGACGCGACGCCAGATGATCAAGGCTTCTGAGAGCGAAGACCGTCCTGGAGTCGCGTCCGCGTGCCATCCTCCCTGATCAACATCCTCGCGCGCCACTGCGAGGACGGCAACGAGATCCCGGCCATGGCCCCACTGCTGGCCCGGTTCGACCTGCGCGGCGTGGTCGTCACCGCCGACGCCATGCACACCCAGCGAAAGACCGCGAAGAAGATCGTCGCCGCCGGCGGGCACTACCTCCTGGTCGTCAAGGGCAACCAGAAGAAGCTGCGCCGGCAACTGCGCCTCCTGCCCTGGCGGCAGATGCCGTTGCTGGACCGCACCCGCACCGCCGGGCACGGACGTCGCGAGGTCCGGCGGCTGAAGGTGTGCACCGTCGAAGCCGCGCTGCTGTTCCCGCACGCCGTCCAGGCCATCGAGATCAAGCGACGCCGGGTCAACACCAAGACCGGCAAGGTCCAGACGAAGACGGTCTACGCCGTCACCAGCCTCACCCCCGGCCAGGCCGGCCCCGCCCGCCTGGCCGAACTCATCCAGGGCCACTGGTCCGTGGAGGCCCTGCACCACGTGAGAGACGTGACATTCACCGAGGACGCCTCCAAGATCCGCACCGGCAGCGCGCCCCGCACCATGGCAACCCTGCGCAACCTCGCCATCGGCCTGATGCGCCAGGCCGGCTGGACCAACATCGCCGCCGCAGCCGACCACTACCGGTCACGCCCCGACTACGCCACCGCACTCCTCAAGATCACCTGCTGAGAACGCATCAGCCCTGCATCCGCCCCCAGTACCCCGAGCCGGCAGAAGCCGCCGGCCGCGACCAGATGACCTACCGCGGGTTCCTGGCCGAACTGCTGCTGTCCGAATGCGACGACCGGGCACGGCGCCGCTCGGAACGCCGGATCAAGGCGGCCGGCTTTCCGCGCGAGAAATCGATCCGGCAGTTCGACTTCGACGCCAACCCCGTCATCGACCCGGCCGCCATCCACACCCTCGCCAAGTGCGACTGGGTCAAGAAGGGCCTCCCGCTGTGCCTGATCGGCGACAGCGGCACCGGCAAGTCCCATCTGCTCATCGCGCTGGGCACCGAGGCGGCGATGCACGAGTACCGGGTCAAGTACGTGCTGGCCACCAAGCTCGTCAACGAGCTGGTGGAGGCGGCCGACGAGAAGCTGCTGGCCAAGACCATCGCCCGCTACGGCCGCGTCGATCTTTTGTGCATTGATGAACTCGGCTATATGGAGCTTGATCGTCGCGGGGCGGAGCTGCTGTTCCAGGTATTGACGGAGCGTGAGGAAAAGAATTCTGTGGCGATCGCCTCCAACGAATCCTTTGGCGGCTGGACCAAGACGTTCACAGATCCCAGGCTCTGCGCGGCGATCGTGGACCGATTGACGTTCGGCGGCAACATCATCGAAACCGGCACCGACTCCTACCGGCTGGCCGCCACCCGCGCCCGCGCCGAACAGCAGGCCGCCCGGGCCGCCGCGGGCTGACGAAGACGGCGCCGTCCCCTACGGGGCCGGGCACGTCGGCGCCCTTTTGCCCGGCCGGCGAGGCGTTGACGCGCACGCCCGGGTGTTCACGAGTGCCTCTGATCAGGGACGTCTCGGCGCTTTGTAGGTCGTTTCCCGTGAGGTGTGTGATCGTTCCCCGTCAGGCTGGGTCAGCTGCCTCGGAGGCCCCCTTCTTCGAGGTGTCCGTATCTGTGGGCCGTGCGGCACTGACCCCAGTCAAACGGCAGGGTCGAACGATTCAACCGAACCCTGCTCGACAACTCAAGAAGAAGTTTTCAGGCGTTGCGCGAGCAGTGGCGTGGCTTCGGCGGGATCGATGTCGCAGACCAACAGCCCGGGCTTTCCGTAAGGCTGATGGCTAAGCAGCATGCCGTCCGGCCGCACTACGGCGGATGTCGTGGGCGATCCCGGGCTCGCGCAGTTGACGGCGGCGACGTAGCAATTGTTCTCGGCTGCGCGACATAGAAATGCCTTCTCGTGGAAGGAGTTTCTCGGGTCGGCGAATTCAGTTGGCTGAAACGCGCCGGGCTCTGCTTCGTTATAGTGCGGGTGGAACACCAACTGGGCGCCGTTGCAAACGGCCCAGCGTACCGTCTCCGGATAGCGAAAGCCCTCGTGGCAAATCACGATGCCGAAGCGGACGCCGTCGACGTCGAATATCCGGCGGTCGCTGCCCGCCTCGTATGTGGAATCTTCTGCTGGGTCGAGCTGCACCTTGTCCTGATAACCCGCTCGATCGCCGTCGGGTCGAAGTACGAGCGTGGTCAGACGTGGCTTGTCGGAAACGTACCGCTCCGTACCGAGCACCACGTAGATGTGGCTCTCCCGCGCGGCCCGGGCGATGCGCTCGTGCGCAGCTTCCAAGAAGTCGGCGCTCACGGCCTTACGCGATTGCGGCGGCCATGGGAAGCCCGGCACGTACGCTTCCGGGAAGCACACGATACGCGCGTCGGCAGCAGCAGCGGCTCTGACCGCGCGCTCAGCTCGCACCACGGAGTCTTCTGGATTCTCGGGAATTTCGAGGTTGGCGAGCGCGATGCGAAGTCTTGTCATGCGACTCATTGTGCTGCACAGCCCGGACACCCGAGGGGCGATCCGGCTGCACTGCCCAGCGGCCGGGCCGTCGCCTTCGGTGAATTGTTCACGCCGCGACCGGCTCCGCCCCACCACACCACGCCGCTCCGGACAACCGCCCGCTGTGATCAACCTCGCCGACAGCCGCACACGCGCCCCGTACCTCAGCCGACCCCGCTGGTTTCGTCCCATGGCTTGTCCAACGCATCGCCTGCGGACGGGATGCGCTCGCGAGTCCCAGAGTTCAGAAACAGGCTCTGCCCCGGCACGGGCCCAATCCGTCGCAGCGGGCCCGCAGGTGGAGTCATTTCTCACCTACAAAATCGGGTCCCCTAAGCTGTCCCGCAACGTTGAGGCGTGCGGTTGAGAGACCGAGAGGTTCGCCGCCTATCCTCCTGTTGTGCAGCTGCCTCGGGATCCGTCGAACGTCGCCCACGCCCTGGTGGCAGCATTTCCGACCCGTCTTGCCAGTGACGTGCAGAGCGTCCTGGCGGTCATGCCGGAGGCCAGGCTCGCGCCGATGATGCCCTTCGAGGTCGAGGTGCAGGGCGAGACCGTCGTCATCCCCTCGCGCATCTACAACGAGGAGCCGGGCGCCGACTTGAAGCGGCCCCTGGCCGGAACCCAGCAGGTGATTTTGCACTGCCTGTACTCCCGGCACAGTGATGGCCGGGTCCGCCAACGGCACCTTGAGCAGATTGTGGCGTCGGGCGAGCCGTGGGTGGTCCCGTTCGTGGTGCAGTTGGCCGGCGAATACGTGTTGGAGATCCTTGAGGCGATCGGCCGGGGGCTTCCCGAGCTCGCGGTCCCGGGCTCGGCCCAGCGCCGACTCTACGGGGAGTTCATCGCTCGGAATCCGGCCTTCTTTGCGCGCACGGAGCGGCGAGTGGTGAGCTACTGGTCGTGCTACTACCGCTGGAAGTACGGAGCGTTTGGGACGTATCCCGGATGCGTCCTTTTGGAAGCGTTCCGGGCCGCTGTTGTGGAACAGGTGGGCGCGCAGTGGCCGCGGCACACGCCGCGCCCCGCTGGCGGACGCGGGTGAGAGACCTGCCTGAGTTCGGCCATGGTCCTATCCAGCAAGGTTGAGATTGTGCAGGCGGGCGATGCCGCGCATGGCGTGGTGGACGCCGTCGCCCTTGAGCCGGCAGTCGCGGAGGATCTTCCAGGTCTTCATCCGGGCAAAGACGTGCTCCACTCGTGCACGCACCTGCTTGTGTGACCGGTTGTGCTCCCGCTTCCAGTCGGGCAGTTCCTCGCCCCGGGTGCGGCGGTGCGGCATGATCAATCCGGTCCCTGGATAGCCGCCATCAGCTATCACGGTCGTCCGGCCGACCGCTGTCTTGGCCCCCGATTCCTCCCACGCTTTGCAGTCGTTCCGGTTGCCCGGCAGCGGCCGTCCGACCACAACGACCAGGCGGGTGTCGGCATCGATGACGACCTGGTGATTGGTGGAGTACCGATAGTTCTTCGACTGCTTGGCCACCGCGTGATCGCGGGTGGGCACCAACGTCCCGTCAACGATCAGCACAGTGCCCCTCGCGAACCGGCGTCGGGCTGGCAAGGCCAGCAGAGGGCCGATGTGGTCGATGATCCGGTCGGCCGCCGACTTCGAAATCCCGAACAATAGGGCCAATTGGCGCATGGTCAGGTTGGTGCGCCAGTAGGCCGCGACCAAGAGAATACGGTCCTCAAGCGGAGGGCCCCACGGACGCCCCGTCCGTGGTTCGGCTGCACTCTCGCGCTGCACCGCGGTCACCAACTTGCCGAAGCAACGCGGGCTCAGCCCGGTGAACGGACGTATCCAAGACGGCTCTGACGCCGTGATCACACCAGCCACACCAAGATCATCTCACCCGTGACCAGCAGTTGCGGGACACCCCTTAGGCACCGGGTGGAGTCAGAACTGACCTACAGGTGGCGTCAACCGTCACCTACGAAGCCAACAGCGCCAACGCCGCGCAACGCCCCTACGCATTCCTCATCACCGATGACTCCGAACTGTGGGTCAACTGGTGGTCCCTGCCCTGAGCAAGGTGAGGAGGCGGGCCGGGGCAAGTTCCACGGCCCGCCACGTCCACTCTCCCCGGAGGGGCGGGGACGAGGCCGAAGCGCGGGGCGCGGTACATCGCGGTGCCTGTCAGCAAACGGGGTTGACAGCGAGCTTCTTCTTGATCTGCAGCGGTACGTTGACCGCGTAGCTGGAGCAGGGGATCTCCTGCCCGACCTGGGGGAGTACGCCACCGAGGGTGGTCATGGGGAATGCCTCCGAATATGGCTCTGACCGGATCAGCGTGAATCCCTAGATCAGGTGGCGAATGCAGGAACGTTCGCTCGGGGCAGTTCTCGGTCGTGGGGGTCTGCTCGATCGAAGATGTGCTGTTTCCCGGGATCGATGTGCGCCTGGAGGGTGTGAGCGTCACCGCCGCGGTGCTGTTCGTCGACGCCGCGGCGAGCGGACAGCCACCGTCTTGCCCGGGCTGCCGATGGCGAGGGCGGAGGGTGCACTCGACCTATCGCCGTCGGCTATCCGAACGGCCGCTGGGTGGGCAGAGGTTGGTGGTGCGGTTGCGGGTCCGGCGGTTCTTCTGCGACCGGAAGTCGTGTGGCCGTCGGACTTCCGTCGAGCAGGTGGACCGGCTGACGGAGCCTCATCGCCGGGCCAGCCTGGGGTTGAAGGAGTGGCTGACGACAGTGTCCGCCGAGCTCGGCGGACGGGCCGGCGAGCGGCTGTGTCGCAAGCTTCACCTGTCGGCCGGGCGGACCCGTCTGCTGGAACTGTTGGAGGAACCACCGGTGCCGGAGCGGGCTCCGCGCGTCCTCGGGGTGGATGAGTTCGCGTTCCGCCGCGGCCGCCGGTACGGCACCATCCTGGTCGACGTCGAGACTGGTCGAGTCGTGGACGTCCTGCCCGACCGCACGTCCGAGACCTTCGCGGCCTGGCTGACCGCCCACCCGGGGGCGGAGATCATCTGCCGCGACCGCGCCAGCGCCTACACCAAGGCCGTCAAGCAGGCCGCACCCGACGCCCTGGAGGTCGCAGACCGCTGGCACCTGCTGCAGAACCTGTCGGCGGCGCTAGAGAAGACCTGCCACCAGCACTGCTCCTGCCTGCGCAAACGCCTCGACGACGAAGCGCCGACCGAGGCCGAGGACCCGCCGGAGCCCATCCTGGTCGACCTGCCGCCGCCCGCGCTGCCGAAGACGGCGATGGTCGAGCGCACCCGCCACCGGCACACCGATGTGCACCGGCTGCTGGACCAGGGCTGGACGATCAGCGCGATCGCCCGCCACCTGGGCCTGGACCGTAAGACCGTGCGCAGGTTCAAGGACACCGACCTGGACCTCCTGCTCGCCTCCGCCCGCGACCGCCGCCCCGACGGCGTGCTGGAGCCGCTCAAGCCCTACCTCAACTCCCGCTTCGCCGCTGGGTGCACGAGCGGAACTCGGCTGTTCCGCGAGATCGCCGAACGCGGCTACCGAGGCAGCGTCCAGGTCGTCCGCAAGCACCTCGCCGCGCTGCGAGCCGGCACCACCGAACCGGCCCGCGCCGCCGCACCGAGCCCGCGCAAGGTCACCTCCTGGATCATGCGCGACCGCGACCGGCTCAGCGCCGACGAGGTCGAGCAACTCGACCAGGTCCGACTCGCCTGCCCGGACATTGCCAGGGCCTGCGACCTCGCCCGCGTCTTCCGCGACCTGGTCCGCAACCGCCGCGGCCAACTTCTGCTCGACTGGATCCGCCAGGCCGAGCAGGACGGCCCCGGCCCGATCCGCCGCTTCGCCGGGTTCCTCCGCCAGGACCTCGACGCGGTGACCGCCGGCCTGACCCTCGTCTGGAGCTCTGGCATCGTCGAGGGTCACGTCAACAGGGTGAAGACGATTAAGAGAGCCATGTACGGCCGGGCCTCGTTCCGGCTCCTGAGGATCCGGATTCTCACCCGGCTTGAGCCGACTCGCCCTTCGAACAGCAGTCAGAGCTGGCCGCTGATCTGCCGGGAGAGCCCTTCGAAGAACTCCTGAAGACCGGCCGCAGCGAGGTCGAACTGATCGAGCCACGAGGCGGTGGTCGATCTCCAGACCCGCCCGGATCCTGCCAGTGCGAACAGATGACCGCCGCCGTCGCTGGCGAAGACCAGGGCAAGCTCTTGCCCGTCGATCTGGACGGCCCCGTACTCACGGAAGTGGTCCGCGACCAGCGAGGCAGGATGGACGAAGTAGGCGTTCTCCACATCGGGCAGGGAGACCTCGTCGATCACCCAGTACATCGTGGTCAGGTCCGAGGGAATCGGCGTCAGCTCCACGAGCGCGTCGGCGGCCTGGTGGCTCTTCTCCGTAGCGAGCACGACCACGTTGCTACCCGCCTCGAAGCCGTTCCGTAGTTGGAACGACTGCATCAGCTCCGCGAGCGCCGCATCCGCCTGCTCACACCAGCTGCGGAGCCACTCGGCATCAAGCCGCTCACCAGCCACGATCGCCCCCCTTAGGCTCCCGGGAAGTTCACCCTCTCCGAGTCCGGAAGAACATACAGGAGCGTCCACGCAGATCACGGAATCCAGCCGGCCACCACCCGCTCGGCCACCGAGAGGTCGGTCCCGCAGCCCGGGCAGGCGGCTCGCCCGAACAGGTAACGGACGCCATGAGCCAGCCCCTCCTGGCCGTCCGCCATTGCCCGCGTGAACAGCCTCTGCGGCAGCTCCACCAGCTCCTGCACTCGCGCCGGTTGGAGGGGTGACTTCTGCACTTCTTGCAGCGTGACGTCGTCGGTGCAACAGAAGGAGTCGTCCTGCCCGATCACCACGAACATGTTGACACCGCAGTAGGAGCAGTCGACCTCATACTCCCCAGTCTGCAGGCCGTCCAGGGAGCGGTCCCAGATCTCGACGCCCTCGAAGGAGAGCAGGGCCTGCAGCAGGTTCACGTATTCCTCGGCCTCAGCCGTCCGGCTCAGGCGGCGATCGGTGAGCTCGTGCAGAACCGCAATCGGAGCCGAAAAGACCGTCAGGGGGCTGTCGGGCTCGGACAGCCCGGGCGAACAGGAAGCGATTGCCCCTGCCGCGAGCAGCACCCAGCCCAGGGTCTCCGGGCTGCCCGCGGTTGCGATCTCGGCCAAGCGCGGAAGCGCTGCGAAGCTGGCGGTGAAGGCAGTATCCAGTTGCGGACACAGGTGGTCCATCAGCTCGGACCACACACCGCTCGGATCGGCCTCGAACCGGTCCAAGAGACCATGCACGTGATCCGCGGGGCCGCAGGCGTCGGTGAGTGCCGACCAATCCGTCATACGGTCATCCAACCAGGCGGCTCCGGACGGATCGCACCGGGCCGAGCGACTTCAAGATCCTTCACGGAATCGCGGTCAGAACCCCGAATGGGCAGTCCGCGCCGGGCGGCGCGGACACGCTGTCCGAGCAGCGATGCGCCGCACGCTACCGATTGGAACGTGACGCACCGTTTTGCCGTGCCGGACGGCCACGTAAGGGTGAATCCGACGCCGCTCGCCGGGTTCTGCGCCGCATCGGGCGCTTGTCCCGGATCGATCAGCGACGTCCCCGGCGGTGCCTCCTCAGTCGGGCGCGTGCAGAACGTCCTGGCTCCCCGGGCATCGACGGACACGCGAATCGATCCTGCGGTGAATCTGTTCGTCCGGGCGGGTGACGGCAGGCCGCGTTTCGCCCGTGGGGCAGTCAGTGGCCTGTAGTTCAGATGTCCGAAGCGGTTTCTTTGCTGCGTTCCACAGCTCTGGAAGGGGTTCGTGATGAGTCGAGGTTTGATCGTCGTGGATGTGCAGAACGACTTCTGCGAAGGAGGCAGCGTTCCCGTCGCTGGAGGTGCGCGGGTCGCCTCGGCGATCGCGGAACTGGTTGAGCGGAGTGTGGGGCGTGACTACCAGTACGTGGTGGCCACCCGGGATCATCACATCGATCCGGGCAGCCACTTCTCCGAGAACCCGGACTTCCAGGACAGCTTCCCCGTCCACTGCGTGGCAGGAGGCGAAGGATCTGAATTCCATCCTCATTTCGCTCCTGTCGTCGCGGACGGCAAGGTGCACGCCGTGTTCTTCAAGGGCGCCCACAGTGCCTCCAAGAGCGGCTTCGAAGGCGCGGACGCGGAGGGAACCTCTCTGGCGGAGTGGCTGCACGTCCGTGGGGTCAAGAAGGTCGATGTGGTGGGCATCGCGACGGATCACTGTGTGCGTGCGACCGCCCTGGACGCCGTCGCGGCGGGCTTTCGCGCACGCGTACGCCTGGACTACTCGGTCGGGGTCGCCCCGCACACAACCGCTGACGCGCTGAACGACTTCCGCAAGGCCGGCGTCGCGGTATCCGGCTCGGCACCGGTACCGGAATAGTCCCGGCACCGGTCGGCCTCCGTCCAGGATCACCAGCCATCGGCAGGCCCGCTGCCCTGCCGTGGGCTGCGACCACGCCGGGAAGCCTGCCTGCCAGGCAAGGGGGCCAACCCGGCGCGGCCACACGGCCGGTGGCCGCAGACGATCACGCCGCTCCTTGCCCGTGGCAGGGCCGTAGAGCGCACGATGACGGAGATCGCTCACGTCACGCCCGTCGAAGCCCGCCCCTGCGGTGCGCCCCAGGCAGGTGCAGCGCTTGGGTGCCGCCCTTTCTGCTGCCGCCTCCCGCTGTGAGAGACGGGGCAAAGGTGGTGATCACCTATACGGGCTAATTCAGGTGTCTGGCCCTGCCGGCCGGGGAGCGGTTCGGTCACCGTGGGGGCATGGACGACCGGAAGTCAGTCTGGGTGGGCTCCGGGTCCGGGGCGATGGTGCGGTGGGCTCGGACCGTGGGTCTGGTGGTGGATGAGGGGGAGGAGCGGCGGCTTGCCGCGATGAGGCTGGAGGTGCTCGCTGAAGCCGCCCTGCCGCAGGCCCGTGCGCAGGACGTGGCGCTGACGGCCCAATGGGCGGTGTTCATCTGCCTTGTGGACGACCTGATCGACCGGTGGGGCCTGGGGCTGCTCCCCGGCGAGGTGGAGGAGTTCACAGCTCCGTTGCGCGCGGTCCTGGCCGCCGACGGTGGGCTACTGCCCACGCCGACCTCCACGCATGCCGTCGTACTGAGGGGGCTGTGGGAGCGCACGGCCGAGGGGATGTCCGCCCGGTGGAAGGAGCGTTTCACTGCGGATTACACCGACTTCCTGGACGCGACCGAGGAGGAGGCGGCCCTGCGCCGTCACGGTGTCCATCTGTCGTTCGAGCCGTATGTGCGGTTGCGTTGCCGAACGATCACCCTGCTGCCTCTTCTCGACGTGCTGGAACGCACCGGCAGTGCCCCGTGGGTGGAATGCGCACAGCTCAGTGCCCGACTGGGCGAGCTGCGGCGGACGTTGGCCGATGTCGCGGGATGGGCGAACGACCTGGCTTCGGTGGCCGACGACGCGGTCACCGGTCAGGACAACCTGGTGACCGTCCTCGCCCGGCAGGACGGCTGCTCCCTGATCGTGGCCCGTGCACGGGCGGCTGCCATGACCGCCGAGCGCCGCAGGGACTTCCGTGCCATGGCCACCGCTCTGCGCGCGGGCCAGGGTGTGCCCCCTGAGTGGCAGGAGGACGTGTGCCGCTACGTGGATCTGACGCAGACGTTCATGGCCGCCACGCTGCACTGGCTGGCCGGCACCGGGCGCTTCACCCCCGATCCCGGGACGCCCTCGCTGCCGTGGGTGTCAGAACCGCCGCCCTGACGTGCAAGAACCTCTCAGACCGGCGCACCAGCGATACGACGATGCAAGGGAACGGACCCGATGAGAATCGCTGCCCCTACCACGGGCCTGCCCCGCTGGCCCCGATCCGCGCTTCCTGGCCGCCTGGCACAGGCCACCGCACGTTTGCATTCCCACCTCATAGAAATGATCCGGCCGGACGGAACACTGCACAGTCAGTGCCACAGCCGCGTCCTGGAATCCGCACTGCTGCTGGCCCTGCTGGAGCGAACCCGCCTGGAGCCCGCCGCCCGCAGCCGTCTGGCCGCCTACCTGACCCCGCACTGCGACTCTCCCGAACCGCTGGACCGGCTCCTGGCCCGGGCCGCCCTGCACCACAGGCCCGATCCGGCCGACCTGCTGGATGTGGATCGGTTCCTCGCCCGGGCCCCGGACTTCAGCGGCCCCCGCAAACGCGCCTTGTTGCACGCCGTCCTGATGCTCCTGGGCGTCGCCCCGGCCGACGAGACCCCCGCCCCCGAGGCGTTCAGTTCGCACGGTCTGCACACCTGGGCACGCGTCCAGATCACCGCCGTCAAAACGATCCTCGCCCACGCCCACGGACACCGCATGGTCGACCCACGCGACCTGAAACTGATGTGCTCCACGCAGCGCCCCGGGACGGTCTGGGAGGCCAACCTCCTCATCCACCTGTCGGTCCTGCACGCGCTGCTACCCCTCCCCGGTCAGTACCGGCTGGTCGTCGAGGGGGTGCGGACCGTACTGCAGCATCAGCGGCCCGACGGCGGGGTGCCGTTCATCTGTGACGAGGACACCTGGGTGACCGCCACCGCCGGGGTCGCCCTGCACGCAGCCGGAGCCGGCGCACCTGTCGTGGACCTCATCGCCCGGCGTCTGGTGGCCCTCCAGCATCCCGCGGGCGGCTGGTCCTATACCGAGGGCGTCCAACTCCCGGACGTGGACTGCACCTCGGTGGCCGTCGAAGTCCTCCACCTGGCCGGCCCCGGCGCCTACGGCGTACCGCTGCGCCGCGCACTGGGCGCGCTGCACGCCCTTCGCGGCGCGGACGGCGGCTTCCCGACCTACCTGCCCGGCGCGCCATCGGAAGCCTGCATGACCGCCGCCGCAGCCAACGCCCTCAGCACCCAGGGCCCGGCATACCGCCATGAGTTCGAAACAGCCCTGGCCTACCTCGCCTCCCATCAGCGCCCCGACGGCTCCTTTCCGCCGGACTGGAGCAGCAGCCGTCTGCACACCGTCTCCCGCGCCGTCCTCGCGGCCTCCCGCCGCCCCCGCATCAGCCCCGACAGCCCCGCGCAGCACATCATCGGAAAGGCCGTGAACCTGTTGGCAGATTCCCAGAACGCGGACGGTGGGTGGGGCCAGCAGGACGGCGACGCGAGCGACGCGCTGAGCACCGCCTACGCCCTGACGGCCCTCAGCACCCAGAACACCCCCGGCCCCGCCATCCGGGGCGCCGCCTACCTGCTCACCCAGCAACGCCCCGACGGATCGATCGCCAGCATTCCGGACTCGATCGGACCCCGCCCGTTCGGCTTCACCGTCCCCGCGCTCGCCGATGTCTTCGCCTTGCTCGCCCTTGGCCACCTCACCCGCCGCCTGGACCCCGCACCACGCCGAATACCTTCGGTGACCAGCGGCGACAGGGGCGAGCGCGGCATCCGTGAATCTCCCGCCCGCCACCGGGCTCCGCGCAGCCGAGATTGGACAGTGCTGATCCTTGAGGCGGTACTCACAGGGGGACGGTCTGCGTGACGCGCCGCAGCCGCCGGGGGAGGCCGCCTTCCTCGAACGCGGCGACCTGGTCCGAAGTCCAGCTCTTGGCCAGGTCGTCGACCAGGGAGCGGGGGAAGAAATGGACGGCGAAGCCGCCGTGTTCCCAGATGTCGTCTCCGTGCCCGGTCCCGGCCCGGTAGTGGGCATCTCCGGTGTGGCGGACGGTGTAGACGAAGGAGCCGCCCGGCGGCAGTACCCGTCGCACTTCGGCGACCAGGGCATGGATCTCCTGGGTGGACAGCGCCATGCAGAGCAGCATGTGCGCGAACACGGCGTCCACCGAAGCGTCCGCGAGCGGCAGAGGCTCGCGAACGCTGAGCGGGCTCATGGCCAGACTTCACCTGAGGGTGAGAGTTGCAGCACTGCTTCTCTGCCGCGGAACCGTTCACGATGCTGTTCGTTGGCCCGGAGTGCCCACTGTTCCGTTCCATCCCCTTGCCGGCCCCCGCGGACTGCCGCTGCTGGGCAGCCTTCCCGCTTTCGGCAGCGACCCGTTGGCGTTCCTGGAGCGTCTGCGCGACGACTTCGGGGACGTTGTGACCTGGTCGCTCGGCCCGATGCGGATCATGTCCCTCGCCCACCCCGAGCACATCGCGCAGCTGCTGGGAAGCGACGAAGGACACTTCGAGATTTTCGAGGCCGGCTGGGCGTTCAAACGACTGGTCGGCAACGGCGTCATGCGCAGCAAGGGGGCTGACTGGCGCCGCAAGCGATCCCTCGTCCAGCCCACTGTCCGCCCCTCCCAGGTACGCCGATACGCGACGACGATGGTCGACTGCGCCGTGGCACTTGCCGACCGCTGGCAGGAAGGCAGCCAGATCGATGTGCTGCGGGAGATGCAGCAACTCTCCCAGCGGGTCGTGGTTCGCACCCTCTTCGGCAACGATGTCGGCGACCAGGCCCAGGAACTGGCGGACGCGATGGCCGTTGCCGAGCGAGAGATCGGCGACGAGCTACGGAGCATCGGGCTCTTCCTGCCACCCTGGGTGCGCACCCCCGCTCGCCGACGCCTGATCGAAGCCGTCGCGACCGTCGATACCGAGATCGATCGGTTCATCCACGCCCGACAGGTCTCAGAAGACGGAGGCCACGACGGCGGGGACCTGCTCAGCAGGCTGCTTGCAGCCCGGGACGAGGAAGGGCGCCCGCTCACGACCACGGAGGTGCGGGACGAAGCGGTGACGCTCTGGGTCGCCGGACACGCGGCCACGGCAACCACGTTGACCTGGACGTGGTACCTCCTGTCTACCTCCCCGGACGCCCGGAGTCAGCTTGCCGCGGAGCTTGACCGCGTACTCGACGGGCGTCCCCCTGCCCATGACGACTACGAGCAGCTGAGCTGGACCCAGCAAGTCGTCAAGGAAGCCCTGCGGCTCTACCCGCCGGCGTGGATGATCCCGCCGAGGGTGGCACGGGACGGGGCCACCCTCGGCGGGACCCTGATCCCGGCCGGGACCACGGTCTGGTGCAGCCCATGGGCGACGCACAGGGACGCCCGCTGGTTCCCCGACCCCACAGCCTTCCGCCCCGAACGCTGGGACGACAACGCCCACCAGAGCGTGCCACCGCATGCCTGGTTTCCGTTCGGAGGGGGCCGGCGCGGCTGTCTCGGCGCACGGTTCGCCCTGGTAGAGGCGACATTGGTCGTCGCGACACTAGCCCAGCGCTTTCATGTGGACGTCGCCCCAGAAGAGCCGGCCCTCACGGTCGGTCTACAGCTCCATCCCTCCGCACCACTGCGCGCCACACTGCGCGCCCGCCCTTCCGGGCCGTCCCGTCTCGCTGGCCCTGTTCCGCCCGGAGGGTCGAGTTAGCGGCCTCCGGCTGCCGGACTCATCGGTCCGCGCGGCCGGCGCGTCCACGTTGTCGGTGGTCCAGTTCGCGCCGTCACGGTCGGGGCGACCATGAGCCCGACCGGCTCTCGAGCCAGAAGCAAAGCCAGCCGCCTTCAACGAAGCCAGAGCTCAGCTTCTGAACCGGCGTGGGGTGGCCTGGCGGTCTCCTTACACCTCTCGGGCACACGGGTCCGCGCCCCGTCGGCATCGCGCGGGCGGCGTCCGCGATGATGAACGCGTCCCTCGCATCGGTCTTGGCCTCGCCGGGGTAGAGGTCGGCGATCCGCCGCATCGTCAGGCCAGGCAGGTAGGCGACGGGGCAGCCCATGTCGCGGGCCACTGCCAGAGGTAATGCCTCGATCGAGGCCCGGCTGGTCGACGACCACGAGGACGGTTCCGTGCTTGGCCTGGAGTTTCGCGAACAGCTCGCGGAGCTTGGGTTCGGTGTTGGGCAGGCGCTTGTCGAACGACTTCTTCCCGGTCGGGGTGACGGCGGTGGCGTGGTGTTCGCCCTTGCCGACGTCCAGGCCGAGGAAGACGTCGATGTCGCCGGTGTCGATCACGTGCAGGCCCCTCCATCACGCTTTCGTCCGACCTTGCCTCGGCACCGAGCTGCCACATCCACGTTACGGAGAGCTCCTCCGGCCTGGGTGAAGCCGGTGCTCAAGCCCCTCATCAGCGGTCCGTCGATGCCTCCGGACCCGGTGACACCACCCCCCGGATCATGAACAACAAGGGGGGGAAGTCATGCCGGGCCTGAAGGCCGGAGGCCCCATTGCGGAACCATGAAAAAGGTAACGGGGGGGCCAGTCGTCGGCGATCTGATCTATCGACTCGGCTTCGGGTGGAAACCGCATGATGAAGACGTCCCAGCTCATGGGGTCAACGTAGCCGCTGTCGCTGACACGCCCCAGCGTCCACCTCGCCGCCACCCTCTGCTGACCGGCGGGCTCGACCTGACGTAACTTCGGCAGGCGTCTGGTGGCGGTCGGGCCGCGAGGGCGCCGACGTGGCTGTGACGTCATTCAGCGACCCCGGTACGACGGCTTGGGTTCTAGAGGTGGTCGCAACACCTGACCCTGAGATGACCCTGAGGGGTGTTGCAATGACCAAGGCACTTCGGAGACGGCGGATTCGCTGGGGCCAGACGACTCGTTCGAGACCAGACGCCGGTGGTGGAAGGGCCTTCTGGATGCGGGGCGTGGATGTTGCGGTCCGTACCGGATCCGGAAGGCCCTCACCCGTTCAGCACCGTCGGGCCGCAGTGTCCGCCGCGGACCTGCGGGGCGGGGGGAGCTGCGTTAGCTCAGTCCGAGTTTGGCCAGGGCGGTGGTCCAGTTGGTGGCGATTGCTTTGCGGGCGGCGGACAGGGTCACGGTGTCGTTGCACACGGCCTTTTTGAGTTTGTTCTCGACGGCGTCCTTGTTGCCGGCCGTCTTGGTTCCGTAGCGCGGTTCCGGCCACAGGTTGGCTGCGGCCTTGGGTGACCCGCCGAGTTCGAGGGGCACCTGGTGGTCTTCCTCGTAGTCGGCCGTGGAGGTGTCGGAGTAGCTGTATTGGGCTATCTGCTTGATTTTCAGTGCGTTGGTGTAGGACGTGGACGGGCGCACGGTGGCCGTCCAGCCGGATACGCAGATGGTGGAGTCGATCGTGGACTGGGTCACGTCCGGGTTGTAGGCACCGGGGGTGCAGGAGGGATCCGGCAGCGGCAGGTAGGCCTGCGAGCAGGTGGCGCTCTGCGCCGCGTACCCGGTGCCCATCACCAGCCCTCCCACCGACAACGACAACGCGGTACCGGCGACGACGAGACGAAGAGGTGTAAGCCGCATACAGACTCCCGAAAGTCCAGGCCCCGCACAGCACACGGGGATCACAGGCATCACGGCCCGCGGTGATGCACCCGGCCTACTTCCTGTCCGCCGCACTCTGTCCGGCGTTGCTAACGCCCCGCCGACGCGCCGCTAATCTGTGCGATTCCTGTGAGGCGGTGCCGGGATCATCAACCGGGCCGCCGCTGCGCCGATGCGCGGCCAAAGAGGGAGAAGGTGCGGCGAGGTCAAGAGGTCGTCTCAACTGGCTTGGTCTCTAGGCAGGCGGTAGTGATGGCGATGGTGGAGCGACTGGTGCCGGACGGGTTGTGGGAGTTGTTCCAACGAGTGGTACCGGCCGCTCCGGTACGGCCCCAGGGTGGGGGCCGACGCAGATATGGGGACCGGCAGGTACTGGCGGCCATCTTGTTCGTGGCCACGACGGGCTGTACGTGGCGCCAACTACCGTCGGGCTTCGGGCCGTCCGGTCCGACCGCGCACCGGCGGTTCACCGAGTGGAGCCGGGCTCGGGTCTGGGGCAAGCTCCACCGCCTGGTGCTGGACGAACTTGGTGCGCGAGGAGAGTTGGATTGGTCGCGCTGCGCGATCGACTCGGTAAACATGCGGGCGGTGAAAGGGGGGATCTGACGGGTCCGAATCCCGTAGATCGCCGCAAAGAAGGGCTCGAAGATCCACTTGATCACCGAGCGGACCGGTCTGCCCCTGTCGATAGGCATCTCCGCTGCGAACACCCATGACAACCAAGGGCTGGAACCCCTGGTGCGGGGCATCCCGCCAATCCGCTCCTACCGCGGACCACGCCGGCGACGGCCCGACAAGCTCCACGCCGACAAGGGCTACGACTACGACCACCTGCGTGGATGGCTCCGCACCCGGAACATCATCCCGCGCATTGCCCGCAAGGGCACCGAGTCCTCACAGCGGTTGGGCCGCTACCGTTGGACCGTGGAACGCACGGTCGCGTGGCTCGCTGGGTGCCGCCGCTTGCACCGTCGCCATGAACGCAAGGCAGAACACTTCCTCGCCGTCGCCGGAATCGCCGCCGCCCTGATCTGCTACCGCAGACTGGCGAAGGCCATCACCGCGACGTGATCCGTAGAGTGCGGCCCATTACGACGCCGGTCTGCCGCGGAGGACCGAGCCGGGCACACACCATCGAGGACTGCATGACCGACTACCTGCCCGCCGTCATGGCGATGCTCGGCCCGGCCCAGAACCGCTTTGCGGACCCTGCTGCTTGGGACCGTCTCCACGCAGATCTCGGCATACAACTGCCGCCCGACTACCGCGTCCTGGTCGACGCCTACGCCCCGATCCAGCTCAATGGCCATCTGTACCTCAATCATCCGGCGACCGAGGAATGGAACCTGGGCCAGGAGATTCGAAGCGGCATCCAAGCATGGTCCGAGGTGCCCTGGGACGAGCTCGATCTCGACGCGGACGAGGACCCGCGCCAGCTCTTCGGACTCGCCGAGTTGAGCTTCGGCACCCGCAACGGGCTGTGGCCAATCGCGAGCACCGACCGCGGAGAGACAATCTTCCTCATCGCTGCCACCAGTGCCCCCAGGCTCCTGGTGAGCTACGACGAAACGTGGGCAGAGCACCACATGAGCTTCGCCGAATGGCTCTACCGCTATCTCATCGGCGAAGACATGACCGGTCCCAACAGCGCAGCCTTCTATCCAGGCCCTGTGCAAATGCAGCACCTGCCGATGTCCGCCGACGAACGCCCCGAGCCTTGGTACGGCCCAGACCGCGGCATGTGAGAGGCCAACCGCGCTGGCAGGAACGGCGGCCCAAACGAGATGACCTCTAAGTGCGTTGTGGCAAACCGGATTTCGTTCGAGCTGTGCGGTGCGGGTGATCATCTGGACAGAGGTGCGGGCGCGGCGGTGGGCATGGAAGAACGGGCCCCTTGGTAGTGACGCGGCTACGACACCCAGCACGACCAAGGAAGCCCGTTGCCTGATCAGTTGAGCAGTACCACTGTGCCTGCGTCCACCGCGCTCACCCCTGGGCGTGACTGCTACGTGCCCGTGTCGGCGAACGCGCCGGAACCCTTCGCGACTCGACCGCGGCGCACAGCGGCGCGCGGCTCTCCCAAGCTGCCGCCCCCTTCCCCACGAGGGTGGTGGCGTGAACGCATTCGACCAGGTCACGGTGGCGGTAGAAGAAGGGAGTCATCGTGTGGGGCATCGGACCGCACCTCGAGACCCCGGGCGTAAGGGAAACCGCCCGCCCCGGACCACCACTGGGAGTGGTGTCGCCGCCTCGCCGCCGTGGACGCGAACGCGGCAACCCAGCCCGCCCAACACCGTTCGAGGCAGGCGCAGTGAACAGGAATGGATCTACGACCCACTCCCGCTCACTATGTGGGAACGGTACTTTGCCGTGTACGGGCTCTTCATCCGGTCTGCCTGCAGGGCGGGATGTCGGCCGATCGACAGCTCCGGGGGGTCTGTATGCGTTGGATCGGCAAGCGACGGAACGGCACTCCGGAGTCCGGTGAGTCGGCGGCCGAGGTGGTCGCGCGGTTGCGGGAGGGCAGTGCCTCGGCCGAGCAGGACGGTCGGCAGGGCAGGCCCGGCAAGGCGGTGAAGCGGTACCGCGAACTGGTCGTTCGTGCGACGGCTGCGCCCGGGCCCGACGACCCCGACACCCTGGCCCTGCGGCACCAACTCGCCCACTGGACAGGGGAGTCGGGCGACCCGGAGGGCGCGGTGCAGCTGTTCGCGCAGCTCCTCTCCGACCGTGAGCGGCTCCAGGGGCCCCGGCATCAGGACACCGGCCTGGCCCGCCACCAGCTCGCCCACTGGCATGGCCGGGCAGGGCGGGCCGAGGAAGCCGTACGGCGTTACGATGAGATGCACCGCTCGGCCGAGCAGGAGGACCGTACCGAGGCCGCGCTCAACCTGCTCTGCGACATGGGCCACTGGCAGCAGCAGGCCGGCGACAACGCGGCCGCGCTGTGCACCTTCACCCGGATGCTGAAGACCGCCGAGGGCGAGCTCGGTTCGCAGCACCGGCTCACCGGTATCGCCCGACAGCGTTATGCCGAACTCGCCGGCGGGCTGCCCTTCGGTCATGAGCGGGGGCACGACAGCCTGGAGGGGCTCGTCGCGGCGGCCGCGGAGATCGAGCGGAGCGGTGACCTGCGGAGGGCCGCCCGCATGTACGGTCAAATAGCGGAGAAATGTGAGGAGTTGTACGGCGCGGGCAGTGACCGGACGCTCGGCGCGCTGGTGTCGCAGGCGAAGGTGGCCATGCAGACGGATGACCCAGAAGGCCTGGCCGAAGCCGTTGTCTGTTTCGGGAAAGTGCTCGCGTGCATGGAGCTACGGGGAGAGGGCCCGGGTTCTCCCGAGTACGACACGCTGTCCCAGCAACGCGATGGACTCGCTCGGGCAGCCGGGACGACGGAATTGCACATCGGCGACACGGCGGGAACCCTGCTCGCCAGGCAGGTGGAGGCGGCACCCGCCACGGCCTTCGGGTTGCTGGCACGCGAAGCCCGCGCCCGGCATATCGCCCGGGTCTTCCCGGTCAGCGGTGATACCGATGACACGCGACCGCACCGAGTCAGCGTCGCGCAGTGGCGCACCGTGATCCAGCACGTGGCCGACCAGGGGTGCGAGGCCCGCGCCTTCTACTTCGCCCGTGCGGACCGCCGGCCGATACCCGAGGAGATCGCTCTGTGCGAGCGGCTGGGGCTGCTCGGCGTCTACGTCTCCAGTGAGGGCGCCGGCAATGTCAACGTGGAGGCTTACTCCTTCCGGGACGGCACGGCCCATTCGGTGTCGCTCGTCGTGGTGGACGACGAGCCGGCGGAGCCGGAACCCGCCCCCGCGCGTGCCCAGGGTGGTCCCACGGACGTCCATGCCGAAGCCGAGGCCCTGGGGGAGTGGCGGCAGGTGGCGCGGGCCACGTCCGCGCGGACGATGGAGGATCCGGCAGCCTTCGGTCCCTACGAGGTCCTGGAGCGCGTCGGGGAGGGCGGGTTCGGTCGCGTCTACCTCTGCCAGGATCCGGACGGCGTCATGGTGGCGGTCAAGACCCTGCACGCGGAGTACGCGGCCGACTCCTCGATCCGAGTTGGGTTCACGCACGAGGTGCAGGCGGCCCGGCGGGTCAGCGGCCGGTTCACCGTTCCCGTGATCGCCGCCGACACCAGCGGCGAGACCCCCTGGATGGCCGTGCCGTTCGTGGCCGCGCCCTCGCTGCAGGAGGTGGCCGAGCGGTGCGGCGCCCTGGATACCGCCACCGTCCGCGGCATCGGTGCGGGCATTGCCTCCGCGCTCAGCGCCATTCACGCCGAGGGCATCGTGCATCTCGACCTCAAACCCGCGAACGTGCTGCTGACCGAGGACGGCCCCCGCGTCATCGACTTTGGTATCGCGCAGATCGAGCGGCTGACCGAGCCCCGGAGCGGGTTCGCCGGTACGTACGCCTACGCCTCGCCGGAACAGATCCGGGAGCACCAGCAGTTCACCCCGGCCAGTGACGTGTTCTCCCTCGGCACGCTCCTCGCCCGCCTCGCCCTGGGGCGCCTTCCCTGGGGCAGGAAGGTTCTCGCCGTGATGAGCAACATCTGCGACGGCACGCCCGACCTGGGGGGTCTGCCCGCCGAACTGGAGCAGGTGGTGCGGTCGTGTCTGCAGGCCGATCCGGCCCGGCGGCCGACCCCCGCCGAGGTCGCCGCGGCCCTCGCGGTCGGACCTGCGGGCGCACCCCTCGGACCGGAGGCGGAACGCTGCGCCCCGCCGCCCCTGCCCGCCGAGGTAACGACCCTCATCCGCGAGCACGGCGCTCTCCCGGCCACCCGCCGCTTCGAGACGCTCGTCCACACTCGGCTCGAGGGGCCGGACGACACCACGGTCGCCGCACGGCCGGCGACTGGCGGCGACACCAGTGACACACCACCCGAGGCCCGCACCCCCGACACCGCGGCCCGGGACCTCGAAGCCCAAGTCCTCGCCTGGGAACGCGAAGGCGGCTCGAAGTCGACCGACCAGGTACGCCGGGAATGCGGCGCCTTCGCCGCGGAGGCGCGCTCCCGGCTCGGCGAGGACCACCCCCTGGCCCTGCGCCTCAAGGTCTCCCACGCCATGCTCGGCTACGACGGGACAAGCGGAACGGCTTACGCCGAACGCGTCGTGGACGAGGTCGCCGTACGTCTCGGTGACGGCCATCCCACGGTCCGGGACGCTCGTTCGCTGCTGGCGGCGCTGAGGTCCGCCCAGCCGGGCTGAGTGCGTTGTGGCAAACCGGATTTCGTTCGAGGTGTGCGGTGCGGGTGATCATCTGGACAGAGGTGCGGGCGCGGCGGTGGGCATGGAAGAACGGGCCCCTTGGTAGTGACGCGGTTACGACACCCAGCACGACCAAGGAAGCCCGTTGCCTGATCAGTTGAGCAGTACCACTGTGCCTGCGTCCACCGCGCTCACCCCCTGGGTGTGACTGCTACGTGCACCGGTTCGGTTCGATCGCTCCGGGGCTGCGGGCAGGCTGCTATCCGAGTGACATGACGGATGCGGAGTGGGCCGAGGTCCGCTCCGCGATGCCGGTGCCGGCCTGGCTCCTCAAGCGGGGCGGGCGTCCGGAGGCGTACTGCCACCGCGAGATGCTCGACGCTGTGCGTTACCTGGTCGACAACGGCGTGAAGTGGATGGCCATGCCGGTCGACTTCCCGCACTGGCGGGCGGTCTACGACTTCTTCCGCCGCTGGCGGGCCTGCGACTACGTGCGTGAACTGCACGAACGCCTGCGCCGCACGGCGAGGGAACGCTCAGGCCGCAATGCCGAGCCCAGCGCGGGAATCATCGACAGTCAGTCGGTGGACGCCTCCGAGAGCGTCGGCGAGGACAGTCGCGGATACGACGGCGGCAAGTCACGTGACGGGCGCAAGCGCCACATCCTGACCGATACCGAGGGCCTGCTCCTGGAGGTGACCGTGACCACGGCCGATGTGCACGACTCCAAGGCCGCCCCCGCGCTGCTGGAGACATTCATGGACCAGCCGGGCCGGCTGTTGAAGCTGGTGTGGGCCGACAGTGCCTACCAGGGGCCGGCGCTGGCGAAGGCGTTCGCCCGTCACGGAGTCCGGATCGAGGTCGTGCGCCGATCCGACGGGCAACGTGAATTTGTCGTCCTGGCCCGCAGGTGGGTGGTGGAGCGCACGCTGAGCTGGCTCTCCCGCTCACGCCGCCTCAACCGCGACCACGATCGCCGCCTCGACCACCACGCCCAGATGGTGTGGTGGGCCGCCGTGATCAGGCTGTCCCGGCGCCTGGCCGCAGACGCTCCGCGCTGGCCGGAGAAGCGCCCCGGCCGACTGTTCCGGGCGCGGGCGTGAACCGTCCGTCCTTCGCCCGCAGCAGCCAGCCCCGCTTCTCCAGCACGTAGGCACGGTGACGGATCTTCTCCACCTCGTTCTTGATCTCCGCTTCCCGGCCCACCGCCCGCGTCAGCTCGACCCCGTTCACCGGCCCCGAAGCAGCCACCGCAGCGGCGAACACCTCCCGATAGAGGCCGCTGAGCACCTCCTCGCCCGTGCCCGACCGCCACGCCGGCGGCCTCTCGCCATGCCCCGCGCCCAAGCCGCTCGATCCAGCGGCGGCAGCCATCTCACCACCAGAAGGCACGGAAACCGGCGTATTCACCGGGATCTCCTCTGCCAGCACCGACACGAGCTCCTCACGCCCCACCCGGGCCCGCTCGACTCGCTCCCGCGCGGCATCCACCTCCGCCTGAGCCTGCTCCAGAACCTCCGTCCAGGACTCCAGATCCTGCCTCGCCTGCGCCTCACGCCGTTCCATCAACCCCAGCACCGACGGCATCGCACCCTCCTCGATCAACAACAAGCCGTCCGCTGCCTGCCCCTACCCCTCCGCGATCACGCCCCGCACACGAAGAAGCCCCCTGCTCGTCGAACAGGGACTCCCTTTGCCACGACGCACTAAGAAGTCCCTGGCTCCGAGGCTGACCGGCTTTGGGCCGGTCGAGGTGCCGCCCGCCGCCCCGTACGGTGCACCGACGAAACCCTGTGCATTAGACCGACGTAACTCGATATCGTCCGAAGTCTTGGAAGGAGCGCCTGGTGGACGGCCCAAAGCTGCAGTACCCCCTGCTTGTGGCTCTGCCCGGCGGCCGAGTGCAGCACTCAGCTCGCCTCATGGGAGATGGTCTGGGCGTGGTCACACTCCGCCGCAAGCGCGGAGAGCCGACCGGTGACGGGAACGGCCTTGCGTACTGCAGGGGTTGTCTGGGACGCCCCAACTCGCAGGATCAGCGGAGCTACGGATCAGGAAACAGCCCCGCTTAGCGCGGGCAGCGGCAATCGCCATGGCTGCGAACCTGCTGGTCGCGTAGTTCCGTCGGTGCCCCCGTACCTGTCCTGGAAGAGAAATCGGTCTCTTCGCCGCGATGGTCGTGCCTGTCTGTGTCGCCCTGCCCGTCGTGCTGACCGCTTCCGAGCGCCACCGGCTGAAGACGATGGCCTACGGCCGCAAGACCCCGCATCAGGCGCGGCAGCGGGCAACCATCGTGCTTCTGGCAGCCCGAGGGTGTTCCAACGCCCGGATAGCCGTGCAGACGCGAATGCATGTGGACACGGTGCGCATTTGGCGGGGCCGATGCCCAGTTCCTGCCGCCCATTCTCAGCGACGGTCCCGCCCCGTCACCATCCTCGGAAGCTGGCCAGGACTGATCGACCGGCGCGGCGCACCGTTCAGTATTGCTCGGTCTCGACGAACCTCGTGTCCGCGTCGTTGATGGCGAAGCTGTCGACCGCGGCCATGGGGTGGAATCCGGGCGGGCTGTCCTTGAGGCCCAGGCCCAGTCCGGCCAGCTTCGTCTTGACCTCTTCGATCGACTTCGTACCGAAGTTGCGGATGTCCATCAGGTCCGCCTCGGAACGTGCCAGAAGCTCACCCACCGAGTGGACGCCCTCGCGCTTGAGGCAGTTGTACGACCGAACGGTGAGCTCGAGCTCCTCGATCGGCAGGGCGAGATCAGCGGCAAGGGCGGAATCCGTCGGGGACGGACCCATATCGATGCCCTCGGCGTCGATGTTCAGCTCGCGAGCGAGACCGAACAGCTCGACCAGGGTCTTACCGGCGGACGCCATGGCGTCACGGGGACGCATGGCCTGCTTGGTCTCGACGTCGACGATCAGCTTGTCGAAGTCGGTGCGCTGCTCGACACGGGTCGCCTCGACCTTGTACGTGACTTTCAGCACCGGTGAGTAGATCGAGTCGACCGGGATGCGCCCGATCTCCTGACCGACCTGCTTGTTCTGGATAGCGGAGACGTAGCCGCGACCGCGCTCGACGATCAGCTCCATCTCCAGTTTGCCCTTGCCGTTGAGCGTGGCGAGGACGAGGTCGGGGTTGTGCACCTCGACACCGGCCGGGGGCGCGATGTCGGCGGCGGTGACCACACCCGGGCCCTGCTTGCGCAGGTACATCACGACCGGCTCGTCCTGCTCGCTGCTCACCACCAGCTGCTTGATGTTGAGGATGAGGTCGGTGACGTCCTCCTTGACGCCCGGCACGGTGGAGAACTCGTGCAAGACGCCGTCGATACGGATGCTGGTGACAGCAGCGCCGGGGATCGAGGAGAGGAGCGTGCGACGCAGGGAGTTGCCGAGGGTGTAGCCGAAGCCCGGCTCCAGGGGCTCGATCACGAACCGGGAGCGGAACTCGTCGACGACCTCTTCGGTCAGGGACGGACGCTGAGCAATCAGCACGTGGTGTTGCCTCCACTGGTTTGGCGCCCGTTATGTGACGCCGTAGACACCACGAAGGGTACGGGCGTACTGGCCTCCGAAGAGGCCGAACCGCCCGACTCCAACCCAGTGAGGAGGCTTCAGGTCTCCCTTGCGCCTGCCGCCCCACGGCCGTTTCTCCTGTGGCCGCGTCCAGCTCTCGGGCATGCAGGACGGCCAGGCAGGCATGCGCGGCCATGGCCGGGTGATGTCGTGATCACTGCGTTGGCCGGGACAGTCGGCAGGAGCGGTGTGCACCGCTCACGGCGCTGTGTTCAGCCGATACGTCCCGGCAAGGAACCCGGTCGCCTCAGTCGCTGTGCACGCCGCCGAAGGGCGAGTCGCCGGCCGGCCGTCGTAGCAATGTCTGCGGTCAGTGCTTTGCCGGGACGCCGAGGTCGTCGAGGTGGCCGCGGACGCGGCGCTCGATGTCGTCGCGGATGGGGCGGACGTTGTCGACGGTCTCGCCTGCGGGGCCGTCCAGGGTCCATTCGAGGTAGCGCTTGCCGGGGAAGACCGGGCAGGCGTCGCCGCAGCCCATGCTGACGACCACGTACCGGCAGGGACCGGTTGACACCTCCGGAAGCGGAGCCACCTGTCACGTGATGCGTGAGCGGGTTACTGCCGTGGATCGGTTCCACACGATCTCCCTGCGTCGAGGTCGGCATCGGGCCGTGAAGTGGTTGAGGTGCGTAAGAAGCTGTTGTCTTTCCGGACGTGATCGCCGCGTTTCCGCTGGTCGGACATAGGGGCGGTGAGGCCCGCCAGAAACCGTTCCGACGGGGACCTCCGTGCGGAGCCGTGAGACGCCGAAGCCGCACAGAAGCGCTCCGGCGCGGCTTCGGCGTGAGATCGGTTGCGCTCGCACGAGTGGTTCCCGGGAGCGGTGCAGGAACGCCTGCCTGAGCAGCCGACCCGCCGCAGGAAGGCACTTCCCGGTGCGAAATACTCTCCCGATGAGTTCACGCACTTCCCCGATCAGCCAGTCGATCACGATACGGAGGGCCGTCGCGCGGGATGCCAAACGGCTCACGCGGCTCGTGCGTGGCTCAGGCGCCTACGAGGGTAAGTACGCGGCCGCAGTGGAGGGCTACCGGGTCGGTCCTGATTACATCGAGGCCCACCGCGCTTTTGTGGCCGTCGGCGCCGACGAGCATGGAGGCCGGGTCCTCGGGTTCTACTCGCTCGTCCTCGCTCCACCGGAGCTCGACCTGCTGTTCGTTGCCGACGAAGCGCAAGGACGGGGTATTGGACGGCTGCTCGTGGCGCACATGCAGTCCGAGGCCCGTGCCGCCGGGCTCGACCGTCTCAAGGTCGTGTCGCATCTTCCCGCCGAGGACTTCTACCACCGTGTGGGTGCGGTGCGGACCGGGACCGCGTTTGCGAACCCGCCCGCCGTGCCGTGGGACCGTCCCGAATTCGAGTTTCGCATTCCTTCGGAATGACGCGGTGTGCCGGTTCGCAGGGCACCGGCTTCGCCTGCACGGTGGCCGGCATGCACGAGCCGCTGGACGCCGCGCGCTGCGTGTGTGCCGTCGTTTCTGCCCTGGCGGGGAATCGCCTGCGCCGGCGGCCTCTCCCGGCGACTCCCTCGCCTCCGGCACTCCACGGGCCATCGAAAGCGCGTACATCTCGGCTCGCTCCACACACGATCGAGGTCGGCCGCGTAAATACGTAGTTCACACAACCCTGATCTGCGAGACGAAGTGGCCATAGTCCACCGTCAGCGCTGTAGGGGGTGATGCCTTGCCAGTGCGGCCATCAGCGCAAGTGGAAGTAGTCACAGCCCTTGCCCCGTGGAGCTTGGCCGACCGGCGTCGGTGCGGCCGCGGTGGAGCGGATCGGCGGGAGGCTCCGGACAGGGGCATCAGAGCCTGACTGTCGTGGGTGTTGGCCAGGTCCGACTCGGCGTTCGGGTCGTCGTAGGCGTCGACGACGGCGATGGTTCTGCCGGAGCAGCTGGCGGAGGCGGCGGAGGTCAGGCCGTGGGCCGACTGCAGGTCGCTGGGGTCGTAGCCGGTGGGGGAGTCCGCGGCGGCGTTCGGCCGGACGGTCCGGGGTGCGATGCCCTTCTTCGCCGCCTGCTCTTCCTGGAAGGCGGTGGTGCCGCTGGTGACGCGCAGGGCGTTGCAGGATGCGTAGCCCTTCTTCGGGGTGCCGGCGCACTGCAGCATCTCCAGGCGGAACCGCCGGCCCGCCCAGCGCTACGGCGTGGGGGGCGGGTGCGGGGAGCGGAGTACGAGCAGGGTGATCTCGCTGGGGGCGAAGACACGGAACGGCGGGCCCCAGAAGCCGGTGCCGCGGCTGGTGTAGAGGAGGGTGCGGGGGCCGTGGTGGCTGAGGCCGGCGAGGGCGGGCTGGTCGATGCGGACCAGGTGGTGGAAGGGCCAGATCTGGCCGCCGTGGGTGTGGCCGGAGAGCTGGAGGTCGACGCCGGCGGCTGCTGCCCGGTCGACGAACTTGGGCTGGTGGGCCAGGAGCAGCACGGGGTGGTCGGGGTCGGCGCCGTGCAGGGCTCCGGCGAGGTGGGCGCCGTGGCCGGCGAGGCCGGAGGACTCGGCCGTGACGTCATCCACGCCGGCGACCACGAGGGTGTCGCCACCGCGTTCGAGCAGCAGATGGCGGTTGCGCAGCGGTTCCCAGCCCAGCTCGTCCATCAGGTCGACCCAGCCCTGGGCCTCGCTGTAGTACTCGTGGTTGCCGGTGACGTAGACCCGGGCCAGGGTGGCTCGCACGGTGCCGAGTGGGGCGGCCTGGGCGTGGCGGCGTTCGGCTGTGCCGTCCGTGATGTCTCCGGTGTGGCAGACCAGATCGGCCTTCAGCGTGTTGACCGTCTCGCAGACCCGTGCCGACCAGCAGGCGCGGTCGAGAGGGCCGTAGCGGGTGTCGGTGATGAGGACGACGCGCATGCCGTCCAACCCGGCCCCCATGCACGGGAGTTGTACGTCGAGCTGGCGCACCCGTGGCACCCGGCAGGCCTCGGCGTACCCCCAGGCGAGCAGCACGGCGGCTGCGCCGAGGACCGCCCAAGTGACGATCCGGGCCCGGTTCTGACCGTCGCCTACGCCGGCCACGGGTGAGGGCGAGGCGCAGCAGGACGCCGAGCAGGACGGACCAGTGAGGGGCGGGAGGATGGGCGAGGTCTTCTACCTGGTCAAACAGCTACAGCCGGGCCCCGCTCATAGGGGCTGTTGTGACAGATGAGAGGCTCGGGCGGGTGAGCGAGACGACGGAAGAGACCCTGCCATACCGCTTTGACGGGCCAGAAGACGCACCGATCCTGGTTCTGGGCCCAGCTCTCGGTACCACATGGCACATGTGGGACCGCCAGGTGCCGGACCTGGCGCGCCAATGGCGTGTCCTGCGCTACGACCTCCCCGGTCACGGCGCGGCCCCCGCCCGGCCGGCGTCCTCCATCACCGAACTCACCGAACGGCTGCTCGCGACCCTCGACGGGCTCGGCGTGGACACCTTCGGCTACGCGGGCTGCTCCATCGGCGGCGCCATCGGCACCCAGCTCGCGCTGCGCGCGCCGCACCGGCTGGCATCCCTCGCGCTGATCTCGTCCTCGGCCCGCTACGGCACCCCGGACGAGTGGCGCCAGCGCGGCGTGATCGTACGGGCCAACGGGCTGGAGCAGATCGCGCAGAGCACGCCCGAGCGCTGGTTCGCCCCCGTTTTCCGTACTGCGCAAGGCGCCATTGTCGAGTGGGCGGTGCAGATGGTACGCACCACCGACCCCGGCTGCTACATCGCCGCCTGCGAGGCCCTGGCCGCCCACGACCTGAGGGAACAGCTGGGCGGATTCGCCGTCCCGACCCTCGTCCTCGGCGGCGCGGAGGACCCGGTCACCCCGCCGGCCGACGCCCGCGTGCTCGTCGCCGGGATACCCGACGCCCGGCTCGCGATCGTGCCGGGCGCCTCGCACCTCGTCCCGGTGGAGCAGCCCGCCGCCGTCACCGATCTGCTCGTACGCCAGTTCGGCGCCGACTGGACGGAGACGGCCGCCCCCGCCGCGCCCGCCGCCGGGGCGGTCCCCGCCCCGGCACCCGCCCCCGTCGCGGCCGTGCCGCCCGCGCGGGCCGCGGGCACCCGCCCGGACCCGTACGACGCGGGAATGAAGGTGCGCCGTGAGGTGCTGGGCGACGCGCATGTCGACCGGGCCGCCGAGCGCGCCGACGAGTTCACCGAGGACTTCCAGGAGTTCATCACCCGCTACGCCTGGGGCGAGGTCTGGACCCGCGAGGGACTGGACCGCCGCACGCGCAGCGTCATCACCCTCACCGCCCTCGCCGCGCGGGGCCACTACGACGAACTGGCCTTCCATACGCGGGCCGCCCTGCGCAACGGGCTCAGCCCGGCCGAGATCAAGGAGGTGCTGCTGCACACCGCCGTCTACTGCGGGGTGCCGACGGCGAACTCCGCGTTCGCGGTGGCGCAGCGCGTCATCCAGGAAGAAACAGCACCACGCTGACGATCACCACGGCGGCCCCGGTCGGCCATCATGGACGCATGAAGCTGACCAAAAAAGGCCACGCCTGCGTCCGCCTGGAGAAGGACGGGCGCACGCTCGTCATCGACCCCGGGACCTTCAGCGAGGAGGACGCGGCGGTCGGCGCCGAGGCGATCCTCGTCACGCACGAGCACCTGGACCACTTCAACGAGGACCGGCTGCGCGCCGCTCTCGAAGCGAACCCCGGGGCGCAGATCTGGACGCTGCGCAGCGTCGCGGACCTGGTCTCGGCGGCCTTCCCGGGACGGGTGCACACGGTGGGGGAGGGCGACACCTTCTCCGCCGCCGGGTTCGACATCCAGGTCCACGGCCAACTGCACGCCGTGATCCACCCGGACCTCCCGCGCATCACCAATGTGGGTTACCTGGTCGACGGCAGCGTCTTCCACCCCGGCGACGCGCTGACCGTGCCGGACAGTCCGGTCGACACTCTGCTGCTGCCGGTGCACGCCCCGTGGAGCAAGATCAGCGAGGTGATCGACTACGTACGCGAGATCAAGCCGCAGCGGGCGATCGACGTGCACGACGGGCTGCTGACGGACATCGGCCACATGGTCTACAACAACGGCCTGGGACCCAACGGGGCCGGCATCGGCGGCGCCGAGCACGGCAGCCTGGCCCCCGGGGAGAGCCTCGACCTCGCCTGAGCCCGGCTGTCAGAGGCGGGCGGTACATTCGAGGGCATGCGCATCGCCACATGGAACGTCAACTCGATCACCGCCCGCCTGCCCCGGCTGCTGGCCTGGCTGGAGAGCAGCAACACCGACGTGCTGTGCGTCCAGGAGACCAAGTGCTCCGAGGAGCAGTTCCCCTTCGACGAGTTGCGCGCCCTCGGCTACGAGGCGGCCGTCAACGCCACCGGCCGCTGGAACGGCGTGGCGCTGCTGTCCCGCGTCGGCCTGGCGGACGTGGTGAAGGGTCTGCCCGGCGGCCCCCTGTACGAGGACACGGACGAGCCGCGGGCCGTGTCCGCCACCTGCGGCCCGGTGCGGGTCTGGTCGGTCTACGTGCCCAACGGCCGTGAGGTCGAGCACGACCACTACGCGTACAAGCTGCGCTGGTTCGAGGCGCTGAAGGCGGCCGTGGCCGAGGACGCCGCCGGGGAGCGCCCGTTCGCGATCCTGGGCGACTACAACGTGGCGCCGGCGGACGAGGACGTCTACGACCCTGCGGTCTTCGAGGGCCTGACCCATGTCACCCCGGCCGAGCGGGCCGCGCTGGCGGCGCTGCGCGAGGCGGGGCTCAGCGATGTGGTGCCGCGCCCGCTGAAGTACGACCGCCCGTACACCTACTGGGACTACCGCCAGCTCGCCTTCCCCAAGAACCGGGGCATGCGCATCGACCTCGTCTACGCGAACGAGCCCTTCACCAAGGCCGTGGGTGACGCCTACGTCGACCGTGAGGAGCGCAAGGGCAAGGGCGCGTCAGATCACGCCCCGGTCGTGGTGGACCTGGACGTCTGAGCCCCGAGCGGCGTGCGCGGATAGCCGATCGCGAAGCGCCCGCCCGCCCGGCGCTGGAATTCCACGTGCCCGCCCCGCAGCGCGGGCGGGCACGGCAGGTGCAGGGTGACCGGGGCGGGGACGTCGCGCAGGTCGACGACGAGGGCGTCGTCCGGAAGCGCGGCCAGCACGGAGGCCAGTTCGGGGTCGGCGCCCGCGCCGGCGCGGGCCTGCGGGACCGGCGTGCCGTGCAGGTCGGGGCGGTAGGAGACGACGCGCGAGGCCTCGGCGAGGCGCTCCAGCAGGGCTTCGTCGTCGTCATTGGCCCGTACGGCGGCCAGCCCCGCGCGGGCCAGCCCGGTCACCCACGCGACCAGGGAGGGGGCGGCATAGGCCCAGGTCTCGTGGAAGACCCCGGTGGCCGCGAACACCGGCCCCCAGGCGCGGCTCGTACCGTCCACGTCCACGAACAGCAGGTCACCGCCCGCCTCGTGCACCACGTGCGCCGACCCCGGCGGTCCCGTCGCCCAGCCGCCCGAGGCCAGCCCCCGCTCGGGCGCGAGGCTGTACCACTCGCCGTCCCGGGCCGCCCCGATCCGGAACGCCCGCACGGCCCGCACCAGGCGGCGTACGCCGTCGGGCAACGGCACGCCCCACCCGTCGATCTCCGCGTCCGTGGCCCCGGGCCCCAGACGCACCACCCGGGGCGCCCGGCCCGCCAGTTCGGCCAGCAGCGCCACCGCCCGGTCCGCGGCCGCTCGCTCGTGGTGCACATGGCTCATGCGCATGCCCCTTCATCTGCCGGGCACCTTTACGTAACGTATTGTGCGGCAACAGAACGTATACAACGTGTCGTTCGATTTCCGGCGGCTCCGTCCCCTACGCTCGGCGTCCATGAGCGCCATCGATCAGCTGTCCCCTTCCTTCGCGGTCCGCGTACCCGACGCCGAACTGGAGTCCGAGCCGCTGGACCTCTCGCAGGTCGTCTCCGGGCAGCCCGAAGTCACCGGAAAGGTGCTGTGGGAGTCGGCGGACGGCACCCGTCTGCGGGGCATCTGGCAGATCACACCGGGCGTCGTGACGGATGTCGAGGCCGACGAGATGTTCGTCGTCGTCAGCGGCCGTGCCACGGTCGAGGTCGAGGACGGGCCGACCCTGGAACTGGCGCCGGGGGTCGTGGGCGTGCTCCGCGAGGGCGACCGGACGACATGGACGGTGCACGAGACGCTGCGCAAGGCGTACGAGATCCACACGTAGGCTGCGTAGGCTGGACGGCATGGACTTCCCGTTCCTGGACAGCTGGCTCAGACGGCACCGCACCCCGCGCGGCATCGCCGTGTACAGCACTGGCGCGGACGACCAGGAGCGGGTGGCGGAGCTGCTGTCGGAGTGCGGCCTGTTGCGGGAGCGGGCCGCCGCTGCCGGGGTCGAACTCGATGACACGGCGGAGTCGTTGGGGCGGCTGGACCAGCTGGTGCCGAGCTGGCGCGACGACCCGGAGGAGCTGCCCTGGCTGGGCAATGACGCGGGCCTGTACCTGGGCACGGTGATCATCCGCACGGTGCCGGGGGCCGCCTGGCAGGTGTGGCCGAACGGGCAGCCGGTGGTGACACTCGGCTCCGGACGGGAGATCGACGTGGTGGCGATCGGCCACGACTGGGCGGAGAGCGGTACGCCGGAGCTGTCGCAGGCGTACGCCGAGGCGTCGGAGGTCTGACCGCTCGCAGTTCGACCGCTCGCAGGTCCGACCGTCGGGCGGCGGGTCAGATGACCCGCTCCGCGCCCTCCCGCATCGCCTCGAATTGCCGTTCGAAGCCGTGCGCGAAGGACCCCGGCGGGGTCGTGGAGAGCCGGTACACCAGCGACGAGTTGGGGTCGCTGCGCGCGCCGATGACGGCGGCGAAGGTCGTGCCGTCCAGCCGGATCATCCGCCATACGGGCGGCGCCATGTAACGGTACACCTCCATCTTGAGGGTGCCCTCCTCGGCCAGTTCGGCGAGCAGTTCCTCCGCGAAGCGCAGGCTCGCGGAGAAGAACCGCGGCGTCTCGCCGACCTCCTCGGCGATCCGGGACACCGCCGGGCTCTCGTGGTGCAGGATCAGCACCCGCAGCAGGGGCTCGCATTCACGGCCGACCCTCGTTAACGGCCCCCGCAGCAGCGAATCCCCCATCGCGACCATGCCCAGGGCCCGTACGCCGATCACGTCCACCGCCCCCGCGCTCGCGGCCGCCTGACGGATCTCGGTGAACGCCTCCGGCTTCGTCCGGGCCACCGCCGCCACTTGCGGATGTTCGAACAGGTCCTGCGGACCGGACTGGCTGAAGCGCAGCGGCGCGAGCCCCATGAGCAGCCGCGCGTCGTCCGGCATGCGCAGGCCGGCCGCGATGCGTTCGAAGACATCGATCCGGACCACCACCCGGCGGTTGCGCACGATTTCGTTGACGCGCCCCTGCAACAGCCCGGTGGCGGCGGCTATCCGTGACTGGCTCGCACCGCCGTACTGCTGGGCGAAGCGCAGGATGGCGCCCGCGTCACGGCTCCGCAGAGCCTCACGTATCTCTTCCCGGAGCCAGGCCCAATCGGGGATCTCGACGGAGTCGCCTGAGGACGACGAAGACTGACCGGACATGTGTGAACTCTCCCGCCCGCGCAGACGGCCCCTGGACTTGTTACCAGGAGGTATATCGCCGTGAGAATAGCGCGGGGGTATCGCTTTCACAGGGTCTTCACGGAAAGCTCAGCGCCACCTGCACCATCAATGAGGTGGACAAATGAGTGAAAACCTGGCCGCACAGGCGCCAATCCTCCGAGATACCGGAGAGCAGCCCGGTGAAGAACTACCCCCGCAAGCCCGCCCCGAACCGGTCGCCGGCACCGCCCTCGCCTCCGTCGAGCACATCGAACCCGTGGACTACCCGCCGACCACCCTGCTGGTCGGCGAGGTGTTCCTGCCCTGCGACGAACAGGCTCCCCGGCAGGCCCGCCGGATCCTCGCCGCGACCCTGGACGTGTGGGGCCTGGGGCATCTCCTGGAGACGGCGAGCGTCGTGCTCGCCGAGCTCGTGACCAACGCGGTGCGCCATGCCGGCGGCCGCCAGATAGGCCTGACCCTGTGGCGCAGAATGACCCTGGTGCACATCTCGGTACGCGACTGCTCGCGCTCGCTGCCCTGCCTGATCCTGACCGGCCCGTTCCCCACCACCGCCGAGAGCAGCCGCGGGCTGCAGCTGGTCGCCGCGTACACCTTCCGCTGGGGTACGGAACTCCTCCCGGGCGGCAAGCGTGTCTGGGCCGAGATCGCGGTCTGACGGACCGTCCGGCGGTGCATGATGGCCGCATGGACTCCCTGCAGCAGATGCCGAACATCGGAGCGGTCCTCGCGGATCGCCTGCACCGCGCCGGTGTGACGGACGCCGACGAGCTGCGCCGGCTCGGCGCCGGCCGCGCCTTCGAGAAGATCCGGGAGGGGCTCCCGGAGGACGCCT
The DNA here is from genome assembly GCF_045040445.1 of Streptomyces sp. NBC_01537. Lineage (NCBI taxonomy): Bacteria > Bacillati > Actinomycetota > Actinomycetes > Kitasatosporales > Streptomycetaceae > Streptomyces > Streptomyces sp. NBC_01537. Next base: position 1,925,052 of record NZ_CP109392.1, on the reverse strand, counting down.
GCACGCACACCCTGCTCGCCCTGGAGGGCGCGATCCGCGGGACCCGCTGGACCGCCATCCCCAAGCCGGAACGGGACACCCTCGTCCACCGCGTCCTCGGCTGAGCCCGACGACCCGGAGAGCTCCCCGGGTCGTTGCTGTCTGAGGGTCTTTCACGCATTCAAACCACCTTGACCATCCCTTTGCCCAAGCCACAGGTTTGCCATGGGACGGGCATGGTGGGGGCACAGACTGGTCCGCTTGGCTCATGGGTGAACCGATCTCTCCTGGCGTCGAGTACGCCGGACCTTGAGGAGCTACTGACCCATGACTCGTGTCCTGAGGATCCGCCGCCGGACGGCACCCGCAGCCGTCGTACTGCTGGCCGCCTCGACCCTGTTGCTGGCCGGCTGCGGATCGGACTCCTCGTCCAGCAGCGGCACCGGCGCCGGCGGCAACAGCACCGCCTGTCCCTCCGGCGGCCCCGGCGGCGGCCAGGGCGGCTCCGGCGCGCCGTCCGGCGCACCGACCGGCAACATGAGCGGCGCGCCGTCCGGCGCGCCCACCGGCAACGCCTCCGGCATGCCGACCGGTGCCGCCCCCTCCGGTGCCCCCTCCGGCGCCCCCGGCGGCGGCCAGGGTGGTCAGGGCGGCCAGGGTGGCGGCCAGGGCGGCTGCGGCTTCGGCGGCGGCGGCCAGGGCGGCGCCAGCCCGGCGCCCACCAGCTCCTGACGGTTGTTCGATTGCTGAAGCCCCCGGGTCCGACGGCCCGGGGGCTTCGTCATGCCGGGTGCTACGCGGGAGTAACGTTCCGCCGTCCAAGTCATTGACAGTCGTCTCCGGCGCCCCGAATCTGATCACGTCAACGAGGACACAGGCCACAGGGGGGAACAATCATGCGCAGACGTATGCTCGTTCGGGGGGCCGCCGCCTTCGGCGCCGCGATCGCCCTCACCGCCGGCACCGCCCTCCCGGCCGCCGCGCACGGCTCGCAGGGTTCTCCGGGCTCACACGGTGCCCGCGACTACGTCGCACTCGGCGACTCGTACACCTCAGGACCGGTCATCCCGGTCCAGGTCGACGCCAACTGCGCCCGGTCCAGCAGCAACTACCCCAACCTGGTCACCGCGCGGCTGCGACGCACCGCCCTCACCGACGTGAGCTGCGCCGGCGCCACCACCGCCCAGATGTGGCAGGCCCAGGGCACCAACCCACCGCAGCTGGACGCCGTGACGAAGAGCGCCGACCTGGTCACCCTTCAGATCGGCGGCAACGACATCGGCTTCGGCACCATCATCGGTACGTGCGCCTACGTGGCCGCCACCGCCCCCACCGGCAGCCCCTGCCGGGCGTACTACAACGCGAGCGGTACGGATCAGCTGGAGGCGAGCATCGCCCAGACCGCGCCCAAGATCGCGGCGGTCCTCGCGGGCATCCACAAGCGCGCCCCGCATGCCGACGTCGTCGTGGTCGGCTACCCGGACCTGCTGCCCGACAGCGGCGTCGGCTGCCGCCCCGCCGTCCCGTTCGCCGACGGCGACTTCGCGTACCTGCGCGACACCGAGAAGAAGCTCAACGCGATGCTCGCCCGGCAGGCGCGCGCCGCCCACGCCACCTACGTGGACACCTACGCCCCGACCATCGGCCACGACATGTGCACCGCCCCCGGCGTGCGCTGGATCGAGCCGCTGGCCCCGGCCTCGCCCGCCGCCCCCGCGCACCCCAACGCGCTGGGGGAGCAGGCGATGGCGGCGGCCGTCCTGGACCGGCTGCTGTGCGTCAGGCAGGCCGGCTGACCACCACCGAGACCGCGACCAGGGCCGCCAGCAGCAGCCCGGTCGCCAGCACCGGAATGCCGGTGAAGGTCACGGCGAGCACCAGGACGGCGGTGCCCGGGATGAGCAGCGCGTGCGCGAGGCTCACATGGTGCGGCCGGACGTGCAGGACGTACAGGACGAGAAGGAACACCGCGACGGGCACGGTCACGGCGGCCCCTGCGGCGGCGTGCGAGAGGTGGGCGTGGTGGGTGGCGTAGTCGATGTTGACCGCCAGGCCCGCGCCCACCGCCGCCACCGAGGCGAAGACCAGGTAGTGGCCGTATCCCCAGGGAATGCTCACCCGGTTGGAGGTCAGGAACTGGGCGGCCGGCTTGGCGAAGTACAGCCACCACACGGAGAAGACGATCAGCAGCCCGCCCCCGGCCACACCGAACAGCGCGAGCGGCGTCTCCCGTTCGTCCAGCGCCTGCTGCACCGCCAGGGTCGCCGCGAGCACCGACTCGCCCAGAACGATGAGGGTGAACAGGCTGTACCGCTCCGCGATGTGGTGCGGATGCCACGGCGTCTGCCAGGAGGCCTCGGCGATGATCGGTACGCAGACGTCCAGGATGCCCAGGGCCACGAAGGTCGCCGTCCGCCACCCGTCCGGCACGAAGAGCCAGCCGACCCACGCGCACTGGATGACGACGATCCCGGCGGCGTAGCGCAGCGCCGTGGCCCGCCCCTCCGGATGGGAGCGGGCGGCCCGCAGCCACTGCGACACCAGCCCGGTGCGCATGACGACATAGCCGATCACCGGCAGCGTGAAGTCGTGCTCGGCGAAGGCGCGCGGCACCCCGGCGGCCAGCATCAGGATGCCGGTGATCTGCACGAACGTGGTCAGCCGGTAAGGGACGTCATCGATGTCGTACGCGGAGGCGAACCATGTGAACCCCATCCAGGCCCACCAGATGGCGAAGAAGACCATCAGATAGCTGACCAGCCCGGACGACACATGGCCGGCGGACAGCGCGTGGTGCAGCTGGGCTGCGACCTGGGCCACGGCCACCACGAAACACAGGTCGAACAGCAGCTCCAGCGGCGTCGCGGCGCGGTGCGGCTCCGCCGGGTCCCGGGCCGCCATCGGGCGCAGCCAGGGCGATCTCCAGAAGCTGATCTGTGGTTCGCTCACGCGGTCATTCTGCCGTCGCGATGGCCGGACGACTGACCGGTGTGGATGCCGGGCGGGTGACATCGGCGACGACCTCCACCACGTCCGGGCCGTACGCCGTCGAATTGATCACCTTCAGCAGCAGGCAGAACGAGCCGTCGCCCCCGTACTTGCGGGCCAGCCGCGTGTGGTGGCGGACCAGATAGCGCACGGCCGCCTGATTGGTGATCGCCGTCTGGCCGGAGGAGAGAAAGACCGGCCGGCTGTTCCCGGTGTTCTCGTCGGCGGCCAGACGCGCCAGCAGTACGTACTCCACCGACCCCTTGTCCAGCCGGTAGGTCTCCCCGGCGATGGTGAGCGCGCCCCGGTCCGGGCCGAGGTTGTCGGGGTTGACCTCGACGCCGGGCAGCATGGTGCGCAGATGGGCCGCCATCCGCTGGTTGGACACCGGCCCGCCTATGCAGAACTCCGTACGCGCCCCGAAGCCCTGCCACGCCGTGTCGTGCGGCAGGATCTCGGCGTGCGCCCGGCAGTCCTTGACGATCGAGGCCAGCTCGATCAGCGCGAACACGTCGTTGCGCGCCACGCTCCAATCCCGCGATCCCGGGTCGCGGTTGACCACCAGCAGGCACTCGGAGCCGGTGGGCAGCCCGAAGAAGCGCTGCTGGTGGCCGAGTCTGCGCCGCCAGAGGTAGGTGCGGACGAACCAGCCGAGTGCGGCGCTGATGGCGGTCGCGGCCAGGCCCAGGATGATGTTGCGCAGGTCGTCGCTCATGGGCGCGAATGGTAGCGCTGTCCGGGGTATTCGCACTGACGTGCTCCTGACGAGTTGGGCGTGATCCCGATACGCTGCGGGGCACGGTCCGCGGTCGCCCAGGTGGAGGTCCACGTATGCGTCGTCGCAGTGTGTCGCTGTTGGCTGTCGGTGCGGCTCTTGTCTCGGTGGCCGCCGCACCCCCGACGGCTCAGGCGGTACAGCCGGCCCCCGCCAAGGTCCCGGTGGCCGTCGGCTACGGCGGAGCCGTCGCCAGCGTGGACGTGGACGCCTCCGCCGCGGGCATCGAGGTGCTCAAGCACGGCGGCAACGCGGTCGACGCGGCCGTGGCCACCGCCGCCGCGCTCGGCGTGACGGAGCCGTACTCCTCCGGCATCGGCGGTGGCGGCTACTTCGTCTACTACAACGCCAGGACCCACAAGGTCTCCACGATCGACGGCCGCGAGACCGCCCCCGCCTCCGCCACCGACCAGCTCTTCGTCGAGAACGGCCAGGCCATTCCCTTCGCCGACGCCGTCACCAGCGGCCTGAGCGTAGGCGTCCCCGGCACGCCCGCCACCTGGTCGACGGCGCTGAGCACCTGGGGCTCGAAGTCCCTGAAGCAGGTGCTGAAGCCCGCCGAGCACATCGCCCGCGACGGCTTCACCGTCGACGCGACCTTCCGCGACCAGACCAGCGCCAACCAGGCCCGCTTCGCCGACTTCCCCGACACCGCGAAGCTCTTCCTCCCCGGCGGGGCGCTCCCGGTGGTCGGCTCCACCTTCACCAACCCCGACCTCGCCGCCACCTACGAGGAGTTGGGACGCAAGGGCGTCAAGGCGGTCTACGACGGCGACATCGGCGCCGACATCATCAGCACCGTCCGCAATCCGCCGGTCAGCCCGACCTCGACCCGCGTCGTGCGCACCGGCGATCTGAAGGCCTCGGACCTGAAGGCGTACAAGGCCAAGCAGCAGGCGCCCACCAAGATCTCCTACCGGGGCCTGGACGTCTACGGCATCGCCCCCTCCTCCTCCGGCGGCACAACGGTCGGCGAGGCGCTCAACATCCTGGAGGGCACCGACCTCTCCAAGCTGACCGACGCCCAGTACCTGCACCGCTACCTCGAAGCCAGCCGCATCGCCTTCGCCGACCGCGGCCGCTGGGTCGGCGACCCGGCCTTCGAGAACGTCCCGACCGCCGGACTGCTCTCCCAGTCCTACGCCGACTCCCGTGCCTGCCTCATCAAGGACGACGCCGTCCTCACCAGCCCGCTGGCCCCCGGCGACCCCGCGAACCCGGCCGCCTGCGCCACCTCGGGCGACGCCGCCCCGACGACGTACGAGGGCGAGAACACCACCCACCTCACCGTGGCCGACAAGTGGGGCAACGTCGTCTCCTACACCCTGACCATCGAGCAGACCGGCGGCAGCGGCATCACCGTCCCCGGCCGCGGCTTCCTGCTCAACAACGAACTGACCGACTTCTCCTTCGTCCCCGCCAGCGCCACCGTCCACGACCCCAACCTCCCCGGCCCCGGCAAGCGCCCCCGCTCCTCCATCTCCCCGACCATCGTGCTGAAGAACGGCCGCGTGGCCTTCGCACTCGGCTCCCCGGGCGGCTCCACCATCATCACCACCGTCCTGCAGGTCCTCACCGAGCACGTCGACCGCGGCCTCTCCCTTGAGGACGCCATCGCCGTCCCCCGCGCCAGCCAGCGCAACACCGCCGCCACCAGCGTCGAAGCCGCCTTCCTCGGCACCCCTGCCGCCGCCACGCTCGCCGCCCTCGGCCATGTCTTCGCCGCACCCGCCGAGATCGGCGCCGCCACCGGCATCCAGCGCCTCCCCGACGGCCGCTGGCTCGCCGCCGCCGAGCCGGTCCGCCGGGGTGGTGGCTCCGCGCAGGTCGTCCAAGCCAGCGGTACGCCCTAGGTCCCTTCTGCCGGGTCTCCGTGGCGTCGCGGTGTCTGGCACCAGCGCTGGCGGCGTTGTCGTCAGTCAACGACGCTCCGCGTCGCTTCCCTCCTCCGCCTTGCAATCGCAGGCGCCAGCCACCGCTCCTTCCCCCACGGAGACCCGGCAGAAAGGACCAGTCATGGCCGCCACCGTCTGGGTGCTGCTCGTCCTCCTCGGTGGCGCCGCCTACATCGGCTGGCGGCTCCACGCCTACCCCGGCGGCTGGGCCTACGCCTTCGGGGACGCGTACGCCGCCGAGCGGCGCGACCTCGCCGAGGCCCGCCGCGGGGTGCGCGAGCTGGAGCGGGCTGCCCGCCGCGAGCTGTCCGAGGCCAAGGGCAAGGTGCGCGGCGAGGAGACCCGCTACCGCGAGCGCATCCGCGGCGCCGAGCAGCGCCTGAAGGAGCTCCAGAACCCCGGCCGTGGCGAGCTACAGCAGACCCTCGGCGAACTGACGCTCTATCAGCACGTCCTCCGGCACCGCTCCGAGGACATCCCGCTCGCCGGGCTCAAGGTCCGCTTCGAGTCCTCCCGGCACAAGTACTACATAAAGGTCACCCGCCCCAACGGCCGCGTCCGCGACGTCCACTACCCCCGCACCCAGCCCGAGGACGCCGTCCGCCGCTTCGCCGTCCGCATCGAGAACGCCGTCGCCGACGAGAACGACTTCCTGACCCGTCGCAAAGGCCTCATCGCCGACACCGAGACCGAGCTCATACACGCCCGCGCCAACACCCTCTCCCAGGAGGCCGCCCGGGAAGCGCTCGCGCGCGTGACCGCCCGCCACAGCGCGGACGACCGCCTCCCCGCCGCACGGGCCGAACTCGACGCCGCGCGCGGGCGCTGGCACGCGGAGACGGGGCACCTGCCGCGCACGTGATGTTCGACCCGCCGTCACCGTGCCCCTACTGAAAACTCCCCGTAGCCACTCCGTAACACCGCTGGTGTCGAATGCCAGGCGGACCACACGCTTCCGCCGCCCTCGCGCGGCGGACAGGGAGGAGCGACCGTGGAGCGCAGGGCGCGCGCGGGACTCGGTGATGCCACAGGCGGTGCGGTGGCGGAGTTCACGCTCTACTTCCGCTCGCTCGTTGCCGCGGTGGGCGACACGCCCGGCTGGTACGGAGTCTTCGCCTCCCGCGACCCGGAGGGCGTACAGGCGTATCTCGACGGCGCCGACGTGACGCCCTGGGACGTGCTGCTGGCCGTCCTCCACGATGTGGCCGCCCTGCACGGCAGACCGGTCTCCGGGGAGGGGCTGGCACTGGCGGAGCGGCTGTACACCGCCGCCGTGGCCGAACTCGACGCGGCGCCCGGAGCCGAACAGACGCTGCGCGCGCGGCTCGACGCGATGCAGCGCGAACGGCAGTACGCGATGCTGCACGAGCGCGACACCGCCCGCGCGGTCCAGCAGGGCACCGCCGACCCCAACGACCTGGCCTGGGCCCGGGACGACCGTGAGCGGGCCACCGCCCGCTGCCTGGAGCTGCAGGGCCGCCTCGACGCCCTGCCTGCCCCCGTACTGCCCGCCCCGGCCCTGCCCGCTCCGACGAACGCCGCCCAAGCCCCGGCCCCGGACGACTGGTTCCGCGATCCCGAACCGGCCCCGACTGCGAGGGTCCCCGCCCCGCGCACCGAAGAGGCTCCCGCCGCCGTACCCGCCGCCCCGCCGGAGCCGGAGCCCGAGCCCGAGCCGGCGCGCCGCACGAAGCGGGACCGCCCGCGCGGCGGCGCCCGCTACGGGGGCGCGCGCTTCGCAGGGGCGCCCGAGACGCCGACCCCGGCGGCAGCGCCGGAGCCCGAGGCCCCCACCGCACGGGTGGCGCGCGGTGCCCGCTTCGCCGGGGCGCCCGAGGCCCCGAGTGGGCGCAAGGAGGAGCGGCGCGCCGCCGAGGCCCGGGTGGCCCAGGAGCGGCAGGCGCACCGCGTGGCGGCCCAGCAGACCGCCGCCCGGCTCACCGAGCTGCGCCGTGGCGGCCGCAGCGGCGAGGTGTACGTCCTGATGAGCGAGGCCGCCGCCGCCCCCGCCGAGCAGCTGCCCCTGCTGGCCGCCGCCATGGAGCAGAGCGGCCTCGCCGCCGACGTCGGGACCCTCCTGTGGGAGGTTGCCGCCCAGAACCCGCCGCGCCTTGCCGCCGCGGCCGCCGCCCTCGCCGAGTCCGGCCGCCAGGACGACTGCCGCACTCTTCTCAACCAGGCCGCCGCCCGCCCCGCCGCCGACGTCGCCCTCACCGCCGCCGCCCTGGTCGACACCGGCCACCGCTCCGAGGCCGTCACCCTCCTGGTCGCCGTCGTCCGCGCCCGAACCCCGGAGGACGCCGCCGAAATCGTCTACGAACGCCGCGAACTGGCCGGGCCGCTCCTGGACGCCGCCGGCCTGCATTCCGGCTCCCGCCGCCGGGATGTGGCAGCCGCTTTGCGCCGTGCGGGTCTCCCGGACCGCTAAATGTGATCGCCTTCGGTCGGTCCCCTTGGAGTAACGGGCGCGGCAAGGCCACAGTGGGGGAGGGGCTCCCTGGGTCCCCCAGGGTCTTCCAGGGCCTCCCGTACTAAGGAGCTGAGCCGCTCATGCCCAATGTCGTACGTGCCGCGCTCGTCCAGGCCACCTGGACCGGCGACACCGAATCCATGATCGCCAAGCACGAGGAGCACGCCCGCGCTGCTGCCGCAGACGGCGCCAGGATCATCGGCTTCCAGGAGGTCTTCAACGCCCCCTACTTCTGCCAGGTGCAGGAGGCCGAGCACTACAAGTGGGCCGAGCCCGTCCCCGACGGGCCGACCGTCCAGCGCATGCGGGCGCTCGCCCGCGAGACCGGCATGGTCATCGTCGTCCCCGTCTACGAGATCGAGCAGGACGGCTTCTACTACAACACCGCCGCCGTCATCGACGCCGACGGCACCTACCTGGGCAAGTACCGCAAGCACCACATCCCCCAGGTCCACGGCTTCTGGGAGAAGTTCTACTTCAAGCCGGGCAACCTGGGCTGGCCCGTCTTCGACACCGCCGTCGGCAAGGTCGGCGTCTACATCTGCTACGACCGCCACTTCCCCGAGGGCTGGCGAGCCCTGGGCCTGGCCGGCGCCCAACTGGTCTACAACCCGAGCGCCACCCACAGAGGCCTGTCCTCCTACCTCTGGCAGCTGGAGCAGCCCGCGGCCGCCGTCGCGAACGAGTACTTCATCGCCGCGATCAACCGCGTCGGCGTGGAGGAGTACGGCGACAACGACTTCTACGGCACGAGCTACTTCGTCGACCCGCGCGGCCAGTTCGTCGGCGAGGTGGCCTCCGGTAAGGACGAGGAACTCGTCGTCCGCGACCTGGACTTCGACAAGATCACCGAGGTCCGCCAGCAGTGGGCCTTCTACCGGGACCGCCGCCCGGACGCGTACGCCCCCCTGACCCAGGCGTAGCCACGCGGGAGTACGACGGTAATCCCGGAACAGCGGCCCCAGGACGGGATTACCGTCGTAGCCGGCCGAAGCACCCGTAACGCGGAGGAGCGAGACATGGGCACCGTCACGGAGAACGTCCACAGTGCGCTGCACGCCCGCCACCAGGCCGTCATGCCCGACTGGCTTGCCACCTACTACCAGCAGCCCATCGAGCTGACCCATGGTGAGGGCCGCCATGTCTGGGACGCCCAGGGCAACCGCTACCTGGACTTCTTCGGCGGCATCCTGACCACCATCACCGCCCACGCGCTCCCGGAGGTCACGGCGGCCGTGCGCGAGCAGGCCGGCCGGATCCTGCACACGAGCACCCTCTACCTGAGCCGCCAGGCCGTCGACCTCGCCGAGCGCATCGCCCGCCTGTCCGGCATCCCGGACGCCCGGGTCTTCTTCACCACCTCGGGCACCGAGGCCAACGACACCGCGCTCCTCCTGGCCACGACATACCGCCGTTCCAATCAGATCCTCGCGCTGCGCAACAGCTACCACGGCCGTTCCTTCACCGCGATCGGCATCACCGGCAACACCGCCTGGTCCCCGACCAGCCTCTCGCCCCTGCAGACCCTGTACGTCCACGGCGGTGTCCGCACGCGCGGCCCCTACGCCCATCTCTCCGATGCCGAGTTCACCGCCGCCTGCGTCGCCGATCTCGAAGACATCCTCGGCCAGGCCAACGGTCAGGTCGCCGCGCTGATCGCCGAGCCCATCCAGGGCGTCGGCGGCTTCACCTCGGGCCCGGACGGGCTGCTTGCCGCCTTCAAGGAAGTCCTGGACCGGCACGGGATCCTCTGGATCACCGACGAGGTCCAGACCGGCTGGGGCCGTACCGGCGAGCACTTCTGGGGCTGGCAGGCCCACGGCCGGTCCGGGCCGCCCGACATCCTCACCTTCGCCAAGGGCATCGGCAACGGGCTGTCCATGGGCGGGGTCGTCGCCCGCGCCGAGGTCATGAACTGCCTGACCGCCAACTCCATCTCCACCTTCGGCGGCAGTCCCATCACCACGGCCGGTGCCCTGGCCAACCTCCAGTACCTTCTCGACCACGATCTCCAGGGCAACGCCCGCCGCGTCGGCGGCCTCCTCAGGTCCCGCCTCGAAGCCATCGCCGCCGGCAACCCCGCCGTACGCGAGGTGCGCGGCCGCGGCCTCATGCTCGGTATCGAACTCGCCGACGCCGCCACCGCCGGCCTCGTCCTCGAAGCCGCCCGCGAAGGCGGCCTCCTCATCGGCAAGGGCGGCCGGGCGGGCGACGCCCTGCGCATCGCGCCGCCGCTGACCCTGACGGTGTCCGAGGCGGAGGAGGGCGCGGAGATCCTGGAGGCCGCGCTGAAGCAGGCCGGCGAAAGTCAACTCCCGTCCTCCTGAGAGTATCCAGAGCGTTTATTGACCATTCCATTACCCGGTGGCAGGCATGCTTCTGTGAATTCGATATGAGCTGCTGTTCGGTACGGGGTTGGGTGTCATGGCGATTGAACTGCCTGAAGAAGTGGTGTCTTTACTCCAGTTCATCGGCATCAACTGGCCGGACGTCAATGAGGACAAGGTTCGCGAATTCGGCGGCCACGTAAGGGACTTCGCGACCAAACTGGATGATACCCACCAGGATTCCACCGCCCACGTCAAGCAGCTGGCCGACGTGTACCAGGGCGCCTCGTACGACACGCTGATGGAGAAGTGGGACCGGCTGTCGTCCGGCCACATGTCCGAGATGGTCACCGCCTGCCACGCGGTGGCGACCGCGCTGGACGTGGCGGCGGATGTGATCGTGACCATGAAGGGCGTGGCGATCGCCGAACTCATCGGGCTGGCCGTGTCGTTCGTCGCCGACCAGGCCGCCGCCGTGCTGACGTTCGGGCTGGCCGAGGCGGCCGAGGCGCTGATCATCGCGGCGGCGAAGAAGTGCATCGACTATCTCGAACAGCAGCTTGAGCAGCACATCATCGGCGCGGTGATCGAGGCCGCCATCAACCCGCTGGTCGATGTCGTCGGCAAGGCGGTGACCGGGCTGATGTTCGGGGCCGCCGAATCCGGGGGATCGGGCGGCGGCGACAGCGGGGTGGGCAGCGGATTCTCCGTCCACCCGGAGGAGTTGCAGGCGCGCGCCGAGCTGATGCACCAGCAGGCGGAGAAGGTGGCCGCGCACGCGGACGAGTTCACGGCCCGGGTGTCTGGAGTGTCCTTCGCGTGACGAACAAGATCACCCAGGCGCTGGACGACGGCGCCAAGAAGCTCGGCAAGACCATCGGCCAGGACGCCGGCAAGGCCGTCAAGGACCTCTACCACGGCACCGGGACCCGGCTGAAGAAGGTCGCCGCCAACCACGCCGAGACCGACGCCAAGCACGCCTCCGAGCTGGACAAGATCCTCAAGGGCGGCGGCAAGAACGACATGCCCCGCGACCCGCACGCCGGAAGCGGCGGCGGCCACGGCGGCAGCGGCGGCGGCAAGGGCGGCGGCGGGCAGCGCGCCCGCACCCAGGTCGACGACCTGCACCCGCACAACAGCAGCCGCTCGCCCAACTCCGTCAACTCCGGCGGCAGCGACCCCGTCGACATGGCCAGCGGCCGGATGTTCCTCCCGCAGACCGACCTCGTCCTGCCCGGCGCCCTGCCCCTGGCCTTCAACCGCCGCGTCGAGTCCGGCTACCGCGTGGGCCGCTGGTTCGGGCCCTCCTGGTCCTCCACCGCCGACCAGCGCCTGGAACTGGACGACCGGGGCGTCGTCCTGGTCACCGAGGGCGGCCTGCTGCTCTCCTACGCGACCCCGGAACCCGGCGACGAGCCCGTACTGCCCGACAGCGGCCCGCGCTGGCCCCTGACCCGTACCGCCGACGGCGACTGGGCCGTCCACGACCCCGACACCGGCCACACCCGGCACTTCACCGCCGCCGCCCACGACCCGGAACAACTCGCGCTGCTGCACGAGATATCCGACCGCAACGGCAACTGGATCACCTTCGACCACGATCCGGAGACCGGCGCCCCCACCGACATCCGCCACCACGCGGGCCACCACCTCACCCTCACCGCCGAGGACGGCCGGATCACCGCCCTCCAGCTCGGCGGCCAGGAGATCCGGCGCTACGCCTACACCGACGGCCACCTCACCTCCGTCACCGGCCCGGCCGGCGTCTCCCTGCAGCTCGCCTACGACGAGCGGGCCCGCGTCACCTCCTGGACCGACAGCAACGACCGCCGCTACGAGTACCGGTACGACCACCTCGACCGCTGCGTCGCCGAAGGCGGCGAGGCCGGCCACATCACGCTGACCTTCACCTACGACGGCACCGATCCCGCCACGGGCCTGCGCGTCACCACCGCCACCACCGGTGACGGCCACACCACCCGCTACCTGATCAGCGACCGCCTCCGGGTCGTCGCCGAGACCGACCCGCTCGGCAACACCACCCGCACCCCGCACGACGACCGGGACCGCCTCACCGCCGTCATCGACCCGCTGGGCCGCACCACCTCCTTCGAGTACGACGACGCGGGCCGCGTCACCGCCGTCACCCGCCCCGACGGCCTGCGCTCCACCGCCGAGTACAACGACCTCGGCCTGCCCGTCGCCATCACCGACCCCGACGGCACCCTCTGGCAGCAGGAATTCGACGCCCGGGGCAACCGCGTCTCCCTGACCGCCCCCGGCGGGGCCGTCACCCGCTACGCCTACGACGACCGTGGCCGTCCCGTCTCCGTCACCGACCCGCTCGGCCTGACCTCCGGCATCCGCTGCGACGACGCGGGCCTGCCGGTCGCCCTCACCGACCCCCTCGGCGCCGTCACCGTGATCGAGCGCGACGAACTCGGCCAGGTCATCGCCGTCACCGACCCGCTCGGCGCGACCACCCACGTCGTACGGGACGCCGAGGGCAACGTCACCCGCCGCATCGACCCGGACGGCGCCCGCCGCTCCTGGACCTTCGACGGCGAGGGCAACTGCGTCAGCCACACTGACGCCATGGGCGGCGTCACCGCCTTCGAGTACGGCCACTTCGACACCCTGCGCGCCCGCACCGGCCCCGACGGCGTACGCCACGAGTTCGAGCACGACGCCCAGCTCCGCCTCACCCGCGTCACCGACCCGTCCGGCCTCACCTGGGACTACGCGTACGACCCCCTCGGCCGCCTCACCACCGAGACCGACTTCGACGGCCGCACCCTCACCTACACCCACGACGCCGCAGGGCAGCTCACCACCCGCACCGACGCCCTGGGCCAGGTCATCCGCCTCACCTACGACGTCCTCGGCAATGTCACCGAACGCGACGCCGCCGGGCGGATCACCACCTACGCCCACGACGCCGGCTGCCGCCTCGTCCGGGCCGCCGACCCCGACACCGTCCTGGAGTACACCCGCGACCCGGCAACCGGGCAGCTGCTCTCCGAGACCCACAACGGCCGCGTCCTGAGCTTCACCCAGGACATCCTCGGCCGCCGCACCAGCCGCACCACCCCCTCCGGAGCCGTCACCACCTGGGAGTACGACGCCGCCGGCCAGATCGAGCAGCTCACCAGCGCCGGGCGCGCCTTCCGCTTCACCCGTGACGCGGCGGGCCGCGAGACCGCCCGCTCCTTCGGCGCCTGCGAGATCACCCAGACCTGGGACGCCCTCGGCCGCCTCACCGCCCAAAGCCTCACCGGTGGCCAGCACCGTACGTACACCTACCGCCCCGACGGCCACCTCACCGGCATCGACGACCCGGTCCACGGCCCCCAGCGGCACACCCTCGACTCCATGGGCCGCGTCACCGCCGTCACCGCCCAGGACTGGACCGAGAGCTACGCCTACGACGCGGCGGGCAACCAGTCGACCGCCGAGTGGCCCGAGCGCCTCCCCCTCGCCGACACCCGGGGCGAACGCCGCTACGAAGGCACCCGCATCACCTCCGCCGGCAACGTCCGCTACGAGCACGACGCCCTCGGCCGCATGACCCTGCGCCAGCGCAAACGCCTCTCCCACGGCCCCGAGACCTGGACCTACCAGTGGGACGCCGACGACCGCCTCACCCGCCTCACCACCCCCGACGGCGAGACCTGGACCTACCTCTACGACCCCCTCGGCCGCCGCACGGCCAAGCGCCGCCTCGCCGCCGACGGCATCACCGTCGCTGAGGAGACCACCTTCACCTGGGACGGCGCCACCCTCGCCGAACAGACCACGACCAGGGGAGACGACACCCCGGCCGTCTCCATCGCCTGGGACTACAACGGCCTGCGCCCCATCGCCCAGACCGAGCACAAGGCCGGTCAGGACACCGGCCAGGACGAGATCGACAGGCGCTTCTTCGCCATCGTCACCGATCTCGTCGGCACCCCCACCGAACTCGTCGACGAATCCGGCGAGATCACCTGGCGCGCCCGCACCACCCTCTGGGGCGCCACCACCTGGAGCACCGACTCCACCGCGTACACCCCGCTGCGCTTCCCCGGCCAGTACTTCGACGCCGAAAGCGGCCTCCACTACAACTTCCACCGCTACTACGACCCCGCCACCGCCCGCTACCTCAGCCCCGACCCGCTCGGTCTCAGCCCCGCGCCGAACCCGGTCGCGTACGTCGACAACCCGCATTGCATGACCGACCCGCTGGGTCTCGCCCCCTACGTCGACCTCTACCACGGCACGACGCAGTCCGGCGCGGACGCGATCCGCAAGAACGGCATCAACCCGAACTTCAGCGGACGCAACATGGACTTCGGCACGGGTGGCTTCTACACCACCAACAACCGCACCCAGGCCGAGAAATGGGCCAACCGGATCGCCAAGCAGAACAACGACACCCCCGCCGTCCTGCACTACCGTGTCGACAAGGCGGAACTGGACAAACTGAACAACAAGAAGTTCACAGGCAAGAGCGACGAACTCGACGACTTCTTCTACCAGAGCCGAATTGGCAACAACAAGAACCACGGCTACGACAGCGTCGAAGGCCCCATGCTCCTGAACCTCAAGGACTTCATGAAGTGGAAGCCCTCGGTGATCGGCGGCCACCAGATCGCCATCTACACTCCGGAAGCGGCAAAGATCTTCAACAGCGGACTACAGGCGGCCACCTGACCATGCCCGGACCTTCCAGATACCTCATGCACCCCCTGCCCACGGAGGTCGCGGAATACCTCGACGAGATCGCCGACGAGATGGCGACCCGCTACGGCATCCCGCTCGCGGAAGCGATCGCCCGCGTCAACGGCCACTGGCAGGACATGGTCTTCGACGACGAGGACGACCTGATCTTCCACGAACTCCCCGACTACTGGGCCGGCCTCATCTACTACGGCCACGGCGTCCCCTTCTGGGACCCCGACGCCGACTCCTCCTCCTGGCAGCCCAGCCCCGCCCCGCCCGCCGATTCCCCCGCCTGGACGCTCTGACGGCAACAGGCGGGCCCCGCCCCCGGCAGATCGCACTCCGCCCACACCGTCTTCCCGGGCCCGCTCCGACCGCACACCCCCCACCGGTCCGCCAGCACCTCCACCACCAGCAACCCCCGCCCCGTCTCGCTCTCCGGCCGCCCCGGCACGGCGGGGGCCGCCGGCCTGCGCTCGGATCGAGCATCGGCCACCTCGATGCGGAGCTGGGCTTCGCCCAGCCTCAGGCTGACCTCGAAGTCCCTTCCGGCGACCCTGCCGTGCGTTGCGGCGTTCGCCGCCAGCTCCGCGATGATCGCCGCCGCCCGGTCCGACGTCTCGCAGTCGTACGCGATACCCCACTCGTCCAGTTGGTGGAGCGTCAGCAGCCGTGCGAGCCGGGCCCCTTTACGGGTCGAGCTGAAGCGCTGCGTGAACATACGTACGGTGACGGACAACGGGTCCGGTGCTCGCGTCTGCATGGCCCCCACGGTGGGGGCCGGAGCCCCCGCCGCACCAGCTCACCCGCTCGTACGCTGATCGCCGTACGAGCGCACGGGATGGACAGTACGTGTAACGGACCGTGACCATAGGAGGGTTGAGGGCAGCACACCCAGGGGGTCGAGCATGCAGGACGAGCCGGAATCCACGGACAGCCTCAAGGCATTCGGAGCCGTGGTCAAGGTCTTCCGTGAACGCGCGGGGCTCACGCAGGAGCAACTCGCGCCCCTGGTGCGCTACTCGATCCAGACGGTTGCCTCCATCGAGCAGGGCCGCCGCCTCCCGCCGAAGGACTTCATCGACCGGGCGGAGGAGGCTCTTGACGCCTTCAACGTCCTGCGGGCGGCGGCGAAGCATCTGTCCCGGCAGCCGGGGCTGGCGGCGTGGTTCCGGCAGTGGGCCGAACTGGAGCAGACGGCCGTGGCCTTGAACACGTACGAATGCCGCGTGATCCCAGGCCTGTTGCAGACCGAGGCCTACGCCCGCGCGGTCACCCTGAACGTCCCCCCGCCGCCGACCGAGGAACAGGTCGAGCAGCGCGTCGCCGCCCGCCTCGCCCGCCAGGAACTGCTGCACCGCGAGCCGCTCATCGCCTTCAGTTTCATCATCGAACAGGCCGTGATCGAACGCTTCACCGGCGGCACGGAGGTCACCCGGGGCCTCATCGACAACCTGCTGACCTGCGCTGAACTGGTCAACGTCGAGCTCCAGATCATGCCGCTGCGCCAGCCGGACCACGCGGGCACGGACGGGTCGATGCAGCTGCTGGAGACCCCTGAGCACATCTGGCTCGGCTACAGCGAAGGTCAGAAGACGGGCCAGTTGATCTCCAATCCGGATGATGTCAGTGTGCTCAAGATGCGGTATGCGAAACTGCGCTCACAGGCCCTCACGCCCGAGGACTCCGTGAGCCTGGTGAAGCGGATCAGAGGAGCGCTATGAGCACCACCGAACTGGCCTGGTTCAAGAGCAGCTACAGCGGCTCAGAGGGCGACAGCTGCATCGAGGTCGCCACCTGCCCCGCCACCGTCCACGTCCGCGACTCCAAGGACGCCCAGGGCCCCCAGCTCGCCTTCACCCCGCACCAGTGGGCCGCCTTCGTCGGCTACGCCGCCGCCCGCGCCTGACGGTGGAACGCCTCCACCACATCCGGACGCAGCTCATCTCCCGCGCCCGCCACGACGCCCGCATCACCGCCGCTGCCCTCACCGGCTCCGCCGCCCGCGACGCCGAGGACCGCTGGTCCGACGTCGACCTCTTCTTCGGCGTCGCCGCGTCCGTCCCCATCCCGGACGTGCTCGCCGACTGGACCGCGTACGCCTACGCCGAACTCGGCGCCGTCCACCACTTCGACCTCCAGGCCGGCCCGGCGACCTACCGCGCCTTCCTGCTCGCCGAACTGCTCGAAGTCGACCTCGGTTTCGCTTCCGCCCCCGACTTCGGCCCCCTCGGCGACGGCGCCTTCCGCCTCCTCTTCGGCGAAGCCGCACCCCGGGTGCTCGGAACCGCCGACCCGGACCACCTCATCGGCCTCGCCTGGCACCACGTCCTCCACGCCCGCAACTCCATCGAGCGCGGAGCGCTGTGGCAGGCCGAGTACTGGATCAGCGCGCTGCGCGACCACACCCTCACCCTCGCCTGCCTCCGCCTCGGCCTCCCCGACGCGTACGCCAAGGGCGCCGACCGCCTGCCGCCCGAAGTCACCGCCCCGGTACGGCAGGCGCTCGTACGCAGCCTCGACCCTGCCGAGCTTGCCCGCGCCCTGGGCGCGGCGACTGAGGCCCTGCTGGGCGAGCTGCAGGAGACCGACGCCGCCGCTGCCCGCAGGCTTGAGCAGCCGCTCCGCGCGCTCAGCCGCCGTACGGCCGGGTGATCATCTCCAGGTAATGCCCGGACGGATCGAGGAAGTACACCCCGCGTCCGCCGTCATTGTGGTTGATCTCGCCGGGGTATTTGCGGCCGGGATCCGCGAAATACGTGACCCCGGCCTTCTGGATGTGCGCGAACCCCGCGTCGAACTCCTCCTCGGAGACCAGAAACGCGTAGTGCTGCGGGGTGACGCTCTCCTCCGGGCCGACGGTCGCGAAGTCCAGGGTGACCCCGTTGGCGGTCTTGACCGGCAGGAACGGTCCCCAGGCCGTCCCGACCTCCAGGCCCAGGACAGCGGCCAGGAATTCGGCAGAGCTCTGCCGGTCGTGGCAATGGACGATGGTGTGATTCAGCTCGACTGACATGTGTGGAATGCCTCCGTAGGCATCTCACGGGCGCCTCCATGCCTCACCCGGACGGTGACCGACACGCGATGCCGTACCTCGATGCTAACGGTGCGCGCGGTCTGTCGAGCCGAGCCCTCGCAAGCCGGTGGAGCGCAAGGTCCCAGATACGGACGGTGTTGTCGTAGCTGCTGGTGATGGCGTGGGGGCGGTTGTCGATGGTGGTGCATGCGACGGCCCGGGACGGGGCCGGTGAGGGTGGTGCGGGTGGGACGATCCCCTCCGCGACCTGCCCCGAGTGGGCGATGTGGTCGACGTCCACTGCAGTCCGCGCCGGCACAGGATGCACCGGATCACCGTGGTGGAGTCCGTATCCCGCTGACCCACCCGCCTCAGGACTCGTCAGGACCGGGCGCCCCTGGTGCGGGGCGCCCGGTCCGGTTCACGGAGCGGTCGGCGTGTCAGCTGGAGGCGCTGGTGCTGGCGCTCGGGCTGGTGCTCGCGCTCACGGTGGGCGAAGCGCTGACGGTGCCCGTCGGGCTGGTGCCGGTGCTCTGACTCTGACTCTGACTTTGGCTCGGGTTGGTCTGGTTGCCGCCGGAGCTGCTGCTGGGATTGGCGCTTGTGTCGCCGTTCCCATTCCCGGTGCCGGTTCCGGTTCCAGTTCCGTTCCCAGTCCCGGTCCCGCCGGAGTTCTGCCCCGGCGTCGAGGTGGGCTCGGCGGATGCGTGCGTAGCGGAGGTGTCCACGCCGACGGTCAGGGTGGCGGTGTAGCCGTCGGAGGGGTCGTCTCCGACGGCCTCGATGGTGAGCAGGCCGGAAGGGGTGCCGTCGCCGTCGTAGACGGTGTCGTCGTCGAGGAGGGTCTCGGTCGTGGTGTTGTCGGAGTACGGGGAGAGCTCCTGGACGGTGGCGTTGATGTCCGGGTCGAAGAACAACTCGCCGGTGTGGACCACAGTGCCGCCGCTGTAGGTGTCGTCGACGAAGGTGACATCGGTGTGCACCCGAATGTGCACATGTACGGCGCGTCCCTCGTAGTGGCCGGGCCAGATGGAGGTGAAGAGCACCTGGCCGTCGCTGTCGGTGATGTTGCCGCCGCGCAGCCACGTACTGTCGTCGTCCTCGGTGTTGCCGTGCTCGCCGACGAAACCGGAGTACTCGCCCAGGGCGTCGCACTGCCAGATTTCCACCAGGGCGTCGCTCAGGGGTGCGCAGTCGTTGGCGGTGTCGACGACCGTGAAGGTGTAGTCGATCTGGACGCCTTCCTTGTCCTCCCGGATGTCCTGCCGGGTCAGCGCGCCGGTCAGCGCGTAGTCGTCCTCCGTGGCCTCGGCGGTGAGGGTGCAGACGCCGCTGCCCGACGATGTCCCGGATGTTCCGGTGCCGGCCTCCGCCGATGTGCCGCTGTTGGTCGCGGCTCCGGCCAGGCCCGCGATTCCCAGTCCCGCGGCTGCCGCGATCGCGCTGCCGCCTAACACGACACGGCGTCGGCTGATGAGCGAACCGGCCTTGTGCCTGGGCTTGTTGGGTCCGTTGTTGTCCGTGGTGGTGTTGTTGTGTGTCATGGGCAAGGAAGCTATGGACACAGGCTGTCGCTGGGGCCTCAGTCACCTGTGGTTGAACTGTTTTTACTTATGCAGGGCAAACAGCATATGAAAAACCCTCATACAGGACAGTGCGTGCTGCGCTCGAACCGTGGCAAACCGGGCGTAGGGTGGGTGCCCGGTCCGGCGGTGACACGTGGTGTCCGGAGGGAAACGTGATCGTCTCCGGCGATTAACGGCAGCGGTATTGCCGCGTCGGCTGACGTGCCCTTAGCTAATCCACCACGGCCGGGGTCTACGTGCGTAGAGTCGTTCTGACGTAGCGTCGGGAACGCATTCGGAACCGGCCCACTGAGCCATCGGGAAGGAGTGGGAGAGCATGAGCCGCACAGTCGTCCGTGGCGGACTGGTCATCACCGCCGCGGAGGAGATCCACGCCGACGTCCTCGTCGAGGGGGGCAGGATCGCCGCTCTCGCCTCGCACGACAGCGAGTTCGCGCAGAGCTGGACCGAGTCCGCCGACCGGGTGATCGACGCGACCGGCAAGTACGTCATCCCGGGCGGAGTGGACGCGCACACCCACATGGAGCTGCCCTTCGGCGGCACCTTCGCCTCCGACACGTTCGAGACGGGCACGCGCGCCGCGGCCTGGGGCGGGACCACGACCATCGTGGACTTCGCGGTGCAGTCGGTGGGGGAGAGCCTGCGCGGCGGGCTGGACGCGTGGCATGCCAAGGCGGACGCGAAGTGCGCCGTCGACTACGCGTTCCACATGATCATGTCGGACGTCAACGAGGACACCCTGAAGGAGATGGACGTCCTCGTCCAGGAAGGCGTCACCTCCTTCAAGCTCTTCATGGCCTACCCGGGCGTCTTCTACAGCGACGACGGCAAGATCCTGCGCGCGATGCAGCGCGGCGCCGCCAACGGCGGCCTGATCATGATGCACGCCGAGAACGGCATCGCCATCGACGTCCTCGTCGAGCAGGCGCTCGCGGCCGGGAAGACCGACCCGCGCTACCACGGCGAGGTGCGGCGCGCCCTCCTTGAGGCCGAGGCCACCCACCGCGCCATTCGCCTCGCGCAGGTCGCCGGATCCCCGCTGTACGTGGTCCACGTGTCGGCGGAGGAGGCGCTCGCCGAGCTCGCGCAGGCGCGGGACAAGGGGCTCAACGTCTTCGGCGAGACCTGCCCGCAGTACCTCTTCCTGTCCACGGACAACCTGGCGGAGCCGGACTTCGAGGGCGCGAAGTACGTGTGCTCGACGCCGCTCCGCCCCAAGGAGCACCAGGCGGCGCTGTGGCGCGGCCTGCGCACGAACGATCTGCAGGTGGTCTCCACGGACCACTGCCCGTTCTGCTTCAGCGGGCAGAAGGAGCTGGGCCGGGGCGACTTCTCCAAGATTCCCAACGGCCTGCCCGGCGTCGAGAACCGCATGGACCTGCTCCACCAGGCGGTGGTCGACGGCCACATCTCGCGCCGCCGCTGGATCGAGATCGCCTGCGCGACCCCGGCCCGGATGTTCGGCCTCTACCCGCGCAAGGGCACGATCGCGCCAGGGGCTGACGCGGACATCGTCATCTACGACCCGAACGCCGAGCAGACCATCTCGGCCGAGACCCACCACATGAACGTGGACTACTCGGCCTACGAGGGCAAGCGCATCACCGGGCAGGTCGAGTCCGTCCTGTCGCGCGGCGAGCCGGTCATCACCGAGCGGGCGTACGTGGGCCGGGCCGGACACGGCCAGTACACCCCTCGCGGCACCTGTCAGTACCTCATCTAGGAGCAGCGCCAATGGACTTCGGACTCGTACTCCAGGCCGATCCGCCCGCGTCGTATGTCGTCGAGCTGATGAAGCGCGCGGAGAGCCAGGGCTTCACCTACGGCTGGACCTTCGACTCGGCCGTGCTGTGGCAGGAGCCGTTCGTCATCTACAGCCAGATCCTCGCCCAGACGGAACGGATGATCATCGGGCCGATGGTCACCAACCCCGGCACCCGCACCTGGGAGGTCACCGCCTCCACCTTCGCCACCCTCAACGACATGTTCGGCAACCGGACGGTCTGCGGCATCGGCCGCGGCGACTCCGCGATGCGTGTCGCGGGCCGCAAGCCCAACACCCTGGCCCGCATCGACGAGGCCATGCATGTCATCCGCGACCTCGCCGAGGGCCGCGAGGCCGACCTCGGCGGCACGGTGATCCGGATCCCGTGGATCAAGGACGGCAAGCTGCCGGTGTGGATGGCGGCGTACGGCCCCAAGGCCCTCGCCATGGCCGGTGCGAAGGCCGATGGGTTCATCCTGCAGCTCGCCGACCTCTACCTCACCGAGTGGATGGTCAAGGCGGTCAAGGACGCGGCCGTCGCCGCCGGCCGGAACCCCGACGACGTCAAGGTCTGCGTGGCCGCGCCCGCGTACGTCACCGAGGACGACTCGCCGGAGGCGCTGGCCCACGCGCGCGAGCAGTGCCGCTGGTTCGGCGGCATGGTCGGCAACCATGTGGCCGACCTGGTCGGCAAGTACGGCGAGCACTCCTCGATGGTCCCGGAGGAGCTGACCGAGTACATCAAGGCCCGGGAGGGCTACGACTACTCCCACCACGGCCGGACCGGAAACCCGGACACGGCCTTCGTGCCCGACGAGATCGTGGACCGCTTCTGCCTGATCGGCACCGCCGAGCAGCACATCGAGAAGCTGAAGGCGCTGCGCGACCTGGGCGTGGACCAGTTCGCGATCTACAACATGCAGGACGCCAAGGAGGCGACGATCGACGTCTACGGCACGACCGTCATGCCGGCAGTCAACGCCTGAGCCCCTTCGGCGACGGCTGCCGGACGGAAGCCGCACGGGCGCAGACGGCGGCGGGAACCTGGAGCAGCGTCAGCAGGAGCCATCCCCACAGGAAGATCTCCCAGCGCAGCTGCAAGGCGAGCAGCGCGGTGAGCACGGTGAAACCGAACGCCTCGGCGGCGGCCGTGACGACCGCCGCCGCGGCGCAGAAGTGCCAGGTCGCCGGGCGGCCCCCCCGGCGGGCGGCCGACGCGGCCAGCGCCAGAGCGGGCATGACGCCGAGGGCTGTCGTGGCCATCGCCAGCGGTATGGCGACGAACGGCGTCTCCGCGAGGCCCGGACCGGGCAGCGCGCGGGTCCCGTCGGCCGCCGGGGCCGGTTCGAGGGCCAGCACGATCACGCGCAGGACGATCGCTGTGGCGTAGACCGTCGCCGCGGCCGTCCAGAACGCCGCACCCGCCCTGCCGCCGATCGGCGCGCTGGGCGGGACACTCCAGCGGCTGGACCGTTGTTCGGACACGTCTGGCTCCCGTCGCGGAAGGGGTGGGACCGCTGGGAGGCAGTATCCCCGCGGGGGGACGGCATTGCACTCGTCGATCTGGTCTGATGTACGAGTGATCGATGACGCACTCCTCACAGCCGTCGAAGACGCCGTACGAGCGGTCGCCGCCGCGGAGATCCTGCCGCGGTGGCGGCGGCTCGGGGCGGGCGAGGTCAAGCAGAAGACCGGGCCCCGCGATCTGGTGACGGTCGCGGACCGGGACGCGGAGGCGCGGCTGACCGAGCTGCTGCCCGCGCTGCTGCCGGGGTCGGTGGTGCTGGGGGAGGAGGCGGTGCACGCGGATCCGGGGGTGCTGAAGCGGATCGGCGGGGCGGAGCCGGTGTGGATCGTGGACCCGGTGGACGGGACGGCCAACTTCGTGGCGGGCAAGGAGCACTTCGCGACGCTGGTCGCGCTCGCGCAGGGCGGCGAGGTGCTGGCGTCGTGGACGTACGCGCCACGGCTCGGCCTGATGGCGACCGCGCGGCGGGGGGCGGGGGCGCTGCTGGACGGGGAGCCGATCCGTACCGCGCGGGCGGCGGAGGGGGAGGTGCTGCGCGTGGCGACCTCGCAGTTCGCGTATCTGGACGAGCAGGAGCGGCGGCAGTTCGAGGGGCTGGCGGCGGAGGGGCTGCACGCGCGGCAGTGCACCTGCGCGGGGCTGGACTACCTGGAGGTCGCGCGGGGCGCGCTGGACGCGGTGGCCTTCACGTGGGAGGCGCCGTGGGACCACGCGGCGGGGCTGCTGCTGGTGGCCGAGGCGGGCGGGGCGAGCGTCACGGCGGCGGGTGAGCCGTTCCGGATCGGCGGCGGCAACGCCTTTCCGTACGCGGTGGCACGGGACGAGGAGACGGCCCGGCGGGTCGTGGAGCTGATGGGCAGGACGGGGGAGCGATGAGCAGGGCACATGTGGTGGACGCGATCATCGTCGGGGCGGGCCCGAACGGGCTCACCGCGGCCGTCGAGCTGGCCCGGGCCGGGCTGTCGGTCGAGGTCTACGAGGCGGGCCAGGTCATCGGCGGCGGGGCCCGCACCGAGGAGCTGACGCTGCCCGGTTTCCGGCACGACCCGTGCTCGGCCGCGCACCCCTTCGGCATCGGCTCGCCCGCCTTCGACGCGATGCCGCTCGCCGAACACGGCCTGAAGTGGCTGCACGCCGCGCTGCCGATGGCCCACCCCTTCGACGACGGCACGGCCGCCGTGCTGGCCAGGAGCGTCGGCGAGACGGCGGCGTCCTTCGGGGCGCGGGACGCGGGCACGTACCGGCGGCTCATCGCGCCCTTCGCCGGGCACTGGAACGCCATCGCGACGGACTTCCTGCGCCCGCAGTGGCTCGGCCTGCCCCGCGACCCCTACCGCTTCGTCCGCTTCGGGCTCACCGGCCTGCCGCCCGCCGCGCTGCTCGCCCGGCTCTTCCGGGGCCCGAAGGCGCGCGGCTGGCTCGCCGGGCTCGCCGCGCATGCCATCGCCCCGCTCACCGCGCCGACCACCGGCGCCCTGGCCCTGATGTTCGCCCTCGCCGGGCACGACCGGGGGTGGCCCGTCGCGCGCGGCGGCTCCCAGGCGATCTCCGACGCGCTCGGCTCGTACCTGAAGGAGCTCGGCGGGATCATCCACACCGGAGTGACCGTGCGCAAGCTGGACGAACTGCCGCCTGCGCGCGCGTACGTCTTCGACACCTCCCCGACCGCGCTCGCGCGCATCGCCGGGCTGGGCGACGCCTATCGCGGCTACCGCTACGGGCCCTCCGCCTTCAAGATCGACTACGCGCTCGACGGGCCCGTTCCCTGGACGGCCCCGGACGTCCGGCGGGCCGGCACGGTCCACATCGGCCCCAGCTACGGGGAGATCGGCGACGCGCTGAGCCGCGCGATCGGCGGACAGCCGCCCCGCACGCCGTTCCTGATCACCTCCCAGCCCACGGTCGTGGATCCGTCACGCGCACCGCAGGGCAAGCACATCCTGTGGGCGTACGGGCATGTGCCGAACGGCTGGGAAGGCGACGCCACGGAAGCCGTGGAGCGGCAGATCGAGCGCTTCGCGCCCGGCTTCCGGGATCTCGTCCTTGCGCGTGCCGTGTCCGGCCCGGCGGAACTCGCCGCGCGCAACGCGAACTACGTGGGCGGCGACATCGCCTGCGGCGCCTTCGTCGGGCTGCAGGCCGCCTTCCGGCCGAAGCTGAAGGTGGTGCCGTACACCACCTCCCGCCCGGACGTCTTCATCTGCTCCGCCGCCACCCCGCCCGGCCCCGGCGTCCACGGAATGTCCGGACACCATGCGGCGCGGTCCGTGCTGCGCTCGCTCGGGGTCAAGGTTGAGGCCCGCTCAGCGCCCACAGGCTGACGCAGACCGTCGCCCCGGCGAGGGGGAGGGCGACAGCCCCCACGAGGCCGAGGTCGCCCGACCAGAGGCCGATCATGATTCCGAACGCCGCGCCCAGCGCGGCGAACACCGCGCCCTGCCGCCACCAGGACCCGGCGGCGGCGGGCAGCGGATCGGCCCCGGCCGGGAGGATGAAGGCGTCCCGCAGATCGGCCCGGACGGCGGACCGCTCGTCCAGCATCAGCCGCTGCGGGACGCGGCGCCGCCGCAGGCCGAACGGCACCGGGCGGCTGCCGTCCGGCAGTTCGGCCACGACCGGGCGGCGCTTGCGCGGATTCCCGTGCACGGTCACCGCGACCGGACCGGACACCTGATCCAGCGCCGGATGCCACATGACGCGCTGGCAGCGGATCACCGGCCCCGGCGGGTCCACCTCCGACAGGGCCAGCCAGACGGAGCCCGGTACCACCCGGATCCGTCCCGCACCGCTGAGCACCACCGCGGTCATCGGGCGGCCCGGCAGCCGCCGCACTCGCCGGAAGCGCCGGCCGCGCCGGGCCCAGGCGCCGCAGTAGACGGCCACCGCGATGCCCCCGAGCATGATCGGCACTTGGAGGTCGTCCTCGGCGCCGGTCTCGTCCGGGTCGGCTGGAAAACCCTGGGGATCCGCCTGCCCGGGGTCGTACGCGACGTCGAAGCGGCTGCCCTTGGTGTAGCGGTCCGTGTCGTAGGCCCCGAAGCGCTCGACATGCTGCCGGCCCGCGCGGTCGGTCCACCGCACCCGGATGTCGTCATCGGCGCCGACGCCGTCCTCGATCACCAGCCCGACGGCCGTCGCGGTCGCGCGGTCGCGGGCGCTGCCGTACGCGGACGCGTGCACCCCCAGCCAGACCGCGAGCAGCGCGTAACCCGCCACGGCGGTCGTCATTCCCAGCAGCGCGACCCGCAGCGCGGGCGCGGACCGGAGCCGTTTCACGCCGCCACCCCGGTCCCTGCAGCCGACTGCAGCAACTCCCGTACGGGGCCGGGGTCGCCGGTGTCCAGGGCGGTGGTGAGCATGTCGTGGACGTCCACCACCGTTGTGCCGTCCGGGGCGGCCAGCACACTGCCCAGCCAGCGCCCCGCGTGCTCCCAGCCGGCGTCGCGCAGGGCATCGCCCAGGACCCGGCCGACGCAGCCGGCCACCGCCTCGCGGGCGGCGACCGGGCGGGCGGCGGGCGGGGCCCACCGCAGCCTGGGTTCGAGGCGCCGGGCGAGGCGCGGCCAGCTTCCGTCGGCGACGGCGTCCAGGGCGGCGGCCAGGGCCTCGGCGCGGGAGTCCCGGCGGGTCACGGCCAGCAGTTCCGCCAGGTCCTCCCCGGAGGGCCGGAAGTACCGCTCGGGGTCGGTGGCCAGGATCCGGACCGGCTTGAGGCCGTCGGCGCCGTCGAGCCCGGCGAGACCGGCGGCGCACCACCGCTCGATCTCCTTCGCGCCCCGCAGCGGCACCGGCTCGCCGCCGTAGGAGACCTCACCGCCGACGTCGGGCAGCGCGGCGATGCGCTGCGCGAACGGCGGGTGGCTCGCCGCCGCGTACGGGTCCAGGGCGTCGGACTCGGCCGCCACCCGCACGGCCCGGCGCGCCACGTACGGATCCTCGAACGCGGCGTCGAAGGCCTCGTAGAAATCCACCGGATAGGCGTTCTCCTCGTCCAGGCCGGCCAGCCACCTCCCGCCCAGCGCCTCGAACGCCGCGTCCAGCGGCCCGGTCAGCTCCAGGGCGCCGCGCGCGGCGGCGGTGCCCGCTACCCGGGCCGAGTCGGAGTCGGCGGCGAACTCTGACTCCCAGGCCCTGTGCTGGGAGGCCCGCAGCAGCGGCGCGGCGAGCGGCGCCAGCGGGCGGAAGCGGCCGTCGAGCCGGTCGGCGAGGGCCCCCCGCGAGGCCGCCAGCCGCGCCCGGCGGCGGTCGCTCACATGCTGCTCGTGGGCCAGTTCGTGTGCGACCACGGCGGCCAGTTGCGCGGCGCTGAGCCCGCGCAACAGCGGCAGCCCCAGCACCAGAGCGAAGGCCCGCACCCCCGACACCTTGGCCGGGCCGAGCGCGGCCTGCGGCACCGGCACCACCCGGACCAGCAGCGGTGACCGGAACCCGAGCCGCTCGGCCACATCCCTGACCAGCTCGGTCAGTTCGGGCTCCTCGCCCGGCCGCACGACCCTGCCCGGCAGCCGGGCGCCGTCCCGTCGGTCCTTGATCATCCCGACGAACACCCCCACCGCCACGGGCGGGATGGCCAGAGCCCAGTGACCGAGCAGCACCGCCGAACCGATCAGCGCCGCGCCGAAGAGGAGCCACGGCAGCCACGCGAGTGTCGTCATGGCGGTGATGAGCAGCCACTCGCGCGTGCCCCGGGATATGCCGACGTCCATAACGCTGAGTCATACCACCCGCCGTACCACGCGCAGTAGATACTCGTCGCGGTTGAGCGGATCGTGATCCGTGCGCGGCCGCTCCGGCGGCGTGCCCCGTACCGGCTCATAGCGGTCGAAGGCGGACTCCAGTACGCCCTCGCCGCTGGTCAGCGTCGGCAGTTGCAGCTGCAGCCCGTGGACATGGGCCGCCGGGATGTCCCCCTCCAGGGTGTACGACGACGAGCCGTGCGCGGCCGGTGCCCCAGGGACGGCGCGCAGCCGCGCCAGCAGGGGCAGCAGCGATCCCAGGGCGTCGGAGGGAAGGCCCTCGATGCGGAAGCGGTGCACCGGCTCGCAGACCGTGGTCCCGGCCCGCCGCAGGGCGTCCATCAGCACCAGCGGCGTCAGGTTGCGGAAGTCCCCGGCGGTGCTGGACATGCTCTTGTCGAAGGTGCCGTGGGCGTGGCTCTGCCGGGGCCAGTAGCCGGAATGCGTCATGGTGACCGTGCAGTCGGGGACCTGCCAGCCGTGCAGGCCCTGCTGAAGGGTGGTCCGCACGGTCTCCTCGACCGCCTTGAAGAACGCGTACGGCATCGATCCGAGCTCGACCTCCAGCCGGAAGGCCACGCCCGAGCCGACCGGCGCGGGATCGACCCGCAGTCCCACGGTGGCGAGAAACGGGTTGGGCTCCTTGTCGATGATCTCGAAGGCCGAACCGCTGCCGGCCGGCCGCTCGACACAGATGGTCGTGGTCTCGCGGAAGGTGACGTCGATGCCGAAGTCGTCCGCCAGCGTCGCCTGGATGACCTCCTTCTGCACCTCGCCGTAGAGCGAGACGGAGACCTCCTTGCGGATGTCGTCCTGCCGCAGGTTGATCAGCGGGTCCTGCTCCGCGAGCTGGGTGAGCGCGAGGTGCAGTTCGCCCCGGTCGGCCGGGCCGGAGGGGACGACGACCGTTTCCAGCGTCGGCGGGGCGAAGTACCCGTGCCGTGCGGCGGGCGCCGGGGACTCGCCGACCGGGTCGCCGATCCGCACGTCGGCGAGCCCCCAGAGCCTGCCGATCCGCCCCGCGGCGACCGACGCGCGCCGCACGGCCGAGCCGTGCTCGAAGACGCTGATCGCGGTGACCTTCCCCTCGCGGCCTCCCCCGTCCGCCTCGCCTCCCTCGCCGAAGGGCACCCGGTCACGGGTCCGTACGGTCCCCGAGAACATCCGGACGTACGCGATCTTCTCCCCGGCCGCCCCGCGCTCGACCTTGAAGACGGTGCCCGAGACCGGGCCGTCGGCATCGCCCTCGGCCGCCGGCAGCAGCTCCCTGATGCCGGCGGTCAGCGCGTCCACCCCCGCGCCCGTGATCGCCGAGCCGAAGTACACCGGATGCACCAGCGCCCGCCCGGTCTGCGCCGCCAGCTGGGCGCGCAGCCGGTCGTACGGGACGGCCCCGTCGCCCTCGACGTACGCCGCGAGCAGCGCGTCGTCGTGGTCGGCGAGCAGCTCGGCCAGCCGCGCGGTGAACCGGGCGTCCGTGCGGTCGTAGGGCGTGAAGCGGGCGCCGCTCGCGCCCATGCCGTCGGCCGTGCCCATCGCGATGGCGGCGGGGGCCAGCTTCTCGGCGATGCCGCGCAGGGAGTGCTCGTACCGCGCGCCACGGCGGTCGATCTTGTTGACGAAGACGAGAGTCGGGATGCGCAGCCTGCGCAGCGCGCGCATCAGCACACGGGTCTGCGCCTGAACGCCCTCCACGGCGGAAACGACCATCACCGCGCCGTCGAGCACGCTGAGCACCCGCTCCACCTCGGCGATGAAGTCCGGGTGGCCGGGCGTGTCGATCAGGTTGACGGTGGTGTCGTCGATGGCGAAGGACACGACGGCGGACTTGATGGTGATGCCGCGCTGCCGTTCGAGCGCCAGGGAATCGGTCTGGGTACTGCCGTCATCGACGCTGCCGATCTCGTCGATGACCCCGGCGGCGTGCAGCAGCCGCTCGGTCAGGCTGGTCTTACCGGCGTCGATGTGGGCCAGGATTCCCAGGTTGAGCGTACGCACTGAGTGTCATGTCCTCTGAGTAGGTGGCGATTCCCTTCTTCTGGATGGACATCGACGCCTCGCGCATTGCCGTCTCCTTCGCTTGCCGGTACCGGGGGTTGTGTCGTCGGTTAGGGCCTGTCCGGCGGATCTCCGTGGCGTCGCGTGCCCTGGCACCAGCGCTCGCGGCGTTGCCGACTGCGACATCAGCCGCTGGCGCGGCGGGCCCACAGGAAACCACCCTGTGGGCGCTCCGGCGCCTTGCGATCACAGGCGCCGCAGTGACATCAGCCGCTGGCGCGGCGGGCCGCTCCTTCACCCACGGAGATCCCCCGGAAAGGCCCTAGTGCAGCAGGCGGCCGCCCTGCCCGGCAACCGGATTTCCCGGGTGGCCGATTAGTGTTATCGGACCGGGCGTCGTGCGTCTCCTGAACGGGGGCCGGAGCCCGACGACGGTGCGGAGTGCGGAGTGCGCGTGGAGATACGGCAGTGGAGCGAACTGGTCGCGGCTGCGCAGGCCGGTGAGCCGGCGGCGCTGGACGAGCTGGTGGCCGCGTATCTGCCGCTGGTCTACAACATCGTCGGCCGGGCGCTCGACGGCCACCTGGACGTGGACGATGTCGTGCAGGAGACCATGCTGCGCGCCGTCAACGGCCTGGACGGCCTCCGCGACCCGGACAGCTTCCGCTCCTGGCTGGTGGCGATAGCCATGCGCCAGGTGCGCGACCGCGCCCGGGACCGGCGCGGCGCCGCCCTGGCCGTGCTGGACGAGGAACGGGACCGGGCCGACCCCGGGGCGGACTTCGTCGACCTCACCATCCTGCGGCTGCACCTGGAGGGACAGCGGCAGGAGGTCGCGGAGGCCACCCGCTGGCTGGACGAGGACGACCGGCAGTTGCTGTCGCTGTGGTGGCTGGAGGTCGCCGGCGAGCTGACCCGCCGCGAGCTGGCGACAGCGATGGAGCTGACACCGCAGCATGCCGCCGTGCGCGTGCAGCGTCTGAAGGCGCAGCTGGAGGCCGCCCGCTCGGTCGTACGCGCGCTGTACGCCGTCCCGCGCTGCTACGAGCTGGCCTCGCTCACCCTGGAGTGGGAGGGCCGGCCCTCCCCCCTGTGGCGCAAGCGGCTGGCACGCCACACGCGCGCATGCCCGGACTGCGGCGGCACGCGGCCCGACCTGGTGCCGGCGGAGCGGCTGCTGGTGGGGCTCGCGCTCGTGCCGCTGCCCGTGGGGTTCACCATCGCCTGGCAGCTGCTGCCGGGAGCCGCCGCCGCGCATGCGGCCGCCGCCCATGTGGCCGGCACGGGGCTGGCCAAGGCGGGGCTGGCCAAGGCCGGGCTGCTGCAGGTGCTGCTCAAGCCCGCCGTGGTGGTCACGGCGGGCGTCACGCTCGCCGCGGGCGGCGCGGTGGTGGCGTACGAGACCTCGCACAGCGCCGGTCGGCCGGTGACCCGCGCGGCCGCCGCGCCCTCGCCGTCCGTCGTTTCCACGCATGTGCAGGCTGCCCCCACGACGGCTTCGCCCAGCCCCTCGCCCACCCCGTCGCCCTCCTCGCTGTACGGAACCGTGGTGGACCTCGCCGACACCGCGCCCGCCAAGGACGCCGTGCCCGGCGCGCTGCCCAGGCGGCCCGAGGGCACCCTGGTCAGCTCCGCCGGCCACATGGCCGTCATGCAGTGGGCCGGGAACACCGTCACCCTCACGGGCCGGGGCTACTTCCGGGTCCGCTGGCAGCTCGGCGCCTCCACCCGCAAGGGCACCATCACCATGCCGACCTGGACCGGGCTGAAGGGCAAGCTGTTCCACGTCGCCTCCGGCGGCGGCCTGCGCATGGACGAGCACGGGGCCTGGCCCGGCTTCTCGGTGCCCGCGGGCGCCCAGCAGATGTGGCAGAACGAGTACTACTACGTCGACGGCGAGGTCACCCTCCACCAGAACGAGACCGGCGCCGTCGACTACGGCATGACCGTCCAGGTCATGAACTGGGACAGCATCAACGCCGACGTCAACACCGGCCCGCCGGGCGTGCTCCGCTACGGCCTGGTCCGCGACACCGGCGGCGACGACGCCCCCGTACCGCAGTACCTCACCCGGTCCGCGCCCGCCGACCAGAGCACGGTGGCGCAGCGCTCGCAGGTGACGTCCTCGTAGGAGCAGGCGTCCTCGTAGGATCAGCGGCATGGAACAGCGTGTATTGGGCAGGACCGGCCGTGAGGTCTCCGTCGTAGGACTCGGCACCTGGCAACTGGGCGCCGACTGGGGCGACGTACGGGAGGAGGACGCCCTCGCCGTCCTCGACGCGGCGGTCGCGGAGGGCGTCACCTTCTTCGACACCGCCGACGTGTACGGGGACGGGCGCAGCGAGCAGCTGATCGGCCGTTACCTGGCGGAGCGGCCGGACGCCGGGATCTTCGTCGCCACGAAGATGGGCCGCCGCCAGGCCCAGGTCCCGGAGAACTACGTCCTGGACAACTTCCGTGCCTGGAACGACCGTTCGCGCCGCAACCTCGGCGTCGACACCCTGGACCTGGTCCAGCTGCACTGCCCGCCGACCCCGGTCTACTCCTCGGACGCCGTCTTCGACGCCCTCGACACCCTCGTCGAGGAGCAGCGCATCGCCGCGTACGCGGTGAGCGTCGAGACCTGCGAGGAGGCGCTCACCGCCATCGCCCGGCCCGGCACGGCGAGCGTGCAGATCATCCTCAACCCCTTCCGCCTCAAGCCCCTCGAGGCGGTCCTCCCGGCGGCGGAGAAGGCCGGCGTCGGCATCATCGCGCGCGTGCCGCTCGCCTCCGGGCTGCTGTCCGGCAAGTACACCAAGGACACCGTCTTCGCCCAGGACGACCACCGCACCTACAACCGCCACGGCGAGTCCTTCGACCAGGGCGAGACCTTCTCCGGCGTCGACTACGACACCGGCCTCGAAGCCGCCGCCGAATTCGCCGCCCTCGCCACCGGCGGCGCCACCCCCGCCCAGACCGCCCTGCGCTGGATCATCCAGCAGCCCGGCGTCACCTCCGTCATCCCCGGCGCCCGCTCGGTCGAGCAGGCCCGCGCGAACGCGGCCGCCGCCGGGCTGCCGCCGCTCACGGAGGCCACGCTCGACGCGGTGCGAGACCTCTACGACCGCCGGATCAAGGCACAGGTCCACGGGCGCTGGTAACGCGTCAGTGCTGGGCGCCGGCTCCGTGCCGCCGGACGGAGTCCGGCGCAGCCGTCCCGAAGCCTGCGGAGCAGTGCGAGGGCGGCAGAAGGAGGTTCGGCCACGCGGATCAAGGCGCAGGTGCACGGCCGCTGGTAGCGGCGATCCCGTCCAGCAGCGCGGGCAGCGCGCTGCCGATCGGCTCCCGTACGACCTCATCGGCGATGGGGTCGTACGGAGTCGGCTCGGCGTTGACGATCACCAGCCGCGCCCCGTGCTCCGC
This sequence comes from Streptomyces sp. NBC_01537, assembly GCF_045040445.1. Classification (NCBI taxonomy): domain Bacteria; kingdom Bacillati; phylum Actinomycetota; class Actinomycetes; order Kitasatosporales; family Streptomycetaceae; genus Streptomyces; species Streptomyces sp. NBC_01537. The sequence continues at coordinate 1,891,883 of NZ_CP109392.1, read as the reverse complement.
CGCGATCCCGGCCAGTGAGGCGGCGGGCTGCACCCGCAGGCTCGTACCCACGGCGATCATGATCTGGCAGCCCTTCGCCACCGCCATCGCGTTCCCCAGCACCACCGGGTCCAGCCGCTGCCCGAACATCACCGTCGCCGACTTAAGGATCCCGCCGCACGCCAGGCACGCCGGATCGGCCTCCCCGGCCGCGACCCGCTCCAGGGCCCCCGCCATGGCCGAGCGCTCGTGGCACTTCGTGCACACCACCGCCCGCGCCGTCCCGTGCAGCTCCAGGACCTTGCGCTCCGGCAGCCCCGCCAACTGGTGCAGCCCGTCCACGTTCTGCGTGATCACCCGCACCGGCACGCCCGCCCGCTCCAGCCGCACCACCGCCTCATGCGCCGCGTTCGGCCGCGCCCGCAGCGCCTCGCTGTCCCGCCGCATCAGCCACGCCCGCCGCCGGATCTGCGGATCCGTCATGTAGTGGTCGTACGTGACCAGCTTCTCGGCCTCCGGGTCGCGCCGCCACAGGCCGTTCGGCCCCCGGTAGTCGGGGATTCCGGAGTCCGTCGAGATGCCCGCGCCGCTGAGGATCGCGACGAGCGGCGGCTTGTCGTTGCTGCCCATGCCCCGACGGTAACCGCAGGCCGTCGCCGGTGCCCCTCGATTAACGCCTGAGCTGCAGCCGGGCGCGTACGTCGGCGACCAGCGCCGCCGCTGCCTCCACCGCCTTCGCGGGGTCGCCGAGCCCGGACAGGACGGCCTCGGCGCGGACCCGGAAGTCCGGCGGGGCGGCCGGCAGGGCGGCGGCGGAGGCCAGGGCGCCCTTCTCGTTGAGGCACCAGGTGCGATGGTGCGCGTGCAGGGACTGGGCGAGGACGCCGATGGCGCGGGACAGGCACAGCGCGGCGTGCAGGATGTCGCCGCCGGCGGCCGACTTGGCAGCGATGTGCACGGAGAAGTCGGCCTCCCAAGCGGCCTCGACGAGGGCGGTGCGCAGCGGCTCCGGATAGTGGCGGGTCTGCTCCCGCAGCGCGGTCAGCTCACCGGCCGGGTCGGCCAGTACGCGGCCGAGCGCGACCTCGCCCGCGTACACCGGCGACCAGAAGCCGAGCGGATGCCCGGGCTGGTGGCCCACTTCGTAGCGGCCCTCCCGGCAGTCGGCCCATACGCGCCGGATGCGGTCCACGTCGCGCAGGATCCAGTCGACCTGCTCGCCGTCCACCGTCAGCCACGCCCCGCCGTTCACCCAGGGGCCCCAGCCGCCCGGTCCCGCGACCTCGACCGGCCCGCCGGTCACCTCGGCGGCGAGTGCCCGCAGCGCGTCCAGGTCCGGCTCGCCCCGGTAGTACACCCCGAGGTCCCAGTCCGAGTCCGGCCGGTGTGTGCCCCGGGCGCGGCTGCCGCCGAGCATGACGCCGACGATGCCGGGAATGCGGACGAGCCGGTCGGCCATGGCCTGGGTGGTGGTCACGGGGCGTGAGCCTAGACGTCCGGCCGGTTCCGGCGCGTGCCGTTTTTCCCGGGAGGTCCGTCATGAGACACCGGCCGGGGTCTGCGGGGTGCCGACCTCGCCGGTGCGCTTGAGCTTCTGCCAGCGCAGGCGGCCGCCGGTCATGGCGGTGACGCAGGAGTGGATGAGCACGAGGTACATCAGCTGGCGGTAGGCGATCTGCTGGAGCGGGAGCATCAGCAGATAGCGGTAGCGCTCGCGGTCGAGGCGGAAGGCGTACGCCGCGCAGACGAGCTGGACGGCGAGGACGGCCAGCCAGGCCAGCAGGGAGGCCTCGAAGTCGACGAAGACCATCGCGTAGACGGTGAAGACGTCGATGAGGGGTGCGAAGAGCGGGGTGACGATCTGGAAGAGGACAACGAGCGGCATGCCGACGCGTCCGAAGCGGCCTGAGGGGCCCCGGTCGGTGATGGACTTGCGGTGCTTCCACAGGGCCTGCATGGTGCCGTAGCTCCAGCGGTAGCGCTGCCGCCACAGCTGGGCGACGGTGGCCGGGGCCTCGGTCCAGGCGCGGGCGTGCTCCTGGTAGACGACCTGCCAGCCGGCGCGGTGCAGGGCGATGGTGATGTCGGTGTCCTCGGCGAGGGTGTCCTCGCTCATGCCGCCTGCCTGGAGGACGGCCTCGCGGCGGAAGGCGCCGATCGCGCCGGGGATGGTGGGCATGCAGCGCAGCACGTCGTACATCCGGCGGTCGAGGTTGAAGCCCATGACGTACTCGATGTGCTGCCAGGCCCCGATCATCTTCTTCCGGTTGCCGACCTTGGCGTTGCCGGCGACCGCGCCCACGCCGTCGTCGGCGAAGGGCTTGACGAGCTGGTGCACGGCGTCCGGTTCGAAGACGGTGTCGCCGTCCATCATCACGACGAGGTCGTAACTGGCGTTGCGCACGCCGTTGTTCAGTGCGGCGGGTTTGCCCGCGTTGGGCTGGCGGATGACGCGGACATTGGGCAGGCGCATCGCCTCGACGATGTCGGCCGTGCCGTCGGTGGATCCGTCGTCCACGACGATGATCTCGATCGGATGGGTGCTGGCGGCGAGCGAGTTCACCGTGTTGGCGATGCACTCCTTCTCGTTGTACGCGGGCACGATCACGCTCACCGGCCGGGTGACCTCCGGCCCCCAGCTGAACGGCCGCTTGTTGCGCCGCCGTTGGTGCCGGGCGGCCAGCACCACCATCATCCCGAATCGGCCGAGCACGGCCACTCCGACCACCGACAGCAGCGCGGACAGCCCCGGCACCGCGTACTCGGCCACCGCGACGGCGGCGATCAGCGCCTTGCCCTGCCACACGGCGGAGCCGGTGACGGTGCGCACGGCGCTGGGCTCGTTGGTCGCGCCGCTGACGGTGGTGAAGCTGTAGCCCTTGGCGCGCATGGTCTTGATGTAGGTGCCGAGCGCGGCGACCGTCTGGCTGCGGTCGTCACCCGCGTCGTGGAAGAGGACCACCGCGCCCTTGCCGCTCTTCGGGGTCGCGTTCGCGATGATCTTCTTGACGCCGGGCAGCTCCCAGTCCTCGCTGTCCTCGTCGGTGAAGACTGTGGTGTAGCCCAGCTCCCCGACCTGCTCGTACACGGGCCAGCTGTAGTTGTCGATGGCGTCCGTCGAGGAGGAGTACGGAGCGCGGAAGAGCGTGGTGTTGATGCCCGCCGCGCCGGCCAGCGCCAGCTGGGTCTGGTTGAGTTCGCGGGTGATCCGGGCGGTCGACTGGTAGGAGAGGTCCACGTGCGTGAAGGTGTGGACGCCGACCTCGTTGCCCTGGTCCACCATGTCCTTCACGATGTCCGGATAGCGGGAGACCATCGACCCGACGACGAAGAAGGTGCCGGGCACGTCGTTCTCCTCCAGCACCGCGAGCACCTGCTCGGTCCACTCCGGGTCCGGGCCGTCGTCGAAGGTCAGCGCGATCGTCTTGTCCGGGATCTCGCTGGTGCTCGGCTCACGGGTCTGCGCGGTCGTCGCGGTCTCCGCCGACTGCCCGTTCTGCCCGTTCTCTCCGGGCTGTCCGGCGCCCTGGCCGCCCTGACCGCCTTGGGTCCCCTGGCCGCCTTGGCTCCCCTGACCGGCGCTGGTCCGGAAGGACAGGACCGGGCCGCCGTCCAGTACGTCGTCGGGCACGTCGTCGGCGCTCGCCCCGCTGCGTACGCGGTCGTCGCTGCCGACCTCCGAGCGCAGATAGCCGTCGAGCAGCAGCACGCTGGCCAGGCCCAGCAGGAGCAACAGGGCCAGGACGAGGCGGGGTTTGGGGGCGGAGATCTGGCCGACGCGCTCGATCCGGCCGGGCATGTGGTGCCTGCCGCGCCGCCTCATGAGGCCGAGGGGGACGGGTACGGAGACGGGGACCGCGTGCCGCGGAGTCCGCCGGGACCGCCGGGAGGCGAGCTGCGGTCCGGCTGCGAGGCCCCCGTCTGGGCGCCGGGGCCGAGGCCGAACGGCAACAGCCCGGACGGGGTGAGCGACGAGCCGCCCCAGCCCATGAAGGCCATGCCCAGCACGGCGGCGTAACCGATGCAGGCGACGCCGAGCAGGATGCCGGCTCGCCGAAGTAACCGGGCCCGGCGCCCGGAGGAGTCGACGAATACCGGTCCGGGCGGCGGCTCGCTGTTCACGATGACAGGCTCGGAATTCATTGCGGCATATTAGGGCCGAGGCGTCCTTTGAAAAGCTCATCCGTTTTTTCCGGGAACGGAGAAAACGGGTAATCCGCCCCGGCCGGTCATGCGCTATTGCCCCGAATTGGGTGCTGATTGCGGCTGTTCTGACCGTATTGGCCGTGGCTTCTGTATGAGAAACCTGTGAATTCTCTCCGAGCCTCTCCGTGCGGGAAGTTGGGTAAAACGGAGAGTTGCATCGCATTGATTCTGGTACAGAGGCAGCAGCCACGAGAGAGCAGGTGCATGTGCAATGCGGAGTTTCGCCGGTTCGGCCTCCGGGTTAGTTCTTGTCACGATACTGGCGCTGACCAGCACGGCTTGTTCGGCGGACAGCGGTGACCCGCAGGCGCCTCCGTCCCCCATTGCGCGGGCGTCCGCAGCGCCGTCCGCCGCCGAGAGCGCCGCACCCGGCATCGCCTTCGCCCCCTACGTCAGCGCCACCGAGGCCGCCGACACCGACACGACCGGTGGCCCGGACGCGTACAACCTCGCCTTCGCCGTCGCGAAGAGCGCGAATTCCTGCACCCCTGTGTGGGGCAGCTCAACGGCCCTCACCGACACGGCCGTCGCCGCCCGGGTGAAGGCGCTCAAGGCCGCGGGCAGCCAGATCCGGATCTCCTTCGGCGGCGCCTCCGGCACGGAACTGGCCAGTGCCTGCGACAGCGTCGCCGACCTCGCCGACGCCTACGCCGACGTCCTGGACGCCACCGGCGCCACCCTCGCCGACTTCGACATAGAGGGCGACGCGCTCGGCGACACCGCCTCCGTGACCCGTCGCGCCCAGGCCGTCGCCAAGCTCCAGAAGTCGCGTGAGCTGCGGGTCTCGTACACCCTGCCGGTGCTGCCCGCAGGCCTGCAGGACGACAGCCTGAAGCTGATCGAGGTCTCCAACAACCATGACGTCCAGATGGACACGGTCAACCTCATGGCCATGAACTACGGCACCTCCTACACCGACGACATGGGCGACTACGCCGAACAGGCCGTCGCCGCCGCGCACACCCAGCTCATGGACGCCCTCGGCCTCTCCACCGACGCCGCCTGGCACGGCCTCGCCGTCACCGCGATGATCGGCGTCAACAACGTCGCGGGGGAGACCTTCACCCTCGATGACGCGGCCGGGCTGCGCGAGTTCGCCGCGGCGAAGGGCCTGGCCTGGGTGTCGATGTGGGCCGCCTTCCGCGACCAGGAGTGCGCCGGCGGAGCCACCACCGAGGTGAGCGAGAGCTGCAGCGGCGTCGAGCAGGATGCGGGCGCGTTCGCGACCGCGCTCGGCGGCTAGCGACAGGCGCGTTGGTGACAGGTGCGCTAGCGACCCGCCGCGTACCCCTGCATCCCGCGCGGGTTGGCGGCCGCGGACAGCACGCCGGTCTCCGGGTCGCGGGCGACCGCGCACATCCGCCCCTCCGACCAGGGGTGGCCGACGGTGACGTCATGACCGCGGCGCCGCAGTTCGCCGATGACGGCGTCGCCGATCCGGGACTCGACGGTGACGCTGCCCGGCCGCATCGTGCGGGGGTGGAAGGAGCCGGGGAAGCTGTCGTTGTGCCAGTTCGGGGCGTCGATCGCGCCCTGGAGGTCGAGTCCGCCGCGTACGGGGGCGCGCAGCGCCGCGGCGAGGAAGAAGTGCAGGGACCACTGGTCCTGCTGGTCGCCGCCGGGGGTGCCGAAGGCGAGGACGGGCACGCCGTCGCGCAGGGCGAGGGAGGGGGTGAGGGTGGTGCGGGGACGGCGGCCGGGGGTGAGGGAGTTGGGCAGGCCGGGTTCGAGCCAGGTCATCTGGAGGCGGCTGCCGAGGGGGAAGCCGAGGCCGGGAATGACCGGGTTGGACTGCAGCCAGCCGCCGCTGGGGGTGGCGGCGACCATGTTGCCCCAGCGGTCCACCACATCCAGGTGGCAGGTGTCGCCCCGGGTCAGCCCGCTGGAGGCCACGGTCGGCTCGCCGACCGGGCTGCCGGCATCCCCGAAGCCGTAGCGCGGCAGCCTCGGTGCCCGTCCCCCGGGGCTGCCCGGCCGCAGCTCGTACGAGGCCTTGCCGGCGTCCACGAGGGCGCGGCGCCCGGCGTTGTACGCGGGTGAGAGCAGCTCCGCGACCGGCACCTGGTCGTCGTGGGCGTCGCCGTACCAGGCCTCGCGGTCGGCCATGGCGAGCTTCGCGCCCTCGATGAGGGTGTGGACGTAGTCCGGTGTCCCGTAGGCCGAGGGGGCCAGGTCGTCGGGCAGCAGGGCGAGTTGCTGGAGGAAGACCGGGCCCTGGCTCCATGGCCCCGCCTTGCAGACGGTCCAGCCGTTCCAGTCGAAGGGGACCGGGGGCTCGTACTGTGCCGCGTAGGCGGTCAGATCATCTCCGGTGAGAGTGGCGGCGTGCCGTTCACCGGTGGTGTCCATCGCGGGGCGGGCCGCGAAGGCCGCGATCGCCTCGCCGATGAAGCCCTCGCGCCAGACGCGGCGGGCCGCCTCGATCTGCGCCTCCCGGTCCCCAGTGGACGTTTCCCGCAGCAGCCGGCGCCAGGTCGCCGCCAGCGCCGGGTTCCTGAACAGCTCCCCGGGCCGGGGCGCGGGCAGATACACGGCGGCCGAGGTGGTCCACTCCGTCTCGAACAGCTCGCGCACCGAGCCGATGGTCGCCCCGATCCCCTCCACCGCCGGATGCCCGTGCTCGGCGTACCCGATGGCGTACGCCAGCACCTCCGCCAGGGACTTCGTGCCGTAGTCCCGCAGCAGCACCATCCACGCGTCGAACGCCCCCGGCACGGCCGCCGCCAGCGGCCCGGTCCCCGGGACGAGGTCCAGGCCGAGCGACCGGTAGTGCTCCACGCTCGCCCCGCGCGGGGCCGGGCCCTGCCCGCACAGCACCCGTACGCCGCCTCCGGCCGGGGCGAGGATGATCGGGACCTCGCCGGCGGGCCCGTTGAGGTGTGGCTCCACGACCTGCAGTACGAATCCGGCGGCGACGGCCGCGTCGTACGCGTTGCCGCCGCCCTCCAGGACGGCCATCGCGCACTGCGAGGCCAGCCAGTGCGTGGACGATGCCATACCGAAGGTGCCCTGCAGGGTGGGGCGCGTCGTGAACATGGCCCGAGGCTACTAGGGCCTGTCCGGGGGATCTCCGTGGCGTCGCGTGCCCTGGCACCTGGGGGCACCTCCCAGCCCCCAGGGGCTGGGGGAGCTCGCGGCGTTGCCGAAACGCCCACAGGAAACCACCCTGTGGGCGCTCCGGCGCCTTGCGATCGCAGGCACCAGACCCCGCTCCTTCACCCACGGAGATCCCCCGGACAGGCCCTAGCGCGCCGCCGCCGCCTCGATGAGCCGTTGCAGATCCTGCAGGTCGGCCTCGAACTCGGCCTCCCAGTCGACGGGTTCCTCCAGCCAGCGGGCGAGCTCGGTGTGGGCGGGGAGGGCGCCGTCGGGCAGTTGGCCGCGGCGGCCGCGGGGGTCGAGGCGGCCGGGGCCGAAGCGGCCGCCGGCCTCGGAGGCGGCGAAGCCGATGATGAAGGTGCTCACCAGGCGTTCCAGGCGCGGGACTTCGCGGGGCGGGACGCCGGCGTCGAGCAGGGCCGCGTAGATGCCGTCGATGGTCCGCACGGCGCCGGGGTCGACGCCGGGGCGGGAGAACAGGAGCACGGCGGCCCAGGGATGGTGCTGGGTCATCGCCCGGGCGGCGTGGCCGAGGACGCGCAGCCGCTCGCGCCAGTCGGGGGCCCCGGTCCACGCGGCGTCCTGGGGGAGCGGGGCGAGCAGCCGCCCGATCATGCCGTCGAGGAGGGCGTCCTTGCTGCCGCCGACGTGCGGATACAGGGCCATCGGGGTCAGTCCCACCCGCTCCGCGACAGCGCGCATGGACACCGCCTTCAGCCCGCGCTCGTCGGCGATGGCGACTGCCGCGTCCAGAATCTCTTCCCGTCGTCCGCTCATGGCTATACACTGTAGATCTATACAGCGTAGATCATTTACATGGAGGGGTGTGATCCGGGCATGCTCATCGCCGATGGACTCGCCAAGCGCTACGGCACCGTCCGCGCGCTCGACGGCTTCGACCTCACCGTCCGGCCCGGGGAGGTCACCGGGCTCATCGGGCACAACGGAGCCGGCAAGACGACCTTCGTCGAGGTCGTCACCGGCCTCGTCCGCCCCGACGCCGGCCGCGTCACCCTCGGCGGCGCCTTCGGCGTCGCCCCGCAGGAGCCCGCCCTCTACCCCAGCGCCACCGTCGCCGAGAACCTCCGGCTCTTCGGCGCGCTGGCAGGGCTGCGCCGCGCCGCCCTGCACCGGGCCATCGGCGCCGTGGCCGAGGAGCTGATGCTCGGCGGCGACGTACTGGACCGGCCCACCGGCCTGCTCTCCGGCGGCCAGCGCCGCCGCGCCCAGGCCGCCGTCGCCCTGATCGCGGACCCGCCGCTCCTCCTGCTCGACGAGCCGACGGCAGGCGCCGACCCCGAGACCCGCACCGCTCTGCTCGACGCCGTACGCCGCCGGGCCGCCGCCGGCACGGCCGTCCTCTACACCACCCACTACCTTCCCGAACTCGCCGACCTCGGCGCCACCCTGGCCGTCGCCCGGGCCGGCCGGATCGTCGCGCGCGGCACCCAGGAAGCCCTGACCGAGGGACTCCCCGGCGAACTGCGGCTGCGCCTGGCCGACCCCGCGCAGCGCGCGCACGTCCCCTCCGTGATCGCCCGCCGTACCCGCGAGGCGGACGGTGAGCTACGGATCGCCAGCCACGACACACCCGCCGACCTCGCCGCGCTCCTGGCCGCCGGCTGTGTCCCGGCCGCCGTCGACCTGCGCAGGCCGGATCTGGACGACCTCTACAACGCGCTCGCGCTCACAGTCGAGGACACAACCGAGGAGGCGTCCCGTGATGCCGCGTGAATCCGCCGGATCCGCCCTGCGCACGACGGCCCTGGTCCGCCACAACGCCCTGCTCCTGCTGCGCGAACCCGGCCCGCTGCTCAGCCGCATGATCCTGCCGCTGGTCTTCATCGCGATCCTGCGCCCTCTTTACGTCTCCGCCCAGGGCGACCGGGCCGGCACCTCCCAGGCTGTCATGGGCACCCTCGTCACCTTCTCGCTCCTCGCCATGGGCACCGTCGGCGCCTCCCTCCTCACCGAACGCCTCTGGCACACCTGGGACCGTCTGCGCACCACCCCCACCCGCCCCGCCGAACTCCTCCTCGGCAAAGGCCTCCCCGTCATGGCCGCCATGCTCACCCAGCAGGCCGCCATCCTCGCCTTCGGCATCCTCGTCCTGCGCATGCCGGTCGCCGATCCGCCCCTCCTCGTGCTCGCCGTCCTCTCCTGGACCGCCGCTCTCCTCGGCATGGGCGCCGCCCTCGGCGTCATCGCCCGCAGCTTCGGCGAGCTCTCCGCCGGCTACGACATCGGCGGCATGCTGCTGAGCAGCCTCGGCGGCGCCCTCGTCCCGCTGGCCTCCATGCCCGCCTGGATCCGTGCCATCGCCCCCGCCTCGCCCGGCTACTGGGGCGTATCCGCGCTGCGGGCCGCGCTGCACGGCTCCGCAGCCGACACCCTGCGGGCCTGCGCCCTGCTCGCCGCCTTCGCCGTCGCCTTCGGCGCGCTGGCGGCGTACCGCGCCGGGCGGGGCGGCGGCCGTTCGGCGAAGCTGTGAGCGCTATGAGCCGACGGGGTACCCGTCCTCCAGCTCGGCCGTGCGCGCGCCGTGTTCCAGCGCGGTCAGCGCGGCCCGGATGCGCCGGTACAGGTTGTCGGACACGTAGCCTTCCGCCTCCGCCGGAGTGACCATCCGCCACTGCGACAGCTCCTCCGCCTGCAGCACGATCGCGGCCTGCCGCGCCTCGTCCAGCACCCCGCCGTCGTACAGATACGCCACCGCCGGTGGCCTGCCCGGCCCGCGCACCCAGTCCACCGCGAGGAGCCGTCCCGGCTCCACGTCCAGCCCGATCTCCTCCAGCGTCTCGCGACGCGCCCCCTGACGCGGCGATTCCCCCGAATCCGACTCGACGGTGCCGCCCGGCAGCGTCCACCTGCCGTCCTCGCGGTAGGTCGTCTCCGCGATGAGAACGCGGCCCCCGGCGTCCCGGAACAGCACGGCGGCGCCGGAGAGCACCCTGGGCAGACTTGCGATGTATTCGCTGTATGTCTGTGTCTCTGTCACACGCCTCAACCTACGTCGAGCGCCTCCACGGCCGCCGTCACTTCGGCCACCGTCATGCTGCCGGGTGACCTGCGCTCCCGCGCCGCCGCGTTCGCCAGCCGCTGCAACGTCTCGTTGACCGGCGTCGGCACCGCGTACTGCCTGCCCAGCAGCACGATCTCCCCGTTGAGATAGTCCGCCTCGATCGACCCCGTCCCCCGGGCCAGGCTCTGCCACGACGACCCGCCGAGGTGCGCACTTCCCTCCACCGGCCGGATCTCCACCTGTTCGCCCCGCAGCTCGGCCTGCTCCGCCTCGCTCGTGTACACGATGCCGGCGGCGTCCAGGACGGCGGCGCCCTCGGCATACGTACGCCTGCGCAGGGCCTCGTCGGCCTCGCCGACGGGCGGGCCGCACAGGGCGCGGATGGCGTTGCCCAGGTTGGAGAGGAGCTTGGCGTACTTCCAGCGCATCACGTCGGGCACGACGGGAGCCAGGAAGCGCGACTTCTCCAGGCCGGCGGCGACGCGCAGCGCGGTGTCATCCGTGCCGCCCTGCGCACGGCCGATATGGAGCATGCCGGTGAACGGGGCGGCGGGAGCGACGATCTCGCCGGGCTCGAGATACGAGGACGGCAGCCACACGCACATCCCGTACACGCGGGCGAACCTGCGCAGCGCGATGCGCTCGCTCTCGACGCCGTTCTGCGCACACACGAGCGGGAGATGCGCGGCGGTCGGCGCCCAGGCGTCCAGGGCCGCCGTCGTGTCCTGCGTCTTCACGGACAGCACCAGCACGTCGTCCTCGCGCACCGCGAGGGCTTCCGGCCCGTCCACGACCGGCACGGGCAGCTTCAGAACGTCCTCCGGGGTGCGCAGGGTCAGCCCCCGGTCGCGTATCGCCTCGTAATGCGTTCCGCGCGCGACGAGAACGACTTCGTGACCGCTCGCGTGGAGCCGTCCGCCGATGGAACCGCCGACCGCTCCGGCGCCGATGATGATGTATCGCACAGGCGGTGAGCCTACGAGATGAGCCGTAGGCGGCGGGAGCCCGGCTCGATGATCTTCACGCCGTCGAAATGATCAGGCCAGAGCCAGCCGCAGCGTTCTGGCGGCCAGCTCGCTGATCCTTGCCCCGTCGAAACCGAAAACCGCACTGCGCACGCGGTCCTCCAGCGGCTGCGTCCACTGTGGCGGGATCGCGGCGGCGCCGCACAGCACGCCTGCCACCGAGCCGGCGGTGGCGCCGCTCGAATCGGTGTCGAGGCCGCCGCGCACGGTCAGGGAGATGGTGGCGGTGAAGTCGCCGTCGCCGTAGAGAAGGCCGGCCGCGATGAGGGCGGCGTTGGGGACGGTGTGGATCCAGTGGAGGCGGCCGAGGTCCTTGTCGAGCTCGTCGAGGGCGTCCGCCCAGCCGATCCCGGAGTCGTGGAGGGCGGCGGTGCGGCGGAGGGTGCGGGCGAGGCGGCTGCTCGGGGGGATGTGGTCGAGGGCGGAGTTGAGGGCGGCATGCGCATGCGGCGCGGTGAAGGCGGCGGCGATCAGGGCGGCGGCCCACATGGCGCCGTAGACGCTAAAACCCCGTTCTTGAAGCTCGTCGGTCAGAACCCTGATTCGGGACCGCAGGGGCGGTCCTGCTGGCTCCGCCCGTGTCCACACCCGCTCAAGCCGCTTGAATACGTGCTGCTGGGGAGTGTCATGAATCAGGTGTGGTCCTCCCCGAAGGAGTTACCTGATGAGCACGACGACGGATCACCAGATTGAGACCGTGGACGGCGTGTCGCTTGCCGGGGCCGGTGAGAGCCCCGAAGGTGCCGACGTGAAGTCAATGCCGGTGTCGCAGAACGGTCTGTCCAGCGAGCTGCTGGAGGAGTTGGCCGCGCTCGCGGCGGAGAAGGTCCAGCTGGGTGGACTGCGGCTGATGGGCGAGGGCGGGATCCTGCCCGAGCTGGCCCAGCACCTGATGCAGGCCGCCCTGGAAGCGGAGATGGACGAGCACCTGGCCGCCGGGGCCGGCCGGGCCGGCGGGCGCGGATCCCGCTCGGGCGGCAACATGCGCAACGGCTACCGGGCCAAGAAGGTCATGACGGAGGTCGGCACCGTGACGGTGCAGGTCCCCCGGGACCGGCTGGGTACCTTCCGGCCCCGGATGCTGCCCGCCTACGCCCGGCGCACGGGCGCCCTGGACGATCTGGTGATCTCGCTGACCGCAAAGGGCCTGACCTCCGGCGAGATCGTCTCCCACCTCGCCCAGACGTACGGGATGACGACCACGAAGGAGACCATCTCCACGATCACGGACAAGGCCCTGGAGGCGATGGCGGACTGGCGCACCCGCCCGCTCGACGCGGTCTACCCGGTCGTCTTCATCGACGCCATCCACGTCAAGATCCGCGACGGGCACGTCGCCAACCGGCCCGTCTACGTGGCCGTCGCGGTCACCGCCGACGGCTACCGCGAGATCCTCGGCCTGTGGGCCGGCGACGGCGGCGAGGGTGCCAAGTACTGGCAGACCGTCCTGACCGAGATCAAGAACAGAGGCGTGCGCGATGTGCTCATGCTGGTCTGCGACGGGCTGAGCGCCCTGCCCGACGCGGTGAACACCGTCTGGCCACAGATCGTCGTGCAGACCTGCGTGGTCCACCTCATCCGCGCCAGCCTGCGCTACGCATCGCGCCGGGACTGGGCCGAGGTCGCCCGCGACCTCAAGCCCGTCTACACCGCCGTCAACGAGGACGAGGCCCGGCAACGGCTCGCCGACTTCGACGCCGTGTGGGGCAAGCGCTACCCGTCGATCGCCGGGACCTGGGAGCGGGCCTGGAGCGAGTTCGTGGACTTTGCGCGCCCTCAGTATTGGCGCCGGCGGCCCTATGGATCGCGGCCGCGAAGCGTTCCGCAAGGCCCCGTTCAGTCCGCCGGGATGCCGGACCGTGAGCGCGGCGGAGAGCCCGAATATGGAAGAGCAGGCTGACAGCGAAGCGGAGCGTGGCAGCCGCGCGCGTCAACCGCAAGCGGCTCTCCGGGGCGGTGGCGACCGCCTCGGCTTCCGCAGCCCATTCGAGTTGGGTGCGTATCTTGCCGGGGTGACTCTTTGGGGTGGTTCGCGGGGGTTCGGTATGTCTGTGATCGCTGTGGCCTCCTAGCGTCGGTGGTGGGCTGCCCGGTGTCGGAGCGGGCGATGGTGTCGTGAGGGTGGGGTGTCGTGCCGTCGTTGATGGAAGCGCTTGCGGCCAGGGAGGCAGTGGCGCGTGGTCGGGTCGAGGAACTGCGTGGGCAGTTGGAGGCGGCCGAGGCGGAGGTGTCCCGGCTGGTGATCACGCGGCAGACGGTGGATGAGGTGCTGGCCGTCCCGTCGTCGGCTCCGCCGCGGGTGCTGGAAGTGTTGGAGCCGGTTCCGGTGGCTGGGCTGGTGCAGGCCGCGGCGGTGCTGGTGGCCGCGGAGGCGGGCGGGGACCAGACGGTTACCTCGCCGGCCTACCGGCGGATCGCCGCGGTGTTCGCCGGAGCTGACGGTCCACTGCGGTGCAAGGACGTGTTGTCCGCGCTGGGGGAGGCGGAAGTGACGGCCTCGCAGGTGGAGACGATGCGGTCGAAGCTCAAGCGTCTTGCCGCCCGCTCGGTGCTGGTCGAGGTCTCGCCCGGGCTGTTCGCGCTGGCCGGCCCGGGTGAGCGGTGAACGCCCCGGGAACGGCGGGGCCGGGTGCGCTGGCTGCCGCCGAAGACGCGTTCGCCGCCTCGCGGGGGCTGTTCGAGCAGGTGGCGGCCGATCTTTCCGGGCCGGGCACCGCGGCGATGACGCACTCCCAACTGGAGGTGATGCTGGGCGCGCGGATGCGGGAGGTGACCCGGGCTCTGTTCCAGGACCATCTGAACCTGCGGGCGCTGACCGAGAGCCGTGTCGCCGATGTGGTGGACGCGAACGGCGTGGAGCGCACCAGGATCGAGCACGGCCGCAAGCGCATCCTGGCCACGGTGTTCGGGAAGGTCACCGCGACCCGGATCGCCTACCGGGGCACTGGGGTCGCGGATCTGCACGTCGCGGACGCGGCGTTGAACATGCCGGCCGGGATGCACTCGCACGGGGTGGCGAAACTGGCCGCGATCGAGGCCGCCCGCGGCTCGTTCGCCGATGCGTCCGAGCGTGTCAACGCGCTGACCGGCGCCGGGGTCGGCCACCGGCAGGTCCAGGAACTGGCCATCGCCGCCGCCGGGGACATCGACGCCTTCTACGATGCGCTGGTCCCCGCGCCGTGCACGAACACGACGCTGCTGGTGATCTCGGCCAGGAGCAGCGGCCGGTGGCCGTGGAGTCCGCGCTCATGCAGTTCTCCAGCCCGCGCGACGCCGCCACGATTGCGGCGTTCCTGCGCACCCGGGTCTACCGGCCCGAATCCCTGGTGTGGCTGGAGGGCTTCCAGGCACTGCGGCGCTGGCGGGCCGAGAACGGCATCCACGGCCTGTACGCCGTCCCGTACGACACCGAGGTCACCCTGGGCGTCACGGTGTTCCCACTCGGGCGCTGGGTCCACCAGCAGCGCCGTGCCTACCGGGCCGGTGAGCTCGAAGACCACCGCCGCCTCCAGCTGGACGAGGAGGGCATGATCTGGGAGCCCGGAGACGAGGCTTGGGAGAGCAAGCTCGCCTCGATCCGCAGCTTCCACCGCGCCCACGGGCACCTCGCCCCCCGCCAGGACGCCCTCTGGCTGGACGAACCCATCGGACAGCACATGGCCAACCTCCGCAGGAAGGGCGGCCTGGGCAAAGACCCGGAGCGCGCGGAAGCCCGGGCCGGGCAGTTGGCGGCAATCGATCCCGACTGGAACTGTTCCTGGCCGCTGGACTGGCAGCGGCACTACGCCGTGCTGCGCGACCTGGTTGCCGCCGACGGAGTCCTGCCCGACATCCAGCCCGGCGTCCTGTTCGAGGGCGACGACATCGGACGCTGGACGGAACGGCAGGCCCGGGACTGGCACACGCTCAGCCAGCCGCAACGGGAGCGGCTGTCGGCGCTGGGGATGGAAGCCGCTGAGCGCCCCGCTGTGGCCCCGGCCGCCAAGGGCGGGCAAGGGGTCCAGGCGTGTTCTCAGCCGTGTTCACACGCGGTGTGGCGGCTCTCCCCTCGCGCAGTACATCGCGCGGGAAGGCGACATCCCCATCCCACGCGGGCACGAGGAACTGCTGCCCGACGGCACCCTCGTCAAACTCGGCGTATTCCACAGCAACCACAAGAACCGCCGCGACAAGCTCACCCAAGAGCAGCGCGCCGCGTTCGCGGAACTGGGCGTTGAGTGGGCATGAGCCGGAGGGTCCGTCGGTGGTCCTGCCGGGTGACCGGCAGGTAACGGTTCTCCAGACCGGTGCCGACCATCCGAACAGCAGAACGCAGCCCGTTTCGGGCTGACAACGACAGACGATGGCAGACGGCCGGGTGGCACTGGTCACCTGCCTGGTCTCCCTACCGCCACGCAGCTTCTGTGGGGTTCCAGTTTCCCTTCACCGAGCCGTCGAGCAGCGGGTTCATAGGACCACCAGGACCAGCCCGCCCAGTGCACCTCACTCAAGCCCAACAACAAAACGGACATCAGCCCTCGAATCGCCATCTTATGGAACTCCTCGAAGCTCCTGGCTGCGTTGGTGCGGGCGGATTCCGGGAATTGCACATCTTGTCCGATTTTTGATCTTTGGCTTGATTTACCGTAAAGCCTAGATCAAACCTCGCAACCCGCATAGCCCAATGAGTCACCTCGGTTGTAAATCATAAATACCGACAAAATGCACCATAGCGCACACTCGCGCATGGGGTTCAATCTTCTTCCTTTACTCCCACTTGGCCTAATGTGTGGTCTCTGAGCAGGGTCTTATGTGGGTCATGTGAAGATCTGGCACGCCATGTCTCCACATTGAGTAAAGCCCTGGGGGGTTGTTCGTGCGCCACCGATCCAGATCCAGTTTCCGGCCATTCCGCATACCGACGTCATCCATGTTCAAGAGGGGATTGCGTCAACTTTCCCTCGCCACTGCGGCGTTGATGATGGTCGAGGCGGCGGTGACTGTGGCTACGACAGGGGCGGCGGTCGCCGCCACCTCGGACGTCGAGCAGACAGCTACAGCTGCGTCGGCTACCAAGTCCTACGGTGCGGCGGAGGCGCAGGATGAGACGTCCGCGTCTTTGATGGCGCGGTTGCAGGACCGGAACATCGAGGTGCTGAGCGACCGTACGTCGGATTCGACGACCTACGCGCTACCGGACGGGACGTTCTCGACGGAGTCGTACGCGGGTCCGGTGCGGGTCAAGCAGGACGGCAAGTGGACGGACATCGACACGTCGCTGTCCGATACCGGTTCCGACATCACCCCGGTCGCGGCAGCCGCCGATATCGCTGTCTCGGACGGCGGGGACAAGGAACTGGCCTCGGTGACGAAGGGGAAGGACTCCTTCGGGCTGGGGTGGGAGGACAAGCTCCCTACGCCGACGGTGAAGGGCAGCACGGCCTCGTACGATCTGGGCAGCGGCCAGACCTTGAGCGTGACGGCGCTGGCGCAGGGCTTTTCGGAGAACATCAAGCTCGCCCAGCAGCCCGACAGCGGCACGGTCTCCTACCGGATACCGCTGAACCTGGACGGGCTCAAGCTGTTCCAGGCCGACTCCGGCCACCTGTTGCTGAAGGACTCCGGCGGGAAGCTGGTGGCAGAGGCCCCGGCGCCGATGATGTGGGACGCCTCCAAGGACGCGGCGTCCGGTGAGTCGGCGCACCAGGAGCAGGTCGCCACGAAGGTCGAGACCGCGGACGACGGGTCGCAGACCCTGGTACTCACACCGGACGCCGACTTCCTGGCCACGGCGACCTACCCCGTGACGGTCGACCCGACCTCCACCCTGGCGGTCACCACCGACACCTGGGTGCAGACCCCGGACTACACCGACTCGCAGGTCTCCTCGACCGAGCTGAAGTCGGGCACATACGACTCCGGCAGCGATGTGGCCCGCGCCTACCTGAAGTTCGACGTCTCGAAGTTCACGGGCAAGCACATCACCTCGGCGACGATGTCGCTGTACAACTACTACTCCGCCACCTGCTCCACCTCCGGAGCGGTGACCCAGGCCCGGCGGATCACCTCCACCTGGTCCTCGTCCTCGGTGACCTGGAGCGGCCAGCCGTCGACCACCACCACGGGCGTGGCGAACAACACCGGGCACTGGGGCTACAGCTCCTCCTGCCCGGCCACCTACTCCAACTGGAACCTGCAGAGCATCGTGCAGGCCTGGGCGGACGGCTCGACCAACTACGGCCTCCAGATCCGCAGCGCGGACGAGAACGACTCCACCACCTGGCGCCGCTTCCGCTCCGCGAACTACACCACCTCCGGCTATGCGCCCAAACTGGTCGTGAACTACAACTCCTACCCGGGCACGCCGACCGCCGTCGCGGTCTCTCCTTCGTCGGTGAATTCATACAGCGGCAAGCGTTACGTGACCACGTACACCCCGACCCTGTCGGCGAAGGTCACGGACCCGGACGCCTCGACGGTCAAGGCGCAGTTCGAAATCAGCAACGACCCCGCCTACACCGGCGAGACCTCCTACTCCTACACCGCCACGTCCTCCTCCGTCGCATCCGGCGGTACCGCGGCCCTGACCATCCCGTCCGCATCCCAACTGGCCGGAGCGCATTTGCGTCTGAGGGTGCGCGGCTATGACAGCACCGACTACGGGGCCTGGTCGGGCTACACCTACTTCGTGCCGAACGTCGCCAAGCCCAACGCCCCGGCAGTCTCCTGCGACTCCTACCCTGCCGGTGCCTGGACCGACCAGGTCGCCACCGGTGCGACCTGCACCTTCGACACCTCGTCGACGGACGGGCAGGGCTACAAGTGGGGCCTGGACGACCCTAAGCTGCCGAACTCGGTCTACGACACCGCCGACGGCAATGGCGGCGACCCGCTGACGGTGACCATCAAGCCCGCCAAGGGCTCGCACACGCTTTTCGTCCAGACCGTCGACTCGGGCGGCAACCTGTCGACGTCCACCACCCAGTACGCCTTCGGCGTCGGCAAGGCGAGCCTGAGTTCCCCCGTCACCGGTGACACCACGGACGACGACGTGACGCTGTCGGCGACCCAGTCCGGAGCGTTCACCGGGGTGACGTACCAGTATCGGCTCGGTGCCGGTGACCCCCTCGGGTGGCAGTCGGTCCCGCTGACGAACGTGACCAAGTCTGCGGACGAGTCGGCGATCTCCTCCTGGCCACTGTCCTTCTCCGCCTCCAGCCAGCCCGGCGACCTGGACTGGGCGGCCACCACGACGCTGGACGACGACGGCCCGGTACAGGTGCGGGCGCTGTTCACCGACGGCACCAACACCTACGCCACCGACCCGGCCACCGTCACGATCAACCGCAAGGCCGACAACGCCCCCACCACTGAAGTCGGCCCCGGCGGCCAGGTGAACCTGCTGACCGGCGACTACGGACTGTCCGCCACCGACGCGTCCGCGTTCGGCATGACGATCACCCGGAACTCTTCCTCCCGCGACCCTCAGGGCGCGGCTGGGCAGGACGGCCAAGTCTCCATCTTCGGCCCCAACTGGACCTCTGGGATCACCGCCGCGACATCGTCCTGGTCGTACATCAAACAGACCTCGGCCAGCTCGGTCGCCCTGGTGGATTCCACCGGTGCCCAGACCGGCTTCACCGCCACTGCCACGGCCGGGTCCTGGACCCCGCAGCCGGGCTCGGAGAACCTGACCCTGACCGGAACCACGGACGGCGCATCCTTCACCCTGAAGGACACCGACGGCACCACCGCCACCTTCACCAAGACCTCCGGCACCCTGCCGACCTGGCAGCTCGCCACCTCCTACACCGTCAACAACAGTTCGACCAACACCACCACCGTGGTGTCCCACAACATCCAGATCTCCTCGACCGAGTCCCTGGCCGAGCCGCAGTACGTCATCGCACCGTCCCCCGCAGTCAGCGCCGCCACCTGCGCCGCCACCCCGTCCACCGCCGGCTGCAGGCTGCTGGAGTTCCTCTACGCACCCGCCACCACCGCCACCTCCTCCGCCCCCGGCGACTACCTCGGCCAGGTGCAGCAGATCAGGCTGTGGGCCACCGCGCCCGGCGCATCCACGAGCACCTCCACCGTGATCGCGCAGTACGACTACACCAGCGGCGGCCAGCTCGCCCATGCCTGGGACCCCCGCCTGACCACCCCGCTCAAAACCAGCTACACCTACGACAGCGCCGGCCGCGTCGCCACCCTCACCCCGCCCGGCCAACTGGCCTGGACCTTCACCTACGACCAGGTCGGCACCGGCGGTGACAGCGGCCTCGGCATGCTGCTCTCGGCCTCACGGCCGACCCTGCAGCAGGGCACCACCGCCACCACGGACGGCGGCACCGCCACGACCAGCATCGTCTACGACGTCCCGCTGTCCGGCAGCGCCGCCCCGTACTCCATGGACTCCGCCGCCACCTCGGCCTGGGGCCAGCACGACAACCCGGTCTACGCGACCGCTGTCTTCCCCCTCGGTTCCCTCCCTTCGTCCCACGACGGCTCGACACTCGCCTCCGGCGCCTACACCCGTGCCACGATCACCTATCTGGACGAAAACGGCCGCGAAGTCAACACCGCCGGCCCCGGCGGGCACATCACGACCACCGAGTTCGACGACCAGGGCAACACCACCCGCGAACTGACCGCCGCCAACCGCGAACTCGCTCTGGGGACAACCACAAGCACCGACCCGCTGCTGGCCGGCGCCCTGACGAACGCGGGCGGCACAGCCGCAGCCGCCCAGTTGCTGTCCACCACCACCCAATACACCACCGCAAGCGACGGCTCCGAGCTGGAATCCGACGTCTACGGACCGCTGCACACGGTCACCTTGCGGCACACCCTGCCCGGCGGTACCAGTGCCGCCGACCTGCCGGCCGGCACCGAGACCGTGGCCCGGACCCACACTGCCGAGGCATACGACGAGAATCGCCCGAGTTCCGCCACCGTCTCCGACGAGCTGACCTCCACAACCCTCGGTGCAGCGGTACCCGACTACTCCACGGACGGCGACAAACAGACCACCGCCACCACCTACGACTGGGCCACCGGCCTGGCACTGACCACCGTCACCGACCCGTCGGGCCTGGCCATCACCACCACCTACACCTACGACAGCGACGGCAACCAGATCAAGGAAGTCCAGCCCACCTCCACCGGCTCCGACGCCAAGACCACCGTCACCACCTACTACGCGGCCACCGGCACCGGCACCTGCAACGGCCACCCAGAATGGGCCGGACTGGTGTGCACCACCGCCCCCGCCGGGACCATCACCAGCGGCGGAAGCAACCCCACCCAGCTGATCACCAAGACCTACACCTACGACCGCTACGGGCAGGCACTCACCCTCACCGAAGCAGCCAACGGCACCACCCGCACCACCACCATGACCTACGACGCCGCCGAACGCCCCCTCACCGTCACCATCACCGGCGGCACCGGCACCACAACCCCCGCCACCACCTACACCTACGACACCGCCACCGGCGCGGTCTCCACGGTGGCGTCCAACAGCGAGACCACCACTTCCACCTACGACAAGCTGGGCCGCCAGGCCACGTACAACGACGGCGCCGGCAACACCACAAACACCGCGTACGACAGCCAGAACCGCCCGGTCACCGTGACCGACTCGGCACCGTCGACCACCACCTACACCTACGACTCCAACACCGGACTGCCAGCAACGCTGACCGACTCCGTCGCCGGCACCTTCACCGCCACCGGCTACGACGCCGACGGCAACCTCACCGGCGAGAAGCTGCCCGGCAACTACACCCTCACCCAGACATACGACCCGGCCGGCGAACAGACCAGCCGCAACTACGCCGACTCCACCAGCACCCCGGTCCTGACCGACGCCGCCGACTACACCGCCGACGGCCAGCAGGCCGACCACACCGAGAACAACGGTGCCACCACCACCTCCGGCTACACCTACGACGCCGCCAACCGCCTCACCCAGGCGCAGGACGACACCGGCAGCGCCTGCACCACCCGCACCTACGCCTTCGGCGGCAACGCAAGCTTCAACCGCACAGGCGCGGCCACCGGCGTGAGCACTGCAGACTGTGCCGACACCACCAGCTCCACCACCACGACCACCTCCGCCACACACACCTACGACAGCGCCGATCGCATCACTGATTCCGGCTACGGCTACGACGCCTTCAGCCGGACCACCGCCGCCCCGGACGGCAGCACACTGGCCTACTACACCAACGACCTGGTCCAGCAGGAAACCACCAGCACCACCAAGCAGACGTGGACCCTCGACGCCGTCCACCGCCTCGCTGCCTCAGCCACTCAGACTCTGAGCGGCGGAACCTGGACCACCACGGCCAGCGCAACCAATCACTACGCCGACAACAGCGACAGTCCCAGTTGGACAAGCGAAGGAACCAGCGGTGACATCACGCGCGATGTCACCGACCTCGCCGGCGGTTTCGCCTCCTCCACCACCGCGACCGGCGGCACCGTGCTCCAGCTCGCCAATCTCCATGGTGACATCGCAGTCCAGCTCGAACTGAGCACCACGACCGCGACCGCGTTCACCTACGATGAGTACGGCAACACTGTCAGCACGCCTCGCTACGGCTGGCTCGGCGCAGACGAACGCTCCTCCCAGACCCCGACCAACCTCACGCTCATGGGCGTACGGCTCTACTCACCCCAGACAGGCCGCTTCCTCCAGACCGACCCGGTGTCCGGTGGCAACGCCAATAGCTACGACTACTGTCACCAGAACCCGGTGTCCTGCACTGACCTGAGCGGCGCCTACTCTTACTCCTTCACCTACGACATCGGGTACTACTTCAGTTCCACCAGCACAGTCTTCCGGTGGATACGAACCCACTTCTGGGTGTTCCCGCTCTCTGGCTGCGGTGCGACCCTCAGCTACGGAGAACGGTGCAACCTGGCCTACGGGAAGGGCCCCGTGCGGGTGATAGCTCTCGGCAGCACGTCCTGGACGTTCCTCTCCCTCCCCGGGCACGTGGAAGGGTCTGGAAAACACATCAGGTTCTCGTTCTCCAAGAGTTGGGGAATGCTCAAGATGACGGTGAAGGCATGGGGGACGAACAACACCTGGTGCAACAAGAGCAAACCCTGCTCTGCGCTGAACAACAACGTCTTCGCGCGAGGCATGTGGGCTGCGTTCGCTGTTGACATAGCCGTCTACACCTCCATCTACGGAATATGGTGAGGCCCGGCATGACCCCGCATTCCCCGTCCCAAACGGGCAACCAGACGGCAGTCACTCTGGTCACACTCGGGGTGTCCCTGGTCCCAGCGCTCCTCGCCCTGCTCCCGCTGACCCTGAACGGGGTCCAGCAGGTGCTGGGAGCCCTGGGCCGGACCTCCGCCCCGGAAGGCGCCTCGCTCGGATCAGGAGCCGTGATGCTCACCGCGGCTGCGCTCCCGTTTCTCGCCGGAATCACGGCGGTAGGCATCGGGCGGGCTCGCCGTCTGGAATGGCGCAGGACCTGGGAAGCATGTGCTGCCTCCGCCTTCGTCACTGGCCTCGCGGCGTGCTGCGTAGCCATGGTGTTCGCTGCGATATGAAGATCCGGCTTGTATCCGCCGCAAACAGAGGGCGGAGCACGCTGGGGGAGTGAGGGGCCGCCGCCGAAGAATCCCATCGGCGGCGGGCCTCCCTTTGCAGACCGCCCGGCCGGAAAACCTGAGAACTCCGACGGGCCGGCCTGATGACAAAATCCGTCTTCGTCGCTGTCAGGCTGTCCGCGAGAGGGCGGCCTCCCAGCCCCGAAGGAATCGAGCCGCTAGGTTCTTCACCGTGCCCTGCCTTGAGATATCGGACCTGATCACCGCTACTGATCCGCGCAGCGGCCACCGTCTGCCGGTACGCCGCGGCGATGTGCTGCGCCAGGTTCGCGAGTACGGTGATCAGTGCGCCGCTCGCATTGTCTCGGCCCTGCCTGTGAACCAGGGCGACATCCTCGACCCGGACGCCGTTGACCGGCTGCTGGTCACCGTACACACCGAGTTGCAGCGCCTCAGCGAAGAGCTTCGCATCGGCGAGCGCCTGGTCCATCTGCTCGGCCCGCTGTGCACCGCAGTCCACGCGACCGCGACGCGGTCCGGACCGTTGCGCCTTGTCGATGTCGGCTGCGGCCTGGGCTACCTCGTCCGCTGGCTGGCGGCCACCGGTGCACTCGGCCCCGACGTCGAGCTCGTCGGAGTCGACCTCAACGCCGCCTTGGTCAACGAGGCCGCTCGCCTTGCCCGCTCGGAGGGACTGGACTGCAGCTTCGTCCACGGCAACGCCTTCCACCTGCCCGATGCCGCCACCATCTATATCTCCACCGGTGTCCTGCACCACATCCGAGGTCCTGCCCTGACGGAGTTCTTCCGGCTCCAGGCCGAGTCCTCCGCGCTCGCCTTCTGCCACTACGACATCGCGGCAACCCGGCTTGCGCCGATCGGCGCCTGGGTGTTCCACCGCGCCCGGATGCGCCACCCGCTCGGCCGCCACGACGGAGTGGCCTCCGCGCAGCGCGCCCACAGTGACGCGGCACTGCTGCGGGCCGCAACAGTCCCCGGTATGCGACCGCTGCTGTACGAACCGAACGGTCTGGCAAACCCCTTCTGTACCACCTTGCGTCCCGTCCTCGGCATCCGTCCGCATCTGGAAGTGCCGCTCCGCCAGGCCCTCGGTCGAGCCTCTCGCAGGCTCGTCGGCCCTGAGCAGTTCCCGGAGGGCACCCAATGAGCCCTGCCCTGCCGCTTGCCGCACTCGGCCTGATCGACGCGGCCTTCAGCGGCTTCCGCGCATACGCCGGACGTGATGCCCGCATCCGCAAACACCGCGCCACCACCCGAGCCGCACTGCGCGGCTTGGCTGTCAGCTCCGCCCTGCTTCTTGCCCCCGCCCTGACAGCGATCGCCACGCTGGTCGCCGCGGCCAACCGCTCCCAGGCTCACGCTGCCCTCCTTCGCGGCGCCACCGGCTACCTGCTTCCCCTCACCGCCTACGCCGCCTCGGTCCTGCTCTCCCTCGCCGCGTACTTCCTGCTGCCGTTCCGCGCCAGCACCCTGGCAATGGTCGTCGGCCTCGGCCCCCTGACCCTGCTGCGCCCGCTCGCCATCGCCGCTGCCTGCCTCGGTGCCCTCGCCAACGGCGGTGGCTGGCGGTCCCTGCTCGTCGGCGTGATCGCCGGCACAGCGGTGCTGTGTGTCGAGCCGATCGTCCACCACCGC
Source organism: Streptomyces sp. NBC_01537 (assembly GCF_045040445.1). NCBI lineage: Bacteria > Bacillati > Actinomycetota > Actinomycetes > Kitasatosporales > Streptomycetaceae > Streptomyces > Streptomyces sp. NBC_01537. Next base: position 1,867,343 of record NZ_CP109392.1, on the reverse strand, counting down.
TGGTACGCCGAGCCGCTCTGACCAGGGCGTGCTACGCAAGCAGACCAAGGCCATAGATGGCCTGGCGCCGTGGGGCGTGGCGATCCGCGAAATCCGTGATGCCGCCCAGACCCGCATCCTGCACGATTCCTTCCCCTCGGCGCCGCCTGAGCGCGCAGCCGGTCCATGCAGCAGCACGGCGTAAGCCGTCCTCTCCGCCTTGCTCGGGGCGGCTGGCCTGGCGCCTCCGGGGTCGGGAATGACCTCGTCATGCCTTTCCATGCCTTGTCCGCGTTCGGAGTGCTGAGCATCGGCCCTCCCGGGCTCGCAGCACTGCCCTGGTACCAGCTCATGCTGGACACACTTGCCGGCCCCACCGCTCCCTGGCGCAGGCAGCAGCACCCGACGGCCTCGGCCGCAGCAGGATCACCGTAGAAGCGGCCGAAGCCGACCCGCAACACACCCGGCGCCGGGGGATCAATACGGGGAGGGCAGGCGGGATACACCACGAGCGCCGACGGTCTCTCAGCGGCACGGTGTTCTGCACGCCGTTGCCGGTGTGGGAGAGGACGGCGTCGCGGCGGGCGAGGGCGGCGGCGCGGGCGGGATCGCCGGGGGAGGTCCAGCCGTGGATGTCGGCGCGGATGAGGGCGCCGATCCATTGCTGGTACGGGTTGTCGAGGGTGGCGGTGAGCGGCGGTTTCAGGCCGTTCGCCAGGTTGCGGTAGGCGACGCGCTCGGCGGTGAAGGTCTGGAGGTAGGGCAGCCGGAGAAGCCAGAGCTCGCCGACCTGCTCGGTGGTGAAGCCGGGGCCGTAGGTCTCCAGGAGGTCCAGGCCGAGGATGGCGTAGTCGATGTCGTCGTCGCGGGCGCTGCCGTGGATGTTGCCGCGGGTGCACTGCGGCCACTCCGGGCGCAGCTCGAACTCCTCCGGCAGGGGATCGAGCGCCGGAATGTAGTCGGTCAGGGGAAGGGCGTCGGCGCGCCGCAGGTAGCGGTCGATCCGCTCGCGCGTCCAGTGGTCGCCGCGCTCGACGGGCTTGCCGAGCATGTTGCCGGCGATCCGGCCGAGCCAGCCGCCGAGGATCTTGTCACCGAGGTCGTCCATGGGGGACTCGTACCCGCTGGTGAGGAGCGATAGGGTCCGAACGGCGCGACCTGCCTCTAAGGGAGATCGATTGTGACGAACAGAGCGACGGCGCGAGTGCTGATCGCCGCTGACAAGTTCAAGGGCTCGCTCACGGCCGTACAGGTCGCCGAACGGGTCACGGCAGGGCTGCGCAGTGTCGCGCCCGGCGCGGTGATCGAGGCGGTGCCGGTCGCCGACGGCGGCGACGGCACCGTTGACGCGGCTGTCGCGGCGGGTTTCGAACGCCGTGAGGTGACGGTGACGGGGCCGCTCGGCGAGCCCGTCAGGGCCGCGTACGCGCTGCGCGGCGACACGGCCGTGGTGGAGATGGCCGAGGCCTCCGGGCTGCGGCATCTTCCGGCGGGCGTCTTCGCGCCGCTCACCGCCACGACGTACGGCACCGGGGAGCTGCTGCGGGCGGCGCTGGACGCGGGTGCGCGCAGCGTCGTGCTCGGAGTCGGCGGCAGCGCGACGAACGACGGCGGCGCCGGCATGCTGACCGCCCTCGGCGCACGGTTCCTGGACGCGGAGGGGGCGCCCGTCGGGCCCGGTGGCGGTGGGCTCGCGGCGCTCGCCACGGCAGACCTGAGCGGGCTCGATCCCAGGCTGGCCGATATCGAGGTCGTCCTCGCGAGCGACGTGGACAACCCGCTGCTCGGGCCGAAGGGCGCCGCGGCGGTCTACGGTCCGCAGAAGGGTGCCTCGGCGGAGGATGTCGCGGTGCTCGATGCCGCGCTGGGGCGGTACGCGGCCGTGCTCGACGACCGTGCGGGCGGCGCCGCGGAGGCCCCGGGCGCCGGTGCGGCGGGTGGTGTGGGCTTCGGCGCGCTGGTCGGGCTCCGGGCCAATTTCCGGCCCGGCGTGCAGGTGCTCCTGGACATGCTCGGCTTCGCCGACGCCCTCGGCCGTGCCGACCTCGTCATCACCGGGGAGGGCTCCCTCGACGAGCAGACCCTCCACGGCAAGGCCCCGGCCGGCGTCGCCGCCGCCGCACGCGCCCGTGACCTGGAGGTCATCGCGGTCTGCGGCCGCCTCGCCCTCGCCCCCGGCGCGCTCGGCGCCGCCGGGATCCGGCGTGCGTACGCCCTTACGGACCTGGAGCCGGACGCCGAGCGGTGCATGGCGGAGGCGGGGCCGCTGCTCGAGCGGCTGGCGCAGCAGATCGCCCGCGACTTCCTGTAGGCCCTGTCCGGGGAGGCGCGAAAACGGGGTGGGCCCGAGCCAGAAGGCTCGGGCCCACCCCGTTTCCGCGTAAGAACTACGGAACTACGGAAGCTCCGCGGTCCGCGCTTCCCGCCGGTTGTTCCGGATCGTGTTGACCCGCCGGGTGGTCGCGAAGAGCGGAATGAGCGCGGCGGCGATGATCTGAAGGGCCGCGCCGGTCTGCAGCAGCAGGTCGCCGCCGGGGACGGCGAAGGCCCAGCACACCAGGCAGGCCATGCTCAGGAAGATCCAGGCCAGGGTGATGAGGGCGAGGCGCCCTCGCGGCTTGGGGTACTCGACGCGGCTGACCATGAGCCAGGCGATGGCGAGGATGGCGAGCACGGTCGGGATGAACGGCAGCTGGAGAAGGACCACCGAGATCACCGTCAGCGCCCCGAAGGGGCTGGGCATGCCCTGGAAGATGCCGTCCCGCACGGTGGTGCAGGAGAAGCGGGCGAGCCGGAGCACCACAGCCAGCAGGACGACCACCGCGGCGACGGCCGACACCCGCCCGTGGGCGTCGTCCGCGACCAGGCCCCAGACGACCACGAAGTAGGCCGGCGCGAGGCCGAAGCTGATGAGGTCGGACAGGTTGTCGAGCTCGGCGCCCATCGCGGAGCTGCGGAGCTTGCGCGCCACGAGGCCGTCGAAGAGGTCGAAGACGGACGCCATGAGCATCAGCAGGACCGCGGTGGCGGCGCTGTGGCGGGCCATGCCGCCGTTGGCGTCGGCGTTGCCCATGAGGTGCGGGACCAGGACCCCGGTGGTGGTGAAGTACACCGCCATGAAGCCGCAGATCGCGTTACCGAGAGTAAGCGTGTCCGCTATCGACAGCCGAGTGGAGAGTGGCATGTCATCGACGTCGTCGATCTCGTCGTCGAGGTCGGCGGCCCAGGCCGCCTGAGCGGTATCAGGATCAATCACGGTCAATGCGAGTCACCCCAGCCACAGTCGCCTGGCCGACCTCGACGGCGGACTCGACGCCCTCCGGGAGGTAGATGTCGACCCGGGAGCCGAAACGGATCAGGCCGATCCGCTCACCCTGCTCGACCTTGGTGCCGGCAGGCACATACGGGACGATGCGGCGGGCGACAGCTCCCGCGATCTGCACCATCTCGATGTCACCGAGCTCGGTGTCGAAGTGCCAGACAACGCGCTCGTTGTTCTCGCTCTCCTTGTTGAACGCCGGGACGAACCCGCCGGGGATGTGCTCCACGGACGTGACCGTGCCCGCGAGCGGGGCACGGTTCACGTGGACGTTCAGCGGGCTCATGAAGATCGCGACGCGGGTGCGCCCGTCCTTCCACGGCATGATGCTCTGCACCACGCCGTCGGCCGGGGAGATGACGCGGCCCTGAGTGATCTCCCGCTCAGGGTCACGGAAGAACCACAGCATGCCCGCCGCGAGTGCGGTGGCGGGTACGGCCACGGCCGCCCAGCGCCCGGAATGACGGGCGCGGGTGAGGCTGACCGCTGCGGTGGCCACGGTCGGGAGGAGCCACGGCGACGCTCCGCGCGCGAGGCGGACCCGGCCGCGTTGTGCAGAGGAATGGCTGTGGGGCATGGAAGACCTTCGTAGCGGAGGGTGCCGCAAGATGGTTCTGGGGACGGCGGCTTTCATGAATGGTATCGGTTGAGACCTGCAACTGGGCAAGCCAGCAGCCGAGTCGATGGCCGAGAAACGATGACTGGGTGTGACCATTATCTCGGGCAAATCGACACATTCAGGACTTTCAGCCCTGGAGTCGGTACTCCTCCAGCAGTCGGCGCCCGATGATCATTTTCTGGATTTCGGCGGTCCCCTCGCCGATCAGGAGCATCGGAGCCTCGCGGTAGAGCCGCTCGATCTCGTACTCCTTGGAGAAGCCGTAGCCGCCGTGGATCCGGAACGCGTCCTCCACGACCTCCTTGCAGTACTCCGCCGCCAGGTACTTCGCCATGCCCGCCTCCAGGTCATTGCGCTGGCCGGAGTCCTTCTTGCGGGCCGCGTTGACCATCATCTGGTGGGCCGCCTCGACCTTGGTGGCCATCTCGGCGAGCTTGAACTGGATCGCCTGGTGCTGTGCGATCGGCTTGCCGAAGGTCTGCCGCTGCTGCGCGTACGACACGCCGAGCTCGAACGCACGCTGTGCCACCCCGCAGCCACGAGCGGCCACATTGACCCGGCCGACCTCGACGCCGTCCATCATTTGGTAAAAGCCGCGCCCGCTGTCGCCGCCGAGCACTCGATTTGACGGAATCCTCACGTCCTCGAGGATCATCTCGGTCGTGTCGACGCCCTTGTAGCCCATCTTCTCGATCTTGCCGGGGATGGTCAGCCCGGGGACCGTCGGATTCGGGCCGAAGCCCGGCTCCTTCTCGATGAGGAAGGTCGTCATGGACTTGTGCGGCGCCGAGCCCTCCGGCTGCCCCTCGTCGGTGCGGCACAGCACCGCGACGAGGTTGGCCGAGCCGCCGTTGGTCAGCCACATCTTCTGGCCGTTGATGACGTAGTCGTCGCCGTCCCGTACGCCCTTGGTGCGGATCGCTGAGACGTCCGAGCCCAGCCCCGGCTCCGACATGGAGAAGGCGCCGCGCACCTCGCCGGCCGCCATGCGGGGCAGGAAGTGGTCCTTCTGCTCCTGGGTGCCGTGCTGCTTGATCATGTACGCGACGATGAAGTGGGTGTTGATGATGCCGGAGACGCTCATCCAGCCACGGGCGATCTCCTCCACCGTGAGGGCGTATGTGAGAAGGGACTCACCGAGGCCGCCGTACTCCTCCGGGATCATCAGGCCGAAGATGCCGAGTTCCTTCAAACCTTCAACGATTTCGGTCGGATACTCGTCCTTGTGCTCCAGCTCGGTCGCGACCGGCAGGATCTCCTTGTCGACGAACGTCCGGACGGTGGAGAGGATCTCCCGCTGGATGTCGGTCAGCCCGTCGGTCTGCGCGAGGCGGCTCATGTGCTCAGTTCTCCCTCAACTCGGGGCGGCCGGGCTGCTCGCCGCCGCGCTCCTTGATGTACGTGGCGGTGGGCACCATCACCTTGCGGCGGAAGACGCACACCAGGGTGCCGTCCTGGTTGTAGCCCTTGGTCTCTACGTAGACGATGCCCCGGTCGTCCTTGGACTTCGACGGCCACTTGTCCAGGACGGTGGTCTGGCCGTAGATGGTGTCGCCGTGGAAGGTCGGCGCGACGTGCTTGAGCGACTCGACCTCCAGGTTGGCGAGCGCCTTGCCGGACACGTCCGGAACGGACATGCCCAGGAGGAGGGAGTAGACGTAGTTGCCCACGACGACGTTCTTGCCCTGGACGGTTGTCGTCGCGTAGTTCGCGTCCATGTGGAGCGGGTGGTGGTTCATGGTCAGAAGGCAGAAGAGATGGTCGTCGTACTCGGTGACCGTCTTACCGGGCCAGTGCTTGTAGATGGCACCGACCTCGAACTCTTCATACGTGCGGCCGAACTGCATTACCCCTCCGGGGTGGTGGTCTGGTTGGAGCCTCTGGTGCATTGTCGCTGGGTGGCGCCTCGGGGTGGGGGTGACTGCGCCGTGGGCGGCTGCCCGCCGGTGGCCGGTTGCTCGCGCAGTTCCCCGCGCCCCTTCAGGCGAGCCCTCACGCCGTCACCTCAAGGGGCGCCAGCCCGTGCGCACGGCGGATCTCGTCCGCGATACGGCCGATGATCTCCGTGATGCCGAAGTCCTTCGGGGTGAACACCGCCGCGACCCCGGCGTCGATCAGTCTCGCCGCGTCGGCCGGGGGGATGATGCCGCCCGCGATGACCGGGACGTCGTCCACGCCCGCCCTGCGCAGGCGGGTCAGGACATCGGGGACCAGTTCGGCGTGGGAGCCGGACAGGATGGACAACCCGACGCAGTGGACGTCCTCCGCGACCGCGGCCGAGACGATCTGCTCGGGGGTCAGGCGGATGCCCTGGTAGACCACCTCGAAGCCGGCGTCCCGCGCGCGTACGGCGATCTGCTCGGCGCCGTTGGAGTGGCCGTCCAGGCCGGGCTTGCCGACCAGCAGCCGCAGTTTGCCTACGCCCAGCTCGGCCGCCGTGGCGGCGACCTTGCGGCGGACCTCGGCGAGCGGGGTGCCTGGCTCGGCGGCCACGGCGACGGGGGCGCTGCTGACGCCGGTGGGGGCGCGGAACTCGCCGAAGACCTCGCGCAGGGCGAAGGACCACTCGCCGGTGGTGACGCCCGCGCGGGCGCATTCGACGGTGGCTTCCATGAGGTTCTCGGTTCCGGCGGCGGCCGACTTCAGCGCCTCCAGCGCCTTGGCCGCCCGGGGCTCCTCGCGGTCCTCGCGCCATGCGCGCAGCGCGTCGACGACCCGGGCCTCGTTCGCCGGGTCGACGGTCATGATGGCCGCGTCCAGGTCGGAGGTGAGCGGGCTGGGCTCGGTGCCCTGGAACGAGTTGACTCCGACGATCTTCTCCTCGCCGGACTCGATCCGGGCCCGGCGCTCGGCGTGCGAGGACACCAGCTGCGACTTGAGGTAGCCGGACTCCACGGCAGCCATGGCGCCGCCCATCTCCTCGATGCGCGCCATCTCGGCGAGGGACTCGGTGACCAGCTCGCTCACCTTGGCCTCGATGACATGCGAGCCGTCGAAGATGTCCTCGTACTCCAGCAGATCGCTCTCCAGGGCCAGCACCTGCTGGATGCGCAGGCTCCACTGCTGGTCCCAGGGACGCGGCAGGCCCAGCGCCTCGTTCCAGGCGGGCAGCTGCACGGCACGCGCGCGTGCGTCCTTCGAGAGGGTGACGGCCAGCATCTCCAGGACGATGCGCTGGACGTTGTTCTCCGGCTGGGCCTCGGTCAGGCCGAGGGAGTTGACCTGGACGCCGTAGCGGAAGCGGCGCTGCTTGGGGTTCTCGATCCCGTAGCGGTCGCGGGTGACGGTTTCCCAGATGCGGTTGAAGGCCCGCATCTTGCACATCTCCTCGACGAAGCGGACGCCCGCGTTGACGAAGAAGGAGATCCGGGCGACCACATCGCCCATCCGCTCGGCCGCCACCTGCCCCGAGTCGCGGACCGCGTCCAGGACGGCGATCGCGGTGGACATGGCGTACGCGATCTCCTGGACCGGCGTGGCGCCCGCCTCCTGCAGGTGGTAGCTGCAGATGTTGATCGGGTTCCACTTGGGGATGCGGCCGACGGTGTAAGCGATCATGTCGGTCGTCAGGCGCAGCGAGGGGACGGGCGGGAAGACATGCGTCCCGCGCGAGAGGTATTCCTTGACGATGTCGTTCTGGGTGGTGCCCTGGAGCTTGGTGATGTCGGCGCCCTGTTCCTCGGCGACCACCTGGTACAGCGCCAGCAGCCACATGGCCGTGGCGTTGATCGTCATGGAGGTGTTCATCTCCTCCAAGGGGATGTCCCGGAACAGCGTGCGCATGTCGCCCAGGTGGGAGACCGGGACCCCGACCCGGCCGACCTCGCCGCGGGCGAGGATGTGGTCGGGGTCGTATCCGGTCTGCGTCGGGAGGTCGAACGCGACCGACAGGCCGGTCTGGCCCTTGGCGAGGTTGCGCCGGTAGAGCTCATTGGACGCCTCGGCCGTGGAGTGCCCGGCGTATGTCCGCATCAGCCACGGACGATCCTTCTGACGCTTCGTCATCGCTGGTGTCCTGTGTCCTGTCCCCGGTCCCGGCTCAGATGTTGCGGAAGCGGTTGATGGCGTCGATGTGCGTGGCCCGCATCTGCGGGTCGCTCACGCCGAGGCCCTCCTGCGGGGCGAGGGTCAGCACGCCGACCTTGCCCTGGTGGAGGTTGCGGTGCACGTCGTACGCGGCCTGGCCGGTCTCCTCCAGGCGGTACGTCTTCGACAGCGTCGGGTGGATCTTGCCCTTGGCGATCAGGCGGTTGGCCTCCCACGCCTCGCGGTAGTTCGCGAAGTGTGAGCCCACGATCTTCTTCAGGCTCATCCACAGGTAGCGGTTGTCGTACTCGTGGTTGTAGCCGGACGTCGATGCGCAGGTCACGATCGTGCCGCCCTTGCGCGTGACGTACACGCTCGCGCCGAAGGTCTCCCGGCCCGGGTGCTCGAAGACGATGTCCACGTCCTCGCCGCCGGTCAGCTCCCGGATCCGCTTGCCCAGGCGCTTCCACTCCCGCTGGTCCTGGGTGTGCTCGTCCTTCCAGAACTTGTAGTCCTCGGCATTGCGGTCGATGATCGCCTCCGCACCCATGCTCCGGCAGATCGCCGCCTTCTCCGGGCTCGACACCACGCAGATCGGGTTCGCCCCGCCGGCCAGCGCGAACTGGGTCGCGTACGAGCCGAGGCCGCCGCTGGCGCCCCAGATCAGGACGTTGTCCCCCTGCTTCATCCCGGCGCCGTTGCGGGAGACCAGCTGCCGGTACGCGGTGGAGTTCACCAGGCCCGGCGCCGCCGACTCCTCCCAGCTGAGGTGCTTGGGCTTGGGCATCAGCTGGTTGGACTTCACCAGCGCGATCTCCGCCAGTCCGCCGAAGTTGGTCTCGAAGCCCCAGATCCGCTGCTCGGGGTCGAGCATCGTGTCGTTGTGCCCGTCGGCGGACTCCAGCTCCACGGACAGGCAGTGCGCCACGACCTCGTCGCCCGGCTTCCAGGCGTTGACCCCGGGGCCGGTGCGCAGCACGACTCCGGACAGGTCCGAGCCGATGATGTGGTACGGCAGGTCGTGACGCTTGGTGAGCGGTGAGAGCCTTCCGTAACGCTCCAGGAAGCTGAACGTCGACACCGGCTCGAAGATCGACGTCCACACGCTGTTGTAGTTCACCGAGCTCGCCATCACCGCGACGAGTGCCTCACCGGGGCCGAGCTCCGGCACCGGCACGTCGTCCAGGTGCAGCGACTTGCGGGGGTCCTTCTCGCGTGTGGTCAGGCCCGAGAAGATCTCCACCTCGTCCTTGTGGACGGTGATGGCACGGTACGACTCGGGGAGCGGCAGGGCCGCGAAATCTGCGGCGGTGCTGTCCGACGCGAGAATCGCGTCCAGGATGTCCTTCACGGTGGCCTCCGGCGAAGCGCGACGTAGACGGGGGGTTCTGTGCTGCTGGTGGTGCCGTCGGTTCGGCGGTGCTGCTTTCCCGTGACGGTCGCACGGGTGGGGCCAGAGCGCGCGGTGGCGCGAGTGTGAATGCCTGTGACGCAGGCGTCCGGGCCTTTGGGGACAGACGGCGCGCGGGGTGTTTCTGCGCGCCGTCCGCCCGGACAGGATTCACGTTATGGCACGGGGTGCCACTCGGCAAGACACTCCGTGCCACCAATTTTGCACAGTTGGCATCACGACGTCACGCCTGAGCAATGAACCGTGGGCCTGCTACGCGCTGTCGCCGCGCAGCGCCTTCTCGATCGTGCGCATGACCTCCGCCGGCGAGGCGTCCGTTCGGGCGACCGCGATGACGACCTCGCCGACCGTGGACACGGTCGCGGTCGGAGCCGGGGCGAGGCGGCGTCCGCCTCCTATGCCGGATCCGAAGGTCACCTTGATGACCTGGAAGGCGTGGTCGAGCTGGGCTTCCACGTCGCCCTTGCCGCCGGCGCGGAGCCAGCGCCGCAGGACGTGGTTGTGGGCCGCGACGACGGCCGAAGCGGCGACTTCCGCCAGGAGCGGGTCGTCGTCGCCGTCGTGGTGGTCGGCCTCGTCGAAGTGGCCGAGGAGGTAGCGGGTGAAGAGCCGCTCGTAGCGGGCGACGGAGGAGATCTCGCGCTCCCGCAGGATCGGGATCTCGCGGGTGAGCCGGTACCGCTCGACGGATACCTCGGGGGCCTCCGCGTACATCCGCAGGACCTCCGTGATGCCCCGGCAGACCGTGTCGAGGGGGTGCTCGTGCGGCTCGGCCGACTCCAGCACCTCTCCGACCCGCACCAGGGTGTCGTCGTGGTCGGGGAAGATCGCCTCTTCCTTGGAGCGGAAGTGGCGGAAGAACGTACGGCGCGCGACCCCGGCCGCCGCCGCGATCTCGTCGACCGTGGTCGCCTCGTAGCCCTGGGTCGCGAAGAGGTGCATCGCGGCAGCCGCCAGGTCCTGGCGGACACGGTGCCGCTGGGCCGTGGCTGCGGTCGTACGCGGGGGCTTGACGGGCTGGGCCATCCTACGTTCCTTGCTTGGCTGTGCGGCGTGCCGCAGGGCACCGGGCAGGGCTTCTCCGCCTTGAGGCTATGAGGCTACGTCAGGGGCACATGGGGACCGTACTGCGTTTCCCCGTACGACCGGGAATCCGGGGCGGACCGCCCCGGATTCCCGGTATGGCTCAGCGACGGGCGTACTCGCGGAAGCCGCGCCCGGTCTTGCGGCCCAGGCAGCCGGCCGAGACCAGGTGCTCCAGCAGCGGGGAGGGCGCCAGCCCCGGGTCGCGGAACTCCTTGTGGAGCACCTGCTCGATCGCGAGGGAGACATCCAGGCCGACGACGTCGAGGAGCTCGAAGGGCCCCATCGGGTAGCCGCCGCCGAGCTTCATCGCCGCGTCGATGTCCTCGACGGTCGCGTAGTGCTCCTGGACCATCTTCACGGCGTTGTTCAGGTACGGGAACAGCAGCGCGTTGACGATGAACCCGGCCCGGTCGCCGCAGTCCACGGCGTGCTTCTTCACCTTGCCGCACACCTCGCGCACGGTGGCGTGGACGTCGTCGGCGGTGAGCACCGTGCGGACCACCTCGACGAGCTTCATCGCGGGCGCCGGGTTGAAGAAGTGCATGCCGATCACGTCCTGCGGGCGGGACGTGGACGTGGCGATCGCGATGACGGGCAGGGACGACGTGGTCGTGGCGAGCACCGCGCCGGGCTTGCAGACCTTGTCCAGCGTCGCGAAGAGCTGCTGCTTGACCGCCAGGTCCTCGGCGACGGCCTCGACCGCCAGGTCCACCTCCGCGAAGGCGTCCAGCGAGCCGGCCGCGGTGACCCGGGCCACGGCGGCGTCGCGCTGCTCCTGGGTGAGCCGGCCCTTGGCGACCGAGCGGTCCAGGGACTTGGCGAGCTGCGCGGCGGCCTTGTCGGCCTTGTCCTGGCCCCGGGCGGCGAGGACGACCTCGTAGCCGGCCTTGGCGAAGACCTCGGCGATGCCGGTGGCCATGGTGCCGGACCCGGCGACGCCGACGCGGCTGACGGGACGGCCCTGGTCCGCCGCGCCGCCGGCCTGCGGGGTGTCGGCGTCGGGGACGACGGTGGCGCTGCCGGAGGCCTCGTACGTGTAGAAGCCACGCCCTGTCTTGCGGCCCAGCAGGCCGGCGGCGGACAGCTGCTTCAGCACGGGGGAGGGGGCGTGCAGGCGGTCGCGGGAGGCCTCGTACATCGCCTCCAGGACCGTCTGGGCGGTGTCGATGCCGATCAGGTCGAGCAGGGCGAGCGGTCCCATGGGCAGGCCGCAGCCCAGCCGCATGGCGGCGTCGATGTCCTCGCGGGTCGCGTAGCGGGCCTCGTACATCGCGGCGGCCTGGTTGAGGTAGCCGAAGAGCAGGCCGTCGGCGATGAAACCGGGGCGGTCGCCGACCGGCACCGGCTCCTTGCCCAGGGCCCGGACCAGCGCGGTGACGGATTCGGTGGCCTCGGGGGAGGTGAGGACGGTGGAGACGACCTCGACCAGCTTCATCTTCTGGGCGGGGGCGAAGAAGTGCAGGCCCAGGACGCGGTCGGGGCGCGAGGTGTGCGAGGCGAGCTGCGTGACGGACAGCGCGTTGGTGCCGGTGGCGATGATCGCGCCGGGCTTCACGATGCCGTCGAGGGCGGTCAGGACCTCACGCTTGGTCTCGAAGTGCTCGGTCACGACCTCGATGACCAGATCCGCCTCGGCCGCGGCCTGCAGGTCGGGGAACGTACGGAATCGGGCGAGGGCGGCGGTGCGCTCCTGCCCGGTGATCCGCTCGTGCCGCACGGCGCGGGCGGTCGACGCCTCCACGGTCTCGACGGCCTGGCGGGCGGCGGCTTCGCTGATGTCGATGCCGATGACCTCATGGCCCGCACAGGCCATGACATCGGCGATTCCGGTGCCCATCGTGCCGAGGCCGATGACGGCTATCAGAAGAGGGCTTTGCGGGCTCTGGGAGCTTTGAGGACGGTCCATCGCGAGACTCCAGATGCTGAGGGTCCCGTGGCCGTGGCACACGGCGCACACGGGTTACGAGGAGTTGGGTGGAGCCGCGGGGCGTGTACGCGGGTATGCGTGCCCACACGTGAGGGTGATGGCGGACCCTGTCCCGGGGCCTCGCCGCGATGGTGCCGAACCGACAACGGCCGCACAAGGTGGCTGCGTCACCAGGCCACTGCGTGCGTTGGTTCGAGGGTAACCGGCCAGTAACCTTCCCGCCAGCCCTGCGCGCATGTGATGTGGGTCGCTGACAGATGAGCGGGGTGCGGGCGGTGCGTACCGCGTAGTCTGTCGCCGGTGGACACCGCATTACGCGAAGAACTCGCCGCGACCCTCACCGAACCGGGGGAATCCCTGGCCGTCCGGCTGGACGCCGCCGTCGCCCTCGCCGAGGCCGGCGACGCCCGCGCCTTCGAGACCCTCGTCATGGTGCTCAACTACCGCGACCCCGGCCTCGCCGACATAGCCGCCCGCGCCCTCGCCCGCCTCGCCGACCCCCGCACCGCCCGGGCCGCCGCCGCCCTCGCCACCAACCCGCTGCGCACCTCCTACGCCCTCCCGGCGATCCGGCTGCTGGTGTCGCTGCGGGCGGCCGAGGCCGTGCCCGCGCTCACGCAGACGCTGGAGCTGCTGCTGGCCGAGCCGGGGTCGCCGTACCGGCGGATCGCGCTGGAGTGCGTGGAAGGGCTGGGTGAGCTCGCCGACCGGCGGGCGGTGCCCGTGCTCCGGTCGGCGAGCGAGGACGCGCGGCTGCGCGAGGCGGCGCGGATCGCGCTGGCCCGGCTGGAGCAGCGCGGCGGTCAGGAAGCCGTCGAGTAGCCCAGCAGGGAGTCGAAGTTGGCGGCGTAGGCATCGTGCGCCGTGGCGCCGTCGATGCGCAGCAGCGCCTCGTCGTTCTCCCGCAGCGAGGAGTCGTCCAGGTTGTGGGAGCCGGTGAAGGTCCACTTGGTGTCCGTGTGACCGGCGTAGTTGCCCTCGACCAGGAGGTACTTCGAGTGCACGAGGTAGGTGCCGTCGTTGAGCTTGCGCAGCTTGATGTTGCTGGAGCCGCTCAGCGTGGAGATGATCGCCGAATTGGTGTTGGAGTAGACGATCTGGACCGAGCAGCCCTCGCTCGCGAGTTCCGCGAGCCGGTCGGCGACCGCCTCCCGGTACAGGTTGAAGGCCGCCACCCTGACGATGGTCTTGTGCGTGGAGGTGCCGACCGTGCTGTTGCCGGTGCAGATGACGTTGTCGAGGATGCCCACCACGACGTCACCCGACTGCTGCGGGAAGAAGTAGTACTTCAGGGTGTCCGCCGTCCCGGTGATGTAGGCGGCGTTGGCCCGGTCCTTGGCGGCCAGCTTGGCGAAGTAGTCCGCGTAGGCGGTGTACAGCGGGGTGTTGCCGACCACGGTGTACGCGTTGTTCCAGTACTGCGCTGTGTTGAGGGCGGTCTGGTTGGCGGAGGTCTGGATGACCACGTCCTCGCCCACGCCCGCGGTGGCGCCCACGCGGGAGAAGGTGAAGAACTTGTTGTGGTTGATCGCGTTGGTGCCCGTTCCCAGGCATGACACGTCGTCATTGAGGGCCGTGCCGCAGAGCGTCACCCAGGAGCTGCTGCTGGTGTTCGTCCCCAGGACCGAGATCAGGTTCTGTGCGGCGGCCCTGCCGCTGTAGTCGTAGTCCAGCACAACCCTGACGTTGACACCCCGGTTGTACGCCGACACCAGCGCGTCCGTGTAGTCCTGGTCGGTCAGGGCGTACAGGGCCGTCCGGATCAGCCGCCCGGACACCGTGTTGTTGATCGCCCCGATGATGTGGTCCTTGATGGCGTCCTGCTCCGCCGTCGTGCCCTTGGGGTTGTTGAACACGGCGCCGGTGGCGATGGGGGCGTCGTCGGCCTGCGCCGGGGCGGCGTTCGGCAGGACGAGCGCGCCCAGCAGCAGTGCGGTGGCCGCTATACGTCTGAGAATGGGGATCACTCCTGTGTCGTCGGTTGTCGAGCAGCCGGGCGACACGGCGGCCCCCCGGCGAGATCAGCCGCCAGTATGGGGCAAAGATCCGTCGATGATCATCTCAAATTCTCACCGTGTGTCACGCGCGTAGCGGACCTCCGTGAGGAGGGTGCCGTCGTACTCCTCCTCCTGCGATGCCCCGTCAGGGGTGAAGCCGGCCTTCTCGTAGAAGCGGCGCGCGCGTGCGTTGTCTGCGAGCACCCAGAGCCGCATGCGCGTGAAGCCCCGGGCTGCGGAGGCCGCGAGGGCGGCGTCGGTGAGCGTGCGCCCGATGCCGGTGCCGATGAGGCCGGGGCGGACGTAGATCGCGTACAGCTCGCCGTCGGCGGGGGTCGTGTCGTCGCCGCGGTAGGGGCCGTGGGCGGCCCAGCCCGTGATCGAGTCGCCGTCGACGGTGACCAGGTTCTCGACGCGGCCGGTGGATCCGGCGAAGAAGTCCCGGCGGCGGGCGGCGTCCTCCTCGACGCTCATCGCGTCGAGGTAGGCGGGCGGCACGATCCCGGCGTACGCCGCCTGCCAGCCCCGCACCCGGATCGCGGCCACGGCGTCGATGTCGGCCTCGGTCATCGGTCGTACGAACGTCATGGCGGCACCCTAGGCAGCCTGGCAGGCCTTGACATGTGACTAAAAGGTCACCTATTTTTGAAGCATGGCAGAGGAACAGGACGCGGTGTTCAAGGCGCTCGCCGACCCGACCCGGCGCAGCCTCCTCGACGCGCTGTTCCATGAGGACGGACAGACACTCAGCTCCCTGGAGGCGCGCTTCGACGTCACGCGCTTCGCCGTGATGAAGCACCTCAGGCAGCTGGAGGAGGCCGGCCTGGTGGTGACCAGGCGGCGCGGCCGGGAGAAGCTCCACTTCCTCAACCCCGTCCCGATCCGGCTCGTCCACGACCGGTGGGTGAGCAAGTACGCGCAGCCGTGGGCCGCCGGTCTGAGCGACCTCAAGAGCCGACTGGAGAGAACGATGGAAAAGGTCTTCGAGCTCTACATCCGCACCACCCCGGAGCGTCTTTGGGAGGCGATCACCGATCCCGAGATCCGCTCCAAGTACAACTTCGGCGCCGGGATCACCTCGGACTGGAAGCCCGGCTCGCGCTACGTCATGGGCGCGCCGGGCGCCCCCGGGCCGCTGGGCGAGGGGGAGATCCTCGAGGTGGACCCGCCGCGCAGGCTCGTGCAGACGATGACCGCGCTGTGGAGCGACGAGGTGAAGAGCGAGGGGGAGTCCAGGATCACCTGGGACATCGAGCCCGTCGGCGACTCCTGCCGCCTCACCGTCACCCATGACCGGCTGCGCGAGGGCGCCAACGACGAGCTCTTCGGCGGTTGGCCGATGATCCTCTCCGGTCTGAAGACCTGGCTGGAGACGGGCGAGCTGCTCACCACGCCGGGATCGCTGCTCTACACCTGAAGCATCAGCTGGGTGGGCGGGTCGGCCGGTGCGGGGACCGGCTCCGGATCCGGTTCCGGGGCCGGGGCCCGCAGCGGCCGCCGGCTCGGTCCGATCCCGTACTCGGTGGCGAATTCGTGCACCTGGCGGGTGATCCGCCGCTGGTACCACGTGGGGGCGTAGGCCCCGTCCGCGTAGAGCGCCTTGTAGCGCGTGAGCAGCCGCGGGTGGTGGACGGACAGCCACGCCATGTACCACTCGCGCGCGCCGGGGCGCAGGTGCAGGACGAGCGGGGTGACGGAGGTGGCGCCGGCCTCGGCGATGGCGCGGACGGTGGCGCGCAGCTGCTCGGGGGAGTCGCTGAGGTAGGGGAGCACGGGGGCCATGAGCACCCCGGACGCGATCCCGTTCTCGTTGAGGGTGCGGCAGACGTCCAGCCGCTTCTGGGGCGAGGGGGTGCCCGGCTCGACGGTGTGCCACAGCTCGCGGTCGAGGAAGCCGACGGAGACGGCGGTGGAGACATCGGTGACCCGCGCCGCCTGCCGGAGGATCTCCAGGTCGCGCAGGATCAGTGAGCCCTTGGTGAGGATGGAGAAGGGGTTGGCGCGGTCGCGCAGCTCGCCGAGGATGCCCGGCATGAGGCGGTAGCGGCCCTCGGCGCGCTGGTAGCAGTCGACGTTGGTGCCCATGGCGATGTGCTGGCCCTGCCAGCGCGGCGCGGCCAGCTCGCGGCGCAGCAGTTCGGGGGCGTTGACCTTGACGATGATCTGCGAGTCGAAGTCCAGGCCGGTGTCGAGGTCGAGATAGCTGTGCGTCTTGCGCGCGAAGCAGTAGACGCAGGCGTGGCTGCAGCCCCGGTAGGGGTTGATCGTCCATTCGAACGGCATGCGCGAGGCGCCCGGCACGCGGTTGACGATCGAGCGGGCCCGCACCTCGTGGAAGGTGATCCCGCGGAATTCGGGGGTGTCGAACGTACGGGTGACGACATCGGTCCCGAAGAGTGCGGCGGTGCCGTCGCGGCTCAGGTTGTCCCAGCGCATGGTGCCTCCTCGTGTTGCCCTTGAATCGAGAATAGAACACCTGAGCGAATAACGTCGAGTGCGATGCTGTGCCCGCAGACGGAAGACCTACGCACAGACCTACGCACCAGAGCAGAGGACGGGCACATGGGCCAGGTAGAGGCCACCACGCAGCGCGAGATCGAGGCGGGTCCGGAAGAGGTGTTCGCCGTGCTCGCCGACTACACCGGCACCCGCGAGAAGCTGCTCACCGAGCAGTTCAGCGAGTACGAGGTCCGGGAGGGCGGCAAGGGTGAGGGCACCCTCGTCCACTGGAAGCTCCAGGCCACCGAGAAGCGCATCCGGGACATCCTCTTCGCGGTGACCGAGCCCACCGCCGGGCAGCTCGTGGAGACCGACCAGAACTCGTCCATGGTGACGACCTGGACCGTCACCCCGGCCGGCGAGGGCCGCTCCAAGGTCGTGACCACGACCACCTGGAACGGCGCCGGCGGCATCGGCGGCTTCTTCGAGCGCACCTTCGCCCCGAAGGGGCTGAACCGGATCTCCGACGCCGTGCTCGCGCGGCTGGCCGCCGAGGTGGAGGGCGCCAAGTAGGGCGCCAGGCCCTGGGGCCTGTCCGGCGGATCTCCGTGGCGTCGCGTGCCCTGGCACCAGCGCTCGCGGCGTTGCCGAAACGCCCACAGGAAACCACCCTGTGGGCGCTCCGGCGCCTTGCGACCGCCGGCGCCAGACCCCGCTCCTTCACCCACGGAGATCCCCCGGACAGGTCCCAGTCACCGATACGGGTGGTTCTGCTCCCCGGAAGGGAATCGTCGCGCCTGCTGATCGTTGTCGGTCGCAGGGCAGGCGCGACGAGGGGAGTGGACGGGTGGGCACGAGCACGCTGACCGAGCCGGCGGCCGACGACGCGGCGGCCCCGCCGTCCGAACCCGTGGCGAGGGCCCCC
This sequence comes from Streptomyces sp. NBC_01537, assembly GCF_045040445.1. Taxonomy (NCBI): domain Bacteria; kingdom Bacillati; phylum Actinomycetota; class Actinomycetes; order Kitasatosporales; family Streptomycetaceae; genus Streptomyces; species Streptomyces sp. NBC_01537. The sequence goes on along the minus strand of NZ_CP109392.1, from coordinate 1,849,615 downwards.
GAACTCTCCCCGCGCCGGATCCGGTTGATCTTCATCGGCCTGATGCTGACGCTGCTGCTCGCCGCGCTCGACCAGATGATCGTGGCGACCGCCCTCCCCAAGATCGTCGGCGAGCTGCACGGCCTGGACAAGATGTCCTGGGCCGTCACCGCCTACCTCCTCGCCTCCACCATCGGCCTGCCGCTCTACGGCAAGCTCGGCGATCTCCTCGGCCGCAAGGGCGTCTTCGAGTTCGCCATCGTCGTCTTCGTCATCGGCTCCGCCCTGGCCGGCTGGTCCCGCTCCATGGACGAGCTCATCGCCTTCCGCGCAGTACAGGGCATCGGCGGCGGAGGGCTCATGATCGGCGTGCAGGCGATCATGGCCGACATCGTCCCGCCCCGCGAACGCGGCCGCTACATGGGCCTGATCGGCGCCGCCTTCGGCCTCGCCTCCGTCGCCGGACCGCTGCTCGGCGGCTTCTTCACCGACCACGCCTCCTGGCGCTGGTGCTTCTACGTCAACGTGCCCTTCGGGCTGCTCACCCTCGCCCTCATCGCCGTCGTCCTGCGCCTGCCCAAGCCGGACGTCCGCCCTCGCCTCGACGTCCTGGGCGCACTGCTGCTCGCCACCGGCTCGACCTGCCTGGTCCTGCTGACCAGTTGGGGCGGCACGCGTTACGCCTGGGGCTCGGAGGTGATCGTGGGGCTCGGCGCAGGCGCCCTCGCGAGCGCCCTGCTGTTCGTGGTGGTGGAACGGTTCGCCGCGGAACCCGTCATCCCGCTGCGGCTGTTCCGCGACGGCATCTTCAACGTCACGGCGCTGATCGGGGCCGTGGTCGGCGTCGCGCTGTTCGGCGCGGCCAGCTATCTGCCGACCTTCCTGCAGATGGTCGACGGGGTCTCCGCCACCGAGTCCGGGCTGCTGATGCTGCCCATGATGCTCGGCGTCGTCCTCGCCTCCGTCGCCTCCGGCCAGCTCATCAGCCGTACCGGCCGCTACAAGCTCTTCCCGGTCCTCGGCGGCGCGCTCTCGGCGACCGGTATGTGGCTGCTGTCGCGGCTGGATGCGGACACCCCCCGCCCCGAATACAGCGCGTACATGCTGGTGCTGGGCCTCGGCATCGGCCTTACCCTCCCCGTCCTGGTCCTCGCCGTCCAGAACTCCGTACACCCCGGCGACCTCGGCACCGCCACCAGCGCCAACAACTACTTCCGCCAGATCGGCGGTTCCGTCGGCGCCGCCGTCTTCGGCACGCTGTTCGCCAACCGCCTCGCCGCAAGCCTCCCGCAGCGCGCCGGCCTCCCGGACGCGCGGTCGCTGACCCCGCAGCTCGTCCACGCCATGCCGCCGGCGCTGCGCGACGCGTACGTACGGGCGTACGCCGACGCCATGCCGCGGATCTTCCTCTACCTGGTGCCGGTGCTCGCGGTCGGCTTCCTACTGGCCTTCCTGCTCAAGGAGAAACCCCTGGTGACCCAGACCCAGCAGCACCAAGTCCCCGGCGCCCGCACCGCTGCGGGCGTCCCCGTCTGCGGCACCGTCCAGCACTCCGACGGCTCCACCGTCCCCCGCGCCGCCCTCACCCTCATCGACTCCACCGGCCACCAGATCGGCCGCGGGGCCACCGCCGACGACGGCCGCTACGCCCTGTCCACCCCCGGCAACGGCTCCTACGTCCTCATCGCCGCCGCCGGCGGCCACCAGCCCCAGGCCGTCTCCGTCACCGTCGGCCAGCACCCGGTGGAGCTGGATGTCGTCCTCGGCGGCGCCGGCCGCCTCGCCGGCACCGTCCACACCTCCGACGGCGCCCCCGTCCGTGACGCCATCGTCACCCTCACCGATGCCCGCGGCGACGTCATCGCCACCACCCGCACCACCCGCGACGGCACCTACCTCCTCACCGACCTCATCTCCGGCGAGTACACCCTGGCCACCACCGCCCCCGCCTACCGCCCCGCCGCCCTCCCCGTCTCCGTCCAGCCCTCCCGCGAGACCCGCCAGGACATCGAACTCGCCGGCGGCGCCATCCTGCGCGGCATCGTCCGCGCCCCGGGCGGCCGCACCGTCGAGGATGCCCGCGTCACGCTGCTGGACGCCGCCGGCAATGTCCTCGACTCCGTCAGGACGGCCACCGACGGCATCTTCCGCTTCGTCGACCTCGCGGCGGGCGAGTACACCGTCATCGCCTCCGGCTACCCGCCCGTCGCCACCGTGCTGCAACTGGCGGGCGGCGGGCGCACGGAGCGCGACCTGCAGCTGGGGCACGAGGACTGACCGTCCGGCACGGTTCTTGTCCAGGCGCGTCGAGTTCGGGCCCACGGAGCCTGCTGACCCGTTCCGTCAGGATCGGCCAGGCGCCGTGGAGCCAGGAGATGAGCCCGCGGTCGTCACCCCGTTTCCACGTAAGATCCGTCCTCCCTCGCCGGGGCGGTAGGGCTGGGGACGGTTTCGGGCGGTCCCCAGGGCGGGTCCAGCCAGTAGGCACCGGTGAGTTCGGCGTACGGCCCGCAGTGGCCTGAGTGGTCGAGCAGGCACCCAGCGGTGGTGGAGGCACTGTCCATGCCGGAGTAACGCATATATGCACCCGGTGGTACGCCCCGCGCTCCGGCGTTCACCTGTTGGAGGGAAATGCGCCCCTGGCGGAGGACGGAGGCGCGTACATCATCTCTGCATAAAAACAACGGATCTGTAGCCGAATCCGGACATACGACACCGTATTAGGTCATGAGATAGCGGGCGTTGCGGACAAAACTGTTCGGTCATCGAGAACCAAAGCGCTTCATCCAGACGCGGAGGTACTGAGATGTCCAGGTTGATCACCATCGGCCAACGACAGACGTCCGTCGGCGCCTTGATGGTCGTCGTCCTTCTGTGCGCGGGACTCGTCGGTCCCGTCCATCGGGCCGACGCCTTCGGCGCACACTTGTACGGGCAAAGAGCCCTCGCCGTGGCCGCTTCCAAACGCGGGGCGCCCTACGCCTACGGCGCCACCGGACCCGGGCGGTTCGACTGCTCGGGGCTGATGCTCTACTCCTTCCGCGAGGCGGGCAAGCGGCTCCCCCGCACCGCCGAGGGGCAGTACGAGCGCACCTACCATGTCGGCCGCCGCCAGCGCGTCCCTGGTGACCTGGTCTTCTTTCCGGTCGGTGGCGGGATCGTGCATGTCGGTATCTACGCCGGTCACGGCCGGATCTGGCATGCGCCGCGGCCGGGCGGGCGGGTGCGGCTGGAGCGGATCTGGACCCGAAATGTCCGTTATGGGCGGGCGGACTGACGCGGTTACCGGATCTGAAATCGCTGCCCGCCGGGGGTAGCCGGAGGGCCCGGGTGTCTGCTGGAGTGTCCTGTTCAAGAGTGTTGGCCAAAGCAACACGGAACGGGACGGACTTCGGTGCACATATCGCGCATATCCGCGGCCGCGGCGGCCGCTTCACTCGTCGGTGTCGTCGCGGCATCGGGCACCGCTGCCGCGGCCACGCCCACAGTGAGCTGTACGTCACACAAGTCGGGACTCGCGAAGGAGCTGAAGGCGGACATCACGGCCGCGCTCAAGAACCGCAAGAGCATGGTGGCGGTCTCGCTGTACGACCGGAGCACGGGCACCGCCTGCTCGTACAGGGCGGGGGTGAAGTACGACTCGGCGAGCGTGGTGAAGGCCACGCTGCTCGCGGCGCTGCTGCGGCAGGCGCAGGAGGCGGGCAGGGGGCTGACCACGCGGGAGAAGTCGCTGGCGAAGGCGATGATCACCAAGTCGGACAACACGGCGACGACCAAACTGTGGAAGCAGGTCAAGGTCAAGGGCGTCCAGCACTTCCTGAACCTGGCGAAGATGACGAACACCAAGCCCGGCGCCAACGGCTACTGGGGGCTCACGCAGATCACCGCGGGCGATGAGGCGAAGCTCCTCAAGCTGCTGACCTCGAACAACAAGGTGCTGACCAAGGCGTCGCGGTCGTATGAGCTCTGGCTGATGAACAAGGTCGTCACCGGTCAGCGCTGGGGCGTGCCGGCCGGGGCGCCGAGCGACGCGACGGTTCATGTGAAGAACGGGTGGCTGCCGCGGTCGACGCACAAGTGGCGGGTGCACAGCATCGGCGCGTTCACGGGCAACGGCAATGACTACGGGATCGTGGTGCTGTCGGAGGACGACAAGACGATGGACTACGGCATCGCCACGATCCAGAAGATCGCCAGGGCCATCCACGGCGACCTTTGATTCACCCCTCCTCGCAGGGCGTGCCGCGAGTCAGCGCGTACCGTGCGCCGATCCGGTACGTCCCGGCCGCAGGCGCTTGGAGCCGGGTCCACGTTCCGGACTCCGACAGGCAGCCGTGCAGCGAATCCGTGGCGCCCTCGATGCCGAGCCAGGGGGAGTAGGGGATCCGCAGGAGGTAGGAGCCGGCGGCGGGGACGTGGACGGTGAGGTCGGCGGAGCCGGCGTGGGTGACGGTGGCGGGGGCGTCGGCCAGCGGCTGGGTGCCGGTGACGCGGAACAGGCGCCAGTGGGCGTCGTGCCACACGGGCAGGAGCCAGGAGTGGGAGCCCGAGGTGATGAGCTTGGACTCGGCCAGGCCCGCGCCGTCCGGCTCGTCGGAGGGCAGGACGACGTAGCGGACACCCCAGTTGCGCAGCCAGGCGCGATAGGTGGCGGCGGTGAGGGTGCCGTCGTAGAAGAGGGGGTTGCGCTCCACGTCGGCCTGGCGGTTCCAGCCCCGGGCCAGGTTGACGACGGGGGCGAGCCCCGAGGCCTCCCAGTGGGAGCGCAGCGGCACGACCTCGACGCGGCCCCGGTTGGCCTGTAGGCGGCGGAGCTCGGTGATGAGCGGCTTGGCGTGCGCGATGGTGGCGGTCACCGGGGCGGTGTTGATCAGGTCGGCGACCGGTTTGCTGGTCTGCCAGACGGCGACGGCCGAGAAGGTCAGCCAGAGCGCGACGGTCCTGCGGGTCCCCATCCGTCCGGCCAGCGCGGCCGACAGCAGGACCACACCGCCGAAGAGCAGCGCGAGCCGTTCCGCGTTGCTGCCTATGGGCGACGGTATCGCGAAGGTGAGCGCTATCCCGGTCGCGTAGACCACCGAACCGGCGCGCACCGTACGCCAGTCGCGCGGCACCAGCACGGCGGCCAGCACCGCCGCGGCGAAGGGCAGGGCCGCGAAGTACCAGGCGAAGGGCTGCACTCCGGAGAACGGGAACAGCAGCGAGGTCGCCCCGACGACCACCGGCGGGCCGGCGGCGAGGACGTACGCGGGCCGGCGGCGGCCGGTGAGGAACAGGGCGGCGGCCAGGACCTCGACGAACAGCCCCGCGACCGGGCTGCAGGCGGTGGCGAGGGCGCCCAGGAACGAGGCCGCGACGAGGCGCCGGGTGCTGGGGACCAGGGCCCTCGGGATCATGGCCCTCGGGATGCGGGCCTCCGGTACGAGGTCCTTCAGGACCAGGTCGGCCGCCGCCAGGCCGAACAGGATGCCGAGGGCGAAGGTCACCCGGCCCGAGGCGACGTCGCACCAGAGGGAGAAGGCCGCCCACAGCGCCGGCAGCAGCGGCCGGGCGATACCGGAGCGCACCAGCAGGCGGGCCGCGATGGTGGCGGAGAGGGTGGCCGCGAGGACGGCGGTGGTGCGGACGCCGAGCAGGCCCATGACGTAGGGGGAGAACAGGCTGTACGAGGCGGGGTGCATGCCGCCGTACCAGGAGAGGTTGTACGCGGAGTCCGGGTGCTTCAGTGCGAAGTCGGTCCAGGCGTACTGGGCGGCCAGGTCACCGGCGTCGTTGGCGAGAAAGAGCGCCCATATGAGGCTGAGGACCGCCGCGAGGAGGGTGGCGGCCACGACGGGCCGGTGGAGCCGCAGGCGTATGGGGGCGAGTCGGAGTGAGAGGGGCTCCAGCGTGGTGGCCATGGCGGCGATTTCCTTCGGGCGGGTTGGCGACCCCGCACCTGTGGATCTGGAGTCCGATCAGCGACAAAGGACGCTAACACGGGGCTGTGTGGTTGCCTCCGGGAGGAGAACGCACGGGTATCGCATGGGGATCGCACGGGGATCGGGCCGCGATCGCGCGGGCGTGCGCCGGATTCGGCCATTGGCTTACGCGGGGCTGCACCGGAGCCGTACCGTGGTAGCGGAGTCACGGATCGTTGTGAACGGATCGTCGCCAGTCGCGAGCGGAGCGCGCCATGGATCGTCGGGACCTTCGGGTACCGCAGGGCGGGGAATCCCGCTCCGGTCTGTCCGGACGGGTGCCCCTCGCCGTGGTCGTGGTGGACGGTCAGGGCCTGGTCTCGCACTGGAGCACGGGCGCCCGCAGACTGTTCGGGCGGGCCAAGGAGGAGGCGCTGGGCCGGCCGGTGGTCGACCTGCTGCCGGTGTCGGGCACGCTGACCGACGACGCGGACCGTTCGGGCGGTTCGGGCGGCGGCGCGGCGAGCGGAGCCGCGTACGACCCGGACGATGACCTCGGCCCCGATCTCGACGCGTCGCTCAACGGCGAGACGTCCTACCCGACCGCGGGCCGTGCCCGGCTCTGCGACCCGGAAGTGGATGTCCTGTGGTGGGCCTACCCGCTGGTCGGCCCCGGGCCGGAGCGGCTGCTCATGCTGGCCGCCGACGCCGCGCAGCTGCACGCCCCGCCCGAGGAGGCCGACGGCCAGGACGAGTTCGAGCGGATCGCGCCAGGTTTCGCGCTGCACACGGAATTCCCCGGCGCCGAGGAACTGGCCAAGCGGCTGCCGGAGATCCTGCCCAGCATGAGCGTCTCCGAGAGCCGCCGGATCGTCTCCCAGGTACTCGAACTCGGCTATCCGGTGCTGGAGATCAGCCAGCACGACCGGGTGCCCGTCACCCCGGACTGGGGCGTGCCCAAGCGGGCCGAGCGCCGCGCGGGTCAGCGGCGGGCCGCGGCCGGTTCGGCCGCGGTGGCAGGGAAAGCGACAGCGCCACAGCCCGGCGAGGTCGAGAACGACCTCGAATACGCCGCCGTCCGCGAGCACCTGGAGTTCCTCAACGAGGTCAGCGGCCGCATCGGCTCCTCCCTCGACCTGGCCCGTACGATCCAGGAGGTGAGCGCGGCCGTAGTCCCCCGCTTCACCGATGTCGCGGGCACGTATCTGCGCGAGCAGGTCCTGGCGGGCGAGGGCTTCCCGGACGGGCCGCCGGATGTCACCACCATGTGGTACCGGGTCGCGGTCGAGCACAACGACGAGCCGGGGCGCTGGGACGACGTGGTGCCGGTCGGCGAGTCGATGCCGTTCCCCGAGCAGACGCCGTTCTTCCAGTGCATGACCAGCGGCCAGCCGGTGCTGGTGCCCCGGATCACCGAGCCGATGGGCGACGCGATCGCCTCGCAGTTCGAGAAGCGTGACATCCGGCCGCTGATCACCGGGCGGTCGATGCTCGTCGTCCCGCTGAAGGCGCGCAATGTGGTGCTCGGCTTCATGATCCTGCTGCGGCACGCCCAGCGGGCCGTCTTCAACGACATGGACCGGGTGACGGGGGCCGAACTGGCGGCCCGCGCCGGGCTCGTGCTCGACAACGCGCGCATGTACACGTACCAGGAGAATGTCGCCGACACCCTCCAGGACAGCATGCTGCCGCAGATCACCCCGCGCATGCCCGGGTGCGATGTGGCCACCCGCTATCTGCCCGGCACCCGGCTGGGCCGGGTCGGCGGAGACTGGTTCGACACCATCAAGCTGCCCGGCTCGCGGCTGGCACTGGTGGTGGGCGACGTCATGGGCCACGGCCTCAACTCGGCCGCGATGATGGGGCAGCTGCGGACCGCCGTGCAGACCATGGCGGCGATGGACATGCCGCCCGTGCAGCTCCTGCGCAATCTCGACGACCTGGCGCAGCGGCTCGGCGAGCACTATCTGGCCACATGCCTGTACGCCGTCTACGACCCGGTCGAATCCGAGCTGCTGATCGCCAACGCCGGTCACATCCCGCCCGTGCTCGTCAGGGCGGCCGACGGACGCAGCGAACTGCTGGACATCCCCACCGGCGCGCCCATCGGCATCGGCGGCGTCCCATTCGAGACCGTGAAGGTGCCCGTCGCCCCCGGCGACCGGCTGGTGCTCTGCACCGACGGCCTGGTCGAGGTGCGCGGCCAGGACATCGGCCAGGGGCTGGCCGCGCTCTGCGAGAGTGCCGCACACCCGGCCGCCTCCATGGACGACGCCTGCGACACCATCATCCGGGCCCTCAACCGGCCCGGCGGCCGCAAGGACGACGTCGCCCTCCTCATGGCGCGGCTCAACGGCATCCCCCGCGAGGACGTCGCCATGTGGCAGCTCGCCCTCGACCCCCGCGAGGTGGCCCGGGCCCGGCAGCTCACCCGCGACACGCTGGTGCGGTGGGGCTTCGAGGACGCCGCCGAGACGGCCGAACTGCTGGTCGGCGAGGTCGTCACCAATGCCGTACGCCATGCCCACACCCGCCACATCGAACTGCGGCTGGTCCGGGCCGACGCCCTGCTGTGCGAGGTCGCCGACGACGACCACTCGGTGCCGGTGCTGATCGGCGCCGGGCCGCAGGACGAGTTCGGGCGCGGCCTGCGGATCGTCAGCCGGCTGGCCCGGGAGTGGGGCGCGAGCCGTACCGCGCAGGGGAAGACCGTGTGGTTCGAGCAGTCGCTGCCGCCGCGGGGGCGCGGGCGGTAGGGCGGGGGTAGTAGCGGAATCCCGGGTACGGATTGCGCCAGACGCTTGTCAGGGTCAATCCGCCCCTGTAGCACGGACCCTGACTATGCGTTGGCTATGCGGCCGATCCTGGGGAGTGCGCATGAACGTGTCCAGTTCCAGCGGGTATCTGCAGGCGTGGGAGAGCTACTGGCGCGATCTGGCCGACGAACCCGGAGCGGCCTTCTGGGACTCCGAGGCCGAGGTCGCCGCCGCTCTCCATCTCCCGCTCTTCGAGGGCTACTTCGACGACTCGCTGCCGATCGTCGACCTCGGCTGCGGCAACGGCACCCAGACCCGGTACCTCGCCGGGCGGTACGGGCGCGCCATCGGCGTCGACCTCGCCGCGGCCGCCATTGACCACGCCCGGCGGGCGGACCCGCGAGGCCTTGCCGAGTACCGCCGGCTCAACCCGGCGGACGAGGCCGTGGCGCGGGCGCTGCACGCCGAGCTGGGCGACGCGAACGTCTACATGCGCGGCGTCCTCCACCAGTGCGAGCCGGACGAGCGCCAGCCCCTGGTCGCCGGAATCGCCGCCCTCGCCGGCGCCCGGGGCCGGGTCTTCGCCGACGAACTGTCCGGCGCCGCCAAGGGCGTCCTCATGGGCCTGGCCCAGGGCCCCGGCGGCCCGCCCGCCAAGCTGGCGGCCGTCTTCGCCCACGGCATCGCGCCCGGGGAGGTCCCGGACGAGGCGATCCCGGCGTTCTTCCGTACGGCCGGGCTCGATGTGCTGGACCAGGGTGCGATCGCGCTGACGACCACGGAGTACGCGGCCGACGGCTCACGGATCCTGGTGCCGACGAACTGGCTGGTGGCGGGGCGCCGGAGCTGACCGGGCGGTGTGACAAAACCGGATGCGGGGGCGGCCCCTCCTCCGTACCGTGCGAGGCATGGGTATTGCGCGCAACGTCGACGTCCGGGTGATCCACGAGGACGAGATCGAGGAGTGGGGACGGGCCGCCCGGCGAGGGTTCCTGTCGCAGTACGAGGCCGGCGACCTCCCGTGGCGCAAGCGCACGTTCGAGCCGGGGCGCTGGCAGGCGGCCTTCGACGGGGACCGCTGCGTGGGCACTTTCCGCAGCATCCCCTTCGAGCTCACGGTGCCCGGCGGTGCCACGCTCGCGGCGGACGGCATTGCGGGGGTGACGGTGACCTCGACACACCGACGGCAGGGGCTGCTGGGCCGGATGATGGAACGGGACCTGGCCGGTGCGCGGGAGCGCGGCGAGGCGGTGGCCATGCTGTATCCGGCCGAGTACGCCATTTACGGCCGGTTCGGCTTCGGGCCCGCACTGCGGCAGGGCGGATGCGAGATGTCCATCCCCTCCTCCGGCGGGCTTCGCGCGGGCGTCGGCAGCGCCGGCACCGGCCGGATCGACCTGGCGACCATGGCCGAGGTGCGCAAGCACGGACCCGAGCTGTTCGACCGGTTCCGCGTCACCCGGCCCGGCACGATCAGCCGCGCGGCATGGCACTGGGAGGGCGACACCGGGGAGATCGCCCGCCCCGGCGAAACCTTCAAGGAGCCGTTCTACGCCCTGCACCGGGACGCCGGCGGCGAGGTGACCGGCCTGCTGGCCTACCTGGTCGACGACGCCTGGGCCGACGGCGGCCCCAACCACACCCTCAGAGTGCTGGACCACTTCGCCACCGACCGCGAATCCGAAGAGGCGCTGTGGCGGTACGCCTTCTCGGTCGACTGGATCCGCAAGGTGCGCGTCGAGAACATCGCGCCGGACGACCCGCTGCCGCTGCTCCTCAACAACCCCCGGGCCGCCGTGCCGACGGAGGACTGCGCGGACGGCGTGTGGCTCAAGGTCCTCGACGTACCCGCCGCCTTCGGCGCCCGTACGTACCGCGGACCCGGCCGGGTCGTGCTGGAGGTCGCCGATTCCGGTCCCGGCGGCTCCGGGTACGCCGCGGGCCGCTGGGCCGTCGAGGCCGCCGCCGACGGTACGGGGCGGGCGGAGCGCACCGATGCCCCGGCCGACCTGGCCATGGACGCCGGCGCGCTGGGCTCGCTGTACCTGGGCGGTGCCTCGGTGCCGCTCCTCGCGGCGGCGGGGCTGGTGCGGGAGCTGCGTCCCGGGGCGGTCGAGCGGGCGGATGTGCTGCTGCGCAGCTCGGTCGCGCCCTGGTGCCCGGACGAATTCTGAGCCGTTCTCCTGATCAGGACAGCGTGAGCGTCCCCGCGTCGGCGTCCAGCACGGCCGGGACGCCGAGCGGGACGGTCAGGCTGCTGTCGCCGTGCCCGAAGCCCAGTTCCTCCACGACCGGCACGCCGAGCGGGCCGAGCCGGTCCAGGAGGACGGCCCGTACGTCGTCGTAGGGACCGCAGTCGCGCCAGGAGCCGAGGGCTATACCGGCGACGCCGTCCAGCAGGCCGGAGCGCAGGAGCTGGGTGAGCATCCGGTCCAGCTGGTAGGGCCGCTCGCCGACATCCTCCAGGATGAGGATGCCGCCCCGCAGGGTGGACCGGGAGCGCGGGGCGCCGATCTCGGAGGCGAGCATGGCCAGGCAGCCCCCGACGGTGACGCCCTGGGCGCGGCCCGGCACCAGGGGAGCGGCGGTGGGGGAGGTGAGGACCCGGGCCCGGGCGGGCTCGAAGAGGGTGTGGCGCAGGTGCCGCTGCGTGGGCTCGTCCTTGACGAAGGCCACGCCGGCGGCCACGGGCCCGTAGAGCGTGCCGAGGCCGAGGCGCAGGGCGAAGGCCTCATGAAGGACCGTCACATCGCTGAAGCCGACAAAGGTCTTGGGGCCCGCCGCGGCCAGCGCGTCCCAGTCGAGCAGGTCCAGCATGCGCTGGGCGCCGTAGCCGCCGCGGGCGCACATCACGGCGGCGGTGCCGGGGTCGCACCAGGCGTCCTGGAAGTCGCGGGCCCGTGCCGCGTCGTCGCCGGCGAGGTAGCCCAGGCGCGGGTCGCGGTCCCGGACATGCGGGGCGAGCACCGGGTCGAGGTCCCAGGCGCGCAGGATGTCGAGCCCCGCGTCCAGCCGCTCGGGCACCACCGGGCCGCTGGGGGCGACGACGGTGACGCGGTCGCCGGGGACCAGGGGGCGGGGCCGCGACAGAGGTACGAGGGCCGCTTGCTCCACTTGCGTCGCCTGCTTCACTTGCTCAGCTCCAGGGGAGGTGTGCCGGGCGGGTCGAAACCGAAGACCTGCCCGTACAGCGACAGTTCGGCGTGCAGGCAGGTGATCATGGTGTCCTCGCGGCGGAAGCCGTGCCCCTCGCCCTCGAAGGCGAGATACGCGTGCGGAATGCCGCGCCCGGCGACCTCTTCGAGGAAGCGCTCGCACTGCGCGGGCGGGCAGATCACGTCGTCCAGGCCCTGGAGGAGGAGGAAGGGCGAGCGGATCCGGTCGGCGTGGTGAGCGGGGGAGCGCTCGAGATAGCGCTCGGGCACCTCCGCGAGGGGGCCGATGAGGCCTTCGAGGTAGTGGGACTCGAAGTCATGGGTCTCGGCGCCCGCCGCCCAGCTGTACAGGTCGAGGATCGGATACTTGATCGTGCCGCAGGCGTAGACCTCGGTCGAGGTGAGCGAGGCGCCGCTGGTCCAGCCGCCCGCGCTGCCGCCCCGGATCGCCAGCCGCGCCCCGTCGGCGGTGCCCTCGTCCGCCAGCGCCCGGGCGACGGCCGCGCAGTCCTCGACCTCGACCACTCCCCACTGCTCGCGCAGCCGCTCGCGGTACGCCCGCCCGTAGCCGGTCGAACCGCCGTGGTTGACCTCCACCACACCGATGCCGCGCGATGTGAAGTACGCGATCTCCAGGTCCAGGACGAGCGGCACCCGACTGGTGGGGCCGCCGTGCACCCACACCGCGTAGGGCGGCAACTCGCCCTCGGGGGCGGTGAAATCGGGGCTCCGGGGCGGGTACACCTGGGCGTGGATCTCCCGGCCGCCCGGGCCCCTGAAGACCCGCTCGACGGGCTCGGGCAGATACGCCGGGTCCACCGCGTCCTGGTGTGCCGCGCCGATCACCCGGGAGCGGCCGGTTCGGGTGTCGAACTCGACGACCTCGTAGGAGCTGTGGGCGCTCGCGGCGGTGCCGATGACGCGGTCGCCGGCCACGGCGAGCGAGCCGCCGGCCCACTCGGTCCACGGCCCTGGCGCGTCGGTGAGCTCACCGGTGGCGAGGTCCAGTATCCCCAGGCGCTGCGCGCCCACGCCGTGCAGGACCGCGACCTGGCCGCTGTCGACCGGCCCGCTGTTGAGGGGGGCGAACCAGCGCGCCCCCATCTGCCAGAGTGCTCCGGCGAACTCCTCCTCGCGCGGGCACAGGCCGACCGCCTCGCCGGTGGCGGGGTCGACGCGGTGCAGATTCCACCAGCCGGTGCGGTCGGTGGCCGCCAGCAGTGTGCCGTCGGGTGCCCATTCGGCCTGGGCGACCGATTCCCGTGGCCCGCCGATGAGTGTGCGGGGCCCGGCGAGAGTGCCCTCGTCCGTGACCTCGGCGATCCGCAGCTCGGTGCCGTCCCAGGGCATCCGCGGATGGTCCCAGGCCAGCCACACGGCCTGCCGTCCGTCCGGGGACAGCCGGGGCGCGGTGACGAACCGGTGCGTGTCGTCGGCCAGTTCCCGCACCGCGCCCCGGTCCTCGGCGGCGGAGCCGTCCAGCGGCACGGCGGCGAGCACCCGGCGTACATCGCCGGGTCCCTCACCCGTGTACTCCTCGAGGACGCACCACACCTCGCCCCGGTCCAGGTCGATCCGGGGGTCGGCCCAGCGCAGCCCGCCCCCGACCGCCGACACCGGGGTCAGCGGCCTGGGGGCCCCGTCGCCCGGCGCGTCCGGCTCGTATGCGTACAGCCGCTGGTCGGGGAAGTGCGAGAAGACGACTAGGGCCTGTCCGGCGGATCTGGGGCGGATAGGCCGCGGCGTCTGGTGTGGTGCATCGCAAGGCGCCGGAGCGCCCTCAGGGTGGTTTCCTGAGGGCGTTTCGGCAACGCCGCGAGGTGCCGCCCGCCGCGCCAGCGGCTGATGTCGCTGTGGCGTCGCGGACCCGGCCCAGATCCGCCGGACAGGCCCTGGTCCAGGCGCCCCGGCCCAGGCCCGGCCGCCGTACTCGATGACCCGGGTGCGCACATTCCACGGCGCCGGGAGCACCGGCTCGGTGCGCCCGTCCACGCGGCGGCGCACCAGGGCTCTGCGGCCGCCCTCGGCGGGGCGGGGCTCGGTCCACCACACCTCGTCTCCCACCGCGCCGGGCCATTCGGGCCCCCCGTCGTGCGCGGCCGCCGTGCGCGCGTCGATCGGCGAGACCCAACTGCCGTACGGAGCTTGGCGCTTCATCGGGCTCCGCCCCGCAGGAACCGGTCCAGCACCCGCACCCCGAAGTGCAGTGCCTCCACCGGAACCCGCTCGTCGACCCCGTGGTACATCCCGGCGTAGTCGAAGCCCTCCGGCAGCTTCAGCGGCGAGAAGCCGTAGCCGGTGATACCCAGCCGGGAGAACTGCTTGGCGTCGGTGCCCCCGCCGATGCAGTACGGCACGACATGGCCCTCCGGATCGAAGTGCTGGAGCGCCTCGCGCATCGCGGCGTACGTCGGCGAGTCCACGGGAGCCTCCAGCGGCACCTCCCGGTGCTGGAACTCCCACTCGACATCGGGCCCGGTGAGCCGGTCGAGGGTCTGGGCGAACTCCTCCTCGCCGCCGGGCAGCATCCGCCCGTCGACATACGCCGTCGCGTGCCCCGGAATGACATTGATCTTGTAACCGGCCTGCAGCATCGTCGGGTTGGCGCTGTTGCGGACGGTCGGCTCGACCAGCGCGGCCGCCGGGCCCAGCTTGGCCAGCAGCGCGTCGACATCGTCGAAGTCCGGCTCGATGTCGTGCAGCGCGGCGAGTTCGGTCAGCGCGGCCCGCACGGTGGGGATGATCCGCACCGGCCACTCGTGCCCGCCGATCCGGGTGATGGCGGCGGCCAGCCGGCTCACCGCGTTCTCCCTGTTCACCTTCGAGCCGTGCCCGGCCCTGCCGCGCGCGGTGAGCTTGAGCCAGGCGGTGCCCCGCTCACCGGCCCCGACGGGATACAGCCGCATGCCGCCGCCCGCGTGGAAGGTGAAGCCGCCGGACTCGCTGATGCCCTCCGTGCAGCCCTCGAAGAGGCCTGCGTGCTCGGCGGCCAGATAACCGGCCCCGTACGCCGCGCTGTCCTCCTCGTCGGCCGTGAAGGCGAGCACGATGTCGCGCGGCGGCCGCAGGCCCTGCCGGGCCCAGGCCCGTACCGTCGCCAGGATCATCGCGTCCATGTTCTTCATGTCGACGGCTCCGCGCCCCCACACCACCCCGTCGCGCACTTCGCCCGAGAACGGGTGCACCGTCCAGTCGGCGGCCTCGGCGGGAACGACATCCAGGTGCCCGTGGACCAGCATCCCCGGCGCGGCCCGGTCCGTGCCCGCGATCCGGGCCACCACATTGGCCCGCCCGGGCGCCGACTCCAGGATCCGCGCCTCGATGCCGGCGTCGGCGAGCCGCTCGGCCACATACTCGGCCGCCGGACGCTCGTTGCCGTCGCCGCCGCCCCGGTTGGTCGTGTCGATCCTGATCAGGTCCGAGGTGAACCGCACCACCTCGTCCATGGCCTGCTGGTCCATGCCCTGCTCGTCCATGCGCTCATCAACCCCGTCAGCCATATTGTTCCTCCACCGCCGCCGACACGACCGTGGTCACCGCCTTGAAGCACCGGATGCCCTCGTACATCGTCGGCGACACATACCGCACCGTGCGCTCGCCGGTCCGCTCCACCCCCGGCACGACGGCCGCCGCCCCGGCCAGATGCACGGCGTCGAACTCCACCTCGACGCCGAACGGCCCGCCCCGGTGCGGCTCGTGCCGCACCGCCAGCGCGGCCGCCTCCTTGGCCGCCGTCCTGATGTCCGCCGCAGTGCGCGCCGGAGGGCGGCACACCGCCGCGTACCGCGACACGTAGTCCTTGACCGCGACCGTGCGGGCCCGGGGTGCGTAGGACAGGGCGTCCCGCGCGGTGCGGTCGTCACCGGTGACCAGCACCACCGGAACCCCGTACTCGGCGACGACCAGCGCGTTGAGGTGGCCCTCGCTCGCCGGCTCGCCGTTCACCCACACGCCGGTGATGGAGTTGGCGAGATAGGTGTGCGCCAGCACCCCCTCGGTGCCCGCGCCCGTGTGGTAGCCGACGAACGCTATGCCGTCCACGTCCCCGTGCTGTACGCCCTCCACCATCGACAGGTCCTTGTGTCTGCCGGTCAGCATCTGGGCCCGCTCGTCCAGCTGCTCCAGCAGTAGATTGCGCATCGTCCAGTGGGCCTCGTTGACCAGGACCTCATCGGCGCCGCCGTCGTGGAAACCGGCGATGGCGGCGTTCACGTCGGAGGTGAACATGTGCCGGCAGCGCTGCCACTGCTCGCTGCCGGGCAGTACGTCAGCGGGCCAGGTCACGCCGGTGGCGCCCTCCATGTCGGCGCTGATCAGGATCTTCATGGAATGTCACGCTACGCGCTGCCCCCGGATCGCTCCAGGCCCCCCGCCAGGACCTGTGGACAACTTCCGTAGGATCGTCCCCGAGGACCCCGACTGCCCCAAGGAGCCGTGCACGTGAACGTCCCCAGGGTGTTCGGACCCGGCCCGATGCCCGGGAGCCTGACGCTCGGCGGCACGCCCGACGTATGGCTGGCCCGCGTCGCCGACCATGTGCCCGCGCCCGACTTCGAGGCCGGGCGGGCGATGCTCGACGCCGCCGAACGGGCCCGGTACGAGGCGTTCCTGCGGCCCGCCGACCGGGAGATGTACGCCGTGGCGCACATCGCGCTGCGGCGGCTGCTCGGGGCGTACCGGGGTGAGGATCCCGGGTCCGTCGTCCTCGTCCGCGAGGACTGCCCGGTGTGCGGGGGGCCGCACGGCCGCCCAGCCGTGGCCGGGGGCGGCGGGCCGTTCTTCTCGCTGTCGCACAGTGCGGGGCTGGTGCTGCTGGCCTTCGCCGCCACGCCGGTCGGCGTCGATGTGGAGGAGATCCCGGCCCCCGGGGTCGTGGAGGAGCTGCGGGAGGCCATCCTCCACCCCGGGGAGCGCGCCGAGCTGGACGCGCTGCCGCCCGCCGACCGGGCCGCCGCCTTCGGGCGCTGCTGGGCCCGCAAGGAGGCGTACCTCAAGGGCACCGGCGCCGGACTGGCCGACAACCCGGACCGCACGCGCGTCGGCGCCGGCCCGGTCCCGTACCCCGTCCCGGGCTGGACGGTCACCGACCTGGCGGTCCCGGCGGGGCACAGCGCGGCACTGGCGACTGCAACTCCTTGTTAACGAGATTGTGTACAGCTGTCCGAGTCGTTGACTCGGACGGCCGTCGCCCCTACCGTCGCTTGGCGCACCACCCAATGAACGACAGTTCGCAGGACGAACCATGTCTCCGGGAGTGCCAATGCGTCGTACGTTATGCACGTTCCTGGCGGCCACCGCGCTGTTCGCGGCGGCCGCTTGCGGTGGTGGTTCCGGCAGTCCGTCGGCCAAGAGCTCCGACGGTACGAAGACGATCAAGATCGGCGCCATCGCCATCGCGGACACCGCCCCGGTCTATCTCGCGGTCAGCAAGGGCATCTTCAAGAAGCACGGGCTGAACGCCAAGATCACGGCGGTGACCGGCGGCGCGACCAGCATCTCGGGTGTGGTGGGCGGTCAGTTCGACTTCGCTTTCGCCAACACCACCTCGGTACTGACCGCCGCCGCACAGGGCCTGCCGATCAAGGTGGTCTCCAACGGCGCGTCCTCGACCGGAGTGGTGGGCAAGGACTTCTGTGCGGTCCTGGTCAAGAAGGACAGCCCGGTGAAGAGCGCCAAGGATCTTGAGGGCAAGACCATCGCGGTCAACCAGCTCAAGAACATCGGCGACACCACCATCCGGGCGTCGGTGCGCAAGGACGGCGGGGACCCGTCCAAACTCAAGTTCGTCGAGATGCCCTTCCCCGACATGCCCGCCGCGCTGAGCAAGGGCAGTGTCGATGCGATCTGGGTGCCGGAGCCCTTCGTGACCATCGCCACGGGATCGGGTGCCAGGCCGGTGACCTGGCCCTTCGCCGAGGCGGCGCCCGACCTGACGGTGGCGATGTACTTCACCGGCACCAAACTCGCCCAGCAGGACCCGGACCTGGTCAAGAGCTTCACCGCCGCCATCAAGGAGGCTTTCGCGTACGCCGAGGCGCACCCGGAGGAGGCGCGCAAGGAACTGCTGAGCTACACCAAGATCGACGCGAAGACCGCCGACAAGATCATCCTGACGAAGTGGCCCCAGGACATCAATCGGGCATCGGTCGAGACCATCTCCGACGACGCCCTCAACGACGGTGTGCTGACCAAGAAGCCCGACCTGGACGCTCTGCTGCCGTGAGGGGACGGGTGCGGGATATCGCATACGGAATCCTGGGCCTCGGCATACTGTTCGCAGTGGCCGAGGCCGTGCCCCGACTCGGCCTGATATCCCGCGACTTCCTGCCGCCTGCCGACGAAATACTGCATACACTCGGCCGCGATCTGGCCGGCCGTGAACTCTGGACCGCCCTGGGCGAGACCATGCGCGCCTGGGCCATCGGCCTCGCCATCGCCTTCGTCCTCGCGCTCGCGCTCGGCGTGCTCATCGACGCCATCCCCGGAGCCCGCGCCGCCACCACCTCGACCGTCGAATTCCTGCGCCCCATCCCCTCCGTGGCCCTCATCCCGCTCGCCACCCTCCTCTACGGCGCCGACCTCGGCTCCAGCCTCCTGCTCATCGTCTACGCCTCCTTCTGGCAGGTCCTCATCCAAGTGCTGTACGGCGTCGCCGACGTCGACCCCGTCGCCCGCGACACCGCCCGCAGCTACCGGCTCAGCCACTGGACCATCCTGCGCCGCCTCGTCTGGCCGACCGCCCTGCCCTACGTCATGACCGGCCTGCGGCTCGCCGCCGCGGTCGCCTTCATCCTCGCCGTCACCGCCGAACTGGTCATCGGCAGCCCCGGACTCGGCCTCCAGATCCAGCTCGCCCAGTCCGGCGGCGCGGTCGCCGAGGTCTACGCGCTCATCGCGGTCGCCGGCCTCACCGGCGTCGCCGTCAACCTCGCGGTACGGCAGTTGGAGCGACGGCTGCTGTCCTGGCACCCCTCCGTACGAGGGGAGACCCCGCGATGATCCGGTTGCTGCTGCGCCTCGTCAGGCTCCTCGCCCTGCCCGTGGCGCTCGTCCTCGGCTGGTGGGGCTACAGCGCGCTCAGGCCCAGCTTCTACGTGCCCTCGCCGCCGCGCATCGCCACCGCCTTCGCCGACGTGTGGTTCACCCGCCGCCTCCTGGACGACGTCCTGCCCAGCCTCGGCCGCCTGCTGGCCGGTTACGCGCTCGCCGCGCTCCTCGGCATCGCGCTCGGCGTGGCCATCGGGTCGTACCGGAGGCTGCGGCTGACCGCCGAGCCCGTCCTGGAGTTCTTCCGGGCCGTCCCACCGCCCGTGCTCGTACCGCTGATCATGCTGGTGGCCGGGCTCAACGACACCATGAAGGTCCTCGTCATCGTCTCCGGCGCGATCTGGCCCGTACTCCTCAACACCGTCGAGGGAGTGCGGGCCCTGGACGAGGTGCTCGCCGACACCGCACGCGCCTACGGTCTGCGCGGCGCGTCGCGGCTGTGGCACCTCGTGCTGCCCGCCGCGAGTCCGCAGATCATGGCCGGGCTGCGGCAGGCCCTGTCCATCGGCATCATCCTGATGGTCATCGGCGAGATGTTCGCCAGCACCTCGGGCCTCGGCTACACCGTCGTGCTGTTCCAGCGAGGCTTCCAGATACCCGAGATGTGGAGCGGCATCGTGCTGCTCGGTCTTCTCGGCTTCCTCCTCTCTCTGGCGTTCCGGGTCGTCGAACGCCGCGTTCTGTACTGGCACCAGCGGGAGACGCATGCTTGAGATCACCGGCCTGCGCAAGGTCTACGAGGGCCGTGGCCGCACTGTCGAGGCCCTGCGCGCCATCGACCTCAAGGTCGACGAGGGCGAACTCGTCTGCGTCGTCGGCCCTTCCGGCTGCGGCAAGACCACCCTCCTCAAATGTGTCGCCGGCCTCCTCACCCCCACCGCCGGCCAGGTCCGCCTCGCCGGCCGTGCCGTCTCCGGGCCGCCGCCCGGCATGGCGGTGGTGTTCCAGGAGTACGGCCGCAGCCTCTTCCCCTGGATGACCGTCCGTCAGAACGTCGAACTCCCCCTGCGCGAGAAGGGCGTTCCGCGCCCGCGCCGCGAGGAGCTCGTCACCGGCGCCCTCCAGGCCGTCGGCCTGTCCGACGCGGGCTCCGCCCACCCCTGGCAGCTCTCCGGCGGCATGCAGCAACGCGTCGCCATCGCCCGCGCGGTCGCCTACGAGCCCCAGGTCCTGCTGATGGACGAGCCCTTCGCCGCCGTCGACGCCCAGACCCGCGCCGACCTCGAAGACCTCCTCCTCGGCATCTGGCGGCGGCTCGGCATCACCACCGTCCTGGTCACCCACGACATCGACGAGGCCGTCTACCTCGCCCAGCGCGTCATCGTCCTGTCCGGCGCCCCCACCGTCGTCCAGGAAGAACTGCGCATCGACCTCCCCGAGGACCGCGACCAGATCGTCACCCGCTCACTGCCCCGCTTCGCGGAGCTGCGCACGCACGTCTACGGCCACATCCGCGCGGCGAAGGCATGACTGACCACGGGGTCAGTCGAGGACGGACCAGGCGAGGAGCCGGTCGATGAGGGTGCGGTCGCCGTCGATGCGGAGGCGGTCGAGGGGGAGACGGCCGTAGAGGGCCAGGAGGAGGTCGCCGGCGGGGCCGTGGAGTCGGGCGGCGGGCGGTTGACCGCCGTCGGCCGGAGCGCCGGCCGGGACGGGGGCGGCGCCGGAGGGGGTGAGGTCGAGGAGCCAGGACGGGCCTTCGGCGGTGTGGAGAGCGACGCGGGCGGGGGAGTGCGGCCAGGCGCCGCAGGTGCCGTACTCGACGGTGAGGAACTCGTCGATGGCGTCGACCGCGACGGCGGCCGGAAGCGGTTCGGGGCGGCCGGCCGCCTCCTGGGCGTCGCGGGCGTGGACGGCCGCTTCCTGGACCTGGTGGCGGGCGACCGCACCCGCGGTCATGGGTGCGCCGGACGCGCCCCACCAGGTCCAGCACCCCGCCTCCGGCCCGGCCGCCTCCAGCGCGGCGAGCAGCAGGGCCGTCGACTCGGCGGACCAGACCGCCAGGTCGCCCTGCGGTGTGGTGTCGCCGACGGCGCCCGGCTCCGGGCGCTTCTCGGCGGGTCCGGCCGTGACCACGGCGGCCCAGAAGCGGTGCACCTCGCCGAGGTGGGCGACGAGGTCGCGCAGCGACCAGTCCGGGCAACCCGGCACGCGCGCGCCGGGATCGGTGCCGGCGAGCACCTTGCGCAGGGCGGCGGACCGGTCGTCGATCCGGGCGAGAAGCTCGTGGAAGGGCGGCTGCGCCGGCGGCGTCGAGGTCTTCGTCATGCCGGCCTTCCTACCAGCCGCCTACGACAATGCCCTGCCCAGTATCGCCACCAGGCCCTCGGCCAGTTCGTCCCGCCAGCACACGTAGTCGTGGCCGCCGTTGATCTCGCGGTAGTTCACGTCGTAGCCCTTGGCCCGCAGCGCGTCGCGCAGCCGCCGGTTGGCCGGCAGCAGGGCCCACTCCTGCAGCCCGGCCGACAGGCGGAAGCGGACCGGCCGCCGCCGGGTCGCCCGGATACGGTCCGCCAGCCATTCGTCTCCGCGCGTAGAGTCAACGGCGGACGTGGGCCACCAGAAGGCGCCGGACTGGACCAGGACACTGCCGAACCGCTCCGGGCGGCGCAGCGCCGCGTAGGCCGACATCAGGCCGCCGAGGCCCTGGCCCGCGATGACCGTGCGGGAGGGGTCGTCGGTGACGGGCCAGCGGCCGGCGGCCCAGGGGAGGAGCTCGCGGGAGAGGAAGTCCACGAAGCGGTCGTCGCAGGTGAGTTCGTCCCTGCGGGTGTCGCTGTCCAGTGAGTCCGGCATGAGGGCGACCAGCGGCGGGAGCAGTCCGTCGGCGATCAGGTTGTCGAGGAGGGTGGCCACGCCCAGCTCGGGCCCCCACATCTCGCCGTCGAGCAGGACCACCACCGGCAGGCCTGCGAGATCCTCGTACCCGGCCGGGGCGTAGGTCCAGACCCGGCGCCAGTTGCGCAGGTTGGCGCTGCGCATGGTGTGGACGCCGCTCTCCCCCCGCGCGCGGCCGTCGTTGCGCATGCGTCTTTCCCAGTCGGAGACCCGGGAGCGCGGGGCGTTCGGCAGTGCGACGACCGAGAGCGGCTCGCCGCCCCAACGGCCCGGGAAGGACACCCGGTTGAGGGGATCGCGGCGCGTGCGCGTGCGCAGCCGGCGCAGATACGCGGGGCTGCGCGGCCCGGCCTCGTGGCCGGTCTCCGCCGGGCCGTCGTCCACGCACAGCGCGTATGTCGCCCGCCAGTCGCTGCGCATGCGCAGCGTCCAGTGCCAGACATCCGTACCCGGCACGCGCACCATCAGGTTGGCGCCCGGGTCGGCCGGATCGGAGACCTTGTCCGGGACCGCGAGCACCGCGCGCGTGCCGTCGGCCGCCGGATCCCCGCGCCACAGGAAGGTGACCGCGTGGTGCCCCGGATCCCCCTCGATCGGCTCGACCAGCGGGGTGCCCTCGGTCTCCACCGCCCGCCAGAAGTCCTGGGCCTTCTCAGGAGCTTCGGCGAGCGCCGCGATCCGCGGGCTGCGCACGCGTTCCACCGGGGCCGGCCGTGGCGTGCGCGGCGCGTGCCCCGGCGCGTCGGTAGGCGGGCTCCATAGGGAGGACAGGGCAGTCAGCATGATCGGCAAACCCTCCGCGGCGGTCATCATGGCAAAGAGACCCTAAAATGAGGGTCACCTTACCTTGGCTGGTGCTCACTGAACCGCAAAGTACGGCCCGGCTTCTGGAGCTTCCCCCTTACCGCGGGTAGGGGAAACGGTCGTAACGCACGCAGCGTAAGGGGTTATCCCTACGGTTTTCGCGCGAGCCCTTGCGTCAACCGGCCCTCGCCCTCCGGATATTGCCGCTGCACGGCATGGGGAAGGCATGATCATCGCATCGCTGGGTATGCGGGCCGTTCAGGCCGGATGGAAGCCGTACGAAGGAAGGAACGGCCATGACCCAGTACAACAGCGAACCCAACGGGGCTCTGCCGCCCGCGCAGCGCGCTCTTCACCAGATCGCCGTGGGCGGTGAGAGCGCTGCGGCGCTGAGCACGCTCGCGGTGAGTGATGTGCTGCTGCCGGTGCCGGGCGAGCCCGATGCCTCGGGCGTCGGGCCGGAGCCGCAGTCGATCCAGCTGCCGGTCTACGAGCAGGAGGACGGCACGAAGCTGGTGCCGGTCTTCACCGACGAGGTGCGTCTGACGGAGGCGCTGCCCACGACCCAGCGCTACCGCATCGTGCCGCTCGCGGTGCTCAGCAGCAGCTGGCCCTCGGACGAGCTGACGCTGTCCATCGACGCCGGATCGCCGGACACCCTCACCATCGGCGGCGAGGGCGTCCGGGCGCTGGCAGGCCTGTCCAGCCAGTAAAACGGCCGGTGAAGCGGTCAGCGGGCAAGCGGTCGGTAGACGACCAGGGCCTCGTTGACCTTGTCCAGGAGCAGCTCGGTCGGCGCGGGTGCCACCTCGCCGTCATAGGCGAGGTGCGCACCCGCGCCGAGCCCGCTCACGCGCAGCCGGCGCAGCAGGGCGGCCGAGTAGACCGGCGAGTGCGCCAGAGCCCCGGTCAGAGCAGCCGCCAGCAGCCGCGTACGGGCGAAGGGGCCGCCGTCGACGATCCGTACGTCCAGTAGGCCGTCCGCCGGATCCCGGCGCCGGACCGGGGCGAGCCCCACACCGCGATAGGCGCCGTTGCCGGCGAACAGCAGCCAGATCGGACGCCGGCGGCCGTTGATCACGGCCTCGACCGGACGCGTCGTGCGCAGGACGTGCACTGCCGCGAGCACCCCGGCGGGCCAGCTGCCGGTGCGGCGGGCCCAGCGCTCGCGGTAGCGCACCAGCTCCGGGTAGGCGCCGATGCTGAAGGTGTTGAGAAACGGCACCGGGTCGGCTCCGCTTGCGTCCAGGGACGTGAAGCGGGCGACATCCACGGCGACGGCCGTGCCCGCCATGACCGCTCCGGCGGTGTCCTCGACCGTCTCGATGCCCAGGTCCAGCGTGAAGTGGTTGTACGTACCGCCGGGGAACGCCGCCAGCGGCACCCCGTGCCGCACCGCCACCGCCGCTGCCAGATTCACGGTCCCGTCCCCGCCGTGCACGCCCAGCGCTCCGCCGTGCTCGGCCGCCTGCCGGGCGGCCTTCTCCAGAAGCCCGGCCAGGTCGTCGTCCTCCGTCCGCTCCGTCACCGAGGCCTGCGGCAGGGCGGCCCGCAGCCGCTCGGCGGGCGGGCTGAGCAGCGCGGGCGGCCCCGACGCCGCATTGACCACGACATACAGCCCGCGCCCTTCCACTAACGCAGGAGCGTCCGCACGCGGCTGCGCGGCGGGCACCAGGTCCTTGCGGGCCGGTACGAGCCCCCGCAGCGCGAAAGCCGCGCCCGTGCCGATCGCCGCGCCCACCAGCACGTCACTCGGATAGTGGACGCCTGTGTAGATCCGCGAGAAGGCCACCGACCAGGCAACCGGCGCCACCACCGCGCCCCAGCGCGGTGACTCCAGCGCCACCCCCACCGCGAACGCCGCCGCCGACGCGGAGTGTCCGGACGGGAACGACGTCGTGACCGGCTGGTTCCGCAGCCGCCGGATCACCGGCACCGCCTCCAGCAACGGCCGCGACCTGCGCACCGCCCCCTTCCCGACCGTGTTCACCGTCGCCGACGCCAGCGCCAGCGAACCCACCCCGCGCAGAGCCGCCCGCCGGCCCGGGCGACCGCCCACCACCGCGATACCGGCCGCGACCCCGAACCACAGCAGGCCGTGATTGGCGCTCCGGCTCAGCCTCGGCAGCACCGGCTCCGCGGCCGGCCATCGCCGCGCGGCGACCTGGTGGAACAGGGTGCGGTCCCAGCCGCTCAGGGCGCTCAGTTTTTGCTTCATGCGCATGCGCGTACCCGCCCCGGGCGGTTTCACCTCCGGCCCCCGGGTAGGCGCAGGTCATGAGCCCTTACGACGACGGCGGGGTCGACCCCGCGGACCTCGACGAGCGGAACCTGCTGCGCGAGCTGGAGACAGTGCACCGCACCCGGCACGAGACCCTCCTCTACGGCTCCCCGGCCGCACTTCAGGCGCACAACACGCGCATGGCCGACCTCGAAGGTGAGTACCTGCGCCGTCACCCCCACCGCCAGGTGTCCTCCGCCCGCACCCGCGAAGGCGCCCGGGAGCGCTGAGCCCCCGTACGTGCAACCGTGGTCATAGACACCGACGCCCACCCGGTATCTGCGGCCGACGGTCGGCGATTGAGCCAAAGCGGAGCGGCCGCTGTCGAAAAGGAGAGCGCGCGCAGGTCGTGAGGAACGAGCGACCGAGCACGGTCGACTGTCGACAGCGGCTGAGCGCAGCGGCGGAGAAATCGCCGCAAAAAAGAGGGGGTGCCCGTGCCCGCCGCATGGCCCGACCCCGGACTCCCGACCCCGCCCTACCTCGCCGCGGCAGCCGCAGACGGCGACCCGCACCAGGTCCCCGCCGCGGCGTCCGGCTACTGGGAGCGCCGCGGCCTGCCCACCGGCCCGGATCAGGTCGCCGCGGCCCCGGGCGCGGAGCCGCTGCTGCTGGCGCTGCTCGCGGCGATCGGCGGGGACGCCGTCGTGGTGGCCCGGCCCGCGGCCGCGTGGCACACCGCGCCGGGGCGGCTGTTGGGGCGGCGTATGTTCAGTGTGCAGACCCCTGCGGAGGGCGGCGGGGCCCCGGATCCGTTCGCGCTGCTGGAGACGGTACGCAGGGCGCGAGCGGAGGGCGTGGACCCGCGGGTGCTGGTGCTGTCGGCCGCGGACGACCCGACGGGCACGGTGACGCCGCCGGAGCTGCTGCACGAGGTGTGCGAGGCGGCGGCGGACGCCCGGCTGCTCGTGCTCTCCGACGAGACCTACAGCGACACCGTCCAGCCCGGCGTCGTCCTGCTCAGCCCCGCCGAGATCCTGCCCGGGCAGACCGTGATCCTCGCCGACCTCGGCGCGTCCCTCCTGCCGCCCGGCTGGCCCGCCGCCGTCGCCCGCTTTCCGGACACCGAGCAGGGCGTACGCCTGCGCATGGAGACCCTGGGCATCGCGGCGGGGCTGCGCAGCGTGCTGCCGGTGCCCGTCGCGTCGGCGGCCGCGTACGCGCTGGCGGAGCCGGAGGATGTACGGGCCCATGCCGCCGCCGCGAAGCGGCTGCACGCGCTGGTGGGCGCGGCCGCGTACAAGGCGGTGACGGGGGCGGGCGCGCTGTGCCGGCCGCCGGAGGCGGGCTTCCAGATGTACGCGGACCTGGAGCAGTTGCGCACCGGGCTGGACGCGCCCGGCCTGGAGGCCTGGCTGGGCCAGCGGCTGGGACGGCCGGTGTCCGGCGGCCACCGGTTCGGCGACGACGCGTCGGCGCCCCGCGTGCGGATCGACGTCGGCCCGCTGTGCGGTGCGGGCGAGCAGGAGCGCTCGGCCGCGCTGCATGCGCAGGACCCGCTGGCCCTGCCGCATGTCACGGCGGCCCTGGCCGCGCTGGGAGCCGCCCTCAGTGCGCTGTCCGGCGGCTGACCACCCGTCGCCAGGCCTGCGGGGCGGCGGCGATGGTGACGGTGAGCGCGACCGCCACGACCACGCCCTGCCAGGGCTCGGGGAAGAGCGAGCCGCCCAGGATCCCGATGAGCTGGTAGGCGGCGGCCCAGGCCAGGCAGGCAGGTATGTCGCCACGGGCGAAGCGCCGGGGCGGCAGCTCGGACAGCAGACAGGCGACCATGACCGGGATCCGCCCTGCCGGGATGAGCCGGGACAGCACCAGAACCGTCACCCCGTGCTGCTCCAGCCGGCGCTGGGCCGCCTGGAGGCGGCCGGGCTCGGCGCGTTCCTGAAGCCGCTTCAGCCAGCGGGAGCCGTTGCGGGACCGCACCCCGCGGTGGCCGAGCCAGTACAGGGCCATGTCGCCGACGAAGGCGGCGAGCGCGGCGGTGACGAAGACCAGCGCCAGGGCGAAGGGCGCGGCATGGTGGTGGAAGGCCACGACGGCCGCGGTGCTCACCAGGGCGCCGGTCGGGATGACGGGCACCAGCGAGCCGAGGGCGACCAGCAGGAAGAGCGTCGGATAGCCGACCACCTGCTGGGTGGACTCCGAGGACGTCGAGGTCTGCTCGGCCAGAAAACCGATCACAGGATCACAGCTCCACGCTCTGCCCGTGCCCGAGCAGGTGCACGGCCGCGGCGGGCGCGGCATGCGCCGCGAGCCGTACGAACTCGTCGCCGGGGGAGTGGAATTCGTGCGGGCGCACCGCGTCCATGCCGATCGGCCAGTACGTCCCGAAGTGGATCGGCACCGCGCTGCGCGCGCCGATCCGGGCCAGCGCCTGTGCGGCACGGCCCGCGTCGAGATGGCCCGAGCCGAGGAACGGACCCCAGCCACCGACCGGCAGCAGTGCGGTGTCGCACGGGCCGACGGCCTCCGCCATCGCGTCGAACAGCCCGGTGTCGCCCGCGAAGTAGGTCCTGGCCGCGCCCTCCACCACGTATCCCAGCGCCGGGGACCGCCGGGGCCCGTACGGCAGCCGCCGCCCGTCATGCGCGGCGGGCACCGCCCGTACCGTCACCCCGTCCACCTTCACCTCGTCCCCGGGCTCCACCTCGACGAAATCCAGCCTGCGCATGCCGCGCAGCCGCCGCAGCCCCGGAACCGCGTCCTGCGCACCGCGCGGCAGGAGGATCCGCGTCCCGGGCGCGAGCCGTGCGAGCGAGCCGAGGTGCAGATGGTCCATGTGCAGGTGCGACACCACCACCACGTCCGCCTCCACGGCCGCCGGGGGCGGCACCGCGCCTCCGCGCCGCCGTAGATGAGCCAGCCGCGACGTGAACAGCGGATCCGTCAGCACCCGCACCCCCGAGTCCCGCACGGTCACGGTGGCATGACCCCACCACGTGATCTCCACCGCCGCCACGCCCGTCACGCCCGCCTCCTCGCCTCATGCCCGAGCCTATGCCTGTCCAAGCAGCACCCCGTGCCACGCTTGGACCATGAACTTGCGTCGGTGGCGGTCCCTGGGACGGACGGTCGGTCGCGTCCTGGCGGTGTGGGCGGTGGCGACGGCGACGATGGCGGTGCTGGCCGGGATCCTCCCGGACTTCACCATCCAGTCGCCGACCGGCGACAGCCCGACCCGGATCGCCGCCACCGCGGCCGTCGGGGCAGGGGCCTTCGGCCTGCTGAGCGCGCTGGTGTGGCCGGCGCTCGTACGCGCGCTGCTGCTGGTCCCGGCCCTGGTCCTGGGCGCGTTGGTGTTCTTTCTCAACGGCTCGCTGCTCCTGATCGCCCTGCGCATCGCGCCCGACTGGCGCGGCGACGTGACCCCCGCGACCGCCGTGGTCATCGCCGCCGTGATGTCGGCGACCTCGTCGGCGACCAGCACCGCCCTGGCGATGCGCGACGACGAGGCCTACGGCCGCAGGCTGGCCCGTCTGGCGGGGCGCCGCCGCGCGGCGGTCGACGGGGAGACGCCCGGGATCGTGTTCATCCAGCTCGACGGCGTCGGCCACGACGTCCTGCGCGAGGCGGTGCGCCCGATCCGCCGAAAGGGCCGCACCCGCCCGCCCGCGATGGAGACCGTGGCCGACTGGCTCGACACAACCCACCGCCTCATCCCCTGGCGTACGGACTGGAGCAGCCAGACCGGATCCAGCCAGCTCGCCATCCTGCACGGGTCGAACGAGGACGTGCCCGCCTTTCGCTGGTACGAGAAGGAAACCGGCCAGCTGATGGTCTGCAACCGCCCCTCCGGCGCCGCCGAACTGGAACGCCGGGCGGTGGCCCGCACCGGCTCCCCGGGCCTGCTCGCCGAGGACGGAGCCGGCGGCGGACTGGACGGCGCGAGCCGCGGCAACCTGTTCAGCGGCGGCGCGGAACAGCTCGCGCTCGTGATGTCGGTGGCGGCCCAGCGCGGCGGCTTCTCGCGCCCGCGCACCGGCTATTTCGCGTACTTCTCCGATCCCGCCAACGCGGTCCGCACCGCGGCCGCCTTCTTCGCCGAAGCCGGCCGCGAGATGTGCGAGTCGACGGCGTCCCTGCTGCGCCGGGACCGCCCGCGCGTGGGGCGCGGCGGCCTCTACCCGTTCCTGCGCGCATTCGCGACCGTCGTGGAGCGCGATGTGGCCGTCGCGGCGGTGATCGGCGACATGCTCGCCGGGCGCACCGCGGTCTACGCCGACCTGGTCGCGTACGACGAGGTGGCGCACCACTCCGGCCCGCGCAGCGGCGACGCGATGAGGGTCCTGGCCCGCCTCGACCGGATGATCCGGCTGATCGCCGACGCCGCCCGTTACGCGCCCCGCCGCTACCGCATCGTGCTGCTGTCCGACCACGGCCAGAGCCACGGCGAGACCTTCGCCGCCGCGTACGGGCTGAGCCTGAAGGACCTGGTGCGCGCCGGGTGCGGGCTGCCGGTGCCGCGCAGGGCACGGCGTACGGCCAGCGGGGCCGAGGCCCGCACCGCCGCCCGGGCCGCGCTGCGCAGGCCGGAACACGGCCGGCGCGGCGCCGAGGAGGACGCCGCATGCGCAGGCCCGGTTTCCGACCCGGTGGTGCTCGCCTCCGGCAACCTGGGCCTGATCAGCTTCCCCGACCTGCCCGGCCGGGCCACCCGCGAGGAGATCGACCGCCGCCACCCCGCCCTGCTGCGGACCCTGGCGGAGCATCAGGGCATCGGCTTCGTCCTCGTGCGCAGCGAGCCGCGCGGCCCCCTGGTGCTCGGCCCCGGCGGCGCCGAGCACGAACTCGCCACCGGCCGCATCACCGGCGGCCCCGACCCGCTTGCCCCCTTCGGCCCCGGCGCGGCCGCGGCCGTCCTGCGCACGGCGGGTTTCCCGCACGCCGCCGACATCATGGTCAACTCCGCCTGCGACCCGGCGACCGGCGCCGTGCACGCCTTCGAGGAACAGGTCGGCTCCCACGGCGGCCTCGGCGGCGACCAGAACCGCGCCTTCCTGATGCACCCGTACAGCCTGGACGGCCCCGAGCACCGCCTCGTCGGCGCGGAGGCGGTCCACGCGGTGCTGCGCGGCTGGCTGCGGCCACGGGACGCCGAGGGCGGGACGCACGACGGGACACGCGAACCGGGCCGGAGCAAGGCCCGGACGGGGCATTGACCTGAAAGCGCCGTCCGCATCACGCTGGCGCCGCGGCAACAGGCACGACATGAGGGGAGGGCCGCGATGGCGTACTACGAGGACCTGAGCCAGTACGGCTACTTCACGGAAACGATTCCTCCCGGCATCGACGCCGTGTCCGTCGGCTGGCTCGATCCCGGCCACGCCTACCCCGCCGCCGCCCCCGCCCCCCTGTTCGCCGACCGGCTCTTCGCCCTGGCCTGCGACCACCTCAGCACCATCACCAGCCGCTGGCACGGCTGCCGCCTGTGCCCCCGGCGGCTCTTCGGCGGCGGCCGCACCTACCCGGTCAGGGTCACCAGGAACGGCCGCGAAATCCTCGTCGGCCACGGCGAGATCCGGCTCCAGACCCGCCTCGGCCAATGGCTCATCGCCCCCGACCTGATCGTGCACTACGTCATCACCCACCACTACGCCCCGCCCGATCCCTTCGTCGAGGCGGTGCTCGAAGGCCGGGTCGTGGCACACACCCTCTAGGCCCTCGAACCGGGCCGGGGACGGGCCGGGGCTCACAACCCCCACAACCCCTTGCCCAGCGTGGTGAGCCCGCCTGCCAGGGCCAGCGCGAGCACCATCTGCCGGGCCCGCCGCTCCGGCACCCGCTCGCCGAGCGTCTTCCCGATCACCGTGCCCGCCGCGAGCGCCGCCCCGGCCAGCAGCCAGACCGGCGCCGCCAGCCTCGGCACGCCGTTTGCCACTACGGAGAACGCGTTCACCACGACCCCGTAGAACTGCGCGTTCGGCACGAACTCCCGTACCGTCCAGCCCGCGTTGACCGCGTACAGCGACACCGCCGGGCCGCCGACCCCCGCCGAGGAGTTCATGAACCCGCCCGCGGCACCCGCGGCCACCGCTCCCCTGACGCCCCGCAGGGCCGGTACCCGGGCGCCGCGCATCACCAGCAGCACGGCCGCGCTCACCAGCACCCCCATGCCCACCAGCAGCACCGGCTCCGGCAGCCGCGCGGCCGTCCAGGACCCGGCCGGCACCGTGCACGCGGCAGCGACAACCAGCGGCACCATCGCGGCGGGCCGGACCTCCCGCCAGCCGTCCACGAGCCCGACAGCGCTGATGACCCCCGCCGCGCAGTTCGCGAGCACCACGCCCTCGGCCGGGCCGAGAAGCAGGACCAGCGCCGGCACCGCCACCAGCGCGAATCCCATCCCCGTCAGCCGCTGCACGGACGCGCCCAGCGCGATGATGCCGCCCAGCAGGACGTCGGCGGTCCAGCCACCGGTCATTGACGGCTCCTCGGAATCCGGCGGCCAGGGTCGAACCACAGGAGTATCGGCCAGGCGCGGCACGCGCGCACCGGCGTTTACGCGGCGGCTTTCCGCGAGACCTGAACGAACCGCAGCCGGACCCGGGGCGGCACGCGGTCAGTTGATACCGAACTCCAGCCCCAGCCCCGCCGCGTATTCCGGCAGGCCCTCCGGTGTGGCGCCCGCCCAACCCACATAGCCGTCCGGGCGGATGAGGAAGATGCCGGTGCCGTATGCCTCGTACGCGGCGATCCGGACCGTCGGGATGTTCAGTGCCGGCAGGTCGTCGGCCGCGTCCACCGTCAGCAAGGTCCAATGGGGGCCCTTGTACCGCGTGAACAGGTGCACCCCTTCCCGCTTGCCGTCCGGGGCCCGGTCGCCGGCGCTCAGGGCGGTGTCGGGGAGGTCGGGCCCGCGCGCAGCGCCTCGCCGCGTACCCGTTGTCCGCCGAGGCGGGCCGCGAGATGGTCCAGGACCACGACCGGGGCTTCGACGAGGGGATCGACGCGGTCATCGCGGGGGTGGCGGCGACGCTGCTCGGTCGCGGGGTGTGACGCTCAGGCGGGACGGATCACGAGGCCGGAGTGTACGAGTACACGGTCGTCGCCACCGCGCAGATGCCCGGGGGCACCACCTCCGCGCGCAGCACCTTCGCCGTCGGGTCGTAGTCGACGCCCTCGGCCTCGAAGGTGCCGGTGCAGATGCTGCGCTGCGGGAGCGTCAGCAGACTGGTGACCGTGCCGGTGACCGCCGTGCCGTCCAGGGCGTGCGGCAGGTCGACCTGCAGCAGGTCCTTCGCGGTGTCGTCCGAGGCGCACACCAGCCGGGTGTCCGAGACGAAGTCGCAGCCCTGGATGTCGCTGACCTGCTTGTCCAGGGTGATCTGCCCCGCCTGCGACAGCGTCCCGCCGGTCGTCGGCGTCGAGGGATTGAGCAGCGGCGCCGGGAACACCTGCAGCCGGTTCTGGTCGCCCCACTCGCCCGAGACCAGCCATTGCGCGTCGGGCGAGATCGCGGCGAAGGAGTTGTTGAGCTTCTCGCCCGAGTCGAGCTGATGGACGTACGTGTACTGCTGCCCGGCCGGGGTCGTCACCGCGTACATCTTCGACGTCGCCGTGTCCTCGCCCTGGTACGCGTCGAAGACATAGCCCTTCGCCGCGTCCGGGTCGCCGACATGCACCCACCCCTGGATCCGCAGCGACAGCGGGATCGACCCCAGCCCCCGGTACACCAGCGAGCCGTCGGCCAGGCTGGCCAGTCCCTGGCTGCCGGTGAGGGAGCTCACGGACGCCGAGCCCGCCTCCGTCCAGCCGCCGGGGGAGGCGGCATGGGCGGTGGCGGTCGCGGCGGCGGTCAGGGTCACGGCGCCGGCCAGTACGGCGGCGGTGCGCAGCGCGGGCTTCATGGCAGGCGAGCGTAGACGGGCCGTACCTGCGCGCTCTACGCGTAAGTCAGCCGACGTAGTCGAAGTTGGCCGGATCCGGGCCGAGGCGGTGGCCGTTGTCGAGGGCGCCGATGCCGGCGAGGTCGTCGGCGTCGAGCTCGAAGCCGAAGACGTCGAGGTTCTCGCGGATGCGGGAGGGGGTGACGGACTTGGGGATGACGACATTGCCGAGCTGCAGGTGCCAGCGCAGCACGATCTGGGCCGGGGTGCGGCCGTGCTTGGCGGCGAGGGCGGCCAGCGCCGGGTCCTCCAGCAGGCCCTTGCCCTGGCCGAGGGGCGACCAGGCCTCGGTGGCGATGCCGTGGTCGGCGTGGAAGGCGCGGAGTCCGTCCTGGGGGAGGTTGGGGTGGAGCTCGATCTGGTTGACGGCGGGGATGGTCGAGCCGCTGTCGAGGAGGTGCTGGAGCTGGGCGACGGGGAAGTTGGAGACGCCGATCGCCTTGGTGCGGCCGTCGGCGTAGAGCTTCTCGAAGGCGCGCCAGGTGTCGGGGTACAGACCGCGCCCGGGGTTCGGCCAGTGGATCAGATAGAGGTCGAGGTAGTCGAGGCCGAGCTTGTCGAGCGAGGCGTCGAACGCGCGCAGCGTGGAGTCGTAGCCCTGCTCGGAGTTCCAGAGCTTCGTGGTGACGAAGAGCTCCTCGCGGGGCAGCCCGGCGGCGGCGAGGGCCTGGCCGGTGCCCTTCTCGTTCCGGTAGATCGCGGCGGTGTCGATGCTGCGGTAGCCGGCTTCGAGTGCGCTGGAGACGGCCGCCGCGGCCTCGGTGTCCGGCACCTGCCAGACGCCGAAGCCGAGCTGCGGCATCCTGACGCCGTTGTTGAGGGTGATGAAGGGGACCTCGCTGGCCTTGCTCACGAGCAGGTGATCCTTTTCGTCGTTATGTCGTTACGTCATCGGACTTTCCCTCAGCGTGAACGATCTCCCGGCCGGTCCCATTCCCGCGGCGCGACCGCGTCAGCCGCGGTAGAGGAGCTCGATCTCCTGTGCGTACGCCTTCTCGATGGCTTTGCGCTTGAGCTTGAGCGAGGGCGTGAGCAGGCCGTGCTCCTCGGAGAACTGGCCGGGCAGGATGCGGAAGGTGCGGATCGACTCGGCCTGTGAGACGAGCGTGTTGGCGGCGACGACGGCCCGCCGGATCTCGGCCTCCAGATCCGGGTCGCGGACCAGGTCGGCGATGGAGGTCACCGGCTTGTCGTGCATGGCCAGCCAGTGGGTGACGCCCTCGGGGTCGAGGGTGATGAGCGCGGAGATGAAGGGGCGGTCGTTGCCGAGGACGACGCACTGGCCGACCAGGGGGTGGGAGCGCACACGCTCCTCCAGGGGCACCGGGGAGACGGACTTGCCGCCGTTGGTGACCAGGATTTCCTTCTTGCGGCCGGTGATGGTGAGGTAGCCGTCCTCGTCGAGGGCGCCGAGGTCGCCGGTGGCGAGCCAGCCCTCGTGGAGGAGTTCGTGGGTGGCCTTGGGGTTGTTGAGGTAGCCCTCGAAGACCTGGTTGCCGTAGAGCCAGATCTCGCCGTCGTCGGCGATGTGGACGGTGGTGCCGGGGATGGGCAGGCCTACGGTGCCGAAGCGGGTCTGCTCGGGCGGGTTGGCGGTGGCGGCGGCGGTGGACTCGGTGAGGCCGTAGCCCTCGAAGATGCGGACGCCGGCGCCGTCGAAGAACAGACCCATCCTCCGGTCCATCGCAGAGCCGCCGGAGAAGGCGTGCCTGACCCGGCCGCCGAGGGCGGCGCGCACCTTGCCGTAGACGAGCTTGTCGTAGAGCTGGTGCTGCACGCGCAGGCCGGCGGTCGGGCCGGGGCCGGTGCCGAAGGCCTTGGCCTCCATCGCTTCGGCGTGCCGCACGGCGACGTCGACGGCCTTCTCGAAGACGCCGAGCTTGCCTCCCGCCTCGGCTTTGCGGCGGGCGCCCTGGAAGACCTTCTCGAAGACGTACGGGACGGCGAGGACGAAGGTCGGCTTGAAGGAGGCCATCGCCGGGAGGAGTTCGGCGGCGGCCAGATTGGGCTGGTGGCCCAGACGCACCCGGGCGCGGACGGCGGCGACCTCGACCATCCGGCCGAAGACATGGGCGAGGGGGAGGAAGAGCAGGGTGGAGGCCTCGTCGCCGGGCTTGGAGTGGAAGACCGGCTCGTAGAGGTTGATGACGTTGTCGGCCTCGGCCATGAAGTTGGCGTGGGTGATGACGCAGCCCTTGGGGCGGCCGGTGGTGCCGGAGGTGTAGATGACGGTGGCGATGGCCTCGGGGGTGACGGCGTTGCGGTGGCGGTGCACGACGTCGTCGTCGATCTGGGTGCCGGAGGCGGCGATCTCGGTGAGGGCGTCGGAGTCCAGCTGCCAGAGGCTGGTGAGGTGCGGCAGCTCGTCGATGACGGCGCCGATGGTCATGGCGTGGTCCTCGTGCTCGACGACGCACGCGACGGCTGCGGAGTCGTGCAACATCCAGCGGACCTGCTCGGAGGAGGAGGTCGGGTAGATGGGGACCGGCTGCGCCCCGATGCTCCACAGGGCGAAGTCCAGCACCGTCCACTCGTAGCGGGTCCTGGACATCAGGCCGACGCGGTCGCCGAAACGTATCCCCTGGGCCAGCAGGCCCTTGGCGACGGCCATCACCTCGTCCCGGAAGCCCGCGGCGGTCACGTCCTGCCAGGACATGTCGGCGGCATCGGAGGCATCGG
The DNA here is from genome assembly GCF_045040445.1 of Streptomyces sp. NBC_01537. Taxonomy (NCBI): domain Bacteria; kingdom Bacillati; phylum Actinomycetota; class Actinomycetes; order Kitasatosporales; family Streptomycetaceae; genus Streptomyces; species Streptomyces sp. NBC_01537. The sequence continues at coordinate 1,814,290 of NZ_CP109392.1, read as the reverse complement.
CGGCGGACCCGGCCGGTGCTGTCGTACGGCGTCCGAGCACGACTCGGTCCGGCTCCTCGGTGGCGTTGGCGAACACCGCGTCCGCCAGTCCGCCCGCCTGGGGTGCCGTCACCAGTGGGGGAATGGTGAACTCGCGCAAGAGTCGCTCCTCGACCGCTAGGGGCGCCCGTAAGCTACCTGATCCTCAGGAGCGGGGGGAGGGTACGAGCGGTCACCCGGAGTGACGGCGAATCGTACGTCTGTGCTGGTGGCGGCCATCGTCCCTGTTACCGCAAGCAACGCCGGCCGCGCGCCGGGCCGCGCGGCCCGGCGCGCGGCCGGCGATCTCCACCAAATCTGCTCCCGCCCATCACTGATGACGCTGCTACGGTGCGGCGACCGGTGCCCCTGCGGCGGTGTGACCGCGCTGTTGTACGGGCTGCTCGGGCGCCCTGGTCCGCACGAGGACCAGCACGGCGACGCCGGCCAGCAGCCCTACCGCCCCGGCCACCACGGCGGCCGTGTCGAGTCCTGATGCGAAGGCGGCCCGCAGTGCGTGGTCGACGGTGTCCCGTTGTGCGGCCGGCATCCGGGCGAGCAGTTCGCGTGCTCCGCCACCGGCCAGGATCCGGGCTGTGGCGTGGGGATCCTGTATACCGTCGACAGTCAGTGAATTTTGCATACGGGTCGTCAGCAGTGTCCCGAAGACGGCGACCCCGAGCGCGTACCCGAGTTGGCGCATCGTGTTCACCGCGCCGCCGGCCATCCCCGCCTGCCGTGGCGGTACGCAGGCCAGCGCCGCCGAAGCGACAGCGGGGTTGACCAGACCGACGCCCAGCCCGGCCAGTACCAGGCCCGCCGTCAGCGCCGTCCACCCCGAGTCCGCGTCCAGCACCGCCTGGGCCAGTGCGCCCGTACCGATCAGCAGCAGCCCGCCCCCGACCACCCACCGGTGCGGCGCACCGTGCAGCAGCCGCCCGCCGAGCCCCGCCGCCAGGAACGCGGCCAGCGCGAGCGGGATCAGCACCAGGCCGCCGCGCACCGGGCTCATACCGAGCACCGTCTGCAGCCACAGCGACGTGTACGGCAGGAAGCCGAAGGCCGCCGAGTTGAGCGCGACCGTACCCACCATCACCCCGAGGAAGGAGCGGTTGCCGAACAGCCGCAGATCCAGCATCGGATGGCCGGCCCGCCGCTCGGCCACCACGAACAGCGCCAGCGCGGCGACGGAGACGGCCAGCGCGGCGAACGTACGGCCCGAGCCCCAGCCGACCGTGTCGGCGCGGATCACCGCATAGGTCGCCGTACCGGCGAAGGCGGCGAACGCCGCCGTACCGGCCCAGTCGATTCGCGCGCCCGCCCCGCCCCGCGACTCACGGACCACCCGCAGAGTGAGCCAGACCGCCGCCGCGCTCACCGGCAGATTGACGAAGAACACCCACCGCCAGCTCAGCCCCTGCGTCAGCAGCCCGCCCAGCACAGGCCCCAGCGCCGCCGCTGCACCACTGACCGCGCCCCACACCCCCAGCGCCACCGACCGGTCCCGGCCCTGATAGGCCGCCCCCAGCAGCGACAGCGTGGTCGCGAACATCGCGGTCGCGCCCACCCCCTGCACCGCCCGCATCGCCACCAGCGCACCGGCGTTCGGCGCCAGCCCGCACGCCAGCGAGGCCACCGCGAACAGCGCCGTCCCCGCCACGTACACCTTCCGCCGCCCGATCACATCGGCCGCCGAGCCCGCGCCGAGCAGCAGCGCGGCGAGCGCGAGCGCGTACACGTCGATCACCCACTGCAGCTGCGACAGCGACGCGTCCAGCGTGTCCGCGATGTCCGGCAGCGCCACGATCACGATCGTGACGTCGATCAGCAGCATGAAAGTCCCCAGACAGACCGCGACCAGCGGCCCCCACTTACGCATCGGTCTCTCCCTCGTTCCGTGGTCGGTTGCCGTACGATCGCCACCCGGCGCGCGAAAGATCCAGCCAGAGCCATCCCGGCGCCGGATTCCGACAGCCATAAGGTGATCAGCGGTGGATTCCCACGACTTCGGCGTGACCGACCAGCAGCTTCTGCACGCTCTGACGCTCGATCCCAGAGCCCCCTTCAGCCGGATCGCCGCCGTCCTCGGCGTCTCCGACCAGACGGTCGCCCGCCGCTACCGGCGGCTGCGCGCCGACTTCGGGATGCGCGTGCTCGGCCTGACCGACGGCGCACGCCTCGGCCGCACCCGCTGGATCCTGCGGCTGCGCTGCACCCCCGACGCCTCCGTGACCATCGCCAAGGCCCTCGCCCGCCGCCCCGACACGGCATGGGTCCGGCTGACCTCCGGCGGTACGGAGCTGTTCTGCGTCACCGACTCCGACCGCGACGAATACGACGCGCTGCTGTTCGGCAAGCTCCCGCGCACCCCGAGGATCGTCGAGATCAGAGCCATGTCCGTGCTGCACGTCTTCTACGGCGGCGTCCAGGGCTGGTTCACCAAAAGCGGCAGCCTCACCCCCGAGCAGAGCGCCGCGCTGCGCGTGCCCGCCTACGACCACGAGCCCGGCGGCCCGTTCCGGCTCGACCCCGGGGACGAGCCGCTGCTCGCCGCCCTAGCGGAGGACGGCCGCGCCTCCTACCCCGAGCTGCACCGGGCGACCGGCCGCTCCGAGTCAGCCGTAAAACGCCGCCTTGAACAGCTCGTACGCGCCGGAGTTCTCTATTTCGACGTTCAATTCGACTCTGTACTGCTCGGCTACGACGCCCAGGCCGTACTCTGGCTCACAGTCGCGCCATCCGCGCTCGCCACGGTCGGTGAGGCGCTCGCCGGCCACCCCGAGACCGCCTTCGTCGCCGCGACCACCGGTACTTCCAATCTGGTCACTTCGGTCATCTGCCGTGACCACGCCGGTATTTACGCATACCTCAATGAAAAAATCGGAGCCCTGGACGGGGTGCGGCACGTGGAGACCGCGCCTGTCGTACGGAAATTCAAGCAGATGACGTACGAAGAACGCAGATAGTCGTGCGCACTCTTGCGCAATGGCGACTACGTGCTTCATCGTACGCACGACCAACGCGACCACCGGGGGGTGGGTACGACGGAAATGACAGGGGAACAGATCCCCGACAGAACCTCCGGAACCACCGGAACAACAGAGACCGCAGGAATCACCGGCATAAACGAACTGAGTGAGCGGATAGTGCGGCTGTCGGCCGCCCAGGTCCGCCACGGAAGCGAGCTGGACGCCCTCAGCGTCAAGGTGACCGGCGTCAACGCCTGGGTCGGCGGACTGCACGGCACGATGAGCGAGGTGTCCGCCCGCCTGGCCGACCTGACCGGGACCGTCGCCGAGCTGAGCGAGGAAGTCGCGCGCAGCCGGGACGAGTTCGCGGTCTTCCTCCAGCAGTACGAACGCGACCGCCTGGCCTCCGGTGCCCAGGCGGAGCTGGCCCGGCTGACCACCGACTGGCTCACGCGCTTCGGCGGACGCAAGCGGATCCGCTCCCTGGCACGGGGACTCACGCACACCCTCACCGCCGACGCGATCCGCAGGGACGCCGTCGAGCCGCTGATCGTCAAGGAAGCGATCCAGGACTCCCTGCTCTGGGACTCCACATACTGGCTGGCCCCCGCGCTCACCGCGCTGGCCGCGCGCCACCTGGGCGATTCGGACACCAGCGAGCGTGCCCGGCAGCAGGCGTACGCCCTCGACCCGGCCAAGGCCAAGCTCTTCGCCGCCCTCACCTTCGCCCGCCTCGGCGAGCAGGACGACGCCGCCCGCTGGGCCGGCCGTTACCTGGAGACCCTCGACCCCAAGCGGCTCGAAGCGGAGTTCCAGCCCGTCCTCAGCGCCATCGCCGCCGGTGAACTGGGGGCAGAGGCCCATACGTTCGCCCTGCAGGCGATGCTCCGCTGGGACAACGACTCCGAGACCCCGGAAGCGGACCGCGGTGCAGGCCGGGGCCGCGGCAGGCACGCCAGTGACAAGCGCATCGCCGGCTCGCGGCCGCGCGCGCTGCGCTGGGACCAGCGGCTGTGGGAGCTGCGCACGCAGGTTTCCGCCGAACGCTTCCCCGCCCTGCGCGAGGCCGTCGGCGAGCAGTGGGACGGCCTGGCCTACGGCTGGGAGCTGGCCACCATCCCCGGCGGCCTGCTCGGCCACCTCAACCGGGAATTCCCCGACACCCCCGAGGAACTCGCCGCCGGACGCGGTTACGCGGGCCTCGCGCTCGAAATGATCATCGAGCGCCCCGAGCCCGACGAGGCCGAACTCCACCACGAGATGGAATGGCAGCGCCGCGTCGTCGAGAACCGCGGCGAGACCCCTGCCGCATCTGCCGCGTCTGCCGCTCCTGCCGCTCCCGCCTCCCCGTCGGCGCCGGACGAGCTCGCACCAGGACTCGACTTCGCCGCCATCCTCGACCACGCGGTATTCGAGCCCGAAGGCGTCGAACTCGGCGCGGCCGGGCGGCGGCTGGCCCTCATCTGCGTCTGGAAGAGCGTCCAGCAGTCCGCCGCCGACTTCGTCCGCGCCGCCGCCACCCAGCGGCCCCAGCGGATCCACCTCGACCTGCACGGCTGGACCATCGACGTCCCCACGGATCCCGCCGTGCTCATCGACGAGCCGCTGCTCGCCGACCGGCTCGCCACCCACATCGACGACCTCACCCGCGAAGCGGTGCGGGCCGTCACCCACAACTGGCTCCGCCTTGTCGCCGGCGGTCTCGGCGGCGCGCTCACCACCACGCTCGCCGTCGTGCTCCTGCGCGGCAACACCGCCGCCTCCGTCGCCGTCGGCGGCGCAGCCGTGGCCGTCTGGGGTCTCCTCGACCTCCGGCGCGTCCCCGTCCAGCGCCGCCGCCGCCAGGACCACGGACGCCGCACGCGCAAGGAATCCCTACGGCTCCTGGCCGCCGCCCTGCGCCAGCGCACCGAGTTCTTCGACACCTGGGACCGCAACACCGCCGAACTCACCAGCCTGCGCATGTGGTCCCCGTTCGGCAACGGCCCCGACTCCACGCCGACGACCCTTTCGTACGAGGAGGACGAGGAACCGGAGGAGTAGACGCCTGCTGGATGCCGGGTAGGCGCCGCACACCGGTTACCGGCCACCGGTCGCTACAGCGGCCGGTGCAGCCGGTCGCCGCCGGCCAGGATCGCCGCCGCGAGCGCGTCCGCCGCGTCCTGCGCATGCGGCCGCCGCCGCCCGTGCAGCAGCACGAAGTCCACCTCGCCCAGCTCCGGCAGCCCCGCCCGGGCCGGCACGCGTACCAGCCCGGGCGGAATCAGCCCCTGCGCATGGGCCATGACGCCCAGCCCCGCCCGGGCGGCCGCGATCAGACCGTTGAGCGAGCCGCTCGTACAGGCGACACGCTGAAACCCCCGGCCCGGGATCCGCTCCCGGGCCGGGGACTTCCTGGTCATGCGTTACCGGTGGTTGCAGACCCAGTGTCCGGGGACCCAGAACTTGACCCAGTAGCCGTGGTGCCAGTGGCCCCACTTGTCCCAGAAGCCGTGGTGCCAGACCTTCGTCCAGTGCCCGTGCTGCCAGACGCAGTGGTGGTGGTTGTTGTGGTGCCCCGGCCCGGGGTGTGTGGGCGAGGGGACGGACGGGGCGGTGGGCGCCGCGGAGGCGGTGCCTGCCACAGTGAGTGCGGCTCCGCCGGCGAGCATCGTGGACGCCGCGCCCAGGGCGAGGCCTCGCATAAGTCGGTTACGCATGGTTGTCCCTCCGGGATGGCTGTTAGTGCGGGCACTGCCAGTGGGCCGGAATCGTGATCACGAACTTTCCGAGCAGTGGCAGCTGGAGAGTGATGGTCTGCTGGGGCACCCACCGGCACGGCTGCGGGTTGTGGTGCGTCGTCGCGGCCGTCGTAGCGGTGGGGGCGGCGGCGGAGGCCGCGCCGATGGAGGTGAGGGTGGCTCCGCCCACGACCAGCGTGGACGCGGCGCCAGTGGCCAGAATCCGGGTGAAGCCGGTGCGTCGCATGGGAGACCCCCTTCCTCATCGGAGAAGTCAGGTCCCCTATCGCCGCATATCAGCGTATATGCAAAGAAGTGTCATGTAACGGAAAAATTAGGCAAAATCGGACTTCTGTCAACGCAGCATGTCCACTACCAGCACAGACAGCGCCATCCCGAGAAACAACATGTAAGCCCCGAGCGCCCGGCCCCGGTCGCCCGCCCGCAGCTGCATGACCAGCACCCATGCGAAGACCAGACCCTCCACGGCAGCCCCCGCCACCCCCAGCGGCGGGGTCGGGAGCCCGGCGATGACGGCGGCCGTACCGAGCAGGTGCAGCGAGCCCAGCAGTGTCAGGACCCACAGCCGGCGGCCCTGGAGAACGCCCAGCCGGGTGAGTTCGTCGAGCCGGGTCAGTCCCGGCCTGGCCCGGGCCAGTTGGACGACCGCCGACGGCAGCGATTCGAGGACGAGGAGCACGGTGAGGGCCACGGCCAGTGCGAACACGGCGCTCAGTGTGCCAGCCGCCTAGGCTTGGCATGTGGGATCACCCGAACCGTTCGTCCACCACATCGGCGTCTTCGCGTCCGACCTCGCCGCGAGCAGGGACTTCTATTCGGCAGCGCTCGCCCCGCTCGGCGTCCGTATCGGATACGAGACGGCCGTCGCGGCCGAGTACTGGCCACCCGGCCGCGACACGCCCTCGCTGTCCCTGGAGCAGGCCGAGGCCGCCACCGAGCGCACGCGCGGCGTGCACATCGCCTTCGCGGCCGGTGACCGCGCGGCGGTCGAAGCCTTCCACGCAGCTGCCGTGGCGGCGGGCGGCCGCAGCCGTCACGCCCCGCGTCACTGGCCCCAATACCGCGCGTACTGCGCGTTCGTGAGCGACCCGGACGGCAACAACATCGAAGCCGTACACAAAGAGGAGTCCTGATGCACCCGCGCCTCATCCTGGTCCGGCACGGCCAGACCGAGTGGTCCAGGAGCGGCCAGCACACCGGCCGCACCGACATCCCGCTCACCGAGGAGGGTCGCGACGCCGCCCGGCTGCTGGGCAAGCGCCTGAAGCGGTCGCCCTGGGAGGACTTCCCGGGCGCCCAGGTCCGTACGAGCCCGCTGGCGCGCGCCCGCGAGACCTGCGAGCTGGCCGGTTTCGGGGACCGCGCCGAGGAATGGGACATGCTCATGGAGTGGGACTACGGCGCCTACGAAGGCCGTACGTCCCCGGAGATCCGTGAGGAGCGTCCCGGCTGGGTGATCTGGCGCGACGGAGTCATCGGCGGCGAGACCTCCTGGCAGGTCGCCGGGCGCGCCGACCAGGTCGTCGCCTGGGCGAAGGCCTCCGAAACCGACTGCGTCGTCTTCGCCCACGGCCACTTCCTGCGCACCCTCGCCGCCCGCTGGCTGCACCTGGACCCCGCGCGCGGCATGGTGCTCAGCCTGGCCCCCGCCTCCCTGTCCATCCTCGGCTGGGAGTACGGGGACCCGGCCGTCACCCTCTGGAACGACACAGCCCATCTGCAGTGAGTGCCAGTGCCCGCGTGTACTGGACGCCGCCGAACGCCGTGACCTTGGCCAGCACCCACCACTCGCCGCCCGGGTCGGCGGTGGCCGCACAGCCGACGGCGTACGGCAGTTCGGCCGTCGCCCCCGGCGCGATCGCGAAGCCCTGCGTCCGGGGCGTCACCGCGATGTCGTCCCCGGGCGCGCCCCATGTCCCGTAAGGGCTGACCAGCTGCACCTCGCCCCGGATCTCGGAGCGGGCGTTGTTCGTCACGCGCACGCAGCGTTCCGTCAGTTCGGCCCGCAACGGCTCGGCGGTGGGCGCGCCCACGGTGACCGGTACGGCGTCCTCCAGGAGCTGGCCGAGCTCGTCCCGGATGCGCGCCGCCACGTAGTACGTGCCCTGCGCGGCGCCCTCGTCGGGGCTGACCGTCAGCTCGAAGTCCGCGTGCTCGCCCGGCGCGAGGTCGTAGGCGAGGGTCTGCCGGGGCGTCGCCGTGAGGCCGGCGGGCACGTCGAGCTCGACCCGGCCTTGCGCATGCCGGGTCGCCGCCGCGACGGTCAGGCGGATCCGGCCCTGCTCGTGCTGCGTCAGGTGGACGCTCACCGGCAGGTACCCGATGGGCGCGGGCCCGGCGTTGTGCAGCCAGTACCGCGTGAACACGGGCTGGGCGGTCTCGGTCCGTCCGGCGCTTGAGGCGCCGGGGGGCCTGGGGGTCCTGGGGGCACCCACCGGACGTGCGGCGAACGTGGCGACGTCAGCCGCGCCCATGGCCACGCACACGACGCCCGCGTCCTCCACGGCCAACGCCCGTACATCCGAGGCGCGTTGTTCCAGCAGGTCCGTCGCCTCCGGCTCGGCCAGGCCCCCGCCGAACAGCCGTACGCGAGCGGAAACCGCCCGCCCCTGCGACTCGTACAGCCGGACCGCCAGTCCGTCGACACCGGGGTCCACTTCCCCGGATAGGCCGGAGGCCATCGCGTTGCCGCGCGGCTTCAGCGCGCTGAGCAGGACATTGTCCGGCTCAACTGTCAGCAGCGAGGCGCCGGAGGGCAGTTCTCCGCCGCTCGGGGCGGTTTCCACGGCGAGCAGCGCGTGGTTCGCCTCCTGGCCGGCCCGTACGAAGCCTCCGGCGCGCCAGTCGCCGGGCCCGGCGACCAGGCTGTAGCGGAAGTCGTGCGTCCAGTGCTGGAGGGCGAAGCTGCTGCCGTCGGGGACGGTGCGGCGCTCGCCGTCGATCCAGATGCCCGCCGGCCAGTCGGTGCAGGCGCGCATGAGGGTGAGGCAGAGCGTGCCGTCGGCGGTGGCGACGAAGCTGGGCGTGCCGTGGTTGAGGAGGGCGGCGGAGTAGTCGTCGGCCGGCTCGGTGGTGGTGGCGAGGCCGTCGGGGACGGGGACGTCGATGACGGACCCGGTCACTGTGAGGTCGTGGGCGATGAGGACCGGCAGATCGCGCGGCCCGCGCAGGTCCGCGCCGGGCACCCAGGCCTCCCGCCGGGTCCGTGTCGCCGGGACGAACACCCGTCCGTGCGTGGCCAGCGCCTCGCGGTAGGCCGGACCGGCATCGCTGAGAACGGCTTCCGCGAAGGCATTGTCAGTGCCGAGTGCGAACCTGATGTCGGGGAGATTGGAGTCCGCGTCGAGGGAGCCGTAGCGCGGGCCGTCAGGGCGGGTCGTGGTGGCCGTGACGCCCTGGGCGACGAGGGCGGCGAGGAGGGGGCGTACATCATGGTCAGCGGGGGCGATCACTTCGGCAACGCCGATGGCGTGCTTGAGGGTGTGGCCGTCAGGGCCGTGCAGGGCGAGGTGCGCGGTCGTGCCGAGCCCGGCCCAGGTGTGGGCGGGGTTGTCCAGGGTCCACAGGTGCTCGGCGGCGTCGGAGTCCGGGAAGCCGAACGACCGCCCGATGGCGGCGAAGCCGACCTCGGAGACGGGCAGCGCGCCGGGCAGGTCGAGGTCGAAGCGGACCCGCAGCAGCCGGTCCTGGCCGATCGAGCCGTCGACCCGGGTGCGGAAGTCGACCCGGTCGGCGCCCTCCCACAGGGTCGCGGTCTGCGTGAACCGCAGCTCGCCGAGCCGCGTTTCGCTGATGATCCGCCGCCCGACGGGGGAGTGCTCGACCCGTACGGAGGCGGCGGGCGCCGCGCCCGTGCCCCGGCCGGGGCCCTTCGGGAGCAGGTGCCACGGGCCCTCGCCCCACACGGGGTGGGTGGTGTGCTCGTCCTGGACGACCAGCTCGGCGCCGAGCCCGCCGGGGCGCAGCAGTTCGCGGCCGGTGCGCAGGTCCGTGACCCGGCTCAGCGCGCCCCCGCGTGCGGGGTCGGCCTCGATGCGGAACGTGCCGTTGTCGATGACGGTCGTGCCGGGCACGGTCGTCCAGCCGGGTGTCGTGCCGGGCGTCGTGCCCCCGGCCTCGCTCTCGACGAGGCGGTGGACGCGGTGTCCGAGGGAGGGGATGCCCCGGGCCAGGAAGGTGAGGGTGCCGCCGTCGGACACCGCCGGCAGGGGCCGTCCGCTGTCGTCCCGTACCTCAAGGCCTTCGCCGGCAGGCACCGACACGACCCCGTCCCGGTCCCAGGACAGCGTGTTGGCGACATACACCGCCCGGCCCTCGCCGCGCGTGTCCGTGCCCTGGGCGAGCTGCTCCAGCGCGGCACCGCGCACCTGGTCGCCCAGCTCGTACGCCTCGCGCCAGCCCGCCGCCAGGTCGATGTAGACCTGGTCGGACTCGGTGCCGGTGACGGCGTCGTGGTGGGCTCCGTACGCGAGCAGCCGCCACGCCTTGTCGAGGGACTCGGAGGGGAAGCGCTCACCGAGGAAGGTGGCGGCGAGCGTGGCGAGGCGCTCGCCGTCCAGGACGGCGGTCTCGGCGGCACGCTGGGCCTGCTTGGTGTCGATGTAGGAGACGTCCTTGCCGGTGAAGACCGGGTTCATGTCCCGGGTCTGCGGCGTGACCGGCGACACCGTCCATGCCGTCCGGTCCTCGGCCTCGCGGCGTACGGCGCCGAAGAAGTCGCGCGTCAGGCCCATCGTGAACCGCGGCCAGACATAGCGCTTGGCCCACTCGCGGTGGACCTGGGTGCACCAGCGGGACGGCACGTTGTGGTCATGGCCGACCGGCAGCATGACATTGCGGGTCGCGGCGACCTTCTTCAGCTCGGCGTACTGGCCGTAGGCCGCCTCCATGGCAGCGTCCACCGACTCCGTGCGGTTGATCGCCCAGCCCGCGGTGTAGTGCGCGCCCATGTAGTGGGTGAGGACGCCGCGCCCGCTCGGGGAGATCCACTCGAACTCGCTGGGGAACTGCATCCGGGCGATGTCCTCGGCGTGGCCCATCGGGCCGGAGTTGTGGAACGGGCCGCGCGCCCAGGCGCTGGAGTCCAGGCCGGCGTCGGCCATCAGGCCGGGGTGGGCGGGGTCGTGGCCGAAGACGTCGAGCATCCAGCCGGAGCGCGGGTCGCCGCCGAGGACGTCGCGCTGATAGCCGATGCCGTAGACGGTGTTGCGGATGGTCGACTCGGGGTGGGTGAGATTGGTGTTGGGCTCGTTGTAGCTGCCGCCGACCAGCTCGATGCGGTCCGAGCGCAGGAAGCGCCGCAGGTCGGCCCGGTCGTCCGGGTAGGCGTCCCAGTGCGGCTTGAGATAGTCGATCTCGGCGAGGACGAAGCGGTAGTCCTCGTCGTGCCGGGCCGCGTCGAGGTGCGCGCGTACGAGGTCGAAGGCGCTGCGCACGTGGGGCGGGCGCAGTCGGTCGACCCAGGGCAGGTCGGGGAGTTCGTGGCGGATGGCGGTGAAGCCGGCCTGGGTGTTCCACCACACGGGGTCGTAGTGGAAGTGGGACACCATCCACATCGTCCAGCCGGTGGCCTCTGCCGTGATGGTCCCGTCGGCCGTGCACCGCCGGCCGGTGCCGTCGGCGTCCTCCACGACGGCGGTGACGCGGTGCACGGAGCCTTCGGCGGCCGGCGCGGAGACGACCACGCCGACCTCGACGACGGTCTGTTCCTCCGGGCCCGGGAGGGTGATCAGCTCGGGTTCGGGCGTGCTGACCGTCGGCCCCTCCACGCGGACCCGCACCGGGCCGGCCGGGCGGCCGGCGCCGCCTGCCGTGCCCTCCACGGTGACCCGCACGACCTGGCGGGGAGCCGGGCCGGTGCCGACGAAGAGATCGGTGGACCGGATGGCGTGGATCCGCATGCTGTTCAGAGGCCTTTCAGGGAGGACTGGCGGAGCAGGCGGGCCAGCCGTACGGCCCCGGTGACGGGCGGCACCCGCAGCGGATGCACCCGGGAGCCGGGCAGTGCGGTGGCGAGGGTATCGGTGAGCGCGGTGAAGAGCACCGGCTGGTTGAGCACGACACTGCCCGCCACGACGATGTCGTCGGTGACGGCGCCGCGTTCGGCGAGCTGTATGACCAGGCCTGCCAGGGACCGGCCGCCCTCCGAGATGACCTCGCGGGCGATGGCGGAACCTGCGGCTGCCGCCTCGAAGACGGCCGCGCCGTGCCGGCCCCAGTCGGCGGACGGCTCCTGCGCGGCCTCCAGGGCGGCGCCGAGCGCGGGGACCTCGGGTGCGTCGAAGGCCGTGAGCAGCAGCCGGGCCAGCTCGTCCGGCTGTTCGTCGCGGTCGTGGGCGGCGTAGACGGCGCGTACGGCCTCGCGTACGAGACCGGCGGCGCCGCCCTCGTCGCCGAGGACCGCGCCCCAGCCGCCGACCTGGACGGCGGTGCCGTCCGGAAGCTCTCCGACGGCGACCGAGCCGGTGCCGGCGACCAGCCCGACCCCCTTGTCCAGCCCGAGAGCGGGGACGAGGAGCCGGGAGTCGTTGACGACGTGGCAGGGCACACTGCCGCCGAGGCGGGCGACGAGCGCCTGCCGGATCAGTTCGGCCTGCCGCGGGGTCTCGCAGGCGTGGGCGCCGACGGCGACCGACACGGGACGGGACCCCGCGGGCAGGGCGTGGTGGATCAGCTCCGTGAGCCAGTCCGCGGCGTCGGCGGCGTGATGTGGCCGCCAGTCACGGCTGGCGCGGACGTGGTCGGCGACGGTCTCGTCACCGGCGTACGCCTGGAGATGGGTCTTGGTGCCACCGACGTCGATGCCGACGACGAGGGCAATGGAGTCCTGCACGGGGTTCTTCGCCTTTCGCGACGCAGCGCTGTGGGGGTGGTGTCTGCTGCGCACGGCGGGCGAAACCGTGACTGACGGAGATGGGGTAGCAGAGCAAAGCGGATCAGAGCAGCGATGTCAGGAGGCCCCGGGACGGGCCTCGGTCGAGGGCGACAGGCGTGTGTCTGGCTTCGTTAGGAAGTTAACTAACGAAGTAGAGTGCGTCAAGGGGCTGTGAACACAAGCGGCCCCCGATGTTTGATGCGACCTGATCGATCGACCTGGGGGACCGTATGACCACTGGTGATCACGCCGGGCCGCGGCCGAGTGACAGTACCAGAGCCGTCTTTGAGGTTCTGGCCGGTGCCGGACGCGCCACGCGCCCCCAACTGGCCGCCGCCTGCGGCCTGTCCAAACCCACCGTCTCCCTCGCCGTGGCCGAGCTGGAGGCCGCCGGACTCGCCGCCCGCTCCGGCACCGCCAACGGCGCCACCGGCCGCTCCGCCGCCGTCTACCGCCTCGGCCCCCGGGCCGGCTGCGTACTCGCCATCGACCTCGGCTCCACCCACACCGAGGTGCGCGGCTGCGCCCTGGACGGCGCCGTGCTCGCCGTCCAGGGCACCGACAACGAGCTGCGCCCCGCCGACGCCGTCCACACCGTCATCGACGCCCTGCGCGCGGCGGCCGCCGGCCCGCTGCGGGCCGCTGTCGTCGCCGTCCCTGATGTCGCCGGGCAGGACGCCGACGGCCGGGTCCGCCCGGCGACCGCCCGGATCCGCGGCGCAGTTGAGGCCCTCGCGCTGCCCGCCGGGGTCCCGGTCCAGATCGAGAACAACGTCAACTGCGCCGCCCTCGCCGAGCTGCACGAAGGCGCCGCCCGTGACCGCGACCGGGCCGGGTTCGGCTATCTGCAGATCGGCTACGGCATCGGCCTGGGCATCGTCCTGGGCGGCCAGGTACTGCGCGGCGCGAACGGCGCGGCCGGGGAGGTCGCCCGGCTGCCCTACCCGTGGGCCGCCGCCCAGCAGCCCCGGCACGAGGGCCTGGAGGCCTACACCGGCGCCCGCTCCCTCATCGCCCGCGCCGCCGTGGCCTGGCGGCCCGACGAGGGCGACGGGCCCCTCCCGCACACCGCCGAACAACTTTTCTCACTCGCCGCCCGAGGTCACGCCACCGCCGCCGCCCTCGTCGCCGGCCACGCCGCCGAGGTGGGCAGACTGGCCGCAGCCGTGGTCGCCGTGCTGGACCCCGGGCTGATCGTCCTGGGCGGCGGCATCGGCGCGAATCCCCAGCTCCTGCCGGGTGTACGGGCCGAACTGGCCCGGCTGAGCTGGCCCACCGAGGTCGTCTCCAGCGTGCTCGGCAACAGCGGCACCGTCCTGGGCGCGACCCGCCTGGCCGTGGCCCGGGGAATCCAAAACGTTACCGGCGAGCCAACGGCCGGGCATTGACTCCGGACCCCGCACTCTGCAAATGTCCGGACAAGCGCTTTCTAGGGCCGGTGGGACCCGGCTCAGGGTGAGTGGTTCACGATCTTGTACGAGGGCGTGCCCGTACGGGATGCAGGAGGCAGGATTCCGCATACAGAATCCACGGGCCTCCGTCAGGACCCTCATCTGTACGGCGGCGCGGCCGGGCGAGGCCGCAATCCACGGGAGCGCGCAACCCCCTGAGCTGTACCCGAGCATTCCCACGCATTTCCCGGCAGCACCCCCCAGTCCCGAATCACTCGGGTACTTCGTCACGTACATGTAGGAGGAACCGGTGGGCACCGAAATCTCACGCAGAGGCCTGCTCCGCATCGGCGGAGGGCTGGCCGCCACAGGCGCCCTCACCAGCGCCCTGGCCGCCTGTAGCGGCGGCACTGGCGCCGGCAGCACCAGCAGCAAGCTCACCATGACCTGGTGGGGCAGCGACGAGCGCCACGCGGCCTACAAGAAGGCGCTTGCCGCCTTCCAGAAGAAGAACCCCTCGATCAAGGTCCAGGCGACCTACCAGGGCTACGACGGGTACTTCGACAAGTTCAACACCAACATCGCCGGCGGCAGCGCCCCCGACCTGCTCCAGATGGACACCGCGCTGGTCGCCCAGTACGCCCGCAAGGGTGTGCTCGCCCCGATCGACTCCTACGTCGGCAAGAGCCTCGACCTGACCGGCTTCTCCAAGACCCTCCTCGCGGCCGGCACCGTCGACGGCAAGCTGTACGGCGTCCCGTCCGGCATCGGCGTCAACCAGCTCACCATCAACCGGAGCGGCCTTGAGGACCTGGGCCTGAAGCTGCCGGACGCCGAGTGGACCTGGGCCGACCTGAAGTCGATCTCCCAGCAGGTCTACAAGAAGAGCGGAGGCAAGACCTACGGCGTCGACGACGGCGGCGGCTCCACCCTCCAGTGCTTCGAGATCTTCGCCCGGGAGAAGGGCCAGCAGTTCTTCTCCGACGACGGCAAGAAGCTCGGCTTCACCTCCGACACGCTCCAGGAGTGGTGGGAGTACTGGGCCGAGATGCGCAAGATCCACGCCTCCGGCCCGGCGGCGCTCACCTCCGCCGCGCACAACGACCTCACCAAGAACGCGGTCGTCATTGGCAAGGCCCTGTTCACCTTCGACTCCGGCGTCTACGGCGCGGGCGGTTCCATCACCGACGCGCAGCTGGACTTCCTGCCCACCCCGCAGGGTGACTGGTCCGGCGCACGCGAGGGCAACTTCGTCAACGGCGGTGTGCTGCTGAGCGCGACCAAGGCCAGCAAGAAGGTCGCCGACTCCGTGAAGATCATGTCGTTCATCGCGCAGGACGCGACGGCGATCAAGGACTTCCAGCTGCTGCGCGGCATCCCGCCGACGGAGAAGGCCCGCAACCTGATCGCCTCGGGCCTTACCGAGACGGACAAGCTGAACATGGCGAACGCCGACTACATCTCCAAGCGCGTCTCCAAGGCGACCAACGCCCTGGCCGCCCCCGCCGCCCCGCCGCAGGGCGCCGACCAGATCTGGGACCTGCTGTTCCAGTCGAACCTCGCCGTCGCCTTCGGCAAGAAGACCATCAAGGCGCAGCTGAGCGAGTTCTTCGACCAGGCGGCAGGCATCCTGTCCGCGTAAGCCGCACGGCACAACGGCAACGGAACACCGGGAAGGGCCAGGGAGATGAGTATGACCACCGCGAACACCGACGCGGTCGTGAAGGAGACGCCGGTTCCGGCGACCCCGTCCGACCAGCGGGAGCGCGAACGTATGCGCCGCCGCCTCGCCAGACGGCGGGGCGGGGGCTGGTGGCCGTTCCTCTTCCTGGCCCCCTGGTTCGTCGGCCTGTTCGGCCTGACGATCTACCCGATGCTCGACTCGCTGTATCTGTCCTTCACCAACTTCGACCTGCTGACGCCCGCTCAGTGGGTCGGCACCCACAACTACGAGCGCATGTTCTCCGACGACCCGGTCTTCTGGGACTCGGTGCACGCCACGCTTCTGTACGTCCTGGTCTCAGTGCCGCTGAAACTGGCGCTCGCACTCGGCGTGGCGATGCTGCTCAACCGTGATCTGAAGGGCATCGGCATCTACCGGGCCGCCTTCTACCTGCCCTCGCTGCTCGGCGGCGCGGTGGCCATCGCCATCGTCTGGCGTCAGGTCTTCGGCGGCGACGGCCTTTTCAACGACTTCCTCGCCTGGTTCGGCATCAAGGGCCAGGACTGGATCTCCAGCCCCGACACCGCGATCTACACCCTGATCCTGCTGGCCGTCTGGCAGTTCGGCACCCCGATGGTCATCTTCCTCGCCGGTCTGAAGCAGCTGCCGAAGGACGTGTACGAGGCGGCCGCGATCGATGGCGCACCGCCGGTCACCCGCTTCTTCAAGATCACCCTGCCGCTGCTGACGCCGATCGTCTTCTTCAACGTCGTCCTGCAGATCATCGACGCGTTCAAGACGTTCACTCCCGCCTACGTGATCAGCAACGGTTCCGGCGGACCGCTCAACTCGACCATGCTGTACTCCCTCTACCTGTACAAGAAGGGCTTCACAGACCTTCAGATGGGCTACGCCTCGGCGCTTGCCTGGGTGCTGTTCCTGGTCATCGCAGGCTTCACGGCGGTCAACTTCATCGCCAGCCGCTACTGGGTCCACTACGACGACTGACGTCTGAGCGAGGAGTCCTTCACCCCATGTCCGTCATCACCCCGAACCTGTCGCCGCTGCGCAAGCTGCGCTCTGCGACCGGCGCCCGCCGTATCTTCATCCACACCGTGCTCATCGGCGTGGCGATCGTCATGCTGTACCCACTGATGTGGATGCTCAGCAGCTCCCTCAAGCCCGACACCGAGATCTTCACCCACCCCGGGCTCATCCCGAAGGCGCTGCACCCGCAGAACTACTCCAAGGGCTGGAGCGGCTCCGGCAACTCCTTCTCCCTCTACATCACCAACTCGCTGATCGTCTCGATCGGCGCGGTGGTAGGGAATGTCATCTCCTGCTCGCTGGCTGCCTACGCCTTCGCGCGCTTCGAGTTCCGCGGCAAGAAGATCTGGTTCGGCCTGATGCTCGGCACGCTCATGCTGCCCACGCAGGCGGTCCTGATCCCGCAGTACACGATCTTCTACAACCTGACCTGGATCAACACGTTCCTGCCGCTGATCGTGCCGAAGTTCCTGGCCGCGGACGCGTTCTTCATCTTCCTGATGGTCCAGTTCATCCGCTCCATCCCGCGCGAGCTGGACCAGGCGGCCATGATGGACGGCGCCAATCCCTTCCAGATCTACTGGAAGATCATCCTGCCGCTGATGAAGCCGGCCCTGGTCACCACGACGATCTTCACGTTCATCTGGACGTACGACGACTTCCTGCACCAGCTCGTCTACCTCCAGCAGAACGACAAGTTCACCGTCCCCCTCGGCCTGACCCTCTTCCTGGACCAGACGAGCGGCTCCTCCTACGGCGCGATGTTCGCCATGTCGACCCTCGCCCTGCTGCCGACCCTCATCTGCTTCCTGATCTTCCAGAAGCGGCTGGTCGAAGGCTTGGCCACCTCCGGACTGAAGGGCTAGTACGAACCCGTGGTCTTCCTGACCTACCAGCGCGGCGCCCTGCACGACCTGGCCGACGACCCGGCCGCGTACGACGCCGTGCTGGAGCGAGTCACCGCCCAGGCCCTCGCCCGCATCACCGAGGACGGCAACCTCGAACGCCCCGACTGCGGCGAGGACATCGGCGACACCTCGCTCGGCATCACCTCACTGCTCGCCCTCGCCTGGCAGCGCTCCGGCGGCGCCCTTGACAACCTTGTCGAGCCGGTGCGCCGCAGCCTGGAATTCCACCTGCGCATGCGGGTCTACCGCACCGACAATCCCGGCTACCCCAACCTGCGCATGCGCGATTCCGGCGAGCCGTACGCCCGCTACGTCCTCGGCGACGGCGAACACCCCATCGGCGACTGGCCCAGCACCGCCTGGGCCCTCCTCCAGGCCGTCAACGTCCTGGACCTCGCCGAGGGCCTGATCGCCGACGACCAGCGCGCCGAGCTCATCGACGTCGCCCACGGCTACTGGCGCTGGCTCACCGACGTCGCGTACTTCAACCCCCAGGACACCGCCAACCAGGCCATCGGTGCCATCGTCGGCGCCCTGATGCTCGCCCGGCACCTGGGCCCCAAGGACGCCGACGCGGTGCGCGAGCGCGCCCTGCACATCTACGCCACCGAGATCCGCGCCCGCCGCCTCCCCGACCGGGGCGCGCTGTGCCCGCCCGAGCACGGCGGGGCGTACGACAACAACTACGGCCCGATCTCGCTGTCCTTCCTCGCCCAGGCCCACCGGGTCAGCGGCAAGCAGGTCTTCGCCGCCGACGGCGATGAGCTGGCCCGCTACATCGACGCCCGCCTGGCCTCCGGCGGCTACGACAACGGCGGCCCCCGCTACAGCGAGCAGCACTCCGGCTTCGAAGCCGTCCTCGGCATGCGCTACTTCGGCCGCCGCATCCGCTCCGACCTCGGCCGCTACCTGGCCGACACCCGCTGGGCCCGCCATGCCGCCGGCCCCGACGGCGCCGTCGACGGCCACTTCGCCTTCATGCTGGTCTGGCAGACCCAGGACACCACCCGCTGGTACCGCACCCCGGGCACGGCCGTCGCCCGCCACCAGCTGCGCTCCGCGCGCGTCTCGGTCTCCTTCGACGGCGCCATGACCCCCGCCCTGATCGAGGCAGGGGGAACGATCCTGCTCCCCGCCGCCGTCAACCGCCAGCACGGCTTCGGCCCCGCCGCCGACGGCTTCCTGCTCACCCGCCCCATGGGTGAGATCCGGGTCCGCGACGCCGTCGCCCCCGGCGGCCTGGCGGCCAAGCTCGTCACCAAGCCGGTCGTCAACCGCGACCACACCCTGCTCCACGTGCAGTCGCTGTACGTCACCGACGGCACGAGCCTGTGGCTGACCACCGCCCTGGAGCGCATCCCCGGCGTTCGCATGCTGGCCGGACTGCCGTACGCCACCGCGCTCGACGGCCGCCTCGCGAAGATCACCGAAATCGGCGGCCTCGACCTCGCCGAGAAGGGCGCGAGCCTGGTGGCCGAGGGCAACACGCTGGTGGCCGGAGGCCTCACCGTCAGCTCCGCGGGCGAACTCACCCTCACCACACCCGACTTCCCCGGCACCGACGGCTCGGCGTACTTCAACAGCCCCGACACCATCGGCCTCACCCAGGAACAGGCCGCCTTCCGCCTCGCCGCCGACCCCCGCGGCTACGGCAACCCCGATGCCGGCTGGCGCGACATCATCGCCACCACGGCCCTGGCAGCGGCCCCCGCTCCCGGCTCCCCGGACGGCCTGACCGTCCTCGCGGTCCGCTACACCCCCGCCCACGCCGCCGACGGCACCTACGCCCCCGGCCTCACCCTGGACGAGGGCGGCCTGACCATCCGCACGGAGGCCTTCACCGCCCTCGTCGGCCCGCCCTCAGGCGACGCCGCCGGCAACCCGACTCTGGAGCTGCGCCCGGCCGCCGGAGCTTAAGAGGCCTCAGGCGTTGCCGGACAGCAGCCCCGGGCTGGTGGTCCCCGGCGCGCCGAGGCCGCTGGGGCCGTCGACGAACGCGGCCCCCGTGAGGAGGGCGAGAGCGGCGAGGGCGGCGCTGAAGAAGCGGCGCATGGTGGTCTCCTTGAACATCGGTATGCGAAGCACTGACTGGAACGCCCCATTGCATACCGCCGAATGGCCACCCAAGCGCCGCATTTCACCCTTCCGAGGGCGCGGCGCCACCGAATTGCGGGCACCGCCACATCGGTTGATCCTGCCAAGGGCCACGGTCTACCGGAAGAGTCTGTAGTCACTGCACCCAGGGCGGCGAGATCCGCGACCCGTCGGCGAGTTCCGCCTCCAGCCCGAGGCTGGTGGTGACCCACATCGTGGCGGGCTCGGCGGTGGGGTTCGCGACCCCCAGGAGCGTCCCCGCGGGCGCGACGGCGACATCACCGGGGGACAGCATCCGCGCCTCGCCGTCGAGGCTCAGCCTCAACGAGCCGCTGAGCAGCAGAAACACCTCCTCACGGCTGATCGTGTGCGCCGGTCCCTCGACCCCGGCGGGGATCTCGCCCCGCCAGGCGCACAGCTCGGTGCTGCCGAGGCCGGAATTGGCGTACGAGACGAAACGAACCCCGTGCAGCTCGTGGACGACGGCATCGGCAGCGCGGACGAAAGGCATGACGGACCTCCTGAATAGGCAAGCAACTTGAGCAAGTAGCTTGCTCATATGCTCAAGCTGCTTGCGCAATGTGTCAAGCTTGGCGACGTGAACGACGCCCCTGCCGAAGAAGCCCTGGCCTTCAGCGCCACCCTCCTCGCCGCCGCCGGTGGCCTGGTTGCCGCTATCAACGCCGGCGTCATCGCCCGCGGCTTCGACGACATCCGCCCGGCCCACGGCTTCGCCTTCGCATGCATGGCCCCGGACGGCGCCACCGTCAGCGAACTCGCCGACCACCTCGGCTTCACCCGCCAAGCCGCCAGCCAGCTCGTCGACGAACTCGTCCACAAGGGCTACGCAGAGCGCCGCCCCCACCCCCACGACGCCCGCGCCCGCCTCGTCGTCCTCACCGAACGCGGCTGGTCCTGCACGCGCGCGGCGGAAGCGGCCGCCGCGGACGCGGTGCGTCCCTGGACCGCGGTCCTCGGCGAACGTCGCATGCGCATGCTGCGCGACGACCTCCAGCGCATCGCCCCGGGCGGGCCCATCCGGCCGACCTGGTGACTCGCGGGGTGCGGGCTGCCATGGCTGGCGGTGCCGTTGCGGTGCCGCCCGCCATGGTTGCTGGTTCCGTCCTCAAGCGCCGGACGGGCCGCGCGGGCGGTGCCGCCTGCGCCGGTGTGGGTGCGGTGCCGTCGGTTGGGGTTGCTGGTTCCGTCCTCAAGCGCCGGACGGGCTGGGTTGGCCGGTGTGCGCCTGCTGTTGTCGTGCGGTCGGGGCCGCCTGCCGGGACTGCGTCCTCAGCGCTCGCGACTCGGGTCGGCCTTGTTCGTGCCCGGGATCCTCGCTCGTCGCTTCCGGGCGCATCCCTCCACCGTCCCCTTCGGCCCGTACGCGGCCACCGGCCGGTGGGGGTACAGGTCCTCAGGCCCGGACGGGTGAGGATGTCCTTCCGGCCGGGCGGGGGCGGTGGAGGGGTTCTCCCGCAGGCGACGAGCGAGGGCCCCGGGCAAGGACAAGGCCGACCAGAGTCGCGAGCGCCGAGGAGAGAGACCCCGGCAGGCGCCCCCGACCCCACGGCCAACCCAGCCCGTCCGGCGTTTGAGGACGGAACCGCCAGCCATGGCAGGCGGCACCGCAACCGCACCGCCAAACATGGCCAACGGCACCGCAACCGCACCGCTCACCCTAGAAGCGGACGCTTCAAATAGGTCGCCGTCTCCTCGAAACCGAGCCGTACGTAATAGTCGCGCGCCCGCCGGGTCGGAACGGTGACCTCCACCGCCCCCAGCCCGCGCCCCCGCTCGACAACGGCCCGCACGAGGCGCTCGCCGACGCCGCGACCACGCCAAGCGGGGTCGACCATCAGCTCCTGCAACTCGCAGACGTAGCCGTTCGCGTACAGCACCAGCAGATCGTGGACGAGGGCGTAGCCCACGACGACGCCCTCGTCCTCCGCCACCAGAAGGCCACCGTGACGACCGCTCAGCAGCAGCGGAAAGTGCCGGTCGAACAACGAGCGCTCCGGCCGGTGGCTGGTGGCGAAGCCACTCAGCAGCACGAAGACGGCATCGGCGTCCGCCGGGACCGCCGCACGCACCGTCACGGTCGCCGTCATCGTCAGGGCCGTGGCTGCCGTACGCGGGCGAGCTGGCGCGACTGGGCGACCAGGCGGCCCGAGGAGTCCCAGACCTCGGCGTCCTCCTCCATGTAGCCGTCGGCGAAGTTCCGGGTGGAGTGGGTGATCCGAAGCCAGCCCGGTGCGGGTTTCGCCCTTATGTGGGCGGTCAGTTCGAGGGTCGGGGCCCAGCCGGGGAGGCCCAGGTCGAAGCTGACCGGCGGCAGCGAGTCCACGGCGAGCAGCAGCATGAGCGGATCCGGCTCGCGGCCGTCCGGGAGCCGGAGCCAGCCCTGGATGAGCCCGCGTCCGCTGGGCTGCCCGAGTGCCCAGCCGACGGTCGAGGGGTCCAGCCGCAGCTCGATGCTGTCCAGCAGCGGGGCCTCCTTGAGGAACTCCGGGGGTGCCAGCTCCGTGCCTACGCACTTGTCCGGCGGGGGCATGTCCGGGGGAGCGGCGGAGGTCCGCACATCGCCGGCGGCATGGCCGTCGAGGTCGCCGTAGGTGGCCATTGCCCGAAGCCGCTCCTCGCCGTTCTGGGCGATCGAGGCCGTGCCGGTCGAGACCGTGCGGCCCCGGCGCAGCGTCTCCGTCCGTACGGTCGCGGGGCCGGGCCGGGAGGCCGAAAGGTAGTAGGCGCTGATCGAGAACGGATCGGTGTGGCCGTGGCCGTCCTCGCCGCCGCCCAGCTCGGCGGCGAGCGCGCGCCCGGCGAGGGCGAGCAGGAAGCCGCCGTTGACGCCCTGGCCGATGCGCCAGCTGTCGTACAACTCGGCGTCGTACAGGCCGGAGGCGCCGGGGCGCGCAGTGAGCGCCGTGTCCCGGTCGAATCGGTGTATCGGAACGGGAATCGGAATCTGATTCATCGTCAATGTCCTTCTGGAGATATGTCATTCAGGCCGAAGGCGCGCAACAGCGCCTCCAGCGCGTCATCCACGTCGGCGGCGCCCGTGGCCAGTGGCAGCGACCCCCACATCCACAGCTGCGCCAGCCCCTGCAGCCCCGACCACAGGGCCCCGGTCAGCAGCCGTGTGTCGTCGCCCTGTCGCCAGCCCTCCTTCTGGGCCTCCCGTACCCGCGCGGCCATCCCGTCGTCGAAGGTCGACAGGCTGACCCGGCTCAGCTCCCGGTCGGTCGGATCGAGCAGGTCATGGCGGAACATCAGCTGGAACATCGCCGGATGCGCGAGCGCGTACGCCACGTAGGCGCGCGCACAGGCCCGCAGCCGCTGCACCGCCGACGCGTCGCCGGGGCAGCGCGCAACCGCCTGCCGGCCCTGGGCGGTGAGTTCCCGGAAGCCGGTCGTCGCGACGGCGGACAGCAGTGCCGCCCGGTGCGGGAAGTGCTTCAGCGGCGCTCCGTGCGACACGTTGGCGCGGCGCGCGATGGCCCGGAGGGTGAGGCCCTCGACGCCGTCCTCGGCGAGCACGGCGAGTGCGGCGTCGAGCAGGCGGCCGCGGGGGTCGGTCGGCGGGGCGTTCATGGTAGACACTGTCCACCGAAGAGGTGGACAGTGTCCACCTCTTTCAACGGCCGGTTTCCGCGTGGCCGCATGCCCTACTTTTGGCCTTGAGGCCTTGCGTACGGAATCGGGTGGAGTCGGGGGCGAATCTGATGTCAGCGGCGACGGGCGTGACGACAGGCGCGAGAGGCACCGTGGTCATCCTGACCGCGCTCCCGCTGGAGTACCAGGCGCTTCGCGCCCATCTCACGGAGCTGGAGGAGCGCATTCACCCCGAGGGGACGATCTTCGAAGTGGGCTTGCTTCCGGGCAGTCCGTGGAAGGTCGCGCTCGCGGAGATCGGCCAGGGTGCCAGGAGCGCAGCGGTGATCACGGAACGCGCGCACACCTGGCTGCAACCGGAGGCGCTCCTTTTCGTCGGCGTCGCCGGCGGCCTCGCCGACGACATCGCTCTGGGGGACGTCGTCGTGGCCACCAAGGTCTACGGCTACCACGGCGGCAAGCAGACGCCCGAGGGCTTTCACGCGCGGCCCCAGGCCTGGGATGCGTCACACCGCCTGGAACAGGCGGCCCGCGCCGCCCTTCGCGATCCGCAATGGGGGCGGCGGTTGGCCGGTCCGATTCCGGCCGTGCACTTCAAGCCCATCGCCGCCGGTGAGATCGTCCTGAACGACGCCCAGAGTTCACTCACCGACCAGCTCACACGCCAGTACAACGACGCGGTCGCCATCGAGATGGAGAGTTCCGGCGTCGCCCAGGCCGCCCATTTGACGGATGCCCTTCAGACGCTCACGGTCCGGGGCATCAGCGACAAGGCCGACGGCCGGAAACGGACGACGGACGCTGACGGATGGCAGCAACTCGCCGCCGGCCATGCCGCTGCGGCCGCCTTGGCCGTGCTCGACCGCCTGGTCTCTGTCCAGCCCGCACCGCCCCCGCCCTATCCGACCCTCCACGCGGTACAGACAGCCGTCCCATACACTCCCCCGGCCGCTCCCCCCTATCCCGTATGGATGCCTGAAGACGTCGAGCGGCGACTGGCGAAAGCGCGGGATGTCATCGGCAATGTCGCCGAGAAGGCCAGGCTGATGTCCGAGGTCTTCCCGGACGCCGAGACCGTATGGGGGGCGGACAGCTGGAAATACCTCAAGCTGCGGTGGGATTGGGCTGAGTTGGTATTCGCTTCCGGCCGGGTCGCGGAGGCCGCCGACGAGTACCTGGATCTCATGCCGCGCATGGTCGGTACGCCCGAGGCGAATCCGCGTGGGGCACTGCCCGACATGCTGTTTCGCCTGTCGGCCCACATTCTGGTCAAGGCCGGTCGTGTGGGCGAGGCCGTGGAGCTTCTGTCGGACCAGTTGGACGCGTCGCTGGAAGTGAAGGGCCCGCGCGCTGAGGAAACGCTGAGACTGCGCGAGAGCCGTGCCCTCGCCATCGCCGCCGATGGAGACCCCGACGAGGCCGTCCGGCTGTTGAAGGAGCTCATTCCGGATATTCGTGACGCCGTCAAGGCGATGAGCAGTGGCGGCGATACGGCACTTCAAACGCGATTCCACCTGGGCGTGTGCCTGCTTCAGGCTCAACGCCGCGACGAGGCCCTGATGACCCTGGGAGCTGTCCTTCGTGACCGCGAAACCTCGTACAACTACGTCTACCTGCCGGATTTCATGCTGGCGGAGGCGCAGGACCTGGTGAGCGAACTCGACCCGCCACCGCCGCCGTCCGAGAGGCGGGGATTCTTTCGGCGGCGGTGAGCTTTTCCGTCGGCGTGCGGGTAGGGCCGCAGCGGCGTCAGGCCCGGCCGGAGGCCTCTGCGCGCAGGGCGATGCGCTGCTCGCCGGCGTACACGTTCATGGAGGCGCCGCGGAGGAAGCCGACGAGGGTGAGGTTGGACTCGGCGGCGAGGTCGACGGCGAGGGAGGAGGGGGCGGAGACGGCGGCGAGGACGGGGATGCCGGCCATGACGGCCTTCTGGGCGAGCTCGAAGGAGGCGCGTCCGGAGACGAGCAGGATCTTGTCGGCCAGCGGCAGCAGGCCCTGCTGCAGCGCGCGGCCGACGAGCTTGTCGACGGCGTTGTGACGGCCGACGTCCTCGCGTACGTCGAGGAGCTCGCCGTCAGTCGTGAACAGCGCGGCGGCGTGCAGGCCCCCGGTCCGGTCGAAGACCTGCTGGGCCGCGCGCAGCCGGTCGGGGAGGGCGGACAGCAACCCGGGTTCGAGACGGACGGGGGGAGCGTCGGGGTCGTCGGCGATCGGCCAGCGGGCCTGGGTGCGGACCGCGTCGAGGCTCGCCTTGCCGCACAGCCCGCAGGAGGAGGTCGTGTAGACATTGCGCTCAAGGGTGATGTCGGGGACGGGGACGCCCTGCGCAAGCCGCACATCGACGACGTTGTACGAGTTCGAACCGTCCACCGTCGCGCCTGCGCAGTACACGATGTTCGCCAGCTCGTCCGCCCGGCCGAGGACACCCTCGCTGACCAGGAAACCGGCCGCGAGCGCGAAGTCGTCACCGGGCGTGCGCATGGTGATGGCCAGCGGCTTGCCGTTCAGCCGGATCTCCAGCGGCTCCTCGGCGACCAGCGTGTCCGCGCGGTGGCTCGCGGCGCTGTCCCTGATGCGCAGTACGCGGCGGCGCTCGGTGACCCGTCCCATGGTGATCAGTCCTGTCGGTAAGGGAGGCAGCGGCAAACGGCTCTTACCCAAGAGGTTGCCACGGGTCGCGGGACCGACGTGCGGCGAGGCCGGCCAGCCTGTACTCAGTAGACTGTAGACGAAAAACAATTACCGAGCGCTGGGGGACACAGGATGCTGTCCGCAGGACTTCCGCAGGGTGCCGTGCCGAAGCTGGAACGCCCCGGACCGCTCCGGGAACGGGTCTACGAAGCGCTCCTCGAACTGATCATCACGCGGGCCCTGCAGCCCGGCCAGCACCTGGTCGAGACCGAACTGGCCGGCCACCTGGGCGTCTCCCGCCAGCCCGTCCGCGAAGCCCTCCAGCGCCTCAACACCGAGGGCTGGGTCGACCTGCGCCCCGCCCAAGGTGCGTTCGTCCACGAGCCCACCGACGACGAGGCCGACCAACTCCTCGTCGTCCGCGCCCTCCTGGAGACCGAGGCCGCCCGCCTCGCCGCCGCCAACGCCTCCGGCAAAGGCCTCAAGCGCCTCGACGAGCTCTGCACCGCCGGTGAACGCGCCGTCGAGGCCGAGGACGTCGACGCCGTCGTGGCTGCCGACGCCGCCTTCCACGCGTATGTCATGGAACTGGCCGGCAACGCCGTCCTCTCCGAGCTCGCCGCCCAGGTCGAACGCCGCGTCCGCTGGTACTACACGCCCATCGCCCGCCAGCGCGGCATCCAGTCCTGGAACGAGCACCGCGAGCTGATCATCGCCATCGCCGAACGCGACGAGGCCCGGGCCCAGCGGGTCATGCGCACCCACACCGAGCACACCCGCACGTCCTACCAGCAGCGCGAGCGCAGCGCCGGCTAGGCCCTGGTGCCTGAGCGTCGGACCTGGAACCCCGATCACCCGCCACGCGTCCGTACGGGGCATGGAACAGCGTGAAGAGAGCAACCCTGCCGCCGGATTGCTCATCGCGGCCCTCGCGGTCGCCACGGCGTTCGGGGTGTGGCTTCATGGCGCCCGGCCCGGTCTGTACGGAGCATTCGAGGGCCAGCGGGACTGGAGCCTGCTGTACGCGGACCTGCCGTGCATGCTCATCGGGCTTCCGGCGGTCACCCTGGCGGTCTGGACACTGACGCGCGTTGCGCTGCGCCGCCGGCTGGGGCGCGGTGCACGTGGTCTGGCGTCGGGCACGGTGGCCGTGGTGGTCCTTCTGGTCCTGGCCTGGGCCTGCCTTGCCTGGCTGGGCGCCCGGGTCGGCTGGGTGTCGCCGCAGTAGTGACCCGGGCGGCCAGGGGCTCTGGTCGGCCTACCGGCCTACTTGAGCAGCGGGATGCCCTCGAACTGGCCGAGATCCTCCCGGTACAGCTCCAGATTCAGGCCGTTGGGGTCCCGGACGTACAGGCTGTTGTCGACGCCCCGGTCCGGGCCGAGGTAGTCGAAACCGGCCGCGTCGAAGCGCGCCTTCGCCGCCGCGAACTGCTCGGCGGTCACCGAGAGCGCCATGTGCTGGAGGCCGCCGATGGTCTCGTGCTGCTCGGGGTGCTCGTGGCCGGGGAAGTCGAAGAAGCCCAGCAGATTGCCGTTGCCGATGTCGAAGAAGAAGTGGCTGGACCCGGCGTAGTCCCGGTTCTCCACCAGCTCGACGAGGGGGAAACCCAGGAAGTCCTGGTAGAAGGCGATCGTCTCCTCGACATCGCGACAGATGAACGCCACGTGGTGCACGCCCCCCGTCGTCGTCGGGGGCCGCTCGCCCAGTTCCCGCAGGTACTTCGCGCGCAGCACCTCCCGCCGCTCGCGCACCGCTTCCAGCTCTTTGCCCTGGGGCTCGGCCATGATCTGATCGCCTCCGTAGAAAAATCCGATGCCGGTCAACGCATACCCGCTATACCTTCCAGGCATGGTGTCACTCGACCGACTGGCGGCCTTCGCCGCGATGTCCCTGCTGATCTGCGTGATCCCCGGTCCCAGTGTGCTCTTCGTCATCGGCCGCGCGCTCGCCCACGGCCGCCGTGTCGCCCTCACCTCCGTCGCCGGCAACACCCTCGGCTCGTACGTGCTGGTGGCCGCCGTCGCTCTGGGCATCGGGCCGGTCGTCGAGCGCTCCGTGCTGCTGTTCGCCGCACTCAAGCTCGCGGGCGCGGCCTACCTGGTGTATCTCGGCGTCAAGGCGCTGCGACAGCGCAAGGCACTTGCTCTCGCATCGGCCGACCAGCGCACGCCGCGCGGCGCGCTGCGCACCCTGGGTGAGGGCTTCGTGGTCGGGGTCTCCAACCCCAAGACGATGGTGTTCTACGCCGCCGTGCTGCCCCAGTTCGTCGACCGCGCCGCAGGCCATGTCATCGGCCAGATGCTGCTCCTGGGCCTGATCTTCAACGCCGTCGCTCTCGTCTCCGACTCGACCATGGGCCTGGCGGCCTCCGCCGCCCGCTCCTGGTTCGCCCGCTCCCCGAGGCGGCTGTCCCTGGTCGGCGGCGCGGGCGGCCTGGCCATGATCGGGCTCGGGGTCACGGTCGCGGCGACAGGTCGCACGGACTGATCAGGCAGGACCCACCAGCGCGTCGAGCAGCTCGGGGAACCGTGCCCCGGCGTCGGCCATCCGGTCCTCTGACGTGAAGTGGCCGTACCCCCGGAACTCCCGGTAGCCGATCCCCTCGACGCGGCTGCGGATCCGGCGGACGCTCTCCTGGATGTCCTCCGCGTCGTCGTCGGAGTGGAAGAGCAGGGTCCGCGCCGTACGGGAGGCCAGCGCGGGGTCGGGACGGAAGTCGAAGAAGGCGGGCGCGACGTCCCCGAACGGGTCGAGCCATGGCGCCACCAGCACGACCCGCCCCACGCGCGTGCCCGGGCGCTCACTGAGCCAGCGCAGCAGGAATCCGCCGCCGCAGCTGTGGCCGACCAGCATGGTGCCGGGCCCGATGTCGTACCGCTCGAACTCCCGGCGCCAGGCCGGATAGTCGGGCGCGTACGCGAGCGGCATCTCGGGGGTGTGCGCCGCTATGTCCCGTACGATCAGCTGCTTCGCCAGCCACGGCAGCCACAGGTGATTGCTGGCGGAGGGCACCTCCGGATCGTAGTACTCCTCGCGGGGCGGGCACCCGTGGACGATGATCGCGTTGGCCATCGCCCGATGATAGGCGCAGGCCCGGAGCAGGTATCGTGCTTCGGTCCACCCTTCCGTCCCGGCCCGACCAGGATCGCGAGAAGTGCATGAGTGAGCAGCAGTCCGGCGAGCAGCGCGGCGACGACGAGGTGTTGCGGCGCCTGCGGTATCTGCGCGGCAGCATCGACAACCTCGACGCGGCCCTCGTCCACCTGCTCGCCGAACGCTTCAAGGCCACCCAGCAGGTCGGCGAGCTGAAGGCGGCCCACAGCCTGCCCCCGGCCGACCCGGAGCGCGAGGCACAGCAGATCGCGCGGCTGCGGGGGATGGCGGAGGACGCGCATCTCGACCCGGCGTTCGCGGAGAAGTTCCTCAACTTCATCATCGAGGAAGTGATCCGGCACCACCGCGTCATCGCGGAACGGGCCGCCAACGGTTCCGCGCTCAGCTGATCCAGCCCCTGGCGCGGAGCAGGAACTCACGGGTCGAGCCCATCCCGTACCTGTTCACGTCGCTGGACAGCCGGGCGATCTCCGCCAGCATCGGCGCGATGTCGATCCCCGCCTCCTCCGCCTCGGCGCACAGGTCCCTCAACCCCAGCAGTTCGTCGCGTGCGTCGGGACCCTGGTCCATCGCCGAGAAGTGCAGCAGCCGAAACCGGAAGCTCTCCGGCGTGGGCTCGTGCGGCACGTGCACGGCCCAGCGGAAGGACGTGTAGCGGTTGAACAGCGCGCGTACGGCGGCTCGTACGCTTTCGTCGCCCTCGGCGTAGCGGGCGATCACGGCCCGCAGCGCGGCCTCGGCCTGCGCCTTGACCCCTGCTTCCTCCAGCGGCCGCGACTCCCTGAGCTTCGTCTCGTAGTCGGGGTCGGAGGTATCCACCCGACGGTTGGCGAGGGGCTTCAGCAGCGCGTCGATCCGCGCGATCTCGTCCTCTATCACCGATATCTCCGACGGGGTCGGCACCTTGTCCATGTCCCGGTCCGTACCCGCCCCGGATCCGGACGATGCGGGAAGGGAAGCGCGGCGGGCCCAGGACCTGTCCGGCGGATCCTGGCCGGGTCCGCGACCCCTGGCGCGGCACCTCGCGGCGTTGCCGAAACGCCCACAGGAAACCACCCCGCGGGCGCCTCGTTGACGATCCCTGCCGCGTCAAAGGGCTCGGCGACCTCGTCTCCGAGGCCATCAGCCGCGGCGCCGTCCCCCTCCACCGCGGCACCCTCGCCGACGCCCGCCTCCTCCCCGGCCAGGACACCTCCGCCTATCTCCCCCCCCCGGACCACTCTCCTCAACCCCGCCCCCTCCTCCCCCCTCCACCACGCGGAGCCCTTCGGCCCCGTCGACACCATCGTCCTCGTCGACACCGAAGCCGAGCTCCTCGCCGCCCGCCTCGCCCCCCCACATCCGCGCCCTCAAAACGGGCCACAACCACCCCCGCTCCCGCGGCGACCGCGCCGAGCTCTTGAGCGGCTTCGGCGCCTCCTGGCGCGGCGCCTTCGTCGGCGGCCACCTCCTCGTCCACGCCGTCACCCAGGGCCCCCGCCCGAGTGCCTCCCCGGCAACTTCCCCGACCGCCACCTCATCCCGCCTGACCTCCCCCATTGCCTCCCGCTGCCGTCCCGCCCCCGGGGCGGCAGCGGGATACGCAGGTGAAACGCACCCCGAATCCTTGGTATCGTTGTCCTTGTCGCCGCGGGAAACCGCGCGGGACGTCACACCCGGTCCGGGTGGCGGAATGGCAGACGCGCTAGCTTGAGGTGCTAGTGCCCTTTATCGGGCGTGGGGGTTCAAGTCCCCCCTCGGACACGCTATTTGTACTCGTTTGACGGTTTTTGCGCAGCGGTGATCGGCGCCCGTTCCCGGCCTTCGGCCGAGCGCGGGCGTTTTGCTGTCCCATACCCCGCGTGCGGTGTCGTGTGCGCAGGGTGGTCAGCCGATGGCAATCTTCTCTGCTTCCGGGGTGTCGGCGGTCACGGTGTGTGCGGTCGGGTCGTAAGTGAGCTTGATGCCGCCCGCCCGGAAGCGTCCCGCGCGGCGGGCCCGGTGAGGGAGTGCTGGTCGGGGGGCTTGTTGTGGGCGGAGCCGGATCAGCAGTGCCGGCAGGTGCGGCAGGACCTGATCCTCGCGCACATAGGCATTGCGGGGGCCGGTCTGGTGCGGGTGAGGTGGAGCTGGAGTGTCCGTGGCGGCAGCGGTAGGCGGGGTGCTGGTGGTTCCAGCAGGACTCCATCCGGCGCTCGCACACCCCGCACCGCAGCACGCCAGCGAGTAGGTAGGTGCGGCCGGGCGCAGTCTCGCGGGCGGTGCGGAGGTGCTGAACTGCGATGAAGTCGGCTTCGCCGACGAGCGCCGGGTGGGCCGGCGTGGTGGAGATGACCCAGTCCTCGGGGGTGTTCCAGCGCGTGACCGCACCGAGGGCGCCGTGAACCGCATCAAGAAGATCAAGAGGCAGCTGTACGGCCGGGCCGAACTCGAACTCTTACGGAAGATGATCCCTGTTGGTGAGACCGCCCGTGATGATTCCCCGTGATCGCTGTCAGAGCGGAGCCGTTCAAGGTCATCACGGCCTACAGGGAGGACTGGTCAGAATTCCTTGCGGGCGTGCTCCAGGATCGCCGTGGTCAGATTTGCTCCAGGTGCCTGGGCACTCATCTGGTCCAACGCTTCGAGGAAGGTCGCCACGTCGGCCCGGTCATCGAAGTAGGTGGCGCTGGTCAAGCTCTCCACGTAGACGATGTCCGGCAGCTCGGGCTGTTGGAAGCGGAAGATCTGGAAGGGCCCGTACATCCCCGGGTGTGGGCCTGAGGAGAACGGCATGATCTGGAGCCGGATATGGGGCAGCGAGCATGCTTCGATGAGCCGGTCGATTTGGGCGCGCATCACGGCGGGGCCGCCGGTAGGCCGACGGAGGACTGCTTCGCCGATGACCATCCACAGCAGGGGTGGGTTCTCCCGGGTCAGCAGCCGCCGGCGTTCGGTGTGCAGCGCCACCGAATGTTCCACTTCCTGCTCGGAGGCAGAGGGACGTCCCGCCCGCAGTACCGCTCGTGTGTAGTCGTCCGTTTGGAGGAGTCCGGGGACGTAGTGCGGTTCGTAGGCGCGGATTGTATCGGCCTCGCCCTCCAAACTCACGAAGGCGCTGAACCAGTCGGGCAGCACATCGTGGTAGCGGTGCCACCACCCAGGCTGGTTGGCATCCCGGCACAGGCTGAGGAAGGCCTCGATGTCGGAGGAGTCGGTGACACCGTAGGTGTGCAGCAACTTCTCGACGTAGGGGAGTTTCAGGGTGGCCGTAGCCGTCTCCATGCGGAGGATTGTGGCAGGGGTGACGTCCAGTGCGAGGGCCGCCTGCTCGTACTGCAGGCCGGCCTTTTCCCGGAGGTCCTGAAGGCGCTTGCCGAGCAGCACTCTCATTACGGTGGGTGTGCCACCGGCTCGTGCTTCCTGTGCTGCGCCACTGCGTTCGGACCCGGCGATGTGCGCAGCAAGGAGGCGGAGGGCGGCAGCGTCTGGCTCCCCAGGGAACGCCTGGCTGGGAAGCCGCTCATGTCCCTGGTACCCGAGGGCGTCCAGAAGCTGGACGACTTCACGGGCAGCCTCCGCAGATGCGTCCCCGGTGCCGTGGACCATCTGGTTGCGCAAGTCGGCCATCCTGCGGACGGTGCGAGCATGGGACGCTGACGTGCGATCCCGTAGGTGGCGGGCTCCGGTGCTGCCCAGGGACGACTCTGCCAGCAGTGCGTCGAACTCGTTGTCCTGGCTGTCACCCATCAAGTTCACCGCGTTTCGCCTGCTGGGCTTTGCGCCTCCAGCGGTGGAGCACGCCCTCGACAGCGCGCTCTGACGTCTCGTTGAGGATCTCGACGATCTCCGATTGCGTATATCCGTCGATCGTCATCGCCAGAACCGTCCGTTCCCGCGGCTTGAGGCTGTTCAGTTCGTCCTTGACCCGCATGGTGCCCAGGATCGTGGACTCCTCGCTGTGGCTGGCCCGGGGTTCCGCGGATGTCGCGTCGCGCCACAGTGCGCGACGCCACCGGGCTTCGGCCACCCGGTGCTTGCGGTACTCGTTGGGGAATTCGTAGACGCAGGCACCTATGAAGTACGTCGTGATGCTGGCACCCCCCTCGAATCGCCAACCGCCGTCCACGAGCGCGTGCTTCCGGAACCGGGGCAGTGCTCGTGCCACAGTCATCGTCGCCAGCTCATCTCGAACGTCACTGTTGCGGACCAGTTCCTCCAGCTCGGACTCCGTCGGGTTCAGTGCGTAGCCGCGTAAAGCGACAAGCTTGAACACGTACCCGGAGTGCATCATCCCGCGCAGTACGGAGATGCCGTATCGGGCCAGCTCTTCCGTGAAGCGGACGTACCGGGGACCGGTGAAGTTCTCGGAAGACAGCACTTTCAGCAACTGCCTGTCGGCCATGCGCCGCTCCAGACTCTCCTGGAGGCGGCTGGCGTCGTCGACGAACGGCGAGGCCATGTGCCCCATGGCCTCGCTCGCCGACACGGGAGCGCCCAGATCGAAAGAGTGGGGCTGTTCCGCAGGTTTTACGTGCCGGGCATGCGCGCCTGGGGACTCCTCGTCCGCAGCCTCGCTGTCGCCCTTCATCCCCATGGCCTTTCTGGGTCGTCGCTTGTGCCGACCTTGTAGGTGCGGCTTCTGCCGGTACCCCACGGCCACTTCCAAGATTTTTCAGAGAGAGGGCCAGGGGACGAAAACGCCCCGTGGGGTACCTCGGAGACGGCGACCTATCAGCGGCATCAGAACACCAACGATGCAGGAGAAACCGGTGACTTGCCCACCCGATCCGACGCCGCATAACGCACCGACCCCTGCCACGCCCGCGAACCCCCCGGCACCGGCGACGACTGCACCCACCTCCGATCCCGTTCCCTTCCTGCCCATGCATACCGCCCTCGTTCTGCTGACGGCGGTCGTCATCGGGCTCATCGTGGGAGGCCTGACGTTTATTGATGGCAGGTCTGCGGCGGCTGCGGTACTCGCCGGAGTCATGAGCGCAGGAATCTGCGTTCCTGTGCTCCGAACCCTGATCCGCTAAGAAGTCAACGCAAGGAACCCGTACGTGGACTCCCGTTCTGAGGAGACTGGCCTCCGAGTTCCGCCCTGGAATCGTTCAGTTCTGGCAGCCGCGCCTCGGAGCGGCGCGACCGCTCTGCGAAACCACTTGAGGCGTCCTGCAGGCACTGGCACGGTGGCCCCTTGTGCCTGCAACAGATGCCTCAGAGAGCCGAGATCGTGAACCACCTGGAGGGGGATGCGTCACCGGTAGCTAGTAGTGGCCTCGCGTCCGGGCAGCCGCTCCGGTCCGCTGCCTTTCGGTGGTTTCTGGGCGGCCAGTCGATCTCCATGGCGGGCAGCGCCATGTCGCCTGTCGCCCTGGCCTTCGGCGTCCTGGAAGCTGCCGGGCGCGACCTCCACCCGGCCGCTTGACCTGTGAGCCAGCAACTCAACCGACAGCAACAAGGCGACCGGCGGCCGCCCCGCCACCAGCACGGGCTTCCAGGCCAGCGCGGGCGCAGCCGCGATGTTCGCCGCCAGGGAGACCACGATGCCCAGCAGAAATGCCAGCTACACCACGTATTGCGTCCGGCGACCACCGCCTGCCGGCGGCCTCAGGAGACCGACCGCCGCCAGCAGGAGCAAACCGTCCACCCGACAACGGCCACAACGCACCGCCCTGCAGGGCAAAAGCACGCTGATGGACGTATGAGGCGTCGCCGCGACACCCGATGCGCGTGACCCCGCCAGGGGAACTCCGGATCAAGCAGCACGATCATGCGGTTGAACCGCGCAGATGCCTAACGCGAAGAGCGGGACTCAGTCTCACTGAGTCCCGCTCTTCGTTGTTGGTTCGCAGTGATCGCGATACACCTGCGATGGACCCCGAGGCTCAGCCCTCTCTATCAGCCTCGAGCGAGACACTCCGCTTTGTCGGATTATCAGGTGAAGCGGGAAAGACGCCGAAGCAGGGATGGGGGCTGCAGACCGCTCTCGACGGACAGGAGGTAGGCCACCGTGGAGCCGGATAGGAGGGCTCGGCGCTGCTGGGCCGCAGAGCGGTGCAGGCCAGCGACGGCAAAGGCAGCGCCGAGAGCCGTGCCGAGTAGCGGTTGCCCGGCGAGGGCGTTGCCGCCGGCGGCGCCGCCACCGAGGGCAGCGACCGTGCCAGGAAGCTCGAACTTGAGATTTGCTGCGGAGTAAACGGTCCCGAGGTAGAGGCCTCTCATGGCTTTGCGAAGGTCCTCAAGTGGGGTTTCAAAGCGTTTCCCAACCTCCTTGCGTAGGAAGGCTTCGCGGGAGGCCGGCAGACTGACGCCGACCAACTCGCTCCGGAGGTCGGCGACGGTTTCGGTCACGGCACTGGTAAATGCATCGAACTCCGCTTTGTAGTCCTGACGCAGCTTGATGATCTTCTCCACACGCACCTCGGAGAGGAACTCCGGTATGGCAATCCGTATGGCCAGCATGCCAACGTGGCTCGCAAGTTCGACGTCACCGGCAGAGGGAGTCACGGAGGGACCTGCAGCTCCTCCTAGGAGGGCGGTAGTGATGCGGTCGCTGTCCCATCCGTTCGACGCGATATGTGCGGTGGGCTCGTCTGTGGTGGGGGCAAACCTGCCCTGGCGGGCCAGTTCTTCGACGAAGGCGCACTTGTAGACCCACGCCAGCCCGACGTCCATGGCCACCCATCGGTAGTACCTCGCGTCGGGTGTGTAGCGTGACAGTCGCGTCTCGACGGCAAGGCCCGAGTCGAACAGAGCATCACGCAGTTCGGGGGTGACCTCCTCCCAGTAGGTACCAGCCACGACACCACCAACGTGAGGGCGTGACCCTGAGCCCGGTTGCGGCGGAGAAGGGTCTGCAGACACGTACCGGGGGTCTGGGATGTCGACCCCGGCGGCCTGCCAATTACGCACGTCCGAGAGCTGATTGCTGTACAAGCGCCGTAAGTCCTCGGCATGCCGGGCGATCACATCCAGAAACATCGGCGCCACCGCCTGCGCCGCGGGTTCAGGCTCCACCGGCACTATGAAGTCCAGTTGATCGATGAGCGCGCGTGTCGTCCGCAGATCGAACAGCTCGTAGTCGGCCGGCACAACGCGGGCCAACTGCGGCCAGTAGAGAGCCGCGGTCTTAAGCCACTCCTCGTTGCGAAAGTGAATGTAGGGGTAATAGAGGCCGATCTGATCCAGCATGGTGACACCTCCCCTCGTCACGGTACTGAGGGACCTTAAGGTTGCCAATCGGATACGTGAAGGTATTCGCCTCGCTCTCATGGATCCCGAAGTGCCATCATCTGGGCCGACCCTTCATATGTCGGCCATCTGGTGACCTGGGCCAAGATCTACCTCGAACCTACTGTCCAGGCCATTCATCGCCCACCAGACAGAAAAGGCTTGGAAGCGCTACTGAGTTGGAACTCGGGCTGTCGTCAGCGGGGAGGGACAACCCGAGTTCAAATTCGTGGGATGCCGCTCCTTCAGAACCGACCTCGCCACCATGGCACGTCCAGGCTGTCGGGCCGGGATGACTTTGGATCTCGCCCAAACTTTCTTGTCGAGGGCCCACGCTGGGACGCGCAGCTCACGCGCGCTCTTCCTGGGCAGCGCGTGAAGCACGGCTTCGAGGTGACCACGGAAGGATCCGCCGTAACACCCGCACTCAGGGATGCCGCAATCGGGACCTGCGAGCGGATCTACAAGTTGCCTGAGAGGGCCCTGAGTACTCGGCCAGGGCGTTGTCGTAGGCATCGGCGACGCTGCCGATGGAGGGTGCGATGCCGGCCTGGGCGAGGCGTTCGGTGAAGGCGATCGAGGTGTACTGGCTGCCCGCGTCCGAGTGGTGCACGAGCGCGTTGACCTGTTGGTTCGGTCGGTAGCCGCGCTGCCAGAGGGCTTGTTCGACGACGTCCAGGACCAGGGAGGTCTGTTTGCTGCGGGAGGCCTTCCAGCTCAGGATCCGGCGGGAGAAGGCGTCGACGCACAAGGCGACGTAGACGGTGCCGGACCAGGTGGCCACGTAGGTGAAGTCGGCCACCCACAACCGGTCCGGGCCGGCTGCCTGGAAGTCGCGGTTGACCAGGTCACCCGCGCGTCGTCCATCCTGGCGCTGGCTCGCGGGCGGCACGGAAATGCTGCACGGCGATGAAGTCAGCCGTGCTGACCAGCACCGGGTGGGCCGGGGCGGTGGAGATGGCCCAGTCCTCAGGGGTTCCAGCGCATCACGTCGCGAGTCAGCGAGTCGTCGCTGGTCAGCGTTGCCATGACTCCCTGTATGAGCCGAGGCTGTGGGCGTTGTAGGAGCCGGCGTTCATCACCGTGTCGTTCGCGTGCGCGGCTTGGGCCTCGGCCAGCCAGGCGTCGGCGAGCGCGGTGGGTGCGGCTGGTGTCGGGACCGGTGCGGTGGGGGAGGGCGGCGCCTGGAGACTGCCGTAACGTTCCATCCGCTGCCAGCGCAGACGGGAGCCGGCCAGGGCGGTGAACACCGACTGGACCACCACCAGGTACATCAGCTGCCGGTAGACGAACTGCTGCAACGGCAGACTCCACAGCGGTCCGGTGCGTTCGCCGTCCAGCCGGAACGCGTACCGGCCCATCGTCAGCTGCAGCAGCAGGAAGGCCAGCCACACCGCGATGACCCGCGTCGGCTGGAGGAAGACCAGCCCGTAGACGGCGAAGACGTCCACCACCGGGCCGAGTAGCGGCAACAGCGTTTGGAAGAGCAGTAGATACCCGAGCCCCCGGCGGCCGAGCCGGCCGGCAGGGCCGCGCCGCACCAGGGCTCCCCGGTGCTTCCACATGGCCTGGAGGGTGCCGTAGCACCAGCGGTAGCGCTGTTTCCACAGGGCGCCGAGGGAGGCGGGGGCCTCGGTCCAGGCGATGGCGCTCTCCTCGTAGACGACCCGCCAGCCGTCCCGGCACAGGGCCATCGTCAGGTCGGTGTCCTCGGCGAGTGTGCTGTCGCTGACCCCGCCCACGCGCCGCAGGGCCTCGCGGCGGAAGGCGCCCACCGCGCCGGGCACGGTGGGCATGCACTCGGCCAGGTCGAACAGGCGGCGGTCCAGGTTGAAGCCGACGACGTACTCGATGTGCTGCCAACGGCCCAGCAGCCCACCTCGGTTGGCGACCTTGGCGTTGCCGGAGACCGCGCCCACCCGTGGGTCGGCGAAGGGCTGGATCAGCATGCGTACGGTGTCGGGCTCGAAGACCGTGTCGCCGTCGACCATCACCACCAGGTCGTGGGAGGCGGCGGCGATACCGGTGTTGAGGGCGGACGGCTTGCCGCCGTTGGCCTGCCGGATCAGCCGGACGCCGGGCCGGCCGAGCGCTGCCACCAGGTCGGCGGTGCCGTCGGTGGACCCGTCGTCCACCACGATGATCTCCACCGGGTGGTCGGAGGCGGCCAGGGAGCGGACCGCCGCCTCGATACCCGCGCTCTCGTTGTACGCGGGCACGACGACCGACACCGGTGCGGTGACCGGCGGGCCCCACGGCACGCGCCGGGCCCGCCGGTGCCGCCGCGCGGCGACCAGCACGGTGACCGCACGCAGCAGGCTGAGCGCCCCGGCGACCACCATCAGCCAGTCCAGCGCCGACAGGACCAGGTTGCCGCCGCGCAGCAGGTAGATCAGGCCGAGTCCTTGCCAGTGGTCGCCGATGCCGGCGTCGCGGACCGGATCCGCCATGCCGACGGCGGCGCTGACGGTGGCGAACCGGTACCCGTCGGCTTTCAGCTCGGGCAGCAGGACGCGCAGCGCCGCGACGGTCTGCGAACGGTCCCCGCCCGCGTCGTGCATCAGCAGGACCTGGCCCGCGGCGTCGTGCGGTGTGGAGTTGGCGACGATCTTGGCCACGCCGGGGCGCTGCCAGTCCTCGCTGTCCCTGGTCGTCAGTACGGTCAGGTAGCCCTGCTGTCCGGCGCGCCGCATGCTGTCCCAGGCCGCGTCGTCGACGGCGTCGTTGCCCGAGGAGTACGGCGGGCGCAGCAGCGGTGTGGTCACCCCGGCGGCACCGGCCACCGCCAGCTGGGCCTCGCGCAGCTCCAGCGACTGGCGCCAGGGCGGGAGGGTGGACAGTTCGGCGTGGGTGAAGGTGTGGATGCCGACCTGGTGTCCTTCGGCGACGATCCGCCGGACCAGGTCCGGATGCTGGGCGGCCAGGGTACCGACCACGAAGAAGGTGGCGTGCACGTGGTTGCGACGCAGGATGTCGAGGACCTGCGGCGTCCATCGCGGGTCGGGGCCGTCGTCGAAGGTGAGCGCGATGGTACGGGCTGCGGGCTGCGCGGTGCGGGGGTGGGCGGCGCCCGCGTCCACCACGGGTCCGCCGTGGGCCACGGCGGCGGGCACCGCAGCGGCGGGGCCGGGCGCGGCCGCCGTACCGTCGGCCGCGTCGTTGAGCATGTGGTGGCTGTAGCCCTGCAGGAGCAGTGCCGCCGTCAGGGTCAGCACAAGGGTGCAGAGCAGCAGCCAGTGGGTGCGCAGCGGCGCCTCGCGACGGGTTGCCGCCGGGCGACCGCGCTCAGGGCTCGGTCTGCGGCGGGCGGGCTTGCGGCGGTGGCTGCGGCTCATGGGACAGGGCTCTCGGTTACTTGGTGGGGCGGTGAGTCGCCCCCGGAGCCGTGCTGGCGCGGCTCTTCGTGGAGTGGGCGGCGGGGCTCGGCTTGGCCGAGGAACCGGTGGAAGAGGAGGCGGAAGCGGCGGGAGCCGTGGATGACGGCGTCGCGGTCGCGGACGGCCCCGCGGACGCCCCCTGCGGCTGCCCGGTCCTGGCTGCACCGCCGGAACGTCGCGTCGCGTCGCCCGTGCCCGCAGGCGAGTCCTCGGGTGCAGGCTGTGCGGCAGCGGTCTTCGTCGCGCCCGGGAGCGGCAGGAACGGCTCGTTCAATGTGGGGCCGCCGAGCGCGGTACTGATCACCAGGGCCAGGTAGCCGACGGCGAGGACCGCCATGGCCAGGCCGAGACGTCGGACCCGACGTCGACGCCGCCCCGAGGCGTCGACAAAGACGGGCGCGGGGGCGGCGTGGGCGGCGTGCGCCGGTCGGACAGGCGCCGGAGGCTGCTCGTACGGCGCCGGAGGCTGCTCGTATGGCTCCTGAAACGGCCCGTACGGCTCCTGAAACGGCTCGTACGCTGCCGTCAGCTGCTCGTACGGTCCCTGAGGCTCCGCAAGCGGCGGAGTGATCGGGGTCATGATGAAGGTGTGGTCGCTCACGGCTCACTCATGGCGGGTCGGACCGGGCGGGCGGTGCGGCCACAGGGGGAGTTTGACGCACCGCCCGCCCGGCGCTGGGGCGTCACCCGGCATGGGCCGGGTGACTGGTCGGGGTGCTGCGCGCCGGAGCGGTCGCGGCATGGGTGGACTTCGGCGTAGTGCTCGGGTGAGCGGCATGCGTGGACGCGGAGCCGTTACCGGCACCGGTGGACGGCGTGGCCGTGGCGCTCGCGGAGGCCTGGGCGCCGTGCTCCGTCGTGCCGAGAACCGCGGCGCAGTAGGCCGCGACCTGGTTCGCGCCGTCCGCCGCGTCGACCAGGTCCGCGTATGCCGGCTTCGTCAGGAGCTTGGCGCGGCCGACGACGCTGTGCTTGGTGTACGCACGGCACAGCCCGGTGAACGCGGGGTCGGCGCTCGCCGGGGGACTGTCCGGACCACCGGTGTCCGCCACCTCGGGTGTGTCGGCGGAACCCGTGGCGCCGGCCGTGGTGCTCGCGGACGAACCGCCGCCCCCGGGACCGACGGCCGGACCGTCGCCGCGCACCCCGGGCAGGTGGCCCGTACCCGCCGCGAAGGCCACCCCGCACACGGCGGTGGTGGCGAACGCCGCCACGAGCGCCTTGGCGCTCAACCGCCTCGCCGGTGCGGCCACGGTTGTCATCCGGCTCCTCCCGAGCGGCTGGACAGGGCTGAGACGCTTCTCCTCGAACGCGGCCAGCACCGCTCGCTCGCCGGGCTGTTCGCCGTCGGCCGGGGGAGCGGCCAGGGCGGCGAGCAGATCGGCGAGGGCGTCATGACCTGTGTCAGGACCGAGCGGACGGCCGGTGAGCAGCTTCTCGGCGGTGTCCGGATCGATCCGTCGCGTCCGGTGGATCCTCATCTCATGTCCTTCAGCGTCGAGTCGTTGCTCCGTGTCACACCCTGGGGTGAGATTTTTTTCCCGGGCTCGTGCGCGGGCTCCGTACGACCGGCGGAGGCGGCCTCCTCCGGCTCGGCCTCCGACCGTTCCAGCAGCTTCGCAAGCTTGCGCAGGCCCCGTTGCGCCGCCATCCGTACGGCCCCGGGACGCTTGCCGAGAACCCGGGCCGCGCTGTCCGCGTCCAGGTCCATGACCACCCGCAGCAGCACCGCCTCGGCCTGGTCCCGTGGCAGGGCCGATATCAGGCCGAGCGCGGTACCCGTACGGAACCCGCCCAGTGCGGCCCGCGTCGTGTCGTCCCCGCCGGGCAGATCGGCCAGGTAGTCCATGGGCACCCCGGCCGCCTGTGGGCGGCGGCGCTGACGGCGCAGATGATCCAGGGCGCGGTTGCGGCCCACGGTGACGAGCCAACCCCGGAAGCCGTCCGCATCGCCGCGGAAGGTGTCGAGATCGCGGACCACGTGCAGCCAGGTCTCGGAGGCCACGTCCTCGGCCTCGTTCCCCACCAGGACGTACAGGTACCGCAGCAGTCCCGGTTGCAGGGCCCGGAACACCGACTGGAACGCCTCCGGGTCCCCGGCCCGCGCCGCGCTCACCGCCGCCGACAAGTCCTTCGGCTCCGCCGGATGTCCGGAAACGGGCGGTGGTTTGTTGTCACTCACACCGAATTCTTCTGCTCTGCGCACCTGCGACATCATGCGGCATCCCGACGCCGGGCGGGGAACCGGGCCGGAATCCGGTCGGAAGCGGTGGGCTTCGGCACCGAACCGTTCGAACCCGTCACAGCACCGTCCGCCAACCCGCAGCGGCCGCCGGAAGCCACTCCGAGTACCGCGTCACTCCTCCGGGACCTGCGACATCCGGTGCCAGAACTCGCCACAGTCGATCTCCCCGGCCACGTACCGCCGCCGCAGGACCTCACGCGCCCTCAGCGCGTACAACGCACGGCACCGCGGCGACACCCGCACCATCGCCGACCACAGCAGGAGCGACAGGCCAATCGCCATCAGCCCGGCAAGGACGGCGAGGAGAAGATCGTCCATCACGCACCAGAGCCCCATGCCGGGTGTCACGCACCCTGGGGCGGCGGTCCCGGTGGCGCATGACGCTCCTGTCTCGGGTATCCGCGGCCCAGCCGCGCGAGTACGGCCGGCGAGCGGCCGGCGAGCGGCCTTGCGGCCGCTCGCGGGATGGTATGTCGGGACATCCAGATCTTCGTCACACGAGCATCAGCGTCGAAACCCCCGTCCATGTCACGCCTTCGGGATGAATTCCTCGAGATTTTTCTCGGCCCCGTGAGCGCAGATCGCTCCAAGCCTTTTGTCCTGTTCGAGACGAGCGAGCGTCACGTGCCGCAGGCCGTCGAGGCCGTGGCCCGCGACGGGCTGGTCCCGAGGGTGGTCGGCGACGACGCGCCACCCGTCACGCGTCCGGCACCGTGAGGGTGCTGATGCGCTGGGCGCCGTTGGTGGCGCCGGGGTGGGCGCTGGTGAGGTCCAGGCGGAGGCGGGCGGTGGTGAGGGGGGCGAAGGTCAGCACGGTGGGGGAGCCGGAGGCGGTGGCCCAGCTGACGGCCGGGTTCTTGACGGGGACGTATCGGTCGCCGTCCCAGTAGGAGGCGGCGATCGAGGCGGGCAGGGTGTGGGTGGCGTCGACGATGAAGGAGACCTCGACGGTGTGCAGGGTGCGCGGCG
This sequence comes from Streptomyces sp. NBC_01537, assembly GCF_045040445.1. NCBI lineage: Bacteria > Bacillati > Actinomycetota > Actinomycetes > Kitasatosporales > Streptomycetaceae > Streptomyces > Streptomyces sp. NBC_01537. The sequence continues at coordinate 1,771,439 of NZ_CP109392.1, read as the reverse complement.
CGGCCCAGGTCACCGATATCCAGTCCGACGGGCGGGCGCCGCTGAAGGCGGGCAGCAGGGCGGTGGCGGACTTGGCGAAGGCGTTGGACCAGCCGGTGTCCGGGTTTCCGTCGAGCATGGCGGCAGGGAGGGTGTTGGAGGCCCCGGAGTAGCCGGCGTCGGCCAGCGGGTAGACGGGGTCGCCGGTGCCCGGGTCGGGGGCGAACGGCCGGGCGGGGGTGGTCGACACGGTACGGGCGGGGGTGGTCCGTACGGCCGTGCCGGCGGTGTGCAGTCCGTCGGCGCTCGCGGTGAGGGTGAGCCGTCCCGGCCGGGTGCCGGAGCGGACGATGGCCAGGGCCTTGCCGTGGAACGCGGTGCGGGTGGTGGCCTGGTACCGCTCGGCGCTTTCCTGGCGGCCGTTGTCCACCCCGGCCAGCGAGCCGCCGGTCACGGCGAACGTGATCAGGTGATCGGCGTCGGGCACGGTGACGCCCCGGGCGTCGATGACCTCGACGGTGACATGGGCGAGCGACCGGCCGTCGGCGTCCAGCGTGGTGCGGTCCGGCGTGAGGCGCAGGGTGTGCGGTGCGCCCGCCGTGCGCAGGACATCGGTCGCGACGGTACGGCCGTTCCGCCGGGCCACCGCCTTCAGTTCGCCGGGGGCGAAGGGGACATGCCAGATGAGGTGGAGCTTGCCGGCGCTGCCGTTGGGGCTGGTGTAACTGCCGGGGTACGGACCTGCGGTGACCGTCTTGTCGTCGCCCGTGGCCTCGGTGGTCTCCAGGTAGCCGCGGCCGTCGGTGGTCCGCTTGGCGTCGAAGGTCCGCACGCCCAGCGAGGTGCCGTTGAGGAACAGCTCCACGGTGTCGGCGTTGGAGTAGGCCCAGACCTCCACGCTCTCGCCCGGCTCGTGGCCGGTCCAGTCCATGGGCAGCAGATGGACCATCGGTTCGCTCGTCCACTGGCTGCGGAACAGGTGGTACAGGTCCTTGGGGAACCCCGCGGTGTCCACCGCGCCGAAGAACGAGGCCTTCACCGGGAAGACGTTGTACGGGGTGGGCTCGCCGATGTAGTCGATGCCGGACCAGAGGAACTGCCCGGTGAAGAACGCGCGGTCGCGGTCCTTCTTCAGCCCGTACTCGCCGCTCATCGTCCAGGAGGCGAGGTTGTTGTCGTACGAGGAGGTCGCGCGTCTGCCTGGGGTGTGGTTCTCGCCGGTGTTGAGGTGCTCGGGTTCCTGGTAGGTCCCCCGGGTCGAGGTCTCGGAGGAGGACTCGGACTCGAAGAGGAACAGGTGCGGGTAGCGGGCGTGCAGGGCGTCCACGGACGCGGCGGTGTTGTAGTTGAGACCGAGGCCGTCGAGCATGGCCAGGATCAGGTCCGCCGGTGAGCCGACGGCGGGCACGGAGTGGTACTTGTTGGAGCCGATGACCACGGGCCGGGTGGGGTCCAGGGCGCGGATGTCGTCGACGAGGCGCTGGGCGATGGGGACTCCGGCGGCGGTGGTGGAGTCGGAGATCTCGTTGCCGATGGACCACATGAGCACGGCGGGGGAGTTGCGGGCGGCTTTGACCATCTCGGCGATGTCGGCGTCGCTGTCGGCGTCGAAGAAGCGGTGGTAGTCGTAGGTGGTCTTGGCCGAGTGCCAGCAGTCGAACGCCTCCACCATCATGAGGATGCCGAGCCGCTCACAGACCCGGATCATCTCGGGGGAGGGCGGGTTGTGCGAGGTCCGGAAGGCGTTGACACCCATGGACTTCATGATGGTCATCTGGCGCAGCACGGCGTCGGGGCTGATGGCGGAGCCCAGCGCGCCCTGGTCGTGGTGGAGGTCGACGCCCTGGAGTTTGGCGTACTCGCCGTTGACGGTCAGCCCGGTGTCGGGGTCGATGGCGATGTGCCGGATGCCGAAGGTGGTGGGGTAGCTGTCGACGACCTCGCCGCCGACCTCCACGTCGGTGTCCAGCATGTAGAGGTGCGGGGTGTCGAAGGACCACAACTTGGGCCGGGCGACGGTGAGTTCCAGCGTCGCGGTCCGGGACGCGCCGGCGTCGATCGGTAGATCCGCAGCAGCCCGTGCCACGGGACGGCCGCTCGGGTCGCGGACGGTGGTGACGACGGTGACGGTACGAGCAGTCCCGGATTCGTTGACGACGTCGACCTGCGCCCGCACGCAGGCGCGGCCGGCGGTGATGTCGGGGGTCGTCACATAGGTGCCCCAACGCCGCACGTGCACCGGGTCGGTGACGACCAGACGGGCGTTCCGGTAGATGCCGCTGCCGGAGTACCAGCGGCTGCTGGGCAGCTTGTTGCGTACCTCGACGGCGATGACGTTGGCGGTGGTCCCGTCGGTGTGCAGCAGATCGGTGAGGTCGAAGGCGAACCCGGTGTAGCCGTAGGGGTGGTTGCCGACGAGGGTGCCGTTGCAGTACACGTACGAGTCCATGTAGACGCCGTCGAACTCGACCGAGATCCGGCGGCCGGCGAGCGCGGGCGGCAGCGTCAGCGAGGTGCGGTACCAGCCGAGGCCGCCGGGTAGGAAGCCGGTGCCGGAGGAGGTGCCGGAGCCGGTGGTGGGGGTGAGTTCGATGCTCCAGTCGTGCGGCACCTGGACCGCCCGCCACCGCGAGTCGTCGTAACCGGGGTCGGCCGCGCCGGCGTAGGCACCGGTCGGGTCGGTGATGCCGGCCGGGTTGACGAGGGCGAACCGCCAGCCGTCGGTGAGTTCGATGGTTCTGTCGGAGAGGCCGCGGTTCCGCGCGACGCCGACCGCGCCGGCGCTGCCGGGGGCTCCGGCATCGAGGGCGCCGGCCAGTGGTACTGCGGTTCCGGCGATCAGGAACGACCTGCGGTTGACCGTCACTGCGATCCCTCCTCGTTGAGGCACGCGCACCATAATTGATCAACAGCGAACAGAATTCACCATTCCTCAACGGATTCTCGCAGAGGTTGACTGGCTGCGGTCAAGACTCGCGTCAGACGTTTCGGTGTTCGTGGGAGCCCCGAGGCTGATGGGGCTGCCCCAGTCGATGGCGTCGCAGGGCGAGATCCGGCGACAAACTCCGGCAATACGACCGGAACATCGCCGAGGCGGATGCGGACCGCTCTGTCGGTCTGCTCGGCGCCGTCGTGCAGTGGATGGCCGCCCGCGACCGGCCCATGGCGGCTTGCCCCGAGAAATGTTTCCGCGTCGTAACGGTTGACACGCGTCTTCAGGGGATTCACCATTTCGAAATGCATCCACTATTACGTAAGGACTCGCGTGAAGATCATTGGTCTTGAAGAGCATTTCGTCACGCCGGACCTGGTCGGCTACGGCGCTTCCACCGAATCGATAGCCCAACCGCAGGCATGGGCCGAGGCGTCGCGACGGCTGCTGGACCTCACGGAGGAGCGGCTGGCCACGATGGACGAGTGCGGCCTGGACGTGCAGGTCCTGTCGCTGAACTCGCCGGGCATCCAGGCCGAGACGGATCCGGCGGCGGCGGTCGCCAAGGCGGCCACGGTCAACGACTTCCTCGCGGGGGTGATCGCCGAGCATCCCGACCGGTTCTGCGGCTTCGGCGCGCTGCCGCTGCAGGACCCGGTCGGCGCGGCCCGGGAGCTGGAGCGATCGGTGAAGGAGCTGGGGCTGAAGGGGGCGCTGGTGAACGCGCACACCAACGGCATGTATCTGGATCACCCGAGCCTGCGGGTGGTGTGGGAGATGGCGGAGGCGCTGGACGTTCCGCTGTATCTGCACCCGGCCAACGGGGCGGACACCTCTCATGTCTTCACCGATCACCCCGAGATGATCGGCCCGATGTGGAGCTGGGGCGCCGACACCGCCACCCACGCCCTCCGCCTGATCTTCGGCGGCGTCTTCGACGACTTCCCGAACGCGAAGCTGCTGCTCGGGCACATGGGGGAGGGCCTGCCGTTCGTGCTGTGGCGGCTGGACTCACGGTGGGGCTTCCACAATCACCGCGGGATCGAGCTGAAGCGGGAGCGGCCCTCCGAGTACCTGCGCCACAACCTGTACATCACGACGAGCGGGGTCTGCTCGCCCGCCCCGCTGCTCGGGGCGATGCTCGCGCTGGGCTCGGACCACATCCTGTTCGGCACCGACTACCCCTTCGAAACCATGCGGACGGCCACCGACTTTCTGCGTACGGCCCCGATCAGCGAAGCGGACCGGGCCAAGATCGCGCACCGGAACGCCGAGTCACTGCTGCGCATCCCGTAGGCGCGAAGCAAGAGCACGAAGGAAGAGCACGAAGGAAGAGCACGAGGGAAGAGACAGAACCCATGTATGACGTCGCAGTGATCGGCTACGGGCCGGTCGGCATGGCCACGGCCGCCCTCCTCGGCCGGGCGGGCCACCGGGTCGTGGTCCTGGAACGGTACGACAGCCTCTACAACCTGCCCCGGGCGGCCATCTTCGACGACGAGACGATGCGCACCTTCGCCCTTCTCGGGATCGCCGAGTCGCTCCTGCCGAAGCTGCACATCCAGCGGACGTACGAGTGGCGCAACGGCGAGGGCGAGCTGCTCATCGAGCACGAGTTCGCCGAGACCGGACGGAGCGGCTGGGCGGAGTGGTACATGATGTACCAGCCCGATCTGGAGGACGCGCTGGACGGCGTCTGCCGGTCCCTGCCCGGGGTGGAGGTCCGCTTCGGCAGCCGGGTGACCGGCCTCCAGGACAGCGGGGCGGGCGTCCGGGTCCAGTTGGACGGCGGCGCCGGCGAGGCGGACGGCCCGGTCGAGGCGCGGTACGTCGTCGCTTGCGACGGCGGCAACAGCTTCACCCGGCAGTGGCTCGGCATCGGCCAGGACGACTACGGATTCTCCGAGCCGTGGATGGTCTGCGACTTCAAGCTGACGGAACCGGTCGAGCTGCCGATGGCACAGCAGGTCTGCAATCCGGCACAGCCGCAGTCGATCATCTCCATCGGACCCGGCCACCACCGGTTCAGTTTCATGCTCGACGCGGAGGAGTCGTTCGCGGCCGAGTCCCGTCCCGAGCTCGTCTGGCAGCGGGTCAAGCCCTATCTGCGCCAGGAGCAGGCGGAGCTCATCCGGGTGGCGACGTACACCTTCCTCTCCCGGGTGGCGCACCAGTGGCGGACCGGCCGTGTCCTGCTCGCCGGGGACGCCGCGCACCAGATGCCGCCGTTCCTGGGGCAGGGCATGTGCTCGGGCATCCGCGACGCGCAGAACATCGCGTTCAAGCTGGACGCCGTGCTGCGCGGCCGCGCCGACGACGGGCTGCTGGACACCTATCAGTCCGAGCGCGAACCGCATGTGCGGGCCGTCATCGAGAAGGGCATCGAGCTCGGACGTATCCAGACACTGCGCGACCCGGCCAAGGCGGCCGAGCGCGACCGGCAGTACATCGAGCGGCGGCGGGGCGGCCACCACTCCGAGAAGATACGTTTCCCCGGCCTCGGCCCAGGCTTGCTGGCCGATGGTGACACACCGGCAAGCGGCCAGCTCATGGTGCAGGGCCGGCTCCTGCGCGGCGACCGCACGGCCCGATTCGACGAGCACTTCGGCCACGGCTTCCAGCTCGTCCTGCACGAGCGGCTGCATCGGGCCCTTTCTCCCGGCCTCCTCGACCAGGCCCGCGCCATCGGCCTCGGCGTCGCGGTCGTCGGTACGGGCACCGAGATCACCCAGAGCACCCAGAGCAGCACGGAAGCGGCCATTGACACAGATGGCACCTATATGAGGTGGTTCGACGCACACGCCTGCGCCGCCGTCCTCGTCCGCCCGGACTTCTACGTCTTCGGAACCGCCGACACCGCAGCCGCCACCGAGGCCCTGGTGGCCGACCTGGCCGCCCGGCTCGGCAGCGGAATCTCCTCCTCACCATCACCGCTCACGACGGCTCAGGCTTAGGAAGGACCGACATGACCACGACCACGACCACGCAGGCGCGCGTCCCCAGCGTCACCCGCGTCATCAGACCCGTGACGCTGCTGGTGATCGGCTGGGTTATCGCCTCTTTGGAGGGCTACGACCTCGCCGTCTTCGGGGCGTCCATTCCCGCGATCGTCACCGACCGCTCCCTGGGCGTCGACAAGATCGGCGCCGGCGCCATCGGATCGCTCGTCGCCATCGGCATGCTGGCGGGCGCCGGACTCGCCGGTGCGCTGGTCCACCGCATGGGGCCCCGCGCGCTGATCATCGGCAGCGTCGGGCTGTTCTCGGCGGGCATGGTGCTGAGCGCCGTGGCCCCGGACTCCACCCTGTTCGGTGCCGGACGGCTTGTCACGGGCCTCGGGCTGGGCATAGTGATGCCGACGCTCAACTCCTACGTCGCCGACCTGAGCACCCCCGGCCGACGGAACCGCAACATCGCGACCGTCATGAGCGGCTACGCCTTCGGCGGCCTCTCGGCCCCGCTGCTCGCCTCGGTTCTGCTCCCGCACGGGGCGTACCGGTGGCTCTACCTCATCGGGGTCGTCCCGGCGATCGCCATCGTCCCCTTCCTCCTCCGCCTGCCGGAGAGCCCCGTCCACCTGCTCAACACCGGCCGCCGGGACCGGGCCACCGCTCTCAACGAGCACTTCGGGCTGCCCGAGCCGACACTCGCCTCCGGCGGTGCCGCCGGCCGCTGGTTCGGGCTCGCGCAACTGCTGCGACGCGATGTCCTGGCCGTCACGATCCTGTTCTGGGTCATGTGCTTCTGCGGACTGCTGCTCGTCTTCGGCATCACCACCTGGCTGCCCAGCATGATGCAGGCGGCCGGATACCCGCTCGGATCGGCACTGCTGCAGACCGCCATGATGTGGCTGGGCGTCGGCTGCGGCGTGATCGCCGGCGGCAGGGTCGCCGACGCCATAGGCCCGAAGCGGGTCGTCATCGTGGCCTTCCTGGTGAGCAGCGCCAGCCTGGTGCTCATCAGCACCGGCCCGGCAGTCGCCCTCCTCTACCTGCTGATGTTCGTGGCCGGATTCGGCTTCATCGGGGCCCAGATGCTCGTGAACGGTTTCATCGCCACCCGGTACCCCGACGACCTGCGGGGCAACGGCCTGGCCTGGGCCCTGTCGGTGGGCCGGTTCGGCGCCATCGCGGGCCCCAGCCTGGGCGCGTTCATCCTGGCCTCCTCGCTGTCGGTGCGGTGGAACTTCCTCGCCTTCGCCATCCCCGGCCTGATCGGAGCCACGGCGGCGGTGCTCGTCCCGATGGCGCGCAAGAAGGCCGGCGGTGCCCGGGGATGACGACCGGCACGACGTACTACGAGGGCCTCGCGCAGCGTGTCGTCTTCGGCGCGGGCGCGGCGCGAGGCGAACTGGCCGGCGAGGTGAAGCGCCTGGGGGCGTCCCGGTTGCTGCTCGTGGCCGGCGAGTCGGAACTGCCCCTGGCGCGGGAGCTGGTGGCCGGACTGCCGGTCGTCGCCGAGTTCAGCGGCGTACGGGCACATGTGCCGATCGAGGTGGCCCGGGCGGCGCGACGCGCCGCCCGGGAGGCGGGCGCCGACCTGCTGGTGTCGGTGGGCGGCGGGTCCACCACCGGCACGGCGAAGGCCGTGGCCCTGAGCGAGGGCCTGCCGATCCTGGCGGTGCCCACCACTTACGCCGGCTCGGAAGCCACACCCGTGTGGGGCATCACCGAGGACGGCCGCAAGACCAACGGCAGCGATCCGGTGGTGCTGCCCCGCACCGTCATCTACGACGCCGAGCTGACCCTCACCCTGCCCACCGGCCTGACCGTCGCCTCAGGGCTCAACGCGGTGGCCCACTGCGTCGACTCCCTGTGGGCTCCCCAGGCCAACCCGGTCAGCACCGCCTCCGCCCTGGAGGGCCTGCGCTGCCTGGCGGCGGGCCTGCCCGTCGTACGCTCCGACGGCCAGGACATCGCGGCCCGCCACGAATGCCTGGAGGGCACGTATCTCGCCGCGGTCGCCTTCGCCGGGGCCGGATCCGGGATGCACCACAAGATCTGCCACGTCCTGGGCGGGGCGTACGACCTGGAACACGCGGCGATGCACGCGGTGCTCCTCCCGCACGTGGTGGGCTTCAACGCCGCCGCTGTGCCCGGGGCCGCCACGCGTCTCGCGTCGGCTCTGGCCGGCGCCGGATTCGGCGACGGCAGCAGCGCGGTCGCCGGGCTCTCCGCGCTGTACGCGGCACTGGACGCGCCCAGGCGACTGGCCGACCTGGGGCTCGCCGAACAGGACCTGGACGAGGCCGCGAGCCTGTCCCTGGAGAAAATCCCGCCCTCCAACCCCCGCCCCGTCTCCCGGGAACAGATACGGACGCTGCTGCACCGCGCCTGGGCGGGGCTGGAACCCGAAGCCGTGCCGCTTGTGCCGCTGGAAGGAACGCCATGACGCGACAGACCGATGCGGACCAGGCGCGAAGCGAGGCGCTGGTGACCGAGAAGGTGCTGGCGAGCTTCGCCAGGACGCCCGACGAGCGGCTCCGGGAGGTGATGGACGCCGTCGTCCGCCATCTGCACGCCCTCATCCGCGAAGTACGCCTCACCGAGGCCGAGTGGGAGGCCGCCGTGCGGTTCCTCACCCGGGCGGGACACATCACGACGGACACCCGGCAGGAGTTCATCCTGCTCTCCGACGTGCTCGGGGCGTCGATGCTGACCATCGGCGTGAACCATCCGGTACACGGCCAGGCCACCGAGGCCACGGTCTTCGGCCCCTTCTTCGTGGCGGACTCCCCGCGCGTCGAACCCGGTGGCGACATCACCGGGGGCGCGGCCGGGGAGCCGTGCCGGGTCAGCGGGACCGTGACCGACGCCGAGGGCAAGCCGGTCGCCGGGGCCCGTATCGAGGTCTGGGAGGCCGACGAGGACGGCCACTACGACGTGCAGTACGGCGACGGGCGCACGGCGGGGCGAGCCCATCTGTTCACGGACGCGGAGGGCCGCTACTGCTTCTGGGGCGTCACACCCGCCCCCTATCCCATTCCGCACGACGGCCCGGTCGGCGACCTCCTGGCCGCCACCGGCCGGTCACCCATGCGCGCGGCGCATCTGCACTTCATGGTCACCGCCCCCGGCCTGCGCCGCCTGGTGACGCACATCTTCGTCGAGGGCGACGAACTGCTGGCCCGGGACGCGGTGTTCGGCGTCAAGGAGTCCCTGATCAAGCCCTTCACCCGGCACCCGCCCACCGACCCCGCGCCCGACGGCCGCGAACCGGCCACCACCTGGACCGACGTTGTCTTCGACATCGTCCTGGCTCCCGAGCGCATATAGCATCACCTGGGAGAGAAGGGGCGTGGGATGACAGAGGACGGGGACACGGACGACCGTCAGGGGATCAAGTCGGTCGAGACGGCGATGCGGGTGCTCATGGCACTGGAGCAGAGCGCCGGCCCGATGAGCCTCTCCGCGATCGCCCGCGCCAGCGACACCCAGCCCAGCAAGGCCCACCGCTACCTCGTCAGCCTCTGCCGCGTCGGCCTCGCCTCCCAGGCGACCGACTCCGGCCTCTACGACCTCGGGCCGACCATGCGCCGGCTCGGGGCGGAGGCCCTGCGGCGCACCAACGAGGTCGCCGTCGTCTCCGGCCACGCCCCCCAGCTCCGCGACCGCACCGGACACTCCGTGAACGTCGCGGTGTGGGGCGACCACGGCCCCCTCGTCGTCAACTGGGCCTACGGATCCCACGCACTGCCCATCGTCGTCCGCATCGGCAGCACCCTGCCGCTGCTCGGCTCCTCGATCGGCCGGGTCTTCCTCGCCCACCTGCCGCCCGTCATGACCGACCACCTCGTCGCCCGTGCTCTCGCCCGGCCCGCATCCGGCTGGTCCCAGGCGAAGGTGGAGGAACTGCGGCAACAGGTGACCGCCGACGGCTTCGCCGTCTCGTCGGGCGGAGTCATCCCCGGCATCGCCTCCGTGGCCGCCCCCGTGTTCGCCGCCACCGACCCGCTTCCGCTGGCCATGTCCGTCGTCATCCCGGACGAGCTGGCCACCCCCCAAGAGGTCGACTCCGTCGCGAAGGAACTAGTGGAGACCGCCAAGCGCATCTCCACCGAGCTGGGCTGGGCGACCTGACCCTGCCGGGGCTGCGCCCTAGCGGGCGCGGGGTAACGCAACGTACGACCCCGGGTTGTGGGTAGGCCGTCCGCCTGAGGCGGGACGGGCTGGCACAACCCGGCCACCGGCCTGCGGGCCGCCCGGGAAACCGCAACCGGCCACCGGGCCGCACCCGGCGGCGAGACGTGCAGGCCCATGGGCCCGGTCCGCGCGGGGTACGGCCCGTTGCCGGGTGCGGGCGGGTTGGGCCAGCCCGCTTCGCCTCAGGCGAGCGGCCTACCCCCAACCCGGAAGAGAGGGTCCGGGGTCAGAGCCACGGCGGAAGCGTCACGGACGCCACGGGCGCGGGGGCGGCGCTGCGCCCGGTGACCCAGGACAGCAGGCGTGCGGCCGTCCAGTCGATGACGGCGGGTTCCTCGTCCTCCGGGCCGAGCCGCCACGTACGGTCGCGGTCGAGGGGGGCGAGGCGGACCGCCGGGCACTGGGGGCGGGTGGAGAGCATGCCGCAGACGTCGTCGAGGAGGGTGTCGATCACGTCGGGGGGCAAGTCGGCGACGGTGGCCCCGGCCGCCAGGTCGACGGCGTGCAGCCATACCTCCCGTACGCGCATCCAGGGGATCTCGGCGGCGGGGATCGCGCGGCCCAGCGCGCTGCGCACCTCGGCCTGCCAGGTGCCGGCGTCGAGGGCGTCGAGGGCGTTCTCCAGGTCCGCCGCCGTGGATCGCAGGTCCTCGCGCAGCGTGGCCGGGGGCAGCGCGGCCGAGGTTTCGATCTCGGCTGCGCGCTGTGCCTGGTCGGCGTACATCGGGGTCTCTACGCCGGTACGGGCCCAGGCCGCCAGTCGGCCCAGGGCCTCGGCGTTGCGGGCGACATGGCCGATCACGTGTGCCCGGGTCCAGCCGGGGAGGGCGCTGGGCTCGCGGAGGTGACCGTCGGTGAGCCGGTCGGTCACCGCGAGAAGAAACGTCGTGCCCTCGCGCATCCAGGGCAGGGTCGAGGCGGTGTCGTGACGCTTCGGGACGCTCATCAGGTGCTCCGGGCGAGTCGGGTGAGTCTTTCGGCGATGTCGGCGCGCAGCGCCTTCTTGTCGATCTTGCCGACCTTGGTGGCGGCCAGCTCCTCGACGACGACGAGGTGTTCGGGCAGCTTGAAGCGGGCCACCCCGGCCCCGTCCATCGCCTCGCGGATCCGGTCGAGGGTCATCGCGCCGCTTCCCGGCTTCATGACCACGTAGAGGCATACGCGTTCGCCCAGTTCGGTGTCGGGCATGGCCACGGCCGCCACCTGGGCGGCGTCGGTGAGCCGGTAGACGAGGTTCTCGACCTCCTCGGCGGAGATCTTCTCGCCACCGCGGTTGATCATGTCCTTGTCGCGGCCCTCGACCACCAGATTGCCCTCGGGGGTGAGGCGGCAGATGTCGCCGCTGCGGTACCAGCCGTCGGCGGTGAACGCGCGGGCGTTCTGCTCGGGCGCCCGGTAGTAGCCGCGGGGAGTGTAGGGGCCGCGGGTGAGCAGGGAGCCGGGCTCGCCCACGGGGACGTCCTGGTCGAGTTCGTCGACGAGCCGTACTTCGTCGTCCGGGCACATCGGCCGGCCCTGGGTGGTGCAGACGACGTCATCCGGGTCGTCGAGGCGGGTGTAGTTGAGCAGCCCTTCGGCCATGCCGAACACCTGCTGCAGGGTCGCGCCGAGCACCGGCCGGATCCGGCGGGCCAGTTCGTCGGCCAGCCGGGCCCCGCCGACCTGGAGCACCCGCAGGGTGGCCAGCTGCCCTGCGCCGTGCCGGTCGGCGTGCTCCAGCCAGCGGCCGGCGACGGCGGGCACCACGGCGGTGTGGGTGACCTGCTCGGCGGCGACCGTGGCGAAGACCCGTACGGGTTCGGGAGAGGGCAGCATGATCACCCGGCCGCCCGCCAGTAGCGTGCCGAGGATGCCTGGGCAGGCCAGCGGGAAGTTGTGCCCGGCGGGCAGGCTCACCAGGTAGACCGAGGTGTCGTCCATGCCGCTGACCCGGGCACTGGCGAGGGCGTTGTAGGCGTAGTCGTCGTGGGTGCGGGCGATCAGCTTGGGCAGCCCGGTGGTGCCGCCGGACAACAGGAACACCGCGACGTCGCGGCTGCCGGGCGGTGCGGCCTCGCAGCGCGCCCGGTCCGCCGCCGGGTCGTCGCCCGGCGCGCACAGCGCGCGCAGGTCCACGCTGCCGGGGGCGATGTCGTCCCCGGCGACCAGGACGTGCCAGGGCCCGGCGGCCTCCTTGGCCAGTTCGTGGGCGAGCGCCTGGTGGTCGAAGTCGCGCAGCCGGTCGGGGACGGCGATCGCGGCGGCCTCGGAGTGCGCGGCCAGATACGCCAGCTCGCTGCGGCGGTGGGCGGGCAGCGCCATGACCGGCACGATGCCGGCCCGCAGACACGCCCAGGTGAGCACGGTGAACTCCCAGCCGTTCGCGAGCTGGACCACGATCCGGTCCCCGGCCGTGAGGCCGAGATCGAGCAGCCGCCCGGCTGCCGCGTCGGCGCGTTCGGCCAGTTCCGCGAAGGTCAGCCGCAGCTCGCCGTCGACCAGCGCTGTCGCGCCGGGCGTACGGTCGGCGGTCTCGCGCAGCAGGTCACCCAGCGGGCGGCCGGCCCAGTACCCGGCCTCGGCGTAGTGCCGGGCGTCGGCCTCGGGCCACGGAACCGTACCTTCAGCGATGGGTGCGGCCATCGGACACCTCCGGGACAGTGGCGATACATACAGCATCCAGGGCAAACAGGCCCTGTGCGGTCAACCGCAGCGGATTGATTTCGATCTCGGCGAGGCCGGGATGCGTGGCGAGCAGATCGCCCAGGGCCACCACCACCTCGCCGAGCGCGGCATGGTCCAGTACCGGTCCGCCGCGCCAGCCGTCGAGGAGGTCGCGTCCGGCCAGCTCGGTCGGCATCGCGGCGGCCTCTTCGAGGCTCAGCGGGGCAAGCCGTACGGCCACGTCGGCCAGCGCCTCGGCGGTGGTGCCGCCGAGGCCGGCCACGACGACCGGGCCGAAGACCGGGTCCCGTCGGGCACCGACCACCAGGTCCACGCCCGGGGGAGCCATCGACTCCACCAGGAAGCGTCCGGCACCGGCGGCCTCGAGCGCGTCGAGGGCGGCGTCGAGCTCGGCCGGTGTGCGTATGCCGAGCCGGACCCCGCCGATCTCGGTCTTGTGCAGCACGGACGCGTCGAGCAGCTTGACCGCGAACGGCCCGGGCAGTTCGGCGAGCGCCGCATGGGCCTCGGCCCGGTCGGCGCACGCCCGGCGCGGCATGGTCGCCACGCCCAGCGCGCCCAGCAGCGCCTTGGCCTGGTCCTCGTCCCACGGCCCCGGGCCGGGCTCGGGGAGACGGGCAGCACTCTCCGGCTCGGCATCCCCCTTGCGGTGCCGGGCGCGGGCGTCCGCCAGCAGGGCCCCGGCCATGGCGGCCAGGCCGTGCGGGCCGTCGGCGACCGGCACGCCCCGGTCGAGCAGGGCCCGGCGGGTGCGGCGGACCTCGGCCCCGGCACCGCCGACGCCGAGCAGCACAGGAGTGCCCTCCGCCGTGCCCGCGTACGCGTCCACGGCCTTCAGCAGGTCGAAGGCGTCCGGCTCGTGCAGCGCGTACGCCGCCACCAGCGCCACGCCCGGGTCGGCCGCGACCGCGTCGAGCACCGCCCCGAAGCCGGGGCCGGGACGGCCGGTGTCCACCGGGTTGCGCTGGTACGTCAGCGGGGGCAGCTCCCGCGCCAGTACGCGGAGGGTGTCCTCGCCCAGCTCGGGAACGGCGGCGCCACGGCCGCGCAGCTCGTCCAGCAGCAGCAGACCGGGCCCGGCCTGTGCGGTCACCAGCCCCACGCCCGGATCGGCGGACGGGGACAGCCGGGTCAGCGACAGCGCGCCGACCGCGTCGACGAGTTCCCGTTCGTCGTCCACCAGTACCGCCCCGGCCTGCGCGAGAGCGGCGCGCGTGATGCGCCACGAGGTCGCGAGGGCGCCGGTGTGCGATGCCGCGAACGCGCCGACGTCATGACGGCCGACGACCAGCGCGACGACCGGGCGGGTGCGGGTCAGCCGCGCGACGGCGCCGGCCAGTCGTCGGCCGTCGGCGACCGACTCGATGTGCAGGGCGACGGCGGTGGTCTGCCCGTCGCCCGCCAGGTGGTCGAGGACGTCCTCGGCGGCCAGGTCGACGCCGTTGCCCAGCCCGACGGCGAGGCTCACCCCGTGACCGGCCTCGGCGAGCATGAAGGCCAGCGCGTGGTTCACGCCGCCACTGGCCGCCACGACGGCGATCCTGCCGGTCGGCACGTCGGCCGCTCCGGGCACGAAGCTCGCGGTGAGGCCATGGCCCGGCGCGAGGAAGCCGGAGGTGTTCGGCCCGAGCAGCCGGATCCCGGTGCGGGCGACCACCTCGGCCAGATCGCGCTGATGGCGCTCGCCCTCCGGACCGGCCTCGGCGAACCCGCCACCGTAGACCACGGCCGCACGGGCACCGGCCTGCGCGGCCTCGGCGACCGCGCCCGCGCATCCCCCGGCCGGGACGCAGATCAGCGCCAGGTCCACGGGGCCGTGCTCGGCGGCCTCCCGTACGGAGCCGTGGAGCCCGGCCGACGGATCGGGGTTACGGGCGTTGACCAGCCCGACGTACCCCGGAAACCCGCCCACCGAGCGCGCCAGCGCGGCTCCCAGCTTCGCCGGATCGCGGGACGCGCCGACGACGGCGAGGCCGCGCGGGGCGAACAGGGCGTCGGTGGTGGCGGTGGCGGCGGGGTCCGTGACCGTCATCGGCCGACCTCCCAGTTCGAGACAGTCGCGGTGGAGCCGCCGACGAGGTCGGCCCGGCCGGACAGCAGCGTGGTGACCGCCTGGTCGCGGTCCATGCCGTCGTCGACGACAAGGGCGGGCAGCCCGTGGTGCAGCCGGGTGTGCTCGGCGAGGAGGGTGCGGGTGTACGCCGTTCCCCCGTGCACGGCGACCAGCGCCGGGCCTGCCGACGCGGAGGCGGCAAGGGCCTGCCGGGCGGCGGCAAGGCCGGACTCGTCGTCGGGGGCCGCGATCCACGCGCCCCAGGGCGAGGGCCCCGTAGCCGGCTCGGCGTGCAGTGGCAGCGGGGCACCGGTTCCGTTCGCGGGGCGGGCGGCGCCGTCGGCCTCGACCACTACGGCCCGGCCGGGCAGCGGCCATCCGGCCACGTCCAGCGGGGTGTTCAGGGGGGCGGCGCCGTGGGCCGCGTGCCACTGCTCATGGCTGGCCTGTACGAACTCCGGCGCCCGCCTGGCCAGCCGCGCGTCGGTGATGCTGCGGGACAGGAAGTGGTACGCGAACTGCCAGGGCTCGAAGGCGTCGTAGTACTGCCCGAAGTGCTCCCACCAGCCCAGGCTGGGACGGGCGGCACCCTGGATCGCCTCGACCGACGGCCGGGCCGCCGCCTCGTAGGCGGCCAGTGCGGCCGGGAGGTCGTCGCCGTGCTTGGCCAGCGCGGCCGAGAGCGCGATCGCGTCCTCCATGGCCATTTTCGTGCCGGAGCCGACCGAGAAGTGGGCGGTGTGCGCGGCGTCGCCGAGGAGGGCCACCGGCTGCGGCTCGGTCACGTACCACCGCCGGGTGCGGCGGGTGCGGAAGTTGCCCCAGCGGGAGTTGTTGACCAGCAGCCGGTGTCCGTCGATCTGCTCGGCGAACAGCTCTTCCAGGTAGGCCTTGCTCACGATGTCGCTGGGTCCCGGCGGCTGGGTCGTGTCGAAGGCGTCCAGTCCGGCCGCCCGCCACGACGCCTCGTCGGTCTCGACGATGAAGGTGCTCACGTCCGCGCTGATGGGGTAGCCGTGTACGGCGAACACACCGTGCGGGCCGCGCTCGTGGACGAAGGTGAGGCTGTCGAACATGTAGTCCGTGCCGAACCAGATGAACTTGGCCGCCGCTGTCTCCACCGACGACTCCAGCCGTTCCTCCAGGCGGTCACGGGTACGGGAACCGCTCCCGTCGGCGGCGACCACCAGGTCGTAGCCCTCCAGGTCGGCCGGCTCCGCCTCCGTGCTGAAGCGCAGCTCGGCGCCCAGCTCCCGGGCGCGCTCCTGGAGCAGCGCTAGCAGAGTGCGGCGGGAGATCGCAGCCATCCCGTTGCCGCCGCAGCGGATCCGCTCGCCCTTCAGCCGTACCTCGATGTCCTGCCAGTGCCGGCCGTGCTCGTCCAGCGCCTCGCGCAGCAGTGGGTCGGCCTCGTGGATGCCGGCGAGCGTACGGTCGGAGAAGACCACCCCGAAGCCGAAGGCGTCGTCGGCGCGGTTGCGTTCGAACACCGTCACCTCGGCCGACGGGTCGGCCTGCCGGAACAGCGCGGCGAAGAACAGACCACCGGGGCCGCCGCCGACGACAGCGATGCGCATGGTCAGCCCCTCACCAGGGTGTTGCGGCACTCGCCGATGCCCTCGATCCGGGTCACCAGCTCGCTGCCCTCGGTCAGATAGCGCGGGGGCTTGCGGGCATGGCCGACGCCTCCGGGGGTGCCGGTGGCGATGAGGTCGCCGGGTACGAGGGTGATGATCTGCGATATGTACGCGACCAGGGCCGCCGGATCGAAGACCAGGTCGGCGGTGTCGGCCTTCTGCATCAGCTCGCCGTCCACCGTGCAGGTCAGCTCGCTCGACACGGGTGCGTCGCCCGGCTCGGCGGTCACCAGCCACGGGCCCACCGGGGTGCTCGCCTCGAAGGTCTTGCCCTGGAGCCACTGGGGCGACCGGTACTGGAAGTCGCGCGCGGTGACGTCGTTGACCACGGTGTAGCCGGCGATGGCGGCGCGGGCCTGCTCGGGGGTCGCGTGCCGGACCTCGGCCCCGATGACCACGCCGAGTTCGGCCTCCCAGTCGACGGCCGCCGATCCGGCGGGCAGCGTCACCGGGTCGTGGGCGCCGACCAGCGCGCGGGCGAACTTGCCGAAGAGCGCCGGGTGTTCGGGCAGTTCGCGACCCATCTCCAGGATGTGGTTGCGGTAGTTCAGCCCGACGCAGAGGATCTTCTCCGGGGACGGGACGGGCGGCGCGTAGTCCAGCCCGGCCAGTTCGTGCCGGGGTCCGTCCCCGGCGGCGGCCTCGGAGCGCCAGTCCGGGCGGCGCAGCAGCCCGCCCAGGTCGGCGTGGCCGAGTTCGACGGCGGCGTCATCGTCCACCCGTACGGCTCGGGTGCCATCGGCGGTACGGATCGTTGCGAGCCTCATACGGAGGGCTCCTCTCGGTGGGTGCGGGCCAGGCCGATGGCCTCGTAGACGGGGTCGTCGGAGAACCGGAAGGCGTCCAGGCCGGTGTCCGTGGCGAGCGTGACCGGGGCCCAGGACGGCACGGCGAACAGGTCGCCGGTCGCGACCTCGTACCGCTCCTCGCCGACGGTGACCGTGCCGCTGCCGTCGAAGACCTGCCAGACGGCGGAGCCGACCACCCGGGTGGTCGCGGTGCGGGTCCCGGCGCGCAGCCGGTGCATTTCGGTACGGATGGTCGGCAGCGCGTCGCGCGCGGTGGCGGGGTCGGTGAACCGTACGACCGCGTGGCCGGGCTCGACGACGCCCGGGAAGCCTTCCTCCTCCAGCTCCAGCTGGGCGGTGAGGGCGGCGTCGGTGTGTTCCCAGCGGTAGGCCATCAGCGGCGATGCCGGGGTGGGCGGCGCTCCTACCGGGCGCAGACCGGGGTGGCCCCAGAGGCGTTCGTTGCGCGATGCGGCGGGGGTGGCCCGGGTGGCCAGCTGGTCGGGGCCGAACTCGAAGAACCCGGCGTCGAGCTGGCGGACCAGCGGGATGTCCAGGCCGTCGATCCAGGCCATCGGCCGGTCGGTGGTGTTGTGGTGCTCGTGGAAGTGCATGCCGGGGGTGAGCAGCAGGTCACCGCGGCGCATGGCGACCGGGTCGCCCTCCACGTTGGTCCACACCCCCTCGCCCTCGACGACGAAGCGGAACGCGGTCTGGGTGTGCCGGTGCGCCGGGGCCTCCTCGCCCGGGCCCAGGTACTGGATCGCGGCCCAGAGGGTGGGGGTGGCGTAGGCGGTGCCGGGCAGGCCCGGGTTGGCCAGCGCTATGGCGCGGCGCTCGCCGCCCCGGCCCACCGGCACCAGCTCCCCGCTGCGGGCGGCGAGCGGGTGGAGTACGGACCAGCGCCAGAGGGCGGGCCTCGCGTCCGGCTGCGGCTGCGCGGGCATCAGGCCCTCGCGCTGGGTCCACAGGGGGGTCAGATGTGCGGCGTCGAAGTCGGCGTAGAGCCTCTCCAACGCGGCACGCTCATCGGTGATCGTCACGGCGGCGCTCACTCCTTCGGGATGGCCTGAGCACCAACGTACGACATTCACAGGACGATCGTCTAGTTTTTGAAACGCATCCCGATCAGTTCCCGGCCCCCGATCCGCCGATGAGCCGGTCGACGTACGCCTCCGCCTCGGCTCGCAGCAGGCCGTGGGCCTCCAGGAACACCTCGTGCGCGGCCCGGCCGACCCAGTCCTGGGGCAGCAGCTCGGGCGGCAGATCCGGGTCCCGGAAGGGGAGCAGGCGGTAGTCGTGGATGAGGTGCATGCGTTCGACCAGCGCGTCACGGCCGCGCAGCTCGCCGGCGCGGTAGCCGGCGAGCCGGGGCCGGTAACGGTCGAGCAGTTCCGCGTAGTCCTTGTTCAGGGCGGTCAGGTCCCAGGACCTGACCGCCATGTCCCGGTCCGCCGCGGCCCCCTCGGAACGGGCGTGCAGCGCGTCGAGCCGCACGGAGGTGTGGTCGGCGAAGCTCTCCCGGACCTCGGCGACCCGGTCGTGCGGGCTGATCCAGACCGACGCCGACAGCAGGCCGAACCCCAGCCATGACAGCCGCTTGCGCAGTTGCTCGCGCAGCGCCCGGTCGGCCTCGGGCACCGAGTAGATGACCATGTGCCACCGGCCGTCCCACGGCCCGGGCGCACGGGCGAAGATCCGCGCCCTGCCCTCGTCGAGCAGCCGCCAGGAGGCCTCGGTGAGCTCGTAGACGGTCTCCCGGCCCTCGCGCCGGCTGTCCAGCCAGCCCTCCTTGCGCATCCGGGCGGCCACCACGCGTACGGTGCTCTCGGGGACGTCGAAGCACCCCGTCAGCGCCACCAGGTCGCGCAGCCTGACGGCTCCGCCCCGGTAACGCAGATAGTCACCGAACAAATCGAAGACCAGCGACCGCGGCTTCATGCGCGCCTCCCGGGATCCCGTCGAGATCCAAAGTCATTCGTGTCAATCACTTGACGATCGTCTCACATTCGGCCCATATTTCAGCCATCAGCGGCCGTCTCGGACGGCAGCACCCTCAGCGTCAAAGGAGACGCCATGGCAGAGACCTTCGTCCTCATCTCCGGTGCTTGCCACAGTGGCTGGACCTGGCGCCTGGTGGCCCAGGAGCTGCGCGCGGCCGGCCACCGGGTCCTGGCTCCCGACCTGCCCGGCCTCGCGGACGGCGACGATCCCCAGAAGCACAGCCTCGCGGAGGTGGGCGACTTCGTCGTCGACCTCGTCGAGCGCCACGACCTGCGGGACGTCACCCTGGTCGCCCACAGCTGGGGCGGCTACCCGCTCACCGCCGCCGCGCCCCGGCTGGCCCCCCGGCTCCGCAAGCTCATCTACTGGAGCGCCTTCGTCCCGGCCGAGGGAGCGTCCCTGATGGACGAGGTCCCGCCGCACTACGCGGACATGTTCACCCAGATCGCCGCCGCATCCGGCAACAACAGCGTCCTCTTCCCCTTCGAAGTGCTCACCGCCGCCTTCATGCAGGACGCCGACGCGAGCGTCCAGCAGCTCATCAACGGCCTCCTCGTCCCCCAGCCCATGCGCTACTTCACCGAGACCGTCACCCCTGTCGACCCGGCCGCGCTCGGCGTTCCCGCCTCCTACGTCGTGGGCTCCGAGGACCTGGCCCTGCCCCCCGGCGAGTTCGGCTGGACCCCCCGTTTCCCGCAACGCCTCGGCGCCGACACCCCCGTCATCGAGTTCCCCGGCAGCCACGAGGCCCAGTTCACCCGCCCCGCCGAGCTCGCTGCCGCCCTGCTCAAGGCGTAGGACGAGAGCGCCCATCACCAATGCCATCGGCCCGTATGCCAACCGCCAGGCGCTGGGTTGTGCCGCTCGGGGCCCCGTGCCCCGGGCGGGCGCCTGGAGACCCGGGTCACGTGCTTGGAGAAGTCGACATGCCGGCGGACTACCCACATCCAGTCGGTCGATGCGCAGGGCGTTCTGGCCGAGGCGGCGGACGGCGTCCAGACCTACATGGCGTACCCGGGATGGACCGTATGGCCCACGTGCCCGGACCTGAGGTGAAGGCGGATGGCCGGCAGCGGCACCGTTGAAGCTGCTTCTGCCCAGTGATACAGATACATCCGATGTATTATTCGGGATTGGACCCTCTGACCCCCAACGGCAAGGGTGTTCTAGAGTTGTCCCGCGCAATCACTCCGATGTATTGACGAGGTGTGCCATGACAGGCCGGCCAATCCCCGCATGGTTCACCGATGCCAAGTTCGGGATCTTCGTCCACTGGGGCGCGTACTCGGTGCCGGCCTGGGCCGAGCCCACGGGTGAGCTGGGGGCCATCGACCCCGAGGTGTGGTTCGCCCACAACCCGTATGCCGAGTGGTACTGGAACACCAGCCAGATCGAGGGCAGCCCCGCCCACGAGCACCACCGCACAGTCCATGGGGGCCGTCCCTACGACGACTTCCTCGACGCGTGGAAGGCCGAGCTCTTCGACCCGGCGGACTGGGTCGACCTGTTCGCGCGGGCCGGTGCCCGGTACGTCATTCCGACGACCAAGCACCACGACGGCATCGCTCTGTGGGACGCCCCCGGCACCGGTTCGCGCAACACCGTGCACCGGGGCCCGCGGCGCGACCTGATCGCCGACCTGGCCGCCGCCGTACGGGCCCGGGAACTGCGCTTCGGCGTGTACTACTCCGGAGGACTCGACTGGTACGCGGGGCGGCGTGCCGTCATCCGCCACGAGGACCTCATCGACGACTACGGCCGGCCCCAGGAGGCCGCGTACGCCGCCTACGCGCTGCGCCAGGTGCACGACCTGGTCGACCGCTACCGCCCCGAGGTCCTGTGGAACGACATCGGCTGGCCGGATGCGGGCATGGCCGACCTGCCGGAGCTGTTCGCCCGCTACTACGCCGCTGTCCCTGACGGTGTGGTCAACGACCGCTGGGACGGGGCCCACGCCGACTACCTGACCAGCGAGTACCAGGCCAACCGGCAGAACGAGGCGGGGGCGGTCCCCTGGGAGAACTGCCGGGGCATCGGCCTCTCGTTCGGCTACAACCGCAACGAGGGCCCCGAGCACCTGCTGGAACCCGCCGCCGCGGTACGCCTGCTGGTGGACGTCGTCTCGCGTGGCGGCAACCTCCTGCTCAACGTCGGCCCGAAGTCCGACGGCACCCTCCCCGAGGAGCAGCGGGCCGTCCTGGAGGGCATCGCCGCGTGGATGGCCCACCATTCTCCCGCCGTGCACGCCACCAGCCCGCTCGCGCCCGGCGCCGCCGAGCCGCGCGACGGCGGTCCGTGGATCCGCTGGACCCGCGACGACCGGTACGCCTACGCCTTCATCGCCGACGCCCCGGCCTCCGGCGAGGTCCTGCTGAGGACCGCTCAGGGACTGTTGGACCCTGATACGGCCCTCCGGCTGGACGGCCGTCCTGCACAGGCCCGCACCGTGGCCGACGGCGTCCTGGTCACCTCCGACGCACTCGGCGCACCGATGCCCGTCGTGGTCCGGTTCGCGCTTTCGTCTCTCGCGTCCTGATCCAGGTCCGCGCCCAGCGTGGGCCACGCCCTCAGTCGGTCGGCTCTGAGTTCCGGATGACCAGGGTCGCCCCGTTCTCACTCGTGTACACGGAGAGAGCGACCGGAATATTCCCCACCACCGTGGTGATTTGTGATTTCTCGTCACGGGTGAAGTGCGAGATTGGCAGCGTTCCTACCTGTGCTTCATCTTCAAGCGTGAAGGATTCCACGCCGTAGAAGATCAGTTTGAACTCCACCCTCTGGCGGATCGGGAATGACCATTTCTTGTGGTACTGGATCCTCGTCCCAGTCAGGGTCAGTCGGGTTCCATCGAGCTGGACCTGAGGGAGGTCCACGACAGCGTCATGGAGTTCTTGTGTGAGATCTTCGATCGACTCGTATTTCATGCCCTCTTGCGCCATCCCCACCTGCCGTCGATGTCGAGAACGAGTCAGGTTCTTGTCAGGTAAAGGAAGCGAAGATTGGTGACGAAGTGTCAGCGGTGAGTTCTTCGCGCAATTTTACTCGCCTCTCGGTGATGTGCACGTCGGTCCACACCCGGTGTTTTCTTGCGCCATCGCCGCGACGGGGTGAAACTGGACCCGAGGGACGTGGAGTCATAAGCCGTCCGCTCCGCGCCGCCCCTGCGAGAGAAGGGGCAGTTCCGTGGAAGACCGATTGCAGATTCATCTTTCCGACGATGGCTCGGACCCTGCCCGGCTGGACCTGTTGACCGGCTACCTGCGACAGGAACTGCTCCAGCTCGACGTGGAGGACGTGAGCGCCGTGCCGGCCGGGGAAGCCCCGCCCGGGGCGCGGTCCCTGGGGGTGGTGGAGATCGGCGGGCTGCTGGTCACCCTGGGCAGTTCCGTGACCGCGCTGCGCGAGGTGGTGTCCGTGCTGCAGAGCTGGTGGAGCCGGTGCCGGGAGAGCCGTCCATCGCTGCGGCTGACCCTGGACGGTGATGTGCTGGAGATCTCCGAGGCCAGCCAGGGTCAGGTGACGGACGCCTTCGAACTCTTCGTCCACCGGCACGCCACTGCTCAGCAGTAGCCGCTAAGCAGCGGCCGAGGAGCGGTCATGGAAGAAAAATCCCGGCACGCGTTGATCATCGCCAACGACCGCTACCACGACGACGGCCTGCGGCAGTTGGTGTCCCCGGCTCAGGACGCGGCGGCGCTCGGGGACGTCCTGAGCGATCCGCAGATAGGTGACTTCGACGTACAGATGGTCAGGAACGAGCCCTCGCACGTCATCACGATGCGCATCGACGACTTCTTCTCCGACCGGCGCCCCAAGGACACCCTCGTGGTGCACTTCTCGTGTCACGGCCTGAAGAGCGAGTCCGGGGAACTGTACTTCGCGGCTTCCAACACCCTTCCCCGGCGGTTGGCGTCCACGGCCGTTCCGGCGAGCTTCGTGCGGCGCTGCATGGCCGTGACCCGGGCCCGGAGCATCGCGCTCTTCCTGGACTGCTGCTACGGCGGCGCGTTCTCCCAGGGCGCGACGGCACGGGCGGCGGGCGACGCGCACGTGCTGGACTCCTTCGCCGGCGAGAAGCTCGGCGGCGGGCGCGGCTGGGCCGTCATCACCGCGTCGAACTCGATGGAGTACGCCTTCGAGGGCAGCCAGCTCGCCGAGGACGCCGGTGCGCGGCCGTCCGTCTTCACCAGCGCCGTGGTTTCCGGGCTCGCGACCGGCGAGGCCGACCTCGACGAGGACGGCCGGATCTCCCTGGACGAGCTGTACGAGTACGTCTACGACCGCGTCCGCCAGGAGAACCCGAACCAGACCCCCAGCCGCAGCGTCGACATGCAGGGTGACCTCTACCTGGCCCGCAGCTACCGGCGGCGGATCACCTCGGTGCCCGTGCCGGACGACCTGCGGGCCGCCATGCGCAGCGCCGACCTCTACACCCGCCGCGGGGCCATCATCGAGCTGCGAAGCCGGATGGAGCACACCGACCTCTCCGTGGCCGCGGGCGCGCGCGAGGCACTGGAGGAGATGGCACGCCAGGACATCCGGGCGGTCGCGGACGAGGCGACCCGCGCCCTGAACGAGGTGAGGGTCAACCCCTACCCGGCACACCTGCACTTCGGACAGGTCGGCCAGAACACCCCGACGCCGCACCAGTCCGTACGGCTGCTGGGTCCGCCGCTCGCGCGGAGCTGTGTGCCGCGTCCGCAGAGCGACTGGCTGCACGCGACGGAGTCCTCCGACGGACTGGACGTGTCCGTGGAGACCGCCACGCCGGGGCGGCTCAGCGGCGACCTCGTCCTGGAGGGAGTCGTCGGCACCTCCGTCGTCCACGTCGACGTCGAGGTGCTGCCCGCCGCTTCGGCGGCGCCCACCCAGACCGCCGCCGTCCCGCCCTCTCCCCCTCCGCCTCCCGGGCCTCCGCACGTAACGCCGCCGGTGCCGGTGCCGGTGCCGGTTCCGGCGAGGCGTCAGACGGCCTGGTCCTGGATCGTGACGAGACGCGCTCCCATCGCGGCGGCCTGTGCTCTGGCGCTGGCCGTCATGGCGGGGGTCACGGCAGTCATGGCCGTTGTGGAGGCGACGTACGCGTCAGTGTCCCGGAGCCATGAGCACCCTGGAGGACGGGAGATCGAGAACTTCGCCGGGGACAGGGGGTTGGTGCCCCTCCTGGTCATGTGCCTGGTCACGGGGTTCGTGGCGCTGGTGGTCGCCGCCGTCGCGCGCTACGACCTGGGCCGCCCGGGGGAGAATTCCCTGTCCAGGTACACGGCGAGCGTGACGAGATTCACCACCCGGGTGGCCAAGCGGCTCGCCCTACCGTCGTTCCTCGTGGCGCTGGCCATCCTCATCGCCTACAAGATCGCGGCCCGCAGTTGGTGACGCGTCAGGTCGCGAAGGGCGTCGGCACAGCGCCGCCGGTGGCGAGAGGACGTTCGGAGGCGGCCCATTCCTCCAGTGATCCGTCGTAGAGGGTGACGTCGTCGCGGCCGAGCAGGGTCAGGGCGAGCGCGACCGCCGCGGCGGAGATGCCGCCGCCGCAGTAGAGGACGACCGGGGAGTCCTGGGCCGGGAGGACGGCGTCGACCCGGGCTGCGAGTTCCGTACGGGGGAGAAAGCGGCCGGTGCCGTCCAGGAGGTCACGGCCGGAGAGGCTGAGGCTGCCGGGGATGTGTCCGCGTCGGGCGTAGCGGGTGGGGGCGGTGCCGTCGAAGGCGGCGGGGGGCAGGGCGCACGCCAGGGCGCCGGGGCGCTCGCCGCGGGCGACGGCGTCGGCATCGGTGATGTCGGCCCAGAAGCCGGGGCGGGGCACGCCTCAGCGACCGCACCACCGCCGTGCACGACCTGGCGACCGCCATCGAGCGCAACATCGTGCAGTGGCTCGACCTGCCCGGCGGCGCCGTCCGCGTCCAGCTCGACCACCTGGACGCGCTCCTGGCGGGCTACACCTCGGTCCGCCCGCTCACCGCCGCCGAGACCGCCGCCCTGCCCGAGCTGCTGCCCCTGGTCCACGCCGAGTTCGCGCTGTCCGAACTGGACTACTCCCACGGCGTCATCGGCTCCGCCGACAGCTCCCGCCTCGCCTACGACTACTACCTCGGCCATGCCGAATGGTTTGCCACACCCGAGGCCAAGGACTCCTGGAACACCTGAGAAGGGGCGGACGATGAGTCGGCCGGACGACGGGTGCGGGCACGATCGGTGACATACTGGTTACTCAATGGACCGAGCGCAGGTGAAGCGCGTGGGGGCTGGGGAGCTGGTGGAGTGCGGCAGGCAGGTGTGCTCGATGTCGGGTGTCACAGCGCGCTGCTCACGGTGGTGCGGTGGCGATCGGGCGGGTCTCTGGAGCCCGTGTTCTCCCACAAGGTGCGGCTGAGACTGCACGAGGCACTCGACCGGAAGGGGCGTCTGGGCAAGGCCGGGGTGGAGAGCGTGCAGCGGGCGGTGGCGGAGGCGGTCGCCGCGAATCCGCAGCTGCGCCGATCCGAGTTCTTCCCGTTCGCGACGTCCGTCATCCGGGACGCGCCCAATCGCGATGACGTCATCGCGCGGGTGGCGCGGGCCACGGGCACCCGGCTGCGGGTGCTGACCGGCGAGGAGGAGGCACGACTGGCCTACGTGGCCGCCCAGCGGTGGACGGGCTCGGCGCCCGGCCCGCTGCTGGTCCTGGACATCGGCGGCGGCACCGTGGAGATCGCCTCGGGTACGGGCGATCAGCCCCGCGTCGTACGCTCCCTGCCGCTCGGCGCCCGCAGGATCACCCGGGACTGGCTGCCCGCCGGCACCGGCTCGTCCAAGCGGCGCCTGGCCGAGGTCCGGCGGCATCTGCGGCAATCCCTGAGCGTGGGGCCCGGCGTGCCCCAGGCCGAGCCGGGTGGACGCGTGCTCGCCTGCTCCAAGACCTTCGAGCAGCTCGCCCGCCTCGCCGGCGCTTCTGGGCACAAGACACCGAGACTTCGGGGACAGCTGAGTCTGCCCCGGCTGCGGGCCTCGATCGACCTGCTCGCCGACGCGCGCCCGCGCCGCGGTGCCGGGCTGCCGGGTATCTCCCGGCACCGCGCCGAGCAGTCCCTGGCCGGGGCCCTGATCGCCGAGAGCCTCATGACGGCGTGCGGGGTGGAGGTCGTCGAGATCTGCCCGTGGTCCACCCGGGAAGGACTGCTCCTCGAACGCCTCGGCGTAACGCGCTGACAATCCCGGCTCAGTCGGCCCGGACCCGGCTGGGCCGGTCCGCGCGCACAGCGGGAGCGATCTCGGTGGCGAACCGTTCCAGGGCCTCCTCCTTCAGCCCGGCCGGGGTGTGCTCGACGGAGATGCCGGTCAGTTCATGGCCGAACAGCTCCTGGTACTCGCCGAGTTTGTCGATGATCTGGGCGGGGCTGCCGACGAGCGCCGAGCCCTCGCCGACGAACTCCTCCACCGTGGTGATCTCCGACTTGTTGTGCTTGAACGTGGGGCTGGCGGCGAACGCCTCCCACACCGGCCGGAAGAGCTCCAGCGCCCTCTGCGAGGTGTCGGCGACCAGCAGGCTTGGGAAGCTGGCGGCGACGACGGCGTCCTTCGGGTCGCGGCCGTAATGGGCCCAGCGTTCGCGGTAGTGGTCGACTAGGGCGGAGTAACGAGGCCTGCGATGGAAGCCGTTGGCGGTGAACAGGGGGTCGCCGTGGCGGGCGGCGAGGTCGGTGGAGCGGTCACTGGTGGCGCTGCCGTGCCAGACGGTGATGTGCGGCTGGAGCGGGCGGGGCTGGGTGGTGACGGCCGTCAGCGGCGTACGGAAC
Organism: Streptomyces sp. NBC_01537; assembly: GCF_045040445.1. Classification (NCBI taxonomy): domain Bacteria; kingdom Bacillati; phylum Actinomycetota; class Actinomycetes; order Kitasatosporales; family Streptomycetaceae; genus Streptomyces; species Streptomyces sp. NBC_01537. The sequence continues at coordinate 1,744,465 of NZ_CP109392.1, read as the reverse complement.
CGGCCCGACCAGGTGACGGGCTCCGGTCCCCACAGCCGTCGCAGCAGCTCGTACTTCTCGGAGAGGTAGTCCCACTGGAGGGACTCGTCGAGGCCGAAGAGGCGGTACTGGTCGGGGTGGTTGCCCTTGGAGATGACGAGCTCGATCCGGCCGTCGGAGAGGTTGTCGAGCGTTGCGTACTCCTCGGCGACCCGCACCGGATCGAGGATGCTGAGCACGGTGACGCCGGTGAGCAGCCGCACCCGGCTGGTGCGCTCGCTGATGGCGGACAGCACGACGGCGGGCGAGGAGGACAGGAAGTGGCCGCCGTGCCGTTCACCGACCGACACGGCATCGAAGCCGAGCTCCTCGGCACGCACGGCGCGCTCCACGACCGAGCGGAGGCGCTCGCGCTGGGTCGGCACGTGACCGGTGGCCGCGTCGGGCGTGTTGCCGACGATGTCGTTCAGCAGGAACTTCACGGGGGACTCCTGGAAGGTCAGAGGGCGTCGCGAAAGAAGACAGCGCGGCCAGTGGCCGGGGAGGGGAAGGCGAGGATGCCGAGATCGGCGAGGTCGGCGCGATCGGCGAAGACGCGAGCGTGACGCTCAGCGACAGTGAGTGGCGCCGACGCGGCCGAAGTCGACCACGCGCCGCTGAGTCAGCCAGGTGCGGCGGGGGCGCGACCCGCAGGCCGCCGCGAAGGCAGTAGGCGGCATGGACCCAGCATGCGGCCGGCATGAGCCGAACGTCCAATGACGATTCGTCATCAAACGATCACGATTGCTTCTCGGTCCGCATCCAGTGCGCGCTGCGCGTCGACGCCTCGCGTGCGTCCAGCAGCGCGGGCAGGTGGTCCTTGCGGGCAGCACCGGCCCTTCCCGTATCTGACACAGCGTAACCAGGTCGCCGCGGAGGCCGAGTTGGCGGACGCGCTGGGCATCGGCCGTTGGGCCCTGGTGATCGGCGGCTCGATGGGCGGCATGCGCGCCCTGGAGTGGGCGGTCTCGTACCCGGGACGCACCGAGGCGCTGCTCCTGCTCGCCTGCCCCGCCGCGGCCGGCGCCGAACCGATCGCCTGGGCCAACATCCAGCTGCACGCCACCGGGCCCGCTACCGACTCGCTGCTTGATCTACGAGGTCAGTCCCAGCAATCTGCACCCGCCGCGCACTGTCCCCAGCCGAGCGCGAGCCGCCCGCAGGTGCGCCTTTCGCCTTTGAACAGCGGCCCGCAGCCTGCCCGCAGCCGCGCGATGTCCGCAACCCCGGGCCCAGTGGCGCCCGCAGGAGCGCGCGCACAACCGACAGATGCGTCACAAGTGCGCGTTTTACGCGTTCGGGTCCCAGTCTGCGAGCTGCTCCATCGGCTCGGTGTCGCCGGTGGTCTCCAGGCCGTCGAGCGGGACGCGCTCGTAGAAGTAGAGGACCAGTTCGCTCGCTGCGCCTCGCATCGCCATGTCGCCCGGCTCCGCGTCGGCGGCGAGGTCGTCGCAGCGGACGCCGTCGGCGTTGAGGGTCAGGCGCCAGGAGCGGCCCTCGGTCGTGTGCAGGTCGATGGTCGCCGGCTTGAACGGCCAGGGGACGGTCGTCGCCGAGACGGTCGTCAGGAACTCGTCGACACCCTCGACCGCGACGTCCGTCGGCAGCGGCTGTGCGGCCCCCTGGGTGAGCTGGGTGTCGTAGGTGTGGACAGCGATCTCCTGGATCTGGTGCCGGGCCACGGCTCCGCTGGTCTCCGGGGCCTGCGAGCGGCCCCACCAGGTCCAGCAGCCGCGGTCCGGGCCGGCCTCGCGCATCGCGTCGAGCATGAGCTCGGTCGACTCGGCGAGCCAGGCGTCCAGGGCTTCGTGGTCGCGGGGCGCGGTCGGGGCGCCCTTCGGGTCCGTCCTCGCCGGGGGCTCAGCGCCCGGGCCCGCCGCGACGATGGCGGCCTGGCGGCGGCGGCCGTCGCCGAGGTGCTGCGCCAGTTCGCGCAGCGTCCAGTCCGGGCAGGTCGGGACCTGGACGTCAAGGTCGGGGGCGGACGCGATCGCGGCGCGGAACGCGGCCGAGCGGTCTTCGATCAGCCGCAGGACCTCGGGGAACTCCAAAATGTTTTGCACGGCGGTTGTGTATCACGGCGCTCCGGCCGCCGGGTAGCGAATTTGTCGGACGAACGCGTCGACGGCCGGGCGGAGCGCCGGCGCCGAAGCCGTCCTGAAAATCCGCGCACTGCTCGCCAACGGCGACTTCGACCGCTACTGGACCCGGTCGAGGTGTCCCGAAGTAGGTCACTACACCGAATTTAGATGTCGGGTGCCAGGAGGCCGCGTCGTCACGCTGAGTTGGATTCCGTTCGGCGACGCCGAACTCTGGCAGCGCCGGGGCAACGCAGTACCTGCGCCTCATGCTCCGTCGGTGTGAGTTGCTGGACGCCGTCCGGATCCCCGCCTGGCAGTTGTACGACACAGCGACGTCAGGGGTTTGAGGCCGGCGCTGAAGCTGCGCCGAGATCCTTATGGAGGTCGACGCCGACGACCGGAGTGGGGGTGAGGGCGAGGCGTGCTTGCTCTTCCTCGACGATCTGGCGGGCGAGGGACTGTTCGGAGACGTCGACGGCGTCGGGGGTGGACTCCGCGAGGTCGCTGCGGCGGGCGTAGGCGTCGAAGAGCCGCTGCTTGATGCCGAGGATGTCGAGGATGCGCTGGTCGATGCTGTCGGTGGTGAGGAGGCGGTGGACCTGGACGTGACGGATCTGGCCCATGCGGTGGGCGCGGGCGATGGCCTGCGCTTCCAGGGTGGGCTTGACCTGGGGTTCGCAGAGGATGACGACGGAGGCGGCCTGCATGTTGAGGCCGGTGCCGCCGGCCTGGATCTGGCTGAGCAGGACGGCGTGGCCGGGGGCCGCGGTGAAGGCGTCCACGAGTTCCTGGCGCCGGGTTGCGGTGACGCTGCCGGTGATGGGGCCGAAGACGGCAGGGGTGCCGGTGCCGAGGGCTTCGTGGGCGGCGGTCAGTACGTCGCGGAAGTGGGAGAAGACGACGACCTTGAGGCCGTTGTCGGCGGCCTCGGCGACGAGTTCCAGCAGTCGCCGGAGTTTGGCCGACTTCGCGGGGGCTGCGTAGGCGGCGCGGCGCATGGCCATGAAGTTCCCGGCGGCGACGGCTTCGCGGTAGGCGGCGAGGTCGGCGGGGCTGAACTCCTCCCATTCGTCGATCTGGACGAGTTCGGGGAGTTCGGTGAGGACGTCCTGCTGGTTTCGGCGCAGGTATGCGGGGGCGACGGCTTTGCGGAATGCGTGGGAGCCGGCGACGGCGTCGCTGTGCCGGATGTGGGGGAGGAGGTCGGGCTGGAGGTGGTGGACCAGGTTGCGGAACTCCTCGACGCGGTTCTCCATGGGGGTACCGGTGAGGAACAGGACGTGATCGGTGCGTGCGGTACAGGCGGCGATGGTCCGGGAGCGTCGGGTGTCGGGATTCTTGACGTAGTGGGCTTCGTCGACGACGAGCATGCCGATCGGGATGTCGTCGGGGAGGGCCAGGGTTCCCAGTACGTCGAAGGTGGTGACGGCCGTGTCGCCGTGGCGGATCCACTCGGCGAGAGCGGCGTCACGGTCCGGACCGTGCACCCCGTAGGCGTCCAGGGTGCTACGGGACTCGATTTCGCGGATCCAGTTGATCAGGACACTGGCCGGGCAGACCACCAGGAAGTGCGTGGCGCCCTCGGCCTTGAGGTGGGCGAGGGCGGCGATGGCCTGGATGGTCTTGCCCAGGCCCATCTCGTCGCCCAGAACCACCCTCCGCTGGGCCAGGGCGAAGCGGGCTCCGAACGCCTGGTAGCCGCGCAGGGACACCCGGCGGTGGGTGTCGTCCAGCCGCTGGGCGCGTACGCGGTCGGACACCTCGCTGGGGAGGAAGCCCTCGGCGGCGTCGAGGTCCGGGGTGAGTCCGGCGATTTCGGAGAGCAGGACGGTGTATTCGGCGGGGCGGACCCTGAAGTCCAGCCACGCCTGGTCCGCCGGGTCGGAGGGGCGGAGAAGGTCTGTTGCCGCCTGGGCGAGCAGCAGGGGGACGGCGTGCGTGTCGGCGTCGGCGAGAAGGGCGTCGATCTGCTGGACGGCGTCGAGTGCCTGCTGCCGCCGCTCCTTTCCGACGAGCAGCATGCGTAGCCGGCCTCGGGCGGGGCGGGCGGCCGTGAGCAGTGGGGCGAGCTCGTTGTCGATCCGCGCGGCGGTGTCGATGGCGCGGGGGATGTCGGGACCGGCGTTCACCAGCCGGTTCAGCGCGGTGACCAGGGCCGTGGTGTCGGTGTCGTCACTCGCGTCGGCGTCGATCCGGACGGCGACGTGCTCCTCCATGGCGGTCGCGATCTGCCGTGCGGCGGCGATGGCCTGGTTGGCGCTCTGGGCGCCGATGCCCGGGATCTGCTGGAGCGCGTACGGCCTGGCGCCCAGGACCCGCCCGACCGTCGTGTACCCGGCCGACTCCAGAGCGCCCAGGCGCAGCCGGCCCTCGGTGACGTCCTTGAGACGGGACACCGGGATGCCGTCGAGTTCCCGGCGGACCAGAGCGTCCGTCAGCGGTGACAGAGCGGCCCGGATTCCCGACACCACCTCGGTGTGGTCGGCGATGACCGTAAGAGCCGCCCTGAGGAGCACGTCTGCCTGCGCAAGGACCGATCGCGCGTTCTTGCCGGAAGGCACCAGCTTCTGTTCCAACCCCGCCCCGCCCATCGCACCCTTTTGTGGCTCTGTACATCTGCTCCGGGCACATGATTCCACTGGCGTGCGGCTCTCCCCGCAGCTTTCTCCAGCCGATGGTGGATGGCTGTTCTCGGCCTGGTTGTTCAGGTAATCCGAGGTGCGGTGCTCGACGGAGGGCATCAGGGCGCGATGTGCGGCGGCGCGGCGGCGTCCACGACCAAACCCTCCCGGGGACGGACGGTGCCGCCACTGACGGCGATCGAGTGGATCTGTCCGGTTGTCCCATATGTGCGATTCTGGTACGGGGTGGCTGACCTCAAGCTGTCGGCACCCACCGCATGGACGGGAGGTACGTCGCGGACATGCCTCATGACGGCCGTGCCCGGACCGGAGTCTCGGAGCTGCGGGTATCCGGTGCATCCGAGGCCCCGGCGCCGCGGCCTCCGGTGCCGGAGGCCGCGGTGAGTGATCGGGCGCTGACGTTCGCCGGAGCGGCGCTGGCAGCGGTGTATGTGCCGGGTGCCGGGAATGACGGGAACGAAGAGCTTCGGTTGGCGGAGACGGCCGGGTGTGCGACGTCCGAGTTCAGGCTGCCGGAGCGGTTGCCCCTGTCCGGCGGCTCGCCCGCGGCGCACGCCGTGCGCACCGACCGGCCGCTGTGGCTGGATCGGGCGGGACTCGCCGCGTACTCCGAAGGGGGGCCGACGCCGCCGCGAGCGGAGGCGTCCCTTGCCGCGCTGCCAATGGGGACGGAGGGCAGGCGGCTGGGCTGCCTCGTCGTCGTGGGGGCTTCCGCGGACGGCTTCGAGCCCGAGCAGCGGCGTTTCCTGGAGCGGTACGCCGACGCGGTGGGCGGCATGCTCCAGTCCGGGACCGGCCGCCCCGCACCCGCGTCGTCGCTGCTCGGTCCCGCCCTGCGGAGTCTGCGCGTCGGCTACTTCGTCCTGGTGCCGGACACCGGCCTGATCGAGGCGGACGAAACCCTGCTCGAGCTGGTCGGAATCGCGCCGGAAGACTTCGACGGCGAGGCGGACACCCTGCTCGCGCATGCCCTGCCGGAGGACATGCACGCGCTGATGTCGGTCGTGGAGCCGTCCACGCAGGCGTTCGGCCGGCGGGAGCTGGAGTTCCGTGTCCGTCGCCCCACCGGTGAAATGCGCTGGCTGAGCCTGAGCTGCCGGGTGGTGGTGAGCGCCGACGGCCGTCCGGAGCAGGTGCTGGGCATGGTGACGGCGACCTCGGTCCTTCGCCAGAGCGCCGATGACGTCTCCAGGATCCAGTGGCTGACCGCGGCACTCGATGATGCAGCGACGGTCCGTGACGTCAGCCGTGTGGTGGTCACCGCGCTGCGGGAGCCGCTGGGCGCCGACCGGGTGGCGCTCGCCGAGCTGCAGGACGACCGGCTCATGGTCACCGTGCTCGACCCGCCCCATCCCGCCGCCTGGCCGGAGACATGGCGTGCCGAGTGGCGTTCGGAATGGCCCGACGCACCGGTCAGCGCCCTGCCCACCTTGCAGCTGGCCCTGCGGGACGGACGTATGGATCTGTGGCCCGCCGGCACACCCCTCGAATCCGGGCTCGCGGGCATCGGCGCCGGAGGTCTGGCGGTCCTGCCGCTGCCCGCCAAGGGCTGGGTCGCCGGAGTGTGCCTGGTCGGCTGGGACCAGCCGCACGAGTTCGTCCCAGAGGAGCGGTCCCTGCTGACCGCCACCGCGGCGCTGGTCGGGCAGGCCCTCATGCGCGCGCACGCGCACGACGCCGAGCAGGAGCTCGCGACGATGCTGCAGCGCAGTCTGCTGCCCCGGCGCCTCCCCGAGCTGCCCGGGGCGATCGCCGTCGCCCGCTATCTGCCCGCCAGGCGCGGGTTGCAGGTGGGCGGTGACTGGTACGACGTCATCGCCCTGTCCGAGCACCGGGTGGCGCTGGTCATCGGTGACGTGCAAGGACACAGTGCCGGAGCCGCAACGATCATGGGGCAGATGCGTACCGCGGTCAGGGCGTACGCGGTGGAGGGCCACCCGCCCGACGTGGTCGTCTCGCACGCCAATCGGCTCCTCGTCGGTATGGAGACCGATCTGTTCGCCACCTGCTGCTACGCCGAACTGGACTTGGAGGAGGGCAACACCCTGTTCGTCCGGGCCGGGCATCTCTCACCGCTGGTGCGCCATCCCGACGGCAGTACCGAGGAGGTGCAGGTCGAGGGCGGGCTCCCGCTGGGCGTCGTCGCGGACGCGGAGTTTCCCATGACCGCGGTCACGCTGGCCCCCGGCACGGTGATCGCCCTGGTCACCGACGGCCTGGTCGAGGCCGCCGACCTGCCCCTGGACGTGGGCATGCAGCGGACGCGGACCGCGCTCGCGGCGGCCGATCCGGCGGATCCGGGGCGGATGGCCGACGAACTGCTCGGCGGCGTCGAGCCCCGTGAGGACGACGTGGCGCTGTTGCTGCTGCGCTACGACGGCATGAAGAGCCGGCCGATACGGGCCGGCTGGGTGGTGTGGCGGTTGCCGGACGCCGTCATGCACGCCCGCCGTTTCACCGCGCGCACTCTGCGTGGCTGGAAGATCGAAGCAGTGGCCGACGCGGCGCTGCTGGTCGTGTCGGAGCTGGTCACCAACGCCCTGGTGCACACCCAGGGCCCGGTGCGCGTCGACCTGATGCTCCGCGGGGACCGGATACGGATCTGCGTGACCGACTCCTCGCCGCGTGCGCCCGCCAAGCCGGTGATCGTGGACTGGGAGGCGACCGGCGGCCGAGGCCTGTTTCTGGTCGAAGCGACGTCGGAGTCCTTCGGCTCCGTGCCGGTGGCCGGCGGCAAGCAGGTGTGGAGCGAGATCGTCGTGCCCCGAACGAAACGAGGGGGTCTGTCATGAGGACCCGCACATGGCACGCCATCGCGGCGCCTGTCGCGGCGCTCGTCGCCGGACTGATGGCGATGTCCCTGGCCGCCTGCGGAGGAGACCAGCAGTCCGGCACGGACAGCTTCGCCGTCGGCCTGCTGCTTCCGAGCCGCACCGTCCCCCGCTGGGAGCACTCCGACAAGCCGCTGATCGAGAAGGAGCTGAAGAAGCTGTGTCCCCGCTGCACCGTGGACTACGCCAACGCCGAGGGCGATACCACGAGGCAGCGGCAACAGATGATCTCCATGATCACCAAGGGGGTCAGGGTCCTGATCCTCGACGCCACCGACACCAGGGCGCTGCGCTCCTCGATCCAGGAGGCGCACAAGGCCGGTGTCCCCGTCGTCGCCTATGACCGGCTCGCCGAAGGCCCGATCTCGGGCTATGTCAGTTTCGACGGTGGGCAGGTCGGCAGGCTCCAGGGCGAGGCGCTCCTGAAGGCCATGGACGACAAGGCGAACGGCGGGAACGTCGTGAACGAGAACGTCGTGATGATGAACGGCGATCCGACCAGCCCCAACGCGGCGTGGTACCGCAAGGGCGCGCTGTCCGTCATCGCGGGCAAGGTGAACATCGCCAGGTCGTACGACACCCCGGGCTGGAGTACGGAGAACGCCCACGCCAACATGTCGGCCGCCATCGCGGCCCTGGGCCCGGACCGGATCGACGGCGTCCTGGCGGCGAACGACGCGATAGCCACAGGCGTCATCGCCGCTCTCAAGAGCGCCCGTGTCGGCGAGCTTCCTCCCGTCACCGGCCAGGACGCCCAGCTCGACGCCGTGCAGCGCATCGTCAAGGGCGAGCAGTACATGACGGTGTACAAACCGTTCGGAGCGGAGGCCGAGGCGGCCGCCGCCATGGCCGTCGCTCTGGGGCGCGGTGAGGATCTCGGCGAAGTCGCCACCACGACGACCGACAGCCCCACCACACGGCACATCCCCAGCGTCCTGCTCACTCCGAGCGCGGTGACGGTCGGCAACATCGAGCAGACACTCGTCAAGGACGGCGTGTACACCGTCGACCAGATCTGCACCCCGAAGCTCCGGTCCGCCTGCGACAAGGCCGGACTCGCCCCGTAACTCGTCCGGTAAGTGGCCCGGTCCTTGGCTACGCTTGGTATTAAGCGCCCATTACGGGGCAATGTCGGACATATTTCTAAGGAACCGAAGATGGGTCTCGGTGCCGGCCTTCCGGCCATGAAGCGCAGGTCCCTCCCCCGTGCGTCGGCGGCGGCGGCGGTCGCGGTTGCCGCCGGCCTGGCCCTGACCCTGGTCGCGGGCTGCGGCGGGGGTGGTGGGGGCGGTAACGACAGCATCACCATCGGCGTGCTGCTCCCGGGTGGCGGGGCCTCTCGCTTCGGGCAGTCCGACAGGCCCCTGATCGAGAAGAAGCTGAAGCAGCTGTGCCCGGACTGCCCCGTGACTGTCGCCGCCACGCCCGACCCGGCGGTCCAGCGGCAGCAGCTCGAGGCCATGATCACCAGGGGGGTGGATGTCCTGATCCTCGCCGCCATCGACGCCGAGGGGATACACCCCTCGGTCGAGGCCGCGCACCGGGCCGGTATCCCGGTCGTCGCCTATGACCGGCTCGCGCAGGGCCCGATCTCCGGTTACGTCACCTTCGACGGTGCGAAGGTCGGCAGGCTTCAGGGCCAGGGGCTCCTGAAGGCCATGGGCGCGAAGGCGCACGGCGGCCAGATCGTCATGATGAACGGTGCCACGATCGACCCCAATGCGGGCTGGTACAAGGGGGGATCGCTCTCCGTCCTCAAGGGCCAGGTGAAGATCGGCAAGTCGTACGACACCGTCGGATGGCGGCCGGAGAACGCCTTCGTCAACATGACCGGCGCCATCGCCGCCCTGGGCGGGGGCAACATCGACGGTGTCCTGTCCGCCAACGACAGCCTCGCCGGCGCTGTGGTCTCCGCCCTCAACGCCGCCGAGGTCAGGCCGCTGCCCCCGATCACCGGTCAGGACGCCGACCTCGCCGCCGTGCGTCGCATCGTCCGGGGCGAGCAGTACATGACCGTCTACAAGCCCTTCAAGCCCGAGGCCGACGCCGCCGCCGAGATGGCCATCGCCCTTGGGCGCGGCAAGACGGTCGAGTCCATCGCCACCGGCACCGTCGACAGCCCCACCACGAAGCACATCCCGGCGGTCCTGCTCCCGTCCGTCTCGGTGACGGTCGGCAACATCAAGAACACTCTGGTAAAGGATGGTATGTACACCATCGACCAGATCTGTACTCCGAATCTCCGGTCCGCCTGCGACAAGGCCGGACTCACTTGACGGGTTTTCCCCGAAGGCGGAAGGAGGTGGCCCCGTGCCTCAGCCCCTGCTGGCCTTGCGCGGCGTCTCCAAACGATTCGCCGCCGTCCAGGCGCTGGTGGACGTAGAGCTGGAGATCAGGGCCGGCGAGGTGGTCGCCCTGGTGGGCGACAATGCCGCAGGCAAATCCACCCTGGTCAAGGTGATCTCGGGGGTCGGCCCCGCCGACAGAGGCATCGTCGAGTGGCAGGGGGACGCCGTCCAGATCAAGCGTCCCCAGGACGCCCAGGTCCTGGGGATCGCGACCGTCTACCAGGACCTCGCGATGTGCGACAACCTCGATGTCGTCGGCAACCTCTTCCTCGGCCGGGAGATCCACCGGTTCGGCGTCCTCGACGAGGTGGAGATGGAGCGCCAAACCCGCGAACTGCTCCACACCCTGTCCATCCGCATCCCGGACGTGCGGGTGCCGCTCGCCACCCTGTCCGGCGGCCAGCGGCAGGTCGTCGCGATCACCCGCTCGATCCTCGGCTCGCCCAGACTGCTCCTGCTCGACGAGCCCACCGCCTCCCTGGGCGTCGAGCAGACCAGTCAGCTCCTCGACCTCATCGAGTCACTGCGCGACCGGGGCCTCGGGGTGCTCCTCATCAGCCACAACATGGGTGACATCAAGGCCGTCGCAGACCGGGTCGCCGTCCTGCGCCTCGGCCGCAACAACGGCCTCTTCGACGTGACCACCACCTCCCAGGAACAGATCATCTCCTCCATCACCGGCGCGGCGGACAACGCCGTGGCCCACCGCGCGACCTACCCGGAGGAGGCATGGCCGTGAGGGGGAGCGGGCGGGGGAGGGAGAGCGGGCAGGGGAGGGAGAGCGGGCAGGGGAGGGAGAGGCAGGCGCGCGCCGACGATGCCGCGCCCGCCGCCGGCCGACCCCGCGGCGGACGCCGGTGGTACGCCGGACATCTCAGGGCGTACGCCGGCGTGGTGCGCCGCAGACTGCACGAAGGCGACCTCGGCCCGGCCCCCGTCCTGCTCGCTCTCGCCGTGACCTGGATGATCTTCCAGGGCCTCAACGACAACTTCCTCTCGCCCCGCAACCTGTCCGTCCTCAGCGTGGACATCGTCGGGACCGGCATGGTCGCCGTCGGCATCGTCTTCGTGCTGCTGATCGGCGAGATCGACCTGTCGGTGGGCTCGCTCGCCGGCCTGGCGGGCGCCCTGTTCGCCGCGCTGAACGTGAACCTCGGAATGCCGGAATGGCTCGCCGTGATCATCGCGCTGATCTGCGGCGCGGCCGCCGGGGGCCTCCAAGGGTTCTTCTTCGCCAAGATCGGCGTACCCGCGTTCGTCGTCACCCTCGCGGGCCTGCTCTTTTGGAACGGCCTGATGCTCTACCTCCTGGGGCCGGACAGCTCCATCAACTTCAGCGAGGACGGCCTGGTCGCCACGCTGACCAGCCGCTACTTCGCCGCCGCCCTCGCCACCTACGGCCTGGCGGCGCTCGGTACGGCCGCGTACCTCCTCGTCTCCTTCCGCAACCGCAGACGCCGCAGCGCCGCCGGGATGCCGTATCGCCCTGTGGGCGAGATCTGGGCGCGTACGGCCCTCCTCGCGGTGGTCGCCTTCGCCACCGTCTACGTGCTGGGCCGCTTCGAGGGCCTGCCGCTGGCGCTCCTGATCTTCCTCGCGGTCATCATCGCCTCGGACCTCTTCCTGCGCCGCACCCCCTACGGCCGGCAGATCCTCGCCCTGGGCGGCGGCGTGGAGGCAGCCCGGCGGGCCGGCGTCGACGTGGCGCGCGTACGGATCTCGGTGTTCATGGTGTCGGGGACCCTCGCCGCGGTCGGCGGCCTGTTCATCGCGTCACGCCTCACCTCGGCGAGCCAGGTCTCGGGCTCCGGCATGCTGCTGATCAACGCCATCGCCGCAGCCATCATCGGCGGCACCAGCCTCTTCGGCGGCCGCGGCTCGACCTGGTCCGCACTGCTGGGGGTGCTCATCATCCAGTCGATCGCCTCGGGCATGGCGCTGCTGGGAGTAGAGACCCCCGTCCAGTTCATGATCACCGGCGGGGTGCTGCTCACGGCCGTCGTTTTCGACTCCTTGGCGCGGCGCGCCGCGGAGTCGCACGGGCGGGACTAGGGCCTGTCCTGTGTCAGCGTGCCGTGAGTTTCCGCAGCGCGGCGGCGATCTGTTCGGGGGCTTCTTCGGCCATGAAGTGGCCGTAGGTGACGGTGGTGTGGGAGAGGTCCGGTGCCCAGGCCTGCCAGAGCGCCGGGGCGTCGAAGCCGAGGGCGGCGCCCCAGTCCTGCTGGAGCACGGTGACAGGCATGCGCAGCTGGTTGCCGGTGTCGTGGTCGGCCCGGTCGTGGTCGATGTCGATGCCGGCGGAGGCGCGGTAGTCGGCCACGATGGAGGTCACCGCGTTGCGGGAGGCGTCCAGGTAGGCGGCGCGGATGTCGGCGGGGATGGTCTGTGGGGCGCCTGCCCAGATGTCGAGGAAGTGGCCGAAGAACACGTCCGGGGCGGCGGCGATCAGCTGCTCGGGCAGGCCCGGGGGCTGGGCCATGAGGTAGAGGTGGAAGCCGACGGCGGCGGTCGTGCCGCGCGTGACGTCCCACATGTCCAGGGTGGGCAGTACGTCGAGGCAGGCCAGGTGGGTGATGGCGCCGGGATGGTCGAGTGCGGCGCGGAAGGCGACCAGGGCGCCGCGGTCGTGGCCTGCGAGGGCGAATCGGTCGTGCCCGAGTGCGCGTGCCAGGGCGATGATGTCGGCGGCCATGGTGCGCTTGGCGTAGGCGGTGCCGTCGGTGTCGGCGGGTTTGTCGCTGGCGCCGTAGCCTCGCAGGTCGGGGCAGATGACGGTGTGGTCGGCGGCGAGATCGGCGGCGACGTGCCGCCACATCAGGTGGGTCTGGGGGAAGCCGTGCAGCAGCACGATCGGGCTGCCCGAGCCGCCGACGGCGACGTTGAGGGTCACGTCGTCGGCGACGGGTACGCGCTGGTACGCGAAGCCGGGGATGGACGGTGCCACGGTCATGGTGGGCTGCTCTCGCTAGTTTCGGGAGGCGTCCGCCGGGCGGCGGGGCACGACGAGCCTGCCGCGTGCGAATCAGCATCCGGTCAGCAACTACCGTGGCGGTATGGAACCGGTCGCGTTCGGTGTGCTCGGGCCTGTGGTGGCGGAGCGTGGCGGTGGCGTGCTCGCGTTGAAGGGGCCGCGGCATCGGGCGGTCCTGGCCCGGTTGATCGTGGCCCGCCGCCGCGTTGTCCCGGTGGCCCGCCTGGTCGAGGACCTGTGGGAGGAGCCTCCGCCGGGCGCCGTCGGTGCCGTGCAGACCTTCGTCGCCGCGCTGCGCCGTGTCCTGGAGCCGGATCGTCCGCCGAGGGCGCCGGCTCGTCTGCTGGTCACGGAAGGTCCCGGTTACGCGTTGCGCGCGGATCCGGACGCCGTGGATGCCTGGCGCTTCGAGGCGGCCGTCGGTGCCGCGCCGGCGTTGCCGCCCGCGCGGGCGGCAACGCGGCTTCAGGAGGCGCTGGGGCTGTGGCGCGGTCCCGCTTACGGCGAGTTCGAGCAGGAGAACTGGTGCCGGGCCGAGCGCTCCCGCTTGTCCGAGCTGCGGCTGCGGGCCGAGGAGCAGCGGGCTGAGGCCCGGCTGGCGCTGGGCCGGGCCGCCGAGGCGGTGCCCGATCTGGACGCGCACGTGGTCGACCATCCCTGGCGCGAGGACGCATGGGGGCTGTTGGCGCTCGCGCTCTACCGTGCGGGCCGCCAGGGGGACGCGCTCGCGGTGCTGCGCCGGGCGCGGGCGGCCCTGGTCGGCCGGCTGGGGGTGGACCCGGGCCCGCGCCTGCGCCGGCTGGAGGCGGACATCCTCACCCAGGACCCGTGCCTGGACCTTGCGGCCGAGCCGGCGGCGACCGGGGCGGCCCGGCTGTGGACGCAGGCGGCCGCGGCGTACGACCGTAATGTGGCCGCCGGTGCCCGGGCCCGGCTGGAGTCGACGGTCGGCCTGATCCGGAACCTCGCGGTGACCGGGGGCGGTGGCCTGGAGGCCGCCCGGCAGCACCGCATGGCGGCCATCACCTCGACGGAGGAGTTCGGCGACCCGGAGCTCACCGCCAGGGTGATCGGCGCCTACGACGTGCCCGCGATCTGGACCCGCGGCGACGACCCGCAGTTGGCCGGGCAGGTCGTCGCCGCGGCCGAGCGCACCATCGCCGCCCTGCCGGACGGCGGCTCGCAGGACGCCGCGCGCTGCCGCCTGCTGGCCACGATCGCGATGGAGATGCGCGGCACCCGCTCCCCGCGCGGGCCCCGGGCCGCTCGCGACGCGGAGGAGATCGCCCGCCGCCTGGACGATCCCGCGCTGCTGGCCTTCGCCCTCAACGGGGTGTTCATGCAGTCCTGCACCCGGGCGGGCCTCGCGCCGCAACGAGACGCGATCGGCGCGGAGCTGATCGCCCTGGCCGCCCGCCACGGCCTGATGACCTTCGAGGTGCTCGGCCACCTGATCCGGCTTCAGGCCCGCAGCGCGCTCGCCGACTTCCCCGCGGCGGACGTGCACGCCGCCGCCGCGGACCGCCTGGCCGAGCGCCACGAACTGCCGCTGGTGGGTGTCTTCACCCGGTGGTACGGGGCGCTGCGGCTGGCCGACTCCGGTCAGCGGTCGCAGGCCGAGGCCGCCTACCGGGCGGCCGCCGCGCGGCTGGACGGCGCCGGCATGCCGGGGCTGCGGCACGGTCTCATGCCGCTCGCCCTGCTGTGCTGCCGCCTGGCCGACGGCCCTCCATCCGCCCTGCGGGCGGCCGACGGCGTCGCCCCGAGCGCGGACTGGGGCCCGTACCGTCCCTGGGCCGAACCCTTCGCCCTGCTGCGTACGGGCCGCCGCGCCGACGCACGGGCAGCGCTGCGCGCCCTGCCGGAGCCGCCCGCGGACCTGATGTACGAGGTGCTGTGCTGCCTGCAGGCCGCCGTCGCCCTGGAACTCGGCGACCGCGCCGTCCTCAGGCGGGTCCGCTCCCGCCTGCTGCCCGCTGCAGGCGAACTCGCGGGCGGGGGCAGCGGCCTGGTCACCCTCGGCCCCGTCGACCGTTACCTCACGGCCATCACGGCCGCCCTCGACTGATGTGAGGGTCCCGGCCCGGCTGTCAGGCCATGCCGAAGAGCTGGGTCCAGTAAGTACCGGCATGGCTGCCGATGGCGTGGCCGATGCCGATGTGGGTGAAGTCCGGTTTGAGGATGTTGGCGCGGTGGCCCGGGCTGTTCATCCAGCCGAGGACGACCTCGGCGGGGGTGCGCTGGCCGCAGGCGATGTTCTCGCCGATGCCGCGGTGGGTGGAGCCGGCGGTGGCGGCGCGGTCCCAGGGCCGGCGGCCTTCGGGGGTGGTGTGGGCGTAGAAGTCGCGGGCGACCATGTCGTCGCTGTGCGCCTGGGCGGCGGCGGTCAGTGCCGGGTCGACGGTCAGAGGTGCCAGTCCGGCGCCGGCCCGTTCGGCGTTGGTGAGGATGACCACGTCGGATGCCAGGCGGGCCAGGCCGGCCGGGGTGAACGGCTGGGCCCACAGGGCGGTCCAGTAGACGTCACCGGATGGCCCGCCGGTGGCGCGGCCGAGTCCGACATGGCTGAACGCCGGGTTGTGGAAGGGGAGTCGGCGCTGCTCCGCGGCCAGGCAGTAGTCCACGAATTCCGCCGGGGTGCGGGGCCCGGAGACGATGTGCTCGGCGATGGACAGACACGCGTAACCGCCGGCGGCGACGCGGTGGAAGACCGACCGGCCGGCGGGGCTCTCCAGGCCGAGGCGGCCGTGCGCGGCCATGCTCGCGGCGTGAGCCTGGGCGGCCGAGGCGAGCCTTGCGTCAAGGGTGACGGGGGGAGCGCCGGCCCGGGACCGCTCGGCGTTGACGCGGGGGAGGAAGCCGTCCGGCGACGGTGAGGGGGAGCGGACCGGTGGCGGGTCGTCGTCCAGGACGTCGACGCCGAAGTCGCGTGCCACGCCGGCCAGGCCGTCCGCGTAGCCCTGGCCGAGGGCCCGCAGCTTCCACTCGGTGCCGCGCCGGTAGATCTCGGCGATCAGCAGCACGGTCTCGTACGTCGGCTGCGGCGGGGTGAAGCGGGCGAGCACCGCTCCGCCGTTCCCCGTCACGCTCATGGCGGGCACCGGCAGCCTTCCGAGAGGTGTGCCGGGATCGGCGGGGCTGACGGCCACCGTGACCCGGCTCGCCCCTGCCCGCAGCGACCGTGGGTCCACGGTGACCGTGTCGCCGTGCAGCCGGGCACCGGGAGCGGACGGCTGGTTGAAGAAGACGAAGTCACCGTCCCCGGCGACCTTTCCGTTGTCACCGGTGATCAGTACGGAGAGGTCGAACGGCCCCGGCACCCGGATCGCGAGCGAGCCGTCGGGCAGCGTCCGGTTGCCACCGGAGACCAACTCGCCCATCGCCGCCCCTCGCCGCCGTGCGTGCTCATCGTGTTCATCGATGGAACGGACGCCGGGTTCATCCGGTTCCAGCGCGGATCAGGCGGCGCCGATGTGGCAGGCGGCGAAGTACAGCGGGAGCGGCGGCGTGTAGGGCGAGTCGTGGGGGCGGTGGATCAGGCGGGGGTCGTGAGCGGAGGGAGTGGTCAGCTGGGCACCTACGGAGTACTGGGTGAAACCGGGCCAGCTGACGCCGAGGTGGGAACCGGAGGGGACGATCCACCACCAGTGGCGGTCGTCGGCGAAGACGCAGCCTGTGCGGGGGAGTGCGTCGATGATCCGCTGGCCGTGCTCGGCGGGGATGCCGACGGCGTCGCACCCGAGGGCGGCCGGGAGATCGGGGGGAAGGACAAGCCGTCGGCGGCATCCACGCGGGGCACGGGGGCTGGTGCGGGCGTACGAGAGCAAAGGGGGCCGGGGCCAGGACGACGGCATCAGAGGCTGCTTCCGGACAAGGGCGGCCGTCGTGCGGACACCCGCGGCTGAGGGCGGCTCAAGCAAGGGCGGCTCAAGGAAGAGGCCGCTGGTTCTGCCCGGAGGCGAACTCGGCCCGGACGATGCCTCTAGGGCCCGTCCGCCGCCGGACAGGCCCTCCCAGCCCGCTGCCGCTCTGGGCTTCGGAGGCCACCAGGACCACGTCATCGCACAGTTGGGGGGCGGCGGAGGGATGCATGGGGTTCACCTTTCGTCTGCCCTGACGTCACTGTGTCAGTTGACGGATTCAGCACGCAACAGGCGACTTGAAATTTGCATATTACGCAGTGCAACTGCTGTTGCCGCAGGTCGGCCGTGGCACACTACGACCGTGCACCCGGCGCCGAGGAGGCAGGACGTGAGTGTGGAGACCGCCTGGGGCGACGCTCCGACCGTCCTGCGCATGATCCTCGGGAGGCAGCTCGAAGAGCTGCGCACCCGCGCCGGACTGAGCTTCGAACAGGCTGCCGAGGCCATCGGGGTGAGCCACTCGACGCTGCGCCGGATGGAGGCCGCCAAGGTGGCCCGGCTCAGGCTGGCCGAGGTCGAGAAGCTGCTCCGTACGTACGGGATCACGGACCAGAACGAGATCGACACCTTCCTGCAGTCGGTCCGCGAGGCCAACAAGCGCGGCTGGTGGCACAACTACCGCGATGTGATGCCGGACTGGTTCGCCGCGTATCTGAGCCTGGAACGGGCGGCGCTGCAGATCCGGGCCTACGAGCCGCAGTTCGTCCACGGCCTGCTGCAGACCCAGGAGTACGCACGGGCCCTGCTCACCGCCGGGAACCCGCACGCGTCGGACGGGGCCACCGAGCGGATGGTCGCGCTGCGGATGCAGCGGCAGGAACTGCTGCACCGTCAGAACCCGCCCCGGCTGTGGGTGGTGATGGACGAGACGGTGCTGCGGTGGCCGGTCGGCGGCGCCGAGGTGATGCGCGCCCAGATCGACCACCTGATCGCGGTAAGCGCGCTGCCCCATGTGACGCTGCAGATCATGCCGTTCAGGAACGGCCCGCATCCGGCGATGCGGGCCGGGGCCTTCCACCTCTTCCGGTTCAAGGCCCGCGAACTCCCCGACATCGTCTATCTCAACGGCATGGTCGGCGCGGTCTACCTCGACAAGGACGAGGACGTCCTTGTGTACCGCGAGGCGCTGGACCGGCTGGGCGCCCAGTCGGTACCGGCCAGGAAGACCGAGGAACTTCTCGGCGCGATTCGCAAGGAGCTGTGAGTGCACCACCACATACGCAACGGCATGCCCTCCACCGATCTGGGCGCCAAGGGCTGGCGCAAGCCCTGGAGCGACGACGCCGGTGGCGCCTGCGTGGAGGCGAAGAAGCTCAACGACGGCCGGGTGGCGCTGCGTCAGTCCACCGATCCGGACGGCCCGGCCCTGGTCTTCCCGCCCGGGGCGATGACCTCTTTCGTCGACGGCATCAAAGCCGGTGCCGCCGACTTCCTCTGCTGATTCCTGACCCTGGACAGCTCATGACGAACCAATTACCCGATGGAGGGACCGCGTTGCACGAGAACGGCTGGTCGGCCGACCGCATCGACACCCAGAGCGCGCATTCCGCGCGCATCTACGACTACATCATCGGCGGCAAGGACTACTACCCGGCCGACAAGGAGGCCGGCGACGCCATGACCGCCGAGTGGCCGGCCCTGCCGGTCCACATGCGGGCCAACCGTGACTTCATGCACCGGGCCGTGCGCTACCTGGCCGAGGAGGCCGGCATCCGGCAGTTCCTCGACATCGGCACCGGCATCCCCACCTCGCCCAACCTCCATGAGATAGCCCAGGCGGTCGCCCCCGACTCCCGGATCGTCTACGTGGACAACGACCCCATCGTCCTCACCCTCTCCCAGGGCCTGCTCGCCAGCACCCCCGAGGGCAGGACCGCCTACGTCGAGGCCGACATGCGGGACCCGGCCGCCATCCTCGCCGCCCCGGAGCTGCGGGAGACCCTGGACCTCGGCAAGCCGGTGGGTCTGACGGTGATCGCCATCGTCCACTTCGTCCTGGACGAGGACGACGCCGTCGGCATCGTCCGCCGCCTGCTGGAGCCGCTGCCCCCTGGCAGCTACCTCGCGATGTCCATCGGCACCGCCGACTTCGCCCCCGACGAGGTCGGCCGGGTCGCCCGCGAGTACGCCGCCCGTGGCATGCCCATGCGGCTGCGCACCGAGGCCGAGGCCGAGGAGTTCTTCGAGGGTCTTGAGCTGGCCGGCCCCGGGGTGGCCCAGGTCCACAAGTGGCGCCCGGACGGCGCCGGCAGCGGCGCCGAGGCCATCAGGGACGAGGACATCGCCATGTACGGGGCGGTCGCCAGAAAGCCCCTGTGACATGCCTGTACAGATCGAGCCGGCCGGACTGGCCGACCTGCGCCGGGTCCTTGCCGATCACCCTCGCTACTGGGGCGAACGCGACCTCCGGTCCCTGCACCTGACGGCGCTGGTGCAGGAGTTCGGTTCGACGTGTCTGGTCGCCCGGGCCGGGGACGGGATCCGCGGGTACGTCTTCGGGTTCGTGACCCCGGCCGGCACCGGGTATGTGCATCTGGTCGCGACCCGGGACGATGCCCGCGGCTCCGGTCTCGGGCGCCGCCTGTACGAGGCGTTCGCCGAGGCGGCGCGTCGCGAGGGCGGCGTGCGGCTGAAAGCGATCACGTCGGTGGGGAACACCGGCTCGATCGCGTTCCATCGCCGCCTCGGCTTCGAGGTGGAGATCGTCGATGACTACAACGGCCCGGGCCAGGCCATGGCCGTCTTTCGACGCGATCTGCGCGAAACCTGACGTTCCATCAAATTCCTTTATTAGCACGGGAGTTCGGCCTCCGATGGGGTCTGTGGCCCCCTATGCTGTGCGTGCCCGGAGGGGCTGCGGGGGCTGAGGCGTCGGGAGGGATTGTGGCAGCGCTGGAGCCGGAGGACCCGCTTTCCGTCGGGACCTACCAGTTGCTGGGGCGCCTGGGCGTGGGCGGTATGGGCCGGGTCTTCCTCGGACGGTCGCCGGGTGGGCGGGCGGTCGCGGTCAAGGTGGTGCACGCCGAGCTGGTCCGCCGGCCGGAGTTCCGCTCCCGCTTCCGCCGCGAGGTGCAGGCGGCCCGTCAGGTCAGCGGGGCGTTCACCGCCCCGGTCATCGACGCGGACCCGGACGCGCCCCTGCCGTGGCTGGTCACCAGCTACATCGCCGGGCCGTCACTCCAGCAGGCGGTCGCCGACCACGGACCGCCGCCCGCGCACGTCGTACTGGCCCTGGCGGCCGGGCTGGCCGAGGCGCTGATGTCCATCCACGCGGTGGGCCTCGTCCATCGCGACCTCAAGCCGTCCAACGTGCTGCTCGCCGAGGACGGACCCCGGGTCATCGACTTCGGGATCGCCCGCGGCCTTGAGGTCAGCTCGATCACCAAAACCGGGCTCATGGTCGGCTCCCCGGGCTACATGTCGCCCGAGCAGATCAACGGCGGTGGCGTCACCCCGGCGAGCGACATCTTCGCCCTAGGCGCGGTCCTGGCGTACGCGGCGACCGGTGCCAACCCCTTCGGCGAGGGACCGACCCCCGCGCTGCTGTACCGCGTGGTCCACAGCGAGCCCGACATCCGAACGGTCACCGAACCGGGCCTGTACGCCCTGATCGCGGCCTGCCTGGCCAAGGACCCGGGCCGCCGCCCCACGCCGCGCGAAGTCCTTGCCGCGGCCGCCCCCGGCGCCGGCCGGGTGACGGACACCCGCCACTGGATGCCCGCCGTCGGCCACACCCGGGCGTTCGCGCCCGACACCCCGCAACCGCCGAGGCAGCCGCCGACGCGGCCCGGCACTGCGGCGGCACCCGGCGGCCGTACCCGGCGGGTCCTGCTGCTCTCGGGACTCGCCGCCGCTGTCGCCGCCGCGGGCGGCACCGTCGCTCTGCGCCTCACCGGATCCACGGCGAACGCGAGCGGATCCTCGCCCTCGCCCTCGTCCTCCCCGTCCCGGTCGTCCGGGGTGTCCTTACCGGCACCGCTCGGTGCCTGGCCGCTCAGCGAAACCTCCGGCACCTCCGCCGCGGACACCGTGGGCTACCACGACGGCACCGCCAGCGGGGTCGGGTGGGGGCTGGGCAAGGACGGTGCCGCCCAGTTCAACGGTGTCAGCAGCCAGATCATCACCGAGGGCCCGGTGCTCGCCACCGGCAGCGGCCAGAGTTTCACCGTCGCGGCCTGGGTCTGTCTGTCCGCCGTACCCGACGGCTTCGCCACCGCCGTCAGCCAGGACGCCACGACCGCCAGTGGCTTCTACCTCCAGTACTCCTCCGCCGAACAGCGGTGGGCCTTCGCCCGCCCGGGCGTCCGCGCGCTGTCGTACACCCTTCCCTCCGCGGACACCTGGACGCACCTGGCGGGCGTCTGCGACGCGGCCGACGGCCGGTTACGCCTGTATGTCGACGGCGTCCAGCAGGGCGCCATCGGCGACACCGACCCCGTCGACGCCCCCGGTGCCCTCATGATCGGACGCGCCACCTACCAGGGCCAGGCCAGCGACTTCTTCCCCGGTGCCATCAAGGACGTGCGGGTCTTCGACCAGGCCCTCACCTCCGCCCAGATCAAGACCCTGCGCTGAGGCCGCTGCGTGGCGTATTCAATGCCGCCGTCAATAATGTGACCGCTGATGCGAAGGAATGCGGAATTCGTCAGTTCGAAAACTGATTTCATTGTTTCCCGATTCCCGGCTCTGACTCAATCCCTGCCCTTTCGCCGGGCGACACACCGTAACCGCATTCGACCGCCTGACCTCTCGCTTCCGGTCACGGACCTATATACTGATTTGTGAAGTTGTGCAGTCGGCCCCGAGACGCATCGGATATCTCTGATGAAGGCGACGAAGGCGCGGCGCGAGACACGGCTGCGAGCCACCCCGGGATTCAGCGAGCGGCCTCCGGTATGAACGCGCGGGAGTTCGAGGGGCTGTCCGCCATCGTGACGGGCGGGGCGTCCGGTATCGGCCTGGCCACCGCCCGGACCCTGGTGGCCCGCGGTGCCCGCGTGGCGGTCCTCGACGTCGACCTCGACGTCGACCGGGATCCCGGGCCCGTGTACGCGATCCGGGCCGATGTCGGGGACACCGCATCGGTCGCCGCCGCTGTCGGCCGGGCGGTCGAGGAGCTCGGAGGCCTGGACGTCCTGGTCAACAACGCGGGGATCGGCGCCCGGGGCACCGTCGAGGACAACCCGGACGAGGAGTGGCACCACGTGCTGGACATCAATGTGCTGGGCATCGTCCGCACCAGCCGGACGGCCCTGCCGCATCTGCGCCGCTCCTCGAACGCGGCGATCGTCAACACCTGTTCGGTCGCGGCGGCCACCGGGCTGCCGCAGCGGGCGCTGTACGCGGCCAGCAAGGGAGCCGTGTTCGCACTGACCCTGGCGATGGCGGCCGACCACATCGGTGAGGGCATCCGGGTCAACTGCGTGAACCCGGGGACCGTGGACACCCCATGGGTCCGCCGGCTGGCCGAACAGGCCGACGACCCGGAGGCCGAGCGTGCCGCCCTCAGCGCCCGCCAGCCCAGCGGCCGTCTGGTGACCGCCCAGCAGGTCGCGGACGCCATCGCCTACCTCGCCGGACCGCTGGCCGGCGCCACCACCGGGACAGCGCTCGCGGTGGACGGGGGAATGGAAGGCATCCGGCTGCCCCGGGAAGGGCCAGGCCGTGTCTGACAAATCCCGTCTGCCCCACGACGCCGCAGTGACATCAGCCGCTGGCGCGGCGGGCGCGCGCTCGCTGCGTGGTCGGAGTCGCCCGAGCAGCCCACTACGAGGGCGATCCTCCGCCTTGCGATCGCACGCACCAGACGCCGTGGGGCCCGCCCTTCGGGCGGCCGGCGCCAGACCCCCGCTCCTTCTCCCACGGACATCACCAGAAGGGCCCTGGCACCATGAAGCGCATCGCCGCCGTCGCCACATCCCTCGCACTCGGGTGCGGGCTCGCCGTCGCCGCCACTGCGTGCGGCGACGGCGGCCAGGGCAATGCCGGGACCGCATCGGGCAAGGTCGGTGTGGTGCTGCCGCTGCTCACCTCGCCGTTCTGGGAGTCGTACAACAGGTATGTGCCCCGGCAGGCCGCCGCGCAGGGCGTCGACACGCTCCCGACGGTGAACTCCAACTCCGATCCGAGCAAACAGATCACCGACATCAACAACCTGCTGACCCAGGACGTCAAGGGCCTGGTCGTGTCCCCGCTCGACTCGGCGGCGATCACCGCGGGTCTGAACGCCGCCCAGCGCAAGGGCGTGCCGGTGGTCGCGGTCGACGTGGCGCCGGACAAGGGCAAGGTCGCGATGGTGGTCAGGGCCGACAACCGCGCCTACGGCGAGAAGGCCTGCAAACAGATCGGCGGCGCGGTGAAGACGGGCAAGGTGGTGCAGATCCAGGGCGACCTGGCCTCGGTCAACGGCCGGGACCGCTCGGACGCGTTCAGCGCGTGCATGAAGAAGAACTACCCCCGCGTCAAGGTGCTGGAGATCCCGGCCGGCTGGCAGGCCGACAAGGCGGCGGCCGGCCTGGAGGCGCTGTACACGGCCAATCCCGATATCAGGGCCATCTACATGCAGGCCGGCGGTGTGTACCTGGCGCCCACACTGAGCACCCTCAGACGGCACAACGCGCTGCGCGCGGCCGGCGACCCCAGGCACATCGTGATCGTCTCCAACGACGGCATCCCGCAGGAGCTCGACGCGATCCGCAAGGGCCTGATCGACGCGACCGTCTCCCAGCCCGCGGATCTCTACGCGAAGTACGGCATGTACTACATCAAGCGGGCGATGGCCGGCGAGACCTTCCACCCGGGCCCGACCGACCACGGCAGCACCATTGTCAGACTGCCGGGCGGAATCCTGGAGGACGAGCTCCCGGCACCGCTGGTGACCAAGGCCAATGTCGATGACACGGCTCTGTGGGGCAACCAGATCGGCAAGACGTCGTGAACGCCACGGGCCCGCGTCCGGTGGCCGAGGCGCTCGGCATCACCAAGCGCTTCGGGCCCACCGTGGCCCTGCGGGATGCGGGCATCACCATCCGGTCCGGTGAGTCGCACGCCCTGGTCGGCCGCAACGGGGCCGGGAAATCCACCCTGGTGGCGATCCTGACCGGAATCCAGCGGCCCGACAGCGGGACGGTCCGCTTCGACGGCGAACGCGCGCCGGACCTCGCGGACCGGGAGGCCTGGCAGCGTCGCGTCGCCTGCGTCTACCAGCACCCCACGGTCTTCAGGGATCTCACCGTCGCGGAGAACCTCTTCGTCAACCGCTACCCGGCCGGACGCGGCCGGGCGATCAGCTGGCGGCGGATGCGCCGCGCCGCCCGCGAGGTACTGGACGAGTGGGGCGTGCCCGTCGACGAGAACGCTCCGGCCGGGGCGCTCGGCGTCGAGGACACCAAGATGGTGGAGATCGCCAGGGCGCTCTCCCGGGGCACCCGGTTCATCGTCCTGGACGAACCGACCGCCCAGCTGGACAGCAGGGCCATCGAGCGCCTGTTCACCCACATGCGGCGGCTGGAGAAGGCCGGAGTCACCTTCCTGTTCATCTCGCACCACCTGGAGGAGGTCTACGCGGTCTGCCAGGCCGTCACCGTCTTCCGGGACGCCCGCAGGATCACCACCGCGCCGGTCGGCGGGCTGCGCCGCGGCGATCTCATCGAGGCGATGACGGGGGAGCGGGGCACAGCGGCCGACCCCGACGCCATCGGCGCCCCGCCGGCGGACGCACCCCTCGTGGTGCGGGTGGACCGGCTGAGCGGCCCGCACTTCACCGATGTGAGCCTCACCATCCGTGCGGGTGAGGCCGTGGGCCTGACCGGGCTCGCGGGCTCCGGCAGCCATCAGGTCGCCGAGGCACTGGCCGGGCTGTACCGCCCGGACAGCGGCCGGATCGAGGTGCTCGGCCGCCCCGTCCGGCTCGGCAGCGTCCCCTCGGCGCTCGCGGCGGGGGTCGGCTGCGTGCCCCGGGACCGCCACTACGAGGGCCTGGTGCCGGAGCTGTCGGTCGCCGAGAACGCCTCGATGACCATCACGGA
This sequence comes from Streptomyces sp. NBC_01537, assembly GCF_045040445.1. Lineage (NCBI taxonomy): Bacteria > Bacillati > Actinomycetota > Actinomycetes > Kitasatosporales > Streptomycetaceae > Streptomyces > Streptomyces sp. NBC_01537. Next base: position 1,719,624 of record NZ_CP109392.1, on the reverse strand, counting down.
CCGGCTCGGGCGGCTGGGGGTGATCTCCACCAGGGCCCGCAACGCCTTCGCCCGCCGGGCGATCGGCGATCTCGACATCAGGACGGACGGCCCGGACCAGCCGGTCAGCGGCCTGTCGGGCGGCAACCAGCAGAAGGTCGTGGTGGCGCGCGCGCTGGCCACCGCCCCTGACGTGCTGGTGCTCATCAACCCGACGGCCGGCGTCGACGTGAAGTCCAAACGGTCCCTGCTCTCCTTCATCGACCGGTCCCGCGCGGCCGGACGCGCGGCCCTCCTCGTCTCCGACGAACTGGCGGACCTGCGTCGCTGCGACCGGGTCCTGGTCATGTTCAAGGGCGCCGTCACCGGCGAGTACGCGGCGGGCTGGACCGATCACCAACTGGTCGCCTCCATCGAAGGGGTCACCCTCAGCGATGAATGACACCCGGTCGCTCGTCCTCGCCAGGACCCGTGACCTGGCGCTGCTTCCCGCGCTGGTTCTGCTGCTGGTCATCGGCGCGGTCGGCAACGACAACTTCCTCCACCGGGACAACCTGCTGAACGTGCTGAGCGCGTCCTCGGCCCTCGGGCTGCTGGTGCTCGCGGAGGCGATGATCCTGATCAGCGGCAACATGGACCTCTCGCTGGAGTCCATCGCGGGCCTGGCCCCCGCCCTCGGCCTCATGGTCGTCATTCCGGCCTCGTCGGCGGGCTTCGGGACACAGCTGCCCTCCTGGCTCGGACTGCTGCTCATCCCGCTGACCGGCGCGCTCATCGGGGCCGTAAACGGCCTGCTGATCGTGAAGCTCCAGCTCAACGGCTTCATCGTCACCCTCGCGATGAACATCGTGCTGCGCGGGGTCCTGGTCGGGATGGTCTCGGGCAAGACCCTGTTCGACGCCCCGGCGGCCTTCTTCGCCCTCGGGTCGGACAGCTGGCTCGGCGTGCCGGTCTCCGTATGGGTGACCGGGCTCTGCTTCGCCGTCGCCGGGTGGGTGCTGCGCTACCACCGGCTGGGGCGTGCGGTGTACGCGGTGGGCGGCAACGCGCCGGCGGCCAGGGCGGCGGGCATCCGGGTGGACCGGGTCGCCTGGGGCGTCCTGGTCATCGGCGGCACGCTGGCTGCCGTGGCGGGCCTGGTGATCGCGGGGCGCGTCGGGGCGGTCAACGCCAACCAGGGACAGGGCATGATCTTCACCGTCTTCGCGGCCGCCGTCATCGGCGGCATCAGCCTGCGCGGCGGCAAGGGCTCCCTGACGGGCGCCCTGCTCGGTGTCCTGCTGCTGGGGCTGCTGGAGAACCTGCTCACCCTGGCCCAGGTGTCGTCCTTCTGGATCCAGGCGATCTACGGGGCGATCATCATGGTCGCTCTCATGGTCGCCCGGCTGACCACCGGTGAGGCCCAGGCCTAGGGCCTGTCTTGTGGATCTCCGCGGCGTCGCGTGCCCTGGCACCAACGCTCGCCGCGTTGTCGTCGGTCGACAACGCTCCGCGTTGCCTCCCTCCTCCGCCTTGCGACCGCAGGCGCCAGACCCCGCTCCTTCTCCCACGGAGATCCACAAGACAGGCCCTAGCCACAACCGGTCCGGAGGGGTACCAAGTCATAATATGAGAGATATGCCATCCGCCAGATTGGACGGCCGCGATGATGTTCCCTGCGGAGGCCACACCGAACGGAACGTACGGGCCGTTCGACATGGCGAACGCCGCCGCGGCAGTGATCGACGCCCAGGGCACGGTCATCGGCTGGACCGGGGCCGCCGAGCGACTGCTGGGGTACCCGGCGGCTGAGATCCTGGACCGCCCGGCCGCCCTGCTGCTGGCGGGGCCCGAGGACGCCTCACGGGCGGCGGCCATCGTCGACGAGTGCCGGTCGCGGGACAGCTGGGGCGGGCTGGTGGGCGCCCGGCACCGGGACGGCCGGCGGGTCGACGTGGGGCTGCGGGTCTGCGCCATGTCCGACACCGAGGACCGCAAGGCCTGGCTGGTCTCGGCCATCGATCTGACGAAAAGCCCGTCCTGGGCGGTGAGCGGGTCGGTGCTGGAGGGCTTTCTCACCCGCTCCCCACTGGGCATGGCCGTGCTGAGCCCGGACCTGCGGTACGTCTGGATGAACGACACCCTGGAGCGATACGGCGGGGTGCCGCGCTCGGAGCGGCTGGGCCGCAGGATGAGCGACTCACTGCCCGGCCTCAACACCAACGCCCTCGAAGCGAAGATGCGGCAGGTGCTGGAGACGGGCGTGCCGGTGATCGACTACGAGTACACCGGCTGGACCTGGGCGGACCCGCACCGGGAGCATGCGTACTCCACCTCCTTCTTCCGGCTCGACGATCCGGACGGCAACACCATGGGCGTGTGCTACATGGGGATGGACGTCACCGACCGATGGCGGGCCCGGGAGCGACTGGTCCTGTTCGGCGAGGCCAGCGCGAGTATCGGCAGCACCCTGGACGTGATGCGGACCGCCCAGGAACTGGCCGACTTCGTGGTGCCGCGGCTCGCCGACTTTGTGACCGTCGACCTGCTGGAGTCGGTCCTGCAGGGGGAGGAGCCGGGCTCGGGCCCGCTCGGCAGCGTGCGCCTGTTGCGGCGCGCCGGGCAGAAGTCGATCCACGAGGGCACCCCGGAGTCGGTGACGGCGACCGGAGACCTGACCGGCGCACCCGCGTCCTCGCCGTACTTCCGGTCCATGGCCGACGGCGCCTCCATTCTGGAAGCGCGGCTGGACGTCGACGGCGCCGACTGGATCGCCGAGGACCCCGCGCGGGCCAGGAGCATCGCCGAGTACGGGATGCACTCCATGATGTGGGTACCGCTGGCCGCGCGGGGCACCGTCCTGGGCGTGGCGACCTTCGTCCGCGAGGAGCACCCGCAGCCCTTCGAGGCGGACGATCTGCTGCTCGCCGAGGAACTCGTCAACCGGGCCGCCGTGTGGGTGGAGAACGCCCGCCGCTACACCCGTGAGCACGCCGCCGCGCTGGCCCTGCAGCGCAGCCTGCTCCCGCACGACCTGACCGGCGGGACGGCCATGGAGGTCGCCTCGCGCTATCTGCCGACCGACGCGCGGCAGGGCGTGGGCGGCGACTGGTTCGACGTGATCCAGCTGTCCGGCGCCCGGGTCGCGCTGGTCGTCGGCGACGTCGTCGGGCACGGCATCAACGCCGCCGCCACCATGGGAAGGCTGCGCACCGCCGTGCAGACGCTCGCCGACATGGACCTGCCCCCCGACGAGCTGCTGGCGCACCTGGACGACCTCGTGATCCGCCTCGCCGAGGAGAAGGGCGACGACGAGCCGATCGCCACCGCGGTCCTGGGCGCCACCTGCCTCTACGCGGTCTACGACCCGGTCACCCAGCGGTGCACGATGGCCCGGGCCGGGCATCCGCCACCCGCTGTCGTCGGCCCCGACGGCACCGTCTCCTTCCCCGACCTCCCGGCGGGGCCCCCACTGGGCCTGGGGTCGCTGCCGTTCGAGTCGGCGGAGCTGGAGCTTCCCGAGGGAAGCCTGATCGCCCTCTACACCGACGGCCTCATCGAGACCACCGACCAGGACATCGACGTCGGGCTGGGCCGGCTGAGCGACGTACTGGCGCAGCCCGGCATGCCCCTGGAGGAGCTCTGCTCCGCCGTGGTGGACAACCTGCTGACCGGCCCGCAGAGCGACGACGTCGCACTGCTGGTCGCCCGTCCGCACGCCCTGGGCGCGAACCGGGTCGTCTCGTGGGACCTGGCGGCGGATCCGGCGGTCGTCGCGAGCGCCAGGGCGATGGCCGTCCGCCAGCTGGGGGAGTGGGGACTCGACGACCTGATGATGACCACCGAACTGATCGTCAGCGAGCTGGTCACCAACGCCATCCGGCACGCCAGCGGACCCATCAGGCTGCGCATGATCCGGCACGACATCCTGATCTGCGAGGTGTCCGACGCCAGCAGCACCTCTCCGCGCCTGCGCCACGCCCGCACCACCGACGAGGGCGGGCGCGGGCTCTTCCTCGTCGCCCAGCTGACCCGCCGCTGGGGCACCCGCTACACCCCGGCAGGCAAGATCATCTGGGCCGAGCAGGACTTCCCCGATGTTCGACCGGTCGGCCGCATGGTCTAGGCTTGAAGAGTTCTTCAATTTGCCAGACCGAGGGAGTGCGGAGTGGTCGGAGTGCAGGTTCCGCTATACCAGGCCAAGGCGGAATTCTTCCGGATGCTGGGCCACCCGGTGCGCATCCGGGTCCTGGAGCTGCTGCAGGACGGGCCGATGCCGGTACGGGACCTGCTGGCGGCGATCGAGGTCGAGCCGTCGAATCTGTCCCAGCAGCTGGCGGTGCTGCGCCGCTCCGGCATCGTCACCGCCACCCGCACCGGATCGACGGTGATGTACGAGCTGGCGGGCGGGGATGTGAACGAGCTGCTGCGGGCCGCACGGCGGATCCTGACCGTCCTGCTGTCCGGCCAGCAGGACCTGCTCGCCGAGCTCCAGCAGACGCGGACCGAAGTGGCGGGGGACCGGGCGTGAGCGAGCAGGGCGGGGAGGTCGGGGAGGTGCCCGCGAGCACGGGTGCGGGCACCGAGAAGTACAAACAGCGGGCGGTGCTGCTGAGGGTCATGATCTATGTCTTCGCGACACATGTCTTCGCCGGGTTCGTCATGCTGCTCTTCTACCTGGGCCAGCACGCGCAGAAGTGATCCGGCCGGTCGCACGACTCGGTCATTATTGAAGACTTCTTCAATTCCCTACAGGGGAAACTCACGTCGTCCCTAGGGTCGCCAAGCGAGGGAACACGATCGCGAAGCGACGAGAGGACAAGAGTCCATGGCGAGTACGGACGTGGCACTGAAGGACGCGATGCTGATCGAGGGGGCGCGCGGTGCCGCCCTCGTCGACTACACCAGCGGCATGGCCCTGGGAGTCCTCGGCGGCGGCAAGGATCTGGACCTCGCCATCGCCGCGGCGGGCAACACCGAGGTCGTACGGGCCAAGATCCGCGCGCTGGAACTGCTGGGCCTGCAGGACCAGATCGAGGACATCCTCATCACGCTCGGCGGCCAGTACCACCTGATCCGGCCGCTGGCCGGCAAGACGGGCAAGGGGCTGTTCCTCTACCTCGTACTGGACCGGGTGCGCGCCAACCTGGCCATGGCCCGCCACCAACTGCGCCGGATCGAGGACGACATCGAGGTGTAGGAGCGGGCTCAGATCCTGTCCGGGGGCCCGTCCGACGGGGACGCGGCCCGCAGGTCCGCCAGCAGTTCGGCCTGGCCCGCCAGGACGCCGGACAGGATCGCCCGGGCGACGCGCAGCAGCTCCGCCACCTGAGGACTGGTCAGGGAGTAGTAGACGGCCGAGCCCTCCTTGCGGGAGACGACCAGATTCGCCCGGCGCAGCACGGCGAGCTGCTGGGAGAGGTAGGCCGGCTCCAGGCCGACGTGCGGGAGCAGCTCCGAGACCGCGTGCTCGCGCTCACTGAGCAGCTCCAGCACCCGGATCCGGGCCGGGTGGCCGAGTGTCCTGAAGAATTCCGCCTTGAGTTGGTACAGCGGTGTGCTCACCCCGCCATCCTCCCGCGCGCGACGGGTGACGCGCTCAACGGTTGGCGAGGACGACCGGATCTGCCGGATCCGGCAGGACGCCCGCCACATGCAGGTGGGCGCGGGCGGCGCGGATCGCGTCGGGCGTGCTGTCGTACACCCGCCCTTCGGCGCGGAGCCGGTCCAGGACGCCCAGGGAGTCCAGGGTGCGCAGCTGGCCGGGCCGGATCCCGGAGGCCATGACGATGATGCCGCGCCGGGTCAGTTTGCCGATGGCGTCCTTGAGGACCAGCGCCCCGGTGGCGTCGAGCGTGCTGACCCGGGACATGCGCAGGATGACGACCCGGACGTCGGCGACCTCGGTCAGCTCCATCAGGAAGCGGTGGGCGGCGGCGAAGAACAGCGGCCCGTCGATCCGGTACGCCACGATGTGCTCGGTGAGCAGCCGGTGTTCCTCCTCGCTGTGGTCGCCCCGGTCGAGCGGCACCTGGTCCAGCCGTGCCTGCCGGGCCACCGCCCGCAGAGCGAGCGCGCCGGCCACGCCCATGCCGATGAGGACCGCCTTGACCAGGTCCAGGGCGAGCGTGGCGGCCGCGGTGAGGACCAGGATGACCGCGTCGGAACGGGTGGCGCGGGCCATCGCCCGCAGCGAGCCCACCTCGACCATCCGGATCGCGGTGGCGATCAGCACCCCGGCCAGCGCCGCCAGCGGGATGCCGGACACCAGTGGGGCGGCGGCGAAGACGATCACCGCGAGCACGGCGGCGTGGCTGAGCGCGGCCAGCCGCGACCCGGCCCCGGACCGGACGTTGACCGCCGTACGGGCGATGGCCCCGGTGGCCGCGACGCCACCGAACAGCGGGGCCGCCAGGTTGGCCAGGCCCTGTCCGAACAGCTCCTTGTCGCTGTCGTGCCGCTGCCCGACGCTCATCGCGTCCGCGGCGCTCGCCGACATCAGCGACTCCAGTGCCGCCAGCGCCGCCACCGCGAGCGCAGGGGCCAGCAGCGACGGCACGCTCGCCGGGTGCAGGAACGACAGGGACGGCGCGGGCAGTCCGGAGGGCAGGTGCCCGATCAGTGCCGCGTCCAGGTGGGCCGCCTTCACCGCGAGGGTCGCCCCGGCCACCGCGACCAGCGAGAACGGTACGGTCGGCTTCCAGCGGGCTCCGGCCAGCATCAGCACGACCACCCCGGCGGTCAGGCCGGCCGCGGTCCAGTCCGGCTGCCGTACGAACTCCCCGGCCGAGCGCCAGGCGATCACCACGACCTTCGCACCGTCCGGCTTGGCCACCCCCAGTGCCGCGGGCACCTGCTGAAGCCCGATCACCCCCGCGATGCCCAGCGTGAACCCCTCGATGACGGGCGCCGGGACATAGCTCATGTAGCGGCCTGCCCGAGCGAGGGCGAGGGCGATCATCATCAGCCCGGCCAGCAGGCCCACCGCGAGCACTCCGCCGGTCCCGTACTGCGCGACGATCGGCACCAGGACCACCGTCATCGCCCCGGTCGGCCCCGACACCTGCAGATTCGAACCCCCGAAGACCGCCGCCAGCGCCCCGGCCACCACCGCCGTCGCCAGCCCGGCCTCCGCCCCGGCCCCCGAGGAGATCCCGAACCCGAGAGCGAGCGGCAGCGCCACGACCGCCACCGTCAGCCCGGCCAGCAGGTCCCGGCGTGGGTTACGGCCCATCAGCGCCAGGTCGGCCCGGGAGGGGAGCAGTGAGCGGACCTGATAGAGCGGTACCGGCACCGGGCGTACGTCCCTGTCTTCTGGCTGGCTGGAAGCAACAGCATGTAGTGAATTGATAAATTTTGCAATTGCGCGATGGCTACGCTCCGGCGCCAACGGCAGCCGCTACACCTCCGATGGCGTCCTGCCCCTGATCCCGGGCATCGACGCGGTCGGTCGGTCGCGGCGGCCGCGGCGATGAACCCCGGCATGTCGTCCTGGGGCGCGCTGCGCCGCCGGGTCACCCTGCGGCCCGGCGCGGGGTCCTGATCCTGGGCGCCACGGGCAACGCCGGACAGCTCGCCGTCCGCCCCGATCGCGCCAAGCCGCTGGCCTGGATCCAGATCGGCTCCATGGCCGGAGGGGAGATCGCCTCCGGCCGGCGGCTGACTCAGCGCTTCGGCGCCGGTCCGGTGCTGCGGCGGACGATGAGTTCGACGGGTACGACGTACCCGGCCCGGGGTTCGGCGGGGCTGTCGATCCGGGCCAGGAGGAGCCGCAGGGAGCGGGTGCCGATTTCGGCGAAGTCGGTGCGTACGGTGGTCAGCGGGGGAAGCAGGTGGGCGGCCTCGGGGATGTCGTCGTAGCCGACGACGCTGACATCGCCGGGGACCTGGCGTCCGGCCTCGTGGAAGGCGCGGAGCACGCCGAGTGCCATCTGGTCGTTGGAGGCGAACACCGCCGTGACGTCGGGGCGTGCCGCCAGGCGGCGGCCGAGATCGTAGCCGGAGTCGGCGCTCCAGTCGCCGATCAGGGGGTCGTGGACCTGCGCGCCGGCCGCCCGCAGGGTGGCCCGCCAGCTCTCCACGCGCCGGTCGGCGGAGATCCAGCCGGTCGGGCCGGCGATGTGCCGGACGGTGGAGTGGCCGAGCCGCAGCAGATGCTCGGTGGCCTTGCGGGCACCGGCCCGGGAGTCCGCGGTGACCAGGGGAGTGCCGTCCCCGAGGTCGCTCTCCAGCACCACCAGCGGGGTGTCGAGACGGGCTTCCGCCAGCGCTCTGCCGACCCGCTGCTGCGGGGCGATGGCGATCACGCCGTCCGCGCCCTCGGCGGACAGCCGTTCCACGGCGCGTACCACCGTGTCCCGGTCCGCCCTGTCCAGGGCGATCGAGCTCACCAGGTAACCGGCCTCCTGCGCCGCGGTGTTGATCGCGGTCAGGGTGGAGGCTGGCCCGTAGCGCGCCGCGTCCGAGGAGATCACACCGAGCATCCTGGTCCTGCCGCTGGCCAGGGAGCGGGCGCTGCGGCTCGGGCGGTAGCCGAGCGACCGCATGGCCTCCAGAACCGTCTCACGGGTCTCGGGGCGGACGGCGGGATTGTCGTTGAGCACCCGCGAGACGGTCTGCTTGGAGACACCGGCCAGCCGTGCCACGTCGTCCATCACCGGGCGTGCTCCCGCGAAGTTGCGTCGGCTCCGCCCCTTGGGAGCAGGACCGTCGGGGGCACTTCGGCTCATGGAACGGGTTCCTTCGGCATCGGCCCGGCGGCCTGGACCCGCCCGGGCAGGCCCACAGGATAGGCCAGGCGGGACAGCGCGGCCCGGTCGCTCGGGCCGCCGCGGCTGGGCCCAAGGGCCCTTCTGACGGATCTGCCAGGCGCCGTGACGCTTCCCTCCGCCGCCTTGCCAGGCAGGCCCTGGTGCGGTGGCCGCGTACGTTCGCCGGGTTGCGCAGCCTGCCGGCTGCGCTTTGTCCTCAATCGCCGGACGGGCTGAATTCAGCCCGTCCGGCGATTGAGGACGGACCCGGCCACCGGACGAACCCGGCGAACCAGTGCGGTCGCCGGACACGCACTAGCCTGCCCGGGTCGCCCATGAGCGGGCGGTGACCCATTCGGCGTGCCCGACGGCGGCCGTTTCCGCCGCGTTCCCCGCCTGGGCGGGTACGTACACCGGGGCGTCGGCGCGCAGGGGCAGCAGTTTCAGGCGCAGGCCGTGGGCGCGCAGGGCTGCGGCGGGCAGCCGGTCGAGGCCGATGTCCCAGGGGCGCCCGGAGAAGAACTGGTCGGCGACGAGGGTGTCTCCCACGTAGGCGCGCGCCACGTCGCCGGTCCAGTGGATGCGGAGCAGGGTTCCCGGGGGCAGGTCGTCCGGTACATCGATGCGGTACTCGGCGGCGCTTGCGTCGAAGTGCTTGTCCGCGGGGACGCTCGCCCGGCCCAGCGGGCCGGTGGCGGTCTCGGGTGCGGGGCCGGCGGGGCGGATCAGGGTGACCGGCAGGGCCGTGTCCTGGCTGCCGGGCCGGCTGCCGGGCCCGTCACCGGGCAGCACGGTGAAGCGGGTGAGTACCCCGTCCGGCGCTTCCCGCACGGAAGCGTCGGCCACCACCGGGGCCCGTTCCGGAGCGGGCAGGACGGCGAACGAGGGCGCCGTGGCAGAGCTGTGCACGCGGACCTCGTCGTGGTCGAAGACGACGCCGTCGCGGCAGAGCACCAGCCGCTCGGCGCCCCACGCGGGACCCCGGTAGGCGGTACGCGCCGTCGCCGCGTCCAGGACCAGCAGGCCGACCCGTCCGCCGTCCGCCGTGTCCACCTCGACCAGGGCGTCGGTTCCGGGGCGCAGGCCGGTGACCAGGACGCGGCCGTCGGTGCGGGTGATGTCCGCGCCGGGCGCGCTGACGCACGCCACGGTGGCCGCGCTGAGGGCGAGTTCGGGGGTGATGCCGTCGGTGGCGGCCAGCACCACGACCGTACGCCCGTCCGCGTCGATCCGGCACACCGGCTGGGCGGTGGCCCAGTCGAGCCGCAGGCCGTCGATGTCCAGGCGCAGAGGCCAGCAGAAGTACGCGCCGCCGGGGACCGTGACGGGGGTGCTCGGCAGGGTCAGGGAGGTGGTGCCGTCCGGGAAACCGACCGTGAAGGAGGTGTCCGGATGCGGCGGCAGCGGCTCGTGCGGCTGGTGGTTGTTGACGAAGAGGAAGCCGGCGGCGCCGTCACTTCGCACGGCCCAGCGCAGGGTGTCCCGGTCGTGCTGGCCGTCGGGCTTCCGCTCGGGCAGGACCGGCTCCATCGGGGCGATCAGGTCGCCGAAGTCGGCCAGCAGCAGGTGCTGGAGGCGCAGCTCGTGGTACGAGGGCCGGTACTGGCCGTACTCGCCCAGCGGTGCCTGGAAGTCGTAGGTGAGGACCGGGAGGTCGTTGGGGTAGCCGGTGGCGTGGGATTCCTGGAGGGTGGTCAGTTCACCGGCGGGGTTCGTGCCGCCGTGGAACATGTAGTAGCCCTGCCAGACCGAGCCGCAGCCGATCTTGGTGAGGCCGAGCGCGCCCACGTCCTCGGGCTCGACGCGCGGCCGGCGGTGGTAGGCGACGGCCATGCCGCCGCCCAGCTCGCAGGTGGCCCAGGGGAAGCGGTCCGTGGGGGCCGGGTCGCCGCCGCGTACGGTCGTCGGCCGCAGGTCGGCGCCGATGCCCTCGTCGTCGCGCTGGTGGGTGAAGAAGAAGTGCTTGCGGCAGGTGTCGGACCAGCCGCCGTCCGCCTCGGTCCAGAAGGTCTCCGTATAGCCGCCGTACAGCGGAAGCAGCTCGTCGGGCGGGAGCTGGACGCCGCCCCAGGCGGTCGACGTCCACAGCGGGGCGCTCAGTCCGGCCTCCTGGGCCATCCGCTTGAGGGTGAGCAGGTGGCCGGGCTGGTCGTAGAGCTCGTTCTCGATCTGGATGGCGACGATCGGCCCGCCGTGGGCCCGGCCGAGGCCGCGCAGCTGCTCGCCGATGGCCGTGAACCAGCGGCGTACCGGCTCCAGGTACGCGGGGTCGTCGGTGCGGGGGACGCAGTCGCGGGCCAGCAGCCAGTCGGGCAGTCCGCCGTTGCGGACCTCCGCGTGGCACCAGGGGCCGACGCGGGGGATGAAGTCCAGGCCGTGGCGGGCGCACAGCTCGGCGAACCGCCGCAGATCGCGGTCGCCGTCGAAGCGGATGCGGCCCTCCACCTCCTCGTGGTGGATCCAGATGACGTAAGCGGCGACGGCCGTCACGCCGCCCGCCTTCATCTTCAGCAGCTCCTCCTCCCAGTCCCGGGCCGGGTAGCGGGTGTAGTGGAACTCCCCGGAGACCGGGAACCACGGGCGGCCGCCGCGGGTGAGGTAGCGGCTGGTCACCTCGATCGGGTCGGACACCCCGGGTGCGTCGGTGAAGGGCAGATGGCCGGTCAGCGGGGGCGCGGCGGGCACGGGAACGCGCAGGCGGTGCTGGTCTGTCATCAGGACTTCTCCGGTCCGGGGTCCGGCCGGGCAGGCCGGGTGCGCGGCGCCGCTACGACGCCACGGGGATGTTACCGGTAACATCCCCGTGGTCCCACTGCATTTACCGGGTCCGGCCTCAGGTGGTCAGGCAGAAGGGGTGGCCGGCCGGGTCGGCGAAGACCCGGAAGGTCGTGCCGCCGCCTTCGAGCCGGGACGCGCCCAGCTCAAGAGCCCGTGCTTCGCCGGTGTCGAGGTCGTCGACGATGATGTCGAGGTGTCCCTGCTGCGGGTGCGCCGGGTCCGGCCACTGGGGCGGGGTGTAGTCGCTGACCTGCTGGAACATGACGCTCTTGCCGTCACCGGCGATGAGCGAGCCTTCGGGGCCGTCGTAGGTGACCTCCATGCCGAGGAGGGCGGCGTAGAAGCGGGCCAGTGCCGATGCGTCGGGAGCGTCGATGGTGACGGCGAACAGCCCCATCACCGGGCCGACGCCGTCCTTCTGGCACAGGTCGAACGGGTGGCCCGCAGGGTCGGCCAGGGTGATCCAGTTCGGGCCGTCGGCGAGCCGGGTGGCGCCGAGCGCGACCGCCCGTTCGGCCGCCGTCAGGTGGCCGTCGACCTGGAGGTCGAGGTGGAGCTGCTGCGGGTGCTGCTGGCCGGGCCACTGGGGTGCGGCATGGTCCGGGGCCAGCTGGAAGGCCAGTTCCTGGCCGTCCCCCGTCCGCATGGTGATCCAGTCGGGCTCCTTCCGGGCGATCGTCCAGCCGGTGAGTTCGGCGTAGAACGAGGCGAGCCTCTCGATGTCGGCCGCGTCGAACGCGGCGAGTTCCAGGCGTCCTGTCACAGTCATGCCTCCCATCCTGCCCCCGGCCACTGACATTGGCGGGCGGATCGTTTGTCCGACTGGTCGGACGTTGTTCGGTATCTCTTGACGCTGCACTCCGTGCGCGTTCACACTCTCGAAACGCGACGTCACACACCGCTCCCCCCCTGGTTTCGGTCATGTCTCAACGAGGAGATTTGAAACGATGCAAAGAGCCTGCCTCGCCGTACTGACCGCCGCGTCGCTGTTAGGAGGAGCAGTCGGCCTCGCGGTTCCCGCACAGGCGGCGCAGGCCTCGGACGTCACCGACGGGCTGGCCCTTCGGTACAAGCTGGACGCCGCCTCCGGCGCCGTCGCGGCCGACGCCTCGGGCAACGGCAGGGACGGCGCGGTGAGCGGGACCGCAGGGTGGTCCGGCAGCGGCGAAGGGCTCGCCTTCAACGGCTCGGACACCTACATCAAGGTGCCGGACAGCATCATGAGCGGCATGACGTCGATCACCGTATCGATGGACGTGAAGATCGACTCCGCGCAGACCACCCCGTACTTCATCTACGGTTTCGGCAACTCCAGCGGGTCCAGCGGCAACGGCTACCTGTTCACCACGGGGAACACCTTCCGGACCTCCATCGCCACCGGCAACTGGTCGACGGAGCAGACCACCCAGCCCTCCGCCGCCCGCAACCTGACCCGCGCGGTCTGGAAGCACATCGACTACGCCCAGACCGGCACCACCGGCATCCTCTACGAGGACGGTGTGGAGGTGGCCCGCAACACGGCGGTCACCATCACCCCCGGCGCCATCGGGTCGGGGGTCACCACCGCCGACTACATCGGCAAGTCCGTCTACTCGGGGGACAAGTACTTCAAGGGCAGCATCCGCGACTTCCGGGTGTACGACCGGGCGCTGGCCGCCTCGGAGACCGAGCAGCTCGCCCTCCCCGTCGCCACCCAGGGCGTGGCCGACGACAAGGCCGCCCTCACCCTCGGCGACACCGGCGCGGTCGTCGCCGACCTGACGCTGCCGGCCACCGGCACCGCCGGCGGCTCCACGATCACCTGGGCGAGCGACACGCCCTCCGTGGTGTCGGCCACCGGCGCCGTCACCCGCCCCGCCGCCGGTGAGCCGGACGGGCACGCCACACTGACGGCAACGCTGAAGAAGGGCCCGGTGACCGACACGAAGACCTTCGACGTCACCGTCCCCGCCGACTTCGACGACGCCGAGGCCACCCAGCGGGCCGCCGCCGCGCTGAGCGTTCACAACCTCGGCGACGTACGCGGCAACCTCACCCTCCCGGCGACCGGCACCTACGGCACCGCCGTCACCTGGTCCTCCGCGAACCCCGATGTCGTCTCCGCCGACGGCGTGGTCCACCGCCCCGCGCACGGCGACGGCGCCACCACCGTCGACCTGACCGCGACCGTGACAAAGGGCGGCGCCACGGCCACCCGCGTCCTCACCGCGACCGTGCCCGAACTGCCCGCCCAGGAAGCCCGCAAGGGATACCTGTTCAGCTACTTCACCGGCGAGGGCACCTCGGACGGCGAGCAGGTCCACTTCGGCCTCAGCAAGGGCGACGACCCGCTGCACTGGCGGGAGCTGAACGACGGCAGTCCCGTGCTGACCTCCACCCTGGGGGAGAAGGGCCTGCGCGACCCGTTCATCATCCGCTCCCCGGAGGGCGACAAGTTCTACCAGATCGCCACCGACCTGCGGATCTACGGCAACGGCGACTGGGACGCCGCACAGCGCACCGGTAGCAGGTCCATCATGATCTGGGAGTCCACCGACCTCGTCCACTGGACCGACCAGCGCCTGGTGAAGATCTCGCCCGACACGGCCGGCAACACCTGGGCGCCGGAGGCCTATTACGACGACTCGCTCGGCGAGTACGTGGTCTTCTGGGCCTCGAAGCTGTACGACAACGACGCGCACACCGGCGACACGTACAACCGGATGATGTACGCCACCACGCGCGACTTCTACACCTTCAGCGAGCCCAAGGTCTGGATCGACCGCGGCTACTCGGTCATCGACTCCACGATGATCAAGCACGACGGCCAGTACTACCGCTTCTCCAAGGACGAGCGGAACAACACCTCCTCCACCCCCAACAGCAAGTTCATCTTCGAGGAGAAGGCCGACTCGATCCTCGACCCCTCCTACGACGCCGTCGCCGAGGGCATCGGCAAGGGCGCGATGACCGCCGCGGAGGGGCCGCTGGTCTTCAAGTCCAACACCGAGGAGAAGTGGTACCTCTTCCTGGACGAGTTCGGCGGCCGCGGCTACATCCCCTTCGAGACCACCGACCTCGACTCCGGCGTCTGGACCCCCTCCACCGACTACGACCTCCCGTCGACCCCACGCCACGGCACGGTCCTTCCGGTCACCCAGGCCGAGTACGAACGGTTGCTGACGGCCTATCAGCCCGACGCGCTCGTCACGAGCGCCGAGGACGTCAGCGTGAAGACGGCCGTCGGCCAGGCCCCCGTCCTGCCGGCCACCGTCATCGCCGAGTACGCGGACGGCGTCCAGCGCCCCGTCTCCGTCACCTGGGACGACGTCCCGGCCTCGGCGTACGCACAGGCCGGGACCTTCACCGTCAGGGGCAGCCTGCCGGACGGCTCCGCGATCGAGGTCCATGCCGCCGTCACGGTCTCGGCGGAGGGCTCCGAGGTGCCGGCCGACCTGGTCCTGCACTACGACTTCGACGAGACGGCCGGCAGCATCGCCCGCGACTCCAGCGGCCACGGCAACCACGGCACGTACGTCCATACCCCCGCCTTCGGCACCGGTGTGCACGGCGGCTCGTTCGAGATGTCCGGCGGCTCCAGTACCTCCACCACCTCGCCGTACGTCAAGATTCCCAACGGTGTCCTGAAGAACACCGACAGCGTCACCGTCTCCACCTATGCCAAGTGGAACGGCGGGGCCAACTTCCAGTGGCTCTTCGGACTCGGCCCCGACAGCAACAAGTACCTCTTTGCCACCCCGTCCAACGGCGGCTCCAGCCTGTACTCGGCGATCACCACCGCCACCTGGTCGGGCGAGTCCAAGATGACCGGCTCCCAGTTCACCACCGGCACCTGGCATCACGTCACCGTCACCGTGGACGGCACGGCGCAGACCGCGGTCCTCTACCTGGACGGCGTCGAGGTGTCCCGGGCGACGGGCGTCATCATCAAGCCCTCGGACCTCTACGACTCCGCCAAGGACTACACCGGCTACATCGGCAAGTCCCTGTACGGCGCCGACCCCTACTTCGGCGGCGCCGTCGACGACTTCCGGATCTACAACCGGGCCCTGTCGGCCGCCGAGATCCTGGAGCTCAGCGGCAACACCACGGGCATCGCGAAGGTGACCCACCCCGCGCTGAAGGTCGCCGCGATCGTCGACGACGCCGACAGCAAGGTCACCCTCCCGCTCACCGAGGGCACCGACCGCACCTCCCTCGCCCCCGAGTTCACCCTCGCCCACGGCGCGAGCATCAGCCCCGCCTCCGGCACGGCGCACGACTTCACCAAGCCGGTGACGTACGTGGTCACCGGCTCGGACGGCACAACCCGCACCTGGACAGTGGAGGCCCTGGAGATGAAGAGCCCGGTGCTGCCGGGGCTGAACGCCGACCCCGACATCGTCGTCTTCGGCGACACCTTCTATATCTATCCGACCACCGACGGCTTCGACGGCTGGAGCGGCACGCAGTTCAAGGCGTACTCCTCCAAGGACCTGGTCCACTGGACGGATCACGGCGTCATCCTCGACCTCGGGCCGGACGTCAGCTGGGCCGACAGCCGGGCCTGGGCCCCGACGATCGCGGAGAAGAACGGGAAGTACTACTTCTACTTCTGTGCCGACGCCAACATCGGCGTCGCCGTCTCCGACTCGCCCACCGGCCCCTTCAAGGACGCCCTCGGCAAGCCGCTGCTCGCCGCCGGCGCCTTCAGCGGCCAGATGATCGACCCGGCGGCCTTCACCGACGACGACGGCCAGTCGTACCTGTACTTCGGCAACGGCCACGCGTACGTCGTCCCGCTGAACGACGACATGACCTCCCTCGACGCGTCGAAGGTCACCGACATCACGCCGAGCGGCTACAACGAGGGCTCCTTCGTCATCAAGCGAGCGGGCACCTACTACTTCATGTGGTCGGAGAACGACACCCGGGACGAGAACTACCAGGTCGCCTACGCCACCGGACCCTCGCCCACCGGCCCCTGGACCAAGCGCGGCGTGATCCTGAGCAAGGACCTGTCCCTGGGCATCAAGGGCACCGGCCACCACTCCGTCGTCCACGTCCCGAACACCGACGACTGGTACATCGCCTATCACCGCTTCGCCATCCCCGGCGGTGACGGCACCCACCGCGAAACCACCATCGACAAGCTGGAGTTCGACTCCGACGGCCTGATCAAGAAGGTCGTGCCCACCCTGACCAGCATCGACCCGGTCACCATCGTCCGCGCCGGCCCCGACGCCCTGGGCACCGAGGGCAGCCCGATCCCCCTCACCGGCACCATCTCCGGAGCCGGCGACCCGAAGTGGACGGTCGAGGCCGGGGCGCCCTGCACCTTCTCCGACCCCGGCGCCATCCTCACCGCCATCACCTGCGCCGACAACGGCACGTACGAGGTCACCCTGACCGGTGGCCGAAGCCACGACAGCCTCACCGTCACCGTCGACAACGCGGCACCGGTGATCGGCTCGGCCACGGGTCCGGCCCACCCGGTGCCGGTGAACAAGCCGGTCACCGTGAGCGTCCGGTTCACCGACGCGGGCGCCGCCGACACCCAGACCTGCCGCGTCGACTGGCAGGACGGCACCGCCCCTACGGCTTGCACCGCCGCCCACACCTACCGGGCGGCGGGCATCCACCGGCCGGTGGTCACCGTCACCGACGACGACGGCGGCTCGGACAGCAGGACGCTCCCCGAGCTGGTCGTCTACGACATCAACCAGCGCATGACGGGCAAGGGCGACATCACCTCGCAGGCCGGGGCCTCACCCGCTCACCCGTCCGCGACCGGGAAGGCCTCCTTCTCCGTCGCCGCCAAGTACAAGAAGGACGGCACCATCTCCGCCAAGGCCGCCTTCGAGTTCAAGGCCGGCAAGCTGGACTTCCGCGACACCTCCTCCGACTGGATGGTGATCACCGGCTCCCAGGCCCAGTACCAGGGCTCCGGCAAGGTCAACGGCACCGGCGGCTACGGCTTCCGGGTCTGGCTCACCGACTCCCCGGACACCTTCCGCATCAGGATCTGGAACAAGACCACGGGCGATGTCGTCTACGACAACCTCACCGGTGCCAGGACCACCGGCATAACGCTGAGCGTCGGCAAGCGCTGACCAGCAACACCTTCGAGTGGCGCTCCGGGTCGGTCCCGGGGCGCCACTCGCGCGTCCGGTGAGAGTGGCGCGTGGAATTGCAATGTGACATACTACTGCCATGAGTGGGTCGAATCGATCACCTGATGTGGTCGTCATCGGGGCGGGTGTGGTCGGTGCCGCGTGCGCGTACTACTGCTCCCGGGCCGGTCTGAGCGTCACCGTCGTCGAGCGGGGTGCGATCGGCGGCGGCACCACCTCCGCGTGCGAGGGCAACATCCTGCTCTCCGACAAGGAGCCCGGGCCCGAACTCGACCTGGCGCTGCTCTCCTCACGGCTGTGGCAGGAAGCCGCCGGGGAGCTGGGTGCGGAACGCCTGGAGTACCAGGCCAAGGGCGGTGTCGTGGTGTCGGCCTCGCCCGCCGGGGCCGACGGCCTGCGCAGGCTCACGGCGGCCCAGCGCGAGGCCGGTGTCGAGGCGGTCGACGTCTCCTGCGGCGAGGTCACCGAGCTGGAGCCGAACATCACGCGTGACGTGGTCGCGGGGGCGTACTACCCGCAGGACAGCCAGGTCCAGCCGGTGCTGGCCACCGCGCGGCTGCTCCAGCACGCCCGGGCGCGGGGGGTCACCGTCCTGACGGGCACCGAGGTCACCGGCTTTGTGCGCGACGGCCGGGGCGCCGTCATCGGGGTCGCCACGAACTCCGCCGAGGCGCCGGTCATTCACGCCGGCCGGGTCGTCAACGCCGCCGGCACCTGGAGCGGGCAGCTGAGCGAGCTCGCGGGCGCACCGGTCCCCGTGCTGCCCCGGAAGGGGTTCATCCTCGTCACCGAGCCGCTGCCCCGGGTGATCCGGCACAAGGTCTACAGCGCCGACTACGTCGCCAACGTGGCCAGCGGCGAGGCCGGGCTGGAGTCCTCGGTCGTGGTCGAGGGCACGCGGGCGGGCACCGTGCTGATCGGGGCCAGCAGGGAACGGGTCGGCTTCGACCGCTCGATGTCGCTGCCCGTGCTGCGCAGGCTGGCCGCGCAGGCCATCGCGGTCTTCCCGTTCCTCGCCGAGGTCGCGCTGCTCCGGAGCTACCTGGGATTCCGTCCGTACTGCCCGGACCATCTGCCGGTCATCGGTGCCGACCCGCGCGCCCCGTGGCTCGTCCATGCCACCGGGCACGAAGGCGCCGGGATCGGGCTGTCCGCCGCGACGGGACACCTGATCGCCCAGGTCATCGCGGGGACGGAACCCGACCTGGATCTCACGCCCTTCCGCCCGGACCGGTTCGAGGAGGCCACCGGATGAGCAGCGGTGCGAGTTTCGAGTTCCGCTTCGACGACGAGACGATCGACGCGGAGGAAGGCCAGAGCATCGGCGCCGCGCTCATCGCCGCCGGGCACCGCTCGTGGCGCAGCACCCGGATCGAGGGTGCCCCGCGCGGGCTGTTCTGCGGCATCGGGGTGTGCTTCGACTGCCTGGTCACCGTCAACGGCCGGCCCAACCGCCGCGCGTGCCTGATCGAGGCCATGCCCGGTGACCAGGTCCGGACCCAGGAAGGAGCGGGCCATGGCGACCTCGCCTGCTGACTCCCGCCGCTACGACCTCTCCGTCATCGGGGCCGGTCCGGCCGGTCTCGCGGCGGCCGTCGCCGCCGGTGCCGCCGGAGCCCGCGTCGCGCTGATCGACGCGGCCCCGCGGCCCGGCGGCCAGTACTGGCGCCACCGCCGGGGCGACAGCGGAGCCCTGCACCACGGGTGGTCCACGTTCCGGCGGCTCCGGCAGGGGCTCACCGACCACGCCGACCGGATCGACCACCTCGCCGGGCACTCCGTCTGGCACGTGGAGCGGACCGACGACGGATTCCGCACGTACGCCCTGCACAACGGGGACAGCGCCGAGCGGATCGTCGACAGCCGTACGGTCGTGCTGGCCACCGGCGCCTACGACCGCCAACTACCCTTTCCCGGCTGGACGTTGCCGGGAGTGTTCACCGCCGGCGGGGTTCAGGCGCTGCTGAAGGGCCAGGGCGTGCTCGCCGGACGGCGGATCGTGGTCGCGGGCACCGGCCCCTTCCTGCTTGCCGTCGCCGCCGGGCTCGCCGAGCGGGGCGCCACCGTGGTCGGCGTGTACGAGGCCGGACTGCCCGCCACGTTCGCCCGGCACCCGGTCGTGGTGGCCCGCAGCACCGCCAAACTCGCCGAGGGCGCGGGATACCTGGCCACCCTGCTGCGCCACCGGGTGCCGTACCGGACCCGTAGCACCGTGGTCGCCGCACACGGCACCGACGAGGTCACCGGGGCCACGGTGGCCAGGCTCGACGCCCAGTGGAAGGTCGTGCCCGGCAGTGAACGCAGGCTGGACTGCGACACGATCGCCGTCGGCTACGGCTTCACGCCCCAGATCGAGCTCCCGCTCCAGCTCGGCTGCGACACCTGGTCCGACTTCGACGGCACCCTGCACGCCCACGCCGACGAGCGGCAGTGCAGCACCGTCCCCGGCGTCTACCTCGCCGGCGAGGTCTGCGGGGTCGGCGGCGCCGCCCTGTCCCTCATCGAGGGTGGACTCGCCGCCCTCCACGCCGCCCACGCAGCCACCGGGGCCGTTCCCGATCCGGCGGCCGTACGCCGCCTGGTGCGGCGGCGCAACGCGCAACTGCGGTTCGCGAGCGCCCTGCACGAGGCTCATCCGGTACGGCCGGGGTGGACGGACTGGCTGGACCCCGGCACCGTGGTGTGCCGGTGCGAGGAGGTCACCGCGGAAGCGGTCACCGAGGCGGTGGTGGACCTGGGCGCGACCGATGCCCGCGCGGTCAAGCTGTACGCGCGCCCCGGCATGGGGCTGTGCCAGGGCCGGGTCTGCGGCTACGCCACCGCGTCCCTGGTCGCCGCACAATGCGGTCGCAAGCCGACCGACGACGATCTGCGCGCCCTGGCCGGCAGGCCCGTCGCGCAACCGGTGCCGCTCGGCACCCTCGCCCGAACCAAGGAGACCCCATGAACGTACAGACGCAGACACAGCCGTGGCACGGCGTACTGGTGGCGACGGCGCTGCCCTTGCGCGAAGGGAGCAGCGGCAAGCTGAAGGTGGACTTCGACGGCTTCGCCGGGCACGTCGCCTGGCTCGCGGAGAACGGCTGCCACGGTGTCACGCCGAACGGCTCGCTGGGGGAGTACCAGACCCTGTCACCCAAGGAACGTGCCCGGGTGGTGACCACGGCGGTCGAAGCGGCGCCCGAGGGTTTCGCGGTGATGCCCGGGGTGGCCGCGTACGGCGCCGACGAGGCACGGCGCTGGGCCGAGCAGGCCGCCGAAGCGGGCGCCTCGGCGGTGATGCTGCTGCCGCCGAACTCCTACCGTGCCGACCGGCGCGCGGTGGTCGCCCACTATCGCGAGGTCGCGGCCGCCGGGCTGCCGGTCGTGGCCTACAACAACCCGATCGACACCAAGGTCGACCTGGTGCCGGAGCTGCTGGCCGAACTGTATGGCGAGGGGCTGATCGCGGGCGTCAAGGAGTTCACCGGCGACGTACGCCGGATCTACCGGATCGCCGAACTGGCCCCGGGGCTCGATGTGCTGTGCGGCGCCGACGATGTCGCCTTCGAGCTGGCCGTCGCCGGGTCGCCGGGCTGGGTGGCCGGCTATCCCAACGCCTTCCCCCGCGCCTGCGTCGAACTCTGGCAGGCGGCCTCGTCGGGCGATCCGGCCGCCGCGCTGCCGCTCTACCGCACCCTGCACCCGCTGCTGCGCTGGGACTCCCGGACCGAGTTCGTCCAGGCGATCAAGCTCAGCATGGACCTCGCCGGCCGCTACGGCGGCCCCTGCCGCCAGCCGCGTGTACCGCTGACCGCCGAGGACGAGCTGGCCGTGCGCCAGGCCACCGAGAAGGCCCTCGCGGAAGGGCTGCGGTAACCGGGATGCGCAGCAACCGGGTCTTCCACGCGGTCGACTCCCACACCGAGGGCATGCCCACCCGGGTCGTCACCGGCGGGATCGGGGTGGTCCCCGGCGCCACCATGTTCGACCGGCGGCGGTACTTCATGGAGCACCTCGACCACATCCGCAGGTTCCTGATGAACGAGCCGCGCGGGCACGCCGCGATGAGCGGCGCCATCCTGCAGCCGCCCACCCGCCCCGACGCCGACTACGGCGTGCTCTTCATCGAGACCTCCGGCTGTCTGCCGATGTGCGGGCACGGCACCATCGGCGTTGCCACCGTGCTGGTCGAGACCGGCATGGTCGAGGTCACCGAACCGGTCACCGCCATCCGCCTCGACACCCCGGCCGGACTCGTCGTGGCCGAGGTGCGCGTGGAGGACGGCGCCGCGCGGTCGGTCACCCTGCGCAATGTGCCGTCCTTCGCGCTCGGCCTGGACCGGACCCTCAAGGTCGCGCCATGGGGTGACATCCCCTACGACCTGGCCTTCGGCGGCAACTTCTACGCGATCGTCGAACTGGACGACCTGGGCATCCCCTTCGACCGGGCCCACAAGAACCGGATCATGGACGCCGGCCTGGCGATCATGGCCGCGATCAACGAGCAGGACCGCCCCGTCCACCCGGGCAACCCCGAGATCAGCGGCTGCCACCACGTCTACCTGGCCGCGCCCGGCTCGGACGCCCGCCACTCCCGCCACGCCATGGTCATCCACCCCGGCATGTTCGACCGCTCTCCCTGCGGCACCGGCACCAGTGCCCGCATGGCCCAGCTGCACGCACGCGGCGAACTCGCTCTCCACACCGACTTCGACAACGAGTCCTTCATCGGCACGCACTTCACCGGCCGCCTCGTCGAACAGGGCGAACTCGGCGGCCTCACCACCGTGACGCCCACCATCACCGGACGGGCCTGGATCACCGGCACGGCCCAGTACCACCACGACCCCGACGACCCCTTCCCCGAAGGCTTCGAACTATGACCCCGACCCATCACACAACACCGGCACTGCCCTCGTTCGGCAACCGGCGCAACCTGCGCGAGGAGATCACCGAAACTCTCCGCGCGGCCGTGATCTCCGGCGAACTGCGGCCCGGCGTCGTGTACTCCGCGCCCAGCCTGGCTGAGCAGTTCGGCGTCTCCTCCACGCCCGTCCGTGAGGCGATGCTCGACCTCGTGGGCGAAGGCCTGGTCGAGGCCGTCCGCAACAAGGGATTCCGGGTCACCGAGCTGTCCGAGCAGCAGCTCGACGACATCACCCACCTGCGCGCCCTGATCGAGATTCCCACCGTGCGGGCGATCGCCGAGGCCGGAGTCAACCCCGCCGTCATCGAGCGGCTGCGCCCGCTGGCGGCCGGCATCGAGGACGCCGCCCGCCGGCGCGACCTGATCGCCCACGTCACCATCGACATGGAGTTCCACCTCACTCTGCTGGGCCTGACCGGCAACACCTACCTCGTCGACATGGTCCGCTCACTGCGTTCCCGGTCACGGATCTACGGACTTGTCACCCTGTCCGAGCACGATCAGCTCGTCCCCTCCTCGCACGAGCACTCCGACCTGCTCGACCTGATCGAGGCCCGGGACGCCGACGGTGCCGAGCAGCTCATGCGGCATCACCTCAACCACGTCCGCGGCATCTGGAAGGCTTAGGGCCTGTCCGGCGGATCTCCGTGGCGTCGCGTGCCCTGGCACCAGCGCTCGCGGCGTTGCCGAAACGCCCACAGGAAACCACCCTGTGAGCGCTCCGGCGCCTTGCGATCGCAGGCGCCACAGTGACATCAGCCGCTGGCGCGGCGGGCCGCTCCTTCTCCCATGGAGATCCGCCGGACAGACCCTAGTCACGAGCCGTCCGCGTGCACGGCGTAGACGTAACGCTTGTCGACGTACTCGCTGAGGTTCCAGATCACGGACTCGCTGTAGGCCCAGCCGGATGCCCCGCTGCTGTGGTAGCTGAGGTCCTCGCAGCCGATGGCCAGGTCGCAGACGGCGCTCGCGGTCGAGCCGCCGGAGGTGAAGGTGCGCAGCGTGCCCTTGGTGGAGGGGCCGGCGCTCGCCGAGAGGTAGTGCTTGCTGTTGCGGGAGACGACTCCCTGGATCTTCTGCTGGCTGACGGTGACGGCCTCGGTGGCGGTGAGCGAGGCCGGCAGCCGGTCGGTGTAGTCGAGGTTCCAGCGGACCACCTTGGGCGTGGTGGTGCCGGCGCCGGTGCCGTTGAAGGTGCCGTCGGTGTAGCTGACGGTGCCGGCGGCGGAGTACTCGCTCACCACCAGGCTGTCGGGGCTGCTGGCGCGGTCGAGCCCGATCGCGGTGTAGCGCAGGTACGTTCCCGCGTTGTCGTAGGCGAGGCTCTGCGGCAGGACGTACTGGTAGCCGTAGCCGTAGCCGTAGTACGAGCCGTCGGTGTGCAGACCGCACACGTCCTTCTCGGCGGTGGCGACCGTGAAGAGGGTGTTGAGGTCGAAGACCCTGAGTCCCTTGAAGGTGTCGACGACGTAGAGCAGGTTTCCGTACCACATGATGCCGCCGGCGTGCTTGCGGATGGGGTTGAAGGAGTACTCGCCGGCGGCGGTCGTGACGGGTTCGACCAGCAGCACATGCCGGTACTTCGGTGCGGAGGCGGTGTTGTAGTCGACGAAGGTGAGCCGCAGGCCCTTGTCGAGCGCGTACTCGTCGACGCCGTCGCCGTCGGGATCGGTCTCGAAGTACCAGGAGGCGAGGACGACCTTGTTGCTGCCGCCGTCCGGGTAGAGCCCGTTGCCGTAGGCGTCGGCGCTGGTGGTGACGCCCTGCGGTATCCAGTAGTCGACGGCCTGGTCGTCGTCGTCCCAGGCGAAGCCGGTCGCGAAGGCCTCGGCGGTGCTGGGGGCGCTGGTGAGGTGGGTGGCGCTGTGGTTGGTGTCGGCGATGACGGTGGTGGCGTCCACCTTGGTCAGCTTGGTCGCCAGGCCGGCGGCGAGGGCGTCGAACTGGCCGTAGGAGTTGCCCGTCCGGGCCGTCAGGGTGAACTGAGTCGCGCCGATGGTGGCCGCCTCCGCGGCGGTGGGGGCCAGCAGGCCGCCGGTCGTCGCGGCGAACGGTGCCGCGGCCAGGCCCTTGATAATGGTTCTCCGTGTCATGGTCATGACGCGGAAACCTAGAGGTCACCGGCTGTTCGGGGCAAGCATATAAGTGATCTTGGTGTCCGGGTCGTGCGGTGGGCCGGATCCGGGGACAGGGAAATGTGGCTGAAATATTGTGGTGACACCGCCGTGGTGTTAGCGTCCCCGCACGGCTATCCCGCCGAATCAGCTGACTTATTCACCTTTCGGGTGGTTGGCATGAGCAATCCCGCCCTGCATGGCTCCTTCCAGAGTGTCGACTGGGGCGTTGCCACCGCCGACAGCATCGCGGCCCCGTTGCCGGACCATCGGGAGACCGCCACCGACTGGTCGGACGGGCACCACCAGCAATGGTCCGACGACGTCCGCGCGGTCACCGGGGCGTCCCCGGCCACGTACCGCACGGTCCTGGGCTGGCGGTACGTGCAGCCCGACGGGGCCGGGCAGTGGGACCGCACGGCGCTGGACCGCTGCGACCGCGCGCTGGACGCCACACTGGCGCGGGGCCTGCGTCCCGGGCTGACGCTGCTGCACCGGGATCTGCCGGACTGGCTGGCCGGATCCGGCGGATGGCTGTCGCGGGACACCGCGCTGCGCTTCGCCGAGTACGCCGCCGAGATGGGGCAG
Organism: Streptomyces sp. NBC_01537; assembly: GCF_045040445.1. NCBI lineage: Bacteria > Bacillati > Actinomycetota > Actinomycetes > Kitasatosporales > Streptomycetaceae > Streptomyces > Streptomyces sp. NBC_01537. The sequence goes on along the minus strand of NZ_CP109392.1, from coordinate 1,694,414 downwards.
CGGTTCGGCGACCGCGTGGACCGGTGGATCACCTCGAGCGACCTGGTGGCGCCGGCGGTGGCCGAGTGCGTGGCCGGAATGGGCCCCACGGGTCAGGGGCTGGGCGCGGCAGGGCTGCCGGCCGTGCACCATCTGCTCCTGGCCAACGGGCTCGCGGGCCTCGCGCTCAGGGGAGCCGGAGTGACCGCCGAGATCGGGACCACCGTGACGCTGTACGGCGGCTACCCGGCGACCGACGACCCGTTCGACCGCATCGCGCTGGAGCGGCTGGAGTCCTGGGGGAACCGGCTGTTCCTCGACCCGATGCTGCTGGGCGAGCACATGACGACCGAGGACGACCGCTCTCCCGTCGAGGAGTCCGGCTGCGTCCGGCCCGGGGACATGGAGATCATCTCGGCCGCGCAGGACTCCATCGCCCTGTCCTGGCACCTTCCGTTGCGCGTCACCGCCCCCGAGAACCTCCCCGGCGTCCTGCCGGTCCTGGGCTGCTTCCAGGCCCTCAACGACGTCAACCGCCTGCTGATGCACCTCGGCTTCGCCGTCGTCCCCTTCGAGGGAGTGGAGACCAACTCCTACGGCTGGCCCATCGTCCCCGAATCCCTGGCCGACGCCCTCGCCTCCCTCCACGACCTCTACGGCGACCTGCTGCCGCCCCTGCGCATCGTGGACAACGGCATGTCCGACCCGGACGGTGACACCCGGCGCTCCCGCCTCGCCGCCCGGCTGTCCTGGCTGGCCCGCGTGATGGCCTGCGGGGTGGACGTACGCGGCTACGAGTACTGGTCGGTGCTCGACAACCTCGAACACAAGCTGCGTTACTCCCGGTTGTACGGGGCTGCCGTCCCCGAGGGCGAGCCCGTGCCGCAGCCCCCGATCCCGCGCGACTGGTCGCATGCCGGCGCGTTCAGTGAGGACCGCGGCCCGGGTGGCGCGCCGCGCTCGCTCCAGCTGGTCAGCCCTCGTCGTTAGCCCTCGTCGTTTACCCAGCGCACGAACCGCTGCAACGGCCGGAACCCGTCGTGCGGCAGCCCGGCCTCCACCCGCCCGGCCCCCGAGAGCTCCACCACGCGCTGCACCCCCGCCCCGGCGAGGGCGTCGCGCACCTCCGCCTTGCGGGCGGAGGGGTAGACGCCGACGGTCTGGGTCGCCACGTTGGCGTACCGCACGCCGTCGCTCAGCTCCCGCACTGGGACGACGTTGACGATCCGCCCGTCCGGATGGAAGTCCACCGGCTCGTCGGAGCGGATGACGACGCCCTCGCCCCGGTAGCCGCCCCAGACCCGGTACAGCGGCTCCAGCGCGCGCAGACCGTCGATCTCGTCGCGCAGACCGGGCGGCACCGGGGCCCCGGCGGCCGAACTGTGCTGCCGCTCGACGCCCAGCCGCTCCTGGAGCAGGGCGCAGTAGCGGTCCACCTCCGTCACCGTGCCCTCCACGAACTGGAAGCGGCTGGAGGCGCAGGCCTGCTGGTTCATCAGCGTGACATCGGTGGCGGCCAGCTCCGCGACCTCCCGCAGGGTGTCCTCGGAGACGAAGGCCTCCCGGCCGATCAGCGAGATCGAGGTCTTCGGGTCGAAGGCCACCAGCTCCAGCCCCGGTCCGACGTACTTCTGCGCGCTGCGCAGCGCGCCCTCGCCGCCCCAGGCGACCAGCTTGTCGAAGTACTGCGGCCTCAGCAGCGCGCCCTCGACCCGCTCGTCGCCGCCGCGCCAGTACACCGCCGAGAAGGAGCGGGTCACCGGGTGCCCCGGCGCGACCGCCGCCATCGCCCGCAGGATCGCGGTGGCGGTGAACAGGTCGTTCGACGGCAGCTTCAGTAGATTGACCCCCTTGGTGAGGGCCCCGCGCACCACCGACATCGCCGAGACCCCGGGGGCGTTGCCCGCCACGATGTGCAGCAGCCGGGGCGGGAAGGCGCGGATCCGCGACCGCCGCCCGCTCGGGGCGTCGGTGATCTCCCGCCAGCCGTCCACCACATCGGGGCCGCCCAGCTCGTGCTCGACCTGGAACTCCATGCTGCGGCGGTTGAACTGCCGCCCCAGGTCCCGGTACGAGCGCTCCAGCACGCTCCGGGGCAGCGGACTGGTCCGCACCGAGAACTCCAGCGCCTCGGCCATCAGCCCCTGCGGGTCCTTGGTGATCCACTCGCCGGTCTCCACCAGCAGGTCCATCACCTCCGACAGCGGCACATCCAGCGCCGGCAGCGGCTCCTGGCGCGGCCACACGAGCCGGTCGAGCGCGAGCGGGGGAGTGGTGAAGCGGGCGTGCGGCGGTCCGAACTCGGGTCCGGCGCCGAGGACGGTCTCGCCCTTGACGACATGGCTTACGGGAACGGGAACGGCGTTCATACGTCCTCCACCACCCCACGGATATAGGAATCGATCGTGCCCGCGCAGCCGATGTGGTCGTCCTCTCCGGGCTGTGCGATACGCGAGATGTCGTCGAGGAAGGTCGGCCCGTAGCGCCCGCAGGCGCATCGCTCCGAATGGTCGACGGTGACCCGGTCGCCGGTGATCACCCCGCCCCAGCGCCCCTCGTGCGAGAGGTCGAGGAAGGCGAACCGGCCCTGCACCAGGCCGTCGCCGGATGCCTGCTCGGGGCCGAGCAGCTTCTCGGCGGGCGGGTCAAGGATCAGCGTGATCAGTCCGGGCGCGCGGTGGTAGCGGCCGGCCTCGCAGCGGGGGAGCTGCTGGCCCAGCTCGGTCATGCCGTACGACGCCGGGCGGAGCACCTCGCCGTAGAAGCGGGCCACCTGGTCGCGGTAGTCGGGCGGCAGAGCGACGGACTTGGTGCCGCCGCCGGCCCCCACGACGCTGCCGGGGTGGAAGTCGCCGTCCGGGATGCCGCGCTCGCGGGCCCGGTCGATGATCGCCATGTGCTGGGCCCACATCCCGCTGACCCACACCGGCTCATGGCGGCGGTCCAGCAGCTCGTCGGCCAGCCGGCGCAGGGCGTCCCGGCCCTCGACGGCCCGGGCCGCGCTCTCGTCGCGTATCGCGGTGATCTCCTCCGGGGTGGCCGTGCCGTCCGCCATCCGCTTGCGGAAGGCGGCCATCCGGCTCACGTCGGAGATCCGCAGAGGTTTGTCGGTCAGCGCGTGGACCAGGCCCGGGCGGGCCCAGTTCTCGGCGTTGATGACCGCCGCCTCGACCGCGCTGCTGTACCCGGCCATCGGCCCGAGCCAGAAGAACGGCCACTGCGGGCTCGACGCGATCAGCGGCCAGCCGTGGGTGTGCCGGATGTGCCGCCGCTTGCGCTCCCCGTCGCCCCGGGTGTGGTTGAGGAAGGAGCACTTCCCCGTGGTACCGCTGGTGGCCAGCACCTGGTGGCCGGCGGCCCAGAGCCGGTCGAGCCAGTCGTCGACATCGGCGACGCCCTCGACGTCCACGTCCACGACGCTGTCGACCGACAGGGTGTCCAGCCACCGCAGCATCCGGTCCCAGCGGCCCTGGTCGAAGAACGACTGCGGATACGACTTGTAGACGGTGTGCGCGAACAGCAGCGGGACGAGGTCGTCCAGGGACCTGATCTCGTCGATCCCGGCGTCCTCGGCCCGCCGCCCCACCAGCGGGATCTGCTCCCGGCGCTCCTCGAACAGTGCCTGGGCCGCACGCAGTTGCAGCGGTTCGAGGTCGGCGGCGGAGCGGTTGTAGGCGTCGTCGGGGTCGGTGATCAGGTCGAGCAGGCGCTGTCGGGTGGACTCCATTCCGTTTCCTTTCTCCAGGCCGGGATTCAGAGCTGGACAGGCAGACCCTGGGCCGGACCGCCCGCGAGATACGAGGACTCGATCGCGTCGAGGTTCTCGCGCAGTTCCTTCGGGGTTCCGGTCATCTCGACCCGGCCGCGCCGCAGCACGTACACCCGGTCGGCGATGTCCAGCACCTTGCGTACGTGCTGCTCGACCAGCAGCGCGCCCAGGCCGCGGTCGGCGGCCTCGCGCACGGCGCGCAGCAGGCGCTGGACGACCAGGGGGGCGAGGCCGAGGGACAGTTCGTCGGCGAGCAGCAGCTTGGGGGAGCGGCCCAGGGCGCGGGCCAGGGAGAGCATCTGCTGCTCGCCGCCGGAGAGCATGCCGGCGCCGGTCTTCAGGCGCTTGCCGAGCTCGGGGAAGAGATCGAGGGCCCGGTCCGTCTCGACGCGGCCGACCCGCAGGTTGTCGGCCGTGTCGAGACGGGTGAAGACGGCTCGCTCGCCCACGTACGCCAGGCCCTGGCGGGCGCGGCGGTGCAGCGGGGCGGTCGCGGGGGCGCCGAGCCAGGTGACCTCGCCGTCCATCGGGGCCAGTTCGCCGGCCAGGACCTGGAGGGTGGTGGTCTTGCCGGCGCCGTTCGGACCGAGGAGCGCGACGACCTCGCCGGGGCGCACCTCGATGTCGAGGTCGCGGACGACGGGCTGGGTTCCGTAGCCGGCGGACATCGCGCGGGCGGCGATCAGGGGTTCGGAGGTCTGCACGGTGATCTGCACGGTCCGTTCCTTACGTCTCTGGACTTCTCTGCTTCTCCGGCGTCAGCCGGTCTTGGTGGTCAGCGCCTTGCGGACGTCGACGAAGGTCGAGCCGGCCTTGGCCCACTCGATCTGGCCGTCCTTGATGACCAGGTCGGTGGCGGTGGTGTTGTGGATGCGGTTCAGCCCGGGGATCGGCAGGGCGGTCGAGGTCTTCCAGCTCAGCGGCGGGGTCAGTCCGCCGGTGTCGAGGCCGGAGGTGCTGTTCAACTCGGCCACCAGGGCCTTCGCGGTGACGGTGGACAGCTTGTTGGCGGCCTCGGTGAAGGCGGTGAACGCCACCCAGGTGGTCTCGTCGGCGCCGTTGGTGGTGTCGATGTTCTTGTTGCCCTTGGCGGCGGCGACGTAGGTCTTCCACGCCGGGTCGGAGACGGGCGGGTAGTAGCCGGTGATGATCGCGCCCTCCAGCGGGCCGCCGGCTCCGCCGGTGCTCGCGGCCAGCTCCGGCGTGAGGTTGCCGACGACGCTGCCGAGCTTGTTCTTGGCCCCGGACTGGACGTACGCCTGGACGAACAGCTGCGAGGCCGTGCCCAGGATGACGTCCACGCAGCCGCCGCCCTTGGTGGCCGCGGCGACCTGCGGGGCGAGGTCGGTGGCGCTGAGCGGGATCTTCACGTCCTTGGCGGCCGCCCCGCCGGCGGAGACCGTGCCCAGGGACAGGAACTGCCCGACGATGGCGGCCGCGGCCACGTCGTACCGCACGCCCGCGACCGACTTGCAGCCGGACTCGACGAGCTGCTGGCCGTGCGCGGCGAAGATCACCGGGGTGCCGCCGTTGACCGGGAAGGACAGCGGGTTGGAGAACTCCGCCGCCGAGACGCCGGTGCCGCCGAGGTAGGGGATGCCGGCCTTCTGCAGGATCGGCATGTAGCGGTCCCCGGCCAGGCTGTACGAGCCGACGACCGCCACGACCTTCTCGCTGACCGCCTGCTGGGCGCACTTCTCGGCCTCGTTGGGGTCGCCCTTCTCGTTGCAGGTGATCACCTTCAGCGGGCCGCCCTTGATGCCGCCGTGGTTGTTGATCCACGTCGCGTACGCCTGGGCGGTGGCGGGCACGCCGGGCTGGTTGCTGCCCTGGGAGTTCTCCGGTGCCCAGACCATCACTTTGACGGGGGTGCCGGTCAGGGACGAGTCGGCCGTCGAGGCGGCGTTGTCGGATCCTGAGCTGCCGCAGGCTGCCGCGAGCAGCGCTCCGGTGGCCGCGAGACAGGTGGCTGCGGTGTGTCTGCGCAGACGTGCGTTGTGCATGGTTCCCTCCGCGGGGGTGGCTGCCGCCCGATCGGGCGGGTCGTGGCGGGGTCCAGCATGGGGGCAGATGGGTAAGTTAGAGAAGTACCCTAACCAGAATGATTTAAATAAATAACCCGCATGCCCTTGCGGGCCCCCCGGGGGTTCGCTACTCATAGGGCCTGAGAACAAGGGGTTGATCTGGTGGACGACATCCTGCGCTTCGCGCTCCTGGGCCTTGGACTCGGTGCGCTGTACGCGCTCACCGCGCAAGGCATCGTGCTGATCTACCGAGGGTCCGGCGTCCTGAACTTCGCGCACGGCGCCATCGGCATGACCGCCGCCTACCTCCAGTGGGAGCTGACCGCCAACCACGGCGTGCCCTACTGGACCGCCCTGGTGGTCGCCGTGGCCGTGGCCGGGCTGCTCGGCGTGCTCACCCACCTGCTGGTGATGCGCCCGCTGCGCCGGGCCTCCTCGCTGGCCCGGCTCGTCGGCACGCTGGCGGTGTTCATCGTGCTCACCGCTGTCGCTGTCAAGCGCTACGGCGACAGCGTGCAGCTCGTCGCCGGCAAGCTGCCCTCCGGGCTGGTGAAGATCGGCGGCGTGACCGTGTCCGAGGACCGGTTCTGGCTGCTCGGCATCGCAGTCGTCATCACGCCGGCACTGCATCTGCTCTACCGGCGCACCATGTTCGGCCTCGGCACCACGGCCGTCGCGGAGAACCAGAGCGCGGCCTCCGCGCTGGGCTGGTCCTCGGACGTCATCGCCGCCGCCAACTGGGGCATCGGCTCCGCGCTGGCCGGCCTGACCGGCATCCTGATCGTCCCCGTCATCGGCCTCGCCGTGAACGGCCTGACGACGCTGCTGCTCAGCGCCCTGGCGGCCGCCCTGGTGGGACGGTTCTCGTCGTTTCCGGTCACCCTGGCGGGCGGCCTGGTCATCGGCGTCGTCCAGTCCGAGCTGACCCGCTTCGGGACCAACGTCACCGGCCTCGCGGCCTCCGTGCCGTTCCTGGTCATCGCCCTGGTCCTGGTCGCCCGGGGCCAGGCGCTGCCGCTGCGCGGCACGTTCCTGGAGCGGCTGCCGGCCCTGGGGACGGGCCGAGTGCGACCGGTCCTGCTGGCGGTCGTGGTGGCGATCGCGCTGCTGCTCACCGCCGTCTCCTCGCCGCTGTGGGCGGACGCGATCACCAACACCATGGTGCTGTCGCTGATCATCCTGTCCGTGGTGGTGGTCACCGGCTACGCGGGACAGGTCTCGCTGGCGGCGTACGCACTCGCCGGCGCCGGCGCCTTCATCGCCGGCCACGCCGTCGCCGACTGGGGCTGGCCCTTCGAACTCGCCCTGCCCGCAGGCGTACTGGGGACCATACCCATCGGGCTGCTGTTCGCCCTGCCCGCCATCCGCACCCGGGGCGTCAACCTCGCCATCATCACCCTCGGGCTGGGCACCACGCTGGAGGTCATGGTCTTCCAGAACACCGGCCTGGCCACCACGACCGGCAGCGACGGCATCGAGGTCGGCAAGCAGACCCTGTTCGGCATCAACATCTCCGGCGTCGACCACCCACAGCTCTACGCGGGCCTGGTTCTCGTGCTCTTCGTCCTCGCCGCCCTCGCAGTCGCCAACGTACGCCGCAGCCGCACCGGCCGCCGCCTCATCGCGGTCCGGGCGAACGAACGCGCGGCGGCGGCGCTCGGGATCAGCGTCCGCGCCACCAAGCTCTACGCCTTCGGGCTGTCGGCGGCGATCGCCGCGCTCGCGGGCGTCCTCATCGGCTTCCGGTCCACCTCGGTGGTCTTCACCGACTTCGCGAGCTTCAACTCCATCACGGTCCTGGGGCTCGCCGTCATCGGCGGCGTCGGCTACCTCGCCGGGCCGGTGTTCGGCGCGACCTTCGCCGCCGGAACGGTCGGCGCGCGCTTCGGGGACCTGGTCGTGCCGGGGCTCAGCGAATGGATGCCGCTGATCGGCGGGATCATCCTGCTGCTCACCCTGGTCGGCAACCAGGACGGCATCGCGCGGGAGACGGGCGGCCAGGCCGCCGCGCTGATCGCCCGGATCCGGCCGCCCGGGCCCATGGCGTCGGCTCCGGCCCCTGCCCCTGCGCCCGTCGAGGGTGCCGCCGGCCGGGCCCGGCCGCTCCCGTTGCACGTCGAAAACCTGACCGTGCGGTACGGCGGAGTCGTCGCCGTGGACGGCCTGTCCTTCGCGGTCGAGCCGGGCCGGATCGTCGGCCTCATCGGCCCCAACGGCGCCGGCAAGACCTCCGCCATCGACGCCGTCACCGGCTTCACCCCGGCGGCCTCCGGCCGCGTACTCCTCGGCGGCGACGACGTGACCGGCGCCGCTGTGCACCGGCGCGCCCGCGCCGGGATCAGCCGGTCCTTCCAGTCCCTGGAGCTCTTCGAGGACATGACCGTCCTGGACAACCTCTACGCCGCCTCCGACCGGCCCGGCCCACTGACGCCCGTGACGGACCTGGTCCGTCCCGGCAGCCGCCCGCTGCCCGAGCAAGTGCTCCTCGCCGTCCGCGAGTTCGGCCTCGACGGCAGCCTCGACCGGTCCGTCGGAGACCTCTCCTACGGCGAGCGCCGGCTGCTCGCCATCGCCCGCGCGGTGGCGACCTCCCCGTCCGTGCTGCTCCTCGACGAGCCGGCGGCCGGTCTCTCCGACGACGAGACCCGCGAGCTCGCCCGCCTGGTCCGGCGGCTCGCCGACGACTGGGGCATGGGCGTGCTCCTCGTCGAGCACGACGTGGACATGGTCATGAGCGTCTGCGACCAGGTCGTCGTCCTCGACTTCGGGCGGCGGATCTGCGTCGGCACGCCGGACGAGGTACGGCGTGACCCGGCGGTCCGGGCGGCCTACCTCGGCGACCTCGCGCCGGAGGAGGCGGCTGCGGGTTGACAGGTTGCCGACGGGCGCGGGCTGCCGCCCCGGTTCACCGTCCCGCTCGGTAGTACACCGCGTCGGACGGTGCGAGCGGCTGTCTGCCGCGTATCCGGTCCGCGATCTTCTCGGCCATCATCATCACGGGGGCGTTCAGGTTGCCGGTGACGACCCTGGGCATGATCGACGCGTCGGCGACGCGTATGCCGCGTACCGCGTTCATCCTGCCCTCGCTGTCCACTACGGCGTCGGAGTCGGTGCCCATGCGGCAAGTGCCGGACGGGTGGTACGAGGTGCCGGTGGCCCCGCGGATCCACGTTTCGAGGTCGCGGTCGCCGGTCACCTCCGGTCCCGGGTTGAGATGCCGCGGGCGGAACCTCTGCATGGCGGACTGGCCGATCACCCGGTCCCGCATCAGCCGTACGCCGTCTATCATGTCCTGCAGGTCCTGGCGGGACTCGTAGTGGTTGAACACGGTGAGCGGCGCGTCGGCCGGGTTCCTCGTCAGCAGCTTGACGTAGCCGCGGCTCTCGGGGCGCGAGAGGTCCATCCAGACCTGGAAACCGGGCACGGGGACGAGCTTGCCGTTCACCAGCTTCCGGGTGAGCGGCAGGAATTCGTACTGCATGTTGGGGAAGCCGAGGTCGTCGCGGGTGGCCAGGAACGCACCGGCCTCGAAGAAGTTGGTGGTGCCCAGGCCCCTGCGCAGCAGCAGCCACTCGGCGCCCAGTCTGGCCCGCCCGAACAGGTTCAGCTGGGCGGTGAGCGAGTCCTCGTGCGCCGTGCCGAACTGGATGTCCACGCCGGGGTGGTTCTGCAGGTTGCGGCCCACGCCGGGGATGTCCGCCACGACGTCGACGCCGACCTCGCGCAGGTCGTCGGCGGGACCGATGCCGGAGAGCAGGAGCAGTTTGGGCGTGTTGACGGCGCCCGCGCACAGGATCACCTCGCGCTCGCAGGTGACGCGGCGCGGACCGTCCGGGCCCGCCACCTCGATACCGGTGGCGGCGCCGTTCTCGACGAGGACCCGTGTCACCAGGGTCTTCGGCAGCACCGTGAGGTTGGGCCGCCGCATTGCGGAGCGCAGGTAGGCGCGCGGGGCGCTCCAGCGCACGCCGTCGTGGATGAAGGACTGGGCGACGTGCATGCCCTCCTGCCGGTAGCCGTTGTGGTCCGGTGTGACCTCGAAGCCGCTCTGCTCACCGGCGCGCAGGAACGCGTCGTACAGTTTGTGCTCGGCCTTGGCACGGCTGATGCGCAGCGGGCCGTCGCCGCCGCGGAAGTCGTCCGGGCCGTCCTCGAATGTCTCCATCGTGCGGAAGTACGGCAGGCAGTGGGCGTAGTCCCAGTCCTTCAGGCCGTTGTCCGCCCAGCCGTCGTAGTCCATGGGGTTGCCGCGGTTGAAGATCATGGCGTTGATCGACGAGGATCCGCCGATGATCTTGCCGGCTTTCTCGTCGATCATCTTGCCGTGCAGGTGCGGCTCGGGGCCGGACTGGTAGCCCCAGCCGATCCGCTTGTTCTGGTACACGAACGGCAGGCCGCCCGGCATGGTGATGAAGAGGCTGCGGTCGGAGCCTCCGGCCTCCACGAGCAGCACCTTCACCGAGGCGTCCTCGGTGAGGCGGGCGGCCACGATGCAGCCGGAGGAGCCGGCGCCGACGACGATGTAGTCGAACTTCACGTCCACTGACTCCAAGGCTCCTTAGATGATTCCCTGTTCGGGAAGCGGCGTGCCGTCCATGAGGCGCTGCCAGCCGAAGCGGGTGAGGTCGATGGTCTGGTACGACCCCTTCAGCAGCAGCTCAGCCATGGCGCGGCCGCAGCCGGGCGCGTGCATCAGGCCGTGGCCGGAGAACCCGGCGACCAGGTGGAAGTTGGCGAGGCCGTCGGCGCCGGGGCCGATGATGACGTTGCCGTCGAAGTCGTTCTGGTCGTACAGGCCGGGCAGCGTGCTGGTGCAGCGGGTCCGCTCGAACTGCGGGAAGCGGTGGGCGAGTGCGGGCCAGACGGCGCTTTCGAAGTAGGCGCGGTCGACGTCGAAGTTGTAGCCGCGCGGCTCCGCGAGCGTCGGAACGCCGCCGGCGTAGCCCTTGCCCTCGGGGCGGAAGGCGAGGCGCCGGGTGTCCTTGATGTAGGGCAGCGGCTCGATCGGGTCCTGGGACTCGAAGTAGTGCTCGAAGCGCCGTAGCGGCTCGATGGGCGCCTTGACGCCGAGCATCGCGCAGACGTCCTTCGCCCAGGCACCGGCGGCGTTGACGAACTGGGCCGCGTTGATCCGCCGCCCGGACTTCAGTACGGCGGTGGTGACGTGGCTGCCCTCGCGGATCAGGCCGGTCACCTCGTCCGCCACGAACCGGGCTCCCAGCGCCCTGGCCTTGTTGCGGAAGCCCGTCAGCACGCTGTGCGGGTCGAGCCAGCCGTCGTCGGGGGAATGGACGGCGCAGCCGAGGTCCTCGACGTTCATGGACGGCCACTTCTGCTTCAGCTCGTCCGGTTCGAGCCAGACGACGTCGCAGCCCAGCCGCTGCTGGATGTCGAAGTTCCGGCGCAGCGCCGCGCGGTCGGAGGGCGGCACGATGAAGAGATAGCCGTTCTTCTTGAAACCGATGTCGGCCTCGGCTCCGTCGACCGCCATCGTCCTGGGGAACTCCTCGAAGAAGTCGATGCTGTACTTCGACAGCTCGATGTTCTCCGGAAGGTGGAACAGCCGCCGCACCCCACCCGATGCGCGTGGGGTCGACGCCAGTTCGTAGTGGGGGTCCCGCTCGACCACGACGATCTCGGCACTCGGGTCGAGGAGCTTCGTGAAGTAGGCGACGGCCGCGCCGATCGCTCCGCCGCCGATGACGACGATGTCGGTTCTCATGCCAGCCGACAGTAGGTCGGGCCGTCCGGCGGCCGCATCCACGGTGGAGAGGAGAGATTTCCCCGGTGTTCGACATCTGTCGAATCCCGCCGGGGCCGATGACGAAGCCGGGGGCCCTACTCCTCGACGCTGCGATAGGCGGCCAGCCACAGAGCCAGCTGCAGGCTGGTCCGGCCGGCTCCGGACCGCAGGTCGACGCCGGTCAGCTCGGTGATCCGGTTCAGGCGGTAGTAGAGCGTGGTGCGGTGGACGTGCAGCTCCTCGGCTGCGGCGGCGACTTCTCCGCCGTGGTCGAGGACGACGCGTGCCGTCGTCATCAGGTCGTCGCGCGACTGCTCGAGGAGTGCCTCGGCGCCCGCGTGCACCTGCGCGACGGTCAGGGAGTCGGGGGCCTCCACAATGAACCTCCAGGCTCCCAGCCCGTCCCACGACGCCCTGTCCAGCCGCGCGCCGGCGGCGACGACCCGGCGGGTGGCCGCCGCCCGGCGGACCGCTTCGCCGAGTTCGGCCAACGGCACCGGGCCGCCGCTCGTCGCGTTCCGTACGCGGCTGCTCACGACGTGTGCGCTCATGTGGCCGGGCAGCGGCCAGCCGCCCGCCGTCGGCGGGGCCTCGACCTGCACGCGCGCATCGGAGGGCAGGTTCTCCAGCCGGGTGAGTTCACGCGCGGCGTCCTGGTCCGGGGCACGCAGCAGGCGGCTCAGGAGCTCGTCGCGCTGGCGATGCCGCTGATCGGCCGACCGGCGGGTCTTCGCCATCGCTTCGGCGGCGAGTTCCGCGCAGTCCACCAGCGCCGGAAGGTCGGACTCGGTCAGGGTGCCGTCGCGGTCGAGGACCCACAGGAAGCCGATCGCCCTGCCCTCGTACCGGACGGGCATGCACCAGCGCGCCCACATGTCCGCCTCGGGCAGCGCGGGCGTACGCACCGGCTTCGTCGCCTGGGCGAGCCTGAGCCGCCGCACGACCGCGGCGGCGGCCGGTTCCACGCGCCGGTCGAGGATCGTCCTCATCCGCGTGCCGTCGACCGCACCGCGGGTGCTCCACCAGACGGGGTGCTGGTCGATGTCCTCGACGAGCACCGACAGGCCGACCGCGGACGCCAGATCGTCCACCACGGCCTGCATATTGACGGACTCCATCAGGATTCCCCCTCTCTTCCGTCGGTCCGCGCACCGGCCTCGAAACCCGGGGACCTGGCCGATTCGACAAGTGTAGGAAGGGCGGTCGAAGATTTCACACCGCCGCCGATGCCCGAAGGCGTACGGCGCTCCTAGGGTCGGGTCACACCGGATCGACACCGCCATCGGAGCCCCTCGGAGCCCTGCCATGACCGAACCCGCCGCGGCGCTCGCCGAGGTCCGCGCCGCCGCCTACGACGTGCCCAACCTCATCGCAGGCCGTGAGGTCCGCACCGGCCGCACGCTGCCCGTCGTCACCCCGCACGAGCACGCCGTCCGGCTGGGGCAGGTCCACCACGCCTCCGTCGAGCACATGGCCGAGGCCGTGGAGGCCGCGACCGACGCCTCCCGCTGGTGGGGCCGGCTCGGCCGGGAGGAGCGCGCGGCGCCGTTCCTGCGGGCGGCCGACATGCTGGAGAGCGGCGGGCCGTGGCGCGAGCGGCTCACCGCCGCGGCGATGCTCGAACTGTCCAAGACCCGGGAGCAGGCCAAGGGCGACGCGGTCGCCGAGACGGCCGAGCTGATCCGCGCCAACGTCGAGAACATGCGGGCGATGTACGACGTACAGCCCTATTCGCCGGAAGGCATCCGCAACCACGTCGAGTACCGGCCCCTGGAAGGCTTCGTCCTCGCGGTCTCGCCGTTCAACTTCGTCTCCACGAACACCTCGCGTTCGCGCCCGCCCTCCTCGGCAACACGGTCGTGTGGAAGCCCGCCGAGAGCGCCGCACTGACCGCGCACCTGTCCCTTCAGCTGCTGCGCGAGGCAGGCCTGCCCGACGGGGTCGTCAACATCGTCCACGGCGGCGGCGCGGAGCTCGGCCCGGCCGCCCTCACCCACCGCGACCTCGCCGGGGTCCACTTCACGGGCTCCACCGCCACCTTCCGGCAGATCCTGCGGACCGTGGGCGAGAACGCCGACGGCTACCGGAACTACCCGCGCGTGGCCGGCGAGACCGGTGGCAAGGACTTCATCATCGCCCACCCCTCGGCCGACCTCGACGCCCTCGCCGTGGCCTGCGTGCACGGCGCGTTCGACTACCAGGGGCAGAAGTGCTCCGCCCCGTCGCGGCTGTACATCCCGCGCAGCCTGTGGCCCGCCCTCAAGGAGCGGTTCATCGAGCTGACCCGGCGCCTCGTGATCGGTGACCCGACCCTGCCGCAGACCCACATCGGCGCCGTCATCAACGCCCGCCAGCACGCCAGGCACGCCGAGGCCCTGGCGCGGGCACGGGCCGAGAACCTGGTCGTCGTGGGCGGCACCACCGACGACTCGGTGGGCTGGTTCGTCGACCCCACCCTCCTCGAAGTCGACGATCCGCACTCGCCGTTCATGACCGAGGAGCTCTTCGCACCCGTCACGGCCGCCTACGTGTACGAGGACGCCGACTGGGCGAAGACGCTGAGGCTCGTCGACGAGTCCACTGCCTACGGGCTCACCGGCGCGGTCTTCGCCGAGGACGAGGAGGCGATCACCCAGGCCGCCGACGCCCTGAAGTACACCGCCGGCAACTTCCACATCAACGACAGGCCGACCGGTGCCGTCGTCGGGCAGCAGCCTTTCGGAGGCTCCCGCGCCTCGGGGACCAACGACAAGGTGGGCACCGTCTGGAACCTGATCCGGTTCACCAGCCCCCTGACCGTCAAGCGCCCCGAGCGCCCGGAGCGCACTCCCTGGCCGCCGGCCTGACCGTTGTCACGGGTCGGCTCAGAGGCCGAGGCCGCGGCCGACGATCTCCTGCATGATCTCGGACGTTCCGCCGAAGACCCGCTGCACGCGGTTGTCCCGCCAGATCCGGGCGATCTCGTACTCGTTGACGTAGCCGTAGCCGCCGAAGAGCTGCATGCAGCGGTCGATGGCCTGCCAGGCGGTCTCCGAGGTCCAGTACTTGGCGGCGGCCGCGTCGTCGGCGGTCAGATGGCCGTCGACCAGGGCCATGATGCAGCCGTCGACGTAGACCCGGGCGGCGTTGAGCTTGGCCCGGATGTCGGCGAGGGCGAAGCGGTTGGCCTGGAAGCTGCCGATGGGCTGACCGAAGGCGGTGCGCGTCTTGGCGTAGTCCAGGGCGAGGAGGAAGGCGCGCTCGGCGGCGGCGAGGGAGCTGACGGCGATGGCGAGGCGCTCGGTGGGGAGATTGCGCATCATGTGGTAGAAACCGCGGTTCTCCTCGCCGATCAGGTTCCCGGCGGGGACCCGGCACTCGTGGAAGAACAGCTCCGCGGTGTCCTGGGCCTTCATGCCGACCTTGTCGAGCTTGCGGCCGCGCTCGAAGCCGGGCGTGCCGCGCTCGACCACGATGAGGCTGATGCCCTTGTGGCCGGCCTGGGGGTCGGTCTTGCAGGCGACGATGACCAGGTCGGCCAGGATGCCGTTGGTGATGAAGGTCTTGGAGCCGTCGATGACCCAGTCGTCGCCGTCGCGGCGGGCGGTCGTGGCGATGGACCGCAGGTCCGAGCCCGCGCCGGGCTCGGACAGGGCGAGGGCGCAGATCGTCTCGCCGCTGATGACGCCGGGCAGCCAGCGGTCCTGCTGCTCGTCGGTGGTGAGACCGCCGAGGTAGGGCGGCAGGACGTCGTTCTGCAGGCCGAGGCCGATCCCTACGGAGCTGGTCGCGGCCATCTCCTCGGCCATGATCGCGTTGTAGCGGAAGTCGTGGATCCCCTGGCCTCCGTACGCCTCCGGGAACTGCCAGCCGATGAGCCCGGCCTTGCCGGCGGCGGCCCACGCGGCGCGGCTGACCTGGCCGTCGTGCTCCCACTCCTCGGTGTGCGGGGCGCACTCGCGCAGGTAGTAGGCGCGGGCGGTCTCGCGGAAGAGGTCGTGTTCCTCGGTGAAGATCGTGCGGCGCATCGGGTGGTCCCTTCCCTGCTGTCTTCCATCGTCTTCTATCCGAGCATTCAGTGTAGTAATTTAAATGATTGTGAACCGGTGGGGAAGTCATGGAGGGCACATGGACGAGCGTGGCGGACTGAACGGCACGGTGGCTGTCGTCACCGGAGCGGGCCGGGGTATCGGCGAGGCCATCGCCGCCGGGCTGGCGGCCCAAGGCGCGGCGATCGCCGTGTGCGACCTCGACGCGGCGGCCGCCGACAAGGTCGCCGCGCGCCTCGCCGAGCAGCACGGCGTACGGGCCCTGGGCGTGGCGGTGGACATCGCCGACAGCGCGGCCGTGCACGCGGCCGTGGCCCGGGTGACGGAAGAGCTGGGGACGGTGGACGTCCTGGTCAACAACGCCGCCATCGACGTCATCGAGCGCTTCGTCGACAGCAGCGAGCAGACCTGGGACCGGATCATCTCCGTCAACCTCCGGGGCACCATCACCATGACCCGGGCCGTCCTCGACGGCATGATCGGACTCGGCCGGGGCCGCGTCATCCACATCGCCTCCGACGCCGGCCGCGTCGGCTCTTCCGGCGAGGTCGTCTACTCCGCGACCAAGGGCGGCGTCATCGCCTTCGGCAAGGCCCTCGCCCGCGAGGTCGCCCGCCACGGCATCACCGTCAACAGCGTCTGCCCCGGGCCCACCGACACCGCGCTGCTCGGCCAGGTCGCCGAGTACAGCCAGAAGATGTACGACGCGACCCTGCGGGCCATCCCGCTGCGCCGGGTCGCCGAACCGGCGGACATCGCCGGTGTCGTTGCCTTCCTCGCCTCCGACGCCGCCGCGTACATGACCGGGCAGACGCTCTCGGTCAGCGGCGGCCTGACGATGGTCTGAGGGGAAGCGCTGATATGACCGATGTACTGCGGGTGGAGCTGCGGGAGCGGATCGCCGTCCTCACCCTTGACCGCCCCGGCGTGCTCAACGCGATCGGCACGGCGACCACCGATCGGCTCGGCGAGGTACTGGACGAGCTGCGCGAGGACGACCGGGTCCGCGCCCTCGTCCTTGTCGGCGCCGGGCGCTGCTTCTCGGCGGGGGCCGATCTCGCCGAGATCGAGTCGTTCACCGCGGCCTACCAATTCCGGGAGTTCGTAGGCCGGTTGACCTCCGTCGGCCGGGCTCTCCAGCACCACCCCAAGCCGTCGGTCGCCGCCCTCCACGGCTTCGCCTTCGGCGGCGGCCTCGAACTCGCCCTCGCCTGCGACCTCCGCGTCGCCGAACGCGGCACGCGCTTGGGTCTGCCCGAAATGAAGCTCGGCGTCCTGCCGGGAGCCGGTGGCACCCAGCGGCTGCCCCGGCTCATCCCGCCTGCCGTCGCCCGCCAGATGATCCTCACCGGCGAGCCGATCGACGCTGACCGGGCTTATGGGCTTGGCCTCGTCAACGAACTGGCCGAGGGCGGCGGTGCGCTTGCTGCGGCGGAGGCGTTGGCCGTGCGGCTCGCCGCCGGTGCGCCGCTCGCCTTGGCGGCGGGGAAGCGGTTGATCGACGAGGGGCTGCGTATGGAGTTGGACGCGGCGATCGCGTACGAGCGTGAGACCGTCTCCGTGCTTTTTACCTCCGAGGACCGTGAGGAGGGGCTCAAGGCCTTCCGTGATCGCCGTCCCGGAGACTTCCGGGGCGCGTAGTCCGTACGGTGCGGTTTGCGGTGGTTTGCGGTTCCGTCCTCAAGCGCCGGACGGGCTGGGTTGGCCGTGGGGTCGGGGGCGCCTGCCGGGGTCTCTCTCCTCGGCGCTCGCGACTCCGGCACCTTCAGTCCGTGCCCGGGATCCTCGCTCGTCGCCTGCGGGAGAACCCCTCCACCGCCCCCGCCTGGCCGGGAGCGTTCACTTCAGCCCGTCCGGCGTTTGAGGACACGCCCGAAGGGCGTTCGGGGGTCCGGGGGCGCAGCCCTTGGCGGTCCGGGCGGAGCCCGTCACGCGGTGCCAGCCGCTGATCGGATGCAGCGGGCAGGGGCGGGGTGGGGGAACACCCCCGGCGGCCGGAGGCCGGCGCAGCGGTCCGAAGCCAGCGAAGCGCCCGCGAGGGCCGCGCAGGAGGATAGGGGCCCTCGCTCGTCGCCTGCGGGAGAACCCCTCCACCGCCCCCGCCTGGCCGGGAGCGTTCACTTCAGCCCGTCCGGCGTTTGAGGGAAGGGGCGGGGTGGGGGACCCCTCACCCACGAACCGCCCACCCGCGAGTGGGCCGGCACACGGGCGTGCCCTCCGAGCGATGCCGGCGTGGGCCACTCACCGCCGGCTGACCGGGACGGGTCACGGGCCCTGCGCGATCAGCTCCCGGGTGTGGACGAGTGCCGCTTCAATGAGTTCGCAGAGCCGGTAGTCCCCCTCGATGGAGTGCAGATCGCTCTGCCAGGCGTCGACCGCGTGCCACCCGTCATCGATCAGGGGCGGGACGGGCTCGCCGGCCTTGAGGTTCGTGGGCGGTGACGGCAGCCGTACCAGCAGGTCTGACATGCCCTCGGCGACGGCTGCGGCTACGCCTTCGTAAGCCAGGACCGGGACTCCGTAGGCGGCGGAGAGAGGCTGCCAGAGGGCCAGCTTGTGCAGCCTCTCCCAGAGGTCTGGGTGCGTGTGCAACTGCCATGCGCCGAGAGCCATGTCGTGAGGCCCGTGCGGCGGGGCGGCCCGGGCTCGCAGATGGGCCAGCAGCGCGGTGTTGTGGGGATGCTCGGGGAGCGTGGGCAGCGGTTGGGATCCCATGCGCCGTTACCTTACGGCGGATCAGATCACCTTGTCGGCGTGCAGCGCGGCAATCTCGGCGGGGCTGAGGCCGAGGGCCTGGAGCACGTCCGCCGTGTCGCCGCCGAGGGCGGGCGGCGCGGCGTAGGACTCGATGGGGGTGGCCGAGAACCGGATGGGGTTGCGCAGGAGGTCCAGGCCGTCGTCGGTTCGGACGCGCATGGCGCGGTGGGCGAGTTGGGGGTTGGCGAGGGCATCGGGGAGGGTGTTGACGGGGCTGACGGGGACGTCGGCCGCTTCGAGGTCGGCGATCCAGGCGGCTGCGGGGCGGGTGAGGAAGAGGGCGTCGAGGATGGCGAGGAGTTCGCGGCGGTGGGAGATGCGGGCGGGGACGGTGGCGAAGCGGGGGTCGGTGGGGAGGTCGGGGCGGTGGAGGGCGTGGCAGAGGGCGGCGAACTGCTGGTCGGTGGCGGCGACGAGGAAAATGTCGTGGTCGGAGCAGCGGAAGGACTGGGAGGGGATGCCGCCGTAGCCGCCGTTGCCACGGCGTTCGGGGACCTGGCCGGAGACCAGGTAGGACTGGGCGTAGTGGGAGAGGGCGGCCAGGCCGCAGTCGAGGAGGGAGAGGTCGATGTGCTGGCCGACGCCGTCGGCCGCGTCGCGGTGGTGGAGGGCGGCGAGGATGGCGTTGCCCGCGTAGAGGCCGGTGAGGATGTCGATCATGGAGACGCCGACCTTCATGGGCCCGGCGCCCGGGACGCCGTCGGGGAGGCCGGAGACGCTCATCATGCCGGACATGGCCTGGAAGACGCCGTCGTAGCCGGGGCGGCCGGCATAGGGGCCGTCCTGGCCGAAGCCGGTGATGGAGCAGTAGACGAGGCCGGGGTTGACGGCGGCCAGGGGCGCGTAGTCGAGGCCGTACTTGGCGAGGACGCCGGGGCGGAAGTTCTCGATGAGGACGTCGGATTCGGCGACGAGGCGGCGCAGCAGCTTCTGGCCCTCGGGCTTGGAGTGGTCGAGGGTGACGGACCGTTTGTTGCGGTTGCAGCTGAGGTAGAAGGCCGCCGGGTCCGGGTCGTCGCCTGGGGTTTCGAGGAATGGCGGCCCGTAGGCGCGGGAGTCGTCGCCGACACCGGGGCGCTCGATCTTGATGACGTCGGCGCCGAGATCGCCCAGCATCTGCGCGGCCAGGGGCGCGGCGAGGATACGGCTCAGGTCGAGGACGCGGATGCCCTCCAGCGCCCGGGGTGCGCTCATCGCGCTTCCGGTTCGTAGTCCTTGCCGCGGATCAGGCGTACGGGGGTGTAGACGAGGACTTCCTCGTCGCGCTGGTTGCGCACGCCGATGCGGCTGGTGACGACGCCCCGG
Source organism: Streptomyces sp. NBC_01537 (assembly GCF_045040445.1). Classification (NCBI taxonomy): domain Bacteria; kingdom Bacillati; phylum Actinomycetota; class Actinomycetes; order Kitasatosporales; family Streptomycetaceae; genus Streptomyces; species Streptomyces sp. NBC_01537. The sequence continues at coordinate 1,674,809 of NZ_CP109392.1, read as the reverse complement.
GCGCCCTTGCTGGCCGGGCGGGAGCCGGTGGTCTCGACGACGGCGTAGAGCGTGTCGCCGACGTAGACCGGCTGTTTGACGGTCAGTTCCATGTGCATGAAGGCCAGGCCGGTGCCGTGCAGGACGTTGGTCTGGAGGACGAGGCCCTCGGCGATGCAGTAGATCATGCCGCCGGGGATGAGGCGGCCGGTGTAGCCGCCCTCGGCGGCGTGGGAGGCGTCGAGGAAGAGGGGCTCGTTGAAGCCGCCCCAGCTGATGAAGTTGACGAGGTCGGTCTCGGTGACGGTGCGCCGGGCGGTGCGGAAGGCGTGGCCGACCGGCATCTCCTCGTACGTCATGCCCTGGACGAGGGGCGGGGGCGTGGTGGTTGCCTCGGACACGGTTGCTCCTGGTTTCTCAGAGGGCCAGCGGGTTCTTCGCGGCGACCGCCGTGAAGTCGGGGGCGCGCTTCTCGCGGTGGGAGGCCACGCCCTCGGCGACGTCGTGGCCGCCGAAGCCGAAGAACTCCAGGCCGAGGGAGGCCTCGAAGGCGGGGGAGGCGGTGCGGTACCAGTGGTTGAGGGAGCGCTTGGTCCAGCTGATCGCGCTGGCCGAGCCGGCGGCGAGCGCGGTGGCGACGCGCAGGGCCTCGGCGTGGACCTGGTCGTCGTCCACGCACTTGGAGACCAGGCCGATCCGCTCGGCCTCCTCGCCGGTGAGGACTTCGCAGGTCAGCAGGTAGTACTTGGCCTTGGCCATGCCGCACAGCAGCGGCCAGCAGATCGCCGCGTGGTCCCCGGCGGCGACGCCGAGGCGGGTGTGGCCGTCGACGATCTTCGCCTTGCGGCCGACGATCGAGATATCGGCGAGCATCCCGATGACCAGCCCGGCGCCGACGGCGGGCCCGTGGATGGCTGACACGACCGGCTTGGAGCAGTTGATGACGCCGTAGACCATCTCGCGGGCCTCGCGCATGACGCGGGCGCGGACCGCGTAGTCGGCGGTCATGTCCTCGATGGAGTCGAAGGTGCCGCCTGCGGAGAACGCCTTGCCCGCGCCCTGGACGACCACGGCGCGGGTCTCGTCGTCGCGGTCGATCACGGGCCATACGTCGGCGAGTTCGCCGTGCATCCGGCCGTCCACGGCGTTGAGGTTCGGGGCGTCCAGGACGATGCGCAGCACGCCGGGGGCGGGGCGTTCGAACCGCAGGCGTTCGAAGGCGGAGTACGGATCGGTTGTCACGGGGTCTCCTCCAAGAGCAGGCGTTAAGCTAGATTAGTGTATCTAGTTCAATAATAAGAAGGCTTTGGAGGAGGTGGGCCGTGCGTCCGCTGGAGGGCTATCGCGTGGTCGAGCTGGGCATCTGGGTGGCGGCGCCGGCCGCGGCCGCGATGATGGCCGACTGGGGCGCGGAGGTGATCAAGGTGGAATCGCCCGGCGGCGACCCCAACCGCTACACGCTCAAGCACGTCGGCCAGGACGTGGACAGCGCGCCGCCCTTCGAGACCGACAACCGGGGCAAGCGCGGTGTCGTCCTCGACCTGCGTACGGAGGAGGGCCTCGCGGACCTGCACCGGTTGCTGGAGCGTGCCGATGTCTTCGTCACCAACCTTCGGCCCGGCGCCCTGGAACGCCTCGGCCTCGACCCCGACACCCTGCGCGAGCGGCACCCCGCGCTCGTCGTCGGCACCCTCACCGGCTACGGCTGGACCGGCGCCGAACGCGACCGCGCCGGGTACGACGTCTCCGCCTTCTGGGCCCGCCCCGGCATCGCCGCCATGCTCAACCCGGTCGGCGAGCCGCCCCCCGGCATCCGCCCGGGGCTCGGGGACCGCACCGCCGCGTCCAACCTGGTGGCCGGTGTCCTGGCCGCGCTGCTGCGCCGGGAACGGACCGGCGAGGGCGGGGTCGTCGATGTCTCGCTGCTGCGCTCGGGCACGTACGCCATCGGCAACGACCTCGCCCTGCAGAACTTCTTCGGCAAGCGCGGCCGCACCCGCCCCCGCACCGAGCACGAGTCCCCGCTCTACAACTCCTACCAGGCGGGGGACGGCCGCTGGTTCTGGCTGGTCGGCCTGGAGGGCAACCGCCACTGGCCCGGCGTGCTCGCGGCGCTGGGGCGTCAGGACCTAGGCGAGGACGAGCGCTTCGCCACGGGGCGCGCCCGGCGCGGGCATGTACGGGAGCTGATCGCGGTCTTCGACGAGGAGTTCGGGAAGCGTCCGCTGGCGGAATGGGCCGAGCGCTTTGATGTCCATGGTGTGTGGTGGGCACCCGTCCAGACCCTGGCGGAGGCCTCTGCCGATCCTCAGGCCGAGGCCGTCGGGGCGTTTGTCGAGCAGCCGGGGATGGGGGAGGGGCCGGTGCTGCGGACGGTGGCCACGCCGGTCGGCTTCTGGGGCGTCGACGACAAGCCGCGGGCCGGTGCGCCGGCCCTGGGGCAGCACACGGCTGAGGTCCTCGGGGAGCTGGACTGAATTCCAGCCCGTTCGCGGGTCGGCCCGGGGCAGCGGATTCGCTGCCCCGGGCCGACCCGCGTTCCGCCTGGCGCTCAGCGCGAGATCAGCTGCTGCGCGTTGTTGTACATGATGTCGTCCTGCACCTGCTCGGACAGCGTCGGGATGAGCTTGCGGAAGTCCGCCGGGTTGGCCAGGCCCTCCGCGTGCGGGTAGTCCGAGCCCATGACCAGGGACTCGTGGTAGCCGAGCCGCTGGACGAGGCTGGTCACGTCGTCCTCCGGGTAGGGGACGACGCGGATGTGCTTGCGGAAGACCTGGCTGGGCCGCTCCTCCAACTGGCCGCCGAGCCAGGGGCCGTTGCGGCCCATGCCGCGGCTCTTGTCCATGTGGCGGACGAAGTGCGGGACCCATTCGGCACCGAACTCCGAGACCAGGACGTTGATGTCGGGGAAGCGGCCGAAGAGGTTGTCGAAGATGAGTGCGGAGAGTGTCTCCTCGATGGGCCGCTGGCCGTAGGTGTTCATCCACTGCCACGCCGACATCCGGAAGTGGATGGGGTTGGGGTCGTGGCCCCAGGCCGGGGCCACGTTCGAGTTGTAGTAGAACTCGCTGATGTGGTAGCAGACGCTGGCCTTGGCCTCGTTGACCAGCTTCCAGAACGGGTCGAAGTACGGGTCGCCCGGCGAGCGCCCGTACATCGGGCCGGTGGGCAGCATGATGAAGCGCGCGCCCTCATTCAGTACGGTCTCCAGCTCCTTGACCGCGCTGGGCAGGTCGCGCAGTGAGAGCAGGGCGGGGGCGTAGATCCGGTTCTGGTGGTCGAAGCCCCAGACCTCGTTCATGTAGCGGTTGAACGAGCGGTAGTTGGCGTAGAGCGGCTCGACCCCGCGTACGTACTCCTCGGCGACCAGGGCCCAGCCGCCCGGGTAGATGATCGACTGGTCGACGCCCTGCTCGTCCATGACCCGCAGCCGGGCGTCCCGGTTCTGGTACGCCTCGTGCATCGGCTCGAACTGGTACGTCTCCTCGGGGTTGCCCGAGGCCATGGCCTTGAGCATCTCCTTCAGCGAGCCCGGCCGGTAGACCTGCCCGAACTCCGGCTCCAGGCAGACCACGATCCGGTCGCCGGCGAGGATGACCTCCCGGCCGTCGGCGAGCGTCACGGGTGCCACGGCCTCGCCGAGGAACTCCTTGGGGAGGTACCGGGTGAAGGAGTCCCGCTCCTCGTACATGTGCTGGTCGCAGTCGAAGATCCGCTTGCGCTGCTGCTCCGTCATCGCGGTGGTCCTCCCTCTGATCTGGCTGATGCGGCTCTGATCTGGCTCACTCAACTTATTGTGGTTACTATAATTATCTAACTCTATCTAGCCTGGCAAGGACTGGACTCCGGGATGGCCCACCACACACTCACCGGCACCTACACCGAGGAGCAGGACGAGCTGCGCAAGGTCGTTCGCTCCTTCCTCTCCAAGCACTCGACGGAGGCAGATGTACGGGACCTGATGGCCACGACCCAGGGCTACGACCCCGCCCAATGGCACCGCATGGGCGCCGAACTCGGCCTCCAGGGACTGGCCGTCCCCGAGGAGTACGGCGGCGCCGGCTACGGCTACGTCGAGCTGGGCATCGTCTTCGAGGAGACCGGCCGCGCCCTGCTCTGCGCCCCCTACCTCGCCACCGTCGCCCTCGCCGCCGAGGCGCTGCTGCGCAGCGGCGACGAGGCCGCCCGCAAGGACCTGCTCCCGGGCATCGCGACGGGGGAGACGGTGGCGACCCTGGCCTTCACCGAGGACAGCGGAAGCTGGGACGAGCGCGGGGTGGCCGCCCGCGCCCGGCGAACGGCCACCGGATGGGCCGTCACCGGCACCAAGACCTACGTCCCCGACGGCCACACCGCCGACCTGCTCCTGGTGGCGGCCCGTACGGATGCCGGGCTCAGCCTGTTCGCCGTCGAGGTGGGCGCGCCCGGCCTGGTCCGTACGCCGCTGGAGACCCTGGACCAGACCCGCAAGCAGGCCCGTCTGGACCTGGACGCGGTGCCTGCCCGGCTGATCGGGGAAGAGGGCGCGGCCTGGCCGGTGATCGAGCGGAGCCTGGCGACCGCCTCCGTGCTGCTGGCCGCCGAGCAGTTGGGCGGGGCATCGCGGGCTCTGGAACTGGCGGTGGAGTACGCGAAGATCCGGGTGCAGTACGGGCGGGCCATCGGCTCGTTCCAGGGGATCAAGCACCTGTGCGCCGACATGCTGGTCGAGGTCGAGTCCGCCCGGTCCGCCGTCTGCGACGCCCTGTGGGCGCTGGAGGCCGACGCCCCGGACCTGCCGGTCGCCGCCGCGCTCGCGCTGGCGTACTGCTCGGACACGTACACCCGGGTCGCGGGCGACTGCGTCCAGGTGCACGGCGGCATCGGCTTCACCTGGGAGCACCCGGCCCATCTGTACCTCAAGCGTGCGAAGAGCTCCGAGGTACTGCTCGGCACGGCCGCCTCGCACCGGGAGCGGCTCGCCGTACGGCTGGGCCTGTGACAGACACGATGTCGAGAGAGGAGCAAGGGGTGGAGCTGGACTTCGGGCCCGAGGCCGAGGGCTTCCGGGCCGAGGCGCGCGACTGGCTCGACGAGCACCTGGTGGGCGAGTTCGCCGAGCACCGGGGCGTCGGCGGACCGACCGACGCCGAGGCCTGGGAGGTGCGGCTGGCCTGGGACCGCGAACTGGCGGCAGGCGGCTGGCTCGGCATCAGCTGGCCGAAGGAGTACGGCGGCCGGGGGCTCGGGCTGCTGGAGGAGATCGTCTTCAACTACGAGTACGCGCGCGCCGCCGCCCCCTACCGGGCCACCTGCAGCGCGCTCGACCTCCTCGGGCCGATGCTCGTCGCGATGGGCAGCGAGGCCCAGAAGCAACGCTTCCTGCCCCGGATCCTCGACGTGAGCGAGATGTGGGGCCAGGGCTTCAGCGAACCCGGCGCCGGCTCCGATCTCGCCTCCGTACGCACCCGGGCGGAGCGGGACGGCGACGAGTGGGTCATCAACGGGCAGAAGGTGTGGACCACCATGGGCCACGTCGCCGACTGGCTCTACGTGCTGGTGCGCACCGATCCGGACTCCCGGCGCCACAAGGGCCTGAGCATGCTGCTCGTCCCCACCGACCAGCCGGGCGTCGAAGTGCGCACCATCCGCAACCTGGCCGGGCAGGACGAGTTCGCCGAGGTCTTCCTCACCGACGCCCGCACCCGCGCCGACCTGGTCGTCGGCGAGGTCGGCCAGGGCTGGCGAACCGCCATGGGCACCCTCGGCATCGAGCGCGGCGCGACGCTGCTGCCCCAGCAGCTCACCTTCGAGCGCGAGGCGGAGGCGCTGCTGGCGACGGCCCGCGCCAAGGCCGAGGCCGGGCAGCTCGATCCGGAGCTGCGCGCGCGGGTCGTCCAGGCCTGGACGTCGGTGCGGATCATGCGCACCACCAACCTCCGCACCATCGGCGAGCTGCTGGCCGGCCGCGACCCCGGACCCCAGTCGCACATCGCCAAGCTCTACGCCTCCACCGGCCACGTCCGGCTCGGCCACCTCGCCTCCGAACTCGCGGGCCCGGCGGGGCAGATCACCGGTTCCGGCTACGCGCTCGACACCCGCCAGCGCACCTTTCTGCTCTCCCTCGCCGAGACGATCTACGGCGGCGCGAGCCAGGTCCAGCGCAACATCATCGGCGAGCAGGTGCTCGGCCTGCCCCGTGAGCCGCGCCCGTGAGCACGACAGAGGGGAGCAAGCCCATGAGCATCGGCACAGGCCTCGCGGAGGAGGAGCAGCGGTCCCGCCGGGCGTGGTTCCGGGAGCGCTGGGAGCACGGCGTCCGCTTCAACCGCATGTGCCGTATGCGCGTGCTGCGCTGGGACGAACGCGGCGTGGAGATCGCCCTCCCCTACACCGAGCCGCTCTCCTCCCATGAGGGCGTCTTCCACGGCGGCGTCGTCTCCGCCCTGATCGACACGGCGGGCGGCGGCGCGGTCATGGCCGGCCACGACTTCGACAAGGGCAGCCGCATGTCCACCGTCACGATCTCCGTCCAGTTCCTCGCCCCGGCGCGGGGTCCCGAGATCGTGGCGTACGCGCTCTGCGTCAGGCGCGGCGGCCGCCTCCACCACGCGGAGGTCGAGGTCCGCGACCGCAGCGGCACGGCCTGCGCGCGGGGGCAGGTCGTGGTGAGCATCTCGGGGGAGCGGGCCGGAGTCGGCGAACCCATTCAGCGAGAGAGGTGAGGGATATGGCAGCGACCAGATTTCCCGTCGAGGCCGGGCACATCATGATGTTCGCCCGGGCCATCGGCGACGAGGAGGACACGACGGTGGCCCCGCCCACCTTCACGATGGCGTCCGCTCACTACGACCCGGACTCCCCGCTGCGGCCCCTGCCCGGCCAGGAGTGGCTCGGATCGGGACGCGGCCCGGGCGTGGCCGTGGAGGGCAGCGGCGGGCTGCACGCCGAGCAGCACTTCGAGTACCACCGGCCGCTGCGGGCCGGCGACACGCTCACGGTCAGTACGCGGCCGGGGCGCAGCTGGGACAAGGCGGGCCGGGCCGGGCTGCTGCGCTTCAGCGAGCAGATCACCGAGTACCGCGACGAGGCGGGCGAGCTGGTGGTCACCGCCCGCACCGTCGGCGTGGTCACGACCCAGGGAGAGGGCACCTGATGGCACTGCGAGCGGACGGGATCAAGGTCGGCGAGTCACGCGAGGAGGTGGTCGTCGAGGACCTGAAGCGCACCCGGATCGTGCAGTACGCGGGCGCGTCCGGGGACTTCAACCCCCTCCACACCGACCAGGAGTTCGCGGTCAAGGTGGCCGGCTTCCCCGGGGTCTTCGCCCACGGCATGCTCACCATGGGCCTGACCGGCCGCGTGCTCACCGACTGGGTGGGCCGCGACCGGCTGCTGCGCTACGGCGTCCGCTTCAAGGCGCCGGTGTGGCCGGGGGACACCCTGACGACGACGGTGACGGTCGAGAGCATCGACGGCCCGGTGGCCGAGTTCTCCGTGCGCACGGTCAACCAGAGCGGCGTCGAGGTCGTCACGGGCACGGCGGCGGCGCGCCTGGACCTGTAGGGCGCGGGGAACTGCGCGATCAGCCCACCACGGTCCGCACAATACGCACGGACCGCTCAGTCCCCGAGCAGGTCCAGCACCGTCTTGGGCCCGGCCGCGTTGACGTAGTCATCCGCGCCGGCGATGTGCCGCTGCCACAGCTTCTCGGCCTCGTCCGCCTTGCCGGCCTCGATGAGGCCGACCAGCTTCACGTGTGCCCGGTGGCCCTTGCGGGCCTGGGCGGTGGGGGTGCCGGTCTCGGAGACCTGGGCGACCTGGGAGGCGTTGGCGCGGTCGATGATGAAGCGGAGCATGCCGCTGAGGAGGATGAGGGTCTGGTTGCCGGTCAGCTCGACCAGGAGGGTGTGGAAGGCGTCCTGGGCGTCGACCAGGGCGAGCGGGTCCTCCAGCACGGCCTTCTCGGCGGCGATCGCTTCGCGCAGGCGGGCGATGTCCTCCGGGGCGTGCTTGGTCGCGAGCTGGCGGGCGCAGGGCGGCTCGATGAAGGCGGCGGCCTGGTAGACGTCGCCCAGCGTGGCGCCCCGGTACTCCAGGATCAGCCCGGCGTAGCGCGCGGCCACCTCGGCGTCGGGGGCGCTGACCCGGGCGCCGCCGTGGGCGCCGCGGCGGACGCTGATCAGGGCCTCGGACTCCAGCACGCGGAAGGCTTCGCGCAGGGTCGGGCGGGAGATCCCGAACTGCTCCATGAGCATGGACTCCGACGGCAGCGCGTCGCCCGGCTGGAGCTCGCCCCGGACGATCTGGCGGCGCAGCTGCCCGGCCACGAGCTCGGCGGTCTTGGGCACGCGGACCTGGCGGCCCACGGGCGCCCGGGTCGGGATGGGCAACGTGAAACTCGGCTGCGCACTGCCGGCGGGCTGGGCCACGGTACTTCTCCTCGTGCTCCATTTGCCGCGAATACAGCAAAATGAATCTTCCTAATGCAACAAGACTACCAGGGGAGGGGAAGCCCCCTGGTGTGGACCGGCCGTGTCGTATATAGATGATTCATCTATCTATTATGGGAGGCTGATCCTCCGTGACTCCACCCGAGCCGGTGATCCTCAGCGAGCTGACCGCCGACGGCGTGATGGTGCTGACCCTCAACCGTCCCGATCGCCACAACGCCTGGACGCTGGAGATGGAGCTGCTCTACAACGAGCTCTTCGACCGCGCCGAGTCCGACCCCGCCGTACGGGCCGTGGTCCTCACCGGCGCCGGCCGCAGCTTCTGCCCCGGCATGGACATGAGCGTCCTCGACGGTGCCTCCTCCGGTGCCCGCCCCTGGCCCACCGGCCAACTGCCGCCCCGCACCCGCCCGCTCGCTCTCCCCAAGCCGGTCGTCGCCGCCGTCAACGGCGGGTGCGCCGGGATCGGCTTCATCCAGGCGCTGATGTGCGACGTGCGCTTCGCCGTGCCCGGCGCGAGGTTCGCCGCCGCCTTCAGCCGGCGCGGGCTGGTCGCCGAGGACGGCGTCTCCTGGATCCTCCCCCGCGTCGTCGGCTACGGCCACGCGAGCGACCTGCTGCTGTCCTCCCGCCGGGTCGACGGCCCCGAAGCCCTCGCCATGGGCCTGGTCAACCGCCTGGTCGAGCCGGACGAGCTGCTGCCCGCAGCGGTTGCGTACGCGACCGAACTGGCCCGCGAGTGCAGCCCGTACGCGATGTCCCTCATCAAACGGCAGCTCCTGGACGACCAGGCCCGGGCCTTCCCCGACGGGCGCGACAGCGCGATCGCCCTGCTCGCCACCGCCAAGCGCGCCCCGGACTACCGCGAGGGCGTCACCAGCTTCATCGAGCACAGGCCGCCGCGCTTCGCCGGCCTGGGGGAGGTGCGCTCATGACGGACAAGGTGCCGCTGCACCGCCGTACGATCACCTTCGCGGCGTACGAGTGCGAGGACGACGGCGGTTCCATCGACGTCGAGGCCGAGCTGCTCGACCAGCGCCCCTGGGCGGAGCCGTACGCGGGCCCGGGAAGCTCGGTCGCGGAGCTGCACCGGATGGCACTGACCGTGCGGGTCCGGCTCGCGGACATGCTGATCACCGAGGCGCGGGCGGACATGGGCACCTTCCCGCACGCGGAGTGCCCCCGGATCACCCCCGCCTTCGAGGGACTGGCAGGCCTGAGCATCGCCTCCGGCTTCAACCGGGCGGTCCAGGAGCGCTTCCGCGGTGTCTCGGGCTGCTCGCACCTCTACGAGCTGGCGCGGCTGCTGGGGCCGGCCGTGGTCCAGGCGGGTATCTCCGCCAAGGCCCGGCGCCGCGTGGTGGGCAGGCCCACCCATGATCCCCGTACGACGGCGGGAGTGCTCAACAGCTGCCACATCTGGGCGCCGGACGGGCCGGGAGTGCGCAAGCTCGAAGCGGGCTGGCGACCGGGGACGGGGGTGTTCCCGGTGCCGCCGGTGGAGACCTTCGGTCAGTGAGGCCGGGCGTCCTGGCCGGCGAGCCACCGCTCATGGCGTGCGAAGTGGCCGTTGTCGCGGCTGACCCAGATGCCGGACGCGCGCGCGACCACGGCGCGGCCGGGCAGCAGGACCATCTCGCCGGAGATGTACCAGCGTGACCCCTCGCGGCGCTCCACCCAGGCGCGCACTTCGAGCGGTCGCCCGACCGGGACCGGTTTGACGAAGCTCACCGTCAGCTCGGCGGTGACCGACAACACGCGGTTGAGCAGTGGTACATGCCCCAGGCAGTCGTCGAGGACGGCGGCCGTCCAGCCGCCGTGCGCGACGTTCGGTCCGCCTTCGTGGTCCCGGGGGCAGGTGAGGGCGAACCGGACCGCCCCGTCGTCCTCCATGCGCTCCCGCTCGACGCCCAGCTTGCATCCGCCCTCCTTGCGGCAGGCGCCGCACAGCGCGACGCCACCGGCGGTGCGGGGCGGGTCCTGGAAGTCGGGCATGGCATCGGATGGGACATCGGACGTGGCATCGGACATGGCGGCACTCCTTGTCTGATTCAGTTTAATGCGTTAGATATAACAGAGGATTAAGGCTAGTCGCTACGACCCGATGGGAGCTGGCCGCCGTGAAGATCGGCCTCTGGTTCGACCTGCGCAACCCCCCGAAGTGGCGACAGGACCCCGCCCGCCTCTACGGCTTCACCCTGGAGATGTGCGAGGAGGCCGAGCGGCTCGGCGCCGACTCCGTCTGGTTCTCCGAGCACCACGGCTTCGAGGACGGCTACCTCCCGCAGCCCCTCACCTTCGCCGCCGCCGCTGCCGCGCGCACCTCACGCGTGCGGCTCGGCACCGGCATCCTCGTCGCACCGCTGCGCAAGACCGCCCAGCTCGCCGAGGAGGCCGCCGTTGTCGACATCATCAGCGGCGGCCGGCTCGACCTCGGCCTCGGCGCGGGTTACCGCGTACCGGAGTTCGAGCTGTTCGACGCGGATGTGACGGCCCGCTACCGCACCCTCGACGCACAGGTCGGCGAGCTGCGCCGGCTCTGGGAGAAGGGCGGCGTCACCCCCGCCCCCGTACAGGAGCGGCTGCCGATCTGGCTCGGCTACCAGGGCCCCAAGGGCGCCCGCCGGGCCGGCCGGATGGGCGAGGCCCTGCTCACCCCCTCGGCCGAGTCCTGGCCGCACTACCGGGACGGGCTCGTCGAGGGCGGCCACGACCCCGCCACCACGGCCCGGATGGCGGGCGGCTTCGAGGCGTACGTGACGGACGACCCGGAGGGGGACTGGCCGGTGGTCGCGCCCTACATCGCCTACCAGGTCGACAGCTACCGCCGCTACATGGTCGAGGGCACCGGCCAGCCGCCGCCGCGCCCCGTGGACCCGGACAAGCTGCGCCGGCGCGAGCCCCGGGGCCCGCTCTCCTCCTACCTCTACGGCACGCCCGAGGACGTGGCGGCGGAGATCAGGAAGCGGACGGCGGGCGCGCCCGTGGAGACGGTGTGGTTCTGGGCGTCGGTCGCCGGAATGCCGGAGGAGATGACGGCCCGCCACGTCAGGACGATATGCACCCGCCTGCGCCCGCTGCTGGCGGACCACGAACCCGGAGGAGAGGCGTCATGACCGGCAGACTCAAGAACAAAATCGCCATCGTGACGGGAGCGGCCTCCGGCATCGGGGCGGCCACCGCCGAACGCGTGGCCGCCGAGGGCGCGCACACCGTCGTCGCCGACCTCAACCTCGACGGGGCGAAGGCGGTGGCCGAACGGATCGGCACGGCGGGCGGCTCCGCCGTCGCCGTCGGCGTGGACCTCGGCGACGTCGACTCCGTACGCGCCATGATCGCGACCGCCGTCGGCATCTACGGCGGCCTCGACATCCTGCACAACAACGCCGCCGCCACCCACCTCGCCGCCCGCCTCGACCTCCCCGTGGCCGAAGCCGACCCCGCCGTCTGGGACGACACCTTCCGCATCAACCTCCGGGGCACGATGGCCGCCGTCCAGGCCGCGATCCCGCACCTCGTCGCGCGCGGCGGCGGCTCCGTCATCAACACCTCCTCCGGCGCCGGCCTCGCCGGAGACCTCAGCCACCCCGCCTACGGGGCCTCCAAGGCGGCCATCATCAACCTCACCCAGTACGTCGCCACCCAGCACGGCAAACAGGGCGTCCGCTGCAACGCCATCGCCCCCGGCTTCATCGTCACCCCCGCCAGCTCCGGTTCCGAGTACGGGCCGATCCAGGAGACGATGCTCCGCCACCACCTCACCCCCCGCCTGGGCCGCCCCGAGGACATCGCCTCGGCCGTCGTCTTCCTCGCCTCCGACGAGGCCGCCTTCATCACCGGGCAGACGTTGTGCGTGGACGGCGGGCTGCTCGCCCACCAGCCGTACGTGGCGGACCTGCGGGCGGTTTCGGAGAAGGGGGCGGAGGGGACCGATGACTGACGTCGACCGCCTCTGCGGACACGAGGGGACGACCGTGCGGCTGGCCGGTTCGTCCTCAATCGCAACCATGTCCCGGGTCCTCCCGGGACAGGGCTGAACCCCTGTGACCGCCACCTGGACCGCCATGGTGGCCCGCGCCTACGACCACCCCCGCCCAGCCGTGCGCTTCGGCGGCGTCACCTGGACCGGGCACGAACTCCTGGACCGAGCCGCAGGGGCCGCCGACTGGCTGGACGCCCTCGGGTGCGCCCCCGGTCGGCCCGTGCCGGCGCTGGTGGCCACCTCGGCCGAGGCGTTGGCCCTGGTGATCGGCGGCGCGGGGTCGGGGCACCCGCTCGCGCCGCTCGGCGTGCGGATGGCGCCGCCGGAGATCGCGGCGGTCGTCAAGGCGCTGGGCGCCCCGCTCGTCGTGGCCCAGGCCGGGTTCGCCGAACTCGGCCTCACCGTGGCGGAGCTGACCGGCTGCGGAGTGGCCATCCTGCCCGAGCTTGCCGAACTGCCCGCGTCCAGCAGGGTGTTGGCCGCCGCGCCGGACGACATCGCGGCCGTGCTGCACACCTCCGGCACCACGGGCGTCCCGAAGGCCGTCCCGATGCCGCAGTGGCGGCTCGCGGCCCGCGCCCGCGTCAACGGCGCCCTGTGCGAACTCGACCCGAGCAGCTTCTACGGCGGCAGCTCGCCCTTCCACCACATCGCGGGCCTGGGCAACCTAGCCGTCGCCCTGGCCGCCGGTGCCACCGTCACCGGGCTGCCCCGCTTCACGACCGAGGGCTGGGCCCTGCTCCGCGACATGGGCGCGACCCACACCAGCATGGTCCCCGCGATGCTGGAAATGCTGCTCGCGGCCGGCCAGGCGCATCAGCCCCACCTCCGCGTCCTCCAGTACGGCGGTGCCCCCGTCCGCCCGGAGACGCTGCGCCGTACGTACGGGGCGATGCCCGGCGTGCGCATGCTCAACATGTTCGGGCAGACCGAGGGCTCCCCGCTCAGCGTGCTCACTCCCGAAGACCACCGCGAAGCCGTCGCCGGCCGCCCCGAACTGCTGCTGTCCGTCGGCCGCGCCGCCCCCGGCGTCGAGCTGCGGATCGCCGGCGACGCCGGGCCGGACGGTGTGGGCGAAGTCCTCGGCCGGGCCGACCACCTCTTCCGGGTGGACGACGAGGGCTGGCTGCACAGCGGCGACCTCGGCCGGATCGCGGCGGACGGCTACCTCTACCTCTCCGGCCGCCGGAACGACATGATCATCCGTGGCGGTGAGAACGTCCACCCCCTTGAGGTCGAGACAGTCCTCGCCGCCCACCCCGGCGTCGCCGACGCCGCCGTCGTCGGCATGCCCGACGACCGCCTGGGGCAGACCGTCGTCGCCTTCGTCGTCCCCACGGACCCGGCCGCCCCGCCCCACCCCGATGCCCTCAGGACGTACGCCCGCGACCGGCTCTCCGGTTTCAAGGTGCCGGCCCGGTGGTGCTTCGTACCCGACCTGCCGCGCAACGCGAACGGCAAGATCGTACGGAGCCGCCTGCGTGAGACCACGGCCTGAAACAGCCGTCGCGCCCTGTCGCCGGACACGCACGTCCGGAACACTCGTGCGAGGGGGTGTGAATCAGTAGTTCCTTGGGGGGAAGCCGATGCTCCGAATCCACTTCACGGATGCCGACTTAGAGGTCGTCTCGATTGGTGCTGCTCAGCGCTGAAAGAGGGTGTCGGAGGACAGAGCCGTGCTCCATGATCGCCTCATGTCGAATCCTGCTTCATTCCGCGATCAGAGCAACTGGACCGATGGCTTCTACGAACTGGCCATCGAGGTTGGATCAACCGATGACGCCCGGGTTCAGGAAGTTCTGGGCGCGGTGTGGTCCGCAGCGGGTGTGCAGGGATGCTTTGCGTTCCGAGACCGTGAGCCCGAGGAACAGGAGCCCGTGTCGTGCTCGGCCGCCTCCCTGGCCGAGTACGGACACCTCCGCGGTCAGGTGCGCCTGCCGACCGGCCAGCTGGCGGTGTGCGGTTGCGTGGCGATCCGCGGGGGCGATGAGAGCAGTGACTGGCTGGACTTCTATGTTCCCGTCGGAGCGCTGAGCAAGGCGGGTATCGCCTACTGGGACGGCCGGCCGTTCTTCAGGTCCGCCGTCATGGACGACTGGCTTGCAGCCGTAGGGGCCGGGGCTTTCCGCCATACGCCTTTCAGCCTCGCCGTGATCGGCTTTGAAGTCTCTGGATGCACCGATGCGGCGACGTTGGCGGGCAGGCTGCCGGAGTCACGCCGGATCGGGTACCTGCTTCCGCAGGAAGGAGTCCTGCACTACGGGGCGGCTAACGACTGAGCCCGGACACCCTGGGCGGGCATGACCTCCGGTAGCAGATCAGGAGGCAGGAGATGCCGACGAAGGCGAGAAAGTGCTCGGCCTTGCGCTCGTAGCGGCGGTGCAGGCGGCGGCATCCGTTCAGCCAGGACATCGTCCGCTCGACCACCCAGCGGTGCCGGCCGAGACGGTCGGAGGATTCGATGCCGCGACGGGCGATGCGCGGCACGATCTGCCGACGGCGCAGCCAGCCTCGCAGGTGGTCGAAGTCGTAGCCCTTGTCCGCATGGAGCTTGTCCGGGCGGCGGCGCCTTGGCCCGTAGCGGGAGCGGATTGGCGGGATGCCGCGCATCAGCGGGATCAGGGCCTGGCTGTCGTGCAGGTTGGCGCCGGAGATGCCCACTTAGCGGTGGCCCAGGCGTGAATCACGTCGAAGTCAGGGTCAGGCCCGGTGTGCATAGCCGGATTCCCCCGTACTGCATACGCCGGTAGGCGGGCTTCGTTCAGGTAGGCCGGGGAGAGTGACAGGCTGAAGCGTTTCTCGATGACGCCGAGGGTGCGCCTGTAAGCGGTCGTGTAGTGCTCACCCTCAGCGGCGCCGGGCGTGGCGCCGTCGGGCCCAAGCACCTGTGCAGCAATGAGGTCGGGCAGCAGCAGGTCCGGCTCCCGGCCCCAGCGGTGAGTCTCCTCCTTGAGCCCGAGCCCCCAGGTGAGCACGCCGTCACGGGCGTAATTGACGGTGGCTGGTGGATGTTCCTGCATCGGCACGTAGTGGAAGGTCTCAACGCCGTTTCGGGAGATCTCCGTTAAGCGGTCGCTGCCAGTGGAGTCCCCGTACTCCACTGCGAAGGACCAGCCCGCGCACTCGCCGACCCGCACGACACCATCACCGTCCGCGCCTGGCCGGTACTCCTCGATCCCAAGGTCCCACACCTCGGCATCGGTGATCGGCTCGCTCGCCCCGTCGGGAGCGCCTCCCATGCGCAGGGCCAGCCCCTTCGCGGATATCCCGCGCGCGAACACCACGCTGGACATCCAGTGCTCCAGATCGGCCAACCACTGAATACCGTCACCCACGACGACACCACCCCTTGCCAGCACGAGTTAGTGATCACGCTTCTCAGCCCGCACCCTAACCAGCGCCACTAACAAGCCGAACCCCCACCGCTCACCCTGCAGCGGATCACGTATGAGCGCCCGTGAGCCAGGTTGACAAGGCTCAGTGAGCCCCTTTCAGCGTTGCCGCTGATCGGGTGACGGCGGCAGGGTGCGCCAACACACGAGGGATCCCGTGCCGTTGAGGGATGTGTTCGAAGTGTCAACCCATCGGTGGGGGAGCCTCGTTGGTTCCCTGCCCTGCTGAACGCGACCGCTGCAAGCGACGGCTCCGCCAAGTGCCGGTGCCACGGCGTGAACGTGCAGGTCGTGAGTGTCCCGACCGGCCACGTGCTGTGGATCTCGCTGTCCTGCCGGGCCGGTGCGATGACCTGGCCGCGGCACGCAGGGGGCACCCGTCGAACGTGGGACGGCACGATTGAAATCTTGGAAGATCTTCCGCAGGCCACGCAGCAGCCCCAGGAGAGGAGCGCTGAAAACGCTCATTGGATCGGGGGCGGCGTGGTGGGCGGGTCGGTTGTGGCATTGGCGTAGCGGCGGGCCAGACACGCGACGGCGTCCTTGAGCTCGGCCGGGCCGACGACCTCGAAGCCGGCGTCGAAGCTGCCGATGGCGGCGGCCAGGCCGGGCCAGGACCACGAGCCGAGGATGAGCCGGCAGCGGTCGGGGCCGAGTTCCTCGACGACTCCGTCGCGGATGTGGCGGGAGACGGCGGCGGCGGGGAGGTCGAGGATCACCTCGCCGCGGCAGGGCCAGCCGCCGGAGCCGGCGGAACCCTGGAACCGGCTGGTCACGAAGGCGGCCACGTCTCCTCCGGGCAGTTCGCGCGGGGTGAAGCGGGGCCCTGTGGGGGTGCGCGGGGTGATCCGGTCGGCGCGGAAGGTGCGCCAGTCCTCGCGGTCGAGGTCCCAGGCGACGAGGTACCAGCGGCCGCCCCAGGTGACGAGGTGGTGGGGCTCCACCCGGCGGGCGGAGGGTCCGGGGCTGTCCTTGACGGGGGTGTGGTCGAAGCGCAGCACTTCGCGGGCGTGGACGGCGGCGCTGAGCGTCATGATCACGCTGCTGCCGACCTGTGGGTTCGGCCGGATCGCGGTCCGCTCGACGGCTGTGACCTGGAGGGTGTCGATGCGGTGGCGCAGCCGGGCGGGCATGACCTGCCGGACGGTGGTCAGCGCGCGGGCCGCGGCTTCCTCGATGCCGGCGCCGGTGGCGGTGGCGATCTGGAGTGCGATGGCCAGAGCAACGGCCTGCTCGTCGTCGAACAGCAACGGGGGCAGTTCCGCGCCGGCGTCGAGCCGGTACCCGCCGTCGGGGCCCTTGAAGGCCACGATGGGATAGCCGAGCTCGCGCAGCCGGTCGACATCGCGGCGCACGGTGCGCGGGCTGACGTCCAGCCGGTCGGCCAGCAGCGACCCGGGCCAGTCCCGGCGCGCCTGGAGAAGCGAGAGCAGCGAGAGCAGTCGGGCTGAGGTCTTCGGCATGACTCCAGATTGCCCTGAGAAGCGGCCAGAACCTGGCCGCTTCTCCTGCGATTGTTCTCTCGTGCCAGACAACGAGAACAACCGGAAGGGCCCGATCACCATGACCGCCACGACCACGCCGACCACGCTGACCTCGACTTCCGACGCCGAGCGGGCCGACCTGCTCGCCGAGCTCGCGACCGCGCGATCGGCCCTCACCAACACCGTGCGCGGGCTCAGCGACGAGCAGATCGGCCAGCGCCCGACGGCCAGCGCGCTGTGTCTGGGCGGGCTGATCAAGCACGTCGCGTCCACCGAGGAAGGGTGGATGCGCTTCGTGGTCGACGGCCCGTCGGCGATGAGTTTCGATCTGCCCGACGGCGTCACCTGGGCCGACCTCATGGCCGGTACCGCACGCGAGCTCCCGCAGTGGGCGATCGACCGCGAGAACGACTTCCGGATGCTGCCCGGCGAGACGCTGGCCGGGATCATCGAGCGCTACGAGCAGGTCGCCGCCGCCACCGAGAAACTCATCGCCTCCGTGCCCGACCTGTCGGCGACGCACCCCCTGCCGGAGGCGCCCTGGAGCGAACCCGGAGGGGTGAGGAGCGTACGCCGGGTGCTGCTGCACGTCATCGCCGAGACCACCCAGCACGCCGGGCACGCGGACATCCTGCGCGAGACCCTCGACGGGCAGACCTCGACCTGACATCCCGGGCCTTCGCCCGGTGTGATGCATTCACCGCTCCCTCTGCGCGTGGCGGCCGCACCTGTGCGTGTCCGGCGGCGACAGTGGCCGGAAACCGCTGCCGGAGGTGTGTCGCGCTGTGAAAGTCCGATCCGTGGTCCTGGCCGTCTCGCTGCTCCTCGGTGTGAGTGCGTGCGGCGAGGAGGCCTCCCGTGACAGCCTCTCGCGTGAGCAGGTCGCACAGAGGAAGGCCGCGCACGGGGACTCGCAGAGGGAGCGGCTGGCCGCCGACAGCGCGGCCCTCCTGGCCAACGGCGTGCCCGGGGTGGTGGTGGTCACGGCCGAGAACGGCCGGCAGACCTCCACGGCGTGGGGCGAGGGCGAGGTGGCCACACACACGCCGCTCGCCGTGAGCGACAGATTCCGGATCGGCAGCGTGTCGAAGTCCTATGTCGCGGTGATCATGCTCCAACTGGCCGACGAGAAGAGACTGAGCCTCGACGACACCGTCGAGAAGTGGCAGCCCGGCCTGGTCCCCAACGGCGCGCAGATCACGATCCGCCAGCTGCTGAACCATTCCAGCGGCATTCCCAACTACGAGGACAACCCCGCCTACCTGGCGCCCTACCTGGCGGGCGACGTCACCCGCGTCACCACCCCGCAGCAGCTCGTGGCCCTGGCCAACGCGCTCAAGCCCGCCTTCGCGCCCGGCACGGGCGCGGCGTACTCCAACACCAACTACACCGTGGCCGGGCTGATCATCGAGAAGGCCACCGGGACCTCACTGGCCCACCAGTTGGAGCAGCGCATCTTCAAGCCGCTCGAACTGCGCTCCAGCTATCTCCCGACCGCCCCGGAGATCGCCGGACCACACGCGCACGGCTACTTCGTGATCGGCAAGCCGCCCGCCAAGGCGACCGACGTCACCCGCTTCAGCCCCTCGATCGCCTTCGCGGGCGGCGGCATCGTGGCCACTGCGGGCGACGTCTCCGCCTTCTACCGGGCGCTGCTGGGCGGCCGGCTGCTCCCGCCGGCCCTGCTGAAGCAGATGATGACCACCGTCACCGGCAGCAAGGGCGAGAAGTTCGGACTCGGCCTGGTGCCCCGCACACTGCGGTGCGGAACCGTCTGGGGGCTCGACGGCAACTTCCCCGGGTACCTGGTGCAGTCCTACGCGAGCCAGGACGCGAAGCGCCAGGCCACGATCGCCCTCAACCTCGACCCCAACTCCATGAGTCAGAAGGCGGCCGCCGCCACGGAGAAGCTGTTCGAGGACGCCTTCTGCGGGTGAGGGAGCTTCGCCTCTGCGTCTACGCTCGCGGCTCGCGCGGCAGGCCGAGGACCTTCTCGGCGAGGATGTTGCGCTGGACCTGGGACGTCCCGGCGTAGATCGTGCCGGAGAAGGCGATCTGGTACGTCGTGGACCATGAGGCCGAGGAGTTCGCCGCTCCCGGGTCGTCGGTGCGGTACGTACGCAGGGGCGGGCGGCCGGCCGGGATCTGGGCGTGCATGCCCATGATGTCCATGGCGAGGTCGGTGACCTTGGTGTGGTACTCGCTCCAGAAGAGCTTGGAGACGGAGGACTCGGGGCCGGGCTGGGCGCCCTTGAGCCAGCCGGTGAGGACGCGGTAGCCGAGGTAGCGCATGATCTCGACCTTGGACCAGCACCAGGCGATGCGCTGGCGGATGACGGGGTCCTGGTCCTTGCCGTAGAGGCGGGCCAGCTCGATGAGGCGCTCGACCTCGGCCTTGAAGAGGATGGGGTTGGTGGCGGCCTCCTCGCCCCGCTCGACGCCCAGGAGGCTCTGTGCGACGGCCCAGCCGTTGTCGACGCCGCCGACGACGAGGTCGGCGCGGGTGCGGGCGCCGGTGAAGAAGACCTCGTTGAAGTGGGGGCGGCCGTCCATCATGCGGAAGGGGCGGACCTCGACGCCGGGCTGGTGGAGGGGGACGAGGAGGAAGGAGATGCCGCGGTGCCTGGGGGCGTCGCGGTCGGTGCGGGCCAGGACGAAGATCCAGTCGCAGTGCTGGGCGCCGGAGGTCCACACCTTCTGGCCGTTGATCACCCACTCGCCGGTGTCCGGGTCGAGGTCGGCGCGGGTGGTGAGGGAGGCCAGGTCGGAGCCGGCGCCGGGCTCGGAGTAGCCCTGGCACCAGGTGTCCTCGCCGCTGAGGATGCGCGGGAGGAAGTGGTTCTTCTGCTCCTCGGTGCCCCAGCGCAGCAGCGTGTTGGCCAGCATCTTCACGCCGAAGGTGTCCTGCGGGAGGCCGAACGGCACGCCCGCGCGGGCCAGTTCCTCCATCAGGACGACCTGGTGCAGTTTGGACAGCCCCCGGCCGCCGTACTGCTCGGGCCAGGCGACGGAGAGGTAGCGCCGTTCGGCCAGCCGGGTGCGCCAGTCGCGGGCGAAGGCCCAGGCGGCGTCCTCGTCCAGGGCGCCGATGCCGTGCCAGCCGGCGGGCAGCCGCTCGGCGAGGAAGGCGGTGACCTCGGCGCGGAACGCCTCCGTCTCGGGCGGGTAGCTGATGTCCACCGGCGGTCGCTCCTCTTGCTCCAGAGACATTGATTACCTGAGCTGAATAGGTTATCTATTTAAAAGGATTCTGTACACGAGGAGGCGCGGCATGGTCACGGTCGACGTGGAGCTCCATCGGCGCAAGGCCGAGCAGGACCTGCCGCGCCCCCGCCTGATCATCGGCGGCGAGGAGCTGACGGAGGCGAGCGGCGGGACGTACGAGCACGTCAACCCGGCCACCGGCCTCGTCCAGTCGCGCATCCCGCTGGCCGGTCCCGCCGAGGTGGACCGGGCCGTGGCCGCCGCTCGCGCCGCGTTCCAGGTGTGGGGGACGATGCGCCCCGCCGAGCGGCGAGGGCTGCTGACCCGGTTCGCCCAGCTGATCCGCGACCACATCGAGGACTTCGCGGCCGTCTCGCCGCTGGAGAACGGCGTCTGCGTCGGCGGCTGGGCGGACAACGTGGGCCGCGCCGTCGCGGAGTGGACCGAGTACTACGCCGGCTGGGCCGACAAGATCGAGGGGATGGTCGGGGCCGCGTACAGCCCGTACGAGAACGTCGAGTACACCGTCGCCGAGCCGTACGGCGTGATCGGCCACATCATCACCTGGAACTCGCCCGCGCTGTCCCTGGCCATGAAGGTCCCGCCCTCGCTGGCGGCCGGGAACACGGTCGTCATCAAGCCCGCCGAGAGCACCCCGTTCTCGGCCCTGCTCTTCGCCGACCTCGCCCGGCAGGCCGGCATCCCGGACGGCGTGATCAACGTCGTCACCGGGCTGGGGGATGCGGGGGAGGCCCTGGTGGGCCACCCCGGCGTCGACAAGATCTCCTTCACCGGCGGCCCGGCCACCGCCCGCCGGATCATGGCCACCGCTGCGCGCAGCCTCAAGCCGGTGCTGTTCGAGCTGGGCGGCAAGTCCGCGAACCTGCTGTTCGCCGACACCGACCTGGACCTCGTCACCCCGTACTGCGCCGCCTTCGCGATGAGCAACTCCGGGCAGGGCTGCGCGCTGCCCACCCGGCTGCTGGTCGAGCGTGCGATCTACGAGGAGGTGGTCGAGCGCGTCGTCGCCACCGTCGCCGCCCTGCCCGTCGGCGATCCCCTCGACCCGGCCACATACGTCGGCCCGCTCATAAACGCGGTGGCCCGCGACCGGGTGCAGGCCATGATCGAGCAGGCCATCGCGGACAAAGCCGGGCGGCTGGTGCACGGCGGCGAACGGATCGAGTCCGAGGGCTGGTTCGTGGCCCCGACGGTCTTCGCGGACGTCGACAACACCAGCGACCTGGCCCAGCGGGAGGTCTTCGGGCCGGTGCTGGCGATCACGCCGTTCGACAGCGAGGACGAGGCGGTCGGGCTCGCCAACGCCACCGAGTACGGCCTGTCGGCGTACGTCCAGACGGCCGACATCCGCCGCGTCAACCGGCTGGTGCCCCGGCTGAGGGCGGGCACGGTGTACGTGAACCCCGGCCCCAACCCGATCACCTGCGCGGCCACGCCCTTCGGCGGGGTCGGTGCCAGCGGGTTCGGGCGCGAGGGCGGCAAGGCGGGCCTGGACGAGTTCATCCAGGTCAAGGGAGTCGGCATCGGCCGGCTGTGAACGTACTCGACGCGGCAGACGCAACCCGATACGAGGAGTGAGCAGGGCAGTGACTTCCACCCGCCGGATCACCATCGGCGACACCATCCGCGAGCACAGCCGCTCGCTCCCCGGCCGGACCGCGCTCGTCGACGGGCCGGTGCGCCTGACCTGGCCCGAGCTCGACGAGCGCACCAACCGGCTGGCCAACGCCCTGCGCGGCGCCGGCGTCGGCCCCGGCGACCGGATCCTGTGGCTGGGCCAGAACTCCTTCCGGGTCTACGAACTGCTCGGCGCGGCCGCCAAGATCGGCGCGATGGTCTGCCCCGGCTACTGGCGCTGGGCCGCGCCCGAGATGGCCTTCGTGGTCGAGGACTTCGACCCCCGGGTCGTGGTCTGGCAGGACGAGGAGATCGGCGACACCGTACGCAAGGCACGGGCCGAACTCGGCGACGGGCAGATGGCGTTGTGGCTCCGGCACGACGCGGAGGAGGAGGGCGAGGACACGTACGAGTCCTTTCTCGCCGCCGGGTCGCCGGACGACCCCGGCGACGACCTCGGGGAGGACGTCGACCCGGACGCCGCGCTCCTGGTGATCTACACCGCCGCGATCACCGGCCGTCAGTGCGGCTCGATGCTCTCCCACCGCAACCTCCTCGCGATGGGCGTCTGCGCCGCCTGGATGGGCGACATCGGCCACGAGACCGCATTCCTGAACTCCGGGCCCATGTTCCACATCGGCAACTACCAGTTCTGGGGCATCCCCGCCTTCGTGCACGGCGGAAAGAACGTCGTCGTACGCCGGGTGGTGGCGGAGGAACTGCTGCCGCTGCTCGCCGAGGAGCGCTGTACGCACGCCTACCTCATGCCCCCGACCATC
Organism: Streptomyces sp. NBC_01537; assembly: GCF_045040445.1. Taxonomy (NCBI): domain Bacteria; kingdom Bacillati; phylum Actinomycetota; class Actinomycetes; order Kitasatosporales; family Streptomycetaceae; genus Streptomyces; species Streptomyces sp. NBC_01537. Next base: position 1,651,919 of record NZ_CP109392.1, on the reverse strand, counting down.
GCCCAGCTGGTCGCCCTGAACAAGGACGCCGGCCACGACCTCTCCGCCATGCGCGCCAGCATCGCCGCCCCCGTCTGGCAGGGCACCATCCCCACCGACACCAGCCGCTTCACCCGCAACGGCGGCGGCGAGGGCAAGGGCTACGGCCAGACCGAGGTCACCGGCTTCGCCGTCACCGGCGCCTTCGGCGGCACCGGCACCGGCAACGCCGGACGGCCCGGGCCCTTCGTGACCGTACGCATCCTCGACGAGCGCGGCGGGGAATGCGAGGTGGGCGAGGCGGGCGAGATCTGCGTACGCGGCGATCTCGTGCACCTCGGCTACTGGAACCGGCCGGCGGTGAACGAGGAGCGCTTTCGCTTCGGCTGGTGGCACACCACCGACCTCGGGCGGCGCGAGACGGACGGCACGATCAGCTTTCTGGGGACGACGACGCGGATGCTCAAGTCGGCCGCCGAGAACATCTTCCCGGCCGAGGTGGAGAACTGCATCGAGTCCCACCCCGCGGTGAAGGAGGCGGCCGTCATCGGCGTTCCCAACGAGCGCTGGGCGCAGGACGTCAAGGCGGTGGTGGTGCTGGCGGAGGGCGGGGACGGCGTGAGCGCCGAGGAGATCATCGAGCACTGCCGGGCGCGCATCGCCTCGTACAAGAAGCCCAAGACGGTGGAGTTCATCGACGTGCTGCCGCGCACCGCCGCCTTCGGCAAGGACTACGACGCCCTCGACGCCCGCTTCGGCGGCGGCGGTTACCCCGGCCGGGACTCGCTGGGGGCGGGACGATGACGGCGTCGGCCTCGGCCCGGCAGGCGGTCATCGTCGGCATCCACGCCACCGAGCAGGCCCTGTCCCTCCCGCACCGCACCGCCATGGACCTCGCCCTGGAAGCTGTCCAGGGCGCGATATCCGACGCCGGGCTGACCCCCGCCGACATCGACGGCGCCCAGGCGGACTGGCCCGGCCCCGGCGGCGTACCGGGCGAGGGCAGCTCCTGGGCGCGAATGCTCGGCGGGGGCAGGGACCTGCGCTGGACGAGCGACTCGATGCTGGACAACGCCGGTTCGCGCGGTCTGCTCAAGGCGGCGGCCGCCGTCCGGGCCGGGTACGCGGACACGGTGGTCGTCGGCGGCTGCAGGCTGGTCTCCCGGGGGCCGGACAACGCGCCGGTCGGGGCGGGGGTGCCGCTGGAGTTCACCGATGTGTGGGGGTCGTACGTCGTCGCGCAGTTCGCGCTGGTGGCCGCCCGCCACATGCACGAGTACGGCACCACCCCACGCCAGCTCGCCGAGGTCGCCGCCACCATCCGCAACAACGGAACGACCAACCCCGAGGCGATGATGTACGGGCGCGGCCCCTACACGGCCGACGACGTGCTCGCCTCCCGCCTGGTCGCCACCCCCTTCCACCTCCTCGACTGCTGCATCGTCGGCGAGGGCGGCGCCGCCCTCGTCGTGACGACCGCCGAGCGCGCCCGCGACCTCCCGCACCCGCCGGTCGCGGTGCTCGGCGGCGGCATGGAGTACCACCAGGCCGCGTACGCCAACCCCGCCCTCTACCGCGAGATCGGGCAGATCGGCAGGGACGCCGCTGCCCGCTCCTTCGCGATGGCCGGCATCGGCCCGCAGGACGTGGATGTCTTCTCCCTCTACGACCCCAACTCCTTCGAGGTCATCCGCCAGTTGGAGGCCCTGGGCGTCTGTGCCGAGGGCGAGGGCGGCCCGCTCGCCGCGAGCGGCGCCATCGCGCTCGACGGCAAGCACCCGGTCAACCCGGACGGCGGCTGCCTGTCCTACGCCTGGAACGGAACCCAGCAGATGACCCTGAAAGTCGTCGAGGCCGTACGGCAGTTGCGCGGCAGCGCCGTCCACCAGATCGACGGGGCCGAGATCGCGGTCGTCGGCAACGCCGGTTCGGGCGCGCAGCACTACGAGATGTCGGTCCTGGGGAGGGCCCGATGAGCCTCAGGCCGGTACCCGTCCCCGGCTCCCTGAGCCGCCCCTTCTGGGAGGCCGCCCGGCGCGGCGAGCTGGTCGTCCCGCACTGCCCGGCGTGCGGCCTGCGCTTCCTCGTGCCCGAGCTCGCCTGCCCCGGCTGCCTGTCCCGCGACTGGGCGTACGAGCCGAGCAGCGGCCTCGGCACCGTCTACTCCGTGACCGTCGTCCACCGTGTGCCCGGGCCCGGCTTCGACACGCCCTTCGCCCTCGCGGTCGTGGACCTGGACGACGGGGCCGTGCTGCTGACCCACGTCGTCGGCCGCGCTCCGGACGAGGTGGCCATCGGCATGCGCGTACGCGTGGACTTCCGGCCGCTGACGGACGAGATCACCCTCCCGTACTTCGTACCGGCGACCTGAGAGGACACCGCATCACATGGGACTGCTGGAAGGCCGGAGCGCGGTGGTCACCGGAGCCGCGCAGGGCATCGGCTACGAGATCGCCCGGGTGCTCGGCGAGGCCGGGGCGTCAGTCGTCATCGGCGACATCAACGAGGACGCGGCCGGGCAGGCGGCGGAGCGGCTCGGCAAGCTGGACATCGCCGCGACGTCGAGGCGTTGCGACGTCACCGACGAGGACGAGGTCGCGGCGCTCGTCGCGCACTGCGCCGACCGCTTCGGGCCGGTCGGGGTGATGGTCAACAACGCGGGCATCACCCGGGACGCGACCCTGCGCAAGATGGCCGTCGCCGACTTCCGCGCGGTGATCGACGTCCACCTCACCGGTGCCTGGAACGGCACCCGCCACGCCGCCCAGGCGATGCGGGAGCACGGGCACGGCGGCAGCATCGTCAACATCTCCTCCATCTCCGGCAAGGTCGGCAACTTCGGCCAGACCAACTACAGCGCCGCCAAGGCGGGCCTCATCGGCCTCACCAAGGCCTCCGCCAAGGAACTGGCTCGAGCAGGGGTGCGGGTCAACGCCGTACAGCCCGGGCTGATCCGTACCGCCATGACCGAGGCCATGCCCCGGGAGGCCTGGGACGCCAAGATGACCGAGATCCCGATGGCCCGCGCCGGCGAACCTGCCGAGGTGGCGCAGGCGGTGCTCTTCCTCGCCTCCGACATGGCGAGCTACATCACCGGGGCCGTTCTGGAGGTGACCGGTGGCCGGTACATGTGACGAACCGAGTGAGGCGACGATGAAGGTGTTCACCGACCTGGACGAGATCCGTGCCGCCAAGGGCAGCGTCCTCGGCACCAGCGACTGGCTGACGATCGACCAGACCCGCATCGACCGGTTCGCCGACGCCACCGGCGACCACCAGTGGATCCACGTCGACCCCGACCGCGCGGCCGCCGGGCCCTTCGGGGCCACCATCGCCCACGGCTTCCTGACGCTCGCCCTGCTTCCGTACTTCGCCGTACAGAACTACCGGATCGAGGGTGCCCGGCTGTCCGTCAACTACGGCCTGAACAAGGTCCGTTTCATCACCCCGGTCCGTGTCGGCTCCCGCCTGCGCGGGATCACTGAGCTGACCGGAGTCGAGGACCTGGACACCGGCGCCCAGCTGTCGTTCCGTACGACGATCGAGATCGAGGGCGTCGAGAAGCCCGCCTGCGTCGCCGAGACGCTCAGCCGCCAGTACTTCTGACCTTCTGAACTTCTGAAAGGACAAGGTCGCATGACCCCCCAACTCCGCGACGCGGTCATCTGTGAACCGCTGCGCACCCCCGTCGGCGGATACGGCGGCGTCTTCCGCGACGTGACGGCCGCCGCTCTCGCGGCCACGGTCGTACGGGCCGTCCTTGCCCGCACCGGCGTGCCCGCCGAGGCCGTCGACGACGTCATCCTCGGCCAGTGCTACCCCAACGGCGAGGCCCCCGCGATCGGGCGCGTGGCCGCTCTGGACGCCGGGCTGCCGGTCGAGGTCCCGGGCCTGCAGGTCGACCGCCGCTGCGGGTCCGGGCTCCAGGCGGTGATCAACGCCGCGATGCAGGTCCAGACGGGGGCCAGCGACCTGGTCCTGGCCGGCGGCGTCGAGTCGATGAGCCAGGCCGAGTTCTACACGACCGGTGCCCGCTGGGGCGTGCGCGGCGCCGGCACGATGCTGCACGACCGGCTGGCCCGGGGCCGAGTCACCTCGGGGGGAGCAAACTATCCGGTCGCCGGGGGCATGCTGGAGACGGCGGAGAACCTGCGCCGCGAGTACGCGATCCCGCGCGAGGAGCAGGACCGGCTGGCCCTGCGCTCGCACGAGAAGGCGGTGGCCGCCCAGCGCGCGGGCCGATTCGACGACGAGATCGTGCCGGTGACGGTGACGACCCGCAAGGGCGAGTCGGTCATCGACACCGACGAGCACCCCCGGCCCGACTCCACCCTGGAGAAGCTGTCCTCCCTGCGTGCCGTCCTCGGCCGCCAGGACCCCGACGCCACGGTCACGGCGGGCAATGCCAGCGGCCAGAACGACGGCGCGTCGCTCTGCGTCGTCACCCACCCGGCCCGCGCGGCCGAGCTGGGCCTGCGGCCGCTGGCCCGCCTTGTCTCCTGGGCCGTGGTGGGGGTACCGCCGCGCACGATGGGCATCGGCCCGGTGCCGGCCACCGCCCGCGCGCTGGACCGGGCCGGGCTGAAGCTCTCCGACATCGACCTGGTCGAGCTGAACGAGGCCTTCGCCGCCCAGGTGCTCGCCTGCACCCGCGAATGGGGCTTCACCGAGGCCGACTTCGAGCGCTTCAACGTCAACGGCTCCGGCATCTCGCTGGGCCACCCGGTCGGTGCCACCGGCGGGCGCATTCTCGCCACGCTGCTGCGGGAGATGGCACGGCGTGAGGTCCGCTACGGCCTGGAGACCATGTGCCTGGGCGGCGGCCAGGGCCTGGCGGCGGTCTTCGAGCGCGCTACCGTGTAATCCATATACTTGGCATGAACAGTTAGCTATTCTGAGGATTGCCGCTCATGCGGCGGCGCCGACGAGAGGCGGACGATGTGACCAGCGAGGTGGGCACCCGCGTACGGGTGCCCAAAATGGCCGAGCTGGTGGCGGCACAGCTGCGGCGCAAGATCATCCGAGGTGAGCTGTCCGAAGGCGACGCCCTCCCCGCCGAGGCCGCCCTGATGGCCGAGTTCGCAGTCTCCCGGCCCACGCTGCGCGAGGCCTTCCGCGTCCTGGAGGCCGAGTCCCTCATCAGCATCCGCCGCGGCGCCCGGGGCGGAGCCCGCGTCCAGCCCCCCGAGGGCAACGTCGCCGCCAAGTACGCCGGCCTCGTCCTCGAATACCGCGGCGCCACCCTCCAGGACGTCTACGACGCCCGCACCGTCATGGAGGCCCCCTGCGCCGCCCTCCTCGCCGACCGCCGCACCGACGAGGACCTCGAACGCCTGCGGGACGCCGTCGCCGAGGCCGAGCTCCTCATGGACGACCCCTCCGCCTTCATCCGCGCCCACATGGAGTTCCACGCCCTCGTCGTCGAACTCGCCGGCAACCAGACCCTCACCGTCCTCAACGGCATGGTCCGCCACATCATCGACCTCGCCAACTGGTCCCACGTCGACCTCGACGCCGGCACCCCCGAGAACGTACGCGCCAACCGCCGCGGCTTCCGCGCCCACGTCAAGCTCGTCGAACTCGTCGCCGCCCGCCAGGGCGAGGCCGCGGAGCGGCTGTGGCGCCTGCACCTGGAGGAGGCGGAGGACTATCTGCTCCGCAACAAGTCGATGACCACGGTGCTCGACCTGCTGGGGTGAGCCCTGCCCCTACCAGGACGACCGCGGGTCCCGGCGGTCCCGCGGAGTCTGCTCGGGCAGGGCGGTGCGCGCGTCGGTACGCCACAGGACCGCGGGGGTCGGCGGGTAGTCCTCCTCCGGCGGAGCGGGAGCGTGGAAGCGTTGAGTGTGAGGCAGCGCTACCTCCACCAGCCTGCCGTCGTGGATCATCCACAGGCCGAAGCAGTCGTCCTCCTCGTCGTGGATCAGCACCTGCACGCTTTCGGGCCGGGGCCACGGCAGCGACCCCAGGTGCTTCAGCAGACCGGAGCGCTGACCTATCCGGTCGAACTCCGTGGCCCAGCCCGCACCGAAGGACCCGGGCCACTGGCTCTGTACCGGCACGAATCGGCCCCGCCAGGTGCGGTCCTGGTCATCCCGGGTCAGGGGCTCCATGACATCGTGCGCGTCGAGCGCCAGCACTATGACCTCTGCGTTTCTGCTCATGCGGCGAGTATCGCCGGTCAGCCGCCCACCGGCCGCGCGTCCCGCAGCTCCCGCACGATCGGCTCCCACACCGCCCCGTCGATGTCGTACGCGGTGTAGAAGGACACCCGGTCCACGACCCCGTCGAAGCGGCTCCGGATCTCGGCCGCGACGCGCTCAGGCTCGGCGACCACCGCAAAGGTGTTGAGCACCTCGTCGTCGATCAGGGTGCCCATCGCGTGCCACCTGTCGTCCCGGGAGGACTTGGAGAGGGCGTTGAGCTCGTCGCCCAGGTCGCCCCAGCCGTGCAGTTCGAGGACGCCCCGGTAGGCGGGGGTGCTGCCGTAGAAGGCGATCTGACGGCGGGTGCCGTCGATGGCGCGGGCCATCTCCTCCTCGGTGCGGCCGGTGGCGGTGAGGAGGAGGTGGCTGATGGAGAAGTCCGAGCGGGTGCGGCCGGAGGCGGTGAGGCCGCGTTCCAGGGTGGGGAGGGTGACTTCGCGCAGGTAGCGCTCGGTGGTGAAGCCGTGGGCGAGCATGCCGTCGGCGACCTCGCCGGCGACGCGGGTCATGGCTTCGCCGACGGCGGCGAGGAAGACCTTGGGCGGGCCCTGGGGGACTGGCGGGGGCGAGAAGAAGGGGGACATGAGGGTGTGGGTGTAGAAGTCGCCGCGGAAGTCGAGCCTGGCGCCGTCGTTCCAGGCGGCCCAGGTCGCGTGCATGGCGCTGATGAACTCCCGCATGCGCGGAGCGGGATGGCTCCAGGGCATGGAGAACCGGCGCTCGATGTGCGGCTTGATCTGGCTGCCGAGGCCGAGGGTGAAGCGGCCGCCGGAGTAGGTCTGGAGATCGTGGGCGGTGTAGGCGAGCTGCATGGGGGAGCGGGCGAAGGCGACGGCTATGGCGGTGCCGACCTCCAGGCGTTCGGTGTGCTCGGCGGCGAGGAGGAGCGGGAGAAAGGGGTCATGGCTCGATTCGGAGGCCCACAGGCCGTCGTAGCCGGCCTTCTCGTGCCTCCGGGCCTCCTCGATGAGCTCGGTGGTGCTCCACTTGCTGATCTTGCCGTCGACCTTCATACGGATCCTCCACGCTTCTGTTGTCGTCCAACGTAGAATAATAAGGTATATAATTGCAATGACAGTCTAAGGGAGGAGCCGACGTGGACTTCGGTCTGACCGACGAGCAGGAGATGCTGCGCACGACCGCACGTGAGTTCGTCGCGGACGTCTGCCCGCCCGAGAAGGCGAAGGAGTGGGACGAGCAGTCCGCCGTCCCGCACGAGCTGTTCAAGGGGATGGCGGATCTGGGGTGGTTCTCCCTGCCGTTCGCCGAGGAGGAGGGCGGCGACGGCGGCGGGCCGCTGGAACTGATCCTGATCGCCGAGGAGCTGGGCCGGGCCAGTTTCGACGTGGCCATGTGCTACATCGGCGTACTCATCCCCGGCATCACGGTCTTCCGCTGGGGCAGCGAGGCCCAGCGCGCCTTCATCCGCGACGCCGTCATGACGGGCCGTCACCGCCTCGCCGTCGGCCTCAGCGAACCCGACAGCGGCTCCGACGCGGCCGCCCTGCGCACCTCCGCCGAGGACCGCGGCGACCACTTCGTCGTACGCGGCCAGAAGGCCTGGTGCACCGGCGCCGGCCTGCCGGACACGACCATCGCCACCTACGTGCGCACCGGGCCCCGCGAGCCCAAGCACGGCGGCATCAGCCTGCTGCTCGTCGACCCGTTGAGCGAGGGCGTCGAGGTGCGCCGCACGCCGACGCTGGCCCGGCACATCCTGGGCACCAACGAGGTGTTCCTCAACGATGTGGTGGTGCCCCGGGAGAACCTGGTCGGCCCCCAGGACGAGGGCTGGAAGGTGATGCTCTCGAACATCGAGCTGGAGAAGGTGATCATCAGCGGCGGTTACCTCGGCGCCGCCCAGGCCACCCTCGACGAGATGCTGGAATACGCCCGCACCCGGCACGCCTTCGGCCGCCCCATCGGCAACTTCCAGGCCCTCGCCCACGCCATGGCCGACCTCCAGACCGAGATCGACTCCGCGCGGCTCCTCGCGCACCGCGCGGCGTGGCTGCTCGCAAAGGGGCTGCCCTGCACCCGCGAGGGATCGATGGCCAAACTGAAGGGCTCGGAGACGTACGTCGCCGCCGCGCGGCTCGGCATGCAGGTCTGCGCGGGACACGGCTTCTCCACGGAGAGCGTGATGAGCTTCCGGTACCGGGAGTCGATCGTGGCCACGATTTCGGGGGGCACCAGCCAGATCCAGCGGAACGGCATCGCCCGGAGCATGGGGCTGCGGACGTATTGAGCGGGCGCGCGGCCCTCTTCGGCGTCGGTCCGGCGCTGGACGGGCCCGCGTCCGGGGAGGAGCCCATCGCGCTGCTGGAGCACTACGCGCGCGCCGCGTGGACCGGGGCGGTGCTGCTGGTCGAGACGGTCCGTAACTACGCCTGCGCCTGTTCTCCGCTTCTCCGCCGTCGCTCAGCTCGTCACCACCGGCCGCTGCCACTGGCTCCGCCTGTCCGACCGATGGCCCTGGACCGAGATCATCACTCGGGTGATCGACCAGCTCCAGAGCCTGCCGAACCCTGGTTGACCAGCCACTTCAACCGCCCGGACAACCCGCACCACCCCAGCCCCAGCCCCAAAGAGACCGCACCACACAAACAGAGAGCCCCCGTCAGCGAACCGACGGGGACTCATAAATGATCGAGGCCAGTGGATCAGTACGCTTGCGCGGTGAAAACGATCTCAGGAAGCTCGGCGGATCCGGCCGCCCGTCCGGCCCCCGCCACCCCTAGCCGGGGTCGGCCACGGTGGCGATCCACTCTTCTCTCCTTTGGCCTCGCCCTCGGCTTGGCGGGAAGTCTCGGCGTGGCGCCCCAGGCCGTGGCAGCCGGCGTCGCCAACTCCACGAAAGCCCAGTCCATCGGCAACACGCCGCAGCAGATCCTCTTCCAGGCCGGGACGGGCGGCTACGGCTGCTACCGCATACCCGCGCTGGTCCGTACGGGGGACGGCTCGCTCCTCGCCTTCGCCGAGGGCCGCAAGACGCAGTCCTGCGGCGACCGTGGCGACAACGACATCGTCATGCGGCGGTCCACCAACGACGGCCGCACCTGGGGGCCGATCAAGGTCGTCGCCAGCGGCGACACCGCGCCCGGGGCCTACGGAACCGGCGCGGTGGTCCCGGCCGGCACCGAGGCCGGATCGCCGGTCACCCGGAGCAATCCCGCGCCGGTGGTCGACGCGGTCAACCACCGCATCTACCTGCTCTCCACCTCCAACCCGGTCAACTACAGCTTTCCCCGGATCCCCTGGGTGCAGGAAAGCAGGGACGACGGGCTCACCTGGAGCGCTCCCACCGCGCTGAACGTCAGTCTCGCCCCCTCTCCCGTCGCGTCGGACTGGTTCGCGACCGGCCCCGGCCACGGTGTGCAGCTCACCCAAGGGGCGCATAAGAACCGACTCGTCGTGGGTGTCCACCAGCAGTCCGGGGGCGGCGTCTACGCCGGCTACCTCTACCTCGACCCGGGTGCCGGGACTCCGCAGTGGAAAGCCGCGCCGGCCGCGAACTCGTACGTGGCCGATGCGAAAAAGCCCTCCGAGGTGAGCGTGACCGAGGTGGCAGGCGGTGAGGTCTTTCTGGCGGCCCGCAATGAAGGCATCGCCGGTAAGCACAGGCTCAGCTACACCACCGCCGAAAAGCCCTCGGACAACGGGGTCCCGCCGGTCGGAGTCTTTGGCGACCCGTCCATGCCGTCGCCGGGCGACATCCAGGGCTCCGTCCTGACGGTGCAGCAGGCGGACGCCTCCCAAAACCTGAAGGAGGAAGTCCTGCTGTCCGCCCCGGCCGACCTGAACGCGAGCAACCAGCCCGCGAAGACCACGATGACCATCTGGTCGCGCTGCGAAGGCGTCTGGAACCCCGCCGGGAAGGTGGTCAGCTCCGCCGACCGGGCGGGCTACTCCGACCTGGCCCTGCTCGCGGACAACGAGATCGGTCTGCTCTACGAGGCCGGGGCGAGCTACTCCGCCAACGAGATCCGCTTCACCCGCTTCTCCCAGGTGCAACTCGCCACCGGTTGCAACGCGTCACCGCCCGCGAGTACGTCGACACAGGCGGTTCCCACCCTCGACGCCACCACTCCGGACGCCTCCCCGCAGGCGAACGACGGCTACCTCAGCTCCACCGCGGCGACTCTGAGCAACACCGACCAGCTCCGTGGGCCGAGCGACGCCGCCGTCAACAACAACAACCTCGCCCTCACCGCGGGTGGCTACGCCGAGGTTCCGTACGCCCGGTCACTGCGCACGGGGACAGGTGACTTCACCTACTCGATGTGGTTCAAGTACCAGGCGCAGACGAACCCCGCCACCGAGCCCGACCACATCCTGTTCTGGTCCAACGCCACCGGAACCACAGAACCGCAGGTCTGGCTCAGAACCCAGCCGAAGAACAACCAGTTGTACGCCTGGGCACAGAGCAGTGACACCGACCTGGCCCGCGCAACACTCACGGACACGTCGTGCGCCTGCGCCTTCGGCGACAACAAATGGCACTTCGTCACGGTCACCCGGGCCGGAAGCCAGCTCAACGTCCAGGTCGACAGCGGTCCCGTCGGGGTGCCGACCGGTGCCATCACCGGTGATGTCTCCAGCGCCCCCACCGGCGGCCCCCTCGGTATCCGGATCGGCGCCAGGCCCGTCGACGCCTCCAGCCCCTTCGTCGGGAAGATCGACGAGTTCCGCCTGTACCGCGGCGCGCTGACCTCCGCCCAGCGGGCCTCGCTGGCCACCCCCGACACCAGCCGCGACAAGGTGAGCGGGTCCACCGACCCGGCGGCGGACACCGCCGCCAACGCCAACCTCGTGGTGCGCCTGCCCTTCCAGGCCCTGGACCAGACCACCGCGGTGAGCACCACGAACATCGCGGGTACCGACGACGAGTCCGGCAACTGCACCGACGGCACCATCCTGGGCACCCGAGCCACCACGAGTGGCAGGTTCACTGATGCGCTGCCGGTGAGTTCCGCACTTCCCGCCGTCACCTCGGAGCTCACGCCGGCGCTGGACGTCGCCGATCGCGATTTCACCTACGCGATGTGGTTCAAGTTCTCCGGCTCCGCCTCGGGCACCAGCCAGCGCGCCCTTCTGTGGGCTTACGGGCCCAACGGGGCGAGACCGGCACAACTCTGGGTCCAGGCGATATACAAGTCCACGGGGAAGACGACGCTGCTGGCCGCGGTCGAGTCGGACACGGGCTCCCTTGTGCAAGTGGAGACCGATGCCAACGGACAGGACTTCGGTGACGGACAGTGGCACGTGTTCATGCTGCAACGTCACGGCAGTGCCGTTCAGCTCGACGTCTGGGGCGGCGAGAAGGATGCGCCCGTCCTCCAGGAGTCGGCGACCGCCTCCGCCGCCCTGAGCGGTACCCTCACCGGCACCAAGGCAAGCGGTATCACCGGCGTCAGGGTGGGGTCCAAGCCCGACGGAACCAAGATCCTCGACGGTGACCTCGACGAGTTCCGCCTCTACGACCACGCCCTCAGCGCCACGGAACGCAGCGCGGTCGCCACGGGCGGAGCGATTTCCCCGACATCTGGTCTGTCGGTGCGCTGGAGCTTCGACGGCAAGTACATGTACTCGATCCCGGCAAACCGGGCCGCCCCCGAGACCACTCCGGCGACCCCCGATCACTCCGGCTGGTGCAACAACGCCTATGTGCTGAACGGCGGGAGCATCGACACCGCCGGCAAGCTCGACACCGGGCTGCGTCTGGACGGTACAGCCGGAGCCGCCGCCCTGGTGCCGTACAGCCCCAGCCTCGCGCTGGCACCCGAGGCAGTAGCCCCCTCGACGCAACCGCCCCGGCAGGGCGAGACCTCCGACTTCACCCTCTCGCTGTGGTTCAAGTACGCCGCGACGGCCACCGCCACGACCGCCACGCCGGATCAAGTCCTCCTGTGGGCCTACGGCGCCGGCAGCGTGGAGCGCCAGGTCTGGATCCGCGCCAGCCCGGCGAACGACGGCATCTACGCCGACATCGAAACCGGTGCCTCCGGAGCCCGCGTCCTGGCCCCGGATGTCAATATGAGCCGGGCCGCCTTCGGGGACAACGCGTGGCACCACGTGACCCTGGTCCGCTCCGGCGACTCCGTGACACTCGCGGTGGACAACGTGGCCTCCCAGACCGCTACCGCCAACCTCGGCGACGGCGCCCTGACCGCCACCGACACCTTCGCGATTGACGGTTTCCGCCTGGGCGGCAAGCCCGACGGCACCCAGACCCTGAACGGTTCTCTCGACGAGGTCCGTATCTACCGGCAGGCTCTCAGCGCCACGGACCTGGGCACCCTCCAGACGACACCTGGCAGCCCGCCGACCGCGACCCCTGTGCTCTGGCTCCCCTTCGACACGATCACCGCCCGGAGCTACTCCCGGATGTGACCCCCGCACCACCCGCCACAGGGCGCCCGGCCGGAACCCCGGCCGGGCGCCCTCGCTATGTTTCCCGGCCGCATCGTCACGGACATCGTGAGCGCAGCCCGTCGCGGCGCTCAGACCCCGATCCGCCGGGCCAGCAGCTCCCGGTGGTAGGCGGGGTCGCCCAGCAGCAGCTGGGAGGTCTTCGCGCGCTTGAGGTAGAGATGGGCGGGGTGCTCCCAGGTGAAGCCGATGCCGCCGTGGACCTGGATGTTCTGGGAGGCGGCGGTCAGGCACGCGTCGGAGCAGAAGGCCTTGGCGAGGCTGGCGACCGATGGGAGGTCCGGGGCTTCGGCGTCGGCTGAGAGCAGGGCGAAGTACGCGGCCGCGCGGGCGGACTCGACCTCCATCAGGACGTCGGCCAGCAGGTGCTTGACCGCCTGGAAGGAACCGATGGCCCGGCCGAACTGCTGGCGCACCTTGGCGTACTCCACCGCCATGTCGAGCGCGCGTGCGGCGACGCCGACCTGCTCGGCCGCGAGCGCGGCGGCGGCCCGGTCCAGTACCTCCGACACGAGGTCCCAGCCGTCGCCGGGCGTACGCAACAGAGCGGCGGGCACGTCCCGGTACTCCAGCCGGGCCTGGCGGCGGGTCGGGTCGAGGGTGGGCAGGGGGGTGCGGGTGAGGCCGGGGGCGTCGCCGTCGGCGAGGAAGACGGCGATGCCTTCGGGCGTACGGGCAACGGTGAGGACGAGGTCGGCGGTGGCGCCGTCCAGGACGAAGGTCTTGTGGCCGGACAGGAGCCAGCGGTCGCCGTGGCGGCGCGCGGTGAGGGCGACGCCCTCGGGGTCCCAGCGGGCGGAGTCCTCGGTGAGGGCGAGGGTGCCGACGAGTTCACCGGCGGCGAGGCCGGGGAGAAGGCGCTTGCGGGCGTCCTCGTCGGCCGAGCGGACGAGGGCGGTGGTGGCCAGGACGGCGGAGGCGAAGTAGGGGGCGCAGAGCAGGGCGCGGCCCATCTCCTCCAGCACCAGGCCGGTTTCGATGGGCCCGCAGCCGGCCCCGCCGTACTCCTCGGGGATGGCCAGCCCTTGCAGGCCCAGTTCCGAGCCCATCCGCCGCCACAGCGCGGGGTCGTAGCCGGCCTCGGTCTCCATCAGCCGCCGCGTCTCGGACTCGGGGGAGGTGTCTTCGAGGAACGCCCGTACCGTGCGGCGCAGTTCCTCCTGCTCGGGGTCGAGTGCGAAGTCCATGTCCCGGCTCAGCCCTTCCGCCGGGCGATCTCGTCGGCGAGCTGCGGCAGGACCTTGAACAGGTCGCCGACCACGCCGTGGTCGACCAGGTCGAAGATCGGGGCCTCCTCGTCCTTGTTGACGGCGACGATGGTGCGGGAGGTCTGCATGCCCGCGCGGTGCTGGATGGCGCCGGAGATGCCGGCGGCGAGATAGAGCTGCGGCGAGACCTGGGTGCCGGTCTGGCCGACCTGGTGGGAGTGCGGGTACCAGCCGGAGTCCACGGCGGCGCGGGAGGCGCCGACGGCGGCGCCGAGGGCGTCGGCGACGCGCTCGATGAGGGCGAAGTTCTCGGCGCCGTTCACACCCCGGCCGCCGGAGACGACGATGTCGGCCTCGGTGAGACCCGGCCGGTCGGACTTCTCCCGGGGGGTGCGCGAGAGCACCGTGACCCCGGTCGCCGCCGCCGAGAACTCCACCGTGACGTGCTCCACCTCGGGGGCGGCCGGTGCGGGCTCGGGCGTGGTGGCGTTGGGCTTGACGGTGATGATCGCGGCGCCCTCGGTGACATGGGCCTTCACCAGGTAGGTCGCGGCGAAGGCCGACTGCTCGGTGACGGGGCCGCTCTCGCCCGGGTGTACGTCGACCGCGTCGGTGATCAGCCCGGAGTCCAGGCGGACTGCGAGGCGGGCGGCGATCTCCTTGCCGTCGCGGGAGGAGGGGACCAGGATCGCCGCCGGTTCGGCGGTACGCGCTATTCGCGTCATCGCGTCGACCGCCGGGACGACGAGGTAGGCGTCGACCTCGGGGGCGTCCACGACGTAGACCTTGCGGGCGCCGAACTCGCCCAGGACCGTGGTCGCGGCGTCGGCGCCCCGGCCCAGGAAGACGGCAGAGGGCTCGCCGAGGCGGCGGGCGAGGGTCAGCAGTTCGAGGGTCGGCTTGCGCACGGCACCGTCGACGTGGTCGACGAGGACGAGGATCTCGGCCATGACTGTCTCTCTCCTTGGGGTCATGGGGCCTTGGGGTCTTGGTCAGATGAACTTGCGCGAGGCCAGGAACGCGGCCAGGACCACGCCGCCGTCGCCCTCGTCCGGCAGGACCTCGCCCTTGACGCGCGGGGGCCGCTTGGCGGCGCTGTCGACGGCCGACCGGGCGGCGGCGAGGCCGACCCGCGCGGGGTCGATGCCGAGGTCGGTCAGGCCGAGGGTGTCCAGGGGCTTCTTCTTGGCCGACATGATCCCCTTGAAGGAGGGGTAACGGGCCTCGCCGGTGCGGTCGGTGACCGACACCACCGCTGGTACGGATGCGCTGATCCGCTCGGTCGCGGACTCGGCCTCACGGCGACCGGTGACGGTCCCCGACCCGGCCTCGACCTGCAGTTCGTCCAGGTAGGTGATCCCCGGGACGTCCAGGCGCTCCGCGAGCATCGCCGGGACCACGCCCATCGTGGAGTCGGTGGCGGCCATGCCGGTGAGGACCAGGTCGAAGCCCAGCCGCTCGACGGCCCTGGCCAGGATCAGGGAGGTGCCCAGGGCGTCGGTGCCCGCGATACCCTCGTCGCTGACGTGGACAGCCCGGTCGCCGCCCATCGCCAGGGCCTTGCGCAGGGCGCTTTTGGCTTCGTCGGGGCCGACGGTCAGATAGGTGATCTCGGCGTCGACCCCGGATTCGACGATCCGCAGAGCCTGCTCGACCGCGTACTCGTCCAGCTCGGACAGCAGCGAGTCGACCGACTCGCGGTCGGTGGTGCCGTCCGGTTCGAACCCGCGGTCGGCGGTGGCGTCGGGGACGTGCTTGACGCAGACGACGATCTTCACGGCGGCCTCCGTAGCTTCGCTCATAATCAGTGGAAGAAGTTAACTGTATAGCGGATTCATCTTTTTTGGGAGAATCCGTTGACTCATTGCTCTGTATGCATCGAGTATCTGGGGAAACAGGCAGCCGGCGGTGAGGAGGGGCCATGTCCGCGGATCGGTACTTCGAGCCGGAGGTGGAGACCATGCCTCCGGAGCGCATCCGGGAGTGCCAGGAGAAGCGCGTCCTGGAGCTGGTCCCGTACGCGTACGAGAACTCGCCCTTCTACCGCGAGCTGTGGGACGCCCATGGCGTCCACCCCCGCCACATCCGCTCGCTGGAGGACTTCCGGGCCCGCGTCCCCTTCATCGACAAGGCCATGATCCGCGACTACCGGGCACGGTCCAAGGACCCGTACGGCGGCATGCTCTGTGTACCGCCCGAGCGGCTGACCTCGGTGTCCTCCAGCTCGGGGACCACCGGCGACCCGGAGTTCTTCGCGGAGATCTGGGGCGACTCCCCGCCGCTGGTCACCGCGCAGATCCGGGACCTGTGGGAGCTGGGGCTGCGACCGGGGGACCGGGTGCTGAGCACGGTCGGCAACTTCCGCAACCTCATGGACTACGGCTTCCAGGCCTTGGGCGCCGTCGTGGTCAATGTGGACTGCTGGCTCGGCAGGATGCCCGAGGTCATCGAGGCGCTGCGCCGCTACCGCCCGGCGTACATGCAGCTGATGTACCCGCAGGTGGTCGAGCTGGAGCACCTGGCCGCCACCCACGATCTGAGGGAGGCGCTGTCCTCCCTCAAGGGTGCCTCCTGCGCGGGCCAGCCGCTGAGCCGCCGGATGCGCGACACGGCCCGCGACGAATGGGGCCTGGAGATCCACGAGTACACCAGCGCGGCCGACACCGGCACCGCCTGGGAGTGCCGCGAGCGCGACGGCTTCCACCTGTGGGAGGACACGGTGTTCGCCGAGTGCCTCGACCCCGAGGCACTGAGCGAGGTCCCCGTGGGCGAGGTCGGCGAGCTGGTCGCCACCGACCTGGACAACCTCGCCGCCCCGCTGATCCGGTACCGCAGCGAGGACCTGGTGCGGCTCAGCCGCGAGCGCTGCGGCTGCGGACGCACCCACGCCCGGATGTGGGTCGCGGGCCGGCGCGGCGACGAGACGGTGGTACGCGGGCGGCCCGTCGTCCTGCGCGAGATCTGGCAGGCGGTCGAGGAGCAGCCCGAGAGCCGGGGCGGCATTTTCCAGATCGTCCGCGCGGCCCGCGAGGTGGACGAGCTGCGGGTCCGTGTCGGCTACGACCCCGAGGTCACCGCCGACACCGCCGACCTGGCCGGGCGCCTCAACAAGGCCGTCCTGCAACGGACCGGCGTCGAACCGGTGCTGGAGCTGCGCACCGAGGAAGAGCTGCTGCGGACCGTCCGCAGTGTCGCCAAGTTCCCCCGGGTGGTGAAGGACTGATGACCCGAAGCGACACCCTGGCCCGTGCCCGTGGGCTCGACCGGCCGCAGACCGCGTACCTCGTACGCTTCCCGGCCGCCGACGGCACCGTCGTCGAGACCGACCTGACCTGGGCCGAACTGGCCCGCGACACGGCGTGGGTCACCGAGCGGCTGCGCGGCCACGGACTCACCGCCGGACACCAGGCCCTGGTGACCGCCTCCGGCTTCGAGGGCCCCTGGATCCGGCCCGTGATCGACGCCCTCCGCTCGCTCGCCGTGCCCTACGCGATCGCCGAGGCCATGGGCTGGGACCACGGCCGCACGGCCGTCTTCCACCGCGAGCTTCGGCCGCACGCGATCATCGGGCTGTCGGCGGAGACCCTCGAAGGGCTCAGCGGCACGGCCGACCTGCGGGAGATGTTCCAGGACACCCCTGTCCTGCTGGCCAGGCCTGCCGCTGTACGCCTGCTGCGCGGCGTGGGCGTCACGGCCTCGGCGATCTGCTTCCTCGGGCCCGCCCTCGCCGTCGAATGCCCCGAGCGGCAGGGTGCGCACGTCAACGCCGCCGAGTGGCGGGTCGGCGCGCGCGACGGCGAGCTGTTCGTGGCGGCGGGGGAGGGACGTGCCGCAGGCGGTCTGGGAGAGACCCCGCTCGGGATCCGGGGGACCGTCCTCACCGGGCCGTGCGCGTGCGGGAGCACGGACCCGAGGGTGCGGTTCTCCTGACGGGTCCGGGGGTGGCCGCTTATGCTGCGGCGAGCCCAATGATCAAGGAGCCGCCATGGCCGCCAAGGTGAACGTCTCGCTCGATGCCGACCTGGCCATCGAGGTGATGCTGCTGTCCGGGGCGACGAACCCGCAGGACGCGGTGGAGTTGATCGTCCGTGACTTCCTGGCGCGTGGCCGGCGCACCGACGCCCGCACCGGCGAAGCCGCCGACGCACACCGCACCGCTCAGCCGACCCGCACGGTCGAGGAGGGCTGACGCGGCAAGGGGCGGGGTCGCGGCGCCGACTGGCGCCGCGACCCCGCCCCTTGTCGTTTCAGACCGCCGGCGCGGCCTCCTCCTGCGGGGGCTCGCCGGGCACGGTGAACAGCTCGTTGAAGGTGCCCCGGGTGACGCGCTCGCGTACGGCGTCGGGGACGTCGGCGAACAGGCCGCGCAGCGTCTCCTGGGTGTGGCCGTAGGTGCCCTCCAGGTGGGGGTAGTCGTCGCCCCACATGACGTTGCGGTAGCCGGTGGCCTCGACGACCTCCACGGCGCTGCGGTCGTGCTGGAAGGAGGCGTACACCTGCTGCTTGATGATCTCGCTGGGCAGCCGGCTCAGCTTGGGGCGGACGAACATGCCGTGCTGCCGGTAGCCCTCGTCCATGCGGTCGCCGATGGCGGGCACCCAGCCGGCGCCGCCCTCGGCGATCAGGATCTTCAGGTCGGGGTGGCGGTCCAGGGCGCCGCCCGCGACCAGGTGGGACACGACCCGCATGCCGGGGTAGGTCGTCTCCATGTAGTTGACGACGGCCCCGCCCGGTCCCCGGTAGACGACGGTGTCGCCGCCGGTGCCGATGTGGAAGCCGAGCACCATGCCGGCCCGCTCGGCGGCGGTCCACAGCGGTTCCCAGCGGTCGAGGGCGTACTCCTCGCCGGGACGGGTGACGGTCGGCAGGAAGACGGCCTGGAAGCCGAGTTCGGCCGCGCGCTCCAGCTCGGCGACGGCGTCCTCGACGTTGGCCATCGAGACGCAGGCCGGGGTGATGACGCGGTCGTTCTTCTGCAGGATCTCGTCGTACGCCCAGTTGTTCCAGGCGCGGACCACCTCGCGGGCCAGCTCGCGGTCGGTGATCATCACATGCCAGAAGCCCATGGAGGGGAAGGCCAGCTGTCCCCACACGCCCTCCTGGTCGAGGTCCTGCAGGCGGGGGCCGAGGTCGCGGGCGCCGGGCGGGCGCATGGCGTCCATGAAGTCGTTGAGCTGGCGGTCCATGCGCTCGCCGTCGATGTAGAGCAGCTCGTACTTCTCGCCGCGCTCGCTGCGCGGGGCGCGCTCGGCCAGCCGTTTGGGCAGCCTGGCCAGCCAGAGGTCGTCGGGCTCCAGTACGTGGGAGTCCCCCGAGTTGGCCCAGATCTTCGTCATGTTCCGCATCCTCCTGTAGCCCGAGCGCGGCTCGGATGGAATCCGTTAAACAGTTTACATGTCTACCTGTATATAGGTAGTGTGTCGAGTGAGATGTTCAGGGTCACGTTCGGTTCGAAGGGAAGGGCTCGTCACCGATGACAGAACCCAGGCCAGTGGCGGAGGGCCTCTTCACCTGGCCCGCCGCCGAACCCAGGCTCATCGCGTCGGAGTGCGCCGGATGCGGGCTGATCAGCTTCCCGGCCGCCGCCCACTGCCTGCGCTGCGGCGACTCGGAGTCCGCGCAGCGGCTGCTGGCCGACCGGGGCGTCCTGTGGACCTTCACCACGCAGAACTTCCGGCCGCCGTCCCCGCCGTACGACGGCGACGACACCGCCGAGACCTTCCGCCCGTTCACCGTGGGCTACGTGGAGCTGCCCGGCGAGGTCATCGTCGAGGCCCGGCTGACCGAGCCCGACCCGGAGCGGCTCGCGATCGGCCAGGAGATGCGGCTCACGGTCGTGCCGTACTCCGTCGACCCCGACGGCACCGAGGTCGTGACCTTCGCGTTCGCACCCGCGACCGCCCTCGTACAGGAGGCGTGATGGAAGCCGTCATCATCGGCGTCGGGCTGCATCCCTTCGGCCGCTTCGGCAGCAAGTCCGCCATGGACATGGGCGCCGACGCCGTACGCCTGGCCCTCGCCGACGCGGGCGTGGGCTGGCCGCAGATCCAGGCCGGGTACGTCGGCAGCCTGGAGGTTGCCACCCCGGACGCGGTCATCGGCAAGCTCGGCCTGACCGGAATCCCGCTGCGCGGGGTGTTCAACGGCTGCGCGACGGCGGGCACGGCGGTCGCCATGGCCGCCCGCGCCATCGAGACCGGCGAGCACGACCTGACCATCGCCATCGGCATGGACAAGCACCCCCGGGGCGCCTTCGCCGCCGACCCGTCGGTCGCCGGGATCCCCGCCTGGTACGGGCAGACCGGGCTCTTCCTGACCACGCACTTCTTCGGCATGAAGATCAACCGCTACATGCACGAGCACGGCATCTCCCACGAGACGCTGGCCAAGGTCGCCGCCAAGAACTTCGGCAACGCCGCCGCCAACGACAAGGCCTGGCGCCGCACCCCGCTCTCGCCCGAGGAGATCCTCGCCTCGCCCGTACTCAACTACCCGCTGCGGCAGTACATGTACTGCGGACCCAACGAAGGCGCGGCGGCCCTGGTCCTCTGCCGCGCCGACCAGGCGCACCGCTACACCGCCCGCCCGGTACGGGTCCGGGCGACCGCCCTGCGCAGCCGCCGCTTCGGCGCGTTCGAGGTGCAGAGCCCGTCCGTGCCCGTCGGCGAGCCGGTGCCCAGCCCCACGGTCGACGCCTCACTCGCCGCGTACGAGGCGGCCGGCATCGGCCCGGAGGACGTGGACATCGCCCAGCTCCAGGACACCGACGCCGGGTCCGAGATCATCCACATGGCCGAGAACGGGCTCTGCAAGGACGGCGAGCAGGAACGCCTCATCGCCGAGGGCGCCACCGAGATCGGGGGCCGCCTCCCCGTCAACACCGACGGCGGCCTGCTCGGCAACGGCGAGCCCATCGGGGCCTCCGGCCTGCGCCAGATCCACGAGATCGTCCAGCAGCTGCGCGGCACCGCCGGGTCCCGTCAGGTGCCCGGCACCCCGCGCGTCGGCTACACCCACCTCTACGGCGCGCCCGGCGTCTCCGCCGTGACGATCCTTTCCACCTGACCTGAGTGAGGAGCCTGCTCCATGGAGCAAGACGACATGCAGGCCTTCGCGGCGGAGGTGCGCGCCTTTCTCGATGCCCACGCCGCCAAGGCCCCCGACCCCGCCGCCCTCACCTGGGGCGAAGGCGACGACAGCATGGCCTACTTCAGCGCCGAGCCCCCCGAGGCCGAGCGGCTCCGCGTGGACGAGGCCAGACAGTGGCAGCGCACCCGCTACGAGAACGGCTTCGGCTGGATCACCGGCCCCGCCCAGTACGGCGGCCGTGAGCTGACACCGGTCCACGACATGCTGTACGACGCCATCGAGTCCGCGTACGAAGTCCCCGACACCGGCACCATCGGCGTCGTCGGACTCGGCATGATCGGCCCGACGATCCTCGCCCACGCCCAGCCGCACCTCAAGGACCGCTGGCTGCCCGCGATGTACAGCGGCGACGCCATCGCCTGCCAGCTCTTCAGCGAACCCGGAGCGGGCTCCGACCTGGCGGGCCTGGAGACCCGGGCCGTACGGGACGGCGACGGCTGGATCCTCAACGGCCAGAAGGTGTGGACGTCCGTCGCCCAGCACAGCCAGATCGGTGTCGCCCTCACCCGCACCGACCCCGACGCGCCCAAGCACCGCGGCATCACGGCCTTCCTGGTGCCCATGGACACGCCCGGCGTCGAGGTGCGCCCGCTACGCCAGATGACCGGCGGCGCGGACTTCAACGAGGTCTTCCTCACCGACGTCCGGATCCCCGACGACCACCGCCTCGGCGAGGTCCACGGCGGCTGGACCGTCGCCCTCACCACCCTCATGAACGAGCGCGCCACCGTCGGCAACGAGGGCGCGGGCCCCGCCTCCGCCGCCCTTTCCCCCGACCGCCTCGCCGCCCTCATGCGCGCCACCTGGACCTGGGACGACCGCGCCCTCCGGGGCCGCCTCGCCGAACTCCTCGCGGACGCCATGGCCACCGACCACCTCAACGCCCGCGCCATGCGCAAGCTGCGCGCCGGCGTCGCCCCCGGCCCCGAGATGTCCGTCTCCAAGCTGATGTACGGTCAGAACCTCACCAAGGCCGCCCACTTCATCTCCGACGTGCTCGGCCCGCGCCTCATCGCCGACACCGGCCAGTGGGGCACGTACGCCTGGTCGGAGCTGCTGCTCGCCACCCCCGCCCTGCGCATCCTGGGCGGCACCGAAGAGATCATGAAGAACATCCTCGCGGAGCGCGTCCTCGGCCTTCCCAAGGACCCGGCCATCGACAGCCGGTCGCCCTTCCGTGAACTGCGCAACGGAGGTACGCGGTGAGCACCGCCATCAGCACCGCCATCAGCACCGACGACGAACTGGAAGAACTCCGCGCGGCAGTACGGGACTTCCTCGCCGCCAAGTCCTCCGAGGAAGCCGTCCGCAAGCTCATGGACAGCACCCCGCCCTTCGACTCCGAGGTCTGGGCCCAGCTCGCCGACCAGCTGCGGCTGCCCGCCCTCACCATCCCCGCCGAGTACGGCGGCGACGGCTACGGTCCCGTCGAACTCGGCGTCGTCCTCGAAGAGATGGGCCGCGTCCTGCTCTGCGCCCCCTTCTTCTCCACCGTCGTCCTCGCCGTCCAGGCCCTGCTCGCCTCCGGCGACCGCGCCGCCTGCGCCCGACACCTCCCGGCCATCGCCTCCGGCCGTACGACCGCGACCCTGGCCGTCGCCGAGGACACCGGACTCTGGGACGCCGCCACCGTCTCCACCCGGGCCGTCGCCGACGGCGGGCGCTGGGCGCTCACCGGCCGTAAGAGCTTCGTCCTCGACGGCGCCACCGCCGACCTGATCCTCGTCATCGCCCGCACCACCGCCGGCCCGTCCCTCTTCGCCGTCGACCGAACGGCCCCCGGCCTCACCGCCGACCCCATGCCCGCCCTCGACGCCACCCGGGCCCTCGCCCGCCTCGCACTCGACCGCGTACCTGCTGTCCTCATCGGCTCCGAGGGCGCCGCCGGCCGGCTCCTCGCCCGTGTCCTCGACTCCGCCACCGTCGCCCTGGCCGCCGAACAGGCCGGCGGGGCCCGCCGGTGCCTTGAGGCCAGTGCCGACTACGCCCGCACCCGCCACCAGTTCGGCCGCCCCATCGGCACCTTTCAGGCCGTCAAGCACAAGTGCGCCGACATGCTCGTCCAGGTCGAGCTCGCCGAAGCCACCGCCCGCGAGGCCGCCCGCCTCGCCGCCGAGGGCTCCGTGGACTTCCCCGTAGCGGCCGCCACGGCCCACGTGGTCTGCTCCCGAGCCTTCATGTTCACCGCCATGGAGAACATCCAGGTCCACGGCGGCATCGGCTTCACCTGGGAGCACCCGGCGCATCTCTACTTCCGCCGCGCCAAGTCCTCGCAGTTGCTCTTCGGGGGTCCGGCCGTCTACTACGAGCGGCTGCTGGACAGACTGGGCATCTGAGACGCTCCCGCGACCCAGCCCTCGACCGTCGGCAGCACCTTCTCGGCGATCCGGAACAGCGCCGCGTCGTCCGGAGTCACGTCGTCCTGGCGCCAGATGGCGATCTCGAAGGACCCACCGCCACCCTTGGGGTTCTTCGCGACGACGAGGTGCCGCGCGATGCCGCCGGTCCCGGCGCTGGACTGGTGGCCGTTGAAGTTGAAGCTGATCGCCATCGTGTGGTCCGAGTACGTCACCGAGGGGTGGCCGAGGACCGGGGTCGACGCGGCCGACGAGCTCACGAAGTCGGCGAAGTCCTTGACCGGCATATCGCCGTTGTCGGTAATCCGTATATTGACGGACCCGAGTTGCACCTCCGCCGACGCGTCGTACTCCTTCGTCCCGTCCGCGTAGGTGATCGGTCCGCCCCCGGATTGCGCTACCGAGACGTGCTCGCTCGGCGTGCCCAGCAGTGTGGGCAGATCGGGGCGGTTGAGCGCTGCGCACAACATCGGATACTCGGGCGAGTCCGTGGATTTGCGCGCCTCGCACGCGGCCGGCTTGTCGCTGCGCGCCGAGGACTTGTCGAAGGCGCTCAGCCCCCACAGGACCGCGATGACGCACCCGACCACCACCAGCGCCGCCGCCACCTGAGCGACCTCGCTGTTGCTGCCCTTGCTGGGTACCACTGAGTCGTCAGCCATGTGCTCGTCCCCGCCCCGCCCCACAGTCAGATGCGCGCCCCAATGCGCTGCGCGATCCTAGACCATGGGGGAACACCTGTGCGTGCGGAATTCAGCCCGTCCGGCGATTGAGGACAAAGCGCAGCCGGTGGGCTGCGCAACCCGGCCAACGTTCCCGCTCGCAGCGCTAGTTCCGCATGTACGACCCGCCCGACACGTTGACGATCTCGCCCGTGACGAACCGCGCCCGGTCCGACGCCAGGAAGGCCACCGCCTCCGCGATGTCGTCCGCGTGCGGCAGCTCGCCCAGCGGGCCCAGCGTGTCGGGGAGTTCGCGCAGCTCGGGGTGGTCGTCGACGAACTTGGTGCCGCGCACCATGCCCATGGACACGCAATTGGAGCGGATGCCGTGCGGGCCGCCTTCGTGGGCGCAGCTGCGCGTCAGGACGTTGAGGCCGCCTTTGGTGACGGCGTACGGGGCCTCGATGCCGGCGCCGCCGATGTCGGGGGCGTAGGTGCCGATGTTGACGATGGCGCCGCCGCCCGCGTCGCGCATGAGGGGCATGATGCGGCGGCACAGGTACCAGGGGCCGGTGAGGTTGACGCGGACGACCCAGTCCCAGGCGGCGGGGTCGTAGTCGAAGATCGGGCCGAGGACGTTGATCGCGGCGTTGTTGACGAGGATCCGGATGGGGCCGAGGGTGGCGGTGACCTCGTCGACGACCTGGTCGATGCGGTCGCGGTCGCCCGCGTCCATGGGGAGGCCGATGACGGTGGCCTTGGGATGGTCGGCGGCGATGGCGCGGGCCACCTTCTCCGTACGGCCGGGGTGGATGTCGGTGACGACGACGGTGGCGCCGCCCGCGGCGAGGCGGCGGGCCACGGCCTGGCCGATGCCCTGGCCGGCGGCGGCGGTGACGAGGGCTACGCGGCCGGCGAACTCGGTTTCCGTCCCGTCGGTCATGCCTTGTTCCCGCTCTTGGTCCTGATCCGGTCGATGATGGCGATGTGCTCGGGGGAGTGCATGCTCTCCCGCTCGGCGAGCAGCGCGGCCTCTCCGACGGTGGGCATGGCCTGCTCCAGGTGGAGGTTCACCGCCCGCTTGGTGTCGCGCAGGGCCTGGGCGGGCAGCGCGGCGAGCCGCCGGGCGAGGTCCAGGGCCTCGTCCAGGAGCTTGTCCTTCGGTACGACCCGGTTGGCGATGCCCAGGCGTACGGCGTCCTCGGCGCTGACCCGTTCGCCCAGGAAGAGCAGCTCCTTGGCCCGTACGAGCCCGACGAGCAGCGGCAGCACGAGCGCGCCGCCGTCGCCGGCCACCAGGCCGACCTGGACGTGCGGGTCCGCGATGTGGGCGCCCTCGGCGATCAGCACGAGGTCGCTCAGCAGGGCGAGGCTGCAGCCGAGGCCGACGGCCGGGCCGTTGACGGCGGCGATGACGGGGACGGGGCAGCGGAGCATGCCGGTGATGATGCGGCGGGCCTCGTTGACGTTCTGGTCGCGGAAGGCGGGCTCGGTCTGGACGCGGGTCATGACGTCGAAGTTGCCGCCGGCGCTGAAGGCCCGGCCCCGTCCGGTGAGGACGACCACCCGGGCGCCGGGGTCGGCGGCGATGGCGTCCCAGACCCCGGCGAGGGCCGTGTGCAGGTCCTCGCTCATGGAGTTGAGCTGGTCGGGACGGTTCAGCTCCACCAGTCGGATCGGGCCGTCGGCCGTCACGACGAGGTCGGCGGGCAGGTCGTACATGTGACAGTCGCCTCCGGCTCCATTGCCCTGTAGTTTAATGGTCTAACTAAATGTACCTCTCTCTATGTATCCGGCGCCAGATGAGGAGTGAGCGAAGCGATGGAAGCGATCGACGAAGACCTGGTGTTGTACGAGACCGACAAGGACGGGGTCGCCACGGTCACCCTGAACCGCCCCGAGCGGAAGAACGCCTGGAGCATCCCCATGGAGCGGCGGTTCTTCGCCGTACTCGACGAGGCCGCCGCCGACCCCGCCGTACGCGTCGTGATCGTGACCGGCGCGGGCCGGGCCTTCTGCCCCGGCATGGACGTCCAGCGCCTCGAGCAGAACTCGCAGCCCGGACAGTCGCTCAACCTGAGCGAGCGCGTCCCGATGTACAGCCGCCGTTCGATGCCCAAGCCCATGATCGCCGCCATCAACGGCGCCTGCGCCGGCATCGGCCTCGTCCAGGCGCTGATCTGCGACGTACGCTTCGCCGCCCGTGGTGCCCGGATGACCACCGCTTTCACCCGGCGCGGCCTGGCCGCCGAGTACAACCTGTCGTACGTCCTGCCCCGCGTCATCGGCCTGGAGAACGCACTCGACCTGCTGCTGTCCGGCCGCACCTTCGACGCCGACGAGGCCAAGGCGCTGGGCCTGGTGAGCCGCGTCGTCGAGCCCGGCGACCTGCTGGACGAGGCCCGCGCCTACGCCCGGGACATCGCCCGCAACTGCTCGCCGCGCGCCATGGCCGTCGTACGCCACCAGGTCTACGGAGACCTGGACCGCGACTTCACCGGGGCGCTGCGGCGCAGCTACTCGGCCATGGAGTTCTTCGCCGGGTCGGCGGACTTCCGGGAGGGTGTCGCGAGCTTCACGGAGAAGCGCGAGCCGCAGTTCGAGGGGCTTCCGGCCGGCTTCGACCCGGAGGACGCCACCAAGGACGAGTTCCTGCCGTACTGAGTACTGAGAGCCGGCGGCGGTTCTGCGGGGGAACCGCCGCCGGTCTGTCAGGCGTAGGCGTCGAACGTGATGGCGGACGGCTTGGCCTCGTTGAGGGTGTCGCCGAACTTGGAGTCCTGGATCATGAAGTTGGCGCTGCCCCAGCTGGAGTTGTTCAGCGTGGTCTGGAGGGCGGTGCCGTTGCTGCCGGGGAAGTGGTCCCAGCTGACCAGGGCCGGGGTGTCCCAGCCGCCGTCGCCCCAGGCCTCGGGGGTCTCGCCGGACTTCGCGAAGCGGAAGGCGTGGGTGAGCGCGCCGTCCTTGTGGTAGACGATCTCGACGTGGGCGCCGTTCATCGGCACCGCGCTGACCGCCTGGGTGTCGAAGTCGCCGTGGGCGGAGGCGGACACGTACGAGGGCTGGCTCGCTCCCTGCTTCACCCAGACCACGACGCTCTCCCAGTCGTGGCGGTGCCCGCCGAGCGAGCTGCCGGCTATGGCCTGGTCCTTCTCGAAGTAGAGCGTGTAGACGATGCCGCACCAGCCGCTGCTGCTGTCGCACTTGGCCCGCGAGTAGGTGTTGGCCTTGCCGAGGTGGTCCGTGCGGCATCCGCCGGTGATCGACCCGGTGGGGCTGAGGCCGCCGTTGAGGGCCCCCGACGCGTCGATGGCGGCGGCGGGGAAGCAGCTGTCGGTGTCGTAGTCGAAGTACGGCTGGAACGCCTTCTGGAAGGTCGTGGTGCTCTCGGCCAGCGGGGTCAGCACGCCTGCGGAGGCGCTGCCCGCCAGGCCGACGGTCAGCGCGGCGGCGCTGACCGCGACGAGCGCCGCCTTGCCGAATCGGGACGTCCATCTGGCCTTGACTGCGTAGGACACGGCTGTTCTCCAGTCGCTCGGTCTGTGGGGGGTTCCACGCGTGGCGTGACCGAGGGTGACAGGTGAACGGTGAACGGCGCCTCCTTTCCCGGGAAATCAATGCCGGGGTGCACCGCCGTGCCGTTCGGAGAGCCGTCGCCTGGATGTCACCAAGATCAACCGCGCGCCACTTCACCGAGCAGCGCCTTGGCGATGATGACCTGCTGGATCTGGCTCGTCCCCTCGTAGATGCGGAACAGCCGCGAGTCCCGGAAGAAGCGCTCGACCGGGACGCCGCGCATGTAGCCCGCACCTCCGTGGACCTGGACCGCGCGGTCCGCGACGCGGGAGACCATCTCGCTGGTGAAGTACTTGGTGCAGGACGGGCCGATCTTGGTGTCCTCGCCGGTGTCGAACTTCCGGGCGGCTTCGAGGACGGTCGCGCGGCCGGCGTAGTAGTCCGTCATCGAGTCGGCGATCAGGCCCTGGACCAGCTGGAAGGCTCCGATCGGCTTCCCGGACTGGACGCGGGTCCGCGCGTATTCGACGGACTCGTCCACCAGGCGCTCGGCCATGCCGACGCACAGGGCGGAGATGTGCACCCGGCCGTGTGCCAGGCAGCCCATCGCGGTGCGGAAGCCCTGGTTGAGCCCGGCCTCGCCGCCGACCATCGCGCTCGCCGGGACGCGTACGTCGTCGAAGTGCACATCGGCCGTCCAGGCGCCGAACTGGCCCATCTTGTGGTCCTTGGGGGCCACGGTCAGGCCGGGGGTGCCGGCGGGGACGAGGAAGGTGGAGATGCCGCGGGTGCGGGGGGCGTCCTTGTCGGTGCGGGCGAAGGTCATGAAGACGTCGGCGAGGGGGGCGTTGGTGATGTAGCGCTTGGCGCCGTTGATGATCCAGTCGTCGCCGTCCCGGTGTGCCCGGGTGGTGAGGGTGGAGGGGTCTGAACCGGCGTCGGGCTCGGTGAGCGCGAAGGAGGCCAGTACGTCGCCGGAGGCGATGCGCGGGAGCCACTCGGCCTTCTGGTCCTCGGTGCCGCCGACCATCAGGACGTGGCCGGCGATGCCGTTGTTGGTGCCGAACATCGAGCGCAACGCGGGTGTGGTGTAGCCCAGTTCGAACATGAGCTGGGCCTCCTCGTACATCGACAGGCCCAGCCCGCCGTACTCCTCGGGGAGCGCGAAGCCGAAGAGCCCCATTTTCTTCGCCGCCTCGCGGATGTCGGCGGGCATCTCGTCCTTCTCGTCGATCTCCGCTTCGAGCGGGACGACCCGCTCGCGCACGAAGCGCCGTACCTCGGACAGCACCGCGGTGAAGTCAGCCGTGTCCACATCTTCTCCTTCGGGTTCTTACTGCTCTGCGGGCTTGTCGTCGGGCTTGTCGTCCGGGTGGTAGCTCAGCTTCAGGAGTACGGCCGCGCTCACGACGCCCAGCCCGGCCGCGAGCAGCGCCGGGCCGGCCCCGCCCCGGTCGCGGCGCAACAGGCCGTCCACCGAGTACCGGCCGGGGCCGAGCGCGGCGAGGGCGACGGCGGCGCCGCCGACCACGCCGACGTACTCCCAGCCGCCCTTGAAGACGAAGAAGCCCTTGCCCCGGTGGTCGGTCCGGGCGGCGACGGCCATCAGGCCGACGGCGGCGGCTGCCGGGAGCGGGCCCCCGGCGCCGAGGGTGAGGCCGGCGCCGGCCGCCATCTCGGTGCCGGCGGCCATCCGGGCGTGGAGGTGGGCCGGTTCGAGGCCGAGGGATCTGAACCAGCCGGTCGTGCCGTCGAGGCCGCCGGGGCCGTTGGCCTTGTTCCAGCCGTGGGCGAAGAGCATCGGGCCGAGCGTCGCGCGCAGCACCAGCGCGGCGGTGTCGCGGCCCCGGCGCGCGCTCACTGGCCGACTCCGGTCGCGCGGCCCAGCGGGGCCACGCCGTACAACTGTGGCACCGTCTCCGCCAGTTCCTCCGGGGTGAGGGCCCCGCCGGACCGGCTGGGCTGGACGTCGGTGACGGTCCAGCCGCGCAGGCGGTTGAGCTTGTCGCCGTCGACCCGGAGCACCTGGCCGGTTAGCCAGGCGGCGGCGTCGGAGGCGAGGTAGACCACGACGCCGGAAGCGTTGGCGGGGTCGCGGGGGTCGAAGCCGCCCATCGCCTCGGCCTCGCCGACCGCGAGGCCGGCCGTCATCCGGGTGGCGGCGAGCGGCGAGATGGCGTTGGCGGTGACGCCGTACTTGCGCATCTCGATCGCGGTGATGACGGTGAGCCCGGCGATCCCGGCCTTGGCGGCGCCGTAGTTGGCCTGGCCGGCGTTGCCGAACAGGCCGGTGCCGGAGGTGGTGTTGATGATCCGCCCGGCCACCGGTTCGCCGCGCTTGGCGGCGTCGCGCCAGTAGGCGCAGGCGTGCCTGGTCAGGGCGAAGGTGCCCTTGAGGTGGACGGCGATGACGGAGTCGAAGTCGGCCTCGGTCATCGAGAAGAGCATGCGGTCGCGGACAATGCCCGCGTTGTTGACGACGATGTCCAGCCGCCCGTACTGCTCGACGGTCTCGGCGACCAGCGCCTCGGTGGCCGCCCAGTCGCTGACGGAGGAGTGGTTGGCGGAGGCCTGCCCGCCCAGCTTGACGATCTCCGTGACCACCTCGTCGGCGGGTGACTCGGCGGTGTGCTCGCCGTGCAGTCCCGAGCCGAGGTCGTTGACCACCACCGTCGCACCGGCCTCGGCGAGGGCCAGGCAGTGGGCCCGGCCCAGGCCCCGGCCGCCGCCGGTGACGATCGCGACCTTGCCGTCAAGGATGCCCATCGACGCCTCCAAAGAGCGAAAGGGTTAACTTCTTTCTCTGTTTCAGAGGCTTCAGCTTAGCCCTGTCGGCGCCGTTTAAATAGCTAAATAGATGTGCTACGTTCGCTACGTTCGGTGAATCGAGGATCAAGGACGAGGGAGGACGCGGATGGCCGGGCTCATCGCCTACGGCGCCTACGTGCCGTACCACCGCCTGGCCCGGGCGGACATCGCCGCCACTCTGGGGTCAGGGGGCGGCAAGGGCACCCGCTCGGTGGCGGGGTACGACGAGGACACCACCTCCATGGCGGTCGAGGCGTCCCGTAACGCCCTGACCGGCGGCTGCGGTGAACTGAGGTCCCGCATAGGCCAGTTGTTCCTGGCCACCGCCACCCCCGCCTACCTGGACAAGGCCAACGCCACCGCCGTCCACGCGGCCCTCGCCCTCGACGAGCACGTCCTCGCGCTCGACATGGCCGGCTCCGTCCGCTCCGGCACCGGCGCGCTGGTCACCGCCGCCGCCTCCACCGTGCCCACCCTCGCCGTCCTGTCCGACCTGCGCACCGGCCTGCCGGGCGGCGCCGACGAGGCCGCCGGGGGAGACGGCGCCGCCGCCTTCGTCTTCGGCGGGCACCGGGCCGACAGCCCCGTCATCGCCGAGCTGCTCGCCCACGACACCGTCAGCGACGAGATCCTGGAGCGCTGGCGGCTGCCCGGCGCCCCCGCCTCCCGGGTCTGGGAGGAGCGCTTCAGCGAGGACATCTACGTCTCCCTCGCGGGCAAGGCCCTGAGCGCCGCCCTCGACCGGGCGAGCCTCACCCTCGACGCAGTCGACCACTTCGCCGTCGCCGGCCTGCACACCAGGGCCTGCGCCCGCCTGCGCCGCACCCCCGGCATCCGCCCCGAAGCGGTGACCCCCGACCTCACCGGCGTCATCGGCAATCCCGGCACGGCCCAGCCCGGCCTGCAGCTCGCCGACATCCTGGACCGCGCCCGCCCCGGCGAGACCATCGCCCTGGTCGTCCTCGGCGACGGCGCCAGCGTCCTGCTGCTGCGCGCCACCGACGCCCTTCCCGCACGCCGCAGCCCCCGCCCGGTCGCCGCCCAGATCGCGGCGGGCAGCGCCCCCATCCCGTACGCCACCTACCTGTCCTGGCGCGGCCTGCTCGACCGCGAGCCCCCGCGCCGCCCCGACCCCGAGCCGCCGTACGCACCGCCCGCGCACCGCCGCAACGGCTGGAAGTACGCCTTCGTGGCCGCCCGCTGCGAGAAGTGCGGCACCCGGCACCTGCCGCCGGACCGGGTCTGCGCATCGTGCCGCAGCGTGGACGCGATGACCGACGAGCCGATGGAGCACGTGCGCGGCACGGTCGCCACCTTCACCGTCGACCGCCTCGCCCACACCCCCAGCCCGCCCATGCTCGTCGTGGTCGTCGACTACGACGGCGGCGGACGCTTCCGCTGCCAGCTCACCGACGCCACCGAGGCCGACGCCGTCATCGGCGCCCGGGTCGAGATGACCTTCCGCCGTACGGTCACCGCCGCCGGGATCCACAACTACTTCTGGAAGGCCCGGCCCGCGCGGCTCGGCACCGAGCCGATCGCCGAGCCGATCATCGAGTCGATCACTGAGGAGGAAAGCTGATGGGCTCCCACGGCATCCGCGACCGGGTCGCGATCGTCGGCATGGGCTGCACGCCCTTCGGGGAGCACTGGGACCGCTCCGCCGACGACCTCCTCATCGACGCCGTCGGCGACGCGGTCACCTCGGCCGGCATCACCATCGAGGACATCGACGCCTTCTGGTACGGCACCCAGGCCTCCGGCGTCTCCGGCCTCTCCCTCAGCCGACCGCTGCACCTCCAGTACAAGCCGGTCACCCGCGTCGAGAACATGTGTGCCACCGGCTCCGAGGCCCTGCGCAACGCCTGCTACGCCGTCGCGTCGGGCGCGTACGACGTCGCCATGGCCGTCGGCGTCGAGAAGCTCAAGGACTCCGGCATGTCCGGCCTGTCCGGCACCACCATGCCCGCCGCGGGCGACGACAGCCGGGGCGAGGTCACCGCCCCCGCCAACTTCTCCCTCCTGGCCCCCGCGTACGCCGCCAAGTACGGGCTGGACGAGGAGGAGATGAAGGACGTCCTCACCCGCATCGCCTGGAAGAACCACTTCAACGGGGCCCGCAACTCCCGCGCCCAGTTCCGCAAGGAGGTCCCGCTGGAGCGGATCCGCTCCGCGCCGATCGTCGCCGGCATGCTCGGCATCTTCGACTGCTCAGGCGTCTCCGACGGCTCGGCCGCCGCGATCGTCGTCCGCGCCGAGGACGCCTACCGCTACACGGACCGGCCGATCTTCGTCAAAGCCCTGTCCTTCGTCGCCGGCCCCAACGACGGAATCCTGGACCCCGCCTACGACTTCACCACCTTCCCCGAGGTGGTGGCGGCAGCCCAGGAGGCGTACCGCCAGGCCGGGATCACCGACCCGCGCGCCGAACTCGCCCTCGCCGAGGTCCACGACTGCTTCACGCCCACCGAACTCGTCCTCATGGAGGACCTGGGCTTCTCCGAACGCGGCCAGGCCTGGAAGGACGCGGCCGGCGGCCTCTTCGACCTCGGCGGCGACCTCCCGGTCAACCCCGACGGCGGCCTCAAGGCCTTCGGCCACCCCATCGGGGCGTCCGGCCTGCGCATGATGTTCGAGGCCTGGCTCCAGCTGCGCGGCGAGGCCCCGCCCGAGCGCGCGGTCCGCACGGTGGCCGAGGGCGGCAGGGGGCTCGCGCTGACGCACAACCTGGGCGGCGGGCCCGGCGAGTGCGTCTCGTTCGTCTCGGTGGTGGGGAATGAGCCCAGTGCCTGAGACCCTGACTGCCGAGCTGGCCGACCGCATCCTCACCATCACCCTCCAAAGGCCCGAGAAGCTCAACGCCTTCAACCCGGTGATGATGCAGGACCTCATCGACGCCTTCGACCGGGCCGACGCCGACGACGACGTACGCGTCGTCATCGTCACCGGCGCCGGGCGTGCCTTCTGCGCCGGCGCCGACATCAGCGGTGGGTCCGGCACCTTCGACCACCGCGCCGCCGGCACCGCCCACCGCGACACCGGCGGCCGGGTCGCCCTGCGGATCTACAACTGCGCAAAGCCGGTGATCGCCGCCGTGAACGGGCCTGCCGTCGGTGTCGGCGCCAGCATGCTGCTGCCCATGGACATCCGGCTGGCCTCCACCCAGGCCCGCTTCGGCTTCGCCTTCGCCCGGCGCGGCATCGTCCCGGAGTCGGCCGCGAGCTGGTTCCTGCCCCGGGCCGTCGGCATGCAGAACGCTCTGGAATGGGCCATGACCGGCCGCATGATCAGCGCCGACGAAGCCGCCGCCGCAGGCCTCGTACGCTCCGTCCACCAGCCCGAGGACCTCCTCCAGGCCGCCCGTGAACTCGCCCGGGAGATCGCCGACCACACCTCGGCCGTCTCCGTGGCCCTCACCCGGCAGATGCTCTGGCGCATGCTCGGCGAGGCCCACCCCATGACCGCCCACCGGCTGGACTCCCGCCTCATGGGCGAGATCGGCGGTGGCCCCGAGTCGCGCGAAGGCGTCCAGTCCTTCCTGGAGAAGCGCCTGCCCGCCTTCCCCGGCCGGGTGAGCCACGACATGCCCGGTTGCTACCCGTGGTGGACCGAGGAGCACTTCCGCCCCTTCGACGTGCCGGAGCGGTGAGAAGGCCATGGACCTGGGCACCCGCCTCGACCGCGTCGAATCCCAGCTCGCCATAGGCCAGTTGCCGATCCGCTACGCCCTGGCCGTCGACTCCCGCGACCTCGACGCCTGGGTGGCCTGCTTCCGGCCCGACGTCGACATGGGACGCCACGGCAGCGGCCGCGAAGCGCTGCGCGCGTACATCGAGCCCCAACTGCGCACCTTCCGCGCCTCCGTCCACCAGATCTGCGGCCACCGCGTCGAACTCGATGCCACGGACCCCGACCGCGCCACCGGGTCCGTCTACTGCCGCGCCGAACACGAGGTCGGCGACCGCTGGATCGTCATGGCCATCCGCTACCGCGACGACTACGTCCGCCTGGACGGCGACTGGTACTTCTCCCGCCGCCGCGAACAGCACTGGTACGCCGCCGACATCACCGAACGGCCCCAAGCCGTCGCCTTCCACGGCTGGGACGGCAGCGGCAAACCCGCACTGCCCGCTGCCTTCCCCACCTGGGCGCCCTTCTGGGCGCAGGACGGAGTGACCCCATGAACGCCCCCGCATCGCCCCTCGCGGGCAAGGCCGCCCTCGTCACCGGCGGCGGCCAGGGCGTCGGCCGTGGCATCGCCCTGGCCCTGGCCTCCCGGGGCGCGGCCGTGGCCGTCTCCGGTCGTACGGAGGCGAAACTCAAGGCCGTCGTCGACGAGATCGGCGAGCGCGGCGGCCAGGCCCTGGCCGTCGTCGGCGACGTCGGGGACCGCGCCGACGTCGAGCGCATGGTCGCCGAGACCGTACGCGTCCTCGGCTCCCTCGACATCCTGGTCAACAACGCCCAGTCCTCCGCGCAGTCGCCCCTGGAGGAGACCACCCCCGCCGAGGTCGACCTCGCCTACCGCAGCGGTCCCCTCGCCACCCTCGCCGCCATGCAGGCCGCCCTTCCCCACCTCCGCGCCCGCGGCGGCGGCAGCATCGTCAACTTCGGCTCCTCCGCCGCCCTCGACGGCCAGCGCGGCTTCGCCTCCTACGCCATGGCCAAGGAGGCCATCCGCGGCCTCACCCGCGTCGCCGCCACCGAATGGGGCCCCTACGGCATCCGCGTCAACACCATCTGCCCGCTCTCCCTCAGCCCCGCCGCCGACGCCTATCTCCAGGCCCGCCCCGACCAGCACGCCAAGCTCCTCGCCGAAGTCCCCCTCGGCCGCCTCGGCGACCCCGAGGCCGACATCGGCCGCGCCGTCGCCGCCCTCGTCAGCGACGACCTCGGCTACCTGACGGGGGCGACCCTGGTCCTGGAGGGCGGCCGGACGCTGCTCGCCTAGACCTCATACATGGGAGCTCGTTGTCGTACCCCCTGCCAGGCTGTCCTTGGCTGAACGCGGAGCCGGCACGGGGAACGCGGAGTGAGGCCCTGCCCGGAGAGCCGGGCGGGGCCTCACGGATATCGGGGCTCAGGTGTCGCAGGCGGTGCCGTCGCCGTCGCGGTCGAGACCGGATCGGTAACCTGGCTCTCCCTGATGGATGGGCGCGGCCCCGGCGGCACGTGCCTCGGAGCAGTTGGCGTAGTAGACGGAGCTGTCGTCGCCGCTCGTCCCGCTGCTTCCGCTGTCGGACTTCGCGGTGACGGTGGCCCTTACCGTCCTGGTCGCCCGCACAATGACGGTCGCCGTGGGCTTCGGACTGGCCGTGACCGTGGCAGTGGCCGTGATGGTTGCCTTGGCAGTGACCGTGGCCGTGGGCTGCGCCTTGGCCTTCGGCTCGCTGCCGTTGCCTGTGGCCCCCATGCCGAGGCCGATGAACCATGACACGGCGATGGCGGGGATGACGATGCGCTTGCGGGCCCATCTCGGCCGGGCGCCCGAGGGTCTGGGCGGCGCCGCTTGCCGGGGCTGACTCCATCCCGGCTGCGGACGCTGCGGCTGGTTTCCCCACGTCATGCTGTCCCCCCAAGGGCGCTAGGTGGGACGACCGTAGTGGCTGAGCGGGCCGATGTGACCCGACTTGCAGCCCAGTGACCCAGTTGTGACCCGCCATCCCGCTCTGTACCCTCGGCGAACTCGACCCCCGCTCGACTGTCAGTGGTCCGGCCTACCGTGAGGAACATGACGTCCTTCGGCGAAGAACTCCTCGCGGTCTACGACAACGTCCACGAGCGCCTGCTCGCGCGGCTCGACGGGCTCACGGACGACGAGTACCTGTGGGAGCCGGTGCCCGGGGGCTGGTCGTTGCGGCCGGGGGACGACGGGGTTTTGCGGGCGGAGAAGACGGAGCCTGATCCTGTGCCGGCGCCGTTCACCTCGATCGCGTGGCGGATGTGGCATATCGGTGTGGAGTGTCTCGACGTCTACGTGAAACTGGCCTTCGACAGAGTCCCGGTCGGTGTTGGCGGATGGCCCGGCGAGGCAGCGGTCCGGCCCGGCGGCGGGGCGGAGGCGATCGCCGCGCTGGACGCGGAATTCGCCCGGTTCCGCAGCCGCATATCAGGTCTCGACGATGCGGCGCTGGCCCGCAGTTGCGGCCCGCTCGCCGAGGAGATCCACGTCTTCACGTACCTCGGTCTGATGTTCCGTGCAATCGACGAGGCAACCCACCACGCGGCGGAGATCGCCCTCCTGCGCGACCTCTACCGCCACCGGGAGGTCTCCGCGGCGTAGTCCGAGCCCGCGAGCCGGATCCGGGCCCCGGAGATGGCCACGCCCTTGCCCGGGGGCAGCAGCCGGACCGGGCGGAGGTCCATTTCGGCGATCTCCGGGAGGTCTTCGACCATCGCGGAGATCCGGAGCAGGGTCTCCTCGACGGCTGCCAGGTCGACGCCGGACAGGAGGGGCGCGGCTCGCAGCGAGCGGACCATTTCGTGCGCGTCGCGGTCGCTGAGGGGGGTGATGCGGTAGGCGATGTCGCCCATGAGGTCGGCGTACTCGCCGGTGAGGCCGAAGGTGATGACGGGGCCGAAGACGGGGTCGGTGGTGACGCCGAGGAAGGCGTCGGTCCCCGGGGGCGCGGGGGCGCCGGTCTGCAGGGCGATGCCGTACGCGTCGAGCAGATCGGCTGCGGCGGCGTCGGGCAGGGGACCGGATCCGTGGGCGGCGACGAGAGCGCGGGCGCGGTCGGGGTCGAGGCCGGGGAGGGCGGGGGCGACGCCGGAGGGGCGGGAGCGCCAGGCCTGGTAGGCGGCGGCGTGGCCGAGGGCGGCGGCGGCCGACTCGGGGAAGGCGAAGGTGGGCACGACGTGGTCGTCGCGGCGCAGCAGCTCGGTGACGCCGGCCCTGGACAGGAAGCTGGCCACGACGGGCTTCGCCGGGTGCGCGGCGGAGGCGTCGAGGATGGCGGAGGCCACCTCGTCGGCGGCGTCGGCGAGCGGGGGCATGAAGAGGACGACGGCCGCGTCCACGCCGTCGTCCGCCAGCAGGGTGTCCAGTGCCTGCCGGTAGTCCTGGGCGGTGGCCGTGGGGGAGAGGTCCGCGAGCGCCGCGATCCGCAGCCCGTTGGCGACGCACGCGCCTGCCGTGAGGGCCGCCGGGCCGCCGGCGTTGGTGATGATCGCGACGCGGTTGCCCTGCGGGGGCGGCTGGTGGGCCAGGAGCAGCCCGACATCGAACAGCTCCTGCAGCGTACGGGTGCGGATCACGCCGGACTGGGCGAACAGGGAGCTGACGGTGGCCTCGGAGCGGCCGTCGGAGGAGTCGGCGGGGCCGGGGTGGACGGCGATGATCGGCTTGTGGGCGGCGATGCGGCGGGCGATCCGGGCGAAGCGGCGCGGGTTCCCGAAGTGTTCGAGGTGGAGCAGGATCACGGAGGTGTCGGGGTCCTGGTCCCACCACTGGAGCAGGTCGTTGGTGGAGACGTCCACGGCGTGGCCGACGGAGACGAAGCCGGAGAAGCCGAGGCCGAGCCGCCGGGCCAGGTCGAGCACGGTGAGCCCGAGCGGCCCGGACTGGCTGGACATGGCGACCCGGCCGGGCGGCGGCAGGGCGGGGGAGAAGGTGGCGGCCAGCCGGGCGGCGGGGGTGGTGTTGACGACGCCCATGCAGTTGGGCCCCACCAGCCGCATCCCCGAGACCCGTGCGAACCGGGCCAGTTCCAGTTCGGCGGCCCGCCCCGCCTCGCCGGTCTCGCCGAACCCGGTGGACACGACCACGACCGCCTGCACCCCGAGTTCGGCGCACTCGCGCACCACCTCCGGCACCGACTCCGCCCGTACCGCCACCACCGCCAGGTCCGGCGGCTCCGGCAGCTCCCGCACCGCCCCGTACGCCCGCAGCCCCGCGACCTCCCCGGCATGCGGGTTCACCGGGTACACCGGTCCCTCGAAGCCGCCCCGCAGCAGGTTCGCCACGATCTCGTGGCCGATGGTCAGGGGCTTGCGGTTGGCGCCGACGACGGCCACGGAGCCGGGCTCCAGCAGCGCCCGCAACGAGCGCCGTACGGCGGTGTGCTCGCGCCGCTCGGCACGCGCCACGGCGAGGGACTGCGGGTCGATGGCGATGTCGAAGTGCCGCACCCGCCCCGGGGGCCCGGCCTCGACCCGGTAGCCGGCGCCCTCGAACACCCTGATCATCCGTACGTTGTCGGCGAGCACGTCGGCCTCGAGGATCCGGATGCCGCGCTCACGGGCGGCAGCCGCGATCCGCTCCAGCAGCAGCCTGCCCAGGCCCTCGCCCTGGCGGTCGTCGCGGACGGTGAAGGCCACCTCGGCGCGGTCGGGGTGGCCTTCGACGCGTACGTAGCGGGCGACCCCGATGATGTCCTCGCCGAGCAGGGCGACCAGGGCCAGCTCGTTGAGGTAGTCCACCCGCGCGGCGCGCCGGATCAGGTCGTCGCGGACCCGGACGGTGACGCCGAGGGAGCGGTAGAAGAGCGTCTCGCGCGACAGGCCGCCGACGAAGGCGACCAGGCTGTCGGCGTCGTCGGGCCGGATGGGGCGGATGAAGGTGGACTGGCCCCGGGTGGACAGTCCGGCGCGTTCCAGCTCGTCGGGGTACCGGGTCATTGCGCGAGTCTACGACACCTGGATACATTCAGATCATTCAGTTAAATATTTCAGCGAGGAGGCGGCAATGTCCGCAGGGCTGTCCACAGAGTTGTGCGAGGGCCGCGTCGTGGTGATCACCGGCGCCGGCAACGGAATAGGCCGGGCCCACGCGCTCGCCTTCGCCGCCCACGGTGCGAAGGTCGTCGTCAACGACCTGGGCGGCGGCCGGGACGGCGGCGGGGCCTCGGCGGGTCCTGCGGCAGCGGTCGTCGACGAGATCACGGCCGCCGGCGGCGAGGCGGTCGCCAACACCGACGACATCGCCTCCTGGGCCGGGGCCGAGAAGCTGATCGCCCAGGCGGTGGAGTCCTTCGGCGGACTCGACGTCCTGGTCAACAACGCCGGGATCCTGCGCGACCGCATGATCGTCACCATGACCGAGCAGGACTGGGACAGCGTCATCGCCGTCCACCTCAAGGGCAGCCTCGCGACTCTCCACCACGCCGCCCGCTACTGGCGGCAGCGTGCCAAGGACGGCGCCGCCAACGACGCCCGGGTCATCAACACCACCTCCACCTCCGGCCTGTTCGGCAACCCCGGCCAGGGCAACTACGCCTCCGCCAAGGCCGCCATCGCCAGCCTCACCATCACCGCCGCCGCCGAGCTCGCCCGCTACGGGGTCACCGTCAACGCCATCGCCCCCACCGCCCTCACCCGGCTCACCGACGACATCGACGTCATGCACCGCATGGCCGCCGCCACCGACCTCAGCCCCGACGCGATCTCGCCGCTGGCCGTCTGGCTCGGCTCCGACCGCTCCCGCGAGGTCACCGGCCGGATCTTCGGCGTCTACGGGAGCAGGATCACCGTCCTGGAGGGCTGGGCCAACGGCCCCGCCGCCACCCACCCCTCCCGCTGGGACCCGGCCGAGCTGTCCGACGTCGTCCCCGACCTCGTCGCCAAGGCCGCACCCAACGCCGACGCGCTCGGCAACCGGCCCCCGACGGGCCTGTGAGACCCGTGAACCCCGTGGTGTGAGCGGCCCCCGTTCAAGGAGTGGACAGGGTAAGGGTAGCCTTACCCTGTCGCGTACTGTGAGCAGCTGTGCCAAAGGAAGGTTGCTCCATGTCACGCGCCATACGGGTGGCCATCGTCGGGGCCGGTCCCGCCGGGATCTACGCCGCCGATGCCCTGCTGAAGTCCGAAGCCGCCACCGACCCCGGGGTCTCCATCGACCTGTTCGAGCGGATGCCCGCCCCGTTCGGCCTGATCCGCTACGGCGTCGCGCCGGACCACCCGCGGATCAAGGGCATCGTCAACGCGCTGCACCAGGTCCTGGACAAGCCCCAGATCCGGCTCTTCGGGAACGTCGACTACCCGTCCGACCTGGCCCTGGACGACCTGCACCGCTTCTACGACGCCGTGGTCTTCTCCACCGGCGCCAGCGCCGACCGCCCGCTCGACATCCCGGGCGTCGAGCTGGACGGCTCCTACGGCGCCGCCGACTTCGTCTCCTGGTACGACGGTCACCCCGACGTCCCGCGCACCTGGCCCCTGGACGCGGAGAAGGTCGCCGTCCTGGGCGTCGGCAATGTCGCCCTCGACGTCGCCCGCGTACTGGCCAAGACCGCCGACGAGCTGCTGCCCACCGAGATCCCGCCGAACGTGTACGACGGGCTCAAGGCCAACAAGGCCCTGGAGGTGCACGTCTTCGGCCGGCGCGGTCCCGCCCAGGCCAAGTTCAGCCCGCTGGAGCTGCGCGAGCTGAACCACTCGCCGAACATCGAGGTCATCGTCGACCCCGAGGACATCGAGTACGACGACGGCTCCATAGCCACCCGGCGCGGCAACAAGCAGGCCGACATGGTCGCCTCCACCCTGGAGAACTGGGCCATCCGCGACATCGGTGACCGCCCGCACAAGCTCTACCTGCACTTCTTCGAGTCCCCGACCGAGATCCTCGGCGAGGACGGCCAGGTCACCGCCCTGCGCACCGAGCGCACCGAGCTGGACGGCACCGGCAACGTCCGCGGCACCGGCCGCTTCCGCGACTGGCCGCTGCAGGCGGTCTACCGCGCGGTGGGCTACCTGTCCGAAGAGCTGCCCAAGCTGCCCTTCGACCCGGTCTCCGGCACCGTCCCGCACGAGGCCGGCCGGGTCCTGGACGGTGACGGCGCCCACATGGCCTCCACGTACGTCACCGGCTGGATCAAGCGCGGTCCCGTCGGCCTCATCGGCCACACCAAGGGCGACGCCAACGAGACCGTGGCCTGCCTCCTCGCCGACCACGCCGCCGGCCGCCTCACGTCGCCCACCGAGCCCGGCCCGGACGCGATCGAGGCGTACCTGCGCGGGCGCGGCGTGCGCTACACGACCTGGGACGGCTGGCACCGCCTCGACGCGCACGAGCGCGCGCTCGGCGAGCCGCAGGGCCGCGAGCGCGTCAAGGTCGTCGAGCGCGAGGAGATGCTCGACGCGAGCGGCGCGTAGGGCCTGTCCGGCCACAGGCCACGTGGGGAGGTCCGCCTTAGGACCTCCCCAGGAGCTGCCGCCGCGGCATCCGTCGGCGGTGGTTCTGCCTTGTGCGTGACGGCTCGGTACCGTTGGTCTGC
This sequence comes from Streptomyces sp. NBC_01537, assembly GCF_045040445.1. Lineage (NCBI taxonomy): Bacteria > Bacillati > Actinomycetota > Actinomycetes > Kitasatosporales > Streptomycetaceae > Streptomyces > Streptomyces sp. NBC_01537. The sequence goes on along the minus strand of NZ_CP109392.1, from coordinate 1,610,389 downwards.
GGAGGCGCCGGGTGACAGTTCAGGGCAAGGCACAGGTGGACCAGCAGTACGGTCTGCTGACGAGCATCGCGACCGAGGCGGGAGTCTCGCTCAGCACCGTGTCCAAGGTGGTGCACCGGCGTCGTGACGTCGGCGCGGCGACGCGCGCCCGGGTCGAGGAGCTGCTGGCCCAGCACGGTTACGTACGCCCGTGGGAGCGGGATCTCGTGGTCCCCCGGCAGATCATCGCGGTCTTCCGGGACCTGTCCGGCCCGTACACGCTGGAGGTCGCCCGGGGGATCGTGGAGGCGGCCGGCGAGCTCGGCATCGATGTGGTGACCGGGACGACGAGCAGGCGGCCGATCTCCCGGTGGCTCGAGGACTGCGTGGCGCTCGGTGCGGCGGGGCTGATCATCGTGATCTCGATGCTGTCCGAGGAGGATCAGCGCCGCATCGTCGAGCAGCGGCTTCCGGTGGTGCTGATCGATCCGCTCAGCGCACCCTCACTGGACATCCCGAGCATCGGGGTGACGAACTGGAACGGCGCCAGGGACGCCGTACGGCACCTCCTGGAGCGCGGCCACATCCGGATCGGCATGGTCGCCGGCCGGTCGCACTCGCTCACCGGGGCGGCGCGGCTGCACGGCTACCGGGCCGCGCTGGAGGAGGCCGGGATCGACTACGACCCCGCGATCGTGCGCTCGACCGACTTCGACTTCGACGAGGCGCTGGCCGCCAGCCTCCGGATCCTGCGCTCCGACCGGCCGCCCACCGCCGTCTTCGCCGCGAGCGACGCCCAGGCCCTCGGCGTCCTGGAAGCGGCCCGCCAGCAGGGGCTCGGCGTCCCCCAGGACCTGGCGGTCATGTCCTTCGACGACACCCTGGTCGCGGCCATGGCCTGCCCGCCGCTGAGCGCGGTACGGCAGCCGTTCGAGCAACTGGGCCACGAGGCGACCCGGGTGCTGATGGAGCTGGCCGAGGGCCGGCCGCCCGCGTCCCCGCGGATCGAGCTGGCCACGGAACTCGTGCTGCGCACCTCGACTTCCGCTCGCCGGCCCGCCCACACCACATGACGGCAGCGGGGTGCGGCCTCGTTTCGAGACCGCACCCCGCTGCCGCGTCCTGCTCCTGAGGACTACGCCCGGCTCCACTTCTGGGTGGCGTTGCCGAGACCCGTGTACAGCTGCACCTTCGATCCGTTGGCCGTCCCCCAGCTGGTGACGTCGATGACGAGACCGTTGGAGCGGTTGACGATGGTTCCGTCCAGCCGGAAGGCCCACTTCTGGCTGGTCTTCCCGTTGCAGGTCCACAGGATGAGCTTGGTGCCCGCCGTGGTGCCGTCACCGTTGGCGGCGAGGCACTTGCCGGAGACGCGCAGCTCGCCCGCGGTGGTCTGCGTGATGGTCTGGTTGGCGTTCCCGGAGCAGTCGTAGATCTGCACCTGCACACCCGTCGCGCCGTTCGGCACGTCGAGGCAGCGACCGGAGTAGCTGCCCTTCAGGGTGAAGGTCGCATCGGTCGGCAGGGCGTCCGGGACGAGCTGCCAGTCCTGTGAGCCGTCGTCGGTCGACGCCGCCAGGGTGACGGCGCCGCCTGCGGTCGCTCCCGTCGCGTACAGGCTGGTGTTACGTACCGAGCGGAGTTTGTAGTACCCGCTGGTCGTCGCAGCGACCAGGGTCCACTGCTTGTCGGTGGCCCCGTCGTCGACCCACTGGGCCAGCTGCTGCCCGGCTGTCGCGGTGCCGGTCCAGATGCCGGCCGCGCGGCCGCCGGTCTTGTTGAGCAGAGTCACGTTGCTGCTCTTGGCCGTGAGATGCCAGCGCTGCGAGTCGTCCGTGGAGTCCTGCGCCTTGAGGACGAGGTCGGCGACGTTGCCCGTGAGGTTCGCGTCCTGCGTCTTGCCGGTGTCCGGGCTGAGGACCTGACCGGTCAGGCGGTTGACGAGGGTGTCGTAGATGCCGTCGGACCGGCCGAGGTCGACCTCGGCGAAGTGCACGGGCCCGACGCTGCCGCCGCTCCAGGAGGCCTGGAGGATGAGGACGCGTCCGGTGCCGTCGACGTACTGGAGCTGACGGCTGTAACCGGCGGCGATCGCGGTCTGGTACTTCTTCCAGGTGCCGGTGCTCAGACCGGATTCGTTCACCCAGACGCTGCTGCTGCCGGCCGCGTTGTAGACGATCCGTCCGTCCGGCATGGGCAGGAGCACCGGGCTGCCGCCCGTTGCGAGCGTGCTTCCTCCCGAGGGCACGGGCAGCGCAGTGACCGCGGCGTCACTGGCGGCGAAGAACTTCAGCGGGTCGTCGGCGATCTTGTACCGGGTGTTCGTTCCGCCGCCCCAGTACTCGTAGGTGAGGAGCCACTTGCCGTCGGTGGTCGGGGCGATCGTCGTCATGCCGGGGCGACCGCCGCCGATTTCCGTCTTGCTGCTGCTCATGGTCACCGTGGAGCCGGGGACATCGACGACCGGGGAGCTCCAGGAGGTGCTGCCGCCGTCCCAGGTCTTGTGCACGAGGAGCTGGCCGCCGGAGTCCGTCGCCGTGTCGTTGTCCGGGTCGATGACCGGCACTCCGGTGGTGGCGTTGTAACTGAGGTAGTCGTTCTCGTCGGAGTAGTAGGCGACGAGAACGCCGTTGCGGGCCACCAGGTGCGGCTCCCAGACCGGGTCGACCTGCGCGTAGGTGTTGGCGGTCGAGACCCGGCCGAGGGCACCCGCGCTTCCGCCCTGCCAGCTGCCGGTGGCGATGATGTTCAGAATGCTCCAGGTCGCGCCCTCATCGGTGCTGGAGTACAGCGCGAGCGCCACGTCCTTGCGGTCGCCGTCGGCGGTCGGCGTCCAGCTGGAGTTGGCGGCCTTCTGCTCCTCGTAGTAGTAGTCGTCGCCCGAGACGACGCTCGCGAGAAGCAGCGTGCCGGCACTCAGGGACCCGACGGCCTGCGGGAGCACGTAGAGATACGGGTTCGTCCAGTTGCTCGTGTACTTCGCGTACTGGGAGTCACTGGACAGGTAGGCGGGAGCCTTGACATCGGACAGCTTCGACCACGTCGTGCCGTTGTCGTCGCTGTTGTAGATGGGCAGCGTCTGTCCCACCGGGGTGGTCTGGTCGTTCTCGAACGTCGCCACGATCCGGCCGCTCGCGAGTTGGGCCGACTTCGGGTAGAGGACACAGGGGCTCTTGTTGCAGGCGGCGGTGTTGTCCGCCACATACAGGTTCGACGAGCTCGGCTGATACGCCGACGCCCCCGCCGCAGAGGCGATGGCGAATGCCACGCCGATGCCTATGGCTGCCGTTGTCGCGACAGCCTTCCGTACCAAGGATTGCGCCATTGCAGTTCCTCTGATCGTCATGGTCAGCGGTCATCAGGCTGGGATGGGGACAGTATTGGGACGCGGCGCCCCAATGTCACCGCCACGTTTCCGAAAGCGTTTCGCAGGCTGACCGCCGTCGGGTATTGACACCGCGGCAACCGGAGGGATAAGTCGAGGTCCACGGGGAGTTCAACTGCCTTTCCCGCAACGCCTGCGAAAGAGTTTCGCGGCGGCAAGGCGGAGATGTGGCCGCAGCCCTTTAGCTTTGACCCGCCGGCGAAACCGGTCGGTGACAGGGAGGTCGCAGCCGCAGTGACGGGCCGAGCCAGGGCGAGCCTGGACGCACAGTACGGACTTCTCACCTCGATAGCCAAAGAAGCCGGCGTATCGATCGCGACCGTCTCCAAGGTCGTCCACCGCCGGCGCGATGTCTCCGCGGCGACGCGGGCCCGGGTCGAGGAACTACTGACCCGGCACGGTTACATCCGGGCCTGGGAGGCCGACGCACGGCGGCCACGGCAGATCCTGGCTGTCTTCCGCGACCTGTCGAGCCCGTACACGCTGGAAGTCGCCCGCGGCATCGTCGACTCGGCGGCCGAGCGGGGAGTGGCCACGACCGTCGGTACGACCAGCAGGCGCTCGATCGCCCAGTGGCTGGACGAGTGCGCGGCGCTGGAGGCCCTCGGCCTGGTCATCGTCATCTCCACGCTGACCGAGCAGGACCAGCGCCGCGTCGTGGACCAGCGGCTGCCGGTCGTGCTCATCGATCCGCTGAACGCGCCGACCTGGGACATCCCGAGCATCGGGGCGACGAACTGGCACGGGGCCACGACGGCGGTGCAGCACCTCATCGGCCTTGGGCACCGCCGGATAGGCATGCTCGCCGGCCGCTCCAGCTCCATGGCCGGGGCGGCGCGCCTGCACGGCTACCGCGCCGCCCTTGAGGAGGCCGGTATCGCGTACGACCCGGGGATCGTGCGGTCGACGGACTTCGACTACGGCGAGGCCCTGGTGGTCGCACGCCGGATCCTGGGCGTCGAGGACCGGCCGACGGCACTGTTCGCCGCCAGCGACACCCAGGCGCTGGGAGCCCTGGAGGCGGCCCGGCAGCTCGGTGTCGCCGTGCCGCAGGACCTGTCGGTCATGTCGTTCGACGACACCCCGGTGGCCGCGATGGCCTCGCCGCCGCTGAGCGCCGTACGCCAGCCCTTCCAGGAACTCGGCCAGGAGGCCACAAGGGTCCTGCTGCGGCTGGCCGACGGAAAACCCCCGGCGACGATGCGCATGGAACTCACCACGGAGCTGGTGCTGCGTAAGTCGACGGCCCCGCCGTCCGGTGCCGGGTGAATCTGCGAAAGTCTTTCGAAGCTGACGGCCATTTGTTTCTTGCCGATGTCGAATCACGCCGCTTAGCGTGACGGACGCCAGCACACGCCTCTCCATTTGGCTGGCACCTGGGCCCTGGCCGAATCGAAAGGTGTTCAATGAAGAACATATTCTCTCGCAGGAGAACCTGCGCCGCGCTGATGGCGGGCACCACGATGATGATCACCGTGGCCGCCTGTGGGACCTCCGGCGGCTCGGCCTCCTCGCCCACGGGCAACGTTCAGTTCTGGACACTCCAGGACCCGACCAACACCGTGCAGAAGACCGCCGTGGACACCTTCAACTCCACCGGCAACGGCAAGGTCACCCTGTCCGTGATCGCCTCGGACGGGTACAAGGACAAGCTCCGGACCGGCATGGGTTCGTCGAAGATGCCCGGGCTGTTCTTCAACTGGGGCGGCGGCAGCCTCAATGACTACGTCAAGGCCGGCAAGCTGGTGACACTCGACAAGAGCCTGGAGTCACACTTCCTCCCCTCCGCGCTGAACGCCGGAAAGGTGAACGGAAAGCTCGTCGGGATCCCGATCCGGGGCACCCAGCCGGTGTTCATGTTCTACAACAAGAAGGTCTTCACCGACGCCGGTGTGCAGCCCCCGCAGACCTGGAGCGACCTGACGAACCTTGTGAAGGTGTTCAAGGCCAAGGGCATCACCCCCTTCGCGGTGGCGGGCAACGCCAGCTCCTCCTGGACCGAGCTGATGTGGATCGAGTACCTCGTGGACCGCCTCGCGGGACCCGAGCTCTTCAACAAGATCCAGGCCGGCGACTGGTCCCAGTGGAAGGACCCGGCCGTCCTCAAGACCGCACAGCTGGTCAAGGAACTCGTCGACAGCGGCGCCTTCGGCAAGAACTTCGGCTCGGTCAGCTACGGCGCCGGCGGCACCTCCACCCTGCTGAACAAGGGCAAGGCGGCGATGACCCTGATGGGCTCGTGGGAGTACGCCGTCCAGCAGGGCGAGGCCCCGGACTTCGCCAAGAGCGGCCTGGGCTACGCGGCCTTCCCGACCGTCGACGGCGGCAAGGGCGACCCGGCCGACGTCGTCGGCAACCCCACCAACTACGTGTCGGTGACCACCAGTGCCCCCAGCACCACCGCCAGGGAATTCGTGAAGACCGCCTACAGTGACGCCTACGTCCAGGGCCTGGTCGACAAGGGCGAGGTGCCGGTCACGACGAACGCCAAGGCGATGCTCGCCAAGGCCCCGGACCCGGCGTACGCGAACTTCCAGTACGACCTCGTGAGCAAGGCGCCGTCCTTCACCCAGTCCTGGGACCAGGCGCTCGGCCTCACCCTGGGCACCCCGCTGCTCACCGAGATCCAGAAGCTGTTCAACGGGCAGAGCACTCCGGATCAGTTCGTCAGCGCGGTCTCGGCACTGAAGAAGTAAGGAAAGGCATCCACGTGGTCTCCATAACGAGTGCGCGACTCGTCCGGAACCGCAGGGCCCGTGACCGGGCCGCTCCCACCCTGGAGCGGCCCGGCGTGGGCTGGGCGATTCCCGGGCTGGTGTTCTTCCTCGTCTTCGCCGTCGCGCCGATGGTGGGCGTGCTCTACCTGTCCCTCACCAACTGGGACGGACTCAACGCCCCGCAGTTCACCGGGCTCGCCAACTGGTCGCGATTCATCGACGACGGCCAGATCTGGCAGTCCACCCTCGTCACGGGGGTCCTGCTGGTCGGGAACATCGCGGTGCAGGCACCGGTCAGCATCCTGCTGGGCGTCTGGTCGGCCGGTCACCAGCGCAACCGCGCCGTCCTGTCGGCGGTCTTCTTCCTGCCGCTGCTGCTCTCCACCGCGGCCACGGCCGTCATGTGGCGGCAACTGCTCGACCCGAACTTCGGTGTCCCGGCCAAGCTCGGCGCGCTCCTCGGGGACACCAACCCGCTCGGCACCCGCAACGGTGCGATCGTCTGCCTGATCATCGTCACCAGCTGGCAGTTCGTCCCGTTCCACTCCCTGCTCTACCAGGGCGCCGCCCGCGCCATCCCGAACACCCTCTACCAGGCGGCGGAGATCGACGGCGCGGGAAGGGTGCGGCAGTTCATCCACATCACCCTTCCCCAGCTGCGGAACACCATGGTCACCTCGACCACCTTCATGGTCATCGGCGGGCTCACGGCCTTCGACATCGTCCTGCTGCTGACCAACGGCGGACCCGGCACCGACACCTCGATCCTTCCCTTCTCGATGTACCAGACCGCGTTCCGGACCTACGACTACGGGTACGCCAGCGCCATCGCGAGCTTCCTGCTCCTGCTGGCCACCGGAGCCTCGCTCGCGCTTATGAAAATCAGTGGGTACGACAAGATGACGAGCACGTTGGAGGGGCTGTGAGGACGCGCCCGAACTACGTCGCGGGCCTCGCGGCCTTCATATGGCTCCTGATCATCGGCGTACCGCTGTACGCGCTGGTGAACACGGCGGTCCAGCCCCAGACGTCCTACACCGACGGAGGGCCCGTATCGATTCCCTCCCACCTGACGCTCGACAACTTCGCCACCGTCATCGACAGCGGCTTCCTGCACTACATCTGGAACACCTTCTTCGTCGCGGCGTTCACGGTCGCCATCGTGCTGCTCCTGGGCATCCCGATCAGCTATGCCGTCGTCCGGGGGCGGGGCTGGCTCACCCGAGGCGTCTTCCGGCTGTTCCTCGTGGGGCTGGCGATTCCCTCGCAGGCGGTCGTCATCCCGCTCTTCCTGATCATCAACCGCCTCAACCTGTACGACAGCCTCTGGGGGATCATCCTGCCCACCGCGGCGTTCGCGCTGCCGGTGACCGTGCTGGTCCTCAGCGGCGGAATGCGGGACATCGGCACCGAGCTCTACGAGGCCATGGCCCTGGACGGCGCCAGCCCCGCCCGGGTGCTCCGGGAGCTGGTCATCCCGATGTCACGCCCGAGCATCGCGACCGCCTGTGTCTTCACGGCTCTGCAGGCCTGGAACGGCTTCCTGTTCCCCCTGATCATGACCCAGTCCGAGGACGACAAGCTGGTGACCCTGGGCCTGTACAACTTCGTCTCCCAGTACGGAGCCAATGTCCCGGCCCTGCTGGCCGCCGTGCTGATGTCCGCGGTCCCCATCCTCGTCGTCTATCTCTTCGCCCGGCGAGCCCTCGTGGCGGGACTGATGGGCGCCGGCGGCAAGTGACCGACCGGGCGACAGCCCCGGCCTGACCGGCCACCCCCCACATGGCCTTTGGCGCCGTTCCGTACCCCACCCATGCCTGCTGCCTGTCCGACCACGCAGCCGCGGCGCCCGTAAAGAAATGGATGAGACCTTGACGATCAGCGACGAGCGCCCGATGACCGGGCTGTGGAACGACCCCGCCCGGCCGGCGGCCGTTCGCGCCCGGGCCCTGCTCGACGCGATGACCGAGTCCGAGAAGGTCCAGCAGCTCGGCAGCACCTGGCCGGGCCACGACACCTCCGGGGACGTGGCGCCGATGCAGGACACCTTCCGCGGGGCGGAGAGCTTCGAGGAGGCCGTCGTCGACGGCCTCGGGCACCTGACCCGGGTGTTCGGCACCGCACCGATCGCCCCGGAGGCCGGCCGCGAGCAGCTGGCCGCCTTCCAGGAGCTGGTCGTGGCGGCGAACCGGTTCGGCATCCCCGCCATCGCCCACGAGGAGTGCCTGACCGGCCTCACCACCTGGCAGGCCACGGTCTACCCGACCCCGCTCGCCTGGGCGGCCACCTGGAACCCGGAGCTCGTCCGGTCGATGGCGGCGGCCATCGGGTCGGACATGGCGGCCGTCGGTATCCACCAGGGGCTGTCCCCGGTCCTGGACGTGGTGCGCGACTACCGCTGGGGCCGGGTCGAGGAGACCCTCGGCGAGGACCCCTACCTCGTCTCGGAACTGGCGCTGTCCTACGTGCAGGGCCTCCAGTCGGCCGGCACCATCGCGACGCTCAAGCACTTCGCCGGCTACTCCACCTCCCGCGCGGCGCGCAACCACGCCCCGGCGGCCGTCGGTCCACGCGAACTGGCCGACGTCATCCTCGTGCCCTTCGAGAAGGCCGTCGTCACCGGCCGCGTCGGCTCGGTGATGAACGCGTACAACGACATCGACGGCGTGCCCTGCGGCTCCGACGAGACACTGCTCACCCATCTGCTGCGCGACAGCTGGGGATTCGAGGGCACCGTGGTCTCCGACTACTGGGCCATCGCGTTCCTCGCCTCCATGCACCATGTGGCGGCCGACGTCCCCGGCGCGGCGCAGGCCGCCCTGCACGCCGGGATCGACGTCGAACTGCCCCACACCACGGGCTACGGCGACGCCCTGCTGGCCATGCTCAAGGACGGCCGCGTCAGCACTGACCTCCTCGACCGGGCGGTCCTGCGCGTCCTGACCCAGAAGGCCGAACTCGGCCTGCTCGACCCCGGATGGCAGCCCGGGCAGTACACGGCCCCCGCGGACTTCGACTCGCCCCGCAACCGCGACATCGCCCGCCGCCTGGCCGAGGAGTCCGTCGTACTGCTCGACAACGGCTCCGGCATCCTTCCGCTCGCCGACGGCCCGCGATCCATCGCCGTCATCGGCCCCGCCGCCGACGACGCCCGCTGCCTGTTCGGCTGCTACTCCTTCCCCAACCACGTCCTCCCGCACCACCCCGAGGCCGCCCTGGGAATCGGGGCCCCGACGGCGCTCGACGCGATCCGGCGGGAGTTCCCCGACGCCACGGTGCACCACGAGACCGGCTGCCCGATCACCGGCGACGACCGAAGCGGGATCGACGCCGCCGTGGCCGCGGCCGCCGCGGCCGACCTGACGATCCTCGTCGTGGGCGACCGCTCCGGAATGTTCGGCGAGGGCACCTCCGGCGAGGGCTGCGACCTGGCCACCCTGACGCTCCCGGGAGTCCAGGAAGACCTGGTCGAGGCCGTCCTCGGCGCGGCGCGACAAACCGTCCTCGTTGTCGTGTCGGGCCGCCCGTACGCGATCGGCCGGCACGCGAAGGAAGCGGACGCGACCCTTCAGGCCTTCTTCCCCGGGCAGGAGGGCGCCTCCGCCGTCGCCGGTGTCCTGTCCGGCCGCGTCAACCCCTCCGGACACCTGCCCGTTCAGATCCCGGGTGACGCCGCCGGTCAGCCCGGCACCTACCTGGCGCCCCCGCTCGCCCTCAAGAGCGACGGGGTGAGCAACATCGACCCGACCCCCGCGTTCCCGTTCGGGCACGGGCTCTCCTACACCACGTTCAGCATCGATGGCGCGAAGGCCACCGAGGCCGCCGTCGCGGTCGACGGATCGGTCACCGTACGGGCGAGCGTCACCAACACCGGCTCCCGGGCCGGCACCGTGGTGCCTCAGCTCTATCTCACCGATCCGGTCGCCTCCGTCACCCGGCCCGTCCGCCAGCTGATCGGCTTCACCCGTGTCGATCTCGCCGCCGGGGAGACGCGTACGGTGCGGTTCGAGGTCCACGCGGACATGACCAGCTTCACCGGGCGGGACCTGCGCAGGCGGGTCGAACCCGGCTGGATCGTCCTCACGGTCGCCCAGTCGGCGGGCGACCCCGGCTCCTGCGTGCAGGTGAAGCTGGAAGGAGACACCCGCATCGTCGACCACACCCGGACCATGACCACCCCCGCCACGGTGCCCCAGGCCTGACCTGCCGGCTAACGGTGCAGGTGCTCGCGCCAGTCGTCCGGCACCCGGTCGCTGGGACCCGGCACGGTCTGGTCGGCGGGGCGGCTGGCGGGCGGGGCGAGTTCGGGGCCGTCCTCGACGTAGTCCTCGGTCCGGAAGTTCCAGAACCAGGACTCGCCGGGCTCGAAGCTGCGCATGACGGGGTGTCCGGTGGCGGCGGCGTGGGCGCTGGCGTGCTGGGCGGGGGAGGTGTCGCAGCAGCCGATGTGCCCGCACTGGGCACATCGGCGCAGGTGGAACCACCAGCCGCCGAGGGCGTCGCACTCGGCGCAGCCGGTTCCGCTGGGCGGTACGGAGGGGTCGATCGCCGGTGTCGCGGTCATGATGACTCCTGCTGTCCGTCGGATTCGGGGTCGCTGAGGGGGAGGTGTACCCGGAAGCGGGTGTCGCCGGGAACCGACTCCACCTGGAGGTCGCCGTGGTGCTTGTTGACCACGATGCGCCAGGAGATGTCGAGTCCGAGACCGGTGCCCTCGCCCACCGGTTTGGTGGTGAAGAAGGGCTCGAAGATCCGGCCGCGGATGTCGTCGGGCACGCCGGGGCCGGTGTCGCCGAACTCGACCAGGACCCGTTCGTGGTCGAGCGCGGTGCGCACGGTGAGGGTGCCGGTGCCCGCCATGGCGGAGGCCGCATTGTCGATGAGATTCGTCCAGACCTGGTTGAGCTCGCCCGGGTAGACGGGGATCCTCGGCAGGCCGCAGTCGTAGTCCTTGACGACGGTGACGCCGGGGCCGAGCTTTCCCGCGAGCATCTGGAGGGTGCTGTCGAGGAGCTCGTGGATGTCCATGACCTGGAAGGGGGCCCGGTCGATCTGGGAGTACTGCTTGGCGGCGCCGACCAGGCTGGAGATGCGGGTGGTGGAGTCCTCGATCTCGTTCATCAGCAGTTCGGTCTCGACGGTGTAGTTCAGCCAGCGCAGCGCCCCCTCCAGCGTGGCCTCGTCCACGGTGGCCGCGACATGCTCCAGCCACTCGGTGTCCAGCCCGGCCTGGACGAAGGTCGGCGCCAGGTCCCAGCCACCGGCGATGCCGTGGTCCTCCAGCCAGTCGCCGACGGCGTCCTCCCGGTCGGAGGCCTCCATCGGGCCGAGCGGGGCGGCCTTGGCGACCTGCTCCACGGCGCGTTCCTGGAGTTCGACCAGGGTCATCAGGGTGTCCCGCTGGAAGGGCCCGGCGGCGATCATGCCGAGCTTGTGGCGCATCCCGGCGACCCGCTCGCGCAGCGCGGCGGTGGCGCGCAGCGAGGCCGCGGCGGGGTTGTTGAGCTCATGGGTGAGGCCGGCCGACAGCGAGCCGAGCGCGAGGAGCCGTTCGCGCTGGCCGATGGCCTGCTGGGTGTTGCGGTTGCCGAAGAACACCCCCTCCAGCATGTGCACGGCCATCGGGAACCACTCGTGCATCATCCGCGCGAAATCGTCGGCGGCCAGGACGTAGAACCGCGACGGCACGGTGACCCGCATCGAGTGGTTGTACACCTGCGGCACCCGGTCGCCGAGGTAGGCGTTGAAAGCCCCCGCGTACACACCGGGCTTGGAGGTGCGGTTCACCTCCACGTCGTCCGCGCCGACCCGGCGGGACAGTACGACGGTGCCCTCCAGCAGTACGTAGAAACAGGTCGCGGCGGCGCCCTCGGCGTACACCTGGCCCGGCTGGTTGATCTCCACCCGGCCCTCGCGGCACAGCCACGCCAGCTGGTCGTCGGACAGCTTCTCGAAGAGGAACAGCGAGCGCAGTTCCTCCTCGTGGCACACGGCCGGCTCCGAGGTCACAGCCCCTCCAGGTAGCGGTGTACGAACATGACGGCCATGGCGCCCTCGCCGACCGCGGACGCGACCCGCTTGGCGGACTCCGCGCGGGCGTCGCCCGCCACGAACACGCCCGGGACGCTGGTCTCCAGGTGGTAGGGGGAGCGGTCGAGCTCCCAGCCCCTGGGGGAGCGCCCGTCGGCCGACAGGTCGGGCCCGGCTATCACAAAGCCCCGGTCGTCGCGGGTCACGACATCGTCCAGCCAGTCGGTCAGCGGGGCGGCGCCGATGAACACGAACATCCAGCCCGCGTCGACGCGTTCGGTCTCACCGGTGGCGTTGTCGCGCAGGGTGAGGCCCTCCAGGTGGTCGGTGCCGTGGGCGGCGACGACCTCGGTGCGGGTGCGTACGGTGATCGAGGGGATGCCCGCGATCTGCTGGATGAGGTAGTGCGACATCGAGCTGGTCAGGGACTCGCCGCGGACCAGGATCGTCACGGACTTGGCGCCCCGGGCCAGGAAGACCGCGGCCTGCCCGGCGGAGTTGGCCCCGCCGACGATGTACACGTCCTGGGCCTCGCAGTTCGCGGCCTCCGTCAGCGCGGAACCGTAGAACACCCCGCGCCCGGTCAGTTCGGGCACTCCGGGGGCGTCGAGCTGCCGGTAGGACACGCCGGTCGCCAGGATCACGGTCTGCGCGGCGATGGCGGACCCGTCGGCGAACCGTACAGTCCTGGTGGGGCCGCTCACCTCCAGGTCGGTGACCTCGCAGGCGGTGAGCATCTCGGCACCGAACTTGGCGGCCTGGCGGCGCGCGCGGTCCGTCAGCTGGGCCCCGGACACCCCGTCCGGGAAGCCCAGGTAGTTCTCGATCCGTGAGCTCTGCCCCGCCTGGCCGCCGGTCGCCGTGCGCTCTACCAGCACGGTCCGCAGGCCCTCGGACGCCCCGTAGACGGCGGCGCCCAGACCGGCCGGGCCGCCGCCGATGACCACCAGGTCGTAGAAGTCCTCGGCAGGGGTGGTGGCCAGGCCCACGAAGGCCGCCAGATCCTGGTCGGACGGTTCCACCATGGTCTTGCCGTCCGCGGTGACCACCAGCGGCAGCCGCATCCCGTCCTCGCCGGCGGCCTTCAGCAGCCGCTCGCCCTCGGGCTGGTCGGACAGATACCAGCGGTACGGCACCTGGTTGCGGGCCAGGAACTCGCGCACCCCGGACGAGCGGGCCGACCAGCGGTGCCCGACCACCCTGGTCGCGGGCACCGGCCGGTGGTCGGCGGCCAGCCAGGCCTCCAGCAGCTCGTCCACCACCGGGTAGAGCTTCTCCTCCGGCGGGTCCCAGGGCTTGAGCAGGTAGTGGTCGAGGTCCACCACGTTGATCGCGTCGATCGCCGCGGAGGTGTCCGCGTAGGCGGTGAGCAGCACCCGGCGGGCGGCCGGGTGGATGTCCATGGCCTGCTCCAGGAACTCGATGCCGTTCATCCGCGGCATCCGGTAGTCCGCCAGGAGCACCGCGACCTGGTCGCCGCGCAGCTTCATCTCCCGCAGCGCCTCCAGGGCGGATTCCCCGGATTCGGCGCGCACCACCCGGTGCGACGCGCCGTAGCGGCGCCGCAGGTCACGGGCGACGGCCCGCGACACGCCCGGATCGTCGTCGACGGTCAGGATCACGGTCCGTGTAGAGCCGGCCGGCTCTGTCACTGGCATCCCCATCCGAGTCGTTGGGTGTCTTAGGGCCTGACGACTCCATCGTAGGCACCGGGCCCCGTCCCAGCAGGGCAACCGACGGGACGGAACCGGCCACCGGGCGGACCCGGTGGCACGGTTCCGGTCCCGTCGGGACCCTACGCGCGGGGGCTGCGGTTGCGGGTGATGGCGAACGCGGCGGCGGCCAGGCCGAGGATGCCGACGACCAGGCCGGTGATGCCGATGGTGCGGGCGGTGGAGTCGTCGGTGGAGACCGCGGCCGAGACCGTGGCTGAGGCGGGTGCGGCGGCTGCCGAGGCCTTCGGGGAGGCGGTGTCGGCGGCCGCCGTCAGGGTGAGGACGGGGGCCGGGTTCTCGGGCTCCTCCTGGCCGGCCTGGGTTTCCTCGATCCAGCGGGCGACCTTGCCGTCGGAGTAGGTCTGGAGGGTCTTGAAGGCCAGCTCGGAGGTGTCCTCGGGGAGCTGGCCGAAGGCCACGGAGAAGTCCTGGTACTGGCCGGGCTTGATGGTGCCCTTGGTCCAGGTGACCTCGGAGACGGCTTCGGTGATGGTGCCGTCGTCGGTGGTGACCGGGGTCTTGAGCTTGGTCGTGGTGGTCGTGGCGGTCCAGCCGGGGATCGGGCTGACCAGCACGCCGAGGACGGGGTGGTCGGTGGGGAAGAAGACCTGGACCTTCGTCGTGCCCGCGCTGTCCTCCTCGTTGGGGACGCGGAAGGTGAGGGTGCCGTCCGTGGCGCCCTTGGCGTAGCTCTCCGGGTGGACGGTGACATGGGCGAAGGCGGCGCCGGCGGCGGCCAGGACGGCGCTCGCGGTCAGGGCGGTGACGGTGGCGGCTCTGCGCAGGGTGGTGAACGACATGGGTGTGCTCCGTACTCCGTACAGGGGAAAGGGGAAGGGTGCGACTCGCTGGGTCAGGCCGGGACCGGTGGCCCTCGCCGGGAGACCGCGTGGCGCAGCAGCAGGCCCTGTACGGGCGCGGGGCAGGGCGGCACCGCCGCCGGTGCGGTGCCGGGACAGGGGACGGCGGGCCCGATCCGCCCGCGCCACCAGGCGGCGAGGCCGGGGGCCAGCGCCCGGGCCCTGCGCAGGAGGGACCAGAACGCGGCCTCGCCCCGGCGCAGCCACCAGGAGGCGAGCAGCGCGGCCAGCAGATGGGCCACGGCTCCGTAAACCGTCACGGTGTGGTGGGCGCCGTGCATCCCCGCCATCCCCGGCATGCGGGGGCGTGCGGTGTCGAAGGCGAAGTGCAGTGCGGTCTGGACGGTGAGCATCGCGCCGCTGATGCCGGTCAGCGAGCGCTCCCTGCCGCCGAGCGGGCAGGCGAGGGCGAGCACCGCGAGGAATCCCCAGCCGTCGGCCCACGCCGGGGGCGTGGTGCCCACGGCCAGCCGGTGGGCGGCGGCGGACAGCGTCACGCACATCACGGCGAACACCGCCGCCCGCAGAACCCGTACCGCCCAGGAAGCACTCATGCCGACGGGATCCTCCCATTCCGTGAATCGGATTACGGGCCCGGGGTCGGGCTTGTTCACGCACTTCAGCCGTATGTGCGCCTGCCGCGCCGGTGGGCGATCTCGCCGAGGACGACGTCCACGGCGAGGAAGGCGGCCAGCGGGATGCCCAGCAGCGGCACGAAGTAGCCGAGAACGGCGATCGCGGCGGCGCAGGGCACAAGGACGTACGGGGACACGCGGCTCCACGCGCCGCGCGGGATCGGGCGGCCGAAGGCGGAGCCGCGGCCGCGCAGCCACCACATGCGGTAGCCCCAGACGATGAGCAGGATCAGCGCCAGGGTGAGCGCGGCCAGGACGATCTGGTTGGCGAGGCCGAAGAGGATGCCGGTGTGGCCGTCGATGCCCCAGCGGGTGAGCTTGGCCAGGACCGGGTAGTCGGCGAAGCGCAGGGTGTCGGTGACCTTGCCGGAGGCGGGGTCGATGGCGATCGCGTCCTGCTTCTCGGGCCAGCTGCGCTGGACCTGCTTGACGACGTACGCGGAGCCGGAGTCGGCGGGCGGGACGATCTCGACCGGGTTGGACAGGCCATGGGAGCGGGCGGTCCGCAGGACGGCGTCGAGCCCGACGTCGGTGGTCGCGGAGGTGGAAGTGCCCATGTCCATACCGGCCATGCCTTCCGTACCGGCCGTCGAACTGCTGTGCTTGGCGTGCTCCTCGACCGTCGCGGTGATCGACGGGGTCGTCTGGCTGAGCGAGGTCCGCAGGTCCTCGATGCTCGCCCCGGCGTACGTGGACCAGGTCAGGCCGGTCGCGGACAGGAAGAACAGCCCTGCGGCCGCCCAGGCGCCCACCGTGCCGTGCAGGCCCAGGGTGCGCCGTCGGCCGCTGGTGCCGCGCAGCTTGCGCAGCGCGCGGCGGCGGCCGAACCACAGCAGCAGGCCGCCGCCGCTGATGACCCACAGCCAGCTGGCGGCCAGCTCGCTGTAGAGGCGGCCGGTCTCGCCGAGATGCAGATCGCGGTGCAGCTCGTCGATCCAGGTGCGCAGCGGCAGCGCGCCGGTGGAGCCGTAACTCTCCAGCGCGCCGCGCACCTTGCCCGTGTACGGGTCGACGAAGACCGCGAGCGTATGGCCCTCCGCGACTCCGGCGACGCCGGTCAGCAGCACCCGTGTGGTGGCCCCGGCCTCCGGCGAGGGGCGCACCGCGCTGATCGTGCCCTCGGGATGGGCCTTGCGCGCGGCGGCGACCTGCTGGGATATCGGCAGTTCGGTCTTGCCGACGGGGACGCGCAGCTGGTCGGCGTACACGATCTTCTCGGCCTGGAAGGAACCGGCGTACAGCAGCCCGGTCACGGCCGCCACCAGCAGGAACGGGGCTATGAACACGCCCGCGTAGAAGTGCAGACGCAGCACCAGCGGACGCAGTGCGCGCAGCGAGGACCGGACCGGTGCCGGTTGCGGCGCCGGGGCGGGCTCCCCGGCCTCGCGGGGCGGGGCGAGGGTGGGCGGCTCGACGGACATGGCCGGTGCTCCTGCGCGGTGAGGGGAAGTGACACTGCAGCAGTCGGGGCGCCGTAAGGCTGAGTTCCGGGACCGGTGTGTGACGTGGGACACGTGAGGGGCCGTCATTCGACCGCCGGTGGGCATGACAGATGAGAAAACGGCTCGCGCCACCCGTGAGCGGGAGATGGCTGGCACGATGTCCGCCATGACCTCCGGCCCGGGATTCCGTCTCGCGCGCTCCGCGATCTTCGCGGCGCTGTGCGTGGTGACGACCGCCCTGGGCCATGCCCTGATGTCCGGCGACGACCTGCCGGGATGGGCCGTGGGGTACGCGTTCGCGGCGGTGACCTCGGGCGCGTGGTGGCTGACCGGCCGGGAGCGCGGTGCGCTCGCGGTGACCGCGGCCACCGTCACCACCCAGCTTCTCCTGCACTCGGTGTTCACCATGTCCCAGCTGATCGCGGGGACCGACTTCTCCGGTACATCCGGTACCTCGGGTGCGGGCGCGGCGGGCCTGACGCGCATGAGCGCGATGCACGCGGACCCCGGCACGCATGCTTGGTCCCCCGGCATGGTGCTGGCCCACCTCCTGGCCGCCCTGGCCTGCGCGGTGTGGATGTGGCGGGGCGAGGCGGCCGTGTTCCGGCTCGGCCGGGCGCTCGCGTCCTTCGTGGCCGAGCCGCTGCGGCTGGCGGGCCTGCTGCTCGCCTTCGTCGCGCCCGCCGCCCATGGTCCGGTTCGCGTCGCGGGGGCTTTCGGGCCGCTGCTGCGGCAGCCGCGCGGGTCCGCGCTGCGGCACGTCGTCACCCGCCGGGGTCCGCCGGCAGAGCTGTCCACCTGCTGACAGGCGCCCGTCCTTCCTGCTTCCTTCTCGTCTGACGGGCGCGACACCGGCGTACCCGTATGCACAGCCGCGCACGTACGCCGGTCCTCCTGCCCAGCGGCCCTCCCGCCCAGCATCTGTCCGGCTGCCCCACCGCGCCCGCCCCGGGCGGCGCGGACGCCGCCCGCTGCCCGGAGGCCGCCCCACACGAGCGAAGGACCCCCGATCCCGATGACTCCTGCCTTGATGACTCCTGCCCGCACACGCGACGACGCCCAGGTCACCGCCTGGGCCCTGGCCGCCGGTACCGGCGACCGCGAGGCCGTCGACCACTTCGTACGCGCCACGCACCGCGACGTCTGGCGGTTCGTGGCCCACCTCACCGCCGACCCGGCCGGCGCCGACGACCTGACCCAGGAGACGTATCTGCGTGCCCTGGTGAGCCTGCCGCGCTTCGCGGGCCGCTGCTGCGCCCGCACCTGGCTGCTGTCGATCGCCCGCCGGGTCGTCATCGACCGCTACCGCTACGAGTCCGCCCGGCCCCGTCTGCACGGTGCCGCCGACTGGCAGGCGGCAGCCGAACGCGTCCAGGACGGGTCGGGAACCGTGCCCGGCTTCGAGGAGGGCGTGGCGCTGCTCGACCTGCTGCGCGCCCTGGACGCCGGGCGGCGCGAGGCGTTCATCCTCACCCAGGTGCTGGGCCTGCCCTACGCCGACGCCGCCGTCGCAGCCGGCTGCCCGATCGGCACCGTCCGCTCCCGGGTCGCCCGGGCCCGCGAGGACATGGGCCTGATGCTGCGGGCGGGATAGGTCATACCCGGCTGACAAACTGACAACTCCGGGAACTCCGGCCGTACTTGGGCCGACTACCCGAGTACGCGGTCCTGACGGCCGGTGCGGCGGAGGGTGGTTGCGGTCCCTCCACCGCACCGGGCGACCTCGCCTACGGCATGTACACCTTTGGCTCTGCCGGGCGGCCCAAGGGTGTGGCGATCAGCCACCGCTCGCTGGCGCACACCCTCGTCGTGCCGACCGATGACCTGACCGAGTCCGTGCCGCACCTGACGGCCGCCTGCGAACGGCTGCGGATCACCGTCCTCGCTCTGCCCACGGCCTACTGGCACGCCGGTTTCGTCGGAGCGCACCTGCTGGCCGAACTCCTCGCCACCACCGACGCCGGGATCGTCTGGCCCGTCCGCGCGGCGAGCCCCGCCGACGCCGGTCCCTGAGCCCCGCCCTCGGCGTGGTCCGCGTCGGCGGGGACGACGTATGGGCCCTGTCCGCCCGTACCGCCGCCCGCCGTACCGCCGCCGTGCTCCAGGACGCCACTGGCAGCACGACCGGCCTGTCCGTCACCGAGATCGTCGCCCTCGGCCGCACCCCGCACCACGGCCTGCTGGGCCGGGACGGCGCCGAGGACCGCCGGGCCGTCGCCGACGCCATCGACCGCTGCGGCGCCCGCCCCCTGGCCGACCGGGACTTCGCCTCCCTGTCCGGCGGCGAACGCCAACGCGTCCTGCTCGCCCGCGCCCTGGCGCAGGGCCCCCAGCTGGAGGTGTGTCCGATTCCGCACTGGTGGCTGGCCGAGAGTCGCTTGTACGCACCGGAAGGCACTTGGATCATGCTGCAATGGCCATCCGGATGCAGGCTGCAACGTTCACCACCGAGGGCCTCCCCGCGGGGGAACGATTCGCCGTCTGGCGGGAGGAGAACACCCGCTGCATCATTCCGTCCTACGTCCGCACCAACCGCGCGAACGACTTCCACGGCATGCTCACCACGCTGGATCTGGGCATCATCCAGGTCAACCTGGTGAGGTACTCCTCCATCGAGGCCCGCCGCACGGCGAAACTCATCCGCTGTTCCGACCCCGAGCAGTACCAGCTCGCCGTCGTCCTCGACGGCACGCACGGCATCGAACAGGCGGGCCGGCAGAGCCTCCTGAGACCCGGCCACGCGATGATCTACGACAGCTCGCAGCCGTTCGACGCCTTCGCCGCGCACGAGGGCACCGCCCAGCTGATGGTGGCGCACTTCCCCAAGAGCCTGCTGCCGCTTCCCACGGCCGAGATCGACGGGCTGCTCGCGCTGCCCCTCGACACGACCGGGGGAACCGCGTCACTGGCCGTCGGATGCCTGTCCCGTCTGGTCACCAGCACCGACACGTTCCGCGCGGTGGACGGGCCGCGGCTGGCGAACGTGGCGCTGGACCTGGTGACCGTCATGCTCTCCGAGCAGCTCGGCAAGCCGACCGCGTCCGCGAACGAGTCGCACCGGCGCACGCTCCTGCTGCGCATCCAGAACTTCATCGAGACCAATCTCGCCGACCCCGAACTGACCCCCGCCATGATCGCCCGAAGCAATCTGATCTCCGTGAGCTATCTGCACCGGCTGTACCGGGAGCAGGGGCAGTCGGTCGCCGCCTGGACCAGGGCCCGCCGTCTGGAATGCTGCCGCCGCGACCTCACCGACCCCGCGCTCGCCGGAACCCCCGTCCACGCCATCGGACGCCGGTGGGGATTCGTCCGTGCGTCCGACTTCACCCGGGTCTTCCGTACGGCCTATGGGATGCCGCCCGGCGAGTTCCGCCGGCTGATGTCCGAGGGCGCCACCTGAGTGCCTGATTTCAAGGCATCCGCAGGTGCTGGCCTCGTGGCGTGATGAAGGTGGCCAAGCCATCACCTTCGCCGGCGACGCTCACGACCCCGCCGCGCGACGCCGAACGTTTCGCGGCGGAGGAGGCGGCCCGGGTGGCGGAGGTCGCGGACGCGATCACGCTGGGCCCCGGGGAAGCCTGACCTGCATCTGTCGCCCGAGGCTCGCTGCGGTGCCAGGCTGGGATGACGCATGAGACGCATGAGACGCACGTGCGCGCAAAGCGCTCCCAGCCGGCCCCCGCACTCCGCGAAGCCGAAGGAGAAACCGCAGATGATGCCGCTCGGATCAGGACGCGGCGACCCGTTCGCCGAACTCTTCAACCGGTTTCTGGGACTGAGCCCCATGTCCGCCCCGCCCGCCGTCCAGCGGGTTCCCATCGGGCGGTTGCTCAACGACTCCTCGCGCCAAATGCTCGCCTTCGCCGTGCAACGCGCTACCGAGGACGGCAGTGCCGACCTCGACACCGACCACCTGCTGTGGGCGGCCACCCAGGTCGAGCCCACGCGGGCCGCCCTCGCCAAGGCGGGCGCCGACCCCGACCGTCTCGCCGAGGAGCTGTCCGAGATTCTCCCCAAGGGTGAGCTGGACCCGGGCGAGGAGCCGCAGCTCACCCCCGCCGCCAAGCGGACCCTCCTCGGCGCGCACGCCGCCAGCCAGGCCGCCGGGGCCTCCTACATCGGCCCCCAGCACATCCTCCAGTCCCTGGTCGAGCAGCCGCAGAGCGCCGCCGGGCAGGCCCT
The DNA here is from genome assembly GCF_045040445.1 of Streptomyces sp. NBC_01537. Taxonomy (NCBI): domain Bacteria; kingdom Bacillati; phylum Actinomycetota; class Actinomycetes; order Kitasatosporales; family Streptomycetaceae; genus Streptomyces; species Streptomyces sp. NBC_01537. The sequence goes on along the minus strand of NZ_CP109392.1, from coordinate 1,589,444 downwards.
GGCCAACCACGTCGGCTCCCCCGAGGAGCTGCGCCGCGCCGCCGAGGCCCAGCAGGCGCAGGCCCCGGTGGGACGCCCGAGCGACACGCCGACCCTCGACGAGTACGGCCGCGACATCACCGAAGAGGCCAGGGCCGGCAAGCTCGACGTGGTCGTCGGCCGGGCCGAGGAGATCGAGCAGACCGTCGAGGTGCTGTCCCGCCGCTCCAAGAACAACCCGGTCCTCATCGGCGAGCCCGGCGTCGGCAAGACCGCCATCGTCGAGGGCCTCGCCCAGCGCATCATCAACGGCGATGTCCCGCAGTCCCTGGCCGACAAGCGCGTGGTCACCCTCGACCTGGTCGGCATGGTCGCCGGCTCCCGCTACCGGGGCGACTTCGAGGAACGCATCAAGAAGGTCATCGACGAGGTCAAGTCCGCCGAGGGCGAGCTCATCCTCTTCGTCGACGAACTCCACACCGTCGTCGGCGCCGGCGGCACCGGCGAGGGCTCCATGGACGCCGGAAACATCCTCAAGCCCGCCCTCGCGCGCGGCGAACTCCACCTCGTCGGCGCCACCACCATCGACGAGTACCGCAAGCACATCGAGAAGGACGCCGCCCTGGAGCGCCGCTTCCAGCCCGTCCTCGTACACGAGCCCACCGTCGAGGAGACCGTCCTGATCCTCGAAGGCCTGCGGGACGCGTACGAAGCCCACCACCAGGTCCGCTTCCACGACGACGCACTCGTCGCCGCCGCCGAGCTGTCCGACCGCTACATCTCGGACCGCTTCCTGCCCGACAAGGCCATCGACCTCGTCGACCAGGCCGGCGCCCGAGTACGGCTGCGGTCGCTCGGCCGCAGCACCGATGTCGTCTCCGTCGACGACCGGCTCACCAAGCTGCGCCGCGAGAAGGACGAGGCCGTCGCCGAGGAGGACTACCAGCGGGCCGAAGACCTCAAGGCCGAGATCCGCAAGGCCGAAGAGGAACTGGCCCGGCTGGGCGAACGCCGCGAAGGCGTCGCCGCCGTCACCGCCTCCGACATCGCCTCCATCGTCTCGTCCCGCACCGGCATCCCCGTCGACAAGCTCACCGAGGGCGAGCGCGAACGGTTGCTGAAGCTCGAAGAGGCCCTCCACGCCCGCGTCGTCGGCCAGGACGAGGCCGTCACCGCCGTCGCCGAAGCCGTCCGCCGCAGCCGCTCCGGCATGGGCGACCCCGACCGCCCCGTCGGCTCCTTCCTCTTCCTCGGCCCGACCGGCGTCGGCAAGACCGAACTCGCCAAGGCCCTCGCCGAACTCCTCTTCGGCGACGAGGACCGCCTCATCCGCTTCGACATGAGCGAATACCAGGAACGCCACACCGTCTCCCGCCTCGTCGGCGCCCCTCCCGGCTACGTCGGCCACGAGGAAGCCGGCCAGCTCACCGAGGCGGTGCGCCGCAAGCCGTACGGCGTCCTGCTCTTCGACGAGGTCGAGAAGGCCCACCCCGACGTCTTCAACCTGCTGCTGCAGGTGCTGGACGACGGCCGCCTGACCGACGCCCAGGGCCGTACGGTCGACTTCCGCAACACCGTGGTCATCATGACCAGCAACGTCGGCGCCCCGACCATCCAGACGATGGCCGACCGCCCCGTCTCCGAGATCCGCGATGCCATCCAGCCCGACATCCAGGCCCAGTTCCGCCCGGAATTCCTCAACCGCATCGACGAGATCATCGTCTTCCACCCCCTCACCCGGGAGAACCTCTCCACCATCGTCGACCTCATGCTGGAGCGCTCCCGCCGCCGCCTGAAGGCCCAGGATCTCAAGCTGGAACTGACCGACGACGCCAAGGAATGGCTCGGCAACGCCGGCTTCCAGCCCGAGTTCGGCGCCCGCCCGCTGCGCCGCACTATCCAGACCGAGCTCGACAACCGCGTCGCCACCCTGCTGCTGACCGGCACCGCCCAGCCCGGCGACACGGTCTACGTAGACGTCGAGGACGGCAAGCTCGGCTGCTCCATCCACCGCACCGACGAACCGGACAAGGAGGGTGAGGGCTGAGCGCCCGTTTTTGAATCCGGGCTGTGGCGGCGAGGCGACTGCCGCGCGTTGGCGCACGCGAGCGCACCCCACAGCCCTGTCAGACCCCGGGCCTCGGCCACCGGCACGGCAACCACTGCTAGCAACCCCCCGACAACGGCGAACCGCACGAGGCTCGGCAGGGTTCGCTTGATGCCGGCAGGCGGATGGCGTCCAGCGGCGCGGTCCAGGATGTGCGGCCCGTCTCCAGTGCGGCGATGACCGAGTAAGGCCAGCCAGGGATCATCTGGTGCTTGCCCTCGCCGCGGCCGTAGGTGTGGCAGAACGAGCGGTCCCGGGCGGTGGCAGCGTCCGGCCGCAGCCAGGGCGAGAGTCGGCGGCCAGGACCAGAGCCCGTCTGCCGCCTTCGGCAGCGGCAGTCCGGCGAGCGTCCGGCGCAGCCGGGCCACGTCCAGGCGGCCGCTGTTCAGACCTCCGTACAAAGCGCCGTGTCCGCGGCGGTGCTCGGGTGCCGGCGCGAGGTCCACCAGCGTCCGCACCGGCCCCTCCGTGCACAGCAAAGCCTCGGCCAGCTCGAACAACGCGTCCCGCGTCCGCTCAGGCACTCGTAGAACTCCGCCCGTGACAGCGTTGCGAACGCTGTCCGCTTGTCCGGCTGTTGCAGCACACTCATCTCACGGCCCCGGTCTGGTCACGTGCGTCCTTGGTCGGAGCACATGATCAAGCCGGGGCCGCCCACCCGTCCGGCGAATACCCAGGTGAGCGACCAAGTTCGAGTCCCATTTCGGACCGGAACCTTAAACGACAAGCTGAGCGCATCAGCCCATGTCGCCTGCCGAGGTGACGGCCCGCAGCAGGGGGCGGCTGGCGCCGATCGCCGCGAACATCGCCGCGACGCCGACCATGGCGCAGACGGCCAGTCGCAGTACGCCTGCCGAGTCCACCGTGGCGCCGCCCGCCTCGTTCAGTTTCATCGCGCTGTAGACGCCGGACGCCGTCACGCCTCCCGCGAGGACCACCAGCGGGATCACGGTCTCCCGGACCCTGGCGCGGTCCAGGACCTTCGTCGGGGTACCGGCCAGCCGCAGCAGGCCGTAGACGCGGCGGCGGTCCAGGACGTTCGCGGCGGCCGTGAGCCCGGCGGAGGAGGCGGCGACGACGAAGCCCAGGGCCAGGGCGGCCAGACCCAGGCTCCGCAGCTCGGCAGCGGCGTTGTCGTTGTCCGCGGCGAGGAACTGCTGGGTGTACGGCGCTGAAGCGCGGTCCAGCGGGGTCAGCGCGGTCACGGCGGCGTCCAGTTGGTCCGGGCCGCCGGAGATCTGGGCCGTGATGCCGGTGAGGCCCCACAGGAGGGAGTCGTCGGCATCGGCGGTTCGTGCGCGCACCGTGGCGGTAACCCCGGCGTTGCGCAGCAGCGCGCGGGCCCGGTCGGCGGTCTCCCGCAGGACGACGGGACGCTGATCGGCGGCCGGTACGGACACGGCGACCTGACCCGCGTACTGGTTGTCGTCGAAGGACAGCTGCGCCACGGAGAAGAAGCCGGCCACGAAGCCCGCCATCACCAGCCCGCTGACGGTGCGCCAGGCGCCGCGCGGGTCGTCGCTGAGCCTGCGGGCGGCCAGCAGGGTGGCGGGGCGGCGGGCGAAACGGGCCAGGACCCGGCCGAGCCGGTCCACGACCAAGGGGCCGACGATCCAGAACGCCCCGTAGAACAGCATCAGAAGCGCGGCCTGCTGCGCGGTCTTGAGGCCGTGGTGCCCGGCGTTGCTGGTGACGAAGTACACCAGGCCGGCGAACAGCGCCAGACGCACCATGCGGGTGCGGCGCGGGTCGGCCTGCTGGGCGACACCGAGCGGCGAACGGGCCACCTGGCGCAGCATGGTCACCGCGCTGAGGGCGGTGAGCAGCGCCACGCCCGCGACCACCGCGAGCAGCCCGGACACCCCGACCCACAGGTCCCCGGTGTACCAGTCGCCGATACCGAACGGGAAGCGGGCCAGAGCGGGCAGCAGGGCGCTGAAGGCAAGGGCACCGGCGACCGCACCGGCGGCGCCGACGGCCGCCGCCTCGGCGCCGGTCATCGCGAGGATCTGCCGGGGCGTCGCACCGGCCAGCCGCAGCGCGGCGAGCCGCTGCTCGCGGCGCGCCGCGCCCAGCCGCCCGGACGCGGTGGCCAGCATGAGCACCGGAACCACCAGCAGGCCGGCGGCCACCAGCGCCATGCTCCGGTCCTGCGCGGTGAACAGGTACGGGGTGGTGCCCGAGTAGCCGGAGACGACGGCACGGGCGGTCAGACCCATGCCGAAGGGATCGTTGTCCGCGGCGGCGGGGGAGACCGCGGGGTCGGAGGCGGTGCGCCCGACCACGGCCAGCAGCTGCCCGGGCGAGGCCAGCCCGCCGTCACCGATCGTCCGGTACGAGCCGGTGTGGGGGAACCGCCCGGCGAGCTGCCCCGCGGGCAGCATGTGCACCAGACCGGCGAGGGCGGGGGAGAGGTAGACCTGCCCCGGCTCCGGGAAGGAGCTCAGACCCGGCGGTGCGGGGGCGGCCTTGCGGCCGGGCAGCTGGGCGAGACTGACCACGCTGACCGGCCGGCCGCGTACGAAGGTGGTGGCCACGGCCTGTACGGCGGTGCCGTGCTTGTCGGGCTGCGGGGTGAGCCAGGCGGTGCGGTCGGCGCGGGCGCCGGAGCCGAACCAGGCGGCGAGCAGCACCAGCAGCACCAGGGCGCTGACGGCGGCGGCCGCGGCGGCGAGCAACTGGCCCTGCAGGCCGCGCCGGCCGGAGCGGCGGGCCAGATGCCAGGTCAGGGGGAGGACGGGAGAGGGCATGGAAGGCTCCGGAGGGCGGCAGGGGGAGACGGCTCAGGGTCAGGTGGTGCGGGGAGCTCAGGGCGTGACGGTGTACTGGCTGTAGCGGGTGATCCGGCCGTCGCGGACATGGACGATCCGGTCGCAGTGGGCGGCGACCTCGGCGTCATGGGTGACCATGACCAGCGAGGCGCCCTGCTGCCGGGTGACCGAGGTCAGCAGCTTGACGACCTCCTCACCGGTGGCCTGGTCCAGCGCCCCGGTGGGCTCGTCGGCGAACACCACGTCCGGCTCTACGGCCAGCGCCCTGGCGATCGCCACCCGTTGGGCCTGCCCGCCGGACAACTGCCCGGGGCGGCGCTGCTCCAGACCTTCCAGGCCGAGCGGGGCGAACCAGCGGCGGGCCCGTACGACCGCCTCCTTGCGGACCACGCCCCCCAGCATCAGCGGCAGGGCGACGTTCTCCTCGGCCGGCAGTTCGGGCAGCAGCTGGCCGGACTGGAAGACGAAGCCGAAACGCCCCCGGCGCAGCGCGCTGAGCCGGTTCTCGCCCCAGTGGTCGATGCGCTCGCCCCGCAGCAGCACCTGCCCGCCGTCCGGGCGGATGATCCCGGCGAGGGTGTGCAGGAGTGTCGATTTTCCGGACCCGGACGGACCCATGATGGCCAGCGACTCGCGCTCGCGGACCTCGACGTCGACCCCGGCCAGCGCGGTGGCGGACGCGTACTTCTTGACCAGGCCGATCCCGGCCATGACGGTGCTCATGATCGTGTGCTGTTCCCTTCCCATCGCGTACGCCGCGTTGGTACCGGCGACGTCGAACTTCCTCGACTCTCGCCGTCGGGCGGCACTTCGCGCCTCGGCCGAACGGCCACGACCTGGCCGGAACGCGCGGCGCGGGGTCAGCCGATCGGCCGACCCTGCGCCGCGCGTACGCCGGTCCTCAGCCGGTGGACGGGCTGAGAGGGTGCGGGTGCAGGGGCAGCGTGGTGGCGACCTCGAAGCCGCCTTCGGAGCGGTGGCCGGCCCGGAGGTCGCCGCCGACGGAGTGGGCGCGTTCGCGCATGCCGATGAGCCCGTAGCCGTGCCCCGGGGCCGGGGCGGTGGGGGCGGTGCCGGTTCCGTCGTCGGTGACGGTGATGGTCAGCCGGTCGCGGTGGTAGCCGAGCCGGATGTGCGCCGTTGCCGCCGTGGCGTGTTTGGCGACGTTGGTGAGGGCTTCCTGCACGATGCGGAAGGCCGTCAGGTCCACTCCGGGTGACAGTGGCCGCGGTTCGCCCTCGGTGGTGACGGTGACCTTGATGCCGGCGGTCTGGCAGGCGGCGGTCAGTTCGGGGAGCCGGGCGAGTCCCGGTGCCGGTTCCAGGGGCGCGTCGGAGTCGTTGGCGTGGCGCAGCAGGCCGACGGTGGCCTTGAGTTCGCGCAGCGCCTCCGAGGTGGTGCCGGCGAGACCGGTGAGGATCTGGTGGACCTGCTCGGGGTGGGTGCGCGCGAGGTGCGCGGCGGTGCCGGCCTGGGCGTTGGCCAGGGTCAGGTGGTGGGCGACGACGTCGTGCAGCTCGCGGGCGATGCGCATGCGTTCCTCGGCGACCCTGAGCCGGGCCTCCTCCTCGCGGGTGCGCTCGGCGTATTCGGCGCGGGCCTGTACGGCTTCCAGGTAGTCGCGCCGCAGCCGGGCCGCGCTGCCGGAGACGATCGGCACCAGAACCCAGAAGGTCGGGCCGATCGTCCTGAGGACCAGCGGATGGTCCACCGGGTCGAGGATCACAGCCGTGGCCACCAGCAGGACGACGACGCAGGCACCGTAGACGCGTGTGGTCCGCCGGTCGGTGAGCACGGCCAGCCAGTACAGCGCCGCCATGACCGGGGCCAGCGTCAACGGGGTGAGCAGATAGCCCAGTTCGCTCGCGGCCACAGCGCAGTTCGTGGTCAGCAGGACGGCGATACGGGGATAGGTGCGGCTCTTCAGCAGAACGCAGCCGGAGACGGCCGCCAGGAGCACGGCGGGAAGCAGTCCGTCCGGCTGGTGGGCATCGGCCGTGTTGAGCGTGCTTCCGAACACGGCGATGGCGAACATCAGCATGCTCGTCATCAGGTCGACGCCGCGAGGGTGTTCCTGCGCGTGCTGCTGCCAGTTGCTCGTCATCGCATGTCTCCCGAACGGCGGGCGAGGGCCGCCCGCGACGCGGGCGGCCCTCAGGGCGCGGATCTGCCAGGGGTGGAGGGGGTCAGACCCTCGCGGATTCCCGGTCGGCCGGATGACCGGCCGGCTCGTCCGGGGTCTCGGCCGGGTGATGGGTGAGGGCTTCGCCTTCCACGTCGATGTTGGGCAGCGCCTTGTCGAGCCAGCGCGGCAGCCACCAGGCGGCCTTGCCGAGGAGGGCGAGGACGGCGGGGACGAAGGCCATGCGGACGACGAAGGCGTCGAACAGGACGGCGATGGCGAGGCCGAAGCCGATTGTCTTGATCATGGACTCGCTGGCGCCGATGAATCCGGAGAACACGGCCATCATGATCAGCGCGGCCGCCACCACGACGCGGGCGCTGTAGCGGAAGCCGGTGGCGATCGCCTGGCCGGGCCGGTCCCCGTGGACGTACGCCTCCCGCATGCGGGCCACGAGGAAGACCTCGTAGTCCATGGCGAGGCCGAAGACGATGCCCACCAGGAAGATCGGCATCATGTTCATGATCGGTCCGGTCTCCTGGACGCCGAGGAGGCTCGCGCCCCAGCCCCACTGGAAGACCGCCACGACCGAGCCGAGGGCCGCGAGCACCGAGAGCAGGAAGCCGGCGGCCGCCTTCAGCGGGACGAAGATCGAGCGGAAGACCAGCAGCAGAAGCACGATGGCCAGGCCCACCACGATGATGAGGTAGGGGATCAGCGCGCTCTGGACCTTCTGGGAGACATCGATGTTGAGCGCGGTGGTGCCGGTGACCTCGAACGTCGCACCGGCGGCGGATTCGGTCGCCGGCCGGTTGTCACGGATGGTGTGGACGAGGTCCTGGGTCTTCTTGTCGGTGGGGCTGGTGGACGGGACGGCGGAGAAGACCGCGGTGTCGCCCGCGGTGTTGAACCGGGCCGCGGAGACGGAGACCACGCCCTTGGTGGCGCCGATCTTCTCGGAGATCGTGGTGACGGCGGCCTTGGGGTCGTCGGCGCCCTTGGCGTCGACGACGATGGTCAGCGGGCCGTTGAAGCCGGGGCCGAAGCCCTTGGCGAGGTCGTCGTAGGCGCGGCGCTCGGTGGTGGAGGTGGACTTGGCCTCGTCGCCGGGCATGCCCAGCTGCAGGTCCATGACCGGTACGGCGATGACACCCAGGCCCACCATGCTCAGCAGCAGCACCGGGACCGGGCGGCGCAGGACGAAGCGGGCCCAGCGGCTGCCGCCGTTGTTCTCGCCGCTGTCCTTGCTCACGCCGCGCTTGCGGGTGGAGCGGGACAGCACGGCGTTGGGCCAGAAGCCCAGCAGCGCCGGGACCAGGGTCAGCGAGATGATGACGCCGACGACGACCGCTGCGGCGGCGGCCAGGCCCATCTTGGTGAGCATCGGGATGCCGACGACGGAGAGTCCGGCCAGTGCGATGACGACGGTCAGCCCGGCGAAGACGACCGCCGACCCTGCCGTGCCCGCGGCCAGGCCTGCCGCCTCCTGGGGCGTGTGGCCCTTGGCGCGCTCCTCGCGGTAGCGGGAGACGATGAACAGTGCGTAGTCGATGCCGCAGGCCAGGCCGAGCATCGTGGCCAGCGTGCCGGTCGTCTCGGACAGCCCGAGCGTGCTCGCCAGGGCCAGGATCGAGGCCATGCTGATGCCGACACCGAGGATCGCGGTCAGCAGCGGCAGCCCCGCAGCCGCCATCGAACCGAAGGTGACCAACAGGACCAGGGCCGCGATGGAGATGCCGATGACCTCGGCTGCCCCGCCCGCGGCGGGCTGGGTGGCCAGTGCGGTGCCGCCGACCTCGACGGTCAGGCCCGAGTCCCGGGCCTGGGCGATGGCGTCCTCCAGAGTCTTCTTGGCGGCGTCGGTGAGATCGTCGGCCTTCACCTTGTAGGTGACGGTCGCGTACGCCGTCGAGGAGTCCTTGCTCACCGCCTTCGCCTGGAACGGGCTCACCGCACTGGCGACCTGCGAGCCGTCGCCCGCCTCGTCAACGAACTTCTCGATCACCGCCCGGTTGTCCGCCGCGGTGACCTTCTGCCCGCTCGGGGCCACGAAGACGACCCGGGCGTTGGCCCCGTCGGCGGCGGAGCCGGGGAAGCGCTGCTCCAGCAGGTCGAAGGCCTTCTGGGACTCGATACCCGGCATCGTGGACGCGTCGTCGGAGGCGGCGGGCGCCTTGGCGGCGCCGAAGCCGACGGCGGCCAGCACCGCGACCCACAGCAGGGCAACGAACCAGCGTCGCCGGAAGGCCAGACGGCCCAGCCGATAGAGGAAAGTAGCCATGGGAAGGAGGTCTCCGCATCTGAATCGGGTACCTACCAAGGCTCCCGGCCGCGGCCCGTCCCGTCGTCGTGCGTCTGCCGACAATCCCCACTACTGAGAACGCAGTACAAGGCGCCCCGCCACGTCATCCCCGTGCCGGACCGACGCCTTCGACGGGGGGACAGGCCAAGGCGGATCGCTTCAACTCCAGCCGGGCCGCCGGTGCCCGGCCGGGGATGGTCGCCCAGTAGGGGTGTGTGGAGATCCGGACCGACAGCCGCTGCAGGCTGCGCCGCAGGACGGTGGTCTGGGAGGCGTGGTTGGCGGCGGCGAGCTGGTGGTACACGGCGTACCAATCGCGCTGGGCTTGAAGCAGGTCGTCGGGGAAGGTGTAGGGCATGCCAGGAATTCAATCATGTGTTCGATTTCTAGCGCATTACCCGAACGGGTGATCCTGGGAAGGATTCGGCAGACTCAAGACATGGAAGGCGAGGTGTGGGCCGTCGGCGCGGCCTACGAGCCGTACATCGGGCGGTGGAGCCGTCCGGTGGCGGCCGAGTTCGTGCGCCGGCTGCAGGCCGCCCCCGGCGGGCGGTGGCTCGACATCGGATGCGGCACCGGCGCGGTGTCGCAGGCGGTGCTCGACGCGGGCCGCCCGGCCGAAGTGGCCGGTGCCGACGCCTCGGAGGCCTACGTGCGCTACGCCCGCCGCCGCATCGCCGACCCCAGGGCGCACTTCGTGGCCGGGGACGCCGCGGCGCTGCCGTTCCCCGGCGCGGTGGCGGACGTCGCCGTGAGCGGGCTGGTGCTGAACTTCCTGCCCGATCCGGGGCGCGCGGTGGCGGAACTGGCCCGCGTCACCCGGCCGGGCGGCACGGTCGGCGCGTATGTCTGGGACTACGCCGACGGCATGCAGCTCATCCGGCACTTCTGGGACGCCGTCGGCGCGCTCGACCCCCGGGCCCGCGAGCTGGACGAGGGGACGCGCTTTCCGCTGTGCCGGCCGGACAGGCTCCGCGCGCTGTTCACCGGCGCCGGGCTGGCGGACGTACGTGTCGAGGCGATCGACGTGCCCACCCGGTTCCGGGACTTCGACGACTACTGGACGCCGTTCCTCGGCGGCCAGGGGCCGGCTCCCGGCTATGCGATGTCCCTGCCGCAGGACCGGCGCGCCGCCCTTCGCGAGCGTCTGCGGGCCCTTGTGCCCCATGCCGCCGACGGGTCCATCCCCCTCAGCGCCCGGGCCTGGGCAGTGCGGGGACGGCCTCCGGGGCCTAGCTCGCCGACGCGGGGTGCCAGGCGGCAAGACGTCCGGTGACGACCCAGCCGACGCCTGCCAGGGCCGCGCCCGCGACGGCCTCGGGAAGACCGCGGGTCGTCATCAGCAGGGCGGCGGCCGCGTTCGTGGCCACCGCGAACGCCACCGCCAGAACCCGCAGATGGGCTCTGTGGGCTGGTATCTCAGGCTCCCGGGCCTCGCTGGCTGTGTGCTCCATGTGAGCCTCAACGGGCAGATTGTCTCCCCGTATTCCGTCCGCCGGACAGGTGGAAGGTGCGGCGCAGGTCGGCGACCCAGCCGTCGGGGAGTTCCCAGGGGATGAAGTGGCCGCCGTCGGGGTGGGCGGTGAGATTGACGTGGTGGTACCAGTCCGCGCGGTCGGAGTCGAGGAAGTGCTGGACGCGGCGGCCGGTGGTGACGCCGGGTGGGTTCTCGTAGCCGACGAAGGTGATGCCGGTCGGAGCCTCGACGACCGGCCGTCGGTCGTGGGACGGGGTCCACGGGTAGCGGTTGGCGTTGGCGTAGTAGCGCATCGAGGTGCCGATGGCGTTGTTGACCCAGAAGATCATGGCGTGGGTGAGGATGTCGTCCTTGGAGAAGACGGTCTCGATGTCGCCGTGGTTGTCGCTCCAGTTGGCCCAGCGCTCCAGGATCCAGGCGAGCAGGCCGGCGGGTGAGTCGCTGAGGCCGTGGGCGAGGGTGCTGGAGCCGAGCATGTGGGCGGCGAGGTGCACCGCGAAGCGCCGGTCGTAGGCGAGGACCTGGCGGTGGACGCTCTCGGGCAGGCCGTCGGGGATGGGGCGGCCGCCGCTGAGGTCCCAGGCGCGGTCGCCGTTGAAGAAGTCGAGCCGCAGGCCGGAGCCGATGTGGATGGCGAGGAGTTCATCGGCGTACTTGTGCCCGAGCTGACCGGTGACCAGGGCGCCGACGTCGCATCCGGCGGCGGCGTACCTGTGGTGGCCGAGGGTGTCGGTCATCAGGGTGTGCCAGAGGTCGGCGACCTTCCAGAAGTTCATGTCCGGGTGGTCGGGGAGGGGAGTTGAGAAGCCGAAGCCGGGCAGGGAGGGGACGATGACGTCGAAGGCGTCGGCGGGGTCGCCCCCGAAGGCGGCGGGGTCGGCGAGGGGGCCGATGACCTTGGACCAGTGCCAGAAGGTCCAGGGCCAGCCATGGGTGAGGATCAGCGGGACGGGGTCGGGGCCCACACCGGGCTTGCGCATGAAGTGGACGGGTACGCCGTCCACCGTGACCCGGTAGTGCTCGTACGCGTTGATCGCGGCCTCGGCCCTGCGCCAGTCGTAGTGGTGGAGCCAGTGGTCGAGCAGCTCTTCCAGGAGGGCGCGGCTGACGCCGTAGTACCCGTCGTCGTTGCCGGCGTCGAGGGGCAGGCGGGTGAGCCGCAGCCGCGCCTTGAGGTCGTCGAGCACGGTGTCGGGGACGTGGATCGGCGTGGGTTCCATGGTTTCCCTTCGCGCCGCGTTCCTCGGAGGTCAACTGGTGGTGATGGCCGGCCGGCTGACCTGTTCGGTCGCGGTGAGCTCCGACAGCCGCATGGGGCCTTGGTGAACGCAGCTCTTTATCCAAGTTGCTTATGCATGTCGGCCGGTGGTGAGTAGCTGTCGGGTGCGCCCGTGTCGGGCGTGCCCGCCAGCAGGCCGCGCAGGGCTTCGCGGTAGCGGGGGCCGACCGCGCAGGCGACCGCCTGGGTGATGGCGTCGGCGAGGGCGGGGGACGCTTCGTCCAGCAGTTGCCGCGCCTTGTCGGTGAGCGTCACCTCGATGCCGCGCCGGTCGCAGCGCGAGGCGCGGCGGGTGGCGAGTCCGGCGTGCTGGAGGCAGGCGACCTGGTAGGTCAGACGGGTCTTGGGGCGGCCCAGCAGTTCCGCGATCCGCGTCATGCGCAGGGTCGCCCCGGGCTGGTCGGCCAGCAGGCACAGCACCAGGAACTCGTCGTGCGAGACGCCGAGCGCCTCCTTGACCAGTGAGTGCAGCTGCTGCTCGATCGCCCCGGCCGCGGCCAGCAGATGCATCCAGGCCCGCAGCTCGGCCGGCAGCAGCCCGTCCTCGCGCGGCTGATCGCATTCGGGCAGGTCGCCGGGGGCGGGGGTGTCGGCCATGGTCCCCAGTCTACTGGTTGTCCAAATTTGGATGAGCGGCTAGCGTGGGGTCATCCAAATTTGGACGACTAGCGGTCGTCCGCCTGGCCTCCACCTTTGTCGGGAGAAATCTCATGTCCGTCGCAGTCGAAACCGGCCTCTGGAAGCTCGACCAGACCCAGTCCACCGTTGCCGTCCGGCACAAGACGATGTGGGGCATGGTCACCGTCAACGGCACGTTCACCGCCGTCAGCGGCGGGGGCGAGGTCCACCCCGACGGATCCGCCTCGGGCACCGTCACCCTGGAGTCCGCCTCACTGGACACCAAGCACGCCAAGCGCGACAAGCACCTGCAGTCGGCCGACTTCTTCGACGTGGACAACCACCCCGCCGTCACCTTCGCCGTACGCAGCGCCGTGCCCGGCGCGGACGGCACCGTCCAGGTAGCCGGAGAGCTGACCGTACGTGGCATCAGCCGGCCGCAGTCCTTCCCCGCGAGCGTCACCGGGTCCGGCTCCGACGCGGTCACCCTGACCGCCGAACTGACGGTGGACCGGGGCGAGTTCGGCATGGCCTGGAACCAGTTGGGCATGATGCGCGGCCTGACCACGGTCACCGCCACGCTCCGCTTCACCCGCGAGACCGCCGCCTGACGGTAGTCAGCGGGTGAACGTCCAGGTGACGGAGGAGCCGGAGACCTTGGTGACCTTGACCGGGATCTTCACCTCCTTGCCGCCGGAGTCCTTGGCGGTGCAGGTGAGGGCGGCCGCGGCCGCCACCTTCAGCCCGCTCGGGCAGGTCGTGCCGGTGATCCTGGTGCCGACCCAGGGCAGCGGGTGGTACTTGCTCTGCACCCGGCCCGCGACGATCTCGCCGGACAGCGCCTTCTGCCCGCCCACCGTCACCGTCGAGTACTTGTCCAGGACCGTCGTGGATTCCGTGCCGCTGAGCGTGTACGTGCCCGCCGCGCCGAGGGCGCCGAGCAGTGCGACGCCGGACACGCCGATGACAATGGTCCGCTGCTGCATGATGTGCTCCAGGGGTGGTGTGTAGCGGTCTCGATGCCCCTACTCTCGGGCGGGCCGCCCGGTGGCCGCCTCGGCCGTTCGGCCCGTGTCCGGCCCGCCGGCGGCCCGTCACCTGGCCATTCGGCCGATGCCGGCAGCCGACCGGCCAAGGCTACGGTGATCGCATGGACCACCTTTCTCCGGCCGTCGCGCCGCCCCCGCCCCGCAGCCGCGGTTACGGCTGCGCTCAGTGGGCCGGTACCGCCGTGCTGGGCGCGGGGATCGTCGCCGATCTCACGACGGCTGAAATGGACGGCCCGGGCATGTGGGCCCTGCTGGCCGTCGAGCTGGCCGCGCTGGCCGCCCTGATGCTGCCCGCCGGAATGCGGCCGGCATGGCTCACCCCGCTCCTGCGGGCCTGTGTACCGGCCCTGCTGGCGGCCGCGCTGAACGTGATTCTCCCGCTCGTGGGGTATCCGGCCGCCCAGGAGGGCAGGTTCGGCCAGACCGCGCTGCTGCTCTGCCTGCTGGCGGTGGCCGTACGGTACTGCGCCTCCGTGTGGGCGGCGGCGCTGTCGGCCGTGGTGGTCTGGGGCGCGCTGATGTCGATGCCGCTGACCGCCGGTGCGGGGTTGGACGACCCCACCACCATGGTGTTCGTGCTGACCCTGCTGATGGTGCCCTTCGCCGGGATCGGCGGCTTCCTGCGCTCAACGGACCGGCAGCGCCGGGAGGCCATGAGCGAGGTCCGCCGCGCGGAGCGGGTGGAGATCGCGGCCGACCTGCACGACTTCGTCGCGCACCATGTCACCGGCATCCTGGTGCAGACCCAGATGGCCAGGATGCTCGCCGCCGCCCCGGCCTCCGACCCTGCCTCCGCCTCCGGCCCCGACCGGCTGGACCCCGTCCTGGCGGGTATCGAGCACTCCGCCACCGAGGCGCTGGCCTCGATGCGCCGGCTGGTCGGCGTACTGCGCACCCACAGCGCCGGCGCCGACGTCGACGGTGCCGCCGCCCCGGTCCGGCCCGTCGGTGACCTGGCCCAACTGGCGGACCTGGTGGACGACTTCACCCGGGTCGGCCCCAGGGCCGAGCTCACCCGGGCCCCGTCCGTGCCCGCCGCGCTCCCGCACGAGGTGGAGGCGGCCGCCTTCCGCGTCGCGCAGGAGGCCCTGACCAATGTGCGCCGCCACGCCGCGGACGCGACCCTCGTACGGGTCGGCCTGAGCTTCGCGGACAACGCGCTGGAGGTCTGCGTACGCGACGACGGACACGGCTCGACCGCGCTGCCGCACGCCGCCAGGGGCGGTGGCTACGGCCTGGTCGGACTGGCCGAGCGGGTGTCCGCGCTGGACGGGGAGCTGACCGCCGGGCCCTGGGAGGGCGGCTGGGAGGTGCTGGCCAGGCTGCCGGTCACGGTGGGCACGGCGAGGGGGATGGCATGATCGACGCCATGACCAACGGCCGTATCCGCGTCCTTCTCGCCGACGACCAGGAGATGGTCCGCACCGGCTTCCGGTTCTTCCTGGAGGCGCAGCCCGACATCGAGGTGGTGGCCGAGGCCGGGGACGGCGCCGAGGCGGTGGACCTGGCCCGGCGGCTGCGTCCGGACGTGTGCCTGCTCGACATCCGGATGCCCCGCATGGACGGCCTGGAGGCCACCCGGCTGCTGGCCGGCCCCGGCGTGAGCGATCCGCTGCGCGTCGTCGTCGTCACCACCTTCGACCTCGACGAGTACGTGTACGCGGCGCTGCGCGGCGGTGCCTGCGGCTTCCTCCTCAAGGACTCCGGCCCGGCCCTGCTCGTGGAAGCCGTCCGCGCGGCCGCGGCGGGCGACGCACTGGTCTCCCCGTCGGTCACCGTGCGCCTCCTGCGGCATGTCATCGCCCAGGAGGACCAGAAGACGCAGGAGACCCAGGGGAAGCAGCCGGTGACCTCACCCGGGCCCGTCGGCGAGCAGTTTACCGACCGGGAACGCGATGTCGTACGCCTGGTCGCCCAGGGACGTACCAATCAGGAGATCGCCGCCGAACTGCATGTCTCCCTCTCCACGGTGAAGACCCACCTCGGCAGCGTCCAGCTCAAGCTGCACGCCCGCAACCGGGTCGAGATCGCCGCCTACGCCTGGCAGTCCGGGCTCGCCGGGAGCTGACGGGTCAGACACCCCCCAGGCCTGTCCGCCGGTCGCTCTGCGCGCGCAGTTCCTTCGTCAGGGCGGCCGGGTCCCAGTTCTGCTGGAGGGCGAGCCAGAGCAGTTCGGCCTGGGTCTGCGGGGCGAGGCCGTCCACGGGCTGGTCGCGGTCGAGGTCGGTGGGGAAGGCGTAACCCTCGGCGGAGGCGGCGACGATGTTGCGGAGCCGGTCGTGGCCCGCGCCGGCCGCCTTGAGGCCGAGGAGGACGGGGAAGAGGGCCTCGCACATGGCGGTGCGGTCGACGGTCTCCATGGCGCGGCCGAAGGCGGAGGAGATCTGCAGCAGGTTGGCCATGCGCCGAACCTGAGCGGAGCGGTTGGTCCCGGCGCCGTGGAAGAGCGCCGGGTTGAAGAAGGCGGCGTCGCCCTTCTCCAGCGGGAGCTGGACGTGGTGCGCCTCGAAGTACTCGGTGAACTCGGGCAGATGGAAGGCGACGTAGCCGGGCTCGTACTTCTGGGAGTGCGGCAGGTAGAGGGTCGGGCCGGTCTCGACGGGCATGTCGCAGTGCGCGACCGCGCCCTGCAGGGTGAGCACTGGCGAGAGCCGGTGGACGTGGGCGGGGAACCGCTGGGATTGGGTGCGGGACATGAAGCCGAGGTGGTAGTCGCGGTGGGCCACCTGGGCCTTGCCGCCGGGGTTGACGACGTTGACCTGGGAGGTGATCTGGTAGCCCGGGCCCAGCCAGGCGGTCGAGACCAGGGCGATGACGTCGTTGGCGTAGTAGTCGGCGAACAGGGCCGGGTCGCGCAGCGCCAGCTTGTCCTGGGCGCCCCACACCCGGTCGTTGGCCCCCGGCGCGGCGAAGTGGTCCCCGGAGGCGTTGCCCCGGGCCCGCTGCTCGGCGATCAGGTCGTTGAAGGCCTCCGTGGCGCGGTCCACGACCGACAGATCCTCGAAGGCCTGCTTGAACACCACGATGCCGGGGCCGTCCATCAGCGCCCGGGCGAGCTCGGCCTGTACGGTGCGGCGGCCCTCGGGCGTCGAGGCGCGTTCGCGCAGGCCGGAGCCGTAGACGAGGACGTTCTGCTCGACGGAGTCCGCGCAGGGGTAGTCGTCCGGGTCGGTGCGCTGCTCGACGAGGGTCCGGAAGTCGTCGAGCCGGCAGTCGTCCTCGGTGAGCCACATGGTCATGGAAGCCACGCCCTCTCGATCGGGATGCGGGATACGGCATGCGGGATACGGCATGCGGGATGTCTCGAAGCCTACGGAGCCGGGGACCTCAGGCGCGCCTGGTGAAACCATCAAAAAACCATCATCATGGCTGCCATGGGCCATCCGTACCGCATCCGGGAGATCGCCGCCCAGGCCTGCCTGAGCGAGGCGACCGTCGACCGTGTCCTCAACCGCCGTGGCGGGGTGCGGGACAGCACCGTGCAGGAGGTGCGGCAGGCCATCGCGGATCTGGACCGGCAGAAGTCGCAGGTCCGCCTCGCCGGGCGGACCTTCCTCATCGACATCGTGATGGAGGCGCCCCGCCGCTTCTCCTCCGCCGTGCGCAAGGCGCTGGAGGCGGAACTGCCGTCGCTGCGGCCCGCCGTCATCCGGTCCCGCTTCCACTTCCGCGAGACCTGCACCACGCAGGAGCTGGTCGCCACCCTCGACCGCATCGCGGCCCGAGGGTCGCAGGGCGTGGTCCTGAAGGCGCCCGACCGCCCCGAGGTGACCGCCGCCGTCGCCAGGCTCGTACGCCGCGGCATCCCGGTCGTCACCCTGGTGACCGACCTGCCGACCAGCCGGCGCCTGTCGTATGTCGGCATCGACAACCGGGCCGCCGGTGCCACCGCGGCCTATCTCATCGGGCAGTGGCTGGGCGACCGTCCCGGCAATGTACTGATCACCCTGAGCAGCGGCTCCTTCCGCGGTGAGGAGGAGCGCGAGATGGGGTTCCGCAGCGCCATGCGGCAGACGCAGCCGCAGCGCGCGCTCGTCGACATCACCGAGAGCGGCGGGCTGGACGACCGGCTGCGCGAACTCGCCCTCGAGGCGCTGCGCGGCGACCCCGGCATCGTGGCCGTGTACTCCATCGGCGGCGGCAATCTCGCCACCGCCGACGCCTTCGAAACCCTGGGGCGGCCCTGCGCGGTGTTCATCGCCCACGACCTCGACGACGACAATCTGCGGCTGCTGCGCGACCGCCGGGTGTCAGCCGTCCTTCACCACGACCTGGGCCAGGACATGCGGCGCGTCTGCCACGTCATCATGCAGGCGCAGGGCGCGCTGCCCGGGCCCGTGGTGTCCTGGCCGGCCGGCATCCAGGTCGTGACGCCGTTCAACGTGCCGGGCCCGGCGCCGCACGACTGATCCGGGGGCGCGGCCCGAAGCCCGCGGCCCGGTAGCAGTCGTCGATCAGCTCCATCGTGGCCACCGCGTCATCCGCGCCGGTGGGCAGCGCGGCGCCCTCCCGCAGATGGGCGGCGAAGGCCTCCAGCTGGAAGGTGTACGAGGAGCGGCGGCCCAGTTCCTCGACGCGCCGTCCGGCCGGGGTGGTCACCGTGACGCGGTCGTCGACGTGCGGCTGCACGAAGTTGGCGGCGGTCGCCTCGCCACGGGAGCCCACGACGCGGCAGGAGAAGCGCAGTTCCTGCGCGTCCATGTGGCAGCGGGCCGTTCCCGTCGCGCCGCCGGGGAACTCGAGTTCGGCCTCCAGCCACGCGTCGACCCCCGGCCGCCCCGGCCGCTCCCCGCCGCGCGCCTTGGCCAGCCGCGGGGTGCCGCCGGCCCAGGGCGCGAGGGCCCGGTTCGCGTGCACGCTGTAGCAGCCCAGGTCCATGAGGGCGCCGCCCGCGAGTTCGTACGACCAGCGGGGGTCGCTGTCATCGGGAGCGGGCATGATCATGTCCGCCTCCACCGCGCGCAGTTCGCCCAGCTCGCCGGAGTCCAGCAGTTCGTGCAGACGCCGCGTCACGGGGTGGTAGAGATAATGGAAGCCCTCCATGACCGTCACACCGGCCGCCGCCGCGGCGTCGCGGACCTCGCGCGCCTCCTCGGCGTTGCTCGCGAAGGGCTTCTCGGTGAGCACATGCTTGCCGGCCCGCACGGCGGCGAGATTCCAGGGCCCGTGCAGGGCGTTGGCCAGCGGGTTGTAGACCGCCTCGACCTCCGGATCGGCGATGACGTCCTCGTACGAGCCGAGCACCCGCTCCACACCGTGCAGGGCGGCGAACCGCTCCGCCCTGCTCCGGTCGCGCGCCGCGACGGCGACCAGGCGGTGCCCGGCCGTCCGGGACGGGCCGACGATGGAGAGCTCGGAAATGCGGGCGGCACCCAGGACACCGATACGCAGGGGCCCGGTCATGCGCGCACCTCGTCCACGCGGACCGGCCGGTGCTCGGCGAGCGACAGGGTGCAGGCCTCGGCGATCCAGCCCGCCTCCAGGGCGTCGGCGATCGTGCAGGGCGAGGTCCGCCGCCCGGCGACGACCTCGGTGAAGGCGGCGAGTTCGGCGCGGAAGGCCGCCCCGAAGCGGTCCATGAAGAAGTGGTGCGGCCGGCCGGCCGGGAAGGTGGCACCGGGCTCGACCGAGCGCAGCGGAAGGCGGTCCTCCAGGCCGACGGCGATGCTGTCCTCGGAGCCGTGCAGCTCCAGGCGCACGTCGTAACCACGGGGGTTGTAGCGGGTGTTGGACACCACGGCCAGCGTCCCGTCGTCCAGGGTGAGCACGGCCGAGGCGGTGTCGGCGTCGCCTGCGTCCCGGAAGAACTCGGCGCCCCGGTTGCCGCCGGCCGCGTACACCTCGACGACCTCGCGGCCGGTCACCCAGCGGATGGCGTCGAAGTCGTGGACGGAGCAGTCGCGGAAGATGCCGCCGGAGACCGCCACGTAGGCCGGCGGGGGAGGGGCCGGGTCGAGCGTCGTGGAGCGGACCGTGTGCAGCCATCCCAGCTCGCCGCTCGCCACGGCGGCGCGGGCCGCCATGAAGCCCTCGTCGAAGCGGCGCGGGTAGCCGATCTGCACCGGCACCCCGGAGCCCGACACCCGGCGCAGCACCTCCACGCCCTCCGCCGCACTGCGGGCCACCGGCTTCTCGCAGAACACCGGCACGCCCGCCTCGACGGCGGCCAGCAGCAGCTCGGGATGGGCGTCGGTCGCGGCGGCGATGACGACGCCGTCCACGCCGGAGGCCAGCAGCAGTGCCGCCGAGTCGGCCACCTCGACGTCGAGCCGGTCGGCGAGGTGCTTGACCGCCTCCGGCCGGGCGTCGGTGACGACGAGGGATTCGACGGCGGACAGCCGCGTCAGAGTCTCGGCGTGAAAGGCGCCGATCCTTCCGAGACCGATCAGACCGAGGCGCATGGGGTGACCTTCCGTGGAGTTCGGTTCTGGTGGTGCGGGGTCAGTCCAGGCCGCCCAGGACGTTCTGGTCCCAGTCGATGACGGAGCCGGTGACGACCCCGCTGCGCTCCGAGAGCAGGAACACGATGAAGTCGGCGATCTCGTCGGCCTGCCCGAGCTTGCCCATCGGCAGCGCGGCCGCGGCCCGTTCGCGCCAGCCGTCGTCCGCCCCGTGGAACTCGCGCTGCGTGGCGTCCTCGCCCTCGGTCTCCGTCCAGCCGATGTTCACGCCGTTGATGCGGACCCGGTCCCAGCGGTGGGCGTGCGCCGCGTTGCGGGTGAGGCCCGCCAGTCCGGCCTTGGCGGCGACATAGGGGGCCAGGAACGGCTGGCCGCCGTGCTCGGAGGAGGTGATGACATTGACGATGGTGCCGGGCGCCTTGCGGGCCACCATGTCCCGCACCACGGCCTGCATGGTGAAGAACGGGCCCCGCAGGTTGATGGCCACATGGGCGTCGAACAGCTCGGGTGTGGTGTCCAGCAGCGTGCCCCGGGAGGTGAGCCCCGCCGCGTTCACCAGGCAGTCCACGCGGCCGTGCTCCGCGAGCACCGCCGCGACCGATGCCTGCGCCTGCGCCGGGTCGGCGACATCCGTACGTACGAACATCGCGTCCGCGCCGCCCTTGCGCAGCTCGGCCGCCAGGGCCTCACCCGGCTCCCGCCGCCGTCCGGTCACCGCGACGACGGCCCCTTCGCGGGCGGCGGCCCGTGCGACCGCTGCGCCCACGCCCTGCGTGCCCCCGCTGACGAGGACGACTTTGTGGTCCAGCAGTGCCACGGGTGCTCCTTGCGTGCGGATGGCGCGGGCCCGGATGTGCGGGCGCTTCGAGCCTGCGGGCAGCCGACGGCAGGGTCAAGCGCGGAAAACCATCAAAAACCCTTCAGCTTCTTCACCAGCAGCTCGAACCGCAGATCGCCGCGGGTGGGCAGGCCGAACCGCTCCTCGCCGTACGGGAAGGGGCTCATCTCACCGGTGCGGGTGTAGCCGCGGCGTACGTACCAGGCGATGAGGTCCTCGCGGGCGGAGATCACCGTCATGTGCATCTCGCCGGCGCCCCACTCCTCGCGCGCGAAGCGCTCGGCCTCGGCGAGGATCCGCCTGCCGAGGCCGCCGCCCTGCAGGCCGGGCCGCACCGCGAACATGCCGAAGTAGGCGTGGCCGCCGCGGTTTTCGAGCTGGCAGCAGCCGACGAGCCGCCCGTCCGCCTCGACGGCGATCATGCGGCTGCCGGTCCCGTGGATGACGGCCGCGACGCCCTCCGGGTCCGTGCGGCGGCCCTGGAGGAGATCGGCCTCGGTGGTCCAGCCGGTCCGGCTGGAATCGCCGCGGTAGGCGGATTCGATGAGGGCGACGAGGGCCGGGATGTCGCTGTCGGTGGCGGTGCGGAAGGCGGGCCCGGCCACCGGCTCGGCCACCGGCCCGGCCACCGGGTTCACGGCAATTGCCTTGAAGAAGGTGTAGTGGAAGGTCCCGCCGTCGTCCGTGGTCCGGTGCAGGTCGGCGATGCCCCGGTCCCAGTCGGCGGGGGTGGTGAGGCCGGCGGCCAGGGCGTCGTCCCGTACGGACTCGATCATGGCGATGAAGGTGTCGCGGGTGAAGCCGTCCACCAGCTCGGGGCGGCTGGGGTCGGCGTAGACCGTGCGCGGGCGGACGGTGACGTCCCTGTATCCGGCACGGGTGATCAGAGGCTGCAGCTGCCTGCCGAGCAGCGCGTTTCCCCCGGCGATGGACTGCAGCCGGACCTGGTGGCCGATCGCCGCCCGGGCGTAGGGGCTCGCGGGGTGGAAGAAGGCCGACTCGTGGTCGCCCTCGATCACGGTGAGGGTGCCGCCGCGGCGCAGTACGCGCCGCAGCGAGGAGAGGGCAAGCCGGGGATCCGGCAGGTGTTCCAGGACGAAGCAGACGAAGAGGTGGTCGAAGGAGGCGTCGGGGAAGGGCAGGTCGAGCAGGTCGGCACGGTGGAACTCCACCGCTGCGCCGGGGGCGTGGGCGGCCACCCGGGCGCGGGCCAGCGCGAGCGAGTCGTCGGAGATGTCGACGGCGGTGATGTGCGCTCCCGGGCTGCCGCCGGCCAGGTGCACCGTCTGGGCGCCGACCCCGCAGCCGACCTCCAGCACCCGGCTGCCGGCGGGGTAGGCGGTTCCGGAGTGCAGGAGCGCGGCCAGGGTGTCCGCCTGGTCGCCGAGGCGCCGGGTCTCGTGCTCCGAATAGCCGTGTACGTAGCTGTTCATGCGGTTCAGCCTGCTGGCACTATGGACCGGTGAACAGGTCCAAAGAGGGGTCATCCGACCGGTCCAAAACCGCTGGAACCTCCGGGTCCGACTTCCTCCAGCTCGATACCGCCGACGCCCCGCCCGGCGGGCTCTCGGACTGGCTGGCCCGGCGGCTGCGGCAGGCGATCTCCGACGGCCGGCTGCCCGTGGGGAGCCGGCTGCCGGCCACCCGGGTGCTGGCGGGCGAACTGCGGGTGTCCCGTGGCGTGGTCACCGAGGCCTACCAGCGCCTGGTCGAGGACGGACACGCCGCCGGCCGGGGGAGGAGCGGCACGATCGTCGTCGCCGCTCCGCCGGTGGCGGCGTGGTCTCCCGCGCCCGCCGCTCCGCCGCGCACGAGCGCGCTGTTCGCCGGACCGCCCGGCGCCGACGTCTTCGACGCGATGCGAGCGGCCAGAGCCCGCATCGATCTGACGCCCGGCGTGCCCGACCTGGCCGCGTTTCCGCGTACGGCGTGGCTGCGCGCCGAACGGTCGGTGCTCACCGGCCTCTCGGCGGCCGACTTCGGATACGGCGATCCCCGCGGGGCACCGGCGCTGCGGCTCGCCGTCGCCAACTGGCTGGCCCGCAACCGCGGGATCAGGGCGGACCCGGACGAGGTCGTCATCGTCTCCGGCACCGCTCAGACGCTCACCCTGCTCACGCGGGTGCTCCGCCGTGACGGGATCCGCGAGGTCGCGGTGGAGGACCCCGGGTCGCTCGGGGTGCGTCAGCATCTGCGCGAGGGCGGGCTGGACACCCCGGCCGTCCCGGTCGACTCCGAGGGCGTACGCGTCGACGCGCTGCGCGCCACCGGCGCCCCGGCCGTCCTGCTCACCCCGGCCCACCAGTTCCCCACGGGGGTGGTGCTCGGCGGGGAACGGCGGCGCGAGCTGATGGCCTGGGCGGGGGAGGGCGGCCTGGTCATCGAGGACGACTACGACGCCGAGCACCGCTACGACCGGCCGCCGGTACCGGCCCTGCGGTCGGTCCTCGCCGACCAGGTCGTCTACACCGGGAGCGTGTCCAAGCTGCTGGCTCCCGCCCTGCGCCTGGGATGGCTGCTCGCCCCGCCCAAGTACCTCGACGCCTTGGTGGCGGCCAAGCGGTTCGCCGACCTCGGCACCTCCGTACTGCCGCAGCTGGTGCTGGCCCGGCTCATGGAGTCGGGCGAGCTGGAACGCCACCTGCGCCTGGTCCGCAGGCGCCACCGCTGCCGCCGGGACGCGACGATCGACGCCGTCAGGACCCACCTGCCGGGCACGGTCGTGCACGGTGCGGCGGCCGGCCTGCACCTGATGGTCACCTTCGAAGCCGAAGGCGGATTCACCGGTACCGGATTCACCGACTCCCGATTCACCGACACCGGCCTCGCCGCCGCCGCGCTCGCGCGCGGCGTGAAGGTCCAGCCGCTGTCCTGGCACTGCCAGCGCCCGGCCGCCCCTGGTCTCGTCCTCGGCTACGCCGCGAGCACGCCGACCGAGATCGGCGAAGGGGTGGCCGTCCTCGGCGAGGTCGTACGGCGCCTCAGCGGCCGCTGAACCCGGGCGTGAGACGAACGAACCGCTCGCCCATCAGCCGGTAGCCGACCGGGTCGGGGTGCAGGTTGTCGGGGAGGTGGTCCGCGTCGGCCGGGCCGAACAGCTCGCGGCCGTCGAGATAGCTCAGGTGCGGGTCGCTCTTGGCGCGCTCGGCGGTCAGGGCGGCGAGCGTGGCGCGGATCGACTCCATGCTCAGCCGGCCCTCGGCGACCTCGGCCGGGGTGCCGTAGGTGGTGAACCACAGCCTGTCGGCATCCGGATCGACGTAGGAGGGGCCGGGGCGGTCCTCGACCGAGGGGGAGTGGATCGGTGAGATCAGCAGCAGCGGTGTGTGCGGGTGGCCGTCGCGGATGGTGTCGAGGAAGGCGTGCACAGCCGGTATGAAGGCGCGCAGCCGCATCGAGTCGGCGTTGACCACGTTGATGCCCAGCTTCAGGCTGATCAGGTCGGCCGGGGTGTCCCGGATGGCCCGCGCGGTGAAGCCGTCCAGCTGGGCCTGGCCGCTGAAGCCCAGGTTGACCAGTTCCAGCCCGGCCAGGCGGGCCGCCACGGCCGGCCAGGTTCCGGTGGGCCGCAGGGCCTCGCGGCAGTGGCTGATCGAGCTGCCGTGATGCAGCCAGCGCGGCGCGGTGGCCGGGGTGGGCGGGTGGAACGGCGCGTCGGCCCGCAGCCCGGTGAGCTCGACCCGGGTGTGGTGGGGGAGCCAGAGCTCGAACTCGTGCATTCCCGGCCGCTGCTGAAGGCCGGTGAAGCGTACGGCGCCAACCGCTCCCTCGGTCCGGCTCAGCACCCCCGTCTCGTTGAAGACCACAATCGTGCCGCGCGCCGGGGACACCGCTGCCGCTGCCACCTCCCCGTCCACCACGAGGTCGAATCCCTCGACCCGGTCCGGGACCGGATCGCCCTCCCACACACCCTGGGTGGCGAGCAGCTCCAGCTCGACCGTGTCCGCCTCGCTGCGGAAACACAGCCGCACCCCGCAGGGTTCGAGCACGACGTCCTGCAGCGACCCCGGCGGGTACTGGTCCCGGGTCCAGCGCGGCAGCCGGTGCGGCAGCCAGCCGGCCCCGGTGCGCTCCAGGTCGAGAGCGCCGCGCAGTTCGACGGGGCCGCCCACCGGTTCCGCCCGGTGGAGCAGCTCTGACTTCGTCGGATTCACAGTCACCGGCCGGAAGGTAGCAGGGGAGGCCGTCGAAGGTCGACGCAAGCGGAGCGGGAAAACCCGGTGCACCGGCTGCGGCGGCCTCACTACACTCGCCACGAATCGCGCGCCGCCACCACATCCGCGTCGTGGCGCGCACCGTGACGAGTGAGGGGAGCCCGGCCGTGCGCAACCGCACCGCTGTCGTCGCTCCCCGGATTCCCCGGTCACGGTACGAGGTGATCCTGGTGTCCTGCGGCGCCCGGTGCCGGCTGCGCGGCCGGAACCGGATGTCCGTGGCGAACGCCTGACCTGACCGCAGGTCCACGGGCCGTTCCGCCCGGGAATCGCGCTGCTCTGTTCGCGATCACCTTGAAAGGCCATGCGCCGTGCGCACCGACCTGTACCGCAATCTGGGCATCCTCGCCCACGTGGATGCCGGCAAGACCACCGTCACCGAACGGATCCTCTACGCCACCGGGACCACCCACAAGCGTGGCGAGGTGCACGACGGGACGACCGTCACCGACTTCGACTCCCAGGAGCGCGATCGTGGCATCACCATCTTCGCCGCGGCGGTGAGCTGCGCCTGGGACGGCCACCGGATCAACCTCATCGACACCCCGGGCCATGTCGACTTCTCCGACGAGGTGGAGCGCTCGCTGCGCGTGCTCGACGGCGCGATCGCGGTGTTCGACGCCGTCGCCGGAGTCGAGCCGCAGAGCGAGTCGGTGTGGCGGCAGGCCGACCGGCACGGGGTGCCGCGGATCGCGTTCGTGAACAAGCTGGACCGCGCCGGCGCCGACCTCGACACGGCCGTCGACTCGATCCGCGAGCGGCTGCATCCGGCCCCGCTGGTGGTCCAGTTGCCGATCGGGAAGGAGGACGGGTTCACCGGAGTGGTGGATCTGCTGCGCATGCGGTCCCTGGTGTGGAGCGCCGACGCGTTCGCGGAGGGCCCCGTACCGGAGGGGCTGCGGGACGAGGCGCAGCGGCGCCGCGGACTGCTGGAGGAAGCGGTGGCTGAGCTCCACCCGGCCGCGCTGGAGGAGTTCTGCGCGCAGTCGTCGGTGTCCGCCGGGACGCTGGCCCGCGCGCTGCGCGACCTGACCCGTACCGGCGAGGGCGTGGTGGTGCTGTGCGGTTCGGCGTACCGCAACCGGGGGATCGAGCCGCTGCTGGACGCGGTGGTGGCGTACCTGCCGCCGCCCCGGGCGGACCCGGCGGCGCCGTTCGAGGCGCTGGCGTTCAAGGTGAACTCGACCGCGACGGGGCGGCTGACGTACGTACGGGTGTTCTCGGGAACCATCGGAAAAGGAGAGGCGGTGCTGGACGTGGGTGCGGGGCGCAGGGAGCGGATCAGCCGGATCCTGCGGGTGCAGGCCGACCGCCACCAGGAGGTGGACCGGGCGGTGGCCGGGGACATCGTCGCGGTGATCGGGCCGAAGGCCGCCCGCGCCGGGGCCACGCTGTGCGACCCGGCGGCTCCGCTGCTCCTCGAACCGCCGGTCGTCGCCGATCCGGTGGTCTCGGTGGCGGTCGAGGCCGCCAGGAACACCGACAGCGACCGGCTGGTGCCGGCGTTGGCGCGGCTGGCCGAGGAGGATCCCTCGCTGGTGGTCAGGACCGATCCCGAGACCGGTCAGACCGTGCTGTCGGGGCTGGGCGAGCTGCACCTGGAGGTGGCGGTGGAACGGATCCGCCGTGCCGCCGGGCTGGACATCGCCGTCGGCCGGCCCCGGGTCGCCTACCGGGAGACGGTCGCCCGCGGCGTGTCCGGGCTGGTGTACCGGCACGTCAAACAGGACGGCGGCGCCGGGCAGTTCGCCCATGTCGTCCTCGACGTGGAGCCGATGGAGGAGGGCTTCGGCTTCCGGTCCACCGTCGTCGGCGGCCGGGTCCCGCAGAGCTACGTCCAGGCGGTCGAGGCCGGCTGCCGGGACGCCCTGGCCGAGGGGCCGCTCGGCGGTCACCCGGTGACCGGGCTGCGGGTCACCCTGACCGACGGGGCCACCCATCCCAAGGACTCCTCGGAGATGGCGTTCCGTACGGCCGGACGGCTGGCCCTGCGGGAAGCCCTGCGGGCAAGCGCGATGGTGCTCCTGGAACCGGTGGCCGAGGTCACGGTCACCGTGCCCGACGACGCGGTGGGCGGGGTGCTCGGCGACCTGGCCGCACGACGCGGCCGCGTCTGCGGCTCCGTCGCCCGGGCCGGCACGGCGGTGCTCACCGCCACCGTGCCGCTCGCCGAGCTGTTCGGCTACGCGACGCGCCTGCGCAGCCGCACCCAGGGCCGGGGCACCTTCACCACCCGGCCCACCGGCTACGCCCCGGTGCCCCTCGGGACACCGTCCCCGTCCCGGTAGGACGGACCGGCGGCCCCGCCCGTACGCGGGCGGGGCCGTTCCGGCAGGCCGTAGACGCGGGTCGCGGTGCCGGAGAAGACCTCCCGCTGCTCGGCCGGGGTGAGTCCGGACGTCAGGACGCGGGCGGTGTCGACGACCTCGGCGTACGAGGCGGCGAGGCGGCAGACCGGCCAGTCGGAGCCGAACATGAGGCGGTCGGGGCCGAACGCGTCCAGGACGGCGTCGGCGTAGGGGGCCAGGCCGGCGGGCTGCCAGGAGTGCCAGTCGGCTTCGGTGACCATGCCGGAGAGCTTGCAGTAGGCGTTGGGCAGCGTGGCCAGGACCCGTACGTCGTCGGCCCAGGGGCGCGGTTTCATGGCGGCGATTGGGGGTTTGCCCAGGTGGTCCAGGACGAAGGCCAGCTCGGGCAGCCGGGCCGCCGCCCGGTAGGCGGCCGGGAGCTGGTGCGGCAGGACGACCAGGTCGTAGACGAGCCCGGCGTCGGCGACGGCGCTCAGGCCGCGCAGGACGTCGGGGCGGAGCAGCCAGAGCGGGTCGGGCTCGCCCTGGACCTGGTGACGGATGCCCACCAGGCGCTCCCCGCCCGGCAGTTCGCGCAGCCGGGCCAGCTCGTCGGCGACACCCGGAGCGGTGAGGTCGGTCCAGCCCACGACCCCGGCGACCAGTTCGCCCTTCCCGGCAAGGGCCAGCAGCTCCGGGGTCTCCTCCGGCACGGTGACCGTCTGCACCACGACGGTCGCGGTGACCCCGGCGGCCTGGGCTTCGGGAGCGAGGTCGTCGAGGGTGAAGGAGCGGGCCAGCGGGGCCATCCGCTCGCCGGTGATCCAGTCCTGGCCGCGTACCGAGAGATCCCAGACGTGGTGATGGGCGTCGACGATGCCCGTGGCCGTGCCCATGGCCGTCACAGCTCCCACACCACGGGCAGCGAGGCGTCCGCTCCCTCGGCCGAGTAGTCGTGGACGACCTCCAGCAGCTCGGTCATCCGCGCCTGCCAGGCGATGTTGACCGGCAGCTTCTCCAGCACGGCGATCATGGCGGGGTAGTCCTCGACCTCCAGTACGTGGAAGAGGTCGGTACCGCTGCGCCAGATCGTCCACTCGCTCGCCCCCGCCGCGCGGATGGCGGCGGTCAGCTCCTCGGGGACCTCGCGGTGCGCCGCCTCGTACTCCTCGACGCGGTCGGCGCGGACCTTGGTGTGCAGGGCGATTCTCACGACGGCTCCTTTGTCGGCGTGGACGAGGGTACGGCTCTGCCGCCCGGCGCGGCGCTTGTCATGACGTGGCGGGCGGCCGGATCCGCAGTCCCTGCATGCCGCCGTCCACGGCGAGCGAGGCGCCGGTGACCGAGGCCGCGGCGGGGCTCGCCAGGTAGCCGATGGCCGCCGCGACCTCCTCGGCCGTGACCAGACGGCCCATCGGCTGACGGGCGTTGAGGGCGGCCCGCTCGCCCTCGGGGTCGTCGGCGGCGTCCAGCAGCCGGCCCACCCAGGGGGTGTCGGCGGTGCCGGGGTTGACGCAGTTGACGCGGATGCCCTCGCGAACGTGGTCGGCGGCCATCGCCAGGGTCAGGGACAGCACGGCGCCCTTGCTGGCGCTGTAGAGGGCGCGCGCCGGCAGCCCGGCGGTGGCGGCGATCGAGCAGGTGTTGACGATCGCGGCGTTCGCGGAGCGCCGCAGATACGGCAGGGCTGCGCGGGTGGTGCGTACCATCCCCAGGACATTGACGTCGAGCACCCGGTGCCACTGCTCGTCGGGGTTGTCCTCGACGGTGCCTATGGCGCCGATGCCGGCGTTGTTCACCACGATGTCCAGGCCGCCGAGTTCCGTGGCCGCCGCCTCGACGGCGGCCCGCACCGACGCGTCGTCGCAGACGTCGGCCTTGAAGGGCAGCAGCGGTTCGGGCAGTCCGCCGGGCGTGAGGTCCAGTACGGCGACCCGGGCGCCCCGGCGGGCCAGCAGCAGCGCGGTGGCCAGCCCTATGCCCGAGGCGCCGCCGGTCACCAGGGCCCGCAGGCCGGTCAGGTCGTCACTCATGCGGTCCGGCCTTCCTGCCGTGCGCGGTCGGCGGCCCAGAAGGCACCGTCGGGGTAGCGGTACTCGGCGATCGACCCGGCCTTCATCTGTGCGGAGAAGCCGGGCGCCGTCGGGGCGGTGTAGTGGCCCTCGCGCATCACGACCGGCGTGACGAAGTGCTCGTGCAGATGGTCGACGTACTCGATGACGCGGTCCTGCGTGGTGCCGGACAGCGCCACGTAGTCGAACATCGACAGGTGCTGGACCAGCTCGCACAGCCCTACCCCGCCCGCGTGCGGGCACACCGGCACGCCGAACTTCGCCGCCAGCAGCAGGATGGCCAGGTTCTCGTTGACCCCGCCCACCCGGGCCGCGTCGATCTGGAGCACGTCGATGGCGCCTGCCTGCAGCAACTGCTTGAAGACGACGCGGTTCTGCACATGCTCGCCGGTGGCCACCTTGACGGGGGCAACCGCCCGGCGGACGGAGGCGTGGCCGAGGATGTCGTCGGGGCTGGTGGGCTCCTCGATCCAGTACGGGGAGAACTCGGCGAGCGCGTTGGTCCACTGGATCGCCTCGTCGACGTTCCATCGCTGGTTGGCGTCGATGGCGATGCGGACGTCCGGTCCGACGGCCGCGCGGGCGGCGCGCAGCCGCCGGATGTCGTCGGCCAGGTCGGCGCCGACCTTCAGCTTGATCTGGGTGAAGCCGTCGGCGATGGCCTGCTTGGCCAGGCGGGTGAGCTTCTCGTCGGAGTAGCCCAGCCAGCCGGGCGAGGTGGTGTAACCGGGAAAGCCGCGTTCCAGCAGCACCGCCCGGCGTTCCACGGCGCCCTGCCTGCCCCGGGTGAGCAGGCCGAGCGCGTCCTCGGGGGCGAGGGCGTCGGCGATGTAGCGGAAGTCGACCTGGCGGACCAGCCATGCGGGCTCGGCGTCCGCCAGCAGCTGCCACAGCGGCTTGTCCGCGCGCTTGGCGGCCAGGTCCCAGACGGCGTTGACGACGGCGCCGATCGCCATGTGCATCACGCCCTTCTCCGGGCCCAGCCAGCGCAGTTGGCTGTCGCCGATCAGCTCGCGGCTGACCGTGCCGGGATCGGCGCAGATCTCCTCGACCTCCCGGCCGAGCAGATACGGGCGCAGCGCCTCGATCGCCGCGACCTGCACGTCGTTGCCGCGCCCGATGGTGAAGACGAACCCGTGGCCCTCCAGCCCGTCGGCGGCATCGGTACGCAGCACCACGTAGGCGGCGGAGTAGTCGGGGTCCGGATTCATCGCGTCCGACCCGTCCAGCTCCCGTGAGGTGGGGAACCGGATGTCGTACGTGTCGACCGCGGTGACGCGGGCTCGTGTCGCTGACAAGGCAGTGCCTTTCACTGGGTTCGGCCCGCTCTGTGGGACGTGATCAAGACATCGGAGGTCTTGCGCCTTCGTGACTGTAGAGGCGGAAGACGGCGAAGGCAACAAGTCCTCGGATGTATGTGTGACCTTATGCGCCCGGCACGTCCACTTCAGGTGAACGGTCCGGCATGTCAGCCGAGGACCGTGGTTTGGTCTGCCGGATTTCATGCCTTATGGCTGTTTTCGACTCCAGCCTCGTCGCCGATAGCGGCAATACGGACAATTCGTGGCGCGAAGCTCCATTGAGCAAGCCTTTGTCGCTGGGGCGTTGCCGAATTGTGAACCGGGGCCCCGCTCTCGCCCGGGCACCCCGATGGTCCACTCCGTAGCAGGTCATCCATGGTGTCGGCGGACTCGCAGGGAGGTGTCCCGGCGCGGCGGAGGCCGGTCCGGTGTCCGGCTTGCGCAGTCGGGTCGACTTTGGGGCTTGTCAGAGTGGCAATGCGGTCGTAACGTCCTCGACGTCCGGGAGACCTCGGATGAATCGACCCTCTGCAGACCCCCCTCGCGGACCTGTCGTGAGGCCCTGCTGTGGACCGGGCATGCCCCGGCCGCATCGGCACCCGCCCGCAGCCCGGGCCCCGAGCCCGTAGATCAGCCGCCCCGCTGCACCGTTCCGGAGAAGGAGAGACCACGGCCATGAGGTTCACACCGACGCGCTCCACCGCCACCCTCGCCGCGGCCGCCCTCGCGGTGGCGGGCCTCGCCACCGCCTGCAACCGCGGAAGCGAGAGCGCGGGCACGAGCGCCGCCAAGAAGCCGGCGATCGGCATCGACCTGCCGCGATCGGACTCCGACTTCTGGAACTCCTACGCGCAGTACCTGAAGAAGGACATCAAGGCGGACGGCGTCAACAACCTGCCGCTCAGCAACTCCCAGAACGACGTCACCAAGCTGGTCGCCAACGTCCAGGTCTTCGAGAACACCGGGGCCAAGTCGATCGTCATGGCCCCGCAGGACACCGGCGCCATCGCCTCGACCCTGGACACGCTGGCGTCCAAGAAGATCCCCGTGGTGAGCGTCGACACCCGGCCGGACAAGGGCGACGTCTACATGGTGGTCCGCGCCGACAACAAGGCGTACGGCACCAAGGCCTGCCAGTACCTGGGCAAGCAGCTGGGCGGCAAGGGCAAGGTCGCCGAGTTCCAGGGCGCGCTGGACTCCATCAACGGACGGGACCGCTCCGAGGCCTTCGCCTCGTGCATGAAGACGGACTTCCCCAAGATCAAGGTCTTCGAGCTGCCCACCGACTGGAAGGGCGACGTCGCCTCGGCCAAGCTCCAGAGCCTGCTCGCCCAGCACCCCGACCTCAACGGCATCTACATGCAGGCCGGCGGGGTCTTCCTCCAGCCCACCCTGGCCCTGCTCAAGCAGAAGGGGCTGCTCAAGCCCGCGGGCACCGCCGGCCACATCACGATCATCTCCAACGACGGCATCCCGCAGGAGTTCGACGCGATCCGCAAGGGCGAGATCGACGCCACCGTCTCCCAGCCCGCCGACCTCTACGCCAAGTACGCGCTGTACTACGCCGAGGCCGCGGCCGCCGGCAAGACCTTCCAGCCCGGGGCGACCGACCACGACTCCACCATCATCACGATCCCCAACGGCCTGGAGGACCAGCTGCCCGCCCCGCTGGTGACCAAGGCCAACGTCGACGACAAGACGCTCTGGGGCAACAACATCGGCTAGTGCGGTGACCGGAATGGTTTGCAGGGTCCGTCCGGCTTCTGGTTCCGTCCTCAATCGCCGGACGGGCTGAATTCAGCCCGTCCGGCGATTGAGGACAAGCGCAGCCGGCGGGCTGCGCAACCCGGCGAACGTTCCCAGCCACAGCACTAGCCACCCATCCGTACGCGAAGGACGGTACCCAGCATGGCGGAGACCACGACCGGGCGACCGGCCCCCGTGGCCGAGGCGACCGGGATCAGCAAGCGCTTCGGCGCCACCGTCGCGCTGCGCGACGCCCGTATCTCGGTCGCCGAGGGCGAGGCGCACGCCCTGGTCGGCCGCAACGGAGCGGGCAAGTCCACGCTCGTGTCCGTCCTGACCGGCCTGCAGCAGCCGGACACCGGGACGCTGAGCTTCTCCGGCGGGCCGGCCCCGTCCCCCGGCGACACCGAGGCCTGGCGGGCCAGGGTCGCCTGCGTCTACCAGCACTCCATGACCATCGGCGAGCTGACCGTGGCCGAGAACCTCTTCCTGGACCGCCAGAGCCCCGGCGCGCTGCGGCCCATCCGCTGGAAGGCGCTGCGGCAGCGCGCCGAGCAGCTGCTCGCCGAGTACGGCGTCGGCATCGACCCGGCCGCCCGTGCCAAGGACCTGACCGTGGAACAGCGGCAGTTCGTGGAAATCGCGCGGGCGCTCTCCTTCGGCGCGCGGTTCATCATCCTGGACGAGCCGACCGCGAAGCTCGACGCCCGCGGCATCGCCCGCCTCTTCGACAAGCTCCGTGACCTGCAGCGGCAGGGCGTCGCCTTCCTCTTCATCTCCCACCACCTCCAGGAGGTCTACGACCTCTGCGGCACCGTCACTGTCTACCGGGACGCCCGCCACATCCTCACCGCCCCCGTCGCCGAGCTCGGCCACAAGGCCCTGGTGGAGGCCATGACCGGCGAGGGCACCGCCACGGCCGCCGCGGCCGCCGCCGAAGCCGTGACGGACAAGGCCGTCGCGGCGGCCGAGGGCGACGCGCGGGAACTGCTGGCCTGCGACGGGCTCTCGCTCCAGAACGCCTACCGGGACCTGTCCCTGTCGGTACGGGCCGGCGAGGTGGTGGGCCTGGCCGGAGCCGCCGCCAGCGGCAACGTACGCCTCGGCGAGACGGTGGCCGGCCTGCACCGCCCCGAGACCGGACGGATCCGGGTGGCCGGCCGCGAGGTCCGCACCGGCAGCGTGCCGTCGGCGCTCGCCGCGGGCGTCGGCCTGGTCCCCGAGGACCGCCGCCTTCAGGGACTGGTCAACAACCGCAGCGTCGCGGAGAACGCCACGCTGACCGTCACCGACCAACTCGGCCCGTACGGCATCGTGCTGCCCTCCCGGACCAGGGCCTTCGCCCAGCGCATGATCAAGGACCTGGACATCAAGACCCCCGGCCCGGCCACCCCGGTCTCCGCGCTGTCCGGGGGCAACCAGCAGAAGGTCGTCGTCGCCCGCGCCTTGGCCGCCGACCCCCATGTCCTGGTGACCATCCGGCCGACCAACGGGGTCGACGTCAGGTCCAAGGAATTCCTGCTCGCCAGGATCCGTCAGGTCGCCGACGACGGCCGGGCCGCCCTGATCATCTCCGACGAGCTGGACGACCTGCGGGTCTGCGACCGGGTCGTGGCCATGTTCCACGGCCGGGTGGTCGCCGAGTTCGGGCGCGGATGGCGGGACGACCAGCTGGTCGCCGCGATGGAAGGCGTACCGGGCAAGGACGACGACACCGAACCCCGCCCCGAAGCCGCCGAAAAGCCCGGAAGGTGACCATGTCCGCCACCACAGATGCCACCGAAGCCGCGGGCACCGCGCAGGCGGTGCCCGCGGCGAGCGGCACCGCACGCCGCCGGGCCGACCTCTCCCGGCTGCGCGAGCTCTCGCTTCTCCCGGCCATCCTCGTCCTGGGGCTCATCGGGTTCATCGTCTCGCCGGCCTTCCTCACCTCGGACAACCTCATCGGGGTGGCGCAGCAGTCCACCGAACTGAGCCTGCTGGTCCTGGCCGAGGCGCTGATCCTCATCGTCGGCCGAATGGACCTGTCGCTGGAGTCCACCATCGGCGTGGCCCCGGTCATCGCGGTCTGGCTGGTCCTGCCCGGCTCCGGCGGACGCTTCACGGGCCTCGGGCTCTTCCCCGAGTCGGCGGCGATACCGCTGTGCCTGGCCGTCGGGGCGCTGATCGGCGCGGTCAACGGCTTCCTCATCCTCAAGCTGCGGCTCAACGGATTCATCGTCACCCTCGGCGCGCTCACCATGCTGCGCGGCCTCCAGATCGCCATCTCCGAGGGCCAGTCCATCGTCGAGATGCCCGCCTCCTTCAGCTACCTCGGCCGCGCCGCCTGGCTCGGCGTCCCCGCCGCCATCTGGATCTGCGCGCTGCTCTTCGCCATCGGCGGCTCCGCGCTGGCCTGGCTGCGGCACGGCCGGGCCCTCTACGCGATCGGCGGAAACCCCGAGGCCGCCCGCACCGCGGGCATCCGGGTGGACCGGATCACCTGGATCGTCCTGATCATCGGGGGCCTGCTCGCCGCCTTCGCCGGAGTCCTCTACAGCGGCCACTACGGTTCCATCTCCGCCGACCAGGGCAGCGGCTGGATCTTCCAGGTCTTCGCGGCGACCGTCATCGGCGGCGTCAGCCTCAACGGCGGCCGCGGCACCCTGTTCGGCGCCCTGACCGGTGTGCTCACCCTCCAGCTCGTGGTCAACGTCATGACCCTGGCCGGAGTGCCCCCGCTGTGGAACCAGTTCCTCAACGGCGCGATCATCATCGTCGCCCTGATCATCTCCCGCTTCGCCTCGGGCGAGAAGCAGGAGTAGCTCTTCCGCGCGATCGGGTCCGTCCGGGTGGCCGGTTCCGTCCTCAATCGCCGGACGGGCTGAATTCAGCCCGTCCGGCGATTGAGGACAAGCGCGTGCTCTTCAGGAACGCGCTTGGTGGAGCCGGCGTCGGCCGCAGGGCTTGCCGTTCGCGATCCCTGAGGCCTCGCCCGCGCTGCGCTGCGCCTTCGCCGAACTGCTTCAGGCCGTCGAGCCGCTTGCGGCCGAGAGGGACTTTTCTTCACGGCGATGAGTTCCGGCGGCCGCACCGGTCTGCATGGGTGTGACCGAAGGGCCGAAGGGCCGAAGGACGAAGGAAGTGCACCCATGATCGACCTGGAACCGGCCGCGCGCCGGATCGCCGCGCTCGCCGAGGGCGTCACCGACGATCAGCTCGAGGCGCCGACGCCCTGCCCGGGGTACGCGGTGCGTAACATGCTCGGGCATCTGCTCGGCCTGAGCGTCGCTTTCCGCGACGCGGGGCGCAAGGAGCTCGGCGAGAGGACCGGCACCGCCCCGGGGACCGTGCTGCCGGACATCGACGACGACGGCAACTGGCGTGGTGAGCTGCCGAAGGCGCTCGACGAGCTCGCCGCGACCTGGCGCGAACCCGGAGCGTGGGAGGGCATGACCCAGGCCGGCGGCATCACCTTCCCCGCCGCCGAAGCGGGCCGGGTCGCCGTCGACGAGCTGGTTGTCCACGGCTGGGATCTGGCCCGCGCCACGGGCCAGGCGTACGCGCCCGACACCGCGAGCCTCGAGGCGTCGTGCGCGATGCTCGCGGCGTTCGCCGACGACCGCCCGCCGGGCGGCGCCTTCGGCCCCGTGGTCGCCGTTGCGGCCGGTGCCCCGCTGCTGGACCGGGTGATCGGGCTCAGCGGACGCGATCCGTCATGGGCGGCGCGAAGGCCGCTTTGACCCGCCACAGATAACCGATGTCCCGCCCGAAGGACCAGCACAGCGACGACAGCGCCACCAGGACCACCCCGAACGCCGCCATCGACGGGAGGATCCCGGCTGCGGCCACCAGCAGGAAGATGCCCTGGAACGCGGCCACCGTCTTGCGGGCCATGCTGGGCGGCAGTGCCCCGTTCAGCCACGGCAGGACGCGGGCCGCCGCCACGAAGGCGTAGCGCATGCCGCCGATCAGCAGCACCCACGGGCCCTGGGAGGTGGCGACGTAGACGCTGAGCACCAGGATGAGGAAGGCGTCGACCTCCATGTCGAAGCGCGCGCCCAGGGCGGAGGCCGTGCCGGTACGCCGGGCGACCTGGCCGTCGACCGCGTCGAGGATCAGGGCGACGGTGGTGAGGGCAACCAGGACCGCGACCGGCGGCGGGTTCTGGAAGGAGTCCGCGACCAGCGCGGTCACGCCGCCGACGAGAGTGGCGCGGGCCAGCGTGACGCGGTTGGCCGGTCCGAAGGTGCGGGGCCGGGGCCAGGTGGTCACCAGGGCGCGGGTGAGGACGGCCCAGGCGGTGACGGAGACCGCGAGGCCGGTGAGCAGTCCGGCCGGGCCCAGGCCGGTGGCCGTACTGAGAAGGAGCAGCAGAAGTATCTGCGCGCCCAGTCCGGCGGCTGTCTCCTGCCGTAGTGACCTGGTGCCGTATGTCTTGAACTCGTATGTCTTGAAGTCGTACGTCTTGTATTCGTATGCGTGAAGCGTGTCTTGCAGGGCCACCGTGTACTCCCGGCTGTATCGCCAAGTTGATCATTGCCGCGTACTGTGATCGCGGCTTCGTGCCTATGAGCACGTGAAAGAGGCCCCGAGTGTTCAGGAGGACGCAGATGAAACGCACAGGAAGTGCGTTCTGGCTCCGCTCGCCCGGCGTCGGCGAGCTCCGGGAGGTCGTTCTGCCGGAGCCCGGTGAGGGCGATGTCGTGGTGCGCACGCTGTGTTCCGGGGTGAGCAGGGGGACGGAGAGTCTGGTCTTCCGGGGCGGTGTGCCGGAGAGCCAGTACGCCGCCATGCGGGCGCCGTTCCAGTACGGGGACTTCCCCGGACCCGTCAAGTATGGCTATCTGAATGTCGGCCTGGTGGAGGAGGGTCCTGAAAGTCTCGTGGGGCGTACGGTCTTCTGCCTCTACCCGCACCAGACCCGGTACGTCGTCCCGGCGAGCGCCGTGACCGTGGTGCCGGACAGTGTCCCTGCCACGCGGGCCGTGCTGGCCGGGACGGTGGAGACGGCGGTGAACGCGGTGTGGGACGCCGCACCGATGCTCGGCGACCGGATCGCGGTGATCGGCGCCGGCATGATCGGCTGCTCGGTGGCCGCCGTCCTGGCCCGGTATCCGGCCGTACGCGTCCAGTTGGTCGACGCCGAGCCCGCGCGGGCCGGCATCGCCGCGGCTCTCGGCGTCGAATTCGCGCTTCCGCAGGACGCGCTGGGCGACTGCGACCTCGTCGTCCACGCCAGCGCCACCGAAGCCGGGCTCGCGCGCTCGCTGGAACTCCTCGCCCCGGAGGGCACCGTCCTGGAGCTGAGCTGGTACGGCGACCGGCGGGTCAGCCTGCCGCTCGGGGAGGCCTTCCACTCCCGCCGCCTGGTCCTGCGCAGCAGTCAGGTCGGCTCGGTGTCCCCGGCCCGGCGTGCCAGCCGGACCTTCGGCGACCGGCTCGCGCTCGCGCTGGAGCTGCTCGCCGATCCCGCCCTGGACGCGCTGGTCACCGGAGAGTGCGCGTTCGAGGAGCTGCCCCAGGTGATGACGGCGATCGCCGCCGGTGAATTGCCCGGGTTGTGTCATCGCGTTCTCTACGGGTGAACCAAGAGCGCGCAATGCCCGTACTAGATGACAGGCCCCGCCAGAGGGCCTGACGTGCCGTACCTGGAGGGTCATCCGTTGTTCAGCATCACCGTCCGCGAGCACCTCATGATCGCTCACAGCTTCCGTGGAGAGGTCTTCGGGCCCGCGCAGCGCCTGCACGGAGCGACGTTCCTCGTGGACGCCACGTTCCGCCGTGCCGAGCTGGACGACGACAACATCGTCGTCGACATCGGCCTGGCCACCCGGGAACTCGGCGACCTGGTCGGCGAGCTCAACTACCGCAACCTCGACGACGAGGACGCCTTCAAGGGCATCAACACCAGCACCGAGTACCTGGCCAAGGTAATCGCCGACCGGCTCGCGGACCGCGTGCACGCCGGGGCGCTGGGCGAGGGCGCGCGCGGCCTGAGCGGCATCTCCGTCACCCTGCACGAATCGCACATCGCCTGGGCGAGTTACGAGCGCGCTCTATGAGCGGGAACGGTGTGGTGCACATCGTGCTGCCCGGCGGCGTCGACGACCCGGCGACCCCCAGCGGCGGAAACACCTACGACCGCCGGATCTGCCGTGACCTGCCCGCCGCCGGCTGGCAGGTCCACGAGCACGCCGTCGCCGGAGCCTGGCCACAGCCGGGCGCCGCCGCCCGCGCCGAACTGGCCCGGATCCTCGCCGAACTCCCAGACGGCGCCGTCGTCCTGCTCGACGGGCTCGTCGCCTGCGCCGTCCCGTACATCGTCGTCCCCGAGGCCCGGCGGCTGCGCCTCGCCGTGCTGGTGCACCTGCCGCTGGGCGAGGAGACCGGGCTGCCCCCGGGCCGGGCGGCCGAGCTGGACGTCCTGGAGCGCAAGACCCTGCGCGCCGTCTCGGCGGTCGTCGCGACCAGCCGCTGGGCCGCCCGCAGGCTCGCCGCCCACCACGGGCTGGCCCCGGCCCGGGTCCACGTCGCCGCGCCCGGCGCCGACCTCGCGCCGCTCGCGCCCGGCACGGCCGCTACGGACGGGGTGCCGCGGCTGCTCTGCGTCGCCTCCGTGACCCCGCGCAAGGGCCAGGACCGGCTGGTCGAGGCCCTCGCGGAGGTCGCCGACCTGAGCTGGACCTGCGTCTGCGCGGGGGGACTGGGCCAGGACCCCGAGTACGTCGCCCGGCTCCGCGAGCTGATCGAGAAGTACGGCCTCGGCGACCGCGTCCACCTCCCCGGCCCGCTGGCCGGCGCCGAGCTGGACGCGGCCTACGCCGCCGCCGACCTCATGGTTCTCGCCTCGCACGCCGAGACATACGGCATGGCCGTGACCGAGGCGCTCGCGCGCGGTGTTCCGGTGCTCGCCACCGCCGTGGGCGGGCTCCCCGAAGCCCTCGGGCAGGCACCGGACGGCGGTGTGCCCGGCATTCTCGTACCGCCGCAGGACCCCGAGGCGCTCACCGCCGCGCTGCGCCGCTGGCTCGGCGAGCCCGGCCCGCGCAGCGAGCTGAAGGCGGCGGCACTGCGCCGGCGTACCGCGCTGGACGGGTGGCAGACCACGGCGCACAGCCTGGCCGGCGCCCTGGAACAGCTGCGACAGGAAGAACTCCACGAGCCCCGGAGGATCGCGTGAGCACGACCGAGGCACCCCGTTACGCCCCCGAGTGGCTGGAGCTGCGGGAGGGCGCCGACGCGGCCGCCCGCGCCGCCGAGCTCGTCGAGCCGCTGCGCCGCCGCCTCGCGGACCCGGCGCGACCGATCGGACAGGCCATCGTGATCCGCGACCTCGGCTGCGGCTCCGGCTCCATGGGACGCTGGCTCGCGCCCCGGCTGGACGGCCCCCAGCACTGGGTGCTGCACGACCACGACCCCGACCTGCTCGACCTCGCCGCCGAGCGGATGCCCACGACGGCGGCCGACGGAAGCCTCGTCACCGTCGAGACGGTACGCGGCGACGTCACCGGCCTGACCGCCGAGGACCTCGCCGGCACCTCCCTGGTGACCGCCTCGGCCCTGCTCGACCTGTTCACCCGCGACGAGGTGGACGCGCTCGCCGCCGCCTGCGCCCGCGCCGGCTGCCCGGCCCTGCTGGCGCTGTCCGTGATGGGACGGGTCGAGCTGGAGCCGGCCGACCCGCTGGACGC
Source organism: Streptomyces sp. NBC_01537 (assembly GCF_045040445.1). NCBI lineage: Bacteria > Bacillati > Actinomycetota > Actinomycetes > Kitasatosporales > Streptomycetaceae > Streptomyces > Streptomyces sp. NBC_01537. Next base: position 1,549,207 of record NZ_CP109392.1, on the reverse strand, counting down.
CGAGATCGCCGCCGCGTTCAACGCCCACCAGCGCCGCGAGGACCACGGCCGCCGGCTGCTCGGCCCCGACGCGGTCACGGCGGCCTGCGAGGCCTTCGACCAGCGCGACACGACCGTACGGGTGCACAACAGCCCGTGGCAGCTAGGGTCTGTCCGGCCGATCTTGGCCGGGTCCGCGGCGTCTGGCACGGCACCTCGCGGCGTTGCCGGAACACCCTCAGGAAACCACCCTGAGGGCGCTCCGGCGCCTTGCGATGCACCGCACCAGACGCCGCGGCCTATCCGGCCAGGATCGGCCGGACAGACCCTAGGCGACGACCATCGCGCGCTGACCGCCGAATGGCTGCGCGGCTGGACCGGCGCGGCCGTCGAGCAGCGGCCGGACCTCGGCGAGCGCGCCGAGGAGTATCTGCGTCTCCGCCTGGAGCAGTGCGAGGCGGGCGAACTGCGGGCGGTGGTGCACCACAGCGACCTGCTGGCACTGCCCCGGCAAGCGGGCGGCACGACACGCGGGACGACGAGCGGTACGACGGGCGGGACCTCCTCATGACCTCGACGATCTCCCGCGCCCTTCGGGGCCGGCTCGGCACCCTCGCCGGAATCGCCCTCATCGCGGTGCTGATGTGGCGGCTGGGCACCGGCCCCTTCATGGACGGCCTGCGCAGGATCGACGGCCTCACGCTGCTGGCCGCGCTCGGCATCGGTCTGCTCACCACCGTGTTCAGCGCCTGGCGCTGGTGCCTGGTGGCCCGCGCCCTGAGCGTCCGGCTGCCGCTGGGCCGGGCCGTCGCCGACTACTACCGCGCCCTCTTCCTCAACGCGGCGCTGCCCGGCGGCGTCCTCGGCGACGTCAACCGGGCCGTACGGCACGGGAAGAACGCCGGTGACATCGCCCGGGGAGTGCGCGCGGTCGTCCTCGAACGGACCGCCGGCCAGGTGGTCCTGATCGTGGCCGGCGTGCTGGTGCTGCTCGCCGACCCCTCCCCGGCGCTGACGCAGACCGGCCACCTCGTCGCGACGCCGGACGTCCTGCGGACCCTCGCCGTGCTGGGCGGGCTCACGGTCGCCGTCGCCGTCACGGCCGTCACGCTGCGCAAGGGTCCCGCCGTGTCCCTGTGGCACCGCGTGGTCCGTGCCCTGCGCGGCGAACTGGCCGAGGCCCGCCTCGGCCTGCTCGGACGCGCGAGCTGGCCGGGCGTGGTGGTGTCCTCCTTCGCCGTGCTGGCCGGACACCTGGGCATGTTCCTGCTCGCCGCCCGGGTCGCCGGATCCCATACCCCGTCGGCCGAGTTGCTCCCGCTGATGATGCTGGCGCTGATCGCCATGGCCCTGCCGCTGAACATCGGCGGCTGGGGGCCGAGGGAGGGCGTCACCGCCTGGGCCTTCGGGGCCGCCGGGCTGGGCGCGTCACAGGGGCTGAGCGTCGCGGTGGTCTACGGAGTGCTCGCCTTCGCCGCCGCCCTGCCCGGTATCGGCGTGCTCGCCGTCCAGTGGTTCGCCGGACGGCGCAGCGCCCGCCGCGAACAGCTCGAACTACTGGAACAGCTCGAACGCGAAGAGCGTGTCCTCGCCGAGGGTGACGCGTCGCACCGGCGGCCGGAGCGCGTCCCGCATCACGTCGGTACCGGCGAAGCGCAGCCCCGGCACGCCGTCGCCGATCAGGACCGGCGCCACGGTGACGTACAGACGCTGCAGCGCCCCCTCGTGCAGGAAGCGTGACACGGTGACGCCGCCCCCCTCGACCAGCACCCGCCCCAGCCCGCGCCCCGCGAGCGACGCGACCAGCCTTCGGGGCGCGAACGCCGCGCTGTCCGGCAGCGTCAGCAGGTCCACCCCGGCGGGGGCCGCTTGCCCGCTGCCCGCGCCCACCACCCACAGCGTCGGCGCCAGCCCGTCGGTGAACACCCGGCTGTGCAGCGGCACCCGGCCGCTCGGATCGAGGACGACCCGGACCGGGCTGGTCCCCGGGCAGGCACGCACCGTCAGCTGGGGGTCGTCCGAGGCCGCGGTGCCCGCTCCGACGACCACCGCGTCGGCGAGTGCGCGGAGGCGGTGCAGGTGACAGCGGTCCTCCTCGCCCGTGACGAAGTCGGCGTCGCCGCTACGGGTCGCGATGAAGCCGTCCAGGCTCTGCCCGAGCTGGGCGAAGGTGACCTGCGGCCCGGCCAGGCACACCGGCAGATACCGCTGCGCGAGCTCCCGCGCCTCCGGCGAGGCGTCCTGCCCCCAGTCCCATCCGCCGTCCGCGTCCCGGACCAGCCCGGCGGCCCCGGCGTCCGCCTCCGACCGGATGGCGCGCAGCCGCTCCCAGGCCTCCGCGGCGTCGAGCACGCCGCCGCGGCCGCTCACCGGGTCCCCTGCGGGGCGAGCAGCGAGACGTACTCGCCGAAGGAGTCCACGAGTCCGGCGAGCAGTTCCTTTCCCTTATCGGCGGACGCCAGTGAAGGCCGGCCGATGACGCCGGACTTCGTGTAGGCGGGCATACCCAGAGTGAGGAGATGCTTACGGTCGTCGGCCAGGAAATCGGAGGTCTCAAAACCGGGGCGGACGAGTTCCGGATGGGCGTGCAACAGGATCGACGTCTCCACTTCACCCGCGTGCATATCGCTGTGCGACGGGGTCTGTACGCCGGCCCGGGTGCGGGCCGCATTCCAATCCGCCGTGCCCGGGAATAGCGCCATGCGCGTACCGCTGCCGGCGGATTCCTGAACGATGTTGCGCAGCACGTAATTTCCGCCGTGCCCGTTCACCAGAATCAGGGATCCGATACCGGACCGGCGGAGCGAGTCGGCGATGTCCCGCACGACCGCGTAAAGAGTGGTCGCGGAAATACTGACCGTACCCGGCCACTCCGCGTGCTCGTGCGAGCACGAGACCGTGACCGGCGGCAGGACCTGGACCGGGTGGGCTGCGGCCAGCTCGCGGGCGATCGTGCAGGCCACGACCGTGTCGGTGGTCAACGGCAGGAAGGCGCCGTGCTGTTCGAAGCTGCCGATGGGAAGAACGGCGATGGGCGCCTGCCGCTCCCTGGCGTCCTCGGTGGTGTCCCGTGGCAGCAAGCCGGTGACCGGCGGTTGAATTCCGGGATCGCTCATCTGTATCCAGCCTTCCGTGCGTGTCCTGAAGAGCAGGTTACGCGGCAATGTTGTTATCGCGCACACGGTCGGCGAGTTGGCGGATAAGATCGGCGTATGACTGAAACTGATGTAGCGTTCGACGTCGTTGCTCGCCCGTCAGCGATCGACCGCGTGACGAGTATCCGGCTGTCCACCAAGTACGGCAGTTTTCTCGCGGTCGGCTACCTGGACCCCGACCGGGGGGAAGAGCAAATAGCCCTGGTATTCGGGGACGTCGCGGGAGAGGGAGCGCTTACCCGCCTGCATTCGGAGTGCCTGACCGGAGATGTCCTCGGGTCCAGGCATTGCGACTGCGGCGATCAGCTGTCCGCCTCGCTGCGCGCCATCGCGCGCGAAGGACGGGGCGTTCTCGTCTACCTCCGGGGCCACGAGGGGCGCGGCATCGGCCTGCTGGCCAAGCTGCAGGCCATGAAGCTCCAGGAGGAGGGCCTGGACACCGTCGAGGCCAATCTGGCCCTCGGCCACCCGGCCGACGCCCGCGACTACCGGGTGGCGGCGGAGATCCTGCACGACCTCGGGGTGCGGTCCGTACGGCTGCTGTCGAACAACCCGCGCAAGAGCGAGGCGCTGGAGCGGCACGGCGTCGAGGTCGCCGAGCAGGTGCCGCTGCTGATGGAGCCGAGCGAGGAGAACCTCGCCTATCTGCTGACCAAACGGGAGCGCCTCGACCACCTCCTCCCGCACCTGGACGGCGCCGTGGGAGCGTGAGGTCCGAAAGCCGCCAGCGTGTGGGCGGTGGCCTGGGGCACAGTGGGGGAGTGACGACGCCCGGCTGAGAAAGGAACAACAGCGATGCCGCTCTACAGGCACATCGACACCCCCCTGGGCCCCGCGCTGCTCGTGGGTGAGCCGTCACCGACGGCTGACGGCGGCACCGCGCTGACCTCCCTCTCGCTGCCCGGCCAGCGCTCCGCCGCCGTCGTCCGGGACGACTGGACCGAGGACGCGGCGGCCTTCACCGTGATCGCCGGCCGGCTCCGCTCGTACTTCGCGGGCGAACGCACCGGCTTCGACATCGAGTTCACCACCGGCGGCACCGACTTCCAGCAGCAGGTCTGGAAGGCCGTGGAGGCCATCCCGTACGGCGTCACCAGCACCTACGGGCGCATCGCCGAGGACATCGGCGTCTCGCGGGCCGCCGTACGCGCCGTGGGCACCGCGATCGGCGCCAACCCGCTGCTGGTCGTACGCCCCTGCCACCGGGTCATCGGCGCGAGCGGCGCGCTCACCGGATACGCGGCGGGCCTGGAGCGCAAGCGGCAGCTCCTGGACCTCGAAGGTGCCGCACCGGCATGAAGCGCGCCGCCCCGGCCACCCCGGTTCTGTTCTCCACGGATCCCCAGCCGCGTCTCCGTGCCGAGATCGCGCCCGGCGCCGTGCACGTGCCCGGCTGGCTGACCCCCGAGCAGCAGCGTGAGCTGGTCGAGGCCTGCCGCCGCTGGGCGGCCGGTCCGGTGCCGATGCGGCACACGAGGCTGCCGAACGGCGGTGTCATGTCCGTGCAGACGGTGTGCGTCGGCTGGCACTGGCGGCCCTACGCCTACAGCCGCACCGCGGAGGACGTCAACGGCGCCCGGGTCGCCGAATTCCCGGGCTGGATGACCGAACTCGGCAGGCGGGCCCTGGCCGCCGCGTACGAGGACCCGGCCGCCGGGGAGGGCTACGCCCCGGACACGGCCCTGATCAACTTCTACGACGGCGCCGCGAAAATGGGCATGCACCAGGACAAGGACGAACGCTCCGACGCCCCCGTCGTGTCCCTCAGCATCGGCGACACCTGCGTCTTCCGCCTCGGCACCACGGTGGGCCGTACCCGGCCCTGGACCGACATCCAGCTCGCCTCCGGCGACCTCTTCGTCCTCGGCGGACCGTCCCGCTTCGCCTACCACGGCGTCCCCCGGGTCCACCCGGGCACGGCTGACCCGGCGAGCGGGTTGGCCGGCGGCCGGCTCAACATCACGATGCGCGTCACGGGCCTGACCGGGGTCTGACAGTGCGGTTTCGGTGCCGTTTGCCATGTTTGGCGGTGCCGCTGGGGTGCCCGCGGTCGGGGTTGCTGGTTCCGTCCTCAAGCGCCGGACGGGCTGGGACCCCTCTTGTCTGCGTCCCTCGCGGGCGCTGCGCTTGCTTCGGGCCGCTGCGCCGGCCTCCGGCCGTCGGACGGTGGGCGCTGGCGGCTGGGTTCATTTCAGCCCGTCCGGCGTTTGAGGACACGCCCGCAGGGCGTTCGGGGGTCCGGGGGCTTGCCCCCGGTTTCGGGAAGGGGCGGGGTGGGGGAACCCTCATCAAGGCGCAAGCCGAATCGGCTGATGTGTCGACACTACGGCACCCGCACCTATGGATCCCGTGCGAATCCTGACATCCAATTCACAGCACGGAACGCCTTCCACCGCTTTTAACCCCCTGATTCACTCGGTACCGCTCGATCAATCAGAGCGCACGCAGCAATACCGGGGACAAGGGAGTCTGAGGTGAAACGCAAGAGTGCGGCAAAGGTGTCGACAGTTAGCGAATCGGGAGGCCCGCGCCTGACGGAACGCGAGGTGGCCTACCGGGCCCGCCCGCGCGCACTGCTGGTGGCGGTCGCCGCCGCCATGGCGCCGGCCCTCGCGGTCCCGACCGCCGCACGGGCGGCGACGCCCGCGGCGACGCTGACCGTGGCGTCCGGGGAAACCGTCGAGCTGACCAGTACGACGACGCTGAGCGCCCTCACCATCGAGGAGGGCGGCACGATCACGGTCCCGGACGGGTACAGCCTGACGCTGACGGTGGACGGGGTGGAGACGGGCTCGGAGCTGGCGGAACTGACCGACGGCTATGGGGGAGTGGCGACCGCGATCGTCGCGGGTACGTACACGGGCACTGTGGTGCTGACGGTGGCCACGGCGAATGAGCTGACGTACAGCACGCTCATGTTCCCGTTTCGGCAGGCGCTCTACGTGGGCGGCAGCGGAGTCGTGAGGAAGGAGTCCGTGCTGGCGAGCGTGGTCGGGGGGACGGCCACGAACACGGCGGCGACCGGTGTGTCGATCACCTCGACCGGCGAGGCGTTCAACGGGGTGTATGTGTCGGACGGCAGTTACGCGCTGACGTCGCCCGAGATCTCCTTCACCGGCAACGGCCGCTGCGACTTCATCGGTTACGGCGCCGCCGTCCTCGGCACAGGGGGCGGCGCGACGCTCGTCCTGGACGACGCCACGATCGCGACCAAGGGCGTGGTCCGCACCACGGTGATCGCCGACGACGGCAGCAATGTGATCGTCAAGAATTCCACGATCAGCGCGGCGGACGGCGTGCTGCCCGACGAGTACGTGCCGAGCAGCGACCCCCGGTACATGATCGTGGTGCCGTGGATGCTGGGCCTGTCCGGCAATGTCCGGACGACCAATCTGCTGGGCACGGACACCAGGGCCAGCTACATCAACTGCGATGTGTCGTCCGAGAACTGGGGCGTGCTGTCCGTCGACGAGGGCAGCGGCTGCACGCTGACCGCCATCAACTGTACGGTCTCCAATACCGGGACGGACGGATACGGCACGTACGCCATCGGTGATGTGACCGAGCACATCCTCGGCACCACCTTCGACGTGTGTTCGTACGCGACCATCAACTGGGGCGGGACGGTGCACTACGGCGACAGCACGGCCGAGGCCGTGGCCGACCTCAATGACTCGCTGGAGCTGGGCCTCACCGCCACCGAGCTGGCCGCGCTGCCCGAACGGGCCACGGTCATCAACTCCGGGCGGTTTGGGGTGATGTGGGCCACCGGGGCTCCGGTGATCATCGACGGCGGGACGCAGATCACCACCGCCGAGACCACCTTCCTGTCGAAGGCGTCGGCGGCCGTCCTGACCGTGGACGGCTCCGAGGGTGCGAGCATCAGCTCCGGGACCGGGGTGATCTTCCAGCTGATGGACACCGACAACCCGGGTAAGACCACGGTGTCGGGCAAGCCGTGGAGCAGCGAGACGACGGCCGTCTACACCGAGCCGACGGGCACGGTGAGCAAGGTGAGCGGCTTCGACGTCACCACGGCCACGAGCGCGGACGCGAGCGCAACCTTCACCGATATCTCGCTGACCGGTGACTTCTACAACTCCATCAGGGGTGGGACGAGTTCGCTGTCCGGGATGAATCTGGCGCTCACCTTCGACGGCGGTGACATCACCGGTGTCATCACCGCCTCCGCCGCAAAGCACGACATCAGCACCATCACCTCGGCGGACTACCGCGAGCTCGGCGAGGTCACCAACACCGCCCAGGCGGTGGTCAACAACGGCGTCATCGTCAGCCTGGCCAACGGCGCCGTCTGGACTGTGACCGGCACCTCGTACCTGAGCGCGCTGGACATCGCCGACGACGCGTCTGTCACCACCGCCTCCGGGAAGACGCTGTCCATGACGGTCGACGGCACCGCTACGGCTGTCGCGGCGGGCGGCAGCTACAGCGGGGCGATCACGCTGACCGTGGCTAGGAGGGCGCGCCCGCTTTGTGTCGACAGGTATGGGCCCATGGGAGACCTGAGGGTTTCTCATCGGCCAAACTGTCGACAGGTTGGGTGGTCGGGCGGCATGATGCGGGGGGTTCTTCCGATGGAAATGACAGCTCGGCAATACGTCAGTCATAGGTGACGAAGCTAAATTATATGACTATGACAGACAAAACGCAGAACTTAGAGCAGTCCCTTCCGAAGCACAAGGCGAATGGGCCGATGACCCGCCGCAAGGTGCTCATCGCCGGCGGTACCGGCGTCGCGATCGTCACCGCCGGCGCGGCCGGCCTGGCGGGAGCCGCCACCGTCACCACGTCCGACTCCGACGCCGCCGCGAGTGCCGACGCCACCGCGACGGCGTCGAGCTCGGTGTGCTCGCTGACGTCCGAGGTGACCGAGGGCCCGTATTCGCTGGACGGGGCGCTGGTCCGCACCGACATCACCGAGGGCAAGGACGGGGTGCCGGTGGAGTACACCTTCACCGTCGTGGACGAGGACAACGACTGCGAGCCGCTCGCGGACGCGCTGGTGGAGATCTGGCACTGCGACACGCTCGGGGAGTACTCGGGGTTCGTGGGCGGCAACGGTCATACCGAGGACGACGACGGCACGTTCCTGCGGGGCGGTCAGGTGACCGACTCCAGCGGTCAGTGCTCGATCACCTCGATCTGGCCGGGCCACTACGTCTCCCGGGCGGTCCATGTGCATCTGCGGGTGCACACCGGCGTCACGCTCACCGACACCTCGTACACCGGCGGCACCCTGGTCCACACCGGTCAGCTCTTCTTCGACCAGGACATCAACACAGAGGTCCAGGCGCTGTCCCCGTACTCCGACAACACCACCAGCGAGACCCTGCTGGAGAACGACGGCATCTACGACGACGGCGGCGCCTCCTCCGGCCTGCTGACCCTCAACGCACTCGGCAGCTCGGTCTCCGACGGCTACGCGGCCACCCTGACCATGGGCGTCAGCACCAGCTGACCCCGTCCGTACCGGCCGGCCGTGCGGGCCCGCACGGCCGGCCCTTCTTCGTCGAAAGGCCCCCGTTCCATCATGAACGAGCACAAGAAGAAGAGCCGCGGTCCCCGCGTTCTGGCCGTCGGCGCCGCGGGCGCACTGGTCATGGGCGCCGCGCTGGCCGGACTGGCCTCCGCCAGCGATACCACCGCGGAGGAGACCGCCACCGAGTGCACCAGCGGCCTGTCCTTCACCCAGTCCGCCACCTCGGCGGCGGCCGGCTCCAACACCCGCCACGTGGCCACCGGCGACCTGAACGGTGACGGCGACCAGGACGTGGTCGCCACCAACCTGGACGGCGACTCCCTGACCGTCCTGCTCGGCAACGGCGACGGCACCTTCGCCACCGGCACCGAGTACGCGGTCGGTACGCAGCCCTACCAGTCGGTCATCGCCGACGTGAACGGCGACGGGAATCCCGACATCGCCAGCGCCGACTTCGGCGGCGCCACCGTCAGCGTCCTGCTCGGCAACGGCGACGGCACCTTCGCCGCAGCCACCCAGTACACCGTCGGCGCGGCCCCCCGCTCCCTGGCCGCCGGTGACCTCGACGGCGACGGAGACCTCGACCTGGTCGTCGCCGAGCAGGACACCAGCGCCGTGAGCATCCTGCTGGGCGCCGGCGACGGCACCTTCAGCGTCGACGCCCAGGCCGTCACCGTCACCCGGCCGCACGGCATCGTCCTCGCCGACTTCGACGGCGACGGCAACCTGGACCTCGCCACCGCCAGCGTCGGCGGCTCCGGCGGAGTCAGCGTCGCCCTCGGCGCGGGCGACGGCACCTTCGGCACCGTCACGGAGTACGCGAGCGTCGCCCGCCTCTACTCCATCGCCACCGGCGACTTCAACGGCGACGGCGACACCGACCTCGCCACCATCAGCAACGGCTCCAACACCCTGGATGTGTACCTGGGCAACGGCGACGGCACCTTCGCCGACGCCACCGCCTACACCACCTCCGCTCTCCCCGTCGCCGTCAGCGCGGCCGACCTCGACGAGGACGGATACAGCGACATCCTGGTCTCCTCCCTCAAGGGCGAGTCCGTCACCCTCTTCCAGGGCGCGGCCGACGGCACCCTCACCCAGCTGAGCGAGCTCAGCGCCTCCGGCGCCTACGACGCCCAGGCCGCCGACCTCGACGCCGACGGCACGACGGACATCGCGGTGGCGAACAGCAGCGGCGGCCAGGTGGACGTCTTCACCGGCTCCTGCGGCTGACAGCGAAGAGCCCCGGGACGGACGGCGGTCCGCCCCGGGGCGCCGCCTGCCACCGGTCTTGGCGCAGGGCTTGCCAACCATGCAACGGTACGAAACACCGTGTTCACCTGTGCGCAAGTTTCACCCGGCCTCATTACGGCTAACCCGCTGATCAGGGGTTCGATTCCGAAACTGCGCTAGGCGGGTGGTGATGTGCGGATGACGCATGGACTGCGCGTGCTGTCGGTCTATGAGGGCTTCTTCTCCGGAGGAGCCCGGATCGTGCACACAGATGTCGTGCTGGGGCTGCGAGAAGGCGGCCAGTATCAACGCGTACTGAGCGTCCACGGAGAGATGTACCGCGAGGCCACCCGCCAGCCGATGGGGGAGGACGCCTGCTACCGGGCGCTGACCGCGGCCGGCGTGGAGGTCACCTCCCTCAACCGGACGCTGGGCCTGACCGGCGACCCGGCCGCCTTCACGGGACCGGAACTCGCCGCGACGGCCCGGGCGATGGCGGGCGCCGACGTCATCCTCTCGCTGAAGGAACAGCCGCTCGGCCTGCTGAACCAGCCAGGTCTGCCGCGCCGGCCCGTCGTGGTCTGCCTGCACCGCTCCGACCCGGAGAACCAGGGGCCGGCGCTGGACGAGCTGAAGGCGGCCGTCGCCGACGGCCGGGTCACGGCCGCCGTCTGCTGCGCGGAGTCCACCCGGGCCGCGTACCAGGCCGCCGGGATCCCCGGCGGCTTGCTGCACGTCATCCCCAACGGGGTCGACCTCCTGCGCTTCAGACCCGACCCCGCCCGCCGCACCCTGCTCCGGGCCTCCCTGGGCATCCCCGACTGCGCGCCGGTCGTGGTCTTCGCGGCCCGCTACGCGGGGATGAAGAACGTACCCCTGTTCCTGCGGGCCGCCCGCGCGTGGCTGCACGACGACCCCACCGCCCACATCATGATGTGCGGCGCCGGCATGACCCCCGCCAACCCCGGGCTCCACGCCGACATCACCGCCGCGTTCGGCGACGCCCCCTGGCTCGCCGACCGGCTGCACCTGCTGGGCGTACGGCAGGACATGGAGACCCTGTACGCCGCCGCCGACGTGGTCTCGCTGACCTCCTCCAGCGGCGAGGCGGCCCCGCTGTCCCTGATCGAGGGCATGATGTGCGGCGCCGTCCCCGTCTCCACCGAGGTCGGCGACTGCGCGGAGATCGTCGGCGAACGCGGCATCCTCACCCCGCCCGACCCCGGCCTCATCGCCCAGGCCTGGGCCCGGGCCGCCGCCTGCGGCACCGAGTACGCCCCCGCCATCGCCCGCAGCCGGGAGCGCTTCAGCCGCACCCGCATGATCGCGTCGTACGCGGCGCTCCTGGACCGCGTCCACCAGGAGATGAGCAGGGCGGCCCGCCTCCCGGAATCCCTGTGACGGTCAGAGCCGGGCCAGGGTCGCCGTCGCCTCGGCCATGACGCGGTCGACCAGCTCGGCGCAGGAGGGCAGGTCGTCGATCAGTCCGGCGATCTGCCCGGCGGCCATGATGCCGAGGTCCGGGCGGCCGTCGACCATCGAGGACCTGAGCATCATCGGGGTGTTGGCGGCCAGCAGGACCTGGCTCCAGGTGAGGTGCTTGCCGTGCTTCATGGCCAGGCCGTCGCGGATCATCGCGGGCCAGGTCAGGCCGGAGGTGCGGCGGAAGGCGGCGGCGTGCCGCAGGGCCCGCAGGAGGGCGGTGGGGCGGCCGGAGCGTTCGAGGGCGGCGACCAGGTCGGTGCGGAGCATGCGGTGGGGGAGCCCGTCGAGGCGGTCGGTGACGGTGATGTCGTTGACGGTGGCCGCGAGATAGCGGGCCTTGACGGCGTCCGGGACAGGGCTGTCGGAGGTGAGGAGGAAGCGGGTGCCCATGGCGATGCCCGCGGCGCCGTAGGCGAGGGCGGCGACCAGGCCCCGGCCGTCGTAGAAGCCGCCGGCCGCGATGACCGGGATGCCGACGGCATCGACGACCTGGGGGAGCAGCACGGTGGTGGCGACCTGCCCGGTGTGGCCGCCGCCCTCGGAACCCTGGACAAGGACGGCGTCGGCGCCCCAGGCCGCCACCTTCTCCGCGTGGCGGCGGGCGCCGATGGAGGGGATGACGACGACGCCGGCGTCCTTGAGCCGGGCGATCAGCTCACGGGAGGGAGCGAGGGCGAAGGAGGCGACGCGCACACCCTCGTCGATGATGATCCGCACCCGGTCGCCCGCGTCGCCCGCGTCGGCGCGCAGGTTGACGCCGAAGGGGGCGTCGGTGCGCTCCTTCACCTTGCGCACGGCGGTGCGGAGCTGGCCGGGCGTCATGGTGGCGGAGGCGAGGATGCCCAGCGCCCCCGCGTTGGCGGTGGCGGACACCAGCCCGGGGCCGGCTACCCAGCCCATGCCGGTCTGGACGATGGGGTGGCGTACGCCGGTGAGCTCGGTCAGCGCGGTGGTGAGAAGCGTGTCGCTCACGTCAGGACCTCGCGGATCAGCCGCAGTTCCTCGGGAGTGGGGTCGCGCGTGTGCGGGACCTCGTCCGCGGCGGCGAGGTCGAAGGCGGTCGCCGCCCGGACCTCGGCGAGGGTCACGCCCGGGTGCAGGGACCGTACGCGCATGCCGCGGTCGGGGGTGTCGAAGTCGAAGACGCCCAGATCGCTGACGACCCGCCGGATGTCGTGGAAGCGGCTCGCCGAGGGGCCCGCCTCGGCCGCCCGGTCGTATCCGACCCCGCAGACCATGTCGACCCGCTCGACGAAGACCCGGGGGGAGTGCCTGGGCACCCAGTAACTGGTCGGGTTGTTGAGGGTGTTGACCGGCGCGCCGCGCACCCCGAGCAACTGGCGGGCGGGCCGGGCCCAGTCGCCGACGCACGAGATGTTCTGGTTGCCATGGCGGTCGATCTGGCTGGCGCCCATCATCACGTGGCGTCGGCCACCCGCGACCATCGCGAGGTGCCGGTGGTACGGCAGCCAGCCCTCCACCTCGCCGTAGGCGTCGATCAGCAGCGCCTCGCCGTCGGTCAGCAGCAGCTCCGGCGCGAAGGTGAGCCGCGCGAGGCGAGCCCCGGCGGACGGCACGGGGCCCATCGGGCTCGCCAGGATCTCCCCGTCGCCCCGCCAGGCCTCGGCGCAGGCCACGATGCAGTACTCGGTCCGGGTCGCGGTGGTGGTGGTCATGGCTGCTCCGTCACGTAACGGTGGGCGAAGTCCCGCCACGCCTCGCCGCCGGAGGTGGCCGCCTCGGCGTAGGCCCGCTGGAGGTCCTCGTCGCGGTCGTAGTCGGGTGCGCAGGAGGTGAAGTGGGCGCCGTGGGGAGCCTCGATGACGCCGGTGACGTACTGCCGCTTGACGAGCAGCGACTGGGGGGCCGCCACCTTGAGCAGTTCGGCCGTGTCGACGATCCGCTCGCACGACACGTAGGCCGTGTCCGCCGCCTCGCAGAACAGGTCGTCGAAGTACGGATCCGGGCCCAGATACTGGCCGTTGCCCCGGGTGTCCGCGCGGTTGAGATGGACCAGGGCGGCGTCCAGGCGCAGGGCGGGGACCGCGACCAGCTCCTCCCCGTCCTCGTACGGCGAAGTGACCGTACGCAGCCCGGGGTTGACCCGCATCACATCGGAGCCGAGCCCGGCCCGGATCGGCATGAAGGGCAGCCGGTGTGCGGCGGCGGTCAGGCCCCACATCATCATCGCCTCGTCCAGCTCGACGAGTTCGAGGGACCCGCTCTCCCGCGCGGCCCGGAAGTGCGGCTCCAACGGGATCGAGTCCAGGGTCACGAAGGCGGCGACGAGCCTGCGTATCCGGCCCGCCGCCGCGAGCAGCCCGACATCCGGGCCGCCGTACGAGACCAGGGTCAGATCGGTGACCTCGGACCGCAGCAGGGCCCGGACCAGGGCCATCGGTTTGCGGCGTGAGCCCCAGCCGCCGATGCCGACGGTCATGCCGGAGCGGAGCCGGCCGACGGCCTCGTCGGGGGTCATGATCTTGCTCATGCCCGCTCCTTCCCGTGCTCCATGAAGGCGTCGCGGTGCTTGTCCGCGATGCCGCTGAGGTTGGCCTCGAAGGTGAAGCCCTGCTCGTAGCGGTAGCTGCGGCGTACGTCCACCGGGTCGATGCCGTTGATCGCCGCCTTGGCGAGCCGGATCAACTCGCCGTCCTTCGCGGCGATCTCGCGGGCCAGGGCGAGCGCGGCCGCCATCAGCCCGTCGCGCGGGACGACCTGCCAGACCGAGCCGTGGCGGTGCAGTTCCTGGGCGGTCGCGGTGCGGGAGGTGTAGTACAGGACGCGCATCAGGTGCTGCGGGACGAGCCGCGAGAGGTGGGTGGCGGCGCCCAGCGCGCCCCGGTCCAGCTCCGGCAGGCCGAAGGTGGCGTCCTCGCTGGCCACGATCGCGTCGGCGTTGCCGACCAGGCCGATGCCGCCGCCGAGGCAGAAGCCGTGGACGGCGGCGACCACCGGGACCTCGCACTCGTAGACGGCGGCGAAGGCCTCGAAGCAGCCGCGATTGGCGCCGATGAGGGAGGCGTGGCCTTCTGTGCGCTGCATCTCCTTGATGTCCACGCCCGCGTTGAAGCCGCGCCCCTTCGAGGCCAGGACGACGCAGCGCACACCGGGGTCGGCGCCGGCGGCGCGGAGGGCGGCGGCGAGGTCGTACCAGCCCTGTACGGGGAGGGCGTTGACGGGTGGATAGTCGACGGTGACGAGGGCGATGCCGGGTTCGGGGTTCGAGGTGGAGACACCCATGCGAGAATCAGCTACCTTTCCACCAAACGTTTGTTAGGGGGAAGGTACTCCCTGTGACTGTGACTGTCGATCTGTCAGAACGGGTCGCCGTCGTGACCGGCGGCACTCGCGGCGTCGGCGCCGGCATCGCCCGCGCCTTCCTCGAAGCGGGCGCGCGGGTCGTCGTCTGCGCACGACGGCCACCCGAGAAACCGGACGGCGGGACGGACTTCCGGCCCGTCGACCTCCGCGACCCGGAGGCGACCTCGGCCGCCTTCCGGCAGGTCGGCGAGGATTACGGCCGCCTCGACATCCTGGTCAACAACGCGGGCGGCTCCCCCCACAGGCTGCTCGGCGACGCGGACGCGGTGCGGCACGCCCGCGTCGTCGAGCTGAATCTGATCGCGCCGCTCAACGCCTCGCTGGCGGCGTATGAGTTGATGCACCGTCAGGCGGACGGCGGTGCCGTCATCATGATCGGCAGCGTCAGTGGCACCCGCCCCTCCCCGGGCGCCGCCGCCTATGGCGCCGCCAAGGCGGGCCTGGACAACCTCGCCCGCACGATGGCCGTCGAGTGGGCCCCGGCGCGGATCCGGGTCAACACCGTGGTCCTCGGCATGGTCCGCACCGAGCTGTCGCACCTCCACTACGGCGACGACGACGGCATCGCCGCCATAGGCCGCACCGTCCCGCTCGGCCGCCTGGCCGAGCCCGACGAGGTCGGCGACGCCTGCGTCTTCCTCGCCTCCGACCGGGCCCGCTACATAAGCGGCGCGAGCCTGGCCGTGCACGGGGGCGGGGAACGCCCCGCCTACCAAGGAGCCAAGGAGCCCTGACATGACCGGAATCTGCGCAGACCGCGTCGTCGTGATCACCGGCGCCGGCCGCGGCCTCGGCCGCGCCCATGCCCTGGCCTTCGCCGCCGAGGGCGCCCGGGTCGTCGTCAATGACCTCGGCGTCGGCCTCGACGGAGCCGGGGCCTCCACCGGCCCCGCCCATCAAGTCGTCGACGAGATCCGGGCCCTGGGCGGCCAGGCCGTCGCCGACGGCTCCGACATCGCCACACCGGAGGGCGCCCGCACCCTCATAGCCACCGCCCTGGACGCCTTCGGCCGCATGGACACCCTGGTCAACAACGCCGGCTTCCTGCGCGACCGCATGCTCGTCAACCTCGACGAGGACGAGTGGGACGCCGTCATGCGCGTCCACCTCAAAGGCCACTTCCTGCCCCTGAAACACGCCGCCGCCCATTGGCGCGCCAGCTCCAAGGCCGGGCGAATGCCCGACGCCCGCGTCATCAACACCAGCTCCGGCGCCGGCCTGCTCGGCAGCGTCGGCCAGGGCAACTACTCGGCCGCCAAAGCCGGCATCCTGGGCCTCACCCTGGTCGCCGCCGCCGAACTGGCCCGCTACGGGGTCTGCGTCAACGCCATCGCCCCGGCCGCCCGTACCCGCATGACCGAGCAGACCTTCGCCACCACCATGTCCGCCCCCGCAGAAGCGGGCGCCTTTGATGCCATGTCCCCGGACAACGTCTCCCCCCTTGTCGTCTGGCTGGGCTCCGCCGCCTCCTCCGGCGTCACCGGCCGCGTCTTCGAGGCCGAGGGCGGCCGCATCACCGTCATGGAGGGCTGGCGCCCCGGCCCCACCGCCGACAAATCCGCCCGCTGGACCCCTGCGGAGGCGGGCGAGGCCGCCCTCAAGCTCCTGGCGGCCTCGCCCGACCCGCAGCCGGTATACGGCGCCCACTAGGCCGTGTCTGACAAATCCCGCCTGCTCCACGACGCCGCAGTGACATCAGCCGCTGGCGCGGCGGGCGCGCGCTCGCTGCGTGGTCGGAGTCGCCCGAGCAGCCCACTACGAGGGCGATCCTCCGCCTTGCGATCGCACGCACCAGACGCCGTGGGGCCCGCCCTTCGGGCGGCCGGCGCCATTTGTCAGACACGGCCCAGGGCCTGTCCGGGAGGGGTCAGAGGCGTTCGATGATGGTGACGTTGGCCTGACCGCCGCCTTCGCACATGGTCTGGAGGCCGTAGCGGCCGCCGGTGCGCTCCAGTTCGTGGAGCAGGGTGGTCATGAGTTTGACGCCGGTGGCGCCGAGGGGGTGGCCCAGGGCTATGGCGCCGCCGTTGGGGTTGACCTTGTCGGGGTCGGTGCCGGTGTCCTTGAGCCAGGCGAGGACGACGGGGGCGAAGGCTTCGTTGATCTCGACGAGGTCTATGTCGTCCATGGTCAGGCCGGTTTTCTTGAGGGCGTGGGCGGTGGCGGGGATGGGGGCGGAGAGCATGCGGATGGGGTCTTCGCCGCGTACGGACAGGTGGTGGATGCGGGCGCGGGGGGTGAGGCCGTGTTCGCGGACGGCCTGTTCGGAGGCGAGGAGCATGGCGGAGGCGCCGTCGGAGACCTGGGAGGAGACGGCGGCGGTGATGCGGCCGCCTTCCACGACGGGTTTGAGGGCGGCCATTTTGGCCAGGGTGGTGTCCCGGCGCGGGCCCTCGTCGGCTGTTGCGTCGCCGTAGGGGGCGAGTTCGCGGTCGAAGCGGCCCTCGTCGATGGCGTGAAGGGCCCGCTGGTGGGAGCGCAGGGCGAAGGCCTCCATGTCCTCCCGGGAGATGCCCCATTTGTCGGCGATCAGTTCGGCGCCGTAGAACTGGTTGACGGGTTGGTCGCCGTAGCGGGCGCGCCAGCCTTCTGATCCGGCGTACGGGCCGTCGGTGAGGCCCAGGGGCAGGGCTGCCTGACGGCTGGCGTAGGCGATGGGGATCATGGACATGTTCTGGACGCCGCCTGCCACGACGAGGTCCTGGGTGCCGGACAGGACGGCTTGGGCGGCGAAGTGGACGGCCTGCTGGGAGGAGCCGCACTGGCGGTCGATGGTGACGCCGGGGACTTCTTCGGGCAGGCCTGCGGCGAGCCAGCTGGTGCGGGCGATGTCGGCGGACTGGGGGCCGACGGTGTCCAGGCAGCCGAAGATGACGTCTTCGACGGCGGCGGGGTCCATGGCGGTGCGGGCCATGAGGGCTTTGAGGATGTGTGCGCCGAGGTCGGCGGGGTGGATGGCGGACAGGCCGCCGCCGCGGCGGCCGACGGGGGTGCGGACGGCGTCGATGATGTAGGCCTCGGCCATGTTCAGTGCTCCTTCGTGGGGGTGGCGATGCCGTCCAGGACGATGGACAGGTACTGGCGGGCGATGGTGTCGGGGCTGTGGTGGCCCTCGGGGCGGTACCAGGAGGCGGCGACCCAGACGGTGTCGCGGATGAAGCGGTACGCGAGCTTCAGGTCGAGGTCGGCGCGGAAGACCCCGGCTTGCGCGCCGCGTTCCAGGGTGCCGAGCCAGGCCTGCTCGAACTTGGCCTGGGAGTCGGTGAGGTAGGTGAAGCGGGGCTGGGTGGACAGGTGCCGGGCTTCTTTTTGGTAGATCGCGACGGCGGACTGGTGGCGGTCGATCTCGCGGAAGGATTCGACGACCAGGGCCTCGATGGTCTGCCTGGGGCCGAGTCCGGCGGCCAGGACGCTGTCGTAGCCGGCCCACAGCTGGTGCAGGAAGGCGGAGAGGATCTCGTCGATCATCGATTCCTTGGAATCGAAGTGGTAGTACAGGCTGCCGGCGAGCATCCCGGCCGCGTCCGCGATCTGCCGCACGGTGGTGGCGTTGTAGCCCTGGCGGGCGAACACCTCACCCGCCGTCGCGAGCAACTCGGCACGCCGCAGGGCCGGTGGGGGGCTCATGGGTGCTGGCTGCTGACGGAGATGATCTCCCCGGTCAGGTAGGAGGAGTAGCCGGAGGCCAGAAACACCATCACATTGGCGACCTCCCAGGGCTCGGCGTACCGCCCGAAGGCCTCGCGGGCGGTCAGCTCCGCCAGCAGTTCGGGGGTGGTCACCTTCACCAGGTGCGGGTGCATGGCGAGGCTGGGCGAGACCGCGTTGACCCGGACGCCGTACGCGGCCGCCTCCAGCGCCGCGCAGCGGGTGAGCGCCATGACGCCCGCCTTCGCGGCGGCGTAGTGGGCCTGGCCGGCCTGGGCGCGCCAGCCGATGACGCTGGCGTTGTTGACGAGGACGCCTCCGCTGCCGGCGGCCTTCATGCGCCGCAGGGCTGCCCGGGTGCAGCGGAAGGTGCCGTTCAGGGTGACGTCGAGGACCTTGTCCCACTGCTGGTCGGTCATCTCTGTCAGTTCGGCGGTGCCGCCGAGACCGGCGTTGTTGACCACGATGTCGAGCCGGCCGTGCCGTGCCTCGGCGAGGTCGAAGAGGGCGGCGACCTGTGACTCGTCGGTGACGTCGCACGGCAGCCCGGCCACCCGTGCGGAGCCGAACTCCGCCGCGAGCGTGTCCTCGTACTCCTTGACGCGCCGGGCGTGGGCGTCGCCGATGACGATCCGGGCGCCCTCCTCCAGGAAGCGGCGGGCGGTGGCGCCGCCGATGCCGGCTCCGGCGGCGGCGGTGATGACGGCGGTGCGGCCGGCGAGGAGGCCGTGCCCGGCCACGTAGGCGGGTGCGGGCGAATCCTCGACGCTGCTCATGGCGGTACGTTAACCTACCAAACACTTGTTAGGGAAGCGGGAAGGTGGGAGGCGGCGGGCCGATGGACCTTCACTTCACCCCGGAGGAGGACGACTTCAGGCAGCGGGCGCGCGCCTGGCTCCGGGCTCACGTCCCGGCCCGCCCGCTGCCGTCGCTGGAGACCGCCGAAGGCTTTGCCGAGCACCGCGCCTGGGAGCGCGAGCTGTCCGCCGACCGCTGGTCGGTCGTCTCCTGGCCGGAGGAATACGGCGGCCGGGGCGCGAGCATCCTGAAGTGGCTGGTCTTCGAGGAGGAGTACTACGCGGCCGGGGCCCCGGGCCGGGTCAGCCAGAACGGCATCAACCTCCTCGCCCCGACGCTCTTCGCGCACGGCACCCCCGCCCAACTCGCCCGCGTACTGCCGCCCATGGCGACCGGCGAGGTGATCTGGGCCCAGGCCTGGTCAGAGCCGGAATCCGGTTCCGACCTCGCGTCCCTGCGGTCCACCGCCACCCGTACGGACGGCAGTGGCGGCGGCTGGCTGCTCAACGGCCAGAAGACCTGGTCCTCGCGCGCCGCCTTCGCCGACCGTGCCTTCGGCCTGTTCCGCAGCGACCCGGAGGCGGACCGGCCGCACCGGGGACTGACCTATCTCATGTTCCCGCTGGACGCCGACGGCGTCACCGTACGGCCCATCGGGCGGCTCGACGGCAAGCCCGCCTTCGCCGAACTCTTCCTGGACGACGTCTTCGTGCCCGACGCCGACGTCATCGGCGCCCCCGGCGACGGCTGGCGGGTCGCGATGAGTACCGCCGGCAACGAGCGCGGCCTGACTCTGCGCAGCCCCGGCCGCTTCACCGCCGCCGCCGACCGGCTGACCGCGCTGTGGCGGGAGCGCGCGGACCCGGCCGACACGGCGCTGCGCGACCGGGTGGCCGACGCGGTGATCGGGGCGCGGGCCTATGAGCTGTTCACGTACGCCAACGCCTCGCTGATCGCGTCCGGCGGATCCATCGGCGCCGAGTCGAGCCTGAACAAGGTCTTCTGGTCCGAGCTGGACATCGCCCTGCACGAGGCCGCCCTCGATCTCCTCGGTCCGGACGGCGAACTGGCCGAGGGCGACTGGGCCGAGGGCTATGTCTTCTCCCTCGCCGGGCCGATCTACGCCGGTACGAACGAGATCCAGCGCGACATCATCGCCGAGCGACTGCTCGGTCTGCCGAAGGGGCGCCGCTGATGCGATTCCTGCCCGACCCCGAACAGACCGAATTCGCCCGCACACTGGACCGGATGCTGGCCGCCGCCGACACCCCCTCGGCCACCAGGGCCTGGGCCGCCGGGGAGCACGCCGCCGGCCGGGCGCTGTGGGGGCGGCTGGCTGAGGCCGGGGTCTTCGCGCTGGGGGTGCCCGAGGCGTACGAGGGGCTGGGCCCGCTGCCGGTCGAACTGGCGCTGGCCTTCGTGGAGCTGGGCCGCCACGCCGTGCCGGGGCCGGTCGTGGAGACGGTCGCCGCGGCGGCTCTTCTCGGCCGGCTCGGCGGGGCCCTGGCCAAGGACTGGCTGCCGCGCATCGCCGCCGGCCAGGCCATGGTGACGCTCACGATGCCCTTGGGCGGACCGTACGCCCTGGACGCCGACGCCGCCGACGCGGTGTTCGTGGCGGAGGGGGGCCGGCTGGCCCTGGCCACCAGCCATGGCCCGTTCCGCGCCTCCCTGGACCCCGCCCGACGCCTGTTCCGGCCGAACACTGCCCTAGCCGGCGAGCCGCTCGCGCAGGCGGATGCCGCGTACGCCGCCGACCGGGCCGCCTTCCTGACGGCCGCCCAGTCCCTCGGCGTCGGCCTGGCCCTGCTGCGGCGCAGCGTCGAATACGCCAGGCAGCGCCGCCAGTTCGGCGCCGCCATCGGATCCTTCCAGGCCGTGAAGCACCGGCTCGCCGACACCTTCACCGCCCTGGAATTCGCCCGCCCGCTCCTCCACGGCGCGGCCGTCACCCAGTCCCCTGCGGACATCGCCGCGGCCAAGCTGGCCTGCGGCGAGGCCGCGTACGCCGCCGCGCGGACCGCGCTCCAGGTGCACGGCGCCATCGGCTACAGCGCCGAGTACGACCTGTCCCTGTGGATCACCAAGGCCCGGGCCCTGCGGACGGCCTGGGGAAGTCCGTCCGCCTGCCGCGCCGGTGTCCTCAGAAACCGAAGCGAGGGCGCTCGGACTCCGGTACCAGGTCCACGTACTCCGGGTGCTTGGCGATCCAGCCGCGGATGAACGGGCAGAAGGGAAGGACGGAGAGCTTGTGCTCGCGGGAGGCGTCGAGGGCGGCGCGCGCGAGGCGGCCGCCCAGCCCCCGGCCTTCGTGGCGCGGGTCGATCTCGGTGTGGATGAAGGCGATCTCGTCGCCGAAGAGGTGGTACTCGGCGAAACCGGCCACCTCGTCGCCGTCGAGGATCTCGAAGCGGGACCGCTCGGGGTTGTCCGCGACGCGGGGTTCCATGGGGGCTCTCCTCCTGCTCACCGTGGTTCGGGCGCCGGCGGCACCGGCGCACCGACCGTAACAGCGTTGACAGTGCGGGCATTCCGCGTCACGGTGCGTCCATGGAATCCGGGACTGACATCGTGGACCGGGTGCGGGGGGTGCTGCCGCTCTTACGCGAGCACGCGCTGCGCGCCGAGCGGGAGCGGCGGGTGACGTCCGAGGTCGTGTCGGCGCTCACCGACGCCGGGATCTACCGGATGAACGTGCCCCGGCGCTACGGCGGCTACCAGACCCCGCTGCGGACACAGGTGGACGCGCTGGGCGAGATCGCGTCGGCGTGCGGCTCGGCCGGCTTCATGGCCCTGCTCCAGGCCGGGTGCTCCTTCATCGCGGCGCTGTTCCCGGACGAGGCCCAGGACGAGATCTTCGCCAGTCCCGACGTCCGGGTCAGCGGCACACTGATCCCGGACGCGACGGCGGTCGCCCAGGAGGGCGGCGGATACCTGGTCAACGGCACCTCCGGGTTCGCCACCGGCTGCCAGGACGCCGACTGGCACCTGCTGACGGTGCGCGCCGGGACCGAGCCGCTGTGGACCGCGATACCGATGGCCGAGCTGGAGGTCCTGGACGACTGGCATGTGTCGGGCCTGGCGGGCAGCGGCAGCAACAGTGTCGTCGCCCGGGACGTGTTCGTGCCCGCGCATCGCGTGCTGCCGGTGGGGCCGCTGCTGGGCGGCAGCTTCCCGTCGAAGACCAACGCGGACGATCCCTTCTACGGCATGCCGGTGCTGCTGCTGTTCTGCGCCTGGGCGGCGCCGGAGGCGCTGGGCCTGGCGCGGGCAGCGCTGGCGGAGTTCACCGGCCGGATGACACGGCGGGGGATCACCTACACCTTCTACGAGCGGCAGAACGAGGCGGCGGTCACGCATCTCCAGGCGGCCGAAGCGGCGCTGAAGCTGAACTGCGCGGAGCTGCTGGCCGGTGAGATGGTCGCGCTGATCGAGTCCAAGGCCGCCACCGGCGATCCGTACACGCAGCTGGAACGCGCCAGGATCCGGGGACAGGGCGGCTATCTGACGCGGCTGTGCAAGGAGGCCGTCGACCTGATCGGCTCCGCCTCCGGCGCGTCCTCCCTGCGTGAGGAGGTGCCGATCCAGCGGATCATCCGCGATGTGCACGCCCTGAGCCTGCACTCGTTCATCAACCCATCCACCAACCTGGAGGTCTACGGCAGGGTCCTGTCCGGGCTCGACCCGGGCACGCCGTTCCTTTAGGGCCTGTCCGGCGGATCTCCTCGGCGTCGCGTGCCCTGGCACCAGCGCTCGCGGCGTTGTCGTCGGTCAACGACGTCCCCCAGCTAGACGCTGGGAGGTGCCCCCACCGCGTCGCTTCCCTCCTCCGCCTTGCGATCGCAGGCGCCAGACCCCGCTCCTTCTCCCACGGAGATCCGCCGGACAGGCCCTAGCCCGGAAAGGCTCGCGTCAGCTCATCTGACGGCGTACGAGCTCGTGCAGCCGTCCACCCGTGTCCGCGAGCAGATCCGCCGGGGGCCCCTGCTGGACGACGCGGCCCTCGTGCATGACGAACACGCGGTCGGCGTCCATCACCGTGGACAGCCGGTGGGCGATGACGACGCGGCTGGCGCGCAGGGCGCGCGTGCTGGCGATGACGACGCGCTGGGTCTCGTTGTCGAGGGCGCTGGTGGCCTCGTCGAAGAAGAGGATGCGGGGGCGCCGGATGAGGGCCTGGGCGATCATCAGGCGCTGGCGCTGGCCGCCGGAGATGGTGGAGCCGCCGGAGATCATGGTGTGCAGGCCCATGGGCATCCGCTTGATGTCCTCGGCGAGCCCGGCCATGGCGGCGGCTTCCCAGGCCTCGTCCTGGGTGAAGGTCTCGGTGCCGCAGATGCAGTCGAGGATGGAGCCGGTGAAGGGCTGGGCGTTCTGCAGGACGACGCCGCACTGGCGGCGGACGGCGGCCTGGTCGAGGGCGGCGAGGTCCTGGCCGTCGTAGAGGACGCTTCCGGAGACGGGCCGGTCGAAGCCGATGAGGAGCCGCAGCAGGGTGGACTTGCCGCAGCCGCTGGGTCCGACGATGGCCACGAACTCGCCCGGCCGGACCTCCAGGGAGACATCGTCGAGGACCAGCGGGCCGTCGTCCGTGTAGCGGAAGGAGAGCTTGCGGGCCTCGATGCCGCCGGAGAGCACGCCGGGCTGGGTGCTGGCCACGCGCACTTCGGGGGCCTCCTCCAGCACCGGCTTGATGTGCTCGTACATCGGCAGGGCGGCGACGGCCGAGACGAGGGCGCCGGTGAGCTGGGTGACGGAGGTCAGCAGCATGGTGACGGCGGTGCTGAAGGTGAGGAAGCCGCTGGCGGACAGCGAGCCACGGGCCGGGCCGGCCAGCAGCATGAACATGATGAGCGAGCAGAGCGGCAGGTAGACCGCGTTGAGCACACCCGTCAGGTTCTTGATCCGGCCGGTGCGCTGCTGGAGCTCGCGGCTGCGGGCGAACTCCCGTGCCCAGGCGGCGTACGCAAAGCTCTCGGCGGCCGCGACGCGCAGCTTGGGGAGTCCGCGCAGGGTCTGGAAGGCCTGGTTGTTGAGCTTGTTGCCGAGCTCGACGAGCCGGCGCTGCCAGCGCACCTGCCACAGGCCGAGCCCGAGGAAGACCGCGCCGATGACGACCAGCATGCCGATCGCCGCGAGTGCCAGCGGGACGCTGTAGAGCAGCAGCAGTACGAGATTCATGGCGCCGACCGTCACCGACTGGACGGCGACCGGGCCGATCCCGGCCAGCACGCGGCGGATCGCGCTGATGCCCATGGCGGCGCTGGCCAGTTCACCGGTGGAGCGGTCGGCGAAGAAGGCGGTGGGCAGGCGGAGCAGCCGGTCCCAGACGGCCGGCTGGAGAGTGGCCTCGATGCGGCCCTCCATGCGCAGGATGGTGAGGTTCTGCAGCAGCATGAAGGCGGCCGAGACGACGCTGGTGACGATGATGGCCAGCGAGAACTGGACGATGAGCCCGGTGTCGCCGGCGGGCACGTACGTGCCGAGCACCTGCCCGGTCGCGATCGGGACCAGTGAGCCGAGCAGGACGGTGACCAGGCCGCTGAGGATCAGGTTGCGCAGGTCCGGGCCCGTGCCGCGCATCGTGAAGCGCAGCAGCCGCAGCGGGCTCAACGGCTCGTCGGGAAGCGGCCGGTAGAACATGACGGCGCGCTCCGCGAACTCCCGCGCGTTGTCCGCACTGACGCGGATCCGGCTGCCGCTCACCGGGTTGATCGCCTCGTACCCGCCCTTTCGCCACAGCAGCGCGACCCGTACTCCGGTGGCCGCCCGGTGGCCGACCAGGGGGCCGGTGTTCTCCCGCCACCAGCGGCCGTCCAGCCGCACCGGCCGGACGCGGACCCGCGAGGTGACGGCGATGCGCTCGACCGCGTCCATCCGGTCGCTCGTGGCGCCGCTCTCGGAGGGGGACGCGAGGGTGATCCCGGAGGCCTGGGCGACCAGTCTGCACACGGCGTACGTGGTGTCGTCCGAAGCTCCCGCCGTACGCGAGGAGGGCTTGCGGGACTTGGCGATGGAGGCCAGCAGCGCCTGGTCGGCCTGCTCGCGCACCGCCTCCCCGGCCTTGATGCCGGCGGCGGTGCGGTCCTCGTGGGCGCGCTCCAGCCGCTCGATCCAGCGGTCCAGGGTGGACAGCAGGCGGTGCTGCTGGTTGACCATGCTCTGCCACATCGCGGCGTCGACCAGCAGATCGCCCGCCGCCTGCGCCGAGTACGCGGCCCCGTACTGCACACTGCCCGGCAGCACCGGCAGCCACAGGATGTCGTCGTCGGCCACCGCTTCCTCGGCGGCCGTGCCGGCCGTGCGCCCGTCGATCGGGGCCTCGTACAGCACGCGCTGGCCCCGGCCCACGCCGAGCGCGAAGGCGTGCTCCAGCAGGCTGAGGGCCTGGTCCTGGGTGTCGTAGGAGTACGCGTTCGCGTACTCGGGCCGGTACAGCTCCCGCAGCGGGACGCGGTGCACGACGCAGCCCTGCAGCGGGCGGCCGACGAGAGTGTGCTGCGGCCCCTCCACCGGGCCGAGGAGCAGAGCGCCCGGCTCGAGGCGGCCGAGGAAGTGCCAGTGCCCCTGCTGGGCGGCGTCGACCGCGAACAGGTCGAGGGCGCCGGCGACGACCAGCCACAGGACGTACGGGCCTTCGAGCGGCAGGTTGCGCAGGCCTGTGCAGTCCACCCGGGTGCCGAGGCCGCCGAGGGCGGCGAGCACGGGGTCGGCCGGGGCCTCGAAGGCGGTGCCGGTGCCCTGGTCGTAGGCGGGAATCACGGTCAGTGCTCCTTGACCAGGTCGGCGTAAGCGCCCCCGGCGGCGACCAGTTGCTCGTGCCGTCCGCGCTCCACCACCGAGCCGTGGTCCAGGACCACGATCTCGTCGCTGTCGCGGACCGTGGAGAGCCGGTGGGCGATGACGACGCACGCGCAGCCGCGCCGCCGCAGGTTGTCGATGATGATCTGCTCGGTCTCCGCGTCCAGCGCGCTGGTCACCTCGTCGAGCACCAGCACACTGGGCCGCCGGACCAGCGCCCGGGCGATCTCCAGCCGCTGCCGCTGGCCCCCGGAGAAATTGCGGCCGTCCTGCTCGACATGGCTGTGGATGCCGCCTGGGCGGCGGAGGATGACCTCGTACAGGGCGGCGTCCTGCAGCGCGCTCACGACCGCGTCGTCGGGGATCGACGGGTCCCACAGCGCCACGTTGTCGCGCACGGTGCCCTCGAAGAGGAAGACATCCTGGTCGACGAAGGAGACGGAGGCGGCCAGTGCGCTGCGGGAGATCTCGTCGAGCCGCGTCCCGTCGATCCGTATCGTGCCCTCCCAGGGGCTGTAGAGCCCTGAAATGAGCCGGGAGACGGTCGATTTGCCGCTGCCGGAGCCGCCGACGAGCGCGACCTGCTGCCCGGGGGCGACGGACAGCGAGAACTCCGAGAGCAGTGGCTTGTCCAGCGGGCTGTAGCCGAAGGTGATGTTCTCCAGCGTGACATGGCCCTTGAGTCGCCGGGTGCTCGCCTCGGGCTCGGGCCGCGAATAGAGCGTGTCCACCGGGAAGTTCTCGACGTCCTTGAGGCGCGCCACGTCCGCCGCGAAGTCCTGGATCCGGCCCGCGACCCCGTTGAGCCTGGTCACCGGCGCGGTGAAGCGGGTGACCAGCGCCTGGAAGGCCACCAGCAGACCGATCGAGATATGGCCCTCCACCGCCCGCAGCCCGCCGATCCACAGGATCAGCGCGCTGTTGAGGGCGGCCAGCGTGGGCGCGACCACCGACAGCCAGGCGCTCGGCACACCGAGCCGCTGCTGCTCCTCCAGCGTGCTCGCGTGCTGGCCCGCCCAGCGGCGGAAGTAGCCGTTCTCGCCGCCGGTGGCCTTCATGGTCTCGATCAGCTGCAGACCGGTGTACGCGGTGTTGGTGAGCCGGGCGTTGTCGGCCCGCAGCTTCTGCGTACGGGTGGCCCGCAGCCGTACGACCACCCGCATCGCGACCACGTTCAGCAGGGCGATCCCGATGCCGAGGACGGTCAGCTGGGGGTCGTACGTCCACAGCAGCACCGCGTAGAGGATGACGACGACCCCGTCCACCGCCGCCGCGGCCAGGTCCCGGGCCAGGGTCTCGGCTACGGCGTCGTTGGACTGCAGGCGCTGGACCAGGTCGGCGGGGCTGCGCTGGGTGAAGAAGGTGACCGGCAGCCTGAGCAGATGCTGAAGGAAGCGGGCGCTGCCGAGGGTGGAGGAGATGATGCGGCCGCGCAGCAGGTTGGCCTGCTGGAGGCCGGTCAGTACGGCGGTGAGCGCCACCATCGTGGCCATCGACGCGAACAGCACGCCGAGCAGCGAGGTCTGCTCGCCGATCAGGAACATGTCGATGTACGTACGGCTCAGCGCCGGCAGCGCCGCGCCGACCGCGACCAGCAGCAGGCTCGCGACCAGCGCCGCCAGCATCGTGCCGGTCGTACCGCGCAGCCGGGCGGGCAGCGCCCCCAGGACCCCGGGCTTGCGGCCGCCCCGCTTGAAGCCCGAGCCGGGTTCGAAGGTCAGGACGACGCCGGTGAAGCTGGTGTCGAAGTCCTCGGCGGGCACGAACCGGCGGCCCTTGTCCGGGTCGTTGATGTGCACGCCGCGCCGGCCGAGGCGCCGCCCCATGCCGTCGTAGACGACGTAGTGGTTGAACTCCCAGAACAGGACGGCGGGCGCCCGCACTTCGGCCAGGGCCGCCGTCTCCATCTGCATGCCCCGGGCCTGGAGGCCGTAACTGCGCGCGGCCTTGAGGAGGTTGCTGGCCCGTGAGCCGTCGCGGGAGACACCGCAGGCGATCCGCAGCTCCTCCAGGGGGACATGGCGGCCGTAGTGGCCGAGCACCATCGCCAGCGAGGCCGCGCCGCACTCCACGGCCTCCATCTGGAGCACGGTGGGGGTGCGTACGGTCCGGGGCCTGCGCGCCTTCGGCTTCGACCGCCGCTGCGGCTGCGGCTGCCGGTGTGGCTGTCGATGCGGCTGCGGGCGTGCGGCGCGGCGGCCTGAGGACGGTGCGGGCGCGGTCACGGGAGCAGCCAATCGATCGGGTGCTGGGCGGCCAGCTGGACGGCGCCGGTGGCCTGGGTCATGGAGCCGATCGCCTTCGCGGCGGCCGCCGCCCGGCTGTCCAGCCGCACCAGGACCGGGACCGGCCGCCCCTGCTGCGAGAAAGCCTCGGCGAGCTGGCTGTCGCCCAGGAAGGCGGCGATCTGCGCCTGCGTCTGGGCGGCGGGGCCCACGGACGTCACATGGCCGCGCAGACTGCCGTAGCGGCTACCTGCCACCGACTCGGCCGTCAGATCCACCGAGGTGCCCACCGGCACCGACGCGGCGCCGGCGGCCGGCAGGTACAGGACCGCCACCATCGGATCGTCGGCCCGGGCGACGCGCTCGACGGCTGCCACATCCGCGCCTGTGGTGACGACCGTGCCGATCGTGGCCACCAGCGTGGTCACCCGGCCGGCTGCCAGGGTGCGGACGACGGTGGTGGTTCCCTGCTGCGTACGCAGCTTGAGCAGGGGGGTGTCGGCTGCGAGCTGCTGGCCCTGTTCGGCGAGGACCTGGGTGACCTGGCCGGCGACGGGGCTCTGCAGGATGTAACTGCCCTGCCCGTGGGTGAGAATTCCGGGGGCGCTCAATTTCGAGGAAATCGAACCTGTGAACGCCCAAAAGGCCGCGCCGGCCATGACCGCAATGGTTATGGACAGCACGAGCCAGCCCTGCGGGCGTGCGAAGCGCACCGGCAGGTCGAGTTCTTCGGGGGATTGCAGCTTGGCGAGGGCCTTTTGGCGAAACTGCACGGAATTCTTCCCTCGACTGCATTCTGCGCTATTCGGACACAACGCCGCAAGGGCGGCCGTGGGCCCCGGAAACGGACGGTTCCGGGGCCCACGGCGCAATCCGTCTCAGAGACCGGAGACGAGACCGGTGGCCACCGAGGTGTTGATGCCGGTGGCACCCTCGACGGTGCCGACCAGGCCGGCGACAACGCCGCTGACCGGGGCGACCGAGTCGACGGTGCCGGTCACGGTGCCGACCAGCTGGCCGAGGATGCCACCGGAGACGTTGTCGAGGTCGGCGTCGGAGATCTCGCGGGTCTCAACCTGGGGGGTGACGTTCATGATGGGGCTTCCCTTCATAAGGACAGATATCGAGTGGCGAATCGCTCGGGGGGCGAGCTCTCCGCCACTGCGCAGGATCAAAGCATGTGCACAGTTCGGACGGCCAATTGGCCAACGCGCTGTTCGAATTCGATGCTGACTTTGCGGCTTCACCGGTGTGGGGTTGCGTCCACATGTTGCTGGCACTTTCTTCACATCCCTCGACCGGCTCCGCGGCGCGGAATTTGGGCACTCCGGGCCAAAGGCCCCGGCGGCGGCCGGCTCCGGGTTGTCGCACGGCCGTCCGGGTGTCGTGCGGATGCGCGATGTGCAGATTTACCGCAGGTAATGTTCGGCCGGCCGGATGGCGTGGATTCACTCGTCCGGGTGAATCTGCGCTGTCCGGGGTTTGAGATGCCCCGGAGGGGAGGGTTGGGGGTCTTTCCGTGATCGCCGCCTCGTACGGCCATTGTGTCGACAGATATCAACCATCAAGTGGTACATAACTCTTGACGCGGCGATAGTGTCGACACTAAGAAGGTTCACGCGAGGTCGCCCGGCGACCCGCACACCGGCTCGACGAGGAGAACGATGTGCTTGGTTCCGCAAGGCTGTCCGGCAAAGTCGCCCTCGTCACCGGCGCGGGGGCCGGTATCGGCCAGGGGTGCGCGCTGCTGTTCGCGGCGCAGGGCGCGGCCGTCGTCGGCTGCGATATCGACTCGGCCGCCGCAGAACGGACGCAGGAGCTGGCGCGGGAGCGCGGGCTGAGCGTCGCGATGGTGCATCCGTGCGACATGACGGATCCGGCGGGGGCCCAGCGGTTCGTGGCCGAGGCCATGGCGCTGCACGACCGGATCGATGTGCTGGTGACGGCGGGCGCGATACCGCCGCACATGGTCCCGGCGGCGGACATGGACTTCGACAAGCAGTGGACCCCGACGATCCGGGGAGAGATCGATGTCGCCTTCCTGCCGTGCCAGGCGGCGTGGCCGCACATGGCGGCCACCGGCGGCGGCTCGATCGTCAACTTCGCCTCGGTGAACGCCTTCCGGGGCAGCAAGAACTTCGGGATGATCGCGCACTGCGCCGGCAAGTCGGCCGTGCTCGGGCTGACCCGGCAGCTCGCGGTCGAGGGCGGCCCGCTGGGCATCCGGGCCAACACCATCTCGCCCGGCATGGTGCGCACCCCCGCGACCGAGTCCGCCGGGGCCCACCAGGGCGGTACCCGCGACGCCCTGCTGGCCCGCATCCCGCTGGGCCGCGTCGGCACGCCCGAGGACATCGCCTGGTGCGCGGTCTACCTGGCCTCCGACGAGGCGGCCTGGGTGACGGGCGGCAACTTCCCGGTCGACGGCGGCGTGATGGCCGGCTGAGCCGCCCGTGTCACGACACCCGCCCGCGTCACGACGCCGCGCGGCGCCTCCGGGCCGGCTTGGCGGTGCCCGGGGCATCGCGTTCCAACTGCTCCTCCACCGCGCGCAGGGCGCGCACCGTGGCACCCGCGATCAGCGCGGAGGCGAGATCCGCATCCCGCTCCTCGCAGGCCTGGATCAGCCGCTCCTGGTCGTCGATGCTGTACGCGAGCCGGCCGGGGCGGGTCAGGCTCAGGTGACGCAGCATCAGGGTGCGCAGGGCCAGGGAGTCCAGGATCTGCTTCAGGGTGGCGTTGCCGACGATCTCGGTCATCCGCTCCTGCAGGTGGACATGGCTCCAGAAGTACGCGTCCACGTCACCGTCGTCGGCCAGTTTCCGCATCCGTACGACCTGGGTGCGCAGCTCGGTCATCTCGTCGTCCGTGGCGTCCTTGACCAGCAGGGCGGCGAGCATCGACAGCAACTGGCGCCGCACCTGGTAGATGTCCCGGATGTCCTGCAGGGAAGGAGCGGCGACGCGCGGGCGGCGGCGGGCCTTCATCTCCACCAGGCCCTCCTGCTCCAGCAGCATCAGGGCCTCGCGCACCGGGGTGCGGCTGGTCTCGAACTCCCGGGACAGATCGACGCTGTTGAGGTCCTGGCCGGGCTGCAGCCGGCCCTCGATGATCCCGGCCCCGACCCACTCGGCGATCTGCGCGACCAGCGGCTCGCGCCGGTCCCGCAGCCGCAGCAGCCGTTCCAGTACCAGGTGCGTGTCCTGATCGGTCATGCGGCGATTCTCCATTCGTCAGTGTCGACACTATCTCAAGTTTCCCGTGCACTTCACAGCGGTTCCCGGGTGGGCTGTCGACAGGCAACGCTAAACACAGGAGGCGTAATGAGCGGAAAGCGTACGACACCAGGACGTGGCCGGGGACCCGGCCGACGGGCCCTCGTCGGCGGCGGCGCAGCCGCCCTGGCCGCGCTCGCGGCAGGCACCGGCGGCGGAATCGCGCATGCGCAGGCAGCGCACGAACAGGGCTCATGGGAGCCCGTACCCGTGCCCGCGCAGGCAGCGGTGACCGAGTACCGGATCCCGGTCGCCGGGGGCGGCAGCCTGTGGTGCTGGGACACCGGGGGCAAGGGCCGGCCCGTCATCCTGCTGCACCCCGGTTCCGGGAGCGGCGAGAGCTGGCCCTACCAGCAGCCCGTGCTCGCCGAAGCCGGCTTCCGCGTCATCGGCTACTCCCGGCGCGGCGCCTACGGCTCCGTGGCCGGTACCAGAGCGGCGGCCGACACCGTCTCCGGCGACCTGAACACCCTGGCCGATTACCTCGGCCTCGACCGCTTCCACGTCTCCGGCTCGGCGGCCGGCGGCCCCGTCGCCGTCGACTACGCCCTGTCCCACCCCGACCGGCTGCTCAGCCTCACCGTCTCCGGCAGCGTCGTCGGCATCAGCGACCCGGAGTACGCCGCCCTCACCGCGGCCCTGCGCCCCGACCCCTTCGGCGACATGCCCGTCGACTTCCAGGAACTGGGCCCCTCCTACCGCGCCGGCGACCCCGACGGCGTCGCCGCCTGGCTCGCCATCCACGAACGGGCCAGAACCGCCGACTCCTTCCCCCAGTCCCTTGCCAACACCATCACCTGGGCCGCCCTGGAGACCATCGACCTCCCCGTCCAGCTCATCACCGGCGACGCCGACCTCTACAGCCCGCCCTCCGTGATGCGGCTCAACGCCGGGCACCTCCGGGACGGCGAGACGCACGTGATCCGCGAAGCGGGCCACAACCCGCACTGGGAGCAGCCGCACGCCTGGAACGGCGTCCTGCTGCGCTTCCTGCGCAGGCACCGCTAGACATCGAGGGCCACCAGGAAGCGCGAGACCATGTTGTACGCGGCAATGGTGGCCGTCAGCTCCACCAGCTCCGCCGTGCCGAACTCGGCGCGCACGGCGTCGAAGACCTCGGCCGGGACCTGGATCTCCCGGGTGATCGCGTCCGCGTACGCGATCACCCTGCGCTGCCGTCCGTCGAGATCCGGGTGCGACGCGGCGTCCTCGTCGCGGAGCGCGGCCAGCTGGGCATCGCCGAGACCGGCCTCGCGGGCGGGCTTCTCGTGTGCCTGCCACTCGTACTCCGCACGGTTGAGCACCGCGACGCGGAGCACGACCAGCTCCCGGATCCCGCCCGGCAGGGAGATGCGCTGCCGCACGGCCCCGAGCAGGCTGTTCCAGCCGTCGGCGAGTTCGGGGCTGTGCAGCAGCATCCGGTCCAGGGGGCGCAGCGCGCCGCCGCGTCGCGCGCGGATGCGGTCGGCGATCTCGCCGTCGCCGTCGGTGCCGGGCAGTCGTGCCATGGGCCGTAGTCCTTTCAGAAGACCATCGCGTGTTCGTCCGCGTGTTCGTCGCCGACGCCCTTGAAAACGTCCCAGCGCGGCAGCGCACCGCCGTTCGGATCGCCGGTCGCCACGAAGCGCGCCCAGGCGTCCGCCATGGTTGCTGCCAGCTGCCGGTCGGCGTCCCGCCAGGGCCAGTCCGGGCGCCGGTCCATGGTGTCGAGCACGTAAGGGAGTTCGGCTGTGTGATAGACGCCGACATCCGGGAGGCCCGGCGGCATCGGGGGCTTGCGGGTGAAGCGGTACATCCACGTGGGCGCGCCCGTGGTGACGTGATGGACGCGGGCCCAGTGCCGTACCGGGCGTACGAACCGGGCGTCCCCGACCTCCCGCGCGCTGTCGGCGGGCGCGTAGACCGTGCCCTCGTCGAGGTTGCTGCCGGTCAGCAGGGGCACGGGATGCTGGCGGCCGCAGCCGAACACGTCATCGGTCGGCTCCGTCAGCACCCGGCCGTCCACCACCGGGCCGAAGTGGCCCCGCACGATCAGCTCCACGCCCGAGATCCGGAGCAGCCCGGCGGCATCGCGTCCACCGAACCCCTCCGCATACGCCACGCCCTGCCTCCGCGCCTCCTCCAGGCCCGGCAGCGGCCCCTCCGCCCGGCCGACGCCGCTCGCGCTCTGGCCGATGGCCGCCCGGAACAGCGGGCGCGCCACGGCCGACGCCATGAGGTGGCAGACATGTGCGGCCCCCGCGGAGTTCCCCGCCAGCGTCACCCGGTCGGCGTCTCCGCCGAAGGCGCCGATGTTCTCCCGCACCCACGTGAGCGCCGCGACGATGTCCAGCAGCCCGTAGTTCCCCGACGCCTCACCCAGCCCCGGATGCGCCAGGAAACCCAGTGCCCCGAGGCGGTAGTTGAGCGTGACCACGACCACGCCCCGCGCGGCCATCGACCGCCCGTTGTGGATGTCCTGCGAGCCGTGGCCGTACCGGTTGCCCCCGCCGTGCACCCACACCATCACCGGCAGCCCGGCGGTGGCGGGGGAGGGCTCCGGAGTCCACACATTCAGGTACAGGCAGTCCTCGCTCATCACCAGCGGGCGGCTGTCCGCGAAGTTGCTGCGGTACATCACCGAGTCCGCCGGCGGCTGCGGCTGCAGCGGCGCCGGCCCGAACGCGTACGCTTGCCGCTCGCCTTCCCATGCGGGCGCCCGCTCCGGCGGTCGCCAGCGCAGCTCCCCAACGGGAGGTGCGGCGAAGGGGATGCCCCGGAAGACCGCGACCTCGCGGTCTTCCCAGCCGCCGATCACGCGGCCGCCGCGGGCGGTGGCCCTGGGCGTGGACTCAGTCATGACCTCTCCGTTCGAAACCGGGCTACGCCCGGACCCGCCGGGGGCTTCGCCCCCGGACCCCCTGAACGCCCTTCGGGCGTGTCCTCAAGCGCCGGACGGGCTGGGTTGGCCGTTGTGCGCCTGCTGTTGTCGTGCGGTCGGGGCCGCCTGCCGGGACTGCGTCCTCAGCGCTCGCGACTTGGGTCGGCCTGGTTCTTGCCCGGGATCCTCGCTCGTCGTTTCCGGGCGCATCCCTCCACCGTCCCCTTCGGCCGGTTGGCGGCCACCGGCCGGTGGGGGTACGGGTCCTCAGGCCCGGACGGGCTGAAGCTTGCCTTCCGGCCGGGCGGGGGCGGTGGAGGGGTTCTCCCGCAGGCGACGAGCGAGGGCCCCTATCCTCCTGCGCGGTCCTCGCGGGCGCTTCGCTGGCTTCGGACCGCTGCGCCGGCCTCCGGCCGCCGACCCGGGGGCACCGCCCACCTCCCCTGGGCGGGGCGGGGGCGGTGGAGGGGTTCTCCCGCAGGCGACGAGCGAGGGCCCCTATCCTCCTGCGCGGCCCTCGCGGGCGCTTCGCTGGCTTCGGACCGCTGCGCCGGCCTCCGGCCGCCGACCCGGGGGCACCGCCCACCTCCCCTGGGCCGGGCGGGGGCGGTGGAGGGGTTCTCCCGCAGGCGACGAGCGAGGATCCCGGGCACGGACTGAAGGTGCCCGAGTCGCGAGCGCCGAGGAGAGAGACCCCGGCAGGCGCCCCCGACCCCACGGCCAACCCAGCCCGTCCGGCGCTTGAGGACGGAACCGGCAACCATGGCCGACGGCACCGCAGCGACACCGGGTTCAGGCGGCACCGTCCGCGACGCCCGTCCGGCGTTTGAGGACGGAACCGGCAACCATGGCCGACGGCACCGCAGCGACACCGGGTTCAGGCGGCACCGTCCGCGACGCCCGTCCGGCGTTTGAGGACGGAACCAGCAACCATGGCCGACGGCACCGCAGCGACACCGGGTTCAGGCGACACCGTCCGCGACGCCCGTCCGGCGATTGAGGACGGAACCGTCGACCATGGCAGACGGCACCGCAACCGCAGCGGCATCCACGGTCAAGCCTTGTGCAGCAGACCGTCCTTCATGATCACCGCGAGCCGGTCCCGGTCCTGGAGGATGCGGATGTCGTCCAAGGGGTCACCGTCAAGAAGGACCAGGTCCGCCAACCAGCCCACCCTCACAAGCCCCAACTCCTCAGCCATGCCCATGACCTGACCGCCGTACTGCGTGGCGGAGCGCAGCGACTCCGCAGGGGTGAAGCCGAACCAGTCCACGAACAGCTCCAGGTCGCGGGCGTTGCGCCCGACGGGATTCCAGGGGAAGCCGTAGTCGCCGCCGGGGAGGACGCGGATGCCGCGCCGGACGAGCTCGGGGACGACTTCCCGGACGGCCTTGGCCGTGGCTTCGACTTCCATGCCAGGCTCGGGCTCGCTGCCCGCTTCGTGGAGGTTGGCGTGGATGATGCCGGGGGTGGGGGCGACGAAGAGCCGGTCGCGGGCGGCCTGGAGGAGGTCGAGGGCTTCCTCGTCGGCGAAGGTGCAGTGGTAGACGGCACGGATGCCGTGCCGGACGGCCATCTTGACCGACTCGGCGGCATGGGCGTGTGCCGTGAGCCAGACGCCGTGTGCGTGCGCGGTGGCGGAGGCCGCGGCGACCTCCTCGTCCGTGAACTGGACGATGCGCGAGGTGCCGGCCACGACCGCGCTCTCGCCGGACAGGGAGAGCTTGACGATGTCGACGCCGAGCGCGGCCATGTCACCCACGAAGCGGCTCACGGACTCCGGGTCGGAGGCCCGGCCGTCGGTGCCGGGGAAGTCGTAGACCCCCGGTTCGACCATGCCGGCGCTGCCCTCCCAGGAGGCGGCTTTGAGGCGGGGCCCGGGCATCCAGCCTTCGGCGAAGGCCTTGCGGGCGGCGGTTTCCGTACGGGGGAGCCGGTTGCCGCCGGAGTAGGCGCTGGTGATGCCGTGGTCGAGGAGGACCCGGCCGGCGTGGGCGACGAGGAGGGCCTTCTCCTCCTCGGGCTCGTCGCGGCGGGGGGAGCGGTGCTCGACGGTGGAGCCGAAGCCGAGGTGGGCGTGGGCGTCGACGAGCCCGGGGATGAGGGTGCCGCCGTGTCCGTCGATCACCAGGGCGTCGGCGCGCAGGTCCGCCGGGATGCGGGCGGCGACGGCGGTGATGCGGTTGCCCTGGACCAGGACCTCGGCCGGGAAGGGGTCGCGTCCGGTGCCGTCGAAGACCCGTACGTCGGCGAAGAGAACCGCCATTTACTCTCCTCCCCTCGAACGGAACCGGTGCCGCATCTCGCCGAGCCCCTCGATGCGGCTGACCAGGATGTCGGCGGGGGTCAGGAAGCGCTGCGGCGTACGGCGGTTGCCTACGCCCGCCGGGGTGCCGGTGAAGATCAGGTCGCCGGGCCGGAGCGGGCAGACGGCGCTGATGTGCGAGACCAGCCGGGGCACCGGGAAGATCATGCCGGAGGTGCGGTCGTGCTGAACGACCTGGCCGTTGAGCTCGCAGACCAGCTCCAGGTCGTCCCGGTCCGGGACCTCGTCCACGCTGACCAGGGCGGGGCCGACCGGCCCGAAGCCCGGGTAGGACTTGCCGAGCGAGAACTGCGCGGGCCGGCCGGCGAGCTGGCTGACCCGCTCGGACAGGTCCTGGCCGACGGCCAGCGCCACGACGGGGTCCCAGCCCTTCTCCTCGGGCACCCGGTAGGCCTCGCGGCCGATGACCGCGACCAACTCCAGCTCCCAGTCGACATGGCCGGCGGGCAGTCCGATGGTGCTGTGCGGCCCGGTCAGGCAGGTCGGGAACTTGGTGAAGACCAGCGGCTGTTCGGGCTCCTCGTACCCCGCCTCGGCCGTGTGCGGGCGGTAGTTGAGGGCCACCGCGAAGATCTGGCGCGGCTCGGGCACCGGTGTGAGCAGCGTGGCGTCCTCGTACGGCTGGGCCAGCTCCGGATCTACGGTCATCGACCACTTGAGCAGCTTGTCCCACTGCCGGAAGACCGCCCGGGGGTCGGCCAGGAAGCGTCCGCCGCTGCCGAGTGCCACATCGATGGCGCCGTCGTCGGTCAGCAGGGTCGCGCGCCCCGCGAGATTGGCGATGCGCATGCCGTCACACCCACTGCTCGGCGGGCGGCGCCGGGGTACCGTACGCCTCCTGCCAGGAGATGACGCGATTGCGCAGGACGCCCAGTCCCTCGATCTCGGCCTCGACGACATCGCCGGGCTTGAGGTAGTTGGCGAAAGGGTCCGCGGTGCTCGCGGCGACGCCCGCGATCGTGCCGGTGGTGATGATGTCGCCTGCGCTGTAGACCTGCGGCGAGTGGTAGGCGACGAGTTGCGGTATCGAGACCGACATGCGGGAGGTGTTGGACTTCTGCCGTACGTCGCCGTTGACGCGCAGCTCCATGCCGAGGTCGTGCGGATCCCCGATCTCGTCGGCGGTGACGATGTAGGGGCCGATGGGGCAGAAGGTGTCGATGGCCTTGGAGAAGGAGAAGACCCCGGACTCCATCTCCTTGCGCTGGATGTCGCGCGCGGTGATGTCGTTGAAGACCAGATAGCCCGCGATGTGCTCGGCGGCCTGCTCGGCGGAGAAGAACTTGCCGGGCCTGCCGACGATGACGGCCAGTTCGAGCTCGTAGTCCAGTTCCCGGGTCAGATGCTCCGGGTACACGATCGCGTCCTCCGGGCCGATGATCGCGTCGACGTTCTGGAAGAACACGATGCCCTTGTTGACCGGATGCGACCAGTCGACGCGGACCAGATCCTCGTGATGCTCACGGAAGTTGCCCGCCGTGTGGAAGAACTTCTTCGGGACGATGGGCGCCCGCAGCCGCACGCCGGCGAGCGGGAAGGTCCGGCCGGTCTCGCCGGCCTGCCCTCCCCGCTCGAAGAACGCGCGGGTGGAGGGGAGATCGAGCTCGACGACCGTGTCGCCGTCGATCCGCCCCACAAGCCCGTTGTTGAAGGTTGCCAGCTTCATCAAGCCTCCTTAAACTGTCGACACTCACCCTGCATGGAGCCGGGATTTACGTCAAGAG
Source organism: Streptomyces sp. NBC_01537 (assembly GCF_045040445.1). Lineage (NCBI taxonomy): Bacteria > Bacillati > Actinomycetota > Actinomycetes > Kitasatosporales > Streptomycetaceae > Streptomyces > Streptomyces sp. NBC_01537. The sequence continues at coordinate 1,510,874 of NZ_CP109392.1, read as the reverse complement.
GTGATGAAGTGTGGACACCTTGTGGCGGGGTCGATTACGGTCCAGCTCATGAAAACGACCTGGGACCACCGGGGCACGCGCGCGCTGATCGCCGGTGCCGGAGGCATCGGAGCGGCCGTCGCAAGGGCGTTGGCCGACGCGGGAGCCGCAGTGACCGTACTCGACATAGATAGGGAACAGCTGGCAAAACTCGCGGGCCCCGGCATCACCGTCACAGCCGCCGATCTGACCTCCGCCGGCGCCTGCCGCGCCGCCGTCACCGAAGCCGCCGAACGACTCGGCGGGCTGGACGTGTTCGTGCACGCCGTCGGCGCCAACGACCGCCGCCCCGTCCTCGACACCACCGACGAGGTCTGGGAGCGGATCGTCGCCGTGAACCTCAACAGCGCCTTCTGGCTCGGCCGGGCCGCCGGCGCGTTCATGGTCGCCCAGGGTCACGGCCGCATCGTCTACCTGTCCTCGGTCTCCGGGCTCCTCGCCCACAAGGACCACTCCCCGTACGCCGCCACCAAGGGCGGTGTCAACCAGCTGATGCGCGTCATGGCCCGCGAATGGGCCCCCTCCGGCGTCACCGTCAACGCCGTCGCACCCGGCTACACCGAGACCGCCCTCACCCGCGACTACCTCGCCCGCCCCGGCATGCGCGCCGCCATGGAAGCGCTCGTCCCGGCCGGCCGCCTCGGCCGCCCCGAGGACCTCGTCGGGCCTGTCCTCTTCCTCGCCTCCGAGCAGGCCTCCTTCGTCACCGGCCACGTCCTCTACGCCGACGGCGGCCGAACCCTCGTATAGCTCGCCCGGATACCCATGTTGGGAGCCCGCATGTCCTTCCCCCAGCGCTTCACCGGCAAGACCGTCCTCGTCACCGGCGCCGGCACCGGCTTCGGCGCCGAGATCGCCGTCCGCGCCGCCCAGGAGGGCGCCGACGTCGCCATCCACTACCGCAACTCCCGCGCCGGCGCCGACGCCACCGCCGAACGGGTCACCGCCCTCGGCCGCAAGGCCCTCGTCGTCCAGGCCGACATCGCCGAACACGCCCAGATCCAGCGCCTGGCCGAGGAGGTCTGGTCGTACTTCGGCCGCCTCGACGTCGCCGTCAACAACGTCGGCGACGTCGCCCGTGAGCAGATGTCCTGGCGCGACATCACCGAGGAGTCCATCGACCACGTCCTCGCCGTCGACATCAAGGGCACCCTGTTGTGCACCCACGAATTCGGCGCGCGCATGCTCGACCAGGGCGGCGGCGCCATCGTCAACGTCGGCTCCACCGTGGTCGTGCGCGGCAGCGCCCGAGCCCCCCAGTACGCCGCCGCCAAGTACGGCATCATCGGGCTCACCAAGTCCTACGCCCAGGCCTTCGCACCACTCGTACGCGTCAATGTCTTCGCCCCCGGCTTCATCGAGACGGCCGCCACGCTCGGCCGCGAGGACTGGAAGAGCGGACGCGGCGACCAACTGCGGGCCGCGACGCCGATGGGCCGCATCCCCGGTCCCGAGGAACTGGCGGGGACGGCGCTGTTCCTGGCCACGGAGGACGCGCAGCACATCACGGGGGGGTTCCTGATCGCGGACGGCGGCTACAACATGGTCGGCGCCTGAGCTTGCGGCCGTCGCAGTGAGCTGCGTCGCGGGTCCCGGGAGGTCTGCTGTCAGGGGGGTGTGTCAGAGTCTGCGCATGCTCGAGATCGTGGTGAATACGGAGAACGGGGAGCGGCACGTTCGTGTGTCTGCCGAGGAGTTGGCTGGGCTGATCCGGCGAATCGGTGGTGATGGTGACCGGTTTCTGGTGCTCCATCGGATACCTGACCTCCCCGACGTCTTCGCCCAGGTCTGGCACGAGGCCGGCGGGGACTACACACTGGAACACCGCGACGGTGCCGCCGACCGGCACTTCCAGGCGATGGCCGACGGTTCCGAGGCCGTGATTGAGGCGATGACCGGCTGGGCCGGGCAAGGCTCCGGTTGGAGCACTGATCTGGCCTGGTCGCTGCTGGATATGGGCCCCACCCGTGAGGTGCCGCCGCTCGACCTGGACGAAGGCGAGCGCGAGGAGTTGGAGAAGCGCGTCCGTGAGGTGCTGGTGGGCGGCTACGCCGACCGCGCCGAACTGGCGGAACTCGCCGAGGAGTACCTGGTCACCGCGGACCGTCGGCCCGTATCGCGCGAGCAGGCGGAGGTGCTGGCCGACCGGATGTGGCTGGAGCGCGTCACGGAGCAGGCCGAATGGCAGGGCGAGACCGACCCGGAACGGCTCACCCGCGCGTTCACCGCCCTGCAGGAGGCCGGTATCACCGCCCGCGAGAACTTCACCTGCTGCCGCAGTTGCGGCCAGTCCGAGATCGGCGGCGAAGGCGGGACCGACGCCCGTGGCTTCGTCTATTTCCACTCCCAGTGCACGGACTCCGCCGCTGCCGGCCACGGACTGATGCTCCTCTACGGAGGCTTTGACGGCTCGCCCGAGACCACCGCAGCCATCGGCCACGAGGTCGTGGCCGCCCTGGATACAGCCGGTCTCCAGGCCGATTGGGACCGTGCCCCCGACCGGGCCATCACCGTCACCCCCCTGGAGTGGCGCCGCCGCCTGGTCGGCTAGAGATCGACTCCGGAGCACTGACGGACGGACCCACGAACCTCGGGCGAGGTTCGTGGGTCCGGTCTGCGGCGGTCCGGTCCGCGGCGGCTAAGCCACGGTCAGCGTGATCGCCCCCGTGTAGCTGCTGCCCGGCGTGAGGCTCTGCGCCACGCCCCCGACCGTCAGCGACACCGTCTTTCCGCTCGGGGCCACCACCGACGCGTCACTCCCGATCGACAGCGCGCTCAGATACGACGTGCCGGTCACGGTCCACCGCGCCCCGTTCTTCAGCGTCACGATGACGCCGTTGTTCACCACGGCCTGCGCCGTGTTCATGACCTCGCTGATCTCCCGGTACTCCGCTGACGTGATCGTCGAGACGTTGTGCACGGCCGAGGTCGCCGAGATGACGCCCTCGACGCCGGAGCCGTCGAAGGTGAGCGCCAGGTTCTTGCCCTGCAGGTTCGCGTTGCCGCCGCCCCGGACGGAGTTGTAGAAGTCACCCGCCAGGGCGATGTCGGTGAAAGTGGCCGTCGCGTCCCCGGTCTGGACGCTGGCGACGGTCCAGGTGCTGGACTTGGTCGCGGTGCCGGTGGGCTCGGTGTAGGTGCCGATGGTCTCGGTCGACCAGGGCTTGCCGGAGACGGCGACGCTGCTGGGGCGGTCGGTGTCCATGAGCTGGTAGATGACGCCGTTGCCGGCGGTGATGGAGGCCCCCTGGGAGCCGTCGACGTTGAGGACGCCTGCCACCGCCTTGTTCATGAAGGCGGTCTCGCCGGTGGTGACCTGGGTGCCGCCGTCGATGGTGACGGAGCCGGCGGCGTACCAGAGCACCATGAAGCGGCCGGCGTTGATGACAGTGGCCTGCTCGGGGAGGGCGGCCAGTTCGGCGGCGGTGAGGCCGATCTCCAGCGAGGTGTTGAGCGCGGCGACCACGGAGGCCGTGCTGTCGCCGTAGTGGGCGGACGCGCCCCAGTGGATGAGCGCGTAGTCCCCGACGTCGAAGGTGCAGCCGAGGAAGTGTTCGGTGACGTTGCCGATCGCGTACGAGCCGTAGCCCTGGCCGCCGGTGTTGGCGATGGTGCTGTTGATGGCGGTCAGCGTGCAGTAGCTGCCGCCGTCGACCGAAAGCGCGCCCCACTTCTCCGACGAGATCGAGGAGTTGACGTAGGAGGCTCTGGTGCTGGCGCCCAGCAGGTTGGTGGCGCGGACGTTGCCCGACAGGCCGAGCATCCAGGGGACGTCCATCATGTACTTGGTGTCGCCGGTGGGGACGTACTCGGCGGGCAGTTCGCCGTCCGCGCAGTGGATCGAGGAGTTCTTCACGATGACGTTGGCGGTCGCGTCGGCGATGACCGCCGTGCGGACGACTCCGGTGTTGCTGATCGTGGCGCCGTCCAGGACCAGGGTGGTGCCCGAGCCGGTGCCGACGACGGCGGCGCCGTAGCCGATGAAGTCGCAGCGGCCGTTGCCGTTGAAGGCGATCCTGGGCGAGGTGAGGGTGTAGGTGCCGCCGCCGGCGACGTAGACGCCGTTGAAGGCCTCGCCGGTGGAGCTGAGCCGGATGTTCCTGGCCGCGGTGCTGGTGGCGGAGCCGCCGCGTACGTCCGACAGGACGGACTTGGCCGAGTCGACGCCGTCCGCGTCCACGTAGATGGCCTGGCGGAAGGGGAAGGTGAGGGTGCTGTACGCGACATCCGTCGCCTCGGCGACGGTGAGCACGATGGCGCCCCGGTAGGTGCCGGCGGCGATGGCGGTCGCCGCTCCGCCGTAGCCGTCGGTGAGGGCGGCGAGCGTGCTGCCGGTCTCCACGCCGTTGACGGTCAGGGTGAGGCTGTAGCCGTCGGGGGCGGCTATCGCGCCGCCCTCCGCGATGGTCAGGACGGACGCCGTCGTGGTCGCGGTGAGCTCCAGGGTCTCCCCGGACGCCACCGTGATCCGGGTGGCGGCCGCAGTGGTCCTCTCCTTGCACGCGGCGGCGTTCGCGACGGTGGGCACGGCCAGCGCAGGCGCGAACGCCGCGGCGACCGCGATCAGCAGGGCGCGGGGCCGGGCGCGCATCGCGACCTGGCGGTCCGTGAGATCTGTCGACACTGTCTTGTTGCCTGTCACTGTGAACTCCTTTGTCGTCCAGTGATTTCGGGCATGACGAATCGCGTCGTGCGCAAAGGGACTCAGCCACGACTGTCGACACGACGCGAGGTGTGGCTAGTGGCGGTCGATCAGCTCGATGAGATTGCCGTACAGGTCCGCCACGAACGCCATCCGCGCCCCCGCACGCGGAGCCGCCTGAGGCCGCATCCGTACGCCGGCCCCGGCGGCGACCAGCCGCCGGAACTCGGTGTCGACCTCCTCGGGGGAGTCCACGCGCAGGCACATGTGGCCGTAGCCGAGCGTGCCCGCCGCCTCCGGCGCGCTGCCGGTGGGAAGGCCCGGCAGCGCGCCGGGGCGGTGCAGCAGTTCTACGCGCCAGCCGCTCGCGTGCAGGAGCATGGCGCCGCGCATATCTGTGCCGGGCACCGCGAACACCGGTCCGGCCGCGAGGTTCAGGGTCTCGCGGTACCAGGTGATCGCGGCGTCCAGATCAGGTACCGAGATCCCGACGTGGTCGAAGCGGACCAACGTCAGATCACCGCCTTCGGCACCTGCTCCGGAGCCTTCTCGCCACGGATCAGGGTGAGGACGCGCGTGCGCAGCTCGGCGAAGCGCGGGTCGGCGCGCGTGCCGATCTGGTCGCGGCCGGTGCCGAGGTCGATGGTGAGGTTGTCGATGACGGTGGTCGGCCTGCCGCCCAGGACGATCACCCGGTCGCCCAGGTACACGGCCTCGTCGATGTCATGCGTGACGACGATGACCGTGATGCCGAGCTTCCTGCGCAGGCTGAGCGTCAGATCCTCCAGGTCGAAGCGGGACTGGGCGTCCACCGACCCGAAGGGCTCGTCCATGAGCAGCACCGGCGCCTCGTACGCCAGCCCGCGCGCGATCGCGACCCGCTGCTGCATGCCGCCGGACAGCTGCCAGGGGTGCTTGTCGCCCACCTCGGCCGGTGACAGCCCGACGGCGGCCAGGCACTCCTCGGCACGCCGCTTGCGCACGGCGCGTTTCACGCCCATGCCCTCCAGGGGGAAGGCGACGTTGTCCCAGACCTTCAGCCAGGGCATGAGCGAGCCCCGGTAGTCCTGGAAGACCACGGCGATGTCGGCGACCGGCTTGGTGACGGGCCTGTCCCCGTAGCGGACCGTGCCCGAGGTGGGGCGGGTGAGCCCGGACAGACAGCGCAGCAGAGTGGTCTTGCCGGCACCGGAGGGGCCCACGACGCAGAGGAACTCGCCGGGGTCGACCCGCAGGGACAGCCCGTCGATGACCCGGTGCTCGTCCGGGCCCTCGCCGAAGGACTTGCGGACGTCCTCGACGATCAGACTGGATCCGCGTTTCATGGGGATAGGACCTCGTTCCGGTTTTCGCGAATGCGCAGGGGGCGCAGCGTTCGCCGCGCCCGGGGCGGACGCTGGTGGTACCAGCCGAGCAGCAGGTGTTCGGCCGCCAGGAGCAGCACGCTGAGGGCGTAGCCGAGGATGCCGATCAGGATCGTGCCGGCCCAGGTGTCGGCGACCTTGAAGCTCGATCCGCTCTGCAGGATGAAGTTGCCGAGGCCGACCGGGGATCCGTAGATCTCGCTGACGACCATCAGGACCACGGCCACCGACAGGGCGACCCGGATGCCCGCGAAGATCTGCGGCAGGGCGCCGGGGAGGACCACCTTGAGCAGCCGCAGCCGCCACGGGATGAGGTAGCTGTGGGCGGTCTCGTGGACGGCGGGGTTGATGCCGTGCACACCGCTGACCGTGTTGAGCAGGATGGGCCACACCGAGCCCAGGAAGATCAGGAAGACCTTCGGCCCGGAACCGATGCCCAGCGTCAGGATGATGACGGGCACGAAGGCCACCGTCGGGGTTGCCCGGGCGAAGTCCAGCAGCGGGGCGGTGGCCTGCCGCAGCAGCCTGACCTCGCCGATCACCAGACCCGCCCCCACCCCGGCCACCGTGGCGAGCGTCAGCCCGAACGCGATGTTGCGCAGCGAGAAGAGCAGGTCGCCGACCAGCCCGCCCCCGGTGAGCTCGGTCCACAGGGTGCTGAGCACCTGCGTCAGCGGCGGGAAGTAGAAGCTGGTGCTCCCGGCCGTCGCGACCAGCAGAGCCGCGAACACCAGGACCGGCAGCCAGAGCTGCTTGAGCAGGGATTTGCAGAAGGCGCTCATGCGCATGGTCTCTTTCCCGCCTCAGTCCGTGTGCGCCGGCGGACGCCAGCGCAGCAGCCGGGATTCGGCCAGCTGTGACAGCAGGTTGATCGAGTAGCCGATCGCCCCGGCGGTCAGGATGTACGCGTACGCCTCCGCCGAAGCCCCGCCCTGCTGGTCCTGTACGACCATGTGGCCGATGCCCGGGAGCGTGGTGAGTACCTCGACCCCGATGGCCACCAGTACGGAGGTCGTCGCGGCCAGCCGCAGCCCGGTCATGATCGACGGGGTGGCGCTCGGCAGCACGACCCGGCGGAAGCGCAGCAGGCGGGGGATGCGGTAACTGACCGCCGTCTCCTGGATGGTGGGCGTCACGCCCCGCGCCCCGTACTGGGCCTGCAGGAAGACCGGGAACACGCAGGCGATGAAGACGACCGTGGCCTTCATCGACGGCGTCGACCCCAGCACCAGCAGGAACACCGGGAGCAGCGCGATGACCGGGAACGACCGCAGGATGTCCACCAGCAGCCGTGACGACTGCTCGGCGGCGGCATACGTACCGGTCACCAGCCCCAGCGGCACTCCGATCACGACCGCCGCCCCGAACCCGGTCACCGCCCCGCGCAGCGTGTCGCTCACCGCCTGCCAGTACTCCCCGCTCCCCGCCAGGTCCGGGAAGCGGGCGGCCACGGCCGCCGGGCCGGGCAGCGCGGTGGCGCTCACCAGCCCGGCCGCGCCGATCAGCGCCCAGAGCGCGAGGACGGCGAGCACGGCGGACAGCTGGAGCAGAAGGATCCGGCCGCGGATCCTGCCGCGGATCCTGCCGTGAACTGTGGACATCGCCGCCGCCCTCAGCTGCCGGTGGTGACGGGCGCCTGGTCCCAGTACAGGGCGGAGTCCTCCGGGGCGGCGTCCAGCAGCTTGAACTCGTTCATCTTGGTGATCACCGTCCGCATGACCGTGGTGTTGATGGTCTTGTCGAGGGTCGCCGGGGTCGACGACTCGATGAAGTCGGCGGGCAGCTGGGTGTACTTCTTGTCGATCGCCCGGACGGCGTCGGGGTGGGCGTTTGCGTAGGTGAGGGCCTTGGCGACGGCGTCGATGAACTTCTTGGCCGTGTCGGCGTTGGACGACAGGTACTTCTGGCTCGCGAAGAGCAGTCCCTGGGGTATGCCTGGCAGCTCGTTCATGCCATTACCAACGCTTCGCAGCCCGGCGGCCTTGCCGGCCGCGTAGAAGGCGCCGAAGGAGAAGACGGCATCGGTCTTGCCGGAGGTGACCGCGTCGTTGAGCGAAGTGGTGGGCAGGGCCACGAACTTCACCTTGGACGGGTCGCCGCCGTCCTTCTGCACCAGGTACTCGGTGATGAACTGGATGGTGCCGCCCAGCGCCGCCAGGCCGACGGTCTTGCCCTCCAGGTCGGCGAAGGAGGTGATGGGGCTGCTCTTCTTGACCAGCAGTCCGTCGGTGGGGTTGCCGCCCGACTGGGCGGACTGCAGGCCGGTGACGATCCGGACCGGCAGGCCGGCGGCCGCGCCCTTGAGGAAGCCCGAGCTGTCCGTCATCGCGAACTGGGCCTCGCCGTTGATGATCGACGGGGCGTTCTGCGAGGTGTCCTGGGCGCCCGCCTTGATGGTGACCTTCAGCCCGGCCTCCTTGAAGTAGCCCTGGTCCTCGGCGATGAAGAGCGACTCGAAGATCGCGCCGTTGGACCGCAGCACGGTGACCGGGACCAGCCCGTCCTTGCCGGCCCCCACCGACGAGCTGCCGCTGTCACTGCCGCACGCGGTGAGGGGCACGGTGACGGCGAGTGCCACGACGGCGAGGGCCAGGCGGCCCCGCAGGGATCTCGCGGAGTTCGGAATGAGCATGAGGGTTGTGCTCCTTTGCACAGGGGGTGGCGCTACGGGCGGGTGGCGAGGGCGTATGCGGTGGTGGACTCCTCCGGGGCCATGTAGGTACGGAAGAGCCCGTCGGGGTCGTACGCGGCCCGGAGCTTCTCCAGGCGCTCGGCATTGCCGGCGCTGAGTCCGAGGTCGAAGCGGTCCGCGAGGTTGTTGTCGGAGAACTGCAGCCCCTTCGACAGGTGCTGTACGGAGCCGAGCGAGCCGTGCACCCAGCTCTCGTGCTCCAGGTCCCGTGCTGGGTCGGTCCAGCCGGAGTTGGGGGAGAGATAGGCCTTGGCCTGGGCGGACCAGCAGGCGTTCGGGCGGGGTGGGTAGTGGCCCCACAGCATCCACAGCACGAAGCTGGTGCCGCCGGGGATCGCGTCCAGGACCGGCCGGGCGGCGGTGAGTATCTCCTCGACGGGGCCGTCCGCCCAGACGCCGTCCACGGCCCAGCGCAGACCGGCAGGGGTGAGGCGGTCGGCGATGTCGTACAACTGGCCCATGGTCGTGTCCTGGTTGACCAGGGCCCGTACGGCCCGGTCGCGGAAGGGCGCGTTCTCCAGCGGGGCGAGGAGGTCGTAGCCGGTGCCGGGGGTGCAGAAGGCGGTGGCGGTCAGGGAGACGGCCGGGGTGTCCTGTCCAGGAGTGAAGCCCACTTTGGCGGAGAACTCGACGGCGGGGGAGAGGTCCTCCAGCGTGTTGTACGCCCAGGCCAGCACCTCGTCGCGGAGTTCCGGCGGGTAACTGTGCACCGTACGCAGGATCTTGCTCGGCCGGGGGTGGACGTCGAGGTGGAAGCGGGTGACGACGCCGAAGAAGCCGGGGCCGCTGCCTCGGGCCGCCCACAGGAGGTCGGGGTGCGTGGCGTCGGTGGCGTGGACGAGGGTGCCGTCGGCCAGGACGACGTCGATGGCGCGGATGCTGAGGCAGGCGGGGCCGAGGGCGCGGGAGTTCCAGCCGTAGCCGCCGCCGAGGAGGAAGCCGCCGAGGCCGACGGTGGGGGCGTGGCCGGTGGGGAAGAACAGCCCGTGCGGGGCGAGGAGTTCGTTGAAGGCCGGGCCCTTGGCGGCGGGCTGGGCGGTGGCGGTGCGGGTCGCCGGGTCGACGGTGGTCTCCGTCAGCCGTGAGAGGTCGAGCAGCAGCCCGCCGTCGCGCACCCCGTTGCCCACCCAGCTGTGGCCGCCGGAGCGCACGCCGACCGCGAGTCCTTCGGCGCGGGCGAGGCGTACGGCCCGGACCACGTCCTGCTCGTCCTCGGCGATGACGATGACATCGGGGAAGCGGGCCGGCTTGCGCTCGTTCCACACCGCGTCGAGGCGGGCTGCCTCATACCGGCCGTCGCCGCGGCGGATGATCTCTGTCAACTCTGACTCCTCACGCGTTGTGCGGGCATCGCGAACGTTAATGTCGACACTAAGTGATGGTCAATAGGTTTTGCGCTGAGAATCGGGCCCCTCTGTCGACACTTCTGGCGACACTACTGCCCCTCGGGTTCCTTCGGGAAGTCGAAGAACTCGGCCGGATTGTCGACCAGCAGCCTGTGCAATTGATCGGAATCCGGCGCGATGTCGGCCAGCAGGTCCACCAGCAGGCCGTCGTCGGGCGTCCCGCCCTCGATGTTCACGTGGGGGTAGTCGGTTCCCCAGAGCGCCCGTTCGGGTGCGTACGCCACGAGGGACGCGGCCAGCGCGACGGCGTCGGCGTACGGCGGGCCCTGCCGGGAGACCCGGTCCACCCCGCTGACTTTGACCCAGACGTCGCCGGTGTCGAGCAGCGCGAGCAGGGCCCGCAGGGCGCGGCTGTCCGGACCCTCGGTGATGTCGACCCGGGCGAGGTGGTCGATCACCACCCGGCCGGGGAGGGACCGGATGAGGCGGGCGAAGTCGGCGACCTCCTGGCCGGTGACGTGGAGTTCGGCGCCCCAGCCGAGGCCGTCCACCCGTTCCAGTACGGAGTCGATCTCCTCGCGGGTCGGGGCGGCCCGCAGGTGCGGCAGGAAGTTCAGCCGGAAGGCGCGTACGCCGGCCCGGTGCAGTTCCTCGATCTCGCCGCGGGTGGTGGCCTCGCCGATCAGGGCGACGCCGCGCAGCCGGCCGTCGGCCGCCGTCAGGGCGTCCAGCAGGACGCGGTGGTCGGAGCCGTTGGCGGAGGACTGCACGACCACGGCCCGGGTCAGGCCGAGATGGCTGTGCAGGGCGGCGAGTTGCTCCTTGGGGGCATCGAGGGGGGTGAAGGTCCGGTCGGGGGCGTAGGGGAAGACGGCGGCCGGGCCGAAGATGTGGCAGTGCGCGTCGCAACTGCCGGGCGGCAGCGCGAGGGCGGGCTTGCGGGGGGCCGGGTGCGGGGGCGGGCAGCCGGGCGAGGGAGCCGTTCTCGCGGTGTCGGTCGCGGCGGCCTCGGTAACGGCGGGCTCAGTCACAGCGGGCCGTCATTCCGCCGTCGACCACGATCTCGGTGCCGGTGACGAACCGGGCCTCGTCCGAGGCCAGGAACAGCGCGGCGTACGCGGTGTCGCGGCCGTCCCCCATGAACCCCAGCGGGATCCGCGCCTGACGCTGCGCCAGCAGCTTTTCCACGTCGCCGTCCGCCCGCTGGCCCGCGAGCCTGGCCTCGACCATCGGGGTGTGCAGCTGCCCGGGGACCACGGTGTTGACCCGGATGCCGTGCGGGGCGTGCTCCACGGCGGTCACCCGCGAGAACTGGATGACGGCCGCCTTGGCCGCCGCGTAGCCCACCTGGGCCGCGCCGGTCCAGCGCAGCCCGGAGGCGGAGGCGGTGTTGACGATCGAGCCGCGGCCGCCGCGCCGCATGACCGGGATGGCGTGCTTGCAGGCCAGGAAGGCGCTGGTGAGGTTGGTACGGAGCTGGCTCTCCCAGTCCTCCAGGCTCAGCTCGACCGCGCCGCCGGCCCGGGAGCCGCCCACGTTGTTGACCAGGATGTCGATCCGCCCGGCCTGCCGTTCCGTCTCCTCGAAGAAGGCCTGGACGGCTGCCGGTTCGGTCACGTCCAGCAGGTGTGTGTGGGCGGCGCCGCCCTCCTCGCGGATCCGCTCGGCGGTGACTTTCAACGAGCCTTCGTCGCGGTCCGTCAGGAACACGGTCGCGCCCTCACGGGCGAAGATCACGGCGGTGGCACGGCCGTTGCCCCAGCCGGGGCCGACGCTGCCGGCGCCGCTGATGACGGCGATCCGGCCCGCCAGCCGGCCATGCCCCGGATCGGGCACGTCTTGGGTCACGGTGGTCTCCCTCGGTCGGATCCGATGTGTCGACAGTCTTGCCGAGTGTCGACACAAAGTAAACATCCCTTGGAGATGGCAGGGGTTGCGGCAAGGTTCTTGCTGTGAGTGTCGACAGAATGCTTGGATGGATACCTTGCTTCGAAACCCGGAGGGCTGCTCATGGACAAGCCGGCAGTGTTCACCGCCGAGGAGATCGCCCGCTTCCGGGCCGAGTTGGCCGACCGGCGCACCCCCGGCGCCTACGAGCCCGGCCGCTGGTCGGTCAGCCCGCTCAACCGCCGCCCGGACGTGGCCGGGGATCTGCCGGAATCCGTGACGCTGCGCGACGCGACCCTGCGGTCGGTCGAGACGCTGCCCGGGGTGGTCGCCACCGGCGAGGCCAAGGAGGCGTATCTGCGGCAGCTCGTCGGCGCGGGCGTCGGCGAAGTGGTCACCGCGGGCCTCGCCGGACGGGACGACAAGGCGCTGCGCGCCGAGGTCGAGATCATCAGGAGCGCGGACTCCCGCTGCCGGGCGGTGTGTCCGCTGCTGCGCACCGCGCAGGACATCGACCGGGCGGCCGACGCGGGCTACGACGCCGTACAGATCTGGGTCCAGGGCTTCGGCGAGACCTCGCTGATCTACCAGCCGGCCGCCTACCAGCAGGCCTGGCGCGGCGAGGACTGGCGCACCCCGCACACCCCGCGCAGCCGCGCCGACGTGCTCGCCCGGGCCGTCCCGCTCATCCGGCACGCCCGGTCCCGGGGCCTGGACGCCGTCGTCCCGCTGCTGATGGTCTCCTACCTCACCGACGCCGTCCTGGCGGAGTCGGTTGCCGCCCTCACCGGCGCGGGCGCCACCGAGCTCACCCTCTTCGACGGCCCCGGCGCCATGAGCCCCGAGGCCTACGCCCACCTGGTGCGCCGTACGAAGGAACTGGCCCCGGCCGTCCGGATCGGCCTCCACCCGCACAACACCTTCGGCCTGGCCGTCGGCTGCGCGGTCGCCGCGGCCCGCGCCGGGGCCGATGTCGTCGAGCTGTCCGTCAACGGCTACTGCGGCGGCCCCGGCAACGCCGACCTGGCCGCCACAGCGCTGGCCTTCGAGGCGCTCTACGGAGTCCGCACCGGCATCCGCACCGAACGGCTCACCGCCCTCGCCCGCGCCGGCGAGGCGCTGACCGGCTACCACCTCGCCTGGAACCACCCGGTGACCGGCGCCAACGCCTTCTCCTGGGGCGGCATGGACATCGTCACCCAGGAGACGACGGTGGACCCGCTCCTCCACAACTGCCTCGAACCCACCCTCGTCGGCAACGAGCGCCGGATCCCCTTCACCCCCGACAGCGGCCCGTACACCCTCGCCGACAAGCTCGAACACCTCGGCATCGACGACCTCACCCCGGACCAGGTCGGGGAAGTCCTCCTCAGAGCCCGCGACATGATGTCCCGCGAAGGCCGCCTCCTCACCGACGCCGACCTGGCGGCCCTCGCCGGGGAAGTGGCCGCGCGATGAGCCGTCTCCCCCTCCTCGGCCCCGGCGAGCTGAACGCCGAACAACAGGCCCTCTACGAGGCGATCACCGGCGGCCCCCGCTCCACCGGCCCCCAGCTCTTCGCCCTCACCGACCCCGAGGGCCGACTCAACGGCCCCTTCAACGCGATGCTGTTCAGCCCCCGGCTCGGCCATGCCCTGCAGGCCCTCGGCTCCGCAATCCGTTACGCCACCGAACTGCCGCCCCGCGTCCGCGAGATGGCCGTCCTCGTCGTCGCCACCGCCTGGGACTGCGACTTCGAGCGCTACGCCCACGAACCCCTCGCCCGCGCCGCCGGCCTCACCGACCCCGAGATCCGGGCCCTCCGCGAAGGCGCCGACCCCCGCCTCGCCGACCCCGCCGAACGTGCCGCCTGGTCCGCCGCCCGCGCCCTGGCCGCCCCGGCCGCCCCGGACATCCTTGACGAGGCCTGGTACGCGGCCGCCCGCGACGCCCTCGGCGAGCGCACCCTCTTCGACCTCTCCACCCTGGTCGGCTACTACGCCACGCTGGCCCTGCAGTTGCGCCTGTTCGCCATCGGGCTGCCCGAGACTGCGGCAGAGCCTGCCAAAGGCTGATCTGTCCGGGCAGACTGTCCGAGCTCTGGGCTAAAGTCGCGCGATGCGGATCGAACATCTGGAACTGCCCGGCTACGAGGTCCTCGAAGTCCTCGGCCGGGGAGGCTTCGCCACCGTCTACCGCGCGCGCCAGCTCGCCGTGGGCCGGGAGGTCGCGCTCAAGATCGACAGCAGGACGCTGTCCTCGGACCGCGACCGGCAGCGATTCATGCGGGAGGTCACCGCCGCCGGGCAGCTGTCCGGCCATCCGCACGTGGTCGCGGTGTACGACGCCGGGGTGCTCCCCGACGGCCGCCCCTACATGGTGCTGGAGCTGTGCCCCGGCGGATCCCTCAGCGACCGGCTGCACAAGGACGGTCCGCTCCCGGCGAACGAGGCGCGGGACATCGGCGTGCGCATCGCCGACGCGCTGGCCGCCGCGCACGCGGCGGGCGTGCTGCACCGCGACATCAAGCCCGGCAACATCATGATCGACCAGTACGGCGCCGTCGCCCTCGCCGACTTCGGGCTGGCCGCGATGCCCCGGCCCGGACACGAACTGTCCGTGACCCGGGAGGCACTGACCCCCGCCTACGCCCCGCCCGAGGCCTTCCGGATGGCCGAACCCACCCCCGCCGGGGACGTCTACTCACTCGGCGCGACCGTCTACGCCCTGCTGCAGGGCCGCCCGCCGCACTTCCCCGAAGAGGGCAGTCTCAGCATCGCGGAGATCATCACCCGCCACGACCAGCCCATACCCGACCTGCCCGGTGTGAGCCCCGCCCTCACCGAGGTCCTCCGGCACTCCATGGCCCCCGACCCCGCCCGCCGGCTCCCCGGCGCCGCCGCGCTGCGCGACGCCCTCGCCGCCCTCGCGGGCACCGAAACCGTGCCCATCGTGCCGGGGCGCCCCGCTCGCCAGGCCCGGCGGCGTCCCCGGCTGGCCGTCCCGGCCGTGGTCATGGCCACCGTCGTCGTCGGCACGGGCGGAGTGCTGGCCTACCAGCAGTGGACGCCGGACGGAACGCCCTCGGTGTCCTCGTCCTCATCCTCTTCCACTTCTTCTGCTTCCACGGATTCCAAGGCCTCCGCCACTGCAGCGGCCGGCGCCGGCTTCGGGGTCGCCACGACCACCGAGAACTGCCCGGCGGCATCCGTCGCCGGCCTGCATGCCGCCTGCACCACGACCGCCGAGTGCTGGGGCGGCATGGTCGTCATCGCCGGAAACGTCACCGTCACCCGCTCGGACTGCCTGGTGGAGCACCGGTGGGAGACCTTCGCCATCGCTCCGCTCCCCTCGGACGGGATGACCGTCGATCAGCAGGAGCTGGAGAAGCATCCCGGCATCCGCAAGCTCTGCTCGCGCGAGGTCATGGCGAAGTCCAGACGCGGCAGCGCGGCACTGGCCATTGACCCCGCCGACTGGACCACCGACGTACTCCCGCCCACCCCGACCCAGTACGCCGACGGGCTCCGCGTCTTCCGCTGCGTCGCCACGGTCACCGGAACAGAGCCAGCCATCGCCTACTTCCGGCCCCGGTCCTGAGCCGGCGGTCGGCGGTCAGTGGTCAGCGGGCGAGGAACGGGCGTAGTGCCGCGGTGAGTTCGGTGGGCGCGTCCAGGGCGATGAGGTGGGCGGCGGTGGCGAACTCGACCAGGGTGGCGCCGGGGATCGCGGTGGCGTAGCGGCGGGCGATGTCCTGGAAGTCGGCGACGTCGAGCTTGCCGATCCCGACCAGGGTGGGGACGGCGATCGTGGTGAGGTCGCCATCGCCGACGCCCTGGGAAAGCTCCCCCACGATCTCCTGGTTCTCCAGCGAGGTCCGCATCGGGCCCAGGAGCCCTTCGGCGAGTCCCGCGCCGACGTCCTCCCACTTGCGGGCCGGTCCGCGCAGCCACATGTCCAGGTTGACGCGGACGGCGGAGTCCAGGTCGCCTGCGGCCAGGGCCGCGGTTTCCGCCTCGTCGTACGCGATCATTTCCGCCGACCAGTCGTATCCGGGCCACGGTGGGGCGAGCAGGACGAGGGAGTGCACCCGGCCCGGGTGGGCGAGAGCGAAGTCCAGGGTGACGCGGCCGCCCCAGGAGGCGCCGACGAGCCGGACCCGCTCGTGGCCGAGGTGGTCCAGGAGGCGGCGCAGGTCGTCGGCCTCGTCGAACGGGCCGGCAGGGGGCGGGGACTCGCCGAAGCCGCGCAGGTCGTACCGGATGACGGTGTGCGTTTCCGCGAGGGCGGGCACGACCGCGTCCCACATGCGGTGGTCGGCGACGCCGGCGTGCGCGAGCACGACGGGTGGTCCTTGTCCGGTGACGGTGTAGGAAAGGTGGCCGAGTTCGTCGGCGAGTATGAGCATCTGCAGATGCTGACAGAGAGTCACCGCGCGCGCCACCGAATTCGGGCGGACCGCCGTTCAGGGAAGTACGGGGTCACGGCACGTAGGATCGCAGCCCCCTGGCTTTGGACCTGGAGGGCTGATGGGCGGCGTTCCCGCGGCACGTACGCATGCGCATGCGGCGCAGCGCTGGTCGGCACGGCTGGCACTGGCCGCCGTGGCGGCGGCCGTGCTGCTGTTGCCCTTGTCGGCCGGGCTGTTCGGGAGCCTGGCGCTGATCGTGGTCGGACTGGTCGGCATAACGGTGACGGTGGCGGCCGTGTGGTGGGTGCTGACCCGGCGCGGTGCGGCGAGGGTGCTCGCGGCCGTACTGGCCGTCGCGGCGCCGCTCGCCGTGCTCGCGCTGTACGCGGCGGCGAAGCTGCTGTGGGAGGTGCTCCTGGTCGCCGCGCTGTGGGGCGTGGCGGTGTGGGCGGGCCGGGCCGCGCTGCGCGGGACGGGTCCGCGTTCCGGACGGCGTGCGGAGCCATCGGCTGCGCGGCCCGCGCATGCGTTCTTCATCATGAATCCCCGCTCGGGCGGCGGGAAGGTGGAGCGGTTCGCGCTGAGGGAGAAGGCCGAAGCGCTCGGTGCGCGTGTCGTGCTGCTCGATCCGGCCCGGCCTCAGGATGTCGCCGAGCTCGCCCGTACGGCGGTCGACGACGGCGCCGACCTGCTCGGCGTGGCCGCCGGGGACGGCACCCAGGCCCTGGTGGCCGGGGTGGCCGCCGAGCGGGACATCCCCTTCCTGGTCGTCTCGGCCGGTACCCGCAACCACTTCGCCATGGACCTCGGCCTGGACCGTGACGACCCGTCGGCCTGCCTGGACGCCCTCACCGACGGCGTCGAACTCCGCATCGACCTGGGCTTCGTCTCGGGCCCCGCCACCGACCGTCCGTTCGTCAACAACGCCTCGTTCGGCGCCTACGCCGCCGTCGTGCAGAGCCCGGCCTACCGCGACGACAAGGTCCGTACGATCCTCGAACTCCTCCCCGACCTCCTCACCCACCGGCGCGGCCCCCGCCTCACCGCCCGGGCCGCGGGCACCACCGTCGACGAGCCCCAGGCCGTGCTCGTCAGCAACAACCCCTACCGCACCGGCGACCCCGCCGGGCTCGGCCTGCGCGAACGCCTCGACTCCGGCGTCCTCGGCGTCCTCGCCGTCAAGGTCGAGAACGCCGCCGAGGCCGCCGGGCTGCTCCGGGGCCCGCAAGCCGCCGGGCTCACCGTCGTCACCGCCCCCGAAGTGGTCGTCGACGCCGACGCCGACGAGATCGAAGTGGGTGTCGACGGCGAGGCCCTCGTCCTGCCGACGCCCGTACGCTGCCGGATCCAGCCGCGCGCCCTGCGCGTACGGGTCCCCCGGGAGCGCCCCGGCGTGCCCCCACCGCAGCCCCGCATGGCCTGGCACCGGCTGCGGGAGCTGGCGGCGGAGGTGGGGCACATCGCGGTTTCCCGGCCGGCCCGGGGCTAGGGTCTGTCCGGGGGGTCTCCGTGGCGACGCCACGGAGACCCCCCGGACAGACCCTAGGCAGATCAGGCGGGGTAGGCGCGGACCTGGGCGGCCTTGACGGTGGCCCAGACCGGGGCGCCGGGGTGGAGGCCGAGCTCGGCGGTGGCGGCGGTGGTGAGGTCGGCGGTGAGGGGGAGTTCGCCGGTGAGGGAGACCCGGATCTGGTCGCCGTGGGACTCCAGGCCGGCGACCTCGGCGGGCCACAGGTTGCGGGCGCTGGAGCCGGTGGGGCGGTCGCGGTGGAGGGTGACGGCGCTGGGCGGGAAGGCGGCGAAGGCCGGTCCGGTGAGGGCGTCGGCGGCCGTGATCTCGGGCCCGCCGCCGGCGACCCGGACGGTGTGGCCGACGGCCTCGCCCCGGTAGAGGTTGAGGCCGACCAGGTGGGCGATGTAGTCCGTACGCGGGTGGCGGGCTATCGAGGCCGGGGAGCCCTCCTGGACCGTGCGGCCGTCCTCGATGACGACGAGCCGGTCGGCCAGCACCATGGCGTCCAGCGGGTCATGGGTGACCAGGACCGCCACGGCCTCGAAGTCGGCGAGGTGGCGGCGCAGCTGGGCGCGTACGTCGAGCCGGGTGCGGGCGTCCAGGGCGGCGAGCGGCTCGTCCAGGAGCAGCAGCCGGGGGTGCGTGGCCAGGGCCCTGGCCAGCGCGACGCGCTGGGCCTGGCCGCCGGACAGCTTGCGCGGCTTGGCGGCGGCGTGGTCGTCCAGGCCCATGCGCTTGAGCCAGCCGGCGGCCTCGGCGCGGGCCCGGTCCTTGGGCACGCCGTGGCAGCGGGGCCCGAAGGCGACGTTGTCCAGCGCGCTGAGGTGCGGGAACAGCAGATAGTCCTGGAAGACGACACCGACCGGCCGGGTCTCGGGCGGGGTGCCGTCCAGCGAGAGGCCGTCCAGCACCAGATGGCCGCCGGTGAGCGGGGTGAGCCCGGCCAGGGCGCGCAGGGCGGTGGTCTTGCCGGCGCCGTTGGGGCCCAGCAGGGCGACGACCTCGCCGGGGGCGGCGGTGAGGCGTACGTCGAGCCGGAAGGCCTCGCGCTCGACGATCAGGTGTGCGTCCAGGCCCGTCATGGCGCGGCCATCCAGCGGTCGCGCAGCCCGGCCAGCACCGCGATGGACACCGCCAGCAGCACCAGGCTCAGCGCGATCGCGGCGGCCGGGTCGCTCTGCAGCGCCAGGTACACGGCCAGCGGCATGGTCTGCGTACGCCCCGGGAAGTTGCCTGCGAAGGTGATGGTCGCCCCGAACTCGCCCAGCGCCCGCGCCCAGGCCAGCACTGCCCCGGCCGCGATGCCCGGTGCGATCAGCGGCAGCGTCACCCGGCGGAAGGCGGTGAAGCGCGAGGCCCCCAGCGTCATGGCGGCCTCCTCGTAGCGCGGGTCGGCGGCCCGCAGGGTGCCCTCGACGCTGATCACCAGGAACGGCATCGCCACGAAGGCCTCCGCCACGACCACCCCCGCCGTCGTGAACGGCAGTGTCACCCCGAACGCCTCGTCCAGCCACCGCCCGACGATGCCGTTGCGGCCCAGCGCCAGCAGCAGCGCCACGCCGCCCACCACGGGCGGCAGCACCAGCGGCAGCGTGACCAGCGCCCGTACGAGACCGCGCCCGGGGAACTCGGTGCGCGCCAGCAGCCAGGCCAGCGGCACGCCCAGCACCAGGGAGACCACGGTGGCGCTGGTCGCGGCGATGAGCGACAGCCGCAGCGCCTGCCAGACGCCGGGGCTGGTCAGCTGGTGCGGCAGATCGCTCCAGGGCGTACGGATCAGCAGCCCGGCCAGCGGCAGTAGCAGGAAGGCCAGCCCGAGCAGGGCCGGCAGCAGCAGCGGCAGCGGCACCGGGGAGCGGCGGCGCTGCCGGGGCTGCTTGCGGCCCGCTACGAGAACGGGCTCCGTCACGGGTTGAGGAAGCCCGCCGCCGTCAGGACCTTCTTGCCCTCGGCGGACTCCACCAGGGCGATGAAGGCCTTGGCCGCGGCCGCGTTCGGCGCGTCCTTGAGCAGGGCGATCGGGTACTCGTTGATGGCCTTGGCCGACTCGGGGAATTCCACACCGTCCACCTTGCCACCCGCGGCCTTCACATCGGTCTTGTAGACCACGGCGGCGTCGGCCTCCTTCAACTCGACCTTCGTCAGGGCGCTCTTGACGTCCTGCTCGTACGACACCGGGGTGAGCTTCAGGCTGCCGGCGGTCAGGGCCTTCTGCGCGGCGGCGCCGCACGGCACCGTCTTGTCGCACAGCACGACCTTCAGGCCGGACTTGGTGAGGTCCTTCAAGGAGGTGATCTTGTCGGGGTTGCCCGGCAGGGTCGCGATCTCCAGCTGGTTGCGCACAAAGGTGACGGGGGTGCCGACGGCGTCCTTCGCGTCCGTGACGATCGCCATCGTCTTGGCGCTGGCCGAGGCGAAGACATCGGCCGGCGCGCCCGAGGTGATGCTCGCCGCGAGGGTGTCGCTGCCCCCGAAGTTGAAGGTCACCCTGGTGCCGGGGTGAGCGGCCTCGAAGGTCTTGCCCAGGCTGGTGAAGCTCTCCTTCAGGGACGCGGCGGCGAAGACCGTCACCGTGCCCGACAGCTTCGCCGACGAGGACGCCGACGGCGACGAGGAGGCGGAAGAGCTGTCCGAGGAGGAGCAGGCGCTGAGGGCCAGCAGAGCCGCAGTGGCTGTGCCGGCCAGCTGCAGGGTCCGGCGGCGCGCGGTACGGGTCATCACTGGGTCTACTCCCTCATCTGGTGAATGTCCTGATCATAGTGCCGCAAATGCGAGGTGTAGGTCTCCTGTCGCATTGCATGAGCGCAACGATCACCCCAAGGGGCCTGGTATGTGCGTTTCTACGATCTTCCGCGCGACCGGCGTACGCTGCGAGTGTGACCTTCCGAGGCTGGCCCGCCGAGGCGCTGGAGTTCTACGAGGGACTCCGGGCCGACAACTCGAAGCTCTACTGGACCGCGCACAAGGACGTGTACGACGCCCAGGTGCTCGCCCCGATGGAGCAGCTGCTCGCCGAGCTGGAGGACGAGTTCGGCACGGGGAAGATCTTCCGCCCCTACCGTGACGTCCGCTTCAGCTCCGACAAGTCCCCGTACAAGACCGCCATCGGCGCCACGCTGAGCGGCGGAGGCTACGTCCAGCTGTCGGCGGAGGGACTGGCCGCCGGCAGCGGCTACTACGTGATGGCCTCCGACCAGCTGCGCCGCTATCGCGAAGCGGTGGCCGAGGAGGCGGCCGGGGCCGAGCTGGAGGCCCTCATCGCCCAGGTCGTCAAGCAGGGCATCGAGGTCCGCTCGCGGGAGCGGCTGAAGGGCGCGCCGCGCGGCTGGCCCAAGGACCATCCCCGGCTGGAACTGCTGCGGAACAAGGACCTGTTCGCCTGGCGGCAGTGGCCCGTCGGGCCGTGGCTGGGCACCGCCGCCGCCAAGCGGCGCGTGGTGGAGTTCCTGCGCGCCACCGGCCCGTTCGACGAGTGGCTGGACCGCAACGTCGGACCCTCGGAACAGCCCGGCTCACGCAGCTGAAATCCCCTAGGTCCTGTCCGGGCGATCATGAACGGCCCCTTCGCCGCCGCCGTGACATCAGCCGCTGGCGCGGCGGGTGGCACCTCGCCGCGTTGCCGGAATGCCCACAGGAAACCACCCTGCGGGCATTCCGGCGCCTTGCGATGCACCGCACCAGACGACGCCGCTGTGACATCAGCCGCTGGCGCGGCGGGCGCCCATGATCGCCCGGACAGGACCTGGCTGAAATACCGGAGCCGCTGGACATCCACCCCGCCGGTCGATCAGAATCAGCACGGAAACGAGGATCCGCCAGGGATCCCGCGCACCGAGGAGGTGAGACCCATTACCGCTTTGTCAGGTCGGGTGCTCTCACCTCACGGTCACGCCCAGCCGGTCCACCCGGCGTAGGGGACCGAGAGAGCGCCCTTCGACAGCTCGAAAGGCTCTCGTGTCGCTTTCTCTCGCAACGTCCGTCAGCTCGTTCACCACCATCGTCACCAAGCTCCGTGCCTCCGGCTGCGTCTTCGCCGAGGACGAGGCGCGGCTGATCCTCTCCACCGCCCGAACACCCGCCGAAGTCATCTCCATGGTGGACCGGCGAGTCGATGGTCTTCCCCTCGAACACGTCCTCGGCTGGGCCGAGTTCTGCGATCTGCGGATCGCCGTCGACCCCGGCGTCTTCGTGCCCCGCCGCCGCTCAGAGTTCCTCGCCCGCCAGGCCCTCTCCCTCGCCGCGCCGCGAGCCGTCGTCGTCGACCTGTGCTGCGGCTCCGGCGCCCTCGGCGCGGTACTGGCCGAGGCCTTCGGCCAACTCGAGCTGCACGCGGCCGACATCGACCCCGCCGCCGTACGCTGCGCCCGCCGCAACCTCGGCCCCGCCGGTGGCCAGGTCCATGAGGGCGACCTCTATGAGCCGCTGCCCGCCGCCCTGCGCGGCCGCGTCGGCATCCTCCTCGCCAATGTGCCCTACGTGCCCTCCGGCGCGGTCGCCCTGCTGCCCGCCGAAGCCCGCGTCCACGAGGCGCGCGTCGCGCTCGACGGCGGTGCGGACGGGCTCGATGTCCTGCGCCGGGTGACCGCCCTGGCGCCGCGATGGCTGGCGCCGGGCGGCCACCTGCTGTTCGAGACCAGCGAGCGCCAGGCCCCGCAGGCCATCGAGACCGTCGCCCGCGACGGCCTGATCCCACGGGTGGCGACGTGCGACGACCTGGAGGCGACAGTCGTCATCGCGACGAGGCCGAACTGACGGCTCCCTGGCGGTTGTAGAAGGCCAGATGCCGCTCGGCCGCGGCCTCCCACGTGTGCCGGGCGGCAAGCTCGCGGCCGGCCGTGCGCCGGGCGGGGTCGGGGACGGTGAGGGCGGCGGAGAGTTCGCCGGCGAGGGCGGCGGGGGTGGTGGCGAAGCGGGCGGCCGGGCCGAAGACCTCCCGCAGGACGGGGAGGTCGCGGACGACGAGGGGGACGCCGGCGGCGAGGGCCTCCATGGCGGCGAGGCCGAAGCCCTCCTTGGCGGAGGGGAAGGCGAAGGCGTCGGCCGCGGCGACGAGCGACGGGAGGTCGGGTTCGGGGACGGGCCCGAGGACGACGGGCTCGATGCTGAGCTCGGCGGCGCGGGCCTCCCAGCGGGCTCGGTAGTCGCGGTAGTCGAAGAGGGTCTCGCCGCCGCCGATGACCAGCCTCACGTCAGGATGAGGGCCGCGCAGCAGGGCGTACGCCTCCAGCAGGTCCAGCGAGCCTTTGCGGGGCTCGATGCCGCCGACGGTGAGGACGTACCGGCCCAGGCGCTGCCGCCAGGCGTCCCGGGCCGCCGGGTCGGTGGTGGAGAAGCGGTCGTACGCGACGCCGTTGGGGATGACGTCGGCCTTGATGCCCCAGCCGTCGGCGAGTTCGGTGGCGACGGCGCCGGAAACGCAGACATGCGCATGCGGCTCGACGATCGCCCGCTCGTGGCAGGCCGCCAGTTCAGGGGTCGTGAAGTGGTCGATGTGGTGGACCGTGCGGATGCAGGGGCCGGCCGCGTTGGCGCTGATGCAGTCCTGCGCGTGCACGATGTCGTACGAGGACGCGGACTGCGAAAACGCCTTGCGCAGGACGGCTATCGAGCGCAGCACGCGCGCGCCCACGGTCTCGTCGGCCGGCCCGTCGGGGAACGGGACGACGCGCAGGGCGACGGCGGGGGAGACCTCGCGGAAGAAGCCGGTGTCGCCGCCCCTGCCGAGCGACCACACGGTGACCTGCTGCCCGGCCGCTGCCAGGGCCTCGGCCAGCGCCAGGGTGTGGACGACGCCGCCGCGCGGCTTGGTGGAGTAGGTCAGCAGGGCGATCTTCACGAAGGGCTCTCCCGGTAGGCGGCGGGCCGGCGTTCGTCGAGGTGGCGCAGGATGCGGCGGGCGCGCTCGACCTCGGCGGAGACATCGACCTCGGCGACCGCCAGCCCGGCCTTCGCCCAGGTGCGGGCGAGGATGTCGCCGCCGGGGCCGACGACCTTGGCCTGGCCGAGGAAGCGCATGCCGCCCATGGCGCCGGTCTGGTTGGAGGAGGCCAGGACGACCTGGTTCTCCGCGGCGCGGGCCTGGTCGTACAGGTCGAACAGGCGTGCCTGGCGGTCCTGGGCCATGCGCGGGGCGCGGTTGGTGATGCTGGTGGGCCAGGCGGACAGGCAGGCGAGGATCTCGGCGCCGTCCAGGGCGAGGCTGCGGGCGGACTCGGGGAAGGTCTTGTCGTAGTCGATGAGCATGCCGATCCGGCCGACCGGGGTGTCGAAGGCGTCGAAGCGGTCACCGGCCGCGTACGCGGCGACCTCCCCGGCCGGCAGGTGGACCTTGCGGTGGCGGCCCAGGACGCCGTCGCCGCTGACGCACACGGCGGCGTTGTAGCGCTCGTCGCCGCCGTCCTCGCAGTAGCCGACGCACACCACCATCTCGGCGGCGAGCCGGGCCACTTGCAGGATCAGCGGGTCGTCCGGCTTGAGGGCGGGCGGGAGCGCCTCGGGGTCGGGGTGCCGCAGATCGGCCAGATAGCCGCCGAGGGCGGCATCGGGCAGCACCAGCAGCCCGGCGCCCTCCTTGCGGGCGTCGTCGATCAGCTTGGCGATGCGGGCCAGGTCGAACTCCAGGTCGCGGCCGAAGTGTGCGGCCGCGGCCGCGATCCGGATGGTGGTCATGCGCTTGGTGCTCCCGGGGTGGACAGTGCGTAGGTCTCGGGCCGCCGGTCCCGCAGATGGCCCATGGAACGGCGGGCGGTCTCCAGTGCCTGGGCCACGTCGAGTTCGGCGACGGCGATTCCGGCGCCGACACCGGTGTCGGCGAGGATCTCGCCGCCCGGGTCGACGACCTTGGCGCTGCCGACGAATCGTAGCGACCCGAAGGTGCCCGCCTGGTTCGCCGACAGCCACACCATCTGATTCTCCAGCGCCCTGGCCCGGTCGAACAGGTCGAAGCGCCGCTTCCAGCGGTCCTCGGCGAGGTCGGTGGCGGCGTTGGTACGCGACCCGGGCCAGGCGGACACGCACACGCCGATCTGGGCGCCGTCCAGGGCCAGGGCGCGGGCGGACTCCGGGAACGCCTTGTCGTAGCAGATCATCATGCCGAGCCGGCCGACCGGAGTGTCGAAGGCGCGGAAGCGGTCGCCCGACGCGTAGCTCGCGTCCTCGCTGAGCGGCTGGTGGACCTTGCGGTGGTTGCCGAGCACTCCGTCGCCGGTGACGCAGACGACGCTGTTGTAGCGCTGGTCCCCGGCTGCCTCGCAGTAGCCCGCGATCACGGTCATCTCACCCGCGAGGGCTGAGAGCCGGCGGATCTCCGGACCGTCGACGGCGAGCGGGGGCGGGCCCGGGTCGTCCCCGGCGTCGTCGCCGTCCAGGCTGAGGAGATAGCCGCCGAGAGCGGCCTCGGGGAGCGCGAGGAGGCGTACGCCCTCGGCGCGGGCCTCCTTGATCAGCCGCTCGGCGACGGCGAAGTCCTCTTCGAGATCGCGGCCGAACCCGGCGGAGACGGCGGCCATGCGCAGCGTACGAAGGGTGGTCATGCTGTCCCCATTCCGGTCACCGGTCCGGTGACCGCTTGCGTGATCTCTCCGTCGGGCCAGCGCAGCCCGACGCCTTGTCCCCCGGTCAGTTCCCCGCACCGTGCGCCGACCGCCGGACCGGCGTCCAGGGCCGCAGCGCCCGCGGTCAGCATCGCGAAGCCGGGGAAGCAGGTCAGCCAGTCGCCCATGGACGCGTCCTGGACAGGGCGCGGCACGGCGGCGACGTCGAGCACCGCACCGCAGCCGCTCGCCTCGGCCAGCATCCCCAGTGTCCCGGCGATCCCGGCCATCGACACGTCCTTGGCGGCGGCGGGCCGGGCGGCGGCCACCGCCCCCGTCATCGCCCGCAGTTCGTCCGCACGGCGCCGGGTCGTGGAGTCCCACTGCCGGCCCCGGTAGCCCGGCCGCCACCCGCCGCCCAGGTCGGCGGTCAGCCGGACCGCCTGGCCCGGCCTGCCCCCGCCGCCGGGCACGGGGTGCGCGGTGCGGCCCAGCGCGGTCACCGACAGCGCGGCCGGCACGCCGAGTTGCGTGTGCCCGCCCAGGACGGGGACGCCGTACGCCTGTGCCGCCGCGCGCAGTCCGGCCAGCACGCGGGCGGCGTGCGAGGCGTCGCGCGCACCGAGTGCGTCCAGCAGGCCGACCGGGGCGGCGCCCATCGCCGCGAGGTCGTTGATGTTGACCAGCACCGAGCACCAGCCGGCCCACTCCGGGTCGCGCTCCACCATGGACGGCACGATCGCGTCGCACGCCGCCACGATGTCCGTGCCCGGCACGGGGGCGCCGTCGTCCCCGACGAACCCGTGGCCGCCGGGCGCGAGCCCGGCGAGGAGCGGGCCGAGGGCGGCTTTGGCGGCCGTCGCCTGGGCGTCGATCCGGCCGATCGGGTGGCGCATGAGCGTGTGCGGCGCGCCCGCGACCGTCGTCTGCCGTACGGCTGTCCAGCCGAGCCGCCGGAACAGCACCTCGTTGCGGGCCTGCACGGTGGCCTCGAAGCGCAGCACGCCCTCCGCCTCCGCGCGGGCGCAGGCCGCCCGCACCAGCGCCGCGCCGACGCCGCCCGCGCCCCGGGCGGCGGGCGCGACGGCCAGGCGTCCGCCGTACCACCAGCCGATGTCCGGGCCGTCGTCGGCGGGACCCAGGCGGACGCCGCCGATCACCGTGCCGGTGCGGTCGCGGGCGACGAGGACGAGGGTGCGGGGATCGGCGTCGTGGTCGTCGGTGTCATGGGTGTGGAAGAGGCCCTGTTCGTGGACGAAGACCTCCCGGCGGAGGTGGTGGTAGGCGGCGAGGGCGGCGGCGTCCTCGGCCTGTTCGATGCGGTAGGACGGTTGCCGGTGCCGCTCGATGGTGCTGCGGTCGCCGAGGAGGAGCAGGATGTCGCCGTCCGGGCCGCCGGGCAGCAGGTCGTCAGCCATTGCCGTCACCCGCCTGCCGTGCTGAGCACACTGCAGGCGCCGCAGGCGGCGCAACCGGCCTTCTGGTCGGCGCCTGTCATGCCTGCCGTGCGGAGCTGCGCGGCGACGCCCTCGGTGACGTACCGGAGGAGCTCGGCATCGGGCGCGGGGATGCCGTCCTGAGCGGCGAGCGTGCCGCGCATCGGGCGAAAGGGGACGACGAAGGGATACACGCCTCGGTCGATCAACGCACCGGCGCCCGCGATCAGTTCGTCGGGATCCTCGCCGAGGCCGACTAGGAGGTAGGTGGAGACACGGTTGGGGCCGAAGACGCGGACGGCCTCGTCCCAGGCGGCTTCGTACTCGGCCATCGGGACGGTGGACTTGCCGGGCATCCAGCGCTGCCGTACCGCGTCGTCCAGGGCTTCGACGTGGATGCCGATGGCGGTGGCGCCGGCGTCGTGGAGTTCGCGGATCCAGGCGAGGTCGCCGGGGGGCTCGCACTGGACCTGGATCGGGAGGCCGGGGACGGCGGCCAGGACCGCGCGGACGGAGCGGGCGAGGTTGCGGGCGCCGCGGTCGGGGCCGGTGGTGGTGCCGGTGGTCATGACCATCTGGCGTACGCCGTCGAGGCGGACGGCCGCCTCGGCGACCTCGGCGAGCTGGGCGGGGGTCTTGGCGGCGACGGTGGCGCCGGAGCGCAGCGACTCCTCGATGGTGCAGAAGCGGCAGCGGTCGGGCTCGGCGTAGCGGATGCAGGTCTGGACGACGGTCGTGGCGAGGACGTCGGAGCCGTGGAGGCGGGCGATCTGCTCGTAGCTCGTGCCGTCGGCGGTCGTCAGGTCGTAGAACTTCGGGCGCCGCACGGTCCGCAGGGTCAGGCCGGTGTCTTTGAACGTTCCGGCCTCGTCGCCGAGCCAGACCTTGCCGTCGCGTACGGAGTAGGGGCTGTCGGGGTTCCGGGGGAGCGCGGCGTTGGCACCGTCGACGAGACCGTGCCCCATCACAAAGTGGCCGTCGTCGCTGGGCCCCGCGCCGTCCGGCCGGCATACGGGGGCGGCCAGCGCCACGCCGTGCAGGGCCAGTTCGGCGCGGGTCATGATCCGCACATCCACCGTCGTCGAGGTATCGGTGCCAACGCTCACGGTGCGGCCCCTTAGAGCTGGTAGGTGGAGTTGATGATGGCGCCCTTGCGCGCGTAGTGGATCAGCGCGTCCTGGACGTCCAGGGGGTGGGTGGGGATGACGCCTTCGATGAGGTCCTCCTCGCGGGCGCCGTGCAGGGAGAGGCCGAAGCGGCAGCAGTAGACCTTGCCGCCCTCGGCGATGAAAGTTTTGAGCTGGTTGTTGATGTTGTGCTCGCCGGGGAAGGCGGAATTGCCGACGGTGGGGAAGCCGCGGGTGGCAAGGCAGTTGAGGGAGCCGGGGCCGTAGAAGTAGATGGCGGTCTCGAAGCCCTTGCGCAGGGCGCGGGTGGCCTGGAGGACGGCGACGAAGGAGACCGAGGACTCGTGGGCGATGCCGTGGACCAGGGTGAAGTAGGTCTCGCCGTTCTCGGCCTGGTAGTCGGGGAAGACCTTGGTGGAGCCGTAGATGCTGGAGCCCTCGGGGAGGGAGGGGTGCGGGATCTCGCTCAGGGACTTCTTCTCGATGTCGCTGAGTTCGGGGACGGTGGTGGTGTCGGTCATGGCTGTCTCCTCTGGTCGTTGCTAGCCGTAGAGCGTGGTGAAGGTGTCGCGGAAGACGAGTCCGCCGAGTTCGCCGCCGCCGGTCGCGGCGGTCATACGGGCGTACTCGCCGGTGAAGTCGCCCCATGGCTGGTCGCTGGCGAAGAGCACGCGGTCGTGGCCGATGCCGCGCTGCTCGATCTCCCGGGCCAGCCAGTGGGGCGCGAAGCCGATGGCCCAGGAGAGGTCGGTGTAGACGCGCTTGCCGCTCTCGATCCAGTCGAAGAAGCGGGAGCCGATGAGCTTGATGTGTCCGCTCATCCCGCCGCCGAAGTGGACGAGGTGGACGGGCACGCGGTCGGCGTACCACTCCACCAGGTGGCCGACCTCGTCGATGTCGGAGGCGGCGCCGGGGGAGGTGTGGACATGGACGACCAGGCCGAGGCGCTCGGCCTCGTGGAAGATCCGGTCCAGCTGGGGACGGCAGGCGGGGTCGGTGGCGCGGCCGCCGAGCAGGAAGCTCAGCTTCAGCGCCCGTACGCCGTCCTCGCGGGCCAGAGCGAGGGCGTGGGCGGTGCGGGCCTCGTCCTCGGGGCGGGGGGAGACCCACAGGCCGGCGCGGATGCGATCGTCGGTCTGGGCGGCCTCGACGGCGAGCTCGTTGAAGGAGAAGGCGATCGCGGGGTCGGGTACGCCGTAGTTGGGGAGGACGAGGGCGCGTTCGGTGCCCTCGGCGTCGAGGTCGGCGAGGAGCTGCTTGACGGTGGCGCGGGCTGTGGTGTCGGGGTTGACGGGCGGGCCGCCGTAGAAGGGGTAGGCGGGGAGTACGCCGATGTGGCGGTGTGCGTCGAAGACCATGGCTCGTTCTGGCCCTTTCAGCCGACGGGGAGGGCCGAGGTCAGTTCGGTGGGAGCACCGGTGAGGGTGCCGCAGACGTCGGCGAGGCGGCGGGAGGCGTCGATGTGCCCGGCCAGGAACTCCGCGTCCCGGCCGACCGCCTCGAAGCGGCCGGAGCCCCAGCTGTACTGCCAGGGCAGGCCCAGGAAGTACAGGCCGGGGCAGCTGGTGGCGCCGCGCCAGTGCATCGGGTAGCCGCGGCCGTCGAAGACCGGGACCTCCATCCAGCGGTGGTCGCGGGTGAAGCCGGTCGCCCAGACGACCGAGGTGATGCCCGCCGACGCCAGGTCGAGGGTGTCCGGCTGCCCGTCCGGCTCCCATACGGGTACGTAGCGGGGCTCGTCGGGGGCGTCGGTTCCGCGTGCGGTGATGTGGGCGTCGATGGCGTCCTTGATGCCCTCGGCCACGGCGTCCGCCCGGTCGAGGTTGACCTTGAGGTCGTCGGCGAATTCGAGCTTGCCGCCGTCGATGCCGGTCAGCCGTCCGTGCAGCCGCATCCCGTCGCGGGCGAAGGCCCGCAGGTCGATGTCGCGGCCGCCGTCGCGCCCGGTGACGTAGTGGTTGACCCGCATCCGTACGGCCCCGGCGTCGCCGAACTCGTCGATCCCCTTGCCGTAGTGGCCCATCTCGTCCAGCCACGCCACGCAGTCCCGGCCCCGGTAGAACCGGGCCACCCGGGGCGCGCTGCCGACGGCCAGGTGGACCTGGCGGCCCGCCAGATGCAGGTCCTCGGCTATCTGCGCGCCGGACTGGCCGGAGCCGACCACCAGGACCGCGCCGCCGGGCAGTTGGTCCGCGTTGCGGTAGGCGGAGGAGTGCAGCTGGGTCAGGCCGGCGGGCAGCCGCTCGGCCGACCTGGGCACCGAGGGGGTGTGGTAGGGGCCGGTGGCCAGGACGACTTGATCTGCCGTCAGGTCGCCTTCGGAGGTGGCCAGTTCGAACACACCGGAGGCGCCCCGCCGCAGCCTGGTGACGCGTACGCCCTCCACCAGAGGCGGGCGGAAGAAGGCCACGTACTCCTCCAGATACCGCACGATCTCGTCCCGCACCATGAAGCCGTCCGGAGCCGGGCCCCGGTACGGGAAACCGGGCAGCCGGCACTGCCAGTTGGGCGTGACCAGGCAGAAGGAGTCCCAGCGGCGGGTGCGCCACTCGTGGCCGACCCGGTCCGCCTCGATCACGACATGCTCGATGCCGCGCTCGCGCAGGCAGTAGCTCACCGACAGCCCGGCCTGCCCGCCGCCGACGACCGCCACCGGATAGTGCGCCCCGTCCAGTCGCCGCAGCGGGCTCATCGTGCGCTCCCGTCGGCGTTGCGCAGCGCTTCCACGGTGACGGTCGCGCCGGGGACGGCGGCGTACGCGGCGGCGGTGCGCTCGATCGCGGCGAGCTGGTCGGAGGCTCCGGTGCAGTAGAAGCCGAACTTCTCACGCACACGTTCGCTCGCGATGCCGAGTGAAGTCCGGCTGCGCTCGACGAAGTCGGCGACGCCGTACACGCCACCGGGAGCGAAATAGTCTTCGACCACCGTGGAGGGGGAATAGCAACGCTGGGTCTCGCCATCGGGCCAGCGCACATGGAAATACAGCTCAGGCATGAAGACCTCCATGCGATGCGCCGAGGTTCTGCCACCTCGCCGCTGCTTGTGAGGACTACTTCAGCCAGCGTGGATTACCGATCCGATTCATCCGGAATAAAGACGGGTTACCGAATCCTCACCCTCCGTCGCCGTTTCCCTCGCAGGTCCTGCCCCTGACGAGAGGGCCGTGATCCCGGTACCGTGGCGCTGTCACCAGGCCGCCGGGCGGGGGAGGTCAGCCGTGATCGAGGAGACCGCCCCGCATCCGGTGATCCTGGGCGTCCGGCGGGCGCCGTTCCGCCACGCGGAGCCGGACACGGCGCAACCCGGGGTCGCGGTGGTGCTGGCCACCAGGAGCGGTGAGCTGATCCTCCAAGAGCCCGGACGCCGGCGGCCGTTATGGCCCGGCCGGAAGGTGCGCCTTCGGTACGAGGTGGATGTGCGGGAACACCACCTCACCTTTCGCCTGCTGGTGCCTTCCGCGGACCACCCGGCGGCCTTCCGGGTCACCGTGGAGGTCCGGCTGCGCGTGCACGATCCCGTCGCGCTGGTGCGTCGCGGTGTCGAGGACGCGGCCGACGCGGTGGCATTACCGTTACGGTTCTTCGTCAGCCGTGTCACCCGCGATTTCGCCATCGAGCAGAGCAGGCAAGCCGAACGGGCGTTGCACGACTGGTTCGACTCGGAGTCGCACAGCGAGGCTCTGGATGAGGGGATGGGCCTTACGGTCCGGGCCACCGGGTTCGTGGTCCGGCTGACCGAGGAGGCGGAGCAGGAGCTGCGCCCTCGCCGGGGCAGGCCTGAGCCCACGACGTACATCGATGTCGGATTCCCGCCGGAGGCCCTGGGGCGGGCCCGACCGGTACGCGAGGAGCGGACACCGACGGGCTTCGGAATTCCGCTGGGCGACACCGACTTCGGTTCCCTGTACGGCGGGTCCCAGGGCTCGCCCGTCCCCGAAGACCCCTCCCTCGAAGTCCCCCAGCCCTGGCGCCTCGTGGCGGAGCTGGTGGACCAGACCTCCCCGGGCCGGATCCTCCCGCTGCACGTACAACTCGCCCCCGGGGCCGAGGGAGCGGGAGTGCCGCTACGGGCCTTCCTGGTGCCGCCGGGCGGCACGCGGCTGACCGTCACGATCCACGCGCCCGGGCTGGCGAACCTCGGACCGTTGCAGCAGGAGGTGACCCTCACGCCCGGCCGCGACTCCGATGTGCTGTTGTTCCGCCTCAAGGCCGCGTCACCCGGACTGCACACCGTGACCGTACGCGCCTTTCGGGAAGGCACCTACCTGGGCGAGGTCCGCTGCCAGGTGTCCGTCGAGCCGGGCAGTCCCACCAGGGACGGGCAGCCGAGGGCGGCGGTGCTGTCGAGCCTGGCCGCGAACGACGGTGAGGTCACTCTGCAGGTGCTGAGGGGCGACAGCCCGGGCACGTACAGCTTCCAGCTGCTCGGATCGACGCCGTACGCGCCCGAGCTGATCCGGATGCGGGCAGGGGACCCGAGCGGTCCGACGGAGCGCATCTACCAGGAGCTGCGCGCGATGGCATCGAGGTCGCAGGCGGGCGAGCGGGCGGACGCGGCGCGGGCGCGGGACCGGCTGCGCAATCTGGGCGTGCAGTTGTGGGCGACGGCGGTGCCGGAGGAGGTGCGGCGGCAGTTCTGGACGGAGGCGGGGAGGGTCGGGGCGGTGACGATTCTGGGTGAGCACGACGCCGTGCCGTGGGAGTTGATGTATCCGCTGGACGGATCGCAGGAGGGCGACGGCTTCCTGGCCGAGTGGCTGCCGATCGTGCGGCAGACGTTCGGCCAGCAGCGGGTGCCGGAACTGTCGCTGGACCGGGCCACGTTCGTCGTGCCGCCCGGGTCCCCGGCAGAGGCGGCCCAGGAGGTGGCGGCGCTGCGGGCCCGGCTGGGGGCGGCGGTCCT
This sequence comes from Streptomyces sp. NBC_01537, assembly GCF_045040445.1. Lineage (NCBI taxonomy): Bacteria > Bacillati > Actinomycetota > Actinomycetes > Kitasatosporales > Streptomycetaceae > Streptomyces > Streptomyces sp. NBC_01537. The sequence continues at coordinate 1,478,004 of NZ_CP109392.1, read as the reverse complement.
GGACGGGGGAGTGCTGAGCCACCGGACGGCGCTGACCTCGTTGATCAACGACGGCCTCAGCGGGCTGCTGCACTTCGCCTGTCACAACGCGTTCGGCGGCGCGGGATCCAGGGTCGAGATGGGCGACGGTCCCTTCGATCCGCTCGACCTCGCGTACGCGTCCCAGGCCCGGGCCCTGGGCGACACGCAGCCCCTGGTCTTCTTCAACGCCTGCCGCAGCGCGGGCGAGATCGACTGGTTCTCCCAGCATCTCGGCTGGGCCCAGCAGTTCCTGCAGGCCGGGGCCGGGGCGTTCGTCGGCACGCTGTGGGCGGTGCGGTCGGACTCGGCGCTGGAGTTCGCCGACGCCTTCTACGGGAACCTCGTCGGCGCCGGCGAACCGCTGGGCCGGGCTTCGCTGCGGGCACGCCAGGCGATCCGTGACCGCGACGGGGACCCGACCTGGCTCGCGTACGCCGTCTACGGCAGCCCGGGGACCCGCGCCACGACCACCACCAGCGCACAGGGGGACTTCGCGTGAACGATCCGGTGTTCGTCATCCACGGCGTCGGCAACCGCGACGAGCCGGGCTTCGAGACGAGCGTCGAGCGGCTCCGGCGCGCCACCGGCCTGGACCTGGTGCCCGTCTTCTGGGGCGATCTCGGAGCCGATGACCGGTACGTGGACCTCGCGTTGCCGCCGTCCGGCGCCCTCGGGGAAGGCGGCCCCGGGGAAGGCGCCCCGGCGGACAGCGATCCGGTCATCGACGCCCTGTTCGCGCCCCCGCCCTCCGGCCCCGGCGGCCTGCGCTCCTCCGACGGGCTGCCGGAGGCCGTGGCCGAGGAGATCCGGCGCCGCCTGAGCGAGGCATCCGACGGCTCCGGGCTGCGCGAGGGCCCCGATGAGGTGCTGTCGCTGGTGGCCGACGCCTGGCCGGAGACCCGCTGGCTGTCCCGAACCGACGACACGGCGCTGCTCACCGAGACCGCCGCGGCCCTGGCCGACGCCGTCGCCGAACTCCACGACACCGAGGACGGGTTCGGCACCTGGGACGGTCTGCGCGGCGGCCCCGGCGACGGCGAAGGACGCCTCAAAGCCCTGGTCCACCGCCGACTCCGCGAACTGGACCGCATCGCCGGCGCCGCCATCAAAGCGGTGGCCGGCCGCGTCAACCACAACCTCCGCACCCGCTGCGCACCTGGCGCCACCCGCTTCCTCGGCGACGTGCTGGTCTACCAGCGCCACCGCGAGCTGATCCACACCCGGGTACGCGAGCGGATCGCCGCCGTGGACCCCGCCCTCGGCCGCGGCCCCGACCGGCCCGTGCGCCTCGTTGCCCACAGCCTCGGCGGCGTGATCTCCGTCGACATGGCGACGGCCGCCGAACCCCTCTGGACCTCCGCTCTGGTCACCTTCGGCTCGCAGCCCGCGTACTTCCACCTCTGCGACCCGCGCGGCGGCCAACTCCCGCCGTACACCGGGCCAGTGACCCTGCCCCCCTCGCTGGGCGGCTGGACCAACCTGTGGGAGCCGCTGGACCTGCTGGCCTTCGCCACCTCCCGGGTCTTCCGGCTGCACGACGGCAGCGCCCCGGTGGACCTGCGGCTGCGCCACGCGGCCAGCAGCGGCCTGTGGACGCACTCGGCCTACTGGGAGCTGCCCGAAGTGGCCGAGTCCATCGCGCGGGTAATGGCGTAGCCGGTATTCGAGGGCACGCGAAATCGATCAGTGCTACACCTTGCACTCGTGACTACCGAACGAATCGACACACCCACGCTCGCGGATGAGCGCGAAACCCTCCGCGCCTACCTGGACTTCCACCGCTCGACCCTCGCCATGAAGTGCGACGGCCTCTCCGACGAGGATCTGCGCCGCGCGTCCAGCCCGCCGTCCACCCTTTCGCTGCTCGGCCTCGTACGCCACATGGCCGAGGTCGAGCGCACCTGGTTCCGCAAGGTCATCAACGCGGAGGACATCCCCCTGGTCTGGTCGGACGAGGGCGACTACCAGGTGGCGTACGACGCGAGTACGGCCACCCGGGCCGAGGCCTTCGAGGCCTGGCAGACGGAGGTGAAGCATTCCCGCAGGATCGAGGAGGCGGCGGAGTCGCTCGATGTCACCGCCCACGCCGCCCGCTGGGGCGAGGATGTGTCACTGCGGCTCGTGATGATTCACGTTCTGCTCGAATACGCCCGGCACAACGGTCACGCCGATTTCCTGCGCGAGGCCATCGACGGGACCGTGGGCCCCTGAACGGCGGAGCGCCCGGGTGCCCGCCGCATTCCCCGGCGGGCCGCGGCCGTCCTCGCCCTCAGCCAGTCCCCGGCGATCAGCGGGAACGCGAGACGGTCCTCGTGCCGTCGCTGGATCTCCCGCTCGTACCGGTCGGTGATCTCCCGGTCCATGTACAGCCGCCTCCTTGTGGCTCAGGTGGCCACGGCGGGCCACCTGGCTGATTCTGGCGGGGTAATGGACCGGATGGCATGGCCAATCGGGTGGTAGTGGTCTGGTGCGTGCTCCCGGTGAAGCTCGGCGCAGACGACGAGGTGGAGCTGCGCGTCGAGCCAGGCGTCGGCCGTCGCGGGGTCGTCATGGCGGGCGAGCGCGCCGAGGGCGTCGTCCAGGGCGGTGGTTAGGGGGTCGCGGGGTGGAGGGGCCGGGCTGGGGAGGGGGGTTGAGGCGGGGGCGAGGTCGGGGACCGTCAGTCCGTCGGAGGTGAGCACGGCGACCGGGTCGATGACGATATGGCCGCCGGCGCGGTGGAGCGAGCCGCTGAGGTAGCGGGGCCCGCTGTGCAGGGCGTCGGCCGGTGCGTCGAGCGCACCGGGACAGAGGGGATGGTACGCCGCCGAAAGGTGGGCCGGGTTGCCGGCGGCGTCGCGTACGAGGGCCTGGAGGCGTTGCTCCGCCGGGTCGTAGCCGACGCTTTCCACCTGGGAGATCTCGACGACGCGCACCGACTCGGCCTCGACCCGGGGGCGGATCAGGCGGGGCGGCCTGCCCTCCCAGGCGGCCGTGTGGGCGGCCAGATCGCGTACGAGCAGCGAGCCGGGCAGTCCGGTCCAGGCGGCGCCGACCGGGATGACGGTCGTGGCGGCGAGCCGGCCCCGGGCTGAGGACGAGCCTGCGGCCGGCGGTGCGCCGGGCGGTCTCGCTGACGAGGCTGCCCGCCGAAAGCGCGGCCAGGGTGGTGCCGAGGAGACGGCGGCGGCCGGCCGGGCCCTGACCGGCGGAGGGCGTCCACTCCTTGCGCAGGACGAGAACGACGCCCGCGGCGGCATGGGCGAAGTAGACCTCGGCGAAGGGCTCTTCGGCGCTGCCCGGGACGCGGCAGCCGAGGGCGGTGAGCCGTACCCGGCGCAGCGGCGTCTCCCCGGACTCGCGCTCGCCCAGGGCGCCGGGCACGGCATCGGCCGCGCGGTGCCGTGCGTGCACCTCCGCGAGCAGCTCGGCCACGTCGAGCCGCTCGGCCAGCCGGTCGGGCGGCTCGACCTCGAACAGCCGGTCCCACAGGGCGTCGACCGAGTCCACCGCGAAGCGCCGGCTCAGCCGCTCGGTCGCCTCGGCGTAGCGGGCCTCCGCGTCCGCGTACCGGTTGGTGCGCTCCGCGAACGCCGGGTGCCACGCGGGCAGGTCGATGAACCTCACCTGCGCTCCGGCGGCCCGGCCCGCGCAGAGCGCGACCCATTCCGGCGAGTAGTCGCACAGCGGCGCCCACGAGGTGGCGGCGCGCTCCTCGTCGCGGTAGTGGCTGAACACCGCCACCGGCAGGTCATGGCCGAGCAGCAGCTCCTCCAGCCGCCCGTTCATGTCGGCGGGCCCCTCCACCAGGACGTACGCCGGGCGCAGCCGCTCGACGGTGCTTGCCACCAGCCGGGCGCAGGCGGGGGAGTGATGGCGCACGCCCAGGAGGACCGCTTCGGGACGCCGGGGCATCAGCCGTCCAGCAGATGGCGTGCGTCGTGCAGCGCCTGCCACTGCGGGCCCCGGCGGCGGGGCACCCGCTGCTCCAGGTAGCGGCGGAGCCGGGCCAGGTCCTCCGGGCTGTCCTTGGCGGCGGTCCCGGCCAGACACGCGACCACATCGGCGGCGCTGCCCGGCTCACCGCGCAGGAACCAGCCGCGTACGCCGACCGCGTGGGCGACGGACACCGCCTCCGCCGTGCTCATCACCGCCGACGGGCGCTCCGTGGCGGCCCCGTCGTGCGTGGTGCCCTCGCGCAGCTCGCGGAAGGTGCTGACCAGCACCTCCAGCACATCCCGGTCGGGCCGCGCCTCGACACCGGAGCCGCGCAGCAGGGCGCTCGCCTCGGCCTCGACGAGGGCGAGTTCGGTGTCCAGGTCGGGTATCGGGAAGACGGTCTCGAAGTTGAAGCGGCGCTTGAGGGCGGCGCTCATCTCGTTGACGCCCCGGTCCCGGGTGTTGGCGGTGGCGATGACATTGAAGCCCCGCCGCGCGAAGACCATGCTCTCCGGGCCCTCCAGCTCCGGGATCGCCACCACCCGCTCGGACAGCAGTGACAGCAGACAGTCCTGCACCTCCAGCGGACAGCGGGTGATCTCCTCGAACCGTACGATCCGGCCCTCTGCCATGCCGCGCAGCATCGGCGTACGAGGGACCGGGCCGAGGGCCCCTCGGAGACCAGCAGCGCGTAGTTCCAGCCGTACTTGATCTGGTCCTCGGTGGTGGCCGCGCCGCCCTGCACGGTCAGCGTCGAGGTGCCGCTGACGGCGGCCGTGATCAGCTCGTCACCAGGGCGCGGTCGACCAGCGACGGATTCCCGACGAACTTGCGGCTGATCCCGGCGTCCTCGTCACCGATGACGAAACGGCGGGCCGCGCGCAGGCTCAACTGCCAGCCGGGCGGCCGGTGATCGCGGTCGTTCTCACGCAGGACGGCCAGCTCGCCGGCGTAACGGACCTCGGCCGGGGGCCGTTGAAGCAGTTCGAAATCCTGGTCATGCTCCTGGTCCTGGTCCTGGCTCGGTACGCTCATCCGGCCGTCAGCTCCGTCAGGTCGGCGAGCAACTCGGAGGCGGTCACCGGGTCGAGGCTGCCGAACCGCAGGGGGTTCTTGCCCCGGGGCGGGCTCCAGTCGCCGGGCTGGTCGTGCAGCCACACGGCGTCCAGCGCCTGTTCCGGGAAGATGTCCACGGCCCCGACGGCGATCCCGTCGTGCGGATTGACGACGGCGTAGAGATCCGGGCCGAGCCGCTTGGTGATCCAGCACTCGACCCCGGCGTCCTGCGGCTCCCCGCGCTGCCAGCCGCGCCGCTCCAGGCCCAGCAGCCTGCCGGTCGGCACCGTGATCCCCTCGAAGCGGGGCAGCCGCCCGCCCGCCGCCTCCTCGTCGGTCAGACGGAACACCGGCCGCCCCAACTGCGCGAAGGGCTGCAGGATCTCGTAGTCCGCGAACAGGGCGGACCAGACAGCCAGCGCGTCGCCCAGGTGCAGCGGGTGGGCCAGCCGAACGGCCGCGGCGTCGGGCATGGCGAACTCGTCGTCGGCAGCATCGGCGAAGGTGCGGTCCTCGGCCACCCGGAAGGCGGTGACGGCTCCGTCCGTCTCGCTCAGCCACACCAGGCGGCGCACCAGATGCCACAGCAGCGGGTGCCCCACGAACAACTCGCGGAACTCGGCCGCCGTCCACGAACGGCCGCCCACCATCGCGGACTCCAGCCGGCGCACCTGGTCGGACGCGATCGTCCGCACGTCCTTCTTCAGGGCCATGAAGCGCTTGCGTTCGGCGGGCGCCAGCTCCGCGTCGTCCCGGGCACCCGGCTGCGGCAGATCCTTGCGCCGCTTGCCGTCCTCGTCGAGGACATACGGGCGCAGTTGCTCGTCGAAGCCCACGGTGAAGCGACGGGTGCCGTAGTCGATGACCGTCGAGCCGTCCGGACCGAGCCCGAGGTCGGGCACCAGACGGTCGGCCAACTGCTCACCGGTCAGCCCGAGTCCCTCGGCCACCTCGGCGATCTTCTCCTGGGCGCGGACCTTCAACGCCTTGAACTTCACGCGCTGCGCGACCCCGTGCAGATGGAGCAGCGCGACATCCGTGCCGATCGCGGCCAGCACATCGAGCCCCTCCACCGCCCGGTGGTGCGCGCCCACCCCGGGCCATGTCCGCAGTACCGGGGTGAGCCGGCGCACGGTCCCGTCGTCGCCCAGCAGTCCCAGGCAGTGCAGTGCCCAGCTCTCCTTCGCCGGCATCCCCGCGAGCCGCCACTGCTCGAACAGCGCCCACCCGAACTCGGCCAGCGACCCGGCCTCACAGAGCTCCTTGAGCGCCGCGACCCCCGGGAACACCTCGCCCGGCTTGGAGATGGCCAGCATCGTGATCGCGTGCCGGGTCGCATCGGCGGGCAGCGCCCCTCCGGTACGCACCCGTATCTGCGGCAGCAGCACCGGCTCGGCCCACTCGACCGGCGCCGGCATCCGGGCGGGCAGCGCGCTCTCCAGCGGGTCGGCCGCGAGCAGCCCGTCGATCACGGCCGCCGCCTCCGGACCGTACCCGGCAGCGGCGGCGCGCACGGTGTCGTCGCCGTGCGCACCGGCGATCACCCGCAGCGCCTGCTCCGCGCGGCGTCGCGCGGGGCCGGCCTTGCCCACGGCGTCGGGCACCAGCAGCGCGGCGGCGTCCACGCCGTGCCGTACGAACCAGCTACGGGCCGTGGCGGCGGTCGACTTGAGCCGGATCAGCCAGTCGGCCATCAGCCGGGCGACCTCGGTATCGACATACGGCAGGAGCAGCGGCGCGAGGGCGCTCGGCTGCCGGGCGGCGACGCGCCGGAGGACGGGCAGCGCTTCCAGCTCGTAGGAGGCGGCAAGGGGCTTCAGCGCCGCCTCGCCGTCGTAGACGCTCTCCGGGTCCCACAGGCCGAGCATCGGCCGGATCAGTTCGACCGGTCCGTCGACGAAGAGCGCGGCCGATCTGACATCGCCGCGCAGCAGTTCGGATCGCAGCGTGGCCTTGTCCCAATTCGTCTTCTTGGACTTGATCCAGGACCAGTACCAGGACCGCGTGGCCGCCCACTCCTCCCGCTCGCCCGGCAGCCACGCGATACGCGGCTCCGCCATCGCGTCGAGCCCGCCGACCACCTTCGCCTTTCCGCCGGTGCGCTCGCGCGTCCACGGCGGACTGGTCAGCAGCGCGGGCAGCGAGTCGGCGGGCGCGTCCTCGATCCGGCCCTCGCGGTCTGCGGCCGCCGCGACGACGGCGGCGGTCCGCTCGTCGAGCAGCGGCAACGCGGCCTGCGCCAGCTCGTGATGGACGCCGATGTGAGCGGTGAGGAGCTGCTTCGCCATTGATCCGGGCGCCCCGGCCAGCATGCGCAGAGCGCGTACGGGATAGCGATGCGTCGCCTTGACGAGGGAGGGGCGGACGCGCTTGTCGTCCATGTGGGAGAGCAGCAGACCGAACGCCTCGTCGGCCGGCAGCTCCACGAGCGCGTTGGCCACCAGCTTGGCGCTGTCCGCGGTGAGATACGGATTGCCCAGCGGTTCGGCCAGCAGAGGCACGACGGCGGGGCCGATGCCCTCGGTGACGGTGGCGATCATGTCGAGCGGCCAGTCGAAGCCCGCCCGACCGCCCAGCAGGTCGACCTGCTCGGGGGAGTTGAGCGAGCAGAACAGCATGGACCGCACGGTGGCGTCGCCCTCGCCGCTCACCCCGGGATCGGCGCAGCACTCGGCCACCCAGTCCGCCTCACCGGGCACGAGATAGGACGCCACGATCCGCCGCCGCGCCCCGTCCCTGCGCTTCGCCAGGGCGGCCACCGACTCCCGGTACGTCTCCTCGTCGGCCTCGGCCAGCAGCGCGCGGATCCGGTCGGCCGGCGGGCGGTGCTGCCAGGACGCGTACCGCTGCGCCGACTCGGCGCGTTCGCCGAGCCAGGGGTCGTACCGCCTCGACCCGGACTGCGTGTAGTGCACCTCGATCTCGAAGTACTCCACCACGGCCTGGGCGGCGAACGCCAGTCCGTGGGAAGCGACCCAGGCGTCCGCCCAGATCTCCCTCGGCATCGGGTGGACGCCGACCACCGAGGCGAGCACCGCGGCACCGACCGCATCGCCCCTGCCGTCCAGCTGCGCCTGTGCCGCCTCGGCGAGCCGCGCATCGCTGCGTGGATCGGCGATGAACTCCCCTATCCACGACCTCTCCTCGGCGATCCGGCGCCCGGTCAGCTCCACCGCGTCCGCAACGGGCGGCGCCGCCGGGCGCCGTATGCCACCGCGCCTGGGATGTACGTGGCGCTGCCACGCACTGGGCATGCTGAACGAGTCCTCATCCGGGAACTGGGTGAACTCGCTCTCCCCGACAGCATTCCGCACGCGCAGCACGGTCCCCTCCTTGGTGGCCGACCCCGATTGACCCCGATTGATGATCAGTGGCTTCACCGTAGCGAGGGCCACTGACAATCGGCCGCGGCGGAGGCCGGCGGACTGCCGCACAATGGGCGCATGCCTCGACGTTCCGCCCTGCCGGCGACTTCGCCCTGCCCCTGCGGTCTGCCCGCCGCCTACGGCGACTGCTGCGGGCGCCTGCACAGCGGCAGGGCCGCAGCACCGACCGCCGAGGCGCTGATGCGCTCGCGCTTCAGCGCTTTCGCGGTCCGGGACGAGCCGTATCTGCTGCGGAGCTGGCACCCGGACACCCGCCCGGGGCAGGTGGACTTCGATCCAGGGATGCGGTGGGTGGCACTGGAGATCCTGGAGACGACGGAGGGCAGCGCGTTCCACTCGACGGGGACGGTGACGTTCCGGGCCAGATACAGCCAGGACGGGGCGAAGGGCGAGCTGGTGGAGCGGAGCCGTTTCGTGAGGCACGAGGGCGCGTGGGTCTACGTGGACGGGGTCTTCCCGGAGGGCGGGAGCTGACCGAGGGTCTGTCGCCGGACAGGCCCCAGGGGCAGGGTCACGGTGAAGACGGTGCGGCCGGGCTCGCTGGTGACGTCGGCGCGGCCGTGGTGGGCGGCGGCGACGGCGGTGACGATGGCGAGGCCGAGACCGCTGCTGCCGGCGGCGCGGGAGCGGGAGGCGTCGCCGCGGGCGAAGCGTTCGAAGACGCGGGGGAGGAGGGCCTGCGGGATGCCGGGCCCGTCGTCGGTGACGCGGATGAGGGCCTGGCCGTCGAGGCGGACGACGGCGGCGGTGACCGTGGTGCCGGGCGGGGTGTGGACACGGGCGTTGGCGAGAAGGTTGGACACGGCCTGGTGGAGGCGGTCGGGGTCGCCGGTGATGTGGACCGGGTCGTCGGGGAGCTCGATGAGCCAGTGGTGGCCGGGGGCCGCCGCGTGGGCGTCATGGACGGCGTCGGCGACGAGCGGGCCGAGGCCGACGTCCTCGCGTTCCAGCGGCCGGCCCGCGTCGAGACGGGCGAGCAGCAGCAGATCCTCGACCAGGGCGCTCATGCGTACGATGCCGGACTCGATCCGGCGCAGGGCGAAGGCCGTTCGCGGGCCGATGTCCTCGGGGCCGTCCCCGGTGCCGTCCACGGTGCCGCGCCGCACCAGCTGGGCGTAGCCGGCGATGGAGGCGAGCGGGGTGCGCAGTTCGTGGCTGGCGTCGGCGAGGAAGCGGCGCATGCGGGTCTCGGTGGCGTAGCGGGCCTCCAGGGCGCTCTCGACATGGCCGAGCAGCCGGTTGAGGGCGGCGGCGACCCTGCCGACCTCGGTGCCGGGGCCCGCGTCGGCGGCCGGGACACGTTCCAGGGCGGTGACCTCGCCGTGGTCCAGGGGCTGGCAGGAGACCCGGGTCGCGGTGGCCGAGACCCGGCTGAGCGGGCGCAGGTTGTAGCCGATGATGACGGCCGCCGCGATCGCCGCGAGCAGCAGCCCGCCGGCCGTCACGACCGCCTCGACGGCGACCAGCCGGCTGACGGTGCGGTCCACGTAGTCGAAAGGCAGCGCAGTGGTCACGGTGACCGGGCCGGCAAACGTGTCGGCGTGCACCGTCTTCACCCGGTAGGCCCCGAGCCCCGGCAGGATCAGCGTGTAGTGGTGGCCGTCGGCGTGCACCGACGACAGCACGGCCTGCTGGCGCGGCGAAGGCTCCAGCACCGCCCCGTCGCCCGCGACCATCCCGGCCTCGCGCACGACGCCGCCGGACCTCGCGACGCCCACCGTGCCGTCGGGCACGCCGAAGGCGGTGAGGTACGGCAGCTCCGTGTCCCGGGGCCCGAGGTCGCAGCTTCTGGGAGCCATCGAGTGGTCGGCCAGGGCGTCGAGCCGGTCGTCCAGACCGGTGATGAGATACGACCGCATGGCGAGCGTGGTGATCACGCTGACCACCACGCAGACCACGGCGAGCAGCAGCGTGCTGGACACGATCAGCCTGGTGCGCAGGGTCCGTGTCCGCGGAGTCCATGCCCTCATCCGGCGGGCTTGAGCATGTAGCCGACGCCGCGCACGGTGTGGATCATCGGGTCGTGGCCGCGGTCGATCTTGCGCCGCAGGTAGGAGATGTAGCTCTCCACCACATTGCCCTGGCCGCCGAAGTCGTACGACCATACGCGTTCCAGGATCTGGGACTTGCTGATCACCTTGCGCGGATTGCGCATCAGATACCGCAGCAGCTCGAACTCCGTACCGGTCAGCCGCACCGGAACGCCCGCGCGGTGCACCTCCCGGCTGTCCTCGTCCAGGGCCAGATCGCCGACCACGAGCACGGACTCGGAGCGGGCGGCGGCCCCCGAGCGGCGCAGCAGGCCGCGCAGCCTGGCCATCACCTCGTCGATGTTGAAGGGCTTGGTGACATAGTCGTCGGCGCCCGCGGTCAGGCCGCCGACGCGGTCGTCGACGCCGTCCCGCGCGGTGAGGAAGAGCACCGGGACATCCGGCTGCTCCTCCCGCACCTGCCGGAGCACTTCGAGGCCGTCCATGTCCGGCAGCATGATGTCCAGCACCATCGCGTCGGGCCGGAACCTGCGGGCGCAGCGCAGGGCCTCCGCACCATCCGCCGCGCGAGCGGGCTCCCAGCCCTCGTAACGCAGTACGACCGACAGCAGCTCGGTCAGATCCGCCTCGTCGTCGACCACCAGGATCCGCAGCGGAGCGCCGTCCGGTCTGCGGAGCGTTTCGCGGATCTGGCCGGCTGCGGGACCGGCGACGCTGCCGGAGGTCAGAGGTATACGCGAAGCCATGTGCCGGGACACTGCCCCTCTTTGCTGTGAATTCCCTGGGTCCGGGCTGTGGGTGGGCTGCCAAGGCGGCCCGAAGGCCTCGTCACTCGCCGCAGGAACCAGTGAAGACATCCACCGCGCCATCACTGCTGGCGGCCACTGCCACGTCCGCCACCCCGTCCCCGGTCAGATCGGCCGCCGTGGCGTCGTACGCGCCCGAGGCGGTCAGCTCGGCGAGCTGCGACAACTCGCCCCCGGCCGCGCCCTGATAGACGGTGACCGAGCCGCCCTTGAGCGAGGACACCAGCAGGTCCGCGCTACCGTCGCCGTCCAGGTCGGCGGCGCCTACCGCCACCGGGAGGGCGGGGGTGGCGTAGGTCGTCGCGGGCGCGAACGTGCCGTCGCCGTTGTCCAGGAGGACGTCCAGGGAGTTGGAGCCGTTGCTGACCGCGGCCAGGTCCGCGTCGCCGTCACCGTCGAAGTCGCCCGTGGCGAGGGAGTACAGGCGCGCGGTCGCCGAGTTGGCGGTGGCGGTGCCCAGGCCTCCCGACCCGTCGCCGGACAGCACGCTGATCCCCGCGCTGCCCGAGCTGGCCGTGGCGACGTCCGCCGATCCGTCGCCGTCGAAGTCGGCCACGACGATGCCGTGCGGCGACGATCCGGTGGCCGTGTCGCCCAGGTCGGTGAAGGTGCCGTCGCCGTCGCCGAGCAGCACGCGCACCGAGCTGGTGCTCTGCTGGGCGACGACGAGGTCCGGGTTTCCGTCCCCGTCCAGGTCGCCGGTGGCGATGGCGCGCGGGGACGCGTCCACGTCCAGGTTCACCGCCGCGCCGAAGGTCCCGTCGCCCTGGTTGATCAGGATGCTCACCTGCGCGCCGCCGAAGTCTGCCGTGGCCAGGTCCGGATGGCCGTCGCCGTCGAAGTCCGCCAGGACCGTCTGGTACGGATTGGTGCCGACCGCGTAGGCGGCTCCGGCGGCGAAGGTCCCGTCGCCGTTGCCCGGCAGGACCGTCAGGGAGTTGCCGCCGAGGTTGGTGGCGACGGCTTCCGTAGCGCCGTCGCCGTCGACATCACCCGTCGCCACATGGCGGGGGTTGCTCCCGGCGGTGCCTGAGGTGTCGAGCTTGGTGAACGACACCCCGTTCGCGCACGCGGCGGCCGGCCCCGGGGAGGCGGCGACCAGCCCCGCTATCAGTAAGGCTGCGCCGGCCACCCTGCGGCTCGTGGTCATGGCGTTGTCGTATCTGTCATGCCGAGGAGCGTCGTCCCGGAACCTGTGAGGACCATTGAGAGAACTTCCCGAGTCCATACGAGAGTTGTGAGCGAAGTGTCGTGTGAACCTCGTGCGCGCGGTTCACGCGAGCAGGCCCTGGACCGCCCGGCCGAACATCCGGCGCCCTGCCCATGCCGTCGGCCGGTCGAGGAACGAGGGGAGGAGCCGCAGTCGCAGATCCTCCGTCCAGGTGATCTCGGAGCCGTTGGCGGTCGCCCGTACGTCGATCTCGGCCCAGCCGGTGACGAAGGTGCCGCGCTTTTCGAGGCGGCAGTGGGCTGGCGGAGCCCAGCTGACGATCTCCATCGGGTCGTCGAAGGCCAGCCGGCCGATGCCGGTGCGGGCGACGAATCCGGATGGCGTCACGGTGATCGTGGTGAGCGGTACGTGGGCGGCGTGGCGGGGCCAGTCCGTCAGGCGGTGCCAGGCCTCGGCGGCGGGCAGAGGGGTCCGGGCCTGGATGCGGAAGGCGGTCACGGGGTGATCATAGAAGCGGGCTGGGGCCGTCGAGGATCCAGCTGTTGACCCACCGGTCCCGTACGGCGGGCCATTCGGTGGCGACGAGTGAGTAGTAGACGGTGTCGCACCAGGAACCGTCGACCCGGCGGAAGTGCCGGCGCAGCACGCCCTCACGGATACCGCCGATGCGGGAGACGGCGTTCTGCGAGGCCTGGTCGAGATCGTCGAGCTGCCATTGGACGCGGCCGAAGCCGAGGTCCTCGAAGGCGTGGTGGAGCAGGATGAAGTGGGTTTCCAGGTGGGCGGAGGTGCCCCACAGGGAGCGGTCCAGCCAGTTCCAGCCGATGTCGACGCGCTCGTCGGCGAGGGAGATGTCCAGATAGGCGATCCAGCCGGCCGGCCTTTCGGTGGACCGGGGCAGCACGGTGAACACGACGGCTTCGCCGGCCGCCTGCTGGGCGAGCCGCTGCTCGGCGATCGCACTCATCTCGGCCATGGAGCGGGGGGTGGTCGTCGGCAGCCATCGCCACACCGCGTCGTCGCCCCCGCCGGCGAGGTAGAGGTCCGGGACGTGGCTCAGCGCCAACGGAACCAGCCGGACGTACCGGCCGTCGAAGGCGACAGGAGCGGGGAACCGAACTGCCATGCCCGAACGCTAGGCCGAAAGTGCTCGGAGTTTGGTGGACTCGCGTATTTCCATGCACCCGACGATACGACCCGGAGGTTACGGGATCTCGCGAAGCACCCGGCAGGGGTTGCCCACGGCGACGACGCGATCCGGCAGGTCACGGGTGACGACGCTGCCTGCTCCGACCACCGTGTTCTCGCCGATCGTCACCCCGGGGCAGACGATGACCCCGGCGCCGAGCCAGGCGCCGTCGCGGATGGTGATCGGGGCGGTGGTCTCCCAGCCGGCGCGGCGGTCAACCGGGTCCAGGGGGTGGATGGCGGTGGCCAGCTGCACGCGCGGGCCGAGGGCGACCTCTTCGCCGATGGTGATGGGACCGCAGTCCAGGAGGATCGCGTCGTAGTTGATGAAGCTCCGGGCCCCGATCCGGATGTTGTATCCGTAGGCGCAGGTGAAGGGCGCCTTGACGTAGGCGCCTCCGGCGAGCTCGCCCAGCAGTTCGTGCAGCAGTTCGCGGGAGCCGGGCGCGTCCGCCGGGGCCGTGGCGTTGAACCGCGCGGCCATGTGCTCGGCGGACTGCCGGTCGGCGGTCAGCTGCGGATCGTCGCAGCGGTAGCGCTCGCCGCGCACCATGCGTTCCCGGTGGTCGCTCACTGTGTGCCGCTCCTGTCGCCCGGTGGTCGGTTCCCGGTAAGCCTGCCATTGACGGCCACCGGCACGCGGGCCGCCAGGAAGGACGTCCTGCGGCGCAGCCGGAATCCCAGTGCCTCGTAGAGCCGGATGGCGTTGGTGTTGTCCGCCGCCGCGTGCAGGAACGGGATCTCACCGCGCTCCCGGATGCCGTGGGCGACGGCAAGGACGAGTCGGCCGCCCAGGCCCTGCCCGCGATGGGCGTCGTCCGTGCACACCGCGCTGATCTCGGTCCAGCCCGGCGGGTGCAGCCGCTCGCCCGCCATCGCCACCAGCCTGCCCTCGCGGCGGATGCCCAGGTACACGCCCATCTCCACGGTGCGCGGCAGGAAAGGGCCCGGCCTGGTGCGCTCGGTCAGCGCCAGCATCTCGGGCACATCGGCCGGGCCGAGGCGTACGGCCTCCGGGTCCGGCGCGGCCGCGAGGCCGTCGTCGACCAGCTGAACGCCTTCGAGGTGGAACTCCACCTCCCAGCCGTCCGGCGGCGGCACGTCGACCGCGGCCAGCGGCACCAGTCCGCCCGGACCCGCGAGCGCCGCGATGTCGTCCCAGTCACGGGCCTTCGGCCGGTCCGGCAGCGCGGCCCAGGGAGACACGTCGAGCGGGTAGCGCAGTGTGTCGCCGAGTCGTTCGGCGAAGTGCGCGTGCGGGCCGGTCAGCGAGGAACGGGCGGGGTTGTCCAGCGGATGTGGCGCGCTCGTACTCATGGGCGGCCTGGCCTCCTGGGGTGTGATCATGCCGACAGGAGTGCCAAGCGTGCCCGGCGCGCGACTATTCCGGCCCCCTCGCTCGCGGCCCGCGCGAGACCAGCCGTATGAGCCGGGCCGTGTGCCCCCGGCGTCCCCAGGCGACCAGGCCCACCAGCACCATGACGATCAAGGGCGTGGCGGCGTTCTCACCGTCGAACACAGTGACCTGGGTGATGAACGCGCCGGTCATCAGCCCGATGAAGGCCAGCCCGGCCAGGCCGGACAGCAGCGGGATCAGCAGCGCGATCGCCCCGGCCAGCTCCAGTGACCCGATGAGGTACATGAACCAGTCGCCGAAGCCGATTCTGTCGAAGCCCTCCGTCGCCGAGGGATGGGCGATCAGCTTGGGGAGCGCGCTGGCCACCCCGAAGAAGAGCGCGAGCAGGATCTGCAGCACCCGCAGTCCTATGTCGGCGCGCCGCGCCCGGGTGGTGCCGGTCAGCGGTACCGCGGTTCCGGCGGCGGCGGTTGTCTCGGACATGGTGGTCTCTCCTTCTTCCGGCGTGCTGAGGTGGGGTGTTCACAGGGGCAGACGACCCCGCGGCACGGAACTCATCGGTGGCGGCCGCCACCGCAGCGGCACTGGCCGCAGTGCTCCTCCCAGGGCGCGCATGACGCACCGCAGCATGCGCAGACCGGCGGCGGGCTCAACGGCCCGCCCTGGGCGAGCAGTTCGTTGAGGCGCCGGACCACGGCGGTCTCGCCGGCGGCGGTGTCGGTGGGAGAGAGGCCGCCGAAGTCACCCAGGCGCAGCAGAGCGGAGCGCAGTTCGCGCAGCGTCCCGGCGTAGGCCTCCGCGTCCGGCAGCGCGAGGAGGGCGACGTCGGGGAGGGGGCGGAGCAGACCGGTGAGGGATCGCCCCGTGAGGAAGGCGGCGGCGATGCGGGGGAAGAGACCGTCGGGCCCGCCCGGCAGGGTGAGAAGCCGCCAGAGGGCGGGACCGTCGGCGGGCCAGGGGGCGTCGGCGGCGGGACCGGAGCCCGCGGCCATGCGGGCGGCCTGCCACTTGGCGGTCAGGGCCACCGGCCACTGGGCATACAGGCCGCGGTGGCCGGCGAGGGCGCCGGCAGCCGCCGTACGCCAGGCGGCCAGCGCGTGCGGGATCTCGCCGGGAGCGGGGCCGCCGAGATCCTCCCAGGCGGGCAGCAGCGGCAGCCGCCCACGCCCCGGGGCCGCGCCGCCGTCGGCCGCGGCCTCGACGGCGTCGCGCAGCAGGCGGCGGCCGGGCGGGGTCACCGGGACGGCCGTGCGGTACTCGCCCACGGTCCCGTCCGCGTACGCGGCCAGCCGGGCTGTCTCCCATCCGCCCGCCTCCGGGGCCTGGGCGAAGCGGACCGAGGCCAGTGGCGGCACGGGATCGCGGCCGAGGACCGGCGTGGTGACGACGATGTCGACCTCCCCGGCGGCCAGCCGGCGCAGCTGTTCGAGCCGGACGGCGGACGGCAGCGACTCGTACAGCACGGTCGCCGTACGCCCCGCGTCCAGCAGCTCGCGGTGCAGCGCGTGGACGCAAGCGCGGTCCCGGGCGACGACCGCCGTGCCGGGCGGCACCTCGCCGGGCCCGGCGGCGGGGACCAGGGGCAGCGGCGCGGCCCGCCGGTGACCGACGATTTCGAGGCGGGCCGACCCGGCCAGACAGACCCCGAGCAGCGCCTCGTCCCGGGGCACGCCGGTGACATGGACCGTGCGGTGCGCCCCGGACAGCAGCAGCCGGGCCAGTGCGTCCCCCTCCACGGCGTCGACGACCAGCACATCCCCCGTCGGCCGCACATGCCGGTCGGTGCAGCACAGCACCCGGGCCCGCCCGTTGACACTGCCTCTGTCGGTGGTCAGCCCGACCTGCTCCGGGCCCAGCCGGGCGCGCAGCAGCCCGTACGCCTGCAGGGCGTGCCCGGGCCGGGCCGTGGCGTACACCCCGGTGCCCGGGTGGGCGGCCAGCACCTCCACCACGGCACGGGTACGGCCCGAGCGCGGCGGTCCCAGATGCAGCACGGCCCGCTCGGGCGGTGCCGCGCCCAGGGCCCGTGCGGGCACCCGGGCCCGCACCCGTGCGGCGGCGGCACGCCGCAGCTCGGCCTGCCGCCGCCGTACGGCCTCCCGATCCCGGGCCTGCGCGCTGCGCCGCGCCGACCGGGAGCGGGCCCGGGCTTCCCGCGCGGCCGTCAGCGCGGCATGGAAGGGCTCGGGCCGGGCGACGATCTCCCGCAGCTGGGCTGGGTCGAAGGAGCGGGTGCCGGGATCCCTGCTCAGCAGGCCGTAGTCGACGGCGAGCTGGAGTTGCGGCCGGGAGAGGCCGAGGACTTCGCAGGCCTGTGCAAGGCCGAGGTGGTTGATCAGGTCCATGGTCGTGTCGCGCCGGGCGCCCGTCGACGGGAGCGGCCCGGCGCACCCCCCTTCGTCACACGATGTGCGGGACAGTGCTGCCGACATCACTCACCGTAATCGGAGGGTCTGACAATGCCCCCAGGCAAGCCGCCAGGCAAGCTGCCAGGCAAGCCCCTCGGGGTGTTGGCGCGAACACCTCCTGGCGACTGCCAGGCGCGCCAACTGGCGTGTTTTGTGGCACCTGTTAACAAAGTCTTGACATGAGCACAGCTTGAACTCGACACTCACGCACGCCAGTCATGTTCGCGCAAACACCGGATGGGACACCGTGATGCCGTTCAGCTTCCCCCGCTCCACCAGATCGCGCGCCCGGCTGCGTCTCGCAGCGCTGGCCGCGCTCCCGCTCATCGCCTCCGCGGTCACCGCCGGCCCTCTGGTCACCGAGGCGCAGGCCGCCACCTCGGCGCCCGCCCTCGTCACCACCCAGGCCCAGACCGTCGACGGCTTCGCGGCCTCGGGCGCCTGGTGGGTCAACGACCTCGCCGACTTCTCGTCGAGCGTCAAGAGCCAGGTCGGCGACCTCCTCTTCGACGAGTCCGGTCTCGATCTGAGCATGTACCGCTACAACATCGGCGGCGGCGGGACCGGCGTCACCGACCCCACCCGCGCCCCGCAGTCGCTGATGACCTCGGTCGGCGCCTACGACTGGACCCGCGACCCCGGCGGCAGCTACTTCCTGCAGTCCGCCTCCGACCACGGCGTCCCCACCCTCATCGGCTTCGTCAACAGCGCCCCCAAGGACTGGACCAGCAACGCCCAGAGCTGCGGCGGCACCCTGGTCTCCGGCACCGAGAGCGCCTACGCGACCTACCTCGCCGACATCACCGCCCACTGGGCCGCGAACGGCGTCGACCTGGACTACCTCAGCCCCATGAACGAGCCCGACAGCTCCTTCAGCGGCTGCGGCCAGGAGGGCATGGCCGTCCCCGTCTCCCAGCGCGCCGCCGTCATCAAGGCCCTGGGCTCCACGCTGGCCGCCCGTTCCCTCACCTCGACCGGGATCATCGCC
The DNA here is from genome assembly GCF_045040445.1 of Streptomyces sp. NBC_01537. Taxonomy (NCBI): domain Bacteria; kingdom Bacillati; phylum Actinomycetota; class Actinomycetes; order Kitasatosporales; family Streptomycetaceae; genus Streptomyces; species Streptomyces sp. NBC_01537. The sequence continues at coordinate 1,459,714 of NZ_CP109392.1, read as the reverse complement.
GACGAGACCAGCCAGACCACCAACTTCGTCGCCAACACCCCCACCTGGATGAGCGACTCGACCGCCGCCGGCTATGTCAGCGCGCTCGCCCACCACACGTACGACTTCCCCGGCGACACCGCCCTGCGCAACGTCGCCGCTGTCGGCAGCACGTACAACAAACCCCTGTGGGCGAGCGAGATCTGCTGCCAGAAGACCGGCACCAGCGGCTGGGGGCAGCAGTACGACCCCACCATCGACGGCGGCCTCGACCTGGCCAACTACGTCTACCGCGACTTCACCCTCGCCAACGACCGCTCCTTCCAGTGGTGGACGGCGCTGTCCTCCGTGATCGGCTGCGACGTCGGCTCGGACGCTTCCTGCGCAAGCCAGGTCAACACCAGCGGCTGGAACGACGGCCTCGTCTACTACGACCCGGACTACGCCACCGACGGCAATCAGTCGCTCTACATGACCAAGCGCTATTACGCGCTGGGTCAGTACAGCAAGTACGTACGGCCCGGAGCCGTCCGCTACAACGTCAGCGGAGCGCCCGCCGGAGTCCAGACCATGGCCTTCTACAAGGACGGCGCCTGGAGCGTGGTCGCCACCAACACCAACACCGCCGCCTCCAGCCTGATCCTGGACACCAACAGCGGCACCCTCACCCCCACCGCCACCCACCGCACCAGCGCCACCGAGAGCCTGGCGAGCGTCACCAACCCCACCGTCAGCGGCTCGGTCCTCACCGCCGCCCTCCCCGCCCGCAGCGTCACCACCTTCCAGCTCACCAGCTCCGGAGCCCCCGGCAGCGGCGGCAAAACCAGCACCAGCACGCTGATCGGCGCCCAGTCCGGCAAGTGCCTGGAGGACCCGGCGTACTCCACCACCAACGGCGTCCAGGTGACCATCTACACCTGCAACGGCGGCACCAACCAGAACTGGACCCTCACCGCCGCCGGTGAACTGCGCGGCTACGGCAGCAAGTGCCTCGACGCCAGCGGCCAGGGCACCGTGAACGGCACCGTCGTCGACCTCTACACCTGCAACGGCGGCGCCAACCAGAAATGGACGGTCACCGACGGCGGCACCGTCGTCGGCCGGCAGTCCGGGCTCTGCCTGGACGTGACCGGCCAGGCCACCGCCAGCGGCTCACCGCTGGAGCTGTACACCTGCAACGGCGGCTCGAACCAGAAGTGGACCCGCGGCTGACCCGTTGAGCCCCGGCTCACCCCCGGTAGGTGTAGGGCCTGCGCGGTCCGTCTCAGGGGGTGAGCTTGGGGTCCTCGCCGTAGCGGTTGGCGCCCGGATCCCCTTCACGGACCAGGAGGATGATCAGAACGAGCGACCCGATGAAGGGGACCAGGTACAGCAGTACGAACACCCCGGAGCGGCCGTTGTCGTGGAGCCTGCGGGTGGTCACGGCGAAGAAGGGCACGAGCAGCGCGAGCGCGTAGATGCTGGTCAGGACCGAGTAGCTCCACACGAAGCCCTCCAGGAGTCCGACGAACCCCAGGGTGATCCAGGCGATCACGAGGAACAGCCAGAACTCCTTGCGGCGGGCGCGGCCGCTGAATACCGCGTACTTCTTCAGTGCTGCCAGGTACCAGTCCACCGTTGCGCCGTTCCTTTGTCGTTCCGCAGGAAACGCACATGCTAGCGGCGAAAAACCGGCAAGACGATCATCGGACCGCTGGTCGGCCGACCGGTGTCCGCCCTACGACGCCCCCAGGGCGGCCACCGTGCCGGTCGCGAGCCGGTCCAGATAGCCCTTGGGCAGCGGGGTGCGCATGACGGCCACCCGCCAGTAGAGCGGACCGGTGATGAGGTCGAGGGCGAGGTCGAGATCGGTGCCGACGGGGAGCTCGCCTCGGTCGACGGCCCTGCGCACGACGATGTCGGTGATACCGCGCTGCGTGCTGCGCAGGGCGTCCTGGAGGGTCTGCGCGATGTCGGGGCTGCGGGAGGCCTCCGCGAGCAGGTCGGCGATGATCTGCGCGGCCACCGGGTGTTTGAGGGCGCGGGCGCAGACCCCGAGCAGCATGCGCACGTCGCCCAGCAGGCTGCCGGTGTCGGGGGTGGGCAGGCCGAGGGTCGCGACGGCGGACACGACATCGAGGACGAGCGGCAGCTTGGAGCTCCAGCGGCGGTAGACGGCGGCCTTGCCGACGCCGGCGCGGCGGGCGATGCCCTCGATCGACATGCGGCCGTAGCCGACGGCGGCGAGCTCCGCGAAGACGGCGGCGCGGATGGCCTCGGTCACGTCGTCGCGCAGCACGGCGGCGCCCGCCGGGGTGCGACGTGGGGTTGGGGTCTCCGTTGCCATGTCTTGAGGGTAGCGTGATCCGGCGTGGGGACGGAACGGTTGCGTTCCATCGACTGAGTGGTCTAGCGTCGGTCCCGCGACGATACGGCACCGTTCCATCGAGCTGTTTCGAACTCTCCCCCCTGGATTTCCTGCCTCGCACGAAAGGCACCCCACGTGAGCCTTGACCTCGATGAGTCCCCTGCGGGGCTCGTCCCCGATCCGGGGCCGAGCGCACAGGAACTGGCGGCCCGGTACGGCCTCGCCGTCAGCGGCGCACGACCGGGTCTGCGGGTCTACGTACGGCAACTGTGGGCGCGGCGGCACTTCATCACCGCCTATTCACGGGCCAAGGTGAGCGCCCAGTACACCCAGGCCAGACTCGGCCAGCTGTGGCAGGTCATGACCCCGCTGCTCAACGCGGCGGTCTACTACCTCATCTTCGGCCTGCTGCTCGGTACCAGCCGGGGTGTGGACAACTACATCCCCTTCCTGGTGACCGGCGTCTTCATCTTCACCTTCACCCAGTCCTCGGTGCTCGCCGGCACCAAGGCGATCTCCGGCAACCTCGGCCTGGTCCGCGCGCTGCACTTCCCCCGGGCCTCGCTGCCGATCTCCATCACCCTCCAGCAGCTCCAGCAGCTGCTGATGTCCATGGGCGTGCTGCTGGTCATCGTCGTCATGTCGGGCGAGGTGCCCTCCACGTCCTGGCTGCTGGTCATCCCCGCGCTGATCCTGCAGAGCGTCTTCAATGCCGGCCTGGCGATGGCGATGGCCCGCCTGGGCAGCAAGATCACTGACCTGTCGCAGCTGATGCCGTTCCTCCTGCGCACGTGGATGTACACCTCGGGCGTCATGTACAACCTCAGCGCGAAGCTCCACGACGCCCCGCACATCGTCAAGTTCCTCCTGGAGATCAACCCGATCGCCATCTACATCGACCTGATGCGCTTCGCCCTCATCGACAGCTTCACGGCCGCCCAACTGCCCCCGCACGTCTGGCTGCTGGCCGGGCTGTGGGCGCTCTTCGCGGGCGTCGGCGGCTTCGTCTACTTCTGGAAGGCCGAGGAGGAGTACGGACGTGGCTGAGACACCGAAGGCGCAGAACGGCAAGGTCCCGACCGTCATCGTGGACAACGTGCACATCGTCTACACGGTGCGCGGCGCCGGCGCCCCCAAGGGCAGCGCAGTCTCCGCCCTCACCCGGATCGTCACCCGCAAGGGCAACCCGAACGTGCGCAAGGTGCACGCCGTACGCGGCGTCAGCTTCGTGGCGCACAAGGGCGAGGCCATCGGCCTGATCGGGTCCAACGGCTCGGGCAAGTCGACCCTGCTGCGGGCCATCGCGGGCCTGCTGCCGGCCGAGAGCGGCAGGGTGTACACGGAGGGCCAGCCCTCGCTGCTGGGTGTGAACGCCGCGCTGATGAGCGATCTGACGGGGGAGCGGAACGTCATCCTCGGCGGGCTCGCGATGGGCATGACCCAGGAGGAGATCCGCGAGCGCTACCAGAGCATCGTGGACTTCTCCGGCATCAACGAGAAGGGCGACTTCATCTCGATGCCGATGCGCACCTATTCCTCCGGGATGGGCGCCCGGCTGCGCTTCGCCATCGCCTCCGCCAAGAACCACGAGGTCCTGATGGTCGACGAGGCGCTTGCCACCGGCGACGGCAAGTTCCGCAGGCGCTCCGAGAAGCGGATCCGCGAGCTGCGCCAGGAGGCCGGCACGGTCTTCCTCGTCAGCCACAGCAACAAGTCCATCCTCGACACCTGCGACCGGGCCATCTGGCTCGAATCGGGGACCCTGCGCATGGACGGTCCGGCCGAGGAAGTTGTGGCCGCCTACGAGGAATTCACCGGTCAGAAATAGCGCACCCGAGTGGCATTGACCACAGAACGGGCACCCGGGCGGGGCCCCGCGACCTCACGGTGGCGGGGCCCCGCACCCATTCCGACCAGCGATGACGCGGCCAGGTCAAGGCGTCCGGCGCGGGCCGGCGGCCGGGCGGGGTGCACGGCGTTCAACAGGCGATTACGGTTAACGGTGGGTAAACTCCCTGTTCGCCGTGCGCGGAACGGGGATTCGCAGCGCACTCCACACGACCTACGGAGAGTGAGAGATGCGTACCTACGTCGCCGCCGAGCACCGGATCAGGGCCCTGACACCCGGCGGAAGGCGGCCCACCGCATGAGTGTGGCCACCGAGACCCCGGCGCTCCCCGATCCGCTCCTGGCCCCCGTCCCGGCCGTTTTCAGCGCCGCCGGAGCCGCCCCCGAGCGCACCCTCCTCGACATCCTCGACGCCACCGCCGACCGCCATCCGGACGCACTCGCCGTCGACGACGGCGTCACGCCGCTCACCTACCGTGCCCTGCTGGCCGACGTGGAGTCGCTGCGCCTGCGCATGACGGCCGAGGGCATCGGCACCGGCGACCGGGTCGGCGTGCGCGTGCCGTCCGGCACCGCCGACCTGTACGTGTCGATCCTCGCCGTCCTGGCCGCAGGCGCCGCCTACGTCCCGGTGGACGCCGAAGACCCCGACGAGCGCGCCGAGCTGGTCTTCTCCGAGGCCGCGGTGAGCGCCGTGATCGGCGCCGGCCGTGAGATCACGCCGTTCGCCCTGCCCAGCGGCGCCACGGGCCGCCCCGGCCCCGACGACGACGCCTGGATCATCTTCACCTCCGGCTCCACCGGCAAGCCCAAAGGCGTCGCCGTCACCCACCGCAGCGCCGCCGCCTTCGTGGACGCCGAGGCCGGGCTCTTCCTCACGGACGCGCCCCTGGGCCCCGGCGACCGGGTCCTGGCGGGCCTGTCCGTGGCCTTCGACGCCTCCTGCGAGGAGATGTGGCTCGCCTGGCGGCACGGCGCCTGCCTGGTGCCCGCCCCGCGCTCCCTGGTGCGCACCGGCCTCGACCTGGGCCCCTGGCTCATCGAGCAGGGCATCACCGTCGTTTCGACCGTCCCCACCCTGGCCGCCCTGTGGCCCGCCGAGGCACTGGACGACGTGCGCCTGCTGATCTTCGGCGGTGAGGCCTGCCCGCCCGAGCTCGCCGAGCGCATGGCCGTCGACGGCCGCGAGGTCTGGAACACCTACGGCCCCACCGAGGCCACCGTCGTCGCCTGCGCCGCCCCGCTGACCGGCGAGGGCCCGGTACGCATCGGGCTGCCGCTCGACGGCTGGGAGCTGGCCGTCGTGGACACCCGGGGCAAGGTCGTGCCCATGGGAGAGACCGGCGAGCTGGTCATCGGCGGCGTCGGCCTCGCCCGCTACCTGGACGCAGCCAAGGACGCCGAGAAGTACGCCCCGCTGCCCGCCCTCGGCTGGGCCCGCGCCTACCGCAGCGGCGACCTGGTCCGCGCCGAGGAGGAGGGCCTGCTCTTCGTCGGCCGCGCCGACGAGCAGATCAAGCTCGGCGGCCGCCGCATCGAGCTCGGCGAGATCGACGCCGCGCTGCAGGCCCTGCCCGGCGTCGCGGGCGCGGCTGCCGCGGTGCGCACGACGGCCGCAGGCCACCAGCTGCTGGTCGGCTATGTCGCCCCGGCCTCCGACGGCTCCTACGACCCCGCCGACGCCGTGGCCCGCCTGCGCAAGGAGCTTCCGGCCGCCCTCGTGCCGCTGCTGGCCCTCGTGGACACCCTGCCCACCCGTACCTCCGGCAAGGTGGACCGGGCCGCGCTGCCCTGGCCGCTGCCCGCCCTGGAGGAGGGCCCGGAGGCCGTCGCCGAGCTGACGCCCACCGAGGAGTGGCTCGCCGGGCAGTGGGGCGAGATCCTCGGCGCCCCGGCCACCACCCCGGGGGCGGACTTCTTCATGAGCGGCGGCGGCAGCCTGGCCGCCGCCCAGCTCGTCTCGCGGATCCGGGAGCGGTTCGCCGCCGGGTCGGTCAGCGACATCTACCAGAATCCGACCCTCGGGGCCCTCGCCCGGGTGCTCGACGCCGCGACGACGGGCGGCGAGGCCAGCCTGCGCAAGGTGCGTCCCACGCCGCGCCGCGCGGGCGTCGCCCAGGTGCTGCTGACGCTGCCGCTGCTGACGGTGGCCGGACTGCGCTGGGGCGTGGCGGCCGTCGCCGTCAGCAATGTGCTCCACCTGCCGTGGGCGCCCGCCGTGTCCTGGTGGTGGGTGGCGCTCGGCTGGCTGCTCGTCGTGAGCCCCGCCGGGCGGATCGTCATCGCCGCCGGGGGCGCCCGGCTGCTGCTGCGCGGGCTGCGCCCGGGCACGTACCCCCGGGGCGGCAGCGTGCACCTGCGGGTGTGGACCGCCGAACGCCTGGCGGAGCTGAGCGGCGCCACCAGCCTGGCCGGGGCGTGGCTGACGTACTATGCCCGGGCACTGGGCGCGCGGGTCGGCGAGGGCGCGGACCTGCACTCGCTGCCGCCGGTCACCGGCATGCTCCGGCTCGGCAGGGGCTGCGCGGTCGAGCCCGAGGTCGACCTGTCCGGGCACTGGCTCGACGGCGACCTGCTGCACCTGGGCACCATCCGGATCGGTGCCGGAGCCACGGTCGGCGCGCGCAGCACGCTCTTCCCCGGCGCCCGCGTCGGCAAGCGCGCCGAAGTCGCCCCCGGATCGGGCGTGACCGGCGCGGTGCCCGCAGGGCAGCGCTGGTCCGGCGTCCCCGCCGCCCGTGACGGCAAGGCCGCGCACCGCTGGCCCGACGCCCGCCCCGCGCTTCTGCGCCGCTGGACCGCCGCCTATGGGTTCACCTCGCTGCTGCTCGGCCTGCTGCCCGCGCTCGGCGCGCTGCCCGGCCTGCTGGTCATCAAGGCGTTCCTCGACCGCGAGCCGACGCTCGCCACCGCCCTGACCGCCGTGCCGCTCGCCACCGTCGTCAGCATGCTCGCGTACGCCCTGCTGATCCTGGGCGGCGTGCGCATGCTGGGTATCGGCCTGCGCGAGGGCTACCACCCCGTCCACGGCCGGGTCGCCTGGCAGGCCTGGGCGACGGAACGGCTGATGGACATGGCCCGCGTGCACCTCTTCCCGCTCTACGCGAGCCTGTTCACGCCCGTGTGGCTGCGGGCGCTCGGTATGAAGGTCGGCCGCCGGGTCGAGGCCTCCACGGTGCTGGCGCTGCCGACGATGACCACCGTCGGCGACGAGGCCTTTCTCGCCGACGACACCATGGTCGCGTCCTACGAGCTCGGCGGCGGCTGGCTGCGCATCGCAGAGGCCAGGGTCGGCAAGCGGGCCTTCCTCGGCAACTCCGGGATGACCGCCGCCGGACGCCGGGTGCCCAAGCGCGGCCTGGTCGGTGTGCTGTCCTCGACACCCAAGGGCGCCAAGGCGGGCAGCTCCTGGGTCGGCATGCCGCCCATGAAGCTGCCCCGGGCCGCCGAGCAGGGCGACCAGAGCCGCACCTTCGAGCCGCCCCGTCGCCTGATGTGGGCGCGGGCGGCGGTCGAGCTGTGCCGGATCGTGCCGGTCATGTGCGGCGTGGCGCTGGCCGTGCTCGCACTGGCCGCCTTCGGGACCGTCGCGGACCGGGCCGGCCTGCCGGCCGCCGTGCTTACCAGCGGGCTGATCCTGCTCGCGGGCGGAATCGCCGCATGCGCAGTGGCCATTACGGCGAAGTGGCTGCTGGTGGGCCGCTTCCGGGCCGTCGAACACCCGCTGTGGTGCTCCTTCGTGTGGCGCAACGAGCTCGCCGACACCTTCGTCGAGGTGCTCGCCGTGCCGTGGCTCATCGGGGCCGTCGGCGGCACCCCGCTGATGAACCTGTGGCTGCGCGCGCTGGGAGCCCGGATCGGACGCGGCGCCTGGTGCGAGACATACTGGCTGCCGGAGGCCGATCTCGTACGCGTCGGCGACGGCGCGAGCGTCAACCGGGGCTGTGTCGTGCAGACCCACCTCTTCCACGACCGCATCATGCGCATGGACGAGGTGGTCGTCGGCGACGGCGCCACCCTGGGCCCGCACGGCATCGCCCTCCCCGGCGCCGTCATCGGAGCGCGGGCCACGGTCGGCCCCGCGTCGCTGGTGATGCGCGGCGAGAACGTGCCCGAGGCCACCCGCTGGCTGGGCAACCCGATCGAGGCATGGAAGCAGGACGCACAAGCGTGCTGATGTCTCCCGGGGAGCGACCCCCCGTTCCCTCACGAAAAGCCAGGGTGCCGGTCCGGTCCGGCGTGACAACGCGAGGTGCGAGCACTTGAAGAACGGCGGCAAGCGGGGCGGCGTCGCGGCGGTGGCCGCGACGCCGGGGGCTGCCACCTCGGGCGACCCGTACTTCCCCCAGCACGGCAACGGCGGCTACCGGACCGCCGAGTACGACCTCGAGCTGGACTACCGCCCGCACAGCGGACGGCTCTCCGCCCGGGCCCGGATCACCGCCGTCGCCGAGCACGCGCTGTCCGAATTCGCCCTCGACCTGGGCCCGTTCCGCGTCGACCGGGTGCTGGTCGACGGCGCCCGCCCGGCCCGCTACACGCACCGCGCCGACAAGCTCCGGATCCGCCCGGCCCGGCCGCTGCCCGCCGGGGCGTCCTTCACCGTCGAGGTGCGCTACACCGGCGTGCCCAAGCCGGTGCGCACCCGCGACTGGGGCGACCTGGGCTGGGAGCAGTTGGAGGACGGCGCCCTGGTGGCCTCCCAGCCGACCGGCGCGCCCTCCTGGTTCCCCTGCAACGACCGCCCCGGCGACAAGGCGGCGTACCGGATCACGGTGACCGCCCCGTCCCCGTACACCGTGGTGGCCAACGGCACGCTCATCGCCCGTACGATCAGCGCCTCCGCCACGACCTGGGTGTACGAGCAGCCCGCGCCGATGGCCAGCTACCTGGCGACCGTGCAGATAGGCATGTACGAGCTGATCGACATCGCCGTCGGCCCGGTGCCGCAGCCCGCCGCCGTGCCGCAGCGCCTTCTCGCGGAGGCCAGGCACGACTTCGCCCGGCAGCCGCAGATGATGACGGTCTTCCAGGACTTCTTCGGCCCCTACCCGTTCGACGACTACGCGGCCGTAGTGGTCGACGAGGAACTGGACGTCCCCGTGGAGGCGCAGGGGCTGTCCATCTTCGGCGCGAACCATGTCGACGGGCGGCGCGGCCACGAGCGGCTGATCGCCCACGAGCTGTCCCACCAGTGGTTCGGCAACAGCGTCACCATCGCCGACTGGCAGCACATCTGGCTCAACGAAGGCTTCGCCAAGTACGCCGAGTGGCTCTGGTCGGAGGTCTCCGGCGGCCCCACCACCGCCGCCCACGCCGCCAAGTCCCGCACCCGGCTCTCCCTGATGCGCCAGGACATCCGCATCGCCGACCCCGGCGCGCGCAAGATCTTCGACGACCGGGTCTACCAGCGCGGCGCGCTCACCCTGCATGCGCTGCGCACGGTGATCGGGCACGCCGCCTTCGTCTCGCTGCTGCGCGAGTGGACCGCGACCCACCGCCACTCCACCGTCACCACCGAGGACTTCACCGCCATGGCGCAGCGGCACAGCGCGCACCCGCTGGGCGGGCTGTTCACGATGTGGCTGTACGACACGAGGCTGCCGACGCTGCCGCAGCCCCGCTGAAAACAACTGAATGACTGAACAGCCGATTTGATTTACACATGAACTGATTTACGCCTGGCCTTCACACGGGTGTCGCCCGCCGTACGCTCGTGGCTGTTTCCCTCTTGCGCATGGAGCACATCACTTTCCTGGTCGCCGTAGTGATCGTCACCGCTCTGGCCTTCGACTTCACCAACGGTTTCCATGACACCGCCAACGCGATGGCCACCTCCATCGCCACCGGCGCACTGCGCCCCAAGGCGGCCGTCCTCATCGCGGGCGTGCTCAACATCGTGGGCGCGTTCCTGTCCACCGAAGTAGCCAAGACCATCTCCGGCGGCATCGTCGACGACACCCTCGTCACCCCCGGCATGATCTTCGCCGGACTGGTCGGCGCCATCCTGTGGAATCTGCTCACCTGGCTGCTCGGCCTGCCGTCCAGCTCCTCGCACGCCCTGTTCGGCGGCCTGATCGGCGCCGTGTGGGTCGGGGCGGGGGAGCACGGCGTGCACTTCGACAAGGTGGTGGAGAAGATCCTCATCCCGGCGGTGGCCTCGCCGGTCGTGGCCGGGCTCGCCGCACTGCTGGCGACGTACCTCGCGTACCGGCTCAGCGCGCGCGCCCGCTCCGAGTCCGTCAGCCGGGGCTTCCGGCTCGGCCAGATCGCCTCCGCGTCCCTCGTGTCGCTCGCACATGGCACCAATGACGCGCAGAAGACCATGGGCGTGATCACCCTGACGCTGATCTCTGCGGGCGCCCTCGGCGCGGACGCCGGACCGCCGCTGTGGGTGATCGCGTCGGCGGGACTCGCCATCGGCCTGGGCACGTACATCGGCGGCTGGCGGATCATCCGCACCATGGGCAAGGGCATCACCGAGATCCAGTCCCCGCAGGGTTTCGCCGCCGAGACCGCCTCCACCGCGGTCATCCTCACCTCCGCCCACCTGGGCTTCGCCCTGTCCACCACGCAGGTCTGCTCCGGCGGCATCCTGGGCGCCGGGCTCGGCCGGCGGCTCGCCGAGGTGCGCTGGGGCACCGCCGGGCGGATGGCGGTCGCGTGGCTGGTGACGCTGCCCTCGGCGGCGGCTGTGGGTGCGGTGTCGGCGGGAGTGGTCGTGCACGGCGGCACGTTCGGCACCGTCCTGATCGCCGTGGCGGCGCTCGCGGCGGCGACGGCCATCTATCTCGCCTCGCGCCGCAACCCGGTGCACGCTGGGAACGTCAACGACCACCACGAGGTCGCGATGCGGCCGCAGCCGGCCGCAGTCGGCGTCTGAGCGTCTGAGGAGGACGTACACCATGAGCCTGGACTGGAGCGCTCTCGGTCAGGTCACCGTCGTCAGCATCGGCGCGACCGTCGCGGTCGTCGTGATCTTCACACTCGGCGTGCTCGCGCTCTCCCGGCGCGAGGACAGCACGGACACGGGCGGCGGTACGGCCGCGCTGGCCGGCGCGGGAGCGTGCTTCCTCGTCTGCGCCGCCGCCGTGCTGTACGGGCTGTATCTGATCATCCCGCAGTTCCACAACTGAGCCCGCCAGTGAAGTCAGGAGACGCCGTGACCACCCATGTCACATCCCCCGACCTGCTGCGGCAGGGCATGCGGGTCGATCACACCGACATCGACGACCCGATCCTCGTCCACTCCGACGGCAGCCCGGTCGACACCTGGCGTGAGAACTACCCGTACCCGGAGCGGATGAGCCGGCCGGAGTACGACCGGCACAAGCGGCTGCAGCAGATCGAGCTGCTGAAGCTGCAGTCCTGGATCAAGGAGACCGGCCAGCGCCTGGTGATCGTCTTCGAGGGCCGGGACGCCGCCGGCAAGGGCGGCACCATCAAGCGCTTCACCGAGCACCTCAACCCGCGCGGCGCCCGGGTCGTGGCACTGGAGAAACCGACCGAACGCGAGCGCGGCCAGTGGTACTTCCAGCGCTACGTCCACCACCTGCCGACCGCCGGCGAACTCGTGCTGTTCGACCGCTCCTGGTACAACCGGGCCGGGGTCGAGCGGGTCATGGGCTTCTGCTCCGACCAGGAGTACCGGCAGTTCACCCAGCAGGCGCCCGCCTTCGAGAAGATGCTGGTCGACGACGGAATCCAGCTCATCAAGTTCTGGTTCTCGGTCTCCCAGGGCGAGCAGCGCACCCGCTTCACCATCCGTCAGGTCGACCCGGTGCGGCAGTGGAAGCTCAGCCCCATGGACCTGGCCTCGCTCGACAAGTGGGACGACTACACGGCCGCCAAGGTCGCCATGTTCCGCGCCACGGACACCGAGCACGCGCCCTGGACCGTGGTCAAGAGCAACGACAAGAAGCGCGCCCGGGTCGAGGCGATGCGCAGCGTGCTCGCGCGCTTCCCGTACACCGACCGGGACGACGAGATCGTGGGACAGCCCGATCCGAAGATCATCGGTGCGGCGGCCAATCTCCTCGAAGCCGGCGAGGAAGGCGACGGCGAAGGGGACGGTCCCTGAGGGCGCGGCGCGTCTCAGAACCTTCTCACCCACTGCACAGAATCCCGAAAGACACATCAAAGAGTCACCTCAGAGCGCCCCGGCATTCTCAGGTCCATGACTACTCTGACGCTCCCATCACGCAGCGAGAACGAGGCTGCGCAGGCCCCCGCAGGGCCGCCCGCCAACCCTCGCTGGGTGCGGCCCGCCGTGCTGGGACTGCTCCTCGGCACCCTTGGGCTGTACCTGTGGAGCCTCAGCGCCTCGGGCTGGGCCAACAGCTTCTACTCGGCGGCCGTACAGGCGGGCAGTGAGAGCTGGAAGGCCTTCTTCTTCGGCTCCTCCGACGCCTCCAACTTCATCACCGTCGACAAGCCCCCGGCGTCCCTGTGGCCCATGGAGCTGTCGGTCCGGATCTTCGGCCTCAGCTCCTGGGCCATGCTGGTCCCCGAGGCACTGATGGGCGTCGCGGCGGTCTACGTGCTGTTCGCCGCCGTACGCCGCCGCTTCGGCGCGGCAGCCGGGCTGATCGCGGGCGCGGCGCTCGCGGTGACCCCGGTGGCGGCGCTGATGTTCCGCTACAACAACCCCGAGGCACTGCTGACGCTGCTCATGGTGTGCGCCGTGTACTGCACGCAGCGCGCCACCGAGCAGGCCCGCACCAAGTGGCTGCTGCTGGCGGGCGTCGCGATCGGCTTCGGCTTCCTCACCAAGACCTTCCAGGCCTTCCTGATCCTCCCCGGACTCGCCCTGGTCTACGGCGTGTGCGCGCCGACCCGCCTGCGCAGGCGGCTCTGGCAGCTCGCCGCCGCCCTGGGCGCGATCGTGGTGTCAGGCGGCTGGTGGGTCGCGATCGTCGAGCTGTGGCCGGCGTCCTCGCGGCCCTACATCGGCGGCTCGCAGGACAACAGCTTCCTGTCCCTGACCTTCGGCTACAACGGCTTCGGGCGGCTCACCGGCAACGAGACCGGCAGCCTGGGCGCCACCGGCAACAGCAGCGCGACCGGCGTCTTCCGGATGTTCACCACCGAGATGGGCGGCCAGATCTCCTGGCTGCTCCCGGCCGCGGTGATCCTGCTGGCGGGCGGGCTGTGGGTGACCCGCAAGGGCGGCCGCGCCGACGAGCGGCGCTCGGCACTGCTGGTGTGGGGCGCGTCGCTGCTGTGCACGCTCGCGGTCTTCGACTTCATGAGCGGCATCTTCCACGCGTACTACACGATCGCCCTCGCCCCCTACATCGCGGCGCTCGCCGGCATGGGCGCCGGGCTGCTCTGGGAGCACCGGCGCGGTCTGGCCGCCTCCTCGGTGCTCGGCGGCACGGTCGCGGTGACCGCCGTCTGGTCCTACGTCCTGCTGGGCCGCGCCTCGGCGGACTCCTACACCTGGCTGCGCTGGGTCGTCCTGCCCGCCGGGCTGATCGCCGCCGCCGGCATCGTGCTGGCGGGCCGCCTCAACCGCCGCCTCGCGCTGGCCGCCGCCTCGCTGGGCATCGTGGCCTCGCTGGCCGGGCCCTTCGCCTACACCCTGACGACGGTCAGCACCGCCCACACCGGCGCCCTGCCGACCGCCGGCCCCGGCACCGGCGGCATGGGCATGGGCGGCGGCGGAGGCAGGCCCGGCGGCGGCACGGGCGGCGGCAACGCCCCGACCGGCCAGGGCGGCCAGGCGCGTACGGGTACGCCTCCGCAGGGCAACACCGGTACTGGCGGCAACACCGGCACAACCGGTACGGCCCCGACAGGCGGCGGTGGCGGCGGCATGGGCGGCGGCGCCAACATCGGCGCTCTGCTCAACGGCGTCACCGTCAGCTCCAAGATGACGGCCCTGCTCAAGGCCGACGCCGACTCGTACACCTGGGCCGCCGCCACGGTCGGCTCCACCACTGCCGCGAGCTACCAACTGGCCAGCGGTGAACCGGTGATGGCGATCGGCGGCTTCAACGGCACGGACCCGACACCGACGCTGGCGGCGTTCAAGAAGTACGTGGCCGAAGGGAAGATCCACTACTTCATCGCCTCGGGCAGCTCCAGCAGCGGCACCAGCAACGCCGCCAAGATCGCGGCGTGGGTAGCAGCGAACTACACGAAGACCACCGTGGGCAGCACGACGGTCTACGACCTGAGCGGCAGCTGACCCGGCAGCCCGATCGGTACAGCCGACGGGACCGGTGCCAGGTGACCACACCTGGCGCCGGTCCCGTCGTGTCCGAGGGCGCGGCTCAGGCCGCCCGCACGGTCGCCGACTCCGCGAACAGCTCCCGTACGGCCGCGACGGCCGCCGCCACCATCGCGGCGTCGGCGCCCCGGCGGGCGTGCGCGCTCATCCGGATCGCCGGTACGGAGGGCAGATCGGGGCGCACGGCGAGTCCGTCCGGGCCCTGGCCGCCGACGGTGGCGAGCAGGGCCGTGCCGAGACCGGCGCGGGCGCCGTCGAGGACACCGGCCAGGTAGCCGGCGTCGCAGACCACGGTGGCGGGGATGCCGCCCTCGGCCAGGACGCCGAGGGCCCGGCGGCGGATGGCGCAGGGGTCCTCGATGGCGACCAGCGGCAGGGGCGCGGGGGCCGGGGGCGCGGTCCAGCCGGGGGCGGCGTACCAGGCCAGCGGCAGGCCGCCGACCGGGATGCCCTCGGTGCCGGCGGCTTCGGTGACGTACACCGCGAGATCGACGGTGCCCCGGTCCACGGCTTCGACCAGCCGTGCCGAACGGTCGATGCGGAAGCGCACCCGGCATTCCGGCAGCACGGCGCGGACGGCGGCGGTCAGCCGGGGCAGGATGTGGTCGGCGGCGTGCTCGGTGGAGCCGATGACGACCGTGTCGGCCTCCTCTCCGAGGAGGGTGCGCAGCGCCTCGTCGTGGACCGCGATGATGCGGCGGGCCTGCTCCAGCAGCAGCGCGCCCTCGGCGGTGAACCGGGTGCGGCGGCCGTCGCGCTCGACGGCCGGGCGGCCGAGGGTCTTCTCCAGCCGCCGTACGTGCTGGCTGACGGCGGACTGGCTGAGCGTCAGCGACTCGGCGGCGCGGTGGAAGCCACCGCAGTCCGCGACCGCGATGAGGCTGCGGAGCGCCACGATGTCGAGCACATGTGCCATGGCCGAAGGCTAACACCCGATCGATAAGGATTCGTGATCGGATCCGATGGCGAATCGTTGTTGGACGTGTGCAGGGTGCATCGGACATGCTGGGCACATGTTGCGAACAGCTCATGGGACGGCCGCCGCGCCGCGCCCCCTCGACGCCCGGCGGTACCCCGCCGCGGGCGGCGCGCTGTTGACGCAACGGCGTGAGGTCGACTTCGGCCTCGTCAACGCCATGTGTTGTCTCTGACCTGACCTGCAGCCCCTCGCCGCGATTCCGCCGAGCCCCGGGCCCAGGCTCCTTGTGCTGCCCTCCGGCCGGCGGCCGCCCGCTTCACCCCCTCGCCCCTTGACGCCTCGATCCTTTGATCCCTCGATCTTCTGATCGCGATCAGTGGTCGGCAGGGCTGCCCGCCGCACCCCATCCTTCCGAATCGAGGACCCATGACCTACGACCAGTCTGTCCACGCCTGGGACGAGCCCGAGGGCCTGGCCCCTCGCGGCACCCTGATCGTGCTGCCCGGACGCGGCGAACACGGCGGCGTGTACGAGCGGTTCGGCCGCCGCCTCGCCTTCGACGCCTACCGGGTACGCGTCCTGGGCGACGCCACCCGCGACCCGGCCGTCCCCGGGCAGGCCGCGAAGCTGCTGCTCGACGAGGCGGATCCCGGCCCGAAGATCCTGGTCGGCTCGGACACCGGGGCCCGCTACGCGGCAGCCCTGGCTGCGCATGAGGGAAATCGGGCCGACGCGCTGATCCTGGTCGGGCTGCCCACCTCCGACGCGGCCCTGACCGGCGCCGGCTGGGAGGCCGAACTCGACCTGCGCACCGCGTGTTCAACCCACCGGGGCCGCCTCACCGCTGACCAGGCGTTCCTGCGCGGAGCGCTGGCCGGGCAGCTCCCCGACGGGCTCCCGGCCGCCGACCTGGACCGCGTCACCGTCCCCGTCCTCGGCCTGCACGGCAGCGACGACGCCGTCAGCCCGCTCGCCGCCGCCCGGCGCGCGTACAGCGGCTTCCCCGGCGTGCAGCTGGTCGGCATCGAGGGCGGACGGCACGACGTGCTCAACGACGCGAACCACCGCACGGTCGCCGCCACCGTCGTCCTCTTCCTCGAACGGCTGCGGCTGTCGCCCGAACTGCCCGCCATCGCCACGCCGGAGGCCGCCGCATGACCACCGCCGTCACCATCACCCCGGGCGCCCTGGACCGCGCCCTCGCCTCCGGCGCCCCGCCCGTCGTCCTCGACGTACGGTGGCAGCTCGGTGACCCCAACGGACGCGAGTACTACCGCGTCGGCCACATCCCCGGCGCCGTCTTCGCCGACCTCGACACCGAACTGGCCGCCCCGCCGAGCCCGGAGGGCGGCCGCCATCCGCTGCCCGACCCCGAGGCGCTGCAGGCGGCCGCCCGCAGCTGGGGGATCAGCACCGGGCGGGCAGTCGTGGTCTACGACGACAACGGCAACACCGCCGCCGCCCGCGCCTGGTGGCTGCTGCGCTGGGCGGGCGTCGAGGACGTGACGATCCTCGACGGGGCGCTGGCCGCCTGGCAGGGCGCGGGCCTGCGCCTGGAGGCCGGCGACCCCGAAGACGTACAGCCCGGGGACATCACCCTCACCCCCGGCGCGCTCCCCGTCCTGGACGCCGACGAGGCCGCGGAGCTCGCCCGCAAAGGCCTCCTCCTCGACGCCCGCGCCGCTGAGCGCTACCGGGGCGAGACCGAGCCCGTCGACCCCCGGGCCGGCCACATCCCGGGCGCGCTCAGCGCCCCGACCGGCGACAACCTCACCTCCGCCGGAGCCTTCCTCGCGCCCGCCGAACTCCGCGCCCGCTTCGCGTCATTGGGTGCCAACGCCGCCGACCCGGCTGTACCGGCCGTCCCCGTCGGCGTCTACTGCGGCTCCGGCGTCACCGCCGCCCACCAGATCGCCGCCCTCGCCATCGCCGGCATCGACGCCGCCCTCTTCCCCGGCTCCTGGTCCGCCTGGTCCGCCGACCCCGCCCGCCCCGCCGTGACCGGCCCCCACCCGGGCTGACCCGAGAGGAACCGAGAGGACCCCTGATGCCAGCAGTCAAGGAGCACCCCGCCCCCGGCGCGGCCCCGCCGGAACCGCCCGCCCTGCCGGCCGCCGGCCGTCTCACCATCCGCCCCGCCCGCCAGGCCCGTCAGGCCCGCCGGATACCCCGCCTGCCGCGCGCCCTGCGCCGGGCCATCGGCCCGGTCGGCCTGCTGGCCGCCTGGTACCTCGGCAGCGTCACCGGGGTACTGCCTGAGAACGTCCTGGCCTCGCCCGTCGACGTCGTGCGCCAGGCCGTCGAGCTGACCTCCAGCGGCGAACTGCCGCGCGCCATCGCCGCCTCCGGGCGCCGCGCCGCGACCGGCTTCGTCATCGGCGCGGCCATCGCGCTCGTGCTGTCGCTGACCTCCGGGCTCTTCCGGCTGGGCGAGGACGTCATCGACGCGTCGATGGGCATGTTCCGGGCCATCCCCTGGGTCGGCCTGATCCCGCTGTTCATCGTCTGGTTCGGCATCGACGAGACCCCGAAGATCGCCCTGGTGGCGCTCGGCGTCACCTACCCCCTCTACTTCAACATCTATGGCGGCATCCGCTCCGCCGACTCCCAACTCGTCGAAGCCGCCCGGATGCTGGGCCTCGGCCGGCTCGGCCTGATCCGCTACGTCATCCTGCCCTCCGCCCTCCCCGGCGCCCTGGTAGGCCTGCGCTACGCGCTGTCCACCGCCTGGCTGGCCCTCGTGTTCGGCGAGCAGATCAACGCGGACGCCGGCATCGGCTACCTGATGAGCAACGCCGAGCAGTACTTCCGCACCGACGTGATCGTGCTCTGCCTCGCGGTGTACGCGATCCTCGGGCTGCTCTGCGACTTCGTCGTACGCCTGCTCTCCAAGCGCCTGCTGTCCTGGCGGGCCTCCTTCGACGGCGACGGGGCGTGACCGCGATGACCGACGTATCCGACGTGACCGCCCTGACCGACAGCGTGGAGATCCACGGCCTGACCCGCGCCTTCGACGGCCGCACCGTCATCGACGACCTCGATCTGACCATCGCCAAGGGCGAGTTCGTCGCCCTGCTCGGCCACAGCGGCTGCGGCAAGAGCACCCTGCTCCGCATCCTGGCCGGCCTCGACGACGAGATCACCGGCGAGGTCACGGTCCCCGCCCGCCGCTCCGCCGCCTTCCAGTCGCCCCGGCTGATGCCCTGGCTCAAGGTCTGGCGCAATGTCGTCCTCGGCCTGCCCGGCAGGGCCGACAAGGCGCTGGCCACCCGCTATCTCGCCGAGGTCGGCATCGAGGAGCGGGCCGGGGTGTGGCCCAAGACCCTCTCCGGCGGTGAGGCCCAGCGCGTGTCCCTGGCCCGTGCCCTCGTACGCGAGCCCGAACTGCTCCTCCTCGACGAACCGTTCGGCGCCCTGGACGCCCTCACCCGGGGCAAGGCACAGCGGCTGGTCGGGGAGTTGTGGCAACGGCACGGCTGCTCGATCCTCCTCGTCACCCACGACGTCGAGGAAGCACTCCTGCTCGCCGACCGGATCCTCGTCATGGACGCCGGCGGCATCGCCCACGAGCTGACCGTCGCCCTCCCCCGCCCCCGTGGCCTCGGCTCACCCGAATTCGTCGCCCTGCGCAGCCGCTTGCTCGGCTGGCTCGGCGTCCCCGTCGAAGCAGAGCACGTCACAGCACCGCACGTCACACCACAGCACGTCACAGCACAGCACCTGGAAGGAACCCCCTCATGACCCGCAGACTCCGGGCCCTCGCCGCCGCCCTCGCCCTCGCCGCCACGGCCTTCGCGGCCACCGGCTGCGGCGGCGACGCGGCCAGCGCGGACGCCTCGACGTCCGGCAAGGTCACCCTCACCATCGGCGACCAGGCCAAGAGCCTGCAGACCCTCCTCAACGCCTCCGGGGTGCTCAAGGGCACCTCGTACAAGGTGAAATGGGCCGAGTTCGAGGGTGCCGCCCCCCTCTTCCAGGCCCTCCAGGCCGGCGCCGCCGACACCTCCTACGCCGCCGACCTCCCCACCCTCCAGGCACAGAGCGGCGGCGTGCCGGTCAAGGGCGTCGCCGCCCTGCACAACGACGGCTCCGCCGTCGGCATCGTCGTCCAGAAGAACTCCGCCGTGAAGTCCGTCGCCGACCTGAAGGGCAAGAAGGTCGTCGTCTCCTCGGCCAAGGGCAGCATCGCCGAATACCTCCTGGCCAACGCCCTGCAGCAGGCCGGTCTGAAGTACTCCGACGTGACCGTGCAGTATCTGCTTCCCACCGACGCCCAGGCCGCCTTCACCGCCGGCAAGATCGACGCCTGGGCCACCTTCGGTGTCTACAAGGCCGTCGCCGTCCAGCAGGGCGGCCGCCAGATCATCGACGGCACGGACGGCCGCGTCAGCGGCTACGGGTTCATCGGCGCGTCGGACAAGGCGCTGGCCGACGCGGGCAGGAAGGCCGCGATCAAGGACTTCCTGGTCCGCCTGGACAAGGCCCTGACCTGGAGCGGCACCCACCAGGCGGCGTACGCGCAGGCCATCGAGAAGGCGAGCGGCGCCAAGGCGGCCGTGGCGCAGCTGATCGTCAAGCAGAGCTACGGCCAACTGGTGCCGATCACACCGGCGGTGACCAAGGCCGTCCAGGAGGTCGCCGACACCATGCACGGCATCAAGGTCCTGGACCCGAACGTGCAGGTCGCCGACTCGGTCGACACGAGCCTGTTCAAGTAGTCCGGCGCCTGAGGGCACCGCGCCCGGCACCCCCGATCCCGTCAAGGAGCCCCCATGCCCGTGGAATTCATCAGCGCCATCCACCCCAACCGAGCCTCCGACGGGGAGCCCGTCCTCGGCCTCGGCATCGACCCCGACCACACCCGCAAGTTCGCCCGCGCCCTCGACGACGGCGGCTTCGACTACACCCTGGTCGCCTACCACTCCTCCTCGCCCGACGCCCTCCAGCTCGCCCAGTTCGTGGTCAACCACACCGAGCGGCTCAAGCCGATGCTCGCCCACCGCCCCGGCGTGATCTTCCCGACCCACGCGGCCCGTGCCTTCGCCACCCTGGACCGGATCAGCAAGGGCCGGCTCGCGGTGCACATCATCTCGGGCGGCAGCGACGAGGAGCAGCGCCGCGAGGGCGACTACCTCTCCAAGTCCGAGCGCTACGCCCGCTCGGACGAATACATCCAGATCCTGCGCAAGGTGTGGTCCGCCGACGGCCCGGTCTCCCACGAGGGCGCGCACTACCGCTTCGAGGGCTTCAGCTCCCAGGTGACGCCCTATCAGACCACCATCCCGGTCTCCGTCGGCGGCTCCTCGCAGGACGCGTACCGCGTGGGCGGACAGCAGGGCGACATCTTCGGCCTGTGGGGCGAGCCGCTCAAGGAGACCGCCGAGCAGATCGCCTCCGTCAACGCCTACGCCGACGAGGCCGGCCGCCCCCGGCCACGGATCTGGGTGTCGTTCCGGCCGATCATCGCCCCGACCGACGAGCTGGCCTGGGAGAAGGCCCACCGGATCCTCGGCCAGGTGAAGGCCGGGCACACCGAGCGCGCCAAGAACACCCACTACCCGGTCTTCGGCACCGGCCGCCCGGCCAATGTCGGCTCGCAGCGCCTCCTCGACGTAGCGGCCCGTGGCGATCTGCACGACCGCGCCCTGTGGACCCCCCTGGCCACCGCCACCAACGCCTCCGGCTCCACCACCGCGCTGGTCGGCTCGCCCGAAACCGTGGCGAAGGCGCTGCTGGACTACGTCGACATCGGCTGCGAGCTGCTGTCCATCCGGGGCTGGGACCCGCTCAACGACGCCATCGACTACGCCCGCTTCGTCCTCCCGCTGGTCCGCCAGGAACTCGCCCACCGCGCCCAGACGGCCGCGTAGTCCGCCCGACCCGACATGAAGGAAACCATCACCGTGTTCCGCAGATCCGCCGTCGCCCCCCTGGCCACCCTCGCCGTCACCGCCCTCGGCCTCTCCCTCCTCACCGCCTGCGGCGGAGACGCCGACGCCAGGAGCAGCAGCTCTGGCGGCCTGTCCTCGGTCACCCTCAAGGTGGGCGACACCGGCTGGGCCCGGCTCCAGGCCGCCCTCAAGCTCGCGCACCTCGACGACACCCCCTACAAGGTGAAGTGGAGCGTCTTCCAGGGCGGTGATCTCCAGCTCCAGGCCGTACGCGCCGGAGCGCTGGACGTGGCGTCCTCCAGCGAGATCCCGCCGATCTTCGCGGCCTCCGACGGCAAGGCCAACTTCAAGGTCGTCGCCGTACAGAAGGGCAACACCCTGCTCCAGGAGGTCGTGGCCCCCAAGGGCTCGAAGATCACCTCCATCGCCCAGCTCAAGGGCCAGAAGGTCGGCTACGTCAAGAACACCACCGCCCACTACTTCCTCTACGAGCTCCTCAAGCAGGCCGGCCTGAAGTGGTCCGACATCAAGGCCGTACCGCTTCTCCCCAACGACGGCCTGGCCGCCCTCAACGGCGGCTCCATCGCCGCCTTCGCCTCGTACGGCGGGACCATCATCGCCGCCCACCAGCAGGGCGCCACGACCATCGGCTCGGGCAGGGACATCCTGTCCGGCAACTTCCTGTGGGAGGGGTCGGACAGCACCATCGCCGACAAGACCGAGCGCGCGGCGCTGGCCGACCTCATCGCCCGGGTCAGCAAGGCGTACGCGTACATCCGCGACGGCCACGAGAAGGACTTCGCGCAGGTCACCGCGACCGCCACCAAGCAGCCGGTGAGCCAGGCGCTGCAGCAGATCCAGGACGGGGAGAAGCAGCGCCCGACCGTGGCCGGGGTCACCGGCGAGGCCGCGATCGCGTCGCAGCAGAAGGTCGCCGACGTGTTCGAGGAACTGGGCGCGCTGAACCGGCCGCTGAAGGTCTCGTCGTTCTGGACCGACGACCTGAACACCGACCTGGAGAAGGCACTCGCCTCATGACGCAGAACCTGAACCTCCTGCACGACGTCACCGCGCGCCTGGCCGCGACCGCCGAGGAGTACGACCGCACCGCGGCCTTCCCCTCGGCGGGCATCCGGGCCGTCCACGAGGCCGGGCTGCTCACCGCGACCGTCGGCGAGCAGTACGGCGGCTCCGGCCTCGGGGTCGCGGGCACCGCCCGCATCCTGCACGCGCTGGGGGAGGGGGACCCGTCGGTCGCCCTGATCAGCGCCATGACGATCAACGTGCACGCCCTCCAGGCCCGGCGCCCGCACTGGCCCGAGGGCCTGTACAAGCGGATCCTCGCGGAGTCCGAGCAGGGCCCGGTGCTGCTCAACCACGCCCGCGTCGAGCCCGAGCTGGGCTCCCCGGCGCGGGGCGGGCTGCCCGCGACCACCGCCCGGCGTACGGGGACCGGCTGGTCCATCAGCGGCAGCAAGCGCTTCGTCACCGGAGCCGAGGGCCTGGACTGGTTCCTGGTCTGGGCCACCACCGACGAGCCCGAGCCCCGGGTCGGGACCTTCGCCGTCCCGGGCTCGGCCCCCGGCATCGAGATCAGCAGCCGATGGGACCACCTGGGCCTGCGGGCCAGCGGCAGCCACGACATCACCTTCCACGAGGTCGAGGTGCCGGACGAGAACCTGGTCGACGTGGCGCTCCAGGGCCCCGGCGCCGAACAGGACAACCGTGCCCTCGCCGCTCTCCACCTGCCGCTGAACGCCCTCTACCTGGGCGTCGCCCGCGCCGCCCAGAGCTACTTCCACCGCTTCGCGCACGAACGCGTCCCCAGCAACCTCGGCCACCCCGTCGCCGGCACCGAACGCTTCCGGCGCGCAGCCGGCGAGATCGAGCTGCTGCTCACCGCCGCCGAGCAGTTGGTCCTCACCGGCGCCGAACGCGTCGACGCCGGGGACGGCACCTACACCCCCGAGCAGGCGCTGGGCACCAAGGTGCTGGCCGCCCGGCACGCCCTCACCGCCGTGGAAACGGCCGTCCGGCTGCTCGGCAACCCGGGCCTGAGCCGCGCCAACCCCCTGGAGCGGCACTACCGCGACATCCAGTGCGCCCCGGTCCACGCACCGCAGGACGACATCGTGCTGCTGGCCCTGGGGAAGGCGGCGCTGAGCCGATGACCAGCGCCCTCACCACGGAGCGGGCCACCGCCGGAGCCCGCCTGCTCGGCCTGCTCGCCCGTGACCTCGCCCCCGACCGGCTGACCACCGATCCCGGCGGCACGGCCGCGTACGCCGCCGACCGCTCCGGCACCCGCCCGGACGGGCAGCCGCTGGCCGTCGTCCACGCCGCCCGTACCGACGACGTACGGATCGCGCTGCGCCACGCGAACGGCCTGCGCGTGCCGGTCGTGCCGCGCGGCGCCGGGACCGGGCTGTCCGGCGGGGCGACGGCCGATGAGGGCAGCCTGGTCCTGGACCTCACCCGGATGAACCGGATCTGCGAGATCGCGCCGGACGACCAGCTCGCGGTGGTCGAACCGGGCGTCATCACCGCGGACCTCGACCGGGCCGCCGCCACGCACGGGCTGCGCTACGCCCCCGATCCGGCCAGCGCCGCGATCTCCACCGTCGGCGGCAACATCGCCACCAACGCGGGCGGCCTGCGCTGCGCCAAGTACGGGGTGACGCGGGACAGCGTCCTCGGCCTGGAGGCAGTGCTCGCCGACGGCACGGTCATCCGCACCGGCCGCCGTACGGTCAAGGGCGTCACCGGCTATGACCTGACCGCCCTGCTGACCGGCTCCGAGGGCACGCTGGGCGTCATCACCTCGGCCACGCTGCGGCTGCGGCCCGTACCGGTCGCGACGGTGACCGTCGCCGCGTACTTCGGCACCTTCGAGGCGGCGGCGGACGCGGCCACCGCGATCACCGCGGCCCGGGTCGTGCCCGCGATGGCCGAGCTGCTGGACGGCCCGGTCCTCGGCGCGATCGACGACGCCCAGGGCTCCGGCCTGCGGGGGAGCGGCGAGGCGCTGCTCCTGGTCCAGTGCGACGGAGCCGGCGCCCTCGCGGAGGCCGAGGAGGTGGTACGGGTCCTGCGCAAGGCCCGGGCCGTCTCCGTGCGGCTCACCGGGGACCCGGCCGAGGCGGACGCGCTGCTGGCCGCCCGCCGCCTGGCGCTGCCGTCCATCGAGCGGGTCGGCCGCCCGCTGATCGAGGACATCGCCGTGCCGCGCTCCCGGCTCGCCGAGGCGGTGCGCGAGATCGCGGCCATCGCCGCACGCAACGACGTACGGATCTTCACCCTCGCGCACGCCGCCGACGGCAATCTGCACCCGATCCTGGTGGTCGATCCCGCGTTGCCGGGGATCCCGGAGGTCGCCTGGCGGGCGGCCGGCGAGGTCTTCGCCACCGCGCTGCGCCTCGGCGGCACGCTGACGGGCGAGCACGGGGTCGGGCTGCTCAAGCGCCGGTGGGTGGCCGACGAGCTCGGGCCCGACAATCACGCTCTGCAGCAGCGCCTGAAGGCGGCCTTCGATCCCAACGGCATCCTCAACCCGGGCAAGGCCATATAAGAGGCCGCAAATACCGCGATTGTCAGTGCCCGGTGCAAGACTGTTGGCGACCAGGGAAGCCCCCGTCAAAGGAGCACTCATGCTCACCACCAACTTCGTCTCCGGCGCCCCCAACTGGCTGGACCTGGGTTCGCCCGACCTCAAGTCCTCGGTCGCCTTCTACACCGGCCTGTTCGGCTGGACGCACCTCGACCTCGGCCCCGACGCGGGCGGCTACGGGTTCTTCCAGCTGAACGGCAGGACGGTCGCGGCCGTCGGCCCGCTGATGGCCGAGGGCCAGAACCCGGCGTGGACGGTGTACTTCCAGACGCCGGACGCCGATCTCAGCACCAAGACGGTCGAGCAGGCCGGCGGCACGGTCCGGGTGCCTCCGATGGAGGTCTTCACGGACGGCCGGCTCGCCCAGTACACCGACCCGGCGGGCGCCGAGTTCGCCGTCTGGGAGCCCAGGGACACCAAGGGCCTGCAGGTCGTCACCGACCCGGGGTCGCTGTGCTGGACCGAGCTGCACACCACGGACGCGGCCGCCGCCCGCAGCTTCTACCGCGCGCTCTTCGCGTGGGACACGCAGGACATGCCCATCCCCGGCGGGCTCACGTACACCGTCGTCTCCACCACCAACGGCGGGCAGGAGGCCTCGATCGGCGGCATCATGCAGCTCGGCGAGGACCAGCTCGCGGCCGGCACGACCTCGCACTGGCTGCCGTACTTCGAGGTGACCAATGTCGACGCGGTCGTCGCCAAGGCGGAGGCCACCGGCGGCTCGGTCCGGATGCCGGGAGTGGACATGGAGGGGGTCGGCCGCATGGCGGCGCTCGTCGACCCGTCCGGTGCGGCCTTCTCCGTCATCAGGAGCCAGCCGGCGGCCGGTGGCTGACCCCGAAGCCTGTCCGGAGGCCGCGCCTGTTACTCCGGCGGGGTCGGGGTGTCGTGGCTGGAGTACATGGCCTGGATGTCCAGTTCCAGCTGGATCGTCTGGCCGATGACCGCGATGCCCCGGGCGAGCATCTTCCTCCAGTTCAGCGTGTAGTCCTCCCGGTGGAGTTCGGTCCTGGCCATGGCGGCGCAGCGCAGCTCCTCGCCGTAACCGCCGGTCGCCAGGCCGAGGTAGTTCGTTTCGAGGCCGATCGAGCGGCTCACGCCGTGCAGGGTCAGATGGCCCTGCACGGTCCACTTCGAGCCGGCGCGGTGCACGAAGCGGTCGCTGGCGAAGTGGAGATAGGGGTATCTGTCGACCTCGAGGAAGTCCGGGGAGCGCAGGTGCTGGTCCCGGGTCTTGTTGCCGGTGTTGATGCTCGCGGCCGCGATGCGGACCTCGACCTTGGAGTCCTCCATCCGGTCCGCGACGTAGAGGCGCCCCTCGAAGTTGTCGAAGCGGCCGTGCACGTTCGCCATGCCCACGTGCTTGGCGATGAAGCGGATCGAACTGTGCGGCGGGTCGAAGATCCAGGTGCCGGGCGCGGGCAGCTCCTGCTGCGGCGAGGGCGCCAACTGCACCTGGCCGATGGGGGACTGGAGTCCCTCGGCTATCTCCACCGTGCCGCGGTACGGCTGCAGGCTGTCGGCGGTGATCGTCACGGTGTAGTTGCCGGGCGGCAGCGTGGCCAGGAAGGCGCCGTACGGGTCGCTGGTCGCCTTCACCCGGGTCCGGCCGCTGCCGATGTCGGTCACGGTGATCTCGGCGCCGCCCATCGGCTGGCCGATGGAGTCGACGACCTGGCAGCTCAGGAGTCCCGCGCCCGGGGCGATCGGTGGCAGCAGCCCGGAGCCCCCGCTGTCGGTCCTCGAACGCTTGCGCCGAAGCAGCGCGAATGCCATGGCAGCCTGACCTTTCGCCGGTTGCTCACCGGGGTGGGTGCGGAGGTCGAGCCAAACCCTAGAGGGTTACATCCCACATGTGTGAATCCATGTCATCCGACTTCATTCACCTCATCCGGTTACCAATCGGTATCACGATCACATCGCTATCCATGTCGCGAACCTATGGCGCAGGCGCAGGCCGGGGCTACGCTCCCGCCGTGACACTCATCGAGACCGAACGCCTGCGCCTGCGTCCGCTGACCACCGGCGACGTGGACGCCTTTGTCGCGCTGCATCAGGACGAGCGGGTGAACCGCTTCGTCGGTGCGTACACCCACCGCCAGGCGCTGGAACGGCTCAGCGGCATCGAGACCCAGTGGGCGACCCGCGGCCACGGGCTGTGCGCCGTCGAGCTCAAGACGACGGGGGAGTTCCTCGGCCGCTGCGGCCTGCACTACTGGCGGCAGTTCGACGAGACCGAAGCGGGCTGGACCCTGCGAGCCGAGGCCTGGGGCCAGGGCTACGCGACCGAGGCCGCCCGGGCCGTCGTCGACTGGGGCTTCGACTGCCTCGGGCTCGACCTGATCACCGCGATGATCCACCCCGGCAACACCGCCTCCGAACGCGTCGCCGCGCGGCTCGGCTTCACGCGAAGCCGCGAGGCCGTCCTGTTCGGCAAGCGCGTCGATGTGCATGTGCTCAAGCGGGGCGACAGCCACTGACCGGTGCTCGCCGGGCCCGTGGCGTGCGCTTACTCTGGCCGTCATGACCGAGAACTCCCTCAGCACCCTGGCCGACCGCCTGCGCACCGACATCGCCGAAGGGCGTGACGAAGCCGCCGTCCTGGCCCCCGGCAGTGTCTGGAACCTGTCGCAGACCGTCCAGCACTGCGCCCAGACCGTCGGCTACTCGGTATCCGGCTATCCCAAACTCAAGCCGGCCCTGGTGCGGGCCGTCATCGGGCCCGTCGTGAAGAAGGCGTTCCTGCGGCGCGGGGCGATGAAGCACCCGCTGGGCGCCGTGATCGAGGGGGCGCCCGCGCTCGATCCGGCCCTGCCGGCGGGCGAGGCGACGGCCCAGCTGGACGAGGCCGTGAAACTGTTCACCGCGCATGCAGGCGCGCACGCCCCGCATCCCACCTACGGGCGCTGCACGCACGAGGAGTTCGCGGCGCTGCATGCCCTGCACCTGGCCGAGCACCTGCCGGGACTCGCGGTCATCTGACAGTCATACTGGTTTTCGCAGTTGACGCAGGCAACCAGTTGTACACCCCACAAAGGACTGACTCCATGGCCAAGACCCCCGAAGTCGGCACAGCGGCCCCCGACTTCACCCTGCCCGGACTTCTCGTGGGCGCCGACGGCGAGGCCCCGCGCGGTAGTTACGCGCTCTCCGGGCAGCTCGGCACACCCCTGGTCCTGGCCTTCTACCCCGGTGACAACACGGCCGTGTGCACCAAGCAGCTGTGCTCGTACACCTCCGACCTGGAGCGCTTCAAGGACCTCGGGGCGACGGTCTGGGGGATAAGCCCCCAGGACCTGGACAGTCACGAGTCCTTCGCGCGCCGCCACGACCTGGCCTTCCCGCTGCTCGCCGACACCGACCGCGAGGTGGCGAAGGCCTACGGCATCGCCGTCCCCGGACTCGGCCTGCGCCGCTCGGTGTTCATCGTCGACGCGGCCGGGACCGTGCGCTGGAAGCATGTGGCCCTGGCCGGGCTGACCTTCCAGAGCACGGACACCCTCACCGAGGAGCTCACCAAGGCGCTAGGCCGCTTCTGATGGATCTCCGTGGCGTCGCGTGCCCTGGCGCCAGCGCTCGCGGCGTTGCCGAAACGCCCACAGGAAACCACCCTGTGGGCGCTCCGGCGCCTTGCGATCACAGGCGCCGCTGTGACATCAGCCGCTGGCGCGGCGGGCCGCTCCTTCTTCCACGGAGATCCATCAGAAACGGCCTAGCAGCGAGCTGAATCCAGCCCGTCCGGCGATGGGGCCGGCCGGCCCCGTCGTCACCTGTCGCGCACGGCGGCGAACACGCCGCCGTCGACGAGGATGTCGATGCCGTTGAGGAAGCTCGCCTCGTCCGAGAGCATGAAGGCGACGACGGCGGCGACCTCCTCCGAGGTACCGGTCCGGCCGAGCGGCGTCGCGGCGATGAGGCGCTGCATCGAGGCCTGCTTGGCCGCCTCCTGCCGCCCCTGCGGGGTGTCGATGATGCCGGGGGCGAGCGAGAGCACGCGGGCGCCGACCGAACCGAGCCGCACCGCCTCCTTGCGCGCGAACCGGGCAACGCCGTACTTGGCCCACGGGTAGGCCAGGGTGGACTGCTCGAGGTCCGGACCGACGGCCTCAAGGATCCGGTCGAGGAAGTCCTCGTGCAGCGGGTCGTCGAGGATCGCGCCGACGGCCGGCTCGGGGGCGACGCCCGCGAGCAGGGGGGACATCGAGGAGAAGTAGACGTGCGCGGTGCCCTCGGTGGCCAGTGGGCGGAGCGCCTCGGCCAGGAGAGCGGTGCCGATGAGGTCGACCTCGAAGATGCGGCGCCAGTCGGCCATGCTGGGCGAGATGCCCGCCGCGTGGGCGACGGCCCGCAGCGTGCCGGCCTGGGCTACGCGATCGGCGAGCCGGGCCAGGCCCTCGCGGTCGGTGACGTCCAGGCCGAACGCCTCGGCGGTGGCCCGGCTGCCCGCGTCGTTGAGGTCCTTCGCGACCGCGGCCGCTCCCTCCTCGTCCCGGTCGACGAGCAGCAGCACGTCCACCGTGTCGGCGAGCCGCCGTGCGCAGGCCTCTCCCATCCCGCGTCCGGCGCCGGTGACTATTCCTACGGTCGTCATATGTCTCTCCTCGGTGGAGTGGTGTTCTGTGCGTTCAGGGGAGTTGGGGGGAGTTCGGGGCGAGTTCGGGGGCGGGCGGGCCGGGGCTACTGGGCCCAGGCACGCTCCAGGGAAGGCTTGGCGGCCCTGCTGACCAGCTCGACCCGGAAGCCCGTCTCGCCGCCGCTGCGCAGGAACGCGAAGAACAGCCCGCCGTCGGGGCCCTTGCGGGTCGCCTCGATCACGTAACCGTGGCGCTCGAGTTCGGCGACGTCGGCGGCTACGTCGTCGGACCAGTAGCCGAAGTGGTGGATGCCGGAGCCGGGCGTCGGCTCCCACAGGGTCCCGGGGATACGCCGGACGATCTCCAGCAGGGGCGCCGAGGTCGTACCGGACGCCCGCGAGTACGCGCACCGGAAGTCGAGGCTGGTGTCGCCGTCCGGCAGGGCGACTTCGGTGGGCCCGCCCATGTCGTCGGACCACTCGAACCCGAACAGCTTCGAGAGCTGCTTCTTCGTCGCCTCGAAGTCTTCGGCGACGATGCCCACATGGAACTGGTCCGAGGGCCGCAGGGTGTTGGCCATGGGTACCTCCTCAAGGTCTCAGATCTCGTATGGAAGCGGGATGATCTGACGTTTCGCGGACGGCTTCCAGACAATTGCCGGACGTGACGGGCGTCACATCCGGATGACCTGAGGGCACCCGGGCCGGCGGCTCAGTCCCGCGGGCTCCCGAGCCAGTAGCCGAAACCCCTGCTCGTGTGGATCAGCACGGGCTCCCCATCCCCCCGGTCCACCTTCTGCCTCAGTCGGGAGACGAGCTTCTCGATGGCCTCGCTCGCCCTGAACTCGCCCCAGACCTGCCGGCTGATCTGCTCCTTCGACACCACGCACTCCGCGTTCGCCAGCAGGTGGCGCAGCAGCCGGTACTCGGCGGGGGTGAGGCCGAGCGGCCTGGGACCGCGCCGGGCCTGGCGGGTCGCGTCGTCCAGCAGCAGGTCGCCGTAGCCGGATCCCTCCGCGTCCCGCTCGGGACGCCGGCCCCGCAGCAGGACCTCGGCCCTGGCCAGGACTTCCGTGGTCCGCACGGGCTTGGTGACGTAGTCGTCCCTCCTCCTGCCGAGTTCGGGAAGGAGGGTGTGGAGGTAGTCGCAGGTGATCAGGAAGAGCAGCGGCGGCACGTCCACCAGGGCGGGCCGGCGGCCCCGGGCCAGGTGCTTCAGGTCCGGCAGCGTGGCGTCCCAGACCACCAGGTCGAACCGGCGCCGCTGCATCCGCGCGATACCCTCCGCGCCACTGCCCGCCACCCCGGCGACGTGGTAGCCGGCCAGTTCCAGCGTCGTGGTGAGCAGGTCGGTCTCGCCGGGATCGTTCACGACGATCAGGACGTCCCACCCGCCACGACGCAGCGGCGACGGCTTCTCGATGAGGTTCCCCATGACAAGACCTTCGGCGATCGTAGGCATGCGGTCACGGTAACAGGTGTTTGCCTAAGTCAAGTAAGAACTAGCGCACCATCTGGCCATCGAGCCAGTGCCGCCGGCCGAGGTACATCAGGTAGAGCTGCCGACGCGCGGTCCGCGCGATCCGGGCCTCCGCCTCGGTGTCCCCGGCCGGCGCCTCCATGAAGGCGGTGGCCGTCATGAGCATGCGGTCGACATAGAGCTCGGAGAGCATCCGCAGGTCGTCCGCGCTCCAGCCGGCCGACAGGGGCTGTGCGGCGAGCGCCGCGCCCACCTCGTCCGCGAACTGGCCGAGTTCGGCGGCGATCGCCTCCCGTACCAGCTGTACGCCGCCGTGCCGTTCCCGCGCGATGAAGCGGATGTGGGCGCGGTGCCCCCGTACGTGCGCGGCGATGACGTCGACTGTGCGCTGGATGACCTCGGCGGCGTCGTCCTGCTCGTCGAGAATCGCCTGGATCATCGCGTGCAGGCTGCCCAGCGCCTCCCTGACGAGGGCGACTCCGAGGTCGCCGATGCCCTGGAAGTGCCGGTAGAAGCCGGCCGGCGCGACCCCCGCGGCGCGGGTGACCTCGCGCAGGCCCAGGCTGCTCAGGCTCTGGTTCTCCAGCAGGCGCAGGCCCGCGTCGAGGAGGGCCTGACGGGTTTGCAGCTTTTGGGCCTGTCTGACCCCGAGGGTGTGACTCATGTCATCCAGTAAACAACCGTTCGCTGAGTCTGGCGAGTCCGGACGGGCCTAGACTCATAAGTCAGTGAACAAGTGTTTTTCCAATCCGGGAAAGGCCGGCTCATGACCCTCCTTGTCGTCCTGGTCGCCTTCGGGGTCCTCCTCGGCGCCGCCTCGTACACCTCCCTCCCCGTCCTGATGGTCGGCGTCGGAGTCGTCGGGGCCTGGCTGCTCGCCTTCGCCATCCGCGAGGGCATCTCGCACACCCGCAATCGCTGACATCCCTGGGGGAGACCATCATGAACACCTACGCACCCACCGAGCCCGCCCGCACCCTCCCGACGGAGCGCACCGAGAACACCGAGCGGGCCGACGGCATGGCCGTCGCCTCCTTCATCCTCGGCCTCATCGGTCTGCTCGCCTTCAACATCGTGCTCGGCCCCTTCGCGCTGGTCCTCGGCGGCATCGCCCTGGTGCGCGGCACCCGCCGCCCGGCGCGCGCCATCCTGGGCCTGTTCCTCGGCGCGGCCGACCTGGTCGTACTGGTCGTGCTGGTCACCATGCACCACGGCATCATCTGGCCGTTCGGTCTGTGAGCTCGCCGTCCAGCCGCAGCCACCGCGTGATCCCGACCCCCTCCAGGAACGGCAGATCGTGGCCGGCCACGATCAGCGCCCCCTGATACGAGGCCAGCGCGGCGGTGAGCCGGCGGACGCTCGCCAGGTCCAGGTTGTTCGTCGGCTCGTCGAGCAGCAGCAGCTGCGGCGCCGGCTCGGCCAGCATCAGCGCCGCCAGCGCCGCCCGGAAGCGCTCGCCGCCCGACAGCGTGCCGGCCGGCTGGTCGGCACGCGCGCCCTTGAAGAGGAACCGGGCCAGCCGTGACCGGATCTGGTTGTCGGTCGCGGCCGGCGCGAAACGGGCTACGTTCCCGGCGACGGTCAGCCCGTCGTCCAGGATGTCCAGCCGCTGCGGGAGGTAGCGCACCGGCACATGTGCCAGCGCCTCACCCGCCACCGGTGCGATCTCGCCCGCGATCGTACGCAGCAGGGTCGACTTCCCGGCGCCGTTCCGGCCGGTGAGCGCGATCCGCTCGGGCCCGCGCACATCGAGCCCGGCCGCCCGGGCCCCGTACCGCAGCTCCAGCCCGCGCAGCGTCAGCACGGTCCGGCCGGCCGGCACGGCGGTGTGCGGCAGGTCGACGCGGATCTCGTCGTCGTCCCGGACCGCCTGGGCGGCCTCGTCCAGCCGTTCCCTGGCCTCCTCCAGCTTCTCGGCGTGCAGGGTGCGGTGCTTGCCGGCGGAGACCTCGGCCTTCCGCCTCAGGCCATTGGCCACCATCTTCGGGACCACCTTGTTCTCGAAGCTCTTCTGCCCGTAGCGGGCCCGCCGCGCCAGCGTGACCTGGGCGTCGGCCAGTTCGCGCTTCTGCCGCTTCATGTCCGCCTCGGCGACCCGCAGCATGCGCTCCGCCGCCTCCTGCTCGACGGCCAGCTGCTCCTCGTACGCCGCCAGATTGCCGCCGTACCAGCGGACCTCGCCGTCGCGCAGATCGGCGATCCGGTCGACCAGGCCGAGCAGCTCACGGTCGTGCGAGACGACCACCATGACCCCGTTCCAGGCCGCGACGGCCTCGTACAGCCTGTGCCGCGCCTCCAGGTCCAGGTTGTTGGTCGGCTCGTCCAGCAGCAGCACATCCGGGCGGCGCAGCAGCAGCGCCGCCAGCCGCAACAGCACCGACTCGCCGCCCGACACCTCCCCGATGGTGCGGTCGAGGGTGATGTGCGGGAGGCCGAGCTGGTCCAGGGCCGCCCGCGCCCGCTCCTCCACGTCCCAGTCGTCGCCGACGGCGGTGAAGTGCTCGTCGGCCGTGTCGCCCGACTCGATGGCGTGCAGAGCCCTGCGGGCGGCCGCGATGCCCAGCGCCTCGTCGACCCGCAGTGCGGTGTCCAGGGCCACGCCCTGCGGGAGGTAGCCCACCTCGCCGGTGGTCCTGACCAGGCCGGCGGAGGGTGTCAGCTCGCCCGCGACCAGCTTGAGCAGCGTGGACTTGCCGGAGCCGTTGAGGCCGATGAGCCCGGTGCGGCCGGGCCCGACGACGAGCTGGAAGTCGTCGAAGACGGCTCTCCCGTCCGGCCAGGCGAAGGAGAGGTGAGAGCAGGTGATCGAGGTGGGTGAGTGCCCCATACGGGCCTCCTGGTTGCTCGTGGTGACTATGGCAACGCGTGGAGACACCGGGATACGGCGAGGAGGCAGGACAGGGACAGGGACACTGAAGGCGGCCCGCTGCCGAGGTCGACGTATCCGGACCGCGCGCGGGCGCGGTCGGTGTCTCATGACCTCAGACGAGCAACGGCCTTCTCCTATCGGCGGCAACAGGGCCGGGGGAGAAGTTACGGGCAGGACGCGGGGCCGTGCAACGCGTTTTCCCGCGCACCGTTCCCCGGCCCGTAAAAGCGATTTGGTTATGCGGCCCGCACCCCGTAGGGTTGTGTTCAACGACGCGGGGTGGAGCAGCTCGGTAGCTCGCTGGGCTCATAACCCAGAGGTCGCAGGTTCAAATCCTGTCCCCGCTACTGAAGTGGAGGGCCCGGAGGCTGCAGCCTCCGGGCCCTTTCACGTTGCTCAGCGTCTGTCCAGCGGCTCGTACGGGGGCACATCCGGCCCCGGCTGCCAGTGCGGGCCCTGCCGGATACGGTGCACGATCACCGCCAGATCCACCGCCGCGACCACCGCCACGACCCCCAGGGCGATCGCCCACCCGGGCTCGCCCACCACGGCGAACAGCACCGTCCCGGCCACGGCCCAGACCAGCCCCCACACCGCGAACACCAGGCGCATCCTCAGCGGGCTGCGCGCGTGTGCGGGCTCGTTTCCGCTACGGATGGGCATACGCACCTCCCACCGGGCTCTTACCCCGCCCGAGGCCGGTTATCGTGCTGATCATGCCGACCCCGCAGCCCCAGCCGCTCCTCCTTCTCGACGTGGACGGCCCGCTGAACCCCTACGCGGCCAAAGCACACCGCCGTCCCCCGGGATACACCACGCACCGCATGCTCCCCGGCGACTGGGTGGCGCGGCACGCCGCCCGGGGCGAACGGGCCAAGCCGCTGCGCGTCTGGCTGAACCCGGATCACGGTGCGGCCCTGCTCGGTCTGCCGTACGAGCTCGTATGGGCCACGACCTGGATGCATGACGCGAACACGCTGATCGCACCGCAGCTCGGCCTGCCCGGACTGCCGGTCATCGAATGGCCGCGGATGTTCCACGACGACGTGGACGGCATCCACTGGAAGACCCGCCATGTCGTCGACTGGGCCGCCGGACGTCCGTTCGCCTGGGTCGACGACGAATTCGGCGAGCGCGACCCCGAGTGGGTGCGCGAACACCATGCCGGGCCTGCGCTGCTGCATCACGTCGACCCACGCGTCGGCCTCACCGACCGGGACTTCGAGGTTCTGAAGGACTGGGCCTCGCACCGACTGTAGGGTGCCGCCGGTGACCCGACACATCGAGTTCGAGCGGCTCTACAACTTCCGTGACCTCGGCGGCTATCCGTCGGGCGACGGCCGTACGCTGCGGTGGGGACGCCTGTACCGGTCCGACGCGCTGTCGAAGCTGGCGGGCGAGGACCTGGCGCGGTTCCGGGCACTCGGTGTGCGTACGGTGATCGACCTGCGCTATCCGTGGGAGATCGCGACGCGGGGCCGGGTGCCGGAGAGCGAGGGGCTGGCGTATCACAACCTGAGCATCGAGCAGCGGCCGGTGGACCAGCCGGCGCTTGGCGCGGAGGTCGAGCCGGTGCGCTTCTTCGCCGATCTGCACGCGGAGGTGGCCCAGGACGGGGCCGGGGAGCTGCGGCAGGTGCTGGAGCTGATCGCGGCCGACGGGAACGGGCCGTTGGTCTTCCACTGCGCGGCGGGCAAGGACCGCACCGGGCTGGTCGCGGCGCTCGTGCTCGCGCTGATGGGTGTGGGGGAGGAGGACATCGTCGCCGATTACGCGCTGTCGGAGCCGGCGACGCTGCGGATGGTCGCGGACGGCGTGGCGGGCGGCAGGGATCCGCAAGGCGTTTGGCCGGGCTTCGGGCTGGCGCCGGCCGAGTCGATGCGGATGTTCCTGGCATGGCTGAAGGACGAGTACGGATCGGTGGAGGGCTACGCCCGCGAGCGGCTGGGGGCGGGACAGGGGCTGGTCGAGGAGCTGCGTACCAGGTTGCTGGAGTGACGGGCAAGCCAGGCGGCGAGTAGGTCAGTTGTTGCGGGGGTGGCGCTTGGCGGTTCGTTCGTTGCCGCGCTTGTAGTTGCCGGTCCAGCGAGCCATCACGAGCTGCGGGTCGCCGCTGCGAGCCTCCGCCAGGAATTCCTGCGCCCGCGCCCCGCGCAGCCGTGCGGCCACCCGGGACCCGTGGGTGACGACAACGGTCCCGTCAGGCCATTCCTCGTAACTGAACCCTGACGCTGCAGACAAGGCTCCCCCTCAGGCGCCGGATGTGGGACGGCGTCAGCGTCGCACATCCGGCATGGCCCCGGCCATCGGATATCGGGTCACCTGTCGTTTGTCAGAACTTGAGGCCGTGGACGGTCAGCCAGTCGCCGGCGGTGGGCCGGTAGCCGTAAACCGTGTTCAGGCCGCGTACGACGCCGGGCATGTGCGCGGCGCCGTAGACCACGGCGATGTCGATGGGCTCGCCCGCCCGCTCCTCGTGGAGGCGGGAGAGGGCGGCGACGAGCAGGGCGTCGCGGTCGCCGAGGATCAGGGCGTCGAAGTGGCTGTCGCTGAGCCAGTCCATGTTGTCCTCGATGTTGAGGCTGACGGACCGGGCGACGAATTTCCGGCCGCCCATCAGCAGGAGGACGAACACCGCGAGCGGCAGGGTGAGAAGGAAGAGCACGAACTTCAGGTAGGCGGAGAGCGGCCGCCGGACGCGCGACACGGCGTCCTCCGGCTCGGGATCGTGGGTGTCGGGCCAGATCAGGGGTACGCCGAGCGAGTCGTAGTCGATGTGCTGGTAGACCAGCTCCGAGGAGCGCGCGCGGTGCATGAAGCCGTAGAAACCGAGCCGGAGGCGGTTGAAGCGGCGCGGTGACTCGGGGTATCCCTCGGCGACGACCACATCGCAGTCGCCCAGCCGTGCCGCGATCTCGTCGTAGTACGCCTGCGAGCCGAAATGGAGCATGCAGAAGAGGTGGAACCGCAACGGCGTCTCCCGGCGCTGCAGTACCCATACCGCGGAACGGACGCTCAGCCCGGTCGCCTCGACGAACTGCACACCGGTTCGGACGAGCCCGGCCCGGCTCCCGGTTCCAGGAGCGCGGCGAGGTAGTTCTCCAGCCTTCCGGCGAGCACCTCGGCGGTCAGGTCGGCGCGTCCGAGTCGGCGCCAGGGCCCGGCGATCCGCTCGGCGTCGGGGGCGAAGCACAGGGTGTCGAGCAGCCGCCAGTACAGGTGGTCGGCGGGATCCTCGGTCAGCCGGCCGCCCTCGGCGGTGTAGCGGTCGACGAAGCGCAGGGCGGCGTCCGGGCCGTGCAGCAGTGCGAGGTTGGTCGAGCAGTGGGCCACGTCCAGATCGGCCGGACCCCAGGAGGTCTCGACCCAGTCGACGACACCGCTGATCCGGAGGGAGTCGCCCGCGCCGCTGAACAGGACGTTGCCGGGGTGGAAGTCGCGGTGCAGGAAGCGGCCTTCGTAGGCGGGCGGCGTACGCCGGAGGACATCGACAGCCCGTCGCCACAGCTCCGGGCGGCGGGTGGTTGCGGGGACCTGTACGCGCTCGGCGGAGGTCCAGGCCTGGTAGAGGCGAGGGCGGTCGGCTTCCGGGGGCCGGACGGTGTGGATCCGCAGGAGCTGGCGGGCCAGGAGGCCGATCCGCTGGTCGAGTTCGTCCTCGTCCAGCCGGACCGCGCCGGGGAGGAGGGACATCAGCAGCGAGGGATCGTCGCAACTCTCGCCGGTGGCGTCGACTGCGTGCAGCTCGGGTACCGGAATGCCGGTGCCGGCCAGCAGCGTGAGGATCTCCGCCTCGCGGGTGAGCAGGCCGGGAGCGTGATGGCGGAAGAACGGCAGGACGAAGGACCGAAGCACCAACTCCCGCTCCCCGTCCGGGCCCTGGACACGCAGGCGGCGCATGTGCGAGGTGATGCCGCCGTGCAGCCGGTACGCGTCGCTGACGCGCTCGCCGCCGGGGAGGCACTTCTCGACCCATGCCCGGGTCCGCGTCCAGCCCGGCCCGTCGGCTGGCCCTGTCCGGGCGATCAGGGGCGGATAGGCCGCGGCGTCTGGCGCGGTGCATCGCAAGGCGCCGGAATGCCCGCAGACTGGTTTGTCTGCGGGCATTCCGGCAACGCCGCGAGGCGCCGTGTCAGACGTCGCGGACCCGGCCATGATCGCCCGGACAGGGCCTAGCAGGGCGTCGACGAACCGCGCACGGTCCTCGGCGTTGTCGCGGAACCACAGCCCCAGCTGATGGTCCGCCTGTTCGAGGACGACATGGGTGAACCGTGCCCGGGTCTCCAGAGCGTCCGCGATCTCCTCCGTCACGGCCGGCGGGATCACCGCGTCGGTGGCCGGCACGGCGAGCACCGCCCGGCCCTCGTAGGCCCGGAACACATCGAGCGCCGCCGACCGCCGCCAGCTCTCCGGCTCCCGGATGATCCCGGTGAAGCCCGCGTCGAAGCGTACGGACCAGGCCTCGGCCGCGTACACGGCGGGCGCGCACAGCCCGAGGGCGGTCACGCGGGGGCCGTGATGCGCCACCAGATCGGCGACCGTCTGGCCGCTCATGCTGAAGCCGACCAGGATCAGGTTGTCCCCGGGCGGGACGTGACGGTCGATGACGGCGCAGGCCTGCCCGAAGCGCCGGGCCAGGCTCAACTCCCGCAGCTCGCCGGAGCTTTCGCCGTGGCCGGAGAAGTCGAAGGCGAGCGCCCGGCACCCGCGCGCCGCGAAGTCGTCCATCAGGGCGCCGAGCCGCCCCTTCTCACTGGTACCGGCGCCGTGCAGGAAGAGGACCGTCGTGCTCGCGTCCGGCCCGTGAGGGGCTCTGGCGGAGCAGCTCAGCTGTTCGCCGTCGCAGTCGAGGACGAAGTGTTCGGGCTCTGGTCGCATGAGTTCGATCTTAGGGACGGCGATGACGCCGAGTACCGCGCCGCCTGCATCTGGAACAGCTCCCGGTAGCGGCCCTCCGCCTGGTCCAGCAGCTCGTGGTGGCTGCCGTACTCCACCAGCCTGCCCTCGTGCAGCACGTAGATGATGTCGGCGTCGCGCACGCTGCTCAGCCGGTGCGTGATCAGGACGACGGTCTGCCCGTCCCCGGCCAGGCCCCGGATCCGGTCGAAGGTCTCCAGCTCGGCGCGCGGGTCCAGGGCGCTGGTGGGTTCGTCGCAGATGAGCAGGGGCGCATCGCGATAGCGGGCGCGGGCGATCCCGAAGCGCTGCCACTGGCCGCCGGACAGCTCGACCCCGCCGTGGAACTGCCGGGCCAGCAGGGTGCGCAGGCCGCGCGGCAGGGTGTCGGTGATGGCGTCCGCACCGGCGTACGCGGCCGCCCCGTCCAGCCGCTCGCCGTCGCCGGCCGGGGCTTCGGGCCGGCCGATGGCGATGTTGGTGCCCGCCGTGAAGGGCCATCGCTGGAAGTCCTGGGAGACCAGGGCGACCCGGCCGAACAGCTGGTCCCGGTCGGCGGTCGCGGCGTCGACGCCGTCCCAGGTGATCCGGCCGGAGTCGGGCGCGTAGAGCCCGGCCAGCAGCTTGGCCAGCGTCGACTTCCCGCTGCCGTTCTCACCGACGAGCGCCACGACCGTCCCGGCGGGGATGCTCAGGCTGACGCCGTCCAGGGCGGGGGTCCCGCGGCCCGGATAGGTGAAGCTGACCTCCTCGAACCGTATCTCCGCCGGTACGGCCGGCAGCCCGGCCCCGCCCGCCGGGATGGCGTACTGCTCGGCCTCCACGATCAGCTTCTCCAGGTCCGCCACGAACAGCGCCTCCTCGTACAGCCTGTTCACATGCGTCACCAGCGCCGCCAGGCTCGCCGAGCCGGTCCGTATCGCCAGCACCGCCGTCCCCGCCACCGACAACTGCATCCCGCCGGTCAGCAGCAGCCCGGCCAGCGCCCCGTACGTCGCCAGGGTCGCCGCCCCGCTCAGCGTCGCCGCCGTCAGCTCGGTGGCTGCCTTGCCGTCGGCCAGGCGGGTCTGCTCGGCCTCGGAGGCCTCCGACATGGCGCGGAAGTGCCCGAGCAGATACGACCCGACGCCGTGCACCCGTACCTCCTGGGCGGCGGTGTCGTCGATCAGCAGCTGCCCGAGCAGCCGCGCCGCCCGTACGTGCTCGATCCACGTCTGCATGGACGCGTACCGCCGCCGCGACACCCGCAGAGCACCCCAACTGCGCGGCAGCGCGATCAGTGCCAGCAGCGGCAGCAGCACCGGATGCAGCACGGTCAGCACCCCGGCCGCCGCCGCGAACGCGAACAGGCCGTTCACCACCGCCACGCACGCCCCGATCATGTGCCGCGCGGAAGTCGCCCCGTACTGCGCCGAGTCCAGCAGACGGTGGAACTCCGCGTCCTCGATCGCCGCCAGCTCCACCCGGGCCGCCCGCTCCAGATACCGCTCCGTGGCGACCCGTTCCACCTTCGGCTCCAGCCGCCCCGTCCCCGCCGTCGACCCCGAGGCCAGCAGCGCGTTCAGCACCGCGATCACGGCCGCCACCACCAGGGCCGGCAGCGCGTCCTTCAGCCGCTCCTGCGTACCCCCGCCCGCGAACAGCGCCCGCAGCACCTCGTTGGTCACCACCAGCCCCGCCGCCTGCACCACCCCCTGCCCCACCTCGCACCCGCCCACCACCAGCAGCGCCCGCCGGTCCGCCGCCCAGGCCAGCCGCACCGTCCCGCCCACCAGCCCCGGCAGCCTGCGCACCATCGCCCACAGCGACAGCTCCAGGAACGCGCGCTCGTGCTGCGACCACCCCGTGTCGTACCGCAGCCGGCCCCCGAACAGCACTTCCTCGCTCTCCGACACGGGCTGGGCGGCGCGCTTGTCGCGGCGTACGAAGAGGCTTGTGAAGGTCCGTGTGAAGGTCCGTCCCATCGCGCCATGGTGCGGGGGCGCGCGCGTGGTGCGGCAGGGAGCATTCACGGCGCACTGACCACGGGATGCCGTCCGCCGGATTGACCTTGCCCGTGGGAGAAGCGCGACGGTGGTGGCGAATTCGTTCACCGAACCGGAAGGGGGGCGGTCACCATGGCCGCGCGCTGCATCATCCTCGACATCGGCGGGGTGCTGGAGTACACACCCGCGACGGGGAACTGGGACTCGGGCCGGCGCGGCTGGACGCCTTCATGGCAGACCTGTGGGCGGAGTATCTCGGCTCGCCCAATGAGGAGTTGATCGCGTACGTACGCGGGCTGCGGCCGCGCTGCACGCTGGGGATCCTGAGCAACAGCTTTGTCGGTGCCCGGGAGCGGGAGGAAGCGGCGTACGGCTTCGGGGAGTTGGTCGACGAGGTTGTTTACTCGCACGAGATCGGCTTCAACAAGCCGGACCGTCGGGCGTACGAGGTGGCCTGCGCCCGGTTGGGGGTGCGCGCGCAGGACTGCCTGTTCATCGATGACTTCGCGGCCAATGTGGGCGCGGCGCGGGACGCGGGCATGCAAGCGGCGCTGTTCGAGGACAACGCACAGGCGATGGAGCGGATGGAGCGGCATCTCGGCTGATCACCGCACGATTACCGCAGTGCTCGTTCAAGGCGGGTGCGCAGTACCAGCGCGCGGGGTGACTGCGGGGGCAGGGCCTCGGCCGCCGCCTGCAGCATCTCCAGGTCGTCGTCATTGTCCGGGCGCTCGGTCCACTCCAGGAGCAGGCCGGGGTCGGCGTGACGGCGCAGGACGCGACGCAGCTCGCAGGCGAGTTCGTCGCGGGCCTCGGCGACGGCGGGCGAGAGGGAGCGGGGGAGGAGCGGGCCGGGGTAGCCGGCGAGGGCCCGGGCGGGGGAGCCATGGGTGAGGTGGGCGCGCACGGCATCGGCGTCCGTGGTCACCGGAAGCAGGAGGCGGTAGGGGCGCGAGGCCAGGAGAGCGGGGCCGAGCAGGCGGCGCAGCCGGGACATCTCGGCGCGGACGGTGACCAGGGCGCCGTCCTGCTCGTGGAGGCGGACCGCGAGCGCGTCGGCGGTGAGACCCCGGGGGTGGCGGGCCAGCAGGTACAGGATCTCGGAGTGCCGGGGGCTCAGCTCCAGGCTGCCGTTCGGGGTGGTGAGACGGGCCCGGTCGCGGCCCAGGACCTCCAGCAGGCGGACGGCCGGAGCCCGCGGCGCCGGGAGGACCCGCTGGAGCCGCAGCACACGGAGTTCGGACTCGACGGCGGCGACGGTGGCGCGGACCAGGGCCAGGGCGTGCGGGGCGGCGATGTGGTCGCCGCCGGTGAGGTCGACGACGCCCAGGATGGCGCCGGTGTCCGGGTCGTGCACCGGGGCGGCGGAGCAGCTCCAGGCCTGGACCGGGCGGCTGAAGTGCTCGCTGGCGTAGATCTGGAGCGGCCGGCCGAGCGCCAGGGCCGTGCCGGGCGCGTTCGTGCCGGCGGCCGCCTCCGACCAGTCGGCGCCCTCCGCGAAGCCGATCCGCTCGGCGCGCGCGACGAGGGCCGGCGCGCCCTCGACCCACAGCAGCCGGGCCCTCGCGTCGCCCACCGCCACCACCTGGTCGTCCTCCTGGGCGGTGTCGACCAGCAGCCGCCGTATGACGGGCAGCACCGCCGCCAGCGGGTGCCCGAGCCGGTAGTCCCGCAACTCCGGGGCGGCCAGCGCGGCGGCGCCCGGGCAGCCGGTCTCGGGGTCGACGCCCCGGTTGCGGGAGCGGCGCCACGAGTCCCGTACGACGTCGCGCAGCGGTAACCCGGACAGCGCCCCGGTGGTCAGGAAGCGCTCATGGGCGCGGGCGGCGTCCCGGCGCAGCACCGCCGGATCGCTGCCCGAGGGCCAGGCCCCGTACGAAGCAGTCATGTTCGGCCCCGACGTCATTGTCGATACGGACGAATGCGCCCGAGTCTAGGCCGCCCCGGCCCGGGTGCAACCCCGTTGCAACCTTCGGGCACCTACCGTCCCGGCCAACACCGCATCGATGGGAGGGCCGCCCCATGACCCGTTACGCCAACCCCGGCACCGAGGGCGCGATCATGTCGTACGCGCCGCGCTACGACCACTGGATCGGCGGGGAGTTCGTCCCGCCCGCCCAGGGCCGCTACTTCGAGAACCCGACCCCCGTCACCGGCCAGAGCTTCACCGAGATCGCCCGCGGCACCGCCGAGGACGTCGAGCGCGCCCTGGACGCCGCCCACGCCGCCGCGCCCGCCTGGGGCCGCACCTCGGCCACCGACCGGGCGAACGTCCTCAACCGGATCGCCGACCGCATGGAGCAGCACGCCGAGCAACTGGCGGTCGCCGAGAGCTGGGAGAACGGCAAGCCGGTCCGCGAGACCCTGGCCGCCGACATCCCGCTGGCGATCGACCACTTCCGCTACTTCGCCGGCGCGATCCGCGCCCAGGAGGGCAGCCTCGCCGAGATCGACGACGACACGGTCGCCTACCACTTCCACGAGCCGCTGGGCGTGGTCGCCCAGATCATCCCGTGGAACTTCCCGATCCTCATGGCGACCTGGAAGCTCGCCCCGGCGCTGGCCGCCGGCAACGCGGTCGTCCTCAAGCCCGCCGAGCAGACCCCGGCCTCCATCCACTACTGGATGAGCCTGATCGCCGACCTGCTGCCGCCGGGCGTCATCAACATCGTCAACGGCTTCGGCGTCGAGGCCGGCAAGCCGCTCGCCAGCAGCCCGCGCGTCGCGAAGATCGCCTTCACCGGCGAGACCACCACCGGGCGCCTGATCATGCAGTACGCCAGCCAGAACCTGAAGCCGGTCACCCTGGAGCTGGGCGGCAAGAGCCCCAACATCTTCTTCGACGACGTCTCGGCTGCCGAGGACGACTTCTACGACAAGGCACTTGAGGGCTTTACCATGTTCGCCCTCAACCAGGGCGAGGTCTGCACCTGCCCCTCCCGCGCGCTCGTCGCCCGGGGCCACTACCGCGAGTTCCTCGACGCGGCCGTCGCCCGCACCGAGAAGATCACGCAGGGGCACCCGCTGGACACCGCCACGATGATCGGCGCCCAGGCCTCCAACGACCAGCTGGAGAAGATCCTCTCCTACCTCGACATCGGCCAGAAGGAAGGCGCGAAGATCCTCACCGGCGGCGAACGCGCCGACATGGGAGGCGAGCTGGCGGGCGGCTACTACGTCCGGCCCACCATCTTCGAGGGCGACAACAGCATGCGCGTCTTCCAGGAGGAGATCTTCGGCCCGGTCGTCGCCGTCACCTCCTTCGAAGGCTTCGACGACGCCATCCGGATCGCCAACGACACCCTCTACGGCCTCGGGGCCGGCGTGTGGACCCGGGACACCAACACCGCGTACCGCGCCGGCCGCGCCATCCAGGCGGGGCGGGTGTGGACCAACTGCTACCACGCCTACCCGGCGCACGCCGCCTTCGGCGGCTACAAGGGCTCCGGGATCGGCCGCGAGACCCACAAGATGATGCTGGACCACTACCAGCAGACCAAGAACCTGCTGGTCTC
Organism: Streptomyces sp. NBC_01537; assembly: GCF_045040445.1. Taxonomy (NCBI): domain Bacteria; kingdom Bacillati; phylum Actinomycetota; class Actinomycetes; order Kitasatosporales; family Streptomycetaceae; genus Streptomyces; species Streptomyces sp. NBC_01537. Next base: position 1,415,568 of record NZ_CP109392.1, on the reverse strand, counting down.
CTACTCCCCGAAGAAGCTCGGCTTCTTCTAGAGACCCGAAAGAAGGCGCCTGGCCAGGGCAGATACCCGTCAGGCGCCCTTCGCGGCGCACAGCTAAGCGGTGAGTTGAAATGCGGCCTCACTCCCGATATCTCCCACCGGTATCCCAGGTCTGACCAGCAGTTCCGGGGTATTTCCGGGCCAGAGTCCCGCTAAGGGACAACACAGAGCGCGGGCAGGGGAAGCCAGTTGAACGCTCGTGGAACGGAAGACGACCTGCATTCGCTTTACCAATGGACGGTCAATAACCGTCAATATTTCGACCAGCACCTTTTCAATAGCCGGATCGCAGAGCCCGCCGAGCCATCAGACACTTGCGATCGCAACGTCGCCGCCGGCTGGATCCTGATCGCGACAAGGCGTCCGGAAGTCCGTGTGCACGAAGTAGCCAGCACCACGCCGGACTTGGGCAACGCCTGGACGCACCGAGTCCGCACGAAGGACCGTGGCCCGCACATTCGGTGCGCTACCAGCACGAAGCGTGCAGTGCCGCATCAGGCAACCTTTGCCCTGTAACTGCCTGTGGTGTCAGCTCGTCCTGAGTGGTGCGCTTTACTCGGCGTCGAGCTGGTGGTCTGCCCATATGTAGCTTTCGGGAAGCAGGTTGGTGATGGAGACGGTTCGGAGGCTGTCGCTTGCGCCGACAATGACGTTGAGGGCTGGGAAGTAATCGAGAAGGACCTGGCGGCAGCGGCCGCAGGGGGGCACCACCCCGCGGTCGCGGTCACCCACCGCGACGATGGTCTCCAGGTCGTAGGCGCCCTGGGCGGCCGCCGTGCCGATGACGACCAGCTCCGCGCAAGGGCCGCCGGTGAAGTGGTAGGCGTTCACCGCGGTGACGATCCGGCCGTCTCGGGCGCGGGCCGCAGCCGCCATGGTGTGATTGTCGCCCCGACAGCGTGTTGCCGCGACATGCGCCGCGGCCTGGATTAGTTCATGGTCGACGCGGTCGGTCTGTGTGGTCATCTTCTCGGCTTTCATGCGGTGTCAGGCGACATTGGCCCGGGTGACGATGGTGCGGCGGCGGGCATCGGCGCGGTGTCGCGCCGGGATCCACCACCCGTTCGCTCACCATTAGGTCTGGGTGACCGGCCCGGCAAGGAGCCCTGGGAGGTCTACGTCGTCAAGGCCGACGCCGACGCCCTGCCGGCAGGCGGGGAAGGTCAGCCGAAGTCGTTGACCTGGTAGACAGTCTGGGGACCGGTTGCCTGCCACTGTTCTGTGCCCAGCAGCCGGGTCCGCTCGGCGATCCGGTGCAGGGCGGCGGTGGCCTGGTCGGTGAGGGGCCCGCCGCTGTATCCGACGTAGGCGACGACGCCGGGGGCCGGCTCCCAGGCGAGCAGGCCGTTGCCGCCCAGCGCGGATGTGACGATCGCGGAATTGCCGTGTACCGATCCGGCCGCCTGGGCCTTGACCGCGTACAGCCGATCCTCGAACTCGCCCCCGCGGGCGACGCCCGTGTAGATCAGGCCGTTTGAGAGCGCCGCAGCCCCTTTCACGGCATCCGAACCGTAGCGGGCCTCGCTCAGGACGCGGGGCCGTGACGTGCCGGTGGCTGCCACCGAGAACCCGGGCGGTGGTTCGACCGTGGGCCGGCCGGCCACGACGACCGTCGCGGCGGCGATCCCGATCAGTTCGCGCTCCGGCAGGTCGCCCCGGATCCGTGCGTACGCGCCACCCGCCGGCCAGGTGATCGCACCTTCGCCGACCGATCCTGCAACACCGCCGACCCTGACCGCGCGCCCCGGGCCGGGCGCGGGCACCGGGAACGTCACCACCGCGCCGTTCCTCCCCAGCGAGCCGTCGCGGCGCCGCACCACCACCGTCCAGGGGCCTGCGTTTGCCGTGCGGTCGAGCCGGTTCAGCGTGGAGTTCCGGCTCAGTGCGACTCCTACGATCACCAGGCCGGGCGTCCGACCGGGCGCGGCCGTGGCGTCGGGGCCGTCCGGGAAGACGCTGCCGGATGGTGAGGGCGGTGACGATGACGGTGCCGGGGCCGCCTGGCGCGGCTTGTCGCCCCCGCCCACCGCGACGATGCCCCCCGCGAGGACGGCGGCCAATATCACGGTCACCCCCGCCGCTGTCATCCAGCGCGGTGGCGTCCACCGCGGCCGATCCGGACCGCTGCTGAGAATCTCCCCCATCCGCACAGTCTTCTCCGCGGGCGCGTCGCAGTACAGCACGCGTCGGCAACTACCGTGTCGACAGTGCTGTACGGGGTTGGTTCCCTCTGGAGTGCCGTCACCTTCGCGGAGGCCATGAAGACGCTGCACGCGGGCTGGCGCAGGCGGCGACCACGCACGTAGCCCGCGTCGGGTGGATAAGCAAGCTCATCCTCCCCACCCCCGACCAGCAGAACCACGCCCTCACTGCTTGATCACTAGCCTCGCGCTTTCACGAAGCGGCCTGTCCGGCCAGTGATCAAGAAACCAGAAAGTGCCTCTGACCAGCAAGAATGAGGATTGCTGAGGTCCTTGTTCCTGCACCCGTCGGAGGCACTTCCCAGGTGAAGAAGCGTATCGGGTCCTACCCGCATGTCCGCGTCGAGGGCGGCGGCCGGGCGGTGGTCTCGCAGGCCGGGGCCGTACTGCTGGTCGACACGGTCCGCAAGACCGGGCTGGATCAGGCGATATCGGCGGCACTGTCACCGTGGCACAAGCCCCGTGCGGTGCACGACCCGGGCAAAGTCCTGCTGGATGTGGCGCTCGCGGTCGCACTCGGCGGGGACTGCCTCGCGGACGTGGCAATGCTGCGGGCCGAACCGGGCGTGTTCGGACCGGTGGCCTCAGGCCCGACCGTCTCCCGTCCCATCGGCACCCTCGCCACAGCGGGAGACAAGGCCCTGGCGGCACTCCGCTCGGCACGCGCCGATGTCCGTGAATACGTATGGAAGCTGGCCGGTGCCTCGGCGCCGGATGCCGGCCAACAGGTGATCGTCGACCTGGACGGGGTGCTCGTCCTTGCGCACTCCGAGAAGCAGGATGCCGCCGCCACCTGGAAGAAGACGTTCGGGCACCACCCGCTGATGGGCTTCGTCGACCACGGAGCGGGCGGTAGCGGAGAGCCGGTCGCGGGCCTGCTGCGGCCGGGCAACGCGGGCAGTAACACCGCCGCCGACCACATCACCACCGCCCAGCTCGCGCTGGCCCAGCTCCCGAAGAAATACCGGCGCGGACGCCAGACGCTGATCCGCTGTGATTCCGGCGGCGGCACTCACGAGTTCGTGGCCTGGCTGACCAAGCGTGGCCGGTGGCTGTCGTACTCGGTCGGCATGACCATCACCGACGCCATCCACCAGGCCGCCCTCAAGGTTCCCGCCTCCGCCTGGACGGTGGCTGTCGAGCAGGGTGGCGAGATCCGCGACGGCGCCTGGGTGGCCGAACTGGACGGAGACATGCTCAAGGACTGGCCGAAGTGCATGCGGCTGATCGTCCGCAAGGAACGCCCGTATCCCGGCGCCCAGTTGCGCTTCACCGACGCCGACGGAATGCGGCTGACCTGCTTCGCCACCAACACCAAGGATGCCCCGATCGCCGCACTGGAGCTACGGCACCGCCAACGCGCCCGCGCCGAGGACCGCATCCGCGCCGCCCGCGCCACTGGCCTGCGCAACCTGCCTCTGCACGACATGGCGCAGAACCAGATCTGGCTGGAGATCGTCCAGATCGCCCTCGACCTGCTCGCCTGGATGCCGATGCTCGCCCTGACCGGCCAAACCCGCAGATGGGAGCCCCGCCGCCTGCGACTGCGACTGTTCTCTGCCGCGGCCCAGCTCGTCACCACCGCCCGCCGCCGGCACCTGAGATTCGCGGCCCACTGGCCCTGGACCGACCTCATCACGAACGCGATCGAACGGCTCCATGCCCTCCCCAACCCCGGCTGACCAGCAGATCCACCCGTCCCAACGAGCCTGGACCACCCCTCCGGAGCCGTGGAACCCGGCGCCCACCCGACGCGACAGCCGGGGCCCTCACCCTGCCCAACAAGCCGAAACGGCCCGCCAGATGAACCAACGAGCCGTCACGAAAGATCGAGGCTAGCTTCACTCGAAACGAACCTCATCCAAAGTACTTCAGCCGGTGCGATGAGTTCCGGGGCCCCCACCGGTATGTACTGGTGGGCCTGTCACAGGCCATGAGGAATCCACGCCACGAGGAGAGAGTTTTGACCGTGACCCGATCGCACGACGAGGCCGCAATCGAGGGCGTCCTGGAAGGCGTCTACAAGGCCTGGGACGCTGGCGACGCCGACGCCTTCGCCGCGGACCACAGGGACGACGCCACCGCGATCCTGCCCGGCTCCTACCGCAGGTCCAAGGAGGACGTCCGCGAGAACATGGCCGCCGGCTTCGCGTCGTTCCTCAAGGGCAGCACGAGCATCATCATGCGCAAGCACACCCTTTCGGCAGTCGGCCCAGCGTGATTGGCGCACTGCTCATTCTCGTGAACATCGAACAGCCACCGATCGTGGCGCTCCGGAATGGTGAAACATCTGCTGTCCGTTCTCGGGTTCTGGCGCACCTTCTGTGGCTGGCATCGGCGCGGCGTCTCGCGCAGCCTGTCGCCGAATGGTCAGGGCCGAGGGTCAGGCTGTTGCGGTGAGGAACCGCCGGGCGCCGCGTAGCGTGGTGCGCAGTTTCCGCTGGGTCGCGTGGCTGTCGAGGCGGACGTCGATGGCGCCGGGAAGTGTGCTGTGGGCGCGCAGGCCCGTGGGCAGTCGGGAGGCGTCGAGGCCGTCGCGTCTGGCGATGAGGGTGCCGAGTTCGTGGCGGCTGAGAGCGTCTGCTCCTGCGAGATGGTGGATGCCATGGGTGTCGCGTGACGCCAGCTCCAAGATGGCTGCGGCCAGGTCGGTGACGTGCACCGGGCAGCGGATGTCGTCGGTGAACAGGACGCCTTCGCGCGTGCCGGCGGCGAGTTCGTGCACGGTCCGCTCGTGAACGGACCGCCCGCCGCGGATGATCAGCGAGGTACGAGCGACGACGGCCTGCGGATGCACGAGCAGGACCCCGGTCTCCGCTGCGGCTTTCGCCGCTCCGTACGGGGTGACGGGTGACGGGGTCGGGGAGGCAGGTCTCGTCGTAGTGGTCACGCGAACCGGAGAAGACTGCATCGCTGGAGACGTGGACAAGACGGCTGCCGCACTTCGCCGCCGCGATAGCGAGGCGCACGGGGCCTTGGGCCGTGACCGCCCAGTCGGCTCCGCTGCTGGATGCGTTGGCGATGAGATGGGGTCTGACCTCGCGGTGCTGGTCGCGTATGTCGCGACCGTTGGTTGCCCGGCTGCTGCTGCCTGCCGGATCAGCTCAGCGCCCAGGAAGCCGCTACCACCGATGATCAAAGTCATCACGATGTGACACCGTAGCCCCGCCCGACTGGCTGCAATACAGCACCACAGAAGTTGAGCCAGAGTCCGTTCTCGTGGACAAAGCCACCGTGTCGTACTCGTCGACGTCGAGCTTGGCGCCGACGCCCGACGCGTCCACCGCTCCAACACCGCGCCCGCTCATCCACCGAGAGCAGCAACGGCTCCAACTTGGCGCCCCAACGAAGAACTGACGCACCAGCAGCAGAGGTCACACACCAACCAACGATCAACTACTGGCGCTGTCGAGGACTTGGTAGAGGGTCAGGGTTTTGTACGGGCCGTTACCAGCCGCCGCCGGTCGCGGAAGTCTCCGCGATGGACTTCGAGGTGGCGCATCTGCTCGTCCGCAGGCCCCGGACCGACACCGACTGACGGAGAGGACGTGTTCGATCTGACGAGGAGGGCGTGTTTGATTGTCAGTGGCGGCCCATAAGGTCGGCGCATGACTGATCGCGACACTTTCGCACCCCTGGTCTTCTTCGAGTACGACCACAAGCCCGGCAGTTTCTGCCTCATGCTCAGTGACCAGCACATGCTGGACACCGAGAAGGTCTTCGCGGACCGCGGGTACGAAGGCAGCGGGTATGGCTGGGCCGGCGTGGCACGATCCGCGGTGCGCTCACGCGCCCCCGAACTGACCGACCGCTTCGGCCTCGACCCCGAGGCGGGCATGTTCGTCGCGTACGGCGAGGACGCGGACGCCCTGCGGGCCCTGGCGCCGCTGCTGGTGCAGGCGCTCGAAGACCACCGTCTGCTGGGGGAGTTGATCGACGCCGGCGAGCCGGACTGGTTCGACTGAGGCAGTGCGCGACCGACGCGCGGGTGCATCCGCAGCCACTCCCGCCGCGGAAGTACGGCAGCAGTGTTGCTGAACAGGGCATGGCGGTCGGCACGAGGTCCACGGCACGACTCAGGGCGTTTTCGTGGCGGCCCGCTTCGCGCTTTTGCTCCTGTTGGTGCCCGTGCTGCTCCGACCGGGCTTGGCGGGCACGCGCTTCCGCCTCGTGGCCTCCTCTGTGCTCGCGACCGCCCGGGATGGCGCTGTCCGGGTCGGTGCGGTCGGCCACTTGAACTCGATCTCCAGCTCGATCTGCCCGTTACCGACCTCGACCTCTATCTCGCTGCGAAGGTTGTCGGGGATCCGCAGGCTCAGCGTCCCGGGGCCGAGTTCCAGTTCGGCATCCCCGCCTTCCCTCAGCGCAGCTGCGAGTGCCGTGAGCCGGTCAGCCGCCTCAATGCGTGACAGCGAGCTCTTCTGCTCAAACTTGAGGTCCTTCATGGGCGTCTCCGATCCGGAACAAGAAGGGCTTAACGCTAATTCTGGGGTCATGCACGGGATCGGACATCCTCAGGGCCAGGCGAGGAGCCGGAACCCGCGCTGCTGGCGCTGTCCGGATGACCGGGACCTCCGTCAGGCCGGACCCTCACCGGGCTGCCCGGCCGCCGCCATGGCGCGGCGAACCATGAGCGCGCCATGCGCGAGGCCCGGATGGGTTCTACGGTTGAGGGGAAGCCCCATATTCGCGGAACTCGGTTCCTTCCGCCTCAGCGGCTGATGCAGGCCGCGAGCGACATCTTTCTCGGCTGGGAACGGGTGGACGGGATCGACGGCAAGCAGCGCGACTTCTACGTCCGCTAACTGCGCGACTAGAAGGGCATCACCAGGCCCGAGAGGATGCGGGCCAAGGACATGCAGGCGTTCGGCGAACTGTGCGGGGTCACCCCCGCTCGTGCCGACGCCCGGGCCGGCGACCGGGCCGGCGACCGGATCGTGATCGCCTCCTACCTTGGCGGCGGCGACTCGTTCGACCGGGCACTGGCCACCTTCGCCGAAACGTACGCCGACCAGAACGAGCGCGACCACCAAGCTCTGGTCGACGCCGTGCACGCAGGTCGGCTCCCCGCGGAGGAACCGCCGACAGCCTGACCCGGGAGAAGTGCGCCGCGGGGAGGGCCGGAGCCGCGCCGTTTTGCGGTCACGGCCTCATGGATGGTCGCTACGAGGACGGTCTCGTCCCTACCACCGACCTGTCGTACCTCGTGGCCCCGGCTCCGTTGGCCCAAAGTCCTGAATCCGAACGCCCGATGAGACATTGGTCCCGCAGCCGCCGGGCGAGATCAGGCGGAACCGATGTGGCTGGGAGGTTGTGTGGGGTGGGTGCGGCCATCGGGTGCGCCTTTCGCCCGAAATGAGGTTCCTTGGCATTGTCACCCGCCGGGACTGCGCGAGTCCTGTGTGAGACGCCAGAGCGGGCGGATTGCGTTCCGCCGGAAGCTGCGATCCATCGGCCGGCATCCCGAACCCTCGCGCCGACTGCTCAGGTCAGCGGCAGGTTCATGATCGTCAGGTCGAGCCACCGGCCGAACTTGGTGCCGACCTCCGGCACGGTGCCCACGTGGCGGAAGCCGAACCGTTCGTGGAGCCGGATCGACGCGGCGTTGCCGGCCTCGATATCCGCGATCATCATGTGACAGCCGGCCTGACGCGCCGAGGAGATGAGGGCGGTCATCAGCGCGGAGCCGATGCCGAGCCCGTGACAGCCCTCGCGGACATAGACCGAGTTGTCCACCGTGTGGCGATACCCGTCCAGCTTCCGCCACGGGCCGTAGACCGCGAAGCCCGCGACCTCACCCTGCGTCTCGGCCACGAACGCCGAGCCGCGATCCACGTGAGCGGCGAGCCAGGCGGCCCCCTGGGCAGGGGACTGCGGCGTCTCGGTCCACAGTGCCGTCGAGTGCTCGATCGCATGGTTGCGGATACCCAGGACAGCTTCCGCGTCATTGAGATGTGCCGGGCGGACCTCAACCGATCCAGGGTTCTCGTATATTGGATTCATGTCCAACATAGTAGACCCCCTGGTGGGGCAGATTGCAGCCCGCATCCACACCGAACGGGAACGGCGTCGGTGGACCCTGGCGCAGCTCGCCGACGCCTCCGGGGTGTCCCGCGCCATGATCAACCGGATCGAGCGTGGCGAGAGCAGCCCCACCGCCGTCGTCCTCGGCAAGCTGTCCGCCGCCTTCCAGCTCAGCGTCTCCTCCCTGCTGGCCCTCGCCGAAGGCGCGACCGACGACAGCGGAAATGCGACTGCGGGGGTGCGCCGCCAGGCCGATGCCGCGGAGTGGCGCGATCCCGCCACTGGGTATCGCCGACGCCAGATCACCGGGCCGCACTTCCCCGCGGAGATCGCCGAGATCCGGCTGCCCCCCGGTGCCCGCGTGCCGTATCCGGCCGCGGCCTTCGCGTTCATCCGGCAGGTCGTCTGGGTGCTCGACGGCCGACTGACGTTCCACGAGGGCGACACGGTGCACGAACTCGACGCGGGCGACACGATCGAACGGGGCGAGCCCACCGCGTGCGTCTTCGCCAACAACAGCGCAGCCGAGTGCCGCTACGCCGTCATCCTCACCCGGGACGACAGGCCGTGACCCGCTCCCGAGGCGACACCTTGCTCCTCGCCTGCATAGCCGGAATGGCGATCGCGAACAACTACGCCATCCAGCCCGCGCTCACCGACGTCGCCGCACACCTCGGCGTCCCGATCTCCGTGATCGGTCTCGTGCCGACCGCCGCACTCGCAGGCTGCATGACCGGATTCGCCCTCCTGCTCCCCCTCACCGACCACCTGGCCCCCAATCGCCTGGTCGCCGGACAGCTCACCCTCCTGGCCGCCGCCCTCATCCTCGCCGCGACTGCCCCAGGCGCGGGCGTGCTCCTGACCGCCTATCTGCTCATCGGCGCGGCGGCAAGCGTCGCGGCGCAGGCCGGCAGCATCGTCGGCCGCCACGCCCCGCCCGCACGCCGCGCCACCGGCGTCGCCACGGTGGCCGCGGGAATGTCGGCCGGCATCCTGCTCAGCCGCCTGGCTGGAGGAACACTCGCCGACATCCTCGGGTGGCGGCAGATGCTGCTCGTCTTCGCCGCTCTCGCCCTGCTGGGCGCGATCGCTGCCGGGACGCTCCTTCCCCGGCAGCGGCCACACCCTCGCCACGGCTACCTGGCCACCCTCCGCTCGCTCCCGCCACTCCTGCGACGGCACCCGCAACTGCGCCGCGCGGTGACCACCGGCGGCCTGTGGTACTTCGCCTTCAACCTCATCTGGGTCACCCTCACCCTCCGGCTCGCCCAGCCGCCCTACTCGCTCAGCCCGTCCGCCATCGGGCTCTACGGCCTGGCAGGAGTGCTGGGCTTCGCCGTGCTCCCACTCACCGGACGACTCACCGACCGTTACGCCCCCGGCACCGTGATCACCGTCGCCATGCTGGCCGCCGCGGCCGGAACCGCCCTGCTCGGCGCCGGCCTCGGCGCCCCGCTGCTCACCACACTCGGGCTCGCCCTCTTCGACGCGGGCTGCTTCGCCGCCCAAGCAGCCAACCAGAGCCAGGTCATCGCCATCGACCCCGAACGCAGCGGCAGCCTCAGCAGCGTCTACCTGGTGCTGTACTTCATCGCCGGCGCCTTCGGCACCGCACTTGCCGCACCCGCGCTCGAGACCCTCGGCTGGCGCGGCACAACCCTCACCGCTCTCGCGGCCCTGCTCCTCGCCGGCCTCCTCGGACGCACCGGCACCCGACAGCCCCGCCGCGTGATGACCTTCAGTGAAGGTCATCACGCTTCGTGTTCGCAGAAATCCCAGGCTGAGGGCAGTTAAGGTCGATGACCAGCGCTGTTGTCCAAGGAGAGGCGGGCGTCATGCAGCAGAACTTCAAGATCGGCGTCCTCGTGTTTCCTGGCGCTTGTCTGCTCGATCTGGCCGGCCCGCTTGAGGTGTTCGCCGAGGCCAACCGAGGCAGCACGCGGTACGAGGTGCAGACCCTCTCGGTCGACGGGCAGGACGTGACCGCGTCGATGGGGATGCGGATCCCCGTCGACGCCTCCGCCTTCGACGCCGACCACTTCGACATCGTGCTGATTGCCGGAGGCGAGATATTTCCCATATCGCCGGTTGCGCCACAGCTTGCTGAAGCGGCGCGGTTCCTGGCAGGCCGCACTCAGCGGCTCGCGTCCATCTGCACCGGTGCGTTCGTACTCGGATCGGCCGGACTGCTCGACGGGCATTCCGCCACTACGCATCCGGATCACGCCGCTGAACTCGCAGCCCGCTACCCGGCGATTACGGTCCGTACCGATTCCAGCTACGTCAAGTCCGGCTCGGTTTACAGCTCCGGATGTTTCACCGCAGCGATCGACCTCGCTCTGACGCTGTTCGCTGAGGATCACGGAAAGGACGAGGCCCGATCCGTCGCCCGTTCCCTCATCGTCTTCCAGCAGCGAAGGGTTCACCGAGCACCGCACTCCGAGCTCCTCTCCGGGATCGTCCCGCGCAACGCCGCCCTGCGCGAACTCATTCAGCACATCAACGAGGACCCGGTCGGCCCGCACACGCTCGCCGATCTCGCCCAGCGCGCCCACACCAGCCCTCGGCAGCTCACCCGGCTCTTCCGCGCGGAGCTGGACACAACGCCGCAGAAGTACGTCGAAAGCGCTCGGTTCGCGGTGGCGAAAGCGCTTATCGAAGGAGGGCATACCGTCTCCTTCGCGGCGGCCAACGCAGGGTTCGGCACACCGGAGGCCCTTCGTAGATCCTTTGTCGCGCACACCGGACTACCACCGTCGGAGTTTGTGCGCCGACAGCGCCCATCCCACCGATCCGGCCCTCCTTCGCTCGGATAGCGCCGCATCCGGCAGCGGCAAGTGCCAGTGAATCGAAGCAGTGCGAATACTTTCCCCACCCCCCTTCCGGCTCCGCGGATCCGGCCCACGGTAAAGGCGAGGCTCGCCCACCGTTGCTGCCGTTGCCACCGCAGGACCGGTCGTGCTGCGAATGGAGAACAGATGCCTGCCCTCGAAAGCGCCGAAGGCGCCGTACCCGATCAGTCCAGTCGGCTCAAGAGCCTCGGTGTCGAGCTCAACGCCCTCAACACCATCGCCGAGGAGGAGCGCACCCAGAAGCCGCGCTCACTGTTCTGGCCGTGGTTCGGATCAAACGTCTCCGTGCTCGGGCTGAGCTACGGCTCCTACCTGCTCGCCTTCGGAATCTCCCTGTGGCAGGCCACGATCGTCGGGCTGATCGGGGTGGTGTTCTCGTTCCTGCTGTGCGGGGTCGTATCGATCGCGGGCAAGCGTGGGTCCGCGCCCACGATGGTGCTCAGCCGCGCCCCCTTCGGAGTGCACGGCAACCGCGCCCCCTCCGCGCTTTCGTGGCTGCTCGCCGTCGGCTGGGAAACGGTGCTCGCCTCACTTGCCGTGCTTGCCACGGCGACGGTGTTCACGCAGCTGGGCTGGGACGGCGGTGTGGGCACGAAGATCCTTGCCCTGGCCGCGGTCGTCGTGCTCGTGCTGGCCGGCGGCATTGCGGGGTTCGACGTCATCATGAAGATGCAGAAGTGGATCACCATCGTCACCGGCGTGCTCACCGTCGTCTACATCGTGCTGGTCTCCGACCGCATCGACTTCACCGCCGTCAGCAACCTGCCCGCCGGATCGCCACAAGGCCTCATGGGCGGCTGCGTGTTCGTCATGACCGGCTTCGGCCTCGGCTGGGTGATCTCCGCCGCTGACTTCTCCCGGTACCTGCCCCGGAACACGCCATCGTCCCGAGTGACCGGCTGGACCACGTTCGGCGGCTCGCTCGCACCAGCCGTCCTGCTGATCTTCGGCATCCTGCTCGCCGGCTCCTCACCGAAGCTGAACACGGCCATCGGACTCGACCCGATCGGCGCGCTGGCCACCCTGCTGCCGACCTGGTTCCTCGTGCCGTTCGCGATCGTCACTGTTCTCGGCCTTGTCGGCGGAGCGGTGCTGGGCATCTACTCCTCCGGCCTGGCACTGATGAGCGCGGGCATTCCCGTTCCGCGCTACGTCGCCGCCGGCGTCGACGGAGTCCTGATGACGGCCGGAGCGATCTACGTCGCATTCTTCGCCACCAGTTTCATCGGCCCCTTCCAGGGCTTCCTCATCACCCTCGGCGTGCCCGTGGCGGCATGGTGCGGCATCTTCCTCGCCGACCTGCTCCTGCGACGCGAGGACTACGTCGAGCGAGACCTCTACGACCCACGCGGCCGCTACGGCGGCACTCCCGCCCTCCCCCTGCTCATCCTCGGCCTCTCCACCGTTGTCGGCTGGGGGCTGGTCACCAACACGTTCGCCGGATGGCTGACCTGGCAGGGGTTCCTGCTGGAGCCGCTCGGGCTCGGCGGCCGCGGCGGCGCCTGGGCCTACGCGAACCTGGGGGTGCTGGTCGCACTGGTACTCGGCTTCGCCGGGACGCTGGCCCTCTCCCGGGCCGCCGTTCGCCGGCAGGAGTCACCGCCGGCGCCGGCCGAGGCTCCGGAGGCGATCCTGGGCACGGTCCAGTGAGCGCCGGTCAGGTCGCGGCCGAGATCGACGTCGACACGGCTCCGCTGTTCTCGTACGACCGCAACATCTTCGGCCAGTTCGTCGAACACTTCCACCGGGAGATCTACGGCGGCATCTACGATCCGGGATCGCCGCTGTCCGACGAGCGCGGGTTCCGCACCGACGTCCTCGACGCTCTGCGCGCTCTCCAGGTCCCCGTCGTCCGTTGGCCAGGGGGATCCTTCGCCTCCGGCTACCACTGGAAGAACGCTGTCGGGCCGGATCGAACCGCGGTGTTCGACCGGGCCTGGCGGGTCAGGGAGTCCAACCGGTTCGGCACCGACGAGTTTCTCGCGTGGACAGAGGAACTCGGCGCTCAGGCATACATCTGCACCAACGCCGGCACCGGCACGCTCGACGAGATGAGCGACTGGGTGGAGTACTGCAACGCGCCCACCGGCACCCAATGGGCCGACCACCGCGCCACGAACGGCCGGAAGCGGCCCTACGGTGTGCGCTACTGGAGCGTCGGCAACGAGAACTACGAGGAGTGGGAACTCGGAGCCGAGGATCCCGAGGCGTGGGCACGCCGAGTGACGGAAGCAGCCAAGATCATGCGGCGCGTCGACCCGACGATCCAACTGCTCGCGGCAAGCAACGGCAATCCCGAATGGACATTGCCGATGCTCCGCAGCGCGGGGAAGTACCTCGACTACATTTCCGTCCACCGCTACTGGGACGCCCTTGCCGACCACAACCAGCCTGCCGGCTTTCTGAGCAGCATGGCCCACACCATCGAGCCCGAGCGCACCATCGTGCAGCTCATCGCTCTCCTCGAGGTAGCCGCCACACCTCACGTCTCGATCGCCTTCGACGAGTGGAATCTGCGCGGCTGGCACCACCCGGAGGGCAACAGCCCCGATGCGATCGGCGCCCGTGACCTCAACGACGACAACTCCACCTACACGATGGCCGATGCGATCTTCGCGGCCTCGTTCCTGAACGCGTGCATCCGGCACGGCGATCGCGTACGGATGGCCAACTTCGCACCCGCCGTCAACGCCCGCGGCTCGCTGTTCGTCCACGAGAAAGGCGTAGTGAAGCGCTCCACCTATCACGTCTTCGAGATGTACGCATCGCTCCTGGAGACCCACACCCTCCCGGCCGTCGCCCATACCCGAGGTCTGGACGCGGACGGCACCGAGGTGCCACTGATCGACGTCGCCGCCACCGGCAATCCGGAGTCAGGGACCCTCTCGATCGCCCTGCTCAACAAGTCGGCCGACAGCGAATCACCGGTGCGGCTGCGAGTGAACGGCGCCCTGGCCGCGGACCCGGCCACCGTCACCGTCCTCGGAGCGGCATCGCCTGACGCCTTCAACGACGTCGCACACCCCGACGACATCCGCCCGGACACCGACAGGATCAAAATCACCGATGGCCGTCTCACACTCGCCCCCCACAGCGTCACCGTAGTGCGCCTCGACGTGGAGCCCGGACACAGAAAGGGGCTCAACTGGACCATCGTCACCTCAGGTACGCGCGGCCCAGGGAAATAGCACGGCCGTAGTCGCCGAGCGGCGTGACAGCCATGCTCTGCGGGGGGCCACCGGCCTTCCGACGCGGCAAGAGGGCGCCCCCGTGCGCCACCTCCGGAAGGAAGATCCTGCCGGTGTCAGGCGCCGGCCTTTGACAGCGCCTCGAACTCGTCGTCGGTGAGCTGGATGGTCGCGCCGGCGAGGTTGTCCTCGAGGTGCGCGACGCTCGACGTTCCCGGGATGGGGAGCATGACCGGGGATCGCTTGAGGAGCCAGGCGAGGGCGAGCTGTGACGGTGAGGCGTCGTGCTGCTTGGCGAGTTCGGAGAGCGGGCTGCCTTCGCCGGAGAGCTGGCCGGTCGCGAGGGGGAACCAGGGGATGAACCCGATGCCCTGCTCGGCCGACCAGTCGAGCAGCTCTTCCGAGGAGCGGTTGGTGAGGTTGTAGAGGTTCTGTACGGAGACGATCGGCGCGATCCGCTGTGCCGCCTCGACCTCCGCCACGGTGACCTCGCTGAGGCCGATGTGGCGGATCTTGCCCTCGTCCTGGAGCTTCTTCAGTTCGCCGATCTGGTCCTCGAGCGGGGTGTCGGGGTCGATGCGGTGGAGCTGGAACAGGTCGATGCGGTCCACCCCGAGGCGGCGCAGGCTCAGTTCGGCCTGCTGGCGGAGGTAGGCGGGGCGGCCGACGGGCGTCCAGCGGTCGGGGCCCTGGCGGGTGAGACCGGCCTTCGTCGCGATGACGATGTCGTCGCCGTAGGGGTGCAGGGCCTCGCGCAGGAGGTTCTCGGCGACTTCGGGGCCGTAGCTGTCGGCGGTGTCGAAGAAGTTCACGCCGAGCTCGACGGAGCGCTTGAGTACGCGGACGGCTTCGTCACGGTCCTTCGGCTCACCCCAGACGCCCTTGCCGGTCAGCTGCATCGTGCCGTAGCCGAGGCGGTTGATCTCGAGGTCGCCGCCGAGGCGGAAGGTACCGGAGGCCTCTGCGGGGCGGGCGGTATCGGTCGCGTTGCTCATGGGGGGTGGTCCCTTCGGATCAATGTTCAGGACAGGTCCCGTACCGCTCGTGACGAGAGCACGGGGCCCTGACCTTGTGCCATAACCCTATGATGCATGGTTGACATTAGTGTCAGGGTCAAGTCGGATCGGGATGAGGCCAAAGGAGAGGTCCGCCTGACCATCGGAATCTGCGGCGTTGAGGCTTCGCCACGGCGGGCCGATCTGCCCGTCCGCATCACAGCCCCCACCGACCGGTGTGGAGAACGTGCACCAACGGTGCCTACCCGGCGCTGACGGCGCTTGGCTCGGAAGCTGTTTCGCTGACGGCGTCCATGTAGCTGTCGATGGCATCCCTGTTGCGGGTGAGGAAGTCGATGCGGGCCGTCATCCGATCGCGTTCGCACGCGAGGAGTACCAGCAGCTCCGGGTCGGCATCCTCGACAACGATCTCGCGGGGCTTGCCGAGGCACGGCAGGATCTGCTTGATGATCCGGGTGGGGATTCCGCTGTCGATCAGTCCGCGGATCTGGATCACCCGGTCGATCAGGTAGTCGTCGTATTCGCGGTACCCGTTGGGCAGCCGCCGCGGTGCGATCAGCCCCTGCGCCTCGTAGTACCGCAGTGATCGCGCCGGTGTATCCGTCAGCTTCTCGAGCTCTCCGATGCGCATGTGACTGTCCTCACGTCCTGACCTGCGGCTCTGGTTTGACCTTGACACTAATGTCAACCATGCACCGTAGGGTTTATGACCCCAGTACAGCACACAGACGCTCCGCCCGACCGGAGCAGCCCGTCGGACCGTCTCCCTCTCGGCGGCTTGCTGGCCCTCGCGGCCGGCGGCTTCATCACGATCATGCTGGAGACGTTGCCGGCGGGGATTCTGCCGGCGATGAGCGGCGATCTCGGGATCTCGGAGGCGGCCGCCGGCCAGACGGTGACCGTGTTCGCGATCGGATCCATCGCGGGTGCCATTCCGCTGGTCGGTGCGACGGTGGGGTGGCCGCGCCGGCGGCTCCTGCTCCTCGCGCTTGCCGGATACGTCCTCACCAGCATCGTCACCGGCATGTCCGGCGCCTTCGCGCTGACGCTCGGCGCCCGATTCGTCGCGGGAGTGTTCGCGGGAGCCCTGTGGGCGCTCACCGCGGGGTATGCCCGGCGCATGGTGGCGCCGCACCAGTATGGCAAGGCCGTGACCATCGCACTGGCGGGCACCCCTGTCGCCCTCTCGCTCGGCACACCCGCGGGCACACAGCTCGCCGGCCTGATCGGCTGGCGCTCCACATTCGGCGTCATGGCCCTGCTCGCCGTACTGGTGATCGTCTGGGTCCTCACGGCCGTGCCGGACTACCCGGGACAGGCCAAGGGCGAGCGCACGCCCGTCCTACGGGTCTTCGCCATCCCCGGAGTGCTCCCGAGCGTCGGCATCATCCTGTTCTACGTCATGGCACACAACGTGCTCTACACCTACATCGCCTCGTTCCTTGCGCCAGTGGGCCTGGGCGGCAGTGTCAGCGCGGTCCTGCTCGTCTTCGGTGCCGCGTCCCTGGCCAGCATCTGGATCACTGGCGTCTTCATCGACCGGTACCTGCGGCGCCTCATGATCAGCAGCTGCGCGCTCTTCGCACTGGCGGTTCTCGTGCTCGGTCTTCTGGCCGACCTGCCCGTAGCTGTGTTCATCAGCGCCGCCCTGTGGGGGCTCGCCTTCGGCGGAGCGGCCAGCCTGATGCAGACGGCCGTCTCCAACGCGGCCGGACCGGCCGTCGACACCGTCCAGTCGGTCGCGGTGACCGCCTGGAACATGGGGATCGCCGGCGGAGGAATCCTGGGCGGACTGCTGCTCGGCGGATTCGGAGCCCGGTCACTGGCGTGGGGAACCCTCGCACTCGTCGTCGCCGCAAAAATCATCACGATCACCGGACACCGCCACGCCTTCCCCGCCCACCGAGCCGCGACCTGACCGGCGCTCACTGGACCGAACCCAGGATCGCCTCCGGAGCCTCGGCCGGCATCGGCGGTGACTCCTCCCGACGGACGACAGCTCGGGAGAGGACCCAGCTGCGGCGGGAAGGCATCGCCGTAGCCCGCCGTAGCCCATTGCACCGTCGAATGCCTGATGCGCCAAGCCGGGCTGGCCAGGGCGGTGCGGGAGAAGAAGATCCGCGCCACATTGCCCGGCAAGGACGGACGACGCTCAGACGACTTGGGCCAACCGAGACTTCCTGGCAGCCGGTGGGTGGGTTGGAGCCGTACTTCTTCTTGTTGTAGACGAGCACGAATCCGTACTGCATGGCGGGGACGGCGCACTTGGACGTCAGCCCGGACGGGATCTTGGACGTGTCGATGATCGAGTAGTTCAGCGGCATCAGCAGCTTGCCGCACTGCGCCTGGGCCCAGATCGAGTCGGTGTCCACCACATCCCAGGTGACGTCGCCCGAGTCGACCTGCGCCTTGGTCCTTCGGAGGGTATGACGGGGCAGCCGTCGTCCGGGGCGGAGGACGGATGGGCGTGCCGTAGGGAGTGTTTTCCGGAGAGCGCCGGTGAGTTCGCGCTACGCCGGCGTGGGCGGTGAGATGGCGAAGAGCACTTCGGCGGCTTCGTCTCCGGTGTTGACGATCATGTGGGGCACGGACGTGCGGAACTCCGTGCTGTCTCCCTTGAACAGCTCGTGACGGACCTCTTCGCCGGGATCGCCGAGCACGAGGGTCACGCTGCCGGTGAGTACCATGACGACTTCCTGGGAGTCCCCATGGGTGTACGGGGCGGATCCGGTCGCGGCATCCGGTTCCAGTTCCGTGGTGAAGACCTCGACCTCCTGCAGCGGACGCTGGGAGATCAGGAACTTGCGTGCGCCGGGACCGGAGGGCAGTTCCGGTCGCCTGTCCTGGGAGATGATGCGGAGGCCGGCCGCCGCCGCGTTCTCGTCGAAGAGATCGGCCATGGTGAGGCTGAGTGCGTCGGCGATGCGGCGGAGCATGCCGACGCTGGCACTGGAGTGTCCGAGTTCGAACTGACTGATGAAGCTGGGGCTGGCCCCCACGGCCTGGGCCAGGGAACGCAGCGACATCTTGCGCTTGATCCGGTAGGTGCGTACGAGGGCGCCGAGTCGGACGTGTTCCTCACGGGGAGTGGAAGGCTGGCTCGGTGGCACTGGACAAAATCGTGAGTAACGGGCGCGTGTCCTGGACGCGCGGATCCGCCGAGGGCGGCAAGCGGCAAACGTCAACGCGGCTGCGGGGCGGGAGGTGACCGTACTATCCGTTCATGGCGCTGTCAGTGCGTGATCTCGTGACGATCCCCTCCCCGCGCACCTGGGCCGTCGCCGGGGAACAGGGCCTGGACCGGCTGGTTACCTGGGCCCATGTCTCGGAGCTGCCGGACATCGCCAAGTGGCTGCGCGGCGGCGAGATGATCATGACGGTGGGGATGGGGTTCCCCACGGAGGCCGAGGCGCAGGAGCGCTATGTCCGGGAGCTGGTGCAGGCCGGTGCACAGGCTCTGATCGTGGCCGAGTCCGACTACGCACCGCCGCTCACCGACCGCATGCTCGCGGTTGCCGACGAACTCGCTTTCCCGGTCCTGCGTACAGCCATGGCGACGTCGTTCGCCGGGCTGGCCCGTGCGGTGGCGGGTACGGACTCCCCACGGGCCGGCGAGCAGTTCCTCGTGACCCAGCAGGTCTACGACACGGCGCGGCGCACCTCACAGGGCGAGCTGGCGCCCGAGCGCGCACTCGCGCTGCTGAGCGAGGCAGCCGGTGCCGACCTCTTCGTGATCGACCCGGTGTCGGCACTGCCCTTCCTGGGCCCCGCCCCCGAACAGCCCCTGCGGGAGCACATCGGCGCGGTGCTGCGTCCGCGCCTGCGGTCGGACGGCCGCCTGCCGGGCGTCGTACGGCTGTCGGGCGCGGACGGGCCGACCGTCCACGCGCTGCCGATCGCCACGCAGTGCCCGGCGGTCCTCGCCACAGCCGACGATCTCTCGGCGGCAGCCCTGTCCGCGTTGCCGCACGTCGCTTCGGTGCTGGCTGCGGAAGTGGACCACCTGCTCGCTGCATGGGAGCGGCGGCGACAGCAAGGGAGTGAGGTGCTCGGCCGACTGCTGGCGCGCCGGGAGCCGGAGCCGACGGACCTGGGGCTGCTCGCCGATCGGGGCCTGGGGGCCGAGCCACGCGTCGTGGCCGCATGCCGTGGACCACGGGAGCGCGAGCTGGACCGGACGCTCAGGCTGTACGGCGTTCCGCACGCCGTCCTGGCCCGCACCGGCGACCTGTTGCTGGTTCTGCTGCCCGACGCCCCCGATGCGCTTTCGGTGATGCGCGGCCAGCTCGACGAGCACGGTCATGTCGGCCTGTCGGCACCCCTTGGGCGGCCGGACCGGTTCGCCGAAGCGAGCCGCGAGGCGCGGTTCGCCCTGGAGGACGCCAGGACCGCCGCCCTCCCGGTTTCGCGGTACGGCGAGCAGCCGGCAGGAGTGCTGCCGCTGCGCGGCCTGGACGAGGCGGAGCGCCTCGCGGAGGCCGTCCTCGGCCCCGTCCGCGCCTACGACGCCGAGCACAACTCGGACCTGCTGACCTCGCTCGCCGTCTTCCTCGACCACAACCGCTCCTGGCAGAGGGCCGCCGCAGAGCTACACGTTCACAAACAGACCCTGGTCTACCGGATCCGCAGGGCCGAGGAACTCTCCGGCCATCACGTCGACCGCACCGCGGACGTCGCCAAGCTGTGGTTCGCGCTGGACGCGGCCCGCAGGCTGGGCTGGTTCAGCACGCTCGCCTGAGGTCTTCATACGGACGTACGAAACCCGGCGGCTCCTTCATAACGCCGTCCGGTTGTCCGCCGACCGGCGTGCGCACACCATGGGCGCCATTCCCCACCTCCCACACCCCTCGTCCTCCTCACCTCCACGGCCTTCGCAACGACGCGTTGCCGAACCACCGCCCCTGGCACGTTCAACCTGTGAGGTGCCCATGGCTGTCCACACCGCCCCCGAGACCGGTACCGCCGGCATCGCGCCACCCCCCGTCGCGGTCGCCCGGATGGCCGCCGGAGCACACACGAATCTCCCCCGCTGGGAAGACACCCCGCCGCAGGCCGATCCGGGCGGACGGTCCTTCGCCGTCCTGTCGTTCGGCGCACAGGCGCGCCCCGTCGCGGACGCCTGGATGGCCGAGATCCACCGCTTTCACGCCGTGTCCTGGCGCCTGCACAACGATTCCGCCGACGAGACGGTGGTCGCCAAACTCCGCCAGCGGCTCTCCCGGGCCACCGTCGGCTGGCGGCTCATGGTCGCCGGCCCCGAGGCCGACGTGCTCGCCGTTTCGGCCGAGGCGCTGCGGCACGGCACGCTGGCTGCCGAGATCCGGGCCCACGCCACCTCCACCACGCGGCGGCGCGTCCAATGCGTGCACTGCGGCACCGCCGTGGACGTCGACGCCGAGCCCGGTGCTGTCTTCCCCTGCGCCGGATGCGGCCACAACCTCCTCATCCACCATCACCTCTCCCGCAGGCTCGCCGCCTATGTGGGGTTCCGGGCCGACGCGGAGACGACGAGACCGTGACCACCGAGCAGCTCGTCCCCACCACCCTGTACACCCCCGGCGCACAGCAACTCCGGCTCCATGTCGCTGAGCTGGAGACCGCGGCCCCGGGCATCCGCTCGGTGACCCTGCGTGCTCCCGACGGCGGTTCGCTCCCCTCCCACCCTCCCGGCAGCCACGTCGTCCTCGACTGCGGCGGCGGCCACCGCAACGCGTACTCCCTGACCGGATCCGGAACCGCACCGACCGAGTACCGCATCTCGGTGCTGCTGGTCGCCGGCGGCCGGGGCGGCTCCCGGTGGATCCACGAGAGTCTTCGCGTCGGCGACCTGGTCGAGGTCAGCCGCCCGCGCAGCGCCTTCGCACCGGTTCTCGCGGCCCGTCACCATCTGCTGATCGCGGGAGGCATCGGCATCACCCCGATCCTGTCCCACGCCCGCGCCGCGGTTGCCCGGGGCCACTCCTTCAGCCTCCTGTACGGCCACCGCGAAGGCGTCGCCCCGCATCTTCAGGAGCTGCGGGCCCTGTGCGGCGACCGGCTCGAAGCGGACGACCAAGGCCCCGAAGCTCTCATGAAGCGCGTCCGGACCGCCCTGCGGCGGCAACCGCTCGGCACCCACCTGTACGTCTGCGGTCCCGGTCCGCTGATGGACGCCGTCACCGAAGCGGCCCAAGCGGCCGGCTGGCCCGGCGAGCGCGTCCACACCGAACGCTTCTCCGCCGCCGATCACGACCCCGGCCAACCATTCACCGCCCGCCTCGCCCGCACCGGCCTGACGGTCACCGTCCCCGCGGGCACCCCCCTGCTCGACGCTCTTCACCGGGCCGGAGTGCCAGTGCCGAGCATGTGCCGACAGGGAGTCTGCGGCGAATGCCGCGTCGGCCTGCTCGCCGGCCGCCCCGACCACCGTGACCTGTACCTCTCCCCGGCCGAACGCGAGGCAGGCGACAGCCTGATGTGCTGCGTCTCCCGGGGGCACGACGAACTGGAGCTGGACCTGTGACAGCACCGACACCGGCACCCAAGACAGTCCTGCCCGAACGGATCTCCCGCTTCCCCTTCCCGCTCGACCGCGACACCTACCGGTACAGCGCCAACGTCGAGACCGCACGCACCACACACCGCACCGCCGCCGGCGAATGGGGCGCGTGCGTCATCGACATCGACGACCAATACGCACGCGAACTCGCCCTACGCCATGAAATCCTCCAGGCCGATCCGTCGCGCTGCGCGATACTGCCCCACATGGGCCCCGCCTGCTGGGACGCCATGCTCACCCTCATGCGCGAACTGTCCGACGCCTACCCCGACACCATGACGCTGTGCCGTGACGGCGACGGCTGGTATTGGAGCAACGCCCTCCTCGGCGTCGAGCAGCACTTCCGCTACGGCGACGACACTTCGCTTTCCACTGACCCTCTACGGTTCATTGCGTCCCAGGTCCAGGAGGACATCGTCGTCCTGGAGCAGCGAGACGGAACGCTGTGGGCGGACGCCGGCCTCGTCACGTTCGCCTCCAACTGGTCGATGTCCTTCAACACCGGCATGTCGTTTCTCGAAATCCACGGACCGGTACCCCGGAACTACGCAGACGGCGCCATACCCCGCGCCGAACGCTTCCTGATGCGTCTCCAGCCCGGTGACGCCTACCGCCGGGTCAACTGGACCTCGACAGTCGGGCACCGGCTGGACACCGCTCTGGAGACCTACGCGGACTGGGGAAGCGATCGCGTCCGTATCCTCACCGCCGACATCGGCACCGAACTCCATCTCCGCGTCGAGGTGCAGCACCTCATCCGGCTCCCCGACACCGGCGCCATTCTCTTCCTCATCCGCACCTACCTCCTGCCCTTCGCGGACATCGCGACCGTGCCCGAATGGCGCGACCGGCTCGCGGCGGTCCTCGCCGAACTGCCCCAGGACATGGCCGACTACAAGGGCTTCGGCAGGATCCGCGACAAGGCCGTGCTATGGCTCACCGCGCAAGCGGCCGGCACGCAGCAGGGCTGTTGACCCCTCCGGGCGCGGCCAGGTCAACGTCCGGCCCGATGGTGGCGCGGACACTGACCGGTTCGCCGACTCCGACCATCCGAACACTGACCAGGAGAATCATGATCACCTTCCGTGCGGCCGATTTCAACGCCGGTGACCTGCAGGAGCAGAAGCTGGGTCAACCGACTGCGGAGCCTCTGACCGGCGACATCCTGACCCGCAGCCAGGCCTTCTTCACCAGCGCCGACTCACGCATCGTCTCCGGTACGTGGGAGTGCGAGCCCGGGGCATCGCGATGGGAGTTCCTGGAGCGTGGTGAAGTCATCTACGTCATCTCCGGCAACATGACCGTCCAGAAGGACGGAGAAGAGCCTGTCCTGCTCACACCCGGCACCACTGCCGTCTTCCCCATGGGCTGGACTGGGACATGGACGGTCAATGAGACCCTGCGCAAGGTGTTCGTGGTCTACCGGCCGTGAGCGGCCGCATGCGTCGGCATGGGCTGGTCGATTCGGTCGATGCGTGCCAGAGCCGCATGTCCCGCCCCTTCACCCGGCTCCTCCCGGGTGAAGGGGCGGGAGCCTGTTCATGCCTTTCTCCCGGTGCCGGACACGTGTCCGGCACCGGGGTGGTTGCCAAGACCGTTGATCAGGGGTGGGAGGTCAGGGCCTGCGACGGGCGGTTGGCACAGGCACGGGCGGAACGCCGTCGATGACGGTGTTGCTGATGGTGCCGATGCCCTCGACGGTCACGGTGACCGTGTCGCCGACGGCCAGTGGGGGCGGCTCGAACACGCCGTTACGGCCCCAGAGTTCGGCCAGGCAGCCGCCGTTGCCGCAGGTGCCGGAGCCCAGGACGTCGCCGGGGCGGATCCAGGTGCCGCGTGAGGCGTAGGCCGCCATCTCCTCGAACGTCCAAGCCATGTTGGCCAGTCGGTCCTGGCCTACGGTCTCGCCGTTGACCTGGACGGTCAGGGCGAGGTCGAGGAAGCCTTCCGGGTTGCGGCGGGGTTCGAGTTCGTCGGCGGTGACCAGCCAGGGGCCGAGGGTGGTGGCGGTGTCCTTGCCCTTGGCCGGGCCGAGTTTGACTTTCATCTCGCGGCCCTGCAGGTCGCGGGCGGACCAGTCGTTGAGGATGGTGTAGCCGATGATGTGCTCCCGCGCCTGCTCGGGGGTCAGGTCCCGGCCGGCTTTGCCGATGACGGCGGCCACTTCGAGTTCGAAGTCGAAGCGCAGGCAGCCTGGTGGCACGGGCACGTCGTCATGGGCGCCGATCATCGCGTACGGGTTGGTGAAGTAGAAGGCGGGTGCGGCGTACCACTCTTCAGGCACGGTGTCGCCGTACCCCCGTGCGACGCCCACGACATGGCCCTCGAAGGTCATGTAGTCCCGCACGGTCGGCGGCTGCAGCGGCGGCAGCAGCCGGATGTCGGCGAGGGGCACGGTCAGGGCGCCGGTCAGGGCGCCGGTCAGGGCGCGTTCGCCCGCCGTGCGCAGGGATTCCTCGCCCTCCACGATGAGGTCCAGGAGATCGACGGAGTATTCGAAGGGATGCATGTGGTCGTCGGCGACGACCCCCGACTGCCGTTTCCCCTCGTGGACGAAGGTCGCGAACTTCATGCGAGGCTCCCTTCCGCCTCGGCCGGCCGGGTGCTGATGGGCCGGAAACCGATGAAGACGGCGGCGACCACGGCCGCGACTACGCATGCGGCGGAGGTGAGGAGCAGTCCGTTGTTGTAGCCGTGGGCGAGGGCGTGTTCGGTGAGCGGGCCGAGCTTGGCGCTGAGCGGGCCCAGGTCGGCGGTGTGCAGGGCCAGGGGGCCGCCCGCGTTCAGGACGGCGGTGGCGATGCCGTGTTCCTGGGGGGTGAGTCCGGCGCCGGCGAGGCTGCCGGTGAGCTGGCTGGCGGCCATGCCGAGGGCGACGGCGCCGACGACGGCCGGGCCAAGGGTCTGGCCGAGGTCGCGGACCAGGCTGGTGGTGGCGGCGGCCATGCCGGTCAGGCCGGTCGGTACGACGTTGACGGCGGCGGCGGTGATCGCGGCGACGACCAGACCGAAGCCGACACCGTTGAGCACCAGCGGTCCGAGCAGGGCGACCAGGCCGGTCTCGTGCATCGGGACCGCCCGCAGCCACAACTGGGCGACGGCCAGCGACATGAACCCGGTGACGAGCATGGGGCCGGGGCCGACGCGGTGCAGCAGGCGGACCAGCAGCGGCCAGATGAACGGGGTGATGCCCTGGACGACCAGGAAGGGCACCGCCGTCTGAAGCGGGCTCTGGTGCTGGATGACGCCGAGACGGATGCTCAAGTCGTACGCACCGCCGAGGAACCCGAACATGCCGATCACCGCCATCGCGGCCGAGGCGGCGAAGGCCCGGATGCGGAACAGCTCCAGGCGCAGCATCGGGGAGGTGCTGCGGTGCTCCACCGCGAGGAACGCGGCGAGGAACACCACGAAAGCGACGAAGGACAGGGCGACGGGTGCCGAGCCCCAGCCGTCCGAGGGCCCCTGAATGATGCCGTACAACAGGCTGAGCAGGGCCAGGGCGATGGTGATCTGCCCCGGCCAGTCGAGCGAGCGCCCCTCGGGAGCGCTGGACTCGGTGGTCAGCAGCCAGGCTGCCACGGCGGTGACGACGGCGAGTACTCCGGTCACGCCGAACGCCCACTGGAAGGAGGCGTGCTCGACGATGCCGCCGGCGAGCAGCGGGGCGATGAGGGCGCCCAGCGACAGCGCCGTGGTCCAGGAGGCCAGCCCCTTGGCTCTCGCGGCCGGTTTGGGCGTGACAGCGGTGATCATCGACAGGGAGGCGGGGAAGAGCGCGGCGGCTCCGATGCCGGAGATCGCCTGACCGGTGATCAACTGGGCTGCCGAGTGGGAGGTGGCGGACACCAGGTAGCCGATGGCGGCCACCAGCGCCGCGCCCACCACCAGCTTCTTGCGTCCGTACAGGTCGCCCAGGACTCCGAAGGTGAGTGCGAGAACGGCGGCGGGCACCAGGAAGGCGTCGCTGATCCAGGTCAGTTCGGAGCCGGACGCCTGGAGCGTGCGCTGCATGACGCCGTTGATCGCGGCAGGCAGCACCAGTCCGATCTGGGCCAGGCAGACGGCCAGACAGCCGGCGACGATCGTTCCTGTGTGCGATGCCGGTGCGTCCTTTGCGGGACCGGGCGACGGGGCGGCGGGTGGGTCGTAGGCATGGGTGGAGACCATGTCTCCTCCTTGGAGGGTCGGCGGGACGTACGGCCCGAAGGGGGGATGAGGAACTGGCGTGTCGGGAGAGGGCGCGGCCAGGGTCGAAGCGGGGCGCCGTCAGGGAAGGTGCGGGGCGTCGTCAGACGCGTGGGCAGACCTCGGCCATGCAGCCGAACAGCCCGGGGCCGTCGAGCGGGGGCAGTGAGGGGTCGAGCTCCCGGTAGACGGTGTGCACGTTGACGGCCAGGCGCTCGCTCTCGTCCAGGTCCGCGAAGCGGCCCAGACGGATGTCGCGCGCCGCATCCATGGCCGGCATTCCGGCGGTGAACCGGGCGGTGGCCTGCGCATGGACGAATTCCAGGTAGTCGCGGATCTCGCGGACGGACTGCTTGGTGGTGACCGGACCGTGGCCCGGTACGACGATGTCGGCGTCGAGGCCGAGCAGCAGGTCGCAGGCGGCGAGCCAACGGTGGAAGGGACCATGCCACACGACGGGCGTCGCCCCGGCGAACACGATGTCACCGGTGTAGACGATCCCTGCCTGCGGCACGTGGACGATCGTGTCCCCGGCGCTGTGCGCGGGGCCCACGTCGATGAGACGCACCTCCGTCCCTCCGACGTTCAGGACCATCTCCGCGTCGAAGACCGTGTGCGGCAGCACCGGCTCGACTCCGGTGTAGTCGAAACGGCCGAAAATCCGGCGGGCGAAGCGCCCGGCGGGACTGTCCATGCTGGTCAGCGCCCGCATCTCGGCCGGCCCCACCTGCCGCATGTCCGCGATCGACCCACGAGCCGCGATGATCTCGGCGTGGGCCACGAGTTGGTTGCCGAACCAGTGGTCGCCGTTGCCATGGGTGTTGACCACGGTGGAGATCGGCGCTGCGACGGCCGGCGGGGCCAGCGCGTCGAGCATGGTCCGGGTCAGCCGCAGGTCGTAGAGGGTGTCGACGAGCAGTGACGCGCCGTGACCGGTGATCAGTCCGGCGTTGCTCATGCCCCATCCGGCCGCGCCGGCGATCCAGGCGTAACAGCCGTGTCCGAGCGCGACACAGCCCGTCCGGGATGCCACGGAAGCCACATTGCCTCCTGTCCCTGTCCCGCAACGGTCCGCATGGAAATTGCGAGATGTGAGTTCATTAATGGACTTGAGTCCATCTCTGGTCGACAATCTAAGGAGATGGTGGGGCGGGGTCAATACCCGTGCGCGCCTGTGCTGTACTGGAGGCCATGAAGATCCCGGAGGCAGGAGGCGAAGTCGTGCCCGCGCCCGCAGCACCGCCCGCCGGACGCCGGGAACGCAAACGGCAGCAGGTGCGCGACCAGCTCTACGCCGCCGCGCTGCACCTGTTCGTCGCCCAGGGGTACGAGGCGACGACCATGGAGCAGATCGCCGAGACCGCGGACGTCGCCCGGGCCACCGTCTTCAACCACTTCTCCCAGAAGGTCGGCTTCCTCGAGGAATGGGGAGCCCGACGCCGCACACGCGTCGCGGAGATCCTCGGCTCACAGCACGCCGAGGACCTGCCGGTCGGTGACCGGCTGCGCCGCTACCTGCGGGAAATGGCCGACCTCAACACCGCCTCCCGCGCGGAGACCACCGTCCTGATGGACGCCTCCGCGCGCTTCGGCCGTCTCCTCCAGGACCCGTCCCTGGAGATCGAACTCGCCAGGATCGTCGAACAGGGGCGGCAGCGCGGGGAGATCAGGCACGGTGTCGATCCCGACCAGGCCGGGGCACTGCTGGCCGCGTCATACTTCTCGGCGATCCTGCGCTGGATCCGCGAGGAACCGGCCCCCTTCGACCTCCACGAGCGCCTCCACAGCACGCTCGACATCATCTTGCTGGGCATCCTCACCGGCCACGGCCGTGCCGGAAAACCATGAGGCCCCCGGAGGGCTGGGCCCCTTAGGTGTCGGCGCGCCACTCGGCATGAGCCAAGCGGAACGTCATTGCGGCCAGCTCACCTCAATCAACTGGCCCCAGCTCTGCACCACGCCGACGCCCGGTGGCCTGGGCAGCGTTCGTTGAGGTTCGATCAGACCGCCCTCGTGATCGATGGAAGTACGGCTTCTCAGGCGATGTGCGTCGGTGTGTGCAGGGCCCGGTCGTGGCCGACCCGGCGGATCGGGCCGGTGAGGCGGATGTCGGCGCTGGAGGCTCCGAGCATGACGTTGATCTCTCCGGGTTCGACGATGCGGTGCAGGTCGGGTCCGGTGTAGGCGAGGCGATCGGCGTCCAGCCGGAAGGTGACCTTGCGCTGCTCTTCGGGAGCCAGCTCGACGCGGGCGAATCCGGTCAACTGGGTTACCGGGCGTGGCACTTGCGCGATGGGGTCGGCGGTGTAGAGCTGGACGATATGCCCGTCAGGCGCCTTCCGTACGGTCCGATTGCCACGGGGCCCGATCCCCGTGCTGTCTCTTCCCGACCGTGCTTCCGCAGCTTCTTCCCGGATGTGTTCCGATTGGTGGCCGTCGACGTCCCTCGCGACAGTGACGGCTGACGCACGGTGAGGAGATCCTGCGCACCATGGCCTCCCACAAGGTGCGCCGCCTGCCCGTTATCGACGGCCACCGCCCCGTCGGCCACGTGCCCGAAGCATCTCCAGCGACTGACGCGCGGGGCAGAGGGTGGACTATCGGGCCGACGAGCCGCGCCAACTGCGCCCGGCCGAGCATCGGCAAGGGCAGGAAGGGCGGAAGCGTGGCCCACGGCCCGTACCACTCCGGCACGTCCCACCAGGGCGCAGATCGTTCGACCGCACGGACCTCGGGCAGGAGGAACTACACGGAGAGCGAGAGACAGAGCACTCCGCTGTCGTGTCCGACCAGCACGTCGGAATCAGCAGCGGCCACGCAGGTGACCGCTACGTCCAAGGCGATGTGCTGCACCGTGCCGGACTCCGGTTCCCATACCCGTAGGCTCCGGCCCTGATTGCTGCCGGTGACCAGGACGGTGCGCCCGCCGTGGAGCGTGGCGGCAGTCATGGCCGTCAGTGGGTTGCCGGCGGTGTCCGTGGGCAGACCATCGCCGACCGGGTCACCGGTTGCGGGATCCCACAGGATGACCGCGCCGTTGCGATCTCCGGTGGCCAGCAGGGTACGGCCGTGCACGGGTGCAGCCGCTACCACCGCCACGCGGTGGCGGAAGTCCTCCAGCGCACGCTTGCTCAGCGGTACGGCCGCGCCTGGATCCCGGGGGTCGTCCACGGCCGGATCCCATACGTGAACGTCGCCCTGCGCGTCCGAGGCCGCGATCAGCGTATGGGCGGCAGAGACCGGGAGGGCGGCGATCGATGCAATCGGACGACCATAGGGGTTGAGGCGCGCAACAGACTCACCGGTCGACGGATCACGCAACCGGACCGCGCCCCGGGGAGTAGCGGTGACGAGCAGGGTGCGGCCGTCCGGTACGGTCGCGGCGCACATTCCGGTCACTGCGCCGAGCCAGTTGGCGACGGGTGCGCGGACCGGCTGCCCGGTGACCGGGTCCCACAGGGCGATCGTCCCGGTGTCGCCTCCGCTCGCCAGAAGGACACGGCCGTCGGGGAGGGGAAGGGCAGTCATCGACCGGATGCGGTCGGGGTGTCCTGGCAGCGGGTCGTGGAGGAGCCGGCCGCCGGTAATGTCCCACAGACACAGCACGCCTCGGTCCCCGGCGCCGGCCGCGAGCATTGGCCCATCGGGTCCGGGCACCACTGCCAGAGCGGTGACCCCCTCGCCGGAGCTCGGTGCGGATTCGGAGAGCTCTCGTACCCTGCCCCAGGGGGTGCCGTCGGGGTCGAGCAGAACCTGCCCATCCCGCTGAAGCACGTTTTTCGCTTCACCAGGTCGCCGGGCAGCGGCCGGCACGGCAACGGTCGGCCCGTCGGCGGCCGTCCATGCCTGCTCAGGACGACTCAGAGGCTGTGCCCCACCAGGATCCTCCACCAGGCAGTCGGCGATCGTCCATGTCTGCTCGCACTCCGGGCAACGGAAGTTCCCGGTCAGCAACATCAGTTTCCGGGCCCATTCCATCCCGGCCCATCCCGGTGTGCCCTTGGCCGCGACCATCCCGGCGACCAGACACAGTACGGCCTGCCCTGACGTTTCCGGCGGCACTCCCGCCGCCGCGACCGCGCGGGCCACCCGCAGGAAGGGCTCCCATCCCTCCCCCAGGGCCTCTTCCCGCAACACCGCGGCGACCTCGCCCCAGAGGTGCTCTCCCTGGCGGACACGGGCGGGGTCAGGTAGCCCTGGGGCCTCGAAAGGTGGATGAACAGGGTCCACGAAGAACTTGGGGATCTCTGTCTCGGTGCCGCACCCACGGCACAACACCACGAGGTGACTTTCCTGGGGATCGAGAAACCGCCACAGCACCTCGGCCGTGTGGTGGCCGGCGAAGGCGACACAGGAGAGCGCGAGGTGGGCGCAGACCGCTGCAGGAGCGCCGGCGGCGAGAAAGCTCCGAGTAGCCGCCTGCTCGGCCAGACGGAGTGCGGCATTGAAACCTGCCTCAAGATCAGCCGGGACAGGGGCCCTGTCCTCCGCTGTCACAACGAGTCCCACGTCCACCCAGAAGTCCACGAACCGCTCTGCAGGCAACTCCGCCGCCGCCTCGACGAGATGCGGCAGGGCCGCATAAGCCCCCTCGCAGACGGTGCCTTCGTCCATCAGGTCGTCGGCCACGTACCTCCAGGTCTCCCGCCATTGATCGCTGGTGTCGGTGGCAGCCGTGGACGCCATCGACTCCAGGACCTCCTTCACCTCCTCGACGGCCACGCCGTCAAGATCGGACCAACGGGGGCTGTGCAGAGGCAGCTTCGGAATCATGGGACGAGACTAGGACTCGTCCGCCCGATCATGTGACTGTCTGATGGTCGGTTCGTTGTGCTGGGTGTGGGGCGGGGTGACTCCGTCGCAGCGTTCGCCAAAAGTACGGCGTGACGTTCCCCGAGACGGTCAAGAAGATCGTCGATGACGATGACGAGCCGCGATCGCGTCTGGGCGCCGACCGTACAATCGCCGGACCAGCAGGCGTGGGAGGGCGCAGTGGGACACTTCGAGGGCTTCGACGTCGCCGGGTTCTGGGACGACTCGGCGTACGCGCTGGAGGAGTACGTGGAGGAGGCCCCGCCCTCGCGGGAGCTGATCGCGTCGTTGGAGGACGAGCTCGGCGGATACCGGCTTCCGGCCTCCTACCTCGCGCTGATGTCCGCGCACAATGGCGGAGTTCCGACCCGGGTCCACTTCCCGATGACCGAGCCGACCTCCTGGGCTGACGGCCATTTCGAGATCACCGGTATCCGGGGTGTCGGACGGACCCGGCCGCAGTCGCTCGGCGGCGAGTTCGGCAGTCGGTTCTGGATCGACGTGTGGGAATACCCCGACATCGGTGTCTACTTCGCCGACACCCCCTCTGCCGGCCATGACATGCTCGCCCTCGACTACCGCGCGTGCGGCAGGCACGGCGAGCCGACAGTGGTTCACGTAGACCAGGAGGACCACTTCGCGGTCACCCTGGTCGCGGAGAACTTCGAAGCATTCGTCACGGGCCTGGTCGACGGGTCCGTCTACGACACCTCGGAGCAGGATCGGCTCGCCGCCCTGGCCACGGTGCGCGACGGCAGTTTCTCTCCGCGTCCGTCGTTGAGGTAACGGACCAGGAGGGTGGCGCTGCCGGGATAGCCGAGGGCGCGGATCTCGGCGAGCAGGTGCATGACGGGGACGTAGGGCCGCTCGGCCAGGCGGCTGCGCAGGTTGCGGCGGGGCGGTGCAGGTCCTCCGCACTGGCGGCGCGTGCGTAGCGTTTGACGGTGTCCAGGCCCCAGCCCAGGCGGCGGGAGCACTCGAGCAGACCGACGCCCTGGTCCAGGAGGGTGTGAACGGCCGCGTGGCGTTGGTGGATGAGGTCGGCGCGTCGCCCGGTGCGGCGGGCAGTCTCCGGGGGGTGCCAGCAGGTGCTGTGGGCGACGAGCGGGCGGGCGAGAACACCCCGGACGGCCTGCAGCACCTGCGAGACGACGTCCGACTGGCGACGCCGCCCTCAGCCCGATCCCAGGCCTGCCACGGCAGTGGAAGTGATGATCTTCAACAAGTGCACAGGGCACATGGGGCGAGGACTGAGCAGGGCATGAGCACCGCAAGGTCTGGGCACAACCAGGCAGTGGTCCTTGAACTGCCTGAGACGGGAAAGGTGACCAGCCCGATAAGGCCGTGGTCGCCAAGGGGGTGATGCGCGCAATGTTTGCCGACGCCGGGCGGGGTGATGTGACACTCCAGGAGTGGGCCCGGGCGAAGCTGCATCTGCTTGCCTTACTGCCGACCTGAAGCAGGGGACCTGATGGACGGCGATCTGCGCAGCGGCACGGAACGAAGGGGAGTCTCGCGTCGACGCGTCCGGCTCCCGCAGCGGGCTGCTTCCCGGGCCGGACGGCGCAAAGGCGAACCGGTGCTGGAGGGAAGTGCCGACTCCTGCTTCTTACTCCTTGCAGAAGGTCACTGTCATGAAGGACGAGCGGGAATTCTTCTCACCGGACGCCATGCCGTGGCGCACCGGACCACAGCCCGGGACCGCCGAGAGGATTCTGAGCAGGGACGAGGCCGATCCCGAGGTGCTGACCCGGCTGGTGCGCTGGGAGCCCGGGCTCGACACCTCGTTCTCCGGCGTGATCCGGCACGAGTGGGTCGAGGAGGTCTATCTGCTCGCGGGAGACCTGCACGACCTGACCCTGAATCAGACCTTCTGCGCCGGAGACTTCGCCGCCCGGCCCCCGGGTATGGAACACGGCCCGTACCGGACAACAGGAGGCTGCGTGATGTTGGAGATCCGCTACCGACCGTGACTCGCTTGGGCTCGACTGCCCGGGGCGGCCGACGTGCCCCGGCTGCGACCCCGACCTGTTGGCGCAGGCACACCGTGGCCGGAGAGGGCGCGAGCCGTACTCGCCAGGGCGACGGGGTACCCTGCCGGGTGCCCGCTCCCGAGCTGCCGAGGGCGATGTTCTTCAAGCTCGTCGAGTCCGCCCAGGTCCGATGGCCAGACGTGATCACACCCGACCTCGTCGTTCTCGTTCGAGCCGGAGCCCATTCCAAGTGTCTGACCACCGCCGGCGGCGTACGATCCGCCGATGCCATGCCCACGCCCGGCATGGTCCGGAGGCCGCGCCGACCATTCACCAGGAGCGCGGTGGCGGGTTCTGCCGCTGCCGACGACGTTGGCGGGCCACTTGCAGCGCATCCCAGGTCATCAGCCGCATCGGCCACCACACCAAGTAGTAGATCACCCACCACGCGAGCAGAAACGGGCCCACCAACAGGACGTACGCCAAGCCTCGCGACGTCCGCCGCGATGGCGTCAACGGCACCGACGCCCGCGGCTGGCCTCCATCATCCGGCAATCGAACCCTCACCAGGCACCTCCACGATCCCGTCCGGGCCCTGATCGGGGCCCTCGGCTGTACGAGTTCTCACTGGCTACGGGGGTGCGTGGTCGCCGGTACCGCGGTCTGGGCGTTCAGGGCATACCGCGTTGTGCGCGCCTTCCGGGCTGGAGAGAACAGTATTACTGGCGCTCCGCGATGTGGAAGAAGAATCAAGGCGGGTACGTTTCGAGCCTGGAGCGGTACCAGAAGGGACACCACTTCCACCGCAGTATGCACATCCAGCACAGGACTCCGAGGAGGTGGGCGCCGTGGTGGTGAAACCCGAAGACGTCGGGCACGGGCGAGTGGGCCGGGCAACCAGGGGGGATTTGGCCGGATGTGCGGTGCTCGTCGAGCCCTATGCGGAAGGGGCATGGCTCCTGTACTGGGTGGATCCGCGGCGCGAGCCGGCCGATCGTGTCATGGGGGAGCACACGGGAGATTCACTCATTCCGAGCCCGGGCGACCTGGACAAGGTACTGGGAGAGCAGTTCGCTGTGGAGTGGGCTCACCCCAGTGAGGCCGAGGCGATCCGCCAGAGGTTCTTCGACCTGGAGGAGCCCCCGAAGCGGTCCGTGCTCGACACCCTGAAAGCAGCGTTTCGGGCACGCATCACCGGGGCGCCGCGTGGTGCGACGTGGACGCGGTGATCACCGCGTGCCGGGCCGGTGTCTCGGTCGCCCTGGGAAGCCCGTACTCCGCTGGCGAGGCGTCGACTCCCGCGCGGACAGTGCCTGGAGCCGGTATTCCTTGGGTGACCCGATCACCCAGGTCGTAGCCGTGACCGACGGCTGAGCCCGGGGTCAGGTCAGGGCAGATGGCGCCGATGGCGGGCGACGGCGCCGTTCTCCCAGGCCCAGGCGGCCGTCTCCACGCGGTTCCGCACCCCGAGCTTGCTCTGGATGCTGCCCAGGTGTGTCTTGACGGTGGACAGGGACAGGAAGAGCTCGTCGCAGATCTCCTGGTTGGTACGGCCGACGGCCACCAGGCGGGCGATGTCGAGTTCCCGTGCGCTGAGCGGGAGCGCGGAGTCAGGCGTGGGCGGCGGGGCCTGCTCCTCCAGCCGCTTCAGCAGCCGGACGGTCACCGCGGGCGAGACCAGCGCGTCACCGCGTGCCGCGGCCCGTACCGCCTCGATCAGCAGCGCGGGGGCAGCGTCCTTGAGCAGGAAGCCGCAGGCGCCGTTGCGCAGTGCGATGGTGAGGTAGTCGTCCTGGTCGAAGGTGGTGACCACGACGACCTTGACCGGTTCGGCCACGCCGGGGCCGGCCAGCAGCCGGGTCACCTCCAGGCCGTCGAGCTTGGGCATCCGGATGTCGACCAGGCACACGTCCGGGCGCAGCCGGCGGGCCAGTTCCACGCACCGGGCCCCGTCCGAGGCCTCGCCGATCACCTCGATTCCGTCCTGTGAGTCGAGGATCAGCCGGAAGCCTGCCCGGACCATGTCTTGATCATCGGCGATGAGGACACGCGTCCCATGACTGCTCACGTCCCTGATCCTGCCCTGAGCGATGGATGGCGGAGGCAGAAACGGCGAAGGCCGGCCGTAGGACTCGGGCCACGACGACCGCGGTCGGCGCAACGGCCATTCGGCCGATTGACGCCCCGGGAAGTCAGTCGAACGGCCGGTGCCCCGGGGCCGGGCCACGGGAGGACAGTCGACGAGCACCCCCCGCCCCCGCCATGACGGAAGGCTGTCACAGCCTTGAAGGAAGGAACCTGTGGAAGTGCGATCATCCCCGCCGGTCATCACGGCCCCACGCCCCGCAGGCACCATTTCCGTGAACGTGGTCTGCCCCGAGGGCGACTGGCCGAACCGGAGCTGGCTGGATGAGGACGATTCGATCCGCATCCGGCAGGTGCACGCCCCGTACGAGGAGCTGGCGAGCAGCCAGTGCCATGTCGTACTGCTGCGCTCCCACGAACCCGCCCACGACCTGCCCCGGCTGCGGAGAGCCATGGGGGGCCGGGCTCTGCCGGTGCTTCTCATCTGCCCGGTGGCGGACACCGAGCAGATCACCACCGCGTTCGGTCTGGGGGCGACCAGTTACCTGGTGGACTGGGACTACGGGAAATGGATGCTGACGAGCGCGATGTGGAGTACGGCGGTCGGGCACACGGCCCTCTCGCCGGTGGCCGCAGCCGCGCTCATGCGAGGAGTCTCCGCCCGCCCCGGACCGGCCGCCGACGTCGGCGGGCCCCTGCCCCAACCGCTGTCGCGGCGCGAGCGGCAGGTGATGGACCTGCTGTCGCGCGGCTTCAAGGTCACCGAAATCGGGCAGCGGCTGTCCCTCACGGTGAAGACCGTACGGAACTATCTGAGCCGAATTTACGCCAAACTGGGCGTCGCCGGCCGTACCGAGGCCGTCCTGCTGTGGTTGGGGGCCCGGTCCCACCGTGCGCCGGCCGACACGACCACGCCGCGCACCGGCTCCTCCCGGGAACCCCGGTGACCTGAGTGGCGCCCCAGGCGACTGCCCACGCCTCTACCACAACTGACAGGTTGTGGGCGGCCGTTGGCGGGCAATGGACCGATCGGACCACGACGGCCGGGCCTTTCCGTAGCCTTCACCGTATGGCACATGGCGCATCCGCCCAGCCTCCATGGCGCCGCCGCAGGCTGGGCCTCGGTGCGCTGTTCGCCGGGCTGGGCCTGGCGTGGCTGCTCGACGTGGAGATGATCTGGCCCAGCCACCCGGGCCGGGCCGACTGGCTGCCGTCGCTGAGCGGCCTGGCCGCCGTCGCCTTGCTGCTCGTGCCGGGACGGCGGCTGCCCGCGGAGTGGCGGGCCGGAGTGGCCGCGGTCGGGTCGCTGGCGCTGACCCTGGATCTCGTGCTGGTGGGGCGGTCCGTACCGGACTGGGGGCTGTTGGAGACGACATGCCTTCTGATCCTGCTCATCCGTACCTGCCGCAGCGCCCGGCCCGTCGCGGCCGTCGCAGTGTCCGCCGCGCTCGCGGCCGCCGTGATCGATGAACCGCTGCGGACCGGGGGCACGGGGATCACCCTGACCTACCCCTTCCTGCTGACGTTCGTCGTCGGCGGGGCGATCGGAGCGGGGTGCTATCTGCGCATGCTGGACGCCCGCCGGGCTCGCATGGTCGCCGCCGTGCGCCTCAACGAGCGGCTGCAACTCGCACGGGATCTGCACGACTTCGTCGCGCACCACGTCACCGGCATCGTGGTGCAGGCACAGGCGGCCGGCTTCGTCCACCTCAGCGCACCCCACAGCGTCGGACCCGTCCTGCGGAACATCGCCGAGGCCGGACAGGAGACCCTCGACTCCATGCGCCGCCTGGTGCGGGTGCTGCGCGAGGACGAGGACACCTCCCAGGACCGCGGCGACCTGTACGTGGAACTCGCCAGGCTGGTTTCCGCGTTCTGCGGCCAGGACGACGACCACGCCGACACCCGGCTGGAGATCACCACTTCTGCCCGCCGGACCCGCCTCGCACCCGATGCGGAGACCTCCGTCCACCGACTGGTGCAGGAGGCGTTGACCAATGTGCGCAGGCATGCGCCCGGCGCCCGGGTGGCCATCCGCGTCGACACGGCGGGCGACGACCTGCTGAGAGTCGATGTGCACAACACCGCGCCAACCAGGCAGGCCGCGTCCCCCGCGGGGGGCCGCAGCGGCTACGGCCTGATGGGCCTGCGCGAAAGGGCGCTGGCGGCCGGTGGCACCCTCGCAGCGGGCCCCGCCGATGACGGAGGCTGGCGGATCACCGCACACTTCCCTGCCCTCCCGCAGCCCGCGGTGGCGCGAGAGACACGGAGCATGCCGCTCCTGGACGCCACGGCGATTGACACCGGTCACCGCTGACGGCACCGGCGGGGCCGTTAGCGGGGCGTCCCGGAAAGGGCCGGCTTTGGCGGCACGACGAGCTCGCACCGCACGTCAGGTTTGAGTGACCCGCATCTGTGCGCCACGGCGCTCACAGCGGTTCGACGTCGGCGGAGCTGCCCATCGCGAACCGGTCGAGCAATCGGCGAGGAACGCCGTGGCTGCGATCGGCGCGGTTCAGCCTGCCCGGCAGAACGGAGTCCTGCCCATGGCCGACTCGATGCCGCCGAGGATCAGTTTCTGGAACTGCTCCGCCCCGGCGAATGAGCCGTCGGTCGAGAAGTCCTTGGCGTCATGGCCGAGGGTGGTGAGCCAGGCGCGCCCGCCGTCGTAGTACTGGCACCAGGCCACCGGATGGACCTTGCCGTGGCCTGGGTGTCCCTGGCTGCCGGTGACGCCGTCGGCGAGGGTGGACTCGTCGACTGTCGCCAGAAGTCGGACTTTTGAGGGAGCGGGAACGAGGTTGTACCACTCGTCGGTGAAGGTCCAGCGCGCCGGGAGCTCTTTGGTGGAGGAGTCCTCGCGGTCCGTGGTGACAATGGTGCCGGACTGCTCGGGGCCGTGGTCGTAGTAGTTGGCGCCGCCCAGCAGCCCCTCGTACCAGGGCCAGTTGTACTCCGTGCCGAAGGCGTTGTGGATGCCGACGAAACCGCCGCCGCCTCGGATGTACTGGCGCAGTGAGGTCTGTGCGGCGTCGTCGAGCGTGTCGCGGCTGGTGGAGAAGAAGATGACGGCGTTGTACCGGAACAGCCTTGAGGGGGTGGCCAGTTGGGTGACGTCCTCGGTCCAGTCGACGGCGAAGCCGTTCGCCTCGCCCAGTTTGACGATCGCCTTCTGTACGACGTTGGCATCGGTCAGCGCCGGGTCCAGGCCGTCGCCGAGCGCCGGGCCGAGGTCGGCGTGGCGGGGTCCGGCGGTGCGGGTGTAGAGGAGGACCTTGTAGCCGTCGGCGGCCGGGGTGAAGTTGCCCCAGTCGTGGTAGCACTTGGCGCTGGTGCCGCGGCAGACGCCGTAGTCAGGGTCGCCGAGTTCCTGGGCTCCGGTGGGCCTCGCGCCCCCCTGGGCTACGGCCCGGGCGTGGGCGCCGAAGAAGGCTGCCAGGGCGACGAGGGCGGTGGCGACGACGGCTGCCAGGACGCATACCGGGGTGCGGGATCTTGCCGTCATGACGTTCGGACCTCTCATCACTGGACGACGATCTTTCCGGTGGACTGGGGGAAGGCCGGATCGTTGTAGAAGTACTCGCCCGCCTTTCCGAAGGTGTACGTGTACGACTGGCCCGGCATCAGCAGGCCGGTGTCGAACTCGGCGTCGAAGAACGCCGCCGCGCCGTGGGCCTGCTTGTTGTCGGCGGGGTTGGTGAAGGTGACCGCGGTGCCGGCCGGGACGGTCAGGTGCTGGGGTGCCATGGCGGTCTGGGCGACGGTGTTCTCGGTGGCGCCGGGCGCACCGGCCCGGGTGTCCCAGACGCGGCCGAGGGTGACGGTGTTCCTTGCGGTCTCGCCGGTGACGGCGGCGGTGCGGATCTGGTTGCGGCGGGACGGCGGGGTGGGCGCAGGGGCCTGCCCGATACTGCCTCCGAGCTTGAACGCCCACAGGTGGTCGCCCTTGGGGATGTCCGGGAAGGGCAGCCCGTTGCCTCCGGCGAGCACGGCCACGTACTGCTCGCCGTCGATCTCGTACGAGACGGGGATGGTGTTGACTCCGGCGCCGCACTGCCAGGTCCACAGGGTCCTGCCGTCGGTGTCGTCCATCGCTTCGAGGACGCCGTCCGGGCGGCCCTGGAAGAGGAGCCGGCCCGCGGTGGTGAGGATGCCGTTGCCATGGGCGAGGGACCAGTCGCCGTCCTTGCGCCAGGCCACCGTGTTGGCGCGCGGGTCCATGGCGACGAGCCCGCCCCCGAACAACTCGCCCAGCGGGCGGGCGGTGTTGACCCGGCCGCCGTGGGTGTTGGAGTAGGAGGAGTTGACCAGGCCGTAGCCGATGTAGACGTAGCCGGTTTTCGGGCTGAAGGAGGGGAAGCCCCAGTCTCCGCCGCCGCCCGCGCCCGGGAAGATGATGGTGGCCCGGTCCCAGAAGACGCTGAAGAGGCCGCCGGTCGGGTAGAAGGGCACCGGTCTGGTCGTCCTGTCGAGGCGGGGGAACGGGTCGGTGAACGGCTCGCCGCCGGGGAACGGCTGGGTGGGCGAGGTTTTCTGGTCGGTGTGCTGCGGGACGTCGCGCTCTTCCATGCCGTGGACGGCCTCGCCCGTGCGGCGGTCGAGGATGTAGAACCAGCAGGTCTTGGAGCCGTAGACGACGACCTTGCGCTTCTTGCCGTCGACGAGGAGGTCGGCCAGGACCGGCGCCATGACGTTGTCGGCGTCCCAGATGTCGTGGTGGACGGACTGGAAGTGCCAGCGCCGCCGCCCGGTCTTGGCGTCGATGGCGACGATCGAGTTGGCGAAGAGGTTGTCACCGCCGCGTGAGGATCCGTCCGTACGGGGATACGGGTTGCCGAACGTCCAGTAGACCAGGCCCAGTTCGGGGTCGACGGCGGGGTGGATCCAGGGGACCGCGCCGCCGGTCTTCCAGGAGTCGCCCTCCCAGGTGTCGTGTCCGTACTCGCCGGGGCCCGGCGGGCCCCAGAAGGTCCACACGACGTCGCCGGTACCGGCGTCCAGCGCGTAGCCGCGGCCTCGTGCGCCGGCTGTGGAGCCCTCGGTGCCGACGTAGATCAGGCCGTCGAAGTGGACGACGGCGCCGGCGAGTCCGCCGCTGTTGCCGCCGCATTGGCTGCTGTTGCTGTCACAGCCGTCGTCACCGCCGTTGTCCTCGACGATCAGCGGCTTCTGCCAGATGATCGCGCCGGTCGCCTGGTCGAGGGCGTAGACGATGTTGGCGCCCGAGATGGTGAAGACCTTGCCCTCAGCGACGGCCACGCCGCGCATGTTGGTGGTCTCGGTGCCAAGGTTGGTCTTCCAGATCACCTCGCCGGTCCTGCCGTTGACGGCGAAGACGTTCTGCTGGGTGGTCTCGACGTACAGGACGCCGCTGTGCACCACGACAGTGCACTGCTGGTACGCGCTGGTGGAGCCGCCCTCCAGGTTGATGTGCCAGGCCCCGCCGAGCCTCTTGATGTTCTGCGGGGTGATGTCGTGGAGGGTGGAGTGGTTCTGGTTGCCGTAATTGCCGCCGACCTTGGGCCAGTCGGCGGCCGCGGTGCCGAGTGCGCGGGACTGCGGCGGTACGGGGAGCGCGAGGCCCGGGTCTTTCGGGGACGCCTCGGCGGAGGAGGCCAGGGTGGTGGAGACCGTGGCGGCGCTGCCTGCCGCGGCTGTCAGGAGGAAGGTGCGTCTTTCCATCGTTCAGCTCCCTCGATTCGATCAAGGTCCACTAGGTGGTTCGCGTAATCCGCAGAATGGGTTCGCGTGATGGATGGTCACGTTAGGGACGGGGATGCGCCCATGACAAGACATGCGGCAGGAGATTTCTTGCCCGAGGGTCAACCGGGTTCTACTGGCGCGCTGTCGGTGCCACCAGGTGGACCGGCACCATGGAGGGCGGCATGGGGCTCTTGTTGCGCCGGCCCTGTCCCGTCTCCTCCCAGGCGTGCGCGAGGATGCCGACGCTGCGGCTGAGCACGAAGAGGCCGCGGGCCAGCGGCGCGGCGAAGCCCAGTTCGGCGTAGATGACAGCGGTGGCGCCGTCGATGTTCATGGGCACGGGCTTCCTTCCCTCGCGCCCACGGTTGAGATACGTCTCGATGGCGCGGGCCGCCCGCAGGTGGGCGCCCTTGACAAAGCCGTCCGCCACGGCCCGGTCCACCAGGGCGAGCAGCGGGTCACGGCGCGGGTCGCGGGGGTGGAAGCGGTGGCCGAAGCCGGGCAGATAGCGCGAGCGGGACCGCCACTCCTCGGCGACCTCCGCTACGGCCAGGTCGAACTCGCTGCCCTGGCCGTGCCGTTCGCCGACTTCGGTGAGCAGCTGTACGCACTGCTGTCCGGCCCCGCCGTGCACATCGCCGAGCATGTTCACCCCGGTGGCCACGGCGCTGTTGAGCCCGACCCCGCAGGTGGCCGCCATCCGGGCTGCAGCGATCGAAGGCGCCTGCGGTCCGTGGTCGACGCCCGCCACCAGGGCCGCCTCCAGGAGCCTGGCCTGCTCGGGACGGGGCAGTTCACCGCGGAGCATCAGCCAGATCGTCTCGACGAATGTCGTGGTGCCGATGAGGTCCTGTACGGGGTGTTCGCGCAGTTCGATGATGCCGGGTTCGACCCGGCTGACGGCGGTGGCCCACCACTGGGCCACCAGGCCGTCCTGCGGCCCGGGAGTCATGAGCCCAGCGCCTCGGCGGCACGGCTGTGCGCCCGCCAGCGGGCGATGAGCCGCGTACGTTCCTCGCCGTGCTGGTCGAGCAGCGGAGGCGGGGAGTCCGGCGGGAGGGGCTCGCCGTCCACGAGTACGCCGTTGCCGCTGACCCGCAGGGTGCGTTCCGAGCCGTCCGGATAGGGCAGGTCGGTGAAGAAACCGCGGTGCCGCAACTGTTCGAGGTCCACGGCCTCGGGGACGGTCAGGACGCGGGCCGCCGGGACTCCGGCCTCGGACAGCATCGCCTCCCACTCCAGGGCGCTCTTGCGGCGCAGCGCCGCGTTCAGCTCGGTGTTGAGCTCCGCGCGGTGGCGTTTGCGTGCCTCGCGCTCGGCGAACCGCGGGTCGTCGATCAGCTGCGGCAGCCCGGCGAGACGGCAGAGTGTGACGAACTGCTCCTGCCGGTTGGCCGCGATGTTCAGCCCGCCCTCGGCGGTCTCGAAGGTCCCCGACGGCGCGGCGGTGGCGTTCTGGTCGCCCATCGGCTCCGGATGCAGCCCGCTGATCAGGTAGTTGGAGACGGCCCAGCCCATCGCGGAGAGGGAGACCTCCAGCATGGAGACGTCCAGCCGGACCCCCTGCCCGGTCCGCTCCCGGCCGAGCAGGGCCGCGCTGATGGCGAGGGCCGCGCCGAGACCGCCGAGCGAGTCGCAGACGGGGAAGCCCACCCTGAGCGGTGCGGTGTCGGTGGTGCCGGTGATGCTCATCATGCCGGACAGGCCCTGGATGATCTGGTCGTAGGCGGGGGCGGCGCTCATCGGGCCCGACTGCCCGAAGCCGGTGATCGCGCAGCTGATCAGACGCGGATTGAGCTCATGCAGCCGGTCGGCGCCGTATCCCATCCGGGTCAGCACCCCGGCCCGGAAGTTCTCCAGGAGGACATCCGCGCCGCGCACCAGTTCCTCGAAGTCGGCCCGGTCGCCGGGGGACTTGAGATCGAGTGCGAGGGATTTCTTGCCGGCGTTCTGGGCGAGGAAGGAGGCGCCGACACCGGCCCGGTTGAGCTCCGGGTCTGGGCCGAGGCTCCGGGCCAGATCGCCCTTGCCCGGCTGTTCGACCTTGACCACTTCGGCGCCGAGGAGCATGAGGTGATAACTGCAGTAAGGCCCTGCGAGCACATTGGTGAGATCGAGTACGCGGATTCCTGAGAGCGGTCGTTCGGGCATCTACCGGCTCCTTCTGCGGCTACTGCGACTGCTGCGGCTACTGCGGTGGGATCATTTCGTCGGGCTGAGCGGGTGGTCGAAGCCCTGGTCCGACATCTGGCGGGCGACGTCGCCGAGCGCGGTGGCGAACCGCTGGACGGCGGACTCGGGAAAGCGGTGGCTGGGCCCGCTGAGCGAGAGCGCGGCGACGACGGCCCCGGTGCGTCCGAGGACGGGTACGGCCACGGCGGTCAGCCCCTCGTCGCGCTCGCCCCGGCTGACCGCGAAACCCTGCTCCGCCGCGATGTCCGCCCACAGCCGCAGCTGCCGGGCATGCCCTTCTCCGTGCGGGGAGCCCGCCGCGATCCGGTGCAGCAGGCCGTCGGGGGCCGTACGCAGCAGAATCTTGGACGAGGCGCCCGCCCACAGCGGGAGTTCATCGCCGACCCTCACCACATGGCGCAGCGGCTGCGGGCTCTCCTGCTGCGCCACGCAGACGCGGTGCAGGCCGCGCAGCATGAAGAGATTGGCCGTCTCCTGCTGCTCGGCGACCAGTTCCCGCATCAGCTTGCGGGTCTCGCGGGGCAGTTCCCAGCTGGTGTGGGCGAGGTGAGCCCAGCGCCACAGACCGGGACCAGCGGTGTAGCCGGCCGGGGTGTCCCAGAGCAGGCCGCACTGTTCGAGGGTCTGCACCAGGCGGACCACCGTGGTCTTGGCAAGGCCGGTGGCGTCGACGATCTCCCTCAGCGTGACCGTGGGCTGATCCTCGGTCAGCAGACCGAGGATGTCCAGAGCTCTGCGCACACTGCGCACCCCG
This sequence comes from Streptomyces sp. NBC_01537, assembly GCF_045040445.1. Classification (NCBI taxonomy): domain Bacteria; kingdom Bacillati; phylum Actinomycetota; class Actinomycetes; order Kitasatosporales; family Streptomycetaceae; genus Streptomyces; species Streptomyces sp. NBC_01537. Next base: position 1,372,002 of record NZ_CP109392.1, on the reverse strand, counting down.
GTCGCCTCGGCCGTCTGCTCCTGCTCGGTGCTGTCCACTCGCGTTCTCCCTCCGCTCCGTAACTTCCTTGAACTTTCCTCTTGCCACCGCGAGTTGGCGCCCGTACGTTACACGCCGAACCACAGAGCAGTCCACCAGTGCCACTAAGCGGTTTCCTGGGAGATCTCATGCTGGATTCGCTTCTCAAGGCCGGCACAGACGCGACAGTGGCCGAGGCACCCCCGTACGTCGCGGGCCAGTGGGGCGGCGACGGCCCCGCCGCGGCCCGAACGGGCCCGTATCTGCGCCGCGTTGTCAGCCGGACGAGCACGGCGACCGGGGAGGAGGTGGCCCGCGCCCTCGCCTACGCCCGCTCCTCGGCCCGTACGGTGGCCGGGCTCGCCCCCGCCCTGCGCGCGGACATCCTGGACCGGGCGTCGCGCGCCGCCTCGGCCCACCGCGAGGGTCTGGCCCGGCTGCTCGCCCTGGAGCTGGGCAAGCCGCTCAAGGACGGGCGCGGCGAGATCGACCGGGTGGCGGACACCTTCGCGGTGTGCGCGTCCGAGGCCCGGCACATCGGCGGCGAGACGCTGCCGGTCGCGGGCTGGCAACGCGGGGTCGGCAACACCGCCTTCACCTACCGCGCACCGGCCGGGGTGGCCCTCGCCATCACCCCCTTCAACGCACCCGCCAACCTCCTCGCCCACAAGCTCGGCGCCTCCTTCGCCGCGGGCAACACCACACTGGTCAAGGCCCCGCCGCAGGCGCCGGCCGTCACCGCCGCGATCGTGGCGCTGCTCCTGGAGTCCGGACTGCCCCCGCAGGCCGTGCAGTTGCTCCACGGCGGCGGCGAGGTCGGCGCGCTGCTGTGCGCGGCCGAGGAGGTCGCCGTCATCAGCTTCACCGGCAGTGCGGCGACCGGCCGGGCCGTGGCCCAGGCCGCCGGTGCCAAACGCCTGGTCCTCGAACTCGGCGGCAATGCCGCCACGATCGTCTGCGAGGACGGTGACATCGCACAGGCCGCGAAGGAATGCGCCCGCACCGGATACAGCAACTCCGGCCAGAGCTGCATCTCCGTCCAGCGGGTCTACGTCCACCGCTCCCGCTACGACGCCTTCCTCGACGCCTTCGCCGCCGCCGTCGACGCCCTGAAGGTCGGCGACCCCCTCGACCCGGCCACCGATGTGGGCTCGATGGTCGACGAGGACGCCGCCGAACGCGTGGTGCGCTGGTCCGCCGAGGCCGCCGGCTCCGGCGCCCGCGTGCTGCGCGGCGGCACCCGGGACGGCGCCACCGCCGCGCCCACCATCGTCGCCGGGCCGCCCGAGTCCGCCTCGGTCGTGGTCCATGAGGTCTTCGGGGCGTTGGTCGCGGTGCTCCCGTACGACGACTTCGGCGCGGTCATCGAGGCTTGCAACGCCAGCCGCTACGGCTTGCAGGCCGGACTGTTCACCCGCGACATGGGCCGCATCATCACCGCCTGGCGCGAACTGGAGACCGGCGCGCTGATCGCGGGCGGCAGCTCCAACTACCGCCTCGACCACGTGCCCTTCGGCGGGGTCAAGGACTCCGGCTTCGGCCGGGAGACCCCCCGCTCGATGATCGACGACTACACGGTCGTCAAGACCCTCATCCTGCGCGGCCTGTCCGTCTGGGGCGACACGACCACCATCGACGAGGGGACCGGAGCATGACCGTGACCGCTGCCAGAGCCCTGGTGGGCCAGCTCGAGTCGTATGGAGTCCAGTACATCTTCGGCACCTGTGGCCACACCAACATCGCCCTGCTCGACGCGCTCGGCCCCAGCACCATCGAGTTCGTGATCGCCCGCCACGAACAGGCCGCCGCGCACGCCGCCGACGGCTACGCCCGCGCCTCCGGGAAGCCCGGGGTACTGCTCACCCACGTCGGCCCCGGCATGATGAACGCGGTCACCGGAGTGGCCACCGCCGCCCTGGACTCCATTCCGCTGATCGTCATCTCCGGCGACGTCCCCTCCTATTACTACGGCCGCCACCCGCACCAGGAGGTCAACCTCCACGCGGACGCCGACCAGACCGCGATCTACCGGCCGTTCACCAAGCGCGCCTGGAACGTCCACCGCGTCCAGGACCTGGCCCGCACCACGGAGCGGGCGTTCTGGACCGCGACCTCCGGACGGCCGGGGGCCGTGCTCGTCAACGTACCGATGGACCTGTTCAGCCGGCAGGCCGAGGAGTACGCGGGCGAGCACCCGCTGCCCGGCGGCTCCGCGCTTCCCGCTCTCGACCGGGCCACCGCCGAGCGCATCGCCGAGGAGCTGCTGAGAGCCGACCGGCCGCTGATCTACTTCGGCGGCGGACTGCGCGAACCTGCGGCCCGCCAGGCCCTGTCGGAGCTCGCCGAGCACCTCGACATTCCCCTCGCCCACTCCCTGATGGGCAAGGGGGTCCTGCCCGACAGTCATCCCCTGCTGCTCGGCATGCCCGGCTTCTGGGGCCTGGAGACCACCCACGAGTACACCAAGGGCGCCGATGTCGTCCTTGCACTCGCGACCCGGTTCGCGGAGACCGACGCCAGCTCGTGGGATCCCGCGTACACCTGGACCTTCGGTGACAAGGACAGCCCGCCCACCAAGCTCATCCAGATCGACATCGACCCCGCCGAGATCGGCCGCAACTACCCCGTCGAGATCGGTGCCGTCGCGGATGCCGGCGACGCGGTACAGGCGATCGGTGAGGCCGTACGATCCGCCGTGCCCGAGCCCCTGGTGAGAAAGGGCCTGCGCGAGACCATCGCCACCGCCCGCCGGGCCGTCTTCGACACCGCCCGCGAGGACGGACGCAGCGACAACTTCCCGCTGCGACCGCAGCGCATCCTCGCCGACCTGCGCGACGCGCTGCCCGACGACGCGGTACTCGTCACCGACGTGGGCTGGAACAAGAACGGCGTCGCGCAGTGCTACGAACTCCCCGAAGGCGGACGGTTCATCACCCCGGGCGGAGCCTCGACCATGGGCTTCGGACCGGCCGCCGCGGTCGGTGTGCAAATAGGCCGGCCGGACCGCGTGGTGGTCGCGCTGATCGGCGACGGCGGGATGAGCGCGCAGCTGCCCGCGCTGCCGATGGCCGTCGAGCAGGGTCTGCCCGTCATCTTCGTGGTGATGAACAACCGGGCCCACGGCACCATCGCCGACCTCCAGGCCTCGTCGTTCGGACGGTCCTACGGCTGCGAGTTCAAGGACACCGAGGGACGGCCGTACAGCCCGGACTTCGCAGCTCTCGCACGGTCCTGCGGCGCCGACGGCTACACCGTCGCCGCTCCCGCCGACCTGTCCAAGGCCCTCGCCGACGCCATCGCGCGGCGCAGGCCGGCCGTCATCGACGTACCGATGGTCAACGAACCCGTTCCGACGCCGGGCCACTGGAACATCAAGGACATCTACCGCGGGTCCTTCACCGACTGACCGCCCCGGCCACCCTACGACTGCCCGCTCCGCTCACAACGAGGTGACCTCATGACCCGCACCCCACGCCTACCCACCACCACCGCCACCCGCGCCGCCGTCTGCACGGCCGCGCTGGCCGTGGCACTCACCGCGTGCAGCGCGCCCGGCGACTCCGGGGACGACACCAAGGCGTCCACCGGCCCCATCAAGATCGCCGTCGTCGACGCCCAGAGCGGGCAGCTCAGTTCGCTCGGCGACTGGGAGTACAAGGGCGCCAAGCTCGCCGTCGACGAGTGGAACAAGAAGGGCGGCATCGACGGCCGCAAGATCCAGCTGAAGCTCTTCGACGACCAGGGTGACCCGACCACCGGCACCAACATCGCCCGCAAGCTGGTCAGCGAGAAGTACGTCGCCATGATCGGCACGGCGGAGAGCGCGGTGACCGTCGCGATGGGGCCGGTGCTACAGCAGGCGAAGATCCCCAACATCACCTCCGGCCAGTCCGACGCCCTGGTCGCGCTGAAGAGCCCGTACCTCTTCCTCAACGGACCGACGAGCACAACCTACGACTCGACGCTCGCCCAGTACCTGGTGAAGGACAAGGGCTACAAGAAAATCGCCGTGATCACGAACAACGGCTCCTTCGGGAAGGGCGAGCACGACGCCTTCCTCAAGGCAGCGAAGGGGCTCGGCGTGAGCCCGTCCACCGACCAGGTGGTCACCACCGATCAGAAGGACTTCAGTGCCGCGCTGACGAAGATCCGGTCGCAGAAGCCCGAGGTGATCTTCATCGGTTCGGAGGAGGTCGAGGCCGGACTGATCGTCAAGCAGGCCAGGGACCTGGGCATCACCGCGCCCTTCGCCGGCGCCGCGCCACAGGGCACCCCCGTCTTCCTCGACACCGCGGGCAAGGCCGCCGTCGAGGGCACCATCGTCAGCTCGCCCTATCTGAGCAACGACGCAAGCGACGCCTCGAAGAAGTTCGCCGCCGCCTACCAGGCCGCCTACGGCAAGGAGGCGGAGCTGCACGGCGCCAAGGCGTACGACGGGGCGAACATCCTGCTCACCGCCCTGAAGACGAGCAAGGCCGCCACCGGCGAGAAACTCGCGGACGCGATCCGTGCCACCCACTACCAGGGCCTGCTCGGCGACTTCCAGTACGGCGAGAACGGCGTGGGAATCACCAGGACCTCCATCGGCATCATCCGCGACGGCAAGCTCGTCCCGCAGCAGTAGGCATTGGGCATCGGGAGACTTCCGTGCAAGAGACACTGCAGACACTCGTCGGGGGCCTGAGCCTCGGGGCGGTCTACGCGCTGGTCGCCATGGGGTTCTCCCTGGTCTACCGCACCATGGGCCTGGTGAACTTCGCGCACGCCGACATCGCCATGATCGGCGCGTACGCGGCCTCGACCTTCTATCTGACGTCCGAACTGCCGTTCGCCGTCGCCGTGATCGTGGCGATCGTCGTCACCGGCGCCATCGGACTGGTCATCGAGCGGGTGCTGCGCCCGCTGGAGAACAAGGATTTCGACCTGATGCTGATCGGCACGATCGGCTTCGGCATCGTCCTCCAGGCAGTAGCCATCCTGATCTGGGGCACCACGGGACGGGCGGTCCCCTCGCCCGTCCGGGCCGCCCCGCTCGACCTGTTCGGGGTGCGGGTGCGCACCTACGACCTCCTGGTCATGGGCGTCGCGGCACTCGCCGTGACCGGCCTCGCCTGGTTCCTCTCGCGCACCAAACGCGGCGCAGCCATGCAGGCCGTCGCCATGGACCACGAGGCAGCCACCGCCGTCGGCATCAACGTCGGCCGCAGCAACGCCCTCGCCTTCTCCATCGGCGCGGGCCTGGCGGCCCTTGCCGGCAGTCTCGTCGGGCCGATGCTGTACGTCGACGCCTCGCTCGGCGGCGCGCTCGGCATCAAGGGCTTCGCCGCCGCGATGCTCGGCGGCTTCGGTTCCATACCGGGCGCTGTCGTCGGCGGGCTCGCCATCGGCGTTCTCGACTCCTACGCCGCCGGACATTTCCAGGGCTACTCGGTGCTGGTGACCTTCCTGGTCTTCACCGCCGCCATCATGATCCGGCCCATGGGCGTCTTCGGGGAGAGGACGGTGAGCCGCGCGTGAGGTTCCGTATCCGTATCGGAGGGCTCGGAGCCGCCGCGGTGGCCGCCTGGCTGCTGCCGTACGGTCTGGGCGGCTACTCCATCCATGTCGTCAACATCGCTGTCATCTATGCCCTGTTGGCCATCGGCATGGGCCTGGCCATGGGCGTGTCCGGGCAGATCAACCTCGCTCAGGTCGCCTTCTTCGGCGTCGGCGCGTACACCCTCGCCATCCTGACCACCCACTCCGGGTACGGGTTCTGGACGGCGGCCGTGCTCGCGCTGCTCACGTCCGTGGCGGCAGGCCTTTTCGTCGGCATACCGGCGCTGCGCATGCAGTCCCACTACCTGGGGATCGTCACGCTCGGCCTGGCGCTGGGCTTCATCAACTGGGTCACCAACGCCTCGATCTCGGGAGGCGCCGACGGCATTTCCGGGATCCCCCTGCCCACCCTGCCCGGCGTCGACCTCTCCAGCGAATACCTCTACTACTACCTGGAGTTGGTGGTCTGCGCGCTCGGCCTCGGCTTCGGGCTCTTCGTCGTCCGCACGTCACTGGGGCGACGACTGCGCGCGATGCGCGACGACCCGCTGGCCGCCGGCGCGATGGGCGCGGAGATACCACTGCTGCGGATGACCGCGTTCCTGCTCGCCAGCCTGTACGGGGGTCTGGCCGGAGTCCTGTACGCGGGCCTCATCCGCTATGTCGCCCCGGAGACCTTCTCCATCGGCAACATGTTCATTCTGCTCGCCATGGTCATCATCGGCGGCCGACGCTCCCTGGCCGGCTGTGTGGTCGGCGCCGTCGGGCTGACCCTGATCCGCGAGTGGCTCTCCGACTTCTCGACCTACGCACAGCTCGGATACGGCGTGGTGGTCGTCCTCATGGTTGTCTTCGCGCCGACCGGACTCGCCGGAATCCCGTCCCGCGCAAAGGAGTTCGCGAACCGGCGGCGCGGCCGGAGTGAGGACCGTGCGCAGCTGCGCCCCTTCCAGCCGTACGACGCGCCCGATGCACCCGACGCCGCGGGCGAGCCCCTCCTGGAGATCCGGTCCGTCACCAAGGACTTCCGCGGGCTGCGCGCCCTGGACGACGTCTCCCTCACGGTCGAAGCGGGCGAGATCCGCGGCATCGTAGGACCCAACGGCTCCGGCAAGACCACCCTGTTCAACGTGATCAGCGGCTTCTACCGGGCCAGTTCGGGACAGGTGGGTTTCACCGGCCGTGACACCACGACCACCCGCCCGTACGCGCTCTCCCTCCTCGGCATGGCCCGCACCTTCCAGAACCTGCGGCTGTTCGGCCAGCTGACGGTCCGCGAGAACATCCTCGTCGCCCTCGACCGCTCCCGCACCCACACCATCTGGCAGTACGCGCTGTGGCAGCCCGGCATCGTACGCCGCGAGCGGCAACTGCGCCGCCAGGCCCAGGAACTCCTGGAACGCTTCGGGATCGTTGACTTCGCCGAGTCCGCGCCCGGCTCCCTCCCGTACGGCATTCAGCGGCGCATCGAGATCGCCCGCGCCATGGCCGCCCGGCCCCGGCTGCTGCTGCTCGACGAACCGGCCGCCGGCCTGAACGGCGAAGAGGTGCAGCAGCTCGCCCGCATCGTGCGCTCCATCCGTGACAGCGGTACCACGGTCGTCCTCATCGAGCACAACATGGGCCTGGTCATGTCGCTGTGCGAGCACGTCACAGTGCTTTCCAGCGGCGTGATCATCGCAGAGGGCACACCTGCCGAGGTGGTCGCTGCGCCTGAGGTTATCGAGGCGTACCTCGGCGACTCCGCGATGGCCGACGTTCCGCTGCCAGAGCGGGCCCCGGCCCCGAAGGAGGCAACCCGGTGAAGAGGATCCCTGCTCGCCTCGCCGAAACCGCCGCGACTCTCGCCGTAGACGACCTCTCCGTGCACTACGGCGGAGTCTGCGCGGTCCGTTCGATCAGCTTCAGTGTGAAACCCGGTGCGTCGGTAGGCATCATCGGCGCCAACGGCGCGGGCAAGACCTCCACACTCAAGGCCCTGATGGGCCTCGTACCGCGCGGCAGCGGACGCATCACGCTGGGCGAGCGCGACCTGACCCGAGTGCGGGCCCGCGACATGGTGCGGCACGGCATCGGCTACGTACCGGAGGGCCGGCATGTGTTCCCCGGCCTGTCCGTGGAGAAGAACCTGATGCTGGGCGCCTACGCCCGCCGGTGGGACGCCGAGACCCGCACCACGCTGGCGGAGGTGCATGAACTCTTCCCGGTCCTGGACGAGATGAGACACCGACTGGCCGGGGCGCTCTCCGGCGGGCAGCAGCAGATGCTCTCCATCGGCCGTGCCCTGATGGCCAGGCCGCGCATTCTGCTGCTCGACGAACCGTCGATGGGGCTTTCGCCCAAGCTCGTCGGCGAAATTCTGAGCGCGCTCCGGCGGCTGCGCGACGAGGGCCTGAGCCTGCTCCTCGTGGAGCAGAACGCCAAACTCACCTTCGGCGCGACGAGTCACTGCCTGGTCATGGAGAACGGAAGCGTCGCCATGACCGGGACGTCCGACGAGCTCAGCCGGGATGCCCGGGTCCGGCAGATTTATCTCGGTCTGTGAACAGGAGCGCGGCGATGGAGCAGCATTCGTATCCTGTCGGCCCGATCGGCTCCGGCGTTTGGTGCCGCTCCTGAGCAGAGCGTCAACACGCAGACGCGCTGATTGAGGGGAAAGCAGCCAAGATCCGGACCATCCACGGACCAGCAGAGCCGCAACTCCCGCCCGTCGTGTTATTGATGCAGGTTAGAGGCATGCGAGCGCTGTCCTTCGTCGACCGGTTCCACTCGCCGCCCGGCGCATGATCCGAGGCGCTCGACCAGGGGGCCGCAGCCAGGACGCCATGTTGAGAGTAGTCCCGGTATACCGGCTTTGACCTCGGCGGATGGAACGCGTTCCGCGCACAAAGATGCGTCAGTACGTCGTTGACCGGCGATCCGCGGCAGGGCCAGGGTGGGGGAGCCACATCGGATTCCGACCACCCGTTTCCGGTCACCGAACTGCGTGCAGGATGCCGTGATGCTCCAGACAGACACCCGTGAACACACCGAGGTCCGAGAAGACCACGACGCGGCCACCGCCGCCACGGCAGCGCCGGCCGTGCCGAGCGAACCGGCGGCCTGCGGCGAGCTGTTCTTCCAGCGCTGCCTCTGGTGCGGCACCGCGGCCTACCGCCGTTCCTTCTGCCGTGCCTGCGGGTCCACGGCCTTCACACCGGAGCGCAGCGAGGGCTCCGGGGTCGTCGTGCGCCGGAACGGCCATGTCCCGCACAACACATGGTTCGTCGCGATGCGCGAGGGCTTCAACCTGCTCTGCCAGGTCACCGGGACGGCGCCGGGTGCGGTCGGGGTGGGGGCGCGGGTGAGTGTCGTACGGTCCGCCGCCCCCCTCGGCCAGGGCTTGCCCCTCGTCGAGCTCACCGCCCCGGCACCGCCTCTGGAGCCCTCGTGGTAACGGAAAGCGCCCGGGACACAGCCACCTCGCACACGCGGGACGTTCAGAGAGGAGGGTGCGTGGGCACCCAGCACAACGCACCGGACGGATGGACCGGCGTACTCGACGCAGCGGGGCGCGGCGCGCTGGATGGGCTGCGCATCGCCGACTTCTCCCGGGTTCTCGCGGGGCCCTACGCCACCATGCTCCTCGCCGACCTCGGCGCAGACGTGGTGAAGGTCGAACGGCCGGGCATCGGGGACGACACCCGGGCCTGGCACCCTCCGGCGGACCATGACGGCACGTCGACCTATTTTCTGAGCGTCAACCGGAACAAGAGGTCCGTCGTCCTGGACCTCACGACCGACGCCGGCCGCGAACAGGCCCGTGCCCTGGTCGCCGAGTCCGACGTGCTGGTGGAGAACTTCCGCCCCGGCACGATGGAACGGCTCGGGCTCGGCCATCGCGAACTCCGCGCCCGGCACCCGGGGCTGATCTACTGCTCGATCAGCGGCTTCGGCGGCGGTGCGGGTGCTGCGATCCCCGGGTACGACCTGCTCGTGCAGGCTGTCGGCGGTCTGATGAGCGTGACCGGGGACGCGGCGGGGGAGCCTGTGAAGGCGGGGGTGGCCCTGGTCGATGTGGTCACCGGCCTGCACGCCTCGCTCGGCATCCTCGCGGCCCTCCGGCACCGGGACGCCACTGGGGAGGGCCAGCAGGTGGAGGTGAACCTGCTCGGCTCGCTGCTGTCGGCCATGGTCAACCAGGCGTCGGCGTTCGCCGTTGCCGGTGTGGTGCCGGGCCGCATGGGCAACGCGCACCCGAGCATCGCCCCGTACGAGACCTTCCCCGCAGCCGATCGCCCGATCGCGATCGCGGTCGGCAACGACCGGCAGTTCGCGGCGCTCGCCGAGGTTGTCGGGGATCCCGGTCTCGCTGCCGACGACCGCTTCCGCACCAATGCCGACCGGGTTGCCCACCGTACGGCTCTTCGGGACATCCTGACCGAGCGGCTGGGCACGGCCGGCGCGGACCACTGGTCGGCCGTCCTGCTGGCCGCGGGGGTGCCCGCCGGACCGGTCAATACCCTCGACGAGGCGTTCGCCTTCGCCCAGAAACTCGGCCTCCCCGGCGTCGTCGACATCCCCGCCGCAGCCGCCGACGGAGCAGACAGCGGGCCCTCCCGCCAGGTCGCGAGCCCCATCGCACTGAGCGGCACACCGGCGCAGTACCGCCTGCCGCCACCGCGCCTGGGCCAGCACACCGCGGAGATCCTCCATCGCGTTTCCGACCACGCCTGACGCCGGGCAGACCGGTCACCCGACCGTTCCCCGCGCAGGCGCGCCACGACCGAACCGAGCACCACAACCATCAGGAGCCCACGATGAGCCGCAAGCCGATGAAGGACCCTCTCGACCTGCTCGACCTCGCCTCCACCTTCACCGACGAGGAGCGCGAGATCCAGGCCACCGTCGCCAAGTTCCTCGCCGACCGGGTGCGCCCGCACATCGGCGAGTGGTTCGAGAACGCCCACTTCGCCCGCGAGCTCGCCCCGGAACTGGGCAAGCTGGGTGTGCTCGGCATGCACCTCGAAGGGTACGGCTGCGCCGGGACGAACGCGGTCAGCTACGGCCTCGCCTGCATGGAGCTGGAGGCGGCGGACTCGGGCTTCCGCAGCTTCGTCTCGGTGCAGGGCTCGCTGTCGATGTTCTCCATCTGGAAGTGGGGTTCGGAGGAGCAGAAGCAGGAGTGGCTGCCCCGGCTCGCCGCCGGTGAGTCGATCGGCTGCTTCGGCCTGACCGAGCCCGACTTCGGCAGCAACCCCTCCGGGATGCGCACCAGGGCCGTCCGCGACGGCGGAGGAGACTGGATCCTGAACGGCTCCAAGATGTGGATCACCAACGGCGGCATCGCCGACGTGGCCACGGTCTGGGCGCAGACCGAGGACGGCATCCGCGGCTTCCTCGTGCCGCGCGGCACCCCCGGCTTCACCACGCAGGACATCAAGCAGAAGATGTCGCTGCGTGCGTCCATCACCTCGGAGCTGTACTTCGACAACGTGCGGCTGCCCGACTCGGCGCGGCTGCCCCTCGCGGAGGGCCTGCGTGGACCGCTGTCCTGCCTGAACGAGGCACGCTTCGGCATCCTTTTCGGCGCGGTCGGCGCGGCCCGCGACTCGCTCCAGGCGGCCATCGCGTACGCCGACTCCCGAATCCAGTTCGACAAGCCGATCAGCGCCTTCCAGCTCACCCAGAAGAAGCTCGCCGACATGAGCGTGTCCGTGGGCAACGCCGCACTGCTCGCCGTGCACCTGGGCCGGCTCAAGGACCAGCACCGCATCCGGCCCGAGCAGATCAGCGTCGGCAAGCTCAACAACGTGCGAGAAGCCATCGCCATCGCGCGGGAGTGCCGCACCATCCTGGGGGCCAACGGCGTCTCCCTGGAGTACTCGCCGCTGCGGCACGCCAACAACCTGGAGTCCGTCCTCACCTACGAAGGCACCAGTGAGATGCACACCCTGGTCGTCGGGCAGGCGATCACCGGCCAGGCGGCGTTCCGCTGACCACCCGACGCTGACGGAAGACGCCCATGAAGGAGACGGTCGACGCCCATGTCACCGTCGTCTCCATGGGACCCGACTCCGCGCTCGACGCCATCCACAAGGTCCTGGCGATGGGGGAGCGGACGGCTTCGACACACCGGGCTGACGCGGCTCCCAGCCTGACGAGCCGGAGCGTCATGACGCGTGGTTCACAGGCACACGATCCGGGCGTGGCCGAGCGGTCCGGGGGGCGGCACCCACGCGGCCACGCTGAATCCCTCAGCAGGACGATCGTTTGGTCGCGGGGGAACTCGGCGTAGGGCGTCAATCCTTCCAGAGGACGGCACCGTGGATTTCCACGCCGCCGTCCTCGCAGGCTTCCCGGCGACACCCGCGAACCGGTCCTCCGCCTGCCGGCCGACGAACGGCAGATCGCGTCCTGCACGCTCACGGCCAGACGATGCCGCGCGCGCAGCCCAGGTGCGGGACGCGCGAGGCATCGCTGCGGCTGCGGGCCCTCAGGCCGCCTGGTAGCTGAAGAACCCCTGTCCCGACTTACGGCCCAGCAGACCCGACTCGACCATGCGGCGCAGCATCGGGGGAGGGGCATACAGCGGTTCCCGGTACTCCTCGTACAGCGCCTCGCCTATCGCCGCCACGGTGTCCAGGCCGATGAGGTCGGCGAGGCGCAGCGGGCCCATCGGGTGGGCGCAGCCCGCCGTCATCCCGGTGTCGATGTCCTCCGCCGTCGCCGTGCCGGAGCTGACCATCCGCACTGCTGCCAACAGGTAGGGAACCAGCAGGGAGTTCACCACGAAGCCCGCGCGGTCCTGAGTGACAATGGTTCTCTTGCCGAGGATTTCGTCCGCGAAGGTGCGCACGCGCAGTTCCGTGGCCTTTGAGGTGTGCAGGGAGGGGATCACCTCGACCAGTGGCATGACGGGGACCGGGTTGAAGAAGTGCAACCCGACCACCCCCTCGGGCCGTCCGGTCGCGGCCGCGAGCCGGGCGATGGGAATCGAGGACGTGTTGCTGGCCAGTACGGCGGCGGGGTCGGTGACGACCTTGTCCAGCTGCCGGAACAGCGCGGTCTTTGCCTGTTCGTCCTCGACGGCGGCCTCGATGACCAGGTCGGCCCGGGCCAGGCGGGAGAGATCGGCGGTGACCGAGACCCGGGCCAGGGCATGTGCGCGGTCTCCCGGCTTGACGGTGCCGCGCTGCTCCGCCTTGAGCAGGGAGTCGGCCACGCCCGCCAGTCCGGCACGCGCCCTGTCCTCGGTCACGTCGCACAACGTGACCGACAGTCCGGCCCGGGCGCAGACCTCGGTGATGCCCCGGCCCATCTGACCGGCGCCGACGACTCCCACGTACTTGATCGATGTCATGTGTTCCTCCGTGTGTCCCTCCGCCCGGGGCGGCGACCGACGCCGCCAGGGTCTGCGGTGCCGTGTTGAGCCTAGGTGTAGTACAACCCCTCTGACCTGCTCGGACAGTGCGTTTTCCGCGCACAAACATGCGTCGGTTCGGGCCCGACATGGCTGCCGGGCAGCGTGGCTTCAGCCGACGGCGACCGTGGCGGCAGCGGCCTCCCGCAGCCGGCGGATCACGCCGCGCACCGCGGGCGAGGTCTCGCCCCTGCGATAGGCGCCCACCAGCCGGGTGGTCAGCGGTACGTCCGCCAGAGGGCGGTAGGCGACACCCGGTATCCGTACGCGGCGCAGCGAACCCGGAACCAGGGCCACCGCGAGACCGCCGCCCACCAGCGTGAGAGCGGCGATGAAGTCCCGTACCGGAGGAGCGCACTGCGGGCTGAAGCCCCCATGCCCGGCCACCTCCAGGATCTGGTCGCGGCAGCCGTACTCCTCGTCGAAGTGCGGGGCCACGAACTGCTCGTGGCGCAGCTCCGCCGCGGGCACCGCGTCGTACGCCGCCAGCGGGGCGCCCTCCGGCAGTGCCAGGACGACCTCCTCGGTGAGCAGGCAGGTGGCCGTGATCCCGGGCGGGTACTCCGGCCGCCAGCGCAGGAAGCCGACGTCGATGTCCCCGCAGGCCAGGGCCTCCAGCTGGGCCGGCGTCTCCAGTTCGCGCACCTGCACAGTGAGGTGGGTGTCGAGGGCCGCGCACCGGGTGAGGACGTCGGTCAGCACCCCGGAGAAGGCGGCCGAGGCCACGTAGGCGATCTCGGCGTGCCCCAGCTCCCCACGACCGGCACGCCGGCCCACGGCCTCGGCGCGGGCGGCCTGGGCGAGGGTCAGCCGTGCCTCTTCGAGGAACAGCCGCCCGGCGCTGGTCAGCGCCGGGCGGGTGCGCCGTCCGCGGTCGATCAGCCGCACGCCCAGGTGCGACTCCAGCGCCCTGACCTGGGCGCTGAGTGCGGAAGGAGCCAGGTGCAGCCGGTCCGCCGCGCGCGCGAAGTGCAGTTCCTCCGCGACGACGACGAACGATTCCAGCCAGCGCAGTTCCACGGGCTCCTCCGTCTGCCGGGCGCACCGGCCGTGCACACGGCCGGTGGGATGGACACCCCGCGGCGGGGGTCAGGGCAGAACAGGTCCGCCGCGGGGTGAGTACGGAATGTCAGGGGATGACGACGTAGTTGCTGAATCCGCCGTCGCGGTCCGTGAGTCCCGAGATCGCCTCGTTGACCCGGGACAGAGGGAACGGCTTGGCCTGCAGGTAGGACAGACTCAGGGCGCCCGTGGCCACCATGTCGGCGAGTTCCTGTCCCTGCGCGGTGCTGAACCAGTTGGAGCCGATCAGCTGGACCTGCTCGTCCATGAGCCATTTCACGTCCACGGGCAGCCGGTCGGCCACGCCGCCGACGTTGACCACCCTGCCGCCCCGGCGGACGCCCTGCATGGAGTCGAGCATCGTCTCCACCGGGGCCTTGGCGCCCAGAGCGCTGATCACATAGTCGGCGCCCTCGCCGCCGGTCAGGGACTTCGCCCATTCTCCGGTGGAGCCCTCACCCAGCCGGAAGACCTCGACGCGGTCCGGGTCCAGCTCCCGGACGCGCTTGAGGATCTCCTCGTTGCGGCCGGTGCCGAGGACCCGGGAGGCGCCGGAGGCCAGCGCGAGCACGGTCGACGCGACACCGAGGGTTCCCGTGATCCCGTCGATGAGCGCGACCTGGCCGGGGCCTGCCGCGGCGTTCTTGAGGGCCCCGTAGGACGTGCCGATGTAGCCCAGCTTGCCGGCCTGCTCGAACGTCAGGTTGTCCGGGAGGTTGACGATCGAGTACTGCGGGGCGGTCATGTACTCCGCGAAACCGCCGTACGGGTACAGGTCGAAGATCCGCTGTCCGTCACGGGAGGTGCTGAAGTATCCGTTCAACGTGAAATAGCGGCACCGGCTCAGTTCGCCGCCCCGGCACACCTGACAACTGCCGCAGGACCGCAGGGGGTTGACGTACACCCGGTCACCGGGCTTGGTGTGCAGCACGGCGTCGCCGACCGCTTCGACCACGCCGGCGGCGTCCAGGCCGAAGATGGCGGGGAACTTCGGCAACGGCTGGTGCGGGAACCATGTCGGCCAGTTGTTGATCACGTTGGCCATGTTCGGAACGATCCCGCACGCCTTGACCCGCACGAGCACGTCGGTCGGCCGCGGGGTGGGCACGTCGATCGTGTCCACGGACATCGGCTCACCGAGCGCGTGCAGTCGTGCAGCGAGCATTTTCACCATTGAAATACTCCTTGAAACCGCTCCGGCCCGACGGTCGGGGGACGGAGACATTCTGAATTCGGCGACCGAGGCGGAGGACCGGCGGCTCGGTAATCATGTCTCACGTATGGACGGGCCCTACGGCGCCGAGTCCTACGAATTCGGAAAGGGGTTCGGGTAATTGTCCTCGAGGTCGATGTTCAGCAGTCCCATGATGCGGACGCCGGAGTTGTACCAGGCGATGGACAACGACAGTTCGACCATCTGCTTGTCCGTCAGGCGATCGGCGGCGGCACGCCACGTCTCCTCCGAGACGTCCACCAGGAGCGTGGACTCCCTGGCGAGGCGCATCACCGCCTTCTCCGTCCCGTCGAACAGGTCGCAGGACTCGAAGTCGGCCACCGCCGCGAGCTGCTCCTCGGTGAGCCCGGCCTTGAGCCCGTGCGACTGGTGATGCGCGACCTCGTACGCCGACCGGGTCGCGTACCCCACGGTCAGGATCGCCAGTTCACGCAGCTTGGGACTGAGGTCGGCGGCCCGCAGCGAGTTGGCGTAGGTCAGGAAGGCGTCCAGCTGGGTCGGCGCGTTCGTCAGGGCGAGGAAGATGTTCGCCGTCGGCACCTTGCGCTCGGCTTCCAGCCGGTCGTACAGGGGCTTCTGCGACTCGTCCGCGTCCTCGCGGTGCAGGTAGGGGACTCGTGCCATGGTGACTCCTGGAAGTACGGAAGGTCAGTATGCGGATTTCTCGAGCAGGAACCGTTCGAGCGACATCGGCTTCGGCAGCTCGGCCGGCGGGATCTGCGGCACGCCGACGAAGGGCGACGCCTCGAAGTACCACTTCTCCAGGGCCGGCAGGCCCCAGCGGGCGTTGGTGCTCAGCGATCCCGCGTCCCAGCGCACCGGCTCGATCTCGGTGTCGATCGTCTGGTAGTGGCTGTTGAAGACCTCCACCCGGTGACCGTCGGGGTCACGGAGGTAGGCGAAGAGCATCCCGCCCGGACCGTGACGTCCCGGGCCCCGCTCCACGCCCTCCCCGTAGCCGTGGATCCCCGCGAAGTCGCAGGCGGTGAAGATGTCATGGCTCTCGGAGACGGTGTAGGCGAAGTGGTGCAGGGCGGGCCCGGTGTTTTCGACGATCGCGAGGTCGAGGCAGGTGCCCTTGCGGTACATGAACGCACCCAGCAGCTTGTCGCCGTGCTCCAGGTACTCCGAGTTGCGGAAGCCGAGCTCGCTGTAGAAGGCGCACAGCTCGTACGTGTCGGGCGCGAAGATCTGGTAGTGGTCCAGCCGCTGCGCGTGGGCACCCTTGAAGAGCTCGAAGTCGATGTGCAGCCGCGGTCGGGTCTCCATGTGCGCGCACAGTTCGAGCGGCGTGCCGATCGGGTCGCTGACGTGCAGGGTGCGCCCCTGGTGGGGGACGTCGACCCACTCGGCGGGCAGTCCCCGCTCACGGAACCAGTCGTACGCGAGGTCGAGGTCCTCGTCGAAGAAGACCCGGAAGCCGATCCTCCTGCTCCTGCCCGCGCCCTCTTCGTCCAGCTCCAGGACGAGGCTGTGGTGGCAGGCTTCGGCCAGGCCGCGCAGGTAGCAGGTGCGCTCGTCCTCGTCGCTGACGACCAGCCCCAGCACGTTCACGTAGAAGTTCCGGCTCTCGGCCAGATCCGCGACCGTGAGACGCACGTGACTGGAGCGGGTGATGTTGAAACTCGGGCGCAGATTGACGGGTGGCAGCATGCTGGTCTCCGTGCTCGGATCGGCTCTGGATTTCGATGACTGTAATACTTCGAGGCCGTTTTACGGCTTGGTCGTCGAGGGCCCGGCCCCGGCGAACGTGAAGGCAGACCATCCACTGAATTCCGCGGATTCACCGAGGGACTCCTCGATGCGCAGAACCTCGTTCCACTTGGCCATTCGCTCGGAGCGCGTGAATGAGCCCACCTTCAGCTGTCCGGCGTCCCAGCCGACGCTCAGATGGGCGATCGTGATGTCCTCGGTCTCTCCGGAACGTGCCGAGACGATCGTGCCGAAGCCGGCTTCCTTCCCGGCCCGCAGGGCCTGGAGAGCCTCTGTGACCGTGCCGGCCTGGTTCGGTTTGATGAGGACGGCGTTCGCCGCTCCGGCGGTTGCCGCGGCCTCCACCCGCTTGGCGTTCGTGACCAGGTAGTCGTCGCCGATCACCTGGCAGCGGTGGCCGAAGCGCCGGGTGAACTCCAGCATGCCCTCGTGGTCGTCCTCGCCCACCGGGTCCTCGACGGACAGGATCGGATACTGCTCGATCCAGCCGCCCAGCATGTCGATCAGCGCAGTGGTGTCCAGGTTGCGGTCGTCCAGGGCCAGCGTGTACTGCCCGTCGCTGCCGAACTGCGAGGCCGCCACGTCCAGCGAGATGCCGACCTGCCTCGAGGGAGCGAAGCCCGCGCTCTCGATCGCCCGGGTCAGCGTCTCCAGCGCCTCCTCGTTGGAGTCGAACGCCGGCCAGAAGCCGCCTTCGTCGGCCACCCCCTGCGCCTTGCCCGCCTTCCGCATCAGGCTCCCGGCGGCCAGGTAGATCTCCGCCGTCCAGTCCAGGGCCTCGGAGAAGCTCCGCGCCGCGGGGCAGACCACCATGAAGTCCTGGACGTCGACGCGGCGGTCCGCATGGGCGCCGCCGCCGAAGATCTGGATCTCCGGCAGCGGGATGCGGACCGGCCGCCCTCCCGCGAGGTGCTGCCACAGGGGTACGCCCGCCGACGCGGCGGCGGCGTGCAGGACGGCCATGGACGTGGCCACGATCGCGTTGCCGCCGAGACGGCCGCGGTCGGGGGTTCCGTCGAGGTCCACCAGCAGCCGGTCGACGGCTTCCTGGTCGGTCGCGTCGCGGTCCAGGAGGGCGGGCGCGATCTCGTTGTTCACCGAGCCCACCGCGCGCTGGACGTCGAGGCCGCCGAAGCGGCTGCCGCCGTCGCGCAGGTCGAGCGCCTCGCCCTGGCCGGTCGAGGCCCCCGCCGGTGCGATGGCCCGCCCGATCGCGCCGTCCGCGAGGTGCACCTCGACCTCGACGGTCGGCCGACCGCGTGAGTCCCACACCCTGCGGCCGTAGAGCTTGGCGATCCGCGCGTCTGTCATTGCGCTGCAACCTTTCGGAGTTCGGACGATCGGGTGATGAGCGGGGGCGTCTGTGCCTGTGCCGCGTCTGTTGTCCGGGGTTACCCGCTCGCCCCATCCTGAATGCTAACGATAGCGCAATCGTGCGGAGCGTCGGCGGCTCTGTCAAGGGCCGGGTGGAACTCCATTCCCGTGGGGTCGCCCGTCGTTCCCGGCTGCTGGATTCGTCGGCAGGTCAGTGCTATCGTTCGCACAATCCATTGCGCTCCGGCAAGAACTCCGGCGGACCTGCGCCCTTCCTGGACAGACGGACAGCACAGGCAGGCGCGGGTCCGGCGGGCCGGAGCGCGGCCGAAAGGAAGCCGAAAGGAAAGCGAGCCCGATATGGCAACCGAGCCCTCCATGGCGCCCATGACTCTCACCACTGTTGTGGCCAGTACGCGTCCCGGACGTGTGGGCAGATCCGTCGCGGACTGGTTCGCCGGCCAAGCCGCGGAGTGCGACCAGTTCGAGTCGCACACCGTCGACCTGCGTGAACTCGCTCTTCCCTTCTTCGACGAACCGCATCCGCCCGCCCTGCAGCAGTACACCAAGAGCCACACCCGCGAGTGGAGCCGGATCGTCGAGGCGTCGGACGCGTTCGTTTTCATCACGCCGGAGTACAACGGCGGCTTCCCCGCCCCGCTCAAGAACGCGTGGGACTACCTCGTCGTGGAGTGGCGGCACAAGCCGGCCGCGTTCATCAGCTACGGAGGCGTCACGGCCGGTACCCGGGCGGTGCAGATGGCCAAGCAGGTCGTCGCGAACCTCAGGATGCTGCCGATCGGTCCGACCGTGAGCATCCCGTTCGTCAACGAACTCGTCGATGGCGGCGCTTTCCGGCCCGGCAAGATACACGAGGCCGCTTCGGAACAGATGCTCGACGAACTCGCGCGGACCGCCCGCGTCATGCGGCAGCTGCGCAGCGGAACCCACTGACCCGGCGCCGAACATGCGAAGGCGCCCGGAGCGATGCGCTCCGGGCGCCTTCCGCGTCTCTGCGGGCACGATCGCCCATGACTCAGCCGGACCCGGACGGAGCCCGTCCGCCAGGGCGAGCCGTGCTGCCGCGCAGGACCAGCGATCCGGGGGAGACCGACGTGTACGGATAGTCGTTGCCCGGCTTGGTCTTGAGCCGGCGCATCAGCCAGAGCGCGCAGCCGGTGGCCATCTCCTGGATCGGCAGACCGATCGTGGTGAGTCCGGGACCCCACCACGAAAACCCCGGCTCGTCCCCGAACCCGACCACCGACAGTTCCCCGGGCACCTTCACGCCCTGCTCGGACAACTCCTCCAGGACCCCCAGGGTGAGCTGAATCGATCCCAGCATGAGCGCGGTGGGCGCATCCGGGCCCTTCAGCAGTCGGCGTATCGCCTGGCGGCCGTGGTCCACGGACGAAGGCGGCCCCAGCTCGGTGCGCCCGGCACCGTCCGGCAGGCCGCCTTCGCGCAGGGCGCTGCGGAAGCCGCGCAGACGCTCCGCGCCCGTGGGCAGCTCCTCGGGGCCGCCCACGTACGCGATGCGGGTGTGGCCCTGGGCCACCAGGTGGGCCGTGCCCTGGCGCAGTGCCTCGTGGTCGTCAACGCCGAACCACTGGGAACCGAGCGACGGGTGCCGGCGCAGCAACTGAAGGTGCGGCACGGCGCGCAGGAGCTTGACGGAGTCGCCGTGCGGGCGTGCGGTGGGCACGATGATGACGCCCGCCACGCGGTTCGCGGACAGCTCCCGCAGATGGCGAAGCTCCACCATCCGGTCGTCGTCGGTCTCCGAGAGCATCAGCTGGAAGCCCTCGGCCTCCATGTTCTTGGACAGTTCGTGCGCGATGGTCGAGTAGAAGCTGTTGCGGATGTCCGGGATCACCAGCGCGACCACGTTGCTGGAGGCGCCGCGCATCATCCGCGCCGCGCGGTTGCCGACGTACCCCATCTCGGAGGCGGCCTGGCGGACTCGGAACTTGGTTTCCTCGCTGATGCGGGGGTCGTCGGAGAGTGCCCGGCCGACTGTCGAGACGGAGACGCCGAGGTGTTCGGCGATGTCCCTGGTCGTGATCACGTAAAGGCCCCCTCGAACTGACTGATCCCGCTGCTGTCACTTTCCGTGTGCCAACGATAGCATTTTCGTCGCGCTCCGTGGTCGGCCAAGTGGGGCATCGGGTTGATCACCATCGTCGTGCTAACGTTAGCACTACGGGGCGGGCCGTGCAGCCGCCCGCGGCTGCCTAGTTGGGGAGGTTCCATGCGCATCGTCAGGTATGCCGTCGGCGGCGTGCGTCATTATGGAGAGCTGGAATCCGGTGACGCCAGGATCGCGCGATTCGAGGGTGATCCCTTCACCGGACTTTCCCCTACGGGGCACGTCGACGAAGTCGGCGACGTAGTCGTTCTCCCGCCGCTCGAGCGACCCCGGATCTTCGGGTTCGCCTACAACTACGCCTCGCACATCGACGAAACCGACCGCGAGGTTCCGGCAGTTCCCGTGTGCTTCATGAAGCCGAGCACGGCGGTGATTGGCCCGGATGACGCCATTGTCTATCCGGCGGATGGTGAACTGATCCATTTCGAAGGCGAGTTGGTCGTCGTCATCGGAAAGGAAGCCCGCCATGTGAAGCCCTCCGAGGCCCATGAGTACATCCTTGGCTATACGTGCGGCAATGACGTCAGCGATCGCATCGTCCAGCGTAAGGAGAGCGCCTTCGGAACGCTGCTGATCGGCAAGGGGCAGGACACCTTCGCTCCCCTCGGGCCGGTCATCGTGACCGGACTCGACCCCTCGGGACTGTCGCTGACGACCCGTGTGAACGGCACCGTCATGCAGTCGGCGAGCACCGCCGACCTGCTGCTCGCCGTTCCCGGCATCGTCAGCTACCTCAGTCGCTACCTGACGCTGCTTCCCGGAGACGCGATCATGACCGGCACGCCTTCCGGTGTCGGGCCGATCCACCCTGGAGACGAGGTCGAGGTCGAGATCGAGGGCATTGGCGTCCTGCGCAACCCGGTCGTGGCCGAGAGTCCCTGACTCCGGACCTCCACAGGGGCCTGCCCACCGCTCGGCGGTGGGCAGGCCCCTGTGGCGTATCGGCGGTGTGTGTCCCGTCCTAGCTGACCGCGTTGTTGAACTGCGAGGGGCGGACGAAGGCCAGTGCCAGGACGCCCACCAGCGGCAGGGCCGTGACCTGCAGCAGTCCCGCCTGGCTCCAGCCGAAGGAGTCCACCAGGGCGGCGAAGAGCAGCCCCGAGAAAGCCGCCGTTCCGTAGTAGCTGGTGACGAAGAGGCCGGAGGCGCGTCCGATCTGCCCGGGACGCACTGCGCGCTGTATCGCGCTGTTGGTGTTGGGGTAGATGAATCCCAGGCCGAACGCACCCATGAGGAAGGCGAACACGCACTGCAGGCCGACTCCGGCCTGCGCCTCGTAGATGCACACGCTGATTACGGAGACGGCCAGCAGGCTCAGGATCAGCAGGTTGCGCTGGTTCACGCGGTCGCCGAGCCAGCCGCCGAGAAGGGCCAGCATGCCGCCGAAGCCGAGGCAGCTCATGGCCAGTGCGGCCTGCTCGGCGGTGTAGTGCAGCGAGGTGATGAGGAACGTCGGGTAGAGGCCGAGGAACCCGTAGATGGCCACACCGCTGACGACCGAGTGGACGGCCAGCGCGATGGTGTTGCGGTTGTAGGCGGAGGCCGGCATGTACTCGTACGTCCTGGTCGAGACGACCTTCTCGGCGGAGTGCTCGGTCAGAGCGGTTTTCACCAGGAACAGCGAGGCTGCGGCGATCAGCAGCCCGGCTGTGCCGAACAGGTAGAAGGGTGAGTGCCAGGTGCCGTGCACGCTCATGAGCTTGACGCCGATGAGCGGGGCGATGAACACGCCGGCGGAGTAGCCCACGCCGATGATGCCGAAGGCGAGGCCGCGCCGGTGGGCGAAGAAGGCGCCGATCGCCGCGAAGATGGCGGCGGACTGCATGCCCTCACCGAAGCCCGAGATGACCCGGTACAGGGTCATGTCGGCGAGGCCCGTCGCCAGCGGCGTGGCCATCGTGCCCAGGGAGTAGATCACGATGCTGACCAGCAGCACGGTCTTGCGGCGGAAGCGGTCCAGGAGGTAGCCCGCGGGCAGGCCGGCCAGGGCCATGCCGAGGGTGAAGTTCGTCGCCAGCAGCCCGCCCTGTTCCAGGGAGAATCCGTATTCCGCGCGGATGTTCGGCAGCAGAGGGGGAAAGACCTGGCGGTCCATCGCGTTGACCATGTAGGAGAGGACCACCAGCAGGAAGCCCAACCCGATCATGAGGCGGGAAATGGGGGCACGGCTGCTTTCCTGCGTGTCGCCGACGGGCATCGCAGTGGTGTCGACTTGCGCTGCGTGAGTCATAGCGGGCTCCTGGGGAGGAATGGGCCACGGCAGGCCGCGGCGGAACCATCGCCGTACAAGCGATGACGAGAAGCGGTGAGCTGAACACGGACTCGAGTCGGCGACGGCGATGCTGTCGCCGGCTGGCGGAATGAGGCCGATGGGCTGCCGCGCGGTCGGACGCCGCATGCGGAATTCAGCCGTATATCGACCGTCGGGACGTCCGTGGCTATGGCGTCTTCGACAGCCGGACCTCGTGCGGACGCTTATCGGCCACACGGTCGGCGCTGACAGAACCATGAAGGGAAGTTTCCGGCCGCGTCAAGATGTGAACAGCGTATTTCTTGGCGGTCCTTGTTTTCCCCGTGGCGACCGGGTTCCTCGGCTCTGCACGCCGCACTCTTGACGTGTTGAAGACCAGGAGTGCTATCGTTAGCATCGCGTGGCTGTGACAAAGTGATTCGACGTGCCCCGGCGTCTCGTGACCCGTTCGAGGGGCATACTGCGGCGCCCGCACCAACCACAAGTCGGGGGGCGCCGGCGACACCCGACCCGAGCCCAGCGACCCTCCCCACCCCACCCACGGCGGCGACGGCCCATCGGACATGCCGTCTGCCGCCGTTCCGGGTGACGATCAGAACCTGCTCAGAACGCGACCGGGCGCGACGCCCGGCCGTCCGCTGCGGCCGCACGATTCTGCGAGGACGACCTGCTATGAAACCACCGAGCCGCCCAGGCACCGTGCTGCTCACCGACCATGCTTGGCCCGACGACTCCGTCGAACGATCGCTCATCGAGGCAGCGGGCCACACCCTGGTGACCGGCCCCGCCGATCCCGCCTCCGCCGAGGCGATCGAGGAACTGGTGGCCGAGCACCGGCCGTCCGGGATCCTGACCTGCTGGGCCCCCGTCTCCGCCACCGCGATCGGCACCTCGCCGGATCTGCGGATCGTGGCCAGGCTCGGGGTCGGCCTCGACAACATCGCCGTGGACACCGCCACCGAGCGCGGTGTGTGGGTCACCAACGTGCCGGACTACTGCGTCGAGGAGGTCTCCGACCACGCCGTCGGCATGGTGCTGGCCTGGACCCGGGGCCTGGCCGTGTCCGACCGGGAGGTCCGCGCGGGCCGTTGGAACCCCGCCGGCGCCCGGCTTCGCCGGCTGTCGACGCTGACCTGCGGCATCGTCGGATACGGGCGCATCGGACGCGCCACCGCACGCAAGCTCGGCGCGTTCGGCTGCCGGATCCTGGCCCACGACCCGTACCCGCCGGATGACGCCCCCGGAGTGGAGATGGCGGGCCTGGAGGAGCTGCTGCGCCGCAGCGACGTGGTGATCCTCCATGTGCCGCTCACGCCCGGCACCCACCACATCATCGGAGCCGGGCAACTGGCGCTGATGCCACCGGGCGGCCTGCTGGTCAACGTGAGCCGGGGCGGCCTGGTGGACACCGACGCGGTCGTCAAGGCGCTGGACAGCGGGCACTTGGACGGAGCCGGCTTCGACGTACTGGAGACCGAACCGCAGGTCCCCGCCGGGCTGCTGGACCAGCCGGGCGCGCTGCTCACCCCGCATGTCGCCTTCTCCTCCGACGCCTCGGTCACGGAACTGCGCCGCCGCGCCGCCGAGGAGGTCGTACGTATCCTGGCGGGCGAGGCGCCGGCCCACGCCTGCAACAGTCCCCGCGGTCTGACCACCGGATCGGGTGACCGGCGATGATCCCGACCCCCGCGCAGGCGAGCCCGGGCCCCGTGCCCGACCTCCCGCCGGCCGACTTCCTGACCGCCCACAAGCTCGCCGGACCCGGCGAAGCCGCACGGTGGACACCGCTGACCGGCGGTGTCTCGTCCGATCTGTGGCGAGTGGACCTGCCGGGACGCTCCATCTGCGTCAAGCGCGCCCTGGCCAGACTGAAGGTCGCGGCCGACTGGCAGGCACCGGTGTCGCGCAACGCCTATGAATGGGCGTGGATGCGGTTCGCGTCCCGGCACCGTCCCGACAGCGTGCCCGAACTGCTGGCTCACGATCCCGAGGCCGGCCTCTTCGCGATGGAGTACCTGCCCCCCGAGCACTACCCCATGTGGAAGGCGCAACTGCTGCGCGGCGAGGTCCAGGTGGCGACCGCGGCGGCCGTCGGCGAGGTGCTCGGCAACCTGCATGCGGCGAGCGCGGGCGATGCCGGACTCGCCGCGGAGTTCGCCACCGACGACAACTTCCACGCGCTGCGCATCGAGCCGTATCTGCTGGCCACCGCTGCCGCGCACCCCGGTCTGAGCGACGTCCTCCAGGGCCTCGCAGACCGCACGGCCACGACACACCTTGCCCTGGTGCACGGTGACGTCAGCCCCAAGAACATCCTCGTCGGCCCGTCGGGACCCGTGCTGCTGGACGCCGAGTGCGCCTGGTACGGCGACCCGGCCTTCGACCTGGCCTTCTGCGTCAACCATCTGCTGCTCAAGAGCCTGGTGGTGCCCGGGCGCCGCGCCGAACTCCTGCGGTCCGCCGGGGTGCTGGCCGAGGAGTACCTCCGGTGTGTCGACTGGGAGCCCCGGCCGGAACTCGAGGCACGGGCCGCATCGCTGTTGCCGGCGCTCCTGCTCGCGCGCGTGGACGGCAAGTCCCCGGTGGAGTACCTCACGGACGACCGGCACCGGCTGTTCGTACGCACGGTGGCATCCGCCCTGCTCCGGGCACCCGCCCCCACGTTGGCGGACGTCCTGGACGCCTGGGCGACCGAGCTCGGGGCGCCGACCGTGCCCGGCAGCCGCCGGCCCGACTGACCCGACCGAGGAGAGACGCATGCGGAGAGTTGTCACCGGCCATGACGAGAACGGCAGGTCGGTCGTTGTCAGCGACGGCCCCATCCCTCGCAGCCGGGAGTTCACCAGTCTGCCGGGCTGGGTGTCCCGCCTGCCCTGGGCCACCGAGCCGGGCAAGCAGGTCAGCCGGACCGGGGAGGACCCCACGCCGAAGGTCACCAGCCTGCTCCCGGCGCCCGGCGGCACGCGGTTCATCGTCCTGACCTTCCCGCCGGACGCCGCGATGGCCGACCCGGCGTTCGACCCCGTCGCCTTCGACCGGGAGCAGCGGGCCGACTCGCCCGGCATCGCGGACCTCGTGGAGCCCGACGGCATGCACACGACGCCGACCGTGGACTACGGCATCGTGCTGCAGGGCGAGATCGTCCTCGAACTCGACGACGGCCGGTGCACCCACCTCTCGGCAGGGGACATCGTGATCCAGAACAGCACCCGCCACGGCTGGCGCAATCGCAGCGACCAACCGGTGACGATGGCCTTTGTCCTCGTCGGTGCGGAGCACGACGGCTGACGCGGCCGGAGTCGCGGACGACACGGCAGCCGCTGCGGCCGCCGTGGAGCGGGCAACCGACGATGAACGCCCAACGGCCGTCAGTCGGTTGCCCGCAGTGCGTTCGGACCGGCGAGCGTATGCTTGGCGTACTGGAGGAAGGCACGCGCCCGGTGGGTGGGGGTGACGTGTGCCGCGTAGGCGATCACAAGCTCGACTTCGTCCAGTGGGTCGCTGATGGGCACGGACGCCAGGGGGAGCCCCTCGATGCTGGTGTCGGTCGGCCAGGACTGGATCAACGTGGCGAAGCCGAGGCCGCGGGCGACCATGCTGCGGACCGCCTCGATGCTTGAGGTCCGGTACCGGATGTTCGGCTGTGCTCTCGCGAGGGAGAACCAGTGGTCGGCGTTCTGCCGGGCGGTCGGCTCGGCGTAGATGATCAGTGGTTCGTCCGCCAGTTCGGCGAGTGAGACGGCCTGACGCCCTGCCATCGGGTGACCGGCGGACACGATGACATACGGACGGCTGGAGCGGAGCGTCGTACAGGACAGGCCGGCCTGGGCGCCGAACGCGTACAACAGGGCCAGGTCGCACGCGCCCTGGAGCAGGGCGTGCCGCATTTCGTCCAGCTGACCCTCGATCAGTTCGAGGTTGACCGCCGGATGGACCTGGGTGAAGCCGTCCACCAGGGGCGGGACGAGGAAGGGGGTCAGGGCTGCGTAGCAGCCGATCGTCAGGCGGCCGGCCAGTTGGCCCTCCTCCGCCTGGGCGCTTGCCCTGAGGTCGTCGGCCTGCGTCAGCATGGTTCGGGCGCGCGCGAGGATCCGGTTGCCGGCCTCTGTGAGGAAGACGCCCTTCGCTCGCCGTCGTACCAGCAACTGGACCCCGAGGTGGCGCTCCAGATCGGCGATCGCCGTGGAGATCCCGGCCTGGGACGCATGGCACCGCACCGCTGCCGCGCTCATGGAGCCGCTGTCCGCCACCGCGACGAAGTATTCCAATTGGCGTAGGGAAAAATTGGCCGCCACTTCTCTCCTTCTGCCATGGGAACCCTGATAAGCCTTATAGGAAACTTCTGGTTTTCCTGACGGTAATACCGGTGTCATCCTAAGCCGCAGTCACCGGTTGAAAAAGGATCGTCCAAGGAGACCATTCATGACCACGCTTCTTGACCCCGCCCGATCCCAGGGCCGAGGAACCAGCGACAGTGTGCTCCAGAGCGTCCGCGCACTCCTTCCCGAGATCGCGGCACGTTCTGCGGAAGGTGAGAACGCCCGGGCTGTTCCGGCGGAGATCGTCGCCGCCCTGCGCGAAGCAGGCGTGTTCCGGATGGCCCTGCCCAGGGTGTGGGGCGGAGAGCAGCTCGGGCTGCTGGAGGCCGCCGGGGTGGTGCGGGAGATCGCCCGAGCCGACGGCTCGACGGGCTGGACCGTCCAGGCCGCTTCGATGGCCTGGTTCTTCGTACGGTCACTGCCCCGGGAGACGCTGGAGAACGAGGTCTTCGCGGGCGGTGCCGACCTGATGCTCCGTGGAGCGGTGGCTCCGAAGGGTCTGGCGACGCCGGTGAAGGGCGGCTATCGGCTCAGTGGCCGCTGGCCGCTGGCGAGCGGCCCGTTCACCCCGGACTGGATGCTCGGAGGTTTTCTGGTCGAAGGGGCGCCTCCGCTGCCGGACGGCCGACCGGACATGCGAGTCGCGCTGTTCCGGCCCGAGCGGGTCACGTTCCTCGACACGTGGGACGCGGTCGGCCTGCGTGCCACGCAGAGCACCGACTTCACGATGGACGACGTCTTCGTGCCGGAACACCACACGGGGCCCATGTTCGGCGACAACAACATCCCCGCTCCCCTTTACGACCTGCCCTACTCCCCGACGGGGGCCTCGCACGACGCCGTCATCCTCGGTGCCCTGGACGGTGCGCTCGCCGATCTCGCCGCACTCGCCGCCACCAAGCGGCCGGCGTTCAATCCGAAGGCGCTGCTCGGTGAGGACCCCGTGTTCCAGGTGCAGTTCGCGGAACTGCACCTGCGCACGGCAGCCCTGGCAGCCCTGTCGGAGCACACCGGACGCATCGTCATGGACCGTGCCCTCGCCGGAGTGGCGCCCACCCCGGCCGAGTGGTCCACCTACACCGGCAGCACCCAGCACATCCACCACGACGGCATCCGGATCCTCAACGAAATCATGACCCTCTCGGGCAGCGCGGGTCTCTACAGCACCAGCCCGCTGCAGCGCCGCTGGCGCGATGTCCGCTGCGTCTCCCAGCACGTGGTCGGCAACAACGGTGCGATACGCCAGCTCGGCGCGGTCCTGTCGGGGCAGAACTGACACTTGGCGCCGTCCGTGCCCTCGAAGTGCCGCCCTCCACGATCCGAGCCCGCGCCAGGATCCCTTTCACCAACTCGGGAGAAAGCCATGCATACGCCACCCACCCCCGACCCGCGAACCACCACGAGCTCCGCCGTGGGGCTGCCCTACTCCACCCCCCGACACCGGACGGATGGTCTCCGATGAGCCCTCTCAACGCGACGCCGACCAATCCCGCACTGCTGCGCCAGGCCTTCGGCTGCTTCCCATCCGGAGTGACAGCCGTGTGCGCACTCGACTCCGGCAGCCCGGTGGGCATGGCGGCGAGCACGTTCACCCCGGTCTCCCTGTCACCCGCTCTGATATCGGTCTGCGTGCAGGACACCTCGACGACATGGCCCAGACTGCGTCAGCGGAGCCGAGTGGGCGTGAGCGTGCTCGCCGAGGGACAGGACGCGATCTGCCGGTCACTGGCCGGCAAGGACGGCGACCGGTTCGCGAGCGTCGACTGGGATGCCGACGAGGAGGGCGGTGTTTACATCCACGGCGCCAGTCTCTGGTTGAACTGCTCACTGCACGCCGAACTTCCCGGAGGCGACCACACGATCGTGCTCCTCGAAATCCACGGCCTGAAGGCCGAACCTGATCGAGAGCCCCTGGTGTTCCACAACAGCCGGTTCCGACGCCTGGCCATTTCATAGAGGCAGATGCCGCCGCCCTCCTCGACGTCGGACCCGTACGGCACTGGCGCCACCGCCCCCTCCGCCGGCTTCGGCACCTGTTCCACGAACGTCCTCCGACAGCATCCCGGGGGCAGCGGAGACAGCACGCTTACGAGTCCCCCGCGATTGAGACGGAGGGCGTGTTGGGCGATGGTGTGGTGCCGGCCCGCCCGATCGCCGTCCTGGCAAGATGGCGGCATGGAACGTGTGCTTGGAATCGGTGGATACTTCACGCGGGCCGCCGACCCGGCGGCCCTGGGCGCGTGGTATCGCGATTGCCTGGGCCTGGACGCCGATGAGAACGGCGTGTGGCGTCAGGGAGCCGGGCCGACGGTGTTCGCGACGTTCGAGTCCGAGACCGACTACTTCGGGTCCCGCGCCCAGCAGACCATGCTCAACTTCCGGGTCCGCGACCTGGATGCGATGCTCGCGCAACTGCGCGCCAAGGGAGCGGACGTGGCCGAAGAGACGCAGGACATGGAAGGTGTCGGTCGGTTCGGCTGGGTCACCGATCCTGAGGGCAATCGGGTCGAGCTGTGGCAGCCCGCCTGACCGCGTCTTCACGCAGGGAGTGACGTGCTGGTGGCCCACTGGGTTGTCCAGGTGTGAACCTTGGTCAGGCCCGCGCGGCCATGTCCCATTACGGATGAGGCAGCCGGCCTGCCCGAGGCACTCCCGCGTCTTCAGGAACCGGCCGTCAGCTCGTCCGATCCGAGGACGTCGTCGCCGTAGAGGTCCTGCAGCCAGTTGTCGTGGTAGATGGTTTCGAGGTAGCGCTCGCCGAGGTCCGGGGCTATCGCGACGGCGGTGAGCCCGGCCTCCTCATGCCGGGCCAGCCATTGGGCCGCACCGCTGACCACGGTGCCGGTGGAGCCGCCGAAGAGGAATCCGCGCCTGGCCAGCCGATGGCAGGCACGGATGGTGTCCGCCTCCTCGACGTGTATCACCTCGTCCACGTAGGACGTGTCGAGCAGCGGCGGAGGGACGCTCATGCCCAGGCCGGGGATCATCCGGCGGCCGGGAGCACCGCCGAAGGTCACCGACCCGACCGCGTCGATCGCCACGATCCGCACCGGCCGGCGCCGTCCGCGAAAGTAACGCGCGCAGCCCATCAGGGTCCCTGCGGTGCCGGCGCCGACGAACAGCACGTCGAGGTGGGGGAACTGGCGGGCGATCTCCGGCGCCGTTGTGCGGTAGTGCGCCTTCCAGTTGTCGGGATTGGTGTACTGGCTGAGCCACACGTACCGGTCGTCGGAGGCGCACAGCCAGCGGACGTAGTCCATCCGCGGGCCGAGGGAGCCGCCGTTGGCGTCCTGACCGGCGATGATGTGCACCTGGCCGCCGAGGGCCTCGATGAGCAGTCTCGTCGACAGGTTGCAGCGACGGTCCGTCACGCACAGGAAGTCGTAGCCCTTGCGCGCGGCGATCATGCTCAGTGCCACGCCCAGGTTTCCGGACGAGGACTCCACCAGGGTCGATTCCGCTGTCAGGGATCCTTCCCGTTCTGCGGTCTCCACCATCTCGACGGCGGCCTTGAGCTTGATCGAGCCGGCGAAGTTGAAGCCCTCGCACTTGAGGAAGAGCGAATGCCCGAAGACCGGCCGGAGGTCTACGTAGAGTTCCACTTCGTTGAAGGCCTCGGGAACGGATATCACAGGCACTAGGGTGTCTCCTCTGTCCCGGGTGAAGCTCAGCCGTACCGGCGCAGTTCGTGGAAGAAGTCGTCGACGACGTTCAGTTCCCCGCGGCGGGCGACCTCGTCGTAGACGTACGCACCGGTCGCGAGGTCGAGTACGCCGAGGCCGAAGGGCGAGAAGACCAGTGGCCGGTCGGCCGGCACGCTCACCCGGCCGGCCATCACGTCGTCCAGGGTGCCGTGCACGAAGTGCCGGTTGCCGGTGAGCTGCTCGGCCAGGTGCGGTGAGGTGTTGGCCCGCAGGCAGTGGTCGACGTCGTCGACGACATTGGTCGATGCCAGCACGATCTCCGGCGCGAGGTCGCGCAGCGATACGTGCAGCACCATGGGGTGGTGGGCGAACCATGACAGGTCGCTGACATGCGGCTCGGCGGCGACGGTGGCGAAGACCACGAGGTCGCTGGCGCGGATCAGCTGCTCGGCGGTGTCGTGCACGGTGATCCGGCCGGTGGCGCCCGACTGCCGGAGATAACCGGTGAAGCCGGCCGCGCTGTCGGCGGACAGGTCGTGTACGCCGGTCTCGTCGAAGGACCAGCCGGTGCCGACGAGGAAGGTGTGGATGTAACGGGCGATCACGCCGGTCCCGACGAACCCCACGCGCGTCGGGCGCCGCCGGCCGCGGCTGAGCCAGTCGGCCGCCAGTGCCGCGAGTGCGGCGGTCCTGGTGGCGCTGATGATCGAACTCTCCAGGCATGCGAACGGGTAGCCGGTGTCGTGGTCGTTGAGGATCAGCACACCAGAGGCCCTGGGAACACCTTCCGCCACGTTCTCCGGGAAGCTGGATATCCACTTCAGGCCGTCCACCCGCACCTGCCCGCCGATCGAGGCGGGCAACGCGATGATCCGGGAGGACGGGCGGTCGGGGAAGCGCAGGAAAACCGACGGCGGGTTCACCGAATCCCCGGCGCTGTGCAGACGGTAGGCGGTCTTCACCAACTCCACGATCTGCCTCTCGCGCCCCTGGAGCACTTGCCGCACCTGGGCGCCGGAGATCACTGCGAACGGCGGCACGCTGACGGGCCGGGACCCCCGGGGCCCCCGGGACCGCCCGGACCGGGTCGCGGTGGGCTGCGGGGCGGTCATCCGGCGCTCACCTCGATCGTGGGACGGCAGTCCGGCAGGCGGACCGCATCGGCCAGCCCGACGAGCACCTCGCGCGGTCCCTCGTAGGGGTCCCTGCTGTGCGCGGTGCGGATGTTGTCGACGATCATCAGGTCGCCGGCCTGCCACGGCTCGCGTGCCGTGTTGGCCTCGTAGACGCCGTTGAGCAGCCGTACGACGTCCTCGCCGATCGGATCGCCGTTGCCGAAGCGGGTGTTGAAGGGCAGTCCCTCGGCGCCGTAGATGTCCACCAGGTACTCGCGCACCTCAGGGGCCAGCGTCCATTCGTTGAGGAACGCGATCTGGTTGAACCAGCAGCGCAGGCCGGTGACCGGATGACGCACCACGGCGCTGCGGCGCTGCGTGGTGCGCAGTGCGCCGTCGGGCTGCCAGGCGAACTCGATGGCATTGGCGCGGCAGTAGCTCTCGATGGCGCCGCGGTCGTCGGTGCCGAACGACTCGGAGAGGGATGCCCCGATCTCGTCGTTGTAGCTGCGGGTGAGCAGCCAGCCCTCCTGCTCGAACCGCGTGACCAGCCCGGCGGGCAGCGCCTGGAGCACCTTCGCCGCGTCCGCCACCCCGGTCGCCCCGCCGTCGGCGGGCGCGGTGAGGCACGCGAACAGCATCAGGCCGGGGAATTCGAGCCGGTAGCTGAGTTCGTGGTGCATGCACATCGGCTGGTTGGGGGGCCAGTTCGACGACGAGTACACGCCCTCGGAGTAGGTGCGCCGGGAGGCGAAGGCCTCCTTCTCGGCCATCAGTGCGGTGGCGAACCCGGAGAAGACGGCGGCGGCCCCGGCCGCGTCGCGCAGCCCGAGGCCGCGGACCAGGACGCAGCCGTGCTCGGCGACGACGGCATGCAGGGCGTCCCGGTGCCCGGCCACCCAGTCCGGCGCATCACCCGGCGCCTCCGCCCGCAGCACGGCGGGCGCGCCGGGTCGCAGCTCCACGTCGAGCAGCGGCGCCTGGGACGCCTGGGACGATGACAGCGACATCTCGATCTCCTTTCGTTGCCTTTGGTCGTCGTGCCGTCAGGTCGTTGCCTTCAGGCCCTGGCCGGCGCCGCGACGGTCCGCAGCACGGCACGGGCCGCCTCGGCCGGCCGCGTACGCAGGAAGTAGTGGCCGCCGTCGGCGAGTTCGCACAGGTCGACCCGGTCGGCCAGGAGCCGCCACTCCTGGTGGAGGTCCGCGTACCGCGCCGTGCGCGGGTCGTCGGCCGCGACGACGACGGTGACCGGTACGGCCGGCCGCACCGCCGGCGGGGCGTCCAGAAGACCGGCGAAGTAACGGTGCGCGGACACGCAGTCGTGCCGGTAGGCGGCGGCGACCTGCCCGGCGCGCCGTGCGTCCAGTTGGCCGAGTTCGGTGTAGCCGCCGTCCGCGCCCAGCTCCTCGGCGATCTCGGCGTCGCTGCGAGCGGTCAGGTCGGCGATGGCGGCGCGCCGGCTGTCCGCGTCACCCAGAAGGTGGGCGCCGACGAAGACCCGCTGGACCTCCACCCCCCGTTCCCGCAGCTTCCGGGCGGTCTCCAGGGCGAAGGCGCTGCCCGAGGAATGGCCCCACAGCAGCAGGCCGGTCAGGCCGAGGGAGCTGATCTCGGCGACGACCTGGTCGACGACCTGGGCGATCGACGCGAACGGCTCACGCTCGCCGGCCACGTCGTGGCCGGGAAGTTCGACGGCGTGGACCGCGAGCCCGCTGCCTCGCAGAGCCTGGGCCAGCGGCTGGAAGTTGACCGCGTTGCCGCCGGCGTAGGGGAAGCACACCAGGGCCCCGGTCCGCGCGCCGTCCTGCTCCGACAGCGGCTGGAGCAGCCCGGAACCCCGCTCGGACCGGCCGTCGAGCAACCCGGCCAGTTCGGCGAGGACCGGGTGACGGGTGACGTCCTTGAGGGACACGGCCCGGTCGAGGCCGATCGCCAGCCTCACCGCCGTCAGCGAGGTGCCTCCCCGGTCGAAGAACCGGTCCCGGCGGTCGATCCGGTCCGGCGCGATGCCGAGGACCTTCGCCCATGCGGCTGCCAGCCGCCGCTCGGTCGGCGTGACCGGCGCCTGGAAGTCCTGCTCGGCGACGTCACTGCCGCCGCTGCCGCCGCTGCCGCCCCTGCCGCCACTGCCGTCGTATTCCTGCGCGAGCGCGGTCAGCGCCTTGCGGTCCGTCTTGCCGTTGGCGCTCAGCGGCAGGGACGCGCGCCAGTGGAAGGCCGACGGGATCATGTACTCGGGCAGCGACTCGCCCAGCCGGTCCCGCAGGACGCGGGCATCGAGCGGCCGCCGGGCGGTGTAGAAGGCCACGAGGTGCGGGCTCCCGCCGGCCCGCTCCGCGACGACCACGGCACCGTCGTGGACGTCCGGCACCCGCGCCAGCCTGTTCTCGATCTCGCCGATCTCGATCCGGAAGCCACGGATCTTGACCTGGGTGTCCCGGCGGCCGAGGAATTCCAGCTTGCCGTCCGGCAGCCAGCGGCCGTAGTCGCCGCCCCGGTAGAGCCGTTGGCCCTGGTGGTGCGGATCGGGCATGAAGGCCTGCCGGCTGCGCTCGGGGTCATTGACGTACCCGCGCCCGACGCAGACCCCGGAGAAGACGATCGCACCGGGCGCGCCCAGCGGCACCGGGGACAGGCGCTCGTCGACGACGTACAGACGCACATTGCTGACGGGACGGCCGAGCGGCACCCGTTCCCCGTCCGGGGGCCGGTCCATGACCTCGTGATTGGTGTCGTCGGAGGTCTCGGTCAGCCCGTAGGCGTTCACCAGCCCGATGCCGGGCTCGGCCGCGAACCAGCGCTGCGCGAGCTCCTTCTTCAGCGCCTCGCCGGTGACCGACACGCAGCGGAGGTCCGGCAGCGCGCGGGGCTGCCGTTCCAGGCTGGACAGCACGACGTCGAGATATGACGGAACGACCTGGAGCACCGCGACCCGGCCGTCGACGATCGTGTCCACGAAGCGCTGGACGTCGAGGATCACCTCCTGCTCGACCAGCAGGGTCCGCCCCCCTGCCAGGAGCGCCGCGACCAGTTGCCACAGTGAGATGTCGAAGCACTGCGGTGCGGTCTGGGCCACCACCTCGCCCTCGGTGATCTCCAGGTCGTCGATCTTGGCGTAGAGGTGGTTGAGCATGCCCGCGTGCTCGCACATCGCGCCCTTGGGCTCGCCGGTGGAGCCGGAGGTGAAGTAGATGTAGGCGAGCTGGTCCGGAGTGACGACGACATCGAGATCGCCGTCGGCATGGTCCTCCTCGTAGGCGTCGTCGACGAGGAGCGTCGTGATCCCGGGCTCCTCGGGCAGCGACTTGGTGCTGCCGGGTTCGGTCAGCACGAGCCCGCACCCGGCACGCGAGAGTGTGGAGGAGATGCGGTCGGCCGGGAACTGCGGCTCGATGGGCAGGTACACGCCACCGGCCTTGAAGACCGCGAGCACGGAGGCCATCCAGTCCAGATCGCGTCCCATCACCACCGCGACGACGCCCTCGCGGCCCAGCCCGCGCGCCACGAGGGCGCGTGCCAGCCTGTTGGCACGGCCGTTGAGCTCCCGGTATGTCCACTGGCGGTCACCGTGGACGGCCGCCACGGTGTCCGGGTGCGCCTTCACCCGCTCCTCGAACAGCTCGTGGAACGGGCGGTCCGGCAGCTCCCGGTGCCGTCCGGCGAGCCCCTCCAGCTGGAAGCGGAGTTCTTCGGGGGAGAGCAGGCTCTGCCTGCTGTGGCGCGCATCCGGATCGGCGGCGAGCAGGGCGAGCGCGGTGAGGTGGTATCCGGCGATCCTGGCGGCGCTGCCGGCGTCGAGCACGTCGGTCCGGTAACGCAGCCGCAGGACGCGCCGGCTGCCGCGTCGCGGGCACCCCACCCACAGCACCGTGTCCTGCGGGAGGTCGCCCGGGAGGTCGTCGTCCGTCCCGTTGGGATCCAGCACGGTTTCGAAACGCGGTCCGGTCAGACCCAGCTCCCGCTGGAGATCACCGACCGGGAAGCCCCGGTGCGCGAGCAGTTCCGACCCGGCTCTGCGAGCCTCCAGCAGAAGCGCCCGCCACGACTCGGGCCCGGTCGTCAGCCGGCAGGGCAACGGGGGTCCGCCGGGCACGGCCACGTACCCCGTCACGACATCGCGCTCGCCGGACAGGGCGGAGAGCACCTTGGCGTGCGCGGCCAGCAGTGCCGAGTCGAGCGACGCCGCCGGATCGCCGGCCGGCCCGCGCAGCGCTGCCATGAGGTCGTCGGGGATCGCCGACTCGTGCTCGCCGAAGCCCGCCACCGGATCGACGGTCCATCGCGGGATCGCGGTGAACCCGCCGGCATCGAGCACGCCGCGCCAGAAGTCCCTGTCGGCCTGCGCTTCCGCTCCCATCCGTTCCTCCTCTCAGTTCCCGGTTCCGCCGGCGACCCGGCTGACCTGCGGGGCGGGCATGTCTTCTGGGATCTCCCTGGCCGGATTTCCTCCCCACCGCGCGTACCGGGGGACCTCCTCGCCCTTCATGAGGAAGGAGTCGGGGGCCAGCTCCGCGCCCTCGCCCATGGTCACGCCGTAGTGGACCAGGGCGTTTACGCCGATCGTGCAGTTGGCACCGATCGTGCTGTGGTCGGACTTGAACGTGCCGTCCTCCTGCGAGTGGCACTGGGCCACGGCCCCGGCGTTGAGCATGCAGCCGTCTCCGATGGTCACCAGCGTTCTCTCCGGGATGGAGAAGCCGTCGTCGAAGACCCTGCTGCCTATCCGGACACCCAGCATCCGCCAGACCACGCTTTTGAAGGGGGTGCCGTTGAGGACCTGGATGTACGCCGTTGTCGCAGTCACCTTCCAGTAGCGTTCGTGCCGCCAGAAGGCGGGATCGTAAATCGAGCAGTAAAGCGGGCTCAACGCCTTGAATCCCGTGACCACCCGTTCGACCAGCACGAGATATGTGATGCTGAACAGAAGGCCGAGGAAACTGGCCAGTGCGACCACCGGCGCCCCGAGCGAATGATGAAGGTCTGCCGCTCCCGAGGCTATCAGCGTGAGCCCGAAGAGATATCCCCAGCGCATCAGCAGATACCAACCCGCGGTAGCGGTATTGTGCTTGTTCTTTCGGGCCAGCCGGCGGCGCAGTTCGTCCCCGCTCTTCAAATGGTCGAACCTGCTGTCGCGCTCGACCGATCGTGGAATCTCGAAGCTGGGCGAGCCGAGAAGGCCGACTCCTTCACGTATTTC
The DNA here is from genome assembly GCF_045040445.1 of Streptomyces sp. NBC_01537. NCBI lineage: Bacteria > Bacillati > Actinomycetota > Actinomycetes > Kitasatosporales > Streptomycetaceae > Streptomyces > Streptomyces sp. NBC_01537. The sequence goes on along the minus strand of NZ_CP109392.1, from coordinate 1,335,043 downwards.
TCCGTCGATCGGAACCATGACCTTCGTCGCGAGCAGGCAGTTCTCGCCTGTCCTGCCCTGCGAAGGATAGGCGATCCGATTCCCGAGGAAATTACGCGGACCGATTGAAACCCGGGACAGACGGAAGGAGGTGTTCGAGAAATCAGCATTGATGATCGACAGTCCGTCGGCGACCATTGTCCCCGTTCCGACAGAGATAAGATACGGGTTCTCGTGCTTGACCTCGGTGCCGAAGTTCGACCCGGTCTGCTCGAATCGGGAAAGGTCATATCCAATCCCGCGCAGATAGTGCACGATTCCGGAACTGTCACCGAAGAGAGTCCTGAGGAGCCTTCTGTTGGTTATGAGTGTGATAGCCCGGTGCGCCGCGTAGTGAAAGCCGTAGAGGCGATAGACCCTGTCCGGCTTGAGGGTGAGATGGAGCAGGCGGGGGACCGTGACCACGAGGGCCAGACTGGCAAGCACAGAACCGAAGGACAGTACGAACGACGTGACCAGAGCATCGGCGTAGAAGGTCCAGCCGGTCAAAGCCAGCGACTCCGCCTCGAGGAGACCGGCGATTTGCGGAGCCACCGCGGCGAGTATCGCGGCTCCGCCGCCGATCGCCAGCGGAGCGTACAGGAACAACGTGGCCAGCAGCTGCAGGCCACAGTGGACGCCCCTCCTCGCGGTGCCACAGCGGGCCGGTTCGACCACCCGGTAGTCGACCGACGCCGGCTGTGCCGGGGACCCGTGCCAGCACTCGCCGCCGGGCACGCTCTGCCCGGCGTGCAGCGCGGAGGAATGGCCGAGCTGGGCACCGTCGCCCAGCGAGGCCCCGATGTCGATCACTGTGGCCTCGCCGACGAACACGTCCCTCCCGAGGGTGACAGGACCTGTCTGGATCCGCCCGGCATGCGCCCGGTAGCAGGAGAAGAACGAGTCCTTCCGGATGACCGTGCCTTCTCCGATGGTGAGCAGATCTGTGCACACAGGGATATGCCGCGAGAATATCGTCACCCCGCGTCCCACTTTCGCGCCGAGCGCTCTCAGATAGAGAACGTAGAGCGGCGAACCCACGAACAGGGCGAGCGGATTCGCTCTGATCAGAGTCTTGGCGCACCAGAATCGGAGATACCCCATGCTCCAGACGCGGATCTGCCGGGGTTTCCACCGGCCGACCAGCATCCACTTCGCCAGAATCGGAACGGTGCACAAGCCGAGGAAAGCCGCGCCACCGAACAGCGCCGACCTCAGATAGACGTCAAGCCACCCCGACCCCTCCGTGATCCAGTCGATCCCACGGGTGGCGACGACTGCGAACACGCAGGTATACCCGAGGAAAACAAGGAGCTGCAGCGCCCCGCACAGGATGTACTGCGGCGTGCTGACAGGGACCACCGCGTCGTTCGACGGCGCTGCCGGGCTCGGCGTGGGCGCCTCGGCGGTGCGCGGCACCGCATCTGCGAGGGCCGTGGCAAGGCTTCTGAGCGTCGGGTACCGGTAGACGTCTTTCATGGACACCGACGGCAGCCCCGCCCGTTTCCTGACCCGCGCGCAGAATTGGGCCATCAGCAGCGAGTCGGCTCCCAAATCCTCAAAGAAATGGCTGTCGACCGAAACCCGCTCGGTGCGTACGACGCCTGCCAGTATTTCGGCCAGAACTCTCTCGGTGCCGGTCGCCGGCTCGGCGTCCACGTGCTGTTCGGCTGAGGATTCCTCCCGTGTGGGTGTCAATGGCTCGACGAATTTGTCCGCCATACGAGCTCCCTGGAAACGGACCCCGCCAGCAATCCGGCTATCGCGGCGCTGAAGCCGATGTCCTCGTGTGGTCGTGAAATCTCTGTCCACTCGCAGAAATGCGCGTTCGTCATCAACCTTTGCCGCACAACGGTCAGGACGCAACCCAGCCCCGACCGCGTGCCGGAACCCCCGCCCTATGCCGGTCGCGGACGGACGATGCGCCCGCCGACGAGGAGAACGCCACTCTCCGATTTGGAGAGCGGTAATATCCGCAGTGGTGACGGCGCCCGTCGCACCGCCACGCAGTACGCGAACGAGAAAGGCATCACCTTGACCTCACACGAGACCGTGACGATGCCGCCCCACAAGCGCCTCGGCGGGCCCGAACGCCTGTTCCGCGTCAAGATGGCCCTGGATCCCCACAGCGGCAGTCAATGGGGGACGACGGTTTCCGGCCCCTGGATGCGCGGTCTGGACGGCATGCCCAGCAGCGCGGCGCTGGGCGTCCTCATCGACGACACCCTGGGCGGAGCGGCATCCGTCCAGCGCCCGGACGGACTCTGGGCGGTGACCACGGAACTCTCGATCGACTACCCCACGCCCCCAACCTGCGACGGCCAGGTGGTCACGAGCCGGGGCGGAATCGTGTCCGTCAACTCCCACGGCGCGTTGGCGACCGGAACGGTCGAGGACGAGTCGGCGGGGACCCTGGCCGTGATGACCTTGCGCAGCCGCTACGTTCCCGGCGTCCCCGAGATCCCCGACGGGGACCGGGCCGCGCAGCCGTCGGACCCGTCCGGACCAGAGGTACCCCACCGGGAGTCCTTGCTCTCGTTGCTGAACGCCTCCATCAGCTCCGACGACCGGCAGGTGAGGCTGCGGGTCCCGGAGGATGCGGAACTGACCAACGCAAGCGGTGTGATGCACGGGGGGATCGCCCTGTGCGCGTCCCAACTCGCGGCCTCGCGGTGGCTCTCCGCAGAGGAAGGCATGACCCTCGCTTCCACTCGCATCACCTATCTGCGCCAACTGGAGATCGACGGCGGCATCGAGTTCGTCGCAAGGGTCGTACACGCGGGACGGACCTTCCGCCTCGTCGAGGTGACGGCACACGGACCGACCGGCAAGCTCTGCACCACTGCCACCGTCGCCGGTTACACCGAACCCGGTCCCCCCTTCAACAGCAGGAACTAGCGCGACGCCGGTCGGCGACGACAGCGGCGTCGGTGGCGTCGCGATCCGCCTCGGTCACCCGCCACAGTGCAAGGCGGCCCACCCGGGGTTCCACCACACCAGTTGCCAGCCCACCGCCGAGTACCAGCGACAGGTGGAAACCGGTCCTCCACCGGCACGTCCTCGGTCCGGAACGCCGTCCCGATCATCCCGCCCCGACCTCCCCCGCGTCCCGGCCGGGCGGCCCCGTGACAGGCCTGAGTGTCTGTCTTTCGAAGCCCTGGCAGGTCTAAGCTCGGCGGATGACCTTGGAATGGGAACAGGTAATTGTTCACTCGGTAGATCCGGTGGCCTTGGGGAAGTGGTGGGCCACGGCTCTTGGTTGGGTTGTGGTCCACTCCTCTGATGAGGAGTTCGAGATCCGCCCGGAGCCGGATCGCCTGCCGGGGTTGGACTTCGTCCGGCTTGATGAGAGCAAGAAGGTCAAGAGCCGACTGCATCTCGACTTCAGGCCTGACGACCAGGACGCCGAGGTGGCTCGTCTGGTGGCTCATGGCGCACAGCGTGTTGATATTGGCCAGGGTGATCAGTCGTGGGTTGTGTTGGCAGACCCCGAAGGCAACGAGTTCTGTGTCCTTGGCCAGCGGCGTCAGTAAGGCTCACGCCTGGGTGGGGTCGATGATGAACCATTCGGGGTGGACCGCGCGTTGATCCCGATCCGGTCGCGGAGCGCGTGGAAGTTGGAGATGCCGACCGCGGGCCGGTCGACGTGCAGGGCTGTGACGGGGCTGACGTTCAGGTAGGGGTCGGCGCTCAGCGGCCACCGGCGGTGGCGCTCGGCCAAGCAACTGGGCAAGGCGCCCCGCGTCAGGGCGGCCGGCACCCTTCAGTGAGCCCCCGCGCGCCTTTGCCGCGCCTCGGTCGCGTCACGGAGCGCGGCCAGCGCGGCCCGGCGGCGGCCCAGATCCGCGATGTCTGCGTCCATCCGCTCCAGGTGCGCGGCCATCGTCCGCAGCACCTCCGGGCAGGGCTCGATCCCCGGCCCGGCGTCCGTGGCGCACGGCAGCATCTCGCGGATGGCATCGGTTGTCAGCCCGGCCGCCAGCATGCCCCGGATGCGGGCGACGATGTACGGGGCGTCGGGCGCGTACACGCGGTATCCGCTGCTGTCGCGGTCGGGGCACAGCAGGCCCTGCTCCTCGTAGTACCGCAGCAGCCGGGCCACAACTCCGGTCCGCCGTGACAGCTCGCCTATCAGCACCGATTCTCCTCACCACGCCTGGGACTTGACCTTCACACCGGTGTGATGGGTCAACGTACGGGGCATGCGCGATTCATTCCCCGCCCTTGCCACCACCGTCACCGGAACCGGCCCGGGAGTGCTGCTCGCCCACGGAGCCACCGGCAGCATCGAGGACAACTTCGCCCCGGTTCTGCCCGCCCTCGCCGCCGCCCACACCGTCGTGGCCCCGGACTACCCCGGCTCGGGTGGCACCCCGCTCGCCGCCGCCCCACTGGACCTCGATGAGCTCACGGACGCGGTCGTCGACTCCGCCGTACGACGCGGCGTCGGGCGGTTCGCGGTGCTCGGCTTCTCGCTCGGCACGCTGGTGGCGGTGCGCGCCGCCGTACGCCATCCCGAGCGGGTGACCGCGCTCGTACTGACCGCCGGGTTCGCGCGGCCCGACGACCATCTGCTCGGCCTCCTGCCCGGCTGGCGGGCCGAGGCACCGCCCGCACTCCACCCGCACATCGACCTGATCCCCTCCCTCGACACCACCGGTGACCTGGCCGAAGTAGCCGCCCCTACGCTGGTCGTCGCGACGACCGCCGACAGCATGGTCCTGCCTGCCGGCTCCCGCGCCTTGGCGGCCGGGATCCGGGGCGCGCGGTACACGGAGATCGACAGCGACCATGTGGTCATGGTCGAGCGGTCGGAGGAGTGGCTGAAGCCCGTCCTCGACTTTCTCCACCTCCTTTCGCTCTCGGAAGGGAAGGACGGTGAGGGGGAGTGAAGCTGCAGGTCGTCCTCCCGAACGAGGCCGCGGGGGCCGACCAGCGCCGACTCGCCGACCTGGCACGGCAGGCCGAGGCCCTCGGCTACGACACGGTATGGCTCCCCGACCACATCCTGCCGCCCGGCGAGTACGGCCCGGTGTACGGAGGGGTCCTCGAACCGCTGGTGACCATGGGCTGGCTGGCAGCCACGACCACCCGGATCCGGCTGGGCACCTCCGTGCTCGTCCTGCCCATGCGCAGTCCTTTCGTGGTGGCCAAACAGGTCGCGACCCTCCACGGGCTGTCCGGCGGACGGATCACCCTGGGTGTCGGCATCGGCTGGGACGAACGCGAGTTCACCGCCGTCGGCGCCGACTTCAGGAGCCGGGCCGCGCGCACGGACGAAGCCATCGCACTGCTCCGGCACCTGTTCGCAACCGGCCGGGGCCCCTTCGAGGGCCGCTGGTACGGCTTCGAGACGGGCGTCTTCGAGCCACGCCCCGACGGTCCGGTGCCGGTGATGACCGGCGGTGTCACCGACGCCGCCCTGCGCCGGGCAGCCCGGTATGCCGACGTCTGGCAGGGCGTGGGCCTGGACCCGGCAGCGTTCGCCGAACGGCTGGCGTACCTGCGGGCCCATACGGACGGCCGCACCGTGTCCCCCGGCACCCGGATCGACTGGCACGGCCCGGACCGCACCGTCGGCGAGGCCGCCCGCACCGCGAGGCCTTCCGGGCCGCCGGAGCCGAGCATCTCGCGGTGCACTTCGGCGACCCGGACGGTTACGCTCGACGGATGGCCGCCTTCGCCCGGGACGTTCCTGACAGCCTCTACCGACAGTGCCCAACCACAGCGCCCAGATCTCCCGTTCGCTCACGCTGAACCGACGCGACGCGTGCGACAGCTCGCTGGGGTGATCAGGGAGGCCTTCCCGGTCGCCATCCAGGCCCAGGACGGCGACACGCTCCACCAGGAAGAGGACCTGACATGAGTGAGCAGAGTGCGCGCCCAGTCGCTCACGCCGGGAGGCTGGGAGCTGTCGGCGTGATGCCGCCGACCGATAACGGCTGGGTGACCAGGGCGCAGGTCAAAGACCCTGCCGGCAACGTTCTCACGCTTGTCCAGGCATGAGCGCTGCCACGGCGAGTGGTGGCTACTCCAGTACGCCGCTCGCCAAGAAGATCGGTATCAAGCCCGGCCACGAGGTCCATCTGTTCCATGGGCCGATCGCTTGGGAGATTCCCGGCCTGCCCGAGGACTGCACGGTTGCCGAGGGCGGCCCGATCGGTGCCGATGCCACTGTCGCGTTCTACCGCTCCTTCAGCGAGCTGTCCGCCGAGGCTCCCGGCCTGGTCGAGGGCCTGGCCGATCAGGCGATGCTGTGGATCGCCTGGCCCCGCCGCGCAGCCGGTCACGACAGCGGCATCACCGAGAGCGCCCTGCGCGACCTCTTCCTTCCCTTCGGCATCGTCGATGTGAAGGTTGCCGCGCTCGGTGAGGACTGGTCAGGACTGAAGTTCGTCTGGCGCAAGGAAAACCGGGGGCGGCTCTGACTCCGCGTGCCGTGGGTCCGTGGCTTGCACGGTGCGCCGGGCCGAGCCGAGACCCAGGCCCGCCGCCACGGCCGGCCCGGGACGGCGGGCTTCGTCTCCGGTAAAACCGCAGAAGGCGCTGCTGGGAGATCCTTACGCGACGTCCTTGCGGGTCGCCGCGAGGTAGCCGACGAAGGCCAGGATCGCGATCGTCCAGTACAGGGTGACCGGCCCGAGCCCCCATGCCAGGCCCCCGCGGTCGGAGGAGACCGCCATCCAGTCGGCGAACGACGCGCCCAGCGGCCGGGTCACGACGTACGCGGACCAGAAGGCCGCGATCGGGCCCAGCCCGAACCGCCGATGGGCGATCGCCGGTACGGCGATGGCCACGGCGAACATGACGCCCGAGCCGAGATAGCCCAGGCCCAGCGTGGTGGCCGTCAGGTCCCCGGCCGCGGTGCCCAGCGCGAAGGTCGCGAGCACAGTGGCCCAGTAGAAGACCTCGCGGCGCCGGGTGCGGATGCTGTGGATGGACAGCGTCTTCTCGCATCCGTACCAGATGGCGAAGACCACGCCGAGGGCCAGCAGGAAGAACGGGGTGGACATCAGGTACGGAACGCCCAGCCCGACGGCGGGAATCGGGCCGAGCAGGTGGGCCGGCCAGTCGGAGGCGGTCTCGCCCATGCCTGTCGTGAGCACCTTGATGATCCAGAAGTACAGCGTGACTTCGGGAACCCTGCTCAGCGTCTGACGGCTCCGGGGCACGGCGCCGAGCTCATCGCTATGGGTCGCCATGGCACGCCAAGCGGCCACGCCACACCGTGGGTAGGAGCCATGGCTCCAAGTCCTGGCCCGGGGCCAGCCGCGCCCAGGCAGCTCATGAGAGATCTGACAGGGCTGCGCGAGCGGCGGGTGCTGCGCCGCCGCTCCGGCCCGTGCAACGCCGGCCTGGTACTTCGCGCTACCTGCGATGAGGCCCACGCTCGCAAGTCAACTGAATGTGCATCGCTTCCCCGGGTACCCGGACACTGACACCCGCGCGCAGCCCGCGCAGACACCTACCGCTCCGGCCAGGGCCGGGGGAACCGGGAAGGCAGGCGAGGCCTGTTCGGCGGTGCCGGCCTGGTTGGCGCCCTCGCATCACAGGCCCTGGTGGCAAGGCAGCCCCGGCCGTGCCCGAGCAGGCCATGAACAGCGTCAGGGCCGATGTGGCCGAAACAAAACGAAAGGCACACCGATGAGCGAGCAGCAGTCTCACGACAACGGCTCCACGCCCACACCGCAGGAGCTGCGCGAGCAGGCGGAGCACACGCGCGAGGAACTGGGCCAGACCGTCGAGGCGCCGGCCGCCGAGACGGACGTCAAAGCCCAGGCCCAGGACGAGGCGGCCGACGTCCCCGAACAGGCCGGTGAGAAGACCGCGCAGGTCACAGCGCAGGTCCGGCAGAAGGCCGCCCAGGCCGCGCAGTTGGTGAAGGACAAGACACCGGAGCCGGTGCTCGACAAGGCCACGCAGGCGACGGCGCGGGTGCGGGAGACAGCGTCCCAGGCCGCGCACCGGCTCCTGGACGCTGCCCCTGAGCCGGTGCGCGACAAGGCCGGGCAGGCAGTGCAGACCGCGCGGGAGAACCGTACGCCGCTGCTCGCGGCCGGGGCGGTGGTCGCGCTCCTGCTGATCCGCCGCAGCCGGAGGCGCCGGTGAAGGGGCGCCGCCTGACCGGAACCTGGCCCGGCTGAACCACGCCCGGCGCCCCCGCGACGCCGCAGCGGGCTCGATGCTGATCAAGGGGAGAAATACGTGCAAGCTCATCACGGCCTGTGCGCCATGGCCACAGTGGCCGTCACCGGCACCGTTCTGCTCGCGCGTTGGTGGGCGACCTCCCGCCCGCGCCGCCAGGCACCGTGCCAGTGCTGTATTGAAGGGCGCGCCGCGACGCTGGATCCTGCCGGCAGCCGGGCGGTGCACGAGGCCGAAGAACACCTCAAGCAGTGGTGGACCCGGCTCCAGTCCCTCTACCCGGCCTGCGAGGGTGAGGGACTGGAGCAGTAGTCAACGCCGTACCGCATCCCGGTGACCGGGCCGGCGGCGTGGCCTTTCCGGCGAGGGTGTCGACGCCCGGTTGGGTCGGCCCTGCTCAGTGCCTCGTGTGCGCGTCGACGGGAGGCTCCGGATCGGGGGAGAGGAGCTCGGGCTCCAGACCCTCGGTCGTCGGCGTGGTGGGCGCGCGTCCGACGTCGGTGCGCCAGGCCTCGAAGGCGGTGGCCGTCGCCGTGACGACGATGAGGCCGAGCAGCCAGCCGCCGACGACGTCGCTGACCCAGTGCACGCCGAGCGCAACCCGCGTGAATCCGACGCCCAGTACGGAGATGACGGCCAGTGCCCAGGGCACCGGGCGCCAGGAGCGGGGGACCAGCGGCAGCAGGACCAGAAGGAGGATGGCGCAGGACGTGGTGGCGGTCATCGCGTGGCCGGAGGGGAAGGAGAAGCCGGGTGCGTGGGCTATGGGGTCGGGCATGCTGGGGCGGGCGCGTTCGACGGCGTTCTTGGTGAGCAGGCCGATCACGCCGCCGGCCACGGAGGTGACGGCGGCCCATGTCGCCAGTCGCCAGGCCCGGCGCGCCAGCAGCCATACGACGAGTGCCGCCACCAGCAGGCGCATGGTCAGCGGCCCCTGGCCGTCGCGCTGCTGTTCTCCTCCTCCTCCGCCGCCGGTGTGCACTCGGCAGGCCGCGTACGCATGGGCAGCAGCGCCCGCAGGGCGCCCGGCTCGACCTCGATGGTGAGTCCGACGCCGTCGCCGACCGAGTCGCCGTCCAGCTCGCGGGGTTGGGGCTGCGAGAAGCGCAGGTCGATCCGCTCGGCCGTGAAGTACTCCAGAGCACCGCCGGCCTGCCGCTGCCCGCCTGCCGGAAACGCGGCCCTCGGCGAACGGCCGGGGAGCATACGCGCCCCGAAGTGCCCGGCTGTGGCCAGCCATCCGCCGGCCCCCCGCGGGTCGAGCAGCACCACGTCCAGCCGCCCGCTGTCCGGCCGTGCGTCCGGCAGGAGCGGCAGCCCGCCCTGCAGCGCGCCCACATTCCCGACGACGACCATGCGGGCCCACCGCTCCAGCACCGGCCCGCCGTCCAGCCGGATCGACAGCCGCATCCGTGGGTCCCGCAGATGGCGGACCGCGGAGATGACGTACGCCGCCCACCCCAGCCGTGCCTTCAGCCGTTCCGAGGCGTCCCGCACCATGGCGGCGTCGAATCCCGCGCCCGCCATCACCGTGAAACGGCTCTCCGGCAGCCCGTCGCCCGCCACCCGGCCCACGTCGATACCTGCCGACGTCCCCTCCAGGGCCCGTTCCAGGGCGGTGACCGGGTCCATGGGCAGTCCGAGATTGCGCGCGAGCAGATTGCCCGTCCCGCAGGGAACGATCGCCATGGCCGCCTCCGGGATGCTCCGCCGAGGTGTCCGCCCACCGCTGGTCGGCGTAGCCGTATCTGTCGAGGACCTCCCGCACCTGCCCGGCGAGCTCGCTCCCGCACCCTTTCGGATGACGGATCACCGCCGCCCGCCGCCCGCCACCGGGGCCGCGCTGCGCGGGCAGCGAGGCCCGGCCGGGGCCGCCGCCCGGCTCGTCGGCGGACAGCAGCGCGTACCCCACGACGAGCAGCGTCGCGACTCCGTTGACCAGCCCGCCGACGACATCGCTGGGGTGGTGCATACCTCGGTACATCCGCGACACGCCCACGGCAAGAGGGATCAGCAGGAGCACCCCTGCCGCCACCGGCCGCCAGGCGCCACGCATCCGGGTCATCAGCAGCGTGGCCAGGCCTCCGTACAAGGCCACCGAGGCTCCCACATGCCCCGAAGGAAAACTGGACGTCGGCGGAGCCGCGTCCAGATGGTGCACCTCCGGCCGATCCCGGTCCACGAAGACCGTCACGCACAGGAAGACCGCAGACTGGACCGCGACCGAACCGCCCAGGAACACGGCCTCCCGCCACAGGGGTGCCCGCGGCAGCACCACCAGCGCGATGACGCATGCCAGCGCGACGAGCACGATTCCCGGAGTACTGGCAGCCGTTGACAGCCATTCCGTCACCGAGTCCCACAGCGGCGTGCGCCGCGCGGCCAGTGCCCGGTTCACCGCGTCCTCCCGGGACAGCGGCTCCCGGCCGGCCAACGGCCCGGTGACCAGCAGTCCCAGACCCACCATGAGCGCGGCTTGCACCGGCAGCAGCAACAGTGGCCGGGATCTGTCTGGCGATCACATCACTGTCGGTCTCCATGGACGGCTTGTTACCCGTCGCGTCCTGACGAACCGCACGGTGGCCGGTGTGCGGGCCCATGCCGGCTGCTCCGCTGTGCGCCGATGCGTAGGGAGACCGCTGCCGGGCAGGCGCGAAGGGGCCAACCGGACTTCGGCCATCCGATCCTTCCCCAACGAACACGGAGGACTTTGTCATGGACTGGCGTCAGAACGCGGTGTGCAGCGAGGAAGACCCGGAACTGTTCTTTCCGGTCGGCAACACCGGTCCAGCCCTGTTGCGGATCGAAGAGGCCAAGGCCGTGTGCCGTCGCTGCCCGGTCATGCAGGAGTGCCGGCAGTGGGCTCTGGAGACCGGACAGGACGCCGGCGTGTGGGGCGGACTCAGCGAGGACGAGCGCCGCGCCAGGAAGCGCCGTGTCGCCCGCAACCGAGCCCGGACAGGCGGCACCTGACCACCCGTCACTCGCGGACCCGCGGACCCAGCGGTCGCTCGTTCGGAGGTCAGTGAGGGGTTTCGTCGCCGTGGCTGCGCAGCAGTTCCTTCACCTTGGCGACGGCGAATCCCCAGCCTTGCGATCCGGATCCGGTCCCGCAGTCCCGCCCCGACCAGGGCGTTGTGCACGGTGACCAGGCCCTCGGTGAGCGGCGTGCCGACGTGGTCGGCGAATTCCAGCGGTACGGCGCCGGTGCCGCCCTCCGCGCCGTCGACGATGTCCGCTGGGCCCGGCTGCCCCACGACACCTCCGCCGAGGAGGCCCTCAAGGCGCTTCCGGAGGTGGCAGGGGACCTCGGCACCGCCCCAAGGGGCGCCGAATGGACGCGACGCGAGTACGAGACCCACCTGCGCGTCGTACGACACCGTGCTGCGCCAGGTGCAGGCCTACCTCGACATCGAGGAAGTGCGCCTGTCTGGGGCCGAGTTGAGCGACTGACCCGTCCCATCCCTTCCTGCCCCACCTCATGCGCAACCACAGTTGCGCCCTTCAAGAAGAGTGCGATGAACCACATGGCAATCCCCGCAGCAACCGCCCGGAACAAGCGGGCGCCACATTCGACTTCACCGCCGGCGACTCGCCGGAGAACATCACCGTCAACCCGGACGACTCGCTGACCATCTCCATGCTGGGCAGCGTGGCGGGCAAGCGTCCGGCACTGGTACGGATCGATCCGTCCGGGCGCAGCAAGGTGATCGTTGCCGGGCAGCAGGGCGACACATTCACCGGCAACACGCGCGCGACCGCAACGGCAGCGTCTACTACAACGTGGCCTCCTCCGACCCGTCCCGGGCCGGCATCTGGAAACTGCCCCCCGGCGGCACCCCGCGCCGTATCGCCGCCCTGCCCACCGACGGCCTCCCCAACGGTCTGGCCCTCGACCCGGCCGGACACACCCTGTACGCGGCCGACAGCAACAAGGCCACCGTCTGGACCGTCCCGGTCTCCGGCGGAACGGCGACCGCCTGGCTGACCGACCCCGCCCTCGCCGCCGACCCGTCCGCACCCGTACCGCTCGGCGCGAACGGGCTCCGCTTCCATGAGGGCGCCGTCTGGGTCTCCAACCTGGCGAAGGGCACCATGCTGCGGATCCCGGTCACCGGCATCGGCGCCCCCGGCCGGATCCACACCGTGACCAGCGGTCTCACCGGCGTCGATGATTTCAACTTCCTGAGCGACTGTTCCGACGTGGTGTTCGCCGCGCAGAACGGCCTCAACCGGGTCGCGGTCGTCCGCCCCGACGGAACCACCGAGAACGTCCTGACCGCCTCGGACGGCCTCGCTTCACCCACCTCCACCGCGGTACGCGGAAACCGGCTGAACTGAGGGCGACTGAGCCCCGCCCGCGTACTCCTACTCCTTCAGGTGGGTGACGGTCACCAGGACGGTGACGGGTTCCGGTGTGCCCTGCGCTGTCAGGTGGTCGCGGGCAGCGGCCCGCACCTGCTCGCGGACCTGGCGGGCGGTGTCCACGACGCGACGGTCCTCGTGCAGGACGCAGCGAACCTCCACCCGCCAGCCGGGGGCATCGGTGGCGTGTTCGGCCCGTATCCCGGCTCCGGCGGGCAGGGCCGGGAATCCGGCGGCCTGCCGGGCTCGGGAGGCCGCGCCGGCCAGCCGTTGGCCGAGGTCGGGCTGGAGTGCGGCCACGCCGGGGACCGTCAGGGCGGCACGGGCGGCGGCCTGACAGAGGTCCACCGCCTGGGTGGGGGTCATCGCTCTTCACCTTCCTCGGCAATGGTCTCGCCGGACGGGCTGCCGGAGTCGGCGGGCCGGGGTGGTTCGAGTACGGCCACGACTTCCAGGTCGACGTTTGTCACGGCCAGGCCCAGCGTTCGGTCCGCGGCGTGCAGGACGGCCTCGCGCACCAGGGCGGCCCGGTCGGGCAGGGGCTGGTCCAGGGCGGCGGCCAGGGTCATGGTGACGTGAACGGTGGTGCAGTCCTCGCCCAGGGCCAGACGGCAGCTGACGGCGCGGGCGCCCGGCACGGAGTCGGCGGCCCGGCGAAGGACGTTCGCGGCGGCGGTCTCGGCGATCCGCAGATCCTGGGCGGGGTCGTCCAGCGGCAGCATCCGGCCGAGCCGTACCTCGTCGCGTACCGCACGCATCACCCGGTCGGCGAGGGTCTGGCCGGTGGGCCGTTCCTGGGCGCGCAGGGCGCGGGTGGCCCGTTCCAGGGCCGCCAGCCCGTCCACCGCCTGCCGGCAGTACGGGCAGTCGGCGGTGTGCGGATCCGACGCGAAGCCGTCGCGGGCCTGCTCCCACACCCGGCTGAGCGGGCGCCCGCAGGGCAGCCGTTCGTCGCCTGCCGGCAGGGGGATGCCGGCCGGCGGCCCGGACTCGGTGAACGGTGCGTCTTCTAGCGCCATGGCTCCATCGCCTCCGTCAACGAACGCCGGGCCCGGAACAGTCTGCCGCGTACGGTCTGCCGGCTGGTATTCATCACCTGGGCGATCTCCTCGTAGTGCAGGCCGTGCAGTTCCCGCAGCACCCAGCAGGCCCGCTGTTCGGCGCTCAGCCCCCTGAGCGCTGTCGCCAGGGCGCTGATGGTGGCATCGGTCTCGGCGACGCGCGCGGGGGCGCTGCGGACATCCGGGGCGGCCGGTTCGGCGACGGTTTCCAGGGGGACGACGCGAGCGCGGCGGCGCAGGATGTTGAGGCAGCGGTTGGTGACAATCCGGTACATCCAGGTGCGGAACGCGGCGCGGTGGCGGAACTCCGGCAACCGGCGCCAGGCGCTGAGGAAGGCTTCCTGGACCGCGTCCTCGGCATCCGCGGAGTTGCCGAGCAGGTGACGGCCCAGCGCGAGCAGCGATGCGCTGTGGCGGCGCACCAGAACGGCGAAGGCCTCGTCGTCGCCTTCGCCGGCGCGAACGACGAGCAGCCGGTCCTCCACGTCGATCAGGGTCTCTGCGCCGCGCGGGCTCTCGAAGGGCGGCGTGTGTCTGGGCATAATCGCCACCATTCACATTATATGTGAGGCACATCACATATATAGGGTGTGATGTTTTTCGTCCAGATGTGTCCAACCTCTTGACGGGCGCTGTACGGGCGCCCGCGCCAACGAGCGAGGTGATCCCCATGACGGACACCATGGGCCGTTCCACCACCCAGGAGAGCAAGCAGAGCAAGCAGGGCGAGACCGCGGGGAAGTCGCAGGGCCGCAGCGGTGCCGATTTGCGTCCCGAGGAGCGGGGGCGGACCACGATCACGGACAGCGTGGTGGAGAAGATCGCGGGGACGGCGGCCCGCGAGGTGCCCGGCATCCACAACCTCGGGGCCGGTATGGCCCGGACCTTCGGGGCCATGCGCGAACGGGTACCCGGCGGCGGGCGCCCCAGCGTCACACGCGGGGTGAAGGTCGAGGTGGGCGAGCGCCAGACGGCTGTGGATCTCGACGTCGTCGTCGAGTACGGAGTGTCCATCCCGGCCGTCACCGCAGACGTGCGCGGCAATGTCATCTCGGCGGTGGAGCGGATGACCGGACTGCAGGTCGTGGAGGTGAACATCGTCGTCGATGACGTACACCTGCCCGATGAGGAGGAAGAACAGGGGACCGAGGGGCGTGTGGAGTGACCCGGTGCGCCCCACGCGCGGCGACCCGGGGGGCGTTTCGACGTTGGGACGGGTGAGTGAGAGATGAGCACAGCCACAGTGGGCCTGCTGGTGGGCATGGCCTTGGGGTTCGCCGGCTACTTCGGCGGTTTCTGGGCGTTCCTGCTGGTGGCGGCCCTGGGGGCGGTAGGCCTGGTCGTCGGCCGGGTCCTGCAGGGTGACGTCGACATCGGCGGCTTCGTCCGTGCCCGGGACCGGCAGCGATGACCGCGCAATCCGCCTCTCCCGCCCCTTCGGCCGGTCCGGCCGGGGACGGGGGAGAGGCCGTCCGGCCCCTGCCGCCGCCGGCCGCGCGTGGCGCGACCGTCATCCGCGACAAAGCGGTCGCCCGTCTCACGGGCCGGGCCGCCCGCGAGGCCCTGACCCGGCAGGCGGGCGCGTCACCTGGGCGCGGCGGCTTGGCCGCGCCCAGCTCCTCCGTACGAATCCGAGGCGGATCGGCCCGGCTGAGTCTGTCCGTCGACCTGCCTTACCCCGTCGACATCGCCGGGGCGTGCCGACCTGTGCGGCGCGACATCGCCGAGCGGGTGGCCTGGCTGACCGGCATGAGCGTCACCGAAGTCGCCCTGACCGTCCGGCGACTGGTCCCCGCCGAGAAACCGGGTGAGGACCCACAAGAACCGGGTCTGCGGACAGCCACGGAAGAGCCCGCTCCAGCAACGCAATCGGCCACGGTCGTCTCCTTGACCAAGGACCCGGCGGAAACCGAGCGGGCCACCGACGGCGAACCCCCTCCCGGATCCCCGGCGCACGGCGATGGGCGAAGCTCGTCGCGCCGTCTGTGGTCCGCCCGCCGGGTCCCGGCGGCGCTGATGGCCGCGGTGGTGCTCGCCGCCGCCGGAACGCTGCTGTTCGACGTCGTCCGGGTGCGGTCCGGAAACAGCGCCGCGGCCTGGCGCAAGAGCCTGGCCGATGAACTGGCCACCCGCCCGGTGGACGACGTCTGGATGCTCACCGGCGCCGCCATCGCCGCCGTCCTGGGCCTGTGGCTGATCATCGTGGCGCTCACCCCCGGTCTGCGCCGCCTCCTGCCGCTGAATGCCCCCGCCGACCCCGATCGCCTGCGCGCCTTGCTGGACCGCAAGGGTGCGGCTCTGCTGTTGCGCGACGCCGCGATGCGCGTTCCCGGCGTCAGCCGGGCCAGGGTGCGGGTACGCAGACGCCGCGTCCTGGCCCGCGCCGACGTGACCTTCCGCGACCCACGCGATGTCAGCGACGAGCTCATCGCCGCCCTGCGCGAGCAACTCCGGCAGCTTGCCCTGGCTCACCCGCCGCGGCTCACAGTCCGCGTCCGGCGCCCGACATGACTCGCCCGGAAGACCCGACACGGGAGAGACGATGAAGCCACGAACCGCGGTGAACCGGATCCTGCTGGCCCTGGCCGGCGTGGTGCTGCTGGGCGGCGGTCTGCTGGTACTCGCCGGCGGTCTGGACATCTACCGGCGCTGGAACCTCACACCGCCCGCCGACTGGCCGCTGTCCGCCCCGCACGACGTCCTGTTGAGCCGTGCCGACCGCACCCGCTGGACCGACGAGAGCTGGTGGTGGCCGACTGTGATCGCCGCCTTGGCGCTCGTCGTCCTGCTCTCCCTGTGGTGGCTGCTGGCCCAACGGCACCAGCGCCGCCCGGGCCGCCTGCCCGTCGGCGGAACGCCCCCGCAGGACGGCGTGGAACTGCGGGACCAGGCACTGAACGCTGCCCTCGCCGCCGACGCCGGCCAACTCCCCGGCGTCCACCGGGCCAAAGCCCGGCTGACGGGCCGCCCCACTGGACCCCAGGCCCGCCTCACCCTTCTCCTCACCCCTGACAGCGCCCCCACGGCAGTCCTGGACGCCCTGCGCCGCGGGCCCCTGGAGCACGCCCGCGAGTCCGCCGGCTGGGAAGACCTCCCCGCCGAGGTCCGGCTTCGCGTAGCCGGTCACGGCCCGCACCGCGTCGAGTGAGGCTTCGGCGTCACATCCGCAGCGCACATCGAACCTCAGGTCCGGGGCAGGCGTGAGTGCGGGACGCGGGCTGGACGCCCGCTGTGCTGGCTTTGGCACAGCTATCAGGGGAGGCATCATGACGTCGTCTCACGCGCACAGGTGGGGCCACCGGATCGCGAGTCCTCCCGGTCGGCGCCACGCGAAGGGAAAATCCGAGGGGTCCGAGGCGCTGACCGCCACGGGCCGGGCCGGCTTTGTCGCACGGGGCATCGTGTACGTCCTCGTCGGCGCTCTTGCCGTGCGGATCGCAGGCGGGGGCGGTGGGCGGGAGGCGGACCGTCAGGGTGCGCTGCAGCAGGTCGCGGCGCAGCCCTTCGGAAAGGTGATGCTGTGGGCGCTGGTCGTCGGTTTCGGGTGTATGGCGGTCTGGCGGGGTGCCCGTGCGGTCATGGCAACGGGGCCCCGGCGAAAGGCCGGTGCGCGGTTGCTGGACGGTGGCCGGGCGGTGTTCTACGCCTCGGTCTGCTGGGGGACGGCGGCCTTTGCCGCCGGCAGCGGCGGGTCGTCCAGCGGTGATGCGAAGTCGCAGGACTGGACTGCCTCGGCGCTGAAACTGCCGGGTGGGCAATGGCTGGTCGGTCTTGCGGGCTGTGTCCTGATCGGCGTCGGCGTGGTGCTTGCGGTGCGGGCCGCATTACGGCGTTTCCTGCGTCAACTGGACACCGGTGCGATGGGCCGCGGTACGCGGCGAGTCGTGACCGGCCTGGGTGTGGGCGGCGGTGTGGCGCGCGGCGTCGTGTTCGCCGGAGTGGGGGTCTTCGCCCTGGTGGCGGCGGTCCGCTTCGACCCGCACGAGGCCAAGGGCATGGACGCCACGCTCCGCAGCTTCACCCACACCCCGGCGGGACCCTGGCTGCTGGTCGCCGTCGCCGTCGGGCTGATTCTCTTCGGCGGCTTCTCCTTCGCGTCGGCGCGCTGGCGCCGCCTTTGAGCGGTCGCTCGGAGTCCGCAGGGCCTCCCGGGAGTGCCGGTCCCGGGAGGCGGCCGGGCATCCCATCCGCCCCAGGACGATACGTGGCTGCTCGCCCGCGCCCTGCGGGCAGCCGCGATCCGGCCCGGCCCACGGGTGCTGGATCTGTTCACGGGGCGCTCGCCCTGGTCGCTGTCCGGGCGGGGGCGGGGCGGGTGACCGCCGTCGACCTGTCGCCGTGGGCGGTGCTGGCGGCCCGGTGGGGTCGAGGGCCAGGAGTTCGAGGTCATCCCGGCCAATCCGCCGTACGTGGCCGCTCCCGGCCGCGCCCGCCCACCGCGTGGCGGACCCGCACTGGCCCGGGGCGCGGGCCCCGACGGCAGGGCTCTGCTCGACCGGCTGTGCACGGCGGCTCCGCCGCGCATGGCACCCGGCGGGACGCTGCTGCTGGTACAGGCCTCCCTCAGCGACGCCGGCCTCACCCTGGCGCTGCCGCGCGGCACCGGGCTCAAGGCGGCCGTCGCCGACCGTGCGACGGTGCCTCCTTCGGGCCGGTGATGCGCTCGCGCGCCGACCGGCTCCGGACGCGTGGCCTGGTGGCCCCGGACCAGAACGCCGAGGAACTGGTGGTGATCCGTGCCGACAAACCCCGCTACCCCCACCCCTGACCGTCCTGGCCGTCCGCGGCGGGTTAAGGCGCGGGACACGGGTAGGCGGAAAGTGTTAGCGACCAGCCGAGACGAGGAAGGTCTCCCATGCTGAAGGCCATTGCCGACGTCCTCCGCACGATCGGCGGCGCCATCGCCACCGTGGTCACGCTGCCCTTCCGGGCAGTCGCCCGCCTCTTCGGCGGCGCCTCGGACAGCGCGCACGGCCGCCACGCCTGATCGCACCGCAGAGCACAGGAGGTGGGCACATGCCCAGGGGATCGAACGCCAAGCGTGAACGGCAGTACGAGCACATCAAGGACAGCGCCGAGAAGCGCGGCGAGTCCGACAAGCGCGCCAAGGAGATCGCGGCGCGCACCGTCAACAAGGAGCGCGCCCGCGCCGGGGAGTCCCGCACCGCCAGCCGCACCTCGACCGAGGACATCTCCTCGTCCAGGCGTGGCGGTCTGCGCTCGCACTCCGGGTCCGAGGGCCCGACGAGGGACCAGCTGTACAACGAGGCCCGGCAGCGCAACGTCAAGGGCCGCTCGACCATGACCAAGGCCCAGCTGAGCAAGGCACTCGGCCACTGACAGCGTGCTCAGGTGGTGAGCAGGCGGTCGAAGAAGGACCGGTATTGCTGGAGGGCTATGCGCAGGTCCTCGGTGGCGACGTCCTCGCCGCGGTGCCATTGGCCTTCAGGGCCAGCGCCACCAGGGCCACGACGACCACGGTTAAAGGGTCTTCTGGGATCCGGCGAAGGACCGGCCGCCGGGGCCCACCGGCGCATGACGTCAGCGAGAGAAGTAGAAGCGCACAGTGGTGCCGTCCGGGCCGGAGTGGAGGCGTACGAGGTCGGCGAGGTGGTTGACCATCAGCAGTCCGCGGCCGTGCGGCTGATCGCGGGAGGGCGGTCGACGGCCGGCGAGCGGGTCTGTCAGGCGTCCTGCGTCGCGGACTTCGCACACCAGGCGGCTGTCCTCCGCCCAGACCCGTACGACGCCCGAGCCGTGGGCGTGCACGACGCTGTTGGTGATCAACTCTCCGATCGCCAGGGTGAGGTCGCCCATGCGGTCCTCGGTCAGGCCCAGGCGCGACGCCTGGGCCTCGGCGAAGTGGCGGGCGTCCGGCAGCAGATCCGCGTCGAAGGCGAACGAAGCCGCGCCGGACGGGTGGAGCAGCGGCAGGTTGTACGCGGCGGCGACGCGCTCGGGGGCGTAGGCGTCACTGGGCCGTTCGCGTCCGGCGTCTACGATCACGGGGTGGGTGGCACGGGCGTCGGCGAGGACGGCCGCGTCCAGCCGGGCGGTGTCGTAGGGACACAGGATGGTGACGTCCCGCCCGGAGAACGCCATGTTGATCAACGCCTCGTGCTGAACGCAGGCCGGATACTCCTCCGGGCTGCGGCCGGGCCAGATCGGCTCACCGATGATTCGCACCCGGCGGTTCGGGTGGATGTCCGCGAAGGCCCGCAGGACGCCCGGAATGATCCGGCCCGGATTCCGGCCGGCCTGTTCCATGTCGAGGCAGTGCACGTCGCCGGCGCGGTCGCCCAGCTCCGCCCGCAGCAGCTTGAGGTTGGCCGCGGGGACGGCAGCCGCCACCGGCTCTCCGGCGGCGAGCCCCTCCAGGAGGAACGGAACCGTCCCGGCCACGTACTCCTCGGTGTCCCGGTAGAACAGCGCCGGGTGGACGAACCGCCCGGCCGCGAGCGTCCCGTTCAGCATGGCGTCACCTCGATCGCCGTCAGACCGGGCCAGAAGATCTGCAGAGTGCGTCGCAGCACCTGAGGCGGCCGGTGCAGCACCATCCGCCGCCCTTCTCCCAGACGGCCGGCCGCGGCTGCCATCGCGGTCGCGCCCGCCACGTCGACATAGGTGATCGCGGAGAGTTCCAGGTGCACATCGCCGTCGTGGCCGACCAGTTCGTCCAGCGCGCGTTCCCACGCCACGTACGTCGGCAGGCAGACCTCGCCCGAGGCCCGCACCCCGTGCCGGTCCGCCAGCGGGCGGATGTCCAGTACGGCCGCGTACTGCCGGGCGCTGTGCGGGGGCTGGTGCGGGAACGACACTGGCGTGGCTCCCTTCGGGTGTTGCGGGCCGCAGTCGGCGGGTCTCAGACTAGCCGCCGGTCGCAACGGCGCGGCGGAGGTGCGAAGTTGGTTCGGATTCGTTTTCCGGGGTAGACGCGCACTGCCAGACAGACACCGCGCGAGGAGAGGACCTGAGATGACGGATCAGCTCACCGCCCCAGTCGTCGCCGACGCCACCTCGCAGGGCGCCGCCGCCTCGCAAAGCCGCACCGCTGACGGCACGATGAACACCGCTCAGGTGCGGGACGTCTCACGGACCATGTTCGCCCGCCTCGCGGTACTGGAGGAGGGCACCGAGGAGTACCAGTACGTCCGCAACACGCTCATCGAGCTGAACATGACGCTCGTGCGGTTCGCGGCCCGGCGCTTCGGCACCCGCGCCGAGCAGATGGAGGACATCCTCCAGGTCGGCACCATAGGACTGATCAAGGCGATCAATCGTTTCGACCCGGATTTCGGAGTCGAGTTCGTCACGTACGCGATGCCGACCATCGTTGGCGAGATCAAGCGGTTCTTCCGCGACACCAATTGGTCCGTTCGCGTCCCGCGCCGCCTCCAGGAACTGCGCATCCATATCGCGAAGGCCACCGACACCCTCGCCGCGGAACTCGGCCGCGCCCCCACCGTGCCCGAGCTGGCGGAGCGTCTGGAGGTCAGCGAGGCAGACGTGTCGGAGGCGATGGTCGCCGCCAACGCCTACACGGCCACCTCGCTGGACATCCCGGCGACCGACGGCGAGGACGGCGGCGCCTCGTGGGCGAGCCGCCTCGGCTACGAGGACCCCGCCCTGGAAGGCGTGGAGAACGTCAGCGCCCTCAAGCCGCTCATCGCGGCCCTGCCCGACCGCGACCGCGAGATCCTTTCCCTGCGCTTCGGCGCGGAGATGACCCAGGCGCAGATCGGGGCCGAACTGGGTTACTCGCAGATGCATGTCTCCCGCTTGCTGTCGCGCACCCTCAGGACGCTGCGGAGGCAGCTGCTGGCCGATTTCTGAGCAGAGCGGGCGGGTACGCCGCCCTGCTCCGCCCGCTCTCGTACCGCGAAGCCGCGCCGCTTACGGCCACGCCGCTTATGGCCGGGCTTCGGGATGTTCGCCTGCCCGCCCCTTGTGAGAGCATTCCCGTGGCGTCCGGGCCGGGACGTCGGATGCGAGCGTCAGCCCGCGGGCTACGGCTCCGTCCTGGCCGGTCGTAACCGAGATCAGCGCGGGTGGGGTGGCACAGATGCCGGAGTCCGTGAGGCCTCATGAGGCCCGTCAGGCAACGCCCCGAAGAGGGACTTCGGGACCGGCCGGAAACGATCACGTGGGCGAAGTCGAGCTGCGCAAACTGCTCGCGGGACTCACCGCCGTCCGGGACGGGGACTTCGGGACGCGGCTGCCCGCCTACGATGACGGGCTCCTCAGCGAGATCGCCCAGGTGTTCAACGGGATGGTGGACCAGCTGTCCCTGTTCACCTCCGAGGTGACCCGGGTGGCCCGCGAGGTCGGCACCGAGGGCCGCCTCGGCGGCCAGGCGGACGTGCCCGGCGTCGACGGCACCTGGAAGGACCTCACCGACTCGGTCAACGCGATGGCCGGGAACCTGACCACGCAGGTCCGCGACATCGCGCAGGTGGCCACGGCGGTCGCCAAGGGCGATCTGTCGCAGAAGATCACCGTGGACGCCCATGGCGAGATCCACGAGCTGAAGAGGACCATCAACACGATGGTCGACGAACTGTCGGCGTTCGCCGACGAGGTCACCCGGGTGGCCCGCGAGGTCGGCACCGAGGGCATTCTGGGCGGCCAGGCGCAGGTACCGGGCGTCGGCGGCACCTGGCGTGATCTGACGGACTCGGTCAACTTCATGGCGGGCAACCTCACCGCCCAGGTGCGGTCCATCGCCCGGGTGGCCACGGCCGTCGCGCAGGGCGACCTCACCCGCAAGATCGACGTCGACGCCCGCGGCGAGATCCTGGAGCTGAAGACGACCATCAACACGATGGTCGACCAGCTTTCCTCCTTCGCGGCCGAGGTCACCCGCGTCGCCCGCGAGGTCGGCACCGAAGGGCGGCTGGGCGGCCAGGCCGACGTCAAGGGCGTCTCCGGTACGTGGAAGGACCTCACCGAGTCCGTCAACGTGATGGGCGACAACCTGACCGCGCAGGTCCGCTCCATCGCCGAGGTCACCACGGCCGTCGCCCAGGGCGACCTGTCCCAGAAGATCCGGGTGGACGCCCGGGGCGAGATCCTTGAGCTCAAGGAGACCATCAACACGATGGTCGACCAGCTGTCGGCGTTCGCCGACGAGGTGACCCGGGTGGCCCGCGAGGTCGGCACCGAGGGCAATCTGGGCGGCCAGGCCACCGTACGGGGCGTGTCGGGCACCTGGAAGGACCTGACCGACAACGTCAACGTCATGGCGTCGAACCTCACCGGCCAGGTGCGTTCCATCGCCCAGGTGGCGACCGCCGTCGCCAAGGGCGACCTCTCCCAGAAGATCACCGTCGAGGCGAAGGGCGAGGTGGCGGCCCTCGCCGGGGTGATCAACACGATGGTGGACACACTGTCGGCGTTCGCCGGCGAGGTGACCCGGGTGGCCCGCGAGGTCGGCACCGAGGGCCAGCTCGGCGGGCAGGCCCAGGTGGCGAATGTGGCCGGCACCTGGAAGGACCTGACCGACAACGTCAACTCGATGGCGACCAACCTCACCAACCAGGTCCGCAACATCGCCCAGGTCACGACGGCCGTCGCGCAGGGCGACCTCACCCGCAAGATCGACGTCGACGCCCGCGGCGAGATCCTGGAGCTCAAGACCACCATAAACACGATGGTCGACCAGCTGTCCTCCTTCGCGGCCGAGGTCACCCGCGTCGCCCGCGAGGTCGGCAGCGAGGGCCGCCTCGGCGGCCAGGCCGAAGTCGAGGGCGTTTCTGGCACCTGGAAGCGGCTGACGGAGAACGTCAACGAGCTGGCCGGGAACCTCACCCGGCAGGTCCGGGCCATCGCCGGGGTCACCAGCGCCGTCGCCGAGGGTGACTTGACCCGTTCCATCACCGTGGACGCCTCCGGGGAGGTGGCCGAGCTCAAGGACAACATCAACTCGATGGTGGGCTCGCTGCGCGAGACCACCCGCGCCAACCAGGAACAGGACTGGCTCAAGACCAACCTGGCCCGGATCTCCGGCCTCATGCAGGGCCGGCGCGACCTCGCCGTCGTGGCGGAACTGATCATGGACGAGCTGACCCCGCTGGTCGCCGCGCAGTACGGCGCCTTCTACCTCGCCGAGGACGGCGAACACGGCACCGAACTCGGCCTGATCGCCTCCTACGGCCACCCGGACGCCGACGGCCGGCCGGTACGCTTCCGGCTGGGCCAGTCCCTGGTGGGCCAGGCCGCGCGCAGCAGGCGCACGATCGCCGTCGACGACCTGCCGGCCGGATACGTCACCGTCTCCTCCGGGCTGGGCTCCGCCTCGCCGGGCAGCCTGATCGTGCTGCCCATCGTGGTCGAGGACCAGGTGCTCGGCGTCATAGAGCTGGCGTCGGTGACCTCCTTCACCCCCGTCCACCGGGACTTCCTCGGCCAGTTGATGGAGACCGTGGGGGTCAACGTCAACACCATCGTCGCCAACGCCCGCACCGACGAGCTGCTCGGCGAATCGCAGCGGCTGGCCACCGAACTCCAGGCCCGTTCCGAGGAACTTCAGGTCCAGCAGGACGAGTTGCAGCGCTCCAACGCCGAACTGGAGGAGAAGGCGGCGCTGCTGGTCTCGCAGAACCGCGACATCGAGACGAAGAACCTGGAGATCGAGCAGGCCCGGCAGGAGCTGGAGGAGCGCGCCCACCAGCTCGCACTCGCCTCGAAGTACAAGTCGGAGTTCCTGGCCAACATGAGCCACGAACTGCGCACCCCGCTCAACAGCCTCCTGATCCTCGCCCAGCTCCTGGCCCAGAACCCCGGCCGCAACCTGACGTCCAAGCAGGTCGAGTACGCCGGCATCATCCACTCGGCGGGATCCGACCTGCTCCAGCTGATCGATGACATCCTCGACCTGTCGAAGGTCGAGGCCGGCAAGACCGACATCGCCCCCGAGCGGATGCCGCTGCGGCGTCTCCTGGAGTACGTCGAGGCCACCTTCCACCCCCTGACCGGCCAGAAGGGTCTGGACTTCCGGGTCAATCTCGCTCCCGGAGTCCCGTCGGAGCTGATCACCGACGACTCGCGGCTGCGCCAGGTGCTGCGCAACCTGCTGTCGAACGCCGTGAAGTTCACCGAGACCGGCGGTGTCGAGCTGCGGATCGCGCCGGTGCCCGAGCCGGACGTGCCGGCGGCCGTCCGCGGGCACGGTCCGGTCGTCGCGTTCTCGATCCTGGACACCGGCATCGGCATCGCGGAACAGCATCTCGAAACGATCTTCGGTGCGTTCCAGCAGGCCGACGGCACCACAAGCCGTAAGTACGGAGGCACCGGCCTGGGGCTTTCCATCAGCCGGGAGATCGCCCATCTGCTCGGCGGAGCGATCAGTGCGACCAGCACACCGGGCGAGGGCAGCACCTTCACCCTCCACCTGCCCGTGGCCTGGTTCGAACCCGGGGACGCCGGACCGCAGGAGCCTGCGGCGTCCGCCGCGTCGTCCGCTGCTGCGGCGGCCGGGCGCGCCGCCCCGGACGTGCGGCCGGCCGCGAGGCGTCTGCTGGTCGTCGAGGACCGGCCGCGGGGCCTGCTCTCGCTCGTCACCGAGAGCGCGGTGGCGGGGCTGACCGAGGGACGCACGGCCACCGACCCGCGAGGGCCCGTACGGATCCGTACGGTGACCGGTCCCGACGAGGCCGCGGTGGCGCTGGCCGGGGAGCCCTGCCATTGCGTCGTCCTCGACCTCGACATGGCCGGCGACGCCGCCGTGCGCATCCTCGACGCTCTCGACGGCGACCCGGCGCTGCGGCAGGTCCCGGTCCTGGCCCACCACACGCGCCGGCTGGATCCCGGCCGGGAGCGGCTGCTGCGGGACAGCGCCCGGGCCAAGCCACTGGAACTGCTGCCCAGCCTGGACGAGTTGCGTGAGCGCATCACCCTGCACCTGACGGCCGAACGGCTCTCCGACGTCCTGCCGCTGACCACCGTCCAGGCCGTCCGGGCCGTCCAGGGCCCGCCCGGCACGCTGGCCGGGCACACGGTGCTGGTGATCGACGACGACGCCCGCAACGTCTACGCCCTCACCGGCATGCTGGAGCTGCACGGGGTACGTGTCCTGCACGCGGGCAACGGCCGCGAGGGCGTCGACATGCTCCTCGGGCACCCTGACGTCGAACTGATCCTGATGGACATCATGATGCCCGAAATGGACGGATACGCTGCCACCGTCGCGATCCGGGCCATGCCCGAGCACCAGGACGTGCCGATCATCGCCGTCACGGCCAAGGCGATGGAAGGGGACCGGGAGAAGAGTCTGGCCGCGGGCGCCAACGACTACATCACCAAACCCGTCGACATCGACGCCCTGATCACCTGCATGCACCGCTGGCTGAGTCCGTGAGCGACGACCGTGAGGGCGTCGAGGCGCTGGCCCTCACGATCGAGCACCTGCGTCACGACGTGCGGGCCGCGCGGGAGTCGGCGGACGCGCGTGTGCTGATCGCCATCGCCACCGGCATCCTGGTCGAGCGGGGTCAGGGCGGCCCCGCCGAGGCCGCCCGGCATCTGCGTCAGCTCGCCGACACCGCCGGGATGCCGCTGCTGGAGGTCGCCGCCGACATCGTGCACGCCACCGCCCAGGACCGGCTGTCCGAGGCGTTGCCCCCCGAGCCGCCCTCGCCCGCCGAAACCCCCGAAACCCCCGAAACCCCCGAAACCCCGGGGCACCGTGCCTGCGTGCTGCGCCTGCGGTCGGCCGAGGCGGCCACCCTGTCCGACGATCCGCAGGCCGCCGCCGAGGCCCTGCTGAGCCAGGCGCTCGCGCCGCTCGGCTGCACCGCGCTGGCCGTATGGCGGCCCACCGGCGACGGTTCACTGAGCCTCGCGGGCCATGCGGGATTCGCCGCCGCCGAGGCCGAGCAGTGGCGTTACGTACCCCCCGGTGTCGGCACCCTCCCCCAGCGGGCCCTGGAGGCGGGCAGCCCCGGCTGGTACGCGGTGCTGCCGCCCGCGACCCCGGGGATCGGCAGGCGCGAGGGGACCGCGGGGGCACGGGCGACCGTCCCCGCCCTGCTCGGGGGACGCGTCCTCGGCGTGCTGGAGCTGTGCTGGCCCGCACGTCGGGCGGCCCTGAGCCCGGGGGAGAGCCGTCAGCTGGACGTGCTCGCCGACCTGTGCGCCCACACCCTCGCGGACAGCGCCGCGACGGGCACCGACCCGGTCGGTGCGTCGCATGGGGGGACCGGGCCGCTCGCCGCGCTCGCCGACGCCCTGCTGGATCCCGCGCTGGTGCTGCGACCGCACTTCGACGGACAGGGCGGAGTCGGCGACTTCCTCATCAGCCACGTCAACCAGCGGTTCGACGACACGGCCGGGGGGACCGGCGCGTCCATCACCGGCATGCGGCTGCTGGAGGCGTACCCACTGGCCGCCCGCGAGGGCGACCTGTACGGCTTGGTGCGGCGGGTGCACGCGACCGGAGAGCCGTTCCGCGCCGAGCGGATGCCGCTGGCCGCGCTGCGCGGCTCGGCGCCGCTGACCGCCATGGCGGCGGTGGGCATCGGCCGTTACGGCGAGGAAGTGCTGCTCACCTGGCGCGCCGAGGACGAGGCGGCCCGCCTCAGCGGCCTGCTGGAACACGTCCAACGGCTGGGCCGCATCGGCGGGTTCGAGGAGAATCTCGTCACCGGCGAGATCACCTGGAGCAGCCAGGTGTTCGCCCTGCACGGGCTGCCGCCCGGTTCCTCCCCCGTCCCGCTGGAGCGGCTGCACCGCAACGCGCACCCCGACGACGTGGTGGCCGTCCGCCGTTTCGTGCGCACCCTGCTGCACTCCCACCGCCCCGCGTCCACTGCGTTCCGGCTGCGGCGCGAGGACGGCGTCGTCCGGCACATCCGCGTCATCGCCGAACCTGTCACCGACTCCGCCGGTGACCTGCCGGCCGTCCGGGGCGCCTACCAGGACGTCTCCGCGCAGCACTGGACGGAGGTCGCGCTCGCCGCGACGCGCGACCGGCTCGCGGACACCGAGGAGCGCGTCGTCGAACGCAACCGGCTGGCCCTGCAGCTCCAGCAGGCCATCATGCCGCCCGCGCCCGCCCCCATCGACACCGCCGGTCTGCGGGTGGCCGTCCGCTACCGCCCCGCCGAGAAGGAGCACCTGGTGGGCGGCGACTGGTACGACGCCGTCGTTCTGCCGTCCCAGCAGATCCTCCTCACGGTCGGCGACATCGCCGGACACGGGATCGAGGCCGCCACCGGCATGGTCGTCCTGCGCAACGCCCTGCGCGGACTGGCTGCCACCGGTGCCGGGCCCGCCCAGCTCCTGGCCTGGCTCAACACCGTCGCCCACCACCTCGCCGAGCAGATCACCGCCACCGCCGTCTGCGGCCTGTACTCCCCGCAGACCGGCCTCCTGCGCTGGGCCCGCGCCGGCCATCTGGCCCCCTTGCTCGTCCGCGACAGCGAGGCCAGATCCCTGCCGCTGCCCCGCGGCATGCTCCTCGGAGCCCTCCCCGACGCGACATACGAGGAACAACGGCTCACCCTCGCCGGCGGCGACCGCCTGCTGCTCTACACCGACGGCCTGATCGAGCGCCGGGGTGTCTCCGTCGACCATTCCATGGAACAGCTCGCCGCCCTGGCCTCCGGCCCGCTGCCCGATCTCGACGAGCAACTGGACCGCCTTCTCACCCACAGCCGGTCCGACACCGACGACGACACCTGTCTCATCGGCCTCCAGGTCCACTGACAACTGTCGACCGTGGCCGTACGGAGATCTCCGGCGGCGGCACTGTCGTCCTCGTGGTCACGCCGAGCAGTGGCGGCGACGGCGGGTCCAGCACCACACCGTCGTCCGGCAGCGGCAGCGGCAGCGGCGGCAGCGGCGGCAGCGGCGGGTCGGGCACCACGCTGTCGTCCGGCAGCGGCTCAACGGCGTCGGCGAGCGCCGAACCCAGTGCGTCGTCCTCCGACTCGGCGCCGTCCCCCGGCGCGAACCCCCCCGCTCCCGCTTCCGGGATGACGCGCGCAGCTCGCTCAGCCGGTGGTCTGCCGGTCCTGTCCGGTGCGAACCGCCCGCACGCAGGTGCGGGCCGAGGCGGGAGTGAGGCCGGCGGCGGTGAGCGCGGCGATCGCCCCCGCCTCGCCCGTGGGGTCGCTCCAGGCGGAGGGGTCCTGCGCCTCGAGGACGGTCAGGACCAGAGACTCGACGGCCTGGGCGAGGATGGGCGCGGGGAGGTCGAGAGCGAAGACGCCCTCGTGCTGACCGCGTTCCAGGAGCGAAGTGGCCTCCGCACGGGCCGGGGCGAGGGCGGCGCGGATGCCTTCCTCGCCGAGGTCGCGGCGGCCGAGGGAGATGAGCATGCGGTAGCGGTCGCCGACGGCCCAGACCGCCAGGGTCATCCGAGCCAGCGCAGTCGCGGGGTCCGTGCCGGGCCGTCGGGCGTCGGTGAACGCTTGCTCCACCGACTGTGCCGCCTCCTCCGCGAGCGCTGCGATGAGCGCCTGCCGGCTGGGGAAGTGCCCGTAGAGGGTACGCCGTACGACGCCTGCGGCGCGGGCGATGTCGTCCAGGCTCGCGTCCGGGTCGCGAGCGAACTCCTGGCGGGCGCAGGCCAGGATGCGCGCCCGGTTGGAACGGGCATGGCTGCGCTGCGGCGTCGAGGGCGGGCGGGCGGTCATGCTGCGGCTCCTGTCGGGACGATGCGCGTGCGCTTCATCCGCGCCATACTTGCACAACTCTGTGCATGCAGCATGTGGCCGCGCATCGCGGGAGGCGCGTGCCGATGATGTGGCAGTGCACGTCGATGCAGTGGGGGCCGCTGCGTGCGGTCGTGGCGGCGCTGGGACTGCTGCTTGCGGCGCGGGCGGTGTTGAGGGGGCGGCCGTTGTGGCTCCGGCGAGTGGCACGGCTGCTTTGAGGATTCCGCGGCGCCTCATGCCGCGTGCGGTGTTGTCGGTGGTCGTCATTGCGGCTCCTTGCGTTTGCCGCTGAGGGCGGGGACGGTGTTCTCGGGGTGGGCGAGGGAGTGGGCGGCGAGGCGGAACTGGTCGAGCTTGTCGATGATGGTCTGGCCGACGGGGGTGTGACCCCAGATGCTGATGCCCTGGTGGGTGGTGGGCTGCCAGGTGGTCTCGTCGATGACGATGGGGTTCCAGCCGACCTCCCATTCGAAGCCGGAGGGGGTGCGGGCGTAGTAGGACAGCTCTTTGTCGTTGGTGTGCTGGCCGACGGAGAGGGCCATGTCGAAGCCGAGTTCGTGGACGCGCTGGTAGCTCTGGGCGACGTCGTCGAGGGTGGCGGCCTGGATGTTGAGGTGCTGGACGCGGGTGCGGACCGGGTCGACCGGCAGGCCGCGGACGGCGGCGATGGCGATGGAGTGGTGGCGTTCGTTGACGCGCAGGAAGCGGATCTTGAGTTTGACGCCGCTGATGGTCTCGTCGATGTAGTCGGTGAGGCGGGCGTCGAAGACGGTGTTGAAGTAGCCCCGGAGCTGCGTCGGCCTGGTGGAGGTGATCGCGACGTGGCCCATCCCCGAGTCGCCGGTGACGAAGCCGGAGGCGAGCATGCGCAGCGGCTCGGCCGATGTCACCGGGGTGGTGTAGATCTCCTGCGTGATGCCCTTGGGGCCGGGGAAGCGCAGCAGGCGTTCGACCCCGCGCAGGGCGGCCTCTTCCGGGGTGCCTTCGACGAGCGGGACGCCGTGGGCGCGGATGCGGGCCTCGATCCGCTCGAAGGTGGCGTGGTCGTCGATGTGCCAGCCGGTGGCGACGACGTCCTCGGCGGGGCCGCGTTGGAGCAGGAAGCGGCATTCCTGGTCGTCGAGGCGGAAGCGCATCAGGCCGGTGTCGGGGGCGTCGTGGTGCATGCCGATGGCGTCGGTGCCGAAGCGGCGCCAGTCGGTGAAGCGGTTGGTCTCGATGACGATGTAGCCGAGGTGGACCGAGCCGAAGACGGAGGAAGCGGCGGTGTTCATCGGCGGGCTGCCAGGAAGTCGGCGCACAGCCGGTTGAAGAGCTCGGCTCGTTCGAACTGGACCCAGTGGCCGGTGTTGGCGGCCAGGTAGAGGTCGCAGTTGGGCATGCGGTCCGCCAGCATGGGGCCGCCGGACGGCCGGTTGACCTTGTCCCGGCTGCCCCACAGGACCAGGGTCGGCACGGGCAGCCGGGACAGGCGCTGGTCGCGGGTGAAGTCCATCTTCCACAGGGTGCGCAGGGCGTTGGGGCCGGAGGGGCGGCGCAGCGGTGGGGCGGCGACGACCTCGGGGTCGATGCTCGCCTGGTAGCGCGCGTCGATCGTGGAGTCCGGGACGTCGGCGGCGTTGAAGACGAGGTAGTTGCGGATGAACTTCTCCAGCTTCAGCCGGGAAGGCCCATCCCCGCCGTAGTAGTTCAGCAGGCTGTTCAGGCCCGCCGTGGGCAGCGCGCGGGTGGTGCCGATGCCGCCGGGGCCCATCAGCACCATGCGGTCGACGCGGTCGGGGGTGTCCAGGGCCAGGCGCAGGGCGCAGGCGCCGCCGTAGGAGTTGCCGACCAGGTGGGCGCGGTCCAGGGCGAGGTGGTCCAGGACGCCCCGGATGGCGTCGGCGAGGTACCCGAACGGATCGGCGCCGTCGATGCCCTTGGTGCTGCGTCCGTAGCCGGGCAGGTCGGGGACGATGACCCGGTACTCCTTCGCCAGCGCGGCGATGTTCCGGGCGTAGTTGGAGATGCCGGAGGCACCGGGGCCGCCGCCGTGCAGCAGCAGTACGGGCGGGCCCTCTCCCGTCTCCGCGACGAAGATCTTCTTGCCTGCGATGTCGAGCAGGTACTCCTGCATCGTGCCCCGCCGGACGTGGCCGGAGCCGTGACCACCGCGCCGGCCATCGGCACCCTGGTGTTCGCCATCATCGAGGGCAACGAGAAGGGCTGGACCGAGCCCTTGGTCATCGGCGCCTTTGTCGTCACGGTGGTGTCCTTCGCCGCCTACGCCTACCTCGGTCTGCGCAACGAGCACCCGCTGCTCGACCCGGCCCTGTTCGGCATCCGCGGCTTCCGCGCCGGTGCCATCACCGTCCTGGTGCAGTTCATGGCCGTCTTCGGGTTCTTCTTCGTCGGCCTGCAGTACCTGCAACTCATCCTCGATTACAGCCCGTTGAAGGCCGCCGCCGCACTCGTCCCGGTCGCCGTGGTCGTCCTGCCCACTTCCCAGGCGACCCCGCGCCTGGTGCGCCGCGTCGGCATGAAGATCACCATGACTGTCGGCCTGCTCCTGCTCGGCGCCGGCCTGTTCGTCATCTCCCTCCTCGACGTCGACTCCGGCTACCTGCCCTTCCTCGGCGGTCTGATCCTGGCGGGCTTCGGCATCGGCCTGAGCGGGACCGTCGGCACCGCCGCCATCGCCGGCTCCCTCGGCCGCGGCCAGCAGGGCGTCGCCTCCGCCATGAACGACACCACCCGCGAGGTCGGATCGGCCGTCGGCATCGCCCTCATGGGCTCGATCTACGGCAGCCACTACCGCTCCTCCCTCCCCGACTCGGTGAGCCGGCTGCCCGCCGACACCGCCGAGTCCGTACGCCACTCGGCCGCCGCCGGCCTCTACGTCGCCGACCGCCTCGGCGCCCAGGGTGCGGCCCTCGCCGACGGAGTCAAAGCCGCCTTCATGGACGGCCTGTCCGCCTCCCTGATCGCCGTGTGCGTCGTCGTCCTCGCCGCCGCCATAGGCGCCCTCCTTCGCGCACCGAAGGCGCCGCCCACCTCGGACTGACGCGGCCCGAACACTGATGAGTGAAGATTCAAACACAAGTCGGTACAGTGTGCTCATGCACACGACGCCCCGCTGGCTCGACGCCGAGGAAGAACGGGCCTGGCTGGCCTACGTCGATTTCTCCACCCTGCTCGCCGACTACCTGCACCGGCAGCTGCGGCGGGACGCCGGCATGACGCACGCCGACTACAGCCTGCTGTCCCACCTGTCCTCGGCGCCGGACCAGGCCCTGGGCATGTCCGAGCTGGCCAGACGTCTGAAGATCACCCGCAGCCGCCTCACCCATGCCGTGAACCGGCTGTGCGAGGCCGGTCTCGTCGACCGGAGCGAGGACCCCGCCGACGGGCGCGGCCAGCTGGCCGTCCTCACCGACGAGGGGCTCACTCTTCTGGAGCGGGCCGCGCCCGGTCACGTGGAAGCCGTACGCCGGGCCGTCTTCGACGCCCTCACCCCGGACCAGGTACGACAGCTCGCCGATATCGGCGAGACGATCAGCGAAGCCCTGCACCGGGTCGAGGCCACCGAGACCGACCCGGCGGTGCTGCCCTGGCGCCGTCGCTAGAAGACGGTCACCTCGCGGCTGTAGAGGACGAACGAGTGTGAGGGGTCGTAAAAGGCGCCGGCCCCGGCGGAATGCTCCCTCAGCGACCGTTCGTAGGAGGGGAAGTGGGTCAGCGCGTCGTCCGGGGAGTCGTAGCAGAGGGCGGCGACCCCTTCGTACGCGGGCTTGTCCCGGCCGCCGAAGTGGCGCAGCACCTTCTCCGCCCCTGGCACCGGCCGGTGCTGGACGTAACCGCGCAACGCCTTGGCCAGTGACTCCTCCCCGCCCAGCGCCTTCTCGTGCGCGGCGTGCCACCGCTCCGTGAAGCCTTCCGGGTCCAGGGCCGGCCCTTCCGACCTGCGGAGGAAGTGAAGCACCTTCACCCGGCCCTCGTTCTCGGAGGCCGGCGGGGGGATGAGAACCGTGGGGCGGGCCAGCAGGGCCAGGGCGCTGGGCATGTCGTTGAAGTGGGCGCCGTCGGGGCCGATGACCTCGCGGGTGTACGGATCGGCCATCGTGGCGGCCAGCGCCTCCATGTTCTCGAAGTGCAGCTCGGTGACGGAGTCCCGGCCGACGTCGGTCAGGTACGCCGGGTCCTCCTCGCTGCCGAATGACGAGTCGAACACGTGGTTCTGGACGTAGCGTCGAACCTGGAGGGGATTCGCGGCGGCGAGGGAGCCGTGCACGTACTGCAGGTAGTGCAGAAATGCCTGGTGCGTCATTCCCGGCCTGCGGCGGATGGCGGCGATCAGATTCAGCATGTTTCTCCAGCTCAAAGAGTCCCGTCTCGATGGGTGTTCAGTGGGCCGTCTGCTCGCGCAGTTCCGCCGCCGCGACCGGCCGGCGCCGTCGGCCGGCAAGGCCGAGTGCGACGGCGGTGCCTGCGGCGACGACCGCGAGTACCCCCAGAGCGTCTGCCCGGCTGCCGACCGCGGAGGTGAGCGCGAGCACCACGAGCGGGCAGATGAACTGGCCGATGAAGAAGGAACCCGTCCACAGGCCGGTGCCGCGACCGCGGTCGGCGTACTCCAGCTTGGACATGGCGAGGGTGAGCAGGCTCGGCAGCATGACGCCGCCACCGAAGCAGTTGATCACGGCGCCGACGGTCAGGACGACAGGGTTGGGCGCGAACCAGATCACCGAGAAGCCGAGGGCGCACACGGCGAAGACGGCGGGCAGCCAGGCGTCCGGGCTGCGGCCGAGTCTGGTGAAGACAGCGGCGCCGATCACGGTCGCGAGGCTGGCGACGGCGATGGCCAGTCCGATCACGCGGGTGTCGGTCACGCCCATGTCGTCCAGGAGGAAGGACATCTCCACCTGGACGGTGTAGAAGACGACGCTGCCGAGAACGGTCAGCGCGCACGTCCCGGCGAGCAGCCGCCAGGGGAAGGGCCGCTTGGCGGCCGGCTCCGAGGCGGTGGGGGAGGGGGCTTCCGTCCGGCCGGCCGGACGGGGCCGGGGCAGGAAGGCGGCCATGGCGGGGGCGAGCAGCAGGCTCATGGCGTATGCCCAGAACGGTGTGCGCCAGCCGGCCGATCCGGCCGCGCCGCCCAGGACGAAGAAGGCCGTCGCGGAGATCGAGGCGCACATCGTCTGCAGGGCCAGGTAGCGGTCGCGTTGCCGGCCGGAGTAGTAGTCGCCGATCAGCGTGGTGCAGCAGGTCATGATGGCGGCTTCGGCGACGCCGACGAGGGCGCGGCTGGCGACGATCGCGCCGAGGGAGTCCAGCCACAGCGGGGCGGTGCCGAGGACCGCATACAGCAGGGTGGCGATGACGAGCAGGCGCTTGCGGCCGAGCCGGTCGACGATGACGCCGGCGAAGGGGGCCAGCAGCGCCAGGGACAGTGCGGGGATCGTCAGGGCCATCGGGACCAGCGCGGCGGCGCCCGGCACGTCGGCGAAGTGGTCCTGCATCTGCGGCAGGACCGGGGCGATGAGCACGGCGCCCAGGATGGGCAGACAGCTGCCGGCCATCAGCAGGGTGATGCGGAGCCGGTGGCCGGGACCGGACACGGTCTGCTCGGACGGGACGTCCTGCGCGGCTGCGAGCGGCGGGGACGGGAGCGGGGGCACGGGTGCGGGCATGCGGGAACTCCACCTGGCGTAGCGGGAAGGGAAAGGGCTGGTGCGGCCACCGTTTCCGAGGCCGCCCGGAGCACGGGGCAGGGCCGGAGCCTGCGGCACCGATGACCGCCGTGACGTCCGTCGCGCAGGGCCGGGTCGCCGAGCGCTTGCACCGGCCCGGCAGCGGTGAGCGGGGCGGCTCCGGCGCCGGGTGAGACGACTATGGGCCACTGGCCAGGTCCTGCCTAGCCCCCTCCCGATCGAGATCGAAGATGTTGATCATTCATGTCCTGGATGCCGCGGCGGCGACGGGGCCGGGCGCGGACGCCGTCAGCTCCGCTCCCACGCGGGCGGCGGTCTCGCGCAGCCAGATGTGGGCCGCGTCATGGGTGTGGACCGGGTGCCACCACAGCGCCTCGTGCAGGGTGACCGCCTCGTAGGGCGCGTCCATGACGCGTACGGCGGCCACCCCGCTCAGCCGCTCGGCCAGGCGCTGCTGCACCAGGGCGATCCGGCGGGTGCCGGCCACCAGGAAGGGCAGCACCTGGAAGCTGTCGACGGAGACCTCGACGCGGGGGTCGACGCCGAGCATGCTCAGCTGCCGGGCGGCAGGCGCGTCGTAGGTGCGCTGGTAGGTGACCCAGGGCAGCCGGGCCAGGTCGTCCATGGTCAGCCGGTCGCCGACCTCGTCATTGGCCTCGGCGACGAGTACGGCCCAGCGGTCGGCGAACAGCTCGACGGCGGGGAAACCGCTGATGACGCCGTGCGGCATCAGCAGCCCGTCGGCCGTGCTGAGCAGCGTCTCGGTGTCCTCCGTGACATCGGCCGGGGTCTGCTGGAAGCGCAGCCGTACGCCAGGGGCCTCGGCGTGCACGGTACGGGCGAGTTCGGCGCCGAAGACGGCAACGGCGTAGTCGGAGGCGAGCAGGGTGAACTCGTGCTCCTCGCTGCCCGGGGCGAAGTCGGCCCGGCTGCTGAAGACGCGTTCCAGCAGGTCGCAGGCGGTGGCCGTGCGGTCGAGCAGGGCTCGGCCGAGGGCCGTCAGTTCGTACTGTCCGCCGACGCGGGAGAGCAGCTCGTCGTCGAAATGGCGGCGCAGGCGGGCCAGGGCTGCGCTCATCGCGGGCTGGCTGAGCCCGATGCGCTGCCCGGCGCGGGTGACGTTGCGTTCCTCCAGCAGGGCGCGCAGGGACAGGACGAGATTGAGATCAAGGCCGGACAGGTACACAGCGCCTCCAGGTCGAGGCCGCCCCGAAAGCAGCACTATTCACACAGTGGATGATCGAGATCCAAAGAATCGATTTCCCAGATTACGGGAGGTGCGGCCAGATTAGTCACATCGCAATCAGGAGGACATGCCCGTGAAACCCGCAGCCCCTTCCACGTCCTTCTCCGGACCTTTCGCCCTCGGCACCCTCTCGGCCCCTGACCAGGCAACTTTCCCCGGTCTGGTGATACCCGACGGCCGTGTGCTGGACCTTCGCACGGCCCTCGGAGAGCCCGCCCTGACAACCCGGGGGATCCTCGAGCGCTGGGACGAGGTGCTCCCGCGTCTGCGCGCCCTCGCGGCGGAGACGACGGCCGCCTGGCAGCCGCTCGACGGCCTGCGGGTGCACGCACCCGTCGAGCCCCGCCAGGTCTTCCAGTCCGGCGCCAACTACCGGCAGCACGTGATCGACCTGGAGGTGGCACACCGCGCGCCCGACGATCCGCGCACAGTGGAGGAGGCACGGTCGGAGATCGCCGCGGTCATGGACCGGCGGGCCGCCGAGGACCTGCCGTACGTCTTCATCGGCCTGCCGAGTGCCATCACCGGCCCGTACGACGACGTGGTCCTTCCCGCGTGGGCGGAACAGCCGGACTGGGAGCTGGAACTGGCGGCCGTCATCGCCAGGCCCGCCTACCGGGTCTCGGTCGAGGAGGCCCTGGAGTACGTCGCCGGGTACACGATCGCCAACGACCTCACCGACCGTGCCACCGTCTTCCGCCGGGACATGAAGGCCATCGGCACCGACTGGCTGCGCAGCAAGAACGCGCCCGGCTTCACCCCGCTCGGCCCGTGGATCCTGCCGGCGGAGTCGATCGCGGACCCGGGCGACCTGCGGGTCACGCTGAAGCTGAACGGCGAGGCCATGCAGGACGAGTCCACCAAGGACATGATCTTCGGCGTCGCCCGTCTGGTGTCGTACGCCTCCCAGAGCGCCCGGCTCCTGCCAGGTGACCTGGTGCTGACGGGCAGCCCGGCCGGCAACGGCATGCACTGGGGGCGCCTGCTGCGCGACGGCGACGTCATGGACGGCTCGATCACCGGGCTCGGCGCCCAGCGCACCCGCTGCGTCGCGGAGGCGTCATGAACCGGCTCGACCCCGAGGGCGCGATCGCCGAAGCCGCCAAGGCGTACTCCAACTGGGGGCGTTGGGGCGAGGACGACGTCCTCGGCACCCTCAACTTCCTCGACGCGGCCAAGCGCCGCGAGGGAGCCGCGCTCGTACGGCGGGGCGTGAGTTTCTCGCTGTCGCAGCGGTTCGACATGGACGGCCCGCAGAAAGGCTGGCGGCGCCGCACCAACCCCGTCCACACCATGCTGGACACGGGCACGGACGCGGCGCTGGGCAACCAGGGCTTCCCGCACGGCATCGGCGGCGCCGACGACGTGATCGCGATGCCGCTGCAGTGCTCCACCCAGTGGGACGGCCTGGGGCACATCTTCGACCACGGCAAGGCGTGGAACGGGCGGGCTGCCGAGAAGACCGTCACCTCGGACGGCGACCTGGTCACCGGCATCGAGCACATGGCTCCGTACGTCGCCGGACGCGGAGTCCTCCTCGACGTCGGCCGCGTGATCGGCGGCGAACTCGGTGAACTGCCGGACGGTTTCGCCATCACCGAGGAGCACCTGACCGCGACGGCCGAGGCGCACGGCGTGGCGGTCGGCCGTGGGGACATCGTCGTCGTGCGGACCGGGCGGCTGGCCCGCGCCCGTCGCGAGGGCTGGGGCGACTACGCGGGCGGAGGCTCACCCGGCCTGTCCTTCACCACGGCCGGCTGGCTGCACCGCACCGAGATCGCCGCCATCGCCACCGACACCTGGGGCTTCGAGGTGCGGCCCAACGAGTTCGACAACGCCTTCCAGCCGCTGCACCAGGTCGCCATCCCCAACATGGGCCTGCTCATCGGCGAGATGTGGGACCCCGACGCGCTCGCGGACGACTGCGCGCACGACGGCGTGTACGAGTTCTGGCTCACCGCCGCCCCCCTGCCCATCACCGGAGCCGTCGGCTCCCCCGTCAACCCGCTCGCCGTCAAGTAACCAGCGGAACAAGGGAGTTCCCGTGACAGACCCCCGTAGTGTCCTCGTCGTCGGCGGCGGCGCCTCCGGCAACGCCGTGACGATCCTGCTGCGCCGCGCCGGTCTCGCCGTGGACCTGATCGAGGCCCGGCCCGACTGGAACGCCACCACCGGCTCCGGCATCACCCTCCAGGGCAACGCCCTGCGCGTCCTGCGCGAACTCGGCGTCTGGGAACAGGTGGGCGCCTCGGGCTGCGCCTTCGGCTCGCTGGGTGTCATCGCCCCCGACGGCACCCTGCTGCACGTGGCCGAGGACATCCAGACCGGCGGCGACGACCTTCCCGCCACCCTCGGCATGCAGCGACCCCGGCTGCAGCAGATCCTCATCGACGCCGTCCGCGCTTCCGGCGCCACCGTCCGCCTGGGCACCACCGCCGACATCCTGGACCAGGACGCCGACGGCGTCTCGGTGCGCTTCAGCGACGGCACGACAGGCCGCTACGACCTGGTGATCGCCGCCGACGGGCTGGGCTCCGCCACCCGCGCCGCGATCGGCATCACCGCGAAACCCGAGCCCACCGGCATGGCCATCTGGCGCACCCCGGCACCCCGCCCGGCGGGCGTCACGCGCACGGACCTGGCGTACGGCGGCCCGGCCTACATCGCCGGCTACTGCCCTACCAGCGAGAACACCATCTACGCGTACGTGGTCGAGGGCTGTCGCGACCGTGCCTCGATCGATCCGGCTTCGTACGCGGACGAGATGCGCCGGCTCACCCAGGGCTACGGCGGCGCCTGGACCGAGATCACCCGGCACATCACCGACCCGGCGAAGGTCAACTACACCTGGTTCGACCGGCTGCTGGTCGAGGGCTCCTGGCACCGCGGCCGGGTCGTCCTGATCGGCGACGCCGCCCACTGCTGCCCGCCCACCCTCGCGCAGGGCGCGGCCATGTCCCTGGAGGACGCCACCGTCCTGGCCGAGCTGCTCACCAGCGGCCGGGCCTGGGACGACGAGCTGTTCCAGGCGTACTACGAGCGCCGCATCCCCCGGGTCCGGACCGTCGTCGAGGCCTCCGTACAGCTCGGGCAGTGGCAGCTGGACGGCGTACGGGACGCCGACGTGCCCGGCCTGTTCGGCCGCACGATGACGATGCTCAAGGAGCGGCCGTGACACCGCCCACGGTCGACGTGCACGCGCACGTCCTCCTCCCCGAGGTCGAGGCCCTCGTGGCCGGCCTCCCCGGTCTGGCCGAGGCCAGGGCGCTGGACGCCCGGCGCAACGGCCCCGCCTCCCTGGCCGTCAGCGGGCCCATGGTCGGCGAGCGCATCCCGAAGCTGACCGACGTCACCGTACGGCTGGCCGCGATGGACGCTCAGGGCGTGGACGTACAGCTGGTCAGCCCGTCGCCCTCGCACTACCACTACTGGACCGACGAGCAGACGGCGGAAAAGGTGTACCGGCTGGCCAACGAGGCGACGGCCGCGCACTGTGCCCAGGCGCCCGCCCGGCTGTACGGGCTCGGACTCGTCCCCCTGCACCATCCGGACCTGGCGGTACGCGCTCTCGACGACGCCCTGGAGCAGGGCCTGCTGGGCGTCGAGCTCGCCGGCCACGCCCCGGGGCGGGAGCTGTCCGATCCCGCGTACGAGCCGTTCTGGTCGCGGGCCGAGGAGACGGGCGCGATCCTCTTCCTGCACCCCTTCGGCTGCACGCTCGACGAGCGGCTGGACCAGTGGTACCTGTCCAACACCGTCGGCCAGCCCACCGAGAACGCTGTCGCGCTCTCGCACCTCATCTTCTCCGGAGTGCTCGACCGGCACCCCGGGCTGACCCTGATCGCCGCCCACGGCGGCGGCTACCTGCCCACCCACATCGGCCGCTCCGACCATGCCTGGTCCACCCGCTCCGACGCGGGCGCGGGCTGCGCCCACCTGCCCAGCAGCTATCTGCGCCGCCTGTACTTCGACTCCCTCGTCCACGACCCGTACGTCCTGCGGGAGCTGGTCCGGGTGGCCGGAGCCGACCGCGTGCTGCTCGGCTCCGACTTCCCCTTCGACATGGGCACCGAGGACCCGGTCGGCGCGCTGCGCGCCGCGCGGCTGCCCGACGCCGACTTCCACGCCGTACGGGGCGGCAATGCCGCCGCCCTCCTCCTCAAGGACTGACACCATGCGCCTGCTCACCCATCTGCGGCACGTCGATCTCGCCGTGCCCGACTACGACAAGCAGCTCGACTTCTACGCCGGCGTCTGGGGCCTGACCAGGACCGCCGAGGACTCGGGCATCTCCTTCCTGGCCGCCGAGGGCTCGCCCGAGCAGTACGTCGTCCGGCTGCGCAAGGCCGACGAGAAGCGCCTGGACCTCGTCTCCTACGGGGCCGCGAGCGCCGAGGACGTCGACACGCTCGCCGAGCGACTCCTCGCCGATGGCGTGCAGCTGATCTCGCAGCCGGGCAAGGTCGACACCCCCGGCGGCGGCTACGGCTTCCGTTTCTTCGACGTCGACGGCCGCACCATCGAGGTGTCTGCCGATGTCGCCGTCCGGCGGCACCGCAGGATCGAGGAGAAGGAGGCGATCCCGGTCAAGCTGTCGCACGTCGTCCTCAACTCCCCGGATCTGAACCGCACCCGGGAGTGGTACGAGCGCCACCTCGGCTTCCGCCTCTCCGACACCCTCATGCACCCGAGGATGGGCGAGGCGATGCACTTCATGCGGATCAGCAACCAGCACCACTCCATGGCCATCGCCCAGGGCCCGCACACCGCCCTGCACCACATCTCCTTCGAGATGCGCGGCCTCGACGAGTACATGCGCGGCTCCGGCCGTGTGATCCGGTCGGGTGCCCGCAAGCTCTGGGGGCCGGGCCGGCACCTGGCGGGCGACAACACCTTCACGTACTTCCTGGACCCGCAGGGCAACACGGTCGAGTACACGACGGAGCTGGAGGCCCTCGACGAGGACACCTGGCACCCGCACGTCTACGACTTCTCCCGGCCCGAGGTAAGCGACCAGTGGGGCACCGCGAACCCGATGAACGAACTGGTCGCCAAGGAGTCGTTCAACGACGTCGACCGCGGCGTGTTCGTCGCCCCGCCGGTGTAAGGGGCGCCCGCCATGCGTATCGCCACTTACCTGTACGAGGGCCGTCGCCACTGCGGCGTCGTGGAGGGAACCGTCGTACGGGCCCTGCCGGACGGCACCTCACCACTCGACGCCCACGGGGCCGGCCCCGTGGGCCCGGCCGTCCCGCTCGCTGACGTAACCCTGCTGCCGCCGCTGGAGCCGCCGACCATCCGGGACTTCGTCACCTTCGAGGAGCACGTCGAAGGCGTACGGCGCTCCGTGGACGGCGCCGGCGGGGTGCCGGAAGCCTGGTACGACGCCCCGACCTTCTACTTCACCAACCCGTACGCGGTCATCGGCCCCTACGACGACATCCCCGTGCCCCCGGGGTCACACCTCCTCGACTTCGAGCTGGAGGTCGCCGCCGTCATCGGCCGGGAGGGGCGGGACCTCACGCCCGAGCAGGCCCGGGACCACATCATCGGCTACACGATCCTCAACGACTGGTCCGCGCGCGATCTCCAGTCCCGTGAGATGCAGGTCCGCCTCGGCCCGTGCAAGGGCAAGGACACGGCCGCCACTCTCGGCCCGTACCTCGTCACCGCCGATGAACTGGAGCCCTACCGCGACCCCGACGGCTTCCTGCGCCTTGCGCTGACCGCCGAGGTCAACGGCGAGGTCGTCGGCAAGGACCTGCTGTCCAACATGAGCTGGACCTTCGAGGAGATGACCGCCTACGCCTCGCGCGGCACGATTGTCCGACCGGGCGACGTGCTCGGCTCGGGCACCTGTGGCAACGGCGGCTGCCTGGCCGAGCTGTGGGGCGTACGGGGCGCGCTGTCCCCGCCGCCGCTCAAGCCCGGCGACACCGTCACCCTGACCGTCGAAGGCATCGGCTCCGTCTCCAACACGGTCGTCGCGGGCGCCGCCCCGGTCCTTCTGCCGACCGCCCGCCGCCGCACCCGGGAGCGGCCGTGAAGAGGCTCGACGGCAAGGTCGCCCTCATCTCCGGGACGGCCCGCGGCCAGGGCCGGGCGGCGGCGCTGCGTTTCGCGGCCGAGGGTGCGATCGTCGTCGGCGGCGACCTGCTGCACGAGGCCGCGCTGGAGACCCAGCGCATGGTCGCCGAGGCGGGCGGCACGGCCCTCACCCCCGGCCCGCTGGACGTCACCGACGAAGGCTCCGTCCGGGCCTGGGCCGAAGAGGCCGTGGACGCTTTCGGAGGCATCGACATCCTCTACGCCAACGCCGGCGCCGTCCGTTTCGGAGCCGTCGACACCCAGCCGTACGAGGACTTCGCCTTCACCATGCGCGCCGAACTGGACTCGGTGTGGTTGGCCGCCCACGTCGCCTGGCCCCATCTGGTGCGCAGCCGGGGCTGCATCCTGACCGTCGGCTCGACGGCCGGACTGACCGGCTCGCTCACCAACCGCCGCACCGCGCACTCCGCCTCCAAGGGCGCGGTGATCGCGCTGACCCGCCAGCTCGCCGCCGAGGGCGCCCCGCACGGCATCCGTGCCAACTGCGTCAGCCCCGGAATGATCGACACCGAGGGCTCACGCGGTGACCTGCTCGCCGGCGACCACCCCATGCGCACCATCGCCCGCCACATCCCGCTCGGCCGCGTCGGCCTCCCCGACGAGGTGGTCAACGCCGCCGTCTTCCTCGCCTCCGACGAGGCGTCGTACATCACCGGCGCCAACCTCGTCGTCGACGGCGGCTGGTCGACGGTGCTCCCCGGAGCCGCCGACTGAGAGGCGATGAAGCGATGGCCCAGAAGCCATGGTTCAGGCCGTGTCCGGGCCGGGCGATCCGTCGCCGGGCAGGCGGGCGAGGGCAAGGCGCAGGAACGCCTGGGCCGCGGGTGAGGCCGGGGCCGGGTCGCGGTGGGCGAGAGCAAGTGGCTGGAGCGCCTGGGGGTCGTCGAGGCGCAGCACGCAGTCGGCGTGGTCGTTCGGGACGATCTCGTCGGCCACCGGGCGCGGCACGATGGCCACGCCGATGCCCTCGAGCGCCAGCGAGGCGAGATCTCCCGCGCCGCGCAACGCGCAGACGCCCCGGCGGCGCGCTCGCGCGCGGTCGAACGCGGCGTCCACCTGCACGCGCAGCCCCGTGTCCGGAATGCATTCGAGGACGCGCTCGTCGGCCAGCTTCCCAGGGTCGGTGACGCCGCTCCCGCGCAGGCGGTGCTGGCGGCCCACGACCACGAGTTCGGCGCCCGCATGCTGGACCAGGGCCACGGCTCGATCGTCAACATCGGCTCCACGGTCATCGTCCGCGGCAGCGCGCGGGCCCCGCAGTACGCCGCCGCCAAGTACGGCCTCCTCGGCATCACCAAGTCCTACGCCCAGGCCTTCGCCCCCACCGTCCGGGCCAACACCTTCGCCCCCGGCTTCATCGAGACCGAAAGGCTCCTCAGCCGCCAGGACTGGAAGTCCGGCCGCCGCGAGGAGCTGATCGCCAAGACCCCACTGGCCCGCATCCCCGGCCCCGCCGAACTCGCCGGCACGGCCCTCTTCCTCGCCACCGACGACGCCGCACACATCACCGGCGCCTGCCTCGACGCCGACGGCGGCTTCAACATGATCGGCGCCTGACAGCCGCGGTGTGATGTTTGAAGTTTCAAGTCACGTGTTGTAGCGTGCTGCGGAGAAGTGTTTGAAGAATCAAACATGAGCGCACGAAAGGCAGCACATCGCCATGAAGCTCACCAAGAAGAAGCGACTGGGCGCGGCCATCGCCACCGGTGTGGTGTTCGCCGCGGTCGCCACGACCGCGATCGCCCAGGCCACCCCGTCGGCAGCCGTGAGTGAGCAGGACCAGCTGCAGGCGCTCTACCGGGCGGCCAAGGCCGAGGGCGGCAAGGTCACCGTCTACATGGGCGGCGACGCGCCCGGCCAGTGGGACTCGCTGGCCTCCGCCTTCACCCAGCAGTTCCCCGGCATGAAGATCCACCTGGTCACCGACCTGAGCAAGTACCACGACGCGCGGATCGACAACCAGCTCGCCACCCACCACGTGGTCGCCGACGCCGCGATCCTGCAGACCGCCCAGGACTTCGACCGCTGGAAGAAGGACGGCGACCTGCTGAAGTACAAGCCGGTCGGCTGGGACAAGGTCTTCACCAACGCCAAGGACAAGGACGGCTACTACACCGGCGTTTTCTACGGTGCCTTCTCCTACATCGTCAACACCAAGCAACTCCCCGCGAGGGCGAGCGACTTCAAGGGCACCGACCTGCTCAAGCCCGAGTACAAGAACAAGCTGATCCTGACCTACCCCAACGACGACGACGCCGTCCTGTTCGGCTACAAGCAGATCGTCGACAAGTACGGCTGGCGTTACCTGGCCAAGCTCGTCCAGCAGAACCCCAAGCTGATCCGCGGCGTCCCCGGCTCCTCGGCCGGCGTGGCCGGCGGCGAC
Organism: Streptomyces sp. NBC_01537; assembly: GCF_045040445.1. Lineage (NCBI taxonomy): Bacteria > Bacillati > Actinomycetota > Actinomycetes > Kitasatosporales > Streptomycetaceae > Streptomyces > Streptomyces sp. NBC_01537. The sequence goes on along the minus strand of NZ_CP109392.1, from coordinate 1,290,371 downwards.
TACCTCGCCTCCATAGCCGTCGGCGGCGACGCCCGCCCCAACGGCGCCCAGGTCTTCTCCAGCACCGAGCGCTTCAACTCCTGGGCCCAGCGCGGCGCGATCTTCAAGCAGGCCCCGCACAAGGCCGGCGCCAAGTTCTTCCTGAGCTGGCTCAACGCCAAGGCCACCCAGCAGAACGCCATCGCCACCTGGACCTGGTCCGTACGCAAGGACGTCGCCCCGCCGGCCGGCCTCCAGGCGCTGTCGTCGTACAAGAACACCGACCCCGCCGCGTTCGCCAAGTTCATGTCCAACCGCGCGGCGGTCGAACGCTTCCGCTCCCAGGTCGAGCTGTACTTCGGCCAGGTCCAGGGCACCGACCCCGGCGACCCCGACGGCACCCTCGGCCGTACCCCCGGCGCCTTCTGAGACGCCGGATCGTGGGCGGGGTCTTCCGACCCCGCCCACGATCCGGAGGGCTGCGGGCGAAAGTCCGCGCTACCGGCTGTTCAGCGGCAGCACGGGGAAGGTGTGGCTCTGCCAGATCAGGCGGGAGGGCTCTTCCGGGTAGGCGGTGACGGCCGACTGGCTGTCGAAGCGCTGAACGAGGCGTTGACCGGTGTCGTACGCGGGCCAGCCGGGGTCGCCGTGGGCGGCGAACGAAGCCCATGCGGCGCGCATCCGGGCGGACAGCGCCTCTGCCTCCGGGGAGGGGGTTTCACCGATCAGCATGGCCGGCTGGCCGCGGTCCAGGTTGCCGAAGACGAGGGGTACGTCGAGGCCGTGGCAGGCGCCGAGGGCACCGCCCATGCCCGGGGCCGGCCAGGCCAGCTCGTAGACGTGCGCGCGGCCGCCGGCAGCCGTCTGGGCCTCGGCGAGGTGGAGCGACGGCATGCGGAACAGCCAGTCGGAATGGACCAGTTCGTACAGCTCGTCCGGGCCCGCCGCCGGGAAGGCGTCGCGGTAGCGGCGCGCGCCGTCCGCGCCGGGTGCGAAGACATGGAGGGCGTTCGCCGCCTGCTCCTCGGTCACCTCACCGAGCAGACCGTTGAGGGCGGTGAACAGGCGCTGCTCGTCGCGGGTGTGGCCGACGAGGAGCTCGATGTCGCGGCCGGCGCCGTCGGCCAGGGCCTGCCACGGTGTGACGGCCAGGACCTCGCCGTCGACGACGGGCGAGAAGGGGATCGTTCTGTGCGCGGGCAGGCCCCAGCGTTGCACCCACTGGTCCATCTTGGCGCCGACCGTGTCGGCGGCGGTGGACAGCCGCTGCGGGGCAACGCCGGACAGGTCGGCCACCGTGGGCCGCAGCCCCAGCTCGGCGGCGCAGGCTGCAGCGATGTCCGCGGCAAGCTCCGGCGAGAAGAACGTGCCCGGCGCGCTCTGCGCGACGGCCCGGCGGAAGAGCCCGGCCGCACGGCCCATCGCCAGCAGCGCGGCGACCGATCCGCCACCCGCCGACTGGCCGAAAACCGTGACCCGGTCAGGGTCGCCGCCGAAGGCCCGGATGTTGTCGCGCACCCACTCGAGAGCGGCGACCTGGTCGAGCAGACCCCGGTTGGGAGGAGCCCCCTCGATCTGCGCGAAGCCCTCGATACCCACGCGGTAGTTGAACGTCACCACGATGACGCCACCGTCCCGCGCGAGCCGGCCACCGTCGTACTCGGGGAGGCCGGACATGCCGATCACGTAGGCGCCGCCCTGGATCCACACCATCACCGGCAGCCCCGCGCCCGGGTCGGGTTCGGGCGACCAGACGTTCACCGTCAGCCAGTCCTCGCCCGCCGCGTCCTGCGACAGCGCGTCCATGCCGAAATGCCCGCCCTGCGGGGGCGGCGGGCCGTACGAGACGGCCTCCCGCACCCCGCTCCAGCCCCCCACCGGTCGCGGCGCGGCGAAGCGCAACCCGCCCACCGGGGGCTCGGCGAACGGGATCCCACGGAAGACCGCCACCCCCGCCTCCCGGCTGCCGCGCAGCCTCCCGGCCGCCGCGCGGACTTCGGGCCGGGACCCGGATGGCTTGGACTCGGCAACGGTCATCACAACTTCCCCTCAACCAGGAGGAGAGGGCTCGCGGCGGCCCCGGACCCTGCGGATCATCCACCGCGGCTGGATGCCGCGCCAGCGATTTACGGACGACTCGGACTGCTGCGGACTGTCCGTCCGGTGCGGTAATCGTGCTGATTGCCACGTCCAAGGAGCATCTGAGCTTGCGCCAAACCTGATGGAGGGCCGGCGCCTCGCTCGCCGCGCGGTCAGCGCTGTGAGGACGGCCTCGGGTCCGTCGAGATCGACGGCTGGCTCGGCCCGCACATCGAAGGCGTCCGGGCTCACGTACAGCAGTGTGCTGCTCAGGCCACGGCTCCGCCGTGCCGCTACGATCTCCAACTCCCGAGTAATGGAGGAGAGACATGAGCGATCGCCCTGTCCACACGGTGGAAGTTCCTCTGGGTGATGGCAGCGACGAGTGCGTACGTGTCCAGATCCGGGAGGTGGACGAGACGCTTGTCCGCGTGGGCCGAGGGGGCCGCTCCATCGCGCGGGCCGAACGGTCGCTCGGTCAGATGCTGGACACCGTACGCCCTGTGGCGGAGAGCTTCGTGGGGCGGTTCAAGGGGCTTGCGCATCCGCCGGACGAGATCACGCTGGAGTTCGGGGTGTCGCTGTCTGCCGAGGCGGATGTGGTGATTGCCAGCACGGCGACAGCGGCCAATTTCTCCGTGAGCCTGACCTGGAACAGGAGTGACGCGAGAGGCGCCAACGGAGATACTTCACAGGGGAGTTGATCCCGACAACGGGGGCACGGTGGCACGGAGGTCTCAGTGACGGGGGTTCAGGAGCGGGAGGCCGAGGAGGCGGAGCCGGCACTGGTCTCGGCGGTCGTCCGGGTCAAGGGGCCGGAAGGGGCGATCGGCGGCGCAGGCTTCCTCATTGCTCCGGATCTGGTGCTGACCTGCGCCCATGTGGTGTCGGACGCGCTGGACCGGCGCCGGGAGGACACGGTTGAGGCCGGGACCGAGGTCACGGTCGATCTGCCACTGGCCGGTAACGCCGACGGCGTCGACGGGGGCGACCAGAGTGCCGAGGTCCAGCGCTGGATACCGATCAGACCCGATCAGACCGGGGACATCGCTGTCCTGCGGTTGCGGAACCGGATCCCCGGAGCCCGTCCGCTTCCCATGGCCGACCCGCAGCGCGGCGTATGGGACCACGACGCGCGCACCGTGGGCTTCACCGACGACAACCCGGGGGGAATCTGGCAAAGCGGCAGGTTCCGCGGGCCCACCCACCAGGGCTGGATTCAGCTCTCGCGGGCCGACGGTGAGGCCGTGTACGTCAAGGGGGGCTTCAGCGGCAGCCCTGTCTGGGACAACGAACTGGGTGCTGCCGTCGGGATGATGGTGGCGGCGCAGCCCGTGCGCGAGGCCCAGCAGGCGTTCGTCCTGCGGATGAGGACCCTGCTCAAGGAAGTACCCGAACTCGCCCCGTTGGTGAGCCCGGCCACGCCCTTCCGTGGTCTTTCCACCTTTCAGGAGGACGACGCGGATGTCTTCTTCGGCCGGGACGATGACATCGACCGAGTGGTCACCGCCCTGCGCGGCGATCAGTCCACCGTTACGGTGTACGGGCCGTCGGGCTGCGGTAAGTCGTCGCTCGCGCTGGCCGGTGTGGTGCCGAGGATGCGGCAGGACGGCTACCGGGTGCTGCAGATGAACGCCGCACACTTCTCTTCCCTGCGGACCGCGCTCGCCACCGAACTGTTCGAGATCGCGAGGTCGGGGCAGTACGGGCCCCCGCGCGCGGAGAGCGCCGACCAAGTGGAGCTTTGGCTCGCCGAGTTGGGGCTGGCGGACACCGTCCACCGCGCCCTGGGTTCGTCGGCCGGCCGGCTCCTCGTCGTACTCGATCAGGCCGAAGCGCTCCTGGACCGTTCCGAGGCGCTGGCCGAGGAGGCCGCCGGTCTGCTGTTCCCCGAGCGGCAGCAGGACAGGGTACGGGTGCTGGTCACGCTGCGGGCCGACTTCATGGACGCGGCGCTGAACCACGCACGCCTCGGCTCCGCGCTGAAGAGGGGCGTGACGGTCCCGCTCACGCCGATGTCCCGGGACCAGCTCGCAGAAGTGATCAGTGAGCCGGTCAAGCGCATCCCGGCCGTGGAGTACGACCCGGGCCTGGAGCGCCGCATCCTCCACGAAGCGGGCGGCGAACCGGGAATCCTGCCCCTGCTGGGATTCGTCCTGGCCCAGCTGTGGGACCACAAGGCCGCCGGACGGCTGCGGACCTCGACGTACGACGAGAACGAGGGCGTGTCCGGAGCCCTGAAACGCCATGCCGAGCAGGCATGGAAGGAGTGCGTCGAGAAGCAGCACAAGGGCAAGGACGGGGGCAACGACGGGGATGGGGACGGAGACGGAGACACGAAGGAGGCGCTGCGGCTGCTCACCGGCCTGGTCCGGGTGCTGCCGGGGAGTGAGGCTCCGCTGCGCCGCATGCTCACCCGCGAGGAAGCCGGTGAGAGGCGGTGGCGGATCGCGAAGTCGCTCGCCGCGCGGCGGCTGCTCGTACTGCATGGGGACGAGGGCGAACCGCAGAGTGTCGAACTCGCCCACGAGGCGCTGATCAGCGCCTGGCCGACGCTCGCGCAGCAGGTCAAGGCAGACGGAGAGTTTCTGGCCGGCAGGGCGGAACTCGGGCACGACCTCGACCGTTGGCAGAAGGCGAACAGGCCCCCGGACCTGCTGCCCGGCTCGCTGCAACTCCTCTCCCTGCAGAGCCGCTTGCACGGCCGCGAGGCGGACCTGGCCCAGGAGCAGCGGGAATTCCTTGCGCTGGCCAGCCGACGCCAGCGGGCACTGCGGGTTCGGGCGCGTGCGGGGTGGGTCACGATTGCCCTGGTCCTTGCGCTGATCGCAGGACTGGGCACGTTTCTCGTGCAGGAGTCACAGGTGAGTGCACAACGGGAGGCCGAGGGACGGTCGAGGGCGCTTGCGGTGCAGTCGGACGAGTTGACGGACAGCAACCCCGGGCAGGCCGCTCTGACGGCGCTTGCGGCGTATGAGACGGCGCCGACGCAGGAGGCCCGCAGCGCGCTGCTGCGCCGGTACGAGGAGCTGAAGGACGCGGCGTGGACACTGACGGGAGCCGAGGGGCCGATCCGGGCGGCGGCCATGAGCGCGGACGGCGCGGTGACACTGGTGACGACCGAGCTCGGTCGCGCGACCCTGTTCGTGCGCACGGCCAAGGGCAGGGTCAGGCAGGAGCAACTCCGCCTCTCCGCCAACGTCTTGTCCCCTGTGGTCAGCCGAGACGGACGGCGGATCGCCTATCTGCGCGAGGCGGACGGGGTGGTGGTCTGGCGTGACGTGACGCCTTCGGGGAAGCGGCTGGTGGGAGCGGCGCATCCGCTCCACGGTGGTGAGATCAAACACCTCACGCTCGGCGCGCGGGTGGGCGATTCCAAGATCATGGACTTCTCCCCGGACTCCCGCCGATTGGTCGGGCTGTTGACGGAAGAGGCCGGAACGCCGACACAGCCCGCGGTGCGAGTGTGGGACCTGGACACGGGAGAGCTCCGGATGCTGCCGAAGCGGGTCTCGGGCTTTCAGGAGGTGTGGTTCGGGCCGGACGAGGACTCATTGGTGGCCCAGCGCATTACCGATGTGGCATCGCTGAAGGCTTCGGTGGTGACGGTCGACATCGGTACCGGGAAGATGCGCGAACTGGCGAAGGGGACCGCCTGGTCGGGTACCGGAGTGTCGGGCGACGGCAGTGTGGTGATCGCCTGCCGGGAGGGATCCGGCTCAAAGACGAAAGAGGCCCGGTTTCAGGCCATACGCGTGGCGGACGGGCGGGTACTGAGCGACTACGGCCGAGGGACCGAGAGCTCTTGCACGGACATCGCCGTCGACAAGACAGGTCAGCACTTCGCGCTGAAGGCCGCGACGGACGAGTGGGACCTCGTCGACACGCGACGAGGCGGGAAAGCACAGCGGTTCTCCGGCCCCGACCTCGACTACTCGACCGTGACCGCACGCCTGCCCCTCCTCGGGACTCCGCGAGAGCCAGCCATCGTCGCCCGGGACGGGAAAGCGGTGACCGGGTGGGCACTGGCGAAGGATGACGGCAGCACCGCCTACAGCCCTCCGCAGCTACTCGGCGACGGAAGCAGGATGGTGGTCCGCGTGGGCGAAGACGGCGACAGCCTGCGCGTCATGGAGACGGAAGGCGAGGAACGAACCCTTGCCGAAGTGACCAGCGATGCCGAAACGCCCCCGGACGCGAAGCAGGAACTCCGGGTCAACCGCGCCGAGACGCTTGTGGCGGACGTGTCGGACCTGAACCGGATCACCATCCGTACACTGCCCTCGCTGCGCAAGGTGGCCGAGTTCACCACGGCAAAGCCACCCACCGACAAGGACGGGAAGCCGGAACTGCTGCAGTTCCGCTTCCTCAGCGACGATCAGCTCGTAACGGTCTCCGGCACGCGCGTCGAGCACTGGGACGCCCGCGAGGAACGCCACCTGACGCAATCGTTCGACCTGCGTGACCTGCGGCTCACCACACAGAGCGAGCCGACCTACTTCGTGGGCGGCCGCCCCGCGCCGGGGTACGTGGGGGTCACCGTGGCCGGCGAACCGTACGTGCATGCCATCAACCTGCGAACAGGCAAGGAGAACAAGAGCCTTCATGTACGCCTCGGCGATGACCTCAACGTGGCCGTACCTCTGGAGGACTCGCGCTACATGGCCGTCATGACCACGGGCAGCATGGTTGAGCTGTGGTCGGTACGACCCGGGCAGACGCCGAAGAGAGTGGCAGGCCCGATCGGGCCGCTGAACCCAGACCGCTGGGCGGCCGGCGGCACCGGAGGCTCCGGATTCTTCCTCGCCAACAACAGTTCCGTACGCTTCCTGAAGGCGGACGACCCCGGGTACCGGGAGACGTACGAATTCGCGGAGGACCAGGGCTTCCTGGCGGCCACCAAGGACGGCAAGGCGTTGCTGCGCTCACCCGTGTCCGGAGGCCGCCTGGGGTTGATCCGCCTCGACCCCGCCCTCTGGAAGCGGCACCTGTGCGCCGTCCTCGGTCGTGACTTCACCGACGACGAACGCGGGGGTCTCCCCGACGGCCTGCCGACCGAGATCTGCCCTTCCTGATCCCAAGCACCACCGATGGCACAGTCGAGAGCGTTGAAGGGATCAGTAGACACCGGAGACGGGCACTCACACTGCCCGCCGAGATCGAGGCTGCGGCGCGGGCTGCCATTTCATCAGCTGCTCCACCGCAACCAGGCGTGACGCAGAAGGAACAGAGTGGCCAGGGTTCGGGTATACGAGATCGCCAAAGAGTACGGAGTCGAGAGCCGCGTCATTCTGGCCAAGCTCCAGGAACTCGGTCTGTCAGCAAGCACGGCCTCTTCCTCCGTCGACGCCCCGGCGGTGCGAAAACTGGTGGACGCCCTGTCCGGACCCACCGCAACGGCCCGTGCAGCATCACTGATCCACCACCCCTTCGCCGGGCATGCGGACCGGCTGTTCTCGGTGGCGTTCAGTCCCGATGGCACCACTGTGGCCACCGGCGGTCATGGCGCCACCCGGTTGTGGGATCCGGCGACGGGTGAGGAGCTGCGCACCCTCACCGGTCACACCGGTCCGGTGCGCTCGGTGGCGTTCAGTCCTGATGGCGCCACTGTGGTCACGGGTGGCGACGACGGCACGCGGTTGTGGGATCCGGTGACGGGTGAGGAGCTGCGCACCCTCACCGGCCGTAGCGGCTCGGTGTTCTCGGTGGCGTTCAGTCCTGATGGCGCCACTGTGGTCACGGGTGGCGACGACGGCACGCGGTTGTGGGATCCGGTTTCGGGTGAGGAGCTGCGCACCCTCACCGGTCACACCGGTCCGGTGCGCTCGGTGGCGTTCAGTCCTGATGGCGCCACTGTGGTCACGGGTGGCGACGACGGCACGCGGTTGTGGGATCCGGTTTCGGGTGAGGAGCTGCGCACCCTCACCGGTCACACCGGTCCGGTGGTCTCGGTGGCATTCGGTCCCAATGGCGCCACGGTGGCCACCGGTGGTCATGGCGGTGTCGTGCGGTTGTGGGATCCGGTGACGGGTGAGGAATTGCGCACCCTCACGGGCAACACCAGCCCGGTGTTCTCGGTGGCGTTCAGTCCTGATGGCACCACCCTGGCCAGCAGCGGTTTCGATGGTGTAGTGCGGTTGTGGGATCCGGTGACGGGTGAGGAGCTGCGCACCCTCACGGGCAACACCAGCCCGGTGTTCTCGGTGGCGTTCAGTCCTGATGGCGCCACTGTGGCCACGGGTGGCGACGACGGCACGCGGTTGTGGGATCCGGCGACGGGTGAGGAACTGGACACCCTCACAGGCCGTAGCGGCTGGGCTGTGTCGGTGGCGTTTGATCCCGATGGCACCACGGTGGCCACCGGCGGTTTCGATGGTGTCGTGCGGTTGTGGGATCCGGTGACGGGTGAGGAGCTGCGCACCCTCATCGGCCGTAGCGGCCCGGTGTTCTCGGTGGCGTTCAGTCCCGATGGCACCACCCTGGCCAGCAGCGGTTTCGATGGTGTCGTGCGGTTGTGGGGTCCGGTGACGGGTGAGGAGCTGCGCACCCTCACCGGTCACACCAGCCCGGTGCGCTCGGTGGCATTCAGTCCCGATGGCACCATGGTGGCCACCAGTGGTCACGGCGGCACCGTGCGGTTGTGGGACCCGGCGACGGGCAAGGAAGTGCGCACCCTCCCCGGCCACACCAGCCCAGTGGCGTTCAGCCCCGATGGCACCACCCTGGCCACCGGCGACCTCGGTGCCGTGCGGTTGTGGGATCCGGCGACGGGTGAGGAACTGCGCACCCTCATCGGCCGCGGCCGCATCGGCCAGGTGCGCTCGGTGGCGTTCAGTCCTGATGGCGCCACTGTGGCCACGGTTGGCGACGACGGCGCGCGGTTGTGGGATCCGGCGACAGGTGAGGAACTACTGCGCACCTTCACCGCCCACGCTGGCCAGGTGCGCTCGGTGGCGTTCAGTCCCGATGGCACCACCCTGGCAACCGGCGGCAATGACGGCATCCGGTTGTGGGATCCAGCGGCAGGTGGGGAACTGCTGCGCACCCTCACCGGCCACACCGGCCCGGTGGTCTCGATGGCGTTCAGTCCCGATGGCACCACTCTGGCCAGCACCGGTGACGACGGCACCATTCGGACATGGGATCCCGCAACAGGTCAGCAGCAGGCCGGCACGGGGTTCGACGAGGCCCTGCGGTTCCTGCGGCCCCTGCCGGGACTGCACAGTGACACGTCCAGCTCCGACGACCTCCTCAATAACGCGGCCGACGTCGAGATGCTGGCCAGGCTCGCCGCTGCCAGGGACACCCGGCCACCCCTGGCCATCGCGCTACTGGGAGCATGGGGCGCAGGCAAGTCCAGCTTCATGGACCAGATGCGCCGCCAGGTCGCGCAGTTGGCTGACCTGTCAGCGAACAACCCCGGCCGCAGCGCGTTCGCCTCCGAGGTGCGGCAAATCCGCTTCAACGCATGGCACTACAGCGACGATCACTTGTGGGCCGGCCTGATCGAGCATCTGTTCCAATCTCTGGCTGAGGCGCCCGGGCAGGAGGCAGTGGCCTCCGACCCGGCGACGGTCCGGGCAGAGCGCGAGCGGCTGATCACGCGCTTGGCCTCGCTCCAAGACGATCAGCGGCACCTGAAGACGCAACTCGCCCAGACCGAGGCCTCCCGACCGGGCGGGTTCGTGGCGTTTCTGGGCTCTCCGGTCGAGGCGTTGCGGATGCCGTTCCTCGCTGGACGCATGATTGTGCGCGACGCCTGGCGGGGCAAGTGGGTCATCATCGGTTTGGTCGTGGCTGCCGCTGTTGCCTATCCCAGCCGGCACTGGCTGACCGCCTGGGCGGCCGCGTTGATCGGGGCCGCCGGTGTACTGGTGCCATCGGTGCTGCCGGTGTGGTTGGTGGTCCGGCGCTGGCACCAGCAGGGGCAGACCATCACGAGCAGACTCCGCACGTCCCTGGAAGGCCGTCAGCGCAGGCTGCGCGATGAGGTGAGCGCAGCCCAGTCCCGACTGGCCGAGGTGGACGCCGCAGTGCGGCTGGCCGACTTCCTGGCCGATCGCAGCGGGCCGAATGCCTACCAGGAGTACCGGGGGCTGCTCGGACAGGTGCACCGGGATCTGCTCCAGCTCAGTGACACACTGCGTGAGGTACGCGCGCAGTGGGAGAGCGCGCGCCCGGCCACACCGCCACCGCTGGAACGGATCGTGCTGTACATCGACGACCTCGACCGGTGCTCGCCGGCACGCGTCGTCGAGGTGCTGGCAGCGGTGCATCTCATGCTCGCCCTGCCGCTGTTCGTGGTCGTGGTCGCGGTCGACGCACGCTGGCTGCTGAACTCCCTGCAACATCACTACCGGGAACTGTTCGCCGCGGAAGCAACGGACGCCCCCGTCGACCCGCAGGACAGCGCCACCCCCCTGGACTACCTGGACAAAATCTTCCAGATACCGTTCGCCGTCCCCTCGGCCACACCCGAGACGACCGGCCGCTACCTCAGCACCCTGCTCGGGGAACCCACGCCCACGGCCGGCCGGCCGGCCGCCTCTGCCGCGCCCGGGCATGGCCTGGCACCCCAGCCGAGCCGGCCAGCGGGAGCACCCGGTTCCGCTGGTTCCACCGAGCCCGTCGAGTTCTCCGGTGCCGGGCACGGGATGACACCGGACCCGTTCCGCGAGGTGTTCCAGCTGCCCGGCGGGATGCCTGCGGGAGCCCAGCCAATGGTCCCTGACCTGCAGCCCGAACAGCTGACGCTGCAGGCCGTTGAGATCGCCTTCATGTCACGCCTCGGGGGCTTGACCCCGACCCCGCGGGCCGCCAAGAAACTCGTCAACCTTTACCGGCTGGTCCGCATCGGCGTAGACCGCAATGAGTTGCCCGCCTTCGTCGGCACCGAACGGAACCCCGGAACCCACCAGGTCGTCCAGCTCCTGCTGGCCGTGCTCGTCGGCAGCCCCCGCCACTCGACCGCTGTCTTCGACGCGATCCTGAAAGCGGACCCGGCAGATGACATCTCCACGGTCCTGAAAGGCGCACCGCAGGATCACACCGCCGAACACCACCTGGCCGGCCTCATCGAAGAGCTCAGCGCCACTTCGCCGATCATCACAGCTACCACCATCTACCAGTCGTGGTGCCCCCACCTGGCGCGCTTCTCCTTCCACACCCGCAGCCTTGCCTAACACCAGCAACCTGACGCTGGATGAGTCCACCGGTCACAAGAGCAGGCTGACCGGCGTACATGGCGTGGGCAGCTGTACCTCCAGGTCGCCGGTGCCGTGGTGGCCGAGCTCCCCCACGTCCCGGGAGAATCCGGGAACGAGGTCGACCTTATTCGGGTCGGCCTTGAGGCAGACGAGCAACTTGGCCTTCTCCGGCGGGCATACGCAGGCGAGGTTCCGCAGCCGCTGGCAGGCCCGTTACTGCTTGCGCTGGACCTTGGTGATGTCGTCGTATTCGCGCACGTCGTCACGGACCGCGAGGCCAATCAGTTACGGTCGACCGGGGCAAACAGGGCCTGAAACGCTCCGGCATGGTGGACGGACCCGCCGTGAGGCGATCCGCGCGGCGTTCGCGGGGCATGCGGACGGACCGCCAGGGCAGTAGGACGCCTCCGGAGGACCACGAGATCGCGAGGATGCTGGCCCCTGTCGCGGCCGGCGAACTCCTCGTTCCCTACCCTGGCATGTGGGCCCACCCGCCGTACCGACCGCGAGCCGGGCGGCCGGTGATCGCCCATGATCCGGGCGTCACCGTGATTGTCGTCGACCGCGACAGCGGCACCGTCCTGCTGCTCGACGAGGACGGGGAGTCCGTGCCCAACAGTTCCCCGGCCATGCTGGTGGAATGCGCCCGCCGCTACACAGCAGCCGTACGCACTCCGGACACCGACGACGACCGGTGGGAGGCCATCGGCAGGTACCTGCTGGCTCAGATCCGCGCGATCGATCCCGCTGCGGCCGACGGCGAGAGTTTTTGGGCGGTGGCCGCCGAGGAGGTCGGCGGACCGAGGCCCAGCGGGCCGAGGTGTTCACACCCGACCAGTGGCGACGGCTCACCGCGGCGGCCGACCTGACGGTCGCTCCACCTCTGCACGGACTCCGCATGGCCCTGGACGTGATGGCCCGGACGGCGTCCCTACGCGCCCGGCCCCTGCCACGGCCGGAAGTCCTGGTCGTCTGCGGCGACCACGCCGGTGAGCCGTCCCGCGATCTGGAACCCGACCTCCTGGACAGGCTGCCGGGCCTGCGGCTCATCTGCCACCTTGCCGCGCCAGGCACGCCCTCCCGGGCACCGTCCGCGCCCGGAATCCCCACGGTCGTGGTCGAAGGCAGCGACCCGGCCTCGGCGATCGTCGGCGGTGCGGGCTATGTCGCCGTGCCGTCGCCCTGCTGGAGGCCGAGCAGATCGATGGCGGCGGTGCGCATGGCGACCTTGCGGATCTTGCCCGTCACGGTCATCGGGAACTCGTCCGTGATGTGCACATAGCGCGGGATCTTGTAGTGCGCGAGCTTTCCGGTGCAGTACGCCCGCAGCGATTCGGCGGTGAGCGGGACGGCTCCTTCGCGCATTCGGATCCAGGCCATCACCTCCTCGCCCAGCCGGTCGTCCGGCACGCCGATGACCTGGACGTCGAGGATGTCCGGGTGGGTGTACAGGAACTCCTCGATCTCGCGCGGGTAGATGTTCTCGCCGCCACGGATGACGAGGTCCTTGATGCGGCCGGTGATGCCGACGTAGCCCTCGTCGTCCATCACCGCGAGATCACCGGTGTGCATCCAGCCGTCGGGGTCGATCGCCTCGGCGGTCCTGTCGGGCTGCTCCCAGTAGCCGAGCATCACCGAGTAGCCGCGCGTGCACAGCTCGCCGGGTGTGCCTCTCGGCACGGTCCGTCCGCTGCCCGGCTCGACGACCTTGACCTCGACGTGCGGGTGGACCCGGCCGACGGTGGAGACCCGGCGCTCGACGGGGTCGTCGGCGCGGGTCTGGGTGGAGACCGGTGAGGTCTCGGTCATGCCGTAGCAGATGGCGACCTCGGTCATGCCCATGCGCTCGATGACCTGTTTCATCACCTCGACCGGGCAGGGCGAGCCCGCGAGGATGCCGGTGCGCAGGCTGGACAGGTCGTAGGTGTCGAAGTCCGCTTCGGCCAGTTCCGCGATGAACATGGTGGGCACCCCGTACAGGGAGGTGCAGCGCTCGGACTGCACGGCCTCCAGGGTCGCCTTCGGCTCGAAGGACGGCGCGGGGATGACCATGCAGGCGCCGTGGCTGGTCGCCGCGAGATTGCCCATGACCATGCCGAAGCAGTGGTAGAAGGGCACCGGGATGCAGATCCGGTCGGCTTCGGTGTAGCCGCACAGCTCGCCCACGAGGTAGCCGTTGTTGAGGATGTTGCGGTGGGAGAGAGTGGCGCCCTTGGGGAAGCCGGTGGTGCCCGAGGTGTACTGGATGTTGATGGGGTCGTGCGCACGCAGGGTGCCCGCGATGTCCGCCAGTACGGCCGGGTCGGCGTCCCGGCCGCTTCGCAGCAGCGCCTCCCACTCCGGGCCGGCGAGCAGTGCCACGTGCTCCAGCTCCGGGCAGCGGGGCCGTACGTCGTCGATCATCGCGGCGTAGTCGGAGGTCTTGTGCGTCGCGGCGGCGACCAGCAGCCGGACCCCGGCCTGGTTGAGCACGTACTCCACCTCGTGCACGCGGTAGGCCGGGTTGATGGTCACCAGGATCGCGCCGATCCTGGCGGTGGCGTACTGCGTGAACACCCATTCCGCGCGGTTCGGCGACCAGATGCCCACGCGGTCGCCCTTGCGGATCCCCTTCGCCAGCAGGCCCAGCGCGAGGACGTCGACCTCTGCGGCCAGCTCGCGGTAGGTCCACCGGCGGCCGGCCGTACGGTCCACCAGGGCGTCGCGGTCCGGGAAACGCCGCACGGCAGCGGCGAGGTTCTCCCCGATGGTGTCGGTCAGAAGCGGTGTCCGCGACTCACCCGCCGCGTAACTCGTTTCGGCAACCATGCTGCGAACGCCTCCCCATTGAGACCTGCCCGGACGATGTCCGCCAGCGTCACCGATGGGGAGACAGGGCCGCTACTGCCATTCGGGGGTAGCGGGCCGGATCAGTCGGCCGGATCAGAGCCGGTAGCCCATGGTCCGGGCGGTGTTGACGGCCTCCATGCGGTTGCGGCTGCCGAGCTTGCGCATGACGCTGCGCAGATAGGCCTTCACCGTGCCGGGTGACAGGCCCATCAGCTCGGCGATCTCCGTGTTGGCCAGCCCCAGCGCGGCGCAGCGCAGGGCTTCGTGCTCGCGCTGGGACAGGGCAGCGGCATGCCTGGGGCTCTGGGCGCCGCCCTCCGCATCGGCGAGCATCCTGTGGCGGATCCCTTCCAGTTCGGCGCGGACGGCCGGGTCGTGGATGCGCGCCAGGAGCGAGCCCAGATCGCGGTAGGTGTCCCGCAGCCGGGTGTCCGCAGGCGCGGGACGCCTCTGCCGCGCTCGCAGGTCGGCGGTGAGGCGTTCTTCGGCCCTGCGCGCGACGGCCACGGCGAGGCGTTGCACGCGCTCGCCGATGTCCAGCCGCTGCCGCAGCGCGGCGTAGCACACCCCGCTGACCCGGCCCTCGGTAAGCAGTGGCACGGCCAGCATCGCGTGCAGGCCCTCGCGCGCCACCGGGAGGTCGTACTGATGGCTGATCCCGTCGGCCCGCGCATAGTCGGTGACCGTGACCGGCCGGCCCAGCGCCATCGCCTTGCCGCCCAGGCCTGTGCCTTTCAGCACGACCAGATTCCGCAGCACGGCCGTGCGTGCCCCGTACAGTCGGCTGATCACCAGCCGTTGCCCGTCGGGCTGCACGCGGGCCCCGAACGCGATGTCCAGGCCCGCGTCGTCGACCAGCTGCGCGAGTGCGCTGTCGATGACGTCCGCCCATCCGTCATGAACCGACGCGTCCATTGGCAACACCTCAATCCGGGGATTCGTCCGCGCTCACCGTGGCACGACGCGGGATGAGCGTCCACCGCCAGGAACCCTCAGCGCAGGTCGGTGTTGGCGCGTTGGCGGGTTACCTGGGGACGGTGAGCAGGACGCGGCCGCGGCCTCCGGCATCGACGCGGTCGTGGGCCTTGGCGATGTCCTCGAGCGGGTAGCGGTCGCCGATATCGACGGTGAGCGCGCCGACGGCGGCCGCGGAGGTCAGGTCGCGGGTGGCCTGCCGCCTGGCCTCGGCCGGGAAGTCGTCGCTGCCGAGCAGCCGCAGGGTGACGTTGTTGAACAGCAGGGGCCAGAAGGGGATTTCGGTGCGGTCGGCGCGGGTGGCATAGGCGGCGATGACCGCGTTGCCGGCGGCGATGGCGTTGTCGAGGTCGGCGTTGTCGGACAGGGCCACCTCGATGATCCGGTCGACGCCCCGGGGCGCGTACGCGCGGATCGCCGCCGCCGGGTCCGCCTGGTCCAGGGCGACGGCGTGGGAGACGACGGCAGGGTCGACGCGGTCGAGGTCCGCGCTGCGGCGGACGGTGGCGAGGACGGTGGCGCCGGCCCAGCGGGCGAGTCCGGCGGCCAGGGAGCCGACTCCGCCGAGGACGCCGTGGACGAGCACGAGCTTGCCGTCGACAGGGCCGTCGGCCAAGACGGTGCGGTGGGCGGTGATCCCGGGGATGCCGAGGCTCGCGCCGAGTTCGTCGCTGAGGTGGTCGGGCAGGGGGACGGCCTGGTGGCCGGGTACGACGGTGTACTGGGCGGCGGTGCCGAAGGGCCGGTAGGACTGGGCGCCGTACACCCAGACCCGCTGTCCGGCGCGGCGTTCGTCGACGCCCTCGCCCACGGCGTCGACGACTCCGGCGGCGTCGCTGTGCGGGATCACCCGTGGGTACGGCATCGACGAGCCGAGCCAGCCGCGCCGCTTCTTGGTGTCGCCGGGGTTGACGCCCGAGACGGTGACGCGGACGCGGACCTCGCCGGGGCCGGGCCGGGGGTCGGGCAGTTCGCCCACCTGCAGGACGTCGGTCGCGGGGCCTTGTGCGTCGTACCAGGCGGCAAGCATGGGCGGGTACCTCCGGTGGCGGTCAGCTCGCGGGTTCGTCGAGCGGCCTGGTCGTGGGTGTGCTGGTCCAGCTGGCGAGGATGGTGAGGGCTTCGGCGGAGGGTGAGCCGGGTTCGGGGGTATAGATGACGAGGGTCTGTTCGGGGTCGCCTTCGACGGCCAGGACCACGTAGTCGAGGGCGAGATCGCCGACGACGGGGTGGTGGAAGCGTTTGGCGCCGGCGGTGTGGGCGACGACGTCATGGTCGGCCCACAGGCGGCGGAACGTCTCGCTGTGCAGGGACAGCTCGCCGATCAGTTCGGTGAGCTGCGGGTCGTCGGGGTGGCGTCCGGCGTACAGGCGCAGGGTGGCGACGCAGTCGCCGGCGACCCGTTCCCAGTCGGTGTACAGCGCGCGGGCGGCTTCGTCGAGGAAGACGAAGCGGGCGGCGTTGCGCTCGCGGTGGGGGCGGGCTGCGAAGTCGGTGACGAGGGCGTGGCCGAGCCGGTTGGCGGCCAGGACGTCCATGCGCCGGCCCTGCACGATCGCGGGTACGCCGAGCGCGTCCAGGGCCCGGTACAGCGCGGGGCGGACCCGCTGCGGGCTGAGCGGACGCTTGCGGCGGGCCCGGGTGGTGGTGGGTTGGGCGAGGTCGAAGAGGTGGGCGCGTTCGGTCTCGTCCAGTTGCAGGGCGCGGGCGACGGCCTCCAGAACGGCCCGGGAGACGCCCTGCGTGCGGCCGCGCTCCAGGCGTACGTAGTAGTCGACGCTGACCCCGGCGAGCTGGGCGACTTCCTCGCGGCGCAGCCCCGGCACCCGTCGGGCGCCCGGATGCGGGGCGATACCGGCCTGCTCGGGAGTGACCCGGGCCCGGCGGGTGCGCAGGAACTCACGGATCTCGGCGCTGCGGTCCATGCGTCCACCGTACGGCGGACCCCCACCCCTCTCAGCCCGTGAAAGGGGTACTGCCGGACCCCCGTAGGAGCAGTACCCCGTACGGGCGCCTGGGGGCGGCCGACGGGTGGTTGCCTGGGTAGCGGGCCCACTGCACGTGATTCACCGGATGTGACGCCCCCACCCCCACCCCACCGCCATCGCCTGCGCCGTACGGCCGGAGAAGAGGACAACTCCCATGGCATCGAAACTGACCGGCACCGTCGCTCTCGTCACCGGCGCGAGCAGCGGTATCGGCGCGGCCACCGCCCGCGAGCTCGCCGGGCAGGGTGCCTCGGTCGCGCTCGTGGCGCGCCGCGGGGACCGTCTGGAAGACCTCGCCGCCGAGATCGGGAAAGCGGGCGGCACCGCGCTGGCGGTGGAGGCCGACATCACCGACCGCGCCCGGGCCGAGGCCGCCGTACAGCGGACCGTCGAGCACTTCGGACGGCTGGACACCCTGGTCAACAACGCGGGCCTGATGCTCCTGGGTCCCGTCGTCGGCGCGGACGCCGAGGACTGGGACCGCATGATCGCCGTCAACGTCCAGGGACTGCTCCACACCACCCACGCCGCCCTGCCGCACCTGCTGCACGCCGCCGAGCAGGGACCGCGCCGGGTCGCCGACATCGTCAACATCAGCTCGATCGCCGGCCGGGTCGCCTGGAACGGCTACGGCGTCTACAACCTCACCAAGTTCGGCGTGAACGGCTTCACCGAGTCCCTGCGCCAGGAAGTCACCCGGCGGCACGTGCGCGTCGGCGTCCTGGAGCCGGGCGGCGTGGACACCGAGCTGGGTTCGCACAACAGGCCCGAGGTCCGCGACGCGATGATCGACCCCTTCTACGAGGCCACCGAGGTCCTCGCTCCCGAGGACATCGCCGACGGCGTCGCCTACATGGTCACCCGCCCGCGTCACGCCTCCGTCGGCGAGCTGTGGATCATGCCCACCGACCAGGCCTGACCGCGGCGCAGCACATCACCACCACACCACCACTGAAAAGGAATCCCTCATGAGCAAGGTCATCTTCGTCACCGGCGCCGGCCGCGGTCTGGGCACCGACATCGCCCGCGAGGCCCTCGCCGCCGGCCACCAGGTCGTCGCCACCGGCCGTCGCCCCGAGGAGGTCGAGAAGACCCTCGGCGGACCGCAGGACAACCTGCTCGTCACCAAGCTCGACATCACCAGCCCGGACGACGCCCAGGAAGCCGTGCGGGCCGCCGTCGAGCGCTTCGGCCGCATCGACGTCCTGATCAACAACGCCGGCAATTTCTTCGCCGGCTACTTCGAGGAGATCCCGCCCGCGCAGATGCGCCAGCAGATCGAGACCAACCTCTTCGGCCCCATGAACATCACCCGCGCCATCCTGCCCATCCTGCGCAAGCAGCGCGACGGCCACATCATCACCCTCTCCTCCTCCGCCGGCATCATCGGCCAGGAATTCTGCGTCGCCTACGCCGCCTCCAAGTTCGCCGTCGAGGGCTGGATGGAGTCCCTGCACCACGACATCGCGCCCTACGGCATCCGCACCACCGTCGTCGAGCCCGGCTTCTTCCGCACCGAACTGCTCGTCGACGCCTCCACCACCTGGCCCGAGCCGACCATCGAGGACTACGCCGAGCGCACCACCGCCACCATCGCCGCCTGGAAGAGCATGAACGGCCGGCAGACCGGCGACCCCGCCAAGCTCGCCCACGCCCTGCTGACCATCGCCGGCCAGGACAAGCCGCCGCTGCGCTTCGTCGCCGGTGCCGACGCCATCGAAGGCGTCGAGGCCAAGGCCAGGGAACTCCTCGCCCAGGCCGAAGCGTCCCGCGAACTCGGCGGCAACCTCGCACACGACGACGCCAACGCCTGAGGAAGGAGTCATGGGCGGACGGCCGTACGGGCGTGGTGGTCCCTGTCCGGCCGTCCTCTCTCCGGGGCCGGTGTTCGGCGGTTACCCCTCGCCCCCGGCCGCCTGCTCGTCGATGAACATCTCCAGCGCCTTCACCACGAGGGCGTGGTCCTCCTGCTGGGGCAGTCCCGAGACGGCCACCGTGCCGACCACGCCGACCCCGATGACATGCAGCGGCACCGCCCCGCCGTGCGCCGCGTAGCGGCTCGGGTCCAGGCGTGAGGCGTCCTCGAACGTCGTGCCGCGGTCCCGGAACCGCTGGCCGACCAGGTACGAACTGCAGCCGTAACGCTCCACCACCCGGCTCTTCCGCTCGATCCAGGCGTCGTTCTCCGGCGTGGTGCCCGGCAGGGCGCTGTGGAACAGCTGCTGGCCGCCCCGGCGAATGTCGATCGTGACCGCGCTGCCCTGAGTCCGGGCGAGTTCGACCAGGAGCGACCCCAGCCGCCAGGCGTCGTCGTTGTCGAAGCCCCGCAGCCGCAGCCGCAGGTCCTCCTCCTGGAGCCTCGTGGTGAGGTCCGGACCTTCGGTCCGTGTCATGTCCTGCCCTTCCTGTCGACCGGATCCGCGATCACCTGGTGTACCCGTTCCTGCAGTATCCGTCCCGCCGGGAGGGCTGGCCGGCCTCCTCCGTGGACCACCACGCGTCACGCGGCCTCCTCCAAGGCCTCCCCGGGCTTCTCCGCGTAACGCACGCCCATCCGTTGAGCGAGCATCACCAGCCCCGCGCCCACCGCCAGCCCCGCCGCAGGGAGCACCGGGAACCGCCCGCCGTACGCGAACCCCTGCGTCGCGAATCGGGTCAGCGCCCCGACGCTCGCGGCCAGGCCGATCCAGAGCAGCAGGGGACGCCGCGGATCGGCCTGCGGACGGTTCCGCTCGTACAGTGCCGCCAACAGACCTTCCAGAGGACGCAGCCCGGCCACGGCACCGGCCAGGACGACGCCCAGTACCAGCAGCCAAGGCACGCGCAGCCACCACCACGCCGCCGACCCGAAAGCGGGCTCGGGCGCGAGCCCGGGGAGGTACAAGGCGGCGGCGACGATGAGGACGGGCAGCATGTGCCACAGGTAGAGCGTCATGCTGGCGCCGCCCACGGGGCGCACGGCGCGCCACACCCGCTCGCGGTCCAGGAACCGTCGTGCTGCCGGCGCGACCAGGAGGCACAGGCCCACCTGTGCCACCGCCCACGCCAGCATCGCCGCCGACGGGGGATTGGTGTTGCTGGGCGTCTGTCCGGTCACCAGGATCAGGCTGACCGGGAACGGGCCGGGGCCGACCAGGGCCCAGAAGGAGAGCCCGCCGCCCAGCGCCATGCCCGCGGGCAGCCACCGGCTGCCCGCGGTCAGCAGCCCGTCCCGCCAGCAGAAGCCCAACTGGTAGGGCACGGCCCATACGAGGACGTAATTGAGCAGGCCGACGTACGGCGCGTGTACGGCCACCACGAGCAGGTCGGTCACCAGGGCGGCCGCGCACATGGCCACGGGGACGCGAAGCCCCCAGCGCCGGTGTGCCGCGTGCAGCGGCGGTGTGAGGGCGCTGAGGATCAGGTACACCGGCAGGAACCAGAACTGCATCGCCATGGCCCAGCCCACCAGCGCGAGGGTGGCCGGGTCGACGCCGGCCGCCGAGCAGACCGCCACGGCGAGCAGCATCAGCCCGCTGTAGACGGCTGTCGGGAGCAGCAGCCGTACCGCCCGCTGTCCCACCCATCCGGCCGCCGTACCGCCCGCCGCCCGCGCGCGCGACCAGGAACCGCCCGCCGCGTGGCCGCCGGCCAGGAAGAACAGCGGCATGATCTGGAAGCCCAGGGTCAGCCACTGGGTCCAGGGGATGGTCGCCAGCAGTTCCGGCGCGGTGATCTCACCGTCGGGGCCCCGGACCAGGCCGGTGATCAGCCAGTGGCCGAGCACCACGAGAACGATCGCCCACGCGCGGAGGAAGTCGACGTAGCGGTCTCTGTTCATGCGTCCCATGCTGACGGCAGAGACGGTGCGGCCGCGGTGGGAAACCCTTGCCGCAACCGATCCGTGTCCGGTACGACACCGGCGTGACCTGGTGTCAGCGCAGCACCGCCGACACCAGGTCCGCGCCGAGCGCCGTGGCGGCGGTGAGGTCGAGCGCGTAGTGGACGTAGCGCCCTTGGCGCCGTGCGGTGAGCAGTCCGGCCCGGCGCAGTACCGCCAGGTGGCGGGAGACCTCGGGCGGGGTCAGCTCCCAGGCGCACGCCAGCTCGCCGGTGGTGTGCGGGCCTCGGGCCAGGGTGCGCACCAGCCGCAGCCGGACCGGGTGGGCCAGCGCCTCCAGCCTGAGCCGTACGGTCTCCAGCGGCACCGGCTCGGGCGTGCTGCGCGCCGCGACCGGGTACTGCAGCGTCGGGGGGCGGCCGGGGGAGTGCGCCGTGACGAGATGCGGGTGGCCGAAGACGCTGGGGATGAAGGTGACGCCGCAGCCGCGCGCGGTGGTGGCGCTGTCCTGCAGCTTGTCCACGAGGATGCGTTCGCCCTCGCGGTCCAGGGTGACGGCCGCCGAGACCGACGTCAGAACCTCGCCGAACCCGTGCCGGGCCCTGAGGTCGGCCTTGAGCCGGATGTCCGCCGCCAGTTGCGCCGCGATGCCCGGCCAGGCGGCGTCGAAGAACGCCTCGCCGCACTGCTGGAGCGTCTCGCGCACCCGCGCCCGGACGGCGGCCGGGTCCGCCAGGAGACGTTCGGCGAACGCCTCCTGGAGCGCGCCCCTGGCCTGGGCGCGGTCCAGGGCGCGCTCGCGGGCCGCGTCGTCGGCGAGCGGGGACGGCCCGGCGAAGAGCAGCCGGTTGCTGCCGCAGGTCGTGACCAGCGCGGAGGTCACATAGGCGTCGTCGTCCAGGCCGTCCACGTCGTCGAGTTCCGCGGCGAGCGTCGCCCGGGGGGCGGCCGGCAGCAGGAAGTCGGCGCGCGAGGACCGCCACAGGAACTCGGCCTCCTGCAGCCGCTCCGCCAGCTCCGGCCGCAGCGCGGCCCGGACGCCCGCGGCCCACGCCGCCAGCTGCGGGTGATGCTCCGGAGAAGCCAGTACGTGCAGCATCGCGGTCAGCTCGGCCAGCGGCGAGGCGGCGAAGCGCAGCCGTTCCGGCGGCACTGAGGTGATGTCGATGCGCAGGGTCACCCGTCCATCATCGCTGGTCGTCGGGGCCTGACCCGCCCCGGTTGACGGGAACCGTCAAC
The DNA here is from genome assembly GCF_045040445.1 of Streptomyces sp. NBC_01537. NCBI lineage: Bacteria > Bacillati > Actinomycetota > Actinomycetes > Kitasatosporales > Streptomycetaceae > Streptomyces > Streptomyces sp. NBC_01537. Next base: position 1,268,256 of record NZ_CP109392.1, on the reverse strand, counting down.
CGACGTGACGAGCCGATGCCCCGCCGCGCACGGTGACGGCATGACGACCACCGTGCACCGCGCCGCATCCCGCGAACTCGTCCGGGCGTCCGGAGGCCCCCGCTACGCCGTCGCCCTGGCCGTGGACGCGCTCGGCACCGGCCTGCTGCGTCCGTTCCTGCTGCTCTACGGGATCAAGGTGCTCGCGCTGTCCGCCGCGACCACCGGCATCGCCATGACGGCGGGCATCGTCACCGGCCTGGCCTGCACACCCGCCATGGGCCGCTGGCTGGACCGGGGCGCACGCAGCGACGCCGTGGCCGCGGCCATGCTGGTGCGGGTCCTCGGCGTGGCGCTGCTGCTGACCGCCCCGACCGGAAACGCGGGGATGTTCGCGGCCGCCGCGCTCTTCCTCGGCATCGGCAACCAGGCCTGGCCCGCCGCGCACGCCGCGCTGGTGGCGACCGTCTCCCAAGGCCGCATGCGGGACGCCGCCCTGGCCGCCGCGCGGTCCGTCCGCAACGCGGGCCTGGGCGTCGGCGCGCTGATCGCCATGGGCTGCCTGGCCGGCGGCACCCCGGCCCTCAAAGTGCTGGCCGCCGTCACCGCCGTCGGCTACACGGCCGCGGCGGCGCTGGCCTGGTCGGTCCACGTCTCCGCCGCCCCCGCCACCGCCCCGGTCGCCGGCCGGCCGGACGAACCCGCCCCGCGCATGGGCGGCGTACTGGTGGCCAACGTCGTCTACGCCTTCTGCCTCAACGTCCCCGAAGTCGCCCTGCCCCTGGTCCTGGTGACACAGCTGCACGCCTCCCCGGTCTGGTCGGCGGGGATCCTCGTCATCAACACGGTGCTCGTGGTCACCCTGCAGGTCACCGTGACCGTCAGGATGTCCCGCTTCTCCCGCCGCTCCGCGCTGACCGCCGCCGGCGGCGTCCTCGCCCTCTCCTACCTCGGCTTCCTCCTGGCCACCCCGCTGGGCGGCGGCCTGGCCGTCCCCGCGATCACCCTGGTGTCCGTACTGTGCACCCTCGGCGAGATCATGTACGCGGGCAGCGCCACCGCGCTCGTCGTCGCCACCGCCCCACCGCACCTGCTGGGCCGGGCCCTGGCCCGCTTCCAGCTCTCCACCGGCCTCGGACTCGCGGTCTCCCCGGCCCTGATGACCACCCTCGCCGCCCACGGCCCCGCCGCCTTGTGGGTGCCCCTGGCCGCCGTGACCCTGCTGGCCGCCACGACGGTCCGGGGCCGCCGGGCTCCTGAGGGCCGTGCAACCTGCTTGCAACCCCATGCGGTGCACGGTGGTCCCGTCACCCGACGCCGCTCACGACAGGAGCCGTAGATGGATGTGAACCGGGTCGACCTCACCCCGGCCGCCGCGCAACTGCTCCGTCAGCTGCGCGGGGCCCACGGGCCGCTGATGTTCCACCAGTCCGGCGGCTGCTGCGACGGCAGCTCGCCGATGTGCTTCACGGACGGCGAGTTCGTCACCGGTGACTCCGATGTGCTGCTCGGCTCGCTCGACGTCGAGGGCGTGGCCGAACCGATCGGCTTCTGGATGTCGGCCGACCAGTTCGAGCGCTGGCGGCACACCCACCTCACCGTCGACGTCGTGCCCGGGCGCGGCGGCGGCTTCTCCCTGGAGGCGCCGGAGGGCGTCCGCTTCATCATCCGCTCCCGGCTGCTGTGACGGCCGCGGGACACCCCTAGAGCCCCCGTGGGTCCACCGGCGTTTCCCCGGCGCGGCTCTGGGCGACGACGGCCTGGACATGGGCCTCGATCTCCTCGGGGTTCAGGCCCAGGGCCTTCCCTATGTGGACCGCCCACACCTCGGAGCGCACATTCGTCTCGAAGTCCAGGTCGGCGCGCACGTTCTCGCGGGCCGCCTGCCGGTTCTGGCTGATCATGACGAAGGTCGACAGGAAGATCGCCTCCAGGCTCACGATCATCGTGAGCAGCCCGTACGGATACGGGTCGAAGACCCCCGCCTTGCCCAGCAGGCCCTCGTTCAGCGCGATCCAGACGCCGAACCACACGGCGTGGACGTAGACGAAGACCATTCTGCCCGCGAAGGAGGTGATCGCGTCCGCGATCCGGTCCTGGGTGCTGCGCAGCCGTGCGTAGACGTCCTGCTCGTGACGGAGGCGGACAGCGTGGGATTCGGAAGTCATGCGGCACATCCTGCCCGGCCGGCGTCAGAGCTTTCGGGCCACCCCCGCGTACAGGGGGGCGGGGCCGACGGGCGGCTCGGCGGGGTCGGGGCGCCAGTCGGAGACCAGGGCGACGCCGGGGTCGAGGAGGGCGAGGCCGTCGAAGAAGCGGGCGAAGTCGGCGAGGGGGCGGGGGAACAGGCCGGTGCCGCCGTGGCGGAAGTGCTCGACCGCCTGGGTCATCTTCTCGGCGTCGACGTCGGGGGTGAGCTGGGACAGGACGAGGAAGCTGCCGGGCGGGAGGGCGGCCACGTAGCCGCGGACGAGGTCGTAGACGCCGTCGTCCTCCTCGGAGATGAAGTGGGTGAGGGCGACCAGCGACAGCGCGATGGGCTCGGAGAAGTCGAGGATCGCTTGCGCCTGCCCGAGGATCTGCTCCGGCTCGCGGACGTCGGCCTCCAGGTAGTCCGTGGAGCCCTCCGGGGTGCTGCGCAGCAGGGCCTCGGCGTGCCGTAGCACGATCGGGTCGTTGTCGGCGTAGACCACGCGCGCCTCGGGGGCCACCGACTGGGCGATCTGGTGGAGGTTGGGCTCGGTGGGGATGCCCGTGCCGATGTCGAGGAACTGGCGGACGCCGTCCTGGGCGAGCAGCCGGGTCGCCCGGTGCATGAAGCTCCGGTTGGCCTGGGCGGAGGTCTTCACATTGGGGTCGAGGGAGAGGATGCGCTTGCCCAGCTCCTCGTCGACCGGGTAGTTGTCCTTGCCGCCCAGCCACCAGTCGTAGACTCGCGCCGAGTGCGGCTTGCTGGTGTCGATCGTGGTCATGCGGGGCTCCGTCGGTTGTCGGTCGGCTGACGTCGTAAGGGAAGAAGGAAGTCGGCCTCGCCGGCCTTGGCTCCCTCGATGAAGGCCTTGAACTCGCTGTAGGTGCAGATCAGTGCGGGCCCCTCGGGGTCGGTGGACTGGCGCAGGGCGATGCGGCCGTCACCGAGGCGCATGGCCTCGATGCAGTTGCCGCCGTTGCCCCCGCTCCACGGCTTGTGCCAGCCCTCGGCGCCGAGGTCGGCGGCGCGCATGCCGTTGTGTATCCGGACCGTCCGATCCATTCAGAGCTCCTTGCGGAAATCCCGCAGGATCTCCTTTGTGCGGTGTGCGGTCGCCGCCTGCGTCACCATGTGGTCCATGACCTCCAGGTGCGAGGCGACCTCGCTCCGTTCGTCGAGATAGACAGCGCCGGTCAGGTACTCGACGTAGACCATGTCCGGCAGTTCGGGAACGGCGAAACGGAACAGGACGAACGGCCCGTACGTGCCGGGGTGGTGGCCGGCGGAGAACTCGGCGATCTGCACGGTGACGTTCGGCATCTCGGCGGCCGCGAGCAGCCGGCCGGCCTGCGCGCGCATGACGGCCTGGGAGCCGACCGGCCTGCGCAGGACGGTTTCGTCGAGCACGACCCACAGGTGCGGGGCGCCTTCGGCGCGGGTCAGCAGGGCCTGGCGCTCCATGCGCAGGGCGATGTGCCGCTCGATCTCGTCCGGCCTGGCCCGTCCCAGGGAGCCGGTGCGCAGGATGGCCCGGGCGTAGTCCTCGGTCTGGAGCAGGCCGGGGACGAAGTGCGGTTCGTAACTGCGGATGAGGCTCGCCGAGCCCTCCAGGCTGACGTGGACGCTGAACCAGTCCGGCAGAATGTCGTGGAACCGCTGCCACCAGCCGGGCCGGTTGGCCTCCTCGGTGAGCATGAGGAAGGCGTCGGCCTCGGCCTCGGGGATTCCGTAGGACTTCAGCAGCATGTGCACGTACGGGATCTTCAGCGAGACCTCGGCCGTCTCCATCCGGCGGATCGTCGCGGGGGCCACGCGGAGTATCCCGGCGGCTTCCTCGCGCCTGAGCCCCGCCTTTTCGCGCAGGTCCTGAAGGCGTCTGCCGAGGACGACCTGACCCACCGTCGGGGCCGGCCGCGGTTCACTCACGTATGCCTCCCCCGGTGCCTCCCCGCAAGCTCCTGGGCAGCAGTCTGACACGGCGGAGGCGGACGCCGGGCTCACTCTGCAGATTTCAGAGTGGCCCTTGCCAAGTGCTCGCGTGGGCGCGCATAGTAGCGCCGTGACCGCACCCGGTAGCGCGATGACTTCCTGGCCGCCGCCCGGCCGTGACAGCTCCATCGGCGGCCGCCAGTACACCTTCGCGCTGCCTGCGCGCGCCGAATCGGTCGCGCATGCCCGGAGCCGGACACGAGCGAGACTCACCCGCTGGAACATCGACGAGGAAACGCGCCACTCGGCAGTGCAGGTGATCTCCGAACTCGCCGCCCAGGCCGTCATCCAGGCGGGTGGCGACACGATCCTGTGCGAACTCGGCGATCACGGACTGCGGCTCCACGTCGCGGTTCACGACCAAGGGGTTGGCCCGAACAGCCCTCGGGCCAACCCCAACCCCAACCCCAACCCCGAATCGGAGTGGAACGAGAGCGGCTGCGGGCTGCTCATCGTCCAGACACTGAGCGCTTCCTGGGGCACTCATGCGACCGCGTCGGGATCCGGACGGGTCGTGTGGGCGGAACTGCCGTACGGCGCGGGGCTTTGACCACTCCTCCGGCTGTGCAGATCGGCCGGCTGCGCCGGCCCCGCGTGGGGGCGCGGCTGGCCATCCCGGCCGATCTGCCGGCCACCCTCGGCTGTGACGCGGTGGGCATGCCCACCGGATACGGGAAGATCGTCATGGACCGCCTGCCCCGGATCGGCTGCGTGTTCGCCGACAGCGCCCGACTGTGGTGGATCGTCCCCTCCGGCTCCGACACCGGCATGGACTGGCCCTGGGTCGCCCGCTATTCGGTCGGCGCCCACATACCCGGCCGGGCCCGGCTGATCCACCGCCCCAACGAGCCCGGGCTGTACACGCCGCCGATCCCGCTGTACGTGACGCTGTGTCATGTCGCGGGAGTGCCGCCGGTGGACCCCTAGGGGCTGGTCTGACCTGGCCTGGGCCGTGTCTGACAAATGGCGCCGGCCGCCCGAAGGGCGGGCCCCGCGGCGTCTGGTGCGTGCGATCGCAAGGCGGAGGATCGCCCTCGTAGTGGGCTGCTCGGGCGACTCCGACAGCGCGGCGAGCGCGCGCCCGCCGCGCCATCGGCTGCTGTCACTGCGGCGTCGTGGGGCAGACGGGATTTGTCAGACACGGCCTAACCCCCGTACACGTATGGCGTCGTCGTGCTCAGCTGGGCGAAGCCGAGCCGCAGCAGGATCGGGCGGCTGGTGTCGGCGGCGTCGACCTGGAGGTAGCCGTAGCCGCGCTCGGCGGCGAGCCGGGCGCGGTGGGCGACGAGGGCGCGGTAGATGCCACGGCCGCGCCAGGCGGGGAGGGTGCCGCCGCCCCAGAGGCTCGCGAATTCGGTTCCGGGATGGAACTCCATGCGGGCCGCGCAGACCGGGAGGTCGCCGGCCATGGCGAGGACGAGGGACAGCGTCCCGGGGTCCTCGGCGAGGTGGGACAGCATCCGGGACCGCAGGCGGGCGGCGCTGGTGCCGAAGGCCTGCTCGTGCACCTGGGCCACGAGATCGACCCCGGCTGGGTCGGTCACCGGGACCAGGCGTACGCCCTCCGGGAGCAGGGCGTCGGAGTCGGTGGCCAGATCCTCCACCCGGGCGACCATCAGGGCCTCCGCCGGCTCCGGTACGAAACCGGCCGCCCGCAGGCGCGCGGCGAGGTCGGCCGGGCGGTCGTGGGCGTACAGCTTCCACTCGAACTCGTCGCCGAGCGAGCCGAAGTGCCGTACCTGCTCGGCGATCGCCGCGTCGGCGGTGTCCTCGGCCAGGTCCGACCAGAGGACGCCGTTCCAGTCGTCCGCGCCGCCGGTCTGGCGCACGACCGGGCCGGACCGTTCGACCCGCGTCCCGGGATCCGCCGGGGCGCCGAGGCGCATCCGGCGGTCGTACAGGGCGAGCAGGGCGGTGAGGTCTTCATGATCCAGGTCCATCCGGCCACTCCAGCACCGGATGGGCGAGGGCGCCAACGGGTTTTCGCCGGGCGGGGCAGGGCGGGAGTCCGCCCGCCCCGCCCGGCGTTCCCGGCTATCCGGCGGTGAGGCGCACCGGCAGGGCCCGTACGCCGTGGCCGATGAAGCCCTCGGTGGGCCGCAGCTCATCCGCGGGGACGGCGAGCGTCAGCTCGGGGAAGCGGGCGAAGAGGGCCGGGAGGGCGATGGACGCCTCCAGGCGGGCCAGGGGCGAGCCGATGCAGTAGTGGACGCCGAAGCCGAAGGCCAGGTGCTCGAAGTCGCCCCGGCGGGCGTCGAACTCCTCGGCCGTCGGGCCGTGCAGCTCGGGGTCGCGGCTGGCCGCGAAGAAGGAGGCCAGGATCGCGTCGCCCTTGGCGATGGTGACGCCGCCGGGCAGCTCGATGTCGTCCACGGCGAAACGCAGCGGGAGGTTGGCGATGGACGGCGCCCAGCGCAGCGTCTCCTCGATGACGTCGTTCCAGGAGATCTTCCCGGCGAGCACGTCGGCGAGCTGGTCGGGGTGGGTGAGCAGGGCGTGCACGGCGTTGCCGATCAGGTTGACCGTGGTCTCGTGCCCGGCGCCGATGACCAGCAGCAGGGTGTCGATCAGTTCGGCCTCGCTGAGGCCGCTGCCGTCCTCGTCGTCGCGGGCGGCGATCAGCACACTCGTCAGATCGTCGCCGGGCGTCTCGCGCTTGGCGGCGACGAGCGCGGCGAGCAGACCGTGGACCTCCATGTAGGTTGCCATGGCCTGCTCGGGGGTGGCCGTGGTGTCCATGATGGCCTCGATGAGGCGCGCGGTGTCGGCCTGCTGGTGCTCGGGCAGCCCGAACAGCTCGCAGATCACCTGCATGGGCAGCGGGTGCGCGTACCCGCCGCGCAGTTCGCCCTCGGGGCCGCCCCGCTCGAGGCGGTCCAGCAGCTCGGTGGCGATCTCCTCGATGCGCGGGCCCAGGGCGTCGGTGCGCCGCTTGGTGAAGGCGGGCGCGACCAGCTTGCGCAGGCGGCGGTGGTCCTCGCCGTACGCGCTGAGCATGTTGGTGACGCCGATCCAGTTGGCGACCCAGGTCTGCTGGTACTCGCCGTTGATCCAGGCCGGCCAGTGCTGACGCGGGTCCTTGGAGACCCGGTCGTCGGTCAGCAGCTCCTTGAGCACCGCGTTGCCGGTGACCGACCAGGCACGGATGCCGCCGGGCAGCTCCACGAGTGCGGCGGGGCCTATCTCGCGGAGGAGAGCGGCCTCTCCGGCGAGGTCGGCGCCTGCGGGGTCGAGGAGGACGGGCTGCTGTTCCAAGGTGTGGCTCCTGCCTGGTCGGGCGTGATCGGGCTGAAACGGGCCGGAAGGCCGGTGAGGGCGCGGTGGAAGGGTCCGGGGCGCCACACGAGCTCTTCGCGGGGGACGGTGAGTTCGAGGTCGGACAGGAAGCTGGTCAGCCGCTCCACGGCGGTGACCGCGATCAGCAGCGCCGGGTTCTTCACCGGGCAGGCGTGCGGTCCGGCCGCCCAGGCCAGGTGCGCGCCGCCGTCGGTGCGGGGACCGGGCGGCAGGCCGTCGGGGCCGGTGTTGGCCGCCGAGTACGAGACCATGACCAGCTCGTTCGCCTTGATCCAGGTGCCGTGGAAACGGACGTCGTGGCGCGGGAAGTGCGCCGAGTAGTTGGCCAGCGGAGGCTCGCTGCGCAGCACGTCCTCGATGGCGTCACGCGCGGTGAGGGCGCCGCCGGTGAGGGTGTGGTAGTAGCGCTGGTCGGAGAGCATCCGGGACAGGGCGTTGGAGATCAGGTTGGCCGTCGGCTCGTTGCCCGCGCCGAGGGTGAGGAAGACCTGCTGGAGGACCTCCTCCGGGGACTGGCCCTCCGGGTGGTCCAGGAACCACGAGGTGAGGTCGTCGCCGCGCTGCTCCAGCTTGAGGGCGACCAGCTCGGACACGTAGCCGTAGAACTCGCCGCCGCCCTCCGTGGCCTCCTCGGGGCTGCGGGCCTCCATCATCTTGGACAGCGCGGAGACCAGCCGGGCGCCGTAGGCGTCGGGCAGCCCGAACAGGGCGTTGAACAGCAGCAGGGGCAGCGGCCGGGTGTACTCGGTGACCAGGTCCACGTCGCCGCGCTGGGCGAACCGCCGGATGAGGGAGTCGGCGACGCCGATGACCCGCTCGCGCAGCAGGTGCGGCTCGATGCGGCCGAAGCTGTCGGAGATGACCCGCCGGTAGCGGGTGTGCGCGTCCCCGTCGTTGAACAGCGCGTTGGGCCGCCACTGCATCATCGGCAGCACCGGGCAGTCCGGCGGCAGCGTCTCCTGCCACACGCGCGGGTCCTTGGACCAGGTGCCCGGGTCGCGCAGCAGGTCCAGCGCGGCGCGGTAGTCGGTGACCAGGTGGGCGGGCACACCGGGGGAGATCTCCACCGGGGCGACCGGTCCGTACTGGCGCAGCCGCGCGTAGACCGCGTGCGGGTCGGCGGCGAAGTCCGGTCCGTACAGCGGCACGGTGCCGTAGGGGGGAGCGGCAGGGGTCACAGCGTGGCTTCCAGGGAGGATTCGGCGATGAGATGGGAGGCGAGGGTGATGAGGGCGTCCACGGCCGAGCCGGGGTCGCGCACGTCGCAGACCACCAGCGGGGTCTCCGGGGCGAGATCCAGGTGGTCGCGCAGCACTTCGGGGGTGTACGCGGGCGCGTCGGGGAAGGCGTTGACGGCCACCGCGTAGCTCAGCCCGGCCTCCTCGATCAGGTCGATGGCGCCGAAGGACTCGGCCAGGCGCCGGGTGTCGGCCAGCACCAGCGCGCCCAGGGCGCCCCGGGCGATGTCCTCCCACAGCGGCAGGAAGCGGCGCTGGCCGGGGGTCCCGTACAGATAGAGCACGATGTCGCCCGGCAGGGTGCGGCGGCCGAAGTCGATGGCGACGGTCGTGGTGGTCTTGTCGCGCACTCCCGCGAGATCGTCGACCAGGGCGCCGGCCTCGGTCATCACCTCCTCGGTGTGCAGCGGGCGGATCTCGGACAGCGAGCGGATGAGGGTGGTCTTGCCGACGCCGAAGGGGCCCGTGACCAGGATCTTCACCAGGAGCTGGTCCGGGCTTCCGGTCAGGTAGATGTCGCTGTCTGCCGGCTTATCGAATGGCGCGTAGTCCACTGAGAAGCCTCTCTAGGATCTGCCGGTCGTGCTTCTGGGCCGCCGGGATGGGAGCACGGGCGATCAGGTGCCCGGCGTCGACGAGGTCGGACACCAGCACCTTGGTGACACTGACGGGCAGCCGCAGATAGGCGGCCGCCTCGGCGAGGGACAGCGCGCCGCCCGCCAGGAGTTCGAGCAGCCGGAGCTGCGGCGGGTCCAGGCCCTCCGGGACGACACCGCTCGCCGCGTTGATCACGGAGAGCTGGTCGAGGGTGTTGCGGCTGGGCCGGGCCCGCCCGCCGGTGGCCAGATAGGACGGTACGAGTCGCCTTCCGCCTCGGCCCGCCGTCATGACGCCTGGGCGGAGCCGTGGTCGCGGGGGGCGGTGCTCATGACTTTCCGGCCCAGGGTGTTGACCTGGATCTGCATGTGGTGGGTGACCACACCCATGTCCACCCCGGTCGCCGCGAAGACCGCCAGCACGGTGTTCTGCCCGGCCGGGACCGCGAAGACGAAGCCGTTGCTCGTCTCCACCACGACCTGCCGGACCTGGGTGTCGATGTCCCCGGACAGCGCCGCGCCCATCGTCCGCGCGGCCCCCTGCAGCGCCGACATCATCGCCGACGCCCCCTCGCCCGCCTCCCGGGTCAGGCCCGGCGACGCGCCCTGCACCATCCCGTCGGTGGACAGCACCAGCCCGTGGACCACCCCCGGCAGCACGAGCAGCGGTTCCAGGACCCAGGACATGTCCTGCTGGACGGAGCTTCGTTTGGCGGTGGTCATGCGCGGTCCCCTTCGCGGGTCTGCTCGGTCTGCGGGACGTCCTGTACGGCCTGTACGGCGTCCTCCACGACGGCCCGTCCCGAGGCGGTGCCCGCCTGGAACGAGGCCCAGGTGGCGCCGGTCTCCTCCGGCGTACGGGCGTGCTCGGCGGACTCCGGCTCCGGCTCCGGCGCGGCCGGGGCGGCGGTGGCGGAGACGGGGCTGCGCCTGCGGCGGCGCGGCAGCTCGTCGTGCCCGGGCGCGACGACGGCCGCCACGGGCGCGGCGGGCGCGGTCGGGGCCGCGGCGCGGGGCGGCAGCGGGGCGCTCACCGACATCGGCTGCTCCTCCTCGTCCATGACGGTGAGGAGATTGCCGGGGATGAACACCACGGCCCGTACGCCGCCGTAAGGAGCCGGCTTGTCGACGGAGACCGCGAAGCCGTACTGCCGGGTGAGCCGGCCGATGGCGGCGAACCCGGAGCGCGGCGGGTCGCCCAGCTCGGTGAGCCGGACCGGCAGCCGGCCGGACATCATGGCGGTCGCGTACTCGACCTCGTCGGCGTGCATGCCGACCCCGGCGTCGTCGATGACGATGCAGGCGCCCGAGGTGGTCTGATGCAGGCTCACATCCACCGCGAGCGTGCCGTGCGAGTGGTGCACGGCGTTGGCCAGCAGTTCGGTGACGGTGATGGCGATCGGCTCCACCGCCCGCGAGACCACGCCGACCGCGTCGGCCAGCTGGCTGGTGACCTGGATCCGGTGGAATCCGCGCACCCGGGACTGCGCGCCCACGACGATGTCGCCGAGGTGGGAGTCCGCCCGGCTGAGGCCCGGCCAGGCCCCGCACAGCACGCCGGTGGCCTGGATACGGCGCAGGTTCTGCTCGTTGAGCTGGTCCAGGGTGAGCAGGTCCTCGGCCAGCCGCGGGTCGTCGTACCGCTCCTGCATCTCGACGATCTGCGACTGCAGTTGGTAGCTCATCGCCTGCATGACGGTGGTCGCGCCGCGCATGGTGGCCTGCGCCGCCTCGTCGACCCGCTGCCGCTCCGCCTCCACGGCCTTCGCGAGCAGGTCCAGGGCGGCGCTGTGGTCCTGCCCGATCCCGGACTCGTCGAACCCGCTGTGCAGCGGTCCCGGGACCGGCAGATGGCGGTGCGCGAGATGCTCCGCCATGGCAGGCAGGCGGCTGGCGACCAGATGCCGCGTCTCGTCGGCCACGGCCTGCGCGTGCGCGGCGAACTGCTCCTTCTCCCGGTCCGCCGAGTCCAGTTCGGCCCGCGCCTGCTCCGCGTCCTGGCGCAGGGCGCTCACCTGGCGCCGGGAGCGCACCAGGATGGGCGCCATGACCGCCCCTGCCGTGGTGCCGGCCGCGAGGCACCAGGTCAGGGCCTCCGGTATCTGTGTCATCGGTTCCTCGTTCAGCGGGTGTCGGGCGGTGCCCCGTGCACGAAACAAGACGGAACTTTAGCGTCCGATCCTGTACGAAAGATCTCCGAACGGCCAGAAAAAAGGGACGCTTTACGAACAGGATCCGAACGAGTTGATCACATCTCGGCTCCTCGCGTTCACCGGATTCCGCAACCGTCCGTTACGGAAGGGTTCTTCCGGAGTGACCGGAGGGCGCAGTCCGCTCCACCGAACCACGGCTTCCTGTGCGGCCGCTGAGTACCGGGTCGGGCCATGGCTGGCATAGCGATTGACCATTTCCCCTTGTTTCCCTCAGGTTGCTTGACTCGTGAACGCGAACCTAGGGCCGGCCATCCCCACATGGCCAGGCATGGATGACAAGGGAGTTGTTCATGGCACGACAGAGCATGCCGCAGATGACCAGACGCGCGATCCTGGTCGCCGGAACCGCCACCACCGGGGCCCTGCTGGTTCCCGCGCTCGCCACCGCCGCCGGAGCCGCGACGGTCGGGAAGATCTCGGTCGGCGCCGGGGAGACCTACGAGCTCACCGCGACCACCCGCGTGAACGTCCTCACCATCGCGGAGGGCGGCAGCATCACGGTTCCGGACGGCTACAGCCTGTCGATGACCGTCAACGGCGTGGACACCGGCGAGGCCATCATCGGCACCGGCGGCACCGACACCGCGATCCAGGCCGGCACCTACCGCGGCGACATCGTGCTCACCGTGGCCACCGCCAACGACATCACCTACAACGGCCTCGTCTTCCCCTTCCGCCAGGCGATCCACGTGGACGCCGACGGCGTGGTCAAGGCCTCCTCCGTCCTGGCCGGCGTGGTCGGCGGCCGCCTCACCGACGCCTACGCCAAGGACGTACGCATCTCCTCGACCGGCGAGGCCTACAACGGCGTCTTCGCGGCGGGCAGTTACACCCTCCAGCGGCCCCGGATCCGCTTCACCGGCAACGGCCGCTCGGACTTCGTCGGCTACGGCGCGGCCGTCCTCGGCACGGGCACCGACACCACCCTGGTGGTCGAGGGCGCCGACATCGACACCAAGGGCGCGGTCCGCACCGCCGTCATCGCCGACGGCGGCAGCAACGTCATCGTCAAGAACTCCACGATCCTGACCAAGAACGGCGTCCTGCCCGACGACTACCAGTCCACCGTCAACACCCCCTACATGGAGGACGCGCCCTGGATGCTCGGCATCTCGGGCAACGTACGCGCCACCAACCTCCTCGGCACCGCCACCAAGGCCACCTACATCAACTCCTCGGTCTTCTCCGAGGCCTGGGGCGCCCTGTCCGTCGACAACGGCTCCAACACCCAGCTCACCGCCATCAACTGCGAGTTCGGCAACACCGGAATCGACGGCTACGGCACCTACGCCATCGGCAACGCCACCGAGCGCATCCTCGGCTCGCGGCTGGAGGTCGCCACGTACGCGGCCATCAACCGCGGCGGCGCCATCCACTACGGCGACAGCACCCGCGCCGCCGTCGCCCAGCTCAACGAGGACCTGGAGCTGGGCCTCACCGCCCGCGAGCTGGCCGCGATACCCGTGCGGCCCACGGTCATCAACTCCCGCCGCTGGGGCTTCATGTGGCACGGCGCCGGCTCGGTGGACATCAGCGGCGGCACGGTCGTCAACTCCGAGAAGTCCACCTTCCTGGACAAGGGCCAGCAGGTCACGATCACCGTCGACGGCTCCGACGGCGCGAAGCTCAACCCCCGCAACGGGATCATCCTGCAGGTGATGGAGGACGACGACCCCGGACCGGTCATGGTCGACGGCGTGCTGCTCAACGCGGGCGTCTACACCGAGCCGACGGGCGCCGCCACCAAGGACAGCAGCTTCGACGTCACCGCCGTCCACACCGCCGACGCGGCCGCGACCTTCACCGACATCGCGCTCAAGGGCGACTTCTACAACGCGATGCGCAAGGGCAAGAACCTGGTCCTGACCTTCGACGGCTCCCGCGTCGAAGGCGTGATCTCCGCGACCTCCGCCGTGCACGCCGTCAGCACCATCACCTCGGCCGAGTACCGGCAGCTCGGCGAGGTCACCAACACCGCCCAGGCCGCCGTCAACAACGGCGTCATCGTCACCCTCGGCAGCGGCTCCTCCTGGAAGGTGACCGGCACCTCCCACCTCACCAAGCTCGTCCTCGCCTCCGGCGCCTCCGTCACCGCCCCGCGCGGCAAGTCCGTCTCCCTGACGGTCGACGGCACCGCCACGGCCATCACGGCGGGCAGCACGTACAGCGGTGCGCTGGTCCTCACGGTCGGCTAGCGCGTCCCGCGTCCCGCGCCCTCAGCCGCCGGACGGGCTGAATTCAGCCCGTCCGGCGGCTGCGCAGCACGTCGTATCCGACGAAGGTGAACATGCGCGTGCCGGGCGCCAGCTCCAGCGGCTGGGGCTCTCCCGCGAAGCGGTGCACCCCGACGCCGAAGCCGGCGCCCGGGTCGGACAGCCATTGCCGCTCGAAACCGCGCGCCTCCAGCCACTCGCAGATCTGCGGCACCAGATCCGGCGCCTTGCGGTGCCGGGTCCACACGAGCGTCGCGCCGTGCGCGCAGAGCTGGGCGCAGTATCCGACGGTGCGCTCGATGTCCTCGTCGGTGATGTTGCCGAACACCCCGCACATCAGCACCAGATCGGCGGGGACCATGCCCCGGTAGGTGCCGGTCAGCCCGGCGTCGCCCACCACGACCTCGACATTGCGCAGGCCCGCCGCCCTGGCGGCGCGCTGCGCCGATGCCGCGTTGCGCGTGTCGAGTTCGACCAGGCGTGCGGCGACGTCCTCCCGGCGCGGGTGCTGCGGCAGTACGCCGAGCAGATCGCGCCCTTGTCCCGCGCACACACTCACCGCGTGCAGCGGCCCCGGTGGGCAGGCGTCCAGGGTCTGCCGGATCTGTTCCCGGACGACCTGGAGCCGTCGCGCGAGGTTGGAATCCGGCAGGTCGTAATGGTCGTGCCATTCGCTCCAGTCCATGGTCCGCCCTCTAGAAGCGCGCGGGCGAGTCATGGCTCAGCAGCGGCCCGAACGCGTCGCGGCGGGCCAGCTCCTCCAGCTCGTCGAGGGCGCGCCGGGCCTGCCGGGCGGCGTCCGGGTCGCGGTCGTCGAGGCCGCTGTCGAGGAACTCGTCCTCGTCGAGGCGCAGGACGGTGGCCCGGTCGGCGGAGAGCCAGAGGTCGAGGTCGAGGTCGGCGACGGTGAGGGAGCCGGAGGGTCCGTCGATGACGGCGGGGCGGGCGATGTCGCAGTACCAGCCCTTGAGGGTGCCGTCGGCGGCGTGGACCTCCTTGACGGAGTACCAGCGGTCGCGCCAGTAGTGCTCGGTGAAGAGGTCGCCGTGCTCGAAGGTGACGAATCCGAAGTCACGGCTCGCGGCTCCGGCCCAGGGGGCGCGTACGACGGCATGCGTGCCGTCGTCGGCGACGACGGTCGCGGGGTAGCGGACGTCGGGGCGCGGGTGCTTGACGAGCCGGACCGTCACAGCGCTTCCGGGGGTGAGCACGGCTGCCGTATCAGTGGCGTTCATGCGCCACAGCCTTACGCACGGGGGCGCCGGGCGGCCACCGAAATTCGGCGGCGGCGGCCGGGGGCCGTGACGTAAAGTCCGTTGCCATGACCTTGATCGTGCGCGAGTTCCGGGTCGGCGACGCCGAGGGAGTTTCCGGTGTGGTCAGGGCGGCGCTGCCCTATATGGGAGCCAACACCCCGGAGGTCATCGCCTGGAATGCCGCGAACGCGCCCGCCGCGCAGCGCTACCGGCTGTTTGTCGCGGACCTGGACGGTCGGGTCGTCGGCTGCGGCCGCACCGGCCTGTTCCACGACAGCAGCACACCCGGTCAGGCCTACGTCAACGTCAATGTGCATCCGGCGGAGCGCCGCCGGGGCGCCGGCGCCGCCCTGCTCGCGGCGGGCGAGGAGTATGTCGCCGGGCTCGGCGCGACCGCGGTGTACGTGTGGGCCCTGGACGACGACGGCTCGGTCGCCTTCGGCGAGAAGCGCGGCTACCGGGCGGGCAGTTCCTCGGCCTTCCAGCGCCTCGACCTGACGGCCGGGCTGCCCGCGCGTCAGCCGCTGCCGGACGGTGTCGAGCTGCGTACGGCGGCCGATTTCACCGCCGATCCCCGGCCGTTGTACGAGGCCGACGCCGAGTCGATCGAGGACGAGCCCAACGACGTGGCGACCGACGCCCCGCCGTACGAGTCCTGGCTCGCCAACGAGTGGTCCCGCCCCGAGCTGGATCGGGCGCTGACCACCGCTGTCCTGGTCGACGGTGTCGTGGCGGCGCTGTGCACCGCCCACACCGACGGCGGCACCCGCTACTTCTCGGCCGGCACCGGCACCCGCCGGGGGTATCGCGGCCGGGGGCTGGCCAAGCTCGCCAAGAACGACTCGCTGCACCGCGCCCGCGCGGCCGGCTACACGGAGGCGTTCACCGGCAACGACCTCGGGAACGGGCCGATGCTGGCGGTCAACAAGTGGTTCGGGTATGTCCCGTGCGCGACCGAACGGCGGATGGTGCGCGGGCTGGGCCTCTGATCCGGCCCAGGGCCTGTCCGGCGGATCTTGGCCGGGTCCGCGACGCCACAGTGACATCAGCCGCTGGCGCGGCGGGCGGCACCTCGCGGCGTTGCCGGAATGCCCACAGACAAACCAGTCTGTGGGCATTCCGGCGCCTTGCGATGTACCGCACCAGACGCCGCGGCCTATCCGACCCTGATCCGCCGGACAGGCCCTAGCCCGCGCACCCCTGGCTCACGTGCAGTACGTCGACTGCTTGCCGATGGCCCGGTACATGCAGTCAGCCTCCTCCAGGAGCAGCAGCGTGGCCTCCCGGTTGCGGCTGGTCTGCGCGGCGATCACCTCGTCGGGCGGGTAGAAGCCCGAGGAGCCGCTCGCGGTCGGGTACATCTCGAAGGTGTAGGCGAATATCTTCTGGTTGCCCCACAGCCAGTCGTCGATCGACCCGTCGGTGATGTAGAGGTCGCTGGACTGCTCGGGGGTGTAGCCGTTGGTGGCGGCCATGGTGTTGCCGAAGGTGGCGAAGGTGTTGTACTGGTCGGCCGTCATGCCGGTGGTGGTGTTCGTGGTCGTGTAGCCGAAAGGCCACAGGACCAGTTCGCTGTACGTGTGCCAGTCGATGGCGGCCTTGATCTGCTGCGTGCCGCCGACGACCCGGCTGCGTACGAAGTTGGCGACGACCTTCACCTCGGTGGCGGACTCGGCGGCGGAGCCGCGGTAGGTCAGGCTGGAGGTGGAGCCTGAGGAGCCGCCGCAGCAGCCCCAGTTGTAGGCCCAGTTGCGGTTGAGGTCGGTGCCGACGTACGAGGAGCCGGAGTTGGGCTGGCGGTTCTTGCGCCAGCTGCGGTAGCTGCCGGTGGCTATGTCGTACTCGCCGCCGTCGGGGTTGAGGTCCGGGATGACCCAGATCTCACGGGTGTTGACGATGTTGGCTATCCGGCTGTCGGAGGCGTAGTTGTCGCCGAACTGGTGCAGCAGGTACAGCGCCATCTCGACGGTGAGGTGCTCACGGGCGTGCTGGTGGTGGGTGA
This sequence comes from Streptomyces sp. NBC_01537, assembly GCF_045040445.1. NCBI lineage: Bacteria > Bacillati > Actinomycetota > Actinomycetes > Kitasatosporales > Streptomycetaceae > Streptomyces > Streptomyces sp. NBC_01537. The sequence continues at coordinate 1,251,282 of NZ_CP109392.1, read as the reverse complement.
ACAGCACCTCGGGCTCGGACTCGTCGGTGCCGACGTTGTCGCTGATCTTGATGGCGGTGATGTTGCGGCCCTCGTAGGAGGTGCCGATCACCTGCTGGGACATGATGGTGGGGTGCGCGGCGACCAGGGTGGCGATCTCCGAGGTCATCTCCGCGTAGTTGTGGTAGTTCGAGTCGGCGCTCGGGAAGTTGTCCACATGGACGGTGCCGTCGTCGGCCTCGGGCTCCTCCAGGACGGCGAGCCGGTAGCCCAGCGCCCGGACCTTCCTCGCCTGGGCGGCGGTCGCGCTGATGACGACGGTGTGTTCGAGCACCGCGTCGATGGACGCGCCGGTGGCGGTGAGCCGGTTGCGGTCGGCGAAGGTGCGGGGGCCGGCGACCTCGTACTGCTGGACGGACTCGTCGGCGGCCGCGACCGCGGCCTTCGTGGGCCGGCCGCCTTCCGTCGAGGGTGACGCGTCGGCCTGCACGGCCAGCGAGCCGGCCAGGGCGAGAGCGAGCAGAGCGGCGGTGGCCGTTGCCCGTCTGCCGGTTCGGGGGAACCTCATGAACGTCCTCCTGGATGTGGGGGATATGCGCAGGAGTGCGGGGTGCGTTCACGATGTTCTTTGCGTTGACATGGGCTCGTCAATGGCGGTTCGTGGTTTTGGCTTGAAGCTCCCTATGCGTTTGCTGTGTACGACTGCGGTTTCGGCTTCAGCTTCAGTGCGAGCACCGGGCAGTCCGCCGCCGCCCGCCGGGCCCGCTTCACCGCCGCGCGGCGCACCGGCTCGCCGTCGAGGAGCGGATAGCCCCACTCGTCGAGCGTGATGTGCTCGGGCAGCAGCTCGGCGCACAGCCCGTGCCCCTGGCAGGCGGTCCAGTCGACGGCGATCGACTGCTCTGCCGCCCCCGCCTCCTTCGTACGGCTCATCGTCAGTTTCCTTCCGGGACCGGCAGCAGCGGGGTGTGGTCGGTCGCCCGGCAGTATCCGGCGGCGTGGCAGTCGGCCTCGCCCGCGAAGGCGGTCAGCGCGCTGCGCACGAGCCGTACGGTGCCGTCGGGATGGTGGCAGGCACCGCGGCCCTCGACCAGCCCGGACCAGCGGGCGATGTCGTCGCGGACCAGGGCGATCCGCTCCGGCGCGCCCGGCACGGCCAGTTCGGCGAAGGCGGCGGCGATCCGCGGCAGCCCGTTCAGGCAGGGGCCGCACTGGCCCGCCGACTGCAGGGCGAGATAGCGCAGTACGCGAGCGGTCTCGGCCAGCCCGCAACGGTCGGCCGGCAGCGCGGCGAGCACTCCCGCGCCGGGAGTGGCCCCGTACGGCGTCAGGTCGGCCGCCGAGAGCCGCAGCTGTACGGCATGGGCGGCCGGAATCCACGCCCCGTGGTAGCCGCCGACCAGCACGGCCTGCGCCGGATCGCCCTGCCCGAGCAGGAGCAGCCTGCGCAGCGGCGTGCCGTACGCGGCCTCCACCACCGCCGGCTCACGGCCGGCCAGGTGCACGGTGCACAGCATGCTGCCCGGCTCGTGGCTCGTGCCGACCGAGCGGAACCACTGGGCGCCGTAACGGGCGACCAGCGCCAGGTGGGCCAGCGTCTCGACATTCTGCACCAGGGTCGGGGCCCGGCCCACTCCGCGCTCGCGCACCGGCGGCTCGGGGTGCCGGGGCAGGGCCGCCCGCCCAGACAGGCGCTCGGCCAGGGCCGAGGACTCGCCGGACAGGAATCGGCGCGGCACCTCCGCGATCCGTACCGGCAGCAGGTCGATCCCGGCGCGGGCCCGCCTGCCCACCGCGTTCTGCAGAGCGGCCAGCAGCCCCGTGCCTTCCTCGACCGCGAGCTGCGCCTCGCCGGCGCCGACCGCCGCCGCGGCCAACTGCAGCCCGTCCAGCACCAGATGCGGCGCCCGGCGCAGCAGCGTCTTGTCCTTCTCGCTGGCGGGCTCGCCCTCCGCGCCGTTGCCGACCACGACCGGCTTGCGGCCTCCGCGCCGCCCGGCCTCCGCGACCGCCGTCAGCTTGCGGTGCACCGGGAACGCCGCGCCGCCGTGACCGGCGAGCCCGGCATCGGCCAGGGTCTGTATGAGGGTGCCCGCGGCGGCGTACGGCGGGGGGCCGTGCAGCGCGGCATGCGCGGGAAGGTTGTCGGCTCCGTACAGCGGCAACAGCCGTGCGGGCGCCGGGGCTTCGGTGACGGGCATCGGTCAGACTCCGATCGGGCGAGAGCTGGGGCGAGTGTTTTCCAGAAGGTCGGCGGGCCTGCGCCGCCGGGGCGCGAGCGTCATGCGCGCGGCGAGCGCGGCGGCCACCGCCACGACGCAGCCGATGCCGAGCCAGAGCAGCCAGCCGGACGCCAGGTCCGTGCCGATGCCCAGCCCGTGCACGACCGCCAGCGGCCAGGACGCGTACGCCAGCCAGTGCACCGCCCGCCAGGTGCCGTGCCCCAGCCGGGCCCGCAGCAGACTGGTCGCGACCACCGCGAGCAGCAGGTCGAACGCGACCGTGCCCAGGCCCAGCCACAGCGGCTCGTACGAGCCCGCGAAGGGCACCACCACATCGGCGACGGAGATGGACACATAGCTGTCGGCGACCGCCGTCACGATGTGCAGCCCGAGGAAGACCACGGCGATGAGCGACACGCTGCGGTGCAGGGTCACGGTCCCGAAGCGCGGCAGGCCCGGAAGCCTGGTGCGCAGATGGACCGCGACACCGAGCAGCACCACCGCGGTGAACAGGACCAGGCTGACCACCCCGGTCGCACGGTTGAGATACCAGAGCGTCATGCCGCAGCCCCCGCTTCCTCGCAGGGCCAGCCCGCGGTCGTGCGTACCGTGCCGTCGGCCGCCACCAGCCGGGCCGGCAGCCCCAGCGCGGTCAGCCACTCCTGCGCCGACTCGCCGCGCAGCATCGCCGCCGTGCTGGCGGTGTTGGCGTCCACGCAGGTCGCCGCCGCGACCGTGACCGTACGCCACGGGGTCCGGGCCGGCTGCCCGGTACGCGGGTCCACGATGTGGTGCAGCTCCTGCCCGCCGCGCCGCCACCGCCGGGCCGAGGTGCCCGAGGTCGCCAGGCCGCCGTCCCTGATCGCCACCGTCGTGTGCGGGCCCACCGGGGCCTCGTCCGGATGGCCGGTGATGTCCTGCACCCGTATCCGCCAGCCGCCCTCCGGCGGCGGCCCGGCCACCGCCGTGTCACCGCCCAGGCTCACCAGCACCCCGCAGCCCGAGGCCGCCGCCAGCATCCGCGCCGCCCGGTCGGCCGCCCACGCCTTGGCCGTGGCCCCGAGATCCAGCCGCGTCCCGGCGGGCATCGTCACCGTCCCGTAGACCTGGTCCAGCCGCACCTTGCGCCATCCCGGCACCGGCCGCACGTCCAGCCGCAGCGGCTTGCCGTCCCGCTCCACCAGCTCGAAGTCCTTGTCATACCCGAGCGCGTCCATCGCCGACCCCACCGTCGGATCCACATCCCCGCCGGTCAGTTCCGCCGCCCGCAGCGCCACCGCGAGCGCCTCCAGCAGCAGCGGGCTCACCGGCACCGCACGCCCGGCCGCCCCGTCCAGCGCCACCAGCTCCGAGTCCGGCCGGAACCTGCTGCACGCCTCGTCCACCTCCGCCAGATCCAGCTCCAGTAGATACCGGCACGCGTCCAGATGGTCCGGGTCCGTCACCACCAGCCGCACCAGACACCCCAGCGCCCGGAAGTCCGCCGATGCCAGCGTCGTCGTGCGCATCAGGAGCTCCCCGAGGTCGCGTCGCCGGAGTCCTGCGCGGCGGCGGTCGGGCTGCTGCTCGCCGCCTGCAGCGTCGAGGACGAGCTGGAGTCGGAGCTGCTCGAGCTGCTCGTCGAGCTCGACGAGCTTGAGGAGCTCGACGCGCTCGGTGAGCTCGAAGCGCTCGACGAAGTCGTCCCGCTCGAACCGCTGTTACCGGAACCCGAACCGCTCGCCGACACCGTGTCGTCCGGCATGACCCCGATCAGTGCGAACGTCCCGCACAGCGCCGCCAGCGCCACGCCCGCCGTCACCATTCCCGTACGTGCCGAGCCTCTGCGGACACTGTCCCCGGCCCCTCCTGACCCCCATGACATGGCGGCTGCTCCCTTCCCTGCTTGTCCCTGCTCGCGCTTTCGTTCTATGAGCAACCTTCAGGGACGGGCCTGAGAAACCTATGAGCCGCCAGTGATCCCCCAGTGAGCTTTCCGGGGCCCGGCCTTAAGACTCGCTATGAGACAAACTGCGGTCCAATACCCGCGCCCACTCCCGGACTACCCCGGCCCGCCGGGCGCTGTCGTCGCTGAGCAGGTTGGCCAGGCCGAGGCCGCGGGCCATGTCCAGGGTGGCCTGGATGATCTCGCGGACACCTGGGGCGCTCTCGTCGGCGTCGAGCAGTTCGATGGCGAGGCGGTGGGCCTCGCGGCCGAGGCGGAGTTCGAGGGCGGTGACGCGGGGGCGGAGCGGGTCCTCGTCGGTGGCGGCGACCCAGAGGCGGAGGGCGGCGCGGAAGAGGGGGCCGGTGTAGAGGTCGACGAGCATGTCGAGGACGGCGCGGGTGCGGAGGGCGCCGGTGCGGGGGAGGGCGTCGGCGCGCTCGCGCAGCGTGCGCAGCCATTCGTCGGCGACGTGCTCGATGGCGGCGGTGAACAGGTCCTCGCGGGTGGGGAAGTGGTGCTGGGCGGCGCCGCGCGTGACGCCGGCGCGCTCGGCGACGACGGAGACGGTGCTGCCGGCCCAGCCGTGTTCGGCGAGGCAGGAGACTGCGGCTTCGAGGAGGCGACGGCGGGTGGCGCGGCTGCGGTCCTGCTGCGGGGCGCGGGGGGTCACGCGTGGCGTCACAGGGCCCATGGCGGGTCCCGGCGTTCGAGGAGGGCCCGGATGGCGGTGGCGGCTTCGGGGGAGGCGAAGAGGCGGGCGGACTGCTCGACGGCCGCGTCGGTGTCGCGTGCGAAGGCCCGCAGCACGGCGGCCGTGGTGAGCCGCTTGGACTCGGCCAGGCCCTGCGGTGACGCGGCGCGCAGGCCGTCCAGGATGCCGGGCAGGGCCGTGTCGGGGGCGGTGACCAGGCCGATCCGGACGGCCTCGGCGGGGCCGAACCTCTCGCCGGTGAGGTAGTAGCGGGCGGCGGCTCGCGGGTCGAGGCGGGGGAGTACGGGCAGCGAGATGACGGCGGGTGCCAGGCCGAGGCGGGACTCGGTGAAGGCGAAGGTGGCCTCGGGCCCGGCGACGGTGATGTCGCAGGCGGCCAGCAGGCCGAGGCCTCCGGCCCGTACGTGGCCGGTGGTGTGGGCGATGACGGGTTTCGGCAACTCGACGATGCCGCGCAGCAGTTCCGCGAGTCGCCGGGCGGCGGCGGGCGAGGGGGGATCCTTGAGGTCCGCTCCGGCGCAGAAGGTGCCGCCGGTGTGGGTGAGGAGCACCGCGCGTGCCTCCGGTGCCTTCGCGGCCCGGGCCAGTTCGTCGGACAGCTCGGCGACGAGCTGCGCGGAGAGGGCGTTGCGGTTGTGCGGTGAGTCCAGGGTGAGGGTGGTGATGCCCCGGTCGTGCGTGGTCGGTACGAGTGTCATCGATCTCCTCGGCCTCGGGCCCCTTCGGGCCCCTTCGGGCCCCTTCGGGCCTCTCGGGCCTCGTCGGGCCTTCTTGGGTCTGTCAGTACGACTTGGGCAGGCCCAGCGAGTGGTGCGAGACGAAGTTGAGGATCATCTCGCGGCTCACCGGGGCGATCCGGCCGACCCGGGACGCGGTGAGCAGCGACGCGAGCCCGTACTCGGTGGTAAGCCCGTTGCCGCCGAGCGTGTGCACCGCCTGGTCGACGGCCTTGGCCCCGGCCTCGGCGGCCGCGTACTTGGCCATGTTGGCGGCTTCGCCTGCGGCCATGTCATCCCCGGAGTCGTAGAGGAAGGCCGCCTTGCGCAGCATCAACCGGGCGAGTTCGAGCTCGATGTGCGCCTGGGCGAGGGGATGGGCGATGGCCTGGTGGGAGCCGATGGGGGCCTGCCAGACCTGGCGTGTGCGGGCGTAGCCGACGGCGGTGGACAGGGCGTAGCGGCCCATGCCGATGGAGAAGGCGGCGGTCATGACGCGTTCGGGATTGAGCCCGGCGAAGAGCTGCAGCAGCCCGGCGTCCTCGTCGCCGACGAGGGCGTCGGCGGGGAGCCGGACGTCGTCGAGGAAGAGCTGGAACTGCTTCTCGGGCGCGGCGAGTTCCATGTCGATCCGCCGGTACTCGAAGCCGGGGGTGTCGCGGGGGACGATGAACAGGCAGGGCTTGAGCTTGCCGGTGCGCGCGTCCTCGGTGCGGCCGACGATGAGCGTGGCGTCGCAGACGTCCACGCCCGAGATGAAGACCTTGCGGCCGGTGAGCAGCCAGTCCGAGCCGTCCCGGCGGGCGACGGTGGTGAGCCGGTGGGAGTTGGAGCCCGCCTCGGGCTCGGTGATCCCGAATGCCATGCGGGCGGTGCCGTCGGAGAGGCCGGGCAGCCAGCGCTGCTTCTGCTCCGGCGTGCCGAAGCGGGCGATCACCGTGCCGCAGATGGCGGGGGAGACGACCATGAGCAGCAGCGGGCACCCGGCCGTCCCCAATTCCTCCAGCACGATGGACAGTTCGGTGAGCCCGCCGCCCCCTCCGCCGTACGACTCCGGCAGGTTCACGCCGAGGTAGCCCAGCGCGCCCGCCTCCTGCCAGAGCTTCTCGGCGTCATAGCCCCGCCCGTGGCGGCGGCCCAGCTCGCCGACCGCCTCGCGCAGGGCCCGGCGCTCCTCGGTCTCCAGCAGAGCGTTCTCCAAGCCGGCGGTCATGACGGCACCTCTTCCTCGACGACTTCGACGACTTCTACGTCTTCCTGTACGACTACGACGGCCAGTACGGCGCCGACCTCCACCTGTTGGCCGACCTCGGCATGCAGCGCGGCGAGCACCCCGGCCGCGGGCGCGGCCACCCGGTGCTCCATCTTCATCGCCTCCAGCCACAGCAGCGGCTGCCCCGCCTCCACCCGGTCCCCGGCCTTGGCGAACCCCAGCCGCACCACGGTGCCGGGCATCGGCGCCAGCAGCGACCCCGGCTCCGTACGCGTCTGGGGCGCCGGGAAGCGGGGCAGCACGGTGAGCGCCACCGCCCCGAGCGGGGAGTCGACGTGCACCCGGTCGCCGTACGTCGCCACCTCGAACGCCCGCCGTACGCCCGCCACTTCGAGCACCACCGCGTCCGGGGCCGCCCGCAGCAGACCCACGTCAGGGTGCCCCTCGGCCACGAGCCCGGCACGCGTCAGGCGGTAGCGGACCTCGTGCACGGCCCCGTCCGGCTCGGCGCGGTAGCTCTTGTTCTGCGGCTGGGACGGGACATTGCGCCAGCCGCCGAGCGGATGCCGGTCGGCGGCACCGGCGAGGGCGGCGGCGAGGGCGGCCAGACGTACGGCGTCCGGTTCGGCCGGCACCGGAACGATGCGCTCAAGGAACGCGGTGGAGAGCCGGCCGGCGGCGAAGTCCGGGTGCCGCAGGACCTGCACCAGCAGGTCGCGGTTGGTCACCGGGCCGTGGACATGGGCCCGTTCCAGCCCCCGGGCCAGCAGGCGCAGGGCCTCGGCGCGGGTGGGCGCGTGGGCGATCACCTTGGCGAGCATCGGGTCGTAGTGCGGGCCGACGGTGTCGCCGTCCCCGTACGCGGCGTCGACGCGGAGCTCCGGGCCCACCCGCAGCCGGTGCAGCACCCCCGTCTGCGGCTGCCAGTCCCGCGCGGGATCCTCGGCGTACAGGCGGGCCTCGACCGCGTGGCCGCCGGGCGCGGGCGGCTCGGGCGCCAGCCGCTCGCCCTCCGCGACCCGGATCTGGAGGGCGACCAGGTCGAGGCCGAAGACGCACTCGGTGACCGGATGCTCCACCTGCAGCCGGGTGTTCATCTCCAGGAAGTACGGCCGCCCGTCCGGGGCGACCAGGAACTCGACCGTGCCCGCGCCCGTGTAGCCGATCGCCCGTGAGGCGGCCTCCGCGGCCTCGTGGAGCGTGCGCCGCAGGTCGTCGCCGATGCCGGGGGCCGGGGTCTCCTCGATGACCTTCTGGTGGCGGCGCTGGACGGAGCAGTCGCGCTCGCCGAGGATCCAGACCGTGCCGTGGGCGTCGGCGAGCACCTGCACCTCGATGTGCCGGCCGTCCTCCACATACGGCTCCAGGAACACCTCGCCGTCCCCGAAGGCCGACGCGGCCTCCGCGCGCGCCGCGGCGAGTGCCTCCTCCAGGGCGGCCGCGTCGCGGACGACGCGCATGCCGCGCCCGCCGCCGCCCGCCGCCGCCTTGACCAGCACGGGGAACTCGCCGGGAGCGGCCTCCAGCACCGGCACCCCGGCCGCCGCCATCAGCCCCTTGGCGCGCGTCTTGGACCCCATGGCCTCGATGGCCTCCGCCGCCGGCCCGATCCAGGTCAGCCCGGCGGCGGTCACGGCGCGCGCGAAGTCCGCGTTCTCGGACAGGAAGCCGTAGCCGGGGTGGACGGCGTCCGCGCCCGCCGTGACGGCGGCCTTCACGATCAGGCCGGCACGCAGATACGTGTCGGCGGGCGCGCTGCCCGGCCCCGGCAGGCGTACCCCCGTATCGGCCTCCCGTACGTGCGCCGCCTCGGCGTCGGCCTCGGAGAAGACGGCGACCGTGGCGATGCCCAGCGCGCGGCAGGTACGGAAGACGCGGCGCGCGATCTCACCACGGTTGGCCACGAGCACAGCAGAGATCACCGAAGGTCCCCTCACATCACATCTCACAACTCACATCCGGAAGACGCCGAAGCCGCCCCGCGCGCCCTCGACCGGGGCGCTGTGGACGGCCGACAGGCACAGGCCGAGCACGGTGCGGGTGTCGCGCGGGTCGATGACCCCGTCGTCGTACAGCCGCCCCGAAAGGAACATCGGCAGCGACTCGGACTCGATCTGCTGCTCGACCATCGCGCGCAGCGCGGCGTCCGCCTCCTCGTCGTACGCCTGCCCCCGCGCCTCCGCCGACTGCCGGGCGACGATCGACAGCACACCGGCGAGCTGCGCCGGACCCATGACGGCCGACTTGGCGCTGGGCCAGGCGAACAGGAAGCGCGGCTCGAAGGCGCGGCCGCACATGCCGTAGTGCCCGGCACCGTAACTCGCGCCCATCAGGACGGAGATGTGCGGGACGCGGGAGTTGGAGACCGCGTTGACCATCATCGCGCCGTGCTTGATGATCCCGGCCTGCTCGTATTCCCTGCCGACCATGTAGCCGGTGGTGTTGTGCAGGAACAGCAGTGGGATGTCGCGCTGGTTGGCGAGCTGGATGAACTGGGCGGCCTTCTGCGACTCGGCGCTGAAGAGCACCCCCTGCGCATTGGCCAGGATGCCGACCGGATAGCCGTGCACCTGCGCCCATCCGGTGGCCAGGCTCGGCCCGTACAGCGGCTTGAACTCGTCGAAGTCCGAGCCGTCGGCGATCCGCGCGATGACCTCGCGCGGGTCGAAGGGGGTCCTGAGGTCCTCCGGGACGATGCCGAGCAGTCCGTCCTCGTCCAGCAGCGGCGGATCGTACGAGGCCGCGGGCGCCGGGCCCTGCTTGGTCCACCTCAGCCGGGCGACGACGCGGCGGGCGAGGCGGAGCGCGTCCGGCTCGTCGAGGGCGAAGTAGTCGGCGAGGCCGGAGATCCGGGCGTGCATGTCGGCGCCGCCGAGCGACTCGTCGTCGGACTCCTCGCCGGTGGCCATCTTCACCAGCGGCGGACCGCCCAGGAAGACCTTGGAGCGCTCCTTGACCATGATGACGTGGTCGGACATCCCCGGTACGTACGCCCCGCCCGCCGTCGAATTGCCGAACACGACGGCGACGGTGGGGATTCCGGCCGCCGACAGCCGGGTGAGATCCCGGAAGAGCGCGCCGCCCGGGATGAAGATCTCCTTCTGGCTCGGCAGATCCGCGCCGCCGGACTCCACGAGATTGACGACGGGCAGGCGGTTGGCGAAGGCGATCTCGTTCGCGCGCAGCGCCTTCTTCAGCGTCCACGGATTGCTGGCGCCGCCGCGCACGGTCGGGTCATTGGCCGTGATCACGCACTCCGTGCCCTCGATCACCCCGATGCCGGTGACCATCGAGGCGCCGACCGGGTAGGCGCTGCCCCAGGCCGCGAGCGGCGACAGCTCCAGGAACGGGGTGTCCGGGTCGACCAGCAGCTCGATCCGCTCCCGGGCGAGCAGCTTGCCGCGCGCCCGGTGGCGTTCCACGTACTTCGGGCCGCCTCCGGCGATGGCCTTGGCGTGCTCGGCGTCGATCTCGGCCAGGCGGGCCAGCATCGAATCCCGGTTCGCTCCGCCCAGCGGATCGATCGGTACGTAGGTCGGATGATTGGCCACGGGCGACAGTCTTCTTCCCCGCCCGGCAGAAAACAAGCACGTGTGCATGTTTTAGTGGGACGCAGCTCTGCGGCCAGGGTCTGCCGGGTGGCGGCCTCACGGGCGATACCCCGAGGGCCCACACGAGACGGTGATACTTGTCGTGGTCGTAGCCCCGGTCATTTCATTAGGGGTTCCAAGTCCCGTTCCTGACCTGCCGTTCCACCCGGACGGCCACCAGGAGGCTCGCGAAGGCCGGAAACGCCCCGTACCACGCCGCTCCGCCGGTATCGGCCGCCCAGGTCCCTGCCGCCATCGCGACGATCGCAGCGGTGGGCAGAGCCCAGCGGGCGACGAGGTGCCTCGGAGGAACCGCTCGTCCGGCTCGTCCGTTCCGTGCTGCCTGTCCTGCCATCGGTCATCGCCCCTTCGGTCGGCGTGTTCCCGCCTACCGGTCAGGACAGCATGGGAGCGCAGGGCGCGGCAGATCACTCACCCAGTGCACAGGTGCGTTCACCCGGCGCACGAGAGCACGCGCCGTGGTTCACGCGGGCGGCGACTTCTCGCCGGCACCGGCGAGTCCTGGCAGTTGCGCGCAGACCTTCTTCAACTCGGTGACGACGTCGCGGATGAAGGGAGTGCGTTGCTTGAGCGTCGTCACGCACACGTCGTGGGTGAGCGGGACGTGGTTGTGCATGATCGGTACCCACTTGAAGTACTGACCGCCCGTGCCGCCGAACTCGTACCCCTCCTTGAAGACCAGTGCCACGTCGGAGGGGACGACGACGACCCGGTCGTCGTGCCCGTGCGCGAGCCGGTCGGCGCGCATGCGCAGGATGTGCGTGGCGGTCTCGTATGACTCCGCGGCTATCTGGAGCGCACCCAGTCCGTGGTCGATGACCGCCTGTTCGAGCAGCTTGCGCGAGCGCAGTTCCAGCGGTGGGGCCATCAGGCGGTAGTGCGGGAGTTCGGTCAGCGGCATGAAGTCGCCCGCGTACGACTGGTCCACCTTGGCCTCCAGCCGGGCCGAGTAGAGCACGTCCGACTGCAGATCAGGGAAGTCCGACGAAGCGGGATGGCCGACGACCAACTGGTACACGCCGTGCCGCAGCGGCACCAGCGCGTGCTGCACGAACGCCGCGTCCCCGCGGTGCCGTTGCCGCAGCGGGAACGTCTCCAACTCCGCGCCGTCCTTGCGCATGACGCTTTCCAGGCGCGCCACATAGTGCAGATGGTGGGGGAGGTGTGCGAGAACCGGGACCGGGGATCGTGTGCTGCTCCGCTCGCTCCGGACCTGTTCGTAGACCGCCAGGACGGTCTCCGCGTGTCGCAGGCACAGGGTGCCGGTCTCCGTGAGCCGGGACGTCCTGCCCCGTCCCTCGAACAACGGCCCTGCGGCGTACCACCCTTCGAGCTTCTGAATCACGTCGCCGATCGCCTGCGAGGTCAGCTTCTCGTTGTGGACCTCCTCCAGCCGACGACGCGCCTCCTCGTGGGTGCCGACTTTCGCCCGGGTGAAAAAGACCGTGTACTCCCACTCGCCGGGCGCGCCGTCACGTATCTGCTCTCTCCCCGCCATGGATCCCAAGGTAAGCGAGATTTGGCTCCCAAGCGCTGGTTTCGTTCGCACCTGGGAGTTCTCCGCCACCGAAAGCCGGGCTTTCATTCCCCAGGAAAGACGCTGCTTCACAGGCCGTCATGCCTGGTCAGAGGGGAGTACAAACAAAGGATCGGGTTCGCAGCCATGCGACGGCTGCGAACCCGGGTTCCAGCACCCTGCGCCCATGACTGGAGACGAAGTGCTGCCTTCCGAAGGTACTGCCAATGAACGGTGGGGACCAGCGGTCCCCTGTATCCGGTACGACCCGGCCACCGGCCGGATCCTGCTGGACCTGCCCCGGCCCAACATGCTGACCGCCGTGTTCTTCGCCAACCTGGCCAATCTGGCGAACGCGGTGCTGCGCTACTACCACCTCAGCACAGCGCCCGCCGCTCGCTGGGTCTACGCGGCCTGCGTACTGCTGGCCCTGATGGCCGGTCAGCTCGCCAGGGGCATGTCGAGGAACGACGACGAGGAGAGCGCTGCCGCCCCGTCCGAGCGCGGGAACGCCGCGAGGAGCCAGCGGACCGACCCCCTCTCCCGGCTGTTCAGCGTCCTGCTCGGCACCGGCACCTCAGTGGTGAACATCGTCAACGGCACCGCGCCGTCGGCCCTGTTGGTCGCCACCGGTGTCATGTGCTCCTTGAGCCTGTACAGCGAGACGGTGGGCTGGGGAGACGGTGCGCGGATCGTGATACCCGTCAAGCGGCGCGGCGGCCAGCTCAACTACAAGCCCCTCCCGTTGCCCAGTGCTCACAGCGGTGTGCTGTTCTTCGGCATGGCGGCCCTGCTCCACGGGGTGCTGGGCCACTTCGGGCTGAGCCTCAGCCCGGCCGCGCCGTGGGCGTATTTCGGATGCGCCGCCCTGGCACTGCTCGCCGGCGAGTTCATCAAGGCGCCGGTGGACGACGACCGCGCCCGCGCGGACAAGCAGACGACCAGGACCCGGATCCCCCGGGGGATCAGCGCCTTCATCGGCACCGGTGCGACGGCCATGAACGTGGGCAATGGCACCACACCCGCCGTCGCGCTCGGCGTCGCGCTCGCGCTGACCTTCATGAGCGTCACCGGCGAGGTGCTGTTCCAGCTTCTCCAGCACGACCGCCCCCAAGTCCCCGCCGTCTCCCCCTCGCCCTCCCTGCGCAAGCAGGGAACCGGCCTTGCCTGAGCCCTGACAGGCCCACCCACCAAGGAGCCGTACGATGATCAAGTCCCCCAACCTGCCGGGCTATCTCGACTACCGCCCGGACGGCCGGTACCTGCGCGTCTGGTGCGCGTGGTGCGTGGAGTGGCATTGCTGCCGGGCCGGTGATCTGCGTCCCGCGCACATCACTCACACCGTGGGCCAGTGCTACGCCCCCGACAGCCCCTACCGGGCGGGCTACGGCATCACCGTCAGCCTGGCGCCGTTCGACGCCGTCGTGCGCAGCGTACGGGAGGCCACGGCGGCCGACCGCAAGGCCATCGTGGCGGGCCGGATCGACCCGGCGATCGCCGCACTGCGCGCGCAGCGTCCCCGGGAAGAGCTGATGCTCTGACCCCCCTGAGTGGAGGGGGTCAGAGCATCAGCTCAGATCGGGCATCAGGACGCGGCGCGTGCCGCCCGGCGGGCCAGCAGCGCCTCGCGCCGCTCGTCGAACTTGACCGCCTGCGCGTTGAGTTCGCCCATGAAGAAGCCCAGCTCCTCCTGTGCCTTTGTCCCGTCCGGGCCCAGCCCGGTGAACTCCAGCACCTTCAGGTGGCGCAGCACCGGCATCAGCACGTCGTCGTGGTGGATCCGCAGGTTGTAGATCCCGCCGATCGCGATCCGCGCCGCCGACCGCTCGAAGCCCGGCATACCGTGACCCGGCATGCGGAAGCCGACGACCACATCGCGGATGGCCTGCATCGCCTGGTTGGGGGCGAGCTCCAGGGCCGCTCCCAGCAGGTTGCGGTAGAAGACCATGTGCAGGTTCTCGTCGGTGGCGATCCGCGCCAGCATCCGGTCGCAGATCGGGTCGCCCGACTCCTTGCCCGTGTTGCGGTGCGAGATGCGCGTCGCCAGCTCCTGGAAGGCGACGTACGCCACCGAGTGCAGCATGCTGTGCGAGTTGTCGGACTCGAAGCCCTCCGACATGTGCGTCATCCGGAACCGCTCCAGCTCCACCGGGTCCACGGCGCGGGTGGTCAGCAGGTAGTCGCGCATGGCGATGGCGTGCCGGCCCTCCTCCGCCGTCCAGCGGTGCACCCAGGTGCCCCAGGCGCCGTCGCGGCCGAACATGGTCGCGATCTCGTGGTGGTAGCTGGGCAGGTTGTCCTCGGTCAGCAGGTTGACGATCAGCGATATCCGGCCGATCTCCGTGACCTTCGACTGCTCCGGTGACCAGGCCTCGCCGCCCATGACGCCGTCGAAGTTACGTCCGTCGCTCCACGGTACGTACTCGTGCGGCATCCATTCCTTCGCGACGCCGATGTGCCGGTTCAGCTCCTTCTCGACAACCTCTTCGAGGGCGTACAGAAGCTTCGTGTCACTCCATGTGTCCGACTCGGTGCGCTGGGACGGGGTGATGGTCACGTTGTGCTCGCTCCTGACGACTAGCTGACACGCACCTACGGATGCGTAGGTTACGCCACCGTAGGTTAAGACGACTCGAAAAGGCAACCGTCGGCCACCCGGCTACGCGTAAAGCTCGCGAAGCCGGACGGACAGGCACGTTACGCACCCCTCCAGCTTCTCGAACTCGCTGATGTCCACAACGACCGGCTCGTACCCAAGGTCCCCGAAAAGCGCCGCGCTTTTCGGGGCGCTCGCGGCCAGGAGCAACCGCCCGCCCCCGAGCAGCACCACATGCGCCCCCGCCTCCTCCGGCACCGGCAGGAAGCGGGGGAAGGCCGCCGGGTCATCCACCAGCGGCGGAAAGCCGATGACGGTTCCGTCCGGCAGCGCCGTGACCGCCGATTTCAGATGCAGCACCTTGCTGACCGGAACGGCCACGACCGTTGCCCCCAGCGGCTCGAAAGCGGAGCGCAGCTGCCGTACGCCCTCCGCGTTCGTGCGCCCGCCACGGCCGACGTACACCGTGTCGCCGACCTTCAGGATGTCGCCGCCTTCGAGCGTGCCGGGCTCGCGCACCCGGTTGACGGACAGGCCGAGGGCCGTGACGGCGGCCTCCGCGCCCGCCGTCTCGCCCAGGCGCGGATCCGCACCGGGGCGGGCGATGAGGGCGACATTGCGGAAGACGACCATCGTGTCCTCGACGAAGACGCCGTCGGGGCAGTCGTCGGCCGGAGCGACCTCGACCGTCTCCCAGCCGTCGGCGCGCAGCACGGCCACGTAGGCCTCCCACTGCCGCAGGGCGAGATCGAAGTCGACCGGGGAGCGGTCGATGTGGGTGACGAGCCCCTCGGACAGGCGCGGGCTGGGGCGGCGGACCAGGGCTTTGCGGCTGGACATGGGACTGAACATGGGACTGGGCATGGGAAGAGTCACTCCCGACGGCGACGGTAGGATCGGCGCTCTGATGAGTAGCGCCACGCTTGTTGCCAAGGATCTTGCCGCAGGACACGGGGACCGTGTCCTCTTCGCCGGCCTCGACATCGTCGTCGCCCCCGGCGACGTCATCGGCCTCGTCGGCCCCAACGGAGCGGGCAAGTCCACGCTGCTGCGCCTGCTGGCCGGCCTGGACACCCCGGAGGAGGGCCTGCTGCGGCTCAGCCCGCCCACCGCCGCCGTCGGCCATCTCCCTCAGGAGCCCGAGCGCCGCGACGGCGAGACCGTGCGGGCCTTCCTCGCCCGGCGTACCGGAGTGGACGCCGCCCAGCAGGCCCTCGACGCCGCCACCCAGGGCCTGATGGACGAGACCCCCGGCGCCGACGACGCGTACGCCGAGAGCCTGGAGCGCTGGCTCGCCCTCGGCGGCGCCGACCTGGACGAGCGCGCCGAGGAGGTCGCCGCCTCGCTCGGCCTGACCATCGGCCTCGACCAGCCGATGACCGCCCTGTCCGGCGGCCAGGCGGCCCGCGCGGGCCTGGCCTCGCTGCTGCTCAGCCGTTACGACGTCTTCCTCCTGGACGAGCCGACCAACGACCTCGACCTGGACGGCCTGGAGCGCCTCGAAGCCTTCGTCAAGGGCCTCAAGGCCGGCACGGTCGTCGTCAGCCACGACCGCGAGTTCCTGACCCGGACCGTCACCAAGGTCGTCGAACTCGACCTCGCGCAGCAGCAGGTGAACATCTACGGCGGTGGCTACGCCGCCTACCTGGAGGAGCGCGAGGTGGCCCGCCGCCACGCGCGCGAGGAGTACGACGAGTACGCCGACACCCGCGCCTCCCTCGAATCCCGCGCGCGCATGCAGCGCGGCTGGATGGAACACGGCGTGCGCAACGCGCGCCGCAAGGCCACAGACAACGACAAGTTGAGCCGCAAGACCCGCGCCGAATCCACCGAGAAGCAGGCCTCCAAGGCCCGCCAGACCCAGCGGATGATCGAACGCCTCGATGTCGTCGAGGAACCCCGCAAGGAGTGGGAGCTGCGCATGGAGATCGCCGCCGCGCCCCGCTCGGGCGCGGTCGTGGCCACTCTGCACGGCGCCGAGGTCAGGCGCGGCGACTTCCGCCTGGGCCCGGTCGACCTCCAGATCGACTGGGCCGACCGGGTCGCCATCACCGGCGCCAACGGCTCCGGCAAGTCCACCCTCCTCGCCGCCCTCCTCGGCCGCGCCGAGCTGACGGCCGGCAGCGCGACGCTCGGCCCCGGCGTCGTCGTCGGCGAGGTGGACCAGGCCCGCAAGCTGTTCTACGGCGGCGAGGCACTCCTCGACGCCTTCGGGGCCGAGGTCCCGGACGTCCCGCCCGCCGACGTACGCACCCTGCTCGCCAAGTTCGGCCTCAAGGCCGTCCACGTCCTGCGCCCCGCCGCCACCCTCTCGCCCGGCGAGCGCACCCGCGCCGCCCTGGCGCTCCTCCAGGCGCGCGGCGTCAACCTGCTGGTCCTGGACGAGCCGACCAACCACCTCGACCTGCCCGCCATCGAGCAGCTGGAGTCCGCACTCGCGACCTACAACGGCACGCTGCTGCTCGTCACCCACGACCGGCGCATGCTGGACGCGGTGGAGACCACCCGCCGCCTCGTGGTGGACGGCGGGCGGGTCAGCGAGAGCCGGGCCTAGGCCAGGGCCTAGGACAGGGTGCCGGCCCCGGAGCGTGACAGCTCGTCGGCGAGGTGGCGCACGACGGCCATGTCGCTGAAGGGGAACAGCTCCTCGCCGATGACCTGGTGCGGCTCGCTGCCCCTGCCGGCGACGAGGACAACGTCGTCCGGGCCCGCGGCGGCCAGCGCGAAGCGGATGGCCTCGCTGCGGTCGGCGATGCGCTCGTACGGGGTGCCGCTCAGGGCGACGCCCGGGGTGATCTCGTCCAGGATCGCGTCGGGGTCCTCGGTGCGCGGGTTGTCGGAGGTGAGGACGCACAGGTCGGATAGCCGTCCGGCGATCTCTCCCATGGCGGCGCGCTTGGTGGTGTCGCGGTCCCCGCCGCAGCCGAAGACGGTGATGACCCGGGCGGTCGCGAAGCCGCCGATGGCGGTCAGGACCTTCTCCAGCGAGTCCGGCGAGTGGGCGTAGTCCACGATCACCGAGGTGCCGAGCGCGGTGGTGTGGCCCTCGAACCTGCCCGGGACCGGCGGCATCAGCCGCAGGGCCGCGATGACCGCGCCCAGGTCGTGGCCCAGGGTGTGGCAGGCGGCGATCGTGGCGAGGGCGTTGGACACCGAGAACCGCCCGGGGACGGGGATGGCAGCCGGGTACGCACGCCCCCGGTGGTGCACGGTGAAGCGGCTGCCGGTGGCGTCCCCGCGCAGGTCGCCCGCCCGGTAGTCCGCCTCGGTGTCCAGGGCGTATGTGGTGACTGCCCCCGGCATCAGCGCCTGGATCGTGGCGCTCACCGGGTCGTCGGCGTTGACGACGGCGCGGCGGCACAGGCCCTGGAAGAGCCGGAGCTTGGCGTTGCGGTAGCTCTCCATCGTGCCGTGGTCGTCGAGGTGGTCCTGGGTCAGGTTGGTGAAGACCCCGACGTCGATGTGGGCATCGTCGACCCGGTGGGTCAGCAGCGCCATCGAGGTGGCCTCCAGGACGACGCCGGCCGCCCCGCGGTCCCGCATGTACCCCAGCAGGTACTGGAGATCCGGCGATTCCGGCGTGGTCAGGACCGAGGGCGGCATCGGCACCATCTCGTCGCCGATGCGGCTGCCGGAGGTGCCGATGACCCCGAACCGCGCGCCCTCGGCGATCCGTAGGACCGACTCGACCATGTACGACACCGACGTCTTCCCGTTGGTGCCGGTGACCGCCATCACGTCCATGGCGCGGCCCGGCTCGCCGTAGTAGCGGGCCGCGATCGCCGAGGCCGTCACCCGCACATCCGGTACGCGCACGACGCAGACCTCGCCGTCCGGTACGCGTACGTCGTCCGCGCCCTCCACCAGGACCGCCGCCGCTCCGAAATCCACGGCGCGCTGGATGGCCTCGGGGCCGCCCTCACGATGGCCGGGCACGGCGATGTAGAGCGCGCCTGGGATCATCCGGTGGGCGTCGAAGTGCATTCCCGCGCTGATCCGGGTACTGGTGTCGCCCTGGAGAACCTGGTGGGCGTGCCCGTCCAGAAGTTCGGTGAGATTCAAAGCTGTCCCCTCGAAGGCGGCACTCCGGTACGCCGATGAGGGCAGGCCGGAAGGCCGCGGTGATGACCATGGACCTGGCTGGCTGTCCGGTACCTGGAGGCAGGCACCCGACTGTCGGGGATCGCGCATGACGTACAGAAATCCGAGCGCGGCAGAATTCGGCTCGGCGGCTCGATGCGCTGCGAGTCTACGCCCGTCGACCCATGTCACCCCACGGTCCGGCGTGGCCGGAGTAGAGTGGTGGTTGCTGAGAGCACTTCGTACGCTGGCTGCCATGCCGGCGTCGTTCTTGGGGTTCGACGACGCCGGGCGCGTGCGAACGGGCCCGGGGACAGGTGCACGCCATGGGCGTGATCACAGAGCCGACGGTCACCGACCGCGCGGCCTCCCCCACAGCGACGAAGCGCGATTCCTCACAACGCCTGCTCGCCCGCGATGCCCGCCGTATGTGACATGCCGTCGCAGTCGCTCACCCCACCGCGGAAACCGCAGAACGCAGAATGAGAGTCACCATGAATCAGGATCGATCGCTGCCCGCCCCCGGCCTCGCCGAGGTCCGCGTCACCACCGCGTCCCCGGACGTGGCGCAACTGATCGCGCAGGCGTTGCGCAGCTGGTTCTCCAGCACGGAGCAGCGCAGTTACCCGGCCGGCGAGAGCGGCAGCGGCACCCGGCTCGTCCTCACCGTGGACACCACCGCCGTCCCCGAGGCACCGACCTCCTTCCAGCCCTGGCTGGTCTCCGCCGGCGGGAGCGGCTCTTGACCGGCGCCCTGCCCACGAGACTGGAGCTGCTGCCCGTCGGCACCGGCCCGCACCGCCTGGACGGCGCCTGGTGGCCCCGTTCCCACTCCCTCGTCAACGAGCTGCCCGGCCTGCTGGCCGCGCTGGAGGAACGCTGGCCCCGTATCACCAGAGTCACGGTCAGCCGCTCCATGTGGCGCACCGGCCCCGGCCTGCTGCACCTCGGCGACCACACGGTGCACATCACCCGCTCCGACGTCGCCCACAGCCCCAGCGCCATCTGCCTGCTCTCGTACGGTGTCGGCCGCTGCGACCTGCTGGTCGTCGCGCCGGGCGCGTCCGCAGAGGAGGGCGAGCGCCTCATGTCGGCGGGGCCGGCCCCGGCTCTGACGGCTCAGGTCGCGAGCCGGTAGGGCGGATCGCGGCCCGCCGTGGGAAGATCGGCCCGGCCGACGGGGTTGAGGCGGAGGACACCCCGTCGATTGAGGAGTTACAAATCGTGAGCCTGTACGAGATCCCCCTGCGCACCCTCGCCGGCGAGCCCGCGTCCCTCGGCGACTACGAGGGCCAGGCCCTGCTGATCGTGAACGTCGCGTCCAAGTGCGGCCTCACCCCGCAGTACGAGGGCCTGGAGCGGCTCCAGAAGCGCTACGCGGACCGGAACTTCAGCGTGCTCGGCTTCCCCAGCAACCAGTTCGCCGGGCAGGAGCCGGGCTCGGCCGAGGAGATCGCGACCTTCTGCTCCGCCACGTACGGCGTGAGCTTCCCGCTCTTCGAGAAGACCGACGTGAACGGCGACGACCGCCACCCGCTCTACGCGGCGCTGACCGAGACCCCGGACGCGGACGGCGAGGCGGGCCCGGTCACCTGGAACTTCGAGAAGTTCCTGATCTCCCCGCAGGGCGAGGTCGTCGGCCGCTTCCGCCCCCGCACCGAGCCGGAGTCCGACGAGGTCGTCTCCGCCGTCGAAGCGAACCTCCCGCGTTGACCCTCGCTCCGCGCACGCGCGTCGCCGTGGCGTGCGCCGCCGTGCTGGCCTGCGTGGCCGGCACGGCGGGCGCGTCGTCGCAGCCCGATTCGCCGCTGCCGTCCAGGATGGCCAGTACCGGAGGCGGTTTGCAGCTGATCACGGTCGAGGCCGCCACGACCGGCTCCACCACGGGCACCCTCACCTGGTGGGAGCGCCGTTACGGCCGCTGGATCCGGGTCGGATTCGCCCCGGCCCGCCTCGGCGCCCACGGCCTCGTCGAGGGGACGACCCGTCACCAGGGCACTTCCACCACCCCTACCGGGCTGTACAACCTCCCCTTCGCCTTCGGTATCAGCCCCGCCCCGGCCGGCGCGGCCTACGCGTACAAGCGCGTCACGCGCAAGTCCTGGTGGTGCGAGGACAACGCCTCCGCCTCCTACAACCGCTGGGTCAACGGCCTCCCACGCGACTGCGCCCCCGCCGAGTCCGAGCACCTCGCCGACTACCCCACGCAGTACGCGCGGGCGATGGTCATCGGCTTCAACTACACCGCCCCTGTGCGCAAGCGCGGCGCCGGGATCTTCCTCCACGTCAACGGACGCGGCTCCACCGCCGGTTGCGTCTCCGTCCCGGCCGACGCCATGCGCCGGATCCTGGCCTGGGCCGACCCGGCCCTGCATCCGCACATCGCAATCGGCACGAAGAGCGGGCCGACGGCCATCACGCGATACTGAGCCCGAGCGCTGAGCCCGAGCGCTGAGCCCGAGCGCTGAGCCCGAGCGGCGCGGCCCAGTACCCTGGTGGCAGCCGCCGGCCGAAGGCGTCCCGCCGGTCACCGCCCCACGTCGCAACGCCCCACATCGCACCGCCCCGAGGATGCCCCCTTGCCTCTGCGTTCCCTGCCCGCCTGGCTCGCCCACCCCCTGCGCTGGCAGCGCGCGCCCGTGCCGTGGGGCGCGGTGGTACGCGGAGCGCTCGCGGCGGGGCCGTTGCTGGCGGCCGGGATCGCGCTGGGCAATCCCGCGGCGGGCGTACTGGCGGGACTCGGGGCGATGCTGGCGGGGATCAACGACCGGCCGGGCACCCGGAGAACCGGCATCGTGCACGTCGGGCTGCCCGCGCTCGCGGGGGCGGCGGGGCTGCTGGCCGGGTCGGCGTACGCGGCGGTGGCGGGCGGCTGGTGGGCGCTGCCGGCGCTGTTCGTGGCGGGGCTGGTATCGGGCGCGGTGAGCGTGGGCGGACCGGTGAGCTCGGCGGCGGGCGTGCAGGGGCTGGTCACCACCATCATCGGCATGGGCATGCCGCTGCCGGGCGAACCGTGGTTCAAGGCCCTGTGCTTCCTCGGCGGCGCCGCCTGGCTGCTCGTGCTGCGGCTCGTGCTGCGCCCGCCGCGCCCGGTCGGCGGCTCGCTGGACGGTGAACGCGAGGCGCTCGCCGTGGTCTTCGAGGCCCTCTCCGACGCCCTGGCGGCGGTCGGCGGACCCGGCGGCGTACCGGCGCGCCGACGGCTCACGGCGGCCATGGACCGGGCCGACGAGGCGCTGCGCCTGCACCGCCTCCTGCGCCACAAGGTCACCGACGAGGAACTGCTGCTCACCGAGCGGTACGCCGCCGCCACCGCGCTGTGCGAGGCGGGCGTCGCGCTGCTGTGGGAGGACCGGCCGCTGCCGCCCCGCGTGGCCGAGGGCCCGCGCCGCCTCGCCGAGGCCATGCGCACCGGCACCCCGCCCGGCGCGCTGTCCGCGCCCGAGTCGAGCACGGCCGCCCGGGCGGCCTTCGACCGCGCGCTGCTGGACGCGGCCGTGGCCTTCGCGCGCAGCGAGCCCGAGGTGTCCAGCCCGGCCGAGGTGATGTCGGTGGCGCCGCCGACCGTGCGGCGGAGGATGCTCAGCGTCGGCGGGCGGCGCTACGCGGCCCGGGTCGCGGTCTGCGTCACTGCGAGCGCGGCCGTGGCGCTGGCCCTGCGCGCCGACCACTGGTACTGGCTCCCGGCGACGGCGGCGTTCCTGGTCAAGCCCGACCTCGGGCCGCTGTTCTCCCGCGTGGTGAACCGCTTCGCCGGAACGGCGCTGGGCGTCCTGGTCTTCGCCGTCCCCGCCGCGCTGTTCGGCGGCGACTGGTGGCTCCCGGTGCTGGCGGGCCTCGCGGGGGCACTGGTGCCGATGTCGGTGGCCAGCCGGAACTACGCCCTGCAGACCGCCGTCGTCACCGCCCTGGTGCTGTCCTTCGTCTGGGCCGGCGGCGACACCCAGGCGGCCGGCAGCCGGGTCACCGACACCGCCATCGCCTGCGCCATCGTGCTCCTCGTAGGACACCTGCCGCTGCTGACCAATCCCGCCGCCCGGGTCGGCCACCGCCTGGCCGCCGCGCTGCGCCATACCGAGGACTACCTCTCCCACGTCCTGAACTCGCCCCCCGGTGAGCGCGCCGAGGAGCGGATGGCGCTGCGCAGGGCCGCCTACCGGGCGCTCGGCGAGGCGCGCGCGGCCGCCGAGACCGTGGCGGCCGAGCTGCCCGCGCAGCGCGCCCGGATCGCGGACTGGGCCCCGCTGGTGTCGGCGGCGGAGCGGATCGTGGACGCGGCGACCGCAGGCGCGGTACGGATGGAGCACGGCGCGCCCCGCCCCTCCGAGCGTGAGGCGCGCGAGGTGACAGAGGCGATCGCCGCCATCGCGGACGCGCTGGACGGACGCGCCACCGACCCCCCGCCGGAGCTGACGGCCACCCCGGAGTGCGAGACGCTCGCCGACGTCGTCGCCGAGCTGCACCGTATCCGGAAAGTAACCAGGTACTGACTGCGCCGTTTGTCAAGAGGGCGCCGCTGTGACGGGGCAAAGCATCGCGATCACAGTGCCGGTGGAGTTATCGTCGGCCCCAAGCCGTGAAAGTTTTTCGTTTGCGGGAGGACTGAGATACGTGGCCGTGTTCCTGCTCGGAGTGGGCGCCGCCTGCTGCCTGGGGTTCGGCTTCGTACTGCAGCAGCGCGCCGCTCAGCGGGCCCCGCTGTCGGACTTCCTGTCCTTCCGGCTGCTGCTGGACCTCATCCGCATGCCGGAATGGCTGCTCGGCATATTTCTGATGATCTCCGGCATGGTGCTCAGCGCGCTGGCGCTCACCAAGGGTGAGGTATCTCTCGTCGAGCCGCTCACCACCACCAGCCTGCTCTTCGCGATGCTCCTCTCGCGCCACCTCACCGGCCAGCCGCTGGGCCGCCAGGGCTGGTCCGGCGTGCTGCTCCTGGCGGCCGGCGTGACCGCCTTCATCGTCGCCGGCCAGCCCTCGGGCGGCGGCGCGCAGGCCGGGGCGCTGCGGCACTGGCTGGTCGTCGGGATCGTCGTCGGCCTGGCGGTCCTGCTGGTCGGGGCCGCGAAACGGCTGACGCCGTCCCCCGAGGCCACCGTCCTGGCGCTGGCGGCGGGCCTGCTCTACGGGCTCCAGGACGCCCTCACCCGTACCACCGGCCGGTTCGTGTCGGACGAGGGCATCGCAGCGCTCACCCTGCACTGGCAGCCCTACGCCATCGCCGCGATCGGCCTCACCGGCCTGGTCCTGGTCCAGAGCGCCTTCGAGACGGCACCGCTGCGCATGTCGCTGCCCGCCCTGACCGCCGCCCAGCCGCTGGCCGGCATAGCCTGCGCGGTCGGCTTCCTCGGCGACCAGTTGCGGGTCACCCCGGGCGCACTGGCCTGGGAGGCGGCCGGGCTCGCGGCGATCACCATCGGTATCGTGCTGCTCGGCCGCCATCCGGCGCTGCCCTGCTCTCAGGACACGTCGAGGCGGGCCACCGTCAAGGAGCCCGAGGTCGGCGACGCGCCGGCCAAAGCCGTCCGGTAGTCCGGCGTGGCGGGGGCGTACGCCCACGTCAGGTCGCCGTCCTTGAGCACGGCTATCTCACCGGCGATCCGGGACTTGACGACCTTGTCGGGGGTCAGGAACTTCCCCGTGTAGTCGATCAGCCGCAGATGCGTACCGGTGAAGGTCCCGGTGCAGGTGCCGGCCGCGCACTTGGCGTTCGACAGGCTCTCCCACGACACCAGCAGCTTGGTCTTCCCGTACGGTGCGATGTGCACGTTGACGTGCTCGGTCCCGGCGGCGCTGGTGAGGTAGACCGGCTTGCCCGACACCGTCGTCTTGTTCTTCAGGAACGCGACCGCGACCTGGTGGGTCTTCCACTTCGGTGTGACGGTCCAGCCCCGGCCACTGCTGTCCTCCGGGTTCTTCTTCGCGGAGACCGCCCCGCGCGACGCGAAGGCCGTCGCGTAGCGCCCGGCGGCGGACTTCACGATCTCGCCGGTGCGGCCGGCGTACGTACCGCCGCAGTAGCCCGCCCAGCACTGCTCGCGCTGGACGACCGGCGCCACGTCGGGCGCGCCGATGCCGGTGGAGACGAACAGACCCGAGCGCCAGTCGTCGTGGCACAGCGAGGTGAAGGCCCCGGTCTTCTCCGGGTACAGGGCGATGCCCTCGTTGTGGCTGCAGCCCCAGTCCCAGCCGCCGCTGAGCTTCGCACCGCTCGCGCTGATGTACGCCAGCTTGTCGCCGTAGTGGCCGTCGGCGAAGCCGCCCGCGCCGTGGACGACGAAGTACGCGCCGAACTTGGTGCCGTTCCACTTCAGCTGGCCGTCCAGGCCCGGCGAGGTGTCGTGCGAGGCGGTGCCGGTGAGCTTCTTGGTGAAGGCGCGGGCGCCGTTCTTGTAGCGGATCAGCGCGGCGGCGGTGTCGCCCCACTTGTTGCTGTCGGCGACGCGGGTGAGCAGCGCGAAGCCGTCGTTGAGGGAGACCAGGCCGCCGACCTCCTTGGTGCCCGCGACGACGGTGTCGGTGCCCTTGCGCTTGCCCGCGGCGGTGAGGGTGGTGACGTGGATGCCGTCGGCGGCGGGCCAGGCGACCCGGGTCGTGCCGTTGGGGGCGACGGCGGTGTCGACGCGGGTCCATTCCTTGACGTTGTTGTAGCCCGCCGACAGGTAGGACAGCTTCTTCGGCAGCGCGACCGAGGTCAGGGACAGCCGGGCGGCCAGCGACGCCGAGGCGGCGGCCTTCGCGCTCGCCTTGGCGCTGGGGGAGGCCGAAGTGGCGGCGGCGGAGGCCGAGGTGGTGGCCTTGGCAGTGTCGTCGCGCTCCGTCGCGCTCGGGCTGCCGGAAGCCGTCGTCGCCGCGGCTGCCGCCGCGTCCGTGGTCTTCGTGCCGTCGCTGCCGTTGTCCGCGGTCAGCGCCGAAGCCGTTCCGTACACCGCCAGGGCGAGCGCGGTGGTCCCGGCGGCCGCGAGGATCAGGCGCGGCTTGGCGCGACCCGCGCGGCGGTGTCCGGTGGTGGTTCTCGTACGTCTCATGCCACCGGGTCGCCGCCGCGCCGCAAAAGGTTGCCCGAGATTTTCGGTTATCTGTCATACCTCCTGTCCGTCTCCCAGTCGTGCCCACCCAAAAGGGGCGGGCCGGGCCTGAGGAGAAGGTGACGGAATGGGCAGGGACGCACGGCGACCCTCCGCCGCGACGGTCGAAGCGGCACGCGCGGGCCGGCGGGATGCGATGGACACGCTGCTCGCCGAAAGCCTGCCACTGGTCCACAACGTGGTCGGCCGGGCCCTGCACGGTCGCGCCGACGCCGACGAGACGGTCGAGGAGGCCATGCTGCACATCGAGCACGGCCTCGACACCCTGCACGACCCGGCCGCCTTCCATGGCTGGCTGGCCGCCATCGCGATGCGGCAGGTACGCGACCGCTGGCGGGCCCGCCAGGACCTTCCGCTTTTCGCCCTGGCCGACGAGGCCGGCTCCGACTTCGTCGACCTGACCATCCTGTGCCTGGGCCTGTCCGGCCAGCGGGCCGAACTCGCCCGGGCCACCCGCTGGCTGGAGCCCGAGGACCGCGACGTGCTCTCCCTGTGGTGGCTGGAGACCACCGGCGAGCTCACCCGCACCGAACTCGCCGCCGCCTGCGGCCTCACCTCGCAGCACGCCACCGTACGCGTCCAGCGCATGAAGGCCCGCCTCGACGCCGCCCGCAGCGTCGTGCGGGCGCTGTCCGCCGTGCCGGGCTGCCCGCTCCTGATGGACCTGGTCCGCCACTGGGACCGGCAGCCCGCCCCCCACTGGCGCAAGCGCGTGGCCCGGCACACCCGCGAGTGCCCGCTCTGCGAGCGGCAGTGGCACGACATGCGGTCCGTCGAGGGACTGCTGGTCGGCCTCGGCCTGGTGCCGCCGCCCGCCGAGTTCACAGAGCGTTTCAGCCTGCGCCGACGCCCCCAGCTGTCGCCACAGCCCTGACCACCGTCGCGATCGGCGGCCAGCCCCACTGGCCGTCGCGCGCGACCAGGAAGTGCCGCCGGGTCCCCACCAGGGGGTCCAGCGGCCGGAACACCACGTCGTCGCGGTGCCGCTCCACCCCCGACTCGGCCAGCAGTGCCACCCCGAGCCCGGCCCCGGCCAGCAGATTCACCAGATGCAGACTGTCGACCCGGTGCACGATCCGCGGGGTGAAACCGGCCAGCGCGCACACCCGCCGCACCAGCTCGTCGTCGTCGCTGCCCCGGGAGTTGGTGATCCACCCGGCCTCCGCGAGCCGCCCCAGCTCCGGCAGCGCCACGATGCGGCCGGGCCCGGGATCGTGCGGATGGCCGGCCGGAAGCGTCAGCAGCATCGACAGCTCGGCGAGCTGCCGCACGCTCAGCCCGGCGGGCACCGCCCTCGGCACCAGGCTGTAGTCGTAGATCAGGGCGAGGTCGATGTCCCCGGCGAGCATCAGCTCCAGGGTCTGCTCGGGCTCGTGCTCGTACAGGTGCACCTCCAGAGCCGGGTGCTCCTGCCGCAGCCGTACGAGGGCCGGCACGACCAGCGGCTCGACGGTGCTCGCGATGCTGGCCAGCCGCACCCGCCCGGCGGGCCCGTGGGCGCCCGCGCCGCCGAGCTCGCTGCGGGCCTCCTCCACCCGGGCCAGGATGCCGACGGCGTGCTCCACCAGCCGCTCCCCGGCCGGGGTCAGCCGCACCCGGCGGCCGACCGGGGCGAGCAGCCGGGCCCCGACCTCCTGTTCCAGGACGGCGAGGTGCTTGGAGACCGCCGAGGTCCCGTAGCCGGTGCGCTCGGCGACGGCGGACATCGTGCCGAGCCTGCTGAGCTCGACGAGCAGACGGAGCCGGCCAAGGTCGGGGAGGGGATCAATCATCCACCAATAGTAAACATTGCATCCACCAATGACCCGTGGACAGAAACAGAGGCCGGGCGATCCAATGGCCAGGTGACCCTCCCGACCCCTCGCATTCCCGGCGCGGTGCTCGTCCTCGCCGCCATGGCCGTGCTCCACACCGGCAGCGCCCTGTCCACCGAGCTCTTCGACGACATCGGTGTCGGTGGCACCACCTGGCTCCGCGTCACCTTCGCCGCGCTCCTGCTGCTCGCCTGCACCGGCCGCTCCCTCTGGCGGGCCCTGCGCGAGGCCCCGCGCCGGGACCTCGTCGCGGCGGTCCTGCTCGGCGCGGTCAGCGGCGCCATGATGCTCCTGTACGCGGAGGCCGCCGACCGCATCCCGCTGGGCACCGCCACCGCGCTGGAATTCCTCGGCCCCCTCGCTGTGGCCGTCGCCGCGCTCAGCCGCCGCCGGGAACTGGTGTGGCTGCTCCTCGCCGTCGGCGGCGTCCTGTGCCTCACCTCACCCTGGCAGGGTGGGGCCGACCTCGCCGGCGTGCTCTTCGGCCTCGCCTCGGGCGCCTGCTGGGCCCTCTACGTCATCGGCACCCAGCATGTCGGCAGCCGCTTCAGGGCCCAGCACGGGCTCGCGCTGTCCCTCACCGTCGCCGCCGTCGTCACCGCGCCCTTCGGCGCGCCCGGGGTCCTGTCCGGCGCTCCGGACTGGCGTGCCGTCGCGGCTGTGGCCGGTATCGCCGTCCTGATGCCCCTGGTCCCCTTCCTCCTGGAGATGCTCGCCCTCCAGCGGATCGGCAGGACCGCCTACGGCACACTCGCGGGCCTCGAACCCGCGGTCAGCCTGCTCGCCGCGATGGTCCTTCTCGCCCAGACCCCGACCGCCCTGCAGGCCGCGGGCACCGTGCTCGTCGTCATCGCCGGCATCGGCGCCGCCCGCGGTCAGAACCGGACGGCCACCGACACCGGGCTCGAGGTCACCCCACGTCCGTCGAGTACGCCGTCGTGTCCAACTGCGCCTTCCCCGTGAAGACTTCGGTGCCCGCCTCGACACTGCTCAGGTAGTCCGTCGTCGCGACCAGCTTGCGCCGGACCAGCGCCTGCAGGAAGTCGTCCAGGTTGAGATTGGCGGACGTCGTGTTGCCCACCCGTACGAACGAGTACACATTCCAGCCGATATCGCCGACGTACAGGTCCCAGTAGGCCCCGGCCAGCTTCACCCGCTCCTTCTTCGTCCCCAGCGGCCCGGCCCCGCCGTCCTTGTTCAGCCAGACCATCACCTCGTGCTTCGGCGTGCTCTGCCAGTCCGTGTTCGCGGTGTCGTGCAGCCACAGGTCGTACGCCACGTTGTAGACGCTGTCCGTGGACTCCTTCACCTTGAAGGACCACTTGCTCTTCACCGGCGTCTTCGCCGACAGCTTCACCGGCAGCCCGGTGTCCTGCGACTTCCAGCCCCAGTGCCAGCCCAGCACGCTGCTCGCGTACGACTTCACGGAACTGCTCGCGCCCGACCACTGGTAGTTCGTGCCCCAGCCGATCGTGTCGCCCGACTGGTACGAGTCCCACACGCAGGACCAGCCCTTGCCGCTGTCCGCGCCCCACGTGTTGTTGTTGATCCAGTACTTGCCCATCGTGACCGACTCGTACGCGGCGCATCCCCCTGCCGCCTGGGCCTTGTTGGACGACGAGTCGATCGCGTACACCGTCCCCCCGCCCAGCGCCGCCAGGGCGACGGCGGCCGCCGTAAAACGCTTTCGGGTGAACCGGTGACGTCCGGTCGCTGCCATTGCTGAGGCCTCTCGCGTCGATGACTTACGCCCCCATGTCGTCACCGCGTCCCAAAAGGTTGCTTCCCGCGTCAGCCAACCAGCCGCCACGCCGCCTCGACGCCCAGGAACCGCCCGAGGTCGGCGACCTCGGCGTCGATCCCGGCCTCGATCCGGGCCAGGGTGGCATCGGGGAACGACGGCCCGGGCAGTGGCTCGACCCGCACCTCCAGACGCCTGCCCGCGCCCGTGCCGCCGGCCCATTCGTGCCGCCAGGTACCCGCCACCTCGCCGTCGGCCAGGACGCAGGGCATCAGCAGCCCGCCGCCGGTCGCGATCCGCGAGGCGATCTGCGGGGCGAGCAGTAGATCGCGGTCGCGGTAGCCGAGGAGGTAGGGGTCGAAGTGCCCGGTGAGCCGTACGGATCCGGCCAGTCGGGCCGGCGGCCGCTGCCAGGAGGCCACGAGCAACGGCCCGCCGGGGCCGCCGACTTCGGCGAGGCGGCCGTCCGCCCGGGCGGAGCGGATGCCCCGGCGGGCCTGCCCGAGCGGAAGCCCGGACCAGCGGGCGAAGTCGGCCTCGCCGACCGGCCCGTACGACGCCGCATGCCGCACGGCCAGCTCGGCCAGAGCCTCGTCACCGGCCGGGCCGGGCCCGGCGGCGGGGACCCCGGCGAGCCATTCCTCCCGCAGGACGTACGTCGCCTTGTCGCCGGCGGCCTCCGGGCCCCGGCAGACGATGCCCAGCGCGGCCGCGTAGAGCAGCAGATGCGCGGGTGCCTGGCTGCGCGGATCGAGGCCGACCCCGAACTCGCCCAGCCGGAGCACCAGTTCGTCCCGGAGTATCGGCGGGCGTCCCGCCAGCGACTTCTCCAGGGCGGGAAGGGCACGGGCCAGCAGCTCGTCGTCGAGCCCGAGCTGCCGCCGGCGCCCGCGCTGGGAGTCGGCGACCCGGGGCCCGAGCAGGGCGTTCATCCAGCGGACGTCCTCGGCCACCACGGCGTGCAGGGTGCCGCGCATCAGCCAGGTCCGTACGACGGCCCGCCGATCGGCCCCGCACGCGGCGTCCAGGTCGGCGGCGGTGAGCCCGGTGCTGCGGGCCCGCAGCTGCAGGCGGCACGCCTTGGCGTCCTGGGCCTGCAGTCCCGCCGCCCGCCGGACCGCCCCGACGGCCTCGTGGGCGGCGGCCCCGGGACCGGCCAGGCCCTGGGCGTGCATGCGCCATGCGCGGATGCCGGCCGCGCTGAGAGTCTCCACGACCGTCATCCTGCCGCACCCGCAAGCGTTGGCTCAGCCCTTGCCGAAGTGCTCCAGCGGGAAGCCGCCGCCCGCGAGGACGGTCTGCGTGAAGCCGCCCGCGAGGGCGGTCAGCCGCTCGACACCCGCCGCGCCGAGGTGTTCGTACGGGGCGCGGTCGAGGCGGTCCGTGATGTCCTCGATCTCACGGCGCAGGGCGGTCCCGTCGGGGGTGAGCTCCCCGGAGCCGTCGAGCAGGCCGCGCTCGCGCAGGCGGTCCTGGGCGGCGGACCACTGCTCGGCGCTCCAGCCGCGGCTGAGCCGGAAGAAGCGCGGGGTGAAGCCCTTGCCGGTGGCGCAGTGGCTGACAATGGCCTCCAGGCCGTCCAGCCCGGCGGCGGCCAGTGCCGCGAGGTGGCCGTCGCCGCGGTGCTCGCGCAGCAGGGTCGCGGCGTGGAAGAGGACGAGGTGCGGCCGCTCGGGCACGGCGAGGTCGGCGTTGGCGGCGTAGAGGGGCCGGGCCTCGCGGCCGCAGGCCTCGGTGGCGCGCAGGGCGAGCGCGGCGGCCTCGGCGAGCTCGGGGGAGGCGATGACGTCCGGGCCGAGCAGCCGGGTCAGGGTGGCGTCGGCCGCGCGCAGCCGGGCGTCGAGCACGGCTGCGGGGCTCGCGATCGCCCAGGCGGCGGGGACCATCCGGGACACCAGCGCGTGGCTGAAGTTGTAGAAGGTCGCGGTGACCACGCCCGCGCCGACCGCGCCCAGTGGCGCGGCCCGTCCGGCGAAGTAGGCCATGGAACCGCGGTCGAGGCCGAGAGCGGCCAGCTCGTCGTCGTACTCCGGTGCGAAGTAGAGGGCGGAGTGCAGCGCGTTGACGGCGCTTTGGCAGCGGCGGCCGGCGCGCGGCTCCAGGGCGGAAGCGGTCATGCGGGCCAGGTTACCGACCGGTAAGCATGTTGTCACCGCATCGTCCACCCGAACCGTGGATCCCGCCCCTCCAGGAATGCCGCCACGCCCTCCGCCGTGTCGCCGCTGAGCTTCGCCTGCCGGGCCCAGTGCTCGGTCCGCGCCTCGGTCGTGGCGGCGTCCAGTGCGGCGAACTCCTTGGCGGCGGCCTGGGTGAGCAGCGACCGCGCGGCCAGCACCGCCGTGAACTCCTCCACGCGCTTGCGCAGCGCGTCGCCGTCCGGCAGCACCTCGTCCACCAGCCCCACCCGCAAGGCCCGCTCGTCGCCGATCAGCTCGGCGGAGAACAGCAGGTGCTTCGCCGCCGCGGGGCCCACCAGAGCGACCAGCCGCCGGGTGGAGGAGGCCGCGTAGACGATGCCGAGCCTGGCCGGGGTGACCCCGAACCTAGCCCCCTCGGCCGCGAAGCGCAGGTCGCAGGCCGCGGCGAGCTGGCAGCCGCCGCCCACGCAGAAGCCGCGGATGGCGGCGAGCGTGGGCTTGGGGAAGGCCGCGAGTGCCTCCTCGGCCTCCACGGCGGCGCTCTGGATGAGCGCGGAACCCGTCGCCGGGTCCGTCATGCCGGCGATATCGGCGCCGGCGCAGAAGGTGTCGCCGTCGCCGGTGAGGACCAGGGCCCGAACGCCGGGGTCGGCGGCGAGGCCGTCGAGCAGGCCGGGAAGGGCGCGCCACATGTCCAGGGACATGATGTTGCGCTTGGCCGGATTGCTGATCGTGATCGTGGCGGTCGTACCGGCCACATCCAGCAGCATGGGCATGACCGGATCCTATCGGGCGGTCATACCGCGACGATCACACGGTGACGATCACCCTGAAAGGGGTATATCTCGCATAACCGATGCGAGGAGGCCGGCATGGCCGCGCTCAAGGGACGCAGCAAGCACCCGAAGCCCCCCGAGGCCGGGATCAGCCGCAGTTTCGGCTGGGTGGCCGCACTCGGCGCGATCCTGGTCATCGGCGGCCTGGTCGGCCTGGTGTACACGGCGTTCGCGACCCTGACCACCATGATCCTCTTCGGCTGGCTGCTGCTCATCGGCGGTATCGTCGGCCTGGCGCAGGCGGTCCAGAACCGCACCACCAACTTCTTCTGGCTGGCGCTGGTCGTCGCGGCGCTCAACATCGCCGCCGGCATCGTCGTCATCAAGCTGCCGGAGGTCGCGGCCGCCACGCTGACCATGTTCGCCGCGCTGCTCTTCCTCACCGGCGGGATCTTCCGGCTCTTCGGCGCGCTGGTGGTGCGTGGCCCGCAGATGGTCTGGACGCTGCTGCAGGGCGTACTGGGCATCCTGCTGGCGATCCTGGTGCTGGGGGACTGGCCGCACAGCAGCCTCTACGTCATCGGTACCTTCGTCTCCCTCGCGCTGCTCTTCGACGGGCTCGGGCTGCTGGCCGCCGGGATCGGCGGTCGGCGGGCCGTGGGGCTGGTCACCGAGGCCCGTACGGGAGCGGAAATGTCCGATCCGGGGGATCACGGGCGATCGCTGAAGTGACAGGGTCATTCGATTTCACTCGGATGTGATCAAAGCCAGTCGAAATTTGCGGATTTCCGGTGAGGTCACCGGACTCCCGCCCTCCGCTGCGGACACTCAACCTGTGAGGCGGATCCCGCTCACCGTTGCACCGCCCGATCAGCGGTGCAACGGTGAGCGGGGACTGCGGGGACATCGCGCGAAATGCGAGGGTGAATGCCGCCATGGAGGTCCGCGGGAGCGTCCCGCCCGAACCGGTGCCGGCAACGGCCCCGGCCATCCCGACCCAGACCCCGCGCCCGTACGAGGGCGCTTGGCGCTTCACCGCACCGGCGGTGGACTCCTCGGTGCCGCAGGCCCGGCACGCCGTACGGGATCTGATCGCGGACCGGCAGATCCCGGCCGACGACGAGCTGCTGCACGGCCTGCTGCTCATCGTGTCCGAGCTGGTCACCAACGCCGTACGGCACGCGGCCCTGCTCTCCCCGGAGATCACCGTCGAGCTGGCCACCGGCGCCGACTGGGTGCGGGTGGCCGTCGAGGACAACCACCCCTACCGTCCCAAGGCCCTGCAGGCCGACAGCACCGACACCGGCGGCCGCGGGCTGCTGCTGGTCAAGGCGATCACCGCCGAGGCCGGCGGGATGTGCGACGTCGAGCACACCGAGTCCGGCGGCAAGGTGGTCTGGGCCGCGCTCCCGTTGCCGGCGAGCGCAGCCCCGTAAGCCCATGGGGTCTGTCCGGACTACCAGCCCGCGTCCGCCGTCAGTTCGCGGATCGCGGGCATGGCCGCCTCCAGCACCGTCGGGAACCAGGCCGAGAACGGCCCGGTCTCCTGCAGCTCCTCAAGATCGACCGGCGTGACGAAGGCGGTCTCCCCGATCTCGCCCGGATCGGGGCGCAGCTGCTCCCGCACCAGACCCACGAACAGGTGGTTGTACTCCTGCTCCACCAGCCCCGACGCCGGGTCCGGGTGGTTGTAACGGACCGTGCCCCCCTCGCGCAGCAGCGCGGGCGGCGCGCCCAGCTCCTCCGCCGTACGGCGGGCGGCCGCGACGAACGGCGGCTCGCCGGGGTAGGGGTGGCCGCAGCAGGTGTTGGACCACACGCCGGGGGAGTGGTACTTGCCCAGTGCCCGGCGCTGCAGCAGAAGTCTGCCCTCGTCGTCGAAGAGGAAGACCGAGAACGCGCGATGCAGCTGCCCCGGTGCCTGATGCGCCGACAGCTTCTCGGCCGTCCCGATCGTCCGGCCGGCCTCGTCGACCAGTTCGAGGAGAATCGGGGCGGCGGAACCATTGGCGGAGGGGCCCGAGGGGATGCCGGGCCGATCGGTGGCGGGACTGGTTGGCATGGCCATCCTTTGCATCGACGACAAGCCCTCAGTCTGCCTCACGCGCAGGTGGGTGCGGTGGTTGCACCGCGCGCCTGACCTGAACGAGGGGTCAGTGGCACAGCCGTGCCTCATGCTCCGCGTGACCTGCCGGTTCCAGCTGGAATGTGCAGTGCTCCACGTCGAAATGGTCCCCCAGGCACCCCTGCAGATCGTGCAGCATCTTCTCGTGCCCGACCGAGTCCAGCGCCTCCTGCCGCACCACGACATGCGCCGACAGCACCGGCATCCCGGAGGTGATCGTCCACACATGCAGGTCGTGCAGATCCTCCACCCCCGGCAGCGCCAGGATGTGCTCGCGAACCTCCGCCATGTCCACGTCCTTCGGCGCCGCCTCCAGCAGTACGTCCACGGCCTCCCGCAGCAGCTTCCACGTACGCGGCACGATCATCAGCCCGATCAGGATCGACGCCACCGGGTCGGCCTGCTGCCACCCCGTCGTCATGATCACCACCGCCGCCACGACCACCGCGAGTGAGCCGAGGGCGTCCGCCATGACCTCCAGGAAGGCGCCGCGGACGTTGAGGCTCTCGCGCTGGCCGCGCATCAGCAGCGCCAGGGACACGGAGTTCGCGGCCATGCCGATCAGGCCGAAGACGACGGTGAGTCCGCCCTGCACCTCGGCCGGGGAGATCAGCCGGCTCACCGCTTCGTAGAAGATGTACGCCCCGACGCCGAACAGCAGCACCGCGTTGAGCACCGCCGAGAGGATCTCGGCCCGTGCGAAGCCGAAGGTGCGGCGCTCGCTGGGCGGGCGGTTCGCGAAGTGGATCGCCACGAGCGACATCGCGATCCCGGCCGCGTCCGTCGCCATGTGGCCCGCGTCCGCGAGCAGTGCGAGCGAGCCGGTGACGGCGCTGCCGACGACCTCTGTCGCCAGCACCAGCAGGGTGATCCCCAGGGCGATGCGCAATGGCCCCCGGTGCGCGGCGGCGGCCGTGCCGCCGGGTGCGTGCGAGTGCCCGTGCGAGTGCCCGCTCCCGTGCGAGTGCCCTGCCCCCATGCCGTCGGCCCCTTCCGGTCCGGGTCCGGGCGGACGCTCGGACCCGACCAAGTGAAGCTCCGTTGCCCGAGGTAAGCAACTCAGCACTGAAGACCGTTGTCATGTGCGGTGACCTGCGGCGATGGGCCGGGGCCCCTAGCTGCGCCGGGCCTCCGGGTGGTGCAGGAGCCAGCCCTGCCACGCGGAGTCGACCATGTCGCGGGGGTCGCGGGTCGCGGACCAGCCGAGTTCCTTGCGGATGAGGTCGCAGGAGGCGACGACCCGGGCGGGGTCGCCGGGGCGGCGGGGGGTGACGACGGGGGCCACTCCGGTGTGACCGGTGACGTCGAGGATGAGGTCGATGAACTCGCGGACGGAGACGCCCTCGCCGCGGCCGATGTTCACGGTCAGGTCGCCCGAGACGGACGGGTCCGAGAGGCGCCGCGCGACGGCGAGGTGGGCGTCGGCCAGATCCTCGACGTGGATGTAGTCGCGGATGCACGTGCCGTCGGGCGTCGGGTAGTCGTCACCGAAGATCTGCGGGGCCTCGCCCCGCGTGAGGCGGTCGAAGACGAGCGGGACGATGTTGAACACCCCGGTGTCGGCCAGCTCCGGGGCGGCCGCGCCCGCGACGTTGAGGTAGCGCAGGCAGGCGGTGGAGATGCCGTGGGCCCGGCCGGCGGCCCGCACGAGCCACTCGCCGGCGAGCTTGGTCTCGCCGTAGGGGCTCATCGGCAGGCAGGGGGTGTCCTCGGTGACGAGGGGGACGTCCGGGAGACCGTAGACGGCGGCGGAGGAGGAGAAGAGGAAGCGGCGGATACCGGCGGCCGCGACGGCCTCCAGGAGCGTGCCGAGGCCGCCGAGGTTCTCGCGGTAGTAGTGGAGCGGCCGCTCGACGGATTCGCCGACCTGCTTGCGCGCCGCGAGGTGGACGACCCCGGTCACGCCGTGATCGGCGATGACCCGGTCCAGGGCCGCGCGGTCGAGTGTGGATCCGGTCACCATGGGCACGTGAGAGGGGATGCGCTCCGGGACGCCGGCCGAGCCGTCGTCGTAGACCACCACGCGATCACCGGCCCGGGTCATCGCCTGCACCACGTGAGCTCCGATGTATCCGGCCCCGCCTGTGATCAGCCACGTCATGCGGCCAACCCTATCGGCGGCGGGAGACGGTGTTGGGCCGGGGGCGTTTGGCCGGGGCGGCGCGATCCACCATGATGATCACCGGCGCCCGCGCGACCATGAAGAGAACGGGCGGTGAACGGAAGATCTCCGGAATCCGATAGCCTCTCCGCTCATGCCGCCCGACCGTGTACGTGGCGCGAAGTCATCGTGAATCCAGGGAGTGAGTCCGTCTGTCGACCGCCATCCTCACCGGTCAGCCGGTCGCGGCGTCGCCGATCGAGCGCGATCTGCGCGCCCTCGGCTTCGACGTCCTCGCGGCGGACGGCCCCGGCGCCGTCGCGGCGCAGCTCGCCGCCCTCCCCGCCGGGGAGCGCGTCGCGGTCGTCGACCCGCGCTTCGTGGGCCATGTCCACTCCCTGCGCCTGGCCCTGACGGACCCGCGCTTCGACGCCGCCGCCGTCCCCGGCGCCGTGGCGGTCCAGGCCGCCGCGCGGCCCGCGCTGGCCCGGGCGGTGGCCGACCTGCCGGACGCCAGGGCGGACGAACTCACGGCGCGTCTGGACGCCGACGGCGTCGCTGTCCACCGCCCCGAGCTGGGCGTCCTGGTGGCCGCCGTGCCGACCGGCGAGGCGGAGCGCGAGAAGGCCGCCGCTGCGGTGGCGGAGGTCGACGACGAGGCGGTGCGGCTGCGCAGCGCCGTGAAGTCCCGGGACGGCTTCTTCACCACGCACTTCGTCAGCCCCTACTCCCGCTACCTCGCCCGCTGGTGCGCCCGCCGCGGCATGACCCCCAACCAGGTCACGACCGCCTCCCTGCTGGTCGCCCTGATCGCCGCCGCCTGCGCCGCCACCGGCACCCGCCCCGGCTACATCGCAGCTGGCGTGCTGCTCATCGCGTCCTTCGTCCTGGACTGCACCGACGGCCAGCTGGCCCGCTACTCCCTCCAGTACTCCACGCTCGGCGCATGGCTGGACGCGACCTTCGACCGGGCCAAGGAGTACGCGTACTACGCGGGCCTGGCGCTCGGCGCGGCCCGCAGCGGCGACGACGTCTGGGCCCTCGCGCTCGGCGCCATGGTGCTGCAGACCTGCCGCCATGTCGTCGACTTCGCCTTCAACGAGGCCAACCACGACGCGACGGCCAACACTTCTCCCACCGCCGCCCTCTCCGACAAGCTGGACAGCGTCGGCTGGACCGTGTGGGTCCGCCGGATGATCGTGCTGCCGATCGGCGAACGCTGGGCCCTCATAGCGGTGCTCACCGCCGCCACCACCCCCCGCATCACCTTCGTCGTGCTGATCGCCGGCTGCGCCTTCGCGGCCTGCTACACCACCGCAGGGCGCGTACTGCGCTCCCTGACCCGCAAGGCGAACCGCACCGACCGCGCTGCCCAGGCCCTCGCCGAGCTGGCCGACTCCGGGCCGCTCGCGGAGGGCGTCGCCGCCGCCACCAAGAGCCTCGCCCGCCGCCTGCCGGGCTTCACGGCCCCCGCCGTCGCGATACTCGGCGCGGCCGCAGTCGTGGCCACCTCGGCCTTCGCCCCCGTCGGCAGCTGGTGGCCGGCCCTCGCGGCCGTGGTCTACGCGGCAACCTCCGGCCTGGCCGTCGCCCGGCCCCTGAAGGGCCCACTGGACTGGCTGGTCCCGCCGGTCTTCCGCGCCGGGGAGTACACGACCATCCTGGTACTGGCGGCCGTCTCCGGGGTGAACGGTGCATTGCCCGCCGCTTTCGGCCTGGTGGCCGCCGTCGCCTACCATCACTACGACACGGTGTACCGCATCCGTGGCGGGACCGGGGCGCCCCCGAGGGCCCTGGTGCGCGCGATCGGCGGACACGAGGGCCGGACGCTGCTGGTCACCGTCGCGTGCGCGGCGTCGGCCGGCGAACACGGCCTCACGGTCGCGCTGACGGCACTCGCCGTGGTGCTGGCCCTCGTGGTGCTCATCGAGAGCATCCGCTTCTGGGTGTCCTCACAGGCACCCGCGGTACATGACGAAACTGGAGAACCCGCATGATCGGCCTCGTGCTCGCGGCCGGCGCCGGACGGCGTCTGCGTCCCTACACCGACACCCTGCCCAAGGCCCTGGTGCCGGTCGACGGCGAGAGAACCGTCCTTGACCTCACGCTCGCCAACTTCGCCGAGGTCGGCCTGACCGACGCCGCCATCGTCGTGGGCTACCGCAAGGAGGCGGTGTACGAGCGCCAGGCAGCCCTGGAGGCCAAGTACGGCGTCAAGCTCCACCTCGTCGAGAACGACAAGGCCGAGGAGTGGAACAACGCCTACTCCCTCTGGTGCGCCCGTGACGTCATCAAGGAAGGCGTCATCCTCGCCAACGGCGACACCGTGCACCCGGTCTCCGTAGAGAAGACCCTGCTCGCCGCCCAGGGCAACGGGCAGCGGATCATCCTCGCCCTCGACACGGTCAAGCGCCTCGCCGACGAGGAGATGAAGGTCGTCGCCGACCCCGCCACCGGCGTCCGGCGGATCACCAAGCTCATGGAGCCCTCCGAGGCCACCGGCGAGTACATCGGCGTCACCCTGATCGAGCCCGCCGCGGCCGCCGATCTGGCCGACGCGCTGAAGGCCACGTACGAGCGCGACCCGCAGCTGTACTACGAGGACGGCTACCAGGAGCTCGTCAACCGTGGCTTCCAGGTCGACGTCGCGCCCATCGGCGAGCTGACCTGGGTCGAGATCGACAACCACGACGACCTCAGCCGGGCCAGGGAGATCGCGTGCCAGTACTGACCAGGCTCATCCCCTCCCCGGTCGTCGTCGACATCCGCAGCGGCGCGCTGGACGACCTGACGGAGATCCTCGCCGACCAGCGCATCTCCAGCTCCGGCCGGCTGGCGGTCGCCATCAGTGCCGGCTCCGGCCGCGCCCTGCGCGACCGGCTGGCCGGCGCCCTGCCCGGCGCCGACTGGTACGAGGTCGCCGGCGGCACCATCGACGGCGCCGTCAAGCTGGCCGACCAGATGCGCGGCAAGCGCTACGACGCCGTGGTAGGCCTCGGCGGCGGCAAGATCATCGACGTCGCCAAGTACGCCGCCGCCCGGGTCGGCCTGCCGATCGTGGCAGTGGCGACCAACCTCGCGCACGACGGCCTCTGCTCGCCCGTGTCCACCCTGGACAACGACAACGGACGCGGCTCCTACGGCGTACCCGGCCCGATAGGAGTGGTCATCGACCTGGACGTGATCCGGGAGGCCCCGGTCCGCTATGTGCGCTCCGGCATCGGCGACATCATCTCCAACATCTCCGCCGTCGCGGACTGGGAGCTGTCCAACCGTGTGAACGGCGAGCAGATCGACGGACTCGCCGCCGCCATGGCCCGCTCGGCCGGCGAGTCGGTGCTGCGCCACCCCGGCGGCGTGGGCGACGACGCCTTCCTGACCGTCCTGGCCGAGGCACTGGTGCTGTCCGGCATCGCGATCTCGATCAGCGGGGACACCCGCCCGTCCTCCGGCGCCTGCCACGAGATCAGCCACGCCTTCGACCTCCTGCACCCCAAGCGCGCCGCCGCCCACGGCGAGCAGGTCGGGATCGGTGCCGCCTTCGCGATGTTCCTGCGCGGCGCCACGGAGGACGCCGGCCTCTTCGCCGACGTACTGCGCCGCCACGGGCTGCCCGTCACACCCGGCGAAATCGGCTTCTCCGACGAAGAGTTCGTCAAGGCCGTCCAATACGCACCACAAACCCGTCCAGGCCGCTACACGATCCTGGAACACCTTGAGCTCACCACCGACCAGATCAGGGACGCATACGCCGACTATGTCAAGACCATCAGTAGCTGAGCTGCGCCCGATCGTTCACCCGGGCGGCATCAAGGACCGGCGGAACGGCGAGCACTGGGCCGGGCGCATGTACATGCGTGAGATCTCGCTGCGCTGCACCCGCTTCCTCATCAACTCGCCGCTCAGCGCCAACCAGTACACCGGTCTGATGATCGTCGCCGGTGTGGCGGCCGGCGCGGCGCTGCTGATCCCCGGACTCGCCGGGGCGGTGCTCGGCGCGCTGCTGATCCAGCTGTACCTGCTGCTGGACTGCGTGGACGGCGAGCTGGCCCGCTACCGCAAGCAGACCTCGATCACCGGCGTCTACCTGGACCGGGTGGGCCACTACCTGTCCGAGGCGGCACTGCTGGTCGGCCTCGGCGTGCGCGCGGCGGACATCTTCCACCGGGACGGCGGCACCACCCAGTGGGGCTGGGCCTTCCTCGGTACGCTCGCCGCGCTCGGCGCGATCCTGATCAAGGCCGAGACCGACCTGGTGGACGTGGCCCGCTCCCGCAGCGGCCTGCCCGCCGTCGAGGACTCGGCGTCCGCGCCGCGCTCGTCCGGCCTGGCGCTGGCCCGCAGGGCCGCCGCCGCGCTGAAGTTCCACCGCCTGGTGGGCGGCGTCGAGGCCTCGCTGGTGATCCTGGCCGCCGGGATCGCCGACACGATCCACGGCGACCTGCTGTTCACCCGGATCGCCGTCACCGCGCTCGCCGCCATAGCGGTGCTGCAGACCGTGCTGCACCTGGTGAGCATCCTGGCGTCGAGCAGGCTGCGGTGAGCGGGCCGTCGGGGTCCCGGCTGAGGCTCGGGGCGGTGATCATCACCATGGGCACCCGCCCCCAGGAGCTCCAGGATCTGCTGGACTCGGTCGCGAAGCAGCACGGGCCCGCGATCGAGATAGCAGTGGTCGGCAACGGCTCCCCGCTGCCCGAGCTGCCGGACGGTGTGCGCGCGGTGGAGCTGCCCGAGAACCTGGGCATCCCCGGCGGCCGCAACGTCGGCATAGAGGCCTTCGGCCCCGGCGGCTCCGACGTCGACGTCCTGCTGTTCCTGGACGACGACGGGCTGCTGCCCAACGCGGACACCGGCGAGCTGGTCCGCGAGGCCTTCGCCGCCGACCCGCAGCTGGGCATCATCAGCTTCCGGATCGCCGACCCGGAGACCGGCACCACCCAGCGCCGGCACGTGCCGCGGCTGCGCGCGGCCGACCCGATGCGCTCCTCGCGCGTCACCACCTTCCTCGGCGGCGCGAGCGCGGTCCGCACCAAGGTGATCGAGCAGGTCGGCGGCCTCCCCGCGGAGTTCTTCTACGCCCACGAGGAGACCGACCTGGCCTGGCGGGCGCTCGACGCCGGCTGGCTGATCGACTACCGCTCGGACATGGTCCTGTACCACCCGCTGACCGCCCCCAGCCGGCACGCGGTCTACCACCGCATGGTGGCCCGCAACCGGGTGTGGCTGGCCCGCCGGAACCTGCCCTGGCCCCTGGTCCCGGCCTACCTCGGCAGCTGGCTGCTGCTGACCCTGCTGCGCCGCCCCTCGGGCCCAGCCCTCAAGGCCTGGTTCGGCGGTTTCCGGGAGGGCCTGACCACTGAGTGCGGGCCCCGCCGGCCCATGAAGTGGCGTACGGTGTGGCGCCTCACCCGATTGGGACGACCCCCGATCATCTGACAAGCTCGATCAGAGAGCACGGCGCGCACCGGGCCAACGGCCCCGGTCACGTCACCCAGAGGATGAAAGTGTCAACTGTGAGTGAGACAACCCACGACGGCGCGGTAGCCGTCGGCGCCCCTCCGGCGCACTCGGCCTCCGGCGGACTGCCGCCGGCCGAGCTGGCGGCCAAGTACGGCCTCGCCGTGAGCGGGGCCCGCCCCCGCCTGGGCGAGTACGTACGGCAGCTGTGGGCGCGGCGGCACTTCATCTCCGCCTTCGCCCGGGCCAAGGTGCACGCGCAGTACACGACGGCCAGGCTCGGCCAGCTGTGGCAGGTCATGACCCCGCTGCTCAACGCGGCGGTCTACTACCTCATCTTCGGCCTCCTGCTCGGCACCGACCGGGGCATCGACAACTTCATCGCCTTCCTGGTCACCGGCATCTTCATCTTCACCTTCACCCAGTCCTCGGTGCTCGCCGGCACCAAGGCGATCTCCGGCAACCTGGGGCTCGTGCGGGCGCTGCACTTCCCCAGGGCGTCGATGCCGATCGCCATGACCCTGGTCCAGCTTCAGCAGCTGCTGATGTCGATGCTGGTGCTCCTCGCCATCATCCTGATGACCGGCGAGGTCCCGGCGCTGTCCTGGCTGCTCGCCGTCCCCGCGCTGCTGCTGCAGAGCGTCTTCAACGCGGGCCTGGCCATGATCGTGGCCCGCCTGGGCAGCAAGATGACCGACCTCTCGCAGCTGATGCCGTTCATCCTGCGCACCTGGAT
Source organism: Streptomyces sp. NBC_01537 (assembly GCF_045040445.1). Lineage (NCBI taxonomy): Bacteria > Bacillati > Actinomycetota > Actinomycetes > Kitasatosporales > Streptomycetaceae > Streptomyces > Streptomyces sp. NBC_01537. Next base: position 1,208,737 of record NZ_CP109392.1, on the reverse strand, counting down.
GTACATGTCCGGTGTCATGTACAGCATCAGCCACGTCACCGCCGGCGCCCCGTACATCGTCAAGGTGCTGCTCGATGTGAACCCGGCGGCCGTCTACATCGACCTGATGCGCTTCGCCCTCATCGACAGCTTCACCGCCGCCCAGCTGCCCTCGCATGTCTGGCCCCTGGCCGTGATCTGGGCGGTCGTCGCGGGTGTCGGAGGATTCGTGTACTTCTGGAAGGCAGAGGAGCAGTACGGCCGTGGCTGAGTCGACGAACACCGGGAACACCGGCGAGAAGATCCCCACCGTCATCGCGGACGACGTGCACATCGTCTACCGCGTCCACGGCGCCGGAACCAGCAAGGGCAGCGCGGTCTCCGCCCTCTCCCGCATCGTCACCCGCAAGGACAACCCCAACGTCCGCAAGGTGCACGCGGTGCGCGGAGTCAGCTTCACCGCCTACCGCGGTGAGGCCATCGGCCTCATCGGCTCCAACGGCTCCGGCAAGTCGACCCTGCTGCGGGCCATCGCGGGCCTGCTGCCGCCCGAGAGCGGCAAGGTCTACACCGAGGGCCAGCCCTCGCTGCTCGGCGTCAACGCCGCCCTGATGAACGACCTCACCGGCGAGCGCAACGTCATCCTCGGCGGCCTCGCGATGGGCATGACCCAGGACGAGATCCGCGAGCGCTACCAGGACATCGTCGACTTCTCCGGTATCAACGACAAGGGCGACTTCATCTCGCTCCCCATGCGGACGTACTCCTCCGGCATGGCGGCGCGGCTGCGCTTCTCCATCGCCGCCGCCAAGACCCACGACGTCCTGATGATCGACGAGGCCCTCGCCACCGGCGACGGCCGCTTCCGCAAGCGCTCCGAAGCGAGGATCCGCGAGCTGCGCAAGGAGGCCGGCACGGTCTTCCTCGTCAGCCACAGCAACAGCTCCATCCGGGACACCTGCGACCGCGTCCTGTGGCTGGAGAAGGGCGAGCTGCGCATGGACGGCCTCACGGAGGACGTCCTCGCCGCGTACGAGGAGTTCACTTCTAAATAGAGGCGATTTCGCCTCCGCTGCGCTCAGCCACTGTCGACAGTCGATCGTGCTCGGTCGTTCGTTCCTCACGACCTGCGCGCGTTCTCCTTTTCGACAGCGGCCGCTCCGCTTTGGCTCAATCGCCTGGGTCGGCCGAAGGTTGCGGGGTGACCGTCGGCCGACGGGACCCATAAGGGGCGCGGGGAACTGCGCGACCAGCCCACCACGGGCCGAAGGTTGGGCACCGGACTTCGCGCGGAGCGCTTAGCCGTTGACACCGGTGTAGTGCCGCAGGCTCCAGTTCCACAGGTAGCGGGACGCGACGTACGCCGCGAGCGCGATCAGGGGCGCGGCCGCGGCGACCGCGCCGGGGACGCCGAGTCCCGTGGTGTGGCCGGTCAGAACGGCGGCGGGGAAGTAGGCGATGAAGGCCAGCGGCAGCAGGAACGTGAAGGCGCCGCTGATCACCCCGGGCAGGATCTTCAGCGGGTAGTTGCCGAAGGTGGCCAGCAGTTCCTCGGTCCAGATGCTCCAGGCCTGGGCGGCGGGGAAGCGCAGGTGGAGGCTGGAGAGCGCGGTGAAGATCGCGGCCTCCATGAGCATCCCGCCCAGCAGCCCGGCGATGACATAGCCGATCCGGGGCAGTGTCCAGTCCAGGTCGATGCTCCACACCGCGCCGGTGAACATGGACACGCCCACCAGCAGGTCGCCGATCGCGTTGGTGGGGAAGTACGCGAGCTGCACCTGCCGGTGGACCGGCATCGGCCGCAGCAGGAAGCCGTCGACCAGCCCCTCCTGGACGAACTGGGAGAGGAAGTAGACGCGGCCGAAGCACAGCACGAACAGCCCGTGGCTGAGCATCCGCATCGCCGCGATCAGAAGCACCGCGTCGCTGGGCCAGCCGCCCATCCCGGGGAAGCGGCCGAGCAGCACCGTGGCGAAGACGATGATCGACACCTGCCAGACGATGCCGATGCCGACGTTCATCAGGAACTCGGCGCGGTACTCCAGCCGGGCCCGGAAGGTCAGGGCGATGATCCGCCGGGCCACCCGCCAGGCGGCGAAGAACCTGTTCACGGAATCCATGCGGTCACCCTCCCTGGGAGACGACGCGGGCCGCGGCCCTGCGCCACAGCAGCCGGGTGAGCAGGGCGAGCAGCAGCACCCAGACGGCCTGGACGGCGAGTTGCGCGGGCAGGTCGGACAGCGGGATGCGGCCGATGTAGAGCGACAGCGGGACATTGAGGGTGGACTGGAACGGCAGGACCGCGCTCATCGCCACGAACCAGCCGGGGAAGAACCACAGCGGGGCATAGGCGCCGGAGAGCAGATTCTGCGCGAACAGCAGGATCAGCAACGCCGAGTTGTTCTGGATCGTCCAGAAGCAGAGCAGATCGATCAGCAGCGTCAGGTAGTACAGGACGATCTGGCCCAGCAGCAGGCTCACCGCGAAGGCGGCCCCCGCACCGGCCGAGGCGGGCGGCTCCAGTACGCCGGTGAGGCGGCAGAGCACGTACGCGGCGCCGGCCCAGGCGAATCCGTACGCCTGGTCGCCGAGCGCGCGGTAGAGGTAGTAGCGCTGCGGCGGGACCGGGCGCAGGAACCAGTAGACGATCGTGCCGTACTGGATGTGCTGGATCATCATGTCGCGGCCGGCGGCCCTGTCCAGGCCGCGGATGCGGACGGCCAGGGCGGCGAGCACCGCGTAGCTGACGGCCTGTTCCTTCACCAGGCCGGCGCTGCTGTGGGTGTTGGCGTACAGCGCCCGCCACAGGCAGGTGACCAGGAAGACCTGCAGGCCCAGGCGTACGGCGGTGGCGGCGATCCGGCCGGGGGCGAGGACCTCGGCGAGCGGGGTGATCCGCGCGGTCCGCCAGGCGCGGGGGAGAGGGGCTTCGGCGGCGGTGGCGGTCATGCTACCTCTCGCAGATAGGCGGTGCGCATGACGTCTTCCAGGTCGCTCTCCTCGACGGCGATGTCCGCGACGTCGTAGCACTCGATGATCCGCTTGAGCGCCTGGTGCGGCGTGAGCCCGCTCCCGCGCTCAGGACCGAAGACCAGCCGGGGGCCCTCCTCGTGCAGGATCCGCAGCCCCTCGGGGCACGCCACGCGGTTCTCCCCGACGACGGTGGCGTGGACCCGCCAGCCGCCGCCGAAGCGCTGCCGGATCTCGTCCAGCGTGCCGTCGAGCACGATCCGGCCGTGGTTGATCAGGACGACGCGCTCGGCGAGCCGCTCGACCTCCGTCATGTCGTGGGTGGTGAGCAGCACGGTGCGGCCGCGCTCCTCGACCTGGTGGCGCAGGAAGCGCCGGACCTGCTCCTTGACGACGACGTCCATGCCGATGGTCGGCTCGTCGAGGAAGACCACCGGCGGGTCGTGCAGCAGGGCGGCGGCCAGGTCGCAGCGCACCCGCTGGCCCAGCGAGAGATGGCGGATCCGGGTGTCCCAGAACGAGGACAGCTCCAGCAGGTCGTCGAACTCCCGTAGTCGCTCGGCGTGTTCGGCCTCGCCGACGCCGTAGATGTCACGCAGGATCGTGAAGGACTCGCGGGCCGGCAGGTCCCACCACAGCTGTGAGCGCTGGCCGAAGACCGCCCCGATGTTACGGGCGTTGCGCTCCCGCTCGCGGTAGGGCACGGTGCCGACGACCGAGGCCTCCCCGGAGGTGGGGGTGAGGATGCCGGTGAGCATCTTGATGGTGGTCGACTTCCCGGCCCCGTTCGGGCCGAGCAGTGCGACGAGTTCGCCGGTGGCGACGGTGAAGGACACGTCCTCGACCGCGGTCTTGGACACCCGTTGGGGTGCGACCAGCGAGCGCAGTGTGCCGCGCAGGCCCGGTTGGCGTTTCGTGGTGCTGAAGGTCTTGGTCAGCCCTCGGGCTTCGATGGCGGCACGCATGCGGTCGAGCCTGGCGTGCCGCGAGGGGGCCCGGCAAGCGATTTCTCCGACCGTCTCACTGGCTGTCGCCCGGCGTTTCGTCCGGTCACTTCAGCCCGTTGTCGAGGGCGAATCGTCCGACCGCCCCGTCGCCGGTGCCGACGAGCACGACGGAGCCGGTCTTCCCCGTGCCGTTGAGGCCGAGCTGCAGCGCGGCGTTGGTCTTGCACACCGCGACGACATAGCCAGAGCGCTTGTAGACCTTGAGCAGCCACATCTGGTCCTGGTCGCCGATGGCACACGGGCGTTGGAGGATGGCGGCGTCCTTCGTCCGGTTGCCGTCGATGTCCAGGCACAGGCTGCTGGCGGCGTTGCGCAGTTTGACCGCGTCGCCCTCGACATCGAGCACCAGCCACTGCTGTGCGGTGGAGGAGTCGCAGGCGGCCGGGGCCGGCTTGGTGCTCAGCAGGGCCGAGCCGCCGGCTATCTGGAGGCACTGCTTGGTCGCCGAGCTCCGGAGGGCGATCGTCGCGGCCCCGGTGGCGCTCGACGGGGTCTCGGTGGGGGAGGGGCTCGCGCTCGCCGACGACGGGGAGCCGGAACCGGACACGCTCCGCGAGGCGGTGGTGCGTACGCCCGGGGGCCCGGCGGCGCCGGACCCGCTGTCGGTGGTCAGGGACGGCACGATGGCGGCGGCCACCCCTGCGGCGGCCGCCGTCGCCAGTACCGCCACCAGCGCCGTGGCGGCTGTCGGGAACCGCCGCTTGGGCGGCCGTCGCCGCTCCGCGTCCGGAACGACCACGGGCAGCAGCGTGCGGGTGCGGGCGCGCTCGGCCAGATAGGCCTCATGGCCCCACAGCAGCAGCCGGCCGGCCAGCGCGATCCGGCGGGCCGGGCTGGGCCGGGTGATCAGCATCAGGTCGCCGTAGCCGGTGGAGCAGGCCGGGCAGACCGCGAGATGGACCTCCAGGTCCTCGCTGGTGCGCTGGTTGGTGCCGCGCACGACGGCCCCGAGCATCCGGCTGTAGTGGTGGCACTCCGGGCTCGGGGCCCGGTCGGTCAGCTGCCGCAGATAGCTGTCGCGCAGCGAGTCCAGCGCCCCCTCCGCCTCGCCCCCGGCGTCCGGCTCCGCCTCGATCACCTGGTGCCAGACGGCGTACCGGGCCCGGTCCGTCAGGGCGTTGAACGCCTGGAGCACGTGCGAGGCCTCCTCGGCCGGCCGCATCGTCCCCGGCCCCCCGAAGACCGAGGCCAGCTCGCGGTACCAGAGCCGGAAGTCCGGGGCGAGGACCCGCGACGTGCCCTCCTCCTCCGCCCACGAGGCCGCCGTCCGGCGCACCTCGGCCAGCAGGAACGGCAGCCACGCGGTCTCCGGCCGCGCACCGTAGTAGATGCTCGCCGTGTCGGCGCGGGTCAATGCCTCCATGACCAGGTCGGCGGCCGCTTCCGGGTCCGGGCAGCACAGCCGCGCGTAGGCCTCCACCGCGGGCCGGTGCTGCTGGACGGCCGCATCGGCGTCGGCGTGGCTCATCGGACTTCCTCTCCCGGTGTGCGTGTGCGTGTGCTGTTCGGCTGTTCGGTCGCAAGAGGTTCATAACAGTCCGTTACTGACCGGTACCGCTTGAATACCGAGAGATTCACAGCTGATTCACACTACGTAGGGAGACTGCCGGGCGTTCACCGGGGTATTCGCCGGCGTCGCCCCCCGAATTCCGTTGCCCCGGGGGAAGATTCGTGTCCACTGTGGTGTTGGAGCGATCTGCGGAGATCATCCGTACCCCGGCGCACGCCGGTGTGCCTGTGCGCCGTAAGCTGGAGCGGTACTCAATCGCCGGTTCTCGGGTGATACGTCCGGAGACCTGTTCGGTCGATCGAACGAGCGGCGTGTCCGAAATCATGTGTTATGGCCAAGCGGTGTAGAACGGGGGATGTGACGGCAATGGCTGAGTGGACCCCTCAAAGACACGGTGCGTCCGCCGCCCGCGTGCCGGGAAGCACCCGGTGACGGCCGCCTCAGACGCGCAGTCGCGCGCCGTGCTCGACAAGGCCGCGCGCGAGAACTTCCCGGTCGCGCCGTTCTTCGTACCCCGCGCCTGGCGCGCCGACCTCATGGCCGTCTACGGCTTCGCCCGCCTCGTCGACGACATCGGCGACGGCGACCTCGCCAACGGCGGCCGCGACGACGCGCTGCGCCTCGGGCTGCCGGAGGACGCCGCCGACGACCGCCTCGCCATGCTCGACGCCTTCGAGGCCGACCTGCGGCGCGTCTTCGCCGACGGCCCCCAGGTCCCGCGCCATCCCCTGCTGGCGGCCCTGCGCCCCACCGTACGGCGCTGCGGGCTCACCCCCGCGCCCTTCCTCGGCCTGATCGAGGCCAACCGCCAGGACCAGAAGGTGCGCCGCTACGCCACGTACGACGACCTGCTGGCCTACTGCGAGCTGTCCGCCAACCCGGTCGGCCGGCTCGTGCTCGGCATCACCGGCACCGCGAGCCCGGAGCGGATCCGCCGCTCCGACGCTATCTGCACCGCACTGCAGATCGTCGAGCACCTCCAGGACGTGGCCGAGGACCTCGGCCGCGACCGTATCTATCTGCCCGCCGAGGACATGAAGCGCTTCGGCGTCTCCGAAACCGATCTCACCGCACCAACCGCAGGCGCACCGGTGCGCGCGCTGGTGGCTTACGAAGCAGAACGCGCCCGTGACCTGCTGAATGAAGGCACCCCCCTGGTGGGTAGCGTCCACGGCAGACTCAGACTGCTGCTCGCCGGCTTCGTGGGGGGAGGCCGAGCCGCCCTCGGGGCGGTGGCGGACGCGGGCTACGACGTGCTGCCCGGACCGCCCAGGGCCACCAGGTTCAGCCTGCTGCGTGAGGTGGGGTCGACATTGCGAAGAGAGGGGTGAGCCGTAAGTGAACGGCTCCGACCACACGTCCGGCGCGGTGCTCGCGGCCTACCGCTACTGCGAGACCGTCACCGGCCTTCAGGCCCGCAACTTCGCCTACGGCATCCGCCTTCTGCCGCTCGCCAAGCGGCAGGCCATGTCCGCTCTCTACGCCTTCTCCCGTCGCGTCGACGACATCGGCGACGGCGAACTCCCCCCTGCCGTCAAGCAGGAGCGGCTCGACGAGACCCGCGCGCTCCTCGGCCGGGTCCGCGCCGGCGAGGTCGCTGACGACGACACCGACCCGGTCGCCGTCGCCCTCGCCGACGCCGCCGAGCGCTTCCCGATCCCGCTCACCGGGCTCGACGAGCTCATCGACGGCGTCCAGATGGACCTGCGCGGCGACACCTACGAGACCTGGGACGACCTCGCCGCCTACTGCCGCTGCGTCGCCGGGGCCATCGGCCGGCTCTCCCTCGGCGTGTTCGGCACTGCGCGCGACGAGCCCGGGGCCGAGCGGGCCTCGGAGTACGCCGACACGCTCGGCCTGGCCCTCCAGCTCACCAACATCCTGCGCGATATTCGCGAGGACGCGGCCAACGGCCGTACCTATCTGCCCGCCAACGACCTGGCCAAGTTCGGCTGTTCGGCCGGCTTCCAGGAGGCGGTTCCGCCGCCCGGCGCCGACTTCACCGGCCTGATGGAGTTCGAAGTCCGGCGTGCCCGGGCGCTGTTCGCCACGGGCTACCGGCTGCTGCCGATGCTCGACCGGCGCAGCGGGGCCTGCGTCGCCGCGATGGCCGGGATCTACCGGCGGCTGCTGGAGCGGATCGCCGCGGACCCAGAGGCGGTGCTGCGCGGGCGCGTGTCGCTGCCGGGTCACGAGAAGGCCTACGTGGCCGCGCGCGGGCTCGCCGGCCTGGACTCCCGCCGCGTCGCCAGGGGGCGCGCGTGAGGCCCCCTTTTCTTGTGGGCTCGGTTCGCCTCAGCTGCGCTCAGCCACTGTCGACGGTCGATCGTGCTCGCCCGCTCGTTCCTCGCGGACTGCGCGCGTTCTCCCTTTCGACAGCGGCCGCTCCGCTTCGGCTCACTCGCCCCGTGGGCACCGCATCCGGGGCCGGGGCAACCAAGGGAGCGCGGGTTGCGTCATTGCAAAGTGGGGTTCCCCAGGCCAGAGGCCTGGGTAGGGAGGGCGCATGAGCGTGCACGAAACCGCAGGCCGTCCCCCGGGGGCGGCCGCTGTGGTCGTGGGGGGCGGGTTGGCAGGGACGACCGCTGCGCTTGCCCTCGCGGACGCGGGGCTGCGGGTGACGCTCCTTGAGGGCCGGCCGCGCCTGGGCGGGCTGGCGTTCTCCTTCAAGCGGGGCGAGCTGACGGTCGACAACGGCCAGCATGTCTTCCTGCGCTGCTGCGTCGCCTACCTCCGGTTCCTGGACCGGATCGGCGCCGCCGACCTGGTCACCCTGCAGGACCGGCTGGACGTGCCGGTGCTGGACGCCGACGGCCTGCGGCTCGGGCGGCTGCGCCGTGCCGCGCTGCCGGTGCCGCTGCATCTGGCGGCCAGCCTCGCCACGTATCCGCATCTGTCCCTGAAGGAGCGCGCCTCGGTCGGCCGGGCGGCGCTCGCGCTGCGCGGGCTGGACCCCCGGGATCCGGCGCTGGACGCGGTGGACTTCGGGAGCTGGCTGCGCGAGCGGGGCCAGTCGGCGCGTACGGTCGAGGCGCTGTGGGACCTGGTCGGCATCGCGACCCTCAACGCGAGCGCGGACGAGGCCTCGCTCGGGCTCGCGGCCATGGTCTTCAAGACCGGGCTGCTCTCCGACCCGGGGGCGGCCGACATCGGCTGGGCCGCCCGTCCGCTGGGCGAGCTGCACGACGAGCGGGCCCGCGCCGCGCTGGACAAGGCGGGCGTACGAACCGAGCTGCGGGCCCGTGTGACGCGCGTTGCGCGTGAGGACGGTGGGCTCTGGGAGGTCGAGGCCGAGACCGGCCCCGGCCGGGGGGAGCGGATCACCGCCGACGCGGTCGTACTGGCCGTGCCGCAGCGCGAGACGTACGACCTGCTCCCGGAGGGCGCCCTGGCGGACCCGGAGGCGTTGCTGGGCATCGGCACGGCGCCGATCCTCAACGTCCATGTCGTCTACGACCGCAAGGTCATGCGGCAGCCGTTCCTCGCGGCCATCGGCAGCCCGGTGCAGTGGGTCTTCGACCGCACCGAGCACTCCGGCATGGCCGCCGCCGACGGCCAGTACATCGCGCTGTCGCAGTCCGCCGCCGCGGACGAGATCGACCTGCCGGTCTCGGAGCTGCGCGAGCGCTATCTGCCCGAGCTGGAACGACTGCTCCCGGCCGCCCGCGGCGCGGCCGTACGGGACTTCTTCGTCACCCGGGAGCGGACGGCGACCTTCGCCCCCACCCCCGGCGTCGGCGCACTTCGCCCAGGTCCGCGCACCCGTGCGCCCGGCGTGTACGTGGCGGGCGCGTGGACCGCCACCGGCTGGCCCGCGACCATGGAAAGCGCGGTACGCAGCGGTTTGCAGGCCTCCCGCGCGGCTCTGACCGCGCTGGCCCATCCCTTCGACCCTCAACCCTTCGACATCGAAGGCCTGGAGCCGGCATGAGCACCAGCACCACCGGTAGTGAAATCAAAGGAGAGACAGTGACCGCTGCCAAGGAGCAGACGACCGCGGGCGTCGACAAGGCGAGCGTGACCGAACTGCTGGAGCGCGGCCGCACGATGTCCACGCCCGTGCTGCGCGCGGCCGTGGACCGACTGGCACCCCCGATGGACACCGTCGCCGCCTATCACTTCGGGTGGATCGACGCCGAGGGGAACCCGTCCGCGGGCGACGGCGGCAAGGCGGTGCGCCCCGCGCTCGCCCTGCTGTCCGCCGAGGTGGCGGGCGCCGGTCCCGAGACCGGCATCCCCGGCGCGGTCGCGGTGGAGCTGGTGCACAACTTCTCCCTTCTGCACGACGACCTGATGGACGGTGACGAGCAGCGCCGCCACCGCGACACCGTCTGGAAGGTGCACGGCCCCGCCCAGGCCATCCTGGTCGGCGACGCGCTGTTCGCCCTCGCCAACGAGATCCTGCTGGAGCAGGGCACCGCGGAGGCCGGCCGGGCCACCCGGCGGCTGACCACCGCGACCCGCAAACTGATCGACGGTCAGGCCCAGGACATCTCCTTCGAGCACCGCGAGACGGTCACCGTCGAGGAGTGCCTGGAGATGGAGGGCAACAAGACCGGCGCCCTGCTCGCCTGCTCCGCCTCCATCGGCGCCGTTCTCGGTGGCGCCTCCGAGGCCGACGCCGACGCCCTGGAGGAGTACGGCTACCACCTGGGCCTGTCCTTCCAGGCCATCGACGACCTGCTGGGCATCTGGGGGGACCCGGCGGCCACCGGCAAGGTGCCGTGGAGTGACCTGAAGCAGCGCAAGAAGTCACTCCCCGTGGTCGCGGCCCTTGCCGCCGGGGGTAAAGCCTCGAAGAAGCTCGGGAAGCTGCTCGCAGCGGATGCGAAGGCCGCGGATTCGGTGGACCGTAATGATATTGAGTCCTTCGACGAGGAAGAGTTCGCGGCGAGAGCCGCGTTGATCGAAGCGGCGGGCGGACGGGAGTGGACCTCCCAGGAAGCCCGTCGGCAGTACGCCACCGCTATCGCCGCGCTCGACAAAGTGGACATGCGGGATGAAGTTCGCCGTAAGCTCGTGGGCCTGGCGGATTTTGTGGTGGTTCGCGAGAAATAAAGAGTGAAAGCAGTGGAGCGCAGTACGTCGCCGGCCGTGAACGTGTAGCGGCCGACGGCAGCCCCAACACCGCAGAGACGTCAGCGACTGTGCAAAGGGGAAGCCATGACAGCGACGACCGACGGCAGTCCCGGGGCTGGTGCCCACGGGACACCATCGGCCAGCACGACAACTACTACGACGAGCGCGACGCCGAGCACGACGCCGAGCACGACGACGACCGGTAGTACGACCAGACAGACGGCGGAGCGCGCCGCCCGGCGCGCCGCCGACCATCTGCTGGCCCGTCAGCACCCGGACGGGTGGTGGAAGGGCGACCTGGAGACCAACGTCACCATGGACGCCGAGGATCTGCTGCTCCGTCAGTTCCTCGGCATCCAGGACGACCGGACCACCGCGGCCGCCGCCCGCTGGATCCGCTCGCAGCAGCGTGACGACGGCGCCTGGCCCACCTTCCACGGCGGGCCCGGTGACCTGTCGGCCACCGTGGAGGCCTATGTGGCCCTCAGGCTGGCCGGCGACACGCCCGAGGCGCCGTGGATGGCCTCGGCCTCGGCGTGGGTGCGCGAGCGGGGCGGCATCGCCCGCGCCAGGGTCTTCACCCGGATCTGGCTGGCACTGTTCGGCTGGTGGCGCTGGGAGGACCTGCCGGAGCTGCCGCCCGAGCTGATCTTCCTGCCCAAGTGGGTCCCGCTCAACATCTACTCCTTCGGCCAGTGGGCCCGGCAGACCATCGTGCCGCTCACCATCGTCGCCGCTCACCGCCCCGTACGCCCCGGTCCCTTCGCCCTCGACGAGCTGCACACCGACCCGCTCCTGCCCAACCCGCCGCGACCCAGGCCGCCGTTCAACAGCTGGGACGGCTTCTTCCAGCGGCTGGACCGGGCCCTGCACGGCTACCGCAGGATCCAGCTCAGGCCGCTGCGCCGGGCCGCGCTCAAGGCCGGCGCCCGCTGGATCATCGAGCGCCAGGAGGACGACGGCTGCTGGGGCGGCATCCAGCCCCCGGCGGTCTACTCGGTCATCGCCCTCAACCTGCTCGGCTACGCCCTCGACCACCCCGTGCTCAAGGCCGGCCTGGACTCCCTGGACCGGTTCGCCGTGTGGCCCGACGAGGACACCCGGATGATCGAGGCCTGTCAGTCCCCGGTCTGGGACACCTGTCTGGCCACCATCGCACTCGCCGACGCGGGCCTTCCCGCCGACCACCCGGCCCTGGTCAGGGCGGCCGGCTGGATGCTCGACGAACAGATCACCAAGACCGGCGACTGGGCCGTCCAGCGCCCCCAACTGCCGCCCGGCGGCTGGGCCTTCGAATTCCACAACGACAACTACCCGGACATCGACGACACCGCCGAGGTCGTCCTCGCCCTGCTGCGCGTCAACCACCCCGATCCGGCCCGGCTCCGGACGGCGGTGGAACGCGGGGTGCGCTGGAACATCGGCATGCAGTCCAAGAACGGCGCCTGGGGCGCCTTCGACGCCGACAACACCAGCACCTTCCCCAACCGGCTGCCCTTCTGCGACTTCGGCGAGGTCATCGACCCGCCCTCCGCCGATGTCACCGCCCATGTCGTCGAGATGCTGGCGGCGCTGGGCCTGGAGCACGACGAGCACACCCGGCGCGGCATCGACTGGCTGCTCGCCGAACAGGAGCCCAGCGGCGCCTGGTTCGGCCGCTGGGGCGTCAACTACATCTACGGCACCGGCTCGGTCGTCCCCGCGCTGACCGCCTGCGGGCTGCCCGGGAGCCACCCGGCGATCCGGCGGGCGGTGACCTGGCTGGAATCCGTACAGAACGAGGACGGCGGCTGGGGCGAGGACCTGCGCTCGTACTCCAGCGAGGAATGGATCGGCCGCGGCGCCTCCACCGCCTCGCAGACCGCCTGGGCGCTGCTGGCCCTGCTGGCGGCCGGCGAACGGGACGGGCAGGCCGTCGAACGCGGGGTGCGCTGGCTGGCCGAGACGCAGAAGGACGACGGGTCCTGGGACGAGCCGCAGTTCACCGGCACGGGCTTCCCCCGGGACTTCTCCATCAACTACCACCTCTACCGGATGGTCTTCCCGCTCACAGCCCTCGGGCGCTATGTGCACGGCGAGCCCTTCGGCGGGCCACGGAAGGGGGACTGATGGGCCAGTCCGGCCCACCGCTGCTCATCGTCTGCGCTCTGCGCTTCGAGCGGTTCGCGCTGAGAGCCGGCCGCCGTCACCTGGACGGCGCCGGCGGCGTCAGTGTGCTCCGTACGGGCATGGGAGCGCAGGCCGCGGAGCGCGCCGTCACCGACGCGCTGCGCGCCCCGGAACTGCGGGACGCCTCGGTCCTCACCACCGGCTTCTGCGCCGGGCTTGCGCCCGGAACACGGCCGGGCGACGTGGTGGTCGCGCAGGGATCCGAGGAGAGCGACAGCCTGGCCGCCGTGCTCAAGGCGGCCGGGCACACCGTGCGCATCGGCCTGCTCGCCCAGTCGGACCACGTCGTACGCGGGGCGGAGCGGGCAGCACTGAGCGCCACCGGTGCCATCGCCGTCGACATGGAATCGGCCGCGATGATGCGCGCCGCCCTCGCCCAGGGCGCGCGCCCCGTCGCGGCAGCTCGCGTAATCGTCGACACCCCTGAGTACGAACTGGTGCGTGTCGGCACGCTGCGCACCGGAATCACCGCATTCCGCGTGCTAAGGGATCTTCTTCCTGCCTTTCTCGAATGGCACCGCTCTAACGCGCTCCCCTGGAGGTGAGCTAGATGGCCATGCCGCTTCGTCAGACCATCCGGGTCGGGACCTATCTGATGGAACAAAAGCTTCGCAAGCGAGAGAAGTTCCCGCTCATCGTCGAGCTGGAGCCGCTTTTCGCCTGCAACCTCAAGTGCGAGGGCTGCGGAAAGATCCAGCATCCGGCGGGTGTGCTCAAGCAACGCATGCCCGTTGCCCAGGCCGTCGGCGCCGTGCTGGAGTCCGGCGCGCCCATGGTGTCCATCGCCGGCGGCGAGCCGCTGATGCACCCGCAGATCCACGAGATCGTGCGCCAGCTGGTGGCGAGGAGGAAGTACGTCTTCCTCTGCACCAATGCCATGCTGCTGCGCAAGAAGCTCGCCGACTTCAAGCCCTCGCCGTACTTCGCCTTCGCCGTCCACATCGACGGCCTGCGCGAGCGGCATGACGAGTCGGTCGCCAAGGAAGGCGTCTTCGACGAGGCCGTGGAGGCCATCAAGGAGGCCAAGCGGCGTGGCTTCCGGGTCACCACCAACTCGACGTTCTTCAACACCGACACCCCGCAGACCATCATCGAGGTGCTCAACTTCCTCAACGACGACCTCCAGGTCGACGAGATGATGATCTCCCCGGCGTACGCCTACGAGAAGGCGCCCGACCAGGAGCACTTCCTCGGCGTCGAGCAGACCCGCGAGCTGTTCAAGAAGGCCTTCGCGGGCGGCAACCGCAGGAAGTGGCGGCTGAACCACTCCCCGCTCTTCCTGGACTTCCTGGAGGGCAAGGCCGACTTCCCCTGCACCGCGTGGGCCATCCCCAACTACTCGCTCTTCGGCTGGCAGCGCCCCTGCTACCTGATGAGCGACGGGTACGTGACCACCTACAAGGAGCTCATCGACGAGACCGACTGGAGCAAGTACGGCCGCGGCAAGGACCCGCGCTGCGCCAACTGCATGGCGCACTGCGGCTACGAGCCGACCGCCGTCCTGGCCACCATGGGCTCCCTCAAGGAGTCCATCCGGGCCGTCCGAGAGACGGTCAACGGGAACCGGGCCGGCTAGCCATGGCCACCGTTGATCTGGGGCTCCCCGCAGTCCCCGTGACGCTCTCCCCCCGCCGCCGGTCCCGACAGATCCATGTCGGGCCGGTGGCGGTGGGCGGCGACGCCCCCGTCTCGGTGCAGTCGATGACGACCACACCGACGGCGGACGTGAACGCGACGCTGCAGCAGATCGCCGAGCTGACCGCCTCCGGCTGCCAGATCGTGCGGGTGGCCTGCCCGTCGCAGGACGACGCGGACGCGCTGCCGGCGATCGCGAAGAAGTCGCAGATCCCGGTGATCGCGGACATCCACTTCCAGCCGAAGTACGTCTTCGCCGCGATCGACGCGGGCTGCGCGGCGGTCCGGGTCAACCCCGGCAACATCCGGCAGTTCGACGACAAGGTCAAGGAGATCGCGAAGGCCGCCGCCGCGGCCGGCACCCCGATCCGGATCGGCGTCAACGCCGGCTCCCTGGACCGGCGGCTGCTGGAGAAGTACGGCAGGGCCACGCCCGAGGCGCTGGTGGAGTCCGCGCTGTGGGAGTGCTCGCTGTTCGAGGAGCACGGCTTCCGCGACATCAAGATCTCCGTCAAGCACAACGACCCGGTGGTGATGGTCAACGCCTACCGGCAGCTGGCCGCCCAGTGCGACTACCCGCTGCATCTCGGCGTCACCGAGGCGGGCCCGGCCTTCCAGGGCACGATCAAGTCGGCGGTGGCCTTCGGCGCGCTGCTGAGCGAGGGCATCGGCGACACGATCCGCGTCTCGCTGTCGGCCCCGCCGGCGCAGGAGGTCAAGGTGGGCCTGCAGATCCTGGAGTCCCTCAACCTCAGGCAGCGCGGCCTGGAGATCGTCTCCTGCCCGTCGTGCGGAAGGGCCCAGGTCGACGTCTACAAGCTCGCGGACCAGGTCACCGCCGGTCTGGAGGGCATGGAGGTGCCGCTGCGGGTCGCGGTGATGGGGTGTGTCGTGAACGGCCCCGGCGAGGCCCGTGAGGCGGATCTGGGCGTGGCCTCCGGCAACGGCAAGGGGCAGATCTTCGTCAAGGGCGAGGTCATCAAGACCGTGCCGGAATCGAAGATCGTCGAGACGCTCATCGAAGAGGCGATGAAGATCGCCGAGGAAATGGAGTCCGCGGGAGCCGCCTCCGGCGAGCCCCAGGTCAGCGTGAGCTGAAAATCCCGGCAGGGGGAACGAGGTCCGAACGTGTCGATGCTCGATAACATCCGAGGCCCGCGAGATCTGAAGGCGCTGCCCGAGGAAAGCCTGGCCGAACTCGCCGACGAAGTCCGCCAATTCCTCGTCCACGCGGTCGCCAGGACCGGCGGCCACCTGGGCCCCAACCTCGGCGTGGTCGAACTGACGATCGCGCTGCACCGGGTCTTCGACTCCCCGGCCGACCGCATCCTCTGGGACACCGGTCACCAGTCCTACGTACACAAGCTGCTGACCGGCCGTCAGGACTTCTCCAAGCTCCGCGGCAAGGGCGGCCTGTCCGGCTATCCCTCCCGCGCCGAGTCCGAGCACGACGTCATCGAGAACAGCCACGCCTCCACCGTCCTGGGCTGGGCCGACGGCCTCGCCAAGGCCAACCAGGTGCTGGGCCGCGCCGACCATGTCGTCGCCGTCATCGGCGACGGGGCGCTGACCGGAGGCATGGCCTGGGAGGCGCTCAACAACATCGCCGCCGCCAAGGACCGCCCCCTGATCATCGTCGTCAACGACAACGAACGCTCCTACGCCCCCACGATCGGCGGCCTCGCCAACCACCTGGCCACCCTCCGTACGACCGACGGCTACGAGCACTTCCTCGCCTGGGGAAAACAGCTGCTCCAGCACACCCCCGTCATAGGCAAGCCGCTCTACGAGTCCCTGCACGGCGCGAAGAAGGGCTTCAAGGACGCCTTCGCCCCGCAGGGCATGTTCGAGGACCTCGGCCTGAAGTACGTCGGCCCGATCGACGGCCATGACATCACCGCCGTGGAATCCGCCCTGCGGCGCGCCAAGCGTTTCAGCGGGCCCGTGCTCATCCACTGCCTCACGGAGAAGGGGCGCGGCTACGCCTTCGCCGAGCAGGACGAGGCCGACCGCTTCCACGCGGTCGGCGCGATGGACCCGCTGACGTGCGAGCCGCTCACCCCGTCCAACGGGCCCAAGTGGACCGCCGTCTTCGGCGACGAGATGCTCAAGCTCGGGGCCGAGCGCAGGGATGTCGTCGCCATCACGGCGGCGATGCTCCAGCCGGTCGGGCTCGACAAGTTCGCCAGGGCCTTCCCCGACCGGGTCTACGACGTCGGCATCGCCGAGCAGCACGCCGCGACCTCGGCGGCAGGCCTGGCCACCGGCGGGCTGCATCCCGTGGTCGCGGTCTACGCGACCTTCCTGAACCGGGCCTTCGACCAGGTCCTGATGGATGTCGCCCTGCACAAGTGCGGCGTCACCTTCGTCCTGGACCGGGCAGGTGTCACCGGCGACGACGGGGCCTCCCACAACGGCATGTGGGACATGTCCATCCTCCAGGTCGTCCCCGGCCTGCGGATCGCCGCCCCGCGCGACGCGGACGCGCTGCGCGCCCAGCTGCGCGAGGCGATCGCCGTCGACGACGCCCCCACCGTCATCCGCTTCCCAAAGGAGACCGTCGGCGACGCCCTCCCCGCCCTCGACCGCATCGGCGGCCTCGACGTCCTCGCCCGCGGCGACCGGCCCGATGTCCTCCTCGTCTCCGTCGGCGCCCTCGCCCCCGTCTGCCTCGCCGCCGCCGCGCTGCTGCGCGAACGCGGCACCGGCGTCACCGTCGTCGACCCCCGCTGGGTCAAGCCGCTCGACCCCGCGCTCGCGCCACTCGCGGCCGAGCACCGCCTCGTCGCCGTCGTCGAGGACAACGGCCGCGCCGGCGGCGTCGGCTCGGCCGTCGCCCAGGCCCTGCGCGACGCCGAGGTCGACGTCCCCGTACGGGATTTCGGCATCCCGCAGCGGTTCCTGGCTCACGCCAAGCGCGGCGAGATCCTCGCCGACATCGGGCTCACGCCCTCCGAGATCGCGGCGCGCCTCAGCGCGACGCTCGCCCGGGCTGATTTTTCAGCCCGTCCGGCGATTGAGGACACGCCCGAAGGGCGTTCGGGGTCCAGGGGCGGAGCCCATGGTTTCGGGAAGGGGCGGGGTGGGGGAGAGCCCACCGGCCACGGACCCACAGACGCCAACGAACCGTAGCCACCCACCGCGCCGGGGCGCGAGCGGCGCCCACGGTCCGACGGCCGGAGGCCGGCGCAGCGGACCGAAGCCAGCGAAGCGCCCGCGAGGGACGCAGAAAGAGTAGGTGCCCATGACAGCGGCGGAGCCGAAGCCGTTTGACCTCGCCACGCTGCTGGCCGAGCGCGGCGCCGAGCGCTACGACCTGCACACGAAGTACCTGAACCACCAGCTGCCCCGCATGCTGCACACCATCGGCTTCGACAAGGTCTACGAGCGCGCCGAGGGCGCCTACTTCTGGGACAGCGAGGGCGCCGACTACCTCGACATGCTCGCCGGATTCGGGGTGATGGGCCTGGGCCGGCACCACCCGGTCGTACGGAAGGCGCTGCACGACGTCCTGGACGCGGGACTGGCCGACCTGACCCGGTTCGACTGCCAGCCGCTGCCGGGTCTGCTGGCGGAGAAGCTGCTGACGTACACCCCGCACCTGGACCGGGTGTTCTTCGGGAACAGCGGTACGGAAGCCGTGGAGACGGCCCTGAAGTTCGCCCGTTACGCGACCGGGAAGCCCCGCGTCCTGTACTGCTCGCACGCCTTCCACGGCCTGACCACCGGCTCGCTGTCGGTCAACGGCGAGGACGGCTTCCGCGACGGCTTCAGCCCGCTCCTGCCCGACACCGCCGTCGAGCTGGGCGATCTGGAGGCCCTGGAACGGGAGTTGAAGCGCGGCGATGTCGCGGCGCTGATCGTGGAGCCGATCCAGGGGAAGGGCGTACATGCCGCGCCGCCCGGCTATCTGCGCGCGGCCCAGGAGCTGCTGCACCGGCACAAGGCGCTGCTGATCGCGGACGAGGTGCAGACGGGCATCGGGCGGACCGGGGACTTCTTTGCTTACCAGCACGAGGAGGGCGTCGAGCCGGACCTGGTGTGTGTCGCGAAGGCGCTGTCGGGCGGCTATGTCCCCGTGGGGGCCACCCTCGGCAAGGACTGGATCTTCAAGAAGGTCTATTCGTCGATGGACCGGGTGCTGGTCCATTCCGCGAGCTTCGGCGCGAACGCGCAGGCGATGGCGGCGGGTCTGGCGACGCTGTCCGTGATGGAGGACGAGCAGGTCGTGGCGAACGCCCGCCGCACCGGGGATCTGCTGCGCACCCGCCTGGCGGCGCTCGTCGACCGGTATGAGCTGCTGCACGAGGTGCGGGGGCGGGGCCTGATGATCGGGATCGAGTTCGGGCGGCCGAAGTCGCTGGGGCTGCGCGGCCGGTGGACGATGCTGCAGGCGGCGCGCAAGGGGCTGTTCGCGCAGATGGTGGTGGTGCCGCTGCTGCAGAGGCACCGGATCCTGACGCAGGTGTCGGGGGACCACATGGAGGTGATCAAGCTGATCCCGCCGCTGGTGATCGGGGAGCGGGAGGTGGACAGGTTCGTGGAGGCGTTCACGGCGGTGATGGACGACGCGCATGCGGGCGGCAGCCTGATGTGGGAGTTCAGCAGGACGCTGGTGAAGCAGGCGGTGTCGAACCGGTAGCGCGGAAAAGGCGTCTTTGCCTGGGAGGCAAAACTTTTGCCTCCCAGGCCGCACCTACGTATACCTGAGACATGACCGAGTCACTGCCCGCCGTCGCCCCGCGGCTGCGCGAGCTGCGCCGTGAGAGCGGCCTGACCCTGGAGGCGGCGGCCGCCCGGGTGGGGCTGTCGCCGGCGCATCTGTCGCGGCTGGAGACCGGGCAGCGGCAGCCCTCGCTGCCGATGCTGCTGGCCCTCGCGCGGGCCTACGCCACCACGGTATCCCAGCTGCTGGGGGAGACCCCGGCGGACCGGGACCCGGTGGTGCGGGCGGCGCGGATGGAGCCCGTGGAGGCCGGCGGGTGGACGTACTGGCAGGCAGGCGGACCGGGGCGGGCGATGCAGCCGCTGCGGGTCCAGGTGCCGTACGGCCACGGCCCGCAGGAGGGGCTGGTGAGGGTCCATCCGGGCGAGGAATGGCTGTACGTGCTCAAGGGGGAGCTGCGGCTGACCCTGGGCGAGGCGGTGCATGTGCTGCCGCCCGGTGACAGTGCGCACTTCGACTCGCTCACCCCGCACCGCATCGCCGCGGCGTCGCGCCCCGGTGTGGAGCTGCTGTTCGTCCATACGTTGCTGCGCAGCGCCGCGGGTGAGCTGTGCTTCGGAAGGAGTCCGTCGTGACGGAGCGAAACGCCCCCATGGGGTTCAAGGTCCGGGCCTTCGTCTACCTCGTGGGGGTGCACTTCTTCGCGGGCTTCTTCTTCCTGATCTTCCACCTGGCCGGCGCCAAGTAGCCCCTGTCGCCGGCCGGTCGTCAGTCCTCCAGGAACAGCTCGCGCAGCCGCTCGCGGCGGGCCGGGGTGAGGCCCAGGCCCTCGGTGAGGTACGCGTCCACGGAGCCCCAGTGGGCCTCGATCGTGTCGAAGGCGGTGGCCAGGTACTCGGCGCGGGCGTCGAAGAGCGGGCTGAGCAGCTCCATGACCTCGGGCGCGGGCCGTCCGGACGGGTCGGCGCCGTCGGCGCGCTTGACGCGGTAGCGGCGGTGGGCGGCATTGCTGGCGAGGTAGTCGGCCATGATGGCCTCGCGCTCGACGCCGAGGGCGAGCAGGATGATCGCGATCGAGGTGCCCGCCCGGTCCTTGCCGGCGGCGCAGTGCAGCAGGGTCGGCACGGACTCCTCCTCGGTGAGGAGGTCCAGCATCCGCCCGTGCTCCTGGGTGCGGTCCATGATGATCCGTACGTAGGCGTCGGTCATCCGCTTGGCCGCCTTGCCGTCGCCGAGGATCTCCCGCAGCGCCTCGACGTCGCCGCCCCGGACGATGCCCCAGAACTCGGCGCCGGAGGCGGGGTCGCTCAGCGGCATGTTGACATTGCGTACGCCGGGCAGGTCGACGTCGGGGCCTTCGAGTTTGATGTCGGAGGCGTTGCGGAAGTCGATGACGGTGTGCAGGCCGAGCGAGGACAGGAACTCGGCGTCGCTTTCGGTGGTGTGCGCGAGGTGACCGCTGCGGTAGAGCCGCCCGTGCCGTACCCGCCGGCCGTCGGCCGTGGGGAGTCCGCCGACGTCGCGGAAGTTGCGTACGCCGGTGAGCTCGGGCTCGGTCGAGCTGGTCTTCGGCGGCTGCTGGGTCACCGGCGCTCCTTTGGGTCGGATCAGGCTCCTGCCGCCCCGACCATACGACAAGCATTCTCGTGCCGTACCAGGTGGTATGTGTTCCGTTGGTCATTGATATCCGCGCCGTGCGCACCGATGATGTTCGAGCGTGATTGGAAAAGGGGAATTTTGATGATTGATGTAGGCGCGGACGGCCGCGTATGGCTGCTCTCGGGCACCGGCAGCAGCTACGCGCTGCGGCTCACCGAGCGGGACGAACTGCTGCACCTCCACTGGGGGCCGCGGATCACTCTCGCCGACGCCGAGGCGCTCGCTGCCGAGCCGCTCACGGCCTATCGCGGCTTCGAGTCGCAGCTCGACGGCCGGGAGGAGTATCCCGTCGAGGGCGGTCCGCGCTTCGTGCGGCCCGCGCTGATCGCGCGCACGGACGCAGTACGCGGCACCGAGTGGGCTTTCGAGGAGTACGAGATCGCCGCCGGGACCGACGGCGAGGAATTGCGGCTGCACTTCCACGACTCCGTCCACCACCTCGACATCACCCTCCACTACCGGCTCCGTGCGGGCACCGACGTCATCGAGCGCTGGACCACCGCCTCCCACGCCGGAGCCCCCGACGCCGCCCCCGTGGAGCTGCTGCGGGCCGACGCGGCCACCTGGAGCCCGCCCGTACGGGACGCCTGGCGGCTGTCGCACCTGCACGGCCGCTGGGCCGCGGAGAGCCAGCTGGCCCGAACCGACCTGAGCCACGGCGAGCACGTCATCGGCAGCCGGCGCGGCCACACCAGCCACACCCACCTGCCGTGGTTCGCGCTGGACGACGGCGACGCGGGGGAGGAGCAGGGCCAGGTGTGGTCCGCCGCGCTCGCCTGGTCCGGGTCCTGGCGGATCGCCGTGCAGCTGCTGCCCGACGGACGGGTCCAGGCCACCGGCGGCGCCGGGCACGACGACGCCGGGCTGGTGCTGCTCGAGCCCGGCGACTCGTACACCACGCCGGTCTTCGCGGGGCTCTGGACGGACGGCGGCTTCGGCGCGTCCAGCCGTGCCTGGCACGCGTACCAGCTCGCGCACGTCATCCCGGACGCCGCGACCTCCCGGCCGGTGCTCTACAACTCCTGGGAGGCCACCTACTTCGAGGTCAGCGAGACCGGGCAGCGCGCCCTGGCCCGCCGCGCCGCCGACCTGGGCGTGGAGCTCTTCGTCGTGGACGACGGCTGGTTCGGGGCGCGTACCAGCGACAAGGCCGGGCTCGGCGACTGGACGCCCAACACAGACCGCTTCCCCAACGGGCTGAAGCCGCTCGCCGACGACGTGCACGCGATGGGCATGCAGTTCGGCATCTGGGTCGAGCCGGAGATGGTCAACCCCGACAGCGACCTGTACCGCGCGCACCCGGACTGGGTGCAGTTCCAGCAGGGCCGCCGCCGCACCGAGTTCAGGAACCAGCTGATCCTGAACCTGGCCCGCGAGGACGTGCGCGAATACCTGTGGGAGCAGCTGGACACCCTGCTGACCAGCGCCCCCATCGACTATGTGAAGTGGGACTTCAACCGCTGCTTCACCGACGCCGGCTGGCCGGGCGAGGCCTATCCGCAGCGGATGTGGGTCGACCACGTCCACGGGCTGTACGCGCTGCTGGACCGGCTGCGCGAGGCCCACCCGGGGGTCGCCTTCGAGTCCTGCTCGGGCGGCGGCGCGCGGATCGACCTGGGTGTCCTGTCCCGTACCGACGAGGTGTGGACCTCCGACAACACCGACCCGTTGGACCGGCTGGCGATCCAGCACGGTTTCAGCCAGATCCACCCGGCCCGGGTGATGTCCGCCTGGGTCACCGACAGCCCCAATGAGCAGCTGAACGGCCGGGTCAGCTCGCTTCGGTACCGCTTCGTGTCCTCCATGGCCGGGGTGCTCGGGATCGGCGGCGACCTGGTCAAGTGGAATGAGGCCGAGCTCGAGGAGGCCCGGGAGTGGATCGCCCGCTACAAGGCGATCCGCCCCCTGGTCCAGCAGGGTGAGCAGTACCGGCTGCGGCCGCCGAGCGAGGAGCTCAGCGCCGTCCAGTACGTCCGCGGCGACGAGACCGTGGTGCTGGCCTGGCTGCGCCACCAGCGGCACGGCGAGCCCCAGCCCGCGCTGCGGCTGCGCGGGCTCGACCCGGCGGCGACGTACACCGACGTGGAGAGCGGCGAGGTCCACCGGGGGGCGGTGCTGCTGCACCACGGGCTGCGCACCGGACTGAAGGGTGATCTTGACGCCGCTGTATTCCACCTTCGGCGGAACTGACCGAGTGGGATAAGTCACTGCACGTCAACCCCTGGTTACGGTGGCGTAGGTCACTTGCCGAGGGGAAGGATGTGCTCCCGTGGGAGACGATTCGAGAACAAATAAAACCGGAGCGATCGGGTCGTACGCGGCGATCGGCGACAGCTTCACCGAGGGCGTCGGCGACCCCGGCCCCGACGGGAACTTCGTGGGCTGGGCCGACCGGCTGGCGGTGCTGCTGTCCGACCGCAGGCCCGAGCACGACTTCCGCTACGCCAACCTCGCCGTGCGGGGCCGGCTCCTCGACCAGATCGTCGCGGAGCAGGTCCCGCGCGCCGTGGAGCTCGCCCCGGACCTGGTGACCTTCTGCGCGGGCGGCAACGACATCCTGCGGCCCGGCAGCGACCCGGACGCGGCCGCCGAGCGCTTCGAGGCCGCCGTCGTCGATCTCAAGGCCGCCGTCGGCACGCTCGTGGTCACCACCGGCTTCGACACCCGGGGCACGCCGGTGCTCGGCCTGCTGCGCGGCAAGATCGCCACGTACAACCTGCACGTCCGGGCCATCGCCGACCGGCACGGCTGCCCGGTGCTCGACCTGTGGTCGCTGCGCTCGGTCCAGGACCGCCGTGCCTGGGACGCCGACCGGCTGCACCTGTCCCCCGAGGGGCACACGCGCGTCGCGCTGCGGGCCGGCCAGGTGCTCGGCCTGGATGTGCCGGCCGATCCGGACCAGGCGTGGCCGCCGCTGCCGGCGCGGGCCCCCGGGGAGGTCAGGCGGGACAACATCCAGTGGGCGCGCGAGTATCTGGTGCCGTGGATCGGACGCCGCCTGCGCGGCGAGTCCTCCGGCGACAACGTGGAGGCCAAGCGCCCGGATCTGCTGCCGCTGGACTGAAGCGGGACCAGGTCACAGGGTCAGCTCTGCCCACACCGTGCGGCCCCGTCCGATGCCGCGGGGCCGTACTCCCCAGGCCCGGGACAGCAGGCCGACCAGGAGCAGTCCGCGTCCGCCCTCCTCGTCGCAATGGGCGGTGCGCTGCTGGGGCTCTGTGGGGCCGTTGCCCTCGTCGGTGACCTCGATGTGCACCCGGCCGTCGGCCAGGCGCAGCTCGCAGCTGATGAGTTCGCTGGCGGTGTGCCGCACGGCGTTGGTGAACAGCTCGGAGATCACCATCTCGGTGTCGTCCCGCACCTCGTCCGCCACCTCCCACTCCCGCAGGATCGTGCGCACACGGCGCCGGGCCTCGGCGACCGAGGCGCCGAGAGCGGGCAACCCGAAGGCGCCACGGCGCTCTAACCGGAGGGGGAGAGCGTCTTGGGAAGCAGCCACGCCGCAACTATGCGTGTGCAGTTGAAGCTTTGGCAAGATGCGATCTGTAAATTACAGAATTGACCTGACAGGCTGTTCCTTGCGCTGATGGCGTGCCACACTTCTGTGCTGTGACGGCAGTTGGAGGGATCGGTTCGTGATCGACGGGCGGCCGGCAGGCGGGGGTGGCCCCACCCTGCTGCGAGTGGTGCTCGGAAAGCGGCTCCAGGACCTGCGGGAGAAAGCCGGCCTGACCTACGAGCAGGCGGCGCAGGCCCTGTACGTCACCCATGCCACGATCCGCCGCATGGAGAAGGCCGAGGTCAGCCTCAAGATCCCGTACGTGGAGAAGCTGCTCCAGACATACGGGGTCACCGACCCCGCCGAGGTCGAGTCCTTCCTCTCCCTCGCCCGCCAGGCCAACCAGCCCGGCTGGTGGCACCGCTACCGGGATGTCCTCCCCGACTGGTTCAGAGCCTTCGTGAGCCTGGAGGGCGATGCCGCCAGCATCCGCGTCTACGAGCCGCACTACGTCCCCGGGCTGCTCCAGACCGAGGACTACGCCCGCGCGGTCCTCAAGGCCGGTCTCCCGCACGCCCCGGACGAGGAGATCGAACGCGGAGTCTCGCTGCGCATGGAACGCCAGGCGGTGCTGGACCGCAAGGACGCGCCACTGCTGTGGTGTGTGCTCGATGAGACGGTTCTGCGAAGACCCATCGGGAGCCCCGGCATCATGCGCGCCCAGATCGCCAAACTGATCGAGGCCGGCGCACGGCCGAACGTACGACTGCAGATCATGCCCTTCGCCGTGGGACCGCATCCCGCGATGTACGGGCCCTTCCACATCTTCCGGTTCCACGTCCAGGAACTCCCGGACATCGTCTACACCGAGAGCCTGGTCGGCGCGGTGTACTTCGACGACCGCGACGACGTCACGACCTTCCTGGAGGCGCTGGACCGGATGTGCGCGCAGGCTGCGCCTGCACAGAACACCGAGGCCATACTCGGTGAGATCCACGGGGAGACCTGACCATGAGCACAAACGGTTCGAACAGCACAAACAACATGAACAAGCGGATATACAACGGCATGCCGGCCGGGGAACTGGGGAACGAAGGCTGGCGCAAGCCGTGGAGCGGCGGCAACGGCGGATCCTGCGTCGAGGCCCTCAAGCTCAACGACGGCCGGGTGGCGCTGCGCCAGTCCACCGACCCGGACGGCCCCGCCCTGATCTACACCAACCACGAGATCACCACCTTCATCCAGGGCGCCAAAGCCGGAGAAGCCGACTTCCTGCTGTCCTGACAGCGTTGTCCTGACCAGAGATACGGAGTAGTTCGTTGAGCGACGAGGGCTTCCCGGTCGAGCAGATCGACACCAGCCGCCCGCACCCGGCCCGGATGTACGACTACTACCTGGGCGGCTGGGACAACTACGAGGTGGACCGGGAAGCCGCCGAGCAGGTCATCGAGCTGTTCCCCTCGATCCGCCCGTCGGCCCGCGCCAACCGCGGCTTCCTGCAGCGCGCCACGCGCTTCGTGACCGAGCAGGGCATCCGCCAGATCATCGACATCGGCACCGGCATCCCCACCTCGCCCAACACCCACGAGACCGCCCAGGCCGTCTCGCCCGAGGTCAGGGTCGCCTACGTCGACAACGACCCGATCGTCGCGGCCCACGCCGGCGCCAGACTCACCGGCGCCGGCAACACCGGCTTCTTCCTCGGCGATGTCCGCGAGCCCGAGACGATCCTGGACCACCCCACGATCCGCGAGCTCATCGACTTCGACCGGCCCGTGGCGCTCCTCCTCGTCGCCGTCCTGCACTTCGTCACCGACAAGGAGGACCCCGCCCGGCTCGCCCGGACCCTGGGCGACGCCCTCCCCGCCGGGAGCTACCTCGTGCTCTCCCACGGCACCGCGGACTTCTTCCCCGACGGCTCCCAGACCAAGGCCGCCAAGGTCTACGAGGGCGCCACCGCCACCGTCAACCTCCGCCCGCACGCCGAGATCCTGCCCTTCTTCGAGGGCTTCGACCTGCTGGACCCCGGCCTCGTCCAGGTGCCGCTCTGGCGTCCGGGCCCCGGCAGCCCGCTCCCGGACGCCGACGAACTGCGCCGGACCGGCACCTTCTACGGCGGCGTCGGCTACAAGGCCTGAGCCAGGAGTTCTGCGTCCGCCAGCGCGGAACTCCCCTCGCCCGTACAGGCGTACGCCCCCGCGACGGCGCCCAGCCGGGCGCAGTCCTCCAGGTCCCGGCCCGCCCGGCGGCCGTACAGGAAGCCCGACACGAACGCGTCGCCCGCGCCGTTGGAGTCCACCACCGGCCCGGGCGGCGCCACCGCCGGCACATGGCGCGGGGTGCTGCCGCCGCCGTCCCGGCTCAGCACATACGAGCCTCCGGCCCCCGCTGTCGCGATCACCGCCTCGGCCCGTCCGTCACGGAGGATGTCCCGCATCACCCCCGCGATCCTCTCCCCGGCCCCGGCCGCGCTGAGGAACACCAGGTCCGAGCGGAGCGCGAACTCCTTGTGGTGGTCCGCCACGCCGTCCCAGTCGTGCAGATCGGTCGAGACGGGGACGCCGAGCTCCTCGATGTCGTCGTAGAGGAATCGCGCGTAGTGCATGATCGACAGGTGCACGTGCCGTGCCCGGCGCAGATGTGGCAGGTAGAACTCGCGCGGCATGCGCAGGTCGAGCGGATCCCGTGCGTCGTAGAACGACATCCGCCGGCCCGAGGCGTCCACGAGGTTGACTGCCCGCCGCGTCCCGGCGGGCGAGATCACGGCCTCGAAGTCCACCCCGCCCTTGGCCAGGTGCTCGCGCACCATCGCGCCGATCCAGTCGTCCCCGATGACATCCAGGAACTTCACCGTCATCCCGAGCGCCCGGCAGCCCAGCGCCTTGTAGCCACCGGTCTGCCCGGGCATCTCCCTGATCGGCGGCGCCCACACCGAATCCGCCACCGGCACCGGCAGCGAGTCGACGCGGACGACGGTGTCGACGCCGGCTCCGCCGACGACGAGCACGTCGTACTGCGGCTGTTGTCGTCCGGTCATCCTGTGCTGCCTCCGTTCCCACCCCGCCGCCGATCCTAGGGGCGGGTGCGGGGCGGCGGGGCCGGACTCAGACGATCCGGTCGAGACCGACGTCTTGTTAGAGGTGTCGGTCGCCCATACCATCCCACACGTCACCTCCAAGTAAGCCCCTTCTTCGAAGGGGTGTGAAATGTCCCGCACGGCATGGGAGGAAACGTATGAGAGCTCGTTCCTGGGCTTGGGTGCTCGCCGTCTGTATCGGCCTGGTCGCCCAGTTCTTCACGGCGGGAGCGGCGCACGCCGCGACCGTCACCGTCACCAACGCGACGCAGTTCACCGACACCGACGGCGACGTGGTGCACGCGCACGGCGGCGGGGTCATCAAGGTCGGTTCCTACTACTACTGGTTCGGCGAGGACCGCAACAGCGACAACACCTTCAAGTACGTCTCCGCCTACCGCTCCACGGACCTGAAGACCTGGGAGTTCCGCAACCACGTCCTCACCCAGTCCACCGACTCCGAGCTCGCCACCGCCAACATCGAGCGCCCCAAGGTCATCTACAACGCCTCCACCGGCCAGTACGTGATGTGGATGCACAAGGAGAACGGCAGCGACTACACCGAGGCCCGCGCCGCCGTCGCCACCTCCAGCACCGTCGACGGCAACTACACCTGGCAGGGCAGCTTCCAGCCGCTCGGCTACATGTCCCGGGACATCACCCTCTTCAAGGACGACGACGGCACCGCGTACATGATCTCGGCCGCCAACAACAACGCCGACCTCCACGTCTACCGGCTCTCGGCGGACTACCTGAGCGTCGAGAGCCGCGTCCAGCTGCTCTTCGCCGGCTCCTCCCGCGAAGCGCCCGCAATGTTCAAACGCAACGGCGTCTACTTCCTGCTCACCTCGGCCGCCACCGGCTGGAATCCCAACCAGCAGAAGTACGCCACCGCCACCAGCATCACCGGCACCTGGTCCGCACTGGCCAATGTCGGTGACTCCACCGCGTACAAGTCCCAGACCGCGTACGTCCTCCCGGTCCAGGGCACCTCCGGCACGTCGTACCTCTACATGGGCGACCGATGGGGCAACTCCTTCGGCGGCACCGTCAACGACTCGCTGTACATCTGGCTGCCGCTGACCTTCCCCACCAACACGACCCTGAGCCTGCAGTACTACCCGAGCATCAGCATCGACACCGCCACCGGCTCCGTGGCCGGCGTCGGCGGGCCCTGGGAGACGCTCAAGGCCCGGCACAGCTCCAAGTGCGCCGACATCGCGAGTGCCTCGACGGCCGACAGCGCCGGTGGCATCCAGTACACCTGCAACGGCGGCCTCAACCAGCAGTGGTGGTTCAAGGACCTGGGCACCGGCTACTACCAGGTGATCTCCCGCAACAGCGGCAAGTGCCTCGACATCACCGACGCCTCGACGGCGAACGCCGCCCGGGTGATCCAGTACACCTGCGGCAGCGGCACCAACCAGCAATGGCAGGTCGTCGACGCCGGGAGCGGGTATGTGAAGCTCGTCGTCCGGCACAGCGGCAAGTGCCTTGACGTGAACGGGGCTTCGACGGCCGACGGGGCCTATCTCATCCAGTACACGTGCGGGACCGGCACGAATCAGCAGTGGACGCGCACCACGGTGTGATCCATCGCGTACACGGCGCGGCCCCTCGCATGCGAGGGGCCGTTCGCCGTGGTGGTTCATCCAGAGATCGGAGTCGGTGACGGAACCGGAATGCTAGGCCGCTGCACCACAGCCCGGCCGGAGCCGGACCGCCGGGATTCGAACCCGGGTCGCTGTTTTTACAGAACAGAAGTATCCGTCGCCTGCGCACCTGGACACGGCCGAGCTTAGCGACCGGTGATCGCCCGCACGAACCAATTAGCGTCGTCCAGCCACGGGAAGTGCCCGGCTCCCGGCTGCACCACGACCTCCCCCTTGGGGAACACCGCCGCGAACTCGGCCGCGACGGCCGGGGTCGGCCCGCTGTCCAACTCGCCCGCGATGATCAGCACGGGTGCGTCGAGCGCTGCCAGCGCGGCCCGGGTCGTGGGCGGGTCGAAGGCGGCCGGATCGGGGTAGAGCGCTTGGGCCTCCTCATTGGACTGGGCGGCGTCCTCGGCGGCGTGGGCCCGCGCGACCGCGTCCCAGCGGCCGTAGTAGAAGGGCACGACGGCATCCCAGTCCGCCTCGGTCCCCTTGCCCGCCCAGATCCTTTCCAGCGCCGCGTACACCTCCGGGAACCACGGCTCGTCCGCCCGCAGCGCGGCCGTCTCACGCCGGTGCTGTTCGGTGAAGTCGATGCCGGCCGCGCGGGCTCGCGGGGTGACCAGGATCAGCGCGCCGACCCGCTCCGGGTACGCGGCCGCGTAGAGCGTGGCCAGATCGCCCGCCGCCGAGTGACCGAGCACGTCGACGCGGTCCAGGCCGAGGTGCGCGCGCAGCGCTTCGACATCGGGGACCAGCCGGTCGCAACGGTACGTAGCCGGGTCTTCCGGTATACCGGAGTCCCCTGTGCCGCGGAGATCCAGCAGCACCAGCTGCCGGTGCGCG
This sequence comes from Streptomyces sp. NBC_01537, assembly GCF_045040445.1. Lineage (NCBI taxonomy): Bacteria > Bacillati > Actinomycetota > Actinomycetes > Kitasatosporales > Streptomycetaceae > Streptomyces > Streptomyces sp. NBC_01537. Next base: position 1,178,987 of record NZ_CP109392.1, on the reverse strand, counting down.
GACAGCCCGCCCAGGTCGCCGAGGTAGGCGGAGGCGCGCATGGGCCCGCCGGGGAGGACGATCAACGGCGAACCCTCGCCCCGGAGGTGGTAGGCGAGTTCGGTCCCGTCGTACGAGGTGAAGGTAGGCATGCGGCGATCCTTGGGGACCGCCGGGGCAGAGCGCAATCCGGTTTCCCGGAGGGGAAGAGCCTAGCCGTGGAGCAGCTCGGTCCACGCGGAGCGGACCGCGTCCAGGGCGAAGGAGGAGCGCAGCTGGTCGCGGGCCAGGGCGGCGGAGGCCTCCCAGCCGTCGGCCGCGGTGGCGGCGATCGCGTCGGCCATCGCCGCGGGGGAGTCGTGGATCCAGCGGGGGTCGTAGATGGAGTCGGAGCCGGGCCAGGGGAGGAGGGCGGGGACGGCGCCGGAGGCCATGCCTTCGGCGGGGGAGAGGTGGAAGGACTCGTCGTCGGAGGTGGACAGGACGAAGCCGATGCGGCGGAGCCAGACGGCGACGTCGGGGCCGAAGCCGTCGAAGACGACGGCGCCGTCCAGCAGTGGGGAGGTCTGGACGCGGCGCAGGACCGCGTCGTAGTGGGCGCGCTCCTCCGGCTTGTTCCAGATCCACCAGTACTCCCAGGGCATCTTGGACTTGACGGAGAGCTGCCAGCGCGGATCGCGGGCGCGCAGCGCCTCCAGGACGTCCAGGCCGAGGTCGAGCCGCTTGCGCGAGGGGGCGATGCCGATCATGCCGAGGCGGTAGCGCGCGTCGGGGGTCTTGGGGCGGTCGAGCTGGCGGTCGTCGACCCAGTTGGGGACGACGGTGATCTTGTTCTCGGGCCAGCCGGTGCGCTCGCGGGTGAGGCGGGCGTAGTGCGGGCTGACGCAGATGACCTGGTCGACGGCGTCGATGTCGACCTGCGACGGCCAGTCCGCGTAGAGCTCGAAGCGGTGCAGGCGTACGACCAGGCGGCTGCCGCGCCGCTTGTGGCGGCTGTAGAAGACGGCGGCGGGCCCGCACCACTCGACGACCACGACATCGGCCCAGGCGGCGAGTTCCCGGCCGGCGGCGGGATCGTGTTTGGCGAGGGCCGGCCAGTGGTCGACACGGACCTCCAGGCCGGGGAGGGCCTGGAAGTGCTCCAGCAGCCGGGTGAAGAACTTCAGGTCGTGCCCGGCGACGGCGACCCGCAGGGGGCGGGTGCGGCCGTCGAGGACGGCGGGCCGGTCGGGGAAGGCCCGTTCGAGGTGGCCGCGCAGGCGGTCGGCGGCGCGGTCCAGGGAGAAGTGCGCGGCGGCGTCGCGGCAGCGGGTGGCGGCGAGGCGGAAGTCGGAGGGGGATCCGGCGGCGCGGGCGACGGCTTCGGCAGCGTCGTCGAGAGCGCCGGAACCCGCGACGAAGAGCGGATAGTCGGCGCCCAGGAGGGCCTCGTGGGCGGGGGTGCGGTTGAGGACGACGGGCAGCCCGAGGGTGCCGAACTCCAGGACCTTGGTGGAGAGTTCGAGACTGGCGTCCAGCTCCGGGTGCCGCCAGCCGAGGCCGAGGTCGCAGCCGGCGGCGATCCGCATGGCCTCCTGGCGCGGGGTGCCGCCGTGGTGGACGACGCCGGGCGCGCTGCGCAGGGCGCGTGTCATGCGGTCGTGGAACTCCGGGTGGTGCCGATCGTCGTGGACTTTGTCGCCCACGGTGTGCAGCTCCGCCTTGATGCCCCGTTCCGCGAGCGTGGCGGGCAGCCGGGTCATCTCCAGGGTGTTCCAGCGCGGTGCGAACTTGCCCGTGTAGACCAGCCGTACGGGATCACCCGCCGCGTCATGCGCAGGCAGCTCGAAGTCCGGGACCGGCACGCTCGGCTGGTACAGCACAGCCTTGCCGCAGGCGGCCGGCACCCAGGCCTCGATGAAGCAGCGCAGCTCCTCGGTCTGGCAGAGCAGATGGCGGCAGGCCTGCGCGATCCGGCCCAGCTCCTCGGCGGCCTCGCCGGTCATCTCGGCCGCCGACTGCGGGATGTCGGTCAGATACGCCCAGATCCGGCCGTCGAAATGCCCGTCCGAGACGACCTGCGCCACCAGCTTCCGCCCGCGCAGCACCAGCAGATCGCAGCTCTCCCGCTCGTCCAGCTCGCGCAGCACGCGCGCGGCCCGCACGGGAGAGAGCACCCGGTCCGTACGCACCACCGACACACCCGGCAGCTCCGCCAGCGGGTCCACCAACCGCCCCGTGCGCACCGGCGCCTTGAGCGCGAGCCGGGTCCGGCACCCGGCCAGGGACAGGACCTGGACCATGGACTGGGCCCAGACCGCCGAGCCGTCGATGAGGTTGAGGTCCACGTCGCCGTAGACCAGGGCGTTGACCGTGCGTCGCGTGCGGGTCATCGGAGGGCCTCCTTCGGCACGAGGCCGGGCTGGGCTGCGCCCGAGCACTCCTGCGCGCACATGAGGTCGAGCAGATAGGCGGCGGGCCGGTCCTGGTCCGGATCGGCCGTCCAGTCCGACACCCAGGGGGCGGTCGGGCCGTCGGCGGACGCGCGTACGGCGATGCCGCTCGCGGTGAGCTCCTCGAAGGCCGGCCCGGGCCGGGGGACCAGGACCTCGACGGGCGGGTGGAGCTGAGCGAGCACCTGCTTGATGAGCAGGGCGGTCCCGTCGGGGCCGCGCGGATCGGCCAGCACCGCCACCCGTCGGGCGTCGAGAGGATCGGGAGCGCCCGCGATCCGGGCCAGCTCCGACAGGCGTACGCGGGTGGCCCGGGTGGTGAACAGCTCGCGCAGTCCGGCCGGGTCCATGGCGGCGTGCTCCGGTCGGCCGGGCCGGACGCCGGTGTCGCCGTCGAGGAAGGCGTCCCAGGGGAGGCGGGCGAGGCCCGGCGCGGCGGAGACGGGGGCGTCCCGCCACAGGACCGTCCTGCGGCCCAGGGCACGGGCGGTGGCGAGGACCTCGGCCAGCCGCCGGTCCAGGTCGGGGGCGGCGCCGGTGCCGGTGTGGGCCCAGGGCCCGGAGGCCGCGGCGATGCAGGCGCTGAGCTGAACCACGACGGCGTCCGGATCGGTCCGTTCGGTGACGATCCGGGCGTCGTGCGGGAGCAGCCTGCTGACGGCCGCGTCCACGGCGAAGTCCCGGGCCGTCCGGGCGTCCAGCACCCCGGCGATCACCAACCGGTCGCGGGGCCCGGCGGTGAAGGCGCGGTGTGCCAGGTGCAGCCGGGCGTCGCCCTCGGCGGCCTCCTCGCGGCCGGGCCCGGCCGCGCCCGGCGGGGCCGTCACGGGGCCCCGGCGGCGGCCGCGCCACATCCCGTACAGCTCGCCCGGCAGCCGAGCCGACCCGCGCAGCGGCGAACGGGCCGCGCCGATCAGCACCTGGCCCACCCGCAGCGAGGTCGAGCCCTGCAGCATCGTCACCCGGGTCTCCAGCAGGTCGATGCGCTCCCGCGCCGCCCGCAGGTCGGCTGCCAGCCGGTCCCGTTCGCGCAGCACCTCCGCCGCCTGCCGTGCACCGCTGTTCTGGCGCAGCGTCTCCAGCGCGCGGGCGTCGGCCTCCCGTTCCCGCTCCAGGTCGAGCAGCCGGGCCCGCTGGGATCGGGAGACGAAGTCGGCCAGGACGTACTCGCCGGCGATGCGCAGGGCGGTGGACGTGCCGTCCTGGCCGGGCGCGGGGCGGCCGTCGCCGTCGTGCAGCGGCAGCAGTTGCTCCGTACAGGTGAACGCCATGCCGCCGTGCAGGTGGACGTAGTCCAGGCCGCCCGCGCGCAGTGGCTGGCAGCGGTGGGCGACCAGGGCGTCCATCAGCCGGTGCCAGGGCAGCAGATGGGCCCGGTAGCCGAAGAGGATCAGGCCGCGGCCGCCGGTGCGAAGGCGTCCCAGGGCCGCGAGACAGGCGTCGAGGCCGTCGTGGCGCTCGGGATCGGGGCCGTAGGACAGCAGGGCGAGGGCGCCCTCGCCGATGACCGTCGTGTCGTCGGCGCGGCGCAACGCGGTGCCCTCGGGGAGCTGGAGGTAGGGCTCCAGGGCGATGCCGCCGCCGGTGGTGTCGACGACCTCGGTCACCCCGCCGAGGTGGGGGTGGAGCAGATCGAGGAGGCGCATCAGGAAGTCCTCGTGAAGAGATGGAAGCCGACCCGGTTCTCCCGGAAACCGTACGGCGTGAACCCGCCGTAGTGCAGGCCGAGCGGCTCCACCACGGCCCGGTACTCGGCGGCGGTGCGGTGCAGGATGTAGTCGCCGCGCGGCACGCGCGCGGGCGGATCCTCGTCGGTGACCAGGAGCCGGCCGGTGAGCCGGACGAGGGAGGCGAGGTTGGCCAGCGAGGCCGCCCAGACGGCGTCGTCCAGGATGTGGAAGAGGACGTCCACGCTGAGCACGGCGTCGTAGAGCCAGGCGCTGTGCCATTGCGCCAGCTCGCGGACCGCGTAGCGGGGGCCGCCGCCCTCCTCGCGGCAGTGGGCGACGGCCGCCGGGCTGGCGTCGAAGGCGTCCACGCGGTGCCCGCAGCGGGCCAGGGCGCGGGCGAAATGGCCCTTGCCGCAGCCCGCGTCGAGGACGAACAGCGGGTCGCGGGGGCTGGCGGTGTCGCCGATGAGGCGGAGCAGGGAGCCCACCCGGAGCGCGTAGAAGATCTCGTTGCCCGCCCGGTCGAGGCCTATGTGGCCGCCGGAGGCCAGCTCGTCGTGGCGGCGGTGCCGGGTGTCCCAGTACGCCTGCGTGGACTCCTGAGCGGACTCCCGCGTGGATTCCTGCGTGCGCTCAGGCATGGTCCCTCCGGTCCCTTCGCCAGTCCGTCACGATGCGTGCGATCCGCTCGCCCGCCCGGCCGTCCCACAGCGGCGGGCCCTCGGGGGCCGCGGCGGACCCGTCCAGCGCCTCGATCAGCGCGGACACCAGGCCCTCGGGGGTGACCAGGCGGTTGGTGCCGTGGGTGACCGTCACCGGGCGCTCGGTGTTGGGGCGCAGCGTCAGACACGGCACGCGCAGCACGGTGGTCTCCTCCTGCACCCCGCCCGAGTCGGTGATGACCACCGCCGCCCCGCGCAGCAGCCCCATGAACTCCAGATAGCCCAGCGGTTCCAGGATCCGTACGCGCCTGGCCTCGCCGAGGCCCGCCGCCTCCAGCGCGGCCCGGCCCCTCGGGTGCAGCGGGACGGCCAGCTCGATGTGCTCGGCCGCCTCGCGCAGGGCCTTCACGGCCGCCGAGGCCGCCGAGGGATCGTCGACATTGGCGGGGCGGTGCAGGGTCACCACGCCGTAGCGCTCCGGCAGGCCGTGCGTCTCGCGGGCGGCCCGCGCATCGAAGCGCGGCAGATGGGCCATCAGAGTGTCGATCATCGGATTTCCGACGAAGTGGACCCGGTCCGGGGCCACGCCCTCGCCGGCCAGATGGCCGACCGCCTCCGCGCTCGTCACGAAGAGCAGCTCGGCCAGCTGGTCGGTGAGCCGCCGGTTCACCTCCTCGGGCATCGTCATGTCGAAGCTGCGCAGCCCCGCCTCGACATGAGCCACCGGCAGCCCGAGCTTGGCGGCGACGAGGGCCGCCGCCAGCGTGGAGTTGACGTCCCCGTAGACCATGACCAGCCCCGGGGGGCGGGCGGTCAGCTCCTCCTCCAGGGCCGTCAGCAGCGCGGCGGTCTGCCGGGCATGGCTGCCCGAGCCGACGCCGAGGTCGACATCCGGCTCCGGCAGGCCCAGCTCCCGGAAGAAGATGTGCGACATGCGCTCGTCGTAGTGCTGCCCGGTGTGCACGACGGACTGCGGCTGCCCGGCCGCGCGCAGCGCCGCCACGACCGGGGCGGCCTTGACGAAATTGGGCCGGGCACCGACCACATGGACTACGTGGTCCAGCACGTTGCCTCCCGTTCACCATGCCCACTTAGGGTTGGAATGTGCGCCGACGTACTTTTCGTTCCCTGATTCTTGCCGTCTCCGTGGCGGTCCGTCATGTGCGCGGCGATCCGGTACGGGCGGCCGGCCTGGCTCTGCGCCTCGCTCCGGGACCCCTGCGCGGGCCGGCCGCGCGAGCGCTGGCACGGCTGCCGGAACGGGACCCGCACCAGGTTCGCGGCATGCGCACGACGGGTTACGGGCCGGCGGCGGTGACCGTGGCCCCGCCCGCGCCGCATGCGCATGCCGCAAAACCCGCCGCCCGCCCCGTCCCCGGCCGGGTCCTGCACGTGGTCACCAACTCCCTGCCGTACAGAAACGCCGGATACACCGTCCGTACGCACGCCATCGCCCGCGCGCAGCGCGCGGCGGGCCTCGACCCGCAGGTCGTCACCCGGCTGGGCTTCCCGGTGGCCCAGGGAGTGTGGGACGGCCGCCCGGTGCAGTACGTGGACGCCGTGCCCTACCACCGGCTGCTGCCCGCCCTCATGCCCGCCGCGCCGGCCGCCGCGCTGGCCCGCAACGCGGAGCTGGCGGCCCGTCTGGTGGAGCGGATCCGCCCGGCGGTGCTGCACGCGGCCACCGATCACCCGAACGGGCGAGTGGCTCTGGCCCTGGGCAGGTCGTTCGGGCTGCCGGTGGTCTACGAGGTGCGCGGCTTCCTGGAGGAGACCTGGCTGACGCAGGGTCCGGGGCGCAGCGCCGACTCGGCGTCGTACCGGGAACGGCGGGCCCTGGAGACGTACTGCATGCGCGAGGCGGACCTCGTGCTGACCCTCGGTGAGGCGATGAAGCAGGAGATCGCCGGGCGCGGCATCCCCGAGGAGAAGATCCGCGTCGTGCCGAACGCCGTCGATGACGTCTTCCTGGAGCCGCTGCCCCCGGCCGGGGAGCTGCGCGCCCGCCTGGGCATTGCCCCGGACGAGGTAGTGGTCGGCACGGTGTCCACGCTCGCCCCGCACGAAGGCATCGGCACCCTGCTGGAGGCAGCCGCCGAGCTGCGCCGCCGGGGGGTGCGGCTGCGGCTGCTGATCGTCGGCGACGGGCCGCTGCGGCCGGCCCTGCAGCGGCAGGCCGCGGGGCTGGGTCTGGCGGAGACAGCGCTGTTCACAGGGCGTGTGCCGCATGCGCAGGTGAGGGCTCATCACGCGGTGCTGGACGTTTTCGCGGTGCCGCGCACAGGGGAACGGGTGTGCCATCTCGTGACCCCTCTCAAGCCGGTCGAGGCGATGGCGAGCGGTCTTCCCATCGCGGCAAGTGATGTCAAGGCAATGGGAGAACTGGTGGAAGACGAGGTGAACGGGAGGCTAATTCCGCCCGAAGACCCATTTTCCTGGGCAGACGTGCTCGAAATGCTCCTTTATAGTCCAAATCAACGGCGGACTATGGGCGACGCTGCCCGCACTCGAGTGGCCCGGGACCGGACATGGGCTCACATCGCAGAGCGGACCCGCGAGGCCTACCGCCACCTGGGGGCCGTGTAAAGCGCTCTGGATGGTGCGGCATGACGGTGGATCTCGCAGTCGTGGGCCTCGGATACGTGGGCCTGCCCCTCGCCCGTGAAGCGGCGGCGGTCGGTATGAGCGTCGTGGGCCATGATCTGGACGCGGACGTGGTGGCCGGTCTCAACGCCGGCCGCTCACATGTGGACGATGTCTCCGACGACGACCTCGCGCGCATGCTGGCGGCCGGCTTCACGGCCAGTGCCAGCCGGGAGTGGCTCTCCGAGGCGCAGACCGTCGTCATCTGCGTACCGACGCCGCTGTCCCCGGACGGCGGCCCGGACCTCGCCGCCGTCACCGGCGCGGCCCAGGCCATCGCGGCCGGGCTGCGGCCCGGGGTCCTGGTCGTCCTGGAGTCCACGACCTATCCCGGCACCACCGATGAGATCCTCCGGCCGATCCTTGAGGAATCCGGCCTGCGCGCAGGCACGGACTTCGCGCTCGCCTTCTCCCCGGAGCGCATCGACCCCGGCAACAAGACGCACGGCCTGCGCGACACCCCGAAGATCGTCGGCGGGCACACCCCGGAATGCGCCGCACGCGCATGCGCCTTCTACGGCAAGCTCGTCGACACCGTCGTCCGGGCCAAGGGCACCCGCGAGGCCGAGATGGCCAAGCTGCTGGAGAACACCTACCGGCACGTCAACATCGCGCTCGTCAACGAGCTGGCCATCCTCTGCCGCGAACTGGGCGTCGACATCTGGGACGCCATCAACTGCGCCGCCACCAAGCCCTTCGGCTTCCAGGCCTTCCACCCGGGCGCCGGGGTCGGCGGCCACTGCATCCCCATCGACCCCAACTACCTGTCGTACAAGGTGCGCACCCTGGGCTACGAGTTCCGCTTCGTGGAGCTCGCCCGCGAGATCAACCACCGGATGCCCGAATACGTCGTGCGCAGGGCGCAGGACATGCTCAACGAGGCCGAGAAGCCGCTGCACGGCTCCCGGGTGCTGCTGCTCGGCGTCACCTACAAGCCCGACATCGCCGACTGCCGCGAGAGCCCGGCCGTCCCCGTGACCCGGCTGCTGCGCAAACTCGGCACCGCCGTCGCCTACCACGACCCCTTCGTCCCGGAGTGGGAGCTGGACGGGGAGCGGGTCCCCCGGGTGGGCGATCTGACGGCCGCGCTGCGCGAGCACGACCTGACGATCCTTCTGCAGGACCACAGCGCCTACGACCTGCGGGCCGTCGCCGATGACGCGCGGCTGCTGTTCGACACCCGCGGACGCGTCTTCCGGCCCGATGTGGAGGTGCTGTGATGCGCGTACTCGTCGCCACAGTGGTGCACCACCCCGAGGACGCGCGCATCCTGCACCGCGAGATCGCGGCGCTCCTCGAACACGGCCACCAGGTCACCTATGCCGCGCCCTTCGCCGCGCGCGGCGTACGCCCCCGTCCCCGGCCGCGCCTGGAGAGCGTCGACCTGCCGCGCGCCGTCGGACGGGACCGGCGCACCGCGCTGCGCGAGGCCCGCCGGGTTCTCATCCAGCGAGGCGCGCAGGCCGATGTCGTACTGCTGCACGATCCCGAACTGCTGCTCGCCCTGCCCGGGCTGAGGCGCCGCTGGCGGGCCGGCGGCGGACCCGGGCCCGCGGTCGTATGGGATGTGCACGAGGACACTGCGGCGGCGATCGCCATGAAGCACTGGGTGCCGCGAGCGCTGCGGCCGCCGGTGCGGGCGGTCGTACGGGCGGCCGAGCGGATGGCCGAGCGCCGGATCCATCTGCTGCTGGCCGAGGACGCCTACCAGCGGCGGTTCCGGCGCACCCATCCCGTTGTGCTCAACCTGGCGACCGTCCCTGTCTCGCCGCCCAAGCTGCCGGGCGCGGACCGTGCCGTCTATCTGGGCCAGATCTCCCGGGGCCGGGGCGCCGAGGACCTGATCGCCATGGCCCGGCTGCTGTACCCGGAGGTGCGGGTGGAGGCGATAGGGGCCGCCGACGGCGACGTCCGGGGGCTGCTGGAGGCCGCCGACCGGGACGGGGTGCTCCGCTGGCACGGCTTCCTGCCCAACGACGAGGCCCTGGCGCGGCTCGACGGGGCGCTCGCCGGGCTGTCGCTGCTGCGCGACGAGGCCAACTACCGGCACTCGCGGCCGACGAAGGTCGTGGAGTACATGGCGTACGGCATCCCGGTGGTCACCACCCCCACCCCGCTCGCGGCCGCGCTGGTGCGGGCGAACGACTGCGGCATCGTGGTGGACTTCCGGGATCCGCGCGCGGCCGCCGACGCGGTCCGCCGGCTGCGGGAGAACGCCGGACTCCGGCGCGCCCAGGGCCGGCGGGGCCGTGCGGCCGCCGCGGCGGGGCTCAACTGGCCTGCCCAAGCGGAGGTGTTCGCCGGTCACCTGGAGGGCTGGGCGAGCGCCCAGGCCCTCCAGAGCGACGCGGCGGTCAGCTCACGTTGAGCGCGGTGTCGTCGATGACGAACGAGGTCTGCAGGGTCGAGCCCTCGACGCCGGTGAAGGTGATGGTGGAGGTGGTGCCGGCCAGGGAGGCGAGGCTGAAGCTCTTGAGGACGTAGCCGCTGGCGGCGTTGAGGTTGGAGTAGGTGGCCAGGGTGGTGGATCCGGCGGTGACCGTCAGCTTGTCGTACGCGGTGCTGGTGGTGGTCTCCGCCGTGTCTATGTGCAGGTAGAAGCTGAGCGTGGCGGTGGTGCAGCCGCTCGGGATGGTCACCGACTGCGACAGCGTGTCGGTGTGGGCGGAGCCGTAGCCGTCGAGCCAGGCCTTGTACGAGCCGGTGCGGGCGGCCTCGCTGCTGGAGCTGGTGATGACCCCGCTGGTGGCGGTCCAGGTGGTGTTGCCGGACTCGAAGCCCGGGTTGCCGAGCAGCTGGGCGGCGGTGCAGGTGCCGTCGCCTCCGCCGTCGTCACCGCCGCCGCTGTCGGTGGCGCCGGAGAGCCACTCGGTGGCGTTGAGGGCGAGGGCGGCGTTGGTGGCGCCGGTGTCGTTCCAGCCGTCGTAGAGGGTGTTGCCCGACTGGCCGGTGCCGTCGTCGATGGGGGAGCTGTCGCCCCAGAAGGCGACGCGGCCGCTGCCGAAGGTGCTGGTGGCGAAGAAGGCCCCGGTGTTGCCGGAGTAACCGGTGCGGTAGAGCAGGCCCTTGACGTTGGAGTTGTCGGCGGGCTTGAGGGTGGCCGTCGTGCCGCTGGCGATCAGGGACTTGGTGACGGTGCCGAAGGAGCCGTGCAGCACGGCGTTCGTGCTGTCGCTGATCGCGCTCGGGTAGTCGGAGCTGATGCTCAGCGAGTCGATGGAGAAGCCGAACGGGTCGGTGCTGTCGACGCTGTTGTTGGTCATCAGGTCGTTGAGGATCTCGACCGCGTCCTCGCCGTCGCTGTTGCGGTCGGCGCCGGTGTGGTCGGAGATCATGAAGAGCCCGCCGCCATTGCTGACGAAGTTGATGATGGCCGTCTTCTCGGCCGTCGTGAACAGCGTGTTGGGCTCGGGCAGCACGAAGGTGTCGAAGTTCGACAGGTCGGTCGCGGCGGAGGTGCCGTAGGTGATGGAGCTTCCCGAAGGCAGCGTCTTGAGGCTGTAGTTGCCGGTCTTCTGCAGGGCGACGCCCCACGAGGAGAGGGCGCCGGTCCAGTCCGTCTCGGAGGAGGGCGAGGAGTCCTGGCTCAGCGGGTCGGGCTGGCTGGTGGAGATGATCCAGTCGGCGTTGCCGGCCGTCTCCGCGTGGGCGTTGTCGAACAGCACCCGGTTGGTGGTGGCGGCGCCCGCTGCGGGGGCCGCCTGGATCTGGGCCGCGGCGCCCCCGAGCAGGGTGCCGAGGACGGCCAGCGTCCCGACAACTCTGCGACGGGCCCTGGGTGATACGAGCATCCGTGGTACCTCCGTGTGGGGGAGTGGTAGAGGTAGTGCGGCGATCATTCTGCGCGCGTAGACTCTGCGCTGAGGTTGCCTACGGGTAACGGTGTTTTGAAATGTACATGTCGACCTACGGCCCGGCAACGGGCCTCCGGTCAAGGAAGTCCTAACTCCTGCCCCGCCCGCCCCCGCCGCCTGCCCGTCACAGGAGCGCCGCGGTCTCCCTCAACTGCTGGTGCAGCCCACGGTTCGGGGTCCCCGGCGGCAGCCACGCCTTGCGGAATTTCGCCACCGCCGTGTAGTTGGTGTCGCACACATTGGCCAGCGGCGACTCCACCCCCTGGCTGGCCAGTTGGTACGCATCCATCTGCGACAGCCCGTAGTCGCGGGCCAGCCACTGGACGAGGTCGAGCTGTGCGATCCGGAATGCGTCCTCCAGCGGGCGCGCCGAGCCCGTCGACATGATGTACGCATCCGACTCCAGGCGGGGCCAGGGGGTCGCCAGCCCCTTCAGCAGCTCCACGACCACCACCGTGTTCATGGCGCATTCCACCGCCACCCCACAGGTCTCGCCCTCGCCCTGCCGCGCGTGCCCGTCGCCCAGGCTCAGCATCGCGCCCTCGACGTTCACCCCCAGATAGCAGGTCACGCCGGCCCGCATCTCCGGTGTGTCCATGTTGCCGCCGTGCGCGTCCGGGACCAGGGCGGAGCGCACTTCGAGGTTGGCCGGCGCGACCCCGATGGTGCCGTGCATCGGGTCCATCGGCAGCTCGATGCGGATGTCGCTGTCCCGGGCGGCGAATTCGCACACGCGCCGCTCCCGGTCCAGCTGCCACATCCACACCACCTCGGGCAGCGGCGGCTGCAGGGTCGCCGTCGTATGCGTCGAGGTCAGCGCGCCGAACAGCGGCACGGTGGTGGACGCCGCCCAGTCCCGGGCCGGCTCGATCGACACGAAGTGCACCGCCACCGTGTCGCCGGGCTCGGCCCCCTCCACGTAGAACGGCCCGGTCTGCGGGTTCAGGAACGGGAACTCGCACACCTCGGACACCAGGTCCCGTACTGATCGCACCCGCCCCGCGAAGCAGTCCTCGGTGTACAGGTCCAGCACCGTCCCGGGCGCGATCCGCGCCACGGGCGGCGCGCCGCCGAACGTCCAGGCGTACTCGCCCGGCCCGGGCCGCACGGTGATGATCCTCGGGTCGCTCATTTCCGGTCCGCTCCGCTCTCGTCGTTCTCGTGACTCTCGTCCGCCCGCACAGTATTCAAACGGGCTCGCGCCGATCGCCGGCCTGCAGTCGCCCGGCGGCGGCTGTGAACGGGCCGCCGACGTGCGAGGCTGTCCCCATGACTCACCCAGACCAGGAGGCGGCCATGGAAGCGGAAGCTTCGGACCAGACGCGCGAGGTGCCCGAGGTCGACAACGCGGTGCCCGAGGCGCCCGAGGCGGCGGAGGACGACGTCAAGCGCAAATTCCGGGAGGCACTGGAGCGCAAGCGCAACGGAGGCGCGGCGGCCGCGGCCGGGGGCGCGGGCCGGGACGGCTCGAAGATCCACGGGGCGCACGGGCGGGCCGGCGGGCAGCGCGAGTTCCGCCGTAAGAGCGGCTGAGCCTGAACCCGGCACCGAGCCGCACGCAGGCCACGGCCCCACGTGCCCCTCGGGGCGGGTGGGGCCGTTGTCATGCGGTGACGAAACCAGGGCTCGGGAGGCTCAACTAACCCACAGCGCGGGGTGAATCACCCGGCAGGCATCCCAGGGGCTGCGATATTCGAAAGCCCCTTCGGAGGTGGCTGTGACGAGTATCGCGGAAACGTCCCGTGCGGACAGCACGGCGCGGCGCGTGGACGATCTGGCGCGTCGCCGGGAACAGGCGGGCGCTCCCGGATCGCCCCGGGCAGTGGCACGGCAGCGGGAGCGCGGGCGGCTGACCGCGCGGACCCGGATCGAGCGGCTCATGGACGCGGGGTCGTTCACGGAGACCGATGTCTTCGTACGGGCCAGGCCCACCGGGGATGAGGGGATCCGGCCGTACGGCGACGGTGTGATCACCGGCTACGGCACCATCGACGGGCGCCAGGTCTGCGTGTTCGCGCAGGACGCCACCGTGTTCGGCGGGAGCATGGGTGAGGCCTTCGGCGAGAAGGTCGTCAAGATCATGGACCTGGCGCTGAAGACCGGCTGCCCGGTCATCGGCCTCAACGACTCCGGGGGCGCCCGAATCCAGGAGGGCGTCGCCTCGCTCGCCCTCTACGCGGAGCTGGTTCGCCGCAATGTGCAGGGCTCCGGGGTCATCCCGCAGATCTCGGTGATCATGGGTCCGTGTGCGGGCGGGGCCGCGTACTCGCCGGCGATCACCGACTTCACGGTCATGGTGGACGGCACCTCGCACATGTTCGTCACGGGACCCGACGTCATCGAGGCCGTCACCGGCGAGCGCACCACCGCCGAGGAACTGGGCGGCGCCCGGGCCAGCAACGAGGCCAACGGCAACGCGCACTTCCTCGCCGAGGACGAGGACGACGCCCTCGACACCGTGCGCGACCTCCTGTCCTATCTGCCGGCCAACAACCGTGAGCGGCCGCCCGAATACGCCCCGCCCGCCTCCGCCGACCCCCTCGCCCACGCCGATCCACGGCTGGACGGCCTGGTCCCGGACCGGCCCGGCCTGGCCTACGACATGGGCGACATCGTCCGCGCGGTCGTCGACGACGGCGAACTCCTGCAGGTGCACGAGCTGTTCGCCCCCAACATCCTCTGCGCCCTGGCCCGGGTGGAGGGCAGGTCGGTGGGCGTGGTCGCCAACCAGCCGCTGCACGCCGCCGGAGTCCTGGACATCGACGCCTCCGAGAAGGCGGCCCGCTTCGTGCGCTTCTGCGACGCCTTCGGCATCCCGCTGCTGACCTTCGCCGATGTCCCCGGCTATCTGTCCGGGGCGAGCCAGGAGCAGGCCGGCATCATCCGGCGCGGCGCCAAGCTGCTGTACGCGTATGCCGAGGCCACCGTCCCCAAGGTGACGGTCGTCATCCGCAAGGCCTACGGCGGCGGCTATGCCGTCATGGGCTCCAAACACCTCGGCGCCGACGTCAACCTCGCCTGGCCGACCGCCCGGATCGCCGTGATGGGCGCCGAGGGCGCGGTCAGCGTGCTGCACCGCCGCGAACTCGCCGGGGCCGCGGACCCCGAAGCCCTGCGCGCTCGCCTGATCGAGCGTTACGAGACCACCTACGCCACCCCGTACGCGGCCGCCGAGCGCGGCTACATCGACGCCGTCATCGCGCCGCGCGACACCCGGGCACACATCTGCCGCGCGCTGCGCGCCCTGCGCACCAAGCGTGCCGCTGTCCCCGACCGGCGGCACGGCAACATCCCGCTGTGACCGCTGTGACTGCTGTGACATGAGGAGCCGCCCCATGCCCACGAACTCCCTGACCCTGCCCGGCCATCTGCGGCACTGGGCCGAGACCACGCCCACCCGCCGCGCCTTCACCTTCGTCGACCACCCCACGTACGACTCGCGCGGCGTCCATCGCACCCTCACCTGGCGGCGCCTGCACGTGCGGACCAGGGCCGTCGCCGCCCGGATCGCCCGGACGACCGCCCCCGGCGACCGGGTCGCCCTGCTCTGCCCGCAGGGCCCGGACTTCGTCATCGGCTTTCTCGCCGCGCTGAGCGCGGGCCGCGTCGCCGTCCCCATGTTCACCCCCGACCTGCCCGGGCACGGCGACCGGCTCGCCGCCGTACTCGCCGACGCCCATCCCTCGGCCGTGCTCACCACCCGCGCCCATCTCGACGCCGTACGGTCCTTCCTCGCGGACCGGCGGATACCGGTCCCCGTCCTCGCCACCGACCTCGTCCCGGACGACGAGGCCGACGAGGCAGAGGAGGCCGACGGCCGGCAGCCGCCGGAGCTGGAGATCGGATCCACCGCCTACCTTCAGTACACCTCCGGATCCACCCGGGTTCCGGCCGGCGTCGAGATCTCTCACGCCAATGTCGTGGCCAACGCCCGCCAGGCGCTGACCGCCTACGACGCCGACGAGCAGCCCATCACCACCGTCGGCTGGCTGCCGCTCTACCACGACATGGGCCTGGTGCTCAGCATCGCCGCCCCCGTCGTGCGCGGACTGCTGTCCGTCCTCATGGATCCCGCCGACTTCCTCCAGCGCCCCGCCCGCTGGCTGCGCCTGCTCGCCGCCCACCCCCGCGCCACCAGCGCCGCGCCGAACTTCGCGTACGACTACTGCGCCTCTGCGATCGGCGAGGAGGAGAAGGCCGGGCTGCGCCTCGACGGCGTCCACGCGCTCCTCAACGGCAGCGAGCCGGTACGCCCCGCCACCGCCGAGCGCTTCCACGCCGCCTTCGCCGCGCAGGGACTGCCGGGCACCGCGCACTGCCCCTCCTACGGACTCGCCGAAGCCACCGTCTTCGTGTGCGCCGCCCGCCCCGGCGAACCGCTGCGCCGTTTCGTGCTCGACCGCGAGGCGCTGGCCGCCGGCAAGGCCCTGCCCGTCGCCCCCGGCGACCCGGCGGCCGTCGACCTGGCGGGCTGCGGCGAGCCGGCCGACCAGCGGGTGCGGATCGTCGACCCGGCGCGGAGCACCGCGCTGGGGGAGGGCGAGGTCGGCGAGATCTGGGTCCAGGGCCCCAACGTCGGCCGGGGCTACTGGAACCGGGCCCCGCAGACCCGCTGGGCCTTCCACGCCGGCCTGCGCGGGGCGTCGGGCACCTGGCTGCGCACCGGCGACCTCGGCGTGATGCTGGACGGGCAGCTCGTGGTCACCGGCCGCCTGAAGGACCTGGTCATCGTGGACGGCCGCAACCACTACCCCCAGGACCTCGAAGCCACCGCCCAGAACGCCCACCCCGCCGTCCGCCGCGACCGCCTCGCCGCCTTCGCCGTCGCCCTCGACGACGGCACGGAAGGCCTCGTCCTCGTCGCCGAGCACGGCCGCACTATGGCCGCCGCCGACCGTGCCCCCGAGGAGGTCGCCCGTGCGGTCCGCGCCGCCGTCTCCGGCCGCCACGGCCTGCGCGTCAGCGACTTCGTCCTCGTCCCGCCGGGCACGGTCCCGCGCACCTCCAGCGGCAAGGTGTCCCGGTCGCTGACCCGGACGCGCTATCTGGACGGGGCATACGCTCCCGCCCACGCGGGAGGTGACGCCGCGTGAGGGCCGCAGGCGCCACCGGCGCCGCCGCGCTGCGACGGCTGATCACCGAGCGGGTCGCGTCCTGGGGCGGGACGGCCGCCGCCGAGGTGGCGGGGGGCCGGCCGCTGGTGGACTACGGCATGTCGTCACGGGACGCGGTCGCCCTCACCGGCGAGCTGGCCCGCGCGACCGGGCGGGCGCTGCCCGCCACCCTGCTGTGGGAGACCAGCACCGTGGACGGCCTGGTACGGCGGCTGAGCTCGGCCGAGCCGGCGCCGCTGATCATGGGGGCGACCCTGCCCGAGCCGTCCGACGAGCCGATCGCGGTCGTCGGGATCGGCTGCCGGCTGCCGGGCGGGGTGCGCGGACCGGACGACTACTGGCGGCTGCTCGACGAGGGCGCCGACGCCGTCGGCACCGTACCCGCCGACCGCTGGAAGGACTTCACGGTCCCACCCGGCACCGCCCGCCGCGGCGGCTACCTCGGCTCACTGGACGACATCGCGGCCTTCGACACCGAGTTCTTCCGGATCAGCCCGAGCGAGGCCGCCGCGATGGACCCGCAGCAGCGGATCCTGCTCGAAGTCGTCCACGAGGCGCTGGACCACGCCGCCATCCCGGCCCCCTCCCTCGCCGGGAGCGCGACCGGCGTGTTCGTCGGCATCTCCTCCAACGAATACGGCGGGCTCACCGGCGCCGACCCGGCCGCAGTCGATCCCCGGGCCCCGACCGGCGCGGCACCGAGCATCGCGGCGGGCAGGCTCAGCTACGTACTCGACCTGCGCGGACCCAGCGTGGCGGTCGACACGGCCTGCTCGTCGTCGCTGGTCGCCGTCCACCAGGCCTGCGTCAGCCTGCGCACCGGCGAGAGCGACGTGGCGCTGGCCGCCGGGGTCAACCTTCTTCTGGCCCCGGCCGTCACTGTCGCCTTCGGCCGGGCGGGGGCGCTCGCGCCGGACGGCCGCTGCAAGGCCTTCTCCGCCGACGCCGACGGGATCGGGCGGGCCGAGGGCTGCGCGGTCGCAGTGCTGAAGCGGCTGCCCGACGCGCTGCGCGACGGCGACCGGGTGCTCGCCGTCATCCGGGCCACCGCCGTCAACTCCGACGGCCGCTCCAACGGCCTGATGGCGCCCAACCCGCAGGCCCAGCGCGCCCTCCTGGAAGCCGCCTACGGCCGGGCCGGAATCGACCCCGCCACCGTCGACCTCGTCGAGGCGCACGGCACCGGCACCCCGCTCGGCGACCCCATCGAGGCGGGCGCGCTCGCCGCCGTACTCGGCCGGGGCCGCGACCCGGACCAGCCGCTGCTGCTCGGCTCGGCCAAGAGCAACCTCGGCCACCTGGAATCCGCCGCCGGTATCGCGGGCCTGGTCAAGACCGTGCTCGCGCTGCACCACGACCGGATCCCGCCCTCCCTGCACTGCGACACCCCGGCCCTGGACGACCCCCGGCTGCGCGTCGTCACCGAGCCCGAGCCCTGGCCCCGCTACGGCGGCACCGCTGTGGCCGGGGTCTCCGCCTTCGGCTTCGGCGGCACCAACGCCCACGCCGTACTGGAGGAATGGCAGCAACTCGCCCATCAGCCCTCCCACACCCCCCAGGCCCCCGCCCTCCTGCCCCTCAGCGACGCCGACGCCGGGCGCATCCGCGTCACCGCGGCCCGCATCGCCGACTGGCTCGACACCCCCGACGGCCGCGCCGCCCGCACCGAGGACCTGGTCCGCACCCTCGCCGGCCGCACCGGCCGAGGCCCGGCCCGCGCCGTCGTGACCGCCCGCGACCGCACCGGGCTCGCCGCCTCGCTGCGCGCCCTCGCCGCAGCACGGCCGGACCCCGGCGTCTTCACCGGCGACCGCGACCGCATCGGCCCCGGCCCGGTCTGGGTCTTCTCCGGCTACGGCGGCCAGTGGCCCGGCATGGGCCGCGAACTCCTCGACCGGGAACCGGCATTCGCCGCCGCCGTCGAAAAGCTCGAACCCGGGATCGCCGCCGCCTGCGGCATCTCTCTCCACGAGTGCCTTGAACGCGGCACCGGCCTCGGCCACCTGGCCACCGCCCAGCCCGTCCTGTACGGCATGCAGGTCGCCCTCGCCGAGCTCTGGCGCGCCCACGGCGTCGAACCCGCCGCCGTCATCGGCCACTCCATGGGCGAGGTCGCCGCCGCCGTCGCCTCGGGCGCGCTCGATCCGGAGGACGGCGCCCGTGTCATCGCCGTACGCTCCCGGCTCCTCAGCACGCTCAGCGGCGGGGCGATGGCCGTCCTCGACCTCGACGACACCGAACTGGCCGCCCTGGCCGCGGACTTCCCGGGCGTACACATCGCGGTGCACTCCTCGCCGAGGCAGCAGATCGTGACCGGCGCCGCCGCTGCCGTCGCCCGCCTCGCCGACCACCTCACCGCGCTCGGCCGCGCGGTCCGCACCATGCCCGTCCAGGGCGCGGGCCACTCACCCCAGGTCGACCCGCTGCTGCCGGAGCTGCTCGCCCAGCTGGAGGACATACGCGGGAAATCAGCCCCCGTACGCGGCTATTCGACCGTCCATGACGACCCGCGCGCGGTCCCGGCCTACGACGCCGCGCACTGGGCGGCCAACCTCCGCCGCCCCGTCCGCCTCGCCCAGGCCCTCGCGGCCGCCGCCGAGGACGGCCACACCGCCTTCATCGAGATCTCCCCGCACCCGACTCTCCTCCATCCCCTCGCCGAAACACTCCCCGACGCCCTCGCCCTCCCCACGCTACGCCGGGCCACTGACAGTCCCCTCACCTTCCGCACCCAGCTCGCCGCCCTCCACGCCGCCGGCCACCCCATCCCGCTCCCGCCCGGCCGCGTCATCGACGTCCCCGGACCCAGCTGGCGCCACACCCGCCACTGGTGGACCGACCACCGGCTCGCCCCTGCTCCGGCGCCGACGGCCGCCGTGGCAGGCGGCGCGGGGGAGGCGCCGTCGGCTGTGCGGCGCCTCCTCCACCACGTCTCGGTCGTGACCGGCCACCTGCCGGACCAGCTCGGCCCCGGCACCGCGCTGGCCGGCCTCGGCCTGGACTCGCTGATGGCGACCCGCATCCGCACCGCCGTCGAGGACGAGTTCGGTGTGCGGCTTCCCCTGCGCGACCTCCTTCGCGCTGCCACCGTCCAGGACGTGGCCGACCACATCGCCGCCCTGCGCAGCGGCCCCCTGCGCGTCCTGCGCAGGGGCGGTGACCAGCCGCCCCTGTTCCTCGCGCATGCCGCCGGCGGGCCCAGCACCGTCTACCGGGCTCTCGCCGGGCTGCTCGGACCCGGACAGCCCGTCATCGGCCTGGAGCGGATCGAGGAGGCCGGGACCGTCACCGCCAAGGCGCAGGCCTATGCGCAGGCCATCCGGGCGGCGTACCCGGGCGGCCCCTACCGGCTCGGCGGCTGGTCCTTCGGCGGCTTCGTGGCCCAGGAGACCGCACGGCTGCTCACGGCCGCCGGAGAGCCGGTGGACGCCGTCGTGCTCATCGACTCCGTACGCCCGCTGCCCGTCCAAGGCGACCGGACGCGGGCGCACTTCGAGGGCTTCGCCCAATACGTGGAGCGGACCTACGGCGCACGGCTCGACCTGCCCTACGAGCTGCTGGCCGGGATGGACGAGCGCAGCCGCATCGAACGCGTCCTGCGCATGCTGCAGGAGGCCGCCGACATCCCGCCCGCCGCGCTGGAGCACCAGCGCACCTCCTACCTCGACCTGCGCATCGGCGAGGCGCACACCCCCGGCCGCTACGGCGGCAGGGTGATCCTCTTCCGGGCCACCGAGCCCGCACCGCACACCGTGCGCGACCGGGCGTACGAGCGCGGGGACGACACGCTCGGCTGGGACGAGGTGTGCCCGGACCTGCACGTCGTGCGCATAGCGGGGCACCACCTGTCGCTGCTGGACCCGCCTCATGTCAACGCCATCGCCGACCACTTGAACCGAGCGTTCTGAACCGAGCGTTCTGAGGAGCCGCAATGCACCACCCCACAGCCACCCCTGTCACCCCCTCCAGAAGGACCGTCGCCAAAGCCGCGGCCGCCGCCGGCTTCGCCGCGCTCTTCGGCGCCGCCACCACGGCCCGCGCGCAGGCCGCCACCCAGATCAGCGCGCGCACGCTGGACATCTCCGTCACCTCGGCGGCGCTGGGCCGCAGCGCGCCCGTCCGCGTCATCCTGCCCACCGCCCACGCCACGCAGCCGAACCGCACCTGGCCCGTGCTGTACCTGCTGCACGGCGCACACGACGACTACACCTCCTGGACCCGCGAGACCGACATCGAGGCCTTCACCGAGGGCCTGGACCTCATCGTCGCCATGCCCGACGCCGGCCCCACCGGCATCCCCACCAAGTGGCTCGACGGCACCGACTACGAGACCTTCCAGCTCACCGAGGTCCCCGCCGTCCTGCGCGGCACCTACCGGGCGTCCACCGTCCGCGCCGTCGCCGGCGTCTCCACCGGCGGCTACGGCGCGATGGCACACGCCGCCCGCAACCCGGGGGCCTTCACCGCGGCCGCCTCCTACAGCGGCATCCTCGACACCACCCTGCTCGGAGTGCCGCCGATCGTGGACGCGATCGTCTCCCGGGAGAACCTGTCCGCGTGGTCACTCTGGGGCAACCCGATCCTCCAGCTCCTCACCTGGAACTCCTTCAACCCCCGGGCCCGCGCCACCGGTCTGCGCGGCACCCCGCTGTACGTCTCACAAGGCAGCGGCCTCGCAGGCGGCCTCGGCGACTGGCTTCCCGAGGCCCTGGAGAGCGCGCTGTGGCCCAGCGCCCACAGCTTCACCGCCCTGCTGGGCCTGCTCGGCATCCCGGTGACGACCCACTACTACTCCGGCGGCGGCCACAGCTGGGAGTACTGGCAGAAGGAGTTCACCACGTCCTGGCCGATTCTCGCCGCCGCGCTGGGCGTTTAGCCTGACGTTGTCACCATCGGACAAATGGCGGTGATGGGGCTGTGTGTCCGGTTCGGCATCGTCGCGCCGCTTCTCCCGATAGTGTCGACGGCCCCGCCAAGCGGAAAGGAGCCGTCCGCCATGGTGATTCCCACCCCACAGGGCATCACGAGCGATCCCTTCGCCGCGATACCGGTCGAGCTGGCCGAACTGCTGCGCGCCCAGCTCGAGGATGTCGCGGACGAAGTGGAACGCGAAGTGCGCAGCAGCGTCCCCGAATACGCCCGGCCCGCCGATGACACCTACGTGAGAATGGTCAGAGCCGGCGTCGTCCAGGCCCTGACGCTCTTCGTCGACCTGATCGCCGACCCGCTGCGCGACTGGGAGTCGGTCGCCGCGACGTACTACGAGATCGGCCGCGGCGAGGCCCTCGAGGGCCGCAGCCTCGACGCCCTGCAGTCCGCGCTGCGGATCGGCGGACGGGTGGCCTGGCGCCTGCTGGGCGTCACGGCCGAGGAGCAGAAACTCGACGCCGTGGTGCTGGCCGGGCTGGCGGAGGCGGCGATGGTGACCATCCACGAGGTCGCCGAGGCCGCGACCGCCGGTTACACCGAGGCACAGCTGCGCAGCACCGGCGAGCTGCAGCGGCGCCGCAAGCGCCTGCTCGACCTGCTGCTCGCCGACCCGCCGGCCTCGGCGGAGGCGGTCCAGGATCTCGCGCACAGCGCGCAGTGGCCGATGCCGGGGCAGGTCGCCGTCGTCGCCCTCGCCGCGTCCCCCGAAGGAGACGACGAGGACCGCCTCATGGTCCCGGCCGGTGTCCTGGTCGACATGGACACCCGCCCGCCCCGCCTCGTCGTCCCCGACCCCGAGACCCCCGGCCGCGCGCGGGGCCGCAGCCTCGCGCTCGCGCTGCGCGGCCGCCCCGCCGCGGTCGGGCCCACCGTGCCGCTCGGCGAAGCCGCCGATTCGCTGCGCCTCGCCACCCGTACGCTCGCCCTGATGGGGCGCGGCATCCTGCCGGGGCGTGGCATCGTCCGGTGTACGGATCACCTGTCCACGCTGCTGCTCTACGGGGACGAAGCGCTGATGCGGCGGCTCTCCGAGCAGGTGCTCGCGCCGCTCGAATCGGCGGCGGGCCCGCAGCGGGACCGGCTCGCGGAAACGCTCCTCGCGTGGCTGCAGAGCGGCAGCAGTGTCGGCGACGTGGCCGCGCGACTGCACATCCACCCGCAGACGGTCCGCTACCGCCTCCGTCAGCTGGACAAGCTCTTCGGTGACCGCCTCCGCGACCCCGAGGTCCGCTTCGACCTCGAACTCGCCCTCCGCACGGCGTCCTTACGGCCCGGCTAGCAGCGGCAGAGCCGCGAACACATGGTCGCGCCACAGCACGCGGGAGGCCTCCTCCGGGTACGGGACGACGGCCGGGTCGGTGTCCCAGACGCGGGTGAGGCGCCGGTCGGGGTCGTAGGGGGGCCAGCCGGGGTCGCCGTGGGTGGCGAAGGAGGTCCAGGCGGTGCGTATGCGCTCGGACAGGGCCGCCGCCTCGGGCGGGGGCGTGTCGCCGAGGAGGAGAAGGGAGAAGCCGACGCCGAAGGTGCCGAAGGTGAGGGGGACGTCGAGGCCGTGGCAGGCGCCGAGGATGCCACCCATGGCGGGGGAGGACCAGGTCAGCTCGTACAGGTGGGCACGGCCACCGGCCGAGGCGTGGGCGTGGGCGAGGTGCAGGGAGGGCGCGGAGAAGAGCCAGTCGGAGTGGACGCGTTCGTGGAGCTCGCCGGGGCCGGCGCCGGGGTGGGCCGCGCGAAAGGCGTCGGGGTCGGGCGCGAAGGCGCGCAGCGCCGTGTCCGCCTGTTCGCCGGTGATCCGGCCGAGCTGACCGGCCAGGCCTGTGAAGAGCCGGTATTCGTCACGGGTGTGACCGGTGATCAGCTCGACATCGCGCGCCCATGAGTTGCCCCCGGCGAGGGCCTGCCACGGCGTGAGCGGCAGTACGTCGCCGTCGACGACCGGGGAGAAGGGGCTGGGGGTGTGCGCGACCTGGCCCCAACGTCCCTCGTACTGGAGCATTTTGGCGGCTGTCGCGTCCCCCGCGCCGACCAGCCGGGCCGGGTCGACCCGTGACAGGTCGGTGGCCGTCGGGCGCAGCCCGAGTTCGGCGGCGGCCGCGGTGGCGATGTCGGAGGCCAGCTCGGCCGAGAAGAAGGTGCCGGGCACGCTCTGGGCGATGGCCCGGTGGAAGAGCCCGGCGGCGCGGGGCATGGCCAGGAGTGACGCGAGGGAGCCGGCGCCGGCGGACTCGCCGAAGACGGTGACGCGCCCGGGGTCGCCGCCGAAGGCGGAGATGTTGTCCCGGACCCATTCGAGGGCGGCGACCTGGTCGAGCAGGCCGCGGTTGGCGGGGGCGCCCTCGATGTGCGCGAAACCCTCCATACCGACGCGGTAGTTGAAGGTCACCACGACCACGCCTTCGCCGTGCCGGGCGAGCACCGCCCCGTCGTACGTGGCATCACCGGCCTCGCCCGACATGTACGCGCCGCCGTAGATCCACACCATGACCGGCAGGCCGCCCGCGCCGCCGCCCGAAATCTCCGGCGACCAGACATTCACCGTCAGCCAGTCCGCGTCCCCGTCGGCACAACCCGCCGGGCCCGGCCCGCCCAGCGCGGCGGACTGCGGGGGCGCCGGCCCGAACACGGCGGCCTCGCGCACCCCGTCCCAGCCGTGGGCGGGGCGGGGCGCGGCGAAACGCAACTCGCCCACGGGCGGCTGCGCGAACGGAATGCCACGGAAGACGGCGAGGCCGTCCCGCGTCCGCCCGCGCACAATCCCCCCGGCGGTGCGGACTTCAGGTTCAGCAGATCTCATCGTGGATCTCATCGGTTTTCCCATCCCTGTCATGAAACGCCGCCCACCTGTGACAACTCTGCCAAAGACGGCACGGTTCCCCTACTCAACAACGGAGTGAATTCCGTCATTGCTTTGTCATTCCCTTCGCTAACACCTTCAAATGCGGGGCGGTTAGCGTCGGGCCGTCCATTCGCCGCGCTTGCCATGCGCATTACATTCGGAGGATTCCCCCACATGTTCCCCCACATGAAGAACTCGATAATACGGCTGGCCGTCGCCGCCGCGACCCTGGCCGCCGGCGCCGGTCTGGTCGCGGTGACCGCCCCGGCCGCGTCGGCGGCCTGTGCGGACCTCGACGTCGTCGCGGCCCGCGGCACCTTCGAGCCGGGCACCCTCGGGATCGTCGTCGGCGACCCGGTCTACGCGGCGCTGCAGAAGAAGATCACGGGCAAGAGCCTCACGAGCTACGCCGTCGACTACCCGGCCAGCCTGGACCTGACCTCGGCCGCTCAGGGCAATGCCGACCTGGTCGACCACGTCAAAAGCCAGGCGGCCTCCTGCCCGAACCAGCGCTTCATCCTGGTCGGCTACTCGCAGGGCGCCAATGTCGTGGACAACTCGATCGGCATCAGCAGTGCGGGCGCGGTCGTCGGCAGCCCCATCGTCGCCACCATCCCCGCCGCCCTGGAGCCGAAGGTGGCCGCCGTCCTCCTGTTCGGCAACCCGATCCGGGCTCTGGGCAAGAGCGTCACGGGCACGTACCAGAGCCGCACCATCGACTTCTGCGCGACCGGTGACCCGATCTGCCAGAACGGCGGGAACGACGTCCTGGCGCACCTCACGTACACCAACAGGGCGGATGAGGCAGCCGCCTTCGCCGCGGGCAGGGTGTGACCGGAGCGAAGAGCCGCAAGAGGAGCCGCACAAGGAGGCCCGGGGAGCCGCGACTCCCCGGGCCTCCTTGTGCGGCTCCTGTCCGGACGTCAGTGCTCCACCGCGAACTGCGCCAGATGCGCGGAGACCGTCTCCGGCTCGCCGTTGTTCTGCACCGGCGCGGCGGTCAGCACGTCCAGGTGCTGGTAGCCGGGCGCGACGACCGGGTCGAGGCCGGCCGGCGGGTGGCCCGCCAGCAGGCCGTCGCCGGCGAGCACCGTCAGGTTGGGGTTGGCCGTCAGCCCGTCCGGATGGACGACGAACCTGCTGATCTGCGGCGAGGTGCCGAGCTCGATGTCGGTGACCAGCTTGGTCGGGAAGTAGTCCTCGGTGAAGTCCAGCGGCTGCTCGGACAGGCTGCGGGCGAGCTCCTGGATGTCGGTGACCTCCTTGGAGGCGTCGGTGAAGGGCGTGCCGTCGGCCGAGGTGTAGCCGGGATCGCCGGCGGCGCCCACCTTGTCGTAGTTGCGCCAGGTGTAGAGCGGGCCGTGCGGCAGCGCCGGGATGGCCTTGTACTCGGTGCCGGTGATGGACGAGAGACTGTCGTCGCCGTTCGCGACGGGGAAGTTCTTGTCGGTGATGCTTCCGCCGTCGTAGAAGCCGACGCTGGACTGGATGAAGGACACCGGCACCGAGTTGTCGTCCATGAGCGTGCCGAGCGCGGCCTCGTTGGTGAGCCGGAAGTCCTCGACCGTCGGCGTCCCCAGGAGGAAGGTCGCGGCGTCCTTGGAGAACAGCAGCCGGTTCGTCGTGTCGACATTGGTGTTCGGCGGCACCGACAGAGCGAGATCCGACTCGGCGTCCGGGGCGGTCGTGGCCCACAGCCCGGCCAGGGACAGCAGCGTCATCGTCTCCGCGTTGATCACGGCGGGTGCCGATACCGAGCGCGGCAGCAGGCCGCTGTCCAGACCTGCCTGTACGGCGGCGTAGCCGATGCCGACGTCAGGGATGTCGAGGTCGGCCGGCATGCTGCCCTGCAGGTCGGCGAGGGAGGTGGAGATGGTGGTGTCGAGGGCGAAGTAGCCCGAGCACTGGTTGTATCCGGCGTCGGCGGTGGTGGCTGCCCTGCCGTCGAAGTCCCAGGCGGCGAAGTAGCCTGTGAGGACCCCGCCGAGGGAGTGGCCGCCGCACAGCACCTTCTGCTTGCGCAGGCTCTGGGACGGCAGTTCGGCCGCCAGCAGATCGTATTCGTCGCGGACGGTCTGCTCCAGACCGATCTTCGACAGCCAGCCGATCTGGCTGTTGTCCAGGTAGCCGGCGAAGCTCCTACCCTCCACCGACGTGCCGTTGTAGTAGTAGTCGACCGCCTCGTGCGGATCGCCCGAGTCCAGCCCCGCCTGGATCCCGGTGCGGTCCTCCAGGCAGTTCGAGCGCCGGTCCAGTGCCCAGAACTCGATGTGCTCCCCCTTCTTCGCCGCCTGCACGACGGTGTTGCGGGCGACACTGTCGAAGGCCCCGGCGCCCTCCAGGATGCCCGGATGGGCGACCAGGACCTTGTCGGCGTCGGCCGAGGCAGCCGGGCCCGCGCTGTCGCGGTAGCGCAGATACGACAGCCAGTCGCACCCGGCCGGATGGCTCCCCACGGACGCGGGCAGCGCGATCTTCACCCGCACCACGGATTCGGTCACACCCGTGACCGGTGATTTGGACACGACCGCAGTCTCCACACGCGTGGCAGCGGTCTGCGCCCGCGCGGTGCCGGAGACCCCGGTCAGTGACCCGGCGGCGAGCAGTCCCGCCAGCGCGGCGCTCCGCCATATCCGACGTTGACCTGTCTGACCTCTCTTGCGGCTCTCATTCATCTACCGGACGGTAGGGGCGGGGTGGCCGGGGCGTCAGGCGGCGCTGAGCAGATTGCGCAAGACCCGTCGCGCGCTTGTCACCGACGCACAGCGCGGGCCCCGGCCACAGCCGTCGCACAGCCTCGGACCTGCGCTTTATGAAATCTTCCCAACGTTTATGAGATCTTCCCAAGAAAGGGGGATCGTCGGCGCTGAACGCAACAATCCGCACCTAAGTTCGTCCGCATGACCGCAGACCACAAGGTGCCGACGGGCGACGAACCCGGCGCCGCACCCCGACGACGACGCAGATCCCGCGTCCTCATAGCGTCCGGTGTCGCCCTCGCGTGCGTCCTCGCCGCCGGCGGCGCCGCGGCCGGTATCGCGTACTGGCACCTGGACAACAACATCAAGAGCGTCGACATCAACAGCGCGCTCGGCACCGACCGCCCCTCCAAGGTCACCGCCGGTGCGTCTGCGTCCGCGTCCGCCTCGGCCTCGGCCTCACAGACACCGGTCGCCACCGGGGCGATGAACATCCTCGTCCTCGGCTCGGACTCGCGCAGCGGCAAGAGCAACTCCAAGCTCGGCGGCGGCACCAGCAGCGGCGCCCGCTCCGACACCGCGATGATCGTGCACATCAACAACGCGCACACCAAGGCCACGGTCGTCAGCATCCCGCGCGACACGCTCGTCTACCGGCCGTCCTGCCCCACCTCCAGTGGCGGTACGACCTCTGCCGCCTACAGCGCCATGTTCAACAGCGCCTTCTCGGTCGGCGGCGCGGTCTGCGCGGTCAAGACGGTGGAGACACTCACCAACGTCCGCATGGACCACTACATCGAGATCGACTTCAGCGGCTTCGCCAAGCTCATCGACGCCCTGGGCGGCGTAACCGTCACCACGACCCAGGACATCGACGACGACCAGAGCCACCTCCACCTCAAGGCCGGTACGCACCACCTCTCCGGCACCAAGGCCCTCGCCTTCGCCCGCACCCGCCACGGCGTCGGCGACGGCAGCGACCTCGGCCGCATCAAGCTCCAGCAGCAGCTCATCAAGGCGCTCCTCAAGCAGGTGTCCTCCGCCGACCTCCTGACCAACCCGGCCAAGCTCTACGAGGTCGCGGTCACCGCCACCGGCGCCATCACCACCGACACCGACCTCGACTCCCTGAGCGAGCTCATGAGCCTCGGGTCGAGCCTCCGCGAGATCGGCTCCGACAACCTCACCGCCATCACGATGCCGGTGACCACCGCGCCCTCCGACCCCAACCGGGTCGTGGCCACGAGCGCGGCGACCAAGGTCTGGACGGCGCTGAGGAACGACACGGCCCTGCCCAAGGGCTGACGCCCTGGCCCGGTCGGGGTTGGCGGTTCCGTCCTCAAGCGCCGGACGGGCTGGGTTGGCCGTGGTGCGCCTGGTTGTGTTGTGGGGTCGGTGCCACCATCGGGGATCTCTCCTCGGCGCTCGCGACTCTGGCGCCTTCATGTCGGACCCGGGATCCTCGCTCGTCGCGCTGCGGGAGAACCCCGGCGTGTCCCCTCCCACGTCGATCCCGCGACCGCGCCCCGGTCCGAAGCAAGCGCAGCGCCCGCGAGGACCGCACGAGGGATAGGGGCCCCCGGCGTGTCCCCTCCCGGCCGGACGGCAAGTTCAGCCCGTCCGGCGTTTGAGGACACGCCCGCAGGGCGTTCGGGGGTCCGGGGGCGAAGCCCCTGGCGGGTCCGGGCGGAGCCCGCCACGCGGCGCCAGCCGCTGATCGGGTGCAGCGGGAAGGGGCGGGGTGGGGGGGAAGCCCGCTCACCCACCTGACGGGGGCGGCGGAGCCCCGTCGTACGCGGCGGTGAGGATGGCCTGGAGGTCGTCGGGGGAGGCGGGGCGGGGGTTGGCGTAGGGGGCGGAAGCGGCCAGGTGGGCGGCGCGGGCGATGCCGTCGGGCGGGAGGCCGAGGTCGGCGAGGGAGCGGGGGGCGCCGAGGCGGCGGGCGAGGGAGTGGAGCTCGGCGGCGGGGTCGGGGACGCCGCCGAGGGCGCGGCGGAGGGCGGCCGAGGCGGCAGGGGTGGCGGGGGAGTTGAAGGCGAGGACGTAGGGCAGCAGGACGGTGTGGGTGGCTGCGTGGGGGAGGTTGAACGTGCCGCCGAGGACGTGGCAGAGCTTGTGGTGGAGGCCCATGGTGGTGGCCCCCAGGCAGGCGCCGCAGAGCCAGGCACCGTAGAGGGCCTGGGCGCGGGGCCCACCGGCGGAGCCGGGCGCGCCCGGGGGAGCGGTGATGGCGGGGAGCGCGGCGGCGATGGAGCGTACGCCTTCCTCGGCCATGAGGGAGATGACGGGGGAGGCGTCGGGGGCGTAGAGGGCCTCGGCGGCGTGGGCGAGGGCGTTCATGGCGCTGGTGAGGGAGAGGGCGGGCGGCATGGACAGGGTGAGCTCGGGGTCGTAGACGACGCTGCGCGGCAGGACGCGGGGATCGCGGCCGGTGCGCTTGACGCCGCCCTCGGTGAGGCCCCAGACGGGGGTCATCTCGGAGCCCGCGTACGTGGAGGGCACGGCGATCAGCGGCAGGCCGGCGCGCAGCGCGATCGCCTTGCCCAGGCCGATGGCGGAGCCGCCGCCGACGGCGACGCAGCCGTCGGCGTCGAGCTTGCGGGCCACCTCGACCGCCTCGTCCGCGACCTCGACGGGGACGTGCATCACCGCGCCGGGGTGTACGCCGACGCAGGACCCGCCGAGCGAGTCCGCCACGGCCTGCGCGGTGCCGAGGCCGCGGGCGCCCGAGAGCACCAGCAGCCGGCGCAGGCCGAGGCGCTCGGCCTCCTGCGCCACAGCCGTGGTCGAGGAGCCGGGGCGGAAGACGACCCGCATCGGAAGCGCCTCGTAGACGAAGTCGCCGCTCATGACGAGGCCTGCAGGACGATGTCGAAGTTCGCCAGCCGGAAGGGGTTCGCCACCCCGAACTCGGCCGCCCGCTCCGGGTCGTCCATCGCCGTGAACTCCTCGACCAGGCTCTTCTTCACCGCGAACACCGCGTCCGACTCCAGGTAGGGGCTGCCCGCCACGAAGATGTGCGTGGTGACCGGTGTGTGCCCGGCCGCCCCGGCGATGAAGTGGATGTGCGCAGGGCGGTACGGATGCCGTTCGCTCGCCCTGAGCAGATCGCCCACCGGCCCGTCGGTCGGAATCGGATAGTGCGAGGGCACGACCGTACGGAAGCGGAAGGTCCCGGCGTCATCGGCCGTGAACAGCCCGCGGCCGTTGCCGGGCGGCTGGACATCCGGCTGCTGCACGTCGTAGAAGCCCTGCTCGTTGCACTGCCATACGTCCACCAGCGCCCCCGGCAGCGGCGTGCCGTCGACCGACAGGACCCGCCCGGTGACCACGCAGGGCTCACCCGTGCCGAGCAGGTCGATCGACTCGCCCGGCTCGCGGGCCGGGGACTCCACGACGTGGAAGGGGCCGAGCACCGTGGAGTCGGTGGCGGCGGCCGCCTTGCGGTCGTTGACGGTCTCCACCAGCATCGAGACGCCGAGCACGTCCGACAGCAGGATGAACTCCTGCCGGACGTCGTCGCACGTGTGCCCGGTGGCGGTGAGGAAGCCGATGGCCTGCTCCCACTCCTCGATCGTCGGCTCGATGTCCCGTACGAAATCGTGCAGATGGCGGGTCAGGCTGCCCAGGATCTCCCGCAGCCGCGGGTCCGGGGTGTTCTCGAAGCTCTCGACGACCGCGGCGGTCGCGGTCTCCTCGGTGAAGTCGGTGGCCATCGTGTCTACCTCGTTCGCTTCTCGGAATATAGTTCGAGATTCAACATGTTACGTTGGAAGCAGAGACCACCGAGGCAAGGAGTGACATGAACACCCAGCTGGACATCCGCCGGGCGGACGACCGCTTCCACACCCGTGCCGGCTGGCTCGACTCCCACCACTGCTTCTCCTTCAGCCGGCACTACGACCCCGCCAACACCCACTTCGGGCTGCTTCTGGTCTCCAACGACGACATCGTCGCCCCCGGCACCGGATTCGACACCCACCCCCACCGTGACATGGAGATCGTCACCTGGGTGCTCGACGGGGGCCTGGTCCACCAGGACTCCGAGGGCCACAACGGCGTCATCTACCCCGGCCTCGCCCAGCGTATGAGCGCAGGCACCGGCATCCTCCACAGCGAGAAGAACGACTCCTGGACGCTCACGGGCGAGCCCGAGCACCAGCAGCCCGTCCACTTCGTCCAGATGTGGGTCTTCCCGGACGAGCAGGGCATCAAGCCCGGCTACGAGCAGCTCGACATCAACGACGAGCTCGCCCGGGGCGGCTGGACCACGGTTGCCTCCGGCATGGCCAAGCACCGTGACGTCCGGGCGATCTCCATCGCGCAGAAGCACGCCGCCCTCCAGGCGGCGCGCATGGGTGCGAACGAGACCCTGGTCCTTCCTACGGCTCCGTTCGTCCACCTCTACGTGGCCAAGGGCGAGGCCGCGCTCGAAGGCACGGGCCTGCTGCGTGCCGGTGACTCGGTCCGCGTCACGGCGGCCGAGGGCCAGCGGGTCACCTCCGGTGCGGATGGTGCGGAACTGCTGCTGTGGGAGATGGACGCCACCGTCCAGTTCGGCTGATCCGGCAACGGCCCGGAAACAACTCGCCCCGGCACCAGGGGTGATTGATAGCGTCCGGAGGATGTCCTCACTGCATGCCGGAGTCATCCTCTTCCACGACGGACGGCTTGCCGTCCAGGACCCCTGCAACCTGCCGGGAGCCCCCGTACCGCCGTGCGGCGACCCCGCCGCCACGGCGGTCGACGCGGCCCGCACCGCGCTCGGCTGCGAGATCGAGGTCGAGCCCGAGCCCAGGCTGGAGGTGCGCACCGTTTCCGGTACGCACCTGTACTTCCGGGCTACCGCCGAGCACGCCGGCCGGGCCCGGCTGCTGACCCGCGAGGAGGCCGTCCACCTGCCGATCACCCCCTGGACGGCGAGCGAGGCGATCCTGCGCTCCTGGTCCGGCGATCCGTGGTGGGACGGCCGGCTGGTGCTGGAGGACCCGGACGGGAGGCCGCCGAAGCGGTCGAGGGCGGGCGCGATCGTCATCCGGGACGGCAGGATCCTGCTCATCAAGTACTGGGACCGCCCGCAGGACATGTACGAGATCCCCGGCGGCGGCATCGAGCCGGGGGAGACCCCGCAGGACGCCGTACTGCGCGAACTCACCGAGGAGACCGGGCTGACCGGCACCATCATCCGCGAGATCGCCCAGGTCAACCGCAACCTGTGGGGCGGCTCCCACCCGGGCCACTACTTCCTGGTCGAAGCGGCCGGCGAGATCGGCCCCCGCGCCACGCTCGACCTCGACGTGGAGCAGGCGTCGCCGGTGTGGGTGCCGGTCGCCGACCTGCCCGGCCTGACGCTCTGGCCGAAGCGGCTCGGCTGGCGCATCGCCCACTGGTACCGGCACGGCTGGCCGCGGACGCCGGCCGTTCTGTGCGACTCCCTCAAGGACCTGACCGTGCCCTGCGACTGGTAGCGGGCAGTGGCAGGATCGCGTGCATGGCACACATCACCCTGGTCCGCGGAGACATCACCGAGCAGGCCGTCGACGCGGTCGTGAACGCCGCCAACTCCTCCCTTCTGGGCGGCGGAGGCGTCGACGGCGCGATCCACCGCCGCGGCGGCCCGCAGATCCTCGCCGCCTGCCGCGACCTCCGTGCCTCCCACTACGGCAAGGGTCTGGCCACCGGCCAGGCGGTCGCCACCACCGCCGGCCGGCTGCCCGCGAGCTGGGTGATCCACACCGTCGGCCCGGTCTGGGGCGCTTCCCCGGACGGCCCGGCCCTGCTCGCCTCGTGTTTCGTCCGGTCACTGGCGGTCGCGGACGAGCTGGGCGCACGGACGGTCGCCTTCCCGGCGATCTCCACCGGCGTCTACCGCTGGCCGATGGAGGACGCCGCCCGCATCGCCGTCGAGACGGTGCGGGACGCGGAGACGGCGGTGGAAGAGGTGCGGTTCGTGCTCTTCGACGAAGCGGCCTACGAGGCCTTCGCCGCGCTGGTGAACTGACGGTCCCTTCCTTACGTCAGTCGAACTCCTCGACGTACTCCTCCGGCGGTCCCAGCTCGGGGCGGTCCCGCAGCTCCAGGACTGCGCCGAGCCGCTCCAGCTCCAGGACCGTCACGGTGTTCTCGCCCACGCGCAGCAGCGGTGCCGGGCAGTACAGCGTGACCTGCGGCCCGATCTCCCAGTGGCGGCCGAGCAGGAACCCGTTGACCCAGACGAGGCCACGGCTCGACCCCGGCAGCGCGAGGAAGGTGTCCGCGGGCGTGTCGACGTGGAACGTCGCGACGGCGAACCCGGCGTGCGTGGTCGCAGGGCCGGCGGCGACCGCCCCGGCCAGCTCCGTGGCGGACCACTCCTGCAGCGCGACCGGCGTGCTGTCCCAGCCCTGCACGATTCGCCGGTCGACGAGGACGGGACCGAGCAGGCCCTTGTGCCGGCCGATGCCGGGCCCGTAGTTCACCCGGCCGAGGCTCTCGACCAGGACCTCCAGCCGTACCGCGTCGCCGGTTCCGCGCACGGGGAGTTCCGGGCCGTCGGGGTCGCCGACGCCGAGGAGGGCGCCGTCGGCGAAGACCAGCGCCCGGTCGCGTACGTCGGTGAGGACGAGCCGGTGCTCGCCCGCCGGGATGCGCGGGTGCGCGGTGTGCAGGACCATTCCCGCGTCGAGCCCGAGTCGCTCGAACGAGGCGGGGCGCGGGCCGGTCGAGGTCGGGGCCGGAACGGCGCGGAGGCCGGCGAGCAGGTCGGCGCGGTGGACGAGGGGGACGCGGGCCGGCGGGAGCGTCGGCATCCGCGCGGGCGACCGGACGGGCCCATGTGCGTCGAGCGCCTCGCGCACGGCGAAGAACTTGGCGGTGAGGCTGCCGTCCTCGGCGATCGGCGCGTCGGAGTCGTAGCTCGTCACAACGGGCCGCAGCCGGCCCTCGTGGTCGTTGGCGCCCGCCCACAGCCCGAAGTTGGTGCCGCCGTGGGCCATGTAGACGCTCACGCTGCCGCCGTCGGCGATGATGTCGCGGAGTGTGCCGACCGCGCTTTCCACCCCGCGGACGTGGTGCCGCTTGCCCCAGTGGTCGAACCAGCCGTTCCAGAACTCGGCGACCACGAACGGTTCGTCCGGCCGCCGGGCCGCGAGGAGCTGCCGGGCGGCGTCGGGCCTGGAGCCCAGGGTGACGGCCGTAAGCGTCCCGGGCAGGGTGCCGCCGTCCAGCATCAGCTCGGTGGGTCCGTCGGCGGTGAACAGCAACTCCCGGATGCCGCGTGCGGTCAGGGCCTCGCGATTCCAGCGCAGGTAGGCATGGTCGTCGCCGAAGCTGCCGAACTCGTTCTCCACCTGCACCGCCACGACCGGCCCGCCCTCGGCGGCCTGGAGCGCGGCGATACGCGGGACCAGCTCGTCGAACCAGCGGCCGACGGCCGAGGTGAACGCCGGGTCGGAGCTGCGGATTGCGATGTCCCGGCCGGTGAGCCAGCTCGGCAGGCCGCCGTTGGACCACTCCGCGCAGATGTACGGGCCGGGCCGGACGATGACGTCCAGGCCCTCCTCGCCCGCCGTGCGGATGAACCGCTCGACGTCCCGCCAGCCGTCGAAGCGTGGCGCCACGCCCTCGTGGGGCTGATGGAAGTTCCAGGCGACGTACGTGTCGATCGTGTTGAGCCCGAGGTCGGCGATCCGGCGGATCCGGTCCCGCCAGAGGCCGGGATGGACGCGGAAGTAGTGGACCGCTCCGGACAGGACGCGATGGGGGACGCCGTGCCGGTACAGCCGGCGTCCGTGCCAGGTGAGGGCGCTCGTGGCCGGGGCCGGAGAGATGGGTTTCGTGGGCAGCTGACTCACAACGTACAGCCTATGTTATCGATGCCATACGTAACATCCTCGATATGATCTGCTCGACGACGTCGCGGGCCCTCCGCGGGACAGGAGCGCCATGACCGAAGGTGCCGCACGGCCAACGAGGCAGCCGAGCATGGCTGACGTGGCCCGGACCGCCGGGGTGTCGGCGCAGACCGTCTCGCGCGCGCTGCGCGGCTCGCCGAACGTCGACCCCGAGACGAAAAGGCGCGTGCTCGCCGCCGTGCGACAGCTCGGCTACCAGTTCAACAACGCCGCCCGGGCGCTCTCCTCCGGGCGCAGCCACACCATCGGACTCGTGCTGCTGCGGACCGGCGGGTACTACTCGCGCTCGGCGGTGACCGCCGGCGTCGAGGCGGCCGCGGACGAGGCCAGGTACGCGGTGACCATCGCGACCATCGCCGCGCTGGACACCGGCCTGATGGAGCGGTCCCTGTCCAAGCTCGCGGACCAGGGCGTCGACGGCATCGTCATCGCCGTGCCGCTCATCTCCGTGACGCAGAAGATGGAGGACATCACCCGGAACATCCCGACCGTCACCCTCGACGGCTCGCGGACCGCGGGCGCCAGGGTGCTCGGGATCGACCAGCGGGAGGCGGGCCGCGTCGCCACGCAGCACCTGCTCGACCTCGGCCACCGCCAGGTCTGGCACGTCTCCGGGCCGGACGAGTGGATCGAGGCGCGCCAGCGGCGACAGGGCTGGCAGGAGTGCCTGGCCGCCGCCGGGATCCAGGCGCCGCCGCCCCTCGAGGGCGACTGGTCGCCCGACTCCGGATACCGGCAGGGGCAGATCATCGCGATGATCCCCGAGGTGACCGCGGTCTTCGCCGCCAGCGACGAGATGGCCTTCGGGGTGATCCGCGCCCTGCACGAGCGCGGCCGGTCGGTGCCCGGCGACGTGTCCATCGTGAGCGTCGACGACATCGCCCTGGCGGCCCACTGCTCTCCGCCGCTGACCACCGTCCGGCAGGACTTCTACCGCTACGGCGCGGCGGCCGTCGCCCTGCTGCTGCGGGGCGACGACGCCGGCGTGGAGGAGTCCGTGGCTGCCGCGTCGCTGTCGGTACGCGGCTCCACGGCGCCGCCGCGTCTTCCCTGAGATCCGTTTCAGTCGTTCGGTGAGTGCCTCTTGCGCGTCCATGTTATCGATGCCACCGTAACAACCCGGATCGCCATGTGACCCAGAGATCGACGTCGTGGCTGACCGCTCCCGCCCCCCGCATCAGTGGAAGGGAACCGCATGAACGAATCGACGCGCACGGCGCCGCTCGTCACCGGACGGGCGCTGGCGGCGGTCCGGCCGAGCGCCCGCCAGGTCGCGTGGCAGGCCATGGAGTTCTACGGATTCGTCCACTTCGGCATGAACACGATGACGGACCGGGAGTGGGGCGAGGGACACGACGCCCCGGCCGCCTTCGACCCGGCCGGTCTCGACGCCGACCAATGGGTCGCGGCACTCAAGAGCGCCGGGATGACCGGCGTGATCCTCACCTGCAAGCACCACGACGGGTTCTGCCTGTGGCCGAGCGACGTCACGGCCTACTCGGTCGCCTCCTCGCCCTGGCGGGGCGGCCGGGGCGACGTGGTCGCGGAGGTCGCCGACGCGGCCCGGCGGCACGGCCTGCGGTTCGGGATCTACCTGTCCCCCTGGGACCGCACCGAGGCGTCCTATGGTTCCGGGACCGCGTACGACGACTTCTACATCGCCCAGCTCACCGAACTGCTCACCCGGTACGGACCGGTGTTCTCCGTGTGGCTGGACGGCGCGAACGGCGAGGGCCCGAACGGCAAGGTCCAGGTCTACGACTGGGAGCGGTACTACGCGGTCGTACGGGAGTTGCAGCCGTACGCGGTCATCAGCGTGTGCGGGCCCGACGTCCGCTGGTGCGGCAACGAGGCCGGGGACACCCGCCCCGACGAATGGAGCGTGGTCCCGCGCGCCCTCCAGGACGCCGAACGGACCGCGGACCGCTCGCAGAAGGCGGACGACAGAGCCTTCGCCCGGCTCGTGCGCAGCGAGGACCGCGACCTCGGCAGCCGCGCCGCGCTGGCCGGGCACGAGGCCGACCTGGTCTGGTATCCGGCCGAGGTCAACACCTCCATCCGTCCCGGCTGGTTCCACCACCCCGCCGAGGACACCGAGGTCCGCTCGGTGGACGAGCTGTTCACCGTCTACCTGCGTGCAGTCGGCGGCAACTCCTGTTTCCTGCTCAACGTCCCGCCGGCCCGGGACGGGCGCGTACGGGACCCCGACGTGGCGGTGCTGGAGCGGCTCGGGCGGCGCATCGAGGACTTCCGGGCACGGCGGATCGAGGCGACCGCGACGGTCTCGTCCGGCACTCCGGGCGACGTCGCGACCGCATGGCCCGGCAGCGGGCACACGCCCTGGCGGCCGGACGACGCGGACCCCCTGCCTGCCGTGACACTCGCGTTCGCACCGCCCCGCCCGGTCGAGGCGGTCCTCCTCGGCGAGGACATCACGCAGGGGCAGCGCATCGAGCACGTCGTCGTCCGGGGCCGCCACCGGGACGGCCGCTGGACGACGCTCGCCGAGGCACACGCGGTGGGCCACCAGCGCATCCTTACGTTCCCGCCGGTCGAGGTCGACGCCGTACGGATCGAGGTACCCCAGGTCCGGGACACGCCCGTCGTCGCCCGGGTGGCCGCGATCGGAGCGGCCTCATGAAGGGCACCCTGCCCAGGCCGGGCACGTCGCGTAAGCCGGGTACGTCACGCAGGCCGTCGCGTACGTCACGCAGGCCGTCGCGCCGGGCCGTCGTCCTGTTCACCGGCGTGTGCGTCGCCCTCGCCGCGCTGCTGGTCACCGGCCTGACGATGCTCAACCACCGCACCAGCGACGAGGTCGCCTCCCTCGACGGGCACCCCGTGACCCGCGACGAAGTGCTCTTCCACATGCGGCGGCTCGCCCCGACCGTGCAGAACGAGCTGCGCAACACGTACCACCTGCGGGGCGCGATCGACTGGAACACGAAAGCCGGCGACCAGACCGCGCTCCAGCGGCTCGAAACCCGTGCGCTCGACGAGATCTGGCGGGACAAGACCACGCTCGTCCTCGCGAAGGAGCAGGGGCTCACCGACTCCGTGGACTACGCGGACTTCGTCGCGGACCTGGCCACCGAGAACCAGGACCGAGCAGATGCCGTCGCCGCCGGCCGGACCGTCTACGGCGTCACGCGGTTCTCCCCCGAGGAGTACTACACGCACCGGCTCACCGAGCTCACCACCGCTCTGAAGGAGCGGCTCGGCGAGGGCGCCGACGCGCCGCTCCAGGTCACCGACGCCGAGGTCCGCAAGGCGTTCGACGCAGACAAGGACGCCTGGAGCGCCAACGCGACGACGTACAAGTACGCGCAGCTCGTCGTGCCGGTGCCCGCCGGCGCTGCCCCGGACTACGCCACCGGCCTGCAGCGGCGGGTCAAGGCCGCCGGGCGTCTCGCGGCCGTCGCCGCCCGCGAACCCGGTGCCAGGTTCACGACCGCCACGTACGAGGGCAGCGGCACCGCCGGGCTGACCGCACACGACCAGGACCTCATGGCGGTGCTCGGAAAGCTCGCACCGGGCCGGATCTCCGCCCCCGTCACGGGCACCGGCCAGATCACCTACTACGAGCTCGACAGCAGATACGTCGATGAGGACAAGGCCTTCGCCGACTACCGCCAGCGGATCCGGCAGTCGCTCGTCGAGGAGAAGTTCGACCAGTTGATCCAGCGCCGGGTCGATCACGGCGACATCGATATCGACGCCTCGGCGATGGACGCCGTCAACGCAGAGGATGTGCAGCAATGAGACCTTTCGGTACCGAACCACCTCCCATACGGTCGCTGTACGCAGGCTTCATCGCCCTGCTCGCCGCGCTGCTGGTCGGATCGCTCGTTCCGCCCGCGCACGCCGCTGTGGCCCCGGACCGCGCCCGCCCCGCCCTCAAGGCGTCCTGGCCGGGCAACACCCCGAACACCACCGGCGGCAAGGACTACTTCATCGACGCCACCCTCGGCCGGGACGCCTCCGCCGGGACCTCCCCGGCGACCGCCTGGCGCACCCTGGCCAAGGCCAACGCGACCACGTTCGCACCGGGCGACCGCATTCTGCTCAAGGCCGGTGAGCAGTGGCAGGACCAGCAGCTGTGGCCGAAGGGCTCGGGCAGCTCCGGCAAGCCGGTCACCATCTCGGCGTACGGCGACCCGAACGCCGGCCGGCCGTACATCGCGACCAACGGCAAGGTGCCGAGCCCGTTCAACGCGGACGGCACGAAGAATCCCGCCACCGTCGGCCTGACCGGTGCCATCGTGCTGCGCAATCAGCAGTACTGGGAGATCAACAACGTCGAGCTGTCCAATGACGACGACTTCGCGACCGACATCACCGCGGGGTCCTACGTCCGCGACGGGATCATGGTGTCGATCAACGCCGACCTCCTGAACAGCGGCGCGGACAGCATCATGGACCACTTCCGCATCTCGGACGTGTTCGTCCACAACCTCGACGGCCCGAGCTACTGGCAGAAACTCCACTACGGCGCAGTCGACTTCCAGGTCTTCGGCAGCCGCAGCTACAAGGCGTACGGCACCGGCGGCTATTACTTCAAGGACGTCCGGATCGAGAACAACACCTTCGAGAACGTAGAGCTGCACGCCGTCCAGTTCGCGTTCAACTGGTTCGCTGCCGATGGCGCGGACGCCGGCCAGTACGACGAGAACGGCAAGTGGCACGAGGGCTGGGAACAGCTGTGGGTGCGCACCCGCGACCTGTACAGCCGTGACGTCTACATCGGCCACAACTACGCCGAGAGCATCGGCCAGGGCGCCATCCAGCTCGCCGACACCAAGAACATGACGGTCGAGTACAACGAGGTGAACGGGTTCCTCAAGCGCTACGACGCGGTGTCCTGCGCGCTCTACCTGTGGGCGGGCGCCGACTCGGTCATGCAGTACAACGAGGTCTACGGCGGTCCGGACAACGAGTACGACGGCACCCCCTGGGACCTGGAGTACACCAACTTCAACGTCACTTACCAGTACAACTACTCGCACGACAACTCGGCGGGCTGGATGGCCTACATGGGCAACAGTTCCAACTCGGTGGCCCGTTACAACCTGAGCGTCAACGACAACGGCGTGCTCGTGAAGAACATGCTGTCGACGAACTACTCGCCGACCTATTTCACCAACAACACCTTCGTCTACGACGGCGCGGACCTCGACTACGTCCACGACGAGACGTTCCTGAGCCGCGTCTACTTCCTCAACAACATCTTCTACAACACCTCGACGACGACTCCGACGCCCTGGTACCGCCGGACCGGCGCCCTGCGACAGGCCGTGTTCTCCAACAACGACTACTACGAGTCCGGCGGCACCCACTCCAGCCAGGAACCGGCCGACCCGAGGGGGCTGCGGGCCGACCCGCGGTTCGTCGCAGACCCCGCCGACTACGTCACCGGGGCGGGCGTGGCCCGGATCCGGGAGGCCGCGGCGCACTTCGCGCTGCGCGACGACTCACCGCTCATCGACGCCGGCCGGTACAACCCGCACCTGGGCACAGCGGACTTCCTCGGCACGCACATCTACTACGGTGACGCACCGGACATCGGCATCGCCGAGAGCCGCATCGGTCCACAGGTCACCAATCCGGTCGACGACGATCCCATCGAGGAGGAGACGGACAACCGCGTCGACCTCGCGCTCGGCAAACCGGTCACCGCGAGCTCGACCCACCCCGGGGCGAACGGGACGCTGACCGCGGACAAACTGACCGACGGCGACCTCACGACCCGCTGGGCCGCGGCCGATGACGCGGCCTACCCGATCACGCTCGACGTCGACTTCGGCGCGGACACCACCTTCGACGAGGTGTACCTCGACGAGTACACCGACTCGGGCACCAACCCACGGGTGCAGTCCTTCGCGCTGCAGCGCTGGGACGCCGGGACCGGTGCCTGGGTGACCTTCACCAGCCGCGACGACGGTATCGGGCACGACCGCACCGTGACCGGCTTCGGCAGCGTCACGACCTCCCGGCTCCGGGTGGCGCTCACCGGGCAGATCGCGACGGAGCAGTACACCCCGACCATGACCGAGATCGCCGTCTACCGCACCGCCGAGTAGGCCCGGCCGGAGCTCAGGCCTAGGGCCTGTCCGGGGGCTGTTCTCCTTTAGCCGCTGGCGCGGCGCGGCCGTGGCGTCGCATGGCCTGGCACCTGGGGGCACCTCCCAGCCCCCAGGGGCTGGGGGAGCTCGCGGCGTTGCCGACTGCGACATCAGCCGCTGGCGCGGCGGGCCCACAGGAAACCACCCTGTGGGCGCTCCGGCGCCTTGCGATCGCAGGCACCGCTGTGACATCAGCCGCTGGCGCGGCGGGCCGCTCCTTCTCCCACGGAGATCCCCCGGACAGGCCCTACTGCCAGCCCAGTTCGGGGCCGAGCTTGGTGGCGATGTCGGTGAGGATCTGCACGTAGTCCTCGTGGTCGAAGGTGAAGGGCAGCGCGAAGGTGACCTCGTCGACCTCCCGGAACGCGGCGTGGGAGTAGAGCTGTTCGGCGATCTCGGCGGAGGTGCCGACGAGATCGGGCGCGAACATCAGGCGGGCCGGCCCCTGCGGGGTGAGGGTGCGTGGTGTCCGCTTCCGGGCGTATTCCTCGTACTTCGCGCGCTGCTCGGGCGAGGCGCTGTCCGTGGGGATGACGACGAGCCCCTGGGAGACGCGGGCGCGGTCGCCGTCGGGGTGGTGGGCGCGGAAGGCCCGGATGTGCGAGAGCTGGATCTGCGCGAAGTCCTCGGACCCGGACCCTGACCCGGACTCCTCGGCCTTCACTACGCTGCTGGTCAGGAGGTTCATTCCGTTTTCTCCGGCCCATTGGGCCGACCGCAGGCTGCCGCCGCCGTACCACATGCGGTCGCCCAGGCCGGGGGAGTGCGGCTGGACGCGGTCGGAGAACACCTCGAAGCCCTCGACGCCGCTGAAGTCCGTGGCGGGTTCGCCGCGCACGAAGTCCAGCAGCCGCCGTACGCGTTCGTAGCTGAAGTCCTCGGTGTCGGCGGTGTCGGGGTAGAGGGCGCCTTTGACCTGGTCGTAGTGCATCGGGGGGCCGACGCTCACGCCCGGATTGAGGCGGCCGCCGGACAGGACGTCGACCGTGGCCAGGTCCTCGGCCAGCCGCAGCGGATTCTCCCAGCCCAGGGGGATGACGGCGGTGCCCAGCGCGATGCGGGTGGTGCGCTGCGAGGCCGCCGCCAGGACGGCGACGGGGGAGGAGATGCCGTACTGCAGATGACGGTGCCGCAGCCACGCGCTGTCGAAGCCCAGCCGCTCGCCCAGTTCGATGATCTCCAGCGTCGACTCGTGGCCCCGCCGGGGGTCGGCTCCGTCGAACAGCCCGATGGTCAGGAAGCCGAGCGTGCGCAGTGGTTGGGTGGGCAGCGGCACAGGTCTCCTCCATCGTTCGGCGCTGTCCCGATTGTGGCAGGTGGCCGCCGGTGTGGAGCGGGCGGCCCAGGGTGCCCTGGACGCTCAGTCCGGGAGGTGGATGCTGACGAAGTGGGCCCAGTTGCGGCCGGTGCGCGCCCAGCGGTGGTTCGGCCGCTCGACGGTCCTGGGGCCGCCGGGCAGCCGTCCGGTGAACAGCGGACGCAGATCGGAGTCGCGTTCGGCCCAGGCGGAAGAGAACTGGCTGCGGCTGACCCGGAGGCTGTTGTTCAGCTGGACGATGGCCGCCCGGGCGCAGTCCTCGCGCCACTCGTCGACGGCACCGGTCCTCTCGAAGTCGCCGGGGATGCCGGAGGCGTCCACGGAAAGGGCCAGGCTGAGAAAGCACGCGGCGTTGTAGTAGACCAGGTAGCCGGCGGAGGCCCGGTTGGGGATCCGGCTCGGCTCGGATCCGGACTTCAGGGCCTGCTCGTGGTCGAGCCCGGCGTGGGCGTGGCGGTGGTGGTGGTCGGCGTAGAGCAGGCGGCGCATCCCCCACCACGGGCGGGCCCACAGCCATCGCCACCGCCGCCAGAAACCGCCGGTGACCTCCTTGGCGACGGTACGGAAGGCCTTCTCCACCGTGTCCGGCGCGGGCCGGCGCTCCCGGCCCGGCCGGCCGGGGTCGGCCGCCCCGGGCTGGGCGGCGCGCAGCACCTCGGCCGCCTCCGCTATCCGTACGGCCCCGAGGAAGGCCCGGCGATGACTGCGCAGCGACGGCAGCGGCCGCTCAAGGGCCATCCACTGACGCCAGTAGCGGCGCTCGCCGAGATTGCGGCGGCCCGGCAGCCAGGTGCGGGCCCAGCGGCGCAGCACGCGCCGCCGGGTCAGCCGCAGCCGGAGCCACCTCAGATGGGTGACCGAGTCGCGCTCGTAGTCCTCGGGCAGGTGCGTGTCATGACCGTCGTCCGATCCGGGCACCTGTGGCTGCGTACCGGCGCCTTTCTCGGCGCAGGCGATGGACAGGCGGTAGGCCGTCTCGATGTGCTCGGGCCAGAGCTGGACGCAGTCCTCGTAGATCCGGATCGCGTTCTGCAGATGGCCGGCCCGCTGCCGGGCCTGTTCCCCGGACTCGTTTCCGGGGACGTCATGCTGGCCGATCAGTTCCAGCACGCCTGCCTGGTGCAGCCGCACCGTCAGATTGCCCGGCACCAGCGCCGCCGCGTCCGCGTAGAAGCCGCCGGCCATCAGATACAGGTCGCGTTCCCTGTCCGGCTCGCTGTTCTTCTTCGCGGCCAGCGCCGCTTCCTGGGCGGTGATGCCCATGCGGTAGAAGCGGTACGCGTCCGGGTCGTCGCCCCAGCTCTCCCAGCGCGGAATCCGGTCCTGGGTGCGCGGGTCGCTCAGGATCTTGACCG
This sequence comes from Streptomyces sp. NBC_01537, assembly GCF_045040445.1. Classification (NCBI taxonomy): domain Bacteria; kingdom Bacillati; phylum Actinomycetota; class Actinomycetes; order Kitasatosporales; family Streptomycetaceae; genus Streptomyces; species Streptomyces sp. NBC_01537. Next base: position 1,135,482 of record NZ_CP109392.1, on the reverse strand, counting down.
TGCAGTAGCACGCGATCCGCTCGTACAACTCCTCGCGGCGCTGCGCCTCCGTCCGCCTTGGACCGCCCTCCGGGTCGGGCACCGCCTCCAGGACCGTGGCGGCGACGACCGTGTTCCTGGGCACGAACAGGATCCTGACGGAGAACCGTGGACGCTCGCCCTCGGCCGACAGCGAGCTCAGCAGGACGTGATAGGCCCGGGGCCGGAAGAAGGCCAGCCGTTTCAGCACGTCCACCCACCCGTGCGGGGAGGAGGTGGTCTCCGGCGCCGGGTCCGGGCCCGTGGTCGTGCCGCTGCCGGGGGTGAGCACGCGCGGCCCGAGCGAGTCGGCCGCGAGATGCGCCGTGATGTACGCGGCGAGCTCGCCCGTGTGCGTCGGCTCGTGGTGGCGGGGATGCGGGCCCCCGCCGGTGTCCGTGCCGCCGTTGGCCTGCCCGCCCAGCAGCGTGTGGTCCTGCCGGATCACCACGGGCAGCAGCCGGTTGGCTCGGTACCGCAGGTGCAGCGCGGACGGCAGCCGCAGGGCCCCGATCACCGCGACGACCCCGAGGATGGACAGCACCCATACGGCTGTGCCGCCGGACTGGTCCCAGAAGCCCCCTGCGTTCAGGGTCGCAGCGACGCTCGCTGTGTTCACGCGGATCCCCCCACGTCGCGTCCATCATCGGACAACCCTATGGATCCCCTTCGTCACGGATATCCATGCCTGTCATGTCCTGTACCGCGCGACGGTGGAGGGCGTGCCCGGGCGCGGATCTGCGATGGCGCGAGGCGGCGGGCGGGCGTAGGACGGAGGCGTAGGGGCGGCCGCAGCGGCCGCCCCCGTCCACGAGGAGGCATCATGACCCAGGCCGGAACCATGGCCCCGATGAGCAAGGCGATGCAGGACTGCGTCGAGGCCTGCATGTCGTGCCACACCATGTGCGAGGAGACGATGAGCTCCTGCATGTCCATGGGCAGCGGCGGCCAGGACCGGATGCAGATCATGCGCGCGCTCATCGACTGCAGTGAGATGACCCGAATGTGCGCCGACATGATGATGCGCCGGTCGCCGCTGGCGGCCGAGATGAGCGCGATGTGCGCCCGGGCCTGCGAGATGTGCGCGCAGGCGTGCATGTCCATGCCCGACGACCCGCAGATGATCCGCTGCGCCGAGTCCTGTCGCCGCTGCGCCGAGATGTGCCGCGCCATGGCCGGCGCGACCGCCTGACGCGAACGACGGGGAGCCCCGGGCCGGCCTGCCGCCCCGGGGCTCCCCGTCACCCGCCCGGCGCACCGGGTGGTGAGAGATTGCGATCAGTGAGGTGCGGTTCTAGCGTTGAACGAGTGAACGCCGTCGTTCACTGAAAGAGGGTCGCCATGACGACCTCGGACCGCAAGGGCGTGGCGCTCGCCGTCATCGCGTCGTGTCAGTTGATGGTGGTGCTCGACATCACCATCGTCAATATCGCGCTCCCGCACATCCAGACCTCGCTCGATTTCTCCACCACCGGCCTTTCCTGGGTCCTGAACGCCTACACCCTCACTTTCGGCGGCCTGCTCCTGCTCGGCGGCCGGGCCGGCGACATCCTCGGCCGCCGCCGCGTCTTCATCTTCGGCGTCCTGCTCTTCGCTCTGGCCTCACTGCTCGGCGGACTCGCCCAGAATTCCGCCGAACTCCTCGCCGCCCGCTCCCTCCAGGGCGTCGGCGGGGCCATCGCCTCGCCCACCTCGCTGGCCCTGATCACCACCACCTTCACCGAAGGCCCGGAGCGCAACCGCGCCTTCGGCGTCTTCGCCGCCGTATCGGCGGGTGGCGGCGCCATCGGACTGCTGGCGGGCGGAGTGCTGGTCGAATGGCTCAACTGGCGCTGGATCTTCTTCGTCAACGTGCCGATCGCGGTTCTCATCGCCCTCGCCACGCCCCACGTCATCAGGGAATCCGCCCGCCACCCGGGCCACTTCGACCTCGCCGGGGCGCTCACCTCGACACTGGGAATGGTCTCTCTCGTCTACGGATTCATCCGCGCCGCCCAGGAAGGCTGGCGCGATCCGCTGACGATCGCCGCATTCGGCGCGGCCATCGCTCTGCTCACGGCGTTCATCCTCATCGAAAGGACCACGTCCCAGCCGATCACGCCATTGAAGTTGTTCGCCGACCGCAACCGGGCGGGAACGTACGGAATCATGCTGAGCCTCGCCGCCGCCATCTTCGGCATGTTCTTCTTCCTCACCCTCTTCGTCCAGGACATCCTGGCTTTCAGCCCGCTCCAGGCCGGTCTCGGATTCCTCCCGGTGAGCCTGGTCGTCGCCGTCGGCGCCGCGATCTCCTCCAAACAGCTGCCCAGATTCGGCCCCAAACCCCTGATGGTGGGCGGCGCCCTCTTCTGCGCCTCCGGGCTCATCTGGCTGACCTTCACCGACATCGACAGCACCTACCTCGGCAGCATCCTCGGCCCGCTTCTGCTGTTCGGCCTGGGCATGGGCCTGCAGTTCGTCGCCCTTACCCTGATGGCGGTCTCCGGGGTCGCCGCGAAGGAGTCCGGCGCGGCCTCCGGCATGCTCAACGCCACCCAGCAGGTCGGCGGCTCGCTCGGCCTCTCCATCCTCGTCACAGCCTTCGGCACGGCCAGCCGCAACGAGGCGGTCGACCAGCTGCCGGCCTTTCTGGCCCAGGCGACGCCCGCGGAGCGGGCGGTCCTCCGGCAGACCGGCCAGCTTCCGGGTGTCTGGGGCGACCACGTCCTCACCAGCGGCATCACCACGGCCTTCCTGGTCGCCGCCGCGTTCACCATCGTCTCCGCGCTCATCGCTCTGCTCGTCATCCAGGTACGGCCCTCGGACCTCGAACGCCTCCAGGGCGCGGCCGACCCGGCGGAGGTCTCGCGCTAGCGCGGTGGTGCCGCGGGATGCCGCCTGTCATGGCTGGCGGTGCCGTTGCGGTGCCGCCTGCCATGGTTGGCGGTTCCGTCCTCAATCGCCGGACGGGCTGGGTTGGCCGTTGTGCGCCTGCTGTTGTCGTGCGGTCGGGGCCGCCTGCCGGGACTGCGTCCTCAGCGCTCGCGACTTGGGTCGGCCTTGTTCGTGCCCGGGATCCTCGCTCGTCGCTTCCGGGCGCATCCCTCCACCGTCCCCTTCGGCCCGCTCGCGGCCACCAGCCGGTGGGGGTACGGGTCCTTCAGGCCCGGACGGGCTGAAGCTTGCCTTCCGGCCGGGCGGGGGCGGTGGAGGGGTTCTCCCGCAGGCGACGAGCGAGGATCCCGGGTAGGAACTGAAGGTGCCGGAGTCGCGAGCGCCGAGGAGAGAGACCCCGGCAGGCGCCCCCGACCCCACGGCCAACCCAGCCTGTCCGGCGTTTGAGGACGGAAGCGTCGGCCATGGCAGACGGCACCGCAACGGCACCGGTGCAGGCGGCACCGTCCGCGCGGCCCGTCCGGCGTTTGAGGACGGAACCCTCGGCCATGGCCGACGGCACCGATAGCCTGGTCGTCCGAACGATCAGGGGGGCGCGGATGGACCGGGACGCGGTGGTGGTCGGCGGGGGGCTGGCCGGGACGCTGGCGGTGGGGGCCCTGTTGGGTCAGGTGGACAGGGTGACGCTGGTGGAGAGGGACCGGTTTCCGGTGGGGCCGGAGGGCAGGAAGGGCGTGCCGCAGGGGCGCCATCTGCATGTGTTCTTGAGTGGTGGTCAGCGGGCGCTGGATGAGCTGCTGCCCGGCGTGGGCGCGGAACTGGCGGCGGCGGGGGCACACCGGTTGGAGATGCCGCGGGACATACTGACGCGGATGCCGGGCGGCTGGCAGCGCCGCTTCCATGAGGGCAGGCACGCGCTCGTGTCTTGTACGCGGCCGTTACTCGACCACGTCGTACGGGCGCGGGTGCTGGCGGAGGCGGCCGGCTCCGGGACGCGCCTGGAGATCGTCGAGGGGGCCGAGGTGGTCGGTCTGCTCGGGGACGAGGACCGGGTGACCGGTGTCCGCATCCAGGACCGGGGGCGAGCCGGGGAGCGGGACCTCGCGGCGGCGTTCGTGGTGGACGCGTCGGGCCGGGGGTCGCGGGCGCCGGAGTGGCTGGCGGGGCTCGGCCGGGCCGCGCCGCGCGAGGAGGTGGTGGACGCCGGACTGGCTTACGCCACGCGGATGTTCCGCCTGGCGGAGCCGCCGGACGCGGGGGTCTACATCATGCCCACGCCGGACGTGCCGCGCGGCGGCGCGGCGGTCCCGGTGGAGGACGGCCGGTGGCTGGTCACGCTCTCTGGCGAACGTGGACATGAACCGCCCACGGGGGAGGGCGAGTTCCTCGACTTCGCGGCGTCGCTGGCGCACCCGTATCTGTATGGGCTCATCAAGACGGCCGAGCCGGTGTCCGGCGTGCACGGTTTCCGGAACACCGCCAACCGCCGGCGCCACTACGACGCCCCGGGCGGTGTCCCGGAGGGCTTCGTGGCCATCGCGGACGCGGCGTGCGCCTTCAATCCCGTGTACGGGCAGGGGATGGCCGTCGCCGCGCTGAGCGGGCTCGCCCTCCGTGACGTCCTCGCGAACGGCGGCCTTCGCCCGGGGCTCGCCGCAGAGGTGCAGGGGGCGGCGGCTCGTGCGGCGGACACCGCGTGGCTGACGGCCACCGCCGCCGACCGTCCCCGGGCGGCGGCAGGTGCCGCCTCGCTCGGCCTTGTCGATCGCCTCAAGAGCCGCTACTTCTCGCGCCTCACGGCCCGGGTCGCCGTGGATCCCACGGTGGGCGCGGCCTACCGTGACCTCCTCTCGCTCACGGTCCCGCTGTCGCGGCTGCTCACGCCGGCCATCGCGGCCCGGGTACTGCTGCTGCCGCGCCGGCGGGGCCTGGCGGACCCGCCGCTGGAGGTGGGGCCGGGGCCGGACGGCGGCTGAGCCACGCGGTCGCAAAGACGTTGTGGGAGCGCTCCCCGCGTTGCCATCATGCCCGCATGACCTCACCAGCCCTCATCCGCCCGTACCGTCCCGGGGACCGGGACGCCGTCTACGACATCTGCGTCCGTACCGGCCACGAGGGCGGGGACGCCCGCCACCTCTACCCCGACCACCTGGAGCTGCTGCCGGACATCTTCGCGGGCCCGTACGCGACGCTGGAGCCCGGACTGGCCTTCGTCGTGGACGACGGCGGTGGCCGGGCCGTCGGGTACATCGTCGGCGCCGCCGACACGGCGGTGTTCGCCGCGCGGTTCCGCGAGGAGTGGCTGCCGAAGGTGGAGCACCGGTATCCGCGTCCGGTGGACGACCCGCGGACGCCGACGGAGGGGATGGTGGGGCTGCTGCACCACCCGGAACGGATGATCGTGCCGGAGCTGGCCGGGTATCCGGCGCATCTGCACATCGATCTGCTGCCGGAGTACCAGCGGGCCGGCCATGGGCGGGAGCTGATGTGGACGCTCCTGGACGCGCTGGCGCGTGGCGGCGTCCCGGCGGTGCACCTCGTGATGGCGACGGCGAACACCGCCGCCCGTGCGTTCTACGACCGGGTGGGATTCCACGAGATCCCGGTCCCGGACCCGGGCCCGCTGACGTATCTGGGGCGTGAACCGTTTCAAAAGGACGGTGCAGTGGTCTAGAAAGCGCTTGCCCATGGGCGGTATGGTCCCCGTCGGCCGACCATCCGCCCGACGGGAGCCGCTCATGAGACGTACCGGAATGGCATTACTCGCCGCCCTCGCCTGCCTTGCCGCGGCGTCACCCGCTCCGGCCTGGGCGGGGGGCGCCCCGGACACCGGGCTGGGCCACTGCACGACCGGCACGGCGCCGATCGTGTGCCACTTCGACGTGGCGCCCGGCGACTACGACGTCACCGCCGTCCTCGGCGGCGAGGCCGAAGGCGCGACGGCCGTGACGGCCGAGACCCGCCGCGCGGTGCTGGCCGAGACGCACACCGGCGCCGGGGAGTACGTACGCCGGGCCTTCACCGTCAACGTACGCACACCCGAGGGCGAGCCCACCGGCGCGACCGGCACTCCCGGGCTGGACCTGTACTTCGGAGGCAGCGCGCCGGAGCTGGCGGCGCTGCGGGTGAGGCCCAGCCGCCATGCGCCGCACATCTATCTGGCGGGGGACTCGACGGTGTGCGACCAGCCGGGCGAGCCGTACACGGGGTGGGGGCAGGAGCTGCCGCAGTTCCTCAGGCGCGGGGTGTCGGTGGCCAACTACGCGGACTCCGGCGAGAGTTCGGGCAGTTTCCTGACGACGCAGGCGCTGTTCCCGACGATGCTGCCGCTGATCCGGCGGGGCGACCTGGTGCTCATCCAGTTCGGCCACAACGACAAGCAGACGACGGCCGCCGACTACCGCACCAATCTCACCGCGCTCGTCGAGGGCGTGCGCCAGCAGGGCGGCCGCCCGGTCCTGGTCACGCCGGTCGTGCGCCGCTGGTTCAACTCCGACGGGACGCTGAACAACGGCACCGCCCTGCACGTCAACGGGCTCGGCGTGGACCTGCCCGCCGAGATGCGCATCCTCGCGCAGGACGAGGGCGTGCCGCTGATCGACCTCACCGCGCTGACGAAGACTCTCGTGGAGTCCTACGGCCCGGAGGCGTCCAAGGCGCTGTATCTCTACAACGAGAAGCGCGACAACACCCACTTCAGCGTCACCGGCGCCACCGAGGTGTCCAAACTGGTCCTCGGTGAGCTCACCGGCCAGCGCCTGATCCCCGAAAGGTCCGTACGACAGCCGTGATTCCCTTCCCCATGCCGCCCGAGGACCGCGAGCGCAGCCCGTACACCGGCTGGACGCGCGACCACTGGACCGCCGCCGCCGACGGACTGCTCGCGGCCACGGCCCCGTACGCGACCCCCGGCCGGGCGCTGTACCACCTGCCGGGGGAGCGGCACAGCTGGTCGGGGGTGCGCTCGGACGGCCTGGAGGGGTACGCCCGTACGTTCCTGCTGGCCGCGTTCCGGGTCGCGGGCGAGGGTGGTGACGATCCGTCACATCTGCTGGAGCGGTACGCGCAGGGGCTCGCCGCCGGGACCGCGAATCCCGGCGGCGACGGACCCGAGGACTGGCCGGTGATCGCCGACCGCGGCCAGCCGCTGGTCGAGGCCGCCTCGATCGCGCTCTGCCTGCGGCTCACCAGGCCCTGGCTGTGGGACCGCCTCGACGACGCCGTACGGGAACGGGCCACCGCCTGGCTCGCGAAGGCCGTCACCGCCCAGGCCTGGCCGTGCAACTGGGAGCTGTTCCCGGTCACCGTCGGCGGCTTCCTGGGGGAGCGGGCCGCCGTGGAGAAGGGCCTGGAGGGCATCGAACGCTGGTACCGGGGCGGCGGCTGGTACACCGACGGCGATCTGCCCGCGTACGACTACTACAACGGCTGGGCCATGCACCTCTACCCGGTGCTGGAGGCCTGGCTGTCCGCCGACCCCGCGCTCCTCGACCGCTACGGCGAGCGGCTGCGGCTCCATCTCGCCGACTACGCCCGCCTGTTCGGTGCCGACGGCGCGCCCATGCACCAGGGCCGCTCCCTCACCTACCGCATGGCCACCACCGCCCCCCTGTGGCTCGGCGCCCTCACCGGCCACACCCCGCTCACCCCCGGCACCACCCGCCGGATCGCCTCCGGTGCGCTGCGCTACTTCCTGACCCGGGGGGCGGCCGGGGCCGACGGGCTGCTGTCGCTGGGCTGGCACGGCCCGTACGAGGGCGTCCTGCAGGGCTACTCGGGCCCGGCCTCCCCGTACTGGGCGAGCAAGGGGTTCCTGGGGCTGCTGCTGCCGCCCGGGCACGAGGTGTGGACGGCGGTGGAGGAACCGGCCCCCGCCGAGCGGGCCGACGCGGTGACGCCGGTCCGGGCTCCGGGGTGGCTGATCCAGTCGACGGCCGCCGACGGACTCGTACGGCTGCACAACCACGGCAGCGAGGACGCCCGCTACGACCCGTACTACACCCGGCTCGCCTACTCCACGGCCACCGGCCCGGCCCCGGACGGCTCGCCCCCCGACAACCACTTCGGGCTGCCCGACACCCCCCGCACCGAGCTGGAACCCCTCGGCACCGGGGACGGCTGGGCCGCCTCACGCTCCCGGGCGGGGGACGCCCATGTCGTGAGTGTGGTCCTCGCGCGCGGCGCGGCCGAGGTCCGGATCCACCTGGTCACCGGAGCCCGCCCCGGCACGGCCGTACGGCACACCGGCTGGGCGGCCGGCGAGGGGCTGCGCTCCGAGCTGCTGCCGCTGCACGGCCTGGCGGCGGCGCCCGCTCTGCCCCCGGTGCGCACCGCCTTCACCGGGCGGGCCGTGGCCCCGGCGCTGGCCGGGGAGACCACGGACCGTGCCGGCGGCGACCTGTTCGTCTGCCTCGCCAGGCTCACCGCCGCCGACGGTCCGGCCCTGGACGCGCTGGCCACCGTGGCGGTGGACGGCCGCCAGGTGACCGTCACCTGGCCCGACGGCACCGTCCAGCGGGCCCGCGTCAGCCCGGGGGAGGTCATCGTGGAATCCCCGCCGCCCGGCGCTCGTTGACCATGGCATGACGGAAACCCATGGCATCGACGAGGCCCAGGACGCCCTGCTCCGGCTGGTGGCCGACACCAAAGGCGGCATCCTGGTCACCATCAAGCGCGACGGCCGCCCCCAGCTGTCCAATGTGATCCACCACTACGACCCCAAGGAGCGCCTCCTGCGCGTCTCCCTCACCGACGACCGGGCCAAGACCCGCAACCTGCGCCGCGACCCCCGCGCCAGCTACCACGTCACCAGTCCCGACCGCTGGGCCTGGACCGTCGCCGAGGGCACCGCCGAACTGACCCCCGTCGCCGCCGACCGCGACGACGCCACCGTCGAGGAGCTCATCGACCTCTACCGCGCCCTGCAGGGCGAGCACCCCGACTGGGGCGACTACCGCCGAGCCATGGTCGAGGACCGCCGCCTCGTCCTCAAGCTGCACGTCGAGTACGCCTACGGACAGCCCGCCCGCTGAAAACCGGATGCGGCGCCTCCCGTGCGCGCGCCAGCATGAGCCATGGCCTGGAATCTGACGGACGACGTCGAGACCTTCGAAGCGGCCGCGGGCGGTTTCCTGCGCTCGCGGCCCGCCGAGCACACCGTGCTGCTCACGGTCACCGCGACGCTGAGAGAGAGCGGAACAACGGCGTTCGGGGACGAGCCGCCGCACTTCGGCTGGTGGACCGGCGCCGGGGGAGCCGTCGGGGGCGCCTTCGTGCGGACGCCGCCGCGTCCGCTGCTGCTCAGCCCGCTCTCCGCCGACGCGGCCGCCTCCCTGGCCGGGCTGTGGGACACGGCGGAGCCGCCGCCCGGGGTGACCGCCGACCTCGCCACGGCGTGGGCCTTCGCCGACGCATGGCGCGACCGTACCGGCGCCACGGTGTCCGTGCACCGGAACATCCGGCTGTACCGGCTCGGGGCGCTCCGGCAGCCCGATCCGATGCCGGCCGGCCGGGTCCGCACCGGTACCGCCACCGACCGCGAGCTGCTGGTCCGCTGGTTCCACGCTTTCTCCGTGGACCTGGGCGGCAGGGAGTTCGTCAACGCGGACCGCCAGGTCGTGGACCGGATCGGCTACGGCGGCCTCAGCCTCTGGGAGGTGGACGGCACGCCCGTCTCCCTGGCGGGCATCTCGCGCACCGTGGCCGGCACCGCCCGCGTGTCACCGGTCTACACCCCCGCTGACCTGCGCGGCCGTGGCTATGCGGGCGCCGCGACGGCGGCCGTCAGCCGGGCCGCCCTCGATGCGGGCGCGGAGGAGGTCGTGCTGTTCACCGACCTCGCCAATCCCACCAGCAACGCGCTGTACCGGCGGATCGGGTATGAGCCGGTCGTCGACCGGGTCGCCCTCGACTTCGACCTGTGACGACAAAGGGGCGCGGAACTGGAATGCCCGTTGTAGGAGTTGTCGCTGTACATACTGGTTCTGCCGGAGCCCCCACGGCTCGCGGCGCGATCGTGACCGCCGACTACCGGGAGGTGCCGTGACCGGCTCCAGTCCGAAGCGTTCCCCGCTCGCCGCTCTCATCCCCGCCTTCGGCGACAACCCCTCCGGGGACAGGATGGAGCGGATCCGGCGGTCGCCGAACTTCGCCGACGGGGTGTTCACCAACCCCGTCGCCGCACGGATGGCACCCTCCGGCTCGATGCTGAAGTTCGCGCGGAACTACTTCCGCAAGGAGGAGAAGATCCGCCGCGCCCCGGCCGGGGAGATTCCCCTGTACGGGGCGCAGGCCACCCTGGGCCGGCTGGCGGCCCCACCGGAGTCCGGGCTGCGGCTCACCTGGATGGGGCACTCGAGTGTCCTTGCCGAGATCGACGGCCGGCGGGTGCTGTTCGACCCGGTGTGGGGCGAGCGCTGTTCTCCCTTCTCCTTTGTCGGGCCCCAGCGACTGCACCCGGTGCCGGTGCCGCTGGCGGAGCTGGGGACGGTCGACGCGATCGTCATCTCCCACGACCATTACGACCACCTCGACATGCCCTCGATCAAGGCCCTGGCCGGCACCGGCACCCGGTTCGTCGTGCCGCTGGGCGTCGGCGCCCACCTGGAGCGGTGGGGGATCCCCGAGGACCGGATGACCGAGCTCGACTGGCACGAGTCCACGCAGGTCGCCGGGCTCACGCTCACCGCCACGCCCGCCCGCCACTTCTGCGGGCGGGCGATCCGCAACACGCAGCACACCCTGTGGGCGTCCTGGGTGGTGGCCGGGCCGGACCACCGGATCTACCACAGCGGCGACACCGGGTACTTCCCGGGCTTCGCCGAGATCGGCGGCACGTACGGGCCCTTCGACGCGACGATGATCCAGATCGGGGCGTACAGCGAGTTCTGGCCCGACATCCACATGACGCCCGAAGAGGGCGTGCGCACCCACGTCGACCTCCAGAGCGGCGACGGGCCCGCCGGGATCATGCTCCCCATCCACTGGGGCACCTTCAACCTCGCGCCGCACCCGTGGGAGGCCCCCGCCGAGGGCACCGTCGCCGCCGCCCGCCAGTACCGCGTCCAGGCCGCCGTCCCCCGCCCCGGCGAGCCCTTCGAGCCGGCCACCGGGCTGCCGCTGGACCCCTGGTGGCGGGCGGTCGCCACCGACCCCGACCGGGCCTGGCCCGCCATCACCGACGAACCGGAGTCCGCCGCCGACTCCGCCGAGTCCGCAGAGCCGGACAGCGCCCGGGCGTAACTCCCGGCCGCCCCGGACCGCCCCCGTCCGTGCGCGTTTCGCGCCGGGCGGGGGCGGTCCGGCGGTTGCAGTATGAGCGCATGCGCATGACGGACGACCCCGCCGCCGCCCTGCCCGAGCCGCTGTCCTACCGCGCCAAGCGCCTCCTGCTCGGCCGGCCCCTGACGACGGAACGCATCAGCGGGCAGAAGCTGGACAACCGGACCGCGCTCGGGGTGCTGGCCTCGGACTGCATCAGCTCGTCCGCGTACGGCAGCGAGGAGATGCTCCGGGTCCTGGTGCCGGTGATCGGGGCGGCGGCCTTCACGCTGCTGATGCCGGTGACCGGGGCGATCCTGCTGGTCCTGGTGCTGCTGACGCTCTGCTACAGCGATGTCGTGATGATCTACACGCGGGCGGGCGGCAGCTATGTCGTAGCGCGCGAGAACTTCGGCCCGGACATTGCCCAGATCGCCGCCGTCGCCCTGCTCGTCGACTACACCGTCACCGTGGCCGTCCAGGTGTCCGCCGGCACCAACGCGCTGATCTCGCTCGCGCACCTGCTCGGCGACGAGTTCACCGGGCTCGACCACATGCAACTGCCGGTCAGCGCAGGCGTGGTGATCCTCCTGGCGTACGGGAATCTGCGCGGCGTGCGCGAGGCCGGCCGGCTGTTCGCGGCGCCCGCCTACCTGTTCATGGCGGCCGTCGCGCTGATGATGGCCGTCGGTCTGGGCCGCTGGGCCGCGGGTGATCTGCCGCACGCCGACATCCACGCCGCGGGCGCGGTCCCGCTGGGGGACGCGGGCCAGGGCTGGCTGTACGGCGCCTCCGTCTTCATCGTGCTGCGCGCCTTCGCCAACGGCGGCTCCTCGCTCACCGGGCTGGAGGCGATCTCCAACGGCATCTCCGTCTTCCACGAACCCCAGGGCCGCAACGCCCGCCGCACGCTGATCGTGATGAGCTGCGTCCTGGGCTTCCTGGTCCTCGGCGTCTCCCTGCTCGCCCACCTCACCCACGCCATCCCCTACGCCGACGGCACCCCGACCGTCATCGCACAGGAGGCCAGGCTGGCCTTCGGCAGCGGCACGGCGGGCGACGCGGGCCTGATCCTCGTCCAGCTCGCGACCGCCCTGATCCTCTACACCGGAGCCAACACCCCCTTCACCGGCTTCCCCTTCCTGGCCAGCTTCGTCGCCGAGGACCGCTTCCTGCCCCGCGCGCTCACCCGGCGCGGCCACCGGCTGGCCTTCTCCAACGGCATCATCGCCCTGTCCGTCGTGGCGCTGGCCCTCCTGCTGGTCACCGAAGCCAATGTGGACCGGCTGGTCGCGCTGTACGCGATCGGCGTCTTCACCGCCTTCACCATGGCCGGCGCCGGGCTGACGGCCCACCACTGGCGGCGCCGCGAGCCCGGCCGCGGCTGGAAGCTCGCCGTGAACGCCTCCGCCGCCGTCGTCTCGGCAGCCGTCGTCCTGATCTTCGCCGTCACCAAGTTCACCGAGGGCGCCTGGCTGGTCGTCGTGGTCTTCCCCCTCGGCGTCTGGGCCCTGATGCGCATCAACCGCGAATACCGGCACGAAGCCGCCGCCCTCCAGGCCCTGCCGCCCGCCGAGGGGGAGCGCGACGCCCCGCGCTGGCGGCGGCACATCGTCCTCGTCCTCGTCGACACCTTCGACCTGGCCGCCCTGGAGGCCCTCCGGTACGCCCACGAGCTGCGGCCCGACGAGGTGCGAGCGGTCCACATCGTCGTCGACGAACCCCGCGCCCGGCGGCTGCGCGAGCGGTGGGAGGCCTCCGCGGCCATCTCCGTCCGGCTGGAGCTCGTCGACTGCCCGGACCGCCGCCTGGAGCGGGCCGCGGCCGAACTCGCCGTCAGGACCGCCGACGCCGACACCGCCGTGACCTTTCTGCTGCCCCGGCGCACCTACCCCACGGTGCTTGGCCGGCTGCTGCACCGGGGGACCGGCGAGTCCCTCACCAAAGCGCTCGACGAGCTGCCGAACGTCGCGGTGACGATCCTTCCCTACGTCGTCGGGGCGCCCCGCTGAAGTATCAAGGCCCGGGCTGCGGACCGGGGTCCTCGTGCCGGGCGAGCAGCTGCTCGATGCGGTCGAAGCGCTCGTGCAGGGCGGCGTGGCCGCGCCGCTTGTGCTCCCGGCCGACGAACCAGGTCGCGATGGCGGCGGTGACCATGCCGTACGTGGTGATGCCGACGACCATCACGACGGTGGCGATGGCCCGGCCCCACCACGTCACCGGGTAGAAGTCGCCGTAACCGACGGTCGTCGCGGTCTCCGCCGACCACCACAGGGCTTTCGGGTAGGTCGTGATGCTCGCGCCCCGCACGCCGTGCTCGGCGGCGACCACGGCCCAGGAGCCGGCGAGCATGGTGACGACCAGGACGGCGGTCGCGCCGCCCGCCGCCTTGAGATGGAGCGAGCGGCCTTCCCGGCCGAGGAGAACCGCGACCGCCTTGCCGAGGAATCCGGGCAGCATGAGCGGATCATGGCACAGGCCGTCACCCGGATCTGGCAGCCCGGGCCAGCCAGAGCGTCGTGCCGAGGCTCGCCGCCGAGAGCGCGAGGAGCATCAGTGGCACCGCGGTGACCGTGGACCACTCGATGCCCTTGCCGAGCGCGGGCGGCGCGGCGACGCCGCCGATCATCGACGCGGCGATGACCCAGGCACCGGCCCGCCGGGCCCCGGGGACGGCCCGGGTGAGCCAGGGCAGGCCGGTGGGGAAGATCGGGGCGATGAAGAGGCCGACGCCGGCGTAGGCGTAGGGGGCCAGGGAGGAGACCGTGGCGAGCGCGAGGCAGCCGGTCATCCCGGCGCAGCAGACCACGAGGATCCGCGGGGCGGGCCAGCGCAGGGCGATCGGCACGATCAGGAAGCGGCCGACGGTCATCATCAGCCAGTACACGGAGGTCGCGGAAGCCGCCAGCGTCGCCGAGCGGCCGAGGGACTCCAGGTGGGTGGGCTCCCAGCCGCCGACGCCCGCCTCGACGCCCACGTGCAGGACGTAGAGGAGGATGAAGCCGAGCAGGACGGGCGTCAGCAGCCGCTTTCCGCCGGTGTCCCCGGGGGCGGGATGCGAGACCGCGTTGGTGCGGACGCCCCGCGTGGCGAGCGCCAGACCCGCCGCGAGCAGGGCGAGACCTGCGAAGGCGTACGGATAGCGGTCGCTGCCCAGGACCGCGAGCAGGGCGGGGCCGAGGACGGCCCCGATGCCGAAGTGGGCGTTGAGGATGTTGAGCATGGCGGTGCTGCGGCCGCCGAAGCCAACCGCGAACAGCTGGTTGAGGCCGTAGTCGATGCCTCCGAAGCCGAGCCCGGTGAGCAGCGCGGCGGCCAGGGCCGTCGGCCAGTTCGGGGCGACGGCGAAGGCGGCGCTGCCGGCGGCCATCAGCGCGTACGAGGCGGTGAGCAGTGCGCGGTTGCTGATCCTGCCGTGGATGGCGTTGAAGGCCAGGACCCCCGCGACGCCGCCGACGAAGTGGGCGCTGAGCCCGAGGCCGGCGGCGGACGGGGACAGGCCGTAGTCGGAGCGCAGGGCCGGGATCGCGGGGCCGTAGAGGGCCTGCAGGGCGCCTATGAGGACGAAGCCGACGCAGGACGCGGCCACGGCCGGCCGGGAGAAGACCCGGCCGGCCGTGGTGGCGGGCGTCTGCGTGGTGGCCGTCAACGGCCGTCCAGGGTGGAGAAGGTGAAGCCGAAGGACGCCTCGGCGGCGGCCAGCCGGTACTGCGGAAGGGAGCCGGGACCGCAGGACTGGCTGCCGATGCCGTGCTGGCCGTGGTCGAGGTTGACCCAGACGACCTCGCCGGGGGTGAGGTCGGGGGTGTGATCCGCGGCGTCGAGCTGCTCGGTGGTCCAGCGGCGGGCGGTGAACCAGAAGGCGGGGGAGCCTTCGCCCTGCCGGACCGCGATGCCGGTGCCGTCCGCGCGGCGCAGCCGCACCCAGCGGACGTCGGCCCGGGCGCCGTTCTCCTGGGGGCGGACGTACGGCGTCTGGAGGGCGTCCACCGTGGAGGCGTGCAGTCCGATCCGGGAGGCGGCCCGGGTGTCCGGGTACGCCTCGCCGGGACCGCCGCCGTACCACTCGGCGCTGCCCAGGGTGCCGCACACCCCGAGCCGTACGCCGAGCCGGGGGAGCGGCACCTTCCAGTCGCCCTCGGGGGTGACCTCGACGGCGAGGTGGAGCCGGCCGCCGTCCGCCGCGTCCGCGGTCCAGCGGTAGACGGTGCGCAGGCCGAGGTCGGAGGCGGCGGGGGCGACGCGGGTGGTGACGGTCAGCGCGTCCTCGGTGAGGACCACCGAGGCGATGCGGTGCCGCATGCGGTGCAGGCCGAGGGTGCGCCAGGCGAGGGCGTCACGGGTTTCCGGGACGGACAGGGCGGCCTCGTCGTTGTCGGTCGGCGCCCGCCAGACGTCGAGCCGGGGGCCGGCGACCTGGAAGCCTTCCAGGTACTTCAGCTCGCCGGTCGCGGCGTCGAAGGTGCCGGGGCCGAGCACCACGACCCCGCCCTCCCCGGCGCGGGGGGCGAGCAGCGCGGGCCCGGAATCGTGGACGGCGGCCGGGGCGGTGGCCGCCGGCCACTGGCCCCAGGAGACCTCGTGCCCGGCCTCGGCCCATGGCGTGTCCTCCCGCAGCACGGCCCGCACCTGCCAGAAGGCCTCGCCGTCCTGCCCGGCCGCATCCGGCACCGGCAGCTTCAGCTCGGCCGACTCCCCGGCCGCGAGCGGCGGCACGGCGAGGGCGTCCTGGGCGACGGCGTGGCCGTCGACCTCGTAGACCCAGGTGAAGGCGAGATGCGAGAGGTCGGTGAAGTCGTGGCTGTTGGTGATCCGGACGGTGCCGCTGCCGGGTTCGCCCTCGATGCGGACCGGTTCGACGACCTTCTTGTACTCGATCAGTCCGGGCGAGACGGTCCGGTCCGGGAAGACCAGCCCGTCGCACACGAAGTTGCCGTCGTGCAGTTCCTCGCCGAAGTCGCCGCCGTACGCGAAGTACGGGGTGCCGTCGGCGGTGCGCCGGGCGATCCCGTGGTCGATCCACTCCCAGACGAAGCCGCCCTGCAGGCGCTGGTAGGTCTCGAACAGCCGCTGGTACTCGCCGAGCCCGCCGGGGCCGTTGCCCATGGCGTGGGCGTACTCGCACAGGATGAACGGCAGCGAGCGGCGCTTGGCGTCCAGCTCGGGGTCGCCCCAGGGCAGCTCCTCACGCCTGCCGATGAGCTCGACCTCGGCGTGGTCGGCGTACATCCGCGAGTACAGGTCGGTGTCGGCGCAGGACAGGTCGCCCTCGTAGTGGATGGGGCGGCTCGGGTCGCGCTCGCGGATCCAGTTCGCCATGGCGGACAGACCCCGGCCGGTGCCGCACTCGTTGCCGAGCGACCAGATGACGATGGAGGGGTGGTTCTTGTCCCGCTCGACCATGCGGGCGGCGCGGTCGAGCAGGGCGGGTGTCCAGCGGTCGTCGTCGGCCGGGTTGCCCTTCCAGCCCTCGAACTCGACGAAGCCGTGGGTCTCCAGGTCGCACTCGTCGACGACCCACAGCCCCAGCTCGTCGCAGAGCGAGAGAAAGGCCGGATGCGGCGGGTAGTGGCTGGTGCGGACCGCGTTGATGTTGTGCCGCTTCATCAGCAGCAGGTCGGTGCGCATCGTGTCCAGGTCGACGGCCCGGCCGTGCTCCGGGTGGAACTCGTGCCGGTTGACGCCCCGGAAGAGGATCCGCCGGCCGTTGACCTTGAGCACGCCGTCCTCGATCAGGACCGTGCGGAAGCCGATCCGCAGCGGGATCCGCTCGCCCTCGGTGGCCAGCTCGGCGTCGTACAGCCGCGGCGTCTCGGCGGTCCACGGCTCCACGGGCAGCGTCAGCGACTCGCCCGTGGCGATGTCGACTCCCAGCTCGGGGACGGTGACCCGGCCGCCGGGCTCGGCGTCGACCCGCAGGGTGCCCTCACCTGTGCGGTGATCGAAACCGGTGTGCACGAAATAGTCCGCTACGGAACCATCCGGCCGGTGGAGGAGCGTGACATCCCGGAAGATGCCCGGCAGCCACCACTGGTCCTGGTCCTCCAGGTAGCTGCCCGACGACCACTGGTGCACCCGCACCGCCAGCACATTGCCCTCCGGCCGCAGCAGCGCGCCCACCGGGTACTCGGCGGGCAGCCGGCTGCCCTTGAAGACCCCCAGCTCCTCGCCGTTGAGCCAGATCTTCGCGCAGGACTCGATGCCCTCGAAGCGCAGCAGCACCGACGCGGGGGCACCGCCGGCCTGCCACCCCTCCGGCAGCGCGAAGGTGATCCGGTGGTCGCCCGTCGGGTTCTCGGTGGGCACGTACGGCGGCTCGACCGGGAACGGGTAGAGGTGGTTGGTGTACGCCGGGGCGCCATGCCCGTGCAGCGCCCAGTGCGCGGGCACCGGCAGCCGGTCCCAGCGGGAGTCGTCGAACTCCGGGCGGGCGAACGACTCGTCCTGCGCGGTCGCGGTCGGCGAGAGCCGGAAGTGCCACGAGCCGTTCAGACTCAGCCGGGCCGCGTCCGACCCCGCATACCAGGCACGCGGCGGCAGGGCGCCGGTGCCGGGTGCGGGGTCGAGGTAGTACGGCAGGTCGGTGCTCAATACAGCTCCCGGAGTGATGTCGTCATGAATCGGATGAATGCAGGATGTCAGCCCTTGATTCCGGTCTGCGCGACGCCCTGCACCAGCCAGCGCTGCAGGAAGAGGAAGACCAGGACGAGGGGCAGGATCGACACGGCGGTCGCCGCGAACAGCTCGTGGATGTTGATGGTCTGCGCCGTGATGAAGGTCGACAGGGCGACCTGGACCGTCCACGCCTGCTGGTCCTGGCCGATCACCAGTGGCCACAGGAAGGCGTTCCACCCGCTGATGAAGGTGATGACGGAGATCGCCGCGAAGAAGTTCAGCGAGTTCGGCACCACGATCCGCCAGTACGAGCCCCAGTAGCTCAGCCCGTCCACCCGCGCCGCCTCCTCCAGCTCCTTGGGGAAGCCCAGGAAGTACTGCCGGAACAGGAACGCGGTGAAGCCGCTGAACAGCCCCGGAATGATCAGGCCGCGCATCGTGGACACCCAGCCGAGCGAGGACACCAGCACGAAGCTCGGTACGAAGGTCACCGCCGAGGGCACCATCAGCGTGGCCAGGACCACGTAGAAGACCTTGTTGGCGTGCTTGTACGGGATCCGGGCCAGGCCGTAGCCGGCCAGCGAGCACACCAGCAGGGTGCCCAGCGTCATCAGCACGGCGATGACGAACGAGTTCCAGAGCGAGTGCAGGAAGGGCACGCTCGGGTCGTCGAAGAGCTCCTTGAAGTTGCCCCATTGCATGGCGGAGGGCCACCAGCGCCACTCCGGGGCCATGACGTCCTGCTCGGTGGACAGGGCGTTGCGGGCGATCAGGTAGAACGGCACCAGGAACAGCACGGTGGCGACCGCCAGCGCGCTGTACAGCCCTGTGTTGCCCAGTAGTTGACGCGGTGTGCGGGAGGCCTTCGCCATCACTCGTCACCCTTTCCGAAGCCGAGCAGCTTGCCCTGGAGCAGCGTCACGGCGCAGATCAGCAGGGCGAGGAGCAGCGCGCCCGCGCTGCCGTGGCCGTAGTCCTGGTTCCCGCCCAGGGCGATCTTGTAAAGGTAGATCAGCGGTGTGCGGCCCCAGGAGGTCTTGCCCGCGTCCAGCAGGTTGTAGAACTCGTCGAAGGCCTGGTAGGCGGCGATCAGCAGCAGCAGGATCACCGCGACGGAGGTGGCGCGCAGCTGCGGCAGCGTGATGTAGCGGAAGGTCTGCCAGCCGGACTTGGCGCCGTCGATCGAGGCCGCCTCGTACAGCTCCTTGGGGATGTTCTGGAGCGCGGCCAGGAAGAGGATCATGTAGAAACCGCACTGCAGCCACAGCCGTACGGTGACGATGACCAGCCAGTACCAGGGCGGGTCGGGGGAGGCCAGCCAGGCGATCGGGTCGATGCCGAACCAGCCGATCACCGTGTTGACCAGGCCGAAGCTCAGACCCTGGAAGATCGACATCTTCCAGATCAGTGAAGCCGCGACATAGCTGACCGCCGTCGGCAGGAAGAACACCGAGCGGAAGAAGGCACGCATGAAGCGGATCCGGTGCACCAGCAGCGCCAGGCCCAGCGAGGCTGCCCAGGTGACCGGCACAGCGAAGAACGCGAAGATCGTGAAGACGAGCAGGGAGTGGACGAAGTCGCCGTCCTTGAGCATGTCGGCGTAGTTCTCCAGGCCGACGAACTTCGTGGGCGTGACCGTGCCGTGGGCCTTGTGCAGGCTCAGCCACAGGCTCCAGCCGATCGGCACGTAGACGAACACGAACAGGCCGGCGAGGAACGGGCCTACGAACAGCCAGAAGTTGAGTGAGCGTCCCCGGACGCCGCGCCGGTGCTGGGCGGGGGCCGCCTCAGCGGCGGCGCGGCGGGGCACGCTGTGCGTGGTGGTTGCCATGGGGTAGCGGGCCTATCCGAAGAGCTGCTTGAGCTCGCGGTTGACCTTCACGTCGCACTTGTCGAGCGACGCCTCGGGGTCCTTGTTGCCGCGTACGGAGTCGGCGATGACATCCTCGAGCGCGGTTTCCATCGGGGGCGTCCACACCGGGTTGTCGAAGTGGCCGTAGTCGTTGAAGAGCTTGACGCCCTCGGCGGCCAGCCCGGTCTTCAGCTTGGTCGCGGTGGCGGCCAGGCTGGTGCGCGGCGGGATGTGGAAGCCGTAGCTGGTGGCCCAGTCCTCCTGGTACTTCTTCTGGTCGATCCACAGCCACTTCACGAACGCCTTGGCCGCGTCAACGTCCTTGGCCTTGGCGGAGACGAAGGTGGACCAGCCGCCGTTGTAGACGGCCGGCTTGCCGCCGTCGCCGACCTTCGGGAAGGGGATGATGCCGATGTCGTCGGGGAAGGCCGCGAGGATCGTCGGCATGGCCCACATGCCGCACCACTGCATCGCGCACAGGCCGTTGACGAGCGAGGACGGGTCCCAGGCCTCGGTCGGCGCGCCGAGGAGCAGGTGGCCGCTGGTGTAGAGCTTGCGCAGCGTCTTCAGGCCCGCGACGACCTCGTCGGTGTGGTAGACCGGCTTGTTGTTCGCGTCCAGCAGGTCGCCGCCGGTGGCCCAGACCAGGGGCCGGATCGCGTTGGTCATGTCGTTGCCGAGGTACAGGCCCTTCATCTTGCCCTTGGTGAGCTTGGCGGCGGCTTCCACCAACTCGTCCAGGGTGGTGGGCGCCGAGACGCCGGCGGCGTCGAGCAGCGACTTGCGGTACCAGAGGAACTGCGGGTCGTCGATCATCCGGATGCCGTAGACCTTGCCGTCCACGGTGTGCGAGGCGATGTCCTTCGGATTGAAGTCGCTCTTGACGTCCGCGATGATGTCGTCGAGCGGCACGACCTGCTTCGACTGCACCATCTGAAGGTTGGGGTGGTACTCGAAGACATCGGGACCGCTGGAGGACAGCAGGCCCGAGGCGAGCTTGGAGTCGTAGTCGCCGGCTATCCACTGCACCTTGACGTCGGCCTTGGTGTAGGCCTTCGCGTACTTCAGTGCGGCCTGCTGGGTGCCCTTCTCGCCGTACTGGTGGTACCACTGGCTGATCGCCTTGCCGTCGCCGCCGGAGCTGCGCCCGTTGTTGCTGCCGCAGGCCGCGAGGCCACCGAGGGCCGCCATTCCGGCCGCCGCGCGCAGGACCCCGCGCCGGTCCCAATCCCTGCTCATTGCCGACATGTTGACTTCCTTGTCTCGTCGTCATGGCTGTGTGGTGCAGCGGGACGCTATTCATAGAAAAGTACTTCGTCAAGGTCTTAGACGAAGGTCAAGGGAAGGGATGCCGCTGTGTCATCGAACTGTTATCCCGCGAACGCGCCGCCCGTTCGGGCACCCGAACGGGCGGCGCCGCAGCTCACGTTGACGCTGACCTGGTCCAGGCCTGATTTGTGCCGCCGCCGCAGGTCCACAGGATCACCGGTGTCCCGTCGGCGGTGCCCCAGCCGCTCACGTCAAGGCACTTGCCCGTCTCCTCGTTGACGATCTGGCCGTTGGCGTTGGTCTGCCATCGCTGGGCCGCTGTGTCCGCCCCGGTGCCGCTTGCGCATGCCGCCGTCGTGGCCCGCGCCCCGTTGGCCGTGCTCGCCGTCGCCAGGCAGGCGCCGTCGCCGTCGGTGAGGCGTCCGGAGGCGTCGTACGTCCAGGTCTGGGAAGCCGTGCCTGCGCATGCCGTGATCGTGCCGTCGGCCGTGAGGCACTTGGCCGAGTTGGTGTTGACCAGGGCGCCGGTCAGTGCGGCCGGCGGGGCGCTGTGCTTGTGCTGCCGGAAGACGTAGGTGGTGACGGAGCGCGGCGCGAGCGTCGCGGAGACCGTGGAGCCGCTCACGGAGGCCGGGGTCACCTTGGCCCAGTCCTCGGTCGCCGAGGTGCGCACGGCGCGGGTGGCGCTGATGTCGGCCTTGCTGTTGAAGCGCAGGCTGAGCGGGGTCTCGGCGGCGTTGTGGTTGTTCACGACCAGGGTCCAGGTGCCCTTGTGGTCGTATGCCGTGACCTCGACGCCGCTCGGTGCGCCGGTGACGTTGTGGAGGACGGCCCCGGGACGGACGAACTTGCTGTACTGGCCGAGGGCGTAGTAGCGCTTGGTCATGTACAGCGTCTGGTTGCCGTTCGCCGCGTAGTCCGGGTCGTAGTAGACCAGCCCGTCGTTCCAGCCCTCGTCATTGCGGGTGTACGGGTCGCTGCCGTAGCCGCTGGCGAGGGCGACCCACCACTGGAAGGCGGAGTCGTGGGCGGTCGCGAAGTCCTTGTAGACGATCCGCGACATCAGCAGCGCGTTGTCGATCGTCGGGTCGTACTCCTGGTTCCAGCCCGTGCTGCCCTTGCCGAAGCAGCAGATCTCGGTGGCCCAGGGCTGCTTGCCGTAGGCCTTCGAGGTCTCCAGGATCTGCGCGAGCGAGCCGTCGCCGGGGTTGTTGTACGTGTGGTGCGCGAGCCTGCTGACGTACTGCGCGGTGCCGTCCTGGCCCAGCCACTGCGGGATCTGGGTGTTGAAGCCGGTCGTGGAGCTGGACTCGTCGGCGATGATGCCGGTCTTAGCGCCGCGCGAGGCGAGCTCGGCGCCGAGCGCGCGCACGATGTCGTCGCGCTGGCTCACATCGACGAGCATGCCCTCCTGCCCGCAGGAGTCGAAGCTGTTGGTCGGCTCGTTGAAGGGGCTGATGTAGTCGAACTTCACGCCCTGCTTCCTGAAGTGGCCGGCCACGTCGGCGATGTACGTCGCGTACGCGCCCTCGTCGCCGGAGATCAGACTGCCGCCGCAGGACTGGCCGTTGGTCTTGAGCTGCGACGGCGCGCTGTTGACGAAGCCGATCAGGTCCTCGACGCCGTAGCGGGCCGCGTACGCGGCGAACTCGCGTCCGCCGGGGTCCTTGGTCCAGTCGTAGGTGCCGTCGTCGTTGAGGAAGTCCTGGGCCGCGCGGGCCGGGGTGGTCACGGCGGTGCCACCGCCGCCGATGTTGTAGCGGTAGGAGCTGAGGTCCAGGCCGTGGCTGCCGAAGAGCAGTTCGGCGACCTTCGCCTTCTGCTTCGGTGCGAAGCCGGCCAGGTCATTGACCCACCAGGCGCCCGAGGCGCCGATGTTGTCGATGGTCTGCGCCGCGTGCGGGGAGACCTGGGCGGCTGCCGGGTCGTCCGCCGCGTGGGCGGGGGCGGTGGGGGCGGTTAACGAGAGCGCGGCGGCCGCGCTCGCGATCAGGGTGCGTAACGCTCTTGTGCGGGTCCGGACTGCCATGTGCCACCTTTGTCGTCAGGAAGGTGTGCTGCGGGTCCTTGCTGCTGTGACTGCCACGGTGCTGCCGCGGCGTACCGGTTTCTGGGACTTCTGTCCCACCGACGCGAGCGAACCTTCGAGGGCGAAGGTCGCCGCGCCGAGACTCACGGGATTGGACGCGATCGGGCACAGCACGATCTCCGTGCTCTCCAGCGGGCGCCGCAGCGCGTGCCGCGCGACCGCCTCGCGGACCTCGTCCAGCAGCGGCTGGCCGAGCCTGCGGGCCACCCAGCTGCTCAGCACGATCACCTCGGGGTTGAGGAGGTTCACCAGATCGGCCACGGCGGCGCCCAGATAGCGCGCGGTGTCGCGGACCACCTTCACCGCGACCGGGTCGCCGGCCGTGACGCCGCGCGCCAGCGCGTCGATCGTCGCGGTCTGGTCGTCGGGGTGCAGCAGCGGGCTCTCCGGGGCGAGTTCGCGCAGGTTCTGCATGATGCCGGGCGCGCCGACGTATGTCTCGACGCAGCCGTGGTTGCCGCAGTGGCACAGCCGACCGTCCAGGACCAGGGTGGTGTGACCCCATTCCCCGGCGCTGTTGGTGACCCCCCGGTGCAGCGCGCCGCCCAGCGCGATGCCCGCGCCGACGCCCGTACCGAGATTGACCACCACGACGTCGTCGCAGCCGCGCGCCGCGCCGAACCACAGCTCGGCGACCGTGCACGCGCGCAGCGGGTTGTCCAGGTACAGCGGATACGGGATGTGCTCGGCCAGCAGGCTCAGCAACGGCACGTCGTGCCAGTCCCAGTTCGGCGCGAAGACCGAGACCCCGCCCTCACGGTCCACCATGCCCGGCATGCTCACCCCGACGCCCAGCACACGGTCGGCGGGGATGCCGGCCTCGCCGACCACGGAGGAGACGGCGGAGACGATGTGTGCCAGGACCTGGGACGGCTCCCGCTCGCCGGGTCGCAGCTCCTCCTCGGCGCGGGCGAGCACGGCCAGCGAGAGGTCGTACAGCTCGACATGGATGTACGTCTCGGCGACATCGACACCGATCAGTGCCCCGCCCTCGGCGTTGACCGCCACCAGGCCGCGCGGGCGGCCGCCGTCGGAGTCCTCGTAGCCGACCTCGATCAGCAGGCCCAGCTCCAGCAGCTCACCGACCAGGTTGGCCACGGTCGCCAGGCTCAGCCCGGTCGCGGCGGCCAGCTCCTGGCGCGATACGGGGGACTCGGCGACGATGTGCCGCAGTACGCCGTATCGATTGGCTGTACGAATGTCCCGCGACGTCCGCTTCATGGCCGACAGGCTATTGCTTCGAGAAGGGGTTGAACAACCCCTTAGGAAAAGCACTATGGAAAGTCTCCCGAGGACCCCTACGGGGAGCCCGAGCGGGAGTCCGAGGCCCAGGCGATACGCAGGGCGAGCGCCGCCACGTCCACGGTCCGTGTCGTGTCCACGTGATGCACCGCCCCCAGCCCCAGCGGCTCCGCCACCCCGCTCCAGAACCGCCACTGGTCCTCGTAGAACGGCGACGCCTCCGCGTGCACCGGATGCCTGCTCCCCGCGCGCTCGCTGAATCTGCGTTGCGCCGTCTCCAGCGGCACCTCGCACCACACCTCGTGCACCTCCTCCGCTCCCGCCCGCGACAACCCCGCCGCCACCACCGCCCGCATGTGCGCCAGCCACGGGCTCTCCAGCACCGCTCCCACCGGCGCGTCGGCCAGCAGCGTCCACAGGCTCTCCGCGGCCGCCACCCCCAGCAGCCGGCTCCACTCCCGCGCCGTACACCCCGCCGGGCGCACCGCGGCCATGGTGTCCGCCAGCGTCTCCTTCACGGCGTCCTTGCTGAACAGCGGCAGTTCCAGTTCATGGGCCAGAGCCTTTGCCAACGTTGTCTTCCCCGCGCCCGGGAGACCGTTGACCAACACAGCTAACATGCCTGCGACCCTAGCCGCCCGTCCGAACGGGGGCGTTGTCAGTGCCGCCGGATAACGTCGAAAACATGGCCGACGCACAAGATGTACGACGCCTCGCTCTCGCGCTGCCCGAGACGGAGGAGAAGCTCGCCTGGGGCATGCCGACCTTCCGCGTGCGCGGGAAGATCTTCGCAGCGCTTGCGGACGACGACGGCTCGGTGGGCGTGAAGTGCCCGGTGGATGAGCGGTCCGAGCTGATCGCGGCCGAGCCGGAGAAGTTCTTCGTACGGCCCGGCCACGATGACAACTTCGCCTGGGTGCGAGTGCGGCTGGCTGCCCTGGAGGACGAGGACGAGCTGCGCGACATCCTCGCCGACTCCTGGCGTCAGGCCGCCCCGAAGCGCCTCGCCCAGGAATAACGGTCAGCAACAGCGGTCAGGACACGATGTCCTTGCGCTGGAAGCCCCGGAAGGCCAGCGCGAAGAAGACGATGGCGAAGGACACCGACACCGAGGTGCCCTTGAGCATGCCCGCCCACTCGACGTGCCCCGGCTGCAGCACATCCGCCCAGGCGTACTGCCAGTGCGTCGGCAGGAAGTCCCGCAGTGATCCCAGGGCCGTGATGGCGTCCAGGATGTTGCAGATGATCACGATGCCGACCGCTCCGCCGACCGCGCCCAGCGGGGCGTCGGTGACGGTGGAGAGCCAGAAGGCGAAGCCGGCGACCGCGAGCTGGCTGACGAAGACATAGAGGGCGATCACCGCCAGCCGCTGGACGGCGGTGCCCGGCGGGAGGGAGCCGGCGGTGGTCAGCGACAGGTCCTTCCAGCCGTACGCGGCCGTGCCCACCGCGAGCGCGACGGCGGGCAGCGACAGCACGGCCGCGGCGCTGAAGGCGAGCGACACCAGCAGTTTGCTCACCAGCAGCCGGGCGCGGGGCACGGGCGCGGCCAGCAGATAGCGCAGCGATGACCAGCTCGCCTCGGAGGCCACCGTGTCGCCGAAGAACAGCGCCACCGGAATGGTGAGGAGGAAGCCGGACGCTACGAACAGCACGGCGAGGGAGAAGTTGAGCCCGGAGGCGGTGGCCACGTCCATGAACGACACAGTGTTGTTCCGGCCGCCGGGGGTGCCGCCGATGGCGAAGGCCGCCCACACCACGACCGGCAGCCCCGCCACGACGGAGAAGGCGATCAGCGTGCGGCGGCGCAGCAGCTGGCGTACCGCCTCGACGCGCAGCGGGAGGGTGCGGCGCGGCCGGTAGCCCTCCGCGGCGCTGTTCGTACTGGCCAGGTCCGTACTGGCGGTGTCCGTACCGGCGGTGCTCATGCCGGGCCTCCGATCAGGGTGAGGAAGGCGTCCTCAAGGCGGCGGTGCGGGCCTACCCGCTCCACCGGCACTTCCAGGCGCAGCAGTTCGGCCAGCAGTTCGTGCACGCTCAAGCCCTCCAGGCGGACCAGCAGACCGGTCTCGGCCGTGTCGGCCGCGGCGACACCGGGCAGCCCGGCCAGCTTGCGGGCGGCCTCCTCCAGGGCGGCGGCGGGCATGCCGGCGGTTCCGACGAACAGGACGTCGCCGCTGCCGCTGATCTCGTCCACCGGTCCGGCGGCGATCAGCTGCCCCTTGTCCATGACCACCAGATGCGTGCAGCTCTGCTCGACCTCGGACAGCATGTGACTGGACACGATCACCGTCCGCCCGGTCGCCGCGTAGCGGGTGACGACCGCCCGCATCTCGCGGATCTGCGGCGGGTCCAGACCGTTGGTCGGCTCGTCGAGGATCAGCAGATCGGGCAGCCCGAGCATGGCCTGTGCGATGGCGAGCCGCTGGCGCATGCCCTGGGAGTACGTACGCACCGCCCGGTCCAGGGCCTCGCCGAGAGCGGCGATCTCCAGCGCCTCGTCCACATGGGCGTCCTCGGCCGGACGGCCGGTGGCCCGCCAGTACAGGTCGAGGTTGGCGCGCCCGGTGAGGTGCGGCAGGAAACCGGCGCCCTCCACGAAGGCGCCGACGCGCGACAGGACCGGCGCGCCCGGCGTGATCTCCTGCCCGAAGATCCGCACGGTGCCGGCGTCGGGCCGGATGAGGCCCATCAGCATGCGCATCGTGGTCGTCTTGCCCGCGCCGTTGGGCCCCAGCAGGCCCAGCACCTGGCCGCGCTCGACGCGGAAGGACAGGTCCCGCACCGCATAGCGGTCGGCGGAGCCGTGATAGCGCTTGGAGAGCCCGGAGATCTCCAACGGCACATCGCCGGGCGCCTGTTCCGCGGACCGCGGGCGCCTGCGGCCGGCGAGCAGCAGCGCGGCGGCCAGGGCGGCCGCGCCCAGCGGCAGCCCCCAGGTCCAGGCCGGCAGGCCCGCCTGCGCGGTGGCCAGCGCGCTGTCCGTCGGCACGGTCAGCGCGGCCCCGCCCTGCGGGAGGGAGACGGTGTACGTGGCCGGGGCGGCCGGGGAGGAGTAGGCGAGGTCGGTCGTCGCCAGGACGAGCCGCAGCCGGTGACCGGCGGCGAACTCGTGGTCCACGGCGGGCAGCGTCACGCTGACCGTGCCGGAGGAGGTGACGCGCAGCGGGGCGACGAGCTGATGGGGGAGCGACGCACTGCCGCCCTGTCCGACGTCGTACACCTTGGCGAAGAGCACGGCGCCCTCGGGCGCGTCGGTCTTCACCGTGATGCGCGTGCGGGCCGAACCCGTCATGCGCAGCGCGGATTCCAGCGGCGCGGAGTCGAAGACGGCCCGCTGCCCGGGGAAGTCGAGGGACAGGCCCTGCCCGAGGCTGCTCAGCTGTGACAGCGCCCCGATCCCGGGCACGGACGAGATGGCGGGCGGCGCACCGCCCGCCGGATTCGACACGGTCTGCGCATCGCCGGTCAGCGCGACCGTACGGCGTCCCGTGCCGCTCAGCCCCGGGTACGCGGCCGCGCTCGCGCCGCGCTGCACCGTCTGCCCGTCCGTGGTGTCGACCCCGCCGGTGCGGGTGACCCGGAAGGCCGGGCCGGTGTCGGTGCCGGTGTCCTTCTTCAGGTAGCGGTCGAACCACGCGACCGTGCGGGACTCGACGCGCGAGGACTCCTGGTCCCCGCCGTCATGCCCGCCGGAGGTCCAGTCCACCGACACCGGCGCGCCGTTGGCGGCCACGGCACGCGCGATGGCGTCCCCCTGGCCGAGCGGGAAGAGCGAGTCGTTCTGCCCCTGCACAACCAGCGTCGGCACCTTGATGCGGGCGGCGACCGATGACGGGCTGGAGCGCTCCAGCAGCTTCACGGTGGTGGCGTCCGCGCGCCCGGAGACGGCGGCCTTGTCGTACATCGCGCACAGCTCGGCGGTGAAGCGGCAGGTGGCGGCGTCGGACGCGGCCGGGGCGGCGGAGCCCGTGCTCGTGCTGCTCGTGCTGCCCGTGGTGAAGAAGATCCCGGCCCACAGCTTCTTGAACACCCCGGACTCGGCCGTCTGCCCGGCCGCGCTCTGCGGGAAGAGCGAGTCAGCCAGATCCCACCAGGTGATCTGCGGCGCTATGGCGTCCACCCGCTTGTCGTACCCGGCGGTGAGCAGTGAGATCGCGCCCCCGTACGACGCGCCAGCCATGCCCACCCGGGGGTCGTCGGGCCCGTCCAGGAGCACGTCGTCGCGCTTGCCGAGCCAGTCGATCAGCCGCCGCACATCGGCGACCTCGCGGTCCGGCGCGTTGAGCCCGATCTGCCCCGTCGAGTCCCCGAAGCCGCGCGCCGACCAGGTCAGCACCGCGTATCCGTCACGCGCGAGCTGCTCGGCCTCGCCGCGCATGTCGTCCTTGCTGCCGCCGAAGCCGTGCGCGAGCAGCACGGCGGGCCGCCGCCCCGAGCCGCCGGCGGTGAAGTACGAGGTGTCGATGCGCACGCGCTTCGCGCTGCCGGTGGTCTCGGGCATCGAGAACACCCGGTCCGAACGGCGCACCGGCGCCGGGCTGTCGGCGGCGGCCAGCGTCACGGCACCGCCCGCCGCCAGGGCGGCGAGCGCGGCGCCCCCCGCCACCAGCCGCCGCCGGTTCTTGTGCCGGGGCCAGAGCCGGGGCAGCCTGGGCAGGGCCAATCGCATGCGGTGATCCTCAGGTACGGGAGCGGGTGTACGGGGGCCGGGGTACGGGGTACGGGATTCGTCCCCCCTACTCTGCCTTACGGTGATCACGCGTACGTCACTCCCCGGGACGGGATCGGCGGAGCCCGCGTACTACCTCGGGAGTACGGTGCTGACCATGTCGTTCGCACGTATCGCGGCCGAGGCCGCCCTCACCGCCACCCCCGTACGCCGCCTCGGACTCGGCCTCGCCGCTGTCGGCCGCCCCGGCTACATCAACCTCGGCCGGGCCGCCGACCTGCCCGCCGAACGCACGGTGGCGGCGATGCGCGAGCGCGCCCACGAGGTCCTGGACGCGGCGTACGACAGCGGCGTGCGCTACTTCGACGCGGCCCGCTCCTACGGGCGTTCGGAGGAGTTCCTCGCCGAGTGGCTCCAGGCCCGCCCCGGCGGCGCCCCCGACGCCGTCATCGGCAGCAAGTGGGGCTACACCTACACCGCCGGCTGGCGGGCCGACGCCGAGGTCCACGAGGTCAAGGACCACTCCGTGGCCACGTACGACCGTCAGCTCACCGAGACCCGCGCCCTGCTCGGCAAACGGCTCGACCTCTACCAGATCCATTCCGTGACCCCGGACAGCCCCGCGCTCACCGACCGGGCCCTGCACGACCGGCTGGCGGACCTGGCCGCCGAGGGCGTGAAGATCGGCTTCTCGACCAGCGGCCCGGCCCAGGCCGACGCGATCCGCACCGCACTGGCGATCACCGTGGACGGCCTGCCGCTCTTCAGCAGCGTCCAGTCCACCTGCAACCTCCTCGAACCCTCCGCCGGCCCCGCCCTCGCCGAGGCCCACGACGCCGGATGCACGGTGATCATCAAGGAGGGCATGGCCAACGGCCGCCTGGCGCACGCCGCCCCCGGCTCCCTCCTCGCCCAGGTGGCCGCCGAGGCCGGCACCACGCCCGACGCCATCGCCCTGGCCGCCCTCCTGCGCCACCCCTGGGCGGACCTCGTACTGTCCGGCGCTGCCTCGGCGGCCCAGCTCGCCGGCAACGCGCAAGCTGCCGCCGTACGCCTGTCCGACGAGCAGTTCGCCGGCCTCGCCACGCTCGCCGAACCGGCCGGGGCATACTGGAGCCACCGCGCGGAACTCCCCTGGAACTAAGGGAGTTGCTGCGCGCGTGCTGTATTGCGTGATTGCGTGCGCGAAAACGGGGGAGCGGCGGCCATGGCGGTGACCGGCACCTGGAATCCGGTGAACCACTACCGGATCGACCACATCCTCGTCAGCCACGCCCTCCTGGCCCGGGTCGCCGCCGCATCCGGCACCGTCCGCGCCTCCGACCACGCGCCGGTCCTCGCCCGGCTGAACTACTGATCGGCAGCCCCCGCACATGAACTCCACCAGATCACTCGTCTACATCGGCGTGGTCGTGGCGGTCATCGCCGCCATCGCCGTCCTGCCCCTGGTCATCGACTCCATAGCCGCCGCCCGCTGGCGCCGCGAGGTCACCAAGGAGCTCATCGGCCGTTCCTGGTCGAACGCCGAGGTCCGCGCCCTCGTCAGGGACCTGCGCGAACCGCGTGGCGTCCGGGGCCTCACCCGGAGCCTGATCGCCATCCTCATCATCGTCCTGGTCGGCTTCGCCCTCGCCTACGCCACCATCGCCACCGGCAACGGCGCAGACGACCTCCGCAAGACCATCGTCACCTCCCTCCTCACCGTCCTCGCCACCGTCGCCGGCTTCTACTTCGGCTCCCTCGGCTCCCAGAACAGCGCCGAGGCCGCCCGTGGCAACGGCACCCCCACCCCGCCGGCCCCGGAGCCCCAGGCCGCCGCCCCCGTACCGTCCCCCGCTACACCCCCTCGACCTTGAACGGATCATGCTCCGCCAGCAGCTTGTCCAGCCGGGCCTTGTCCACCCGGCTGATCACCTGCCCCACCTCCTGCCGGTCCCGTACGCACTTCGCCAGCGTGAACGCCGACGTCACCACATACAGCACCCCCAGCCCGAGGAACGCCCGCACCCACGGCCCCACGGGCAGATATGCCACGCCGACGACCATGGCCGCCAGCGAGACACCGAACGAGAGCACGGCCTGCGCGAAGTACGCCGCCGTCGTCTGCTGATGGATCGCATTCGTCATGCCCGCATCATCCGTCCCCTGTGGCCCACGCCACATGAGTACCCCTACTCATTTCAGCGCGGGAGTCGGTGCGAGCGGGCACCGGGCCGGGTGCGGTATTGTTCTCGTGCACGGTCAGCCGGGGAAAACTCCGGATGATCAAGCACCGGGACGTGGCGCAGCTTGGTAGCGCACTTGACTGGGGGTCAAGGGGTCGCAGGTTCAAATCCTGTCGTCCCGACGGTGTTTATCAGCGGGTTTGCCGATATCGGCAGACCCGCTGGCTGCGTTGTGTGACACGAGTCGGGGCCGCAGCGAGGCGGCACCTGATTCTGCGAGCCAGTCCGCGAGCGTACGGAGCCCGGGGTGGACGACGCGCAGTACCTCGATGTCGGCGTGCCAGCGCGCGCCGGATGCCCACCGTTCCCTGACCTGAGCGATTTCGGGGTTGAGCGCGAAGGCTTCGGCATGGGTGAGCTGCTCGTAGCGCACCGCGGTGCCGGTGGCCTCACTGATCGCGGCGACCGCCTCGGTCGGGGTGGGGGCGTCCCCGGCGAGCTCCAGAGTCCGGCCGGCGAACCGGTCCGGCTGGTCGAAGGCCAGCGCGGCGAATTCCGCGATGTCCTCCAGCGCGATGATCTGGACAGGTTCGTCCGGCGGGAAGATGTGCCGGTGCACACCGTCGAAGATGCCGTCGAGGCCGATGGCCTGCGAAGCGAGGAAGTTCGACATGAACCGCACCGGGCGCAGCACGGTCACCAGCTGAATGCGCTCGCGCAGGTAGTCCTCGATACGGCTCTTCCCCTGTGAGGCGGCCGGAGGATTCGGCGTGGACGCGACGCCGGTGAACACGACGTGCCGGACTCCCGCCGCTGACGCGGCATCGGCCAGCGCACGGCCGCGGGAGAACTCCCGCTCCACGTCGGTGCCGGCGGGCCCGTACGCCATGGGCGGCACGGCGAAGAGCGCCGTGGCTCCCTCCAGTGCCGCCGGCAGGCTCGACGGGTCGTCGAAGTCGCCGCGGACGATTTCGGCCCCGGCGGCCGCCAGCGCCGTGGCGGCGGGAGCGGTCGTGTCACGCACCAGCGCTCGAACCGGCGTGCCGGCAGCCAGGAGGCGACGCGCGGTGGCGCCGCCCTGCTGACCGGTCGCCCCGGTCACGACAACCAGGCGGTCACCGAACTGAGTGGTCATGTCGTCCTCCGCCCCGGGAAGGTCGGCGGGCGCGGTCGGCGTGGGCCCGGGGTCGATGTGGAATGCTCCACCCGGTTGAGTGCGACGGACAAGGGATTACGTGACATGACCACAGCTCTCCAGGACGCCGGACGGGCCGATGCCCGCCGTAACCGTACGAAGGTGCTCGCCGCCGCCGCTCGCGCGTTCACCGATCACGGCCTCGACGTCTCGCTCGGCGAGATCGCACGCCAGGCGGGGGTCGGCACCGGCACCGTGTACCGGCACTTCCCCAGTAAGGAGATCCTGCTCGAGGCAGTACTCGTCGAGCAGGTCGACGGCCTGGTCGACGCCGCCCGACGGTGGGCGGCCCGAACCGCTCCTACCGCCGCGTTCTTCGGCTTCCTCCTCGAGGTCGTCGACAAGTCCTATGGACGCAAGCACGTCTGCGAAGCCGTGACCACGGACACGAGCTGGCCGCGCCCGGGCCTCGCCGCGTCGGCACGACGCTTCCGTCAGGTACTGGACGAACTGCTCCGCGCAGCGCAGCAAGCCGGCGGGGTCCGCGCCGATGTCGGCCCGGACGATGTCGCCGCGCTCACTGTCGGGTGCGCGACGACACGGGCCGCCCACCGCGACCGGGCCGGCGGCACCCGAATGGTGAACCTGGCGCTGGAGTGCCTGCGGAATCCCGCATCGGTAACGGAAGGGCGCAGGTTTCGTGACGCGCCCGGGACGCTTCACGCGGCCCCGCAGTGCGAGGAGTGCGGGGCCCGGCTCGATGCCCGCGCCACCGGCCGCCCCGCACGTTACTGCGGCGCGACCTGCCGGCAGCGGGCCCACCGTCGCCGCCTGTGACCGCCCACACCCCTGGACCTGGCCGCGCGCGCCGACCTGAGGCCCGGTGGCGGTGAACCGGGGCACCGGGCGGGTCCGTGCCAAGGACTGTCGGCGCTTGTCGCGGCATCCGACAGCCCGCAGAATGGGCGATGCCAGCAGGAGGATCGGGGTCCCGTATGTCCGTGTCGCCGTCCGGGAACTCCCATGTGCGGTTGCTGCTGGGGGCGTATGTCCTCGGAGCGCTGTCGGAGGAGGAGGACCGGCGGGTGGCCGCGCACTTGGGGGACTGCGCCGGATGCGGTGCCGAGTACCTCGAAATGGCCGACGTGCCGGACCTGCTCGCGATGTTCACCGAGGCCGATCTGCTGGAGGGACTCGGCCCGGATACGGGATCGGGATCAGGACCAGGACCAGGACCCGGATCAGGACCGGGATCGGAGAGCTGAGGACCGGGCGTGCTGCGTGTACTGGCGGTTGACGACGAGGAACCCGCGCTGGGCGAACTGCTCTATCTCCTGCGGGCCGACCCGCGGGTGGTGAGCGCGGAGGGCGCGCCGGACGCGACGGCGGCGCTGCGCCGGATAGGCGCCGCTCTGCACTGCGGCCCGGACGGCGACGAGTCGATCGACGTGGTGTTCCTGGACATCCACATGCCCGGACTCTCCGGTCTGGACATGGCACAGCTGCTGGCCGGGTTCGCGGAGCCGCCGCTGATCGTCTTCGTCACGGCCCACGAGGGTTTCGCCGTCCAGGCGTTCGACCTCAAGGCCGTCGACTACGTACTCAAACCCGTCCGCCGGGAACGGCTGTCGGAGGCGGTCCGCCGGGTCGCCGAGCACGTCGGGGCGGCGCGTCAGCCCCGCCCGGCGGAGGCCGCTCCGGCGCCGGCGCCAGCCGTCCCGCCCGCCGGCCGGCCGGGGGCGGCGGACCACATTCCCGTCGAACTGGGCGGCGTGACCCGCTTTGTGCTCGTCGATGACATCTCGCACGCCGAGGCGCAGGGCGACTACGCCCGGCTGCACACGCAGCGCGGCAGCCACCTGGTGCGCATCCCGCTGTCCGAGCTGGAACAGCGGTGGCGGGACCGGGGGTTCATCCGGATCCACCGGCGCCATCTGGTCGCGTTGCGGGCCGTGGACGAACTGCGGCTCGATGCCGGAAGCATGAGCGTACGGGTCGGTGACGACCTGCTCGCCGTCAGCCGCCGGCACGCGCGGGAGCTGCGCGATGTGCTGATGCGGCGGCAGGGCACGAGCTGAACCGTTCGACCGTCCGGCGCGTCTGACGCGCCGTTCGCCGCCGTACGGTCGCCGTACGGCGAGGGGCCTCCGCACGACGGCTTGCGGGGTCGCCAAGTCCCGTACCGTGGGCGCCGGTCGGGCGTGCCGTCGGGGAGGCGGCACAAGGGGAGGGAACAGGCGTGCTGGGCGAGATCGACGAGCTGCTGGCGGAGCTGCGCCGGATCCCCTCGTCCCCGCCGGGGACCGAGAGCGAGTTCGCCGAGCTTCTGGTGCGCGTCAAGGGCGTGGCCGGGCGGTGGGCCGATGTGCTGGACCAGGTACGGGAGTCGGCCGGCGGTCTGGCCGGGGCGCGGGCGGCGGCGGCGCTGGAGATCGCCTTCCGCAAGGCCGAGGAGTCGTACGTGGAGCTGGAGATCGCCCACCGGGACTGCGCCGAGCACACCCGGCGCGGCTGAGCGCTCGGCGCGGGGTGGCGTGCCATGTCGTGCGCCGGTAACGTGCGCTGCCTGGACTCCCCGGCCCCACCCGGTATTCGAAAGGGTCTTCGTGAGCGCAGACTCCGCGCCCCGGCGCGAGACCGTCACAGGAGTGCCGGGGCGGCGTCGTCCCCGGACCACGTCCGGTAGCGATGAGCAGTCGCTGCTGAGCGTCACCTCCTTCCGGTCCCTGATGCGCGGTCAGCTCAGGGCCGGGCTGTCCGCGATGGCCTGCCTGGCCGTCCTGGTCGGATCGCTCCCGCTGCTGTTCTCGCTGTTTCCCCAGGACCCGGGGCCCGGACTGCCCTCCCGGCAGACGGTGATGTGGCTCGTGCTCGGGATCGCCGTCTACCCGCTGATGCTGATCATCGCCCTCCGCTATGTGCGGCGCGCCGAGCGCAACGAGCGCGCCTACGCCGACCTCGTCGAGAGATGAACCAGGTCTACACGGCGGGCGCGGTGACCGGCGTCGTGCTGATCACCGTCCTGGTCGGAGCGCTGGGACTGCGCATATCCCGGACCACGTCGGACTTCTACGTGGCCTCGCGCAGCGTGCCGCCCTGGCTGAACGCCTCGGCGATCAGCGGGGAGTATCTGTCGGCGGCGTCCTTCCTCGGCATCGCCGGGCTGGTGCTCGCCCAGGGCGCCGACAGCCTCTGGTACCCGGTCGGTTACACGGCGGGCTTTCTGGTGCTGCTGGCCTTTGTGGCGGCGCCGCTGCGCAGGTCGGGGGCGTACACGCTGCCGGACTTCGCCGAGGCCCGGCTGGAGTCGCGTGTCGTGCGGCGGATGGCCAGTGTCTTCGTGGTGGGGGTGGGCTGGCTGTATCTGCTGCCGCAGTTGCAGGGCGCCGGGCTGACGCTGCGAATCCTCACCGGGGCGCCGGGCTGGCTCGGCGGGGCGGTGGTGGCGGCCGTGGTGACCGCGGTCGTGGCGGCGGGCGGCATGCGCAGCATCACCTTCGTCCAGGCCTTCCAGTACTGGCTCAAGCTGACCGCGCTGCTGGTGCCCGCGATCTTCCTCTGCCTCGCCTGGAGCGGTGGCATCTCCCCGGGAGCGGTGTTCGACCGGCCCGCGACGTTCCGTACCGCCACCTCCGTGACGGTCGACGACACCGTGCGCATCGACGTGGCCCGGCCCACGCGGATCACGGCGGTCGGCACGGCCACGGTCGACGGGACCCGCCACCACGGCGGCCGGTTCGTCCTGGCCCCAGGCGTCCACACCGTCGACGCCGGTGCCACGCTCCGCTTCCCCGCGCACGCCCGGGTGCCCGAACGGGCGGGCTACGGCGGCACCGGGGACGGCGGCACCGGGTACGGCGGCCGGGCGGACTGGGCCCGGTCGGTGACCGGCCCGCAGGAGCCGCACCACCTCTACGCGACGTACGGGCTGATCCTGGCGACCTTCCTGGGAACCATGGGCCTGCCGCACGTCACCGTACGCTTCTACACCAGCCCGGACGGCCGGGCCGCCCGCCGCACCACCCTGGTCGTCCTCGGGCTGATCGGCGCGTTCTATCTGCTGCCCCCGGTGTTCGGCGCCCTGGCCCGGGTCTACGCGCCCGATCTGACGCTGACCGGGCAGACGGACGCCGCCGTGCTGGTGCTCCCCGCCCGGATGCTCGGCGGCGGCGCCGGGGAGGCGCTGGGCGCGCTGGTGGCCGCCGGGGCCTTCGCGGCGTTCCTGTCCACGGCCTCGGGGCTCACCATGTCCGTGGCGGGGGTGCTGACCCAGGATGTGCTGCCGTCCCTGGGCATACGGCACTTCCGGGTGGCGACGCTGGCGGCCATGGGGGTGCCCCTGGCGGCGGCCACGATGGTCACCGGGCTGTCGGTCGCCGACGCCGTCGGGCTGGCGTTCGCGGTGTCCGCTTCCGCCTTCTGCCCGCTGCTGGTGCTGGGCATCTGGTGGCGCGGCCTCACCGCGCCCGGCGCGATCGCCGGGATCCTCGCGGGCGGCGGATCGGCCCTGACCGCCGTCGCGCTGACCATGGCCGACTGGGTGACCGGCCCGGGGTGGCCGCACACCCTGCTGCAGTGGCCCGCCGTGTGGTCCGTGCCGGTCGGCTTTCTCACCATGATCTCGGTGTCCCTTGCCGGCCGCCGGGCCCTCCCGGTCTCGGTCGCGGCGACCATGGCCCGGCTGCACCTGCCCGAACCGGCCGCCCCCGCACGGGGAGCGCGAGGATGAGCGGGCCGCTCACCGCCGCGCTGACGGCCGCCGGCGCGGCGCTCTTCCTGGCCGGCATCGCCGCCGGGTTCGTCATGGCCCGCCGCTCCGCCCGGGGCGACCTCGGCACCCCCGTCGAACAGGCCACCTTCCGTACGCTGCACACCGCCTCGCTCGCCGCGCCCCCGCTGCGCGCCGGGCTGACCGCCGACACCGCGCGCAAGGCCGCCCGCCGGCTGCGCTCGCTGCTGGGCACCCCCGCCCTGTGCCTCACCGACCGGGAGACGGTGCTGACCTGGGACGGGGTCGACGGCCACCAGCACCGGCAGCAGGTCATGGAACAGGTCGCCCAACTGCTGGACACCGGACGGGGCCAGGCGTTCCGCACCACCTGCGAGGACGACGAGTGCCCGCTGCGCTGGGCCGTCGTCGTCCCGCTCACGGTGGACGACGGGGTGCTCGGCGCGCTCGTCGCCTACGGGGAGCGGGAGTCGGCGGTCCTGGTGCGAGCCGCCGACGAGGTGGCCCGCTGGATCTCCGTACAACTGGAGCTGGCCGAACTGGACCGCTCGCGCAGCCGCCTCATCGAGGCCGAACTGCGCGCCCTGCGGGCCCAGATCTCCCCGCACTTCATCTTCAACTCACTGGCCGCCATCGCGTCCTTCGTCCGGACCGACCCCGAACGCGCCCGCGAACTGCTGCTGGAATTCGCCGACTTCACCCGCTACTCGTTCCGGCGGCACGGCGAGTTCACGACCCTCGCCGAGGAACTGCGCTCCATCGAGCAGTATCTCGCCCTGGCCGGGGCGCGCTTCGGCGACCGGCTCGCGGTGACCCTGCAGATCGCCCCCGAGGTGCTGCCCGTCGCCCTGCCCTTTCTGTGCCTGCAGCCCCTGGTGGAGAACGCGGTCAAGCACGGTATGGCGGACGCATCCGGGAAGTGCCTGGTCAGCATCGAGGCGCGGGACACTGGCTCGGAGACGCAGGTCGTCATCGAGGACAACGGCGTCGGCATGGACCCCGGCAGGCTCCGGAAGATCCTCGCCGGCGAGGGCGGCGCCTCCAGCGGCATCGGACTGGCCAATGTCGATGAACGGCTCCGCCAGGTCTTCGGCGACGACCACGGACTGGTCATCGAGACCGCCGTCGGCGCCGGAATGAAGATCACGGCCCGGATACCGAAGTACCGGGCGGGCGTGCACGCCGAACCGCCGTTGTCACGCTGACGCCATTGGCTTGTGACGTGCATCACAATTCCGCTTGTCCTTGGGCCACTTCGGCCCCAGCCCCGTTGCTCCGTTAATCGAGTTGCTCGTTCGATCGCGATCGACCAGGGGGTCAAGGACCATGACGGTTGTCCACGGGACCGTGCTGCCGAACCGTACCGACCTGCTCCAGGCGCTGCGAGCGCTTGACGCGGGCGACCGTGCCGTCGTGCGGAGCCTGTACGTACTGCGGCAGTCGCCCGAAGAGGCCGCAGCCGCGCTCGGCGTGCCGCTCGACGAGCTCCATGGCCGGGCCTGCCGGGCCGCCAAGCTGCTCGGCGCGCGGCTGAGCCAGGCCGCCTGACATTTCGGCACCGGTCCGGTTGATCCGGCGGGGCCCGGTGTACGTGCCGCTGAAGGACGCGGCACAGGCCGTGTGCGGGGCCGGTCGGAATCGCCGGACGGGCTGAGAATCAGCCCGTCCGGCGATGCGCTGTTTCACGCGTTGTGCAGGGGCTCGCGGGTGTCGAGACGGGCGAACTGCTCGCCGCCCGGGACGGGCTGGACGGGGCTGCCCGAGACGAGGGAGGCCTGGGTCGGCACGGTCACCCGGAGGCCGAGCACACCGGTGTCGACGGTGCCGTCCGGCTCGGCGTACCAGCGCCAGTGGGCGCCCTTGACGTCGCCGACCGCGAGGACGATCCAGTCGCCGCCGCGCAGTGAGCTCAGCTCGGCCAGCACGTCCGCGTCCCCGTCCGAGGATACGCGGGGCACGACGACGAAGCCCTTGACCGGACCGCTGCGGGCGGCGCCCCGGACCAGGCCGAGGCCGAGTCCCTCGGCGCCGCGCAGCACCTCGGCAGGGGCCTTGCCGACCAGTTCACGGGCGGTGGGGATGCGCAGGACGCCCTGGAAGCCGGGGAGCGCCTGGGCCGTCGGGTCGACGACCAGGACGACGGTGTCCTGGCGCGGTGCGTCGAGCAGGCCCCGTACGAGCGCGGCGATGGTGTCCTGCGCGGTGGTGAAGTCGCCGGTGACGCTGAGGGCGCCGTTGATCTGGGCGAGGTCCACCATGACCTGCGCGCTGCCGGCCTCGTCCCAGCCGACGCGTACCAGCTGCGGGCAGGAGACCTCCCACGCGGAGCTCACGTCGTCGATCCGCGGCTGCCCGGCGCGCTCCCAGCGGTTGGGGGCGATCGCGGTCCACTCGGCGGGCGGGGTGGCGCCTCCGGACACCGCCACGGAGATCCGCGACGAGGTGGCGAGCGCGCTGTAGACCCGTACCGGGCCGGAGGGGCCGGGAGTGCTCACCAGTTCGTGCACGGCGTGCCGTACGACGAGCGGGGTGAGGGAGTCCGCGGCCAGCCGCTTGCCGAGGGCTGCGCGGCGACGCCTGCGCAGCGCGAGCGTGGCGAAGCGCGGCAGCCGGGGCCGCAGGGCGTACAGGACCCTGCCGACGCCCTTGCCGAGCCGGTACACGCCGCGGCCGACCTTCTTGCGGAGCGTCAGCAGGACGGTGAGCGCGGCGAGCGCGCCGACGGCCAGTCCGATCAGCCACGGCGACAGGCTCGTGCCGAAGAGGTTGACCGTGCCGCTCTTGGCGTTGCCCGTGGCAGCCGTACCGGTCTGGGCGGCGGCGGAGGTGCTCGGGGCGGCGGACGCGGTCGCGCCCGAGCCGTCGTCGGACCCCGCCGCCAGCTGCCCGATCTGCACGTCGGGGCCGCTGGCGTCGTCCGGCAGCACCAGGATGTAGCCGGGCAGGACGGTGTCCGGGCTGGTGAACGTGGTGCCGTCGGGCTCGACCCGGCCCTTGTTGAGGTTGAAGATCTCCTGGAAACGGTTGCCGTCGCCGAGGACGTCCTGGGCGATGAGGAAGAGGGTCTCCTTCTCTCCGTTGTTCTGCTCCGGGGTCTTCACCACGGTGAACTTGACGGTCCTGGTCCCGTCGTCCGCGTATGCCGACGCCGGCAGGAGCCCGGCCGAGGCGACGATCACGATGGCGAGCATGGCGGGCAGCCGCACCATACGGCGCCTCCACTGGCCGGTTCGGGGCTGTTCAGTGACTGTTCTGGGTTTCCGCTCGGTGCTCACCGTTCTCGTCCTCCTCCGTCGAGACTGCGGTCGGCCACTACGGCTTTCGCTTGACTCCGGCACGCTTGCCACGGCGGTCCGGTTCACCTCGGCGCCGAAAAAACCCGTACGGAAAAAAACCTGAACCGATCACCGACACCCCCCGTGCTTCCTGCCAATGGACCAGCCGGGAGGGCAGCGATGGCGAGGCGATACACGTCCAATTTCGGTGTAGTCGGGTTCGGGGACGACCCGACGCCGGGTGACCCTGACGGGATCCGGGCCCTGTCGGCGCAGTACAACAACCTGAGTTCGCAGGCCAGTCAGGCGTTCGCGCTCTTCGCCAACGGCGGCAGGATCCGGTCGGGCAAGGGCGACGCGATGAAGGCCCTGCAGGAGCGGATCTCAGAGGTCCCCAGGATGCTGGACCAGACCGCGGTGTCGTTCAGCAACGCGGCCAAGGCCTACACCGTGTACGCCGACCTCCTCACCGACGCGCAGAGCAAACTGGACACGGCGATGGACCAGGGACTGGAGGCGCAGAGCAATGGCGCCGGCAAGCCCACGGTCCAGACGGCCCCCGACGCCACGCCCGACCAGGCGACCGCGGACGCCCAGGCCAACAACGCCATCTCGGCCGCCAACGACCAGCTCACCGCCGCCAAGCGGCTGGCGCAGGACGCGCACGATCTCCGCGAGAACGGCTCCCGCACCGCCTCCAGCCAGCTCAACGAGGCGGCCACGCACGCCATCCCGGCCCGCGACGTCTTCAAGAAGATCGCGGACTTCCTGGAGGACAACCCGATCGTCGAGATCGTGCTGGGCATCCTGGTGGCGATCGTCTCCGTCTTCTTCCCGGTCTTCGGACTCATCGCGGCGGGCCTGCTCTTCGGCGTCTCCCTGCTCAAGATGGGAGAGGAGGGCAAATTCAACGCCGGGGACATCGTCGCCGGCGTCCTGGGGATCATCCCGGGCATCGGGGCGCTGGGGATCGTCGGCAAGTTCGCCTCGGCGGTGGCGAAGTTCGCGCCGATCGCCAAGCTCCTCGCCGGCGTCAGCAAGTTCACCGGACCGATCCTTGAA
This sequence comes from Streptomyces sp. NBC_01537, assembly GCF_045040445.1. Taxonomy (NCBI): domain Bacteria; kingdom Bacillati; phylum Actinomycetota; class Actinomycetes; order Kitasatosporales; family Streptomycetaceae; genus Streptomyces; species Streptomyces sp. NBC_01537. The sequence goes on along the minus strand of NZ_CP109392.1, from coordinate 1,094,226 downwards.
GGCGTCACCAAGATGGCGAACGCCTTCCGGAGCACGTTCGCCGCCCTGGGCAAGGGCATCATCGGTACGAAGACGGGTGTCCTGCTGGGAGTCTTCGGCGCGACCCTCAAGGACGTGACGGTCGGGTTCGCGCTGGGCGTCGCCGGTGGGGCGATGACCAACGCGATCAACGGCAAGCCGATCGACATCAAGAACCTGCTGATCACGTCGGCGATCTCGGCGGGCATCTTCGGCGCGCTCACGCCGTTCTCGATGTCGAAGTTCGGTGTCGGCCTCAAGGAGGGCTTCACCAACATCGGCACCGACAGCAAGGCAGCCAAGGAGGGCTTCAGCAAGGCGTTCTCCAAGGACGCCCTCCTCGGCATCAAGGACGGCAAGCTGAACCCGGCGAACGCCTTCGAGCCCGGCAAGGGCGGTTCGGTCAAGGTCGACTCCAACGGCATCAAGTCCACCACCTCGCCGAGCACCGAGGGCACGCCGTCGACCACGGTCGAGACGCCGAACGGCGTCACCACGAAGACCGAGGTCGTCAACCCGGGTGCGGCTCCCGCCGACGGCACCCCGGGGCCGGCCATACCGCCGACCACCAAGACCACCACGACCACCCCTGACGGCTTCACCTCGACGACGCAGACCGACGGCAACGGCACCACCAACACGATCGAGGGCCCCAAGGGCGACCAGGTCATCACCGACGGCAACGGCGCCACCGTCAACACACCGGACCTGTCGACGCACGTCTCGCCGACCAACGCCGAGACCACCCACGGCGACTTCGCGGTCAATCACACCAACCCCGTGGCCGCGAACGACGGGAACCCCGCGGTCCCCGCGGAGGTGACGGTCACGCCGAACGGCGCCGCAAACCCGACGATCACCGTGGGCGACCACAGCGTCGCCACCCCGAATGTGACCGTCACCGATCACGGTGGCAACCACACCTCGGTCAACGGCGGCGACGGGGTGACCGTGCACAACCAGGGCAACACCAACACCGCCCAGGTCAACAACGCCCCGGTCGCCGTCCACGACTTCAGCGGGCCCAACCCGACGGTCAACCACAACGTCGGCGACGGGCACGGCATCGGCTTCGACCCGGCGAACCCCGGCAACGGCCTGAACCTGCCGGGCGGCACCCACGTCGCCACGAACAACAACGGCCATGTCGTGGTCGACCATCCGAACCAGGCCGGCACGGGCAACCACCAGATCACCCTGGACGGCAACAACACCACCTTCAACCACCCCGGCGGCACCAACACCACCGTCCAGAACAACGGCAACGCGACGGTCACGCACACCGGCGGCGCCACGGTCGACGTCCCGAACGGCGGCCACGGCTTCACGGTCAACGACGGTGCCACGCATCTGAACTTCAACGACGGCGGCACCAACCCCGGCGTGACGGTCAACCCGGCGAGCACCACCCCGGTCCATGTGAACCCGAACGGCCATGTGAGCAGCGGTCCTGTCACCACCCACGGCGACGGCAGCGGCACGATCCACCAGGGCGGGTCCGATGTCGCCACGTTCGACAACAACGGCACGACCTTCCACGGCCCGAACGGCGACGTCAACGTCGGCCACGACGGCACCTTCAACACCGGTGGCATTCAGAAGGGGCCCGACGGTGCGGTCACCCTCACCCAGGTCGACAACCATAACCAACCCGCTTTCCCCAAGGCCACGGTGAACCCCGACGGCACGGCGACCTTCGTCCACAACGGGGTGGACCACAACGTCGACGCCGCCGGCAACATCACGCACGCGACCCCGCAGTTCAAGCCGGGTCCCCCCAACCCGGACGGCACTGCGTCGGCCCCGGTGCTCGTCACCCCCAAACAGCCCGCGGTCGGCGCGCCGGCCAACTTCGGCCCGACATCCGTCCACGTCAACCCGGACGGCACCACCCATGTCACGCTGAACGGCCAGAACGGCACCACGGCGACGGTGGGACCGAACGGCACGACGCTGAACCACCCCGACGTCACGGTGACCACCACTCCGGGCAACGTCGTGGTGAACGGCACCGGCGGGGCGAGCAACGTCCACGTCAACACAACCACCCCGACGGGTGGCACCGGTCACCCGACGACCACCGTCAACACCGGCAACGCCACCCCGAACGTCAGCGTCAACCACGGCGACAACTCCACCACGGTCGCCGGACACGGCGGCAACCCGCCGGTCACCGTCGCCCCGACGAACAACGGCCACCAGATCGACGCGGGCAACACCAAGACCACCATCAACCCCGACGGCGCCTCGACCGACGTCGGCAACACGCCCGTCGTCAACACCAACACCGGCGGCGAGAACCCCGTCACCACCGCGAACACCGGCGGCGACACCACCCTGACCTCGGACAACAACGGCAGCGCGGTCTCGGACAACGGCAACACCTTCTCCGTCGACAACACCGGCAAGGTGACCAGCGGCCCGTCCGAGATCAACCACACCACGCCGCCCGGCGGCCAGCCGCAGGCCACGGTCACCCCCTCCGATCCGACGAACCACCAGCCCTTCACGGCGAACGCCACGAACAACGGCGTGGACATCCACGCGGGCGGCGTGCACACCAGCGGAAGCACCAACAACCCGGTGACCTTCGCCCACGACGGCCCGCACAACACGACCTTCAACTCGCCCGGCGACGGCACCCTGACCAGCACCCACACCGGGGGCGACACCGCCGCGGTCAACACCGACCACAGCTTCGACGTGCACAACGCCGGCCCCAACCCGACGGACACGCACAGCGTGCCGAGCAACGACGCCACCAACGGCCCCACCACCACGACCACCATCGATCACGGCAACGGCAACAGCACGACCGTCACCAGCGACAACAACGGCATCGCCAACACCACCACGCAGAAGTCCGGGACCACCCACACCGTCCACCCCGACGGCCACGTCGAGGTCGTGAACCCCAAGAGCGGCACCAAAATCGACACCGACGGCAACCACACCACCGTCGAGACCCCGGACAAGCACGTCATCGGGGACAAGGGCGACGTGATCGGCGGCGGCCACACGTTCACCACCGACCACAGCGGCGCCAACGGCAACCAGGCCGGGACGACGATCAGCGTCCCGGCGACCCCCTTCCACCCCACGAGCACGACCCACCAGCACCCCGACGGCACCGTGGACACCGGCTTCGGCCCCGTCCAGACCAGCCACTCGCCCGGCGGCGTGAACAGCGTCGGCACGAACCAGAATCACGTCCCGGGCCCGGGCGACCCGGCGGTGAACGTCACCCCGGTCACGGGCGACGGGAACGGCCAGATCACCGTCCAGGCGCCCGGCGGCGGCCCCACCGTGTCACACACCACCAACCCGCACACCCCGGACGGCGGCGGCGGCGAGACCACCGTGAACGCCGGCAACGTCACCATCACCAAGAGCCCGGAGCCGCCTGCTCCCAACCCCGACGGCACCCCCCCGGCCACCCCGGTCGCGCCGGAGACCTTCAACGTGCAGCACAACAACGGCGGGCCGAGCGTGGACGTACAGGTCAACGGCAAGGGCGACAGCGTCGTGCACAGTTCCGGCGGCAACTTCGACGTCAAGCACACCGGCAAGGGCGGCTTCGAGGTGGCCGGCGGGGGCGGCGCCAACGACAAGGTGAACGTCGCACCGGACGGCACCCTCACCGACCACAACGGCGTCCCCATAGCGAACGACACCCCCCCGGTCCAGCCCCCCGTGGCACCGGGCGCGGTGGCCCCGCCGCCCCCGCCGCCGACCCAGACGCACACCCTGGCCGACGACACGGTGATCCACAACGACGGCGCCGGCAATGTGACCGTGACCCCGCCGAACGGGGCCAATCCGGAGACCACCATCGCCGGCGGCTCGGCGACCACCACCGACGGCAACGTCACCGTCGTCCAGCACCCGGACGGCAAGGCCACCTTCACCACGCCGACCGACGGCAGCGCCAATCTGAGCATCGGTCCCAAGGGCGTGGAAGGAACCCACACCCAGGTGAACCAGGACACCACCACCACCGTGTTCAAGGTTGACGCCGGCAACAGCGGCGGGGTCAAGGTGACGAACACCGCCGACGGCCACACCACCAAGCTCAGCCCCAACGGGAGCTTCTCCGAACAGCACTCAGCCAGCCACGACAAGTTCGCCCAGGTCGACCCGCCCTCCACCAAGGACGCCGCCTTCGACGTGGGCAGCACCCTGGTCGCGGGAGCCGTCAACACCGTGGCCCAGACCGCCTACTCGATCGACAACGGCGCCGACCCGCACGACGCCATCCAGAGCGCGGGCCTCGGCTTCGCCCACTCCATACCCACCACACTCGCCGGCAGCCACCCGTCGGCCGCGTCCTTCGGCAGCAGCACCGGCAGCGTCGAAGGAGCCATCGCCTCCTTCCCCCGAAAGGTCATCGACAACGAGGCCGGGGTCCGCGACAGCCACGCGCTCAACCAGGCCGACCCGTCCAAGGACGACACCACCGAGATCAAGAACCACGACCCGGGTGCCCACGCGCCCACCCAGTGAGCCGCTTTCCCTTCCACCGCACCATCCGAGAAAGAACCGACAGGAGACAGTGACATGCCCGATTACCACGTCAACAGCGACCGCACCGGCGAGACCTCTGCCCAGCTGCTCGCGGACTTCCAGACGGCCACCGACATGCTCGGCCAGATCCGGATCCGGGTCGACGGCCTGCTCTCCGACGGTTACACCACCCCGGCCGCCGAAGCGCAGTTCAAGCCCTTCTTCGACCAGTTCCACACCGGCATGACCCAGACGGTCAACGGTCTCCAGGGCATCGGCCAGTACGTCAAGGGCGTCGGTGACGCCTTCGACCAGACCGACACGGGCCTGGGCCAGAGCCTGGCCCAGTAGCGGGTCCCCGCCTCCGGGCAGGCCCGCACCCCACAGACCGGCCGGGCCGGACACCGCTCCTCCCGGTGACCGGCCCGGCCGACTCCATTTCCAACAGCGGCAAGCAGCAAGGGAGATAACCGATCATGCGTCTCACCGTCACCGTCGTGGACCCCGCAGAGGGCAGCGCGTCGGACTTCGTCATCGAGAGCGACCCCGAGGCGCCGGTCGGGGAAATCGCCGAGGAGCTGCACCGCAGCCTGCGCGGCGGCGGCGCCGGGGACGACGCAGTTCCGGAGCTCTACGCCGGCAGCGTCCTGCTCAAGCACGACCAGTCGCTGGCCACCGCCGCCGTGCGCAACGGCAGCGTGCTGGCGCTCGACCAGCCCGTGCCCGTACTCCCGTACGAGCCCGACGGCGTCGCCGAGGTGCGAGTGGTCAGCGGCCCCGACGCCGGCACCGTGCACCGGCTGCCGCCCGGCGACTACGAGATCGGGTCCGCGCCGACCTGCCGGATCCGCCTGGAGGCCGCGGGCCTGCCCGAGGTGGCGGCCACGCTGAAGGTCGACGCCGACGGTGCCACCCAGGTCCGGGCGAGCGCCGCCGGACCCGTACGGCTGGACGACACCGCCGTGCACGACTGGACGTCCTGGCGGATCGCCGGGCTGCTCGACCTGGACACCGTGCTGCTGGAACTGGCCGAGCCCACCCGCCCCGACGCCGCCCTGCAACCGTCCGCCGACGGCCTGGGCCTGGACTACAACCGCCCGCCACGGCTGCGTCCGCCGAACATCAAGAACAGATTCCGCATCCCGGCCCCGCCCCGCAAGCCGGAGAAGCGGAAGATCCCGCTGCTGCCGATCCTGCTCACCCCGCTGATCATGTCGGCCACCAGCGTGCTGCTCTCGCACAACTACCGCTTCCTGGCCTTCGGCCTGCTCTCCCCGGTCGCCGCCCTCGTCAACCAGCTCACCGGCAAGAAGCGCGGCAAGCAGTCCTACGAGGAGCAGATCCGCCAGCACGAGGAGAAGATCGTCCGGCTGGAGCAGGAGATCAACGAGGCGGTGCTCGCCGAACAGGCCTTCCGGCGGCTCGCCGTCCCCGACCCGGCCGCCGCCATGCTCATCGCGACCGGCCCCCGGCAGCGGCTGTGGGAACGGCGCTGGCGCGACGAGGACTTCCTGCTGATGCGCCTGGGCACCGCCGACCGGCCGGCCTCGGTCGAGCTGGAGGACCAGAGCCAGGACGAGCACCGCAGGCAGGTCGTCCGCCTCACCAAGGACGTGCCGGTGACCGTGCCGCTGCGCGAGGTCGGGGTGCTCGGCGTCGCCGGCGACAGCTCCGTCGACCCGCTGGTGCGCTGGCTGCTTGCCCAGTCCGCGATCCTGCAGAGCCCGGCCGACCTGCGGATCTACGTACTGTCCAACTCCCGCGCCGAAGAACGCTGGTCCTGGGTCCACTGGCTGCCGCAGTGCGCGCCCAGCGGCGAGGACACCCTCAGCCTGGTCGGCACCAACGCCGAGTCCGTCGGCCGCCGCATCGCCGAGCTGAGCGCCCTGATCGCCCGCCGGGCGGCCGCCGGGGCGCAGGGCCCCCGTGGCGGCGCGGCCGGCGAGCCGGACGTGCTCGTCGTCCTCGACGGCGCCCGCCGGCTGCGGTCGCTGCCCGGCGTCGTACAGATCCTCCGCGACGGTCCCTCGGTCGGCGTCTACGTCCTGTGCATCGACGACGAGCCGCGGCTGCTGCCCGAGGAGTGCCAGGCCGTCGCCATCGTGGGAAGCGGATCGGCCCCGCTGCGCGTCGAGCGCACCGGCGCCGACCCGGTGGACGGCGTACGGATGGACGCCCCCAGCCTGCCCTGGTGCCTCGGCGTGAGCCGGGCGCTGGCACCCGTCCGGGACGTCGGCGACAGCGACGACGCGGCCGTGCTGCCCACCTCGGCGGCGCTGCTCGACGTACTCGGCCTGGAGCCGCCGACAGCGGAGGCCGTCTCGGCCGGCTGGGCGATCAACGGCCGTACCACCCGAGCCGTGCTCGGCATGGGAGTGGACGGGCCGTTCGCCATCGACCTGGTCAAGGACGGCCCGCACGGGCTGATCGCCGGCACCACCGGTTCCGGCAAGTCCGAGCTGCTGCAGACCCTGGTGGCCACCCTGGCCGTCGCCAACCGTCCGGACGCCCTCAACTTCGTCCTGGTCGACTACAAGGGCGGCAGCGCCTTCGCCGAGTGCGTCGACCTCCCGCACACCGTCGGCATGGTGACCGACCTCGACACCCACCTGGTCGAACGCGCCCTGGTGTCGCTCGGCGCGGAGCTCAAGCGGCGCGAGCACCTGCTGTCCACCGTCGGCGCCAAGGACATCGACGACTACACCGACAAGCGCAACCGCGATCCCGAGCTGATCGCGCTGCCCCGCCTGGTGCTGGTCATCGACGAGTTCGCGTCGATGGTCCGCGAGCTGCCCGACTTCGTCTCCGGCCTGGTCAACATCGCCCAGCGCGGCCGGTCGCTCGGCATCCACCTGATGCTCGCGACCCAGCGCCCCTCCGGCGCGGTGACCGGCGACATCCGTGCCAACACCAACCTGCGCATCGCGCTGCGCACCACCGACCCCAACGAGAGCCGGGACATCATCGACGCCCCGGACGCCGGGCTGCTCTCCCCGCGCACCCCCGGCCGGGCCTACGCCCGCCTCGGCCACGCGGCCCTGCTGCCGTTCCAGACCGGCCGGATCGGCGGCCGCCGCCTGGAGGCCGCCAACCAGGACCGCCCCAAGCCGGTGCTGAGCGAGCTGCACTGGGAGTCGCTGGGCAACCCGGTGGAGCGGGCGGCCGTCGCCGAGCGCGCCAGCCAGGCCGTCACCGACCTCTCCGTGCTCGTGCGGTCCGTCCGCGAGGCCGCCGACACCCTCGGCCTGCCGCCCGCCCGCAAGCCGTGGCTGGCCCCGCTGCCCGACATGCTTCCGCTGGAGTCGCTGCCGGACCCCGCGGACGCCGTGAACTCCTCGGGCGGGCTCGCCCCCGTCCCGTACGGGCGGATCGACCTGCCCGCCGAGCAGAGCCAGGCCGAGCTGCTCTTCGACCTGGACACCATGGGCCACCTGCACATCATCGGTTCCCCCCGCAGCGGCCGCTCCCAGGCGCTGCGCAGCCTCGCCGCCTCCCTGGTCCGTACGCACTCCACCGCCGACGTCCACCTGTACGGGATCGACTGCGGCAACGGCGCACTGAACGTCCTCAACCGTTTCCCGCACTGCGGAGCCGTGGTCGACAGGCCGCAGACCGAACGGATCGGCCGGCTGCTGGCCCGGCTGACGGCGGAGGTCGCCACCCGGCAGGCCCTGCTGACCCGGTACGGCGCCGCGGACCTCGCCGAACTGCGCGGCGCGCTGCCGCCGCACGAGAGGCCCGCGCACCTGGTGGTGATGGTCGACCGGTTCGAGGCCTTCGACCGTGACTTCGCCCTGTTCGACCAGGGCAGCATGATGGAGAAGATGACCGGGCTGCTGCGCGAGGGCGCGTCCGTCGGCATCCACCTGGTGCTCGTCGGCGACCGGGTGCTGACCTCTTCGCGGTTCTCCAGCACCACCGAGGACAAGCTCGTCCTGCGGCTCAACGAGAAGACCGACTACGCGATGATGAGCATCCCCACCAAGAGCGTGCCCGACGAGATGCCGCCGGGCCGCGCACTGCGGGCCGGGGACGTCAGCGAGGTGCAGTTCGCGCTGCTCGGCACCGACCCCAGCGGCGCGGCACAGGTTGCCGCCCTGACCGAGCTGGCGGACAAGGTCACCGCCCGGGACCTCTCCCTCGACCCGTCCCTGCTGCCGTTCCGGGTGGACGGCCTGCCCGACGAGCTGACCTTCGACCAGGCCTGGGAGCGTCTCCCGCAGGGCGGATCGCCGTCGCCGATGTGGGCGATGATCGGTGTCGGCGGCGACGACCTGACCGCCGTCGGGCCCAACCTCCTGGACCGCCCCAGCTTCCTGATCGGCGGGCCGCCGCGTTCGGGCCGCAGCACCGTGCTGCTGACGGTGGCGCGCTCCCTGATCGCCCAGGGCACCGGCGTGGTGATCCTCAGCCCCAAGAACTCCCCGCTGCGGGACCTGGCCGGCACCCCCGGCGTGGTCGCGGTGCTGACCGACCCCGAGCCCGCGCTCGGTGAGTTCCGCGCCGCCATGAACGCGGTCGTCACCCCGGCGGGCGTGGTCCTGGTGGACGACGCCGAGCTGCTGCTGCGCTCCGAGTTGGACGCGGACCTGTCCACCCTGGCCAGGGGCGGCGCCGGGAACGGCTGGGGCCTGATCGCGGCCGGCAACACCGAGGCGCTGTTCTCCGGCATCACCGGCTGGCACGTGAACGTCAAGCGCAACCGCTGCGGCGCTCTGCTGTCGCCCCAGTCGGTCACCGAGTCCGACGTCGTCGGGGCGCGCATCCCGCAGGGCCTGATCAGCTCCGGCGTCGAGCCCGGCAAGGCCCATGTGCACCTGGGCGACGGCAAGTTCATCACCGTACGGGTGCCGAAGACCACGGCTCCGTAAGGGCCGACGGCCAACGCGGAAGGGCCCGTCCGCCGAGGAGGTGGACGGGCCCTTCCGATTGTGTACTCGCTTACGCCTTGGAGCCGGCCAGGGCGGCCGGCTCGGTGAAGCGGAAGGTCGAGCTGATCGCGTCGAAGAGGTCGAACAGCTGCTCCGCCAGCGGCAGGTTGGGGCTGGTGCAGGTGACGATGAGGACCCGCTCGTCGTCGGGGATCGGGACGATGGTGTGCATCACCAGCATCTTCACGCCGAAGTCCTCGTCGATCATGACCTCTTCGGTGCCGGTGACCCGGCCGACCTCGCCGACTTCGGGCAGCGTCACCGTGGTCACCGAACGGTTCGGGTCCGGCTCGCCCCGGGTGAGCTGCCGTGTCATGTCCTGGAGGGTGATGGGACGGCCCGGCGAGGGATTCACGGCGAAGATCATGGTGTTGGCCAGCAGCAGTCCGTCCTCGTACATCTGGAACGCCCCGGCGGCGTAGATCGCGCCGCGCTCCTTGGCTCCCGTCAGGACTTCGCGCGCCTTGCGGAAGAGGGTGTTGACCTGCTCCTTGGTGGCCTCCTCGCCCGCCTGGCTCAGCAGCTTGGCGCGGATCGCGGCGAGGCTCTCGTTCCGGAGGTCGTACTCGACCCAGCTCTCCGGGACCCGGAGCGAGAAATTCCGAAGGTTCGTCATGATGAGCTCCTCATTGTCCGCCGTCGCCCTTGAGCGTGTCCGTGCTCTGCTTGTCCGTGTCCTCGAAGGCCTTCATGATCGCGTCGCAGGCCTCCTTCAGCTGCTTGCACTGCCGGGTGAGGTTCTTCCGGCCGTCACTCCACCTGCGGTCGAAGTTCCGCGCGGCGGCGACCATCGGCTGGCCGACCGTCTGCTCGTCGAACGCGATGTTGTGACTGTCGTCGATATGGTCGAGGACCTGCCCGAGCAGACTCCCGAGGCTCTTGACCTCATCGCCGGGGATGTCGACTTCCTTGGCCACCGCAGCGCTCCCTCCTTCTTCCGTGAAACCGCTTGATCTGCTCCTGTTCCAGGCACGGACGACGCATGACCTCGGTTCAACCCGTGCAACGTCGACCGTTCGTCGGCCCGTTGGCCCGTTCGGCGCACGCCACCGCCGCGTTCGCCCGTTCGCCGAACCGGGCCGGCGTATCCGCCAGGTGGCGGATATCTCCGCCATTGGTCTACGCCAATCTCATCCCATGCCGCCGTGGCAGAAGTCCTTTTCCCGAAGGGATGATTCGGGTGAGCTCTCCCCACCTGCAGCACGACACGACCACACTCCCGACTCGGCGTACCGCCGACGAGGCCGCGCTGGTCCGGCTCCAGCAGGAGCACGGACGGGCCCTGTTCGGCTTTCTCGTCGGCCTGACCTACGGGGACCGGCAGCGCGCCGAGGACCTCGCGCAGGAGACCCTGGTGCGCGCCTGGCAGCACCCCGAGGCGCTGGAGACCGACCACGACTCGATGCGCCCCTGGCTCTTCACGGTGGCCCGCAGGCTCGCGATCGACGCCCGCCGGGCCCGCCTGTCGCGCCCCAACGAGATCAGCGACGAGGCGCTGGAGGTCATCACGCCCGCCGTCGCCGACACCGCCGAGCGCTCGGCGGTCACCCTGGACGTCCGCGAAGCCCTCAAGGGGCTCCGCGCCGAACACCGCGCGGTGCTCGTCCAGGTGTACTTCCGCGGCCTGTCGGTCACCGAGGCCGCCGAGGTCCTCGGCATCCCTCCGGGCACCGTCAAGTCCCGCACCTACTACGCCCTGCGGATTCTGCGCCAGGCCCTGCCGGGCTACGTCGCATTCAGCCCGTCCGGCGATTGAGGACACAGCGAGGCCGGCAGCGCAACCCGGCGAACGGCCGCCACCACGCACCGAGCCAGGGCCTGTCCGGCGGATCTCCGCCGGACAGGCCCTGGCTCGTCCCTCGAACGCCCCCTCAAACTCCCGTCGGCGCATGCGCGCCCGGGTCGCGGTCCGCGATCTCCTTCGTCTTGATCCGGCCCGGGTCGGCGTGGTCCAGCGCGCTCTGGTCATGGGCGTTCTGCTCGCCGTTGAAGACCCGGACGGGGAGCGAGCCGATGGCCGCGTCGATGCTCTTGCCTGCGAAGATCGGCTCGTTGTGCGGGATGCGGTTGGCCATCTGATTGGGCAGGACATGGGCGAAGCTCATGCCCGCGTTCTCGAAGGCCGTGGTGGGGTCGGCGCCGTTCGCGATCTGGTAGCCGGCCGTGGCGACGTTCTGGACGGCTCCGCCGACGACGCTGTAGCCGGTCTTCCACTTGAAGTCGTTCATCGACGACGGGTCGAAGGTGGCGTGGTAGTCGTGCGCCGGCGCGTGCTGCTCGGAGTAACTGCCGTTGTAGCCCACCTTGGTGGTGTGGTCGGTGGTGGTGTTGACCACCTTCACGCCGCCCGAGTCGCCGAGGCCGATGTCGAACGAGTTGGGCTGGCCGATGTCGTTGGTGTTGGTGTGGGTTCCCTCGACGCCCCCGGGGCCCAGGTCGAGCGTGGTGTTGTGGTTGTCTTTCGTGGCGAATGTGGCCTTGCCGTCGGGGTGCTGGGTGATGGTGGTGTTGTTGTCGGTGGTCGTCGCGGTGCCGTTGTTGATGTTCGTCTGCTGGTTGTCGACACCGTGCGGGGTGAGGGTGACATGGCCCGCGCCGTCGTTGTTGACGGTGAGCGTGCCGCCGTTGAGGCCGCCGGACTGGGAGCCCGGCGCGCCGCCGTCAGGCGTTTTCACCGGGACGCCGTGGTGGTCGGTCAGGGTGCCGTCGGGGGCGACGGTGACCTTGTCGTTGGTTCCGCCGCCGCCGGAGACCTCGAAGCTGCCGTCGCCCTTGTTGACGACGGTGTAGTCCCCGTTGGGCCCGTTGGGGCTGCTCACGGTGGAGCCCTTGCCGCCGACCGGCACCTCGACGGTGGGTCCGCCGTTGTTGTGCTGCACGCTGAAGACCTCGGGCGCCTGCGTGCCGTCCTTGGGCTGCGGCGTCTTGGTGATCGTGGCGTTCCCGGTGTCGACGGTGGACTTGCCGCCACCGCCGCCGGAGATGTTCGGGTTGGGCTCATGGCTGATCGTCGGGCCGTTTCCGGGCGCCTGGACGCTGATCGAGCCCTTGCCGTTGCCGGTCACCTCGTTGACGTGCACCGGCTGGCCGCCGGTGCCGACGGGGTGCGTGGGGTTGCCGTGGATGTGCTCCGGGCCGCCCGCGGAGTAGGTGCCCTTGACGGGGCCGTAGGTGACGTCCACCTTGCCGTCGGGGTTGAGATGCGTCGTGCTGCCCGGCTGGTGCACCGGGTGGACGGGCGACGTGGTGACCGTCGTCCCCGCCGGGCCGTGGGCGCCCGGGTTGCTGTGGACGTCGATCTGGTTGTTGCCGACCGTCGTCTTCTCCGGGGTGACCACGGTGGCGTGGTCGGGGTGGACCGTGATGTCGGCCTTGCTCGGGGGGTTGTTGACCTTCACCGAGCCGTCCGGGTTGACCGTGTGGCTGGGCGTTCCGTCGCCCCCGGGCTTCCCGGTGGTGTGGGTGACACCGTTGTCGTCGCCCTTCACGGTGGTGCTGACGTCGCCGTGGTCCACGGTCGTCGTGGTGGTCGGGCCGCCGACCGGGTCGGTGGACGGGGCGCCGTGCGCGGTCGTCCCGTCGTGGTTGTTCACCTGGAAGGAGTGGTCGGGGTTGGCCGTCGCCGTGTCGCCCGAGGTGTGGACGACGCTCACGCTGCCGTCGCCGGGCGAGTGGAAGACGGCGTTGGGCGTGTCCGGGTGCTCGAAGGTCACCGGGTTGTTGTTGGTGCCGGTGGTCTTCACACCGCCCGCGTTGACCTCCGCGCCGTTGGGGGTGGTGTGCGCCTGGAACGGTGGGGCGTTCGGGTCGGACGGCTTGACGTTGGCGGTGGGCGCGGCGCCCGGGGCCTTGGTGTGGGTGATCTCCGTGGGGCCGGTGGTGACCTTGCCGCCGGTGTGATCGACGTTGAGGGTGTTGTCGCCGCTGTGGATCTGGCTGTTGCCCTGGTTCGTCGTCAGCGTGGTGTCGCCGCCGGTGTGCGCGGTGGTGACCGGGTGCTGGCCGGCGGTGTTGGTGTTGACCAGCGGCGTGCCGTTGTTGGCCGCCGACGCGCCGTTGTCGTTGACGGTCGTGTGGGTGGTGCCGCTGTGGATCTGGGTGCCCGGTCCGCCGTCGGTGTTCGGGGTGACGGTGGTCGTGGGGGTGCCGTCGTGCGCCCCGACGGTGGTCGAGCCGGTGTTGTGGTCGACGGTGACCTGGGGGTGGCCGGCCCCGGTGGTGACAGTCGTGGTCGGATGCCCGTCCGGCCCGGTGGTGGTGCTGGTCGAGACGGGGTGGTTCGGGTCGGTGCCGTTGACGTCGACCTTGCCGGGGGTGGTGTGGACGGTGACGTCAGGGTGGTTGAGGGTCGTGCCGCCCGGGGTGACGGTCGCCGTGGTGCCGTGGTTGCCGAAGGTGAACTCCGCCTTGCCGTCGGGGTTCACATGGACGGTCGAGTTGCCCAGGTTCACCGGGTTGCCCGGCGTCGGCTGGGTGACGGGCCCGGTGTGCGCCGGGTTGTTGTGGGTGATCTGGCCGTTCGGGCTGACGTTGAAGTCCGTGCCGTTGTGGGAGATCGTGGCCGAGCCGTCCGGGTGCGCGGTGCTGACGGGGACCGGGTTGCCGTCCGGCCCGGGGTGGTTGAGGGTGACCGTGCCGTCGGGAGCCTTGTTGATGGTGCCGGCGTTGAAGCTGCCGTCGTGGTGGACGGTGACGGGGGTGTGGCCGTCGCCCCCGTTGAACGTCACCGAGGTCTTGCCGACGGTCAGCTGGCCGTCGCCGCCGGGGTTGACGACGGCTCCACCGTGGCCGTCCGTGATGACACCGGTCGTGGCCACGCCGCCGTGGTTGCCCACGACGACCGGGTGGTTGCCGGCCGGGTTGACCGTCACCGTTCCGCTGTCGCTGTTGAAGGTCACCGGGGCGTGCCCGTCGTTGACCGTGAAGCCGTGGCCGTTGCCGGGGACGTCCACCGTGGTGCCGCCCGGGTGGGTGACGGTGCCCGAGCCGCCCGGGTTCAGCTGCGTGCCGGTCCCGTCGGGATGCGCGAAGGTGGTGTTGTTGCCGTCGACGGTGATCGTCTGGTGCCCGCCGCCGTTCCCCACCGGATGGGTCACCACGGTCTGGCCGTTGGGGTTGACCGCCACATGGTCGCCGCCCGGCAGGTCCAGGCCGTGCCCCGGGTTGTTGGCGTCGAACCCGATGTGGTTGCCGTTGCCGATGTCATGGGTGACCTGGGGCGCGGCGGGGTTGCTGACGTCATGAACGGCCACCGGCGTGTTGCCGACGTTCACGGTGGTGGTGTTGTTCTGGGTGTGCACGTCCAGACCGCCGGAACTCACCGAGGTGTGGTTCCCGCCGTGGTCCGTGACGGCCACATTCGGCGTCCCCACGCTGTGCTGGCCGACCGTGACCGAGGGCGCGGCGTTCGGCGGGGCCCCGGGCGGGGACACGCTGACGGAGTGGCCGCCGGGGTTGCCGTCGGGGATGTCGTGGGTGACCGTGCCGATGGTGTCCCCGGTGGTGACCGTGCCGTTCGGCCCGGTGCTGGTGTTGATGCCCGGGTTGTCGCCGCCGCTGTTGCCGCCGCTGAGCGGGGTGTGGACCTCCGCGCCGCCGTTGTTGACGGTGACCTTGTCGCCCCCGGGGCCGGTGACCGTCTGGGTGGTGCCGCCCGCGTCGGTTTTGACCGAGGTGGAGAAACCGTCCGGAGTGGTGGACTTGGCGTTGGTCACCGGAGGCAGGCCCTCCCCGCCGGGCTTCACCTCGGTCTTGGTGTTGACACCGTCCGGCGTGCTGATGGTCGTCGACGCCGACCCCTTGCTCGGGGGCGTGTTGTACGTCTTGATGCCGTGGGTGTCGACCTTGATCGCGCCGCCCTTGTCGACCTTGAAGGCGCTCGACGGGCTGTACTTGCCGTTGACGATGCCGAGCGACTCCTTGGAGAAGGCCTTGCTGAAGCCCGCCGAGGACTTCGCCGAGTCCTTGCCCAGGTTCAGGAACCCCTCCTTCAGCCCGGCGCCGAACTTCGACTTGTCCAACGCCGTGCCCCCGGCGGACACCGCGCCTCCGATGGCCGCGCCGACCAGGATGTCCTTGATGTTGCTCGTCTTGCCGTTGATCTTGTCGGTGATCGCCGAGCCGATGGCGCCCGAGACGAAACCGACGCCGAAGTCCTTGCCCACCTGCGCGCCGACCGCCAACAACGGGCTCACCTTGGTACCGATGATGCCCTTGCCCGCGATCACCAGGAACGACCGGATCTCGGACGTCATCTTGGTGATGCTCGCCAGCACCGTGCCGCTGACCTTGCCGACGCCGGAGATGATCTTGGCCAGCGGCGCGAACTTCGCCAGCACGCTCACCGCCTTGCCGAACGCCCCGAGCACGACCGCGCCCGGAATGAGCCCCAGGACGCCGGCGACGATGTCCCCGGCGTTGAATTTGCCCTCCTCGCCCATCTTGAGCAGGGAGACGCCGAACAGCAGGCCCGCCGCGATCAGCCCGAAGACCGGGAAGAAGACGGAGACGATCGCCACCAGGACGCCGAGGACGATCTCGACGACCGGGTTGTCCTCCAGGAAGTCCGCGAACTGCTTGAAGACGTCGCGGGCCGGGATGGCGTGCGTGGCCGCCTCGTTGAGCTGACTGGAGGCGGTGCGCGAGCCGTCCTCCCGCAGATTCTTCGCCTCCTGCGCCAGCCGCGTGGCCGCGGTCATCGCGTCGTTGGCGGCCGAGATGGCGTTGTTGGCCTGGGCGTCCTGGGTCGCCTGGTCCGGTGTGGCGTCGGGGGCCGTCTGGACGGTGGGCTGTCCGGCGCCGTTGTTCCGCGCCTCCAGTCCCTGGTCGATCGCCGTGTCCAGTCTGCTCTGGGCGTCGGTGAGGAGGTCGGCGTACACGGTGTAGGCCTTGGCCGCGTTGCTGAACGACACCGCGGTCTGGTCCAGCATCCTGGGGACCTCTGAGATCCGCTCCTGCAGGGCCTTCATCGCGTCGCCCTTGCCCGACCGGATCCTGCCGCCGTTGGCGAAGAGCGCGAACGCCTGACTGGCCTGCGAGCTCAGGTTGTTGTACTGCGCCGACAGGGCCCGGATCCCCTCGGGGTCACCCGGCGTCGGGTCGTCCCCGAACCCGAACATATCCCACCCCGTCGTGTGCCGTCGTGACATTCCATTCCCTCCCGGAAGAGCCGTCGCTGTCACCCACCGCACGAACGGCACTTCGGGCCGGTTCGGTCACTTTTGTCGATAATCTTTCCTTAATCCTCGGGTCATACGGCAGACATCCTCTTGTTTCCTTCGGAGCAAGCGCCGGGTCTCGAATCAGGGCCGCGACAGACGGCCTCTGGGTCAATTGACGTGACACGACCGCATTCGTCGCGTGACGGGCTCGCGCATGACGGGCTCGTGCGTGACCGTAGGCACGCAGGACAGAGGTAATCGCATCCAATCCGGGCGGCTGCCGGATCAGGCTCAGCCGACGTTGCCCAGCATGGCCAGGACGTCGTCGTACCTGCCGTCGGCCTCCGCGTCGCGCAACTGCTCTGGGACCGCCGCCAGAACCAGCCGCTGACCGAGATCAAGGTCACGACCTTCGGCAATTCGCAGCTCAACGCGAAGAGGACCAGTGCCGAGCGCGGGGGACGTGATCCACTCGGCGCTGATGGACAAGATCGTCAACCTGCTGGACACCGCCGGCCGGCAGTCCGGCCGCCCCGACCGGGTGCCGCACCCGGACGAGATCAAGGTCGTGATCGACGCTGCCGGCCGCCACCCCGACCCCGCCGGCCCCTTGGGCGAGACCCTGGAGGCCCGGCGCCGGACGGCCGTGCGGGAGCTCATGGGCTCCACGGACGTCAAGTCCGAGGACGAGATCGACCGGGTGCTGGGATCGCTGCCGAAGCCCGCATACGAAGAGCTGATCGCCGAGGCCACCGTGATCAGCGACGCCCACAACCCCGCTCGCGGGGCGCATGGGCTGGGCCAGGGGAGTGAATCCAGCGAATACGGCGAACCCGGCGAATTCCGCCCCGAAGCCTGTCTCCATCGCCGATGTGCTGGCGGGCATATGACCGGAATTAGTCATGACGATGCGTCAATTGACCGACACAGTTGGTGTTCCGACGTTTCCGGTTAACTGTTCGAGTGCAGTATTGCCCCGTGAAGGTCGGCATGTGGGTCGGACGAGCCGACCAGGTACGCGCCGTCCTGGGCGCCGTTCGCACGGTGGCCGCCGGACACGGCGGCCGGGTGCTCGTCGAGGGCGAGCCCGGCGCGGGCAAGAGCGCCCTGCTGGCGGTCGTCACCGATGAGGCGGCGCGGCTCGGTTGCCGGGTCCTCACCGGCGCGGCCGGAGAGCTGGAACAGCCCATTCCGCTGCGCGCGGTCCTGGACTGCTTCGAGACTGACCTCGCGACCGGTGGCGGTGGCGAAGCGGCGGCGCAGGTCGCCGACGCGCTCACCGAGCACCTGACCGGTCTGTGCCGCACCTCGCCGGTCGTGGTCGTCCTGGACAATCTGCAGTGGGCCGACAAGGCCAGCACCGTCGTCTGGGACCGGCTGGGCCGGGCGGCCGGCCGTCTGCCCCTGCTCCTGGTGTCCGCCCGCCGCACCGGTCCCGGCGGCGCGAAGGGCGCTCGGGCCGTCCTTCTCGGCCCCCTGACCCGGGAGGAGACCGCCGAGCTCGTCGGAAACCTGATCGGCGTGCCCGCCGGCCCCCGCCTGCTGCGCCGTATGACGAGTGCCGGCGGCAACCCCTTCTACGTACGCGAACTGCTGGCGGCCCTGGTCCGGGCGCGGGCCGTCGAGACCTCGGCCGGTGTCGCGGAGCTGGCCCCGCAGCCCGCCGACGCACCCCCGCTGGTGATCCGGCCGATCACCGAGCAGCTGGGGTCCCTCCAGCGGGACACGCCCGAGGTGCTGCGCATCGCCGCACTGCTGGGCACCGACTTCTCCGTCCCCGAACTCGCCGCACTCCTGGGGCGACCGCCAAACGAACTGCGCCGGGCCCTGGACGAGGCACAGTCGGCAGGCGTGACCGAGCCGGCCGGCGAGGACCCCGGACACCTGCGCTTCAGACACCCCGTGGTCCGTGAATCGCTCTACGCGAGCATGCCCGCGTCCCTTCGCCCGGCCCTGCACCGGCAGGCCGCCGAGTCCCTCGCCGGGGCGGGCGCCGACGTGCGGCGGGTGGCCGGACAGCTGCTCCCGGCGCGGGCCTGCTTCGACCGCTGGTGCGCCGACTGGCTGGTGCGCAACTCCGAAGCGCTGCTGCGCCGGGCACCCGCCGCGGCCGTCGAGCTGACGCGATACGCGCTCGACCGAGCCCCGCACGCGGACCCGCACCGACCGCACCTGGAGGAGACCCTCACCACCGGGACCTTTCTCCTTCGCCGGCCCGGCTCGGCCCAGCTGGTGCGGGACCTGCGCGAGCGCACGGCCGACCCCGGGCGCAGGGAGTCGCTGACGCTCATGCTCGTACTGGACCTGATCCACGAGGGTCGCGCCGAAGAGGCGCTGTCCGAGGTCGAGCGGGGGGAGCGGGCACCGGGGCATGCCGGCTTCCCGGGGCTGCGTGCCTTCCTGCTGTGGGCGGTTCAGCGGTACGAGGAGGCGGATAGCGCCGCGCAGCGGATCGTGGCGCCATCGCACGCACCACCGCACCATCCGCTCGCGCAGGCGTACGCCCGGTACACGCGCGCTGTCCTGATGACGCGGCCGGAAGCGGGCGAGGACGCCCTGGCCGAGGTCGAACTCGGCCTGCGGGCTGCCCGGTTGAGCGAGCACGCCACGGATGTGACGGTCGGGCTGACGCTGACCGGAGCCGGACTGCTGGCCGCGGCGGAGCGCGTCGGCGAAGCCAGGCAATGGGTGCTGACCGCCCGCTCCGTGGCGGAGGCGGCGGGCGCCGACGGACTGCTTCCCCGGGTGGACGCCGCCGCGGCGACGATCGACTACCTCACCGGGCGGTGGGACGACGCCCTCGAACTCCTCGGCCAGGCGCGCGAACCGTCCGCCGACCCCTGGGTGCCGGTCAGCGCACACGGTCTGGCCGCGCTCATCCTCATCAGCCGTGACCGGCGGGAGCGGGCCAAGGACCACCTCGCCGCCGTCGAAGCCGTCCCGGAAGGCCCCGCGACCCCCGGGCTCCAGGCGAGCTGGCTGCTCCTGGCGAGGGCACTGCTCGCGGAGCGGGAGGGCGATCCGTACCGGGCACTGGCCCTCCTGCTGCCCGCGCAGGCAACGGCGGCCGGCCACCACCTGCTGCCCGACGTGGTGCGGCTCGCCCTGGCGGCCGGTGACCCGGCACGGGCCCGCGCGGCTGCCGCCGTGCTCGGCGCCGAGGCCGGACAGGCGGTCGCCCAGCGCTGCCGGGGCCTGCTGGACAACGACCCCGAGCCGCTGCTCGCCGCCCTCGCCCACCACGAGCGCACCGGCCCTTCGCTCCACCTCGCGCAGACGGCCGAGGACCTGGCTGCCGTCCTGGTCGTACGTGGCGACGCCGAAGCCGCCCGCGCCCACCTCAACCGGGCCGTCGAGGTCTATCAGGGGCTCGGCGCCGAGTGGTTCATCGCCCGTGCTGACGCCAGACTGCGAGCCCTGGGCGTCAGGCGCGGCCGGCGCGGGGAGCGCCGCCGTCCCAAGAGCGGCTGGGGGGCCCTGACCCCCACCGAGGTGAAGATCGCGCTGCTGGTCGCCGAGGGCCGGCCGAATCCCGGGATCGCGGCCGAACTGCTGCTGTCCCCCCGGACCGTGCAGACCCACGTGTCGCACATCCTGGCCAAGCTGGGCCTGCGGTCGCGTACCGAGATTGCCAGGATTGCGGGTGGCCATGACGCGTGAGGGTCTGATCGGCCGTGACGAGGAGACCGAGCTGCTGCGCCGGCGGATCGAAGGGCTGGCGCAGGGGCGGGGCGGCTCGGTGCTGATCGAGGGCGAGCCCGGCATCGGCAAGACCACGGTGCTCGCCCTGGTGGCCCGGGAGGCCGCCCGGCTCGGCTGCCGGATCCTGCACGCACACGCCTCCGAACTGGGCCGGAGCTTCCCCCTGCGACCGCTGCTGGACTGTCTGGAAGAGGGCGGCGACGCCGGGGCCGGAACCGGGGCCGGCACCATGGCGCTCATGGAGCGGCTGACCCGGCGGATCACCGCGATGACCGACGAGAGCCCGCTCCTGCTGCTCCTGGACGACCTCAACTGGGCCGACGACGCCACCCTGCTGCTGTGGCAGCGGCTCAGCCGGGCCACCGCCCGGCTTCCCCTCCTCCTGGTCGCCACCTCCCGCCGGGTGCCCGGCCGACGGGAGCTGAGCCAGCTCAGACGGGACCTGCTCGACCAGGACACCTGGCTGCTGGCCCTGGCCCCCATGTCCCCGGCGGAGGTGGCGCGGCTGACCGAGACACTGCTCGGCGCCGCCCCCGGCCCCGACCTGCGGGACCGACTCGAACCGGCCGGCGGCAACCCTCTGTACGTACGCGAGCTGTTGGACGCCCTGCTGCGCCAGGACGGCATCGACGTCGCGAGGGGTGACGCCGAGCTCAGCGGCGACGCGGCGTCGGCCTCGCCCCGCCCGCCCCTGCGTGCCATCACCGAGCGCCTCGGCCGGCTGCCCCCGGACACGCTGCGGGCGCTGCGCGCCGCCGCACTGCTGGGCACCGAGTTCAGCGCGACCGAGTTCGCGGCCGTACTGCGGCGTCCCCCGAGCGACCTGCTCGCCCTGACGGACGAGGCGACCGCCGCCGGGATGCTCGCCGACACCGGGGAGCGCATGACCTTCCGCCATCCGCTGATCCGTCAGGCCCTGTACGACAGCGCCGCACCCCCGGAGCGCGCCCGGGCGCACCGCCGTGCGGCACAGGCCCTGCACGCCGGCGGAGCCTCCGTCGAACGCGTCGCCGAGCAGCTGCTGCACGCCGGTGACGCCACCGGCGGCTGGATGACGGACTGGGTCATCGACGCGGCCGAACCGCTCGCGCTGCGGGCGCCCGAGGTGGCCGTCGACCTGCTGCGCCGGGCCCTCGGCCAGGTGCCCGGGGACGACCCCCGCCGCGCCGCCCTGGAACACCGGCTGGGCGAGGCCGCCTTCCGGCTGCGCCGTCCGGAGTGCAACGCGATCGTACGGGGGCTGCTGGACCGCGCGGCCGACCCGGACCGCCGGGCGCTGCTGACGGTCTCGCTGGTACTGGGGCTCTTCTGGGAAGGCAAGTGGGCCGAGGCGATGGCAGTCCTGGACGAGGCCGAGGCCGGGGAGGCCGAGGGCGCCCCGGACAGGCCCGGCCCCGCCCCGGTGTGGGCGAACCGGTTCCGGGGACTGCGCTCGATCGCGCTCTGGAGCGGGGGCCGCCCCGAAGCGGTCCCCGCGCTCGCGGCCCAGGTCGTGGCCGAGGCGGCCGCCTGCGGCGACGCCAACGCCGAGGCGTACGGCCGGCACGCGCTGGCCCTGTCCCTGATGCGCCGGCGCCGTACGGACGCCGCACTCGCCGAGAACGCCCGGGGACTGGCCGCCGCCCGCCGCGTGGCGGCGACCGGGCCGGGCACCGACGGGGTCGCGGACGTGCGCATCACCATGCTCGTCTACCGCGCCCTCATGCTCGGCGCCACCGACCGTACGGAGGAGGCGCTGGAGGCGCTGCGGGAGGCCCGCCGACTGTGCGAGAGCATGGGCGCGTACGGCCACCTCAGCGGCATCAGCATGAGCCAGGCGGCGCTCAACTACTGGAGCGGCCGCTGGGACGCCGCGCTGGCCGACCTGGACGCGATCGCCGATCTGCCCGCGGTCGAATGGCTGCCGGTGCTGCGGTACGGCGTCGCCGTCCTCGTCCACGGCCATCGCGACCAGGAGGAGGACGCGCGAGCCCTCTTCGCCGAACTGCGGGACCGTCCGGACCCCGGCGGCCTGCAACGCGGCCACTCCCACTACCGGATCATGGCCGGCGCCCTGATGGCCGAGCGCGACGGCCGGCCGGGCGAGGCGCTGGGCATTCTGCTGCCGACCCTGGACCCCGGTTACGCGCGCGAACTGGACCAGCGCCACCAGTGGCTCCCCGACATCGTGCGGCTGGCTCTCGAAGTCGGCGACCCCGCCACCGCACAGGCCGCCGCCGTCATCGCGGCCTCCGAGGCCGACCAGGAACCCAACGCCGGCCGCACCGCCGCCGCAGGCCGCTGCCGGGGCCTGGTCGACCAGGACCCGGAGCCGCTGCTGGCCGCCGTCGACCACTACACCCGGGCCGGCCGCCCGCTCCAGGCCGGCCAGGCCCTGGAGGATCTCGCGGCCGTCCTCGCCTCGCTCGGCGACCTCCCCGGCGCACGGGCACAACTGGACCGCGCGGTGGCTCAGTACCGTCGGATCGGCGCCGCCTGGGACATCCGGCGCGCCCACGCCAGGCTTCGGCCCCTCGGCGTACGCGGCACCGCCCGGCGCGCCTCCCGCCGCCCAGCCCGCACCGGCTGGGAAGCCCTCACCCCGACCGAGTTGAAGATCGCCCGCCTCGTCTCCGAAGGGCGCTCGAATCCCGGAATCGCCGAAGAGCTCTACCTGTCCCCCCGCACCGTGCAGACGCACGTCTCACACATCCTCGGCAAGCTGGGCGTCCGCTCCCGCACCGAGGTCGCCGGCGAGGCCGCCCGGCACCCGGTGCCAGGCCCTAGGCCGGAGTGACGTAACCCGGCATCGCCTGCCGCAGCACCCGCAGGGCGTAGTACGTACGGGACTTGACGGTGCCCGGCGGTATACCGAGAACCTCGGACGCCTCGGTGACCGACAGGCCGCGGAAGTACACCTGCACCAGCACGGCGCGGTGGTCGGGGCTCAGCCGCATCACGGCCTCGCGGATGTCCATCGCCGTGACCGAGCGGTCGACGTCGTCCGGCACCGACGGCGGCACCGATTCCAGGATCTCGTCGCCCACCTCGTTCGGGCGGGCCAGGAGGGCGCGGCGGGCGTCGATCGCGAGTCTGCGGGCCACCGTGAACAGCCACGGCCGCATCGACTCGTGGTCGGTCTCCAGCGCCTCCGGGTGCTGCCAGGCGCGGACCAGGGTCTCCTGCGCCAGGTCCTCGGCGCGCTGCCGGTCACCGTACGTCAGGCCGAGAAGAAAGCTGAACAGGGCGCGTCCGTGCTCGCGCTGGAGCTCGGCCAGTGCCTCCTCGCCGGTGGTGCGGGAAGCGCGGGCGGTGGCCGGTCGGTGCAGCAGATCGGGAGATTTCACCCGAATCACCCCTCCGGGAAAAGGACTTCACCTGGCATCCACCGCGACCGCGGTGGCCTGCCAAGAGATTGGCGCAGACCAATGGCCGAGATATCCGCCACCTGGCGTATACGCCGGCACGGGTCGGCGAACGGGCGAACGGCGTCCCCGACCGCTCGCCGAACGGGCGAACGGCCTTTCGGACGGCGGTGAGCGGTGGCCTGTGAACCTCGGCGCGGCGGTTCCCACATCGCCTCCGTGTGGACCGAACCGGAGCCGGACCGTGCCCGTGCCACTAGCAGAGGACGCGAAGACAAGTGGGTACTCGGTCCGGTCGATGACAGTCGCGAGGTGGATACGACTATGACTCCCATCCGGCGCACGGCACGGGCGTTCCGGCCGGCAGCGGCCGCGAGCGCCGCCGTGCCGGCAGGTGTTCTGCTCACCGTCGGCAGCGCGGCCGAGGCGTCGGCCGCCCCGGTCCCGCGCGGTGCGCGCGCCGGGGTCGTGAAGGCCGACGGGGAGCAGGTCAAGTACTACGTCGTCGGCAAGCAGCCGAACGGTCAGCCCGAGTTCCTGTTCGCGATCGCGGAGAAGGTGCTGGGCGACGGCAACAGGTTCACGGAGATCTTCGCGCTCAACAAGGGCCGGGTGCAGCCCGACGGCGGTGTCATGACCGACCCGGCGTCCATCTCCCAGGGCTGGATCCTCCAGCTGCCCGCGGACGCGTCGGGCGACGGCGTGCAGTTCGGTCCGCTGCCGACCACGGAACCCGCGGCGCCCCCGGCGGCCACCGCTTCCACGACCCCCCAGCAGCAGACCGAGCAGCAGACCCAGCAGCAGGCCCCGCAGACCGCCACGGCGACCCCCGCGTGGGTGACCCCGGTCGCGCTGGGCGGTGGCGGTGCCGTCCTGCTGGTGGGCGCCGTGGCCGCAGGCGTCGCACTGCGGCGCCGGTCGGCGGTACGGGCGGCGGACGCGGCGGCCGCCGCCGGACCGCTCACCGCACCGGTGTCCGCCGATCCTCCGGCCGTGACGGTCGCGGCGCCCTCCCGCGCACCCCGGTCGGTCGCTCGGCGCACCGACTCCCCTGCGCCCGCCGCCACGGCTCCCGCTTCCCCGGTTCCCGCCGTATCGGTGGGCACCGTGTCCGTGGGCGCCGTGTCCGTCATGGCGGAGGGCCTGGGCCGAGGTCGGCCGGGCCGCGAGCCTCGAAGAGGTGGTCGCCCGCCGCTCGGACATGGGCGACCCATCCTTCGAATTCGTCTTCTGCGCCCTGGAGTCCGACGGTCGTACTGGGAGAAGCAGAGGGCGCGGCATGGACGTTTATCCTGCGCGGCGCCGCCCCTGAGGAGGACCAGGAGCGGTAAATAATCCACAGCATATTCAAAGAGTGGCAAAAATGCGCTCCCCGGATCCGGTAAGTGCCGGCCCGGGGAGCACTGAAGCGTTCGATCGTTTAATTTCCGGGAGTGGGTTTTCGGGAGCGTCTTTCCGGGCGCGCGTTTACGGCCGTTCCGGCGCCACAGGGCCAGGTGACGCCGGAACGGCCTCTTCACTCCCGGGTCGGGGGAGCCCGGAAGAGCCTCCGCGCTCCGACGGCGGCTCATACATAGGCACGGCCGGGGACGGTGCCCGGTTCAATCGATCATGGAATCATTTCAGTGATGGATTTATCCGAAATTACCTGAATCGCTCATTCCGGATGCTCGTTGACAGCTGGTCTGGACCACTGTACTTTTTCGAATGCGCAAGCCCATTGTCCCGAACTCCCGTGCACTGCGGTTGATCCCCGGCGTTTCCCCATAGAACGGCCTGGATGATGTTCGAAACCACTCGGCGCAATTCAATTCTGACTTCCTTCCGTAACCTCTACGAAAACAATCCGGACAAGCTCCTGTTCACTTTCGTCGGTGACGACGGGGAGGACAGTGAGACGCTCGGAGTGCGTGAGCTGGCCGTGGCCGTCGACGGGATCGCCCGCTCGCTGCGTTCCTGGGGTCTGGCCCCCGGTGACCGGGCGGTGCTGGTGTATCCGCCGTCCCTGGACTTCCTGAAGGCGTTCATGGGGTGCCTCGCGGCCGGTGTCCTGCCGGTGCCCGTCTACCCGCCGAATCCCTTCCGGCTCAAGCGCGACCTCGCCACCTTCAACGCGATCGTGGCCGGGTCCGGCGCGACCGCCGCGCTGACCAACGGCGCCTTCGACCGGGCCCGCAGGGTCGGTTCGGTGGCCGGGCTGCTGGGCCGGCCGGAGCAGCGCTGGCCCCGCATCCCCTGGTACCGCACCGACCGCCGCCCAGGCGGTGACCGGCCGGGGAACGGCTTCGACCCCGACTCCTGGCAGGAGCCCGCCGACCCGGGGGAGACCGCGTTCCTGCAGTACACCTCGGGCTCCACCGGGGTGCCCAAGGGCGTCATGGTCACCCACGGCAACCTCGTCCACGAGATCGCCGCCAACGTGACCGACCTGCGGCTCAACCCCGGTACCCGAGGGGTGTTCTGGCTCCCGCAGTATCACGACATGGGGCTGGTCAACGTCTTCCTCAGCACGGCGCTGGGCAACTCCGCGACGCACATCATGTCGCCGCTGACCTTCCTCCAGCGGCCCGCGATCTGGCTCGACGTCATGTCCCGGGTGGGCGCCACGATCACCTCGGCGCCCAACTTCGCGTACGAGCTGGCGGTCCGCAGGACCACCCCAGAGATGCGCGCCGGATGGGACCTCAGCTCTCTGGAGATGGCCGTCACCGCCGCCGAGCCGATCCGCGCGAAGACCATGCGCGCCTTCCTCGACGCCTTCGCGGTCGCACGGGTCCGCCGGGACGTGTTCTTCGGCGCGTACGGTCTCGCCGAGAACACCGCGAGCGTGACCAACCGTGGGCAGGGGCTGCTCACTCTCGACAAGAGCGCGCTGGAGAAGGGCGTCGTGGTGCCGGTGGCGGACGCCGGGTCCGGTCATCCGGAGTTCTACAGCTGCGGCACCTCCAGCAAGCACGGCGACCGGATCCGGATCGTCGACCCCGACACGGGCGTCCCCTGCCCGGCGGACCGCGTCGGTGAGATCTGGGTACGCACCTCGACGACGGCGGCCGGCTACTACGGCCGGCCGGAGCTGACCCGCGAGGTCTTCCGGGCCAGGGTGTCCGGTGAGGACGATCCGACCGAGTATCTGCGCACCGGTGACCTCGGCTTCCAGCACGAGGGCCGGCTGTTCATCACCGGGCGGATCAAGGACCTGATCATCATCCGGGGGCGCAACGTGTACCCCTCCGACATCGAGGACTCCGTCCGCGAGAGCCACCCGGTCATCAGGCCCGGCGGTGTCATCGCGTTCGCACTCGACCCCGACGAGGCCTTCCCCGGCGAGGCCGCACCCGACGACATGGGCGAGCGGCTGGTGGTCTTCGCCGAGACCCGGGAGAAGCAGCCCGGCCCGGAGCTGGCCGCGGAGATCTGCGCCGCGGTACGCGGGTCGGTCCACGCCGACCACCAGCTGTCCTGCCACGCGGTGGTGCTGGGCAGGCCCGGACTCGTACGCAAGACCACCAGCGGCAAGGTCCGCCGCCGCGTGTGCAAGGAGGCCCTGCTGAGCGGCGAGATAGACCGGGACGCCGCCACCGTCCTGGTGTCCCTGTCCCCGGCCGCCGAATTCGCCACGGAGGGATGACGCGTATGAACCCGAGCACGAACAGGAACACGCACACGGACAGGCACAGCGACGGCCTGGTACTCGCCACCGGTCCGCGCGATCCCCGGATGTACGACATCGACGACGACTTCCGGCGCGTCCTCATCGACATGTCCGCCCTGACGGTGGCGTCCGCGACCCGCAGGGACCGCTTCTTCCACGCGACCTCGACCTCCGCCCGGGGCGTCCTGCGCCTGCTGGACGCCCCCGAACTGCCCGCCCACGCCTTCCTCCGCCCCGGCCGCCGCTTCCCGGTCCTCGCGCGCTACAGCAACTCGGTCGGCACCGACGACGTCAAACCGACGGTCCGGGGGCTCACGCTGCGGCTCCTGGACGCCGATCCGGCCCCAGGGTCTGCCACCGGGCTCGAAGCGGGGCTGCTCGACCTCACCTTCAACACCGGCCCGACCTTCTTCGCCTCCAACGCCGAGATCTTCCGGCGCAGTTTCGGCACCCCCGAGGAGCGGGCCCGCAACATCAGGGAGAAGCCGCAGGTCCGCGGGATCATCTGGAACAACATCAGGACCGCCGGCTCCTACGCCACGTACGACTTCTACTCCCAGGTCCCCCAGGGCTTCGTCGCCGAGGACGGGCGGCAGTGGCTGATCCGCTTCCGTGTCCACCCGGCCGGTGAGCCCCTCGTGCGGGGCGACTTCGACCACGGCGACCTGTGGTGGCCGCCGGACGCCCCGGACGAGATCCCCCGCCCGGCCGGGGACACCCGCGAGCCCGCCTTCCTCCGCGACGATCTGCGCCGCCGCCTCCGTACGACCGGGGTACGCGCGCTTCTCCAGGCCCAGCTGCACCCGCTGACCGGGGACCCGGCCGACACCGAGGCCGCCCTGGACCCGGCCCGCCCCTGGCCCGAGGACCGCTGCCCCTGGTTCGACCTCGGCCGGCTCGACCTGGACACCCTCACCGACGACGAGGCGGTCAACCGGCTGGCCTTCGACCCGGGCCTCGCTCCGCCGGAACTGGGTATCGCGCTGGCCCGGTCCCCGTACTCCGCCGCCTCCCTGAACCATCTGCGCGCCCTGATCTACCAGGCGGCGTCCCATGCCAGGCTCGGTGAGCGGCAGCCGCCCGAACTGACCGCCCTGCTGCGCCCCAGCCGCAGCATCACCACGGCCGCACCCGGCCCAGGCCCCGCGCCTGCCCCCGCGCCCGCCCCCGGCCCCCGTACGGTGGTCGTTCTCGGCGCCGGCCCGGCGGGGCTGTCCGCCTCCCGCGAGCTGGAGCGGGCCGGCCACCGGGTCACCGTGCTGGAGGCCCGTGAGGCGGTGGCCGGGAAGTGCGAGACCGTGGAGATCGACGGCCGGGCCTACGACCTGGGCGGCCACATCTGCACCAACCAGTACCGGCGGGTCGCCGAACTCGCCACCGAGCTGGGCGTGGCGACCGAGGCCACCACCTCGTACCGGATACTCGACACCGAGACCGCGGGCGCCGCCCCCCAGGACACCTCCTTCTTCAGGAGGGAAACCTTTCAGCGCTACCAGGCGCTCCGCGACCGCGAGTTCCCGCACATCGCCGCACCCGGCCTCGCCCACTCCGCGAAAGCCCTCGCCGCCCCCGTGGGGGAGTGGCTCGCCGAACACGGCCTGGAGTCCATGGCCGCCTCCTTCGGCACCGGGTACACGGCCGCCGGCTACGGCTACCTCGACGACGATGTCCCCGCGCTGTACTTCGTCAAGTACGCCGAGATGACCGGGTTGCTCTCCAACGCCGCCGAACTCCTCGGCCATCCAGGGGCCTTCACCATCGCCGGCGGCTTCGCCCGACTGTGGCGCAGTGTCGCGGAGGAGCTCCGCGACGTACGCCTGGGCGTGCGCGTCGAATCGATCGAGCGGCACGACGGCGGTGTGCGCGTCCGCACCGACGCGGGCCTGATCGAGGCGGACGACCTGGTCGTCACCGTCGCGCCGGACCAGGTGCTGCCGCTGCTCGACAGCACCGACGACGAGCGCGAACTCGCCGCGCGGATCAGCGGCAACGCCTACCACACCACCGTCGCCACGGTCTCCGGCCTGCCCGGCTCGGCCTTCTACTTCCTCCAGCAGAACAACGACAGCCGTAAGGCCTCCGGCCACTGCGTCGCCTACCACCACCGCTACCCCGGCAGCGATGTGCGGACCTTCTACTCCTACGGCCTGCCCGAGGAGATCACCCCGCTGCTGGCCGAGGACATCGCCGGCCTCGGCGGGCAGCTGGAGCAGGTGCACCTCCAGCGCCAGTGGCCGTTCATGCCGCACTTCGGATCCGAGGACCTGCGCGACGGCATCCTGGACCGGCTCGAAGCGATCCAGGGGCAGCGGCACACCTACTACGCCGGCAGCCTGCCCGCCTTCGAACTCGTCGAGTGCACCGTCGCCTACGCCCAGGATCTCGCCCGCCGTCATTTCCCGACGCCCGGCGAAGCCCGGCCCGGGCCGAGCCGGTCACCGCACGCGGCCTCCGCCGAGCACGTGGCGGCTCCCGCCCCGGTCGAGCGCAGGACCGTGGACGACGTACGCGAGTGGCTGGTCGCCAACATCGCCGCCGAACTGCGGCTGCCCCCAGGCCAGTTGGACACCGCCCGGCCACTGGAGGACTACGCGCTGGAGTCGCTGTCGGTGGCCGCACTGCAGTCCCGGCTCTCCGACTGGCTGGGATTCCGCATCCCGCACACCCTGTTCATGGAGCTGCCCACCATCGACGCCGCCGCCGGCTTCCTCGCGGAGCCGGACGGGACCGGCTCCACGACGGCCCCCACGACGGCCCCCGCGACGGCCTCCGCCCGGCCGACCCAGCCGACGAGGCCGAAGCACCTCCTCCCGCTCAACTCGCCGCTCCCCTTCTTCTGCGTGGGCGGCCTCGGCACCACCCCGCGCTATCTCACCCCCCTCGCCCGCGCCCTCGGCGACGGACGGCCCTGCTACGCCCTGGCACCCCCCGGCCTCGACGGCACCGAGGAACCCCTCGACGACATGGCCGACCTCGCCGCCCTCTTCGCCGACGAGATCAAGCAGACCCAGCCACGCGGCCCCTACCTCCTCGGCGGCCACTCCTTCGGCGGCATGGTCGCCTACGAGGCCGCACAGCAGCTCCGCGAGCGCGGTGAACAGGTCCGCAGAGTCGTGCTGTTCGACACCTACGTCCCCGTACCCGGCCACGGCGCCCCCGCCGACGACGACCTGCGCGCGATCCAGGAACTTCTCGCGCTGCGGCACATCGCCTGCCTCGCCACGGACTCCTGCAGCTGCGGCGTCGACCAGGACCGCCCCCTGGAGGAGCAGGGCGAGCAGATCGCGCGGGCCCTGGGAGCGACCGACCCCGCTGCGTACGCGTCCCATCTGCTCACCGTCGTCGGCTCCTACCAGGCGGGCCTGCGGGCCTTCGCCCTCTACCGGCCCACGCCCTCGGACCTGTCGGTGGTGCTGGTCAAACCCGAGGCCGGGTTCGCGCCGCTGAGGCCGCAGGACCACCGCGTACCGATGCACTTCGACTCCCCGAACGGCTGGGACACCGTCGGCGTGGGCGACCTGACCGTCATCCCGGTCACCGGCAACCACTTCGGCATGTTCTCCCGGCCCCACCTCGCCGCCGTAGCCGAGGCCACCCGCATCAGCCTGGCAGGCGACCGATGACCACGGCCCACCACGTCCACTACGACCCCACCGACCGCGCCGTCCAGGCCGACCCGTATCCGCTCTACCACGCACTGCGCGAAGCCGATCCGATGCACTGGAACCCGCCCGGCTTCTGGCTGCTCACCCGCTACGAGGACGTACACACTCTGCTGCGCGACCCGAGGCTCGGAGCGGACAACGGCGGCAACGCGGGAGCGGACGCGAGGCCCGGCGGTGAGCACACCGAGCGCATGGCCGGCGGCGACACCCCGTCCATGATCCTGATGGACCCGCCCGGCCACACCCGCCTGCGGGCCCTGGTCAACAAGGCTTTCACCCCACGCGCCGTCGAAGGCCTGCGCGAGCGCATCGAGCGCATCGTCGACCGCCTCCTGGACGACTGGGACTCCGGCCCCGGCTCCGACTCCGGCTCCGGGGGCACCGACTTCGTGGAGGCCTTCGCGTACCCGCTGCCCCTCGACGTGATCTGCGAGATGCTCGGCGTGCCCGCGTCCGACCGCGCCGAGGTCCGCGACTGGTCCGAGGACATGGCCTACCTCGTGGACCCCGTGGTCACTCCCGAGACAGTGGCCCGGGGGCTGTCCGGCCGCCGGAAGATCATCGACTACTTCCGGACCCTGGTCGCCGAACGCCGGCTCGCCCCGGGCGATGACATCCTCAGCGGCCTCATCCTCGCCGAGGACCAGGGCGACCGGCTGACGTCGGACGAACTGCTCGCCACCGCTGCCCTGCTGGTCGTCGCCGGTCATGAGACGACCGCCAACATGATCGCCAACGGCATGCTCGCGCTGCTGCGGCACCCGGACGAGCTGGAGCTCCTCAGATCCTCCGGCCCCGCGCTGGTCCCGGCGGCGGTCGAGGAGATGCTGCGCTACGACGGGCCCGCCCAGGCCGTGGGGCGACGCGCCCTGGAGGACATCGAACTCCACGGCGTACGCGTTCCGCGCGGCGGCCGGCTCGTCCTCAGCCTCGGCGCTGCCAACCGCGACCCCGCCCGCTTCCCCGACCCCGACCGCCTCGACATCACCCGTCCCGACAACCGCCACCTGGCCCTCAGCGGAGGCGCGCACTTCTGCGTAGGCGCTCCCCTGGCCCGGATGGAGGCCTGCATCGCGTTCACCGCGCTGCTGCGCCGCTTCCCCCGCCTCGAACTGACCGCCGAGCCCCGCTGGCGCGAGCGCACCGGCCTACGGGGCCTGCGCGAACTGCGGGTCGGTACCGGCGGCTGACCCGGTGCCCGGCACCGGGAGCTGTGCCGGATGTCGGGATCCGATCTGCGACATCGAGAAAGGCGTGACATGAATCCCCTCCCCGCAACCCTGCCCGCGCTTTCGCACGGGGCCGCAGCCGTGGCCCCGGGCCGCCCGGAGGGCACCGGCTTCGCGCCCGAGGACATCGCGGCGGTGGTCCGGTCCGTCCGGCGCCCGGCGCGGATCCTGCGTGACCCGGACACCGGCCGTCTCGGGGCGGTCCCGGCAGACGGGCCCGCACCGCCCCCCGGCTGCGAGACGGCCGGCACCCTGCCGCCGCTTTACCCGGAATGGCTGGGGGACCGGACGTACGGCGAGACCCACGGCACCCGGTTCCCGTACGTCGCCGGGGAGATGGCCAACGGCATCGCCACTACCCGGCTGGTCATCGCCATGGCCGAGGCGGACATGCTCGGCTTCTTCGGCGCCGGAGGCCTGGCCCCGGACCGGGTGGAGGACGCCGTCGGCGAACTCGCCTCGGCCCTTGGCGACAGGCCCAACTGGGGCGTAAACCTCATCCACTCCCCGAACGAGCCCGCCGTCGAGGACCGGGTCGCCGAACTGCTGCTCCAACGTGGTGTGCCCGTCGTGTCCGCCTCGGCGTTCATGGACCTCACCCCTGCGGTCGTGCGCTGCTCGGCGGCCGGGTTGCGTACGGACGCGGGCGGGCGGGTGGTGCGCCGCACGCGGCTGTTCGCCAAGGTGTCGCGGCCCGAGGTCGCCGCGAAGTTCATGTCGCCCGCGCCGGGCGAACTGCTCGACCTGCTCGTCTCCAGGGGGCAGTTGACCGCCGACGAGGCGCGGCTGGCCGCCCGGGTGCCGATCGCGCAGGACATCACGGCCGAGGCGGACAGCGGCGGCCACACCGACAACCGGCCGCTGGTCTCGCTGCTGCCCGCGCTGCTGGCCCTGCGCGACGAGCTGAGCGCCCGCCACGGCTACGACCGGCCGGTCAGGGTCGGAGCGGCGGGCGGCCTCGGCACCCCCGCGAGCGTGGCCGCCGCCTTCGCCCTCGGCGCGGCCTACGTCGTGACCGGAACGGTCAACCAGATCGCCGACGAGGGCGGAATCTCGGAGGACGCCAAGGCGATGCTCGCCCAGGCCGACATCGCGGACGTCATCATGGCGCCGGCCGCCGACATGTTCGAGTTCGGCGCGAAGGTGCAGGTGCTGCGGCGCGGCACCATGTTCGCCACCCGTGGCAGCCGGCTCTACGAGATCTACCGTACGTACCCGTCGCTGGAAGCACTGCCCGCCGACGTACGCACCACCTTGGAGCGTCAGGTGCTCGGCGTGCCCGTGGACGACATCTGGGCCGAGGCGCTGCGCTTCTGGCGCCGACGCGACCCCGCCGAGATCACCCGCGCCGAGCAGGACCCCAAGCACCGGATGGCCCTGGTCTTCCGCTGGTACCTCGGCCGGTCCAGCCGCTGGGCGATCGACGGCGACACCGCACGCCGGGCCGACTACCAGATCTGGTGCGGCCCGGCGATGGGCGCCTTCAACCGCTGGACCGCCGGCAGCTTCCTGGCCGGCCCGGGCAGCCGTCCGGCCGCCCAGATCGCCCGCAACCTCCTGGAGGGCGCCGCGGTGGTCACCCGCGCCCATCAACTGCGTACGTACGGAGTCCCCGTGCCCGCCGCCGCCCTCCGCTTCGACCCGCGCCCTCTGATGTGAACCGAGATTCGGAGATGGAACCGATGCAGGACTCCCCGCGCACCCAGCAGGTACCCATCGCGATCGTCGGCGCCGGCGCGCTCATGCCGGGCCCGTCCGGCGTCGGCGGTTTCTGGCGCACCGTCATGACCGGCCAGGACCTCATCACCGAGGTGCCCCCCACCCACTGGCTGACCGAGGACTACTACGACCCCGACCCGTCGGCCCCGGACAAGACCTACGGCCGGCGCGGCGCCTTCCTGTCGCCCGTCGACTTCCCGGCGATGACCTACGGGGTGCCGCCCAACACCCTGGAGGCCACCGACACCACCCAACTGCTGGCGCTCATGGTGGCCGAACAGGTGCTGACCGACGCGACCGGCGGCAACCTGGCGGACCTGGACCGCGACCGGGTCAGCGTGATGCTCGGCACCGGCGCGCTGGAGCTGCTCTACAGCATGTCCAACCGCCTCCAGAAGCCGGTGTGGCTCAAGTCGCTACGCGAGCACGGCGTGCCCGAACCGGACGCCCAGGCCATCTGCGAGCGCATCGCCGGCCACTACGTGCCATGGCAGGAGGCCACGTTTCCCGGACTGCTCAGCAATGTCGTGGCGGGCCGGATAGCCAACCGCTTCGACCTGCACGGCACCAACCACACCGCCGACGCCGCCTGCGCCAGCTCGCTGGCCGCGCTGTCCTCCGCCGTCAACGAACTCGCCCTCGGTACGTCCGACATGGCGATCGCGGGAGGTGTCGACACCCTCAACGACATCGTCATGTACATGTGTTTCTCCAAGACCCCGGCGCTGTCCCCGAGCGGCGACTGCCGTCCCTTCTCCGACACCGCCGACGGCACCATCCTGGGCGAGGGCCTGGTCATGCTCGCCCTGAAGCGGCTCGCCGACGCCGAGCGGGACGGCGACCGCGTCTACGCAGTGCTGCGCGGCATCGGCAGCGCCTCCGACGGCCGCGCCACCGCCATCTACGCCCCGCTGCCCCAGGGCCAGGCCACCGCCGTCCGGCGTGCGTACGAATCCGCCGGATACGGGCCGGACACCGTCGAGCTGGTCGAGGCGCACGGCACCGGCACCAAGGCCGGTGACCTCGCCGAGTACACCGGGCTGCGCGGCGTCTTCGGCGAGACCGGCCGCACCGACGGGCCCTGGTGCGCGCTCGGCTCCGTCAAGTCACAGGTGGGTCACACCAAATCCGCCGCAGGCGCGGCGGGCATGCTCAAGGCGGCGCTGGCCCTGCACCACAAGGTGCTGCCGCCCACCATCAAGGTGGACCGCCCCAACCCCGAGCTGGACCTGGGCAGCGGCCCGCTCTACCTGAACACCGCCGCCCGCCCGTGGGTGCGCGACGCCGACCATCCTCGTCGCGCGTCCGTGTCCAGCTTCGGGTTCGGCGGCAGCAACTTCCATGTCGCGCTGGAGGAGTATGTCCCGGGGGATGACGGCGGGGCCCGGCCGGCGGACCGGCTGAGGACCGTACCCACCGAGCTGGTGCTGCTCGGAGCCGGCTCCCCGGACGAGCTCCTGGCCGGGGCCGAGCGGATCCGGGCGGCCTCGGACCGCGGCCTCCCCGCCGTCGCCCACGACACACAGCGGGCCTTCGACCCCGGACAGCCCTTCCGGCTCGCCCTCACCGCCGAGGACACCGCCGACCTGGCCGGCAAACTCGCCCAGGCCGCCGCCCTGATCCGCAAGGACCCGCAGGCGCGCTTCTCCACCCCCACCGGCGTCCACTACGCGACCGGCCCCGCCGACCCGGGCCGGACCGCGTTCCTCTTCTCCGGGCAGGGCAGCCAGTACGTCGGCATGGGCACCGACGTGACCATGCACTTCCCGCAGGCCCAGGGCGTATGGGACCGATCGGCGGCACACCGGTTCGGCGACCGGCCCCTGCACCGGGTCGTCTTCCCGGTCCCGGTCTTCTCCGACGCCGAACGGGCCGCCCAGCAGGAACTGCTGACCCGCACCGAATGGGCCCAGCCCGCCCTTGCCGTCCAGAGCCTCGCCCTGCTGTCCGTCCTGGACACGGCCGGGGTCCGTCCGGACTGCGTCGCCGGGCACAGCTTCGGCGAGCTGACCGCACTCCACGCCGCCGGGGTGTTCGACGCCGACGCCCTCATCCGCATCGCCCGCCGACGCGGCGAATTGATGCGCGACGCGGCGGCGACGCCCGGCGCGATGCTGGCGGTCGCCGCATCCCAGGAGGAGTCCGACGCGGTGGTGTGCGGCGGCGGCAGGTATCCGGAGGGGCTCTGGGTCGCCAACCACAACAGCCCACAGCAGGTCGTGCTCTCCGGCACCCAACAGGCCGTCGGCAACGCCGAGCGCGCCCTCACCGCGGCCGGGCTGACGGCAAAGCGGCTCGACGCCGCCACCGGTTTCCACAGCCCCCTGGTCGCCCCGGCAAGCGGCCCCTTCCTCGACTTCCTGCGTGACATCCCCTTCCGCGAACCGCAACTGGCGGTCTACGGCAACACCGACGCCGCCCTCTACCCCGGCGACCCCGACCAGGCACGCCGCAGGGTCGCCGGCCACCTCGCCGCCCCGGTGCGCTTCGCGGACCAGATCGAGGCCATGTACGCCGACGGCGTCCGCACCTTCGTGGAAGTCGGCGCGGGCGCGGTCCAGACCCGGCTGGTCGGCCAGATCCTCGGCGACCGCCCGCACCTTGCGGTGAGCCTCGACACCAAGGGCCGCCACGGCGTGGCCGCCCTGCACGACGCCCTCGGCAGGCTGGCCGCGCACGGCCTCGCAGTCGACTTCGCCGCCCTGTGGGCCCCCTACGCCCCGCCGCCCGCCGAACAACCCGCCGACCGGAGGCCCCAGATGACCACCCCGATCCTCGGCAGCAACCTCGGCCGCCACTACCCGCCGGTCGGCGGCGCGGCCGAACTACCCGCCCCCAACCCGGAGCCGGAGCCGGCGCCCGCCATGCCCGCCCAGGCTGCCACCCCGGCCACTCTGGCCCCGGCCCCCGCACCGGCACCCGCGCCGAACGTGCTCGTCGAGGCCCAGCGTCAGACGGCGGAGGCGCACGCCCAATACCAGCGGCAGGCCGCCGACGCCCACGCCACCTACCAGCGGCTGATGGCCGAGAGCCATCTCGCCTTCCTCCGCTCCTTCGAAGGGTCGTACGCCACCGAGCCTCCGCCCGCGATGCCGGTCGGGGTCCCCCCGACCGCCCCCGTCTCTCTCACGGCCTCCGTTGCCCCGGCCCAGCTCCCGGCCCCTCTCCCCGTCCCTCTCCCGGTCCCCGAGCCACTGCCGGAGCCCCTCCCGCAGCCCGCTCCCGCCGCTGACCTGGAAGAACTGATGCTGTCGGTGGTGGCGGACAAGACGGGTTATCCCGTCGACATGCTGGCGTCGGGGATGGATCTCGAGGCGGATCTCGGGGTGGATTCGATCAAGCGGGTGCAGATTCTGGCGGCGTTGCGGGCGCAGGCGCCCGGTCTGCCGCAGGTGGAGATGGCGGATCTGGGCAGGCTTCGTACGATCGGAGACATCGTCGCCAAGCTGCGCGAAGGCGAAGCTCCCACACCCCCGCCCGTCCAGGTGGACCTGGAGGAGCTGATGCTGTCGGTGGTGGCGGACAAGACGGGTTATCCCGTCGACATGCTGGCGTCGGGGATGGATCTCGAGGCGGATCTCGGGGTGGATTCGATCAAGCGGGTGCAGATTCTGGCGGCGTTGCGGGCGCAGGCGCCCGGTCTGCCGCAGGTGGAGATGGCGGATCTGGGCAGGCTTCGTACGATCGGAGACATCGTCGCCAAGCTGCGCGAAGGCGAAGCTCCCACGGTGGCTTCGCCGCCCGCCGCGCGGCTCGTCCACCACGCGGTGCGTGCGGTGCCCGCCGCGCCGGCCGGGCTGGAGCTGGCCGGGCTGGACGGCGGGATGCTGGCGGTCACGGACGACGGGGGCGGGGTGGCCGAGCGGGTCGCCGGGCTGCTGAACGCGCACGGGCTTGCGGCCGCCGTCGTCATGGAGGTGCCGGACGACGCGTTCGGCGTGG
This sequence comes from Streptomyces sp. NBC_01537, assembly GCF_045040445.1. NCBI lineage: Bacteria > Bacillati > Actinomycetota > Actinomycetes > Kitasatosporales > Streptomycetaceae > Streptomyces > Streptomyces sp. NBC_01537. The sequence goes on along the minus strand of NZ_CP109392.1, from coordinate 1,056,361 downwards.
TCTTCCTCGGCGGGCTGCTGGAGCCGGCGTCGAAGGACGAGGCCCTGGCGGTGCATGGCGAGGCGTTCCGGGTCGCGCGGTCGATGGCGCGGCGCTTCGAGAGCGGCGGAGGCGGGGTCTTCGTCACGGTGCAGGACACCGGAGGTGACTTCGGCACCGGAGGGCGGGCGCAGATGCGCGCCTGGTCGGGCGGGCTGGCGGCGCTCACCCGTACCGCTGCCAGGGAGTGGCCGGGCGTGAGCGTCAAGGCCATCGACTGCGAGCGAGCCGGACGTGACCCCGAGGCCGTCGCGGAGGCGATCGTACGAGAGCTGCTGACCGGCGGTGACACGCTGGACGTCGGCCTGCGCGCCGACGGCGCCCGCCTGACGGTCCGTGATGTCGAGGTCCCGGCCGGCGAGCTCACGCAGGACCCGGCCATCGGCCCCGACTCGGTGATCGTCGCGACCGGGGGCGCCCGAGGCGTCACCGCGGCCTCGCTGCTGGCCCTGGCCCGCGCCCGCCAGCCGCGTATCGCGCTGCTCGGCCGCAGCCCGCTGCCCGCCGAGCCCGCCGCGCTGAGCGGCGCCGACAGCCCGGCCGCGCTCCAGCGCGCCGTCATCGAGCAGGCCCGCCGGGAGAACGCCGGCCGCCCGCCGGCCCCCGCCGAGGTCGCCGCCACGGTGGCACAGGTGCTGGCCGCACGGGAGGTGCGGGAGACCCTCTCCGAACTGGAGGCTGCCGGATCCAAGGTCCGCTACCTCACGGCCGACGTGAGGGACCCGGCGGCGGTCGCGGCGGCGCTGGAGGAGATACGCCAGGCGTGGGGGCCGGTCACCGGGATCGTGCACGGGGCCGGGGTGCTTGCCGACAAGCGCATCGGGGACAAGACCGACGAGCAGTTCGACCACGTCTTCGCCACCAAGACCGGCGGTTTGCGCGCGCTCCTCGCCGCCACCGCCGACGACCCCCTGGACACGCTGTGCGTGTTCTCGTCCGTCACCGCCCGGTTCGGCAACGCAGGTCAGGCCGACTACGCGATGGCCAACGAGGTGCTGAACCAGGTCGCCTGCGCCGAGCGCGTGGCCCGTCCCCACTGCCGGGTCAGCTCCATCGCCTGGGGGCCGTGGGAGGGCGGCATGGTCGACGCGGCACTGGCGGGGCACTTCCGCAGCCAGGGCGTCGAGCTGATCCCCGTGGCGGACGGCGCCCGGGCCTTCGTCGCGCGGCTCACGGCGCCCGTGGACGGTGACGTAGAGGTCGTCGTGGCCGGCGAGGGCGTGGCCGGCGCCTTCGGATCGGCGCCGCACCGTGAGCGCGCCGCCGCTGTCCGGGCGGCCGGTGCGTCACACCCGTACCTGGCGGACCACGCCATCGGCGGCACCCCCGTCCTGCCCATGGCCATGGCCCTGGAGTGGCTGACCGGCGCGGCCCGCACCTGGCACCCGGCGGGGGAGCGATCCGTCCTGCGCGACATCCAGGTCCTGCGCAAGGTCACCCTGCCGGACCTGGACGGCGACGGCCACCGCCTCACCGTCCACGGGGGGCCGCAGGAGGGCGCACTGACGCTCCGTCTGACCGGTGACGGCGGTGTACCGCACTACAGCGCGACGGCGGGCGGCAGCCAGGAGCACGCCCCGGAACCCGAGGCGTGGGCGATCCCCGAGGGACTGGCCCCGTCCGCCCGGGACGAGATCTACGACGGGCATGTCCTCTTCCACGGCCCCCGCTTCCAGGCCCTCCGCTCGACCGACGGCATCGGCGCCGACGGCGCCTGCGGCACCCTGACCGGCCTGCGCGCGCTGGGCTGGGACGACGCCGGGCCGTGGCGGACCGACCCGGCCCTCACCGACGGGGGCCTCCAGCTCGCCGTGGTCTGGGCGGAGCAGGCGCTCGGGCGGGCGACGCTGCCGATGTCCGCCGCCGAGTTCCGGATCCACCGCACCGGTCCGGCGGCCGGTGACGTCCGCTGCGTCGTACGGGCCCGGGGGACCGGCCCCGAGGGGGCCAGGTGCGACATCGGCTTCCTCGACCAGGACGGTTCCGTACGCGCCGAACTGCTCGGCGTCTCCCTCGTACCGCGCCCCTCCTGACAGCGAGAGCGAGCCAATGCGCATGCGATTCGAACCGATCGCCGTCGTCGGGCAGGGCTGCGTGCTGCCCGACGCGCCGGACCCCGCCACCTTCTGGGAGAACATCGCCTCGGGCCGGGTGAGCCTGTCCCGGGTGCCCGGGGAGCGGTGGCGGATCTCCCACGCCGCCGAGGCCCCACGGACCGACCAGGGCGGCTACGTAAGGGACTTCGGCCGTGTCTTCGACCCGGACGGATTCCTCGTCGGGGCCGGGCGGATCACCGGCCTCGACCCGCTCTTCCAGTGGGTCCTGCACAGCGCCCGTGAGGCCCTGCGCGGCAGCGGGGCCTGGCAGGCCGCCCCGCTGCCCCGGGCCGGGCTGGTCCTGGGCAACCTGTCCTTTCCCTCCGCCGCGATGGCCCGGTACGCGCAACAGGTCTGGTCCGCAGCTCCGCCCGGCAGCCGCCCGGACGCCCGCAACCGCTTCTCATCGGGGCTGCCCGCGCACTTCGCGGCGCGCGCACTCGGCCTCGGCGCGGGCGCCTTCGCGGTGGACGCCGCCTGCGCCTCGTCGCTGTACGCCGTCAAGCTCGCGTGCGACCGGCTCCACGACGGCACAGCGGACCTGATGCTGGCCGGCGGCGTGAACTGCGCCGACGACCTCTTCGTCCACATCGGCTTCCACGCCCTGTCCGCGATGAGCCGGACCGGCCGCAGCAGGCCCTTCCATCAGGACGCCGACGGGCTCGTACCGGCCGAGGGCGCGGCCTTCGTCGCGCTGATGCGGCTGCGCGACGCCGTGTCGCAGGGCCGGCCGGTCCTCGGGGTGATCCGGGGCGTCGGACTGTCCAACGACGGCCGGGACGGAGGCCTGCTCACGCCCTCGGAGGAAGGCCAGGTACGGGCGATGCGGCTGGCGTACGAGTCGGCCGGGATCACGGCGGACACGGTGTCGCTGGTGGAATGCCACGCGACCGGCACGCAGCTCGGCGACGCGGTCGAGATCCGTTCCATGAACCGGGTGTTCGGCGCGTGCGAGAGCCTTCCCATCGGCTCGGTCAAGTCCAACCTGGGCCATCCGGTGACCGCCGCGGGCCTGGCCGGACTGCTCAAGGTACTGGGCGCCATGCGGACCGGGATCCGGCCCGCGACCATCGGCGCCGACGAGCCCAGCGAAGCCCTGCGTGGCACGCCGCTGCGGCTGCTCACGGCGAACGAGCCCTGGGACGCCCCGCACCGCCGGGCCGCCGTCAGCGCCTTCGGCTTCGGCGGCAACAACGCCCATGTCATCGTCGACGCCTGGGAGGGAGCCGCGTCCGCTTCCGTGCCCCTGCCCCTGCCCCCGCCTCCGAAGCCGCCCGAGCCGGTGGCGATCGTCGCGATCGGCGCCCGGGTCGGCGACGGCGACGGCGTACGGGATCTGACCCGGGCCCTGCTGAACGGCACCCCGGCGCCGGGGCCCCGCTCCACGGTCGACGTCGAACTGGCGGGGCTGCGCTTCCCGCCCCGCGACCTGGAACGTGCGCACGCCCAGCAGTTGCTGCTCATGGAGGCGGCCCGGGAAGCGGCGCACGGCATCGTGCTGCCCCGGGAGCGGACCATGGTCCTTGTCGGCATGGGCTGTGACCCCGAGGTCGCCCGGTACCACGCACGCTGGCGGGCAGCCGACGGCCAAGCGGATGCCTACGCCCCGCCGCTGGACGCCGCCGGTGTCCTCGGCACCATGCCCAACGTGGTGGCCAATCGCCTCAACGCCCAGCTGGACCTGGCCGGTCCGGGTTGCTCGGTCTCGGCGGAGGAGGCCTCCGGGCCGGTCGCCCTCGGCCTCGCCGCCCGTGCCCTCGCGGCGGGCGAGGCCGACGCCGCGGTGGTCGGTGCCGTGGACCTGTCGCACGAGCCGGTCCACCTGGCGGCCCTGGCCGAGCTGGGCCACGGCGGGCGTACGGCGGGAGACGCGGCCGTCGCCCTCGTACTCAAACGCCTCGCCGACGCCCGCCGGGACGGCGACCCGGTGATCGCCGTGCTGGACGACTCCGCCGATCCGGCGACGGCCGACATGCTGGTCGGAGCAGCCGAGGACGTCGGCGGCCGCCCCGCTTTCGACCCGGCGGCCCTGTTCGGCACACCGCATGCCGCCACCGGCCTGCTCGCCGTCGCGTGCGCCGCCCTGGCCCTGCACCACCGCGCCCTGCCCGCCGCAGGCGCACCCGCCGTTCCGGCGCTGGGCGTACGCAGCGCCGAGGTGACCGTCACCCCGCTGGACGCCCCGGCCGCCCGGCTGCGGCTGAGGGCTGCCGAGGACACCGTCCCCGCCGCGTGGCTGGCCGAGCCGCCGCCCCGGCTGCACATCTACTCGGGGCGGGACCTGCCGGAGGCCCTCGCGGCGCTCGCCGCCGGCCGGGAGTCCGGCACCGGACCCGCGCGCCTGGTGATCGTGGCGGCCACCGACGGGGAACTGGCCACCCGCTCGGCCGCCGCCCGCCGCTGGCTGACCGGCCAGGGCATCCGCCCGGACGGCGTCGCCTTCCGCGCGAAGCCGCTGACGGGCGAAGTGGCCTTCGTCTACACCAACGGCTCCGCCGCCTACCCGCGCATGGGCCGCGAACTGATGCTGGCCTTCCCCGCCGTCACCGCCGAACTGGAAGCCCGCTGCGGCCCCCTGGAGGACACCGTCGGCTGGGCCTACCGGGGTTCCGGCCCGGCGGGGCCGCCGGCACCGGCGCATGTACTGGACCAGATCTGGGGAGCCGCACTGCTCGCCCAGTTCCACACCGAGATCACGCGCGGCGTACTCGGCATCCAGCCGCAGGCGGTGCTGGGCTACTCCTCGGGTGAGTCGGCCGCGCTGGTCTCGATGCGCGCCTGGCGCGATGTCCGTTCGCTCGTCCACGACATCAGCGGCTCCGACGTCTTCGCCAGCGGCGTGGTCGGCACGCTCGATGCCGTACGGCGGGCCTGGGCGAAAGCCGGAGTGCCCGGGGACCGCTGGGCGAGCCACATGGTCAGCGCACCCGTCGACGCCGTACGCAAGGCGCTCGCCGGCAATCCGGCGGTGCACCTGATGGCCGTCAACGCCCCCGACGTGTGCGTGGTCGGCGGTGAGGAGCGGGAATGCGCACGCGTGCTCTCCGACCTCGCGCCGGGACAGGCCATCCGCCTCGACTACGACATCGCCGTGCACGCCCCGGAGGTCGAGGAAGTACGCGAGGAGTGGCGGCGGCTGCACCACCGGCCGACCGAAGCGGTGCCCGGCGTACGCTTCTACACCGGCGCGGGCGGCGACTGGTACACCCCGACCCGGGACTCCGCCGCCGACGCGATCACCGCACAGGCGGTCGGCACGATCGACTTCGACCGCATGGTCGAACGCGCCTGGGCCGACGGCGTCCGCGTCTTCATCGAGCACGGCCCCCGCGCCCTGTGCACCAGCTGGATCGAGCGCACCCTCGGCGACGACCGGGACCACGTCGCCGTCTCCCTCGACTCCTCCGAGGGGCACGGCATCCGCCGCCTCACCAGCTCCGTCGCCGAACTCGTCGCCGCCGGCGTCCCGCTGGACGCCGACACGCTCTTCGCCCACCTCGCCGCCGTTGCCCCGGCCGTGGGTTCCGGTGGCCCACGGCTGTCGTTCCCGGCCCACCCGCCCGCGGTCGCCCTGCCCGCGCCGGGCGGCCAGGAACCGGCGGCCGGGTCCACGCCGGCCACCTGGCCCTCGTCCGGGGAGCGGGCCGGGACAATGGCCCCGGCGCCCTGGCTTCCCCCGGCCGGGTCGGCGGCGAGGTACGTCTCCCCGCCGCGCGCGGCTGCTCCGGCCGGCGCGGCGGCGCAGGAGATGCCTCCCGCGCCCTGGCTGCCCCCGGCCGAGCCGGCAGCGGTCACGGCGACGCCGGCGACGGCGGCCCCCGTATCCCGCGCTTCCGGCGCCGGGACCGCGGCGGCGTCTCCCGTGGCCTCGGCCGTGTCCCGGGCACTGCCCGTTCCGTCGTCGGCCGTCACCGTGGACACCCCGCTCACGCGGGTGCTGGCGGCCACCGCGGCGCACCAGCACGGCCTGACCACCGCGTTCCAGGACTTCCTGGCCCAACAGGCGCACATCCACCACCAGTTCCTGGCGATGCGGCGGCGTGCCGAAGCCGCGCTGCTGCGCGGAACGCCGCCCCCTGCGGCTCCCGGGTCGCCCGCGCAGCCGTCGCGGCAGCCCGCGCAGCCACCCGTCGGCCGGCCCGGACCGAAATTCACCCGCGCCCAGCTCGAACACCTCGCCGTCGGCCGCGTATCCGAGCTCTTCGGCCCGCGATTCGCCGCGCAGGACGGCCGCGCCCGGCAGACCCGCATGCCGCAGCCGCCCATGCTGCTGGCCGATCGCGTCACCGGCATCGAGGCCGTGCCCGCGTCGATGGGGACCGGCACGATCTGGACCGAGACCGACGTGCGCCCGGACAGCTGGTATCTGGATCCGGCGGGCCGGATGCCGGCCGGCATCATGGTCGAGGCGGGCCAGGCGGACCTGTTGCTCATCAGCTGGCTCGGCGCCGACCTCCTGGACGGACAGGAAGGGCAGGATGACCGGGTGTACCGGCTGCTTGGCTGCGAGCTGACGTTCCACGGCCCGCTGCCCGAGCCCGGGGAGACGCTGCGCTTCGAGATTCGTATCGACGGGCACGGCGAGCACGACGGCACCCGGCTCTTCTTCTTCCGTTACGACTGCTACGACGTGGACGGCGCACTGCGGCTGACCGTCCGGGACGGCCAGGCCGGCTTCTTCACCGACGCCGAACTCGCCCGCACTGGCGGCGTGCTGTGGGACCCGGCCGCCGACGCACCCGATCCCGGTGCCCCGCTCGCCCCGCCCGTGCTCGCGCTTGCGGCGGGCCGCCGTGCCTTCGGCCCGGATGCCGTACGCGCCTTCTCCGAGGGCCGTCCGGCGGACTGCTTCGGACCCGCGTGGCGGGCGACCCGCGCCCATGTCCGCACCCCGCGCATCGCCGACGGGCGGCTGCGGCTGCTCGACGAGGTGACCGACTTCGACCCGTCCGGTGGCCCCTGGGGGCGGGGCTTTCTGCGCGCCGAGACGACGGTCGGCCCTGACGACTGGTTCTTCGCCGGGCACTTCAAGAACGACCCCTGCATGCCCGGCACCCTCATGCTCGAAGGCTGCCTGCAGGCCATGGCCTTCCACCTCGCGGCTCTCGGGCACACCGCCGACCGCGACGGCTGGCGCTTCGAGCCGCTGGCCGGCGCCCCCTACCGGATGCTCTGCCGGGGGCAGGTCACGCCGGACAGCCGCCTGCTGACGTACGAGGTGTTCGTACGGGAGATCTCGGGCACCGGCGCTGGGGAGGAACCGGTGCTGGTGGCCGATGTGCTCTGCACGGTTGACGGGGTGCGGGCGTTCCTCGCCCGTGGGCTCGCGCTGCGGCTGGCCCGCGACTGGCCGCTGGCCACGCTCGGCGGGCCGGCCGCTCGCGGCGACTCCGGTGACGCCCGTCCGGCCGCGTACGGCTATCCCGCCCTGCTGGCCAGTGCCTGGGGCCGCCCGTCGGAGGCTTTCGGGGCGCTCTACGGACCTGCGGAGGACGCCCGCCGGCTGCCGCGGCTGCCGGGGCCGCCGTATCACTTCATCAGCCGGATCGTGTCGGTCGACGGGCAGCCCGGCAGCATGGAGACCGGCATCGCGGTCGTGGCCGAGTACGACATCGTCGGCGACGACTGGTACTTCGAACAGAACGGCGGTGCCGCGATGCCGCTCGCCGTGCTGATGGAGATCGCGCTCCAGCCGTGCGGCTGGCTCGCCTCCTACGCGGGCTGCGCACTGGGCTCCGACGCCGACCTGCTCTTCCGCAACCTCGACGGCAGTGCGACCCTGACCGGCGAAGTGGGCCCGGACACGGGCACCTTGCGAACCCGTGCCGAACTGCGGCAGATCTCGCAGAACGGGGACATGATCATTGTGTCCTTCGAGGTCGTGGTCGAGGCCGCGGCCGACTGTGCCGGCGACGCAGGCCACCAGGTCTTCCGCTGCTCCACCGTCTTCGGCTTCTTCCCGCCCACCGCCTTCGCCGTCCAGGCGGGACTGACGCCCTCCGAGCCCGAACTCACCCGACTGGCCGAGCCGTGCGACCGAACGGCCGACCTGCCCACCGCCGCCGTCGGACCGATGCTGCTCATGCTGGACCGGGTCACCGGCTACTGGCCGGACGGCGGCGAGACGGGGCTCGGACGGCTGAGGGGGGAGAAGGACATCGACCCGGGGGAGTGGTTCTTCAGATCACACTTCCTCGGTGACCCCGTCCAGCCCGGCTCGCTCGGCGTGGAGGCGATGTGCCAGCTGCTGCGTACGTATCTGACCGAGACCGGGGCGTCGGCGGGGATTCGTCGGCCCCGCTTCGAACTCATCCCCACCGCAAGCCCGTTGAGCTGGAAATACCGAGGCCAGGTGGTGCCCGCCAACGAACGCGTCACCGTGGAGCTGGAGATCCGTGAGACCGGCGAGAGGTACGCCGTCGCCGACGCCTGGCTGTGGGTCGACGGCACCCGCATCTACCAGGTCCGGGGGCTCGGAATGCGAGTGGTCGACGACGAGCCCGCGGCGGAACTCGTCCTGGATCCGGCGGTCGACACCTGGCTCGCCGACCATCGCCCGACCTGGACCGTGCCCACCCTGCCCATGATGTCGATCCTCGACCTGCTCGCGCGGGCCGCGCGCAACCACACCGGCCACCCGGTCGCGGCCCTACGCGATGTCCAGCTGCGCCGCTGGCTGCCGGTACGGGAGCCGGTGCGGCTCCGCACCGAGGTCACCCGGGCGGCGTCCGGCGCCCCGGACGGCGAGTACGAGGTGACCCTGCTGGTGTGGCGCGAGGCGGCGACCGCCGCCCTGTCACGCTTCGAACCGGTCGCCACCGCCACCGTCCGGGTCGGTGAACCGGGGCCCCTTCCCGAGGCGTTCGGGCCGCTGCCCGACGCCTCGCCCGCCGACGATCCCTACGACTCGGGGACCCTCTTCCACGGCCCGGCCTTCCACTACCTGGTGTCCTCGCGCGCCGCCGCGGGCGGGGCGTCCGGGGTACTCGACGCCGGACGCGGATCGGTGCCCCGCGGCCTGCTCCACCAGGGACTGCTGGATGCCGCCCTGCACGTCATCCCGCACGACCAGCTGTGGCGCTGGAACCCGGAGATCGGCTCGGACGTCGCCGGATTCCCGCACCGCATCGCAGAGTTCACCTCGTACGGACCGCTCCCGGACTCCGGTGAGGTGCGGGTCGAGGCGCGCTTCGCCGGATTCGACCGGGGGGAGCGACGACTGCCCGCCTTCGATGTCCGCCTGAGCCGCGAAGGCCGGCTGCTGGTGGCGTTCCGCCTGGTGGACGTCCTCGTCCCCAAGGGCCGTATCGCGACGGCCGATCCCGTCGAGCGCCGCGCTTTCCTTCGCGACCGCCGCTACGCGAACGGCGTGGGCCTGTCCCTCACGCGAGGAGCCGTGACCTCGCTGGGCGCGGCCGACGCCGAGGCCTTCGACTGGCTGCCGGGCACGGTTGCGCAGGCGTACGGGCTCCCGCCGGGGGCGCGGGGCCGCGACCACCTGGCCTCCATCGCGGTACGGGACCATGTCGCCCGGCTCGCCCGGGTGCATCCCTCGGCGGTCGTGGTGACCGCCGGCCTCGGCCGTGCCTGGCCGGCGGACCGGCCGGACGAGGTGCACCACTTGCTGGTCGACAGGACCGGCAAGGACGAGGTCGAGGTGCGCTCCGGGCCGAAGCCGGGCAGCTGACCCCGACTCCGGCCGCCTCACGCCACCTCGCCCTGTTCACGGCGGAGCGGGACCGCGGCCGGGCGGGGACGCCTGGCGCCTCCGGCCCGCGCGCGCAGCGCCGGTGTGCCGGTGTGCGGCCGGGCGAAGGAGTTGAGGAGGTCGGCGGCGGTGGCCGCGGCGTCGCCTTCGGCGCGTACGGCGCGGCCGAGTTCGCGGGCTGCGGTCACGATGCGGGGGTCGAGCAGGCGTTGCATGGCGGAGCGCAGGTTGTCGGTGGTGAGCTGGTGCAGGGGCAGGTGGATGCCCGCGCCGCGGCGTTGGACGAGTTCGCCCCACATCGGCTGGTCGAGCATTCCGGAGGCGATCAGGGCGGGCAGTCCTGCCCGCGCGGCGGCGCCGGTGGTGCCGGAGCCGCCGTGGTGGACGGCGAAGCGGCAGCGCGGGAGCAGGGCTGTGAGGTCGGCGCTGTCGACCACGCGGATCCGGGCGGGGTCGGTGACGGGGTGGGCGGGCAGTGCGGCCCAGCCGGAGGTGATGACGGCCCGCAGTCCCAGGTCGCCGGTGGCCTTGTCGATCAAGGCGACCATGGCGGCGGGGTCGGCGACGGGCGTGCTGCCGAACCCGAAGTAGGCGGGGGTGTCACCGGCGTCCAGCCATGAGGCCAGGTCGGGGTCGAGGCCGTGCTCGGCGATACCGCGCCGGTCCTGGCCCTGGGGCTCCAGCCAGCCCGCGAACGGCCGCTGCTCCGGCAGCCAGCCGGTGCCCGGGACCAGTTCCCGGCTGTAGCCCTGGATTTCCAGTGCGCCCAGCAGCCGGGCCCGCCGCTGGGTCGACAGCTGCGTCGGGGCCAGCCCCAGGGCCTCCCGCAGCCGGTTGACCCCCTCCCGGCGCGCCTGCCACGCGGCTTGTTCATACGCCACGTGCGTCTGCCGGTTGGCTCCGGGGACCGTGGACGCCTTGCTGGTCACGAAGGGGTTGGGCACCACGTCGTTGGGCCGCACCGGGAACAGCTGGAGCAGCGAAAGCGGGATACCCCGGGCCTCGGCGATCACCGTGGCCATGTCCTCGGTGAGCGACCCGGACACGATGAGGTCGGCCCCCTGGCTCATCGCGTACAGCGTCCGGGCGATCTCCCCGATGTGCGCGGCCATCACCGAACGCAGCCCGGCCAGGAACTCCTCGCTGTCCGCGGAGGTGACCCAGCTCCGGCCGGCATCCGGCGCGCCCAGGTACTCCCGCCAGTCCACAGGCAGCTCGACCACCTCCAGCCCGGCGGCCCGGGCCATGTCCGCTGAGCCCACCGGCACCGCGAGCACCGGCCGGTGGCCACGGCGCTCCAGCTCCCGGCCCAGAACGACCAGCGGCTGAACATCCCCACGGGTGCCGTGGGTCATCAAAGCGATACGCAGAGACTGCATGTCGGGAACTCCATCCTTGCGGGCGATCATGCCCGACACACGGCCGCGCCCCGCAATCCGGTTCGACACCGCACGGTGGTATAGACCACATGGCCGGAAGGGAACCGAACGCCGCGTAGCCCGCGTCCGGCGCGATCCGTGCTCCGGCGCGATCCCGCTCGGACGTCAGGCGGACCGTCGCGCGAGGTCCTCCAGAACGGCGACGGCCCGGGCGGCGCTCTCGTACGGCACGAAGAGGTGGTCGTGGTGGAAGCCGGCGACCACATTGCAGCTCAGGCCGGCGTCGGCGAGTTCCCTGGCGAAGGCGGCGGTGAGGCCGACCGCCTCCAGGGCGGAGTGGACGCGCAGCGTGATCCAGCCCGCCGCGTAGTCGTAGGGGAGTCCCGCCGCGTCGGCCTCCTCCTGCCGAAGGACCAGGGTGAGGCCCTCCTCTTCGGCGACCGTGGCGACGGGGGTGACGCCGGGCGGGATGCCGCCCTGGGCGGTGGTGAACACGTAGCGGCCCGGGTTCAGCTGCGGGCGCATACCGCTCAGGAGCTTGCGCAGATCGCTCTCACCAGTCATGAGCGGCAGATTACGCGGGCTTCTCCCAGACCGAGATGTGCCGGCCGCTCTCGTTGGTGAAGGGCGCCCGTGTCCAGCCCTCCCATCGCTCGCGCAGCCGGAGCCCGGCGAGCTGGGCCATGAGGTCGAGCTCGGCGGGCCACACGTAGCGGAAGGGGATGGATCTGTACTCGCCACGGCCGTCGTCGATCGTGACGTAGTTCGAGCTCATCGTCTGGGTGGCGACGTCGTAGATGTCGAACGCCCACCGCGTCGGGCTCACGTGGAACGGCACGGCGTTCTGCCCGGCGGGGAGCTTGCGCAGCTCCGGGACCATGACCTCGATGACGAAGCAGCCTCCGGGTTCGAGGTGGGCGGCGACGTTGCGGAAGCAGGCCACCTGGGCGTCCTGCGTCGTCAGATTCATGATCGTGTTGAAGACCAGGTAGGAGACGGAGAACGCCCCGTCGACCCTCGTCGTCGCGAAGTCGCCGATCGTGACGCCGATGGCGTCGCCGCCCGGCTTGGCGCGCAGCCGGGCGACCATCGCCCGGGACACGTCGATGCCGTGGACCGCGACTCCGCGGCGTTGGAGGGGCAAGGCGAGGCGCCCCGTCCCGATGCCCAGTTCGAGGGCCCGGCCGCCGCCGGCCAGCCCTGCCAGGAACTCGACCGCCGGTTCCACGGCAGTCGCCGCGAACATGTCCGCCGCCGACTCGTCGTAGGCCGCGGCGACCCGCTCTCCGAAGTAGCCGTCCTCATCGTCCATCGCCGGACCGTACTGCGCGGGGCCCGTGCGACGCGCGTGCATTTCGGGCCGCCTACGCCTTAGCCTCGGCCGGTGCCACGCTGATTGACACTTGCACTTTTATTGACACCTGTCCATTATCTTGGCCATGACGTTCGAGTTCGCCACGATCGCTCCCGCCCAGGACCGCCGGGTGCGCCGCACCCGGGCCGCTCTGATGCGGGCGGCGGTCGCCCTGGTGTCCGAACGGGGTACGGCGGCCGTTCCCGTGTCCGACATCGCCGAGGCCGCGGATGTGAGCCGGCAGGTGGTGTACCAGCAGTTCGGTGACCGCGACACGCTCCTGCTCCAGGCCGCGCTCGACCTGGTCCGGGAGGAACTGCTGACGCATGTCGTGGACGACTCGCACACCCCGGCGGGACGCCCCACGGCGCTGGCGATGGCGCGGCACTTCGCGGAGCACCGGGCGTTCTACCGGGCGATTCTGACCAGTTCCAGCGCGTTCGCCCTGAACAAGTCGCTGACGGGCCTGATGCTCCCGGTCAACCGGCAGCTGATCCAGCAGGCGTCCGGCGAGCGACACGACCCGCACCTGGTGGAGGACCTCGCCACCTTCCTGACGGGCGGCGGGGCCGCGCTCGTCAACACCTGGGTGGTGGACGGCGAAGAGCCGCTCGACCCGGAGGAGTTCAGCGACCGGCTCATGCGGATGGTGTCCGTCATCACCACCGCGATGGGCCGGCCCACCACGATCACGCATGACGAGGAGTCACGCCGGTGAACCTGAGCAGTCATCTCATCCAGCGCAAGCTGAAGCTGTCCCCTCCGCTGACCCGGGACCTCGTCGTCGAGCGGGATCTGCGGGTGCCGATGCCCGACGGGGCCGAACTGCTGGCGGACAGGTGGGTGCCGAAGGCCGGGGGAGAGGGGCTGCCGGTCGCGCTGATCCGCACCCCGTACGGCCACAGCGGACTGTTCGGCATGGGCATGGCCAGACCGCTGGCCGAACGCGGGTTCCAGGTGCTGATCCAGAGCACCCGGGGCGGGTTCGGCTCCGGCGGGGTCTTCGACCCGATGCGGCAGGAGCGCGAGGACGGGCTGGCGACGCTGGACTGGCTGGTCAAGCAGCCGTGGTCCGGTGGCTCGATCGTGCTGGTCGGCCTGAGCTACATGGGGTACGCGCAGTGGGCGGTGGCCGACCGGCTGCCGCCGGAGGTCAAGGCGATGATCCCGCAGGTCACCGAGTCGGCTCTGACCCTTGAGTTCCTGCGCGCGGACGGCTTCTCGCTGGAGACGCCGTTCGGATGGGGTGTCCTGACCGGCGTCCAGGAACGTCCCTGGGCGATGCTCCGGCAGGCGGCCCAGACGAGGAGAACGCGCCGGGCTCTGCAGACGCTTCCGCTCGACCGGGCCGATGTCGCCGCCATCGGCCACCGCTCGGACTACATACAGGGCATCCTCGCGCACGACGCCGACGACCCGCACTGGGCAGGCATGGACCACCGCCACCGGGTCGCCGAGGTGACCGTGCCGGTCAGCTCGATCGGTGGCTGGTACGACATCTTCCTGCCCGGCCAGCTGCGCGACTTCCGGATCCTGCAGGAGGCGGGGCGCCGGGCCCGCCTGACCGTCGGGCCCTGGACGCACATCGAGATGAACGACAGCGGGATCCGCGAGGCCATCGAATTCGGCCTCGCCCACGCGCGCGGTGAGGAGCCGCCGCACCGCGCGCCGGTGCGGCTGTTCGTGACGGGTGAGGAAGCCTGGCGCGACTTCGAGTCCTGGCCGCCGAGCGGCGCGAAGGAGCAGAGGTTCCACCTGCGGCCCGGCGGCGCGCTGTCCACCGAACCGCCCGGCGAAGCGGCGTCCGACGGCTACCGCTACGACCCGGCGGATCCGACGCCCGCGGTCGGAGGCGTACGCATGGTCGCCGACAGCGGCCGCGTCGACAACAAGGACCTGGAGGCCCGCGCGGACGTGCTCACGTACACCACCGACGTGCTCGACCAGGACGTCGAGGTCATCGGCGAGGTCAGCGCCGAGATCTGGTTCCGCTCCAGCCTGCCCCACGCCGACGTGTTCGTCCGGCTCTGCGATGTCGACCCGCGCGGGCGGTCGTACAACGTCTGCGACGGCCTGACCAGCCTGTCCGGTGCCGACGAGACATCCCGCGCCACCGTCACGCTCTGGCCCACCGCGCACCGCTTCAAGCGCGGCCACCGCATCAGGGTCCAGGTCTCCAGCGGCGCCTTCCCGCGCTACGCCCGCAACCCCGGCACCGGCGAACCGCACGCCACCGCCACCACCCTGCGGGCCGCCGACCAGACGGTCCACCACGGCCCGGCGCAGCCCTCGGCGGTGATCCTGCCGGTCAGGGCCGCCGAATAGGCCGTGCGGCTGCCGCGCGCACGCGCGCCGCGTGCGTGGGGGCGGCCGGCACCTCGGCCGGCCGCCCGGCGGCGAATTCCTTGCGCAGCACCGGGATGACCTCCTCGCCCAGCAGGTCGAGCTGCTCCAGCACGGTCTTCAGCGGCAGCCCGGCGTGGTCCACCAGGAACAGCTGGCGCTGGTAGTGGCCGAAGGACTCGCGGAAGGTCAGGGTCTTGTCGATGACCTCCTGCGGGCTGCCCACGGTGAGCGGGGTCTGCTCGGTGAACTCCTCCAGCGAGGGCCCGTGCCCGTAGACCGGGGCGTTGTCGAAGTACGGGCGGAACTCCCGTACCGCGTCCTGGGAGTTGCGGCGCAGGAAGACCTGGCCGCCGAGCCCGACGATCGCCTGCTCGGGCGTGCCGTGGCCGTAGTGGGCGTAGCGCTGGCGGTACAGGTCGATGAGCTTCTGGAAGTGCTCCTTGGGCCAGAAGATGTTGTTGGCGAAGAATCCGTCGCCGTAGTACGCGGCCTGCTCGGCGATCTCCGGGCTGCGGATGGAGCCGTGCCAGACGAAGGGCGGTACGCCGTCCAGCGGCCGGGGTGTGGAGGTGAAGCCCTGCAGCGGGGTGCGGAAGCGGCCGGCCCAGTCGACGGTGTCGTCGCGCCAGAGCTTGTGCAGCAGCGCGTAGTTCTCGACGGCGAGCGGGATGCCCTGGCGGATGTCCTGGCCGAACCACGGGTAGACCGGGGCGGTGTTGCCGCGGCCGAGCATCAGGTCGACGCGGCCGTCGGCCAGGTGCTGGAGCATCGCGAAGTCCTCGGCGATCTTCACCGGGTCGTTCGTGGTGATCAGGGTCGTGGAGGTGGAGAGGATCAGCCGCTCGGTGCGCGCCGCGATGTGGCCGAGCATGGTGGTCGGGGAGGAGGGTACGAAGGGCGGGTTGTGGTGCTCGCCGGTCGCGAAGACGTCGAGGCCGACCTCCTCGGCCTTGAGCGCGATGGCGACCATCGCCTTGATCCGCTCGTGCTCGGTCGGCGCCCGGCCGGTGGTGGGGTCGGTGGTGACATCGCCGACGGTGAAGATCCCGAGCTGCACCGGCACCGGGTTCACCGCATCCGCATCGTTCATATTTCAACTATACGACGGGTGGGTCTTCCCGGAGAGCGGCCTCCACTGCCAGACTCCAGGCGTGCCCGACTTCGACATGCTTGTCATCGGATCCGGACCCGGCGGCCAGAAGGCCGCCATAGGCGCGGCCAAGCTCGGCCGCCGGGTCGCTGTCATCGACCGCCCCGACATGGTCGGCGGGGTCTCCATCCACACCGGAACCATCCCATCGAAGACCCTGCGCGAGGCGGTGCTCTATCTCACCGGGCTCACCCAGCGCGATCTGTACGGACAGAGCTACCGGCTGAAGGAGGACATCACCGTCGCCGACCTCACCGCCCGGACCCAGCACGTGGTCAGCCGCGAGGTCGATGTCATCCGCAACCAGCTCTCCCGCAACCATGTCTCCCTCCTCGCCGGCACCGGCCGCTTCGTCGACGACCACACCGTCGCCCTGCGGGACCTGGCCGGACACGACCGGCTGATCAGCGCCGAGCACATCGTGATCGCCACCGGCACCCGCCCGGCCCGCCCGGCGACCGTGGAGTTCGACGAGCGCACCATCATGGACTCCGACAACGTCCTCAACCTGGAGCGGGTGCCGCGCTCCATGGTCATCGTCGGCGCCGGTGTGATCGGCATGGAGTACGCCTCCATGTTCGCCGCCCTCGGCAGCAAGATCACGGTGGTCGAACAGCGCGCCGGGATGCTGGACTTCTGCGATGTCGAGGTCATCGAGTCGCTCAAGTACCACCTGCGGGACCTCGCCGTCACCTTCCGCTTCGGCGAGACCGTCGCGGCCGTCGAACGCCACCCCCGGGGCACCCTCACCGTCCTGGAGAGCGGCAAGAAGATCCCCGCCGACGCCGTCATGTACTCCGCCGGACGGCAGGGCCTCACCGACGAACTCGACCTGGACAAGGCCGGCCTGAGCGCCGACCGGCGCGGCCGCATCGAGGTGGACGAGCACTACCGCACCGCCGTCCCGCACATCTACGCGGTCGGTGACGTCATCGGCTTTCCCGCGCTCGCCGCGACCTCGATGGAGCAGGGGCGTACGGCGGCGTACCACGCCTGCGGCGAGCCGGTGAACCGGATGCACGACCTCCAGCCGATCGGCATCTACACGATCCCCGAGATCAGCTTCATAGGCCGCACCGAGGACCAGCTGACCGAGGACTGCGTGCCGTTCGAGGTCGGCATATCCCGCTACCGCGAACTGGCCAGGGGGCAGATCATCGGCGACTCGCACGGCATGCTCAAGCTGCTGGTGTCCCCGGAGGACCGCAAGCTGCTCGGCGTCCACTGCTTCGGCACCGGCGCGACCGAACTCATCCACATCGGTCACGCCGTGATGGGGTGCGGCGGCACGGTCGACTACCTGGTGGACGCGGTGTTCAACTACCCGACGCTCGCGGAGTCCTACAAGGTCGCGGCTCTCGACGCGACGAACAAGATCCGTCAGATCGATCGTATGCACGACTGAAGTCTCTTTACCAGGAAGGAAATCGGGACGGAAGTGGAATGAGGTTTTCCGGCAGAAGTTGATCAGAGCGGCTACTCTCCGGCTCACAGCGACCAGCTGGGAACGTGCGCGAGGAGGGCCGGCTGTGACAGCCGAAGAAGACGGCCGCAATGAAGACGACCTCGATGTCTTCCGGCCGGAGCGGCCGCTGCCGCTGAGCGCCGATCTGGCGCAGCGGTTATTCGAGGAGGCCTGGCCGGCGGACCCGGCGCCTCCCTACGCCGATCCGGCCGCGGACATGGACATGGACATGGACGCGGGCTCGACCCGGGTGTTCACCCCGACCCGTCCGCTGGGTCTGCTGGTGGGCACCGCGATCCTGGCGGTCTGCGGCCTGCTCGTCGTCGTGGTCATCCGCGAGTCGGCGCCGCTCGGCGGTGATTCCGCGGTGACCGGTGCCTCTCCCGCTCCGGGAGTGTCTCTGCCGGCCCTCCCCGATGGCCCGGCCGGCACTGGGTCGCCGTCAGCGACGCCCTCGGCGGCGCACCTGGAACCGGGCCTGGAAACGGCCGCCTCCCGGATCCCGGCGACCCCCGCCGCGCACCACAGCGCGGCAGGCTCGGACCAGGGGCAGGCGGACACCTCGGCGAAACCGAGTGCCACCGCGACCGCCGGCTCCGGCCACACGTCGACGTCGAAGCCCACGCCGCAGGTGACCCGCTGGTCGGTCCGGTCGGTCAACTACCCCGACCGCTACTGGTCCTACCGGGACGGCCTCGGCTATCTGGACCCGGTGAGCGGCTCGTCCTCCTCCAGGACCCGTGCGGGCGCCACCTTCACCGTCGTCGCCGGCCTGGCGGACGCGAGCTGCTACTCCTTCAAGGTCAGCGGCGGCCGCTATCTGCGGCACCGGGACTTCCGGATCCGCGCCGAGGCCTCCGACGGTTCGTCACTGTTCCGCAAGGACGCCACTTTCTGCGCGCACTGGGACTCCGGCTCCGGCACGGTGTCCTTCACCTCGTTCAACTACCCCAACCGGTATCTGCGGCACCGCAACTTCCAGCTGTGGATCGATCCGTACCAGAACAGCTCCCTCTTCCGGTCCGACAGCACCTTCAGGATCGCCTCGCCCTGGGGCTGAGGAGCCGCAGTCGGACGTCCCACGTCACCACGTCACCACGTCACCGGAAGGGCGCGCGGCGACCGGTGGATCATCGTCGGCAGCATCTCCACCGGCCCGCCGTCCGGATCCAGGCGCAGCCCGGGCAGCCGCCGGGTGAAGGTCTCCAGAGTGATGCGCAGCTGCTCCCGGGCCAGTTGGGAGCCGGGGCAGCTGTGCACACCGTGCCCGAAGGCCAGATGCCGGACCGGCTCACGGGTGATGTCGAAGACCTCCGGCCGGTCGACGGCCGCCGGGTCCCGGTTGGCGGCGCCGTACGCCACGAACAGCACCTCCCCGGCGGGGAGTTCGACGCCGGCCAGGGTGACCGGGCGGGTGGTGACCCGGCGGAAGCCCTGGACGGCGGTGTCGTAGCGGGCCGCCTCCTCGATCGCGGCGGGGATCAGCGCGGGATCCGCACACAGAAGATCCCATTGCGAACGATTCCGCAGCAGATGGTAAAGAGTGGTCGCGATCAGTGCCGTGGTGGTGAGATGGCCGGCGATCAGCAGATTCTGCAGATTCGACACCACCTCGCCACGCTGCTGCGGCGTCAGCCCCTCCTCGCCGGCGTCCGGGGCGATCGCCCGGACCATCTCCGTGCACAGATCCGCCCCGGGCTTGCGAAGGCGTTCCTGCGCGTACTCCAGGAGCAGCCACTGCAGCGCGACCATGTCCCGGGCCGCCAGAATCTGCTCCTGCACCGGCAGCGGCCGGAACAGCAACTCCTCCGCCCGGTAGCTCCCGTTGACGGCCGCCGGAACATCGGCCGGGTCCAGGCCGAGCAGGTGGCCGACGGTCTCGCCCGGCAGCCGTTTCGCGTACTGCCGCATCAGCTCGGCCCGGCCCGAGTCGGCGAAGTCGTCGACCAGGGCCTCGGCGCGCGCGGCGATGAACGGCACCGCCGCGGCGACCCGGGACGCCGACAGGCCCCGGGTGAGCGGAGCCCGTAACCGCAGGTGCTCGGCGCCGTCCGCGGTGACCACGACCGGGCCGCCGCCCGGGCCCTTGCCCAGCTCGGCCAGGGCCTCCGGGGCGGGCATGACATCGGGGGTCAGCGCGTTGGCCGAGGAGAAGTCCTCCGGTCTGCGCAGCACTTCGCGGACATCCGCCCAGCGCGCGACCAGCCGGCCGCCCAGTTCCTCCGAATAGGCCAGCCCCGGCTCGTCCCGGGCCCGCTCGTACGCCGGATACGGATCGCGCTGGAGTGCCACTAACCTGCCGTACGCGTCTTCGCCGCCCATGAGCCCGCCTCCCCTTGGCCGCCCCCGCTGGGCGCTCCGACCATGGTGCAGGACGCCGTGCGACGGTGAAAGGCCTGTGCGGACAGAGGCCCTATGCCATCAGCCCGGCGGCGACCGTCGCCCCCAGCTCCCAGCACGCCTCGATGCCGGCCTTCCCCGGCTCGCCCGTGATGGTCACCGCGGCCGCCGCCCGCTGCCAGCCGAGCCCGGTGGTGATCGACTCGATGCCCCGCACGGTCCCCGTCACATCGCTGCCGCCGTGCACGTAGTAGCCGAACGGCCTGCCGCGCGTGGCATCCAGGCAGGGGTAGTAGACCTGGTCGAAGAAGTGCTTGAGCGCGCCGGACATGTAGCCGAGATTCGCCGGGGTGCCGAGCAGATAGCCGTCGGCCGCGAGCACATCGCTCGCGGTCGCCGCGAGCGCCGGGCGGCGTACGACCTCGACTCCCTCGATCTCCTCGGTGGTCGCGCCGGAGACCACGGCCTCGAACATCGCCTGGAGGTTGGGCGACGGGGTGTGATGGACGATCAGCAAGGTGGCCACGGCCCCCGACCCTAGCCGATCCGGGCTTCCGGTTTCCGCCGCGTTTCCCGCGCGTTCCGGGACGGGCATATGGAGTCAAGAATTGGATACGGCCCTTGTGACGCCGGACGGCGGAAGCGGAACATGATCGGCACCCGCACCCGTTCCGTATTCACCGCAGGAGATCGCCTTGGCCGTTGGACTCGCCAAACCCGACCCCGGATCCGGCACGGCTCCGGCCGCCGCGGCCGAGGAACGGCAAAAGCTCCGTAAGCATTTCAGCCGCTTCGACATTCTCTTCTTCCTGCTGTGCACGATCGTCGGCGTCGACACCATCGGCACCGTCGCCTCCTCCGGCGCCGAGGCCTTCACCTGGCTGATCATCCTGGCCGCCGTCTTCTTCATCCCCTCCGCGCTGCTGATCGCGGAACTCGGCGCGGCATTCCCCGACGAGGGCGGCCCCTACATCTGGACCAGCCGCGCATTCGGCCGGCTGGCCGGAGCCGTCAACAATTTCCTGTACTGGGTGACGAATCCGGTCTGGATGGGCGGCACCCTCGCGGTTTCGGCCGTCACCGCCTTCACGACGTTCTTCAACGACGGCAAGGACCTGAGCACCCCGGCCTTCTACGTCTTCACCCTGGTATTCATCTGGGTCGGCGTGCTCGCCGCGATCCTCTCCTTCGACGTCGGGAAATGGATTCCCACGGTCGGCGCCTGGAGCCGCTTCGTCCTGCTCGGGTTCTTCACCCTCACCGTCGCCGTCTACGGCATCAAGCACGGCCTGCACGGCTTCGGCCTCGGCGACTTCTCGCCGACGTACGCCGGTTTCGTCGGCCTGGTGCCGGTGCTGATGTTCAACTACGTCGGCTTCGAGCTGCCCAACACAGCCGGCGACGAGATGACCGACGCGCAGAAGGACGTCCCGTACGCCATCTTCCGCAGCGCCGCCCTCGCCGTGTTCCTCTACGGACTGCCGATCCTCGGCATCCTGCTGGTCCTGCCCACCAAGGCGATCACCGGCCTCGGCGGCTTCATCGACGCCATCCGCCAGGTCTTCACCGTCTACGGGGGCGGGGTCGCCGCCGACGGCACGGTCACGCTCAGCGGGGCGGGCAGCGTGCTCGGTGACCTGGCGGCGGTGCTGTTCATCCTCACCGTGCTGTCCTCGGGCGTCACCTGGGTCATGGGCTCCGACCGGGCACTGGCCGTCTCCGGTTACGACGGTGCGGCGCCGCGCGGCCTCGGTGTGATCTCCGCCCGCTTCGGCACCCCCGTACGGGTCAACATCCTCACCGGCGTGGTCTCCACCGGCGTCCTCGTGCTGGCCCACCAGCTGACCGACGGCAGCGCCGCCAAGCTCTTCGGCGCGGTCCTCGGCCTGGCCGTCTCCACCACCCTGGTGAGCTACCTCGGCATCTTCCCGGCCCTGCCGGTGCTGCGGCGCAAGTACCCCGACGTCCCGCGCCCGTACAAGGCGCCGATGCCCTGGACGATCGCGATCGTGCTGACCGTCCTCATCGCGTTCGCCTCGGTGCAGCTGCTCGCGCCGGGGCTGGGGCCGGGCAGTGACTGGTTCGGCCCGGACTTCGCCCCCGACGGCTGGAGTCAGGGCGAGCGGGTGAAGTACCTCCTCACGGAGGCCGTACCGCTCACCGCGTTCATTCTCATGGGCGTCCTGTTCTGGGCGCTGGGCGCGCCCACCCGTGCGGCGGGCTCAGTGGTACCGGTGCACGACGGCGTGCCCGCGGCCGCTGGCGATGAGCCGGCGGTTGACGGGCACGGTCACGACGAAGGCGACGGCCAGACTGAGCGCGAGTGACGCCCAGAACAGCCAGCTGCCGAGCCCGGCGTCCATGGCGCCGGGCACGGTGACCACCACGGTGTTGTCGATCAGCTCCATGACGGCGATGGACACGGTGTCCGCCGCCAGAGCCACCCGTAGCGCCTGCCGCGGGCCGACGCCGGCCCGCAGGACGCCCCGCATGGTCAGCGCGTAGCCGAAGACGAAGGCCAGCGCGATCGACAGGGCGACGGTCGCCGCCGCGTGCAGCCCGAACGCGCTGCCGATGACCATGCCGAGCACCTCACCGATGGCGCAGCCGGTCAGGCAGTGCAGCGTGGCCTGCACAGCGGCGGTCCAGGACGATCCGCCGTGCTCCATGTACTGGTGCTGGTGCTCGTCGTGGTTCGAAGCCATGTCGAACGACGGTATACCCGGGAGGGGTATCCATCAACGGGGCGTTGCGGGCCGGGTGGCCCCGGCCTCAGATCCGGTCGACGATCTTCTGGAGTCGCTCGACCTCGGCGGACTGCGTTGTGATCACCCTCCGGGCGAGCTGCCTCACGGCCTCGTTCCTGCCGTTCTTGCGCACGTCCTCGGCCATGGCGATCGCGCCTTTGTGGTGGTCGATCATCATCTCGGCGAACTTCCTGTCGAACGCCGTCCCCTCGGCGGCCTTCAGCCCGGCCATGTCCGCGTCGGACATCATCCCGGAGCCGTGGCCCATGGACATCCCCGCGGACTCCGGTGCCTTCCAGGACCTCAGCCAGCCGCGCATCCTGGTGATCTCGGGTTCCTGCGCGGCCCTGATCTGCGCCGCCAGGCTCTTGACCTCGGCGTCCGAGGCCCGGGTCGCGGCGAGCCCGGCCATCTCGACGGCCTGCTGGTGGTGGGTGATCATCATCTGGGCGAACATCACGTCCGCGTCATTGAACGACGCCGCCACGCTCGAAGCGCTCGGCGAGCTGCTGGTGCTGCCGCCGACGGCGGTGTCGGTGCTGTCGCTGCTGCCACACGCGGTGAGCAGCAGCGCCCCCGCGACGACGGTGCCCGCGAGGGCGATACGAAGGTTGCTCATGGGTATGCCGTTTCCTCGTGTCTGTTCGGTCTGCGATGGGTACGGAGGCGCACCAAGGGGAGGTGCGGCGGCCGTCCTATATGCGCAGCACCGACAGACGTACGAGGTCAGGACCCTGTGGCGGCGGCTCCGGCCGGGGGATGACCAGCGCGGCGGTGGCCAGCCAGGGTGTCGCGGCCAGGCGGCGGCTGCCGAGCAGCACGCGCAGGGCGACCGCCAGCAGCAGCGACCCGAGAACGGCCACGCACATGACCGTCGGGTCGAAGCCGTGCCCCGGAGCCGGGGTGTGCGTGGCCTGGGTGTCCGCGACGTGGACCGCTGACACGGCCACGCCCCGCATGCCGCCCATGCCGCCCATGTCGTGCCCGGAGGCGTGGCCCAGCGTGTGCATTCCGAGGATCCCGAACGCGAGCAGCGCCAGTACGGCGAGGTGCCACCAGGCACCCCGGCTTCGGCTCGCGCCGTGCCGCTTCATCGCGTCCTCCCGGGACCGGACATGAGGGCCGGCCTAGGGTCTGTCCGGCGGATCTCCGCGGCGTCGCGTGCCCTGGCACCTGGGGGCACCTCCCAGCCCCCAGGGGCTGGGGGAGCTCGCGGCGTTGCCGAAACGCCCACAGGAAACCACCCTGTGGGCGCTCCGGCGCCTTGCGATCGCAGGCACCAGACCCCGCTCCTTCTTCCACGGACATCCGCCGGACAGACCCTAGTCCTGAGCGACCGTCAGCACGATCTTACCGGTGAGGTGCCCACCCTCGCTGCGCTCGTGTGCCTTGGCGGTCTCGGCGAGCGGGAACTCCGAGTCGACGGCGATGGCCAGTTTGCCGTCCTCGAAGAGGCGGGCAGCCTTGGGCAGGGCCTCGAAGCGCTGCGGGTCCGACCCGGCACCGGTCACCCGGACCCCGTACTGCCCGGCGGAGAAGTCGGCGATGGTGACCACCTTCGCCGGGTCCCCGGCGACCGCTATGAGGTCCTGGATGGAGCCCTTCCCGGCGGTGTCCAGGACGACGTCCACTCCGCCGGGGGCCAGCTCCGCCACGCGCTCCACCAGCCCGGGGCCGTACGTGGTGGGGATGACGCCCAGGGAGCGCAGATGATCGTGGTTGGCCGGGCTCGCGGTGCCGATCACGGTCACGCCGTCCGCGAGGGCGAACTGCGCCGCCGTGCTGCCCACGCCTCCCGCCGCGCCCTCGATCAGCAGCGTCTGCCCGGCGGCCGGCGACCCGAGCAGCCCCAGCGTCCGCTGCGCGGTCTCCGCGGGCACCGGCAGGGCGGCGGCCTGCGCCCAGCTCATCGAGGCGGGCTTGGCCGCGAAGTGGTCCAGCACCGCGTACTGGGCCGATGCGCCACTGCCGGAGCCGAACACCTCGTCCCCGACGCCGACGCCCTCGACGCCTTCCCCGACCTCGTCGACGACCCCGGCGGCGTCCAGCCCGGGAATCGCCGGGAAATCGACCGGCGTGAAGTCCTTCATGTAACCGGCCCGGATCTTCCAGTCGATCGGGTTCACCCCGGCCGTCCGGACCGCGATCCGCACTTCGCCGGGTCCGGCATGCGGCTCGGGGAGCTCGGTCAGGTGCAGAACGGACGGGTCACCGTACTCGTCGAACGCCAATGCGAACATCTCGACACCTCTCGAAGACACTCCATCGTGGTTCCCTCTCTGCAGAAACCAGGCCCGGCGGCGAATGATTCCGGCCGCCGCCACGACGAACGCCTCCGCCGCCGGTGATGTACCGGCGG
Source organism: Streptomyces sp. NBC_01537 (assembly GCF_045040445.1). Taxonomy (NCBI): domain Bacteria; kingdom Bacillati; phylum Actinomycetota; class Actinomycetes; order Kitasatosporales; family Streptomycetaceae; genus Streptomyces; species Streptomyces sp. NBC_01537. The sequence goes on along the minus strand of NZ_CP109392.1, from coordinate 1,031,378 downwards.
CGGAGGCGCGTGGGGGAGCCGGGGAGAGCCGAAGGGCTCGGTCGGCTCAGTAGCCGTTGGCGGCGGCGTCCGTGGCGGCCGCACTCGGGTCGGCCGACGAGGTGTCGGACGAGGTGTCGGACGAGGTGTCGGAGGACGAACCGGCCTTGGCCTTCGCGGCGGGGATGGTCTTCCCGCGGTCGACGACGATGTCCTTCTTGATGGCGAACCACACGCCGCCGACACCCTGGCCGTTGGTCTGGCCGGCTTCCTTGTCACCCTTGAAGGTGTAGGAGGGCCAGCAGTTGTACGCCTCCTGCTTGGTGCCGTTCGGCGTGGTGAAGGTGAAGATCGTCTTCGGGTCCAGGCCCAGCGCCTCGATGTCCTTGACGCTGACCAGACCGCTCGGCGTCCACTTCTGCAGGCAGGTCGCGTCGCAGGCGGTCTTCATCGGCCACGGCTGGTCCTTGGTGAACAGGTAGAGCGTCTTGCCGTTCTTGTCCTGCAGGATCGGGCCCAGTTCCGGGCTGTCCAGCACGTTCACCGACTTGCGCGCCACGCCGGCCTTCTTGCCGTCGGCGGCGGCGGCGAACCACTTGCCGCCCACGCCCTGGCCGTTGGTCTGACCGGCCGCGGTGTCCTTGGCGTAGTAGTACAGCGGCCAGCCGCTGAGGGTCAGCTGCTTCGAGCCGTCGGCACGCGCGACCCAGCCCAGCAGGTCGGGGTTGAGGCTGTCGGACGCCGAGGCGTCATCGGCGGAGACCGGCGGCCACAGGGTGGCGCAGTCCCCTTCGCAGTTGGACTTCGACGGGCTCGGGGTGTCGGCGTCGAAGCGGTACAGGGTGTTGCCCGCGCTGTCGGTGACCAGCGGGCCCAGTTCGGAGCTCGAATCCACCGCCAGCACGCCCGCGGTCTTCAGAGCGGTGGTCGCACCAGAACTGGAGGGGCTGGCCGCCACAGACCCCGCGGCCGGCTGCACCACGGTGGTGGTCGGCTGGGTGCTGGCCCCGCAGGCTGTGGCCAGGAGCATGGTCGCGGCCACTCCGGCGAGTAGGACAGTTCGCCACTTTCCCATTATCGGTTCCTCACGTTTCGTGTCCGCACCGGCGTGCTCGACCGGCACTTGGCCCTAACTACGGGCGGAGGTGCGGACCGGTTCACTGGGAACACAAAAGTTTTTCCGGGGATCCGTGTTTGGCAGCTCGAGACGTCCGCCGGCCCAAAATGTGAAGGGAGTTGAGTAGACAAGCCGATGGGGCCGTACAGATCAACAGCGGAGTGCCGGGTACGCAGCAGGGGTGGCCATGACGATGACAGATTCCAACACGCAGGACTCCACGCGGCAGTTGATCGCCGGCCGGTACCGCCTGACGGACGTCATCCGGCAGGAGGGCACCCAGGTCGCCTGGCAGGCCGAGGACCAGGAGTTGTCCCGGCGGGTGGCGGTCACCGAACTGCGCGGCGACAAGCGGCACCCGGAGCCCACCGCCCGGCGCCGGCTGGTGGCCCGCATGCTCCGCGAGGCCGAGGTGATGGCCCTGGTCTGCCCCGGCCGTGTCCTGACCGCCCTCGACATCGTCGAGGAGGAAGGCAGGCTCTGGACGGTCACCGAGATCGTCGACGCCCGCCCGCTCGACGAGATCCTCCTCGCCGAGGGCACCCTGGACGCCGTCCACGCCGCCCGCATCGGCCTGGAACTGCTCGCCGTCCTCACGGCCGCCCACCGCGAGGGCATCACCCACGGTGACGTCAGGCCCTCGTACGTCCTCGTCCGCCCCGACGGCCAGGTGGTGCTCGGCGGCTTCGGCGTCACCGCCGCCCAGACCCCCGCCCCCTCGTACGCCTCCCCGGAGCGGGCCCGCGGCGAACTGCCCGGCCCCTCCTCCGACCTGTGGTCGCTGGGCGCGGTGCTGTACGCCATGGTCGAAGGGCGGCCCCCGTACCGCGACCGCGAGACCCCGGCCGCCACGCTCGCCGCCGTCCTCAACGAGCCCGTCGTGCCGCCCCGGCACGCCGGGCCGCTGGCCCTGGCGATCAAGGGGCTGCTCCGCAAGGACCCGCTGGAGCGCACCGACGACCCGGTTGTGCGAAGAGTCCTCAACCGCATCATCGGCGAGGCCTTCGACGGCGAGGAACCGCCCGACTTCCGCATCCCGGGCACCGGCCTCGCCCGCCGCGCCGACGACCCTCGTTCGGGCGGGCGGCACCGGCCGGCCGTGTGGCGTACGACGATCCGCGGCAGATCCGTCTCCTGGACGCCGACCACCCTGGGCGTCGTGGCGGGCGTCCTGCTGGTGGCCTCGACCGCCACGGTGGCCACCGTCGTCACCCTCGACGGCCGGTCACCCGCCGCGACCTCGGCTGCCGCGCCCGAGCCGTCCACGTCCGCCGGCTCCGGTACGCCCTCTCCCCCCGCCTCCTCGTCGCCGTCCTCGGGCGCCTCCGCGACCTCCTCCGGCGAGAAGACCGAGGTGGTCCCCAAGAACTACTCCCTGAGCGTCGATCCCGAGGGCTTCAGCATCGCCCTCCCCGACGCCTTCGGCCGCCTGGGCGACAACGGCCACGGCGCCGGCTCCCTCTTCGGCACCGCCGGCGACCCCCGCAGCCTGCTCGTGGACTGGACCCACACGCCGGGCGACGACCCGGTCGCCGCCTGGCAGAAGCTGGAGAAGCAGGTCCGCGGCAGCATCGACAACTACCACCTCATCGACATCGTTTCCGTCGACTACCGGGGCTGGAAGGCCGCCGACTGGGAGTGGACCTCCACCATCGGCGGCGTGCGCTACCGCACCATCGACCGCGGCTTCGTCGTCGACTCCAAGCACGGCTACGCGATCCGGTGGAGCGTCCCCGAGGCGGTCTGGTACTCCGAGGAGAACCAGCAGGCCCTCCGCGTCTTCCTGAGTTCCTTCAAGCCGGCGGACTGATCCGACGCTGCACCCACCCGTTCTGCTCGGCGACCGGCCGTGCAGCGGACGCCCCTTGACTGAGGGGCGCTAACTTAGACTAGCCTTACCTAAGAAGCCGCTCGGCTCCTTGATTGCCGGTGGCTGATTCCGGAGGGTGGGCGGGTGCGAACACACGGGCCGCGGGGACGGGACGTCCTGACGCGGGCGGTCGCGGGACAGCGACGGGACGTCACCGTCGGGGCGCTGCTGGGAGCGGGGCACCAGTTCGGGGAAGCACTGGTCCCGGTGCTGATCGGCATCGTGATCGACCAGGCGGTCGCCAAGGGCGACACGGGCGCGCTGGTGCGCTGGCTGGCGGTGCTCGCGGTGGTCTACGTATGCCTGTCGTACAGCTTCCGCTTCGGCGCCCGGGCCGGCGAACGGGCCGCAGAACAAGCCGCGCACCTGCTGCGGGTGGAACTCGTACAGCGCGTGCTGGACCCGCGCGGCGGGGTGGAGCGGGGACGACTGCCTGGCGCGCTGGCCAATATCGCCACCGACGACGCCAAGCGAGTCGGAGCGGTCAACATGGCTGTGATGACCGGCACTTCGGCGCTCACCGGTCTGCTGGTCAGCGCGGTGGCGCTGCTGTGGATCTCCGTGCCGCTGGGCCTGGTGGTGCTGCTGGGCACCCCCGTCCTGCTGTGGCTCGGGCACCTGCTGAGCAAGCCGCTGGAGCGACGCAGCGAGGCCGAGCAGGAGCAGGCGGCGTACGCCTCCGGGGTCGCCGCCGACCTGGTGTCCGGACTGCGCGTGCTGAAGGGAATCGGCGCGCAGGCGGCGGCGGTCGAGCGCTACCGGCGCACCAGCCGCGACTCCCTGACCGCCACCCTGCGCGCCGCGCGGGCCGAGGCCTGGCAGGGCGGCGTCGTACTCGCCCTGACCGGCGGCTTCATCGCGCTGGTCGCGCTGGTCGGCGGACGGCTCGCCGCCGGGGGTGACATCACACTTGGTCAGCTGGTGTCGGCCGTCGGGCTGGCGCTGTTCCTCCTCGGACCGCTGGAGGTGTTCGCCTGGGTCAACTCCGAGTTCGCCCAGGGGCGGGCATCGGCGGCCCGGATCGCCGAAGTGCTCGCCGCCGAACCGGACGTGACGGCGGGCGACACCCCGCTGCCCGGCCCGGTACGCGGCTCCCTGCGGCTGCGCGGGGTCAGCCTCGGCGCGCTGCGCGGCCTCGACCTCACAGTCGAGCCCGCACAGCTCCTCGGCGTGGCCACCACCGACCCGGCCGCCGCCGAGGACCTGCTGCGCTGCCTCGGCCGCACCGACGACCCGGACGAGGGCACCGTGGAACTCGACGGGGTGCCGCTGCCAGAGCTCGATCTGGCCGGACTGCGCACCGCCCTGCTGGTCACCGCTCACGACGCCGCCCTGTTCGAGGGCACCCTCGCCGACAACGTCGGCCCCGGTGACGACGCCCGCCCCGCCATGGCAGCCGCCGGCGCCGACGAGGTCGCCCGCGCCCTCCCGCTCGGCGCCGACACCGGCATCGGCGAGTCCGGCCGCTTCCTGTCCGGCGGCCAGCGCCAGCGGGTCGTCCTCGCCCGCGCCCTGCACGCCGGGCGGCCGGTGCTCGTGGTGCACGACCCGACCACCGCCGTCGACACCGTCACCGAGGCCCGGATAGCCGCCGGCATCCGCGCCTTCCGCCACGGCCGCACCACGGTCCTGGTCACCAACAGCCCCACCCTGCTCGCCGTCACCGACCGCGTCGTACTCCTGGACGGCGGGCGGGTCACCGCCGACGGCCCGCACAGCGACCTCGTCCGCGACGAAGCGGCCTACCGGACGGCGGTACTGGCATGAGCGGTATCACCGGCACGACCGGCACGACGGATGACGCGCGCGAACTGCTGCCCACCGCCACCACCGCCCGCACCCGGGCCGCCGTCCGTGAACTGCTGCGCCCGCAGCGGGGACTGGCCTTCGCCGGGTTCGGCGTCATGGTCGTGGCCACCGTCGTCGGACTGCTCACGCAGCCGCTGCTGGGCCGCATCATCGACCTGGTCACCGAACACCGCCCGGCCGGTGACCTCACCGCCCCCGTGGTGCTGCTCGCCGTGGTCGCCGCCGCCCAGGGCATCACCAGCGCCTTCGGGATGTCACTGGTCTCCCGCCTCGGCGAGACCGTCCTCGCCGACCTCCGCGAACGGTTCGTCGAACGAGCCCTGTCCCTGCCGCTCGACAGGCTGGAGAAGGCCGGCTCCGGCGACCTCACCGCCCGCGTCACCCGCGATGTGTCCCGCGTCGCGGAAGCGGTGCGCACCGCGCTCCCGGAGCTGGCGCGTTCAGCGCTGTCCATAGTCCTCACACTCGGCGCGCTGGCCCTCCTGGACTGGCGGTTCCTCCTCGCGGCCCTGATCGCGATGCCCGTCCAGGCCCACACCGCCCGCTGGTACGTCACCAACGCCACCCCGCTCTACGCGAAGGAGCGCATCGCCACCGGCGCCCAGCAGCAGCAACTGCTCGACACCATCGGCGGAGCCGGCACCGTACGGGCACACCGGCTGGAGGCCGAGCACACCGGGCGGGTCACCGAACGCTCCCGGGCGGCCGTCGCCCTGACGATGCGCGGCGTGCGGCTGGTGCTGGCCTTCTACGCCCGGCTGCACGTGGCCGAGTACCTGGGGCTGGCGGCGGTCCTGGCGGTGGGCTTCCTCCTCGTACGCGGCGGATCGGCGTCCATCGGCACCGCGACGGCCGCCGCGCTGTACTTCCACAGCCTGTTCGGGCCGGTCAACACCGCGCTGGTGCTGCTGGACGACGCCCAGTCGGCCTCGGCGGGGCTCGCCCGGCTGATCGGCGTCGTGGACGAACCCCCGGAGCCGGCGGTGTCGGCGGAGGGAGCCGCGCAGGAGCCCGGGACCGACCCGACCGTGACCGTCAGCGGCGTCGGACACGCCTACGTACCCGGCCGCCCGGTGCTGCACGACGTGGATCTGGTCCTGCGGCCGAAGGAGCGGGTTGCCCTCGTCGGAGCCAGCGGCGCCGGCAAGACGACGCTCGCCAAGCTCATCGCCGGGATCCATCCCCCGACGTCCGGCCGCATCGAGGTCGGAGGCGGGGTGGCCCTGATCACCCAGGAGGTCCACGTCTTCGCCGGGCCGCTCGACGGCGACCTGCGCCTCGCCCGCCCCGACGCCACCGACGAGGAACTGCGCGAGGCCCTGGAACGGGTCGGCGCCCTCGGCTGGGCCGAGGCACTGCCCGAGGGCCTCGGCACGGTCGTCGGCGACGGCGGCCACCGCCTCACCCCCGACCGCGCCCAGCAACTCGCCCTCGCCCGGCTGGTCCTGGCCGATCCGCCGATCGCCGTCCTCGACGAGGCCACCGCCGAGGCGGGCAGCTCCGGGGCCCGCGCCCTGGAACAGGCCGCCGAGCGCGCCCTGGAGGGCCGCACCGCGCTGGTGGTCGCCCACCGCCTCAGCCAGGCGGCCGCCGCCGACCGGATCGTCGTCATGGAGGACGGCCGGATCGCGGAGAGCGGCACGCACGACGAACTCCGTGCCGCCGGGGGGACGTACGCCGCCCTGTGGCGGGCCTGGTCTCGCAACCGCGACGACGGCCACTGACAGCCGCCCTGACCCAGCGACCTGACACCAGTAACTCCGAACAGAGAGATTCCGCGATGTCCCACGCCCACAGAGCCCGCCGTCTGGCCGGGCTGCTCGCCGGAGTACTGCTGCTCGTCGGCACCGCCGCCGCCTGCGGCGACTCCGGGTCCGACACCGTCGCAGGCACCGGCTCCGGCTCCGGCTCCGGCAAGTCCTCCGCGAGCAGCGACGCCTTCCCCGTCACCATCAAGAACAAGTTCGGCAGCACCACGATCAAGTCCGAGCCGAAGCGCATCGTCACCATCGGCCTCACCGACCAGGACGCCGTGCTCGCCCTCGGCAAGGTCCCGGTCGCCACGACGGAGTGGCTCGGCGGCTACAAGGGCGCCATCGGCCCCTGGGCGCAGGACAAGCTGGGCAGCTCGGCCGCGCCGACCGTCCTGAAGGACACCGGCACCGGACCGCAGGTCGAGAAGATCGCCGCGCTCAAGCCCGACCTGATCCTGGCGCTCTACTCCGGCCTGACGAAGGCCCAGTACCAGACGCTGTCGAAGTTCGCCCCGGTCGTGGCCCAGCCCAAGGAGTACAACGACTACGGCATCCCGTGGCAGCAGCAGACCGAGACCATCGGCAAGGCGCTGGGCAAGGCGGACGAGGCGAAGACGCTGGTCGACGGCGTCGAGGCCAAGTTCACCGCGGCGAAGGCGAAATACCCGGTGTTCGCCGAGTCCTCGGCGGTCATGGCCACCCCCTACGAGGGCACCTTCGTCTACGGCAGCCAGGACCCCCGCTCCCGGCTGCTGACCGACCTCGGCTTCTCCCTGCCGTCCGGCCTGGACAAGGTGATCGGCGACAGCTTCGGCGCCAACATCAGCAGCGAGCGCACCGATCTCCTCGACCAGGACGTGGCCGTGTGGATCGTGCCGGACACCACCACGGCCGTCACCAAGCTGCACGCCAACAAGCTCTACGGCGACCTGAACGTGGTCAAGCAGGGCTGCGAGGTCTTCATCCCGGAGACCAGCGACTACGGCAACGCCGTATCGCTGTCGACCGTCCTGAGTATCCCGTACGTCCTCGACCGCCTCGTCCCGCAGCTCGCGGCGGCGGTGGACGGAAAGACCGCGACGAAGGTCGAGCAGCCCGCGTCCTGACGCGGGCCCGGGAGTCGGGAAACGCCTGTGGGGGCCGGCTTTGCCGGCCCCACAGGCGTTTCCGTTCTTACTGGTTCAGGTCAGCGAGACTCTTCGGGCGCATGTCCGTCCAGTTGGTCTCGATGTACTCGAGGCACTCCTGGCGTCCGGCCGGTCCGTGCGCGGCGGTCCAGCCCGCCGGGACGTCCACGAAGTCGGGCCACAGGCTGTGCTGGCCCTCGTCGTTGACCAGGACCCGGTACACGCCGTCGGGGTTCTCGAACGGGTTGCTGCTGCTCATGCTGTCGTCGCCTTTCGCTTGACGAGGGCCTCCAGGGCCCCGAACCATCGGTGGGCCAGCTCCCGCACCGTCTCCTCCGTCAGCAGTTCGGCGGAGAAGGCCCAGTGGGCGCCCAGTTCGGGGCCGCCGGGGCGGTCCTCTGTGAGGGCGTTGACGGTGAGGGCGTGGGACATGGGCATCCCGAGGTCCGCGTCGAGGTCGGCGGCGTCGCCTTCCTCGGCATAGGACCAGTCGGCGGCCTCGGGGTGGTCGAAGCGGCCCATGTAGTTGAACTCGATCTGCGGCTCGGCGAGCTCGGCCAGCTCCGGCCCGGTCCGCGGGTTGAGGTGGCGCAGCAGGCCGTGCCCGATGCCCGCCGTCGGCAGCCCGGCCAGGGTGTCCCGGACGCGTGCCACGGCCGCGTCCAGGCCGGGCCCGTCGGCCGTGCCCGGGTCGAGACGGACGGGAACCACGCTGGTGAACCAGCCGACCGTACGGGAGAGATCGGCGTTGCCGGCCAGTTCCTCCTCGCGGCCGTGGCCCTCCAGGTCGACCAGGACCGCGCTGCCGGCTTCGGTCTCGCCCAGGACGTCCCGCCGCCAGTCGGCGACGGCCAGTGCGAAGCCGGTCAGCAGCACGTCGTTGACGGTCGCGCCGTAGGCGGCCGGGACGCTGCTGAGCAGCGGGCCGGTGATGTCGGCGGGCAGCGTCATGGACAGGTACCGGGTGGTCGCCACCGTGTCCCGTGCCGGGTCCAGCGGGCGGGACAGCGGCAGCGTGGCGCCGTCGGCCAGGGCCGAGGTCCACAGCGGCAGTTCGTCCTCCCGCGCCGGGTCGGCGGCCCGTGCCCGCAGCAGCTCCGACCAGCGGCGGAACGAGACCTCCACCGGGTCGGGCACCGGGATGCGGCCGGCAGTGGCGGCCTCCCAGGCGGCGGCGAGGTCGGGGAGCAGGATGCGCCACGACACGCCGTCCACCACCAGGTGATGGATCAGCAGCAGCAGCCGTCCGGGATCGCCGGGGCCCGCGTCGAACCACACCGCGCGCACCATGTCGCCGCCGTCCGGGTCCAGGCCGTCGCGGGCCACGGCGGCGTGCTCGGCGATCGCCGCGCGCAGGGCCGCGTCGTCGGCGCCCGCCACGTCGACCCGGCGCAGCCAGCGGGCGGCGTCCGCCGCTTCCGGTGCCGGGACCTTGAGCGCCCACTCCCCGGCGCCGGTGCTGACGAGCCTGGCCCGCAGCATGTCGTGCCGACCGGCGACCGCGCCCAGGACGGCCAGCAGCGCGGGCTCGTCCAGGGCGGCCGGCGTACGGAGCAGAGCCGCCTGGTGGTAGCCCTTGACGGGGCCGCCGCGCTCCAGCAGGGCGCGCATGATCGGGGTGAGCGGGACGGTGCCGGTGCCGTCGTCGTGCGTACGGACCAGGTCGTCGGCCCCGAGCGGGACGGCGACGGTCGCCAGGCCTGCGGCGTCGCGGTGCTGGAAGACCTGGCGCGGGGTCAGCCGCAGGCCCGCCGCGCGGGCGCGGGCGACCAGTTGCATGGCGACGATGCTGTCGCCGCCGAGGGCGAAGAAGTCGTCGTCCGCGCCGACGGCTTCGGCGGGGAGGCCGAGGACGTCGGCGAAGGCGGCGCACAGGGCCTGTTCGGCATCCGTCTCCGGCTTGCGTCCGCTCGCGGTCGCGGTGAAGTCCGGGGCGGGGAGCGCCTTGCGGTTCAGCTTGCCGCTGGACAGCAGCGGCAGCCGCTCCAGGACGACCACGGCGGCCGGGACCATGTACTCCGGGAGTACGGCGGCGGCATGGGCGCGCAGCGCGGCCGGGGCGGGGATCCGGCCTTCGGCGGGGACGACGTAGCCGACGAGCTGCTTGACGCGCGGCCGGTCCTCACGGGCGGCGACCACGACCTGGGCGACATCGGGGTGCGTGGCCAACGCGGCCTCCACCTCGGCCAGTTCGATCCGGTAGCCCCGGATCTTCACCTGGTCGTCGGACCGGCCCGCGTACTCCAGCTGCCCCTGCTCGGTCCACCGGGCCAGGTCGCCCGTGCGGTACATCCGAGCCCCCGCCGGGCCGTGCGGGTCGGCCACGAAGCGCTCCGCCGTCAGGTCCGGGCGGCCCAGGTAGCCCCGGGCGAGCCCGGCGCCGGACAGGTACAGCTCGCCGGTGACGCCGGGCGGGACGAGGCGCAGGGCCGCGTCCAGCACGTAGGCGCGGGTGTCGTGCACCGGGCGGCCGACGACCGGCCCGGCGCTGTCGCGCACCCGGCCGACCAGGGCGTCCACGGTGGCCTCGGTGGGCCCGTAGAGGTTGAACGCCTCGGTGGAGCGCAGGCCGGCCAGTCGGGACCAGAGCTGGTCCGGCACGGCCTCGCCGCCGACGCCGACCACGGCGAGCGGGCAGGTCCCGTCCTGGGTGATCAGGCCGGTGTCGGCCATCTGGGCGAGGAAGGAGGGGGTGACCTCGATGAAGTCCAGGCTCTGTTCCCGGATGAGCGCGGCGAGGAGTTCGGGGTCGCGGCGGGTCTCGTCGTCCACGATGTGCAGCGCGTGCCCGTCCAGCAGCCACAACTGCGGCTGCCAGGACGCGTCGAAGGAGAAGGACCAGGCGTGGCCGACCCGCAGGCGGTCGCGGCCGGTCAGCTCCTTCGCGCGGTCGTGCAGGTCGCGGCGGTGGCTGTGGAAGAGGTTCGCGACGCTGCCCTGGGTGATGACGACGCCCTTCGGCCGCCCCGTCGAGCCCGAGGTGTAGATGACGTACGCGGGATCGCCGGGGGAGGGCGCGACGGGGGTCGTGCGCGGGGCGTCCGGCGGCAGGGCGTCCAGGTGGAGCGCGGGGACAGTCGACTTCGGGAGCGCCGGGGCCAGGGCGGTGGTGGTCAGGACCAGGCACGGGCGGGCGTCGGCGAGCATGTCGAGCACGCGGTCGGCCGGAAGGTCCGGGTCGATGGGGAGGTAGGCCGCGCCCGCCTTCATGACAGCCAGGATCGCCGTGATGTGGTCGGCGGTGCGGGGCAGGGAGAGGGCGACGATCCGCTCCGGCCCCGCGCCGTGCCCGGCCAGGATCCGGGCCAGGGCGTCCGCGCGGTCGTTCAGCTCGGCGAACGTCCAGGTGACGTCGGCGTCGGTGACGGCGATCGCGTCCGGTCCGGCGGCGGCCTGCGCCTCGAAGAGCGCCGGGACGGTGGTGGGGGGTTGGCCGAGGTCGGTGCCGTTCCAGGTCTCCAGGAGCTTGTGGCGGTCGGCGGGGGTGAGGACGTCGAGGCGTCCGACCGGCTGGTCGGGGGCGGTCGTCATCGCCTCGAGGACGGTCAGCATGGAGGCCGCCATCCGCTCCGCCGCGACCGGCTCGAACAGGTCGGGCCGGAACTCGGCGGTCAGGCACAGCCGTTCGGCGGGCTCGACGGCCCAGGCGAACGGGTAGTGCGTGGAGTCCTGGTGGTCGCGGACGGTCGTACGCGGGCCGGCCCCCTCGTTGCTGTCGTCCTCCGCGACGGGGTAGGACTCGAACACGACCAGGGTGTCGAAGAGTTCGCCCAGTCCCGCGCCGCGCTGGATGTCGGCCAGGCCGAGGTGCTGGTGGGCCATGAGCCCGGACTGCTCGTCCTGGAGCCGGTCCAGCAGCGCCGCCAGCGGCTCCTCGTCGCGCAGCCGGATCCGTACGGGCACGGTGTTGATGAACAGCCCGATCATCCGCTCCGAGTCCGGCAGCTCCGGCGGCCGGCCGGACACCGTCGCGCCGAACACCACGTCCTCGAGCCCGGTGAGCCGGGACAGCAGGATCCCCCAGGCGGCCTGGACCAGCGTGTTCACCGTCAGGCCGCGCCGCCGCGCGAGCGCGGTCAGGGCGGCGGTCAGCTCGTCGCTCGCCTCCACCGTGTGCGTACGCGGCACAACGGCCGCCCGGTTGGGATCGGCGGGCACCAGGTGCGTCGCCTCCTCCAGCCCCTCCAGGGCCTGCGCCCAGGCAGCGGCGGATGCTGCTGTGTCCTGGCGGGAGAGCCAGTGCAGGTACTCCCGGTAGGGCGCGGGGGCGGGCGGCACGGCTCGGCCGTGGTACAGCGCCCACAGCTCGGCGGTCAGCAGGGGCACCGACCAGCCGTCCAGGAGGAGGTGCTGGTGAGACAGGACGAGCCGGTGCCGGTCGGTGGCGATGCGTACGAGGAGCAGCCGCAGAAGCGGCGGCTCGGCGGGGTCGAAGCGCCGTCGCTCCTGGAGCAGCAGGCGCTCCCACTCGCCGGCGCGGTCGGTGATGTCGACATGTCGCCACGGTAGCGGCACGCGGGGCGGCACCACCGCGACCGGCCGCCCGGAGGCGAGATAGCGGAAGCCGGAGCGCAGGCTGTCGTGCCGGTCGAGCAGCGACTGCCCGGCCGCGCGCAGCCGTTCGGCGTCGAGCGGCCCCTCGATGTCGTACGACACCTGGACCGTGTACACGTCCGGTCCTTCGTCGCCCGAGTCGAACGACGCGTGGAACAGCAGCCCGGCCTGGAGCGGCGACAAGGGCAGCACCTCGACGCCGCCGGTCGCAGGCAGTTCGGCCCGCTCGTCCTCGGTGAGGTCGAGCAGCAGGGCGTCGGCGGCGGGCGGCGCCTGCCGTACGTGGTCCAGGGCGGCGGCCGCCAGGCCGGCCGCCGTCTTGTGCCGGAACACCTCGCGCGGGGTGATCGTCAGCCCGGCCGCGCGGGCCCGGCTGACCAGCTGGATCGCGACGATGCTGTCGCCGCCCAGGGTGAAGAAGTCGTCGTCCGCACCGACCCGTTCGAGGCCCAGGAGATCGGCGATCAGGTCGCAGAACAGCGCCTCGCGCGGGGTCGCGGGCAGCGTCGGGCTCACCTCGGCCGCGAAGTCCGGCGCGGGGAGAGCAGAGCGGTCGAGCTTTCCGTTGGGGGTGAGGGGGATGGCGTCGAGGGTGACGAAGGCCGCCGGGACCATGTGCTCCGGCAGGGCGGCGGCGACATGCGCGCGCAGGCTGGCGGCGTCGGGGGTGGCCTCGGCGGCCGGGATCACGTAGGCGACGAGCCGCTGGTCCCTCAGGACGACCGTGGCGCGGGCGACGGACTCGTGGCGGGACAGGACCGCCTCGATCTCGCCCGGCTCGACGCGGAAGCCGCGCAGCTTCACCTGGTCGTCCACCCGGCCCAGGTATTCCAGTTCCCCGTCGCCGGTCCACCGTGCCAGGTCGCCCGTACGGTACATGCGGGCTCCGGGCGGGCCGTACGGGTCCGCCGTGAACCGCTCCGCCGTCAGGGCCGAGCGGCCCAGGTAGCCCCGGGCGAGCTGGGCGCCCGCGAGGTACAGCTCGCCGGGCACGCCGGGCGGCACGGGGCTCAGCGCCGCGTCCAGGACGTAGGTCCGGGTGTTCCAGACCGGTCGGCCGATCGGGACGGTGGCCATGCCGGGGGTGACCTGGACGGCAGTTACGTCGACGGACGCCTCGGTCGGGCCGTAGAGGTTGTGCAGTTCGGCGGTCAGCAGGGCGTGGAAGCGGTCGGCGAGCGGGGCGGGCAGGGCCTCGCCGCTGCACATCACGCGCCGCAGGCCGGTGCATTGGGCGGCCGTCGGCTCGTCCAGGAAGGCCTGGAGCATTGACGGCACGAAGTGCGCGGTCGTGATCCGCTGGTGCTGGACGAGGTCCGCGAGGTACGCCGGGTCCTTGTGTCCCTCGGGCTTGGCGACGACGAGGCTTGCGCCGCTGATGAGGGGCCAGAAGAACTCCCAGACGGAGACGTCGAAGCTGGAAGGGGTCTTCTGGAGGACGCGGTCGTCGGCCGTCAGCTGGTACTCGTCCTGCATCCACAGCAGGCGGTTGACGATGCCGGAGTGCGGGACCACGACGCCCTTGGGGCGGCCGGTGGAGCCGGAGGTGTAGATGACGTACGCCGGGTGGCGCGGGTCGTAGGCGCGGGGGAGCGGGGCCGATGCGCCGGTCAGCGGGGCCCCGCCGGCGTCCACCAGCAGGCGTGCGGTGCCGGAGTCCGGTACGGCGACGCCCTCGGCGGTGACCAGGCAGGCCGGGGCGGCGTCGGCCAGCATGAACGCGAGCCGTTCTGCCGGGTAGTCGGTGTCCAGGGGCAGGTAGGCCCCGCCCGCGCGGTGGACGGCCAGCAGGGTCACCACAAGGGCGGCCGAGCGGGGCAGCGCGACGGCGACCGTGCTCTCCGGGCCGACTCCCGCCCCGGCCAGGGCGTGGGCGAGCCGCTCGACCCGCGCGTCCAACTCGGCGTAGGACAAAGCCTCGCCCTCGAAGACCAGAGCCGTGGCCTGCGGAGTACGGACGGCCTGGAGGCGGAACAGCTCCGGGAGGGTCAGCTCGGGCACGGGGCGCGCGGTGTCGTTCCACGTGTCGAGGACGAGGTCCCGCTCGCCGTCGGCGAGGACGGCCAGGCGACCGACCGGGAGCTCCGGCTCGGCGGCGACCTGCTCCAGGAGGCTGACGAGGCGCCGCCCGAGCAGGTCGGCAGTCGAGCGGTCGAACAGATCGGCGCTGTACTCGATCCAGCCCTGGATGCCGTTGCCCTCGCCCTGCTCGACGAAGTCGAAGCTGAGGTCGAACTTGGCGGTGGCCTGGCCGACCGGCTCCCGCCGGGCGGTGAGCCCCGGCAGATCCGGGCCGCCGCCGGGTCCGGCGAGGTGGACGACCATCACCTGGAACAGCGGGTGCCGGGCGAGCGAGCGCTCGGGGTTTACTGCCTCGACCAGCCGCTCGAAGGGCAGGTCCTGGTGGTCGTACGCCGCCAGGTCTGTCTCCCGGACCCGGCGCAGCAGAGCGGCGAAGCCGGGGTCGCCGGACAGGTCGGTGCGCAGGACGAGCGAGTTGACGAAGAAGCCGACCAGATCCTCCAGCGCCTCGTCACCGCGCCCGGACACCGGCGCGCCCAGCGGGATGTCGTCGCCCGCGCCGAGCCGGTGCAGCAGCGCCGCCACGGCCGCCTGGGCGACCATGAACATGCTGACGCCCTCGCGGGCGGCCAGCGCTCGAAGCGCCTCCTCCAGCTCCGGGGAGACCGTGAAGCCCACGGTGCCGCCGCTGCTGGCCGACTCGCGCGGGCGCGGCCGGTCGGTGGGCAGAGCGAGCTCTTCCGGGAGGCCGCGCAGCCGCTCCGTCCAGTACGCGAGCAGGTCCGGGCCCGACTCCTCGAGCAGTTCGTCCTGCCAGAGCGTGTAGTCGGCGTAATTCGCGGGCAGCGGGGCCCAGTCCGGGGCGCGGCCCGCCGTGCGCGCAGCGTACGCGGCACTCAGGTCGGCGAGCAGGGGCTGTTCGGACCACTCGTCGGTGGCGATGTGGTGGAGCAGGATCAGCAGGACGTGCTCGTCGGGACCGGCCTCGAACAGGGCGACGCGCACGGGGAGTTCGCCTGCGAGGTCGAAGGGCTGGGCAGCGGCTGCGGCGAGGCCGCCGAGGGGCTCCGTGGCGATCGTGACCCGGGCCTGCTCCGAGGGCAGGATCAGCTGGTACGGCAGGCCGTCGTCGTCGGTCGGGAAGACCGTCCGCAGGGTGGCGTGGCGGGCGAGCAGGTCGTTGACCGCCTCCTCCAGTGCGGCCCGGTTCAGGGTGCCGGTGAGCCGCCAGGCGGCCGGGATGTTGTAGGCGGCGGTCGGGCCGTCCACCTGGTGCAGCAGCCACAGCCGGCGCTGGGCGGAGGACAGCGGCAGCCGCTCGGGGTGTGCGCGGCCTGCGGTGAGCGCCGGGCGGGCGGCGGTGCGGGTCCCGTCGAGGTGGGCGGCGAGCCGGGCCACGGTCGGGTGGTCGAAGACCGTGCGCAGCGGCACCTCGGTACCGAGAGCAGTACGGATTCGGCTGACCAGCCGCATGCCCAGCAGCGAGTGGCCGCCGAGAGCAAAGAAGTCGTCGTCGATGCCGACGTGTTCCAGCCCGAGGACCGCCGCGAACGCCTCGCACAGCAGTTCCTCGCGCGGCGTACGCGGCCTGCGGCGGCCAACAGCCGAGGCGAAGTCGGGCGCGGGGAGAGCAGAGCGGTCGAGCTTGCCGTTGGGGGTGAGGGGGAGGGCGTCGAGCACGACGACGGCGGCCGGGACCATGTGCACGGGGAGCGTGGTCGCGGTGTGAGCGAGCAGCGTCGCGGTGTCGGCCGTACGGCCGGAAGCCGGGACGACGTAGGCGACCAGCCGTTCGTCACGGACGATGACGGTGGCGTGCGCGACCGAATCGTGGCGGGACAGGACCGCCTCGATCTCGCCCGGCTCGACGCGGAATCCGCGTAGCTTCACCTGGTCGTCGACCCGGCCGAGGTACTCCACCATCCCGTCCCGGCCCCACCGGGCCAGGTCGCCGGTGCGGTACATCCGCGCCCCCGGCGCGCCGAACGGGTCCGCGACGAATCGTTCCGCCGTGAGGCCCGGGCGGGCCAGGTAGCCCCGGGCGAGCTGGACGCCCGCGAGGTACAACTCACCCGCCACACCCGGGGGAACCGGGCGCAGAGCGGAGTCCAGGACGTAGGTCCGGGTGTTCCAGACCGGTCGGCCGATCGGGACGGTGCCCATGCCGGGGGTGACCTGGACGGCAGTTACGTCGACGGACGCCTCGGTCGGCCCGTACAGGTTGTGCAGCTCGGCGGGGAGCACGTCGTGGAATCGGTCGGCGAGGGGTGCGGGCAGGGCCTCACCGCTGCACATCACCTGACGCAGGCCGGTGCAGTCCGCCGCGCTCGGCTCATCCAGGAAGGCCCGCAGCATCGACGGCACGAAGTGGATGGTCGTCACCCCGGACTCCTGGATCAGCCGCGCCAGGTACGCCGGATCGCGGTGCCCCTCCGGTTTGGCGACCACGAGCGCGGCCCCGGTGATGAGGGGCCAGAAGAACTCCCAGACGGAGACGTCGAAGCTGGAGGGGGTCTTCTGGAGGATGCGGTCAGCGCTCGTCAGCGCGTACTCGTCCTGCATCCAGAGGAGGCGGTTGACGATGCCGGAGTGGGGGACGACGACGCCCTTGGGGCGGCCGGTGGAGCCGGAGGTGTAGATGACGTACGCCGGGTGGCGCGGGTCGTAGGCGCGGGGGAGCGGGGCGGTCGCGCCCGTGAGCGGAGCCCCGTCGGCGTCGACCAGCAGGCGCGGGGTATCGGAGTCCGGCACGGCGACGCCCTCTGCGGTCACGACGCACGCCGGGCGCGCGTCGGCGAGCATGAACGCCAGCCGTTCCGCCGGGTAGTCGGTGTCCAGGGGCAGGTAGGCCCCGCCCGCTCGGTGGACGGCGAGGAGGGTCACGACCAGGGCGGCTGAGCGGGGCAGCGCGACGGCCACCGTGCTCTCCGGGCCGACGCCCGCCCCGGCCAGGGCCTGGGCGAGCCGCTCGACCCGCGCGTCCAACTCGGCGTACGACAGCGCCTCGCCCTCGAAGACCAGCGCCGTCGCCTCGGGCGTACGGGCCACCTGCTCCCGGAACAGCTCCGGCAACGTCGTGGACGGCACGGCACGCTCGGTGTCGTTCCAGCCCTCCACCACGAGCCCGCGCTCGTCCTCGGCCAGCACGTCCAGCAGACCGGCCCGCCGACCGGGCTCTGCCGCGACCTGCTCCAGCAGGCCGATCATGCGGTGGGCCAGCCGGTCGGCGGTCTCCGGGTCGAAGAGGTCGGTGGCGTACTCCAGAAGCAGCACGAGGCGGTCCTGGCCGACCTCGTCCACGAAGGTGAAGTGGAGGTCGAACTTGGCCATGCCGGTGTCCATGTCGAACCAGTCGGTCGGCAGGCCGAGCACGTCCGGGTCGCCGTCCGGACGGTAGTGGTAGCCGAGCATGACCTGGAACAGCGGGTTGCGACCGGCCACCCGCTCGGGGTTTATTGCCTCGACCACGCAGTCGAAGGGCACGTCCTGGTGCTCGAAGGCCTCCAGCGCCGATTCCCTTACGCGGCCGAGCAGTTCGGTGAACGTCGGGTCACCGGACAGGTCCGTCCGGAGCACCAGCGTGTTGACGAAGAAGCCGACCAGGTCGTCCAGCGCGCTGTCGGTGCGGCCCGCGATCGGCGCGCCCAGCGGGATGTCGTCGCCCGCGCCCAGCCGGTGCAGCAGCGCGGCCGTGGCCGCCTGGAACACCATGAACATACTGGTTCCGCTAACCCCGGACAGCTCGCGCAGCGCCCGGCCGACCTCCGTCGGCACCTCGCGGCGCACCTTGCCGCCGCGCCCGGTGGGCTCGGCGGGACGCGGCCGGTCCAGCGGCAGCGTCAGCTCACCGGGCAGTCCGCGCAGGGCCTCCGTCCAGTGGGCGAGCTGGCGTTCGCCGACCTGCGCGAGCAGCTCGGACTGCCAGAGGGTGTAGTCGGCGTACTGCGCCGGCATCGGATCAGCCGCAGGCTCCCTGCCCGCCACCCGGGCGGCGTACGCGGCGTCCAGATCGGCCAGGAAGGGCCGGTCGGACCACTCGTCGGTGACGATGTGGTGCAGCACCAGAGCCACGACCCAGTCGTCCGCCGCGAGCCGGAATACCTTTGCCCGCAGGGGGAGTTCGGCCGCCAGGTCGAAGGGTCGGCGCTGCTCGGCCTCGATCAGCGCGGGCAGTTCGTCCTCGGAGCTGTCGGTCAGGGTGAAGGGGACCTCGGCCTCCTCGGCGGACAGGATCCGCTGGAAGGGCTCGCCCTCGTGCTCGCCGAACACCGTACGCAGCGACTCGTGCCGGACCGCCACGTCGTGCAGGCCCTGCCTCAGCGCGCCCGGGTCCAGCTCACCGCGCAGCCGGAAGACCAGCGGGAAGTTGTAGGCGACACCGCCGTCCTGGCCGCCGGTGATCCGCTCCACCAGCCACAGCCGCCGTTGGGCCGCCGACAGCGGGATCCGGGTGGGGCGTACGGCGACCGGCTCGACCGACGGGCGGGCGGGGGCGCTACCGCCCGCGCGCCCGGCGAGTAGAGCGGGGGTCGGGGCCTCGAAGAGGTCGCGGATGGCCAGTTCGGCGCCGAGTTCGGTGCGGGCGCGGCTGATGAGGCGGGTGGCGAGCAGTGAGTGCCCGCCGAGGTCGAAGAAGTGGTCCTCGGCGCCGACCGAGGGCAGGTTCAGCACCTCGGCGAACAGCCGGCACAGCACCTCCTCCTGCGGGGTGCGCGGGCCGCGCCCGCCGCCGAGGGCGACCATGGGCTCGGCCTCGGGCAGGGCGCGCACATCCAGCTTGCCGTTGTCGTTCATGGGCAGCCGGTCGAGGGTGACGAAGGCCGCCGGGACCATGTACTCGGGCAGTTGCCGCTTCAGGTCCTCGCGCAGGCGGCGTACCAGGCCGTCCGCATCGCGGGCGGCGGTGGGGTTGTTGGCGAAGGGCTCGGAGCCGCCGCCGGGCAGGTACAGGCCGGAGGTCGTACGGAAGTCGGCAGACGGAACGAACACCGCGTCGTAGCGGCCATTCTCACCGGACCAGGTGGTCAGCACGCGGTAGCCCAGCCCCGCGCCCAGGTCGTGCAGCGCCTCGGGGTCCACGCCCATCGGCGACGTACGTCCGTCGGGGACGCCGCTCACCCGCAGTCGCTCGCCCCGCAAGTGCTCTGCCAGGGCGTCGAGACCAGCCTCGGGCCACACCAGCAGCGGCTCGTCACCGAGCCGTACATCCGCCGCGTCCTGGTAAAGCACCGCGTCGTAGCGGTGCCGGGTCAGCTCGTTGTGCCGCCGCCCCCGCTTCGTGCGCAGGTCGACGCCGTAGCCGAGCTGGGCGAAGTAGTCGGGGTCGAGGAGGAGTTCCTTCTCAAGGCGCAGTCCGCGCTCGACGGCCGGGCCGAGGTCGGCTTCCGCCGTGCCCCGGGCCTGCTGGATCTCGGTGTGGAAGGTGCGGGCCAGCCGCAGGTTGCGTACGTCGCCGACGAAGAGGGCACCGCCGGGGGCCAGCAGGTCCATGACGCTGTGGATCACGGACGTCAGGTAGTCGGCGCTCGGGAAGTACTGGATGACGGAGTTGATGACGACGGTGTCGAAGTAGCCGACGGGCAGCCCGCTCAGGTCGTCGGCCGGGCGGCAGCGCAGTTCCACCTTTGCCGCCAACTCCGGGTCGCGCCGCAGCTCCTCGCCGATCTTGCGGATGACGGGGGCGGCGAAGTCGGTCGCCCAGTACGCCTCGGAGTCCGCCGCGAGGCGGGAGAGGAGAAGCCCGGAGCCGACGCCGATCTCCAGGATGCGGCGGGGCCGCAGTTCGCGGATCCGCGCGACCGTTGCCTCCCGCCACTCGTGCATGTGGTCGAAGGGGATGGGCTGCCCGTCGTAGGAGCTGTCCCAGCCCGCGTACTCCTCGGTGAAGACGGCGGTGCTGATGACCTCGTACTCGTCGGAGTAGATCTCCTGCCACTCGCCGACCTGCTCGCGCTCCGCCGACTGCCGCTCCTCGCCGGTGAGCCGGGCCGGGACGACGTAGCCGACCAGCCGTTCGTCGCGGACGACGACCGCCGCCTGGGAGACGGCCGGGTGGCGGCTGAGCGCGGTCTCGATCTCGCCCAGCTCCACCCGGTAGCCACGGATCTTGACCTGGTCGTCGGTCCGGCCGAGGAAGTCCAGATTGCCGTCCGCCCCGCGCCGGACCAGGTCGCCCGTGCGGTACATACGCTCGCCGGGCGCGCCGAAGGGGTCGGCCACGAATCGCTCGCCCGTCAGGCCGGGCCGGTCCAGGTAGCCCCGGGCCAGGCCGATGCCGGCGATGTACAGCTCGCCGGGCACGCCGTCCGGGACGGGACGCAGCCAGGCGTCCAGGATGTGGGCGCGGGTGCCCCGGATGGGGCGGCCGACGGTGGGGGTGGCGCTGTCGTGGGTGCCGCCGCCCAGGGTGTTGATGGTGTACTCGGTCGGGCCGTACAGGTTGTAGCCGTACGTGCCCTCGGTGTCGCGCAGCCGGGACCAGACCGTCTCCGGGACGGCCTCGCCGCCGAGCAGCACCAGCGGCGGGACGTGGCCCTCCAGCAGGCCTTCCTCGATCAGCAGCCGGGCGTACGTCGGCGTGACGTTGACGACGTCGATCCGGTGCTCTTCGCAGTATGCGACCAGGGCGTGCGCGTCACGGCGCAGCTCCTCGTCGCACACGTGCACCTCGTGGCCCTCGACCAGCCAGAGCAGCTCCTCCCAGGACATGTCGAAGGCGAAGGAGACGGTGTGCGCGATGCGCAGCGCCCGTCCGCCCGCCGAGGCGATGGCCGGTTCGAAGATCTCCTTCTGGTGGTTGAGCTGCATGTTGGTGAGGCCGCGATAGGGCGTGACGACGCCCTTGGGACGGCCGGTGGAGCCCGAGGTGTAGATGACGTACGCCGGGTGCTCAAGGCTGAAGCGCACGCTGACCGGGTCGGACGGCAGGCCCGCCAGCTCGGCGCGCACCGCCTCGTCGTCCAGCAGCAGGCGCGGCAGGTCGCCCTCCAGGGAGGGGGAGACCGCGCTCGTGGTCAGCAGCAGGAGGGGCCGGGCGTCGGCCAGCATCAGCGCGAGGCGGTCGGCCGGGTAGTCCAGCTCCAGGGGCAGATAGGCGGCGCCCGTGCGCAGCACCGCGAACAGGGCCACGACCATGTCGATGGAGCGCGGCAGCCCGAGGGCGACGATCCGCTCGGGGCCCGCGCCATGGGACAGCAGCAGGCGGGCCGTCCGGTTGACGGCGGCGTCCAGCTCCGCGTACGTCAGGGTGCGGTCGCCGAAGACCAGGGCCGTGGTGTCCGGGGTACGGACGGCCTGGGCGGCGAGCAGGTCGGCGACGGTCTCCTCGGGGTCGGGCACCCGTCCGGCGGCCCACTCCAGCTCCAGCGCGGCGCGTTCGGCGGGCAGCAGCGGGTTCAGGGAGCCGATCGGGGCGGCGAGGTCGGCGGCCATCCGCTCGACCAGGAGCGCGAAGCGGTCGAGCAGGTCGCGGGCGCGGTCGTGCTCGACGACATCGGGGCGGTGGGCGAGGGTGACCTGGATCCGCCGTCCGGGGGTGACGACGAGGTTGACGGGGTAGTGGGTCGCGTCGACGTTGGCGACGGCACGGGCGCCGTGCCGCGTCTGCAAGAGGTTCAGCCGGTCCTCGGTGTCGCCGTTGCGCAGAACGAAAAGGGTGTCGAAGAGCCGCCGGTGGCCGGTCTGGGCCTGGAGTTCGCCCAGGCCGAGGTATTCGTACGGCATCAGGTCCAGGCGCTCGCCCTGGATCCGCCGAAGGAGGTCGAGGACGGGCTCGGCGGGGTCGAAGGCGATGCGGGCGGGCACGGTGTTGAGGAACATCCCGATGACGTTCTCGACGTCGGGCACCTCGGTGGGCCGTCCGGCGACCGTCGTGCCGAACACCACGTCGGTGCGGCCGGTCGCGGAGGCCAGGGTCAGCCCCCAGGCGGCGTTGAGCAGGGTGTTGAGGGTCAGACCGTGCCGCCGGCCCGAAGCGCGCAGTCGGTCGCCCAGCTCCTCGGGGAGGGCGGTGTCCAGGTGCTCGGGGATGACGGGCTCCAGGCCGCGCTCTGCGGCCTCGGGGGCGAGCAGCGTCGGCTCTTCGAGACCGGCGAGAGCCGAGCGCCAGGCGGAGTTGGCGACGGCCGAGTCCTGGGTCTCCAGCCAGCTCAGGTAGTCGCGGTAGGAGCCAGGGCGGGGGAGGGCGGCGGCTGCCTCGTTGCCGCCGGTGGCGTAGAGAGCAAAGAGCTGGTCGAGGAAGAGCCAGGCGGACCAGCCGTCCCAGAGGATCAGGTGGCGGCCGATGACGAGGCGGTCGCCGCGCTCCGGCCCGAGGTGCACGAGCAGCATGCGCAGCAGCGGGGGCGCGGACAGGTCGAAGCGACGGGTGCGCTCGGCGTCGATCAGCTCCGCGAGCCGCAGATCCTGCTCGGCGGCGGGGAGGGCGGACAGGTCGGCCTCGTCGAGCGGCACTTCGGGGGCGGCGGCGATGAACTGCACCGGCTGGCGCAGCCCGTCGCTGGTGAAGCCGGCCCGCAGGCTCGGGTGGCGGGCCAGCAGGGCGCGGGTGGCGACGCGAAGGCGGGCGGCGTCTAGGGGCTCGGCGAAGTCGAAGGACTCGTGGACGGTGTAGACGTCCAGGGCGCCGTCGTCGTAGGCGGAGTGGAAGAACAGGCCTTCCTGGAGCGGGGCCAGCGGCCAGATGTCGGCCACTTCACCGGGTGCGGTCCGGCAGACCCGGGCGGTCTCCTCCTCGCTGAGTGTGAAGGAGGTGGATGGGGTGGCGACCCGCGACTCCGCCGTGGCCAGGGCCGTGGCGACCACGGCGAGAGCCGCGGGAGTACGGTGCTCGAACACATCGCGCGGGCTCAGCTCCAGGCCCGCCGCGCGGGCCCGGCTGGAGACGCCGATCGAGCTGATGCTGTCGCCGCCGAGCAGGAAGAAGTCGTCGTCCGCGCCCGCCTCTTCGAGCCCGAGCACGGCCGCGAAGATCCCGGCCAGCACCCGTTCCTGCGGGGTACCCGGTGCCCTGCGCGCGGACCGCTCCGCCTCCGGCGCGGGCAGCGCGGCCCGGTCCAGCTTGCCGCTCGGGCTGAGCGGCAGCGCGTCGAGCGTCACGTAGGCGTCCGGGAGCAGCGGCGCGGGCAGGGCGTCCGCCATCGCGGTGCGCAGGGCGGCGGTGTCGATGCCCTCGCCGCCCGCCGGGACGACGTACGCCACCAGCCGCCGCCCGAGCACGGTCACCGCCGCCTGGGCGACGGCCGGATGGCGGACGAGGGCCGCCTCGATCTCGCCCGGCTCGATGCGGTTGCCGCGCAGCTTGACCTGACGGTCGGTGCGGCCCAGGTACTCCACCGTGCCGTCCTCGCGGCGGCGCACGAGGTCGCCGGTGCGATACATACGGCTGCCCGCAGGACCGTACGGGTCGGCCACGAAGCGGTCGGCGGTCAGCGACGGGCGGGCGTGGTACCCCCGGGCGAGCTGGACGCCGGTCAGGTACAGCTCGCCGGGCACCCCGGCGGGTACCGGCCGCAGGCAGGCGTCGAGCACGCGCAGCCCGGTGTTCCAGACCGGACGGCCGATGGGGACAGTGGTGGCCGAGGCGCCGTCGTAGGTGTGGTGGGTGACGTCCACGGCGGCCTCGGTGGGGCCGTAGAGGTTGTGCAGCGGCACGCCGGCGAGAGCGGACCAGCGGTCGGCGGCCTCGCCGGGCAGGCCCTCGCCGCTGCTGAAGACGCGGCGGAGCGAAAGCGCCCAGGTGGGTTCGGCGGTGACCTCGTCGGAGCGGAGGAAGGCCTCCAGCATCGACGGCACGAAGTGCATGGTCGTCACATGCCGCTCGCGGATGAGCGTGGCCAGGTACGCCGGGTCGCGGTGCCCGTCGGGCTTGGCGAGGACGACGGCCGCGCCCTGGCACAGCGGCCAGAAGAACTCCCAGACGCTGACGTCGAAGCTGGACGGCGTCTTCTGCAGCACGCGGTCCTCGGGCAGCAGCCCGTACTCGCCCTGCATCCAGGCCAGGCGGTTGACGATGGCCCGGTGGGTGACGACGACGCCCTTGGGGCGGCCGGTGGAGCCGGAGGTGTAGATCAGGTAGGCGGGGTGGTCGGGCCCGGCGGGCCGTGCGGCGGTCTCGGCGGCCTCGGGGAGGGGCGCGTCGAGCAGGAGCACTTCCCGCCCCTCGGGCAGCCTCGGCGCGGCGGCGGTGGTCGTCACGACCGTGGTCGCGCCGGAGTCCGCGAGCATCAGGGCCACGCGGTCGGCCGGGTAGTCCAGGTCGACCGGCAGGTAGGCCGCGCCGGACTTCAGGACGCCGAGGAGGGCGACCATCAGCTCCAGCGAGCGCGGTACGGCGACGGCGACGAACCGCTCGGGGCCCGTGCCCCGGGCGCGCAGGACGCGAGCGAGGGCGTCGGCGCGGGCGTCCAGCTCGGCGTACGTCAGGGACTGGTCGCCGAAGACGGCGGCGACCGCGTCCGGGGTGCGGGCGGCCTGGGCCTCGATGGCGGCGGTAAGGGTGGTGTCGGGGACATCGCGGCTCTCGCCGTCCAGCCGCACGGCTGCCGACTCGGCGGCGGACAGCAGGTCGACGGAGGCCACGGCGCGGCCCGGGTCGTCGGCGATGGCGTGCAGGACGAGGGTCAGCCGGTCGGCGACGGCCTGGACGGCAGCGGCGTCGAGCCGCTGGGTGTGGTGCTTGAGCCGCAGGTCCAGTCGGCGGCCGGGCTTGACGATCAGGGCGAGCGGGTAGTGGACGGCGTCGTGGAAGGCGTGGCCGTTGATCCGAACCGCGCCGGAGGGGTCGGTGAGCCCGCTCTCGGCCGGGTAGTTCTCGAAGACGACGAGGGTGTCGAACAGCTCGCCGCCGCCCGCGAGCCCGGCCACCCGCTGGATCTCGGCCAGTCCCAGGTGCTGGTGGCCCAGCAGGTCGCTCTGCTCGCCGTGGAGCCGTCCGAGAGTCTGGGCCAAGGTGTCGCCCGGCGACCAACGGAAGCGGGTGGGGAGGGTGTTGATGAACAGCCCGATCATCGACTCGATGCCGTCCACAGCCGCGTCACGGCCGGAGACAGTGGTGCCGAACACCACGTCCTGGCTGCCCGTCAGGCGACCGAGCAGCAGGCCCCAGGCCCCCTGCACCACCGCGCCCAGGGTCAATCCGTGCTCCCGGGCCCGTGCCGTCAGCCGGGCGGTGACGCGCTCCGACAGCTCGACTCGGATCTGCGCGGGCTCGATCGGCCCGGCGGCGGCCTCCGGCGTCCCGGCCAGCCGGGTCGGCCCCTCCAGCCCGGCAAGTGCCGTACGCCAGGCCGCGCGGGCGGCCTCACGGTCGGCCGAGGCCAGCTCGCGCAGGTACGCGCTGTACGGGGCGACCTCGGGAAGCGCCGACAGGGCAGCGGGGTCGCCGCCGTAGCAGGCCATCAGCTCGCGGTGCAGGACGGGCAACGACCAGCCGTCCGCGATGATGTGATGGAAGGTCAGCAGCAAACGGGCTCGATCGGAGCCGAGCTTGAGCAGCGCGCAGCGCAGCAGCGGCGGGCGGGCCAGGTCGAAGCGGCGGGCGCGCTCCTCGGCCGCGACGGCGTCGGCCCGCTGAGACGCGGCGTCCTCGCTGGACAGGTCCACCTCGCGCCAGGGCAGTTCGATCCCGGAGGCGATGACCTGCACCGCCCGCCCGTCGGGGAGCTGCCGGAAGCAGGCGCGCAGCGGGGCATGCCGCTCAAGCAGCCGCCCGGCGGCCCGGCGCAGGGCCTCGGGGTCTACCGGACCGGCCAGTTCGATGACCTGTTGGACGACGTAGGCGTCGCGGTCGGCGCCGTCGACCAGGGCGTGGAAGAAGAAGCCCTCCTGGAGCGGGCTGAGCGGCAGCAGTTCGCCGACGGAGACCGGGTGATCGCCCTGGAGTGCGGCGAGTTCGTCTTCGCTCAGGCTCAACAGGGGAGCGTCCTCGGCCTTGCCGTCCGCCGCCCGCTCGCTCTCCGGCACCGCGACCGGGGCCAGTTCGGCGACCGTACGGTGCTGGAAGACGTCCCGGGAGGTCAGCCGCAGGCCTGCCCGGCGGGCCAGGACGACGAGCTGGATCGCGATGATGCTGTCGCCGCCGAGGGCGAAGAAGTCGTCGTCCACCGTGACCGACCGCATGCCCAGGGCCTGCGCATACAGCCCGCACAACAGCTCCTCGCGGGCGTCGCGCGGGGCGCGGCCCGAGCTGAGGGCTGCGTAGTCCGGGACGGGCAGGGCTCCGCCGTCGAGCTTGCCGCTGGGGGTGACCGGCAGCCGGTCCAGCGGGACGAGGGCGGACGGCATCATGTACTCGGGCAGATGCTCGGCGGCGTACGCACGCAGGCTCCGCATCAGTGCCGTCACATCGCGGAAGGGCGCGGGCCGGTTGGCGTGCGGGTGGCCGCCGCCGGGGCGGTAGAGGGTGCCGGCGGGGGCGTCGCCGAGGGTGAGGACGGCGTCCAGACTGCCGTCGTCGCCCGTCCCGGTCCAGGTGACGGCCGTGCGGTAGCCGTGCCGCCCGGCGGCTTCGGCCAGGACGCCGGGGTCGACGCCGTCGCCGCGCGGGCTGCTGCCGTCCAGCGAGCCGAGGGAGGCGAGATCCTCGGTGAGACGGGCGTTGGGGATGCCGGTGAGTCGGAGCCGTACGGGCGCGCCCGGGGCGGCGAGGAGGTCATCGAGGGCGACAAGGCCGCCGACCAGCCCGGACCAGGGCAGCTCGACCGCGTCCGGCTCGGCCGGCTCAGCGACGGCGGGCCGCAGCACCACGTCGTAGCGGTACCGGGTCAGCTCGTTGTGGTGAGCGCCGTCCTTGACGCGGATCTCGGCCGCGAAACCGTCGAGGGCCGCGAAGTAGTCCGGGTCCAGGAGCAGTTCGCCCTCCCAGGCCACCGAGCGGTCGACGGCGGCGCGCAGGGCGTCCTTGTCGTCACCGTCGATTCGCCCGGTCTCCACGGCCGCGCGCAGGGCGCGCAGCAGCCGCAGGTTGCGTATGTCGCCGACGAAGATCGCGCCGCCGGGCGCGAGCAGCGCGGAAGCCTTGCGCAGCACCTCCGTCAGGTAGTCCGGGCCCGGGAAGTACTGGGCAACGGAGTTGATGACGACGGTGTCGAAGTGGCCCTCGGGCAGACCGGTGGTGTCGTGCGCGGGGCGGGCCAGCAGCTCGACGCGTTCGGCGAGCCCGGGGACGGTGCCGACCTGGGCGTCGAGGGCGCGGATCGCCTCCTCGGAGACATCCGTCCCCCAGTAGGCCTCGCAGTCCGGGGCGATGCGCGACAGCAACAGCCCGCTGCCGACGCCGATCTCCAGGACGCGGCGGGGCCGCAGGGCGCTGATCCGGCGCACCGTGGCCTCGCGCCACTCGCGCATGTCGGCCAGGGGGATGGGCAGCCCGTCGTACATGCTGTTCCAGCCCGCGAAGTTCTCCTGGAAGCCCTCGGAGCCAGCGGCGGAGTACAGGAGTTCGTGCAGGTCCTTCCACTCGGCGACCTCGGCCGCACCGTCCAGGGAGGGCACGACGTACGCGGCGAGCCGCCGGTCGCCGGGCCGGTCCTCGCGGACGACGACGGCGGCCTGGTCCACGGCCGGGTGGGAGCGCAGCACGGACTCGATCTCGCCGGGCTCGATCCGGAAGCCCCGGATCTTGACCTGGCTGTCGACGCGGCCCAGGAACTCCAGCCGCCCGTCCGCCTTCCAGCGCACCACGTCGCCCGTGCGGTACAGCCGGCTCCCGGGCGCGCCGAAGGGGTCGGCGACGAACCGCTCGGCGGTCAGGCCGGGCTGCCCGAGGTAGCCCCGGGCCAGCCCGTCGCCGCCGAGGTACAGTTCGCCGCTGACCCCGGCGGGCACCGGCCGCAGCCGCCCGTCGAGTACGTAGGCGTGGGTGCCGGGGTCGGGGACGCCGATGGGCACGATGGTGCCGGGCGGCGTGTCCGGGTCGCACAGGCCCAGGGTGGAGTTGGTGGTCGCCTCGGTCGGCCCGTACGCGTTGAACATCATGCGGCCGCGCGCGTAGCGGCCGACCAGCTCGGGCGATACCCGCTCGGTGCCGGCCAGCAGGGTTGCCCCGGCGGGCAGGTGGACGTCCTCGGGCATGGCGGCGAGCAGCGCGGGCGGCAGGATCATGAAGGTGATCCCGTTGGCGTTCGCGTACTCCGCGAGTGCCGCGCCCGGGACGCGCAGCTCGGACGGCACGACGACCAGCCGTCCGCCGGAGAGCAGGCCCAGGCACAGGTCCCAGAAGGCCACGTCGAAGCTGGGGGAGGCGAACTGCAGGACGCGGCTGTGCGGTCCGATGCCGAAGCGCTCGCTCTGGGTGGCGACGAGTTTGGCCACGCCCGTGTGGGAGAGCACGACGCCCTTGGGCCGGCCGGTGGAGCCCGAGGTGTAGATGACGTACGCCGCATCCGTGACGGCCGGGCGTACGTCCGGGGCGTGGGCGGGGCGGGCGGCCAGCTCGGCCACCGTCCCGGGGGCGTCCAGGACGATGTGCTCGGTGCCGTCGGGGAGTTGGTCCGCGCATTCCGCCGCCGTGACGGTGCACACGGGCGAGGCGTCGGCGAGCATGTACGCGATGCGGTCGGAGGGGTAGTCGGTGTCGACGGGCAGGTAGGCCGCGCCGGACTTCAGGACGGCGACCTCGGCGACGATCAGCTCGGCCGAGCGCGGCACGGCGAGCGCCACCACGCTCTCGGGGCCTGCCCCTCGGGCGATCAGTGCGTGGGCGAGGCGGTTGGCGCGCTCGTCGAGTTCGGCGTAGGTGAGCCGGGTGTCCTCGAAGACCAGGGCGATCGCGTCGGGCCGGGCCCGGACCTGGTCGGCGAACATCTCCGGCCAGGTGGCGGCGGGAACGCCGTGCCCGGTGTCGTTCCACTCGGTGAGGATCCGGTGCCGTTCCTCGTCGCCGAGCAGCTCCAGTTCGCCGACCGGGGCGTCCGGGCGGGCGAGGGCGTCCGCCAGCAGCGTCGCGTAGTGGCCGAGGAGCCGGTCGACGGTGGCGGCCTCGAAGAGGTCGGGCCGGTAGGTGGCGCGGATCCCGCCGGCCGTCACCTCCAGAGCGAGGTCCAGTGGGGCGTCCCATTCGTGGGCACCGAACCCGGTGTCGCAGAACAGCCCGCCGCCGCGCGTGGCTTCGGGCCGCAGCTCCGCCGCCAGCACGGACAGCGGTGCCCGGTGCGCGGCGGCCTCGGTACGGGCGGCGTCGATGCGGTCGGTCAGCTCAGCGAAGGTGGTGTGACCGTCGACCTCGATCCGCAGCGGCAGCCCGTCGTGGGCCACGGCGACCTCGGGTGCGCCGCCGCCGTAGCGGTGCAGCAGGGCCACGTACGCGGCGAGCAGGACGGCGGTACCGGGGAGTTCGCTGGTCAAGGCGCAGGCCCGGGAGGAACGGGTGGCATCGAGCTGTTGCGGATAGGGGAAGTCGAGCGGGAGGGCCGTCTCCTGAGGGAGGGGGATCAGCCGTCCGCGCCAGTACCGAGCTGCCGCCGCCGTGAGTTCTTCGTTGCCCGACACAGGCGTCCGCGCCTCCCCATCGTGAAGGATCCGGCTCGAACGAGCCGCAACCGCCAGTCATACTAAGGTAAGCATTACCTAACTAGAAAGCCCTGGTCCGGAGCAAGGGGTTCGCAGCTCAGCACGGTATCGTTAAGGGCTGCCTAACCTAAGGAACTAAGGAAGTCACCTGTGGAGACCGGCCGGTGAACCGGCGCAGGAGTGTGCGCCCCCTTCTGCTCTGCGTGTTGCTGGCGCTGCTGCTGGCAGTTCTGTGCCTGCTGTCCATCGCGCTGGGGGCGGTGAGCATCCCGCCCGGCCAGGTACTGCGGGCCCTTTTCGGCCACGCCGACAGCCAGTTGACGCAGAACATCGTCTGGTCGGCCCGGGTGCCCCGCACCGCGCTCGGGCTGGCGGCGGGAGCCGCGCTCGGGCTGTCCGGGGCGCTGATGCAGGCGCTGACCCGCAATCCGCTGGCCGACCCCGGGATCCTGGGCGTCAGCGCGGGAGCGGCCTTCGGCATCGTCCTCGCGATCGCCGTCCTGGGCGTCGGATCGCTGTACGGGTACGTGTGGTTCGCCTTCGCCGGGGCGCTGGCGGCCAGCGTCGTGGTCTTCGTGCTCGGCCGGTCGGGACGCTCCGGCGCCACCCCGGTCAAGCTCGCCCTCGCCGGGGTCGCGGTCACCTCGCTGCTGTTCTCGCTCACCAACGCGATCGTCCTCACCGACCCCGACGCCCTGAACCGCTACCGCTTCTGGTCCGTCGGCAGCCTCGCCGACCAGGACAGCGGCGTGGTGCTGGGCATCCTGCCCTTCCTCGGCGTCGGCGCGCTGCTGGCGCTGGCCATGGCCCCCGCGCTCAACAGCCTCGCCCTCGGCGACGACGTGGCCGCCTCGCTGGGGCGCAGGCTCCATCTCGTACGGCTCCAGGGCGTCATCGCCGTCATGCTGCTGACCGGCGCGGCGGT
Source organism: Streptomyces sp. NBC_01537 (assembly GCF_045040445.1). NCBI lineage: Bacteria > Bacillati > Actinomycetota > Actinomycetes > Kitasatosporales > Streptomycetaceae > Streptomyces > Streptomyces sp. NBC_01537. The sequence goes on along the minus strand of NZ_CP109392.1, from coordinate 1,000,714 downwards.
GGCCGTCATCGGCCCGGTGGTCTTCCTCGGGCTGGTCGTCCCGCACATCGCGCGCATCCTCAGCCAGTACGCCGGCATCGGCCCCGACAACCGCTGGCTGCTGCCGCTGTCGGCGGTGCTCGCCCCCTGTCTGCTGCTCACCGCCGACATCGTCGGACGGATGGTGGACCGCCCTGTGGAGATCCAGGCGGGCGCGCTGGTGGCCTTCATCGGCGGCCCGTTCTTCATCGCCCTGGTCCGCCGACGCAAGCTCGCGGAGGTATGAACCCGTGACAGCCCTCGCGGCCGACCGCCGTGCCAGGCGGCCCTTCCGGCTCGCCGTGCCGCCCGTCTCCGGTGTGCTGCGGCCCCGGCTGATCGCCGTCTGCGCGGCCCTGGTCCTCGCCGTGTTCCTGCTCTTCTGCTGGGGCGTCGCCATCGGCGACTACCCGGTCTCCTTCCCGGACGTCGTCAAGGCCCTGGCGGGCTCCGGCGACCCCGGCACCGTCCTGGTCGTCCAGGAGCTTCGGCTGCCGCGCGCCCTGACCGGGCTGCTGGTGGGCGTCGCCTTCGGTATCTCCGGGGCGCTGTTCCAGACCATGACCCGCAATCCGCTGGCCAGCCCCGACATGATCGGCCTCACCGAGGGGGCCGGCACCGCCGTGGTGGCGGGCATCGTGCTCGGCTGGGACGGCGGACTCGGCATCCAGACGCTGGGCCTGCTCGGCGCGCTGGGCACCGCCCTGCTGGTCTACCTGCTGGCCTGGAAGAACGGTGCCACCGGCTACCGCATCATCCTGGTCGGCATCGGCGTGTCGTGGATGTGCACCAGCGCCACCGACTATCTGCTCGCCCGGGGCCAGCAGTTCGAGGCGCAGGCCGCGCTCGGCTGGCTGGTCGGCAATCTCAACGGCCGCACCTGGAGCCAGGTCCACACCCTCGCCCTCACCATGGTGGTGCTGGTGCCCATGGCCCTGGCCACCGGCCGCTGGCTGCGCACCCTCCAGCTCGGCGACGACGTGGCCGCCGGACTCGGCACCCCGGTGCGCACGGCCCGGCTGGTGCTGATGCTCGTGGGCGTCGGCCTGATCGCCTTCGGCACGGCCGCGGCAGGCCCCGTCGCCTTCGTCGCGCTCGCCGCCCCGCAGATCGCCCAGCGCCTCGCCGGGACCGCGTGGCCGCCGCTGGTCGCCTCCGGGCTGACCGGCGCGCTGGTCGTCCTCGGCTCCGACCTCGTCGCCCGCGAGGTGATCCCCGGCACCGAACTGCCGGTCGGCATCGTCACGGGCGTCGTGGGCGCGCCCGTACTGCTGTGGCTGCTCATCCGTACCAACCGCGCCGGCTCAGGAGGCTGACCGATCCATGACGTCCACCGAACCCGGCCCGCGCCCCGGCCCCGCCTCCGGCACGCAGCTGACCGCGAGCGGCCTGCACCTGGCGTACGACAACCGGCTGGTCGTGGAGAACCTCGACCTGGCCGTCCCGGCGGGCGCAGTCACCGCGATCGTCGGCGCCAACGCCTGCGGCAAGTCGACGCTGCTGCGCGCCCTTGCCCGGCTGCTGGCCCCCCGCCAGGGCGTGGTGCAGCTCGACGGCCGGGCTCTGCACTCCATACCGACCCGCGAGCTGGCCCAGCGACTCGGCATCCTGCCGCAGACTCCGGTCGCCCCCGAGGGGCTGACCGTCATCGACCTGGTCAGCCGGGGCCGTTCGCCGCACCAGACCTGGTGGCGGCAGTGGTCCGAGGCCGACGAACGGGCCGTGCGCGAGGCCCTGGAGGAGACCGACCTCACCGACCTGGCCGACCGCGCGGTGGACGAGCTGTCCGGCGGGCAGCGGCAGCGCGCCTGGATCGCCATGGCCATCGCCCAGGGCACCCCCGTGCTGCTGCTGGACGAGCCCACGACCTATCTCGACCTGGCCCACCAGATCGACGTCCTCGACCTGATCACCGACCTCAACCGCCGCGAGAACCGTACGGTGGTGATGGTGCTGCACGACCTCAACCAGGCCTGCCGCTACGCCGATCACATCGTCGCCATGAAGTCCGGCCGCATCGTCGCCGAGGGCCCGCCGGCCGAGGTGATCACCGCCGCCACCGTCGAGGACGTCTTCGACCTGCGCTGCCAGGTCATCACCGACCCGGTCAGCAACACGCCGCTGATCATCCCCATGGGCCGTCACCTCGGCGCGATCCCGGCCCCCGTGTCCCGGTGACCGCCCGGCGACCGCGCCGAGACCCGCTCACGGCCGGGCTGTGAGATAACCGCCCATCGTGCGGAAGTAGTCGGTGGCCGCGTACTCGGTGCCGTCCTCGGTGCGCAGCCGGCGCACGAGCAGCCCCCGGCGCTTGCCGCTGCGGGCGTCCGCACCGGCAACGATGACGACCCCGTCGCCCTCCCGGATGAAGATGCGCCCGGGTGTACCCCCGTAGCAGGCCTCGGAGACGGCCGCCGAGACGATGCGGATCCGCTGCCCCCGGTGGTGGGTGAAGGCGTTGGGATACGGGTCGGACTGGGCGCGTATCAGGCGTTCCAGCTCCTCCGCGGACCAGGTCCAGTCGATCCGGCTGTCCTCGATCGACCGCTTGTGGAAGAAGCTCGCGCGGGTCCGGTCCTGCGGCACCCAGCGCGCCTCGCCCGAGGCGATCAGGTCCAGGGACTCCGTCACGATGGGACCGATCAGATCGACGGTGCGGTGGAACAGGTCGGTCGCGGTGTCGGCCGGTCCCACGGTCACCGAGCGCTGCAACAGGATCTCGCCCGCGTCCAGTTCGGGGTCCATCCGGTGGGCGGTGACGCCGACCCGCTCCTCGCCGTTGATGAGGGCCCAGATGATCGGCGAGAAGCCCGCGTAGGCCGGCAGCAGCGAGTCGTGGACGTTGAGCGTGCCGTGCGGCGGCAGGTCGAAGATCTCCGGCGGCAGCCAGGTACGCCAGTTGTTGGCCACGATGATGTCCGGACGCGTGTCGCGGATCGCCTCGATCAGCTCCGCGTCGTCGGGCCGCTCGCGCAGCAGCACCGGAACGCCGTGCTTCTCGGCGAGTTCGGCGACCGAATCGCTCCAGATCTTCTCGTAGACGTGGTCGCTCACGGGGTGGGTGACCACGAGGACGACCTCGTGCTCCGAGTCAAGGAGCGCCTGGAGCGTTCGGTGGCCCCAGGTCTGATAGCCGAACATGACAACGCGCATCTACCGGACTTCCCTTCGACGACATGCATTGCAAGGTAAGGCTAACCTTATCTAGTATTCTCGGCGAAGGAGGCGATGCCACGGTGAACGCACCGAGCTCTGACCCGGGCACCATCCATGACGTCCTCGGCATAGGTTTCGGACCGTCAAATCTGGCTCTGGCCATAGCCATTGAGGAACACAACGCCACGGTCTTGCCCGAGGAACAGGTCAATGCCCTGTTCCTGGAGAGACAACCCCGCTTCGGATGGCACCGCGGCATGCTCATCGACGACGCGACCATGCAGGTGTCCTTTCTCAAGGACCTGGTCACGATGCGCAACCCGACCAGCGACTTCAGCTTCCTGTGCTACCTCCGGGAGCAGGGCAGACTGGTCGACTTCCTCAACCAGAAGACCCTGTTCCCCCTGCGGGTGGAGTTCCACGACTACTTCGAATGGGCCGCCGCCCGCGTCGGGCACCTGGCCGCCTACTCGCAGGAGGTGCTGTCCATCACCCCGATCAGTACCGAGGACGGGACGGACGGGCTGATCGACTGCTTCGACGTCGTCTGCCGCGACCCGCAGGACCCGGACCGTACGGTGACCCGCCGGGCCCGCAACATCAGCGTGGCGGTCGGCCTGCAGCCCCATCTGCCGCCGGACACCGAACTGTCCGACCGCGTCGTCCACAACAGCCAGCTCCTCCCGCGCGTGGCCGAACTGGCCGGCTCCGGGGCCCCGGTGCGCCGGGCCGTCGTCCTCGGCGCGGGCCAGAGCGCGGCGGAGGCGGTGGACTACCTCCACCGCACCTTCCCCGACGCCGAGGTCTGCGCCGTCTTCGCCAAGTACGGCTACACTCCGGCGGACGACAGCCCCTTCGCCAACCGGATCTTCGACCCGGAGGCGGTGGACGTCTATTTCGACGCCCCGTCCGAGGTGAAGCAGTCCCTCTTCGACTACCACCGCAGCACCAACTACTCGGTGGTCGACATGGAACTGATCGAGGCCCTGTACGCCACCGCGTACCGGGAGAAGGTCCAGGGCCGCGAGCGCCTGCGGTTCCTCAACGTCTCCCGCATCCGCGAGGTAAAGGACTCCGGCGACGGGCTCGACGTGGCCGTGGAGTTCCTGCCGACCGGGCAGCTCCAGGAACTGACGGCCGATCTGCTGGTCCACGCCACCGGCTACCGCCCCCGGGACATCGCAGCGCTGCTCGGCGAGTCGGCCAAGATCTGTCTGCGCGACGACGGGGACGAGGTCAGGGTCGGCCGTGACCACCGGGTCGAGGTCGCCCCGGAGGTCACAGCGGGGATCTATCTCCAGGGCGGCACGGAGCACACCCACGGGCTGACCTCCACCCTGCTGTCCACCACCGCCGTCCGGGCCGGTGAGATCCGCGACTCCCTGGTCGCGCGGCACGGCGCCGGCTAGTGCGGCGACCGGAATGGGTTCACCGGGTCCGTCCGGTCGCCGGTTCCGTCCTCAATCGCCGGACGGGCTGAATTCAGCCCGTCCGGCGATTGAGGACAAGCGCTGTCCAAGCCCGTCGGTCCTCTTCCTGCCCCGGAGCCCGGGGGCGGGAACAGGACCGCCACCCCGTCCCGAAGGCCCTCGAAGGCCCCGAAGAGGTGAAGCGCCCATGTCCGATACCGGCCTGCGCACAGAACCGACGCCCGCCGAACGCGCCCGCTCGATCCTCGCGACGGCGGGATCCCTGACCGTCGTCACGGCGGACCACCGGATCGAGATGATCGGCATGCACGCCGCCGACTCCTCCGGGCGGCTCACCCTCACCGACCCGTCCGCCGACCACCTGCACTCCGAACTCGCCCACGCCCCGGCGGAAGGCCTCCAGGCCGAGGCCGAGTTCACCGACATCGCCCCGACCCCCGTACGCGACCGCGTCCGGGCCCGCCTGACGCTCAGCGGGCGGCTCGGCCACGCGTCCGGCCGCACCGGCGCCGACGCCCCCGGGCCACTGCGCTTCACGACGAGCCATGCCGTCCTCACCGAAGCCGGGGAGCGGACCCTCATCGCCGCCGAAGCCCTCGCCCAGGCGGACCCCGACCCCCTCGCGGGCGACGAGGCCGAACTGCTCGGCCACCTCAGCACCGCCCACACCGACACGGTGGTCAAGCTCAGCCGCCTGCTGTCCCCCCGCCTCCTGCTCGGCACCACCGCGATCCACCCGATCGGACTCGACCGCTACGGACTCGTCCTGCGCCTCGAATACGCCCGCGGCCACGCCGACGCCCGGCTCCCCTTCGCCGCCCCCGTACGCCACTCCGGCCAGGCCGCCCAGCACATCCGCGCCCTCGTCGCCCGGGCCGCCCACGCCCACGCCTGCTCCCTCCACAACCGACAGCGCCCCCAGCTGTGACCGCCGACCTCCCCGTCCGCCGGACGGATCCAGGGCCTGTCCAGTCGATCTTGGTCGGGTCCGCTACGCCGCAGCGACATCAGCCGCTGGCGCGGCGGGCGGCACCTCGCGGCGTTGCCGAAACGCCCACAGGAAACCACCCTGCGGGCGCTCCGGCGCCTTGCGATGCACCACCCCAGACGCCGCGGCCTATCCGACCAAGATCGACCGGACAGACCCTGGTCGCCGCCATCATCCGGGCCGCCCCGGCCGCCGCCGCGCTCTACACCTGCCCCGAACCGCTCGCTACCCGCCCGCCAGAGCCGCTGCGTAATCCGGCGAGAACGAACCCGTCGGCCCCGCGCAGCCGTCCACCTCGCCAGGCGGCTTGACCCACAGGAAGGCGTCGATCGCCGCATCCCCGGTCGCCGTCGTCGGTGCCGTGCCGACGGCCCGTCCCGCCGGGTCGCACCAACTGCCGTCGGCAGGCGCGCCGTTGCCATTGCGGCCGGTGTCGATCACGGCGTGCAGCCGCGACGATCCGCCGAGCGCCGCCAGCACCTGCTTGGCGTACGGGATCTCGGCCGAGGTCAGCTGGAAGTTCGAGACGTTGGTGTAGATCCCGTCGCCGCTCGTGAGCACGCCCGCCGAGCGCAGCTTCGCGGCCTGATCGGCGGCGCTGTTCCAATGCGAGTGCCCCGCGTCGAAGTAGACCTTCGCCCGGGAATCCGCCGCGTGAATGGCAGCGCCCGCCCGCGTCAGCGAGGCGTACCGGCCGTTCAGTTCGGACGACGACAGACACGTCGTCAATGCCACCGAGTCCGGCTCCAGGATCACGATCACCTCCCCGCTCCCCAGGCCCGCCGCGAACTTCTTCGCCCACGCGTCATAGCTCGCCAGATCCGGCGCCCCGCCCGCCGACGCCCCGCCGCAGTCCCGGTTCGGTATCTGATACGCCACCAGCACCGGCACCTTCCCCGCGCCCGCGGCGGCCGAGGTGACCCGGCGTACGTCGGCCGTGACCGTGGACGGCTTGTACGTCGAGAACCACACCGCCTGCGGGCGGCTCGCGATCTTCGACGCGATCAGCGGTTCGCGTGAGTCGCTCTTGTTGGCGGCGACCCACTGGTTCACCTGCGACTGCGGGTCGTTGAAGAACTCCGAGGCCGGGGCGGTTGTCGCCCTGGCCGACGCTCCGGCCGCCTGGCGTGACGCCGACGCCGACGGCGATCCCGACGCCCGCGCGCCGCCGGCTGCCGCAGCGCGGCCTCCGGTCTCCGCCGACGGCCGTCCCACATCCGCCAGTTGCGGGAGGGACGGCGTCGCCCCGTCCGTGGCTGCTGTCTCTGACGGGCGGGATGTAGCAGCGTAGGACAGCATCACGCCGCCGGTGACGGTGCCTGCGCCGATCAATGCCGCGATGGTCACGGCCACGAGTTTTGTACGGGGCATGTCCTCAAGTCGCCGCCACCTCCCGAAAGGTTGCCACTTCGGCCCGTCCGGCGTTTGAGGACACCGCAGGGCGTTCGGGGTCTACGCCCCGGCGAACGCCTCCCGCGCCAGGAAGACCAGCCGCGCCCGTTTCCCGGGCAACTGGACCTCGGGCCCGAGCACGAAGCCCGCCCTCAGAGAGCGGGCCACGGCCCGTTCGTTGCGGGCGTCGGGCTCGGCGACGATCCGCTGACGGGAAGGGTCGGCGTCGAACAGGTACCTGAGGAACACCGTCAGCAGGGCGGCGGTAAAGCCGCGTTCGGTGTGTCCGCCGACCGCCACGGGGCCGATGAGGACATGGATGCCGAAGTCGCCCGGCAGCACGTCGTAGCACTCGCCGACGGGATCCTCGGCAGGCTCGTAGGACTGGAAGAGGGCGACGGGGCACCCGTCGCGCTCCAGCAGGTACGCGTGGTGGGTGGTGAGGGAGTCCAGGTACTCGTAGATCTCCTGGACGTGCTCACGCGAGTGCTCGCGAATGCCCAGAAGCGGGCGCGGTCCTGGGTGACCCAGCCGAAGATGAGTCCGGCGCCATGTCGATCACGGGATGGCGGGTGCGTAGTGGATGTGGGCCGGACGGTAGAGGCTGCGGCCCAGGGCCGCAGCGATCCCTTTCAGCGGTGGCGCCGTGCTGTGCCTGCACGGCTGGCTTCCCCTGGCCAAAGTCCACCGGGCGCGCTGACGGCGGGACCTCAGGCCGTCCAGGCCGCCGCGGCGGCCTGGCTACGAGAAGGAGGTACAGAGAAGTGTCACCTGATGACCACCGGGTGACTGCTGTCCGCTCGGCGATTTATCGGAGTCCAGGGAATGCTTGGAGAGCGTCACCGCGAGCGATCAGCCGCCGACACGCCGCGCGAAACACCCGAACCGCACCGGAAGGAATCTCACGCCATGACCGCGACCGCGCCCAAGGCTCCGACTGCACCAGGGGTGCGGTCCTGGTGGGGAATCCCGTACGCCACCGCCGAGCGGTACCGCCGCCCCGTAGTCACGGACTTCGCTCCGGATCGCCCCTGCGACCGCAAGGGCGTCGCCCCGGTCCAGCCCGACAGCGGCGACTGGCTCGAAGCGGACAGCGGGACGGGCGAGGACTGCCTGAACCTGAACGTGTGGGCCCCCGAGCAGCCGGCCGGGAAGACGCTGCCGGTGGCCGTGTACATTCACGGCGGCGGATTCGAGTTCGGCGCGAACACGCAGACCACCTCGAACGCCGCCGGTCTGGCCGCGACGGGGCGCGTGGTGAGCGTGTCGGTCAACTACCGGCTCGGCGCACTGGGCGCGCTCTCGCTCTCGCAGTACGGCGGGCGGCTCGCCGAGGCCAGCAACCTGGGCCTGCAGGACGTCATCGCCTCCCTCACCTGGATCAAGCAGAACATCGCCCACTTCGGTGGCGACCCCGACGACGTCACCGTCTTCGGCCACAGCGCCGGCGCCTACTCCACCCTCGGGCTGCTCGGGGCCTCCTCCGCGGACGGCCTGTACCGGCGGCTGGCCGGGTTCTCCGGCGCGCCCTCGCGTCTCGTCCCGGCCTGGTGGGCCGAGGAGCTCGCGGAGCGGTTCGTCACCGAACTCGGTGTCGCGGGCAACCCCGACAAGCTGATCGATCTGGACGCGGCCTCCCTGGTGGCCGCCCTGCGCAAGGTCTGTCCGACGGATCTCGGAGTCCGTGGCGGGATGGACAACCAGAGCCTCGGCGTCGTCCTGGACGCCGAACAGCCCGGCGGGGTGCTGCGCGCCCACCCCCTGGAAGTCCTGGCCTCGGGTTCGCACCGGGACATCGACGTCCTCCTGAGCACGGCCAGTGACGAGATGGGCTGGTGGGTGGCGAACGACCTCGACCGGTTCGACCCGAACGCCGTCGACCGCGTCACCGACGAATTCGCGGGGTGGCGTATTCCCCGCTCCCGCGCCAGGAGGATCGTCGATACCTACGACCAGGGCGGCCGCACCCCTGCCGAGGTCCGCGCCGCGTCCCTGACGGACTACATTTTCACGCTCCCCGCCGCTCGCGGTGCTCTGGCCCACGCCGCCGCGGGCGGCAACGCCCATCTCCTCATGATCGGGCCCGCCGAGGGTGCGCCTGCCGTGCACGGCACCGAGATGTACGCCCTGGTCGGCCAGGAACAGCCGGGCCGCAGCCCTGAACAGGCTGACCGTGACACGCGTATCCGCGACATCGTCCTCGACTTCGTCACCTGCGAACAGACCCGCCTGTGGCCCGCCGTCACGGACCGGCCCACCTCGGGAAGTGTCGGCAACCCTCCCTACGAGCCCAGCGCCCGCTACCAGGCGGTCCTCGACCTGTTCGAGAACATCGCCCGCCCCTGACGGTCACCGGGCGATCCGGAACAGCGCACCTGGGGGCGAACAGAGCAAGGAACTCGACATGAGCCAACCGACAGCAGCCGGCGACGCCGCACCGGCGACGATGCGGGCCGTCGTCGTCACCCGGCCCGGCGGCCTCGACGCACTGGAGATCAAGGATGTGCCGGTGCCCATACGCAAGCCCGGCTGGGTGCGGATCAGGGTGAAGGCGTTCGGCGTCAACGAGTCCGAGGTCACCACCCGCAAGGGCGAGTCGGACGCGGTGGTCACCTACCCGCGTGTGCCCGGCATCGAGGGCGTCGGCGTGGTCGATGAGGCCGACGAGGAAAGCGAACTGCGGCCGGGACAGCAGGTGGCCACGATGATGGGCGGCATGGGCCGCTCGTACGACGGCGCGTACGCCCAGTACGTGACCGTCCCCGCGGCGCAGGTCATCCCGTTTGAGACCGGCCTGCCGTGGGACGTGGTCGGTGCGCTGCCGGAGATGTTCCAGACCGCCTACGGATCGCTGACCACCGGCCTGGACCTCAAGGCCGGGCAGACGCTGCTGATCCGCGGCGGCACCTCCACGGTCGGGCTGAGCGCGGCCACGATCGCGAAGGACCTCGGAGCCACCGTGCTGTCCACCACCCGCAGCCCGGAGAGGGCCGGGGGACTGCGGGCCGCAGGCGTCGACCATCCCCTCGTCGACAGCGGCACGATCGCCGACCAGGTGAGCGAGCTGATGCCGGAGGGTGTCGACGCCGTACTGGAGTTGGTGGGCTGCTCGGTGCTCGCCGACACCCTCCGCACCGTCCGCCGGCACGGCACGGTCTGCTTCACCGGAGCCCTGGCGGGCCAGTGGACGATCCCCGATTTCACTCCGTTCATGATCCCCAACGGGGTGCGGCTGACGTCCTACGGCGGTCAGGCCGCCGACCTCCCGGCCGACGTCTTCGCCCGCCAGCTCCAGGCCATCGCCGCAGGGAGCCTCAAAGTCCCGGTCGCGAAGGTCCACCACGGCCTGGAACAGGTCCGTGACGCCCAGGCCGACATCGAGTCCGGCACCACGCCGGGCAAGCACGTCGTCGTCCTGGAGGGCTGGGACCTGGGCAACTGAGAAGAGACAACCAACCACCCCCGATGCGCGACGGTCGACAACGGCCGGCCACAGCATCCGTAAGAGGAACTGGCACAGGAATTGATATGGGCCGGCCGTGGCCGTGGCCGTGCCGGGCAAATGGCCGACCAGCTCCAAGCCCCGATGGTAAGTGGATCGACTTTCGTACCCCGATGAACATGGCGTACGTGTCGGCCGCCGACGATCACTCCAACAACACCCCAGAAGGCAGAAACCCATCTGAGAATCCGACTGACCGCCGGAGAAACCATCCTCAACGCAACCCTCGACGACAACGCGACGGCACGCGACTTCGCCTCACTGCTTCCGCTGACGCTGCAGACGAACGACCTGTTCAAGCGCGAGAAGTACGGTCACCTGCCCCGGTCTCTCACCGCAGGAGGCGAGCCGCAGTCCAGCTACGAGATCGGCAACATCATCTACTGGTCACCCGGTCCCGACATCGCCATCTTCTATGACCACGACGGCCAGTCCATCCCCGACCCCGGCATCATCATCCTCGGCGAAATCGACTCGGGGGCCGATGCCTTCAAGAAGTACGACGGCACGGTCGACGTCACCATCGAGGCCGTCGACTGAGACCCAGCCGGAAACCACCGAGATCGTCAACCAAGGAGCGGAGGGGGGACGGTCGTGGCCTCGCCGGCCGCGAAGGCGGCCGGGGTGAGACCGGTGCGGTCGCGGAAGAAGCGGCCGAAGTTCGCGGGGTCGGTGAAGCCGAGGTGGACGGCCACAGCCCGGGCATCCCACTGGGCACCTCCCAGCAGGCGCCGGGCTTCCAGGAGGCGCCGCTCGTCGATGAGTTCACGTACCCCCTTGCCGGTGGCGTCCCGGGCGGCACGGCTCAGAGTGCGGACCGAACAGCCGAGCAGTTCGGCGTAATCCGCGGCGTGGTGCAGCTCGCGAAAGTGCAGCTCCAAGGCGTCCAGGAAGCCTCCGTACCTGTCGGCACGGCCCATGCCGGCCGTGGCCGTGCCGATGGGGGCGATGCCCGGGGAGTTGGCCAGGCGCAGCAGCAGCGATTCGAGCAGGCTGCGCCGCAGGGCGTGGTGGATGCCGAGGGGGCGGCGCCCCAGTGCGCGGTGTTCGTCCAGGAGCTGGAGTGCCGTCTGATGGAGCCAGGCGGTGTCGTCGGGGTGCGGGCTGAGCACGGCAGGGGCCTCGTGCGCGGTGAGCGGGGCCAGGAGGCGGGCGAGGTCGGGCCGCAGCACGTCCGGTTCGAACAGGATGAACGGGCCGCGGGCCGCGCCGGGCGGATGCCAGCACTGCGCGTGCCCGGGACGCACCCACAGCCACTGGCCGGGGGCGACGGTCCGCGTGACGTAGTCGACGTCGTGCCGCAACTCACCCTCGGTGACCAGGATCAGGTAGTGGAAGGTGGCACGGCCCGGACGGGGCGGGTTCCACGGCCAGTCGTCGTGCTGGGCGAAGAAATCCTCGACGGTACGCACCTCAAGGCCGTACGGAGTACCGACCGGGGGCTGGAAACCGTACAGCGGAACCGCAGCTGGTCCGGCCTGCCTGCTCGGCCCGGAGTGTCGCTTGTCGACCATCACGTGTCCGCAGCCTACCGCCCTTCCGGTCGGCTTCGACGGAAGGATGGGACGTGCCACCGCGCTCGCGCGGCGCGCCCTCCGCCTCCTTCGATGCCACAGTCCGTCACCACCTGAGAAGGCTCACCACCCATGAACGGATCGGCCCTGCACAAGACCGCCGCCGACTGTGCGGAGGAACTCCCCGGAGCCCAGCTGGAGCACCCCTTCGGCCCCGACTGGGAGGTCTACAAGGTACGCGGCAAGGTGTTCATGCTGATGACCGAAGTCCCGGGGCGTCCCGTCGTGATCCTCAAGGCGGACCCCGGCGAGGCCGACGCCCTGCGGGAGCAGTACAGCCACATCACCCCCGGCTACCACATGAACAAGAAGCACTGGATCACCCTGGAGAGCGGAGAAGGCGTCGACAGGGAGCTCGTCAGGGAGCTCGTCACCGACTCCTACCGGCTCGTCGTCGCCCATCTGCCCAAGGCCGAGCGGCCTGTCGACCCGCACACCTACGGCATCGGCACGCGGGCGGCCCGGTGAACACGGCCGGTGACCGCCTCCAGGACACCGCCCGCCAGGCGGCCCTGGCCCTCCCCGACGTCAGCCACGGCTACCCCTTCACCCCGGGACTCGACGTGTACAAGGTCGCGGGCAAGGTGTTCCTGATCATCACCGACGACCCGGACGATCAGATCATCACGGTCAAGTGCGAACCCGAACACGCCCGCGCTCAAGTACGCGACTACGCCTCGATCACACCGGGCCGCTATCTCGACAAACGCCACTGGATCTCGCTCGGGCCTGGACCCGGCATCACCGAGCGGCTGGTCACCGACGCGGTCGAGGATTCCTACGACCTGGTCGCCGAGCGGCTGCCGCGAAGCGACCGCGCCGGTGCCCGATGAGCGCCGCGAGCTTCCCCGCGAACGGCGAGCCCTCGCTCGTCAGCGTCCCGCGATAGGGCTCGCCCCGTCCGCACACGCCCGCCTGCGCCCCACAAAGCTGGAAGACGTCGTCAGGCAGGACCACCTCTTGGCCGCGGACGCCGCTGCCGGTGTCGGCCACCTTCTCCGGCGTGGCCGAACCGCTCCAGGCCACCGGTGGTAAGTGGATCGACTTGCCTCGGGGGTGGTGCGGGAGTTACCTTCCGATGGTGAGTCCATCGACTTACCTCACGACTCGGCAAGGAACAATGAACATGAATCGTCTTGCGGGCAAGCGCGCCCTCATCACCGGCGGCACGAGTGGGATCGGTCTGGAGACCGCGCAGCGTTTTATCGCGGAGGGGGCCGACGTGCTGGTCACGGGGGTCACCCCGGCCAGCATCGAAAAGGCGCGGCAGATCCTCGGGGACAAGGTGCCGGTGGTGCAGGCCGATGCGCGCGATCTCGATGCGCAGCGCGGCCTGGCGGAGCGGGTGCGTGAGCACTTCGGGGAGCTGGACGTGGCATTCCTGAACGCCGGCGTCTCGGACTGGCGGCCGTTCGAGGACCACACGGAGGACAGCTTCGACCGGCTCTTCGACATCAACGTCAAGAGTGTCTTCTTTCTCACGCAGGCCCTGGTACCCGTGCTCGCCAACCCGTCCTCGGTCATCCTCAACGCGTCCAACAGTGCGCACGGCGGTTACGGGCAGTCGAACGCCTACGCCGCGACGAAGGCGGCTGTCGGCTCCCTGATGCGGTCGTGGAACGCGGACCTGCTCAGGTCGCACGGCATCCGGTTCAACGCGGTCAGTCCCGGCCCGGTGGACACTCCGCTGTACTCGAAGCTCGGGATCGAGGATCCTGCGCAGCAGTCGGCGGTTCTGGAGGCCATCAGCTCCGGCATTCCTCTGGGGCGCATGGGTCTGCCCGAGGAGGTCGCGGAAGCCGTCGTGTACCTGGCCTCCGATGTCTCCGCCTTCGCTGTGGGCCAGGACCTTATCCTGGACGGTGGCCAGACCGTTCTCTGACAGCGAGGATGCGGCTGGGAGACGGGCGAGGGGCGTGGGTATGTCGGTGGCGGACCGTGACCGAGCGGAAACCGGTGGCGATACGTGCCAGGCCGGGTATCACGCGCAGATCAAAGCGGAGAACCGCGCGCGCATCATCCGCGCCGCCCGCGACCTCTTCCTCGCCCGGGGATACGACAAGACCTCCCTGGCCCAGATCGCCCGGGAGGCGCGCGTCTCCACCGGCACCCTCTTCAAGCGGTACCCCTCCAAGGCTGCGCTGTTCGCGGCCGTCACCTCCGAACAGTGGCAGCTGGATGTGCAGTACGCCGAACCGCCCCCGCCCGGTGATCCCCGGTACGGTCTGGACCACATCGGCCGCGACTACGCCTGCTTGGTCTCGCGGCCCGGCACGGCGGCGCTGTGCCGCCTCATCATCACCGAACTTCCCCAGATGCCGGAACTCGCCGACATCGTCGGCACCGGCTTCGCCATCGACCGCGGACCCTTCTTCGACCGGCTCCGCGACTACCTGGACGCCGAAGCGCAGGCCGGCACACTCGACTTCCGTTCGGCCGACGGACAGACCCAGCCGGCATCCGCAGTGGCCGAACAGTTCCTCGGCATGATCTGCGGCCAGCTCCTGTGGCCTCAACTCGTACGCACCGACTTCGTCCCGCCCGACCCCACCGACACCACGATCGTGGACGAAGCCGTCGCCCTCATGCTCACCCGCTATCGCACCGGATCCTGAACCCCGGACCACCGGTTCACGCTGCAAGGACCCGGATACGTCGCCCTAGCGGGACAGGTGCAGGTATGGGTGACTCGACCGACAACGAATAGCGGCGAGCGCGACCGGTCCTTCCAGTAACCAACAGCGGCCGACAGCTGAGCCCGGACCGTGGCCTCCCGGTACTGCTGACGTGCGCCCCCGGCGTTGCGCTCGGTGGTGCCTCTTGGCAGCGGGTGATCGTGCTTCACCCGTGGGTGCAAGCGTTCGATGACTTCGGCTCACCCGCCCACCCCGGCAGCAGCGCAGGATCGGACACAGGGGCGGCGAGCATCGGTTGCGGCAGTGTCCACGTCACAACTACAACACCTCGCCGGGGGCTGTGTGCTGAGCTCCTGGCGCACGTCCAGGCAGCGCAGCCGGACACCGGGCTGCCCGGATCCCGTGTCGTACGGTCTGATGTCGCGGCCGCCCGCCGTCCGCAACGGATCTCACCGAACCCGGCGGTGCCGCCGGTACGGCCGAAAGATCTGAACCAATACCGGGAATCAGGCGGCGACGAGCTCCTGCTCGCGGTCCGGCGTCTTGACCTTGGGCTTCTTGTTCGGCAGCGAGAGCCGGAAGACCTTGCGCCACGCGGAGACCACCTGCTTGGGCAGCGGCCCGGTGACGTACTCCAGCTCGTACTTTTCGAACAGCGCGCGCACCTTCACCGCGACCTCGGCGTACCGGTTGCTCGGCAGGTCCGGGAACAGGTGGTGCTCGATCTGGTGCGACAGGTTGCCGGTCATGAAGTGCATGGCCCTGCTGCCGCTGATGTTCGCCGAGCCCATCATCTGGCGCAGGTACCACTGGCCGCGCGTCTCAACCTTGATCGACCGGCGCTCGAAGACCTGCACGCCCTCGGGGAAGTGCCCGCACATGATCACCGAGTGGGTCCAGATGTTGCGGATCAGGTTTGCGGTGAACGTGGCGGCGAGCGTGGTGAGGAACGACGGGCCCGACAGCAGCGGGTGGATCACGTAGTCCTTGAGCACCTGCTTGCGGATCTTGCGGCCCACGGCCTTGGCCCGCGCGCGGAACTCCGGGTTCTTGCGGCGGCGCTTGTGCAGGTTCTTGCCGAGCTCCAGGTCGTACGCGGCGATGCCGTACTCGAAGAAGCAGGCGTTGATGAAGTTCCACAGCGGCTGGCCGAGGTGGAACGGGTACCACTTCTGGTCCTCGTCGACGCGCATGATGCCGTAGCCGAGGTCGTTGTCCTTGCCGATCACGTTGGTGTACGTGTGGTGCAGCTCGTTGTGCGAGTGCTTCCACTGCTCGGACGGCGAGACGTGATCCCACTCCCAGGTGGTGGAGTGGATCTTCGGGTCCCGCATCCAGTCCCACTGGCCGTGCAGGACGTTGTGGCCGATCTCCATGTTGTCCATGATCTTCGCCACGGACAGACCGGCGGTGCCGAGCAGCCACGCGGGCGGGAAGATCGAGAACAGCAGCACGCCCCTGCTGACCAGCTCGAGCTTGCGCTGCGCCGAGATGACCTTACGGATGTAGGCGGCGTCTTTCTCGCCGCGGCCGGCGATCACCTCGTCGCGGATCGCGTCCAGCTCGCGGCCAAGCTCCTCGATCTGCTCCGCGGTCAGGTGGGCGGTGGGGTCGGTGGCGGTCAAGGTGCTCCTACCGTTCGATGTCGCAGGGGCCCGCCGCGGCGGACACGCAGGTCTGGATGAGGACGCCCGGTTCGGCCTCGGTGATCTCGCCGGTGCGCAGGTCGCGGACGGCGCCGGCCTTGAGCGGCGTGATGCAGCCGAAGCAGATGCCCATGCGGCAACCGGAGGGCATGAGCACGCCGGCCTCCTCGCCGATGTCCAGCAACGGCGTGGCGCCGTCCGCGTCGACGGTCTTGCCGGTGGCGCTGAACGTGACCTCGCCGCCGTCGCCGGCGACGGTGATGCTGGGGCGGAAGCGTTCGGTGTGCAGGCGCTCTTGTACGCCGTGCTCGGTCCAGTGCTCTTCGGCGGCGTCGAGCATGCCCGCGGGCCCGCAGGCCCAGGTCTCGCGCTCGGCCCAGTCGGGCACGAGTTCGTCGAGACGGGCGATGTCGAGCGTGCCGTCTGTGTCGGTGTGCACCTCGGTGAGCCGCAGCTTCTTGTCCGCGACCAGGTCGTGCAGTTCGTTGCGGAAGATCACGTCTTGCGGCTGTGGCGCGCAGTGGACCATGACGACGTCGTCGAACTCGGTGTCGCGCAGCATGCCCATCACGGGCGTGATGCCGCTGCCGGCCGTCAGGTAGAGCACCTTGGCGGGCTTGGCCTGCGGCAGCACGAAGTCACCGGTCGGCTGGTCGAGCTGGATCAGCGTGCCCGGTTTTGCCCTGCGGACCAGGTGGTTGCTGACCTTGCCGTCCGGGATCGCCTTCACGGTGATCGTGACGCGGCCGTCCTGGCGGTTTGTCGGCGAGGTGATGGAGTAGGCACGCCACAGGCGCACCCCGTCGACGTCGACCCCGATCCGCACGTACTGACCGGCTGTGTGGCCGCGCCAGCCCCGTCCCGGCCTGATCACGATGGTCGCGGCGTCACCCGTCTCGGGGTGCACGGCCTCGATGCGCCCACGCAGGTCAGCGCCCGCACGCAGCGGGCTGACCAGGTCGAGGTAGTCCGACGGCAGCAGCGGCGTCGTGACCATCTCCAGCAGTTTCCACGCCCTGCTGCGGAGGGCTGCACTCGTCATGACTCCAGCTTGCTGCGCCTCAGGGCGTAAAGTCCTGTCCGTAGGACGTGAATCTGGTCGGCTGAATTGTTCGCAGGGAACAAAATATGAGCTATGCAGTCCGGAGGGCCAGCGAACTGGCCCTGGATGAGACGACGGTCACCGCACTTCGGGCCGCGCTGAAGAGCACCGCCGACGAGGTCGTCCAGGCGATCATCGACGAGGTCCCTCCCTACGCCAACGCTCTTTCGGGCCGCATGGGCGCCACCATCCGCCGAGCCGTCCGCACCGCCCTGGGGCACTACCTGGACCTCGCGAGCGGGAACGCCACAGGTGGCGACGCCGGTGAAGCAGCCTACGAGCTGGGCCGCGGCGAGGTGCGCGACGGCCGTTCGATGGACGCCCTGCTCAGCGCCTACCGCGTCGGCGCCCGCGTGGCCTGGCGATGCCTGGCAGCGGGTGCCGTACCCGCAGGTCTGCCCGCCGCCGAGGTCGCCAAGTTCGCCGAGCTGACCTTCGCCTACATCGACGAGCTCTCCGCCGCGAGCGCCGCGGGCCACGCCGACGAACTGGCCGCCCGGGGCCGGGCCCACGAGCGCCACCTGGAACACCTGGCCCGCGACCTCCTCGCCGGCGCGAGCCCGGACGTGCTGCTGGCCTCTGTCCAACGGGCCGGGTGGCAGCCTCCGGTTTCACTGACCGCGGTCCTGCTGCCCGCCGCCCAGGCCCGGCCTGCCTACCGCCGGCTCGACCCGAGCACCCTCGTCCTCGACGATCTGCCGGACGCCACCGGTGTGCTGCTCGTCCCTGATGCCGACCGATCACATCTCTTGCGGCAGCTGACCGACCGCACCGCCGTGGTCGGCCCGGCCCGGCCATGGACTCGAGCGTCCGCCTCGTACGCACGAGCCGTACGCGCGCGCTCCCTCTCCTCTGATATTCGCGACACCGAGGACCACCTGCCCGAGCTGGTGCTGAGCGCCGACATGGACGCGTTCGCAGACCTGCGTGCCCGAGCCCTCGCACCGTTGCGGACCTTGCCTGTCGCGACCGCACGGCGGCTGGAGGAGACGTTGCGGGCGTGGCTGCTGCACCAGGGCAGGCGGGACGAGGTGGCGGCGGCGTTGTTCGTCCATCCCCAGACGGTCCGGTACCGGATGTCGCAGCTGCGGGAGCTGTTTCCGGATCTCGCATCGCCACACCGGGTCCTTGAACTGACGCTGGCGGTCGGTCTTCGGGCCAGCTGACGCGTACTTCGACCGTCCACGACCGCGTCCGCGAGCGGTCCAGGAATCGTGCCTCGCTCTCGGTGCCATCAGCTGGCTCATGCGGCCCGGGAAGAGCGATATTAGCCAGCTGAGACCGGGGGTTGATGTGAAGACCGGACAAGGCCTCGGGAAGCCCGTCGGGGGCGCTGTCTCTGAGGAGCGCGGTGGCGGATACGGCTCGGCTGGATCCGGTGGACGATGCGCACCGGCCCGCTCGTCGACGCGCTCATCGAGCATCTGGTCGGTGATCTGGTCCGTTATGCCCTGGAAAACGTCTTTCATGTCGTCGTGGAGGGCGCGGTCCTGGCACGAGCTGACCCACGGGCGCGCGGCGGGCTGCAGCCGGGTGACCGGCGGGGCGGCCAGGCCGGGTCACCAGGGGCGGGGGCCGGGCCGCTCGCGCCGGGGACCACCGTGGTTCTGCGACGGCCCCGTGCCTCCCTTCCGACAGGTCAACCGGACGACCGACCGGGCCGGCCTGGCACACCGCGCGAGGGATGATGGGGATGGAATGACGGAATCTGAGGTCAGGAGCTTCCATGGCGAAGCGGGTTCACCGCCCCCGTGAGGACGCGGAGTTCAATTTCATCCTCGGGATGAGCGGAGTTCCGGTCCTCGCATACTTCACCGGGACATGGCCCAAGGCAATCGAGCCCTGCCGGGTGATGGACCTCGTCGTGGGTGGCATCGCCGACGACTACACGGGCCGCCTGACGGCCGTCCGCGCCGACATCACGCGTTGTCCGGCTGCGACCGAGCGATACGGGATCACCGGAGCCCCGTCCTACGTCCTGCTGAAGGAGGGAGAGGCGGTGGCGCACGGCACGGGGCCTATGACCATCGCCGAGGTACGGAAGTTCCTGGACGGCCACCTCTGAGCGGCCTGCGGCACGTGGCCGCGACGCCCGTCACGTCTCGTCTCTGGGAGCTGCGCCGCCTGAGACACCTTGGGGCTGAGACACCCCCACAGGTCGCATAACGCAGTCGATCGCGGTCGCGTCCGGCAGCCGCCCGGCTGCGGCCACGATCTCGGGGAAGGCCGGCCCCATGTCGGTGCCCCGGCGTGAGCGCAGCACCACGGTGCCAGCCTCGACGGACAACGCCCCCTGGCAGTCCAACACTGCCCCATGCAGGCGCCTTGGCCGGGGCAGAGAGGCCGAGCTCGCGATGGACAACGGACAACACAAAACCCTGTCGATAACTTCTGCTCGTGGACGCAGCCGGGAGCGGTCCGCGCGTGCAGGACGTCCCAGTCGGTGACGACGGGGGCGAGTTCGCCCCGCGCCCACAGCGGCAGCTGGTCACGCTGGTGAGGGTCGCCGGGGATGCCGGAGGCGCCGAGGGGGACGATCCAGAGGCTGTCGTCGCGGCGGGCGAGGTCCCAGACATAGCGGGCGGAGGGGCCGCGCGCGAAGCTGTCGGTGAGGCCGGGGACGCTGGAGGTGGCCAGGACGCAGTCGTGGTCCCCGGCCAGGCCCGGCCAGTCCTCGGGCTCGGCGTCGGGCAGAGTCTGCCTGGGCGCGAGCCGGTGCACCTCCCCCCAGGGCGCCGGGGCGGCGGCTTCGGCGGCGACCTCCTCTACGGCCGCCCGCACCGCATCCACGAGGTCGCCGTCCGGGAACAGCCCAGCCGTCAGCAGGGACTCCAGGGCGTACGCGACCCGGGGCAGCAGGGCGAGCCAGGGCCGGAAGAGCGCCGGGTACGCGGGACCGGAGACGGACTCCGTCAGCCCGTCCAGCGCCGGATGGTACCCGAGCCGCCGCACAACGGCCCCGCGCACCGCCGCGTATGACGTGGCGTCAGTACTGTCGGCGCCCATCCGGCGGTCCCAGCCCAGCAGCCGCTCCTGCAGCGCCGAGGCGGGCGGGCTGAGTCCGTCCAGCGTGGCGAGCAGCTCCAGCAGAGGCCGGGCCGAGCCCAGATGGGTGTCGGTGTGGACCAGGGCCATGTCCTCGGCCGACCAGGTCACGGAGGCGTCGAGCAACTGCCGAATCCGCCAGGCCCGGTACGGCGGGGCGAATTCGACGCCGACGGGCTCGGCGAGGCCGCGCTCGTTGGCCATCACGGCGACGCCGTCGACCGGCTCGCGCGGCAGCGGGTCGTGCCAGCCCAGCCATTCGTGCCCGGGCTCCCAGGCCGGGACGACGCGCAGCCTGTTGTCGCGGCTCCGCAGCGGCACCGCGCCCGCGACCCGGTGCAGCAACCCGCCCGCGGTGTCGGCGGCGTGGACGACATTGACCGGCTCGGCCCAGCCGTCGAGGGCCCGGTCGACATCGGCGACGGTGGTTGCCCGCAGCAGCGCGGGCAGGGCGGCGAAGCCCAGTTCCTCCCGTACGCGCGGCGGGTAGCGCAGGCTGATGGCGAGGGGACCGTCGGCGCCGCCGATGACGACCGGCCCGCGCTCGGTCTCGATCACCTCGACCGCGACGGGCTCCGCCCCTGCCACCTGCACCGTCTCGACATGGACCGTGGCGGGCCGCCAGCCGTCAGGCCCGAGGGCCTCGACACCCGCATCGGTACGCCGCAGCCGCTCCCGGTACAGGTCGTGGTAGTCGGCCATGGCGTTGGTGATCGCCCAGGCGACCCCGCCCGCGTGCCCGAAGTGGGGCAGGCCCGGGACGCCGGGGACGGCGAGGCCGGCCACGTCGTACTCGGGGCAGGCGAGGTGGACCTGCTGGTAGATCCCCGGGTCCTCGATGAAACGGTGCGGGTCGCCCGCGATGAGGGCCGAGCCGGAGTGCGTACGCTCCCCGGACACCAGCCAGCCGTTGCTGCCGGAGGTGCCGGGGCCGTCGGTGGCGAACAGCTCGATCGCCTCGTCGCCCAGGTGGCGGGCGACCTCCTCGCGCCACAGCTTGGCGGGGAAGCCGGCGAACAGGATGTGCGTCGACAGCCACACGCCCAGCGGGGTCCACGGCTCCCAGCGGCCGGGGGCCAGCCCGGTGGCCGCGAACTGCGGCGCGTGGGCGGCCCCTTCGGTGAGACCGGCGCTGACCCCGTCCACGTACGACGTGATCCAGGCCCGCGTCCGGCCGTCCAGTCGGCGGAAGCAGCGCCGGGCGGTGTCGTCCAGCCGGGACTGGCGGGCGAAGCGGTCCCAGCCGACGGCCTCGGGGCCGAGGAAGGCGGCGGTCGTGCCCTGGGAGCGGTGGCGCTCGACCTCGATCTGCCAGGCGCGGTCGGTGGCGGCGTTGCGGCCCTGGGCGAAAGCCAGCTCGTCCGGGCTGCCGGCCCGCAGGTGCGGGATGCCCCAGGCGTCCCGGTGGACCTCGATGCCCTCGACTCCCTTGATGTCCCCGATGCTCACAGCTGCGCCCGCTTCCGGGCGCGGGCGGCGGGGACGACCAGGGGGGTGCCGGTCTCCGGGTCGTCGATGACGCGGCAGGGCAGCCCGAAGACCTCCTCGACCAGGTCGGCGGTCACGATGTCGTTGGGGGCTCCGGCGGCCACCACCTTCCCGTCGCGCATCGCGATGAGGTGGGTGGCGTAGCGGGCGGCGTGGTTCAGGTCGTGCAGTACGGCCACGAGTGTGCGGCCCTCCTCCTCGTGCAGGCGCGCGCACAGGTCGAGGATCTCGATCTGGTGGGCGATGTCGAGGTAGGTCGTCGGCTCGTCCAGAAGCAGCAGCGGGGTCTCCTGCGCCAGCGCCATGGCGATCCACACGCGCTGCCGCTGACCGCCCGACAGCTCGTCGACCATCCGGTCCGCGAGGTCCGCGACCCCGGTCGCCGCCATCGACTCGCCGACCACCCGCTCGTCGTCCTGCGACCACTGGCGCAGCAGCCCCTGGTGCGGGTAGCGGCCGCGCGCCACCAGCTCGGCGACCGTGATGCCGTCGGGCGCGATGGAGGACTGCGGCAGCAGGCCCAGAGTGCGGGCGACCTTCTTGGCGGGCAGGGAGGAGATGTCCTGGCCGTCCAGCAGCACGCTTCCGGAAACCGGCTTCAGCATGCGCGAAAGGGCGCGCAGCAGCGTGGACTTGCCGCAGGCGTTGGGTCCCACGACGACGGTGAAGGACCGGTCGGGGACGGGCACGGTCAGGTCCTCGGCGATCGTGCGCTTGTCGTACGCGAGGGTGAGACCGTTGCCGGTGAGGCGGGATTCCGCTCGGGATTCCATGACGTGCGCTGCTTCCGTTCCTGTATTCGGATTCGTTGTCATATCCGGCCCGCCCTGCGCTCCGTGGCCAGCAGCCACACGAGGTATCCGCCGCCCAGTACGCCCGTCACCACGCCCACCGGCAGCTGATGGCCCGTGAACAGCCGCTGCGCGCCCCAGTCGGCGGCGACCAGCAGGGCCGCGCCGGTGGCCATGGAAGGGAGCAGACCGGCCCCTGGCGCCTTGGTCATCCGCCTGGCCAGCTGGGGCGCGGTCAGGGCCACGAAGGACACCGGCCCGGCCGCCGCGGCGGCGAAGGAGGCGAGCACCACGGCCGAGGCGAGCAGCACCAGTCGTACGCGTTCGACGCGCACGCCCAGCGCGCAGGCCGCGTCGTCGCCCATCTCCATCATCCGCAGCGCCCGCCCGAGGCCCAGCACCAGCGGCACCACCACCGCCATCGCGGCCGCGAGCGGCCAGGCGTTCTCCCAGCCGCGCCCGTCCAGGCTGCCGGTGAGCCAGAGCACGGCGCGGGCGGCGTCCATGAGCTGGGCCCGGGTCAGCAGATAGCTGTTGACGCCGGTCAGGACGGCCGCGACGCCGATGCCGATCAGCACCAGACGGTAGCCGTGCACGCCCTGCCGCCAGGCGAGCGCGTGGATCAGCACCCCGGTGGCCAGGCCGCCGGCCACCGCGCCGCAGGCCAGCGCCAGGCTGCTGCCCCCGGTGACGACCACGACCAGTGCTCCGGCCGACGCGCCCTGGGTGAAGCCGAGCACATCCGGGCTGCCGAGCGGATTGCGTACGAGGGACTGGAAGAGCGCGCCCGACAGCCCCAGCGCCGCGCCGACCAGCAGCGCGGTGACGACGCGCGGCAGCCGCAGCTGGTTGACGATGAAGTCCTGCGCGGCGGAGCCGTGTCCGGCCAGGGTGCTCAGCACGTCGGCCGGGCTGATCGGGTAGTCGCCGCTGCCGATGGCCAGCACGCCCAGGGCGAGGGCGAGCAGCCCGCAGCCCGCGCCGACCGCGAGGGCCCGGGGCCGCAAGACGACGGAGCGGCCGCCAGTGAGGCGCATGACGCGCAAACGTATGACGCTCATGCGCGCGCCACCTTTCCCCTGCGCACGAAGTACAGGAACAGCGGCCCGCCCAGCACGGTCGTCACGATCCCCACCTGGAGCTCGCCGGGCCGGGCCACCACCCGGCCCAGCACATCCGCGCCGAGCAGCAGCACCGGCGCGAGCACCGCGCAGTACGGCAGCAGCCATCGCAGATCCGGCCCGGTCAGGGCGCGTACGAGATGCGGCACCATCAGGCCGACGAAGACGATCGGCCCGCAGGCCGCCGTGGCCGCCCCGCACAGCAGGGTCACCGCCACGATCGCGCCGGTACGGGTCCGGGCCGGCCGGGCGCCGAGCGCCGTGGCGGAATCCTCGCCCAGGGCAAGGGCGTTGAGCGGCCGGGCCAGGGCCAGCGCGAGCAGCAGGCCGGCCACGACGAAGGGTGCCAGTTCGGCGACGGTGGCCGGTTCGGCGGAGGCCAGCGAGCCGACGGTCCAGAAGCGCATCCGGTCCAGGGAGGCGGAGTCCAGCAGGATCACGGCGCTGACGTAGGAGTAGAGGGTGGCGTTGAGCCCGGACCCGGCGAGTGCCAGGCGCGCCGGGGTGGCCCCGCGTCCGCCGCCGACCGCGTAGACGAGCACCGAGACGACGGCCGCGCCGAGCAGCGCGAACCAGACGTAGCCGTTGAAGGTCGCGATCCCGAAGAAGGAGATGGCGGTGGCGACGGCCGCCGAGGCGCCGGCGTTGATGCCCAGCAGTCCGGGGTCGGCCAGCGGATTGCGGGTCAGGGCCTGCATGACGCCGCCGGCCAGGCCCAGTGCGACCCCGGCGAGCAGCCCGAGCAGGGTGCGGGGGAGGCGCATCTCGTGGACGACCGGGTAGGCGGGGGAACCGCTGTCGAAGAGCCCGTCCCAGACCTCGGCGGGGGACAGCTGCCGGGCGCCGACCCCGATGCTGAGCGCCAGGACGGCCGTCAGGAGGAGCAGGGCGGCCAGCAGTCCGGCGCCGCGCAGGGCGGGTGCGCCGGCCCGTCCGGCCGGTGGATCCCGGCGTATCGGCGGCGACTTGGTGAGGGACACGTACGGGCTCCGTGCGGGCCGGGGGAGTACCGGGACACTCCGTTGGACATTGGCTTAGGTTAGGTTAACCTAACTTCCGTCGTGGGTCCCTGTGACCTCACGTTTTTACCCTCCCCTTACCTTTTCACAGGAAAGACACAGCCATGCCGCAGCCCAGAATCACTGCTCCCCTCTCCCGCCGTGGCCTGCTCACCGCGGGTGGCGCCCTCGGGGCCGGCGCCGTACTCACCGCCTGCGGAGGGAACGGCGATTCGGACGTTTCGGCCACGTCGAGCGCGAGCGGCGGCGGCAGCTGGATCTTCACCGACGACCGTAAGAAGAAGCTCACCGCCAAGACCGCCCCGAAGCACATCGTCGCCTTCACCGGCGTGGCCGCCGCCCTCGTCGACTTCGGCATCGACGACCGGATCGTCGGGGTCTTCGGCGAGACCAAGCTCGCGAACGGCAAGGCCGACCCGCAGGCCGGCGACCTGGACATCTCGAAGGTGACGATCCTGGGCAACGTCTGGGGCGAGTTCAACATCGAGAAGTACGCGGCTCTGGACCCCGACCTCCTCGTCACCCACCAGTACGAGTCGAGCAGCCTGTGGTACGTCCCGACCGAGAGCGAGAAGAAGATCCTCGCCCTCGCCCCCAGTGCCGCCATCACCGTCGCCCGGGTGCCGCTGACCACCCCCATCCAGCGCTACGCCGAGCTCGCCGAGTCCCTCGGCGCCGACCTGGGCGCGGCCAAGGTCACCGAGGCCAAGGCCCGCTTCGAGAAGGCCGCCGCGACCCTGCGCTCGGCCGCCAAGGCCAGCGGCGGACTCCAGGTCCTGGCCGCCTCCGCCAGCGCCAGCATCTTCTACGCGTCCAACCCCGGGGTCAGCAGCGACCTCATGTACTTCAAGTCCCTCGGCGTCGACATCGTCGTCCCCACCAAGCTCGACAAGGGCGACTACTTCGAGAGCCTCAGCTGGGAGAACGCGGACAAGTACGACGCGGACCTGATCATCCTCGACAACCGCGCCAGCGCCCTCCAGCCCAAGGACCTCACCTCCAAGGCCGCCTGGAAGGCGCTGCCCGCCGTCAAGGCCGGCCAGATCGCCGAGTGGGACGCGGTGCCCCGGTTCTCGTACGCGGGCGCCGCACCGCTGCTGGAGAACCTGGCCGCCGCCATCAGCAAGTCCAAGAAGCTCAGCTGAATCGCCCCGCACCGCCCCTTGAAGGGATGACCGCATGACCAGTTCCGTCGCCGGAGCGTTCCGGTTCTTCGATGCCCATGTCGTACGGAGTGAGCGCCTCGGCCCCTCCATGTTCCGGGTCACCTTCGGCGGCGGGCAGCTGCGGGACTTCGCCGGGGGCGGCCGGGACCAGAGCTTCTCGCTCTTCCTGCCGCACCCCGGCCAGGGCACCCCGGTCGTCCCCACCGACGCGGGCGACGGCTGGTTCGCCCTGTGGCGGGCGACGGATCCGGCCGTACGGGCCGTCATGCGCTCGTACACGGTGCGCGCCCAGCGCCGCGAACTCGCCGAGGTGGACGTCGATTTCGCCCTCCACGGTGATACTGGCTCGGCGTCCGCCTGGGCGGCCTCCGCCCGGCCGGGGGACCGGGCGGTGCTGCTCGGCCCGGCCGTCGAGGACAACAAGAGCGTCGGTTTCCGTCCGCCGCCCGGCGCCGACTGGGTGCTGCTCGCGGCCGACGCCACCGCGCTGCCGGCCGTCGCCGCCATCCTGGACTGGCTGCCGGCCGGGGTGAAGGCCCGGGTCTGGATCGACGTGCCCGACGCCGGGGACATCCAGGACCTGCCCTGCCGGGCCGACGCCGAGATCACCTGGCTGGTCCAGGGCGATCTTCCGGCGGCCGTACGGGCGGCCGAACTGCCGCCGTCCGACAACGCATACGCCTGGATCGCGGGGGAGTCCGGGTGCGTGAAGGCGTTGCGCCGCCATCTGGTCGGCGAGCGCGGCTTCGACCGCAAGTGCGTTGAGTTCTCCGGCTACTGGCGCAGGGGCGCCAGTGAGGAGCAGCTGCGCGAGGAAGCGATCTCCGGGTAGGTAAGTTAGGTTAGGCTTACCTAAATAACGATGATCAAGTGTTCGCGACAGGAAGGACAGACATGAGTTTCCAGGGACAGCCGGCAGCCACGATCACGGCCGCAGCCAGGACGGGGAACGCGAGAGCCCACCTGTTCAACGACCGCACGGTGGACGGCTACCGGCACTCCCTGGCCGCGGGCGTCGAGCGGGTGGCGACCCGGATCGCCCGAACCGAGCGGCCCTTCAGCGGCATCACCCCGGCCGCCCTGGCCCCGCGGATCACCGCGATCGACCTGGAGAGCCCGCTCGCCGACCCGGCAGCCGCCCTGGACGAGCTCGAAAGCGTCTACCTGCGCGACGCCGTCTACTTCCACCACCCCCGCTACCTCGCCCACCTCAACTGCCCGGTCGTGATCCCGGCGCTGCTCGGCGAAGCGGTCCTCACCGCCGTCAACTCCTCCCTCGACACCTGGGACCAGAGCGCCGGCGGCACCCTCATCGAGCGCCGCCTCATCGACTGGACGGCGCAGCGCATCGGCCTCGGCCAGGACGCCGACGGGGTCTTCACCAGTGGCGGCAGCCAGTCCAACTTCCAGGCCCTGCTGCTCGCCCGCGAAGAGGCCTGCGTACTCGCCGCCAAGAACTCGGCCGTCCCGCTTACCAAGCACGACATCCTGCCGAAGCTGCGGATCCTCGCCTCCGAGGCCGGTCACTTCAGTGTCCAGAAGTCGGCGAAAATGCTCGGCCTCGGCATGGAGGCCGTGATCTGCGTCGAGACCGGCCCCGACCGCCGGATGCGCCCCGCCGCCCTAGCCCGCGAGATCGAGCGCTGCAACCGCGAGGGCCTCACCGTCATGGCCGTCGTCGCCACCGCCGGCACCACCGACTTCGGCACCATCGACCCCCTGGACCGCATCGCCGACCTGTGCGAATGGGCCGGGCTGTGGCTGCACGTCGACGCCGCCTACGGCTGCGGCCTGCTGGCCTCCCGCACCCGACGCCACCTCCTGGACGGCATCGAGCGCGCCGACTCGGTCACCGTGGACTACCACAAGTCCTTCTTCCAGCCGGTCAGCTCCAGCGCCCTCCTGGTCCGCGACGGGTCCACGCTGCGGCATGCCACGTACTACGCGGACTACCTCAACCCCGCCCGCATGGCCGAGCAGCGCATCCCCAACCAGGTCGACAAGTCGATCCAGACCACCCGCCGCTTCGACGCCCTCAAGCTCTGGCTCACCCTGCGCATCATGGGTGCCGACGCGATCGGCGAGCTCTTCGACGAGGTCGTGGACCGCGCCGCCGGCG
The DNA here is from genome assembly GCF_045040445.1 of Streptomyces sp. NBC_01537. Taxonomy (NCBI): domain Bacteria; kingdom Bacillati; phylum Actinomycetota; class Actinomycetes; order Kitasatosporales; family Streptomycetaceae; genus Streptomyces; species Streptomyces sp. NBC_01537. The sequence goes on along the minus strand of NZ_CP109392.1, from coordinate 972,521 downwards.
CGTGGGAACTGCTCACCGACGACCCGCGCTTCGAGGTCGTCACCAAGTCCCAGCTCAGCACCGTGGTCTTCCGCTACCTGCCCCCCGAGGGCCCGGCCCGCGCACTGACGGACGCCTCCAACCTGTACGCCCGCGAAGCGCTGGCCGCATCCGGCGAGGCCGTCGTGGCCGGGACCAAGGTCGACGGCCGGCACTTCCTGAAGTTCACCCTGCTCAACCCGGAGACCTCGCTGGACGACATCGCCGCCGTCCTCGACCTCCTCGCCGAGCACGCGGGCCGCTACCTCAACGAGCAGCTCAGCCCCGAGTTCCGCCGCCTCGCCGGCTGACCCGCCGTCCGAACGAGAGATTCCGTAACCCGCATGTCCACGCAAGTCTCCACGCAGTCCACCCATGACTTCATAGCCATCGGCCTCGGCCCCTACAACCTGGGGCTCGCCTGCCTGACCGAGCCGATCGAAGAACTCGACGGCCTCTTCCTGGAGAGCAAGCCCGACTTCGACTGGCACTCCGGAATGTTCCTCGACGGCGCCCACCTCCAGACGCCGTTCATGTCCGACCTGGTCACCCTGGCCGACCCCACCTCCCCGTACTCCTTCCTGAACTACCTCAAGGACTCCGGGCGGCTGTACTCCTTCTACATCCGCGAGAACTTCTATCCGCTGCGGGCCGAGTACAACGACTACTGCCGCTGGGCCGCCGCCCGGCTCACCTCGGTGCGCTTCGGCCACGAGGTGACCTCCGTCGAGTACGACGAGGCCTCCGGCCTCTACGCCGTGCACACCACCCGGACCCGCACCGGCGAGCACGTCACCCACCGGGCCCGCCGCCTGGTCCTGGGCACCGGCACCCCGCCGTATATGCCCTCCGTCTGTCATGGGCTGGGCGGCGACCACCTGCACAACTCGCGCTACATGGACCGCCGGGCGGACCTGCAGCGCAAGAAGAGCATCACCATCGTGGGCAGCGGCCAGAGCGCCGCCGAGATCTACTACGACCTGCTCTCCGAGATCGACGTCCACGGCTACCGGCTCAACTGGGTCACCCGCTCACCGCGGTTCTTCCCGCTGGAGTACACCAAGCTCACGCTGGAGATGACCTCACCGGAGTACGTCGACTACTTCCACGCCCTGCCCGAGAACACCCGCTACCGGCTGGAGTCCGAACAGAAGGGGCTGTTCAAGGGCATCAACTCCGATCTCGTCGACGCCATCTTCGACCTGCTCTACCAGACGAACTTCGGCGCCAAGGCCCCCGTCCCCACCCGGCTGCTCACCCACACCGAGCTGACCGCCGCCTCGTACGACGAGACCTCCGACTCCTACACCCTCGGCTTCCACCACACCGAACAGGACCGGGACTTCGAGCTGATCACCGAGGGCCTGGTCCTGGCCACCGGCTACAAGTACCAGCCGCCGGCCTTCCTGGAGCCCGTCCTGGACCGGCTCCGCCTCGACGGCCACGGCCGCTTCGACGTCGCCCGCAACTACAGCATCGACACCACCGGCAGCGGTGTCTTCCTGCAGAACGCCGGCACCCACACCCACAGCATCACCTCCCCGGACCTCGGCATGGGCCCCTACCGCAACTCGTACATCATCCGCGAGCTGCTGGGCCGCGAGCACTACCCGGTCGAGAAGGCCATCGCCTTCCAGGAGTTCGGCGCGCCGGAAGGTGTCCTGCGGTGAGCCTGCTCCACAACGAGATCATCTTCAGCCGCAATGACCCCTGCCTCGGCCGGTTCGCCGTCCGCCCGCTCTACCCGGACGCCGACGCCGAACTGCTGCACGGCTGGGTGACCCACCCCAAGGCCGCCTTCTGGATGATGCAGGACGCGGACGTGGCCGCCGTCGCCTACGAGTACCGCAAGATCTCCGAACACCCGCACCACGAGGCGTTCATCGGCCTCCACGAAGGCCGCCCCGCCTTCCTCGTGGAGCGCTACGACCCCGCCCGGGTCGAACTCGTCGGCCTCTACGAGCACCAGGAGGGCGATGTCGGCATGCACTTCCTGTGCGCGCCGACCGACACGCCCGTCCACGGCTTCACCCTCGCGGTCATCACCACCGTCATGGAGCTGCTGTTCGCCGACCCGGCCAACCGGCGGGTCGTGGCCGAACCTGACACCGTCAACACGGCCGTCCACGCGCTCAACGCGGCCGTCGGCTTCGAGGTCGCCGGAAAGATCACCAAGCCCGAGAAGGAAGCGCTGCTGAGCTTCTGCACCCGCGACCAGTTCCTGACCTCCGGAGCCACCCTGTGCTGCATTCCCCCGGGCGGCGACCCCCCGTACCCCCACGAAACACCGGGCCGGCAGGAGCAGGCGGAGCAGACAGCGCAAGGAGAATCCCGATGAACCCCCGTGAAGCCGTCTCCCACCTCACCCCGGACAACTGGGCCCGCGCCAACCGCCTCCTGGTCCGCAAGGCCCTCGCCGAGTTCGCCCACGAACGGCTGCTCACCCCGGCCGCGGTGGACGGCGACCGCTATGCCGTACGCAGCGACGACGGCACCGTGGAATACCGCTTCGCCGCCCGCGTCCTGACCCTGGACCACTGGCAGATCGACGCCGACAGCATCACCCGCCACCACGCCGACCGCGAACTGCCGCTGGACGCCGTCGACTTCATCATCGAGCTGCGCGGCGCCCTCGGCCTGAGCGACCAGGTCCTCCCCGTCTACCTGGAGGAGATCAGCTCCACCCTCTCCGGCACCGCCTACAAGCTCACCAAGGAGCAGGTCAGCGCCGCCGAGCTCGCCAAGGCCGATTTCCAGGCCATCGAGACCGGTATGACCGAGGGCCACCCCTGCTTCGTCGCCAACAACGGCCGGCTCGGCTTCGGCGTGCACGAGTACCACGCGTACGCCCCCGAGACCGCGAGCCCCGTCCGGCTGCTGTGGCTGGCCGCCCACCGCGACCACTCCACCTTCACCTGCGCAGCCGACACCGACTACGACCGGCTGATCCGGCAGGAGCTGGGCGAGGCGACCCTCGCCCGCTTCGCCGACACCCTCGCGGGCCTCGGACTGGACCTCGCCGACCACCACCTCATCCCCGTCCACCCCTGGCAGTGGTGGAACAAACTGTCGGTCACCTTCGCCGCCGAGATCGCCTCCCGCCGCCTGGTCCCGCTCGGCCCGGGCGACGACGAGTACCTCGCCCAGCAGTCGATCCGTACCTTCTTCAACACCAGCGACCCGTCCAAGCACTACGTCAAGACCGCCCTGTCGGTCCTCAACATGGGCTTCATGCGGGGCCTTTCGGCCGCGTACATGGAAGCCACCCCGGCCATCAACGACTGGCTCGCCGGCCTCATCGCCCGCGACGAGACCCTGAAGGCCACCGGCCTGACGATCATCCGCGAGCGCGCCGCCATCGGCTACCGCCACCGCCAGTACGAGGCCGCCACCGACCGCTACTCCCCGTACCGCAAAATGCTCGCCGCCCTCTGGCGCGAGAGCCCCGTCCCCGCCCTGGAGCCCGGCCGCCGCCTGGCCACCATGGCCTCCCTCCTGCACACCGACGGCGAGGGCCGCTCGCTGGCCGCCGCACTGATCGGTTCGTCCGGCCTGGCCCCCGAGGTGTGGCTGCGCCGCTACCTCGACGCCTATCTGACCCCGCTCCTGCACAGCCTCTACGCCTACGACCTGGTCTTCATGCCGCACGGTGAGAACGTCATCCTGGTCCTGGACGGCGGGGCCGTCGAGCGGGTGATCTTCAAGGACATCGCCGAGGAGATCGCCGTCCTGGACCCGCACGCGGCCCTGCCGCCGAAGGTCCAGCGCATCAGGGTGGAGGTCCCGGAGGAGGACAAGATCCTCTCCATCTTCACCGACGTCTTCGACTGCTTCTTCCGCTTTTTCAATGCCGTCCTGGCGGCCGACGGCGTCCTGGACGAGGACGACTTCTGGCGCACGGTCGCCGGCTGCGTCAGCGACTACCAGGCCGCCAACCCGCAGCTGGCCGAGAAGTTCGAGCGGTACGACATCTTCGCCGAGGAGTTCGTGCTGTCCTGCCTGAACCGGCTCCAGCTGCGCGACAACCAGCAGATGCTCGACCTGGCGGACCCCTCGGCGGCCCTGCAGTTCGCCGGCACCCTGCGCAACCCCCTCGCCCCGTTCGCACGGTCGTGACCCGGGTCCCCAACCGATGGCCGGTCCTCGCGGTGATCTGCCTGGCGCAACTGGTCGTCGTACTGGACAACACCGTCCTCAACGTCGCCGTCCCGACTCTCACCCGGGAGCTGGACGCCTCGACCGGCGACATCCAGTGGATCATCAACGCCTACTCGCTCGTCCTGGCCGGCCTGCTGCTCACCGCGGGCAGCGCCGCCGACCGCTACGGCCGCAAGAGGCTGCTGCTGGCCGGGCTGGCGCTCTTCGGCGCCGGCTCGCTCGCCGCCGGACTCTCCCAGTCCACCGGTCAGTTGATCGCCGCCCGGTCCGGCATGGGCGTCGGCGGCGCGCTGCTGCTGACCAGCACCCTCGCCGTCGTCATGCAGATCTTCGAGCCCGACGAGCGCCCCCGCGCCATCGGCATCTGGGCCGCCGCGAACGCCCTCGGCTTCGCGGCGGGCCCCCTCATCGGCGGCCTCGTGCTCGCCCACTTCCGGTGGGGCGCGATCTTCCTGATCAACATCCCCATCGCCGTGGTCGGTTTCCTCGCCGGACTGGCTCTCGTACCCGAGTCCAGGAACCCGGCGGGGGACCGCCCCGACCTCCTCGGCGCCCTGCTGTCCACGGTCGGCGTGACCGCCCTGGTCTACGCGATCATCTCCGGCCCGGACGGCGGCTGGGGCTCCGCCCCGGTGCTGCTGTCGGCCCTGGCGGGGGCGGTCGTTCTGGCCGGCTTCGGATGGTGGGAGCGCCGGATCCCGTACGCCATGCTGGACCCGCGCTTCTTCCGCGACCGCCGCTTCACCGGGGCGGTCACCGGCGTCGTCCTGATCACCTTCGGCAGCGGTGGCGCGCTCTTCCTGCTCACCCAGCAGCTCCAGTCCGTACGCGGCTACTCGCCGCTGGAGGCGGGCCTGCGGGTGGCGCCGTTCGCGCTCACCATCGTGGCCGTCAACTTCACCGGGACCGGCCCCTGGTTCATCCGCCGTCTGGGCCTGCCGCCCGCCATCGCCATCGGCATGGTCCTGCTCGCCGCCGGCCTCACGGTCGTCTCCACGGCCGCCTCCGACGGCTACGCCGCACTGCTCCTCGGCCTCGTCGTCATGGGAGCGGGCTGCGCCCTCGCCAACCCCGCCATCGCCGAGTCCGTCATGAGCGCCATCCCGCCCGAACGCGCAGGCGCGGGCGCCGGCATCGACGGCACCATGTCCGAACTCGGCACCAGCCTCGGCGTCGCCGTCCTCGGCGCCGTCCTCAGCTCCCGCTTCTCGGCCCTCACCGGCTCCGGCACCTCCGCCCCGGACGCCTTGTCCTCCGCTCTGCGCACCGGCCAGCTGGCCGGCGCAGCCGCCGTCCTGGCCGGCGGCTGCCTGACCGCGCTGCTGCTGAGCCGGGCGGCTTCGGCCCGCCCGCGGGAAGATCACCGCAACCGGCCGCGTTGAGCGAAGCGGAACGATCACCGCCACCCAGGAGCACCCCCATGCCCGAAGCCCGCCAGAACGTCACCTTTCCCAGCACCGAAGGCGCCGGCACCGCCCACGGCTACCTCGCCCTGCCGCCCTCCGGGAGCGGCCCAGGCGTGATCGTGATCCAGGAGTGGTGGGGACTGACCGACCACATCGCCGACATCGCGGACCGCTTCGCGCAGGCGGGCTTCGTCGCCCTGGCCCCCGATCTCTACGGCGGCAGCGTCGCGCACGACAGTGCCGAGGCGTTCCGCATGATGTCCGAGCTGCCCACCGACCGTGGCGCCGAACTGCTCTCGGGCGCGGTGGACTACCTCCTGACCCGCGAGGAGACCACCGGTGGAACCGTCGGCACCGCAGGCTTCTGCATGGGCGGCGGCTTCGTCCTCGCCCTCGCCGCGCGCGACCCGCGGGTGTCGGCGGCGGTGCCGTTCTACGGGGTGATCCCGGGCCCGCTGCCGGACTTCTCGGGCCTGAAGGCCGAGATCCTGGGGCACTACGGGGAGCAGGACGGCACGGTCCCGCCGGAGTCGCTGGCCGCGCTGGGCTCGGCGATCGAGGAGCAGTCCGGCATCGTCCCGGAGTTCCACCTCTATCCGGCGGGGCACGCCTTCTTCAACGACGGCCGCCCGGAGGCGTATGACGCGCCCTCCGCCGCGCTCGCCTGGCAGCGCACGCTCGACTTCCTGCGCTCACACCTCGGGTAGGTCCCGCCACAGCAGCCGCCGCTCACGGCGCGGGTCGTTCTCGACCCGCGCCGGGTCCTGGAAGATCCGCGTCGCCCGGTCACCACCGGGCTCGTACGCGGGCCAGTCCGGCGCCTCACCCCGTACGAAACCGAGCACGGCCGCCTGCAGCTGCTCGGTGACCACCAGGTCGGCCGGGCCCATGGGCGGTGCGGGCGGCAGGCCCTGCAGGTTGTTGAAGACCGGGGGACTGCCCCACAGGCAGCGGTTGTCCGCGCCGTGGGTCGGGCCGAGCCGGTCGTACGGGGGCATGCCCGGCGTGTGGTCGAAGCGGCTGAACCACACCTGACCGCCGGCCGCGTGCTGGGCCTCGGCCAGCCGGATCGCGGGCAGCCACCACATGGCGTCGTCGAGCAGGTCGAGGTGCGGATCGCGGCCGGGCTCGGCGGTGGCGGCGTACGCGTCCCCGAGCGCGGTCCAGCGCCCGTCGCCGAGCCGGTCCCGGCCGGCGGCATCGGTGCCCGGGACCAGGGGGACGGGCGGCGCGGGCGGCGTGCCCAGGCTGCGTTCTCCCGGGGGGCGACCCCCCGTACCCCCACGAGAAGGCGGGGCAGCCTCGCCGGCCGGGTCCGCCTGTGCGGGACGGTCCCCCAGGAAGATGTCCATCTCGTGCCGCACGTGGCTGATCCACAGCGGGATCCCGCGTGCCTCGCCGTCCGCGACGGCGGCCAGCGGGGCACGCGGCAGCACGTCACCGTCCACGACCGGGCGGAAGTCGTCGCCGCGCAGGACCGCGTCCCCCGCACCGGCCACCACCTGGGCGGCGGCCTCGCGCAGCGCCTGCACGGGCAGCCCGGTGAGCTTCTCCGGCGTCGCGCCGGGCGCGCCCAGCGCTGCGCGCAGCCGGCGGGCCGTCTCCTCGCCCTGCGCACGACTGTGCACATTGCGGGCGCTGCCGCTGAGGACCAGCGCCCGGTGGAAGAGCCCGCGCGCGGCGGGCACGGCGAGCAGGGTGGAGGTCAGCATGCCGCCGGCGGACTGGCCGGACAGGGTCACCCGGCCGGGGTCGCCGCCGAAGGCCGCGATGTTGTCCCGTACCCATTCCAGGGCCGCGACCAGGTCCAGCAGCGCGGGATTGGCCGTCCCGGCGGGGCCGTTGAAGCCGAGCGGGCCGAGCCGGTAGTTGAGCGTCACGACGGCGACCTCACCCCGGCGGGCCAGGTGGGCGCCGTCGTAGAGGCGTCCGCTGCCGTGCAGGAAGGCGCCGCCGTGAATCCAGAAGAGGACCGGGACCGGGCCCGTGGCGGCGGCCGGGGCCCAGACATTCAGGGTGAGGCAGTCCTCGTCGCCCTCGTCAGCCTCGTCGTTGGGTCGGGGCGTGCCGGTGAACTGCACGGCCTGCGGTCCGTACCGCGTGGCGTCGCGCACGCCCGGCCAGGGCTTGACGGGGGAGGGCGGCCGGAAGCGCAGCGGCCCGACGGGCGGCGCCGCGTAGGGAATGCCCCGCCACGCGAGCACGCCGTCCTCAGCCGTCCCCCGGATCAGCCCTGCGAGGGACTCGACCTGTGCCGATGCCATGCGTTCCATCCTCCGGCGCCTCAATGTACGAACTAGTGAGTTATCTATAGCCCGCAGAGCGCGCAACCGGGAAGAGGGCCCCGGGTAACTGTTACGCCTCGATTAACACCAGTGGAATTTGCTGTTGCAAACTTTGCGGCGGACCCCTTGACAGGGTGGTGCCGGGCGGCTGAGCATCCGTGCAACGCAGTACTAACTATCCAGTGCGTACATTAGGCCGCCAGCCCACCCCGAACCGGCGCCGTCCCCCGCAGTCCCACCGGAACCGCCCATCTCCCGGCTTTTCCGGATGTGTGTGCCGCCCTTTACGCTCAATACCCTCACCAGAGGAGCCCAACGTGACCGCTCACGACGCTGTGGCCGGATCCCCCGCGCCGCAGGGCAAGCCCCGCAAGGCCGCCTTCGCGGCCTGGATCGGGAGTGCGCTGGAGTACTACGACTTCTTCATCTTCGGCAGCGCCGCCGCCCTGGTCTTCCCCAAGGTCTTCTTCTCCGGCTCCGACACGGCTTCCGCCACGCTGCAGTCACTGGCCACCTTCGGTGTCGCCTACGCCGCCCGCCCGATCGGCGCGGTCATCCTCGGCCACATCGGCGACCGGCTCGGCCGCCGCAAGATCATGGTCTCCACACTCATCCTGATGGGCCTGGCCACCTTCCTCATCGGCTGCCTGCCGACGTACGACCAGGTCGGCGGACTGGCCCCCGCCCTCCTGATCACGCTCCGCGTGCTGCAGGGCCTCTCCGCCGCCGGTGAGCAGGCCAGCGCCAACTCCATGACGCTGGAACACGCCCCCGCCGACCGCCGCGGCTACTTCACCAGCTTCACCCTCAACGGCACCCAGGCCGGCCAGATCCTCGCGACCCTGGTCTTCATCCCCGTCGCGGCCATGCCGGAGCACCAACTGCTCACCTGGGGCTGGCGGATCCCGTTCCTCGCCAGCGCCGTCGTCGCGGTGGCCGGCTGGGTGATCCGGCGCAAGCTGGAGGAGACCCCGGTCTTCGAGCAGGCCGCGGCGAACAACACCGTGGCCAAGCTCCCGCTGGCCGTACTCCTGCGCGACCACTGGGCGGAGGTGCTGCGCGTCATGTGCGCCGCCCTGATCGCCACCGTGAGCACGATCTTCACCGTCTGGGCGCTCTCCTACGCCACCAGCGACAACGTCGGCCTGGAGAAGTCGGTCATGCTGTGGGTCAGCGTCTCCGCCAACGGCGCGGCCCTGCTGTCCCTCCCGCTCTGGGCGAAGCTCTCGGACCGCATCGGCCGCAAGCCGGTCTTCCTCGTCGGCTCGGTCGGCAGCGCCGTGATGATCCCCGTCTACCTGTGGGCCATCTCCACCGCCAGCTACCCGCTGATCTTCCTCACCGGCATCCTCACCCTCGGCATCGTCTACAGCGCCGCCAACGGCATCTGGCCCTCCCTCTACGGGGAGAAGTTCACGACCGCCGTCCGGCTGTCCGGCATGGCCATCGGCACCCAGATCGGCTTCGCGATCGCCGGCTTCGCCGTCACCTTCGCCGCCGAGATCGCCGGCCCCGACGGCGCCAACTGGAAGGGCGTCGCGATCTTCACCGCCGTCCTGTGCGCCATCAGCTCGCTCTCCGTCCTCAGCGGCCGCGAGACGCACAAGATCCCGACCGAGGACCTGGGCCTCAAGCCCGGCCGGACCGCCGCCCCGGCCCGCGAGGCCGCGACCGTCTGACCGCCCGGACGGACCCTGGTTCCCCGCGCCCTTCACGGGCGCGGGGAACCGCGCGTCCAGTCCCGGACAGGCCCTAGGCGTCGGGCCCCTGCGCCCGCACCCGCTGCACGTGCTCCAGCGACTCCCGCAGCTCGCCCAGCCAGTCGTCCGCGTTGCGCTGCACCAGCCGTACGCACCAGGCCAGCGCATCGCTGCGGCTGCGCGCGACGCCACCCGCGATCAGCGTGTCGAGCACCTGCCGCTCCGGCTGCCGCAGCCGCGTCATCACCGGCGCCGCGACCGTTGTGAACATCACCCGGGCGTCACCGCACTCCACGCCCCATGACACCTTTCCACCGAACCGCCGCTCCGCCTCCCGGGCCACCGCGATCCGCTCTTCCCGCGTACGCGCCCGGAACTCCGCCGCCCGCCCGGCCCGCGCCTCCTCCCGCTCCACCGGTGACGCGTCCGCGCCCAGGTCGGGCTCCGGGATCCGGCCGATGACGGTGATCTCCTCACGGTCCACGGTCACGTCCAGGAGCTCGACGAACAGTCCTTCCGGCAGCCGCCCGGCGATCCAGCCGCGCAGTGCGTCCTTCTGCTCTGTCGTAATCATGTAATCAAACTTACACCTCTCCTCGGCGCAGGCAAGAGCCCCCTCCTTCCGTCTTCCGCCGGGATGGCGGCGCCGCCGCCGCGCGTTGACAATGGCGAACACCTCGCAGGGGGTCGTGAGAGGCGGTAGGACGGCCGATGCGTGAGATCCTTCCGGCCCTCGGCGGCTGGTACGCGGCCGGGGCGCCCTTCGGGCTGGCCACGGTCGTCGCGGTCAGCCGCAGCGCGCCGCGCGGCCCGGGCGCGGCCATGGCCGTCGGCCCGGACGACGAGGTCGTGGGCAGTGTCTCCGGGGGCTGCGTCGAGGGTGCGGTCTTCGAGCTGGCCAAGGAGGTCGTCGAGAGCGGCCGGGCCCAGCTGTGCACCTTCGGCTACAGCGCCGCGGACGCCTTCGCCGTCGGCCTCACCTGCGGCGGCGAGATCACCCTGCTCGTACGCCCCGTGTCACCCGCCACCGATGCCTCCTTCGCCGACGTCGCGGCCTCCGTGGCCGCCCACCGCCCCGTCGTCACGGCCACGGTCACCGACGGCCCCGCCCCGCGCGGCGCCACGCTCGCCGTATGGCCCGACGCCGTCTCCGGCACCCTGGGCACCGAAGGCCTCGACGCCGCCGTCACCGCCGACGCGCGCGGCGAACTCGCGCAGGGCGCCACCGTGAGCCGGCACTACGGCCCCCGCGGCGAGCGCCGTGAGGACGACGTCACCGTCTTCCTCCAATCGTTCGCACCGCCCCCGCGCATGCTGGTTTTCGGGGCGATCGACTTCGCCGCGGCCGTCGCGCGCATCGGCGCCTTTCTCGGCTACCGGGTCACGGTCTGCGACGCCCGGCCGGTCTTCGCCACCGCCAAGCGCTTCCCGGAGGGCGTCGAGGTCGTCGTCGACTGGCCGCACCGCTACCTGCGCGGCACCGATACCGACGACCGCACGGTCATCTGCGTCCTCACCCATGAACCCAAGTTCGATGTGCCGCTGCTGGAAGCCGCGCTGCGCATGCCGTCCGCGTACATCGGAGCGATGGGCAGCCGCCGCACGCACGAGGACCGGGTGAAGCAGCTGCGCGAGACCGGCCTCGGCGACCACGAGCTTGCCCGGCTCCGCTCGCCCATCGGGCTGGACCTGGGCGCCCGGACCCCCGAGGAGGTGGCCGTCTCGGTGGCGGCGGAGATCGTCGCGCTGCGCTGGGGCGGCAGCGGCGCCCCGCTCACCGCGACGACCGGTGACATTCACCCCTGACGGAGCTTGGAAAAAATATGTTTACAACCCTTTTGTCCTGGCTGAATCGGAGTAGTGTGGGAATTGGCCTGCGGGGCGAGCGAGGGAGTTCACCCGGAGTAGCCGACTTTGACGGAGTGAGAAGGTGAATTTCCGTCGGGGCCGACGTCGACGGGCGGGCTGAGAGGCTGGATGGTCGGAAGACCTGAAGGCGACCTCCACAACCTGATCCGGACAATGCCGGCGAAGGGAGCCCACCTCGCAGGTTCTCATGTGCGCTCACAGCTGAGGCCCGTACGGTCCGGTTCATGAACCATGTGAGGCCCCTGCTGGCCGCACTTTCCGGCCTGGCCTTCGTCCTCACCGGAATCAGCGCGAGTAGCGCACCGCCCCCGACCCTCCCGGCCAACGGTGTGTCCGCCCTGCCGGCCATGGGCTGGAGCAGCTGGAGCCACCTGCGCCGCTGGCCCACCGAGAGCCGCATCAAGGCCCAGGCCGACGCCCTGGTCAGCAGCGGGCTCGCCTCCCACGGCTATGTGTACGTCAACCTCGACGACTTCTGGCAACAGTGCGACGAGAACGGTTTCGTGGTCGACTCCCACGGCCGCTGGGCCGTCGACCGGGACAAGTTCCCCTCGGGGATCAAGGCGCTGGCCGGCTACATCCACTCCCTCGGGCTGAAGTTCGGCTTCTACGTCACACCTGGCATCGCCGCCGGCGCGGTGACCCGGAACACCCCCATCGAGGGGACGTCCTACCGGGCCGCCGACATCGCCAACACCTCCAAGGCCGAGACGAACTACAACTGCGGCAACATGTACGCCATCGACTACGGCAGGCCGGGCGCCCAGCAGTTCGTCAACTCCTGGGCCCGCCAGTTCGCTTCATGGGGCGTCGACTACCTCAAGATCGACGGCGTCGGCGGCTCCGACATCCAGGACGTACGCGCCTGGGCCGCCGCGCTGCGCGCCACCGGCCGGCCGATCACCTACGCGCTGTCCAACAACCTGCCGATCGCCGACGCGGCCACCTGGCGCGGGCTGGCCAACAGCCGCCGCACCCAGCTCGACGTCGAGTGCTACTGCGGCGCCGGCCTCTACGGCAGCGGCTCTCCACTGACCAACTGGTCCTTCGTCGCCTCCCGTTTCGACTCCGCGGCGGCCTGGCAGCCGTACGCCGGTCCCGGCGGCTGGAACGACCTGGACTCGCTGGAGATCGGCAACGGCTACCGGACCGGCCTCACCCCCGACCAGCGGCGCTCGACGTTCACACTGTGGGCGATGGCCGCCTCCCCACTGCTGCTGGGCACCGACCTGACCGCGCTCACCGCGGGCGACCGGGCCATGCTCGCCAACGACCGGCTGATCGGCGTGGACCAGGACGGCGTCGCCGCCGTGCGCATCGTCGACCACGGCGCGGAACAGGTCTGGCGCAAGCGCGAGGCCAACGGCGACTACATCGTCGGCCTGTTCAACACCGGCACCTCCGCCCGTGCCACCGTCGGCGTCCCCTGGTCCCTGGTCGGCCTCCCGGGCGCCGACGCCGATGTCACCGACCTGTGGTCGGGCCGTCACGAGGGCACCGTGTCCGGCTCGTACAGCGTCACCCTGCGCCCGGGCGAGACCCGGCTGCTGAGGGTCCGGGCGAGCGAATAGGCGAACGCTCGCGGTCACCGCGCTAGCGCGCGGCGACCATCGCCCACACCGACTTGCCCCCCGCGTCGGGCGGGGTCCAGCCCCAGGATTCGCTGAGCGAGTCGATGATGTGCAGCCCGCGCCCGGACTCCGCGAGATAGTCGGGCTCCTTGACCACCGGGACATCGGTGCCGGGGTCGGAGACCGTACACAGCACGGAGGCGCCCCGGCCGAGCAGCCCGAGCCATAAGGGCCGTGCGGACAGACCGAGGTCCGGCGGGTTGTCGAAGCCGTAGCGGATGGCGTTGGTGAGCATCTCCGACACGACGATCGACGCGTTCTCGACGACGTCGAGCATGCCCCAGCCGCACAGCGTCGTACGGGTGAACTGCCGTGCGGTGCCCGCCGCGTGGAAATCGCCGGCGAGGGCGCAGGCCGCGAACCGCGTGGCCGGGCCGTCGGGCAGGGCGTAGCCCGGTGGGAATGCCGGGTGTGTGGTCATCGCGAGACTCCGCAGAGCTGTCGGGCGGGGGCACGGTTTGTTCTGCGCGATCCACTATCGCGGTCCAATCCCTACCCGTGCAAGCACATCTGCAATTACAGTCGTAAGTGCGGCTGTAAGTACATCGGTAAGAACGGATGCACGTGCAGATGCACGTGCATGGCGTCAAGGAGAGGTCATCATGCAGGAGTTGGAGAACGGCGTACCGGCCGGCGACATCGACGGCGTGGTCTGGCGCAAGAGTGCCCGCAGCAACCCGAGCGGCAACTGCGTGGAGCTCGCGGCCCTGCCCGGCGGGGGCTTCGCCATGCGCAACTCCCGCCACCCCGAGGGCCCGGCGCTCATTTACACCCGTGCGGAGATCGAGGCCTTCATCGGCGGTGCGAAGGACGGGGACTTCGACGACATGACGGGCTGACCCCGTCCCGATCTCTGGCGCTCCGTCAGATTCCGCCGGTGGCACGCCAGGGCGCGCGACTGTACTCGAGCGCCCCCGGATGGAAGACTGAGTGCTCGACCAGTCACTCACGGGAGCCGGCATGACCGCGGCACAGCCGAGCAGACAGCCCTCGATAAAGCGGTACCTCGAAAACCCGCGCGGCGGGCCGACGGTACTGCGCATCGTGCTGGGCACCCAGCTGCGCAAGTTGCGCGAGGCGCGCGGGATCTCGCGTGAGGACGCCGGGGAGTCGATCCGCGCGTCCCACGCGAAGATCAGCCGCCTTGAGCTGGGCCGCGTCGGCTACAAGGACCGCGATGTCGCCGACCTGCTCACCCTCTACGGCGTCCTCGACGAGAACGAGCGGGCGGATTTCCTCACCCTGGCCCGGCAGGCAAGCACGCCCGGCTGGTGGCACCGCTACGGCGATGTCCTGCCGAGCTGGTTCGAGACCCTGATCGGACTGGAAGAGGCCGCGTCGGTCATCCGCACCTACGAGGTCCAGTTCGTCCCCGGCCTGCTCCAGACCGAGGACTACGCCCGCGCCGTCACCCGGCTCGGCCACCCCCGCGCCTCCGCCGTCGAGATCGAGCGCCGGGTCGCGCTGCGCATGGCCCGGCAGCGGCTGCTCACCCAGCCCGAGGCCCCCAGAGTGTGGGCGGTCATGGACGAGGCCGCGCTGCGCAGGGCGCTCGGCGGCAACGAGGTGATGCGCGCCCAGCTGGAGCACCTGATCGAGACCGCCGCCCTGCCGAACGTGACGCTGCAGATCGCCCCCTTCAGCGTCGGCGGCCTCGCCGCGGCCGGCGGCCCCGTCACCATCCTGCGCTTCCAGGAGCCGGACCTGCCGGACATCGTCTACCTGGAGCAGCTCACCAGCGCGCTCTACCTGGACAAGGCGGACGACGTCGACAACTACCTCGCCGTCATGGACCGGCTGTGCGCGGAAGCCGAACCGCCCGGAAGGACGGCCCGCTTCCTGCGCGAGATCCTCGACGGGATGAAGGGCTGACGGGGGGGGCTGACGCAGGGCTGAGGTGGCCGCACCGGCCCCACCTGGGTCACGCTGGACGCATGCTGCTGGCCGATGTCGCCCGGACGTCGCGGGAGGTCGCCGCGACCTCGGCGCGGTCGAAGAAGACCGCGCTCCTCGCCGAGCTGTTCCGGGGCACATCACCTGCCGAGGCCCCGACCGTGATCACCTACCTCGCCGGGCGGCTGCCCCAGCGCCGAACCGGCATCGGATGGCGGGCGCTCAGCGACCCGGTCCCGCCCGCCGACGGGCCCGGCCTCGCCGTCCTCGACGTCCACAGCACCCTGGACCGGATCGCGGCGGTGGCCGGAAAGGGCGCGCAGGCAGAGCGCAAACGGCTGCTCCACGGGCTGATGGCCGCCGCCACCCAGGACGAGCAGCACTTCCTGCGCGGCCTGATCAGCGGCGAGGTCCGCCAGGGCGCCCTGGACGCCCTCGCCGCCGAGGCCCTGGCCGTGGCCGCCGGGGCAGACCCGGCGGACGTACGCCGCGCGGTGATGCTCAGCGGCTCCCTCGGCGCCGTCGCCCAGGCCCTGCTCGCCCGGGGCCCGCAGGCGCTGGCCGACTACCGGCTCGAAGTCGGCCGCCCGGTGCAGCCGATGCTCGCGCACACCGCCAAGGACGTGGACGAGGCCCTGGACAAGCTCGGCCCCTGCGCGGTCGAGGAGAAGCTCGACGGCATTCGCGTCCAGGCCCACAAGGACGGCGACACCGTACGGATCTACACCCGCACCCTCGACGACATCACCGGCCGGCTGCCCGAAGTGGCCGCCGCCGTAGGCGAACTGGCGGCCCGGCAGGCCGTCCTGGACGGCGAGGTCATCGCGCTGGGCCCCGACGGCCGCCCCCGCCCCTTCCAGGAGGTCGCCGGCCGCACCGCCTCCCGCCTCGACGTCGCCGGCGCCCGGGCCACCGTCCCCCTCTCCCCGGTCTTCTTCGACCTGCTGTCCGTCGACGGCCGCGACCTGCTCGCCCTCCCCGCCGCCGACCGCCACGCCGAGCTCGCCCGCGTCGTCCCCGAGCCCCTGCGCGTACGCCGTCTCGTCGCCGCCGACCCCCAGGACGGGCCCACCCGCGCCGCCGCCCGCGACTTCGCCGCCGCGACCCTGGCCAGGGGCCACGAGGGCGTCGTCGTCAAGGCCCTCGACGCCCCCTACAGCGCCGGCCGCCGCGGTGCCTCCTGGCTCAAGGTCAAGCCCGTGCACACCCTCGACCTGGTCGTCCTCGCCGTCGAATGGGGCCACGGCCGCCGCACCGGCAAGCTCTCCAACCTCCACCTCGGCGCCCGGCGGCCCGACGGCACCTTCGCCATGCTCGGCAAGACCTTCAAGGGGCTCACCGACGAACTGCTGAGCTGGCAGACCCGGCGCCTGCGGGAACTGGCCGTCAGCGACGACGGCTGGGTGGTCACGGTACGCCCCGAGCTGGTCGTCGAGATCGCCTTCGACGGCGTACAGCGCTCCACGCGCTACCCGGAGGGCGTCACGCTGCGCTTCGCGCGGGTCCTGCGCTACCGCGAGGACAAGACGGCGGCGGAGGCCGACACCGTCGAGGCGGTGCGGGCCCTCCGGTTGCCGGACTGATCGCCCGAGGTTGCAATGAAGGCGTGAGTACGCCCAAGGACAGCCCGCACGGCCGTACGAGCCGGATGCTGACAGCGCTCGTGCTGGTCCCGACCCTGCTGCTGGCCGGTGTCGTCGTGGCCGGCATCGCCACCGGTGTCGTACCGGTGTCGCTCGCCATCTCCGCGCAGACGGCCTCGCTGTCGGGGCAGAGCTTCCAGGTGGCCGCCGACCAGCTGGTGGGCGACGGCTTCAGCCAGTACGTCACGGTGGACCGCACGGGCAAGGGCGACTACCCGGAGGGCGTCTCCGCCATCCGGTCGGCGGATCTGCACGGACTGTGCCAGTCGGTGGTCACCCACATACCGGGGGTCGGCGATGTGACGCTGCGGATCAGCGCGGGCGGCGAGAGCAGGGTGGTGCACGCCGAGAACCTGGTCGTGGACACCCACGACCTGTCCGGCGACGCCGTGTTCCAGAACGTCACCTTCGGGCAGGACGCCTCCACCCTCAGCGGCTCGAAGCAGGGCCCGCAGGGGTTCATCGGCCAGCAGGCCGCCAAGGTCACCATCGACCACCTGCGGCAGGAGACCCGCTCCGTCAGCGCGGCGACCTTCCGGCTGCCGGGCCTGCACCTGACGGTCAAGAAGGGCTCCAAGCCCTGCTTCTGAGAGCTCCGGTCGGGGCTCCGGTCGCGCGGTTGCGCTGATGGAGTGATCACGCGACCGGCGAGGTGACCGGTCAGCCTGTCCGACGTTGGGAAGGTGTGCAATCCGCCTCCCACGCCCGTCTGCCGGGCCGCACCCGCTGGAAGCGCCTGGCCCTGGTCATGGTGCCGACCCTCGCCCTGTCCGCGGCCGTGCTCTCGGCGACGGTCAGCGGTGCGCTCGCCGCCTCGTTCGGAGTCTCCGCCAACTCGTTCGTGGTCTCCGGGGAGAGCTTCCAGATCTCCGCCGACACCCTCGACGGCCACGGCTTCGTCCAGTACGGAGTCCTCGACCGGGGCAAGCAGGGCACCTACCCGGAGGCGCTGTCCGGCATCAGGTCGGCCGACCTGTACAACCTGTGCCAGTCCGTCGTGCAGGACTTCCCGGTGGTCGGCGGCGTCACGCTGAAGTTGACCTCGGGCACCGGGGGACCCCCGGCGCACGCGGACCGGCTGGTCGTCGACGCGCACGACCTGCGCGGTGACGCCGTTTTCCAGAACATCAACATCGGCCAGGACGCCTCGACCCTGGAGGGCATGTCCGGGGTCCAGGGTTCCCCCGGCGGCTTCGGCGAGCAGGCCGACAGCGTCAGGATCGACCACCTGCGGCAGGGCACCCGCTCGGTCAGTGCCGCCACCTTCCGGCTGCCCGGTATGCACCTGACCGTGCAGACCGGCGACCACTCTTGCTACTGAAGGCGGGCATGGGCACAGTGGCCAGGCTGCGGACGGCCTTCCGGGACTGGCGGCGCAGCCGCCCCTTCTGGGCCGGGGTGTGGACCGTGCTGGCGGGCATGGAGATCCTCTCCATCCCGCTGGCCCCGCTCGCCCTGATGATGCACGAGGGCATCGCCGGCGTCTCCGGCGCGCTCATGGGCGTGTTCATGGTGATCCTCGGGCTCACCATGTGGCTGTCCCCGGGCCACCGGGGCTTCGCCGGGATCGCCACGCTGATCTTCGCCGTCAGCTCGATCGTGCTGTCCAACTTCGGCGGCTTCCTGATCGGCTTCCTGCTCGGCGCCGTGGGCGGCGCCATGGCGATCGCCTGGGTGCCGGACGGGCCGCCGGCGCCTGAGCAGCCGGTTCCGGACTGGAGCGGCAGCGGCGGAGAGCCGGACGAGAAGGGGCCGGAAAAGACGGAGAAGCCCGAAAAACCCGCGAAGCCGGAGAAAACAGGCAAGGCGGGCAAGGTGCGGAAGGCGGGGAAGACCGCCCCGGCGAACGGCGAGGCGTCCTTCATGGCGTCCTTCACCGTACGCGGCATGCGCATGCGGGCCATCGGCGCGCTGCCCGCCGGGGGAGCGCTGCTGGCCGGCGGCCTGCAGCCCATGGCCCCGTACCCGATGGCCATGGCCGCTCTGCCGACGATCGCCCCGGCCCACCGGCCGGACCGGCTCAGCGTCTGCTCGCTGCTCGACGGCCTGATCGGCGCGAAGAGGCAGGCGAAGCCCCGCCAGGACGGCCTGCACGCCGCTCTGGACACCCCTGTCGGCCTGCGCGGCAAGCTCGACGCGACCGTGCCCGGGCAGCGTACGCGCGGCCCCACGCGGCATGCGCGCAGCGAGCCCCTGGCCCCGTCGCCCGCCGCCCCCGCGGCCCCGGACCAGGCGGCCCCGGTCGCCCCAGCCTCCGGCGGCCTGCTGGGCGCCGTCACCGGTCTGCTCGGCCTGACCCCGCCGCGGGCGTCCGCGTCGGCGCCCGCCCCGGCGACGCCCTCCGTACCGGCCTCCGCTCCCGGTGTCACGCCGGCGCCCGCGCCCCGGCACGCGGCGCCGGGCCAGGGCCGTCCGCGCCACGACACCGTCAAGGGCACCGGCACCGGGGCCACCCTTGCCGTGGGCCCGCTGCGGCTCGCGCTGCCGAAGCTGCCGGCCGACGGCGGCATGAACTCCTCGCTCGGCCCGCTCCCCCTGGACATCGCCGTCGGAGACCCGAAGGATCACCAGGACTCGCCCTGGTGCCTGCCGAAGGTGTCGCTGGGCCTGTCCGGGGCGGCCGCGAGATTCCACGAGCCGGCCGCCGCGCAGCCGTTCCGGATCCGTACGCCGCTGCTGGTGCTCACCGGCCTGACCTACCACGGCATCACCGGCGTCAGCACACACCTCGGTCCGCAGAAGGTGCTGGTCTTCACCGCGTACCGGCTGGACATCGCCAGCCTGCGCCAGACGGCCCCGCTGCTGCCCCCGACCTGCACCGGCGCGCTGCCCGACACCTCCCACCCGCCGTTCTACGGACTGCCGGGGGTCGCCATCGCGCCGCTGGGCATCGGGCTGCCCGGCATCGGCTTCGTCCCCTCGTCGGCGCCCGGCCCAGGGGCGGCCTGCCAGGGGAAGCTGGAGCAGGACGCGGCCCCGGCGAGCACCACGACCGCGACCGGGCGCCCGGTGGTGCTGCTGACGAAGGTGCTGAGCGGCAATCTGCTGGGCCTGCTGCCGGTCACCTTCACCCCGGACATGCCGCCGCCGCTGCCGCCGGGGCTGACGCTGCCGATCCCGGTCTTCTTCACCAACGTCCTCGGCTTCAACCAGTTCCTCGGCGCCGACCGGCTCTCCGTACCCGGACTCGCACAGAGCGCTTCCTTCTGACCGAACCCACCGAGTCGAGCTGGGCGGCGAGCCAGCGGGAGCGCTTCTCGACGTCCAGCTCATCCAGCAGCCGGTCGAGGTTGGCCAGCAGCGCGCCGTGCAGTTCCCAGCCGTCCCACGCGCCGCCCGTGTCGGCTTCGGCCCGCAGCGCGGCGGCCACCCGCTCCCGGTCCGCCCGCCCGTCCCGCAGCGCCCGCTCCAGCTCGGCCTCGGCCCGCTCCGCGCCCGCCGTGATCTGGGCGGTGATCAGCCGTCCGAAGCTGTCCACGGCATCGGCGATATGGGTGAGCAGTTCGTCCAGCACGGCCGCGAGATCGCCCTCGTACACCGGCTGCCGCGCTCTGCGCTGCTCCGAAAGGTCGGCCAGCGAGCGGCACAGCGTGCGCAGCACGACCGTGCAGACCTCCAGCGTGTCCAGGCCGCTGCGCAGGATCAGCCGGGCCATCGCGCCCTCCGTGGGGCGGACCCGGGGGTTGAGCTTGGTGCTCTCCTCGGCCCGGCGCAGCGACTCGTCGAAGCGGGCGATCTCGTTGTCCAGCCTGCGCGCCTGGTGCAGCCAGGCCACCGTCTGCTCGCGGGACGCCCCGGCCCGCAGTTCCCGGCCGATGCGCAGCAGCAGCCGGCGCAGCCCCGCCGCCAGCTCCTGCACCGCCTCGCCGGCCGGTTCCACGAAGGCCGGGGGCGGCAGCAGGGCGTTGAGCAGCACCCCGACCACGGCCCCGATCAGGGTCTCGACGACCCGGTCCGCGCCCTCGTGGCCGGGGTTGGAGACGCCGAGGATCAGCATGCCGCTGATGGCGACCTCGGCGATGAACTCGTCGACGCGGATCATGTGGCCGACCACCAGCGAGGCCAGGATGATCAGGCCCAGGCTCCACCAGGTCAGCCCGATGAGATCGCTGAAACCCACCGCGATGAGGACCCCGGCCATCACGCTGAGCACCCTGCGGATCCCGGTCGTCAGGGTCGTGTAGAGGGTGACCTGCACGACCAGCAGCGCGGTCAGCGGAGCTGTCAGCGGCACGGGATTGGGAACCAGCTCCAGTGCCACCGCATACGCCAGCACCCCCGCCACGGTGGATCGCACCGACTGCACCACGACGGGGTCGTTGTGGCGCTTGACGATGCGGGTCAGGGCCGCGGGGGCTGCGGGCACCCTCCAGGCCTTCCCGGCGGGAGGTCCGCCGCCCGGGTGAACTTCCGGGACGTGCCCGCGAGCCGCATCCGTTCCCGGCCTCCGGCCGTCGTTTCTGCCCTATGCCTGTGCAGGTGCCCATCACTTCGGCGGCAGGAGGAGCGCAATTGGACAGGCGTGCGATGCGGCGCCCCCTCAAGCCCGCCCTGGCCGTCGCGGCGGCGCTCCTGCTGGCGGCCCTGCCGACCGGCTGCGGCGGCGGAGGCAGCACCTCCACCGGCCCCGCCCATCTCAACTGGTACAACTTCCCCGACGACTCCGGCGCCCTCCAGCAGGCTGCCGACGGCTGCACCAAGGCGTCGGGCGGCCGCTACACGATCGCGTACAACAAGCTCCCCCGGGCGGCCGACGGCCAGCGGCAGCAGCTCGTGCGCAGGCTCGCCGCCCACGACGAGGCGCTGGACATCCTCGGCCTGGACGTCACCTGGGCCGCGGAGTTCGCCGAGGCCGGCTGGATCCGCCCCTGGACGGGCCTGGACCGGGCCCGGGCCACGGCCGGCACCCTGGCCGCCTCGCTGAAGACGGCGACCTGGAAGGGCAAGCTCTACGCGGTCCCGTACAACGCCAACACCCAGCTGCTGTGGTACCGCGACGACCTGGTCCCCAGGCCCCCGACGACCTGGGCGCAGATGCTCGACGCGTCCCGGGCGCTGGCCAAGGCCGGCAAGCCGCACCACGTCGAGATCCAGGGCGCGCAGTACGAGGGCCTCACGGTCTGGTTCAACACCCTCATCGAGAGCGCGGGCGGATCGATCCTGAACGCCAGTGCCACCGCGCCCTCGCTCGGCGCGCCCGCGGTCAGGGCCGCCGGCATCATGCGCGAACTGGCGACCTCTCCGGCCGCCGATCCCTCCCTTGCCAACCAGATGGAGGACCAGAACCGCCTCGCCATGGAGTCCGGCACCGCGGCCTTCGAGCTCAACTACCCGTTCGTGTATCCCTCGATGAAGGCCAACCAGCCCGATCTCTTCAAGCACTTCCACTGGGCGCCCTACCCCCGCGTCGACGCCGCCCGCCCCGCCCGGCCGACCATCGGCGGCATCGACCTGGCCATCGGCGCGTACTCCCGCCACCCGGCCCTCGCCCACGAGGCGGCCCTGTGCCTGCGCAACCGGGGCAACCAGATGACCGCCGCGCTCAAGGGCGGCCTGCCGCCGACCCTGCGCAGCCTGTACAGCGACCCGAAACTCATCGCGAGCTATCCGTTCGCCGCCGACATCCTCAGCGCGCTGGAGCACGCGAGCGTCCGCCCGCAGACCCCGGCGTACCAGAACATCTCCATCGCGGTCTCCCACACCCTGTCACCGCCCGCCGGGATCGAACCCGTCAGCGCGGTGGCCGACATGAAGGGCCAGATCAATGACGCCCTGCAGTCCAAGGGGCTGATCCCGTGACGAAACAGCTCTCGGAAGGCGCCCGCCAGGAACGGCGGCTCGGCTGGACGCTGTGCGCTCCCGCCGTCCTCGTCATGGTCGCCGTGACGGCCTACCCGGTCGGCTACGCCGTCTATCTCTCCCTCCAGCGCTACGACCTGCGCTTTCCGCAGCTCGCGAAATTCGTGGGGTTCAGCAACTACGGGGCCGTGCTCAGCTCGCCGTTCTGGTGGGAGGCCTTCCGGGTGACGCTGATCGTCACCGTGGTCTCGGTCGCCGTCGAGCTGATCCTCGGTATGGCCCTGGCGGTCGTCATGCACCGCGCCCTGTTCGGCCGCGGCACCGTGCGGACCGCGATCCTCGTTCCGTACGGCATCGTCACCGTCGTCGCCGCCTTCTCCTGGCAGTACGCCTGGACGCCGGGCACCGGCTATCTCGTCGACGCCGCCGGGACCGCCCCGCTGACCGACCACTGGAAGGCCATCGGGCTGATCATCCTCGCCGAGGTGTGGAAGACCACCCCCTTCATGGCGCTGCTGCTGCTCGCCGGGCTCGCCCTCGTCCCCGAGGAGACGCTGCGCGCGGCCATGGTCGACGGGGCCTCGCGCTGGCAGCGCTTCCGGCTGGTCACGCTGCCGCTGATGAAACCGGCGATCCTGGTGGCGCTGCTGTTCCGGACCCTGGACGCCTTCCGGATCTTCGACAACATCTATGTGCTGACCTCGGGTTCGAACGGCACGGGATCGGTGTCGATCCTCGGCTACGACAACCTGTTCACCGCGCTGAACCTGGGCATCGGGTCGGCGATCTCGGTGCTGATCTTCATCTGCGTGGGGATCATCGCCTTCGCCTTCATCAAGCTGTTCGGCACGGCCGCCCCCGGCTCCGAGATGGGACGGTGAGACGCCGATGAGCGCTGCCGACAACAAGCGGATCGCCGGGTGGAGCGCGGTCAACGTCCTGGTCGTCGTCTACGCGATGTTCCCGGTGGTGTGGATCGCCTCGCTGTCCTTCAAGGACCCCAGCACCCTCACCGACGGGTCCTTCATCCCGCAGAAGTGGACCTGGGCGAACTACCGGGGCATCTTCGAGACCTCGGAGTTCACCCGGGCGCTGATCAACTCGATCGGCATCGCGCTGATCGCCACCGTGATCGCGGTCGTGCTCGGCACGATGGCCGCGTACGCCGTGGCCCGGCTGCGCTTCCCCGGCAAGCAGCTGCTGATCGGGATGTCGCTGCTCATCGCGATGTTCCCGCCGATCTCACTGGTGTCGCCGCTGTTCAACATCGAGCGCTACCTGGGGCTGTTCGACACATGGCCGGGGCTGATCATCCCGTACATGACCTTCTCGCTGCCGCTGGCGATCTACACCCTGTCGGCCTTCTTCCGCGAGATCCCCTGGGACCTGGAGAAGGCAGCCAAGGTCGACGGGGCCACCCCCACGCAGGCCTTCCGGCTGGTCATCGCCCCGCTGGCGGCGCCGGGCGTGGTCACCACCGCCATTCTGGTCTTCATCTTCTGCTGGAACGACTTCCTGTTCGCGATCTCGCTGACCTCGACGACCAGGGCGCGCACCGTGCCGGCCGCGATCGCCTTCTTCACCGGCAGCTCGCAGTTCCAGCAGCCCACCGGGTCGATCGCCGCCGCGGCGGTGGTCATCACCATCCCGATCATCGTGTTCGTACTGCTCTTCCAGCGCAGGATCGTCGCCGGACTGACCTCCGGCGCGGTCAAGGGCTGAGCAGGCAAGGGCTGAGAGGACCCATTCGTGGCCGAGATCATTCTCGAAGGCATCACCAAGCGGTACCCCGACGGCGCGCTCGCCGTGAAGGACGTCAACCTTCACATCGAGGACGGCGAGTTCGTGATCCTCGTCGGCCCCTCCGGGTGCGGCAAGTCCACCACCCTCAACATGATCGCGGGCCTGGAGGACATCACCGAGGGCACCCTGCGCATCGGCGACCAGGTCGTCAACGACAAGGCCCCCAAGGACCGCGACATCGCCATGGTCTTCCAGAGCTACGCCCTCTACCCGCACATGACGGTCCGGGAGAACATGGGCTTCGCGCTGCGCCTGGCCAAGGCCGACAAATCCGTGATCAAGGACAAGGTCGAAGAGGCCGCCCGGATCCTCGACCTGACCGAGCACCTGGACCGCAAGCCCGCCAACCTCTCCGGCGGCCAGCGCCAGCGGGTCGCCATGGGCCGGGCGATCGTACGCGACCCGCGGGCGTTCCTCATGGACGAGCCGCTGTCCAACCTGGACGCCAAGCTGCGCGTCCAGATGCGTACGCAGATCTCCCGGCTGCAGAAGCGGCTCGGCACGACCACGGTGTACGTCACCCATGACCAGACCGAGGCCATGACCCTGGGCGACCGGGTCGTGGTGCTGCGCGGCGGGGTCGTGCAGCAGGTCGGCTCGCCCCAGCATCTGTACGACGAGCCGCGCAATCTCTTCGTCGCCGGGTTCATCGGCTCGCCCGCGATGAACTTCCTGCACGCCACGCTGGACAACGGCGCCCTGACCACCTCGCTGGGCGTGCTCCCGGTGCAGGACCGGGTGCGGCGGACGCTGGAGCGGGAGAACGCGCCGCGCGAACTGATCGTCGGCTTCCGGCCCGAGGACTTCGAGGACGCCTCGCTCATCGATCCCTCGCGCGTCGGCGTGACCTTCACGGTGACCGTGGATGTCCTGGAATCCCTCGGCTCCGATGTCTTCGTGCACTTCACGGAGACCGGCGGCCGCGCCTCCACCGCCGAACTGGACGAGCTGGCCGCCGACTCCGGCCTCACCGACACCGGCGACAGCGGCCACCAGATCGTCGCCCGGCTCTCCACCGAGACCCGGGCAAGGGAAGGCCGGCCGGTGGAGCTCTGGCTCAATGTCGAGAAGGGCCACATCTTCGATCCCTCGACCGGGGTCAACCTCAGCCACCCCGAAGTCGTCGACCGTGACGGATGAACCCCGGGTGACGCCGCCCGCCGTACGGTAGGCGGCATGGCCGAGCCGCTGCCTGGCCCTCTCGCCCACCTCGCACCCCTGCTGGAGGACTACGGCTACCTGGCCGTCGGCACCCTGGTGCTGCTCGACAACGGCGGCATCCCGGTGCCCGGCCAGACCATCCTCGTCGCCGCCGCCGTCTACGCGGGGGCCGGACGGCTGAACTTCCCGGCCGTCCTGGGGGTGGCCGTGGCCGCCGCCGTCATCGGCAACGCCCTCGGCTATCTGATCGGGCGCAAGGGCGGCCGGGCCTTCGCGCACCGCTGGGGCCGCTATGTGCTGCTCACCCCCGCCCGGCTGGAGCGGGCCGAGGACTTCTTCGCGCGTCACGGCGCGGCCGTCGTCACCTGGGCCCGGTTCGTGGACGTCCTGCGCCAGACCAACGGCATCATCGCCGGCACCGTCGGCATGCCCTGGCGGCGCTTCATGGTCTTCAACGTCATCGGCGCGGCCCTGTGGGCCGGCGTCTGGGCGGGGCTCGGCTACGCGGCGGGCGCCCACATCGGCACGATCTACGCCACCGTGGCGCGCTCGCAGCTCCTCGCCCTGGCCGTGCTGGGAGCCCTGGCCGCCGTCCTGCTGGCCCGGCACCTGCTGCGGCGGCGCTGACTCAGGGGGCCAGCCATCGGATGAATGCCTAGGCCAACCTCTTGTACGAGCAGGCCGTGGATCGTAGAGTCCGCTTTCGACAGATATAGATCCGAGGTATTCCCAGGGGGAGATCGCGCATGCGGAGGACTGAACTCGGCCACAGCTCAGTGGAGGTCACCGAGCTGTCCTTCGGCGCGTCCGCCATCGGCAATCTCTTCACGCCGGTCACCGACGAAGCCGCCACGGCGGCCGTGGACGCCGCCTGGGGCGCGGGAGTCCGCTACTTCGACACCGCCCCGCACTACGGACTCGGCCTGTCCGAGCGCCGTCTCGGCGCCGCGCTGCGCGACCGGCCCCGCGCGGAGTACGCCCTGTCCACCAAGGTGGGCCGCCTGCTCGTCCCGTACGACGAGCCTTCCGGCGACGACCTGGCCGACGGCTTCGACGTGCCCGCGACCCACCGGAGGGTCTGGGACTTCAGCGCCGACGGCGTCCGCCGCAGCATCGAGGACAGCCTGCACCGCCTCGGCCTGGACCGGATCGACATCGTCTATCTCCACGACCCCGACGACCACGCCGAACAGGCTTTCCGTCAGGCCTATCCCGCCCTGGAACGGCTGCGCGCCGAAGGCACGGTCGGCGCGATCGGCGCCGGCATGAACCAGACCGCCATGCTGACCCGCTTCCTGCGCGACACCGACGTGGACGCCGTCCTGTGCGCCGGCCGCCACACCCTCCTCGACCACCAGGCCCTCGACGAACTGCTGCCCGAAGCCGCCGCCCGGGGCCGGAGCGTCGTCGTCGGCGGGGCCTTCAACTCCGGCCTCCTCGCCGACCCCCGCCCCGGCGCCACCTACGACTACGCCCCCGCCCCCGGCCCTCTCCTCGACCGCGCCCTGCGCATCAAGGCCGTCACCGAGCGGCACGGCGTCCCCCTGCGGGCCGCGGCCCTGCGCTATCCCCTCGGCCACCCCGCCGTCGCGAGCGTGCTCGTCGGCGTCCGGTCGGCGTACGAGATCCAGGACGCGGCGTCGATGCTGGCCAGCCCGGTCCCCGACGCCCTGTGGGACGAGCTGCGCGCGGAAGGGCTGCTGCCGGCGTAAGACCTCTGACCCGTCAGTCCTCCAGGCGGAAACCGACCTTCAGGCCCACCTGGAAGTGCGCGACCTGACCGTCCTCCAGCTGCCCACGGATCTGCACCACCTCGAACCAGTCCAGATTCCGCAGGGTCTCCGAAGCACGGGTGATCCCGTTGCGGATCGCGGCGTCGATGCTGTCCGGCGACGACCCGACGATCTCCGTGACCCGATACGTGTGGTTGGACATGGCGACTCCTGAGTCTCCCGTGTGAAGTGGTCCCGCTGACTGCACACTCCACCGTGCCCCATCGGCCCGCCGCCCGCGAGAGGAGACGACCGCCCGGCCGGGCCAGGATTGGCCGCCGCAGTCAGGGGCAGGCGCTTCATGGCGGCGTTCACCCGTCTGCCGTACGGCGTCCAGGGCGCACAACGAGAACCGACGAGAAGGATGACTGACATGCTGCTGCTCGGAATCCTCCTGCTGGGCGCGACCGGTGCCTTCGCGGGGCTGCTGGTCTCGGAGAACCGCTCCGGCGGGCCCGACTACGCCGTCACCATGTTCGGCAACGACCTCGGCACCGTGAACACCCTCGGTGCCTTCCTCGCCGGCATCGCCCTGACCCTCGTCTTCTGCCTGGGCCTGGCCCTGGTCACCGGCGGGGCCAACCACGCCCGCCGCCGCAAGGCCGAGCTGCGCCGGATGCGCCGCGAGGCGGCGCGCAACACCGACCAGCCGACCGGTGAGCCGGCGACCGAGCCGATCGCCGCCCCGCCGCTCGAGAAGCGGCACCGGCGGGTGCACATCCCCGGCCACTGACACATGCTGGGAGGCGACCGAGCGACCGGGCGACCGGGACCAAGGAGGCCGACGTGACCACCGCGAACATCTGCTGCGTGCCCGGCGCGCCCTGCTGGGTCAGCCTCATGGCGCGCGACCTGGACGTCGCGAAGAGCTTCTACGGTCCCCTGCTGGGCTGGAGCTTCGAACCGGGCCCGGACCGCTGGGGCCCCTACGTCCGGGCGGTCGTGGACGGCACCGAGGTCGCCGGAATCGGGGCCATCGCCCGCAGCTGGGAGACCTCCGTCGCCTGGACCACCTACTTCGGCGTCGAGAGCGCCGACGCCACCGCCGCCGAGATCCGCGACCGCGGCGCCACGGTCGCCGTCGGACCGCTGGAGTTCGAAGCCGGCCGGCTGGCCCTGGCCGCCGACCCCCAGGGCGCCTCCTTCGGCATCTGGGAAGGCGTCCCCGGCGCCCCCCGCAAGCTCCGCCTCCCCGGCGCGCCCGCCTGGATCGAACTGCGTACGCGTGACGCTTTCGCCTCCGCCATGTTCTACGGCGAGATCTTCGCGTGGGACCGCCGCGACCCCAACCGCTATGTCGTCGAATGGGAGAACGACCGCGTCGTCCTCTATGTCGACGGCCACGCCGTCGCCGGCCTGCGCGGCGGCGGTGTCGAAGCCGCCGCCGACCCGCGTGTGCGCCCCCGCTGGCACGTCTTCTTCTCCGTCCCCGACATCGACGACGCCGTCCAGCAGGCCAAGGAGCTCGGCGGCGAGATCACGGGCGAGCCGATGGAAAGCGCGTACGGCCGTGTCGCCGGCATCCGCGACCCCGAGGGCGGGCTGCTGTCCCTCATCAGCGACCAGACGTAGCCGAACCAGCCCGTCCGGGGTGGGGGATCCCCTCAGACCACCTTCAGGCGCACCAGCGCCCCGAGCACGAGCGCCCCCGGAAGCAGCGGCAGCCACACCGTGATGATCCGATAGGCCAGCACCGCCGACGTGGCCCCGGTCACCGGCGCCCCGGCCGTCACCAGGGCGACGACGAGCGCGGCGTCCACCGACCCGATCCCGCCCGGTGCCGGGATGGCCGCCGCCAGGACGCTGGCCGCCAGATAGGCCACAGCCACATGGGCCATCGGCACCGGCAGGTCCAGCGCGGCGCAGACGGCGACCAGGCCGGCGGCCTGGAGCGCGGGGAAGGCCAGGGACCCGCCCCACAGGGCGAGGACACGCGCGGGGCGGCGGTGGACGGAGCGGGCGTCGGCGAGCGCGGTACGGAGGAAGCCGCGTACGAGCCGCCGCAGCGGCGGAACAGCGACGACGGCCAGGGCCAGGGCGAGGGCCACGAGGCCGGCCGTGACGGCGATACGGGCCCCGGCGCCGCCGTCGACCAGCCCGCCGAGCCGCAGAGCGTGCGGGAAGCCCGCGAGCAGCGCGAGGAGCAGCAGCACCCGCCCGGCGGCCTCCGCGAGCAGATACAGGGCGAGCGCCGCGGACGACCGGGCCGGGGGAAGCCCGCAGCCGCGCAGGAAGCGGAGGTTGACCGCGCCCGCGCCCAGCCCGGACGGCAGGACGTGATTGGCGGCGCCCGCCGCGAACTGGGTCGCGAGCAGCCGGCCGGCCGGCAGCCGTTCCAGGACCGCGCCCTGCCGCGCGAAGGAGACGGCGACCCAGCCGAGCCCGGTGACGGCGACCGCGGCGAGCAGCCAGTAGCGGTCCGCCGTGAGGAGCCGGCGGGCGCCGTCCGCGATCACCGGCCAGTGCAGGGCGACCCACACGGCGACGGCCGCGAGCGGCACGAGGCACAGGGCCTGCCGCCAGGGCAGCCGCCGGAGCCGCCGGAACGGTGTGTCCGCAATCGCAGTCGCCATGGCCGCAGCGTTCCCACCGCGCGCGACATCCGGGTGTCGTACGGGCGGCCGCAGGATGGTCCATCCGTGGCCGTTTGGCCGGAGCGCGGCCCGGCGAGGCCCCGAAGGCTTCGGACGCGGTGGTACAGAAGCCGTCATGGACTGGTTCACGGTGCCCGACTACTGGCTGAGCAGACTGGTCATCCAGCGCGGCCTGGCCGCCGTCTACCTGGTCGCCTTCCTCTCGGCGGCCAACCAGTTCCGCGCCCTGATCGGCGAGCACGGGCTGCTCCCGGTGCCGGATTTCCTGGAACGGGTGCCCTTCCGGCGAGCGCCGAGCCTGTTCCAACTCTCCTACTCCGACCGCCTCTTCGCCACCGTCGCCTGGACCGGCGTCGCATTGTCGGCGGTCCTGGCCGCCGGCGCGGCCGACCACGTGCCGCTGTGGGCGGCCATGGCGGCCTGGGCGCTGCTGTGGGCGCTGTACCTGTCGATCGTGAACGTCGGCCAGACCTGGTACGCGTTCGGCTGGGAGTCGCTGCTCCTCGAAGCCGGGGCGCTGGCGGTCTTCCTCGGCAACGAGCGCACCGCGCCGCCCGTGCTCGTGCTGTGGCTGATGCGCTGGCTGGTCTTCCGGGTCGAATTCGGCGCCGGGCTGATCAAGATGCGCGGTGACGCCTGCTGGCGCGACCTGACGTGCCTGTACTACCACCACGAGACCCAGCCGATGCCGGGCCCGCTGAGCTGGTTCTTCCACCACCTCCCCAAGCCGCTCCACCGGATCGAGACCGCCGCCAACCACTTCGCCCAACTCGTCGTCCCCGTCGCGCTGTTCACCCCGCAGCCGGTCGCGAGCGCCGCCGCCTGCCTGATCGTCGCCACCCAGCTGTGGCTGATCCTGTCCGGCAACTTCTCCTGGCTCAACTGGCTGACCGTCCTGCTCGCCGTCTCCGCCTTCGACGGCTCCATCGTCGCCGCCCCGCCCGCTCTCCCCGCCGCCCCGGTCGCGTACGAGGCCGTGGTGCTCGCCTTCACCGCGCTGGTGGCGGTGCTCAGCTACTGGCCGGTCCGCAATCTGGTGTCCCGCCGCCAGCTGATGAACGTCTCCTTCAACCGCCTCCACCTGGTCAACGCGTACGGCGCCTTCGGCAGCATCAACCGCATCCGCCTCGAAGTCGCCGTCGAGGGGACCGACGAGCCGGTCATCACCCCACACACCGTCTGGCGGGAGTACGGCTTCAAGGGCAAGCCCGGCGACCCGCGCCGGCTGCCCCGCCAGTTCGCCCCGTACCACCTGCGCCTGGACTGGCTGATGTGGTTCGCCGGCATCTCCGCCTCCTACGCCTGGCCCTGGTTCGTGCCCTTCCTCGGCAAGCTGCTGGAGAACGACCCCGCCACCCTCAAACTGCTGCGCACCAACCCCTTCCCCGACGCCCCGCCCACCCACGTCCGGGCCCGCCTCTACCACTACCGCTTCACGGACTGGGCCACCCTGCGCGCGACCGGCGCCTGGTGGCGGCGGACCCTGGTGCGCGAATACCTGCCGCCGGTCAGCCTGGAATCGCTGGACCGCCGGTCCTAGGCAGGCGAGGCAGCGGCGGTACGGGTGAACGCCTGGGCGTCCAGCACGGCCGCCCCGCCCGCGTCATTGTTGAAGTACGCGTAGACATCCGCGTCGCCCGGCCACGTCTCGGCGATCCGCCGGGCCCAGGTGGCGAGCGCGCGCCGGCCGTAGCGTGGCGGCGGGCTCGCCAGGCCCCCGTGGAGGCGCAGATAGCCCCAGTCGGCGGTCCGCCAGAGCGGGGTCGAGGGCCGGGACAGCCGGTCGGCCCAGCACAGGGCGGCGCCGCGCCGCTCCAGGACGTCGCGGATCTCGGCCGTCCACCAGGAGTCGTGGCGCGGCTCGACGGCGACCCGGGTGCCGGGCGGGAAACAGCTCAGACAGGCGTCCAGGGCGTCGGCGTCGGCGCGCAGGGTGGGCGGCAGCTGGAGCAGGACCGGGCCGAGGCGGTCGCCGAGGCCGGCGGCGTGCTCCATGAGGCGGTGCACGGGTTCCTCCGGGTCGCGCAGGCGCTTGATATGGGTGAGATAGCGGCTGGCCTTGACCGCCATCACGAACCCGGGCGGGGTGCGGCGGCGCCAGTCGGCGAAGTTCTCCCGGGTGGGCAGCCGGTAGAAGGCGTTGTTGCTCTCCACGGTCGGGAAGTGCCGGCCGTACTCCTCCAGCCACAGGCGTTGCGGGCACCCGGGCGGGTAGAGGCCCCCGCGCCAGTCCTTGTACTGCCAGCCCGAGGTCCCGGTGAGCAGTGGCATGGGCGGCCCCTCGATCTTCTCCGGTCTTCCCTTGCCTATTCGGTTCTTTTCAGGTTAATTCGGACTAGGTCTTAGGTATCGCTGGGGGTGAACCATGCAGTTCATCGACCGCACGGATGCCGGACAGCGGCTCGCGGTGCGCCTGCGGCATCTCGCTTCCGGACACCCCGTCGTCCTCGGCCTGCCGCGCGGCGGCGTACCGGTGGCCTATGAAGTGGCCAGGGCGCTGGACGCCCCGCTCGACATCGTCGTCGTGCGCAAGCTCGGCGTGCCGTATCACCGGGAGCTCGGCTTCGGGGCCATCGGGGAGGGCGGGGCGAGGGTCGTCAGTGACGACATCGTGCGCATGACGCATCTGGGCCGCCACGATCTCGAAGAGGTCGAGCACCGCGAGGAGGCGGAGCTCGCCCGGCAGGCGCACCGCTTCCGGGACGGCCGGCCGCGGACCGCTCTGCGCGGCCGCAATGTGATCGTGGTGGACGACGGGGTCGCCACCGGGGCCACAGCGCTGGCGGCGTGCCAGGTCGTACGGGCGCAGGGCGCGGCCCGGGTGGTGGTGGGCGTGCCGGTCGGGGCGCCGGACGCGGTCGCGGCGCTGCGGGTGGTGGCGGACGAGGTGGTGTGCCTGCACGCGCCGAGGTCGTTCTTCGCGGTGGGGGAGTGGTACGGGAATTTCACGCAGACCGGCGACGAGGAGGTGTCGGCGCTGCTCAAGCAGGCCGCCGTACGCCCGCCCCGGAGCGTGCGCACGGAGTACGCGGCGGGCGGCGTACGGCTGACCGGGGACCTGGCCCTGCCGGCCGGCGCCGAGGCCGTCGTGGCCTTCGCCCACGGCACCGGCAGCAGCCGGCACAGCCCCCGCAACCGGGCGGTGGCGGCCACCCTCAACGAGGCCGGCCTGGGCACCCTCCTGCTGGATCTGCTGACCCCCGAGGAGGAGGCCCACGGCGGCCGGGCCAAGGTCTTCGACATCGGCCTCCTCGCCCGGCGGCTCACCGACGTGACGCACGCGCTGCGCGACGCCGAAGGGCTTCCCGTCGGCTGCTTCGGGGCGAGCACCGGAGCGGCCGCCGCCCTGTGCGCGGCGGCGGACGCCGCCGGCGCGGGCGAGGAGATCACCGCCGTCGTCTCCCGCGGCGGCCGCCCCGACCTCGCCGGGGACCGGCTCGGCCGCGTACGGGCCCCCGTCCTGCTGATCGTCGGCGGGGCCGACACGGACGTGCTGGAGCTGAACCGGCGGGCCCAGGAGCAGCTGCGCTGCCCGAATCTGCTGCATGTCGTCCCCGGCGCCACCCACCTGTTCGAGGAGCCCGGCGCCCTGGACCAGGTGGCCCGCCTGGCCAGGGACTGGTTCCTGGGACACCCGCCGGACAGGCCCTAGGGGGTGTCCGGCGGCTGTTCTCCCTTAGCCGCTGGCGCGGCGCGGCCGCGGCGTCGCGTGCCCTGGCACCAGCGCTCGCGGCGTTGCCGACTGCGACATCAGCCGCTGGCGCGGCGGGCCGCTCCTCCACCCACGGAGATCCCCCGGACAGGCCCTGGCCGCCTTACCCTGA
Source organism: Streptomyces sp. NBC_01537 (assembly GCF_045040445.1). NCBI lineage: Bacteria > Bacillati > Actinomycetota > Actinomycetes > Kitasatosporales > Streptomycetaceae > Streptomyces > Streptomyces sp. NBC_01537. The sequence continues at coordinate 938,965 of NZ_CP109392.1, read as the reverse complement.
TGGGAAGGGGTAGCCGACCCGGAGGTTCCCGATGAGCAGCAGCTCGGTAGCGATGCTGGACGCCCTCCCCGCCGACCACCGGCGTGTCTTCCTGGAACATGCGTCCAAGGTGACGTTCCCGCAGGGGTGGCGGATCTTCGACGAGGGCCGGTTCGCCGACAAGTTCTGGATCGTGCGGTCCGGAGCCGTCTCCCTCGACATGAACATCCCCGGCCGGGGGACCGTGAGCATGGAGACCCTGGGCCCCGGCGAACTGCTCGGCTGGTCCTGGCTCTTCGCCCCGTACCGCTGGCAGTTGGCCGGCCGGGCGCTCGGGACCGTCGACGCGTACGAGTTCAACGCCGCCGAGATCCGCGACCTGTGCAAGGAGCATCCCGCGCTGGGGCACGCGATCGTTCTCGCGGCAGCCGAGACCATCGCCCACCGGCTGAACTCCGCGCGCAACCGGATGATCGACATCTACGGCCCGCGCCTTCAGGAGCACGCGTAGGGCCCGGTCGCCATGGGGACGGCGGCCGGGCCCTGCGCCTTGCGGCTGAGCCCGGTCAGCCCAGGTTCGCCGGGGACGAGGTGCGGTGCTTGTTGTCCTTGAACACGTTGTTCTTGCCCTTGCGGTCCCAGAACAGGTCGTAGGGGCGGTTGCCGAGGGCCTCGTTGCCGACGACCCGGTTGTCGCGCGCGTCGGCGCCGCCGATGCTCTTGGTGGAGAAGACCGCGATGCCGCCCGAGGCGATCGAGGCCCCGGTCTTTCGGTTGCCGTCGGCCGTGTTGTGGGTCACCTTCACGTTGTGGACGCCTGCCAGGCCGATGCCGATGCCGGACAGCGGGGGCACGTCCTCCTCGGCGGCGCAGTGGCGCGAGTTGCCGTTGGCGCGGTTGTCGCGCAGGGTCATGTCGCCGCCGGCGATGGCGCCCTCGCCGGAGTTCACCGCCAGGATGCCGGCGCAGTTGCCGTCCGCGCGGTTGCCCGCGACGGTGACCCCGGTCGAGTCCCGGACCAGGACGCCGATGGCGTTGTTCCAGGCGTTGTTGTGGCCGACCCAGCCGCGGGCCTTGGGCGAGTCGCCCAGGTAGATGCCCGCCTCGCCGGAGCCGGTCGTGTCGTTGTCGGTGAGCCTGGTGTTCGTCCCGTGGAACGAGGTGACCCCGTACTCCTTGTTGCCGACGGCCTTGATGTGCCAGGCGCGGAAGTCGTCGGTGCCGAAGCCGACCACACCGCTGCCGCTGAAGCCGCGGACCTCGAAGCCCGTCACCTTCACATGCGCGACCGCGCGGACGACGTTGCCCTTCTTGTCCAGCCGGCCGATGACACAGATGCCGTTGCTGCCCTCGCAGGCGGTCTTGCGCGGCTTCTTCGGCTGTGTGAGGACCGTTCCGTTCTTCCCCCAGCCCGAACCCACCAGGGTCAGCGCCTTGGTCACGACGACGTTCTCGGCGTAGTGCCCGGGGCGTACCCGGATCGTGTCACCGGCGTGAGCGCGGTTCACCGCGTTCTGGATCGGGGTGCCCTTGCCGGGATTCACCACGAGCGTCGCGGGCCGGGGGTGCGGTTGTGCCTGCGCGGCGCCGGTGCCGCAGACGACGGGGCCTGCGACGAGCGCGCAGGCCAAGGCGATACGGGTGGGGTTGCCCACCATGCCAGCCTCCAGTGAGATCGACCGATTGGCCACTGCCTGTCATATCTCTCGGCTTTACCGATGAACGGCGACCGGCGTTCGACCGGCCCGGCGATTCAGCCTGCCGGGCTAACCGATGCGGTCGTCGTCGCCGGGGTGGAGGCCGGCGAGGTGGTCGGGGAGGGGGAGGGACTGGAGGAGGCCGGCGTGGGTGTGCGGGTGACCGTGTGCGTCGGAGCGGGCCCGGTGGTGGCCGCGGACCGTGCGCGGTCCTGGTCGCCGGTGGTCCCGGCCGGCCGGACGAACCAGGTGCGGGTCTGCGGGTCGTAGAGCACGAACGCCTTGAGCGGCTTGGACGCCGGAGCGACCGCGATGACCCGGGAGGCGTCGAAGGAGGACCACGAGGGCCCCGTGTACTTCTCCGGACCGTCGGCGGCGGGCGGGCGCAGCAGCGGGTTGCCGCACTCGCAGCGCACCCGGGGGCGGCCGTGCGGGGAGGCGAGGACGGCGGTGCCGGCCTGCAGGACGGAGGGGAAGGCCACGGCTTTTCCGTTGCGGTAGCCGTAGTTGGTCACACGCGTGTCGGCGCGCAGGAGAACAGGGGTGAGGGTGCGCACGTACGCGCCGATCCCGGCGGGCTTGATGCCCACGGCGCCGGCGAAGGCCCTGGCCTTCGCGGAGTCGGCGGTGAGAGCGGCGATGAGCCGTTCCACGTCGCAGCCGGACACCCCGCGATGACCTCCGTAGAGGCCGGGCACGGCACCGGAGACGGCGGGTGCGCCGAGCGTGCTCTCGGCGGGGGAGGTGCTTGCCGTGGGGGTCGGGGCGTCGGCGGGCAGGGAGTCCTGGGCGACCGAGGCGGTGAACGGGTTCAGGCCGTGTGCGTCGGCGGGCTGACGGACGATCTCCAGGGTGCCGGCGCTCTGCGTCGCGCCGCCACCACCACCGGAGCCGCCCTTGTCCCCGCCGCCCTGGACGGCCAGCGCCACGGCCACGCCGACTGCCGCCACGGTCACCGCGGCGAGCACGATCAGGCCCCGGCGGGAGCGCCACCAGGGGGTGCCCGCGGCGCGCCGCGGGGGCTCCGGTGGAGGCGGCGGCTCGGGGGACGGGCCGGAAAGAGGACCGGACGGCGGACCCGGCGGCGGGCCCGAGGGCGGAGTGGTCACCCTGCATTGTCTGTTCGGCGCCCCGTACACCCGCAAGCCGGGGCATTCCGGACGGGCGGTGCGGACGGGCGGTGCGGGCGGGCGCTGCTTAGCCTGAGCCCGTGAGCCACGACACGACCGCGCCCGCCCCCGCGACCGCCCCCGGCGTCCTGCGCGGCTGGCTGGACGCCATCGCCGTGGTCCTCGCCGCGCTGCTGGCGATGACGGTCGTGGCGGCACTGGGCCTGTGGCTGGCGGGCGCCTCGCAACTGCCGGGCTCGGCCTTCCCCCCGGTGGTCGCCGCGACCGTGGTCATGGCGGTGGGCGGGCGGATCGAGCTGAGCGGCGGGGCCGGGGTCATCGCCCAGTCGGAAGCGGCCATCAAGGTCGTCCCGCTGTCCGTGAGCCTGGTGGGCGCCCTGGTGGCGGCGGCCCTCTTCGTGCGGCCGCTGCGGTTCCACGCCGTCCTGTCCGGCGGCGAACTGCTGGGCCGCTTCGCCCGTACGGCGGTGCTCTGGCTGCTCGCACTGATCCCGGTCGTGCTCGCCGCCCGGCACACCTTCACGATCACCGTCGGGAACTCGCTGGCCGACCAGTTCGGCGAGCTCTTCGACGCGACCCCGAGCGTCGGCTTCCGGGCGGTGGTCCCGGCGACCATCGGGGCCGGCCTGGTATGGCTGCTGATCGTCCTGGCCCTGGCGGTCACGGTCTCCCGCAAGGCCCCCCTCCCGTCCAGGCTGCTGCACTTCGAGCCCTCGGTCCGGCCGGCCGCCCGGGTCATGGTCATGGTGCTGCTCGGCTACGTGATCATCGGGGTGGTCGGCGCCGTCGCGACCGCCGCCACCGGAACGGGCGACGCGGACGTGGGCAACCTCTTCGCCGTCGTACTCCTGGGGCTGCCGAATCTGTCCGGCCTGGCTTTCGGACTGGGGCTCGGGGCCACCTGGGAGGGCAGCCTCAAGGGCGGCCTCGGCCTGCCCATGCCCGAGGCGCTCGCGTCGGTGCTCCGGGCCTCCGGCGACGGACCCGTGCCGCTCGACCTGGCCTCCCTGTCGCGCTACGACGGCCGGGTCTGGCTGCTGCCGGTGCTCGCGGGCGTCGCACTGCTCACGGCGGGCTTCGTGAAGGCCCGGCACTCACCCGCGGGCGTCAGCCATCTGCGGCACTGCGCGCACCTGGCCGTGGCCATGGCGGTGACGATGCTGGCCATCGGGCTGCTCACCCGGATCCACGCCCAGTACGGCCTGAGCCTGTTCGGCGTCGGCGACGCCTCCGACGCCGGCGGCCTCGGCGGGACGGTGTCGCTGCGCTGCCGCCTGCTGACGGCCGTGCCGATCGCCGCCGGCTGGGGCGCGGTCGCGGGCTTCACCGGCAGCGTGCTCGCCTCATGGCTGGCGAAGGACCGGTAGCGCCCAGCGCGGCGGTTCCGGCGGCGCGGGCTGCGTCCGGGGGACCGGGGGGACCTGGGGGCCCTCGGCGGCATCGGCGGCTTCGGTGCCCTCGGCGGCCTCGGGCAGGACGGAGACCAACTGGGTGGGCGGGTGCTCCAGCACCGGCCGGGGGGCGGGCTCCTCGCGTACGCTCCAGGCCGTGCGCAGTGCGGCCACGAACTGCAGACAGGTGTCGTGCCGTTCCTCGGGGGACTTGGCCAGAGCCCGTGCCATGACCTCGTCCACGGCGGCCGGGAGCTCGGGCCGCAGCGGGGTCACCTGCGGGGGCTCGGAGTACAGATGGGCCCACAGCAGGGCCAGGTCGTCCTCGCGCCGGAAGGGCGGGGTGGCGGTCAGCAGCTCGAAGACGACACAGCCGAGGCTGTAGACGTCGCAGCGGCCGTCCACCGGGCGGCCGGAGATCTGCTCGGGCGCGACATAGTCCAGGGTGCCGACGAACTGGCCGACGGTCGTGAAGCCGGTCAGGGACAGGGACTTCTTCGTCAGCCCGAAGTCCGTGAGATAGACGTGCTCGGGATGATCTGCATCGGTACCTTCCGCCACGAGAATGTTTCCCGGCTTGACGTCCCGGTGCACCAGATCGTGCGAATGCGCCGCGTCCAGCGCCGAGGCCACCTGTACGGCGATGCGCCCGGCGGCGTCCAGCGGCAGCGGCCCCTCGCGGTCGATGAGCGCCCGCAGGTCGCGGCCCTGCACATACCGCATGGCGATGTAGAGGATGCCCTCGGTCTCCCCGGCCTCGAAGATCGGGACGATGTGCGGGTGGTCGATGGCGGCCGCGACCTCGGACTCATGCACGAAGCGCTTGCGGAAGATGTCATTGCGCGCCAGCTCGGGCGCGAGCACCTTGAGCGCCACCGTACGGCCCAGCCGCAGGTCCTTGGCCCGGTAGACCACAGCCATGCCGCCGCGCCCGATCTCGCTCTCGACGCGGTATCCGGCGATCTGCCGGCCCGCCATGCCGGTCGGCGCGGTCATGGCCGGGGCCGATCGATGAGCGTGCTCGGCTCGGTCGAGGGCGGTTCCACGGCCGCGTAGGTCGTCAGACGGGCCATCGAGGCCCCTTCGCAGTAGCACCAGCGTTCGCGCTCGGTGTCGAACAGCCAGATCGCCTCGCCGTCCACGACCGCGCCGATCCGTTCCCCCTGCGTACGCCGCTGGAAGGTCTCGCCGTCGATACGGCCCGCCGCCAGCTCCTCCGTGAGCTGCCGGTAGCGGCTCAGCGCCTGTTCGAGGCGGGCCAGCAGCGGCCGCGCGTCCGCCGTGTGCTCCGCCGGTCCCGGGGCGGCGGGCGGGCCCTGCGGGACGGTGACGAGCAGCCGTCCGTCGACCCACGCGGACCAGCCGTTGGAGCACACGATGTGGCCCCAGTCGCCCCGGCGGTCCAGCAGCTGTACGGGCAGCAGCGGATCGAGCCGCGCCGAGGGCCGGGCGTCACCGGGCGCGGCCCAGGCCGGCAGACCGGCGGCGGGGGCCACATGGGTGGGACGGAAATCCGGGGCTGTCATCGCATCGGCTCCTCGGCTCCTGGCCTCAACCGCGCATGATGGCGGGCTCGTGCCGGCGCAGCAGCTTGGCCACGACGAAGGCCAGCACCGCGCTGAGAACCAGCATCATCCCCATGTTGAGCAGCCACACCCCCGCCGAGTGCCGGAACAGCGGGTCGGCGGCCGCGTCCCCCGGCACGATCCGGTGCAGGTCGACCGTTCCGGCCATCGCGCCGAGCGCCCAGCGCGAGGGCACCAGCCAGGCGAACTGCTCAAGGCCGGGCACCCCGTTCAGCGGCAGCAGGGCACCGCAGAAGACCACCTGGACGATGGCGAGCAGCACCAGCAGCGGCATGGTGACCTCCTCCTTGCTCACCAGCGCCGAGACCAGCAGCCCCAGCATCATCGCGGTGAAGGAGAGCAGAGCCACCGCGAGCGCGATCTCCAACAGCGGCGGCAGGAAAACGCCGCTGCCGCCCTGAGGTCTGAGCTTGACGCCGATCAGGCCGGCCATCGTCAGAACGACCGCCTGGATGACGGTGATCACCCCGAGCACCACGATCTTCGAGCACAGATACGCGGACCTGGACAGCCCGACCGCCCGCTCCCGCCGGTAGATCACCCGCTCCTTGACGAGTTCGCGCACCGCGTTGGCCGCGCCCGTGAGCACCCCGCCGACGCACAGGATCAGCAGGACGTTGAGGGCGTTCTCGCCCGTGAGCTTCGATCCGGCCAGCGCGTGCGCCATCGCGCCCATGACGAACGGCAACGCGACCATGATGGCCAGGAAGGTCCGGTCGGCGGCCAGCGAGGCGCTGTAGCGGCGTACCAGCGTGCGCAGCTGAGCGCCCCAGCCCTGCGGCTTGGGCGGCTTGACGCCGCGCTGGGCCGAGTCGGGTGCGGGCCCGGGCAGTCCGTCCGCCGAGTCGATGTACTCGTGGTGCAGCTTCGAGGCCTCGTACTGGCCCGCCCAGTCGCGGTCCTGGTCGTTCTCGAAGGCCTCGAAGGCCTCTGGCCACTGCTCGAAGCCGAAGAAGGCCAGTGTGTCCTCGGGCGGCCCGTAGTAGGCCATCTGCCCGCCGGGTGCCATGACCAGCAGCCGGTCGCACACGTCGAGACTCAGCACGCTGTGGGTGACGACGACGACCGTGCGGCCGTCGTCGGCCAGGCCGCGCAGCATGTTCATCACCGAGCGGTCCATGCCCGGGTCCAGCCCCGAGGTCGGCTCGTCGAGGAACAGCAGCGAGGGCTTGGTCAGCAGCTCCAGCGCGACACTGACCCGCTTGCGCTGGCCGCCGGACAGACTGTGGATCGGCTGGTCCACCCTTGCGTCCAGGCCGAGTTCGCCGATCACCTCGTCCACCCGGGCCCGCCGCTCGGCCTTCGCGGTGTCGCCGGGGAAGCGCAGCTCGGCGGCGTAACCCAGCGCCCGGCGCACCGGGAGCTGGAGGTGCAGGATGTCGTCCTGCGGTACGAGACCGATGCGCTGACGCAGTTCGGCGTACTCGCGGTACATGTCCCGGCCGTCGTAGAGCACGGTGCCGTGGTCCGCCGGACGCAGCCCGGTGAGGGCGTTGAGGAGGGTGGACTTGCCGGAGCCGCTGGGGCCGACGACCCCCAGCAGGCACTTCTCGCCGACCGGGAAGGAGATGTGGTTCAGCAGGGTCTTGCGGCTGCCGTCGGAGCCCACCTCCACCGCCAGGTCCCTGACCTGGAGCGAGACCTCGCCGGTGTCGGTGAACTCCACCAGCTTGTCGCCCACCAGGCGGAAGACCGAGTGGCCGATGCCGACGATGTCGCCCGGGTGGATCGGGGCCCGGGTGACCGGCTGCCCGTTGAGGTACGTGCCGTTGTGGCTGCCGAGGTCGGCGATCTCGTAGCCGCCGCCGGGGGCCGCGCGCAGCTCGGCGTGGTGCCGGGAGACCAGCAGGTCGTCGACGACCACATCGCTGTCGGCGGCGCGGCCGATCCGCACCGTACGGGCGGGCAGCTGACGGATCGAGGTCGGCTGCCGGAAGGTCCCGGTCGGAACGGGCCCGGCCGGGATCGGTTCGGACAGGTTGGTTCCGTACGGACCGGTTCCGTGCGAACCGATTCCGCTCGAGGCCGGCTCGGGCTCGGCCGGGGGGATGCCGCTGAGCTTGGCCCACGGGCCGTCCGCCGGGTGCCCGAAGCGAATCAGGCTGCCGGGGCCCACGCCCCACTGGCGGACGCTCTTGCCGTCGGCGTACGTCCCGTTGGTGCTGCCGGCGTCCTCCAGGATCCAGCCGTTGACGTCCGACCGGAGCACCGCGTGGTGCCAGGACACCCGGGGGTCGTCGCAGACGATCTCGCTCAGCGGATCGCGTCCGACATGGTAGGTGCGCCCCGGGACGATGACCTGCGTACCGTCATCGGTCTCAAGGACAAGCTCGGGCGCGGAGGGCGCGAATTGCCGCTCACCCATGATCCACAGCGTACCGTCGGTACCCCGGTCCCGCCCGGCGAGCGGTTACCAGGCGGAGGGCGAGTAGTCCTTCAGGAAGCAGCCGAAGACGTCCTCACCGGCCTCGCCGCGCACGATCGGGTCGTAGACCCGGGCGGCGCCGTCGACGAGGTCCAGGGGGGCGTGGAAGCCCTCGGAGGCGAGCCGCATCTTGTCGGGGTGCGGGCGTTCGTCGGTGATCCAGCCGGTGTCGACCGCGGTCATCAGGATGCCGTCGTTCTCCAGCATCTCCTGCGCGCTGGTGCGCGTCAGCATGTTCAGCGCGGCCTTGGCCATGTTGGTGTGCGGGTGGCCGGGACCCTTGTAGCCGCGGCTGAACTGGCCCTCCATGGCGGAGACGTTCACCACGTACTTGCGGCGGGCGGCGGACGCGGCCATCGCCGGGCGCAGTCGGCTGACCAGCACGAACGGGGCGGTGACATTGCACAGCTGGACTTCGAGCAGCTCGACCGGATCGACCTCGTCGACCTTCTGGACCCAGGTGTTGACCGGGGCCAGGTCCGGCACCAGCCCGCCCGCGTCGATGGCGGTGCCCGCCTCGATCCGGGCGACCGTGGCCGAGCCCGTGGTCAGCGCCAGCGCGGTGACCTCCTCGGCGGTCAGGGCGTCACCGGCGCGCGGCCCGGGCAGCGTGGCCTGGGCGCCGCTGCCGAAGGTGCCGATGACCTCGGAAGCGGGCAGCTCCCCGGCGGGCAGCGGGGCCGACTCGGCGGCGACCAGCTCGGCGTAGGCCTGGGGGGAGCGGCGTACGGTCTGCGCGGCGTTGTTGATCAGGATGTCCAGCGGGCCCTCGGCGCTCACAGAGTCGGCCAGCGCGACGACCTGGGCCGGGTCGCGCAGGTCGATACCGACGATCTTGAGGCGGTGGATCCAGTCGGCGCTGTCCGGCATCGCCTTGAAGCGGCGGATCGCGTCGCTGGGGAAGCGGGTGGTGATGGTGGTGTGGGCGCCGTCGCGCAGCAGCCGCAGCGCGATGTACATGCCGATCTTCGCCCGGCCGCCGGTGAGCAGCGCCCGCCGGCCGGTCAGGTCGGTGCGGGCTTCACGCCTGGCGCGGTTGAAGTGCGCGCACTTCTGGCAGAGCTGGTGGTAGAAGGCGTCCACCTCGACATAGCGGGTCTTGCAGATGTAGCAGGACCGGGGGCGCTCCAGGACACCGGCGATCTCGGTGGTGACCGACGAGCTGGGCAGCAGGCCCTCGGTCTCGTCGTCGATCCGCTCGGCGGAACCGGTCGCGGTGGCCTCGGTGACCGCCTTGTCGTTGGCGGTCTTGGCGGCCCGGCGCTCCTGGCGGCGCCGCTGCTTCACCGTCCGGTAGATACCGGCGGTGGCGAGCCGGACCGTGATGGCGTCGGGGTGGTCGATCGGCAGCTCGTCGAGCTCCTTGAGCACGCTGAGGCACAGCTCCAGGCGCGCCGGGTCGATGCCTGCGCTGCCCGCGGCCTCCTGCTGGAAGTCCGTGGTGCTTTGGCCGTGGTCGATCGCCGTCATGCCCGCCGTCGTCTCTGGATCGTGTGTTCCTGTGCTTGCTTCCCGGCGGAACTCTACGTAGCCGACGACGCCCGGCCAAAATCTCACTCCAGCGGAGCCGTGGCCTCGCTCTCGTACTCGTAGTCCCATGGCTCGTCCGCGATGTGCTCGACGCGCTTGTAGTACGCGGCACTGTCGGGCCAGGCCTGGTGGACGCCCGCGTCCTGCACGGTGATCGCCATGGGGTCGTAGAGGATGCCCTCGGGCGGCTGCCCGACCGCTCCCACGACGATGCCCAGCGTGAGCCCGTCGCCGGGGCCTCCGTGGAGTCGGATCCTGTGGGTCATGGGGTCACCTCCGTCTCTCAATGATCGCTCGGACGGGTCGAACACGCAGTGAAGATCCCGGTGCAATTCGCGCTATGGGCGTTTTCGGGGATCCTGCCCGCCGACAGCGCGCGAAAGATCGGCTAATTTACGCATCCACGCTCCCATTCCCCCACAAGGAGCATGCGTGCAGGAGACCACCGTCCCAGCTCTGGCCACCACGCCCCTCGTGGGCGGGCTGGCCGACCCCGTATTCGAGAGCGCTTCCGAGGCGCCGGACCGGATCGTGCTGGGCCGCAAGACGGACGGCGAGTGGCGGGACGTGACCGCCGCCGGCTTCCGTGACGAGGTGATGGCGCTGGCCAGGGGCCTGCTCGCGGAAGGCATACGCTTCGGCGACCGGGTCGCCGTGATGTCCCGCACCCGTTACGAGTGGACACTGCTGGACTTCGCCCTGTGGACCGTCGGCGCCCAGCCGGTGCCGGTCTACCCGACCGCCTCCGCCGAGCAGCTCGGCTGGATCCTGCACGACAGCGGCGCCGTGGCCTGCGTCATCGAGGACGAGGACCACGCGATGACCCTCGGCTCGGTGCTCGGCGGCCCGGTCACCCTGGCCCATGTCTGGCAGCTGGACGCCGGAGCGGTCGCCGCGCTCACCGAGGCCGGGCAGCGGATCCCCGAGGAACTGGTGCACCGCCACCGGCTCGCGGTGACCCCGGACGCGGTGGCCACCGTGATCTACACCTCGGGCACCACCGGCCGCCCGCAGGGCTGCCTGCTCACCCACGCCAACTTCATGGCCGAGTGCGACAACCTCATCGCCGGCTGGCGCCCCATCTTCGAGCCCGGGAACGGCGAACAGCCCTCCACGCTGCTCTTCCTCCCGCTGGCGCATGTCTTCGGACGGATGGTCCAGGTCGCGTCGCTCAGAGCCGGAGTGCGCCTGGGCCACCAGCCCGACATGTCCGCCGCCGCCCTGCTGCCGGACCTGGCCTCGTTCCGGCCGACCTTCGTCCTCGGCGTCCCGTATGTCTTCGAACGGGTCTTCGGCGCGGCCCGCGCCAAGGCCGGGGCGGAAGGGCACCTTGCCATCTTCGACCGGGCGGTGGAGGTCGCCGTGCGCTTCTCCGAGGCCCGCGAACGGCGCGCCTTCGGCGAGGGCCCCGGGCCGGGCCCGGCGCTGCGGCTCAGCCACCGGTTCTACGACAGGCTCGTCTACGGCAAGGTCCGCGAGGCACTGGGCGGCCGGGTCCGCAACGCGGTGAGCGGCGGCTCCACGATGGGCCGGCGGCTCAGCCTGTTCTTCGACGGCGCCGGCGTGACCGTCTACGAGGGCTACGGCCTCACGGAGTCCACCTCGGCCGCCACCTGCAACCCGCCGGGAAAGGTCCGGCACGGCACGGTGGGCCGCCCGGTCCCGGGGACGGACATCCGGATCACCGAGGACGACGAGGTCCTGCTGCGCGGCGGCAGCGTCTTCGCCGGCTACCTGGGCGACACCGACGCCACCGCGGCGGCGCTGCGCGCCGGCTGGCTGCACACCGGCGACCTGGGCAGCCTCGACGAGGACGGCTATCTGACCATCACCGGCCGCAAGAAGGAACTCATCGTCACCGCCAGCGGCAAGAACCTCATCCCGGGGGTCCTGGAGGAGCGGGTCCGCGAACACCCGCTGGTCGAGCACTGCGTCGTCATAGGCAACGACCGGCCGTTCGTCGTGGCCCTCCTGACCCTGGACTCCGAGGCGGTCGCCCACTGGTTGCGGCTGCGGGGCAGACGCGGGCTGATCGACGCGGGCGAACTGGCGCGGGACCCCGACCTGGAGTCCGAGGTGCGGCGGGCGGTGAGCGCCGCCAACACCCAGGTCTCCAAGGCGGAGTCGATCCGCGCCTTCCGTATCCTGCCCTTCTCCTTCACCGAGGAGCGAGGCCTGCTCACCCCGTCGCGCAAGCTCAAGCGGCGGTCCATCGAGCAGGTCTGCTCCCCGGAGATCGAAGCCCTCTACGGAGGCTGAAGGAGAGTGAAGGGCTTTACGGCTTTACGGCTTGGGCAGTGTGCAGCCGCTCAGGGTCAGGTCGACCTGGTTGCCGGTGGTGAAGCACGCGGCGATCCCGTAGGTCTCCTCCGCGTAGTTGATGCCCTCGCGGACGGTGACCGTGCCGTCCTCGGAGACCTCGCACGGGTTGTCCTCGGTGCAGGTCTCGCCGTCCTCGTTGCCCGTGTTGTTGATCGCGACCACCTGGCCGGTGCTGGCGTCGATCACCGGCGAGCCCGAGGTGCCGCCGATGGTCTGGCAGGCGGAGGTGTACCGGACCGAGTCCTTCCAGGTCCAGTCACCCTCCTTCAGGCGGTAGACGAATCCGTCGATGTTGCACGAGTAGATGGTCTTCCAGTAGCCGGAGACCACCTTGATGGCGGTGCCCGCCACGGGGTGGGTGGTGGACAGAACGAGCGGCGAGATCCCGTACGTCGACAGGATCTGGGCGTACGTCCGGTTGAGCTGGTAGATCGACACGTCGGTGTCGGTCATGGTCGCGTACGCGAGCTTGGTGGCGCGCAGGGTGCCGACGCTCGTGCCCGTGGAGTTGAGCAGGCTGAAGGTGCGGGTGGACGAGGCGTTGACCAGGACCTCGCCCGGGTCCAGGAAGCCGCTGCTGAGGCAGTGGCCGTTGGACATGACCAGGGCCGGGTCGGTGGACGCGGAGCTGGGGAACTTGATGACCGAGCCGGAACAGTTGCTCAGCGCGACGGTGCCGGCGAAGTTCACCGTGGCCTTGAGCTGCGGGGCTGCCGCGGCCGTACGGCTCGTGGCCGAGGCGGGGGCGGCGGTGAAGCCCGCTATCGAGGCGACGCCCGCAAGAATGGCCGCGAGTACGCCGAAGAGAGGTTTGTTCATGTGGGGGGTCCTCTCGAGACCGAAGATCTTTCGGTTGTTGTCATGGACATTCTCATGACTCGAGAGGTGATCAGCAAGGGGGTCTGTGCATTGTCTGTGTGTGCGGCGTCTGTGCACACATGCCCGGGTGCGGGACACTGGTGGTGTCCCGCACCCGGGCATGCGTCAACCCGTCCTCCCTGTCTACGTTTTCGCCTTCGCGTACTCCGCCATGCCACCGGCGAAGTCGAAGACCATGACCTGCTCGTCGCCGAGGACCCAGGCGTCGTGCCCGGGCGGGACCACGAACACGTCACCCGGCCCGACGTCGGCCTCCTCGCCGTCGTCCATGCGGATGCGCAGATGCCCTTGGAGGACATAGCCGTTGTGGTGCGTCTGGCAGCTGTCGGTGCCGGCGATTTCGCGCAGCGACTCAGACCAGCGCCAGCCGGTGTCGAAGGTGGCGACGCCGAAGTTGAGCCCCGTGAGGTCGAGTACGTCGAGGTGACCACGGGGGAAGTCGCGGCGTTCGTCGGGCTTGCCGGTGTTCTTGACTTCGATCATGAAGGATCCGCTCCGTCCTGGTGTGAGTGACGGAATTATTCGCCTATTTCCATAATGCTCCTGTGGGGCGCAGCATGGACAGGTGGGATGCGTTCGCAAGGAGGTGCGGAAACCATGACCCAGTTCATGGATGTTCACCACGGGATGAAGGGCATCACCGCGGAAGGGCTCCTGGAGGCCCACCGGGCCGACCTCGCCGTTGAGGGCGAGGAAGGCGTTCACTTCGAGCGCGCCTGGGCGGACCCCGAGTCCGGGACGGTCTACTGCCTGTCCTCGGCCCCGTCGGCGGCGGCGGTCCAGCGAGTCCACGACAAGGCGGGACACCGCGCCGACGAGATCCATCCGGTGCCGGTCAGCGTCTAGTGCCTGTCCGGGGGCCCGTCAGCACGTGTTCCGGTGGGAGATGTCCAGCACGAAGCGCTCGGGGTTGTGCAGCCGCTTCGTGGTGTAGTCCGGCCTGCTGTTGAACGCGGCGCCGAAGGTGACGACACCCTCGAAGTCGCCGGTCAGCGCGAAGCCCTTGAGCTTCGGCAGATTCGGCCTGGTCAGACGCGGGCCCTTGTAGACGTTCCTGCCCGCGGCATTGTGGGCGGCCGCGGGGGAGAGCTTGATCTCCAGGAACCGTTTGCCCGCGAGCGGGACCTTCTTTCCGGAGGCGTCGTAGCGCAGGACGCTGACGCGTTTGACCGTGGTCGGCGGCAGGGAGCCCTTCACGTCGATGACGATGCGGTCGAAGGTGCAGTGCCCGGCGATCCGGGCGTTGGTGACCAGGGCCGTCGAGGGGGCGGCCGCGGCCGCGGGAGCGGCGGAGGCGGCGGTGGACGCGACGGCGCCGGCGATGAGCAGCGTGCTCGCGGCGGCTGCCGTGAGGCGGAGACGGGTGCGGGTGCGGGTGTGCATGGCGTGCCCCTTGTGAGCGTGGGGGACTTTCATCAGTCACTGTATGAGACATTTGACCGAGTCGTACGGTTGCACGCGTTATGCGATTGACGATTGGCGAATGGAACCCCATGTGCTGGAGCGCCACCGCGGATCTCGCCGCAGGTGGCGGCGTCGCGGCCGTGGGCGTGGTCTGCGTCGCGCATGTGCGCCGGGTTCCCGACCTGCCGCTCGCCGCGCTTCCGCTGCTGCTCGGCGCGCACCAGATGATCGAGTCGGTGGTGTGGCGCGACCCGTCCGGCGCGGGGTCCGCCCGCACCGCCTGGGCCGTCATCGCGCTTCCGCTGCTGCCGGTCCTGGTGCCGCTCGGTGTGCTGCTCGCTGTGCGTGCCCCCGTACGGCGACGCGTGGCGCCGCTGCTCGCGGTGGGCGTCGCGACCGCCGCGGGACTGGGCGCGGGACTCGCGTCCGAACCGGTCACCGCGCAGGTGCGGGGACACACATTGGGCTACGGGCTCGGCCTCCCGGGGGCGCCGCTGCTGATCGCCGGATATCTGCTGGCCACCGTGGGCTCGTTGCTGGTCAGCGGCGACCGCGTGCTGCGCCTGCTCGGGGTGGTCGTCGGGGTGGGGGCGGCGCTCTGCGCGGCGCTGTGGCGGCTGGAGTTCATCTCCACGTGGTGCGCCTTCGCAGCGGTCGTCAGCGTCATGCTGCTGTGGTGGGTGAGGGATAGAATGAGTGGACACATCCCGATATAGGAGGCCGTCATGCGCAAGGTCGTTGACTGCCGGGACCACCCGAGTGTCTCGGGCTGCACCCTCACCATCAGCGGTGAGGAAGAGGAAGTCGTACGCGCGGCGGCCGAGCACGCCGTCTCCGTACACGGCCACGAGGACAACGCGGAACTGCGCAGGATGATCCGCGAGGACCTCAAGGACGAGGTGCCGGCGCACGCCTGACCGCGCCGGCCAGAGCACGCCGGTCGGCGTGGGCGCCGGCCGGTATCTCCTGATCGACCGTCACCTCGGCGGTCAGTCCCCGGGTGGCCACCACCCGCCGCACGGACGCCAGCAGGGTGTCGTCCCCGACGAACGCGGGGGCGGTCGTCGGCTCCCCGCCCGCCAGGCGGTAGCGGATCGACACGGGGCGGACGGGCGCGCCCGCGTCCAGCGCCGCCTGGAACACGGCGGGCCGGAAACGGCCCTCCTCCCGGCCGCACCAGGTGCTGCCCTCCGGGAAGGCCACCACCGTCGCGCCGGTGCGTAGCGCCCCGGCGATCTCGGCGACCGTGTCCGGCAGCGACCTGATCCGCTCGCGGTCGATGAACAGTGTGCCGCCACGGACCGCGAACCGCCCGATCACCGGCCAGCCTGCCACCTCGCGCTTGGCCAGCATCCGGCCCGGGCAGACGGCGCCGACCAGTAGGATGTCCAGCCACGAGACATGGTTGGACACCACGAGTACGCCTTCCGGAGCGCGCGGCATCCGGGGCGCGATCACCCGCACCCCGAAGGCCGCCGCCACCGCCAGCATCCAGCGCCGGACCAGCGCGTCCCGCCGGGCCGGGCCGCACCACCGCCCGGCCGGCCGGTACAGCGCGAGCCCGGCGAGCAGCACGGCCAGCCCGGCCGCGTACCGCAGCAGCCGCCGCACCGGCCCCACCGACGGCGTCCCGCCGGCCACGCACGCCGCGGGGGTGCACGAGGCGACCGGCGACCACCAGGCGGCGGACATCAGGCTGCCGGGCCGGAGGGACCGAGGGCCCCGAGCGATCCGAAGTGCCGCAGATAGCGCGCGTCGGTCCGCTCCAGGGACAGCAGTACGAACAGGTCCGCCACCCCGAAGTCCGGGTCGTGCGCCGGCTCCCCGCACACCCACGCGCCCAGCCGCAGATATCCGCGCAGCAGCGCCGGCATTGGGGCCCGGGCGGCGCGCCGGATGCCCGCCGGATCCCACGGGCGGTGCGGGGTGACCCGGTACTCCTGCGGCGCCAGGTGCTTCGCCGACACCCGGTCCCACACCCCCGCCGCCGTCGCGCCGCCGTCGGCCAGCGGCACCGAGCAGCAGCCCGCGACCCAGCCGTGGCCCGTCCCGGCCAGATAGCGGACGATGCCGCCCCACATGAGCGCCACCACCGCCCCGTCCCGGTGCGCCGGGTGCACGCAGGAGCGGCCCACCTCGACGACGTCGTCCCGTATCCCGGCGAGGCGGCCGAGGTCGAACTCCGACTCCGAGTACGTCCGGCCCGCCCGGCGGGCGTTGGCCGGGGACAGCAGCCGGTAGGTGCCGACCACCATGCCGGTGCTGTCGTCCGTCACGAGCAGGTGGTCGCAGTACGCGTCCAGCGCGTCGATGTCCAGGCCGGGTACGGGCGTGTCGAGCACCGCGCCCATCTCCCCGGCGAACACCTGGTGGCGGAGGGACTGCGCGGCCCGCACCTCGGCCTCGTCCTTGGCGAGGCTGACCGAGTAGCTCGGGCGGTTGTGGGTGAGCAGTGGGCTGGCGAGGTCATGAGCAGCGGTCATGGCTGACTTCCCGTGGGGCGGGGTGACGGTGACACCCCTATGTCTTCCGCCACGCTCTTGCCTTGGCATGACCATCACGGATCGCGGAGATGTGCGCTCGCTGAAACCCCGGCTTCGGGGGTGCTTCGGGGGCTGCCGGGCTGCGTCAGCCGGGGAGGCTGCCGAGGCGGCCTTCGAGGAGCAGCAGGAGGTCGGCGAGGATGGCGGCGAGGTCCTGGCGGCGGTCGGCGGGGAGGCCGGACAGCAGGGCGGTCTCGTAGTCGAGCTGCTCGGGGAGGAGCCGGTCGACGAGTTCGCGGCCGGTGGGGGTGAGGGAGAGGTGGGAGACGCGGCGGTCGCGGCTGTCGGGGCGGCGGGAGACGAGGCCGCGCTGTTCGAGCTGCTTGATCCGTTTGGTGACGGCGGCGCCGGAGGCGAAGGTCTCGCGGGTGAGGCGGCCGGGCGTGAGCTCGCCGCCGACCCGGCTGAGGGCGCAGAGGATCTCGTACTCCGGGCGGGTCAGGCCCTCGCGGCCCAGCGGGGCGTCCGCGACCTGCTGGAGCAGGGAGGTGCAGCGGTTGAGCCGTCCGATGACGGCGACCGGGGCGAAGTCCAGGCCGGGGTGCTCCTGCTGCCATTGGCGCAGCACGGACGCGACGGCGTCCTCGGCGCCCGTGGCGCCTGCCGCCCCTGCGGCGTGTGCCGCGTCCTCCATGCGTCGATCCTTTCCCTTTCCCACGCTGCCCGCGAGTGCTTGATCGTACGCGCCATCACTGTGCGGGGCCCGGCGAGGCGGCCGGTGCGGCGGCCGGTGCGGCAGCCGGTGCGTACGGCACGGTCAGCGCGGCCAGCGTCCGGTGCCCGCGCCGCTCGGCGGCGGCGATCCGCTCCTGGGGGAGGGCGCCGCTCCACCACTCGCCGCCGGCGGTGTCGGCGGCCTCACGCAGCTCCAGCAGGGTGACGGCGAGCCGCTCCCTTGAGGGGACGGGAGCGGTGACGGCGGCGTCGACATGCGCAAGGGCGGTTTCGACCCGGCCGGCGGCGCGGCGGTTCGGGACGAGGAAGCAGACCAGCAGGCCGGCGGCGACGCCGACGCAGGTGTCGAGCCAGCGGTCGGTGATCAGCTGCCGGGCGGGTTCGGCGCCGGCGAACTGGACCATGATCATGGCCATCGGCGTCACGAAGACACTGCCCAGCCAGTAGTTCCGGGCGATGGTCGCCTCCGTGGCGAACTGGCAGGCCAGGGCAACGGCCACCAGGGCAGCCCGGCCCGTGCTGGTCAGCGGCACGAGCGTGGTGAACAGCAGCACCCCGAGGAGGTTGCCGAGGGCGCGCTGCAGGCCCCGGTGCCAGGACATCGTGGTGTTGGCGGCGAAGACCGAGGTGGCGGTGACCACGGCCCAGTACGGGCGGTCCACGCCCAGCGCCATCGACGCCCACCCCGCGAGCGCCCCGCCCAGCGCGACCCGCGCGGCGACCGGAAGCAGCGGCGAACCCGGCGCGAAGGCCCGCAGCGCGGTCCGCAGACCGGAGGCGGCCCGTGGTTCCGCGCCTGTGTTGGTGCCTGTGCCGGTCCTGGTCGGCTCGGCGGCTTCGTCGGCATGCGCAGGGCCGGGATCCGGCAGCGAACGCCCCTTGCGCAGGTCGTGCGCCCACTCGGAGAAGCGTTCGGCCTGGTCGTGGTGGGTGGCCGGGGCCGCGGCGGCGGATTCGGCGCGTACGAGGAGGAGCCCCAGGCCCGTGAGGTGATCGCCAGGGCCCGCCATCCGCAGGGAGTGCCGGGCGGCGTTGGCGGCGGCCGCGGCATCGTGACGGGAGGCGTTCGTGCGCAGCAGCCGGGCGGTGGCTTCCAGGGCGCGGGCCACGGCGATCCGCTCGGGGCCGTGCGGCCGTCCGAGGGCCGGGGCCATGCAGACCAGCCAGGCGATCGCACCGCCGAGCGCCCCGAGCGCGAGATGGGCCGGGAGGTCGGCGAGCCGCTGCGGCAGGAAGGCGGCACTGGCCGCCACGAAGGTGAAGATCACGTTGGCGGGCGGCCCGATGCGGGTCGCGTCGCACACCGTCTTGTGGACCGCCGCCAGCAGCGCGGCGACCGTGACCCGCACAGCGATGGAGTCGGTCAGCGCGGCCGTGCCCAGGGCGACGGCGGTGCTCAGCAGCATGCCGAGCACCACCCAGGCCAGCGTGCGGGCCCGGGCGGCGTACGGCTGCCCGTGCGCGTACAGGGCGCACAGGCCTCCGGCGGTGACGTAGAAGGCCAGGTCCAGACGGCCCGCGAGCAGCAGCGCCACCTCGGGGACGGCGAGCGTGATCACGACGCTGAGGGCGGGCTTGTGCCAGATGTCGGCGCCGGGGCGCAGGGCGAGCGCACCGCGCGCGGAGCGGGCGATCCTCAGGGCTTGCCCTGGGCCGCCCGCGCCGCCGCGGACCGCTGCTTCTCCTCCGGGCATCGTCTTCATACCTGGAAGGTTAGCAGATGTTTTACTTGTGAAGTAGTTTCTCTCACTCCTCCGGCGATGCCAGTGACAGCGCGAAGCGGCCCTCGCGGTCGGTCCACCAGTGCCGCAGGCGCAGCCCGGCGGCGGCCAGCTCGGCCCGCACACCCGCCTCGCGGAACTTCGCGGAGATCTCGGTGCGCATCTCCTCGCCCGGCGCGAAGTCGGCGGTCAGGTCGAGCGCGGGCACCTTGGCGGTCAGGTACCGGCGGGCGCGCAGCCGCATCTCGATCCATTCGTTGTCCCGGTCCCACAGGGCGACGTGGTCGAAGTCGGCGAGGTCGAAGTCGGCGCCCAGTTCGCGGTCGATGACGGCCAGGACGTTCTTGTTGAAGGCGGCGGTGACGCCCTGCGGGTCGTCGTACGCGGCAATGAGCGTGGCCTCGTCCTTGACCAGGTCGGTGCCGAGCAGAAACGTATCTTCAGGCGCCAGCATCCTCCGTACCGACGCAAGGAACGCCGCCCGCTCGACCGGCACCAGATTGCCGATCGTGCCGCCGAGGAAGGCCACCAGACGCGGTCCGGGGGCCGCCGGCAGGGTGAGGCCGCGCTGGAAGTCGGCGACCAGGGCGTGCACGGTGAGGCCGGGGTGGTCGGCGAGCAGCGCCGTTCCGGCCTGCGCAAGGGCGGATTCGCTGACGTCCACCGGGATGTACGTCAGCGGGCCGCCCAGCGCGCGCAGGGCGGCGATGAGCAGCCGGGTCTTCTCGGACGAGCCGGAACCGAGCTCCACGAGGGTGCGGGCCCGGGCGGCCTGCGCGATCTCGCCCGCGCGGTCCCGGAGGATCTCGCGCTCCGCCCGGGTCGGGTAGTACTCGGGCAGCCGGGTGATCTCCTCGAACAGCTCACTGCCGTGTGCGTCGTAGAACCACTTGGGCGGCAGCTCCTTGGGGTCGCGGGTCAGACCGTCGGCCACGTCCGCGCGCAGAGCGGCGGCCGTGTCGTCGGGGGCAAGGGTGCGGGTGAGATCGAACGGGCTCACAGGTGCGGCTCCTTGAGCGGGATGAGCAGGACTTCCGAGGTGTCCCCGGTCAGCAGATGCCGGTCGGGGACCTCGGTCCAGCGGGGGTCGTCGTCATGCGGCTCGGAGGCGACGACCAGGGAGCGGCCGGGGGCGGACAGAAACCACAGCGAGTCGCCCCAGGCGGTGGCGGCGATGGTGTGGCCGTCGGTGAGAAGGAAGTTGAGCCGGGACTCGGGGGTGAGGGAGGCCAGCCGGCCGGTCGTGTCGGCCAGCGCCTCGTCCGGACCGGCCCCCGCGCGCAGCTGGTGCAGGGCCAGCGCCCACGCGAGCGCGGAGTCGCAGCGGGCCTCCAGGGTGAGCAGCTCCGCCGCGGGGAGGGTTTCCGCCGCGTCCGCGACGGACCGCGGCCAGCCCAGGAGAGCCCCGTTGTGGCTGAACAGCCAGGGCCCGTAGGTGTACGGGGCCGCGGCGGACTCGTCGGGCGCGGAGCCTTCCGTGGTGTCCCGTACGGCTCCGAGCAGCGCGCCCGAGCGCACGACCCGGGTGACGTCCGCGAAGCTCGGGTCCGCCCAGACCGGGCCCGTGCGGCGGTAACGGGCCGGGACGGGGTCGCCGGGGGCGTACCAGCCGAGGCCGAAGCCGTCGGCGTTGACGGTGCCGTTGCGTTGGCGGCGGGGGGCCCAGGACTGGCGGTAGAGGGAGTGCGGGGGGTTGATGACGATGTCGCACAGCGCGACGGCGGGGCCGAGGTAGGCGAGGTGGCGGCACATCAGCGGGGCTCCGGCGGCCGGGTGGCGGGGTCCGGGTCCGCGTCACGCGCCGTCCTGAAGCCCGAGAAGATCTGGCGGCGGATCGGGTAGTCCCAGTTGCGGAAGGTGCCCCGGCAGGCGACGGGGCCGACACCGAAGGAGCCGCCGCGCAGGACCTTGTGGTCGGGGCCGAAGAAGACCTCCGAGTACTCCTTGTACGGGAAGGCGGCGAAGCCGGGGTAGGGGAGGAAGTCGGAGGCGGTCCACTCCCAGACGTCGCCGATGAGCTGGCGGACGCCGAGGGGGGAGGCACCGGCGGGGTAGGAGCCGACGGGGGCGGGGCTCAGGTGGCGCTGGCCGAGGTTGGCGTGCTTGGGGGTGGGGTCGGCGTCGCCCCAGGGGTAGCGGCGGGAGCGGCCGGTGGCGGGGTCGTGGCGGGCGGCCTTCTCCCACTCGGCCTCGGTGGGCAGGCGTCGGCCGGCCCAGCGGGCGTAGGCATCGGCCTCGTACCAGCTGACATGCAGGACGGGCTCGTCCGGCGGGACGGGCTCGGTGACACCGAAGCGGCGGCGCAGCCACAGCCCGCCCTCGTGGCGCCAGAACAGCGGGGCGTACAGGCCGTGTTCGCGCACATGGGCCCAGCCCGCCGCCGCCCACCACCGGGGGTCGTCGTAGCCGCCGTCCTCGATGAAGCGGATGTATGCGGCGTTGCCGACCGGGACCGTGTCGATGAAGTAGGCGCCTACCTCCCGTATGTGGCCCGGGCGTTCGTTGTCCAGCGACCATGGCTCGGCCGAGGTGCCCATGGTGAACGGGCCGCCGGGGACCAGGACTTCGGCGGGCAGGGCCGCCGCGTCGGAGGGAGCCGGGGGCGGGGCGGGGGCGGTGAGGGCGGCGGGGCCGCGGCGGAGCTGGTGGGTGATGAGCATGGTCTCGTCGTGCTGCTGCTCGTGCTGGGCGATCATCCCGAAGGCGAAGCCCGCGTCGGTCAGCGGGCTGCCGCCCTCCAGTCGCGCCCGCTCCAGGATGTCCAGGACCCGGCCGCGTACGTCGGCGGCGTAGGTGTGCGCCTCGGCGGGCGGCAGCAGGGGCAGGGCCGGGCGCTCGGAGCGCGGGTGCTCGAAGGCGTCGTAGATCGGGTCGATGTCGGGGCGCAGGGCCTCACGGCCGCCGACGGTGCGGAGCAGCCACTGCTCCTCCTGGTTGCCGATATGGGCCAGATCCCAGACCAGCGGGGACATCAGAGGGGAGTGCTGGGCGGTGAGTTCGCGGTCGTCGAGGCACGAAGTGAGGGCCCGGGTCCGGTCGCGTGCGGTGAGCAGGGCGTCGATGGCGCGCCGGCGGAGTGCTTCGGTGTCGAGAGCGGGTGCGGTCACTGATGGCTCTCCTCGCGTGCGTAGGCGTCGAGCGTGTCGTCGGCGGGACATCGGCCCCGCATGACATAGCGGTCGGTGAAGTCGGCGACGGCCGCCTGGAGCCCGGCGTCCGCGCCGAGCCGGGGCAGCGCCTCCAGGGCGGCGGCGAAGCAGGTCGCGGCCGTCGCCTGCAGCTCGGGATCGGTCAGCCCGAGCCGGGCGGCACGCCGCCAGAGCGGATTGCGCGGAGCGGGCCCGGGACCGGCCGAGTCGGCGAGCGGCTTGACGGCCCGGTACGCCACCTCGGAGGCGGCCGGGTCGTCGAACAGGGCCATGGTGACCGCCAGCGGGACGATCCAGCCGTCCTCACCGGACTGGGCGTCGATCATCCGCAGCTCCAGGTGCCCGTGCGGCCGGACCGGCGGGAAGAGCGTCGTGAGGTGGTACTCCAGGTCCGCCACGCCCGGCCGGCGCCGCCCCGGCACCGACCCGTCGGCGCGGATCCACTCGCGGAAGGTGAGCCCGGCGGGCGGCACGGCCCAGGGGCCCTCCTCGGCCCGTACGCACAGCACCGGCGCGTCCAGCGCGTACGACGCCCATGCGGCACGCGGGTCCGGCCCCGCCGCCGGGGCGTTGGTGCGGGCCACGTCGAGGTCCGCCCACACCGCCTGCCGGGTGGAACGCCAGCCGGTGGGCCGGCCCTCCCGGAGCGGCGAATTGGCGAACGCGGCGACAAGGACCGCTCCCAGCAGATGCGCGAGCAGCCAGCGTCTGGCGATGCTGAACGGCCCCGGCTCGTCCGTGCCCGCGTCCAGGCACACCTGTACGGAGGCCGAGCTGCCCATCATGACGCGGCCGGCCGTCCCCGTCCGGTCGAAGTAGGTCTCCATGGCGCGGTAACGGGGATGATCGAGCAACCGCCGCGGGGGCAGCCACGGGTCGAGGCCGTAGCCTGCGAGCCGCATCCCGCGCTCCCGCAGCAGACCCCGTACGGCGGCCAGCTCGGCGGATGCCGTCCCCACGCACTCGGTGAGGGAGCCCGCCGGGAGCGAGCTGAGCTCCAGCTGACCACCGGGTTCCTGGGTGAGCGGGGAACCGAGGGGGAGGTCGCGCAGCGCCGCTACGGCGGCGGTGAGCCGCTCCGGCTCGACCCGGCGGCCGGGGTCCAGCAGATCGTGCACGAACCATTCGAGTTCGACGCCCACACGGGCGGGCGGGCCGTTCTTGAAGCAGATGCCATGGATATGGGCCTGCGCCTCGTCCTCGGTGATCGGCTGCGGCGTCCGAGTCCGCTGTCCGCCGCCGCTTGCGCTCGGCATTCCGGGTCCTCCTGTCGAAGGCGGTATCCCTACCACCTAAGCCGTCCCGCGCCGGGTCCTCAAGAGCGCCTCGGACGAATACCGGGGGGACAGGAAGTGAC
Organism: Streptomyces sp. NBC_01537; assembly: GCF_045040445.1. Taxonomy (NCBI): domain Bacteria; kingdom Bacillati; phylum Actinomycetota; class Actinomycetes; order Kitasatosporales; family Streptomycetaceae; genus Streptomyces; species Streptomyces sp. NBC_01537. The sequence continues at coordinate 915,177 of NZ_CP109392.1, read as the reverse complement.
GACTGCGGCGCCCGGGACCGCCGGCAGTGCACGTTCCAGCCTCGCCCGCGACGGGCCGACGCGCATCTCGGTCGGCCCCCGCGGAGCCAGACTCCCGCAGGCCCTAGCCGTCCAGCAGGGCCTCGCGCCCCTGGGCGCGGTAGTGGTCCAGCAGCTCCGCCCGGTCCGCCTCGCCCAGCGCCCGGTACGCCGCCCCGCAGGGGCCCGAGCGGGGTGGCGACCACCACACCGGGTCGGCGCAGGCGAAGCCCTCGCGCCGCAGCGCCGCCCGGTGGATCTTGTTGGTCGCGGTGACCGGCATGCGGGGCACGATCCGGACGAAACGCGGGGCCATCTTCGTACCGAGGTCCGGCTGGGCGGCCAGGAAGGCCGCGAAGGCGGCCGGGTCGAAGTCCGAGCCGTCGTGCGGCGCGAGCGCGGCCATCACCTGGTCGCCTGAGACGGGATCGGGCACCGCGTACACGGCCACCGCCGCGGCGGCGCCGTAACGGGCGAGGATGTTCTCGATGAGGGCGGCGGCGAGATTCTCGCCGTCGACCCGGAGCCGGTCATCGGTCCGGCCGGCGAAGTGGAAATACCCCTCGGGGTCGCGGAAGAACAGGTCGCCGGTCCAGAACCAGCCGCTACGGGTGCGCTCCGCGACCGCGGAGTCGTTCTTCCAGTAGCCCTCGAAGCGGCTGCGGCCCCGGTTGACGAGCTCGCCTATCGCCTCGTCGCCGTTGAGCAGCCGCCCGGTGCCGCCGTCCAGGACCGCTCGGGCCCGCTCCTGCCCGGTCGACGGGTCGACCACCGCGAGGTCCGCGCCGGGGGCGGCGCGCCCGACCGCGCCGGGCGGGGTGCCGGGGGAGCGCTGGATCGCGGCGCCGCCCTCGGAAGAGCCGTAGCCCTCGGTGAGGCGGACCCCGAAGCGCGCGGCGAAGCGCTCGGCGTCCACCGCGCCCGCCTCGGTGCCGAAGCCGTGGCGCAGGGTGTGCTCGCGGTCGTCGGGGCGCTCGGGGGTGGCCAGCAGGTACTGGACGGCGCGGCCGACGTAGGTGAAGTACGTCGCCCCGTAGGCCCGTATGTCGGGCAGGAATCCGGACGCCGTGAAGCCGCGCCGCAGCGCCACCGCCGCGCCGCAGGCCAGGGCGGGGGCCCAGTTGGCCATGACGGCGTTGCCGTGGAAGAGCGGCATGCAGATGTAGTGCACATCGCCGGGGCCCAGGCCGAACTGCGCGGCGATCGAGCGCCCGGCGTTCGCGAGCCGCCCCTGCGAGACGATCACGGCCTTGGGGGCGCCGGTCGAGCCGGAGGTGAAGTACAGCAGCAGGCGCGTGCCGGGGCCCACGCCTGCTGCTGCACGCGGCTCGCAGCCCTCGTACGGTGCGACAAGCGCCTCGTACGCCGGATCGTCGACGACGAGGACGCGCTCCGGCGGCAGACCGAGGTCCAGTCCTGCCAGCAGCGGGAGATACGCCCGCTCGGTCACCAGCAGCACGCACTCGGTGTGGGTGATGTCGCGGGCCAGCTCGGGGCCGCGCCGCGTGGGATTGACACCGACGACCGTCGCCCCGGCCAGGGCGGCCGCGCCCAGCCACAGCGGATACTCCGGGACGTTGGCCAGCAGCAGCCCGATGTGCGGCTCGCGGCCGGCGGGGAGCAGATCGGCCAGGAGCGCGGCACGGGCGGCCGCCGCGGCGGCCGCCCGGTGATGGCTGAGCACGAGGTCCCCGTGCATCAGGCCGGGACGGTCATCGCCCCGGCGCGACAGCACGAGTTCGGCGACGGTCTCCATGCCGCCGAACGATAACTGACGCAGTGTCAGATGTCAGGACTGCTGCTGTGCCGCTTCGCTGACCGACTTGCGGACCTCGTCCATGTCCAGCGCGCGGGCCTGCTCGATCACGCTCTCCAGCGCCGGCTCGGGCAGCGCGCCCGGCTGGGCGAAGACGGCGACACGGTCGCGCACGATCATGAGCGTCGGGATCGACTGAATTTCGAAGGCGGCGGCCAGCTCGGGCTGGGCCTCCGTGTCCACCTTCGCGAAGACGAGGTCCTCGTGGCGCTCGGAGGCCGCGTCGTACACCGGGGCGAACATCCGGCACGGGCCGCACCAGGACGCCCAGAAATCGATCAGTACGAATTCATTGTCCGACACAACCTCGTCGAAGTTGTCCTTGGTGAGCTCAACGGTGCTCATACGTCCCTTACCTGCTTCCAGGCCCGGCTCTCGGATGCCCACTGGCGGGAACGAAAGCTACCGGTGGGGTATTCCGGACGCCCCAGGTTCTACGGGACCACCGTGACCGGCCAGCGCCCCGCCTTGACCAGGCGGACGGCCACCGAGCCGACGATGCGGTGCCCGGCCTGCTCGGAGGCGCCGACGACCACGGCGTCGGCCTTGAGCTCGTCGGCCGCCTTGGCCAGCCCGCCGAAGGGGTCACCGGGAAAGGTGTGGAACTCCCACCGGAGCTGGAAGATGCCCTCGACCTGCTTGACGGCGCGGCGGATCTCGTCGACGAGCTGCTCGGCGATCTCGCCGGTGGTCTCGGCGACCGGTGCGCCGAAGGCCGCTCCGGCGGTGATCAGCGGCTGTATGTAGACGATGGCGAGCAGTGCGTTCTGACGCCTGGCCAGGCCGGCGGCGTAGGACACCGCCCGCCAGGACGAGTCCGAACCGTCAACCCCCGTCACGATCACCTTGGGGCCGTCCGTACCGCGTTCGAACTGCGCGGGCGTTCTGTCCTTGTCCACCACGTACTGAGGTTATCGCCTGGCCAGGGCCCTGCGGCACCCCCGGTGCCTCAGGCGTGACCGCTCGCCTGGGGCGCAGCGCGGTCGCGGTGAGGGCGGCCGCCAGCAGCATCAGCGCGGTGCCGGTGGCGAAGGCCAGGTGGTAGCCGCCGGTGAGCGCGGCCGCGGTGTTCTCGCCGGTGCCCAGCAGCCGGTCGGTGCGGGAGGCGGCCAGGGTGCTGAGGACGGCGAGGCCGAGTGCGCCGCCGACCTGCTGGGTGGTGTTGGCCAGGCCGGAGACGAGCCCGGAGTCGCCGGGGGTCGCGTCCGACATGGCCAGGGTGGTGATGGTGGGCAGGGCCAGGCCGGCCCCGGCGCCGAGCAGCACCAGGGCGGGCAGTACGTGGGCGCCGTAACTGCCGTGCGCCGGCAGCTGGGTGAGGAGCACGAAGCCGGCGGCGAGCAGGAGCAGGCCGGCAGCGAGCACGGTCCGCGGACCGAAGCGCGCGATGAGCCGGGCGGCGAGGAAGAGCGAGGTGAGTCCGATCGAGGTGGTGATCGGCAGGAAGGCGATTCCGGTGCCGATGGCGTCGTAGCCCAGCACCCGCTGCAGATACAGCGCGACCAGGAACTGGAAGCCGAACATGGGGGCCACCATGACGAACTGGACGAGATTCGCCCCCGAGACGTTCCGTGAGCGGAATATCCGCAACGGGAGCAACGGGTGCGCGGCCCGGGCCTGGCGCAGGACGAACGCAGCCAGCAGGGCGGCCGAGACCGCGCCGAGGCCGAGGGTGTGGGCCGAACCCCAGCCCCGGTCGGCGGCCTTGACGATGGTGTAGACGCCGAGCATGAGGGCGGCAGTGACCAGGACCGCGCCGATCACGTCGGCACCCTGACGAGGCCCGGCGCCGTGGTCGGGGCTGAGCACCCGACCCGCGAGGACGGCCGCGGCGACGCCGATCGGGAGGTTGACGAAGAAGATCCAGTGCCAGCTGATGGCCTGGGTCAGCACCCCGCCGGCGATGACCCCGATCGACGCGCCGGCGGAGCCGACGAAGCTGTAGACGGCGATCGCCCTGGACCGCTCGCGCGGTTCCGTGAAGATCGCGACGATCATGCCGAGCGTCACCGCCGACGCCATCGCGCCGCCGACCCCCTGCAGGAAGCGGGCGGCGATGAGCGTGCCGGGATTCGCCGACACCCCGCACAGCAGCGACGCCGCCGTGAAGAGCGCGAGCCCGGCGACGAAGACGCGCTTGCGCCCGATGAGGTCGCCGAGCCGCCCGGCCAGCAGGAGCAGCCCGCCGAAGGCGATCAGGTAGGCGTTGACGACCCAGGTCAGGCTCGCCTGGGAGAAGCCGAGATCGCTCTGGATGGACGGCAGGGCCACATTCACGATGGTCCCGTCCAGGATCACCATGAGGGTGCCCGCGCAGAGCACGAGCAGAGCCGGCCAGCGTGAACTGCCGGACGGGGTTTCGGGGACGTGCTGGGACATCGGGTCGCCTCCTGGTCGCTGAAGTGCCAGGAAGGACGCTAGCAGATAGTTTTGTTCGGGACTATCTGTTTCCGATCGAGTCCGGGAGTCACTTTCGGGCCTGCCGCGGCCGCCGCACCGGCCGCTCGCACTCCACCGGCTCCGCGAGGTGCCCGCCGACCAGCCGGGTGAGCGCGGAGGTGAAGACCTTCCGCTCGTCCTCCGGCAGTGCGCCGAGCACGTCGTTGTGGACGTGGTCGACGATCTCCTGGCCCGCCTCGACGGCCTTGCGGCCGGCCGCGGTGACCCGGATGATCCGCGCCCGGCGGTCGGTCGGCGACGGTACGCGCTCCGCCAGACCGGCCTTCTCCAGCTCGTCGACGGTCACCACCATCGTGGTCTTGTCCAGTCGGGACTGCTCCGCCACCTGTGCCTGGGTGAGCCCGCCCGGCATTGCGTGGGCGAGTACGCAGAATCCCCGCGACGAGATGTCCAGCTCGCTGCCAAGTGCCGCCGTCGTCTGCGTGGTCAGTACGTGGGCGGCGTGCTGCAGCAGTCCCGTGAGGTCCGGGGCGGTCGGTGTCTGTGCCTGCGCCTGTGCGGTGGTCATGGGGCGACCGTAACAAAAAAAGGTTCACTACGGGACTATTCGCGAGCGGAACGATTGTCGCGCCCGGTCATGGCGGAGGCAGAGGCAAAGGCAGCGGCTGCGGGGGCTTCGGCCCGTCGTAGTGCCCGACGGGGCGCATCCGCAGGGGGTGCTCCTCGTACTCTTCCAGCGCGTGCGCGATCCATCCGGCGGTGCGGGCGACGGCGAAGACCGTTTCGCCGGCCTCGGCGGGCATCCCGGCCGAGACGGAGAGCACGGCGAGGGCGAGGTCGACGTTGGCGTGCAGCGGGACGTGCCGCGCGGTGGTCTCCACGACGTCGCGGGCGGCGCCGAGGGCGGGCGCGGCGGCGGGGATGCCGTCGAGAAGCCGGAAGAGTGCCTGGGCGCGCGGGTCCTCGCCCGGGTAGAGACGGTGGCCCAGGCCCGGCACGCGGCGGCCGGTGCGCAACTGGTCGGCGACGACCGGGGCCGCGCTGCCGCGCTGGAGGACGTCGGTGAGGAAGCGGTGGGCGAGCCCGCTGGCGGCCCCGTGGAGAGGGCCTTCGAGGGTGCCGAGGCCCGCCGAGACCACGGCGTAGGGGTGGGCGCGAGCGGACGCGGCGACCCGGACGGCGAGGGTGGAGGCGGCCAGGTCGTGGTCGATGAGCAGCACGAGAGCGGTGTCCAGCGCGCGCAGTGACGCATCGTCGGGCGACCGGTCGGTCAGCCGCGACCACAGGCGCCGGGCCAGCGCTCCTTCCTCCGCGTCCGGGTCCCCCGCCTCCGTGCCCCCGGCGGGCGGCAGCGCGTCGACCAGCGTGGGGATCAGGGCCCGCGCCGAGCCGAGCACCGCCTCCGGTGACAGGTCGAAGCGCAGCGGGTCGGCGGCCGCGGCCGCGATGGCCGCCACGCGCAGCCGGTCCACCGGTCCGCTGTGCGCGGGCAGGGCGCCGACCGCCCGCCGGGCGGCCGAGAGGGTCTCCCGCGGCGCCGTGAAGCGCGTACCGGGGCGCAGCACGCCGGTCCACAACCACTCGGCGGCTTCCTCGTAGCCGTAGCGCTGGGCGAGCGCGGTCGCGTCGACGCCGCGGAAGTAGTACCGGCCCTTGTCGATGAAGGTGATGCCGGTGCGGATGGCGCCCACGCCGGGGGCGCCGGGGGTGCCGGTGGTGGTGGGCGTGGCGTCGGAGGCGGGGCGCCGGTGGCGGCGGGCCAGCGCGTCGACCTCCTGCGCGTCGAAGGTGCTGCCCCGGCCGCCGGCCGCGCGGCGGCTGGTCAGCAGCCCGCGGCTGACATACGCGTAGACCGTCTCCGGCTTGACGCCGAGCCGCTCGGCCGCCTCGCGCGTGCTCAGTCCCGCTGGTTCCGTCATGACCTCATCCCATCACATGTTGATTCAATCAATATTGACATAGATCCAGTCAATCATCGACAGTCGGATCAACGTCAATCGAGGAGAATCTCAATGATCGTGTCAAGCCGTCTGCGTGACCGGCGGGGCGGAGGTGAACAGCCTCTTGTCACGCAGCATCGCCCAGAGCACGTCGACCCGGCGGCGGGCGAGCGAGAGCAGGGCCTGGGTGTGCAGAAGGCCCTCGGATCGCTTTTTGAGGTAGTAGTCCCGGGAGGGCCCGGGTCGCATCATCGCGGTCTGCGCCGACATGTAGAAGATGTGTCGCAGGCGCCGGTGGTAACGCTTGGGCCGGTGGTAGTTGCCGGTGCGGCGGCCGGAGTCCCGGGCGACCGGGGCCAGGCCGGCGTGGGAGGCGAGGCGGCCAGCGTCCTTGTAGCCGCCCAGGTCGCCGACGATGGCGACGAACTCGGCGCCCAGGATGGGGCCCATGCCGGGCATGGACTCGATGATCTCGGCACGGTCGTCGGTGCGGAAGGTCTCGCGGATCTCCCGGTCGTTGTCCTTGATCCGCTCGTCCAGCGCCAGGAGCTGGTGGGCGAGGTCGCAGACCAGCTTGGCGGCACGTTTCTCGCCGGGCAGCGCGGTCATCTGGGACTGGGCAGCCTCCACGGCGTTGGCGGCGACGACGTCGGCGCCGCGGACCTTGCGCCGCTCCAGCCAGGTCGTCAGCCGCTTGACGCCGATGCGCCGCAGAGCGGCCGGGGTCTGGTACTCGGTGAGCATGACGACGGGGCCTTTGGCCGCGGAGTAGTCGAAGGCCCGCTCCAGGGCGGGGCAGATGCCCACCAGCAGGTCACGCAGCCTGTTGATCAGCCGGACCCGGTCGGTGATCAGGTCGGCGCGGTACTTCGTCAGCAACTGGAGGGTGGAGACCAGCTCGGGCGGAGTGTCCAGCGGAGCGAAGTCCCGGCGCATGCGGGCCTGATCAGCGATGACCCTCGCGTCCTTGGCATCCGTCTTCCCCTCGCCCCGGTAGGCCCCGGACATGCGGTTGACCGTCCGGCCGGGCACGTAGACGACCTGCTGGTCATGGGCGATCAGCAGAGCCAGCAGCAGCGTGGACGCGCGGCCGGAGATGTCCACCGCCCACCGCACCTCGTCGGCCTTCTCCTTGGCCGTTTCGATGAGCGTCAGGATCTGCGCTTCATCGTTGATCACCTTTGTCGAGAACAGCGTCTCCCCGTCGGCATCCACCGCCACCGCCCAGTGATGCCCCTTGCCCGCATCGATGCCGACCCATATCCGTGCGTGAAACGTGCTCAAGCCCGTCCCTCCGTTCCACCGTGACCAGAACTTTCACGGCCCGCAGAACACTCCGCCGACAGGTCCCTAACCAGCGATGACCGCAGTTCTCAATCAGTGGTCGGAGCGTCCCGGAGGACCGGGCGGCCATTCTCCTTGAGCCATCAACGGCAACCCAGCATCAGCCACACCCGGTCCTCCTGGACCGCCAACATTCTTAGGGAAACCAGCATGTCGATCACCGATGTACCGCGCGGTCTCAAGGGCGTCGTCGTCACCGAGACGGAAATCGGCGACGTCCGGGGCGGCGAGGGCTTTTACCACTACCGGCAGTACTCGGCCGTCGAGCTGGCGCAGACCCGCACCTTCGAGGACGTCTGGCACCTGATGTTCGACGGCACCCTTCCTGACGCCGCCGCGCGCGCGGAGTTCACCGCCCGCACCACCGCGCTGCGCCACCTGTCCGACGACGTGCGCGACGCGCTCCCCGCCATCGCCCGCTCCTGCGCGCTCAGCGGCCCCCTCGCAGGCCTGCGCACCGCGCTGTCCCTGCTCGGCGCGTCCGCCGGATTCCGCCCGCTCTACGACATCGACCCCGCCCGCCGCCGCGAGGACGCGCTCGCCGCCTGCGCCGCCGTACCGACGCTGCTCACCGCCCTGCACCGGCTCGGCCAGGGCCTGTCGCCGGTCGAGCCGCGCGACGACCTGCCGTACGCCGCCAACTACCTCTACATGCTCACCGGCGAGGAGCCCGACCCCGTACGCGCCCGGGCTGTGGAGCGCTACCTCATCTCCACCGTCGACCACGGCTTCAACGCCTCCACCTTCACCGCCCGCGTCATCACCTCGACCGGCGCCGACCTCGCCGCCTGCCTCGTCGGCGCCGTCGGCGCCCTCTCCGGCCCCCTCCACGGCGGCGCCCCCAGCCGCGCCCTCGACACCCTCGACGCCATCGGCACCCCTGACCGCATCGACTCCTGGATCCGCGACAGTGTCCTCGCCGGCGACCGCATCATGGGCTTCGGCCACCCCGTCTACACCACCGAGGACCCCCGCTCCCGCATGCTCAAGGCGATCGCCCGCGACTTCGGCGGCCCCCTCGTCGACTTCGCCGTCCAGGTCGAGGAGCGCGTCGAGGCGATCCTCGCCGAGCTCAAGCCGGGCCGTGAGCTGCACATCAACGTCGAGTTCTACGCGGGCGTGGTGATGGAACTCTGCGGCCTGCCCCGGGAGATGTTCACTCCGACGTTCGCTTGTGCGCGGGTGGTGGGGTGGAGCGCGAATGTGCTGGAGCAGGCGGAGGACAGCAAGATCATTCGCCCGTCGGCCCGTTATGTGGGCCCGCCTGCGCCGCAGCCGGTGCCGGTGGTGTGAGTGGTTGGGGGTCGGGTGGGCCGGGCGGGGTGTCGTGGGGGTACGGGGGGTCGCTCCCCGGGGGATCGCAGTACGCCGACGTTCGCTTGTGCGCGGGTGGTGGGGTGGAGCGCGAATGTGCTGGAGCAGGCGGAGGACAGCAAGATCATTCGCCCGTCGGCCCGTTATGTGGGCCCGCCTGCGCCGCAGCCGGTGCCGGTGGTGTGAGTGGTTGGGGGTCGGGTGGGCCGGGCGGGGTGTCGTGGGGGTACGGGGGGTCGCTCCCCGGGGGATCGCAGTACGCCGACGTTCGCTTGTGCGCGGGTGGTGGGGTGGAGTGCGAATGTGCTGGAGCAGGCGGAGGACAGCAAGATCATTCGCCCGTCGGCCCGTTATGTGGGCCCGGCCGCCCCGCAGCAGGTGCCGGCCGCCGGTTGACGGGGGTGGAGGGGACGAGGACGGGCTCGGCGGTGCGGCGGGAGCCGGACCAGGCGGCGGGGACGGCGTCGATGTCGTAGGCGAGGCGGTGGGCGAGGGCCTCGTAGTTGACACGCCAGCCGCGGAAGTCGGGCCAGGCCTCCTCGGGGGTGCGCTCCATGGGGTAGCCCTGCTCGGCCATGCGGGCGACGCCCTGGAGGAACTCCTCGTAGGTGATCCGGACGGGGCTGTCGGGGGAGGGGTCGCGGTCGTAGGCGACGCGGCGGATGTCGGCCAGGTCGCGCAGGCAGACGAAGCCGGCGCGCAGCGCCATACGGATCTCGGCCTGGGGGCGGCCGGGATTGAGGGCGAGCCGCAGGGCGCCGGCGTCGAGGACGGCGAGGAGGGCGACGAGCCAGTTGCGGTCGGCGCGGGGGGAGCGGAAGTGGATGAGGATCGGGTAGGAGGTGTGGCTCTCGCTGACCTCGGCGCTCCAGCGCTCCCAGTTGTGGAAGAGCTCGGTGAGCCGGTCGAGCAGGCCGACCTGGGCGTAGCGGGCGAGGATCTCCGGACCCCAGGGCGGGCTGCCGGTCCGTGCCTGGAGGAGGGTGACCTCGGTCTCGCGGCGCGCGTACGCACCGTAGATGGTGGGGAGGTAGCCGACCTGCAGGCCGATGATGATGGGCCCGGTGGCGGCGGCGCAGAAGTCGATGACGGTCAGGTCGACGTGGTGGCTGCTGGCGAAGCCGAGGGTGAACAGCGAGGAGCCGGCCTCGCGGGCGGCGTCCACCGGCCGCAGGTCGCTGACGGCGCCCTGGAGCAGTGCGTAGCCGATCAGGAAGGCCAGCAGCCAGCACACCAGCGTCGCCAGGATGGACAGCGGCGCGACCGGGCCGAGCACTCGGTCCTTGCCCTCGGCCGTCGGGCACAGGTCGGCCGCGGTCTGGAAGACCCGCCGGACCACCGACTGGACGACCCGGGTGAAGCCGGAGGTGGTCGGCCGGGGGATGACCAGCGTGCGCAGGACGGACGAGAAGGTGCCGGCGACGATCAGGGCGCCGAGCACGCCGAGCAGCACGCGCATGTCACAGCACCCGGCGGCGCACCAGCGCGGCCAGCACCAGCACACCGGGCAGCAGCGGCAGCCATACGGTGACGATGCGGTACGCCAGCACCGCGGAGGTGGCCGCGACCGCCGTCGCCCCCGCCGTGACCAGCGCGAGCCCCAGGGCGACGTCGAGCGAGCCCAGCCCGCCGGGGGTCGGGAGCAGCGCGGCGGCCGCGCTGCCCGCCAGATACGCGACCGCCACATGCGCAGGCGGCACAGGGGCGTGCAGCGCTTGTACGACCGCGACCAGCACCATCGCGTGCATCACCGGGAAGGCCAGCGAGCCCGCCCAGAGCGTCGCTGCGCGTGCCGAGCAGCCGTGCACCTCGCGCACATCGGTCACCACGGCGCCCAGGAAGGTGCGCAGCGCCGTACGCAGCCGCCGGACCCCGGCGAGTCCCGCCACGACCGCGCACAGCAGCACGGCGCCCGCTATGACCAGCGAGTCGTCGGGCCGCGCGGTCCCGGCCGGCACGACGCGGTGCATGTGCAGCGCGTGCGGGAAGGCCACCAGCAGGGCCAGCAGCAGCGTGACCCGCACCACCGCGCCCGCGAGGGCCCGGACCGCGAGCGCGGCGGCCGACCGCCTGGGCGAGAGGCCGCAGCGGACCAGGAAGCGCAGATTGACCGCGTTGCCGCCGACGCCCGCCGGCAGGATGTGGTTCGCCGCCGACGCCGCGAACTGCGCGAGCAGCAACCGCCGGCGCGGCAGCTGCTCGATCACCGCGCCCTGCTGTGCGGCCGCCGCGCAGACCCAGGTCAGCACTGCCGCGCCGGCCGCCATGAGCAGCCATTCCCGGTCCGCCGAGCCCAGCTGGTCGGTGCCGGAGTCCACCATCGGCCAGCGCCAGCAGACCAGCGCGACGACCATCAGCAGAGGGACCACACCGCATATCTGACGGACAGGGAGCCGACGCCACATTCGTTTTCACCCTTCGGGTCCCCGTCCAAAGAACTACGCCCGACCATACGTGGCGGGCCGCACGGACGCTCAACCGGAGACCGGCAGTTGGGTTAAGCGTCACAGTTCCAGCAGGCTGCCCTCGCCGTCTATGCCGTCGGCACTGGCGTCGTCGAACCAGACGTCGCCGGTGGCCAGGTAGCGGAAGCGGTGGACGCCGGACGGCAGGATGACCGAGACCGTACGGGTGCCGTCGCGGCGCGGTACGAGGGCGTGGCGGCCGGGCTGCCAGTCGTTGAAGTCGCCGACGACGCTGACGGTGCCGGGCGGCTGGCCGGCGGGGAGGGCGAAGGTGACGCGGGTCTTCCTGCCGAAGAGCTTGGTGCGCCTGAGCATGGTCACTCCCTGTGCTCGATAGGAGATGCAGAGTCACATTCTTCCGGTCCGGCGGCGGATGTCACATACCGACTGGTCGGTGTTGACGCTAGCGTGTCCCCGTACACGCAAACGATGGAGGGAGTCGCGGTGCGCGCGATCCAGATCACCGAGTTCGGCGGGCCGGAAGTGCTGCGGCAGGCGGAGCTGCCCGAGCCGGTGGCAGGGCCGGGGCAGGTACTGGTGGAGGTCACGTCGGCGGGCATCAACTACGCCGACACCCACATGGTGGAGAACTCCTACCTGTCCAAGGCGGCCCTTCCGCTCGTCCCGGGCGGCGAGGTCGTCGGCCGCACGCCCGACGGGCGCCGGGTCGTCGCCCTCACCGACAACGGCGGCTACGCCGAGCGGGCCGCCGTACAGGAGTACATGGCCCACGAGGTCCCCGACGGCGTCACCGACGGCCAGGCGCTCGCCCTGGTCGTCCAGGGACTGACCGCCTGGCACCTGCTGCGCACCTCCGCCCGGATCGCGCAGGGCGAGTCCGTGGTCGTGCACGCGGCGGCCGGCGGCACCGGTTCGCTCGCCGTGCAGCTCGCCAAGGCCTTCGGGGCGGGCCGGGTGATCGCCACCGCCTCCTCCAAGGACAAGCGCGACCTCGCCCTGGAACTGGGCGCCGACATCGCGGTCGAGGCGGACGGCGAGGGCCTGAAGGAGCGTCTGGTCGAGGCGAACGGCGGCAAGAAGGTCGACATCGTCCTGGAGATGACCGGCGGACCGGTCTTCGACGCCTCCCTCGCCGCCCTGGCGCCCTTCGGACGCCTGGTCACCTACGGCCTCGCCTCCCGCGTCCCGCCCACCCCCGTGCAGGCCGCGCAACTCATGGGCCGCTCCCGCGCCGTGATCGGCTTCTGGCTGATGCACACCATCGGCCGTCCGGGCATGTACCGCGAGCCGATGGCCGAGCTGCTCGCCATGACGGCGGACGGGGGGCTGAAGCCGCAGGTCGGCGGCGTCTATCCGCTCTCGGAGGTGGCCCGGGCGCACGAGGATCTGCGGGCCCGCCGCACTTACGGCAAGTTGATCCTCGACGTGTCACGCTGATCGTCGCAGGCGGCTCGTCGCCTGCCCTGTCGCGGAGGCACAATCGACAGCGACAGGGGTGCACGGCGAGCCGCACCGAGCAGCACCCAGGCGCCCGCAGGAAACCGGGAGGGGCCATGGCCACGGACAGGACCCGATTCGCCCCAGACCGGGGACTCACGACCCGTATGACGGTCACGATGTTCATGATCGGGCTGCTCTACGTGGTCTTCGTCGGCGGCCTGCTCGCCCTGCTCCGCGGGGCCTGGCCGCTCATCCTGCTCATCGCCGGCGGCCTGTTCATCGCCCAGTTCTGGTTCAGCGACCGCATCGCCGCCTTCAGCATGGGCGCCCGCGAGGTCACCCCGGAGGAGGCGCCCGAGCTGCACGGCGTCGTCGACCGGATCTGCGCACTCGCCGACATGCCCAAGCCCAAGGTCGCCATCGCCGACAGCGACGTGCCCAACGCCTTCGCCACCGGCCGCAGCCAGAAGGCGGCCGTGGTCTGCGCCACCACCGGGCTGCTGCGCCGCCTGGAGCCGGACGAGCTGGAGGGCGTCCTGGCCCACGAGCTGTCGCACGTGGCGCACAAGGACGTCGCCGTGATGACCATTGCCTCCTTCCTCGGTGTCCTGGCCGGGCTGATCACCCGGATCGGCCTGTGGGGCGGCTTCGGACGCGGCGGCCGCGACCAGAACGCGCAACTCGTCGCGATCCTCATCCCGCTGGTCAGCGCGGTCGTCTACGCGATCAGCTTCCTGCTCACCCGGATGCTGTCCCGCTACCGCGAGCTGTCCGCCGACCGCTCCGCCGCGCTGCTCACCGGCCGCCCCTCCTCCCTGGCCTCGGCGCTCACCAAGGTCACCGGCCAGATGGCCAAGATCCCCACCAGGGACCTGCGCAAGGCCGAGCCCTTCAACGCCTTCTACTTCGCCCCGGCCTTCTCCTCCGGCGAGTCCCTGTCCAAGCTGCTGTCCACCCACCCCACGCTGGAACAGCGCCTCGAACAGCTCGGGCGGATCAGCGTCGAACTGGGCCGCCGCTGATGGGCCTGCTCGATGTGATCCTCGGCCGCAGCAAGCCCGTCAAGCCCGACCTCGACCAGCTCTTCGGGCTGCCCTCGGCCGCGGTCACCCTTGAGGCCGCCGCCGGATTCAGGCCCACCGGGCTCGGCTCGGTGTGCTTCGCCGCCGTCGAGGGCGGCGCCTTCGCGGAGGTCCAGCAGGACGTACGGGCCCTGCTCGACATGGACACGGCCGAGGGCGGCGCGCCGGTGGAGTCCAGCCGGGACGCGTACGGCTACACCTGGCTGCTCCTGCGCCATGCCCCCGACGACCTGACCTCCCTGGTCACCGACCTGCACGCGGTGAACTCCGGGCTGGAGAGCCAGGGCTTCGGGCCGCAGTTGCTGTGCTCGCTCGCCGGTTTCCGGGACGCGGACGGCCGCCCGCTCGCCCTGGTCTACCTCTACAAGCGCGGCGCCTTCTACCCGTTCGCGCCCCGGCCGGGGGAGGGCGAGAAGCGGGACAACGCGCTGGAGCTGCAGATCAAGGCGATGATCGGCAACGACCTGCGGGTCGAGGAGGACCTGTCCCGCTGGTTCCCGGTCTGGGGCGCGCCCGGGCTGTGAGGGCCGGGCGCGCCCCGGAGCGGGCGTGCGGGGGTCAGGACGAGAACACCCCGATCGCGTTCGGCACGGGCCGCTCCGCGCCGCCCGACGGATGGTTGCGTACGGTGACATGCGCGGCGCCCGCCCTGCGCGACACCAGGGTCGAGGAGCCGCCGCCGTCGAGGTCGACGGCGCCGGTCGCACCGATGTCGCTCATGAGGGAGGCGAGTTCGCGGACCGTCAGCCCGGCGCCGGTCTCGGTGTTGCCGTCCAGAGCCAGCAGATACAGCGTCCGGCCCGCGTCGCCGAAGCCCGCCGACGTGCGGGTGGCCGCCGTGGTGTCGTTGAGGCCGGCGAGCGGGCTGCCGTCGCGCAGGATGGGAAAGCCGCCGATCGCGAAACGGTAGGGCGTCCGGCTCCCGGTGGCGACCAGGGACGTGCTGACCGAGACCCGGTCGCCGACCTCCAGCTGGCGCAGGTCGTCCGCGCCCGCCTCGCGGCCGACCAGGACGACCGCCCCGGCCGGGATCGCGCCCCGGCCGGGGGTGGTGGCCACCCGGGACACCTTCCCCGCCCGCACCGTCACCTCGTACGTGTCGCCGCTGCACGCCGCCGCCCGATCGGTGTCGGTGCCGCAGATCGCCCGCACCCGTGAGGCCGTGCCCCAGGCGGGGGTGTAGGCGCCGACGCCGCCGACCGGGATGGCGTACTGGTTGAACCCGCGCAGCCGCAGCGTGCCCAGATCGGACGCCACGGTGCCGCTGAGGGTGAGCCGGTCGAGCCGCGCGGTCCGGTCGGTCCCGACGCCCAGCACGTCCTCGGTGGTGGTGCCGGGCGGCAGCGAGGGACCGAAGCGCTGGCCGTTCGGCACGGCGGCCTTCAGCTGCTCCCCGGAGGCGATCGCCGGGCCTACGGCGGCGCCGGTCGCCGCCACGCCGGGGTGCTGGGTCTCGGTCATGTCGAAGAAGTCCCCGTTGACCGCGCCCTGCGCGCCCCGCGCGTCGGCCAGCCGGGAGACCGGCAGGCGGGCCGCGACCGCGCCCGGCGTGAGCAGGTCCACGGAGACATGGCTGCTGCGCAGGTCGACCGTCAGCAGATGGCCGTGCGCCTGTCCGTGCGACGCGGCGAAGGTGAACTCCCGGTACTGCACCCCCGGCGCGAGCGCCGCCGCCCGGCTGTCGTAGCGCAGCGCCGCCGCCTCGGCGGTTCCCGTGCCCGCACCCCCGACCAGGGCGCCCCACGCGAGCAGTACCGTCAGTGCCGTGCGCGCCGCGCCGCGGTGGTGCCGGGTCACATGTTCCCCCAGATTCGACGATGAGTTGACGGAGCATCAATCATCGGCGGCGGTCGTGCGACAGGCCTGGCGCCACGCCGTTTCCAGCCCCGCGGTCGCACGGTGAACAGATGACTGATTACGACGAGAACACGGTGAAGCCCAGCGCGAGCGCTTGGGTGGCGTCCCACCGGAGGAGTACGTCCGGGACATCCCGGTGGCGCGGCTGAGCCGCGCCGGCGGCGGTACGCGGCAAAGTGCACGTAAACAACCGGGTTGTCCCATCCCTGGAGGGGTCCCGCGACGTACGCTCGCCATATGGCGGAAGCGGCGGTGGCGGTGAGCGGCCTGCGCAAGACCTACGCGGAGGTCGAGGCGGTCCGGGGGATCGACTTCGAGGTGGCGGCGGGGGAGACCTTCGGTTTTCTCGGTCCGAACGGCGCGGGCAAGTCCACGACGATCGGCATGCTGTGCACGCTGGTCACCCCGACCGGCGGCTCCGCGACGGTGGCCGGCCACGATGTCGTACGCGACCGGGGGACCGTACGCCGCAACATCGGCCTGGTCTTCCAGGACACCACCCTCGACGGCTATCTCAGCGCCGAGCAGAATCTGCGCTTCCACGCCGAGCTGTACGGGGTCCCGCGCGCCGTCCTGGGCCCGCGGATGGACCGGGTGCTGGAGATGGTGAACCTCGCCGACCGCCGCAAGGGCAAGGTGATGACCTTCTCCGGCGGGATGAAGCGCCGGCTGGAGATCGCCCGCGGCCTGCTGCACTCGCCGCGCGTGCTGTTCCTGGACGAGCCGACGGTGGGCCTGGACCCGCAGACCCGCAGCTCGATCTGGGAGTACATCGACGAGCTGAAGCGCACCGAGGACATCACGATCTTCATGACCACTCACTACATGGACGAAGCCGAGTACTGCGACCGCATCGCGATCATCGACCACGGGACGATCGTGGCGATCGACACTCCCGAGGCGCTCAAGGCCAGCGTGGGCGAGGACCGGGTGCGGGTGACGACGGCCGACGACGCCGCCGCGGCGACGGCGCTGCGGGAGCGCTTCGGGATCGAGGGGCGAGTCAGCGAGGGCCAGCTGACCTTCCATGTGGCCTCGGGGGAACAGTTCGTCCCCAAACTGTTCGACGGGCTGAATGTTCCGATCAGATCGGTCAGCGTCTCCCGTCCCTCCCTGGACGACGTCTTCATGGCCTACACCGGCAAGACCATCCGGGACGCGGAGTCCGCCGGCGGCGGTGACGCCTTCATGCGGGCCATGATGGCCAGGGGGAGGCGATGACCATGGAGGCGGTCGTCGCCGATGTCGTCGCGGTCGCCGTTCCGCGCGGCGGCTTCAGCAGCGGGATCAGGGCGGTGCGGATCGTCTGGCACCGCGAGCTGCTGCGCTTCTGGAGCGACCGGCTCCGGATCGTCACCGCGCTGATCCAGCCGCTGCTGTTCGTCTTCGTCCTCGGCACCGGGCTGGGCTCGCTCACCAGGGGTGTGCCCGGGGTGGACTTCAAGACCTTCGTCTACCCGGGCGCCCTGGCCATGTCGGTGCTGTTCACGGCCGTGTTCTCGGCCGGATCCATCGTCTGGGACCGGGAGTTCGGCTTTCTGCGGGAGATGCTGGTGGCCCCGGTCAGCCGGACCGCCATCGTCATCGGCAAGTGCCTCGGCGGGGCGACGACGGCCACCGCGCAGGGCGTGGTCGTGCTCGCACTGGCCGGGCCGGTCGGGGTGCCGTACGACCCGCTGCTGATGCTGAAGCTGCTCGGCATGATGGCGCTGCTCGCCTTCACCCTCACGGCCTTCGGCGTGATGATGGCGGCCAGGATCGCCACCTTCCAGGGCTTCATGGGGCTGACCCAGATGCTGCTGATGCCGCTGTTCTTCACCTCCGGCGCGATGTTCCCGCTCTCCGGCCTGCCCGCGTGGCTGACCTGGGTGACCCGGCTCAACCCGCTGACGTACGCCGTCGATCCCATCCGCCGTACGGTTTTCGATCACCTCGACATCACCGCCGCGGCGCGGGCCGCCTACGCGCCGGGCGTCAGCTGGGGGAGCTACCACGTGGCGGTCTGGCTGGAGCTGATGATCGTGGCGGCGGTGGGGCTGCTCATGCTGGGCGTGGCGAGCCTGGAGTTCCGTCAGGCGGAATGAAGCCGATAGCGCCGGGGCAGTGCGAAGCCGCGCTCGGCGAGGATCGCGCGCAGCCGGTCGGGATAGTCCGTGATGAGACCGTCGACCCCGTCATCGATCAGCTTGTTGACGGTCGGGGCGTCGTCGACGGTCCACGGGATCACCTTCAGGCCGAGCCCGTGCGCCTCGTCGACCATCTGCCGGGTGACATACGGAACGTAGCCGGGGTCGGTGACCTTGCCGTTCTGCGGGAAGCCGTGGACGGGCGAATAGGCGCTCGCACCGAAGGACTTGACGGCCTTGAGCGGGTCTCCGCCGAAGTCGTCGATGTCGATGCCGCCGAGCCACGGGGAGGCCCCGGGCAGGCCGGTCTGCAGGAAGTCGTGGTTGTCGAGGGCGACCAGCGGCAGCCTGGGCTCGACCTCGTGCATGCGGATCAGCGAACCCCAGTCGAAGCTCTGGACCGTGACCTGACGGATCATGTGCGCGCGGCGTATCTCGCGGGCGGTCACCTGGACGAACTGCTCGCGCGGCGCGGTCTCGCTGGGCGCCCCGGCCTCGACCTTGGTTTCCACATTGAGCTTGACGTCGTGCGCCCGGTACCGCTTCACGAGGCCGAACACCTCGCTGAGCAGCGGCATCCGGGCGCCGGGGGCGGGCACCTGCTCGGGGAAGTCCGTGAGGGTGAGGGTCCCGCAGTCCAGGGTGCGGACCTGGGCGAAAGTCAGGGTGTTCACGTACTTGCCGACGTAGGGATACTGCGGATCGCCGACGAAGGCGGGGCCGGTGTCGAGGCACTTGCGGCCGTCGACCTTGCGGTCGTGGGTGACGACGGCCTGGCCGTCCTTGGTGATCTGCACATCGAGTTCCAGCGTGCTGACCCCGGTCTCCAGGCCGTTGGCGAAGGAGGCGAGAGTGCTCTCGGGACGCAGGCCGAGTCCGCCACGATGGGCCTGCAGGTCGAATGCCCTGTGCTTCGCGGGCTGGTCGGAGGCTTCAGCGGGAGCTGTGGCCATGAGTCCGAGCGTAGTGCAGGCGACAGCCGTTGCGGTCAGAACGGTTCGTAAGCGGATCATCTGGGGGCAACCCTTCCCGATCGGTCCCGTCACGAGGGTCCGGGCGTCGGACCCGGGCAACAGCATCGGGCGGCTGGGCTGCGCGGGGATGGTGCCGGGGTGAGCGGCGGGCGAAGCCGAGGTGTCAGCCTGCGGCCTCGGCTTCGTCGGCCTCCGCCTCCAGCTGCCGCACCCGCTCCGAGTCGTCGATGCGCGGGCAGGTCAGGCAGGCCTCGGCCGGCCGGATCGCGTAGAACAGGCAGCAGCCGGTTCTGGTCCGGACGGGGTACGAACGGCCGGAAGGGCCCCGCAGGGTGCGGAATCGCGGTCCGTCGGGCACCAGGGCCGCCGCCTCGCGCATCGTCTGTGCCTCCTGGCCGATGGTGCGGCCGAGGTAGCAGAGCGCCGAGACGAGATCGTCGGCGGCCATGCCCCGCAGCGCGTGCGGGCCGCGCCTGATCTCGGGCCGGAAGGCGGTGAGCAGGGGATCCACGAACTCGTCGAACGCCCGGCGGAGTCCGTCCGGCGAGCCCGGCTCGCCGGGCGGGGAGGCGAAGCCGTCGGGGGAGACGGTGAAGCCGCCCCCGACGGGCTCGAACCACAGTCGTTCGGGCCGGAGTACGGGTATTCGGCCCTCCAGGTACCAGGGGCCGGCGAACAGCAGCCCGACGGTCCACAGGTAGTCGTGCAGCACACGCGAGGCGGCCACGTGGCGGCGCGCGACGTGCCCGTATTCGGCCAGGATCCGGGCGGCCTCGCCGTCGACGGCGGCGCGCAGGGCCTCGGGCCGGGTGGCCAACTCGGTTGCGTCCCACCATGTCCCGCCGAAGGTGCCGAAGGAGTCGGCGGGGTGTCTGTCGTCCGTGACCTCCACGGCCAGGGCGTCGCACAGTCCGGCGAGTCGCCGGTAGGCGTCGGCGGCCGGGGTGGGCACAGCGAGCATGGTGCTCCGATCAACTCGCGGGAATCAGCAGGTAGTTAAGGTGAGGCTAACCTTATATATATGCCCGGAGGAAGCAACTTGACACTGCAAGGTATGGCAACCCTAAGTTGATCTCGTGTCAAACCCCCGCAGGCGCCTGTATCTCATCGCGCTGAATCCCACCGACTCGGTCACCGAGGGCTTCCTCCCGGCCGCCGTCCGGCTCGGCCTCGATGTCACCGTCCTGACCGAGCCCGGCTACGCCACCGCCCACCGGCGGGCGTACGAGGCCGAGGGACTGGAGTGCGAAGTCCTGGACTGCGAAGTCCGGGACTTCCGGGAGGTGATCGGCCTGATCTCCCGGCATCAGGCCCCGGACGCGGTCTTCTCCAACAGCGACCACCTCCAGACCCAGACCGCCCTGGCCGCCGGCTACTTCGGCCTGCCCGCCAAGGAGTGGAGAGCCGCCCTGCGCACGAAGAACAAGGCGCAGATGCGCCGCCACCTCGCCGCCACCGGCGCGGATCCCGTCTGGTCCGTCGAGCTCGCCCCGGACCAGGACCCCGCCGACCTGACCGCGCGGGGTGTGCCCTGGCCAGTGGTCGTCAAGCCCCGTGAGGGCGTGGCCAGCGAGGACGTCGTACTGGTGGCGGACACCGCCGGACTGCTGCGGCACTGCGCCGGAATACGCGCCCGCCGGCCGGGAGCCGCCCTGGTCGTCGAGGAGTTCCTCGAAGGGGAGCTCCACACCCTGGAAACCCTCGGCGACGGCGACCTGCTGCACGTCCTCGGAGGCTTCCGCACCGAGCTGTCCGACCCGCCGTACTTCATCGAGGA
The DNA here is from genome assembly GCF_045040445.1 of Streptomyces sp. NBC_01537. Taxonomy (NCBI): domain Bacteria; kingdom Bacillati; phylum Actinomycetota; class Actinomycetes; order Kitasatosporales; family Streptomycetaceae; genus Streptomyces; species Streptomyces sp. NBC_01537. The sequence continues at coordinate 894,663 of NZ_CP109392.1, read as the reverse complement.
GCGGCTCGACTTCGTGCCCGTCCACGACCCCGTTGTGACCGGTGCGCTGCTCGACCGGCTCAAGGCCCTGGGGGTGGGCCTCGGCGCCTGCCACACCGAATTCGTGCTCCAGGCCGACGGACGCCCGCGCATCATCGAGGTCAACTACCGTGCCATCGGCGACCAGTGCGACCTGCTGCTCGCCGAACTCCTCGGCATCCCCTACTTCGAAACCGTCCTGCGCACGCACCTGGGCGAGCCGCTCCCCGCGGACCTCGGCGCGCGCACCGACGGCCGCGCCCGGCTCGACTACCCCCTGGCCGACCGCCCCGGGACCCTGACCGCCGCGCCCGGAGCGCAGGAACTCGTCATCGGCGATGTCCGTCTGACGTACCGACCGCTGCGCGGCATCGGCGAGCGGCACGAGCTCCACCACACCAACCGGGACTTCCTCGGTGTGGTCCGCGCCACCGGAACCGACCAGGAACGCGTCAACCGAGCCGTAGCGAACTTCATCGCGGCCCAGCACTGGGAGATCACACCGTGACGACGACCGCCGAGGAGCAACTGCTCCTGCGCGTGCTCAGTGCCCTGCTCCGCGAGGACGCCGTGGGCCTGCGCACCCGCAGCACACCCCTGCGCCGCCCCGACGGACTCTGGCTGCGGCTGCCCCGGCCCGCCGGTGGGGCGCTGCTGCTGCCGGTCGCCGAGGACGGCTTCCAGTGCGAGTACGCCGCCCGTCGGCCCTTCCTGGAACGCGAGCCGGACGGAGCCCTGATCGCCGGTCTCGACCGCGTCATCGGCGCCCTCGCGGAACTCGCCGGCCCCGAGGACCGGGACGGCTACGCCGAATTCGCCGACGAGTGCCGCCAGGCGCTGGCCTGCATGCGCATGCAGGCCGAAGCCGCGGGGCCGGTACGCGACCGGCTGGCGGACGCGTACGGCGACGACCCGGCGGACTGGACCGGCCATGCCGCGTCGCTGGCCTTCGACACGCTCGCGGCCTACCAGGACCACCCCGTCTACCCGGCATCGCGCGGCCGGGCCGCGCTCGACGAGGCCCAACTGCGGGGCCATGCACCGGAATTCCACCCGTCGTTCGAACTGCGCTGGGCAGCCGTGCCGCTGGCCGACCTCACGCCGCGCGCCGTCCCGGCCCTCCCCGGCCCATGGCCCACCCCCGGCGCCCTCGGCCTGCCGGAGCTGGACGGCAGCCACATCGCCCTGCCCGTCCACCCTCTCGCCTTCGGCCATCTCCCCGAACGGGCCGTCCGCGCCGGACCCGCCCGGCTCACCGTCGTACCGACCCTGTCGATGCGCACCGTCGCTCTCGCCGACGCCCCGTCGCTGCACCTCAAGCTCCCGCTGCCCACCGCCACCCTCGGCCTGCGCAACCGGCGCACCATCAAGGCGGGCGTGCTGGAGGACGGGGCCACCACCCAGCGGCTCCTGCAGACCGTCATCGACCGCGAACCGCGCTTCGCCGGCCGCATCCTGCACGCCGACGAACAGCGCCACCTCCACGCCGGCCACGAACTCCTCGCCGTGCTCTGCCGCCGACTTCCGCCGGGCCTGGACGACGCCGTCATCGTGCCCCTGGCGGCACTGCTCGCCGAAGGACCGGACGGCCGGCGCGTGCTCGACCGGCTCGCGGACCGCTTCTACGGCGGCGACGTACCCGCCCTGTTCGACGACTGGCTGACGCCGCTCATCGACTGGCAGACCACCCTGTTCACCTATGGCATCGCCCTGGAATCGCACCAGCAGAACATCTCGCTGGTACTCGACCGCCCGGCCGGCCGGACCCGGGTGCGCCTGCTGTTCAAGGACAACGACGGCCCCCGCATCAACGCGCGCCGCCTGAAGGACACCCTCGGCGATGTCCCGGACTACGCCGACCCGCGCACCTTCACCGACGGGGACGGACCGCTCGCCGACCTCTTCACCACCATCACCGTGCACCTGTGCGCGGGAGCCTTCGCCTTCGCCCTGCCCGAGCACCGCGACCGGCTCCTCGCCCTCGTACGCGACCGCATCGACGCCCTGGCCGGCCCGGGGCTGCGCGCGCGTGTCCTGGAGACCGAACGCCTGCCCGTCAAGGCGATGGTCACGGCGGGCACGCTGCTCACCAAGGAGCGATCGGGGGCGTCGGACATCAACAAGCACTACACCACCGGGCCCAACTATCTGAGGCTCCCGCAGGGGGCGCGCGCATGAGCACCACAGCGCCCACCGGGCTCCCCACCGCCGGCCACGCCGTCGCGCACACCCTCCTCAACTGCCTGCTGCGTGAGGTGTGCGGGCCCGAACACCGCACCGCCGTCACCGACGGGCACCTGCTGCTGCGGCTGCCGGCGACCGGGACGCTGCTGCGCGTGGCCCTGCGCCGCACCTCCCTCACCGGGGCCCACCGCTTCACCGGGCCCGTGTTCGAGGAGCGGCACGGCGGCTGGACCGAGCTGGGCCGGGAACGGCTCGCGATGCGCGTGCACGCGGAACTGACCGCGCGCACCGGTGTCGCCAATGACGAGTTCCTGGAGCAGCTCGCCTCCAGCCACGAGGGTGTCGCGGCCGCCCTCGACCGGCCCGCCGCGCCACCGGATTCCGGCTACCTGGAGTCCGAACAGGCCCTGGTCTTCGGCCACCGCTTCCACCCCACGCCCAAGGCCCGCACCGGCGGCCGGGACGCCTGGTCCGCGTACGCGCCCGAGGCCCGCGCCGCCTTCCCGCTCCGTCATCTCGCCGTGCGGGCCGGGCTGCTCGCGCAGGACAGCTCCGAGCCCTGGGCGCCGGACGCGCTCGACCGGCTGCGCCCGGTGCCCGACGGATACCGGCTGCTGCCCGCCCACCCCTGGCAGTACGAACTGCTGAGCGGCCACCCCCGGCTGCGCGCCGCCCTCGCGGCCGGGGACATCCTCGATCTCGGTACCGGCGGCTCGCTCTACACGCCAACCTCGTCGGTGCGCACGCTGTACGGGGACGGGATGTTCCTCAAATTCAGCCTCAACGTCCGCATCACCAACTGCCTGCGCAAGAACGCCGCGTACGAACTGACCGGCGCCGTCGCCCTCACCCGGGCCCTGGCACCGGTCCTGGAGCGGCTCGCCGGGCGCTTCCCCGGCCACGCTGTGCTGCGCGAACCGGCCTACCGCAGCGTCGGGCTCGGCAACGATCTGCTCGAAGGCCTGGGGGTGATCGTCCGCGAGGGGCCCGCCCGTCACCTCCCGCCGGGGGTGACGCCGCTGCTCGCCGCCGCGGTCGCCGACGAGTACCCGACCTGCTCCGCGCACATCTCACGGCTGCTGGAGGGCGCCGGGCCGCAGGCCGCCCTTCAGTGGTGGTCGGCGTATCTCCGGCTGGTGGTGCCGCCGGTGCTGGCGGCGTACTTCGACCACGGGGTGGTGCTCGAACCCCATCTGCAGAATGTGCTGATCGGGGTGGACACCGACGGCTTCCCGGTCCGGGTGCTCTTCCGCGACATGGAGGGCGCCAAGCTGCTGCCCGAGCGCCATGCCGGGCTGCTCGCGTCGCTGCCCGCCGACGTGGCCCGGCCGATGACCTACGACGCCCGGCGCGGCTGGGACCGGGTGGTCTACTGCCTGTTCGTCAACCACCTGGCCGAGCTGGCCGCCGCCATCGCCGACCTGCACCCGCAGCTCGAACCCGCCCTGTGGGGCCGGGTCCACCGGACCCTGCGCGACCACGCCTCCGAGAACGGCTGCCCGCCCGGCCTGCGCGCCCTGCTCGACGGCGCCCCGCTGCCCGCCAAGGCCAACCTCCTCACCCGCTGGCGCCGCCAGGCCGACCGCAGCAGCGGGTACGTCCCCATCCCCTCGCCGCTGTCCTGGAAGGACGCATGATCACCGTCCCGGTCCGCGACCGCATCGCCGGGCTCACCGCCGACGACCTGCCCGCCTACCTCTACGACCTCGCCGCGCTGCGCGCGCATGCCGCCTCCGTACGGGCCGCGCTGCCTGCGCGCGTCGAGCTCTACTACGCGGCAAAGGCCAACCCCGAGCCGCCGGTCCTCGCGGCGCTGAGCGGCATCGTCACCGGCTACGAGGTCTCCTCCGGCGGCGAACTGGCCCATGCGCGTGCGGCCGTGCCCGGAGCGCCGCTGGCCTTCGGCGCTCCCGGGAAGACCCCCGCCGAGATCGCCACGGCGCTGCGGCTGGGCGTGGAGCGCTTCCACGTGGAGAGCGAGCACGAGCTGCGGCTGCTGGGTGCGCTCGCCGCCCGGCTCGCCCCGGAGCGGACCGTGGACGTGCTGCTGCGGGTGAACATCCCGGTCGCCCCGGAGGCGCTGGACGGCGTCGCTCTGGCGATGGGCGGCCGCCCGACCCCGTTCGGCATCGACCCGGCGGACATCGGCGGCTGCCTGCGTGTCCTCGATGGCCCGGACTGCGCCGCGCTGCGCCTGCGGGGCATCCACGCCCACCTCGCCAGCGGCCTTGACGCGGCCGCCCAGCTGGCGGTGGCCGGGCAGATCACGGACTGGGCGGCCGGCCTGTCCGCGCGGCACCGGATCCCGCTGCCCGAGGTCAACGTCGGCGGCGGTATGGCCGTCGACTACGCCGACCCGGCCGCCCGCTTCGACTGGGCGGCCTTCGGCGCCGGCCTGGCCGGGATCCTGGACCGGCACCCCGGCCTGACCCTGCGCATCGAGCCGGGCCGGGCCCTGACGGCGTACTGCGGCTGGTACGCGACCGAGGTGCTGGACGTGAAGCGCAGCCACGGCGAGGACTTCGCCGTGCTGCGCGGCGGCACCCACCACCTGCGCACCCCAGCGGCAAAGCAGCACGACCAGCCCTTCGCCGTACTGCCCACCGAGGACTGGCCGCACCCGTGGCCCCGGCCCGGCGTGCGGGACGCGAGGATCACCCTGGCCGGACAGCTGTGCACGCCCAAGGACCTGCTGGCACGGCATGCGCGGGTGGCGCGGCTGCGGGCCGGGGACCGGGTGGTCTTCGCGATGGCGGGGGCCTACGCGTGGAACATCTCGCATCACGACTTCCTGATGCACCCCCGCCCGGGGTTCCACTACCTGTGACCGACGGGCCGTGCCGGACAGGCCCTAGAGCTCCCGGCGCCGGGCGTTGAGGAAGTCCTGCGTCCGGTTCGCCGAAGGGGCCTGGGCGCTCATCCGGTCCAGGGCCTCACGGAAGGTCGACACGTCGTTGCGCTCGTCGAGGTAGATGGCGCCGACCAGGCTCTCGACGTAGACGACATCGGGCAGTTCGGGATGCTCGAAGCGGAAGACGTGGAACGGCCCGTACATCGCGGGGTGCGGTCCCGAGGCGAACGGCAGGACCTGGAGCCGCACCTGCGGCATGTCGCAGGCCTCGATCAGCCGGGTGATCTGCGCGCGCATGACGCCCGGGCCGCCGATCGGGCGGCGCAGGACCGTCTCGTCCATCACCACCCACAGCATGGGCGGTTCCTCGCGGGCCAGCAGCGCCTGACGCTGCCTGCGCAGGGCGACCGAGCGGTCGATCTCCTTCTGCGTCGCGCCCGGACGGCCCGCGCGCAGCACGGCCTGGGCGTAGTCGTCGGTCTGCAGCAGCCCGGGCACGTAGTGCGGCTCGTAGGCACGGATCAGCTCGGCGGAGCCCTCCAGGCTGACGAAGGCGCTGAACCACTCGGGGAGGACATCGCGGAAACGGTGCCACCAGCCGGGGCGGTTGGCGTCCTTGGTCAGGTCGAGGAACTTCTCGATCTCGAAGGGCTCGGTGACGCCGTAGGTCTGCAGCAGCTTCTCGACGTACGGCAACCGCAGGCCGACCTCGGCCTTCTCCATGCGGCGGATCGTGGCGTGGGTGACATCGAGAGCGCGCGCGGCCTGCTCGTAGGAGAGCCCGGCCTTTTCCCGGAGATCCTGCAGACGCCTGCCGAGCACCACTCTCAGGACGGTCGGCGCGGCGTTCGCCGGACGCGCATCGTTCACGACCCACTCCTTCAACTGCCCTGGTCCCGCTGCAGTCTGTCATGACGTGAGTACGGATCGCATCCTGCGCATACGATTCTGTAAATTGCAGATCGCATCTTGCCATCCCTTTGGCACGCCGCGCATAGTAGCGGAGTGGCTTCCTCCCATGACGCGTTCCGCCTGACCGCGCAGGGCGCCGCGGTCGCCGAGGCGCGACGGCGCGTCCAGGCGCGGCTGTGGGAGTGGGGTGTGGACGACGAGCTGTCCGATGACGCCGGGCTGATCGTGTCCGAACTCTTCACCAATGCCCTGCGGTACGGCGACAGCGAGAAGATAGCCTGCGCGGTCCGGGTCTGCGACGGCGTAGTGCGGATCGAAGTAACCGACGGGGGAACCGGTCTGACGGTTCCTCAGCCCAGGGTGGCGGGGCTCGACGAGGAGTGCGGCCGCGGACTGCTGCTGGTCAGCGTGCTGTCCAAGGCCTGGGGCGTGCTGGCCGGGGAGGGCGGCCGAGGGCGCGTGGTGTGGGCCGAGTTGGGACCGGCGGACCCGTGCCAATAGCATGGTCCGGGGCGGGGCCGTGATCCCATAGGATCCGGCAATGATCTTCAGAAAACGGCTGGCGGCGGGCCTGTGCGCCCTGTCCGCCACGCTGGCGGCGGGGCTCTTCCCGGCTGCGGCGATAGCGGACGAGACACAGACGGAGTCCCCCAAGGTCGAGCTGGTGCTGGACGTCAGCGGCTCGATGCGCACCGCCGACATCGACGGACAGTCCCGGATGTCGGCCGCCAAGCAGGCCTTCAACGAGGTCCTGGACGCAGTGCCCGACGACGTACGCCTCGGGATCCGCACCCTCGGCGCCAACTACCCCGGCAAGAGCAAGACCGAGGGCTGCAAGGACACCGAACAGCTCTACCCCGTCGGCCAGTTGGACCGCACCGAGGCCAAGACCGCCGTCGCCACCCTGGCACCCACCGGCTGGACGCCCATCGGCCCCGCGCTGCAGGCCGCCGGCAAGGACCTGGCGGGCGGCGACGCCACCCGCCGGATCGTCCTCATCACCGACGGAGAGGACACCTGCGCCCCGCTGGACCCCTGCGCCGTCGCCCGTGAACTGGCCGCCTCCGGCACCAGCCTGGTCATCGACACCCTGGGCCTGGCCTCCAGCGACAAGATGCGCGAGCAGCTCACCTGCATCGCCGAGGCCACCGGCGGCACCTACACCTCCGTCTCCCACAAGGACCAGCTCGCCGACCGCACCAAGCAGCTGATCGACCGGGCGGCCGACGCCCCCGCCGTGACCCCGACCGCCGTCGACGGCTCAGCGAGCTGCTCCACGGCCCCGCTGATCGGCGCGGGCGTCTACAGCGACCGCGAGAAGTTCGCCGAGCACCGCTGGTACCGCCTCAACGTCGCCGACGGACAGGAACTGCGCGCCTCGGTCAGCGTGGGCGCAGACCGGGCCGTCAACAACGACTACGGGGTGCTGCTGCGGGCCGTCACCGGCGACCGCGAGCTCGTGCGCGGCAGCGACGCGGACAGCGGGCGCACCGACGTGATCTCGGCCGGGCTGCGCTACGCCTTCGCCGAGCAGGACGACGCCGACACCCCGGCCTCGCACATCGTCTGCCTGGAGGTCAGCAACTCCTTCTCCGCCCCGGCCTCCGTCAAGACCACCCCCGGTCTGCCGGTCGAGCTGACCGTCGGCCTGGTGTCCGCCCCCGACGACGCCTCGGACGTGGCCTCGTTCGGGCTCGGCCGCGGCTGGATCCTGCTCGCGGTCCTCACCGTCACCGGTCTGCTCGCCGGACTGCTGTGGGGCTGGCTGTCCCGCATCCGCGTCGCCGTCTGGAGGACCAACTGATGCGTACCACCTCTCGCCTGACGGCCGCCGCCCTCGCGGCCGGCGCCGCCCTCCTCGCGGGCGCCGGACCGGCCCTGGCCGACGACACCGCGAGCCCGAGCCCCAGCCCCAGTGGCAGCGCCGCCGCGCCCACCGAGGCCGGGACGAGCTTCCGTACCGCCACGGCCGTCCAGCAGGGGCAGGCGGCCACCGCCACCGCCTCCACCGGCGACTACCTGTACTGGATGGTCCCGGCCGCGGCCGGCCAGAACGTCACTGTCAAGGCGACCGTCACCCTGCCCGAGTCCTCGTCCCGGCACGGCTCCGCCACCTGGCGGCTCGACGTCTACGACGGACTGCGGCGCCGCCAGGCCTGCGCCGCCGGCCACCCGTCGCGGACGGCCGCGGTGGACGACACCACCGTCGAGCTGCGCTGCAGGCTGCGTACCGTACGGCCGTGGTCCGAGGCCTGGGCCAACGACCCGCTGCCCGGGGCGTACTACGTGCGCCTGACGGTCGCCGACCTCCCCGACCAGGACCTCGGCCTCCCCGCGAGCGCCGAGATCCTGGCCACCGCCGCCGACGCGGGTGGCTCCAAGGCGGCCGACGGCGAACTGGCCGCCCCGCTCACCCCGGTCGAGCAGGCGGGTGCCACGCTCGACCCGAGCACGGAGACCGCTGCGTCCCCGTCGGCGAGCGCCTCCGAGGCGCCCGCCTCGCTCGCCGCGCCCGACGGCGGCTGGTCCCCCGGCTGGTGGTCCGACCGCTGGATCTGGACCGTGGCCGGGGGAGTGCTCGGCGCCCTGGCGGGCGTGGCCGGGTACACCTTCACCCGGCCTGCGCGCCGCCGTCAGCCCTAGGGCCTGTCCGGCGGATCTCCGTGGCGTCGCGTGCCCTGGCACCAGCGCTCGCGGCGTTGCCGGAGCGCCCACAGGAAACCACCCTGTGGGCGCTCCGGCGCCTTGCGATCGCAGGCACCAGACCCCGCTCCTTCACCCACGTAGATCCGCCGGACAGGCCCTAGGCGAGCAGATCGATCGCGTCGACGGAGACTCCGGGACTGAGATACGCGGTCCCGGAGGATCCGCTCGCGACATAGATCCTGAGCACGTTGTACTGGCTGGTGTCCGTCAGCCACGCGCTCGCGGGGACCGAGTACGTGAACGTCACGTTGTTGCCCCGGTAGGAGCCCACCGTGAGCGTGCGCGTGCTCGGTTCCGTCGGCGGGGAGGGGACGGACGAGGTCCAGCCGTTGACGGTCACCTGGGGGCGGCCGTTGATGTAGTTGGTGCTGATGCCGATGCGCAGGACGTGCGCGGCGGCCGCCTGCGCGGCGGTGAGTTTGAAGTAGACCGCTATCCCGTTGTTGACGTCCTTCCAGATGTAGGCGGGGAAGCTGCCCGCCGACGACGAGCCGACGGTGAAGTCGCCGGTCCAGGCACTCGCCCGGATGTCGGAGGGGTGCGCGTAGGTCATCAGGCCGGCGTTCTTGAAGCCGGCCGGGGTGCCGTTCCAGTCGCCGATCCGCCAGATCGCGGAGGCGGTGGCCGGGTCGTTCACGACCGCGATCGTGTTGAGGACGGTGGTCGCGCCGGCCGTCACCGTGACGCTGCCGGTGTAGACCCCCAGCTCGCCCTTGAAGACCGTGAGGGTGTACGTGCCGGGCAGCACCTTGGGGATGGAGAAGTAGCCGCTGCCCGCGTCGGCCGTCCCCCAGAACTGCGCGTCGGAGTTGGCCAGCCCGACCGTGTACGGATACGCGCTGTCGCGCCCCGAGATGCCGACGCCCGCGACCCTGCCCCGGCCGCTCGCGCCGGTCCAGCCGGTGAGGCCGAGGGAGTCCGCCCATGAGGTGTCGATGTTCCTGGCGTAGAGCGCGGAGGCGGGCGCGCCGCCGTCGGTGAAGGCGATGACGTACGGGCCCTGCAGGCCGAATCGCTGGGCCTCCGTCTGGTTCTCGCCGTAGTAGAGGATCTCGTACAGGCCGCCCCCGCCGTCGTTGTGATGGCGGAGCAGCGAGCGGTAGAACGGCCCGCCGGAGGCCTTCTCGTGGTTGCTGCGGACCATCCACAGGCCGACCGAGCCGGTACTCCAGCCGATGTAGTCGTAGTCGGTGACCCGGAGACCGGAGTAGTGCTTGGAGCGGGTGGTGCCGTCGGGCTTGACGAAGACGTCCGCCGCCTCGATGACGGTGTCGGTGGTCGAATCCCACGCGTCGGGATCGGTGTTGGGGAACAGGCCCGGCTTGACGCGGACGATGTACCGGGTGGCGGAGACCGAGGTGTCCGCCTTGTTGGTCCACAGGTAGACGTTGTTCTCGCCGCTGCGCGCCGCGTAGTAGTGGATCAGCGTCCCGTGGACGACCTTGACCAGGATCGTCGTCCCCGACTGCGAGATGGTGACGGTCGATGCGCCCAGGCCCGACTCGACGTGTGAGTTCTTGCCGTCGAAGCCCTGGTATTCGGTGCCCTTGTAGGCCAGCGAGGTCAGGTCGCCGTTGACATGGCTGACCTTGAACACCAGGCTCGCGCCGGTGTCGATGACGTAGTTCGTGCCGTCGTCGCTGTAGCCGAACGCCGCGGCGGACGCGGTGCCGGCGAGCGGCCCCTCGATCATCGCGCCCGCGCCGATAGCGCCGGTCGCTGCCAGTAAGGTGCGCCTGCGCAAGCGGGGCTCGCGCGTGCTCTCCTGCTCGCTCATGGTGCGGCTCTCCTTTGTGGTCGGCCCCCTCCTGAGAGGCTGTGGCCGGTCACGTCGGAAAGGTTGCCGGTCTAGCGCGAGAATTCCAGCCGCGCGATGCGGCCCAGCTCGCCCGCGGCCCAGCAGCCGCCGTCGGGGGCGCAGTCGACGGTGTCGAACGAGCCGGTGTCGAAGGTCCGCCAGGTGAGGCCGCCGTCGGTGGACAGGTCGCTGCCGGTCGGCCCGACCGCGACGGCGGCCGAGCGACCGTGCGGGTAAGGGGGAAGCCAGCTGACGCCCGAGCGGTACGTCTGAGGGGGCTGCCGTGAGGTGGTCCAGCTCGCCCCGCCGTCCCGGCTGACTGCGGCCGCGTCGGGTGAGGCCTGGTCGGCCCGGTAGTCGCCGCCGACGGCGATGCCGTGGCGCGGGTCGCCGGCGCGGAAGGCCAGGGCGAAGACGCCCTTCGCCGGATCGCCCGCCGGGACGGGGGTGCCGGCGGCGCTCCAGGTCAGGCCCCGGTCGCCGGAATGCAGCACGCGCGCGGTGGCGCCGCCGCCGGTCGCCAGCCATACGTCATGGCTGCCCGCGCTGACCAGGCACTGGCCGCTCGCCGCGAAGGACGCCTCGCCGTCGAGCGCGGCCGGCATGCCCTGCGCCGGCAGGACCGTCCAACTGCGGCCGCCGTCCCGGGTGGACAGGATGCGGTACTTGCCGTCGACCGGGTCGCTCACCGCCAGCCCGTGCCCCGGGTCGAAGAAGGTGACGCAGTCGTAGAAGGCCCTGGGATCGGTGTTGCGGAAGGTCTCCGTCCAGGTCGCGCCGCCGTCCTCGGTCCGGAAGATCCGCGAGGCCTCGCCCTCGCCGATCGCCAGCACCACGGCCCGCCTCGCGTCGAACGCCTCGATGTCGCGGAACAGCAGGTCGCCCGCGCCGGGCGGGGACACGTCCTGCCAGCTGCGCCCGCCGTCCAGCGTGCGCAGGACCGTTCCCGCCGAGCCCGCTGCCCACGCGGTGCCGCGGCTCACCGCCGACAGCCCCCGGAAGCGGGCGGTGCTGCCGGTGTCGCGGATCTCCCACGCCGGTCCTGATCGCGCATGCGCATGCGCCGGAAGGACGTTCAACGCCGCGAGCGCCACCGCGCACAGCCCGACCGACACCGCACGCGCACGCCGCAACATCCCCGTCCCCATCCCGCCGGCCGCCATGGCGCTGGAACCTAGCAGGTGTCAACCCGTCATGGACACACCACACTTCGCCAAGCCGGTCCGGTCGGTCAGTGATAGTCCGGCGTCCAGATCCGCACCTTGTAGAACTCCGCGCCGGGCCGCGTGCGGGAGAAGGCCTTCTCCCCGTCGGCGTCGAAGAAGTCGATCGTCGGCCCGCCCCAGTCGCGGGGGCCCGCGTAGTCCGCCATGGCGCGTACCCGGATGCCGGTGGGCTGGCTGATGTACGCCTTCACATGGTTCGCCGCGTCGACCTGCTCGTAGGTGTTCTTCGTGGCGTCCAGCCGGTAGACCCCGTACGAGTCGGTGAACCACAGCGCGTCCGGGTCCCCGTACACGGGCTGGAGGTCGTGCCCGGTGCCCTTGAAGCTCACGCGGCTGTGCACGGAGATCTTGGTGCCGGAGCCCTCGCCGGACAGGCTGTAGCGGACCAGCTGCTTGTCGCCGATCGCCCACAGGGCGGTGCGCTCCGGGTCGTAGAGGACACCGTGCGCCTTGGCGAGGCTGATCACCTTGAACGGGACGGTATGGGTGGAGTCTGCGTAGAAGCGCAGCCGGCCCGGACTGGTGCTGGCCGTGACGATCACGCCGCCCGGAATCCGCTCGATTGCGTGCGGATTGTCCTGCGGAGTGCTGACCTGCCACACGACGGTCTTCTTGTCCTTGCGCAGCATCGCGGTCTTCCCGCCGGAGGCGGCGACCAGCACCACCTTTCCGTACGCCTTGGTGTCGCGCAGCCGTACGTCGGACAGGTTGTACCAGACCGCCGAGCCGGCGGGCGGGCTCCAGCGCCAGGTGACCGACGACGAGGAGGACCAGTCGCCGTCCTGGTCGAAGACGATGATGTCGTTCGTCGTCTGTTCGGTCGTCGCTATCGGAAAGGTCTTCGACATGGTGCCCCCGTGTCGTCGAACTGCTCAGGAATATTCGGAGGATAGCCACGGCCGCCTCTGCCACGATGGCGCTGTGAAGGGATCAACACAAACTTCCGCGGGCTGGCTGGTCGCCCCGCTGGCCGTCGGGGACCCCGTCTCGGCCGGCCTGCTCCGGCAGTACTTCGAGGACATCGTCGGCCGCTACTACGACCGCCCGACGACCACGTCCGAGATCGACGGCATCCTCGCCGAATTCACCAGTGACGATCTCGCCCCGCCCGCCGGGCTGTTCCTGGTCGGGTACTACGACGGAGCCCCCGCCGGATGCGCGGGCATCCGCGTCCTGGACGCCGCCACCGGCACCGCGGAGCTGAAGCGGGTCTTCGTCCGGGGCTCCGCCCGCGGCACCGGCGGCGGGCCGGTCCTGGTGGCCGCGGCCGAGCAGGCGGCGCGCGAGGTGCTGGGCGCGGTGGCGATGCGGCTGGACACGAGAAAAGACCTGGTGGAGGCCAGAGCGCTCTACGCGAAGATGGGCTATGCGGAGATTCCGGCGTACCACGAGGATCCGTACGCGGACCATTTCTTCGAGAAGAAGCTGGACTGACCGCCCGGGCTGCCCCCGTCCTCGCGGCACTCGGCGATAATGCACGGGTAGTCCAGCGAGAAAGCAGGTCAGTACATCGTGACGATGTCTGTTCAGGGGTCGGTCGAACGCAGGATCGCCGAGGAGCTCGGAGTACGGGAAGGCCAGGTGCGCTCGGCCGTCGAGCTGCTCGACGGCGGTGCGACGGTGCCGTTCATCGCGCGGTACCGCAAGGAGGCCACGGGCACGCTGGACGACGCGCAGTTGCGCACGCTGGAGGAGCGGCTGCGCTATCTGCGCGAACTCGACGAGCGGCGGGCGGCGATCCTGGAGTCGATCGAGTCCCAGGGCAAGCTCGACGACGCCCTGAAGGCGCAGATCCTCGCGGCCGACTCCAAGGCGCGGCTGGAGGACATCTACCTGCCCTTCAAGCCCAAGCGGCGCACCAAGGCGCAGATCGCCCGCGAGGCGGGCCTCGAACCGCTCGCCGACCGGCTGCTCGCCGACCCGTCACTGGACCCGCAGGCGGAGGCCGCGGGATACGTGGACGCGGACAAGGGCGTCGAGGACGCGGCGGCGGCCCTGGACGGGGCCCGGGCCATTCTCACCGAACGCTTCTCCGAGGACGCCGACCTGGTCGGCTCCTTGCGCACGCGCATGTGGGAGCGCGGCCGTGTGGTCGCCAAGGTCCGTGAGGGCAAGGAGGAGGACGGCGCGAAATTCGCCGACTACTTCGACTTCGCCGAGCCCTTCACCAAGCTTCCGTCCCACCGGGTGCTGGCGATGCTGCGCGGCGAGAAGGAGGAGGTCCTGGACCTCACCCTGGAGCCCGAGGAACCGGTCGAGGGGCCGTCGAGCTTCGAGCGCAGCATCGCGCACACCTTCGGCATCACGGACCGGGGCCGCCCCGGCGACAAGTGGCTGGCCGACACCGTGCGCTGGGCCTGGCGTACCCGCTTCCTGGTCCGGCTCGGGATCGACCTGCGCGTGCAGCTCCGCCAGCAGGCCGAGGACGAGGCCGTGCGGGTCTTCGCCACCAACCTGCGCGACCTGCTGCTCGCCGCCCCGGCCGGCACCCGCGCCACGATGGGGCTGGACCCCGGCTTCCGTACGGGCGTGAAGGTCGCCGTCGTGGACGCCACCGGCAAGGTCGTCGCCACCGACACGATCTACCCGCACGTCCCGCGCAACAAGTGGGACGAGTCCATCGCGGCCCTGGCCCGGCTCTCGGCCGCCCACAAGGTCGACCTCATCGCCATCGGCAACGGCACCGCCTCCCGGGAGACCGACAAGCTCGCCGCCGATCTCATCAAGCGCCACCCTGGGCTGAAGCTCACCAAGGCGGTCGTCTCGGAGGCCGGGGCCTCGGTCTACTCCGCGTCCGCGTACGCCTCCGCCGAACTGCCCGAGCTGGACGTGTCGCTGCGCGGCGCGGTGTCCATCGCCCGGCGGCTGCAGGACCCGCTGGCCGAGCTGGTGAAGATCGACCCGAAGTCCATCGGCGTCGGCCAGTACCAGCACGACCTGTCCGAGCTGAAGCTGTCCCGGTCGCTGGACGCGGTGGTCGAGGACTGCGTCAACGGCGTCGGCGTGGACGTCAACACCGCCTCCGCCCCGCTGCTGCGCCGGGTCTCCGGCATCACCGAGGGCCTGGCCGGCAACATCGTCGCCCACCGCGACGCCAACGGGCCGTTCCGCACGCGCAAGGCGCTCAAGGAGGTGGCCCGGCTCGGGCCCAAGGCGTACGAGCAGTGCGCGGGCTTCCTGCGCATTCCGGGCGGCGACGACCCGCTGGACGCCTCCAGCGTCCACCCGGAGGCGTATCCCGTCGTGCGCAGGATGAGTTCGGTCGCGGGCACCGACATCAAGGCCCTGATCGGCAACGCCTCGGTGCTGCGCACGCTCCGGGCCCAGCAGTTCGTGGACGACAGCTTCGGCCTGCCGACCGTCACCGACATCCTGGCCGAGCTGGAGAAGCCGGGGCGCGATCCGCGGCCCGCGTTCCAGACGGCCACCTTCAAGGAGGGCGTCGAGGAGCTGAAGGACCTGCGGTCCGGGATGGTGCTGGAGGGCGTGGTCACCAATGTCGCTGCCTTCGGGGCCTTCGTCGATGTCGGCGTGCACCAGGACGGTCTGGTGCATGTCTCCGCGATGTCGAAGACCTTCGTCAGCGACCCGCGGGACGTGGTCAAGTCCGGTGACATCGTGCGGGTGAAGGTGCTCGACGTGGACATCCCGCGCAAGCGGATCTCGCTGACGCTGCGGCTCGACGACGAGGCCGCCCCCAAGGGCGCCGCGCCCCAGGGCGGCAACGAGCAGCGCGGCGGGCGGGGCGAGCGCGGTGAGCGCCGCGAGCGGCGGGGCAATCCGCCCCGCCAGGCCCGCGGCGGCGGCTCCTCGCAGCCGCCGGCCGGCGGCGCCATGGCCGAGGCCCTGCGACGAGCCGGTCTGGGCGGCAACGGCCGCTGAGCGGCACACAGCCCGCTGTGACGGCAGGCCTTAGGCCTGGCCGGGGCCCGCGCGCCCCAGCCGTCACAGCGGGCTCACAAGTTGACCGAGAACCTGCTGTTGGCATGGCTTCGCCAACCATTAGCCTCCGCCCGTGCTCTCACACGCGCGGGGGAACCGCACCCACTGGATATCCGTTGTGGCGGCGCTGGTCGCCGCCCTGATCGCTGTCATGACACTCCCGGCCGCCGCCGCCCAGGCCACCGCCAAGACCGCCACGACCAGCGGGACCGTACGCGGCGGACTGAGCCGGCCGGACTATTCCTACGCGGACGCGATCCGAGAGGCGGTCTGGGTCGACACCGGCCTGGACGGTGACGGCGACGGGAAGACCGACCGCGTCGCCGCCGACATCGTCCGCCCGAGCGAGCCCGCGAAGGCCGGCCGTAAGGTCCCGGTGATCATGGACGCCAGTCCGTACTACTCCTGCTGCGGGCGCGGCAACGAGAGCCAGCTCAAGACCTATGACGCCGACGGCAATGTGCTGCAGGCCCCGCTCTTCTACGACAACTACTTCGTGCCGCGCGGATACGCCGCCGTTCTGGTCGACCTTGCCGGCACCAACCGCTCCGACGGCTGCGTGGACATCGGCGGACCCTCGGACATCGGGTCCGCGAAGGCGGTCGTCGACTGGCTCAACGGCCGCGCCAAGGCCTATCGCACCCGCACCGGGGACACCCCCGTCAAGGCGAGCTGGTCCAACGGCGCGGTCGGCATGATCGGCAAGAGCTACGACGGCACCATCGCCAACGGAGTCGCCGCGACCGGCGTCAAGGGCCTGAAGACCATCGTGCCCATCGGCGGCATCAGCTCCTGGTACGACTACTACTTCGCCCAGGGCGCGGCCCTGTTCGACTCGGGCCCCGAATGGCTGTCCGCCGGCATCGAGAGCGACGCCGCGCGCGCACGCTGCGACGCCGTCCAGCAGAAGATCGTCGACGGCGCCCCGCGCAGCGGCGACTGGACCTCTTTCTGGTCGGAGCGCGACTACGTCAAGAACGCTGGCAAGGTCCGCGCCAGCGTCTTCGCAGTCCACGGCATGCAGGACCTCAACGTGCGCACCAAGCACTTCGGCCAGTGGTGGGACGCGCTCGCCAAGAGCGGCGTCGAGCGCAAGGTCTGGCTGTCCCAGAGCGGTCACGTGGACCCGTTCGACTACCGCCGTTCGCAGTGGGTGGACACCCTCCACCAATGGTTCGACCACTACCTGCTCGGCGTGCGCAACGGCATCGACCACGAACCCGGCGCCGATATCGAGCGCAGCCCCGGCCAGTGGACGCAGGACGCCCGCTGGGAGCCGTACGGCACCGCGCAGACCAGGCTGAGCCTGCGCGCGGGCGCCACGGCGGGTCTCGGCACGCTCGGCCTGAAGGCCGCGAAGCCGGGCAGTACCGAGTCCTTCACGGACGACCCCACGCTGTGGGAGGAGGACTGGGCGGCTGCCGCCGACACCGCGACCCCGGCGAAGACCGCCTTCACCACCGGGACGCTCACCAGGAACCTGCGGCTGTCCGGCAGCGGCACGGTGACACTCACGGCGTCCTCGTCGACCAGCAGTGCCCACCTGTCGGCGGTCGTGGTCGACCTCGGCCCGCAGACCATCCGCAACTACCTCGGCTACGAGAAAGGCATCGTCACCCTCGACACCCGCTCCTGCTACGGCGAGAGCACGGCGGGCGACAGCGCCTGCTTCCTCGACACCGTCCCCGACTCCGAGACCGTGGACCACCAGGTGGTCAGCCGCGGCTGGGCCGACCTCGGCCACTACGCCTCGGCACGGCACGGCAAGGCGCTGACGCCCGGCAAGAAGTACACGATCACCATCCGGCTGGCCGCCACCGACCATGTCTTCCCGGCCGGGCACCGGCTCGCGGTCATCGTGGCCGGCACGGACGGCGGGCTGATCGAGCCGGCCGACACGACCCCGGCCGTCACCGTCGACCTGGCCCGCTCCTCGGCCAGGCTCCCGCTCGTCGGCGGCTACGGCGCGCTGGCCACCACTGCGGCGACCGCCGCACCGACGGCCGCCGCACCGACCGCCGGAGACCTGACCGCCTCGCTAGCTCCGGCCCCACACCTCTTCGGCGGTCTCGACGATCAGTCCTAGCTTGGCGACCTGCTCGTCATAGGTGAGCGAGTTGCCCTCCGAGGTCGAGGAGAAGCCGCACTGCGGGGACAGGCACAACTGGTCGATGTCCACGTAACGGGCGGCCTCCTCGATCCGGCGCTTGAGGGTGTCCTTGTCCTCCAGCGCGCCGCGCTTGGTCGTGACCAGGCCCAGGACCACGTGCTTGCCGGGCGGGACGAAGCGCAGCGGCTCGAAGCCGCCGGAGCGGGCGTCGTCGTACTCCAGGAAGAAGCCGTCGACGTCCAGCCGGGAGAACAGCTCCTCGGCGACGAAGTCGTAACCACCCTCGGCGGCCCAGGAGGAACGGAAGTTGCCGCGGCACATGTGGGTGGTGACGGTCAGGCCCTCGGGCCGGCCGGCCAGCGCCGCGTTGATCTGGCTGATGTAGCGCTCGTGCTGGTGCTCGGGGTCGCCGCCCTGCTCGGCGACGAGCTTGCGCTGCCTCGGATCATTGAGATAGGCGAGGCTCGTGTCGTCGAACTGCAGGTAGGTGCAGCCCAGTTCGGCCAGCGCGCGCACCTCCTGGGCGTAGGCGGCGCTCAGGTCGTGCCAGAAGGGCTCCAGGTCCGGGTAGACCTGCGGGTCGATCGCGGCGCGGCCGCCCCGGTAGTGGACCATGCTGGGGGAGGGGATGGTCAGCTTGGGCACGGCGGTGGTGACCGTGTCGCGCAGGAAGCGGAAGGCGTCGGCGAAAATCGTCTCGCGCAGCGAGATGCGGTCGTGCACGCGCAGCGCGGCCGAGGAGAAGTCCAGCTCGCCCTGCTCGTTGTAGAAGTGGACGGCGAGCCTCTCGTCGGTGGGCCGGATGCCGCCCAGTTGGTAGATGAAGTCCATGTGCCAGGACGCCCGGCGGAACTCGCCGTCCGTCGCGGACCGCAGGCCGGCGTTTTCCTGCATGTGCACGACGTCCCGCACCGCCTCGTCCTCGACGGCGCGCAACTCGTCCTGTGTGACCGTGCCTTTGGCGTGCTCCTCGCGGGCGCGCAGCAGCCGTTGCGGCCTGAGCAGACTGCCCACATGGTCGGCACGGAAGGGCGGCTGGGTACGGGTGGTCATGGCGCCTCCTGTTCACTCGCACGAGTGAATCGCGTTGACACGAGCATCGTTGGTGTCCAGTGCCTGCCTACGTTTGACCGTATGACTCGAATACGCAGACGTGAAGAGACCCGCCGGGCATTCCTGCGCACAGCGGCCTCCCTCGGCGCGGCCGGCATGGTGGCGGCCGTCGCTCCCCTCGCCATGGCACAGGACGCGGTGGCGGCGGACCTGCCCGGCTTTCCGGACGGCGCCGGGCTCTACAAGTCCGCGTACCGCAACTGGGTGGGCGAGATCAGCGCCGACGGGCTGTGGGCCTGCGCGCCCAGCACCCCGGACCAGGTGGTCGCGGTCGTCAACTGGGCCCGGGAGAACGGCTGGACGGTACGTGCCCGGGGTTACGCCCACGGCTGGTCGCCGCTGACCATCCCGGCCGGGACCGGGCCCGGGGCACCGCTGCTGCTCGTCGACACCACCGCCCATCTCACCGGCCTGGCCCTGGAGTCCACCGGCCCCGCCGCCGTCCGGGCGGGCGCGGGCGTCTCGATGGAGACCCTGCTCGGCTACCTGGAGGAGCACGGCCTCGGCGTCACCGCCGCCCCCGCGCCCGGCGACATCACGATCGGCGGCGCGCTGGCCATAGACGCCCACGGCACCGCCGTACCGGCCGACGGCGAGAGCCGGCTGCCCGGCCAGACCTACGGCTCCCTCAGCAATCGGGTGCTGTCGCTGACGGCGGTGGTGTGGGACGAGGACAGCGGTGCCTACGCACTGCGTACGTACCAGCGCGACGACCCGGACTGCGCGGCGCTCCTCACGCACCTCGGCCGGGCCCTGGTCACCGAGGTCGTCCTGCGCGTGGGGGAGAACTCCAGCCTGCGCTGCCTCAGCCGCACCGACATCCCGGCCGCCGAGCTCTTCGCGGCCCCCGGCGGCGACGGCGACCGCACCTTCGCGAGCTTCCTGGACGAGTCGGGCCGGGCCGAGGCGATCTGGTTCGCCTACACCGAATTCCCATGGCTGAAGGTGTGGAGCGTGGCCCCGCACCGCCCGCTGACCTCGCGCCGGGTCACCTCGCCGTACAACTACCCCTTCTCCGACAACGTCCCGACGGCCGTGGCCCGGCTCGCCGGGACGCTGGTGTCCGACGCCGCCTGGTATCTCGCGCCGGTGCTGGGCCAGGCCCAGCTCGCCGCGTCCGTCCTCGGCCTCACCACCACCGTGTCCGCCGACATCTGGGGCCCCTCCAAGAACACCCTGCTCTACATCAAGCCGACCACCCTGCGGGAGACGGCGAACGGCTACGCCGTGCTGACCTCGCGGGACCAGGTGCAGCGCGTCGTAGCCGAGTTCACCGCCTTCTACCGGGAACGGCTGGCCGCGTACACCGCGCAGGGGCGCTTTCCCGTCAACGGCCAGGTCGAGATCCGGGTCACCGGCCTCGACGACCCCGCCGAGGCCGACTCGGCCGGTGCGCTGCCCCCGCTGCTGTCCGCGCTGCGGCCCCGGGCCGACCACCCCGAGTGGGACACCGCGGTATGGCTGGACGTGCTCACCCTGCCCGGCACCCCGGACGCGCCCGCCTTCTTCCGGGAGCTGGAGCGCTTCCTGCTCGACACCTACGACGGCGGCCACGCGCTCACCCGCGTCGAGTGGTCCAAGGGCTGGGCCTATACGGCCGAGGCCGCCTGGGCCGATCCCGAGGTCATCGGCACCGCCGTGCCCGCCTCGTTCACGGACGGGCAGGGCCCCGGGTGGGACGAGGCGGCGGAGATCCTGGACCGGCTGGATCCGCACCGGCTCTTCCGGAACCCCTTCCTCGACCGGCTGTTCACGTGACCGGTACTGTCTGCTGGGTCAGCGGATAGGTGTAAGAGGAAGCAAACGAAGTGCCAGTGGACGCGACGGCGGATGACGAAACCGACATAACACCTCACGAGGTGCCCAAGCGCTCCGGATGGCGGCGGTGGGTGATGGACACCCGGCCGCTGAGACATCCCGCCTACCGCCGCCTGTGGTCCTCGACCACCGTCACCGCCGTCGGCAGCCAGCTCACCGCCGTCGCCGTCCCCAAGCAGATCTACGACATCACCGGATCCTCCGCCTGGGTCGGCTACGCGAGCCTCGCCGGCCTCGTCCCGCTCGTCGTCTTCGCCCTGTGGGGCGGCGCGGTCGCCGACAGCGTCGACCGCCGCAAGCTGATGCTGGTCACCAACGCCGGTCTCGCCGTCACCGCGCTGCTGCTGTGGGCGCAGGCCCTGGCGGGAGCGCGGTCCGTGGTCCTGCTGATGGTGCTGCTCGCCGCCCAGCAGGCCTGCTGGGGCATGAACGCCCCTGCCCGCAGCGCCTCCATCGCCCGCCTCGTCCCCGCCGCCGAACTCCCGGCCGCCAATGCGCTGGGCTCCACCGTCATGCAGACCGGACAGATCGTCGGACCGCTGCTCGCCGGAGTGCTCATCCCGGTCATCGGCCTCGCCGAGCTGTATCTCATCGACGCGGTCGCGCTCTGCGTCACCGTCTGGGCCGTCTGGCGGCTGCCCGCGCTGCCGCCGCTGGGCGAGGCCGTCGCCCGCCGGGCGGGCTGGCGCGAAGTCGCGGACGGCTTCCGCTACATCACCGGCCACCGCATCCTGCTGCTGTCCTTCCTCGCCGACATCGTCGCCATGGTCTTCGGCATGCCCCGCGCGCTGTTCCCGCAGCTCGCCGACACCACGTACGCGGGCTGGGGCGGCGGCTTCGCCCTCGGTCTGCTCTACGCCGCCATTCCCATCGGCGCCGTCGCGGGAGGCCTGCTCTCCGGCACCTTCTCGCGGGCCCGCCGGCACGGGCTCATGGTCATCGCGGCCGTCGTCGGCTGGGGCGCCGCCATCACCGGCTTCGGGCTGAGCGCGGGCCTGTGGTGGGCGGCGGGCTTCCTCGCGCTCGCGGGGGTCGCCGACATGGTCTCCATGGTCTTCCGCGGCGCCATCCTCCAGTCGGTCGCCACGGACGACATGCGCGGCCGCATGCAGGGCGTCTTCACCGTCGTCGTCGCCGGCGGCCCCCGCCTCGCCGACCTCCTCCACGGCACCACCGGCTCCGCCCTCGGCCCCCGCACCGCCGTCACCGCGGGCGGCCTGCTCGTCGTGGCCACCATGCTCGGCCTCGCCGCCGCCGTCCCGGCCTTCCGCCGCTACCGGGCGGCTTAGGGCCTGCCGGGTGAACGTGTGCCGCGATCGGCGTACGACCGGCGGCGCCGGGGGCCGTACCCGGCTATGTGTGGAGGGTGCCGCCCGCCGCAGTCCGCCGCCGCGCAGTGCCGGTCCTGACCCCTCTGGGGGCGGGGGCGGTGCTGCTCGCGGCGCTCGTCTGCCTGCTGCACGCGTTGTGCGGGGGAGCGGCGCCGGGGGCGGGGCACGCGCAGGCTCCGCGGGTATCCGCGGTGGTCGCCGCCGCTGATCACCAGCCGGACGCCGGCTCGCACCAGCATCCGGCCTCCCTGGCCCGGCGCCCCGCCCCGCACGCGGGGCCGCAGCACCGAGCCCTCCTGCCCTTCGGGCACGCCTCCTGCGCAGGCGCCCGCATCCCGCACGCGCCCGCCGGATCGCCGCGCGCCCCCGGCCGCCGGGCCGCGCCCCCGGCCGGATCCGCTCTCCCGCACACCGTCCTGCGCTGCTGACAGGGCCCGGCCGCACGGCCTGGAGCAGCCCACACAGTCAGCAGGACGACACCGCAGGAGACACCCCATGCCCCTGGACATCTACGCCGCCCTGGGCGCGCTCGTACGCGCCGAGGCCACCCGTGAAACCGACCACGCCTGCGCGCCGCGCACAGCGGACGCCCCGTGCCACACTGAACGTGAGGCGCCAACGGCCGACGGCCACCCGGCATCCGCGGCCGACGCGGGCGAGTGAGCCGAAGCACTCAGCGCGGCGGAGGCGAACTCGCCTCAAAAAGAGGGAGTCCGGAGATGTCCAATCGCGCGAAGTACGCAGTGGGCGGGCTGGCGGTCGCGATCCTGCTGTTCGTCCTGCTTCCGAACTGGCTCGCCCTGCTCATCGTCATCGGCGTCCCGGTGGTCGGCTATGTGGCGCTCGACCCGTCGCAGCGGCGCCGCCTGCGCAAGTCGGGCCGGAAGCAGATCGACCGCTGAGGGGTCACCGCGCGAGCGTCACGTGGCGGAGCCGACGCCCGCTCCGGTCGCGCGGTCCGCGCCCCATCGGGCGACGTCCGCCCGGAGGTCGAGCGGGCGCGGCCGGGTGTCCTGCTCGCCGGTCGGCCAGTCCTCGCGCGGGACGCGCCACATGACCTCGAACTCGTTGCCGTCGGGGTCCTTGGCGTAGAGCGACTTGGAGACGCCGTGGTCGCTGGAGCCGACCAGGGCGCCCCGTTCGGTGAGCCGGCCGGCGGTGTCGCCCAGTTCGCCGAGCGTGGCCACCTCCCAGGCCAGGTGGTAGAGGCCGACGTGGCCGTGCTCGGGGCCGGGCGCGTCGGCGCCGAGGGCGAAGAGGCCGAGGTCGTGGTCGTTGTCGCTGCCGGGGGAGCTCAGGAACGCGGCGCGGCCGGGGATCTCGACGCTGATCTCGAAGCCGAGGGTGTCGGTGTAGAACTCGACGGAGCGGGTGACATCGCGGATGTAGAGCACGGCGTGGTTGAGACGGCGGACAGGCATGGTTCTGCTCCTTCGAGTGTGTCTGCTGCCAGCGTACGAGGCTTTGGTTGAAGATTCAAGAAGCGTGCTCGACGGGCTGGACGCGTAAAGGGTTGCCCTTATTGCCCGGCGGGGCGCGTCACCTGCGACTACCGTGCTGTTATGGGCGTCACGGGCACGCGCGAGCCGAACGGGGCCGGAGGTTCCGGCGGGCTGACGGTGGCGCGCTCGCCGCTGTGGCTGCGCGCCCTTCCGGTGGTCCTGCTCGCCGTACTGATCGCCGCCCAGGCGTTCACCCCGGGGGATGTCGAGCTCGGCGCCTACTACGCGGCCGTGCCGCCGCTGGCCGCGCTGGCCTACGCGGTGGCCGGCACGGCGGTCCTGTCGGCCACCGTCCTGGTCGTGATGCAGCTGCCGCTGATCGGCGCGGGCAGCCTGGCCGCGAGCGACACCGGAGCCGTGGCCCTCATCGGGGCCCTGAGCGTGGTGATCTCCTGGGTCCGCAGCCGCCACGTCGGCCGCCTGGTGCGGGTCAGCACCGTCGCCGAGGCCGCCCAGCTCGCCGTACTGGCCCCGCCGCCCGCCGTCGTGGGGCCGGTGCGCTGCGCCGCGCTCTACCGTGCCGCCCAGCGCGGCACGCTGGTCGGCGGCGACCTGTACGACGTGCGGCCGTGCCCGTACGGGGTGCGGGCCCTGGTCGCGGATGTGCAGGGGCACGGGCTCGCGGCCGTCGGCTCGGTGGCGGCGCTGCTGGGGGCGTTCCGGGAGGCCGTGCTGGACCTGCCGGACCTCGGCGAGGTGGCCGGACGGCTGGAGCGCAGGCTCAGCCTGGACTCGGCGGGCAACGGCGACATCGAGCTCTTCGCCACCGCGCTGCTGCTGGAGTTCCCGGTCGGCCGGGCCGAGGTCCGGGTGGTCTGCTGCGGCCATCCGCCCGCCCTGCTGGTCCGGGACGGCCGGGCCCGCGAGATCTGCAGCGAGCCCGCCCCGCCGCTCGGGATGGGCCTGCCCGGTCTGCCCTCGCCGGTGGCGGTCACCGAGCCGCTGCTGCCCGGCGATCTGCTGCTGGCCTACACGGACGGTGTGACCGAGGCCCGCGATGCCTCCGGTGCCTTCTACCCGCTGGCCGACCGGCTCGCGGCGCGGCTCAAGGACGGCACCCCGGCTGCGCCGGGCGCGGTCGTGGACGCGGTGTGGGAGGACCTGGCGGGGTACGCGGGGGCGGTCGCCGACGATGTCGCACTGCTCGCGCTGGCGGCGCGCTGACGTACCGCTGGGCGGTTGAGCGGTCGGCGGTTCAGTGGCGGCCCTGGAGCCGGGCGGCCTCCGCGCGGATCGCGGGCAGCTGTGCGTAGAGCTCCTCGCCGGGGCAGTCGGTGAAGAAGGCGTCCCGGTGGCCGGAGATGGCGTTGAAGTCCTCGTGGGTGCCCTTGCGGAAGCGGGACTTGTTGTTCGACGAGCGGAGCTTCTGCGTGCTGCGCGGATCGATCCCGGCCAGCCCGAGCTTCCAGGCGGAGAGCTTCGCGATGGCCTCGGTCATGACGTGCGGCACGCTGCCCGCCGCGTCGTAGCTGCCGATGGCGGCGATGCCCACGGTGTCGATGTTGAAGCCGACGGACTGCGCTCCGACGACCGGCCTGGTGACGCCGCCCGCCCGGCCCTCGTAGATCGTGCCGCACTTGTCGACGAAGAAGTTGTAGCCGACGTCGTCCCACTTCTGGTCCTTGACGTGGCCGGTGTAGATGCCCCGGATGATCTCGGGCACCCTGGCGCAGTCGTATCCGTTGCCGTTGTCGGTGTGGTGCAGGAAGACGACCCGCACGGCGTGCCCGTAGCGCGGTGCCTCGTGGAGCAGTGACTCGTCCGCGCCCCACCCGGCGCGGCTGACGATCGCAGGCCGCGCGGCCCCGTACAGCGAGACGGGGTGGGTGAGCGTGCGGTGCGAGAGGTCGGCCAGCGGCACCGGGCGGGGCTGGGGGCTGGGGCGGGGCAGCCGCCCGGCGGCAGGCGGCGGGTACGGGGCGGCGTGGGCGCCCCAGGCGGCGACGGCTGCGAGACCGATGATCCCGGCACCCGCGGCGCAAAGTGAGGCCGCTTGAATGGAGCGCATGAACGCATCGTCAGTTCATATGCCCGATGGTTATGGCGACACGCCGGGCGGGGCCGGAGCCTCACCCGGTCGTACGCCTTCCTTTTGCCTGTCCGAAATATCGGAAACCGCCTCAGTAGTAATCACGCATCAGTTCGGACGCCCAAGCGGGCTGGGATGCCGCGTCGGCTGTCGGCAGTGGGCCGAACTCGGCCATCCAGGGCTTGATGTCGAGCACGGGCGTGCCGTCCACCGCGTCGAGCCCTGAGACGTGGACAGCCAGGCCGTCCACTTTCAGGAGCCGGCAGCGCGAGACGCCGAGGCGGTTGGGACGGTTCTTGCCGCGTTGCGCGAAGATCCCGACAAGCGGCCAGTCCGTGTTGCCGCGCGGGTGCCGCGCCCCCGTCTCGATCTTCGCGGGCGGCACGCGGTCGAAGTGGAACACCACCTCGATGTGCGAGAAGCCGTCCAGTCCGTACAGCGCCTCCGGTCCGAACCGCTCCCCGTCCAGCCGGATCACCGCTTCGACGCCGCCCCATTCGTCGTCCTCGACGGGGACGCGGCCGCCCACCACATGGCCCACGGGGCGGACTTGGATCTCGGACATCCTGTGCCTCCAGGCTCTCGCTCATTCTCGTCTGTTCTCGCTATATGAGATATGAGTATCACGCTATGGACACGGGTGGGTAGCGTACGTCCCATGCCAAGGGAATGGGACGCCACGACGTACGACGCGCTGCCGCTGCCGCACCTGGAATGGGGCCGCCGGACCCTCGACCGCCTCAGCCTCTCCGGCGACGAGCGCGTGCTCGACCTGGGCTGCGGTACCGGCCGCGACACCGTCGCCCTGCTCGACCGCCTCCCCGGGGGCCGGGTCGTCGCCCTCGACGGCTCGCTGCGCATGCTCGACCAGCTGCGGGCCCGGCTCGACGGACGGCCGGACCGGGACCGCGTCGACATCACGCACGCCGACATCACGCGGCCGCCGCTGCCCGTGCGGGGCCTCGTCGACGCGGTCACCAGCGTCGCCACGTTCCACTGGATCCCCGACCACGCCGCGCTCTTCGCGGGTGTCGCCGCCGTACTGCGGCCCGGCGGGGCCTTCGTCGCCGAATGCGGCGGCCTCGGCAACATCGCATCCGTGTCCGCCGCGGTCGATGACGTCCTGGGCCCGCAGCCCGCCGTCTGGAACTTCGCCGGCACCGAGGAGACCGAACGCCGGCTGCACGACGCCGGCTTCACCGATGTACGGGTCGCCCTGCTGCCCGACCCCGCCCGTCTGGAGCCCGGCGACCAGCTCCTGAGCTATCTGGCCGTCGTGGTCCTCGGCGGCCAGCTGGAGCGGCTGCCCGCCGACCGGCACGAGGCCTTCGTCAGGGCGGTGGCGGACCGGCTGCCGGAGCCGGTCGTGGACTACGTCCGGCTCACGATCTCGGCCACCCGGGCTCTCGGATAGGCGTCAGGCGTCAGATGTCAGGCGTCGGGCAGGGCTGCCGGGACCTCCGGCGCGTTCGGCAGCACATTGCGTACGTAGTCGTCGACGGCGGCCTCCAGGCCGACATCGCGCTGCGCCTGTTCGGACATGAACCACCGGTGCTCCAGCAGCTCGTGGTAGACCTGCGCGGTGTCCAGGGGCCTGCGCAGCTCCAGCGGCACGGCCCGGACCGTCGGGCGGAAGACATCGCGGACCCAGCGGTGGGCCAGCACCTCGGGGCGGGCGCCGAGGGGGTCGCCGGGGGCGTAGTCGTCCTGGGTGGCCATCCAGGTCTCCAGGTCGTTGAGGAGGCTGCGGGCCTGGTTCTCCTCGGCGTCGAGGCCGGTGAGGCGCAGCAGCTGGCGCTGGTGGTGGCCGGCGTCGACGACCTTGGGGAGGAAGGTGACCTGGTCGCCGTCGGGCGACTTCTGGATCTGCATCTCGGCCACGTCGAAGCCGAGTTCGTTGAGGCGGCGGATACGCCGGTCGATGTAGTGCCGCTTGTCCACCGGGTAGACGGACTCCCGCGTGAGCTCGTGCCACAACTCGCTGTAACGGTCGGCGATGGCCTGGCCGAAGGTGATCGGATCCACTGACGGGTGCAGCGAGCCGCCCGCCTCCAGGTCGAGCAGCTCGCCCGCGATGTTGACCCGGGCGACCTCGATGTCGTAGTCGCGCTGGCCGCGGCTGAGCTGCGGCTGGATCTGGCCGGTCTCGGCGTCCACGAGGTAGGCGGCGTAGGCGCCCGCGTCACGCCGGAAGAGGGTGTTGGACAGCGAGCAGTCGCCCCACGCGAAGCCGGTGAGGTGCAGCCGTACGAGCAGCACGGCGAGCGCGTCGAGCAGGCGGTTGACGGTGCCCGGCCGCATCGTCGTCTCGAACATCGAGCGGTACGGCAGCGAGCCGCCCAGGTGCCGGGTGATCAGCACCGGCTCCAGCGGCTCCCCGGCGGCGTCGGCGCGCCCGGTGACGACGGCGAGCGGGTCCACGGCGGGTATGCCCATCCGGTCCAGGTCGCGCAGCAGCCCGTACTCCCGTACGGCGGCCCACTCGCCGACCTCCTTGACCGCGACGACCTCGTCGCCGGCGTTGGCGAACCGCACGACGTGCCGGGAGATGCCGCGTGGCAGCGACACCAGGTGTTCCTCCGGCCACTCCTCCAGGGGGATGCCCCAGGGCAGGTCGAGAAGGGCCGCCGGGTGCTCGGGCGAGGTCGCGGTGATCTGCAGCTCCATGACGCACAAGTGTGCGGCATGCGCAGGGCCGCATACGCTGCGGGTATGACGGAACGGTTGGTGGTCATCGGTGGCGACGCGGCGGGTATGTCAGCGGCCTCCCAGGCGCGCAGACGGCGGGGGCCGGAGGACCTGGAGATCATCGCGTTCGAACGCGGCCACCACACCTCGTACTCGGCCTGCGGCATCCCGTACTGGATCGCCGGGGATGTCGACGACCCGGACGCGCTCGTCGCCCGTACCGCGCAGGAGCACCGGGCCCGGGGAATCGACCTGCGGCTCGGTACCGAGGCCGTCGGGATCGATCTCGGGCGGCGGCGGGTGCGCACGCGCATGACGGACGGCGGCGGCGAGTCCTGGACCGGCTTCGACCAACTGGTCATCGCCACCGGCGCGGTGCCGGTCCGCCCGCCGATCCCGGGCATCGACGCGGACGGTGTCCACGGGGTGCAGAGCCTCGACGACGGCGAAGCCGTCATGCGCACGCTGGACGCGGGCGGGGTGCGCGACGCGGTCGTGGTCGGCGGCGGCTACATCGGCGTCGAGATGGCCGAGGCCATGCTGCGGCACGGACTGCGGGTCACCCTGCTCGAACGCGGCGAGCAGCCCATGGCCACGCTCGACCCGGACATGGGCCGCCTGGTGCGCGAGGCCATGGAGGGCATGGGCATCCGGGTGGAGACCGGCTCCGCCGTGCGCGAAGTGCTCACCGGCGACGACAAGCGGGTCCGCGCGGTGGCCACCGACAAGGGCGAGTATCCGGCCGACATCGTCGTCCTCGGCCTCGGGGTACGGCCCGAGACCACCCTCGCCCACGAGGCAGGGCTGCCGCTCGGCGCGTACGGCGGCCTGCTCACCGACCGCTCCATGCGCGTGCGCGGTACGGAGGGGATCTGGGCGGGCGGCGACTGCGTGGAGGTCCTCAACCTCGTCTCGGGCGCCCTGCAGCACATCGCCCTGGGCACGCACGCCAACAAGCACGGCCGGATCATCGGCACCAACATCGGCGGCGGTTACGCGACCTTCCCCGGCGTCGTGGGCACCGCGGTCAGCAAGGTCTGCGCCGTCGAGATCGCCCGCAGCGGCCTCAAGGAGTCGCAGGCCCGGGCCGCCGGGCTTCGCTATGTCACCGCCGTCATCGAGTCCACCAGCCGGGCCGGCTACTTCCCCGGAGCCGCCCCGATGACCGTCAAAATCATCGCCGAGCAGGTCACCGGACGGCTGCTCGGGCTGCAGATCGTCGGCCGCGAAGGCGCGGCCAAGCGGGTCGACATCGGCGCCGTCGCCCTCACCGCCGGCATGACGGCCGAGCAGATGACAGCGCTCGACCTCGGGTACGCTCCGCCGTTCTCCCCGGTGTGGGACCCGGTGCTGGTCGCGGCGCGCAAGGCGGCGGACAAGGTCGGTGCGGCGGCGGCAGCAGCGGCAGCGGCGTCCGGCTGACGGTCGGTCCGGCTCTCAGTCGGGCCGTACGGCCAGCTTCTCCAGTGCCTCCAGCAGCCCCGGCAGTTCCGCACCCCGGCCGACCGGCAGCACCTCGCCCGGATCCTCGTCCAGCAGCACGAACGCGATGTCGTCCGTGCGCGCCACCATGCTCCAGCCCGGCCCGTCCACGCGCAGCGTACGAGCCCCCTCCCCGGCGGGCGCGGACCGTATCCGGCCGACGGGCGGCGGCGTACGTACGTACTCCTCGGCGGCGTCCAGCGCTCGGCGTACGCCCTTGTGGAGGCCGGGACCGGAAGTGGCGGCGGGGCCGTCGGCCCCGCCTTCGGGCTCCGCACCGGGTCCGGTATCGGCACCGGGTTCGCCCAGCTGCTCCCGCCACACCCGCCACTGCAGGGCGATCTCGTCCGCGCCCAGCCGTCGCTGTGCGGGCCCCCAGTCCGCGGTGTCCGGCGGTGACAGTGCCGGCCGGCCGCCGTCCTCCTCCGTGGGGTCGTGCGGGGCGGGGACGCCCGGCGCGGTGACCGCGACCGGAAGCGGCCAGCCCGGCAGTGCGGCCACCACCGACCGGTCGTCAGGCGACAGGTCGTACTCCAGTCCGCAGTCCCAGGCCGCCAGCGCGCACGCGACCAGGGCCGTGTCGCTCACCGCCACCGTCCACCGGGCCCCCGCCCCGTCCTGCCCGAATACCAGCCCGTAGCCCTCCGACGCAGGCTCCAGCCCGAGTTGCGCGCATGCCGCCGGATAGTCGTCGGCCAGAACGCCCGGGAACTGCGCGGGCGTCAGCATCGCCGCGGTCAGCACATACAGCGCGTCGTCATCGTCCGTCGCGGTCACGGGCCTCCCCTTCCTGCTCCTGTCGGTGGTCCGCGCACCTTAACCAGCCGGTAACCCCCGCGTCGAGAGCCGCAGAGCACGTACGGAAGAACGGTTCGGCCACGGCGCGGTCAGGCGTTCGTGGGCAGCGTCGCCGATGCCAGCGCCAGGAAGCGGTCGTCGGTGTCCGTGTATTCGGTGAGGGTCCACCCGGAGGCGGCCAGCAGCGGCCGCAGATTGTGCTGCGCGCGCAGGTCGTCCTCCGTCAGTTCGCGCCCCTGGCGGGCGGCCAGCGCCGCGCGGCCGATGGGGTGGAACAGTGCGAGCAGACCGCGGGGCCCGGTGACCCGGGCCAGCTCGCGCAGGGCGGCGCCAGGGTCGGGGAGATGGCCGATGAGGCCGGCGGCGAAGACCGCGTCCACCCCGCCGTCGCACAGCGGCAGCCGCGCGACATCGGCCAGGAGCAGCGCCCCGTACCGGTGCCGGCCCTTGCCCGCGGCGGCGGCCAGCATCTCGGGCGTCAGGTCGGCGCCGATCACGAGACCGTCCGGCCCGACATCGGCGCGCAGGAAGGGCAGTGCCCGTCCCGTGCCGCAGCCCGCGTCGAGCACAGTCATGCCGTACCGCAGCCGCATGGCGGAGACCGCGGCCTCGTAGGCGGGTGCGTCGTCGGGATAGCGGGTCTCCCAGTTCGCGGCCCGGGCGGCGAAGAACTCCCGGACCTGTGCGGGGTCGGTGTGCACGGGGCTACCTCCGGGTTCCGGGCAGTGGGCGGGCATCATGGTCGCATGATCCCGCTCCGCTCCGTCGCCCTGTTCGTTCTCGCCGCGCTGCTGGAGATCGGCGGTGCCTGGCTCATCTGGCAGAGCGTCCGCGAGCACCGCGGCTGGGCGTGGGCGGGTGCGGGCATCGTCGCCCTCGGGCTGTACGGATTCGTCGCGACCCTGCAGCCGGACGCCGACTTCGGACGGATTCTGGCCGCGTACGGCGGGGTGTTCGTGGCCGGTTCGCTCGTGTGGGGGATGGTCCTGGACGGCTACCGTCCGGACGGGTTCGACGTGGCGGGCGCTCTGGTGTGCCTGGCGGGTGTGGGCGTCATCATGTATGCGCCACGTAGCGGCTGAACTACGCACCGTGCGCACAGGTTCGGGCGCTGGGTGATCGCATCGGACCGCAACCTGCCATCGCGCTGTCAATTTCCGCAGGGTCCGGTCATGCCCCCGGGCCGCTCCGCTGCCCGGACTAGCGTCCCTTGGCCATGGGACACATGGACCACGCCAGCTTCGGCTGGCTGACCCCGACGCTCTCGTACGCGATGGCATGCGTGGGCGCGGCCCTCGGCCTGCGCTGCACCGTACGGGCCCTGGCCACGACCGGACCGTCACGGCGCAACTGGCTGATCACCGCCGCCAGCGCGCTGGGCACCGGCATCTGGACGATGCACTTCATCGCGATGCTCGGCTTCAGCGTCTCCGGAACCGAGATCCGCTACAACGTGCCGCTGACCGTGCTCAGCCTGCTCGTCGCCATGCTCGTGGTCGGCGCCGGTGTCTTCGCCGTCGGCTACGGCAGGAAGCGGGCCCGGTCACTGGCCCTGGGCGGACTCACCACCGGGCTCGGCGTGGCCAGCATGCACTACCTGGGCATGGCCGCCGTACGGCTCCACGGCCGGGTCGGCTACGACCCCTGGCTGGTCGCGCTGTCCGTGCTGATCGCCGTCGCCGCCGCGACCGCCGCGCTGTGGGCGGCGCTGACGATCCACCGGCCGGTCGTCGTCGCCGGCGCTTCCCTGGTCATGGGCGCGGCCGTGAGCAGCATGCACTACACGGGAATGTTCGCGGTACGGGTCGCCGTCCACCCCTCGGCGGCGGGACTGCCCGGCGCAGGAGCGACCGCCTTTCTCTTCCCGCTCGTGGTCTTCCTCGGCTCCTACCTCTTCCTCACCTCCGCCTTCGTCGCACTGTCGCCGACCGCCAGGGAACGCGCGGCCTCGGCGACCGCCCAACGGCTCCACGAGGGGGCGATATGACCACCCAGCGCGATCGCGACATGACCGTGCCGCGCGGGCGGCGCGCGCATGCCGGACTGCCCGCCGACGAAACCCCGCAGCGCCCCGCGCTGGCCTCGGCGGTCTCCGACCGGGGGCCGGTGCCGCACCTGCGTCCGGGCCCGAGGCTGGTGCTGCGGCCCAAGTCGGTCCGCGCCAAGATCGTCTCCGTCCTCATGGTCCCGGTGGTCTCCCTGATGGCGCTGTGGGCCTTCGCCGCCGTCACCACCGCGCAGGAGGTCTCCGGCCAGCTCCGCGCCCAGCGGGTCGACCGCACCATCCGCCAGCCGGTCACCGCCACCGTCACCGCCCTGCAGGCCGAGCGTCACGCCGCCGCCCGCTACCTCGCGGCCCCCAGCACCGCCCGCGCCGACGAACTGGAGCGGCGGGTCGACGACACCGAACGCGCCGCCGCCCCGCTGCGGCTGGACAGGACCCACACCGTCGCCGACGGCACCGGCCTGTCCGCCCAGGTCACGGGCCGCGTGCGGACCTTCGTGGACGGCGTCACGGCGCTCACCTCGCTCCGGCCGCGCATCACCGCCCGGGCGGCCCGCTGGGAGGAGGCGTACGCCGACTACAACGCGGCCGTGGAGAAGGCCTTCGCGGTCGCCGGGGCGCTCGCGGCCACCCCCTCCGACCGGGTCGCCCTCGACATCGCCAGGTCCGCCGAACTCCTCTCCGCCGAGGACGCCCTGCTGTCCGCCGCGCAGACCGGCAGCGACTTCCCCGCCGACCGCCGCCGCGACTTCACCGGCGCGGTCAGCAGCCGCCTGCTCCTCCTGCGCGCCTCGGCCCCCGACCTGCGCGGCACCGACCGGGCGGCCTGGGACAGGCTCAGCCGCTCGGGCCCGTACGAGGACCTGCGCACCCTGGAGGAGCGGGTGGCCGCGGCCCCGCCCGGCCGGCTCGCCGCGCAGGCGGTGTCGGCCGACGTCTGGGAGCAGGTCTCCGCCCCGGTGCTGACCGGCCTGCGGGACATCGCGGCGTCCGCCGGCTCGACTGGACGCGCCGACCCCGTCACCCACAGCGTGCTCACCAAGTCCGGGGCCGCCGTGCTGCTGGGACTGCTGGCCGTGCTCGCCTCGCTGCTGATCTCGGTGCGCATCGGACGCGGCCTCGTCATCGAACTGGTCGACCTGCGCAACACCGCCCTGGAACTCGCCCGCCGCAAACTCCCGCGCGCCATGCGCAGGCTGCGCGCCGGCGAGGAGATCGACATCGACGCCGAAGTGCCGCGCGGCCGCCACGGCAGCGACGAGATCGGCCAGGTCGGCGAGGCGCTGGGTACCGTGCAGCGCGCCGCCCTGCAGGCGGCGGTGGAGCGGGCCGAACTGCTCAGCGGCGTCTCCGGGGTCTTTGTCAACCTCGCCCGCCGCAGCCAGGTTCTGGTCCACCGTCAGCTCGCCCTGCTGGACAGCATGGAGCGGCGTACGGAGGACCCGAACGAGCTGGAGGACCTCTTCCGGCTCGACCACCTCACCACGCGCATGCGGCGTCACGCCGAAGGCCTGATCATCCTGTCCGGGGCGGCCCCCGGACGCGCCTGGAGCCGGCCCGTGCCGCTCACCAATGTCGTCCGGGCGGCGGTCGCCGAGGTCGAGGACTACGCCCGCGTCGAGGTGCGGCGACTGCCGCAGGCCGCCGTGGCCGGCTCCACCGTCGCCGACCTCACCCACCTGGTCGCCGAACTCGTCGAGAACGCCACCCAGTTCTCGCCCCCGCACACCAAGGTCCGGGTCTACGGCGAACAGGTCGGCAACGGCTACGTCCTGGAGGTCGAGGACCGGGGGCTCGGCATGGGCAAGGAGGTCATGGCGGAGGCCAACCGCCGCATCGAGCAGGCGCAGGCGCTGGACCTCTTCGACAGCGACCGGCTCGGGCTCTTCGTGGTGAGCCGGCTCGCCAAGCGGCACGGTGTCAAGGTGTCGCTGCGCCCGTCCCCGTACGGCGGCACCACCGCTGTCGTCCTGCTCCCCACCGCCCTGCTCGAACTGGGCGCGCCGGAGGCCGACGCGGCCCGCAACGTCACCGGCCGGACGCCCGTCGGCGCCCGGCCCCGGCCCCGCGACGCCGAGCTGCCCACGCGGACCGCCGCGCCGCCACCGGCGGTCCTGGGCGCCGGGAGCGGCAACGGCGTGCCCCGGCCCGCCCTCCAGGTGCCCGACACACCGGCCGAGCCGCCGCCGGCGCCCGAGCCCGCCGCCGAGCACTCTGCCGGGCACGCCGCCGGGCCCGAGCCCGCGCCTGCCCCCGCCGCGCGCGCCGGCCGCCCCGAGACCGGGGAGCCGGCACCCGACGGCGGTGAACTGCCGCGCCGCGTGAGGCGGGCGAACCTCGCCCCGCAGCTCATGGACCCTCCGGCCGCACAGAGCCGGGGCACCCGGGACGTCGAGCGGCCGCCCGAGCCCGAGCGGTCGCCGGACGAGGTCCGCGCAACGATGGCCGCGTACCGCAGCGGCTGGATCCGTGGCGGCGGACCCGAGGCCCGCGACGCCAGGCCCGAACGCCGTGCGCTGCGCGTGGCGTCCCGCCGCGACGGCGGCCGGGACGGCGACCCCGACGACAGCACGGACACTCCGCAGACGCAGTCGCGGATCAAGCCGAGCGAAGGAGACCACGGATGATCGACACATCGCACCGGTCCGGAGAGCTCGACTGGCTGCTCGACGAGCTCACCGAGCACGTCGCCCAGGTACGCCACGCCGTGGTGCTGTCCAACGACGGCCTGGCGGTGGGCGCGTCGCAGGGGCTCAGCCGGGAGGACGCCGAGCACCTGGCGGCCGTCGCCTCGGGCTTCCACAGCCTGGCCAAGGGTGCCGGGCGGCACTTCGACGCGGGCGCCGTCCGCCAGACCATGGTCGAGCTCGACCGCGGCTTCCTCTTCGTGGCCGCCGCGGGGGAGGGCTCCTGCCTGGCCGTGTTCACCACGGCTGCGGCCGATGTGGGCCTCATCGCGTACGAGATGGCCCGGCTGGTCAAACGGGTGGGCGAGCACCTGCACACCCCGCCGCGCGCCAGGGGCGCCGACAGTCCGGTCGGAGGCTGACCGATGGGACAGGACCGAGTGTGATGACAATGGACGAACCGGCCATGAGTCCGCGGGAGGGCGGCCGCTGGTTCGACGACGAGGCCGGACCGCTGGTGCGCCCGTACGCGATGACCGGCGGCCGCACCCGCCCCGGCTCGGCGGGCGCCCGGCTCGACCTGATCGCCCAGGTCGTCGCCGAACGCGGTGCCGTGGACGACCCGTCCCTCGCCCCCGAGCACACCGCGATCCTCGCCCTGTGCCGCCGTGAACCCCTGTCGGTCGCCGAACTCGCCGCCGACTCCGACCTGCCCGTGGGCGTCGTACGCGTCCTGCTGGGCGACCTGCTGGCGCTGGGCAGCGTACGGGTGCACATTCCCGTACCGCCCGCCCAGCTCCCCGACGAGCGCATTCTGCGAGAGGTGATCAATGGACTCCGCGCCCTCTGACCGACCGGTCCGGGACCTGCCCGAAGAGCCGGTCATGGCCCTGAAGATCCTCATCGCCGGGGGCTTCGGCGTCGGCAAGACCACGCTCGTCGGCGCGGTCAGCGAGATACGCCCCCTGCGCACCGAGGAGCGGCTCAGCGAGGCGGGCAGGAACGTGGACGACACCGACGGCGTCGAGCGCAAGACCACCACCACGGTCGCCATGGACTTCGGCCGGATCACCATCCGGTCGGGCCTTTCGCTCTACCTCTTCGGCACCCCCGGCCAGGACCGCTTCTGGTTCCTGTGGGACGAACTGTCCA
The DNA here is from genome assembly GCF_045040445.1 of Streptomyces sp. NBC_01537. NCBI lineage: Bacteria > Bacillati > Actinomycetota > Actinomycetes > Kitasatosporales > Streptomycetaceae > Streptomyces > Streptomyces sp. NBC_01537. The sequence goes on along the minus strand of NZ_CP109392.1, from coordinate 858,371 downwards.
ACGGCGCGCTCGGCGCGGTGGTGCTCGCCGACACCCGCCGCCTCGAGGACTGCTTCCCCGCGGTGGACTTCTTCGAGCACCGCGGCATCCCCTTCGCCGTCGCCGTCAACTGCTTCCCCGGGTCGCGCACCTTCCGTACCCAGGACGTGTCGCGCGCGCTTGACCTGGAGGCGGGCACGCCTGTGGTGCTGTGCGACGCGCGCAGCCGCGAGTCCGGGAAGGAGGTGCTCATCGCACTGGTCGAGCACGCCGGGCGGATGCACACCGCGCGCATGCTGGATTCGGTCGGGTGACAGACACCGGCGTCTAGGGCCTGTCTTGTGGATCTCCGCGGCGTCGCGTGCCCTGGCACCAGCGCTCGCCGCGTTGTCGTCGGTCGACAACGCTCCGCGTTGCCTCCCTCCTCCGCCTTGCGATCGCAGGCGCCAGACCCCGCTCCTTCACCCACGGAGATCCACAAGACAGGCCCTAGTCCGACACCCCCGCTTCGCTCACGACCTTGTCGATCCGCAAGCGCACCAGCAGCTCGCCGGGCACGCCGTTGCGCTCCCCGTACTCCTGCGCCCGGTCCTCGCCCATGTAGCGGCCGGCGATCCGGCCCGCCCACTCGCGCAGGGGGCCCGGCTCCTCGGTGATCTGCGCGCTGCCGTAGACGATCACATAGGAGAACGGCGGCCGGTCGTCGTCCACGCAGAGGGCCGCCCGGCCGTCGCGCGCCAGATTGCGGCCCTTCACCGTGTGCTTCCCGGTGTTGAAGACCAGATCGTCACCGTCGAGCACGAACCAGATCGGCGCGATGTGCGGGCTGCCGTCCGCCCGCACCGTCGACAGCTTCCCGGTCCGTGTCCCCGCGCTGATGAAGGCCCGCCACTGCTCGTCGCTCATCTTCGTTCCCATGGTGCCCATCGTGCCGTGCGCTGCCCACGACCCGCTGCTCACGACCCGCTGGAGGGATGCGCTTCGGCCTCCGGATACAACGACTCGTCCGGCAGCCCCCTGCGCAGCAACTGCCGCCACCGCACGGCGTCGTACTCCTGGGGCGTGGTCGTGTCGAGGAAGTCCTCCAGTACGGAGATGAAGCGCTCAGGCGCGTCATGGTGCGGGAAATGCCCCGCGTCCTCGAACACCTCCAGCCGGCTGCCCGGCATGGCACTGTGCGCGAGCCCCGCGTGCTCGACCGGGATCACCCGGTCATGCGCGCCCCAGACGATGAGAGTGGGCAGACCGGCGGTCAGATAGCTGCGGTCCATCATCGTGATGACCTGGCCCCGCAGATCGACCCCGGCGCGCAGCGTGCGCAGGAAGGCCTGGCGGCTGGTGGCGGTGGACAGCGCGAGATAGCGCTCCAGCACGTAGTCGAAGTCGTGCCGCCCGAGGCCGAGACCTCCGGTGAGGCGCAGCAGGGGGGCGGCGAGACCGAGCGCCTTGCGCACGGGCGCGGAGGTCGCCAGCGGCAGCGCGAGCTCGGCGCCGGGCCCGGCCGCGAGCCGCAGCAGCGGATGCACCTCCGGGCCGACCCCGCCGCCGCCCACGATCACCAGGCGCTCGCAGCGCTCGGGGAACTGGTAGGCGAACTGCATGGCGACGCCTGCGCCCAAGGAGTGGCCGACGACCGATACGCGCTCGATGTCCAGGACGCCCAGCAGGTCACGCATGCCGCAGGCGTAGGCGGCCACCGCGTAGTCGGCGCGCGGCTGCTCGCTGTCGCCGTGGCCGAGCAGATCGGGCGCGATGACGGTGCGGTGGCGGGCAAGCCGGGGCAGGATGTGCGACCAGGTCTCGGAGGAGTCACCGAGGCCGTGCACCAGGAGCAGCGGCGGACCGCTGCCCGCCATCCGGAACGCCCTGCGGTAGCCGTGGATGTCGCGGTAACGGACCGGCACCTCCGCCGGTTCGTTCACGGCGGCCGGAGCCGGACCGTACCCCCACTCGGCCACCAGTCGCCGTTCCATGCGTCCAGCGTGCGACAGGGGCGTTTCCCGGGCAATGCGTTCCGGTTAGCGGACCGTGAACGCGGCCGCCGACCGGCCCGGCGGATCAGCACCGGCGTATCACACTGCTGTGACTTGTCGAATGGGGGCGAAAGCAAGGCACCCCGTACGACATACTGTGCCTCCTCCGTATCGAGCAAACGGTCGAAACGGAGGCGTTCGCTCTCACGTACGCCACCGAGGAACAACCGCCCATGCGCTTGCGCCCCCGCACCATCCGCACTCAGCTCGTGACACTGCTTCTGGTGCCGCTGCTCTCCCTGGCGGGCCTGTGGACGTACAGCACTTACTCGTCGGTGCGCGACGGGCTCGCACTGCTCCAGGTCGCCGACACCTACCACTACTACGGCGACCCCACCGACAGCCTCGATCTCGCGCTGCAGGCCGAACGCCGCGCCGCCGTCGTCTACACCGCCTCGCACGGCAAGAAGGGCGCCGCCGAACTGGCCGCGCTGCAGAACACGACCGACGAACGCCTTGCCGTCCTGCGCAGCCACGCCCAGCGGGAGGCCCAGGGCGCGCAGCTGTCCGGTGACCAGAAGGAACATCTCACCTTGACGCTGAAGGGGGCCGCCGACGGGCTCGCCACCCTGCGCGACGAGGTGCGGGACCCCGCGGCGAGCTGGTACCACGTACTGGAGACGTACTCGTCCGTCATCGAACCCGGATTCCAGCTGCGCGAGTCGCTGGCCGCCCTCCAGACCGGCCCGCTGGCCCGGGAGGCGATCGTGGTCGTCGGAGCGGTCCGGGCCCGCGAGCTCCTCTCCCAGGAAGACGCGATGTTCGCCGCCGCGCTGGTCAATGGGACGATGAGCGACCTGGAGTACCGGGCCTTCACCAACCTGATCAGCGGCCGCCAGCTGCTGCAGCAGGCGTACGGAAGCGAGCTGCCGGAGTCCGCCCAGGAACGCCTGGAGGCGTTCGTGAACGGCAAGCTGGGCGGCGCGCTGAAGTCCGCGGAGCTGCTGACCAGCAGCTCCGGTGCCCAGGACGCCCCGTCCGCCATCCCGGAGACACTGTGGCGGCAGAGCGTGGACGACGCGCTCGACGAACTCGACGCCGTCAATGTCCTGGCCAGCGACGACATCGGGGCCGATGCCCGCCGCACGGGCATCGCGGTGCTGATGAGGACCGGGACGGTCAGCCTGGCCGGCCTGGTGCTCGTTGCCTTGTCGATCGGTGTGTCGCTGCGGCTGGGCCGCCGCCTCGTGCGCCGCCTCAGGCTGCTGCGCGACGAGGCGCTGGAGCTGTCCGGCAAGCGCCTGCCCGAGGTCATGCGCCGGCTGCGGGCCGGCGAGGAACTCGACGAGGAGGCGGTGTCGCGCGCGGCGCCCGCGCTGAAGCTGGGCGCGGACGAGATCGGCCAGGTCGGCCGGGCCTTCACCGCCTCGCAGCGGGCGGCGGTGCAGGCCGCAGTCGAGCAGGAGAAGCTGCGGCGGGGCGTCTCCTCGGTCTTCACCAACCTGGCCCGCCGCAGCCAGCTGCTGCTGCACCGGCAGCTCACCCTGCTCGACGCCATGCAGCGCCGCACCCAGGACCCCGCCGAGCTGGAGGACCTGTTCCGGCTCGACCACATGACCACCCGCATGCGCAGGCACGCCGAAGGACTGCTCATCCTCTCCGGCAACTCGCCCGGCCGCGCCTGGCGGCGTCCGGTCCGGCTCGCCGAGGTGGTGCGCGCGGCGGTCGGAGAGGTCGAGGAGTATCCCCGGGTGGCCGTCCGGCGCATGCCGCGGATCAGCGTGACCGGCGCGGCGGTCGGCGACATCGTCCACCTGCTGGCAGAACTGATCGAGAACGCCGCCGCCTTCTCACCGCCCGAGACCAAGGTCGTCGTGCGAGGTGAGGTCGTCGGCGGAGGCTATGTCGTCGAGATCGAGGACCGGGGGCTAGGCATGAGCCCCGAGCGGCTCGCCGATGCCAACAACGAGGTCGGCGAGGCGGCGGCGGGTGTCGAACTGCCGGAGACCGACCGGCTCGGACTGTTCACCGTCGGGCGGCTCGCGGCCCGCCAGGGCGTGCGGGTCACCCTGCGCAGGGGGGACTACGGCGGGGTGGCGGCCGTCGTCCTCGTCCCGAGCGCGATTCTGGTCGAGCCGGAGAACGACGAGCCCGAGACCGGTGAGGTGACACTGCGCCCCCGCTCGGTGCCGGACGCGGCCCCTTCGGCTTCGGCGCATTCGGCCCCGTCAGCCGCGCGCGCCGCCGGCCCGGCAACGCCGGGAGGCATGGGCGTGGCCGTTGTGTCCAGGCCTGCGCAGGAGACGAGGGAGGAGCGTAACGGCATGGGATTGCCGAAGCGGGTTCGACAGGCCAATCTCGCACCTCAGCTCAGGGAAGACACGGTGCACGACAACGCCGCGGAGACACCGAGTACGGGCGCCGACCGGGAACGATCTCCTGATCAGGCCCGTTCCACCATGGCGGCTTTCGCCCGCGGGCTGGCCCGCGGGCGCTCCGCCGAAGCACCGCGACCGACCGGGGAGGACGGGGGATGACGGTGAGCACTGGACTCACATGGCTGATGGATGACCTGACGGAGCGGGTGCCGCATGTGCGGCATGCGCTTGTGCTGTCCAACGACGGGCTGGTGACAGGAGCCAGCAGCAGTCTGGACCGCGCGACGGCCGAGCACCTGGCCGCCGTCTCGTCCGGTTTCCAGAGCCTGGCCAAGGGTGCCGGACGGCACTTCAACGCCGGTGGTGTGCGCCAGACGATGGTCGAGTTCGACGACGGCTTTCTCTTCGTCACCGCGGCCGGCGACGGCAGCTGTCTTTCGGTGCTCAGCGGGGTGCAGGCCGATGTCGGCCAGATCGCCTACGAGATGACCCTCATGGTCCATCGCGTCGGCGAGCACCTGGGCGTGGCCCCGAGACAGCACGACGCGGACCACCCGGGGGAGTGACGCAGTATGAGCCCGCCGGCGGACGAGGGCGCGCTCTGGTACGACGACGATGCCGGTCCGATGGTCCGCGCCTACACCATCACCGGGGGCCGTACCCGGCCTGAGAGCGGTCAGGAGATCGACCTGATCGCGGTGATCGTCGCGGACCCGGACGCCGATCCGGACGAGACCCTCGACGAGCAGCATCTCGCGCTGCTCGACCTGTGCCGCCCGGCTCCGCTCTCCGTCGCCGAACTGGCCTCGGAGGCGGACCTCGCGGTGGGTGTGGTGCGGGTGCTCCTCGGCGACCTGCTGCGGGACGGCCAGCTGCGGGTGATCCGCCCTGTGCCGCCGGCCGACCTGCCGGACGCCGGCCTGCTGCGGGATGTGATCGACGGGCTGCGGGCGCTGTGACGGGACGGGTCGTTGTGGCGGGCCGCCCGCCGTGACCGAGTTATCCACAGGTCGGAAGGAGCCGCTGGCCACTGTCGGACCCCCGGGCTACATTCGTGACTGTCAGTAGTTGATCGTCACAGGGGGATGACATGGCAGCCGTTCGGACTGTTGGGGAAGTGCTCGGAATGGAGCGGGCCCGGGAAGAACTGGAGCTCGACCTGGGGGAGTTCGAGGTCGCGCTGCAGCTCGCCGAGCTGCGTACGGTGCCGACCGGCGCGGGACGCCGCAAGGTGCCGTACGCGGAGGTGGAGCGGCTGCGGGCCGAGGAGGCGTTCCCGCAGGCGCTCCGGCGGCGGGTGGCCGTCGTGGGGAGCGTCGACGGGTCGGAACTCATCGGGATCAGCCGGGACCGTTTCGCCAAGCTGGCCAAGGGCGGACTGATCAGCCCCGTGCGCTGGTACGCCAACCGTTACCGGGCCGTCGTCTGGCTCTATCTCGCCGACGACGTACGGCGGTTCGCCCGGGACCACCCCGGGCTGCTCACCGGCCGGCTCCCGGCAGACCTGCGTGAGGCCCTCGCGGAGGGCGAGGACCACCGGGCCCGGAGCTGGCGGGCGCGCCGCGCCGCCGGCTTCCTCCGGCAGGCCGCCGACGGCTGGAGCGAGGCCGCCGTATGGGCCGAACTCCTCGGGCCCGAGGCGACGGCGCAGACCGTGCCCGACCTGTACGAGCGGACCTACCTGCGCAGACTGCGGCCCGGCTTTCCCCCGGGCGGCACCGGCTCGCACGCGCCGCGCGAGGTCGTCGAGGCCACGGTCGTCGCCGACCATCCGGACGAGATCGCCGCCGCCCGGGCCCGGCTCACCGAGGCGCTGGACCGGGCCAGGGCGGAGCGGGCGGCACCTCATCCGGAGCCGCCGCCGGAGCCGCCGCCGGAGCTGTCACCGGGGCGGCGACCTGAGCCGCCGCCGGGGCCCCAACCGGAGGCGCAGGCGCTGCCGTTTGCCCAGGAGCCGCCCGGGCGGTCGGCTCCGCCCGTGGGGCCGGCGTCCGCGCAGGTGCCGGATCCGGACCCGGAGCGCAGGGGATGGCGCAGGCTGCTGCGCCGCAGGTGACGTGCCGTCAGTCCGTGTTCTCCGTCTCTACGCGCGGGCCATAAGGCACATGAGGTCGAACAGGACGGTTGCCGCGGCAATGGACGTGATCTCGGCATGGTCGTAGGCCGGGGCCACCTCCACCACGTCCCCGCCGACGAGGTGCACGCCCGACAGCCCGCGCAGTACGCGCAGCAGCTCGCGGCTGGTCAGCCCTCCTGACTCCGGGGTGCCCGTGCCCGGGGCGAAGGCCGGGTCGAGTACGTCGATGTCGACGGACAGGTACACCGGAAGGCTTTCGACGCGCTCCGTGACGGCCTGGATCGCACCGGAGGTGCCGAGTATGTCGAGGTCGCTCGCCCGGATGGTGCGAAAGCCCAGCCGTTTGTCCTCGTCCATGTCCGCCCGCTCGTACAGCGGGCCGCGAATGCCGACGTGGATGGAGTGGTCCTCGACGAGAAGGCCTTCCTCGAAGGCGCGACGGAAGACGGTGCCGTGCGTCGTCGGCGCGTCGAAGTAGGTGTTCCAGGTGTCCAGGTGTGCGTCGAAGTGGACCAGGGCGACCGGCCCGTGCTCGCGCACCACCGCGCGGAGCATCGGCAGCGCGATGGTGTGGTCCCCGCCGATCGCCAGCACTCTGCGCCCGCCGGCCCCCACATCCCGGGCGTGACCCTCGATCCGGCCGAGGGCCTCGTCTATGGAGAAGGGGGAGACCGGGACGTCGCCGGCGTCGACGACCTGGATCTTGTCGAAGGGTGAGGTATCCAGTTCGACGTGGTGTCCGGGCCGCAGATGGCGGGACGCCTGGCGAACAGCCATGGGGCCGAACCGGGCCCCGGGGCGGTAGGACGTGCCGGCGTCGAAGGGCACGCCGAGCACGGCGACGTCGTAGTCGCCGACCCGGTCGATCTCGGGCACCCGGGCGAACGACCCGGATCCTGCGAAGCGCGGTACTTCGGTGCCGGACACCGGGCGGACCGGGCCGGAGGAACGGTCGGGCATGCGGCACTCCTGTCGTAGCTTGGCCAGCCGGCCCCAGAATTGTTCAACAAGTACGTGGTAGCTATGGTGATCTGTAACCATTTCGGACGCGTAACGCTACAGTTTTTGTTCAACAATTTCTGCGCTACCCTGCGTGCATGACGCAGTCCATCACAGGCGCCGGCCGCTTCGCAGGAGTAGCCGATGCGTTGCGGGAGCGGATCGTCGAGGGGGACCTGCCGCCCGGAACCCCTCTGCGGGATGTGGCGCTGGCCTCGGAGTTCGGGGTTTCCCGGAACACACTGCGGGAAGCTCTGCGCACTCTGCACGACGAGGGCCTGGTGGTGCAGCAGCTGCACAAGGGCACGGCGGTGACGACGCTGTCGGCGACGGACGTGCGGGACATCTTCATCGCCCGCCGTGCCGTCGAGCTCGCGGCTGTCGACGAGAGCCCGTTCGCTGCCGAACCGCTGGTCGACGCGCTGGAGACGAGGGTCGCCGCAGCCGAGGCCGCGGTCGCCGCCGAGGCGTGGAGCGAGGTCGGCACGTCCTCCCTGCGCTTTCACCAGGCGCTGGTCGCGCTGATGGGCAGCCACCGCGTGGATGCGTTCTTCCGTGTCATCGTCGCCCAGCTCCGGCTGGCCTTCGCTGTCATGGAGGACGAGGCCGGGTTCCAGGCGCCCTGGGTGGCCCGCGACCGCGAGATCTGCGATCTCGTACGCGGTGGTCGCCGCACGGATGCCAAGGGTGCCTTGCGGCTCTACCTCGACGAGTCCGAACGCCTGGTGCTCGACGCCGTGCGCGCGGACTCCCGGACGAAAGGCACGACCCCATGACCCCACAGCCTTCCGAGACCGCAGCCGCCTACCGGGCTACCGAGGGCGGCGCCCTCGACGTCGACCGTGCCTTCTACGACCGCTTCGCGGGTGTGCGGCACGAGTTGGTGGACTCCTTCGAGATACCGATCCGCTCCGGCCGCGCCTGGACGGTGCCTCAGGGTCACCTGTGCCGCATTGTCACGGTCGAGGGCCCGCAGGTCGGCGACCTCAACGTGTGGAACCTCCACGACCCACGCGAGCGCATGTGGGCCGCCCGCACCCGCCAACTGCAGCGCGCGCACATCTCCACGTACGACCGGGTCTGGTCCAATCTTCCCTTCCTGCGGCCGCTGTTCACCATCACCGCCGACAGCCTCGCCGACTACGGACTCGACGCCGACGGCGGGCGCGTGCACGACCTGCTGGGAACCCGCTGTGATCCGTACGTCAACCGGATGCTCACCGGCGAGGACTTCGATTTTCACTGCCACTCCAACCTGGTACGGGCCGTCCTGCCATACGGCCTCACCGAGTTCGACGTGCACGACGTCCTCAATGTCTTCCAGTGCACTGGACTGAACGACGCCGACCAGTACTTCATGAAGGACTGCCCGGCGCGCAGGGGCGACTACTTCGAGTTCTTCGCCGAGACCGACCTTCTGTGCGCCCTGTCGACTTGCCCCGGCGGTGACCTGTCCGTCCCCTTGTGGGGCCCCGACGCCCGTGACCCCTTGGACGTCTGCCGCCCCCTCGGCATCGAGGTCCACCGCCCGGACAGCGCTCTGCTGGACGGCTGGGCCCCGCCGAGCCGGGCCGCGTACCGCAATCTGCACGGCATCCGGCGGCCGGAGTGGGGCGAGGGGCGGCCGTCGACGGCCTGAAGAGCGGCACCTACGCCCTCTACGCGCACGGCAACTACACGCCGTTCGTGCCGTAGCCCTGCCGCTCGTCGATCTCAGCCATCAGTGCCTGGTGGCTGAGGCGTACGTGCTCGCGCATCACCCGCTCGGCGCCGTCGCCGTCCTTGGCGAGGATGAGGTTGAGCACGCGGTGGTGCTCGTTGTCGGACTCGGAGAGGCGGCCGGGGCGGGAGAGAGAGGTGCGTACCAGACGGGTGAAGGCGAGCTGGTTCATCAGAGTGCGGTAATGGGCCTCCAGCTTGCCGTTGTCGGCGCCGGCGACGATCAGGTCGTGGAATTCGTGGACCAGTTCCGCGTACCGCTCGGCGTCGCCGGCCCTGACGACCTCGTCGGCGGCGCGCATGTTGGCCTGAAGCAGCTCCAGTTCGGGTACGTTGCCCCGGAACGCCAGGAGCCGGGCGGCGGCGCCCTCCAGCAGCTCCTTCATCTGGAACAGCTCGGTCAGATCCCGGCGGGAGGGCACGGCGACGAAGGTTCCCACCCGCGGCCGGACCTCCACCAGGCCCTCGGTCTGCAGCTGCTTGAGCGCCTCACGGATGGGCGTGCGGCTCACCCCGAAGGTCTCGGAAAGGGCCATCTCAGAGAGGCTGGAGCGGGGCGCCAGCTCGCCGCTGATGATCATCTGACGGAGCTCTTCGGCAACGCGGGCCTGCATGCTGGTCTGGTTCAGCCGCTTCGAGGTGGGCTCTTGCATGGTACGAGACAGTAGATGTGACCCGGCTTCTTCGTCAATCGCCGGAGGTCTTTGACCGATGACTGCCATGCAAGCTCTGCTTCGGGACCTCGGGACCTCGGGACTTCAGGACTTCAGGATGAACGGGTCGCCGGCCGGCTCCTCGCTCGTGTTGATCCACACGCTCTTCAGGCGGGTGTACTCCCGGATGACCTCCGTGCCTTGCTCGGTGCCCACCCCGCTGTTCTTGAACCCGGCCCGGGGTGACATCGGCGACATCGAACGGTAGGTGTTCACCCACACCGTGCCCGCCTCCAGCCGGGACGCCATCCGGTGGCACCGGTTCAGGTCCCGGGTCCAGATGCCCGCCGCGAGGCCGTACGTGGTGTCGTTGGCGAGCGCGACCGCCTCGTCCTCGGAGTCGAACGGCATCACGGTGGCGACCGGACCGAAGATCTCCTCCTGGCAGATCCGCATGGAATTGTCGGTGCCGGTGAAGACGGTCGGGGAGAAGAAGTACCCGTCCAGATCCGTCGTCGGCCGTGCGCCGCCGAAGGCGATCCTGCCGCCCTCGGCCAGCCCCAGTTCCACGTACGACTCGACCTTCTCCAGCTGCGCTGCGATGGCCAGCGGCCCCAGCTCGGTGGTGTCCTCCAGCGGGTCGCCGATCCGGATCGTCGACGCCCTGGCGGTGACCCGGTCCAGGATCTCGTCGTACACCTCGCGGTGGACCAGGACCCGGCTGCCGGCCACACACGTCTGGCCGGCTGCCGCGAAGATGCCGGCGATGACGCCCATGGCAGCCGAGCCGAGGTCGGCGTCCGGGAAGACGATGTTCGGTGACTTGCCGCCGAGTTCGAGGGTGCAGCGTACGAGACGGTCGGCGCAGGTGCGCGCGATCCGGCGGCCGGTCTCGGTGGAGCCGGTGAAGGTCACCTTGGCCACGCCGGGGTGCTCGGCCAGCGGAGCGCCGGCTGTGGCGCCGAAACCGGTGACGACGTTGACGACGCCGGGCGGGAAACCCGCCTGTTCGAAGAGTGGGGCGAGCGCCAGCAGCGAGGCCGACGTGTGTTCCGAGGGCTTGACGACGACCGTGTTGCCGGCGGCGAGTGCCGGGGCCAGCTTGGTGGCGGTGAGCAGGAGCGGGGAGTTCCAGGGGGTGATGGCCCCGACGACGCCGACGGGCTCGCGCAGCGTGTAGTTGAGCAGTTCCCGGCTCGCACCGGGGATCACCTCGCCGTGGATCTTGTCGGCCAGGCCGGCGTAGTAGTAGAAGTACTCGGGCAGTCCGGCGAGCTGGGCGCGCATCTCACGCAGCAGCTTGCCGTTGTCGAGCGTCTCGGTACGGGCCAGCTCCTCGGCGTGCTCGCCGATCAGGTCGCCCAGGTTGCGCAGGAGCCGGCCACGCCGGGTCTGGCTGAGGTCACGCCAGCGCGGGTCCTCGAAGGCGTTGTGGGCGGCGGTGACCGCCTTGTCGATGTCGACGGACGTGCCGCTGGGGGCCTCGTACCAGGGCCGGGCCGTGGCCGGGTTGAGGCTTTCGAAGTACTCGCCGTCGGCGGGGGCGGTCCACTCACCGGCGATGTAGTGCTGATGACGCTTCATGGTGGAGACGCTCCCTGTCCGGTGTGCGCGAGGATCGTGGCGGTGAGGTCGTCGGGCCGCTCCAGCGGCAGCAGATGCCGTGCCCCGGGCACGACCGTCGCCCGGGCGCCGGGGATCCGTGCGGCGAGCCGCCGGGACATCTCCGGGGTCGAGCCCGGGTCCTCGGAGCCGGTGACGGCGAGGGTGGGGGCGGTGATCCGGGGCAGTTGCGGCCAAAGCTGCGCGTCCGCCGTCGCGAAGACGTCGTAACAGGCGAGGTACGAGGCGCGGTCGGTGCGCAGGAGCGTGCCCAGCACGGCCTCCGTCAGCGCGGGTTCCCTGGCCCGCCAAGCCGGCCCTATCCACCGGTCGACGGCAGCCTGCGCCGAGACTGCGAAGTCCTCGGCGGCCAGTCGTCTGCGGCCGGCGACCGCCGACCGCTCCTGGGCGGAACGGTCGGCTACGGAGCTGACAAGGGTGAGCGAGGCCACCGACTCCGGGTGGGCCACGGCGAGTTGCTGGGCAACCAGCGCGCCGAGCGAGAACCCGACGAGATGCGTCGGGCCGTCGAGCAATGCGGCCACATCCCCGGCCAGATCGCCGACGGTGACCCCCGCGGCCGCCGCCGGAGATGCCCCGTGACCCCGCAGATCGACCACCGTCACCCGGTGCCGGGTGGCCAGGGCGGGCAGGCACCGCTGCCACATGCTCCGGTCGAGGCCGACGCCGTGCAGCAGCACAAGATCGGAGCCGTGGCCGGGGCCGTGGGACTCGTGGGCCAGAGGGCTGGGCTCCTGGGTGCTCGCGCCACGCACGCCGGGCGCTGCCACCGGCCCCGCGCTTCCCGCGGACGCGGCTGCGCTCACCGTTCGCTCGACAGCGGGGCCAGCCGGGCCTGGGGGCGGCCCTGGGCGGCGGCGGCGAGGCCGATGACAATCTCGTCGGCACGCGGCCCGTCGGGCACCCGGACCTCGATGCTCTGGTGGTGCGAGCGGATCGTCGCGTCCGTGATGTGCTTGAGAGGGATGTCGAAGACCGTTCCGGCCGCCGCCCGCTTCTCCACCGCCGGGAGGAGGGTGGTGGCATGGGCCGCCTTGCGGAAGAAGTCGCCGAACTTGAGGGTGTGGATGAGCGCCGAGCCGTGCTCGATCTCGCCGTCCAGGCCGACGATCGCGGCTTTCCCGTACGCCTCGACGGGCGCGCCGAGCGCCGCAACCACCCTCGGGGCCAGCAACTCGCCCAATTTCGGGGCGACTTCGTCGATGCCGGGCATCAGGTCCACGACGAAGCCCTGCCCGGCCCACGGGTTCTCGACCACCGCGAGCACGACAGCGGTACGGGCCGGTGGGTCGACCGGGTGCCCGCCCTCGGTGTGGATGTCCTCGGTGTAGGTGATGATCTTCCGGATGTTCATGTCGCGGTCTCCAGATCGGCGAGGCGGACGGCGGGGTCGGTGGCGCGGTCCCCGATCCGCGCGTTGGGGCGGGGGCCGGACGCGCCGGCCGCGATCACGACGATCTCGTCCGGGCGGGGTGCGTCGGGGACGCGGATGTGCATGGTCTGGTAGTGGGAGCGGGTGGCGGCTGCCGTCTTGTGCCACAGCGGCACGGTCAGTGCCTCGCCGGCCGGGAGCCGGTCGTCACTGAAGACGATGATCGAGGTGCCGTGGACCAGCTCGCGGAAGACGTTGCCGAAGTACGGTGTGTGGATGAGGGCGCCGCCATGCTCGATCTCCCCGTCCAGCCCGACGATCGCGGCCTTGCCGAAGGACTCCAGGCGGTCCACCCCGCCCAGCGCCTCGGTCACCCGGCCGGTGAGCAGCCTGGCCAGCCCCGGGGCTATCGCCTCGACCTCGGGCTGGAGGTCGGCCACGAAACCGCGCCTTGCCCACGGGTTACGGATCACCGCCGCCGCGGCGACCCGCCGCACCGGCACCGCGACCGGACGGCCGAGCTCCAGGAGTACCTCGTCGACGACGGTGACCACCTTGCGCAGCCCGGCCACACCCGTCATGTGGCGAACTCCGGCATGACCTTCTCGGCGAACAGCTCCAGGCTGCGCATCGCCTTTCGGTGCGCGAGCCCTGGGTGGGTGGTCCACAGCAGCAGATGCTCGAGGCCGACCTCGTCGCGCAGCTCGGCGACCTTCTCGGTGACGTACTCCGGCGTGCCGACCAGCAGATTGCGCGAATGCAGGAAGTCGAAGGACAGCTCGTGCGCGCCGGTCAGCTGCTCACCCGCCTCCATCAGGTTGCCGAGCCCGCGCCAGTGCATGATCCACCGGTAGGTGGTCATCAGCGCTTCCTCGAAGTCGGCCCGCGCCTGCTCCATTGTGTCGGCGACGTAGACGTCGCGGACGAGGCCGATGCCCTCGCCGAGCGCGTACGGGCGCCCCGAGGCCTCGCTCGCCGTACTCCGGTACAGCTCGAAACGGTCCTTGAGCGCGGAGACCGGGGGCAGCCAGAACATGCCCTGGACACCGTCCGCGGCTGCCGAGCGGATCGACGTGGGGCTGTCGATGACCTGCCAGAGCGGCGGGTGCGGGCGCTGCAAGGGGGTGGGCGTGACCTGCATCTTCGTGATGACGCCGGCCTCGGTGTAGTCGGGGGTGGCGGGCGACAGCGGGTGGCTCCACTTCACGCCGGGGGCGGGGAACTCGTAGAACGGGCCCTTGTGCGAGAAGAACTCGCCGCTCCAGGCCTTGCGCAGGATCTGGACCGTCTCGTCGTACAGTGCGCGGTTTTGCTCCTGGTCGCGCGGGTCGGCGAGGGCGTTGAGGTTGCGCGCCTCCCGTCCGTACAGCCCGCGGCCGAGACCGACCTCGACGCGGCCGCCGGAGAGCTGGTCGAGCATGGCGATGTCCTCGGCGAGCCGCAGCGGATGCCAGAAGGTGGCGATGCTCGCGGCCTGGCCGATGCGGATGCGCTCCGTGCGGGCGGCGATGTCGGCGCCCATCAGCACCGGGTTCGGGGTGATCTCGATCGCCTCGTGCCCGAAGTGGTGCTCGGTGTACCAGGTGGACCAGAAGCCCGCGCGTTCTGCGGCGATTGCGAACTCCCGGGCCTCGTCCATGAGTCGGGCGTACTCGCCGAGCCGTCCGGGCGCTCCGAGGTTGTGGAATATCGAGAATCGCATACCGCGTCCTTTCCGCACTCTCCGCTCAGGCTGTGCCATGGCAGTTGAGGCTAGGAGCCTTACCTTGGGGCGTCAAGTGTTAACTTCGGTGAAACATAGCTGACCTGTGCATTTGATGACACGACGGCCCTGATCAGGCATCCCGGCGTGAGGGATTGACACCGACCGCCACTCTCCCTACCGTCCTCTGCCATACAAGAGGTGAGTGAGGGAACAGTCGATGACGGAAACCCTTGACCGCACGACGCACATCCGCTCCGCCTGGCGGGCCGCCTGGGACCACGGGCGGGTCGAGGCGCTCGACGAACTGCTCAGCCCCTCCTACGTAAGGCGCCGCGGGCCCGCCTCCGCGCCCCAGGACCGCGAGCAGTTCAAGGACTCCGTGCGCGCCGTCCGCCTGGCCTTCCCCGATCTGCGGACCGAGATCGAGGAGATCGTCGAGGACGGCGACCGGCTGGCCATCCGCTGGCGCAGCACCGGCCGGCACACCGGCACGTTCCTCGGTGTACCGGCCACCGGGAAAGCAGTGGAGGTGTCCGGTGCCACCTTCGCCCGCTTCGACGGGCCTGCGGTGGCCGAGGAGTGGGTGACCTTCGACTCGCGCCAACTGCTGGAGGCGCTCGGGGTCATCACGACCGCCAAGCAGGCCGCCGTGGACCCCGAGCTCGTACGCGGCGTGCACCGCAAGTTCATCACCGGGGTGACGGTGGTGACCACCGATGACGACGGCACGCCCAAGGGCCTGGCCGTCAACGCCTTCTCCAGCATCTCGCTGGACCCGCCGATGGTGCTGGTCTGCGTCCAGCGTGGCTCGGCCACCCATCCGGCGCTGCACCGGGCGAGCCATCTGGGCATCAACATCCTCGCCGCCGGCCAGCTGGACGTGGCGAAGGTCTTCGCCTCCAAGGCGGATGACAAGTTCGCCGGGCTGGCCTGGTCCCCGGGCGACTTCGGCGCGCCGCTGATCGACGGGTCGTGCGCCCAGCTGGAGGTGGAGATCGGCGAGCGGTTGCAGGCCGGCAGCCACACCGTCTTCACCGGCCGGGTGGTCTCCGCCCGCCATGACGACCTCGCACCGCTGGTCTACAGCGGCGGCGGCTTCTTCGACATCTCGCACACGGCCCCCCTGCCGTGGTGAGGTCAGCCGGCCGACCAGTGCCGCCCTCCGAGCGGCACCATCTCGGCGTGCTTTCTGCTGCGCAACGGCAATTGATAACAATTCAAGTGAAAGACCAGGTCAGTCGATCTTCCGGAACAGACCCTCCTGCACCACGGAAACCAGGAGCCTGCCCTCGCGGTCGTAGATACGGCCGCGGGCCAGCCCGCGGCCACCGGTCGCGATCGGCGACTCCTGGTCGTACAGGAACCACTCGTCGGTCCGGAAGGGCCGGTGGAACCACATCGCGTGGTCCAGGGACGCCATGTCGAAGCCGCGCGGTCCCCACAGCGGCTCGACCGGCACCCGTACCGCGTCCAGCAGGAACATGTCGCTGGCGTAGGCGAGCGCGCAGGTGTGCACCAGCGGGTCGTCGCCCAGCGGCCCGAGCGCCCGCATCCACACCGCGCTGCGCGGGTCGGCGTCCTTGACCTCCTCGGGGGTCCAGCGCAGCCGCTCCACATAGCGGATGTCGAACGGCTGGCGCCGGGCCATCCGCGCCAACTGCTCGGGAAGCGTGCCCAGATGCTCCCGGAGCTCATCCGTCAGATTCGGCAGGCTCTCCGGGTCCGGCACCTCGGGCATCGGCAGCTGGTGCTCGAACCCCGGCTCCGCCAGATGAAACGAAGCGGTCAGATTGAAAATCGTCCGGCCCTGCTGCACGGCCACCACCCGCCGCGTGGTGAACGACCGGCCGTCCCGCACCCGCTCGACCTGGTACACGATCGGCACGCCCGGGCGGCCGGGCCGCAGGAAGTACGCGTGCAGCGAGTGCACCGGCCGCTGGCCGTCCGTGGTCCGGCCGGCCGCCACCAGCGCCTGCCCGGCGACCTGGCCGCCGAAGACGCGCTGGATGCTCTCGTCAGGGCTCTGGCCGCGGAAGATGTTCTCCTCGATCCTCTCGAGGTCAAGCAGATCAACCAGCCGCTCGGCGGGGTTGGTCATCGGTTGTGCTCCTTCATCCGTACCGACTGCACCGTCTTCGTCCGCTTCGTACGCGCCGTCACAGCTCGCCCACGTCCGTCACCCGGACCACGGCGCGGCCCTCCTCGTCGGAGGCGTCGAGGTCGACCTCGGCGGAGATCCCCCAGCCGTGGTCGTCGTTGGGGTCGGCGAAGACCTGGCGGACCCGCCAGAGGCGGTTCGCCGGCTGCTCCTCGATCTGGAGCAGCTTCGGGCCGCGCGCGTCGGGGCCGGTGCCGAGATCGTCGTACTCGTCCCAGTAGGCGTCCATCGCCTCGGCCCACGCGTCGGCGTCCCAGCGGGAGCCCGATCCGCTCTCCTCCATCTCGGCCAGCTCCTGGAACCGGTCCAGGGCGGCGAGCTCCACGCGGCGGAACATCGCGTTGCGCACCAGGACCCGGAAGGCCCGCGCGTTGGAGGTGACCGGTTTGACCTGGTCGGCGCGCTCCTGTGCCTCCTCGGCCGTCATCACCTCGGGGTTGGCGAGCTGCTCCCACTCGTCGAGCAGGCTGGAGTCGACCTGCCGCACCAGCTCGCCGAGCCAGGCGATCAGGTCCTGCAGGTCCTCGGACTTCAGGTCGTCCGGGACGGTGTGCTCCAGAGCCTTGTACGCGCCCGCGAGGTAGCGCAGCACGATGCCCTCGGTGCGGGCCAGCTCGTAGTACGACACGAACTCGGAGAAGGTCATGGCCCGCTCGTACATGTCGCGCACGACCGACTTGGGGGACAGCGTGTGGTCGCCGACCCAAGGGTGGCTCTTGCGGTAGACGCCGTACGCGTGGAAGAGCAGCTCCTCCAGCGGCTTGACGTAGGAGACGTCCTGCAGGCGCTCCATCCGCTCCTCGTACTCGATCCCGTCGGCCTTCATGGCCGCGACGGCCTCGCCACGGGCCTTGTTCTGCTGCGCGGCCAGGATCTGCCGGGGGTCGTCGAGGATGGACTCCACGACCGAGAGCATGTCGAGGGCGTACGACGGCGACTCCGGCTCCAGCAGCTCGAAGGAGGCCAGGGCGAAGGTGGACAGCGGCTGGTTGAGCGCGAAGTCCTGCTGCAGGTCCACGGTGAGCCGCACGATGCGGCCCTCGGCATCCGGCTTCTCGAGCCGCTCCACGACCCCGCCCGCGACCAGCGAGCGGTAGATCGCGATGGCCCGCCTGATGTGCCGCAGCTGGGACCGGCGGTCCTCGTGGTTGTCCTCCAGGAGATGGCGCATGGCGTCGAAGGCGTTGCCGGGGCGGGCGATCACCGACAGCAGCATCGCGTGCGTGACGCGGAAGCGGGAGGTGAGCGGCTCCGGATCGGAGGCGATGAGCCGCTCGAAGGTGCTGTCCGTCCAGCCGACGAACCCTTCCGGCGCCTTCTTGCGGACCACCTTGCGGCGCTTCTTCGGGTCGTCCCCGGCCTTCGCCAGCGCCTTCTCGTTCTCGATGACGTGCTCAGGCGCCTGCGCCACCACGAACCCGGAGGTGTCGAAGCCGGCCCGCCCCGCGCGCCCGGCGATCTGGTGGAATTCCCGCGACCGCAGGGTGCGCACCCGGTTGCCGTCGTACTTGGTGAGGGCGGTGAACAGCACCGTGCGGATGGGCACGTTGACGCCGACGCCGAGGGTGTCGGTGCCGCAGATAACCTTCAGCAGCCCGGCCTGAGCCAGCTTCTCCACCAGGCGGCGGTACTTGGGCAGCATCCCGGCGTGGTGCACGCCGATGCCGTGCCGGACGTAGCGGGACAGGTTCTGGCCGAACTTGGTGGTGAAGCGGAAGTTGCCGATGAGGTCGGCGATCGCGTCCTTCTCCGCCCGGGTGCACATGTTGATGCTCATCAGCGCCTGCGCCCGTTCCACGGCGGCGGCCTGGGTGAAGTGCACGATGTAGACCGGCGACTGACGGGTCTCCAGCAGCTCGGTCAGTGTCTCGGTGAGCGGGGTGGTCACGTACTCGTACGACAGCGGCACGGGGCGGTTCGCGGAGCGGACGACCGCGGTCGGCCGTCCGGTGCGGCGGGTGAGGTCCTTCTCGAAGCGGGAGACATCGCCGAGTGTGGCCGACATCAGCAGGAACTGAGCCTGGGGCAGTTCCAGGATCGGGATCTGCCAGGCCCAGCCGCGGTCGGCCTCGGCGTAGAAGTGGAACTCGTCCATGACGACCTGGCCGACGTCGGCGTTCCTGCCGTCCCGGAGCGCTATGGACGCGAGCACCTCGGCGGTGCAGCAGATCACCGGGGCGTCCGGGTTCACGGAGGCGTCACCGGTCAGCATGCCGACGTTCTCGGTGCCGAAGAGCTTGCACAGGTCGAAGAACTTCTCGGAGACCAGCGCCTTGATGGGCGCGGTGTAGAAGGTGACCTCGTCCCGGGCCAGAGCGGCGAAGTGCGCACCTGCCGCGACCAGGCTCTTTCCGGAGCCGGTCGGGGTCGACAGGATCACGTTCGCCCCCGAGACAACCTCGATCAGCGCCTCCTCCTGAGCGGGGTAGAGCGCGATGCCTTGACTCTCCGCCCATGTCGAGAACGATTCGAACAGGGCATCGGGGTCGGCCTCGGAAGGCAGCTGATCGATAAGGGTCACCCCACCATCTTGCCTGCCTCAGGGACCAGGGAGGGAACCGGCGGCACAGCGGAAGATCAACCGGCGGTATGGTGTGCCGTCGATTACGCGTCAACTCCGCCTGCAGGCGGGCCGAAAGGGGCGGGGCCAGAACATGATGGGACCGGCGCACTCACTGTCCGGAGCGGCAGCATGGCTGGGGGTGGGCGCGGCGGCCGCGGCGCTGGACCACCCCATGCCCTGGCCGACGCTCGTGGTCGGTGCCCTGATCTGCGCGGGCGCGGCCCTCGCCCCCGACCTCGACCACAAGGCCGCGACCATATCGCGGGCCTTCGGCCCGGTCTCCCGCGCGCTGTGCGAGATCATCGACAAGATCTCCTACGCGACCTACAAGGCGACCCGGTCGACCGCCGACCCCCGCCGCTCCGGCGGCCACCGCACGCTCACCCACACCTGGGTCTGGGCCGCCCTGCTCGGCGGCGGCTGTTCGGCGGCGGCCTGGTGGGGCGGCCGCTGGGCGGTGCTGGCGATCCTCTTCGTCCACATGGTGCTCGCCCTGGAGGGCCTGCTGTGGAAGCAGGCCCGGGCCTCCAGCGACATCCTGGTCTGGCTGCTCGGCGCCACCAGTGCCTGGATGCTCGCCGATGTGCTGGACAGCACGGAGAACGGCAAGGGCTGGCTCTTCACCGACCCCAGCCAGCACTACCTCTGGATCGGCCTGCCCATCGTGCTGGGCGCCCTGGTGCACTGCATCGGCGACGCCCTGACCGTCTCCGGCTGCCCCATCCTTTGGCCCATACCGATAGGGCGCAAGCGCTGGTACCCACTGGGACCGCCGAAGTTCATGCGGTTCCGGGCCGGCAGCTGGGTCGAGATCAAGGTGCTGACCCCCGTCTTCTTCCTCCTCGGCGTCGCAGGCGCCGTGGGGGCGCTCAACGTGCTCGGCTAGGCCCGGACAGGGCCTGGACCCCGCAGCGCCGGCGCCCCTCGCGGTCACCTCATCAGCCGTGCCAGGAGCGCCACAGGGCCGCGTACGCCCCGTCCGCCTCGACGAGCTGGTGGTGGCTGCCGAATTCGCTGATCCGGCCGTCCTCGACCACCGCGATCACATCCGCGTCATGAGCGGTGTGCAGCCGGTGGGCGATGGCAACCACCGTGCGTCCGTCCAGCACCCGGGCGAGGGACCGCTCCAGGTGCCGGGCGGCGCGCGGGTCGAGCAGCGAGGTGGCCTCGTCGAGCACCAGTGTGTGCGGGTCGGCGAGGACCAGCCGGGCCAGCGCGACCTGCTGGGCCTGGGCCGGGGTCAGCGCGGCGCCACCGGATCCGACCTCGGTGTCCAGACCGTCGTCGAGGCCGCGGGCCCAGTCGTCGGCGTCCACCGCTTCCAGGGCCTCCCACAGCTCCGGGTCGTCCGCCCCGGCCCGGGCGAGCCGCAGGTTGTCGCGAAGCGTGCCGACGAACACATGGTGCTCCTGGTTGACCAGCGCCACATGCGCCCGCACCCGCTCGGCCGGCATCCGCGCCAGCTCGGCCCCGCCCAGCGTCACCTCGCCCGTCCGCGGGGCGTAGATGCCCGCCAGCAGCCGGCCGAGGGTGGACTTGCCGGCGCCGGACGGGCCGACCAGCGCCAGCCGGGTGCCGGGCCGCACCCGCAGGCTGACTCCGTGCAGCACGTCGCTGCCCGCGCGGTAGCCGAAGCGCACCTCGTTGGCGCGCACATCCCGGCCGTCGGGCGAGAGCCGCTCGTCCGCGCCGTCCGGCTCGATCTCACGCACCCCCACCAGCCGGCCCAGCGACACCTGGGCCACCTGGAGCTCGTCGTACCACCGCAGGATCAGATTGACGGGGTCCACCAGCATCTGCGCGTAGAGCGCACCGGTGGTCAGATCGCCCACCGACATCCAGCCGCGCAGGGCGAAGGTCCCGCCGATCATCAGCACGGAGCTCAGGATCAGGATGTGCGTGAAGTTGATCACCGGGAAGAGCACGCTGCGCAGCCACAGCGTGTAACGCTCCCAGGCCACCCACTGCCTGATCCGCAGCCGGGACATCTCCTCGCGGCGCGCGCCGAGCCGGTGCGCCTCGATGGTCCGTCCGGCGTCGACCGACTCGGTCAGCGCCGCCGACACCGCTGCGAAGCCCGCCGCCTCCGAACGGTACGCCGAAGGGGCACGCCGGAAGTACCAGCGGCAGCCGACGACCAGCAGCGGCACCGCGACCAGCACCGAAAGCGCCAGCGGCGGCGAGGTGACGGCCAGCGCCCCCAGCAGCAGACCCGCCCACACCACGGCGATGGCCAGCTGCGGAACCGCCTCGCGCATCGCGTTGGACAGCCGGTCGATGTCCGTGGTGATCCGCGACAGCAGATCCCCGGTGCCCGCCCGCTCCAGCACACCGGGTGGCAGCCCCACCGACCGTACGAGGAAGTCCTCGCGCAGATCGGCCAGCATCCGCTCGCCGAGCATCGCGCCCCGCAGCCTCACCAGCCGTACGAACGCCGCCTGTACGGCCAGCGCCACCGTGAACAGGGCGACGGTGCGCTCCAGATGAAGATCCCGGACGCCGGTCGACAGGTCCTGCACCAGCCGGCCGAGGAGGTACGGACCGGCCATCGAGGCGATGACCGCGACCGAGTTGACGGCGATGAGCAGCACGAAATCGCCACGGTGCCGCCGGGCCAGCTCGCCCACATACGCGCGCACGGTGGCGGGCGAGCCGACCGGCAGGGTCGTGCTCTGCTGCGGCGCGGCCGGATCGTACTCCGGCGGCTTGACGCCGATCATGCTGATTCCTCTGCTTTCTCGAGCTCAAGCTCGAGTTCGGTCTCGCGGGTGACGACGGCGCGGTAGCCCAGGTCGCCGTGGAGCAGCTCATGATGGGTTCCGACCGCCTGTACGGATCCGTCGGCGATGAACACCACCCGGTCGGCGCGGTCGAGCAGCAGCGGGCTGGAGGCGAACACGACCGTGGTGCGCCCCTCCCGGAGCTCCCTGAGGCCCTCGGCGATCCGGGCCTCGGTGTGTGAGTCGACGGCGCTGGTCGGCTCGTCGAGAACCAGCACCTCCGGGTCCGTGACCAGCGAGCGCGCCAGCGCGAGGCGCTGTCGCTGTCCGCCGGACAGAGAGCGTCCGCGCTCGGTGATCCGGGTCCGCATCGGGTCTCCTGAATGGTCCACCGAGGCCTGGGCCAGGGCGTCCAGGACATCGCCGCACTGCGCGGCGGCCAGCGCCGCCGAGGGATCCACCGTTCCGGACGAGGGGATGTCCAGCAGTTCCCGCAGGGTCCCGGAGAGCAGCACCGGGTCCTTGTCCTGGACCAGCACGGCGGTCCGGGCCAGAGCCAGCGGCAGCGTGTCCAGCGCGGTGCCGCCCAGAAGCACCGACGGGTCGTCGTCCTTGCGCTCCGGACTGTGCCCGCCGAGCCGGTCGGCCAGCCGTCCGGCCGCGTCCGGGTCGCCGCACACCACGGCGGTCAGCAGACCGGCCGGCGCCAGCAGTCCGGTCGCCGGGTCGTAGAGATCGCCGGCCGGCGCCGTGTCCTCGCCGGAGGGGGCCACGGTGGACGCCGCGGAGGGGGCCCCGCGTTCCAGGGAGAGCACCCGGGCCGCCCGCTTCGCCGAGGGCCGGGAGAAGGAGTACGCCATGGCGATCTCCTCGAAGCCGCGCAGCGGGAACATCAGGAAGCCCACGGTGCCGTAGACCGTGACCAGCTCACCCACCGAGATCCGCCCGTCCAGGGCCAGCCGGGCTCCGTACCAGGCGACGCCGACGAGCAGCAGACCCGGCAGCACGACCTGCACCGTGCTGATCAGCGCCCACATGCGCGCGCTGCGCACCGCCGCTGTCCGGACCTCCTGCGAGGCGTGCCGGTAGCGGGCGAGGAACAGCTCCTCGCCGCCGATGCCGCGCAGCACGCGCAGTCCCGCCACCGTGTCCGAGGCCAGAGCGGTGGCCTTGCCGGCCTTCTCCCGCTGCTCGTCCGCGCGCCGGGTGGCCCGGGGCAGCAGCGGCAGCACGGCGAACGCCAGGACCGGGATGCAGGCCGCCACCAGACCCCCGAGCGCGGGCTGGTAGACGACCAGGGCGACGGCGATACCGATGGTCGCGACGAGCGCGGAGGTGAAGCGGGCGAGGGCCTCCACGAACCAGCCGATCTTCTCCACGTCGCCGGTGCTCACGGCCATCACCTCACCGGCCGCGACCCGCCGGGTCAGGACGGAGCCCAGCTCGACGGTCTTGCGGGCCAGCAGCAGCTGCACCCGCGCGGCCGCCGTGATCCAGTTGGTGACGGCCGTGCGGTGCAGCATGGTGTCGCCCAGAGCGGTGAGCACGCCGAGAGCGAGCATCAGCCCTCCGGCCGTCGCGAGCCGCCGCCCCGAATGGTCGATCACGGCCTGGACCGCGAAGCCGACCACGGCAGGGAACGAACCCACGGCCGCCATGTGGAGCGTTCCCCACAAGGCGGTCGCGATCTGGCTGCGGATCTGGCGTTTCTCCAGCCAGAGCAGGAAACGGAAGCCGGAGCGGGTGTCGGGGACACCCGGATCGGCATGAGGAAGGGCGCGTAGCGACATGACGTCCCGACGTGAGCGATGAGGGAGACGGAGAGGTGGGGGGAAGAGGAGACGTGCAAGCCTCCCGTCGCCGGGGGCCCAATTTCAACCGGTTTTTCTCGGCCATGAGTCCGGATGCGACAATGGGCCGCGATGCGTGGATCCGGGAGAGCGCCGATGGCGGCAGCGGCCGCTGCCGCGGCACTGCTGCTGCTCACCGGCTGCGGCGCCGGCGTGTCCGCAAGTGGCAGCTCCGGCGGGCCCGCTGCCACGACGTCACCGTCCCCCCGCACCGTCACCCGCGAGATCCCCGGCGTGGGCGCGGCCCTGCGGTCGAGGATTCCGGCCGGTGCCCGGCAGATCGTGGCCGTCTACGGCGACAGCGTCACCTCCGCCGACTCGACCGTCGCGCTGTTCACCAGGCAGGGCGGCGGCCTGTGGAAGCGCGAGCGCACCTGGCAGGGGCACAACGGCAAGCGCGGCTGGACCACCGACCATCACGCGGGCGACAACAAGAGCCCGGTCGGCGTCTTCACCCTCTCCGACGCCGGCGGGGTCCTCGCCGACCCGGGCTCCCGGCTGCCGTACCACCGCAGCTCCGCGTTCAAGGCACCCCGCTCCTGGGCCAGGAGCCACTGGCATGACTTCGACCTGGTCATCGCCATCGACTACAACCGGGTCAGGGGCACCTCGCCCATCGACCCCACCCGCCCGCTGGGCGAGTCCAAGGGCGGCAGCATCTGGCTCCACATGGACCACGGCAGCGGCACCTCCGCGTGCGTCAGCCAGTCCAAGGCCGACATGGAGTATCTGCTGCGCACGATTGATCCGGCGAAGCACCCGGTCATCGTGATGGGCGACAAGGCGGACCTGGAGGCCTGACCAGAAGGGGCCCAGGCGCCCAGGGGCCCCGGGGGAGGGGCCCAGTGGCAGGCGCTCTGGCGCCCATCGCCCAACTCACGCTTCACTCCAGTCCCATGAGACAACGACGCGTCATGTCCATGGTCGCGGCCATGCTGGGCCTCGCCCTCCTCGCGGCCCCCGTCGCCGCCGCGCAGACACCCCCGGCCGAGTTCGGCTCCGACTGGCACGACCCGGTGACCGCCGCACCGCCCATAGCCACCCCGGACACCAGATCCTGCACGGTGACCGTCGCCGAGACCCGGTTCAAGGACTTCACCCCGTACACCGGCACCTACACCCCGCCCGCCGCCTGCGGCACCCGCTGGAGCAAGGTCGTCCTGCACCTGGACGGCAGTGTCGCCGGCCGCCAGTACGACCGCCTCGGCTACCTCCACATCGGCGGCGTCGAGGTCCTGCGTACGTCGACCCCCGAGCCGTCGCCCGACGGCATCTCCTGGTCCGTCGAGAAGGACGTCACCCGCTACGCCTCCACCCTGCGGGCCGAGCAGCCCGTCGAGATGCTCATCGGCAACGTCGTGGACGACACCTACACCGGGATCCTCGACGTCAAGGTGACGCTGACCTTCTACACCGCCGCAGGCCGTACGAAGGCCGCCGCCGCCCCCGACCGGGTGATCCCCCTGTCCGGCACCGCCCTCACCACCCCGCGCAACAGCGAGCGCATCGTCGCCGAGGTGTACGCGACCGGCTCCGGCGGCGGCTGCGAGGAGTTCTGGTACCTCGCCGTGCCGCCGGACGTCCCGTACTCCTGCCAGGCCGGCGACGACGGGCCCAACCGGGAGGTGCGGGTCACCGTCGACGGACAACTGGCCGGAATCGCGGCGCCCTTCCCGCACGTATGGACCGGCGGCTGGTCCAACCCCTTCCTCTGGTACGTGATCCCCGGCCCCCGCGCCTTCGACGTCCAGCCCGTCGAGTACGACCTCACGCCCTTCGCCGGGCTGCTCAACGACGGCAAGGAGCACCAGGTCGAGGTCTCGGTGGCCGGAGTGCCCGAGGGCCAGAGCGGCTGGAGTGCGCCCACCAACATTCTGATCTGGCAGGATGCTCACCGGACACACGTCACCGGCGCGCTCACCGTCCACAAGGAGAGCGACCCTGTCGCCGCCACCTCGTACGACCCGGGCGGCTCGGACACCGACCTGCGCACCCTGGACGCCGACGGCAGCCACTCCCTGACCCTCTCCGGGTACGTCAACACCTCGCACGGCCGGGTCACCACCACCGTCCGCCGCACCCTCACCGCCGCCTCCACCCACACCTGGAACGCCGACGAGACCACCGACGCCCTCACCGGCCGCTGGACCGACGACGAGACCCGCACCGTCGACGCCGCCACCACCCGCACCCGGCGCGCCTACACGATGGACGGCGAGATCACGATCGGCTCGGACAACCGGCTGCGCACCGTCATCTCCCTCGGCGACCACAACCGCACCGACACCCGCACCGACACAGGCGTCGTGCGCACCCGGCTCGACGACGCCTACACCGGCGACGCCACCTGGACCCTGGGCGTCCCGCGCGACCAGCGGCAGGCCGTGGGGACCTCCACCGAGCGCTACCGCCTCACCAGCGGCGGCAGTTGCTACGACCGCACCCTCGAGACCGAGCAGGGAACGCTGACCCAGGACCGGCAACGCTGCTGAGAGGGCGGTGTTTTCCTGGCCGTAACACGGGGCTCCTCCCCGGAAATGTCACTCCGGCAAAGTGCCCGGAGGTCGTAACGGAATACGGATTCCGTATTCCGCAAACCGGAAGAAACCCGCAGGAGGAGCCCCCGTGTTGATACGCCGCGCCGCAAGGCTGCTGCGCACCTCGCTGTTCACCCAGGTCGCCGTCGCGCTGGTACTCGGCGTCATCGTCGGCAGACTCTGGCCTGATGCGGGAACCTCGCTCCAGCCGCTGGGCGACGGCTTCACCCGCCTGATCAAGACGGTGATCGCGCCCCTGGTCTTCTGTGTGGTCGTCACCGGCATCGCCAAGGCGGGCAACCTCAAGGCCTTCGGCAGGATCGGCGTCAAGGCACTCATCTGGTTCGAGGTGGCCAGCACCTTCGCGCTGCTCATCGGTCTGCTCGCCGCCAATGTGATCGGCCCCGGCAACGGCATGCACGCCGACCCCGCCAAGCTCGACCCGTCCGCCGTGGACACCAAGACCGGCGGCGGGCACCTGCTCTCGACCTCCGAGTTCATCCTCAACGCCCTCCCGACCAGCGCGGTCGGAGCCTTCGCGGACAACGCGGTCCTCCAGGTCCTCGTGCTCGCCTGCCTGGTCGGGGCGGCCCTGCTGCACCTCGGCACCAAGGTCCCGGCCGTCCTCCCGGCCGTCGAGCAGGTCCAGGACGTCATCTTCACCGTGGTCGGCTACGTCATGCGCCTCGCGCCGATCGCCGTCTTCGGCGCCGCCGCGAGCCTTATCGGCCAGTACGGCCTCAAGGTCATCACCACCTACGGCAAGCTGATCGCGGTCTGCTACGCCGTCGCTCTCCTCTTCCTCGTGCTGCTCGCCGTGGCGCTGCGGCTGCTCACCGGGCTGAGCCTGTGGCAGTTCGTCCGCTACACCCGAGAGGAGATGCTGCTCGCGCTGGGCACCGCCTCCTCCGAGACCGTGATGCCGCGCATGATGGAGAAGCTGCGCGCGGCCGGCTGCCGCGACGACGCCGTGGGCCTGGTACTGCCCACCGGCTACTCCTTCAACCTCGACGGCGCGTCCATCTACCTCTCGGTCGGCACCCTGTTCATCGCGCAGGCCGTGGGCGTGGACCTGAGCCTCAGTCAGCAGATCACCGTCGTCCTCGTCCTGATGCTGACCAGCAAGGGCATGGCCGGCGTACCCGGATCCGCCTTCCTCGCGCTGTCCGCGACCGCCTCGACCCTCGGCGTCATCCCGGCCGGAGCGGTGGCGCTGCTGCTGGGCGTGGACCGGATCATGGACTCGATGCGGGTGGCGACCAACCTGCTGGGCAACTGCGTCGCCGTCTTCGTGGTCTCCCGGTGGGAGGGGGCGCTCGACACGGAGCGGGCCAGGAGCGTACTGGCGGGCGAGCCGGTCGCGGAGGCGCCGTCCGAGCCGTCCGAGCCTGCCGTGCCGGACGAAGTGCAGGAGGAGCAGCCGGTCACCACGGGAGGCTGAGAACGCTCCCTCCGGCTAGGGCCTGTCCGGGCGATCATGGGCGGTCCAGGCGTCGTCTGGTGTGGTGCATCGCAAGGCGCCGGAATGCCCGCAGACTGGTTCGTCTGTGGGCTTTTCGGCAACGCCGCGAGGTGCCGTGCCAGGCGGCGAAGGGGCCGTTCATGATCGCCCGGACAGGCCCTAGGCTCAGCAGCGGCCCGGTGCGGTGTCCAGGACGGCGAGCAGCGCCGTCAGGGACTCGCGCTGGGCCGCGTCCAGTGGTGCGAGCAGTTCCTCGGCGGCCTCCCGGCGCGCGCGGCGGAGGCCGGCCAGCAGATCACTGCCCGCATCCGTGAGCGTCACGCGCATGACGCGCCGGTTGGCCGGATCCTGCGTTCGGGAGGCGTAATGGGCCTCCTCCAGCGCGTCCACCAGTGTCGTGACCGCGCGCGGCACCACGTCGAGGCGCTCCGCGAGATCCGCCATCCGCGGCGGCTGCTCGCCGTGCCGCTGGGTGTGGTCGAGGATGCGCAGGACGTGCGCCTGGGCCGGGGTGATGCCGACCGGGGCGAGCCGTTGCGAATGGGCCCGGCGCAGCCGCTTGGTGAGGCGCAGCAGTTGGTCGGCGAGCTGGCCGGTGGTCTCGTCGGTATCGGCAGCCGTGGCACGGGGTTCCATGCGGGAATACTATCAGGACCAAGCTCATTGTGAGCATAGGTAACAATGCCCTATGCTCTGAATCGTTGCCCTGACACCCCCTTCCCTGGAGAAGCCTTTGCACCCCGATCAAGAACGTCCACCGAAGTGGACCCCGCCGGCCAAGGACCCCGGCAAACCCGCCGACGTACGCCGCGTCCTGCGGCTCTTCCGCCCCTACCGGGGCCGCCTCGCCGTCGTCGGACTGCTGGTCGCCGCGGCGTCCCTGGTCTCCGTCGCCTCGCCCTTCCTGCTGCGCGAGATCCTCGACGTGGCGATCCCGCAGGGCCGCACCGGGCTGCTCAGCCTGCTCGCCCTCGGCATGATCGCCACCGCCGTCCTCAACAGCGTCTTCGGCGTCCTGCAGACGCTGATCTCCACGACCGTCGGCCAGCGCGTCATGCACGACCTGCGCACCGCGGTCTACGCACAGCTGCAGCGCATGTCGCTCGCCTTCTTCACCCGCACGCGCACCGGCGAGGTGCAGTCGCGGATCGCCAACGACATCGGTGGCATGCAGGCCACCGTCACCTCGACCGCGACCTCCCTGGTCTCCAACCTCACCGCGGTCATCGCCTCCGTCGTCGCCATGCTCGCCCTCGACTGGCGGCTCACCGTCGTCTCTCTGCTCCTGCTGCCGGTCTTCGTCTGGATCAGCCGTCGCGTCGGCCGCGAACGCCGGAAGATCACCACCCACCGGCAGAAGCAGATGGCCGCGATGTCCGCGATCGTCACCGAGTCGCTGTCCGTCAGCGGCATCCTGCTCGGCCGCACCATGGGCCGCGCCGACTCCCTGACCAAGGACTTCGCGCAGGAGTCCGAGCAGCTCGTGGACCTCGAAGTGCGCTCCAACATGGCCGGGCGATGGCGCATGTCGGTCATCGGCATCGTCATGGCCGCCATGCCCGCGCTGATCTACTGGGCCGCGGGCCTGGCCGGCACCGCCGTCTCCATCGGCACCCTCGTCGCCTTCGTCTCGCTGCAGCAGGGCCTGTTCCGCCCGACCGTGAGCCTGCTCCAGACCGGCGTCCAGGTGCAGACCTCGCTCGCGCTCTTCCAGCGCATCTTCGAGTACCTCGAACTGCCGGTCGACATCACCGAGCGCCCCGACCCGGTCCGCCTCGCGCGTGTGCGCGGTGACGTCCGCTTCGAGGAGGTCGACTTCTCCTACGACCCCGCCTCCGGCCACAAGACCCTCGACGGCATCGACCTCACCGTCCCGGCCGGCGGCAGCCTCGCCATCGTCGGCGCCACCGGCTCCGGCAAGAGCACCCTCAGCTATCTCGTCCCCCGGCTCTACGACGTCACCGGCGGCCGCGTCACCATCGACGGCACCGATGTCCGCGACCTCTCCTTCGACACCCTCGCCGAGACCGTCGGCGTCGTCTCCCAGGAGACCTACCTCTTCCACGCCTCCGTCGCCGACAACCTCCGCTTCGCCAGGCCCGACGCCACGGACGCGGAGATCACCGCCGCCGCCCGCGCCGCCCAGATCCACGACCACATCGCCGCCCTCCCCGACGGCTACGACACCCTCGTCGGCGAACGCGGCTACCGCTTCTCCGGCGGCGAGAAGCAGCGCCTCGCCATCGCCCGCACCATCCTTCGCGACCCGCCGGTCCTCATCCTCGACGAGGCCACCAGCGCGCTCGACACGCGCACCGAGTACGCCGTCCAGGAAGCGATCGACGCGCTCTCCGCGGGGCGTACGACGATCACCATCGCGCACCGGCTGTCCACCGTGCGCGACGCCGACCAGATCGTCGTCCTCGACCACGGCCACATCGTGGAACGCGGCAGCCACGACGAGCTGCTCGCGCTGGACGGCCGTTACGCGGCGCTGGTGCGGCGCGACTCCGAGCTTGCGCCCACCCCTTGAACGCGCACGCCGTGGCCCCCGTACGGTGAACAACCGGTCCGCCCGTACCGGGAGATCGCCACGCCGCCGCTGAAAGGCCCCACCCGATGCCCATGTCCGACCGTTCCGCCCACCGGCTCGCCCGTCTGCTCGCCACGATGGGGACAGCCCACTTCGTCGTGCCCCGGCCGTTCGACGCGATCGTCCCGCGCTCCCTTCCGGGCGACGCGCGCACCTGGACGTATGTGAGCGGCGCGGCCGAACTGGCCCTCGCGGCGGGCATCGCGCTGCCCCGCACCCGCCGCGTGAGCGGGCTGCTGGCGGCGGGGCTGTTCACCGCGGTGTTCCCGGCCAACGTCAAGATGGCCAGGGACTGGCGCGACCGCCCGGCCCCGCTCAAGGCGGTCGCGTACGCCCGGCTGCCGCTGCAGGCCCCGCTGGTGCTGTGGGCCCTCCAGGTGAGCCGGGCCGCCGAACGCTGACCCGCCGGTGTCAGTGGTGGCACCTAGGCTCGAAAGGTGACCTCTCCGTCCAGCGCTTCCGTTGCCGTGGCCGCCGATGCCGTAGGACCGGGCGGGCTGCTGGTGCGGGTGCGCGCGGACGGCACACCCGAGGGCGTGCCCGAACGTGCGGCCGATCTGGCGGCGGCCGTCGCGCGGCGGGAGGAACAGGAGCGGCCCCGATGGGTGTGGGCCGCCACCGAGGATCTCTATCCGCGGCTGCTGGAGCGGCTGCCACGGCGTCTCGCGCGCTGTCACGACCTGAAGCTCGTCGAGACGCTGCTGCTCGGCCACGAGGAGCGCCACGGGCTGCCGCGCTCGCTCGGCGCGGCCTGGGCGCGGCTGCGCGGGCTGCCGGTGCCCGTCGATCCGTCGGAGGGAGCCGCCGACGACCAGCCGGTGCTGTTCGCGGCGGACCGGCAGCGGCTGCCGCCGGAAGCGGACCCGCTGGAGGCGGTCGTCGCGGTCCACGCGGACCAGCAGCGCCGGATCGGGCTCGCGGAGCACCCGGAGCGGATGCGGCTGCTGTGCGCGGCCGAGTCGGCGGGGGCACTGGCGGCGGCGGAGATGTCGTACGACGGGCTGCCCTGGAGCGCGCCCGCGCATGACGAGCTGCTCACCGCACTGCTGGGCCCGCGCCCGGCGGGCGGAGCGCGGCCCAAGCTGCTCGGTGAGCTCGCGACGCAGATCCAGGACGCGCTGGGCCGGCCGGTGAACCCCGACTCGCCCGCCCAGCTGCTGCCCGCCTTCGCGCGCGTCGGCGTACAGGTCACCTCCACCCGCTCCCACGTGCTGCGCGAGGTGGACCACCCGGCCGCCGCCCTCCTGCTGCGCTACAAGGAGCTGTCCCGGATCCACTCCGCTCACGGCTGGGCCTGGCGCGAACAGTGGGCGCCCGCAGGAAGGTTCCGCCCCGAGTACGTCGTCGGCGGCGTCGTCTCCGGGCGCTGGGCCACCCGGGGCGGCGGGGCGCTGCAGATCCCGCGCTCCCTGCGGGCCGCCGTGGTCGCCGAACCCGGACACCGGCTGGTGGTCGCCGACGCCGGGCAGCTGGAGCCCCGCGTACTCGCCGCGATGTCCGGCGACGCGGGCCTGGCGGCGGCAGCCGCCGAGGGCGATCTGTACGCGGCCCTGGCCCGCACCGCGTTCGACGGCGACCGCCAGCGCGCCAAGCTCGGGCTGCTGGGCGCCATGTACGGGCAGACCAGCGGCGAGGTCCGGCCGCTGCTCGACGTGCTGCGGCGGCGCTTCCCCGACGCGATGCGGCTCGTGGAGTCCGCCGCCCGCACCGGCGAGGCGGGCGGTCTGGTCCGCTCCCGGCTGGGCCGGACCTCGCCGCCGCCGTCCAGGGAACGCCAGGACATGAGCGATGGCGACGCCCGGGCCTGGGGCCGCTTCACCCGCAACTTCGTCATCCAGGCCAGCGCCGCCGAATGGGCCCTGGCCATGCTGGCGTCACTGCGCCTGCGCCTGGCCGCACTCGGCGGCGGTCCGCGTCTGGTGTTCTTCCAGCACGACGAGATCGTCGTCCACACCCCCGAGGAGCAGGCCGGCGCCGTCGAGGCGGCCGTCACCGAGGCGGCCGGCGAGGCCAGCCGGCTGGTGTTCGGCCCGACACCGGTGCTGTTCCCGCTGGAGACCCATGCCGTGAAGTGCTACGCGGACGCCAAGTAGCGCGAGTTCAGACCGGGTCCCACGGCGCGTCGTCGAACAGCCGCGCCAGCGTGCCCAGCAGCTCCGCGTCCACCGGCAGCCGATGGCCGTCGATGGCGCCGACCGCCGCCACGCCGTGCGAGTTGGAGACGAAAGCCCCCTCGTACGCCCCGGACTCCACATCGGCCATGCGCACCGGGCGGTGCGCCCACGGCACCCCGTGCAGGGTCAGCTGCCGTTGCAGCACCTGCATCGAGATCCCGGCCAGCGCGGGCGCGTCCGGCCACACGACCGTGCCGTCCGCCACGAAGCCGATATTGGTGATGGCACCCTCGGCGATCGTGCCGTCGGGCGCCACGAGCAGCGCCTCGTCGAAGCCCTCCGCCGCCACGCGGTCGCGGTAGTACCCCTGGGCGAACCCGCCGAGGGACTTCAGATGGGCGACGGGACGCTGGTACGGAACGGACCGCAGGCGCTGCGGCCCGCCGGGCGGCGCGGCGGGCCCACGCACGGTCACCATGAACGACAGGTCGTCACCGGGCCCGCCGGGGCGGAAGACGTGGACCCGCACGGACGCGTCGCTGATGCTGTCACCGAGGGCGTGCCGGATGTGCGCGCGGACGAGCTCGCCGTCCAGCCCGGTGTCCCACAGTTCCCGTGAGGCGGTGTCCAGCCGGGACAGATGCAGGTCCATCGCGCGCACCCGCCGGTCCCGTACCTGCATGGCGGTGAAGTGCCCGTAGCCGGAGAGAGCGGGGTGCAGTAACTGCCCGGCGGTGGCCGGCCGGCCGTCGATCTCGACGATGGGAAGGATCGGTTCAGTCATGGGTGACGAGTATGACCTCAAGGGTGCGCGGGCCGTGCACGCCCTCCACCCGGTCGAGTTCGATGTCGCTGGTCGCCGAGGGCCCCGAGATCCAGGTCAGCGGCCGTGCCGGGTCCAGCCGTTCCAGCCCCTGCGGCACCGAGTCGACGACCCGCTCCGGCACCCGTACGACGCAGATGTGGTGGTCCGGGACCAGGGTGATCCGGCGGCGGCCCTGGTCGGGAGAGGCGTCCAGGACGATGGTGCCGGTCTCGGCGATGGCGACGGCGCAGCCGGTGACCACGCTGTCCACGGCGTCGAGCTGCCCGTGGGTCAGCTCGGCGGTATCCGTCATGCGCGTGACGCCTTCCACCGCCGCGAGCCACTGCGGCGGCAGGCCCGGCGGCACGACGAGACTGCGGGCCCCGCGCCCGGCGAGCAGCGCCGCGATCCGGGCGGGGAGCTCGGCATCGGTGGTGCGGTGCACGACGGCCCGGTAGTCCGCGAGGTTCTCGGCGAGCAGATCGGCGGCCTGCGCGGCGTCGCGTTCGGCGTGCACGCGCAGGTAGTCGCGGACCACCGGCACGTCGTCGGGGGACTCCGAGCGCGGCACGTCCGCCAGCGCTCGGCGGATCCGTCCCAGAACCTGGTCGCGAGTGCTCATGCGGAGGGGCCCTCCTTGCCACGGGTGCGCTGCCACCAGTCGCGGAACGACTCGGCCGGCACGGCGGGGATGTCGCGGGTCTCGGTCCAGGCACTGCCGGGCCCGGGGAAGCCCTTGGGAAGGCGCTTGGGATGCAGCCGCCGGGTGCGGGCGGCCAGCCGCTGGCCGCCGCGCAGCGCGGCCGGGTGGTCCAGCGCCCAGCGGGCGGCGCGCATGGCGGCCCGCTCGGCGGCATGTCCCTTGGCGGGCTTGATGGTGGTCCTGTTGCCGCGCAAAGTCACCTCACCGCCCTGTACGACGCGCTCGCGCAGGTGGACCAGCACTTCCGGGATGTCGATGGCGACCGGGCACACCTCGTAGCACGCCCCGCACAGCGAGGACGCGTACGGCAGCGAGGCGTCCAGCTCGCTGCCGGTGCCGCGCAGTTGCGGCGTGAGGATCGCGCCGATCGGCCCGGGGTAGGCGGAGCCGTAGGCGTGCCCGCCGGCCCGTTCGTACACCGGGCAGACGTTGAGGCAGGCCGAGCAGCGGATGCAGCGCAGTGCCTGGCGGCCGACGGTGTCGGCGAGGGTGTCGGTGCGGCCGTTGTCGATCAGGACGAGGTGGAAGGTCTGCGGACCGTCCTCGGCGGTCGTGCCGGTCCACATCGAGGTGTACGGGTTCATCCGCTCGGCGGTGGACGAGCGGGGGAGCAGCTGGAGATAGACCTCCAGGTCCTGCCAGGTCGGCACGACCTTCTCGATGCCCACGACGGAGATCAGGGTCTCGGGCAGGGTCAGGCACATCCGGCCGTTGCCCTCGGACTCCACGACCACCATGGTGCCGGTCTCCGCCACCATGAAGTTGGCCCCCGAGATCCCGACCTTCGCCCGCAGGAACTTCTCCCGCAGATGCAGCCGCGCCGCCTCCGCCAGCTCGGCGGGCCGGTCGGTGAGCCCCTCGGGCGCCGGGCGGCCCCAGTTGCCCATCTCCTCGCGGAAGATGTCACGGATCTCGGAGCGGTTGCGGTGGATCGCCGGAACCAGGATGTGCGAGGGCAGATCGTCGCCGAGCTGCACGATCAGCTCCGCCAGATCCGTTTCGTACGCCCGGATCCCGGCTTCCGCCAGCGCGTCGTTGAGGCCGATCTCCTGGGTGGCCATCGACTTGACCTTCACGACCTCGGTCTCGCCGGTCATCCGGACCAGCTCGGTCACGATCCGGTTCGCCTCGTCGGCGTCCGCCGCCCAGTGGACATGGCCGCCCGCCGCTTCCACCGCCGCCTCGACCTGCTCCAGGTAGTGGTCGAGATGGCGCAGCGTACGGTCCTTGATCGCGGCCCCCGCGGAGCGCAGCTGAGCCCAGTCGGCCAGTTCGGCCACCGCCTTGGCGCGCTTGTCGCGGATGGTGTGCGTCGCATGGGTGAGATTGGCCCGCATGCGCAGGTCGCGAGTCGACTCCGACGCGGCCTTGGGGAAGGCCGGCATGCCCAGATACGTACCGCTCATCGGATGTCTCCCAGAACGTCTCCGAGCACGAAGGGCTGCTCCTCGGTGGAGGCGAGGATCTCGGCGATGTGCAGCGGCCTGGTCGGTGAGCCGAGCCGGGCCAGGGTGCCGCCGATGTGCATCAGGCACGAGTTGTCGACGGTGCAGACCGCCGCCGCCCCCGTCTCGCCGATGTGCCGGGCCTTGTCGGCGCCCATCGCCGCGGACACGGCCGCGTTCTTGACGGCGAAGGTGCCGCCGAAGCCGCAGCACTCCTGCGCGCCGGGCAGCTCGCGCAGCTCCAGGCCCTTCACATGGCTCAGCAGCTCCACCGGCCGCCGGCCGAGCCCCAGCATGCGCAGGCCGTGACAGGTCGGATGATAGGTGACGGTGTGCGGGAAGTACGCGCCCACGTCGGTCACCCCGAGCACGTCGACCAGGAACTCGGTGAGCTCATATGTCCTGGGCACGACG
Organism: Streptomyces sp. NBC_01537; assembly: GCF_045040445.1. Lineage (NCBI taxonomy): Bacteria > Bacillati > Actinomycetota > Actinomycetes > Kitasatosporales > Streptomycetaceae > Streptomyces > Streptomyces sp. NBC_01537. Next base: position 822,529 of record NZ_CP109392.1, on the reverse strand, counting down.
GAGTCGGCGATCCGCGCCAGCTCCTCTCCGCGCCCCTCGGCGGCCGCCTTCGCGCCGATCCGCGGATAGTTGTCCCGGACCATGGCCGCGCAGGACCCGGACGGCGTGACGATGTGGTCGTAGTCCGCGAAAGCCCGTGCGTAGCGGCGTACCAGGGGCTCGGTCTCATGGCGGTAGCCGGTGTTGAACTGAGCCTGCCCGCAGCAGGTCTGCGCCGCCGGGAAGTCCACCTCCACGCCGAGCCGCTCCAGAAGCGTGACCACCGCCCGCCCGGTGTCCGGGTAGAGCGTGTCGTTCACGCAGGTCACGAAGAGCGCAACGCGCATGCTGCCTCCTCCCAGAGTGTGCTGTCGCCCGAAGGCTCATACTGCCTCAGTGGCTGCGTGCTGTGAAGCAGAGATCGGATGTCTGCGAGTCCTCCGCTGATCACACCGGCCGCCCGGGCCTGCACCAGCACATTGCCGAGCGCCGCCGCCTCGGCGGGACCCGCCACCACCGGCAGCCCGCAGGCATCCGCCGTCAGCCGGCACAGCAGCTCGTTGTGCGCCCCGCCGCCGACGATATGGACCACGTCCACCTCCCGGCCCGAGAGGCGCTTCGCGTCCTCGATCGCCAGGCGGTGCGCCAGCGCCAGCGAGTCCAGGACACAGCGCACCGTCTCCGCCGCGTCACGCGGCACCGGCTGCCCCGTGCGGCGGCACGCCTGCGCGATACGGTCCGGCATTCCGCCCGGCGGCAGGAAGACCGGGTCGGCCGCGTCCACGACCGAGCGCAGGGGCGCCGCCTCTGCGGCCTGGGCGAGCAGATGCGGCAGATCGAAACGGATGCCCTGGGCCTCCCAGTCCCGCAGGCTCTCCTGCAGCAGCCACAGGCCCATGATGTTGCGCAGATAGCGGACCGTGCCGTCCACGCCCAGCTCATTGGTGAAGTTCGCGGCCCTGGACTCCTCGGTGAGGACGGGCGCGTCCAGCTCCAGCCCGGCCAGTGACCACGTGCCGCACGAGATGTACGCGAACCGGTCCGTGCGCGCCGGCACCGCGGCCACCGCCGACGCCGTGTCGTGCGAGCCGACCGCCACCACCGGCACCGGGCCTTCCAGCCCGGTCTCCGCCAGCACCTCCGGCCGCAGCTCCCCGGCCGGGTCACCCGGCCTGCGCAGCGGCGCGAACAGCGGCATCGGGATCCCGAGGCGCTCCGCGATGCCCTGCGCCCAGTCGCCCGTGCGCGGGTCCAGCAGCTGCGTCGTCGAGGCGTTCGTCAGCTCGGTCCCCGCCGTGCCCGTCAGCCAGTACGAGATCAGGTCCGGCATCAGCAGCAGCTGTTGCGCCGCCGCCAGCTGGGGTGTGCCGGCCGCCGCCACGAGCTGGTAGAGCGTGTTGAAGGGCGCGTACTGCAGACCGGTCGCCGCGTACAGCTCCTGCGGCGGCATGGTCTGCCACACCTTCTCCGGTACGCCCTCGGTGCGCGTGTCGCGATAGTGCACGGGGTTGCCGAGGAGCGTGCCGTCCGCCGCGAGCAGCCCGTAGTCCACGGCCCAGGTGTCGATCCCGACCGAGGTGACCGGGCCCGCCGCGCGCAGTCCGTCCAGTACGCCGCGGTAGAGGGCGAGCACGTCCCAGTGGAGCGTGCCGGCCGTACGCACGGGGCGGTTGGGGAAGCGGTGGACCTCTTCGAGGTCCAGTACGCCGGGTGCGACACGGCCGACCATGACGCGGCCGCTGGACGCGCCGAGGTCGACTGCCGCGAAGGCGGCGGGTGGGGTGGGTGTCACGTTCTTACCTCGGCTGTGTGGGTGATTGCGGTTCGTTGGCGGCTGCGGGCCGGTGGCCGCCAACGACCTTCTGGGGGTGCCCCCTCTGGGGGAGTGTCCTCAAACGCCGGACGGGCTGAATGCCTACCGCAGGAACGCAGCCGCGACGCCCGCGTCCACCGGGACGTGCAGCCCCGTCGTGTGGGTGAGGTCGCCGCCCGTCAGGGCGAAGACCGCGTTGGCGACGTGCTCGGGCAGTACTTCCCGCTTGAGCAGGGTCCGCTGCGCGTAGAACTCGCCGAGCTTCTCCTCGTCCACCCCGTAGACGGCGGCGCGCTTCGCGCCCCAGCCGCCCGCGAAGATGCCGGAGCCGCGCACGACGCCGTCGGGGTTGATGCCGTTGACGCGGATGCCGTGTTCGCCGAGTTCGGCGGCGAGGAGGCGGACCTGGTGGGCCTGGTCGGCCTTGGTGGCGGAGTAGGCGATGTTGTTGGGGCCGGCGAAGACGGCGTTCTTGCTGGCGATGTAGACGATGTCGCCGCCGAGGCCCTGGGCGATCATCACGCGGGCGGCCTCGCGCGAGACGAGGAAGGAGCCGCGGGCCATGATGTCGTGCTGGAGGTCCCAGTCCTTGGCGGTGGTCTCCAGGAGTGGCTTGGAGATGGAGATGCCGGCGTTGTTGACGACCAGGTCGATGCCGCCGAAGGCGAGCAGGGCCTCGTCGAAGGCGGCGGCGATCTGCTCCTCGCTCGTGACGTCGACCGTGACCGCGACCGCCTTGTCGGGGCCGCCGAGCTCTTCCGCCACCGCCGCCGCGTTCTCCGCGTTGAGGTCGGCGACGACCACGACCGCACCCTCGGCGGCCAGCCGCTGGGCGATGGCCTTGCCGATGCCGGAGCCGGCGCCGGTCACGAGGGCGATACGGGTCGCCAGCGGCTTCGGCGCGGGCATGCGCCGCAGCTTGGCCTCCTCCAGCTCCCAGTACTCGATGCGGAACTTCTCGGACTCCTCGATCGGCTTGTACGTGGAGACGGCCTCGGCGCCGCGCATGACGTTGATCGCGTTGACGTAGAACTCGCCCGCGACGCGCGCGGTCTGCTTGTCCTTGCCGTACGAGAACATTCCGACGCCGGGGATCAGGATGATCGCCGGATCCGCGCCGCGCAGCGCGGGGGAGTCGGTGGTCGCGTGCCGCTCGTAGTACGCGCGGTATTCGGCGCGGTATTCGGCGTGCAGTTCCTTCAGGCGCGCGATGGCCTGGTCCAGCGGGGCCCCGGCGGGGAGGTCGAGGACGAGCGGGCGGACCTTGGTGCGCAGGAAGTGGTCGGGGCATGAGGTGCCGAGCGCGGCGAGGCGCGGGTGCTCGGCGCGGGCCAGGAAGTCCAGGACGGGCTCGGAGTCGGTGAAGTGGCCGACCTGGGGACGGTCGGCGGAGGCGATCGCACGCAGCACGGGGGCCAGCGCGGCGGCCCGCGCGCGCCGGTCGGCGGCGGGCAGCGGCTCGTAACCGTCGAGTACGGGGCCGAAGGGCTCGGCCTTGCCGCGCTGCTGGAGGAAGGTCTCGGCGGTACGGATCATGCGCAGCGAGTTCGCCTCGCACTCGTCCGAGGTGGCCCCCCAGGCGGTGATGCCGTGGCCGCCGAGAACGCAGCCGATGGCCTGCGGGTTGGCGGCCTTGACGGCGGCGATGTCCAGGCCGAGCTGGAAGCCGGGGCGGCGCCAGGGCACCCACACCACCTCGTCGCCGAAGCACTCCTTGGTGAGGGCCTCGCCGTCGGCGGCGCAGGCGAGGGCAATTCCGGAGTCCGGGTGCAGGTGGTCGACGTGGGCGGCGTCGACCAGGCCGTGCATCGCGGTGTCGATGGACGGGGCCGCCCCGCCCTTGCCGTGCAGGCAGTAGTCGAAGGCGGCGACCATCTCGTCCTCGCGCTCCACTCCCGGGTAGACGCCCTTCAGCGCGCGCAGCCGGTCGAGCCGCAGCACGGCGAGCCCGCCCTCGGTCAGCGTCCCCAGGTCGCCGCCCGACCCCTTGACCCACATCAGCTCGGTCTCCTGCCCGGTGACGGGGTCGGTGGCGGAGCCCTTGGCGGACGTGTTGCCGCCCGCGTAGTTGGTGTTGCGCGGATCTGCGCCGAGCCGGTGCGAGCGCGTCAGGAGCGCGGCGGCCTCGGGGTGTGGTTCTGGGGTCATCTGCGGGTCCCTGGGGGTTCTGGTGCGGATTCGTTGGTGATGCGCATCGTGATGACGCGCGGGCCGTGGCGGGCTGGTCGCTCAGTTCCCCGTGCCCCTACGGGGCACGGTCACCGCGCCGGAGGCGCTACGCGCCCCAGCCCGCCTGCGTGCCGCCGACGCGGTCGGCGACGATGCGCTCGGCCCAGCCGGAGGCCTTGTAGGCGGCCATGGGCTCGGGGTCGATGCCGAGCTCCTCGCGGACCTCGCGCAGCAGCGGCCGGACGTCGGTGTTGTACGCGTCCATCAGGACGGCGTTGGCCTCCAGGACGTCACCGGACCGCTGGGCGGCGCTCAGCGCGTCCGCGTCGATCAGCAGGGCCTTGGCCGTGGCCTCCTGGACGTTCATCACGGAGCGGATGATGGCCGGGATCTTGGCCTCGATGTTGTGGCACTGGTCGAGCATGAAGGCCACGCCGGTCTCGGCCTTCAGGCCGCCGCCGCGCACGACCTCGTACATGATCCGGAAGAGCTGGAAGGGGTCGGCGGCGCCGACCATGAGGTCGTCGTCGGCGTAGAAGCGGGAGTTGAAGTCGAAGCCGCCGAGCTTGCCCTCGCGCAGCAGCGTGGCCACGATGAACTCGATGTTGGTGCCGGGGGCGTGATGGCCGGTGTCCACCACGACCTGGGCCTTCTCGCCGAGCTTGAGGCAGTGCGCGTAGGCGGTGCCCCAGTCCGGGACGTCGGTGGCGTAGAAGGCGGGCTCGAAGAACTTGTACTCCAGCAGCATGCGCTGGTCGTCGCCGAGCCGTGCGTAGACCTCGGCCAGGGCTTCGCCCAGGCGCGCCTGGCGGTCTGCGATGTCGTCCTGGCCGGGGTAGTTGGTGCCGTCGGAGAACCACAGCTTGAGGTCACGGGAGCCGGTGGCGTCCATGATGTCGACGCAGTCCAGGAGGTGGTCGGTGGCCTTGCGCCGGATCACGGGATCCGGGTTGGTGACCGAGCCGAGCTTGTAGTCGTCGTCCTGGAAGACATTGGAGTTGATCGTGCCCAGCCGCAGCCCGCGCTCCTTGGCGTAGGTGGCAAGGCCCGCGTAGTCGTCCACCCGGTCCCACGGGATGTGCAGGGCCACGGTCGGGGCGACCCCTGTGTGCTCGTGGACGCGCGCGGCATCGTCCAGTTTTTCGAACGGGTTACGCGGCACGCCCGCCTGGGCGAACACCTTGAAGCGGGTGCCGGAGTTCCCGTACGCCCAGGAGGGCGTCTCGACGGCCTGCGCCTTGAGCGCAGCCTTTACCGAAGACAGATCGGTCATGTCATCGCTCCCGCCATGAATCGTTTCACTCAGGGGAAGCTAGGCGTGCCCGGCCCGGGTGTCAAGGCGTCCGCAGAAGACTCCGTCCATCGTTGGATCACGGCTTAGAAAAGTTGAAACGAATGCATTGACGTTTCCCTCTTGATGGGCCTAACGTCCGTGAAACCTTGTTGAAACCTTTCATGCGAGGCTCAAATGAACCAGCCGGAGACGGCCGGACGGCCCGTGCTCGCACTGGCGGACGCGTCCAAGTCCTTCGGTGCCGTACGGGCTCTCCAGGGCGTGTCCCTGGAGCTCTTCGCCGGCGAGGCACACGCACTCGCAGGAGAGAACGGCGCCGGAAAGTCCACCCTCATCAAAATGCTCGCGGGAGTGCACCGGCCGGACACCGGCAGCGTGCTGATCGACGGCGAGCCCGTCGTCTTCCACGGGCCGTCCGACGCACGGGACGCCGGCATCGCGGTGATCTACCAGGAGCCGACGCTCTTCCCGGACCTGACCGTCGGCGAGAACATCTTCATGGGCCGCCAGCCGCGCCGCTCGCTCGGCCGCGTCGACCACAAGGCCGTGCACGCGGCCACCGCCGCCCTCATCAGCCGCCTCGGCGTCGACCTCGACCCCGACCAGCCCTGCCGGGGCCTGTCGATCGCGGACCAGCAGATCGTCGAGATCGCCAAGGCGCTCTCCTTCGACGCCCGCGTCCTCATCATGGACGAGCCGACCGCCGCCCTCACCGGCGCGGAGGTCGCCCGGCTCTTCGGGGTCGTACGCACACTGCGCGAGCAGGGCGCGGCCGTCCTCTTCATCTCGCACCGTCTGGAGGAGATCTTCGGGCTGTGCCAGCGGGTCACCACCCTGCGCGACGGCCGCTGGATCGCCAGCGAGCGGGTCGAGGGGCTGACCGACGAGGACCTGATCCGCCGCATGGTCGGCCGTGATCTGGACGAGCTCTACCCCAAGCAGGACGCCGAGGTCGGCGAGGTTGCCCTCAGCGTGCGCCGACTCACCCGGGAGGGCGTCTTCACCGACGTCTCCTTCGAGGTGCGGCGGGGCGAGATCGTGGGCCTGGCCGGACTGGTCGGGGCCGGCCGCAGCGAGGTCGCCCGCGCTGTCTTCGGTGTCGACCGCTGGGACGCAGGCGAGGTCGCGGTCGGCGGCAAGCCGCTGCCGACCGGCGCCCCCAGCCTGGCGATGGCCGCCGGACTCGCTCTGGTCCCCGAGGACCGGCGGGCCCAGGGCCTGGTGATGGACATGTCCATCGAGCGCAACATCGGTCTCACCGGGCTGCGGGCCTCCTCCCGCGCCGGACTGATGAACCGCGCCCACGAGCGCAGCCGCGCCCTGGACTGGGCGGTCAAGCTGCAGGTCAAGTACGCCCGCCTCGGCGACCTCGTCGGCACCCTGTCTGGCGGCAACCAGCAGAAGGTGGTGCTGGCCAAGTGGCTGGCCACCGCCCCCGACGTCCTCATCGTCGACGAACCCACCCGCGGCATCGACGTGGGCACCAAGGCCGAGGTGCACCGGCTGCTGTCGCAGCTCGCCGCCGACGGCGTGGCGGTGCTCATGATCTCCTCCGACCTGCCCGAGATCCTCGGCATGGCCGACCGCGTCCTGGTGATGCACGAGGGGCGGATCGCCGCCGAGATCCCGCGCGCCGAGGCGACCGAGCAGTCCGTTATGGCCGCCGCCACCGGCGTGGCAGCGGGAGGGAAAGCAGCATGACGACAACCATCGAACCCGTGAAACTCGCGCCGGACGGGCAGCGCGCCGGGCAACTGCTCGACCGCGTACTGAAGATGCGCGAGCTGGCCATCCTCGTGGTGCTGGTGCTCATGCTGGCCGCCACCCAGATCTCCAACTCGGCCTTCCTCAGCCACCAGGGCATCAAGGACCTGCTGCTCAACGCGACGATCCTGGTGCTGGTCGCGGTCGGCGAGGCCGTCGTCGTCATCACCCGCAACGTCGACCTGTCCGTCGGCTCGGTGCTCGGCATCTCCGCCTTCGCTGCCGGCACCTATCTGCACGGCGGCGGCAACCCGCTGGTCGCCGTCCTGATCGCGGTCGGCATCGGCGTGGTCTTCGGCGCGCTCAACGGCCTGCTGGTGAGCATCGGCCAGGTCCCCGCCCTCGTGGTCACCCTGGGCACGCTCTACATCATCCGGGGCATCGACTCCATCTGGGTCGGCTCCCGCGAGATCACCGCCAACGACCTGCCCGGCGGCTTCATCACCTTCGGCCACGACGGCCTCGGCCCGATCCCGTACCTCGCGATCCTGGCCGTGCTGGTCCTCGTCGGCGTCGGCTATTACATGAGCAACTACCGCAGCGGCCGGGAGCTTTACGCGCTCGGCTCCAGCCCGGAGGCCGCCCGCCTGGCCGGCGTCCCGGTGCGCAAGCGGATCCTGGCCGCGTACGTCGCCTGCGGCGCGCTCGCCGGACTCGCCGGCGCCCTGTACCTGGCGCGCTTCGGCAACGTGGACTCCGGCACCGGCAGCGGCTACGAACTGACCGTCGTCAGCGCCGTAGTGGTCGGCGGGGTCGCCTTCACCGGGGGCTCCGGCAGCGTCTACGGGGTGGCGCTGGGCGCGATGCTGCTCACCTCGATCAACAGCGTCCTGCCCTCGATCGGCGTCAGCTCGGTCTGGGTCCTGGCCATCGACGGAATCCTGCTGCTGCTCGCCATCGCCGTGGACCGCGTGGTGGCCCTGCGAGTGGCGAACGTCCTGCGCAAGCGTGCCGCGGAAGCGAGGAGTGCCCACCATGGCTGACCTGAGCCTGAGGAACTACGTCCGCTGGGACACCGTCGTGGGCGCGCTGCTGATCGCCCTGCTGGTGGGCTCCTTCTCCTTCGTCGACAACTTCGGCAACGCCCTCAACCTGTCGTTCCTGATCGGCAACACCCTGCCGATCGCGCTGATCGCGCTGCCCATGACGATGCTGGTGGTCTCCGGCGAGATCGACCTGTCGGTCGGCTCGACCGCCGGGCTGTCCGGCGCGGTGATGGGCGCGCTGTGGAACGGCGGGATGGCGATCGAGACCATCATCCCCTTGTGCCTGCTGCTCGGCCTGGTCTGCGGCCTGGTCAACGGCCTACTGGTGACCAAGCTGGGCCTGCCCTCGCTGGCGGTCACCATCGGTACGCTCGCCGCGTACCGGGGTATCGCCCAGATCGTGCTGGGCGCCAACTCCGTCACCGACTTCCCCGAGCAGTACCTTGACTTCGGGGCCGGCCGGATCGGCGACACCTTCATCCCCAAGGCCGCCGTGCTGTGGGTGATCCTGCTGGTCATCGCCGGGATCGTGCTGCACGCCACCCCGGTCGGCCGCTCCCTGTTCGCCACCGGCGCCTCGGAGGAGGCGGCCCGGTTCGCCGGGATCCGGGTGAAGCGCCTCAAGCTCGTCACGTTCGCAGTGACCGGGCTGATGGCCTCCCTCACCGGGATCTTCTGGGCCCTGCACTACGCCAGCGCCCGCTACGACAACGCCACCGGGCTGGAGCTGTCCGTCGTCGCCGCTGTCCTGCTGGGCGGGATCGACTTCGACGGCGGCAAGGGCACCATCGGCGGCGCGGTCGCCGGGGTGTTCCTGCTCGGCGCTCTGCAGAACGTCATGAGCCTGGTGAACGTCTCCGCCCAGTCCCAGATCGTGGTCACCGGCGTCCTGCTGGTGATCTCCGTACTCGGCCCGCGGGTGGCCAAGCAGATCGCCACCGCCCGTGCCCGCCGCCGAACAGCGGCAACCGCCGCGGCCGCACCGGCCTGACCGTCCCTTATCCGTGACTCCGTACTTCCGTACCGACCTCCCCAGTTCCGCGAGAGGAACCTTCGTCATGCCCATCAGCCAGAGAATCGCCGCGTCGGTCGCCGCCACCGCCGCCCTGTCCATCGCCCTGACCGCCTGCGGCGGCACCACCAAGAACTCCTCCTCGTCCTCGGACTCCTCCTCCGCGGCGGCCACCTCCGCCTCCGCCAACCCCGACGCGCCCACCAAGAAGGGCCTGACGGTCGCCTTCCTGCCCAAGCAGGTCAACAACCCGTACTTCACCATCTCCGACAACGGCGGCAAGAAGGCCCTGACCGCCCTCGGCTCCAAGTACAAGGAGGTCGGCACCAGCAGCGGCACCGACACCTCCGGCCAGGTCTCCTACGTCAACACCCTCACCCAGCAGCAGGTCAACGCCATCGCGGTCTCGGCCCAGGACCCGGGTGCGCTGTGCACGGCCCTCAAGCAGGCCATGAAGAACGGCATCAGCGTCGTCACGTACGACTCCGACACCAACGCTGACTGCCGCCAGCTCTTCATCTCCCAGGCCAGCGCCGAGGACCTCGGCCGCACCGAGGTGCAGCTGCTCGCCAAGCAGATCAACTACAAGGGCGAGATCGCGATCCTGTCGGCCGCCCAGACGGCGACCAACCAGAACACCTGGATCGGCTTCATGAAGGACGAGCTGAAGAAGCCGGAGTACAAGAACGTCAAGCTCGTCAAGGTCGCCTACGGCAACGACGACGCGCAGACCTCCTTCCAGCAGACCCAGGGCCTGCTCCAGCAGTACCCGAACCTGAAGGGGATCATCTCCCCGACCACGGTCGGCATCAAGGCCGCCGCCCAGTACATCGCCGGCTCCAAGTACAAGGGCAAGGTCGAGGTCACCGGTCTCGGCACCCCGAACGACATGCGCGCGTACGTCAAGAACGGCACGGTCACGGCCTTCGAGCTGTGGGACCCGTCCAAGCTCGGCGAGCTGGCCGCCTACGCTTCCGTCGCGCTCGCCTCGGGCCAGATCAGCGGCACTTCGGGCCAGACCTTCAAGGCCGGTGACCTGGGCACCTTCACCATCGGCGACAAGGGCACCGTGCTGCTCGGCAAGCCCACCGTCTTCAACAAGGCCAACATCGACTCGTTCGACTTCTGATCCTCTGGATCTCTGATCATCGGACAAGGAGCCCCACCAGCGTGCAGCGTGTCTGCTTCCTGCTGAAGGTCCGTCAGGACCGGCTGGACGAATACCGCGAACGCCATGCCGCCGTGTGGCCGGAGATGCTCGAAGCTCTCTCGGCCACCGGCTGGCACAACTACTCCCTTTTCCTGCGCGAGGACGGACTGCTCGTCGGTTACCTGGAGACCGACGACTTCGCCGCCGCGCAGGAGGCCATGGCCGCCACCGACGTCAACGCCCGATGGCAGGCGGAGATGGGCGGCTTCTTCGAAGCGCTGGACGGCGCACGGCCCGACGAGGCCATGCGCCCGCTGACCGAGGTCTTCCACCTCGCCTGAGGACGCAGCTGGGCCGCGAGCCCGAGGACTCTCCGAAATACGCGGAATGGCACACTCCGCGGAATCCGCTGATTCCGCGAACCACCAAGGAGCCGATGATGTCTCTCTCGCCCAACCGCCGTACCCTGCTGCGCAGCGCCGTCGGCGGCGCCGCCGCCCTCACCATCGGGGGAGTGACCATGGGCCGGGCCACCGCCGCCACCGCCCCGTCCGCCACCCAGATCTCCACCAGCGTGCTGGACTCCACCGCCCTGTACTTCGTCTCGTACGACGGGCTGGTCAACAACAACGCCTTCCAGAAGAACGGCATCCTCACCTACAACGGCTACCAGTACGCCGTCTGGTACGCCTCCGACCGCAACGCCACCGTCGCCCGCCGCGCCCTGGGCAGCACCACGTGGTCCAAGGTCACCGTCGGCCACACCCTCAAGGCCGACGACTCGCACAACGTCATATCGGCCGGCATCTCGCCCAGCGATGGCCGCCTCCACCTGGTGATGGACTCGCACAGCAACGGCTACTTCTACGTCAAGTCCGTGGCCGGCCTGGTCTCCAGCCCCGCCTCCCACTCCTGGACCGCCGCGCAGTTCGGCTCCGTTCAGACCAGCATGGACGGCGTCGCCCTCACCTCCACCTTCACCTACCCCCAGTTCATCGTCTCGCCGCAGAACCGGCTCCAGCTCAGCTACCGCACCGGCATATCCGGCAACGGCCAGGCGGCGCTGGCCGAGTACAACGGCAGCACCTGGTCCAACCTCGGCAACTGGACCAGCAACACGGGCACGTACACCAACACCCACGGCTCCAGCAGCTTCCGCAACCTGTACCTGCACGGCCTGGACTACGGCAGCGACGGCGCCCTGCACGTCTTCGGCACCTGGCGCGAGCAGAACGGTGCCGTGACCTGCGGCGCCGACCTCACCAACCACGACACGGTCTACTTCCGCAGCACCGACTACGGCCGCACCTGGAAGAACTCCGCCGGAACCACGGTCGGCACCACCGGCTCCTCCCTGGTCACGGTCAACTCCAGCGGCATCATCGTGGACTCCCTCAACCCCGACCACGCCCTGATGAACCAGGAGTCGCAGGCCGTCGACTCCAACAACCTCCCGCACGCCCTGATCTCCTACGTACCCGGCCGCTTCGGCCAGTGCATCACCAGCTACGAAGCAGGCCGCATCGCCTACGCCCGCCCCTTCCACATCTACAAGGACTCCTCCGGCACCTGGCACAAGACCGAGGTCCCGGTCGCCATGAACTCCACCCAGCGCTCGCAGCTGGTCCTGGACGCCTACAACAACGCGTACGTCATCATGCCGTTCGGCCGTATCGTGGCGGCCTCGGCGTCCTCCTCCTGGACCGACTGGGCCGTGCTCTACGACGGCACCAGCACCCTCAACGCCTTCGGCGAGGTCCTCGTGGACCACACCCGGATCGCCCAGGACGGCGTGCTCTCGATCCTCTACCAGGAGAAGTCCACCGGCACGACCACCCCGTCGCCGCTGCACGTCATCGACTTCCAGCTGCCCGTCTGAAAGGCCGGACCGACCCTGAACAGAACCGGTACGCACATAGGAATCAAGGACGTGGCCGAGCAGGCGGGCGTCTCGCTCGGCACGGTCTCCAACGTGCTCAACCGGCCTGACTCCGTGTCGGACCACACCCGGCAGCGCGTGCTCGCCGTCATCGAACGGCTCGGGTACGTGCGCAGCGAGTCGGCCCGCCAGTTGCGGGCCGGCCGCAGCCGGATCATCGCCCTGCTCGTCCTGGACATGGCCAACCCCTTCTTCGTCGAGATGGCGCGCGGCGCGCAGCAGGCCGCCCGCGCGGCGGGGCTGGCCGTGATGATGTGCAACAGTGCCGCCGACCCGGCCGAGGAGGCCGACTACCTCGCGATGTTCGCCGAGCAGCAGGTGCGCGGCGTCCTGGTCACCCCGACCGGCGACGACGCCGCCGACGGCAGGCTCCATGTCCTGCGCAGCCGGGGCATCCCCTTCGTCTACGCCGACCGGGACCAGCCCAGCGCCGAGGCCTGCTCGGTCTCCATGGACGACGTCGCCGGCGGACGGCTCGCCGTACGCCACCTCCTCACCGAAGGCCACCGCAAGGTCGTCTACCTCAGCGGTCCCGCCCACCTCGCCCAGTCCCGCGACCGGCACGCGGGCGCCCTGGCCGCCTTCGCCGAGGCAGGCCTGCCCCCGGACCGGCTGACCGTGCTGGAGGCCGCCCGCTTCGACGTCACCGCGGGCCGGGAGGCGGCGGGGCGCCTGCTCGGCATGGCCGACCGGCCCACGGCCGTCTTCTGCGCCAACGACCTGCTCGCCCTCGGCGTCCTGCAGGCGCTGTACGCGGCAGGCCTGCGGGTCCCGGAGGAGATGGCGATCGTGGGCTACGACGACATCGACTTCGCCTCCGCCGCGGCCGTCCCCCTCACCTCCGTACGGCAGCCCGCGCACCGCATCGGGCGTACGGCGGCGGAACTGCTCATCGCGGAGACGGACGAGGGCGCCCCGGCCGCGCACGCGCACCAGCGGATCGTGTTCCAGCCGGAACTGGTGGTCCGGGCCTCGTCACTGTCCGGGCACCGAAGGCCCTGATCACCCCCTGTGTGCGTAGCATGATGCGCGCGGCCGCAGCGAGCCGCGGAAGGCGGTGGGTCAAAGCCCGTGACACGCATGGTGGGCATCAAGGATGTCGCACGTCAGGCAGGGGTCTCGGTCGGCACGGTGTCGAACGTCATCAACCGCCCCGACATGGTCTCGGCGGACACGCGCGCCCGCGTGCTCGAAGTGATCGACGAACTCGGCTACGTGCGCAGTGAGTCCGCGCGCCAGCTGAGGGCCGGCCGCAGCCGGATCATCGCCCTGCTCGTCCTCGACATGGCCAACCCGTTCTTCGTGGAGGTGGCCTCCGGCGCGGAGCGCGCCGCCCGCGAGACCGGCCTCGGCGTGATGCTCTGCAACAGCGCCGAGAGCCCGGCCGAGGAGGCCGACTACCTCGGTCTCTTCGCCGAGCAGCGGGTGCGCGGCGTGCTGGTCACCCCCGCCGACACCACCGGGCGCAACCTGGAGTCCTTCCGCCGGCACGGCATCCCCTACGTCTTCGTCGACCGCGTCGTCCCCAGCGCCGAGGCCTGCTCCGTCTCCGTCGACGACATCGCCGGCGGCCGGCTGGCCGCCGAGCACCTCATCGAGCAGGGCCACGAGCACATCCTCTACATCAGCGGTCCCATGCACCTCACCCAGTGCCAGGACCGCCGCACCGGCGCCCTCGCCGCCCTGGCCGCCGCCGGGCTCCCGCCCGAATCCCTCTCCCACATCGAGGCCGACCGCCTCGACGTCCCCTCCGGCCGCGACGCCGGCGCCCGCCTCCTCGGCATGTCCCGCCGCCCCACCGCCGTCTTCTGCGCCAACGACCTGCTTGCCCTCGGCGTCCTCCAGTCCCTCTACGCCGCCGGTATCTCCGTCCCCCACGAGATCGCCCTCGTCGGCTACGACGACATCGAGTTCGCGGCGGCAGCGGCCGTGCCGCTCACCTCCGTACGGCAGCCGGCCTACCGGATGGGGCGGGCCGCCGCGGATCTCCTCATCGAGGAGACGGGCGACGAGGCGGACGCGCATGAGCACCGACGCATCGTCCTCCAGCCGGAGCTCGTGGTGCGCGGCTCGACGCTGAAGTCCCGCTGAGTCCCGGGCCGGTCAGCCGACCGGGGCCGGGGTGGGTCGCAGCAGCCGCCTGACCTCCCGCACCGCGCTGCGCCCGGCGCGATTCGCCCCGATCGTGCTGGCCGAAGGCCCGTACCCGATGAGATGCACCCGGTGGTCCCGGGCGACGCGGGTCAGGGAGTCCAGCCGGATGCCGCCGCCCGGCTCGCGCAGCCGCAGCGGAGCGAGATGGTCCAGGGCGGCCCGGAAGCCGGTGGCCCAGAGGATGACGTCCGCGTCGATGTGACGCCCGTCATCCCACACCGCACCGTCTTCCGTGAGCCGGTCGAACATGGGGAGCCGGTCGAGCACGCCCCGGGCCCGCGCCGCCGCCATGGCCTCGGTCATCGGCAGCCCGGTGACACTGACGACGCTCTGCGGCGGCAGGCCCTCGCGGACCCGCTGCTCGACGAGGGCGACGGCGGCTCGCCCCTGGTCCTCGCCGAAGGGCCCGGTGCGGAAGACCGGCGGCCGGCGGGTGACCCAGGTCGTGGCGGCGGCGACCTCGGCGATCTCCATCAGCAGCTGTACGGCCGACGTGCCGCCGCCGACCACGATGACGCGCTTGCCGGCGAAGTCCTCACGCCGCCGGTAGCCGGCCGTGTGGAGCTGGCGTCCCCGGAAGACCTCCTGGCCGGGGTAGCGGGGGACGAAGGGCCGGTCCCAGGTGCCGGTGGCGTTGATCAGGGCGCGGGCGGCCCAGGCGCCTCCGCCGGTGTCGACGAGCAGCCGGCCGTCACCGGAGTCCCGCACGGCGGATACGTTCACCGGCCGCCGCACCCGCAGGTCGAAGGTGCGCTCGTAGCGGTCGAAGTACTCCGCGACGACCTCCGCCGAGGGCCGGTCGGGATCGGCGCCTTCCAGCGTCATGCCGGGCAGTTCGTGCACGCCGTGGGCCCTGCCGTAGGTCAGCGACGGCCAGCGGAACTGCCAGGCGCCGCCGGGGCCGGGGGAGTGGTCGAGGACCACGAAGTCCCGCTCGGGCCGCAGCCCGGCCCGGTGGAGGAAATAAGCGGCGGACAGCCCGCCCTGACCCGCCCCGATGACGGCCACCTCGATGTCGTTCACGGTTGTACGAACTGCGCGGGGCGCCGGATCCTTCCCGGGTCGCCGGCCCACCGCCGCAGCCGGGCGACGCGCGTGGCCGCCTCGGCCAGCCGCGCGGCCGGGAGGTCGCCGTCCGCGACGGCTCGCGCGGCCGCGGTGTGGACGGCCCGGTGGACCCCGGGGCCGCAGCCGGGGCCGAGCCGCAGCAGGTCGAGACCGGCGATCCAGGCCAGGACGGCCGCGCCGGGGACGCCCCAGCGGTCGACCACGGCGGAGGCGTCCAGCGGGCCGCTGACGGCCACGCCGTCATAGCCGAGCTGCCCGCGCAGCAGCTCCGGGACGCAGGGCCCACCCAGCGCGGCGGCGGTGTCGACGGTGACCGCCCGCACCCCCGCCGCCACGCCCTCCGCGAACGGCAGCAGCGGCGGCTCCCCGTCGAATGGCCCGAGCGCCGCCGCCACACCATGGGCCTGCAGCCCCTCGACGTACGCCCGCGTCGCTCCGACACCCCGCAGCGGCCGTACGCCCAGATGAAGGTTGGCCTCGCCCTCCACCAGCCCCGACGCCGTCCCGCCCGACGGGATCCGGCCGATCAGGGCGTCCGGATACGCGTCGCGCAGCCCGGCGGGAGCCTGCCCGTACAGCACGACGCCGGGCATGTCTCCCGCCAGGCCCTCGGCGATCCAGCCGGGCAGCCGGTCCCCGTCGCAGGCCGGCAGCAGGCATGCGTCGACCAGTGCGGCGACTCGGTGCGGCGCGTACATGGGTCCCCCTTCGGCGCGCGGCGGGCAGAGGGACCTTACCCCGGGAACCCACTATTGGTCCAGACCAATAGTGGGTTCAGCGTCCGCCGGCCACCAGCAACGGCACAGCGGCGGCGCCGGCACCGGGAGCCGGGGCCCCGACGGACGGCGGCAGGAGCCCGCGCGCGGCCAGTTCGGGGCGTACGCCCTCCCCGAACCAGTACACCTCCTCCAGATGCGGATAGCCCGACAGCACGAAGTGCTCGATGCCCAGGGCGTGGTACTCCTCGATCCGGTCGGCGACCTCGGCATGGCTGCCGACCAGCGCCGTGCCCGCCCCGCCGCGCACCAGCCCGACCCCCGCCCACAGATTGGGCGAGATCTCCAGCTTGTCGCGCGAGCCGCCGTGCAGCGCCAGCATCCGCTGCTGGCCCACCGACTCGCTGCGCCCGAGCGCCTGCTGGGCCGCCGCGATCGTCTCCTCGTCCAGGTCCGCGAGCAGCCGGTCCGCCGTCGCCCACGCGTCCCGCGCCGAATCCCGCGAGATCACATGCATCCGGATGCCGAAGCGGACATCACGGCCCTCCGCCTCCGCGAGTCCCCGGATCCAGTCGATCTTCCGCTTGACCTGCTCGGGCGGCTCGCCCCAGGTGAGGTACACGTCGGCGTTCCTGGCCGCGACCGGCCCCGCCGCCGGCGACGAGCCGCCGAAGAAGATCTGCGGCCTCGGCTCGGGTGGCAGCGCGACCAGCCCGCCGTCCACCTGGTAGTGCGAGCCGTGGAAGTCGTACGGCCTGCCCTCCCACACCCCGCGCACCACCTGGAGGAACTCGTCGGTCCGGGCGTAGCGCTCGTCGTGGTCCAGATGGTCGCCGAAGCGCCGCTGCTCGGCGGAGTCGCCGCCGGTGACGACATTGAGCAGCAGCCGCCCCCGGGTGATCCGCTGGTACGTAGCCGCCATCTGCGCCGCCAGCACGGGGGAGATGACGCCCGGCCGGAAGGCCACCAGGAACTTCAGCCGCTCGGTGTGCTGGGACAGCGCGACCGTCGTCAGCCACGCGTCCTCGCACCAGGTGCCGGTCGGCGTCAGCACGGCCTCGAAGCCGAGCTGGTCGGCGGCGCGCGCGATCTGCGCCAGGTAGTCGATGTCGGGAGCGCGCACGCCCGGTGCGGCGGGCGCGTTGTGCGCGTAGGCGTGGCGGTCGACCAGGGTGCGGCCGTCGCCGCCCGTGGGCAGGAACCAGTGCAGGTGAACGGACATCAGCCGGCCTTCGGGTAGGTACGGGCAGCGGTGGTGGACGGCGGCAGATCACCGTTGAAGCGCTTGTCGACGACCTCGGCGAAGTCGACGTGCTTCGGGATGAGCTTCAGCTTCTCGAACGTGTCGGCGATCTTCTGCTCGGAGGCGATCGCGGCGTCGTCCACGGCCACCGGCACCCGGGTCCCGTTGCTGCGCTTGACCGAGGCCAGCGCCACGTCGTACGGCAGACCGGTGGCCTTCGCCCACACCTTCGCCCAGGCCTCCGGGTGCTTGTAGACCCAGTTCTGCGCGCGGGCCAGCCGCTTGAGGTAGTCGCCGATGGCGGCCGACTTCGCCTTGTCCGCCAGCGCCGAGGGCGCGGCGACCTGGAAGGCCAGCCCGTTGACCAGGCCCTGACCGGAGGTCAGGATCCGGCCGGACCCGTTGACCAGCACCTGCGAGGTGAACGGATCCCAGATCGCCCAGGCGTCGACCTTGCCGCTGCTGAACGCGGCCAGCGCGTCGGCCGGCTGGAGGTAGCTGACCTTCACGTCCGACAGCGTCAGCCCGGCCTGCTGCAGCGAGGCCACCAGCTGGAAGTGCGCGGAACTGCCCTGCGCGACCGCGATCGTCCTGCCCTTCAGGTCGGCGGTCTTCGTCAGCGACGAGCCCTTCGGGACGACGAGCGCCTCGCCGTACGACGAGCCGTGCGTGGCGCCCACCACCGCGATCTTCGACCCCGCCCCCGCCGCGAACACCGGCGGGGTGTTGCCGACGCCGCCGATGTCCACGGCCTTGGCGTTGACCGCCTCCAGCAGCGGCGGCCCGGACGTGAACGTCGACCACTTGATCTTGTACGTAAGGCCGTCCAGCTCGCCGGCCGCCGCCAGGATCGCCTCGGAGCCGCCCTTCTGGTCGCCGACGTTGAGCGTGACGCCGCCCGAGCCGCCCGACTTGCTGTCGGCGGACGAGGTACCACCGCAGGCGGTGAGAAGCAGAGCGAGGGGAAGCAGCAGGGCTGGGGCGAATCGTGCGGTTCTCATGGGATGCGTGGCTTTCTCGTGTGATGAAAATTCAGGTCGGGCAGCGGGGGGTCAGGCGGCGGAGGGAACGGCGTCGACGCCGAGTTCGGCGAGCAGCCGCGTACGCAACGCGATGAATCCGGGGTCGCCGGCGTCGCGGGGCCGGGGCAGGTCCACGGGCGTGTCGTACGCGATGACGCCGTCCCGCATCACCAGCGCCCGGTCGGCCAGCAGCAGCGCCTCCTCGACGTCGTGCGTGACCAGCAGCACCGCGCAGCCGCGCCGCTGCCACAGCTCGGCCACGAGCCGCTGCGCCTTGATCCGGGTCAGCGCGTCCAGCGCGCCGAACGGCTCGTCGAGCAGCAGCAGATCGGGCTCGCGCACCAGCGCCCTGGCCAGCGACGCCCGCTGCGCCTCCCCGCCCGACAGCGTCTTGGGCCACGCCCCTGACCGGTGGCTCAGCCCCACCTCCTCCAGCGCGCTCTCCGCGACGGCCCGTTCGGGCCTGCCCGGCAGCCCGAGCAGCACATTGCGCCACACCCGCTTCCACGGCATCAGCCGCGGCGCCTGGAAGGCCACAGCCCGCCGCTTCGGCACCAGAAGGGTGCCCGCGATCTCCCGGTCAAGCCCGGCCAGTACGCGCAGCAGCGTGCTCTTGCCACAGCCGCTGCGGCCCAGCAGCGCGGTGAACTCGCCCGGCCGCAGGGCCAGATCGAGGTCGTCGATGACCGGACGGCCGTCGAAGGACCGGCTCAGCCCTTCGACGCGTACCACCGGTCCCTCTACTGGCCCGTGAATGTCGGTCGCCATTGCAGCAACAGCCTTTCGAGAGTGCGGACCACGGCGTCGGCAGTGAGCCCGAGCAGTGCGTAGATGACCAGGCAGACCACGATCTGGTCGGTGCGGTAGAACTCCCGCGCCTGATTGAGCAGAAAGCCGATCCCCGCGTCCGCGTTGACCTGCTCGCCGAAGATGAGCGCCAGCCACGAGGTCGCCAGCGCGTACCGCAGCCCCGTCATCAGCCCCGGCAGCGCACCCGGCAGGACGACATGCCGCACCAGCCCCCAGCGCGACAGCCCCAGCGACGAACCGGCCTCCACCAACTGCTCGTCCACGCCCCGGATGCCCGCGTACACGTTCAGGTACAGCGGGAACGTCACCCCCAGCGAGATCAGCGCGATCTTCGGCGCCTCGCCGATGCCCAGCCAGATGATCAGCAACGGGATCAGGCCCACGAAGGGCACCGTCCGCAGCATCTGCACCGTCGCGTCGACCGTGTCCTCCCCCAGCCGCGACAGTCCCGCCACCAGCGCCAGCCCGGTCCCGGCCACCCCGCCGATGGCCAGCCCCGCCAGCACCCGGCGCAGCGACACCCCCATGGCGGTGGACAGCTGACCGCTCGACACCAGATCGGCGGCGGCCCGGGCGACCGTGCCCGGCGACGCCAGCACCGTGGGATCCAGCGCCCCGGTGCTGCTCAGCAACTGCCACAGGCCCAGCAGCAGAAGGGGGACCACGGGCCGCCGCAGCCACCGGGGAACGGAGCGGCGGCGCGCGGAGACGGGGACGACGCGTTCGAGCGGGAGTTGGGATGGCGAGGGGACGGTATCCGGTATGACGGATATGTCCGGCGGTGCTTTGCTGATGGTCATCAGGGGGCTCCACGGCGGAGAGCGACAGCGGCGGAAGGGTGACGGCACGTGACGGCCCGCGAGAACCGGTCAGGCGGTCAGAAGCGCGGCGAGAACCGCGAAAGGAAGGGAGAGTGAGAAGGCGTCAGCAGCCGCGGGGACACGCGGCGGAGGCCACCCGCAGCAGGTCGATGTGACCGCGCGTGGTGAGCAGAACGGGACGCAACATGCCACAAAAGCTAGCCAGCTCGGCAGACCACGGTCAATGCCGTCTCGCCACGCGGACACGGTAATGGACACGGATGTCCGAGGAGTGGGCGACCATGTACCCATGGCCGACGCTTTCACCACCCGCACGATCGACATCGCGACCGGATCCAAAGAGACGGTCCACGACCTCACCGCCGCCTGCACAGCCTTCCTCCGCGACGCCGCCCACGGCCGTGACGGACTGCTCAACGTCTTCGTCCCCCACGCCACCGCCGGCATCGCCATCATCGAGACCGGCTCCGGCAGCGACCACGACCTCCTCTCCGTCCTCCAGGACCTCCTCCCCGACGAGGAAGACCGCTGGCGCCACCGCCACGGCACCCCCGGCCACGGCCGCGACCACGTCCTCCCCGCCTTCGTCCCGCCGCACGCCACCCTGCCGGTCATCGGCGGAACACTGGAGCTGGGCACGTGGCAGTCCGTCCTCCTGGTGGACACCAACGTGGACAACCCCAACCGTCAGGTCCGGCTGAGCTTCCTGGGCTGAGCAAGATCGTCCCAGGCGTGGCCGCCACGTCTCCGTACGGGGTCCGTACGACGGCCTCGTCAGGGAGGATGTCCATCATGGAGAGCATGGGGAAGAAGAAGCCTCGGCCTCGCTGTTCGGCCCCGCCTGGGTGGCGAAGAGCTGGGCATGCGGGTCGGCACGCGTTGTCAGCCGGCGTTGGCGCCTGGCGAGGCGGCCGCTCGGTGTCCGTCGTGGAGTGCGGCGAGCGCGGCGGCGAGTCTGCCACGGCTGGTGATGCCCAGGCGGGGATAGATGCGGTACAGATGGGCTCCGACGGTGCGGTGCGAGATGAACAGGCGCTGGCCGATCTCCCGGTTGCTCAGCCCCTGCGACGCCAGCACCCGCGATCTGCATCTCCTGGGCTGACAGTCGGTCGCTGGTGTTCGCATGCCGCCGGCTGCTCGACTCGCCGGCGGCGCGTAGTTGCTCGCGAGTCATCTCGGCCCAGGGCAGCGCGCCGACGCGGTCGAACTCGTCGCGAGGCTGCGCAGCGGGTTCCGGGCGTCGACATTGCGCCGTTGCCGACGCAGCTGGCGGCCGTGGTGCAGGTGCAGCCGGGCCCGCGACAGGGCCCAGCCGGCGGGCAGCGCGGCCAGCGCCGCGGTGTAGCGCTCCTCCGCCGTGTCGTCCGGCGCCAGCACCGCGTCGGTGTAGGCCTGGGCCACCACCATCATTTCCGAGGGCAGCCGGGCGGCCAACTCGGGGAGTCCGTCCAATAGCTCCCGGGCCTGCTGCACGGTGCCCGCGGTCACTGCGGCGTCCGCCAGGTCCGGTGCGAGCAGCCAGCGGCTGACCGAGTGGTAGTGCGGGTCGGCCGGATCGAACGCGCGCGAGAGTGCGTCGTACGCCTCGGTCGTGCGGCCGTCGAAGAGCGCGAGCAGGCCCTCGACCTGCTGCGCCATCACGGCGGCGAACGGCATGCCGGGGAACAGCCGGTGGGCGCGGAGCTCGCCGAGCATCCGCGCCGCGGCCTCGGTCTCCCCACGCAGTGCCGCCACCAGGCTCCCCGTCGCCTTCACCCCCGGCCAGACGATCCATTCCCCGGTCTCCTCGGCCAGGGCGAGTCCTTCGCCGGACTCCTCGCGGGCCCGATCGAGCTGACCGAGATACACCCGCGGCCAACTGCCCGCAAGTGACCGGGCGAGCAGCCCGAGCCTGCCCTGCGACCGCCACACCGCGGCCGCCGGCGACAGGTACCGGGCGGCGCGGGTGACATCACCCAGGACCATCGCGCCGCTGCCGAGGAAATGCATGATCCGGCCGTCCTGGCGGTCCGGCCGGAGGCTGTCGAGCCGTGCGATCACCTCGGCGCCGTGCCGGTACGGTTCGGTGTACGCCCGTACCGTCAGGCCGGAGCCCACGCGCACACGGTGGAGGTCCGGGCCTCGCACGCCGTGAGCGTCTTCCGCCCCGACACCGTCGCCGACATCATCGAGAAGGCGGCGCGGACGGTCCGCGGACCGGCGTCCGCCACCGCGCCGAAGGATCGCCGGTCCAGGCCAACGCCGCCTTGCCCGCGAGCCGCATGGTGGCGAATGCCTCGGCCTCCCTGCGGGTCTGCATGTCGTGGGCGTTGCCCAGTTGGGCGCGTGCGTCGGCTCCGGGCACGGGCGAGGTCCATGCCCCAGGACGCGCCGGTGGCCAGGGCGACCTTTCCGTCACAGGGGTCGCTCACGTTCTCCCCCCGGAAGTCATGGGGGCGAAATCCGGTACAGAGCCGCCGAAATGGCTGTCACACGGTCGTTGACGTCGACCAGTTCCTGCCGCAGTTCGGCGACCCGGGTCTGCAGCTCCGCCGCTTCGGCGGCCAGCGCCATGACGGTGGCCGCGATGTCGGTGCGTCCCTCATGGGTTTTATTCATTGTGCTCCTTGTGCTGTCGCCGCGTTCTCTTGGGCGGCAGACGACACATGTCGATTTCCTTGCGATGGAATCCGGCGAGCCGTTTCCGGAACGGTGTCTACTTCTGCTGTGCGAGCCAGTCGGCGAACCTCGTCCCGGCGATGTGTGCGTCCGGACCCGGCAGCAGTGTGGTCTCCTGCAACTCGGCGCCCCAGTACGTCGCCTGCGGGTCTGTGACGATCTTGCGGGGATCGTTCTGGGCGCTGAGCCCCATGCGAATGAACTCCTCGAGCTGGAACGCCTCGGGACCGGCGACCTCCACCACGCCGCCCACCGGATCCCCGACCGCGGTGCGGCCGACGGCAGCGGCCACGTCGTCGGAGACGATGGGCTGGATCTTGGCGTCGGGCAGGTGCACGGTGTCACCCTCGGTGACCCCGTCGGCGAGTCCCTTGGCGAACTCGAAGAACTGGGTGGCGTGGACGATGGAGTAGGGGTTGCCGGACGCCTTGATCAGGTCTTCCTGGGCCTGCTTGGCGCGGAAGTACCCGCTTCCCAGGAGGCGATCGGTGCCGACCACGGACAGTGCCACGTGATGCGCCACGCCCGCCTCGGTCTCCGCCTTCAG
Source organism: Streptomyces sp. NBC_01537 (assembly GCF_045040445.1). Classification (NCBI taxonomy): domain Bacteria; kingdom Bacillati; phylum Actinomycetota; class Actinomycetes; order Kitasatosporales; family Streptomycetaceae; genus Streptomyces; species Streptomyces sp. NBC_01537. Next base: position 799,384 of record NZ_CP109392.1, on the reverse strand, counting down.
CAGATTGGTCGTCGAGGTGCGGAAGAAGTCCATGACGGCCTCGTCCTCGAACGAGGGCGAGTTCGACACGTCGACCACCACCGACGCACCCTGCAAGGCCTCGGCCAGCCCCTCGCCCGTCAGCGTGTTGACGCCGGTGTTGGGCGCCGCCGCGACCGCCTCGTGCCCGTGCTCGCCGAGCCCGGCGACCACCTTGGAGCCGATGAGCCCGGTTCCACCGATCACTACGACCTTCATGACGGAATTCCTTTCGAGTTTTGCTGATGCCTGTACCAGTAAAGACCGGGCACGGGCTCTGTTTGTGACACCGCACCGCCTATTCGGCGAGTTTCCCCACGGACGAGATTTCCTCCATCAGGGAGGAAATCTCGTCGGGGACTGCCGGAATGCTCTCGCGGGTGATGCCCGTCGTCGGGGACCACACGAGATTCACCTGCAGTGCGGAATCCATGCCGGGGTAGTCGCTGCGGTTGTGGCAGCCGCGCGTCTCGCGACGCTCCAGGGCTGATTCGAGGGTGGCCCGGGCCGCCAGGGCGGCAGACTTGAGATCGAAGGCGTGTGCGAGGTCCTGATAGCCCGCGATGTCCGGGTGGATGCCGACGGCCTCCATGCGCTTCTCGATCACCGCGAGTTCCGCCAGTCCGGCGCGCAGGCCGTCTTCGTCGCGTACGACGCCCGCATGCTCGGTCATCGTGTTGCGGATGGCGCGTTGCAGGGCACGCACGTTCTCGGGCCCGTCGGCGGCGAGGAGCTCGTCGACCTCCGCGCAGGCCTCCGCGACGGCCGGCGCCGACCGCGGCTGTGCCTTCAGGGACTGCGAATACGCGGCGGCCGCCTGGCCGGTGAGGCGGCCGAACACCAGCAGTTCGATGAGGCTGTTACCGCCGAGGCGGTTGGCGCCGTGCAGCCCGCTCGATGCCTCGCCGATGGCGTACAGGCCACGTACGTCGGTGCTGTGATCCTCCGGGCGCACCCACACACCGCCCATCGAGTAGTGCGCGGTGGGCGCGATCTCGATCGGTTCGCGGGTGATGTCCAGCATCTGCAGGTCCAACAGGGTGTGGTAGACGCGGGGAAGGCGCGTCATGATCGTCTGCCGGGGCAGGTGGGAGACGTCGAGCCACACGCCTCCCTTGGGCGTGCCGCGCCCTTCCTTGATCTCCGTGTACGCGGCCAGAGCCACGCGGTCGCGGGTGGACAGCTCCATGCGCTCGGGGTCGTAGCGGGCCATGAAGCGTTCCCCGAGCGCGTTGCGCAGGATGCCGCCCTCGCCGCGGGCGGCCTCGCTGACCAGGGTGCCGGCCGCGTTCTCCGGTTCGATGATGCCGGACGGGTGGAACTGCACCAGCTCGGCGTCGCGCAGCCTGGCCCCGGCCTCCACGGCCAGGCGGAAGGAGTCCCCTGTGTTCTCGTCGCGCCGCGAGGAGGTGCGCCGCCAGATGCGGGTGTGGCCGCCGGCGGCCAGGACGACCGCGTCGGCGTGGATCAGGTAGCGCCTTCCGCTGGTGAGGTCGAAGCCGTACGCGCCGAACACGGCGCCCTCGTGCACCAGCAGCCGGGTGATGTACACCCCTTCCAGCACAGGGATGTCGAGCTGCTCCGCGCGCCGGACGAGGGTGCGCTGGATCTCCAGGCCGGTGTAGTCACCGGCGAAGGCGGTCCTGCGGAACTTGTGCGCGCCGAAGAAGCGCTGCGAGATCCGGCCGTCGCCCTCCCGGGCGAAGGTCATGCCGTAGCGCTCCAGGTCGTCGATGCCCCGGGCAGCGCCCTGGGTGACGATCTCCACGGTGCGGGGATCGGCGAGGAGGTAACTCTCCTTGAGTGTGTCGGCGGCGTGCTGCTGCCAGCTGTCCTCGGGGTCCATGGTGGCCAGCGCCGCGTTGATGCCGCCGGCCGCCAGTGCCGTATGGGCGTCCTCCTTGGGGCGCTTGCCGACGGCCAGGACGTCGATGCCGGCCTCGGCCAGTTCGATCGCCGCTCGCAGGCCGGCACCTCCGGTGCCGATCACCAGCACCATGGTGGCAAGACGTTGTTCGGTGACAGCCACGGTCCACTCCGATCGCTGGGGTCTTCATCCAGTACGACCGGGCAGTCCCGCGATCTGTGACGCCTCCGAGCGGCCGTGCGCTTAGGAGGCCAGCGTGATGGTGGTCGGCGTGCCGTGCCAGGCCACCCTCGCGTAGGGGCACAGCGCGTCGGCCCGCTGCAGGAGCTGGGTGGCGACGTCAGGGGTGACGCCCGGCCATCTGACGACCAGATCGATGTGCAGGACGTAGCCACCGTCCTGCGGATTGCGGTCGAACGCCACGGTCACCTCGGCGGATATCATGGTGGGATCGAGTGCGGCCTGTCGTGCGATGAGGCTCAGCGCCCCGTGGAAGCAGGCCGCGAACCCGGCGGCGAACAGCTGCTCGGGGTTGGTTCCCCGGCCGTCTCCGCCCAGTTCGGCGGGCAGGCGCAGATCGAGGTCGAGGACTCCCTCGTCCGAGCGTGCCCTCCCCGAGGCTCTCCCGTGGGCCGCCGTCCCGCCGGTCACGGTCACCGTCGTGGTGTAGAGGGGAGCGAAGGCCTCTCCGTCGAAGTCCTTCTCGGTGGACAGGTCGGGCGGCTGGATCGGCCCGGTCACCGCGTGACTCCCGCGGTGCTGCGACGTACCGGACCAACTGTGCTGCAAGCCATGGTGAGCGCACCTTTGCGTCGTGGCGTCACGGATACCGGACGACTGGATGACCGACGAGTACCCGCTCTTGTGACGCGCACGGCGGCGTTCAGGAGGAGAACGTGGTGCCGCCGTCCAGGGAGGCCACATAATGTGCCAGTTTCTCCGGATTCATGACCCACATGGCCCGCTCGATGCCGCGTTCCGAGATGTCGAGGGTCAGCAGAACCACGGCCGTCCCGCCGGCCGAGACGAGGGCGGCCGGCCCGCCGTTGGCCTCGACCCAGGCGATCTCCTTCTGCGGCCAGAAGCGCGGGGCGAAGGCGGCAAGGTACCTGGAGACGTGCACCAGGCCGACGACCGGAATCCGGGACGCCCCGCGCAGCCCGTTTCCGTCGGTGTAGCTGACCACGTCCTCGGCGAGGATGCCTTCGAGCACGGCCAGATCGCCGGTCTGTGCCGCGGTGAGGAACACCTCCATCAGCCGTCGGTGCTCGGTGGCGTCGACGGGCTTGCGGCGCTCCGACGAGATGTGCTTGCGCGCGCGGCTCACCAGCTGGCGCGTATTGGTCTCGCTGGTCTCCAGCATGTCCGCGATCTGCTGGTAGGGGTAGTCGAAGGCTTCCCGCAGCACGTAGGCGGCGCGTTCCACGGGGTTGAGCCTCTCCAGCAGGAAGAGCACCGCCGTGTCGAGTGCCTCGGCCCGCTCGGCGCCCAACTGCGGATCCGCGCGCGTGTCGACCGGCTCCGGCAGCCAGGGGCCGATGTACGACTCACGCCGCACCCTGGCGGACTGGGCCACGTTGATCGCCAGACGGGCGGTGACGGTGGCGAGGAACGCCTTCGGCTCGCGGACGACGTCACGGTCGGTGTGCTGCCACCGCAGCCACGCCTCCTGGAGTACGTCCTCGGCCTCCGTGGTGCTGCCGAGCACACGGTAGGCGATGCCGAAGAGCTGGGGACGCGCCGCCACGAAGACCTTCGTCGCCTCGTCGAGGGAGTCCGTGCCGTCCCCGGTACCCATGGCGTCCCCTTTCAGCTCCGACCTGGCTCGCGCAAGCGCTTGCCCATGGTACGGCGGGCGGGGCACGACCTGGCAGAGCATGTCATGGCCGTGCGAGTCGTACAGCCATGACGGAAGGGTCCGGCCGTTCGGGCAGCGCCACGAAACCGCCTTCCTCCAGTTCCGCGATCATCCACATGCTTCCGATGATGCATCACGTGGAGTTCGCCTCCGGGTACCCTTGACGGTTGTCTCAGCGGAGGTTGGCGGACACCAACGTCGACAATCCCAACCGCCAGGTCCGGCTGTCGTTCCTTGGGTGGGGCATCGTGGTGTCGCGACTGCAGACCGAATACTTGGGGCCGCTCCAACCGAACCGGCCTCCGGCCAGACCTCGTTCCCGCGCCCGAACCGGGCCTCGCTGAGCCGGAGCCTGACCGCCGGCCCGGTCGAGGCCAGTACGGGAGGGCCGCCCTGCCGTCAGGCCCGGAGCGACTGGTGCACCGATCGCACGGTCCTCGTCAGGCAAACGACCCGTGACGAGCCGGCTCCCGGTATATGCGACGCTGCTGGTCGCGGGCTTCGACGCACTCGGCTACGCGCCGAGGCACAAGACCCTCATGGAGAATCTGGATCTGTAGCCCCGTCCGGAGCCAGGTAGGCCGGCGCGACCGCCGAAGTCATCAGCCGCCGGGCCGTGCCCGTGCCGTCGGCGGGGACGGTCCACAGGTCCGAGCCGTAGTCGCCGGGGAGGGAGTAGACGAGGGTGGAGTTGTCGGCCCACAGGGCCTGGTCGTCGATGTCGCGCTTCTCGGCGGTGGCGGTCTCGGCCATGGTGCGCAGGTCGAGTACGTACAGCCGCCAGGGGGCGTCGGCCGGGGCGCCCGGGACGCGCTTCTTGTAGGCGATGCGGGTGCCGTCGGGGGAGAGGGAGGGGCATTCGACGTTGCGGTGCAGGGTGGTGAGGGTGCGGGAGGTGGAGTCGCCCCGGACGAGGTAGGTGTGGCCGCCGGTCGCCAGGGTGGCGTAGAAGCGATGGTCGTCGGCGAAGGTGACGCCCCAGATGTTGGTGTCGGAGGCACGGTAGGGTCGGCCGTCCTTGGTGACGGAGTACGTCTCCAGGTTGTCGTCGATCGCCCAGGTGCGGGTGTCGACGATGGCGGTGCGGGTGGAGAAGTTGGTGCCGGCGTAGGAGTCTCCGCTGACGAAGACCGTCCAGGCGACCATGTGGCCCGACGGCGAGACCCGGGCCCGGGTGGGGATGCCGGCGGCCGGGTAGCGGTGCAGCTCGCGCAGGTGGGAGTCGAGGACCACGGCACGGTAGGTGTCCTCCAGGGCCCCGTGCACGGCCTGGAGGCAGATGCCGGTGCCGGCGGCGGCGTGGAAGCGCAGGCACTTGACGCCGGAGACGGTACGCGGCCCGTCCGGCCGGTCGGCGGGCACCGCCGCGATCTCGTCGCGGTGCGGACCCCAGGCCAGGTTGCGTACCAGCAGCTCACGGCCGTCACCGGAGCCCGGCCGCAGCGAGACGGTCCCGGTGCGGACCGGCGGGCCGCCGGCCTGTTCCTGGTCCCGTTCGCCGGACCGGTTGGCGGCGTAGATCACCGCCCCGGTGCCGACCGTCCCGAGCAGTAGGACGGCGGCCAGCAGGATCAGCAGGCGGGCACTTCGGGTCATGTGGGCACCTCATCGGCAGTAGTACGCAGGACGAACGCGGCCACGACCGCGCTGACCGCCAGCGCGACGGCGGTCACGGCGAGCGCGCTGCGCCCGCCCCACAGGCTCCAGGCGGCACCGAAGGCGAGCGAGCACGCGAACCGCCCCAATGCCTGGCCGGTGCCGACCAGCGCCTGCCCGGCGCCCTGGTGCTCGGCGGGGACGGCCCCCGCGGTGGCGGCCGCCAGCACCCCGTCCGTGGCCGCGTAGAAGGTGCCGTGCAGCACCAGCACCAGGACGGCGATCACGGCCGGGCCGCCGGGCGTCGGGGCGAGCATCAGGCCGTAGCCCAGCAGCAGAACGCCATGGCCGGCCAGGAAGAGCCGGAGCCGGCCGCCCCGGTCCGCCAGCGCGCCCATTGGGACGGCGATCAGCAGGAAGGTGGCGGCCGTGCCCAGCGGCAGCAGCGGGAACAGATGGACGGGCAGCCGCAGTTCGCGCTGGAGCAGCAGATACAGGAAGGAGTCGCTGACGGTGGTCAGGCCCAGCAGGGCCGCGCACAGCGTGAGCCGCCGTAGCCCGCGGCGGCGCAGCAGGCCGACCGAGTCGCGCAGCGTGGGGCGGCGGACCCCGGTCGGCGGCGTGGTGCCCTCGGGCACGATCGGGGTGATCCGGCCGGGCACGAACAGCACCAGTACCAGGACCCCGAGCACGGCGAAGCAGCCGCTGACCGCGAACACCGCGTCGTAGCCGTCGACGGTGGCCCGCAGCACCGCGAACGCCACCAGCGGCCCGACCAACGCCCCGGTGGTGTCCATCGCCCGGTGCACCCCGAACGCCCTGCCCCGGTGCTCTGGTGGCGTGGCCAGCGAGATCATCGCGTCCCGCGGCGCGGTTCGCAGTCCCTTCCCAGTCCGGTCGGCCGCGAGCACGCCGCTGATCACGGGCAGGCTGTGCGCCAGGAGCAGCAGAGGCTTGCACACCGCCGACAGGCCGTAGCCGAGGCCGGCCACCGCCTTGTGCCGCCGTCCGCCCCGGTCCGCGAGGTGGCCGCCCGCCAGCCGAACCAGGGCCCCGACGCCGTTGTTGATGCCGTCCAGCAGCCCGAACCCGAGCGGCGACAGGCCCAGGCCCGCAACCACGTAGAGCGGCAGCACGGCCGTGACCATTTCCGACGACACGTCGGTGAGAAGGCTGACCATCCCCAGAGCCAGCACAGTGCCCGGCACAGCGGCCGGCCGCCGCCCCGGACGGCTGTCCGGGGCGACGGCGGCCTTGCTGCTGCGGGAGTCCGCGAGATACACGGGCCTCAGTTCCAGATGCCGCTGATGTCGGACGCGGACGCGGCGTTGCCCGCGTGCGCGCTCAAACCCGCCAGGTCCTCCAGGGTGCGCAGCACGTTGTAGTGGTTGTAGGTGGTGCCGCTGGAGCTGCCGGCGGTGACATGCTGCCCGTACAGGACGGTGGGGATCCGGTTCCCCGACAGCTTGTTGTCCTCGTCGAAGGTGACGGCCAGGATGCTGTTGTGGGTCGCCGCCCAGGTCGCGTACGCCCCCAGCTTGTTCTTGATCCACGTGTCGCCGGTGCTGACGGAGCAGTCGTGCATGTCACTGCACAGGTTCGGCACCACGAAGGAGACCTTCGGCAGCGTGGTGTAGTCGGTCGGGAACTGCGTCATGGTCTTCGCCGTGCTGGTGGGCACGTTGGAGAAGCCGAACCACGGGTTGTGCTTCTGCGCGTAGTTGCCGCTGCTGCAGGTCGTCGAACCCTGGCTCGGCAGCGACTCGTTGTAGCTCGCCCATGTCTTCCCGGCGGCGATCAGCTCCGACCCGAGATTCGGCGCGGATATCGAACCGACGCCCACACAGCTGTCGTCGGTCCGGCCCTGCGCCGAGCCGGAGAACAGCATGTAGTAGTTCGGCTCACTGGGGTGGGTGAGGCCGTAGGACTGGGTGAGGTTCGCACCGCCCGCCTTGAGGGTGTTGTTGATGTACGGTGCGCTGGAGCTGCCGATCACCTGGGTGTAGGCGTGGTTCTCCATCACCACGACCACCACATGGTCGGGGGTCGGAAGCCCGGCGGCGTGAGCGGTCGAACCCGTGGTCGCCCACAGGCCGACCGAGGCGACGGCAAGGGCCATCGCCCCGGCCAGCGCGGTGAGCGAGCGGCGGTTGCGCGGGGGAGCCTGGACTGCGGTCATGACTGTCCTCCGGACAGAAGTGACGATCTTACGAGGGCTTGAGCGCCGCAACCCTATGAGCGCCCTGTGGAACCCAGCCGCGCCCCGCGGGTGAAGAGAAGACGAACGCTCCCCATCCTCATCCCTCGCCGGGCAGGTCAGCCGCAGTCTGTCGAGCGCCGCGGCCGGGCCGGGCCGGGGCGCGGCGGTGAGGCCGGGGCCGGCCATCGCCCAAGCGCCGGATTCGGCGTCCGCTACGAGGGCTTCGCACCGAGCGGCGGATCCAGGGGAATGTGACGCCGAAAATGCGGCGGGGCACGCTGTTTGAGATCGAAGGGTTCCGCGTCCACAGCGGGCGCTGACTCTGCTGCTCGATTCCTGTCAACTGCCCGGTGGGCAGGTGCCTTGCTGGCCTCTGCGCACCGCCCTGCCTGATGCGGAGGTGGTGCGACGGGCTCCCTTCCGAGCCTGTTTGACGTTGGGTCAGCGTGGCCGCAGGGCGTCGAGCGCGGTGAGGGCTACGTGGAGTTCGGTGCGCTGGCCGCCGGATTCCAGGTTGCGGCCGAGCAGATGCTCGATGGTCTGCAGGCGGTGGTAGAGGGTCTGGCGGGAGAGCTTGCCCTGCCGGGCGGCAGTTGTCTTGTTGCCTGCGGAGTCCAGGTAATGGCGAAGGGTGGCCACCAGGTCGGTGCCGTGTCTGGCGTCGTGGTCGACCAGTCGGCCGACCTGGCGCTCGACGTAGTCCTGGATTCGTATGTTGTCGCGCAGCGCGTAGAGGAGTTGCGGCAGTCCGATGTCGGACAGTTCGTAGAAGGGTTTGCCGGCCGAGCCGGGCAGGGCTGCTTCGGCCACGCGAGCTGCCTCGCGGAAGGCGCGGGCGGTGTGCGCGATGTCCGTTGTCTCGGATGCGACGGACACGACCGCGCTCGGGTTGAGGTCCATGGCGAGGTGGCCCAGTCGTTCGGCTATGGGAGGCCAGGGCTGCGAGGGGCGGAGGGCGAGCAGGATGCCGATGCGCCCGGGGGCGAGTTCGCCGACGAGGGCGGGGCCGACTGCCGACGTGAGCTCCTCGGCGAGTCGGTCCTCCAGCCGGGTGCCGTCCTGCTCGTTGGCGTCCGTGCCGGTGTCCACCAGGATGGCGAGGAAGCGCTCGGTCTGGGGCGGAAGGCCCAGTGCCGCAGCGCGGTTACGGGCTTCGCCAGGTGAGCGATAGCGCTGTTCGGCGAGGTCGCGAAGGGCGTTGCGGTGAGCTCCGCGCTCCCACGTCACGGGGTGGATGAGGCGGGCGATGGCCAGGGTCATCGCCGTCCGCTCCAGTATGGTCACGTCATCAGGTCCGAAGCTCCGGATGCGGGACGGGTCGGGGAGCATGGCCACGCGGCCCCACTGTTCGCCCTGGTATTCGACGGGGACGAGCAGCCAACCCTCGGGGCCGACCACGGCGGGCTGGTCGGAGGGCGGCGTGGCCCGGGAACGCTGGTCCCAGTCGCAGAGTGCCTCTTCTACGTTGCGATCGGCGGGCGCACAGATCACGGCCTGGTGCACCAGGTTCTCCAGGACGACCGCGTGCCCGCTGATCTCCGCCGCCGTCCGCATCACCTCCTCGGGGCCGGCACCGCGCAGCGTCAGGGCTGTGAAGGCCTCGTGGATGCGCTGGGTCCTGCGGATCGACTCTGTCTGGTTGCCGAGGATGAGGGTGTGGACGACCTGGGTGACCTCCAGGAAGTTGACGTCCCTGGACAGGGTGACCAGCGGCAGGCCGCGGTTCCGGCAGGCGCGGACCAGCGCGTCGGGCGGTCGGTGATAGCGCCGTACGAGTTCGATGACCAGCGCTGCTGCCCCTACCCCGGCGAGTTCGTCGACGTACCGGCGCACCTGGGCGGGTTCCTCGGGCAGCGGCATTCCGGTGGTCAGGACCAGCTCGCCGCCCTTGAGGAAGGATGCGGGGTCGGTCAGCTCCGTGATGTGCACCCAGCGGACCGGGCGGCTCAGCTCGGACTCGCCGGTGACGACCTGTGGCTGCCCGGCGGCCAGTACCGGAAGCGCCAGCACGTCGGCGACGGTGAGCAGCGGCGCGCTGTCCTCGCGCTGCGGCCGGGGTGCCGTCTGATGGGCGTTGTTCATGGTGCCTCCATACGTGCCCGGCCACTCTGACAAGCCGCTCCGACCTGCGCAAGGGCCGATGGCCGGCGGTTGCCTGAAGTCCGGATGAGGGGTGGTCGGGCCCCGGGGTTTACAGAACGTCCAAACGAGGGCTCTACGGCGGACAGAACACTCGTTGTCCGGGCCCGAGGGACCGGAGATGCTCGCGGTACCGATCTGACCGATGACCGCCGGCCCAGGAGACGAACATGACCGAACTGTCGCCGCACCTCCGCCAGGCCACGCCCGTGCTGGCCGTCCGTGGCGAGGGCGTCCACCTGTACGGGGAGGACGGCCGCCGCTACCTGGACTTCACCGCCGGCATCGGCGTCACGAGCACCGGACACTGCCATCCGAAGATCGTCGCCGCAGCTCGGGAGCAGGTCGGCACGCTGATCCACGGGCAGTACACGACCGTCATGCACCAGCCGCTCCAGCAACTGGTTGCCAAGCTCGGCGAGGTGCTTCCGGCCGGGCTGGACAGCCTGTTCTTCACCAACTCCGGCAGCGAGGCGGTCGAGGCGGCCCTGCGCCTTGCCCGCCAGGCAACAGGGCGGCCGAACGTCATCGTCTGTCACGGTGGCTTCCACGGACGCACGGTGGCCGCCGCCTCCATGACCACCTCGGGCACCCGCTTCCGCTCCGGCTTCTCGCCGCTGATGAGCGGCGTGGTCGTCACCCCCTTCCCGACGGCCTTCCGGTACGGGTGGGACGAGGAGACCGCGACCCGGTTCGCCCTCCAGGAGCTGGACTACACCCTGCAGACCATCTCGTCGCCGGACGACACAGCGGCGATCATCGTGGAGCCCGTGCTCGGCGAGGGCGGCTATGTGCCCGCGACGCGGGCGTTCATGGACGGCCTGCGGGAGCGGGCGGACCGCCACGGCTTCCTGCTGATCCTGGACGAGGTGCAGACCGGCGTCGGCCGCACCGGCCGGTTCTGGGGCCATGAGCACTTCGGCGTCACGCCGGACATCCTGGTCACCGCGAAGGGGCTGGCCAGCGGTTTCCCGCTGTCGGGTATCGCCGCCTCCGAAGAGCTGATGCGGAAGGCATGGCCGGGCTCGCAGGGCGGTACATACGGCGCCAACGCGGTGGCCTGCGCCGCGGCCGTGGCCACGCTGGACGTGGTCCGTGACGAGAAGCTGGTCGAGAACGCCGAGGCGATGGGCACACGGCTGCGCGTCGGCCTGGAGGCGGCCGCCGCCACGACTCCCGCCATCGGCGACGTACGCGGCATGGGCCTGATGCTCGCCAGCGAGTTCGTGACCGAGGACGGCAGCCCCGACCCGGAGACGGCGGCGCGTGTGCAGCGGGCCGCGGTGGACGAGGGGCTGCTGCTCCTGCTGTGCGGCGCCTGGAACCACGTCGTACGGATGATCCCGGCGCTCGTGATCGACGAGACGGCGGTCGACGAGGGGCTGCGCGCCTGGACCGCCGCCGTCGAGGCCGGATCGCGATGACGCAGGAATCGGGGATGGAGGAGCTGCGCCGCCGCTTGGCCGGAGCTGCTCCGGGGATGCGGTTCGAGACGGGCGCGGGCCACGTCGCGCAGTACGCCTACGACGCCTCGAACTACCGGGTCCCTCCGCTGGCCGTGGCCTTCCCCCGGGCCGCCGAGGACGTACGGGCGGTGTTGCAGGCCTGCCGTGAGGCGGGGATTGCGGTCACCTCGCGTGGCGGCGGCACGAGCATGGCGGGCAACGCGGTCGGCCCCGGCGTCGTCCTGGACTTCTCACGCCACATGAACCGCGTGCTGTCCCTCGACCCCGAGGCGCGGATCGCGCGGGTGGAGCCCGGGGTCGTGCTGGACGACCTGCGCACCGCCGCTGGGCGGCACGGGCTGACCTTCGGGCCCGACCCGTCCTCGCACAGCCGCTGCACGCTCGGCGGCATGATCGGCAACGACGCCTGTGGCAACCGCTCGGTGCGCGACGGGCGGACCGGTGGCCACGTCGAGTCGCTGGAGATCGTCACCGCCGACGGCGCACGGGCCGTCGCGGACGCCAAGGGACTGCGGGCCGTCGATCCCGCTGATGAGGGCCGGGTCGCCCGCCTAGCGGAGGAGCTGCGGCGGCTGGTAGCGGACAACCTCGCGCTGATCCGTACCGAGCTGGGCCGCATCCCCCGCCAGGTCTCCGGCTACCAGCTCCAGCACCTGTTGCCCGAGCACGGCTTCGACGTGGCCCGCGCCCTGGTCGGCACCGAGGGCACCTGTGCGGTCGTCGTGGCCGCGACCGTACGGCTGCTGCCGACCGCGCCCGTCGCGACGCTGCTGGCGCTCGGCTACGACGACGTGGTCGACGCTGCCGAGGACGTGCCCGAGATCCTGCGCTGGTCGCCCACCGCCGTGGAGGGCATGGACGAGGCCATCGTCGCCACGATGCGCGCCCGCCGGGGCCCCGACTCCGTCACCGGCCTGCCCGAGGGGCGGGCCTGGCTGTACGTCGAGCTGGAAGGTAACGACGGGGAATCGGTCACCGCACGGGCCCGGGACCTGCTCGCCGCGTTGCGGGCGGCCGGGCGGCTGGTCGCGGGGCGCGTGGTGGAGACGGGCGAGGAACGCCGGTCCCTGTGGCGGGTCCGCGAGGACGGCGCCGGCCTGGCCGCGCGGCTCGTGGACGGCGGGGAGTCCTGGCCCGGCTGGGAGGACGCCGCCGTCGCCCCGGACGACCTCGCCGCCTACCTGCGGGACTTCCGCGCCCTGCTCGACGAGCACCGGCTCACCGGCGTGCTGTACGGGCACTTCGGTGCGGGCTGCGTCCACGTACGGATCGACTTCGACTTCGCCACCGACACCGGCCGCGCCGCGGCCCGCCGTTTCCTCCACGAGGCCGCAGCCCTGGTCGTCCGGCACGGCGGGACGCTCTCCGGGGAGCACGGCGACGGCCGAGCACGCGGTGAGCTGCTGGAGGTCATGTACAGCCGGCCCATGATCCGGGCGTTCGCCGCCTTCAAACGGGCCTTCGACCCGGACGGCCTGCTGAACCCCGGCATCATCGTGGAACCCGCGCGCCTGGACGACCGGCTGGCCCTGGACGGCCCGCCCGCGCCGGACGGCCGGCAGACGCTCTTCACCTTCCCGCACGACGAGGAGGGTTTCGCGGGCGCCGTCCGCCGCTGCGTCGGTGTCGGCCGCTGCCGCAGTGACAACGGCGGTGTGATGTGTCCCAGTTATCGAGCCACCCACGACGAGAACGACTCCACCCGGGGCCGGGCGCGCGTGCTCCAGGAGATGCTGCGCGGCGAGACCATCGAGGACGGCTGGCGCTCGGAGGAAGTCCGCGACGCCCTCGACCTGTGCCTGTCCTGCAAGGCATGCTCCACCGACTGCCCGGTCGGCGTCGACATGGCCACGTACAAGGCCGAGTTCCTGCACCAGCATTACCGGGGCCGGATCAGGCCGCGCTCCCACTACTCGCTGGGCTGGCTGCCGCTGTCCGCGACGCTCGCGACTTTCGCCGCCCGGCCGGTCAACGCCCTGATGCGCGGCCCGGTCGGCCGGCTGCTCGGCCGGATCGGCGGGATCGCGCCTCAGCGACGGATCCCGGCGTTCGCCTCGCGGCGTGCCCTGCGCGCGAACCTGCGAGGTACGCGCGCGGACAAGCCCCGGGCTGTGCTGTTCGTCGACAGCTTCACCCGGGTGTTCCGGCCGCACCTGGCCGGAGCCATGAGCCGGACGCTGGCCGATGCCGGCATCGGCTGCACCCCGAGCAGCGGGCTGTGCTGCGGCCTGACCTGGGTCAGCACCGGACAGCTGTCCATGGCCAAGCGCGTGATGGCCCGTACCGTGGCCCGGCTCGACCGACGAGCGGGGGAGGGACTCCCGATCGTCGTCCCGGAGCCCAGCTGCGCGGCGGCCCTGAAGCACGACATGCCGGACCTCCTCGGCACCGAAGCGGCCCGCCGCGTCGCAGCGCGCGTACGCACCTTCACCGGGGCGCTGAACGAACTCGCCGCGCCGGACTGGCAGCCGTCCGGGCTCCCCGGCCGGGTGGTGCTCCAGACCCACTGCCACGAGTACGCGCAGTTCGGCGCGGACCGCCCGCGTGACCTGCTGCGCCGCCTCGGCGTGCCGGAGGTCGTCGAGGCCGAGGGCTGCTGCGGCCTCGCCGGCAACTTCGGCTTCGAGGCCCAGCACTACGACACGTCCATGGCCGTCGCCGACCAGTCGCTGCGGCCCCGGCTCGACCGATTGCGCGGCCAGGACGTCGTCGTCGCCGACGGCTTCAGCTGTGCCACCCAGGTGGACCATCTCGCGGGTGGGCGCGGAGTCCGCGCCGTACATCTGGCGGAACTGCTCGACCCCGTTCCCGACCACCAGCCAGGAGGAACCCAGTGACCGTGACCGACGCACCGAAGCAGTTGTTCATCGGCGGCAAGTGGCTGGACGCCGAGGACGGCGCCACCATGCCCGTGGACGACCCGGCGACCGGCGACATCCTCTGCCACGTCGCCGACGCCGGGCCCGAGGACGGACGCCTGGCCGAGACCGCCGCCGTCGCGGCGCAGGAGGAGTGGGCCCGCACCTCGCCCCGCGAGCGCAGCGAGATCCTGCGCAGGGCGTACGAGATCATCCTCTCCCGCACCGACGAGCTCGCGCTGCTGATGACCTCCGAGATGGGCAAGCCGCTCGCCGAGGCCCGGGGGGAGGTCGCCTACGCGGCCGAGTTCTTCCGCTGGTTCTCGGAGGAGGCCGTACGTATCGACGGCGGCTTCGGCACCTTGCCGGACGGCCGTAACCGGATGCTGCTGATGCGCCGCCCGGTCGGACCCTGCCTGCTGGTCACGCCGTGGAACTTCCCGCTGGCGATGGGCACCCGCAAGATCGGCCCGGCGATCGCGGCCGGCTGCACGATGGTGCTCAAGCCCGCCCCGCAGACCCCGCTCTCCAGCCTGGCGCTGGCCGGGATCCTGGCGGAGGCCGGCCTGCCGGACGGCGTGCTCAACGTCGTCACGACCTCCCGCGCCGGTGAGGTGGTCGAGCCGCTGCTGCGCGGCGGCCGGATCCGCAAGCTGTCCTTCACCGGCTCCACCCAGGTCGGCCGGATCCTGCTCGCCCAGTGCGCCGGCACCGTCGTACGCACCTCCATGGAGCTGGGCGGCAACGCGCCGTTCGTCGTCTTCGAGGACGCGGACCTGGACGTGGCCGTGGACGGCGCCATGATGGCCAAGATGCGCAACATGGGCGAGGCGTGCACCGCCGCCAACCGTTTCTTCGTGCACACCTCGGTCGTCGAGGAGTTCGGGGCGAGGCTGGCCGAGCGCATGGGGGCGCTGGTCGTGGGACCCGGCACCCGGCCCGGCGTGGACGTCGGCCCGCTCATCGACGAGGCGGGCCGGGCCAAGGTCGAGTCGCTGGTCGCCGACGCCGTCGAGCGCGGCGCCAGGGTGCTGGTGGGCGGCAGCGCGCCGGAGGGGCCGGGCCGCTTCTACCCGCCGACCGTGCTGACGGACGTCGACCGCGATTCCCGGCTGATGGGTACGGAGATCTTCGGACCGGTCGCGGCGCTGCTCACCTTCGACGACGAGGACGAGGTGCTGCGCGCGGCCAACGACACCGACTGGGGTTTGGTCGGCTATGTCTTCACCCGCGATCTGGACCGCGCGCTGCGGGTCAGTGAACGCCTGGAGGTCGGCATGGTCGGCCTCAACACCGGCCTGGTGTCCAACCCTGCGGCCCCCTTCGGCGGCGTCAAGCAGTCCGGCCTGGGCCGCGAGGGCGGCCGGGTCGGGATCGACGAGTTCCTGGAGTACAAGTACGTCGCCATCCCGGTGGGACGGTGACGTACCGTCTCAAGCTCGTCTGCCTGCACGACGGATCGCGCATCCCGGACGCCGCCCGCGTCGCTGTCGAGGAGCTGGCGGACGTCCGGTGGGTGACGGAGGAGGAACTGGCCCCGGCGCTGTCCGGCGCGGACGCCCTGTACGTCGGGGGCGCGGCCTTCCACGGTGTACCGGCGGCCTGGCCGCAGGACCCGGCGCTTGCGCCGCGCTGGGTCCATGTCGCGGCCACCGGTGTGGAGCACGTGCTGTGCGACGCGCTGGTCCGCGACCCGGGCGTCATCCTCACCAACTCACAAGGCATCTATGACCAGCCGATCGCCGAGTACGTCCTTGGCCTGGTGCTCGCCCTGGCGAAGGATCTGCCAGGCACCCTCGGGCACCAGGAGCGACGTGCGTGGCGATGGCGGGAGACCGAGCGGATCGGCGGGCGGACCGCCCTCGTGGTGGGGACCGGGCCTATCGGCCGGGCCGTCGCGCGCCTGCTCCGCGCGGTCGGTATGGGGGTCGTCGGCGTGGGACGTGCGGACCGCGCCGACGACCCCGACTTCGGCACGGTGCACGGCCCGAGCGACCGTACGGCGGCCTTCGCCCAGGCCGACTACGTGGTTCTGGTCGCCCCGCTGACGCCGGACACCCGGGGCATGGTGGACGCGCGGCTGCTGGCCGCCATGAAGCCCACCGCCCGGCTGATCAACGTGGGGCGGGGGGCCCTGGTGGTGCAGGACGACCTGATCGAGGCCCTGCGCGCCGGGCGGCTGGCCGGGGCCGCGCTCGACGTCTTCGAGGACGAGCCGCTCCCGGCCTCCTCGCCGCTGTGGCACCTGCCCGGGGTGATCGTCTCCCCGCACATGGCGGGCGACGTCCATGGCTGGCGGGAGGCGCAGGCAGAGCTGTTCCTGGACAACCTGCGTCGGCACCTTGCCGGCCGCCCGCTGCGCAATGTCGTGGACAAGCGCCGGGGTTACGTCGTCACAGGCATCACGACAGAGACAGGGGAGGCAGAAGTATCCGTTTATTGACAATTTGCGCATGGCCGGTGAGCATCGGCCAGAAACTGAAGGACAGGCCGCTCACTCCATGCGGCGCGTGCTGATCTCAGCGGCGGCGTCGGCGACCATCCGGCCCCACTGCTCCAGCTTGTCGGGGTCGAAACGGGACGCCGGCATGGAGATGGCCACGGTGGCCACGGGCGTGCCGTCGGCTGCCAGGATCGGCGCGGCGATGGCGGCGACGTCCGGCAGGTACTGGTTGCGGTTGAGGGCGTACCCGTCCTGCCGTACTCGGTCGAGTTCGTCTCGGAGCAGCTGCGCGTCGGTGATGGTCTCCTCGCCGTAGCTTTCCAGGCCGTGCGCGATGACCTCGTCGACCTCCTCGGCGGAGAGCTGGGCCAGGACCGCGTGACCTGTAGCCGTGGCGTGCATCGGTGAGGTGTCGCCGACCTGGTGGTAGGTGCGTACCGCCTGGGTGCAGTCCACCCGGTCGACCATGACCATGCATCGCAGCCCGTCGGGGACGGACAGATGGATCGTCTCGTTCATCGCGTCCCGCAACCGGCACATCGGCTCGCGGGCGGCCGCGAAGAGGCTGGAGCCCTGGTGGGCCGCGGGACGGACGGCGAGTACCCGGGCGCCGATCTCCCAGCGGGTGGTGTCGCCCCGGCTGGCGCGCAGCCATCCGGCCTCGTTGAGCGTGACCAGCGTGCGCTGGACGGTGGACTTGGGCAGTCCGAAGAGCTTTGTCAGCTCACCCACGGTCACCGGCTGGTGCTGCGCGACCGCTTCGAGGATGCGCAGGCTGCGGGTGACGCTCTTCATTTCCATCGGGTTTCCCCCGTTAACTTCAGGTCTATTTCTGCCGGACACCCCTTGACCTCCCCGGATGTCGGTGCCACATTGATGTCACATTCTAGCATGGCGTGCCACATTGTGGAACGGTCGCCGAAGCTCAAAATCTCCGAACCTCCCGCCGACCAATTCAGAGGAAGGCAACCCCGCATGTCATCGAAGAAGCGCGTCGCGGTCATCGGCGTGGGAACCATGGGCAGTCAGGCCATGTGGCGGCTGGCGGCCCGAGGCGCCGACGTCACCGGCTATGACCGGTTCGCCCCCGGCCACGACCGGAGCGCCGCCGGCGGTGAGACCCGCATCTTCCGCAGCGCCCACTTCGAGGACTCCCGTTACGTGCCGCTGCTCCAGCACGCCGACCGTCTCTGGGGCGACCTGCAGCAGGAGACCGGCCGCGAACTGCGCCGGCTCACCGGCTGCCTGCTGATGGGCCCGACCGCGCACCAGCAGATGAGCACCGTCCTCCAATCGATCGCGGAGCACGGTCTCGACCATGAGGTGCTGGACGCCGACGCTCTCGCCAAGCGCTTCCCGCAGTTCCGCGTCGAGGACGGCGACGCGGCGGTCCTCGACCGCCACGCGGGCTTCATCCGCCCGGAGCTGACGATCCTTTCCGCCGCCCGGCGCGCGGAGGAGCTGGGCGCCCGTATCCACCGCTACACCCCGGTCCGCGAGATCGTGCCCGTCGGCAACGGCGTGGAGATCCGTACGGACGGGCGGAGCGAGCGCTTCGACGCAGCCGTGGTCACCGTCGGCCCCTGGGTCAATGACCTGCTGCCCGACCTGCCCTGGGAGGTGGACATCCGCCGGCTGCTCAGCGCCTGGTACGTGCCCACCGCCGACGACTGGTTCGGTGAGGAGCGCCCCGCGTTCATCCGCACCGCGCCCACCCACTGCTACGGCCTGCCCTCGCCCGACGGCGTCTCCGTCAAGCTCGGGCTGTCCCGGGCCCTGCACCGCCCGGTCGACGACCCGAACCGGCTCGACCGCACGGTGGAACCGGAAGAGCTGGAGATCTTCACCGAGCTCATCCGGCGCCACATGCCCGACCTGAACCCCGACCCCGTACGGCTGTCGGTCTACATGGAGGGCTACACCGAGAGCAGCCGCCCGCTGATGGGCCCGCTCCCCGGCGCCGGCAACGACAACGTCGTCCTGCTCGCCGGATTCTCCGGCCACGGATTCAAGCTCTCGCCCGCCTTCGGCGACATCGCCGCCGACCTGGCGCTGGACGGAAGCACGCCCCAGCCGATCGATTTCCTCTCCACGATCGGCCGCACGGCAGCCTGAACAGCCAGGACAACCAACCCCGAACAGCAAGGAACGGAACGAGATGACGACAGGGAAGGCAGCCGCAGACCGGGCCATGGTCCTCGGCCCGCTGCGCGCCGAGGCCGGGAGCAAGGTCCGCGGCAGCGTCCCGGCCGAGCTCGGCACCCACACGGCGGACATCCCGGTGACCCTCGTCAATGGCACGCACCCCGGTCCCAGGATCGTGATCACCGCCGGAGTGCACGGCGGCGAGTTCACCGGCGTTGACGCCGCCACCCGGCTCGGCGCCCTGCTGGAGTCCGACGAGATCCACGGCCAGATCCTGATCTGCCCGGTCGCCAACCCCCCTGCCGTCTACCAGGGCCGCCTCGGCGTCTCCCCGCTGGACGGGGTGAACATCAACCGCGTCTTCCCCGGCGACCCGGACGGCGGACCCACCGAGAGGCTCGCTGCCTGGCTGTTCGCCAACGTGATCACGGGCGCGGACGCGTACGTGGACCTGCACTCCGGCGGCATCGACGAGACGCTGCGCGACTTCGTCGGCTACCGGCTCACCGGCGACCCACAGGTGGACGACAGAACCGCGCAGCTCGCCCACGCCATCGGCTTCGAGCACGTGATCCTCGGCCTGAACGCCGAGGGCGGCAACAGCCACGCCGCCGCCGTCCGCCAGGGCATCCCCGCCATCCTGGTCGAGACCGGCCAGCTCGGCGAACGCGACCCGGCCGCCGTACGAACCCTCCTCGACGGGCTGTTCCGGCTGCTGCGCCGGACCGGCGTCCTCCACACGCCGCCGCCCGCCGACGAGACGGTCCCGCCGGTGCGGGAGTGGCTCTGGGCCGGAGCGGTCGCCGCCGAGGTGACCGGCCTGTGGTACCCGGAGTTCACCTCCGGAGACGAGGTCACCAGCGGCCAGGTCATCGGCCGCGTCATCGACCCGGCCGACGGCCAGGAGCACAAGGTCCTCGCCTCGGCGACCGGCCGCGTCTTCTACGCCATGCACGGCCTCACGGTCGCGCCCGGCGCCGAACTGGTCGCCATCGCAGCCCCCAGGGACCCCGGCCGCTGAACGGCAGCAGGTTCGGCCCCCTCGCACTTCCCCCCACGCAGACCGCTCGACCGAACGAGATTCACCCAGCACATATCCCTTCAGGCACAGCACGACCAGGAGGCACACGGTGAAAGATGTCCGGATTGACCGCAGACTGTTCCTGCGCGGCGTCGGCGGAGTCGCCGCAGGCGTAGCCGGGGCGACCGCGCTCACCGCATGCGGCACCGGCACCAGCAGGTCCACCGGCAGCAGCGGAAGCAAGAGCACCAAGACCATCGTCGTCCGCAACAGCGGCGGCACCTACGGCGACGCCAATCAGAAGGCGATCTACGAGCCGTTCACCAAGGAGACCGGCATCGCCGTCAAGGTGGTGAACATCGAGTACGCGCAGATGCTCGCCCAGATCAAGCAGGGCCGGCCGCAGTTCGACGTCATCGACGACTCGATGGCCGACTTCGTGCTCTTCGCCCAGAAGAGCGCGACCGAGAAGCTCGACTACGACCGGCTCAAGAACTTCAAGAACGCCGGCATCTCCGACGCGCTGGTCACCTCGCACGCGCTCGGCAAGAACTACTGGGCCAGCGTCATGGCCTACCGTACCGACGCCTTCGGCGGAAAGAAGCCGACCTCATGGGCGGACTTCTGGGACACCAAGACCTTCCCCGGCAGCCGGTCACTGCAGAGCCAGGACGCGGACCTTCCCGAACTGGAGTTCGCCCTGCTCGCCGACGGCGTCGCCCCGGAGGACCTGTACCCCCTGGACGTCGACCGCGCCTTCAAGGCACTGGACGAGATCAAGGGCTCGGTGAAGAAATTCTGGGACACCGGCGCCCTCCCGGGTGTGCTGCTGAGCCGCAAGGAGGTCGTGGCCTCCAGCGTCTGGCACGGTCGCCTCGACGACCTGATCAAGCAGGGCACTCCGCTTGCGTACCAGTGGAACGGCGCCCGCCGGCAGAGCAACGGTTGGGGCATCCCCAAGGGGACCGACAACCTCGACGCCGCGTACAAGCTCATCGACTTCTCCCTGCGCCCCGAAGTGCAGGCGCACTTCGCCGAGATCTACCCCATGGGCCCGGTCGTGCCGGCCGCCTACAAGAAGCTCTCCACCGCCACCGCCGGCAATCTGGCCAGCTCGCCCGCGCATCTGAAGTCCGGGTTCGACCTGGACGTGGAGTGGTGGATCAAGAACCAGGACGCTGTTCTCAAGCGCTGGCAGGAGTGGACGCATGCCTGAGGTCGGTCTCATGACACCGAACGAGTCCCCGGCGGCGGTCACCCCGCCGCCGGGGGCGGGCACAGGGAAGCCGCTGTCCGTCACGGCGCTGCGCAAGACCTACGGGGGCGCCACCGCCGTCGACGAGGTCTCCATGGACATCGCGGCGGGGGAGTTCGTCACCTTCCTGGGCTCCTCCGGCTCGGGCAAGACCACGACCCTGATGATGATCGCCGGTTTCGTCGAGCCCGACTCCGGCACCATCACCGTCGGGGAACGCGAGGTGACCCGGCTGGCCCCGCAGAAGCGCGGCCTGGGCTTCGTCTTCCAGCAGTACCTGCTCTTCCCGCACATGACGGTCGGCGAGAACATCGCCTTCCCCCTGCAACTGCGCGGCATACCCAAGGCCGAGATCCGCCGCCGGGTCGGCGAGACCCTGGAGATGGCCGGGCTCTCGGGCCTGGCCCGCCGACGCCCCCGCGAGTTGTCCGGCGGCCAGCAGCAGCGCGTCGCCCTGTGCCGGGCGCTGGTCTACCGCCCTCCGGTGATCCTCATGGACGAGCCGCTGGGCGCCCTGGACAAGAAGCTGCGCGATCAGCTCCAGACCGAGATCAAGCGCATCCAGCGCGAACTGGGCCTGACCGTCATCTATGTGACGCATGATCAGGAAGAGGCCCTGGTGCTCTCCGACCGGATCGCGGTCATGCGGGACGGCCGGATCGACCAGTTCGACACCCCCAGGGAACTCTTCGAGCGCCCCCGCACCCCCTTCGTCGCCGACTTCCTCGGCGCGGCCAACTTCCTGCCCGGCCGTCTGGAGGAGTCGACCGCGGACAACGGTGCGCACAGTCTCGTACGGCTCGACACCGGCGGACTGCTGCGGACCCGGCCGCACTCGCTCCCGCAGGGGAACCGGGTCCGGGCCGCCGTACAGCCCGGCAGGCTCGGCCTGTGCCCGCCCGGCGACGGGTTCTGTACGGGGACCGTGGAAACGGTCACCTACGTCGGCACCCTGGTCCGGGTCACCGTCCGCGCGGACGGCGGCGACGGGCACATGGTGCGGCTGGAACTCCCGGCCGGCCGCGCTCCCGCCGAAGGCGACAAGGTCGGCCTGACGGCCGATCCCGCGGACGTCAGCGTCTTCGACGCCGAAGACGGCGGGTGAGCCGTGGCCGGATCCGTACTCGCCTCCGCCCCGGCCCCCGTCGCGCCGACCACGCGTAAAGGCCGACTGCGCCGCACCCTGGCGAGCCGCCGCGGCCGGTTCGGGCTGCTGAACGCAGCGCCCGTCGTCCTCTACCTGCTGATTCTCTTCGTCTACCCGATCTTCAGCACCCTCCTGCTCAGCATCAAGGGCGAGGCCGGCGGCTTCACCTTCCACTGGTACGCCGACGCCCTCAGCGGGGCGGACCTCGATGTCCTGCTCACCACGCTGCGGATCTCGGCCGAGACCTCGCTGCTCAGCCTGGTCATCGGCTTCGTCCTCGCGTACACGATCTCCCGGCTGAGCCCGCTGTGGGCGGGCCTGGTCATGGTGATCGTCATCGTCCCGCACTTCATCAGTGCCCTGGTGCGCACCTACGGCTGGATCATCCTGCTCGGCGAACACGGCGTGGTGAACAACCTCCTGACGGACCTGCACGTCCCAGGCGCGCCGTTCCAGCTGCTCTACAACGAGACCGGCGTCGTCATCGGCACCACCTCCGTGCTGCTGCCCTACTCGGTGTTGCTGCTCTACGCGGTGATGCGCGGCGTCGACCGGAGGCTGCTGGCTGCTGCGGCGAGCATGGGAGCCGGACGCCTGGTGATGTTCCGCCGCGTCTACCTGCCGCTGGTCGCCCCGGGCCTGGTCAACGCCGCGATGCTGAGCTTCATCATCTGCCTGGGCTACTACCTCACCCCCGCGCTGATGGGCGGTGTGAAGCAGACCATGGTCGCCTCGCTCATCGACGAACAGGTCATGAAGCAGGACCAGTGGAACGGTGCGGCAGCGCTCGGGATCATCCTGCTGCTGATGACCTTCGCCGGGTTGCTGCTCCTGCGCCTGCTGAAGGCGGTCGGCGTGGCTGCCAGGAACCGGGGTGCCGCATGACCGAGCTCCGCACCTCCCTGGCCGGGCGGATCAGCCTGGCCGTCTTCTCCACCCTCATCCTGCTCTTCCTGGCACTGCCGATTGTCGTCATCGTCGTCACCTCCTTCGGCAACGACGCCTTCGGCTCCTTCCCGCCCAGCTCCTGGACGATGAACTGGTACGCCCAGCTCTTCGCGGACGGCAGCAAGTGGCCGGCGGCCCTCTCCCTGAGCGTCCTGGTCGCCTCCCTGACCACCGTGTTCTCCCTGATCCTGGGGATGACGGCGGCGACCGCGCTGGTCCGCAGCGAACTGCCGCTGCGCTCGGCGGTCTATGGTCTCGTCCTGGCCCCGCTGGTGATCCCGCAGGTCGTCATCGCCCTCGGACTGTTTCTGCTCTTCGAGCCGGCCTCGATGCTCGGCAGCCCGATCGCCATCGCCCTCGGCCACACCGTGCTGGCCTCGCCGATCGCCGTGATGATCCTCATCGCGACGCTCAAGGGCATCGACGAACGGCTGGAGGACGCGGCCGCCAGTATGGGCGCCGGCCGGCTGACCGTCGCCAGGCGGATCACCTTTCCGCTCGCCGCACCCGGGCTGATCGCGGCGGCCGTCTTCTCCTTCATCACCAGCTTCGACGAGTTCTTCATCTCCCAGTTCCTGTCCTCTGTCGACACCACCACCCTGCCGATCCAGGTGTTCAACGTCCTCCAGTTCGACGTCGACCCGACGGTGACCGCGATCAGCGCGGTGCTCATCGCCGTCGCCGTCCTGGCCCTCGCCCTGGTCGGCGTGGTGCGTCGGCTCGGCCCCGGCAAGGAGGGCGGGCTGCTGCCCGTCGAGTCCGCCGCGGGCCTGCCCACCGGAAGCGAGACCCCATGAGCCGCACCATCCAGCCGCCCGGCGAGCTGTCCGCCACGGCCTCCAGACACCTCCTGCTCAACATGACGCCCAACGGCTCACTGGGCACGGGCGGCGAAAGCGTCTTCGTGGTGCGGCGCGGTGAGGGACCGTACATCGACGACGCGGACGGCAGGCGCTACATCGATGGCCTTTCCGGTATGTACTGCTGCCAGCTCGGCTACTCCTACGCCGACGAGATCGCCGACGCGGCCGCCCGCCAGCTGCGCGAACTGTGCTTCAGCCCGCTGTGGTCCGCCTCCGCGCACCCCGTCGCCATCGAACTGTCCGAGCGGCTCGCCGCCCTGGCCCCAGAGGGCGTCGACCACACGTTCTTCTCCGGCGGCGGCGCGGAAGCCGTCGAAACCGCCTGGAAGATCACTCGGAAGTACCACGCCCTGCGTGGCGAGCCCGGCCGTACGAAGGCCATCTCCCGGCGCGGCGCCTACCACGGGCTGACCCTCGGCGCCCTGTCGCTGACCGACGACCCCGGGCTGAAGGAGCCGTACGGGCCTCCGGCCATCGAGACCCGGTTCGTGGCCAACACCAACCGCTACGGGCTGCCCGCCGGACCGGCCGACGACGCCGCCTTCACCCGGCATCTGCTGGTGGAAGTCGAGGCCGCGATCCTGGCCGAGGGCCCGGAGACGATCGCCATGCTGATCGCAGAGCCGGTGCAGAACCGCGGCGGCTGCATCACCCCGCCCGAGGGTTACTGGCCGGGACTGCGCGCGCTCGCCGACCGCTACGGCTTCCTGCTCGTCGCGGACGAGGTCGTCACCGCCTTCGGCCGCCTCGGGAAATGGTTCGGCGGCACCCGCTACGGGGCCCGCCCCGACATCATCACCCTCGCCAAGGGCATCACCGCCGGATACGCCCCCATGGGCGCCACCATGGTCGGGGCCCGCGTCGCCGAGGTCATCAACCGGCCCGGCGAGGTCCTCAACCACGGATACACCTTCGGCGGCCACCCGCTGAGCGCCGCGATCGCCCTGCGCAGCCTCCACATCATGGAACGCGACCGGATCCTGGAGAACGTCACCGACCTGCAGGACCACCTCGCCAAGCGCATGGCCGCACTCGGTGACCTGCCCATCGTCGGCGACGTCCGGGGCGCGGGTTTCTTCTACGCCCTCGAGCTCACCGGTGACACCGAGAACGGCGGCTTCAGCGACGCCCTGCGCGCCGCCGTCGTCGGCGACCTCATCCCGCGGCGCCTGCGCGAGGCCGGACTGCTCGCCCGCGTCTACAACCGCGCCGCGCCGCTGGTGCAGATCGCCCCACCGCTGATCAGCGACCGCGCACTGCTCGACCGGATCGCGGACATCATCGGCAACACCCTCGACGAGGCCTCGGCGCACTTCGCCATCGCCTGACCATCCACCGCAGAAGAACGAGGTACCCGCACCATGACGTACACCATCGGCTCGCTGACCTGCGCCCCCGGAAAGCGCGCCCAGGGCCTGATCCCGGTCGGCACCAGCACCTACGGCGTGGAGATGGGCATCCCGCTGCTCGTCGTCAACGGCGCCGGACCCGGCCCGGTCCTGTGCGTGGACGCGGGCGTGCACGGCGACGAGTACGACGGCCAGCAGGCCGTCCGCCGCATCATCGCGGAGACCGACCCGGCCACCCTGCGCGGCACGCTTGTCGGAATCCCCTGCATGAACACCCCGGCCTTCGAGGCCGCCGCCCGCACCAGTGGCCTGGACCACCTCAACCTCAACCGCATCTTCCCCGGCGACGGGGAGGGCTCGTACTCCCTGCGCCTGGCCGCCACCTTCGTCGAGCAGGTCGTCCCGGCCATCGACGCCCTGGTGGACCTGCACACTGGCGGCACCTTCGGCGAGATCGCCCCGCTGACCATCGTCCAGGGCGGCTACGAGGACCTGGCCACGGACATCGGTCTCGCGGCCGGCCACGAGATCGTGTGGAAGGGCGGCAAGTGGGGCGGCACCGTCCGGCACCCCACCCTGGAGGCGGGCAAGCCCGCGATCACCATCGAGGCAGGCGGCGGCACGTACCGCGAGGAGACCGTCGACCTGCACGTCAACTCCGTCCGCAACATCATGCGGCAGCTCGGCATGATCGACGGCGCCGCCGAGGTGCGCGACAGCTACACGGCCGTCAGCGGCACCTTCGCCCGCTCGGCCGCCGGCGGTTTCTTCCTCGCGAAGGCAGGGCCGGGCGACGACTGCAAGGAAGGCGACCTGATCGGCAGCATCGTGGACCACTACGGGAACACCCTGGAGGAGGTCACGGCCCCCCAGGACGGCATCGTGCTCTGGGTGCGCCGCATCCGTACCGTGCGGCCCGGCGACGAGGTCGTCATCTTCGGCGCGATCGAGGCGGAGATCCGGCCGTGACCGGCGAACCCGTACGCGAACTGCTCATCGACGGCAAGCGCACTCCCGCCGCCGACGGCCGTACGTTCACCGTCCTCGACCCGGCGCACGGCACCTCCCTGGCCGAGGTCTCGCTGGCCGGGGCAGCGGACGTCGACCAGGCAGTCGCCGCCGCACAGGCGGCGCTGGAGGCACCGGATTGGGCCCGGACGCGAGCGGCCGACCGGGGCCGCCTGCTGTACCGGATCGCCGGCGCGATCCGCGAACAGGGTGAACGCCTGGCCCGGCTGGAGAGCCTGGACGTCGGCAAGCCGCTGAGCCAGGCGAAGGCCGACGTCGAGGCGGCGGCCCGCTACTTCGAGTTCTACGCGGGCGTCGCCGACAAGCTCGGCGGCACCACGATCCCGCTCGGACCCGGGCTGCTCGACTACACCGTCCGCGAGCCGATCGGCGTCTCCGGCCAGATCATCCCGTTCAACTACCCGTTGCAGAACACCGCCCGGGGCTCCGCCCCGGCACTGGCGGCCGGTTGCACGGTGGTGCTGAAGCCGTCTCCCGAGGCGCCGCTGACGCCGCTGGAGATCGGCCGGATCGCCCTGGAATGCGGGCTGCCGCCCGGCGTGCTCAACGTCGTCCCAGGAGACGGCGACACGGGCGCGGCGCTCGCCGGCCACCCCGGCATCGACCAGGTCACCTTCACCGGCTCCGTGCCCACCGGTATCAAGGTCGCCCAGACCGCCGCCGCCAACGTGGTGCCGTCGGTGGTCGAACTGGGCGGCAAATCCCCGGTCGTCGTCTTCGCCGACGCCGACTTCGACCTGGCACTGGCAGCCGTGGCGGGCTCGGCGTTCGGCAACGCCGGGCAGACCTGCTCGGCCGGCACCCGGCTGCTCCTCCAGCGCGGCGCCGAGGAGTTCCTGGAGAAGCTGGTGTCGTACGCCGCCTCGCTGCGCGTCGGCCCCGGCCTCACGGACCCCGACGTGGGCCCGCTGGTCGCCGCCCGGCAGCGCGACCGGGTGCTCGGCTACCTGGATCTCGCCCGTGCGGAGGGCGCGACCGTACGCGCCGGCGGCGGCAGTCCCGCTGCCCCGGAACTCGCCGACGGCTACTACGTCGAACCCACCGT
Organism: Streptomyces sp. NBC_01537; assembly: GCF_045040445.1. Taxonomy (NCBI): domain Bacteria; kingdom Bacillati; phylum Actinomycetota; class Actinomycetes; order Kitasatosporales; family Streptomycetaceae; genus Streptomyces; species Streptomyces sp. NBC_01537. The sequence goes on along the minus strand of NZ_CP109392.1, from coordinate 772,137 downwards.
CCTGACCGGCCTCACCAACGCCGCCCGCACCGCCCGGGAGGAGATCTTCGGCCCCGTCATCACTGTCATCGAGTTCGACGACACCGATGAGGCGCTCGCCATCGCCAACGACAGCCCGTACGGCCTCGCCTCCTACGTCTGGACCCGCGACATCGACAAGGCCCTGCGCATGGCCGGCGGCATCCGGGCCGGCCAGGTGTACGTCAACGCCACCGGTGTCGGTACCGGCGTGGAGCTGCCCTTCGGCGGCTACAAGCACAGCGGCTGGGGCCGGGAGAAGGGCCTCGAAGCCCTGGCGAGCTACACGCAGACCAAGAACGTCTGCATCGGATTCGGAAACTCAGGGGAAGGCTCATGAGATACCGACGGCTCGGTGACCACGGGCCGCAGGTCTCCGTGGTCGGCCTGGGCGGCAACAACTTCGGCTCCCGCCTCGATGAGGACGGCACCAAAGCCGTGGTTTTCGCGGCACTGGACGCCGGGATCACCTTCTTCGACACCGCCGACATGTACGGCGGGTTCGGCGGAGACGGTGACGGCGGTTCACGCGGCGACGGCGAGCGGCTGCTCGGCGCGGCGCTCAAGGCCCACCGCGAACAGGTCGTACTGGCCACCAAGTTCGGCATGGACATGGGCGAGGAGGCCGGGCACCACGGCCCCCGTGGCTCGCTCCCCTACATCCGGCACGCCGTCGAGAGCTCGCTGCGCAGGCTCGACACCGACTGGATCGACCTGTACCAGTACCACGAGCCCGACGGCGTCACCCCGCTCGCGGAGACGATCGCCGCCCTGGAGGCCCTGGTGGCGGAGGGCAAGGTCCGCCACATCGGCTGCTCCAACCTGCCCGCCGAGCAGCTCACCGGCCCGTTCGTCAGCACCCAGGCCCGCTACCACCTGCTCGACCGCAGCGTGGAGAGCGACCTTGTCCCCGCCTGCCTGCGGACCGGAATCGGCCTGCTGCCGTACTACCCGCTCGCCAACGGCCTGCTCAGCGGCAAGTACCGGCGCGGCCACGCCCCTCCGCCCGGCAGCCGGCTCTCCTGGCGGCAGGGCTGGCTCACGGACGCGGCCCTCGACCGGGTCGAGGCCCTGACGGAGTACGGAGCCGAACGCGGCCTGACCCTGCTTCAGGTAGCCGTCGGCGGGCTCGCCGCACTGCCCTGCGCGGGCTCCGTGATCTGCGGCGCCATGACTCCCGACCAGGTCACCGCCAACGCGGCGGCGGCCGACTGGACCCCCGACGCGGCCGACCTGGCCGCACTCGACACGATCGTGGCCCCCGGCGAACGGGTGGTCTGAAATGAGGCTGAACACCATGCGTCAGATCGTCACCTTCGACGCCTACGGCACCCTGGTCGATTTCCAGCTCGGCCCCACCACCCTGAAGATCCTCGCCGACCGCCTCGACCTCGACGGTCTGGACGTGGACGAGTTCCTGGACGACTTCCGCGTCATGCGGTTCCAGGCCGTCCTGGAGGCCTACCGCCCCTACGACGAGGTCCTGCACTCCAGCCTGGAGATGGCCATGCGCCTGCACGGCCTGGAATACCGCACCTCCGACGGCGAAGCGCTGGTCGCCGCCGTGCCCACCTTCGGGCCCTTCCCCGAGGTCCCTGACGCCCTGCGGGCCCTGAAGTCGACGTACGAGATCGCCATCATCTCCAACACCGACGACGACCTCATCGCCCAGAACGTCGCCAACATCGGCGTCGAGTTCGACCACGTCATCACCGCCCAGCAGGCCAAGGCGTACAAGCCCTCCCGCCAGACCTTCGAGTACGCGTACCAGGCCATGGACATCGACCCCGCCCAGGTCATCCACACGGCCCAGGGGTGGGAGTACGACCTCATCCCCACCCGCGACCTCGGCCTCGCCCGCCGGGTCTGGATCAACCGCTACGGCCGCCGCGGCAGCACCGACTACCAGCCCTACGCCGAGCTGCGCGACCTGTCCGGCCTGCCCGCCCTGCTGGGCTGCTGAGGAGCACCACGATGAAGCAGATCCCCTACTGGCTCGACACCGCCCCACCACTCCCGGACCGCACCGGCAAGCCACTTCCCGAAGCGGCCGACGTGGTGGTCATCGGCGGTGGCCTCACAGGCCTGTCCACCGCCTACCACACCGCTCTCAAGGGCGCCCACGTCGTCCTCGTCGAGAAGGACAAGGTCGGCTCGGGCGCGTCCGGCCGCAACGGCAGCATGTGCACCCAGGGCATCACCATCAGCACCGCCGAGGCCCGCAAGCGCTACGGTCAGCCGCGCGCCCGTGAGCTGTACGACTCCTTCCGTGAGGCCGTGGACGTCGTCGAGGAGATCACGCTGAAGGAGCAGATCGACTGCGACTTCAACCGCTCCGGACGCCTCGGCGTCGCGTACAAGCCCGAGCACTTCGAGGCGCAGAAGGCCACCCAGCGCGACCTGGCCGAGAACTTCGGCCACGAGACCACGCTCATCGGCAAGAGCGAGCTGCGCTCCGAACTCGGCTCCGACTACTACCACGGAGCCCTCCTCGACCCGCTCAGCGCGGGCCTGCACGTGGGCAAGTTCCTTCACGGCATGGCCGGGGCCGCCGAGCGGGCCGGCGCGGAGATCCACGAACGCAACGCCGCCACCGCCCTGACCCGTACCCCGGACGGCGGCTTCCTGGTCGAGACCGAGCACGGCACGATCCGCGCCAAACAGGTCATGGCCGCCACCGACGCCTACACCGACAAGTCCGCGTCCATGGCCTGGTTCCGCAAGCGGCTGATCTGCGTGGGCAGCTTCATCATCGTCACCGAACCGCTCGGTGAGGAACTCGCCCGCGAGATCATCCCCAGGGCCCGGCTGGTGGTCGACTCCAAGAACATCGGCCACTACCTCCGCCTCACCCCCGACAACCGCCTCGCCTTCGGCGGCCGCGCCCGCTTCGCCCCGTCCGACCCCGCCTCCGATCGCAAGAGCGGCGGTGTGCTGAAGCGGGAGATGGCCGAGATCTTCCCCCAACTGGCGAACGTGGGGATCGACTACGTCTGGGGCGGCAGCGTCGGCTTCTCCTACGACCGCATCCCGCACGCCGGCGAGGTCGACGGCCTGTACTACTCCATGGGCTACTGCGGCCACGGCGTCCAGATGGCCACGTACATGGGCCGCCGCATGGCCGAGGTGATGGACGGCCATCCCGAGGCCAACCCGCTGCGCGGCCTCGGCTTCCCCAAGGTCCCGGTGCCCTTCTACAACGGCACCGCCTGGTTCCTGCCCTTCGCCGGGGCGTACTACAAGGCCAAGGACCGGCTGCGCTGAGCAATTCATGGCCGCCGCCACGGCCCACCCCGGCAGGCCGTGGCGGCTCGTGACGGGGAGGCCGGTGGTGGCACGGGTCAACCTGCTGCGCATGCTCTGATCAGGTAAGACATCACAGGACAGCACGACGAGGCGCGAGGCAACACGAACGCTGACTCGAAGGAGCAGGTCAGGGCCTATTTTCTCAGCATTCGACGACGTTGACCGCGAGGCCGCCGCGGCTGGTCTCCTTGTGCGTGACCTACACGTCGCCGGAGGGCTGGCGGGGCATCGAGTTCCGCTATCGTCGGAGTTGCCTCAACGGAGGTTGGCGGACACCAATGTGGACAACCCCAACCGTCAGGTCCGGCTGAGCTTCCTGGGCTGAGCAAGCCGCGGTCCAGGCCAACCGCAAGCGACTGCGGGCCGACAGTCAGGCGGGGCTGTACGACGCCGCCGAGTGTCATCGCATTTCGCCGTGCTCGGGGTGAGGTTGCGACGCGAGGCAGCCTGTTGCACCGCCCAGGCCATCTTGACCAGGCCCCGGGGACGCCGCCCTGTGCCGCGGTGGTCTGGTTCCAGCCCCACCACAGCGCGTTCCTGTACCGGCTGACCGTTCCGTCCGGCAGCGGCGTCCGGCCGATCTGTCGTTTCACCTGGCGGTTCGCCCAGTGCGGACCGTTGACGTACTCGAAAACGAACGGCGCCCCGGGCTTCAGCGCGGCGGCCACGGTCCCGGGAATCGACTGAGCCGCCGCAGCGGGCCGCCCGTCCGAGCCCCTGCCCACATCCGTACGGCGTAGCCCGCCGCGCACGCCGACCCAGGTGCTCACATGCTGGGATCAGGTCCGGTGTCCGATTCTGCGCATTGCCTTCGGCCTGGTCACCTTGCCCATCATGAGCGACCGACAAGGGGCCGAGCCATGCGAACCATCCTCAACCGGAAGAGAGTCCTGAGCGTCCTGTCGGCGATACTGCTCAGCGTAACGGCTTTGGCTATGGGCCCCGGTTCGCGGGCGGCGGCGGCCGACACCGTCCCGTTCTCGATCACCATCAGACACGCCAGCTGTATCGCTCCCTGCGATGCGGAGGGGCTCGAAGCGCTGCTGGAAAGCACACCCGACTTCTACGTCAAGGTGTGGATCAATGGTGTCAAGCAGCCGGTGGGCAGCGACGCCGACGAACCGTCCTCGCCGCGGATCGACGACGACGACAGCATCGATCCGTTCTGGACCATCGGTACCCAGATTCCGGCCGATGTGGTGAACGTGCCGGTCTCCATCCAGCTGTGGGATCACGACGGCAGTTCGGGCGACGACCTCGCGGACATCAGCCCTCGTGCCGACGACAACACCCTCGACTTCCGAGTCGACCGGACGACCGGAAAGTGGGTGGACCACACGGGCCGGGAAGACATGGTGAACTGGCCCCAGAACTGCTCGTCCGGCAATGGCGGCGACAACGACGAGCCGGCCGCCCGCCTCTGCTTCGACATCGGCGGCGACGCGGACGGTGACGGACTTCTGGACAGCTGGGAGTCGTCCGGCTACGACGACAACGGCGACGGGATCGTCGACGTCGACCTCCCCGCGATGGGCGCACGACCCGACCACAAGGACCTGTTTCTCGAACTCGACTACGTGTGCGCGCCTTCCAACTGCGCGGGTGGCGTCGGTGCGACGCCGACCCGCGCCGGAATCGAGGCGATGCGAGCCGCTTTCGCGGCGGCGCCGATCAGCGCCGGGTCGAAGGCAGGCACCAGGGAGGCCGCCGGTGACGGCGATAACGAGGACACGTTCGGCGTGAGCGCTCCACCCAACCCGGACCGACGGCCCGGCATCACGCTGCACGTCGACACCGGTCGTCTCGTGGACGTGAACGCCCGAGAGGGGCAGGGGAGCGCCACCTGCGCGGACGGCGTGGACAACGGCGGTGACCGAACACGGGACGATGCCGACCCCGACTGCCGATACCTCGATGGGAGCGTCGAGGACCCGCAGCCCGGCGACTGTCAGAACGGCATGGACGACGACCTCGACCTCCTCAGCGACGCCGATGATCCCGACTGCCTGGTGGGCGACCCGGAATTCGCGTACGGGTCCCGGGGCGGTGGGACGTCTCTCGCCAATCCGGCGGGATGCGGGCTCGACGCCGGTTTCTACCTTACGAAGAACGGGCCCGGCGGACTCAACCCCAACCGCCGTTTTGTCTTCCGCTATGGATTCAGCGACAACCTGCCCGGCACGTGCAACCCGACCGGAGGCATGGGGGAAATCGGAGGGAATGACTTCGTCGAGTTCAACCATGACGGCGGGACGATCATGCACGAGTTCGGTCACACGCTGAATCTGCACCACGGCGGCGGCGAGGAGCAGAACTGCAAGCCGAACTACGTGAGCGTCATGAACTACAACTTCCAATCCGGTATCCCGCGCAACGGTGGAAGCAGGATCCTCGACTACTCACCGCCGCGCGGATTCCTCGACGGCTCGTCCCGCGGGCAGGCCCCGCTCGGACAACTCGACGAGGAGGAGCTGGACGAGAACGCGATCCTGGATGTGACAGACCGCGGAAACATGTCAGTCTACGTCAACGCCAATGGCGGCAGGGTGCAGTCGTCGCTCAACACCCAGCCCAACTGGAACGGCGACGTCGACGGACTGCCCGGCCAGCCGTACGAGAACGAGGTCGAGGCCAATATCGACACCTCAGGCAGGGACGGGCGGCCGAAGAGCTGTACCAATGACGATCTCGACGAGTTGAACGGAGCCGACGACTGGAGTTATGTCTCGCTCTCGTTCCACAGCTTCGGCGACTCGTCCAACGGGGCGATCCGCTCGGAGCCCGAACCCGTGCCGACGCTCGAGGACCTCGAGTCGATGTACCGCGAGATCAACACCACCGACCTCGCGGTGAGTCAGTCCGACAGCCCGGATCCGGTCGCGGCGGGAACAGATCTCGGCTACACGATCACGGTCCGGAACCAGGGCCTCAACCCCGCCAACTCCGTGCGGGTCGTGGACACGCTGCCCGCCGGGGTGGCGTTCAAGAGCAGCACCGCGGACTGCGCCGAGGCGACCGGAGTAACGACCTGCCACCTGGGCGGTATTCCGGCCGGGGGCAGCCGGACCTTCACCATCACCGTGGGCGTGCCCGCCGACCTGGTGTACAACAATGGCGGACCCGAACAGCTCACCAATCAGGTGCAGGTCCAGAATCTGCTGGGCCCCGATCCGGCCACGGGAAACAACCAGTCGACCGAAACGACACAGGCGATCGCCGTCGCCGATGTCGAGATCACTGATGCCACGGTGAAAGGTCCCCTGGAGGTTCTCATCGGCCGGCCGAGCACGGCCTCGCTCAGCGTCGTCGCCGAGAACGACGGACCGTCGAGCCCGATCGACACCGTCCTCGTCACCGACGCATCCGCCGACCAAGGAGTCACCGTGACGCCGGCCGAGTCCTCGGCCACCCTGCCCGCGCTCACCGTCGGCCATCGACGGACGATCAGCTTTGACGCGGCACTCGCCTGTACGAGCCCGGGGCAGAAGACGATCACGCTGGCGTCCTCGCTGAACCTGAAGAACGCCGAGGACACCGATCCGGACCTCACCAACAACTCCAGGAAGGTCTCCTTCACGATCGACTGCGTGGTGCCTATCGCCATCAACGTCCGGCCACACGGCTTCCCGAACTCGATCAACCTCAACACCGACGCGACGCTGGCCGCACTCACGACCGTCGCCGGCGAGTACGGGCTGCCCCTGGATTTCGAGGCAACCTCGATTGATGTCTCCAAGACGCTGTGGGGCCTGAAGGAGCGGCTGTTCAACGTTGCAACGCCCACCGGAGCCACGGAAATTCACGGGAGGGGCCACCCGGAGCGCTCCTACGAACTGGACGAACGCACCCGGGACGCCGACACCGACCTGGTCCTGCACTTCAAGCCCAGCGCCTCGGGACTGACGCCGAGTTCGACCGAGGCGTGCCTGAAAGGCAAGTACGCCGCGCCCGACGGGAAGACCTACACGTTCCTAGGGTGCGACTCGGTGCGCATCACCAACTGAGCCACGAGCCGGACCGTCCCACGGTCCGGCCGGACCGAGCAGCCCAGGTCCGGACAGCGCGGCTGCATCAGGGCACCGGCGGCCAGCAGCAGCACCGCCCGGGCCCGGGTACTCAGCTGTAGCGCGTCGCCGAAGACGCCCAGCAGGGTGCCGGGCTCCGGGTCGGTGTGACGCCGTATGCGAAGGGAGGGGTGACCCCGGAGCCGGGGCCACCCCTCCTTCAGCTTCGGCTGCGAGTCAGCCGCGGTCACCCCACCTTGATGGTGTAGATGCCGCGGCCGTGAGTGGCCGCGTACAGGGTCTTACGGTTCGGGCTGAGCTTCAGCTGGAGCACGGCGACCGCCGGGAGTGAGCCGAGGCGCTGCCACTTGCCATGGCCCGGCGCGCGGTAGACGACGCCGAGGTCGGTGGCGACGGCGAGGCCGCCGCTCGCCGTGACGACCGCGGAGTCGGCCGGCACGTCGGGCAGGTCGGCCGAGATGTCGGTCCAGGTGGTGCCGCCGTCCTGGGACTCGAAGACATGGCCGACGCCGGCTCCGGGGCCCTCGGTCCACTGCCGGGAGAAGCCGTTGACGGTGAGGTAGACGTGGTCGGCGTTCTGGGGGTCGATGGCGAAGCCGCTGAGGTAGCGGTTGGGGACGGTGCCGGCCGCGCCGGTGGTCGGGAGGGTGATGTCGTGCCAGCCGGTGCCGTCCGCGTTGCCGACGGAGATGCCTCGGGTGAAGCCCTGGTTGTTGCAGGGGCCGCACCAGGCCGCGTAGACCTTGCCGCCGGAGGAGGCGACGGCGGTCGCGGTATGGCCTTCGCCGAGGTCGTACGCGCTGGTCCACTCGTCGCCGCTGCGGATGGCGTAGCCGTGGGTCTGCACCCACACGTGACGGCCGCCGGCGATCCAGGTCGAGCTGCTCTTCATGTCCGCCGCGAGCGGGGCGATGAAGCGGGCCTCGCCGGTCTCGTTGTCGGGCGGGGCGACACCGTACGAGGTGATCGGCCCGGTGCCGTCGATCCAGGAGCCGTCGTTGACGGCGCAGTTCTGGGTCACCTGGACCGCGAGGTAGACGTACTCCTCGGCGATGTCGCAGCCGTTGGCCGGGTCGGTGAGGGTGTCGCCGCCGTCGCCGCCGAAGTTGGAGCCCATGATCTTGTCGTTGCTGCGCAGCTCGGACTGGCCGTTGTCCTGGAGGCCGCCGGTGACGGAGACGCCGCCGTAGTCGAGATCCTTGCCGACGCCCACCGAGTAGTACTGGAGGGTGTCGATCGTGCCGTCGTTGAGCGAGGTCCAGTCGGTGGCGTGCCCCTCGGAGTCCTGTGAGCCGTTGACCGGACGCTTGTAGGCACCGCCGTCGTTGCCCACGTAGACGTAAGCCTTGCCGTGGTAGCTGCCGATGGCGACGCCGTGCTGGTCGGAGTGGGTGGTCGCGTTGCAGTCACCGGTCTGCTTGGTGGGGTCGATGCTCCAGCAGGAGAAGCCGAAGTTCCAGTACGGGCCCACGGTCGACCAGCTGCTGCCGCCGTCCTTGGTCTCGTAGACCTCCTCCAGGCCCGCGTACACATGCTCGGCGTCGGCCGGGTCGACGGTCAGGAACTGGTTGTACCAGGCCTGCACGCCGGGCATGTAGCCGCTGGAGGTCAGCGCCGATCCGTCGGCGGCCAGGCCCTGGTAGTCGGCGATCTGCGTCCACGGGCCGGTGGGGGAACCGGACTTGGAGACGTAGATGCCCTCCAGACCGCTGTCCGGGTTGGTGTTCAGCTGCTCCGGCGACTGGTCGATCGCGTAGTAGCGCGAGCCGTCGGCGGAGCGGGCGAAGGTCACGTTGCCGACGTTGTCCGCGTCGGCCGGCAGATCGCCCAGGCCGCTGGTGATCCGCGTCCAGGTGCCGTTCACCTTGGTGTAGAAGCCGTTGTAGTCGTCACCGCTGCGCCAGCCGACCGCCAGAACCACCTTCGAGGGGTCCTTCGGGTCGATCGCGATGTCGTTGGCGATGTTCTTGTACGCGGCCGAGGCGTCGCTCGCCAGCGAACCGCCTGGCAGATAGTCCGGGTTGGGTGCGAACTCCAGCTTCCAGGCACCGCTGAGCTTCTTCGTGGAGTGGCTCCACACGCCCTCACTGGTCGCCGCCCACACCTTGCCGCCGCCGAAGCGCAACTCGTGGATCGTGGTGCTCTCCAGCTCGTCACCGCCGACCCGGCTGCGGGAGGAGAAGGTGCCGTGGCGCGGATCGGTCAGGACGTACACCCCGCTGCCGAGGTAGGCGTCCGCGTTGGTGCTCGCCTCGCCGGTGCCCAGCCACAGCCGGCCCACGCCGTCGAGAGCCAGTGCGCCGGTGGACTGTGAGGAGAGCTTGTCGCTGATCGGCTTCCAGTGCCCGCCGCCGGTCCGGGACCGCCACACCCCGCCGCCGGCGCTGCCCGCGTAGACGTACCCCTTGTTGTCGGCGGCCATCGCCGCCAGGCGGCCAGTGACGTAGCCGGAACCGCCACTGGAGTTGGAGTCGTAGTCGCGGTAGCGCGAGTCGTCCGAGTTGTACGGCAGATCGGTGACGTTGCGCCAACTGCCGCCGGTGCTCGGCAGACTGTTCAGGCTGCTCCAGGCGGCGCCGTACGCGCCCGGCGCCACGATGCCCGGCGAGGTGCGCGCCTCTGCGTACTGGTCGGCGCCCTCGGCTATCTCGTCGGCCTCATTGCCGTCGTCGCCACCGTCACCTCCACCGTCCTCCGTCGTCGCCCTGGCGGTGATCCCACCCACCGACTGTGCGCGCTGGTCAGCGAGTTGGGCGAGCGTACGGACCCCGAAGGGGCTGTTGTTCCGGCCGGACGCGGCGCCTGCGGGTATCGCGACGAGGGCGGCAGATGCGGTGATGGCGCAGATCGTGAACCATCGTCTTCTACGGGTTGGTGCTGACACCGGATCCTCCCAAACGGGCATTTGATACAGCCGTCGCAGGAGACCCGACCACGGGCGAGGAAGACCACCCCGCGGCTTGGGCAAGTCTTTGTCCAGTACCTGCCACTTCATGGGGGTGGCGTGTGGCGTCAGGCGGCGAAGCCGGTGCCGGCGACGAAGCGCAGGAGCGGGCCGAAGGCGGGGGCGGCGGGCAGGCCGGTGAAGTGATCCGAGGCGGCGGGGGTGGACTTCAGCCTGTCCGGCCGGGCACATGAGCGTCCGTGGCCTGATTCATGGCAGACGTCATGTGCACCCCCGCCACCGTCGGTGCCTTGTCCCTTGCCTCACGCTGTCAGTGCCGTCGGCGACGATGTCAGTAATGCCCCTCGTGTCGCGCACTCTGAAGGAGATGGCCATGAAGACCGTGGAGACGTTCACCGTTCGTGTGATCGGGCATCACCTGCCCGGCATCGAGTGCGCCGGGTACCGGGGCGTCCACGTGGCGCTCCAGGTCGGCAAGGACCCCGTCTGTCCGGTGCCCGGCGACGCTGAGCGGGCGGTGTTCACAGCACTGATACGCCTGTGCCGGGCGGAGGGCGAGCCGCCGGACTTCGCCGGGCCGGCGGTCCACGGCCGGAAGGGCGTGCGATTCCTGTATCTGACGTGGGGCGAAGTCTCCCGCGACGGCGCCTTCACCATGTTCCGCCGCGCCAAGCTGCATCTCACCGACATCCCCGAGACCGATCTGCTGCAGGCCGCGACGACTGGTGCCACCGTTGAGGCGGAGGTGTCATTGACCGGTGCGGACGGGACTCCGCTGTGCGCGTCCGTCCACCCGCCGCGCGTGCGCTGGCAGCTCGCTGCGCCCGCGCCCCAGTCCTCGTCCTAAGGCGAGACTTCGGGCAGCCGGCGCGCCAGGTAGGGGCCCGGCCCCGGAGCCGGGCAGGCCCAGGCGGCGCAGGGCGAGGCCGTCGGCTCGGCGGCGTGAGGACCCGCTCCAACGACAGCTGCTCAGGTTCAGGACTCGAGGAATCCAAGCGCCCTTGTCACGAATTCATCGTGGTACTGGAAGATTCCCCCGTGTCCGGCATCCGGGTAGAGGGGGACGAGCTCGCTCTGGGGCAGGCGTGCGGCCAGGTCGAGTGTGTTCTGGCTGGGCACCATCCGGTCGTTCTCACCGTTTGCCACGAGGACCGGTTGGCGAATGTCCGACAGGTTCGACGGTGCCTGGCGGCCCCATCGTTTGATGGCCTTCAGCTGGGCGCGGAACGACGGGCTCGGTCGGTGGATGGCAAGTAGGTCCATTCCTTTCAGGGGTGCTGCATCCGTCGCGGACGTACGTCAGTTCGAGATCCTGGCGTGCCCATGCTCGACGCCCAGCAGTGCGAGAGCGTTGCGGATGCCCTGCTGGAGGAGCTCATCGGCGAGCCGTGCGTCGGCGAGGGCTCGGGAGAGCTGCAGCGTCCCGGCCATCATGGCGTAGGTGCTGAGCGTCCTGGTGCGGACCGAGAGCGGGTCGTCGGGTGCCAGGCGGGATGCGATGCCGTCGATGACTGTCAGTACGCCGTCGGTGTACGCCTGCTTGGTCGGGTCCGTGCAGTGCCCGATTTCGTCGAGCAGGGCGGCGGAGGGGCAGCCGTCGACGGGGCTGTCGCGGTGCTGGGTGGACAGGTACCACCGCACGATCTGTTCGAGCCCGGCGTGGCCGGGTGCCGCATGCGCGACGATGTGAAGAACTCCGTCCCCGCTGGCCGGACGCCTCAGTGTGCTGCGCCGCGTCGTTCCCGCCCGGGCTTTCGACAAGCAGATCCGCAAGTTCAACAAGCTGGCCGGCTGACGCCGCAGAACTTGCGGACGCGCCGGCCGTGCGCGTCGTCGATGCGTACGCACGGCGCAGCTGAGTCCCGCCCGCTTGGCGGAACGTCAGGCAACCCGTTCGGCCATCGGCGCCGGTGACCAGTTCAAACGCCCCGTTGATCCCCGCCACGGCAGGGATTGGTCGAGACCATTGACGGGGTTGATTCGCGATTCCGGCGATGATGTCATCTCGTTCGCCGCACCGCCTTGCGCCCGCATAGAAGTACGGTCATACTTTAATCATCGACGCGATGCTGAGGGGCTCGGCCGCTCAGGGTTCCGACTCCCATGGCCTTTGACCGTCGACTCCGCTGACTGCAACCGCAGCCGGGAGACGCAGGTAGCTGCTCTGCGCCCCCTCCATGAAGGAGGGGTGGCCCGCGCGGCTCGCAGAAATCCCCACACCGAAGGGCACGACCGTGAATGACTCACAGGAAGTACGAGGCGACGTGGTGACGTCGTACAAGAACGCGCCGACCCGCACCGTCACCGCCGGGGGAGTGACCTTCGCCTACCGCGAGCTCGGTCCCCGGTCCGGAGTCCCGGTGGTCTTTCTCAATCATCTCTACGGGGTCCTCGACAACTGGGACCCCCGGGTCGTCGACGGCATTGCCGCCAGGCACCGGGTCATCACGTTCGACAACAGGGGCGTCGGCACTTCCAGCGGTTCGACGCCGCGCACCATCCAGGAGATGGCGAAGGATGCCGTCACCTTCATTCGGGCGCTCGGACTGGAGCGCGTCGACATCCACGGCTTCTCAATGGGCGGCATGATCGCCCAGGTGATCGTGCAGACCGACCCGCAGCTCGTCCGCAAGCTGATCCTCAGCGGTACCGGTCCTGCGGGTGGCGAGGGCATCAAGAACGTGACGGTGTTGTCCCACCTCGACACCGTCCGAGCCCTGCTCACCTTCCAGGACCCGAAGCAGTTCCTCTTCTTCACCCGCACCGCCAATGGGCGTCGGGCCGGCAAGGAGTTCCTGGGCCGCCTGAAGGAGCGCACCGCCGACCGGGACAAGGTGATGTCCCCCATTGCGTACAGCAATCAGCTCAAGGCCATTCACCGCTGGGGCCTGGAGAAGCCCCACGATCTCTCCGTCGTCCACCAGCCCGTGCTCGTCGCAAACGGTGACAGCGACAGAATGGTTCCGTCGAAGAACTCGGCCGACCTGGCCCGGCGCCTGCCGAACGGTGAGTTGGTGATCTACCCCGACGCCGGCCACGGTGGCATCTTCCAGTTCCACCGGCAGTTCGTGGAGACGGCTCTCGAGTTCATCGAACGGTAGTGGGCGTGCAGTGCGAGGCACCCGTTCGAAGTCGCTGACCTGCCTGCTTCCCGGTCATCCGGCGATTGCAAGGTACGGCGAGACGGTGAAGCCGAGCCTGGGGTGGTGGACGCCTCGGTCACTCACAGGCGGCAGTGTCGGCGAATCGTCCAGTCCTTCAGTGGGGCGAAGGCGTGCTCGACGCAAGAACGGGCCTCGCGGCGTGGGCGGTTGTGTGCCTCCCGCGCAAGTCGGCCGTTCGGCCCTCGTGCCCCCCGCCTTCCGGCGATTCCGTCGTGGGGCGGCCGTAGGCTTCTCCCCTCACCTCATGAAAGTGAGGGCGTTCTCGATTCCCTGTTCAAGGACCTCATCGGCGAACTTCCGGTCGGAGAGGGCGCGGGACAGTTGCAACGTCCCCACCAACATGGTGAAGAGCCCGATGGCCGTGCCGCGAGCGGACTGCGGATCCGCAGGTGCCAGGCGGGCGGCGATCTCCTCCACGATGTCCCGCGTGCTGTCGGTGTAGGCCTGCTTGGACCCGTCCCCGCAACGCCGATCTCGTCGAGCAGGGCGGCCGAGGGGCATCCGAGGCCGGGGTGGTCCCGGTGCTCAGGGGACAGGTATTCGCGAATGACGTCCTCAAGTCCCGGGCGGCCGGGACGCAGGGTGCCACCTCGTGACCTGCGCGCAGGTCGTCGGCCACGACATGGGCGACGAGGTCGTCCTTGGACTCGAAGTGGGCGTAGAAGGCTCCGTTGGTGAGCCCGGCATCCGACATCAGCGTGGAGATGCCCGAGCCGTCGATGCCGTCCTGCTTGAACCGGTGGCCGGCCTTCTCGATGATCCGTTGCCGCGTCACCTGCTTGTGCTCCTTGGCGTAGCGCACCACGAGCTTCCTCCATTGGCTCCGTAAGGCCGTTGCCTCGTACCCAAGTCCAATCCATAGCCTGACGCACGTAATGCTATGACAGAAGTCGGGCGCCGGGTCCCAGCCGGGCGGTGACTTCCCCGGGGGTGAGGGTGACGTGCTCCGCGGAGCACTCGACGACGACGCGGACCGGCGCGTCGCAGTCGGCGTGGCGAATGTCCAGCACGGGGCCCTCGGGGCCGAGGGTGTACGTCTCGCCCCACTGGGTCAGTGCCATCAGGACGGGCCACAGGTCCCAGCCCTTGCGGGTCAGGCGGTACTCGTTGCGGGAGCGGCTGCCCGGCTCCTGGTAGGGGGCGGTCTTCAGGACGCCGGCCGAGATCAGCTTCCGTAGGCGGTCGCTGAGGACGGCTTCCGACAGGCCGATGTGGCGGTGGAAGTCGTCGAAGCGGCGGACCCCGTTGACGGCGTCGCGCAGGATCAGCAGCGTCCACTTCTCTCCGACCACGTCGAGCGTGCGCTGGACGGGGCAGTTCTCCGTGCTCGCCTCAAGCCATTCCATCCCACCATCCTAGAGCCTGGCTTCGTCATTGACAGTCAGGTGGCTGGAAGCTAGCTTCGCCTGTAAAAGTCAGATCGGGAGGCACTCAGTCGTGGGACGAACGCGTACGTATCAATGGGAAGATCCCGCGATCCTGGCGGAAGCCGCCGGACGCATGGCCGGCATCGACTTCCTGCGCGAGATACAGGCGGGGCGACTGCCGGGGCCGCCCATCAGCTACGCCTTCGACTTCACCCTGGACGAGGTGGAGCCCGGCAGGGCGGTCTTCTCCCTGGTGCCGGGGGAGGAGCACTACAACCCGATCGGCAGCGTGCACGGCGGCGTCTTCGCCACCCTGCTCGACTCGGCGGCGGGTTGCGCCGTCCAGTCCACCATCCCGCAGGGCATGGCGTACACCTCACTCGACCTGACGGTGAAGTTCCTGCGGCGGATCACTGCGGACACAGGCAGGGTGCGAGCCATCGGAACGGTCGTCAGCCGAGGCCGTCAAATCGCCCTCGCCCAGGCGCAGTTGGTCGACGGGACCGACCGTTTGCTCGCCCATGCCACCAGTAGCTGCCTGATCTTCCCGGTGCCTCCCTCCCAAGGGTGACCCTCAGCGCCAACCGATGGGGAACGGCTGCGGCGCCCGAAGTCGGTGATTCCCTCGGGCGCCGGGCCCTCCCTCAGGCGGCGTGGGTGGGGTAGTCGGTGTAGCCGGCCGCGCCGCCGCCGTAGAAGGTGGCGGGGTCAGGGGTGTTCAGGGGTGCGCCGGAGCGTACGCGCTCGACGAGGTCGGGGTTGGCCAGGGCCATGGTGCCGACGGTGATGACGTCGGCCAGGCCGTCTTCGACGTCCTTGACCCGGGTGGGGATGTCGGCGCCGCCCCGGTTGAGGATCAGTGTGGTCGGCCACAGCTTGCGGAGGGTGGCGAGGAGCTCCTCGTCGCCGCCGTGGCCGATGTGCAGGTAGGCGAGGTTGAGCGGGGCGAGGGCGAGCAGGAGGTGCGGGTAGAGCTCGTGGGGGTCGCTCTCCGCGAGGTCGTTGATCTGGAAGGGGTTGCCGGGGGAGATCCGGATGCCGGTGCGGCTGGCGCCGATCTCGTCGGCCACGGCGGTGGCGACCTCCACCGCGAAACGGATGCGGTTGTCGAGGGAGCCCCCGTACTGGTCGGTGCGCTGGTTGGCGCTGGGGAAGAGGAACTGGTTGACCAGGTAGCCGTTGGCCCCGTGGATCTCGACGCCGTCGGCGCCGGCCGCGATGGCGGCTGCGGCGGCGCGGCGGAAGTCGTCGACCGTGGCGGTGACTTCTTCGGTGGACAGTTCGCGGGGCTCCGGCATTTCCTGGAGGCCGGACGCGGTGAACATGGTGCCCGCCGGCTGGACCGGGGAGGGGGCGACCGGCTGCCGGTGGTGGGGGGTGTTGTCGGGGTGGGACATCCGTCCGGCGTGCATGAGCTGGATGATGATGCGTCCGTCGGCCTTGTGTACGGCGTCGGTGACCTTGCGCCAGCCGGCGATGTGTTCCTCGGTGTAGATGCCGGGGGTGAGCGTGTAGCCCTGTCCGTCGGCGTTGGGCTGGGTGCCCTCGGTGATGATGAGGGCGTGCGAGGCGCGCTGGGCGTAGTACTCGGCGTTCAGCTCGGTCGGGACGCCGTCCGGGGTGGCCCGGCTGCGGGTCAGGGGGGCCATGGCCAGCCGGTGCGGCAGGGGGATCTCCCCGGCGAGGGTCGGGTTCCACAGGGCGTTCGACATGGGTGATTCCTCAGGTGATGGGTGGTGGATCGCCAAGGGGCGGGGCGGGCGCCGGGCTTTCCTGCCTCTGAGCCCGATGACGCACCCGTCATGGCCCTGCCGGCCGAGCTGGCGTCGGCGCGATCTGTAGAATTACATTCATAATACTATGTTGCGGCGTGGGTAGTCACAAGTGGGATCCCCGGGGTGAGTCGGTTCATCGGCCGTCGCCGTCGGCATCCCCCGTACCTCGCGCGGAACCTCACGCCGGAGAGGACGGGACTTCGGCAAGGGAGGCCGGAATAAGCTGGTCCGCCCAGATGACCTTGCCTTCGCGGTTGTGCCGGGTGCCCCAGTTCTCGGTGAGCTGGGCGACGAGTAGCAGGCCGCGGCCGCCCTCGTCGAAGACCCGGGCACGGCGCAGGTGCGGGGCAGTGCTGCTGGCGTCGGAAACCTCGCACGTCAGAGCGGATTGGAGGATCATCCGCAGGTGGATGGGGCTCTTGCCGTAGCGGATGGCGTTCGTCACCAGTTCGCTGACCACGAGCTCGGTGGTGAAGGCCATTGCTTCCAGACCCCAGGCGGCCAGCTGATCGGATGCCTGGACGCGGGCCTTGGAGACGACTGCCGGGTCGCTGGGGAGGTCCCATGTGACGACGTGATCGGCGTCAAGAGCGCTGGTGCGTGCCACAAGGAGGGCGACGTCATCCGCGGGGCGGCTGGGCAGCAGTGCGGACAGCACTTCGTCGCAGGTCTCCTCGAGCGACGCCGTTGCCCGGGCGAGAACGTCGCGCAGCAATGCGAGGGCGGTTTCGATGTCACGAGTGCGGCTCTGGACGAGGCCGTCTGTGTACAGAATCAGCCGACTGCCCGGTGGCAGTTCGAACTGAGTGGTTTCGAAGGGAAGACCGCCCAGGCCCAGGGGCGGGCCGATCGGCAGCTCCGGGAAGTCGACCGCGGCGGATGCGGCGGCGTCGTCGTCAGCGGCCGGGGGAGTCACCACGGCCGGTGGGATGTGTCCGGCGCTGGCCAGGGAGCACGTGCGGAAGACAGGGTCGTAGACCGCGTACAGGCAGGTGGCGCTGATCTCGTCCGTGCCCTGTTCCTTCTCGCGCTGCAGGCGGATGACCACGTCGTCAAGGTGTGTCAGCAGTTCGTCGGGCGTCAGGTCGATGTCCGCCAGGGTGCGGACGGCCGTCCGCAGCCGGCCCATGGTGGCCGCGGCATGGAGTCCGTGACCGATCACGTCGCCCACGACGAGTGCGACGCGGGCTCCGGAGAGCGGTATCACGTCGAACCAGTCGCCTCCCACGCCCGCTCGCGATCCGCTGGGCAGGTAGCGCGATGCCGTCTCGACGGCGGACTCCTGCGACACGTGCTGCGGCAGGAGGCTGCGTTGGAGGGTGAGCGCGGTCGAGCGTTCCTGGGTGTAGCGACGGGCGTTGTCGATGTTCACCGCTGCTCTGGACGCGATCTCCTGGGCCAGAAGCAGTTCGTCGTCGTCGAAGGGGTCTGCCGTTTGACGGCGGACGAACTGTGCGAGTCCCAGCGGGCTTCCGCGGGCCCACAGCGGGACCAGGAGCATGGAGCGCAGGCCCAGGGCACGCAGGGCGAGCTCGTGGTCCGCCGACATCGCCAGCGATGTGGGGACGTCGCCGGCGGTGATGCGGAGCCGGAGGGGCTGTCCGGTGGCCAGTACGCGAGCCGGCTCCGAGCCTTCCGGGTAGGTGTGCGTCTGCCCTGTGGTGACTGCCGGGTCCGGACAGCCGTCCGAGACCGCCTGGGCGATTCGGCGGAGCGTCGCGGGACCGGCCACCGCGTACGCGCCCTCCTCCTGGAGGGCGGAGGAAAGGAGGTCGACGGTGACGAGGTCTGCGAGGTGGTCGGCACCGACGTCCGCCAGTTCCTGCGCGGTGCGGGTGGTGTCCAAGGTGGTCCCGATGCGTGTCCCGGCCTCGTTGATCACGATCAGCCGCCGCTGCAGCCAGCGGTCGCGTTCCCTCTGGTATGCCGCGACAGCCTGTTCCGCCGTGCGATCGACGTATTCGAAGGCCATCGCGCTCAGGGTGACCGTCGTCGTGTTGATCAGATCCGGGGACCCGGCGACCCGGGCTGTTTCCGTGTAGAGCTGATGCAGCAGATCCGCGTGGACGAGCCGGTAGACGCGAAGGAGCTGGCTGATCGGCACCCCGTGCTCGGCGAGTCGGCAAGCGAACTCGATGGCGGCGGGTGGCGTCCTGACCTCGGTCATATCAAGGCCGCGCTCGAGGAAGTCCAGAACGGCGGCGATGTGTTCGGACAACGCCACTGGCGCCACGGCGGCGATGTCCTCGTACTTCCACACCTCGGGGAGCTCGTGGAGCAGGTGTTGCAGCACCACGTCGGCCAATTGATCCGCTCGGGGTGCGAGGCCCCGAGCGAGATCGCTGAGGAAGGCATGGGCGTCGGTTCCCATAGTCAAAATGTACCCGCACCCTGGTCGACGGGCCGTGTCCCGCGGAGTCCGGTGGACGCGGCTCGCCCACCGTCGGCACAGACCGTCTGTCCGCTGTTCACGGGGTGTGACCCGCGCGGCGGAGAACAGGGCGAAGGGCCTCGATGACGCCGGGGTCGTCCACCGTGGAGGGGATGGGCTCGTCGTGGCCGTCGGCGATGCCGCGCATCGTCTTGCGCAGGATCTTTCCCGAGCGGGTCTTGGGCAGAGCGGCCACGACCGTGACGTCCTTGAGGGAGGCGACGGCGCCGATGCGCTCGCGTACGAGCTGGACGAGTTCGGCCTCGATCTCGCCCGGTTCGCGGTCGATGCCGGCTTTCAGGACGACGAAGCCGCGCGGGACATGTCCCTTCAGGGCGTCGGCCACGCCGATGACGGCGCATTCGGCGACGTCGGGGTGGGCGGCCAGGGCCTCTTCCATGCTGCCGGTGGACAGCCGGTGCCCGGCGACGTTGATGACGTCGTCGGTGCGGCCCATGACGAAGACATAGCCGTCCTCGTCGATGTGGCCGCTGTCGCCGGTGAGGTAGTAGCCGTCGTAGGCGGAGAGGTAGGAGGCGACGTAGCGGTCGTCGTCCTTCCAGAGAGTGGGCAGTGCGCCGGGCGGCAGGGGGAGCCGCACGACGATCGCACCGTCCACGCCCGCGGGCACCGGCTCGCCCGAGGCGTCGAGGACGCGGACGTCCCAGCCCGGCAGCGGGCGGGTCGGGGAGCCGGGCTTGAGGGGAGCGGCCTCGATGCCCACGGGGTTGGCGACGATGGGCCAGCCGGTCTCGGTCTGCCACCAGTGGTCGATCACCGGGATGCCCAGGAGAGCGCTCGCCCAGTGATACGTCTCGGGATCGAGGCGTTCACCGGCCAGGAAGAGATAGCGCAGGTGGGAGAGGTCGTAGCCGGCGGTGAGCGCCCCCGTCGGGTCCTCCTTCCTGATCGCCCGGAAGGCGGTGGGTGCCGTGAACATGGTCTTGACCCGGTACTCGGCGGCGACGCGCCAGAACTGGCCCGCGTCCGGCGTGCCGACCGGCTTGCCTTCGTACAGGACCGTCGTGGCGCCGGCCAGCAGGGGCGCGTAGACGATGTACGAGTGCCCGACGACCCAGCCGACGTCGGAGCCGGTGAACATCGTCTCGCCCGGGCCCACGTCGTAGACGGCTCCCATTGACCAGTGCAGGGCCACCGCGTAGCCGCCGCAGTCACGCACGACTCCCTTGGGTTTTCCGGTCGTTCCGGACGTGTAGAGGATGTACAGGGGATCGGTGGCGGCGAGCGGAACGCAGTCGGCCGGCGGCGCGGCGGCGACCAGGTCGCCCCAGTCGAGATCGTCGGGCCCCAACTCGGCTGACTCCTGCGGGCGTTGCAGGATCACACTCTTCTCCGGCTTGTGGACCGCGAGCTCGATCGCCCGGTCGAGCAGGGGCTTGTACGCGATGACACGCTTGCCCTCGATGCCGCAGGAGGCCGAGACGACCACCTTGGGGGCCGCGTCGTCGATGCGGAGGGCGAGTTCGCGCGGGGCGAACCCGCCGAAGACGACCGAGTGGACCGCGCCGATACGTGCGCAGGCCAGCATCGCGACCACGGCCTCGGGGACCATCGGCATATAGATCACCACCCGGTCGCCGTGCCCCACGCCGAGCTGCGCGAGGCCTCCGGCGAAGGCCGCCACCTCGTCCCTCAGCTGTGCGTAGGTGTAGGTGCGGTGGGTGCCGGTCACGGGGGAGTCGTAGATGAGCGCGGGCTGTTCGCCGCGGCCGGCTTCGACGTGCCGGTCGAGCGCGTTGAAACAGACGTTGAGCCGCCCGTCGGGAAACCAGCGGTAGAAGGGTGCGCCTGAGGCGTCCAGGGCGCGTTGCGGAGTGACATCCCAGTCGATGCCCTCTGCCGCGTTCAGCCAGAAGCTCTCCGGGTCCTCGGTGCTGGCGTGGAAGACATCCTCGTACGTTCCCATCGCGCACTCCTTTGTGGCATCCAGGGACGGTGGTGGGGCTGCGTGCGAAACGGTGTCGGACACAAGTACCGCATGCCGGCTGTTATGGTCGAGCAGCACGCCGGAGGCCGGCGGACCGGTCACCGGCATCGCGGTGGCGCGGCGGCCGAGCTGTCAGGCTCCGCCGTCAGGTGCGGCTTCTGCTCACCTGCCGAGGTGCTTACGGAGCCACTGGCCCATCTGCTGGATTGCCTGGTCCACCTCGGGTACCCGCCCGGCGCCCAGGACGAACGAGTGCTGGCCTTCGGGCAGCGGGTGGACTTCGGAGGTGACCTTGAAGTCCGCGAGTCGGCGGCCGAGCTGGGCGCCGTCGTCGGCAAGGGTCTCGTACTCGCCGTAGTGGACGGTCGTGGGCGGCAGGCCGGTCAGATCGGCGTTCACGAGGCTGATCTGCGGGTCGGAGAAGTCCACTCCGGGCTCCTGCAGCCAGGCTCCCCGGAAGAGCTCGAGGGTGCTCCTGCTCAGCATCTTGTCGTTGTCTTCGTTCGCGTCCACCGACGCGTTCTGGATGGTGAGGTCTGTCCATGGAGAGACGCTGACGATCGCGCCCGGGGTCGCCTCGCCCTTGGCGAGCAGACGCAGCGGGAGCATCACCGCGAGGGTTCCGCCGATCGAGTGGCCCGTGCTGCCGATGTTCCGCGGCTCGTAGCCCTGCGAGAGCAGCCACCGGTAGGCCGTCTCGGCGTCGTCGAGTTGGGCGGGGTAGGGATGTTCGGGCGCCAGGCGGAAGTCCACGACGAGGGAGCGGGCTCCGGCCGCCTTCGCGATGTGGCCGGCGGCCTTGCGGTCCGAGTACATCGAGGCGGTGACCGATCCGCCGAAGTGGAAGTGAAGTAGCGCCTTGTCGGGGTCGGCGCCCTCGGGGATGGCCCACAGGGCGGGGACGCCGTTCGCGTCCACTTCGGCGTAGGTGACGCCTTCCGGCTCGGTCGACGCCTTGTGGTTGGAGTCGACGATGTCGCGGATGACGGCCAGGTCGAGGCCGGGTGTCGACGACTTTGCGCTCACGCTCGCGAGGAACTCGGCGAACTCGTGTGCCTCTGGGCTTACTCCCATGGTGGTGCTCCTTCTCGGACGGGTGCCGTGCGGGGTTTCCCCCGTGGCGGCCGGGGTCGATGTGCTGGTCATGACACTATTGGCTGAGTATAGGAAAGTAAACGTAGGTGAGTTGGAGTCGCCCCCCTCGGATGTGCGGAGGCCCTTCTCGGGGCATTGGGCATGGCCGGGTCGGGCGGGTGTCGGTCCGGTCGCAACTTGTGGACCGGACCGCCGAGGGGGCGAGCGGGATGAGTGCGTGCAACGCGCCGGTGGGCCGTGCCCGCGATGAGCAATCCTGGGGACTCTGTCGCCGGGTCCAGGCTTGGCCGCGGTGCAGTCGCGTGAGGCGGTGAGTGAGTGCGGGCGCGACGGCCGGGCGACAACGTGCCCCGCCTGGATCGCGCGGGATGCGCCTACCTCGGGCGGCCGTTCCGGCGGGCCTGCCGGAGTGTCGCGCAGCTGGTCAAGCCGGCGAGCCCGGCGACGATCCGGCTGCCGGACTGTCTTCCGTTTCGACCACGGGGGCGTAGAGGACTTCATGGAGGAAGGTGTGCGCGTCGCGGTCCGGAGATCCGACCAGTCGGCCCGTCACTACGGACCAGGCGTCAGTGACTGCACCCGAAGCCCTGCAGGTGTTACTCGTCGAGGAACTGAAGGGCGTGCGTCAGGAACCGCTCGGGGTTCTGGAACTGTGCTCCATGCCCGGCATCGGGGTAGATCAGCAGTTGAGCGTTGGGGATGTTCTGGGCGAGGTGCCAGGAGTTGATCGAGGCGATCATCACGTCGTTCTCACCGTTGAGGACCAGTGTCGGCTGGGTGATCGCGTTCAGGTAGGCGTAGGGATTCTCGCCCGGCAGCGGTTCCGCATAGGCGATAGTCGCTTCGAACTGCGCCTGTGCGACTGCGGGCGAGCTCGGCGTGTCCTGGTCGGCCCGCTGGTGACGTCGCTCCCAGAAGGCCCGGCCCGCTTCGACCGCGGCTTCCGAGCGGCCGAAGAACAGGAAGAGGAAGTCCTCCAGGGTGGGGACCGGGTTCAGTGCGTAGTCAGGCACCTTGGGGTCACTCGTCGGGTCCCCGCCCCGAAGGCCGGTGCCGAGCAGGAGGAGCTTGCGCACCAGCTCGGGGTGGCGCAGAGTGACCTCCTCCGCCTGGTAACCGCCGATCGAGAAGCCAAGCAGATCGACCTGCTCCAGCCCCAGCGCCCGGATGACCGCGGCGATGTCGTCAGCCATGTCCTCCATCCGGTTGCGCGGCGTGCCGGATGACGAGGCGATGCCGCGCCCGTTGAACAGGATGACCTCACGGCCTTCGGCCAGGCCGTCGGTGAGTAGCGGGTCCCAGTTGTCCATTCCCCCGCGGAAGTGCTGGACCAGGAAGATCGGGACGCCGGAGGGCTTGCCCCAGCGTCGGTAGGCGAAGCGGTCGCCGTCGACCTCGATGTACTGAGTAGGTGCGGTCACATGCGTGTCACTCATGGCCTGGGCCTTTCTGGAGGGGGTGAGCAATACAATGACGATCGTAATTTAAAAAGTCAAGCCCTTTGATGTCGATCGACATCTATGTACGCTTGGCCGTCGAGCGTCAACCGAGGAAGGGGTGGCTGATCGTGCGGGTCACCAAGGCACAGGCAGAGCGCAACCGTGCCCACATCGTCGCGACAGCCGCCAGACTGTTCCGCGAGCGCGGCTATGACGGTGTCGGTGTGGCGGAACTGATGGCAGCCGCCGGGTTCACCCATGGCGGGTTCTACAAGCACTTCCGCTCCAAGGCCGACTTGATGGCCGAGGCTTCCGCAAGCGGACTCTCGTGGACCGCGGCACGGACGGAAGGCCTGGACCCCGCCGAGTTCGTCGAGCGCTACGTCTCGCGGGAGCATCGCGACGGGCGCGGTGACGGCTGCACCGTCGCGGCTCTCAGCGGCGACGCCGCCCGTCAGTCAGTGGACATCAAAACAGAGTTCGCGGCAGGGATCGAGAACCTGCTGACGGTCCTCCAGGCCCAAAGCGATACGCCGGGGGATGCGGACCAGGGCGCGGCCCGCACCATGGTGATCGACATGCTCGCCCATTCGGTCGGCGCGGTCATGTTGTCGCGGGCATGCCCGGACGGTTCTCTGCTGGCCGACGAAATCCTCGATGTCTGCCGCAAGGAAATTCTCGCGTCACTGACACACGGCAACAGCGACCAGTCGGAGGCACGGGGGCCGGAAGCCTGACCGCAGCCGACCGACGCGAGCCCAATCACCCGATGGTCAGATACTGACGCAAAGCGGCTGCGGTTCCGAGCCGTTGATGCGGCGGGGAAGCCGTCTCTCAACCGATCTTGGCGTCTCGGTAGTTCGGAAATGCGAATCGAACCGAGCAATGCTGGGAGACCTTGGTGTCGTTGTCGTACGTGCTCATGCCCGTCCAGTTCAACTCGGCTGCCCCGTCGTGTGATAGTCACGCCCACGCGTACGGCAAGGCGGCCACCCCTTGGCCATCAAGTAGATACAAGTCTTCACGCTTCGAGATGTCGAGTAACGAAGTGCGAGAGAACGGCCGCTGTCCATGAGTGTCCCCGTCGAGGTGTCCAGAGGCGAGGCGTTGGGCTTGCTGTCCCGCTTTCGGATCGAGTTCCACGATTCCCTTTACGCCCGCGCGGACGCGCCCTTCCAACTCACCGACGCGGTCCTGTGCGCGGACGGGCCGGTCAGGGCCCTGGTGGCGTTGTCGATGGCGGCCGAGTATCGGCGTGGACGCGGCGCTTTGTACGCGGCCCTGGACCAGGGCTGGATGGTCTTGCCGAGTTGCGCGGCGCGGACCGCGGCGACGTACCCGCTGGGGCCGGCGCCGAGGACGACGACGCCGGAGTGCGGGCTCATGAGGTGCCCCTTTGCAGGGTGTCCGATGGTTGGCTCCTGGAGCGAGTGGTCATGCGGCGCGGTGGTGGGGCGCCAGGGTGGCGTGGATCTGGTCGCGGATGTCGGCGAGGACGGCTTCGTCGCTGAGGTGCAGGTACACGGTGGCGGTGGTGCCGATGTGGATGATCGCGGTGATCACCCGCGCCAGCGTTGCCGCGTCGGCGGTACCGATGTACTCGTCGCGGGTGAGCAGGCCGGTGATGCCGTCCTCGAGGCGGCCGGCAAGGGCTAGACCCGCTTGCCGGTAGGGCTCGGCCGGGTCGCCGAAGACGAGTTCGTGCAGGTAGGTGCGGCCGTTCTCGATGTGCTCCCTCACGCACTCCACCACGGGACGGATGAGAGCGACGACTGGCTCCAGCACGCCCTGTCCGACGGCGGCGTTCGCGGCGGCGAGGCCGTCGTCGATGGCGGCGGCGAACTTCGCGTTCTGCACCATGATCAGCAACTCGGCCTTCGTGGACGCGTACAGGTAGAGGGTGCCGATCGCGACGTCGGCCCGGTGGGCGATCTGCTGCGTCGTGACCCTGCTGACGCCGTGTTCGACGAACAGCTCGCGGGCCGCGGTCATGATGCGCTCGCGCTTGGCCTGTTTGGCCAGCTCGCGGCGCCCGATCGGCATGTGACCGCGTCCCATGGGGACCTCCCTTGACAATAATTCTGAGTGAGCTCATAGTTGAGTGTACTCGGATTGATTGAGCGAGGCGAGACTCCAGATGTCGCGCTGAATTGGCTGATCTGGTCTCAAACCTGAATAAATAGGATGAAGACAAGGAGCGACGCCCATGAGAGCGTTCGTCGTCACCAAGTACAAGGAGCCGCTGCAGGAGGCGGACGTCCCCGAGCCCACCGTGGGGGAGCACGACGTGCTTGTGCGGGTGGAGGCCGCCGGGCTGAACCCGCTGGATGAGAAGATCCGCGCCGGTGAGTTCAAGCAGATCCTGCCCTACAAGCTGCCGCTGATCCTGGGCAACGACGTCGCGGGCACCGTCATCGGCGTCGGGACGGCAGTTCGCGGCTTCAAGCCCGGAGATGAGGTCTACGCCCGGCCCGACCAGGACCGCATCGGCACGTTCGCCGAGCGCATCGCCGTCGCGGAGAGTGACCTGGCGCTCAAGCCCGCCTCGATCAGCATGGAAGAGGCGGGCTCGCTGCCGCTGGCGGCGCTCACGGCGTGGCAGGCGCTGGTGGAGCGCGGGAAGGTGCGGCCCGGGCAGAAGGTTCTCATCCACGCCGGCGCCGGCGGGGTCGGTTCGATCGCGATCCAGCTCGCCGCGCACCTCGGTGCGAGCGTCGCCACGACCGCGAGCGGTTCCAACGCGGACTTCGTGCGCGCGCTCGGCGCGGACACGGTGATCGATTACCGCACCCAGGACTTCGAGCAGCTCCTGACCGGCTACGACCTGGTGCTGGACAGCCTCGGTGGGAAGAATCTCGAGAAGTCCCTGCGGGTCCTCAAGCCCGGCGGCAAGGCCATCGGGATCGCCGGCCCCCCGGACCCCGCGTTCGCCCGCGAGGCCGGCCTGAACCCGCTGCTGCGCCTGGCGGTCGCAGGCCTGAGCGGCAAGATCCGCAAGCAGGCGAAAAAGCTCGGGGTGACGTATGGGTTCCTGTTCATGCGCGCCAGCGGCGACCAGCTCCGCCAGATCACCACCCTCATCGACCAGGGCGTGGTGCGCCCGGTCGTGGGCAAGGTGGTCGGCTTCGATCAGACCCCGCAGGCGCTGCAGTCCCTGTCCCAGGGTGGCATCCGCGGCAAGGCCGTCATCGGCAACAGCTGACCCGCCGCAACCGCGACGGGCGACACAAAACACACAAGGAGCATCCACCATGAGCAGCACCGACACCCCGAACGAAGCCGTCATCACCTCCTACGCGAAGGCCCCGGCCCGCACCGTCAGCGCCGGTGGCGTCACCTACGCCTACCGTGAGTTGGGACCGAAGGGCGGCATCCCCGTCGTCTTCTTCGTCCACCTCGCCGCGACCCTGGACAACTGGGACCCCCGCATCATCGACCCCGTCGCGAAGGGCCGTCACGTCATCGCCTTCGACAACCGCGGTGTCGGGGCGTCCACCGGCCAGGTGCCGGACAGTGTCGAGGCGATGGCCGACGACGCCTACACCTTCATCAAGGCACTCGGGTACGACAAGATCGACGTCTTCTCCTTCTCCCTCGGCGGCATGGTCGCCCAGGCCCTGGTGGTGAAGCACCCCGAGCTCGTTCGCAAGCTCGTCCTCACCGGCACCGGGCCCAAGGGCGGCAAGGACATCGACAAGGTCGCCGGCACCACCTACTGGGACATTCTGCGCGCCACCTTGACCCGTTCGGACCCCAAGGAGTTCCTGTTCTTCAACCGCAACGCCACCGGCAAACCCGCCGCGCGCGCGTTCGTCAACCGGCTCAAGGAGCGCACCGCCGACCGCGACGCGAAGATCAAGACCCAGGCGTTCCAGACGCAGCTGACGGCGATCAAGAAGTGGGGGCGCTCGGCCCCCGACGACCTGTCGACGATCACGCAGCCCACCCTGATCGCCAACGGCGACAACGACCGTATGGTGCCGTCGGTCCTGTCGGAGGACCTGCACCGGCGCATCAAGGACAGCAAGGTGATCATCTACCCCGACTCCGGGCACGGCGGCATCTTCCAGTACCACGAGGAGTTCGCCCCCGTCGCGGTCGAGTTCCTCGCCCGCTGACCACCGCCTGACCAGGAAGAGAAGGCCAACACCATGAGCACGTCACCGACCGTCGCACCCCTGGAAGTGAAGAAGCACCTCGCCTCCTCGATCCTGCTGTGGGTGCGCACCGACCAGCCCCGCCAGACCGGCATGGACCACTGGAAGGGCCCGCACTCAGGGATCATCTCCGCCACCCCTGGCCTGGAGGAGTACCGGCAGATCCACCTGGCCGAGCACAACACGGGCCGGTGGCCGGTGACCAACGGGGTGCAGACCGCGATCCCCGCCGACCGGAAGATCGACGGCGTCGCGGAAGTCACCTTCCAATCGGCGCTTGCGCCCGTGAAAGGGCGCAAGCAGACGAAGCTGGCCTACGCGGACGAGATCAACGTGTTCCGCCGCACCCTGCTCTACACCGGCCCGCCGAACTCCTCTCGGTGGTACGACGTCGCAGGCCCCGGACAGACGGTCGGCGCCCGCGTTCTGATCTACCTGCGCCGCAGAGACGGGGTCGGCGGCGGCGCCTTCCGGAAGTTCGTCAACGAGCAGCTCACTCCCGCGCTCGCCGGCACCGGAGTGCTGAAGGAACTGCGCACGCAGACGTTCCTGCCCTGGATCGAAAAGCTCTGGGACACCCCGGACGTCGCCCACGACAACCCCCACGACCAGCGCTTCCACGCCTCGGTCAGCCTCGGGTTCACCGACACTGCGGCACGGGACGCCTTCTTCACCGGCAGCGTGATCGAGGACCTGTCCAACCGGCTGGCGCCGCTGGTCTCCGCGATCCACGCCTACGACGTCGCCGCCGCTCTCACCTACGTCAAGAACGGCGACATCCTCCCGCGCTACCAGGAGTGAGCAGCGCAGGTGGGAAGCGCGACCACCGGATCTGCTCAGGAATCCATCGGCCGCAGGCTTCCTGGCCCTCCTCGCGCCCCGTCGCCGTCTGATACCCATCACGCATCCGGAGCCAGCCATGAGCGAGCAAAGCACCATCCACTACGAGCGCACCTCACCGCAGGTCGCGAAGATCACCTTCGCCAACCCGCCCGTCAACCTCATCGCCGGCGAGACCGTCCTGCGCCTCATCGGGATCGTCGAAGAACTGGCCACCGACCCGGACATCCAGGTCGTGCTGTTCGACAGCACCACCCCCGACTTCTTCTACAACCACTTCGACCTGGCCGCCGCCGCAGACTTCCCCGCCCCCGAGGACCAGGACGAGGTGCCGGCCTGGACGAATCTGGTCCTGGAACTCTCCAAAGCGCCCTACATCACCATCGCGGCCATTCGTGGACGAACCCGCGGCGGCGGGAACGAGCTCGCCCTCGCCCTCGATCTGCGCTACGCCAGCCGTGAGAATGCGATCTTCGGGCAGCCCGAGGTCGGTAGCGGACTGCTGCCCGGCGGTGGCGGCACCGAACGACTCCCCCGCGCCATCGGACGCGACCGCGCCCTGGAAGCCATCCTCACCAGCGACGACTACGACGCCGACACCGCCGAACGCTGGGGCTGGATCACCCGCGCCCTCCCCGACAGCGAACTCGACGCCTTCGTCGGCACCGTCGTCGCCCGGCTCGCCTCCTTCGACCGCACCTCACTCGCCTCAGCCAAAGCCCAGGTCAACCGGGCATCCCTGCCCCCGGATGCGGACCTGGTCGCCGCGTACGGCGAGTTCGCCCAGTCCCTCACCCTCCCCGGGTTCCTCACCCGCGCCGCCGGCGCGCAGGCCGTCGTCGAACAGGCCGGAATCGACTTCGAGTACCGTCTCGGGCACTACATCGGCATCGCCAACCAGCAACGCTGACCCCATCAGAAAGCGAGCACGGACGCAGCAGATGCCGCGGCCGTGCTCGTTTGCCGCGGGGGCCCACCTGGTTCGTCGTCGTATCCGTGCCCGATGAGGGAGAAGAACAATGGCGCGAAGCCCTGTCACCACCGAAGACGGCCGACGGATCGGCGTCGCTGTGGACGCGGTGGTGTTCGACGTCTTCGGCACCGTGGTCGACCGGCGCGCCGGCATCGCGGGCGAATCCGAGCGCGTCGGCGCCCGCGCCGGGGCACAGGCCGATTGACCAGGACTCACCACCAGGTGCGCAGCCTGTACCCGCCGACACTGCTGCGGGTGGCCTTCGGGGGAGTGCCCTGGCGGTCGCTGGGCGAACTGCACCGGATGATGCTCGCCTAAGTGCTCGCCGAGCACGGCCTGACCGAGTTCACCGACACCGACCGGGCCGAACTCGCGGCGCCCGGCACCGCCTGAGCCCGTGGCCCGACAGCCGCGATGGTCTGTCATCGCGGTGGTGCCGCGCTGCTGATCGGGCTGCTGCTGGGTCGACCGCCGATATCATCGGCGGCTCGACGACCGCGACAGTGCACGCCTCCTCGACGTCGGCCAACCGTTCGAACGCCATGGGTCACGGGGTCCCGGCGTGAAGAGATCACGTCGGGACCGAAGAACAAGCTCAGGCGTTCGTGCTGTGCAGGTCCGGGTAAAGCGCCTCAACCGGGCCGCTCAGAGCCGCCTTGACCTGCGCGGTCAGCTCGTCGGCCAAGACCTCGTATTCGCCGGCCTCGACGGCGTCGTAGACCGTTGTCACCAGCTGCGTCGGCAGCATCTTGGGTCCGTCAGCGTGCGCGGCCATGGGGGTGTCGACGTAGCCCATGTGCACCCCCGTCACGTGGACGCCCATGGGTGCGAACTCGATGCGCAGCGAGTTGGTGGCCGACCACAGTGCGGCCTTGGACGCGCTGTAGACGCCGCCGAAGGCGTACCAGCTGGCAACGGAGTGCACGTCGACGAGGATTGCCCCCTGTTTGGCGGCGAGGATCGGTGCGAAGGCGCGGGCGAGGAAGACCGGTCCGAAGAAGTTCGTCTCCATGTTTGCCCGGATGTCCGCCTCGGTGACGTCCAGCAGGCTCGCGCTCGGCGGGGTGGCGCCCGCGTTGTTGACGAGCACGGTGACATCCGCCGCGGCGGCGACGGCCGCGTCGATCGACGCGGGGTCGGTGACGTCAAGGGTCAGGGGGACGATGCGTTCATCGTCCCAGGCGCGGGGGGAACGGGCGGTGGCGTAGACCTTGGCGGCGCCGCGAGCCAGGGCGTCGTGGACGAAGTGGGTGCCGATACCGCCATTGGCGCCGGTGACGAGGACGACTGCTCCATCGAGAGAGGGCATTGGTTTTCCTTCTTTCCAAGGGGATGTGAAGTGCGTGGCTGTGCACGGATGGAGCAATGGCTCCTCGCCCTGCCGTGGGAGAATGAGCGGAGCCAGATTCGAGCCCACGCGGTAGCGACTATCATCATAACTGAGTGCAGTCAGAATCTATTTCTGGAGGACATCGCGATGTCTGTCGCCTCCCAGCCGGTCGGACGGCGCGAGCGGAACAAGCAGGACAAGCTCGACCGCATTGTCGCTGCCGCCAGTGAGCTGTTCGCCGAACGCGGCGTCGATGAGGTCACGACCCAGCAGATCGCCGACAAGGCCGACATCGGCACCGGAACCCTGTTCCTTTATGCCAAGACCAAGGGCGAACTCCTCCTGCTTGTGCAGAACGCCAAGTACGCCGAAGCGCTCGAGCAGGGCCGGGCGGACGCCGAGACCATCCCAGGGGTGCTGGACGCGGTGCTGGCGATCGTCCGGCCGATCGTGGAGTGCAACCGCACCCAGATCGACAACGGACGCACCTACCTGCGAGAGATGGTCTTCGGCGACCCCGAGGAGCCCCGGCACAGCGCAGCACTCGCCATCGTCGCGCAGACCGAGGAGGCCATCGCCGCCGCGCTGCGCCGAGACGAGCGGGTCACAGCGGGGGACGCCGCGACGCTGGCACACATCGTGTCCGCCGTGATGTTCCTCAGCACGGCGGCGAGCGTGAACATCGCCTTGAGCGTCGAGGAGATCGTGGAGGACATCCGGAGGCAGGTCGACGTCCTGCTGCCTCGCTGAGGTGCGGCCCAGCCTCAGGCCCAGGCGATCATCAGGGTGGTCTTCGGGTGCGTCATGGCCCTGATCCTGACCGCGGCGAGTCACGCGTCGCCGGCGCACCAGGAGCAGGTGGACAACGAAGGTCGAGACTGCGGCGGACGTTCGCAGACCCTGGTGCTCACCTCGGACAAGGAGGACTCCCTGGCGACCGCGACCTGCCCGGTGACGGTCGACCCGACCTCGACGCTCGCGGTGACCACAGACACTCGGGTGCAGAACCCGGACTACCCCGACTCGCAGGTTCCTCGCGGGAGTTGAAGTTCGGCGACCTGCTCCACGTCCGGGGCGGCAACTCAGGCCCGGCGGATCACCCCCACCTGGTCCTCGTCGTCCCGTCGCGCGGGTACAGACCGCGAAATCCTCGTCGCACCACAGCCTGTCGAGGTGGTGTCTCACCCACATCGCCGTCGTACCGCCTGGGTTGCTCGCCCTCGCGATCTGCGCGGCCAGAGACGGGACTTGCTCACCGGAACGGCGACGGAGCGACAATGGACACCCCGACAACTGCATCGGGCTGCGAAACAGTCCCGAGCATGCCCGCTGATCACGTCGGCGCACCGCAAACTTCAAGATCCCCGACAGAGTCAAGCTCAGCCTTGATATTGCGAATCCGCCTACGATCGGCCAAGCGGGGGAGGGGTTCTCGGTCGCGAGTTTCCGGACCGCGTCCGCCGGGATCGTTTCGTCGATGGCCCGGAGCCGGCCCATGAGTTCGCCGATGCGCTGGCGTTGCACCAGGACTTCGTTCTGGGTCCGGGCAGTTCCGCTTCAGCGTTGAGTGCGCGCTCGCGCCACGAGGCTTCGACCTGCTCCTGTTTCTTCCCCGCCCGCCGGTCGCGCCGTCTTTGCTGTCGGTGACGGCCGCCGGACGAGAGCGCGGGCGTCCGGGTCCTCGTACTGGAAAGGTGGCGGACACGACCGCCCGTTCCGCGACAGCGCGAATTGCGGAGCGGCCCCACTCGGTGGAGTTGGCCGATCGCCTTCTCCGGAAAGGCCAGCTGTTCCTTGGTCTGCTGACGGCGACAGCCGCCACTGTCTGGCCGGGACCGGACATCATGCCGTCCAAGGTGCGGGCCGCCCCCACAGCACGCCGACGAGGGCGAGGCGGCGGAGGAAGGCGCCTCCCGCGCCGACGACGACAACACCAGACCCCCGCCAGTCCACCCGTGAGCGACCAACGACCCCGAACCCTTACCGTTGCGGACCGGCGGCCTGTGGTTCGATCGGCGGGAGTTCGCCGCACCGGAATCTCCTTGGCGTTCACTCCGGAAGTAGGTCATCGGCCCGTTCGGCGACCTCTTGCCGTAGAGCGGTCCACAGGGCGCGTACGGCGGCGTGTGTCACCGCCTCGCGGCGGACGGCCAGGGTGATGGGGAGCCGGATGTCGATCTCGTCGGGGAGCAGTCGGCGCAGTTGCGTCCGCTGGGTCAGGAAGGCCGGTAGGACGCCGATGCCGGCTCCCTGCTGGGTGGCTTCGAGTTGGGCGAAGACGTTCGTCGAGGAGAAGGCGGGGGTCATGCCGGGAAGGTGGCGCTCGATGTCGAGGTCGCCGACCTGCAGCATCGACTCGATGTAGAAGATGAGTGGGTGCTCTCGCAGCTCGGCCACCGTCTCCGGTCGGCCGTACTGGGTGAGGTAGTCGTCGCAGGCGTAGAGCCCCAGCGTGTAGTCGGTGAGGTGTTCGGTCACCAGGCGGCTGCTGGAGGGAACGCCGATGACGAGAGCGAGATCGAAACCCGACGGGCGCAGGGCGAGCTGCCGTGTCGCAGTGACGAGTTCGACCTGGAGGCGGGGGTGCCGGCGGCGTACTCGTACGAGGGCGGGTGTGGCGAAGGCGGCGCCGAAGCCGTCGGGCGCGCTGACGCGCACCGTACCGTGCAGAGACGGCGAGTCCTGACCCGCCACGGTGTCGGCGACGCGGTCGACGGCCTCCTCGATCGCGCGGGCGTTCTCCGAGACGGCTCGTCCGATGTCCGTCAGCGTCCATCCCTCCGGGCCGCGCTCGATGAGGCGTAGGCCGATGCTCTTCTCCAATGCGGCGACACGGCGTGACACGGTGGTGTGATCCACGCCGAGCGCGTCGGCGGCTGTCACCAGGCGGCCGGTACGCGACAGCGCGAGCAGGTAGCGCAGATCGTCCGCACGGAGTCTGCGGGGATCGACGGGGCGGTGGGAGCCGGTCAGCTGCGGGGCGGGGGTCTCGTCCGGGGAGTGGGGGTGCACGGCCCGACCGTATCTGCATTTGTGCACAGTGGGTGTGCACCATTGGCGGTTGTTTGCACATATCGCTTGGCCGCACAGTCGGGGCAGTGGGCGCGACATGCTCCCCGTTCTTGCTGAAAGGGCCGCCATGGTAGCCAGCCTTTCCCTCCCGCGGATCCTGCGCGTCGGCGGCGGCGCCGTCGGCGAGCTGGGCGACGTCATGCGGGAGCTGGGTCTGCACCGCCCCCTGCTGGTGACGGACGCGTTCCTCGCCGGGACCGGTGCGGCAGAACGCCTGATGGCGACGCTGAGGGACGCAGGACTGCAGCCGCGCCTGTTCGCCGGTACCGTCCCGGATCCGACGACCGACTCGCTCGAGGCGGGCCTGGCCGTGCTGCGGGAACACGGGGCGGACTCGGTGATCGGGTTCGGCGGAGGCAGCCCGATGGACACCGCCAAGGCCCTCGGCCTGCTGGGCGTCCAGGGCGGTCGGATGCGGGACTACAAGGCCCCGCGCACCAACCACGGTCCGGCGCTTCCGGTGATCGCGGTCCCGACGACCGCGGGCAGTGGCTCGGAGGCGACCCAGTTCACCGTCATCACCGACAGCGCCACGGACGAGAAGATGCTCTGCCCGGGGCCGGCGTTCCTGCCGGTCGCCGCCGTCGTCGACTTCGAACTGACCGTGTCGATGCCGTCCCGGCTGACAGCCGACACCGGTGTCGACGCGCTCACCCATGCCGTCGAGGCGTACGTGAGCCGCAAGGCCAATCCGTTCTCCGACGGCCTTGCGCTGAACGCGGTCAAGACCATCGGCCGGTACCTGCGCCGCGCCCACGCGGATGGGGGAGACACCGAGGCCCGCGAGGCGATGATGCTCGCCGCGACCCAGGCCGGCATCGCCTTCTCGAACTCCAGCGTGGCGCTCGTGCACGGCATGAGCCGCCCGATCGGCGCTCACTTCCACGTCGCCCACGGCCTGTCGAACGCGATGCTCTTCCCCGCGGTGACAGCGTTCTCCGTGCCCGCCGCCGAGCGTCGGTACGCCGACTGCGCCCGCGCACTCGGAGCCGCCACCGACGGAGACAGTAACGGCTTGGCCGCCGATAGGCTCGTGGAGGCGCTCCGCGTCCTGTGCCAGGATCTTGAGGTGCCCACCCCCAGAGCCCACGGCATCGACAAGGACGAGTGGTTCCGCCTGTTGCCCCTCATGGCTGAGCAGGCGCTCACGTCCGGATCCCCCGCCAACAACCCTGTCGTACCCACTGCGGACGAGATCCAGGATCTCTACGCGCAGATCTACGCCTGACAGCCGGCGAGTGAGGAACGTGATGGCCACGACAGCCAGGTCCGCGGATGACGAGATGACGTCCGATGACTGATGCCGCTGCGGTGGAGATTCTCGCCGGCGTCCACCGGGGCGTCGGCCGGATCCTGCTGAACCGCCCCAAGGCGCTCAACGCCCTGACGACAGGCATGGTCGCCGCCATCGACCGTGCGCTCGCCGCGTGGGAGCACACACCGCTGTCCGCTGTGGTGCTCGCCAGTACCAGCACGAAGGCGTTCTGTGCCGGCGGAGACATCCGCATCATCCGCGACCACAGCCTCGCCGGGGATGCCGAGGCCAGTGAGCGGTTCTTCGCCTCCGAGTACCGGCTCAACGCCCGGATCGCCGAGTACCCCGTCCCGGTCGTGTCGCTCATCGACGGCCTGTGCATGGGCGGCGGCCTCGGCCTGTCCGTCCACGGCGCCTTCCGCGTCGTCACCGAGCGCGCGGTGCTGGCGATGCCCGAGACCGGGATCGGGTTCTTCCCGGACGTCGGGGCCAGCTACTTTCTACCGAGGCTGCCCGGCGCGATCGGCATGTACCTGGGACTGACCGGGCACCGGCTCGACGCGGCCGACGCCCTGTACACGGGGCTGGCCACGCACTTCGTCCCCGCGGATGAGCTCGACGCGGTCGCGGATGCCCTGGCCGGCAACCCCGGCGACCCGGTGGACGTCGTCCTGAACCGCCTTGCCGGCCGTTCCCCGGTGGCGGAGAGCCGACTGGCGGAGGTGCGCGGGGACGTGGACTGGGCGTTTGGCGCGCCGGCCCTCGGCGAGATCGAGAAACGCCTGCGCCACCTCGACACCCCCTGGGCGGCCGCCGCGCTGGCTGCTCTGGAGTCCGCCTCGCCGCAGAGCCTGGAGATCACTCACGCCCTGCTGGCCCGGGGCAGGCAGCACACGTTGCGCGAGTGCCTCAACGACGAACTCGCCCTCACTCGCACGACCATCCGCACGCAGGACTTCCTGGAGGGCGTCCGTGCGGCGCTGGTCGACAAGGACCGCACTCCCACCTGGCAAGGTGCGTCGCTCGGCGGACGGACGCTGCCGTCCTGAGCATGTCCGCCGTGAGCAGGACACGGCCTCGCGCAGGGAGCGCGGAGATGCCTACCGCGTCGGCTGCCTCCGCGGCCGTAGGCGCCATTGGTTCGCCGACGGCGTCGTCGCCCCTCCGGTGACCGTGCCGGACGGACGGGCTGCGGTCGGCGGGGTCTCAGTCGTTGTCGGGCACCATCGAGACCACGACCTTGCCGGCCTTGGTACGGCCCTGCTCGACGTGCGCCATCGCCTCGAGCGTCTGGTCGAACGGGAAGGTGCTGTCGATGACCGGGCGGAGCTTCCCGTTGTCGTAGAGGGCGCCGAGCTTGCGCAGCTGGGAGCCGTTGGCCTGCATGAAGAAGAACTCGTAGCGTACGTCCAGCGCCTTCGCCTGCTTGCGGATCTTGCGGCTGAGCACGTTCATGACCAGGCCCAGGAAGGAGGGGGCGCCGACTTGCTTGGCGAACCCGGGGTCCGGCGGGCCGACGACACTGATGGCCAGGCCGCCGGGCTTCAGCACGGTCAGCGACTTCTCGAGGTTCGCTCCGCCGAGGGAGTCCACCACCAGGTCGTAGCCGGACAGTACCTTGGAGAAGTCTTCCTTGGTGTAGTCGACGACGACGTCGGCGCCGAGGCTCCTGACCAACTCCTCGGTCTTGGTGTCAGTGGTCGTCGCCACTGTGGCGCCGAGGTGCTTGGCGAGCTGGATGACCGTCGAGCCGAGGCCGCCGGCGCCGGCGTGGATGAGCACCTTCTGTCCCGGCTGCACATGGGCACGCTCGACAAGAATCTGCCAGGCGGCCAGGGCCACGAGCGGCACTGCGGCTGCCTCCTGGAGGGTGAGGGAGGCCGGTTTGGGCGCGACATCGTCCATGTCGATTGCGATGAACTCCGCGAAGCCTCCGATCCGCAGGTCGCGTGGACGGGAGTAGACCTCGTCGCCGACCTCAAAGCCGTGTACGGCGGAGCCGACCCGCGTCACGACGCCGGCCAAGTCGTGGCCGAGCACGAATGGAGGCTTGTACTTCAGGAGCTGCTTGAACTCCCCGTTGCGGACCATTTTGTCCAGTTGATACTGGCGGCGCTCACTCTGACCAGGACGTCGCGGTCCCCGACAGTGGGCTCGGGTATCTCGGCGGCGCGCGCGCCGTCCTTGCCGTACTTCTCGACGACGAATGCCTTCATCTCGGCCGCCTTTCCGCGTGGGTATTCCGGTGGTTGATGCGATTCTTCGCCCAGGTCCCCCTGCGCGCCCGTTTCTCGCGTGCGGCCGGGTTGATGTGCTGGCCACGACGCTACTGGCTGAGTATGGAAAAGTAAACTCAGATGAGGTTAGGATCACCCCCATGGATGCGAGGACCGAAGCTCTACAGGACGCCGGCATGGACCCCCGTCTCGACCGGGATGCGTCGAACTGCTCGATCGCGCGGACCCTTGAGGTCGTGGGCGAGAAGTGGACGATCCTGATCCTGCGCGAGGTCTGGTACGGCTCGTCCCGCTTCGGCGACTTCGAACGCGTCCTCGGCTGTCCTCGCAACCTTCTCGCGGCGCGGCTTCGGATGCTCGTGGAGGAAGGGATCCTGGCCACCGAGACCTACAAGGAGCCGGGCTCGCGGAGTCGGCCGAAGTACGTGATCACGCCCAAGGGCATGGATCTGGTCCCGGCCGTGATGGGGCTCCTGCAGTGGGGTGACCGCTACCGCGCCGACCCGGAGGGCCCGGCCATGCTGGCGCGGCACCGCGGATGCGGCGCGCACGTCGACGCCCAGATCCGCTGCGAACGGGGCCACGCCGTGCAGGCGGAAGACATCGAGAGCGTCCCCGGCCCTGCGTTTCGGATGAGGCCCGCCGAGTGAGCTGAGCGCGGTCGGGCCAGAAGTTCGTGGTGCTCTCAGTCTGCCGGTGGGCTCAGCCTGCCGGGGTGTGCCCCTCCGTCCGGCCCGGGCCTGGTGGAGACGGACCTTCGTGCGGTGCCACAACGGGGCGTGAAGCACCAGCGGCGGCTGTGGGCGGGGGGAGCCGGTCCAGGAAGCGCGGGGGCGTACATGTCCGCGACGCACACGCGTACGCGCCGGATCTCGGCGGACGGGAGCAGATCGACGGTTTCCTGGGCGATCATTGCCGGCGCGGCGCACCGCGGCTACGGCATGGTGGCGATGCTTGTGGTGCCGACAGGCTCCAGCCGTCCGTCCGCGATGGTTGCGTTCAGCGGCCGGGCCGGCCGCGCCTCCGCGTACGACCAGACCGAAACGCAACCCAGTACGCACTCGCACTCACCAGAAGTCACTGTCGCGCAGTCTTCCGGCAACGGTCCAGAACCTTCTTGACGGGCCTGACAACCCCTTGACCACCTGGCGTTGGGCCCCAGCCGCATAGCCCGTGTCCAGGATTCCGGGTCAAGGCCCCTGTGGTGCAGTCAGGGCTTCGTGGGTCGACTCCAGGATCTTCTCCGACAGTTCTGTGCCCGCCGTGGCCCGGGCAAGGAGGATCGCGCCGACCAGGGTGGCCACCATGGGAAGGCCGTCGTTGGCGTCGGTGGACATCCACGCGGCGAATTCCTCGACTCCGGCCGCGTACGTTTCGCGTACCTCCCCGGCTGTGGGCTCGCGAGCCATGTCCCCTGCGAATCCGGCGGTGGGGCAACCGGTGCCGGGCTGGTCACGGTGCTCGGCCGACAGATAGAAGTCGACCAGGGCGCCGCGCGCGGTGGCGTGATCGCCGTGCGCCGTGTCGAACGACGCCAGGAGTAGGTCGAGGTCCCCGAAAGCGGCTTGAGCCGCCTCGGCGATCAGGGCCTCCTTGGAGGGGAACTGCTTGTAGAAGCCGCCCGTGGTCAGCCCGATGGACTTCATCAGATCGGCGACGCTGATGCCGTTCACGCCGCGTTCCCGGAAGAGCTGGGAGGCCGCGGCGACCGCGCGCCTGCGGTTTTCGATCGCTTGTGCCTGCGAAACGCGACTCATCAGTCACCTGCCCACGTTAGATAGTAAAGCACATCTATCATATGCGAAGTGCCAGGCGGTCGGCCGCGGCGCCCTCGTTCCGTACGGCTGATTCTCAAGTGGGCCCCGTCTCTGGGCGCCTGGGCCTGTATGCGGCAAGCCGAGGGGCTGCCGAGCCGGAGACCGCGCTGCTCGCCCCCAAGTGGCCGGGGGTGATCCGACGGCGATTCCTGATGGGCTGCCGACCCTGTGGCCCCGCGTGCACGTCGAGCAGTCTCCGGCCGCGGGCGGTGGCCGACGGGCATCGCGGGACCGTTGACTGGACCGCTTTAGATATCTATCGTAATCTAAATCGAACCGACGCTTTGGCCCGCTACTCACCCGCCACCAGAAATGAGATCCACCCCATGACCACGCAGAACAAGACCGCCGTCGTCACCGGCGCGTCCGCCGGCCTGGGCGCCGCTTACGCGCAGCGGCTCGCCGACCGGGGCTACGACCTGATCCTGGTGGCCCGGAACGCCGCGCGGCTGGAAACGCTGGCGTCGGACATCCGCAGCCGCACGGGCCGCGCAGTGGAGGTCGTCACCGCCGACCTCACCGATGCGGCGCAGATCGCCGTGGTGGAGGAGCGTCTGCGGACCGACGAGAGCATCGAGGTGCTGATCAACAACGCCGGCGGGTCGCTGTTCACGCCGCTGGCAGCTTCCGATGCGGCGGCCTCCGAGGCGCTGATCAACCTCAACGTGACCTCGCTGACCAGGCTGACCACCGCGGTCCTGCCGGGCCTGACGGCCCGCGGACGCGGCACCGTGGTGAACATCTCCTCTGCCCTGGCTCTCAACATCCTGCCCGTCAGCGCCGTCTACAGCGGCACCAAGAGCTATGTGCTGACGTTCACCCAGGCCCTGCAGCAGGAACTCACCGAGAGCCCGGTCACGGTGCAGGCCGTGCTGCCGGGCGCTGTCCGCACGGAGTTCTGGGACGGCTCCGGCCTCGACCTCGGGGCGTTCCCCGATGAGTGGATCATGAGCGCGGACGACGCCGTCGACGCGGCGCTCGCCGGTCTCGACGCCGGGGAGCCCGTCACCATCCCGTCCCTGCCGGAGATCAGCGACTGGGAGTCGTTCGAGAAGGCGCGTCAGACGCTCGTCCCGAACCTGTCGCAGCGGGTCCCGGCTGGTCGCTACCGCGGCTGACCGCCGCACCGACTCCGGCGCGGGAGTCCCTTTGTGACAACGGCACGGCCGCTGCTGCACACGACCGGTGCGTCCTCCGGCGTGGGGGAGGACCGACGCGCTCGTCGTCCTCCCTCCCGGACGAACAGCCGGGGCCCAGCACCGCAATGGCGGCGGTCATGTGCGCGGCAAGCCCGTCCGCACCGTCGACTGCCCCTCCACGCAGTCCGCCTTCCATGGTGGAAGGTCACCAGGCCATCCGGCCGGTCACCACCTACGCGCTACTCGCGGCAGCCCGCCACCCCACTCTCTCTCACCCCTTATTTTGAGGAATCATCCATGTTGAACGCCCTGTGGAACCCGATCGTCGCCGGGGAGATCTCCCTGCCGCACCGGCTGGCCATGGCCCCCCTGACCCGGAGCCGGTCCACGCCGAACGGCGCGCCCACCGAGCTGAATGCCGAGTACTACGCCCAGCGCGCCTCGCACGCCCTCATCATCACCGAGGGCACCCAGCCCAACGCCGACGGACAGGGCTACACGCTCACCCCCGGCATCTACACCGAGGAACACATCGCCAGCTGGCGCAAGGTCACCGACGCCGTACACAAGGCCGACGGACGCATCATCATCCAGCTCATGCACGCCGGACGGATGTCCCACCCCGACAACACCCCCCACCACCGGCAGCCGGTCGCCCCCTCCCCGGTCCAGCCGGCGGGCACCATGTTCACCGCGTCCGGCCTCCAGGAAATGCCGGAGCCCCGCGAACTGTCCACCGAAGAAGTCACCGCCACGGTCGACGACTTCCGCCGCGCCGCCGCAGCCGCCATCGAGGCCGGCGCCGACGGCGTCGAGATCCACGGCGCCAACGGCTACCTCCTGCACCAGTTCCTCGCCACCAACACCAACCAGCGCACCGACAGTTACGGCGGATCCGTCGAGAACCGCATCCGCTTCGCCGTCGAGGTCGCCACCGCCGTGGCCGACGAGATCGGCGCCAGCCGCACCGGCATCCGGATCTCCCCCGGCAACCCCTTCAACGACATCGCCGAGAGCGACACCCAAGAGCTGTACCCCGCCCTCGTACGTGCTCTCGCCCCGCTCAACCTCGCCTACCTGCACATCGCCCACGGCGGCGACGACGAACTCCTGCACACCCTCCGCAAGCTGTGGCCGACCAGGCTGGTCCTCAACCGGGCCGGCACCGACCTCGCCACCCGCGCCAAGGACATCGAAGACGGCATCGCCGACATCGTCACCGTCGGCACGATGGCCCTCGCCAACCCCGACCTGGTCGAGCGCGTACGCACCGGCGCGCCCCTCAACACCCCCGACCCCGCCACCTTCTACGGCGGCGGCGAGGCCGGCTACACCGACTACCCCACCCACGCCGCCTGACGAACCCCCGGCGATACCGGTCCTTGCGGGCCGGTATGCCCGAATGGCCCCCATGGAGGTACCACGTGTCTGAGCACGCTGCTGTTGAACTGAGCCCGGAAGCGATCGCATTCGCGGACTTTATGGCCGGACTGGTGGTTCCCGAGTCCGAGTTGGATGCGACGCGCACCCGGGTAGAGAGCGTCCACCTCACGGCCCGGGAGCCGGAAGGCGTCACCTATCGGGAGGTGGACGCGGGTGGCGTTCTGGGAATCTGGTGCGAACCGGTCGACGC
Source organism: Streptomyces sp. NBC_01537 (assembly GCF_045040445.1). NCBI lineage: Bacteria > Bacillati > Actinomycetota > Actinomycetes > Kitasatosporales > Streptomycetaceae > Streptomyces > Streptomyces sp. NBC_01537. The sequence continues at coordinate 730,211 of NZ_CP109392.1, read as the reverse complement.
CAACACCGACTACGTCCTCCTGCACGGTCACGCCGGGGGCTCCGTCCTGTCGTCGGCATTCGTCGACCGAAAGCTCGCCGGCCATATCGCCAAGGCCGCAGGGGCCCCCGTACTGGTCCTGGACTTCCGGCGAGCACCGGAACACAAGTACCCGGCTCAGGTGGACGACGCGGAGGCGGCCTTCAACTGGCTGCTGTCCGCAGGGTATGAGCCGGGAAACATCATCACGATCGGCCACTCGATCGGCGGATTCATCGCGGTCGCCCTGGCGCTTCGCCTCCGCGACAAGAAGCAGCCGCTGCCCGGCGCCATCGTGTCGATCTCCCCCTGGTGCGACCTCGAGATCGCCAACGAGACCATCGCGACCAACGCCGGGACGGACAAGATTCTCAGCAAGGAACTGCTGGAGTTCTTCCGGGAGTCCTGGATCGGCGGCACGGGCATCGGGTTCACGGACACCAGGATCAATCTGAACCGGGCGGACCTGAGCGGTCTGCCCCCGACCCTCGTCTCTTGGGGAACGTACGAGGTCCTGGCCGGCGAGGACGAGGAGTTCGCCGCCCGCGTCAAGGACGCCGGAATCGACACGGCGACCGTGGTGGTCCCCGGAGGCCAGCACTCCTACGTCTACGGTGCCGGCCGGATTCCGGAGACCGACGCCGCCATCGCACAGATCGGCGCCTGGGTCCGCGAGAAGACGAAGATCTGACCTAGCGGTACGGGCGCGGCAGTTGCACGATCCGCGCGCCTGCCGGATCGGGACGGTGGACGGACGCCGACATGGCCTGCGGCGGCGCTCAGGTCCGCGACGCCGGCGCCCTCGTCCCGGTCCGGCAGGCGAGGGTCGGGACGGCCGAACCGCGTCCTGAAGGAAATCGCCCGTAGACCCGGCCCGGACAAAGTGCCCTCAGCCTGGACCGACAGAACCCTCAAGGCTCATCGTCCGAGGACAGGAGCAAAGCCGCCAGGCGGGATGCCGAGACCCGCCCAACCTGACGCCCTACTGTCGCCGAATGCGGCGCCGGCAGCTGACCGCAGCCGAGCTGTCGCCCAACCAAAGACTGTACGACGGTGTCGGTGGCGACCGGCGCGTCAGGTGACGGGCTCTCCCACAAGCACGTCGCGCGCGAGGGTTTCGTATCACTGGGACGATCCCGCGATCTCGGCGGAGGCCGCCGGGCGCATGGCCGGTTTCGACTTCCTCCGCGAGGTGTGTGCGGGACGGCTGCCGAGGGCGTCGATCAGCCACACCGTCGACTTCGCCCTGGACGAGGTGGAGCCCGGCAGGGCGGTCTTCTCGCTGACGCCGGGGGGAGGGGGGAGAAGCACTGCAACCCGATCGGCAGCGTGCACGGCGGCATCTTCGCCACCCTGCTCGACTCGGCGGCGGGCTGCGCCGTCCAGTCCACGCTCCCGCAGGGCATGGCGTACACCTCGCTCGACCTGACGGTGAAGTTCCTGCGACGGGTCACCACAAGGGCCGCCAAACCGCCCTGGCCCAGGCCCAGTTGGTCGACGCGAAGGGCCGACTGCTCGCTCACGCCACCAGCAGCTGCATGCTCTTCCCGGTGCCCGCCCCTCAGGTGTGACTCTGCAGGCAGGGATGAGTGCCGGCGCGCCTGTGGATGGTCGGCGAGGCCGTCATGATGACGGCCGTCACCATGAGCCTCGCCGACGAGGGCGAGCTCAGGCACTGGGTCCGTGCCCGCCCTCTCTGATGTGAATCCCACGCTCGCCCGCCGTCTTTGCCGCAGAGGGCAACTGGCGACGAGGCGGTTGACCGCCCGGGCTGTCGACTCTTTAGATTACGTTCACACTACCATAGACTGTCGATGTCGGTGAAGGGCAACCGGTCCTTCCGGCCGGCGAAGGAGTGTGTGCTGTGGTGCGGTACGGAAAAGAGCACAAGTCGGAGACGAGGCGGCGGATCATCGAGGTGGCGGGCCGCCGGTTCAAGCAAGACGGTATCGACGGCTCCGGGGTCTCGACGCTCATGAAGGACGCGGGGCTGACCAATGGGGCCTTCTATGCGCACTTCGAATCCAAAGATGACCTCGTCACCACGGCAATCGCCGACCAATTGACGGCACAGGCCGAGAGCGTCGTCGCGCGGGCTGCGCCTGGCCGTGCCGGACTCGAGCAGATTGTGCGGGGGTACCTGTCGCCTCAGCACCGCGACAGCCTTGGCGACGGCTGCCCCAACGCTGCTCTGCTCGACGAGATCGGGCGCTGCACCGACGCGACCAGGCAGGCGTACACCGACGGCGTGCTGGTCCTCATCGACGGCATTGCAGCCCGCATGGCGCCCGACGCCCCGTCCTCCGCACGTGTGAAGGCGCTCAGCCTCCTCGGCCTGATGGCCGGGACGCTGCAGCTTTCCCGCGCCTTGACCGACAGTCAACTCGCAAATGAGCTCCTCGATCAGGGGATCGACAACGCCCTCGCCCTGCTGGACGCCGGACAGCGCGTCTGACGCGGCACATCCCTTGCCCCAGGCCGTGGCTCTCGGGGGAACAGACCGACGTCGACAGGCTCTCTCCGGCTGGGACTCGGCCGACGCCACCGGGGGCACCTCCTGCGCCGCCGAAGCTGCTGGAAGACCCGGATGCGCTTCTTCGCCGGACCCAAGCTCTTGATCATCGACGAACTCGGCTGCCGCCCGCTGCCGAGGACGGCGCCTCCGTCCTCTTCCAAGTGATCAGCCAGTGGTACGTGAACTCTCTGCGATCCTGCCCCAACGTCGGGATCGCCCACTGCGTCGGCCCTTTCGGGATGCCGCCGTCGCCGCGGCGATGCTCGACCGGCTCCTGCGGGGGCCGAACTCGTCGGCATTGACGGCCCCTCCTGCCGGCTACGGGTCAGCTGACCCGGCCAAGTCATGCCTCGTCCGGCCCTTCATGCGACGTGCCGTCCAGATGAGGGAGCATTCGTGGGCGGCGTGAGATGGGTGAAGGCGTCCGCCTGCTCATGCCGCCGTGGCCAGATGGGGCGAAGAGAGTTGGGTGAGGGCGTGACGCGGGCGGCTGCGTGCAGCGGTCGGTAGCGGAGTCTCCCCGGCTCGGCGGCAGCCCTGTTCCCGTGCTGCTGCAGGTTGCGGGTGGAGGGGCATCGGTGGAGAAGCGGCGGGAAGGGGTGATGCCCGGGCCGGTGGCCTCGCAGCAGCGGAGCGGTCGTCGCACCTTGCGCGTGCGCCGTGGTGAACCTGCTCCCCCGCCACTCATGTGAGTACGGTCATAATCCCAAATCTCATCCGACCCTTGTCCACGGGTTGACTCCCTGCTTATTGTCATACGGTCGTAATGTAAAAGAGTGTGCAGCAGCTCTCAGTCGAAAGGGACTTCCCATGAAGTCGCTGGTCTTGCCGAAGGCGACGCCGGGGGCGGCGGATGAGGCGCGGGGTGTGGAAAGGGCGGACACCGATACGGCCGCGGCGCGACGGAACCAGGGCGCCCCCGGTCCACTCGCCTCCTTCGCCCGGTTCGTCCTGTTCGGCGGCGGTGTCGGGGTCGCGTCCAGCACTGCCGTGGCCGGGCTCGCCGGACTGATGCCCTGGGCTGTGGCGAATGCTCTGATCACCGTCGCCTCGACTCTTCTCAGTACGGAGCTCCACGCACGCTTCACCTTCGGGGCAGGGCATGCCGGATGGCGCGAGCACTGGCAGTCCGCGGGGTCTGCCGCGGCCGCCTACGTGGTGACCTCCACCGCGGTGCTCTTCCTGCACGTCGTGCAGCCGTTGGCCGGAGTGCTCTACGAGCAGGTCGTCTACCTCACCGCCGCCGGGCTCGCCGGTATCGGGCGTTTCCTGGTGCTGCGTGTGTTCGTCTTCGCCGGTGGCCGGACCCGGACCGCGGTGCGGGCCATGAGTCCGGCGCCGGCACGGGAAACGGGCGCCCAGATGTCCCTGGTCTTCCCGCTACCGGCGCTGTGAGCAAACCGCCCGACGGTGTCTCCCTCTGCGGGCTGGGATTACTGGCCGGCACATTGGTGAACAGTGGGTCGGCGATTGTCCTCGACGATGCGGGCGCACGAGGCGCGCTGGGCGTGGCGCGAAGCTCAGATGGCTGCTGGGGCGTGGGCCGGAGTATCCGCTGGGGCAGGTCGGCAGCCGGGTCACCGGTCTTGCACCGGCTGGGCACCAGGTACGCCAGCACCGCCGCCACGGCGAGCGCACCGGCACCGAACCAGAGCGCCGGGATCAGTCCGTCCACGAACCGGAAAGCGGACTCGTAGCCGCCCTGGCCGAGAAGATGGCCGCCAGGGACGCGAATGAGGCCGACCAAAAGTGAAGGCAGACCGACATGCAGATCGCGGAGAGGGTTTTCGTCCTCACGGCGGCGGCAACGGGATCGGGCGGGAAGTGGTGCTCGGACTCGTCTCCCGCGGTGAGCGCGTAGCCGCCGTCGACCTCAGTGAGAGCCGGTTCGGGAACGCCGCCGACAATCCGATGCGTGAGCGCCGGTATCCGACTGCCCCACCCGCACCGCCCGACGAAGAACCCCGGCACCCGAGGGGTCACCTCCTTGACTGCCCGGATGCGGACCGGTAGGACCTCGCGAAGATCACAGTCAACCTGCGGGTTGCGGTAGCGGGCGGGTCGTCACTGCCCGTCGAGGTGCTCACCGAGTTCGAGAAACGCTTCGACGTCCCGATCCTGGAGGGTTTCGGCATGTCGGAGACCAGTGGGGTGGCCACCTTCAACCACCGGGACCGTCCCCACAAACAGGGCTCGGCCGGCGTGCCGCTCTGGGGTGTCCAAGTCCGCAGTGGTGCGTGAGGACGGCACCGAGGCCGCCGTCGACGAGTGCGGCGGGTGATGCGAGGACCGGCCGTCTCGGTCAAGTGCTCGTCGTCCGCTCGTGGTCTTTCCCGTACCGCACCCCACGTTTCCCGGATCTTTACTCGGATCGCCGGACCTGACCCCTTGCCATCGACCGACAACCACCATATGGTCGTACGAACGTAAGGCATACGGATGTAATTCAATCCAAGGGAGTTCGTGATGGTGACAACTCGGCCGGTGGCGCTTGTTACAGGGGCCTCATCGGGGATCGGCAAGGAGACGGCCCGAGCCTTCGTCGCGGCGGGTTTCGAGGTGATCGGAACCGGCCGCAAGACCTCCGGACTCACCCCGCCCGCCGGTGTGACGTACCTCGATCTCGACGTGGCCAGTGACGACTCGGCCACCGCCGCGGTCGCAGAGGTGATCGAGCGGTTCGGACGCATCGACGTCCTGGTCAACAACGCGGGTATCGGCTCGGCGGGCGCCGTCGAGGAGAACTCGGTCGCCCAGGCCCAGAGCGTCCTGAACATCAACGTCCTCGGTGTCATCCGTATGACGAAGGCCGTCCTGCCGCACATGCGCGCCCAGGGTGGCGGACGCGTCATCAACATCTCGTCCGTCCTCGGGGTCGCCCCCCAGCCCTTCATGGCCCTCTACGTTGCCTCGAAGCACGCCATCGAGGGCTACTCCGAGTCGCTGGACCACGAGGTCCGCGAGCACGGCGTCCGGGTCCTCCTCGTCCAGCCCGCCTACACCAAGACCAGCTTCGACACCAACGCCGCTCAGCCCGACACCCCGCTGCCTCTGTACGCGGAGCGACGGCGCGTCTTCGACGAGGTGATCGCGGATGCGATGAAGGACGGCGACGACCCCGCCGTCGTCGCCAAGGTGATCGTCACCGCGGCCACCGACAAGAAGCCGAAGCTGCGCTACGCCGCCGGCCCGCTGGCCTCACGCGTCACCACGGCGCGTCGCCTCGTCCCCGCCGGAGCGTTCGACAAGCAGATCCGCAAGAACAACCGCCTGCCCACCTGACATCCCGGTCCGGCTTCAAGGGCGCCGATTCCGCCCGAATGTCTCCGACGTACCCGAGATCTCTGATGTCTCCGAAAGTCCATTGATCAGTCACTCGTTGATTTGCCGAGGAGAGTCATGCAGCAGCAACGTCAGCAAACGGCCCGGCGCAGTGCATGGGGCGCACGGCGTTTTCTGAAGAGGAACGTCGGCATCGCGCTGGTGGTCACCGCGGCGGCGGCCGTCCTGGTCTCGGCGCCGTCCGCGTCCGCAGGGACGGGACACTCGTATCGCGGATCCGTTGTCACCGACGTAACGACCGCGGCGACGTTCGACTTCGCCGCCGGCGAGATCCCCGAGAACATCACCGTCAACCCCGACGGCTCAGTGACCCTGTCCCTGCTCGGCAGTTGCGCGGTGTGCGAGCGCACCCATGGGCCGGAGCTGATGCGTATCTCCGCGTCCGGACAGCGCACGGTGCTGGTCACCGGGCAGGTGGGTGAGGCGATCAGCGGCAACACCCGTGGCGATGATGGCACCGTCTACTACAGCGTGTGGGCCCCGGGCAACGCGGCCAGGAACGGCGTGTACACGCTGCGTGCGGACGGTACCGCTCAGCGCATCGCCGCGCTGCCCGCCGACGCGGGCCCCAACGGGCTGGCCATCGATGCGGCCGGACACACCCTCTACATCGCGGACAGCCTCAAGGGCATCATCTGGTCCGTCCCGGTCTCGGGCGGACCGGCGACCCCGTGGCTGACCGACGCCGCTCTCGCACCGGTGCCCACCGAAGCCCTGCCGATCGGCGCCAACGGGCTCAGGTTCCACAACGGCGCTCTGTGGGTCAGCAACTTCAACAAGGGAACACTGCTGCGGGTACCGGTCACCGGCACCGGCGCGGCCGGCCCCATCCGCCTGGTCGCGGGCGGCCTGCCCAACATCGACGACCTCAGCTTCCTGACCCCCCGCTCCGATGTGGTGTTCGCGGCGCAGAACGGCTCCTCCTCGAACAACGGCCCGGACAGGGTCGTGGTGATCTACCCGAACGGCACCTACAAGGCTGTCCTGACCAGCGCGGACGGTCTCGCCTCGCCCTCCGCGACCGCGGTCCGCGGCAACCGGCTGTACATCACCGACGGCGGGGTCCCCGAGCCCCACGACCCGAAACTGCAGACCGCCAGGATCAACTTCCCTGCTCTCCTTGCAGGCGCGGCACACTGACCTGACCAGCGGCAGCCGGGGCGCAAGCCCCGGCTGCGATGGAGGAACGCATAGTGCGGTACACGAAAGAACACAAGCAGGAGACAAGGCAGCGGATCATCGCGACGGCCGGCCGCCGGCTCAAGCGCAACGGCATCGACGGCTCCGGAGTCGCGACGCTCATGAAGGACGCGGGCCTGACCAACGGCACCTTCTACGCCTACTTCACATCCAAGGACGAACTCGTCGCCACCGCCGTCGCGGACCAGATGCGCGCACAGCACGCGAACATCGTCGCGCAGGCAGCACCCGGCCGTGCCGGACTCGAGCAGATGATTCGCTGGTACTTCTCCCCCGAGCAGCGCGACAACATCGAGGACGGCTGCCCCAACGCCGCCCTGCTCGACGAGATCGGACGCGCCACGGATCCCACCAGGCAGGCGTACACCGACGGCGCACTGGTCCTCATCGACGGCTTCGCCGCCCGCCTGGCACCCCACGACCCGCCCTCCGCGCGTCTGAAGGCACTTGGCCTCCTCGGCATGATGGCCGGGACTCTGCAGCTCTCCCGCGCCCTGACCGACCGGCAACTCGCCGACCAACTCCTCGAACAGGGCATCCACAACGCCCTCGCACTGCTGGATGCCGAGCAGCACAACTGATCGCTTCAGTCGGTGACCTGTTTTTTACGTCGGGGATGTCAAAACCGGTGATCCCGGCTCGCTACGCCCGGCCTGACTATCCGCCGACGGAAGAGCGAGGCCTGGCCGGCTCCGCCCTTCCGTCGGCGGCTCTCCGCCAAGGTTCCGGCGCGGGGGCCGTTCGCCTTGCCGGTGATACCGCCACCGCCACAACGCCCGTTTCTGAACCGGTGGGAAGGGCCGGGGGTGCGCAACGGGTAAGTTCCGTGGGCGGGATGACTGCGGAGCATCTTCAGCCGGCCAGGTGCCGGTTCGGCGCCAGGGGTCAGGGACCACCGGGGCGAAGTCCCAGATACAACCTGAAACGGCTTGTCCACAAGAAGGCATGTGGCAATACGCCGCTCGCGCTGCGGATGACAGGTGGTCCCGGTTCGGTGACTTCGAACGTGTCCTGGACTGTCCTCGTAACCTTCTGGCGACGCGGCTACGGATGCTGGTGGAGGAAGGGATCCTGGCGACCGAGACGTACAAGGTGCCCGGTTCGCGGAGTCGGCCGAAGTATGCGATCACCCCCAAGGGTATGGATCTGGTACCGACCGTGATGTGGCTGCTGCAGTGGGGTGACCGTTACCGCGCCGACCCCGAGGGCCGGCCGTACTGGCGCGACACCCGCGAGTGCGGCGCGCGCGTCGACGCCCAGATCCGCTGCGAACGGGGCCACGCCGTGCAGGCGGAAGACATCGAGAGCGTCCCCGGCCCGGCCTTTGGTATGAGGTCGCCCGAGTGAGCTGAAGACTCCTCCGTCAGCCGTTCTGCCGTGTACGCGCCTGATGGAGGCGGACCTTGGTGCGGTTTCCGCAGCGGGACATGGAGCACCAACGGCGGTTGCGGGCGGGGGAGCGGTCCAGGAAGCGCAGTGCGCAGCGGTCCGCTCCGCAGACGCGTACGCGCCGGATCTCGGCGGAAAGAAGCAGGTCGACGGCGTCCTGGGCGATGAGCGCCAGCGCGAGTGTGGGGTCGGCGGCGAGGGTCGTGGTGCCGACGGGTTCCAGGCGGTCGTGGGTGATGACGAGTTGCAGGGCGGGTCTGGGGGCCGCCGCTGCCGATCGGTTGAGCAGCGTCACGTCGCCGGATGTGGGCAGTCGGCCGTCGGCGACCGCCAGTACGGCCCGGTCGACGGTCTCGCGCAGCCGTCGGGCGGACCTGAGAACGGCTGGCGTGGTGGGACCGGTGGTCCCCGGTGCGAGCAGAAGGGCTTCCTGGAGCCAGCCCGTCAGGTCGTCCGGTCCCCGGAGTGTCTCCTCCGGAGTGGTTCTCCACCGGCTTCGGAGGGTGTTGGCGAAGTCCAGGCAGACCCGCCCGCCATCCCAGATCCACATGTCGTCCGTTGCCACGTCTCCATTCTGCCCGCTACCTTAACCGTCTAAGACGGTTAGCTCGTGTCAGGGAGGCGCATCCATGGGACAGCCGACAGCGATGACCGGAGTGACGCAGGTGGACGGGGTCGGTCTGCACTACGTCCGAGCCGGGTCCGGACCTCTGCTGGTCCTGCTCCACGGCTGGCCGCAGACCTCCGACTGCTGGCGGCCGGTACTGGCGGATCTCGGCGCTGACTACACCGTTGTGGCGCCGGACCTGCGCGGATACGGCCTGAGCGACAAGCCCACCACTGGTTACGACAAGCGGCGTATGGCCGCCGACATGGCAGGCCTCGTCGAGGCGCTCGGCTTCGAGCGGGCCCTGGTCGTGGGCCACGACCGCGGCGCTCGCGTGGGGCACCGCTGGGCGCTGGACCGCCCGGATCAGGTGGAGCGGCTGGCCGTGCTCGACATCATTCCCACCCGGGAGATGTTCCGCCGCCTGGACGCGTCCCTCGCCTCCGGGTACTGGCACTGGCTGTTCCACATGCAGCCCGATCTGCCCGAGCGCCTCGTGGGACGCGACATCCGCGGGTACCTCGAGTACTTCTTCGAGCGGTGGACCTACAACCGCCACGGCCTCACAGTCGACGCAGTCGACGGCTACGTCCGTGCGTTCTCCCGCCCGGGTGCGCTGCGTGCGAGCCTCGACGACTACCGCGCCATGGAGGAGGACACCGCGCTCGACGACATCGCCGCCGCCGAAGGCCGCCGCCTCACCATGCCGCTGCTGGCGCTGTGGGGTTCCGTGGGGCTGCCTGCCCGCCTGCCGACACTGGAGATCTGGCGTGACTACGCGGACGACGTAACCGGTGCCGAGATCCCGGAGTGCGGCCACTTCATCCCGGAGGAGCAACCGGAGGCGCTGTTGGCGCATCTGAGGCCTTTCCTGGCCGGCGAGACGAGCCGGTGAACCACCCCACGGTGACGGAAGCGGTGCCCGTCAGCCGGTCGAGCGCCGGCCCGAGGGGCGCGCTGTCCGAGGGGCCCTCGACCCCGGTGTGATGACCCCGCACGGCGAACTAGCCTGGAAGGCAGGTCAGGCTGAGGGGCGGCCCCGCCGTAACCGGCAGGGCCGCCCCTCGGTCCGGGCTTCAGGCCGCGACTGGGGTGCCGGCCAGAGCATCTCCGGCGGCAAGGCTGGCAGTCGGGCCGTCCGCCTTGCGCTGCCGGGGCATCAGCAACGCCACAGCCGCTGCCAGGGCGACCGCCCCGGCCCCGACCCAGAGCGCCGGGACCAGCCCGTCCACGAACTGTGACGCGGATCCGTAGCCGCCCTGGGCGGAGAAGACCGCTGCCAGCGTTGCGACGCCGATGGCGCCGCCGACCTCGCGGATGGCGTTGTTGGCGCCGGAGGCGATGCCCTGCTCGTCGGGGCGGACGGTGCTCATGACCAGGTTGGCGCTGGGAGCGAAGAACATGCCCAGGCCGATGCCGCAGACGATCAGCGCGGGCAGCAGGTGGGTGTAGGCGACGTGCGGCTCGACGGTGAGTGCCCAGAGCCCGAGGCCGACGGCGTTCAGGGCCATGCCCGCCGTGACGACGGGAGCGCCGCCGATGCGGTCGGAAAGCGCCCCTGCCAGTGGTCCGGCGATCATGGGCATGGCGGTCCAGGGCAGCATCCGTACGCCGGCTTGCATCGGTGAGTAGCCGCCGACGGTCTGCAGGTACTGGCTGAGCAGGAAGATCGACCCGAACATGCCCAGCAACATCAGGAGGCTGGCGGCGTTGATGGCGCTGAAGGAGCGGTGGCGGAAGAGCCGCATCGGCAGCATCGGGTGCTTGGCGCGCAGTTCGTAGAGGACGAAGCCGACGAGCAGGGCGGTACCGGCGATGAAGCCGCCCAGCACCGTGGTGCTGGTCCAGCCGTCGGTGTTGCCGCGCACCAGGGCGTAGACGATGCCGAACAGACCGCCGCTGGCCAGGACTGTTCCGACGAGGTCCAGGCTCGGGTTCGGGCCGTGGCTCTCGTTCAGCCGCAGCAGGGCGAGAGGGATCAGCGCCAGGCCGAGGGGGACGTTCACCCAGAAGATCCACTGCCAGGAGAAGTGTTCGGTGAGCGTGCCGCCGATGAGCGGTCCGGTGGCGACGGCGATGCCGCTGGCCGCGCCCCAGACACCCAGGGCCGCGCCGCGCCGTTCGGCGGGAACGGCGGCCGACAGCAGGGTGAGCGTCAGCGGCGTCACGATCGCGGCCCCGACTCCCTGTGCGGCACGGGCGGCGATCAGTTCGCTCATGCCGGGTGCGAGTGCGGCGGCGGCCGAGGCTGTGGTGAAGATCCCGAGCCCGGTGGCGAACAGTTTTCGGCGGCCGAAGCGGTCGCCGAGGGAAGCGCCGAACATGAGCAGGACCGCGAAGGTGAGGGTGTAGGCGCTCACCGTCCATTCGAGGTCTTCCAGGCCGCCGCCGAGGTCCTCGCGGATCGAGGGCAGGGCGGTGGTGACGATCAGGTTGTCGAGCGCGGTGATGAATCCGGCCATGCTGGTGATGACCACGGCCCAGACGGCGCTGCCGCCCCGAGCCGTTCGCTTGCTGTGCTCTTTCATGGCGTTCCCTTGGCAGACGTGCGTGGTGATTGATCAGTGGATGCGGATTCCCGGGCGGCCGAACCTCAGGGGAGCTGCGGGTAGAGCACGGAGACGCCTCCGGCCAGGGCGGCCTGCGCCTGGCGGGCGGCGTTGTCGGCGAGGATCTCGTAGGCGTCGGCGGCGATGCCGTCGATGGCGATCCGGGCGATGTCGGCGGGGTCGGACTTGGCCGCGTCGACGGTCCGGACCATGTCGGTGTCCATGTAGCCGACGTGCAGTCCGCCGACCCGGATGCCCTGGTCGGCGAGTTGCAGGCGCAGGGCGTTGGTGAGCGACCACTCGGCGGACTTGGCGGCGCAGTAGGCGCCGAATTCCGGGAAGCTGACCCAGGACAGGCCGGAGAGGATGTTCAGGATCGTCCCGCCGCCGTTGGCCGCGATCTGGGGTGCGAAGGCGCGGACCACGGAGAGGGTGCCGAAGTAGTGGGTGTCCATCTCCAGGCGGATGTCGTCCAGGTCGGCGGCCAGCAGGTCGGCGCCGGTGGAGGATCCGGCGTTGTTGACCAGAATGGTCACGTCGCCGGTGGCCTCGGCGGCGGCCGCGACGGAGGCGGGGTCGGTGATGTCGAGCGCGATCGGCTTGGCGCCGGGCAGGTCGACCTGGTCGGGGTTGCGGGCGCCGGCGTAGACGGTGGCGCCGCGGCTGAGCAGTTCGGCGGCGAGGGCGCGGCCGAAGCCCCGGTTGGCTCCGGTGACGAGGGCGGTGCTGGTGGAGAGGTCCATGGAGAGTTCCCTGTTGCAGTGGGTTATTGGATGATGATCGTAATACTAAGAGGGTTGGGTCAGTGATCGCAAGAGAGGGAGCCAGGAGGGGGAGAGACGGAGGGGCCTGCCGTGCGCACGGCAGGCCCCTCGTGCAGTCCGCTGAAGGCGGACTCAGAGCTTGACGATCATCTCTCCGACGTTCATCGCGAGCAGCGGCCGGATCTGCGCCATGTTGGCCACCAGGTTCTGATGGTTGAGCAGGACGCCCTCGGGGTTGCTGGTGGTTCCGGAGTGGTAGGGCAACCAACACTGCCAGGTGCGTGGCGGGATGGAAGTCGACCTGTGTTGCCGGGACGTTGTGCGCGAGCAGGTCGTCGGCGTCCGGCGTTTTGTCAGTCGCACGTCAGTGAGGGGTGCCGTCGGCCGTCAGGCCGGAAAGCAAAAGCGTGAGTGCGCGACCCGTCCTGGTCAGTGCGTCTTCCGGGTCCGCGGCGGTCGCGATGATGTGGTTGCCCTCGCACAAGCCGGCCAGCAGCAGCCGGGCGGTGGTGGCGACGGGCACGTCCGGCTTCAGGTCGCCGCGTCCGGCCATGACGGTGAGCAGCCGTTCGATCGGCGGCTGGGCGACCGTCTCGTTGATGTGCCGGTACTGATCGCCCAGGACCGAAGGCGCCTGGGCCATCAGTTCGCGGTGCAGCGGGTCGTCGATGGTCCGCCGCAGGAAGGCGAGCGCGAGGGCGCGGACCTCGTCCATGGCGGGGTCGTCCGGTGTGCCGCCGACCGCCTCCGCCGTCGCGTCCCCCAGGGCTGCGACCTGCTGGATCAGCTCTGTGTAGAGCTCGGCGAACATCGCCTTCTTGTCCGGGAAGTGGTGGTAGAAGGTGCCCTTGCTCACCATCGCCGCCCCGGTGATGGCCTCGACCGACGTGTCGGCGAATCCGTTCTCCATGAACAGCTTGCGGGCGGCCGTCGTCAGATCCGCCCGGGTCTGCTCCGCGTACATCTGCCGTCGGTTTGGCCTACTCATGTCCACCATCGTATATTCAGTGACCTGAGGTCAGTGAATGACTTGAGGTCACCCATTGGACGCCATGACAACCCACCTGGAAGGCGCAGTCGTGGAAGGTCGCAGGATCGTGTTGCTGGGCGCGACGGGGTACACCGGGCAGCGGGTGCTCCGGGAACTCCTGGCACGGGGCGCGCAGCCGAGCCTGGCCGGGCGTGACCGCGCCAGGATGCTGGCCGTGGCCGACCGCTTCGAGACGGACCTCCCGGTGACCGAGGTGGACGTCACCTCGGCCACCGACCTCTCGCGACTCCTGGAGCCCAGCGATGTGGTCGTCTCCACGGTGGGGCCGTTCATGCAGCTCGGTACGGCGACGGTCACGGCGGCGGCGCGGGCGGGGGCTCACTACCTCGACTCCACGGGCGAGGGGACCTTCGTTCGGCGGGTCTTCGAGCTGGACTCCGTCGCGACCGCCCGGGGAGCGACCCTCGTGCCCGCGTTCGGCTACGACTATGTGCCGGGCAACCTCGCCGGCGCGCTCGCCCTGACAAGAGCGGGCGAGCGGGCACGTCATGTCGAGATCGGCTACTTCGTCACCCGTTCGGGACACGGGGACGAACTGCTCTACCGGAGCACCCTGCGCGACGCCTACACCCTGACCACAGGGGGAACGCGGCAGACGCTGGTAGGCGCGGCGGCCGAGGACGGGTTCGCCTACCGCCCCTCACGCCCCGGGGCTCCTTCCGGTCTGGTCGACGAGCGTGCCGCCAAGCGTGTCCGCACGTTCCGCTACGCCGATGTGAAGCGTGCGGCCATGAGCGTCCCGGGCTCGGAACATCTCGGGCTGCCGGAAGTCTTTCCCCAGCTGGAGAGCGTCGAGGTGGGCCTGGGATGGCTCGGGCGGTGGACGCGGCCGGTACAGATCGCCGCCACGCTCCAGGCGCCCCTGGTGCGGTCGGCGAAGGTGCGGGCCGCGGCGAGGCGGCTGTCCGGGCAACTCCCGGGATCGCGGCGCGAGCCGGACAGCGACGGCCGTTCCCCGGTGATCGCCGTCGCCCGCGACGACTCGGGCCGGCAGCTGGCAAGGACGGTCCTCACCGGACCCGATCCGTACGAGATGACGGGATCCCTCCTGGCGTGGGGCGCCGTTTATGCGGCGGCGCCGGACGCAGTCCTCAGGCCCGGTGCGCACGGCCCGGTCGCGGCCTTCGGGCTCGACACCCTCGGGCTCGGCGCCGCCGAGGCCGGAGTACACGAAGTCGACGAGGCGTCGGCCGCCGTCGGTGATCGGCTGCACGGGTACAGATCACGGCATCGGGACGCTGAAACGGGCGGTGGCGGAAGCCACCGCTGTTGGGTTGATGAACAGGTAGTTCGATCGGGAGCGAGCCGGCCCCTCACGGGGAGCCGGCCGCCCCAGCGGAAAGGAACCGTCCATGGACGAGCAGGGTGAGCGATTCGACGTCGTCGTACTCGGCGCGGGCCCCGGCGGGTACGTAGCCGCCATCCGGGCCGCCCAGCTGGGCAAAAGCGTCGCGGTGGTGGAGGAGAAGTACTGGGGCGGTGTCTGCCTGAACGTGGGCTGCATCCCCACCAAGGCGCTGCTCCGCAACGCGGAGCTCGCGCACATCTTCACCCGCGAGGCGAAGACCTTCGGCATCAAGGTCGAGGGGCAGGTCTCCTTCGACTATGGGGAGGCCTTCCGCCGCAGTCGGAAGGTCGCGGACGGCCGGGTCAAGGGCGTCCACTACCTGATGAAGAAGAACAAGATCACCGAAATCAGCGGTCGCGGCACGTTCCTCGACCCGAACACGCTCCAGGTGGCCGACTACGAGGGCAACACCCGCACCATCGGCTTCGACCACTGCATCATCGCCGCTGGGGCGACCCCCAAGCTGCTGCCCGGCACCCGCCGCACGTCGCGCGTGGTGACGTTCGAGGAGCAGATCCTCGCCGAGGACCTGCCGCAGTCGATCGTGATCGCGGGCGCCGGGGCCATCGGCATCGAGTTCGCCTACGTCCTGAACAACTACGGCGTGAAGGTCACCGTCGTCGAGTTCCTGGACCGCGTCGCCCCGCTGGAGGACGCCGAGGTCTCCGCCGAACTGGCCAAGCAGTACCGCAAGCTGGGCATCGACGTCCTCACCTCGACGCGCGTCGAGTCGATCGACGAGTCCGGTCCGCAGGTCCGCGTCACGGTCACGGGCAAGGACGGCACCCAGCAGGTTCTGGAGGCCGACAAGGTCCTGCAGGCGATCGGCTTCGCGCCGAACGTCACCGGCTACGGCCTGGAGAACACCGGCGTACGCGTCACCGAGCGCGGCGCGATCGACGTCGACGGCCGCTGCCGCACCTCGGTCCCGCACATCTACGCCATCGGCGACGTCACCGCGAAGCTGATGCTCGCGCACGCCGCCGAGGCCATGGGCGTGATCGCCGCCGAGACGCTCGCGGACGCCGAGACCATGGAACTGGACTACGTGATGATCCCGCGCGCCACCTACTGCCAGCCGCAGATCGCCAGCTTCGGCTACACCGAGGCACAGGCGAGGGAGAAGGGATTCGACGTCCAGGTCGCCAAGTTCCCGTTCACCGCGAACGCCAAGGCCCACGGCCTGGGCGATGCGACCGGGTTCGTGAAGCTGATCAGCGACGCCAAGTACGGCGAGCTCCTCGGAGCCCATCTCATCGGCCCGGACGTCACCGAGCTGCTCCCCGAGCTGACCCTGGCCCAGCAGTGGGACCTCACGGTCCACGAGGTCGCCCGTAACGTCCACGCCCACCCCACCCTGGGCGAAGCGGTCAAGGAAGCCGTCCATGGGCTGGCGGGCCACATGATCAACATGTAGTCGTCGAGCACTGGGACGCCTCGCAGGACGTGCCGAATACCTCCGCCAACGACAACACGATGTTCTGACGGCCGCCGGGTCGTCAGCGGGCCAGGAGACGGAGCGGCATGCAGGGACCGGTCACAGCACCACGCGTGTCGGTGAACGACGCCGTCACACGTGCCTTCACCCTGTTCGGCAAGCGCTGGAGCGGCCTGATCATGGGGGTGCTGCTGTGCGGCCCTGCGCACTTCGCCGAACTGCGCAGGGCCATCCCGGCCATCAGCGAGCGCATGCTCTCGGACCGGCTGACCGAGCTGGGGGCGGCAGGGCTCGTCGTACGCCGAGTGCACAAGGGGCCGCCGCTGCGGGTCTCATACCGTCTGACGGAGGCGGGCGCGGCCCTCGAACCGGCTTTGAGGGAATTGCACGCTTGGGCGGAGAGGCACCTTTCAGAGGTGGAACAGTGCCCACCCGAGTAACTGACGCACCCACGCCGTAAGTGGTAGGTGGATCTGCCTGCCGCGGGTTGTCATGCCCCAGCAGGGGTAGCGGCGTGGCCTGCCCGCAACGAGGCCTTGTCGATCTTGCCGACCGCGTTCTTGGCGATGGCTTCCACCACGACGTAGGAGGTGGGGCGCTTGTAGCCGCTGAGGCGGCGAGCGCAGAGTTCATTCAGAGCCGCGGGATCGACTGAGACGCCCGGCCGTGGCTGGACGTAGGCGACGACCACCTCGCCCCATTTCTCGTCCGGCACGCCGATCACGGCAGCCTCCAGGACGGACGGGTTGGCCGCCAGGACGTCCTCGATCTCCTTGGGGTAGATGTTCTCCCCGCCTCGGATGATCATGTCCTTCGACCGCCCGACCAGGGTCAGATAGCCCTCCGTGTCGAGGTGGCCGACGTCGCCGGTGTGCAGCCAGCCGTCGATGACGACCCGGGCTGTTTCCTCCGGACGGCCGAGGTAGCCCTGCATGACATTGGGGCCGCGCACGATGACCTCGCCGTCCAGGCCGGAGGCCACCTCCGTGCCGGCCGCGTCGACGATCCGGATCTCCTGTCCCGGGAAGGGAAGCCCCACGGTTCCGGCTCGTCGGGGTCCTGCGACGGGGTTGATCGTGGAGCCGCAGGTTCCTTCGGAAAGCCCGTACCCCTCGACGAGGGGAAATCCGTACCGTGCCTCGAACCGGGTCAGCAACTCGGCGGCTATACGCACTTCCCCAGCAAGGACGAGCTTGTCGGGGCATACCTGCAGTCCCTCGTGGACCCTCTCCTGCCAGTCCCCCCGTCGCCCGGCCGACCGGCACCGAGCCCGCGTGAGCAGCTCCTCGCCGTCTTCGACTGGAAGCTGCCGGAAACCACCGCTCCGTTCCGGGGATGCCCGTTCCTGAACGTCAGCGTCGAGGTACCCGACCCCGGGCATTCCGCCCACGAGCTGGCCGCGGCGTACAAGAGGGAGTTCGCCCGCCGCCTCACGGACATCGCACGGCAGGCCGGGGTCGCCGACCCGGAGACCCTCGGTGAGCAACTGGCGCTGCTCTTTGACGGCGCGGCCGCACGCGGCACCGCGCTCAACAGCGGCCGCGCCGTCGTGTGTGCGCGATCCATCGCGGAGTCGCTGGTCGATGCCGCCCTCGCCGACACCACTCGGGGCCTGTCCGGTGGATCTCGGTCGGACAGGCCCCGGTCCCACTGAAAGCAGCAGGTCAGTTGATCTTCGTGATGGTCCACCGCTGCGAGGACGCGGTCGAGGTGGTCTCCTGGTCCAGGAAAGCCCCGTTGCTGGTGGATGCGCTGACCACCGCCAGGGCCAGTCCGCTGACGCGGTTGACCACCTGGTACTGACCGGCTCCGGTGTCGACCAGGGACCACTGCTGGGAGGTCGCGCCGGAGGCCGGATTCTGGACGACGGCGCTGCCGCTGGTGGTGGCCCCGGCCGAGTCCAGGAGGTCACCCGAGTACGTGTTCGTGATCGTGTAGTAGGAGCCGACCTGGGTGAACGTCCAGTACTGGTCCGGGTGGTTCACGTTGCGGTACTGGTCGGCCTGTGTTCCGTTGCCGGTTCCGACCACCTCCGCGTAGTTTCCGCTGTTGACGTTGGCCATCACGAACTGTCCGCTGGTGAAGTCCGGAGCCGCCGTCTGGACGAGGTTCCACCGCTGGTTCGCCGAGGACGTGAGTGGCGCCTGGGTGACCTGCTCGTTCGTCGAGGTCTGGCCGTTCGTGTCGGTCGCCATGGTCAGCGCCAGGTCGCTTCGCCGGTTGGTGATGGTGTACCCGCCCGCCGGCGCCGGTTCGACCGACCAGTCCTGCTCCGCACCGCCCGTCGTCGTCCACTGGATGGCGCCGGTGCCGGAGGATAGCGAGCCGCCCGGGACGGCGAGGTACCTTCCGCTGAGGGTGTTCAGGATCCGGTAGTACCCGTTGCTCTGGAGCAGGAACCGCCAGTTGTGGTCGGCCGTTCCGTTGTCCGCCGCCTGGACGACCGCCGCCCCGTTGTTGGCGTTGGGTACGCCCAGTACCTGGGAGCTCAGGTTGTTCTGGACCTTGTAGGAGGCGCCCGTCGAGATGCCGCCGCCGAAGTCGTCGATGCCGTAGGTCACCACGTTCTGGGCTCCGCGGTTGGCCAGGTTGCCGCCCCGGGTGACCAGCAGGCTCTTGCCGTCGGCCAGGGGGAGCAGGCCGCGGCTGTAGCCCTGGATGGTGTTGGAGAACATGCGCACCCAGGTCGCCCCGTTGTCGGTGCTCTCGTACAGCTGCTGGTCGCTGTACGCCTGGACGACGATCGTCCCGTTCGGCCCGCCCGTCGGGAGCCAGGTGACGTACGGATCGCCGTCCGGGCGCTTGTTGTCCGTCGTGATGAGCTGCACTCCGGTGGCCGCGCCGAAGTTCTCCGGATTGGAAGCGATCTTGTAGTACACGGGGCAGCCGCCGCTCGGCGCGTTGCAGTACTCGTAGGTGAGCATGTAGCTCCCGTTGCCGATGCGCGTGACGATCGCCATTCCCGGGCGGGCGCTGTAGGCCGGGTATGTGACGTCGTCGACCTCGGACGACCAGTTGATGCCGTCGGTCGTCGTGAAGTGGGAGAGCTTCTGGCCGTGCGCGGTGTCCCGCTGGTCGGAGATGTAGGCGATGAGCTTGTTGTTCGCCACGAGGAAGTACGGTTCCCAGACCGGGGTGTACCCGTTCTGGGCGACGGCCGCGCCGCCGGTGGCGATGGAGCTGACAAAGCTCCAGGTCACCCCGTGATCGGTGCTGGCGTACATGTCGATCTTGGTCGCGGAGTTGTCGGTTGGGATGGAGTCGCCCGCCGCGATGATCGTTCCCGCGGGAAACGCGCCGACCGCCTGCGGAAGCTCGTAGAGCACCGGTTCGAGCTGGATGTTGTTCCATGAGTTGACCTGGTCGCTGATCGTGGAGATCTGCGTCCAGGTGTGCCCCGAGTCGGTGCTGCGGTACACCGGCATGCCGTTGCCGGAGTACTGCTCGAAGGACGCGAGGAGCGTGCCGTTGGAGTCGGTGCTGTGCTGGAGCCTGATCGCGTGCGCGTAGAGCGAGCCGTACGAGGGCGCTCCGCTCGGCGGCCGCCACATGACGCCGCCGCTGTACGTGATGGCCTGGGCGGACGTGGCCGTGGTCGTGAAGGGCACCAGGGCGGCTATGGCGCCGATGACCGCGGCCTTCGCCCATGAGTGTCGTCTTCTGTGCATGGTTTTGTGACTCCCTCGACGGTGAGAGAAGGACTGTGAGGACAGCGCGTGAGCGACGGCTCGCGATGTGTTCCAGCGCAGGACAGGGGCGCTGAGCAGGTTGAACAGAAGGATTGATGCGCTTCAATTCCTTCGGCGGTGTGAGGCTGGCATGCTCCGTGTCACCCGTCAAGAGTCCGCGCAATCATCCCTTAAGCCGGTCTTGTCGCCACCGTAGTGCCGGCTCGGAGGTCGATCCGGTGAGCGGCCGCTCACGGCGAGACGCGCGGGGGAGGAGTGCTGTGACCTCGGCATGCGCGACGTCATTCGCCGTACGAGCGATCCGCGGCCGGTTGCGAGTATTGGAGCGCTATAACGCAGACATGTATCCTGCGCTTGGCAGCAACAGCCTGACTCCCGTTAGTGTCGTGTCCAGGCCGAACGAGACCGGAGGTCAAGGAGCGTCGTGGCAGCCGCAGGTCGACGAGTGCAGGGGCGTGCCGGTCCGAGCATGCAGGATGTCGCGAAGGCGGCGGGTGTCTCGCTCGGCACCGTTTCCAACGTCCTGAACAGTCCGGCCAAGGTCAGCCCCGCGACGGCGGAACGCGTCCGGGAAGCCATCACCCAGCTGGGTTTCGTACGCAATGACGCGGCCCGGTCGCTGGCGTCCGGATCGAACGACAGCGTCGGCATGGTTCTCGCGGACCTTGAGAACTCGCTGTTCATCGACATGGCGCACGGTGCGCAGGAGGCCGCCCGCGTGGCCGGCCTCAGCCTGCTGCTGGCGAACACGATGTGCGACATGACGCTCCAGGACGAGTACCTGGACCTCTTCGACGAGTCCCGGGTGACCGGCATGCTGCTGGCCCCGATGCTGGACTCCGCGGCTGCGATAGCCCGGATGCGCTCGCACGGACGCCAGATCGTGCTCCTCAATTTCTCGCCGAGACCGGGTACGTGCTGCTCGGTGCTGGTCAACAACGAGCACGTGGGATACCTCGCGGCGCGCCACCTCATCGACACCGGACGCACCAGGCTGGCGTACGTCGTCGCGCGCGACGACTACCAGCCCGTGCGCGACCGGCGCAGGGGCGTGCGTGCGGCGGTCGAGGAGGCCGGCGGCCGGGTGACGCTGGAGGAGATCGGCAGCACCGGTCTGACCACGGCGGACGGGCACCTGGTCGGGAAGGATCTCGTGCGGCGGAAGCCCGGCGACCTGCCGGACGGCCTCATCGTGGTCTCTGACGAACTGGCCAACGGCATCATCCACGAACTGCACACGGTGGCGGGAATCGGCGTGCCCGACCGGGTCGCGGTCGTCGGATGCGAGAACAACCGCGCGGCGGGTTCCGCGGCGGTGCCTCTGACCGCGGTGGACATGCCGGGTCGGCTGATGGGGCAGGAAGCGATGCGCCTGCTGATGGACGAGGTGGCCGCGGGCGAGAAGCACCGGCATGCCACCGTCGTGCTGGAGCCCGAGCTGGTCGTCCGCGCCAGCGCGCCGCGCTGACCAGGTAGCCCGCTCTCTTTTCGTACTTCGGGCCCGGCGTCCTGGCGTGCCCGCTTCCTGCCGTGGTGCACACATTGCGGTTCGGAAATATTGACGAATCATCCTTGACACCGCGGCGTAGCGGGTCGTAGGTTCCGGGGCAACATTGAAGCGTTTCAACGCGCTGTGCATCGCGAGGAGCCACCCCGTGCACCACACCCCCAAGTCCCGCAGACTCGTCATCCTGGCGACCGCCACCACCGCCGGCCTTCTGCTCAGCGGCTGCGGCGGCACGAATGCGTCGAGCGGCGGCGCCAAGGCGTACACCCTCACCATCAACGACGACAACCACATCGTGCAGCAGGAGCTCAAGTCCCTGAGCACCGGCGCCTGCAAGGCGCAGAACGCGGCTCTGCCGCTGAAGATCCAGACGCTGCCGATCAGCAACGTCGACCAGAAGGTGCAGCTCCTCGCCGGGCAGGACGCCCTGCCCGTGCAGTTCGCGGCGGGCGGCACTCCGGCGCTCACCAAGACGCTGGACAAGGCCGGTCAGGTCCTCGACCTCGAAAAGACGCTCAAGGACCTCGGGGTGTGGGACAGCATCCAGCCCGCCGCGGTCAAGACGGTGCAGAACCTGTACGGCAAGTTCAACGTGATGCCGTACCAGTTCAACATCGAGGGCATCTGGTACAACAAGAAGCTTCTCGCCGCCCACGACATCGCCGTCCCGGCGACGTACGACGAACTGGTCGCGGCAGCCGCGAAGCTGAAGAGCGCGGGGGTCATCCCCTTCTCCGCGGCCGGCAAGGAGGGGTGGCCCCTCACCCGTCTCGTCAGTGGCTACCTGTACCGGGAGCTGGGCCCGGACGCCCTGCAGGCCGTCGCGGACGGCAAGGCGAAGCTGACCGACCCCGCGTACGTCAAGGCCGCGCAGGCCATCGCCGACCTGGGCAAGGCGGGTTACTTCGGCAAGGGTGTCGGATCGATCGACTACGACACCGGGGTGCAGCAGTTCCTGACCGGCAAGGCCGCGATGTTCTACATGGGCAGCTGGGAGCTCGGCGACTTCAACGACAAGACCAAGAACCAGGTCGGTGCGGACAACATCGGCTTCATGCCGTTCCCGACCGTGTCCGGCGGCAAGGGGTCCGCAGACCAGATCCCGGCCAACGTCGGTCTCCCGGTCGCCGTCTCCGCGAAGTCGTACAACGCCAAGGTCGGCGACTGGCTCTCCTGCACCGCCAAGAACTACGGCGCCGCCTCGCTGAAGGACCAGGGCACGATCTCCGGGTTCAAGCCCACCGGCGACACCGGCACGCTGCCGGCGCTCACGCAGCTGGTGCAGAACACCATCTCGAAGACCACGACCAGCACCCTGTGGTTCGAGGCGCTGTTCAACACGAAGGCGACCGAGACCAGCCAGACCAACGCCGCGCCGCTGGTCACCGGGTCCATCTCCGCGAAGGACTTCATGCAGAAGATCCAGGCGGACCTGGACAACGGCTGACGCGTCCGCCGTCCGCCGCCCGCTGTGAACCGTACCGACCCTTCGTGAAAGACGTGAAAGAGCCGTCATGCGTTCAGTTCTGGGAGACCGCCGCGCCCTCGCCATCCTGCTGGGTCCGGCGCTGCTCGTGTACACACTGGCAATGCTGGTGCCGATGGTGTGGTCCCTGGGCTACACCTTCTTCAAGGGGAACGTCATCGAGGGTTTCACCTTCGACGGGTTCGGCAACTTCGAGAAGCTGTGGCACGACCCGCAGGCGCATTCGGCGCTGTGGTTCACCTTCAAGTACGGGGTCGTCGTCAGCGTCGGGCAGGTGCTCGCCGGGTACCTGCTCGCGCTGCTCTACGTGTTCGTCCTGCGCAGGTCGTCCGCGCTCATCCGCACGCTGGTGTTCTTCCCGGTGATCCTTCCGACGGTCGCCGTGGCCCTGATGTTCCAGAAGCTCTTCGCCGTCGCGCCGCAGAACGGCCTGGCCAACACCGCCATCGAAGCGCTGGGCATCCACCACGGGGACTGGTTCGCCAGCGGCGCGGGGGCCTTCATGGTCCTGGTGGTGATGGACGTATGGCGCTCCATGGGCTTCTACGGCGTGCTCATCTACGCGGGGCTGCTCGACATCCCCGAGGAGACCATCGAGTCGGCGCGGATGGACGGCGCCACGGGACTGCGGCTGGTCCGGCACATCGTCCTGCCGCTGTCCTGGCCCGTGGTGCTGTCGTCGGTCGTGTTCAGCATCAACGGCACGCTCAAGGTGTTCGACTCGGTCCTGGCCCTGACCAACGGCGGGCCGGGCAGCGACACCACGCCACTCACGCTGTACATGTTCCGCACCGCCTTCTCCTACGGCGACTACGGCTACGGCAGCACCATCGCATCGCTGCTCACCGTCGTCTGCCTCGGCGTCACCCTCATCATCTTCCGCTTCTCGCGACGCGACCTGACCAAGGGCTGAACTCCCATGACCGACTCCCTGACGGCACCGCCGCGGGAACCCCTCACCCGCCCGCCGACAGCGGCCCTGCGGCGGGGCCGGCACGCCCGGCGTCTGGTGCGGAACACGCTCGTCGCGCTGCTGCTGGTGATCGAGGTGGCGCCGCTGCTGTGGCTGCTGCTGAGCTCCTTCAAGACCCAGTCCGAGTTCGTCAACGACCCCGCCTGGTCGCTTCCGAAGAACTGGAACTTCCACAACTACGCCGAGGCGTGGACGACCGGGCACGTCGCCCTGTACATCCGCAACAGCATCCTGGCCACCGTGCCGTCGCTCGCACTCATCATCCTGCTCGGCGTCGCCGCGGGCTTCGCTCTGGAGGTGATGGTCTGGCGCGGACGCCACAAGGTCCTGCTCGTCTTTCTCGTCGGGATCATGGTGCCGAGCCAGATGATTCTGCTGCCCCTGTTCCGGGTGTACTTCCAGGCGGGGCTGTCCGGGACGCTGTGGCCGCTGATCATCACCTACACCGCGGCCGGTCTCCCGCTGACCGTCTTCATGATGGCCACCTTCTTCCGGTCGATCCCGCGCGAGGTGTTCGAAGCCGCCACTCTCGACGGCGCGAGCATCCTCGGAGCCTTCTGGCGGATCGCCTTCCCCATGGTCCGCAACGCCGTCTTCACCGTCGGGCTGGTGCAGTTCTTCTTCATCTGGAACGACCTGCTCATCTCGCTCACCTTCACCACCAACGACGACCTGCGCACCATCCAGGTGGGGCTGCTCAACTTCACCGGGCAGTACGGCGAGACGGCCTACGGGCCGCTGTTCGCCGCGATCAGCATCAACGTGGTCGGCGCCCTGGTGCTGTACCTGCTGATCAACCAGCGCATCATCAAGGGCCTGACCGCCGGGGCGGTGAAGGGATGACCCACGAGCCGATACCGGTGGTCGCCGCGCCGACCGCCGAACACCACCGGGAACCGTTCGGCATCGGTGAGCCGGAGCCCCGGATCTCCTGGAAGACAACAGCACCGGCCAACTGGACGCAGCAGGCCTACCAGTTCGAGGTCACCCGCGCCAACGGGGCGCACCGCACGGTCTGGGTGGCCTCCGAGGAATCCGTACTCGTCGCCTGGCCGAACGACAGGCCACTGGCGTCGCGGGAACGCTCCGCGATACGCGTCCGGGTCCGCGGCGCCGACGGCACGGCCAGCGACTGGAGCCCGCCGTTGACAGTGGAGACCGGACTGCTGGAGCCGTCGGACTGGACGGCGCAGGCGATCTCACCGCAGTGGCCGGACAGCGACCGGCGGCCGCCGCTGCTGCGCAAGGAGTTCCAGGCCGGCGCCGATGTGGAGAGCGCGCGGCTGTACGTCACCGCCCACGGGCTGTACGAAATCGAGATCAACGGCCGGCGGGTCGGCGATCACGCACTCGCGCCCGGCTGGACCAGCTACGACCACCGGCTGCGCTACCAGACCCACGACGTCACCGAACACCTGCGCACCGGCGCCAACACCATCGGCGCATGGCTGGCCGACGGCTGGTACCGAGGGCGGCTGGGCTTCCACGGCGGCCACGCGAACGTCTACGGCGACCGGGTCGCACTCCTCGCCCAACTCGAAATCGTCCACCGCGACGGAACCCGCACCACCATCGGCACCGACACCTCCTGGCGGGCCGCCCACGGGCCGATCGAGTCCTCGGGCCTGCTCGACGGCGAGACCTACGACGCACGCGACGAACCGCCGGGCTGGTCCCGCCCCGGATTCGACGACAGCGGCTGGTCACCGGTCACCGTCGTCACCCGGGATCCGGCGACGCTGGTCGCCCCCACGGGCCCGCCGGTGCGCTGCACGCAGGAGATCGCCCCGGTCCGGGTGACCGCCCTGGACACCGACCGTCTCCTGGTGGACTTCGGACAGAACCTCGTCGGCAGGGTCCGCATCACCGTGACCGGTCCAGCCGGGCACACCGTCGTCATCCGTCACGCCGAGGTGCTCCAGGACGGGGAGCTGTGCGTGCGCCCGTTGCGCGAGGCCGTCTCCACCGACCGGTACGTCCTGAAGGGCGGGCGCCCCGAGACCTGGGAGCCGCGCTTCACCATCCACGGCTTCCGGTACGCCGAGATCACCGGCTGGTGCGGCGGCGATCCCCACCACGACATCACCGCCCGCGTCCACCACACCGACATGGCCAGGACCGGCTGGTTCGAGTGCTCCAACGACCAGGTGAACCGGCTGCACCAGAACGTGGTCTGGAGCCTGCGCGGCAACTTCGTCGACCTCCCCACCGACTGCCCACAGCGCGACGAACGCCTCGGCTGGACCGGCGACATCCAGGTCTTCGCGCCCACCGCCGCCTTCCTGTACGACTGCCACGGCATGCTCGCGTCCTGGCTGCGCGACGTCGCCGTCGAACAGCACGCCGACGGCACCGTGCCGTGGTACGTACCGGCCATTCCCGGCGGACCGCAATGGACACCGGCCAGACCCGGCGCCGGCTGGGGCGACGTCGCGACCCTGACCCCGTGGGACCTGTACCTGGACTCCGGCGACACCGCCCTGCTGGCCGCCCAGTACGAAAGCGCACGCCGCTGGGTCGGCCTCATCACCGCGCTCGCCGATCCGTCCGGCCTGTGGAACCGCGGCTACCAACTCGGCGACTGGCTCGACCCCGCCGCGCCCCCGGACGACCCCGGTGCCGGCCTCACCGACCGCCACCTCATCGCCACCGCGTACTACGCCTGGTCCGCGCGGCACTTGGCGTGGACCGCCGGAGTCCTGGGACACGACGAAGACCGGCGCATGTACGAGGAGCTGGCGAACCGAGTACGTCAGGCCTTCATCGACGCATACCTGCTCCCCAACAGCCTGATGACCAGCGACACCCAGACCGCCTACGCCGTCGCCCTCCAGTTCGACCTCCTGCCCGACCCGGCGGCCCGGACCGCCGCGGGCGACCGCCTGGCCCAACTGGTCGCGGAAGGCGGGCACACCATCCAGACCGGTTTCATCGGCACGCCCCTGGTGACACCCGCGCTCAGCGCCACCAACCACACCGACACCGCCTACGCCCTCCTCCTCCAGCAGGAGTGCCCATCCTGGCTGTACGCGCTCAAGCACGACGCCACCACCATCTGGGAGCGCTGGGACAGCATGCTCCCCGACGGCACCGTCAACCCGGGCGAGATGACCTCCTTCAACCACTACGCCCTCGGCGCCGTCGCCCAGTGGCTGCACACCACCGTCGCGGGACTGACCGCGGCCTCACCCGGCTACCGCGACATCGTCTTCCGCCCGCGACCGGGCGGCGGCATCACCTGGGCAGGCGCCGCCCATGAGTCCCCGTACGGTCGCGTGGCCATCCGGTGGGAGCTGCACGCCTCAGGCCTTGAGGTGCGGGCCACGGTGCCCACCGGCACAACAGCGCGGATCGAGTGGCCCGACGGCGGCGTGACCGCGCTGACCACCGGCACCACCACCACGTGGCGACCGGAGCACAGCACCGACCGGCCCGCATCGCCCTGACCCTGCCGACCGGCATATCAACCGACACATCAGCGACACAACGGAGTTTCGCATGACCAGTCATCACACCGAAGGTCCCCGTCCCGGCATCCGCAGACGGCGCGGTCACCCCGCCCTCGCCGCGATCGTGGTCGCACTCATGACCGTTCTCGGTCTGTTCACCGCCGGCCCGGCGCGGGCGCTCAGCGGCGACATCCGCATGCACGACCCGAGCGTCATCAAGGTGGGCAGCTGCTACTACGGCTTCTCCACCGGATTCGAGAACGACTCGCTCAACCCGAGCGGCGCCATCACCGAACGCCGGACGTGCGACAGCACCCCCGCCACCGGCTGGGCCAAGATCGGCAACGTCTGGGAGTCGACTCCGTCCTGGATCACCACCAAGCTCGGTTCGACGCCGCCCAACATCTGGGCCCCCGACATCAAGTACTTCAACGGCACCTACCACCTCTACTACGCGGGCTCCCTCTGGGGCAGCTCGTACGCCGTGATGGGCCTGGCCACCGCCACGAACATCGAGGGCCCCTGGACCGACCAGGGCATGGTCACCGACGTCAACTACCCGATCGACCCCAACGTCGACTGGGGGCCGGACGGCCGGCTGTACATCTCCTGGGGCTCCTGGACCGGCAGCGGCACCTACATGCACGTCCTGGACGCCACTACCGGCAAGCTGTCCACCAGCGACAACAACCTCTGGCACATCGCCGTCGGCATCGAGAACCCGACGATCATCCTCAACGGCGGCTACTACTACCTCTTCGGTTCGAAGGGCAACTGCTGCAGCGGTGTCAACAGCACCTACTACACGGTGGTCGGGCGCTCCGCCGGCATCACGGGCCCCTACCTCGACCAGAACGGCACGGACATGGCCTCCGGCGGAGGAACCACCGTCCTCACCGGCGCATACCCCAGGGTGGCAGCCGGCGGCGCGGACGCCTACGACGACGGCACGTCGAAGTTCCTCGCCTACCACTACTACGACGGGAACAACTCCGGACAGGAGACCCTCGACATCCGTCAGGTCACCTTCTCCGGCGGGTGGCCCGTCATCGCCAGTCCGCTCGGAGCGGCGAACAACCACCTGCTGAACCGCAACAGCGCCAAGTGCGCGGACGTCTGGTTCGTGAGCACCGCGGACGGCGCGGCCGTCAATTCAGGGAACTGCAACGCCGGAGCCAACCAGCAGTGGGTGCCCACGAGCGTCGGCTCGAACTACGAGCTGGTCAATGTCAACAGCGGCAAGTGTCTGCAGATCTCCGGCGCCTCCACCGCCGACGGCGCGGTGGCCGTCCAGTCGACGTGCACCGGAGCCACCCATCAACTCTGGACGAGGACGGCGGTGATCGGCGGCTACGTCACCTTCACCAACGTCAACAGCGGCAAGTGCCTGGAGGTCGCCGGGGCGTCGACCGCCAACGGGGCGGCCCTGGACCAGGCGAGCTGCACCGCCGGCGCGAACCAGCAGTGGATGATCGTCTGACGGTCCCGCTGGAAACCCCTCCGGCGCAACACCGAGCCCGGGCGGGCGGTTCACTTCCGCCCGCCCGGGCACGTCGTTTCAGCTTCGGAGGCTGTCGAGGAACGCTGCGAGCGTGGGTGTGAGTGGGTTGTGGGACGCGGCGGCGAAGAGCGGGTCGAGGTGGTTCATGCCGTTGTCGGTCTCGTACAGCGCGCGGGGGATGCGCGAGTCGTTCACGACCTGGCGAGCCGCGGCCGCGATGGTGCCCTTGGCGTAGCTGGTCTGGAAGGCGTAGAGCGGTACGTCGAGTTCCTGGGCGTGGCGCAGCCGCAAGCCCAGGGAGCGGGCGAGTTCGGAGTCGGTGTAGGAGTCCGTGACGTCGAGGTCGACCGAGAGCCGGGACGGCCAGTACCACTCCCACACGGCCGGCACCGGTCCGGCGTAAGCGGCGGCGACCCGGCTGATCGGGGTGATGCCCTCGTCGACCCAGGTGCGGACGTCTCCGCTGTCGGCGAGGTGTCCTGAGTGCACGCTGATGTCGTTCGGCCAGCCGAAGCCCGCGTCCACCAGTACGCCCAGCAGTCCGGCGTTGGTGACGGCGTACGGCAGTCGCAGGGCCTCGGGCAGTCGGGGCTGGAGCACGGAGCGGCCGTCCGGGTCGTGATGCGCGTACCAGCCGGCGAGCTGGTACCAGATCTGCGTGCTCTCGGCACGGCTGCCCACTCCCACGGCGCTGAGGGTCATGTCGAAGACCGCCCCGGCCTCGATGGCCGCCAGCCGCTCCCGCACCTCCTCGGGCGAGTTGCGCACCGGCTCGCCCGTCCCCTCGAACGCTCCGCGCACACCGCCGTCGACCAGTACCAGCCCCGCGAGGTCCCGGTACCCGGGGTGGCCCTGGAAGTCCCAGGCCGCGTACGCCATCGTGGTCGTCGCTCCCCAGGAGTGTCCGCCGAGCACGACCCGCCGCCGGCCCCCGCAGCGCGCCACCCGTACGACCGCCCGGATGTCCTCCAGGGTGAGCGCCAGGCCCCAGCTCCCGGCGAAGCCGGACGCGGCCGGGTCCTGTGTGCGGTAGCGGTCGTCCAGGTAGTAACCGAGGGGGTCGGAGCCGAGGAATCCGGACCGGTCGGCCAGATTCTCCTCACGTCGGTCGAGCGCCCACACCTGCACCCCGGGCACCGCCTCCACCAGGTCCCGGGCGAGCAGCCGGAAGTCATTGGCCGCCCCGAACATACCGGGCACCAGCACCAGCACCGTATCCGCCGTGTCCGGGCCGACCTTGAGCACATGCACCCGGTCGGAGCCCGTGGGCCCGCCCCCGCCGCCCACCGCCACCGCGACATACGGCTCCCGGCCCACGCCGGGACGCGCGGTGCTCCGCCCTCGTTCCGCAGCCTGCGCATGCCCGGCACCGGTCCCGGCCGCGACGGCAGACAGCGCCAGGCCCCCGATCATCCCGCCCAGCACCGAACGGCGCGGCAGACTACTCGTCATCTCACGTACCTCCATCGGGAGTTGATCTCCCCACAGCTTTCACCTCCGCCTCCGGCCCTCACCCACCGGGTCCCCCCCACCGGCCGTGACAGTCCCTGACCCTGAGCGCATCCTCCGACGCCGACACCCGGTGTCGTGGACGGCCTGGGCCGCAACGTTCTGGACTGGCTCGGTGAACGGACATGCCTTTCTCCGGACCACTGGAAAACCATCGGGCCCCTGACGGATGCCGCCTTAGTCTTGCCCGATGACTACCGCTTCCGTTGAAGATCTCGTACGCGCGTGTGAAGTCGTCGGTGACCTGATCGCCGAGATCCGGCCCGAGCAGTGGAAGGCGCCGACGCCGTGCACGGAATGGAACGTGCGTGATGTGGTCAACCACCTGGTCGGCATGGACCTGGTGTTCGTAGCCTTGATCGAGGGTGGCCCGATGCCCGAGCGCGGGGCAGACCTGCTCGGTGACGACCCGGCCGGAGCCTATCGGTCCTCCGGAGCTTCGCTGCAGGCCGCTTTCTCCCGTCCCGGGGTACTGGAGCGGAGTTATCGCGGTCCCCTGGGGAGCGCCACGGGCGCCGAGCGCTTGCAGATCCGTCTGTACGATCTGCTCGCTCACGGATGGGACCTCGCCCAGGCCACCGGAATCCCTGCCCGGCTGCCCGAAGATCTCGCCGAGCAAGCCCTGGCGTTCGTTCAGGTCCAATTCGCCTCCCAGTCCCGAACGGGACGATTCGCCGAGCCGCAACCCGTCGAGGAGGCCGCTCCGGCCATCGATCGGCTTGCCGCGTTTCTCGGCCGACCGGTCCTACTGCGGCCGTGAGACCGATCGTGGGCAACCAGAGCGGTCGCGTGTGCCCGGCGAGTCGGCCAGAGCGCTCGCCGGCTCCCCGCGGCCGATCAAGTACATGCCCGCCTCGATGATGGACGTGAAGGTTGCGGCAGGATGAGCTCATGAGGCTGAGACGGGGGCTGGGGCTGGGTCTGTTCCGTGGGGCGGGGGCGGACCGGAGACGGCGCGCGGCTGAACTCGCCGGGATCGAGGCGGAGATCACGTCGTACGGGGAGGCTCTCGACCGCCATTCCTTCTCCCCGGGCCAGCCGGGCGCCACGGATGAGATGCGCGCGGATCTGGTCCGTGCCCTGGACGCCTATGAGGAGGCAAAGCAGGCCCTCGTCGGGGATCGGGACCGTGCGGACGCCCTCGATGTGCTGCGTGCGCTGGACGAGGGGCGCCATGCGCTGGCCTGTCTGGATGCCCGGCTCGCGGGTGGTCCACCGCCTGAGCGGCTGCCACTCTGCTTCTTCGACGCACGGCATGGGCGGTCGACCACCCACGTCAGCTGGGCGCCGGATGGCGGCGCCCCGCGTAATGTCGCCGTGTGCGCCGCCGACGCAGTGCGCATTGCCGAGGGCCGGGAACCGATCACACCGAGGGGCCGAGCCCGTACGGTGTCCCTGTTCCGGGCGTCGGAGGAGGCACGTGGGGCACGTGGCCGTGCGACTGCTCCGCCGCAAGGCCCGGAGCGGCGCGGCGGGCGGGCGGGCCGGGAGGTGTCGGGAAGGGGCGACGGCAGACACCGGGTGGTGCTGCCCGAGCCGGGCCGGTCGGCCGTCCTGGTGCTCCGGACGGAGCGCCCCGCCCACATCACGGTGCGGGTGGACCGCCCGCAGGGGCGTCGGCCGCGTGGCTACCAGTTGCACAGCGCCGACGGCCCTGTCGTCGCCCGGATCCCTCTGAGCCGGGGCGGTGGTCGACGAGAGGTGGGATTCCAGCTCGAGTTCCGGGACGGCGCCCGGGAGCGCTGGTCGGCCAGAACGGAACCGCTCGATGCGATTCCCGCGTTCGACATGCACATCGATGGCCAGGGTTTCGACGTCGTGCGCTACCAGGGCGCCGCCGGCCCCGGCATGCTGCGCCACCGCGGTCGAGGGGCCGTCGTCCTCCAGGCCCTTGACCACGAACTCGCCGAATGGGCCACGGTCGCGGAGGGCAACGCCGACTCCGACGTCACGGTCACCTGGCCCGGACCGGGCTACTACCAGGTGCGCGCCCACGGAGCATGGAGCCTGACTCAGGAGCCGGACTCCTGATTCGGCATCCCAGTGCCGCCACATCGGCCGGAACCAGCCGGCATGGGGCAAGGAGCATTGCCGCTATGGTTCGCCCATGAAGGCAGCAGTGCACAGCCGGTACGGGCCGCCGGCCGTGGTCCGGGTCGCCGAGGTGGACAAGCCCTCGATCGGGAATCACGACATTCTTGTGAGGGTGCACGCGACGACGGTCAACCGGACGGACTGTGCCTACCGGGCGGCCAGACCGTTCTTCATGCGCGCGCTTACCGGCCTTGCCCGGCCGCGGCGTACGGTGCTCGGGACCGAGTACGCGGGAGTGGTGGACGCGGTCGGCAGCGGCGTCACGTCCTTCACGGTCGGCGACCGGGTGTTTCGGGTACAACGAGGGCGCGTTCGGAACCCATGCCGAGTATCTGTCCGTTCCGGAGGGCGGCGCCATCGCGACCATGCCGAGAGGCGTGAGCTTCGAGGATGCCGCTCCCGGTACCGAGGGCTCGCACTACGCGCTGTCGTTCATCAGGACGGCCGGCATCCGGTCCGGGCACGATGTCCTCGTCTACGGCGCGACCGGCGCCATCGGCTCGGCGGCGGTGCAGCTCCTGAAGCATCGCGGGGCCACTGTGACCGCGGTGTGTGACGGGGCGCACTTGGAACTGCTGAAGGGCCTGGGCGCTGACCGGGCCGTCGACTGCACGGCCCAGGACTTCACCAGGGACGAGCAGAGCTATGACGCGGTGTTCGACGCGGTCGGCAAGAGCACGTTCGGCCGCTGCAGGCGGCTGTTGAAACCCGGCGGGACATACCTGTCCTCGGAGCTGGGCCCCTGGTGGCAGAACGTGCTCCTGCCGTTCGTCACGCCCCTGTTCCGCGGCAGGAAGGTGAAGTTCCCCCTTCCCAAGCAGGACCAGGAGATATGGCGGCATCTCCGGGACCTGCTCGAGTCGGGAGAGTTCAGGCCGGTCATCGACAGACGGTACCCGTTGGAGCAGATCGTCGACGCCTATCGGTATGTCGAGACCGGACGGAAGATCGGCAACGTCGTCATCACCGTCGTTGCGCCGGACAGTCCCTAGGCCGTGAGGTAGCAGGACTTCGCGACCCCGGGCAGCGGATCGGTGCCGAACGCGGCTGACGTGCACGCAGTGCCGCTGGTGAGCAGGTGGCGCCGTATCCGGACGGTCCGCCCGAGGCGGTTTCGAAGCCGGCCGAGGTGACGGGCCGGTCAGCCGAGGGTCCACTTCTGGTTGGCGCCGCCCGTGCAGGACCAGATCTGCAGGCGGGTGCCGTCCGCCGAGGAGTTGCCGGTGGCGTCCAGGCACTTGCCGGAGCCGAGGTTGACCAGGTCGTCGGCAGAGGTGTGCGTCCACTGCTGCGCGCCGGTGCCGTTGCAGGTGTAGAGCTGGACCAAGGTCCCGTCGGCGGCCGAGGCGCCCTTGACGTCCAGGCACTTGCCCAGCGCCCGGACCGTGCCGTCGGAGCCGACGGTCCACTGCTGGGCGCTGCCGCCGGTGCAGTTGTGCAGCTGGACCGCTGTCCCGTCGGCGCTCGATCCGTTGGCCACGTCGACGCACATGCCGCCGATGCCCTTGACCGGGCCGGTCGTGGAGCCCGAGTCCGGGTTCCACGCCGAGACGCGTACGTAGTCGATGGTCATCGTCTGGGGGAAGGAGGTGGAGGAGTCGGGGTCCCCCGGCCAGCTGCCGCCGACCGCGAGGTTGAGGATCAGGAAGAAGGGGTGGCCGAAGACCCACTTGTTGCCGCCCACATCGGCGGGTGTCCGGGTCTCGTACGTCGTGCCGTCCACCGACCAGGTGATGGCGCTCGGCGACCACTCGACGGCGAACGTGTGGTAATTGTCCGCGAACGCCTGCCCGTTGGGGAGGGTGTAGGCGGCGCCGAGGCCGCCGGAGCCGGAGTAGCCGGGGCCGTGGATCGTGCCGTGGACGGTGCCGGGCTCCTTGCCGATGTTCTCCATGGCGTCGATCTCACCGCTGGCGGGCCAGCCGACGCTGCCGATGTCGTTGCCGAGCATCCAGAAGGCCGGCCACATCCCCTGGCCACGGGGGATCTTGATCCGGGCCTCGAAGCGGCCGTACGCCTGGGTGAAGGTCCGGGCCGTGTTGAGCCGGGCCGAGGTGTACCTGCAGGCTCCGTACCAGCAGCTCAGTCCGGCGGACGAGGAGGCGGCACGGGCGGTGATCACGAGGTGGCCGCTGCCGTCCAGCGCGGCGTTGTCGGTGCTGTTGGTGTAGTACTGCAGCTCGTTGTTGCCGTTGCCCGAACCGCCAGTCTCGTGCGTCCACCTGGTGGCGCTCGGCGCGCTGCCCGCCGCGCCGTCGAACTCGTCGGACCAGGTCTGCGCGCCGACGGCGGCCTGGGCCCGGGGGGTGGCCGGGCCGGTGAGCGACAGACCTATGGCGGCTAAGAGGGCGGCGGCCAGTAGTGTCGCCAGTCCGCCGAGTCCGAGGGTGCGTGCGCGATGTGCGGCCATGGCGGAACCTCATCGTGGGGGGAGGGAAAGCCGGGGTGGGGGGAGCCGGATCCGGGCTTGATGCTACGCAGAACAGTTGCTCGGGCCAACTGTCGGCTCGGCCGCTGAAGCGCCCCTGACCTGCGGGTATTTCCGCACCCAGGTTCCATAAAGATCCCTTAGGGCCTGCTTAAGCAAGCCGGGCGGAGTGGCGGGCGGGTTCGGCCTGGTGCGGTATCCGGAGTGGTCCGCCGGGGGCCGTCCCGGTGGCCGGTTCCGTCCTCAATCGCCGGACGGGCTGAAATTCAGCCCGTCCGGCGATTGAGGACAAAACGCAGTCGGCGGGCTGCGCAACCCGGCGAACGTTCGCGGTCACGGCACTAGCCGTCTCGGCCCTGCCAGGTGGTCACGCAGATCTCGTTTCCCTCGATGTCGGCGAGAACCCAGAAGGCGGGTGCACGAATCGCGGACAGCAGCCGACCGCCGGCAGCCAGCGCGGACTTGATCCGTCGGGGTGCCTCGTCGTGCGGGACGCAGATATCGAAGTGGATGCGATTTCGCTCCGGGCGCGCCTGGTCCATCTGCTGGAACCAGATGGCCGGGCCCTGTCCGACCGGGTCGACGAGCGGATCCTCGGGACC
Source organism: Streptomyces sp. NBC_01537 (assembly GCF_045040445.1). Classification (NCBI taxonomy): domain Bacteria; kingdom Bacillati; phylum Actinomycetota; class Actinomycetes; order Kitasatosporales; family Streptomycetaceae; genus Streptomyces; species Streptomyces sp. NBC_01537. The sequence continues at coordinate 694,752 of NZ_CP109392.1, read as the reverse complement.
GTCGGCTCCCGCCTCATCGGTGTAACCCAGCACCGCTTTCCAGAACGGCCGGATCGCCGCGATGTCGAGTGCGTCGATCGCGATCTCCAGGAGCTGGACCGACCGTGGCGCTGCCACGCCGGTCTCGGGTTCCGTGCCTGACCCGGCCTGGTGCACAACGCCGGAGATCCGATGCGCGAGGTCGATGTCGAGAGTGGTCACCGCGGCATGGTCCAGCGACTGGAGGGTGAGGACGACCCGCCCGGGTCTGATGTCGGCGCGAAGGTGCCGGTCGGCATGGTCACCGCACACCGCCACCGCACTCGTCGCCATCGCGACTGCCTGGGCGAGCGACCCGACCGGTACCGACGTTCGTATCGTGCCCAGCAGGAAGCGCCATCCCAGGTCGCTGACCGCGTCCGAGGCTTCCCGCCGGCTCAGCTTCTGCTTCATGGGGGCATTCTCCGGCGCGGATCAGGGCTTGAGGCGGCCGGTGGCGAAAATGGCGGCCGACCATGCGGAGAGCGCCGCCGCGAGGGCCCAGACCACGAGCAGGGCCCACCCCGCACCGACGTCGCCATGGCCGAGGAAGCCGATCCGCTCGACCTGGACCAGCCAGAAGACCGGGTCGAGGCGGCTCAGGACGTCCCAGACCGGCGGGAGCTGCCGGACCGAGTAGAAGACGCCGCCGAGGAGGCCCAGCGGCAGCAGGACGAGCGATTCCATGGCGTAGACGTGGTCGAGCGACTTGGCGAGGCCTCCCGCGATCACGCCCACCTGCGCGGCGACCAGGAGAACACCGAGTGTGCCGAGCAGCAGGATGAGCGGACGGGCGACGCCGCCGCTGTGGGTGAGCGGGAGGGCCACCGCCAGTACTCCCGCGCCCACGACGACGCCTCGGGCGATGCCGCCGCTCACCAGTGCCGCGTTGATCTCCCACCACCTCAGCGGGCTCGCGAAGAGGTCGTGGATGTACTGGTCACGCCGGGCTTCGAACAGGCTGGTCGTGCCGTTGAAGAAGCCGACGTTGACGACCGCCTGCGCGAAGAGGCCGGGCACGATGAACCGGCCGTAGGGGACGCCGTCGACCGCGTCGACGTGCTGTCCGAGAGCCGACCCGAAGACGATGACGAACAGCACGGTCGACAGCACCGGGCCGACGACGCTGTAGCGCCAGATGTTGAGGAAGCGCAGGACCTCGCGCTCGAAGAGCCACAGGAACGGCGACCGCTCCGCCCGGAAGGGCTCGTCGTACGACGGGAGAGCCGGACCGTCGGCGCCGGCCGTCATGACGCCACCTCGTCCGCCGAGATCACGCGGTCGTAGACCTCCGAGATGTCCCGTGCTTCGTAGCGGTCCCGCAGCGACGCCGCGGAGCCGCGGTCGACGATCCGGCCGGCGCGCAGCAGCGCGATCTCGTCGCACAACGTCTCCGCCTCCTCCAGGTAGTGGGTCGTCAGCAGGATGGTGGTGCCGGCCGCGTTGAGACCCTTGACGAGCCGCCAGATCTCCGAGCGCAACTCGACGTCGACGCCGGCCGTCGGCTCGTCGAGAATGAGCAGGCGGGGACGGTGCATGAGCGCCCGCGCGAGAACGAGGCGCCGCTGCATGCCCCCGGACAGCTCGTAGGCGCGCGCGTCGGCCTTGTCGCCGAGCCGGAACAGAGCGAGCAGTTCGTCCGCGCGCCGGACGGCCGCCTTCCGGCCGATGCCGTGGTACCCGGCGTGGTAGATCAGGATCTGCCGGATCGACAGGAACCGGTCGACGTTGATCTCCTGCTCGGCCAGGCCCAGCAGCCTTCGGGCCTCACGGCTCCGGTGGTCGTGGCCGAAGACGGTGAGGGTGCCCGTCGTGGGGCGGACGATGTTGCAGACCGAGCCGATCAGCGTGGTCTTGCCCGCGCCGTTCGGGCCGAGCAGCCCGAAGAAGGCACCGTCGGGGATCTCCAGATCCAGTCCGGCGACGGCGGTGAAGCCGTCCCCGTACGTCTTGCTGAGCCCCTGGACGAGCAGCGCGGGCGGTGGCCCGCCACTGCGGTCAGACATGGAACTGGTTCGCCGGCACCGGCAGTCCGTAGTGCTCGCGCAGCGTGGCGCCTTCGTACTCCTCGCGGAACAGGCCTTTGCCACGCAGGATCGGCAGAACCTGCTCGACGAAGGTCTCCAGGCCCGAGGGCAGGGCGGGCGCCATGATGTTGAACCCGTCCGCGGCTCCGCCCTCGAACCAGGTGATGATCGTGTCCGCCACCTGGTCGGGCGTACCGATGAACTCGAAGTGACCGCGCCCGCCGCCGAGCCGCGAGATGACCTGGCGGACCGTCAGTTTCTCGCGCGCCGCGAGCTCGATGATCAGGTCGGAGCGGCTCTGCGATCCCTCCAGCTTCGGCCGCGCGAGGATGAAGTCCGGCAACGGCTCGTCGAGTTCGAACGCCGACGGCTCGGTTTCGAACACCGAGGCCAGCTGGCGCAGCCCGTACTCCGGTATACGCAGGTCGTCGAACTGCTGCGCCAGCGCCCGGGCCTCCTCCTCGGTCGACCCGATGTACGGCACGATTCCCGGCAGGACGATGACGCCGTCCGGGTCACGCCCGGCGGCCCTGGTCCGTGCCTTGATGTCGCCGTAGAAGTCGGCCGCGCGCTCGTACGTCTGGTGAGCGGTGAAGATCGCCTCGGCGTGCCGTGCCGCGAAGTCCTTGCCGTCCTCGGAGGAGCCGGCCTGGACGAGCAGCGGGTAGCCCTGCGGCGGCCGCTCCACGTTGAGCGGGCCGGCCACCGAGAAGTGCGAGCCCCGATGGCCGAGGTGGTGGATCCGGGCGGGGTCGGCGTACCGCCCCGTGGCCTTGTCCGCGACGACGGCCTCGGACTCCCAGCTGTCCCACAGGGCCTTGGCGACCTTCAGGAACTCGTCGGCCCGGGCGTAGCGCCCGGCGTGGTCGGGAACATTGTCGAGGCCGAAGTTGGCGGCCTCGTCCGCCCCCGCCGAGGTGACGATGTTCCAGCCGGCGCGGCCGCCGCTGACGTGGTCGACGGAGGCGAGCCGGCGAGCGAGGTTGTAGGGCTCGTTGTACGTGGACGACACGGTCGCGATGAGCCCGATCCTGCTGGTCGCCTGGGACAGGGCGGTCAGCAGGGTCAGCGGTTCGAGCTGGCCCGGCGGCCGGAACTCGCCGGTGCCGATGATCGCCGGGCCGTCCGCGAGGAAGAGCGAGTCGAACTTGGCGCTCTCGGCCAACTGGGCCAGCTCGATCCAGTGCTGGAGGTCGAAGTCCGCCCGTGGGTTGCTGTGGGGGAGCCGCCACGATGCCTCGTGGTGGCCCGCCTCCATGAGGAAGGCGTTGAGGTGGAGCTGACGTCTCGCGCTCACGAGTGCTCTCATTTCCGTTCTGTGGAGGACAACGTGGGTCAGTTGAGCTTCGAGCTGTCGTAGCCGGCCGGAAGGAGGCTGTCGGTGATCGACGCGACGTCGACCTTCTTCGTGATCTGACCGGCCTCGAAGAAGGCGTCACCGAGCTTCTGCTCCGCGGCGATGTCCGACGCCTCCACCGGAGTCACCCGGGTCTGCATGGAAGGCAGCACCGCCTTGGCATCGGCCAGCGGGATGCCCTCCTCCTGGGAGAGCGCCAGCGCGTACTTGTCGGGGTGCTGGACCGCCCAGTGGAATTCGCCCGCCAGCCTCTTCAGGACGTCCGTGAGAGCCGCCCGCCTCGTCGGGTCCTTCAGCGACTTGTCACTGGCGACGTAGTAGCTGCTGGTCTGGTCGATCGGCGGGAGACCCTTCGCCAGGATCCGCGCCCCTTGCTTGACCGCGAGCGCCGACTGCGGGTTCCAGATCGACCACGCGTCCACCTTGCCGGTCGCGAACGCCGTGGCGCCGGCCGCCGGGTCGAGGAAGACCAGCTGCACGTCCTTGGGGGTCAGGCCTACGCTCTTCAGCGCGTTCAGGGCCAGACCGTGGGCCGAACTGCCCTGCGGAACAGCGAGCTTCTTGCCCTTGAGGTCCGCGAGCGTCTTCAGCGTGGAACCCTTCGGCACGATGATGTTCTCCACCGCCTGGGTGGGCCTGAGCGAGCGCGCGACGGCGACGATCTTGAAGCCGTACGTCTTCGCGGCACCGGTGATCGGCGGCACGTCGCCGACGCTTCCCAGGTCGATGTCGCCCGACGCGGCCGCCTGGATGAGCGGGGGGCCGTAGGTGAACCGGGCGAACTTCACCTTGTAGGACGCGCTGTCGAAGGCGCCGGTGATCTTCGCCAGGGCCTCGCTGCCGTCACCGCCGTTGTCACCGATGGTGAAGGTGTACTTGCTCCACTCGGGATGACTGGCAGCGCTGGAACTGCTCAGCGGCGCGGCCGCCTGCGTCGCCCCGCCGCACGCCACCAGGGTGCCCGCCAGTGCGAGGAAACCGACGGCGCCGACGAGGCGGGAGGTTGTTCTGGACATGGGTTCGTCACGTGCTTTCTGTGGTGTGGTGGGGAGAAGCGAAAGGAATTTGTCAGTGCTGGTTGGCGAGACCGAGGTCCGCCAGAAGGGCGGAGCGCAGCTCCTCACGTGCGACGCTCGCCTCGCGGTCGGCGTCGGAGAGCCGGACGAGGTGCGACTCGCCGATGCGGCCGTTGCTCATGACGACGATGCGATCCGCCAGCGCGATCGCCTCGTCCACGTCGTGGGTGACGAGCAGCATGGCCGCGTGGTGCTTGCTCCGCAGTGCCCGCACCAGGCCGTGCATGCGAAGTCGGGTGATCGCGTCGAGCGCCGCGAACGGCTCGTCGAGCAGCACGAGTTCGGGCTCCGAGACCAGCGCCCGCGCCAGCGACACCCGCTGGGCCTCGCCACCGGAGAGCTCCTTGGGCCAGGCCCTCTCGCGGCCCGAGAGTCCGACCTCCACGAGCGCGTCGCGGGCCCGCTGCTCCGCGTCCGCTCCGTGCAGGCCGAGCGTGACATTGCGCAGAACCCTCTGCCACGGCAGCAGACGATCGCCCTGGAACACGATCGCGCGCTTCGCCGGGACCTCCACCCGCCCCCCGTCGGGGCGGTCCAGCCCGGCGAGCAGCCTCAGCAGGGTGCTCTTGCCGCAGCCGGACGGGCCCAGCAGGACCACCAGCTCCTCGTCGGTGATGGTGAGGTCCAGGTGGTCGAGCACGACCCGGTCGCCGAACTGGCGGACGACCTTCTCGACGACGACCCCGGCCTGCTGGCGGGGCTGCGTTCTCTGCGTGGCTGTCGTGGTGCTCATGACCCCTCATAACCGGGGCGCCACCGCAGCAGCACCCGCTCAAGAGCCCGGACGAACTGGTCGGCGAGCAGACCGAGGAGCGAGTAGATCGCCAGCCCCACGAAGACCTGGCCGGTCTGGAGGTAGGTCTGTCCCTGCGTGATGAGGAAGCCGAGCCCCTCGTTGGCGTTGACCGTCTCGGCGGCGACGAGGCCGAGGATGCTGTACGCGAGTGAGAACCGCAGACCGACCAGGAACCCCGGCAGGGCTCCGGGCACGAGCACGCGCGTCACCAGGCGCCAGGTGCCCGCGCCCGTCGTCCGCGTCATCTCGATCAGACGCTGGTCGACGCCCCGGATCGCCGCGAACAGGTTGAGATACATCGGGACGCCGGCACCGAACGAGATCAGGAGCACCTTCGTGAGCTCGTCGATGCCGAACCACACGATCATCAGCGGCAGCACCGCCAGCAGCGGGATCGTGTTCAGGACCTGCACGACGCCGTTGAACAGATACTCACCGCTGCGCAGCAGACCGCCGAGCACCCCGGTGACGATGCCCACCGTCAGACCGATCGCGAGACCGATTCCGGCCCGTCGCAGCGAGATCGCCAGGTCCGGCCCGAGCACGCCCTGCTGCCACAGGTCGACGGCGTTCCTCACGATGGAGGTTGGTGCCGGAGCGTAGGTCGCCGACAGCACCCCGGCCCTGGAGAGGATCTCCCAGGCGATGAGGATCACGACCGGGGTCGTGTAAATCCCGAGCGGCCAGCGCAGTCGCTCGCGGAGCGTCCCGAGCGGCGTCCGGCGGCGGGCATCGCGCGGCAGGAAGACCTCGCGTTCCCGCGCGCTCGTCGTCACGGCGGTGACCGGCCTGACGGCCGGCGCCGCGAGGTGGATCTCGGTGCGGAGCTCGGTCATGCCGCCACCTCCTGCACGCTGGTGTAGTGCGAGGCGTCACCGACGAGCTGCTCGCTGCGGCGGCCGTCGACGCCGGCCGGCACGTCTCCCGCGACCGTCACGCGGTTGAGGCGACGCGGGTGGTCGTCGTAGTTGTCGATTGCGTAGTGCTGGGTGATCCGGTTGTCGAAGATCAGCAGCTGGCCGGGCGACCAGGTCCAGCGCAGGATGTTCTCCGGACGCGTCACGTACGACTGGAGGATGCGCAGCAGTTCGGCCGACTCGCTGCTCGAAAGGCCGACGATCCGCTTGGCGAACCCGCCGATGAACAGCCCGCGTTCGCCCGTCAGCGGGTGCACCCGCACGACCGGATGCTCCGCTTCGTACGGCGTCGAGACGAAGACCCGGTCGTACTCCTTCCGCAGCTCCGTCGTGTCCGAAGTGCGCGCGTAGTCGTACTGGTTGGTGTGCACGACGCGCAGCGAGTCCGCGAGAGCGCGGAGCGGCCCGGGCAGGTCGCGGTAGGCGGCGGCCGCGTTCGCGATGAGCGTCTCGCCGCCGTACGGCGTGGTCACGATGGACCGGAGGGTGCTGACCTGCGGCGGGTTGACCACGAAGGTGACGTCGGTGTGCCACTCGTTGGCCTTCGATGTCTCGCTGTCGACGGCGAGCACATTCGTCGTGCCGTCGGCGGCCGGCACGTTCGGGTGGGCGGTCGTGAGCTCGCCGAACCACCGGGCCACGCGCTCCTGACCTGCGTTGTCGAGTTTCACGTTGTCGAACACGATCGCCTTGTGCTCGTTGAGGGCGTCACGGAGAGCCCTGACCGTCGCGGGGTCGGGCGGCGCCGTGAAGTCGACGCCCTCGACGACCGCGCCGATGCGGCTCGTGAGCTTGCGGATGGACGGAGGCATGAGGAGGTCCCCTCGAAGGAGGTAGGCGTAGGCGTAGGCGCACGGCCATGTGCCGAGAGTTGGAATGAAGGGATGGACACGACGGGGCCGAAAGGTCGTGCGGCCGCCCCGGTCAGCGGGATGACCGGTGGCCCGGGTCTGTCGACGACGACATGGCTCTCACGACCGCGTGGGCCCGCTGCTCGAACAGCAAGGCGCGGTCAGGAGCTGGGTACAGAGTTCCCAAGGGGAGGTACCGCACCGCTGCCGGGGATGGTCACCGGGTCAGCGACAACAGAACGCGCTGGACACGTGCGCCAGATCGATGTGGCGCCGCCTTGTCAGGTCCAGGTGCGGGTACATGGAACGTGAGTTGAGCAGACGTCCAACGCCTTGGTCAAGACTTTTCGGGTGGCTCTCGCATTGTGGACACGGGCAACATCCGTACGTCTTCGGGATATGGACGGCGAGCGGCCCTCCGCGGCACAGGGCGCGGAGGGCCGATGGGTGGCCACTCGATCAAGGTGGCCTTCGCCCGGCTATCCGGGCGTCACCTCGGACAGGGGGATCTCGACGTCGGTGACCCCGCTGCCCCCCTCACCGAACCCGGCCTGCTCCGCGCCGCTGTCGGCGTCGCGCAACGAGGCCACGTTTCCGTCGTCCGACGTAGTGGAGGTCGTGGCTGAGCACTGGACGTTGCGCAGCCACAGACGGCCGTCGGGTGTCCCGTCCTTGAGGAGCTGCGGATAGAAGACGTGCACGGTGGCGGCGCCTTCGGCGGGGGAGAAGAACACCGTCCGGCCGTCCTGGGCTTCCTTGTAGGTGGCCTTGAGGAAGCCGCTCACATCGGTGCGTTTCGCCGACCACATGAAGAATGCGGTGTTGTTGGCGAGCACGGTGTCGGTCCGGCTGAACGACAGGGTGCTCGTCTTCGTGTCGGAGGTGAGGTTGAACGTCTGGTCGGTGAACTTGCCGCCGACCTCGAATACCGAGTTTCCGAGGGTTATTCCGCCGTCGATGACGCGTCCGGTCTCGATCTGGATCTGCCTGGAGACCGATGCCGTCACACTGAAGGTCTTCGTGGCAGTGGAATCGATGCCGCAGTTGTCGGAAATGGCGGAGACCCGCTCGTTGGGTCCCAGGCTGTTTCGCTTGAACTGGACGTCGACGAATTCGCACTTCTCCAGCGTGGCGGGGTCGGACTGACAGTCGGCCGCCACCTCCGACGGCGTGGCGGCACCCGCCTGGGCCATCAGCGGAATGGCCACCGCCAGAGCGGCCACCGGGGCCAGCATGAGAGTGATGCGCTTCTTCTTGCTCCGGTGGCTTCCTGAAATGCCGACGCGGGTCATGGTCTCTCCTGTGAGGTCAGTCGATGGGGTCGTCGCAGGTGGGAAAACGGGGCGGGTCGTCAGCAGTCGGTGAAGACCGGAGTGATCGTGCCGTCCAGCCGTCCCGGGGCGCCCGCGACGCTCGGCAGCACGACGGGGCCCTCGACGACCTCTTCCGCTTCGAGGCGTACCTCGGGGAAGGCGTTCGTGGTGGTGGTCGCGGCCTGGGCCGCGGTGAAGACCTTCCAGACGCCGGTCATGCGCTGCATCTTCGGGGTGAACTCGAAGGTGAGCACCTTCCCGACCGGCACTTCGCGTGTTTCCGTGTCGCCGGCGGTGGCTGTCTTGGTGGTCATGTCCAGAGTCCCGGTGTGCCTGGTCCAGCCGACGTTGAGGATTCCGAAGAGGTTGCCGCCGAAGCCCTCTGTGGTGACGGTGTACTTGCCCTGCCCCTGAGCCGCCGACGCGGACCAGGTGACCGAGACGCCGGCGGGCTTGGTGGCGTTCGGCTCGCAGTTCGGGAAATCGATCGAGGCCTTCTCCTTCGGGCCTTCGAAGGGCACCATGTCCTTCTCCACGAAGTCACATGTGTCGGCCCTGAAGCCGTCGGCGAGACCGGTCGCCTCCTGCTGGACACCGTTGATCTTCGACGACTTGTTGCATATGGCCATGATCTCATCGGGTGTTTTCTCCGCGGCGCTCGCTGAGGGCAGCAGCATCAGGATCGCGCCACCGGTCGCGAGGGCGGACCCGATCGCTGCCAGACGAATCTTCTTCGACACGTGCGTCTCCCGGACGTTGAGTGGTCTGAACCATTCATTGCTTCCTGCGTCCAGATTTTCGCGCGGTAAAAGAAAGGCCAACAGAGTCAAATGTCCCTGCTCATCGGTCGTGAATGATCTCGCGAGTCCGATGGTGGCTGAAATTGACCCGCCAAGGGGGACAGATGTGTCTCAGGGGCCCGCCGCCGGGCGCGTGATGGCCGACTGGCAACGCGGCGTTCACCCGGGAGCCGCCGGGGCGCGACAGGGTGCGGTCGTCGACAGCGCAACAGCGCAACAGCTCGTCAGAGAGGCCACCATGACCGCACAGGCAGGTACAAACGATCCGTCGACGACGTCTTCCGAGAAGTCTTCCGACGGGCTCAGCCGCCGCCACGCGCTGGGTCTGCTCGGTACCGCGGGGGCCGGCGCGGCCGTCACCCCGCTGCTGGGAACGGGGACGGCGCAGGCCGCGCCGCTGGCCGCCCCGGCCTTTCACCTGACCGCGGACTCGTCCGGAGCGCCTCCGGTGCAGGGGCTGCACCTGACCTTCGGGGCCGACCCGCGCACCCAGATGACGGTGTCGTGGATCACCGACAGACCGGTGAAGAAACCTGTCGTGCACTACGGCACGCTGGAGCACGGGTTCGGATCCAGCGCGGACGCCCTGACCCGTACCTACGTGGACGGCACCTCAAGCCGTACCGTCTACGTCCACCACGCCGCGCTGGACCGGCTCAGCCCCGGCACCGACTACGTCTACCTCGCCACGCACGAGGGGACCACGCCCGACAGCGGTACGTTCCGCACGGCTCCGCGCGGACGGAAGCCGTTCACCTTCACCAGCTTCGGCGACCAGTCCGCCCCGCAGGTGACCTGGGCGGCGGACGGCACGGTCGCGCTCGACGCGAACTCCACCCCCGCCACGAAGGACATCGTCACCGGTATCGAGCAGGTCGCCCCGCTCTTCCATCTGCTCAACGGCGACCTGTGCTACGCCAACCTCGATGTCGACCGGGTGCGCACCTGGAACAACTTCTTCACCAACAACACCCGTTCCGCGCGCTTCCGCCCCTGGATGCCGGCGGCCGGCAACCACGAGATAGAGAAGGCCAACGGCCCGCTCGGACTGGGCGCGTACCAGGCCTACTTCACTCTCCCGTCCACCGAGACCGACGCCGAACTCGCGGGGCTGTGGTACGCCTTCACCGTCGGCTCCGTCCGGGTGATCGTGCTGCAGAACGACGACAACTGCCTTCAGGACGGCGGTGACGTCTACATCAGCGGCTACTCCGGCGGACGGCAGCTCGCCTTCCTGGAGAAGGAACTGCGGGCGGCGCGTTCCTCCCGCGACACGGACTGGGTGGTCGTCGCCATGCACCAGGTCATGATCAGCTCCTCGGACGCGAACGGCGCCGACCTGGGCCTGCGTCAGAAGTACGGCCCGCTGTTCGACAAGTACGGCGTGGACCTGGTGCTCTGCGGCCATGAGCACAACTACGAGCGCTCGCTGGCCGTCCGCGGAGTCGTCACCGGCAGCGAGACGCTCACCCCCAACCCGGCCTCCCAGGCCACCGATTCCATCGACACCGGGCTGGGCACCGTGCACATGATCCTCGGCGGCGGAGGCGTCTCGGGGACCACCAACCAGAAGTTCTTCACCGACGGCACGGCCAAGGTGATCACCGCCGTGTCGGCGACCGCCGGCGCCAACGGCAAGCGCACCTCCACCTACACCAAGGAGGAGGCGGTCTGGACCGGCGTACGCGACATCGAGCACCCGTACGGCTTCGCCGCCTTCACCGTCGACCCCGGCCGCCATGCGGGCGACACCACCCGCATGCACGTCACCTACTACAACGTGAACAAGCCGAACGGCGAGCTGTCGGTGTTCGAGACGTTCACGCTCCAGCGCAAGCGTTCCGACGGCCACGGCAGGTAGACCAGCCGACCGGTTGCGACCCGGCGGTCAACGGCCGATCGCGTTGAGGGCGTCGAGCAGACGAGGGCTCGCGGGCGAGCCCTCGTCGGGCGGGCCCGGTGTGCGGTGGAGTTCGCCGTCGATGATCTCGTAGTGGCCGATGGCCTGCAGGGGCGGCGAGTAGACGTGGATGGTGACGGCGCCGGCGTCGTGGTCCATCCGGTGGACGCCCGAGCCGGGGAAGGAGAACGACTCGCCGGGCCCGTACGGGCGGGCGCGGCGCGGGCCGCCCACCGGCAACCCCTCCTGCCAGGCGGTGCCTTCGATCACGTGCACGCCGACACAGGATCCCTGGTGGTCGTGGTAGCCGGTGTCACGCGATTCCCACCAGGTGTTCAGCCATGCTTCGGAGTGCTCGTTCCGCCACAGCAGCAGATACGAGCCGGGGCCGGAGCGGTCGAGCGCGGCGGTGTCGACGAAGGCCGCGGCGCGGCGGGCCCGGTAAGCGGCCTCCTCGGGCAGGAACGGGCGGTCGGACACGCCGAGTTCGACGAGGGCGGTGGTGTCGATCGGGGCAGCGGTCAACGCCGGCTCCACTCCTCGGCGAGCAGTGCGTAGGAGGCGACCCGGTCCGCGTGGTCATGGGTGACGGTGGTGATGATCAGCTCGTCGGCGCCGGTGGCGTCGCGCAGCGTCTCCAGCTGGTCGGCCACCTGCTGCGGTGAGCCGACGAACTGGGTGTCGACGCGGTCCTCGACCAGCGCCAGGTCCTCCTTGGTCCAGGTGTGTGCGCGGGCCTCGTCGGGGGTGGGGAAGGGGATGGCGCCCTCGGCGGTACGGATGCTGCGCACCCACAGGCCGTAGCCGGTGGCCAGTTCGCGGGCGGTGGGCTCGTCCGCGGCGACGACGACGTCGGCGGAGACGCTGACGTACGGCCGGGACAGCTCGGCGGACGGGACGAAGGCCGCGCGGTAGGCCTCGGCGGCCTCCAGGACGGTGGCCGGGCTGACGTGGTAGTTCGCGGCGAACCGCAGACCGCGCGCGCCGGCGACCTCGGCGCTGATCCCGGCGCTGCTGCCGAGGATCCACACCTGCAGCTCGGCGCCCTCACCGGGAACGACGTGTGCCTCGACGCCGTCCGCGGTGGCGTAGGTCCCGGCCAGCAGCGCGAGGACGTCGGCTATCTGCTCGTCGTACGGCTGGGACTGGGCGCCCGGCAGCTGGAGGAGCGTCTTCTGCAGGGCGAAGCGCGGGGAGCCCAGCAGGTGTTCGAAGGAGAACTTGGCCGGGATCCTCAGCCCGTTGGAGGTGCGGCCGTCCACGACGGCTGCCGGGCCGGCCAGTGCAGGCTGGCGGGAGGCCGGTGAGGGCCGGCCGCCGGAGCGGCCCAGGCCGAGGTCGAAACGGCCGGGGTGCAGCGCGTCGAGCAGCCCGAACTCCTCGACGGTGGACAGGGCGGTGCGGTGTCCGAGCTGGACGGCGCCGGCGCCGAGCCGGATGGTGGAGGTCGCGGCGGCAGTGAGGGCCAGGACGACGGCGGGGGAGGTACCCGCGACGCCGGGGTTGAGGTGGTGCTCGGCGAACCAGTAGCGGGCGTAGCCGAAGAGCTCGGCCTGCCGGGCCAGGTCGATGCTGTTGCGCAGGGCCTGGGACGCGGTGGACCCCGAGGAGATCGGCACGAGGTCCAGGACCGCGAGGGGGGTGTTGGCCATGGTGGTGTTCCTTGTCAGGGTCAGGGGGTCGCGGTGGGCGCTACCGGGGCCCAGGCGAACGGCGGGTCGGGGATCTCACGGCGCAGAGTGGGCGCGATGTCGGACTGGAACAGCTCCAGGCTGTCACGGTGCTGGGCGTCGGTGAGGCCGCCCGCGTCGGCGTGCAGGTGCAGCACGGTGTGGCCGAAGCTCTCGTGGTAGCGCTGCACCTTCTCGATCACCTGTTGCGGGCTGCCGATCAGGGCGGAGCTGCGCTCGACGAAGTCCTTCAGGGTGGCGAAGACCGGTTCGAGGCCGAGCTGCTTCTGGAAGGCCAAGTGGCCCTCGAAGACCGGCCGGTAGGCGGCGATCGCCTCCTGCGAGGTGCGGGCGGCGTAGTAGCCGGCCGTGCCCGCGCCGACCGTGGCCAGGGCCGGGTCGTGGCCGTAGTGCTCCCAGCGTTCCCGGTAGTGGCGGATCAGCTCGGTGTAGGGCTCGATCGGGTTGGTGACATTGGCGGAGAAGAGGGGGTCGCCGTAGCGGGCGGCCAGGTCGACGGACTCCCGGCTCGTCGCGCTGCCGTGCCAGACCCGTATCGGCTGCTGGAGCGGCCGGGGCCAGACCTCGGCCTCGGCCAGTTCCGGGCGGAAGCGCGTCGGGTACGTCACCTTGTCCTGCCGCCAGATCCGGCGGAACACCTCGTACGACTCGGCGTTGCGGTCCCACTGGTCCTCGGGGGTGACGTGGAACAGCTCGCGCTGGGCGGCTCCGTTGCCCTTGCCGATGATCAGCTCCAGGCGGCCCTGGGAGAGGTGGTCCAGCGTCGCGTAGTCCTCGTACGCCCGGACCGGGTCGAGCAGGCTCAGCGTCGTGACGGCGGTGAACAGCCGGATCCGCTTGGTGAGGGCGGCGAGGTGGCTGAGCACCACCGGAGGCGAGGAGGAGATGAACGGCCGCTCGTGGCGCTCGCCGACGCCGAAGCCGTCGAAGCCCAGCTCCTCGGCGAGCAGCGCGTTGCCGATCACCTCCCTGAAGCGGTCCTGGGTGGACTTCTGCACGCCGGTCACCGGGTCGGGCGCGTGCACGATCAGGGTGATGGCCAGGAACTTCACGACGCCGCCCGCAGGGCGGCCGGGTGGGCGAGGCCTAGGTGGTCGCGCAGGGTGGTGCCCTCGTACTCGGCACGGAACACGCCGCGTTCCTGGAGGAGGGGGACGACGGTGTCGGCGAAGGCGTCGAGGCCGCCGGGGGTGATGTGCGGGGCGAGGATGAAGCCGTCCGAGGCGTCGGCCTGGACGAAGTCGTTGATGGTCCGGGCGATGGTGGCGGGGGAGCCGATGAAGGACTGGCGGGCCCCGGTCTCGATGACCAGGTCGCGGATCGACCAGTTGTTGGCCGCGGCGCGCTCGCGCCATTCCCGGGCGATGGCCAGGGGGTCGCGGTACATGCGCACCTGGGCGCGGCCACGGGCGATGGTGTGCTCGCCGAGGTCCGGGTCGATGTCGGGGAGCGGCCCGTCCGGATCGTACCCGGACAGGTCGCGGTTCCAGACGAACTCCAGGTGCTTGATCGCGGTGGCTCCGCTGACCTGCTGGCGGCGCACCTCGTGGGCCAGTTCCCGCGCCTCGGCGTCGCTGTCGCCGAGGATGAAGGTCGCGGCGGGCAGGATCAGCAACTGGTCGTGGGTGCGGCCGTACTTGGCCAGGCGGCCCTTGACGTCGGTGTAGAAGGCCTGTCCTTCGTCAAGGGTGCTGTAGCGGCTGAAGATCGCGTCGGCGTCGGACGCGGCGAACTCGCGTCCTTCGTCGGAGTCGCCGGCCTGGAAGATCACCGGGCGGCCCTGCGGGCTGCGCGGGACGTTGAACTGCCCCTCGATCTCGAAGTGCTGTCCCTTGTGGCGGAAGGCCCCGGCCCGCGCGTCGCGCAGGAAGGTGCCGGTGTGCGGGTCGGCGGCGATCTCGTCGCCGTGCCATGAGTCGAAGAGTTCGTTGGCGGTGGCCAGGAACTCCTTGGCCCGGGAGTAGCGCTCCTCCTGCGGCAGGAAGCCGCCGCGGCGGAAGTTCTCGCCGGTGAAGGCGTCCCAGGAGGTGACGACGTTCCAGGCGGCGCGGCCGTCGGAGAGGTGGTCCAGGCTGGCGAACTGGCGGGCCACCTCGTAGGGCTCGTTGAAGGTGGAGTTGATGGTGCCGGTCAGGCCGAGGCGTTCGGTGACGGCAGCCAGGGCGGCCAGGACCGTGAAGGTGTCGGGGCGTCCGACGACATCCAGGTCGTAGATCTGCCCGCCCTGCTCGCGCAGCCGCAGGCCTTCGGCCAGGAACAGGAAGTCGAACTTGGCGCGCTCGGCGGTCCGCGCGAAGTGCGCGAAGGAGCTGAACTCGATGTGGCTGCCGGCCTGCGGGTCACTCCACACGGTGGTGTTGTTGACGCCGGGGAAGTGTGCGGCGAGGTGGATCTGCTTGAGCGGCTTGCTCATGGTCGTCGTACGGTCCTTCCGGATCAGGCGGAGACGGCGGCGTTCGCGGCTTCGCTCGCGGTGGCGGCGTAGCGGTTCGCGGGGCGGGGCAGGCCGAGCAGTGCGCGCAGGGTGCCGGCCTCGTACTCGGTGCGGAAGGCGCCGCGGCGCTGGAGTTCGGGCACGAGGCGGCGGGTGATCTGCTCCAGGTCGTGCGGCAGGGCGGCGGGCCGCAGCCGGAAGCCGGTGAGTCCGGCCTCGGCCCATTCCTGGAGGAGGTCGGCGAGTTGGGCCGGGGTCCCGGTGAAGACCTGGGCGTCGCTGCGGTATTCGGTGCCGGCGCGCTCGTCCAGGCGGGCCTTGCGCTCGGCCGCGGCCGCGGGGTCGTCGTCGAGGAGGACCACGAGGTCGCCGAGGACGTGCACCGTCCCACCGGCGCGGCCGGCGGCGGCCTGTTCGGTACGGATCTCGGCGACGATGTTCCGGGCGTCGTCGGCGTCGCGCGGCGTGACGAATCCGAGGTCGGCCGAACGGGCGATCAGCCGGTAGGGGACACTCGCGTGCCCCAGCGCCGCCACGACCGGCTGGCCCTGGGGCGGGCGCGGGGTGATCGAGGGGCCCTTGACGCTGAAGTGCCGGCCTTCGAAGTCGATGTAGTGCAGCTTGTCGCGGTCGATGAAGCGGCCGGTGGCGACGTCGCGGATCTCCGCGTCGTCCTCCCAGCTGTCCCAGAGCCGGCGCAACACCTCGACGTAGTCCGCCGCCTCGTCGAAGAGGTCCTTCAGCAGTTCCTGTCCCGTCGCCGAGGCCAGGTCCTCGATGCGCAGCCCCGGCGGCGTACGGCGGCCGAAGTGCGCGGCCTCGTCGTCGCGTCCCGAGACCCTCACCTGGATCCCGGCCCGGCCGGTGCTCACGTAGTCCAGGGTGGCGATCGCCTTCGAGAGGTGGAACGGCTCGGTGTGGGTGAGCACGGCGGTGGGGATCACCCCGATCGCCCTGGTCAGCGGCGCCACCCGGGCGGCAATCAGTACCGCGTCCAGCCGCCCCCGCACCTGGTCGGTGCGCCCGTCCGGCCCCGCGAACCGGGAGGACTGCAGGCTCAGGGAGTCCTCGATGGTCACGAAGTCCAGCAGGCCCCGCTCGGCCTCGGCGACGAGACCGGCCCAGTAGCCGGCGGTGAACAGCTCGTCGCGCCGGGCGTCGGACTCGCGCCAGGCGGCCGGATGCCAGCCGGCGCCGTCGAGGGCGACGGCCAGGTGGAGGGGTGCGTGTGGTGCTCGGGGCATGGGCGAACTGCTTCCTGTGAGCATGCCGAATGATGTCCGCGCCCGTGCTCAGTCGGGGTGGAGGGTCGGCGAAAAGCGGATGAGAAGGCGAGAGGGAGCGAAAGCGCTCAGGCGGTGGTGCGCCGCGCGGCGACGTCTTCGTGGGCCGGACACAGCGCGGCGGCGACACGCTGGAGATCGATGTGCCGCCGCGAATACGTGTTGGTGGTGACCATGGGCCGCTCAGGGGCTCCCCGCACTGCCGTCACCTCCGTCCCGGCCGGCTCACGCCTTCCCGGGCTCGCGCTTGCGGATCCGTTATCGGCTCCGCCGGGTCGTCACCTGGAGCACCCCGCCGCGTGGGAGGGTTGCCGTTCAGCAAGCCAGGGCTTGACGCTGACACTCATGACCTGCCAGCACCGTAACCCGGCTTTGGTCTCCGACACAATCCTTGTCCACTGAACACAGATCATGAGCAGTGTGTTCCCGCTCTCCCTCCGGGCCCGGAATCCGCTGGAAGGCCGGGTGGGCGCTCAGCCGCCGCAGGTACGACCGGAGGCGGTCGCGGCCGGCGATGCGCCGCTGGGTGTCGGCGTCGGCGTCCGCGTGGGCGAGGGCGACCCACACGTCCACGTCCGCGGCGGTCAGTGTCCCGCCCAGCATGTAGGGCCCCGAGGCCAGTTGGGCGTCCAGCAGATCCAGCGCCGTGTCCTGGAGGAGGCCCCCGTCGAGGAGCTCGCGGATGGCGTCGATGTCGGAGGCCAGGCCGTCGGGCCGCAGCCGTGGCGCAGCGGTGTCGTCCGGGGCGGCGAAGTGCAGGGCGAGGTCGTCGAGGATGTCGGGCGTGTGGTTGCTGACGACCCGTCCGCTCCACCGGTCGCACAGCGCGGGTACGGTCAGCGGACCGTCGTAGTGGTGACGGGTGGTCTCGTAGGCCGTGCGCAGAGCCGCCGCCGCGAGCGCGTCGCAGGCGCCCGCCGGGTCGGACAGGACCGTGGTGCCGACCGAGTCCTCCAGCCCGAGCAGGCCGAGGGTGATGGAGACCCGCAGCGAGAGCGGACAGCCGGGCGAGAGATACAGGTGGTAGCGGTGCGGCGCGGGGTAGAAACCGAGGCTCGGACCGGCACCGATCCGGTCGCGGAAGCGCAGGGAGGTGAAAGTCTCGGACATGGCTCTCTCCATGGGTGCGGTAGTTGCGGACCGTTCGGACCCTTCGGATCAGACGGTCGGAGAGCAGCCGTTGCGGAGACGGAGCAGATCGATGTGGCGGCGCCTGGTCAGCAAACGCGGGCGCGGCAGCGGCGTCGGCGTCGGCTGGAAGTCATGCGATGTCCTGGGCATCTGCGCCGGTCCCGTCCTCGGGCCTCGCGGGACGCGAGACCGCACTTGCCCCACCGCACCGGCGGGACCTGGTCGTCACCCGGGGCACCCCGTCGCGGTGGAAGGGTTGCCTGTCAGCGGGCCGGGGCCGATGACCCACCGAGCAGAGGTTCCTGCCCGGCGAGCGCTGACAATCGTGACCGTCGTCCATCAGTGTGAGCGCGGCCCGATGGACGGTCAAGAAGGCATCGCGGCTGAGACGGCGTTGACTTTTCGCCCGTTACCGCCCTACGGTTCGGCGCAGAACGGTCATGAGTGTCAGCGACAAGCCCTGGCTTGCTGACCGGCAACCCTCGCATCGCGGTGGGGTGCCCCAGGTGACGACCCGGCCGAAGGACATTCGGTAAGCGCGAGGCCCCACGGGGCGGAATGGCGATGGTGACGGCGATGTACGCAGGTCCCGGGATGGCCGCATGGCGGCGTCACGGCCGCGTCGCGGCGTACCTGGCCCGCCACATCGACCTGCTCCGTGTCAGCAGCGCACTCTGTACGACCCGCCGCAGCGCCCTCTGTCAGGGCTGACGGCCTCCTGACGCACGCCTTCGGCGTCGTCCTCGTCCTCCTCCCGCCCGATCCTGTTACGGCGTGCTCTCCCACGCCCGGGCATCCCCCTCCGCCGTGCCGTGGTCCTCCCGGCGGCCGGAATGTTCGCGTTCTCTGGAGTTCTCCATGAGTGAGCCCCTTGTCTCCGTCGTGCCTTCCGGCACGACCCTGCCCCCGCCGCGGCCGCTGTCGGCCCAGCGCGTGATTCCGCTGCGGCATCCGGGACGGTGGGTCGCCACCGCTGTCGTACTGGTCGTGGTCGCCCAGATCGCGCACGGGCTGGTCACCAACCCGTTCTACCAATGGGACCGGTTCCAGTACTGGTTCGTCCGCCCGGTGATCGTGGACGGCCTGCTCATCACCCTTGAGGTGACGGCGTACAGCGCTGTGCTGGGCCTGTTGGGCGGCATCCTGCTCGCGCTGGCGAGGCTCTCCAGGAGTCCGGTGCTGCGCGCGGTGAGCTGGATCTACATCTGGCTGTTCCGCTCGGTGCCGCTGATCGTGGTGCTGCTGTTTCTCTACAACTTCAGTGCGCTGTATCACACGTTGAGTCTCGGAGTGCCGTTCGGACCCGCCTTCGTGCACTTCGACGAGTCCCGGCTGGCCACCGACATGGTGGTGGCGGTCATCGGACTGAGCCTCAACGAGGCCGCCTACGCCGCCGAGGTCGTACGGGCCGGCATCCTCTCCGTCGACCAGGGCCAGCACGAGGCGGCCGCCGCCCTCGGCCTGCCCAGGCGCTACCAGTTCACCCGGATCGTCTTCCCCCAGTCCCTGCGGGCCGTCATCCCCTCCTACGTCAACCAGTTGATCGGCCTGGTCAAGAGCACCTCGCTGGTCTTCTACGTCTCGCTGCTCGACCTGTTCGGCTCCGTACAGAGCATGGGCAGCACCTATCCCGGCGACATCGTGCCGCTGCTGCTGGTCGCCACCGTCTGGTACGTGATCCTCACCAGCGTCGTCTCGGTCGTCCAGTTCTACGTGGAGCGGTACTACTCGCGCGGCGCGCTGCGCACCGTACCGCCGACCCCGCTGCAGAAGCTGCGGGCCGCCGTGAGTGCCCTGCGGGCCCGGGTTCAGAGGGAGACGGCGATATGACCACCGAGATACGCCCGGCGGCGGTCGAGGTCCATGACGTCCACAAGTGGTACGGCGCCCACCGGGTGCTCGACGGCGTCGATCTGACGGTGCAGCCCGGACAGGTCACGGTGATCCTGGGGCCGTCCGGCTCGGGCAAGTCCACGCTGCTGCGGGTGATCAACCACCTGGAGAAGCCGGAGGTCGGCTATGTCAGCCTCAACGGCGAGCTGATCGGCGTACGCCGGCACGGGGAACGGCTCAAGGAGCTGAGCGAGCGGGCGATCCTGAGCCAGCGCAGCCGGATCGGCTTCGTCTTCCAGAACTTCAACCTCTTCCCGCACCTCACGGTGCTGGACAACGTGGCCGCCGCGCCCGTGGCGACCGGCCTGCTCAGCAAGCCCGAGGCGCAGAAGCAGGCGCGCACCCTGCTGGAGCGCGTGGGGCTGGCCGGCAAGGCCGGTGTCTACCCGAGGCAGTTGTCCGGCGGCCAGCAGCAGCGGGTGGCCATCGCCCGCGCCCTCGCCCTGCGGCCGGGGGTCATCCTCTTCGACGAACCCACCTCGGCGCTGGACCCCGAACTCGTCGGCGAGGTCCTGGCCGTCATCAAGGACCTGGCCACCAGCGGCACCACCCTGATCATCGTCACCCATGAGATCGGCTTCGCCCGCGAGGTCGCCGACCGGATCGTCTTCATCGACGGCGGCCGAATCCTCGAAGAGGGCCCGCCCGGCGACGTACTGGACAACCCACAGCACCCCCGGACCAGGGAATTCCTCAGCAAGGTCCTCTGACCGCGCGCCCCCACCCCCCCCCTTCACCTCACCCCACCCTGCTCAACCACCGAACAAGGACACAGCCATGCCCAGCTTCCGCAGCAGAATCATCCGCAGCCTGTCCGCAGGCACCGCGCTCACCACGCTCGCCATCGGCCTCGCCGCCTGCGGGAACAGCAATGCCTCCACCGACGTGGCCGCCAAATCCGCAGGCGTGGTCACCGTGGGCGCACTGTCCAACGGGGCCGCCAAGCAGACCGATCTCAAGGTCTCCGAGGTCGCGTCGATCAGCTCCGAGCTGCCGGTCTCGGTGGCCAAGAGCGGCCAACTGGTCATCGGCGTCGGCGCCCTGCCCGCCGGCTTCCCGCCCCTGGCCTACATCGGCAGTGACCAGAAGACCCTCACCGGCGCCGAGCCCGACTTCGGCCGCCTGGTCGCGGCCGTCCTCGGGCTCAAGCCCGTGGTGAAGAACTCGACCTGGGAGAACCTCTTCGTCGGGATCGACAGCGGCAAGACCGATGTCGGCTTCTCCAACATCACCGACACCGAGGAGCGCAAGAAGAAGTACGAGTTCGCCTCCTACCGGCAGGACAACCTGGCCTTCGAGGTCCTGAAGTCCAGCACCTGGAACTTCGACGGCGACTACAAGAACCTGGCGGGCAAGACGGTCGCGGTGGGCGCCGGCACCAACCAGGAGAAGATCCTTCTGGAGTGGCAGGCGAAGCTCAAGAAGGAGGGCAAGAAGCTGACCGTCAAGTACTACCCGGACAACAACGGCGTTCGCCTGGCCCTGTCCAGCGGGAAGATCGACGCCTACTTCGGCCCCAACCCCGGCATCGCCTACCAGATCACCCAGGACGCCAAGACCACCCACCCCACCCGCAACGCGGGCAAGTTCTCCGGCGCGGGCGCGTCCCTGCAGGGTCTCATCGCCGCCACCGCGAAGAAGGACAGCGGGCTGGCCAAGCCGGTCGCCGACGCGATCAACTACCTGATCAAGAACGGCCAGTACGCGAAGTGGCTGGCCGCCTGGAACCTGTCCAACGAGGCCGTCAGCACCTCCGAGGTCAACCCTGCCGGCCTGCCGCTCAGCAACTCCTGACCGCAGGAAGGGATCCCGCCTCCGTGGCACGCCACATCGCCGTCGGAGGCGGGGTCATGGGTCCACCACGGAACCTCACGGACGGAGATCCGCGCCCGCCATGTCCACCAGCGTCCACCAGCCCCAGCCCCAGCCCCAGCCCCAGCCCCAGAGCGCAGCCGCACCGCACGTCCTCGACAACCCGGCCTGGGCCGCGCTCACCGGTCCGCACTCCCGGTTCGCCGAGCGGGTCGGCCGCGCCGCCCGCTACCCCACGGACGTCTCCCCGTTCACTGCCCTCGCCGACGCGGCCGATCCGCGCGCCTGGGACGACCTCGCCGCCCTGGTCGGACCGGACGCAATCACCCCGGTCACCGGAACACCGCTGCCACCGCCCGACGGATGGCAGACCGTGGAGACCGGACAGGGCGTGCAGCTGGTCGACACCACGCTGCGCGCCGAACCCGACCCCGAGGCGATTCCGCTCGGCCCCAGCGACGTACCCGAGATCCTGGATCTGATCGCCCGCACCAAACCGGGCCCCTTCCTGCCCCGCACCATCGAACTCGGCACCTACCTCGGCATCCGGCGGGACGGCCGGCTCATCGCCATGGCCGGTGAGCGCCTGCGCCCGCCCGGCTGGACGGAGATCAGCGCGGTCTGCACCGATCCCGGGTATCGCGGCCAGGGTCTGGCCACCCGGCTGGTCCGAGCGGTCGCGTCAGGTATCAGGGAACGCGGGGACACCCCCTTCCTGCACGCCTCCGCCGCGAACACCGGCGCCATCCGGCTCTACGAGTCCATCGGCTTCACGCTTCGCCGCCGCTCGACGTTCCTGCTGATCCGCACTCCGGGCAGCCGGGCGGCAACCTTTTCGTCTCCTGCGGCCACTGAGAAGCATGAGGGCAACTAGGCGGGCCGCGCGGAACCGTAGGCGCAGGCTCGGGCTGATGATGGGCACTCCCTTGGCGCTGATCGCCGCGGGACTTCTCGCCTGGCTGGTCATGGGGTTCCTCCCCGACCGCAAGGCCGATGCCGGGCAGGCCGTGGCCACGCCCGTCGCCGCCACCGAAGTCATCGCGCCGACCGTGACAGCGTCACCGACCGCGGAAGGGTCCCCGACCACGTCGGCGTCCCCGACCGCGTCGGGCTCGCGGACCGCGTCGGCCGCTGCGACCACCGCCCCGGCGCGGCCGTCGGCCACGGGCAAGGCGCGGACGGCGTCCGCCGCGGCACCGCTGGCGGGACGGATCCGGCCCAAGGTCGCCTACCGGGGGGTCGCCACCTTCTACGACGCCGGGACCGGCGACGGCGCCTGCCTGTACGGCCCCACCGATGACCTCATGGTCGCGGCGATGAACACCACCGACTACGAGTCGTCCAAGGCCTGCGGGGCGTATGTGCTCGTCCGCGCGGCCAGCGGCGCTTCCGTCACGGTCCGGATCGTCAACGAATGCCCATCGCCCTGCGCACCCGGGCAGCTCGACCTCAGCGCACAGGCCTTCGCCAAACTCGCCGCCCCCTCGGCCGGCCGGATCGCGGTCACCTGGAGCCTGCTGAGCCCCGGCACGTCCGACACGATCTCGATCCGGTACAAGACCGGGTCCAGCCGCTACTGGTGCGGTATCCAGGTGATCGGCCACCGCAATCCGATGGCACGGCTGGAGGTCAGCGCCGGCGGCAGCTGGCGTCAGCTGCCCCGCACGGACTACAACTACTTCCTCTCCGAGGACGGCAGCGGGTGCGGCGGCTCGATCAGGATCACCGACATCTACGGGGAACGACTGACCATCAGCGGGATCGCAGTGCAGCCGAATGTGGTGCAACCGACCCGGGTCCAGTTCGCCCGGCACTGACCTTCGCACGTAACGCAGTGTGATTGATCTGCTCCTCACGAGTCGCATCAATCGGAAATAATCGCCCAGAATGCATTACGGAACGTGACGAAATCGATTTCGCTACAAGTTCCGAAATTATTCGTGATGGCTCCGGCATGCCGCCGAAACACACCATTCATACCGTCACTATCGGCCGCATAGGACTCATCGGACTCATCGGCCGCATTAGGTCCATAGCGCCTTCATGTGACAGGAGCCCCGAGTGTCCAACCTCTCCAGACGCGGTGCCCTACGGCTGACCGGCGGCATAGCCCTCCTCGGCAGCCTCGCTCTGGCGGGCTGTGGCCGCAGCGATGAAACCGCCGCGACAGCCACCGCCAAGCCCGTCGACAGCTCCCCGGCCACAGGCACCGTCAGTGTCTGGGCCGCCCAGGGCGACGCCGATGTGCTCGACAAGGTCATCAAGCCCTTCAAGGCGGCGAACCCCGGCCTCGACGTGAAGTTCACGCTGATCCCGAACGCCGACTACTACACCAAGCTCCAGTCGGCGATCGCGGCGGGCAAGGGGCCCGATGTCGCCCAGTTCTTCCCCGAGTCGCAGGCGCAGTTCCTCGATCCGTCGATCCTCCGGCCCGTTCCGGACGGCCTCGTCGACCCGGACAGCTTCTTCAAGAGCCTGTGGGACGCCGGTGTGGTCAAGGACGTCGCCTACACGGTGCCCTGGTACGCGTACACCTACGCGCTCGTCTACCGCTCCGACCTGGCCAAGAAGGCGGGCGTCGAGGCGCCGAAGACGTGGGACGAGATGGTGCCGTTCTTCAAGGCGCTCCAGGGCGCCGGTGCCGCGCACGGCCTCGGGGCAGACATCGGCTGGGACATCTTCAACGGCCAGGACGCCGCGATGTACGCCTGGCAGGCGGGCGGCTCGCTGCTGTCCTCGGCCGGCAAGTGGACGCTCGACACGCCGGCGATGACCGACGCGATCAAGTACAACGCGTCGTTCTACACCTCGGGGATCGCCGACACCGCCGGGCCCACCTTCCTCGACGCGCAGCCGTACTTCGTCTCCGGCAAGACCGCCACGATGATCACAGGCCCGTGGGTCGTCGGCCAGCTCGACACCGCCGCGAAGAAGACCGGCTGGACGGCGTCCCACGTCGCCACCGCGCCGCTGCCGGCCGGATCCTCGGGCAGCACCTCCTTCTCCGCGGGAGGCAGTTGGGGGGTGCTCACCGGCAGCGCCAACGCGGACGCGTCCTGGAAACTCATTCGCTACATCTCCAGCCCGAGCACCCAGGTCTCGCAGTACAAGGCGTACAGCTCGCTGCCGGCGGTTGTTTCCGCCTGGGACGACACCGCCATCAAGGGCCAGCCGCTGCTGGACGCCTTCCTGACGCAGCTGAAGAACACCCGGTCGTTCCCGCAGGTCAGCACCTGGCCGCAGGTCGCGACCCGGCTGGGCAAGGAGATGGAGGCCGTGGCCAAGGGCAAGGAGACCGCCGCGAAGGCCGCCTCGAACCTCCAGGCGTACGCCGAGAGCCTCGGCACGGGTGCGGAGTGATCCGCGGATGACCGTAACCGTCCTCCCGGGGGCGCCGCGCAGAGCGCGTCGTCCCCGGGGCGCCCGGCGAACGGCTGTCGCCTGGCTGTTCCTGGCGCCGTTCACCGTCGTGTTCCTGGTCTACACGGCGATCCCCACCGTCGCCGCGCTCGCGTTCAGCCTCACCGATCTGCGGGGCGCGGACCTGCGTCATCCCTTCGCGGTGGACTTCACCGGACTGGAGAACTATCTCCGCCTGTTCCAGGACCAGAGCTTCCTGCGGGACATCCTCAACACCGCCGTCTTCGTGGCCGTCGGCGTGCCGCTGACCATGGGGATCGGACTCGCGCTGGCCCTCGTGCTGAACTCCGGCATCCGCCGGCTGCGCGGTGTGTTCCGCACGGTCTTCTTCGCACCGGTCGTCACGAACGTCGTGGCGGTCGCGCTGATCTGGCAGTACGCCTTCAACACGAACGGCACCGTCAACAAGGTGCTCGGCGCCGTCGGCTTCGCCGGGCCGAACTGGCTGGACGACCCGAATCTGACCATGCCGGTGGTCATCCTGCTCGGCGTCTGGCGCAACTTCGGCACCGCGATGGTGCTGTTCCTCGCCGGCCTGCAGGCGATTCCGCAGGACGTGTACGAGGCCGCCTCCCTCGACGGGGCAGGCCGGTGGCGGCAGCTGAGGCACATCACCCTGCCGCTGCTGCGGCCCAGCACCCTCATGGTGTCGGTGCTGCTGACCGTCTTCTACCTCCAGGTCTTCGACGAGCCGTACCTGCTCACCAACGGCGGCCCGCTGGGCTCCACCGAATCGGTGGCGCTGTACACCTACCACCAGTTCGGGGTCGGCGAGTTCGGCATGTCCTCGGCGGCGTCCTTCGTGACGCTCGTGCTCGTGATGCTGGTGAGCGCCGTCCAGTTCCGGCTGCTCAGGCCCCGCGCATGACCGCCCTCGCCGCGTCGTCGGAGGACGCCCACATGACCACCGCCGACCGGATCGCGGTACGCCGCCGCCGGTCCGTCTCCCGGCCCCTGCTGTACGGCGCGCTGGTGCTGTGCGCGCTGCTCACGCTGCTCCCGTTCCTCTGGGTGATCAGCGGCTCGCTGCGCAGCCTCGACGAGATCCGCTCCGACCCCGGTGCCTGGCTCCCGCACCACCTCACCTTCGACAACTTCGAGCGGCTGTTCAGGACCGAGGGCTTCGGCCGGTTCCTGGTCAACAGCATCGTGGTCGCGGTCATGGTGGTGGCCGGCAACATCGTGGCGGCGTCGGCCGCCGGCTACGCGCTCGCGAAGCTCGACTTCGCGGGCAGGCGGATCGCCTTCGCCGCGGTGATGGGCGCGATGATGGTGCCGCTCACCACGGTGTTCGTCACGCAGTTCGTGATCACGGTCGACCTGGGCCTGGCGGACACCCTCACCGGTATCGCGCTGCCGAGCCTGGCGCTGCCGTTGTCGGTCTTCATCATGCGGCAGTACGCGATGTCGATCCCCGACGAACTGCTCGAAGCGGCCCGGATCGACGGCGCGGGCGAGTTCCGGATCTTCTTCGGGATCTTCCTCCCGCTGGCCGGGCCCGCGGTCGCCACGATCACGATCATGTCGTTCCTCAATGCGTGGAACAACTTCCTCTGGCCGCTCATCGTCGCCCAGAGCATGTCCGGCTACACACTGCCGGTGGGCCTGGCCGCGACCAGCCAGGCGGCGGCGCACGTCACCGACTACGGCCTGATGCTCGCCGGCGCGATCGTCGTGATGCTGCCGGTGCTGGTGCTCTTCCTGTTCCTGCAGCGCTACTTCGTGCAGGGCGTCGCCGGAACGGGGATGCGGTGAGCCCCATGGACGTATTCGACGCACCCGGCGAGCCGGTCACCGTACGCGCTCCGGCGGGCACCGTCACCGGCCGTCGCACCGGCCGCGTACGGCGCTTCCTCGGCATCCCGTACGCCGAAACACCCACCGGTGCGCGGCGGTTCGCCGCACCGGTCCGACGCGGCCGGTTCACGGAGCCGTTCGACGCGTCCCGGCACGGCGCCACCGCGCAAACCGTTCCGCTGTTCGAGACGATCAGTGTGCCGGAGCCGTCGGTGCCGGGCGAGGACGTGCTGAACCTCGCCCTTGTGGCTCCGGCCGAGGGCGACGACCGCGAGCCCTGCCCGGTCATGGTGTGGATCCACGGCGGTGGTTTCCTGGCGGGAAGCCCGGCCAGCCCGTGGTACGACGGCCGCGCCTTCGCCCGCGACGGGGTCGTCTGCGTCACCGTCGGCTACCGGCTGGGCGTCGACGGCTTCGCCCCGCTGGAGGACGTACCCCCGAACCTCGGGCTGCGCGACCTGCTGCTCGCGCTCGACTGGGTGCAGGACAACATCGCCGCTTTCGGCGGCGATCCGGACCGGGTCACCGTCGCCGGACAGTCGGCCGGGGGCGGGGCGGTGCTGGCGCTACTCTCGTCGCCCGCCGGGCGCGGCCGCTTCCACCGTGCGGTCAGCCTGTCCGGTGGCACCTTCGAAGTGGGCGGGGACGCCGCCCGCGACTTCCTCGGACGGCTGGGGCACCGGCTCGGCGTGCCGCCGACGCGAGCCGGATTCGCCGGTCGCACGGTGGGGCACATCCAGCAAGGCGTCATCGACCTGCGGGACGAGCTGGGCGAGGACGCGCTCGTGCTCGGCCCGTTCGTCGGCGACGACCTCCTGCCGGTGTCCATCGCCGACGGGCTCAGGGCGCACGGGCGCGGCGTACCGCTGCTGCTGGGCGCGACGGGCGACGAGTTCGACGGCGGCGACGCCACCCGCGAGGCAGGCACCGGCACGGCAGGCACCCGCGAGGCCGGCACCCGGGTGACGGACACCCTCTTCCGCGCCGCCTGCCCGCGCGTGGCGGCCTCCCGTCGCGACGCCCCCGCCGGCACCTGGCTGTATTCCTTCGAATGGCCCTCCCCGGTGCTCGGCGGCGCCACGCACTGCATCGACATCCCGTTCTTCTTCGACGTGCTCGACGCACCCGGCGTCCCAGAGGCGCTGGGGCCGAACCCGCCCGTGGAACTGGCCACCTTCATGCACGCCGATCTGGTCGGGTTCGTACGGGGCCGGGCCCCGGCCTGGGCGAGGGCGACCGGGACGCCCGGCGATCCGGCCCGCGAGTACGGCAGCCCCGGCGCGGCGTTCACGGCCGACACCACAGGCGTGTTCGATCCTGTGGTGCGGTCGGAGTCCGAGGTGACGGAGGCGTGCTGATGTCCGGGATGAACCAGAGCGCCGTCCGACGCATCAACACCTCGGTCATCCTGCGCGCACTGGCGGTGTCGGCCGGGCCGATGACGCTGACCGAGCTCGCCGAGCAGGCCGGCCTCTCCCGCCGCACCATCGAGGTCATCCTGGACTCGCTCGTCGAGGCGGGCTGGGTGACCGAGCTGGACCGGGTGCCGACCAGCGGCTGTGCCGGGCGCCCCGCCCGCCGCTACGAACTGCGGGCCGAACACGCGCTGCTGGCGGCCGTGCGCATCACCACCCTGGACGCGTCCGCGGTCGTCGCCGATGTGCGCGGCCGCATCCTCGGCCGGGCGTACCGGCCGCTGCGCTCCTACCAGGATCCGCAGGTCACGCTCGACGACGCGGCGGCTCTGGTGCTGGAGGCGCTCGACGAGGCGGGCGGCTCGGTGGACCGCCTGCGAGCCGGTGCGGTCGCGGGCGGCGGCGCCATCGACGACGACGGAGTGGTGCGGCGTCTGGTGCACACGACGCGGTGGGAAGGCGTGAACCTGCCCGAAGAACTCAGCCGACGCATCCGGATGCCCTGGTTCGCCGACAACGACACCAACCTCGGCGCGCTCGCCGAACGTTGGCGGGGCGTGGCCGGTGACCACGACAACGTCGTGTGGGCGATGCTCGGGAACCGGACCGGTCTGGGCATCCTCATCCGGGGCGCCGTGCACCGCGGACTCGACGGTGCCGCGGGCGAGATCGTCGAGGCGGTGTCGATGCCGGCCGGCTCGGTCCAGGACCGCCCGGTGGCATGGCTCACCGCGCCGGAACCGGCCCTGCGCCGTGTCGCGCTCGACCGCTTCGACGCGGCCCGGGCCGGCGATGCGACAGCGCTCGCGGAGGTGGACGAGTTCGTGGAGAACATCACGTCCATCCTCACGACCCTGTCGTGGACGGTGGCACCGTCGCTCATCGTGCTCGGCGGCGGTCTGGAGGACGCGGCCGATGTGCTGCTGCCCCGGGTGCGCAAGGCGATGCGCGACGCCCGCACCCCCGCCGTGGAGCTGCGGGCGACCGGCCTGGGCCGCGACGCCGACCTCATCGGCGCCGTCAAGATGGCGCTCGACCGCATGGACACCGAGTTGTTCGGCCCGCTCGCCCCGAGCGCGTGACACATCAACACCCGTGGTACACAACAGGAGTCTGTTTTGACCGACACCACCCGCACCGACGTCCTCATCGTGGGCAGCGGCATCATGGGATCCGTAGTGGCCCGCCAGTTGCGGGACACCGATCCGGCGCTGGACATCACCATGGTCGACGGCGGCAGCGCGATCGGCGGGGCCCCAGGTGTGCATCTGCACGACGTGGACGACCCGGTCCTCTGGGCACGCTACAACGAGCAGGTCGGCAGCGGCATCCAGGGCATGTACACGGGCGCCGAGGTGGTGCGCGAGGTGGCGGACAGCCTCACCGCTCTTCAGCCCGGCATGTTCCACGCGCTCGCCTTCGGCGAGGACGCCGAGGCGATGCCCGCGACAGCGCTCGCATGGAACGCGGGCGGCATGGGGGTGCACTGGACCGCCGCGACGCCGTGGCCCGCCGGACACGAGGTGTTCGACTTCGGCGACCCGGCCCGCTGGGCGGCCGACCTGGACACCGCGCACCGGGTGCTCGCGGTCACGCCCGCCGCGATCGGCCCGACCGGGGCCGGCGAGGCGGTGCTCGACGTACTGCGCCGGCGCTTCGACGGCGTCGGACCGGCCGACCGGCAGCCGCAGCCCATGCCCATGGCCGTCACCGCGACGGCATCGGGCCCCATGCCCCGTACGGCCCCGGGCACGATCTTCCCCGCGATCGCGACGGGCGGGGATCCGGCCTTCACCCTGGTGACCGGGACGCTCGCGACGTCGCTCATCGTCTCGGACGGCCATGTCACCGGCGCCCGGCTGCGTCGCGTCGCCGACGGCGCCGACGGCGCCGAGTCGCAGCTCCTCGCGGACGTCGTCGTGGTCTGCGCCGACGCGCTGCGCACCCCGCAACTGCTGTTCGCCTCCGGCATCCGCCCCGAGGCGCTGGGCCGCAACCTCAACGAGCACGCGTTCATCACCGCCCGGGTGCTGCTCGACCTCGACCGGTTCGGCATCGGCCTCGACGCCCTGCCCCTGCCGCGCGACGGCGAGTTCAGCACGGATTCGCTCTGGCTGCCGCAGAACGGAGCGGCCCAGCCGTTCCACGGCCAGATAATGAACCGGACGTACGTGGACGAGGACGGCTGCCCCCTCGCACACTCCGTGGGCCTCTCGCTGTTCGCACCCGTCGAGTCCCGCCCCGAGAACCGGCTTGTGTTCTCGGAGACCGAAACCGACCTCGCCGGGATGCCCCGGATCGGTGTCGAGTTCGGCTACTCCGACGCCGACCGCGCGCTGATCCGGCGGGCGCTCGACGAGGTCCGGTCGATCGCCGAGGAGTTCGGCCCGTTCGATCCCGCGACCGAACACGCTCTGCTCCCGCCCGGCTCGTCGCTGCACCAGACCGGCACCGTCCGGTCCGGCCCCGCCGACGACGGCACCAGCGTGTGCGGCCCGGACGGCCGGGTGTGGGGCTACGACAACCTGTACCTGGCCGGCAACGGCGTGATCCCCACCGCGATGGCCGCCAACGTCACCCTGACCGGCGCGGTGACGGCTGTGCGGGCCGCCCGGGCCGTCGCCGCAACTCGAACCGCACATCCAGCCGCACATCGAGCCGCAGACCGAGCCGTACATCGAGAGGAAGTCCGATCGTGATCGACATCGCGAAGGAATACCGCGTGGCGCTGCCGGCGTGGATCGACGACGAACTGGCCGCCGCGCCCGCCGTCCCCGCCGTCA
Organism: Streptomyces sp. NBC_01537; assembly: GCF_045040445.1. Taxonomy (NCBI): domain Bacteria; kingdom Bacillati; phylum Actinomycetota; class Actinomycetes; order Kitasatosporales; family Streptomycetaceae; genus Streptomyces; species Streptomyces sp. NBC_01537. The sequence continues at coordinate 664,038 of NZ_CP109392.1, read as the reverse complement.
TCCCCGACCGCGACGACCGGATGCGCCTCGTGCACCGCCTGGCCGACCGCAACTGGCGTGAGGGCAACGGCGGCCCGTTCGCGGCACTCGTCGCCGAGCGGGACACCGGCCGGATCGTCTCGGTCGGCGTGAACGTCGTACTCGCCTCCGGCGTCTCCAGCGCGCACGCCGAGGTCGTCGCCCTCGGACTGGCCCAGACCGCGACCGGCGGCTGGGACCTCGGCGGCGACGGAATGCCGGCGCACGAACTGGTCGTGAACTGGCGTCCGTGCATCCAGTGCTACGGCGCGGCGATGTGGTCCGGGGTGCGCGGCCTCGTGGTCGCCGGCGACGGCCCGGAACTGGAGGAGATCACCACGTTCGACGAGGGCCCGCTCGGCGCGGACTGGGCCGAGCAGTTCCGGGCACGCGGCATCGACGTCGTGCGGGACGTGCTCCGGGACGAGGCGCTCGCGGTGTTCCGCGGCTACCGGAAGGCCGTCGACGCCGACGGCATCGTCGTCTACAACGCCCGCGCAGGCGCCGAATGACACCGCCGATCCGACGGGAGACACCCACCATGGCCCCAGCACCGAGTTTCGCCACCGACATCGTGACCTTCTACCACCCCGGATTCTGGGGCCTGGAATCCGCCGACGCCTTTCGCGACTGGGCCCTCAAGCACCCCGAGCGCTTCTGGGAGCGGGCGATGGACGCGCTGGCCGAGGCCGGTGTCACCGGCATCGAGCTGACCTTCGCGCCGGGCGACATCGACTCGGTCCTGCGCGCCTTCGGCGACGCGCCGTCGTTCCGCCGCGAGCTGCAGGCCCGGGGCCTGTCCGTCGTGAGCGCCTTCATTGCCGAGAGCGAGTGCCCCGACTGGCGGCACGGCGACAACCTGTCCGCGATAGTCGCCGACGCCGAACGACGTGCGGCATTCCTCGCCGACGTGGGCGCGGAACTCCTCGTCACCGGGCTGCCCATGCGCGCGACGTACGGGACGCGCCCGCCCTTCTTCGTCGACGCCGCGTACATGACCCGGATGGCAGGCATCGCCCACATCGTCGGTGAGGCCGTCGCACAGCACGGTGTGAAGCTCGTCTTCCACACGGAGTCCAACAGCACGCTCTGGTACGAGAGGGACATCGACCTGTTCATGGCCCTGACCGATCCGCGCTACGTGTGGCTGTGCCCCGACTCCTGCCATATCGCGCTCGGGGGAGGCGACCCCGTCGCCGTCGCCCGCCGCCACTCCCAGCGCATCGCACTCGCGCACTGGAAGGACGCGGTCAAGCCGATCGACGTCGAACTCACCATCGACGACACGGTCTTCGCCCAGCAGCAGCCCTACATGGCCGAACTGGGCACCGGCATCGTCGACTGGCCAGGATGGGCCGACGCGATGTCGCGCACCCCCGGTGCCGGCATCGTCCTCATCGAGCTGGACGAGGCGGCCGATCCCGTCGCCGCGCTCCGGGCCGGGACGGCCGTCGCCCGGGAGGCTCTGGCATAGAGGCCGGCCCGGCCTCCGCGAGGTGCGGCGGCCGGGCCGGTTCCTTCTGCTGTGGCGTCGGCCCGCGGTTCAGCCGCGTGCCGTGGCCGCGCGGCCGTAGCGGCGCTCGAAGCGCTCCACCCGGCCGGCGGTGTCCCGGACCCGTGTGGTTCCGGTGTAGAAGGGGTGGCTCGCCGAGGAGATCTCGACGTCGATCAGCGGGTAGGTGTTGCCGTCCTCCCACTCGATCGTCCTGGCGGAGTCCGCGGTCGAACGCGTCAGGAACGCGACGTCCGCGGCACGGTCGCGGAAGACGACCGGACGGGATGCGGGGTGTACAGAGGACTTCATGCGTGGTCCTTTCTTGCGGCCGGCCACCGGGCGGGGGACTGCCCGGGTCAGCGTTCCTCCCGGAACGGGACGTGCTCCCCGACCACCGGGTCGTACTTGCGCAGGACGAGCCGGTCGGGGTCGTTCTGGCGGTTCTTGCGCGTTACGTAGGTGACACCGGTCCCGGCCGACGACCTGAGCCGGACGACGGGACGCGCACTGCTGCGTGCCATGAGGTTCTCCTTCCACCCGACACCCCGCGGGCTTTCTTGGCCCGCGCATGTCAGTCACATGCGGTGTAACAGACGGCCCGGCCGCCGCATTCCCGCAGGAAAACTCTGAGGCTGTCGCTACGCCCAGCAGCCGTTCACGGTGGCCGCGAGGCCGTCCATCGCGTCCTTGATGTCGCTCGGATCAGCGGTGGAGCCGTTCTCGACGAAGGAGAAGACTTCCGGCTGCCGTCCTCGAAGGTGGCGGGGCGGCCCGTGGCCAGGGCGGTCATCCGGAGCAGGGTCTCGGCGATGTTGTTGTCCCTGACCTTGATCATGTGATGGACGTTGCGGCCCGTCCGCGCTGTCGCCATGAGGCGGTGGGGGCGAGAGCGCCGTCCCCACCGCCTCAGCCGGAGTCAGCCGCGCGCCGGAGGCGTGTAGAAGTCGCCGACAGACGTCCAGACTCCGTCCTTCACGACCACTCGCTGCACGCTCCGGGTGCCCAGGTGGCTGCTCGGGCCGAACTTCATCACCGGCGACACCCCCGGGTCCACGGCGGAAGCCTTCTCGTACGCCTTGATCAGAGCGTCGGAGGTGACGGGACCCTTGACGGTCTTCGCGATCTGCGCGAACACCTTCGCGTTGCTCCAGGCCCACAGCGCGATGAATCCGGCGGGCTGGCCGGGCTCGTACTTGGCCATCGCGGTGCGGAACTCCTTCACCGCGGGGTCCGGGTCGGTGGGCGCCTTGACCAGCTGTACGGCCTTGAGGCCCTCGGCGGCATCCTTGGCCAGGGTGATCGTCGACTCCGCTGCGACGGGGGCGTAGCCGTATGTGGCGGGCGACAGCCCCTGGAGCTTTGCCTCCTTCAGGTAGGCCGCCGCCTCGGGGGAGGTGAGGACCAGGATCACCGCGTCGGGCTTGTCGGCCTTCACCTTGCTGACCACCGGGGTGTAGTCGGTGGTCTGGAACTTGACCGGCAGCCGGTCCACCTCCACCGACGGGTCCGTCTTCTTCGCGACCGGCTCCACCTGCTCGGCCACATTGACGAACGCGGCCGGGTCGCTGTGGACGACGAGGATCTTCCTCGCGCCGTCCTGCACCGCCCAGGTGGCGACCGCCGCGGCCTGGTCCTCGTACAGGGTCTGGGTGCCGAAGAGCCCGGGGCGGGGCGGGTCGTACCAGGACTCCGAGCCGCCCAGCTCGTTCAGGATCGGCACCTTGGACTGCTGGAGGACGAACGGGAAGGCGGCCTCACCCTGGGCGGTGCCGTTCGCGTCGACAATGGCCACGACCTTGTCCTGGCCGACCAGTTCGCGAGCGATCTGTACGGTCTGCTGCGGGTCATAGGCGTTGTCCTTGACCGTCCACCGGATCTTGCGGCCGTTGATGCCGCCCTGCGCGTTCAGCATCTTGAAGTACGCGTCCGCGCCGGCCTTCTCGGGCACGCCGTACGCGGCGAGGGCCCCGGTGAGGGGCATCCAGGCGCCGATGTTGATGTCCGACTGGCTGCCGCCGCCGGCCGACGCGGAATCCTGGCCCGCACACGCGCCGGCCATGAGCGCGACACTGGCCAGGACGGCGATGGTGCCGGCGGTGCGGCGGAATCTGCTGGATCTGCGGAGCACGGTCCACCTCTGTTTCCGATGTTTCCACTTGAGTTCGGTGACGATCTGACCTCGGAACCGCAGGCCCTAGACGGCGCCGGCAGCGGCGGTCTCGCGGTCGCCGCTGAAGTACGCCGCTTCCGCGAGGGCGGCGAAGGAAGGGTCGCCGGGCCGTCCCTGCGCGGCGACGCCGCCCTCGTGGAGCACGGCCACCTCGTGGCACACGGACATGGCCCGGCTGAGCAGCTGCTCCAGCAGAACGACTGTCAGGCCGTCGTGAGCCAGCCGGACCAGCCGGTCGTAGACCTCGTCGACCAGGGCGGGAGCCAGCCCGAGCGCCGGTTCGTCCACGATCAGGACGTTCGGCCGCACGATCAGGGCGCGGGCGATGGCGAGTATCTGCTGTTCCCCTCCGGACAGCCCGGCGGCGGAGGCGGACATCCGGTCGCGCAGCCGTGGCGGCAGCCACAGGGTGGTCTCCTCCAGCCGTTCGCGCAGCGGCGCGCCGGTGATGCCGGCCGCGTACGCCGCGACTTCGAGGTTCTCCCGCAGGGTGAGGCTCTTGAACAGGGCCCGCCCCTCGGGGGCCAGGCTGGTGCGGACCACCCGGTCCTCGGCCGTACCCGCGTCCCTGCTGCCCCGGGCGGGTTTCACCGAGCCGTGCAGGATGCCGGCCAGGGTGCTCTTGCCCGAGCCGTTGGCGCCCGCGATGCCGAGCACCACCCCTTCGTGGACATCGAGGTCGATGTCCCGCAGCGCGACGACGCCTCCGTACGTGTGGCCCACGCCGCGCAGCCGGATCACGGGCCGTTCGCCGCCGCTGCGCTCGGGCAGTTCCGCCCTGGCGGCGACCGAGCCCAGGTAGGACGAGCGCACCTCGGGGTCCTGCAGAACGGTGTCGGGGGTGCCCTCGCCGATCGTGCGGCCGAAGTCGAACGCGAGCACCCGGTGGGCGACGGAGAAGAGGTCGTCGAGCACGTGGTCGATGACCACGACGGCCGTGCCGTTCTCGTGCAGCCGCCTGATGTGTCCGGCCAGCAGCGCCCGTTCACCGGCGTCGAGGCCCCCGAACGGCTCGTCGAGCACCAGCAGTTCCGGCTTCCCGGCCATCGCGCGGGCGAGGTCGAGCCGCTTCTGCAGGCCGAACGGCAGCTCCGCCGGGCGGCGGTCCGCCACGTCGGCGAGACCGACGGAGTCCAGCAGCCGCGCGACGGCGGCCCGGTCCCGGGCCGTGATCCGGCGGCGGGTGCACAGCACGTTCTCGGCGACGGTGAGTTCGGGGAAGACCTCGGCGTGCTGGAACGTACGGCCGATGCCGAGGCGCCGCCGCGCGGTCGCCCGGGCCTTGAGCAGCGGCCGGCCGGCGAACTCGGCGGTCCCGCTCACCCGGCCGCTGCCGGTCAGCCCCGACAGGACGTTCAGCAGGGTGGTCTTTCCTGCCCCGTTGGGGCCGATGACGGCCAGGATCTCGTCCCGCCGCAGGGACAGCGAGGCGTTCTCCAGCGCTTTGAGCCCGCCGTACGCGACCGATACGTGCTCCAGCCGCAGCAGCGGGCCGTCGCTCTTGGTACCCGTGACCCGCGCCGGCTCCGCCGGAACCGGCGGCGGCACCGGGCGCCCAGCACCGGGCCGTCGCGGGACCCACCGGAGCGCGGTGCGCGCAGGCGGGGCGAGGAACGGCACGAGCCCGCCGGGAAGAAAGAGGAGCACGCCGATCAGGACCAGGCCCTGGACCACCGGCTGGGGGAGTCCGACGGCGGAGGACAGCGAGGGGTTCCAGGTCAGATACGCGCCGCCGGCCACCGCGCCGACGATGGTCCCCACCCCGCCCAGGACGCAGGCCGCGATCAGCGCGATGCCGATGCCGAGCGAGAACGGATCCGGGCTGACGAATCCGGTGATCAGACCGAGCAGCACGCCCGCGAAGCTGGTGCACGCGGCGCTCACCGCGAACGACAGGGCCGACTGGGCCTCCGGGGCGATGCCGATCGTACGGGCCGCCAGGGGGTGCGACTTGGCGGCCACCAGCCGCATCCGCAGCCCCGAGGCGGAGGCCGGCACGGCCAGCGCCAGCACCACGGCGGCGGCTCCCACGGCGAGGTACTGGGCCTGCGTACCGCCTCCCGCGAGAGTGCCCAGGCCCAGGGCGCTGTGCAGTTGCAGCACCGGTATCCCCTGGTCGCCACCGGTGACGGTGCTCCAGCGGTTGATCAGTTCGAGGGCCACCATGGTGAACGCGAGGGTGAGCAGAGCGATGTAGAGCACGGAGAACCTGGCGCCCGCGTATCCCAGGAAGGCGCCCAGCACGGCGCCGGTGGCGACCGCGCCGAGCATCACCGCCTCCAGCGGCCAGCCGTGGCCGCTGCCGTAGGCGGCGAAGTAGGCGCCGATGGCGAAGAAGGCCGGATGTCCCACCGACCAGATGCCCGACCAGCCGGCGAGCAGGCCGACCGACAGCACCACCACGGTGTAGACCGCCGCGAGCGCCACCGAGTACATCTGGTAGGCCGGGATCGCGCCGGAGGCCATGAAGGCCATGAGCACCGCGCCGGCGGCCGGCCCGAGTGCGGCCCTCGCCAGGACGGAACGGTTGAAGACCATGGAAGCGACTCCTCAGATCCCTCAGACCCGTTGGAAGGTGCGTGCGCCGAACATGCCCTGAGGCCGGATCAGCAGCACCAGGACAGTGAACGAGAACACGAAGGTGTCCCGGAGGCTGGCAGATACGTAGTTGGCCGCCAGGTTGTCCAGCACACCGATCGTCAGCCCGCCGATGACGGCGCCGTACATGCTGGTCAGGCCCCCGAGGAAGATCCCGGCGAAGGCACGGAACAGCGGCGCGGCGAGCATGGTGGGCACCAGCCCGGCCCTCGGCGCGTACAGGCAGGCGCCGAGTGCGGCCAGGCCCAGGCCGAGCGCCCAGGCGATCCGGGCGAGCCGCTGCGCCCCCAGCCCGACCACGCGGGCGGTGTCCGCGGACTCGGCCACGGCGCGCATGGCCGAGCCCAGCGTGGTGCGCCCGAACAGGTAGCCCACCAGCGCCATCGCCACGGCGGCGACGGCGATCGTCAGCAGGCTCTGGGCGGGCAGCGCGGCACCGGACCAGCGCACCGTTCCGTCGAGCAGGCTGGGGAAGGCCTTCGGCTGGTCGCCCCAGATCGAGCCGGCCGCGTTCTCGGCGACCAGCGATACTCCCATGGTCAGCACGAGGGCGGAGAACAGCTGTCCCTGCCCCAGAGGCCTGATCACCGTTTCGCGCACCAGCAGGCCCGCGACGACGGTGACGGTGACCGCGGCCAGCACACCGAGCACCGTCGCCACGCCCCTGTCGCGGAGCGAGACGGTCACGTACAGGCCCAGGGTCGCCAGGGAGGCCATCGCGAAGTTCACGACGTCGGTGGCCCGGTAGATGATGACCAGCCCAAGTCCGATGAGGCCGTACACGGCTCCGCTCGCGATGCCGCTGACCAGGACGAGCAGGAACTGACTCACAGTCCCTCCCTTAGGTAAATTGAACTCAATTCAGCACGTTAGGCAGGTGTGTGCCGACCGGGCAAGACTGCTGCACGGGATTTGTTCACCGCCCGCCGCCGGCTGTCCCGGCGAGCACGGTCCGGGCCGCCGCGAGGCCGAACACGAGCGCCGGAGCGAGGCCGCCGGCGTACGCCCGCCGGTACAGCCCGCCCGCATCCGCGCCCGCCACCAGCAGACCGGGAATCCGGTGGTGCCCGTCCGCCGACAGGACGTGGGCCCCCGCGTCGGTCAGCAGGCCCGAGAAGGTGAACGTGATCGCGGGAACGGCCTCGATCACGTAGAAGGGCGGCTCGTCGAGCGGCTGCCGGTCGAGCAGCCGCCCGGGGGCCGTCTCGCCGCCGTCGCGTACGGCGGCGTTGAACTCCTCGACGCGGTCGCGGATCCGGGTGCCGGGGTAGCCCCATTCCGCGGGCATCCACGCGAACTCCTCCAGGCTGTCCGCCACGGCGCAGCGGGCTCCGGCGCGGTGGCACAACTGGAACTTGTCCACGCCGGGGATGCCCTCCACGTAGGAGGCGGAGATCCATTCGCGGTGCACCCGGGCGTCGGCGACCAGGAGGCCCCGGGCCTGCGGCCGTTCCAGCAGTGCCATGGTGGTCAGGTGGTCCCCGGCGGTCTCGTCGGCGAAGCGTTCACCCGTGATGTCGAACAGCAGGGCGTGCTCGCTGTAGTAGAGGGCGAGGCCGACGAAGCGCGCCGGGTCGGAGAGGGAGACGCCCGCGGGCATCAGATGCCCGTAGAACCCCGCGTCCTTCGGGCCGAACGCCGCGCCCGCCGCGAGGCCGAGTGCGAGCCCCTCGCCACGGCTGTACGGGTTGGCGCGCAGCCCGATTTCCCGGGCCCGGGGGTGGATGTGCTCGGCTCGCAGATCCGGGTCGCCCTGGAAGCCGCCGGTGGCGAGCAGGGTCCAGGCGGCGTCGATCCGGCGGCGGGAACCGTCGGGCAGCACGCACTCCGCGCCCCTGACCACGCCGTCCTCCGTCAGCAGGTCGCGGGTTCGGGTGGCGGTCAGCACATCCCCGCCCCGGTCGCGGATCAGCCGCTCGCAGGCGTCGAGGTAGCGGTTGGTGTCGACCTGGTGTCCACGGCCGAAGCCGAGTACGGGGACCGGCGGCCGGCACTCCACGCCGAGGAGGCGGATCCAGGCCACCGCGTCCTCGAACCCGTTGAGCAGTGCGGTCGCGAGCTCCGGATCGCCGTCCGGATTGATGCGGCGCAGCTCCTCGACGGTGGGGGCCGTCCAGACGAACCCGGCGAAGCGCGCGGAGCCGCCGGTGCGCTCAGCCCGTTCCACGAGGACGACGGAGCCGCCCTCGGAGGCGACCCGCGCGGCGGCCGAGAGCCCGGCCATACCGCCACCGATCACCAGCAGATCAACCGTTCCAGCACCCACGCCGGCCCACCGCCTCGTTGCGTCGTCGCGTCGTTGCGTGAGCCAGACCCTAATTGAACTCACTTCTGGAGTCGAGGGGTCGCGTCAGCCGGGAATCAGCACCGCCCGCCCCCGCACTCCACCGGAGCGCAGCGCCTCGAACGCCTCCAGGGCCCGTGGGAGGGGGAAGTGCTCGGTCTCCACCCTCAGGGCGCCCTCGCGGGCCAGCGCGACGACCTGCTCCAGCTCCGGGCGTGTCCCCCAGAAGGGCAGCGAGATCCGCAGTCCCGCCGGGAGCGCGCCGGGCTTGCGGACGGTCAGCTCCCCGCCGCCGCTCCCGACGACGGCCAGTTCTCCGCCCGCCCGCAGCAGGGCGGTGGCGAGCCCCAGGCTGGAAGGGCTGCCGACGAAGTCGAGCACGGCGTCCACCCCGGCGCCGCCGGTCCGCCGCCGCAGGACCTCGGCTGTGTCGGGGCGCAGGAGCGTGCCGAAGTGGGCGCCGGATTCGGCGGCCACGGCAAGTGCCTGTTCCCTGACGTCCACGGCGAGGATGTGCGCGGACGTGGTGGCGCGCAGGATCTGGACCGCCAAGTGCCCCAGCCCGCCGGTTCCGAGGACCGCGGCGCTCGCGCCCTCCCCGAGCGCCGCGCGGACCCCGGCGACCGCGTGGTACGAGGTGAGCCCGGCGTCGGACAGCGGCGCGGCCTGCACGGGGTCCAGGTCGCCGACCGGCACCAGCAACCGCCCGGACGGGACGAGCAGGAGGTCGGCCATCCCGCCGTCCCGCCCGAGTCCGGCGCCGGTTCCGGCGCGTGCCGTGTCGAGGGCGGCGCGCGCGTCGCAGTAGTTGTCCGCCCCGGCCGAGCAGCGCGCGCAACTCCCGCAGCCCCAGGGGCCGTGGACGACCACGCGCTCGCCGACCGCCGGGCCGGTCGCCCCGGCGCCGCGCTCCGCCACCCGTCCAGCGACCTCGTGCCCGAGCGTGAACGGGATCCGGTACGGCAGGGCGCCCGGTGCGGCGTCCACGACGTGGAGGTCGGACCGGCACAGACCGACCGCCTCGACCCGTATCGCGACCTCTTCGCCTTCGGGTTCCGGCCGGGTCACTTCGGTGAGCACCGGTGGTCCGCCCCAGCGGGTCAGCCGGATCGCCCTCATCCTGCCTGTTGACATGAGTGAGACGGTAGCAAAAATGAAGTCAGTTCAATATGTGAGGGTGGTGGAGCCGATGGACGGCGGAAACGCGGCGCGGGGACGGGGGCGCTTCGCCGGCAGAGTCGCGCTGGTCACCGGCGCGGGCTCCGGCATCGGCGCCGCGGTGGCCGGACGGCTCGCAGGGGAGGGCGCTCTGGTCGTGGCCGCGGACATCGACGGTCCCGCGGCCGAGGCGGTGGCGAAGGAACTGCCCGGCGCACTCGCGTTCACCGTGGACGTGGCCGATGCCGGGCAGGTCGAGCGGTCGGTCGACGAGGCCCTGCGGGCACACGGCCGTCTGGACGTCGTCGTGCACGCGGCCGGGGTCGACGACCCGGAGGCGAAGCAGTGGATCGCCGAGGCCCTGTCGTCCGGCCTGCCGCCCGAAGTGGTCACCCGGCTCGACGGGTCCGCCTGGGAACGGGTCATGCGGGTCAATCTGTACGGCACGTTCCACGTCCTGCGCGCCGCCGTGCGGGCCATGGTGCCGAACCGGTCCGGCGCGATCGTCACGATCGGCTCCTCCGCGGCCCTCGACGCCCCGGCCGGATATCCGCACTACGCCGCCTCGAAGGCCGGTGTGCACGCGCTGAGCCAGTCCGTCGCCAAGGAGGCGATCGCGTTCGGGGTCCGCGTCAACACCGTGGCGCCCGGGCCGACCGAGACCGGCATGGCCGCCCGCACCCCCGCCGCGCTGCGGCAGGGCTTCGCCGACCCGCGCGTACGGCCGTACGCCACGGCGGGGGAGATCGCGGACATCGCGCTGTTCCTGGCGGGCGACGAGGCGGCCAACCTCGTCGGCGCGGTGCTGCTGGCCAATGGCGGACGGTTCACGGTCTAGGGAGGCTTGGATGTTCCGGGTGGATGTCGATCCGGCGCTGCTGCTGGAGACCGAGGAACAGCGCCAACTGCGTGCTGTGCTTCGGGGGTTCCTGTCAGGGGCGTGCGGGCCCGAGGAGATGCGCAAGCAGACGGCCGGCCCGCGCGGCCACGACCAGGAGTTGTGGGAGCGGCTCGCCGGTGAGATCGGAGTGCACGGCCTGGCTCTTCCCGAGGAGTACGGCGGCGCCGGCTGCTCCTTCGCCGAACTCGCCGTGGCCCTGGAGGAGGCCGGGCGGGTGCTGTGCCCCGCTCCGCTGCTGCCGACCGTCGTGCTGGCCGGGTACGCCCTGCTGGGCAGCGGCGACAGGCGGGCGTGCGAGCGCTGGCTGCCCGGCATCGCGCGGGGCGCGCTCACTGCGACCGTCGCCGGGTTCCTGTACGCCGCCGACATAACCGCCGAGCGGGGTCCGGACGGCTGGGTGCTGCGCGGGCAGGCCGATTTCGTCCCCGACGGTCAGGATGCCGACCTGCTGCTGGTGGCGGCCCGGGCGCCCGACGGGCCCAGGCTGTTCGCCTGCGAGCCGGACAGCGGGACGTGCGACCGCAACCGGCGGCCGGTGCTGGACCTCACGCGCCGTCAGGCGCTCGTCGGCTTCCGGGGGGCGCCGGCCGAGCCGGTGGGGGAGGCGGGCCGGGCCCCCGGGATCGTCGAGGCCGTTCTGGACGCCGGGCGGGCGGCGCTGGCGGCCGAACAGGTCGGCGGCTGCGCGCACGCGCTGGACGCCGTACTGGCGTACATATCGCAGCGAACTCAGTTCGGCAGACCGATCGGGTCCTTCCAGGCGGTCAAACACCGGCTGGCCGATCTGCTGGTCGAGGTCGAGGGGGCGCGGTCGTCGTCAGCCTGGGCGGCGGCCTGCCTCGCCGGCCGGACCGGGGAGCTGCCGGTGGCCGCGAGTGCGGCGGCGGTGGCGTGCTCGGCCGCGTACCGGCGGGCGACGGCAGAATATGTGCAGCTCCACGGGGGTGTCGGCTTCACCTGGGAGCATCCCGCCCATCTGTATCTGCGGCGGGCACGCGCTGACGAGGCGCTGTTCGGCACCGCTGACGACCACCGCGTCCGGCTGGCCGGAATGCTCGGGCTCACCGGACGGCCCGCCTGAACCGGACGGCCCGCCTGAATCGGACGGCAAAGGGCCGCCAACCGGTTGACAGGGGCATCTACTGGCCCGAGAATCGTATTGAATTCAGTTCAGTTTGGAGGAGCTCATGGCAGTCGAAGACGAGATCCAGTTCGAGCGGGACGGCCACACCGCCCGTGTCTGGCTCAACCGGCCGCACAAGAAGAACTGCGTGACCGTGCCCATCCTCGACCGGCTGGACGAGATCATCACCGAGGTCGACGAGGACCCCGAGCTGCGCGTCCTGGTGCTGCGCGGCCGGGGCGGCACCTTCTGCTCCGGGTTCGACCTGGACAGCCTCAAAGCCGACTTCGTCGGCAGGTCCAACGCGATCGACGTCGCGGTGAAGTCGGCGAAGGTCTGCGACCGGCTGTACTCCATGAAGACCCCGTCGATCGCCGTCCTCGAAGGCCATGTCACCGCGGGCGGCTTCGAGCTGATGATCTCCTGCGACTTCGCGATCGCCGCGGACGACGCCCTGATCGGCGACTTCCACATCCGCCGTGCCCTGTTCGGCGGGGCGGGCCCGATCTACCGGGTGCCCCGCATGATCGGCGTCCGCAAGACCAAGGAGCTGATGCTCACCGGCAAGCTGCTGAACGGGGTCGAGGCGGCCGAGTTCGGCCTGATCAACTCCTCGGCCCCGGCGGACAAGCTGGACGCGACGGTCGAGGAGTTCGCCGGGCAGCTCATCGACAAGAGTCCGTTCACCATGTGGCTCACCAAAATGACCATCGACCGCAGTCTGGACGCGGACATCCAGTCGCTGATGGTCATGGAACACCTCGCGGTCGGCGTCGTACTCAACTCCGACGACGCGGCGGAGGGCGTCTCGGCCTTCCTGGAGAAGCGCGAACCCAAGTGGAAGGGACGGTGACCACCGCCGCAACGGCCTCCGGGGACCCGCTGCGCGGCTCCCGGTGCGCCGGCTGCGCGGTGGCCGTCCACCCTGCCGAGCCGGTGTGCCCCCGCTGCGGAGGACCGGCCGAGCCGGTCGTCCTGTCCTGTACCGGCACGCTGTGGACGTGGACCGTCCAGCGGTACGCGCCCAAGTCGCCGCCGTACGTCGGGCCCGCCGCCGGATTCGAGCCGTTCGCCGTCGGATACGTCGAACTGCCGGAGGGCGTACGGGTGCTGGCCGTGCTCGACATACGGCCCGAGGACGCGGCGATCGGAATGCCGTTGACGATCACCACCGGGGACGGCGTGCCGAGGGCCGCAGGAGCCGCCGTATGAGCGCCGCCGACGTCCTGGTATGCGGCGCCGGGATCACCTCCTTCGCCCGTACGGAGGCGAGCGGCCGGCAGCTCGCCGTCCAGGCTGTCCGGGCGGCCCTCGCCGACGCCGGGCTGCCGTGGTCCCGGGTCCGGGCGGCGTTCGGCGGCAGCGAGGCGGCCGGCAACGCCGACACCCTGGTGGCCGGACTCGGCCTGACCGGGCTGCCGTTCGTCAACGTCCGCAACGGCTGCGCCACCGGCGGCAGCGCCCTGGTCTGCGCCGTGAACGCGATCCGCTCCGGCGCGGCGGACGTGGCCCTGGCCGTCGGCTTCGACAAGCACCCGCGCGGCGCGTTCGACCCCAGGCCCGCCGACTGGGGGCTCGGCGAGGCATACGGCGGCGACGGCCTCATGGTGACCACCCAGTTCTTCGCCATGAAGATCCAGCGGTACATGCACGACCACGGGATCACCCCGCGCACCCTCGCCCTGGTCGCCGAGAAGGCGTACGCCAACGGCGTCCGCAACCCCAATGCCTGGCGGCGCAAGCCGCTGGACGCCGACGAGATCCTCGCCTCCGGCATGGTCAACGACCCGCTGACCCGCTACATGTTCTGCTCGCCCGGCCAGGGCGCCGTCGCCCTGGTGCTGTGCTCGCGGGAAGCGGCCCGCGAACTCGGCGGCGCACCTGTCGCCCTGCGCGCCGCCGTCGTACGGACCCGGCGCTTCGGCTCCTTCGAGGTGTTCAGCCCCTGGGCCTACGCCGGTCCCCCGACGGCGGTGAGCGCGGACGCGGCGGGAGCGGCCTTCGAGGAGGCCGGACTCGGCCCGCGGGACATCGACGTGTGCCAGCTCCAGGACACCGAGAGCGGCGCCGAGGTGATGCACCTGGCCGAGTGCGGGTTCTGCGAGGACGGCGAGCAGGAGCGGCTGATCGCCTCCGGCGCGACCGGCATCGGCGGCCCGCTGCCGGTCAACACCGACGGCGGCTGCCTCGCCAACGGCGAGCCGATCGGCGCGTCGGGGCTGCGCCAGGTCCACGAGATCGTCCAGCAGCTGCGCGGCCGGGCGGGTGAACGCCAGGTTCCCGGGGATCCGCGCAGCGGCTTCACCCACGTCTACGGAGCACCGGGCGTCAGCGCGTGCACCGTGCTGACCCGCTGAAGGGAGGCGATTCGCAGGTGACAGGCGAGGAATGCGCGCCCGGCCCGGAGGAGTTCCGCGCCGAGGCCCGTCGCTGGCTGGCCACGGCCGCCGACCCCCTCGACCGCCAGGAGGAATGGGGCAGCGGCGACGACTCCGTGGCCGTCTTCGAGAACTGGACCGAGCAGGAGGAGCGCGAGCACACCGACCGGATCCGGGCCTGGGAGCGGACTCGCCACGACGGCGGCTGGGGCGCGCTCGGCTGGCCGCGCGAGTACGGCGGCCGGGAGCTGCCCGCGTACTACGAGCAGCTGTACCGAGCGGAAGAGGCCGCCTTCGACGTGCCCCGGCGCACCGAGGTCTTCCCGGTCACCCAGCAGCTGGTGGCCCCGGCGATCCGGATCTGGGGCAGCGAGGAGCAGAAGCGCCGCTGGCTGGGGCCCATGCTCCGCACCGACGAACTGGCCTGCCAGCTCTTCTCCGAGACCGAGGCCGGCTCCGACCTGGCCGCCGTCCGCACGAGGGCGACCAGGGAGGGGGACGGCTGGGTGCTGCGCGGCCACAAGATCTGGACCTCCGGTGCCAGGGTCGCCACCTGGGGCGTGGCCGTGTGCCGCACCGACCCGGACGCCGCCAAACACACCGGCATCACGGTCTTCCTGGTCCGGATGGACGCGCCGGGAGTGACGGTCCGGCCCATCCGGCAGATGACCGGCGGCTCCAGCTTCAACGAGGTCTACCTCGACGAAGTCGCCGTACCCGACAGCGACCGGCTCGGCCCGGTAGGCCAGGGCTGGCGGGTGACGCTCACCGTGCTCGCCGCCGAGCGGCTGGACTCCGGCGGCCTCGGCCTCGACAACGCCGACCGCGCCCTCGACCTCGCCCGGCACCTGCCCCGGCCCCTCACCGGCGGCGAACAGCAGCAGGCCGCCGACCTGTTCGTGCGCACCCTCTGCCAGCGGCTCACCGGCCTGCGCGTCACGGCGGCCCTGGTCGCGGGCCGCGAGCCGGGTGCCGGGGCCTCGGTCGGCAAGCTCCACGCCACCGCGACCATGCGCGCCACCACTGACCTCGTGACGCAACTGCTCGGGCCGCGCCTGGCCGCCGACACGGGGGAGTGGGGCACTTTCGCCTGGACCGAGCACCTGCTCGGCGCCCCCGGCTACAGCATCGCGGGCGGCAGCGACGAGATCCAGCGCAACATCCTGGCCGAACGCGTGCTGGGACTGCCCAAAGAGCCGAAGGGGACCATGCGTTGAGCACTCTCACCGCAGTGACCGAACTGGCCGCACGGGTACGCCGACGCCTCGCCCCGCTCCACCCCGGCGAGCCCCTGGGCCGCCTGGAGACCCTGCCCGGCGGCCACTCGGGCCTGACCTACTCCATCACGGCCGGCCCCGCCCGGTACGTCGTCAAGGCGGTGCCGCCCGGGCAGCGCCCGGTCGGCCGAAACGACGTACTGCGTCAGGCGCGGATGCTGTACGCGCTGGCCGGCTCCCCGGTGCCCGTGCCGGGCGTCGTCGCCGTGGACGAGCGCGAACCGGCCTGGTTCGCCATGGAGTTCGTGCCCGGCGAAGCCGTCGAGCCGGTCCTCGACGAGCACCGGCTCGACCCGGCGCTGTGCCGTACGCGCATGCTCGGACTGGCCCCCGTACTGCGGGGGCTCCACCAGGCCGAGGCCCGCGGCCCCGCCCCGGCGGCGCCCGACGCCCTCGATCCGGCGGGCGAGCTGGAGCGCTGGAGCCGCACCATGCGCGCCGTACCGGCCGAACTGCGGCCCGGGGCAGATGAGTTGTTGCCACGGCTGGCCGCCACCGCGCCGCCCGGACTGCCCCCGGTCCTGACCCACGGCGACTTCCGGCTGGGCAATGTGCTGTGCCGGGGGAAGGAGGCGGCCGCCGTCGTGGACTGGGAGATCTGGGGCGCCGGCGACCCGCGCACCGACCTCGGCTGGTTCCTGCTCTTCACCGACCACCGCAACTTCCCCCGCCTGGGCCGCCCGGTCCCGGGCCTGCCGGGCGAGAGCGAGCTGCTGGACGCCTACCTGGACGGCCGTCCCGCGCCGCCCGCCTTCGACTGGTTCCGCGCCCTGGCCCGCACCAAGATGGCCGCGATCATGGGCCACAACCTGCGGCGGCACCGGGAGGGCAAGCACCACGACCCGGACCAGGAGCGGTTGCCGCCCACCATTGCGGCGATGATCCGCGACGCCCGCGACATCCTCGGCTGAAGGAGCGGAAGGAGCCACCCATGGATTTCGGACTCTCCCCGAGGGCCGAGGAACTGCGCACGCGCATGGCCGCATTCATGAACGAGTACGTCCACCCCGCGGAAGCCGTCTACGACCGGCAGCTCGCCGAGGCCGACGACCCGCACGCACTGCCGCCCGTCATGCGCGAGCTGAAGGAGAAGGCCCGCGCCGAGGGCCTGTGGAACCTCTTCCTCGCGCACGGCGACTGGGGCGCGGGCCTGACCAACCTCGAATACGCCCCGCTCGCCGAACTGGCCGGCCGCTCCGTGCACGGCCCCGAGGTCTTCAACTGCTCCGCCCCCGACACCGGCAACATGGAACTCCTCGCCCTCTACGGCACCCCCGAACAGCAGGACCGCTGGCTGCGGCCCCTGCTCGCGGCCGGGATCCGGTCCTGCTTCGCCATGACCGAACCCGAGGTCGCCAGCTCCGACGCCCGCAACATCCGCACCCGGATCACGCGCGACGGCGGCCACTACGTCGTCAACGGCCACAAGTGGTACACCTCCGGGATCCTCGACCCGGACTGCGCGCTGATCATCCTCATGGGCGTGACCGACCCGGACGCCCCGGCCTACCGGCAGCAGAGCATGGTGCTGATCCCCTGCGACACCCCCGGCGTCACCGTGCTGCGCGACCTGCCCATGTTCGGCTACACCGACCGCTGCGGCCACGGCGACGTGCTCTTCGAGGACGTACGCGTACCGGCCGCCAACCTGCTCGGCGGCGAGGGGAACGGCTTCGCCCTCGCCCAGGGACGCCTCGGCCCCGGCAGGATGCACTACGCGATGCGCGCCGTCGGATTCGCCGAACGGGCGCTGGAGTTGATGTGCCGCCGGACGCTGGCCCGCAGCGCCTTCGGCGGCCCGCTCGCCGACCAGGGCGTCGTGCGTGAGTGGATCGCCCGCAGCCGGATCGAGATCGAGCAACTGCGGCTGCTGGTCCTCAAATCGGCCTGGCTGATGGACACCGCCGGCAACGCCGCCGCCCGTACCGAGGTCGCCGCCATCAAGGTCGCGGCCCTGGAGGTTGCCCACCGGGTCGTGGACCGCGCGGTCCAGGCCCACGGAGCCGCGGGCGTCAGCGACGACACCGTACTCGCCCGGCTGTACGCGATCACCCGGGCGCTGCGCATCGCGGACGGGCCCGACGAGGTCCACCTGCGCACGGTCGCCCGCCGCGAACTGGCGAAGTACGCAAAGGAGCACACGTGAACGCACTGCACGGCCGCACAGCCCTGATCACCGGCGGCTCACGCGGCATCGGCCTCGGCATCGCCACCGCCTTCCGGGAGGCGGGCGCCCACGTGGTGATCGCCGCCCGCAAACCCGAGGGCCTTGCCGCCGCCCGGGCCGAATTGCTGCGGGCCAAGGGCGACGGCGACGTCCACGAGGTGGTCGCCAACGCCGGGGAGCCGGAGCAGGCGGAGCGCGCCGTCGAGGAGACCATGGACCGGTTCGGGCGGCTCGACATCCTGGTCAACAACGCGGCCACCAACCCGTACATGGGCGACCTGCTCGACCTCGATCTGCCGCGCGCGGAGAAGACCGTACGCGTCAACCAGTACGGCATGGTCGCCTGGACGCGGCACGCCTGGCATGCGTGGATGTCCGCACATGGGGGAGCGGTGGTCAACATCGCCTCCGTCGGTGGCCTGGTCGTCGACCCGCACATCGGCTGGTACAACGCCACCAAGGCGGCGATGCTGCACATGACCCGGCAGCTGGCCTTCGAGCTCGGCCCGAGGGCACGGGTGAACGCCATCGCGCCCGGGCTGATCAAGACCGAGCTTGCCAGGGCCGTTTGGGAGCCCCGGGAGCCGGTGCTGACCGCGAAGCTGCCCCTGCGCAGGCTGGGCACGGTGGAGGACGTGGCGAGCGCGGCCCTGTTCCTGGCGTCCGACGCGTCCTCCTGGATGACCGGTCAGACGATCGTGCTGGACGGCGGCGCCACCGCGCTGCCGATCGGGGTGGACGGGTGACGCCCGGCGAGCTGTTCTCCCTGCACGGCCGGACCGCCGTCGTCACCGGAGCCTCCTCCGGGCTCGGCGCCCGATTCGCCGCCGTACTCGCCGGGGCCGGTGCCACCGTCTTCGCCGCGGCCAGGCGGCCGGACCGGCTGAAGGAACTGGCCGACGCCGGCCCGCGCATCCACCCGGTCGCCTGCGACGTGTCCCGTGACGCCGATCGCGTACGCCTCGCGCAGACCGCGCTCGCCGCCACCGGGCGGTTCGACATCCTGGTCAACAACGCGGGTGCGCCCGGAGCCGTACGCGCCGAGGACGAGAGCCCGGAGGACTTCGCGGCCGTGCTCGCGGTGAACCTGGTCGCGCCCTTCCGCCTCGCCCGACTGATGGCCGAGGCGGACGCCCCGGCCGACGACACCAGATCCGTGGTGAACGTCTCCTCGGTCCTGGGCCTGGTCTCCGGGGCCCCGCTCGGCGGCGCGGCCTACGCCGCCTCCAAGGCGGGCCTGATCGGGCTCACCCGGGAACTGGCCGGCCAGTGGGGGCCGGCGGGGATACGGGTCAACGCCCTGGCCCCCGGCTGGTTCCGTACGGAGATGACCGAGGAGCTCTTCGCGGACGACCGCTCCCGCCGATGGGTCGAACGCGGCACGATGCTCGGCCGGGGCGGCGAGCGGGGCGAGCTGGACGGAGCGCTGCTCTACCTCGCCTCGGGCGCGTCCTCCTACTGCACCGGGCAGGTGCTCACCGTGGACGGCGGGTGGACGGCCCGATGAGCGCGGTCACGGTCGGCATCGACGCCGCTGGGGTGGCCCACGTGGAAATGTGCCGCGAGAAGGCCGGAAACGCGATCGACCTGGCCATGGCCCGGGGACTGCTGGACGCCGCCCGCACCTGCGAACGCGCAGGCGAGGGCGAGGGCGAACACGAGGGTGTACGGGCCGTGCTGCTCACCGGACGCGGCCGGTCCTTCTGCGTCGGGGGTGATCTGCGGGAGTTCGCCGCCCTGCCGCCCGACCGGCTCGCCGCCCACCTCGCCGCCGTCACCGACGCGCTGCACGCCGCGCTTCGGGTGTTCGCCGGGCTCGACGCGCCGCTGGTGGTGGCAGTGCAGGGAGCGGTCGCGGGGGCGGGTCTGGGCCTCGCGGCGGCGGCCGACCTGACGATCGCCGCGTCCGACGCCGCCTTCACGGCGGCGTACACCGGCATCGGGTACTCCCCGGACGCGGGGGTGAGCTGGTCCCTGCCCCGGCTCGTCGGGCCCAAGCGGGCACTGGACCTGCTGCTGACCAACCGCCGGGTCCCGGCGGCCGAGGCTGCCGCGATGGGGCTGGTCAGCCGGGTCGTGGACCCCGGCCGGCTGTCCGGGACGGCCGCCGAGGCCGCCTCGGCGCTCGCGCGGGGCGCGACGGGCGCACTGGGCGCCACCCGGCGGCTCGTCGCGGCGGGGCTGTCGGCGGGCCTGGACGCCCACCTGGACGCGGAGGCCCGTCAGCTGGCCGCCTGCGCCGTGTCCGCCGAGGGCCGTGAAGGGGTTTCGGCCTTCCTCGCCAAACGGCCCCCGGCCTATCGCGCGCCCTAGGGCCCGTCCGGTCCGGATTCGTAACCGAGTTCAGGTGAGGTTTACCCTCGGGACATCCGGCTGGTGATCGGCACCGGTCGTATGACGCACGCAGGGAGAGATGATGGCGAGGGCGCGGATCGTGGATCCGGACGAGGGGCCCAGGTCCAAGCGGGCGGCCATTTTGACGGCGGCCGTCGAGTGCTTCGGCGAGTCCGGGTACGAGACCACCAAGTGGTCCGACGTCGCCGACCGGGTCGGCATCGGACAGACCGCGCTGTACCACTACTTCGAGTCCAAGGCGCACTGCCTGCTCACCATCATGCGTCTGGAACTGCAGCGCTCCCACGACATGTTCACCGAGGCCACGGCCGGCCATCCGGACTCGGTCGAGGCGCTGAGGGCGGGGGTGCGCTCGGCCTTCTCGGTCTCCGACCAGGAGATTCTGCAGATGCGCATCCTCCAGGCCAACATGTCGCTGCTCGCCACGCCCCGCAAGTCCAAGCGCGAGGAGACCGAGCGCGTCGCCGCGCGGCAGTTGGTGCAGATGGTCGAGCGGGACTGGACGAACCTGCTGATGCGCGGCATGTCCAAGGGCGCGTTCCCGGTCCGGGACGCGCACACGCTCGGGCTGGCCGTGCTCGGGATGATCGTGAGCGTCTGGCGGTGGTACCGCCCGACGGGGGCTGTCGCGCTGCCCGAGATCAGCGAGATGATCGAGGGCTGCGTGGTCCGCATGATCGCCGGATAGGCGTGCGGTGCCCCGCCTATTGCCTGGGCGGGGCACCCATACTACAGTTCAAACTGAACTGAACTCAGGTCGATGAAGACTTCGGGGAGGCGACCGCCATGGTGCTTCGCGAGTACATGGCCAGGATGGACGGGCAGGACCCGGACAAGGCACTGGAACTCCTGGAACCAGGATTCCGCTTCCTCATAGCCCTGCCCGGCGGCGGCAGGAGCGGGGAGTCCAGGGACGACTTCGCCGCGTACATCGCCGGCCGGGGTGCCGCGGACCGGGTGCACGAGATCGTGCGCTACTCGGTGGACCGGGACGTCGAGACGGCCTACGGCTTCGTCGTCGAGGCGGGCGTGCCGACCGGTGCCTTCCTGTCCGCCGCCGTCGTCTCGCCCGCCGGGCTGATGGCGCGCTACCAGTCCTTCTTCACCACCGACTTCGCCCTGGTGGACCGGCCATGACCACTTCTGCACCCTTCCTGACCACCTGGTTCCAGATCCTGGACAGCGATGACGCCGACCGGATCCTCGACCTGATCAGCGACGACTTCTCCTTCTCCATCCTGTTCTCCACCGACGGGAGCGCCGCCGTCGACTTCCACGGCGGCCGTGCCGAGATGGAGGGCTACCTCGCCCAGCGCGAGCAGGGCGTACGCACCCACCACCTGCTGACCGCCGCCGCCGTCGGGCCGGACGAGCTCTTCCTCGGAGAGGTCCGGCGGGCAGGGGAGCCCGAGGCGGCCTTCGTGGCCTCGGCGCGGCTGAACGAGTCCGGCAAGGTCCGGCGGCTGCTCATCGGCCGCTCGCCGGCCGTCCAATTCGCTTGAGGAGGGGCTGTGTACAACCTCGTACTCCTGGCCGCACGTCCGCCGGACTGGACCCACGAGCGGTTCATCGACTGGTGGCGCGGCGAACACGCCGAACTGACCCGTCGGCTGCCCGGACTGCGGTCCTGGCGGCACACCGAGATCGACGCGGCCCTGGAGCCGCGCTCCGACGGCTGGGACGGGCTCTCGGTCCTCGGCTTCGACTCCGACGAGGACCTGCGCAAAGCCCTGGACAGCCCGCAGTGGGCGGCGGCCGTCGCCCAGGTCGGGGACATGCGGGGACGCCGGATCGCCGTCATGGGCGGCGAGCGGGAGATGTACGCGAGCTGACCTGGGGCCGGGCGGTCCGACGCCGCGAGGAAGCGGGATGCGGAATGCGACAGACAGTGCGGGAGTTCCAGCGGCGGGCCGAACGGTCCGACTTCACGGCCGTCATCGACGACTCCGGCCACCACACGGCACGTGAGCTCCTGGACCGCGCCGCCACCCTGGCCGAGGCGATGACGCCGGACGGCACGCCGGACGGCACGCCGGGCGGCACCGTCATGGTCCAGGCCGACAACTCCTGGCGCACGGTCGCCGCGACCCTCGCCGTGGGGATGACCGGCGGCGTCCTCGCCCTGGTCAACCGGCACACCACGGCTGCCGAGTTCGCCGCCGCCCTGGAGGACATCCGGCCCGACGCCCTCGTCGCCGACCCCTCCGCGATCCGGGAATGGCAGGCCCCCGGGCTCCCGGCAGGACGGCAGGCCGACGCGCTCGACGGCTGGACCGCCCTGTCCGGACGGGGCCGGCGAGACGCCTCCCGCTGGTCCGGCGGCGCCGTCATCGGCCTCACCTCCGGCTCCACCGGCCGGCCCAAGGGCGTCGTCCAGTCCGAGACGGCACTGCGCTACGCCTGCTCCCGCACCGCCGAGGTCAACGGACTGCGCGCGGGCGACGCGGTAGCCGCCATCGTCCCGCTGTCCTCCACCGCCGCCTTCTGCTTCGGCCCGTACCTGTCCCTGATGCTCGCCGGCCCCCTTGTCCTGACCGCCAGATGGGACCGTGACGCCGCCCTGGCCCGGATGGCCGCGAACGGCGTCCGCTGGACCATGTGCGTACCGACCATGGCCCTGCAGATGGGCTCGGCCGCCGCCGGATCGCGGGTGCTCGAAGGCGTCCGCTCGATCACCGTGGGGGGCGGCCCCATGGACCGGGGCGCCCTGGCCCGTGCCGAGCGCTCCCTCGGCACGAAAATCCTGCGGGTCTTCGGCATGTCCGAGTGCCTCGGCCACACCTCGCCCCGGCCCGAGGACAACGAGGAGACCCGGCTCGGCCGCGACGGCCGCCCCTTTCCCGGCACCGAGCTACGGGCGGTAGCCACCGACGGAACGGTCCTGGGACCGGGGGAGGCCGGCCGCGCCCAGGTCCGCGGCCCCTCCCTCTTCCTCGGCTACGCCCGCGACGGCACGGTGGAGCCCCCGGCTCTCACGCCGGACGGCTTCTTCCCCACCGGCGACCTGCTCATGACGGGCCACGACGGCACGGTCACCATCATGGGCCGGGAGAAGGACGTCATCATCCGAGGCGGCCGCAACCTCGACATCACCGAGATCGAACGCGCCGTGGCCAGCCACCCCAGGGTGGCCAGAGCCTGCGTCACCCCGGTCCCCGACCCGCTGCTCGGCGAACGCGCGGCGGTGCTCGTCGTCGTCGAGGCCGAGGAGGCCGCCGCCGGCCTCGGCCTCGACGAGATCACCGAGCACCTGGCGCGCACCGGCCTGTCCAAGGCCAAGTGGCCCGAATACGCCTTCACGGTGGACGAGTTGCCGCAGACCACCGTGGGCAAGCTCGACCGCCGCAGCGCCCGGGAACTCGCCCGCACACTGCACGAACACCGGCTGGGAGATACATGACAACCCGTTTCGACCGAGGACAGTGGGCGGACAGCGGAGCCCGGACCGTACGGCCCGGAGTGCACCGCGTGCCGCTGCCGCTGCCGGACGACGGACTGCGGGCCGTCAACGTCTACGTCCTGGAACAGGACGACGGCGGCCTGGTGCTGATCGACGGCGGCTGGGCCGTCCCCGAGGCCCGCAAGGCACTGGAGGACGCCCTGGCGAGCCTCGGCCACGACCTCACCGCGATCACCGACATCCTGGTCACCCACATCCACCGCGACCACTACACCCAGGCCGTGGAACTGCGCAGACTGCTCGGCTCCCGCGTCCACCTGGGCTCCGGCGAGCGGCCCGGACTGGAGGCGCTCGCCGACCTGCGTACGGACCAGCCCGTCGGATCGCTGGACACCCTGCGCCGCGCCGGCGCCGGCGAACTCGCCGACCGCGTCGCCGCCATGGACCACGGCGGCTTCGACCAGGCCCTGTGGGAGGCCCCCGACCGCTGGCTGGAGGCGGAGGAACTGCGGTTCGGGGACCACACGCTGCGGGTCATCCCCACTCCCGGCCACACCCGGGGCCACGTGGTCTACCTCGACCAGGCGCGGGGCCTGCTCTTCTCCGGGGACCACGTACTGCCGCACATCACCCCGTCCATCGGCTTCGAACTCGGCGGCCCCGGGCTGCCGCTGGGCGACTACCTCGCGTCGCTGCGCCTCATGACCACCCTCGCCGACGCCCGGCTCCTGCCCGCCCACGGCCCGGTCGGCGACAGCGTCCACGGCAGGGTCGCCGAGTTGCTGGCCCACCACGACGACCGGCTCGGCCAGACCCTGGCAGTCCTCGGCGACGCCGCCCTGGACGCGTACGCGGTCGCCCGGGGCCTGGGCTGGACCCGCCGAAGGCTGCCGTTCGACGACCTCAACGCCTTCAACCAGATGCTCGCCGTCAACGAGACGGCCGCGCACCTGGACGTCCTGGCGGCCCGTGGCCGGGTCACACAGGCCCTGGCGGACGGCGTGACCCGGTACGCCGCCGTGGTTCAGCGGGCGGTCCAGCCGCCGTCCACGTAGAGCTCCGAGCCGGTCATGAAGCTCGCGTCGTCCGAGGCCAGGAACGCCACGGCGGCCGCGACCTCCTCGGTCCGGCCCAGCCGCCCGAGCGGCGTGCCGTCGACCATCGCGGTGAGCCGGGGCGTGCCCCGCCACAGCTCGCGGGACCTGGGCGTCTCGATGAAGCCGGGGTGCAGGGAGTTGACCCGGACGCCGCGCCGGCCCCAGTGCAGCGCGGCGTTCTTGGTCATCAGCCGCACCGCGCCCTTGGCCGCGTGGTAGGAGAACTGCGCCCCGAAGCCGCCGACCGTGCCGAAGATGGACGCGACGTTCACGATGGAACCGCCGCCGGAGCGCTCGATGGCCGGCCCGCCGTGCTTCATACCGAGCCACACCCCGGTCTGGGTCACCCCGATGACCTGGTCCCAGGTCTCCCGGGTCTCGCTCTCCACGGTGCCCATCGCGGCGATCCCGGCGTTGTTGACCAGCACCGACAGGCTCCCCAGCTCGCCCGTCACCCGCTCGACGACCGCCTGCCAGGCCGCCTCGTCACCGACGTCCAGGCCCAGACCGACCGCCCGGCCGCCGGCGTCCGTCAGTTCCCCGGCGAGCCCCCGGCACCGGTCCTCGTCAAGGTCGGTGACGACGACGGTGGCCCCCTCGGCGGCCAGCCGTCGCACGACGGCGTCTCCGATGCCCCCGGTGGCCCCGGTCACCAGCGCCACCATTCCATCGAGCCTCGCTTCCATCACAGCTCCTCACACACGGCCAGGCCGGAGCGCAGCAGCGCGGGCACCGCCGAGCCGATCCGGCCGAAGCCCGGGCCGACGGTGCGTCCGGCGAGATGACGGGCGTGGATGCCCTCGGCGATGACCGCCAGCTTGAAATACCCCAGCGCCCGGTGGAAGGGCAGCGCCGAGACGTCCCGCCCGGACCGCAGCGCGTACCGCTCGGCCAGCTCCGCGGCCGAGGGGAAGCCCGGGTTGGCGGTCGGGACATGTCCGGTGCCCAGGACCGGCTCGCACACCGGATCCCAGTAGACGAGGAGCAGGCCGAGGTCGGCGAGCGGATCGCCCAGCGCGGCCATCTCCCAGTCGACGATCGCCGCGATCCGCCCCGGGTCGCCGGCCGCCAGGATGACGTTGTCCAGGCGGTAGTCCCCGTGCAGGACCGCCGCCTCGCCCCGCTCGGGTACGAGCCGCTCCAGGCGCCGGTGCAGTTCGTCCAGTTCGTCCGGTCCGGGCAGCGCGCGGGTGGCGACCCGGTCCCACTGGCCGCGCCACCTTCGCACCTGGCGCTCCAGGTATCCGGCCGGGCGGCCGAATTCGCCGAGCCCCACCGCGTACGGATCGAGCGCGTGCAGCGCGGCCAACTGGTCGACCAGGGCGTGCCCGCACCGCCTCGCGTCACCGGCGGACAGCCCGGCCGCCCCTTCGCCGTCCCGCAGCACGTCCCCGTCCACGAACGACACGACCGTGAACGGCGCGCCGATCACCGCCTCGTCCGTGCACGACAGCACCGTCCTGGGCACCGGCACGCCGGTCGAGCCGAGCGCGGCCATGACGCGGTACTCGCGGTCCATATCGTGCGCCGTGGGGGTGAGGGGGCCCAGCGGCGGCCTGCGCAGCACCCAGCGGTTCGTCCCGTCCGTGACCTCGTACGTCAGGTTGGAGCGCCCGCCGAACAGCGGACGTACGTCCAATGGGCCGGCGCACTGCGGGACCTCGCGCTCGAAGAAGCGCCGCAGGGCGGGCAGATCGACTCCGGCCACGGCGGTGCCCTCCGCGCTCACCGTACGGTCACCCCGCGCTCCCGCCCGGCGCGGGCGGCCCGCACCGCGCGTTTGGCGATGGCCCAGCGGTGCGTCTCCGACGGCCCGTCGTAGATCCGGAACGGCCGGACCTCCCGGTAGAGCGCGGACAGCGGGGCGTCGGCCGAGATGCCGAGGGCGCCGCAGATCTGGACCGCGCGGTCGACGACGCGATTCACGGCCTCGGACACGAAAGTCTTGGCGATGGAGGTGTGCTGGGCTCCCGGCCGGCCCTGGTCCAGCTCCCAGCAGGCGCGCCACAGGACCGCCCGGCAGGTCTCGATGTCGATCTCGGAGTCGGCCAGCTGTTGCTGCACCATGCCGAGTTCGGCCAGCCGCCCGCCGAAGGCCGAGCGTCCGTCCGCCCGTTCCAGGGCGATGTCCTGGGCCCGGCGGGCCACGCCGAGCCAGCGCATGCAGTGCGTCAGACGGGCCGGCCCGAGGCGCACCTGCGCGTACTCGAAGCCCTTGTCGACCTCGCCGAGGACCGCGTCGTCGGGCACCTCGCAGTCGTCGAAGGCGAGTTCACTGTGCCCGCCGAACAGGCCCCGGTCGAGGGTGTCGATGTTCCTGACCACCTTCATGCCCGGGTTGTCGGAGCCGACCAGGAACATCGTCGCCCCGCCCGGATCCCCCGGCCCCCCGCCGGTGCGCGCCATGCAGATCGCGAACGCGGCGCCGTCGGCCCCGCTGATGAACCACTTGCGGCCGTTGATCCGCCATCCGCCCGGGATCCGTACCGCCGCCGTGGCCAGCGCGCGGGGGTCGGAACCCGCGCCGGGCGCGGGCTCGGTCATCGCGAAGCACGACCGTGCCTCCCCGGCCGCCAGCGGAGCGAGGAACCGCTCCTGCTGCTCCTGCGTGGCGACCACGGCGAGCAGATGCATGTTGCCCTCGTCGGGAGCGGCGCAGTTCAGGGCCAGCGGGCCGAGCAGCGAGTACCCGGCGGCCTCGAACACCACCGCCTGCCCGCGCATATCCAGCCCGAGCCCGCCCCACCGGGGCGACACGTGCGGAGCGAACACGCCCGCGGCGCGGGCCGCCTCCTGAAGCCCCCGGCGCAGCGGCTCGGGTCCGCTGTGCACGTCCCCGTGACAGGCCTCCTCCGCCGCCATGACGGTGTCCCGGACGAAGCCGGACGTGCGCCGCGCGATGTCGGCGACCGGGCGGTCGATGTCGAACTCGATGGGCATAGGGCCCCTCTCGATCCCCTGGCTGCCGGAGAACAGCCGATTGACAGCTCTCAGGCCCTGACCCCGCGCCACGCGAGCGCGCCACCGTCGATCACATACGACGAACCGGTGATGAACGCCGCGTCGTCGGAGGCAAGGAAACACGCCAGTTTCGCCACCTCCTCCGGCCGCCCGAGCCGGTCCACCAACTGGGGTGCGGTCAGTTGCCGCTCCATCTCGTCCCGGTCCTCGGCCGCGTCGAAGAAGCCCTGCGCCAGAGGCGTGTCGATGACCCCGGGGCACAGGCAGTTGCAGCGCACCGGGGCGAGGTCGATGGCGGTGACCTTGGTGAGCTGGACGACCCCGCCCTTGGTAGTGCAGTACGCCGGGCCCAGCGGGAAGCCGGTGAGGCCGGAGACCGAGCCGGTGTTGACGATCGCGGGGCCGCGCGCGGAGCGCCGCAGATGGGGCGCGGCGAACTTCGTGGTCAGCCACACCGCCTTGAGATTGATCTCGTAGACCGCGTCCCAGACCTCCTCGGGGAGGGTGTCGACCGCGCAGTCCTCGGTGAGCGAGGTCTCGATCACCCCGGCGTTGTTGACCAGGACGTCGAGTCCTTCGAACCGCCGCGCCGTCCGTGCCACCATCGCCTCGACGCTGTCGCGGTCACGCAGGTCGCAGACGATCGCCTTCGCCTTGGCCCCGGCCGCGCGCACCAGTCCGGCGGTCTCCTCCGCCGTCGCCCCGTCCCGGTCCGCGACCGCGACGGCCGCCGCCCCCTGGCGTGCCATCTCCACGGCGATCGCCCGTCCGATGCCCCGGCCCGCGCCGGTGACGAGGACGGTCTTTCCGTCGACCTTGGACATGCTGTGGCTCCCATCCGCGGAGCGTGCGTACACCTGACATGAACTGAATTAACTTCAATCGCGAAACGAGGCTACTCGGCGGGAATGGAAGGCCGCAAGGTGTGGAACGACTCACACCGTTTGGATGATCATCTAAAGGTACGATATCGGCCATGTCCAGTAGATACAGTGGCAATCAAGCCGCAGTCGTCATAATCATCCTCGCCGATGTCGCGGCAGCGATCCTGGGTCTGTGGATCCTGCTGTACGTGCTCGACGCGAACCGCGGCAACGAGCTCGTCAAGTTCGTCCATCACTCCGCCGACTGGCTCGCCGGCTGGTCCAGGGATCTGTTCATGCTGGACACGGACTGGCTGCGCATCCTGATCAACTACGGCCTGGCTGCCGTGGTGTACCTCGCCCTGGCGCATGTGGTGGCCGGGCGTATCCGGCGCTCGTGAACTGACCCGGTCAGGGTTCGATGACGAGGTGTGCGACGAGGTTGTCGCGGAGTGTGAACCGGTAGCGCAGATCGACGGTGCCGCCAGGGAAGTTGCCTTCGAGGTGGTGGGTCGCGATGTAGTGGGTCGCGTCGGTCTGCTGGGCGCCGGTGAGTTCGATGGTGTACGTGAACTCACCGGCGGACCGGTTCAGCCACCGCTCGATCTCCGCGGCGCCCCGGTAGGTCCTGCCGTCGTCGGTGACGATGGCGTCGCCGGTGAACGCGGTGACCGCTGTGGCGGTGTCGCGGGCGTGGTGGGCCTTGAGGTAGCTGGTGATGGTCTCGGGAAGCGCGTCCGGGGCGATGGCGCGGGGGTGCTGGTCCTGCATGACGGTCCTCACGGTGGTGGTGGGGTCGACTTCAGTTACTGCTAGAATAGAAGCTACTGACTTCTACTTTAGCAGTAACTGAGGAGATGGTCGCCGTGGCGAGCCGGATCAGGCTGGAGGACCGGGAGTGCCCGCTGTCCACGACGGTGCAGCACGTCGGTGAATGGTGGACCCTGCTGATCCTCCACGACGCCTTCGACGGCTACACCCGCTTCGACCAGTTCCAGGACAGCCTGGGCATCTCCTCCAGCATGCTCACCGCGCGTCTCAAGAGCCTCGTCGCCGACGGGCTGCTGGAACGCCGGCCGTACCAGACCAACCCCGTACGACATGAGTACGTCCTGACCGGGCTCGGCCGCTCCCTGCGCCCGGTGATCGTCGCCCTCGCGGCCTGGGGCAACTCCCGCCTCGCGCCCGAGGAACGCAGCATGATCCTGGTCGACGCGCACAGCCGCCAGGAAGTCGACCCCGTGGTCGTCGACGCCGGAACCGGCCGCCGGCTGGACGACAGCGACGCGTACGTGTTCACGGCAGGCCCGGCGGCCGGCGATGCCATGCGCGACCGCTACAGGCCGCGCCCGCCTGTGTCCCTTCAGCCGAAGTAGTGACCCTCTTCCAGGTCGGGGATGAGCGCGGGCCGCTCGGGGTGCCATCCCATGCGCTTCTGGGTCAACGTGCTGGACGTGGCGGCGTCGATCGATAAGAAGCCCCCCAGAAAGCCGAAGTGGTCGGTGGCCTTCTCGGCGGGCAGGGTGACCACCGGCAGGTCCAGGTGCCGGCCGATGACGCCGGCGATCTCACGGACCGGCACGCCCTCGTCGGCGATCCCGTGGAGTACGGAACCGGCCGGTGCCGATTCCAGGGCCAGCCTGAACAGCAGCGCGGCATCGAGGCGGTGCACGGCCGGCCAGCGGTTGGAGCCGTCGCCCGGGTAGGCCGAGACGCCCTTGGCGCGGGCGACGCCGACCAGGATCGGGACGAAGCCGTGCTGGTCGCCCTCACCGTGAACCGACGGCGGCAGCCGCACCACCGACGCCCGCACGCCGCGCGCGGCGAACGACAGCGCGGCCTCTTCCGAGCCGTGCCGGGGCCACTGGGGATCGAGCCGGTCCTCCTCCGTGCCGACGCGCCCCGGGGCGAGCACGGCGACCCCGGAGGTGACGACGAAAGGCCGGCCGGATCCCGCGAGCGCCTCGCCGAGCGCCTCGACGGCGAGCCGGTCCGTACGGACGGAGGCCGGCCAGTCGGAGAAGTCGTGGATGAACGCCAGGTGGATGACGCCGTCCGACGCGGCCGCTCCGGCGCGCAGGCTGTCGAGGTCGTCGAGGGCGCCGCGGTGCACCTCGGCCCCGGCGGCCGTCAGTGACGCGGCGGCCGCGTCCGAGCGGGCGAGGCCGACAACCTGGTGCCCCGCGTCCAGCAGTTCGCGGACGACGGCGCTCCCGATGAATCCGGTCGCGCCGGTGACGAATACACGCACGGTGCACTCCATTCGCTGAAACAAGGGTGATCCGGCCCCGATGCGGCACCTCCACGGTGCCGGGCGACGATGCCGGGCCGGTGATCCCACCTTGCGGGCGAGGCGTGCCCCGGGTCCAAGTCCTGTTTCTCATCGGGCAATACGCAAACCGCATCACCGCACGTCACAGCCTTTTTTGGGCATCGGCGCAAGAGCAGGCGCTGTTACGCTGGGGTATGCCTGACTCGCCGCTGCCTCCGGCGGACCTCGATCTGCGGCTCGTGCGGTACTTCACCGTCGTCGCCGACCACCTGCACTTCGGCCGCGCGGCCGCCGCCCTCCATCTCGCTCAGCCGTCCCTGAGCCGCCAGATCCGCCGCCTCGAAGAGCAGCTGGGCGCCCGCCTGCTGGACCGCACCCCGCAGGGCAGCCGGCTCACCGAGGCCGGCGAGGCCTTCCTGCCCCGCGCGAAGGCGCTGCTGCGGTCGGCCGACCAGGCCGCGTCCCACGCCCGCGCCGCCGCCCGGCCCAGCCGGGTCACCATCGGCTACACCGCGCACATCATCATCACCCCGGCCGTGCGGGACCTGCGCCGCCGGCACCCAGAGGCCGAGGTCCGCCCCCTGCATCTGGCCTGGAACGACACCCGCGCGGCGCTGCTCGATCACCGCGTCGACGCGGTGGTGACCCGGATGCCGATCCGGACGGACCAACTGCACGTGACGGTCCTCCACGACGAGCCCCGGGCGGTACTGGTCCCCCTCGACCACCGCCTGGCCGGCAAGGAATCCGTCACCCTCGACGACATCGCGGACGAACCCCTCCTGCGGGTGCGCGACCCCGCCTGGAACGCCTTCTGGCGCATCGACCCCCGGCCCGACGGAAGCCCCGCCCCCGACGGTCCCCTCGTCGAGTCCGCCGAGGACAAGTTCGAACTCATCGCCGAGGGGGCGGCCGTGGCCATCGTCGCGGTCGGCAACGACGCCAGGAGCCCCCGCCCCGACCTCACCGCGGTCCCCCTGCACGGCGTCGAGCCGAGCCACGTCGTACTCGCGACCCGCGCCGGCGACCGCAACCGCTTGGTGGCGGCCTTCTCCAAGTCCGCGCAGGCCCTCCTCACAGGTCCCCGGGCGATCTGACGAACGACCCGGCCGGGACGTGAAGGTTGCCGGGCCGGAACCGTGGGCAGCCTCTGCCAATTCCCGTGCACAGCAAGGCAGTTCGCCGAAGTGCGCTCCCCGGTCCGCCCCTCCTGCGAAAGGAACACACCCCCGTGTCCTCCGCCCCCCTCGCACTCACCCTGACCAATCTGCTGCTAAGGCCGGGACTGGGCTCCCGCCGCGTCCCCGACCGGGCCTTCGACCGGCTCGTCGCCACGGCCGGACAGGCCGACGGGGACCAGCGGTTCGTCGACGACTTCCGGTTCCTGCTGCGCCACTGGGCGCAGGACGACAGCCTGACCCCGGTCGGCTGGATGTCCGCGCAGGGGCATGTGCGCAGGCATCTCACCAACCGGGCCCGGATCCGGCGGCTGATCGCCGAGCAGCCGGCGATCGAGCAGGAGCCCGTCGACAGGCCCGTGTTCGTGGTGGGCCTGCCGCGCACGGCCACCACGCTCACTCACGGTGTGCTGTCACTGTCGGACGAGCACCGATGTCCCCTGTTATGGGAACTGCTCACCCCCGACCTGGACCTGCCGCCCGAGCGGCGGAAGAAGGCGATCGCCGCCGCTCGGTGGATGGTCGGCGGCATCGACCTGTTCGCCCCGGGCTTCCGCGACATCCACCCCCTGCGCGCGGAGGGCCCCGACGAGTGCACCTTCGCCCTTCCGCACACCGTGATGCCGCTGTCCCAGGCCAGCATCCCCGGGTACCGGGAGTGGCACTACGAGCGGGACTTCGTCCCTGACTACCGCCACCTCAAGCAGGTTTTCCAGGTGCTCCAGTACGGCCGTCCCCGCCGCCGGTGGGTGCTGAAGTCGCCCATGCACACCGAGAACCTCGACGCGCTGCGCACGGTCTTCCCCGACGCCACGATCGTGTGGACCCACCGCGACCCGGCCACCGTCGTGGCGTCCTTCTGCAGCCTGGTCGAGCACGGCATGGCCATCACCCGCCGCCCCCTCGACCTGCACGGCATCGGCGCCACCTGGCTCGAACTGCTCAGCCGCTCCACGACGCGCGGCCTCGCGGCCCGGGCCGCGATACCCCGGGAGGCGCTGGTGGACGTCCCGTACTCCTGGCTCGGGTCCGACCCGGCCAAGGGCGCGCCCATGCTCTACGAGTCCATCGGCGCCCGCTGGACCGACGCCGACGCCGCCCGCCTCCCTCAGGTCGCCGCCCGTCCCAAGGGCACCCGCCCCCACAGCTACGACCTGGCCCGCTACGGACTGACCCGCGAAGACGTCGAGTCGGCCTTCGCCGACTACAACGCCCTGCGCTCCGAGGTCGACCGGGCCTGACAGCACGGGCCTCCCGGATCTGAGAATCAAGTTTTCGCAGTACGAGTATTGCGTTCTGAAAGATCAGAACATTACTCTCCAGAGGTCGGAGCCAGGCCGCACCAAGAGTGCTGACGATACGGAAAGCGATACAAACGTATCGTTTCAAGTACGGCACTGAGAGAGGCACGCATGCCCATGCTGACGCAAGGGGCGCGCTATACCAGCGCCACATCGATAGGCCTCGCCGAAGGGTGGAGCCTGGAGCGGCTCACCCCGCCGAGCCGGCTGTTCGGCGCGAACGGTCTGCGCACCGGTCCGGACGGCCGCATCTACGTGGCGCAGGTGACCGGCAGTCAGATCAGCGCGCTCGACGTCGTGACCGGCGCGCTGGAGACCATCAGTGCCAAGGGCGGCGAGATCATCGCGCCCGACGACGTGGCCTTCGACTCCCGGGGCAACCTCTACGCCACCGAGGTCATGGACGGACGCGTGAGCATGCGCGGCGCCGACGGCCGCACACGGCTCCTGCGCGACGACCTGCCCTGCGCGAACGGCATCACCGTGCACCAGGACCGGCTGTTCATCAACGAATGCCGCATCGGCGGGCGCCTGATGGAGCTCGACCCGAACGGCGGCGCACCCCGTGTGCTGCTCGAGGACATGGCGATGCCCAACGCCATGGAGGTCGGACCCGACGGCCTCCTGTACTACCCGCTGATGGGGACCAACGACATCTGGCGGATCCATCCCGACGGCGGCGAGCCCGAACGGGTCGTGGGGGACCTCGGCGTCCCCGACTCCGTGAAATTCGACTCCGAGGGCTGGATCGTCTCCACCCAGGTGGGCACCGGCGAAGTGCTGCGCATCAATCCCCGCAGCGGCGAGCGCACCGTACTGGCCAGCCTGACCCCGGGTCTCGACAACTGCACCTTCGTGGGCGACCGGCTGTTCGTCTCCAGCTTCACCGGGCAGATCACGGAGATCCTGAGCGGCGGCGAGACCCGGACGACGCTGCCGGGCGGCCTGAACTGGCCGCTGGACCTGACCGTCGGCGACGACGGCAGCCTCTACGTCGCCGACGGGACGTTCTTCTACCTCCTGCGCCCCGGAGGCGGGCTGGAGACGCTGGGGATGCTCTTCACCCCCGGCTATCCGGGCTTCATCCGTGGTGTGACCTCCGTCGGCGGCGGCGAGTTCATCGTCACCACCTCCGGCGGCCAGGTCTCGCGCTTCCGGCCCGCGAGCAGCGAGAGCGAGGTGCTCGCCGACGGGCTCGACCAGCTCTACGGCGTGGCCGTCGCCCCGGGCGGGGCCGTCGTGGCGGCGGAGTTCGGCACGGGCCGCTTGCTCTCCATCCGGTCCGGCAACGTGGAGGAACTGGCCGTCGGCCTGAACGAGCCGCTCGGCGTGGCGTTCGGTCCGGGCGGCAGCTGTCTGGTCTCCGAATCGGGCGCCGGACGGATCGTCGAGGTCACCGCCTCCGGCGTCGACACGGTGGTGGACGGCCTGGACAAGCCGCAGGGGATCCTCGTACTGGACGGGCAGCTCCACATCGTCGATGTCGGCAGCAAGTCGCTGATCAGCGTAGATCTGGAGACCAAGGTTCGGCACACCCTCGCCCGCGACCTGCCCGTGGGTGCCCCGCCCGGCGTGACCCCCAAGCCCCTGCGGGGACTGCCGCCGTTCTCCGGTCCCCAGGGACCCTTCGCGGGCATCGCCGCCGGACCGGACGGCACGCTCTACGTCTCCGCCGACGCAGAGGGCAGCGTCCTGGCATTCCGCAAAGCAGGTTGAGCCGCGTCATGGAGCACGAGCAGGACTTCCTCAGGCTGGACGGACGCGTCGTGATCGTCTCCGGCGCGGGCGGCGGTGGCATCGGCACCACGGTGACGCACATGGCCGCCCTCGCCGGAGCGACCGTGATCGCGGTGAGCCGCTCTCCGGAGAACCTCGACAAGCACGTCGCGCCCCTGGCGGCCAAGGGCCTGCCCGTCGTGCCGGTCGCCGCCGACGCCTCCACCGACGACGGCATCGCGACCGTCATGGAGCAGGTCCGCAAGACGGACGGCGACCTGTACGGGCTCGTCAACGTCGCCGGCGGCGCCGCGCCCTCGACCTGGATGCCGTCGACCCGGGTCACCCGGGCGGACTGGCGCGCGCTGTTCACCCAGAACCTCGAAACGATGTTCTTCATGAGCCAGGCGGTCGCCGCCGAGCTGAAGTCGCAGCGCCGTCCCGGGTCGATCGTCTCGATCTCCTCGATCAGCGGCATGAACACCGCGCCGCTCCACATCGGCTACGGCACGGCCAAGGCGGCGCTGGTGGCGGCCACCCGCACCATGGCGGTCGAACTCGCCGTGGACGACATCCGGGTGAACGCCGTCGCACCCGGCGTCACCGAGACCCCGGCCTCGGCCACCTACGTCGACGAGGACACCGAACGCGACCGCCGGGCCATCGCCATGGGCCGGCGCGGCCGCCCGGAGGAGCAGGCGGGGGCAGTGCTCTTCCTGCTGTCCGACCTGTCGGCCTACATCACGGGCCAGACGATTTTGGTGGACGGCGGCCTGAACCTCAAATGGACGCACCTGGCCGCCGACAACACCTCTCTCTTCCTGAAAGACGAGTCGTTCCGCGCTGCCATAACGCGCTGACACAGTAGTTGGAGAATGTCATGAGCGAAACTGTCGAAAACATCCAGGACACAGTTTCCGCGACCGCCGAGCCGCTGTCGGAACCGCTCACCATCGGCGTGGAGGCGTACCTCTCCGAGGAATACGCCCGGGCCGAACGCGACAAGCTGTGGGCCAAGGTGTGGCAACAGGCCGGCCGCGTCGAGGAACTCCCCAGAGTCGGTGACTTCCTCACCTACGACATCCTCGACGACTCGCTCATCGTCGTCCGCACCGCGCCGGACACGATCCGCGCCTACTACAACGTCTGCTCGCACCGGGGCCGCCCGCTCGTCGACACCCCGCCCGGCGCACGGGACGCCCGCGGCCGCCGCAGGGGGTTCGTCTGCGGCTTCCACGGGTGGCGGTACAACCTGGAGGGCCAGTGCACCCGGGTGGCCCTGGGGGAGGACTGGCCGAGCGGGCTGACCGAGGACAACATCCGCCTGAAAGAGATCAAGGTCGACACCTGGGGCGGCTGGATCTGGATCAACCTGGACCCGGAGTGCGAGCCCCTGCGGGACTACCTCGAACCCGCCGCCACCCTGCTCGACCCCTTCCAGCTGGAGAACATGCGCTTCCGCTGGCGCCGCTGGCTGGTCTTCGACTGCAACTGGAAGGTCGCCCTCGAAGCCTTCATGGAGACCTACCATGTGGCCCAGACCCACCCGGAGTTCATGACCTACGGCAGCTTCCTCGGCTGGTCCAGGGCGCAGGGCAAGCACAGCAACATCGGCTACGACGCTCCCAAGGGCCTGGACGAGAACCAGGCGAAGCTGCGCCTCGGCAGCGGCGCCGACCCCCGCGTCTCCACGGCCGACCTGCAGAACTTCACCTGGGAGAACGCCAACACCAACACCACCCAGACCCTCGTCGACGCCGCGAACCGCCTTGTCGACGAACTGCCCGAGGGCACCCCCGCCGACGTGGTGCTCAGGCACTGGCTGGACTCCGCCCGGAGCGACGACGCCGCGCGCGGCGTGATCTGGCCGACCGTCGCCCCCGAGGACATCGGCAGGAGCGGCACCGCCTGGCAGATCTTCCCCAACTTCCAGATCGGGCACGCGCTCAACAACATGCTCTGCTACAGCGCCCGGCCCTACGGCTACGACCCCGACAAGTGCATCTTCGAGGCGGCCGTCTACGAGCTCTTCCCGCCCGGCGGGGAGCCGGAGACGGAGTGGCTGTACACGCCGGTGGGCGACCCGGCCTGGCGGACCGTCCTGCCGCAGGACTTCTCCAACATGGCAGCCGTCCAGCAGGGCATGAAGGCACGCGGCTTCTCGGGTCCCAAGCCCAACCCGTACCGCGAGCGCAGCATCGTGAACCTGCACCACAACCTGGCCACGTACATGGGTACCGGCGCGCCGCGCGACCTCACCTGACGACCCGAGTGACAGCCCCGAGCCGAGGACTTCGTATGGACAGTTGCGCACCGACGCAGACGCCGGAGATCGACCAAGCCGCCCTCAGAACGAAGTACCTGGCCGAGCGCGACAAGCGCATCCGCGCCGAGGGACAGAAGCAGTACGTGGAGGCCGAGGGCGAGTTCGAGGAGTTCTACGAGGCCGATCCGTACACTCCGATCGTGCCCCGGACCCCGGTCCGCGAGGACATCGACGTGGCGATCCTCGGCGGCGGCCTCTGCGGTCTCGTCGCCGGGGCCCGCATCAAGCAGGCCGGCGTCTCCAACTTCCGGGTCATCGAGCTGGCCGGCGACTTCGGCGGCGCCTGGTACTGGAACCGCTACCCCGGCATCCAAGTCGACACGGACAGCTACTGCTACCTCCCGATGCTCGAAGAGCTCGGCTACATGCCGAAGCAGAAGTACGCCTTCGGTGACGAGGTCTTCGAGCACTGCCAGCGGATCGGAAAGCACTTCGGTCTCTACGACAAGGCGCTCTTCAGCACCCTGGTCCGTTCGATGGAGTGGGACGACTCCATCAAGCGCTGGCTGATCCGCACCAACCGGGACGACGAGATCCGCGCCCGCTTCGTCATCATGGCCCAGGGCCCCTTCAACCGGCCGAAGCTCCCCGGAATCCCCGGAATCACCGACTTCCAGGGGCACACCTTCCACTCGGCCCGCTGGGACTACGCGTACACCGGCGGCGACATGAGCGGCGGTCTTGACAAGCTCGCCGACAAGCGGGTCGCCGTCATCGGCACGGGAGCCAGCGGCGTCCAGATCGTCCCGCACCTCGCCCGCGACGCCCAGCACCTGTACGTCTTCCAGCGCACCCCGTCGTCCATCGACGAGCGCGGCGACGTGCCGACCGATCCCGAGTGGGTGGAGACGCTTCAGCCGGGCTGGCAGAAGGAGCGGCAGCGCAACTTCCACACCGCGGCGTTCGAGGCCTTCGGCCCGGGCCAGCCGGACCTGGTCTGCGACGGCTGGACCGAGATCAGCCGCAACCTGCAGGCGCATCTGGACGCCACCGGCGGCTGGGCCTCGCTGGCGGATCCCGCGAAGTTCATGGAGCTCAGGGAGATCCAGGACTACCAGGTGATGGAACGGCTGCGCGGGCGCGTCGACGCCGTCGTCAAGGACAAGAAGACGGCGGAGGCGCTGAAGCCCTACTACCGCTTCCTGTGCAAGCGGCCGTGCTTCAACGACCAGTACCTGCCGGCCTTCAACCGCCCCAACGTCACCCTCGTCGACGTGTCGGACACCAAGGGCGTCGAGCGCATCACCGAGAAGGGCATTATCGCCCACGGTGTCGAGCACGAGGTCGACTGCATCATCTTCGCCAGCGGCTTCGAGATCACCACCGACCTCGACCGCCGCCTCGGCATCCGGCCGTTCGCCGGCCGCGACGGCCTGTCGCTCTACGACCACTGGGCCGACGGCTACCGCACCCTGCACGGCACCATGAGCCACGGCTTCCCCAACCAGTTCTTCATGGGGTTCATCCAGGGCGGCGTGACCGCGAGCACGACGGCGATGTTCGAGCAGCAGGCCGACCACATCGCCTACATCGTCAAGGAGACCCTGGCGCGCGGAGCCACGACCGTGGAACCCACCGCGCAGGCCCAGGAGGAGTGGTGCGCGACCGTCAAGGCGACCGCGTTCGACAACACCAACTTCCAGCGGGAATGCACGCCCGGTTACTACAACAACGAGGGCGAGCAGCTGATCCGGTCGCACCTCGGTGACCCTTACTGGCCCGGCTTCTACGCCCTTGAGGAACTGCTGCAGGCATGGCGCGACACGGGCGAAATGGCGGGCCTCGCTCTGGACGGCTGAGCAGCCCCGCCCCTGTCGTCGGCGTGCATTCACTTACCGTAACCGGAGAATTTCGTGACCAAAGTCTATGAACGCATCCTGCAGCTCTTCGAAGCCGAGGGCATCAACACGATCTTCGGTATACCCGACCCGAACTTCGTCCACATGTTCCACCTCGCCGAGGAGCGCGGCTGGAACGTCGTGTCCCCCCATCACGAGGAGTCGGCCGGCTTCATGGCGGAGGCGGTCTCGCGTATGACCGGAAAGGCCGCGGTGTGCATCGGCACGCTGGGCCCGGGGGTCGCCAACCTCGCCGGCGCCATGATGTGCGCCAAGGTCGAGAACTCGCCGGTCATCTTCCTGGGCGGGCAGCGCGCACGGATCACCGAACAGCGGGTCCGCCGCGGCCGCATCCAGTTCGTCAAGCAGGCCGCTCTGTTCGAGGCGTCGGTCAAGTACTCCGCCAGCATCGAATACGCCGACCAGACCGACGAGATCATCCGGGAGGGCCTGCGCAAGGCGCTGACGGGAACCCCGGGCCCGGTCTACATCGAGTACCCCTCCCATGTGATCCAGGAAGAGCTCGACGTACCACCGGCATTGCCGCCCGAGGCCTACCGCCTGGTGAACCAGACGGCCGGCCCGGACAGGATCGCCGAGGCCGTACGGCTGATCCGCGCGGCCGAGCAGCCGATTCTGCTCGTGGGTCACGGAGTCCACACCTCCCGCGCCGCGGAGTCGGTCAAGGCGCTCGCCGACGCGATGGCCTGCCCGGTCATCCAGACCTCGGGCGGCACCTCGTACATCAAGGGACTTGAGGACCGCACGTTCCCCTACGGTTTCTCGGCTGCGGCGATCGACGCGGTGGTGCAGTCCGACCTGTGCCTCGCCATCGGCACCGAGCTCGGCGAGCCGGTCCACTACGGACGGGGACGTCACTGGGTCCCGAACGAGGCCAACCGCTCATGGATCCTCGTCGAGCAGGATCCCGAGGCGATCGGCGTGAACCGCTCGATCGACGTGCCGCTGGTGGGCGACCTGCGTGCGGTCGTCCCGCAGCTGGTCGAAGCGCTCAAGGACTCGCCCCGCACCCCGACGCCGGAGCTCCAGGGCTGGATCGACCAGGACGCGGCGCAGTTGGCGGAACTGGCGAAGACGGCTCCCTCCGGCATGTCACCCGTGCACCCGGCGCGGTTGATCGTCGAGGCGACCAACGCCTTCCCGGACGACGGCATCATGGTCCGCGACGGCGGCGCCACCACGATCTTCGGCTGGACCTACTCACAGGCCAAGCCGCATGACGTGATGTGGAACCAGAACTTCGGCCACCTGGGCACCGGGCTTCCCTACGCCATCGGCGCCGCGGTCGCGGAAGGCGGGAACCGGCCCCTGATGCTGATCACCGGCGACTCGTCGTTCCAGTTCCACATCGCGGAACTGGAGACGGCCGCCCGGCTGAACCTGCCTCTCGTCTGCGTCGTGGCCGTGGACTACGCCTGGGGCCTGGAAGTGGGCGTCTACAAGCGCACCTTCGGTCAGGGGTCGCTGGAGACTGGCGTCCACTGGAGCAAGAACACGCGCCTCGACAAGGTCGCCGAAGGCTTCGGGTGCTACGGCGAATACGTCGAACGCGAAGAGGACATCGCCCCCGCCATCAAGCGTGCTTACGCCAGCGGCAAGACAGCGGTCATCCACGTGGATGTCGATCCGAAGGCCAACTCCGAGGAAATGCCCAGCTATGCCGAGTTCCGGACCTGGTACGCGGAAGGAACGCAATGATGCGTGAATACCTGAAGTTCTACATCGGCGGCCAATGGACCGATCCGGCACAGTCGCAGACCTTCGACGTCGTGAACCCCGCGACCGAGGAGGTGTGCGGCAAGGTGGCGGCCGGCTCCGCCGCCGATGTGGACAAGGCGGTCGCAGCCGCTCGGGGGGCCTTTGCCGGCTGGTCCACGACCAGTGCCGGGGAGCGGGTCGAGGTACTCCAGAACGTCCTGGACGTGTACCAGAAGCGCGCCGGCGACCTGGCTGCCGCGTTGACCGAGGAAATGGGCGCGCCGACCGCACTGGCCAACGGTTTCCAGGTGGGGCTCGGGGCCGGACACCTGACCACGGCGATTGCGGTGCTCAAGGACTTCGTCTTCGAGGAACCGCGCGGCGCCACGCTGGTGGTCAAGGAGCCGATCGGCGTCTGCGGTCTGATCACGCCGTGGAACTGGCCCATGAACCAGATCGCGGTGAAGGTCTTCCCCGCGCTGGCCACCGGTTGCACCATGGTGCTCAAGCCCTCGGAGAGGTCGCCCTTCACCGGGCAGGTCTTCGCCGAGATCCTGGACGCCGCCGGCGTTCCCGCCGGTGTGTTCAACCTCGTCCAGGGCGACGGCCCCGGCGTGGGCGTGCCGCTCTCCTCGCACCCCGACGTCGACATGGTCTCCTTCACCGGCTCTACGCGTGCGGGCATCGACATCGCGAAGAACGCCGCGCCCAGCGTCAAGCGGGTCACCCAGGAACTGGGCGGCAAGAGCCCGAACATCGTCCTCGACGACGAGGACTTCGCCGAGAACGTCGGCAAGGGCGTCGCCACCATGATGGGCAACTCGGGACAGACCTGCAGCGCGCCCTCGCGCATGCTGGTGCCCAGCGCGCGCATGGAAGAAGCCATCGCCGTCGCCCGGGACACCGCGTCCGGGATCACGGTGGGCGACCCCCACGGCGACTTCGTGCTGGGCCCGGTGGTCTCGGGCTCCCAGTTCGAGAAGATCCAGGCGCTGATCCAGCAGGGCGTCGACGAGGGCGCCACGCTGGTGGCCGGCGGCACCGGACGACCCGACGGGCTGGAGAAGGGCTACTACGTCAAGCCCACGGTCTTCGCCGAGGTCACCAACGACATGACCATCGCCCGCGAGGAGATCTTCGGGCCGGTGCTGACGATCCTCGGCTACGACAGCGTGGACCACGCCATCGAGATCGCGAACGACACCGAGTACGGCCTCTCCGGCTACGTCGCCGGGGCGGACCTCGACAAGGCCCGAGCCGTCGCCCGTCGCATCCGGGCCGGCTACGTCGCGATCAACGACGGGTTCGACTTCAACTGCCCGTTCGGCGGCTACAAGAAGAGCGGCAACGGCCGCGAGTGGGGCGAGTTCGGCTTCCACGACTACCTGGAGATCAAGGGCATCCTCGGATACGCCCCCGACGACGCCTCATGACGCCTGATCCGGCAAACAGAGGTAGGGACACCGCAATGGACGCTGTCACCGAGGAACTGAAGAGCCTCCTCGATCGCGAGAAGATCCGCGAGTGCATCGCCCTCCTCGCGCGAGGCGAGGACCGCCGTGACGCCGATCTGATCAAGGCGAGCTACTGGCCGGATTCGACCGTCGACTTCGGCATGTTCCAGGGGGACTTCGGCGCGTATCTGGACTGGGTCGTGCCGGGATCCCCGGCAGTGGTGGTGACCCAGCACTTCCTCGGCCAGAGCGTGATCAGGCTGCAGGACGCCGAGGCCCTGGCCGAAACCCTCGTCAATTCCTACCACCGGGTCGACATGGGCGGTCCGGAGGAGCGGGACATCGTCCTCGGCGGCCGCTACCTCGACCGGCTGGAGAAGCGCGGCGACGACTGGCGGATCGCGCAACGGACGATGCTCTACGACTGGTGCCAGGACTTCGGCGTGTCGGCCGACTGGTCGAACGGCGTGATGGGGGCGCCGTTCAGCGCCGAGCACTTCTCCGGCCGGGCGGTCGGCGACTTCAGCACGATCTTCTTCGGCAAGTAGCGCCATGGGTTCACTGACAGGCAAGGTCGCCGTGGTGACGGGCGCCAGCCGCGGAATCGGCAAAGGGATCGCGCTGGCGCTCGGGGCGGAAGGGGCCACCGTCTACGTCACCGGCCGCACACTCGCGCCGGACTCCCATCCCCTGCCCGGCACCGTGGGTGAGACCGCCGCGGAAGTCGGCCGCAGGGGCGGCAAGGGCATCGCAGTCCAGGTCGATCACGCCGAGGACGACCAGGTCGAGTCGCTGTTCGCCCAGGTGGGGCGTGAGCAGGGCAGGCTCGACATCCTGGTGAACAACGCCTTCGCCCTGCCCGAGGATCTCACCGAGCCGCAGCCCTTCTGGGAGAAGCCGCTGTCCAACTGGGAGATGGTGGACGTCGGCGTGCGGTCCAACTTCGTCGCGGCCTGGCATGCGGCGAAGATCATGACGCCCCAGAAGTCCGGCCTGATCGTCGCCATCTCCGGCTATGTCGGGGTGACCTACACCTACGGCGTCGTCTTCGGCACCTGCAAGTCCGCGGCCGACCGGATGGCGCGCGACATGGCGATCGAGCTGCAGCCGTTCGGCGTCGCCTCGCTGTCACTGTGGCAGGGGCTCACCTTCACCGAACGAGCGCGGCGCAATCTCGAGAGCAACCCCGCGATGAAACAGCTGACGGTCACCAATCCCGCAATCGGCTGCACTCCGGAGTACCCCGGCCGGGTGATCGCGGCGCTCGCCACCGATCCGGAGATCATGAAGCGGTCCGGCGGCACCTTCATCACGGCCGAGCTGGCGCAGGACTACGGCATCACCGACATCGACGGCAAGGTCGTCCCCTCGCTGCGAGCAGAACGCGGCTCGCCCATCTGGCACCCGATTCTGGAGACACGTCATGGACGCTGAGCGCCTTGCCCGCCTGGAGCTCCTGCTCGACCGGCAGGACATTCTCGACTGCCTCGGCCACTTCAGCCGCGGGATGGACCGCTTCGACCGGGACCTGTTCCTCTCGACGTTCCACCCCGACGCCACGATCGCGGCCGGTCCCTACGTCGGAGACCCTAAGGGGCTCTACGACTGGGCCCGGCCCATGCATGAGCAGGGCCAGGTGGCGACGCATCACAACCTGCTGAACCACAGCTGCGAGATCTCCGGCGACACCGCCCACACGGAGACCTACTACCTCTTCGTCGCCCGCAACCGCGACGAGACCAACTGGATCGCCGGCGGCCGCTACATCGACCGGCTGGAGCGCCGTGACGGCGTGTGGCGGATAGCCCTGCGCACCACCGTGATCGAGTGGTCCGGCCTGGTTCCGACCCTGCCGGTGCCGTACGCCGACCTGCCGGACATCCACGGCAACGGCGCGCCGGGGCGGAGCAAGGACGATCCCTCCTACCGCCGCCCGCTGGCCAACCTCCGCGACGAGCAGATTCCGCCGGGTCTTGAGGACTAGGGACTGTCCGGCAACCCAGCATCAACCAGAGGAGAAGGCCAGTGACCGAACGCAGATTCGATGACCGGGTAGCCGTGATCACCGGCGCGGGCAGGGGGCTCGGGCGCGCGTACGCGCTGCTGCTGGCGTCGAAGGGCGCCAAGGTCGTGGTCAACGACCCCGGGTTCGGCGTGGCGGGAGTGGGCGCCGACGCCGGCCCCGCCGACGACGTGGTGCAGGAGATCAAGGCGCTGGGCGGCGACGCCGTCGCCAGCACCGAATCCGTCGCGTCACCCGAGGGCGGCCAGGCGATCGTCCAGTCGGCGCTGGATGCCTTCGGCCGCATCGACATCCTGATACACAACGCCGGCAACAACCGTTACTCACCGCTCGCGGAGATGTCCCACGAGGACTTCAAGGCTGTCATCGACGTGCACCTGATGGGCGCGTTCAACGTCGTGCGGCCGGCGTTCCCGCTGATGTGCGAGGCGGGCTACGGCCGCATCGTGCTGACGTCCTCGATCGGCGGTATCTACGGCAACAGCAATGTGGCCAACTACGGCTCGGCGAAGGCCGGCATCATCGGGCTCAGCAACGTCACCGCGCTCGAGGGCGCCCCCAAGGGCGTGAAGAGCAACGTCATCGTCCCCGGCGCCCTGACACGCCTGGCCGACGGTCTGGACACCTCGCAGTACCCGCCGATGGGCCCCGAACTGGTCGCGCCGGTCGTGGGCTGGCTCTCCCATGAATCCTGCTCCGTCACCGGAGAGCTGCTGGTCTCCGTCGCAGGCCGCGTGGCGCGGGCGTTCATGGCCGAAACGGCGGGCGTGTACCGGCCCGAGTGGACCATCGACGACGTGGGCGAGCAGATCGACGCCATCCGCGACCC
The DNA here is from genome assembly GCF_045040445.1 of Streptomyces sp. NBC_01537. Taxonomy (NCBI): domain Bacteria; kingdom Bacillati; phylum Actinomycetota; class Actinomycetes; order Kitasatosporales; family Streptomycetaceae; genus Streptomyces; species Streptomyces sp. NBC_01537. The sequence continues at coordinate 619,137 of NZ_CP109392.1, read as the reverse complement.
CGCCGAGCAGTGGGCGCTGCCGCCCGTCCCGTCCGGCTTCATCGATCATCTGGGCCGCAGTTTCGAGATGGCGAACAAGGGAGCGGCGGAAGCGGGCAAGTAGGCCCCCGGCACCCGGCCGGCTCCCGGACCGCTCAGCGTCCCTGCCACCGAGGGGGGCGCTTCTCGGCGAACGCCCGGGGGCCCTCCTGGGCGTCCTCGCTGTTGTAGCAGTGCTCGGACGCGTGTCTGGCGGCCTTGAGGGCGGCCGAACGGCCCATCTCGGTGGAGAGCATCACCGTCTCCCGGGCGGCCCTCACCGACAGGGGCGCGCCGGCGAGGATCTCGCGGGCCAGTTCGAGCGCGGCTTCCAGCAGCCCCGCCGGGTCGGCGAGGCGATTGACGAGGCCGATCTCGTAGGCCCGTTGGGCGGTGATCGGCCTGCCGGTGAGGAGGATCTCCATCATGATCCGCTGCGGGATCATGTGGATCAGCGGCGAGGCCCAGGGCGAGCTTCTGCCCACCTTGACCTCGGTCACCGCGAACGTCGCGCTGGTGCTGGCGACGCACAGGTCGCAGGCCTGGGCGATCATCCAGCCCCCGGCGAACGCGGCTCCGTTGACCGCCGCGATGGTGGGTTTCGACAACTCGACGGTGTCGTAGGGCAGCGGGAACATGTCGCGGGGCGGCACCCCCATGCCCGTGTCGACCATCTCCTTGAGATCACCCCCGGCGCAGAACGCCTTCTCACCCGCGCCCGTGAGAACGGCGACACGCAGATCGGCATCGCGCTCGAAGCGGTCCCACGCCGCGTACAGACCCTCGCGGACGTCGCGGGCCAGGCAGTTGCGGGTCTCCGGCCGGTTCAGGGTGATGACGGCGATGCCGTCGTCACGGGCGTCGAACAGTACGGCGTCGCTCATCAGAAGCCTCTCCGCTGGATGATGTGGGCCTCGCGCTCCAGCTCTTCCCGGAAGTCGGGGTGAGCGACGGCGATCAGACGGCGCGTGCGCTCGGCGAGGGACCGGCCCTTGAGCTCGGCCGCGCCGAATTCGGTGACGATCACATCCACGTCGCTGCGCGCGGTGGTGACCGGCCCCGACAGGCTGACGGCGATCCTGCTGATCGTGCCGCCCTTGGCGGTGGACGGCAGGGCGATGATGGCGTGGCCACCGGGTGAGCGCGCGCCGGCGCGGACGAAGTCCACCTGGCCGCCGGTGCCGCCGACGTAGGACGAGCCGCTCTGTTCGGCGTTCACCTGGCCGGTCAGGTCGACCTCCATCGCCGAGTTGATGGTCACCAGCCTGTCCAGGCGGGCGAGCACGGCCGCGTCGTGGGTGTAGGAGGTGGCGCACATGCGGATCTTCGGGTTGCGGTCGGCGAATGCGTAGAGACGCCTGGTGCCGATCAGGGCGCCGTTGACCGAGACCCCGGTGTCGATGGGTTTGCGCGCGTTGGTGACGACGCCCGCCTCGACCAGCTCGACCAGGCCGTCACCGAGCATGCCGGAATGCACGCCGAGATCCTTGCGGTCGTGCAGCAGGCGCAGGACGGCGTCCGGTACGGCCCCGACCCCGGTCTGGAGGACCGAGCCGTCCTCGATGAACGCGGCGGCGTGGCCCGCGATGGCTTCGTCGGTCTCGCCGATCTTCGCCGGCGGGACCTCGACCGGGGGACGCGAGACTCGCACAGCGCAGTCGATCCGTGCCCCGGGCAGCAGCTCGCCGTGGGTGAAGGGCACCTGGTCGTTCACCTCGGCGATGACGACGCGCGCCTTCGAGACGGCGGCCCGCACATAGTCGCTGATCAGGCCGAAGCTGTGGTCCCCGTTCGCATCGGCCGGGCTCACCTGCACAAAGGCCACGTCGCACCCGATGATCCCGGCCTCGATCATCGGGCCGACCTGGCTGACATGGCAGGGGATCACGCCGAGCCGGTGCGCCTTGGTCAGTGAGCGCAGCGCGCCGATAGCTCCCATGCTGGACAGGGAGAAGCTGTCGGTCGCCGCCGGGGTGAGGAGACCGGAGAAGCTCGTCGCGATGAAGGCCGACAGCCGGCCGATGTCGCGGCCCTGATCGATCAGCGCCTCGATCAGCGTGGTCGGTTCGCCGCAGGCCTGGCCCATGACGATGCGGTCGCCGGGGCGCAGGAACCGGCCGAGATCGAGGCCGCCGGCATCGTGGACGACCGTCATCCGCGTCCCCCGGACGCCAGCAGCGCCTGGGCGCGGGCCAGATGAGGACGGTCGAGCATGGCGCCCTTGTGGCCGATGGCGCCGATGCCGGGATGGGCGGCGAACAGATCGACGATCTCCTGGGCGGCGGCCAGTTCCTCCTCGGTGGGCGTGAAGGCCGCGTTGATCACATCGACCTGGGCGGGGTGAATGGCCAGCATGCCCCGGTAGCCGTCCCGGCGTACCTTCTCGGCCCGCCTGCGCAGGCTCTCCAGGTCGCGGAAGTCGCCCTGGATGGTCTCGACGGCGGCCACACCGGCGGTGGCCGCGCCCAGGAGGCACAGGCTTCTGGCCAGCTCGTAGGTGAAGCCGTAGCTTCCGTCGGGGTTGCGGTTCTCGCTCGCGCCCACGGCGTCGGCGAGATCCTCCGCGCCCCAGGTCATGGCGACCACCCTCGGCGCGCCCTTGTACGTACCGGTGGTGAACATGGCTTCGGCCGTCTCGGTCACCAGCACGATGACTTTCGTCGAGCCCTGGTCGATGCCGGCGGAGACCTCAAGCGCCGAGAGGTAGTGGTCCAGAAGCTCCACGTCCTGACGGCCGCGCGACTTGGGAAGCATGATGCCGCCGGGCCGTGCGGGGATCACCGCCGCCAGGTCGGCCAGCGTGTGGGGGCCGTCCAGGGGGTTGACCCTCACCCACAGCCGGCTTCTGTCCTCCTGCGGCCGGTCCGCGAGAAAGGCCGCGATCATCTCCCGGGCCTTGGGTTTTCCGTCCTCGGTCACCGCGTCCTCCAGATCGAGGATGACGATGTCCGCCGTACCGGCGGCGGCCTTTTCCATCTTCCGTTCGCTGTCGCCCGGGGCGAACAGCCAGGAGCGCGCGCTGAAAATGTCTCCGGGGCTGGTCATTCCTTCTCCCTTGTCGCGGTCGGCTCGCCCGTTACTTCTGTTGTGTGGGCCCCGAGCCTGGGTGCGGGACCGGCGATGCGGCCCGGCGTTCGTGAGAACCAGGCGGGCATTCCGGGAAAACGTACCGGTCCGTTCGGGGTGTCGACCGTCTCGAAGAATCCCGCTTCGTTCAGATGCGGATTGTCGAAGAGTTCGTCGAGGGTGCGGACCGGCGCGGCGGGGATGTCGAGGGACCGGAGGAGGTCGAGCCAGGCCTGCGTCGTACGCTCCAGGAAGGTCTCCGCCAGCAGGGCGTATACGGTGTCGATCCGGCGCGCCCGCTGTTCGAGGGTGGCGAAGTGCTCGCCGGCCCAGGCCGGTTTGACAGCGCCGACGAACGCCGACCACTGCTTGTCGTTGTAGACCAGCGCGGAGATCAGGCCGTCCTGGGTGCGGTAGGGCTTCCGGTTGGGCGCCACCGCGCGGGGGTACACGGCGGGGCCCAGGGGAGGGCTGAACATCGCGCCGTTGGCGTGCTCGACCAGCATGAAGGCGGCCATGGTTTCGAACATGCTCACCTCGACCTCCTGGCCCTCGCCGGTCCGCTCGCGGTGGAACAGGGCCATCATGGTGGCGTACAAGGCGGTCAGTCCGGCGATCTTGTCCGCCATGATGGTGCCGACATAGCTGGCTTCACCGGTCAGCTGTTCCTGTGCGAACGGCAGGCCGCATTCGGCCTGGATGGTGTCGTCGTAAGCGGTGAGATTCGCGTCCGGACCGCGTCGGCCGTATCCGTAGCAGTTGGTGTAGACGATCGACGGATTGACGGCGGCCACTTCTTCGTACGCGAATCCGAGTTTGGCGACCGCCCTGGCGCGCATCGAGTGGATGAACACATCGCTGTGTTCGATGAGTTTGCGCAAGGTGTCCTTCATTTCGTCGGACCGAAGATCCAGTACCACGCTGCGCTTGCCACGGTTCACATTGACGAAGACGCCGCCCATTCCCGGCTCCGGCCCGACCGAGATGTAGCGGGTGTTGTCGCCTGCGGGGGGTTCGATCTTGATCACGTCCGCGCCCATGTCGGCCATGATCTGGGTGCAGTAAGGGCCCATCACCATCGCCGTCAGATCGACGACGCGGACTCCGGACAGAGGGCCTGTGTGTCTCATTCGCCGAGCCTCGCCTTCACAGCACCTCCGCCTTGACCGCCAGTCCCTCTATCCTATATATGTTAGCAATCTTTACAAGGGTGATGAGGGGAGGGTTCGTGACCTCAGCGGCTGAGGCGGGCGCGGAGCTGGACCTCGATCTCGGCGCGGAGGCGCGGGCGCTGCGCACACGGCTGCGCGCTCTGCTCGCCGAGGAGCTGCCCGCCGACTGGGTCACGCCGTTCTCCCTCGCGCCCGACATCCGGGCGGTTGTCGCACGGGTCTGCCGACGCCTCGCGGACGAGGGCCTGCTGACGCTGAGCTGGCCGGCCGAGTACGGCGGCGCCGGAGCGGACCTGTGGCAGCAGACGGTGCTCCGCGAGGAGATGTGGGCCCACTTCGAGCCGCGCGGGCCCCAGTACATGGGGCTCAACTGGGTCGGTCCGGTGCTCATGGAGGTCGGCACGGACGGGCAACGCGCCCGGCACCTGCCCGGCATCTCCTCCGGGACGGCCGTGTGGTGCCAGGGGTTCAGTGAGCCCGAGGCGGGCACCGACCTCGGTTCACTGCGGCTCGCCGCGCGTCGCGAGGGCGAGGAGTGGGTGCTGGACGGCCAGAAGATCTGGACGTCCTACGCGGGCCTGGCGCACTGGTGCTTTCTCGCCGCCCGGACGTCCCGGCCGGACCCGTCGGACCGCTCGCAGAAGAAGCACGACGGCATCACGATCTTCCTGGTGCCCATGGACAGCCCTGGCATCACCGTTGTCCCGATCGAGTCGATGATGGGCGAGCAGCACCTCAACGAGGTCTTCTTCGAGGGCGTGCGGGTCGGCGACGACGCGGTGCTCGGCGAGGTCGGACGGGGCTGGGACGTGATCGGACTCGTGCTCAAGCACGAACGCATCGGCATCCCGAGGTACGCGCGGGACGACCGGGTGCTCTGCGAACTCGCTGGCCACGAGGGCCTGGACGAGCCGTCCGCCGCCGCCGAGTACGCCCGGGCCCTGGTGCACACCCGGGTCGCCAGGCTGCTCTCCTACCGGGCCGTCGCGCTCAGCGAGGCGGGCCGGTTGACCGCCCAGGAGGCGTCCCTGGCGCGGCTGGCGTCGATCCAGCTCGACCAGGAGGTCGCCGAACTGGCCGCCGATGTGTGCGGGGCGGAGGGGCTCGCGCCCGACCCGGGGCGGGGGCTGCTCGGGAACGTCGAGGACGTCCTGCGCTACTCGCGGTCGGCGACGATCGCGTCGGGAACGATAGAGGTGCAGAGGCTGGTCGTGGCCCGCGCCGCACTGGAGGGCACCGCCCATGCGTCGTGAATGGCCCAAGAGCGCCAGGGACTACGCGCAGACCGTGGCCGCCGCGATCCGGTCGTTGGGCGGGGTCGAGTCGGCCCGGCGCGCCGAGGCCGAACCTGGCCACCGGTCGGAGGTGGTCCGCCCACGGCTGGACGCGCTCGGCGCGCTCATGCTCGACCCGTGGGGGGACGAGGAGGAGGCGGCGGCCGCGGCGCTGGCCGTGCGCGAGGCGGGGCGGGCCGTGCTGCCCTGGCCGATCGTCCACGTCCTGTCCGTCCCCATGCCCGTCCGCGACGACTGCGGCGGGGTGCACCTCGTCCTGGGCGAGTCCACCGCGCTCGACCACGCCGATGTGCTGCCGGGCCCGGTCGCCCTCGACCTGCGGGACGGCCGGGCCTTCTCGGTGACCGTCGACCGCCTCCGGCAGGCCCCCCTCGACCCGTTCCGCTGCGACGTACGGCTCGCGGACAGCGCAGGCAGCGGCCTCGGCCCGCTGTCGGCCGACGCGTCCGGGATGCACCTGCTCCTGGACGCCTTCTGGGTCGGCGGAGCCCTGGCCGAGGCCGCCGAGCTGGCCCTGCGGCATGCCCGCGAGCGGCACCAGTTCGGTGTCCCCATCGGACGCTTCGGGGAGATCCGCTCGCGTATCGCCGACCTCGTCCTGGCCCGCGACGGCCTCGACGAGCTGGCCCTCTACACCTGGTGGCTGGTCCGGGTCGGCGAGGCAGGCCCCGCCGACCTGCTGGCGCTGCGGGTGCAGATGATCGAGTCGGCGCAGAGCGTCCTCGCCCACGCCCATCAGATCCTCGGGGCGATGGGGCTGTGCGAGGAGCACGACCTGGCCGTCATCGACCGCCACCTCCAGCCGGTCCTTCGTCGGCCGGCCGGACGGCTGGGGACGACGGCCCTGCTCGCGGAGCACGTGCGGCGGGACGGCTTCGCCGCGCTCTTCCCGGTGCCGGCGCGTCTGCCCCGCTGAGTCAGAACAGGCCGCGCAGGACGCGGTCGCGATGCCACCGGGGCTCACCGAAGAGGAACTCGTTGAGCAGCGCGCGCTTGAAGTACAGGTGCAGGTCGTGTTCCCAGGTGTAGCCGATCCCGCCGTGGAGCTGCAGCGCGGTGCCCGCGTTGCGCGCGGCCAGCTCGCACGCGTGGTCCTTGGCCAGGGACACGGCGAGGTCGCAGGAGGACGGTTCGAGCGCGAGGGCCCTTGCTGCCTCGTCCACGAGCGCGGCGCTCGTCTCAAGGTTGACGAGCATGTCGGCCGCCTGGTGCTTGACCGCCTGGAACGATCCGATGGGCCGGTTGAACTGGTGGCGCTGCCGCACGTACTCGACGGTCATGCCGAGCACCCGCCTGGCGTTGCCGACCGAGTCGGCCGCGACGGCGACCGCCGCGCGGTTGGCGAGGGCGCCGAGCAGCCGGGTCGCGTCGGGGGCGCCGGGCACGTCGACGGCGAGGATGCCGGCGTCGGGGACACCGACCGAGTCGAGCACGATGTCGTCGAGGCACCTGGTCTCGTCCGTCTGAGCCTGTGGCGTGACCGACAGACCGGGGGCGGAGGACTCGGCCAGCGCCACGAGCCAGCCGTCCGGGGTGCGGGCCGGGAGAAGGAGGAGGCGGCTGACGCGGGCGTCCGGTACGTGCCCGACTCGCCCGGTCAACGCCCAGGCGCCGTCGGTGCGTTTCGCGGCGACCCGGTCGCGGGCGCCCGGCGCCGAGAACCACTCGCCCAGCGCGACCGTCCCGGAGACGGTCCCGGCCGCCAGGAGCGGCAGCCAGCGCTCGTGCTGGGCGCCGGTTCCCGCGAGTGACAGCGCGCCGGAGCACAGGACGGCACTGGAGAGCAGCGTCGATGCGCCGACGTGTTCGCCCAGGGCCTCCAGGACGACGGCGAGTTCCACGAACGAACCGCCGCCCCCGCCGTACTCCTCGGCTATCTCCAGGCCGAGGAGACCGGCGGACGCGAGTTCGCGGTCGAGGTCGGCGTCCGGGGCGCCGCCCTTGTGCGCGACCGCCCGGGCGCGCGACGAGGGGAAGACGTCGGCGACGAGCCGGCGGGCCAGGTCCCGGACGGCGGCGCGGTCGTCGTCCTCGGGGCCGGTCACGCGGCGGGCTCGCGGGGGAGACCGAGCGCCCGCTCGGCGATGATGTTGCGCTGGATCTCGCTGGTGCCGCCCGGGATGGTCCATTCCCACGAGCCGATGTGGTCCAGCAGCCACGCGCCGGACTCCCAGCCGGAGCCGACCGGGCGGCGGACGGCGCGTTGGCCGTCCAGGCCGGCCAGTTCCATGCCGAACGCGGTCAGCCGTTGCAGCAGTTCGCTGTAGTACAGCTTGACCACGGAGGCGTGGGCGCCTTGCGCGAGCTCGGAGCTCGACCGGGTGATGACCTGTCGGACCAGCAGCCTGAGCGCCTGGACCTCGCGGGCCAGGCGGGCCAGGCGGTCACCGACGACGGTGTCGGCCGTCGGAGGGGGCCCACCGGGTCCGGCCGCTTCGAGCAGCAGCCGGCGCAGACCGACGGCCAGCCGTTCGGCCAGCTCGATCATGGTGCCGCCGCGTTCCGAGGCAAGAGTGGACTGGGCCACCCGCCAGCCGTCGTTCTCCGCCCCGATGAGGTTGCCGACCGGGATCTCCACATCGGTCAGGAAGATCTCGCAGAAGTGCTCCTCGCCGGTGATCTGGCGGATCGGCCGTACGAGCACCCCGGGCGAGTCCATGTCCATGACCAGGTATGAGATGCCGCGCCGCTTGGGCGCGCCGGGATCGGTCCGCACCAGCAGAAGGCAGTGCTGCGCGTAGGCGGCGCCGCTGGCCCAGATCTTCTGCCCGTTGACGACATAGACGTCCCCGTGCCGCTCTGCCCGCGTCCGCAACGACGCGAGGTCGGACCCGGCCTCGGGCTCGGAGAAGCCCTGGCACCAGACGGCGCCGTCGAGGATTCCCGGCAGGTAGCGGCTGCGCTGCTCCGGTGTCCCGGCGTCGAGGAAGGTCCCCGCGGCGTGGTGGAGCGAGACGAAGTGCAGGCTCAGCCGGGGGGCGTCGGCGCGGGCCAGCTCCTCGAAGATCACCGCCTGCCGGGCCAGGTCGAACCCCCCGCCCCACGACTGCGGCCAGTGCGGGACGGCGTACCCGGCGGCCCTGAGCTCGCCGAACCACCAGTTCTGGAACCGGACGAACTCCTCATGGCTCGCGCTGGTCTGCCGCTCGTGCCAGTCGTGCGGGACGTGCTCGGCGCACCACTGCCGGACCCCGGCCCGCAGTTCGTCCGGAGGGAGTTGATGTGCGCGTATCCCTGGCATCGCCGTCTCCTGCCGAGTGCGGTGTCGTCGCATCGAGGCTATGCTATGAATCTTTGTAAGGATAGTGATATCAAGGTGTCATGAGCAGCACTGACGCAGGCGCCGCACCGCGGCGCACGACCGTCCCCGGCTCCATCGCCGAGGTGCTGGACGCCGCCCTCGCCTCGCGCCCGCACGCCCCCGCGGTCGAGGCGGTCTCCGGTGTCTGGTCGTACGCCGAACTCGACGACCGGGCACGGCGGGCGGCCGGTGCGCTGTGGTCCCTCGGCGTGCGCCCGGGCGACCGGGTCGCGGCCTGTCTGCCCAACGACCTGGACATCGTCGCGGCCTTCCACGGCGCGCAGCGGATCGGGGCCGTCTGGGCGGGGATCGGCGAAGCGCTCGCGGCGAGCGAGCAGCGGGAGCTGTACGAACTCTGCGAACCGGCGGCCGTCCTGGCCGGACCGCGCTGCCTGCTGAACGCGCCCGAGTGCGTCGGCCCCGACCGGTGGGCGGAGCTCATGGCCCGTCACGAGGCGGCCCCCCGCGTCGAGCCGGACATCGACGCGCCGGCCGGAATCGCCTTCACCAGCGGGACGTCGGGCCACCCCAAGGCCGTCGTGCACAGCCAGCGCAACCTGCTCCTGCCGGGCGCGGTCCTCGTCGCCACCCGGGGCTGGGGACCCGGGCTGCGCAAGGGCGACAGCTTCCCGCTGACCATCCTCAACCTGATGGTCCTGTCCACCCTGCTCACCGCGCAGGCCGGCGGGTGCTCCGTCGTGATGAACCGGCGCGACGTCGCCGGGGTCGCCGACTGGATCTCCTCGCGGCGCGTCACGGTGTGGAACGGCGCCCCCGCGCAGCTCCACGATCTCGCCAGGCGCCCGGACCTGGACCTCGGCTCGCTCCAGGAGGTGTGGAGCGGCGGCAGCGACACCCCGGACGCGCTGCGCCGGGCGTTCGCCGAGGCCCACGGGCTGGTGCCCCGGGTCACATACGGCCTGACCGAGGCGCCGACCGTCGTCTCGATCGACCCGCCGGGGCAGGAGTGGCGCCCGGGCACGAGCGGGCGGGCGCTGCCGCACTACGACATCGCGGCGTACGACGACGAGGGCCGCCGCCTCCCGCCCGGCGCGCTCGGCGAGCTGCGGCTGAGCGGCACCGCCGCCGGCCCGTGGGCGGGCTCCTGGACGCCCATGCTCGGGTACTGGGAGCGCGGCGGCGTCCGGCCCCCGGAGCCCGGCCCGGTCCCCACCGGTGACGTGGGGACCGTCGACGGCGACGGGTGGCTGACCGTGCTGGACCGCAAGAAGCTGGTCATCATCCGGGGCGGGGCGAACGTCTACCCCCTGGAGGTGGAACGGGTCATCGCGACGCACCCGGACGTCGCCGCCGTCGCGGTGTGCGGGGTGCCCGACGACCGTCTCGGCCAGCGGGTGGCCGCCGTGGTCGAGAGCGCCGGTCCGCCGCTGGACTTCGACGCGCTCGCCGGGCTCTGCCGGCGCGAGCTCTCGCCGTACAAGGTCCCCGAGATCTGGTCCCAGGTCGACGCCCTGCCGGTGAACGCCATGGGCAAGGTGCAACGAGCCGGACTGCCCGGGCTCGTGGACCCCCGCGGGCGCCCCTGAACGGCCTGAGGGACGGCGCGGCATCACTGCTAGCCTTGCAATCATGGAAAGTACAGGCTCCGAGCGCGCCAAGATCGGGCAGATGCGCATGGCGGAGCAGGTCGCCTCCGCGCTGCGCGACCGGATCCTGGAGGGCGGCATCTCGGACGGCTCGACGCTCCCCAAACAGGACGAGCTCGTCGCGGAGTTCGGCGTCAGCTATCCCTCGGTGCGGGAGGCGTTGCGGATCCTGGAGACCGAGGGCTTCATCACGGTGCGGCGCGGCAATCGCGGCGGTGCGATCGTGCACGCCCCGGACATCGGGACCGCCGGTTATGCCCTCGGCCTGACGCTGCAGTCGATGCAGGTCAGGGTGCCCGACCTCGGCGCCGCCCTCGCCACCCTGGAGCCGTTGTGCGCGGCCCGCTGCGCGCAGCGGTCGGACCGCAAGCGCGCCGTGGTCCCGCGGCTGAGGGAACTGCTCGCCGCGAGCGAAGGCTGCATAGAGGACGGTGCCGCGTTCACCCGGGCCTCGCGCGAGTTCCATGACGCCGTCGTCGGGTTCGACCCCAATGCGACGCTGCGCGTGGTGGTGAAGAGCCTCACCTCGCTCTGGTCGGTGCAGGAGGAGGCCTGGGCGGACGTCCAGATGTCGCGCGGCTCCTACCCCTCGCCCGCCGAACGCACCGCTGCCCAGCAGGCCCACGAACGGCTGGTGACGAGCATCGAGCAGGGCGACGCCGACGAGGCCGCGCGGCTCGCGGGGGAGCACCTCACGGCGACCCAGCGCTGGGTGTGCCGCACCTTCAAGGACCGGGTGCTGGACGCCGCGTCGGCCCGGAACCGGATGTTCCGGCGCGGCTGATGTGGCTGGGGCCGGATCGGATCGGCGGCCGTAAAGTATTAATCCTTGTAAGGATGACTTCGGCGCGCATAGCATGGGCTCCTGGCCGTTGAAGGGAGACCCGCGTGGCGCCGGACCGTGATGCCGCCGCTCGGATGTTCGGACTCGACGGCCGGGTGGCGATCGTGACCGGCGCCTCGTCGGGTCTGGGAGCCTCGGTGGCCCAGGCGCTGTCCTCGTTCGGCGCCCGGGTCGCGGTGGTGGCCCGCCGTCAGGACAGGCTGGCCGAGCTTGCCAAGGAGATCGACGGCCTCGCCGTCGCCTGCGACCTGTCCGACCCCGACCGGGTCGGCTCCGTCGTGCCGGCGGTCGTCGAGGGCCTGGGGCCGCCGGAGATCCTGGTCAACGCCGCCGGGAACATGTTCACCACCGAACGCGCCGAGTCCGAGCCGTTCGACGCCATCCGCCAGACCATGGACCTCAACCTGGTGGCCCCGCTCCTGCTCGCGCAGGCCGCCTTCCCCCATATGCGCGCCCTGGGCCGGGGGTCGATCGTCAATGTCTCGTCCATCAGCGGCCGGGTCGGCGTCCCCGGGATCCCGCAGGCGTCCTACGCGGCGAGCAAGGCGGGGCTGTCCGGCCTGACCGCCGAACTCGCCGTGCAGTGGGCGCGGCACTCCATCCGGGTGAACACCGTCGCCCCCGGCTTCTTCCGCAGCGAGATCACCGGCCCGCTCTACGAGAGCGAGCGCGCCGCCGAGTACCTGCGCCGCAACACCCCGCTGCCGATGGAGGGGACCGCGCAGGACATCGTCGGCGCCGTCGTGTGGCTCGCCGGTGACGCCGGAAGCTACGTCACCGGGCAGACGGTCGTCGTCGACGGCGGCTGGACCGCGCGCTGACCGAGCCCCTGACGGCCCGCGCGGGCGGCTACCCTGTGATCATGCCGTCCCCACGTCGTACAGCACGCCAGAGCGATCTGCTCGAGCGGCTGGTCGCCCTGCTGGCGGCCGAGGGTTTCGCGTCCTTCACGCTCGACGAGCTGACCGAGCGGCTGCGCTGCTCGAAGACGACGCTGTACCAGCTGGCGGGCAGCAAACAGGAGCTGGTCCGGGAGGCGGTGAAGCACTACTTCCGGGAGGCGACCCAGGCCATCGAGAAGGAGGTGGCGGACACCTCCGCGCCCGCGGACCGGGTCGTGGTCTACCTGAACGCGGTCGCCCGGCAGCTGAGGCCGCTGTCACGGGGGTTCCTCGACGACATGGCCGGCTTCGAACCGGCTCGCGAGGTGTACGAGGCCAACACGCGGCTCGCCGTCAACCGGATGAGGCAGCTGATCGCGGAAGGGGTCGCAGCCGGTGCCTTCCGTGATGTCAACGCCGCGTTCGTGGGCGAGGTCGTCGCCGCCACCATGCAGGAGATCCAGCGCGGCGAGGTGGCCGCGCACACCGGGCTCACGGACGCGGAAGCGTACGCCGAGCTGGTGTCGCTCATCGTGCACGCGGTCTCGCGCTGACCTCTGCGCCCCAGTCCCGGAGCACCGACTCGGCGTCCGCGCCAGGAGCACCAGGAGTGCCCGGAGCCGACGGCCGGCCGCCGGGCGTGCGGGAGAACCGAGGGGCGGGCGCGGCCTGGAGGATGCCGTCGACCTCGGTCAGGGTGCGGCGGGCCGTCACATGGGGGTGCGCGCCCGCCTCGGCGAAGGTGAGGACGGGGGTCACGCACGCGTCCGTGCCGGCGAAGTGCGCGGCCCACTCGTCGCGTGTGCGGGAGGCGAACACCTCGGTGAAGCGCGCCCGCAGCGCCGGCCAGCCGTCGCGGTCGTGCTGGGCGGGCAGCCGGTCGGGGTCGAGCCCCAGTCCGTCCAGCAGGGCCGCGAAGAAGTGCGGTTCGAGCGCGCCGACGGCGACGTACGAGCCGTCGGCGCACGCGTAGGTGTCGTAGAACGGGGCGGCTCCGTCGAGGAGGTTGGAGCTTCGCTCGTCGGACCACTCGCCCATGCCGCGCAGCGCGAGCGTCATCTGGCTCAGCAGGGCGGCCCCGTCGATCATGGCGGCGTCGACGACCTGCCCGGCTCCGGAGCGTGAGCGTTCCCAGAGCGCGGCCAGGACGCCGACGACCAGGAGCATCGACCCGCCGCCGAAGTCGCCCACCAGATTGAGGGGTGGGGGCGGTGGCCCGTCGTCGCGGCCCATTGCGTGGAGCACGCCGGTGAGACCGATGTAGTTCAGGTCGTGCCCGGGGTCCTGCGAGAGCGGGCCGGTCTGCCCCCAGCCGGTGATCCGTCCGTAGACGAGTCCCGGATTCTGTTTCCCGAACATCTCGGGGCCGACCCCGAGCCGCTCGGCGACGCCCGGCCGCAGGCCCTCGATGAAGACATCGGCCCGGGCGGCCAACTGCTGTACGAGCGCGCGCCCTTCGGGCTGCTTGAGATCCGCGAAGACCGACCGGCGGCCGCGCAGCACGATGTCGGCCGCGCCTGCGGGGCCGAGCCGGAGTGCCCGGCCGGAGGGCCTCTCCACACGCACCACGTCGGCGCCGAGATCGGCCAGCACCATGGCGGCGTGCGGAGCCGGTCCGAGCCCGGCGAGTTCGAGGACGCGCAGGCCGGTCAGGGGGCCGGTGGATCCGCCGCTGGGCATCATGGTCTTACCGTACTACGAGCGATACTGTTGTATCGCGTTGCGTATCAATAATTCCCAGTGCTCCGACCGAGGACGTCTCATGCCCGCTACCCGAACGCTCCCCGCCCCGGAAGCCGCCGACCTGATCGCCCTGACCCGCGAGCTCGCGGCGAAGGAGCTCGCACCCCGCGTCTGCGAGGCGGAGGCCGAGGAGCGGTTCCCCCGCGAGGTCTTCCGTACGCTGGGCCGGGCCGGCCTGCTGAGCCTGCCCTACCCCGAGGAGTACGGCGGCGGTGGCCAGCCCTACGAGGTCTACCTGCAGGTGCTCGAAGAGATCGCCGCTGTGTGGTCCAGCGTCGCGGTCGGCGTCTCTGTGCACGCCCTGTCCTGCTTCGGCCTCGCCGTCTTCGGCACCGAGGAGCAGAAGGACGAGTGGCTCCCCGGCATGCTCAGCGGCGAACTGCTCGGCGCCTACTGCCTGTCCGAGGCGCACGCCGGCTCCGACCCCGGGGCGATGCGCACGCGCGCCGTCAGGGACGGCGACCACTATGTGCTCAACGGCGCCAAGGCATGGATCACGCACGGCGGGCACGCGGACTTCTACACGATCATGGCGCGTACGTCCGACGAGCGTTCGGGCGGCATCTCCTGCTTCCTCGTCCCGGCCGGCACCCCCGGAGTGATCGCCGATCCGCCCGAGCGGAAGATGGGCCTGACCGGATCGGTCACCGCGACGATGCGCCTGGAGGACGTACGCGTCCCCGAGCATCGCCGGATCGGCGAGGAGGGCCAGGGACTCGAGATCGCCTTCGCCGGGCTGGACAGCGGACGGCTCGGCATCGCGGCGGTGGCCACCGGCCTGGCGCAGGGCGCGCTGGACCACGCCCTGCGCTACGCGCGGGACCGGGAGACCTTCGGGCGGCCCATCATCGAGCACCAGGGCCTGGCCTTCGTGCTCGCCGACATGGCCGCGGCCGTCCAGGCCGCCCGTGCCACCACGCTGGCCGCCGCCCGGCTCAAGGACCAGGCACTGCCGTTCAGCTGCGAGGCCTCCATCGCCAAGCTGGTCGCCACCGACAACGCCATGAAGGTCACCACCGACGCCGTCCAGGTGCTGGGCGGCTACGGCTACACCCGTGACTTCCCGGTCGAGCGCTACATGCGTGAGGCCAAGGTCATGCAGATCTTCGAAGGCACCAACCAGATCCAGCGCCTGATCATCGGCCGTGCGCTCAGGGAGGACGACCGGGGCGACCTCAGGGTGCGGTGAACGACGGCCCGGGCAACTGCCCGGGCAGCGCGACCGGTTGGCCGGTGCGGATGGAGTCGTAGGCGGCCAGGACGATCCGCAGCGAGCGCAGCCCGGCCTCGCCGTCGGGGCGGGGGCGGCGGCCGGTGCGGGCGGCGTCGAGGAACTCCTCCAGCATGGCGGCGTCCAGGTCGGTGCCGCCGGGCTCCCAGCGGGCGCGGGCGGCGGTGGAGTCGAAGCCGCCGAGGAGGCGGGGGAAGGCGTCGAACTCGACGACGGCCCGTTCGCCGACGCAGGTGAGGGTCAGGCCGCCCCAGGTCGGGTGATCGCGGGGGTGGCTCCAGCTGCAGTCGACGGCGGCCACGGCACCGCCGGGATAGCGGACGGTGACCAGGCCCGCGGTCTCGACCTCGGCGTCGTCCAGCACGCTGTTGGCCTGCGCGTACACCTCGGCCGCCTGCTCGCCGTCCAGCAGGACGTCCATCAGGTCGGCGAGGTGCACGGTGTGGTCCATCACCGCGCCCCCGCCGGCCAGCTCCGGGTCGGCGAACCAGGGCCGGGAACGGGCCGGGTTGGAACCGTTGTTGGTGCCGTGGACGCTCACCAGGGCGCCGAGCGAGCCGTCGGCCAGGGCGCCGCGCAGAGCGGTGAAGGCGGGGCTGAACCGTACGGGATAAGCGGTCATCAGGCCGACGCCGGCGCGGGCGCAGGCGTCGATCATGGCCAGGGCATCGGCCTCGGTCGTGGCCAGCGGCTTCTCGCACAGGACGTGGGCGCCGGCCGCGGCGGCCCGCTCGACCAGGTGCCGGTGGCGGGCGTTCTCGCTGGTGACGATGACGGCGTCGGGGCGCAGCGCGAACACCTCGTCCCAGGTGCCGGCGTACGCCGCGCCCAGCCGCTCGGCCAGGGCACGGCCCCGGTCCGGGGCGCCGGGCGGGGCGTCGGGGTCGGCGGTGACCAGGTCGATGCCGTCGCGGCCGCGCAGCAGCTCGACGTACGTCGCGGCGTGGACGTGGGCGAAGGACAGGACGGCGACCCTCACGTGGCGTTCTCCTCTGTTCGTACCGCCTCGATCTGTACCGCCCGCCCGGTGCGGGCCGACTCGGCGGCGGCCTCGGCGATACGCACCGCCGCAACCCCGTCCCGGGCGCTCACCCGGGGCTCCGGTCCCGTCCCGGCGAAGGCGGCGGCGAACTCGTGGATCTGGGCCGTGTACGGGGACTCACCGAAGTCCCCGGCCGGGATGCCGTCGGCCGCGCCCGACGTGCCGGCTCCGGTGACCCGCAGACCCGGCGAGTCCAGCGAGTCGTGTGTCACGGTCCCGCCGGTACCGGCGATGTGGAAGGTGGTGCGGAAGGGCGTCGCCGGCGGTCCCCAGACGCCCACGACCTGGGTGATGGCGCCCCCGGCATGGGTCAGCACAGCGGTGCCGGTGGCGACCGCGCCTTCGGGGGCCGGGGCGGTGAGGTGGCCGCGCTGGTGGGCGTGGACGCGTACGACCTCGCCGAACAGCCAGCGGGCGATGTCCATGTCGTGGATCATCTGGTCCATCAGGATCCCGCCCGAGCGCGCCGGGTCGGCGAACCACGGGCTCCAGGTGGGATACCGCCCGGTCCGCGTGAACCGGGCGACCGCCACCCGGCCGAGCCCGCCCGCCGCGACGACCTCGCGCAGCCGCGCGTACGCGGGGAACCAGCGCACGACATGCCCGGGGTACAGCCGCACCCCGGCGGCCTCGGCGGCATCCGCCATCGCCCCGGCGTCGGCGGCGGTCAGCGCGAGCGGCTTCTCGCACAGCACGTGCGCCCCGGCGGCGATGGCGGCCATGGCTATGCCGTGGTGCGTGTCGGTCGGGGTGCACACGTCCACCACGTCCGCGCCGGCGATCGCCTCGTCCGGCGTGCCGACGGCGGCGGCGCCGAACTCCCGGGCCAGGTCGGGGGCCCGCCCGTCGGGCGCGTAGACGCGTACGCGGGCGCCGAGCGCGGTCCAGGCGGGCAGGTGTACGCGGGCGATGCCGCCGGCGCCGATCAGCGCGACGTCGAGTTCTGCCATCGGGTGGGTCTCCTAGAGGGTGTCAGCCCTTGAGGGCGCCGCTGAGCACGCCGTTGATGAAGTGCCGCTGGAAGATCAGGTAGACCAGGACCACCGGGGCGATGACGATCAGCGTGGCCGCCGCGAGCAGCGGCACGTCGACGCCGTACTGGCCGGTGAAGAAGCCGAGTCCGGCGGGCGCGGTGCGCCTGTCCGGGTCCTGGATCAGGATCAGGGGGAGCAGGAACTGGTTCCAGCTCCAGACGAAGTACAGGACGCCCAGGGTGGTCACCGCCGGGCGGGAGACCGGCATCAGCACGCGCCACAGCGTCGTCCACGACGAGGCTCCGTCGAGGCGGGCCGCCTCGATGAGGCTGCGCGGCATGGTCGCGAAGTGCGCCCGCATCCAGAAGACGCCGAAGGGCATGAAGGCACCGACCTCGGCGAGGGCCAGGCCGGGCACGGTGTTCGTCAGCCCGGCGGCCCGCAGGTCGTAGTAGAGCGGGATGACGGTGACCTCGGTGGGAATGGACAGCCCGAGAAGCAGGTAGCCGTAGAGCCGCCCGCGTCCGGGGACTTCCATGGTGGCCAGCGCGTAACCGGCCAGCGTGGCGCACAGCACCGCCGCCGGGACGACGGCGAGCGCGATCACCGTGCTGGAGCGCAGCAGGGTGCCGAAGCCCGCGGCGGACCAGGCGTGGGCGAAGTTCTCCAGGTGGATGCCGTGCGGCACGGCGAGGCCGGTCAGCGGGGCGCCGGCCGGCTGGAGCGAGGCCAGCAGCAGGGACAGGAACGGCAGCAGGACGGCGGCCAGGAAGACGGCGAGGACGGCGGGCGCGGCGAGGCTCCTCGCGATGCGGGTCGTCACGGGGCCTCCCTGGCAAGGCGGTTGATCACCAGCACGGCCACCGAGATGACCGCCGTCAGCACCACGGCCAGGGCGCTGGCCACGCCCACCGCCCCGCCGCCGAAGGCGAGCCGGTAGATGAGGATGCCGGGGATGACGGTGCTGTTGCCGGGGCCGCCGCCGGTGGTGATGTAGATCAGGTCGAAACTGGACAGCGCGGCGATCACCGTGATCGACGCCGCGACCGCGAACTCCGGCCGCAGCAGCGGCACCGTGATCGACCAGAACTCCCGCACCGGGCCCGCGCCGTCCATCCGCGCGGCCTCGTAGATCTCCTGGTCGATGCGCTGGGTCCCGGACAGGAACAGCACCATGCACAGGCCCGACACCACCCACGTCCCGATCAGCCCGACGGCCGGCAGCGACCAGGTGAAGCTGCCGAGCCACGAGTCGGCCAGGCTCCCGAGGCCGACCGCCCGCAGCGCCTGGTTGAGGGTGCCGTCGTCGGCGTACACCCAGCGCCAGATGATGGCGACCGCGACCAGCGGGAGGACCTGCGGCAGGAACAGCAGCGTACGGACCAGGGCGATGCCGCGGCCTCCGGAACGGCGGGAGACGATCGCGGCCGATACGAGGCCGAAGAAGATGGGCAGGACGGAGAAGAAGACGATGAGCGCGCCCGCGTGCCAGGCCGCCGCGCGCAGCTGGGGATCGTCGATGATCCGGCGGTAGTTGGCCAGACCGACGAAGGACGGCAGGGTCACCCCGTCCCAGTCGAACAGCGACAGGTACGCGGTGTGCAGGGCCGGGAGCACGGCGAACAGCGTGTACGGCAGCAGCGCGGGCAGCACGTACAGCAACGCCACCGCCCGGCGGCGGCGTCGTCCGGCGCGCGGCCGTGCGGCAGGGGCGGTCGCGCGGGCCGGGGCGGGGCGCGCGGGCCGGCCGGTGGCGGTCGCGGTCACGAGTGGTAGGTGTCGAAGTCGGTCTGGAGGTTGGACAGGAACTTCTCCACCGTCACTTTGCCGCCGGCCAGCAGCTGGAGCTGGGTGGTGAGGGTGTCGGGCATCGTCGGGGTGGAGGCGTTCTGGATGAAGGGCTCCAGGCCGGAGTCCTTGGCGATGGTCTGCCATCCGGTGCGCACGTCGCCGAGCAGCCCGCTCTGCGAGGGCATGGAGGTCGCGTCGGGGGCCATGAAGCCCGCCTTGGCGGTGATGGCGGCGGCCTGCCGGGTCGCGGCGAAGTCGAGGAAGGCGGCGGCCGCGGCGGGGTTGGCGCACTTGCTGGAGACGCAGTAGTAGACGCCGGCGCCGGTGGTGCGCGCCGTGCCGCCCTTGTCGGCCGGGGGCATGGTGAACAGGCCGCCCTGGTCGCCCAGGCCCTTGGCGACCGCGGCCGCTGCCCAGTTGCCGCTGATCCGGAAGACGCCCTGGCCCTTGGCGAAGGCCGCGGTGGCGTCGTTGTCGCTGGTGCCGTTGACCTTGGCGGTGACGTAGCCCTTGTCCACCCAGCGTTTGAGGGTGGTGGCGGCGGTCACGGCCTCGGGCCCGGTGATGGTGGCGCCCTTGTGTCCGAAGGCCCACGCCTCACGGTCCTCGGGTTTCATGAAGACCGACAGCAGGACGTTGAAGGGGTGGTTGAGGCCGCCGTCGAGGTTGCCCGCGACCAGCGCGGTCTCACCGGCGGCCTTGGCCTTGGCGAACAGCGCCTCCAGCTCTGCCACGGTGGCCGGCGGGACGGTCAGCCCGAGCCTGCGGGCCTTGGCCCTGTTGTAGTAGACGCCCTCGAAGGACAGCCCGCCGGGCACGCCGTACAGGGCGCCGGTGCCGACCGTCTTGCCGTCGGCGGAGAAGGTGATCTGGTCCAGGCCGGGGAACTTGTCCGCCCAGCCGTAGGCCTTGCCGTACGCGTCCATGCCGAGCAGCAGCCGGCCCCGGACGAGGTTCTGCATACCGGAGACGAACTGGGCGATGTCGGGGGCGGAGTCGGCCGACATCGTGGTGTTGACGCTCTTGAGGTAGTCGTCCCAGCCGGTGTACTGGCGCTTGAAGGAGACGTTCGGGTACTTCTCGCGGAACGCGGCGATCAGGCCCGGGGTCATGGTGGTGTCGTCGGCGTCGGCGACCACGAGAGTGATCTTGCCGGTCGGTACGGACGTGGCGACCGGACCGCTGCCGCTGCTGCCGGCGGCGGCGGGCGACGCGCCGGGGGTGAGGTTGCTGCAGGCCGCGAGGAGGGAGGAGCCGGCGACTGCGGCGGCGCCGGTGGCGGCGAGAAGGGCCCGTCTGGATACGTACGGGGGAGTGGGCGTTGTGTGGCTCATGGCGTTCTCCTGGGACGGCGGCACGCAGGGGAGGGTGGCGCAGGAGTTGGCGGAGAGGGTTTAATAACGCAGTTGCGTTTTATAATCGAGACCATGGCAGCGCGCGTCAAGAGCCGTCGGCCCGATTGTTGGGCCCGATTGTTAGGGTCGAGGACCGCCCTTCCACAGGAGGTTGACGATTGGCCACCCCCACGGACCCCGTGGCCCCCGCCCCTGAGAGGGAGACGGAGGCGGAGGCGGTCTGGCCGCTGAGCGGCGCCCCGGCCCAGGGTCCCGCAGGAGGTCAGGGCCCGCCCGCCGTGGTGGGTGTGGGGGACCTGCGCGCCACGAACGCCGCAGCCGTCCTGGCCGCCGTGCGCTCGGCGGACCCGCACCCCCGGCTGTCCGAACTCGTCCAGGCCACCGGGCTCTCGCGCCCCACCGTCGAGGTGATCGCCGAGGAGCTCGCCGGCTGCGGGCTCATCGAGGTCGCCCCGGCCCCGTCCGCGCGCGGCCAGCGCTCGCCCGGCCGGCCCGCGCGCCGCTTCCGCTTCCGTCCGCATGCGGGTTTCGTCGTCGGCGTCGATGTGCGGGCGCGCTCGGTGACCGCCTGCCTGGCCGACCTCGACGGGGAGTCGGTGGCGGTCGAACGCCGGTCGGTACGCGCCGATCTCACCGGTCCGGCCCGCGCAGCGGCCGTGACCACGGTGATCCGCGCCGCCATGGACCGGGCGGGCGCGGACGACCGGCGGATCTGGGCCGCCACCGTGGGCACCCCCGGCCTGGTCGACCGGGACAACACCCGCATCCGTCAGGCCGACAACCTCAAGGACTGGGCGGGGGCGGACATCACCGGCGTCCTCCGCGAGCTGCTGGGCTGCCGGGTCGCGGTGGAGAACGACGCCAACCTCGCCGCGCTGGGGGAGCAGTGGCGCGGTGTGGGCCGCGCGGCCGAGGACAGGGCGGGCGAGGCGGCGGCGGGCGAGGCGGCCGGTGAAATGGTCTTCGTCCTGCTGGACGAACGCCTGGGCGCGGGCGTCATCACCGGCGGCCGTCTGCTGCGCGGCCACCACGGCGCGGCCGGCGAGATCGGCTTCATCCGCTTCCCCGGCCGTACGCCGCCACAGCCGGGCCTGGCCCCCCTGGACCCCGGCACCATCCCGGCCGCCGCGTCAGGCGATGCCCGTGCGGCGGCGGCCGTCGAAGCCTACGGACAGCGGCTGGCCGAGGGCGTCGCCCCCGTACTGCTCGCCCTCGACCCGGCACTCGTCGTCCTCAGCACCGGCCTCTTCCCGGAGCCCGCCCTGCTGCCCGCCGCGGACCTTCTCCTGGACGCCGCCCAGCGGCACGCCGACGGTCTGCTCGTCGACCCCCCGCGCTGGCGGCTGTCCGCCCTCGGTGACGACGCCGTGATCACCGGAGCGGTCCGCTTCGCCCTTTCCTCCGTCGAGGTCGTGCTCCGCACCCGCCCCACCAGCCTCGCCGTACGCGGAGCCGGTCAGCTCACATCCTGAGGCGGTGGGCTCCCGGGCCCCGACTCCCGGGAACCGCACCGTGGTCCCTCGCTGTCCGCAGCTGTCCGTCCGTCCTGCGTCAGGCGGACGCGGAGGCCTCGGCGGGGGCCTCCTGCCCGACCGCGTCGGCCCCGGGGGCGGGGCGGTCCACGGCGGCGGCCGGGATGAGGGCGGCGACCGCCGCGGCGACCAGCGCCACGCCGCAGCCGATCAGCAGGCCGACGTGGAAGCCGTTCTCCGAGGCGAGGGTGTAGCCGCCCATGGTGGTGGTCATCTGCGAGAGCACCACACCGATCACGGCGGCGGCGAAGGACGTGCCCAGCGAGCGCATCAGCGTGTTGAAGCTGTTGGCCGACGCGGACTCGGACTGCGGCACCGAGCCCAGGATCAGCGCGGGCATCGCGCCGTACGCCAGACCGACACCGGAGTTGCACACCATGCTGACGATCAGCAGCCCGACCGCGGACCCCATCAGCACCATCGACAGGCCGTAGCCGGCCGCGATCACCAGCGTGCCCAGGATCAGGGTGAACTTGGGGCCGCGGGCGGTGCTGATCTTGCCGCCGAACGGCGAGACGAACATCATCATCAGACCGCCGGGGGCCATCCACAGGCCCATGGCCAGCATCGACTGGCCGAGGCCGTAGCCGGTGGCCTTCGGCAGCACCAGGAGCTGCGGGACGATCAGCATCGAGGCGTACATGCCGAAGCCGACCAGGACCGAGGCGATGTTGGTGGTCAGGACGCGCGGCTTGCGGGTGGTGCGCAGGTCCACCAGCGGGTCGGTGACGCGCAGCTCCCAGAAGCCCCAGGCGGCGAGGAACATCACGGCGGCGGCGAACAGGCCGAGCGTGGTGGCCGAACCCCAGCCCCAGTCCGCGCCCTTGGAGACCGCGAGCAGCAAGGACACCAGGCCGGCGCCGAGTCCGACCGCGCCGACGAAGTCGAAGCGCTGGCCCGCCGCGCCCGGCTCGGTGCTGGGCACCAGGAACCAGATGAGGGTGGCGATCACGCTCGCGAGCGCGGCCGCGCCCCAGAACAGCGCGCGCCAGCTCGCGTACTCCGCGACCCCGGCGGCGATCGGCAGGCCGAGGCCGCCGCCGATACCCATGGAAGCGCTGACCAGGGCGATGGAGCCGCTCAGCTTCTCCGCCGGCAGCACGTCACGCAGCAGGCTGATGCCGATCGGCACGATGCCCATGCCCATGCCCTGAAGACCGCGGCCCACGATCATGGGTACGACGGACGAGGCCAGCGCGCACACGACCGAGCCGATGATCAGTGGCGCGGCGGAGAAGAGCAGCATGCGCTTCTTGCCGTAGAGGTCGCCCAGACGGCCGCTGACCGGCACGAAGACCGCTGCCGACAGCAGGGTCGCGGTGATCACCCAGGCGGCGTTCGACGAGCTGGTGCCCAGGATCGTGGGCAGCTCGGAGATCAGTGGCGTCACCAGGGTCTGCATGATCGCGGCGACGGTGCCGGCGAACGCCAGTGTCGCGACGACGGCGCCGGTGCGGGTGGTCGGCTGGGGGCCGTCCATGAAGTACTCCTCTGTGCTGTGAACAAGCGGAACTGATGTGCATGATACATATAGAATGTATCGTGCATGTTATGTGCGCGGGGCATTCCCGGGCGGAGGCGGAGACGGCATCCTTGGTCATCGGCGGCACCCGCAAGCACGAGCAAGAGGAGAACAACGATGGACACGCCCGCGCCAAAGCCGACGCGCCGGCTCGAGTACGAGCAGATGCTGCTCAGCCGGCACCTTCACCTGAGCAAGGCCAACGGGCGGCGCAGGGACGGCACTCTGGAGCGCAGCGCGTACATCCTGCTCAGCCGCATCCGCGTGCAGGGGCCCATGTCCATCGGTGAGCTGAGCGAGGCCTTCGGGCTGGACTCCTCCACCCTCAACCGGCAGACCGCCGCCGCCCTGCGGTCCGGGCTGGTCGAGCGGATCCCCGACCCGGACGGCGGCATCGCCCGTAAGTTCCGCCTCACCAAGGAGGGCGAACGCCGCCTCGACGAGGAGCGCGACGGCAACGTCCAGGCCCTCGACGTGATCATGGCCGATTGGTCGGCCGAGGACATCGCGGTGTTCGCCGACTGCGTCAAGCGTTTCAACGCCGACATCGAACGCCTCCACGGCAACCCCTGGCCGCGGCCGGAGCAGCGGTGAGCGGCGGTGACGAGCCGGTCCTGGTGACCGGCGGCAGTGGGTTCGTCGGCAGTCATCTGGTCCAGCAACTGCTGGAGCGCGGCTACCGTGTGCACACCACGGTCCGGGCCTTGGCCAACACCGCGAAGGTGGCGCCTCTGCGGGGCATGCAGGAGCGATTCCCCGGTTCGCTGGAGCTGTTCGAGGCCGACCTGCTGGCGGAGGGCTCCTTCGACCGGGCGATGGACGGCTGCCGTGTCGTCTTCCACGTGGCCTCGCCGTTCCTGATGCCCGAGAAGATCAAGGACGGTCACAAGGACGTCGTCGAACCGGCTTTGTCCGGCACGCGCAATGTGCTGGCCGCCATGGAGCGAACGCCCACGGTCGAAAAACTCGTCCTCACCTCGACCGTCGGTGCGATCTTCGGGGACTACATCGACGTTCTGGACATGCCCGGCCAGGTTCTCTCGGAAAGCTTCTTCAACACCACCAGCACGGTGGAGAACAACCCGTACCACTACGGGAAGACGGTCGCCGAGCGCGAGGCCTGGGAGGCGGAACGCGCCCAGGACCGCTGGCGCATGATCGCCGTCAACCCCGGCCTGGTGCTGGGCCCTTCACTGACCCCCGCCTCGGACTCCGGCAGCCTGTTCCTCATCGACGAGCTGTTCAAGGGGTACTTCTTCTACGGGGCGCCCGACTTCAGCTTCACCCTCGCCGACGTCAGGGACGTCGCGAGCGCCCACATCGCGGCGGCGGAGACCCCCGGCGCGCACGGACGCTACATCGTCGCGGCGCGGGAGATGGTGTCCTTCCTGGACATGTCCAGAGCCATCCTGAAGCGATTCCCCCGGAACCTCCGGCTGCCCCGGCACGCCCTCCCGCACTGGCCGGTCAGGATCCTGGGCCCCGCGTTCGGCCTGACGCCGGACTACACCCGCAAACACCTCGGCATCAGCTTCACCGTCGACAACCGCCGAAGCACGCAGGAACTGGGCGTCACCTACCGGCCCGCCGAGGAGACACTCATCGACCACTACCTGGCCTGGCGTGGCCACAGGTCCTGAGCCCTGACCTCGTCGCGCCGGCCCGCGAGGCCGCCGCCCATCGAGGCGACCAGCGGAGCGATGCGGTGCGGCACCCGCTCCCGGAGCGCCATTTCGGTACGGGTCCGCACGACACCGGGCACGTGGATGAGGCGCTGGATCACATCCTCCAGGTGGGCGTTGTCCCGGGCGACCACCCGCGTCAGCAGATCGCCGCCGCCGGTGATGGAGAACGCCTCGATGATCTCCGGCACGGCCGCCAGCGCGTCGCCGACATCGTCCAGATGGCCCTGGGTGACCTCGATGTGCACGAAGGCCAGCACGGGATGACCGAGGGCGGCGGGCGACAGCTGAGGCCCGTACCCCGTGATCACTCCGTCGCGTTCCAGCCGCTCCAGGCGGGCCTGGAGCGTCCCCCGTGCCACGCCGAGGAGGCGGGCGTACTCGCGCACGCTGGTGCGCGGCTGCTCCAGCAGCAGCGTCAGGATCCGCGCGTCCAGTCTGTCCACGGCCATGAGCCACTGGCCTCCTCGTGGTCGGCATCACAGGCTCGTGACTGTACCAATGGCACAGCCGAATCGCCCTGTCTTGAGCCACTGCTCCCGATCGTGCTTTCCTGGGTGCGACGACGGCGTTGCGCAGGACCCCCGAGGTCCGCGCAACGTCCTTTTTCATGCCCGGAAGGGCGCGAGGGGGATGTGGGCGATGCGGCGGATGTTCATGAGTCCGGACCCGGGGCACGCGCGCCTGCGCACCGCCACCCGGGCCGTCCTCGGCATCGGCCTGGGCGTCGCGCTGACGCTCGCCGCGGGCCTGCCGCTGCCGGCCGTCGTCGTGGGCGGGCTCGCCGCGCTGCTGGCGCTGTTCACCGTGACCGACCCGTGGGTCGGCGGACAGGCCGCGACCACCGCGCTGCTGCCCGTCGCCGGGCTGCCCGTGCTGGCGCTCGCCGCCTGGCTGCACCCGTATCCGGCGGCGCGCGACGCCGCGTTTCTCGCGGTGGTCTTCGCCGGGGTCTACGCCCGCCGCTGGGGGCCGCGCGGCCACGCGCTGGGCGTGTTCGCGTTCATGATGTTCTTCGTCGCACAGTTCCTGCACGCGGTCCCGGCGCTGCTGCCCGAGCTGTACGCCGCCGTCGGGCTCGGCCTGGCCGCCGCCGCGCTCGTCCGCTTCGGGCTGTGGTGCCACGAGCGTGGTACGCCGCCTGCGCATGCCGTCGTTCTGGCGCAGCCGCGCGGCATGCGCAGGCCGACCACCCGGCAGGCCGTCCAGGCCACGCTCGCGGCGGGCGTGGCGGTCGCCGTCGGCCAGGCGCTCTCACAGGACCGCTGGTACTGGGCGGTGGGCACCGCCTGGTGGATCTTCGTCAACACGACCTCGCGCGGCGAGACCCTCGTCCGCGGCTTCCGCCGGGTCCTCGGCACGGTGACGGGCATCGCGGCCGGACCGGTGGTCGCACTGCCCCTGCACGGTGCCCCCGTCCCGACCGCCGCCCTGGTCGCCGCCTGCGTCTTCGGGATCTTCTACACGGCCCCGGTCTCGTACAGCTGGATGATGTTCTTCGTGACCGTCATGGCCGGGCTGCTCTACGGGCTGCTGGGCATCCTGCGCCCGGAGCTGCTCCTCCTGCGCCTGGAGGAGACCGCCGTGGGCGCGCTCGGCGCCGCTGCCGCCGTCCTCGTCGTGCTGCCCGTCACCACGAACGCCGCCACCGACGCCTGGATCCAGCGCTCGCTGCACGCCGTACGGGACTTCACCGCCGAGGCCACCCGCCACCTCGCCGGCGGCCCCGCCGACGACCTGCTCCGCCACGTCGCCGAACTCGACCATCTGCTGGGCCGGGTACGGATCTCCGTGGCGCCGCTGGTCCATCCGCTCAGCCCCATGCGCCACCGCAAGGCCCGGGCCCGCGCCGTACTGGCGCTCCTGGACGACTGCGCGGTAAGGGTCCGCGCGCTCGCCGAGGCCGTCGCCGACCCGTACGCGCACGGCGACGCCCGGCTGCTCGCCGCCTGCGCCCGCGTGGAGGCCGCCGTGGCCCTGCTCGTGGAGCCCGGAGCGGCGATGGCCGCCCGTGGCCCGGAACCGGCCGCCTCCGGGCCCGCCGCGGGTCACCCGCACGCGGAGCGCGCGCTCGCGCAGCTGCACGGCCTGGAAAGGGCGCTCACGCGCCTGGCCGCGCCCCTGCGGACGGCTTCGCGGGCCGAACTCGCCGTATGAACACGCCGCCCTGACCAGCAGCATGGACAATATGCCTGCTTTTGAGGCGTATTCACCGTACATGGACAGGATGGATCAGCCCGGTCGTTGGGTAGGACCGGTGCCATCGCGCGTACGGACGGACACGGCTGGGGGTGCGTGGCGTGATCGAGGACGAGGACCGCAAGGAATGCGACGTATGGGAGTCCGCCCAGGACTTCCTGCTGCTGCGCCATCGGGAGGAGCCCGAGGCCGGTGACCCGGGACTGCGGCTCGCGCAGGTGCGGGCGGAGATCGAGGCCACCGGCAGCTACCGCCACACCCGCGAGGAACTGGTCTTCGGGGCCAGGGTGGCCTGGCGCAACAGCAACCGCTGCATAGGACGGCTCTACTGGAACTCGCTGCGTGTGCGCGACCACCGGGACACCGCCGACGCCGGCGGCATCGCCCGGGAGGCCGCCGAGCATCTGCGCATCGCCGCGGGTCTCGGCCGGATCAGGCCCGTCATCACCGTCTTCGCCCCCGACCGGCCGAGCCGGCCCGGACCGAGGATCTGGAACGAGCAGCTCATCCGCTACGCCGGCTACGCGCGGCCCGGCGGCACGGTGACCGGCGACCCGCGCAACACCGGCATCACCGAGGCCGCGCTGCGGCTCGGCTGGCCCGGCGGCCCCGGCACCGCCTTCGACGTACTGCCGCTGGTCGTCCAGGGCAGCGGCGAACAGCCGCAGGTGTTCCCCCTGCCGCGCGACGCGGTGCGCGAAGTGCCCATCGTCCACCCCGAACTGGAGTGGCTCGCCGAGTGGGGGCTGCGCTGGTACGCGGTGCCGGCGATCTCCAACATGTGCCTGGAGATCGGCGGGGTCTGCTACCCGGCCGCGCCCTTCAACGGCTGGTACATGGGCACCGAGATCGGCGCCCGCAACCTCGCCGACCGCGACCGCTACGACCTGCTGCCGCGCTTCGCCGCCCGCCTCGGCCTGGACACCAGCACCGACCGCTCACTGTGGAAGGACCGCGCCCTGGTCGAGCTCAACCGGGCGGTGCTGCACTCCTTCGACCGGGCCGGTGCCACCGTCACCGACCACCACACCGAGTCCCGCCGCTTCCTCGCCCACATCGACCGGGAGGAGCGCCGGGGCCGCAGCGTACCCGCCGACTGGTCCTGGATCGTGCCGCCCATCTCCGGCTCCGCGACCGGGGTCTTCCACCGCACGTTCGACAACGGGCAGCACAGCCCCGCCTACGTCACCCACCCGCAGGCGCGGGCGCTGGCCCGGGGCGAACCACTGCTGGCGCGACGGGCGGTGTGAGGGCGGTGTGACGGACGGTGTGGCGGCCCCCACGTACGAACCGGTCACCGGAGGGACTACTCTCAGCCGCCGTACAGACAACAGGCGGAAGAGGTACGGCAGTGGCCGGGCATGCGTACATCGGGTCGTTCACATCGGCGGGCGGGCCGGGACTGACCGCTGCCTCCGTCGACCCCGGCACGGGGGCGCTGACCGTGCTGAGCTCCACGGACGCGGTGGCGAACCCGTCCTTCCTCACGCTGTCGGCCGACGGAGAACTGCTGTACGCGGTCAGCGAGGTCCCGGAGCAGGGCGGCGCGGCCGTCTTCTCGCTCAGCGACCCGGGCGAGCCCCGGCAGTTCGGCAAGGTCGTGCCCGTCGGCGGCGGCGCTCCCACCCACCTGGCGCTGCACCAGGGCCACCTGCTGACCGCCAACTACGCGACCGGCACCGTCAGCGTGCTCCCGGTCGCCGTGGACGGCGGCCTCGGCGGGCCCGTCTCCGTCATGGAGCACGAGGGCGACGGCCCGGATCCGCAGCGCCAGAGCGGGCCGCACGCCCACATGGTGCTGCCCGACCCCTCGGGCCGCTGGGCGCTGACCGTGGACCTGGGCACGGACTCGGTGCGGGTGTGCGAACTCGACGAGGCCACCGGCGAGCTGGAGATCGAGCGGGAGCTGGGGCTGCGCTCCGGGATCGGGCCGCGCCACCTGACGTTCCATCCGCGCGGGGACCGGGCCTACGTCATCAGCGAGCTGGACTCGGCCGTCACGGTCTGCCACTGGGACGCCGGCATCGGGCGGCTGCGCCCGGTGGCCGAGGTCTCCGTGCTGCCGGAGGACTTCCCGGGGCCCAACTACCCCTCGGAGCTGGTGCTCTCGGCCGACGGCCGCTTCGCCTGGGCCGCCAACCGCGGCCACAACAGCATCGCCGTGCTCTCCGTCGACGAGTCCGGCGACCGGCTGGAGCTGCTGGAGACCGTCGGCTGCGGCGGCGACTGGCCGCGCCACCTCACCCTCGACCCGTCGGGAAGCCGCCTGTACGCCGCCAACGAGCGCTCCGGGAACGTCGTCTGGTTCGACATCGACGCGGAGACCGGCAGGCCCGTACAGGGCGGCTCGGTAGCCGTCCCGGCGGCGTCCTGCGTCGTGTTCCGCTGAACCGCGGTCCGCTGAACCGCCGGCAAAGCGAAGGGCGCGGACGGCAATGCCGCCCGCGCCCGTACGTACGGAAGAGTCAGTGGGCCGGAGCGCCCTGCGAGGGCTGCTGGGCGATGCCGAGCGCCGTCGTGTACTTGGCGATCACGAGCTTGCCGACCGCCACGTAGGGGCCGAGCGCGTCGGCGCCCATGCAGCCGGCCTCCTTGGAGGCGTCGTGCAGCAGCTCAGGGGCGATCTCCGGGCCGATCAGGCAGGGTGCCAGCGCCAGCGTGTGCGAGCCGGAGGAGCGCAGCTGGTCGGCGGCCTGGGCGATGGAGCCCTCGACGTCCAGGGCGGCGGCGAGCACCGGCACCGCGAGGCGGGCGGCGAGCAGCAGGCCCGTCACCCCGGCGGCCTGGACGGCCTCCTCGCCGCCGACGGTGGCCAGGATGATGCCGTCGGCCGCGGTCGCCACGGTGAACAGCCGGGCGCGGTCGGCGCGGGCGAGACCGGCCTCGGACAGGCGCACGTGCAGGGCCTCGGCGAGCAGCGGGTGCGGGCCGAGGACATCGGTCACCTCGGCGGCGCTGCGGCTGTCCATGACGGCCTGGCGGACCCGGCGCATGACCGAGGCCTCGGGACCGGCGAGCAGCGGCACGACGACGGCCGCGGGGCCGTCCTCGGTACGCTCGGCGGCCGCCTGGGCCAGCACGGCCTCCAGCGTCGGGTACTCGCCGCCGTCGCCGTCCACCCAGCCGATGCGGGGGTCGAGGCCGGACAGCTCGGAACGGGCGATGCTGATGACTTCCTCCGCCAGACTCCGGGTCGCGGAGGACGGGGTGCCGGGCACGGCGAGGACGAGCGCGGGTGCGCCCTCGGGCGTGGTCAGCTGTTCCGGTCGCCGGTGCCGACCGGGCTGGCGGGGGCGAGGCATACGAACGGGCAGCCCGGATGCGGGGCCTTCGGCAGTGCTCATGGCGAGGCATGCTAGTGCCTCGGAGGGCTCTCATGTTCGGGAGGGTCCTACGCAGGGGGTACCTGTCCGGTTCCGTCCCGATACGGTGCCGGACAGGCCGGTCCGGCCTGTTTCCGACACCGTATCGAACCGAAAGGGTTAGGGAGTGTCCGGCTGTCCGGCTCAGCCGAAGCCGCGGGCGTCCTGCTTGAGAGCGGTGTCGACGGTGAGCGCGGAGGCCACCACCATGCTCAGCAGCGGGTCGGCGAGCGGACGGTGGATCTGCAGCACGTAGTTGTCCGCCGTGGTGAACATGGTCTTGGCCAGGCCCTCCCACGTCTTGGTGATCCGGCCGACCTCGGTCTCGGTGTGGTCCACGATCGCGAAGTTCCAGGCCCGCCAGTTCTCGGCCTTGATGGCGCCGATCTTCTGGCCGTTGACCTCGAAGGAGAAGTTGATCTTCCCGATCGCGTTCTGCTGGACGATCTCGCCGAGCGTCACACCGTCCGGACGCTGCACGATCACCTTGGACTTGATGAACTTCGCGGGCCGGGTCAGCAGCAGCTGCGGCTGGCCGTACGCGTCCCGCACCTCCAGGCGCACCGGCAGGTACTGGTCGATGCTGGACACGAAGCGCAGCACCTTGCGGGCGGTGGACTGCCCGACCTGGACCACCGAGCCCAACTGGCGGCCGCCCTGGTCCATGACGCTGTACTCGTTGTTGAGCTCGATCAGCTTGGCCTTCTGGTTCACCACCAGGATCGGCTCGCTGAACATCGTGCCGCCGCCCGGGCCGGTCGGGGCGATGCCCGCCTGCTGCTGCACCTGCCGCTGCACGCGCGCCGGGTCATGGCCGCCGTCCACCCCGAGCTCCCAGGGGTTGTCCTGCTGCGGCGGCTGGCCGTAGGGCTGCTGCGGGGCCTGCTGCGGGGGCGCCTGCTTCTGGAACTGTCCCTGCGGGGGGACCGCTGCCTGCGGCTGGCCTGGATTGGTGTGCTCGGTCCACTGGGAGCCGTCCCAGTAGCGGAGCAGGTTCGGAGTGCCGTGCGGGTCCGCGTACCAGCCCGCCGGGGTGTTCGAATGCGTGGTCACCCGGGCAGACTAACCGTTTCTCATACGGTCAGGGCAGCCGCCAGTCGACCGGCTGCGCTCCCTGCCGTGCCAGCAGGTCGTTGGCACGGCTGAACGGCCGGGAGTCGAAGAAGCCGCGGTCCGCCGACATGGGGGAGGGGTGCGAGGACTCGATGGCCGGCAACTCGCCCAGCAGCGGCCGCAGATTGCGCGCGTCGCGGCCCCACAGGATCGACACCAGCGGCCGGCCGCGCCCGGCCAGCGCCCGTATCGCCTGCTCGGTGACCTCCTCCCAGCCCTTGCCGCGGTGCGCGGCGGGCTGGCGCGGGGCGGTGGTCAGCGCCCTGTTGAGCAGCAGCACACCCTGCCGGGTCCACGGGGTGAGGTCGCCGTTGGACGGCCGGGGCAGACCGAGATCGCTGCCCAGCTCGCGGTAGATGTTCTCCAGGCTGCCCGGCAACGGGCGCACCTCCGGCGCGACGGAGAAGCTCAGCCCCACCGCGTGCCCGGGAGTGGGATACGGATCCTGGCCTACGATGAGCACCCGCACCTCGTCGAACGGCTGCTGGAAGGCCCGCAGCACGTTCGCCCCTGCGGGGAGGTACGTACGCCCCGCGGCCACTTCCGCCCGCAGGAAGTCGCCCATCGCGGCGATCCGCTCCGCCACGGGCTCAAGGGCCTTCGCCCAGCCAGCCTCTACGATCTCGTTCAACGGTCGTGCTGCCACGGGCAGTCACTCTAGCGGCTCAACGAGGGGTCAGATCACCGCCGCCCGGACGCACAGCACATCGGGGAGATGCTCGGCGACCAGCTCCCAGCTGTCGCCCTCGTCCGCGCTCGCGTAGACCTCCCCGTTGCGGTTGCCGAAGTACACCCCGGCGGGGTCGGCGTCGTCGGTGCGCAGGGCGTCGCGGAGCACCACGCCGTAGTGGTCGCCGTCAGGCAGGCCGGTGTTGAGGGGCTGCCAGGAGGCCCCCGCGTCCTCGGTGCGGTAGACCCGGCAGCGGTAGCCCGGCGGGTAGCGGTCGCTGCCGTCGCTGACCGGGAAGACGTAGGCCACGCCGCCGCGCCGGGGATGGGTCGTCACGGCGAAGCCGAAGTCGGCGGGCAGGCCCTTGCCGATCTCGGACCAGCTCGCTCCCGCGTCGTCGCTGCGGTAGACCCCGCCGTGGTTCTGCAGGTACAGCCGGTCGGGGTCCACCGGATCCGGGGCGATCTTGTGCACGCACTGCCCGAACTCCGGGTACTGGTCGGGCAGGAACTCCGCCTTGAGCCCGGTGTTGGACGGGGCCCAGCTCGTGCCGCCGTCCTTCGACCGGTACACACCGCCCGAGGACACCGCCACCGTCACCGCGTCCGCGTCCCGGGGGTCGGTGACCACGGTGTGCACGGCCTGGCCGCCGAAGCCCGCGCCCCACTGCTCGCGCTGCGGGTGCTCCCACAGGCTGCGTACGAAGGCGAAGGTCTCCCCGCCGTCGTCGGAGCGGAACAGCGCGCCCGGCTCGGTGCCCGCCCACACCACCTCGGGCGCTCCGGGCCCGGCGGGCTGGAGCTGCCACACGCGCTCCAGCGAGGCACCGGTGTCCTCGGGGAAGCGCACCGCGGGCCGGGCCGGCTCGTGCCAGCTCACTCCGAGGTCGTCGGAGCGGAACACCGACGGGCCCCAGTGCGAGCTGTCGGCGCCCGCCAGGATCCGGGGCACGGCGCGGCGGGTGTCGATGCCCACCGAGTAGACCGCCTGCATCGGGAAGTGCGGCCCGGTGAGCTCCCAGCTCCCGCCGCGGGCGCCCCCGCCGCCCCGGCGTCCTAGGAAGAGGCCTTTCTGCGTGCCGACCGCGAGCAGAACGTCGTTCATGGTGCGTCTCCTCCGCAATGCGGAATCTGGATGTGTCCGGCATCACAGAGTCTGCACCCTGCCACTGACAACGGCCCGCCCGCCGCGCGTTCAGAGCAGGTCGGCCCGCGCGGGGCTGTCGTCGAGGAAGCCGCCCGACTGGTGCTGCCACAGGTTCGCGTAGGCGCCGTCCGACGCGAGCAGTTCCTGGTGCGTACCCTGCTCGACGATCCGTCCGCGGTCCAGGACGACGAGCTGGTCCATGGTGG
This sequence comes from Streptomyces sp. NBC_01537, assembly GCF_045040445.1. Classification (NCBI taxonomy): domain Bacteria; kingdom Bacillati; phylum Actinomycetota; class Actinomycetes; order Kitasatosporales; family Streptomycetaceae; genus Streptomyces; species Streptomyces sp. NBC_01537. Next base: position 585,385 of record NZ_CP109392.1, on the reverse strand, counting down.
CGACCGTGCTCAGCCGGTGCGCCACCACGAGGGCGGTCCGCCCTTCCATGAGCCGCCACAGCGCTTCCTGGACGAGGATCTCGCTCTCGGAGTCCAGGGCGCTGGTCGCCTCGTCGAGCAGCAGGATCGGCGCGTCGCGCAGGATCGCCCTGGCGAGGGCGACCCGCTGGCGCTGTCCGCCGGACAGCTTGACGCCCCGCTCGCCCACCATGGTGCCGAAGCCGTCCGGCAGCGCGTCGGCGAACTCCGTGACGTGCGCCGCCTCGGCCGCGCGGCGGATCTCGGCGTCGGTGGCGTCCGGCCGGGCGAACGCGATGTTGTCCCGCAGCGTGCGGTGGAACATCGCCGGGTCCTGCGGCACATAGGCGATCAGGCTGCGCAGGTCGGCCTGGCGCAGCTTGCTGATGTCCTGGCCCCCGATCAGGATCCGGCCGGCGTTGATGTCCGTCATCCGCAGCAGCAGCCGGGTGAGCGTGGTCTTTCCGCCGCCGGACCGGCCGACCAGACCGATCCTCGCCCCGCTGGTCACCGCCAGGTCGAGTCCCTCGAAGAGCGGCTCCGCACCCGCGTGGGCGAAGGTCACCTGCTCGAAGCGGACGTCGGCGGCCCGGGACCGCAGCGGCTCCGGGGACGCCGGGTCGAGCACGGTCGGCGGCTTCAGCAGCAGTTCGGTGAACTGCGCGGCCTCCGTCATCGAGCTCTCCAGGCGGCGGTAGATCTGGTTGAACTCGAACATGATCCGCGTGGCGTTGGTGTAGTAGGTGAAGGCGACCACGACCGCCTCGACGCCGTGTTCGCCCCCGCCGAGCGCGATCGCGAGCAGCAGGCCCAGCGCATTGGTCAGCACGGACATCGGCGCGACCAGTGTGTCGATGCGCAGGTTGCCGTAGTCCCACGACCTCAGCGAGAGCCGCCGTGACTCCGCGACGCGGGACCGGTGCTCGGCGGCCTCGCGTTTCTCGGCGGCGAACGCCTGGACCGTGTCCATGTTCATCAGGCTGTCAGCGACGTGCCCCGACACCCGGGCGATCGCCTCCTCGCGCTGGTCGACGAGCGCCTGGCGGCGACGGACCAGCGGCGCCACGCACAGCGCCGTCAGCGCGATCATCGCCAGGAGCCCGACGACGAGCAGCGGATCGTAGCGCCACAGCACCACTGACCCGAACACCAGCGGTACGAGGCTGCCCACGACGTTGAACGTCAGCGTGTCGACGAACTCCTCGAAGCGGGAGGCGAAGCTCAGAACCCGCTTGGTCAGCGACCCGGCGAAGTTCTCGTGGAAGAACGCGGCATCCTTGGCGAACAGCTCGTCCATGCCGATCACATACAGCTGCTCGATGCCCAGGGCGTCGAGGCGGTTCAGAAAGTGCAGGCCGACGCGCCACAGCGCCTCCGCGAGCAGCAGGGCGCCGGCGAAGCCGAGGACGTAGGGCAGCGTCGAGCCGATGGAGATGCCGGCGTCGCCGGAGATACGGCCGACGAGCTTCGCGACGACCAGCGGCGCGATGTAGTTGATGCCGATGTTGCCCAGCGCCGGCAGCAGCATCGCCGGCAGCGTCAGCCGCCGGAGCCGGGCCAACTCCCGTCCGTAATAACGAAGTGCGAGGAGCACCGAGCCACTGCCCGGCCGAACCCTGCGCGATTGTGGCGTTCCCATCCCAACCCTCACGGTCGTGCAGCCCGACGTGCGAGTACGGGCAGGCCAGGAGTCGAAGTGTCCCGCGATGGCGCTTGCGCAGTCCAAGCGTTTTTCTCGGCCAGTGGCCCGTCTACGCCCCGCTCTTCCCGGCGGCCGCCGTGCCCGGCAGGTGGTTGAACAGCACGTTCAGCGTGATCGCGGTGACGCAGCCCGCGCTGATCCCGCTGTCCATCACTGTCCGGAACCACTCGGGGAACCCGGCGTAGATCAGCGGCACACCCACCGGCAGCAGACCGACCGCCAGCGAGACCGCGACCACCGTCAGGTTGTGGTTGTCGTCGAATCCGACCGTGGCCAGCGTGCGCACGCCGCTCGCGGCGACCGAGCCGAACATCACCAGGCCCGCGCCGCCCAGCACCGGTGCCGGTACGGCGGCGACCACCGCGCCCAGCTTCGGCAGGAGACCGAGCAGGACCAGGATGGCGCCGGCCGTCGCGACCACCCAGCGGCTGCGCACCCGCGTCATACCGACCAGGCCGGCGTTCTGCGCGTAGGCGGTGTACGGGAAGGTGTTGAAGACGCCGCCCAGGACCGTAGACACGCCGTCCGCGCGCAGGCCGTCCGCGAGCCGCCCGGGCCCGACCGCGCGACCGGTCAGCCCGCCGACCGCGATGAGGACACCCGTTGTCTCGGTCATCGTCACCAGCGCCACCACCAGCATCGACACGACGGCGGAAGCCTGGAAGGAGGGGGTGCCGAAGTGGAAGGGCGTGCTGACGCCGATCCAGTCGGCGTCGCCGACCCCGTGGAAGTGGGTGAAGCCCAGGGGCGCCGCCACGACTGTGCCGAGCACGATGGCGGCCAGCACCGCGATCCGGCTCAGGAAGGGCGGCGCGAAGCGCTGGATCATCACCACCGTCACCAGCACCCCGGCCGCCAGCGCGAGGTTCCTCGGCTCGCCGATGTCCGCCGCCCCGCCGCCGCGCTTCGACCCGTCGCCGCCCGCCGCCCAGTGGGCGGCCACCGGCAGCAGGCTCAGCCCGATGATCAAGATCACGGTGCCGGTCACCAGCGGCGGGAAGAACCTCAGCAGCCGCCCGAACACCGGTGCCAGCAGGGTCATCGCCAGGCCCGCCATGATGACCGAGCCGTAGATCGCGGGCAGGCCGCCGTCCTTGCCGATCAGCACCATGGGCGGCACCGCCGCGAACGCGCAGCCCTGCATGATCGGCAGCCGGGCGCCGAACCGCCACCACCCCACGCATTGCAGAAGCGTCCCGATCCCGCACAGCAGCAGGTCGGCGGTGATCAGATACGCCAGATCGGTGGGCGCAAGCCCCAGCGAGCCGCCGACGATCAGCGGCACCGCCACCGCGCCCGCGTACATCGCCAGCACATGCTGCAGGCCGTAGGCCCCCAGCTGTGCGGCGGGCAGCACCTCATCGACCGGGTGGACGGACTCTTCCCCGGTCACGCTCGCCGTGGGCACAGGCGCAACTCCTCGACACGACAGATGCTGGTCACGGCCCTGGCCGGGCTGCCGTCAGCAGTCCTGCCCAGTCCGCGATCTTCACAGTCGTACGGTCCAGCGACCGGCCCAGCTCTGCCTCCGCCGCCTCGATCGCCTCCCAGCCCGACCACTCCACCGGCTCCGCCCCCAGGGCGCGGAGCCCGTCCAGCGGATCCTCCGGCAGGTCACGGGCCCGCAGCAGCGCGGTGTCGGCGACGAGCGCGGCGGCGGTCTGCTTGGCGCACGGCCGGTTGGTGCCGATCACCCCGGTCGGGCCGCGCTTGATCCACCCGGCCACGTACTCGCCCGGCGACGGCCGCCCGTCCCGCAGCACCCGGCCATCGTCATTGGGCACGATCCCGCGCCGGGCGTCGAAGGGCAGCCCGGCCAGCGGCACCCCGCGATAGCCGACGCTGCGCAGCACCAGCTGCGCCTCGATCTCCTCGAACCGCCCGGTGCCGGCGACCCCGCCCTGCCCGTCCGGCTCCGTCCGCTCGAAGCGCACCCCGGTCACGCCCGGCCGCCCCGGCTCCCCGCCGCCCAGCACCTCCACCGGCCGCAGGAAGAACCGCAGGTGGATCCGCCGCTCCCGCCCGGACGCGCCGCGCTCCGCCCAGCCGCGCAGCACCTCCACATTGCGCCGCGCGACCGCAGGCAGGCCGCCCGGGTCCGCGTACGCCGGGTCCAGGGCCAGCTCTTCGGGCCGTACGAGCACCTCGGCGTCAGGCAGTGCGCCGAGCTCCCGCAACTCCTTCGTCGTGAACTTCGCCTGGGACGGACCGCGCCGTCCCACCATGTGCACGTCCGTCACCCGGCTCTCCCGCAGCGCGCGCAGCGCCGCGTCGGGCACGTCGGTGCGCCGCAGTTCCTCCCCGCCCCTGGCCAGGATCCGGGCCACGTCCACCGCGACGTTGCCGACCCCGATCACCACCGCCGAGCGGGCCCGCAGCGCGAACTCGTCCGGCGGCTCGTCCGGATGCGCGCTGTACCAGGACACGAAGCGGGTCGCGGAGTGGCTGCCCGGCAGATCCTCGCCCGGCACGCCCAGCCTGCGGTCGGTCGCCGCGCCGACGCAGTAGACCACCGCGTGATAGAGCGAGCGCAGCGCGTCCGGGCCGAGGGCCCCGCCGACCGCCACATTGCCCAGGAAGCGGATCCGCGGATCCTCCAGCACCCGCCGCAGATTGCCCTGCAGCGACTTGATCTTCTCGTGGTCCGGCGCCACCCCGTACCTCACCAGTCCGTACGGGCACGGCAGCCGGTCCAGCACATCGACCATCACATCCGGGACGCTGTCCTGGTGGGCCAGCGCCTCCGCCGTGTAGACACCGCTGGGACCTGAACCGACGACTGCGATACGAAGCACGGGCGGGCTCCTTCCCGCGGGGGGTGTGCGGGCACCTCCAGCATCGCACCGGTACCCGGTCCCCGGGAGGTCAGCGCAGGGCGCGCATTCGGCGGATCTCGCTGCTCTGCTGCGCGATCACCTCGTTCGCCCACTCCTCGACCTGGACGTTCCTCCCACTGGAGAGCACCTCGGTGGCCATGGTCACGGCCCCCTGGTGGTGGGTGATCATCAGTGTGAGGAAGAGCCGGTCGAAGGCGGCGCCGTCGGCCTCGCGCAGGTCGGCGAGCTGCTGGTCGGTGGCCATGCCCGGCATCTCGCCATGGCTGTGGTGCGCGCTGTGGTCCGATCCGCCGTTGGTGTCCAGCCACGCCTGCATCGTGGCGATCTCGGGTCCCTGGGCCGCCTCGATGCGGCCCGCGAGGCTCTTCACCTTCGCCGACCCGGCGTGACCGGCGGCCAGTGCCGCCATGACCAGGGCCTGCCGGTGGTGCTCGATCATCCGCATCACATAGCCGAGGTCGGCCTCGTTGGGCGTGTCGTCGGGGCGGGCCTGGGCGGCCTCTTCGGCGGAGAGGGTGGACGCGTCCTCGCCGGGCCTTCCCGGAGCGATCACCGAGGGACCGCCGCCGTCCGCCTTCGCGCCGCCGCCCGGGTCGCATCCGGTCAGTGCGAGCGGTGTCACGAGGGCCAGAGCCAAGGCCAGCGCGGGGGCGAGGGAGGTGAGCGAGCGATGCGGTTCGGTCATTGATTCATTGTCATCTTTTGACGAGTACATGGAAAGAGCGATACTTCCGTGGTCCACTACAAGGGAGGACGCAGTGACGTCATTACCCCGCGCGCGCCCCGGACGGCTCGCGATGGCCCTGGCGGCGGCAGCAGCCATGCTTCTCGGCATGGCGGCCGCGGCCCCCGCCACCGCGGAGGGTGACATCCCCGGTGTCGACCAGGTCGTCACGAGCGACAACGTCGAGCACCTTTCCAACACCCCGAAACAGGCACTGACCAGCTTCAACTCGGATCTGGCCTTCCAGGGGAAGTACGCCTTCGCGGGCAACTACGACGGATTCGTCATCTACGACATCAGCCACCCGAAGTCACCGGAGATCGTCAGTCAGGTGCTCTGCCCCGGCTCCCAGAACGACATCTCCGTCTCCGGCAACCTGCTGTTCCTGTCCACCGACTCCTCGCGGACCGACAACTCCTGCGCGAGCACCAGCCAGCCGGCCACCGAGAAGTCCTCCTGGGAGGGCATCAAGGTCTTCGACATCAGCGACAAGGCCAACCCGGTCTACGTCGCCGCCGTGGAGACCAGCTGCGGCTCGCACACCCACAGCCTGGTCCCGAGCAAGCGCGATGTGTACGTCTACGTGTCCTCGTACTCGCCCAGCGCCACATTCCCGGACTGCCGGCCGCCGCACGACGGGATCTCCGTGGTGAAGGTCCCGCGCAGCCACCCCGAGGACGCGGCCGTCGTGGGCTTCCCCGTCCTCTTCCCCGACGGCGGCAACCCCGGCATCCCGGCCACCGACACCCAGGCCAGGGTGGCCGAGACCACGGGCTGCCACGACATCACGGCGTATCCCGCACTCAAGCTGGCGGCCGGCGCCTGCATGGGTGACGGCATCCTGCTCGACATCTCCGACCCGGTGAACCCCAAGGTCATCGACCGGGTGCAGGACAACGTCAACTTCTCGTTCTGGCACTCCGCGACCTTCAACGCGCGCGGCACGAAGGTGGTCTTCACCGACGAGCTCGGCGGTGGCGGTGGCGCCGAGTGCAACGCCGCGGTCGGGCCCGACCGCGGCGCCGACGGGATCTACGACATCACCGGCAAGGGCGACCACCGAAAACTCGTCTTCCGCGGCTACTACAAGATCCCCCGCGCCCAGGCGGACACCGAGAACTGCGTGGCCCACAACGGCTCCCTGATCCCCGCCGCCGGGCGCGACATCATGGTGCAGGCCTGGTACCAGGGCGGCGTCTCCGTCTGGGACTTCACGGACTCCGCCAACCCGAAGGAGATCGGCTTCTTCGAACGCGGCCCGATATCCACCGACGCCCTGTCCGTCGGCGGGTCGTGGAGCGCGTACTACTACAACGGCTACATCTACTCCAACGACATCGCCAAGGGCTTCGACGTCCTGAAGATCAGCGACAGGCGCACCGACAGCGCCGGGAAGGTCAGGCTGGGCGAGCTCAACGTCCAGACCCAGCCCGACTACTACCGCTGACCGCCCCCGTCGACCGGTGCCCCGCCGGGCGGAATCCCGTCCGGCGGGGCACCGCGCCCGTGGTCCAGCCCGTAGCGCTGGAACAGCTCCGCCCGCAGCCGGGACACCGGCATCGGCGCACCCGGGATGAGCTGCGCGAACACCGCGCCCATGAGCAGCGCGCGCAGCATCCGGTAGTCCTGCTCGGGGTCCGGGGAGCCCCAGGCGGTGATGGAATCGCGCAGCAGTCCGGCCAGCCGCTGCTGGTCGGCGCACTCGACGAAACCCTCCGCCTGCAGGATCCCGGCCATGTGCGCGCGCATCAGCACCGGATGCCTGACGGGCATCCCGAGGACGCAGTCCACGGCGCGGGCCAGCAGCTCGCATCCGTCCCGCGCGGGCGGCTCGTGCTCCAGCGCGGCGGACAGCTCGCGGTGCATCAGCCGGTGCGTCGCGGACTGCAGCAGCTGCCGCTTGCCGGGGAAGTAGTACGAGACCAGGCCGCGCGCGGCGCCCGCCCGGTCCGCGATGTCACCGAGCGTCGTGGCCTCGTAACCGCGCTCTTCGACCAGCTCGACCGTCGCCTGCAGCAGCCGCTCCCGGGAGCGCCGCCGCATCTCTTCATTGACCGATGGACGCCGGGGGGACATGCTTGACTCCTGCGTTGACTGGCTCACAGCCAATATACTCAGAAGCGCGTACCCGGCGGCGCGGGGGACCGCCGGGTGCCCAAGCCGGCCATTCGGCCATTCGGCCTCAGGCGGGGCCGAAGGCGCCGAGGACCGGCCGCAGGCCGTCCGGCCGCCGGTCGACCGGAAGATGGTCGACGAGGTGCACCGGACAGCCCAGGGCCGCCGCGCCCGCGTCGGCGTGTCGGTCGTCGCCCACCATCGCCACCGTTTCCGGCGCCAGACCGAGTCCTTCGCAGGCGATCCGGAAGAGCCGGGGGTCCGGCTTCTGGACGCCGTGCTCATAGCTCAGGACGAAGACGTCCACGAAGCGGTCCAGGCCGTGCTCACGGAAGACCGGCCGCAGATCCCAGCCGATGTTGCTCACCACCGCCACCGGTATGCCGCGCCCGTGCAGTTCCCCGAGCACTTCGGCGGTGTCCGGATAGGGAGCCCAGGCGGCCGGTTCCATGTGCCGGGCGTACAGCGCGTCGTACAGGTCCTCCCACGGCAGGTCCGTCTCCCGCTCCAGGCGCGTCTCCCGCGCCAGCCCGGTGTACGCCGCCCGGTGGTGCTCCGCGCTCACGTCCCGCTCCCGCCACAGAGGCTCCAGAGCCGGCGGTACGGACTCGGGCGAGGCCCCGCCGGGCTGGGCTCCGGTCCGGCTCAGCCGCTGTGCGTACGCCGCCGACTCCGCCTCCGGCAGGGTGATACCGGCCTCGGCGAGGACGGCCCGCAGCCAGCTCTCGGGCGGCTCGATGCGCAGAAGCGTCCCGGAGAAATCGAACATGCAGCCCTTGAGGCCGAGCCCCGTCGTCATCGTCGTCATGTCCGCCATCCTGCCTGCCACGGCGCGCACAGCGCGGCCGCCCCCGTCAGAACCACCCCGCCCAGCAGCCACCCGCCCACCACATCCGACGCCCAGTGCACGCCCAGGTAGACCCGGGTGAAGCCCACCCCGACGACCGACACCAGGGCCACCGCCCAGGCCGCGGCCCGCCAGGCCGGCCCGGCCGCGGTGCGGTGCAGGAACAGCCACAGCAGGGCCCCGCACACGATCGCCGCCGTCATCGCGTGCCCCGACGGGAACGCGGCATAGCGCGCGCTGTCCACCGGGTCCGGCCAGTGCGGCCGCGCCCGGCCGACCGCCGCCTTCATGCCCTGCGACGCAACATTGCCCACCACGCCGCACACCGCCAGCCACAGCGCGGCGCGCCACGCCCGGCGCCGGAGCATCCACAGCGTCGCCGCCAGCAGCAGCGCGCGCATGGTCAGCGGATCCCAGACCCAGTCGGTGAACACGCGGTTGACGTGCGTCAGCGCCGGATGGCCGACGGCGACGGTGTGCAGGCCGCGCGCGATCCGCCGGTCCAGGGACATCAGGGGCGCCCACCGGACGGCCACCAGGGCGAGCAGGACGGCGAAGAGCACGGTGAGCAGTGCCAGCCGGCGCAGACAGGCGCCGCGTGCGGAGGCGGCCGGGGCTTCGGTCAGTGGCGCGTCGTGCATGCGCCGATCATGTCAGGGCGGTCAGACCCGGTCCGAAGGCCACCAGCAGCGGGATCGCCGGCACCAGCAGGGACAGCGCGGTGAGGCGGACCCGGCGTACGCGGCTGAGCCGCGGCTCAGGGTCGAGCAGCCGGTTGACGCGGCCGGAGACATGGCCGGAGACGTCATCGAGCGGGGCCTGGCAGGGGCCGAACACGCCGCGGTCCTCGTTGAGTTCGACCAGGGCGAGGGCGGTCGTCAGCCGACCGAAGCGACGCGAGGCGATGTCGTCGGCGGCCAGCTCGATCAGCCGGTGCACCTGGTCGCGGAACCCGGCGAAGACCGGCACCTGCGGAAAGCCCGCAGCCAGCGCCCCCGCGCAGTGCAGCAGTACGTCATGCCGGGCCCTGGCGTGCCCCAGCTCATGGGCGAGCACGGCATCGAGCTGACGGCCCTTCAACCGCCGCAGCGCGCCCGTGGTGATGACCAGCCGCGGCCGGGGCCCGGCCAGCCACCACGCGTCCGGCCGGTCGCCCTCCAGGACGACCAGCCGCTCGTCGGGCGCGAGCTCCAGGCCCTCGCCGGGCAGCCGTGGCGCCCGTACCAGCAGCTCCGCGCGGCTCATGCGCTGCCGGGCCCGGGCGGCCCGCACCTCGCGGGTGAGCATCGCCGCGGTCCAGGCGCCGCCGCACGCGAGCAGGACGGCCAGCGCCCCGGCCCACGGCCCGGCGCCGGGAAGACCGTACGCGTCCGCCACGCCGTTGGGCGCGAAGGCGAAGAGGTTCCCGCGCACGGCCGCCCACGCGGCGGCGGCACTGAGCGCCATGGCCAGGACGCAGCACAGCAGGACGGCGGCGACCACGCACTGCCAGACCCACAGGGCCAGCACGGGCTCGCGGTCCGGCCAGTCGGCACGCGCCAGCAGTCGCGGCGCCATCGCCGCGGCCACCGCGCCGAGCACGAGCAGCACGAACGGGACCGTCATGCCGGACACACTAGGAGCATGCGGCTACTCCGGGGTACGCAGTCGCGCTCAAAAGTGACGCACGCCTCACACATGTCGCACAGGCCGCCACGGTCACAGGGTCAGCAGCATCGCGCACATCCCGAGCGCCATCGACACCCGGCACGCCGCCGCCAGCTCCGGCGCCCGCAGCACCGTCCCCGCCGCGGGACCCGCCGCCAGCGGCACCGTCGCCAGCCGCGCCCCGGCCGCCAGCACATACGCCGTGAAGTACAGCAGCAGCACCCCCGTCAGCAGCGGCACCCCGCCCATGGCGTGCGCATGCGCGTGCCCGCCCGGCACCATCGCCACCGCCATGTACGCCATCGCCCCCGCGCCCACCGCGTGATGCGCATGGTGTCCCAGGGTCCGCGCCATCAGCAGCGCCCGCACCGCCATCGCCCCGAAGAGCACCGCGAACAGCGGCGGTCCCCAGGGCGCCGGGTCCAGCACGGACACCGGCACCGCCATCGCCGCCATCCCGAGCCCCATCACCGCCTCGTCCCGCCCCGCCGGACGCGCCGCCAGGCAGTACAGCCCGGTGCCGGCGCCCAGCGCGACGAGCAGCCACCCCACGACCACGGGTCCGTCCATGACCGGCCTCCCCCTGGGGTCCGTCCGCCCTGAGCTGCCGTACGGACCATGCCCCCGCCCGGCGGCGCACACCCGAGCGCACAGACGTATCCGGGGCGCGCGGGCGGGCTCACGGCCGGTAACGCATCGGATGGTCCTCCGGAACCTCCACCACACAGATCCGCACGCCGTCCGGATCCTCGATCCACATCTCGACGAGCCCCCAGGACTCCCGCCGGGGCTCGCGCACCACCGCCACCCCGCGGCCGAGCAACCGCTGATGGAACGCCTCCACGTCGTCCACCTGCAGCCACAGCTGCAGTCCCGGCCCCGGCGGCTGCCCGCAGTGCCCCGACACCTCCAGAAAGCCACCGCCCAGGAAGAAGACCGTCCCGCGCTCCCGCCACTCCCCGAACTCCCGGTAGATCGCCAGCCCGATGTCGTCCCGGTAGAACGCCCGCGACCGCTCCAGATCGGCCGGCCGCAGCAGAATCCGGCTGCTCAGTACGTTGACCATGCGCCCGACCGTACCGGCGGTGCCCCGTAAAACTCCCCAGGGCCTGTCCGGCGGATCCTGGCCGGGTCCGCGACGCCACAGTGACATCAGCCGCTGGCGCGGCGGGCGGCACCTCGCGGCGTTGCCGGAGTGCCCGCAGGAAACCACCCTGCGGGCACTCCGGCGCCTTGCGATGCACCGCACCAGATGCCGCGGCCTATCCGACCCAGATCCGCCGGACAGGCCCTACCCGTTAGCCTCGGACCGACCCGCAACCGTCACCGAAGGACACCGCCCACATGGCCACCGCCGAGCGCGCCGCGCAGCCCACCTTCCGGACCGCCACCGAGGCCGACGTACCCGCCCTGGTCGCGCTCGTCGAGTCGGCCTACCGGGGCGAGGCCAGCCGGGCCGGCTGGACCACCGAGGCGGATCTTCTGGAGGGGCAGCGCACCGACCCCGAAGGAGTGGCGGCCGTCGTCGGCGGCAGCGCCAGCCGGATGGTGGTGGCCGAGTCCGGCGGGGCGGTCGTCGCCTGCTGCCAGCTGGAGAACCGCGACGGGCACGCCTACTTCGGCATGTTCGCCGTGAACCCCGTCCTGCAGGGAGCCGGCCTCGGCAAGGTCGTCCTCGCCGAGGCCGAGCGCTTCGCGTACCGGGAGTGGGGCGCGGACGAGATGCACATGACGGTGATCTCCGCCCGCGAGGACCTCATCGCCTGGTACGTACGCCGCGGCTACACCCGCACCGGCGAGATGAGCCCCTTCCCGTACGGCGACGAGCGGTTCGGCCGGCCCACCCGCGACGACCTCCAGTTCGAACTGCTCGTCAAAAAGCTGGCCTAGGGCCTGTCCCGGACAGGCCCTAGAGCCGTCCCGCCTCCACGATCCGGCGCAGGAACTGCTGCGTGCGCTCCTGCGCCGGCGCGCCGAACACCTGCTTCGCGGTGCCGCGCTCCAGCACCACGCCGCCGTCCAGGAAGCACACCTGGTCCGCCACCTCGCGCGCGAAGCCCATCTCGTGGGTGGCGATGACCATCGTCATCCCCTGCTCCTTGAGGTCCCGCACCACATTGAGCACCTCGCCCACCAGCTCCGGGTCGAGCGCCGCCGTGATCTCGTCGAGCAGCAGCAGCCGCGGCTGCCCGGCCAGCGCCCGTACGATCGCCACCCGCTGCTGCTGGCCGCCGCTGAGGCGGTCCGGGTACTCGCCCGCCTTCTCCGCCAGCCCCAGCCGTGCCAGCAGCTCGCGCGCCCGCTCCTCGGCCTCCTTGCGCGGCGTGCCGTGCACCCGGCGCGGGGCGAGCGTGATGTTGTCGAGCACGGTCATGTGCGGGAAGAGGTTGTACGCCTGGAAGACCACGCCGATCCGGCGCCGGACGGCGTCCTGGTCCGCCCCGGGGCGGGTGATCTCGTCCCCCTCGAGGAAGATCGCGCCGTCGTCGATCTCCTCCAGCAGGTTGGCGCAGCGCAGCAGCGTCGACTTGCCCGAGCCGGACGCGCCGATCAGCACGGTCACGGTGTGCTGCGGGACGGCGAGATCGACGTCCCGAAGGACCACCGACTCGCCGAAGGTCTTCCGCACCGATTCGAGCCTCAGGACCTCGGTCATACGGTGCCTCCCTGCGACTGGCGGCGGTTCATCCGCGCGGTGATCCAGTCGGTGAACCGGGTCATCGGGATCGTCAGCGCGACGAAGATCAGGCCCGCGACGACGTAGGGCGTGTAGTTGAAGCTCTTGCTCGCGAGGATCTGCGCCGCGTACACCGCGTCGACGACACCCGCGATCGACACCAGCCCGGTGTCCTTCTGCAGCGACACCAGGTCGTTCAGCAGCGGCGGCACCACCCGCCGTACGGCCTGCGGCAGCACCACGTACCGCATCGCCTGCGCGCCGCTGAGGCCGAGCGAGCGGGCGGCGGCCCGCTGGCTGGGGTGGACGCTCTCGATGCCGGCCCGGAAGACCTCGCCGACGTACGCGGAGTAGGTCAGCACCAGCGCGGTCCCGCCGAGTATCACCGGATCGGTGGTCACGCCCTGGAGCCGCAGCGCGGGCACGCCGTAGATCACGGCGAGCAGGCAGATGATCAGCGGCAGGCCCCGGAAGAAGTCCACATACGCGGTGGCCAGGGCGCGCAGCGGGAAATAGACCGGGCCGCGCAGCGTGCGCGCGATCGCCAGGAGCAGCCCGAGGAGCAGGGCGACGGCCCCGCAGATCACCATGAGCCGGATGTTGAGCCACAGGCCCTCAAGGACCTGCGGCAGGGCCTGGCGCGCGTAGTGGGCGCTGAAGAACGTCTCGCGGGTGCGCGGCCAGCCGGGGGAGCCGGTGATGACGAAGTAGAGCACCGCGCCCGTTATCAGGGTGCTCACCGCGGCGATGGCCGCCGCCCGGCGGGAGCGGGCGCGCTTGTGGCGCTCGCGCTCGACCCGCCGTGCGGACGGCTTGTACATGTCCTCCAGGGTCACTTGAGCACCGGGGCGTCGACCGCGTCGGACAGCCACGTCTTCTCGATGGAGGCCAGCGTGCCGTCCGCCCGCAGTGCGTCGACCGCCTTGCTGACGCAGGAGGTGAGCTTGCTGCCCTTGTCCAGGACGAGGCCGAACTGCTCCTGCCCGTCACCGGTGTTCTCGAACTGGCCGACGATCTTGGCGTCGGTCAGCTCGGCGGAGGTGATGTAGAAGGCGGTCGGGAGGTCGTAGACGATCGCGTCGACCTGACCGTTCTTCAGCGCGGCGGTGGCGAGGTCGTTCTTCTGGTAGACCGCCACGTCCTGCGTCGGCTTGATGACGTCGTTGATGTAGTCCAGGCTCGTCGTGCCCACCTGGGCGCCCAGCTTCACCTTCTTGAGGTCGGCGATGCTCGCGGCCTTCGCGGCCTTGGAGCCCTTGAGCGCGATGACCGCCTGCCGCACGTCGTAGTAGCCCGAGGAGAAGTCCACGGCCTTCTTGCGGTCGGCGTTGATGGAGACCTGGTTGATGTCGAAGTCGAAGCTCTTGCTGCCCGCCGCAAAGGCGTTGTTGAACGCCACCTTCTGCCAGACCACTTCGCTCTTGTCGAAGCCCAGCTGCTTGGCGACGGCGTACGCGACAGCCGACTCGAAGCCCTTGCCGTTCGACGGGTTGTCGTCGGAGAACCACGGGTCGTACGCCGGGTTGTCCGTGCCGATCGTCAGCTTGCCGGAGGTCTTGGTGGCCAGCGACGACGTGGAGCACGAAGCGGACGCGGACCCGCTGGCGGACCCGCTGGCCGAGGACGTGCTGGTGTCGTCCTGCGGGGCGCACGCGGCGGCCGAAAGGACGAGTACGGAGGCCGCGGCAGCGGCGGCGAAGGCAGGGCGCATGGCGCGAGATTGGCATCGCCTGTGGGTAAATGTCGAGGTCATGGACCTGTGATTCCACATGCCGGACATCTGTGTCGGGCGTGTTGCGCCCGTCTTTCAGCCGCCGGACGCGACCGCTTGCCGGATCTCCGGCAGGTCGGTGACCGCTCCGTCGAGCCCGAGCGCGCGGGCCAGCGCGAGGTCGGCGGGGGTGTTGACGGTCCACGCGATGACCGAGATCCCCGTCCCGTGGCATTCCTGCACCAGGGCCCGGCTGATCCGGCGCAGCTCCAGGCTCACCAGGGATGCGCCCACCGCCTGGGCGCGCGGGACGATCTCCGGGCCCATCGGGCCCTCGGCGACCAGCACGGTCCGTACGTCCGGGAGCAGTGCGCGCACCTCGCGCAGCGCCTCGTCGTGGAAGGACAGCACGTCCACCCGGTCCAGCGCGTCGCGCTCGCGCAGCACGTCCGCCAGGACGCGAGCGGCGGCGATGTCCTTGATCTCGGCCTGGATCGGCTTGTCCACCGCGTCCAGGACCTCCTCGAAGACCGGCACCCGCTCGCCGAGACCGGCGTCCAGTCCGCGCAGCTCGTCGAGGGTGAGGTCCGCGACGGCGCCGCTGCCGTCGGTGGTCCGGTCGACCTTCTCGTCGTGCATGACGATCAGCGCGCCGTCCTTGCTCAGGTGCAGGTCGAGCTCGATCTGGTCCAGGCCCTCGCGCTGCGCGCGGGTGAAGGAACGAAGCGTGTTCTCGGGCTCGACACCCATGACACCGCGATGACCGACTGTGAGAAAGCTCAAGGTGCCGCTGCCTCCTGTGCGACGTGATCAACGCCGTAAGCCTAGTGCGGCAAGGCGAAGGACAGCCGAACGGCACGTTAAACGTAGATCTCCCACTTGAACGGGAGAAGCAGCCGAAGATACGGTGGTCACGCAATAAGTTCTTCTGTTGAGGAGGGGAAGTGACGGAAATCCTGTCGTCACCGATTGTCGGCCACCCGGCGTGGGCTGTCCTGAAGCAGGCCGTGGAGGCCATCCGCCCCTGGCAGGGCAAGGACGGCTCGATCGACCTCACCGCCGAGGCCGCTCCCTCCCTCAGTGACGTCGAAGCCGTCCTGGCCCGGGTGACCGGCGCGGTGGAGGACCTGGCCCCGCTGCTCCCGCACGACGCGGACTACCACCAGGCCCTGGTCAAGGACCTGCGCAAGTGGGCCGACGGCGGCTTCGGCGTGCCGGACTTCCTGGACTCGCTGCTCGCCTTCCAGCCCGCGGCCGACCGCCGCGACGGGCTGCAGCACCTCGTCCTGTTCCCGATGTACACCCAGAACGGCAACCCGGACCGCAACCTCGAAGCGGTCGCGCTGAGTGTCGTGTGGCCGGACTGGCTGGCCGAGCTGGAGCGGACCCGGTACGACAACCCGCTCTTCGTCCCGATCACCTTCCAGGACTTCACCCCGGGCTACGACACCAACTCCGCCGTCCTGTTCCCCGAGACCGTCGCCGTCCGTGAGGCCCCCGAGCGCTTCACCTGGGGCGGCATCTTCTGCGACCGCGAGGCCGCCCGCTTCCGCCGGGTCACCGAGGCCGCCGTGGACACCCTCGGCCTCGCCCTCCCCGAGGACGCCGCGGCCCTGCTGGCCGACCAGGAGCTCACCCAGCAGACCTTCGTGCTGTGGGACATGATCCACGACCGCACCCACAGCCACGGCGACCTGCCCTTCGACCCCTTCATGATCAAACAGCGCCAGCCGTTCTGGATGTACGGCCTGGAGGAGCTGCGCTGCGACCTCACCACCTTCAAGGAGGCCGTGCACCTGGAGTCCGAGGGCCACGGCATGGGCCGCTACGTCCAGTACGCGATCCTCTTCGACCGGCTCTTCCGCTTCCCGCTCACCGGCGACCGGGTCCGCAACTACGACGGCCTCGGCGGCCAGCTGCTCTTCGCGTACCTGCACAAGCACGACGCCGTACGCTGGACGGACAACAAGCTGCACATCGACTGGCAGCGCGCCCCGCAGGTGACCAACCAGCTCTGCGCCGAGATCGAGACCCTGTACCGGGACGGCATCGACCGCCCCAAGCTGGTGCACTGGTTCGCCGCCTACGGCCTCGTCGCGAGCTATCTCTCCCCGCACCCCGGCTCCGTCTGGGCGAAGGGCCCCGACGCCCTGGACCTGACCCAGCCGCCGCGCAAGCTCGTGGACGACGTAATGCCGGACGAGTTCCCGCTGAGCATGTTCTACGAGGCCCTGGCCAAGAAGCTGCGTGATGTGATCGCCTCCACCAAGGGCATCACCGCCGGCACCGAGGCCCGGGCGGCGGCGTGAAGGAGAGGGCGAAGAAGATGACGACCGAAACCGAACCGGGCGCCCGCCCGCTCGACGGCGCCGTGATCGCCGTGGCCGGAGCCGGCGGCCCCGCCGGACGCGCCACCCTGCAGCGGCTCGCCAAGGCCGGCGCCCACGTCGTGGCCGGCGACGCCAGCCCCGACCGCCTCGCCGAGGCCGTGGACCTGGCCCGCTACGACGCCGGCGGCGCCGCCATCACCGGCGACATCGTCGACCTGCTCGACCTGGACGCCTCCCGCGACTGGGCGGCGCGCATCGAGAAGGACCTCGGCCGCATCGACGGCATGGTCCACCTCGTCGGCGGCTGGCGCGGCTCGGCCTCCTTCCCGGAGACCGACCTCGCGGACTGGGACTTCCTGGAGAAGCTGCTGATCCGCACCGTCCAGCACACCTCGCTCGCCTTCCATGACGCACTGCTGCGCAGCCCCTGCGGGCGGTACGTCCTCATCAGCGCGTCCGGCGCCTCGCAGCCGACGGCCGGAAACGCCGCGTACGCCGCCGCCAAGGCCGCCGCCGAGGCCTGGACGCTGGCCCTGGGCGACTCCTTCCGCAAGCTCGGCGATCCGGAGCACCCGACCGCCGCGGCCGCCGTCCTGATCATCAAGGCGCTGGTGCACGAGCAGATGCGCAAGGAACGTCCCAACGCGAAGTTCGCCGGATTCACCGACGTGGCCGACCTGGCCGAAGCCATCGCCGACGTATGGACGCGTCCGGCCCCAGCAGTGAACGGAAAGCGCCTGTGGCTCACCCCGCACCCGTAAACCCGGCGACCGACGCCGTACGCCACCACGACCCGGACGTACGCGGCTTCGCCAGCGACAACTACGCGGGCGTCCACCCCGAGGTCCTGGCGGCGCTCGCCCTGGCCAACGGCGGCCACCAGGTCGCCTACGGCGAGGACGAGTACACCGCGCACCTCCAGGAGGTCTTCCGCCGCCACTTCGGCCCCCGGGCCGAGGCCTTCCCGGTTTTCAACGGCACCGGGGCCAATGTCGTGGCCCTGCAGTCGCTCGCGCAGCGCTGGGGCGCGGTGATCTGCGCCGCCTCCGCCCACATCAACGTCGACGAGGGCGGCGCGCCCGAGCGCGTCGGCGGCCTCAAGCTGCTCACCGTCCCCGCCCCGGACGGCAAGCTCACCCCCGAGCTGATCGACCGCGAGGCCTGGGGCTTCGACGACGAGCACCGCGCCCAGCCGCAGGTCGTCTCCATCACCCAGACCACCGAGCTCGGCACCTGCTACACCCCCGACGAGATCCGCGCCCTGTGCGACCACGCCCACCAGCTGGGCCTGGCCGTCCACCTCGACGGCTCCCGGATCGCCAACGCCGCCGCCACCCTCGGCGTGCCGCTCGCCGCCTTCACCACCGACGCCGGCGTCGACATCCTGTCCTTCGGCGGCACCAAGAACGGCCTGCTGTTCGGCGAGTGCGTCATCGTGCTCAGCCCCGAGCGGGTGCGGGCCATGAAGCACCTGCGCAAGCTGTCCATGCAGCTCGCCTCCAAGATGCGCTTCGTGTCGGTGCAGTTCGAGGCGCTGCTCGCCGGTGACCTGTGGCTGCGCAGCGCCTCGCACGCCAACGCGATGGCCCGGCGGCTGGAGGCGGCCGTACGGGCGATCGAGGGCATCACGGTCGTCCGGCCCGTCCAGGCCAATGCCGTCTTCGCGATCCTGCCGCGCGAGGTGAGCGAGCGGCTGCAGAAGCGCCACCGCTTCTACTTCTGGGACGAGACCAGCGGCGAGGTCCGCTGGATGTGCTCCTTCGACACCACGGAGGCGGACATCGACGGTTTCGCGGCGGCGATCGCCGAGGAGATGTCCTCCCGCTGAGGCATGAGCCGCGCGTGGAGCCGGGCCAGGGGTGCGGGCGCCCACCAGTTGGCCCGGCCCGCGACGGTCATGAAGGCCGGCACCAGGATGCCGCGCACCAGCGTGGCGTCCACGAGGACGGCCACGGCGAGCCCGGTGCCCAGCAGCTTGAGGACCGTGATCCCCGAGGTGGCCAGGGCGCCCGTCACCACGGCCACGGCCAGCGCGGCCGTGGTGACCAGCGGCCCGGTGCGGGCCACGCCCTCGACGACGGCCAGGCGGTTGTCGCCGGTCAGGGCGTAGCGCTCCCTGACGCGGGAGAGCAGGAAGATCTCGTAGTCGATCGCCAGGCCGAACGCGATCGCGAACATCAGCAGCGGCATCGACATGTCCAGCGTCCCGGTCACCGCGAAGTCGCCCACCACGCGCCGTAGATGGCCGTCCTGGAACACATGCACCATCAGCCCGAAGCTCGCGGTCAGGCTGAGCGCCCCCACCACCAGCGCCTTGACCGGCAGCAGCACACTCCCGGTCAGCAGGAACAGCATCGCCCACGTCGCCATGACCAGGATGCCCGCCGCGAGCGGCAGCCGGCCGCGCACCGCCTTCCCGGTGTCCACCAGCAGCGCCGCACGGCCGGTCACCAGGTGCCCGCCCGGCGCGGGCATTGCCCTCAGCCGCCCGACCAGCGTCCGCGCGGCGGCGGACTGCGGGTCCGCCGGTCCGGTGACGCTGAGCAGCGCCCCGGGGGCGGCCGCTCCTACGGCGGGCGGCGGCACGGCGTCATGCGCAGGGACGATTCGAGCGGCGGCGACCGAGTCCAGCCGCCGGACCCGGCTTTCGTACGCGTCCAGCGCGGCCCGGTCGAGCACCGGATGGGCGTCCGGGAGCACGACGGTCAGCACGCGCTCCGCGGGCGTGGCGAAGTGCGCGCGAATATCGGCCGACGTGCGCAGCGCCGCAGTGCGCACGGGCAGCACCCGCTCGTCCGACAGCCCGAACCGGACATGCGCGAACGGCGTCGCGAGCATCACCAGCGCGACCGCGCACCCGATGCCGTAGAACAGCGGCCTGCGGGTCACGGCTGCGGCCGCCCGCTGCCACACCGGCTGCGGGGCGGGCCCGTGCCATGCGGTGCGCGGGCGGCGGGCCGGCCTGCAGGGTGCCGCGGTTCGGGGGGCCCGGCGCGGGGCCCTGGCCACCGCTCCCAGCCGCGCGGGGCGGGCCAGCCGCCGCCCCGCCAACGTCAGCAGCGGCGGCATGAGCACGGTCGCGGCGGCAGCCGAGAGCAGCGCCACCGCGATGCCCGCGCAGGCCATGGACCGCAGGAAGGGCAGCGGCAGCACGAGCAGCGCCGACATCGACAGGGCCACCGTGCACGCCGAGACGGCGACCGTGCGCCCCGCCGTGCGCGCGGTGCGGGCGACGGCGTCCTCGACGCGGGACCCCGTACGCAGTTCCTCGCGGAAGCGCGTCACCAGGAACAGGCCGTAGTCGACGGCGAGCCCGAAGCCGAGGGCGCTGGTGAGGTTCATCGCGAACACCGAGACCGGCATGGCGTACGTCAGCAGCCGCAGCACCGCGAGGGTCCCGACGACCGACACGGCTCCGATCACCACCGGGAACAGGGCGGCCAGCGGCGAGCGCAGGGCGAGCATGAGCATGAGCAGGGTGACGGGCGCGGCGAACAACTCGGCCGTCACCAGATCGCGTTCGCTGATCCGGCCGGCCTCCACGCTCACCCAGGCGGGCCCGGTCGCGGACACGGCGAGTACGCCGTGGTGTCCGGTGAGGCCGGGGACCAGGGACTTGGCGGTCCGCGCCGCATCCCGGTCCGCGCCGGCCAGGTCGGCCGTGACGAGGGCCTCGGTGCCGTCCTTGGAGCGCAGGGCGGGGTCTTTCGCCGTCCAGTAGGAGCGCACCGCCCCGACGCCGTCGGTGGCCGTCAGCCGTGCGGTGAGCCGCCGGCCCTGCTCCCGTGCCGCCGCCGAGTCGACGCCGCCGTGCCCGGCCCGTACCAGCAGCACCAGATCGGGATTGCCCGCGCCGAACCGCTGCTCCAGCAGCCGGTTGGCGCGTGCGGACTCGGTACCGGCGGCGGTGTAGCCGCCGTTGGTGAGCCGGTCGGCACCGCCGGTGCCGACCGCCCCGAGGAGGGCGGTCAGCACGGCGGCGAACAGCAGCACGAGCCGGGGATCGCGCTTGAGGCGGCTCATGGGCGTACGCCGGTCACGCGGCGCCCGGTCACGCGGCGCGGAAGAACAGCACCGCGTTCTGGCCGCCGAAGCCGAAGGAGTTGGTCAGCGCTCCCCCCATCCGGTGCGCGCGCGGCTTCTTGGTGACCACGTCCAGGTCCATGCCCTCGTCCAGGCGGTCGAGGTTGGCGGTGGGCGGGATCAGCTGCCGTTCCAGGGACAGCACGGTGATCGCCGCGTCGATGGCCCCGGCGGCTCCGAGGGTGTGCCCGATGGCTCCCTTGAGGGAGGTGACGGGCGGCGGCGTGCGGCCGAACACCGAGGACAGCATGGCGGCCTCGCTGCGGTCGTTGAGCGGTGTCGAGGTGCCGTGCGCGTTGACATGGTCCACCTCGGACAGGTCGGCGCCCGCGTCGGCCAGCGCCGCCAGGGTCGCGCGCCGGGCACCGTCGCCGGTGGGGTCCGGGCGGGTGTGGTGGTAGCCGTCGCTGGAGGCGCCGTAACCGGACAGGTAGCCGCGGATCCGGGCGCCGCGGGCCCGGGCGTACTCGGGCCGCTCCAGGACGACGATGCCGGCGCCCTCGCTCAGCACGAAGCCGTCGCGGTCGGCGTCGAAAGGCCGTGATGCGCCTGCCGGGTCCTGTCCGCGCATCGACAGCGCGCGCATGCGGTAAAAGGCCGCCGATCCCATTTCCACCCGGGCGCAGTCGGTGCCGCCGGTGATGGCGATGTCGCAGGCCCCGGCCCGCAGCAGGTCGCGCGCGGTGCCGATGGCGGTGGCGCCCGACGCGCAGGCCGTGGAGGTGGTCAGGCAGGGCCCGACGGCCTGGAGGTCGGCGGAGACCTCGCCGGCCACCATGTTGGGCAGCGAGCGCGGCAGGGTGGCGGGGGAGATGGACTCCACGCGGCCGCCCGCGAGGTTTCCGTACTCGACGGGCCAGCGGTCGCCGCCGTTGCTGGCGACCCCGAGGACGACGGCCACCCGGGGCCCGTCCCAGGTGGCGGTGTCCAGCCGCGCGTCGGCGACCGCCTCGCGGGCGGCGACCATGGCGAGCTGGATGAACTTGTCGATCCGCCAGGTCAGCCGGCGGCCGAGCAGCGCCCCGCCGTCGAATCCGGGGACGGCGCAGGAGAAGTCGACCGGCAGCCCGGCCAGCACCGGGTCCGTGGCGGCGAGACCGACGCCCGCGCACAGCCCGTCCCAGGACGGCTCCAGCCCGATTCCGGCGGGGGTGACCAGACCGATTCCGGTGACCGCCGCATCGAAGGCGCGTTGCCTCACTGGGCGGCCTCCACGAGCGCCGCCCGGGCGCCCGCACAGCCGGCCGCGCGCTCCAGATACGCCGCCGCCTCACCGAGGGTGAAGTCCTTGCGCTCCTCGGGCAGGGTCACACCCAGGCTGTCCTCAAGCATCGTGGCGAGTTCGACCTGTGCGAGGGAGTCGAATTCCATGTCCTCGAAGGTCGCGTCCGGGCCGATCAGTTCCTGAGGGACGCCGAAGTGTTCGGTGAGCTGACGGACCATCACGTCGTAGACGGATTCCATCGTTCTCCTTCGCTCGGGAGGCGTTGTGGGGACGGTGATCCCCGGACCGAAGTCCCCGGCAAGGATGGCGCGGTCATCACACGAATCCCCTCGACACGCGGCCGCGCGACAATCGCATCACCCGCATACCGTAAGAGGCCTCTAATGCCCGAGGGGCGCCCGAATGAATTCCCGGACGCCCCTCGGGCATTTACGGCTGCACCGCGCCCCCGTTTTCCCGGGGGCGCAGGGTCACTTGTTGATGCAGGTGTTGCCGATCGCCGGGTTGAGCAGCGCGACGATGTTGATGCTGTTGCCGCAGACGTTGATCGGGATGTGGATCGGGACCTGGATGACGTTGCCGCTCAGGACGCCCGGGGAGCCGACGGCCACGGCCTCGGCCGAGGCGCCGTGACGGTGGTTGTCGTTGTCGTGGGCGAGGGCGCCGCCGGCGGTGCCCAGGACAGCGGCACCGGCGATGGCGGTGATGGCCGTTGCCTTCGCAATGCGGTACATGGCGTTCTCCTTCGAAGATCGCGAGAGGGCCCTGTCCAACGACCGGGATCACGGGCGGAAATGCGGGGACACCCGTTCGGCCGCACACCCCGGAGAGCGCCGGGCGGCTCCGGCGGCCCCTCAGCGACGGGCGAAGAGGATGGACTCGTACGGGGAGGAGGCGCCCGTCTCGTAGAGCAGCCCGACCAGCCCCCCTTCCAGCTCCACCAGGTCGGAGTAGCCGGCGGGGCGCCGGGAGACCGTCCAGGCGGTGCGCCACGTGGAGCCGCCGTCCTCGCTGGCCCGCACCGTCATCAGGGCCCGCCGGTCCGGGTCTGCGGGGCCCGAGTAGAGCAGCGAGCCGTCGGCGACCTGCAGCACGCTGCCCTGGACCACCGGGCCCTCGATCTCCTCCTGGGGCTGGAAGGTGCCGCGCACCGTGCGTCCCCCGTCGAGGCTGTACGCGTCCGCGCGGGTCGCCTCGGAGAAGCCGCCCTCGTCGCGGGCGTTGATGTAGACCCGGCCGTCCGGGAGTTCGGCCATGGAGCTCTCGTTGAGATTGATCCAGTCACCGGGGATCTGCTGGACGTAGCCGACGTGCCAGGTCGTGCCGCCGTTGTCGCTGTACAGCGAGTGGGCGCCGTAGACCACTTCGCCGCCCACCGCGGCGGTGTGGTTGGCCGGGACCAGCAGCCGCCCGGCGTAGCGGCCGTGCCGCAGGGCGATGGCGTGCCCGGGCCCGGTGGCGTACCAGCGCCAGTTGGCGGGCTTGACCGCGGCCGTGATCTCGCGCGGCCGCGACCAGGAGGCGCCGCCGTTGGCGCTGGTGGTGACGTAGACCTGCCGGGTGTCGCCGGCGCCGCGGCAGAGCAGCAGGACGATGCGGCCGGTGCGCGGGTCGGTCACCGGGGTGGGGTTGCCGAAGGCCTTCCCCCGTCCGGCGGCGACCACCTGGAGCCGGCCCCAGGTGCAGCCGCCGTCGGAGGAACGTTTCAGCACGGTGTCGATGTCGCCGTCGTCGGCGGCGGATTTCCTGCGCCCTTCGGCGAATGCGAGCACTGTGCGTTTTCCGATGCGCACAGCGGCCGGAATACGGAAGGTGTGATAGCCCTGCGTCCCGGAACGGAAAGGAATCGAGCTGGAACAGCCGGGGTCGGGCACGGCCGCCGCCGCTGCCGCCCGGGCCGGGACTTCCCAGCCGGCGGCGCCGGCGAGCAGTATCGCCAGCCCGGCGATGGCCGCTGTCCGCGTGGCATTGAGGGGACCGTGTCTCATGCGGTTGTTTCTCTCATCCGTCCGGCGGGGGAGAGAGGTGACACTCCGTCAATCCAGTCATTCGGTATGCCAATATGACCAATCTCATCCAAACGGCGGAGATGTCCTTGACAAAAGAGCCCGCTGTCAATTCGCTGGGTGTTCAGCCGAACCGGACCGGGGGAACCGCCCATGACAGGACCGACACCACGTCGCACCGTTCTGACCGCCGCGATCGCCGTCGCCGCGGCGGCCGCCGCCCCGCCCGCCCTCGCCGCGGCACGCCCCGCCGAGGACAGACCCGCTGACGACAGCTCAGCCGCCGCCGCCGACGCCACCGACGAGGCCCCCGTGGACTACCGCTCCTGGGCCGGCTGTCCGGAATGGCTCACCGGCGAGGCCCAGGGCACCCGGGTCGTTGAAGCCCCCCGCCCCGGCATCGTGATCGGCCGGGCCACCGGCACCACGGACTACACCGACCCCCACACCCGGACGACGGCCACCTGGGAGACGGCGACCTGGACCTCCCCCCTGCACACCCCGCCGCACCCGGCGAGCGAGCTGGTGGCGTCCTGGAACGCCGACACCCCCGCCGGGACCTGGATC
The DNA here is from genome assembly GCF_045040445.1 of Streptomyces sp. NBC_01537. Taxonomy (NCBI): domain Bacteria; kingdom Bacillati; phylum Actinomycetota; class Actinomycetes; order Kitasatosporales; family Streptomycetaceae; genus Streptomyces; species Streptomyces sp. NBC_01537. The sequence continues at coordinate 560,896 of NZ_CP109392.1, read as the reverse complement.
CAGACCGAGGTGGGCGGCACCTACACCGACGGCACCGCCACCCCCTGGTACGTGCTCGGCCGCTGGGCGGCCGGCGACGGCGACATCAAGCGCACCTCGGTGGACGACCAGAGCGACGGCAAGAGCAGCATCTGGACCGACACCTTCTCCATCGACGACACCACCACCGGCCTGCGGCTCGCCTCCTACCGGCTGCGCCTCACCCTCCACCGCAGGCCCGGCACCCGCCTGACCCCGACCGTCTGGCGGATCGGCGCGATGGCCTCCGACATCCCCGACCGCTTCACCGTCCCCGCCTCCGTCCCCGGCGAGGGCCGCGGCTGCGAACTGCCGGTGCCGCGCTACTCCCAGGAGATCCACAAGGGCCAGTACCCCGAGTACGACAACGGCGGCGAGGCCTGGTGCAGCCCCACCTCCTCCGAGATGGTCATCGAGTACTGGGGCCGCGGGCCCACCCCGCAGCAGCTCGCCTGGGTCGACCCCTCCTACGTCGACCCCCAGGTCGACCACGCCGCCCGCCACACCTACGACTACCAGTACGAGGGCTGCGGAAACTGGCCCTTCAACGCCGCCTACGCGGCCACGTACCGCGACCTGAACGCCGTCATCACCCGGCTGCACACCCTGAACGACGCCGAGCGGCTGATCCGCGCCGGCATCCCGGTGATAACGTCCCAGTCCTTCCTCGCCGACGAGCTCGACGGCGCCGGCTACGGCACCTCCGGCCACCTGATGTGCGTCATCGGCTTCACCGAGGACGGCGACGTCATCGCCAACGACCCGGCCAGCGCCGACGACGCAGCCGTCCGGCACGTGTACAAGCGGTCCCAGTTCGAGACGATCTGGCTCAGGACCAAGCGCTACAACGATGCCGGCCAGATCCGCAGCGGCACCGGCGGGGTCTGCTACCTGTACTGGCCGCTGCGGCCGTCCCCGGCGCAGAAGCGGGTGCTGGGCGAACTCGGCATCCTCTGAGGGCCCTGTACCTGTGAGGGGCGGCCTATACCTGCCATGCGAAGGGCCGATGGCGTTTCGGCCCGCGATGCCTTGTCCGGCAATTGGCGGCGAAATTACGCTGCAAGCCCGCCGAACCTCGGTGGTTGACGGACGAAGGGCACGGCATGGGACGGCTGACCGGAAAAATCGCTTTCATCAGCGGAACCGGGGCGGGAATCGGCAGAGCCGCCGCACAGGTATTCGCCGCGGAGGGCGCCACTGTTTTCGGCTGCGACATCAATCCCGGGGCCGACGCCGAGACGGTGGCGCTGGTGGAGAAGGCCGGCGGAGTCATGCGGTCCCTCGCGCCGGTCGACCTGTCCACCCCCGAGGGCGCCAAGGAGTGGATCGAGGCGGGTGTGGAGGCGTTCGGCGGCATCGACATCCTCTACAACAACGCCTCCGCCCTGCGCAACGGCCCGTTCGAGACCATGCCCGCCGAGGACTGGTACTTCACGATCAAGAACGAGCTGGACATCCCCTACTTCTGCACGCAGGCCGCCTGGCCGCACCTGATCGCCCGCGGCGGCGGCGCCGTTCTCAACGTCGCTTCCGTAGCCGCCGTCCGCGGGGCCCCCTTCATGCCGATGGTGCCGCACGGCGCCGCCAAGGGCGGTGTCCTGGCGATGAGCATGCACATGTGCGCCGCCGGCGCCGAGCACGGCATCCGCGTCAACACCGTCGCCCCCGGCATGATCCACACCTCGGCCACCGCGCCCTTCCTGGACGACCCCGACGGGCCCAAGGCGGCCCTGGAGGCCCGGATCCCGGTCGGCAGGGTCGGGCAGCCGGAGGACATCGCGCGGGTGGCGGCCTTCCTCTGCTCGGACGAGGCGGCCTTCGTCAACGGCGCGAACTTCATGGTCGACGGCGGCGACAGCGCGATGGCGGGCTGAGGCGGTGACCGACGCGCACCGCGCCCGCTTCGACCACGTGGGAGTCAACGTACGCGACCTGGCGGCCGCCACCGCCTGGTACAGCGAGGCCTTCGGGCTGCGTAGGTACTTCGAGTTCACGCTGGAGGGCCCGGGGCTGTCCGCCGTGGTCCTGGAGAACACCGAGCACGGCTGGCGCATCGAGCTGCTGGCCCGGACCGGCTCGGCGGCCGGACTGCGCGCCGCCAACCCGCTGGAGGCCGCCCTCACCGAGGGATACGGGCACTTCGCGATCAACGTCCCCGAGCTGGACCCGGTGTACGGGGCGCTGCTCGCGCACGGGGCGGGCGAGGTGATGAAGCCGGGCCCGTCGCCGCAGCCGGGCTACCGTTTCGCCTGGGTGACCGACCCGGAGGGCAATCTGATCGAGCTGATCGAGAACGCCGACGCCTGAGACGCCTGACAGCGGGAGGGGCCGGGTCCGCGCGGACCCGTCCCCTCCCGCTGTCCCTCTTGCTTACTGCGCGTCCAGCGCGTTCGTGATGTGCTTGACGCCGCCGTGCGCCGAGTAGCCGCCGTCCACGGTGATCTCGGCGCCGTTGACGTAACCCGACTCGTCGGAGAGCAGATAGACCACCAGCGGCGCGACCTCGTCCGGTGTGCCGGCCCGGCCCTGCGGGGTCATCTCCAGGTGCGCCCGCTGGAACACCGGGTTGGCGGTGGCCATCAGCGGGGTCTCGATGAAGCCGGGGTGGATGAGGTTCACCCGGATGCCCTTGGCGCCCAGCTCCAGCGCGGCCACCTTGGACAGGCCGCGCAGGGCCCACTTGCTGGTGGTGTACGCGACCGCGTGGTGAGCGGTGAGACCGGCCACGGAGCCGATGTTGACCACGGAGCCGCCCTCCGGCGCCGTCATCAGGGGGACCAGGGCCTGCATGCCGAGCATCGGGCCGGTGGTGTTGACGGCGAAGGCGCGGTTCCAGTCGTCGAGGCCGACCGAGCCGAGGCGGGCCCGCATGGGGATGCCCGCGTTGTTGACGAGGCCGTGCAGCGGGGCGTGGGTCTGGGCGAGCCAGGCGGCCAGGGCCTGCCACTGCTCCTCGCTGGCGACGTCGAGATGGCGGAAGTGCACGTCCAGGCCCTCGGCCCGCAGCCCCTCCGCGAGCTTGTGCCCGGCCTCGTCGAGCAGATCGGTCGCGATGACCGTGGCGCCCTCGCGGGCCGCGGCCTCCACCTCCGCGGCTCCCTGGCCCTGCGCGGCTCCGGTGATGACGACGGTCCTGCCCTGCAGGCGATTGCGGCTCACTGTGACCTCCGGCGTTCGGCGTTTTCGCAGCTCACGCTACGGACGCCGGAGGGCCGGGGGAAACGCGCGGTACGTATGCCTGCTATCAGCCGGCGACGGCGGAGCGGGCGAAGGGCAGCACGACCTGGGAGCCCTGGGAGTCGTCGTCGCCCGCCGAGGGGGTTGCGTTCGCGCTGTCGTCCAGCGCGGCGCCGACCCGGCGGATCGTCTCGCGCAGCCAGCGGTGGCCCGGGTCGGTGTGCCGGTTGTGGTGCCAGTACAGCGCCTCGATGAGCGGTACGTCGGGGAACGGGGTCGGCACGGCGAGACAGCCGACGAACGGCTCGTAGCGGGTGGCGAGGCGCTCGGGCACCAGGGCCACCAGGTCGGTGCCCGTGACCAGGAACGGCAGGACGCTGAAGCCGGGGGTGCTGACCTGCACCTGAGGGGTGATGCCCAGGGTCTCCAGCTGCCGGTCGGCCGGGGTGGGGCTCTTGCCGAAGCCGGCCACGGCGTGCGGCATCTCGGCCAGGTCGCGCAGAGTGAGCCGGCGCCCGTCGCGCACCCGCGGGTTGTTGCGGTCGACGATGCACACGAAGCGGTCGTGCATGACGGTCTCGCTGATGCCGGGGAGACCGTAGCCCAGCGGTACGACCATCACGTCGTGGCAGCGCAGATGGGTCTCGTTCTCCGGCTCGCCGGACACCAGCGGGTGGAAGTCGATCCGCACCCCCGGTGCCTCCTCGGCCAGCACGCGCAGCAGCGGCTCGACGAACACCGTCATCGCGTAGTCCGACATCACCACGGAGAACCGCTGGCGGCTCTGGGACGGATCGAACTGCCGGGTCAGGGAGAGGGCTTCCTCGGCCTTGCGCAGGGTGTCCTGGACCACCGGGAGGAGCCGCTCGGCGAGCGGGGTGAGCTCGTAGTTGCGGCCCACGCGCACGAGCAGCTCGTCGTTGAAGTGCCGGCGCAGCCGGGCCAGAGAACCGCTCATCGCGGACTGGCTGGTGGACAGCCGTACGCCCGCGTGCGTCACATTCCGGTCCTCGAGCAGGGCCTCAAGGGCAACCAGCAGATTGAGGTCGATGGCTCCGAGACCCATGGGATTCTCTCCGCTCCTGTTCGGCCCGCTTCATTGCGATGAAACGTGAGCGTAATGAGGGATTACGGGATGGAGAAGAGCGATCGGGAAAATCTCAGAATCACGACGAAGAAATGATGCCAGGCATCGCGGCGGCGAATCGTGCGCCGCCGCGATGCCTGGCCGATGCCTGACCGATGTCCGGCCTCAGGGGCGCGGGGTGCGCCCCCGCTTGCGGGCGCGGGGCAGGGGGTGCGGGCCGCTGCCGGGGACGATGCGGTTGCTGATCGTGCCGATGCCCTCGACGGACAGCGTGACCTGGTCGCCGGGCCGCAGCGGCGGGGGAGTGCGCTCGCCGTTGCGGCCCCAGTGCTCGGCCAGGGCGCCCCAGCCGCAGGTGCCGGAGCCCAGCAGGTCGCCGGGGCGGACCCAGGTGCCCCGGGAGGCGTAGGCGACCATCTCGTCGAAGGTCCAGGAGGCGTTGGCGAGGGTGTCGCGGCCGATGAGGGTGCCGTTGAGGGTCACCGTCATTTCCAGGTCGAGGTAGCCGTCGGCGTCCCGGCGGTGCTCCAGTTCGTCGGCGGTGACCAGCCAGGGGCCGAGGGTGTTGGCGAAGTCCTTGCCCTTGGAGAAGCCCAGGCCCAGCTCGCGCTCGGGCTTTTGCAGGTCGCGTGCCGACCAGTCGTTGAACACCGTGTAGCCGATGATGTGCTCGCGGGCCTGCTCCGGCGTGAGGTCCCGGCCGGAGTGGCCGATCACCGCGGCGACCTCGATCTCGAAGTCCAGCACCTGGCAGTTCTCGGGCACCGCGACATCGTCGTACGCGCCGTGGCAGGCGTGCGGATTGGTGAAGTAGAAGGCCGGCGCCCGGTACCAGACCTCCGGGACGTGCTCCAGGCCGTCCAGGCTCTTGCTGACGCCCTCGATGTGCGCCTCGAAGCCCACGAAGTCGCGGATGCTCGGCGGGGTCGGCAGTGGCGGCAGCAGCCGTACCTCCGGCACGGGGACGGTGTCGCCGGCCTGCGCGAGGGCTCGTACGCCCTCCTCGCGGAGCGCGTCGCCGCCCTCCTGGATCAGCGACAGCAGGGTGACGCCGGCGGGCAGCGGGTGGATGCGGTCCTCCAGGACCACACCGGCCCGCTCGGCACCCTGGAATTCGTACGTGGCGAAACGCATGCTCTATCGCTCCCAGTGATTGGTGTTCGTGGGCGGCTCGTCCGCCGTGAGATAGCCGGCGAACAGGCCCTTCGGGTCGCGCTCGGCCCGGATCGCGCGCAGGCGGGCCCACTGCTCGTCGCCCATGAAGCGCAGCTGGCGGTTGGTGAAGTCGGAGTCGCCCAGATACTGCCCGGCGGTCACCGGCTGGAGGTCGGCCATGGCCTCGTTGAGCCAGGCGCGGTATTCGGCGTCCTTGGACTCGTCGCCGTAGACCACGTATGTGGCCGAGTAGATCTCGCTCTGCATCGAGAAGGCCATGTCGGGCAGCGCGCGCAGCGGCGCCATGCTGAACCAGATGGTGAACGTCTGCGGCGTCGGGTGGTCGGTGAAGGCCTTGCGCATCGCGGGGACCACGTCCTGCGCGGTGCCGGTCAGCCAGGCGTTGTCGACCAGGTAGCGGTGGTTCTCCGGGTTCGCCCTGCGCTGGTTGTGCAGCTGCTCGGCCAGGGTGGTGGGCTGGGCCTCGAGGCGGAACAGCGCCCGGTCGGCGTACGGGTTCGCGTGCAGCGGGGCCAGGGCGTGCGCGGCCTGTTCGGGGGTGTCGGTCATCGAGACGCCGGTGACCAGGAGGACCGCCTCCCGCTCACCCGGCGGGGTCTGGGTGACGGCGACGATCTCCACCAGGTCGGACACCTCGTGGTGAATGTTGTGCAGCCACGTCATGACCTCGTCGAAGAGGTCCAGCGGGTACGCGTGCACGGTGTGCGCCAGGTGCTTGGGCAGCGGCCGGGTGCGCAGGTGGAAGCGGGTGACGATGCCGAAGAAGCCGGGGCCGGCGCCGCGCGCGGCCCAGAACAGGTCGCTGTTGGTGTCGGCGTCGGCGCGGACCAGCTCGCCGTCGGCGGTCACGACGTCGATGGCGGTGATGTTCTCCGCCGCCCAGCCCCAGCCCCGGGCGTTCCAGCCCTGGCCGCCCTGGAGCAGGAAGCCGCCGATTCCGACCGAGGGGCAGTGCCCGCCGTTGAAGAACCGCCCGAACCGCCCCAGATACGGGTTGAGCTCGTCGCCGCCCTTGACCGACGGGGTCGCGGTCACGATCCCGGTCGCCGGTTCGTAGGAGAGCTCGCGGAAGCCGCCGAGGTCGATCAGCAGCGCCTCGTCGCGCACACTCCACGCCGCCCAGCTGTGGCCGCCGGAGCGCACCGCGACCTGCCAGCCGCGCTCGGTCGCCAGCCGCACGCCCTCGACGACGTCCTGCTCGCAGACCGCCTCCAGGACGGCGGCCGGGCGGCGGCCGGGGCGGCGGGCGTTGAACACCCGGCCGATGCGGGCTTGCTCGTATCCGTCCTCGCCGGGCAGGTGCAGACGGCCTGTGAATCGGTTCATGGCTCTCATTTGATGGCAATCGGGTTGACGGGGGCGTGATCGCCGCCGGTCACCGGCAGCGGGGCGGCGACCAGCAGGAACTCGTACACGCCGTCGGCGGCGCAGTCCTCGGCCAGCTCCTCCAGGTCGAACTTCGCGCCGAGCGGCAGCCCGAGGCCGGGGAGGGCGATCTGGCGGAGCGGGGCGGCCTCGACGGACGCGAACTCGTACGGGCGCACCTCGAAGCCCGCGGTGTCGGTCGCGGCGGCGGCGATGTCGGTGCCGTGCAGCCAGCCCAGCGTGCTGAGCGACAGGCCGGGCGCGGGCCCGGAGGCGTATCCCGTCCAGTCGCCCAGACGGCGGCAGCGGGCCAGCTGCCCGGTGCGGACCAGCACGATGTCGCCGCGGCGCACGGTGGAGGTCGCCCCCTGCGCCTCGACGGCCATGCGCAGGTGCTCCTCGCGGATCGGGAAGCCGTCCGCCAGCTCCCCGCCCGGGCCGGCGACGGCGCGGGCCACGTCCAGGAGCACCCCGCGGCCGCTGAAGGACTCCGGCGGGTGCCGGTCGAGATGCCAGCGGGCGCCGACGCCCGCCAGCGAGACCGGTCTGCCGCGGCGGACCAGGCTCGCGGCGTGGGCGCGCTTGCCGTTGTCGAGGAAGTTGAGCGTGCCGAGCGTGTCGGCCACGCCCCACCGCCCCTGGTTGCGGTACGTGGAGCGGGCCCTGGCCAGCTCCTCCTCCGCCGTGGCCGCCGTGTCCATCGGCTCAGCCCTTCCGCTCTGTCCCGGAGTACGGGATGCCCAGCAGCCGGGCGGCGTTCCCGCCGGCGATCGCGTCCCGCTCGGCGGGGGCGAACCCGGCGGCGTCCAGCCGCTTGACCGGGTCGTCCACGCCCATGTCGAAGGGGTGGTCGGTGCCCAGCACCACCCGGTCGCCGCCGACCTGGTCGACCAGATGCCGCAGGCCCTGCGGGGTGTAGACCAAGGCGTCGAACCACATGCGGCGCAGATAGCTGCTGGGCGTTTCCCGGCAGCCGCGCGCGTCCTCGCGGGCCTGCCAGGCGTGGTCCGAGCGGCCGATGTACGTCGGCAGATAGCCGCCCCCGTGCGCCACGACCAGCTTCAGGCCGGGGAAGCGGTCCAGCACCCCGGTGAAGATCAGGTGGGACAGCGCCACCGTCGTCTCCACCGGCTGCCCGACCGTGTTGCCCAGGTACTGCGTGGCCAGCCGCTCGCCGAGCGAGCAGCCCCACGGGTGGATGAAGACCAGCACCCCGAGCTCCTGCGCGCACTCCCACACGGGGTCGTGGCGCGGATCGGCCAGCTCGCGGCCGTCCACGGTCGTGGAGACGCTGATGCCGCGCAGCCCGTACTCGGCCACCGCCCGGGACAGCTCGGCGACCGCCAGATGCGGGTGCTGCAGCGGCACCGTGCCCAGGCCCACCAGCCGGTCCGGGGCCTGCGTGCAGTGGTCGGCCACCGCCTCGTTCGTGGTGCGGGACAGCCGGGCGGCCAGCGCGCGGTCCGCCCAGTAGTGGTGCATCGGCATGGGCCCGACGACCTGGACGTCCACGCCCATCGCGTCCATCGCCTCGAGCCGGACGGCCACATCGGTGAGCTGCGGGCCGAGCCGGCCCAGCTGGGCCCGGTTGGCGGCCAGACTCTCCGGGGAGTGCGCGTGCTGCTCGGCGGCCAGCTCCGCGGCGAAGCCGGGGGTGCCGGCCACCAGGGCGTCGGCGGCGGGGGCCGCCAGGTGGCCGTGGAAGTCGATGACGGGGTTGGCGACGAGGGGGCTGGCGATGACGGGAGCGGTTCTCACGCCTCCGCCTGGAGGTAGGCGAGGGTCTCCTGCATGATGCCGCCCGGGTCGGCGCCCGGCGTGTCCGGGTGGATCTCCCACTCGGCGAGCTTCAGCGAGTTCTCCAGGACCTTGCGCACCCGCGGCATCCGGCGGGCCATGAAGTCCTTGAGCGCGGTCTCCAACGGGCCCTCTCCGGTGACCAGTTCGGCCAGTACGACCGCGTCCTCGGCGCACATCGCGGCGCCCTGCGCGATCAGCGGGGGACAGGCGTGAGCCGCGTCGCCGATGATCATCACCCGGCCGCGGTTCCAAGGGCTCTCCACCAGGACGGCCTCGATCCAGCGGTAGTCCACGGCCGTGTCGTCCGGCAGGGACTCAAGGATCCGGCCCCAGGTGCCGCCGTAGCCCTGGCCGCGCTCGCGCAGCAGCGACAGCGGGGCGCGGGGGCCGACCAGGGAGGCGTCGAGGTTCTCGTCGAGCAGGTAGGCGTAGCACTTGGTGTCGGAGATCGGGCTGTAGCCGGCCTTGTAGCGCGGCCCGCCGTAGTAGACCTCCGCGCAGTCCATCTCGGCGGGCCGGTCCGCGACCACCCGGAAGATGCTCATGCCGACCGGCTCCGGCACCGTCTCGATGCCGATCAGTGAGCGGATCTGCGACTTCAGCCCGTCGGCGCCGACCACCAGGTCGTAGCGGCCGGCCGTGCCGTCGGTGAAGGACACGTCCACATGGTCCGGGGACTGCTCGAAGGACGTCACGCTCAGCCCCAGCCGCACCTGGACGCCGGCCGCGTACACCGCGTCGCACAGCGCGTCCTGCAGGTCCGAGCGCATCGCGCCGGTCGTGGACGGCAGGTCCTCGCCGCCGGTACGGGGCGTTGCCAGTTCGACGATCAGCGAGCCGTCGGCCTGCCGCAGCCGCATGTTGTTGAAGGGCACGGCCTTTTCCAGCACCCGGTCCAGGACACCGACGCTGCGCAGCGCCTTGAGGGCATTGCCCTGCACGGTGATCCCGTGGCCGACGCCGAACCACTGCGGCGATATCTCGACGAGATCGACGGTGACGCCGCGCTGGGCGAGGGCGAGTGACAGCACGCTACCGGTGATGCCGCCGCCGACGACGAGCACCTTCGAGACAGCCATGGGTCGATCCTTAGCAAGTAGAAGTACGGGGAGATCAGCCGGTGAAGCGCTCACCGAGGACGCCGAAGTGCTCGACGTCCGGCGGCGAGGCGAAGAACGGCCCGATCAGTTCCCGCCACCGCGCGAAGGCTGCCGACCCGCGGAAGCCCACGTTGTGCGCCTCGACGGACTCCCAGCCGACCAGCAGCAGGTAGACGGCCGGACGTTCCACGCCGCGCAGCAGCTCGACCCAGTGGAAGCCCCCGGCCTGGGAGATCACCTTGCGGGCCTGCGCGAAGGCCGCTTCGAACTCTTCCTCGCGGCCGGCCTCGATGGCCAGCTCGGCGTGCTCGACGATCACGTGTGCTCCTCGGTTCTGGTCGGTGCCTGGCCCGACCTTGCTTGGCGCATTGATGCACAGTCAACGGATCCAGTCATCGCCAAGGAACACGTCATGCATCCCGCAGCGCGATGGGCCGCCGGACCCCGCTCCCGCAAGGCTCCCGCACCGCTATCGCGCCCCCGATGCCAGGCATCGCGGATGGGTATTTCCGCTGCCCCACCGCGCGTGCCTAGCGTGGCCGCAAGCCGCTGAAAAGGAGCCCGCTCGTGTCCGATCCCCACCCGCTGCCCGTCCACGCGGGACCGTTCGCCCTCGGCACCTTCTCGACTGCCTCGGTGGACGGCGGCCGGCCCTTCGCCGGGCTCGTCACCGGCCGCCGGGTGCGCGAGCTGTCCGACACGGCACCGCACGTACGGGCCCTGGTCGAGGACTGGGACGCCTCGCTGACCCGGCTCGCCGCGCTCGCGCAGGACCCGGGCGGCACCTGGCACGACCTCGGGAGCCTGCGGATCCACGCGCCCCTGGAGCCCGGCCAGATCCTGCAGAGCGGCGCCAACTACCGCCGCCACGTGGTCGACCTGGTCGCCGCCGAACGCGAGAGCGTGCACGGCGCCACCCCCGAGGAGGCCCGCGCCGACGCCGAGAAGATGATGGACGAGCGGGCCCGCAACGGCGTCCCGTACATCTTCCTCGGCAGCCCGCGCGCCATCACCGGCCCGTACGACGACGTGATCCTCCCGGCGCTCGGCGAGCAGCACGACTGGGAGCTCGAACTCGCCCTGGTCATCGGCCGCGAGGGCCGGCACATCAGCCGCGAGGACGCCATGTCGTACGTCGCCGGCTACACGATCTCCAACGACCTCACCACCCGCGACCGCCTCTACCGGCCCGACCTCAAGGCCATCGGCACCGACTGGTTCACCGCCAAGAACGCCGACACCTTCCTGCCGACCGGCCCCTTCCTGGTCCCCGCCGCCTTCCTGCCCGACCCCGGCGACCTGCGGATCACCCTGCGGCACAACGGCACCGTCCGGCAGGACGAGTCCACCAAGGACATGATCTTCGACATCCCCAAGCTCATCGAGTACGCCTCCAGCACCACCACCCTGCGCCCCGGCGACCTGCTGCTCACCGGCTCCCCGGCCGGCAACGGCGCCCACTGGGGGACCTTCCTGAAGCCGGGCGACGTCATGGAGGCGGAGATCACCGGCCTCGGCGCCCAGCGCAACACCTGCGTCCCCGACGCGTCCGACCCCCGCACCCGCTGAGGAGCAGCACCATGGCCTTCCAGCCCATCACCCATCTGCGCCATGTCGACCTGGCCGTACCGGACTTCGAGACGCAGCGGGCCTTCTTCGGCACCACCTGGGGCCTCACCGAGGTCGCCAACGACAGCGGCATCGCCTTCTTCGCCGCCGAGGGCAGCCCCGAGCAGTACGTCGTCCGCATCCGCAAGGACGAGCGCAAGCGCATGGACCTGGTCGCCTTCGGCGCGGGTAGCGCCGCCGACGTGGACGAGCTCGCCGCCCGCCTCACCGCCGCCGACGACGTACAGGTGATCTCCGAGCCGGGCACCCTGGACACCCCCGGCGGCGGCTACGGCTTCCGCTTCTTCGACACCGACGGCCGGGTCGTCGAGGTCTCCAGCGACGTCGAGACGCGCAAGCACCGCAGGATCGAGGAGCGCGAGGCCATCCCGGTCCGCCTCTCGCACTGCGTGGTCAACTCGCAGAACCCTGAGGCGCTGAAGGCCTTCTACGAGAAGCACCTCGGCTTTCGCCTCTCCGACACCCTCTACAGCAACCACATGGGCGAGCTGATGTACTTCATGCGCTGCAGCCCCGTCCACCACAGCTTCGCCATCGCCCGCGGCCCCCATGTCTCCCTGCACCACGCCTCGTTCGAGATGCGCGGCGTCGAGGAGTACATGCGCGGCACCGGCCGCGCGCTGCGCGCCGGCACCCGCCTCACCTGGGGCCCCGGCCGGCACACGGCGGGCGACAACACCTTCTCTTACTTCCACGACCCGCACGGCAACACCGTGGAGTACACCACCGAGCTGGCCGTCCTGGACGAGGACACCTGGCACCCGGGCCTGCACGACGTGGACGACCCGCTGACCCAGGACCAGTGGGGCACGGCCGACCCGATGAGCGAGCTGATCGCCAAAGAGCAGTTCAACGACCCGGACGTGCTGTTCAGCGCGCCGCCGGTCTGAGCGGGGGAGAGCGTCATGACCTTCGAGCCGCGCCGGGTCGTCACCGGCCACACCGAGGACGGTGTCTCCGTCTTCCTCTCGGACGGGCCGCCGCCGGTCGTCCGCACCGCGCCCGACGGAGCCCTCTTCTACGAGATGTGGTCCACCGCGGCCATGCCGGCCCCGGTCGCCGCCGACGAGCCGGACCCGACGCAGGTGTCGCTGAGCGTCCCGCCCGACCCGAACGGCACCAAGATCCGGATCAACGAGTTCCCGCCCGGCGTCGTGTCGCCCATGCACCGTACGCAGTCCGTGGATTACGGCATCGTCCTCGAAGGCGAGGTCGTCCTCGTCCTCGACGACTCCGAGACCGTGCTGCGCGCGGGCGACGTGGTGGTGCAGCGGGGCACCGACCACCGCTGGGAGAACCGCTCGGGCGCCCTCGCCCGGATGGTGTTCGTCCTGGTGGACGGCGAGTTCACCGACGGCCTGGTGAAGACCCTGGGCAGGGACGTACTCGGCTCCCTGCTCCACGACCCCATGAACCCCTGACCATCTCCTCCTCTTGCAACGGAAGGCACCCGCTGTGCGCACGACTTTGAAGAACGCCGTTCCGAAGGAACAGGTCACCGCCGACCTCGCCGCCGTCCGGGAGACGGTCTCGGGCGTCATCGCCGACATCCGCGAGCGTGGCGACGTGGCCGTGCGCGAGTACTCCGAGAAGTTCGACAAGTGGAGCCCGGAGTCCTTCCGGCTCTCGGCCGACCGGATCGAGGAGATCATCGCCTCGCTCCCGCAGCAGGTCATCGACGACATCCACGCCGTGCAGCGCAACGTCCGCACCTTCGCCGAGGCGCAGCTCGCCTCGATGGGCGAGTTCGAGATCGAGACCCTGCCCGGCGTGCGGCTCGGCCAGAAGCACGTTCCGGTCCAGGCGGCCGGCGCCTACATCCCCGGCGGCCGCTACCCGCTGACCGCCTCCGCCCACATGACGATCATCACGGCCAAGGTCGCCGGCGTCCCGCACGTCGTGGCCTGCACCCCGCCGATCCGCGGTGAGATCCCCGCCGCGACGGTCGCCGCCGCGCACTTCGCCGGCGCGGACGAGATCTGGCTGCTCGGCGGCGTCCAGGCCGTCGCCGCGATGGCCGTGGGCACCGAGACCATGACGGCGGTCAACCTCATCGCGGGGCCCGGCAACGCCTACGTCGCCGAGGCCAAGCGTCAGCTCTTCGGGCAGATCGGCATCGACCTGTTCGCCGGCCCCACCGAGATCCTGGTCCTCGCCGACGACCAGGCCGACCCCTTCACCTGCGCCGTCGACCTGCTCTCCCAGGCCGAGCACGGCCCGGACTCACCGGCGGTCCTCATCACCACCTCCGAGGAGGTCGGCCGCCGGACCATCGAGCACATCGAGGCGATCCTGCCCGACATGCCGACCAACGACTTCGCCGGCCCGTCCTGGCGCGATCACGGCCAGGTCATCGTCGTCGACACGATGGACGAACTCTGGTCGCTCGCCGACGAGTGCGCCTCCGAGCACGTCCAGGTCCTCACCGCCGAGCCGCGCGAGGCCCTGGAGCGGATGACCCAGTACGGGGCCCTGTTCCTGGGCGAGGGCACGTGCGTCTCGTACGGCGACAAGGTCATCGGTACGAATCATGTGCTGCCGACGCGGGGCGCCGCCCGCTACACCGGCGGCCTGTGGGTCGGCAAGTACCTCAAGACGGTGACGTACCAGGAGGTCACGAACCCGGACTCCAGCGCGGAACTCGGCCGGCTGTGCGGGCGTGCCGCACGGGTCGAGCTCTTCGAGGGGCACGCCCGCTCCGGTGACCTGCGGGCCGCCAAGTACGGCGGCGACGCCCTGCCCTGGGCCACGGAAGGCTCCGGCTACGAGGGGACCTCCGCGTGAGCCACGTCGTCGCGGGCCGCACCGCCCTCGTCACCGGCGGAGGCGGCCCCCTCGGCCGGGCCTTCTCCGTCGCCCTCTCCGGCGCCGGCGCCCGCGTCATCCTCGTCGGCCGCAACCCCGACGCCCTCGCGTCGGGCGCGGCGGCCGTCGAGGAGGCCGGCGGCAAGGCGCGGGTCGCCCGCTGCGACGTGGCCGACCCGGCGTCGGTCGCCGCGCTGGCCGCCGCGCTGGCCGACGAGGACATCTCGGTCCTGGTCAACAACGCGGGCGTCGCCGGGCCCGTCAAGCAGCTCGTCGACATCGAACCGGCCGAGTGGGACGACGTCTTCGCCGCCAACGTCCGGGGCGTCTACCTGGTCTGCCGGGCCTTCCTGCCCGCCATGATCGCCGCCGGGCGGGGCGATGTCGTCAACGTCGCCTCGGTGAGCGGCAAGCGGCCGCTGCTGAACCGGACCCCCTACACGGCGTCCAAGATGGCTCTGATCGGCCTGACCCGCACCCTCGCGGGCGAGGTTGGGCCGCTCGGGGTGTCCGTCAACACCCTGTCCCCTGGTCCCGTACGCGGCCCCCGCATGGACCGCAACTTCCGTCTGGAGGCAGAACTCACCGGCTCCACGCCGGAGGAGGCCGAGCGCGCCTTCGCGTCGCGCTCCGCGCTGGGCCGGTTGGTGGAGGAGCCCGAAGTCGCCCAGGCGCTGCTGGCGATGCTCGCCATGCCGGGCCTGTGCGGCGCCGACATCGATCTGTCGGCCGGCATGATCGCCCCCGCCTGACGGGCTGCCCACGCTGCCTACCCCTCGGCGACCCGCCGCTCGAACACGGCCGCCAGCAGTCCCAGCGCCTCGACCACCCGCTCCCGGTCCTCCCCGAGCCCCGCCAGCAGTTCGGCCTCCACCGCCAACTGCCGTGGGAACATGGCGTCCACCGCCTCCGCACCCGCCCCGGTGAGCGTCACCAGCGCCGCCCGCCGGTCCGCCGGATTCGGCTGCCGTTCGATGAAGCCCCGCTTCTCCAGCTTGGCCAGGGTCTTGCTGACCGCGGCCCGCGAGCAGCGCAGCTGGCCGGCGATCCGGCGGGCGATGAGCGGCTCCTCGGCGTGCCGGAGCCGCACCAGGACGTCCAGCTCGGGCGAGGTGAGCGGAGCGGCCTCGTACAGGGGCTCAAGGGCGGCGGCGTAGAGCGCCTGGATGCGCTTGAGCGGGCCGATGACCTCCATGGGGGTGGTGTCGAGATCGGGACGGGCGGCAGCCCACCACTCGGCGGGGGAGGCGTGGGAGAGGCGGGACATGCGGTTCATCGCTCCGACTTTGTTAACCAGTAGACTATTAGTTACTCTTCTGCTCATGGTAGCCGCTCAGACCCACCCCGGACCGCCCGCACGAGTCGCCGCGCTGATCGCCGTACTCGGCGCGCTCACGGCGGTCGCCCCGCTGGCCACCGACATGTACGTACCCGGATTCCCGGAAATGGGCAGCTCGCTGCGCGCGACCGACTCCGCCGTGCAGCTCTCGATGACGGCCTTCCTCGCAGGCCTGGTCCTCGGCCAGATCCTCATCGGCCCGCTCAGCGACGGCCTGGGCCGACGCCGTCTCCTCATCTCCGGCACCTCGGCCTTCGCTGCGCTGACCCTGGTCTGCGCGTTCGCGCCGAACATCCAGGTGCTGATCGGCGCCCGCTTCCTGGAGGGCGTGGCGGGCGCCGCCGGCATGGTGCTGGCGCGGGCGGCGATCACGGACTGGTTCCACGGCCCGGACATTCCGCGGTTCTTCTCCATGCTCTCCCTCGTCCTGGGCGTCGCGCCGGTCGCGGCGCCCGTGATCGGCGGCGCGATCCTGTCGGTGTCCACCTGGCGGACCATCTTCCTCGTGCTGGCCGTGGTGGGGGTGCTGCTGGTCCTGGCCGTGGTGACCAAGGTGCCCGAGTCGCTGCCGCCCGACCGCCGTCACAAGGGCGGCATGGGCAGCACGTTCCGGGCGATGGGCAGCCTGCTCCGGGAGCGTACGTTCACCGGGTACGTGCTGACGCTGGGCTTCAGCGGAGCCGCGCTGTTCACGTACATCGCGGGCTCCAGCTTCGTCTTCGAGAACATCTACGGCGTCTCGGCGACCCAGTACAGCCTGGTCTTCGCGGTGAACGCGGTCGGCATGCTGCTCGCGGGCGCGCTCTTCGGCGTACTGGCGCGGCGCATCCGCATGAACACCCTGCTCGCCGCCGGTGTCACGATCGCCGCGGCCGGCGTGATCGGCCAGGTCGTGCTCCTGACCACCGTCGGCGGCAGCCTGGCCGGCACGTGGGCCTGCCTGTTCGTCACCCTGGCGGGGGTGGGTATGGTCTTCCCGGCCAGCATGAGCCTGGGACAGACGCTGGGCCGGCGGGCCCCCGGCGCGGCCTCGGCGCTGCTCGGCGGCACGCAGTTCCTGCTCGGGGCGCTGGCCTCGCCGCTGGTGGGGCTGTTCGGCACGACCAGCGTGACGCCGATGACGGTCATCATGCTGGGCGCGCTGGCCTGCGCCGTACTGGCGCTCACTCTGCTGGCCCGTCCGTGGGAAGGGCGCGGCGAATTCCGTACGGCCGCCGTCCCTTCTGTTGCGGCGGCGTGAAATCCAGGCGGCAGGCCTGGCCGACAGGAATAGCCGCCCGGCATGCTGCCGCTGACCGCAGCAGGACCCTTGCCCGAATCACCTGAACAGCCTGAACCACCTGAACTGCCCGACCGCCTGAACAGCCTGAACGCCCCGCAACTCCCAGGAGCCATTCGCATGTCCCGTAGCGCAGTCACCTCCGCCCCCGTGCACCCGCTGCTCGCCGAGCGCTGGAGCCCGCGCTCCTTCGACCCCTCGTACGAGGTGACGGACGGGCAGCTCGCCGCGCTGCTGGAGGCCGCGCGCTGGTCGGCGTCGGCGAACAACGTCCAGCCCTGGCGCTTCCTCGTCGGCCGTCGTGGCGACGAGACGTACAAGGCCGTCCACGACGCGCTGATCGGCTTCAACCAGAGCTGGGCCGGCAACGCTTCGGTCCTCATCGCCGCCGTGGCCGCCGAGCAGCGGCCCGACGGCACGCCCAGCACCACGGCCGCGTACGACACCGGCCTTGCCGTCGCCCAGCTCACCGTCCAGGCGCAGGCCGAGGGCCTGCACGCTCACCAGATGGCCGGCTTCCTCCCGGACCGGGTCACCGCCGCCTTCGGCATCCCCGAGGGCTTCCGGCCGCTCGCCGTCATCGCGGTCGGCGCGGTGGCCGAGGCCGCCGCGCTGCCCGACGAGAAGCTGCGCGCCCGCGAGACCGCCGATCGCGAACGCCGCCCGCTGACGGAGACCTTCTTCGCGGGCGGCTGGGGGACGCCCGTCGAGCTGGGCTGACGGCTGCCGGTCCCGCGAAGCGGCGGCGGCGTGCGGTGAGTCCGGGCCCCTTCTTACCCTGAACGACTGCTTGCGGCGACGGCCCGTCGGTAGTATGAGAGGGAGGTCCCCCTTTGTGGGGGGCCGCGGGGGAAGGACGGGTATGGGCGATCTACGCTTCCGCCTGGACCTGGTCGAGGCCGAGAACGACTGGGTGATCGTGTGCACCTCACCGTTCGGTGGGGCCTCCACGAAAATCCGCTCGCCGTTCGCCGCGGACGCTCTGCGCGCCGCGCTGTCGGATGTCGAGAAGGCGCTCATCAGGTCGTCCAGCCCGGTGATCACCCGGCGGGCCTCGCTCGTCGAGCGGACCACGCGGGAGTTCGGGGAGCGGCTCACCGACGCCGTGCTGACCGGGGACGTCCGGCTGCTGTTCGAGCGGTGCCGTGAGCAGGCCCGCGCCCAGGGGGTGGCGTTACGGGTGCTGCTGGCTCCGGTCGGCCCCAACCTGTCGCGGATTCCATGGGAGTTCGCGGTGGATCCCGCCGCCCGCGACGCCTATCTGGCCCTGCGGCTGCCGGTCGTGCGCTCGCCGCAGCTGATGGAGCCGGCGCCGCCCTTCCCGCTCTCACCGCCACTGCGTGTGCTCGGCGTGATCTCCCGCCCGGCCGATCTGCCCGTCCTCGAAGCGGAACGTGAGCGAGAGGAGATCGCACACGCCCTGCAGGGCCTGAGCTCGGACGTCGCCGTCGAGTGGCTGCCGGGGGACAGCTGGCACGAACTGGCCGACGCGGCAAGGACGAAGGCGCCGCACGTACTGCACTTCGTGGGCCATGGCGGCTTCGACGAGGAGACCGACTCCGGCTACATCGAGCTGACCGGACCCGACGGTAGGGCGATGCATGTCTCCGGCACCGACCTGGGCACACTGGTCCGCGACATTCCCGAGTTACGCCTGGTGGTCCTCAACGCCTGCGAGTCGGCGGCCTGCGGCGCCGACGGGCTGTTCACCAGCACGGCCGCGCGGATCATGAAGGAAGGCGTGCCGGCCGTGGTGGCCATGCAGTACGAGATCACCGACCCTGCGGCACTCGCCTTCGCCTCCTCCTTCTACACCGGAATCGCCCGCGGCCTGCCGGTGGACCGCTCGATGACCCTGGCCCGCGAGAACGTCAAGATGACCTTCCAGGGCAGCCTTGAGTGGGCCACCCCGGTGCTCTTCCTCGCCTCCGAGGAACCCCAGCTGTTCGTCCTCCCCGACGCGCCCGCCCTGCCGCCGCCACCCCCGCCGCCCACTTACCGGCCCTACCAGCCGCAGCCCCCGGCGCCCCCGGCCCCCGATTGGCAGCGATCGATCCGGGACAAGTGGCAGGCGTTGTTCCCGGCGAGGCCGGTGCAGTGGCCGGTGCCACCGACCGCCTCCGCCAACCTCTCCACCAACCCATCCACCCCGCCGGAAATCAGGCGGTCACCCGTCGTCGTGACCGAGGCCGGCGACCAGGCCGACGGCCGGAGACCGGAGGACGGGCCCGCCCCCGGAGAGCTTCAGCGGATCAGAGCGCTGCCGGCCCTCGGCCCCTGCTGCGACATGGCCCTCGGTCCGAAGGACCTGGTGGCCGCGGCCTGCGCCGACGGCACCGTACGCGTCCTCAGGACGCTCACCGGTGACCTCGTCGGCGAGTGCGTCTTCCGGCAGGGCGGCAGACCGTTGCGGCTGGCCTGGAGTCCCTGGCAGCGTCATGTGGCCAGCCTGCACGAGGACGGCAGCGTGGTGGTGTGGGACATCGGGACGGAGGTCCCCGTACGGGTGCTTCCCGGACGGCCGGGACACGTCCAGTCGCTGGCCTTCAGCGCCGACGGCCGCTGGCTCGCCACCGCCGGCAGCGGTCGCTTCCAGATCTACGACGCCAACGGCACGCGGGCGAAAGAGGGGCCCGTCGACCGGTCCGCCCCCGAGTCGTCCCTGGCCGTGGGCCCGGTGTGCTTCGCGCCCGACGGCCGTCATCTCGTCATCGCCTCCGTCGACGGCAGCGTCCGCCAACTGGACGTGCACGGGCGGTCGGTCGCGATGTGGCCGCATCCGCAGCCGGTCACCGGTCTGGCGCTGGCGCGGGACCGGATCGCGACGGGAATCGTCGACGGCCAGGTGCGGGTCTGGAGCTGGAGCGGTCAACTGCTGCACCGCGTACCCCAGTCGGGGCGCCACAGCCGGGTGGAGATCTCCGCCGACGGCGCGTGGCTCGCCGTGGTGGCCGACGACCGCAGCCTCGTCCTGTGGGACGGCTCGGGCAGGCACAGCAGCCGGGCCGGGCTGTGCGGGCAGCCGGTCACGGTGGGCTTCCTGGCAGGACAGCAAGGTGTGCTGACGGGAACGCAGGAGGGCGTCGCGGAGATCTGGCCGCTCGATGCCGCCGGGCCGGGGCCGGGGGAAGAGGTGCGGGGATGAGCGAGGTGGAGATCTTCTGGCCGGCCGCCCTGCCGCCCGACGCGGCGCTGGACACCGAGGCCGTGCTGCGCGCGGCGGGTATCCCCACCGCCTGCCGGCTGCGGCCCACCCGGCGGGGCGCGGACACCTACGCCCTCGTCATGGTGGCCGCTCCGGCTTTGCACTCCTTCCTGCGCGCGGTGTTCGAGAAGCTCGGATCCGAGGCCTTCGTGGCGCTGCGATCCTGCGTGCAGCGGCTGCTGGGGAACGGGCGGCCCGTGTCCTCGCCGTCGGCCGTGGTCTTCGTGCACGCGCAGACGGGCTCGGAGCTCGTGTTCACCGCGGATCTGCCGGAGGAGGCGTTCCGGCAGGCCATCGCCCTCGATCCGGGGGCCGAGCCGGGCCGCTGGGTCTGGCAACAACAGCAGGGCGCCTGGGTTCGGTTCGAGAACCTCCGGGGTGCCCCGTCAGGGAACAGGGGAAGGGGAACACAACCATGAGCAACCCGCAGCAGGGCCCACCGCCCGGTGACGACTGGGGCAGCAACACCCCCTGGGGCAGCAGCACGCCGCGCCAGCCGCCCGAGCAGCCCTCGTATCCGCCTCCGTACCAGCAGCCGTACCAGCAGTCGTATCAACAGCCCTACCAGCAGCCTTATCAGCAGCCCGCGCCCGGCTATCCGGGCTACGTCCCGGGCCCGCCGATCCAGAACTACATGGTCCCGGCGGTCCTGGTGACCCTGCTCTGCTTCCTGCCCACCGGCATCGCCGCGATCGTCTTCGCGTCGCAGGTGTCCTCGAAGCAGAGCATGGGCGACTACCAGGGAGCGCAGGCGGCGGCGAACAAGGCCAAGATCCTCAGCATCGTGAGCGCGGGCGTCGGGCTGCTGTTCTTGCTGATCATCGTGGTGGCCAGCGCGTCGAGCAGTTCGTCCGGGTACTGATGGCGGACCGGCCGTCACCGCGTGGGCTACGGGAGGCATGGGCCGGCGCGGCGCTGCTCGGCGCTGTGGTCGCGCTGGTCACGGCCGTGGACCCGGGGCGGCCGGGCCGCTTTCCGTCATGCCCGTTCCGGGCGGCGACCGGCTGGTCCTGCCCGGGCTGCGGCAGTCTGCGGGCCCTTCACGACCTGACGGCCGGTCATATCGGTGCGGCGCTGGGGCACAACGCGGCCCTGGTCGTGGTGCTGCCCTTCGCGGTGTTCGCCTGGCTGCTCGTCGTGTCCGGCCGGGCCGGGCGGGGCCGGGCCGCACCGGCGTGGACCGGGGCCGTGGTGCTCGCGGCGCTGTTGCTGTGGACCGTGGTGCGAAACCTCCCGCCCCTGCGGGACGTGCTCTCCGCCGCGTGACAACGTGCGCGCGCCGCGCGGTCAGCCGGCGGCGATCCGCCCGTACCGACCCGCCACCTGCATGTCGGCCTCGATGCGCGCCGCCGTCTCCCGCAGCGGCGGCAGCAGGTCCTCGCGGGCGTGCTCGGGGGTGCTGCGGGCGGCGTGCAGGGAGACGTTGACGGCCGCCACGACCCGGCCCGTGCGGTCGTGGACGGGGACGGCGATCGAGCGCAGGCCCTCCTCCAGCTCCTCGTCGACGAGTACGTAGCCGTCCTCGCCGGCCCGGTCGAGGATCTCGCCGAGCCGGGCGGCCGAGGTGACGGTGTGCCGGGTGAGCGGCTGGAGCTCGGTGCGGGCGAGGATCCCGGCGCGCTCGGGCCCGGGCAGGCCGGCGAGCAGCACGCGCCCCATGGCGGTGGCGTACGCGGGGAAGCGGGTGCCGACCGTGATGTTGACGCTCATGATGCGGACGGTGGGGACGCGGGCCACGTACTGGATGTCGTCGCCGGACAGGACGGCCATCGAGGCGGAGTCGTGCACCCGCCCGACCAGCTCGACCAGGTGCGGCTGGGTGATCTGGGGGAGGGTGAGCCCGGACAGGTGGGCGAAGCCCAGCTCCAGGACGCGCGGGGTCAGGCGGTGCAGGCGGGGGTCGCGGGGAGCCCGTTCGACGTAGCCGAGGTGCTCCAGGGTGATCAGGGCGCGGCGGGCGGTGGCGCGGGCCAGGCCGGTGGCCTCGGCGACGGCGGTCAGCGGCAGCTCGGCGCGTCCGCCGTGCGCGCCGGCCGCGCTGTCGAAGGCGGTGAGGACGGTCAGCCCGCGTGCCAGCGACTCGACGAACTCCGGGCCGAGCTCCTGCTTGGAGGCGCGGGTCCATGAGGCGGGCGCGGATCCGGGGGCCGGGGGAGCGGCGGGCCGCCCTTCACCGACAGGCCCCAGAGCGTCCGCCATCGCCTCCACGGCGTCCCGCAGCCGGGGGAGCACGGCCTCGCGCAGCGACCGCGCGCTGTGCCGGCTGGTGTGGCTGACCACGCTCACCGCGCAGACGGGCGCGCCGCCGGTGTCCCGCACGGCCATCGCCACCGCGACCAGCCCCGGCTCGATCAGCTGGTCGTCCGCCGACCAGCCCTGCTCCCGCGCGGCGGCCGCGCGCTCTTCGAACGACGCCGCGGCGTCCGTCCGGCCGTGCGGCACCGCCGGGAAGCCGGCGTCCCGCGGGTCCGCCGCCCGCCGCCCGCGCCAGCGCCGCCAGTCCTCCTCGCCCCACCGGGCGGCGAACAGCGCGCCGGGCGCGCCGCGTTCGGCGGGCAGCAGGTCGCCGATGCGGAAGGTCAGCGACATCGCCCGGCGCCGGGTGGCCTGGTGCACGAAGCGCACCCCGTCCCCGTCGGGCACGGCGATCGACACCGACTCGTCGAGGCCGTCGGCGAGGGCGTCCGCGAGCGGGCCGAGCAGATCGGGCAGCCGGCACGACGAGAGGTAGGCGTTGCCCAGCTCCATCAGCCGCGGGGTGAGGACGGCGTCCCGGCCCTCCACCCGCAGATAGCCGGTCCGGCTCAGGGTGCTGATCACCCGGTCGACGGTGGAGCGGGCCAGGCGGGTGGCGCGTACGAGATCGCCCACGGAGCGCCGCCCGTCGGCGGCGGCGAGCTCGCGCAGCACGGCCAGGCCGCGGATCAGCGGGCCCACGGCCTCCGGCGGCGGGGCCGCACCGGCCGCACCGGCGGTGGGGGACGGCGATGGCGGCGATGACATGGGGGCGCTCCACTCTGCGGAAATCTCGTCGAAACCCTACTGGCGCGAAACGTTGACAGAGCCGACGCCCGCGGACCAGACTCTGGCGTAAGCAATTGTGAACTAAAGTTCACTGGACGAACAAGAGGGTAGGCGGGCGAATGGACAAGGTGGTCGCCACAGCCGCACAGGCCGTGGCAGACGTCCGCGACGGAGCGTCGTTCGCGGTCGGCGGCTTCGGTCTCAGCGGCGTACCGAACACACTGATCCAGGCCGTCTACGACACCGGCGTGAGCGGGCTCAGCGTGGTCTCCAACAACTGCGGCGCCATGGAGTCCGGCCTGGCCGTGCTGCTCTCGGCCGGCCGCATCACCCGCGTCACCGGCAGCTACATCGGCGGCAACAAGGAGTTCGCCCGCCAGTACCTCGGTGGCGAGCTGGAGCTCGAACTGATCCCGCAGGGCACCCTCGCCGAGCGGCTGCGCGCCGGCGGCTGCGGCATACCGGCCTTCTTCACCCCGGCCGGCGTCGGCACCCAGGTCGCCGACGGCGGACTGCCCTGGCGCTACGACGGCAACGGCGGCGTCGCCCTGGCCTCCCCGCCCAAGGAGGTCCGCGAGTTCGACGGCGCCGAATACGTCCTGGAGCGCGGCATCGTCACCGACTTCGCCCTCGTACGCGCCGCCAAGGGCGACCGGCACGGCAACCTGGTCTTCAACAAGTCCGCCCAGAACTTCAACCCGCTCGCGGCCATGGCGGGCCGGATCACCGTCGCCGAGGTCGAGGAGCTGGTCGAACCCGGCGAGCTGGACCCCGACCAGATCCACCTGCCCGGCATCTTCGTGCAGCGCGTGGTCGCGCTCACTCCCGAGCAGGCCGCCGACAAGAAGATCGAGAAGGTCACCGTGACCGCCCGGGAGGTGTCGGCCTGATGGCCTGGACGCGAGACGAGATGGCCGCCCGCGCGGCCCTGGAGCTGTCCGACGGCGAGTACGTCAACCTCGGCATCGGCCTGCCCACCCTGATCCCCGGCTTCCTCCCCGAGGGCGTCGAGGTCGTCATGGAGTCCGAGAACGGCATCCTGGGCACCGGCCCCTTCCCGTACGAGGACGAGGTCGACCCGGATCTGATCAACGCCGGCAAGGAGACCGTCACCGTCCTGCCCGGCGCCTCCTTCTTCGACTCCGCCCTGTCCTTCGGGATGATCCGCGGCGGCCACATCGACACCGCCGTCCTCGGCGCCATGCAGGTATCCGCCCGCGGCGACCTCGCCAACTGGGCCATCCCGGGGAAAATGGTCACCGGCATCGGCGGCGCCATGGACCTGGTGCACGGCGCCCGCCGCGTGATCGTCACGATGACCCACACCGCCAAGGACGGCAGCCCGAAGATCCTGGAGGAGTGCGAGCTGCCGCTGACCGGCAGGACCTGCGTCAACCGCATCATCACCGACCTCGGCGTCCTGGATGTCACCGAGGACGGCCTGGTGCTCGTCGAGACCGCACCCGGCGTCACCGCCCAGACCATCACCGAGAAGACCGCCGCCAAGGTCCGTATCGCCGAAGGAGCCGAGCGATGAGCCAGCAGCTCCGCGATGTGTACATCGTCGACGCCGTCCGCACCCCCGTCGGCAAGTACGGCGGCGCCCTGTCCTCCGTACGCCCCGACGACCTCGCCGCCGGCGTCCTGCGCGCCCTCGTGGAGCGCACCCCGCAGCTCGACCCCGCCCGCATCGACGACGTCTTCTACGGCAACGCCAACGGCGCCGGCGAGGAGAACCGCGACGTCGCCCGCATGGCCGTGCTGCTCGCCGGGCTGCCCGTCTCAGTCCCCGGCGCGACCGTCAACCGACTGTGCGGCTCCGGCATGGAGGCCGTCATCCAGGCCGCCCGCGCGGTCGCCGTCGGCGACGCCCACATCGCGGTGGCCGGTGGCGTCGAGTCGATGAGCCGCGCCCCCTGGGTGCTGCCCAAGCCCGAGCGGGCCTTCCCGGCCGGGCACCAGGAGCTGTTCTCCACGACGCTGGGCTGGCGCATGGTCAACCAGCGCATGGAGCCGCAGTGGACCGTCGCCCTCGGCGAGGGCGCGGAGCTGATCGCCGACAAGCACGGCCTCACCCGTGAGCAGCAGGACGCCTTCGCCGTGGCCAGCCACGAGAAGGCCGCCCGAGCCTGGAAGGACGGCCTCTACGACGGCGAGGTCGTGCCCGTCGAGGGTGTGGACCTCGCCCGTGACGAGACCATCCGGGACAACACCTCGATGGAGTCCCTCGCCAAGCTCAAGACCGTCTTCCGCAAGAACGGCGGCACGGTCACCGCAGGCAACGCCTCCCCGCTCAACGACGGAGCCGCCGCGCTGCTCATCGTCGACGAGGAAGGGCTGAAGGCCACCGGCCGCGAGCCGCTCGCCCGCGTCCGGGCCTCCGCCGCCGCGGGCATCGAGCCGCAGTACTTCGGGCTGGGCCCGGTCGAAGCGGTCAGGAAGGCGCTGGCCAAGGCCGGCAAGGGCTTCGGCGACCTGCACACCTTCGAGCTGAACGAGGCCTTCGCCGCCCAGTCGCTGGGCTGCCTCGCCGAATGGCCCGAGCTCGACCCCGCCATCGTCAACCCGCGCGGCGGCGCCATCGCCATCGGCCACCCGCTCGGCGCCTCCGGAGCCCGGATCACCGGAGCCGTCGCCCACCAGCTCGCGTCGGCCGGCTCCGGAACGGGCCTGGCCGCCCTCTGCATCGGCGTAGGACAGGGCCTCGCCCTCGTCCTGGAAAGGTAGGAGACGAGCAGATGACCACCCAGGAAGAGATCACCGGCGAGATCGCCGCGATCGAGGACCAGTACGAGAAGGCCCTCGCCGACGG
This sequence comes from Streptomyces sp. NBC_01537, assembly GCF_045040445.1. Taxonomy (NCBI): domain Bacteria; kingdom Bacillati; phylum Actinomycetota; class Actinomycetes; order Kitasatosporales; family Streptomycetaceae; genus Streptomyces; species Streptomyces sp. NBC_01537. The sequence continues at coordinate 535,080 of NZ_CP109392.1, read as the reverse complement.
CGCGCCCGTCGAACACCACGCGCGCCGCTTCTACCCGCCGTACCGCAGCAGCATCCTGCGCTCCCCGAAGCAGCCGCTGGTCGCGGTGGGCAGTGGCGGCATCGCCGACCCCGAGCTGGTCGAGCTGCACAGCCCGGCCTTCGGCCACCAGGACATCACCGAGGTCGACAACGACCTCACCCTCCAGCACCGCGGCGAGCCGATCGGCGAGCGCATCACCGTCACCGGCCGCCTGCTCGACCGCGAAGGCCGCCCGGTGCGCGGCCAGCTCATCGAGGTCTGGCAGGCCAACGCCGCCGGCCGCTACGCCCACCTGCGCGAACAGCACCCAGCCCCCCTCGACCCGAACTTCACCGGCGTCGGCCGCACCCTCACCGACGACGAGGGCCGCTACGAGTTCATCACCGTCAAGCCCGGCGCGTACCCCTGGGGCAACCACACCAACGCCTGGCGGCCCGCGCACATCCACTTCTCGGTCTTCGGTACCGCCTTCACCCAGCGGCTGATCACCCAGATGTACTTCCCCGCCGACCCGCTGTTCGCGTACGACCCGATCCTGCACTCGGTGACCGACCAGGCCGCGCGCGAGCGCCTGGTCGCCGCCTACGACCACGACCTGTCCAAGCCCGAGTGGTCGATGGGCTACCACTGGGACATCGTCCTCGACGGACCGTCCGCCACCTGGATCGAGGAAGGCCGATGAGCCCGCTCCCCACCCCCTCGCACACCATCGGCCCCTTCTACGGCCACGCCCTGCCATTCCCCGAGGGCGGGCAGGTCGCCCCGGCCGGGCACCCCGGCGCCATCAACGTCCACGGCTACGTCTACGACGGCGACGGCGCCACCGTCCCGGACGCCCTGATCGAGTTCTGGCAGGCCGGACCCGACGGCGCCTTCCCCCAGGTCCCCGGCTCCATGCGGCGCGACCCGTCCACCGGCGGCTTCGTCGGCCGCGACGGCGTGCACTTCACCGGCTTCGGCCGGGTGCCGACCGACAAGGACGGCCACTACGCGCTGCGCACCCTGCCGCCGGGAGCGCCCGAGGTGCCGTACATCAGCGTGTGCGTGTTCGCCCGGGGCCTCACCCACCACCTGTTCACCCGGGTGTACTTCCCGGAGAACGGCGAGGACGCGCTGCTCGCCTCGCTGACTCCCGAGCGACGCGGCACGCTGGTGGCGGACCCCGAGCCGAACGGCACCTACCGGTTCGACATCCACCTGCAAGGCGACGAGGAGACGGTTTTCCTTGCCTTCGACTGAGCCATCGACCGACGACTCCGGGCTGCTCTCGCCCGGCCGCGCCGGCTCGGCCGCCGAGGAGGCGACCGGCGACGCCGCCTACGTCCGCGGCATGCTCGACGCCGAGGCCGCCCTCACCCGCGCCCAGGCGGCGCTCGGCCTGGCGCCCGCGTCGGCCGCCGCGGCGGTGACGGCGGCAGCGGCGGACAGTGCCCGCTACGACGTGCGCGACCTCGCGCTGCGCGCCCGCTCCGGCGGCAACCCCGTCATCCCGCTCGTCGCCGACCTCACGGCCGCCGTCGCCGAGCGGGACCCCGACGCGGGCCCCTACGTCCACCGGGGCGCGACCAGCCAGGACATCCTCGACACCGCCGCGATGCTGGTCGCCGCCCGCGCCCTGGAGCCGGTGCTCGCCGACCTCGACGGGGCCGCCGCCGGCCTCGCGGTGCTGGCCGGGCAGCACCGCGACACGCCGATGCCCGGCCGCACCCTGACGCAACACGCCGTCCCGACCACGTTCGGCCTCAAGGCGGCGGGCTGGCGCTCCCTCGTACTGGACGCCCGCGACCGCCTTGCGGCCGTCCGCACCTCCCTCCCCGCCCAGCTGGGCGGCGCGGCCGGCACCCTGGCCGCCTTCAAAGCCTTCGCCGAGGCCGACGGGTCGGTGGTGGAGGGCGACCCCGGCACCCGGCTCCTCGCCGCGTACGCCGCCGAGACCGGCCTCGCCGAGCCCGCGCTGCCCTGGCACACCCTGCGTACGCCGATCGCCGACCTCGCGGGTGCGCTGGCCTTCACAGCCGGGGCGCTGGGCAAGCTCGCGACGGATGTCCTCCTGCTCTCCCGCACCGAGATCGGCGAGCTGAGCGAAGGCACCGGCGGCGGCTCCTCCGCCATGCCCCACAAGGCCAACCCCGTCCGCGCCACCCTCATCGCGGCCGCCGCCCGCCAGGTCCCCGCCCTCGCCTCCGTCCTCCACGCCTCCCTCGCCGCCGAGGACGAACGCCCCGCCGGGGCCTGGCACGCCGAATGGCAGCCCTTGCGTGAAGCGCTGCGCCTCGTCGGCGGCGCCGCCCGCGACGCCGCCGAACTCGCCGAGGGCCTGCGCGTCCACCCCCACCGCATGCGCGACAACCTCGACGCCACCCATGGCCTCATCGTCTCCGAGCACCTCGCCGCGGCCTTCACCGCCCTGATCGGCCGCGGCGAGGCCAAGGCCGCCCTCGCCCGGGCCACCAGGCGCGCGGTCGAAGAGGGCCTCGAACTCGACGAAGCGCTCCTGGAGGAGCCGGCCCTGTCCGGCGTCCTCCCCAAGGAGCGCCTGCGCGACCTGACCGACCCGGTGAACTACCTGGGCTCGGCCGGTGAGCTGGTCGACCGCGCGCTACGGCGCGGCGCGCCATTCAGCCCGTCCGGCGATTGAGGACACTCCCCCAGAGGGGGCACCCCCAGGAGAGCGTTCCGGGAGAAATGGAGCCCGCATGACAGCCCTGCACCACCGCACCGACGGCGCCGCCACCGCCCCGCCCCTCATCCTCGGCCCCTCCCTCGGCACGTCACTCGCCGTCTGGGACCCCCAGGTCCCCGCCCTGGCTCGCACGCACCGCGTCATCCGCTACGACCTGCCCGGCCACGGCGGCTCACCCGCGTCGCTCCTCCAGGCCGGCGCGACCGTCGGCGACCTCGGCCGCCTCGTCCTCGGCCTGGCCGACAGCCTCGGCATCGACCGGTTCGCGTACGCCGGGATCTCGCTCGGCGGAGCCATCGGCACCTGGCTGGCCGTGCACCACCCGGACCGCGTCGACTCGCTCGCGCTGATCTGCACCTCGGCCCGCTTCGGCGAGCCGGCGGGCTGGCATGAGCGCGCGGCGCTGGTCCGTGCGAAGGGCACGGACCCGGTGGCGGACTCGGCTGCCACCCGGTGGTTCACCGAGGGGTTCGCGGGCGAGCAGGCGGCCGAGGCGCTGGTCGCGGACATGCGGGCGGCGGACCCGGAGGCGTACGCGACGTGCTGTGACGCGATCGCCGGGTTCGACCTGCGCGGCGAGCTGCCGAGGGTGAGCGCACCGACGCTGGTGGTCGCAGGCCGCCAGGACCCGGCCACGCCGCCCGCGCACGGCCGCGAACTGGCGGACGGCATCCCCGGCGCGAGCCTGACCGAGGTCGCGCACGCCGCCCACCTGGCGAACGTCGAGCGCCCCGCGCCCGTACTGGCCGCGCTGCTCGGCCACCTCGCACAGACCCCGGCCCGCCCGGCGGACGACGGCTCGCGGCACGCAGCGGGAATGACGGTCCGCCGGGCCGTGCTGGGCGACGCGCACGTGGACCGGGCGATCGCCCGCACCACCGCCTTCAACTCCGTCTTCCAGGACTTCATCACCCGCTACGCGTGGGGCGAGGTCTGGACCCGCCCGGGCCTGAGCCGCAAGACCCGCAGCTGCATCACACTCACGGCGCTGGTCGCGCACGGCCACCACGAAGAGCTGGCCATGCACGTGCGGGCGGCGCTGCGCAACGGCCTCACCCCGGACGAGATCCAGGAAGTCCTGCTCCAGTCGGCCATCTACTGCGGTGTGCCGGCGGCCAACGCCGCCTTCGCCATCGCCAACCGGATCCTCGAAGAAGAGCAAGAACAGCAAGAAGAGGGGCACTGATCCTCATGCACACCACCGTCGGCATCATCGGCGGCGGCCCGGCGGGCCTGCTGCTCGCTCGCCTGCTGCACAACTCCGGTATCGACTGCGTCGTCCTGGAGAGCCGGGACCGTGCCTATGTCGAGGCGCGGCAGCGCGCCGGCATCCTCGAACAGAGCACGGTCGACGTGCTCCGCGCGTCCGGCGCCGGTGAGCGCCTGGACCGCGAGGGCCTGGTCCACGACGGCATCGAGCTGCGCTGGGACCGCAAGGCCCACCGCATCGACTTCCCGGCTCTGACCGGTGGCCGCCGGGTGTGGGTGTACGCCCAGACGGAGGTCTGCAAGGACCTGATCGCGCTGCAGCTCAAGGACGGCGCACCGCTGCTGTTCGATGCCCAGGTGCGGTCCGTCGAGGGCCCCGACACTGACAGCCCCGTCATCCACTACACCCACGAGGGCCAGGACAAGACCCTGACCTGCGACTACGTCGTGGGCTGCGACGGCTTCCACGGCGTCGCCCGCAACGCCGTGCCGGCCGGCATCCAGAAGACGTACGAGCGCGTCTACCCGTACTCCTGGTTCGGCATCCTCGCCGACGTCCCGCCCTCCAGCGACGAACTGGTCTACGCGCACTCGCCGCGCGGTTTCGCCCTGCTGAGCATGCGCTCCCCGTCCGTCAGCCGGCTGTACCTCCAGGTGCCCAACGGCACCGACCCGGCCGACTGGTCCGACGAGCGGATCTGGGACGAGCTGGACGCCCGCTTCGCGATCGACGGCGACTGGACCCTGCAGCGCGGTCCGATCACCTCCAAGGGCGTGCTGCCGATGCGCAGCTTCGTCACCGAGCCGATGAGCTACGGCCGGGTCTTCCTGGCCGGCGACGCCGCACACATCGTGCCGCCCACCGGCGCCAAGGGCCTCAACCTCGCCGCCGCCGACGTCATCGTGCTGGCCAAGGCCTTCGCCCACCTGAAGGACACCGGCTCCGCCTCGCTGCTCGACGCGTACTCCGACACCTGCCTCAAGCGCGTATGGCGGGCCGAGCACTTCTCGTACTTCATGACCACCACCCTGCACACCGACCCGGACCAGAGCCCCTTCGACACCCAGCTGCAGATCTCCCAGCTGGACCGGATCGCGGGCTCGCCGCACGCGGCGGCGGAACTGGCCGAGAACTACGCGGGGCTGCACATCGGCTGAGCCCCTCACAGCCGTCGCTCACAGCCGTTCCTTACCGTCTCGTTACGGCCGATCGCCGATCATGGAGGTCCAGACTTCAAGCATTAGTGTGGACGGTATGGAAGAACAGGGCACGCCGGTCGGCCGGCGCGTGATGCTCGGCGTTCTCGGCCTCGGCGCGGCAGGCGTCGCGTTCGGCAGCAAGCTGCAGAACGGGATCGACTCCGTGCTGTCCTCCGTCAGCAGCAAGGACCCCACCGGGGTGACCGGGCTGCTGCCCGGCGGGGGCGGCTTCCGCTTCTACTCGGTGGCGTCCTCGATCCCGCACCGCGACGAGGAGACCTACCGGCTGAAGGTCAGTGGCCTGGTGGACAAGGCGGCCGAGTACCGGCTGTCGGACCTGCGCGCCATGCCGCAGACCCGCCTGGTGCGCGATGTCCAGTGCGTGACCGGCTGGCGGGTGGACAACACGCCCTTCGAGGGCGTGAAGCTCTCCCATCTCCTGGACCTCGCGGGCGTGCGGGACGACGCCACCGCCATCCGCTTCACCTGCTTCGACGGCGCCTACACCGAGAGCCTGACGCTCAAGCAGGCCCGCCGCGCCGATGTGATCGTGGCGCTCAAGATGCAGGACAAGGCGGTCACGACCGCCCACGGCGGCCCCGTCCGGCTCTATGTCGCGCCCATGTACTTCTACAAGTCGGCCAAGTGGCTGTCCGGGATCGAGGTCACCAAGGATGTCGAGCCCGGCTACTGGGAGCACTACGGCTACGACGTCGACGCCTGGGTCGGCCGCTCCAACGGACGCAGCGATGACGCGACCTGAGGGCGCTCAGGGCGCTCAGGGCGCCAAGGGCGCCAAGGGGGTCATCCGGCGGTTCACCGCCGCCGAGCACTGGGTGCACCGCACCACGTCCGCGCTGATGCTGGTCTGCCTCGCCACCGCCGCGATGCTCTATCTGCCCGCCCTCGCCGAGATCGTCGGCCGCCGCCGCCTCGTGGTCACCGTCCACGAATGGGCGGGCATCATGCTCCCCGTCCCCGCTCTGGCCGGGCTCGCCTCCCGGGCCTTCCGCCGCGATCTGAAACTGCTCAACCGCTTCGCCGACCACGACTGGAGCTGGCTGCGGGACGCGCTGCGCCGCAGGCCCGAGGAACTGCGGCTGTCGGGCAAGTTCAACGCGGGCCAGAAGCTGTACGCATCCTTCTCCGCCGGCGCCGCGCTGGTGATGGTCGGCACCGGTCTGATCATGTGGTTCCCGCATCTCACGGCCGTGGTGTGGCGCACCGGTGCGACCTTCGTCCACGACTGGCTGGCGCTGGCCATCGCCGCCGCCGTCATCGGCCACATCTGGATGGCCGCACGCGATCCCGAGGCGCGCCTCGGGATGCGTACGGGCCGGGTCAGCCGGGCCTGGGCGCGCCGCCACCACCCGAAGTGGGACCCCGACGCCGAGGCCCGGGCCGAGGACTCAGAGGTCCAGGACCAGCCGCGCACCCCGGCAGCGTGACACGCAGATCATCATCGTCTCGTTGGCCGCCTGCTCCTCGTCGGTGAGCACCGAGTCGCGGTGGTCGGCCTCGCCCTCGACGATGTCCGTCTCGCAGGTGCCGCAGGTGCCCTCCGTGCAGGAGTACAGCACCTGAACGCCCGCCTCCTCGACGGTCTGCAGGATACTGCGCCCGCCTGGCACGGTCAGCGTCAGCCCGGACTGCTGGAGCACCAGCTCGAAGGCGTCGGAGGAAGCGTCAGGATCCACCGCCTTCGCCTGGAAGCGTTCCGTCACGGCGGTGCAGCGGGCCTCGACGGCGTCGAGCAGCGGACCGGGGCCGCAGCAGTAGACCAGGGTGTCCGGGCCGGGGGAGCCGAGGTAGGCGTCCAGGTCCAGCAGGCCGCTCTCGTCCTGAGGGGCGACGCGCACCTTGTCGCCGTACGCGGCCAACCGGTCCAGGAAGGCCATCGAGCCGCGCGTACGGCCGCCGTACAGCAGCGTCCAGTCCGCGCCCGCCGCCTCGGCGGCGGCGAGCATGGGCAGGATCGGGGTGATCCCGATGCCGCCCGCGACGAAGAGGTAGCGGGCGGCCGGGCGCAGCGCGAAGTGATTGCGCGGACCCCGGACCGTCACCGCCGCGCCCTCCGCCAGCTTGTCGTGGACGTACGCCGAGCCGCCCCGCCCGTCCGGCTCGCGCAGCACCCCGACGGTCCAGGCCCCGGTGTCGGCGAGGTCCCCGCAGAGCGAGTACTGCCGGACCAGGCCCTCGCCGAGCACCAGGTCGATGTGGGAGCCGGGCTCCCAGGCGGGCAGCGGCTCGCCGGCCGGATGGCGCAGGGTGAGCGAGACGACGCCCGCCGCCTCGTCCCTGCGGGCGGCGACGACCAGGTCGGCCTCGTGTTCCGGGGTCACCGGTCCTCCTCGGTGTTCGGGCTGTCGTGGCCCAGGGGGTGGCGGAGCATCCAGTCCCACATCTCCACCGGGTCCTGGCCGTCGCGCTCGGCCCCGCAGTGGCAGATGCCGTGCAGCCAGTCGGTCCCCGGCACCCAGTCGATGCGGTAGACCTCGGCGGTGTGCGGGCGGCTCATCGCGCGGCGGCCGGTGCGCCCGGTGCGGTGACCGGGGGCTGCGCACCCTCCGCCGCGAGGCGGGCCAGGATGCGGCGGGCGGCCAGGCCGCCGGTGTCGATGTTGATGCTCAGCTCCTGGTAGCCCTCGGGCTCGGTGTCCAGGGTCTTCTGCAGCAGATTCAGCGCGTCGACGTCCTGCATGACGACCTCGCGGTTGAAGTCGTGCAGGAACGTCGACATCTCCTCGTCGCCGTGCCCGAAGTCCCGGGAGACCGCCCAGAAGTCGTACACGCTGTTGTCCGTGGACGGCGTGATCGCGTACGTGATCTCCACGTGGAAGGCGTCCGGGTCCGTGCCGTCCGCGTTGGGCAGCACCCCCTGGGGCGCGATCCGGCTGTGCAGCAGGTACAGACACGGGGCGTGGTACTCGATGTCCTGCCACCGGGTGATCCGGCCCTTGATCCCCGTAGAGCGCTCGTAGAACGGCGGGCACGCGGCGTCGTCCATGTGCCGGCTGACCCGCACGATGCCCGCGCCCTCGTCCACCTCGGTCGTCATCGGGGTCTCGGCGACCTCGGGCGTGCCGATGTAGCCGCCGTGCAGATACGTCTCGTGCGACAGGTCCATCAGATTGTCCACGAGCAGCCCGTAGTTGCCGTCGATCGGCTCCATGCCGCCGACCGTCGTCCAGTTCTCGGCGTCGGCCAGGTGCGGCGCCCGGGGGATCGTCGTGGCGTCGGCCAGAGCCGGGTCCCCGATCCAGACCCACACGAAGGAGTCCTGCTCGACCACGGGATACGCGCTCACCCGCGCGGTGCGGGGAATGCGCTTCTGGCCGGGGACGTAGACGCAGGTGCCGGTCGTGTCATACGTGAAGCCGTGGTAGCCGCAGACCACCTTGTCGCCGTCCAGCCGGCTCGCCGACAGCGGGAAGCGCCGGTGCACGCAGCGGTCGGCCAGCGCGATGACCTCGTTCGTCTCCTCCGTACGGTAGAAGGCGATCGGCTCGTTGAGGATCGTCCGTCCGAGCAGCTCCCGGCCGATCTCACGGCCATAGGCCGCCACGTACCACTGGTTTCTGGCGAACTTAGTCATGGGCTGACTCCCGTCTCTCCTGGTGCCGACATCGTCCAGAAGGGCGTCGCAGAGCCGCAATACGTCTTCCACCGGACGGAAGTGCCTCCGTGAACTTCCTGTTCAAGGCGGGTGTTGATGCATGAGTGTGGCACTCGGTGAAGGCTGGGGCGAGGCAGGCTCGCTCAGCGTCCCCGTGGTGGATTGCGTCTCTTCCGTGCCCAGGCTTTGCCACCCGATGACCGATTTCTAGATCTTTGTGGCACTTGGCTCGCCGTATTCAGGTGGTACATCGGCAGTAATTGCATCGTCGCTGGTCAAACATGTTGGCTTTGACGGGAAGGGGGTGCTGGGTCGAATCCGCGTCGAATTGAACGACCTGGCTGCTCTTCGGCGTGTTATTGCTGGTCAGACCGGGTGATTCTTGAAGCGAGCATGGCGACGTGTCCCGGCTCTGAGAGGCGTATGCGAAGCTCCGAGTGAGGGAGCGCTCGGCCTTCACCGCCGATGTGCCCATGGGCGGTTTCGCTCTCCGTATGGGGTGGTGGTCTTGCAGGAGGCGAGGTCGCGTAGGTGCTGAGGCGCAGCGGAGGTGGCCCGGGGTGGCCGAGGGTGGTGACGGCGTGCAGTCCCGCGAGATCTTGGACAGTCCGGCTCCAGGAGATGCTGGACGTCACCAGAAGAGGAATGCCGGCCACGTGAGCTCGAGACTCCGTTCCGCCCCCTCCGACACGAGGGGCGGATTAGCCTCGGGCTTTCACGAACCGGGCTGTCCGAGGCTTGATCACAGCTGCGAGAAGTACTTCTGACCAGCGATATTGGGACTTGTGGAGGGTCCTGTTGGGTGCGGGGAAGGAAGCACTTCTCAGGTGAAGCGGCATGCCGCCTTCCCCACCCGGGCACTCCGCGGCTGCCGTCCCCGTCCGTCTATGCTCGCAGTGATGAGGTCGCCCGCACGGTAAAGAACGGGACCCGGGGTGCGGTCAGGGTCGTTTGCCTCATCACCTTCGCGTGATCGGCTCCGCGTAGTTAACCTCGCGGAGTCACCTGAGCGGCTTGTCCGACGGGTGGTCAGATGAGCAGAAAGTGCCTCTGACCAGCAAGAATAAGGATTGTCTAGGCCCTTGTTCCCGCGCCTGTCGGAGGCACTTTCCAGGTGAGCAATCGTATCGGGTTGTACCCGCGTGTCCGCGTCGAGGGCGGGGGTCGCGGCGTTGTTTCGCAGGCCGGGGCCGTCCTGCTGGTCGAGACGGCCCGCAAGGCTGGGCTGGATGCGGCGATGTCGACGGCCTTGGTGCCGTGGCGCAAGGCCCGCGCCGTGCATGATCCCGGGAAGGTACTGCTGGACGTCGCGCTTGCCGTGGCCCTGGGCGGGGACTGCCTGGCGGACATCGGCGTGCTGCGGGCCGAGCCCGCTGTGTTCGGGCCGGTTGCCTCCGATCCGACCGTCTCCCGCCTGATCGGTGTGCTGGCCGCGGCCGGTCCCCGTGCGCTGGCGGCCATCCGCCGGGCACGGGCCGAAGTCCGCGAGCGCGCATGGCGATTGGCCGGCGAGGCGGCCCCGGATACGGGCGGCGAGGTGATCGTGGACATCGACGGGGTGCTGGTCCTGGCGCACTCCGAGAAGGAGGACGCCGCCGCGACCTGGAAGAAGACCTTCGGGCATCACCCGCTGCTGGCGTTCGTCGACCACGGTCACCAAGGATCCGGGGAACCGGTGGCGGGTCTGCTGCGGCCGGGGAACGCGGGCAGCAACACCGCCGCCGACCACATCGACATCGCCCGCCTGGCCCTGGCCCAGCTGCCGAAGAAGTACCGGCGCGGACGAGCCACCCTGGTCCGCACCGACTCCGCCGGAGGCACCCACGAGTTCCTCGACTGGCTTTCCACGCGCGGCCGGTGGCTGTCGTATTCGGTGGGGATGACCATCACCGACGCGGTTCACCAGGCCGTGCTGAAGGTCCCGGCTTCGGCCTGGACGCCGGCCGTCGAACCCGGCGGCCAGGTCCGTGACGGTGCCTGGGTCGCCGAGCTCGCCGGGGACGTCCTGACCGGCTGGCCGAAAGGGATGCGGCTGATCGTCCGCAAGGAACGGCCCCACCCCGGCGCGCAGTTGCGCTTCACCGACGCCGACGGCATGCGGCTCACCGCGTTCGCCACCAACACCAAGCACATCCCGATCGCCCGGCTGGAGCTGCGGCACCGCCAGAGGGCCCGGGCCGAGGACCGCATCCGCGCCGCCCGCGACACCGGCCTGCGCAACCTGCCCCTGCACGGCACCGCGCAGAACCGGATCTGGCTGGAGATCATCCAGATCGCGCTCGACCTGCTGGCCTGGATGCCCATGCTCGCCCTGACCGGGCCCGTCCGCCGCTGGGAGCCCAAACGTCTACGGCTGCGGCTGTTCTCCGCCGCCGCCCACCTCGTGACGACAGGCCGCCGCCACTACCTCCGCCTCGCCCGCCACTGGCCCTGGACCGACCTGATCACCAGCGCGTTCGCCCGCCTGCAAGCCCTCCCGAAGCCCGGCTGACCAGCGGCAAAGCCCCATCTCGACGAGCACTCCAACGGCCGGAGCCGTGGAACCCGGCGCCCACCCGACGCGACAGACGGGCCCTCACCCTGCCCGCGACCGGCCCAACAAGCCAAAACGGCCCGCCGGACAAGCCGACGGGTCGCTATGAAAGATCGAGGTTAGATGGAACCGATCCACGCGTGCGTACTTCTGCGTCTGCGTGCTCAGATCATGAGGTGCCGGTCTGCAACCCCGCGATGAGTCCGTCGAGTATCCGCAACTGGCGGGCGGGTGTGGTCAGGCGAGCCGCGAAGATCGCGTTGATCTGGAGTCCCATCAGCGTGGCCATCGCAAGGTCCAAGAACGCATCGAGATCGCAGGACGGGTTGATCTCTCCCGCTTCAGCCGCAGTGCGCAGATACGAGAGCATCTGATCGCGCCAGCGCGATATTGTCTGGTCGTAGACGTCGATCAGTTCCTCATCGGCTACCGCGTAGTTCCAGAAGCCGATGACGACGCGGGCCTCATTGAGACGCTCGTCGTCCAGGGGCATGATCTCGATGCAGAACTTGCGGAACGCGTTCACGCCGTCGGCGCCGGCGATGGTGCGGGTGGCCCGCTGCTCGGTGGCTGTGTTGGCGCGCTCCAGCGCGGCCCGCAGAATTGCTGCTTTGGCGGGAAAGTATCGTGCGAGCGCACCGTTGGTGAATCCCGCTTCGGCGGCGAGATCCCGCATGTTCAGCGCCGCGAATCCTCGCCGCGCGACAATGCGCCATACAGCTTCGATGATCTCTTCACGCCGCGCGTCGTGGTCCACGATCTTGGGCATGGTGTCACCTTACCAACGGGTGGACGCCTGCATGCTGGTCGCTATGGTCAGCACCGTTGCGGCCAAACTGAGAACGTTCAATGGCTGGGCGAGGCGCCGTATCGGTCCCACGTGAAGCGGTGGACGGCCGTACGGCGTCGGCGACGCTCGATCCGGCTGGCCGGCCGAGCTCGCGGGCCTCGCGGGCCTCGCGGCGGATGAGTCCGGGGGGCGTGTGGCCCGCAGACCCAGCCCTGTGACCTGGTGAAGCTCTTACGCCACCTTCTCGCGGGAGGGGCGCACGTAGCGGGGGCGAACAGCTGTCATTCCCGATGGCCGTGAGAGCGGTCCACATGGCGCCCCCCTTCCCAGCAGCCCGGCAAGGGATTACAGTGAAGCTATTAATCTACAACTGTAGACGACAGGCTCTGGTGCGGCACCAGTCGGTACGCGGCATTGAGGCCCTCGGTATCCGGTACCGGCCACACCATCCTGGGCACCTGATCCCCGGCGCCCAGGTAGGCGTCCAGCCCTCGTCATGACCATCACGACCTCATAGGACAACGCGTGCCTGATCTCGAGCCAGATGAATTCCGCCGCCAGGGCCACCAGCTGATCGACTGGGTCGCCCAATACCGCACCTCGCTCCCATCCCTGCGCGTGCAGCCGAATGTCTCACCGGGCTCCGTGAAGGCTCAGCTTCCTCGTGAACTGCCTGAGCAACCGTCCGAGGCGCTGGGCGATGATCTCGTCGCCCTGCTCAACGACGTGGTCGTTCCCTCGTCGCTCCACTGGCAGCACCCAGGATTCTTCGGCTACTTCCCAGCGAACGCGTCGCTGCTGTCGCTCCTCGGTGACATCGCATCGGGCGGGATCGGAGCGCAGGGAATGCTCTGGTCAACATCGCCGGCCGGGACGGAGATCGAGCAGGTCCTGCTAGACGGCCTGGCGGACGCGCTGGGCCTTGGCCGCGAGTTCACCTTCGCCGGGGGCGGAGGCGGTTCGCTGCAGGATTCGGCCTCGTCGGCATCTTTGGTGGCGCTGCTGGCTGCGCTGCAGCGCAGCAACCCGGACTGGCGCGAACACGGTGTGGACGGCACCGAGACGGTGTACGTCACTGCCGAGACCCACTCGTCACTGGCCAAGGCTGTGCGTGTGGCCGGGCTCGGCGCGCGAGCGCTGCGGATCGTCCCCTTTACGCAAGGCACGCTGTCCATGTCGGCGGATACCCTGGCAGACATGCTGGCCGAGGACGCAGCCGCCGGAAAGAGGCCGGTCCTGGTCTGTCCGACCGTGGGAACAACCGGCACGGGTGCCATCGACCCCGTCAGGGACGTCGCCCTGGCAGCGCGTGAGTACGAGGCGTGGGTGCACGTCGACGCCGCGTGGGCGGGAGTCGCGGCGTTGTGTCCCGAGTTCCGCTGGCTCCTGGACGGCGTGGACCTTGCCGACTCGTTCTGCACCGACGCACACAAGTGGTTCTACACCGCCTTCGACGCCTCTTTCATGTGGGTGAGGGATGCCCGAGCGCTGCCGACAGCGCTGTCCATCACGCCGGAGTACCTGCGTAACGCTGCGACGGAATCGGGCGAAGTCGTCGATTACCGCGACTGGCAGGTCCCGCTGGGCCGTCGTATGCGTGCGTTGAAGATCTGGTCGGTGGTGCACGGCGCCGGACTGGAAGGCCTGCGCGAAAGCATCCGCGGCCACGTCGCCATGGCCGACTCCTTGGTCAGCAGGATCGAGAGCGAGCCGGGCTTCGCCCTGGCCGCCCCGCCGTCACTGGCACTCGTATGCCTGTACCTCGTCGACCGGGACGGTCGCCCCGACGGCGCCGCCACCAAGGCGGCAATGGAGGCGGTCAATGCCGAAGGGCATTCCTTCCTCACGCACACATCGGTCAACGGTCACTTCGCGATTCGCGTCGCAATCGGCACGCCGACGACGCTGGCCGACCACATCGACACCCTGTGGGACTCGCTTCGCAAGGCCGCTCGCCAGAGCGGTGGGTGACGTAGGAGCTACGTCTGGGTCAGGCCCGTGTGGCAAGGCGAGCCTGCATCCTCGTCCCGCGCTGCCGCACGCGGCGCGCTTTCGGAGACGGCAATGGCCCGGTCCTTCGCAGGCGCTGGCGGCGCCGCCTGAACCGGCGAGCAGACCGAGCTCCACAGACGGGCATACCAGCGGCCTGCGGCGGTGAGGCGGCCTTCGGCCTTGCGGGGCTGGCTGGCGGGCAACGCCGCGGCGTCGTCGGCCGGCCCGAGTCGCACGGCGTTCAGCACCACCGTCCAGGAGGTGCGTCGGCTTCCGGCACGGCGACGATTGAGTCGGGCCAGCTGGGAATCAGCTGGTGCCAGTTCCCGCCCCGGTCGTACACGCGACGGGACTATCCGTCTGTCAGCTGACCGGGAAATGACCAGCGTGGGCCGGCAGGCGACGGAAGTGAGCGGCTCCAGCAAGCCGGTGTGGCACCGGCCGCGGGCCGGGCTGTGCTCGATGTCCAGGCACGAGGCGGCGAGCGTGTCCCGTTTTCCCTTGCCTCCGCCTGGCACAGCGACTGCTGCGAGACGGTGTCCGCGCCCGCTCCGTCCGGGCGTGGTCTTTGGCATCGGTGATCGCCTCGGTCAGCACGGCGGCGGCCCACTCGGTGATGACCGGGTCCGTTCGCAGGAAGTGGGCGGCTCGCGCAGTTCGAGGGCCCCACAACATGAAAGGGGCAGCCCGATGGAACTCAGGCATCTGCGGTATTTCCTGGCCGTCGCCGAGACGCGCCATTTCGGAAAGGCCGCGGAGGCCCTCCACATGGCGCAACCGCCGCTGTCCCAGGCGATCCGTCGCCTGGAGAGCGAACTGGGCGTGGAGCTGTTCACGCGCACCACCCGGCAGGTCGCGCTGAGCGGCGCGGGCGAGGTGTTCCGCACAGACGTGGAGCGCATCCTCAAGGACGTCGACGAGGCAGCGGCCCGGGCGGGGCGTTTCGCCACCGGGGTGGAGGGCGTGCTGCGCGTCGGTCTGACGGGCTCCGCCTCGTACCGCCAACTGCCTGCCCTGGCACGCCTGCTCAAGCAGGAGATGCCGCACGTGATGATGGAGGTGCACACCGAGATGCTCACGCCCGCCCAGGAGGCGGCGCTCGTCGAGCGGCGCCTCGATGTCGGTGTGCTGCGCCCCCCGGTCCGCGAGGAGGGCCTCACCCACCGACCGCTCGCCGACGAACCGCTGGTCGTCGCGGTACCGGAGGAGCATTGGCTCGCCGAGGTCGACACCGTCCGGATCGAGCAGCTGCGGCACGAGGACTTCATCATGTACGGCGCCACGCTCGGCTCCGTCGTCAACGACGCCGTCGTCCGCAGCTGTCTGTCCTCCGGCTTCTACCCGCACTGCGCCTACGAGGTCACCGAGACCTCCGCCGCGCTCGCCCTGGTAGCCGCCGGCCTCGGCATCGCGGTACTGCCCGACTCGATCCGCTCCGCGAAACGCGAGGGCGTGCTGTGCAAAAACATCGACGACGCGCTGTCGGTGCCGCTGGTCCTGGCCTGGCGTGCTGCGGACGACTCGCCGCTGGTGCGGAATCTCCTGCGGGTGCTGGATCGAAATGGCGTATTCATCGAAGGATTGGCATGAAGATCGTCCAAGTCGAGACAATTCCCTTTGCCATTCCTTATGCGAAGCCGCTGAAATTAGCCAGCGGTGAGGTGCGCACCGCCGACCACGTCCTGGTCCGGCTGCACACGGACGAGGGGCTGACGGGAACCGCCGAGGCGCCACCCCGCCCCTACACCTACGGCGAGACCCAGGAGTCGATCATCGCGATGATCGACAAGATCCCCACCCCCCAGCTCCTCGGCCTGTCAGTGCTGGAGCGGGAGGCCGTGCACGCGCGCCTGGACCGGACGGTGGGTAATCCGACCGCCAAGGCGGCGATCGACATGGCCCTGTGGGACATCGTCGGCCAGGTCGCGGGCATGTCGGTGTCCGGACTGCTCGGCGGCTACACCGACCGCATGCGGGTGTGCCACATGGCCGGCTTCGCCCAGGCCACCGAAATGGTCGCGGAGGCCCAGCGGATACGTGACACCTACGGCGTCACGACCTTCAAGGTGAAGGTCGGCCGCCAGCCCTACACCGAGGACGTCGCCGCCTGCCGTGCGCTGCGCGAGGCGCTCGGCACGGACGTGGAGCTCTACACCGACAGCAACCGCGGCTGGACGGCGTCCGACTCCGCGCGCCCTGCGCGAGATGGCCGACCTCGGGCTGACCTTCGCCGAGGAACTCTGCCCCGCCGACGATGTGCTCGGGCGCCGCTGGCTGGTCGCGCGGAGCCCGGTGCCGTTCATCGCCGACGAGAGCGCCACCCGCCCCGGTGAGGTGACCCGCGAGCTGCTCGGCGGCTCCGCCACCGCCATCAAGACCGCCCGGACCGGCTTCACCGACCAGATCCCGACCGACGGCTCCTGCGGCAAGCTGATCGCCGCCGCCGGCTGGCACGCCTGGCGCCCCGCGAGGAGTTCGCCCACCAGTACCTGGCCGGGGAACTGGAGGTGTAGATGATCCCGCGGGGCACGCTGGCCGAGCGGCTGCGCGCCGGCGGTGCCGGGATCCCCGCCTTCTACACCCCGGCTGGGGTGGGGACCCAGGTCGTCGAGGGTGGGCTGCCGTGGCGCTGGGTCGGCTCCGGCGGCGTCGCGCTGGCCTCCCCGCCGAAGGAGGTACGGGAGTTCGACGGCACCGAGTACGTGCTGGAGAGCGGCATCCGCACCGACTTCGCGCTGGTGAGGGCAGTGAAAGGTGACCGGTGCGGCAACTTGGTGTTCAACAAGTCGTCCCGCAACTTCAACCCGCTCGCGGCGATGGCGGGCCGTCCTGGACGTCACCGACGACGGGCTGCTGCTGGCGGAGACCGCACCCGGGGTGACCGTTGACGAGATCACCGCCAAGACCGACGCAACGAGGCCTTCGCCGCCCAGGTGCTCGGCTGCGTCGCCGAGTGGCCCGAGTTCGATCCCGCGATCCTCAACCCGCAGGTCTGCGCCATCCGCCCTCGGCCACCCACTCGGCGCCTCCGGCGCCCGCCTCGCCGGCACCGTCGCCCACAGGTTCCGCCGCTCGACTGAGCCGTGGAGCCTGGGTGCTGGGTCTCTGATCGAGAAGAGCTCAGCCTCAAGAGCTCCGATGTATAGGACTGGGCTTCCATGGATGGGTGATCTTTCACTCTTAAACATGTCCCGGAACTTCCTATCTGCTTCGCCATTTTGGGCGAATCTCGTCCCACCTATAGACGCGCACGCCATCCTGCTCCTATAAATCCATCCGATGTCTTCTCTCGGGGCGACGCGGAGCACGGCCGCCATGCCGGCGTTCCGCTCCTAACGCCCTGCCCTTGTTCCCCCGACACATGGAGCCGCACCATGTCCTCAGCTCGCCTCAGCAGGCGCTCTCTGATGAAGGCCGCCGCTCTCGCCGGAGGAGTGGCGGCCTTCGGGCTGCCGCAGGCCCTGTGGCCCTCCGCCGCCGAGGCGTACACGGTTCCCTCGAAGATGGACTGGTGGTACCAGGCCCGGTTCGGGATGTTCATCCACTTCGGGTCCTACTCCTACCGGGGCCACGGCGAGTGGGCGTTCTACAGCGAGAACTGGGCCAAGGCCGACTACCAGAACCAGGTCAGCGCGCACTTCAACCCGACCTCCTTCAACGCCGCGACCATCGCCGAGCTGGCCAAGAACGCCGGCATGAAGTACCTCGTGATCACCGCCAAGCACCACGAGGGCTACGCGATGTGGGACTCCGACGTGGCGAGCTTCACCGACACCACGGGCACCAAGCAGTACAACCTGCGCGACTACAGCGGCTACCAGCCCGACCTGCTCGCGCAGTTGAAGACGGAGTGCGAGAGCCGGGGCGTCAAGTTCGGGCTGTACTACTCGATCATGGACTGGAACCACTCCTCCCAGACCGCCAACCACAGCACGGTGTACTCCACGATGGCCTCGCAGGCCGCCCGCACCGCCTACATCACCGACATGAAGGCCCAGTTGCAGGAGCTGCTGAACCGATACGACCCGGCCGTGCTGTGGTTCGACGGCGACTGGTGCGGCAACCCGTCCACCCCCACGCTCGACGACTGGTGGATCAAGTCAGACGGCCAGGACCTGTACAACTGGCTGATCAGCCGTAAGCCCGGACTCATCGTGAACGAGCGGGTCAAGCGCGACCTCGGCCTCGGCGACTTCGCCTGCCCGGAACAGACGGTCCCCGCCACACCGATGGACCGGCCCTGGGAGACCTGCGCCACGATGAACGGCGCCTGGGGTTACGACCAGTCGAAGGAGAGCTCCTACCGGTCCGTCCACGACCTCCTGAGGGAGTTCGTCACGGTCGTCTCCCGCGACGGCAACTACCTGCTCAACGTCGGCCCCAAGGGCGACGGCACGCTCACCTCGGGCACCGTGAACGTCCTCAATGGATTCGCCTCCTGGATGAGCACCTACGGAGACAGCGTCTACGGCACCAGCGGCAGCCCCTTCGCCGCCGAGCCGTCCTGGGGCAAGTTCACCATGAAGGACGGCAAGCTGTTCACCCACATCTTCACGTGGCCCACGGACGGCGTGCTCCGGATCCCGGAGGTCTACAACACCATCGGCCGCGTCTATCTGCTGAACGACCCCTCCACCTCGCTCTCCTACACCGTCAGCGGCGGCACCATCAACGTAACGGTGCCGGCAACCGCGCCCAACGCCGACGTCTCGGTGGTCTGCGTCGAGGTCAGCGGCATGCCCGCGGTCCTGCCGGAGGGCGTGTACCGGTTGGTGTGCGCCAACAGCGGCAAGGCCCTGGACAATGGCAACGTCACCACCGAGGGCAGCTCGGTGATCCAGTACACCTCCAACAGCGGAACGCCGCAGCAGTGGAGCATGACCAAGATCGGCTGACCGCCGCGCGCCGGTCCCTCCGCACAACCACCGGTTCCCCATGCGTAGCTCCGTCCGGACCGGCAGCACCAGCGGCTCATACTCACCCCTGAGCGGTTCATCTGAGGCGGCGGCGCTGAACAGCGCCGCCGCACTCGTTGGCTCGGCGGCTCGACCGCCAACGGCACCCACCGAATTCAGGGGACCCGCGGCACCGGCCTCTCCGGGACGCGCGGGGTGACGCCGGTGGCCGCGACGCACCAGCAGGTGTACCGGGAACTGGGGCGGCTGGAGGAGGCCGGACTCGTCCAGGCACTGCCGACGCCCGGGGTCCGCAAGGAGTATGAGGTGCTGCCCGCCGGACGTGACGAACTCGTCGAGTGGGTGGCCCGCAGCGAGGATCCAATCCCAAGCCGTTGCGCGACAGCCTGCTGCTGCGTCTGCGCGCCGCCGCCGTCGTAGGCACCGCCGGGCTGAGGCAGGAGCTGGAACGCCACCGGAGCCTGCACCAGACGCAGTTGGACGAGTACCTGGAGATCGAGAAGCGCGACTTCACCTCGCGCTCGCCATCCGAGAAGGACCGCCTGCAGCACCTCGTACTGCTGGGCGGCATCAGCCAGGAGACCCACTGGGTCTCCTGGCTCGACACCGCCCTCGCGGAACTCGCGGCCCTCGAACACGGCCGTTGAACCTCCAGCGCCTCGGCCACGCCTCGCTGGCCCACGTGCTCGGTTGCTGCGGCCGACAGCTCCGGCCGCCGGTGCTGGAACCGCAGGGTGCGTCCGTCGATGCGGGGGAACTCATGACCACCTCTGTGACTTCACACAAGCCCCGCCAAAGGACAGCACGGCAGAGCAGAGGCGCGAAGGCACCGGTGCTTACGGCGCGGAAGTCGCGCGGTTCCAGACCGCGCACCGCGTTGGCGATCAGGGCGTCACAGGGCCGGATCCTGAGGTCGGGACTACATGACCTCGCCGGTGTGCTGCATGATCGCGCTGACCGCCTTACTGCTTCTCACCCCCACTTCGTGCTTGCGCAAGCACTCTGTAAGATGGGCGATATGACAGCGGGTGACAAGGTCCCTCCTCTCCGCCGCGACGAACAGGCGGTGATCAGGGCGCTGCTCCCGGCGGTGGCGGCGATGATGCGGGCCTTTGATGCCGACCTGAATCGCGCAGAGCGCATGACGCATACCGAGTACCTGGTGCTGATGTTCCTGTCCGAGGCACCCGAGTGCACATCGCGGCTCGTCGACCTGGCCGCCCAGTGCCACAAGTCGCCGAGTGCCATCAGCCGTGCGGTTGGACGGCTGGAGGTCGACGGGCTTGTGCGGCGCGTGCAGGCCAGTGACGACGGCCGTGGCGCCAACGCCATCCTCACCGACGTGGGGCTCGCCAGGCTGGAACAGGCGCGTTATACCCATGTCTTGAGCATTCGCCGGCATCTGCTCGACCACCTGGAGGGCGTCGACCTGGACGCCTTGGCGCGGGCATTGGACAGCATTGCCAATCCCGGCAACTCCGTGAAGGCCCCGACGCGGGCGACGTCCGGTCGTTAGCGGCCAGCGTCCTATTGGCGACGACGGCGCGAGCGGGCTGCGCTTCGTGCGGGTGGACTGCCTGGCATGTGATGTCAGTCCGTGCGCACGGGCAGGCAGGTCATCGGCCGCTGCACCGTGAGCAGTACGGCCCACGGCACCCGCCCCGGCCCCGATGCGGCCGCGGCCAGGCCCGGTGCCTCCGGATCGACCTGCCTGACCACCGCCGGTCCCAGTCCCTTCCCCTGCCGTTCCCGACGCGGCCGCGGCCTCCGAGAGCCCGGTGTCCCGCCGGTTCGTTTGGCACCCGAACAGGCCTCGCTCCCGGCCGCGCTTCGTTGCCGTCGAGCGCTCGGAGCAGTGCCTTGCGCGCGGAGCGTAGTTGACACATGACCCACATTCCATGGCGCAAGTACGTGCGTGCGCACGCACGTAGGAGTAATGTTTGCGGTGTTCAACCAGCTGGTCTCGGCGCTGCGGCACACATACGGGTGCCGGAGGCGGAGGCCGCGACAAGCATGTCCCGATGAGGAGGCACATGATGAGAGTCAGCAAGCAGGCGGAGAACGGCACGACAAGACGGGGGCTGCTGCAAGGAGCCGCGCTCGGCGGTGCGGGTATCGCCGCCGCGTCGCTGCTTCCCGCCCCGACCGCGTCGGCTGCCGGTGCGAGTGGTGGGTTCGTGTTCCCCGGCGTCGACATCGTCATCGACGGTTCCCACGCCACCACCGATGTGACCCTGCTGGTCCGGGACTACCTCGCCCGCAAGAGTGCGGCCGATCCGGACGGGACGATGACCTTCTTCTCGCACAACCCTGTCACCTACATCGACGCCGTTCTGGGGTGGTCCTGGTACGACTGGGACTCCCTGCGGACGGCGCTGGGCCAGTTCATGCCGAACTGGCCCAAGGACGGTAAGTCCTATCCCACCCGGATACTGGGAAACTCGGCCGGCGCCATTGTGTTCTTCACTGACACGGCCGGCCTGTTCGGGTCCTCCGAGATCCGTGCGGTGGGTGTCATCAACTTCAGCGATCGGAAAATCACCCGGCAGATCGACTACTGGGACGGCAGGCACTTCGGTATATCCGACACGGCGAAGCTGAGAGTGCCTGCGGACACGTTCCCGGCGGACTTCCGTGAATCCACCGTCGGAGAGACCGCAGCGCACACCATGAAAAACGCCTCGTACACACTCGCTCGGGCTCTGCGGGCCGGCGACGGGGCGAGCGCAGCGGACCTTTTCGCACCCGGCGCCGTTTTCGAGGACATTCCGGCACACGTGCAGATCGTCGGCCCCAGAAGTATCGGTTCCTACCTCACCGGCGCTGCTTCCCTTCTGCCGTACTCCGGTGGGAGTACGGCCGTTCGACACGTCGTCGGCAGCGCGGCGGGCGGCGGGTACGAATGGACCGCTTCTGACGGCCCCGTTCCCCGGGGCGTCATCGCCCTGGAACTGGACGGTTGGGGAAAGATCACCCGCCTTACCGCCATGTGGGACGGATCGCAGGTGGACGACTCCACGCTGGTCTCTCTGTCTCAGAAGGCGATCGAGAGATAGCCGAACAAGGGTTCCCGGCCGGGTGGTCTTCCGGCGGCCCGGGCATTGAGGCAGGGCCTCCAGTACAGCTCATGGGCGTAAATCAAACCGAGCAACAGGAGGCCCTGACGGCGAGCGTGGTGTGCACGCCCCCAGGTCGCCCGGCTCGAAGAGCGCGGCGATTCCGGGGCTGTCGCGTGCGGCTTCGGCGGCGGCCCCGACCGGATCGAAAGGGGATCGGCGTACACCACGTCGGGCGGGACGGCGAGGATGACGAAGCTCGGCCCGTCCGGCTCGGGCCAGGTCATGCACTCGGTGTCTTCTGGACGGTGTCCGGGCTTCGCCCCGCCGCAGGGCTTCGCGTGGCCAGCAGCGCGGCGCCGAGGTCTGCCACGGTATGGGGATCCGAGAGGGAACGGCCGGTCAGCTCCTCGACGCGGCGGAGGCGGTAGCGGACGGTGTTGGGGTGGACGTAGAGGCGCTGGGCCGTGGTCGTGGCGGAGCCGTCGGCTGCGAACCAGTGCTCCAGGGTGTCCAGGAGACGTGTGCGTTCGAGGCCCGGGAGGTCGAGGATGGGTTTGAGGAGCACCTTCATCAGGTGGGCGGCCTCGGCGGGGGCGGCGACGAGCATGGCGAGGGGATTGTCGTCGAAACGGGCGACGCCTGGGCTGTGGCCCGGCAGGCCTGCTTCGCCGCGCTGCTGGCCGGACACGAACCGCTGAGCGAGGTGGCGCGGACGGCGGACGACGACGTGGCTGTCCTGCTGTACACCTCCGGCACCACCGGCAAGCCCAAGGGCGCCGCGCTCACCCACGGCGGGCTGCGGCACAACACCGAGGCCAATGAGGTCCACGTCCAGCGGATGACGTCGGACGACGTGGTGGTGGGCTGTCTGCCGCTGTTCCACATCTTCGGCCAGATCTGCACGATGAGCGGGGCCGTCCGCAGCGGCGCCTCGCTCACGCTCATCCCGCGCTTCGACCCGCAGACCGTGCTGGACGCCATCGCCCGCGACCGGGCGACGGTCTTCGGGGGCGTACCGAGCATGTACGCGGCCCTGCTGCAGCACCCGGCGGAAGCGGACGTGTCGACGCTGCGGATGTGCGTCTCCGGCGGCGCCTCCCTGCCGCTGGAGGTGCTGCGCGGCTTCGAGGAGCGCTTCGGCTGCGCGGTGCTGGAGGGCTTCGGCATGTCCGAGACGAGCCCGGTGGTGACGTTCAACCACCTCGACCGGCCCCGCAAGGCCGGCTCGATCGGCACCCCGATCCAGGACGTGGAGGTCCGGCTGCTGGACGACACGGGCCAGGACGTGGGCCACGCCGAGGTCGGCGAGCTGGCCGTGCGCGGCCCCAACCTGATGAAGGGCTACTGGAACCGTCCCGAGGAGACAGCGATCGCAGTCCCGGACGGCTAGTTGCGCACCGGTGACCTGGCCCGGCGGGACGAGGACGGCTACCTCTACATCGTCGACCGGAAGAAGGACATGATCATCCGCGGTGGCTACAACGTCTACCCGCGCGAGACAGAGGAGGTCCTGCACGAACACCCGGATGTCGCCCTCGCCGCGGTGTTGGGCGTACCGCATCAGGAACTCGGCGAGGAGATCGCTGCCGCGGTGGTCCTGCGCACGGGCGCGCAGACCACGGCCGAGGAACTGCGGCAGTACGTCAAGGACCGGATAGCGGCGTACAAGTACCCCCGGACTGTGTGGCTCACGGGCACGTTGCCGATGGGACCGAGCGGCAAGATCCTCAAGCGGCAGATCAGCGCACCGGCGGCGGAGCCGACTGTCTGACGGCGCCGCCGCGAGGGATGCTGCGGCAGGCCGCGCAGGGTGCCAAGGGCCGTCGCTCCGGCTTCTGTTCAGCTTCTCGGGCCCCTCAGCAGAGCGGCGATGTCGATGCGGGCGGTCTGCAGTTTCGGGTCGTGAGTCTCCTCGGCGATTCCGCTGTCGGTGATGTACAGCAGGGCGCCGCGCGCCGCGCGCCGCGGTGGCGATCGGGGCGGAGAGGCCGCCGGCGCTGGTCAGCACGGTCTCGGCGGTTCCGTCGCGCTGAGGAAGCTGAAGTCGATGCCGGGCACGTCGTGGCTGACGGTCCGGACGGGA
Organism: Streptomyces sp. NBC_01537; assembly: GCF_045040445.1. Classification (NCBI taxonomy): domain Bacteria; kingdom Bacillati; phylum Actinomycetota; class Actinomycetes; order Kitasatosporales; family Streptomycetaceae; genus Streptomyces; species Streptomyces sp. NBC_01537. The sequence continues at coordinate 510,979 of NZ_CP109392.1, read as the reverse complement.
CCGGGCGCGCGGTCTGCGGTGGTTCCGGCCGAGTGGGGGCAAGGGCGGGATCGACGAGCCAGGCGGTCGCCTCTCCGCCCGGGACCGGCATGGCCCGGATGGTGTTCAGCAGGGTGGCTGCGGCGTACGGGGTGCGCCCCGGGGGATCGATGGCCAGGCCGTTGAGGAAGGCGCCGGTGGGCAGGGCCGCGACGGGGACCGGAACGTGACGGCCGGTGTGGGCGTCGCGGCCTCGGTCATCGGCCGCACCTACCTGCGCTCCTCCGGCCGCCGCTCGACAGCCCGCCCGGAGCCGGTCCCGGCGTAGCGGCGCGCGTCCGGGAACCGGCCCCGTGAGCAGAGGACCGGCCGGATTCACTTCCGCCCCTTACGCGACTCGCTCGGACGGTCCTGCCGGCGCGGCCGTGACCCCCGGGTGGGACCGGGCGGTCCAGATGACTGGTCAGGAAGCGAAGAAGTACAGGCAGACGGTCAATCAGTGTGGATCGACGGCCGCGCTCCCATAACGCGAACCGCTGCCACCTGCGCCAGGCCGGCGAGCCACCGGCGCCTGCTCGACTTCGACGCCCGCTCTGCCCGACGGATCCTGGTGTCAGGCCGTCTCCTCGGTGATCGTGTTGGCTTCCAGCCATCGTTCGACAGCGGCCACATGGACGGTTGCGGCTGATGCGGCCAGCAGTGCGTCCCGGGACTGGAGCGCACGGAGGATGTCCTCGTGTTCCTGGTGCACACTCTCCAGCGTCCGTTCGATCTGGGTGCCGCGGATGATACGGACCCGCTGGGTACGCGTGGAGAGCACCCGTAGCAGCATGGTCAGAACCGGGTTGCCGACGGCCTCCACGATCCGCAGATGGAAATCGATGTCCAGTGCCACGAACTCGTCGACGGTGGCCGCCAACCGGGCACGGTCCAGGATCCCACGCAGGGCCTGGTTGTCCTGTGGCCGGAGCAATGTGGCAGCGCATGCGGTGGCCGGGGGCTCCAGCAGCCTGCGTACCTGGAGCAGCTGGAGGGCCGTGCGCCCCTGGGAGACGTCCGCGGCGAACGACAGGCTCTCCAGCAGGAGGTGCGGCTCCAGGCTGGAGACGTAGGTTCCGTCGCCCTGCCTGGCGACGAGGATCCCCATCGCGGTCAGCGCCCGGACGGCCTCGCGCAGTGAGTTGCGCGACAGCCCCAGCTGTCCGGCGAGGACCTCTTCGCGGGCAAGCCGGGAGCCGGGGGCCAGTTCACCGGTGATGATCATCTGCTTGATCTTGCCGATCGCTTCGTCGGTCAGTGCCACGAGGGCGTCCTCTCCGGGGCCGGGGCTGTGGTCACCAGCTGGTCCTAGTCCTGCTTCTCGCCGGAGGCGAAGCGGGAGATGATCAGGGCGAGGATGATGATGGCGCCGTTGAGGAACTGGTTCCACAGCGGGGGTACGCCCGCCAGGGTCATGACGTTGACCACGAGTTGCAGGGTGAGCACACCGGTCAGGGCGCCGAAAAGGGTGCCGCGGCCGCCGTTGAGGCTGACGCCGCCGATGACGGTGGCCGCGAAGACCTGGAAGATCCAGCCGCTTCCCTGGTCGGCGGAGATGGAGCCGTAGTGGCCGCTGTAGAGGATGCCGGCGAAGGCGGCGAGCAGGCCTCCGATGATGAGGACGGCCCAGGTGATTCGGTCGACGCGGATGCCGGCGGTGCGGGCGGCCTCGGGGTTCCCGCCGATCGCGTACAGGGCCCGGCCGTGGCGGAGCCAGGCCAGCGCGGAGCCGCCGATGGCGAAGAGCACCGCGCAGATCCAGATGGCGGCCGGGGCGCCCAGCCAGGAGGCGTGGCCCAGGTAGCTGAAGGAGCTGGGCATGTTGACGATGGACTGGCCCTCGGAGATGGCTATCTGGAGGCCGCGCAGCATGGTGAGGGCCCCGAGGGTGACGATGAATCCGTTGAGCCGCAGCTTGAGGATGAGGAAGCCGTTGACCGCCCCGATCAGTGCCCCGACGAGCAGGCACAGCGGGATCGCCGCCCATTCGGGGAAGAGCCCGAGACCGGTGAACCGTCCGCCGCTGGAGGGCAGGACCAGCCAGACCGCGATGACGGGGGCCACGCCGATGGTGGACTCCAGGGACAGGTCCATCCGGCCGACGATGAGGATCAGCGCCTCGGCCAGGACCAGCAGGCTCAGTTCGGTGGACTGCTGGGCCACCCCGAGGAGGTTGTCGGAAGTGAGGAAGGCAGGGGAGACGATGAAGCCTATGAGGCCCAGCACGAGTATGGCCGGGACCAGGGACAGCTCGCGGAAGCGGGAGAGGCTGGGAAGACGGCCGGCGTTGTGCGCGTCGGGCGCTTTCGCCGAGGTGGCCGCGGTTTCGGTGGCATCTGTGGTGGCGGACATGGTTACCTTCCGTGCTCTTCGGTGTCGGCGATGCCGCGGTGCGGTGCTTCGGCGTCGGGGGGCGTGCTGGCAACGCCCTCCATGGCGGCGACCAGTTGGTCGTCCCGCCAGCCGCGTGGGAACTCCGCGACAACGCGGCCGTGGAACATGGCCACGACGCGGTCGCACACCTTCAGGTCGTCCAGCTCGTCGGAGATGATCAGGGCGGCCCGGCCGTCGTCGGCGACCTTCCGGATCTTGCCGAGCAGGAATTCCTTGGATTTCACGTCCACACCGTTGGTGGGACGGATGGTCACCAGCACCTGCGGGTCGGTGGCCAGGGCTCGGGCGATGACGACCTTCTGCTGGTTGCCGCCGGACAGAGCGGAGACCGGGGTCGCCGGCCCCGGCGTCTTGATGTCCAGGTCCTCGATCATGCGCTGCGCGAACATCCTGATCCGTGAGGGCAGCACGATGCCGTACGGGCCGAGCTGGTCGGTGACAGTGAGTGTGGCGTTCTCGGCCACGCTGCGGTTGTTGACCAGTCCCTGGAGGTGACGGTCCTCAGGCACCAGGCCCACCCCGGCGGCGAGCGCTGCCGGGACGCTGCCGGCGCGGAGCTCCTGGCCGGCCACCGCGATCCGCCCGGACTCGGGACGGTGCAGCCCGGCGATGGTCTCGCCGAGGCGTACGTTGCCGCTGGCGGTCGCGCCGGCCAGCCCGACCACCTCGCCGGCGCGGACCGAGAGCGTCAGGTCCTGGTAGGCGCCGGACATTGCCAGTCCCTCGACGGTCAGCAGTTCGCGCGCGTCGGGGGAGGCGGCCGGGGTCCGGTCCTGGGCGAGGGCCGTGACGGTGGCGCTGTCGCCGGTCATGGCCTCCACGAGGGCCCCGTGGCCGAGTTCGGCGACGGGGGTGGTGAGGATGTGGCGGGCGTCCCGGTAGACGGTGACGGTGCCGCAGAGGTCGTAGACCTCCTGCAAGTGGTGGGAGATGAACAGGAAGGCGACGCCCCGGTGCTGCAGGTCGCGGAGCTTGTCGAAGAGGCGGGCGATGCCGCGGGCGTCGAGCTTGGCGGTGGGCTCGTCCAGGATGATGAAGCGTGCGCCGAAGGAGAGGGCTCTGGCGATCTCGACGAACTGCCGCTGCTCGACGGTGAGGTCCTTGGCGTGGGCGGTGGGGTCGATGTCCACGCCGTACTCGGCGAGCAACTGCTCGGCGCGCTGCCGCAGCGCCTTCCAGCGGATGGGCCGCAGCGCGCCGGAGCTCTGCCGGTCGAGGAAGAGGTTCTCGGCCACGGACAGCTCACCGATGATGGTGGACCGCTGGTAGACGCAGGCGACACGCGACCGCCAGGCCTCGGTGTCGCCGGGGGACGGGGCCGGCCCGCCGGAGAAGCTGAGCGTCCCGGTGTCCGGCTGCTGCAGGCCGGTGAGGATGGACACGAGGGTGGACTTGCCGGCGCCGTTGCGGCCGACCAGGGCGTGCGCTTCCCCGGCTGCGATGGAGATGCGGGCGTCGCGCAGTGCGACGGTGGCGCCGAAGCGTTTGCTGATCCCGGTCGCCTCGGCCACCGGAGCGGGCCGCCCGGTCGTGATCGGCGGGGCGGTCACGGTCTCCGCCATGCTGGGTACCGTCCTTTGCATACGGGTGGGAGGGAACATACGGGTGTGAAGGGAGCGCTGGCGCATCCCTTCACACCCACGGCGGCTGGCTAGCCGATGTTGTTGCCCCACAGCGTCTTGTCATCGACGTTGGCCTTGGTCACCAGCGGGGCGGGGAGCTGGTCCTCCAGGCCGTTGGGGATCGTGATGATGGTGGAGTCGTGGTCGGTCGCCCCGGGCTGGAAGGTCTTGCCGGCGGCTGCGGCCTCGGCGTAGTACAGGGCGTACTTGGCGTAGAGGTCGGCGGGCTGGGAGACGGTGGCGTCGATCTCGCCCTTGCGGATCGCGTCGAACTCCTGCGGGATGCCGTCGTTGGAGATGATCGTGATGTGGCCGGCGGTGCCCGCGGGCTTGAGCAGCCCCTTCTGCTTGAGCAGGGCCAGGGTGGGCTGGAGGAAGACCCCGCCGGCCTGCATGTAGATGCCGTTGAGGTCGGGGTGCTGGGCGAGCAGGCTCTGGAGCTTGGCCGAGGCGACGTCGCCCTTCCAGTCGGTGGGCAGCTCGAAGACCTTGATGTCCGGGAACTCGGTCTTCATGCAGGAGGCGAAGGCCTCGGAGCGGTCCCGTCCGTTGATGGAGTCCAGCGCGCCCTGGAACTCGGCGACCTTGCCCTTGCCGCCCAGTTGCTTGCCGAGGTACTGGCAGGCCTTGGTGCCGTACGCCTTGTTGTCGGCGCGGACCACCATGTAGACGTCGCCCTTGTCCGGGCGGGTGTCGACGCTCACCACCGGGATCTTCTTGGACGCCAGTGTCTCGAGGGTGGAGGCGATGGCACCGGTGTCCTGCGGGGCCATGACGACCGCCTTGGCCCCGGTGTTCTCGAAGACCTGGACGTTGGCGACCAGCTTGGTGACGTCGTTCTGGGAGTTGCTGAGCGGCAGGTTGTTGACGCCGTCCGCCTTGATGTCCTTCTTCAGGTACTGCGCGTAGGAGTTCCAGAAGTCGGAGTCGGAGCGGGGGAGGTCGATGCCGATGGCCGGCTTCTTGGCGGCGCTCGTGCCCGCGGTCTCACTGCCGCGGTTGCAGGCGGTGGCGAGGCCGGTCACTGCGAGGGCGGCCGCGGCGATGGCGGCGGTGGAGCGCATGCGGACGAACTTCATGACCGTGGTTTCTCTCTTGTCGGGAAACGGAGGAGTGGAGGGCTTACAGCCCGGGCCGGCTGATCCGGTCGGCGGACATCGACAGCCGGGGTGTTCGTCGCCGGGCGGCAGCCGCTCCGCGGTCGGCGGCTGCCGCTGATACGAAACGGCCCGGGCATGCCCTGGCCATGAGAGGGGATGACACGAGAGTCGTGATTCATCCGAGGTATGCTCGACGTCGAGGACGTTACGACCAGATTGCCGCATCTGACAAGACCTCCTGGGCCACTCTGTCGAATTCGGCCAGGACCCGGCTTGCACCTTTGGCGTCCACGAACCCCCTTCGGGTCCGCACAACCCGTCTGACCTGTGCTTACAGTCTCGGCGCGATCGCTTGGGGGGTGGTCTGCGCCAGGTTCACGATTCGGCAACGCTGAGGTCACAGGGATGGTGCGTGGCCGAATCGATGCCCGAAATGCCAGTTTGACGTGGGCGGCGTGGAGGTTGACGTGCCGTTCTGCGGCCCAGTGGGCCTCTCCTCGGAGGACAGGGTGGATCCGCGGGGGATGCGCGGCGGCGGAGGGGGTGGGGAGCCGGATACATCGGATCAATGTGTTGCCATTGATGCGGTGGGTCTTTAGAGTCGGGCTCGCAAGACCTCCGATGTCTTGCCAGAGTCGAGGGCTCGGGCCCCGGTCGCGGACAAAGGAGCTGCATACGATGAAACTGCTGCGAGTCGGCCCTCCGGGTAGAGAGCGCCCGGCCGTTCGTGCCGGTGACGGCAGAGTGTGGGACCTGTCCGCCGTCACCGAGGACATCGACGGATCGTTCTTCGCCTCGCACGGCGTCGACCGGGCGCGCGAGGCGCTCGCGGCGGGGGAGCTGCGGGAACTGGCGGCCGAGGGCCTGAGGACCGGCGCTCCCGTCGCCCGGCCCGGCAAGATCATCTGTGTCGGCCTGAACTACCGGGACCACGCGGCCGAGACCGGCGCGGCGATCCCGCCCCGACCGGTGGTGTTCATGAAGGACCCGGGCACGGTGGTCGGGCCTTATGACGAGGTGTTGATACCGCGTGGCTCGGTGAAGACCGACTGGGAAGTCGAGCTCGCCGTCGTCATAGGACGCCGGGCGCGCTACCTGGAAAGCCCGGCGCAGGCGCTGGACGTGATCGCCGGCTACACGATCAGCCACGACGTCTCGGAGCGGGAGTTCCAGCTGGAGTACTCCTCACAGTGGGACCTCGGCAAGTCCTGCGAGACCTTCAACCCGATGGGGCCGTGGTTGGTCACCGCCGACGAGGTGGCCGACCCCCAGGATCTGGGCCTGCGTCTGTCGGTGAACGGGGTGAAGAGGCAGGACGGCCACACCCGCGACATGATCTTCCCGGTCGCCCACATTGTCGAGTACCTCAGCCACTACATGGTTCTGGAACCCGGCGACGTGATCAACACCGGCACCCCCGCCGGCGTCGCCCTCGGCCTTCCCGGCACCCCTTATCTGCGGCCCGGTGACACCGTCGAACTCGACATCGACGGTCTCGGCAGCCAGCGCCAGACCTTCGCCCAAGCCTGAAAGGCCCCTCCCTTGCCCGCCAAGCCCGCCATGTCCGCACCCCCTCCCCGCATCACCGCGGTCGACACCTACGACATCCGGTTCCCCACCTCGCGGGAGCTGGACGGGTCGGACGCGATGAATCCGGACCCCGACTACTCCGCCGCCTACGTGGTGCTGCGTACCGATGCCGCCGACGGACTGGAGGGCCACGGGTTCGTCTTCACTATCGGCCGGGGCAACGACGTGCAGGTCGCGGCGATCAACGCGCTGCGTCCGCACCTCGTGGGCCGACCCGTCGACCAGTTGTGCACCGACCCCGCTTCGCTGAACCGGGACCTGATCGGGGACAGCCAGCTGCGCTGGCTTGGCCCGGAAAAAGGCGTGATGCACATGGCGATCGGGGCCGTCGTCAACGCGGTGTGGGATCTGTCGGCCAAGCGTGAGGGCAAGCCGCTGTGGAAGCTGCTGGCCGACGCCGACCCGCAGTGGCTGGTCTCCCAGGTCGACTTCCGTTACATCGCCGACGTGCTCAGCCCCGAGCGGGCCCTGGAACTGCTCAGCAAGGGCAAGCAGGGCGCCGCGGAGCGGGAGAAGACGCTGCTGGAGCGGGGTTACCCCGGCTACACCACCTCGCCGGGCTGGCTCGGCTACTCCGACGAGAAGCTGACCCGGCTGGCGAAGCAGGCCGTCGCCGACGGTTTCACCCAGATCAAGCTCAAGGTCGGCGCCGACCTCGAGGACGACATCCGTCGGCTGCGCGCCGCCCGCGCCGCCGTCGGCCCGGGCATCCGGGTGGCCATCGACGCCAACCAGCGGTGGAACGTCGACGAGGCGATCGCATGGACCAACGCGCTGGGCGAGTGCGACCCGTACTGGATCGAGGAACCCACCTCACCCGACGACATCCTCGGCCACGCGGCGATCCGTGAGGGTGTCGCCCCGGTGAAGGTCGCGACCGGCGAACACGTCCAGAACCGCATCGTCTTCAAGCAGCTGCTCCAGGCCGGGGCGATCGACGTGCTCCAGATCGACGCGGCCCGCGTCGGAGGAGTCAACGAGAACCTGGCCATCCTGCTGCTCGCCGCGCACTTCGGCGTGCCCGTCTGCCCGCACGCGGGCGGCGTGGGGCTGTGCGAACTGGTCCAGCACCTGTCGATGTTCGACTTCGTGGCACTGTCCGGCACCACCGAGAACCGCGTCATCGAGTTCGTCGACCACCTCCACGAGCACTTCCTCACGCCCGTGGTGATATCCCGGGGCCACTACACGGCCCCGACCACGCCCGGCTTCTCCGCGCAGATGTTCCCGGAGTCGATCGCCGAGTTCAGCTATCCCGACGGTACGTTCTGGGTCGCCGACCTCACCGACCTCACCGCGCAGAAGGCGGAGACGGCATGAGCGGCGACCTGCAGGGCCTCAGCGCCCTGGTCACCGGCGGCGCTTCCGGCATCGGCCTGGCCACCGCCCGGCTCCTCGCGGACCGGGGTGCGCGCGTCGCAGTCCTGGACCTGAACCCGGGCGGGCTCCCCGACGGGCTGCTGCCCTTCAAGGCCGACGTCTGCGACGACGCCTCCGTGCGAGCGGCCGTCGAGTCGGCGGCGGAGGAGCTGGGCGGCATCGACATCGTGGTCAACAACGCCGGGATGGGCGCCATCGGCACCGTCGAGGACAATCCCGACGAGCAGTGGCACCGCGTCCTGGACGTCAACGTGCTCGGCATCGTACGGACCACCCGCGCCGCCCTGCCCCACCTGCGGCGCTCCACGCACGCGGCAATCGTCAACACCTGCTCCATCGGCGCCACCGCCGGGCTGCCGCAGCGCGCCCTGTACTGCGCCAGCAAGGGCGCCGTGCTGTCGCTGACGCTGGCGATGGCCGCCGACCACGTCCGCGAGGGCATCCGGGTCAACTGCGTCAACCCCGGCACCGCCGACACCCCATGGGTGGGCCGGCTGCTGGACGCCGCCGACGACCCGCAGGCCGAACGCGCCGCCCTGAACGCCCGACAGCCCATGGGCCGGCTGGTCACCGCCGACGAGGTGGCCGCCGCCATCGCCTACCTGGCGAGCCCCGCCGCGGCCTCCGTCACCGGCACCTCGCTCGCCGTCGACGGCGGCATGCAGGGCCTGCGCATCCGGCCCCCGGCCACCTCATGAGAACCACCACCCTGGGCCGCAGCGGTGTCCGCGTCACCGAGCTGGCGTTCGGCGCCGCCGCCCTCGGCAACCTCTACACCCCCGTCAGCGACCAGGCCGCCGCCGACACCGTGACGGCCGCCTGGGACGCGGGCATCCGCACCTTCGACACCGCACCGCACTACGGCCTCGGACTGTCCGAACGACGGCTGGGCGCCGCCCTGCGCGGCCGGCCCCGGGACGCGTACACGGTGTCCACCAAGGTGGGCCGGCTGCTCGTCCCGGGCGGCCCCGGCGGCAATGACCTGGCCAACGGCTTCGCCGTCCCCGCCACCCACCGCCGGCAGTGGGACTTCACCGCCGACGGCGTGCTGCGCTCCGTCGAGGCCAGCCTGGAACGGCTCGGCCTGGACCGCGTCGACACCGTCCTGCTCCACGACCCCGACGACTACGTCGAGTTCGCGCTCAAGGAGGCATACCCCGCGCTGGAGCGGCTGCGGGCAGAGGGCGTCATCGGGGCGATCGGGGCCGGCATGAACCAGGCGGAAGCCCTCACCCGGTTCGTCCGCGACACCGACATGGACGTCGTCCTGCTCGCCGGCCGCTACACGCTGCTGGAGCACGGCGCCCTGGACGAGCTGCTGCCCGAGGCCGCGGCCCGGGGCATGAGTGTGATCATCGGCGGTGTTCTCAACTCCGGTCTCCTGGCCGACCCCCGGTCCGGTGCGACCTACGACTACGCCCCCGCCCCGGAGCCGCTGCTGGACCGTGCGCTGCGGCTGAAGGCGGTCTGCGACCGCCACCGCGTGCCGCTGCGCGCCGCCGCCCTGCGCTTCCCCTTCGGCCACCCGGCCGTGGCGAGTGTCCTGACCGGCGCCCGCAGCGCCGACGAGGTGAACGACACCGTCGCTTCGCTGCGGCGTCCGCTCCCCGAAGCGCTCTGGGACGACCTGCGTGCCGAAGGCCTGCTGCCCGCACACGCGCCCGTCCCTCAGCCCACGCCGACGCACACGCCTGCGAATACCCCGGCAAAGGAGCCGTCGTGAGGATCGCCCTGCACACCAAGGTCCGCGCCGACCGCGTCGAGGAGTACGAGGCGGCGCACCGCGAGGTACCGGACGAACTCACTGCCGCCATCCGCGCCGCCGGAGCGAGCGCCTGGACCATCTGGCGGTGGGGGTCCCCCCGCGCGAGCGGAGCCGAGCGTGGGGGAGGCACCGGCCTCTTCCACGTACTGGAGGTCGAGGACTATCCGGCGATGATCGCCGCACTGGAGAAACCGCCGGTCAACATCGCCTGGCAGACGCGGATGACCGAGCTCCTGGACGTCGCCCACGACTACTCGGCCGACGGCGCCGGTGCCTCGCTGCCCGTGGTGTGGGAGCTGTGACCACCATGACGGGCATCGTCGACGCCCACCACCATGTCTGGGACCTGTCGGTACGCGACCAGGACTGGATCACCGGCGACCGGCTGGCCCCCCTGCGCCGGGACTTCACCCTCACCGACCTCGAACCCGAGGCACGGGCCGCCGCGTCCTTGAGCAGGAGTCCATCGGCGCCCGCGCGCAGGGCGGCGTAGGCGTGTTCGTCGCCATCGAACGCGGTCAGCACCAGCACCCGCGGAGGGAGCCCGCTCGTCCGACCGGCGGCAGGCGTCCTGGATCGGCTGTCGGGCCGGGTGATGCGGCGTATGGCCTGGGTACGGTCGATGTCCGTCGATCCCATGTCCATGAGGACGACATCGGGCTGCAGTGCGTCGGCGGCTCGAACCGCCTGGTCGCAGTCGGTCGCCTCGCCCACGACCGTGAAGTCGGGCTGGGCTTCCAGGAGCAGGCGGAGGCCGAGACGTTGCAGAGCCTGGTCGTTGACGATGAGTACGGTGGTCATGCGGGCGTTCTCCCGGCGGACGGGTCCATGAGAAGTGCGGCCGGCCATGTTCGGACCGGGCGGGCGCTCGGATCGAGCACTCGCCCGGAGCCGAGGGGGAACGGGGAGGTCGATGCGGGCGTCCTGCTGATGGCCCCGCGACTGCCCCTACGGTGCTGGCTTCAGCTGCTGAGGGAGCGCAGGACGGCGGTGGCCATGCCGCGTTCGCCGTGTTCGTTGGGGTGGACCACGGCTGCCGGGCTGCTGGGGTTGAGGGGCTCGATCCAGCGGGTGGCCGCCGGGGAGCAGGCGTCGTGGCCGGTGGAGGGCGTGAAGGTATCGACGTACGTCGCTCCTGCGGCCCGCGCGCGTTCGCCGAGCATGGAGTTGAGCTCCTGCTGCTTCTGGCGCAGGAACGTGACGTCGCCGGGGGCGATGGGCAGGTCGCGGCCGCAGTCGGTGCCCTTGGAGGGCAGGATCGACGGGTAGCCGACGACGTAGACCCGGGCCTCGGGCGCGCGGCGTTCGATCTCGGTCAGTGCCCGGGAGAGGCGGTCGCCCGTGGCGCGGATCTTCTGAGCCACCTCGTCGGTGCCGCCGGAGGTGTACTTCTCCTTGCAGGGTGCCTTGTCGGTGACGTCGGTGATGCGGTCGGCCAGCTTGAAGAGCGCTCCGGTCGTGACGCACTTGGTGATCATCGAGCTGAAGCCGATGTCGTTGCCGCCGATGCCCAGGGTGACCAGCCTCGTGGTGCTGTGCAGCGCGGAGAGTTGTGCGGGGTTGGTGCCGTTGCCGGTGGACTGGGGGGTGGTGAGTTCGGAGATGGTGGCGCCGCTGCAGCTGACGTCATGGAAGTCGGCCGTCTTCAGGCTCAGTTCCTTGGCGACCAGGGCCGGGTAGTTGCGGCCGGAGCGGTCGCAGCCGGCCGGCGTGCCGGTCTGGGGAGGTATTTTGGGGCCTGAGGTGTATGAGTCGCCGAGCGCGACGTACGGCCCCTTGGGCGTCTCCTTCTTGTCGTGGCTGTCGGAGTTCCGTCCGATGCTGACGGCGGTGACCAGTACCCCGCACGCCAGGGCGACGCCTATGCCGGTTCGTGCCAACGGTCCCATTGCTGTGTCCTGTTCTTCGTTCCGGATGCTGGGCTGTGGGGACGTTTCGGTGAACACGGAGCGGTGTCGGTGTGGCCCTTGGGGATTCGGGCGAGCGGGGCGGGTCGGCTCATGCCGGGCGGACGAGTCCGGTGTCGTAGGCGAAGATCACGGCCTGTACGCGGTCGCGGGCGCCGATCTTGGTGAGGATGCGGCCGATGTGGGATTTGACGGTGGATTCGGCGAGGTGAAGACGCTCAGCGATCTCCTGGTTCGTCCAGCCGGTGGCCATGGCGGTGAGGACTTCGCATTCGCGCTGGGTGAGGTCGGCGAGGCGGCGCTGCTGCTGCGGGGAGTGCCCGGGGAGGCGGTCGCTGAAGGCGTCGATCAGCTTGCGGGTGAGCCCGGGGGAGATGACGGCGTCGCCGGCGGCCACCGCGCGGACTCCGGCGACAAGTTCTTCGGGCAGGGCGTCCTTGAGCAGGAAGCCGCTGGCTCCGGCACGCAGGGCGTCGTAGGCGTACTCGTCGAGATCGAAGGTGGTCAGCACCAGGATGCGCGAGCGGCCGCCGGACTCCACGATGCGGCGGGTGGCCTCGATGCCGTCCATGCCGGGCATCCGGACGTCCATCAGGACGACGTCGGGACGGAGTTCGGCGGTCATGCGAACCGCTTCGCTGCCGTTGGCGGCCTCGCCGACGACGGCCATGTCGGGCTGGGCCTCCAGGAGCATGCTGAAGCCCATGCGTTGCAGGGCGTGGTCGTCGACGATGAGGACAGTGGTCATGAGCGGTGCTTCTCCGGGGAGGATGGGGGTCCCCCCTGCTCGAGCGAAGTCGAGAGCTTGGGGGAGGCCGGGTTGGGGACGAGGAGTGCGCGGACGGTCCAGCCGCCCTGGGCGTTGGGGCCTGCGGTGACGTTGCCCCGGTAGAGGGCGGCACGTTCGCGCATGCCGACCAGGCCGCGACCGCCGACCGTGCCCGGACGGCCTGTGGTGGGGGTCCGGGACGGGCCCGTGTCCTCGACGGTGACGTGGACGGCGTCCGGGCCGGCGGCGAGGGACACATGCACCGAGGTGTCGGAGGCGGCGTACTTGACGGTGTTGGTCAGGGCTTCCTGGACGATGCGGTAGATGGAGAGCTGGAGGCCAGGGGGCAGGCCGGCGAGGTTCCCGTGAGTCTCCAGGGCGACGGTGGGACCGGCGGCGCGGACACGGTCGAGCAGGGCGTCGATGTCGGTCAGGCCGGGCTGTGGAGCGAGCGGCGCGTCGTCCGGACCCTCGCTGTCCTCGCCGATGACGGAGAGGAGACGGCGCAGTTCGGCCAGGGCGTCGCGGCCGCTGGCGCTGATGATGCGCAGTGTCTGGGCACTGCGCTCGGGTTTGGCGGCGGTGAGTGCGGCGGCGCCGTCGGCGAGGCCGACGATGACGGCCAGGGTGTGGCCGAGGATGTCATGCATCTCCCGCGAGACGCGGGCGCGTTCCTGCGCGGTGGCGAGGCGGGCCTGCTGATCGCGGTCTTTCCTCAAGGCGTCGATGTAGGCATTGGCCAGTCTGCTGAGCAGACCCAGTGCGGCGAACGCCGCCATGGCGGTCATCGCCAGCAGGGTCACGACCTCCGGTCGGGTGGCGTGTTCCAGCTGGCCGCCCTTCCAGAAGACGGCGGCCCACGCCACAAGTTCCGCGGTGGTGATGCCGAGGGCCAGGGCGAGTTGTCGCGGGGTGCAGTGGCGGCCGACATGGAACAGGGCCACGACGCGTGCGGACTCGGCGCCGGACAGTACCCCCAGAGGGAGGGCCGCCACCGACGCGGCGGTGATGAGGGCGAAGACCAGTATGGGCTGGCGCTCCCGCCACAGGAGCGGGACGGTGAAGGCGACGATGATGGCCAGTTGCGCCGGGACATCGCCGATGTTGTAGGGGTTGAGGAAGGAGCTGATGCCGAGCGCGGCGCAGAAGGCCGGTACCCCCCAGTGCCGGACCCTGGGGTGGGCCCGGTCGGCCCGCCGCAACGCGGCCAGCCGGAAGATGACCGAGGCGATCACGCGCAGTTCGGAGTCGCTGGTCAGGGTCTCCAGCACCTGGTCGTCGTCCGGGCTGGGGGCCTGCGCGGGTGCGCTCGGTGCGGTCACGGAGGGGGTCCTTCGCGGGTCGGGAGGCCGCCCGCCGGTCCCCGGGGGGATGGGACCGGCGGGCGGGGCTGGGGAGTCGGCCGGTGGGAGTCGGCCGATCCGTCGGTGATCAGGCTGTGGCCCGCAGCTCTCGCTGTGGCTCGGCCCCGTCAGCCCTTGCGGGTCATCTTCTTCTGTAGCCCCTTCACTGCCGAGGTTTTCGACCCGGTCGTGCCGGTGGGCGTGTCGTCGTCGGACTTGCCTGCCCGGCGGGGCCTGAGCCCGGACAGTCCGCGTACCCGGCTGGGGGACTGTCCGGCAGGCGCAGTCGCGCCCGTCTCGGCAGGGCCGCCCACGCCGACGAGAACAGGCGAGGCACTGGCACTCGGGCTCGCGGGGGCACCGCTGTCGGATTGGACCGCTGCGCCGGCCTGCTGGGCGGCCAGGACGTGGCGCAGCTTCTCGCCCTCGACGTCCACGTTGGGCATGACACGGTCCAGCCACTTCGGCAGGGCCCAGGCGCGGCGCCCGAGCAGGGTCATCACCGCAGGGACGATGGTCATCCGGACCACGAAGGCGTCGAAGAACACGGCGGAGGCCAGGCCCAGGCCGATCGACTTGATCAGCGCCACGTCGTCGAGGAGGAAGCCGGAGAAGACGGAGATCATGATGACCGCGGCGGCGGTGACCACCCGGCCGCTGTGCCGGAAGCCGGAGACGATCGCCTCGGTGGGATGGGCTCCGTGGACGTATTCCTCCCGCATCCGGGTGACGAGGAAGACCTCGTAGTCCATGGCGAGTCCGAAGACCACGCCGATCAGCAGGATGGGCAGCACACTCACGATCGGCGCGGTCTCGTCGATGCCGAAGAGATCCTTCAGCCAGCCCCACTGGAAGACGGCGACCAGGATGCCGAGGGTGGACGCGACGCTGAGGAGGAAGCCGAGGGCGGCCTTGAGGGGGATCAGGATCGAGCGGAAGACCAGCAGCAGCAGGATCAGGGCGAGGCCGACGACGATGGCCAGGTAGGGAATGAGGGCCTGGGCGAGCTTGGTGGACACGTCGATGTTGACGGCGGTCACTCCGGTGACCATCAGGTCGGCGCCGGTCTCCTTGTGCAGGGCGGCATTCTGGTTGCGGATGTCGTTGACCAGGTCCTTGGTGGCCTGGCTGCTGGGCGCACTCCTGGGGACGGCCCCGATCAGGGCCACGTCGCCGGCCTTGTTGAACGCGGCGTCGCGCACCGTGGCGACGTCGGACAGCTTGCCGATCAGCGTGACCGCGTCCTTGGCGGCGGCCTCGGGGTCGTCGCTGCCGCGGGCGTCGACGACGACGGTCAGCGGTCCGTTGAAGCCAGGCCCGAAGCCCTTGCTCAGGGTGTCGTAGGCGACCCGCTGGGTGCTGCCGGGGGACTTCATGGAGTCGTCGGGCAGGGCCAGGCGCAGCGACATGGCGGGAATGGCCAGCAGGCCCAGACCGATCACCGAGACGGCGAGGACCTTCACCGGGTTGCGGGTGACGAACCTCGCCCAGCGCACGCCCATCGGCCGGCCCTCGCCGCGCTCCTCCAGGGCCCGCATACGGCTGCTGAGGAGCTTGCCCTTCATGATCCGGGGCCCGGCGAAGCCCAGCATCGCGGGCAGCAGGGTCAGCGCGATCACCACGGCGACGGCGACGGCGAAGGCAGAGGCCAGGCCCATGGAAGTCAGCATCTGGATGCCGATGACACTCAGACCCCCCAGAGCGACGATCACGGTGAGGCCGGCGAAGACCACTGCGGAGCCCGCGGTGCCGAGAGCCCGTCCGGCGGCCTCCTCCGGATCGTGGCCGTCGCGGATCTCGTTGCGGTAGCGGGAGACGATGAACAGGGCGTAGTCGATGGACACCGCCAGGCCCAGCATCAGAGCCAGGGTCGAAGCTGCCGAGGCCATGTCCACGAACGAGGTGGCGATGGTGATGCACATGACCGCCACGCCCACGCCGAGGATCGCGGTCAGCAGCGGGAGTCCCGCCGCGATCAGTGAACCGAAGGTGATTATCAGGACGACTGCGGCGACCGCGAGACCGATCAGCTCGGTCACTTTGCTGGCCGCCTTGTCCTCGACGGCGTCACCGCCCATGCTGACCGTCAGCCCGGCCTTCTTGCCTTCCTCGGCGACCTTGTTCAGGGCGTCGTGCGCGGCGCTGCTGACGTCGGACTTGGCGACCTTGTAGGAGACCTGGGCGTACGCGATGCTGCCGGACTTGCTGACCAGACCACTGGTGAACGGGTCGGAGACACTCGCCACCTGCGGCGACGTCTTCAGTTCGGCCACCAGCGATGTGATTTCGGCCTTGTTGGCGCTGGCGGTGAGCTTCTGCCCGGCGGGGGCTTCGAAGACGACCCGGGCGGTGGCGCCTGAGGCGGATGCCTGCGGGAACTCCTTCTCCAGCAGGTCGATGGCTTTCTGGGACTGGGTGCCGGGCAGGGTAAAGCTGTCCGAGGTGGAGCCGGTGGAACTCATGGCGCCGATGCCTACGGCGGCCAGGACGGCGATCCACAGCATCAGCACGAGGCGTCGTCGCCGGAAGGCGAGTCGTCCCAGTCGATAGAGGAAGGTGGCCACGGGGTACTCCCACCAGGAGATAGAGATCATTGCGAGAACTGGGGTCTGACTGACCCGTGATCTCAAGCTATGAGCGGATTTCCGCGTGACCTGCCTCCTGCGGGACCGAATCCGGGGGAACCGGTTAGTACCGCAGTACTAATGACCCTCATCCTCACATCGCGGCATCTGGCGAAACACGCTGGTCAGCGGGGGGTGCCCCTATGTCTTTGGTCAAGGTGGATGGGTGCTGGTTCGGACGTCTGGAACGATGTGCCTGTGCATGCTGATGATCAGGTTGGCGAGGGTGTCTCTGCGGACCTCGCGGCGTTGCTCCGGAACGCTGCCGACGGCCGTCCGGTGAAGATCGTTCCTTCCGTCTGCGGCGTCTGCGGCGGGCGCGTGTTTTTCGTGCTCGTTGACGATGTCGAGGGCGGAGCCGAGCGGGTGTGTACTGGTTGCGGCGGCCGCGCGTTCATCGCGGATAGCGAGGAGTTCTGGGAGGACGCGGATCCTGGCGAGGCCGGCTGCCCGTGCGGGAGCGAGGAGTTCGAGACGGCAGTCGCGTTCTCGCTCGCTGGCGACGGGTCGGTCCGCTGGGTGACCGTTGGGCTGCGGTGCCAGAAGGACGGCGCCGTGGGGGTCTATGCCGACTGGAAGATCGACTATGGCCCCACGGACCATCTCTTGACTATGGTCTAGGTTTGCGGAGCGACCGCCCGAACAGGCTGCGGTTCGTAGAAGGGTGCCGTCCCGGAGCATCGCGAAGAGGACATCTGCCCGGCGCCGGGCGAGGCAGAGCAGGGCCTGCGTGTGGTGCTTTCCCTGCGCGATCTTCTTGTCGTAGTAGGCCCGCGACGCCGGGTCGCCCAAGGCAGCGAACGCGGAGAGGAAGAAGGCCCGCTTGAGCTGCTTGTTTCCTCTCCTGGAGGGCTGTTCGCCGCGGATCGACGACCCGGAACTGCGGGTCGCGGGTGCGAGGCCGGCGTAAGCGGCGAGGTGGCCGGCGGTCGGGAAGGTGCTGCCGTCGCCGACCTCGATGAGGATCCTGGCTCCGGTCCTGACGCCGACTCCTGGCATGGACGTCAGGACCTTCGAAAGAGGGTGTGCCTCCAGCAGTTCCTCGATCCGCCCGGCCAGCAGCTTGCGCTGGTCAAGGACGGCGTCCGGCGCCGCTGATCGGCAGGAGAGAGTCGGACCGATGCAGCAGCCAGGCGAGAAGCAACTGCTGCGGCGAGGCACCTCGATGAGCCGCGAGGTCCAGGAGGGGGCGGGTCGGAGCCTCGCCTGCGCCCCATCCTCGCAGCGGTGAGTAGGCCAGAAACGGAATGCCGTGGCGCTCGCATTCGTGAAGGAGCGCATCGTCGCCTCTGTTGAGCGCGGAGTACGGATTCTCAACGGCATCGACTGATGTGACCGTGCGGGCGACAGCGAAAAGGGCAGGGTCGACATTGGAAATGCCGATGGCTCGGATCTTCCCCTTCTTTGCGCATCTCGCGGAGAGCGCCGTCGCTCTCCGCGAAAGGCACGTCGGGATCCGGCCAGTGCAGAAAGTACAGATCAACCGTCTCGCGCTGCAACGCCCGCAAGCTTGCTTCAAGGTCCGCTCTCAGAGCGGCGGGCCGGGCAACGTTCTTCCATTCCATCGGTCCTGTTCTGAAGTGGCCGCCCTTGGTCGCGACCATCACGGTGCTCCCGTCCTGGCGGGCGGCCAGTACATCGCCGATGAGACGCTCGTTGTGTGCTTCCTCGTCGACGGCCGTGTAGACGCGAGCAGTGTCGATGAGGTTCACTCCGCTGTCGATCGCCGCGTTGATCGTCGATACCGCCGTTGCCCGGCTCAGGTCAGGTCGAAGCGACGACGCCGCTCCTCCGAGGGCGATCGGCCAGACACGGCGTCCAGCCATCTCTCTCATCCCAGGATCGCCATGACCATCCAATCGGTCTGCTCGGTTCATTACGCGCGTCCTTTCCCGGGTTTCGCGTCGGCGCCCGTCACCGAACTGCGGCAGTGCAACGGGTCCCCGGAGCGTCTCAGGATCAATCTGCGACGACACCGAGGCGAGACCGTGGTCACAGCGCCGGACCGGCCAGGTGATTCCGCGCCCGTCTCGGCGCAGCCGGGCAGAGTTGACGTACACGCCACTTTCCCGCGTCAGGGCGGCGTCGTACCACCGGGTCCGCCGACGGCCACCCCTGTGACGCTCTCAAGGAACCGCCGGGCTGGGCATCAGGAGACTGTGACGACAGACGACTCCAGGAGCGGTTCAGCTGACAGCCCTGGACCGACAGCCCGCGCCCGGCGCCGCCAAGTCTCCAGCACGGCAAGAGCAGGCCCTCAGTGAGGCGCCGACGGTTCGAACTGCGTACCGCAGGGGCCCGCGCCCTCGCTCTCGGGCAGGACGACACGCTCGCGGTTCATCGTCAGGGTGGGGTACCAGCTTCCGATCCGCTGCGCCGAGCGGCCGGCGTAGTGGCAGATGAGGGAGCGGCGGAAACGGTCGGCTGTGCGGTTGGGCTGCGAGCCGTGCACCAGGCTGCCGTTGAAGAACAGAACGTCGCCCGGTTCCATGTCGACTGGCACCACCGCCAGTCCCGGGGGCGGCGCGACGTATTCGCGGGCGAAGGACAGATCCGGGTCCGCCGTCTCCGGGCAGAACAGATCCATGTGGTGCGTACCGGGTACGACCTCCAGGCCGCCGTTGTCCCGGTCGATCACGTCGCAGGCGATCCAGGCGGCCACGCAGGTCCCGGGCTCCACACGCAGGTAGAAGTTGTCCTGGTGCAGCGCCTGGCCCCGGGCGCCCGGCGGCTTGAAGTAGAACATGCTCTGGGCGGCCAGGACCTCCTCTCCCAGAAGCGTCTCCAGCACATCCTGTAGCCGGGGCTCGAGCAGGTAACGCAGGGCCAGCTCGCTGATCCGGTGCGGATGCAGCACGCGCGGATAGGCGTCCAGTGGGTCGGCCGAGCCGCCGGCCCCGGTCACGCGCGGTTCGAAGTGCCCAGGAATCGGCCCCGCGGCCTGCAGCGCGGTGAACTCCGTGCGGATCTCCTCGATTTCGTCCCGCCCGAACAGTCCCCGCACCACGGTGAAGCCCTGGTCCTCGAACTGCCGGCGGCCGGCCTCCGGCAGGACGGGCTCACGGGCTGCCGCGAGGGTTACGGCGTCCGGGCCGCCAATGTCCGTGGCTGTCATGCGGTCTCCTTCTGGTCGGCGTCCCGTGGCTGTCACGCTAGGGCTCAGACCCCTCCCGGGAGGATGCCTGTGCATGCTGACGACTTGTCCGGTCCTGCTACGCCGTCCCCGCCGCCCGGCCTGGTGATCACGGGCCACTTCGACCAGCGGCCCGGCTACCGCGTGCACCGGCCGCACGGCGCGGACAGCTGGCTGCTCACCTGGACCACGGGCGGGCGCGGACAACTGCTGCAGGGAAAGGCAACGGCCGAGGCGGGACCGGGCGACCTGGTGGTGCTGGGGCCCGGCGTGCCGCACCGCTACGCGGTCGCTCCGGGCGCGCGGCAGTGGACCTTCCGGTGGGCTCACTGCCAGGCCAGGCCCTCCTGGTCCGCCTGGCTGCGGCCGTACGCCCGCGGCGACCGGCTGTTCCTCGTCGACTCGGTACCCGGCGACGTGCACGGCCGGATCGGCACCGCCTTCGACCGGATGCTCGCGGACGCCCGCTGGTCGGGCAGTGCTGCCCCGCCCGACCCCGACCCCTGCCCCGAGCCCCCGGTCGACCGCACCGCTGTGGCCCACAGCAGCGCCGCACGGGAGCTGGCCCTGTGCGCACTGGAGGAGGTCGTCCTGCTCGCCACCGTGACCGCGGGTGCCGCGCGGCGTGAGCCCGGCGGCGCGGGCATCGACCCGCGGGTGCGGCGGGCCCAGGCGCTGATCGCGGCCGACCCCGGCGCCGCGCACACCGTAGGGTCGCTGGCGGACTCCGTCGCGCTCTCACCGTCCCGGTTGGCGCATCTGTTCACCGAACAGCTCGGCCAGACCCCGATGCGTGCGCTGCGGCACGCCCGGCTGCGGCACGCCGCCCGGCTGCTGGAGGCCACCGAGCTGCCGGTGGCACGGGTGGCTGCGGCATCCGGCTTCACCAGCCCGTTCCACTTCAACCGGGTCTTCCGACAGCGCTACGCAGTGCCGCCCGGCGTCTACCGGACCGCGTTCAGAGCAGAACACGGATCGGCGCATACCGACCGGCGAACCTGAGCCTGCGCGTCGCAGATCACGGCATCCTGGGATGCCGGGTCACGCCAGGAGACGCGGCCTGGCCGCGGGCCCGGCGGCGGTGGAACATCACCCACGCGAGCGTGCGTTCCACGGTCCACCGGCGCGGGAGCGGTCAGCGCGGTTCGCGGACGACGGCGAGCGCCTGCCTCGATCATGTGTGACGCCGGACCGCGGTGGTCAACCCTTGATTGCCCCGGTGAGTACACCCGTCTTGAAGTGCTTCTGCATGAAGGGATACACAAGCAGGATCGGCACCAGCGTCAGCACCACCACAGCCATCTGCAGCGACTGGGGCGCGGTCTGCGCGTGTGAACCGCCGAAACCGTTGTTGACCGTTCCGGGCATGTTCAAGCCGTAGTTGACGTACTCCAGGAGCACATACTGCAGTGGCCACTTGGCGCTGTCGGTCGGCATGTAGAGCATCACGTTGAAGAACGCGTTCCAGTAGCCGACGGCGTAGAACATTGCCACGACCGCGGTGACGGCGCGGGAGGTGGGCAGCACCACCGACCAGAGGATGCGCCATTCGCTGCAGCCGTCCATCCGGGCCGCGTCGATCAGGTCGCCGGCGGTGCCGGAGTAGAAGGAGCGCAGCACCAGAATGTTGAAGACGGAGACGGCGCTGGGCAGGATCAGCGCCCAGTACTGGCCGTAGCCGCCGAGGCCGGTGACGACGAGGTAAGTGGGGATCAGTCCGCCGCTGACGAACATGGTGACGATCAGCAGCATCAGGATGCTGCGGTGGCCGAGAGAGCGGGACCGGGAGAGTCCGTAGGCGCACAGTACTGAGACCACCATGGACAGCGCCGTGCCGATGACAGTGATGGCGAGGCTGACCAGGACAGCGCGGGTGACCGGGCCGTCGGTGAGCATCTGCCGGTAGGCGCCGAGGGTGAGACCGTCGGGCCAGAGCACAAGTCCTCCGGCGCGGTTGATGGCGCCGGGGCTGGAGAAACTGGTGAGGACGACGATGTAGAGCGGCACCAGCACGGCGGCCAGGACCAGGAAGAGGACGCCGCCCTTGAGTGTCTGCCCGGCGACGGTGGGCTTCTCCTCCCAGACGGCGCGGCCGTGGCGGCGATCGGGCCGGAGGGCGGAGGCGGACTGCGTCTGTGTCAGGGTCTGGTTCATTTGCGATACAACCCGTCCTCGCCGAAGGCGTGCGCGGCCTTGTTGGCGCCCCAGATCAGGAGCAGTGAGATCACGCTCTTGAACAGTCCGGCGGCAGCGCCGTAGCTGTAGTTGTTGGTGGCGATGCCGTAGTAGAAGGAGAAGGTGTCCAGTACGTCAGCGGTGTCGTGGCCGACGGCGTCGCGCTGGATCAGCAACTGCTCGAAGCCGACGGTCAGGGCGTTCCCCAGGCGCAGCACGAGCATCAGCACGATGACGCCGCGCATGCCGGGGAGGGTGATGTGCCACATCCGGCGCCAGCGGTTGGCACCGTCGACGGCGGCGGCCTCGTAGAGGTTCTGGTCGATGGCGGCGAGGGCGGCGAGGAAGACGATGATGCCCCAGCCGGCCTCCTTCCACACAGCCTGCGAGGTGATCAGCAGCGCGAAGGTGTGCGGGTCGGTCATGACGTTCCAGCTGCCCAGGTTGTGCTGGGCCAGGAAATGGTTGAGCACTCCGGCGCCGCCGAGCATCTCCTTGAAGATGGTGATGACCAGCACCCAGGAGAAGAAGTGCGGCAGGTAGACCACGGACTGGATGAAGTTCCGCAGCCGTTCGCTGAGCACCGTGTTGAGCACCAGGGCCAGGACGATCGGCATGGGGAAGAAGAGAATCAGTTGGACGAAGCTGAGCCAGAGGGTGTTGCGCAGTGCCTCCCAGAACAGCGGGTCGTTGAAGACCTGCCGGAACTGGTCGAGGCCGCCCCAGTCACTGTGCACAACCCCGACCAGCGGGTCGTAGTACTCGAAGGCGGTTATCAAGCCGAACAGCGGTACGTAGTTGAAGACCAGCAGCAGCGCGACCGCCGGCAGGGTCATGATGATCAGCGACTTGTCGCGGCGCAACTGCGTCCGCCGGGTCATGCGGTTCGCTCCGGGAAGGGACTTCTCGCCGCCCTCGACCGCTGCCGACGTGGATTCCTTCTTCGCCTTGGTGGTGATCGTGGCGGCCACCGTTCCTCCTTGCTGTGCGGCGGCCCAAAGGTGCGCGGCCCGCTGCACGCTGGTCGTCAGCTACTGGCCGGTGCCGTACTTTTCCAGTACCGCGGTCCGGTACCAATTGATCACCTGTTCCCCGCCGCTGGACTTCCAGGAGGAGATGGCGGACTGGACATCGGAGACATTCTTGATGCCGTGGCAGCAGTCCTTGATGGCGTCCTCGACGGCCTGCGCGGCGTCGGCGGTGGCATAGCGCTTGGGCACGGTGATGTTCATGTTCCAGAACACCGGCTTGTAGACGGACTTCGCGGTCCGGGCCTGCCAGCCGGTGTAGTCCTTCGTCACAAGGTCGGCGCCGGGGTTGCTGACGACCTGCGGAGCGGAGGCCAGGAAAGGGTACGTCTGCTGCTGCGCGGTCTTCTTTCCCTCGTCGGTGTAGGTGGGGACGCCGTTCACCATTGTGTGGTGGGTGCCCTCGACGCCGTAGACGACCTGCGTGTACTCGGTGGAACCGTAGGGCGCGGCGAGGTAGTTGGCGACGGACAGCAGCTCCTCGATCTGGTCGCCCTTGAGCTTGGCGTTGAGGTAGCTGATGATGCTGGTGGAGGGGCTGAGGAAGGTCTGGGGCCTGGACCTGCCATCGGCGGAGATGACGTTGAAGGCTCCACGGCGGTAGTTCTTGTTCGCGGCGACGCCGGACTGGTAGTCCGACAGGTTCCAGGCTCCGGTGCCGCCGCCCTCGATCAAGGCCTTTCCGGCATAGAACCGGGCGGTGCCGTTGTTGGTGTCGCCCGCCAGGGAATCCGGGTGCACGTAGCCGGCCTTGGCGAGCCGGTAGTGCCAGTCCAGGGCCTCGAGGAACTCGGGCATCTCGTACTTGTGTATGAGCTTCCCCTTTTCGACGGTGAACTTGGCGGGAAGGCCCCATGCCGGGTACAGATAGGTCCACACGTCGTCGAAGGCCCACACGCCGCGTTTGGCGTCGGTGAGCTCCTTGCCCAGGTTCCACAGGTCGTCGGCGGACGTGATCTGGTCCGCGGTGATGCCCTTCGCACCCAGCACGTCCGCACGGAAGAAGACGGCCCCGGCCAAGGCCATGCCGGTGGCGAAGGAGGGGATGCCGTAGATCTTGTCCTCCCACGCGCCGGCCTGCCAGGCGCCGGTGGGCATCGCGGCCAGATTCGGGTACTTCTTGATCTTGCCGCCGGACAGGTACGGGGTGAGGTCCGCCAGCTGGGTGCCCGCCAGCGCACCGACATTGAAGCCGGCGTTCCACCAGGACGGCAGCTGGATCCAGTCCGGCAGCTTCTTCGACGCGGTCATCGTCGGGACGATGGTCGCGTAGTCGTTGCCATTGGCCGGCTTCATGGTCAGGTGGACGCCGAGGGCCTTGTTCATCGCCTGGTAGTAGGAGTTGTTCGGCGAGGGCATGGTCCCCCACAGCGGCGTCACCGCGGTGTAGCTGCCGCCCTTGCCGGGCGTCCCCTGGACCGTGCTCACGGGGTTGGCCGGATAGGACAGGAATCCCGGGTCGGTGAAGGCTCCCGCGGCTCCGGCGACCGAGGGAATGTCCGGCTTCAACGACGTGCTGGCCTGGTAGTCGGGTAGCGCGGCGGCAAGCCCCGACTTGGTGTTCGTCCCACCCTTCGTGCTGGAGGAGCCGCTTCCGCAGGCGGCCAGCAAGGGGGACACGGCGGCGGCCCCGGCGACGGCGACGGCGCCGTTCACAAAGGCTCTGCGGTTCATTGCGATGCTCATGGTGGGCGGCCCTTCGCCTTTGAGGTTCCGTGACGAGCGTCATGCGGGGAGGGGCTGCGCAGCAGCTGCCTGGCTTCTACGCAGAAGGCGTGAGCGGCTTCGATGACGTCAAACACGGCGCGGATCGTTGCCGCCTATCGAAGCGCTTCGATGCTGCCGAGAGGTTAGGCGCGGCCTGCGACGCCACGCAAGGGGCGTGGAGAGAAAAGCCAAGCGCGATTTTCAAGTGAAGTTTCTTGGAAACTTTCTCTTGACACTGCGGTGGCCGCATGTCAGCTTCGAATCGTTTCACCACGGCTCCGAGGTGCTTCGGCCCCGGCCGTACAGCGCCGTCCACCCCTGTCGCCGCACTCTGCAAGGGACTTTCACCTGTGAGTACCGCTGCCGCCGGCCGAACGCGTCGAGGACCTGGTCCGCGAGGTCGCCGAGGCGGCCTCCGTCGAGCAGCGCGCCATCGACTACCACCGCCCCCCCGGCCGTCGGTACCGGCCGCATGGTGAACCTGCTGCGCGACCCGCGCCGGGGGCGCGACGAGGAGGGCTACTCCGAGGACGCCCTCATCCAGGGGGTCCGCCGCCCGGATCGAACTCCACGCGGGGAAGTACAGGTTGGCGGCCCTGCGGCGGCGGACAGCGGCTGAGCACGCTGACCTTCACCCCCCTGAGCCGTCGTGAACGTTCCGCCAAGTCACCAGGCACACGAGCGTGCTGCCCTGCCCCCAGGGCCTGTCCGACCAAGATCCGCCGGACAGGCCCTAATGCCCAAGAGATCCATTCTGCCGAAGGGACCTGACCAGGTGTCCGACGAGTACGCAACGCCGCTCGCCGCCAATCCGGTGATCCCGGGATTCCACCCGGACCCCAGCATCTGCCGTGTCGGCGAGGACTACTACCTCGCCTGTTCCAGCTTCGAGTACTTCCCTGGCATCCCCCTCTTCCACAGCCGGGACCTGGTGCACTGGGAACAGATCGGCCATGCCCTGGACCGGCCCGGCCAGCTCCGCCTGCCCCGGGAAACCCCCTCCTCCGGCGGCCTCTACGCGCCCACCCTGCGCCATCACGACGGCCGGTTCTGGCTGATCGTCACCAATGTCACTCCCGGTGAGGGCAACCTGGTGGTCAGCGCGACCGACCCCGCCGGCCCCTGGTCCGACCCGGTCCGCCTCCCCGGCGTCCCCGGCATCGACCCTGACCTGGCCTGGGACGAGGAAGGCAACTGCTGGTGCACCATCGCCGGAGTTGCCCAGGTCCGCATCGACCCGGGCACGGGTGAGACCTTCGGCGAGCCGCAGCCGGTGTGGTCCGGAACCCCGGGTGCCGCCGCGCCCGAGGCCCCGCACCTGTACCGGATCGGTGACTACTGGTACCTGATGATCGCTGAAGGCGGCACCGAGCGCGGCCACGGTGTCTCCATCGCTCGCGGAACCTCCCCCAACGGCCCCTTCGAGCCCTGCCCGTCCAACCCGATCCTGACCCACCGCAGTACCAACCGGCCCATCCAGAACACCGGCCACGCCGATCTCGTCCAGGCCACGGACGGCTCCTGGTGGATGGTGCTGCTGGGCGTCCGCCCGCAGGGCGGCACCCCCGGGTGGCACATCCTGGGCCGGGAGACCTTCCTGGCTCCCGTCTCCTGGGCCCACGGCTGGCCCGTCGTCGGTGAGGTCAACCCCGAACTCCCTGAAATGCCCTGGCCTTTGGTACCGACTGTCGCACCGGCCGAGCGCGACGACTTCGACTCGAACGAGCTGCAGCCCTCCTGGATCTCGCTGCACGACCGTCCGGCCGAGCACTGCACCACCAAGGAGCGCTCCGGCTGGCTGACCCTGCGGGCCCGCGGGACGTCCCTGGACGAGCCCGACGTCATCTTCCTCGGGCGCCGCCAGCAGCACCTCACCTTTCAGGCGCGGACTCTGGCCGACCGCTCCGAGGGCACCGGCGGCCTGGCCGTTCGCCTGGACGAGCGGCACCACTACGCCATCGAGGCCACATCCGAGGGCACAGTCCGGGTGATCGCCCGCGTCGGGTCACTGCGCTCCGTGGTAGCGGAACTACCGCTGCCCACAGACTCCGTTGTGCTCACCGTGCGCACCGCAGAGGCCCCTGGGCCCCACGACTCGCGTAATGGCCCCGACTCCTTGGTCTTCGGCGTCGAGGCACCCGACGGGACAACGACGGACGTGGCCTCGCTGGACGGCCGCTACCTCTCGACCGAAGTCGCCGGAGGCTTCACCGGCCGGGTCGTCGGCCTGTACGCCGCCGACGGCGCCGTGCACTTCGGCTGGTTCGACTACGCCCCCGGCCATCGCTGACAAGGAGCCTCGATCCTCATACCCCCGACGACCGCCCGCGGCCCGCCTGCGTGCCGCGGCGCGGACCCCCGCCCAGCCGTACAAAGGAGATCGCACGTGCACTGGAGACAACGCACCACCCGGCACGGACATGAGAACAACGCCCGAAGCCCCAGACCGTTCCGCCGTGCCGCCGGCCTGCTTCTCGCGCTCGCAGCGGCAACCCAACTCATCTGGGGCGGCGCCGCCTCCGCCGCCTCGCGGTCGACCGCGCCAGCATCCGCGGGCCATGCCGCAGCCTCCGACCGTATGGCCGTCGTCGCGGCCATGCAGCCCAGCTGGAACCTCGGCAACACCCTGGACGCCATCCCGGACGAGACGTCCTGGGGCAACCCGCTGGTCACCAAGGCCTTGTTCGACACCATCAAGGCCCAGGGCTTCCACAGCGTCCGGATCCCCGTCACCTGGAGCAGTCACCAGTCGTCGACGGCGCCCTACACCATCGACCCCGCCTTCACGAACCGTGTCAAGCAGGTGGTCGACTGGGCCATCGCCGACGGCCTCTATGTGGACCTCAACGTCCACCACGACTCGTGGCAGTGGATCGCCGACATGCCCTCCGACCCCGACGGGGTGCAGGCCCGGTTCGACGCCACCTGGACCCAGATCGCCACCGCCTTCAAGGACGAGCCGCGCCACCTGCTGTTCGAGAGCGTCAACGAGCCGCAGTTCAACAACGCCACCGACGCCCGGAAGACACAGCTGCTGGACGAACTCAACACCTCGTTCGTGCACATCGTCCGCGCCTCCGGCGGCCCGAACACCAACCGGCTGCTGCTCCTGCCCACACTGGGCAGTACGCCCAGCCAGGCGCTGATGGAGGACCTCTCCACCGAGATGGCCGCGCTCAACGACGACAACCTCGTCGCAACCGTGCACTACTACGGCTACTGGCCCTTCAGCGTCAACATCGCTGGTTACACCCGGTACGACGCGACCTCTCAGCGGGACATGACGCAGGCCTTCACGCTGATGCACGACACCTTCGTCGCCAACGGCATCCCGGTGTACCTGGGCGAGTTCGGTCTCCTCAACTACCCCGACTTCAACCACCCGGCCGTGATCGAGCGTGGCGAGTCGTTCAAGTACTTCGAACAGCTGGGCTACGAGGCGCGCGTCAACGGGGTCACCACCGCGCTGTGGGACGCCTTCAACTATCTCAACAGGGAGACAATGCAGTGGCGTGACCCCGAGCTGATCAACCGCATCAAGTCCAGCTGGACCACGCGTGCCGGGACCGCCTCCAGCGACACCGTGTACCTGCCCTCGTCAGGCACCATCGGCGCGCAGACGCTCACGCTGAACCTGAACGGAACCTCCTTCCGCGGTGTATGGCAAGGTCAGGCGAAGCTCACCCAGGGCCCCGACTACACCGTCTCCGGCGACCAGGTCACTCTCACCGCCGCTGCTCTCACCCGCCTCGCCGGGAATCGCGCCTACGGCCTGGACTCGACCGTTCAGTTCCGTTTCTCCAGCGGCCTGCCCTGGCCTGTCTACGTCCGCACGTACGACACCCCTGTGCTCTCGAACGCGTCGGGCACGAGCAGCGGCCTGGTCATCCCCACGGACTTCCGGGGCGACCAACTGGCCACCATGGAGGCGAAGTACGCAGACGGGTCCAATGCCGGCACCGCCACCTGGACCTCCTACCAGCAGTTCAATACGACGTTCTCCCCGGACTACCCCGGCGGGGCGATCGACCTCACCTCGGACTTCCTCGGTAGCCTCACCGACGGCGCGCCGGTCACCCTCACCTTCCACTTCTGGAGCGGCACCACCGTGACCTACCAGGTCACCCGCTCCGGCACCACGGTGACGGGATCCAGTACCTGACCTGTGGTCCTGACCCCGAGGAACCATGCCGGCCCGGGAACGGTGGCGCCGCCCCGTGCCCGGGCCGGCCGCTGTCGGCTCCCGGCCTCTGCGAAGGAATTCGCCAGACTCGCGGCCGTGGCCCCCGCTGTCTGCGAAACACAAACGCTTCATATCAAAAATGAGAAACACATGCGACCGTCACTCTGCCGGCCTGAAGTGCCACAATGAACCTGGCAACAACGACACCATAAAACGCTGGGCATCCCCTCCGTGAATCCGGATGCGATCGTTCGGCGGCAACGAGGGAAGGCGACCGTGACGGACAACGGGTCGGACGGGTCGGACGGGTCGGACGTGTCGACAGAGCATGCGCAGGGCGTCGCCTCCGACGAACGGCGGGGGCCGGTCACCATCGCATACATCGCCGAGACGGCCGGAGTTTCGGTCCCCACCGTCTCAAAGGTGCTCAACGGCAGATCCGGCGTCTCCAGCGACACCCGCGCCCGCGTCGAGGAAATGATCAACCGCTACGGCTACAAGAAGCCGCCGGGCAGCCGGAACAACACCGTGGAGCTGGTATTCCGCGAACTGAAGAGCCTGTGGGCGGTCGAGATCATCCGTGGCGTCGAGCGAGTGGCCAGCAAGAACCGGGTAGGCGTGATGGTCTCGGAGTTCGGGCTCCACAACGCGCCCAGCCGGACCGTGGACGACATGGTGGGCCGCCGGCCGCACTGCGTGCTGTCCGTAGCCCAGCTGTCCGATGAGGAGCGCGAGCAACTCAGAGCCAAGGGCATCCCCTTCGTCGTCTTCGACCCGACGGAGGAGCCCCCCGACGACGTGCCCTTCGTCGGCGCCACCAACTGGCGCGGTGGCCAGTCGGCAACACGACACCTGATCGACCTCGGACACCGCCGCATCGCGATGATCGGCGGCCCCCGGGACGTCTCCTGCTTCCGTGCACGGCAGGCCGGCTACACATCCGCCCTGGAGGCAGCAGGCCTGCCCGCCGATGCCGGCGTGGTGGTCACCGCATCCCTCACCAGGGAAGGCGGCAGCGAGGCCGCGCGCGAGCTGCTCACGCGGAGCGACCGGCCCACCGCCATCTTCGCCTCGAACGACCTGCAAGCACTCGGCGTCTACCAGGCCGCCCGCGAACTGGGACTAACGATTCCCGACGACCTCAGCGTTGTGGGTTTCGACGACCTGCCGGTCGTGGCATGGGTGGACCCGCCGCTGACGACGGTTCACCAGCCGCTGACGGAAATGGCGGCGGCAGCAACCGAGCTCGCCCTCACACTCGGCCGCGGCGAGAGGCCCGCGCAGATCGGTGTGGAAATCGCCACGACGCTCACCGTGCGCAGCAGCACCGCCGCACCCGCGAAGAAGCAGAAGCAGGTCTGAGCCGGGTACTGAAGCCCCGAGCGCCATCCCCCAGCCCGGCCGACGCGGTGTCATCCGGCGTGTGCCGGCGCGGATGTCCGGAATCTGCAAACGATGAGGTCTGCCACGGGAAAGACGTCAGCGGTCCCTCCGGGATTCACTCCGGGAAGTCCGCGACGAAAGAGGCCGTTCACATGCCCGACATGCCCATCGGAGAGTTCTGGAAGGACCTCAGGCCGATCGAGAACTCCTTCCGTCCCGACGCCCTCCCCGAGGTCTACCTGTCCAAGGTGGCCACGGACGACGACCGCTACTACGTGCCGTTCACCGAGACCGTCAGCTCGCGCCCGCTGTGGATCAACGTCAAGGACAACACCTGGGCCGACATTCTGCGAGCCAAGGAGGCGGGGCTGGTCAACCGGCACTACCACCCGCACGAGGTGTTCGCGTACACGATCTCCGGCAAGTGGGGCTACCTGGAGCGGCCCTGGACGGCGACCGCGGGCGACTTCGTCTACGAGGCCCCGGGCGAGGGGCACACGCTGGTCGCCTACGACAGCGCCGAGCCGATGAAGGCGTTCTTCATCGTCAAGGGCCCGCTCATCTGGCTGGACGAGAACGGCGAGCCCGATGGCTTCTTCGACGTGCACGACTACATCAAGATGTGCCGCGAGCACTACGAGAGCGTCGGGATCGGCGCCGACTACGTCAACTCCCTGTTCCGCTGAGTCGCGGCGCACCCCGACCGATCGAGATCGCCATGCCTGACACCACCGTCGCGCCGGACACCCGCACGGCCAACCGGTACGAGATCGGTCCCCTCGTCCCCCTCTTCCTGGCCTCCGGGCACGTCGCATGAGGGCGGCCGTCTGGTACGGGGCCCTGGACGTCCGCGTCGAGGACGTGCCGGTGACACCGCCCGGCCCCGGCGAGGTGACGATCGAGGTCGCCTACTGCGGGATCTGCGGCAGCGACCTGCACGAGTACGCCGACGGGCCGCACGCCGTTCCCGTGGGCGACCCGCACCCGTTGTCCGGCGTGGCCGCTCCGATCGTCCTGGGGCACGAGTTCTGCGGCATCGTCACCGAGGTGGGCGGCGGTGTCACCGGTGTCGCCCCGGGGGACCGGGTGGCGGTGGAGCCGCACTACCGGTGCGGTGGTTGCCCCCGGTGCCTCGCGGGGGAGTACAACATCTGCCGGCATTTCGGGTTCGCCGGGCTCATGGGGCACGGCGGGCTGGCCGAGCGCGCCACCGTGCCCGCGTACATGCTGCACAGGCTGCCCGAGCAGGTCTCCCTGGAGCAGGCGGCGGTGCTCGAGCCGGCCGCCGTCGCCCTGCACGCGGTGCGGCGGGCCGGGATCCGCCGCGGCGAGACCGTCGCCGTCCTCGGCCTGGGCCCGATCGGGCTGCTCGTGACCCAGCTCGCGGCCCTGTACGGCGCCGGGCACATCGTCGCGGCCGACCGGTCTGCGGCCCGCCGCGAGCTGGCGCTGCGCCTGGGAGCCGCCGAGACCGGCGCGGACCTCGCCGACGTGGTGGGCGGAGAGGGAGCGGATGTCGTGTTCGAGGCGGTCGGCTCGGAGGACACTTTGCGTGCCTGCCTGGCCGCCACCCGGCGGGGCGGGCGGGTGATGTTCCTCGGCCTGACCGGCACGGTCCGCCTGGACGCCTTCGCACTGGTGAACAACGAGCAGACGATCATGACCAGCGTGGGATATCGCGACGCCTATCCCGAGCTGATCCGCATGGTGGCCGAGGAGGGCGTGGACCTGGCGGGGATCGTCACTTCCACCATTGCTCTGGAGCACGTCGTACGTGACGGATTCGAGGCGCTGCTGCGCGGAGAGGAGCAGGTCAAAGTGCTGGTACGACCAAGGGAGCAGCGTCCGTGAGCGGCGAGTTCGCGGGGCGGCGGGCGTTCGTGACCGGTGGCACCTCGGGAATCGGCGCGGCCACGGCCGTCCTCTTCGCCGAGCTGGGCGCCGACGTGACCGCGCTCGGCCTGCCACCCGCCGACCCCGCCGAACTGCCCGACCACCCCGGCGTCCGCGTCGTGGAGCACGACGTGCTGGATCGCGCCGGGCTGACCGGCCTGCTGTCCACGGACCAGCCGCTGGACGCCCTGGTGAACTGCGCGGGCGTCAGCCACGACCGCGAGGAGTACGACCTCGCCCGCTGGCAGCGGGTCATCGAGATCAACCTCACCGCCACCATGGCCGCCTGCCAGGCCGCCCGCCCGGCCCTGGCCGAGAACGGCGGCACCATCGTGAACGTCTCGTCCATGTTCGCTTTCTTCGGCAGCAGGGACCGGCCCGCCTACAGCGCGAGCAAGGGCGGTGTGTCCCAGCTCACGAAGTCGCTGGCCGCCGAGTACGCCGCCGACGGCATCAGGGTCAACGCTGTCGCGCCCGGCTTCGTGGTCACCCCGCTGGCCCGGGGGGTGCTCGACGACCCGGAGGCCACGGCCCGGGTGCTGGCCCGCATCCCGGCCGGGCGCCTCGGGCAGCCGCACGAGGTCGCCTCGGTGGTGGCATTCCTGTGTTCGGCGGCGGCCTCGTACGTCACCGGCGCGGTCGTCCCTGTGGACGGAGGCTACCTGGCCGTGTGACACATCGCCTAAGCTCAGGCACTCCGACCGCATGAATATGAGGAGGTCGCGTGTCCGCCCCCTCCGTGATCTCCCGGGCCAGCACCGAGCACATCGAACCCGCCGAGCGCATCCACTACTGGGAGGACTACAACCGCAAGGCGCTGGTGGGCCTGTCCTGCACCTCCTATTCCGAGCAGGGTCTGCTGGCCAGGCAGACCAACATCGAGCTGGGCGGGCTGCGCCTCGCCGAGATCGCCGGCAACGCCCACGTCATTGAGCGCAGCCCGCAGACGGTCAGGTCGGCGCCCAAGGACTCGGTGTTCGCGACCCTGCTGCTCAAGGGAGATGCGGTGTTCCTGCACGAGAACGGCTGCCTCGCGGCCACGGCCGGCGAGCTGTTCGTCTACGACACGCGAAGGCCGTATCTGTTCGGGTTCTCCTCCTCGATGCGGCAGATTCTCGTGGACGTGCCGCGTGGCATGTTCGCGCAGGCGTGCGTGGGAGCAGGGTTGCCCGGGCCGTTGCTGTTCGGGCGGGGCACGGTACGGGAGGGTGCGCTCGTGGCCGCGCTGAGTTCCCTGCTCGGTGGGTTGGCCGCGTTGCGTGGCGGGCCGCACGATCCCGCCGACGCCGAGGGGGTCGTGCTCGACCTGCTCAGGCAACTCGCCGAGGAGCGTACGGGAGGGAGGCCGGGGCCCGACGCCTACCGGTCGCAGCTCATCGTGGCCGAAAACTACATCGGCCGGCACCTGCACGACCCCTGTCTCGGAGCCGCGCAGGTGGCCGGCGTCATGGGAATCTCGGTACGGCACCTGGGACGGATCTTCGAATCGACGGGCACGTCTCCGGCGCGGCACATCGTGGAACGGCGCCTGGTCAGGGCGCATCAGGAACTCACCGGGCCCGGGGCACGGGAGACCAGGATCGCCGACGTCGCGCACCGGTGGGGGTTCTCCAGCCAGGCCCACTTCGCCCGTCTGTTCCGCTCCAGGTTCGGCCGTACCCCGAGCGAGGCCCGCGCGGAGGCGACGAAGTAGCTAACGCACCTGGACGAAGGTCGTGATGGCCGGGGACGACTGCATGGAGGCGATGTCGCACGTATATGCGAAGTCGCCATTGCCGAGGGCGAGCACGGCACGGGTCCGCTGCAGCTTGGCGAAGACCTCCGGAGTCTGGGCCGGCAGCCTGCCGGTGAAGGTCTTCTTCCTGGCCGGTACGGCTTGACCGCGCAGCTGCGCTGATCCGGCCGGACGGAGGTGACCGGTCCGGGGTACCGGTGCGGTACCGCGGACCGGTACCCCGCGGGCATTGTCGGCCGGATCCTGACAGCGGTTTCCTGCCCGGCGTCAGGACGTGCTGCGGTGCGGTTCCCGGATGACGGCGACGCCTCCAGGAGGGACGAGGACGGTCCCGGTGACCGGGGTGCAGGTGAGGAGCTCCAACCCCGCGGCGGGGGCCTCGGCTCCCTTTCCGGTGTGGTCGATGAGGAACAGGAAGTCGGCCTCCGCGCCGCGGCGCCGGACGACCTCGACTCCGGCCGGCACCTGGTGTTCGGGAGCGACGCTGGCTTCCTCGAGGATGCGGTGGAGCAGGGTGGCCAGGGTGGCTTGGTCGGGGTGGGTCGCCAGATACCAGGCGGTGCCGCTGCCGTATGCGTGGCGAGTGACGGCAGGCAGGCCGGTCAGCGGGCCGTCGGCGTAGGAGACGACTTCCAGCGCGCCGGCGAGCCGGACCCGTTCCGACCACAGGTCTGCTGTGGCACCCGGGGGTACGTCACCGGCCAGCCCCGTCGTCTGTCCCGGCAGCAAGGGGAAGAGCTCGTCGGTGACCACCCCCAGGATCTCGCGGAACGCGCCGGGGTAGCCGCCCAGGCGTACGTGGCCGTTCTCGTCGACCATGCCGCTGTGGAAGCCGACGGCCAGTGTGCCCCCGCCTGCGGTGAAGGCGGTGAGGTTGTCCGCGGCCGCGTCCGTCACCAGGTACAGCGACGGGGCGAGGACGAGCTTGTAGCGGTCGAGCCCGGGGTCCTCGGGTCGTACGAAGTCGACGGCGACGCCTGCTCGCCACAGGGGTGTGTACCAGTCGCGCACCAGGTCCTGGTAGCGCAGTTCGCCGCTGGGCTGGGAGGGCATTTCAAGTGCCCACCGGGCGTCCCAGTCCCACACGATCGCGACCGGTGCCGCGACGGTGGAGTCGCGTACCTCGGTCAGCGCCTTGAGGTCCTTGCCCAGTTGGACGACGTCCTGCCAGATCCGGCTGTCGGTGCCGGCGTGCGGCAGCATCGCCGAGTGCCACTGCTCGGCGCCGGCCTTCGCCGCCCGCCATTGGAAGAACGCGATGCCGTCGGCGCCGTGCGCCACGTGCGCAAGGGCGTTGCGCCGCATTTCTCCCGGGGCCTTGGCGCGGTTGACCTGCTGCCAGTTGACGGCGCCGGTCGAGTGCTCCATCAGAAACCACGGGCCGCCCGCGAGGGAGCGCATCAGGTCGCCGCTGAGGGCGATGTCGAGTTCCGCCTCCGGGTCGTCGGACATCAGGTAATGGTCGTTGGAGAGGATGTCCAACTCCGGTGCCCAGCGCCAGTAGTCGAGGGCGTCGAAGGTGCGCAGGACCATGAGGTTGGTGGTCGCGGGGATGTCCGGGGCTGCCTGGAGCAGTACCTCGCGTTCGGCGGTGCACAGGGAGAGGAGTTCGTCGGAGCAGAAGCGGCGCCAGTCGAGTTGTTGGGTGGGATTCGGAGGAGCCGCGGTGGCGCGGGGCGGCAGGATTTCGTCCCAGGCGTAGTACCACTGGCTCCAGAAGGTGGTGCCCCAGGCGTGGTTGAGGGCGTCGAGGTCGTCGCTGTAGCGGGCGCGCAGCCACCGGCGGAAGGCGGCGGCGCTGGTGTCGCAGTAGCAGGCCGGGTTGTGGCAGCCGTACTCGTTGTGGACGTGCCACATCACGACGGCCGGGTGGGCTGCGTACCGCTCGGCGAGGGCTTGCGTGATACGCAGTGCCGCTCGGCGGTAGGCGGGGCTGGACGGGCAGAAGGTCTGGCGGCTGCCGTACGACAGTCCGCGGCCGTCCCGGTCGACCGGCAGCGCTTCCGGGTGCGCCTGGAAGAACCAGGCGGGCGGGGCGGCGGTCGGCGTGGCCAGGTCTGCGCCGATACCGTTCTCGTGGAGGAGCTCCAGGATCCGGTCCATGCGGGAGAAGTCGTAGACGCCCTCGGACGGTTCGAGCAGTGCCCAGGAGAAGATGCCGACGCTGACCATGGTCACCCCGGCCTCGCGCATCAGGCGCATGTCCTCGGCCCAGACCTCATCGGGCCACTGCTCGGGGTTGTAGTCACCGCCGTAGGCGATGCCGGGCAGGCGAAGGCGGCGTTCAGTGCTCACTGGTGGTGCTCCGAGATAGCAGAGACAGGTGGCTTGAGGGGGTGTCAGCCCTTGTTGGCGCCCAGGGTCAGTCCGCTGATGAACTGGCGCTGGAGGGTGAAGTACATGATCAGGGTGGGGATGGCGGTGAGCAGGGCGCCGGCGGCGACGAGGTTGGGGTCGGTGAAGTACTGGCCGGAGAGGTTGTTCAGGGCGGAGGTGATCGGCATGTTCTCGCCGGTGGAGATCAGGACGACGGCCCAGAAGAAGTCGTTGTAGATCCAGATGGAGAGGAGGGTGGCCAGGGCGGCCATCGCGGGCTTGCACAGGGGCAGCACGATCTGCCAGTACAGGCGCCAGACGGAGGACCCGTCGACGAGGGCCGCCTCGGTCAGCTCGTGCGGCAGGGAGCGCATGTAGTTGCTCAGCACGAAGGCGCAGAAGCCGGACTGGAACGCCACGTGGATGAGGACCAGGCCGAGCGCGGAGTCGTACAGCTTGCCGCTCATCGTGATGCCGGGCAGGTCGATGAGCAGGTACATGCGGTACAGCGGGGTGATGATCACCTGCTGCGGGAGGAGGTTGCCCGCGGTGAAGACCAGGAGCAGGAAGAGGTTGATCCGGAAGTCGAAGCGGCTGACGTAGAACGCCACGCAGGAGGAGAGGAACAGGGTGACGAGCACCGCCGGGACCGCGATGAGCAGCGTGTTCCCGAAGTAGTGCATCATGTCCGACTGCTCGAACGCATTCGTGAAGTTGTCGAAGCTGAGCTTGTCGGGCCAGGAGACGTAGCCCTTGGTGCTGGTCTCGGAGTACGGGCGCAGGGCCGCGAACAGCGCCCACAGCAGGGGCGCCAGCCAGGCCAGGGCCGTCACGACGAGGAACGTGTGCAGCAGGATCCGGGCGGGGCGGACGGGCGTGCGCTGCTTCAGGGACACGGTGGTGGTGCTCATGCGCTCCGCTCCTTCCGGAAGGTCGAGATCAGGTACGGGATGATCACGGCGAGGGAGATCACCAGGAGGACCACGGCGATCGCCGAGCCGTATCCGATGCGGCTGGACTCGCCGATGATGTTGGTGGTGACCAGGATCGACAGCAGCTCGGTGCCCTGGGCGCCCTTGTTGAAGACGAAGACGAGGTCGAAGGCGCGCAGGGCCTCGATGATCGTCACGACGAGCACCACGGTGTTCGTGGGGCGCAGGGTGGGGAAGATGACGTTCTTGAACGTCTGCCACTCGTTGGCGCCGTCCAGCGAGGAGGCCTCGCGCAGGGACGGGTCGACGCCCTTCAGGCCGGCCAGGTAGAGGATCATCATGTAGCCGGTGTGCCGCCAGCAGGCGGCGACCAGGACGGCCCACAGGTTGAGGTGCGGGTCGCCGATCCAGTCGATGTAGTGGCCGGGCTTGTTGGCCCCGATGAGGCTGTTGATCAGGCCGGTGTCGGGGTTGTAGACGAGCTGCCAGACGAAGCCGGTGACCGCCAGCGACACCACGACCGGCAGGAAGAAGGCGGTCTGGTAGACGCGGCTGAAGCGGATCTTCTTGTCCAGCTGGACCGCCAGGAAGAGCCCGAACGGGGTCGGGATCACGATGAGCACGACGAACCAGATGACGTTGTGTTCGACGGCGGGCCAGAACTGCGGATTGTTGGTGAACAGCTCACGGAAGTTGTCCAGCCCCACCCACTTGATGGAGCCGAAGCCGATGCCGTCCCAGGTGGTGAAGGACAGGGCGATGGAGGCGAGGGCGGTGACCCAGACGAGGGCCACGTGCAGGATCGTCGGCAAGCCGGCCATCAGGCCGAGCGTGAGCCGGTCGCGGCGGGTCAGCAGCCGCCGGTGACCCTGCGGAACCCGCTTCTTCGGCGTCGCGGCGCCCGGAGGCGGCGCCGCGGCCGTCTCCGGGGTCTTCGTGGTCGTTTCGGAGCTCATGGTGTCGGTGCTCATCCGCTTCAGAAGGGGTCGGTCTCAGCCGGACGCGAAGATCGTCTTCTTCTGGCGCTCGATCGAGGACAGCAGGCTGTCGATCCCCTTGGGGTCGCGGATGAAGCTCTGCAGCGCGGGCTGCATCACCGTGGAGGTGAAGTCCGGCCGGCTGTCACGGTCCATGAACTGCGTGAGATGCTTCGCGCCGCTGATCATCTCGTAGCCCTTCTTCTGAAGGGTGCTGTAGCTGGAGGTGTCGGCCTTCGTGGAGGCGGCGATAAGGCTCGGGTCGGCCTTCAGGTAGGTCTCCTCGGCCTGGGGCGTGCCCAGGAATTCGAGCAGTTTGACGGAGCCGGCGTGGTTCTTGGGGTTCTTGCTGAGCATGATGCCGTCGGTCGGCGCTTCCACGGTGTCCTGCCCGTACGCCGGGTCGATCTCCGGGAAGGCGAAGAAGTCGAGGTCGTCCAGGTCTGCCTTGTTGGTGAACTGCTGGGCCACGAACATGCCGAGCATGTACATGCCGGCCTTCTTGGCCACCAGCGTCTGGGCGGCGTCCTGCCAGGTACGGCCGACCGCGCCCTCCTGGTGGTAGGGGAGGGTCTCGGCCCAGGTGTCGAAGACCTTGCGGACCTTGGTGTCGGTCCACGAAGCCTTGCCCGCCATCAGCTCGACGTGGAAGTCGTAGCCGTTGAGGCGGAAGTTGATCTGGTCGAAGGAGCCCATCGCCGGCCAGGCGTCCTTGTCGCCGAACGCGATCGGGACGAGGCCGTCCTTCTTCATCTTCTTGCACAGGGCGATGTACGCGTCCCAGGTGGTGGGGACCTCGTAGCCGTGCTGCTGGAAGACGCTCTTGCGGTAGAAGATTGCCCACGGGGACGTGGTCAGCGGCACCATGTAGTACTTGCCGTCCTGACCCTTGCTCAGGTCGTGCATGGCACTGGGGAAGTTGCCGCCGATCGTCTTCCAGACGTCGTCGATCGGGGTGGCCAGCCCCTTGGCCGCGAAGAACTGCATCCGGTAGCCGGCGAACCACTGGAACACGTCATCCGGCGTGCCTTGCAGGTAGGAGTTGATCTGCTCCTGGAACGTGCCGTGGTCCTTGGTGTTGATGTCGACCGCGATCCCGGACTGCTTCGTGAAGGCCGCGTAGACGTCGGCGTACGCCTTCTTCGGGACGGCGTCGGACGCGTTGGAGCCCACGGTGACGGTCTTGGCGTCCGACGAGGCGGAACTGCCGGCGCAGGCACTCAGCAGGGGGATGCCGGCGCCCAGTACCGCGGCTCCGCCGAGTCCGCGCAGCACGGCGCGGCGGCTGGTACCAGGCAAGGGCTGACTGAGGGATGAATGGTGCATTTCGGCTCCTGAGGGGCTGCCACAACCCGGGGCATGGCGCGTCGGCTCAATGGGGGCATGACGGGAAGTGGTCGATGATGCGACCAGAAACAAACGCGATCGGACAGATCCAATCGGCTGACGCGTCGAAGAGTGAACTTTCCGAGGGTTCGCTGTCAAGACCCCGGGGAGAACGCGCTGGGCGAACCGCTCTTTTCGAACTCCGCGCTCCGTCGGCGGAAAAAATCGTGTCCATGCTCTTGACGCACGACTGTCGGGCTGTCTAGATATGACCGCGCGGTCAGTGACCACGCGGTCATACAGCTGACCTCGCCTGATACAGGCAGCAGGCATACGGCCAACAGGAGCTCTCATGACACCAGTGGCAGGGCGCGGCGCGGGTTCTCCCGCGCCGCGCAGTGCGGACGTGGCCCGGGTGGCCGGCGTTTCGCGCAAGACGGTGTCACGGGTGCTCAACAACGAGCCCTACGTCTCCGACGCGGTCCGGCAACGCGTTCTGGCGGCTGCCGGGAAGCTCGGGTACCGGCTGAATCACGCGGCCAGGGCGCTGGCCTCAGGCCGGAATCGTTCCATCGGTGTCGTCGCTCTGGGGACAGCCGGGTACGGAACCGCCATGCTTCTCGTGGGTATCGAGAAGGCCGTACGCGATGCCGGTTACGCGTTGCGTGTGGTCAACACGGCCGACGGAGACCCCGAGGGGATCGCCGGCGCTGTGATGTCACTGCTTGAGCAGGGGGTCGACGGGATCGTCGTCTCCGAGCCCGTCGTGGAAGGAGAGGTCTCCGTCAGGATCGACGTGCCGGTCCTGTTCCTGGGGGCGCCGCCGTCCTTCCCCTCCGCCCGGACCCTGACTGTGGGCGTTGGCGCCCATGCGCTGGCACGGGCTGCCACTGATCACCTGCTGGATCTGGGGCACACGACCGTTCACCACCTCGCGGGCCCACAACGCTGGTACGCCTCCAAGGACCGTGTCGAGGGCTGGCGGGCGGCGTTGGCGGCACGGGGTGCGTATGAACCACCGGTGATCCAGGGCGACTGGTCACCCGACTCCGGTTACGCGGCAGGCCGCGAGCTGGCTGCGGACAGCTCGGTGACAGCGGTGTTCGCGGCGGGCGACGAAATGGCCATCGGCCTGATCCAGGCCCTGCGGGAGGCCGGCCGCCGGGTGCCGGAGGACATCAGCGTGGTCGGCTTCGACGGCAACCCCGTCTTCGCCTACGTCACCCCTGCACTGACCACGGTGCGGCAGCCCTTCGACGCCGCCGCGCTGGAAGGCATCCGGCTACTCGTGCACGCCATCGAGCAGCCGGAGAACGACCTGCCGCCGGCGAGCGAGCTACCGCTCGAGCTCGTCGTCCGCGGCTCGACCGCACCCCCCGCCTCCCACCAGGCACAGCAGGGATTCCGCACCGTCTGAGCAAACCCTCCAACCGCTCAGGGATGTAGGGGCGCACATACCTGAGCACCGCTTCTGTCGTCCGATGACCGCCTCATCTCGAGAGGCTCGTCGGAGCCGTCGTTGCCGCGATGTCGTCCGCAGTCGCCGACCGACGTCAGCCATCGACTCCGCCGTTCATGCCTGGATCCAATCGGCGGGCAGCGAACACATCCCCATCCCCTTCCCCCTCCGGGAGCCGCAATGTTTCCTGCGAAGACAGGCGCCAGACATGGTGCCGCTCCGCATTCCCGTCCTCTCTTCCTTCTCATGTCAGTGTTCGCCGTGCTGGCCGGGCTGGCGACGATGTTCCTGCCTGGCGCGGGCCGGGCGGACGCCCTGGCCCGGCCGTCGCAGACGATGTACACCCCGCCGTCGGGCGCGCCCTCGCCCGGGTCGCTCTATCCGCGGGCGCTGCGCCTGCAGCACAACGGCTCGTCCAACGGCACCATTCTGGCAACGTTCGAGCAGTACACCACCGGCACACCGGTCTTCCCGATCTACCGCAGCACCGACGACGGCAACTCCTGGACGAAGATCTCGGAGGTCGCCGACACGCAGAACGGCTGGGGCATGCGCTGGGAGCCCGAGCTGTTCGAGCTCCCCACAGCGGTGGGCGGCTTCCCCGCGGGCACCATTCTCGCCGCCGGAGCCTCCGTCCCCGCCGACCGCTCGGCAATCAAGATCGATGTCTATGCCAGCACCGACCGCGGACAGACCTGGACCTTCGCCAGT
Source organism: Streptomyces sp. NBC_01537 (assembly GCF_045040445.1). Taxonomy (NCBI): domain Bacteria; kingdom Bacillati; phylum Actinomycetota; class Actinomycetes; order Kitasatosporales; family Streptomycetaceae; genus Streptomyces; species Streptomyces sp. NBC_01537. The sequence continues at coordinate 469,509 of NZ_CP109392.1, read as the reverse complement.
AACATCGCCACCGGCGGACCGGCGTTCGACACGAACGGCAACACCCCCGTATGGGAGCCGTTCTTCCTCGTCTCCGGCGGCAAGCTGATCGTCTACTACTCCGACCAGCGCGATCCCGCCCACGGCCAGAAGGTCGTGCACCAGGTCTCCACGGACATCCACGCCTGGGGCCCGGTCGTGGACGACGTGGCGATGCCCACGTACAGCCAGCGCCCGGGCATGCCCAGCGTCGCCAAGCTGCCCAACGGCAACTACGTCATGACGTACGAGTACGGCGGTTCCCCCGCGGGCAACTTCGCGGTCTACTACAAGATCTCCTCCGACCCGGAGGCGTTCAACGCCGTCACGGGCATTCCCCTGCGTTCGACGGACGGCGTGGTCCCCACCAGCACCCCGTACATCACATGGCTGCCCACCGGCGGCCCGAACGGCACCCTTGCCGTCAGCGCCTACAGCACAGGCGACCTCTTCCTCAACACCGCCAACGGCGCCGCCGACACCTGGACGCGCATCAGCTCCAACGTCGCCGGTGGCTACAGCCGGGGCACTGTGCCCCTGGCCGACGGCCACAGCCTGCTGGTGCTCAGTGGCGGCGTAGGAGGCAGCAACCTCTCCAACCCCATCACGTACGGCACCATCGATCTGGGCGGCGGGATCTCGGACGGTGCCACCTACACCTTGTCGAACGCGAACAGTGGCCTGAAGCTCGCCATCGCGGGCGGCTCCACCGCCAACGGCACCTACGCCACCCAGCAGAACACCGACAACGCCACCGACCAGCAGTGGCGCTTCCTCCAGCAGTCCTCCGGCTTCTTCAAGATCGTCAATGTCGCCACGGGCAAGGTCCTGGGCGTGGAGGGCGGGTCCAGCTCCGACGGCGCCAAGGTCCTGCAGTGGGACGACAACGGCACCCTCGACCACGAATGGGCCGTCGCCCCGCACCCGGCCGGCGGCTACACCCTCACCAGCCGCGTCACCGGCAAGTACCTCGAGATCCCCAACGCCTCCACCACCACCGGCACCACCGCCGACCAGTGGAGCGGCACCGGCTGCGGCTGCCAGCGCTGGAACCTCAGCCAGACCGCCCTGCCGCCGCTGGGCACCGGACAGTACATCCTCGTCAACAAGAACAGCGGCAAGTACCTCGACATCCCCCAAGGCTCGACGGCCACCAACACCGCCGCCCAGCAGTGGCAGAACTCCGCCTGCTTCTGCCAGCTGTACACCTTCCAGTCCGCGGGCAGCGGAGCCTGGACCATCAAGAACGTCAACAGCAACCTCAACCTGGACATCCGTAACGGCTCCACCACCGCGGGAGCCGCCGTCGTCCAGAACACGCCCTCCGCCGCCAACTCACAGAAGTGGACGCTCACCGACGCCGGCAACGGCTATTACAAGGTCAAGAACGTCAACAGCGGCCTCGCCGCCGGCGTCGCCCAGTCCTCCACCAGCAACGGCGCTTCCGTCATCCAGTGGACAGACGTGACCGTCGACGACCAGCTCTGGAAGATCGTCCGCATCAACTGACCGGCTGCGCCCATCCGCCGTCGACTGGCACGAAGGGCCTCCTGTCAGCTCGGGATCGCACTGCGGGCCGAGTGCCAGGAGGCCCTGGTGAAGTCGTCATTCATGGCACCGACGGGACCGCGGGGGAGCGGGGTACGGAACGGCCATGCTTCTCGTGGGTATTGAGAAGGCCGTACGCGATGCCGGTTACGCGTTGCGTGTGGTCAATACGGCCGACGGAGACCCCGAGGGGATCGCCGGCGTTGTGATGTCACTGCTTGAGCAGGGGGTCGACGGGATCGTCGTCTCCGAGCCTGTCGTGGAAGGGGAGGTCTCCGTCAGGATCGACGTGCCGGTCCTGTTCCTGGGGGCGCCGCCGTCCTTCCCCTCCGCCCGGACCCTGAGTGCGGGTGTGGGTGCCTACGAGCTGGCGCGAGCCCGCCACCGATCACCTGCTGGATCTGCGGCACACGACCGTTCACCATCTCGCCGGTCCGCACTGCTGGTACGCCTCCAAGGACCGTGTCGAGGGCTGGCGGCCGGCGTTGGCGCACGGGGAGCGATCGAACCTCCCTCGGTCGAGGGCGACTGGTCGCCCGGCTCCGGTTACACCGCAGGCCGCGAGCTCGCTGCCGACCGCTCGATGACGGCAGTTTTGCGCACATACCTGAGCACCGCTTCTGTCGTCCGATGACCGTCTCATCTCGAGAGGCTCGTCGGAGCCGTCGTTACGGCGATGTCGTCCGCTAGGGCCTGTCTTGTGGATCTCCGCGGCGTCGCGCGCCCTGGCACGCACGCTCGCGGCGTTGTCGTCGGTCAACGACGCTCCGCGTCGCTTCCCTCCTCCGCCTTGCGATCGCACGCACCAGACCCCGCTCCTTCCCCACGGAGATCCACAAGACAGGCCCTAGTGCGGTGACCGGAATGGTTCGCCGGGTTCGTCCGGCTTCCGGTTCCGTCCTCAATTGCCGGACGGGCTGAAATCAGCCCGTCCGGCGATTGAGGACAAAGCGCAGCCGGCGGGCTGCGCAACCCGGCGAACGGCCGCGGTCACAGCACCAGCCACCGACTGACCTCAGCCATCGACTCCGCCGTTCATGCCTGGATCCAATCGGCGTGCGGCGGGGCACCGAACACATCCCCATCCCCATCCCCATCCCCTTCGCCCTCCGGGAGCCGCAATGTTTCCTGTGAAGACAGGCGCCAGACATGGTGCCGCTCCGCATTCCCGTCCTCTCTTCCTTCTCATGTCAGTGTTCGCCGTGCTGGCCGGGCTGGCGACGATGTTCCTGCCTGGCGCGGGCCGGGCGGACGCCCTGGCTCGTCCGTCGCAGACGATGTACACGCCGCCGTCGGGCGCGCCCTCGCCCGGGACGTTGTATCCGCGGGCGATGCGCCTGCAGCACAACGGCTCGGCCAACGGCACGATCCTCGCGACGTTCGAGCAGTACACCAACACCACACCGGTCTTCCCGATCTACCGCAGCACCGACGACGGCAACTCCTGGACGAAGATCTCGGAGGTCGCCGACACGCAGAACGGCTGGGGCATGCGCTGGGAGCCCGAGCTGTTCGAGCTCCCCACGGCGGTGGGTGACTTCCCGGCCGGGACCATCATGGCCGCAGGCGACTCGGTACCCGGCGACCGGTCGGCGACCAAGATCGACCTGTATGCCAGCACCGACCGCGGCCTGACCTGGACCTTCGTCACCAACATCGCCACCGGTGGACGGGCGATATCCAGCAACGGCTACACGCCTGTGTGGGAGCCGTTCTTCCTCTACGCCAGCGGCAAGCTGATCGTCTACTACTCCGACCAGCGCGACACCGCCCACGGCCAGAAGATCGTGCACCAGGTCTCCACGGACGGCCGCACCTGGGGCCCGGTCGTGGACGACGTGGTCAGGCCGAACTATGCGGACCGCCCCGGCATGCCGGTGGTCACCCGGCTGCCCAACGGCACCTACGTCATGACCCACGAGTACTGCGGCGCGCCCGAGGGCGGCTGCTCCGTCTACTACCACATCTCCTCCGACCCCGAGAACTTCATCTCCGACCCCGGTCAGGTGCTGCGGGCGAACGACGGCCTCATCCCCAGCGGTGCCCCCTACGTCACCTGGCTGCCCGCCGGTGGGCCGAACGGCACCCTCGTGGTCAGCAGCGACAACCAGAACGACCTGTTCGTCAACAGCGACAACGGCTCCGCAGGCGGCTGGACCCACATCCGCTCCAACCTCGCCAGCGGCTACAGCCGGGGCCTGCTCCCGCTGGCCGACGGCCACAGCCTCCTCGTGCTCAGCGGGGGACGCGGGCGCAGCACCGGCCTGAACACGGTGACGTTCGACGCCATCGATCTGGGAAGCGGGATCTCGGACGGTGCCACCTACACCGTGTCGAACGCGAACAGCGGCCTGAAGCTCACCATCGCGGGCGGCGCCACCGCCAACGGCACCTACGCCACCCAGCAGAACACCGACAACGCCACCGACCAGCAGTGGCGCTTCACCCAGCAGTCCTCCGGCTTCTTCAAGGTCCTCAATGCCGCCACGGGCAAGGTCCTGGGCGTGGAGGGCGGGTCCACCGCCGACGGCGCCAAGGTCCTGCAGTGGGACGACAACGGCACCCTGGACCACGAATGGGCCGTCGCCCCGAGTCCCGCGGGCGGCTACACCCTCACCAGCCGCGTCACCGGCAAGTACCTCGAGATCCCCAACGCCTCCACCGCCGCTGGCACCACCGCAGATCAGGGGAGCGGCACCGGCTGCGCCTGCCAGCGCTGGAATTTCACCCAGACGGCCCTGCCCCCGCTGGGCACCGGACAGTACATCCTCGTCAACAAGAACAGCGGGAAGTACCTCGACATCCCCGGTGCCTCCACCGCCACCAATACCGCTGTCCAGCAGTACTCGAACTCCGCCTGCTTCTGCCAGCTGTACACCTTCCAGTCTGCGGGCAGCGGAGCCTGGACCATCAAGAACGTCAACAGCAACCTCAACCTGGACATCCGTAACGGCTCCACCGGCGCGGGAGCCGCCGTCGTCCAGAACACCCCATCCACCGCCACCTCGCAGCAGTGGACCCTCACCGACGCGGGCAACGGCTACTACGAACTCAAGAACGTCAACAGCGGCCTCAACGCCGGCGTCGCCCAGTCCTCCACCAGCAACGGCGCTTCCGTCATCCAGTGGACCGACCTGACCGTCGACGACCAACTCTGGAAGATCGCCCGCATCAACTGACCGGCTACCGGCCTGCTTCCCCAGAGCCTCCTGCCGGCTCGGGTCGCGTTGTGACCCCTGTGTCAGGAGGCTCTGTGCAGTTGTCAGGACCCGACCACGCGAAGGCGGTTCGGTAGCGGCTGTCCTCGGGTGCGCCACGCTCCGTCGGTCGGGGCGCACCTACCGAGGGCGGCGGCTCCCGGCGGGACCATCCAGCCCGTCGCGTCCCCGTCCTCGCTGGTGCCCGGGCTGCTGTCGCGTGCCTGGGTGAGCCGACTCCGCCGCCCCGCTCGTCACAGGCGTGATCGGTACGGTGGTACCGGGACGACGAGAGGGGCGGACGCAGGCGTGGGCGAGGAAGCGGAGATCAGGACGGCGAAGGAGGCTGCCGACCATGAGTTCATCCTGGCGTTCGGACGGCTGCAGGGGGCCGCGAACCGGCTGGAGTACATCCTTGGGCGGGCGCTCGAGGTGGAGTGCGACATCAGCCATCTGGTCTTCGAGGTGCTGCTGATCCTCGGGCGGGCGGGCGAGCCGGGGCTTTCCATGCGGGCCATCGCGCAGGAGCAGGTCCTGACCACCGGCGGCGCCACCCGGTTGGTGGATCGCATGGAGGCGGCGGGTCTCGTGACGCGCGCGGAGTCCCCCGACGACCGGCGCGGGAAGCTGGTCCGGCTGACCCCGCTGGGCGAGGAGACGGCCGTACGCGCTGCCCGGGTGCACCTGGAGAACATCAAGCAATACTTCGTGGAGCCCCTCCCCGCAGCGGACCGCGAGCGGTTCGCGGAGGATCTCCGGATCCTCAGCCGCACGGCCCGGGACGTGCTGCCTCGACTTCCCTGACATGCGAACCGGCGGCAGTGCATCTCTCATAGCGTTGGCCGCGTTCGTGTGTCCCAGTTCACACAGGCCGGGAAATATCTGATGAGTCAGGTACTGTTTGGTCAGGTGAATCGCTCGCAATCGGCGGGCGCTCCTCTCTGCCGAGGTCTTCGATGAAGCTCGTCTACGTCTTCGACGCCTACTGCGGCTGGTCGCACGGGTTCTCCGGCACCCTGCGCGAGGTCGCGGGCCGTCACCCCGAACTGCCGGTCGAGGTGGTCTCCGGCGGTCTGTTCACCGGGCCGCGCAGGGTGCCGGTCCGCGAGTTCGGCTACGTCCAGGGCGCGAACGCCAAGATCGCCGAACTGACCGGCGCCGAGTTCGGTGAGCTGTACGAGCGGCTGATCGCCGACGGCTCGTTCGTGATGGACTCCGAGGCCGCCGCCCGCGGCGTCGCGGCCCTGCGCCACGTGGCCCCCGACCGCGCAGCGGAGCTGGCCGCGGGCCTACAGCACGCCTTCTACGTCGAGGGGCGGAGCCTGTCGGAGGCGGCCACCTACCGGACGGTCGCCCAGGCGGCCGGGCTCGACGCGGATGCCGTCGTCGCCGCTTTCGAATCCCCCGAGACACAGACTGCGGCCCATGCCGACTTCCGCCGCGCGGCCCAGCTCGGCGTCACCGGGTTCCCCGCTCTGCTGGTCGTCGACGGCGACTCCGCCACCCCGCTGGCCTACGGCCACGCCACCGCCGACGAGGTCGACGAACGCCTCGCCGCTCACTGAGCTTCCCCCGTCCCCACCCCATCCCCAGCGCAAAGGAGCAACCGATGAGCACACTTTCCTTCAAGGTCCTCGACCTGGACTTCCCGGCCGGCAGCAAGAACAAGACCGCCACCCTGGTCACCGGCGAGAACGAGGCCCTGCTGGTCGACGCCGCCTTCACCCGCGCCGACGGCCACCGCCTCGCCGCCGAGGTCCTCGACTCCGGCAAGAAGCTGACCACCGTCTTCGTCAGCCACGCCGACCCCGACTTCTACTTCGGCGCCGAAGTGATCGCCGACGCCTTCCCCGACGCCGTCTTCGTCGCCACGCCGATCGTCATCGAGCACATCCAGCACTCCTACGAGGGCAAGCTCAAGGCATGGGCCGCGCTCGGCCCGAACCTGCCCACCCGGCTGGTCGACCTCGCCCCGCTGACCGGCGACCTCACCCTGGAGGGCCACCGCTTCGAGCTCAAGGGCGGCCCGGCCGGCCTGCCCGACCGCCACTACCTGTGGCAGGCCGAACAGCGCGCGATCCTCGGCGGCGTCCTGCTGTTCCAGCAGGAGCACGTCTGGGTCGCCGACACCGCCACCCCCGGCGACCGCGCCGCGTGGATCGACCTGCTGGACGAAATGGCCGCCCTCGACCCGCAGCTCGTCGTGCCGGGCCACCGTCTGCCCGACACCGCGGCCGACGCCTCCGCCATCACCGCCACCCGCGACTACCTCCTCGCCTTCGAGGAGGAACTCGGCAAGGCCGCCGACGGCGCCGCCCTGACCGATGCCCTCGTCAAGCGCTACCCCGACAACGGCATGCTGATCGCCGCCCAGATCGGCGCGAAGGTCGCCAAGGGCGAAATGAAGTGGGGCTGACATGACCGACTTCTCCGCTTCCACCGCTCCTGCCGATGTCGTACGACGCCAGTACCTCGCCTCGGCCGGCGGAGGCCTGGAAGCCCTGCGCGCCACCCTCGCCCCCGACGTGGAGTGGAAGGAGATGGCCGGCTTCCCCCTCGCCGGCACCTACCGCACCCCCGACGGCGTCACCTCCAGCGTGATGGAGAAGCTCGGCCAGGACTGGGACGACTGGACCGCGCACGACGACACTTACGTCGTCGATGGCGAGAACGTCGTCGTCCTTGCCCGCTACACGGCCGTGAACAAGGCCACCGGCAAGCCGATAGACGTCCGTGTGGCCCACCACTTCGTCGTACGCGGCGGGCTCATCGTGCGCTTCGAGCAGTTCGTCGACACCGCCCTCGTCCGCGACGCCATGACCGTCTAGACGCACGACCCAGCACCCGAAGACAGGAGAAGCCCGTGTCCGCTGCCGACAACAAGGCGCTCGTCATCGCGTTTTACGAGCAGGCATTCAACGACTATCAGCCGGAACAGGCCGCCGCCGCGCATCTCGGCGAGAGCTACACCCAGCACAACCCGGAGGCGCAGGACAGTCCGCAGGCGTTCGTCGGCTACGTCCACTGGCTGCGCGGTCAGTTCCCCGACCTGCGCCTGGACATCAAGAGGGCCGTCGCCGAAGGGGACCTGGTCGTCACCCACAGCAACCTGCACCTCAAGCCCGGCGACCGCGGCATGGCCGTCGCGGACTTCTGGCGCGTCGCCGACGGAAAGATCGTCGAGCACTGGGACGTGATCCAGGAGGTGCCCGAGAAGAGCGCCAACGACAACACCATGTTCTGACGTCCGCGGCGGCATCCGCGCCGGGACCGACGGTGGATCACATGTCGGGCGACCCACCGTTCAACCGCTGTGCACCGCCTGCTGTGCACCGGGGCACATGTCACGGCGCACAGCTCCTGGCACACGGGGGACCCAGATCGGCAACGCCCTGGACCGGCCGAGCCAACTGCGTCTGCCGCCGGACTCCTCCTCGTCCGGCGGACTCTACGCACCGACACTGCGTTACCACGACGGCCGCTTCTGGCTGATCGTGACGAACGTGAGCGGCGACGGCAACCTCCTCTTCACCGCCACCGACCCGGCCGGCCCCTGGTCCGATCCGGTCCGGCTGCCCGGGGTGCAAGGCATCGACCCGGACCTTGCCTGGGACGAGGAGGGCAACTGCTGGTGCACCGTCGCGGGAGTCAGCCAGGTCCGCATCGACCCCCATACCGGGGAGACCTTCGGCGAGCCACGGCGCCTCTGGTCCGGCGCGCCTGGCGCCAAGGCGCCGGAGGCGCATGGACGTGTTTCTATCCGCATGCTCAGGCACTACGACGCCATCGGTCTGCTGCGCCCCGCGCACGTGGACCAGTCCAGCGGCTACCGCTTCTACGAGGCGGCACAGCTGTCCCGGCTCAACCGGATCGTCGCGCTGAAGGGCCTCGGCTTCACACTGCAGCAGGTGCAGACGATCCTCGACAAGGACATCAGCACCGAGGAGTTGCGTGGGATGCTGCGACTGCGACGCGCCGAGCTGGAAGCGGCCCTGGCGGAGGCGGCGGCGGGCCTGGCCCAGGTCGAGGCGAGGCTCCGGTCGATCGAGAACGAGGGTTCCATGCCCCAGGACGACGTCGTCATCAGGCAACTGCCCGCGGTACGTCTGGCTGAGCTGAGCGCAACGGCCAAGAGCTTCAGCCCTGACGAGACCGGCCCGCTCATCGGCCGGCTCTTCGACGAGCTGCGCCGACGGCTCAACTCCGCCGGAGTCGCTCCGACCGGCCCCCGCACCGTCTACTTCGAGACCCCTGACGAAGGCGACTACGGGATCGTGGTGCACGTCGGCCTCCCTGTCCCCGCGGGAGTCACCGAGGACGCGGACCTCCAGATCGTCTCGCTCCCCCCCGGTGGAACGCGCCGCCACGATCGTGCACCGCGGCATGGTGCACGGCTTTCTGAGCACCAGCCAGCTGCTCGTCCGCTGGGTCGACGCGCACGGCTACCGGTTCGACGGGCATGCGCGGGAGGTCACGCTCAACTCCTCGGAGAATCCGGACGAGTCGGTGGCCGAGCTGCAGGCACCAGTCGTCACGACCTGACCTCGGCTGCTGCCACGTCGCCACCGTCAAGCTGGCTGCCCAACCCGGCGCAAACTGCCCCCGGCACGCCCCCGCAGATCACCTACGGTCACCATATGACTGGGCTTCGCGGGGGACTGGCGACATGTTCCGCCCTCTGATGCGCAACGGTCATGTGCCGGATCTGTGTCAACTCGCCCCTCCGCGTTCCGAGCACGGCCACGCGCATAGCCACTCGGTGGCGGATCGCAGGGGTGGCTGTCCTCGCGCTCGTCGTCGCTGTCACCACCGTTGTCATACAGCACGCGACCGGGGACCAGCACCAGACCCCTCCGCCTGCTTCTGCCAGCTCTTCACCTTCCAGTCCGCGGGCGGCGGAGCCTGGACCATCAAGAACGTCAACAGCAACCTCAACCTGGACATCCGTGACGGCACCACCACCGCAGGAGCCGCCGTCATCCAGAACACACCCTCCACCGCCAACTCACAGAAATGGACCCTCACCGACGCCGGACGCGAACAGTGGCCTCAACACCGGCGTCGCCCAGTCCTCCACCAGCAACGGCGCCCCCGTCATCCAGTGGAACGACCTGGACGTCGAGGGCCAACTCTGGAAGATCATCTGCATCAACTGACCGTGACGAAGAGCAGGCGGGGCGAGTGTGAGCGCCGCCCCGCCGGCTGACGCCGCTCACCAACTCCGCTGACCCTGTCTGGAGCGATCCGGGGGCGCGGCGGGCACTGAATTCCTTCGGCCGTTCGGGGGTTCCGCCCCGGCCTCGCTGTCGTCGACGTCGAAGCCGAGCTCGTGGTGTACGGTCACGACCCCGTCGACCGCGCGGCACAGCTGGACGGCGAGGGGGACCATGCTGCTGGTCGCGACCTTTCCGCGCAGGGTCACCACGCCGTCGGCCACCGTGACCTGTACGGCGTCCTGGGCGGTCTGCAGGGTCCTGCGCAGGACATCGTGGTCGATTTCGTCGCGGATGGCCTGATCATGGCGGAGGAAGACCCGCAGCAGGTCGCTGCGGCTGATGATGCCGGTGAGCTGTCCGGTCTCGTCCACCACGGGCAGTCGCTTGACCTTGTGTTGTTCCATGGCCCGAGCCGCCTCGACGATGCTCCACTGCGGCCTGGCGGTGACCACCGGTGCGCTCATCAGGCCCCGGGCGGTGTCGGCCTCCGTACGGCCCCGGTCCTGCGGAGCCGTCGGCAGCGCGGGGGCGTGTCCGCCAGGGTCCGGCAGGGCGGCCTCGTGCCGGAGCAGGTCGGCCTCGGACACCACGCCGATCGGGCGATTCAGGCCGTCGACGACCGGGACGGCGGTGACGTCGTTGTTGGTGAGCAGTGCCACGACAGCCTTGAACGAGGTGTCCGGGCGTGCCCGTACGACGTCATGGGTCATCAGGTCCTGCACGGTGCGATGCTGCAGCATGATCCTCACTCCTCCTGGCAGCCGGGTACCCGCTTTCGACGCTCTCGCGACCGGCCCCGCTCCGCACAGGGCCGGTCGGTCCCAGGTCCGGGGACATCAGGACCCGACGGTGTCGAGCATCCCTGCGCCCCACTCGGCGGCCCGGGTGGCCTCGCCCTTGCGCAGTGGACCGTCGGAGTCCTCGACGATGAATCCCTCGGGTTCGGCGACGACGTCGTAGCCGTGGCCACGCAGCCGACGGGCGATGGCAGGCGCCGCGCCTCCGGCGAGACGGAAGTCGGCACGGGTGTCGAAGGCGGCGGCGTGGGCGCCGTGCGCGTCGCGCGGGATGTCGTGGAACCAGTCGCGAATCCCCGGCCCTTCCGCGCCCTGGTCGGGCTCATGACCGGCAGCGGGGTCCTCCGTGCGTTCTTTCTCCTCTGCCGTGAGCCCCATCTTCCGGGACATGCGGGTGGTCATGCCCCGCATGTGCGTCGGGCCGCCGACGACGAGGAGGTCGGCCGAGCCGATCTGCTCGGGGCCGGCCTCGGACACGCGCAGGCAGTCGACATCTGCGTCGGGCCGGGCTCGCCGGACACCGTCACGGACGGCCTCGGCGACCTCCCGCGTATTGCCGAACAGGCTTTCGTAAACGATCACCACTCGCATGGTGCTCAGCTCCTCACTTCTTCTCCCGCTCCCGCTCCGGCGTCCCGCGAACCCAGGTCACCGCATCGAACAGCGGCGAACGGACGCTGAGCAGGTCAAGAACGCGTGCCGCGCCGAACACCGCATGCGGCGGGGCCAATGAGTTCCCGATTCCATACTCCCGCCCGGCCGGGCGCCGGGGGAGGGGCCGCAGGCCCCTGGCCGGGACCGACCGGCCCATGCGGGCAGCTCACGCACGCTGGACGACACGGTTGAGTGGGCACAGGAGATCGGATGGGTGGACGCTTGGGACAGGGGCCTCGCGGCGGCCGCCGTGCGGGCGGGCAGGAAGGAGAAGCCCATGAGGGTAGGTGTGCTGACCGGCGGCGGCGACTGCCCCGGGCTCAATGCCGTGATCCGCAGCGTGGTGCGCAAGGGCGTCCAGGAATACGGGTACGAGTTCATCGGCTTGCGCGACGGCTGGCTCGGCGCCATCGAGAACAGGTTCGTCCCGCTGGACATCCCCGCTGTACGCGGAATCCTTCCCCGAGGAGGGACCATCCTCGGCTCCTCCCGTACCAACCCGCTCAAGAAGGAGGACGGGGAAGGCCGCGTGCGGGACACCCTCACCGCGCACGGCATCGACGCGCTCATCGTGATCGGCGGCGAGGACACGCTCGGTGTCGCGGCCGAGCTGAGCCGCCGGGGGATCAAGGTGGTGGGCGTGCCGAAGACCATCGACAACGACGTGTCGGGGACCGACTACACCTTCGGCTTCGACACCGCCGTGGGCATCGCCACCGAGGCGATCGACCGCCTGCACACCACCGCCGAGTCGCACATGCGGGCCCTGGTGGTCGAGGTGATGGGCCGGCACGCCGGCTGGATCGCTCTGCACGCCGGCGTCGCGGGCGGCGCCAACGCGATCCTCATTCCGGAGCGGCCGTTCGACATCGAGCAGGTCTGCGGGTGGGTGGAGGGCCGCTTCAAGATCCACTATGCGCCGATCGTCGTCGTGGCGGAGGGGGCGGTGCCCAAGGAGGGCCAGTTGGTCCTCAAGGACCGGACGGTCGACGAGTTCGGGCACGTACGGTTGTCCGGCATCGGTGACTGGCTGGCCCGGGAGATCACCGAGCGCACTGGGGAGGACGCCCGCACCACGGTTCTGGGCCACGTCCAGCGGGGCGGCACGCCGAGCGCGTACGACCGGTGGCTCGCGACGCGCTTCGGACTGCACGCGGTCGACGCGGTCAAGGACGGGGCATTCGGCACGATGGTGGCGCTGCGCGGCACGGACATCGTCCGTATCCCACTCGCCGATGCCGCTGCCGGGACCAAGACGGTCGATCCCTCGCTCTACGACGAGTTCGAGGTCTTCTTCGGCTGACGGACCGGGTCTCCCGTGCCGGTCGCGGTCAGCCGGTGTGTGGCACGATCGCCACCGGGCAGGGGGCATGGTGCAGCACCGCGTGGGCGACCGGGCCGAGCCGCCCCTCGGGCGCCCGCGGTTCGGTGCGCCGCCCGATGACCAGCAGGTCCGCACCCGAGGACGCGGTCACCAGTGCCAGCGCCGGATGCAGAAGCCGGGCATCGGGCTGCACGGCGACCTCGGGGTATTTCTCCCGCCACCCCCGCAGGGCGTCGGACAGCAACAGGACCTCCTGGTCCTCCCAGGTGGCGCGATCCTCCTCGGTGACCTCCAGCAGTAGCGGGGGCCCCGAGTCGGCGGGCAAGGCCCACGCATACACCACCCGCAGGGGCGCATCGTGCGCCCGGGCGGCAGCGAAGGCGAAGTCCGCCGTCCCGTCCACCGGTGCGTGCGCGTCAAGACCCGACACCACGTGCGCCCAGCCACCCGCAACCGGGGCCTCGGCCTCGTCACCGGCCGGCTGCTCCGGGACCACGACCACGGGACAGGTGGCGGCAGCCGCGGCGCGCAGCGCCACCGACCCCATCGCGAGGCCGTCGAAGCCACCCGTACCCCGGGCTCCGAGGACCAGCAGTCCGGCGTTCGCCGCGGCCGACAGCAGCGTCTCGGCCGGATGTCCGGACAGCTGCTCGCCCCGTACGACGAGGTCCGGGTACCGCTCACCGAGGTCCACGACCGTGCGGTCCAGTACTTCTTCGCCGACTTGCTGCCACATCTCCGCGGCAGTCACCGGTATGACCAGGCCGGGCGTTGACGGTGTGGCGTGCACGAGCCGCAGCGTCGCCCGGCGAAGCACCGCTTCCCGGGCGGCCCAGTCGGCCGCTGCCAGACTGCGTGCGGAGCCGTCGATCCCCGCTACCACCGGCAGACTCATCGCGCCCTCCTTCGCCTTGCCGGATACCGCGGACGCGCCGTACACCCCGAGCCGGTACCTCCACTGTTCCACGACCGGCCCCGTCCGGCCGCCCCTGCCGGGCCGGCCGTGCGGGGGACTGTCCGGCCCAGGGCGGAACAGTGGGTCTGGAGGGACGCTGGGAACCTACGCCGTTCCCGGCGAGAGGTGGTCGTCATGACCGTCATCGTCATCTTCTCCGTCGCCATGCCACCGCTCGGGATGCTGCTGCTCGGGCGCTCGCGGGGTGTGGGGCCCGGGCACTCCTCCCATCCGGTCCGTGGCGCCGCACCGGGCGGTGGCCGGGGGGCTCGCGACAGCGGTGATGACCTGGCCCGACACGGCGTCCAGGCTGCGGACCAGCCGTGGCCAGGGAACTCGACGCCATCGCCTCCGTGCCCACCACACTCCGCACCGTGGAAACCCTCGTCGCCCGGGCCCTGAAGAAGGTCCGCGAAAACCATGCCCGCCTCGCAGAGCTCTACCGACTCGGGGATCCCGACCTGGCGATCTTCTCCGCCCACGACCCCACCGTGTACGGGAGGGCTCGCGCCGAGGCGTAGTCGGCCGGTGGATGGCGTCGCACCATCGGCCCGGCGGGTTGCGCCGACGGGCCGATGCGGGATCACGAGGTGGGCTTCGGGTCTGTGGTTCAGTCCTTCCCGGCGAGCCGCCAGATCTGGTTCTTCTTGGTGGTCAGGGCGCTGGCCGCGTCACAGGACCATTGGTGGACGAGGGCGCCGGGTGTGGTGGAGATGTTGCTGACGTCGACGCACTTACCGCTGTTCGCGGCGACGAGCTGGTAGTCGTGGCTGTTGCCGAGCGCGGTCACCGCGCGGAGGGCGAACCGCTGGTTGGTGCCGCCGTGGCAGGTCCACTGCTGGACGGCGGCCCCGTTGGACGTCGAGTAGGCGGAGATGTCGAGGCACTTTCCGCTGGAGTGGTTGACGACGCTGTAGGTGTCGATCGTGCCGGTGACGGGGTGGAAGTCGAAGATCTGCTCCTGGCCGCTTCCGCAGGTGTTCTGCTGGTACTGGGTGCCGTCGGCGGTGGACCGGGCGGGGTCTACGAGGCAGAGCGAGCTGTGCTGGGCGACGGCCGTGGACGAGAAGCCGGTCGAGGCGCCGATGTGCAGGCTCTGGGGTGCGAAGGAGACCTCGTCCAGGTGGGGCGCGGAGCTGGAGCGCATGGGCTGTCCGATGTCGGTGCCGCCTCCGGAGTAGACCAGACCGATGGTTGTGCCGTCGTAGTTGTAGAGCTGCGAGGCGGTGAACTTGACCGAGTTCGTGCCCTTGGTGAGGGTCACGGGGACGGTGTAGGTGGCGAACTGGTTCCAGTGCAGGGTGCTGGCGAAGTTGACGCGGGTGGCGTCGCCGCCGTTGACGCTGACGTCGGCGTGCTCGGCGTACAGGTCGGGGTTGTAGTGGTTGGAGGGCAGTTCCTCGGCGTTGGCGTAGCGCATGGTCATGGCGTACGTGCCGGCTGTGGGGGCGTTGACGCTGAGGGTGAGGGAGTTGGCGGTTCCGTTGCCGATGCCGGTGACGACGCCGCCGTTGGCCTGGGTGTAGGTGGTGTCGGCGGCCGCGGTGCCGGCGAGGGTGCCGTCCTCGGCCTGGTAGGTGACGACGTTGCCGGTGGTGACGGGGTCGGTGGCGCTGAACGGGGTGACGGCCAGGTCGTCCAGGGCGAGGGTGCCGCTGGTGCCGGTCACCTTGACCTTGTTGATGCCGGAGTCCAGGTAGACGCGGTTTGTGGCGGTGTACCAGGCGTCGGGGGTCGCGCCGGCGAGGGTCTGGTCGTTGGCGGTCGCTCCGTTGACGGTGAGGGTGGCCTGGCCGGTGTTGCGGTAGCGGGTCGTCAGGTCCGCGTAGCCGTCGCGGGCGGAGTAGACCCAGAACGTGGCGGACTTGCCGGTGGTGAGGTTCGCCGCGCCGGCTCCGGACTGGCCCTGGGAGGTGTAGGTGGCGGTGGCGCTGTCGGACAGGGCGGCCTGTTCGGCCTCGTAAAGAGTGGTGCCCTGGACGGTGGAGTCCTGGTACTGGAGGTCGATCTTGTCGATGATGGCGTCGCCGACGGTGGCCGCGCTGTTGTCGCCGGTGGTGGCCAGGGTGATGGTGTGGCTGCCGGAGGTGAGGTGCACGGTGGTGTCGCTGTGGCCCCACACCACCCACTGGAAGCCCACGGGGATGTCGACCTCGGTCGAGGCGCCGCCGTCGACACGCATGTACACGTTCGTCGGGCCCTTGACGTCTGCGTCCTTGGCGTAGCTGTTGCCGAACACCGACAGGTTGTAGTCGCCGGTGGTGGGGACGGTGACGGGGAAGGAGATGACGGTGGTGGAGCCGGTGCGCAGGCCGCCGACGTCCTTGGTACCCGAGGTGGCGAACTTGCTGACGTTGCCGGTGGTGCCCTCGGTGTTGATGTTGTAGCCGCTGCCGCTGAGCGTGGCCTTCTCGGCCTCGTAGCCGGCCGACCAGGTGCTGTCGGAGGCGGTGGTGCTGCCGGTGCCGCCGGGGGAGACGATGACCTCGTAGGCGGACATGGCGTCGAGGGTGATGGGGAGGGTGATCGAGCCGTCCGAGGCGACGGTGACGTCGGCGTCGGAGAGCCGGGTCGGGGTGGCCGCCGCGCCGATGTAGCCGCTGTAGCGGTCCTGGAGGACGCTGACGTGCACGGTGCTGCCGAAGACGGCGGGGTCGATGTTCTGGATGACCGTGTTGGAGGCGCCGCTGGTGCCGCCCCCGGCGAGGATCACGCGGGCCTGCTTCTTGGCCGTGTCCAGACTGGCCAGGCCCTGGAGGGTGTAGGCGGCGTCGGAGGCCGCCCCGGTGACCTTGACGGTGTTGCCGCTCATGGCGGTGTACCAGTTGTAGAGCCACCACTGGGCGTTGGGGGTGTTCTGGGCGGCGGCGGAGTCGCCGAGGTTGCCGTTGATGTTCCAGTAGGGCAGGTTCCCGTCAACCTTCTCGTCCTCCAGGGCCGAGATCCACTGCACCATCTGACCGGGGTCGGTGAGGTGGTAGCGGTGGGCGTACTCATTGAGGTTGACGGTGATCGGGGAGGTGATCCCCGCGGCGGTCTCCGCCGCGCGGTAGGCGTCGACGGTGCTGCGCACGTCCGCCGGGCTGCCCAGGGTGTGCCAGGTGACGACGTCGGGCAGGCAGGTGTTGGCCTTGCAGTAGGTGAGGAAGCCGCTGAGGGCGGAGGTGGTGTAGCTGGAGACGTTCGGCCCGGCCAGCCGCGCGGCGGGCCAGATGGCCTTGATGAAGTTGTAGGTCTGCAGCCACTCGGCGTTGAAGGCGGCCAGCGCCGTCGAACTGGTGCGCATGCCGCTGAACCAGTTCAGGTCGGGCTCGTTGTACGGGATGAAGACGATGTGGCTCGCGTAGGGGCTGGCCATCGCCTGCTCGACCTGGGTCTTCATGGTCGCCTGGTAGGCCGAGTAGCTGGTGCGTTCGTAGCCGGCGCGGTAGACGTCCGTCATGTAGATGAGGATGTCCCCGCCGCCGCTGTCGACGAAGGGCTCAGCGATCTCCAGGGCGTCCGAGCCGGGGTGCTGCTGTCCGTCCTGGTACTTGGTGTTGGTGGTCTTCAGCCCCATGCCCTCGATGAGGTTGTTGGTCGGCACCTGCGGTCCGTACAGGCCGTACAGCGCTCCGGAGGCGCCGCCCCGGAAGGCCCCGGTGCTGGTGCCCAGGTCGACGGTGAGGGTGGGGGTGGCGGCGGAGGCCGGCGTCGCCATGGTGGTGGCGCCCGCTATGACAGTGAGCGCGAGCAGTGCTTTGGTGACGCCTTGGAGAAGGCGTCTCGTGGTCGAGCGCCTTTGCCCGATTCCTGGCATGTGCTGAGTCCCTTCGGGGATGCGGGGTGGGTCAGGCGTGGGTGGAGACGGCGCCGGTGGCGGTGTCGGCCTCCACCCGGCTGAGGTGGTCGCGGGCGAGCAGGAGGTAGCTGCTGGCGGTCCAGGTGTAGGCGCGGTCGCGCAGGCCCTGGCCGGTGAGCGCGTCGAAGTTCTCGGCGAAGCCGGAGGTCTCGCACATTGCGCGGAAGCGGGCACTGATCTCGTCGGCGAGCCGGACGTGCCCGGCCCGGCGCAGGCCGTCCTCGATGAGTACGGTGGCGGGGGCCCAGATGGGGCCGCGCCAGTACCCGTCGGGTTCGTAGGCGGGCGAGTCGGGGTGTTCGGTTGCCAGGCCGTGCGGGGTGAGGTGTGCTTCGATCCGTGCGGCCAGACGGTCGCTGACCTGCGGGGGCAGGCGGTCGCCCAGCACGATGGGCATCAGGTCCAGCAGGCTGGCGCTCGCGGCGAGGGGGCCGCCGTGCGCCGGTCGGCTCAGGAAGCGCTCGCCGTTCCACAGCTCGCGCAGCAGGGCCTCCTGGATGGCGTCGGCGGTTTGGGCGTGGCGACGGGCGTCCTGCGGCAGGCCCAGCTCGGCGGCCAGGCGGGCGAGTTCGTCGAGCTGGAGGATGAGCACCGAGGCGAGGTCGGCGGTGACGGCGACGCGCGCGGGGTCGAAGGTGGTGGCGTTGTCCCAGCCGCTGTCGTTGCCGTGGTGGTAGTGGGGCAGGGCACTGCCGGGGACACGGCGGGCAGTGAGCCAGAAGTCCGTCCAGAGGGTCAGCCGCCGGTAGGCCTGTTCGAGTTCGCGGGATTCCAGCGGGCGGCCGAGGAACTGCCGGAGGCGGCGCAGGGCCCAGCCGTGGATGGGCGGTTTGACGAAGTTGTAGAGGATCTCGGAGTGGGCGACGGAGTCGGGCAGTGCGCCGCTCTCGTCCTGGTGGTCGAAGGGCAGCTGGAACTGGTCCCAGGCCAGGTCCGGGGCACCGGGGGCCAGGGCGAGCGCGTTGAAGCAGTGGTCCCAGCTCCAGACCTTGTCCATCCAGTGCTTGGACATCAGCACGGCGGGGCGGCGCAGGAACCCGGTGGGCCGGACCGTCGCCGACCACAGGACGTACGCGGCCAGTTCGGCGGCCGGGGTCTGCTCCGACCGCCAGGGGGCCACCGTATCGGCGAAGGTCCGGAAGGCCGTTTGGGCCCGGTGGACCAGCTCGGGGTGGGACACGTCGCTCGTGTACGGGGGCCGGGCGCTGTCCAGTTCCTCGACGGCGGCCTCCCAGGAGGCCGTGGTGCTGTCGCCGGTCAGGGTCAGTGCCCGGGGTGAGCCGCCGAGGGCCTCGGCGCCGGTGACGTCCGTGGCCGTTCCCGCCAGGACGGTGACGCGGTAGCGCCGGCCGGTTTCGTAGGAGGTGAAGACGTGGGAGCCGTCGACGGGGTCGCGGAAGAAGTAGCAGCCGGTGAACGGGGTCAGCGTGGCGTCCGCCGGGGTGATGGACAGGCCCAGGCCGGTGCCGCGGAGCCGCAGGGTGTCGGGGGTTTCGTAGACGGCCTCGATCGTGCTCGTACCGTCCGCTCCGGTCCAGGCCAGTCGTGCGGGGCCGGCGCGCCAGTGGGTGTCGGCGCGGTGTCCGCTTCCGGGCGTGACGGGGGTCAGGCGCAGGACGGGGTGCAGGCCGGTCTGGTGGGAGACCAGGTGCAGGTCGTCCGCTCTGACGTGCTGGGCGATGACCGGGGAGATGCCGAACCAGGACCCGAAGTGGCTGAACGGTATGTCACGGATGTCGAAGGCCGGGCCGTCGGTGGTGGGGGGCATCGATACGTACTCGATTCAGGGAGGAAGGGGCGGGACGGGAGCGGGGTCGGACAGGCCTTAGTCCTTGACCGCTCCGGTCGTGACGCCTGCGGCGACGTAGCGCTGCGCGAGGACGAGGATGAGCGCGGCGGGCAGGGAGGCGATGACGGCGGTGGCCATGATCGCGTTCCACTGCTGGTTGTTGTTGCCGATGTAGTGGTAGATGCCAAGCGTGATCGGCTGATGGGCACCGCCGCCGTCCAGGGTGCTGGCGAAGACGAAGTCGGACCACGACCACAGGAAGGCGAACAGCGAGACGGTGACGATGGAGTTGCGGCTCATCGGCAGCACGATGGACCGGAACGTGCGCAGGTGGCCGGCGCCGTCCATGGTGGCCGCCTGGAGCAGCTCGCCGGGGATGCCGGACATGAACGCGGTGAAGATCAGCACCGCGAAAGGCACCGCCAGCGTGGAGTCGGCGAGGATCAGCCCGGGGACGGTCTGCAGGACGCCGAGGCTGAGGTAGATGGCGTAGAAGCCCATCGCCATGATGATCCCGGGGATCATCTGGGCGGCCAGCAGGAGAAAGCTGAGCAGGCCGCCGCCGTACGGGCGCAGCTTGGCCAGGGCGTATCCGGCCGGGGCGGCCAGTGCCACGGTCAGCACGACCGTGCCCAGGGCGATGACCAGGCTCGTTCCCAGGTACGGCAGTTGGTCGTGCAGGACGGCGCGGTAGCCCTCCGTCGTGCCGTGCAGGGGGAACCAGTCGGGCGGGGACTTGCGGGTGTCCTGGTCGCGGGTGAAGGAGACGTTGACCATCCAGTAGACGGGGAAGAGCATCACGGCCGTGACCAGCACCCCGAACAGGGTCTTCCACCAGGAACGCGCGGTGGGCTTCGCGGCGGTCATGAGTTCTGCTGCTTTCGCTGGACGCGGATGTACACCAGCCCGAAGGCCAGGGCGATGAGGACGAGGAGGTTGCCGACGGCCGCGCCGGGGCCGAAGGAGGGCAGCAGATTGCCGAAGCCGAGCTGGTAGGACCAGGTGGCGAGGGTGGTCGAGGAGCGGGCGGGACCGCCCTTGGTCATGATCCAGATGATGTCGAGGACCTTGAGCGTGTAGATCAGTCCGAGCAGCAGAGTGATCGCGGAGACCGGGCGCAGCAACGGGAAGGTGATCAGCCGGAACCGCTGCCAGGGGCCGGCCCCGTCCAGGGCGGCTGCCTCGTAGAGGCTGGGCGGGACGGCCTGGAGCCCGCTGTAGAGGACCACGAGGTTGAAGGGGACGCCGATCCAGATGTTGGCCACGATGACCGAGGCCAGGGACCAGGTGGGGGAGGTCAGCCAGTTCTGCGGAGCGATGCCGATGCCGTGCAGTACGGCGTTGACCACGCCCGAGTCGCTGTTGAGCATCCAGGCCCAGGTGGAGCCGGACACGATCAGCGGCAGCAGCCACGGCACCAGGAACAGCCCGCGCAGCGTCGCGGACAGCCGGAAGTTCTGGTGGAAGAAGACCGCCAGGCCCAGGCCGATGGCGTACTGGAAGAACAGCGACCCGGCGGTGAAGACGACCGTGTGGGTCAGCGCCGGCGCGAACGTCGGATCGGCCAGTACCTTGCGGTAGTTGGCCAGGCCGGTGAAGGGCGCGTCGCCCTGGACGAAGGAGCGCACCGTGTAGTCGCGCAGGCTCAGGTCGATGTTCCGGTACAGCGGGTAGGCGTAGAAGGCGGCCAGGTAGAGCACCACCGGGGCGAGGAAGCCCCAGGCCGCCCACTGCCGCGACCGGGGTCTGAGCCGCTCCGGGCGGCGCGTCGGGCGGGCCGGGGGTGCCACAGTCGTAGCCGTCGCACCCCGGTCGCGCACCGATCCTGCCTCCGGCAACTGGGCGGTGTTGTTCATCGGCGGTTCGGTCCTCAGCTAGGGCCCTAGTTGCCGGACGCGGCGGACTGGGCGGCCGACAGCGCGGCTTCGGGGGTCTTGGAGCCGGTCAGCGAGGACTGGACGGCGCCCCACAACTGCTCGGAGATCTTGGGATACTTGGTG
This sequence comes from Streptomyces sp. NBC_01537, assembly GCF_045040445.1. Taxonomy (NCBI): domain Bacteria; kingdom Bacillati; phylum Actinomycetota; class Actinomycetes; order Kitasatosporales; family Streptomycetaceae; genus Streptomyces; species Streptomyces sp. NBC_01537. Next base: position 448,170 of record NZ_CP109392.1, on the reverse strand, counting down.
CCGAGGTTGTCGCTGGTGCGTCCCTTGGCGGCGCGCACGGCCTGGACCCATGTCTTCAGCTTCGGATCGGCGGCGACCTGCTTGTCCTGCACCGTCTTGGTCGGTGCGATGTAGGACAGCGTCGTGTCGGTGGTGTACGAGTTCTCGGCGCTGGTCAGGCAGGAGACGAGCTTGTCCGAGGTGGCGTAGCGCGCGTCGTCCTTCTGGACGGGGACGGTGACGAACTCGCCGCCGGTGGGCGCGGCTGCGGTGCCGCCGTTGCGGGCGGGGACGGCGATGGTGCCGTACTCGAAGCCCGCCTTCTCAGCATTGGCCAGCTGCCAGGTGCCGTTCTCGGCGAAGGCGAAGTCACCGGTGGCGAACTCCTGCCAGCTGGTGGTCTGGGTGTTGTTGATCACCGAGTTCGGGGCGTAGCCCTTCTTGACCCAGCCGGTCCACAGCGACAGCGCGGAGGCGGCGTCGGAGGAGCCGAGGTCGGTGAGCTGGGCGCCGGAGCCCCAGAACCACGGCAGGAACTGGAAGCTGCCCTCCTCGGTGCCGATCGCGGAGAAGGTGATGCCCTTCTTGCCCGTCTTCTTGACCTTGGTCAGGGCGGCAGTGAGCGAGTTCCAGTCCTTGACGGAGGCGATGTCGACGCCGGCCTTCGTCAGGACCTGCTTGTTGTAGTACAGCGCGAGGGTGTTGGCGCCGATCGGCGTCCCGTACACCTTGCCGGAGGTGGTGCCGGCGGCGAGCAGGTTGGGCTCCACCGACGAGGTGTCGAGCTTGTTCTCCGCCGTGGTGGTGAGCACCCCGGCCTCCGCCAGGGTGGAGACCACCGGATTGTCGACGATCAGCACGTCCGGGGAGTTGCCCTGCTGGGCAGCGAGCAGTTCCTTGTTCGTCAGATCGGACGTGTCGAACGCGGTCCGCTTGATCGTGACCCCGGCCCTGCTGCCGCAGCTGTCGATCAGCTTCGCCCAGTCCGAGGTCTTGTCGAACTGCGGGTAGGGGTCCCAGACGGTGTACGTCCCGCCGCCGGCGGAAGAGCTGCTCGTGGGGGAGGCGCTGCACGAGGCGATGCCGCCCACGGCTGCCACAACGGACAGCGACACGGCGATCAGCCGCCGGGGGTACCGCCGCTTGCCGGGGAGGGTGGATCTGTTCATGGTGGATCCCTTCGGTCCCTGCACCGTCGCAGGGCGTGGAGCACACAGGCGCCGTGGACGCCGCTGTGTTGCCGTTCGGTGTCGAACCGGTTCCGCGAACCGGTTCGACAGGACGGTAGGTCCGTCGCCACGCCCGGTCAAGACATATGGCGCGGCAATTTTCCCCTTCTGCCCTGCCAGGGGGTGCCCCGGAGGAGATTCTGATCAGCATGCCGACGTCATCGGTGGGTAGTAGGATGGCGAACCGATTCGAAGCATCGGATACTGCGTACGGTGGTAGCCGGAGGTGTAGGGAGCACATGAACATCGGAGAGATCGCGCGCCGGGCCGGGGTGTCGCGCAGCACCGTCTCGTACACCCTCAGTGGCAAACGTGCCGTCTCCCCGCAGACCCGCAAGCGCATCCAGGACGTCATCGACGAACTCGGTTACCGCCCCAACGCCACGGCTCGCGCCCTCGCCGAGGGCCGCAGTCGCACCATCGGCCTGGTCATCCCCCCGGCCAGCCGGCAGCTCACCCACATGCAGCTCGACTTCGTGGCCAGCGTCGTGGAAGCCGCCGCTCTCGTGGACCTGGACGTACTGCTGTCGCCCTCAGGGGGCGATCACGACCGGTCGTTCGAACGCCTGCTGTCCGAGGGCCGCGTCGACGGGGTGATCCTGATGGAGATCCGCCTGGAGGACTCCCGGGTGAGCCGGCTCCAACAGGCCGGGCTGCCCTTCGTCGGCATCGGGCACACCGCCGCCGACGAGCAGATGTGCTGGATCGACGTGGACTACGCGGGCCTGATCCGCAGTGCCGTCCACCACCTGGCCGACCTGGGGCACACCCACCTGGCCCTCATCAACAGGTCTCCCGAACTCGTCGCCTCGGGCTACGGACCGGGCCACCGGGCCAAACAGGGCTTCACCGACGGGCTGCTGGAACGCGGCCTGCGCGGCGTGGACCAGCCGTGCGGCGACGACGCACGCTCCGGTCAGGCGTGCATGCGCGAACTGCTGCGCGACCAACCGGACATCACCGCGATCGTCACCATCAACGAGGCGGCCCTGCCCGGAATCCAGCACGCCCTGGGCGAGGCCGGCATCCGCGTACCGGAGGACTTCTCCATCACCGGCGTGGCCGCCCGCCGCTGGGCGGAGGACTTCAGACCCCCGCTCACCGCGGCCGACGTACCGGCACACGAGATGGGAGCCAAGGCCGTCACGCTCCTCGGCGAACGCATTCAGGCGCCTTCCACCGAACCCCGGCACATCCTGCTCGCCCCACCCATCTCACTCCGCTCCAGCACCACCCGCGCCCCCTTGCGCCCGCGAACCGGAGCGGGTCGCCCCGCCTCTGCCAGCGCTTCGGACTGAAGACGGCAGGCCCTTCGCGCTGTGCAGACGGACTCGTCATGCAGCAGACCCCCGCGATCGGTGCCGGCCCGCCTGCCTGTCTCGTGATCGATCGATACGGCAACGGACAAGGAATCCCCGAGCAATGACTCTCTACACCGAGCAGGACGGCGTCCTGGAACGGCGCACCCCGTATGAGGTCCTGGTCATTGAGCCGTGGGGGCCGCACGCGGTCCGGGTTCGTGCCCGTGCCCGTGCCCTGCAAGGCCTGGACGACGCGGTCGCCGGGCGCAGCCTCGAGGGCATCGACCCGGCGCTGCCGGGCGCGCTCGACGGCCCGCCGCCGGGCGCCGCCCCGACGGTGAGCGTTCACCCGGACGGGACCGCCCGGATCGTCAACGGGCGGCTCACGGTCGAGGCCGGCGCCGACGGCAGGCTGCGTTTCCTGCGCACCGCCACCGGCCGCGAACTGCTGGCGGACAAGCGCCCCTACACCTGGTATCCGTCGGCCCGCGTGCACGCGCCACTGGGGGAGAGGCGCTACCGGCTCGCGCAGAGCTTCGAGGCTTACCCGGGCGAGCGCTTGCACGGCCTGGGCCAGCACCTGCACGGCCGACTCGACCAGAAGGGACTCGTGGTCGACCTGGTCCAGGGCAACACCGTCGCCGCGATCCCCTTCCTCCACTCCTCCCGCGGCTACGGCCTGCTGTGGAACAACCCGGCCGTGGGCCGCGTCGAACTGGGCGCGGACGCCACCCGCTGGGTCGCCGACGAGGCCCGCCAGATCGACTACTGGATCACCGCGGGCGACACCCCCGCCGAGATCATGGCCTGCTACGCCGACGCGACCGGGCACCCGCCGCTGATCCCCGATTGGGCGTCCGGGTTCTGGCAGTCCAAGCTCCGCTACCGCACCCAGGACGAACTGCTCGCCGTCGCCCGCGAGTACAAGGAGCGGGGGCTGCCGCTCTCCGTCATCGTCTGCGACTTCTTCCACTGGACCCGGATGGGCGACTGGGACTTCGACCCCACCGACTGGCCCGACCCCGAGGCCATGGTCAAGGAACTCGGCGCGCTCGGCGTCCGGCTTGCCGTCTCCGTGTGGCCGACTGTGGAGCCCACCAGCACCAACTACCAGGCGCTGCACGACGCCGGGCACCTCGTAGCCGACAGCCGGGGCGGGCCGCTCACCTTCCCCTGGCCGGCCCGCGGGCACGGGGCCGACCACCAGCCCACCGCCTACCTCGACCCGTCCGTCCCCGCCGCCCGCCGGCACCTGTGGGAACAACTGCGCGCGCACTACCACGGGCTCGGCGTCGCCGCCTTCTGGCTGGACGCCAGCGAACCCGACCTGCCCCCGGAGCTGGCGGCCCGCGCGGTCTACGGCGCCGGCTCCGGCGTAGAGGTCGGCAACCTCTACGGGGTCTGGCAGGCCCGCGCCGTAGCCGAGGGACTGCGGGAGGCCGGAGAGGAGCGGCCGTTCAGCCTGACCCGCTCCGCGTGGGCCGGCAGCCAGCGGTACGGCGCCTCGCTCTGGTCGGGTGACATCGCAACCACCTTCGCGTCGCTGGCCCAGCAGATCCCGGCCGGGCTCAACGTTGCGATGTCCGGGATCCCGTGGTGGAACACCGACATCGGCGGCTTCCAGGGCGGCGACCCCGCCGACCCTCAGTATCAGGAACTGCTGGTCCGCTGGTTTCAGTACGGGACCTTCAGCCCGGTCATGCGCCTGCACGGCGACCGGGCGCCCAACCAGGCCTTCACGGCGGAGATCACCGGAGGCCCCAACGAGGTCTGGTCCTACGGCGAGCAGGCGTACCCGATCCTCAGCGAACACCTCAGGCTCCGCGAACGGCTGCGCCCCTACCTGCACGAGCTGGCGGAGCAGGCGCACCGCGAGGGCGCGCCGGCGATGCGGCCGCTCTTCTTCGGCTTCCCCGACGACGCGCGGGCCTGGGACGTCGAGGACCAGTTCCTGCTTGGCCCCGACGTGCTGGTCGCTCCGGTCACCGAGGCCGGAGCCCGTGCCCGCCCGGTCTACCTGCCAGGTCGCGCCCGCTGGACCGACACCGCCACCGGAGAGGTTCACCCGGGCGGCGTCGAACTCGCCGACGTTCCGGCGCCCTTGGAGCGCATCCCGGTCTTCGTCCGCGAAGGTGCGGCGGTCGCCGCCGCATTCCTGCCCTGACCCGGCGCGCCCGCCACGCTCCACCGTTGCCCCAGCCGACCGCGCGCCGGGACCCCGCGAAGTACGCCCGGCTGGAGCGGGCGAAGGCGACCTGGGACCCGCACAACCTGCTGCGCTCGTTTGTGCGATCAGGCCTGAGACCGTCGTGGGGGCACTTTCGCATCAGCCACACCCGGCTCCCCGGACCAGACCCACTCTGCCCGGCCCCTCAGGACCGCACCTCCTTCTTAAGGCTTTCGTATGCCTGGCTCCGGGGGGAGGCAGACGTCCTCTGATTGCCTCCGATCGCCTCTGCAACCCGTCCTAGCAGGTCACAGCCGGTCCGCCCCGCAGAAGCACAGGTCAGAAAGGTGCGTCAGACGTACCACTGGTTCCTGGCGAAGGCTGTCATGTTAGTCACCAGCGTTGAGTTCCGGCGGCGAAGAGCGGGCTCCGCCGCCGGAACCGGAGCCGGAACCGCTCAGTCGCTCATGGCCTCGCGGACGAGGGCGGTGTCGACGAACTGCTCGAAGCGCACGATGAGCCCGCCGCGTACGACGAAGTGGTGTGCGACGCGGACGTCGATCGGCTTGCCGGTGGCCTTGTTGGACGCGGTGTAGCGGGCGAGGACGACGACGTTCTCGCCGTCGACGACGTAAGTGTCGTCGTGGGCCGCCCAGCCCTCCCAGTCCTGCCCGAGCTTCTCCATGACGTTGGAGGTCACGCCGTCGGGGGTGCGGTAGGTGCCGGCCAGCGGGAAGCCGGCCATCTCCTTCCACTCCACGTCGGGGGCGAGAGTTGCGCGCAGGGCTTCCAGGTCGCCGGCCGCGGAGGCCAGGTACTGGCGTCGTACGACGTCGGCAGGGGCGGTGGAGGTCGCGAAGTCGGTCATGGTCAGCCCCACTTCATCTCGCCCTTGGCGACCTTCGCGCCGATCTGGGCGGCGATCAGCATGCCGTTGTCGGGGTAGCGCTTGACGAGGGCATCGGTCAGGGCGGCGCCGTCGGCGGCCTTGCCGAGTTCCTCCTCGAAGGCGAGGAGGTAGTCGCGGGTGGCGGTGATGGCGGAGGCGTCGGCCGCGGTGTCGGGCAGACGGTGGCCCGGCACGACGAGCTGCGGGTCGAGGGCGGCCATTTCGTCCAGCAGGTCGATCCACGCGGCGCGGTCGCCGGGGGTGGCGGTGTCGGCGACCCAGACGTGCTCCTGCTGGAAGAGCAGGACACCGCCGAGGAGGGCGCGGTGCTCGGCCTGCCACAGGTAGTGGCGGTCGGGCAGGCCGGCCGGGCCGCCCTTGAGCTCGAAGCGGTGGCCCTCCAGGGTGAGGTCGCCGGTCAGCGGCTGCAGGTCGACCAGGCGGGTCGGCAAGTTCGGGCCGAGCGCGGCCCATGCCTTGAGCTTGCCCTCGTAGGAGTGCTGGATGTGCTCGATGACGATCGGGGTGGCGACGAAGACGGCGTCCGGGAAGGCGTCGGCGATGACCTCGGCGCCGAAGTAGAAGTCGGGGTCGGCGTGGCTGACGAAGACGGTGGTGAGCTTCTTGCCCGAGTCGAGGATCTCGGCGGCGAGGCGGTGGCCGTCGGCGCGGGTGAAGGCGGCGTCGACCAGCAGGGCCTCGTTCTCGCCGGTGACGAGGGTGGCGGTCTTGTTCTTGCTGCCGGCCGGGAAGTCCAGGTCGAGGACCTTGAAGGAGAGGGTGCTCATGGATGACTCCTTGAGGGGAGAGGGGGTGGGGACGGGGGAAGTTCAGGGGGTACGAAGGGTCGCCAGCCGTCGGTCGACCTCGTCGGCGGTGGCGTGGCCGTGGGCCAGGGGAGTGACCGAGTGGCCGTCGATGGCCAACAGGGTGGGGAAGCCGGTGACACCCAGCGAGGCGGCCCGGTGGAAGTCGGCGCCCGCCGCCACCCGCACCTCGGACGCCTCGAAGGCGGCGACCACGGCGTCGGCGTCCAGTCCGGCCTGCTCGGCGACCTTCCGGTAGGTCGCCGGGTCGGAGAGGCTGAGGCCGTCCACGTAGAAGGCCCGCTGCAGCGTCGCGGCCAGCTCGGCCGCACGGGCCGGAGCGGCCTGGCGCAGGGCGGCGACACCGCGCGCGGCGGCCTCGGAGTCCATCACGAACGAGCCGTCGGCGATCAGCCGCTCGTACGCCTCGCCGAACTCGGCGCCGGTCAGCTCGGCGATCTTGGCGTTCGCGCCCTGGACGTAGCCGAACTCGCGGATCGGTACGCGACGCGACGCGGTGAACAGGCCGCCGGAGACGACCTCGACCTGCAGTTCGGGGTGGCGGGAGCCGACCTCGCTCAGTGTTTCGGAGAACCCGTGCGACCAGCCGCAGTAGGCGTCGAAGACGTAGACGAGCTTCATGGAAGACCTCGGCAGGGGAGTGGCGCCCGCCTCTTGCGAGCGATTCATCTGACAAAACAGTAACTGACGTGTCAGATATTTCTCCATGCTTGTGAGGTGGGACACACTCCCTGGTCCGCAGCTCAGGGCAGGCGGGGCAGCAGGTCCCGAGCCGTGTGGCTGAGGATCCGGAGATCCTCCGCGAACCGCTTCCGGTCCGCCGCGGGCAGGGGGTCCACGAGGTACCGCTTGATGTTCTCGAGATGCACCCGGGACGCGCGTACGACCGTCTCCTCGCCCACCGCGGTCAGCCGCACCAGCCGCCCGCGCCGGTCGTCCGGATCCTCCGCGCGCTCGACCAGCCCGGCCGCCTCCATGCGGTCCACCAGCCGCGTTGCGCCGCCCGTCGTCAGTACCTGCTCCTGGGCGACGGCTCGCATGGAGAGTCCCGGCTCGCCCGTCCGGCCCAGGATCAGCAGCACCTCGAACATCAGATGGCTGATGCCGCACTCCACCTCGAGGGCCCGGCCGAGGATGTACTCCAGCCGGTTGGCCGCGCCCTGCAGCCGGCCGAAGGCCAGGATGAGTTCGTGGCTTGCGGCTTCCTTCGCCGTCGTGATCTCCGTCTGCTCGCCCATGGTCGCGCCGCCCCTCTGGTCGTCCCGGTACCACCGTACCGATCATGCCTTGGAGGGCCGGTGCGACCGCGGACACAGCTGCTACGCCCCCGGGTGCAGCCCGAGCCAGCCGGGCGTGGGGTCGCCCTTGACCTCGCCGAAGTACAGGGCGAAGGTCTGCTTCCAGCGCTCGACCGCGGCACGGTCGGCCATGAAGCGGGGGAAGCCGTCCACGTGGGCGTTGGGGTACTCCCAGAGCGGCTTCAGGCCCGCCGGTGGGGTGATGTCCGTGCGGACGGACCAGCCGTTGAAGGATCCGTTCTGCATCTCCGTCGACAGTTGCCAGTTGAGGAAGAGCTTGGCGGCCGTGGAGTTCCTGGCCTGATCGAGGATCGCGGTGCGCTGTCCCCAGCCCATGAACGGGTGCCCGGCGCCGATGGCGAACGTGACGGGTGAAGAACCGACCGCGGACCCCGCGGTGCCGACGCCGATCGTCTTCTGTCCGCCGAAGACGGCGTCGCCCGGCGAGTTGCTGCCGCGCCCGAACTGCACGTCCTGCGCCGCGAACCTGGCCACCCAGTCCCAGCCGTACGTGCGGGCGTAGAGCGTGAACAGGTAGAGGACCGCGTCGTCGTCGTGCGGGTAGGCCGAGGCGATCCTGCCCTTCCACTTCGGGTCGACCAGGTCGAGCGGGGTGAGCGGCGTCTTCGAGCCGGCCGTCGCCGTGTCGTACAGGAAGCTGAAGGCGATCGCTCCGGTGGCCACCCAGGCGCCCTGCGGATCCTTGAAGGCGTCGTGGACCTTGGAGAAGCCGGCCGGCTTGTAGTGCAGCAGGCGGCCCTGCTGCTTCCAGCGGTCGAAGTCCTGAAGGGTCTGGAACTGGACGACGTCCGGGACGAGGGTGCCGGTGGCGAACTGGTTGTCGACGCGGACGTCGTGGTACTTGCTGTAGTCCACGATCAGCGTGAGGTCTATCTCCGGGAAGCGGGCCTTGAAGGCCGCCTTGGTGCCGTCCTGCTGGGTGGGGGTGTCGCCGCCGGCATAGACGACGAGCTTGCCGCCCTCCGCGAGTGCGGTCTTGTAGAGCTCGTCGAGCGTACGCGTCTCCTCACGTCCGCCCGCACCGCGGAAACCCGCCGGGGCGGCCGCGGCCGAAGGCGCCGTGGCGCCGAGGGCTCCGACGCCGAGGGCGGCGCCGGTGGCCAGGACATTTCGTCTGCTGAAGCTGGGCACGCTGAGGAGGCCTCTCCGGGTAGGGGGTGGTGGTGAAGCAGCCCGAAACCTGAGCACGGTCATGAGCATCGGGCGCCCCCATCCTGGCGCCGTCACCGTGGATGGGCAACGTTTTCCAAACCTGAAATCCAACATTCAATCGAATGGTTGAACGTCCCCTACGCAGCTCGGCGCTGACGCCTCACTCCGACGGCCGCGCCGTGGACCGGCGCGGCACCAGCGTGGGGGAGAGGATGACCTTGGTCGACGGGCGGCCGCGGTCGGCGATCCGTTCCAGGAGGAGTCGTACGGCGTTTTTGCCCATCTCGTGGCCCGCCTGGTCGACGCTGGTGAGGGAGATCGGGCCGAACGCGGCGAACGTGGTGTTGTCGTAGCCGGCCACCGAGAGGTCGCCGGGAACGGACAGCCCGGCCTCGGCGACCGCCTCGAGTACGCCCATGGCGACGATGTCCGCCCCGGCGAAGACGGCCGTGGGGCGGTCGGCAGCGGGACGGGCCAGCAGCTCGCGCGCGCCCCGGTAACCGCCCTCCTGCGTGTAGCTGGTGGAGATCACGTCGATCCACTCCTCCAGCCCGTGCGCCCGCATGGCCTGCCGATATCCGTCGGCGCGCAGGGCGTTGGGCATCTCCATGAGGCGTGTCGGGTCGGTCTCGTTGTGCTCGATGTGGGCGATCCGACGATGTCCGAGCCCGGCGAAGTGGGCGACGACCAGGGCCGCGCCCTCGATGTCGTCGTCGGCGATGGTGTCGTACACCGGAGAGGTGCCGTGCCGGCCGATGACGACGGTCGGCACCGCGGTGCCGACACTCTCCAGGTGGGCGCGCGACGACACCGGTGCGACCAGGATGATGGCGTCCATGCCGCGGTCGATCATCGCCTCGGTGACGCGGGCCTCCTCCTTCTCGCCGTTGCAGCCCGGCCCCAGGAAGACCTGGTACTCGGTGTTCTCCAGCGAGGCGGTGACGCCGTCGAGGATCTCGGGGAAGAACGGGTTGCGGATGTCGGGCAGCATCACGCCGATGGTGTACGTCTGCCCGCGCAGGCCCCGGGCACCCGCGTGCGGCCGGTAGCCCAGCTCGTCGATCGCACGTCGGACCTTCGTCTGCATCTCCGGGCTGGCTCCGTAGGCGTTGCGCAGCACCTTGGACACGGCGGTCGTCGAGACCCCGGCGTGCTTTGCGACGTCGATGATGGTGACGCGACGAGGCCGTGCCGACGATTCCATCCTGCTCCCTCCCCCTCCGGGAAACGTTGTCGTCGAGTGTACGGACGGACATCGCGGCCCAGCGGGCACTGTCGCAGCCGTGCTTCCCGCACCGTCGTAACAATCGGGCAGTGTGTGCGGCATCTTGACGTCACGCGGGCCGCTCTCTAGGGTCTGGCACACCCGTTGGGCAACGTTACCCACAGGCCATCCCGGGCCGCCCGGACTCGGCGTCGGACCACACCGCCCCATACGCGGAAGTCGGCGGACGGTTCGGCACCACGTCGGTCGAAGCTCTTGTTCAGCGATCTGTTTGAATCGTTTCAAGACAGGAGGCCCGTCGGTGACCCTCGCCCCGCACGAGCAACTCCCGGACCACGACCGGCCTCCGGATCCACAACCGGCGGCTGCACGGGTCCGGCGGGCGCGCACCACCCCGCCCTGGTGGTTCGCGCTGCCCGCGCTGCTGCTGTTCGCCTTCGTCGTCCTGGTGCCGAGCATTCGCGGCGTGTACTACGCGTTCACCGACTGGGACGGTCTGGATCCCCACTTCTCCTTTGTCGGCCTCGGCAACTTCTCGGACATGTTCCGCGACGCCGACGCGGTGCAGGCGGTCTGGCACACGCTGCTGATCGCCGTGTCGATCACGGTCGTCCAGAACGGGGTGGGCCTGTTGCTGGCCCTCGGGGTCAACTCGGCCATCAAGTCCCGCAACGTGCTCCGGGTGTTCCTCTTCGCCCCGGCCGTGATCACCCCGATCGTGACCGCCTACCTCTGGCGCAACCTGCTCGGCCCGGACGGTGCGGTCAACAGCCTGCTGGGCGCGGTTGGTCCGGACGCCTGGCGGCAGGACTGGCTGGGCAGTCCGCGGCTCGCTCTGTGGGCGGTGGTCGGAGTGATCGTCTGGCAGTTCGCGGGCTACTCGATGGTCATCTTCCTGGCCGGGCTGCAGTCGGTGCCCAAGGAGGTCCACGAGGCGGCTGCCATCGACGGTGCGGGTCCCGTACGGCGCTTCTGGTCGGTGACCCGGCCGCTGTTGGCGCCGGCCTTCACCATCAACCTCATGCTGTCGATCATCGGCGGGATCAAGCTGTTCGACCAGGTGTACGCGTTGACGGGAGGCGGGCCGGGGCACGCGACCGACACCCTCTCGACGCTGATCTACAAGGACGCTTTCACGCTCGGCGAGTTCGGCTACAGCATCGCGCTCGCGGTCGTCCTCACGATCGTCGTGGCGGTCTTCTCCACAGGCCAGTACCTCGTACTGTCCCGCAACGAGAGGGCCGCATCATGAACCGCTACCGCCGCCGTACCCTCGTGCTGGAACTGGCGATGATCGCTGTCGCCCTGTTCGTCGGCTTCCCGGTGTACATCCTGGTCAACCTGGCCGTACGGCCGGCGTCGGACACGTCGTCGCCGATCAGTCCGACCACCTCGCCGACTCTGCACAACTTCACCCAGGCCTGGCAACAGGGCGCGCTGGGCGGGGCGTTGGGCAACAGCGTGCTGGTGACGGTGTGCAGTGTCCTTGTCGTGCTGGCCGTCTCGTCGCTGGCGGCGTACCCGCTGGCGCGCGTCACGGCTCGCTGGTCGCGAGGAACATACCTGGGCTTCCTTCTCGGCCTCGTCCTCCCCTTCCAGCTCGCCTCGCTGCCGCTTTACCAGACCATGCGCGACCTCGGCCTGCTCGGCACCCCGTGGGCGCTGGTCCTCTTCTACTCCGGCCTGCAGGTGCCGTTCACCGTCTTCCTCTACGTCGGCTTCCTGCGCGCACTGCCCCGCGACTTCGAGGACGCGGCCCTGATCGACGGCTGCACACCGCTGCAGGGTTTCCGGTACGTGGTCCTGCCGATGCTCAAACCGGTCACGGTGACGGCCCTGGTGCTCAACGCGGTCGCCGTCTGGAACGACTTCTTCACCCCTCTGCTGTACCTCAGCGGCAGCGCCCAGCAGACCATGCCGGTCGCGATCGCCGGCTTCGTCGGCCAGTACGTCACCGACTGGAACCTCATCTTCGCCGCGCTGGTGATCAGCGTCCTGCCGGTCCTGCTCGTCTACTTCCTGCTGCAGCGCAGCATCATCAACGGCTTCGCGGGAGGGCTGCGCGGATGACACGCGAGGCTCACCCGTCCCTCATGCCCGGTGGCTCTTCCCCGAGGGGGACTTCATGAAGACACGCAAACTCCCGGTCCTGGTCGCCGCGGTGACGTCCGTAGCCGTGCTGGCCGCGTGCAGCGGCGGCACAAAGGCGGGCTCGGGCGGTGGCGGTGGCGGTGGCGGTGGCGGTTCCAGGACACTGACGCTGGCCTCGGTCGACCAGGGCTCGGTCGAGGACGTCGTGAAGGCGTTCGAGAAGGCCAACCCGGGTGTCAAGGTCCGCTACACCACCAGCGGTGCCGACCAGTACCAGCAGCAGATCCGCACCCAGTTGTCCTCGGGTACCGCGCCCGACGTGATGTCTGTCTGGCCCGGCAACGGCAACCCCGGCGCCACGTACGTCCTGGCCGGACCGGGGTACTTGCGAGACCTCTCGGATCAGCCCTGGGCTGCCAAAATGCCGGACGCCATCAAGAGCGTCGCCCAGTACGAGGGGAAGACGTACAACGCGATCTTCGGGCAGAACGGCATCGGCGCGGTCTACAACCAGCAGGCCATGGCGAAGGCCGGGCTCACCCCGCCGGACACCTGGACGAAGCTGCTGGCCTTCTGCAAGGCCGCGAAGGCCAAGGGAACCCCGGCCTTCGCGCTGGGCAACCAGGACAACTGGGTGACCCAGCTCGTCCTGTACGCGCTGGTCGCCACGACCGTCTACGGCCACGACCGCGACTTCGACAAGAAGATGCAGGCCGGCCAGGTCACCTTCGGGCAGTCGCCGTGGACCACTGCCCTGGACAAGTACCTGACGATGGAGAGGACAGGCTGCTTCCAGAAGAGCCCGCTGGGCACCAACTACGAAGCCAGCCAGGCACTCGCCGCCACCGGCAGGACGCTCGGCATCGTGCAGGGCAACTGGGTGATCGCCCTGCTCAAGCAGAAGAACCCGAAGGGCACGTTCACCCTCAAGGCGCTGCCCGCCACCGACACTCCGTCCGAGACGCTCATCCCGGCGGCAGCAGGCGCCGGCTACGGCGTCAACGCCAAGGCGAAGAACAAGGACCTGGCGCTGAAGTTCGTGAACTTCGTGATGTCGCCCCAGGGCATGAACCTGTTCGTCAAGAAGCAGGGCGGCCTGCCCTCCCTGCCCGACACGGGCTCTGTGGTGGACCCGTCGCTGGCAGAACTCTCGAAGTTCGTCGGCTCGGACCGCACCGTCCCGTTCATGGACCAGCTCTGGCCCAACGCCAAGGTCCAGCAGACCATGCTCAGCGGCCTCCAGGAGATCTTCAGCGGACAGTCCACGCCCAAGAAACTCCTCGACGAGATGGACGCCGACTACAAGGCCGGTTCCTGACCGCTGCTTGGAACACGTCCGACACCGAAGGGACGAAGGTGTGAGAAATGAGCAAGGCGACGCAGACGGCACGGCCCGCGACGTCCAGAACATTGGACGACCCGGCGGGCATGGCAGGGGAGTCCCCCGGCGCACCGTGGTCGCGGCGACGGCCGGCGCGGCCGTAGTGGCCGGCGCCGTGGGTGGTGGACCAACCGCGCAGGCGGCACCCGCCCGCCATACGGGAGGTGCTGCCGTGGCCGGGCTGACCGTGGAACACCGCACGGATCCCCTCGGTGTGGACGCCGCCCGGCCGCGCTTCGGCTGGCTCATGCGGTCAGCAGCCCGTGGCCGGAGCCAAGGGGCGTACCGGATCCTCGTGGCGAGCTCTCCGGACAGGCTGACCTCTGCCCGCGCGGACGTCTGGAACAGCGGCCTCGTCTCTTCCTCCGACTCGGTGGCCGTCCGCTACGCCGGCAGGCCGCTCGTAGCCTCGACCCGCTATCACTGGACCGTCACCGTCTGGGACGCCGATGGCCGTCCGTCCGGCACCGCATGGTCCTCCTCCTTCTTCGAGACCGGCCTCATGAGCACTGACGGCGTGGCCGGATGGGACGGCGCGCAGTGGATCGGGATGAAGGGGAAGACGCCCGACACGGCCGGGGCGCCGATGCTGCGGAAGGAGGCAGCACTCAAGAGCCGGCGCCAGATTCGCGAGGCGCGGCTGTACGTCTCGGCCCTCGGCGTCTACGAGGCCCACGTCAACGGATGCCGCGTGACCGTTCCGCAGGACGGCGGCACCACGATCGAGCTGCTGGCCCCTGGCTGGACGAACTACGACGCGCGCCTCAACTACCTGACCTACGACGTCACGGACCTGGTGACACGGCAGCCGGCCGTCACCCTTGCCGCAGTCCTGGGCAACGGCTGGTACAACGGCCGCATCTCCGACGGCAGTACCTACTACTCGGAGGACGGCAACGCCTTGGCGCTGAAGGCCAAGCTGCTGATCCGGTATGCCGACGGCACGTCGCAGACGGTCGTCACCAGGCCGGACGGTGGCTGGAAGGCCACCGACACAGGCCCGTACCGCGCCGACGACATCTACGACGGCCAGACCTACGACGCGCGCCAGGAACTCCCGGGCTGGACGGCGCACGGGTTCGACGATGCCGCCTGGTCGGACGTGGAGCGAGTCGCCTTCGAGGACAAGTACCCCGACGTACAACTCCTCGCCTACCCGGGCGAGACCGCACGCTTCATGCACCGCTGGGACCGCCGACCGCAGTCGATCACCGTGGCCACCGGAGTGACCGGACAGGAGGACAGCCCCAACGGCAAGGGCCGCATCGTCGTGGACCCCGCCCGGACGGTTACCGACCCGGCGAAGGCGGCCTCCGCCCCGGTCACGATCGGCAGTGGCGAGACGGCCGTCTTCGACCTCGGCCAGAACATGGTCGGCGTGGCCCGCTACAGCCTGCGCGGCCCGGCCGGCGCCCGGGTCGAGTTCAGGTTCGGCGAGATGCTCAACGACGACAGTGCCGGCGCGGACGGCCCGGTGGGCTCCGTCTACCGGGCCAACCTCCGCAGCGCCAAGGCCACCAGCACGTACATCCTCAAGGGAGACCGGCACGGCGAGACCCACCAGGACTCCCTGACCTTCTACGGCTTCCGCCATGTGTCCGTCACCGCGACGGACACCGTCACGATCACCGGCCTTACCGGAAAGGTCGCCACGTCCGCGATCCGCGAGATCGGCACCGTCACCACCGACGACCCCGACATCAACCAGCTGGCGAGCAACATACGGTGGGGCCAGCGCGGCAACTACCTCTGGGTACCCACCGACTGCCCGCAGCGAGACGAACGCCTCGGCTGGACCGGCGACACGCAGGTCTTCTCCGCGACCGGCCTCTACAACGCCGACGCCGGGGTCTTCCTCAGCCACTTCCAGGACAGTGTCGTCGATTCCCAGACCATCTACGGCATGGACAAAGGACAGTTCACGGGGCTCGCCCCCGGTGGACGGTTCAACTTCCCGGGCGGTGGCAGCGGTTGGGCGGACTGCGGGGTCGTCCTCCCGTGGACGCTGTGGCAGATGACCGGTGACACGACCGTCGTCGAGCGCAGCTGGCCCGCGCTGACCCGCTACCTGGACTGGATCCGGCAGCAGACCGGCGACACCTACGCCGGACAGGGCTCCCTCACCGGCGACTGGCTGGCCCCGCAGAAGACCAGCGCCCAGCTCATGAGCGACGTCTACTACGGCTATGTCGCCCGGCTGATGGCACAACTGGCCCGCGCGATCGGCCGGACCGCGGAGGGGGAGACGTACGACCGGCTCTTCGGACGCATCAAGCAGGCGTTCATCACCAAGTACCTGAGCGCCGACGGCGGCACGGTCACGGTCAAGTCCAGCCTCGGCGACGCCTCCCCGATCGAACCGGGCGCCGACCCGAACCAGAAGACGGAGGACAACAGCCAGACGGCCCTGCTGTGGGTCCTCAAGCTCGGCTTCTACGAGACGGAGGCCCAACGCCGCACACTCGTCGGGCTGTTGGCGGACAACATCGGCAACGACGCGGCCTACAAGGCGGCGCACCCGAACAGCAGCCGGGTCAGATACGCGGAGAACACGCTGTCCGTCGGCTTCCTCGGCGTCAACGTCCTCGCCCCCGTCCTCACCGACCAGGGCCGCGCGGACCTGGCGTACAAGCTGCTCCACCAGGACGCGCTGCCGTCCTGGCTCTTCTCCGTGAAGAACGGTGCCACCACCGTCTGGGAGCGCTGGAACTCGTACTCCAAGGACGCCGGCTTCGGCCCGGTCAGCATGAACTCCTTCAACCACTACGCCTACGGCGCGATCATGGAGTGGATGTACGCCTACATGGCCGGCATCGCCCGCGACCCGGAAAACCCCGGCTTCAAGCGCTTCGTCCTGCAACCCCACATCGATCCCACGGGCAGGATCACGCAGGTCTCGGGCGTCTACGAGTCGCCGTACGGCGAGATCCGAAGCGAGTGGGCACTCGACGAGGCGGGCCGGACCCTGGCGTACGACGCGGTCGTGCCCGCGAACAGCGAGGCGACGCTGCGCCTTCCGGCCGCCTCCGCCGATGCCGTCCGCGAAGGACGAACGCCCCTGTCAGGAGTGGACGGGGTGCGTTTCGTCGGCCACGCGGACGGGGTGTTCTCGTACCGGATCCCGTCCGGCCGGTACCACCTGACCACGCGGCTGCACTGAGCAGCGGGGCGCGATGCAGACGGAGTGACCGGTCTGCGGTACCACTACCGGCAGACCGGTCAGCCGACTCATGCTGCGTCGACCGTGGTTGGCCGCACATCGGCTGTGACGCCGAGTGCGTCGGCGTGCCGGTTTGCCGCTTCGCCATGCCACTTGTCGCCCCCCTGACGCGGGGCTCCGACGTGTCAGGCCTCTTGACGAGGTGCCGGCCGGCCGGTCCGCAGAGGCGCCACGCGCCCGACGGTCAACTCGGCCGGGTGGTAGGGGACGTACGCCGCCCCGTCCAGGCCGAGACCGAGGGCCGCCTTCTGCAGGGCGGCCGGCTGAGTGGCCCCGCCCCAGTGGCCGGTGGTCACGCGCCGCTCGACCGCGTGCAGGGCGGCGACCGTCTCGGCCGTGGTGAACGCGCAGTGGCCCTGCCGTTCGACGTATGCCTGCCGCAGCAGCGAGCCGTCGCCGGACGCCCGTACGCGGTCGGCGAACCGGTTCTCCTGCTCCACCGGTACGAGGTTGTCGGCGGTGGTGTGGATGTCGAGGAGCGGCACGCCGAGCCCCTGCCCGGCAGATGATGTGAGCTGCGCCGTGTGCACCGCCGCCGGGTCCGCGGTGATGTCGGCGCCGTGAGTGAGCACGCGCAGGTCGGCGTGGAGATCGAGCCCCGCGGCCCGGTACAGCGCGCGGACCTGCGGGGCGTGGACCGATTGCGCCAGCTGGGCGCCGTAGTCGATGCCCTGGTTCCAGGAGTTGTTGCCGCCCACGGACTGCTCGATGGCGTACCGGCCGCCTTCGACGAAGGACAGCAGGCCCTGGGCGAGCCACGCGTACTGCTGCTCCTCCTGCCCGGCCCAGTCGTCGGCGGCGGGACGGTCCTGGCCGGGGGCCCAGGTGGGGAGGTTGAGGAAGGCGGCGGCCAGGGCGACGCGGGCCCTGCCCTGCGCGGTGGCCTGGGCGGCGGTGACCGCAGCGGTGAGGCGGCCGGCGGTGGCTGCGGCCTCGGCCTGCGAGGCGAAGTTCACCAGCTTCAGGTCCTCGGCGGGCAGGAGCAGGCGGGCGATCGCGTACTCCGCGTCGAGCTGGTAGTTGTCCAGGTCGGTCGCACCGGCGACCAGGCCGCACAGGCCGAGCGCGCCGTCGACGCGGCCCGCGCCGTCCCGGGCGATCCGCGCGTTGACCAGGCCGCCCATTGACTGCCCGACGGAGTACGTGCGGCGGGGTTTGCCGATCTCAGCCTTGACGGCGTCGAGGGTGGCGAACTGGTCGCGCTCGGCGCTCTCCAGCGCCCACATGGACCCCTTCGGGTCGTACGAGGAACCGGCCAGCGCATAGCCCTCGGCGAGCAGTTCGGTGCGGGCGGCGGCCGAGGGCGCGTCCTGCGCGACGGTCGGGCCGAAGCCGTGGCTGAAGAGGAGCAGCGTGCCGTTCCAGTCGGCCGGGACGTCGGCGATCCAGGTGGCGCCGTCGGTGAGGGTGCCGGTCAGGTGCTGGGTGGTCGTCGTCTCCGCGTGGGCGGCGGGTGCGGTGACGGAGAGGACGACCGCCGCTCCGAGAGCGGCGGAGGTACGGGCCAGGCGGGTGCGTGCGGTCATGTGCTGGGGTTCCGATCTGCGGGCCGATGGGGAGCTCTGCGTACGGATGCTCAGTGCACTTGAACGCCACGGAATGTAGGGCGATTCTGTTACTGCCGTCAATGAATTGCACGACATCGGCTGAGGGTCGGCCTGAACGCGCCGATACGTGCCCCCTCATGAGTTCGACCGCGTCGAGAAGGACGGCGAGCCGTCGACGTGGACCCGGTTGTCTCCTGGATCGAGGCGGCGCGGGCGCACAACCCATCGGGTGTCTGGGATGTCCAACTCATGACCGAAGTTCCATGAGTTGCCGGACAAGGGGGAAAAAGATGCGAATACGACGATGGGGCATCGTGTCGGCCAGCGTGCTGATGGGCGGTGCGGTCCTGAGCGCGGCCGTGCCCGCCGCTGCCGTGGGCACGGCCGCCGGCGCCACGGCGTCCGTCACCGCCTGCCCGACCGGCTGGGGCAGTCTGCCTGAGTCCGCGTCGGCGACGGCGTACGGCGACTCGCTGACCGATATCCGTTCCGGCACCCACGAGTGCTACGACCGCCTGGTGTTCGACGTTCCCGGCGGGGGAACGTCGGTCGGCTACCAGGTGAGTTACGTCAGCAAACTGATCCAGGACGCGTCGGGCGACACGATCCCTGTCTCCGGCGGGGCGATCCTGGAGATCAGGCTGTCCGTTCCGTCCTACGACCCGAACACCGGGACGCCGACGTACCCGGGCGTGTCCGGTCAGCCGTTGCCGGGCATCACCCTGACCGGATACCCGACCTTCCGGGACACCCGGTTCGGATCGAGCTTCGAGGGCGTGACGCAGGTGGGCCTCGGTATAAGGGCCAGGCTGCCGTTCCGGGTGCTGCAGCTCTCCGACCGGGTCGTGGTCGACGTGGCACACACCTGGTGACGGAAGGCGGTGACGGGGGCGACCGGCGTCAGTGCGGCGGCTCGTCCGCGAGCGCGGCGCGGCAGCGGTTGAGGTAGTCCTCCAGGCTGACGCGTTCGCGCTCGCTGAGGGCGCCCAGCATCCGTTCCTCCAGGGCGCCCATGCTCTCGTCGTACGTGGTCAGGAGCTGATGCCCGTCGTCGGTGAGGCTGATCAGCAGCACCCGGCGGTTGTCCGGGTCGCGGCGGCGGGTGATCAGGCCGCGGCGCTCCAGTGTGGTGACCATGTCGGCCATGGACTGGGCGGTGACGAAGGAGTTGCGGGCCAGCTGCGCCGAGCTGAGCCCGTCCCGGCGGCGCAGTACCGTGAGAGCTGTGTACTGCAGGGCCGTGATACCGACCGGCTTGAGCAGCTCGTCCATGTGGGCGCGGGCGGCGAGCTCGACCTGCTTGACGGCGTACATCAACGACGGGTGCGGGGTCGTCCTCGCGGTGCGCGTCGCCACGCGTGGCCTCCGTTGTTCGACATTCAGACTTCCTGATTATGCCCACCCTCTTGCCATCGTGGCCATGGGGCGTAATCATCAGGAAACCTGTTGGTCGCAGTGGCGCGGCCGACATCAGCGCGGTGCGTGTGCCAACGTCGCACCGGGAAGGCGAGCGGGCCATGAGCGTCAGTCGGCCGCACCTCGAGCCTGGCAGGCTCTTCATCGACGGCGAGTGGCGAGAGGCCGGGGCCAAGGGCGTCCGGGACATCACCGACCCCTCCACCGGCAAGGTCGTCACCACGGTCGCCGAGGCGGACGCCTCCGATGTGGACGCGGCGGTCGCGGCCGCCCGCAAGGCCTTCGACGAGGGCCCCTGGTCGCAGACGCCCGGCCGTGAGCGGGCCCGGATCCTGCACCGGGCCGCCGACCTGATCCGCAAGCGCGCGGACGAACTGGTCGCGGTGGAGAGCGTCAACGTCGGCAAGCCCGTGTCCCTGGCCCGCGCCGTGGACGTGTCCACCGCCGCCGAGGAGTACGAGTACTACTCGGCGATGGCGCAGAGCGTCGACGGGTCCAGCCGGCAGATCCCGATCCCCTCGCACGCCTACACCCGCCGCGAGCCGCTCGGCGTCGTCGCCGCCATCACGCCCTTCAACTTCCCGCTCATCCTGAGCAGCTCCAAGCTCGCCCCGGCGCTCGCGGCCGGCAACACCGTGGTCCACAAGCCCGCCGAGGAGACCCCGCTCAGCGCCCTGCTGATGGCCGAGATCCTCGCCGAGGCCGGAGTCCCCGACGGCGTGCTCAACGTGGTCACCGGCGGCGGCGCGGTGGTCGGCGAGGCGCTGCTGACCCACCCCGGGGTCGACAAGATCGCCTTCACCGGCTCCACCGCGATCGGCCGGCACGCCGCCGCCACGGCGGGCGCGGCGCTGAAGCCCGTCACGATGGAACTGGGCGGCAACGCGGCCAACATCGTCTTCGAGGACGCCGACCTGGAGAAGGCGATCGGCGCCATCATCAAGGGCTTCGTCTTCAACACCGGCCAGTTCTGCATGGGCGGCCCCCGTCTGCTGGTCCACAGCTCCCTGCACGACACCGTCCTCGGGATCCTGGAGGGCGCGGTGCCCGGCGTCCCGCTCGGCGACCCCTTCGACCCGGCGACCGTCATCGGCCCGATGGCCGGCCTGCGGCACCTGGAGAAGGTCGAGGAGTACGTGGCCATCGCCAAGGCGGAGGGCGGCAGGATCGTCACCGGCGGCGAGCGGCTGGAGCTCGACGGCGGCTACTACTACAAGCCCACCGTCATCGCGGGGCTCGGCAACGACTCCCGCGCCGTCCAGGAGGAGATCTTCGGCCCCGTCCTCACCGTCCAGCCCTTCGACACCGAGGACGAGGCGATCGCGCTGGCCAACAGCACCCCGTACGGCCTCGCCTCCGGCCTGCAGACCCGGGACCTCGCCCGCGCCCACCGCGTCGCCGCCCGCCTCCAGGCCGGCATCGTCTGGGTCAACGACTGGGCGATGCTCGACCCGGCCATCCCCTTCGGCGGCGTCAAGAACTCCGGCTTCGGCCGCGAGTACGGCCCCGAGGCGCTGGAGTCGTACACCAAGGTCAAGTCCGTCGTCATCTCCCTGGCCTGACGCGGCCCTCGCGGGCGTTCCGGGCGGGGCCACGAGTGCCCGGCATACCCGCCGGAACCGTTCAAACCGCCCGGCGCCCGCCCCGCCTTCCCCCCGGCCGTACCGCCATCCCTCCGCAGGAGCTCGCATGTCTGTCACCACTGCCGCCGCCGTCGTCGAGTCGGCCGGCGCCGGGTTCACCCTGACCGAGGTCGAACTTGCCGACCCCCGCCCGGACGAGGTGGTCGTACGCATCGTCGCCGCAGGCGTCTGTCACACCGACCTCGGCGTCGCCGGCGGCCACCTCCCCTTCCCGCTGCCCGGGGTCCTCGGCCACGAGGGCGCGGGCGTGGTCGAGGCCGTCGGCTCCGCCGTCACCCGGGTCCAGCCCGGGGACCAGGTGCTGCTGTCCTTCACCTCCTGCGGCAAGTGCGCCAACTGCCGCGACGGCCACCCCGCCTACTGCGCCACCTGGCTGCCGCTCAACCTCATCGGCGGCACCCGCGCGGACGGCTCCGCCACGCTCAGCCGGGACGGCGAGAACCTCGGCGGGCACTTCTTCGGGCAGTCCTCCTTCGCCCGGCACGCCCTCGTGGACGAGCGCAGCCTGGTCAAGGTCCCCGCCGACGCCCCGCTCGAGCTGCTCGCCCCGCTGGGCTGCGGTGTCCAGACCGGCGTCGGCGCCGTCTGGAACGTCCTGGAGCCCCGCCCCGGCGACGCCATCGTCGTCACCGGCGCCGGAGCGGTCGGCCTGTCCGCCGTCATGGCCGCCCGTCTCACCCCGGCCACCCGCATCATCGCGGTCGACCGCGTCCCCGAGCGGCTCGCCCTCGCCCGTGAGCTCGGCGCCACCCACACCGTCGACACCACCGACACCGATCTCGCCGAGGCCATCGCCGACATCACCGGCGGCGCCGGCGCCAACGGCGTCGTCGAGACCACCGGCAACACCGGCGTCCTCGCCGCCGCCGTCGGCACCCTCGCCGCCCGTGGCACGGCCGTGATCGTCGGCGCCCCCGCCTTCGGCACCACCGTCCCCATCGACGTCAACTTCATGATCCCCGGCCGCAAGGTCGTCGGCCTCACCCTCGGTGACAGCGAGACCGAATCCCTCATCCCGGTGCTGGTCGACCTCGTCGCGTCCGGACGGCTGCCGGTCGACCGGCTCGTCAAGCACTACAAGTTCGAGGAGATCGGCCAGGCCGTCGCCGACGTCGTGTCGGGCGCCACCATCAAGCCGGTGCTCCGCTTCTGACCGGAGCACCGGAGCACCGGAGCACCGGAGCACCGGAGCACCGGAGCACCGGAGCGCGGTGGTCGTCAACGCGGCTGCAGGACGCCCCAGACGCCGGCGTGGTCCGAAGGCCACAGCCCCGACGGCGTGCGGTCGCCGGGCCGGGCCCCGACCCGGCCGGCGGCCAGGGCGGTGAGGCCACCGCGGAAGAGCAGGTAGTCGATGCGCTGGCGCAGGGTGGAGGCGGTGTTGTGCAGGGAGGCATCCTGACAGCACGTGAAACCGGGGTTGCCGCGGTGCCGGGCGGTCCACGCGTCGGTGAACCCGGCGGCCAGCAGGTCGCCGTAGGTGCGCGTGTCGGTCCTGCCCGGCTCCGCGCCCACGCCCCCGGCGGCGGAGTTGAGGTCGCCGACGAGCACGCTGGGCAGCCGCGTGTTCAGCGGGCCGTCGAGCAGTTCCCTGGCCTGCAGCACCTGGACGGCGGGGCTCAGGGTCTCCAGGTGCGTGCTCACTACGCGGGTGGTGCGGCCGCGTACGGTGGCGTCCACCGCGACCCAGCCGTGCGGGACGACGACGGTGCCGAGCACCGGACTGGTGAGCGTCACCCGCGCGGCGAAGCTCCCGGAGCGCGGCGCGCCGACGGAGAAGTACGCCCGGGGCAGATCCGTACGGGCCAGGAGGACGTCCCGGTCGGTGAGACGCACGTCCTGCAGACCGGACGGGGTGGCTCGCGGGGCCTCGTAGTCGCCGTCGGTGACCGAGGCCACCACCGCGTAGTGCCTGCCCCGGGCGGCCAGCGCACGCAGCAGGATGTCCACGAAGTCGTACTCCACATGGGTGGCGGCGCCCGGTCCCGACGGCGTCTGGCTGCGCCACAGCGCGGCCTCCTGGAGCCCCACCAGCTGCGGGTCCTTTCCTGCGATCTCGCCCGCCAGCGCCAGGGCGCGCTCGGGGAAGTCGGTGTCCTGGACGTTCTTGTACGCAGCCGTCACCGCCTGGACGAGTTCCGTGCCGCTCGTGGCCCTGAACACCGGTGTCAGATCGGCGCCGAAAGAGAGGTTGCGGGTCATCACCTTCAGCGGGGCGGCGGCGGGGCCGTCAGCGACCGCCGGCAGCGCGCCGGGCGCCGCCAGCAGGGCGGTGGCCAGGGCGGACGAGAAGACGGCCCTGGCCCTTCCGTGCCGTCGCCGGCGGCGGGGCGGAGCCGGAAGCTCTGCGGCGGTGGGGGTCTCGGGCATGGCGGTGCGGCCCCTTCGGCTCGGCGAGGACTGAGGGCGGGCGGAGGCCCGTCAGGCGTCAACCTAGGAGGAGCGGCCGGGCTCGGCGACCGGGCGGGGGCCAGGGTGCTGACGTGCCCTTCACGGGAGTCAGCCGCTTGCGGACGCCGGCCGCCAGCCCAGGGTGCGGGAGATGCCCCGCGCGGCGACGCGGACGGCGGGGACCAGGGCCTGGGTCTGGGCGCCGAGCACCGGGACGACGACCGAGACGGCGGCCATCACATCGCCGCGCGGCCCCCGTACGGGTGCGGCCACCGACAGGGCGTCGTCGGTGATCTGGCGGTCGCTGACCGCGCACCCGGTGCGCCGGACGTCCGCGAGCATCCGCCGCAGCCGTTCCGGGTCGGTCACGGTGAAGGGCGTGAAGGCGGTCAGGGTCTGCCCGCAGACCTGCTCCTGCAGGGCCGGGCTGCCGTGGGCGAGCAGGGCCAGCCCGACGCCGGTGGCGTGCAGCGGCCAGCGGGCCCCGACCTGGCTGCGGACGCCCACCGCCGAGCGCCCGGAGAGCCGTTCGATGTAGACGACCTCCAGGCCGTCGCGCACCGCGAGGTGGACGTTCTCGTGGGTGGCCTCGTACAGGTCCTCCAGGAACGGCATCGCGGCTTGCCGCAGCCCGATCCCGCGCGGGGCGAGCGCGGCGAGCTCGTACAGCCGCAGGCCGACGTGGTAGCCGCCGGAGTCGTCGCGCTCCAGGGCGCCCCAGGCGGTCAGGGTGGCGACGAGGCGGTGGGCGGTGGTGAGGGCCAGGTCGGCGCGGTGGGCGATCTCGGTGAGGGAGAGCGTGGGATGCCGGTGGTCGAAGGCGTCGAGTACGGCGAGCAGCCGGTCGGCGGCCGTGCGTACCGTCACGGCTCAGCCCTGGTCGGCGTCGGCCACCCGCTGGAGCAGCGCGTGGAGCGCGTCCCGGTCGGCGGCGTCGAGGGGCGCGAGGAGTTCGTCGGTGACGCGGCGGCCGGCCTTGTCGGTGTCGCGGAGCACGTCGCGGCCCCGGTCGGTGAGGACGACGATCCGGCTGCGGCGGTCGCCGGGGGAGGGGCGGCGCTCGACCAGGCCGAGGCCCTGGAGGTCGTCGACGAGGCTGACGATGGCGCTGGGGTCGTAGCCGAGCCGGGTGCTGAGCTCGCGCTGGAGCGCGCCCTCGACGGTGGCGAGGTAGCGCAGCAGCGCGTAGTGCCGCAGCCGGAGGCCGTACTCCTCAAGGCTGATGTTGAACAGGCGGCCGGACTGGAGTCCGAGCCGGTAGAGGAGATAGCCGGTGTCGGCGTGCAGACCGCGCATCCAGGGCGCGTCCACCTCGGTGTCAGCGATCGTGTGCTCCAGAGTCAGAGTCGGCGTCAGGTTCGGGTCAGATTCGGTGCTGTCTGCCCAAGCATGAGGCATGCCGAGGTCTCGGACAACTATTGACGACAACAATGATTGGTCTTAGCTTCTATTTCAGTCACCCTTCTTCGCCCCCTCTTCACCCCCTCCCGAAGGGACACAAAGTCGTGTCGAACGCCCCCATCGACCTCACCGGCAAGGTGGCCGTCGTCACCGGCAGCGGCCGCGGCCTCGGCCTCGCCTACGCCACCGCGCTGGCGAAGGCCGGCGCCGCCGTGGTCGTCAACGACCTCGACGAGGCCGTGGCCGAGCAGGCCGCCAAGACCATCAACGAGGCGGGCGGCCGCGCGGTCGCCGAGGCCGTCGCCGTGGGCACCACCGAGGCCGCCGAGCGCCTGGTCAACCGCGCCGTGGAGGCCTTCGGCCGGCTGGACATCCTGGTCACCAACGCCGGCATCCTGCGCGACAAGGTGCTGTGGAAGATGACCGACGAGGACTTCGACGCCGTCATCGGCGTCCACCTCAAGGGCACTTTCACGCTCGCCCGGGCCGCCGCCGTGCGGCTGCGCGAGCAGGGCGAAGGCGGCAGCCTGATCCTCGTGGGCTCCCCGGCCGGCCAGCGCGGCAACTTCGGCCAGACCAACTACGCCGCGGCCAAGGCGGGCATCGCGGCGATGACCCGCACGTGGTCCATGGAACTGGGCCGCGCGGGCATCACGGTCAACGCCATCGTGCCCGTCGCCGCCACCGCCATGACCGAGACCATCCCGGCCTTCGCCCCCTACATCGAGGCGCTGAACCGGGGCGAGTCCTTCCCCGACTTCCTCCGCAAGGGCGAGGGCTTCGGCACCCCCGAGGACTGCGCGGCGCTCATCCCCTTCCTCGCCTCCGACGCCGCCCGCGACGTCACCGGCCAGTGCATCGGCATCGGCGGTGACAAGCTCGCCCTGTGGTCGCACCCCCAGGAGGCCTCGGTGGCGTACGCCGACGGCGGCTGGACCCCCGAGACGATCGCCTCCACCTGGCACACCTCGGTCGGCCGCGAGCCGCAGTCCGTCGGCATCCCGGCGCCCAAGTTCCCGGAGGCCTGATCCGTATGACCGCCTCGCCGGCCATCAATGTCGATGAGCTCGTCGCGATCGACGTCCACACCCACGCCGAGGTGTCCTCCAAGGGCCACTCATCCCTGGACGACGACCTGCACGACGCCTCCAGCGCCTATTTCAAGGTCGAGGGCAAGCGCAAGCCCACCCTGGAGGAGACGGCCGCGTACTACCGCGAGCGGAAGATGGCCGCCGTCATCTTCACCGTGGACGCCGAGTCCGCCACCGGCACCGCGCCCGTCCCCAACGAGGAGGTCGCCGAGGCCGCCGCCGCCAACGCCGACGTCCTCATCCCCTTCGCCTCCATCGACCCCTTCCGGGGCCGGGCCGGGGTCAAGCAGGCCCGCCGCCTGGTGGAGGAGTACGGAGTCAAGGGCTTCAAGTTCCACCCCAGCATCCAGGGCTTCTTCCCCAACGACCGTGCGGTGGCATACGAGTTGTACGAGGTCATCGAGGAGACCGGCTGCATCGCGCTGTTCCACACCGGCCAGACCGGCATCGGCGCGGGCGTCCCGGGCGGCGGCGGCATCCGGCTGAAGTACAGCAACCCGCTGCACATCGACGACGTCTCCGCCGACTTCCCGCATATGAAGATCATCCTGGCGCACCCCTCCTTCCCCTGGCAGGACGAGGCGCTGGCGGTGGCCACCCACAAGCCGGGCGTCCACATCGACCTGTCCGGCTGGTCGCCCAAGTACTTCCCGCCGCAGCTGGTGCAGTACGCGAACACGCTGCTCAAGGACAAGGTCCTCTTCGGCTCCGACTACCCCGTCCTCACCCCCGACCGCTGGCTCGCCGACTTCGACAAGCTGCCGATCAAGGACGAGGTCAAGCCGAAGATCCTCAAGGAGAACGCCGCCCGCCTGCTCGGACTCACGAAGGCATAGGGGGCCCCGCTCATGCGCAACGAGGGACTGGGGTCGTGGCCCGCACGCCGGGCCCGCAAGACCCCGCACCGCACGGCCCTGGTCCACCGGTCCACGGCCGTCACCTACGCCGAGCTCCACGCCCGCGTCAACCGGCTCGCGCACTCCCTGCGCGCCGCCGGCATCCGGCGCGGCGACCGGGTCGCCTACCTCGGCCCCAATCACCCCACCTACCTGGAGACGCTCTTCGCCTCCGGTGTCCTCGGGGCCGTCTTCGTCCCCCTGAACACCCGCCTGGCCGGTCCCGAGATCGCCTACCAGCTCAAGGACTCCGGAGCGAAGGCGCTGATCCGCTCCTCCTCGCACGACGCCCTGGTGGACGAACTGCGGGGCACGACCGACATACGGGTGCACGTCACCGTCGGCCCGGAGTACGAGAACCTGCTCGCGGCCGCCTCCGAGGAGCCGATCGACGAGCCGGTCACGCTCGACGACGTCTGCATCATCATGTACACCTCCGGGACCACCGGCCGCCCCAAGGGCGCGATGCTCACCCACGGCAACCTCACCTGGAACGCCTTCAACGTCCTGGTCGACCAGGACCTGATCGCCGACGAGGTCGCCCTGGTCTCCGCGCCGCTGTTCCACACGGCCGGGCTCAACATGCTGACGCTCCCCGTGCTGCTCAAGGGCGGCACCTGCGTGCTCGTCGAGGCCTTCGACCCCGCCGGGTCCTTCGACCTCATCGCGCGGCACCGGATCACCTTCATGTTCGGCGTCCCCGCGATGTTCGACCAGATGGCCCGCCAGCCCGGCTGGGCGGACGCCGACCTGTCGAGCCTGCGCATGCTGTCCTGCGGCGGATCCCCGGTGCCGACCCCGCTGATCGAGACGTACCAGGCCCGGGGCCTGACCTTCCTTCAGGGCTACGGCATGACCGAGGCCTCGCCGGGCGTCCTCTTCCTGGACGCCGAGCACGCGGTGAGCAAGGCCGGCTCGGCCGGGGTGCCGCACTTCTTCAGCGACGTACGCGTCGTGCGCCCCGACCTCACCGCGGTCGCGCCCGGCGAGGCCGGCGAGATCCTGGTGCGCGGGCCGCACGTCATGCCGGGCTACTGGGGGCTGCCGGACGAGAGCGCGGCGGTCTTCGCGGACGGCTGGTTCCGTACCGGGGACGCCGCCCGGACCGACGAGGACGGGTACGTCACCATCGTCGACCGCCTGAAGGACATGATCATCTCGGGCGGCGAGAACGTCTACCCCGCCGAGGTCGAGGACATCCTGCTCGCCCACCCCGACATCGTCGAGGCCGCCGTCATCGGCGTCCCCGACGACAAGTGGGGCGAGGTCGGCCGCGCGGTCGTGGTCCCCCGCGAGGGCGCAGAGCTCGACCCGGACGAGGTGCTGGCCTCGCTGGCCGGGCGGCTCGCCAAGTACAAGATCCCCAAGTCCGTCGTGGTGGTGGACACCCTGCCCCGCACCGCCTCCGGGAAGCTGCTCAAAGCCCGGGTGCGCAAGCTGCACGGCGCCTCCTGACATCCCGTACACCGCAACACAACTGGAGTGGAACCTCATGGGCATTACCGTCAACGGCCTGGACGAGCTGAAGAAGCTGGCCGGCAGCGACCTGGGCACCAGCGGCTGGATCGAGATCACCCAGGAGCGGATCAACACCTTCGCCGACGCCACCGGTGACCACCAGTGGATCCACGTGGACCCCGAGAAGGCCAAGGACGGCCCCTTCGGCGCGCCCATCGCCCACGGTTATCTGACGCTGTCGCTGTTCATCCCCCTCTTCACCGAGCTGCTGGACGTCGAGGGCGTCACCACCAAGGTCAACTACGGCCTGAACAAGGTGCGCTTCCCCTCGCCCGTGAAGGTCGGCGCCCGCATCCGGCTGGTGGCCAAGCTCGCCGAGGTCGAGGAAGTGCCGGGCGGGGTCCAGGTCACCGTCGACGGCGCCATCGAGATCGAGGGCGGCGCCAAGCCGGCCGCCGTGCTGCAGAGCGTCTCGCGCTTCTACGCGTAGTCCGCGCGCCGGCCCCTGACCGCCGCGCTCAGCTCTCCCGGGGCCCGGCGGTCAGGTATGCCACGACCATGTCGGCGAGCATCCGCCGGTAGTGCTCGCGCGTCCCGGCGGCGATCAGGTCGCGGCCGAACAGGGTCCCGAAGGTGTGCCGGTTGGCGACCCGGAAGAAGCAGAACGAGCTGATCATCAGGTGGAGGTCCACGGCGTCCACGTCCGCCGTGAAGACGCCGTCCGCCCGGCCCGCCTCCAGGATCCGGCTGATGACGTCGATCGCCGGGGTGTTGAGCTTGCTGAGCGTGGGGGAGGCCGCCATGTGTGTGGCCTCGTGGATGTTCTCGATGCTGACCAGCCTGATGAAGTCCGGGTGCGCCTCGTGGTGGTCGAAGGTCAGCTCGGCCAGCCGGCGGATCGCGGCGACCGGGTCCAGATGCTCGACGTCGAGCTGCTGCTCCTGGCGGCGGATCTCGGCGTAGGCCCGCTCCAGCACCGCCGTGAAGAGCTGCTCCTTGCCGCCGAAGTAGTAGTAGATCATCCGCTTGGTGGTGCGGGTGCGGGCCGCGATCTCGTCCACCCGCGCTCCCGCGTAACCCTGCCGGGCGAATTCCTCGGTCGCGGCGTCGAGGATCTCGGTCTGCGTCCGTGCCGCGTCGCGCATGCGTCCGGCGGGGCGCGTCGGCGGGGGGACGGCTGACATGCGGCTCCTCGGGTGCGGCTGTTGTGTACGGTCCAGTTTAGGGTGGCGGCGGAGGCTCTCGGCAATCGGGGCTTCACAGAGCGCACTCCGATGGCGTATGACTAACGGACCAGTTCGTACATTACGTGGATGTGAACGATGCCGAACAAGCCTGTGCTCGTCCTCAACGGCCCCAACCTCAACCTGCTGGGTCAGCGCCAGCCCGAGATCTACGGCTCCGACACCCTCGCCGACGTCGAGAAACTCGTCGCCGACGCCGCCGCGCGGCACGGCTTCACCGTGGACTGCCGGCAGAGCAACCACGAGGGGCAGCTCATCGACTGGATCCACGAGGCCCGGCTGAGCCACTGCGCCGTCGTCATCAACCCCGGCGGCTACACCCACACCTCCGTCGCGCTGCGCGACGCGCTCGCCGCCTGCGACGGACTGGCCGTCCTGGAGATCCACATCTCCAACGTCCACAAGCGCGAGGAGTTCCGGCACCACTCCTACGTCTCCGGGGTCGCCGACGGCGTCATCGCAGGCTGCGGGATCCAGGGCTATGCCTTCGCGGTGGACCGCGCGTGCACGCTCGTGAAGGAGCGCGGCTGAGCGACGCGTAATGCGGCGTTTACCGGTTCTGTCAGAAGTATTGACGCGAACATGACCCACGCTTACTTTCTGACCGAAGTTCCGAACTTGGTTCGAGATTTCGGACAGGAGCCGCTTTTCATGGTCCGTTCCCGCAGCACCCGCACCCGCCTCTGGCTGCTCGTCGCCATTGCCCTGCTCACCGCGCTGGTCGCCGCCACCGCACAGCCCGCGACCGCCGCCGACGGCCGGCCGTACACCAACCCCGTCAAGTCGGTGAAGGGCGCCGACCCGTGGCTGGAGTACTACGAGGGCAACTACTACCTCGTCACCACGACCTTCACCGGCATCCTCGCCATCCGTAAGTCCCCCACCCTGGCCGGGCTGTCCACCGCCCCCAGCGTGCAGGTCTGGTCCGACACCACCTCCACCCGCAACACCAACATCTGGGCCCCGGAGCTCCACTTCCTCAACGGGCACTGGTACCTCTACTACTCCGCCGGCGCGAGCGGCGTCGCCTGCTGCGACTCCCAGCGCACCCACGTCCTGGAGAGCGCCGGCACCGATCCGCTGGGCCCGTACACGTACAAGAACAGCCTCACCGGCTCCAACCTCACCCCCAGCGGCTGGCTCATCGACGCCAGCGTCCTCCAGCTGAACGGGCAGCTCTACCTGCTGGGCAGCGGCTTCGTCAACGGCAGCGCCCAGAGCCTGGTCATCGCGCCCATGAGCAATCCGTACACGCTGAGCAGCACCACCTTCAGCGTCATCTCCTCGCCCACCTACAGCTGGGAGACCTCCGGCGCCCCGGTCAACGAGGGGCCGGTCGCACTCCAGCGGAACGGCACCACCTTCATCGTCTACTCCGCCAGCTACTGCCAGACCGCCGACTACAAGCTCGGCATGCTCACCTACACCGGCACCGATCCGCTCAGCGCCTCCTCCTGGACCAAGAAGTCCACCCCCGTCTTCGAGCGCAGCGACGCCAACGGCGTCTACGGCCCCGGCCACAACGGCTTCTTCACCTCGCCCGACGGCACCGAGAGCTGGATCGTCTACCACGCCAACAGCTCCTCCTCCGGCGGCTGCGGCAACGGCCGCACCACCCGCGCCCAGAAGTTCACCTGGAACTCCGACGGCACCCCGAACCTCGGCACCCCCGTCGCCACCGGCACCTCCCTCGCCGGCCCCTCCGGCGAGACCGCGGCCACCCCGACCGCCTACACCATCACCAACCGCAACAGCGGCAAGTGCCTCGACGTCAGCGGCAGCTCGACCGCCGACGGAGCCGACGTCATCCAGTACACCTGCAACGGCGGCGCCAACCAGAAATGGCGCATCGAGGACCAGGCCAACGACACCAGCCGCCTCGTCAACGTCGCCACCGGCAAGGTCCTGGACACCGCGAACTGCGGCACCGCCGACGGCACCAACCTCCAGCAGTGGTCCTGGCTCAACAACAACTGCCAGAAATTCCGGCTCATCTACACCGCCACCGGCGGCTGGGTCCGCATCGTCAACGAGAACAGCGGCAAGGTCGCCGACGTCGCGAACTGCGGCACCGCCGACGGCACCGACGTACGCCAGTGGTCCTGGCTGAGCAACGCCTGCCAGCAGTGGCAGCTCACCCCGGTCGCCTGACTCCACCCTGACCGCCGGGGGCTGCGCCCCCGGGCCCCCGAACGCCCTTCGGGCGTGTCCTCAAGCGCCGGACGGGCTGGGTCGGCCGGTGTGCGCCTGCTGTTGTCGTGGGGTCGGGGCCGCCTGCCGGGACTGCGTCCTCAGCGCTCGCGACTTGGGTCGGCCTGGTTGGTGCCCGGGATCCTCGCTCGTCGCTTCCGGGCGCATCCCTCCACCGTCCCCTTCGGCCGGTTGGCGGCCACCGGCCGGTGAGGGTACGGGTCCTCAGGCCCGGACGGGCTGAGGATGCCCTTCCGGCCGGGCGGGGGCGGTGGAGGGGTTCTCCCGCAGGCGACGAGCGAGGGCCCCGGGCAAGGACAAGGCCGACCAGAGTCGCGAGCGCCGAGGAGAGAGACCCCGGCAGGCGCCCCCGACCCCACGGCCAACCCAGCCCGTCCGGCGATTGAGGACGGAACCACCAACCCCGACCGGGGGCACCCAAACCGCACCGGCGCAGGCGGCACCGTCCGCGACGCCCGTCCGGCGATTGAGGACGGAACCAGCAGCCCCGACCGACGGCACCGCAAGAACGCCGGGCACTCGGTCCGCTCACGTACCGACGGCGAACCGCTCCCCGGCATGCCGGGCCACCTCGACCTCATCCACCACCGCGACCGCGAAGTCCTCCGCCGTGATGAAGCTCGCGCCGTCCGCCCCCACGACGAGGTCGTCCAGCGCGGTGCGGTACGCACCCGTCCGCTCACCCGGCTCGACGGCGGCGGCGGGGCTGACGACGGTCCACCCAACGTCCCGCACCGTGCGGTAGTAGTCGAGCGCGTCGCCGTGAGCGTGCATCATCTGCAGCACGAACTCCGGCAGTCCGGGGGAGTCCCACACCCGCTTGCCGTCCGGCATGCGCAGCGAGCCCGCGCCGCCAACGGCGATAAGGCGCGGCGCCGCGCTGCCCAGCGAGCGCAGCGCCCGTACCAGGGAGCGCGCGGCGGGCTCGATCGTGGCGAGGTGGCCGGGGCCGTCGCCGCCGCCGACCGCGCTGAGGAGTACGTCATGGCCTCGGGCGGCGGCCGCGACCGACCCGGGGTCGAGGACGTCACCGGCGACGACGGCCAGGTTGGCGTGCGGGCCGGCGATGAGCTTGCCGGGGTCGCGGACGACGGCGGTGACGCGGTGGCCGCGGTCCAGCGCCTCGCGCAGAACGCGGCTGCCGATGGTGCCGTTGGCACCGAACAGGGCGATCTCGGCCATGGGGCCCATCCGACACGACCGTGCCGGGCCGCGCCACGCGAGCGCCCCCGGACGGGGCGCCGTACGAACCGGTGCGGAACCGGTACGCTCCGGCCATGCCCACAGCTCTCGTCACCGGCGCGACTGCCGGAATCGGCGCGGCGTTCGCGCGCAGGCTCGCCGCCGACGGCTTCGACCTCGTCCTGCTGGCCCGTGACGCCGCCCGGCTGGCGAAGGCCGCCGAGGAGTACCGCGCTGCGCACGGGGTGACCGTGGAGATCCTCCCGGCGGACCTCGCGACGGAGGAGGGGATCACCGCCGCCGAGATCCGGGCGGCGGAGGGCGTCGACCTGTTGGTGAACAACGCGGGGTTCGGCCAGCACGGCAAGTTCCTGGAGACGGCGCTGGCCGACGAGCTGGACATGCTCAAGGTGCACTGCGAGGCGGTGCTGCGGCTCACCCACGCCGCGCTGCCCGGCATGATCGAACGGGACCGGGGCGGGGTGATCAACGTCGCGTCGGTCGCCGCCTTCTTCTCGCGGGGCACGTACAGCGCGACCAAGATCTGGGTCGTCAACTTCAGCGAGAGCGTCCAGCAGGACATCGCGGGCCGAAGCGGGGGCGTCCACGTCATGGCCCTGTGCCCCGGCTGGGTGCACACCGAGTTCCACGAGCGCTCGAAGATGGACAAGGCCGCCGTGCCGGACTTCATGTGGCTCGACGCGGACACGCTGGTCGCCGCCGCGGTCCGGGACTTCCGGCGCGGCGTCGGGGTCAGCGTGCCCGACGTCAAGTACAAGGCGCTGGTGGGCCTGAGCAAGGCCATCCCGCGCGGGCTGTCCAACCGGATCTCGGCCCGCTCGGGACGGCGCTACAACCAGTAGGCGGGAACGCCTACGGGATCTCGACCCCGCCGGCTTCCGAGATGCGGTCGATCTCCGCGAGCTCGCCCGCGGTGAGCGGCGCGGACTCGATCGCGGCGAGGTTCTGGTCCAGCTGGGACACGCTGCTCGCGCCGATCAGGACCGACACCACCCGGGGGTCGCGCAGCACCCAGGCCAGGGCGAGCTGGGCGAGGGTCTGGCCGCGCTGCTCGGCGATCTTGTTGAGGTCGCGGAGCATGGTGAGCCGCTGCTCGCTGAGGGCGTCGCGCTTGAGGAAGTGGCCGACCGCCATCCGTGAGTCGGCAGGCACCTCGCCACGCAGATAACGGTCCGTCAGCAGTCCCTGGGCGAGCGGGGAGAAGGCGATCAGGCTGGTGCCGGTCTCGCCGATGGCGTCCAGGACGCCGGCCTCCAGGCCGCGGTTGAGCATGCTGTACGCGGACTGGTGGATCAGCAGCGGGGTGCCCAGCTCGCGCAGGATCTCCGCGGCCCGGCGGTGCTGGTCGGCGGGGTAGTTGGAGATTCCGGCGTACAGGGCCTTGCCCTGGCGTACGGCGGTGTCCAGGGCGCCCATGGTCTCTTCGAGCGGGGTGTCCGGGTCGAAGCGGTGGGAGTAGAAGACGTCGACGTAGTCCAGGCCCATGCGGCCGAGCGACTGGTCGAGGCTGGCGAGCAGGTACTTGCGGGATCCCCATTCGCCGTACGGGCCCGGCCACATGTCGTAGCCTGCCTTGGTGGCGATGAACAGCTCGTCGCGGTAGGGGCGCAGGTCGTCGCGGAACAGGGTGCCGAAGTTGGCCTCGGCGGAGCCGTAGGGCGGGCCGTAGTTGTTGGCGAGGTCGAGGTGGACCACGCCCCGGTCGACGGCGCGGCGCAGGACGGCGCGCTGGGTCTCCAGGGGAGCGGTGTCGCCGAAGTTGTGCCAGAGGCCGAGCGATACGGCCGGGAGGCGGACGCCGCTGAGGCCGCAGCGGCGGTATTCCATGGAGTCGTATCGGTCTTCGGCCGCGAGGTAGCTCACGCGAGGGCTCCTGGGTACGTGCTGTGAAAGAAAATGTGCGGGATTGGGAGGCTACAGGCCGCGCCCGGCTGAATCCATCACGTAGCGCAGCCCGCCCAGCAGGTGACGGCGGAAGTCCGGATCGGCGTACGACTGCCGGGAGTGGCCCAGCGCGGTGTAGAAGACCCGGCCGCCGCCGGGGGTGTCGCTCTCGCGGCACCACACCAGGGGGTGGTCGGCGCCCATGCCGCCGCCCTGGTAGGAGGATTCGTCGGCGGACGCGAGCACCCGCACCGAACCCCGGGGGCTGGCCCGGAAGTCGTACCACTCGTCGGTGAACGGCCAGCGCGGGCCCAGGTGCTCGGTGGCGGGGTGGGCGTGGTCCTCGACGGTGACCACGCCCGGCTGGAGGTCGGGGTGGCGGGCGAAGCGGGCGCCGAGCAGGTCGCCGTAGTACGGCCAGTCGTACTCGGTGCAGGCGGCGGCGTGCACCCCCATGAAGCCGCCGCCCGAACCGGTGTACTCCGTCAGGACCTTGCGGCCCGCGGGCGTGAGGACGTCGCCGCTGGTGGAGAGGAAGACCACGGTCCGGTACACGTCCGGGCCCGCCGCGAGGCCGTCGGCGAGGACGTCGGGGTCCTCGGTGGCCTCGACGGCGAAGCCGTTCGCGTCGCCGAGGGAGCGCAGCGCCGCGATCCCGTCGGGGATGGAGTCGTGGCGGTAGGCGGTTGTCCGCGTGAAGACCATGATCCGGGCTGAAGGCGGAGAGATCATGGCCCACACAGTAGAAGACGCTTTCTATCGTGGCCAGACGCAGGGCAGCGCGCGGTGGCCGTGGGAGATGAAGGAGCTGACCGGCTCCAGTTCCTCCGGCGGGACGGCCAGGGCGAGGCCGGGGAACCGCTCGAACAGGGCCGGCAGTGCGATCTCCGCCTCCAGCCGGGCCAGCGGCGCGCCGAGGCAGAAGTGCACGCCGTGGCCGAAGGCCAGGTGCTCCTTGCCGGGCCGGGTGACGTCGAAGCTGTCGGCGTCCTCGCCGTGTCGTCGCGGGTCGCGCCCGGCGGCGGCGTACGAGGCGAGGATCGGGTCGCCCCTGGCGATCGTGACCCCGCCCGCCTCGATGTCCTCCACCGCGTAGCGCAGCGGCAGGTGGGCCAGCGGTGCCTCGGTGCGCAGGGTCTCCTCGATGACGTCGCCCCAGGTGACCCGGCCGGAGCGGACCAGCTCCAGCTGTGCGGGGTGGGTGAGCAGGGCGTGGACGGCGTTGTCGATGAGATTGACGGTGGTCTCGTGCCCGGCGGCGATGATCAGCAGCATGGTGTCGAGCAGCTCGGACTCGCTCAGCGCGGAGCCGTCCGCCCCGTCTTCGGTGTCGCGCGCGGCGATCAGCGCGCTGGTCATGTCGTCGCCGGGCTCGGCCCGCCGCAGGGCCGCCAGCTCGTTGAGGATCGCGTACATCCGGTGGTAGTTCGCCAGTGACTCCTCGGGGGTGATCGAGGTGTCGAAGCCCCGGTCCACGCAGGTGCGCAGGCCCGGGCGCAGGTTCTCCGGGACGCCCATCAGCTCGCTGATCACCTGGATCGGGATCGGATAGGCGTATCCGGCCCGCAGGTCGGCCGGCTGTCCGTCGGGGGTGGCGGCCAGCTCGTCCAGGAGCCCGCCCGCGATCGCCTCGATCCGGGGCCGCAGGGCGGCGGTACGGCGGGCGGTGAAAGCCGGGGCGACCAGCCTGCGCAGCCTGCGGTGGCTGCTGCCGTAGGCGGTGAGCATGCTGGTGACCGCGACCCAGACGAACAGCGGCCAGTCCTGCGGGATCTCGCCCTTGATAAAGGCCGGCCAGTGCTGCCGGGCGTCCTTGGAGACGCGGGGGTCGGTCAGCAACTGCTTGAGTTCCTCCTGGCCGGTCACCGACCAGGCTTGGATCGCGCCGGGCAGTTCGACGCGGGTGACGGGGCCACGTTCCCGTAAACGGCTGCCTTCCGCGTGAATGTCGGTTCCGGCGGGGTCGAGAATCAGCGGAGGTTGCGAAATCGTCATGCACAAAACATGCACCGCGGAGCCGCTTTCCATGCGGCATCGGAGCAGTTAGGGACAAATCGCCCATGCGTGACGGGCGTCACTGGTGAAATACCGTGCGGAGTTCCGCTGTCACCGTGCGTCCATTTCGAGCCCGCCGGGTGACTCCATAAAACGGACAAGTTACGGACAGTCAGTGTTTTGTGTACGCAGAGCGGACACGTCTCACCGAAAGTCATCGAATTCTCATCCCCAGTTGCGGCTTTCTTGATCCTATGTTTGAGCGCCTTGCTCATGCGCGACACCGTCGTTTAGCTTCACAGTCCCGCAGGTCAAATACCCGCGGGATTCTGTCGGGCGGAACGCCTAATCCTGCCGCCGTCCGAGAGCCGGAACCTTTAGCACTTACGGCAGGAGCGGGGGACCCAGGTAATCGCCGTTCCATGAGGTCATGGCACGGCTAGGGGTTAAGTCGCTGCGCACCGACGGTAATTCGGTGTGCCCGCGGCCGGGCATCTCCAGCCCGAACCCGACAGCTTACCTCGCAGGCGTCGGAGAGGAATTCTGCATGCCCGCAAAGGGAAAGCACCGTCGCGTCCGTTCAAGCCGTCTCACCCGATTCGGCGTCGCCGCCGGCACGACCGGTGCGGCCATCGCGCTGCCGATGGTCGGCGCCACCGGCGCCCACGCGGCCTCTGTGAGCACCTGGGACAAGGTCGCCGCGTGCGAGAGCACCAATAACTGGAGTATCAACACGGGCAATGGCTTCTACGGCGGCCTGCAGTTCACGCAGAGCACCTGGGCCGAGTTCGGCGGCCTGAAGTACGCGGCACGCGCCGACCTCGCCACCAAGGCGCAGCAGATCGCCATCGCCGAGAAGGTCCTGGCCGTCCAGGGCCCGGGCGCCTGGCCCGTGTGCGGCCCCAAGGCCGGTCTGACCAAGGCCATGGCCGACACGTCGGGTTCCGCGGCCGCCGCCACGAAGACCACCACCACGACCACCGCGAAGAGCACGCCGAAGGCCACCACCAAGACCTCGTCGTCCGCGGCCTCTTCCTCGAAGAGCACGGGTGCGACCTACAAGGTGGTCAGCGGTGACACCCTCGCCGGGATCGCCGACGACCACGACGTCACCGGTGGCTGGCAGAAGCTGTACGCCGCCAACAAGAGCGTCATCGGCGGCAACCCGAACCTGATCTACCCGAACCAGGTGCTGACCCTCGGTCAGAAGGCCGCGGCGCAGAAGAAGGCGGCCTCCTCGGCCGCGAAGTCCTCCACCTCGACGACTTCGACCACGAAGTCCTCCGCCTCCGCCCAGAGCACCTCCTCCGGCTACACTCGTCCGGTCGACGGCGCCGTCCTGGGCACCGCCTACCACACCGCCGGCTCCATGTGGGCCAGCGGTTACCACACCGGCCAGGACTTCGTCGTCGGCACCGGCACCAAGGTCAAGGCCGTCGCCAACGCCACCGTCGTCTCCGCAGGCTGGGGCGGCGCGTACGGCAACCAGGTCGTCATCAAGCTCGCCGACGGCAAGTACGCGCAGTACGCGCACCTGTCCGTGATCTCGGTCTCGGCCGGCCAGAGCGTGTCCGTGGGCCAGCAGCTCGGTCTGTCGGGCGCGACCGGCAACGTCACCGGCCCGCACCTGCACTTCGAGATCCGCACCACCCCGAACTACGGCTCGGACATCGACCCGCTGGCGTACCTGCGCGCCCACGGCGTCAGCATCTGACACAAGCTGACCTGAGCCGATCTCAGAACGGCAGTCCCAAGGCAAGTGCCTGTCACCGCGGCGGCGGAGACAGGCACTTGCCTTTGTCCTGTGACCGAAACGGACCTCATATTTCCGGTTGTTGTTCCTTCTCGAACTGGCGATCAGTAGCCTCATCACATCAACTGCCGCCGTACGCCTGACGAGCTGGAGACACAGATGGTGGAGCGTCCCGCCTGGGCCCCGCAAGGCATCGACATCTCGGTGCCGAGCGTGTCCCGCATCTACGACTACTACCTGGGCGGTTCGCACAACTTCGAGGTCGACCGCGAGGCGGGGCGGCAGGCGATAGAGGTCTTTCCGGGACTGCCGAAAATCATGCAGGCCAACCGGGCGTTCATGCGCCGCGCCGTCAGATACGCGGTGGACCAGGGCGTCACCCAGTTCCTCGACATCGGCTCCGGCATTCCCACCTTCGGCAACGTCCACGAGGTCGCGCAGGCCGCCAGCCCCGGCGCCCATGTCGTCTACGTCGACCACGACCCGGTCGCCGTCGCGCACAGCCGGGCGGTCCTTGGGGGCAACGGCAGCGCCGACATCCTCGCCGCCGATCTGCGCAAGCCCCGCGACATCCTCGGCAGTGAGCCGGTGGGCCGCCTGCTCGACCTCGGCCGGCCGGTGGCCCTGCTGCTCATCGCCGTACTGCACTTCCTGGAGGACGCCGACGAGCCGCGCAAGGCAGTCGCCGAACTGCGCGACGCGCTGGCCCCCGGCAGCCTGCTGATCCTCACCCACGCCTCCGTCGACGGCGGCCCCCGCCGGCCGGAGCAGGGCGACCGGGTGGAGGGCGTCTACCGCAACATCGGCTCACCGCTGATCATGCGCTCGCGGGCCGAGGTGGAACGGTTCTTCGACGGCTTCGAGATGGTCGACCCGGGACTGGGCCCGATGCCGCTGTGGCGCCCGGACCCCGCGGACGGCGGCGACGAGGAAGCCGATCCTGCCATCTACACCGGTTTCGCGGGCGTCGGGCGCAAGGCGTGAGAGCCGGACAGGCCGACGACGGAGCCGACGGCCTCCGCCGCTTCGCGGCCATCTGGAGCCGCGCGATCTACCCGGCCACCGCCACCTCGATGACCCGCGCGGAGTTCGAGCAGTACCTGGTCCCGCTCGCCCAGGACCTCAGTGACGCGCTGCGGGCCCGCCCCTTCGACCCCAGACCCGCCGTCGGGGTCGGAGCCGCGCTGGTCGCCGCGCACTGCACCGACCCCGAGGCGCTGCCCCGGATCCTCGGCGTCATCGACGCGTACCTGCTGCTCTACTGCCCGCCGGGCGACACCGTCCCCACCGACGAGGCCCGCGCCCACTGCGCCCGCCTCCAGCACTGGACGGCCGCCGGCTTCGCGAGCGCCCTGCGCGAGCGCACCCTCTTCGAGCAGGAGGCCATCTCCCGCGCGGCCATGGCCGCCCGCACCGAGGCCGAGCAGGCGCTGTACGAGAGCGAGGCCCGCTTCCGGGCGGTCTTCGAGGGAGCCTCGATCGGCATCGGCATCGCCGACATGGACGGCAACATACTTGAGGTCAACGACGCCCTCACCCAGATGTTCGGCGGGCTGGAGCAGACCGTGCGCAGCCG
This sequence comes from Streptomyces sp. NBC_01537, assembly GCF_045040445.1. Lineage (NCBI taxonomy): Bacteria > Bacillati > Actinomycetota > Actinomycetes > Kitasatosporales > Streptomycetaceae > Streptomyces > Streptomyces sp. NBC_01537. Next base: position 407,681 of record NZ_CP109392.1, on the reverse strand, counting down.
CAACGTCAACGAATGGGTCCACCCCGACGACGGTCCCGGCACCTGGGAGATGCAGGGCCGGGTGGCCCGCGGCGAACTCGACCACTACAGCATCGAGAAGCCCTATCTGCGCCCCGACGGCACGGTGCTGTGGACCAACCTCACGGTCTCGCTGCTGCGCGACGCCGCCGGTGCCCCGCGGTACATGCTGGCCCTGATAGAGGACATCACCGAGCAGCGCCTGCTGCGCGAACGGCTGCGCTACGAGGCCACCCACGACGCGCTCACCGGCCTCGCCAACCGCACCCTGTTCTTCGAGCGCCTGGAGGAGGCCCTCGACCCCGCCGACGGGAGCGGCTCCGGCGCCGTCCGGCTCGGCCTGTGCTATCTCGACCTCGACGGCTTCAAGGACGTCAACGACAGCCTCGGCCACGCCACCGGCGACCTGCTGCTGGTGGCCGTCGCGGAACGGCTGCAGGCCTGCGTCACCTCGCCCGGTCAGCTGGTGGCCCGGATCGGCGGCGACGAGTTCGTCGCGCTGATCGTCGACCCGGCGGACCGCAACGAGGTCGCCGCACTGGCGGAGCTCATCCACACCGCGCTAGCCGAGCCGATCAGCGTCGACGGCCGGGATCTGTCCGTACGCTGCAGCATCGGCATCGTCGAGGGCCCGGCCGGCGCGCTCGGCCCGGCCGAGGTGCTGCGCAGCGCCGACATCACCATGTACCGCGCCAAGGCCGCCGGCGGAAACCGCTCCGCGCTGGCCGACCCGGACGCCGACGCCCGCGCCATCACCCGGCACGGGCTCACCAACCGGCTGCCGACCGCCCTGGAGCGCGGCGAGTTCTTCGTCGAGTACCAGCCCCTGGTCCGGCTCTCCGACGGCAGCGTACGAGGCGCCGAGGCCCTGGTCCGATGGCACCACCCGGTGCACGGCAGGCTCGGCCCGGACCGCTTCATCCCGCTGGCCGAGAGCACCGGCCTGATCGTGCCGCTGGGCCGCTGGGTGCTGGCCCAGGCCGCCCAGCAGGCCCACGACTGGCAGCTGCTGCACGCCGACGGCCCCCCGCTGCGGGTCAACGTCAACCTCTCGCCCTCCCAGCTGCACCATCCCGCCCTGGTCCGCGAGACCGTGGCGGCACTGGCCGAGGCCGGGCTCGAACCCTCCGCCATCTGCCTGGAGATCACCGAGAGCGCCCTGATCGGCGCCGACGAGGAACTGCTGCGCCCGCTGCGGCAGTTCGCCGAACTCGGCATGGACATCGCGCTGGACGACTTCGGCACCGGCTACTCCAACCTCGCCTCGCTGCGCCAACTCCCCATCACCACCCTGAAGCTGGACCGCTCCTTCACCCTCGGCATGCAGCACCAGCCGGTCGACCCCGTCGACGTCAAGATCGTCGACGGCATCGTCCAGCTCGCCCACACCCTCGGCCTGTCCGTCACCGTCGAGGGCGTCGAGACCGGGCTCCAGGCCGAGCACCTGCGCGTCCTCGGCTGCGACACCGCCCAGGGCTGGTACTACGCCCGCCCCGGCCCGCCCGACCGGCTGCACGCGCTGTCCCTGGTCGACGCGGGCAGCGCCTGAGCGGCCGTCGGCCGACTGGTTCGTCCCGAAGTTCCCCATTCCTCCGGTTCCGGCCGTGCCGAACGGGAAGGATGGGGAACAGGGTGAACGCCAATGAACAACCGCAACGACGCGACCGGCGGCGTCCCGCCGGACGACCTCGTCGACGAGGCGCGCACGGCCCGCGTCACCGTCGACGACGACGGCACGGTCACCGGCTGGAGCGAGGGGGCCCGGCTCCTGCTGGGCCACCGGGCCGAGGACGTGGTCGGCCTCCCGGCCGCCGCGCTCCTCGCCGGGACATCGACCGAAACCGGGATCGGGGACGTACGCAGCGCCCTCGCCGGCCTCCAGCGCTGGAACGGCACCGTGGGGCTGCTGCACCGCGACGGCCGCCGCCTTCAGGTCCGCCTCCTGGCCCACCACCACATCGGGGACGGCGACGGTGACGGCGGCACCGGCGAGTGGCTGCTGCTGTCGCCGCTCGACGGCGCCGACCCCCGCCCCGGGGACGAGGACCTGGCCCGCCTGGCCTTCGTCCAGTCCCCGTGCTGCGCCATGGCCCTGTACGACACCGGCCTGCGGCTGCGGCGGGCCAACCAGGGCATGGAGCGCGCCATGGCCCTGACCGAGGACGACATGCGCGGCCTGCGGGTCTCCGAGATCGTGGACCACCCCCACAGCGTCCGGACCGAGCGCGCCATGGCCGGCGTGCTCGCCGACGGCGAGCCCCGCTACGTCGAGAACCAGCGGCGCAGGCCCGGCGACAGCGGCGAACGAGCCTGGAACGTCTTCCTTGGCCCGCTCAGGGACCCCGACGGCGCCCTGCGCGGCGTATGCCTGTCCGCCCACGACATGACCGAGCAGTACTGGGCCAGGAAACGACTCCAGCTGCTCAACGACGCCGGGCTGCGCATCGGGACCGCCCTGGACGTCGAGCGGACCGCGCAGGAGGTCGTCGAGGTCGTCGTGCCCACCCTGGCCGACTACGCCAGCGTCGACCTGCTGGAGAGCGTCTACCGGGGCGCGGAACCCAACCTCGGGACGCAGCCGGAATCGGTGCTGCTGCGCAGGCTCGCCCACCACTCGGTGTACGAGGGCACCCCCGAGGCGACGGTCGCCGTGGCCAGTGTCGCGGCCCGCCCGCCCCACTCCCCGCCCGCCGTCGCCCTGGCCACCGGCCGGCCCGTCGTGCAGCGGCTCGACGACCCGGCCGTGCAGAGCTGGATCTCCTCCGAGATCGTCGGCGGGCGGCAGCGGGTCGAGGGATTCGGGACGCACTCGGTGATGGCCGTGCCGATGCGGGCCCGCGGCACCCTGCTCGGCGTACTCGTCCTCGCCCGGCACCGCAGTCCCGAGCCCTTCGGGCAGGACGACATCGTGCTCGCCTCGGAGATCGCCGCCCGGGCCGCCCTGTGCATCGACAACGCCTGCCGCTACACCCGCGAGCGGGCCACCGCCCTGACCCTCCAGCGCAGCCTGCTCCCGCAGGGCACGCCCCGGCAGATGGCCGTCGAGGTGGCCTCCCGCTACCTTCCGGCCGGTTCGGCCGCCGGCGTCGGCGGAGACTGGTTCGACGTGATCGCGCTGTCCGGTGCCCGGGTCGGCCTGGTCGCCGGGGACATCGTCGGCCACGGCATCCAGGCCGCCGCCGCCATGGGCCGGCTGCGCACCGCCGTGCGCACCCTGGCCGACGTCGACCTGCCGCCCGACGAGCTGCTCACCCACCTCGACGACCTGGTCGCCAAGGCCGCCACCGAGGAGGAGGACGGGGACGGGACCGTCGCCGGCATGGGCGGCGCCACCTGTCTGTACGCGGTCTACGACCCGGTGTCCGGCACCTGCACCGCCGCCCGCGCCGGGCATCCCGTACCGGTGGTGGTCAGTCCCGGCGGGGCCGGGCGCGAAGTGCGGTTCCTGGACCTGCCGGCCGGGCCGCCGCTCGGCCTGGGCGGCCTGCCGTTCGAGTCCACCGAGGTGGAGGTGGCGGAGGGCAGCCTGCTGGTGCTCTACACCAATGGACTGGTCGAGGCCCGGGACCGGGACCTCGACCAGGGGCTCGCCGTGCTGAGCGACGTCCTCGGGCGCCCGGACCCGACCCTGGAGGCGACCGTCGAGCGGATCCTGGCCTCCCTGCTGCCGGACCGTCCCACCGACGACGTCGCCCTGCTGGTGGCCCGTACCCGGGTGCTCGACCGCTCCCAGGTGGCCACCTGGGACCTGCCCGCCGAGCCCTCCGTCGTCGCCGACGCCCGCAAGGCGGCCGCCGGGCAGTTGGCCGCCTGGGGCCTTGAGGAGGCCCAGTTCACCACGGAGCTGGTGGTCAGCGAGCTGGTCACCAACGCCATCCGCTACGGCGAGGCTCCCATCCAGCTGCGGCTCATCCACGACCGCACCCTCATCTGCGAGGTCTCCGACGGCAGCAACACCGCCCCCCACCTGCGCCGGGCCAGGGCCTTCGACGAAGGCGGACGCGGGCTGCTCCTGGTCGCCCAGCTCTGCCGGGCCTGGGGGACCCGGCAGTCCTCCCGGGGCAAGACCATCTGGGCCGAACAGGAACTTCCCGTCGTCCTGTGAGCGGCGACGGGAAGTTCCCCGGGTCCAGGCGCTGTCAGCGCTGCGCGCCGAGCAGCGCGTGCAGCGAGGTCGTGCCCGCCGCCTTGGCGGTCCTCGCGGCCGCCGTGGCCGTCAGCGGCTCCGGATCGGGCAGCTTCTGGCAGGTGGCGTCCGCCGCTCGACGACCAGGCTGGAGCGCTTGAGCAGCCTGTGCACGGTGACGCCGCCGCTGTACGGGGTGGCCGCGTCGTCGGTGGCCTGGAAGAGCAGCACCGGCGGCAGCTTGCTGTTGGACACGTCGACCGGCTTGAGCGAGCTGGTCGGCCAGAAGGCGCACGGCGCGTTGTGCCAGGCGTTGTTCCAGGCCAGGAACGGCGCCTTCGCGTACACCTTCTCGGTGTCCCGGTGCCAGGTCTTCCAGTCCCGGGGCCACTTGGCGTCCCGGCACTGGACGGTGGCGTAGATGCTGAAGCCGTTGTCGCCGCCGGCGTCGACGGCCGCGAAGTCCTCGTACAGCGAGACCAGCGCGGCCTCGTCGCCGCTGTTGACGTACGCGGCGAAACCCGCCGCCAGATAGGGCCAGTAGCCGTTGTAGTAGCCTCGCCGCCGGCCGGGTGGGTCCGCAGCTTCTCGTGGACCGCGTACCAGACGTTCTCGATCTTCGCCGGGTCGGTGCCGAGGTGATACGTGGAGTCGTACTTGGCGACCCAGGCCATGAACGCCTTGTGGCGGGCGTCGAACGCGTAGTCCTGGTCGATGTTGTCGTCGTACCAGACCCCCGTCGGATCGACGATGCTGTCCAGCACCAACCGCCGTACGCGCTCGGGGAAGAGCTTGGCGTAGACCGCCCCGAGGTAGGTCCCGTACGAGTAACCGAGGTAGTTGAGCTTCTTCGCGCCCAGCGCAGCGCGGATCGACGATGTCCCGCAGCGCGCTGACGGTGTCGATGTACTTCAGCAGGGACTTGTACTTCGTGCCGAAGGCCTTGGCGAAGGAGGCCGCGCGCTTGACGCTGACCGCCTCCTCGGCCTTGGAGTGCGGTACGGGGTCCGGGCGGACCGGGTCGAAGTATCCGGGCACGCAGTCGAGCGCGGGAGTGCTCTTGCCGACCCCGCGCGGGTCGAAGCCGATGACGTCGTACTGCGCGGCGACCGCCGCCGGCAGCGAGGAGGCCACGACTCCGGCGAGCGTCAGCCCGTTGCCCCCGGGGCCGCCGGGGTTGACCACCAGCGGGCCCTGGTGCGACGTGGTGCTGCAGGCCGTCCAGGCGACGGACGGGCGCGCGGCCGCCGTGGACTGCGCCGTGGTCGGAACGCTGCAGATCCTTCCGCAAATGGCTGACCGGAAGGGGGAGTTCCTGTCGATTGACTGTGTGCCGCGCGGAGCATAGTGCAGAACTGGGCACGTGACGGGGGAAATTGCCACAAGTGCCTCGGACCGGCGCCCCGTTGCTAACGTTCTGTGCCAGCCAACCTACCGAACGTGGTGGCGAAGGGGATATCCGCGTGCCCGGAATTGACGAGTGCCTGACCGAGGCCATGGCCATCCCCGGCGTGCGCGGAGCGAGCCTGGTCGACTGGACCAGCGGGCTCGTCCTGGGCACCGCGGGGGAGGGCCCGGACGGCGACCACGAGGTCGCGGCCGTGGAGACCACCGAAGTGGTCCGGGCGGTGGTGGACGGCGGGTCGTTCACCACGACACAGACCGGCAAGGTCCCCGTCGAGGACATCATCATCACCGGAAGCGGCGGCTACCACCTCATGCGGTTCGTCGACACCTCCTTCGAGAGCAGCGTGTTCCTGTACCTCTGGCTGGACCGGGGTGAGGCCAACCTCGCGGTCGCCCGGTTCCGTCTCCAGGCCCTGGCCGACCGGCTGGTGCTGGTATGACCGCCCCAGGCGTGAGAGATATGACGGCCCGTCGCTTCGACACGGCCCTGGTGGAGCTTGCCGACGACCACGCCACCGGCGCCCTGTACGGCCGGGCGGGCGTGGTCTACCTCTGTGACGGCGTCGTGGTCCATGTCGAGAGCCCCTCGGCGCCCGATCTCGGCGTCCGGCTCATCGCCTGCGGACGACTGGACCCGGAGGTGTGGCGCCGGGCCGTCGCCGAGGCCGGACGCGACCGGCGGGTGGGCGGGTTCCTCGTCGAGCACGGCTGCCTGACCCGCGGCGAGCTCGAACTGTGCCACCTGGGAGCGGTGTTCGACGCCGGCTACTTCACCCTGCTCCCGGAGTCCCGGCCGACCCGCTTCCTCAGCGGCGCCTCCCACTGGCTCGGCCCCGTCAGACCCGTGCGGGCCGAGGTCCTGCGGCGCGAGGCCGGCCGCAGACGGGCGCTGCTCGACCGGGTCTGGCCATGGCCCGCCTCCGACGAGGAGCCGGTGGTGCCCCGCCCGGGCGGCGACGCGCACAGCGGGCACGGCACCGGTCCGACCCGCAGCCAGCGCGACGTACTGGAACTGGCCGACGGCTCGCGGACCCCGGCCCAGATCGCCTGGCTGCTCGGCCGCTCGGCCTTCACCACCGTGCTCGACGTACGCCGCCTGGCCGCGGCCGGTCTCATCGAGACGCCCCGGCAGCGCACCGCCGTACCGACCGCCCAGCGGTCCGCGCAGGACCGGCTGCCGCAGACGACGGCCCCCGACATCTCCCTGCTGATCCGGCTCCGCGACGCACTGGAGGCACTGTGAGCGTGCGGCGGACTCTCAGACAGCTTGCCGGAAGGAGACTGCCCATGACCACCGTGGAGCCCGAGGTGCTCGCCGAGCTCCGCAGCCTGCGCGCCAGAGTGCCGCATCTCACCGGCGGCCTCGTGGCCAGCACCGACGGGCTGGTGATCGCCCATGACACCAGCGGCATCGAACCGGACGGCGTCGCGGCGCTCACCGCCGCGGCGCTGGGCGTCGGTACCCGGCTCACCGACGCCACCGGCCAGGGCGGCTTCCGCGAGCTGATGGCCCGCGGCGACCTCGGTTACGTGGCGACGTACGCGGCGGGCCGGACCGCCACCCTGACCGTCGTGGCGGGCCCCGACACCAACGTGGGCCGCCTCCATTTGGAGGCCCGACGATCCAGCGGGCGCATCGGCGACCTGGTCGACGCCGCGCCCGACCAACAGGAGCGGAAATGACTCCACAACCACCAAGCACCGGACGCGGCCGCGGAACGGCCGGCGCCCGGCAACCAGCAAGGCAACGGAAAGGAAGCGAGACCCTGATGGCCAACACCGAAACCGCGCTCAAGGACCTGATGACCTCTATCGAGGGAGTCATCGGCTGCGCCCTGGTCGACTACAGCAGCGGCATGGCGCTCGGCACCCTCGGCGGCACCAAGGACCTCGACCTCACGGTCGCGGCCGCGGGCAACACCGACGTGGTCAGGGCCAAGATGCGGACCATGGAGATGCTCAACATCAAGGAGGGCATCGAGGACATCCTCATCACCCTCGGCTCCCAGTACCACCTGATCCGGCTCATCACCGGACGGGCGGGCAAGGGCCTCTTCCTGTATCTCGCCCTGGACAGGGAGCGGTCCAACCTGGCGATGGCACGCCACCAGCTCAAGCGCATCGAGGCGGAACTGGACGTCTGAGGCATCTGACCCACCGACCGGTTCGCGCGTGTGGGGCGTGCGTGCCGGACGGGGAGCGGCCGGACGGGGAGCGGTCAGCGGTGTCAGTGCCCGGTGTGGTCCTCCCCGGACTCCACCGATCCGCCGAGTTCCTTCTGCACCGGCGTCAGGGCCTCCGGGTCCGCCTCGACCACCCAGCGGGTGCCGACCAGATACGAGCCGCCGTACGGCTTCGCGTCCGTGAGCCAGGCACGCTGGCCGGACTGGGTGGTGAAGGTGAGCAGGATGTAGGTCGCCTTCGCCGTGGTGCAACTGGCCTGCCGCAGTTCCTCGCTGTCCGTCTGCAGCGACGCCGTGCAGCCGATGGCGCCCGCCATCTTCTTCAGGCCCACCGGTCCGCCGGTCGGGGCTTTCGCGTCCGACCCGGACCCGGATCCGCAGCCGGCCAGCGCGAGCAGGGCCACGGCCGTCGTTGCGGCCAGTCGTACGGTCCGTACGGTCATCGATCGCCCTGTCGAGGCTCCAAGGGTCTGCACCCGGCCGAGGCTAGCCGCTCAGCGGCCCGCGCCGCCGGGCCTGCGGATTTCCCGGTCCTGGGAGCGCACATATGCCAGAATGCGCCCCCGCGCGAGCAGAGACCGCCGATCGGGCACAGTCGTCACGCCGCAGCCCCGGTCAGGCCGCGCCGAGACCCGGCGGGAGAGACCATGGGCAGACGGTGACGACCCACGGCACGCCCGCCCACACCCTGGACGGACGCCGCCGCAGCGCCCGACAGGGAGGAGAGCGCCGCCATGCCCCAGGACGGCCGGCCACCGGTGGACCGACAGCTGCCCGGCGAGGAGGCCCGCGACCTGCTCACGCTCGTACGCGAGCTGGTCCGGCGGGAGATCAGGCCGAGGGCGGCCGAGGAGGAGGACGCGGGCACCTTCCCGCGCGGGCTCTTCGCCCTGATCGGCGAGGCCGGGCTGCTGGGCCTGCCCTATCCGCAGGACCACGGTGGTGGGGGACAGCCCTACGAGGTCTACCTCCAGGTCCTCGAAGAGCTCGCCGCCGCCCGGCTCACCGTCGGACTGGGCGTCAGTGTCCACACCCTCGCCTGCCACGCCGTGGCCCACTTCGGGAGCAAGGAGCAGCAGGCCGAGCACCTGCCCGCGATGCTCGGCGGCGCCCTGCTGGGCGCGTACTGCCTCTCCGAGCCCGCTGCCGGCTCCGACGCCGCCTCCCTGCGCACCCGGGCCGTCCACGAGGGCGGGAACTGGCGCATCGACGGCACAAAGGCGTGGATCACCCACGGCGGCGTCGCCGACTTCTACACCGTGCTCGCCCGCACCGGAGCCGAAGGGCCGCGCGGCATCACCGCGTTCCTCGTCCCCGGGGACGCGCAGGGCCTGCTCGCCGCCCCGCCCGAGAAGAAGATGGGCATGAAGGGCTCGCCCACCGCCCAGGTCCACTTCGACGGCGTCACCGTCCCCGACGACCGGCGCGTCGGGGAGGAGGGCCAGGGCTTCACCATCGCCCTGTCCGCCCTCGACTCCGGCCGGCTCGGCATCGCCGCCTGCGCCATCGGCCTCGCCCAGGGCGCCCTCGACGAGGCGCTCGAATACACCCTCACCCGGCGGCAGTTCGGCCGCCCGCTGGTGGACTTCCAGGGCCTGCGCTTCATGCTCGCCGACATGGCCACCAGGATCGAGGCCGGCCGCGCCCTCTACCTCGCCGCCGCCCGGCTGCGCGATACGGGCCTGGACTTCTCCCGGCAGGCCGCCATGGCCAAGCTCTTCTGCACCGACGCCGCCATGCAGGTGACCACCGACGCCGTGCAACTCCTCGGCGGGTACGGCTACACGGCCGACTTCCCCGTCGAGCGGTACATGCGCGAGGCCAAGGTCCTGCAGATCGTCGAGGGCACCAACCAGATCCAGCGGATGGTGATCGCCCGTCACCTGGCGGGGCCCGAGAGCAAACCGTAGGGCCTCACAGCCCGTCCGGCGATTGAGGACAACCGCCGGACGGGTCCGTACGTACGGTCTACGCGGCCCGCTGCAGCGGCACCCGCAGCGGCCGCGAGCCCGCGCCGCCCACGTGCGAGAAGGGCTGGGTGCGCCAGTCCAGGCCGGCCGGGAGCGTCAGCAGCGAGGCGAGGTCGGACTCGTCGTCGCCGTCGGCCGCACCGGTGGCGGGCGTCGCGTCATGCGCGGCACGGCCGGACCCGGGGCAGACCGTCAGGCCGAAGGGGTTCCACGGCGTCGGGCACAGCGCGTGCTCCGGCAGCACGTCCTCGTCACCGAGGAGCGCGATGGGACGGGCGCAGTCGGGGCAGGCGACCCGGAAGATGTCCAGGTCCTGCGCGTCGTCGTCAAAGCCGTCCTCGGCGTCCTCCGCCTCCGCCGTGACCAGCTCGAACGCCGGGGTGCGTTCGTGCTCCTCCTCGACCGCGGCCAGACCTCGTTCGCCGCCGCGGCTGGACCGTGCATGGGTGCGCATAGATGCATTCCCCCTCAGGATGGGCGCCCTCAGCGGGGCCGGCCGGGCATCTCGGCCCCGGCCATAGCGAGCACTTCCCGCCCGCCGCCCCGGGTAATCACCGGCGTACCTGTGAGCGGGAACACGGGGTGTGGCCTTCGTCACACCGCCCGCCGGGCGGGCCTTTCGCGCCCCCGCGGGCGCCTGTTCGCGCTGTTTGCGCCCTACGTTCCCCGCCCCTACGGCCCGCCCCAACGGGCCAGCGTGCGGGCGGTGTCGGCGCCGAGCGGGGCGGCCGGCCGTGCGGCCCGGCGGGCACGGGGAGCGAGCACCGGGAAGACGCCGCCGGCCGTCTCCACCTCCCAGCCGCCCGGGGACCGGCGCCGCACGGTGTGCGGCTCGGCCGGGCCGAGCGCGGCCAGCGCGGTGACCTCGCGCATCGAGACGTCCAGCAGACACGCCCGCTCGCCGCGCAGCGCCGCCGCGGCGGCCACCGCGGCGTGCACCCCGGTCAGGGGATCGGCCAGGGCGTCGCCGCACGGCAGCACGGCGTCGGCCCCGGCGTCGGCCCCGGCCTCGGCGTCCCGGACGACCAGGCCCGCGGCGGCCGCGACGTCGTCGCCGAAGCCCACGCGGCCTGCCCAGGGACCGGTGCGGCCGTACGCGGTGATGCTCAGCCAGGCGGTGCCCGCCGCGACGGCCTCCTCGGCGTCGATGCCGAGCTGACGAAGCGCCCGGGGACGCGAGGACTCCAGGACGAGATCCGCCTGCCCGATGAGCCGCAGCAGCGCGTCCCGGCCCCCGGGAGACGCGAGATCGAGCGCCACCGAGGCATGGCCGGAGTGCAGCAGGTCGTAGAAGGCGGGCGCTCCGGCCCGGGCGCCGTCCGGCCGGCCGGGGCTCTCGACCTTGATCACCTCGGCCCCGGCCAGGCCCAGCAGCGACGCGCACAGCGGGCCCGCCCACAGCGCCGTCAGATCCACCACGAGCGGGCGTGCCCGGCGGTGCCGGCGCGGCCCGCCGGGGGTGCTCACCAGCCAGCCCGGCCGCTGCTCGGCCTGCTCGTCCCCGGCCTGCTCGTCCCCGGCCGCGCCCGGTGCGGGGGGCACGGCGGCGGCGGGGATGCCGAGCAGCTGCGCCCTGCCGGCCACCGCGGCGGAGGACCGGCCGAGCGCCCAGAAGGCCAGGGCCGTCCATTCCTGGCCCTCCCCGACGGCGCCCTCCACCAGCGCCGGGACGCTCTCGCGGTCGTCCGGGCGGGCCAGCGACACCCCCGCCCAGCCGTCCCGCGTGCGCAGCGCCCGGAAGGAGCCGCCGGCCGACCACGGCCCCTGCCGGGCCAGGCCCATCAGGGCCGCACGCTCACCCAGCAGCCCCGCACCGGGCAGCGCGCGGGCGCCGCTCAGCACACCGAACGCCGCCAGCGCACCGCGCACCGCGCTCGCCGGCGCCCCCGGCGCGGCCAGCGGAGGGCCGCCGGGCCGGCCGGTGAGCGCCATCGCCCCCGACGCCGCCCAGTCCGCCAGCGCACTGCCACCGCCCGGTGCCAGGCCGGGCAGCCGGTCCGGGACCGCCTCGCCCAGCGTGGTGAGCAGCCGCGCCGCGTGCCGCGCCGCCGGACCGTCAGAGATCGGCACAGGCGTCGACCAGACCCCACCGCAGCGCGGTCCGCACATCGACCCGTTCACCGCTCAGCACGAGATACGCCGTCCGCCATCGCCCGATGCGCCGCGTGACGCTCACCGTCCCGCCGGCCCCAGGCACGAGCCCCATGCGCAGCTCGGGAAGCTGGAAGTACGCGTCGCCCCGCGCCTCCACCCGCCCGGCGAACGCGGGGATCTCGATACCCGCGCCGATGCAGGCACCGTGCACCCGGACCCGTACGCGCTCCGCGCAGCGGTGCACCGAGTGCCCGGCGCTGCGCCGCAGCCGGATCAGATGCGCGGCGGTCACGTCCGGGGTGGTCCCGAACTCGTCGAGGTCGCCACCGCTGCAGAAGGACGGACCGTTCCCGCTCACCTCCACGCGCGCCACCGTCGGATCCAGGCGGGCCAGCTCCAGCGCCTCCACGAGCCCGTCGCGCACCCCCCGGCTGAAGGCGTTGTGGCGGGCGGGGCGGTTCAGGGCGACCCGCAGAACCGGGCCCTCCCGGTCCAGCAGCACCGGCTCCTGCCCGGCACCGGCACCGTCATCCGCCGGGCGCCGGGGCGTGCGGGCGCGCCACCGGGCGAACTCGGGACCGGCCAGCAGCATCGAGTAGGCCGTCGACTCCGCGACCAGGCCGTCCGGCACGTCGAGCCGCTCGGTCAGCCGGAGCAGCCCGGTCAGTGTCACGGCCGCGACCGGCGAGGCGTTCGCGTACGCCGCCACGGCGCCGGCGGCCGCCGCAGGGTTCTCCACGCCGACCAGGGCAGCGGAGCGGTCCTCCTCGGCGAGAGGGACAAGAGTGAAGGCCAGAGCTTCGGCGACCGGTGCCAGGGCGGGATCCAGCGGTCCCTTGCCGACTCCGATCAGCACGCGCTGCGCCGTGGTAGCGGCCTGCGCCGCGGCGAGGGCAGCGGCAGGGCTCCCGGGCCCGTCCAGGTCCACGAGGGCCAGCGGCTCCACGGGCTGTCCCACCGGGGACAACTCCAGAGTCCCGGCCCCGTCGGCGAGCTCTTCGAGGGTGATCATGCGTCCTGCCAGACTGCTGAGTTCCCGTACAGTACCCCGGCACTCCCGGACCGGCGCGGAAGGGGCATCGGTGAACCGGATCCTCCTGCGCGACGTCGGGCTACGGGACCGCCGCGCCGATGTGGCCGTCTCCGCCGACGGGCGCATCGCCGCGATCGGCGCCCTCCGCCCCCGCCCCGGCGACCGGGTCGTCGACGGGCACGGAGGCGCGCTGCTGCCCGGCCTGGCCGACCGGCACGTACACCTGATGGCCCTGGCCGCGTCACTGGACTCGGTGGACTGCGGGCCGCCCGCGGTCCGCACGGCCGACCGGCTCGCGGCGGCCCTGCGCGCGCCCACGAACCGGGCGTGGATCCGGGGGGTGGGCTACCACGAGTCGGTGGCCGGCCCGCTGGACCGCGACCGCCTCGACGCCTTCGTGGCCGCCCGCCCGGTCCGCGTCCAGCACCGCAGCGGCGCCCTGTGGACGGTGAACAGCGCCGGCGCCCGCTTCCTCGGCCTCGACGACCCCGGCCCGCCGCTGCCCGCCGGCGTCGAGCGTGATGCCACCGGCCGCGCCACGGGCCGGCTCTGGCGGCTCGACGGCTGGCTGCGCGAGCGCCTGGGCCCCGCCGAGGTCCCCGACCTGGCGGCGGTGGGGCGGCTGTACGCCTCGTACGGCGTGACCGCCCTCCACGACGCCACCCCCGATCTGCCCGACGACACGGCGGCCGAGCTGACCTGCGCCGCCCGCGACGGCCGCCTGCCGCAGCACCTCACGCTGCTCGGCGCCCCGGGCCCGGGGCCGCAGCCGTACAAGCTGCTGCCGTCCGATCACGACCTGTGGCCCTACGACGAACTGCTGCACCGCGTCCGAACGGCCCGGGGGAGCGGCGGCCGCCCGGTCGCCGTGCACTGCGTGACCCGCGAGGCGCTGATCCTGACCCTGGTCGCCCTGCACGAAGCGGGTCCCGTCCCCGGCGACCGGATCGAGCACGCGGCCGTCGTACCCCCCGAACTCCACGCGGACATGCGGGAGCTCGGCGTCCACGTGGTCACCCAGCCGGTCTTCGTCGCCGAGCGCGGCGACACCTATCTCGCCGAGGTGGACCCCGCCGACCTGCCGCACCTCTACCCGTACGCCTCCCTGCTCGCCGCCGGCATCCCGGTCTCCGCCTCCAGCGACGCGCCCTACGGCAGCCCCGACCCCTGGGCCGCCGTACGGGCGGCGCGCGACCGGCGCACCCCCGCCGGCCGGGTGCTTGCGCCCGCCGAGCGGGTCGCGGCGGCGACCGCCCTGACCGGGCTGCTCGCCCGCCCGGCCGTCCGGCCCGGCGACGACGCGGACCTGTGCCTGCTGCACGTGCCCTGGCAGGCGGCTTGCGAGGCCCCCGACGCGGCCCTGGTCCGCATGACACTGCGCCGGGGCGAGACGGCGTACGGCGAAGCCCCTGAGTGACGCATACGACCATGAACCCTGTAGGTTCTTGCGCTGTGGAGGAGCTGGACCGGCACATCGTGGAACTTCTCGTCGCCGACGGGCGCATGAGCTACACCGACCTGGGCAAGGCCACCGGCCTGTCCACCTCGGCGGTGCATCAGCGCGTACGCCGCCTGGAACAGCGCGGGGTGATCCGCGGCTATGCCGCCATCGTCGACCCCGAAGCCGTCGGGCTGTCGCTGACGGCCTTCATCTCCGTAGCGCCCTTCGACCCCAGCGCCCCCGACGACATCGCCGACCGGCTCGCCGAGGTCCCCGAGATCGAGGCCTGCCACAGCGTCGCCGGCGAGGAGAACTACATCCTCAAGGTCCGCGTCTCCACCCCCGGCGAACTCGAGCACCTGCTCGCCAGAATCCGCACCCTCGCCGGAGTCTCCACGAGGACGACGGTCGTCCTGTCGACCCCGTACGAGTCCCGTCCCCCACGCATCTGACGCCCTCCGGTTTGTGGGAAGGCCTTCCGCATGGCGGAACGGGTTGGCACAAACCGGCCACCGGCCCGCAGCCGACAAACAAGGCAGAACCCCATGAGCCAGACCACGTTGCTCCGCAACGGCTTCGTCTACAGCCCCACCGACCCCTTCGCCACCGCGATGGTCGTCGACGGCGACACCGTCGCCTGGATCGGCTCCGAGGGCGCGGCCGACTCCTTCGCCGCCGGGGTGGACGAGGTGACCGACCTCGACGGCGCACTGGTCACCCCCGCCTTCACCGACGCGCACGTCCACACCACCGCCACCGGCCTGGCCCTCACCGGCCTCGACCTGAGCACGGCCGCCTCGCTGCCCGACGCTCTGGCCCGGATCCGCGCCCACGTGGCCGCGCACCCGGGGCAGGAGGTGCTCCTCGGCCACGGCTGGGACGAGACCCGCTGGCCGCAGGGCCGTCCGCCCACCCGCGCGGAACTGGACGAGGCGGCGGGGAACCGCCCGCTGTACCTGAGCCGCACCGACGTGCACTCGGCGCTGGCCACCACCGCCCTCCAGCAGCGGGTCTCGGGCGGCGAACCCACCGACGCCCCCCTCACCGGCGACGCCCACCACGCCGTACGCCGCGCCGCGCACGCCGCCGTGACGCCCGCCCAGCGCGAGGCCGCCCAGCGCGCCGCCCGCCGGCACGCCGCCTCGCTGGGCATCGGCTCCCTCCACGAGTGCGCGGGCCCCGACATCTCCTCCGAGGCCGACCTGACCGCCCTGCTCGCGCTCGCCGCCGCCGAGCCCGGCCCCCGCGTCTTCGGCTACTGGGCCGAGGCCGTGACCGACGCCGCCGGCCTCGACCGCATCCGCGACCTGGGCGCCACCGGCGCCGGGGGAGACCTCTTCGTCGACGGCTCCCTCGGCTCCCACACCGCCTGCCTGCACCAGCCTTATGCCGACTCTTCCCCTGGCTTCGCCGGGGGTACCCCCACCCACTCCGGCACCGCCTACCTGGACGCCGCCGCGATCGCCGACCACGTCGCCCTGTGCACCGAGGCCGGCATCCAGGCCGGCTTCCACGCCATCGGGGACGCCGCCATCACCGCCGTCGCGCAAGGCGTGCGCAAGGCCGCCGAGCGCACGGGCCTCGCCCGGGTCCGCGCCCTACGCCACCGCGTCGAGCACGCCGAGATGATGACGCCCGCCACCATCGCCGACTTCGCCGACCTCGGCCTCGTTGCCTCCGTACAGCCCGCCTTCGACGCCACCTGGGGCGGCGAGGACGGCATGTACGCCCAGCGCCTGGGCGTACGCCGGGCCCGCACCCTCAACCCGTACGCCGCCCTGCTCCGGGCCGGAGTACCGCTCGCCCTCGGCTCCGACAGCCCGGTCACCCCCCTCGACCCCTGGGGCGCGGTGCGGGCCGCCGCCTTCCACCGCACCCCCGCCCACAGCGTCTCCGTACGCGCCGCCTTCACCGCCCACACCCGCGGCGGCTGGCGCGCCGCCGGCCGCGACGACGCGGGCGTCCTGGTCCCCGGCGCCCCGGCCGACTACGCGGTCTGGCGCACCGGCGACCTGGTCGTCCAGGTCCCCGACGAGCGGGTCTCCAACTGGTCCACCGACCCCCGCTCCGGCACCCCCGGCCTGCCCGACCTGACCCCCGGCACCGACGCCCCGACCGCGCTGCGCACCGTCGTGGCCGGACGTACGGTCTTCGCACGGCCGAACGAGTGAGCCGTGCCCCCCGCCATGCGCCCGAACGGTGCGCACTGCGCCGTCCGAACCGGCACCCGCGGCCCCGCACTGACCTGCTGATTCCGGTAATCGGCGCAGGTCAGACGGCTGTTGACAGGCTACGGTCCGGGGCGAGTAGGTTCTGGCGAGTCCACCGCGCAACGTCCGACCGCTGATCCTCCGCCCACCGCCGCGGCGAGGTGCCGCCGGTCGGCAGGTGAGACCCGGGGAGGGACCCGGCGCCCAGTAGACAACGGCCTTGTCGCCGGCCCGCAGCCAGCGGGCCCCAGGTCGGCCCGAAGGGCGTTCCCGGGCCCTCCCCGCAGATGTGGATCACCCCCCACCCCCAGCGCCGCTGCACCCATCCGAGGTACGGTCACCTACATCTGAAAACGTCACCACCTGCAAGGAAGGCCGCGACCGTGCGCGTGCGCGAAACCGTACCGGCCCCGGCGGAAACACCGGAGCCGGACCCAGGGCCGGAGCCGACGCCGGCCGAAGGCCCGAGCCCGGGGCGGCTCCGCCGCATACGCACCGCGGCCCGCGCGGCAGCGCCCCGCACCGCCGTGGCCGCCGTGCTGGGCCTCGCCCTGGCCGCCGCCTTCCCGCCGTACGACCTCTGGCCGCTGTCCCTGGTCTCCGTGGCCGGGCTCGCCCTCCTCGCCCGCGGCCGCACCGCCCGCCAGGGCGCCTGGCTGGGCTTCGCCTTCGGGTTCCCCTTCTTCGTATGGCTGCTGCAGTGGTTGCACGTCGTCGGCTGGGACGCCGTCATCGGCCTGTCCGCCATCGAGGCGGCGTTCATCGCCGTGCTCGGCGCGGGCCTGGCCGTCACCGCCCGCCTCCGCGCCTGGCCGCTGTGGGGCGCCTGCCTGTGGGTCGCCGAGGAACTCGCCCGTGACCGGCTGCCGTTCGGCGGCTTCCCGTGGGGCCGCCTCGCCTTCGCCAACACCGGCTCGCCGTTCACCCCGCTCGCCGCACTCGGCGGCGCCCCCCTGGTGACCTTCGCGGTCGCCCTGTCCGGCGGCCTGCTCGCCGCCGCGGCGCTCGGGGCGTACGGCCTGCGCCAGGGCCCCCGTACGGACCTGCGTACGGCCCTCACCGCCCGCAAGGCGCTGCCGGCCGCCGCGGCCGCCGCCCTGTCCGGCGCGGTGCTCGCCTCCGGCTACGCCGTGCCCGTCCCCACGGACGCCGCCGACTCCGTCCAGGTGGCCGTCGTCCAGGGCAATGTCCAGCAGCCCGGCATGCACTTCCTGGGCCGCCCGATGAAGATCCTCGACAACCATGTCAAGGCCACCCTCAAGCTCGCCGCCGACGTCAAGGCGGGCAAGGTCCCCAAGCCCGACCTGGTCATCTGGCCGGAGAACTCCTCCGACCTCGACCCGTTCAGCTACCCCGAGGCGTACGAGAAGATCACCGGGGCCGTCCAGGCCATCGGCGTCCCCGTCCTCGTCGGCGCCCTCGTCGACGGCCCGGACGCGAAGCACGTACAGAACGAGGGCATCGTCTGGGACCCGGTGACCGGCCCCGGCGCCTCCTACACCAAGCAGCACCCGGTGCCCTTCGGCGAGTACGTGCCCTTCCGCGCGGAGCTCACCAAGGTCATCAGCCGGCTGGACCAGATCCCGCGCGACTTCTACATGGGCAAGAGCACCGGAGTGCTCAAGATCGCCGGTGCGAGGCTGGGCGACGTGATCTGCTTCGAGGTGGCCTACGACGAGATCGTGCGCGACACCGTCAACGCCGGCGCCCGCGCCCTGGTCGTGCAGACCAACAACGCCACCTACGGCCGCACCGGCCAGCCCGAGCAGCAGCTCGCCATGTACCGGCTGCGGGCCGTCGAGCACGGCCGCGCCGTCGTCGCCGCCGCCACCAGCGGGATCAGCGCGGTGATCGCGCCGGACGGCACGGTCGAGCAGAGCAGCAAGGAGTTCACGCAGGACGTCATCAGCGCGAAACTGCCGCTCCGCGACGAGAAGACGGTCGCCGACGGAGTCGGTGACATTCCCGAGTGGACCCTCGCTATGGTTGGCCTTCTGTCCTGCGCTGCGGCCGTCGTGCTCGGCAGGCGGGGGCGGGAACGTACAGTTGCGAAGGGGCAGCAGTGAGCGATGAGGGGCAGCGGGCCTACGGCCCGCTCGGCACGGTGTTGGTGATCATCCCCACCTACAACGAGGCCGACAACATCAAGCCGATCGTCGCCAGGGTCCGGTCGGCCGTGCCCGACGCGCACATCCTGGTGGCCGACGACAACAGCCCGGACGGCACCGGCAAACTCGCCGACGAGATCGCCATCGGCGACGACACCGTGCACGTCCTGCACCGCAAGGGCAAGGAAGGCCTGGGCGCCGCCTACCTGGCGGGCTTCCGCTGGGGCATCGAGCACGGCTACGGCGTACTGGTCGAGATGGACGCCGACGGCTCCCACCAGCCCGAGGAACTGCCCCGGCTGCTCACCGCGCTCAAGGGCGCCGACCTCGTCCTCGGCTCACGCTGGATCCCGGGCGGCCGGGTGGTCAACTGGCCCAAGTCCCGCGAGTTCATCTCCCGGGGCGGCAGCACCTACTCCCGCATCCTCCTGGACGTGCCCATCCGCGACGTCACCGGCGGCTACCGGGCCTTCCGCAAGGAGACCCTGGAAGGCCTGGGCATGGACGAGGTGGCCTCCGCGGGCTACTGCTTCCAGGTCGATCTCGCCTGGCGCGCGGTCAAGGCCGGTTTCCATGTCGTCGAGGTCCCGATCACCTTCGTGGAGCGCGAGCGCGGCGACAGCAAGATGAGCCGCAACATCATCGTCGAGGCCCTGTGGCGGGTCACCGGCTGGGGCATCACCTCCCGCGCCGCCAAGGTCGGCAGGGCCGTCGGCGGAGCCCGCCGCACCTGAGGGCCTGTGTCGGGGTTCGTCGGCGGCACCCGGCACAATTGACCGTATGACGACTTCAGCCATGCCCCCGCAGGCCCCCCAGCAGCGACGCTCGCGCCTCCGCACGATCGTGCCGCTGGCGGTTGCCGCCTGGGCGCTGCTGGAGATATGGCTGCTGACCGTGGTGGCCCGGGCCACCACGGGCCTCACCGTCGTCCTGCTGCTGATAGCGGGCTTCGTCCTCGGCGGGCTCGCGGTCAAACGCGCCGGGCGCAGCGCCTGGCAGAGCCTGGCGGCCTCCTTGCAGGCCCAGCAGCCCGGCGCGGCGCCCACGGCCCCCCAGCCCGCCGAAAACAAGGGCACCGGCCTGGCGATGCTCGGCGGCCTTCTGCTGATGGTGCCCGGCTTCGTCTCCGACGCCGCCGGGCTGCTGCTGCTCTTCCCGCCCACCCGGACGCTGCTGCGCAAGGCCACCGCCCGCTCGCTGGACCGCCGCCGGGCCGCGTACGAGCCGGGGTCGATCGGCGACCTGTTCCAGCAGGCCCGCACCGCCGACGAGCAGCTGCGCATCCACCGCCCGGACGGAAAGGTCATCCAGGGCGAGGTCGTCGTCGACAAGAACGTCGCCCAGGACATCTCTGGGGACGACGAAAACCCCGGGCCGCGGCGCTAGTCAGCGCCCCTTCCCGGGGTCGGGTTACGGAGCCGGGCCCGCCCCTCACGGGCCCGTGCCACGCGTCAGGCGGACTTGCGGTTGTCGCGCGGATGCACCGCGATGTTCATCGCCCCGGAGCGCAGGACAGCGAGGCGCTCGGCCAGCACTTCCTCCAGCTCCTCAAGCGTCCGGCGCTCCATGAGCATGTCCCAGTGCGTTCGCGCGGGCTTGGTCTCTTTCTTCTCCGGGCCCTCTCCGTCCACCAGCAGAGCGATCTGGCCGCAAGCGCGGCATTCCCACTCCGGCGGAATCTCGGCCTCAACCGAGAACGGCATCTCGAATCGATGTCCGTTCCGGCATGCGTACTCAACGGTCTGGCGCGGTGCCAGATCGATGCCGCGGTCGGTCTCGTAGCTTGTCGCCCCGAGTCGCGTGCCGCGGAGAGCTCGCTCACTCATGA
Source organism: Streptomyces sp. NBC_01537 (assembly GCF_045040445.1). Lineage (NCBI taxonomy): Bacteria > Bacillati > Actinomycetota > Actinomycetes > Kitasatosporales > Streptomycetaceae > Streptomyces > Streptomyces sp. NBC_01537. Next base: position 387,263 of record NZ_CP109392.1, on the reverse strand, counting down.
ATCGTGCCTCCCGGGCTTTGTCGCCCACAGGACAGGTGTCGCTGTCGTCGTCATCCGGTCAACGTCCGGTCGGCGGTGAAGATTCCCGTTTCGGGACATGCGCCCGCCCGTCACCCACCGCCACCCTTAACAGGAGACGCTGTGCGCCGCGCTTTTTCCTTTCGTCGTGCCGCCCCTTTTTGTACCCACCAGCGCCCGTTTTGTCACATCTAACGAGAGATGTCACCCTGCGCCTCCCAGTCCTGGACGCGCAGTAACGGTCCGCCCGGCGGGCCAACGGCGTACACTACCGCTCCGCGGCCCGCACGGCTAAATCGTCTCGGGGACCGGATTGCCCGCCGCCGCCACCGCCCGGCGCACCGGCACCCTCGCCAGCAGGACGAAACCGGCCGCGAAGAACACCACCAGCGAGATGATCGCGTCACGGTAGCTCCCCGTCAGCTGGTACGTCAGGCCGAACATCAGCGGCCCCAGCCAGCTTGTGCCCCGGTCGCTCACCTCGTACACCGAGAAGTACTCGGCCTCCTTGCCGCGCGGCACCATGTGCGAGAACAGCGACCGCGACAGCGCCTGGCTGCCGCCCAGCACCATCCCGATCGCCGCCGCCAGCACGAAGAACCACGCCGGCTCACCCGCCGGCAGGAAGTAACCCGCCCCGATCGTCACCGTCCACGCCACCAGCGAGCCCAAAACGGTGCGCTGCGCCCCGTACCGCGCCGCCAGCCGCCCCAGCAGCAGCGCCCCGGCCACCGCCAGCACCTGCACCAGGAGGATCGCCGCGATCAGCGTCGACTGGCCCAGGCCCAGCTCCTCCGAGCCGTACACCGAGGCCTGCGAGATCACCGTCTGCACGCCGTCGTTGTAGACCAGATACGCCAGCAGGAAGGCCAGCGTCAGCGGATACCGCCGCATGTCCCGGACGGTCTCCGCCAGCTGCCGGAAGCCCTGCCCCAGTGACCCGGACGCCCCGGCTCCGGCTTCCCTCGGGGCCCCGCGCTCGCGCAGCCGCAGCAGCGGCACCACCGTGAAGGCGCCCCACCACAGCCCCGCCGAGGCCAGGCAGATCCGTACCGCCATCCCCTCGGAGACCCCGAACGCGTCGTGCTGCAAAAACAGCACGAGGTTCGCCACCAGCACCACCGAACCGCCCGCATAGCCGAACGCCCAGCCGCGCGAGGACACCGCGTCCCGCTCCTGCGGCTCGGCGATCTGCGGCAGGAACGAGTTGTAGATCACCACCGACGCCGCATACGCGACATTCGCCGTCACCAGCAGCGCCCCGCCCAGCAGATACCGGTCCCCGGACAGGAAGAACATCCCCGTCGTCGCCGCGGCCCCGATGTACGCGAACACGCCCATCAGCGGCTTCTTGCGCCCCGTACGGTCCGCCACCGCACCGGCCAGCGGCATCACCAGCACGGAGAGCAGGACCGAGGCGGAGATCGCGTACGCGAAGTACGACCCGGCCCGGACCGGGATCCCCAGCGGGTGCACATAGCCGTCCGCGTCGGCGGCGGCCTTCGCCACGGTGGTCAGGTACGGCCCGAGGAAGACCGTGATCACGCTGGAGGAGAAGACCGAGTTGGCCCAGTCGTAGAAGTACCAGCCGCGCTGTTCCCTGCGCCGCTCCCGGACCGCGTCGGCGGCCTCCGCCACCTCCGGCCCGTCGGTTGTGCCCTGTGCCTCGCTCGTGCCCAAGGTGCCGCTCCGCTGTTACGCGTGCCGATGTGACCGGCCATGATGCCATCGCCCGCTGTCGGCGCACATGACTGCCCCCGGGCGCCTTGCGGCACCCGGGGGCAGGGCGGGGTCACACCTGATCGCGGAGGTCCGCAACGATCAGGCCTGGCCGCCGTTCATGCGGCGACGGCGCACCATGTAGATGCCGCCACCGGCCACCGCCGCGAGCAGCCCGGTGCCGATCGCCGTCTCGGTGGTGTTCAGGCCGCCGACCGAACCGCCGACACCCGTGTGCGGGCTGCCGGCCGGCCGAGCGGCCAACGTGTCGCAGTCGTCGTTGCCGTTGTTGTTCCAGCTGTTGTTGTCGCCGCGGCCGTGGTCGCCGCCCCAGCCGTCGTCGTCACCCTTGTCGTGCTTCCAGCCGCCACCGTTCTGGCCGCCGTCCCACGAGTCGTCGGTGTTCTTGCCGTCGGCGCCGTCCGCGCTGCCGAAGCCCTCGCTCTCATCCAGGCCGTAGTCCTGCTTGTCCTGCGACTCCTGGCGGCCGCTCTCCCCGCGGTCACCGCGCGGGCGGTCCCCACGGCCGTTCTCACGGTCGTCGTCGCCCTTGTTCCAGCCGCTGTCGCCCCGGCCGCTGTCGCCCCGGCCGCTGTCGCCCCGGCCGTGGTCGCCCCGGCCGTTGTCGCCGCCCCAGCTGTCGTCGTCGCCCCAGCCACTGTCATCGCACGGGTCGAAGCCGCCGCCGTGGTGGTCGCCCCGGCCGTGGTCACCGCGGCCGTTGTCGCCCCGGCCGTTGTCGCCCCGGCCGTGGTCGCCCCGACCGTTGTCACCGCGGCCGTTGTCACCGCGGCCGTGGTCGTCACGCCCGTCGTTGCCGTCATTGCCGCCGTCATTGCCGCCGTCGCCGCCGCCGTTGCGAGGAGGCAGAACCGTGTAGGGCTTGACGCTGGGCGTCAGGTTCCCCGTGTCACAGGCCACCGTGATGCTGTAGGCCCCCGCCATCGTGCCGAAGGGGATCCGAAAGCGTCCTGTCGCTGACGGTGTATTTCCTGAGCCTTCCAGTGTGAGGCTGCCACCGGGGATGATGGGGGAAGTGGCGGTTGCCTTGTTGGCGGGGCAACCGGTGGCGGTGATATCCACGGACTCCCCGGCTCGAGCCTGGGTGGGGGGATCGAGCGTCACGACCGGGGAGTCGGCGAAAGCGCTGGCCGCCGGCATCATCACGGCGGTCGTGGTGAGCACCGCCCCTGCCAGAATGCGTGAAACACGCATGGGTTGAACCTCCTTGCGGACGGGGCAGGCGGGATTGCTTCCCTCGAGTCGAACTGCGACCGCGTCCTTGTGATCAATTGCGCGGGTGCTCCGCCCGTCCCGCATTTCGGGAAGATCTCCTCAGGTCCCCCGAACGGGCCATCAGATCCGCCGCAGTCACCACATACATGCAGGTCAGGCCAGTGGGGGAGCGCCGTAGGAAACTTCTAAAGATCGCGATCGAACGGGTGACGAGCCATCAGCGGGTGTCCGACGGACCGTCAGGAAATCGCGCCCCGCAACGCCCGCGCGATGACCTCCGCGTACAGCCGCGCACCCGACGGCCGGGGGTGCGTGCCGTCGCCCCACAACCTGTCCGGGAAGCGGGAGATGGCCGCGTCCCAGTCCGCCAGCGCAACGCCCCGATGCCGCCGAACGCCCGCCGTGAGCGTTGCGTTGACGTGGGATGCCCAGCTCCGGCGCACATGGACATTGACGAAGATGACGGTCCGTCCGGGACCGGCGATGCGCAGGATCCGCTCGATGGCGGCGTCACCGAAGTCACCGTTCGTGCCGAGCCCCACCACTACGGCCCGCCGCAGTTGTCCGCTCGCCTCAAGTGCCGCCAACACCTCTGGTGCCGACGACATCTGACGCCCCACCACCGCGTCGACGTCAATGCCGGGGAACCGCCGCTCCAGCTCACCCGCCGAGGCCAGCATCACCGAATCGCCGACCGCGGTGATCTCACTCCCGCCCGCCACCCGACGAACGGCATCGTGCCGCACCGCGACGGCCCGCTGCCCGGCGGCGATCTGGGCCGTCAGCCCGCCACCTCCGGAAGGGGCCCGCGATACGCCGACGTACGCCGTGCCGAGCACGGCCGCGCAGGCCAGCGCGATGCCCAGCGCGACCCGGGGCTGACGGACCGCCAGGCTCCTGGCGTGCGCGCTCACGGCCTCGGCCCAGCCGCGCCAGCCGAGTCGCAGCAGCGGCTCCTCGACCAGGCGGTAGGACGCCGCCGCCAGGCCCACCGGAAGCACGAGCTCGACGATCCGGCCCGTCGCCGACCCGGCCGCGAGGCAGGCGTGGACCGGCCAGTGCCACAGGTAGATGCCGTACGAACGCCGACCGAGCCACACCAGCGGCGCCCACCCCAGGGCCCGGCCCATGCGCCCCGGTGAGCAGGCCGCCAAGGTCAGCGCGGCGGCGGCAAGGCATACGCCCGCCAGGCCGCCCCGGTAAAGGAAGGCGCCGGTGCCGCTGACGAGTACCGCGCCGAGGGCAAGCCCTGCCAGACCGGCAGCGCCCAGCGCGTCGATGGCTCGTACGTACCGGGCGCGCCGCAGCGTCCCGGCGCGGGACAGTGGGAGCGTCAGCGCGACGGCGGCGCCGAGCAGCAGGCCGCCGCCGTGGGTGTCGGTGCCGTAGTACACCCGGGAAGGGTCCGAGCCCGGCTCGTAGAGGACCGCCATCGCCACGAACGAGGCGGCGGCCAGGGCGAGGGCGCAAGCGGTCTGCCGCCGCTGCCGCCGCAGCACGGACATGAGGACCCACAGCAGCAGCGGCCAGCCCAGGTAGAACTGCTCCTCGACGGAGAGCGACCACAGGTGCTGGAGCACGGGCAGGGCGAGGCCGTCGAACTGCGTGAAGTACATGTCGTGTTGGGACAGCTGCCACCAGTTGCTGCGGTAGGTGAGGGCCGCGGCGACCGCCCCGCGCAGGCCCCGGTGTGCCTCCCCGCCGGTCAGCGTGGCCGCGCAGGCGGTCACCGCGAGCACGAGCCACAGCAGGGGGAGCAGCCGAAGGGCGCGGCGTTTCCAGAAGGCGCCGAGCCGGATCCGGCCGGATCGCCAGTGGTCGGCGGCGAGCAGACTGGTGATCAGGTAGCCGCTGATGACGAAGAAGAGATCGACTCCGAGGAAGCCGCCCGGCAGCCACGACGCGTGCACGTGATAGACGACGACGCATGCCACGGCCAGTGCCCGCAGCCCGTCCAGGCCTCGGGCGCGCCGGAAGTCCGATCTCATCGGTCCACGGTCGGCCCGGACCGTGGGCGGCGCATCCGGGCCTGCGCCGATTGCCGGACGCCGGGCGGCTGAGCTACCCGATCGGGTGATGCCCCGTTCGCCCGCCTGCGATCGCGGACTGCCGCGGCCGGGCCTACCGTCGGATATGACGGGCCATCACCTGCCGTCGGACCGGCTGTAGCTGAAGGACAGCAAGCACAGTAAGGACAGTGATGCTGCATTCTCCCGGGGACCGCTCTCCCGTACCGGCACGCACCGCAGCCGCCCGTCCTCCCCGCCGCACGGCGGGGGCGCCGCCGCAGCGGCCCCAGGTGCGGCTCACCAAGCGGGGTCGGCGGGTCGTGGTGACGGCGGTGGGTTCGGTGGTGCTGACCGGTCTGGTGATGATGGCCGACGGGCTGGAAGGCACCGACGGCCCGCCCCAGCCGACCGCAGCCTCGGCCGCGCTCCCCGGGGCCGGCGGGGCGGGCGGCGCGCAGGGGGCCGTGGCAGCGCTGCCGGAGTCCCAGCCGCTGCGTATCAAGATCCCCAAGGTCAGCATCGACGCGCCCCTGATGAATGTCGCGCTCGACAAGCAGAAGACCATCGAGACCCCGCCGCCCCAGTACAAGAACCTGGCCGCCTGGTACAAGGGCTCCGTCTCACCGGGCGCCGACGGCACCTCGGTCATCGTCGGCCATGTGGACAACGCGAGCGGCCCCGCCGTCTTCTACGGCCTGGGGGCCCTGAAGAAGGACGCCCGGATCGAGGTGGCCCGCGCCGACGGCACCACCGCGATCTTCACGATCTACGGCATCGAGGTCTTCTCCAAGAAGGACTTCCCCGCCAAGCGGGTCTATGGCGACACCGCCCGCCCCGAGCTGCGGGTCATCACCTGCGGCGGCACCTACACCAAGGCCAACGGCTACTCCGGCAACGTCGTCGTCTTCGCCCGTATGACCGGCCGGAAGTGACGGACCGTCGAACGCGAACAGACGCAGGAAGAACTGCGCCAGCGGCCCGATGGCCAGCGCGTACGCCACCGTGCCCACCCCCACCGACCCGCCGAGCGCGAAGCCGACCGCCAGCACGGTGACCTCGATCCCGGTGCGCACCAGCCTGATGGACCGCCTGGTGCGCGCGTGCAGCCCGGTCATCAGCCCGTCGCGCGGGCCGGGCCCGAACCGCGCGGTGATGTAGAGGCCGGTGGCCACGCCGCTGAGCACGATCCCGGCGGCCAGCAGCGGGACGCGTACGCCGAGGCCGTGCGGCTGCGGCAGCAGCCACAGGGTGGCGTCCATGGACAGCCCGACGATGAAGACGTTCGACACCGTGCCCAGGCCCGGACGCTGACGCAGCGGCCACCACAGCAGCAGTACCAGCGCGCCCACCACGATGGAGACGGTGCCGATGCTCAGCCCGGTGTGCTCCGAGACGCCCTGGTGGAACACGTCCCACGGATCCAGTCCCAGCCCGGACCGGACCTGCAGAGCTGCACTGGCACCGTAGAGCGCCAGCCCGGTGTAGAGATGAACGATCCTTCTGCGGAATTGGCCCTGCACCTGAACCCCCACTGGTCATCACCGCAATGTTCGTGCCACTCTGTGGCCTGAAGGTACGATCGAAACATGGCCAATACGCGGAAGGTGGACTGGAAACGATGTCCCAGTGGACCGCATCCGTAGGAGCACCCCATCTGGCCCGGCTGCTCGACCCCAGGCCGCAGCGGGCGGGCGGCCGCCGGGTTCCCGCCTACCGGGGGCTGGCCGACGGCATCCGGGTGCTTGTCCTGGAGGGCCGGATCCCCGTCGCGGCCCGGCTGCCCGCCGAGCGCGAACTGGCGCTGGCGCTCGGCATCAGCCGCACCACCGCGGCCGCCGCGTACGAGGCGCTGCGCGCCGAGGGCTTCGCCCGCTCCCGTCGCGGCGCCGGCACCTGGACCGCCGTGCCCGAGGGCGACGCCCTGCCCACCCGGGGCCTGGAACCGCTGCCCCCGGACGCCGCCAGCAGCGTCATCGACCTCGGCTGCGCCGCCCTCCCGGCCCCCGAGCCCTGGCTCTCGCGCGCCGTCCAGGGCGCCCTGGCCGACCTGCCCGCCTACGCCGCCACCCACGGCGACTTCCCGGCCGGCCTGCCCGTGCTCCGCGAGGCCATCGCCGAGCGCTACACCGCCCGGGGCATCCCCACCCGCCCCGAGCAGATCATGGTCACCACCGGTGCGATGGGTGCCATCGCCGCCGCGGCCCGCCGCCTCACCACCCCCGGCGAGCGCGTCGCCGTCGAGTCACCCAGCTACGCCAACGTCCTGGACCTCTTCCGCGACAGCGGCTCCCGGCTCGTCCCCGTCGCCATGCGCGAGGCCCTCGCCGGCTGGGACCTCGACGCCTGGAAACGCGTCCTGCGCGACGCCGCGCCCCGCATGGCCTACGTCATGCCCGACTACCACAACCCCACCGGCACCCTCGTCGACGACGACCAGCGCCGCGCCCTCGTCGACACCGCCCGCGCCGCCGGCACCGTCATCGTCGCCGACGAGTCCATGGCCGAACTCACCCTCGAACCCCACCCGCAGGACGCCCCGCCCCGCCCCATGGCCGCCTTCGACCGCGGCGGCAGCGTCATCAGCGTCGGTTCCGCCAGCAAGGCCATCTGGGCCGGGCTGCGCATCGGCTGGGTCCGCGCCGCCCCCGACGTCGTACGCCGTCTGGTCACCGCCCGCGCCTACCTCGACATCGGCTCCCCGGTCGTCGACCAGCTCGCCGTCGCCTGGCTGCTGCGCACCGGCGGCTGGGACGAGGCCGTCGCCACCCGCCGCGAACGCGCCCGCGAATACCGCGACGACCTCGTCGCCGCCCTGCGCGACCAGCTCCCCGACTGGGAGTTCGCCGTCCCCTCCGGCGGCATGACCATGTGGGTGCGCACCGCCGACGTCTCCGGCTCCCGCCTCGCCGTCGCCGGCGAACGCCTCGGCGTCCGCGTCCCCTCCGGCCCCCGCTTCGGCATCGACGGCGCCTTCGAGTCCTACGTACGACTGCCCTTCACCGTCGGCGGAGCCGTCGCCCGCGACGCGGTCGCCCGCCTCGCGGCGGCTGCGCAGGCCGTGCGGCACGGGGGGGGATCGGAAGGCGAGGGCGCGGGCCTGTTCGTGGCGTGATCTTGTGATCCCCGGCCCCGTCAGTGCTCCAGCTCGAGGTCGGCCTTGTGCATGTGCAGCTTCTCGGCCTCCGGCGCCTCCGCCATCGGGAGCAGCGAAAGCACCGCCCGCCGCTGCGCCTCCGGCGTCTCCTCGTCATACGGGTCCGGCGTCGCGGGCACCTGCAGCCGCAGCACCGGCCCGGCGCCCAGGCGCACATACCCGCGCCCCGGCGGCACCACGGCAGCCGGCGTCGCGCACTGCGGAGCGCCCAGCACCAGCCGGGTCTCCTCGCCCGAGACCGCGCCGAGCACGACGCGCGCCCGGGTGTGCGCGACCACCACACCGGCCAGGGCCTCGGCCGAGTCGAGCGAGTCCGCCACCGCCACCGTGACCCCGGCTGCCCGGCCGTGCCGCAGCGGCACGTCGAGGAGCTCCTGCGGGTCCTGGCGGCCCTCGGCGTGGGCGAGCTGCGTGAGGGCGGTCGGGCGGTCCGCCAGGACCCACAAGGGCCGCCGGGTGTCCTCGGGCGCGGGCCGGCCCGCCTGGCGGGCGCGGTTGACGGCGATGAGCCGCCGCTCCGTCTCGTGCGCCGCCCACTCCAGCGTGGCCAGCGTCCCGGCGAGCCCGCTCTCCACGGCCAGCACGCCGGGGCGGCCGGACAGGCACGCGTACTCACCTGTGCCGCCGCCGTCGATCACGACCACGTCGCCGTGGGCCAGGGCCTGCAGGGCGAGGGAGCGCAGCAGCGTGGTCGTGCCTGTTCCCGGCCGGCCCAGCGCCAGCAGATGCGGCTCCGCCGAGCGCGGTCCGGTGCGCCACACGACCGGCGGGGCGTCCCGGAGCTCCTCGCCGTCGGCGACGGGCACGGTGCGCTGCACGGCGTCGGGGTCGGTGAAGCCGAGTACCGTCTCGCCGGGGGCGGTGACGAAGCGCTGGGCGGCGATGCCGGTGGGCAGTGCGGGCAGAGCCGTGAGACCGAGCAGGTTCTCCTCCTCGTCCCAGTCGAAGCGGTACTCCCGGCCCCGGCCGGTCTTGGCGTGCAGTACCTGCTCCACGCGCATCCGTGACTCGGCCTCGCCGTCGGTGAAGTACGCCGGGTAGCGCAGGTGCAGCCGGACCAGCCGGCCGTCCTCGAACTCGTACGCGCCGAAGGCCTCCGTCCAGTCGCCCTCGTACGCGTAGAGCGGGCTCGGGTCGCCGGGGTCGGACAGATACGGCACCAGCGCGTCGTACAGCGATTTGAGCCGGGCGCTCTCGGCGTCACTGGGCCCGGCCGGCGCCGGGGTGCTGCGGTCGCGGCCCATCCAGGCGGCCGAGCCCATCAGCGCGGTCAGCGCCAGGTAGGGACCGTAGGGGAACATCACGACGACCAGGCCGATCGCGGCCACCAGGAGCAGCGCGGGACCGCGGCGGTCCTTGGGGGTGTGCGCCCACCAGGCGTGCAGCCAGCCGGTCTGGCGGCGCAGCCCGCGCAGGATCACCAGCAGGGGATGGAGCACATCGGCGGCGCCGTCGGCCGCCGTCCGCGCGAAATCGCGCCCTCGGGCCAGCGAGGGGCTCAGCGACGAGCCCAGCGATGGACGGCTGCCGTTCAGGATGCCGGGGAGAGGACGCCTGGCCACGTGGTGCTCCAGAGGATCGTGCGACGGGACGCGATGAGCGAAACGGGACGGGCCCGGAGCGGCAGGAGCGCGCCGGGCCCACGGGGGAAGGCCGTGCGGGACGGCCGGGCTAGAACTTGATCCCGCCCAGCAGGCTCGCCAGGCTGGCTCCGCCGGCCTTGATGCTCGGGGCGATGGCGGTGCCCGCGAGATAGAAGCCGAAGAGTGCGCAGACGAGCGCGTGGGATGCCTTCAGTCCGTCCTTGCGGAAGAACAGGAAGACGATGATGCCGAGCAGGACGACGCCTGAAATGGACAGGATCATGGGGTTACTCCTGTGTGATGGGGACTGTCACCATGAGTTCTTCCATGCTCACAGAAAGTAATAGATAATGGAAAGCGGCAAATGGGTGATTTATCGATAATTTCGCCCAAGCGGGCGCTTTTCGATGTTCTGTCGGCGCGATCCTTGCCGCCCTGGGCCCGCACCATGCGCAGCGCCCCGCCATCGGCCGGAAAATACGCCCGTACGGGTGATCGCCGCGGCTGATCCGAGGCCATGGCTTCTCCCGTGGTGCACGATCTCGCGGGGGTGTGGCGGCGGCTGACGCTACGTAGGGTGGTGACCGGCACCCCACCGGCGACCGGAGTGAGGACAACCATGAGCGAGCCGACGATCCCCGACACCGGCACCGAGCCCGCCCATGACCCCGAACTGCTCCAGCTCGCCACCCGGGCCTTCGACCTCGCCCGCCACGGCGACACCGACACCCTCGCCGCCTACGTCGACGCCGGAGTGCCGGTCAACCTCACCAACGACAGCGGCGACTCACTCCTGATGCTCGCCGCCTACCACGGCCACGCCGACGCCGTCACCGCCCTCCTGCGCCGCCACGCCGACCCCGACCGCGCCAACGGCAAGGGCCAGACCCCGCTCGCCGGCGCCGTCTTCAAGGGCGCGGACGCCGTCGTCCGCGCACTCCTCGACGCCGGCGCGGACCCCCGGCGCGGTACGCCGTCGGCCGTAGACACCGCGCGGATGTTCGGCAAGGACGACCTGCTCAAGCTGTTCGGTCTTTAGCGGGAGTCAGAAACCGCCCCCGTCGCCGAATCCTCCGTCGAAGCCCCCGCCGTCGCCCATGCCCCCGCCGAACCCGCCGTCGAAGCCGTCCCCTCCCGCGTCGGCGCCGTCATAGCCCCCGTATCCGCCGCCCAGCGACCCGCCGAGCAGCGTGCCCGCCAGCAGCCCCGGCAGGAACATCGAGCCGTACGCCCCGAAATAGCCGCCCGCCCAGGGCCCGTACGCCGGACCCGCATCCCAGTACGGGCGGCGCTCCTCGCCCACCCGCACCGTACGCACCGCCGGGTCCGCGCCGTCCGCCAGCCGCGCCGCGTCCGCCGCGCACACCGGCACCGTGCGCACCGCACCGTCCTCGGGCGCCCACTCGGCGTCCTGGACCGAGGGGCCGTGGCGGGGATCGAAGAAGCACGGCGGGCGACGCTCGGGCAGCGGCAGGCCCCGGCGGCGGGCATCGAGCACTGCCAGCGCGAACCGGCCCCCTTCGAGGGCCTCGGTCACCGCCCGTACATCCTCGGGGCGGCCGGCGGCGGCCATCCTGTCCTTCGCGGTCTCGTACGCGTCCAGGGCCCTGCCGTAGTCCTCCAGCATCTCGGGCGTCGCCGCCGGATCGGATGGCGCGAAATCCAGCCGGTCCAGGGTCTCGCCGTATGCCGTGATGTCCTCCTCCACCACCCCGCGCACCTGCTCCAGCTCCGCCCGCTCCCGCTCCCGGCGGCGCCGGCCGTTCCTCCGTACGAGCAGCAGAGCGCCCCCGGCGAGCACCGCGAGGATGACCCCCAGTGTCACCAGAGCGCCGACGCCCGACGTGCGCGCCGTGCCGCCGCCCTGGTCCGCCCTGCCGGAGGCGGCCGCCGACGCGACATCGGCCACGAAGCCGTCCAGCACCGCCGACGCGTCACCCGCGTGCTCCCGCAGATTCCGCTGCGCCAGTGACCTCGCCGTGCTCCCGGGGATCACCGACCCGTCCGACGCCGCACCGAACCGGGAACCCAGCGCCACCGCGTACACCCCTGGCCGTCCCACGGCCGCCCGCAGCCGGTCGAAGACCTGATCGCCGCCGTAGGCCGGGTCGTCCGGCAGCACTGCCACGTACACCGGCACCCCCGAATCCCGGATGCGCTGCGCGAGCCCGCGCGCGTCGGCGTCCGACAGCTTTCCCGAAACCGCCGGGTCGACATAGACCGGGCTGCTGCGCAGCGCCTTCGCCGCCGTCTCGATGCCGGTGTCCGCGTGGGCAGCGCCTGCGGTGGCGAGCGCCAGCACGGCAGCGAGGACCACGGCAGCTCTCTGTGCAAACCGCGCTATTCCAGCCATACCGCCCATATACCCGCGTGCGACTCTTTCACCGTTGTGCCTGCCGACCTGGGGCTGAATTCAGCCCGTCCGGGGAACGAGGACAAAGCGCAGCCGGCTGCCGCGCAACCCGGCGAACCTTCGCGGTCACCGCGCGAGCGGCCGGACAGGCCCTAAGCCGAACCGAGCCCCAGAAGCCCCGGCACATCAGCAAAGGAATCCACGACCCTGTCGGGTACGCCCCCGGCCCGCCGCACCGCCTCCGGCACATACTTGCCCGTCCTGACCAATACCCCCGCAATCCCCGCCCTCTGGGCGGCCAGCACATCCGCCTCGACGTCGTCGCCCACCATCACCGCCTCCGCCGCGCCGACCCCGAGCCGCGTCAGCGCTGCGGCGAAGAACGCCCCGGACGGCTTGCCCACCACCTCCGCCTCGACTCCGGCCGCCCGCTCCAGGCCCAGCAGAAAGGCCCCGGCGTCCAACTGCAGACCCGCATCCGTGCGCCAGTACAGATTGCGGTGCATGGCGACCAGCCGGGCGCCGCGCTGCAGACAGCGGAACGCCTCGTCGAGAGCCGGGTAGTCGAACTCGGGACCGGCGCCGCCCACCACAACCACATCGGGCCCCTCGTCCTCGCCCACCAAGGTCACCCCACCGAGGTCCTCCACGATGTCGCCGCTGTTCAGCAACAGGCATCGGGCACCCGGGTACCGCTCGGCCAGATACGCGGCCGTGATGGCCGGCGCGGTGAGAATGTCGTCGGCGCCGATGGGGAAGCCCGCGCCGGCCAGGGTCCGCGCGATCGAGGAACGGCTGCGCGAAGTGGTGTTCGTGAGCAGGGCCAGCGGCAGCCCCTGCTCGCGCAGTGACACGAGTGCGGCGACCGTGCCAGGCAGCGGTTTCCAGGAGACCGTGAGGACGCCGTCGATGTCGATCAGGGCGCCGCGCACGCCTCGCAGTCGTTCCATGGCATCCGACGGTAGCCCGCCGACCCGTAGGCTGCTCGAATAGCTGTCCGCCAGCTGTCCGCCAGACGCCGCAGACCGGGAAGGCCCGCAATGTTCGCCCTGCACGCCGTGTGGAGAGCGGACCGGCGCCTCGCGCTGTGGGCGGAGGCGGAGGCATCCCTCCTGCCGCCGCCGCAGGTCGCGGAGCTGATCGGCGGCACGGGGCCCGGCCTGGAGTGGCTGATGACCAAGGCCGCCGCGGGCGAGACCACGCTGCTCCTGCCGACGCAGAACGGCGCCCTGCTGCCGTCGCCCGAGCTCGGCCGTACCGCCGACGGACCGCGCCGGGCGGTGACGCTCGCGCCGTGGCAGGTGCCGTCGCTGCTGCTCGAACCCGGGGAGGCGGCGCAGCTGCTGGGCGAGCTGTACGCACCGGGGAAGCCGTTCCTGCCGACGCAGCTGCCCGCGCAGGGGCCGGTGGACGTGCCGTACGGGGCTTCGCTGCGCTGGCTGACCGCCGTCCACGACCTGGCGTGGCGCATGGTGGGGCGCGGTCAGGTGCTGCCGGGGCTGACCACGCAGGACGGGCGGCCGTACGCGCGCTGGCGGCCGGCGCCGGATGCCGACGGGTGGCGGGAGACGCGGGAGCTGACGGCGGCGACCCCGCCGGTGGCCCGGGCCGAGCGCAGTGGTGGCCACCCGGACGGTAGGGCTGCCGGGGAGCTGGTGGCGGATCTGCTGGACGTGCTGGTGGACTGCGAGGCCCGCGCGGTCCTGGAGGACGAGCCGCCGCTGCTGCGCCCGGGCAGGGCGCGGCGCCCGGACGGCGCGGCGGAGGCCTGGGTGAGCGCGCTGGGCACGGCCGACGGAAGGGTCGGGGCCGAGGTCGCCGGACTGGTCGCCGGACTGGGGGAGCGGCTCACCGCCTGGCACCGGTCCGAGTCGTCGCCCGGCGAGGGCGAGCCGCTGCGCGTCTGCTTCCGGCTCCGCGAGCCGCAGGGCCCCGAACTGGACGACTGGAGGCTGGAGTTCCTGCTCCAGGCCGCCGACGAGCCGTCCCTGATGGTCACCGCCGATGCCCTGTGGGAGCCCGGGCCCGCGCTGAGCACCCTGGAGCGCAAGGCCCCGCGCCCGGCGGACGCCCTCCACGACGGCCTCGTACGCGCGGCCCGCCTGTGGCCGCCGCTGCGCGAGGCCCTGCGCTCCTCCCGCCCGGCCGCTCTGGGCCTGGACCGGGCCGGGGCGCTGGCCTTCCTGCGCGACGCCGGTCCGGCCCTGACCGCCGCCGGGTACGCGCTGCTGCTGCCGGCCTGGTGGCAGCGCCCGGCCCGGTTCGGCCTGACCCTGACCGCACGGGCGGTCCAGCCGGGCCTGGTACACGACCGGAGCCTGCTGGACCGGGACCGGATCGTCGACTTCCGCTGGCGGGCCGCCATCGGCGACGCCCCGCTGACCGAGGCGGAGCTGACCGAACTGGCCGCGGCCAAGCAGCCGTTGGTGCGGCTGCGCGGACAGTGGACCGAGGTCGACCCGGCCCGGATCGCCGCCGCGCTGGCCTTCCTGGAACGCCGGGGGAGCGGCACCATGGCCGCCGGCGAGGTGCTGCGCGTCGCCCTGGAGCCCGACGCGACGGCGGGCGGCCTCCCGGTGGCCGGGGTCAGTGCGGACGGCCTGCTCGGCGGCCTGCTCTCGGGCTCCGCCGAGCCGCAGCCGGTGCCGCTGCCCGCCGGATTCGGCGCCGCTCTGCGCCCCTACCAGGAACGCGGCCTGGCCTGGCTGGCGTTCATGACCCGGCTCGGCCTCGGCGCCGTCCTGGCCGACGACATGGGGCTCGGCAAGACCGTGCAGACCCTCGCCCTGCTCGCCGCCGAGCACGCCGAAGGCGCCACCGCCCCCAACCTGCTGGTCTGCCCGATGTCGGTGGTCGGCAACTGGCAGCGGGAGGCCGCGCGATTCGCGCCGATGCTGCGCGTGTACGTCCACCACGGGCCGCAGCGCCTTGCCGGGGACGCGCTGAGGCAGGCCGCGCCGGCCGCCGACCTGGTCATCACCACGTACGGACTCGCCGAGCGCGACGCCGAGGCCCTGCGCGCCATCCACTGGCGGCGGGTCGTCGCCGACGAGGCCCAGCACATCAAGAACTCCGCCACCCGCCAGGCCAGGGCCGTCCGCTCGCTGCCCGCCGCCCACCGGATCGCGCTGACCGGCACCCCGGTGGAGAACCGGCTCGCCGAACTGCACGCCGTCCTGGACTTCGCCAACCCCGGCCTGTTCGGCTCGGCCGCCCGCTTCAAGGAACGCCACTCCATCCCCATCGAGCGCGACGGCGACAGCGCGGCCGCCGCCGCCCTGCAGCGCCGCACCCGCCCCTTCGTGCTGCGCCGCCTCAAGAACGATCCCGCCATCGCCCGCGACCTGCCCGAGAAGCTGGAGATGACCGTCCTGTGCGGCCTCACCACCGAACAGGCCGGCCTCTACCGGGCCGCCGTCGCCGACATGCTCGCCCGCATCGCCGAGAGCCGGGGCATCGAGCGCAAGGGCATCGTGCTGTCCACGCTCACCAAGCTCAAGCAGATCTGCAACCACCCGGCGCAGTTCCTGCACGAGCGGTACGACGAGGGTGCCGGGGCGGCGCGGCTCACCGGGCGCTCCGGCAAGCTGGAACGCCTGGAGGAGATCCTCGCCGAAGCCCTCGCCGAGGGCGACAAGGTGCTGTGCTTCACCCAGTACGCGGAGTTCGGCCGCCTCCTGCAGGGCCACCTCGCGCGGCGGCTCGGCCGCGAGGTGCTCTTCCTGCACGGCGGCGTCCCCAAGGCCGCCCGCGACGCGATGACCGCCCGCTTCCAGGAGAGCGCCGGGCCACCGGTCTTCCTGCTCTCCCTCAAGGCGGGCGGCACCGGCCTCAACCTCACCGCCGCCGCCCATGTCATCCACCTCGACCGCTGGTGGAACCCGGCCGTCGAGGACCAGGCCACCGACCGCGCCTTCCGGATCGGCCAGCGAAGGAACGTACAGGTTCGCAAATTCGTGTGCGCGGGCACCATCGAGGAGCGGATCGACGTGATGATCGAGGCCAAGCGCAACCTCGCCGGCGCGGTCGTCGGCGAGGGCGAGCAGTGGCTGACCGAGCTGTCCACCGAGGAACTGCGCGAACTGGTGGAGCTGTCGGCTGACGAAGACGAGGAGCCCGCGCTGTGACGGAACCGCACCTCCGGCCGCTCGCCGACTGCCTGGACGACTTCTGGACCTGCGCCGCCGACCTCCCGCCCGACCGGGACCCCGGCCCCCCGGATCCCGCCCCGCGCCGCCTCGGCCCCTCCGGCATCACGGTGCGGGGCCGGGACCTGGCGGCCGTGCTGCGCCCGGCGTACGACGCCTTCACACGACAAGCGGACGGTCCTGAGGGCTGATCGGCACCGGAAGCTCGGTGGCGCCCATCAGCCAGCGGTCCACGGCAGCCGCGGCCGAGCGGCCCTCCGCGATCGCCCAGACGACGAGGGACTGCCCCCGCCCCGCGTCGCCCGCCACGAACACCCCGTCGGTGCCGGTGGCGAAGTCCGCGTCGCGTGCGATCGTGCCTCGCGCGCTCAGCCGGATCCCGAGCCCGCCGATCAGGTCCCCGCCCCGCTCCACGCCGTCGAACCCCAGCGCCAGCAGCACCAGCTGGGCCGGGATCACCCGCTCGGTCCCCGGCAGGGGCGTGCGCCCGCGCGCCTCGACCTCGGACAGCCGCAGCGCGCTCACCCGCCCGGCGGCGTCGCCGGTGAAGTGCAGCGTGGACGCCGAGAACATCCGTATGTCGGTTCCCGCCCCGCCCAGCTCCCGGGCCTCCTCGTGCGCCGGGGACACCCGGTAGACCTTGGGATACACCGGCCACGGCTCGTGCTCCGCCCGGTCCTCGCCGGGACGGGGGTTGATGTCCAGCTGGACGACCGAGGCCGCGTGCTGCCGCAGTACGGTGCCCAGGCAGTCGGCGCCGGTGTCGCCGCCGCCGACGATCACCACGTCCTTGCCCTCGGCGGTGACCGGGGACGCGGCTAGGTCGCCGTCGCACACCCGGTTGGCCAGCGGGAGGTACTCCATCGCCTGGTGAATGCCCGTCAGGTCACGTCCGGGAACGGGGAGTTCACGCATCGAGTGGGCGCCGATCGCGACCACCAGGGCGTCGTGGCGCAGCCGGAGCGCGGCAGCGTCGACGGTGCCTCCCACGTCTGCGTTCGTACGGAACCGGGTGCCCTCAGCGCGCATCTGCCCCAGCCGGCGGTCCAGATGGTGCTTCTCCATCTTGAACTCCGGTATCCCGTAGCGCAGCAGCCCGCCGAGCCGGTCCGCCCGTTCGTACACCGTCACCGTGTGCCCGGCCCGGGTCAGCTGCTGCGCGCAGGCCAGCCCGGCAGGGCCCGATCCGATGACCGCCACCGTCCGCCCCGACATGCGTTCGGGGGGCCGGGGCGGGACGAAGCCGCGCTGCCAGGCGGCGTCGGCGATCGCCGCCTCGACATTCTTGATCGTCACCGGATCCGCGTTGATCGCCAGTACGCAGCCCGACTCGCAGGGCGCCGGGCACAGCCGCCCGGTGAACTCCGGGAAGTTGTTGGTGGCGTGCAGCCGGTGGCTGGCCGCCTCCCAGTCGTCCCGGGACACCAGGTCGTTCCACTCCGGGATCAGATTCCCCAGCGGGCACGCGTCGTGGCAGAACGGGATGCCGCAGTCCATGCACCGGTCCGCCTGCGCACCGATGATCGGCAGCAGCGCCTGCCCCTCGTACACCTCGTTCCAGTCCCACACCCGGTCCTGGACCGGGCGGCGGGGCCAGGTGCGGCGGGGGGTCTTGAGAAAGCCCTTCGGGTCGGCCACGGCGGCCTCCAGCACTGGCGGCATCTCCTTGCCACGATACGTCGCAGATGGCCGGATTTCGACGGGCGGGGGCACGGTCAGTCCCGGCCCCGCCCGGGCCGCCACAGGGCAGCCGCCACGACCACGTACGGCACCGCGGCCAGCGCGAACAGCGGGCCCGGACCCGACCACCGGGAGCCGGCGGCGTAGCCCGCGAAGATCACGACGGCCACCACCTCCGTACCCAAACCGGCCATGGAGGTCACCGTCGCCCGCGAGCCGTCCGCGATCCGGCCCTGCAGGCGCGCGTCGGCCGCCGCGATCGCCCACTGGAAGATGCCGAACGCCACCGCCACCAGCACCATCCCCGCCGGCCGGCCGCTCACCGCCCCCGCCGCGAGGCAGCCCGCGGCCAGCGCCAGCAACGGCCCCGCCCGCCCCTGGCCGCGCCCGGCCAGCAGACCGCCCGCCGTCACCCCCGAGGTGACCAGCAGCACCAGCACCGGCACCACGGCCTCCCCGACCCCGGTGGAGCGGGCCAGCAGCGGAACGTACTCGTCCATCGCGTCGAACCCCGACAGCGCCGCCACCAGTAGCAGACCCCGCCACACGCCCGGCGTGCCCCGCACCTCGCCGAGCCCCTCCCGCAGCACCGCCCCGTAACCCCGGCCCGGATCGCGCCTTCCGGCGCCCCGGGACTCCGGCAGTGCCAGCGCCACCGGCACCCCGAGCAGCGCCACGGCCGCACTGGCCACGCCCAGTGTCCGGTAGCCGCCCGCCGCCAGCACGGGAGCGGCCAGCGCGGTCGCCGCCAGGACCGCCGTCGTACCGGCGGCCTGCGAGCGCCCGATCAGACGGGCGTACGAGTCCTGGGCGCCGGTGCGCGACAGCTCCTCGTACACCAGGGCCTGCAGGGTGCCCGAGCGCAGCGCGCTGCCCGCACCCCAGAGCACGAAGCCGGCGGCGAAGGACGGATACGACGGCAGGAAGGTCCACAGCGCGTATCCGGCGGCGGGCAGCACGGGCGCGACGGCCAGCAGCCGCCTGCGCGAGTAGATGTCGGCCCACAGCCCGGACGGCACCTCAAGTGCGAAGCCGGTGACCGACCAGATGGCGAAGAGCGAGGAGATCTCGGCGGGGGAGAGCCCGGTCTCGGCGAAGAGCACCGCGTAGACCGGGTAGAGCAGCACGAAGTCGTCGAGGAACGCGTACGCGTACAGCCTGCGCGCGAGCCGTGACCCGGGCCGGGGGGAAGGTCAATGTCGCCATGTCATACGGGAAGCGTACGGCGTCATCCCGGCCGTTGTCAGTCCCCTCCGGTAGCGTCGGGGGAAGGTGAAGGGACGGTCCTCGATGAGCGAGCTCACGGCGGAAAACGACACAGCGCTCCGGCTGGAGCGGCACCGGGTGGAGCTGACCGCCTACTGCTACCGGATGCTGGGCTCGGCCTTCGAGGCCGAGGACGCCGTCCAGGAGACGCTGGTGCGGGCCTGGCGCGGCTTCGACCGCTTCGAGGGGCGGGCGAGCGTGCGGTCGTGGCTGTACCGCATCGCGACCAACGTCTGCCTGGACATGGCCAAGAGCAGCCAGCGCCGCGCCCGCCCCATGGACCTGGCCTCCCCCTCGACGGCCGCCACGCCCATCGACGCCGGGCTCCCCGAGGCCACCTGGATCGGCCCCGTCCCCGACGGCCGCGTCCTGGAGTCCGGCGGCGACCCGGCCGACCAGGCCGTCGCCCGCGAGTCCGTACGCCTGGCCCTCATCGCCGCGCTGCAGCGGCTCGCGCCCCGGCAGCGCGCGGTGCTGATCCTGCGCGAGGTCCTGGCCTGGAAGGCGAGCGAGGTCGCCGAGCTCCTCGACACCTCGGTGGCCTCCGTCAACAGCGCCCTGCAGCGCGCCCGCGCGACGCTCTCGGCCGGCGGCGAGGTCCCCGTCAGCGACCCCGTGCGGCCGATGGACGAAGCGCAGCGCTCGCTGCTGGCCCGCTATGTCGACGCCTTCGAGCGCTACGACCTGGACGCCCTCACCGCGCTCCTCCACGAGGACGCCACCTTGTCCATGCCCCCCTACGAGCTGTGGCTGCGCGGCCCCGAGGAGATACGCGCCTGGTTCCTGGGCACCGGCATCGGCTGCCGCGGCTCCCGCCTGCTCCCGCTCACCGCCAACGGCGCGCCCGCCTTCGCCCAGTACCGGCCCGGCGGCGTGCCCTGGGCAGTGCAGGTCATCGACATCTCAGACGGCCGCATCACCGGGCTCAACGCCTTCCTCGACACCGACCGCCTCTTCCCCCTCTTCGGCCTCCCCGCCCGGCTCGCCCCCTAGGGCCCTTCTGATGGATCTCCGTGGCGTCGCGTGCCCTGGCACCAGCGCTCGCGGCGTTGCCGAAACGCCCACAGGAAACCACCCTGTGGGCGCTCCGGCGCCTTGCGATCGCAGGCACCAGACCCCGCTCCTTCCCCACGGAGATCCATCAGAAGGGCCCTGGCGGCAGCACCCCCTCCAGCCCCGTCAGCGCCAGCAGCTCCCGCAGCCGCGCCGACGCCCCGCGCAGTACCACCCGGTGCCCGCCCCGGCCCGCCGCGAGCCGCAGCCTGGCCAGCGCCTCCACGGCGGCGAGATCCGGCTCGGTCAGCGCGCTCACGTCGCACACCACCACCGTGCCGCGCGGCAGGGCGCGCAGCCGCGCGCCGAGCCGCGCCGCGTCGGCGGGCGCGAGCGAGGGACCGATGGCCAGCACGAGTGTGTCCACGAAAAGAGGACGGCCCGGCGGCCCGGAACTCATCGCCGGGCCTGCGAGCACCGCGCCCCGGACAGGCCCTACACGTCGTAGACGACGGTCACCGGTGCGTGGTCGGACCAGCGCTCCTCGTGGCTCGCCGCCCGCTCGACCACCGCGGAGACGGCGCGCCCGGCCAGCCCGGGGGTGGCCACCTGCAGGTCGATCCGCCAGCCGGCGTCGTTGTCGAAGGCCCGGCCCCGGTACGACCACCACGAGTACGGGCCCGCGACCTCGGGGTGCAGCCGGCGCATCACGTCGACGTAGCCCGCCTCGTCGTAGACCCGGGAGAGCCAGGCCCGCTCCTCGGGGAGGAATCCGGCTTTCTTGGTGTTGGACTTCCAGTTCTTCAGGTCGGCTTCGCGGTGGGCGATGTTCCAGTCGCCGCACACCACCGCCTCACGGCTGCCGGTCTCCGCCTGGGCGCGCAGCGAACTGAGATAGGCCAGGAACTCCTTGCAAAAGCGTTCCTTCTCCGACTGCCGCTCCGTTCCTACCTCTCCCGAGGGCAGATAGAGGCTGGCGACCGTCACACCCGGCAGGTCGACCTCCACATACCGCCCGGAGGCGTCGAACTCGTCCGAGCCGAAGCCGATCCGCACCCGCTCGAACTCCCGCCGGGAGTACACCGAGACACCCGCGCGGCCCTTCGCGGCGGCCGGGGCGTGCACCACGTGCCAGCCGTCGGGCTCCCGCACCTCACCGGGCAGTTGCCCGGGCTCGGCCCGCACCTCCTGCAGGCACACCACATCGGCTGCGGTCGCCTCCAGCCAGGGCACGAAGCCCTTCTTGGCCGCGGCGCGCAGCCCGTTCACGTTCACGGTGGTCACGGTGAGCATGCCGGGGACGATACCGGCCCCCCGGACCGTGCCCGACGACCGGCCCCCGACCAGGGCCTATGCATACATCCGTACCATGTGACGGTGGAAATCCGACTGACTCCCTACGACCATCCCGACGCGATCAAGCTCACCGAGCAGGTGCAGCTGGAGTACGTCGAGCGCTACGGCGACCCCGATGCGACCCCCATGGACCCCGCCGACTTCGACCGGCCGCGTGGCGCGTTCCTCGTCGGCTACCTCGACGGCGACCCGGTCGCCACCGGCGGCTGGCGTGCCCAGGACGCCTCCCCGGAGGGTTTCAGCGACGGCGACGCCGAGCTCAAGCGGATGTACGTGGTGTCCCGCGCCCGCGGGCGGGGCTTCGCCCGCCGGATCCTGGCCGGCCTGGAGGAGGACGCCGCGGCGGCCGGCCGGTCCCGCATGGTGCTGGAGACCGGCGCGCTGCAGCCCGAGGCGATCGCCCTCTACCTGTCCTGCGGCTACGACCACATCACCAAGTTCGGCCACTACCGCGACTACCCGGACAGCGTCTGCCTCGGCAAGGCGCTCCCGTAGTCTGACGCCATGACGGATGACCACAGTGAGCTGGAACGGCTCGCCTCGGGCAAGTACCTGCTGATCACGACCTTCCGGCGGGACGGCCGCACCGTGCCGACCCCGGTGTGGGCGGTCCGTGACGGCGACAGCCTCGGCGTCTGGACGGTCGCGGACTCCGGCAAGGTCAAGCGGATCCGCAACCGCGCGGACGTCCTGGTCAGCGCCTGCGACGTGCGCGGCAATCCGTCGGGGGAGCAGTCGCAGGGCCGTGCCGAGATCCTGACCACGGAGCAGACCGCCCACTACCGCGAGCTGCTCGCCCGCAAGTACGGCCTGCTCGGCCGGATCACCCTGCTCGGCAGCCGGATCCGGCGCGGCAAGGACGGCACGGTCGGCATACGGATCACCCTCACGTGAGCCGTCGCGTCCCCGCACAGACCTCCGGGTGCACCGTGAGCGTCTGCCGTGGCTGCTGCTGCGGCACGCCCAAAATCCCCGGCGTCGACCACGCGGCCCAGCTGGCCCGCCTCAAGCAGGCCCTGGCGGGCGCCTCCCGGGTCAGGGCCACCGAGTGCCTGGACGTCTGCGAGCACGGCAACGTCATCGTCGTACAGCCGTCCGCCGAGGGCCGCGCCGCGGGCGGCCGCCCCGTCTGGCTCGGCCTGGTCAACGACGCCGACGCCATCGAGGACATCGCCGCCTGGGTGGGCGCCGGGGGACCGGGCCTCGCGGACCCGCCCGGGATCCTCGACCTGTACGCCTTCAGCCCCTCGCGACGCGTGCGGCAGGCACTCCCCGGCGGCGGCGCGGAACGAGGGTAACGAGCGGGGCCGTACGGGTGCTCGCACCCGTACGGCCCCGGTCAGCGATCAGTCCACGCTGCGCAGGATGTGCGACTCGGTCGGGTCGTCCTCGTAACCGGCCAGGCGGATCGGCGCGGACCGCGCCCACACGTCGAGGTTGCGAACGTCCCGCTGCGGGGACGGATGTTCGGCGGATTCGGGCGGGAGCTGCTTGCGCTCGGTCTTCTCGGGTGTCACCGCGAACTCCTCATGTCGGGTGAGCCGGACGCCCGACGCGGCCGCTACCGGGGCGTCGAACAGCCCGGTGGGGCAAGGGAAAGGGCTGTGCTGACGCGGTGGCGCCGGAAGCGGAACGGGCAGGCGGCCATGGTGGCTGGCGCTTCCCGGGACGGGCCGAGGGGTTTCGGTGGTTCCCTGAGAGGCGTTCCGTCACCACCCAGCGTAAGCCCGTCACGCATCCGCCACCAGCCAATTACAGATCAGCCCGCGCGCCGCGCGCCCTTCTGGAGGGGTACGCCGCCGCAGGCCAGCGCCGCCCACACGGTCCGGCCCGCTCCGGAACCGGGATGCACCACGCCCCACTGTTGCGCCAGATGGCTGACGAGGACGAGCCCGCGCCCGTTCTCCTCGCCGTCCCCAGCGCGGCGCATGGCCGGCCCGGCGGCCCGGTCCCCCTGGTCGGTGACCTCGATGTGCAGCAGCCCCTCGCCGGTCCACAGCGCGCACGTCACGTGGTCGCTGCCGCTGTGCAGCACGGCGTTGGTGAACAGCTCGGTGACCACCAGGCAGGCGTCGTCGCCCACCCGGTCCAGTGCCCAGCGGCTCAGTGTCGCCCGGACCTGCCGCCTGACGACGCCCACGGACGCGGCCTGGGCCGGAAGCCGGAGGACATCCCGGCGGCTGTCCGTGAGCGGGAGCAGTCGCTCTCGCGCTGTCGGCAGCATCATGGGACGTTCCAGACATCGTCGGAGGTTCGGCAGGTTCGGTACAGCCGCGTCACACAGGCCACTATGGCCACGCAAGCGACGCTAGGCAAGAGGCATTCTGCAAATTGCACATTTCTCTGTACAGGCTGTCCGCTGCACACGGCGCGTGGCAGACTGCTGGCATGCGAGAGGAGTGCCGTGTCTGAGCCGCGGTCGGGCGGAGCCCCGACCGTGCTGCGCGTCATCCTCGGCAGGCGGCTCCAGCACCTGCGCGAGAAGGCCGGCCTGACCTACGAGGAAGCCGCCCGCGCCCTCGACGTCACCCACGCCACCGTCCGCCGCATGGAGAAGGCCGAGACCGGCCTCAAGATCCCGTACGTCGAGAAGCTGCTGCGCCTGTACGCGGTCGGCCCCGAGGAGATCGGCGCCTTCCTCGCCCTCGCCCGCCAGGGCAACCGGCCCGGCTGGTGGCACCGCTACCGCGACGTCCTCCCGGGCTGGTTCAGCGCCTTCGTCAGCCTCGAAGGCGAGGCGGCCGTCATCCGCGCCTACGAGCCGCACTACGTCCCCGGCCTGCTCCAGACCGAGGACTACGCCCGCGCCGTCCTGCGCGCAGGCCGCCCCCACCTGCCCGAACCGGACATCGAGCGCTGCGTCGCCCTGCGCCTGGAGCGCCAGACCCTGCTCAGCCGGCCCGATGCCCCCGTCCTGTGGGCCGTCATCGACGAGACCGTGCTGCGCCGCCCCATCGGCGGCCCCGGCGTCATGCGCGCCCAGCTGGACCGCCTCATCCAGGCCTGCGCCCTGCCCCATGTCCACCTGCAGGTCATGCCCTTCGCCGCCGGCCCGCACCCCGCCATGTACGGCCCGTTCCACATCTTCAGGTTCCAGACCGGGGAACTGCCAGATGTCGTCTTCACCGAGAGCCTGGTCGGCGCCGCCTACCTGGACGAACGGGACGACGTGACGGTCTTCCTCGAAGCCCTCGACCGGATGTGCGCGCAGGCCGCGCCCGTACACAGCACAGCAGCCATCCTCGATGGCGTTCGCAAGGAGATCTGACCGCACATGCAGGACATATACAACGGCATGCGTGCCGGAGACCTCGGCACCGAGGGCTGGTACAAGCCCTGGAGCGGCGGCAACGGAGGCTCCTGCGTGGAGGCCATGAAGCTCGCCGACGGCCGGATCGCCCTGCGGCAGTCCACCGACCCCGACGGGCCCGCCCTGATCTACACCAACCACGAGATCACCACGTTCATCCAGGGCGCCAAGGCCGGCCAGGCCGACTTCCTGCTGTCCTGACCACCCCACGACCAGGGGAGCCCCATGCCCGAACACGCCGAACACCCCGGACCACCGCACGAGTCCGGCGTCGCCCACGTGCGCATCTGCGCCACCGACGCCGCCACCGCCCACCGTGTCGCCGACGTCATCGCCTCCCGCTACCCCCGCACCCGTCCGCCGAGCGTCAGCACCACCGCGGACGGCCTCGTGGAGTTCGTCCTCTACACCGACACCCTCGACGTGGACTGACCCTCCCTCGACGGCCGGCAGCCGCAGGCGCACCGCAACCACTACCGTGGCCCCCGTGCGCCTGCTCCTGATCTCCGACACGCACCTGCCCAAGCGCGCGCGGCAGCTGCCGGCCGAACTCCTCGACCGGATCCCGCTCGCCGATGCCGTGATCCACGCCGGGGACTGGGTCGATGAGGCAACCCTCGACCTGGTCCAGGCACGCGCCAAGCGCCTGATCGCCGTCCACGGCAACAACGACGGCCCCGCACTGCGTGCCCGTCTGCCGGAGGTGGCCCGGGCCGAACTGGGCGGACTGCGGTTCGGCGTCGTCCACGAGACCGGCCCCGCCGCCGGACGGGAGGACCGCTGCGCCGAGCGCTTCCCCGACCTGGACGTCCTTGTCTTCGGGCACAGCCACATCCCCTGGGACTCCACCGCGCCCGGCGGCCTGCGGCTGCTCAACCCCGGGTCGCCCACCGACCGCAGGCGGCAGCCGTACTGCACCTACCTGACCGCGCAGGCCTCGGGCGGCGCCCTCACCGAGGTCCGGCTGCACCGCCTGCCGCCCCGCCGGCCCTAGCCCAGGCCGGTGAGGCGCAGCCGTACGTCCAGCTCCTGGTCGCCGGACACGCTGGTGCGCTCCTGGACGCGGAAGGATTCGGCGAGGGCGTGCTCGACCTCCCGGACATGGTGCGGGTCGCCCGACAGGTCCGCCGTCACCGGCGCGCCGAGCGGTACCGGGCCGGTCCCGGCGCCGTGGGTGGAGGCGTCGACGTCCAGGGACCACACGGTGGGGTGGCCGTACAGGGCGGCGTCGGGGGTACGGATCTTGGTGGGGCCGTGCCCGGCCGCGGTGTCCGGGAAGACGGTCTCCAGCGTGCCGAACACGGCATCGGCGTCCTTGCGGTCGCAGGCCGAGAGCAGGACGTCGACGTGGGTGTGTGCATGCGGAGTGCTCATCAGCTGTACTCCTTTGCGGGGCATTCAGCCCTGGTAACTGATCTCCTGCGGCACCGGCTCCCGGCCCGGCCCGTCGAACCGCCAGCGCGTCATCGTCTCCGGGAAGGCACCCTCGAACCAGCTGTGCCCGGTGGCCGGCGTGACGGCGTAGACCGGCGAGCCGCCCATGCCGATCGAGCCGGGCCCGCCGCTGCGGGGCAGCACGTACTTCGCGGCGTACGCGGCGTCCACCGCCGCAGGCCGCTCCCCGTCCGGCACCGCCGAGGCGGTGCCGCGCAGCGCCACCAGCTCCGCGGCGCTCTCCAGGTGCACCGCGACCCGGGGATCCGCCGCGAGATCGCGGGCCTTCACGGTGCCGGCGCCGGTGCTGAACCACAGCCGGCCGTCCACCCACACACCCCACACCGGCATCGCGTGCGGGCCGCCGAGCGGGGAGGCGGTGCAGATCCAGTAGTTGTGCGCCAGCTCAAGACGGCGGTCGACCTCGGCCCAGGTGATGGTGATACGTCCGCTCATATCCCCAGTGTGCGCCGCGTCACGGCAGAGCGGGAACGGCCCACCGTGCCGCAGTCGCGGTCGGCGGGCGCATACTGGTCCTGATGACGAAGCCAGCCGCAACCCGGCGCATCCTGCCCACCAGTCCCTTCAAGCCCCCGGCCACGCCGACTCCCAAGGAGTTCGCGGTAGGTAACCGGGTCACTCACGATGAGCACGGCCTCGGCCTGGTCATCGGTATCGAGGACGAGATCGCAGTGCTCGTGAACTTCGGTTCGCGGCAGATGAGGATCACCAGTCCCTACAGCAAGATGACCAAGCTTTGACACAGGACGGACAACCCATCGAAACGACTGCGGCCGCGAACACGACCTCGCTGTTCTCGGCGCCCGAACCGGCGCTCCGCCACGCCAAGCAGACGTCGCGGCCTCCGGCCACCAATCCCTTCCAGGCTCCGGACTTCGGCGAGCCCGAGCCCGCAGCCACCGGGGCCGTGGACGCCGAAGCGGACGAGGAACCGGCGTAGGGGGGAGCGGCCGGGCCGATCACGCGTAGCCGGACGCCCGGATTCGGGCGTCCGGCTTGCGACTGACAGAAGCTGAACGGAGACTGACCGGACATGGCCGGTGCCGTTGACGCGGGAACCCCGGCCGGCGGCCTGACCCTCGCGCAGCCCGCCGGGCGCTGGGTGCTGGCTGCCGTGGTGCTGGGCTCCGGGATGACCTTCCTGGACGGCACCGTCGTCAACGTCGCCCTCCCGACCATCGGCCGGGACCTGGGCGCCTCGCTGGCCGGGCTGCAGTGGACGGTCAACGCCTACACCCTCTCCCTGGCCGCGCTGATCCTGCTGGGCGGCTCGCTGGGCGACCGCTACGGCCGCCGCAAGGTCTTCGTGGCCGGCGCCGTGTGGTTCGCCACCGCATCCCTGCTGTGCGGGCTGGCCCCGAACATCGGCACACTGATCGCCGCCCGGGCCCTGCAGGGCGTCGGCGGAGCCCTGCTCACCCCCGGGTCACTCGCCCTGATCCAGGCCTCCTTCGCCCCCGCCGACCGGGCGCGCGCCATCGGTGTGTGGTCCGGCCTGGGAGGCATCGCCGGCGCCCTGGGGCCACTGTTGGGCGGCTGGCTGGTGGATTCCGTGAGCTGGCGCTGGGTGTTCTTCATCAACATCCCGCTGGCCGTGGTCGTCGTCGCGATCGCCGCCGCCCATGTGCCGGAAAGCCGTGACGACACCGCCACCGGCCGCTTCGACTGGCCCGGCTCGGTCCTGGGCGCCGCAGGCCTGTCCGCGGTGACCTACGCCCTCATCGCCGCACCCGAGGACTCCGCCGGCGGGGGTGTGACCGCGCTGGCAGCCGTCCTCGGGGTCGCGGCACTGGCCGCCTTCGTGACCGTCGAGCGGCGCAGCCGCCACCCCATGCTGCCGCCGGGGCTGTTCGCCTCCCGGCAGTTCACCGCGGCCAACCTGGTCACCTTCGCCGTCTACGCGGCGATCGGCGGGGTCTTCTTCTTCCTGGTGGTGGAGCTGCAGACCGAGGCGGGATTCTCCGCCCTGCAGGCCGGCTCGGCGCTGCTGCCCATCACCGTCATCATGCTTGTGCTGTCCGAGCGCTCCGGCCGGCTGTCCGCCCGCATCGGCCCCCGCATCCCCATGACGGTCGGGCCCGCCGTCTGCGCCGTCGGCCTGCTGCTGATGACCCGGATCGGCGCCGGAGCCTCCTACGCCGCCGACGTACTGCCCGGCGTGTTCGTGTTCGGCCTCGGCCTGGCCACCACCGTCGCCCCGCTCACCGCCACTGTCCTGGCCTCCGCTGACACCCGCCACGCCGGCGCTGCCTCCGGCGTCAACAACGCGGTGGCCCGGGCAGCCGGACTCATCGCGGTGGCCGCACTGCCGCTGCTCGTGGGACTGTCCGGCGACGACTACGAGAGCCCGTCGGCCTTCGGCTCCGGCTTCCGGGCCGCCCTGCTGATCTGCGCCGGGCTGCTGGCGGCCGGCGCCGTCCTGGCCTGGACCACCATCAGCTCCGACGTCCTGCTCGACGAACCCGAAGGGCAGCCCAGGCCCGAACCGCCGTGCCACCATCACTGCGCGATCTGCGCCCCGCCCCTGCAGGACACGGACGTGCACGGCACGGACCTGCACAGCACGGAGCTCACGGCACCACCAGGATCTTCCGCCCCAGGCCCGCACGGAAGCGGTCGATCGCCTGCGGATACCGATCCAGAGGCAGACGGTCGCTGATCCGGATCACACGCGGATGACCTGGGGACCCAGCAGCGAGTAGCGGTGGGCCTCGGACAGCGGCAGTCCGGTGTCGGTGATGATCGTCTCGAAGTCGGGCACCCCGGCGAAGCGGCAGAAGCTCGCCGCCCCGAACTTGGTGTGCACCCCCGCGAAGACCCGGCGCCGCGACACCCGCAGCACCTGCGCCTTGACCTCGCTGACGGCCGGGTCGGGGGTGGTCAGCCCGTACTCGCGCGAGATGCCGTTGGCGCCGACGAAGGCCAGGTCGATGACGAACCCGGCCAGCATGTGCGTCACCCAGTGGCCGACCGTGGCCATGGTGCCGGCGCGCAGCCGCCCGCCGAGCAGCAGGACGGTGGTGTGTTCCCGGGTGGCCAGTACCCCGGCCGTGGCCAGCGAGGCGGTGACGACGGTGAGCGGGCGGTCGCGGGGCAGCGCCTGGGCGATCAGCTGGGGAGTGAAGCCCTCGTCGATGAAAACCGTCTCCGCGTCACCGGCCAGCTCGCCCGCGGCGGCGGCGATCCGGGACTTCTCCGGGACGTGCATGGTCTCGCGGAATGCCAGGGTCGTCTCGAAGCCCGCGCTCTCCACCGGGTACGCGCCCCCGTGCGTACGCCGCACCAGCCCGTGCTCCTCCAGGACCCGCAGATCACGCCGTACGGTCTCCTTGGCCACCCCGAAATCGGCGGAGAGCTTGCCGACATCGACCGCCCCCGTCCGCCGGGCAAGCTCCAGAATGCTCCGGCGGCGTTCGTCGGCGTCCATGGGCGCACCTCCTGTCCGTTCGGGCTTCTGCAGGAGTTGTACAAGCGCCCGGTGGCCGCGACCAGGCTCGTCACCACACGGATCGTGACCGAATGCGCCCGTTGCCCCCGTCCCCCCGGCGGAGTCCGCGCTGCCCGGCGGGGCCGGACCGCCGCATTGGGCGTACGGCCCGTGCCCGGTTCAGGGCTGGGGTGTGCCCGTTTGCTGCCCGTTTCCGCTCCTGGGCTCGGTGCCACCGGCCTGGGCGCGGATGCGGTCGCGCAGTTCACGGAGCTCGTCGGCGGGCGCGCCCAGCCCGTTGAGGTGCAGCCGGGCGGCCTCGGTCCGGGTGGTCGGATTGGAGGTGAAGGCCAGGTTCAGCGACTGCTGGACCATCCAGTGCTGGTAGTCCAGCAGCCGCGAGGCACGCTCGCGGGCCTCGGCCAGGTCGCCGCACAGCGTCAGCTCGCGCAGCCGCCGCCCGAGGCGGGCGCACAGGACGGCCTGCCGTCCGCCCTGTCTGGCGACCGAGTCCGGCACCGGACCGGGGCCGGGGTCGCCGCAGGCGGCGACCACTTGGTCCGACAGCGGCTGCGCGGCGGCGATCTCGTCCAGCACCTCCGCCAGGGCGCGCAACTGCTCCGGGCGGGAGGGCGGCGGCGCTACGGCGCGCCGGGGCGCGGCGGACACGGCGCTTTCGGTCCGGGGCGGATCAGAACTGCCCGGAGTCCGGGACCACGTGCACCGCCGCCTCCTCCGCCGAGGCGGCGGCCCCGTCGACGCCGACATCACTGGCAACCAGGCCCGCGGTCTCGTAGTGGGCGCCCTCGTCGGGCGCGACCAGCCGGCCGGCCCGGGCGTCGCCGACCTCGTCGTCGAGCAGCTCGCCGTCGGTGTCCCAGGTGTCGCCCAGGTCATCGCCCTCGGGGGAGCCGATGTCGGGCAGCTCCTCGGACAGCCGCTGGTCCAGGCTCTCGCCGCGCCGCTGGCCCTCGGCGGTGACGCCCGACTTGTTGACCGCCCAGGGGCGCTCGGGCGGTGAGTATCCCTCGTCGAGGATCTGCCCCACGCCGTGCTGGTCGAGGGTGTCCTCGGGATCCAGGAGACCGGCGTCGTCCTGCACCTCGGAGCCGTCGGGCTGGTAGACGTCGTCGCCCATTGCGCTGTCGCTCATGGCTGTCTCCTCGGTCGGGCGCACCCTCTTACCACGAGGGTGCCAGTCCTGGCGCCGATCGGCACGTGTTACGCCATGCCCGGAGTGTCAGGCCTGCTGAACGCGGGCGCGGTGCCGTCCGTAGTTACCGTCGGCGGGCGGCACCGGCCCCCGCAGCTCAGGGGAGGCACCACCATGGCCCGACGGCGCACCGCACGGCGCGCGCTCCTCATCGCCGCGGCCGCGGCGCTGTTCACCGCCCCCGCGGTGACCCCGGCCGCCGCCCACGGCGCCCCGGTGGCCCCGGTTAGCCGGGTGGCGGCCTGCTCCTCCCTGAGCGGCATGTACGCCTCCACGGCGGCCTGCCGGGCGGCCATCGCCCAGCACGGCGGCCAGACCTTCGACGACTGGGACAACCTGCGCATCGCAGGCGTCGCCGGCCGGGACCGGCAGCGCATTCCCGACGGCAAGCTGTGCAGCGCCGGCCTGGACGAATACCGCGGCCTCGACCTCCCCCGCGCCGACTGGCCCGCCACCCGGCTCACCGCCGGCGCCCGGTTCACCCTCACCTACCGCACGACGATCCCGCACTCCGGAAACTTCGAGCTGTACCTGACGACCTCCGGCTACGACCCGGCCAAGCCCCTGACCTGGTCGGAGATCAGCACCCAGCCCTTCCTGACGGTCACCGACCCCCAGGTCACCAACGGCGCCTACCACCTCACCGGCCGCCTGCCCTCCGACCGGACCGGCCGCCACCTGCTCTACACGGTCTGGCGCAACACCAGCACCTCGGACACGTACTACTCCTGCTCCGACGTCGTCCTGTCCGCGCCCAAGGCCGCCCAGCAGCCCACCGCGACCGCCACGCCCACCCGCTCCCGCACCGCCACACCGTCGCCCACACCCACAGCCGCCCCGACATCCGCCACACCGAGCCCGGCGGACCGGTCCTCCGCACCGGCCGCCGACACCGCCGCCAACGCCGCCGCCACCGAGCCCGCGACGCAGCCGGTCGCCGCCTCCGGCACCGACAGCCGCACCCGCCTGGTGGCCGCCGCGGGCGGGACCGCGGTCCTGGGCGGCGGGGCCGTCGCCGCCCTCACCCTGCGCCGCAGGCGCCGCTGACGGGCCGCTGACCGGCCGGGGGCGGCTCAGCCGGCGGCCGGGGGCTTGCGGAGCAGCAGCAGGGCCGCGTCGTCGTGGAGCCGGCCGCCCACGTGCGAGAGCAGATCGGCGTGCAGGGCGTCGAGGGTGTGCGAGGGGTCGTCCGACAGATGCCGGGCGACCCGCTCGCTCAGCGGATAGAACTCCCGGCCGTGGTTGCGGGCCTCCGTGACCCCGTCGGTGTACAGAAGCAGCTGGTCGCCCTCCGCGAAGGGCAGCACCTGGCAGCTCGGCGTCTCGCCGGTGAGGGGGAACAGCCCCAGGGGCGGCGCCGGGCTGGCGGGCTCGACGGGCTCGACGCGGCCCGCGCGGAGCAGCAGGGGCGGAGCGTGCCCGCAGTTGACCACCTCCAGGTGCCCGGGGCGCGGGTACCCGGCGACGATCGCGGTCACGAAGTCGTCGGAGCCCAGGTTCCGGGCCAGGCTCCGCTCGATCCTGCCGACCACGTCGAGCAGGTCCGGCTCGTCGTAAGCGGCCTCGCGGAAGATGCCGAGGACGAGGGCCGCGGTGCCGACGGCGGGCAGGCCCTTGCCCCGTACATCGCCGACGATCAGCCGCACACCGTACGGGGTGGACACCACCGCGTACAGGTCCCCGCCGATCCTGGCCTCCGCGGCGGCCGCGCTGTACCGCACGGCCACCTGGAAGTTCCCCACGGTCGCGGGCACCGGCGCGAGCAGCGCCTGCTGGGCGGCCTCGGCGACCGAGCGGACGGCCTCCAGGAGCCGTTCGCGGCGCCTGCGCAGCGCGCTGGCCAGGCTGCTGGCCACGGTGACCGCGATCAGTGCGGTCAGCACCACCACCTGCTTGTGCAGGCCCGCCGCCCCGCTCCCGGCGCCCAGCGCGGCGCTCAGCACCACCGCGAGCAGGCCCACGCGCAGGACGCCCCAGGGCCCGCTGGTGACCGAGGCCAGAGCGGGCCCGACGGCGAGCAGCGGCAGCCAGTACAGGGTCGCTCCGCTGACCAGGCCGAGGAGCGCGACGGCGGAGACGACGAGCGCCGGCAGTCCCTCGACGAGATGGCCGGGCAGCGCGATGGCCGCGCGGGCACCGGTCCCGGTGTCCTGGAACTGCTGTGGCCGGCTGTAGTCGCGCTGGGGGTTCCGGATCTGGCTCATGGGTGAGTCTGTGTTTTCCCTGGTCGCGGTGGCGGCTTCGCGGGATGGGAGCCGCCCGGGCTCTCGCATCCAGGGAACAGGTGCGGACCAGGCCTCACAAGGGCCGTTTTTTCAGATGGTGAGCGAAAGGGCCCGGGTCACGCGCTCCGCGGTCGTGATCAGCGAAGGCCCGGCCTGCTGGAGCGGTGAGCCGCGCCCGGCCCTGAAGGACACGCCGAGCGAGCCGATCGTGACGCCGTCGGAGACCGGCACGGCGGCGCACACCGTGCCCAGCGCGTACTCCTCCAGATCCGTGACGACCGGCGCTGTGGGGGAGGAGTCCAGGCGGCGCAGCAGCTCGTCGGCGTGGGTGATGGTCCGGGGTGTGAGGTCGGCGAGGGGGTGCCGCGACAGGTAGTCGTTGCGGGACTCCTCGTCCAGCATCGACAGGACGCTCTTGCCCAGCGCGGTGGCGTGCCCCGCGTCCTCGAAACCCACCCAGAGGTCCACCCGCGGCGCGCGGGGGCTGTCGACGATCTCGGCGATGCGGATTTCGCCGTCCTCGTAGAACGTCAGGTACGCGGCCGCCGACAGCCCGTCCCGCAGCGCGGCCAGCACGGGGCGCACGCGCGTCACCAGCGCCTGCCCGCGGCCCCCGGCGTGCAGGGCGTCCAGCCGGTCGCCGAGTACGTACCCGCCGTCCTCCAGTTTTCGTACGTAGCCGTCGTGGACCAGGGTCCGCAGCAGGTGGTAGGTCGTGGCGAGGGGCATCCCGGCTTCGCGCGCCAGTTGCTTCGCCGGCGCGCCACCGGCATGCACACCCACTGCCTCCATCAGGCGGAACGCCCGCTGCACCGAGGTGATCAGCGTGGGGCCGCCTTGAGCGCCCATGTCCCCAGCTTGCGGCAGGTCAGCCGCCCGGGCAAGGAGAGA
Source organism: Streptomyces sp. NBC_01537 (assembly GCF_045040445.1). Classification (NCBI taxonomy): domain Bacteria; kingdom Bacillati; phylum Actinomycetota; class Actinomycetes; order Kitasatosporales; family Streptomycetaceae; genus Streptomyces; species Streptomyces sp. NBC_01537. The sequence goes on along the minus strand of NZ_CP109392.1, from coordinate 353,227 downwards.
CCAGCCACCGCCAGCGCCTGCGCTCCGTGACGAGGGTGGCGGCGGCCAGCACGCTCACGCAGACCGCCGCCCACACCGGCCAGACCACCCAGGACGCGGTCACCGCCGCAGCGAGCTGGAGCAGCACCAGCAGGACCGTGGCCCAGCCCGGGACCGCGATGATCACATTGTTCTTGTCCCCGGGGGTGGACAACAGCGTCGGCAGCCCGATCAGGACCACCACGGACACAGCGGCGAGCAGCCAGGAACGGCCGGCCAGCGCCCAGGGGGTGGCCACCCAGGCGATGAGTTCCGTGGCGAAGCGCAGCACGGACGCGGCGCGGTCCTCCGGTCGTTCGGGGGCCGGCTCGAGGGCGGTGGCATCGGTCACCTGCGGACGGTCTCACGGCATGCGGCCGGATTCCAGAGGGCGTCGGTTTCCGGCCGATGTGGGGACGGTGTGCCGGTGGGCGCGGATGTCCTCATGGGTGGTGACGGGCCGCTGAGTCCTTTCAATCGGAGCGCCGAGCTCACCGAAAGCGGGACACAGAGGACGGCGCGCAGTGTGAACACGCGCTGACCGAAAGTCGCGGAGCGGGGTGACGGTGGCGCCGTGGATGCACAAGACTCCTCAACGTCCGATAGTCGGTGCGGCGGTCGGAGAAATGTTCACTATGCGGTCCCTTGCCTGACGCCTGAGGCGTCGTCATGGACCACGGGGTTCGCCGTGGGGGAGAGCCCCGTGTGGGGGCGGTCGATGCGTGAGTCCGCGTCGGCCGCCCCTTGTGCGTCACCGGACGGCGCGCCGGGTCTGCCAGGGGCGGGCGCCCAGCCGCTCGACCAGCAGGTAGTGCAGGAGCAGCGAGAGCAACCAGGTCACCGTGCCGCCGACCAGCAGCAGGGCGTAGTCGGTGATGCGCGGCTGCCCGTGGCGCAGCAGCCAGTACACGGGAACATGCAGCAGGTAGACGCTGTACGACATCCGGCCGAGTTCCGCGAGCAGGCTCGCCGACAGCAGCCGCACCAGCGGACCGTGTTCGGTGGACAGCGCGGCCGTGAGCAGCGCGGCGCACAGTGCGACCGGGACCTGCGAGGCCACGGCACCGGCCATCGTCAGGGCGGCCAGGGCGGCCAGGGCCGCGAAGCCGGTGACCGACAGCAGCACGGTCGCCGGAGCGTGACCCCGGCCGTCGCGGCGCCCGGTGCGGTGCGCGACCGCCCGATGAGCGAGGTGAACGGCACACGCGGCGGCGGCTCCCGCGAGAAGTGCGACGCTGTGGCTCCGGGTGACGGCGTGGGCGAACCCGTCGGGAAGCGGCAGCAGGGGCGCGGCGGCGAAGGCGGCGAGGAGCAGCACCACCACCGTGGTCACCGCGGCGATCCGGCGGCGCAGGAAGAAGCAGAGCAGGCCGAGCAGCAGCGGCCAGACCAGGCAGAACTGCGCGGTGACGCTCACCGGCCACAGCGCGGCGGGGATCTGCCGGGACAGGTCGCGCACTGTGCGGGGTGAGCCGAATGCGTGGACCAGCGCCGGCGTCGTGGTGAGGACCACCACCAGGGCGGGGAACAGCCGTTTGAAGCGCCGGGCCAGGAACGGTCCGGCGTCCGTCCGTCCTGTCGCGTCCGCCCGGCGGACCAGCGGCAGGGTGACCAGGAAGCCGGACAGCACCAGCAGGACGTCGATGCCCAGGCGGGCGCCCGCGAACCAGCCGGTGTCGTACAGCAGCACCGCCAGGACCGCCAGGCCGCGCAGACCGTCGACGCCCGTGAAGCGGGGGCTGCCGGGCGGCTCGGTCCCGTGGTCCGGCTGCGGTTCTGGGGCCGGCTGCGGTTCGGGAGCCGGCGTGGCCTTGGCCTTGGGCGGCAGTGCGGCGACGGAGCCCCTGACCCAGTCGTCGTCGGCGTACCGGCCGTACCCCTCGTCGTGCCTCATGGGGTTGTCCTTGCCGTGTGAGGGCGGTGAGCGGCGGCCCAGTCCCGGAAGCAGGAGGCGATGGCGGATGCGGCGGGACGGCCGAGGAAGGAGGAATGGACGTCGGTGCGCGGGTCGGCGGCGGCCGGGTCGGCGTGGAAGTCGATGTTCCACCAGTACAGGCCGGCCATGCCGCGGGCGCGGGCGACGCGGCAGGCGGCGGCGAACCAGTTCTTCTGCACCGTGAGGTTGAGCGGTTTCCCCGTTCCCCGCCATACGCCGGGGTGGCGGTAGGCACCGTCCTCCGCCGGGGCGCCCACCTCGGACAGGACGACCCCGGGCAGCTTGCCCGTGCTCTTGCGGTCGAGCCACTTCTGCCAGCCGGCCACGATGTCGCTGACGGAGGCGTCGTCGCGAAGCGCGGTGAGCGGGAAGTAGGCGTCCACGCCGAGGTGGTTCACGGGCAGGCGGATCCGCCGGGAGACGTAGTCGTCCCAGTTGGCGTCGTAGGAGATCTCCCCGCCGAAGAGCTTGTGCGCGGCCGTCACCACGCCCCGCCAGCGGGGGTCCTGCTCCAGGGACGTCAGCTCCGCGCCGATCACGAAGGTACGCGCGTGATGGCGGGCCGCCAGCGACAGGTACGGGGCGAGGAACCTTGCGTACGACCGGAACCAGGCGTCCCGGTCGGCCGGGGTCAGCGAGCCCCGCCAGGCCAGCGGGTCCTTGGCCAGCAGCGTCTTCTCGTCGAGCAGGGGCCGCAGCGTGATGCGCAGGCCGGCTGCCGCGGCCGTGTCCATCAGGATGGCGAGGTGCCGGACGGAGGGGGTCGAGGCGGTGGCGGACACCTTGTCCGCGTAGGGCCCCGGGGTGCCGAACGGGAACGACAGCGACATGGAGTTCATGTTCTTGCCGACCACGTAGCCGACCACCCGCAGCGCCTTGGCCCGCACCATCGCGTCCGTTTCGTTCTGCGAGGCGTACCAGAGCACCTGCGCGCCCAGCTGAGGATCGCCGGGCCGCCAGAGGGCGGCGTGGTTCGCCCGGGCGGTCGCGGTCGGGCTCCCGGCGGATGCGGAAGGGCTGTGGGCGGCGTCCGGCTGCACGCTCCCGCCCGCGCCGCCTCTGGGGGCAGCGCAGGCGGCGAGCAGCACGGCCGTCAGGCAGGCGGCGAGGCGGAGCGCGAAGCCGCCGGGCGCAATGTGTCGCATGCCGGTCCGTCAGGCCGGCTTGGCGATGACGACGAACTGGTTCTCCGTACGGCGCAGGTAGCGCAGCAGCCCCTTGAACGAGCCGGCCGCCTCCCACAGGGCGAAGAACGGCATGAGCACGACCAGGGCGACCGGCTCCCACCACAGCCGCCGGCCGCCGGCCGACACCGTGGCGTTGATCCTGAGTCCTTCCCAGTACATCCAGAGCGCGTACCCCATGGTCACGGCCCACAGCGGCAGGATCCAGGGCGTGACCGGGGACGTGTTGAGGTCGCCCAGCAACGCGCCCGCGGCCAGGATCACGGCCACATGCTGGAACGGGCCGATCACCCAGGTGATGACGCTGTACATCAGCAGGGCGCGCGAGCGCCGGGGCAGGGTCGGGTTGAAGGCGAGGCCGATCAGGCCCCAGGACCACCGTTCGCGCTGCTTGAGGAAGTCACGCCAGGTGGCCGGGGAGGCGCCGTAGCTGCGGCCGGAGAACCAGTCGCTGCGCCCCCTGTAGCGGCTGGAGAAGATCAGGGCGAAGTGCGCGTCCTCGCAGATCGAGTCCGGACCGAAGTCCCAGCCGATGGTCGCCTCGACGGAGGCGCGGAGCAGCAGCAGCTCGCCGTGAAGCCCGACCAGCGGAGTCCCGCCGCCCGTCAGCACGGCGAAGCGGGCGATGTCGTCGGCGGGGCGGATGGCGTCGGCCAGCCAGATCAGGCGGTTGACGGCGTTCTCACGCGGATACGTGAGCATGCCCTGGGCCAGGTGCTTCGCCTCGGCGCCCGCCCGGCGCTGGGCGTTGACGAACCGGGCGACCTGCTGGGCGGTGTCCGGGCCGACGCCGGTGTCGTCGTCCATGTGCAGCACCCACACGTCGTCCACCGCCTCGCCCTCCGCGATCCGCAGCTCGTGCGAGTAGTGGTTGGCGCGGGCCTTGAACCGGGTGCCATTGGGTGTCCGGTACGCCTTCGGCACCGTCACCACCCGGATCAGCGGACTGAGCGCGGCCAGGGCGTCGATGCGCTGCCCGGCCTCACAGCCCTCCTCGGTGAGGATCTCGATGCGCAGGTCGGGAAACCAGGCTGGCATGAATTCGCAGTACGACAGCACCGACCGTTCCAGGGCCGGATAGGTGTCGTGCCGTCCGATGGTCGGCACCAGCACGATCAGCCGGTCGTGCAGCGCCGGCTCGGCGGGGACCCAGTCGCGCTGCCGTCCGATGCGGCGCCGGGTGAGCAGCGCGCCGGTGATGCCGACGACCGAGCTGACGATCGGCAGCGTCCACAGCACGGACACCACCCAGCCCATCAGCGTCGTTCTGGCGTAGTACAGCGAGGAGGAGAGGGCGTACGCCAGCAGCGCGGTCACCACGAACGGCATGAACGCCGGCTTCCAGGCGGCCTGGCGCTTGGCCAGCCTGGCGGCACGCCGGGATCCGGGTATGCCGAAATCGCCTGACGATACGGTCATGGCCCCCCACAAAGAGTTCATAAAGTCTGCACAATGAGTGGCTGATCCACTTCGGGAGCGCTGCGAATCAGGGCCCTCCACTCTTCGTGCGTGAATGTGTTCCTTTTATCATGCTCGTGGTTTTTTTGTGAAGACCGGACGATTTCCACGGTGAGGCCTCCGCTCTTCTGTGGCCGACCTCGCAGGTGGCTCCCGGGTCGGCGGGGCTGTCCGGCCCGGCAGGTCCACCGGTATTTGTTCGGTGCTGTCGGCATCTTCTGGTATTCGATATGACTCCGCATCAGTCCTCATGCATTCATGGATTTTTCTCCAGTAATTCTCTGCCGGTGCGGGCCGACGGGCCGTCATGTGTCATGGGAAATCCGCGAGGAGAGGTAATCCGGACGGGCCGTCGTCCGCCGATGGGCGACGGCCGGGCCGTCCGGCGGCTACCCCGGCTGTGAGTGCGCTATGGACAAGCGAATGTCATGTGCACTTAAATCTGACTTCGTCTCACCTCCGTCCCCGTGATCCGAGGAGCCCGATGCAGCCCAGCACGAGACGAGCCCTGACCGCCCTGTCCGGGGCGGTCGCCGCGACCGCCCTCGCCACCGCCTTGCTGACGCCGTCCGCGGCGACGGCAGGCGGCCGCGATCTCCCCTCCCGTGCCACCGCCATCGCCCGCGCCGACGCCGCCGTCGCCGCCCACGCGCACCAACTCGCCGTCACCGGCGCCCAAGGGCGTACCGTCCGGGACGTCATCACCGACGCCGACGGATCCCAGCACGTGCGCTACGACCGCACCTACCGAGGCCTGCCCGTGCTCGGCGGCGACCTGGTCATCCACCTCGCGCCCGGCGGCGCCTACACCGGCGCCGACCGCGCCACCCGCTCCGGCCTCGCCGTGCCCACGACCACCCCCGCCGTACGCGCCGCCACCGCCGCCACCAACGGCGTCGCCGCGCTGCGCTCCGCCCACCACGGCACCACCTTCCGGCAGGCCAAGGCCAGGCCGCAGCTCGTCGTGGACGCCCTGCACGGCACGCCCCGCCTGGCCTGGCGCACCACCGCCGTCGGCGTGGACACACTCGGCAACCCCGCAGCCCGGGTCCTGCTCAGCGACGCCCGCACCGGCGCCCGGATCGACGCCTGGGACGCCCTGGAGACCGCGACCGGCGACGGCGCCTCGCTCTACGGCGGAACGGTGCCCCTGGAGACGACCGTCAGCGGAACCACCTACCAGCTGAAGGACCCCACCCGCGGCAGCACCTACACCGGCGACGCCCAGAACAAGACCGACCTGTGCATCTTCGGTATCTGCATATCCCGCGCCCCCGCCGTGCTGTTCACCGACGCCGACAACCACTGGGGCACCGGCACCACCGCCGACCGCGCCACGGCCGCCGTCGACGCCCAGTACGGCACCGACGAGACCTGGGACTACTACAAGAACATCCACGGCCGCACCGGCATAGCCGGCGACGGCAAGGGCTCGTACAACCGCGTCCACTACGGCAGCAGTTACAACAACGCCTTCTGGGACGACAGCTGCTTCTGCATGACCTACGGCGACGGCGACGGCACCACCTTCGGACCCCTGGTCTCCCTCGACGTCGCCGGCCACGAGATGTCCCACGGAGTCACCTCACGCACCGCCGCCCTCACCTACTCCGGGGAGTCCGGCGGCCTCAACGAGGCCACCTCCGACATCATGGGCACCCTGGTCGAGTGGTACGCCGCCAACACCACCGACACCGGTGACTACCTCATCGGCGAACGCATCGTGAAATCCGGATTCGGCGCCGCCGCCCTGCGCTTCATGGACCAGCCCTCCAAGGACGGCAGCTCCGCCGACTGCTGGAGCTCGGGCGTCGGCAACCTCGACGTCCACTACTCCTCCGGCGTCGCCAACCACTTCGCCTACCTCCTCGCCGAGGGCAGCGGCAGCAAGACCATCAACGGCGTCACCTACAACAGCCCCACCTGCAACAACTCCACCGTCACCGGCATCGGCCGGGACAAGCTCGGCGCCATCTGGTACCGCGCCCTGACCGTCTACATGACCTCCTCCACCACCTACGCCGGTGCCCGCACCGCCACCCTCAAGGCCGCCACCGACCTCTACGGCGCCTCCGGCACCGAGTACGCGGCCGTGGCCGCCGCCTGGTCCGCCGTCAGCGTCGCCTGACCCTCCACAGCCCGCGGGCCCGGTTCCGCCATCGCGGAACCGGGCCCGTAGTGCTCGTCGGTGTCAGCGGGCGCCGCGGATGATGTTCTCCGCCTGCGGACCCTTCTGCCCCTGGGTGACATCGAAGGTGACGGCCTCACCTTCGGTGAGTTCGCGGTAGCCGTTGCCCTGGATGTTGGAGTAATGGGCGAACACGTCGGGTCCGCCGCCCTCCTGCGCTATGAATCCGAAGCCCTTCTCGGAGTTGAACCACTTCACTGTGCCACTGGCCATGCGTGCCTGTCCTTCGTCAGCAACGGCGAGCCGCAGGAGCACTGCGGCTGCGGGCACCCACCCGGTGGCACCCGAAGCCGTACGTACCCCACCCCGCCGCCGGGTATTCACGCACCCGGCACAGGACCCGACGACGGCCGGTAACCGGCACCGATCACTACAGGGCGTCGGGGTCGCGCAGATCCGGCCGGACGTGCGGGAACACGGCTCGCAGGCGGTCGGTGGTCGGTCCGTCGAGGACGGTGTACCGCAGGTCGACCGCTTCGAGGTGCCGGAGCCGGAAGAAGGATTCGGGCAGGGTGGTGAGATCGTTGAAGGCAAGGCCCAGCCGCCGCAGCCCCGGCATGCGGGCGAAGGCGTCGTCGGGCAGTGCGGTGAAGGCGGTGCGGATGACCTGGCCGCCGGCCGTCTTCTCGCCCCAGCTGTCGATTTCCAGGTGTTCCAGGGTGGTGATGGGCCAGATGCCGGCGAGCAGTTCGTGGCTGGGCTCGGGCTGGAAGGACCAGGGGGTGCTGCCGTTCATCCGCAGCACCCGCAGGCGGGGCAGCGCCGCCAGGTCGGGCAGGCGCGGGAGCAGGGCGGACAGGGAACCGCGCAGGTCCAGTTCCTCCAGGGCGGTCAGGCCGAGCAGCTCGTCGGGAACGGTCTCCAGGAATATGTGGGAGAGGTTGAGGGATCGCAGGGCGGGCAGCCCGGTCACGGGGTGCGGGAAGGCGACCAGGGAGTTGTACTCGCCTGGTTGCAGGTTGGACAGGTCCAGTTCGCGCAGCGTGCTCAGCCGTGCGATGGCGTCGGGGACCGGGCAGGTCAGACGGGCGGCGCGGAGCACTTCGAGCCGGGGCAGGTCGCCGAGCTGTCCGGGCAGTGCCGTGAAGTTGTTGCCGGAGATGTCCAGGACGCGGAGGTTGTTCAGCCGTCCGATGGCCTCCGGCAGCGCGGTCAGCCGGGTCTTGGCGAGGTTGAGTTCTTCCAGGGCGGTCAGTTCGCCGATGCGTTCGTCGAGGCTGCCGATGGCGTCGTTGCCGGCCAGGGAGAGCACCCGCAGGTTGCGGAAGGCGTAGAGCTGCTGGGGGAGTCGGCGGAGCTTGCGGTCGGACAGGTCGAGCTCGGTGGTCTCCTCGGCGCGCGGCAGCAGGGCGTCGAGTTCGTCCAGCGCCACCAGGTGGCTGGGCCGGATACCGGGCCGCAGGACCGGCTGTCCCTCGCGCAGCGCGGCGCTGATGCTGCGCTCGTCCGCGGTGTCGTCCTTGCCGAGGAGCTCGGGCAGTACGAGGTCGTCCAGTTCCTCGTCGGTGAAGTCGACGGGCTGGTTGGTGCGGCTGGGGTCGGCGATGAGCAGGGCTTCGGGCTGCCCGGCGAAGTACATGTTGAAGTACAGGGTGCTGATGACGGCCCCGGCCTCGGTCCGGCCGCCGACGGTCAGGTATCCGCCGTCGTCGCCGTAGCTGCCCTGGACGGTACCGGACGCGGTCAGGTCGCCCCGGACCACGACGTCGGGGCAGCCGGACAGCAGCACGCTGCGGGCCCGTAGATCGCCGGTGACCAGCAGGAAGTTGCCGCTCGCCGAATCCCACCACTCCAGGTCGCGCCGACCGTCAGATCACCGTCCACGATGGTGTTGTACGGCACCCAGTCGTCGTCGGACTCCGCCTCCCATCCGCCGGCGACCTGCAGGCCGCCCTCGTAGAGGCGTATCTCCTGCTCGTCGGCGAAGTCCTGGTACGGATGGCTGACGTCGGCGGAGACACCGAAGCGTTCCTCCGCCTCTTCCGCGGTGATGACGCGATAGCCCGTCGGCGAATCCGGTGAATCAGGCGAAGTCCCTGTGCTCATGCTCCGGGATGTTAACGGGGGCCACGGACAGTCCCTCAGCGAAGAGCCGGGCGGCCAAGGTCCGCCGGGGGCCACTCCTTCACGCGCCCGTCACGGTGGCATGCTGGCAGGGTGCGCGGACCGGAGATCACCATCAGTTTCGCCCCTGGGCTGCGGCTTTTCGCCGCGCCGGAGCGGCGCGAGGGGCGGACCACCGTAGTCACCGACGGGGCGTCCACCCTCGGCCATGTTGTGGAGTCGCTGGGCGTTCCGCTCACAGAGGTCGGCCGGCTGCTGGTTGACGGCCGGGAGGTCCCGGTGTCGCATGTACCGGGCGCGGGGGAGACCGTGGAGGTGGGCGCCGTCGCCAGGCCGCAGCCGGTGCCGGGGGCAGAGCTGCGGTTCCTGCTCGACGTACATCTGGGGACGCTCGCCCGGCGGCTGCGGCTGCTGGGGGTCGATGCCGCGTACGAGAGCGAGGACATCGGCGACCCGGCGCTGGCCGCGCTGTCGGCGGCCGAGCGGCGGGTGATGCTCTCCCGGGACAGGGGTCTGCTGCGGCGCCGGGAGCTGTGGGCGGGCGCGTACGTCTACAGCGACCGGCCGGACGAGCAACTGCGCGACGTGCTGGGCCGGTTCGCGCCCGCGCTCGCGCCCTGGACGCGGTGCACGGCCTGCAACGGGCGGCTCGAGGACGCCGACAAACGGGCGGTCGGGGAGCGGCTGGAGCACGGCACCCGGCGTTCCTACGATGTCTTCGCGCAGTGCACCGTCTGCGACCGCCTGTACTGGCGCGGCGCGCACCACGCACGGCTGGAGGCGATCGTCGAGGGCGCGGTCGCCGAATTCGGCGGGGCGGCGGGCCCGCCCGCGTAGTCGTGCGCGCGCGGTCCGGGCCGGCCGGGACGTGGACGTCGCCGCACTGTCAGGCGGCGAAGACCTGGGAGTCGTCGGCGAATGCCTTGAACTCCATGGCGTTGCCCGCCGGGTCGAGCAGGAACATCGTCCACTGCTCGCCGGTCCGACCCTCGAAGCGCACATAGGGCTCGATGACGAACGCGGTGCCCACGGCGCGCAGCCGGTCGGCGAGCTTGTGGAATTGCGGGATCGTCAGGATCAGGCCGAAGTGCGGCACCGGGACGTCGTGGCCGTCGACCGGGTTGTGGACGTGCTGGGCGCGGGCCGGGGCGAGGTGTGTGACGAACTGGTGGCCGTGCAGGTTCCAGTCCACCCATGTATCCGCACTGCGGCCTTGCTCCAGGCCGAGCACCTGGCCGTAGAAGTGACGTGCGACGGTCAGGTCGTCGACCGGCACCGCCAGGTGGAACCGGGGGATCGGGGAGTCGAGAACGGTCATGGGCGTGGGCTGCCTTCCTGCAACGTGGGCCCGGCAGGTCGCTGGACCGGTGAAGATTGTAGTGATGTTAACATTACGACAAAGAGGTGGAGCGATGGAGAACGAAGAGCACAGGGTGGCCCCCGCCCGCCGCAGAGGGCTGGCCGACGAGGTCGCGGACCGCGTCCGGGAGGCGATCTTCGGCGGGGCCTACGCACCCGGGGCGCAGCTGCGCGAGGTGGAGCTGTCAGCCGCGCTGGGCGTCAGCCGTGGTCCGGTGCGCGAGGCGCTGCTCCGGCTGGAACGCGAGGGCCTGGTCCACAGCGCGTGGCACCGCGGCACCACGGTGACCACCCTGACTCCCCAGGACATTGCCGAACTCGACAGCCTGCGCGGCGCGCTGGAGCACCTCGCCGTCCAGCAGGTGGTCGCCCACGCCTCGGACGAGGACCTCGCAGCCGTCGAGAAGGCGGTCGGCCTCATGGAGCGCGCTGCGGACGAGTACGAGATGGCGCACTGTGACATCGCCTTCCACGACGCCGTCTACGCCGCCGCCCGGCACAAGCGCCTGCAGGAGGCGTGGCAGTCGATCCGCTCCCAGGTCCACCTGTTCCTGCTGACCCGGATCGGAGCCAACTCCCAGGGCTACCTCGCCCACATCCCGGACGAGCACCGCGCACTGGCCGCCGCCCTGAGCGCCCGCGACACCCGGACCGCCCTCGGCCTCTTCGCCGCCCACCGCCGCCACGCCTTCGACGTGCTCACCGGAACGCCCGTCCCGGACTGAAGGCGGGCGCCGGTCATTCAGCCGCGCCGGCCGTCCCTGTGGGGACGTTCGTTGGAGTTCACAAGCGGTGTGCGGATGGGCGCGGCTGCTTTGAGGGTCCGCAGGACAGGCGCGGTCTCGATACGGGTGATCGCATCGAGGGCAAGCCGGGTGGTCAGGTAGTGGTGCAGCGCTTCGGGGTCCGGGCACAGGACGTTTGCCAGCAGGTTGGTCGGGCCGGTCGTGGACGCGACGATCGCGAGTTCCTGATGGCCGACCAAGGTGGTGGCCACGTGGTCGAGGTGGGCCGGAGCGACGGACATCCACAGCAGCGCCGAGGTGGTGATCCCGAACAGGTTGGCGTCGATCTCGACGTCGAAGAACAGCGCGCCGCTGCGCCGGAGCTGGTCGAGGCGGCGGGTGACGGTGGATGCCGTCCAGCCGGTGATCGCGGCGAGGTCGGTGTAGCTCGTGCGGCCGTCGTGCAGCAGGGCGGCCAGCAACCGGTGGTCGGGGTCGGTGAGGGGCATCGGCTGGTCAGTGGGGTCGTCGGGCGCCGGCGGCCGGAGCTGGTGCTGTTGCGCCTCGGTGAGTGCGTTGACGCGACCGCGCCAGGCTGTGGGGCCGCCCAGATAGGTGTGGAGGAGGTAGTGCGCCGAGACCGCGGTGATGCTGGAGGTCCGGGGGATATCGCGCAGTAGCAGCGCGTGGGAGTCCGCACCGCCCGGCGTGGTCGTGATGATCGCGACGATCTCGGTACCGCCGGAGGTGAGCCTGACCCAGGAGGTGTCCTGACGCCGGGCCAGGGCGCGGGCGACGTCATGGGCGGTGTTGGCGGTCGCGGTGAGCCGGACGATCCACTGCTGGCGCCGCGCGCTGTGCGGATCGGGCAGCGCGATGACCCGAAGCCCCGCGTCGGCGCGCAACCGTCCGTAGCGCCGTACGACGGTCTGGGTCGAGGTGCCGAGCACGGCGGCGATCTTCGTGAACGGAGCGCGCGCGTCGACGTGCAGTGCGTGGATCAGAGCGCGGTCGGTGTCGTCCAGCACGAGCATATTCAGCATTGTAGGCGTTACAGATGAGAGATTCCCGCAATCCCTGCTGCGTACATGGAAGCTGACAGGTCCGGGATCCCACCCTTGTGCTCGGCCGGGTCGAGGCGTCCCTGAAAGGACGGCAGACCGGCATTCGCAGTCGAGCTGGATGGGAGTTCCGATGTCGGAGAGCACGTCGCAGTCCGCGCCGGCGGTCTACCGATGGCGGTGGGTGGGGCTGACGGCCCTGCTGGTCGCCGAGGCGATGAACCTGCTGGATTCGACCATCGTGCAGGTCGCCGGTCCGGCGATCCATGCGGACCTGGGTGGGCCGGTGTCGGACATCCAGTGGTTCAGCGCCGCCTACACCCTCGCCTTCGCGCTGCTGTTGATCACCGGTGGCCGCCTCGGTGACATCGCCGGGCGCAGGCGGGTCTTCCGTATCGGTGTCACGGGCTTCATGCTCGCGTCCCTGGCCTGCGCGCTGGCACCCTCGGCCGGGATGCTGATCGGGTTCCGGGTGGTGCAAGGGGCTGCGGCCGCAGTGGTCATCCCGCAGACGTTCGGCCTGATCCGGGCGATGTTCGACGGGGACGAGACAGCCAAGGCCCTGGGCAGCATCGGCCCGGTGATGGGCCTGGCCGCGATCTGCGGACCTGTCCTCGGCGGAGTACTGACCCATGCCGATCTGTTCGGGTCGTCCTGGCGTGCGGTGTTCCTGGTCAACGTGCCCCTCGCCGCCGCCGTCCTGGCCGTCGCACCGACCCTGGCCGAGGATCGCGCGCCGCAGCGTCCCGGTCTGGACCCGGCCGGCACCGCCCTGGCCATGGTGGGCACCGGTCTGGTCGTCTACCCGCTGATCGAGGCGGACCCCGGACACCGGCCGCCCTGGAACTGGGCCGCGATCGCGCTCGGTCTGGTCGTCCTGCTCGGCTTCGGCGCGCACCAGCGGCACAGCGCCCGGACCGGACGCCGGCCACTGGTGGAACCCAGCCTGTTCGCAAGCCGGATGTTCCCTGCCGCGCTGGTCACGTCCACACTGTTCTTCGCCGTCATGAACGGGCTGATGCTGACCGTCGTCCTGCACATGCAACTCGGGCTCGGCGCCAGCACCCTCACCGCAGGACTCACCCTGCTGCCCTGGTCGGTGGGCCTCGGGCTGTCCTCCTTGATCGCCGGCGCGTACCTGGTCCCGCGGTACGGACCACGGGTGATGTACGCCGGGCTCTCCCTGCTGCTGCTCGGAGTCCTGGCGGCGATCGCTGCCTACCACGCGAGCGACCCGACGGCCTATCCCCGGCCGCTGCGCGCAGCGCTCGCCATCGCCGGCCTCGGCACCGGCCTGTTCACCACCCCGTTCTTCACGGCCGCCCTGCGCCCGGTGAGCCCGCAGGAGACCGGCTCTGCCGCCGGGCTGCTCAACGCCGTCCAGCAACTCGGCGGCACGCTTGGCGTCGCCGTCCTCGGGAGCGTCTACCTCGCCGGTGCCCGATCAGGCGTGTACGCCGACGCGCGCAGCGCCGTCCAGCACGCATTCTGGGTAGCCGCCGCCCTGCTCGTCGCCACCGCTCTCTCCGCCGCCCTCATGGCCGCCCCCCGTCGGCACATCGGCAGCACCCCTCTCAACAACACGACGCCGCCGACCACCGCCGCTCAAGCCACCAACCGTCAGTAGCGGCCCGGCGGCCCGGAGTCCCGGTGCTGGTGGCAGGATGCCGGGATGGAATCGATCGTGCATGCCGCCGGCGAAGTGCTGGGTATCGAGCTGTCCGATCCGGTCGACCTGGGCGGCAGCGCGCGTAGCACCGTCCTGCGTTGTGGGACGGCCGCCGGCGGCAGCGTGATCGTCAAAGCCTTCACCGGCGGGCCGGAGTCCCTGCGGGCCTTCACGGCGGAGGCCGCCGGGCTCTCTCTCGGGCTGGCCGGTCCCGAGGTGCTGGGCGTGGACGCCGAGTGGCCCTTGCTGGTGATGACGGACCTCGGGGCCGTACCGACCCTCGCGGACGTTCTGCTCGGGGACGATCCGCAGGCCGCCGAGGACGGATTGCTCGCCTGGGCCCACGGGCTCGGCCGGCTGGCCGCCGAATCGGTCCACCGGCGTGCCGACCTCACGCGGTTGTGGGCCCGCTACGACAAGGGCATGCCGTCCTGGGGCGACGAGCCGTGGATGGCGCAGAACGCCACCGCCCTGCTCGCGCTGCTGGAGGGGGCCGCAATCGCGGCTCCGCCCACACTGGCCGATGAACTGGCCCGCATCGGGACAGCGGGTGCGGAGGAGTACCCGGCCTTCACCCCGGGCGACACCTGTCCCGACAACAACCTGCTCACCTCGGAAGGCCTGCGGCTGATCGACTTCGAGGCCGCCTGCTACCAGTCGGTGTTCATGACAGCCGCCTACTGCCGGATGCCGTTCTCCAGTTGCTGGTGTGTCTTCACCCTGCCTGAGGGGATGGCCGCACAGATCGAGCAGACCTACCGCGCGGAGGTCGTCACGGTGTACCCGGCGCTGGCCGATGACGCGGTATGGCAGGCCGGCATGCGGCAGGCCATAGCGGCCTGGACAGTGGACGCAACGGTGCGCATGCTGCCGCGCACCGCGGAGGACGGGCCTCTCCACCGGACCCGACGGCCCGCCCCGACGAGGCGCCAGGTGCTGAGGCACCGCTGGGAAATGGCGAGCACGATGGAGCAGTTCCCGGCGCTCGCGGAGACCATGCGGCTGCTGCTGCGTGAGGTCGCGGCAGGCTGGGAGGTGGCCCGGCTGCCCGGGTATCCCGCCTTCGGGCACCGAGGGTAGAACGGACGCCTCCGGTTGTGCAGGCGATCCCGAACGACTCCGGGGCCTTTCTGCCGCGCCTGGGGAGTGACGACGATGCGGAACGTCGACTCCATCGTCTGCCGGGCCCACCAGCACGCCGCTGGGGCGGCCCAAAGGGGGACCTGCAGAAGGAGCCGCCCGGACTGACCAAGCGACGAAGGTCGATCTCGAAGGTCTCCCCGTTGAGCTTGACCGCCTTGATCCGTTCAACGACGGTTCGGGCCGGCACGGTGCTTACCCGCGCCGGTGGAGAGGGCAACAATCAAGGCTTCGGGGAGCCCACCCATCTGACCAGCCGTAATTTCCTCGGCGAGGACCTCGGCGGGCCCGGCCCCACCCCGAAGTGGGGGTGGGGCCGGGCTGGAGTAGGCCGTGCGGCGGGAACGGGCAGGTCAGAAGGTGTAGACGCCTCCGTTCAGGAGGGCGGGAGCCGTCCCGGCGACGGGGGAGAGGACGGTGAGCGTGCCGGCGGTGGCGGAGATGTGGCCGGCGCCGTCGCCGGGCCACCAGTGGGCGGCTCCGGAGGAGTCGACGGCCGCGAAGTCGGTGTGGCCGTCGGAGTTCACGTCGCCCGTGAAGAAGCGGCTGTACGCGGCGAAGGATGTGCCGGACGCCAGGTTCTGGGCGGCGGACAGGCCGCCCTTGCCGTCGCCCGCCCACCACGAGAGGGTGCCACTGGAGTCGACGGCGGCGACATCGGTTTTGCCGTCGTCGTTGAAGTCGCCGGTGGGGACGCCGGAGTAGCCGGAGAAGGACGTGTCGGGCCACAGGTTCTGGCGGGCGCCGAAGGTACGGTCGCCGTTTCCGGGCCACCACCACAGGTGGCCGTCGAAGCCGAGGCCGACGATGTCGGTGAGGCCGTCGGCGTTGAAGTCGCCGCCGGAGACCGCCTTGACGGTGCTGAACGAGGTGCCGGACATCAGGACCACGGGGGCGGACAGGATGCCGTCGCCCTGTCCCAGCCAGAAGTTCAGCTGGCCCTGGTCGTTGATGGCGATGAGGTCGCCGATGCCGTCGTTGTTGAAGTCGCCGCGGGCCGGGTGGAAGGACGAGCCGAAGGTGCCGCCGATCAGGGTGTGGTTCTCCAGGTGCCGTTCGCCGGTGGTGGCGTCGCCGAAGCCCGCGAAGTACCAGATGTTGCCGTCGCTGGTGCGGTTGAAGACATCCATCTGGCCGTCGCCGTCGGTGTCGTCCCAGGAGCGGGTGTCGGCCTCGCCGGTCTCGAAGGGCAGGTGGAGCAGCAGGCCGGTACCGGAGTACGTGTCAGCGGTCGCCGCGGCGGAGATCTCCTGGGCGCTCAGCGCCCGGCCGTAGAGCACCACGCTGTCGATCGAACCCGCGAAGGGCTGCGCGCCGTCCAGCCGGTTGCCGACCTGGAGCGGCTGGGGGCGGGCCGGCGAGACCGCGCCGCTCGGCGCGGTGCCGGTGGCGACCTTTGTGCCGTCGATCCACAGGCTCAGCTCCTGGCCGGTGGATATGGTGGCGCGTTCCAGGGCCACGTGGTGCCAGGCGTTGTCGTTGTAGCTCGACTTGGAGTACAGCGTCGTGCTGCCGGAAGCCGTGGTGGCGTTGGCCGCGATCCGGTTGTTGGCGGGATCCGCCCGGATCCACAGTTGCGGCAGCCCCGCGCCGACGCCGAAGCCCCAGAGGATGCCCCGCAGCCCGGTGGTGGAGCTGTACTTGAAGTCGGCGGCGGCCGTGAAGTCCCCGCTGAGCTGGGCGTACGCGGGGCTCGGTGCGACGTCGACAAAGCCGGCGGAGGTGTCCGGGGCCAGCGTCACCGCGCGGCCGAACTTGCCGTCGGTCAGCCGGGCACTGCCGCGCAGGGTGGCCGCATTGCCCCCGGCGGTGTCCGGGGTACGGGCGCCGGTCACCGGTCCGGTGAGAACGGTCTGGCCGGCGGAGACGATGGTGAAGCGGACCGAGGTGTGGTCGTACGTGGTGTCGGTGTCCTGCCACGGGTCGGGCCCGGCCTCGTAGATCACTCCGAGACCGCCGGACGCGGTGCGGGTGAGGTCGGAGTAGCCGGCGCCCGCCTTGGCGATGGTCAGGCCCTCGGCGGGCGTCTGCCAGGTGGCGCCGTCGTCGAAGGAGGAGCGGAGCTTGAGTGTGCCCTGCAGCGACGGACTCGCGGAGTCGTGGTAGACGGGCTCGGTGATCACCAACTGGTTGAAGTTGTCACCGCGCGGGACGCTGTCGAGGGACAGCACCGGGGCGAAGACCCGCGCGCCGGGCAGGTTGGCCGGGGTCACCGTGCCCCAGGTCTGGCCGCGGTCGGTGCTGATGGCCTTGTTGCGGTTGGTGCCCGCGGTGGCGTCGGCGTCGGTGCCGGCCTGATTGTTGCGGGAGGTCATGTAGAGGCTGCCGTCGGCCAGTTGCGCGATGCTGGCCTCGCCCGCGAACAGGGGCGTGGCGTTGGTGGTGATGTCGCCGCGGTGCCAGCTCGTTCCGTGGTCGTCGGTGTAGATGGCGGAGGCGTGGTGGCCGTCGTTCACCCACGTTCCGTCGGTCGCCGGGCGGCCGTTCTGGTACGCGGGCGCCAGCAGCCGGCCCTCGTCGTCGGCCGCGATCGGACGCAACTGGATGCCGTGTCCCGGGCCGGGCTGGAGGAAGCGGACGCCCTGCTGCTCGGTGGCGGGCTGCGCGTCCAGCCTGGGGTTCACCTGGCTGGTGATGTCTTTCCGGCCGACCCAGGTCTGGCCGTTGTCATGGCTGTACATGGCGAACGTCTGGATACGGTTCGGCTGGCCGTCCGTGCCGGTGACGCCCCCGTTGGTGAGCAGTCGCACGCTGTAGAGCAGCACCACCTGGCCCTCGACCTGACCCGTGTCCGGGTCCTTGTACGTGGCGTCGACGATCGGTGTGGGCTGGGCGTCGATGGCCGGCACGCCCAGGTTGGCGGGGTCGCTCGACAGACTGCGGGCGATGATCTGCGGCGCGCTCCAGGTGGCGCCGCCGTCCGTCGACGCCCGGCTGACGATGTCCATCTCTTTGGTGTCCTCGCACGCGCTGCCCGTCCGGGCCTCGGCGAAGGCAACCAGCGTCCCGTTGCCGGTGCGGACCACCGAGGGGACCCGGAAGCACGCGTAGGTCCGGCCGCTGACGGTCGTGTTCGAGGTGAACAGAGTTGACTGGCTGGGCAGTTGCGGTGGCTGCGCGGTGATGACGGGCGCTGCTGTCGCGGGTGCCGGGGCCACCAGTGCGGCGCCAGCGATCAGCGGCAGCAGCAGAGCCCGGACGACGGCGGAGAGATTCATGTGAGGAAGCTATGACAATGTCATGTAACGGTTCAATGAAGTGCCGCCGGCCCGGTCCGTGATGCGGGCCGGGCCGGTGGCGGGGCGGGGTGATGGGCCCGTCAGGTCTTCTTGCGGAAGCGGGCTTCCGGCTACGGGGGAGAGGCAGAGAGTCTTCCCCTTCCCCAAGGCCGCACTGCGTTGATCTACTCGAGCCTTGATCGCCCCAGGCGCGGAGCGCTGTCGTGCGGGAAACGGCCGCCCGTAGCGCGCAGATCGGTGATGGGTATTCGGTCTCTCGGATCGCGAAGTCCCTGATGGGCCTGGGGTAGTGGCTGTATCCCGTGGTGTTGTGAGGTATGGGGATGGGGGCGGGCTGACTGCTGCAGGACGGTCGGCGCCGGGAGACGGTACGGGCGGCCGAGCTGTTCGAGCACCGACCGATGCAGTCGCCGCCACCGGCCTGCCTTCGTCCAGGCGGTGAACCCGCGGCGCGTGCGCGGTGGCCGGCGAGACACCGAACGTCGGCGGCAGATGCCGCCACGCACGCACGCTGGTCAGCACATACACCACGGCGGTGAACACCGCCCGCTCGTCCACCGGCGCCGTACCACCACCCTGGCGGCGCGGCCTAAAGCGACGGCAGCAACGGCGCGACCAGATCCCATAACCCGTCAGGAACCGGCCGTCGACGTTCATGTTGCAGGGTTGAGCAGCTTCCAGTGCCCCTCGGAGACGACCTCGACGCCGCCGTCGGTCACCTTGATGGCGGTCTGAGCGTCGATGGCGTACGCCGGACCCTTTGTCCTGGCGGCCCACCGTTCCGCTTCGGCCATGGTGTTCTCCGGCCAATCCGGGCTGTCGAGGTGCGGGAAGATGGAGAAATCGACGACTCCCAGCGTGCTGTCGTCACCGGTGGGCGGCTTCCAGCCGACGAAGTCCTCCCCGATGCGGGGCGTCAGCACCATGCTCCCGGCACTGAGCCCTACGTAGACCGTGTCGCACAGCGACGGGAAGAGGTCGGCCAGTCCGGACTCCCGCATCCAGTGGCACAGGTACAGCGCGTCGCCGCCGCTCACCAGCAGGGCGTCTGCCTCTCGGACCCAGGAGCCCCAGCGTTCCTTGTCGATGCTGGGCAGTGCGGTGAGCTCCAGCACGCCCACCGACTTCCACCCCAACTCGGTCATGGGACTAGGGGACCGTCCGCTGATGAAACGCCATGGGCCGACCGGATCCCCGTACTGGCCCCGTACCCTGCGGTGGGGATGCAGAGGGCGCTGGCCTCGGCGATCGGTTTGCCCAGGAGATCGACCAGCGCCGCCAGCACGCTTGCGTTCCTGACACCGGAGTCGGTAAGGAGAAGCCTCATCACGCCCCCGCACTGATCGCATTATGAAAATAATTGAGCGACGTTAACACTACCGATTGACGTGGGAGACCCGGTGCGCCGGTCGGGTGCTGCGCGACGTGATGTTCGGCGACCGGCACTGCTTCCGTGAGCTGCTGGCCGGATCGCAGGAGGGGATCGCCTCCAATATCCCCGCCGACCGGCTGCGGCGGCTGGTCGCCAAACGGGCTGCTGTGGCGGAAGGATGACGAGCACCACCTGCTCGAGTAGTACCTCGGCATCCCCCGGCCGCTGGGGACACCGTCGGTCTTCACCCGAATTGCAGGCGGCATACGAGGCCGCGGTCGAGTGCGGCATCAACCGTTTCAAGAGACACAGGGCCGTCGCCACGAGGTAGGACAAACTTGCCGTCCGCTACGAGGCCACCGTTCGGATCGCGGTCATCAACGAGTGACTGTGACCGGGATTTCGGGAGCCCGACACTGACCTGCGTACTTGCCGTGCTCGAGGCGGCCGAATGCGGGACCTCTCGGCCGGCCGGGCGGTAGAGTCCGCACGTGCGTTGATCTTCCGGGCGGCGGCCAAGTGCCTCCGCATACGGTGCGGGCGACCCCGACGAGTTTGGGGCCGCCCGGCTGGCATACCTGTCATCACAACACCGGAGATCACGCAATGACTGCTCAGCAGCCCATCGCCTACGACGCGTTTGTCGAACTCGCCGCCGCTGATCCAGCTGTCGTCGGCCTTGTCCTCAAGGGTTCCCGAGCCCACGAGGGCATGACCACCGAGCACTCCGACCACGACCTGTACGTCGTCCTCGCCGATGGCGCAACGACGGCCCTCACCCGGTTTGCGGGGCAGCGCACCGCAGAACTCGACCTCGTCGTCCTCTCCCTCGACGAGTTCCGTGCCGCCGGAATGCCCGGCTTCGAGCGATACGCCCTCGCCCACGCCCGGATCGTGCTCGACATGCTCGACGGAGGCATCGGCCAGATCCTGGCCGGCAAGGCACGGCTCGACGCCGATGAAGCCTTCCGGGAGGCGGGCGAGTGGCTCGATGCCTACGCCAACTCCCTCTACCGGTCGGTCAAGAACGACCGCGACGGACATGCGCTCGCGGCCCGACTCGACGCCGCCGACAGCATCCGGTTTCTGCTGGAGTTGCTCTTCGCTCTCGACCGTCGCCCCCGCCCCTACAACAAGTACCTGGAATGGGAGCTTGCCCGATTCCCGCTGCCCTGCTGGGACTCCGGCATGTTGCTCGACGTTGCGGACCGCATCTCAGGAGTGGGCGACGTGTCCACACAACGTCGTCTCTTCGCCCAGGTCGAGGCAGTGGCCCGCCGGGCCGGGCACGGTGCGGTGCTGGACGCATGGGGTGAGGACTTGGACCTGATGCGACCGCAGTAGGAGCGCACCGCGGCAGTACTCGCCTGAGCCTGGCCGTGGACGTGTTCGTCATCGGAGCTGACGGTGAGATGTGCGTGATGGATGTTCCCGCCGGGTGCTCAGACCTGGCAGGCTTCGAGAGCTGGCGAACCTCGGTGTGGGGCTCGGAGAGCGTGCGCGCGCTGGGGGCCCGGTTCTTCCCGACCCTGGCCCGCGGCGACCTCAGCCAGTGCCCTGGTGAGTGGTGCGGGGGCGCAGCGCCGAGGCCGAGCGCGAGGGCTGGCTTGGTGAGATCGAAGGACTCCAGGTCAGCCTCGCCGGTGCCGAGGACAAGCTCGCCCAGCTGGACGCCGGGCAAGCACGTACCCGCAGGGCCGTCGACGTCGGCATGCCCGCCTCTCCTCGCACCACCGGCCGCAGCAACGCTGTTGCTAAGCCCTGATGTGCTGGGGGAGGGTACGGAGCTGATGTCAGGGAAGGTGGGGCGGCAACTGCCCGGCCATGGTCTTGACGCAACCGCACGTGGCACACGCAGGCTAGCGGTTCGTGCTGGAGGGCTCGCCGAGAGCTGCGCGCACCCAATCGTGAGCAGTACCGGGATCGAGGGCGGCGAGAAACTCGGTGAGTGAGCCGTCCCAGCTACGCCTTGCACGGTCGGCGACTGCCGCGACGACCGTCTGCCGCGTGTCCGGGTCCTTACAACGAACCAGCGCGATAGCCGCGTGCGGGCCGGCCTCCGCGAGGATCTCGTGGGCCCGGTGCGCATCCGACCCGACGTGCCTTTGACGCACTTCAACGACGTGGGCCTCGCCCTTTGCCCCTTTCCATATCGAGAGCAGTCCCATGAGCCCGACCGTCCAGGCGAGGGAGACAGAGATCAGGGCGTACACGAAGCCATTGGCCGTCAGCACGCGGGACTGTGTCAGCTTCAGTGACCCGTCGGTGGTGCCGGTGATCACGACAGCAGTCGTCCCGTCCTTGCGGGCCTTCCTGCGAAAACCCCGCCCGAGCGACGCCACCATGTGTTCGGCGCGACGGTAGCCATCGAAGCTGGCGATGACGACCGATTCCTGCCCGGATTCCGAGACCTGACAACCGGGCACGACCAGGCCTGCCCGGGTGCGGCCTATTGCTCCATACCAGCTCATATCTGGCGCTGGTGCAGCTGTAAAGTGCAGCAACAGCGTCGAACAGCATTGACCCCATTGAACCCGTCTGGGTCTTTGACCTGCATGGATGGTCTTCGTGAACCGCCGGGCATCCCCGCTCCTGGCCTGTTCCGCGCGGACGACACCGGCGCAGGCCGGCCATCTTGTCGAACGCACCGAAGGAGTCGCCGCGTGACCAGCCACGACGCCGACAGGCAGTCCGCCCCGGACGAGCACCGGCGATTCGCCCACTATCTGCAAGACCTGGCCGTCGTGCGCGACGAGGACGAAGCCGACCTGGTGGCCACCGTCCTGCGCGACCCGGACGCGACAATGGCGCAATCCGCGGTGGTCCGCCATGTGGACGACCGGGCAGCACAACTGCTTCCGCTTTCCGGCGGGCAATTCGAAGTCTGGGCCCGCGCCATGGCCACGGAGACAGGCCATCTGGACTTCCTCACCCGCCGCCTGCACGAATGGAACCTGCTGAGATCGATCACCATGGATAAACCGTGGGCGGCCAAGGAGGTCACCACCGCATCCGACTGGTTCCAGCGCAAAGCCGCCGAGACCGTGACCTCATCCGCCGTCCTCACTCTGCTCGCGGCTGCTGGAAGAACACGCCGCATCCGCGCTGCCGCCGGCCATCGGCTGCATCGGTGAGATCAACGGCTCGCCTGGCTTGATCCACAGGTTTGACGGACTGGTCCCGACCCCTCTCAGTCCTCCGCTGCTGTGCTCGGGGCAAGGAGCATGTGCGCACCGATCCGTACGGCGTCCCAGTCAGTACCCGGGTCGCGGTCCCGTGCACGCTGCAGCCAGGTCGCGCGGTCCCGGTGCTCACGGCGCAACTGCTCTACGTCCAACTCGACACCGGGTACTGGATCCGACGACTCTTCCAGCTCGCTGATGCGCTGGTCCATAGCGGCGAACAGCGCCCGGTCGAGTTCGATCACCGCCGCGAGGAACTCGTTCGTCGCCATGGTCACCTGACCCGACTGCGGACCGGCGAACTCGATCACGCCCTCCGGGTCCGCCTGATGCTCCCACGTGACGTTCACGGTGTCGTCCTCACCGATGACGGTGCGCCAGAAGCGGACGTGCGGGGCGATTCTCAGGTAACTGGTGTAAAGGTAGCCCGCGCTGTGCCAGGTCATTACGGCCTCGGCCTCTGGCGCATCCAGCCAGACCCAGTCCGGCGAGGTGTCGGCCGCAAGATCCACCAAGTCCTGTGGCACCGGTTCCATCGCGTCCGACACGAGCGCGATCATGTCCTCCCACAGGCGGACGACGTAGTAGTCCACATACGGGTGTGGTTGCCTACCGTCACTGTCGCTCCGTAGTTCCTGGACAGTGCGCTCCGAGTAGCGCAGCACTTCATGGCCGTCGAGGTCGATGCAGTACCAGCCGTCTGTCAGCGCGAACCAGTGCAATACAGGATGCCCGGCACCCCACGGTATGACCTTCTCCAACGGAGTCAGTCCGAAGCGGAAACGAATCGCTGGGTCAGTGTGGATCACTGATCCAGTGTCGCAGTTCGATCACCCGACCGTGATCCCAGGCGAAGTCCAGGGTGATGATCAGCAGTGCGGCGCGGGCGATTCTGACTGGCGTCGGTCCCGGGACTCCCACAGCCGGGTGAACTCTTCGTTTGCGTCGAGGAGCTCGGCTACCAGCTCGGCCACCTCCGGATCGACGGCGGCGCGCGGGCCTGACGTGAATCATGGTGGTCAGCCCGCCACGGGAGCGGCCGAGACCCTCGCCTGCCGCACCGCCTTCTCCAGCATGAGCCGCAGACTCAGGAGACGCGCCCTAGGGCCTGTCCGGGCGATCATGAACGGCCCCTCCGCCGCCTGGCACGGCACCTCGCCGCGTTGCCGAAACGCCCACAGGAAACCACCCTGCGGGCATTCCGGCGCCTTGCGATGCACCGCACCAGACGACGCCTGGACCGCCCATGATCGCCCGGACAGGCCCTAGTGGAGGCGCAGTCCATCGAGGAGGAGTTCGACCACGCGACGGGCGTCGTACCGGGGGTCCTTGTCCGCGCCGATGCAGAGGTTGCCGACGCCACGCATCAGTTCGAGGGCCCCGATGTCGGAGCGGATCTCGCCTGCCCTGGCGGAGGCGTCGAGCAGTTCGGCGCAGACGGGCATGAGGCGGTCGATGAAATAGGCGTGCAGGGTCGCGAAGGTGGCGTCGTCGGACTGCAGAGCCTCGGCGAGGCCGTGCTTGGTGACCAAGAAGTCGACGAAGAGATCGATCCACCGCGCCAGGGCGACGTGCGGTGAGTCGCTGTTCGCCAGCAAGGCCGGGCCCGCTTCGACGCATGCCTCGACCTGGTGCCGGTAGACGGCGACGATGAGATCGGCCCGCGTCGGGAAGTGGCGGTAGATCGTGCCGACGCCGACACCTGCTTTGGCGGCGATGTCGCGCACGGGCGCATCGACACCGGAAGCGATGAACGCCGCAGCGGCCGCTTCCAGCAGTGTCTGCTCGTTGCGCCGGGCGTCGGCCCGCTTCCGGGGAGCTGACGATTCTGATCCGCTGCCGATGCCGGCCACTGTGCCATTTCCTCCGTCATTCATCTTGCTAAACGGAACGCGGTTCCGTATCGTCGGTAACGGAACACGGATCCGCTTGTTCATAGTGCCAGAACTGGCGTCCTGGGACCAGGCCATGCCTCGCCGCTCACGTTACTTCTCAAGGAGAACCCGATGCGCCACGCCGATGGAGTCGCCGGCACGCCCATTCCTGTCATCTCGGTACGCCCGGTGGTGTTGCCCGCCCCGGGCCGCGGCGAGGACCTGCAGGTACGGGTGTCGGCCCCGGTGACCGGCGACGAACTGCCCGTCGTCGTCTTCTCGCACGGCTTCGGCGAGTCGATGGACGGCTACGCCCCGCTGGTCGACTGCTGGGCGGCCCGCGGTTTCGTGGTCGTTCAGCCCACCCACCTCGACTCGCGGACGCTGAACGTCACGCCCGACGATCCCCGTTACCCGGAGATATGGCGCTTCCGGGTCGAGGACCTGACGCGCATCGTCGACCAGCTGGACCTCATCGAAGCCGCCGTTCCCGGCCTCGCGGGGCGCCTCGACCGTAGCCGCATCGCCGCGGCCGGGCACTCCTGGGGTGGCCAGACGGCGAGCATGCTGCTGGGCGCGCGGGTCCTCGATGCCGAGGGCGTCCCGGGCGCGGACTTGTCCGACCCGCGGATCAAGGCCGGTGTGCTGTTTGCCGTGCCGGGCACGGGCGGCGCCGACCTGACGCCGTTCGCCGCCGAGCATTTCTCCTTCATGAGCCCGGGCTTCGCGGAGATGACGACGCCGGCCCTGGTGGTCGCGGGGGACAAGGACCAGTCCGCCCTGAGCGTCCGGGGGCCGGAGTGGTTCACGGATGCGTACTTCCTGAGCCCGGGGACCAAGAGCCTGCTGTCCCTGTTCGGGGCAGAGCACTCGCTGGGCGGGATCTCCGGATACACCAGCACGGAGACGACGGACGAGAGCCCCGAACGGGTCGCCCTGATCCAGCGGCTCACGTGGGCCTTCCTCCGCAGTGCGCTCCATCCCGCGGACACCGGCTGGTCGGCGGCGAGCGCCGGGCTGGCTGCGAGCACCGATCCGCTGGGCCGTATCGAATCCAAGTGACGCTCGGGAAGAAGCACGCTGCCCGCCCTTCAGGGGCGGTCTGCCGACCTCCGGCCACCAGAAAGGACCCACGGGCCCCATGCCAAGCTTCGGAATCATGACCGCCCCCATGCAGGTTGGCTACCACGACATCCTGCGGGTGTGGCAGGAAGCGGACGCCATTCCCGAGATCGAGCACGTGTGGCTGTTCGACCACCTCATGCCGATCGGCGGCGACCCGGACGGACCGGCCCACGAAGGCTGGACGCTGCTCTCGGCCCTCGCCGCCCAGACCCGAGGGCTGCGTGTCGGCCTGCTCGTGACCAGCAACCGCTTCCGGCCGCCCGCGATGCTGGCCAAGATCGCCGCGACCGTCGACGTCGTCTCCGGCGGGCGGCTCGACTTCGGTATAGGCGCAGGCTCACGTCCCGACCACCCGCTGGCCCGGCGCGAGTACGAGGCACACGGCCTGCCCTTCCACGACTTCGCCCACTCGGTGGGGAGCCTCGCCGAGGCGTGCACCGTCATCCGGCGGCTGTGGACCGAGACCGAGCCGTTCGACTTCGACGGCACCTACGTCCAGCTCACCAGGGCGTTCTGCAACCCCAAGCCGGTCCAGCGCCCCTGCCCGCCGATCCTGATCGGCGGACGCTCGTCTGTGACGCTGCGTGTGGTTGCCGAGCACGCCGACTTGTGGAACATCCCCGGCGGAGACATCGACGACGCCGTCCGCCGCAGCGCGCTGCTGGACCGGTACTGCGCCGAGATCGGTCGCGACCCCGCCTCGATCACCCGCTCGATACACCTGCCGGTCTCCTACGACCGGCCCCAGAACACCCGGGACGCGATCGGCAAGGCAGTCGCCGCCGGCTTCCAGCACATCGTCCTCGGGCTGTCGGAGCCCTACCCCGCCAACGTCGCGCGGTGGGTCGCAGACGAGCTCGTCACCGTGTCGGTCTAGGGCGCTCGCTGGAAGTTCCGGAGTGGCGCGAGGCCGTCGAACACGATGGCGAGCGTGGCAATGAGCAGGGCGTACACCTCGGGCAGTTCGACGTCATTCCGGACGGCGCCGGCGCGCTGGGCATGCCGAAGCAGAGCACCACGGCT
This sequence comes from Streptomyces sp. NBC_01537, assembly GCF_045040445.1. NCBI lineage: Bacteria > Bacillati > Actinomycetota > Actinomycetes > Kitasatosporales > Streptomycetaceae > Streptomyces > Streptomyces sp. NBC_01537. The sequence goes on along the minus strand of NZ_CP109392.1, from coordinate 326,610 downwards.
CGACGCAGCCCGTCCGATGCACGAGCGGCGTCGCCCGCCCCGGCCGTGTTCCCGGCCGTCGTATACCAAAGCGACACCGCTCATGCGGGTGACCTGGGCACATTGGGCACCGTCATGACTTTGCCTGGCACGGTGATGCATGCCGCCCGTGCTCGTTGACACGGCAACGGCCGGACGTCTCCGCGCGCGGGCACGTCCGGGATCCACGACGAGAGTAGGTGCGCATGAACGTCAGTGCCCACATGGAGGCCGTCTACGCCGAGGTCTGCCGGCGCAATCCCGGCGAGGCGGAGTTCCACCAGGCGGTGGGAGAGGTGCTGCACACGCTGGTGCCGGCACTGCAGGCACATCCGGAGTACGCCGAGGCGTGCATCGCCGAGCGTGTGTGCGAGCCGGAGCGGCAGGTCATCTTCCGGGTGCCGTGGGTGGACGACGAGGGCCGGGTGCGCGTCAACCGGGGCTTCCGGGTGGAATTCAGCAGTGCGCTCGGCCCGTACAAGGGGGGCCTGCGGTTCCACCCGAGCGTCAATCTGGGCATCGTGAAGTTCCTCGGCTTCGAGCAGATCTTCAAGAACGCACTGACGGGCCAGGCCATCGGCGGCGGCAAGGGCGGCGCCGACTTCGACCCCAAGGGGCGCTCGCAGGGCGAGGTGATGCGGTTCTGCCAGTCCTTCATGACCGAGCTCCACCGCCACCTGGGCGAGCACACCGACGTACCGGCCGGCGACATCGGCGTCGGGGGCCGGGAGATCGGATACCTCTTCGGTCAGTACAAGAGGATCACCAACCGTTTCGAGGCGGGCGTGCTGACGGGCAAGGGCATCGGCTGGGGCGGCTCGCACGTCCGCACCGAGGCCACCGGCTACGGAGCCGTGTACTTCGCCGACCAGATGCTGGGCACCCGCGGCCAGGGCTTCGACGGCCGCAAGGTGGTGGTCTCCGGCTCCGGCAACGTCGCCGTCTACGCGATCGAGAAGGTCCACGCCCTCGGCGGCACGGTGGTCGCCTGCTCGGACTCGACCGGGTACGTCGTCGACGACAGCGGCATCGACCTGGAACTGCTGAAGACCGTCAAGGAGGTCCGCCGGGCACGGCTGTCGGCGTACGCCGAGGCCAGGCCCTCGGCACGGTACAGCGAACGGGGCTCGGTGTACGACGTGCCCTGCGACATCGCCCTGCCCTGCGCCACGCAGAACGAACTCGGCGGCCAGGAAGCCGGCACGCTGGTCAAGAACGGCGTCCTGGCCGTCGCCGAGGGCGCGAACATGCCCTGCACCCCGGAGGCCGTCGAGATCTTCCGCGAGGCCGGCGTCCTGTTCGGCCCGGGCAAGGCCGCCAACGCCGGCGGGGTCGCCACCTCCGCGCTGGAGATGCAGCAGAACGCCTCTCGCGCCAGGTGGACCTTCGAAGAGACCGAGGACCGCCTCGCCGCGGTCATGCGGGACGTCCATGCCCGGTGCCGCGCCACCGCCGAGACCTACGGCGGTACTCCGGACGACTACGTCCTGGGAGCCAACATCACCGGCTTCCTGCGCGTGGCGGAAGCGATGGAGGCACAGGGCGTCGTCTGAGCGGCGGGCGGGCCCACTGCCGTGGAGTGAGGCCGCCGGTGCGCGTCGCCGCGCACCGGCGGTCCCTGGCCCGGGTCGGCGTCGGGGCAGGTGAGGCCGGGCAGGCCGGTCCGTGGTCAGATGGAAGTCGGGACCGACCCCACAGGCCGAGGAGACCGACATGGCTCATCCGTTCCACGGTCTGCCGGGGGTGTCCGGCGGGCGGATCCGGAGGGCCGGAACATGAGCAGCGGCGCCTGGACCGGTGTGGCGGTGGCGGGTGTCGTTGCCGCGTACGCCCTGGGCTCGCGTCGGCTGTCCACGACGCCGCTGTCGTCCGGGATCGTGTTCGTCGGCTCCGGGATCCTCCTCGGGCCGGCCGTGCTCGACACCGTCGACCTGGAGCACGACGCCGGGCCGATCACCGCGCTTCTCGAAGCCACCCTGACGCTTGTCCTGTTCACCGATGCCATGACGGTCCGCAGACGGGACCTGCGGACCGGCGGCTTTCTGCCCGGCCGTCTACTGGGCATCGGACTGCTGCTGAGCATCGGGGCGGGCTGGCTGCTCGCCTGGCCCCTGCTGCCGGGGCTGACGCTCTGGGAGCTCGCGCTCGTCGGCGCCATCCTCGCCCCCACCGACGCCGCGCTCGGGAAGTCGGCCATCTCCGATCCCCGGGTCCCGGCGCTGGTACGTCATGGGCTGAATGTCGAAAGCGGCCTGAACGACGGCATGGTCCTGCCGTTCTTCGTCCTGTTCCTGGCAGCCATCCCGGGGACGCACTATGCGGACGAGGGCGCGGCGGGTGTCTTCTGGCGCGCACTCCTGCTGAGCACCGCGCTGGGTCTGCTGGTCGGTGGGCTCGGGGGCCGGCTGCTGCAGTGGTCCCGGGCCAGGGGATGGGTGACGGGTGAGTGGTGGCAGGTCTACCCGCTGGCCCTCGCGGCGGCTTCGTACGAACTCGCCGTCGTGACGGACGGCAGTGGCTTCATCGCCGCCTGGGTCGCCGGATTCGCCTTCGGGTTCGCTCTGCGCCGTTACCGTGCCGGCGGCGAGAAGGAGAGCCCGGATCGCACGGCCGACTTCACCGAGAACCTGGGAGGACTCCTGGCGTCCGTCAGCCTTCTGGTCTTCGGGGCGGTGCTGCTAGGCCCCGCGCTGGAGCACCTGAGCTGGCGGATCATCCTGTACGCGGTGCTCAGCCTCACCGTCGTCAGGATGCTGCCGGTGGCCCTCGCGCTCGCCGGGAGCAGGCTGCGACCGCCCACGGTGGCGTACATCGGGTGGTTCGGGCCGCGCGGTCTCGCGTCCGTCGTTCTGGCACTGCTCGTGGTGGAGGAACACGTCCAGGGGGTGGAACTGCTGGGCAGGGTGGTCGCGGTCACCGTCGGGCTCAGCGTCCTGCTGCACGGCGTCTCGGCCGTGTCCCTCGCCGGGCGGTACGGCCGCTGGCACGAGCGGGCCGCTGCCACCTCCCGTGACCTGCGCGAAGGTACGTCCGTACCCGAGAGGTGAGTCCGCGCCACGCGTACGGACCCGGCCCGCTCCCAGGAGGCGGGAGGCCTCCTGGGAGCGGGCGGACCGGACGCTCAGGAAATGGCTGCCCAGGCCAAGGGCTCCAGCTCGTCGAACTTGGTGCGCAGGACGGTGTGGGCGGCACCGTCCGAGGAGGCGATGGCCAGGATGATCTCAAGGACGTGCAGTGCGTGGCGGGCGGTCAGCCGTGGGCTCGTTCCATGGCGCACGGCGTCCGCCATGTCCGCGATGCCACGGGCGAAGTCCATGTCGTGCCCGTTGTAACGCTCGTAGCGGAAGGGGTAGTCCGCCGGGCGGGCCAGGGGGAGTGGGCGTGGTTCGGTCAGGTACTGGGGCGAGGCGGCGGTCATGGTGACCCGCTTGCGGAGGTCGACCTGCGCGCCGTAGTCCCAGCACTCCGAGACGGACAGCACTCCGTCGTCGCCCACGATCTGCAGTGAATGGTCGTGGGGAGCGATCGTGCTGCAGGTGAGCCGGGCGACGACACCGCAGTGGAAACGGATGCAGGCGCACGTGAAGTCCGTGGCGAACCCGGAGGAGGGCCCGGTCCCCGGGAGCTTGTCGGGCTGGATCAGGCGGCCGTACGACATGACTTCGGAGGCCGGGCCGAAGAAGGCCGTGAGCCAGGTCAGGTAGTAGCCGGCATGCTCCAGGGTGGGGCCGACCCGGAACTCGTCCTCGGAGGGCCAGGGCGCTCCGGATGCGCTGGCCCAGGCCCGGTGGTTCATCTGGTGGACCGCCCCGTCGTCGAGTTCGGCGTAGACGAGGCGCGGTTGCCCGATGGCGTCCTGCCGGAGGGCCTGCCAGAGGGTCTGCGCGGTTTCGCTCAGCAGGGAGCAGGGGGCGGAGGACAGGGTGAGGTTCCGGCGTTCGGCGAGTTCGACCAGTTCGGTGGCCTGCCGCAGGTCCTCGGCGAAGGGTTTCTCGGAGTAGACGTGCTTTCCCGCCTCCAGGCAGCGGCGGGAGATTTCGTAGTGACTGCGCGGGTTCGTCAGATTGACGGCGATGGTCACCGTGTCGTCCGCGAGAAGCTCGTCGAGGGTTGCGTACGTCCGGACGCCGTAGTGGGCCGAGAACCGCTCGGACCGGTCGCTGTCGCAGTCGTGGACACCGCGCAGGGACAGGTGCGGGTGGTTGGGGAGCGTTGCCATGTAGAAGTCGGCGACATAACCGCAGCCGATGAAGGCGATTCCGGTCGTTTCGGAGGCGAGATCGTCCATGCGTGCGCTACCTGTTCTGTGTGCCCGAGGGATGCGAGAGATGCGAGGGTGCGCCGTGGGCGGTCTTCTCCCACGTGTACGGGGCGCGGATGAGCTGGAGGAGCCCGCGCCACCCGGCGTAGGCGTGCAGCAGCCAGTACAGGGGCACCAGGGCAGCCGTCCACCACGAGATACGGCGCCGGTAGGCCGCAAGGAGCATGGCCGATGCCATGATCGCGGCGCTGGTCCACATGGCGGCTGACGCGAGGCCGGCGGTGCGCGCGGTGAGCCCGTCCACGTGGATGCCCGTCGTGCCGGCCAGCGCCAGCAGGAAGGCACAGGGCCAGAACATGAAGATGACGGGTGTGCCGAGGACGATGCCGAGCAGCGACACCATGCCGGCCACGCCGAACTGCCGGACCGCGGCGAGGGGCCGTCGGGTGTACACCAGCGCGGTGAGCAGATAGCCCTTCAGCCAGCGGGTGCGCTGCATGGTCCAGGCCCAGGGCTGTGAGGGGCACTCCTCCCAGGTCGTGGAGTCGGCTATCTCGACCCGGTGTCCGGTCGATGCCAGCCGCAGGCCGAGGTCGGCGTCCTCGGTGACGTTCCAGGCGTCCCAGCCGCCCACCCGACGCAGGATGGCGGTACGCAGGTGGTTGCTCGTACCGCCGAGCGGGATCGGCAGCTTCAGCCGCGCCATGCCGGGCAGCATCAGGTCGAACCAGAACGCGTACTCCAGGCTGAACAGGCGGGTCAGCGGATTGCGGGCCTCGTTGTAGTAGTTGAGCTTCGCCTGGACGCAGGCGAGCCGGTCGCCGCCGGCTGCGAACTGCCGCGCGACCTTGCGTAACTGGTCGCGCTCCGGCCGGTCCTCGGCGTCGAAGATCACCAGGAGTTCGCCCCGGGCCAGCATGAGCCCGAGGTTGCAGGACCGCGGTTTGGTCTGCGGCAGCCCGGGAGCCAGCGGGACGATGCGGATGAAGTCCGGGGGGTTCACCGCTCGTACGGCCCGGGCGGTCGCTTCGTCGCGCCGCTCCACCAGGACGAGGACTTCGAGCTTGTCCTTGGGGTAGTCCAGGTCCGCGAGCCAGCGGACGGTGTCCCCGATGACGGCTTCCTCCTGGTAGGCCGGGACCAGGATCGTGTAGGTGGGGAGTTCGTGGTCGGCCGGTTCGGGTGTCTGCGCGGCCTGCGGCGTCCTCTTGGAGGGCACCACGGCGAGGAACACCTTGAAGAGCAGGCCGAGGCAGAAGAGGAAGGAGACGGCGGTCATGACCAGGTTGAGGTCTCCCGCCAGGAGCGTGCCGGCGACCGCGAGGACGATGGCGTACGCCGCGCTCTTCTGCCACGTCCGGATGCCGGTGCGGGCGGCGAATGCGGGGGAGCGCCGGGTGAAGGCGTTGGCCATGTCGTCGGCGACCTCGTCCAGCCGCATGTCGAGGACGAGTTCCTGGATCTCGCGCCGGGCGGCCCGCAGGAACAGCAGTTCCTCACCCGGGAACCACTTCCTGGGAGCGGACGGGGCGATGGCTCCGTCCGGGGAACCGTCCGCGGTGGCGATCAGGACTCCGTCGGCGGTGCGGCGGATCGGAATCCAGTCCCCGGTGAGCATTTCCTCGGCCGGGATGTGGAGGGAACATGTGGGGTCGACGCCGTTGTCGCCCAGAGCGGTGGGATGACCGGAAGCTGGGCCGGCCACGATGGGCTTCATGAGTGCTGCCTCATCCGTTTCTGGGTAGGTTCCAGGGCCCGGAGGCCCGGGCGTCACACGGATTTCTGGTACGTGCGGAAGCACCGCAGGGACAGCAGGACCGCCAGCGCGGCGAGGGCCGCGAGACCGCCGCAGCGGGTGAGGACGGTCCACCGGTCGGGGGCGTCGCCGAGGGCCGTACGCCCCGCCGTCAGGGCCCAGTTGACCGGGTTGAACACCGCGATGTCGCACATCCAGCGCGGCATCAGGTTCCATGACATGAACGCCGACGACAGGAAGGTGAGCGGCAGCAGGAGGAAGGTGTTGAGCGCGATGATGGTCTCGCGCCGCCGGACCAGCAGCCCGAAGGTGTTGGACAGGGCGCTGAAGATCACACCGAGCAGCACCGCCGCCGTGATCAGGACAGCCAGCCCCGCGGCCCCTCCCGGGTACTGGGCACCGCCTGCCCGGCCCAGCGCCACGATGATGAGTGACTGGACGACGGTGCTGAGCGCGTACTCCACGACCGCGCAGTTCATGATGGCGCTGCGGCTGACCGGTGTGATCAGGAAGCGGTTGAAGGTCCCGCGTTCGATCTCCTCCAGCGCTCCCATGCCCGCCCAGGAGTTGAACGACAGGGCGTTCATCACCACGATGCCCGGCACGAGGTAGTCCAGATACGAGGAGGCCCCGAACCCCGGCAGCTCGACGATCTTCTTGAACAGGCTCCCGAACAGGAAGAGCCAGATGACCGGCTGGACCAGCGTGATGACGAGATATCCGGGCTGGTGGACCACCACCTTCAGCCGGCGGTGCGTCATCCACACCGTGTCCATGAGCAGGCCGTTCACCGCGCGGCCCCCACGGTCTCGAGGCCGCCGGCGGGTTCGGTGAGGAGGGACCGGCGGCCCACGTGGCGCAGGTACACGTCGTCCATCGAGGGCCGGGCGATGGTGACGGCGGCGACCTCCAGTCCGGCCCGGCCGAGGGCGGCCAGTGCCGGCGGAACGGCGGCCGCCCCCTCGTCGGCGCGGGCGCTCAGCCGCCGGCCGTCGACCGAGATCTCCCTCAGGCCCGGCAGGGTCGCGAGCGCGTGGCGCGCGAGCTGTTCCTCCCCGGCGTCGGGCGTGGACCGCAGTTCGATGCGTACGGCGTCACCGCGCAGCTCGCCCTTCAGCTCCTCCGGCGTGCCCGTGACGACGATCCGCCCCTGGTCGACGATGGCCAGCCGGTGGGCGAGCCGGTCGATCTCCTCCAGGTGGTGGGTGGTCAGCAGGATGGTCAGCGCGTGATCGCTGACGAGCCGTTCGATCTCGTCCCACATCGCGGCCCGCGACTCGGGATCCAGCCCGGTCGTCGGCTCGTCGAGGAACAGCACCTGGGGGGTGTGCACCATGCTGAGCGCGACGTCCAGCCGGCGCTGCATACCGCCCGAGTAGGTGCGCACCTCCCGTCCGGCGGCGCGTACGAGATCGAATCTGCCGAGCAGCGCCTCCACCCTGTCGCGCAGCGCGGCACCGCGCAGCCCGTAGAGCCGCCCCTGCAGGATGAGGTTGTCGCGTCCGGTCGTCATCGGGTCCGCGCCGGAACGCTGGGAGACCACGCCGATGGCACGGCGTACGCGGTCGGGATGGCGCAGTGCGTCATGGCCCGCGACCCGCACCGAACCGGAGTCCGGACGGGCCAGGGTGGTCAGGATCTTGATGGTGGTCGACTTGCCCGCGCCGTTGGGCCCGAGGAGCCCGAACACCGTGCCGTGCTCGACGCCGAACGACAGGCCGTCGAGCGCGCGGACACCTCCGGGATAGGTCTTGCGGACATTGTCCGCCTCGATGGCGCGGACCGGCTGTGCTGGGGATGTCATGAACCGCCTCCGTGGGATGGCCGTTACGTAAGTCCGTCACACACGGGCGGTTGCACGGCGCGTGACCGGCATTGGTTCAGACCACTGCGGAGTCGGTTGCACGCGGGAGGCGTGCTCTTCGTCACATCAAGACCCATGCTTGACGCGCCTTTTTGCGGCCAAGCCTCCCGGGGTCTTCGACTGAGAATGCTGTACTCGTTAAATGACAATGTCATTGACAGTTACGAAAACGTCACTCTAGAGTGCCACGGCGAACGGGGGTTGCCTCTTGACGAAAGGTGCACTACGTGATCACGCAATTCGTCAGAACGGCCCGCTGCCTCGTCAAAACGTCGTTAACGGCGGCGTTGGCACTCCTGATCAGCACCTCGACCGCAGAGGTCGCGCATGCCGACGCCGTACCGCGCTCGAACTCATCCGCGGCCAGCCCGACGGTCACCGGACCGGTCACGGGCGGCACCGGTGCGGTCCAACTCCAGGGAACGGCTTTCGATCTGAGCCGGCTCGGCTACGAACAGTCCGAGTACTTCCTGTCCGGGACCGCCGACAGCTACCAGCCGGTCAGCCCCCTGACCGCCGACGGCAAGTGGACAGTGGAGCCGGCGAGCACCGCCGCGTACACCACGCGAATCGTCGTGAACAGGCCGGAGGATCCCAGGCGCTTCAACGGGACCGTGGTGGTCGAATGGCTCAACGTGTCCGGCGGGACGGACGCGGCGGTGGCCTGGGTCCAGACCCACAACGAACTGATCCGTGAGGGCTACGCCTGGGTCGGCGTCTCCGCCCAGGCGGTCGGCGCCAACGCGACAAAGGCGGCGGACCCGGAGCGCTACGCCGCCCTGTCGCACCCCGGAGACAGCTATTCGTATGACATCTTCTCGCAGGCCGGGCAGGCGGTACGCGATTCGGCGCCCACCGTCCTCGGCGGCTTGCGGCCGCGCACCGTACTGGGCTTCGGCGAGTCGCAGTCGGCGTTCCGGCTCACCACGTACGCCGATGCCGTCCAGCCCATCGTGAACGTGTACGACGGCATCCTCCTGGAGAGCCGGGCAGGCTTCTCGGCGGCGCTGTCCCAGGCCCCCCAGGCCGATGTCCCGGTCCCGGACGGCCTCCTGGTGCGCACCGATCTGCGGATACCGGTGCTCACCTTCGAGACCGAGACCGACCTGCTGACGCTCGGCTACCTGGCGGCCCGTCAGCCGGACTCAGAGCACTTCCGCCTCTGGGAGGTCGCGGGAACCGCCCACGGTGACACCTACATCACCCCGGTCGGCCCCAAGGACACGGGTGACGGGCAAGGGGACATCCAGGCGTTCGACACCCTGCTCCACCCGCCCACCACCCCCAATCCCGACTATCCCGTTTTCACGTGCTCCACGCCGATCAACGCCGGCCAGGCGCACTATGTCCTGGAAGCCGCCGTCCACGCGCTGAACCGCTGGGCGACCACGGGAGTGGCGCCGGCGCCCGCGCCGAGGCTCGAGGTCACCTCGGACTCGCCCCCGTCGTTCGTCCTCGACGCCAACGGCAACGTCAAGGGCGGCATCCGCACCCCCTCCGTCGACGCCCCGGTGGCGACCCTGTCGGGCCTCGGCCAGGAAGGCTCCCAGTTCTGCTTCCTGTTCGGCACCACCGTGCCCTTCGACGCCGTGAAACTGGCAGCCCTGTATCCCACCCACCCGCAGTTCCTCTCCCGGTGGGCCACGGCCACCGCACGCGCCACGGCAGCCGGACACATCCGGCCCGCCGACGCCGCTGCCCTCATCGCCGCAGCCGCCGCCTCCACCGTCGGCGGCTGACGCCCGCCAACCGGCGCTCGCCCGGCCCATCCGTCGCGTACGACGATGGGCCGGGACCGGGAGGGCCTCTCGCCGATGAGCGTCCCCGGCCGCTGACGTTGGAAGGCACTCCCGCTCCGCCGTCCGGCACCAGGTGCCGGCAACAGCCGGCCAAGCCGCCAGTGCTGTGACCGTGAGGGCTGCCGGGTACAGGCGTAGTTCGGGCTGCTCGTGTCATGGCGCAATCCGGGGCCGGCCGGACCGTCAGCACCCGCGTGGGGCAGGCGGGCAGAAGAGCTGCTGTACGTACGGGCACTCGAAACGATGCCCCGGCGCGGAAGTGACCGGCACGTGCAGCGAGAATCCACAGACCACGACGACAACGACGACGAGGAAGAACCGTGAACAGACCGGCCCCGCGCTGCTCCACGGTCCTGTATGCGATATCCGTGCCCTGCGCCGTCATAGGCGCCCTGCTGTGGGTGCGCGGCCAGACCAGCGCGCCCCCCAGGACCTACGGGTCCTTCCTGGAGGCCCACAGCTACACCCCGTCGGCTTGGCGGGTGTGGTCCCCGGCAGTGCCCGAAGAACGTCTTGGCCTGTACCTCATCGCGGCCGGGCTGGTGCTGGCTGTGGTGGCGCGCCTGTTCTCTGTCCGGCGCGGCTGAGCAGCGCCAGGACCCAGGACGACGAGCACGGGGCCCTTTTGGGCTCACCTCGGCGATACCCGCTGTACGGCCGCGACGCCATCGTGATCGAGTTCGCCTGCTCCGACTGCGGCTCCTGCCTGTCCAGGGGTCAGTGCTGCCGGCTGCGGCGCGTGCCATCCCGGCAGTGACAGTCACTGCGGACGGTGATGAACGCGGCGGCACTAGCTCTGGTTGACGGCATGCTCTTTGAGGAAGGCGCCTGCGTAGGCGGCAGCCTCTTCCTTCGTATCGCAGGGGAGGGAGCCGTCGGCTTCGGTGCGCGCTCCGTCGGCTGCCTGCCCGGTCCACCGCCAGCCGCCCGATGACGGCTCCCAGAACAATGCGGCAGTCCCGCCGAACAGCTGGACGATGCTCGGCTCCAACTCCGCCCCTGCCGACCTGTTGATCGCGTCGGGCCACTTCTTGCGGGCGCCCTGCCGGGTGATCCCCCAAGCGGCTCCCATCTGCTCGTAGCTCGCACCGTAGGAGCCGGCGGTCCGTGCGGCTTGCGCTGTCAACCGCCCGACCGCCGTGTCCACGACCTTCCAGGCGGCGAGGATCGACAGAGCCACCTCGGTGGGATCCGCATTCCACATGCGGTTCTCGGGGAGCCCGGTCACCCGGGCGCGCATCGCCGAGGCGAGAGGGGTCAGGGCGTCGTACAGGTTCTTGTCGAGGTCGGTCAGTTCCGCGTTGATGGCTTCAGCGTCCGTCACGACGACAACTATAGTTACCCAACTGCGGTGTTGACAACAAAAGTTGCCGAGTGGCATATGCTAATGATGCCTGGCGGTGCGAACTCCTGTGTCCGGCCTGCTGGCAGACGGATCATCAGGGCCCGGATGTCCCGCTCGGCGGCCGCGATGGAGGTCATGGTCGGCAGGCGGCAGGGAATGTCGCTGCACGGGGCGCACGTCGCCGGTCCTACGCGGCCGCGTCCTGGCCGCATGACATCGCGGGCCGTTGACGAGATGTGGATCACATGCCGGAAGCGGATGTCACACTCCGGGCGCCCGGATCGCTCTCAGTCCGGAACGCATCCGCGACGGGAGGCCCTGCGATGTCCGACACCCCGCCAGATCCGGTGGCGAACACTGCGACACAGGTGTTCAACGACCACCGTGAGCTGCTGTTCTCCATCGTCTACAACATGCTCGGCGGCGTCGCCGACACCGAGGACGTGGTGCAGGAGACCTGGCTGTCGTGGACGGCCAGAATCCAGGCACCGAGTGCGGAGCCGATCGACAACCCGCGCGCCTACCTGGTGCGGATCGCGGTGAACCGGGCCCTCGCTCACCAGGCCGCCATCAGCCGCCGCCGTGTGACCTACGTCGGGCCGTGGCTGCCCGAACCGCTCGTCAGCCCCCTCACCGTCACTCCCGTCCCGGACGATGCCGCTGATGCGGCAGTGCGCGCCGAGACGGTGTCGATGGCGCTGCTGGTGGTCCTGGAAACCCTCACCCCACTGGAACGCGGGGTGTTCGTCCTGCACGAGGTGTTCGGCTACGCCCACACCGAGATCGCGGAGATCCTCGGCCGCAGTCCCTCGGCGATTCGCCAGCTCGCCCATCGCGCCCGCGAGCACGTCCACGCCCGACGCCCCCGCTACGAGCCCGCCCCGCACGTACGGCAGCAGGTGACCGAACGGTTCCTGGCCGCCGCGCTCGGCGGTGACCTGGACGCCCTCCTGCAGATCCTGGCACCGGAGGTGACCCTGTGGAGTGACGGCGGAGGCAAGGCCCATACAGCGGGGGGACTGCGGCCGCTCCACGGCCGGGACAAGGTCGCCCGCCTGTTCGCCGCTCTCGCTCCCCGCTCTGGCAAGGGCCTCGACGTCGTCTACCGACGCGTCAACGGCGACCCGTCGGCGCTGCTGTTCGCCGGCGACACCCCCTACGCCGTCCTCGTCCTGGACCTCACTGCGGACGGCAAGCAGGTGTGCGGGATCTACACCGTCGCCAATCCCGACAAGCTCTCTCACGTCAACTGAAGACCGAGGAATCCCCATGCTGCGGAAAATGGTGTCCTTGCCCAGTGGCAGAGTGGCGAAATGGGTCGTCCTCGCCCTTTGGACGGCCCTGCTGGTCCCGGCCCTCATGCTGGCCGGCAAGCTCGGCGACGTCGAGCAGAACGACAATTCGGCCTGGCTGCCCAGTAACGCGGAGTCGACCAGGATCGTCGACCGGGCTGAGAAATTCCAGCTTGCCGATACCCTGCCCGCGATCGTGATCTACGACCGGCCCGAGGGCGTCACCCCTGCCGACCTGGCCAAGGCCCGAGCCGACGCCGAAGCCTTTGCGGGCATCGAATACGTCGCCGGGCAGCCACAGGGCCCATTGAAGTCCCAGGACGGCAAGGCCATCCAGACCGTGGTCCAGGTTCACAAGGACAAGAAGGGCTGGGAAGGGATCGGCAGGGTCGTCGACGCGATGACCGAGGTCGGGGAACAGAACGCCAACGGCCTCGGGTTCCACGTCACCGGGCCGGCCGGCTACGCATCGGACTCGATCAAGGCCTTCAGCGGAGGAGGCGGCCTGACGGCGATCACCGCCTCGGTGGTGGTCGTCATCCTGCTGCTCACCTACCGCAGCCCGTTGCTGCCACTACTGCCGTTGCTGACCGTGGGCGGCGCCCTGGTCGCGTCGGAAGCGGTGATCTACCTGCTGGCGAGGAACGCCGGACTCACCGTCAACAAGCAGACCAGCTTCATCCTGACCGTGCTGGTGTTCGGCGCAGCCACCGACTACGCGCTCCTGCTCACCTCACGGTACCGAGAGGAGTTGCGGCGGCACGAGGACCGGCACGAGGCGATGGCGGAGGCCCTGCACCGCTCCAGTCCCGCGATCATCGCCAGCGCCGCGACCGTCGCGGTCAGCCTGATGCTGCTGATGCTGGCGACCCTCAACTCCACCCAAGGGCTCGGGCCGGCCTGCGCCGTCGGCATCCTCGTGGGGCTGCTCGCCATGGTCACCCTGATGCCGGCCCTGCTGGTCATCTGCGGCCGCTGGATCTTCTGGCCGGTGCCGCCGTCGTACGGATCCTACGGACCGGCCGGGGCGGCCAGGGCGGGCATCTGGACCCGGGTCGGCACCGCCGTCTCCGGCCGGCCGCGGATCGTGTGGATCGGCGCCGCGCTCGCCCTCGGCGTCATGGCGACCGGGGTGCTCGGGCTCAAGGCCGACGGGCTCTCCAACAAGGACCAGTTCACCCACAAGCCGCAGATGGCCGTCGGCGAGGAGATCCAGTCCAGGCACTTCCCGGCCGGGTCGGGCGACCCCGTCTACGTCGTGGCCAGCGCCGCCTCGGCGGAGCAGGTGAAGACCGCACTGTCCGGCGTCCCAGGACTCGTTGACGTCTCAACGCCGATGGTCAAGGACGGTGAGGCCATCATGCTCGGGGAGCTCAAGGACGATCCCAGCAGCACGGCCGCGATGCGCACCGTCGAGCAGGCCAGAACCGCGGTCCACAAGGTCGAGGGTGCGGATGCCCAGGTCGGCGGCAACACGGCGATCATTCTCGACACGCAGGAAGCGGCCGCCCGCGACTCCAAGGTGATCATCCCCATCGTGCTGGTCATGGTGTTCCTCGTCCTCGCGCTGCTGCTGCGGGCGATCGTCGCACCACTGCTGCTCATGGCGACGGTCGTGCTGTCGTTCGGAGCGGCCCTCGGCGTGAGCGGTCTGATGTTCAACCACGTGTTCCACTTCGCCGGAGCCGAAGCCTCCTTCCCGCTCCTGACGTTCGTGTTCCTGGTCGCCCTGGGCATCGACTACAACATCTTCCTGGTCACCCGGGTGCGCGAGGAGGCCCTGCTGCACGGCACCCGGCGCGGCGCGCTGACGGGCCTGTCAGCCACCGGGGCTGTGATCACCTCAGCCGGTCTGGTCCTGGCCGGTACCTTCGCGGCGATGGCCTCGCTGCCGCTGGTGTTCGCGGCCGAGCTCGGGTTCGCGGTGGCGTTCGGCGTGCTGCTGGACACCACGATCGTCCGCTCGGTGCTGGTCACCGCGCTGACCCTGGACGTGGGTCGATGGATGTGGTGGCCCGGCAAACTGTTCAGGCATCACGACGACGCCCACCCGCCGACGGGCACGTCCGACCCCGAACCCGCTCTCGCGGGCCCGGGCCAGGGCGAGGCGGCGTGACCGACCGGCTCACCAGCACATGATCGAGGCGTCTCCGGAACCCCACGCGGAATACAGCCGCGTACGGACCACATAGCGGCGGCCCTTCTGCAGCTTGACCTCCAGGCGGCCGTTGCGGTCCTCGCCGCTGTCGTCCTCACCGGCCAGGTAGCGCAGTTCGCCGCCGATGTCCTCGAAGAGGACGAGTACGACATCGGTCTGTCCGAAGGTGCCGAGCGTGTACTTGCGTGTCTCGGGCGGCTTGATCTCGAAGTCCGCCTGCCCGCCCGAAGCGAGGTCCAGGGGGGCCGAGGCGAACGGTGCCAGTTCGGGAATCTCGGCCTTCAGTGGCGGGTACCACGTGAGGACGAGTTCCCTGTCCACCTCGGAGAGCTTCAGCGGTGAGGGGATTCCGGAACGGAATTTCACCGGCTCCTTTATGAGACCTCCGGGGAATCCATACTCCATGATGGATTCCGGATCCCAGGACGAGCCCGTCACCTCACTGACCGAAAGCTTGCGCAACACATTGTGGAATGTGACGGCGCGGGGCCAGTTGTTGGGCGGGCCGCCGAGTTCGGAGTAGACCTTTTCCTCGTCCCAGACGATTCCCGCGAACGGATTCTGGTGCTCGTGGGCGAAACCGAGCGAGTGCCCGATCTCATGCCTGGCCGTGGCCTTTCCGTGCGGGCTGGTCAGATCCCAGCCGAAGTTCATCGTGGGCTCGCGGCTGCTGATCGTGAGGACGTCCGTACCGACGTACGACCACGAACCGTCGTCCCGGAACGAGATACGGATCTCCGCGTCCCCGGCGTCGTGGACCTCGCGGAACTCCAGCCCGATCCCTACATCCTTCCAGTCCTGGAAAGCCTGGTGAACCTCGTCCAGCTGGTTCTTTCCGGGACCTTCCCCTCCGTCGTCGAAGAAGCAGTACCGCAGCATCGTGCCGTTCACCCACTTGGAACGGACGATCTGTATCGCCCTCGCCCGCTGCGGACCGAGGTCCGGGCGGAGTACGGGCTGACTCTGCGGCGGCTGCGCACAGTACTGAGGAATTCCCTCGGGCGTTCCCATCTCACTTCCTTTCGCCGTGAATCGTCATGGTGACGGTTCGGCTTACGGGATCTCCAGCTCGAAAATGACCGGACAGCGGTCGGAGGCCTTGGGCTTGTCCTGGCCGACACCCGGGAAACGCGGACCCTTGTAGCGGACGTAGTCAAACGCAGAACGCTCATGGGATCCGCCCAGGGGGCAGAGGAGAAGGGTTCTGGCAGGTGCTCCCGCAGGGCGGCGCCGTCCACTCCGGCCGGGCAAACCGAATCCCGGGGCACATGGCCCGCGCATACAGCACGCGCATATCAGCAGTCTCTCCGGGGCGGGAACACCCCGCAACCTCAGGCCGACGGCGGCTGAGGCGCAGTTGACGTGCCTGGTTCTGAACGAGCTCTACGTTCATTCACCCGTTCGGCTCAGCCCCGCGGGTGACGGACGATCGCTGGCCGTAGCGTCACGGACAGGAGTGGAAGCCGAGAGGAGACCTCGCCATGGCCACAGGTCTGTCCATCCACATAGGGCTCAACGCAGTAGATCCCGAACGCTACAACGGCTGGGACGGCACGCTGCTCGCCTGCGAGAACGACGCCCGCGACATGGCCCAGCTCGCAGGGAAGGCGAACTTCACCGTGACGGAGCCGATCCTCACCCAGGACGCGACCGTCGAGAACGTCACCTCCACCCTGAGGGACGCGGCGGGGAGGCTGAAGAAGGGCGACATCCTGCTCCTGAGCTACTCCGGGCACGGAGGGCAGGTGGACGACCTCAACGGACCCGACGACGAGCCGGACCGGCTGGACGAGACCTGGGTGCTGTGGGACCGGCAGTTCGTCGATGACGAACTGTTCGCCCTGCTGGGCACCTTCGCCGCCGGGGTGCGTGTCCTGGCGCTGTCCGACAGCTGTCACAGCGGATCGGTCGTCCGCGCGGCGCCCGAACTGCTGAGCCCCCGCGCGCTGCGTGAGCAGTTCGGCACCGAGGACCCGGAGAAGATCGAGAAGCGGATCAGGGTGATGCCGCTGAGCACGCAGGCAGAGGTCAACAAGCGGGACGCCGCACTCTACGAGGGGATCCAGAAGGAGACCCAGGCCAAGGACTCAGGGCAGATCCCGGCGTCGATCCTGCTGCTGTCCGGCTGCCAGGACAACCAGACCTCGGCGGACGGGCTGCGCAACGGCCTGTTCACCGCGAACCTGCTGCAGACCTGGGACGAGTGGCAGAAGAGCGGGACCCACGGCGGATACCGGGCCTTCCACCGGCAGATCCTGAAGCGGATGCCGATGAACCAGAATCCCGACCTGTTCCGTACAGGGCATCTCGACGGCGGATTCCTCAAGCAGCGTCCGTTCACCGTCTAGACCGCTCCGGCCCGCCCCGGACCTCTCATGGCGAGGAGGCCAGCGATGTCCCCCATGGACCCGATGCAACGGGATCACACAGAGCACCAGGACTTCCCCTGGACGATCAACGTGGCCGACCACCCGCCACGTACGGAGTCCGCGCAGTACAAGGCGAGCCGGAAGCTGATGCGTACGCTCGTCGCCACGACCGACGGCGAGTGGCCGTTCGTCCCCGGTCCCGGCTCGGCCGGGTACGAGGACCATCACGGCGGAGGGGTCTGGGTCAGCGACCACGACGGATGGCTGTGCGTGCTGCTGCCGCTCGGCATCGAGTGGTCGGCGCAGTTCTGCGCGGCCCCGGAGAAGGTGGACCGCATCCGCCGGTGCGCGGCTCGGGTGGTCAGCGCCTTCCCGGACACGCTGCCCGGTTACGCCGCCCTCGGGTACGACGACGGCGAGCGCCTGCTGGGCACACCGATCCGGACGGCCGGCCAGGTCGCCGAGTGGACGGACTCCATCTTCAACGCCTCGGTGCCGTTGCCGCGCGGCCCGCACTCCGGGGTGCTGCCGAATGCGGCCGGGTACCACCACTACCCCAAGCCGATAGTGGACATCGACCACTTCCGCCGCGACGACTTCGAACTGTTCGTCACCGATGAGCGGGGTCTGCCGGTCGTCGTCGTCCCGCTGGCCCCCCGCGGCTCGGGCGACGGCCGGGTCCGCGTGCTGGCCGCCCATGCCGCCTCGTCCTACGCGGAGCGCCTGGTCAGCCCGATGGCACGGGCCCCCGAGCAGGAGTGGGACGGGGCAGTCCTGCAGCCCGACGACCCTCTGGCGCGGGAGGCGTTCCGACACCAGCAGGACTGAGCCGGCGATTGATTCAGAGCCGGGGGTGACCTCTGGCCGTACTGGCCCTGCGCAGCCCCGTCGAGAGCGACAGCAGCCGCATGGGGATCGTCGAACTGGCCGCCGCCAACAACGGCAGCGAGGAGATGCAGCCGAACTCTGTGATGCTTGCCCTTGCCCTTGCCCTTGCCCTTGCCCGCGTCCGTACCAGCCAGAGGGCGCGCGCCGGCGCCTCCGTCGTCGATGGTGGGTGGATGTCCCAGCAGAGGACCTCGCCGACGAGCTTGCACAGCGATGCACTTCGCTCCGGCCTCCCGACCCTACGAATGACCGGGACGCGACCCGTGCAGATGTACGCGATATGTTCGGTACTTAGTACGCAACATGTTCGTTACGCTGTGGGGCAGGAGGTGCTCATGTCCGAGTTGTTCGACGCGGTCGACGCCCTGATCGCCGGGCAGTCGCCACTGCCCCCGCCCGCGGAACGGGTCCGGCTGCGCAAGGCTCACGGACTGTCCCAGGAGCAGGTGGCCGCCGCGCTGGAGGTGCGCCGGCCGACCGTCGTGTCATGGGAGAGCGGCAGGACCGAACCGCGGCCGCCGCAGCGTGAGGCGTATGCCCGGCTGCTGGACAAGCTCGCGGAGCTCTATCCCGCCAACCCCGCGGCGCCCGGCCAGGACACGCCGGTGCCCGAGGTGCCCGACGCGCGCGAGGCCGCGCCCGTCGAAGCGGGTCCTGCGCTCACCGTCATGGCCACCGAGGCTGCGGCCATGACTGCCGACATGACTGCCGAACAGAACACCCCGCCCCGCCCGGCCTCCGGGCCGTCGACGACGTCGATGTCGCGGCGTCCGGCGGTGAAGAAGGCCACGGCGAAGCCCGCCCCGGCCGCCGTCGCCGCCGACCCGCGCTTCGCCCACGGGCCGCTCGCGGTCGTCGACGTCGAGGACGGGAAGGTCTTCGCGTACTGCGTCGGCGGCCTGGTCCTCGATGTCTCCGCCAGGTCCGTCCCGGCCCTGGTCGACTGGACGCTGTCGGAGGCCAGGCTCGGGCAGCCGAAGCTGAGCGGGCCGGGCAAGGACGCCGACCCGCTGATCGTGCTCACCGAGGCCGCGTGCGAGCGCTACGGCCTGCCGCTCCGCCTCACCGAGGAGGAGCGCCTGTCCGGGCGGCTGCCGGAGGGCCACAAGGTCATCAAGCAGCTCGCGCGGGCCGACTGGCAGCTGACGAAGCGTGGGTTCGGGCCGTGGGCGCGGATCTACCGCCCGGCGCAGGGCGGGCAGCGCATATGCGTGCAGCTGTGCATCCCGGGCTGGGACGCCCTCGACACCCGCCACTGGGACCAGGCCGGGCAGCTTCCGCCGGCGGAACTCGCCCGCCTGCTGGGCACCTACGCGACGCGGGTGATGACGCCGCGCGGCTCCACGGCCGTGACCGGTCTGGAGCTGATGACCGCCCTGCACCCGCCCACGCGCGCCAGCGAGCCGGACGCGGGCGGCAAGCGGCACAGCGAGCACAACCCCGGCTCGCTGGGCAAGGACCCGGTCGACTGCGCGCCGTGCGAGGCCCCCGACGGGCACCCGCTGCTCGCCGATCTGCCGCGCTTCCACCGGCGCACCCAGGCCGAGGTGCTGATGGAGGAGGCGTACGACTGGTCGCGCCCGATCACCGATGACGAATGCCTCAAGCGCTACCTGGTGGGCATCGACGTGAACATGGCCTTCGCCGCCGGAGCGAACGGCACGATCGTCGGCCTCGGTGCGCCGACCCGGGTCGGGAACCCGGTCTTCGAACCGAAGCTGCCCGGCTCCTGGCTGGTCGACCTCTCCCACGTCGACCTGTCCCGCGTGCGGGTCGGCAAGGAGTGGCAGCGACTCGAAGGGGATCTGCTGCCCAGCCCGTTCACGCGCAAGGGCGAGCGGCCCGAGGGGCCGGCCTGGTACGCCACGCCGACCGTGGCGTACGCGGTCGAACTGGGTTACGACGTCGCCCCGGTGGAGGCATGGGTGCGGTACGAGAACGGCCGGTTCCTGGACGGCTGGTACAACCGGCTGCGCGACGCGTACGTGGCGACGATGGCCGACCTGGGCGTCACCGCCGACCTGTCGCCGCAGGACTTCCTGGCCGCGATGGCCGAGCACAAGCAGGCCGACCCGCAGCTGGCGATCGTGCTGTCCGCGGTGAAGGCCACGGTCAAAGGCGGCATCGGCAAGCTGCGCGAACGCCCCCGCGGCGAAGGCTGGAAGCCCGGCGAGCCGTGGCGGGCCCTGGCCCGCCCGACCTGGCGCCCCGACATCCGCGCCGCCGTCATCTCCAGAACCCGCGTCAACATGCACCGCAAGATGGTCAAGCACGCGGCCGCCACCGGCCAGTACCCGGTCGCGGTCCTGTCCGACTGCGCCGTGTACCCGTCCGACGGACCCAGCCCGCTGGACTTCCTGCCCTACACCGACGGCAAGCCCCTGCCGGGCGGCTTCCGGCTCGGCGTCTCGCCGGGGATGGTCAAGCACGAGGGCACCCAGACCACCCTGTGGGCCGAGGGCGTGCGGGAGCAGTACGGCCAGGAGCTCAACCTGGCCCGCTACATCAAGGACGGCAGCATCACCACCGAGGACGACGGGGAGTAGACCGCGATGAGCATGTTCGGGGACGGCCTGGACAAGGCGGTACAGAAGGCGTTCACCCGCCCCATCCCGAAATCGGCCGGCGCCCAGATGCGGTACCTGGTCAAGCAGCTCAAGGGCACCAAAGCGGTCGCCCAGATGCTGCGGATCTCCCAGCGCACCGTCGAGCGGTACGTGAAGGACCAGATCAAGAAGCCCCGCCGGGACCTCGCCGCCCGCATGGAGACCGAGGTCAAGAAGCGGTGGCAGCCGCACATCAGGGACAAGGCCAAGAAGACGGCGGCCACCACCGGCGGCATCGTCATCGACACCCGCGCCCGCCTCGGCTACACCGCCCCGATCGGCACCACCGACCAGGACCGGATCCGCCACCTCACCGTGGCCCTCCCGCCGCAGTACGCCGCCCGCCTCTTCGACGCCCACGAGCAGGGAGCCGCCGACCAGCAGCTCCAGCAGATCGCCGCCGAAGCGCTCAAGGAGGTGTACTTCCAGGACGGCGGTCGCCGCGCCGGAAGCCTGGAGGAGGTCCGCTTCACCGACGTGCAGCACATCGACTTCGACCTGTAGCACCCCGAACAGCCGTGAGGGCCCGAACCATCGTGGGAGTGATTCCCAATCGCACGGCTGCCGCCACAGCCTCCTGCGCCGTGGTGGCCTGTGCGATGAGGCCACTTCCCGTGAAGCCTTCGCTGACCGTGGACCGGTCGACGTCATGCGCGAGCAGGCACGGCCCGACGATGGACAGGCCCGGGCGGGTAGTGGTCGAGAAGCGGAGCGCCCAGTGGCTGGTGAACGGGTAAAGCCCCCGCAGCGCCGGCTCGCCATATGCCGCCTCGACCAGCGCACGATAGGCATACCCGGGCCGCTCCTGTGCGCTCGCCCCCGTGCGCAGGCCCTGCCACTCGCCAAACCCCGTCGTGCCACGCCCGCGCGACTGTGGCGACCTGCGCCAGATCCTCGGGGTCGCACTCAATCAGTGGCATGCCCTGGAACCACTCCTCACCACGGATCGACCACCGCCGCTTGATCGCCCACGATCTGACGAGCAGAGCTGTGCGGTGCGGCAGCGTGCTCTCGACATCGGCATAGCGCAATGGATCAGAGGTCGAGGCCGTAACGCCGGGCCGTCCCGACTCCTGGCCCGGGTCCCAGCAGCAGGACATGCGCGCACACCTGTGGGGGTGCGATCGCCTCACGTGGTCCGAACAATCGTGTGCGGGGCCACCGGAGCCAGCGAGTTCACGCTGGCTGTGACGTTGTTCAGCGGCCCCGGGGGAGTGGTTTGAGCCGGGACCACCTGGCGATGAGGATCTCCGAATTCTCCACCGCTGCTCGGTTGATCCCCCAGACTTGCTCGTGTTTCCCAACGGAGAAGGGACGGCAAGCATGGCGAACAGCGCACTTCTGGTGATGGACGTCCAACGGGACGTAGTGGCCATCGCCGACGACGGTTCCGGATATCTGCCGCGCTTGCGCGGGGCGATCGACGGTGCCCGGGCTGCCGGCATCGCCGTGATCTACGTGGTGATGGGGTTACGGCCGGGCGATCCGGAAGTCAGCCCTCGCAACAGGGTGATGACAAACGTCGTGCGGGCCGGCCTGTTCACCGAGGGGGCCCCTGGCACCGCGATTCATGACGAGGTCGCGCCTCTGGAGGGCGACGTGGTGGTCACCAAGAGGCGGGGGAGCGCGTTCTCGGGCAGCGACCTCGACTTGGTACTCAGGGCTCGCGATATCGACAGTCTTGTTCTCACCGGCATCGCCACCAGCGCTGTGGTGCTGTCCACCCTGTGGCACGCCATCGACCTGGACTTCGGCCTCACCGTCCTGGCGGATGCCTGCCTTGACACCGACCCCGAGGTGCACCGGATGCTCACCGAAAAGCTGTTCCCGCAGTGGGCAGATGTCGTCGCCGTCGAAGACTGGCTCAAAGCCATCGCACCGCAATAAGGGGAGACATCGGGACCCCGCGCGCGGGCATCCAGGCTGTCCACCCGCGGCACCTTTCCTGGAACGTGACGTGACCACGCCGAGGTCTTGGTTGACCTCAGCAACCGCGCCGGATGGGCATGTCGCTGTGGGCACTTCAACGCGCCCACAACGTCACGTGGAGGACGGTCCGCGGGCTCTGGACGGGCAGCGGCCGCAGCCGCGGAGCAAGCAGCGGCGTGGTGTCTGTGTTCAGCGGGAGGACAGGACAGCGACTTCCTGGCCGAAGCCGACCACCAGTCGGCTGTCAGGTGCGATCGCGACTGCGTCGGCCCACCCCGGGAACGCCAATTCCTCGCCGATCTGCCGACGGGTGGCCACATCCCACACGAGCAGTCTGCCCAGTGCGCCGGTGACCGCGAGAGGTCGGCCATCGATCACGGCGGCCGCCACCAGGCGCACCGCTCCGTGGTGGCGGGCCAGCGGATCGCCTACCTGCTAGCCGGCAGTCAGGTCCCATACCCGGACCGTCCCGTCTCCGCCGCCTGTGACGGCGTGGGCGCGGCCTTCGATGACGACCGTCGTCACCGCCCACACCCGCCCGCCGTGGCCCGTCATAGGCTCGCCGACCGGTCGGCCGGTGATGAGGTCCCACACCCGGACCCTTCCGTACTGGCCGCCGGTGACCGCGTGGGGGGACCCGTCAATGACAAGCGTGGCCATACGACTTGTCTTGCGTCCCTGGCCGGTCACGGGCTCGCCCACCTGCTGTCCGGTGGCGAGGTTCCGCACTCGTACGGTTCCGTCCCGGCCGCCGACAGCAACGTGGAGCCGACCGTCGATCACCACGGTCGTCAGCGCAGTCACCCAGCCGTCGTGCCCGGCCAGGGGGTCGCCGACCATCTGACGGCTGGTCAGGTCCCATACCCGTAGCCGCCCGTCACGACCGCTGGTGACCGCGTGGGCGCGGCCGTCGATCACGGCCGTCGTTACGGCTGTCACCCAGCCCCGGTGGCCGGTCAGGGGCTCGCCGACCTGATCGCCGGTGGCCAGGTCCCACAGCCGTACCGTCCCGGCCCGGCCGCCCGTTACGGCGCAGGGACGACCCTCGACCACTGCCGTCGCCATCGCACACACCTAGTCGGGTTCACCGCTGCGGTGCGTGCCAAGTTCCGAGCCGGTGGCCCACTGCACGCCCCACTGGGCAGTGGGCTCGCCCGTCACCGAGGCCGCGGTGATACGCGCCGCCAATTCGCTGTCCCCGTAACGCGCCGCGTTCACCGCCAGCAGTTGCCGCCGTACCCCCGCGTTCCGGTCCCAGTGCCGACGAAACGTTGCCCGGTACACCGCCGCCGCTCGTCGCGCTGCCGGGCTCGATGCCTCACCCAGCAGCATCAGCACCTTTTCCGGATCCACGGTCACCAAGAACCGCGGATCGGTCAGCCGCTCGTCCGCACTGGTGCGCAACGGTTCTCGGGCCCTTGAACCGCCTTCACGCACATCGTCACTCATGATGGGCACTGTAGACACCCACCCGCCCCTCCCGCACACGCGTTGTGATGCCCGCGGCCGCGCCAGGCAGCGGGTACCGCGGGCCGAGGGGTGGGCCGGGGGAGCTATTCGAACCGCGAGGTGTCGCCCGCCCCTCGGCGTACGATCTCCGCCTCACCGCTGGAGAAGTCGATGACCGTCGTGGGCTCCGTACCGCAGTCGCCGGAGTCGACCACGGCGTCGAGGACATGGTCGAGCCGTTCCTTGATCTCCCAGCCCTGTGTCATGGGCTCCTTCTCGTCGGGCAGGATCAGCGTGCTGGACAGCAGCGGCTCACCGAGTTCGGCGAGCAGCGCCTGCGCGACGACGTGGTCGGGGATGCGTACTCCGACGGTCCGTTTCTTCGGATGCAGCAGTTTGCGCGGCACTTCCCGCGTCGCGGGGAGAATGAATGTGTAGCTGCCCGGTGTCGATGCCTTCACGGCACGGAACACGTCGTTGTCGATGTGCACGAACTGGCCGAGCTGCGCGAAGTTCTGGCACACGAGGGTGAAGTGGTGACGGTCGTCGAGGTGGCGGATCGACCGGATCCGGTCCATGCCGTCAGGGTTGCCCAACTGGCACCCCAGGGCGAAACAGGAATCCGTCGGATATGCGACGAGTCCACCAGAGCGGACGCTGTCGGCCACCTGGCCGATCGTCCGCGGCTGGGGGTTGTCGGGATGCACGTCGAAGTACCTTGCCATTCGCCGAGCTTAAGCGGTCGCACAGGGGAACCGGAGCAGGCCGCCGGGACGCGCCCGGTTGACGAACCGCCACCGGGGCCGTTTCCTCCTCGCTCCCTGAAGTCACCTCTGTCGCCGTACACCCTCTGGGCGACATCGGGAGTCTCGTTTACGAGGAATTCGTCTTACCGGGGGGTTGCGCGACATGGTCTCGAAACTGACCGCACTGGGGCTGGCAGCCGTCGCCACACTGGCGGCGTCGGCCTGGGCCGCCGCGGCCGAGACACCGCGCGCCGCGGCGGCTGCGCCGACCGCGCCCCAGGCCGACTTCGACCACGACGGCAAGGCCGACATCGCCATCGGCGCCGCCGGCGCGACGGTCGGGGGCGGGGCGGGAGCCGGATACGTCTCCATCGTCTACGGCGACGGCGCGACCGCCACGTTCAGCCAGAACACCGCCGGTGTCCCGGGCGCGGCCGAGGCCAACGACCACTTCGGCGGAACGGTGGTGCCCGTCGACCTGGACGGCGACTCGTACACCGACCTGGTCGTCGGGTCGCCCGGGGAGCACATCGGCCAGGTGCAGGCCGGAATGCTCATCGTGCTGTGGGGCGGGCCGGACGGGCTCGGCAAGGCCACCGCCGTCGACACCGGCGCGAAGTCCGGCGGGTCCGTGGGCTCGGTGGTCACGGCCGGTGACTTCGACGGCGACGGCCGGCCCGGCCTCGCTCTGTCGGGCCCCTGGGCTGTGCGCTTCCTCAACGGCATCGGCCGGGACGGCAAGCCCGCCAAGGACTCCCTGATGCCGGTATTCGACGACGAGGGAGCGGTGAACGTCCGCGACCTGTCCTCCGGAGACGTCAACGGGGACGGGATCACCGACCTGGTCCTGACCGTCACCGACCAGGAAGAGTCGGACTCCTGGCGCAGCGCCCTGTACGTGGGCGGCAAAGCCGGGCTCACCCGGGTGGGCAGTCTCATCGGCGCGAACGGCAAGCGTCTCAACGGGCAGCACACCGCCATCGGCGACGTGAACCACGACGGCTATGGCGACATCGTCGTCGGCCACGGAGAGTTCTCGGACAGCGACTGGAGCCGCCCGGAGGTCAAGGGCGGCGGCGTCGGCGTCGCCTATGGCGGCCCGCAGGGCCTCAGCAGCACTCTCACCCCGGTCTGGATCAACCAGGACTCCGCCGGTGTGCCCGGCGTCTCCGAGCAGGCTGACGGCATGGGAACCGGTCTGGCGGTGGCGGACACCGACGGCGACGGATACGCGGACGTGCTGGCGGGCGTGCCGGGGGAGGACTTCGACGGCCTCACCGACGCGGGCGCCGTCCTGCTGCTCAAGGGCGGCCCCAAGGGCCTGACCGGCAGCGGGGCCAAGGTGTTCAGCCAGAACTCCGCGGGTGTGCCGGGCGTGGCGGAGAAGGGTGACGCCCTCGGCGAGAGCACCGCCCTGGGCGGCCGGCTGGTCGTCGGTGCCCCGGCCGAGAACGCCGGTGACGGCTCGGCCTGGGCCCTCAACCTCTCGGGAAACTCAGCCGCGTACAGTCCCGGCTCGTTCGGCGCCCCGGCCACCAAGGCCGGATTCGGCGGTGCGGTGGCCGGTGGCTGAAGGGGCGGCACCGCGCAGGCGGCGCCGGGCGACAACCCGGGTGCGCTCCGTTCACTGACCCGCGCAGCGCCTTGGTGGCGATGCTTCCCCCGGCGGACGCGGCGGGCCGGGGATGCATGTGAGGTACCGGAATCCGGGACCTCGGGGCAGCTGGGAACGGGGCCGTACGCGGCCCTCAGCGCGCCCCGGCCGCACTCTGGCATCGCTTCGCGCCCCCTGGGCCGACCGTCTCCGGGCAGGCGTTCACCCGCCCGTCCGTGCCCTCGGTAAACCGGCTCTGACCTGGTGTTTTCCGGGAATCAGTCTAGGCTGGGGAGGTCTGCTGGACACCATCGGAGGGGGACTTCGTGAGTGAGGAAGCCATCGGCTACGACGCCAGCCACATCCAGGTGCTGGAGGGGTGGGAAGCCATTCGGAAGCGGCCCGGGATGTACGTCGGCTCGACCGGCGAACGCGGCCTGCACCAGCTGGTGTTCGAGGTCGCCGGCCGGGCGGTGAACGAGGTCCTGGCCGGCCGCGCCGGCTCCGTCGACGTCGCCTTCACGCCCGACGGCGGCATGCGCGTCGCCGACGACGGCCCGGGCGTCCCTGTCGAGGCCGCCGCCGGGGACACCGGCAGTCCCGGCCTCGAAGCCCTGCTGACCCGCACGTACGCTGGGGCCGGGCCTGGCGGCCGCCACGACGCGGCCATGAGCCTCTTCGGCATGGGACCCTGCGTCACCAACGCCCTCTCGAGCCGCCTGACGGCCGAGGTGCGGCGCGATGGGGTGCGCTGGGTCCAGGAGTACGCCCGCGGCGTCGCGCTCACCCCACCCACCGCCGCGGGGCCGGCGACCGGAAGCGGGACCACCATCGCCTTCTGGCCCGACGCCGAAATCTTCGGGACGGTGCAGTGCTCGTTCGCCGTGCTGGCGGAGCGCTTCAGGGAACTGGCTTTCCTGAACCAGGGCCTGAGCATCTCTCTGACCGACGAACGCACCCTGGGCGGGTCCCGGCCGGTGCGGTTCCGGTCCCCGGGCGGGCCGCAGGACTTCGTCGCCTTCCTCGACGCGCGGGCCGGGGCCCCCGTCCACCCGGACGTCATCGGCTTCGAGCAGGAGGACCCGCGGATGGCAGGCACGGTGGAGGTGGCCCTGCGGTGGTGCGGCTCCCGCGAGGAGCGGGTCCGGAGCTTCGCCAACAGCGTGCTCACCCCCGACGGCGGCACGCACGCGTCGGGCTTCCGCGACGGGGTGGCTGCCGCGGTCACCGAGTACGCGCGGGAGCGGCGGCTGCTGACGGCCTCCGACCCCGACCTCGGCTCCGACCTGATTGGCGAGGGCCTGACGGCGGTCGTGTCGGTGAAGCTGGACCGTCCCGAGTTCCTCGGCGCCACGCACGGCCTGCTGGGCGGCGACGCAGTGCGCGCCTGCGTCGGGGAGGCCGTCCGGGAACACCTCGGCACGTGGCTGGAGAGGCACCCGGAGCAGGCCGCGGCCGTCGTCGGCCGGATCGTCCGGAGCGCCCGCCGGGCCTGAGCAGCAGCGGACCGCCAGCCCCCCTCGTGGGCATCCAAGCCGTGCGCATGTGACTACCGGGGGAGTCGGTCAGCGACGGACAGCCTGTGCCGCTCATCGAGAGGGTGAGGCCGGCGATCTTGCTCAGTGTGCCGCCGGCATGGAGCCGGAGATCCGAGCCCGGTCGGCATTGGGTGTAGCGGGTTACACCCCTGGTTGGGGAGAGCACTCTCTCGTGGCGGCCGGGCGATTTCGGGATCGTTGATCTCGCAAGGTCAACGGCTCCCCCCGGGGAGGTCCACCGCTCTCCCCGAAAGGCAACCCCCATGAAGGCGCTGCTGTCCTCCCGGCCCGTCCTGTGGTTCCTGTTCCTGTTCAACCTCACTGTCGCCCTGGCCGCCCCCCTCATCGACGACAGCGCGCAGGGCATCGCGACCAGCCTAGGTATGGCGGTTGTCTCGGTCGGCGCCGGCCTCGGCCTCCTCAAGGGCCGCAAGTAGCGCGCCTGACCGCATCGCCCTTCAGGTCCGCACACCGACCCGAAACTCGGCGACCGACAGGCCGCACCCCTTCTTCGGTTTCTTCGACTCGCAGGAGCGTCTCCCATGCCTGACACCAGCGTTGCAGCGGCCAAGCAAGCCCGTACCGGTCAGCCGGCATCCGCCGCCGGCCTGACACGGCGGACCCCGCGCACCACCGCACCGGTCATGCCCCTCTGGCAGGGCCTGGCCCTGCTCTTCGCCCCGGCGAAAGGCAACGCATGACCGTGACCTCCACAAGACCCGGGCTTTCGCCGCGGCGGGTCGTGGGCGGGTCAACCGAAGCTCGCCCCGGAGGCGCAGACCGAGTGTTCGTAGCCATCAGGCCCGCACCAGGTGCGTCGGCGCGCGCCTGGGAGGTTGCTCGGCGTTGAAGGCAGTCCAGCGTCACCGGTGTCATGGCCGACCGGTACACCAGAGACCCCGGCAGGTCCGACGCGGTCACCGCCGACCAAGTGAGGATGATCGTCCGCTGCACCACCGTGGCCTTTGCCGTCGGGTCGGGCGGCGGCGTGGTGTCCAGCACTGTGCGGCGGCGGATGCCGGGGCGGCGGCCACTGCCTCGCATGCGCCGGCCAGGGCGTCCTGCCGCCGGTCGGCAGGACGCCCTGGCCGGCGACGAGGGCGAAGACAACGGGCCGTCAGCGTGCGGCAGGCCTTCGTGATTGCGCATCGCGCGGCCGCCCCGGACCTCGTTGTCCGGTGACGCTGTCATCGGTAAGGGCGGCCTCCTTCGGACGGCCAGTGCATTGCCAGGTGGGTGTGATGACCGGCGGGCCCGAACCGGCAGCGTGCAGGCCGGATTCAGTCGGCGCGAGCAGCGGCGGGGCCGGTGAGGTGGGCGTCTCGGACGCGGTGCAGCCATGCTTCGGCGGCCGCCTCGTCGGGTGCGTCGGGCAATGGGCTCTTCGTGGTGTTGAAGGCGTGCTCGTAGTGGGCGAGAAGTGACGATGCGGCGGTCGGGTCTTCGGTGATCTCCTCGCCGAACCGGTGGTAGGCGTCGGGGTCCTCGACGCGGATGGGGAGGTTGCCGGTGGCGTAGAGCTCGTAGCCCTGGGTGCACAGACGGCGCAGGTGGCGGGCGTGCTTGGCGGTGCGTTTGCGGGTGTCGGCGGAGAAGGATCCGTCGCCTCGGTCGGTCAGGCGCCGGAACTGGCTGGTCGCGTAGCCGAGGTAGGCGTCGCGGACTCGGTGGGAGCTGAGCAGGCGGGAGCGGATGTCGATGAGTTCGTCGCCGAGGGGCGTGCGGGTTTCATAGAGCTCGTCGGGGAGCCAGACGAGTTCCATGGCGGTCGGGTTGCTGCCGAGCGCGAGGCGCAGCCACTTCGCGGCCTCGTGCATCGTGCGGTCCGGTGCTTTGGAGACGCGGGACTCCGCGGGCCGGTGGAGGCCGTGGAAGGCGCGGGTCGGTGCTGCGAACAGCCCGAGGCGGTCGATGTCGGACCCGGGCCGGGCCAGGCCGTACGCCGTCGAGCCGACGATCCCGGACAGCAGGACCGTCTCGCCGGCCTGGACTCCGCAGTCGTGTTGATCGGACATGGGGCACCCCGCTGCCAGGCGGGACGGCGAACTGGATGCGTGGCGAGGCGTCCCACCGCGCGGCCCCGCCCACACCGGGAATGTGCACTATCGGGCGCTCCCGGGGCGAATGGTTTTGGCCCAGGAAGAACTCTCGACGAAGCGGACGGACCATCCCGCCGGGCAGCCACCGCACAGGCGGTCCGGACCGACGAGGTCAAGTGCGACCCGGGCTGCAGGGCCCCAGCCCCTACCCTGCCGGCCGCGCCCTGGCTGACTCCGGTCCTCGATCTCGTTGCCCTGACGTGGAATCCGCCCCATCACCCGATGCGTACTGCCACCGCCTTGGGGACGGACGCACGTCGCCGGCGGCGGGGTGACAGGGCGGGCCGTGGACGCCGCGGAGACGAGCCTGAGACAGGCCGCGAGCCGCCCTTGAGGCGCGGGCCCGGACGCGCCACGCTCACCGGGCCTCCAAAGTCTTCTGCGGAGCATCCCGCTGGACCGCCCGGCCGTCATCACCCACAGAAACGAATCCCCGACCGCCGACCGGAGAGGGCTGTCCCGCTGGCCGCACACCGTGTCCTGCGGTTGGGCCATGAGGCGATGCGGGGACGGAGAAGAAGACCGACCCTGTCTTCAGTCGTAATCATGGTGGCGGGCGGGCGGCCAGGTTGCATACGGTCCTCCCTATACCTGAGCTGCAGCTGCTTCGTCCGGACCATGCCCCGGGGATCCTCGCCTTCGAGCGGGAGACTCGGGCCTACTTCGCAGCGTCAATCCCGGATCGTGGCGAGGACTACTTCGCCCGGTTCGACGAGCGGCACTGTGGCCTGCTGGCCGAGCAGGAGGCGGGGGTCTGCTATTTCCACGTGCTGGTCGGCGCTGCGGGCGAGGTGCTGGGGCGGATCAACCTGGTGGACGTGGCGGATGGCGCTGCCGAGCTCGGGTATCGGATCGCAGAGCGAGCCGCAGGTCAGGGGCTGGCCACCTCGGCCGTGCGGGAGATGTGCGGCGGGACGAGAACGGCTTCCTCGCGCCAACGACGGCAGGCGAAGCGCCGTGGTCTCCATGTCCGAGGCACGGGGCGACACCGTGGAGCACATCCTGGACCAGGAGAACGCGGCCAGCGCCCTGATCGACCACGCATTATGCGCCGGGGGCCCCAGTACGGGGTGAGCGGAGGCGTCGTCGCGGTGGTCGGTGAGCTCGGCGAAGGGCGTGAGTGCGAGCCTGCTGCCTGACGCCGATCCCGAGGAAGCGTCGCGCGCGGGGACGAGCTGTTCGAGTTGGTGGACGCGTCGCTTTGGGTCGACGCGCCGGTGATAGTGCCGGTGAATCTGACGCTGGTGGCCGAGCGCCGGCGCGGGCACGGCGCGATGTGCGACGCGCTCAACCGCGGGAACATCGACGTGCCCCGGCTGCAGCAGTCGCTGGCGGGCCTGCCCGTGCCGTGGGCCGCCGACGGGGCGCCTGGTCCTCGCGGTCGACACCAGCCACTGGCTCCGCCCCGGAGCCCCGGGGCGACTCGCCCGGCCGGCGAAGAGCAGGCCGAGGGTTTCTCGCATGGGAACTCGCGACGCGTGCCACAAAGTCGTGCGCCATGGGTCGGGCGTGTTGCCGCCCGGTCTGCGTTCCCCCGTCGATTGGTCAAGACCTCTTTAATCCTCCCGGGCACCTCTGGTGACGACACCGGACGGGTGGGTTCACTGCGCTGCATGGAACATCTGACGACCCTCGGCCGACTGCGCCGGATGGCTCTGGCCCTGGCCGCTGCGGCCGCCTCGCTCGGCCTGACCCTGGGCGCGGTCTCGCCCGCCGGGGCCGTGGCGGTGCCGGCCGAGTTCGGTACCGACTATCACGACCCGCTCACCGCTGCCCCGGCCATCGCCACGCCGCACACCAGGTCCTGTTCGGTCACGGTCGCCGAGGCTGAGTTCAAGGACTTCACCCCCTACACCGGCACCTACACCCCGCCGACGGGCTGCGGCACCCCGGGCCGCTGGTCGAAGGTCGTGCTGCGCATGGACGGCAGCGTGGCCGGGCGGCAGTACGACCGACTGGGGTACCTCGACATCGGCGGGGTCCAGGTCTTCCGCACGTCGACGCCGGAACCGTCGCAGGACGGCATCGACTGGTCCGTCGAGAAGGACGTGACACGGTACGAGAAGACGCTGAGCGGCGAGCAGTCCGTCGACATGCTCATCGGCAACGTTGTCAACGACACCTACACCGGTGTCCTCGACGTCAAGGTCACGCTCACCTTCTACGCCCCCGAGCCGGGCCGCACCCCGTCGGCCACTTCGTCCACGTCGGCCCCCGACCAGGTCATCCCGCTCAGCGACGCCGACAGCGTGACAACCGGCGCCTCGCTGACCACGCCCCGCAACTCCGAGCGGATCCTCGCCGAGGTGTACGCGACCGGATCGGGCGGCGGCTGCGAGGAGTTCTGGTACTCGGCGGTCACCCCGTCGGCGTCGTACTCCTGCCAGGGCGGGGACGACGGCCCGTACCGCGAGGTCGAGGTCAGCATCGACGGGAAGGTGGCCGGGATCGCCTCGCCCTACCCGAACGTGTGGACCGGCGGCTGGTCGCCGTACCTGTGGTCGGTGCTCCCGTCGCCGACCACTTTCGACGTACGACCGCTGGAGTTCGACCTGACCCCCTTTGCCGGCGAGCTGAACGACGGCAAGGCGCACACGGTCGACGTGTCGGTGCTCGGGGTTCCGAGCGGACAGACCGGGTGGAGTGCGCCGACCAACATCCTGGTGTGGCAGGACGCCCACAAGTCGGTGGTGACGGGGGCGGTGACCTCGTACAGGACGTCCGCGCCGCAGGTGACCAACACGTACGCGGACGGCTCCCTGCGCAGCCTCGTGACGGAGGGCGCGCACAGCCTGAAGGTCTCCGGCTACCTTGACACCTCCCACGGCCGGGTCACCACCACGGTCGACCGGTCCCTGACCACGGCGATCACCCACCACTGGACCCCGGACGAGAACACCGACAACCAGACCGGCCGCTGGACCGACGCCCAGAAGGTCACCGTCAACGGCCGCACCTCCCGCACCGACCGCACGTACACCCTGGACGGCCGCGCGACGATCGACACGGACAACCGGCTCCGCGTGATCATGGCTGTCGACGACCACACCCGCACGGACGGAGTCCTGCGCGACGACAAGTACGCCGGTGACGCAACGTTCACGCTTGGCGTGGCCCGTGAGGACCGGCACGCCGTGGCGACAACGAGCGAGCGGTACCGGCTCCGGGAGGCCGGGGTGTGCTACGACCACACGCTCGCGACGCAACAGGGTGTCCTGACGAAGGACGTACGACGCTGTTGAAGGTGGGGAACGGAACGCACCTGTGGGCGTGATGCGCCGCCGCCGTCAATAAGACGGCGGCGGCGCATCACCGTTCGGGCTCCGGCACGAGCCGTACGGCTGCAGCCTGCGACCTCGTGACCCGGCGACGCGGGCGATGGGAACCGCGACGCGTGGGGCCCGCCGACAGGAGCAGGGCGGCAGGGATGCGCAGTCCAGTGCCCGAGACAGCCCCCGGTGGCCAGGCCCGCCACCACCTCACCACGACGAAAGGTCGGAATCGAGCAGGCGGTGGCGGTGACCATGACGCCCTTTTCCTTGGCGAAGAACGGAGCACGACCGGGTTGACCCGTTTTCGTCACTACTTCGCTACACTTAGTAATCGATGGATGCCGGAAGCAGGGGGAGATGGTGAGTTCTGCCCTGAATGCGGTGATAGCCGTCCGTGTACGTGAGGGGTACCCATGCACCACCGCACCATCCGCCGGGCCATGACGGCAACGGCCCTGGTTCCGGCCGCCGCCGTGCTCATCGGCTGCACTGCGACCGCCACCGACGTTTCCGGCGCCCCGGCCGCTCCCGCCGCCACCACAGACGCACACCGCGCCGCCGCGGTGCACCCCTGCACCGCGGCCGTGCTGAAGGTTTCGCCGGCCCACCAGGCCGCCCACCGTCCCGCGGGCACCGGCACCGGGGCGGCGATCGTGGCCTTCACCAACACCGGCAGGGCCGCCTGCACTCTGAAGGGATTCCCCACCGTCGCCGGAGCGGGCAACGGCTCCCCTCAGCTCAACGTCCCGCTGAAGGTACGGCACAGCGGCACCGCCTCCACGGTCCGGCTGGCGCACGGCGGCCGGGCCTGGATCAAGCTCACCTTCGTGCAGGTCCAGGGCGAGGGCGACGGATACTGCGTCTCCGGTTCGGCACCAGTGGTGTACCCCACCCTGGTGATCGGGCTGCCTGGGGCAGGAAAGCACCAGACTGCGCTGGACGATGGGGAGTTCGCCGAGTGCGACGACGTGGTTACCGTCACCGCCCTGACCGCCAGGAAGCCCATCTGACCGCCGCGCGACGGCCCGGGAGATGCTGTGCGCGGAGGGGGCGAGCTGCACCAGCATGGCGCTTGCCCCGCCGACGCCGACGCCGGTCAGGAAGGCGTTGAGTTGCTGTTCGTCTCGCCAGCCGCCGTCCAGTCGCAAGTCCAGTCTGAGCTGTTCGAGGGCTTCGGGATGGGAGGCCAGTTCGTTGTGGCCGACTTCGCCGATGAACGCCGCAGAGTCCTGACAGTGGGTCATGCCACGTCATCGAGGCCGTCGCCGGACAGGAAGGATGCCTCGAATCTGTCGGCGGCGCTGCCATCGGCGATGCACCAGCGGCACACCCGTCCCCGGACATCCTGCGCTGTGCAGAAGGTGGCGGGTTCACAGCTGCCAGGCACATGGGGACCGTGATGTTCCGCGCGCTCGGCATCCGCGACTTCCGGCTGTAGCCACCGGACAGTTGCTCTCGGGGATCGGTGACTGGTTGCGGCCGATGGCAACGCCCTGCTTTGTGCTGAGGCTGACCGGTTCCACGCTGGCCACCGGCCTGTCGCTGCCGGCCGGGACGGTTCCCCCGCTGCTGATCGGGCAGATCGCCGGTGCGCTCGCGGACCGTCGGGACCGGTGGCGCACGATGATCGCCACGGCCTGGCGCGTATGGCGGCGGTCGGTCTCATGCTGCTGGTTCACCACCCGGGCCAGGTGGGACTGATCTACATCGCGCTGGTCGTGGAGTCCTGCTTCAGCCAGTTGTTCGGCCCGGCCGCCGACGCCCTGATCCCTGCGGTGGCCGGGCGCGGCCCGCAGCTCGCGGCGGCGAACTCGCTGGACGCCTTGGTCACCGGCCTTGTCAGGCTCGTCGGCGGCCCGCTCGGCGGCGCCCTGTACGCGCTGTTCGGCTTCGCCACCGTCGTCTGCCTCGACGCGGTCAGCTACGCCGCGTCGGCCGTGCTCGTGACGCTGGTGCGTTACCGACCCGATCCGATCGGCGCCACTGCCCCGCCTTCCCCTGGCCACCCGAACTGCTTCAGGCCCGGGTCGACTACTTCGGCGGGTTCGCCGAGCTGGAGGCGCTGGAGCGCATCAAAGCTCCCGTGGGTCCGGTCCGACCTCCCAAGCCGTCCCGGACTTGCAGGGCTTCGGCGTGCCGCCGCCTGCGGGGTCAGGGCAGGCGTACGACCTCGCCGGTGGCGGCGCTGGTGCGCGCGGCGTCCAGTACGGTCGCCGTGGTCACGGCGTCCCAGGGGTCTACGGGCAGCGGACGGGTGCCACGGAGCGCGGCGGCGAAGGCCGGGTAGAAGAGGTCCCACTCGCCGCGGGCGGACGGTGCGGGCTCGGCGAGGTCGCCGCGCAGCACCTGGCCCCAGCGCTGCTCGGGCTCGATGCCCCAGCGCTCGCCCTCCGAGGCCGGGGAGGCACCCGCGATCAGCAGGGCTTCCTGGCCGTCCACGCCGTCGACCACGTACGTCCCAGTGGTCCCGGTGGCGCGGAAGCGCGGGCCGGGTGCGCCCTGCCGCCAACTGCCGGACAGGTGCGACCGGGCGCCGCTGCGGTGGGTCAGCGCGACGAAGACGTCCTCGTCGAGCCCGTCTTCGAACCTCTCGCCGCCGTCGCGGCTCCGCATCTCCGCATACACCCGCTCGACCGGCCCGGACAGTACGAGTGCCTGGTCGACCAGATGACTGCCGAAGTCGAGCAGGGTGCCGCCGCCCGCGGCCGGCGGGCCGGGCTCGGGCTGGAACCGCTCGAAACGCGACTCGAAGCGGGTCAGGGTACCGAGCGCGCCCTCCGCCACGAGCCGGCGCAGAGTGAGGAAGTCGGAGTCCCAGCGGCGGTTCTGATAGACCGTCAGCGGAATCCCCAACCGCTCCGCCAGCTCCGTCGTCTCCCGCGCCGAAGCGGCGTCGAGCGCGAAAGGCTTGTCGCAGACCACCGCAAGGCCCAGTCTCAGCGCCTCCTGGACCAGCGGGATGTGTGTGGCCGCCGGGGTGGAGATCGCGACCGCCTCGGCTCCGGCCCGGGCCAGTTCATCCAACGAGTCGTACACTGGCCGGCTGAGCTCGCCGGCGATCTGCTTGCGGCGCTCGGGGGAGGTGGTGACCACTCCGAGGAACTCGCAGTCCGGGGTGGAGGCGAGCAGCGGCGCGTGGAAGTACCTGCCGCCGAAGCCGTAGCCGGCCAGTCCGATCCGTACGGGCGCGTCCGTCATGTGTGGTCCTTGCCGTCGTTCTCGTGAAGCCGGTCCCAGCAAAGCTTCGGCAGACCTTGGAGTCCGCGATGGTGTTGTTGTAACTGCAGGAGTCGACCTTAGCGCCGCCGACCTTGCGCAGGGTGGCGCCGGATCCGGCGAGTGCCCAGCCCGCCAGCCTGTGTACGGATGAGTGTGCGGCAGGATGGACAGGGAGTCTCTTGGCCCGGGCGACCGGCATCATTTGAGTGTCAGTGGCGCCGGTTATGTTGCTGAGCATGACAAGTTGGATCGACTGCGGCGTCATGGCGTGGATGGAAGAAGACCGGTACGGGGAAGACGAAACCGTCCTGGTCTACTTCAAGGAGGCCGGCTTGGCCGCCATGGCCGAAGGACTGTCCGCGCAGCACCGGCCGCCGTTCGCCTACGGCAACGACACTGCACCCGGCGAGTGGGGCGTGATCGTGCACCACATGTTCAATCCTTCCCGCGACGACTACGACGACGTCGACTACCGCGAGCTGTGCCCCCAGGGCGCTGAGCTGATGGTGTTCGTTCCCAACCCATGCATCGCCAAGGCCCACGGACCCAAGGCGTACCACTACAAGGACGGCCAGATATCGTCCTGCATCGACTATGAGGATCCCGACTGCGTCGGGGAATACTGGCCCAACAAGATGGCCCCCCTCATCACGGCGGCCGGACTGGACCATAAGAACGGGACCTACGAGGAGCAGCTGACCCAGCTGATCTGTGACCACCTGGGGCTGCCCGCGCTGGACCGCGACACCATCACGGTGGACCGCGACCTGATGGCCTCCTACTGCTAGACCGCACGGACTCGGCGACGCACCCGCCGGACCTGCCCAACCCCGCTCTCCTGACAATGGCAACCGAGGCGGTCGGCTCGATGCAGGGCGGCTCTGGAATCGACCAGCCGAACGCGCTGGAGCACCCGGTCAACAGGCCACGGGAGGCGGGGATGATGCGCCGATCCGCGTCCGCGTCGCGCGGTCGTCCCCTCGCATCCGTGTTCCCTTTGACCCCTCATTGCTCACCACCTGACTTACGTTACTATGCGCGCGTCTCGTATTAAGTGTGCACATGACAGGGGACCCACAGTGGCGAGCAAGGAAGAACTCAAGAAGGCGATCCACGCGGCTTTCGACGCGGCGGTTCCGGGTGGCGCCGACTACGTCAAGGTCTATGCCTCGGACATGAAGCAGAAGAACTTCATCGTCTACCGCAGCACCACCGTCTACAACTACGCCGTGGGCTTCAAAGCGGGCAGCACCGAGCTGGTCATACTTCCGGTCGACGAGAACAAGGGCACGATCACCGCGGGCACGCCCGTCACCATCACGGACGCCAACCGGGGCTCGGTCAAGAAGCGAGACCTCCAAGGCCGGTTCCAGATCTCGACCACCGACGGCCAGAAGTTCCGCCTCCTCGTCATCCCTTCCATTCCCAAGATCGCCGCTGGCTTCTACCAGCTCCCGGTCGATCAGAAGGACGAGTACGAGGCGTTCCAGGCCGTCAAGAGCCTGATCTGCGGCTAGTGCTCGAGCTGACCGGCGGCTCGCGAAGACTCGTGACAGCGCGGGTGCCGTTGCGGCTGTTTCCGCCGTTTCTGCCCGCCGGGTCGTTCCGGTCATAGCCGAGGTGGTCGGTGATCTCGCCTTCCAGGGCGGACTGCAGCAGCAGCCGTTTGGTCAGCTGCTGCAGTCCGTCCTCGCCTGTCAGCTGGCAGGGGCCGGCCTCGATATCGATGTCCTCCGCGCCGGACTGACCCTCAGCTGCAACTCCGGCGTCAACGAGGTCCGCGTGAGAGACGTGAAACTGATCAAGCGTCAGATGGGTGGCCGGGCCCGCGTCCCCCTCCTGCGCAAACGCGTCGTCCACAGCCAGCCGCCCTTTGTGCTCCGAGCAGCGTCGGATAACGGCCCATGGAGCTCGGTCTCCCATGCCTCGAACGGCGGATCCACGGTGTAGGAGGGGGCGCAGGAGCGGCGAATCCACTGGGCCGCGCGGTACTGCGCATCGCTGTCGTTCGTCGTCCGGCAGGAGTCGTCGACCTGCAGGACATTCGCGAAGACAGCGAAGACCATCTCCAGATCGGATCCGGACTCAAGCAGATGCGTGCGGTAGTCGATCCCTTCCAGCGGCTCCACGTCCAGGGTGCCGTTGCCGAGGTAGAACGCGAAAAGCCGCAGGGCCGCTCGTACATCGGTCGAAAGATGCGCCACGCCCTCCATCGTCCTCCAAGTCGGCGGGTCGCCGCCGAGGTGAACGCAGCAGTGCCCCCGGATCGCCGGTGGCGGTGGCGGCCCGTCAGGTGCGGCCTGGTGCCGGCTCCGGCTCGCAGAGAAGCGCTGCCGCTCGGCGGGGGAGCAGTAGCGGGGTCGCGAGCAGGAGGACGCCGGCCAGGCCGATGGCGGTACGCGGGCCGAGCAGGCTGCCCAGTACGCCCCACAGGGCCGTCAGGAGGGCGGTCGAGGCCTTGGTCGTCACCGCCCAGGCGGACAGTGTGCGGGCGGCCCGGTCGGTTGCGGTGCGCTGGAGGCGGTAGGTGGCGTGGACGGGGTTGAAGACCCCGCAGCAGAAGATGAGCCCGAGCTCGACGCCCATCACCAGCAGCAGCCCTCCGGTGCCCGGCCCCAGGAAGGCCAGGCCGACGGGCCAGAGCGCGCGCAGCGTCCCGGCCACGACCAGGACCTGGTGCGGCCCGAACCGGGTGACGAGCGGTCGGGCC
Source organism: Streptomyces sp. NBC_01537 (assembly GCF_045040445.1). NCBI lineage: Bacteria > Bacillati > Actinomycetota > Actinomycetes > Kitasatosporales > Streptomycetaceae > Streptomyces > Streptomyces sp. NBC_01537. The sequence goes on along the minus strand of NZ_CP109392.1, from coordinate 287,698 downwards.
AGCCGCGAACCGAGCAGCCCGCCGATCGAGGGCGCGGCGAAGGCGAGGCCGTACTGCCACGGTGCGAACCCGAGTCGGCCGAGCATCAGGACGGCCAGCAGCGGCTGGGCGGCCATCACCAGGCCGTTGAACAAGACGGTGTTGAAGAACAGCGGACGCAGTGTCGCGTCGGCGAGGATGTACCGCCAGCCGTCGAGCAGGTCCCCGGCCCGCATGCGTGCGGCCTCCCGGTGCTCGGGCCGCTGCTCGTGCCCGCCCGTCGCGCGGATGCCCAGGGCCGAGAGCAGGTAGCTGACCGCGTCGGCCACCACCGTCGCCACCGGACCGAGGAGCCCGATCGCCGCGCCGCCCAGCGGCGGTCCGATGATCGTGGTCGTCCAGGCTGTGGACTCGAACCGGGAGTTGGCGACGAGCAGGTCCTCGGCCGGCAGCAGCGTCTTCAGGTACGCGCCGGAGGCGGCGCGGAAGGTGATGTCGGCCGCCGCGACGACGACCGAGACCAGCAGTAGCTGAAGGAAGGTGAGCACGCCGAGCGCGAACGCGGCGGGGATCGTCAGCAGCGCCGCGAACCGCACCAGGTCCATCGTGATCAGAACCGGCCGCTTGCGGCGGAACTCCACCCACGGGCCCAGCGGCACCGCCACGGCCGCGCCCACCGCAGCCCCCACGGAGGAGAGCGAGGCGACCTCGGCCGGTCCGGCGTGCAGCACTTGGATGGCGATCAGCGGGAACGCGCCGAAGGCGAGCCATGTGCCGAGCGCGCTGGTCCCGTACGCCGCCCAGAGCCACCCGAACTGCCGCCCCAGCCGATGTCCCAGCCGATGTCCCAGCCGATGTCCCAGCCGATGTCCCAGCCGATGTCCGAGCAGATGTCCCAGCCGGTGCCCGCTCCTCATGCCCGATGTCCCTGTCCGCTCAGCCGCACAACCGATCCGCGATCGGAAGCATCAAAGCGAGCACCGCACCCGGAGATCAAACAACCGCAGGGCCGCCCAGCCACAACCAACGGTTGTGCCCGTAGGGTGTGGGCGTGGACCTCGACACCGTCCGGACCTTCGTCGCCGCCGCCGACGCGGGGCAGTTCCAAGAGGCCGCCGCCGAGCTGGCGGTCACCCAGCAGGCCGTCTCCAAGCGCATCGCCGCGCTGGAGCGCAGCCTCGGCGTGCGGCTGTTCACCCGCACCGCGCGCGGTGCCGAACTCACCATCGACGGGCAGGCGTTCCTGCCCCACGCGCGCGAGCTGCTGCGCGTTGCCGAGCGCGCGGTCGTGTCCGTGCGCACCGGCCGCCGTCCGCTGCGCGTCGACGTGATCGCCTCGCGCGGCGCGGCGTCGGGCCTGATGCGCGGCTTCCACCGCGCGCACCCCGGGATCGAGCTCGACGTGGTGTGGCTGTTCGACATCGAGACGGCCGTCGCCGCCATCCGGTCCGGTGCGATCGACGCGTCCTTCCGCGCCGTCGCCGTGCCCGGCCGGCCCCTTCCCGAGGACATCGAGTCCGTCCGGGTGCTCGACGAGCCGCTCCAGCTCCTCACCGGCCCCGCCCACGCGCTGGCGGGCGCCCGGTCGGTGACCGTCGCTCAGCTCGCCGGGCACCGGATCTGGATGCCCGGCATCGTCCCCGGTACCGAGTGGGCCGCCTACTACGACGACCTCGTCGCCGAGTTCGGCCTCACCATCGAGGCGACCGGCCCCAACTTCGGCTCCGACGCGCTCCTGGACACCGTCGCCGACACCCCGGCCCTGGCCACCTTCATGGGCGGGCAGACCCGCCTGGTCTGGCCCGCCGGCCATGGTCTGCGCCGCATCCCGGTGACCGATCCGACGCCCGTCTACCCGCACTCGCTCCTGTGGCACCGCGACAACCCCCACCCGGCCCTGGCCACCCTCCGCGCCCACCTCGCCGCCACGGCGGCCGGTCACGGCGCCGCCGGGACCTGGGTGCCGGGCTGGGTGACTGCGCGCTGAACGCCGCCGCGTCTGTGATCACCGTGGCCGGATCGACGGACCCTGGCCCGGGGGCAGGCGAGGGCCACCGGGGGATCGTTCGAGGCACCGCCCACGGCGAAGGCGGGTAGCTCCGTGCACCGCACCTGTTGCATCCGCTGCAGTGCTCGGGACCGCTCCTGAGCTGGGGAAACTCCAATCGCCCGCGCGCAGTGGGACGACGGTGGGCCCACGGTCGGCGGCGGGGGAGCGGTTGAGGGCGCCCTGCACGCGCAGCCAGTAGCGGCGGACTGCGGGGGCCGTTTGGTCTGGGCGGCTGGTATGCGGTGACGCTGATGGAGAGGTGGCTCAGCCCGCTATCACCTGGCCGAGTGTGAAGATGCCTGTGACGGGCAGCTGCTTGTGTTCGGTGCTGCGGAAGTGCCGGACTGCGGACAGGACGAGCCCGCCGGGAGCGCCGGGGAAGAGCCAGAGCGTGCCGTGTCCGTCGTCCTGGTACGGCGCACCGGCGGTCAGGTCGGCGTGGCCGTCGCCGCTGGTGTCGGCGAGGAGGAGTCCGGCGCCGTAGAAATCCTGCGATCCCTGCTGCGCCGGGGTGCCGCGCGCTGCGCCGGTGAGCTCCTGCACCCCGCGGGTGGAGGTGCCCGCGGCGGTGCCGTGGAACACCGCGATCATGCCGGTGCCGCCGTCCTGCGGGGCGCCGACCGCGACCTCGGCACGGCCGTCGCCGTCGACGTCGCCGACCGCGACCGCGGCGCCGAACATTTCGTCGCCGAGACCCTGCCCGGGTACGCCTGGGGTGAGTTCGCTGACCCGGGTGATGTCTGCGCGGAAGCCGTGGCGGCCGCCGTACCGGACGGTGATCCGGCCGCTGCCGTTCGGGCCGGCGGCGTCGTCGCCGAGGACCAGATCGGCGCGGCCGTCCCCGTCGATGTCCCCGGTGGCGGGCTGGTAGCCGTCCTGGAACCGGGCGATGCGGTCCATACGCCCGGCGGTGTTCTCGCCGACGACCCAGGTGCCGGGGACCGATTCGTCGTCCGCGTGGTAGACGCGGTAGCCGCCGATCACGAGTTCGGCGCGGCGGTCGCCGACCAGGTCGGCGGCGGCGAGGTTGCTGCCGGCCAGATAGTCGTGGGGGTCGGCCTGGAGGTCGCGGGTGCGGACCGGGCCGGTCGTTCCGCCGCGGTGGAACGGGCCGTGGACGACGGTGAGGGTGCTGTGGCCCGTGTCCGGTAGGGGGGAGCTGCTGCCCAGGGCGGCGAGGTCGGCGGACCCGTCGCCGTCGAAGTCGGCGACGGCGAACGCCGAGGCGATCTTTGCGTCCAGTGCCTTCAGCGCCGTGCCGCCGGACAGTCCCTTCGGGCCGCCCCACAGCACTACCGGGCGCCCATAGGCCTGCTCCCACCCCATCGCGGAGACGACCAGATCGGTGTACCCGTCGCGGTCCAGGTCCCCCGGCGCCAGCGCCTCACCGAAGGCGTCAACCTCCCGTACCTCGCCCGGCACCCCGGCCGACGCCCTGGTCACCGTCTGCGGCCGGGCACGGTCCAGGCCCTGCGCGGATCCGTAGAGCACGATCACTGCGCCGGCCTGGTCCTTGCCCCGCACGGCTCCGGCGGAAGCGCCGAGCGCGATGTCGCCGTAGCCGTCGCCGTTGAAGTCGGCGGTCGGGTGGCCGACCGGCTGAGCCGGGGCGGAACTGGCGGTGCCGGTCTCCTTCGGTGCCGTCGCGGATGCGGCCGGTGCCGCCGGGGCCGAGCAGGCCGCAAGCCCCATCAGCGCGGCCGCCGCCATCACCCCTGCTCGTGCTGTCATCACATCGCACCGCCCTCTCCCTGTGTAAGACGCCTGCCACGGCCGGAGGTTGCACCGTTCGGGCCGCTGCTGCGCTGCTCCGCCACTGCACCGTGAAGGCCGCCACCCTCCCGTGCTGGGACGGTGGAGGTGCCGGAGGCGCAGTCGTACGCGGCCTTTGTGACGGCGTCGTCGGAGCCGGCGGGTCTTGCCGGCCAGGCTGGTGATCCGTTGGTCCTGGGCATCCGCGGTGGCGTTGAAGGCGATGAGGGGCTTGCCGGGCCTCATGGTGGTGACGCCCGGCGTCTCTCCGTTGCCGGATGATCGCCAGGACAGGCCCTAGGTGGCGAGCTGAGCATTGCGGCTGGTGAGCGAGTTGGTCTCTGTTTGGCGACGGGTTCCTGCGGATGTCGATGCAGAGCGGTGCATAGGATCGCCGGTGTGGTACTGCGACCTGTTCTGGTGAACATAAAGGCTCTTGATGACTCGGCGGTCGGCCGGTTCTGGGCGGAGGCGCTCGGCTGGCGTGTTTCCAGCGCGGAACCCGGCGCGACCGCTGCTCAGCCCGTCGGCTTCGATTGGCTGGACCCGGTCGGCGTATGCGTCGACGTCATTGCCGTTCCGGAACCCAAGACGGCGACAAAGAACCGTGTGCACCTCGATCTCGCCACCACCTCTGCGGCCCATCAGGCGGAGTTGGTCGCGCGCCTTGAGGCTCTCGGTGCGACGCCCGCCCACGTGGGGCAGGGCGACGTGCCGTGGACGGTTCTGGCCGACCCGGAGGGCAACGAGTTCTGTGTGCTGGAGCCTCGGGAGATCTACCGGGATACCGGGCCGATCGCCCGGGTGGTGGTCGACTGCGCGGATCCGCGGGCCATGGCCCGGTTCTGGGGCGAGGCGGTGGACTGGACCCTGCACGAGGTGACCGACGATCATGCGATGTGGCGCTCCGCCAAGGGTGTCGGCCCGTATCTGGAGTTCCTCCGCACGCCCGGCGTGAAGACCGTGCCGGACCGCGTCCATCTTGACCTGGTGCCGGACCCCGGTGACGACAAAGCAGCGGAGGTGGCCCGGCTGCGGGCTCTGGGCGCCACCGATCTCGACGTCGGCCAGGGCGACGTCCCGTGGACGTGCCTGTCCGACCCGGAGGGCCACGAGTTCTGCGTCCTCGCCCGGTCCTGACGCGGAGCGTGGTGTCTCGGTCGATTCGGGCGGCGAGAGCTCAGGCTGGAGACGGGATGGGTGGCCGGGTGCGGCGGTTCGGTCGATTCCGGGGGCTTGGCGGTGACGGCGGCGGCACAATGGCGACCGGCCGGCATGGCGTACGGCGGCCGCGAGCGCCCGGCGCCGTCCGACGCGCTGGGTCCCCGGGAGAGGAACGCGTGAGCGAGAACCGAGAAGCCGATGCATCGCAACGAGTCGATTCGGGGACGGCGCACAATGCCCGTGTCTGGAACTACTGGCAGGGTGGCAAGGACTTCTACGAAGTGGACCGGCAAGTGGGTGATCACGTCGCGGGCATGATCCCGGTGATCCGTGACATCGCCCGCGCCGACCGGGAGTTCGTGGGTCGAGCGGTGCGCTTCCTGGCAGGCGAGCGCGGGATACGTCAGTTCCTCGACATCGGCGCCGGTCTGCCGGCCGTGGAGAACACCCATGAGATCGCTCAGCGGATCGCGCCTGAGTCGCGGGTCGTGTACGTCGACAATGACCCTCTGGTGCTCGCTCACGCACGCGCGTTGCTGACCAGTGCCCCTGAAGGTGCCACCGACTACATCGACGCCGACGTCCACGACCCGGACACCATCCTGCGCATCGCCGGCCGGACGCTCGACTTCACCGAGCCGGTCGCTCTGATGCTGCTCGGCATCCTCAACTTCGTCCTCGACGGTGGTGAGGCGCAGGCCATCGCGCGCCGGCTCGTGGCGGCGCTTCCCTGCGGGAGCTTCCTGGTCCTGACCCATCCCACCACGCAGCCCGAGCTCGGTGGCGATCTCCAGCTCGAGGCGATGGCATTCTGGAACAACAACGCCAAGCCGCCGGTCACCGCGCGTAGCAGCGAGGAGATCGCCCGGTACTTCGACGGGCTCACGTTCCTGGAGCCGGGGCTCGTTCCGTGCTCGCAGTGGCGTGCCGGGCCCGGGGAAGAGCCCGCGGTCGTACCGCAGCTCGGCGCCGTGGCGCAGAAGTCCTGACGTCGCCGCAGGACGTCGCGGTGAGACTGGGCGGCGCGCTGCGACAGGCCGGTGGAACGCCGCGACGAGACCACTGATGGCGCGAGAGCGGGGGACACCTGGGCGGATTCCGGAGGTCGTCGCAACACGTGATCATTGACATGTGGTGGTGAGGAGTTCAGACAGCCGCTCGGCTGGGGTTTCCCAGCCGAGCGGCTGGCGTCTGCGGCTGTTGAGTTCGGCGCCGAGGTGGCCGCGGGTGTGGCCGACGGAGGTCTGTGCCCTTGGGACGTACTGACGTACCGCCACAGCAGTCCGCTTGTATTGTCCTTCGATCCGCGCCGCCAGGGGCTGGCCGGGTCGCAGAATTGGAAGGGATGTCCGTGGCGAGGGATCGCGCCGCGCCAAGAGCCAGGAAGAGCACCGAGGACAGGGAGCCGGCAAGAAGAGCATGCTGATTCCCAAAGCTCCGAAGGCTCCCCTGGGGCCAATCGATCACGGTCAACCCCGCAAGGACGACCACAAGCCCGCCACTGACGACGGCCCACGACGATGTCGGCGACATCCGCCTTCGCATGGCCCCCGCCCCCCTGGCCGAGATCACCATCCGAACACCACACGGCACAGCACGCTACGCGCACTCGGACTACGGGTTCCCCAACGCCAAAGCCCCGTGTCAGCGGTCACGCACTTCGGCTCTGGCGAAGATCTTGTGACGAACGGGGTGCTCGAAAAGGGGTGGACGCCCCCGGGATACTGGTTGCCATGGCCGTCACCCAGCAGCTTGCCCGAGTCTCTGCGGAGTATCTCGCCGCCTGCCGGACACGCGCCGAGGAGTCATTTGATGGTGATCACCAGTGGGACCCGCCGACGGCTGACTGCCTTGACCTCGACTGGGTCCCAGCCATGTTGGAACGTGCGTGCGAGATCGCCGGAGTCGGAGAATTGCACCTCGCCGCGCTCAGGCAGGCCACCGACGGCGGTGTGGCGATGGATGTCGGTTTCCTCAACGCTCACCCTCATGCCATCGGGCCCTTCGGGCGTGCACCGGCCGCCCTTGAACCGTTGGCAGTCAGGCGAGTCTCCGGTCTGCTCGGGGAGATCGACCTCCAGGCCGTTCTGGCGGTGCTGCCATTCGACGTCCGTGAGGCAGGAGCGTTGATCGGCCACGGAGCCGAAGGCCTCGTCGACGGGCCCAGAACGTATCTGATGGACCATTTCGATGCTCTTCGCGAGTTCTATGCAGGAGCCTCGAAGCGGGGCCTTGCTGTCCTCTCATGGTGGGACTGACTTCCCGAGGTGGGCTGTTGGTCGATTGCCTGTCTGTCCGACGGGCACGGGCAGCGCGGGCAGGTCGTCGGCGTGGACGCGGTCCATGCGCGACGGCGTCGAGGTGTGGGAGGCGGCCCTGATCTCTTTGAGTTCTGCCGCGTCGGTGTCGGCGAGGTCCCGGGGGTCGTCATGATCCAGCGCACGATTCGGCGGGGCTTCGGTGCCGGCCGCGGTTCGGGAGGAGGTGCCGGCGGCTGCCTCGGCCTGGGGCTATGAGGTTTCTTGAAGGGGCGGAAGTAACGGCGGACGCACTGGATGTCGCCGCTGAAGCCCTGCTCGCGCAGTTCGCCGTGGAGTTGGGGAATGTCGTGGCAGCCCTCGTTCCACCGTCGGTGCAGGTAGGGCTTGTCGGCGTCCAGAATCGATTTCCGGTTGACCGCCTTGACCAGGAGTTCGTTGAGGCTCTGGGCGCGGGGCGAAGCGCCGTACGGTCGAGTGGTCGAGCCGCCGTTCGCGGCGGATCGCGGCCAGCGACATCCCCGCGGACAGGCTCTGCTGGATCGCCAAGGCGAACGCGGCCCGGATGCAGGCATGGTGGGCGCTAACCGTTTTCTCCACGGCCTCGGCGAGGTTGCGCCAGAGATGCCGGCCGTCCGCGTCGAAGCTTCCCAACGGAAGTTATCAGCCCAGCTCGACACCGTTCGGTCAACTGCCGAACAAGTCAGAGCGGACACCCGTGTCCGCTCTCGGGCATGGTGAAAAGGCGTGAGCCTTCAGGCCACAGGATCGTTAGCCTGCGTCGCATGAACCTCGATGATCTTCCTACGGCGGAGTTCGCGTTCCCCGGGCCGCTGCGGGACCAACTGGTCGCCGCGATCCTGTCCGGCGCCAAGACCACTACCTCCGGGCTGGTGCTGGAATACGAGCGAGAGAACGAGCCGTTGCCCAAAGTCGGCCGGCAGTCGGCCGTGGTCGACTCCGACGGGCGGCGGATCGCGGTGATCGAACTGACCGAGGTCCGGGTGATCCGACTTGCCGACGTCGACCTGCAGCATGCCCTCGACGAGGGCGAAGGCGACAAGTCGGTGGCCGAGTGGCGGGCTGGACACGAAAGGTTCTGGCACAGCGCGGAGGTGCGCGAGGAACTGGGCGACCCCGATTTCACCGTCGACGACGACACCCAGGTGCTAGCGCAGCGCTTCCGGCTGGTGCACACGGCCTAACGAGCTCCAACAATCATCGGAACCACTGAGAACGATCATCCTCATAGCGTCTCAGTGGAAGTGATCAGCCCAGCTCATCACAGTTCGACCGACCATCGAACAAGTCAGAACGGACAGCCGTGCACGGCGACGCCGCCCACGCGCTCATCCGGTCCGCGATCGACGCCCTGGGGGAGTGAACCTGCGCAACCATCCGCAACTTCGTTGAGTGCCGCACCGCGCTGTCCGTAGCGTCGAAGTCACCGACGCCACCACCAGCCGGAGGAGGCGGGACCTCATGCCCGCACATACGAACACCACCACTTCCCACCCCGAGCCGGTGGGCGCCCACGGCCTCCAGCCTGGTGTCGGCGGGGGTCTTGCCGGTCTTCTTCCCGCCGGTCACGTACAGGTCGACGATGGTGTCGTCGACAGTGCCAGCTTGGTGTCGCGGACCGTTGCACGTCGGCGCTGAGGATGCCCGGGCAGTCGTTGCTGTCCTTGGCGACAGGCATTGGGCATGACTGCGAGTCGCATTTACGCGTGGTGAAGGGCCTGCGGATCTCGGGGCGGGGCCGGACGGGTGAAGCCGTCGGTGGGAGGCAACCGGCAGGCCGCCGGGGGCTGTCCTGCACGGCAAGTCCGGTCGACATCGTCCGAGATCCGAGAGGTAAACCTGATGAGCCTTCTCTACACTCCGCAGCAGTCGGTCAGCGGTGACTATTTCCTTGCCCCGCCGGCCGCCGCCCCGAGCGCGGCCTGTGCTCTGTCCGCCACCGACGCGCGCTGGGTCGAGCTCCATGCCGCGCTCATTTCGGCGGGCGTGCCCCCGCAGCCGGGGGACGGCTCCGCGGTGCACACCATGGCGCGCCGGCTCGACGACGCCACGGTCAGCGCGGTCGTCGCCTGGATCGACAGTGCGGCCAGCCTGGCTCAACCTCACTGAGCCGGGCACGTTTCCTGCGTCATCATCTGCTGCCTGCCAAAGATGTCCGTGCCGCCGACCTACGTCGAACGTCTTGTGTCGCAGGTCCGGCAGCGGCAGCTATACGAGAACCGGGCCTCTGGGCTGTCCCGTAAAAGATCTCCAGTAGGCGTGCCCGGTTCTGGCGTACGCGCCCGTCGTGCACTTTGCTCGTGGCCGTGCTGCCTTAGGCTCGCCGCGGGAAGTCAGGATGATGGGCGTGTGGCGAGGCGAGGTCGAATATGTCGTCGCATGGCCAGTGGTCGCCGTCGAACTGGCAGCTATGGCGGTTGTCCCACGGTAGTTCCGGGTCGCCCACGGCCGGACTGACGACGTGACGGGCCAGAATGCGTCGCTTGGCCAACCGCCTCAAGCGCGTCCGCGGCGGTGAGTTGCGGATACCGCCCTGCTCCTCGCCCCGGCGTCGCGCTCCACCTGTGCGAGGTGCGCCGCGGCACCAGCTGACGGGCGCAGCCCGGCGGGCTACGAACCCGTCGGCAAAAGCGGCCCCTCTACTGCGCCTCCTCCGCCGCCTTACGACGTTCGGCCTGGGACTTCGGGCACATCTCAGACCGAGGAATACCGCCGGACTGCCCACGGCCGGGGGCGCCTTAGTGGACGCGGTGCTGACCGGCGGGGGCGGGCGGCCCCTGCCGGTCAGCGGGGTCGGCGGGGTCAGACGGTGGCGCAGGTGGACCCGCTGAGGGTGAACGCGGCCGGGGCGGTGTTGGTGCTGCCCTTGGCGCCGATGAAACCGACGACGACCGAGCCGCCGGCGGTGATGGTGGAGGTGTAGGAGGCGGGGGCGACGCTCACCGTGCCGCCGGTCTGGGTGGGGGTCCCGCCCCACATGTTGGAGACGGTCTGGCCGTCGGCGAAGGTGAAGCCCAAGGTCCAGCCGCTGATGGTGGTGGTGCCGGTGTTGTGGATGGTGATCTCGCCCTGGAAACCGCCCGGCCACTCGTTGACGACGCGGTAGCCGACGGAGCAGTTCAGGCTGGGCGTGGTGTCCTCACCGGTGGTGACGCTCACCGTCGCCGAGCGGGACGAGCGGTTCCCGGCCGCGTCGCGGGCGTAGACGGCGAAGCTGTACGCGGTGCTGGCGGTGAGGCCGGTCACGGTGGCGGTGTTGGTGACGGAGGCGGCGACCGTGGTCTCGGTGCCGCCGCTGACGCGGACGATGTCGTAGGCGGTGACACCGACGTTGTCGGTGGCGGCGGTCCAGGTCAGGGTGACGGAGGTGGCCGCCACGGCGGAGGCGGTCGGGGTGCCGGGGGTGGTCGGGGCCTGGGTGTCGCCCGAACCGCCGCTGTAGACGGTGGCTTCCCGGGAGGTCTGGGCGATGCCGTTGACGCCGTTGAAGATGCGCTGGCCCCAGGAGCTGAGCTGGTTGGGGTCGAAGCCGATCGCCAGGTCGAGGATCGGGTCGGTGTTGCCGCTCCAGGACCAGGCCAGATAGCCGAGTCTGAGCTGTACTGCCGTGGCCATCATGGTGTCCTCGTCAGGGTCGCCCCACTGGTCGGCGGGCCCTCCGAACTCGCCGATGAGGATGGGCAGTCCGGCGTCGACGAAGGCGTTCAGGTAGTCGGTGATCTCCTGGGCGGTGTCGAAGACGCTGTACATGTGGATCGAGAAGATCAGGTTGCCGGTGGTGTCGGCGTCGTAGACGGCCTGGGCGTTGGCGCGCATGACGCCTTGCCAGTCCTGGCCCCAGTTGGGCGCGTCCACCATGATGGTGTGCTCGAACCCGGTGTCGCGCAGCTTCTTGACGGCGGCGATCGTGGGCGCGGTCCAGCCGGCGGGGTCGGTGTTGCCCCAGGGTTCGTTGCCGATGTTGATGATGACGTAGTTCTCCTGGCCGGCCAGTACGTCCTTGAGGCTGATCCAGTAGTCGGCCGCCTCGTCGAGTGTGCCGGCCGCCGCGTCCTCGCCGTAACCGGTGGTGTCGTGCACCTCCAGTACGCAGATCAGCCGGTTGGCCTTGCACTGGGAGATGACGCCGGTCACTTCCGCGGCGCTGTTCCTGGTCCAGCGGTGGCCGTCGGCGAGGACGACGCGGACGCTGTTGGCGCCCAGTGCCTTGATGTCGGCCAGCGACTGGGTCTGGCCCGGGTACCAGGTATAGGCGTGGTTGACGCCGCGCATGACGAAGTCGTTGCCGTTGCCTTCGAGCAGGCGGCCGTCGCTGATGTGGAGGCCTGCGGCGAGGGTGTCGGCCGGCTGGGCCTGCGCTTGGGTCCGGGCCTGGGCGGTGGTCGGGCAGAGGGCCCCGAGAACGACCAGCCCGAGAAGGGCCGCCAGTGCGGTCAGCAGCGTAGTGACGGGGCTCTTTCGTGTCGTGCTTCTTGTTGTTCTCACTGCGACTCCAGAGAGTGAACCAAGAAACCTGAGGTGTCGGAAGAAGCTTGGGAGCGCTCCCATCAAGTCACCATGTCAAGGACGCGTCAAGACATTGCGCGTGCTCCGTCGACCGCGGGTGACCGGCCTGGGGGCCGGGTCTGCGAGGCGGGACCCCGCGCGGAGCGCTGCGGGAGGCGCGTGTCTGACCGGCTCCGTCGCGCGTACGACGCCGTGCGGCAGAGACATACGTGGGCGGTTTCGTGCTGTTCTACCACCTGGCCGGACCGGGCGCGGTCGTGCCCACGTACACCACCAACCAGCAGTTCGAGAGGCGAAGGACGTGGCACCGGCGCCCCCTGGCGTACCGCCGGCACCCATGCCGTCGTCAGTCCAGCGGCTGACCGGCCGGGGCCGCCCTGCGCGGCCGGTGGCAGTCACGTACGGCGTCGTCGTCACCGTCGACCTGCACAAGAAAGCCGATCCGCGGGGTGAGTTCGTCGACACCTACCACCTGAGGACGCTGTCGCAGAGCCCGCACGACGTCTACGTCTCCGACACGCAGTTCTACCCCGTGCCCGAGGTGCGAACCCGCCCCTACCCGGGCCTGGGCGACCTGGCGTTCCTCACCGGCGGCGTCAACCACCAGACCTTCGGTGTCCTGTACGGCGGGGCCGCGCTGTCCCTGTCCCTCTACGCCGTCGACGTCTGGGGCGGCCTGGGCGAGATACCCAAGGACGCCGACGGAACGCCGAGTTCCCCCCCGGTCGTGGACAGCACCGCCCTGATCCTGGTGATGGCGAGGACGCTGGGCCACCTGATGAGGGTGATGCAAACGGCTCCGCGTCATCCGGCGGTTCAGTAGCCTGGACGGGTGATCACGGAACCGTCGGAGCCATCGGCCCAACTCGGGCTACTCGACCTCTCGGTCGACCTCTCCGTCCCGCAGGTGTACTCAGGTACTGACTTCACTGTCTACTTGCACGTCAAGAACCCTTTTGCAGTGCCCGTCTGGATCGATGCGGTGGAACTGAGCCTGCCGACCCAACTGTTCTGGCGGGTGCCCGAGTCACCAGAGGACGGGGACTCTGGAGCCCAGTCCGCGGAAGAAGCGGATGCCTTGCGGGAAGCGATCAGGCAGAGGCGGGCCCGCAAGAATGCGCTACTGCGCGATTTGGAAGGCCTCGAACTCACCAATCATGCCGCGCGGGAGCGTATCGACGAGGAAGTCCAGCAACTGGACGACGAGAACGAGATTGACCTGGGGCGGCTGCATGGAGGCACGGGGCGACTCCACCTCGATGCCCACGGCGAATCGATAGTCAACCTCCACGGCAGCGTCCGGCAACTACACATCGATGCCCGTGGCTCCTCGATCGTCAACGTGTACGACCCTGTCGCGCACGATCGCGAGCGGGTCCCGCTGACGGGCTCGCTGCCGGCCGGCGCGGCACTGGAACCCGGCTGCACCGATGTCCGGACCATCCGCCTCGGCACCAGTCGCAGCCCGTTCTTCATCCCTGCCAGCTACCGCTTGCAGATCACCGTCATCTATGGGCTGACACCGGCTCTCCGCTCAGTCGGCCCGGACGCGCAGCCGAACGGGCAGGGCGACGCCTCTGCCCGGCGGCGGGTCTTCTCCAACACCACCTCCCTCACAGTGCCTCTCAAAGCGGCCCTGTGGAACGTGATGTCCGGGGGCGCGCTCGGCGGTGCGGTGGGAAGCGCGGGCCGCTCACTCCAGGACGCCCACAGCCTGAGCACCCTGTTCCACCAGCATCTCGGGACGGCCATCGGTTCACTCGTGCTCGCCGTCATCCTCAGCAGCGCCGCGATCGTCTTCGCGGCGCGGAAGTCCGAGGCGCAGTCCTTCATCACCGTGGAGGACTTCTGGGGTGGAGTCCTCATCGGCTTCCTGATCGGCTACTCGGGAACGGCTGCGTTCACAGAGCTCACCGGTGTGAGCAGCTAGGACTTGTCCGGGCGATCATGCCGCGGACAAGGCCTACAGCAACGGCCCGTACCGCCGGTACCTGCGCAGCCGGGCATCCGGCGCACCATCCCGGAGAAGGCCGACAGCCAGGCCGCCCGCCGGCGCAAGGGCTCACGTGGCGGGCGGCCTCCGGGCTTCGACGAGGAGCGGCACGAGAAGCGCAACAAGCTGAAGCAGGCCCGGGCCGTGGTCACTCGCTACGACAAACGCCGCTATGTCTACCTCGGCACCGCTACCGTCGCAGCCCTGATCATCTGGCTCCGCACATGATGGGTCTGGGCAAGTCCTAGGCGACGCCTTCGGCTGCCAGGACAACACGGGTCCGTTCGAGGTCGACGGCGACTATCCGCACCGATGTGTCCTGGCCCTCGCGGAGACTTTTCGCAAGGTCCGCGACCGGCTCGGTGAGCGGAACGAGCCCTTCGACGCAGTCGGCGATGCGCACGAAGAATCCGATCGGCGCGATCTTCGTGACACGTCGGTTGACAACTTGACCGACACGCTCCACGAACCGAGGGAGCAGGTCCTCGTGCTCAACCCACTCGCGGAGCACGATGCCCACCTGGTGATTGTGCTCGGCATGCCAGACCACCTCGCCGGTAATGAGCTGTCCCACGGTCGGCAGTTCCATACACCTGGGCATCCTGTCGACTCTGGCCAGGCCAACGGCTTCAGGGTGGCCGTCAATGGAGAGGAAGACGCCGAAGGGCTGTCTACCGATGACCTCACCGGCAATCGAGGTACCGACAGGCAGAGAGCGAACCGTCTCAGGCCAGGCCGCGGTGGCACCGGCTGCTTGGCACCTGCCGTTTTCGTAAGAAGCCGTTGTCTTTCCGAGCGTGATCGCTGCGTTTCTGCTGGTCAGGTATGGGATTGATGCTTCGGAGGCAGGGATGACGTGTCGTGTCGTCTCTGCGGTGGAGGTGCCGGGTGCCGTCGGTGATGGGGCTGTTGGAGGAGCGGGAGCGCGCTGCTCGGCAGCGGGTGGAGGCTCTTCAGGTCGAGCTGCGGGAGGCGGAGACCGTCTGGGAGCGGTTCGTGATCGCCCGTGAGACGGTCGGAGAGGTCCTGGCGGAGCCGCACGGGCGCGTGGATGTGCCGGTGACCTTGCCCGATGGGCCCGCGGTGCCGGTGGCGGGTGCGGTGCCCGGTTCGGTGGTGCCGGTGTGGCGCGATGGGCTCGACAATGCAGTGCTGGCGCCGGACTACCGGCGGATCATGGAGATCGTGACCGGCCACGGGCTGTCCGGTGCTGGGGCGATGGAGTGCCGGCAGCTCGCCGCCGGGCTGGGTCTGGAGCCGGTGCCCGCGAAGGTGGAGGGCGTGCGGTCGAAGGCGAAGCGTCTGGCCGCGCGGGGCTGGCTGGCCGAGCGCAGTCCCGGGATGTTCAGTGCCACCGGGCGAGCCGGCGGCTCATGACCATGCTCATCGACCACCGGATCATCGCTTCGGCGCTGTCGGTGCGGGCCTCGTAGTCGCGGGCCAGGCGGCGTGAGCGCATCAGCCACGCGAACGTGCGCTCCACCAGCCACCTCTTCGGCAGGACGACGAAGCCCGTGGTGTCGTCACTGCGTTTGACCACCGTCAGCGCGATCCGCAGGGCGTCGCGGGCGAGGTCGACCAGACGTCCGGCGTAGCCGCCGTCGGCCCACACCAGCGTGATGCGCCAGTGCCGTTCGCGCAGCCGGGCCAGCAGCGTCTGTCCCGCGTCCCGGTCGGTGACCGAGGCCGCGGTGACCATCACCGTCAGCAGCAGCCCAAGAGTGTCCACCACGATGTGGCGCTTGCGGCCGTTGACCTTTTTGCCGCCGTCGAAGCCCCGTGTGGAGGCCGGCACCGATGCGGCTCCTTTCACCGACTGGGTGTCGATGATGCCCGCCGTCGGCTCCCGGTCGCGGCCGGCGGCCTCGCGGACCCGGTCGCGCAGCCGGTCGTGGAACTCGGCGACCAGGCCCTTGTTCCGCCAGCGTCGGAAGAAGGCGTAGACGCGGTCCCAGGCGGGGAAGTCCGCGGGCATCGCCCGCCAGGTGATGCTGCCCGCGACCAGGTAGCGCACCGCGTCCAGCATCTGCCGGTGGCAGTAGCCCTCCGGCTGCCCGCCCCGGCCCTCCAGCCAGCCCGGAACCGGCATTGCGTCGCGCACGACCGCCCACTCCGCGTCGCTCATGTCGGACGGATACCTCGGTCGCCTGTGCGGCCGGTCCCCGGCGTTCCCGAACCGGTGAGCGAGGCAATCACACGTAAGGGCAGGCGAAATGGACGACACCGACACTGGCACGGAAGACTGCAGCGCCAGGGGCCTCCTGTTGCTCGGTTGGATTCGACACCCACGAGATGTTCGGGAGGCCCCACTTTCATTCTCAGCCAGCCAGAAGATCACCCGACCGAGTCGACGACCTCGAACTCACGCTCACGAAGATCGATAGAGCAACGGCTGCTTACTTCGGAGTGGCCGGCGGCGTTCGCCGCCGAGGCGATAGGCAGGCGGATGCCGCTCGTGATGCTGTCGAGCGTCAACTCCGCGCTGGCGGCGCATCCGCAGTTTGAGAGAAGCGTCGAGACGCTGCGCGGGGCGTGCTGTACGGGGAAGGCGAGTTCGTGCCGAAGGCGCCGAAGGAAAGCGATCGGGCGGCGTACCCGTGGGAGGTGGCACTGGGGGCGGTGGAGCAGGCCTGGGTGGTGGAGTCGGGCTATAGTGCAGGCGTTTTGGGGACAGTCGGTAAGGCCGTGCCCCGACCGCATCGCCGAGGAGGCCGTCCGATGGGACCCGTCACGCTGATCACCGGGGGCTCGACCGGCATTGGTGCCGCCACCGCCCGAGCCCTGCTCAAGGAGGGTCACCGGGTGGCTGTCACCGGACGGGACGCGGACAAGCTGGCCGCCTTCGCCGCCACGGCCGGAGCGGGCGAGCGGCTGCTGACGATCACCGGGGACACCAGCGACGAGCACGACGTCGCCGCCGCCGTGCGCCGCGTGGTGGACACCTGGGGCCGGCTGGACAACGTCATTGCCAACGCCGGGTTCTCGCTGCCCGGGAATCTGGAGAGCCACGCCCCCGAGGACATGCGGGCCATGGTCCTCACCAACGTCCTGGGCCCGGTGCTGCTGGTGCGGGAGACCCTGCCGCAGCTCAGGGAGTCCAAGGGCCGGATCGTGCTGATGGGTTCGGTCGCGGGAGTGCGCCACACGCCCGGCAACCTGTACTCGGTCACCAAATGGGCCGTGCACGCGCTGGCCGAGAACACACGGCTGCTGGTCGGCCAGGACGGGGTCGGCGTGACCGTCGTCGCTCCCGGCGTGGTGGACACCCCGTTCTGGGACGAGCGCGGCGGCAGCCCCGAGACGGCGCTGACCGCCGAGCAGATCGCGAACACGATCGTCTTCGCCCTCAACCAGCCTGCGGGCGTGGACATCAACCACATCACCATGCGGCCGACCGGGCAGCTCGGCTGAGCAGGCTGTTAGAAGCGTCCCAACCTGGCACCCGAGTTGTGCGGGAGGCCCCACTTCCATGCCCAGCCGACCAGAGGATCACCCGACCGAGTCGTCAGACTCGAACTCACGATCACCAAGCTCGATTGAACAACGGCTACTAAGGCCAGGAGTACTCGCTGATGCGCTGATCATGGCACGCGACAGCTGCTCCTGGACGTGTTCCGAGGTGATGATCATGATCGGCCGGACAGCTCCTAGGGCCTGTCCTGGCGATCATCCGCCAGGGCGCCTCGATGGTACTTTGACCGGAATCGTGGGAGGGGCGGGCGAGTGAGTGGACAGTGACCTGCGGCGTGCTGCTGTCGTGGCGCTGGCCGAACTCGGGCGAAGCCGTGACTGGCGTGACCGGGCGGATGCCGGTCACGGCCTGGCAGGGTTCGCCGAGATGCAGGAGGCCCTCGAGCCGCTGCTGGCGCTTGTGCTCGATGCAGGTGACACGTTCGTCACCCGGCGGACTGCTGAGGGTTTGCTTCGGCGAAAGGACAGGGTCGGACTGACGATCGTCGCCTCCGCACTGGCAGTCGCCGACTCGAATCACGGGGATTGGATCCACACCGCAATCGTCGATGTGTTCAGCATGTTTTCCGACGACCTGGACGAGGCGCTACGGCTTTGCGAGGAGATATCGCGGGACGCCGACGATCGTGTTGCCCTGGGGGCCCGTCAGCTGCACGAGATCCTGGCAGAGATCGATCCCGTTCTTCGCCCCGCATAGCGCGGAACCGATCGCTGTTGTGAAGGCGCAGGTGCACGACGACAGGAGCAGCGAGGAGCTCGCGGCCGTCTGGGGGCGGCGGTCAGGACTTCCGCACGTACTCTGACGGTTCTGCGTCCGCGTTCATGCTGAACAGCAGCAGATGGCCGTCGCGGGCGGCAGTGAAGAAGAACGAGTCGGGCTGGCGGCAGCCCTTGCCAGACTCCGCGGTGTATGTCGCCGGACTGAGCGCCAGCACCGGGTACACAGCGCCGATGACGAAGGTGCTGTCGCAGTACTGCTCCGTGCCGTCATCCATGGCCGCCGTGACCGACATCCGCACCAGGCGGCCACCGACCGGGCCCTGGGTGATCCGGACCAACTCCTTCTCCCGATAGGCCTTGTTGGCCGGCACCCAGGTGCCGACGTACTCGTCCGGCACCGCGTCCCGTCCGCCGGCCGACCGGTAGAAGTCGGCCGTCAGGCCGCCGGACTTCCACACCAGCACGTCCTGCGACCGCACCTTGAGGGTCTGCTGGGAGAGCGGCGTGCAGCGTCCCTGCGGCACCCCCGCGGTCACCTGGCCCGTGCCGACGACCAGTGTGTCGGCATCGGCGGAGACCAGCTTGCTGCGCCCTGTGCACTGCAGATCGCCGTCGGTGTCGATGTACGCGGCGACCTTGTCGCCCGGCCCGCCCGGTGAGATTTCCAGCCGCAGTACCCGTTTCGGCAGCTCGGAATTGCCCTCGAGTACGCCTTCCCAGGCGCCGACGAACTCGTCCGGGATGCCCGGATCGGCGCTCGGCGACGCCGATTCCGAGGCCGACGCGGTCGCCGAGGGTGCGCCGCCCGCCGCGGGGTCCTTCTCACCGCCGTCACGCAGCGCCAGCGCCGTACCGGTGGCCACCGCGGCGAGCGCCACCACTGCGGCGAGGACTGGCCGCCACCGCCGCTTGGACCGCGTCGGCGCCGGCGAGCCCTGCGGCGGTGTCTCCGCGGTGAGCATCCGGGCGGCGAGCCGGCCGAGTTCAGCCAGCAGCTCTGCGGGCAGCCAAGGGCCGTCCGTGTCGGTGCCGGTGTGGACGGCGAGCTGCTCGGCTGTGGGCCGCCGCTGCGGGTCCTTGGCGAGGCAGGCGGTAACCAGACCGGTCAGCGTCTGCGGCACCCCGGTGAGGTCCGGCTCCTCCTCGGCGATACGGAACATCACCGTGTGCAGCCCCAGCTCGGCGGAGCCGAACGGCAGCCGCCCCGTCGCCGCATACACCAGCACGCAGCCGAGGCTGAACATGTCCGCGGCAGGCGTCACCCGCTGTCCGCGCACCTGTTCCGGCGACATGAAACCGGGCGAGCCGAGCACGACCCCGGTGGAGGTACGCAGGCTGCCCGCCACGGTGTCGAGCGCCCGCGCGATGCCGAAATCGATAATGCGCGGGCCGTCGACGGTCAGCAGGATGTTCGCCGGTTTGAGGTCGCGGTGCACCAGGCCCGCGCCGTGGATGGCGCACAGCGCACGGGCGAGCCGCCCGGCCAGGGAATGCAGTGTCGCCTCGGGCAGCGGCCCGTAGCCCGACTCGACGACCTCGTGCAGTGAAGGTCCAGGCACGTACTCGGTGGCCACCCAGGGCACCGCGGCCTCGGTGTCGGCCCCCAGCACCGGCGCCGTCCACTCACCGCCCACCCGGTGCAGCGCGGCGACCTCCTGGCGGAACCTGGCCCGGAACTCAGGCACTTCGGCCAGCGCCGCCTTGACCACCTTCACCGCCGCGGCCCGCCCACCCGCGGAACGTCCCAGGAAGACCTGGCCCATAGCGCCGGCACCTAGCCTGCCGATCAGCGTGAAGTCCCCCATCCGCCGCGGATCCCCCGGCTCCAGGACGTGCATCCGTGCCCCGCTCTCCCCGTGTGCGTCAGCTCGCTCTGCGCTTCGGCGACATTACCGGGTCGAACAGAAGCCGGCCCGCGGTGGCTGCGCCGCCCCAGGACCGACCCCGTACGGAACCACACCGGCGAACTCCCAGGTGAGCGACCCAGCTCGAGACGCCGTTCGAGGCCGGAAGATGAAGAACAAGCCAAGAGGCAGTGCCTGGCCCGGGGACCGCGAACGACGCGACCGCAGCAACAGCCTCGCCCCCAGCTCACCGATCAGCACCTAGCGGCCTTCGCAACCAACCCCACGCCCACCACGCGAGCGCCAACGAAGCACCGCCAGCCTGCCCAAACACCTGAAGGATCGCGTCCCGGAGGTTCATTCCTCGTCCGGCCAGCCACCCAGGGCAACCGCCAAGCGATCACATAGGGACGAGCCCGCCATCTCCACAGCCAAGCGGTAGGCCAATGGCCCAACCCGCCATCCCGAGTCATGATCGAAGGGCGGCCGCTGCCCCGAGGAGTTGTGCGCGAGCTTCGCCACAAGTTCCGCAAGCCGGAAGAACAGTTCCTCCTCCGAGGTGAGGGGCTTGTCCTCCTCCAGGCTCCGCCGGCGGAGCCGGTCGAAGACCAACCGTGCCTGCGGCCACTGGTCCGGCTGCTCGGCGAGCGCCAAGACCGCCTCGATCTCCGGCGGCCGCCCCATGGTCAGTGCGGCAGCCCCGACCACACGTCCCGCCCACTCCACCGGGTCCGGCTGACGTTCACACAGCGATCGTCCCCAGGCTGAGCTACGGCTCACGCTTGCACTCATCGTGCGATCTTGCCGATACCGCGGACTGGGAACAAGCGGTGCCGAATAGCGGTGCCGCGGGGGTGTCTCTTTGATCAGTTGGTTCTCGGGTTGATCGGCTTCCCTCTGAGGGATGACGGTGGCGCACATGGAAGCCTGTCGGCATGGATACGTTCACGGCCCGGCTGGAGGGCGCATGGGAGTGGTGGTCCGCCGCCATCGAGGAAGCGCAGGAGGGGCGCTGGGTGCGTGATGCGGTGGAACGGCAGGTGATTGCGGACATCGGGGCTGCTACCAACGCCCTGCATGGCGGCCGACTGGCGCCGTTCACCGAGGACTCGTGGCATGTACGTATCGGGCGGATCGCCAACTGGGCCGGAGTGCTCCGGCTGGCCGCTCGGGCAGGCGAGTGGGAACTCCAGCCCGTCGTCGGGCACAGCCCGACGCACCCTGCGGGCATGGCCGAACTGCTGTCCGGGATCTATGCGATCGGCGAGCAGGGCGAGATATGGATGACACAGCTCCGAGAGCGCAGATGGCCACCAGAGAATGAGATCGCCCAGGCAGAGAGTTTCCTGACCGGGCCAGGGTCCATCGAGGATCTTGAGCAGTTCTTCTGCGACTGATTGCCGGCTCTCCTTGGGTCGGCGTCGCGTCGTTCGACGGCGTTGCGCTGCAGGTATGCCTCGGCATCGAAACCTGGCGGGCGACCTCCGGCGCGGCCGCGAAGCCGGCGGTGTTCGATCTGGTCGGCTGGCTGCGGGATGACGGCCCGAATGCCTCGGCGGCGGAGATGCTGACGGATCGCGCGGGAGGAGTAGGCGCGGTCCGCGAGGACGGCCTCAAGTCGGGTTACCCGCCTGGCTCGCGGTGACGTGGAGGGCAAGGGGCCGTGCCCTGCTGTCACCGACCAGGTTCACCTTCGTGCTCAGGCCGCCGCGGGAGCGGCCGAGTGCATGATCGTCGGGTTCGTACCGACCGGGTGCCCCCTTTTCCTGGCTCCGGCGGCGTGCTGGTGAGCCCGGCAGACGGTGGAGTCCACCGACACGGTCCAGCCCGCGTCGTCACCAGCGTCGGCTGCGGCTCGACCGCAGCGAGGATCCTTTCCCACGTGCCATCGACGGCCCACCTGGTCGGACGTTTGTGGGCGGTCTTGAAGGAGTCCAGCACTTCGTGGCGAACCGGATCGGCCGGCATCAACGGCTCGAGCCGGTCCCACATCGGGGTCGACCGGGCGCCGGCCCTGCCGCGGCACGGCACCGTCGGCGAGGCCTCTGTCGAAGCGGACCAGGTCGTGGACGATGGACCCGCTGGCGTCGGCACCGTGCCCGCACCGGTTCCCCGGCCGTACGTGCAGCCGAGGGTCGCGGCCGTGGCTACCGGCGCCGGCTTCCGTGCCGGGGCCGTCCGGGCCCGCGTAGGTGACGACAGCGAAGCTGCGCGCAACCATGCCAGAACTCGGTGCCGAGCACTCCCGAGCCCGAGCCCGAGTCCGAGCCCCGGCGTGTCACCGTGTCCGTGCAGCGCGGATTCGACGCTGGGCCAGCGAGCGCGGAGGAACAGGATGAGGCCGAGGACTTGGCCATAGCCGCTCCCGGAGCAACTGCCCCGCGGCCAGCTGGGGCGCCCCTCACGTCCGTCGACCGGTACTTCCGGGCCTGGGCGGAGTGCGTCCGGTCGTTCGGCACCGATCCCAACGGCGACCAGCTGTCGGAGTTCCTCACGCAGTGCGGCTTCACCGGACGTGGGGGAGGGGCCGTCAGCCCGCGACGCTGCGCCGGTACCTGCCGGAATTCCGCGTCTACGCCGCCTGGCAGCACATCCTCGAAGAGCAGGGCCAGGCAGCGGCAGCCGAGGAACTCGCCATGGTGCTCGCCGAACGCGGCAACATCGGCCCCGCGTACGCCGTGGCCAAGCTCTACCTGCTCCTGGACGACTTCCCACGCCGCCGCGAAGCGCTTGCCGGCGACTGGGCCGACAGCACACCCGGCATCGTCGCCTCACACAGCGGCCCATCCGAGGCGTCAGGCCCTACCTGACGAGGCGAAACAGCCAAGGTGATATCACTGCGATACCAGAGCAGCTACCCTCTAAATCACGGCCCGTGAATTCACCGGAGGACCTATGAGCGCGCAGCCCGCCGAAGCCGGCCAGCCAGCACGCCCCGAGCCGACCATCCGCATGGTCCGCGCTGCCCTTCCGGAAGCACACCGCGATGCGTTCCAGGCCGAGATCGAACGCACCCCCCTGCACCTCATCGGCAGGACACTCGCGGCCTGGGACCTGCGCGCCCGTGCCCTCGCCAACCCCGCCATGATCGCGATGGCCCGGCGTATCGGTGACGAACACGCCGGACGTGCCGCACAGCCTTCGACGCTGTCCGATGACGAGGTTCGGGCCTTCGCCCCTTCCCTGCGCCCGTAGTCTGATCGGATGCCCCACCAGATCGACTTTGCTGCTGAAGGCGTCGCCGACGTCTACCGGCAGCTCCAGCCCTGGGTGCAACGCTCCCTCGAAGAAACGCTCATCGTTGCCGCGGCGGACCCCCAGGCGCTGCCCTGCCTTCCCGAGGAATCCGAGTACGCCCGGATCCTCGACTTCGCTGACGGCCGCGGACTGGCCCTCCTCGACATCGACGAAGACGACAAGCGGATCACCGTGCGGATGATCCAGCCGCCCCGGTAGCCAGACGTACGGAACGGGCTCCTTGCGCGCAGACGAGATAGGCCGGGCGCCCACCCGGGACCTGTTCCAGCAGGCCGCGACCCGCACGGCGGAGACTGATCAGGTGGTCGTACTCGCCGTCGCGCATGTTGCCGGTGTAACCGTAGGACTTGGCGTTGGCGGCCTTCTCCTTGCCGGTGACGTACGACGACGGCCGGATCCCGGAGGTATAGCCGCCTGTGCGACAGATCGTGGAGCCGATGGTCGCCAGGGTGACCTTCGGATTGAGCGCCCCGGGCGTACACACCGGATCCGGCAGCGGTTCCTTGTGCTCGCACCGGCAGTGGTACGCCCCAGGCGCCGGCTGCGCCTGCACGGTGTAGTGCGATTGGGGGCCGGCACCGACCGGCATGGCATGCACTGAAGCGGTGGCGGAAGCCGTCGTCAGCCCGAGCAGCGGCAGCAGGAGAACGACGGGGCGTGTCCGGCGGCACGGGGCAGCATCGGAATTCTCCGTACTTACGGTGATGAGGTGGGTACATGCTGCGCCGCCCGGTACCGCACCCGTCCATCACCCGGATGGTCGGCGATGGATGGCAGGCACGGAGGGGGCCAACCTAGGGTTGCGTCGAGTGTTCGATTCATCGCACACCGTAACCTTCTCATGGAGGTCAACCATGAACTCGCTTCGTACCCTCGCTCTCGCGGCCGCTCCCACCGCTCTGCTGATCGGCCTGGCGGGGCCCGCATCGGCCGCACACGCCCCCGCGCCGAAGGCGTCTGCCGCGTGCAAGGCGCCGGCTGCTGACGCAGTGCTCACGGCGAAGCAGGGGATCGAGCTGTACAAGGGATGTAAGTCCGTGAAGGCCCCCCGCAAGACGTGGCACTGGATGGGCAATTACGGGTCGGTATACGACGTCGTACGTGTCGCGAACAGCAGGAATGTCGGCGCCGGCGGCCTCGTCACGCAGGCGAACGCCAGCGGCGGCGGCCTCATCCCGACGTTCATGTACTACTAGGCCAAGGCGACTTGGCGGTCCTGACGACCAGCTGAGCCTGCGAGCCAGGACCGTGCGGAGGGCGGGGCGCGAGCCCCGCCCTCCGCGCATCGAACCCGACTGCTCGGTAACCTCCCATGGGTGTTCACCTCGAACATCGCCGTCGCATACCGAGAGTTGACCCACCGCGCCTGCCGCGCCCCCAGATCAGTGCGCCGCACTCACCGGCTCCGCCGCCCGTGACACCGAGGACCGGTGGTCCGGCGTGGACCTTTTCCTGGGCGTCGCCTACAGAGTCGCCCTCGCCGACTGGCCCGCGTACCTCTATGCCGAACTGGGCCCTGGGCGCGCTTCACCACTTCGACCTGCGGGCGGGCCCGGCGACGTCCCTGGCCTTCCTCCTCGCGGATCTGCTAGCCCCTAATCTTGTGGGGCGAACTGCCGACCTCGTCCCATGGGACCCTGCCACACAGCTGGCTGGGCAGAGACGGTGCCCGCCGGACGGGAACGGAAGTCGCGGCCGGCGCTGCGAAGGTGCAGCCAGGGAATGCCTGGCGTTATTACCTGCGGGGTGTGGCGGTGGGCGACGGCCGTCGTCCGGCCCGCAAGCCGCTCAGGGCCGCCCAGGAGGAATGGGGCGGGCCCTGCCCGCGCTCGGGCTCGCCGCCGGTGCGGTGGTGACGGAGCGGCAGGCGGAGTTGCTGTTCGGTGAGGGCCGGCACTCGGACGCGGACCGTATCGAGCGCGAGCTCCTGGACGACGGCGCCGCCCCGGACACGGCACGGCTCGCCACCGTCCTCGGGCTGTCGATCGAAGAGATCGAGAAGCGGAGGCAGGTCGCGCTGCTCGCCCTCGACTTCGTGTTCAGGCCGCATGCGTCCCTGATCGTCAGGCCCTCCCGCCAGTGCGGCACCACCGCCCCGGCCACCGGGACCTTCACCACGTCCGGAACCAGCACGGGCTGCGGCGGCACCTCGGTCTCCGCCTCCGGCGCCGCCAGGGCTTCCGCCAGCTCCGCCAAAGCCACGACCCGCCGATCCAGCACAACCTCGGCATCCCGCAGCTCGCCCAGAACCCGTGGACCGACCGCGTCCCCGCTCTGAGGCTTCAGGGGCGCTGCGCCTGGAGGGCCGCGTCGGCGGGGCTGGACGCGACGGCGCAGGTCTTGGTGGATCCCTCGGCGCGCCAGGTGCCGGAGCCCCCCAGGGAGCCCGTCACGGTCACGCTCACCAGTCCGATGCCCGGGTCCTCGACCTGGCGGGCATGGGCAACCGTGCAGATCAGTTGCTGGAGACCGGCGCCCTTCAGCGGCCGTGAACCGGGGTAGAACACGACCGACACCTTGGCGCCTTCGACCCCGACCTTCGGGTCGGCCTTCATCGGCGGTATCAGGGTGCTCAGGCCCTCTTTCCGCTCCACGGGGTCCGGGCCCTTGAGCAGGAGCGCCATGGCCGTGCTGAGGTCGAACCGCTTTGCGCTGGTACGGGGGACCGGGACCAGCGCGCCGTCCCTGACGAAGTAGACCAGGGCGGGCGACTGGGCACCGGTGGCGGGTTCCCCCGACTCCACCACACCGGTGGAGGGGATGCCGCAGCCGGAGAGCAGCAGCGCGGCGGGGACCAGCAGCGCGGTCCTGAGACGGCCCGGGGCCTGTCCGGGGGCGTGCCTCATGGCCGGCTCTCCTTCGGCGGTTCGGGCTGTGACCCGCCGGGCTGTGACCCGCCGGGCTGCGCCCCGTCCGGCTGGAGCGGAAGTTCGACGGTGAAGACGGCGCCGCCGTGCGGGTTGTTGGCCACGCGGACGGTGCCGCCGTGCAGTTGGACGTTCTCCGCGGTGATGGCGAGTCCGAGGCCGCTGCCCGCGGTGCGGGTGCGGGCGGTGTCCGACTTGTAGAACCGCTCGAAAACATGCGGCAGGACGCTCTCCGGGATGCCGGGCCCGCTGTCCTGCACCTCGATGACCGCCCACCATTGCGCGTCCGGGTCCTGCCATGCGTACAGCTGGAGCCGTACCGGGAAACCGCCGTGGCGGATGGCGTTGCCGACCAGATTGGCCACGACCACGTCGAGGCGGCGCGGGTCGACCTGGCAGCGCAGTTCGCCGGGGCCCGGCAGATGGGTCTCCACCTTCTCCAGCCAGGCGCGGGCGGTGAGCGTGCGGCGGATCGATTCGGCGAGGTCGATCTCGTCCAGGTGCAGGACGACGGCGCCCGCGTCGAAGCGGGAGATCTCCATCAGGTCGTCCACCAGGCGGGCCAGCTTGACGGTCTCCTCGCTGATGAGCCGTACGGCGGTGGCGGTGTCCGGGTCGAGGTGGGCCGCGTCCTCGTCGAGGATGTCGGT
The DNA here is from genome assembly GCF_045040445.1 of Streptomyces sp. NBC_01537. Taxonomy (NCBI): domain Bacteria; kingdom Bacillati; phylum Actinomycetota; class Actinomycetes; order Kitasatosporales; family Streptomycetaceae; genus Streptomyces; species Streptomyces sp. NBC_01537. The sequence continues at coordinate 261,165 of NZ_CP109392.1, read as the reverse complement.
GACCGCCGACATCGCGGCCAGCGGGGTGCGCAGCTCATGCGACACGTCGGCGGCGAAGCGGCGGGCACGCGCCTCCATGCGGCGCAGCTCGGCCACGGACTCCTCCAGGGCCGCCGCGGTCTCGTTGAAGGTGTGCGACAGGTCGGCGAGTTCGTCGGAGCCGTTGACGGCCAGCCGGGTGTCGAGGTGGCCCTCGGCGATGCTGCGGGTGGCGCGGCGCAGTTCGCGTACCGGCCGGAGCACTCCGCGGGCGGCCAGCAGGGCGAGCAGTACGGCCAGGACCAGCGCGGGCACGGTGGCCCGTTCGACGGCCGGGACCAGGGCTTGGACGTACGCCGCCTCGCTGGTCTGAGGAACCGTCAGAAATACGGCCAGGCCGGACAGTTCGGAGGTGCGGTCCTGTGAGGTGCCGTAGGTGACCGGCAGTCCGACGACCAGCGAGGGACGGCCCTGGGTGGTCACCCGCTGGAAGACGGTGGCCGGACGGTCGTGTACCGCCTTGCGCATGGCGGGCGTCAGCTCGGGGAACGGGTCCACCGTCCGGGAGGTGGAGGTCAGGCGGCCGTAGGTGGCCAGCACCCGCCAGTCGCCCGATGGTTCGGAGCGGGCGACACGGAAGGCGAACCCGTCGAGGGCGTCCTGGGTCAGCGGAAAGGTGAGCGTGGCGGAGAGGGTGTTGACGTGATCGCGGAACTGCCCGATCACGTTGTCCTGGCTCTGCTGGAGCACCCCGGTGCGCGCCTCCCGGAAGGTCAGCGCGCCGGTGGTGAGGGCTGCGACGGCGGCGACCAGCGAGAAGGCGATCACCAGCCGGCCCCGCAGGCCGCGCAGCGGCGGGGGCGCCTTCACCGGGGCTTGAACTGGTAGCCGAAACCGCGCACGGTCTGGATGTAGCGCGGCTGCCCCGGGGGTTCGCCCATCTTGGTGCGCAGCCGCTTGACGCAGGCGTCCACCAGCCGTGAGTCGCCGTGGTAGCTGTGTTCCCAGACCGCTTCGAGCAGTTGCTGCCGGCTGAACACCTGGCCGGGGGAGGCGGACAGGGTGAGCAGCAGCCGGAGTTCGGACGGGGCGAGCGCGACCGGCACGCCCTGCCGGGAGACGGTCAGTCCTGCCCGGTCGATGGCCAGTTCGCCATGGTTCTCGACCTTCGGCGCGGCGCCGTCGGCGGGTGTGGAGCCGACGCGCCGCAGGACGGCCCGGATGCGGGCTTCGAGCACCCGGGCCTGCACGGGTTTGACAACGTAGTCGTCGGCTCCCGCTTCCAGGCCGACCACGATGTCGATGTCGTCGCCGCGGGCGGTCGCCATGATGATCGGCACCTGGTTCTCGGCCGCGCGTATCCGGCAGCACACCTCAAGGCCCGACATGCCGGGCAGCATCAGATCGAGCACCACGACGTCCGGCCGGAACGACCGCAGCTGTTCGAGCCCGTCCTCGCCGGTCCCCGCGGAGGCGACGTCGTGTCCCTGGCGGCGCAGGGCGAGCTGGACGCCTTCGCGGACTGCAGGGTCGTCTTCGATGAGCAGGACACGTGGCATGTGCTCAGTATCCGTACGACGCTGGGCCGGTCGGAGCCTGTTACCGGATGATCACATACTCGCGGGCCGACCGGCTGTTGCCGTTTCATCACACTCAGGGCCAGCTCCGGTCACACCCCCGGCCCAGGCTCATCCCCATGACCGAACGCAGTGCGACAGCGTCGGTCTCCCGGTCCCGTCGCCGCCGAGGAATGGCATGAGCATGACTAAGAATATTCGTATATCCGTGGCCACGGCCCTGGCGGTCGGCCTGCTGCCGGTACTTGCCGCCTGCGGCGGTTCGAGCGGCAAGTCCGGCTCGGACGCCTCCACTTCCGCGACGACCGGCGGTGCGAACGCGGCGAACAGCAGCACGAAGAACGCCGACGGGGCGGTGCAGCTCAACATCCCGGACGGCACGAACGACGAGACCAAGAAGCTGTACATCATGGAGAACGGCATCGCGGCCTGCATGAAGAAGCAGGGCTTCAGCTACACGCCGCACGTGGGGACGGGTACCCCCGACGCAGTAAACGCGCTCGACGGGGCGGACTACGCCCTGGCGAAGAAGTACCGGCAGAAGTACGGATTCGGCACCTACGCGGCCGCCGTCTACCCCAGCGACCCGGAGGCCCCCGGCGGCAGCGCAGGCGGAAGGATGCGAGGAAAAACGCTCACCCCCACCGACGACGACGAGAAGGGGTTCACCGCCGCCCAGCTGAAGGCATACGACCTCGCGCTGAACGGCCCCCCGGCCAAGACCAAGGCCGAGGAGAAGGAAGGCGGCTGCACCGCCGTGGGAAGGGCCGCGGCGTACGGACCCGCGTTGAGCCAGGAGGCCGAGAAGAAGGCGTGGAACGCCAGGGTCCAGACGAACAAGGACAACGGGCTGGTGCTCAACGGAGACGTCCAACTGGTGCAGCTCGCCCAGTCGTACGCCAACTGCCTGCGCGCCGGAGGCATTCAGGTCACCAGCACCCAGCCGACCGGCATGGTCGACATGGTGCGGCTCGACCTCTCCGAGAAGCTGCCGGAGCAGCACAACTGGACCAAGGAGGCCGCGCTGCCGCTGCTCACCAAGGACATCCAGATCTCCCTGAAGGACCTGGAGTGCGGCAAGAAGTTCCGCGCCGCGTACTTCCCCAAGCTCAAGGCCCACCCGTACTGGGGCGACAGCGCATGAGCCGACTCAGCAGCCGAAAGCAACTGGGCGCCCTGGTCGGGGTCGTGGTCCTGGTCGGTGCGGGTGGCTGGTTCGCCGGCACACAGGTGCACTCCCCAGCCGATGCCGCCGCCGCACACACCGCGCCCAAGGCCGGTCCTGTGACGGTCGGCGTCGAGCGGCAGTCGCTGACGGCGACGGTGGTGGCGACGGGCTCGGTGGAGTTCGGCTCCCCGAAGCCGCTGTCACTGGCCGGTTCCGTCGGCACCGGTACGGCGGCGGGCGCGGCCGGCGAGGGCGTCGAGCAGCGCGTCACCAAGGCGCCGGTCGCCGGAACCAAGATCAAGGAGGGCGACGTACTGATGGCGGTCAACGGCCGCCCGGTACTTGCCCTCCAGGGTGCCGTACCGATGTACCGCGCCATGATCCCCGGCGAGACCGGAGACGATGTGAAGCAGCTCCAGAAGGCCTTGCGACGCCTCGGTTTCGACCCCGGAGGGACCACCGGCACCTTCGGCAAGGGCACCGCGACGGCCGTCACCAACTGGTACACCCACAAGGGCTACCAGGCCCAGCAGCCCAGTTCGGACGAGCAGCAGCAACTGGGTCAGCTGCAGCAGGCGGTCTCCTCCGCCCAGCAGTCGCTGCTCACCACGACCGCCGAGACGTCCACGTCCGCGGGCGGCGACACCGGCGGATCGCAGACGGGCGGCGCGAGCAGCTCCGCCACGCCGAACCCGCAGTCCAGCACCGACGCGCAGGTCCACCAGCTCCAGCTCGAATCCGCGAAGAAGTCCCTGAACATGGCGAACGCCGCGCTGGCCACCTTCCAGTCCTCGTACGGTACGAAGGTCCCTGCGGGCGAGGTCGTCTTCTTCCCGAAGCTGCCCGTGCGGCTGGACAAGGTGAGCGTCAAGACCGGCGACGTCCCGACCGGCCAGATCGGCACCGTCACCAGCTCCGAACTGGTCGTACAGGCCGTCGTACCCGGCACCGACGCCCAACTGCTGCGTACCGGCATGGCCGTCGAGGTGACGACGTCGGACAACAAGAAGGCGGACGGCAAGGTCGACGCGATCGGCGCCGACGCCGCGGCGCCCGCCGCGACGGGCACCGGCGGCGAGTCCACCGGGGGGTCGTCCGAAAGCACGGGCGGCTCGGAAAGCGACGCCTCCGCCAACGATGCCCCGGGCACCTCCGACACCTCGGCCCCGGTCCAGCTGCGGATCTCCATACCCGACTCCAGCCAGCTGGCCGGTGAGGCGGATGGGTCGGTGAAGGTGACGATCAAGGTGGGTGCGTCGGACGGCAAGGTCCTGACCGTGCCGGTCGCCGCGGTCCGTACCTCCGCCGACGGCCAGGCCCGGGTCCGCGTCCAGCGCGACGGCAAACTCACCGACATACACGTCAAGGTCGGCCTCTCGGCGGCCGGACTGGTCGAGGTGAAGCCGACCGACGGCACTGCCAGCCTCAAGCGGGGCGATCAGGTGGTGGTCGGCCAGTGACCGCCACCGCCACCACCGTCTCCGGGCCGACCGCCCCGGAGGACGGCAGCGCCCCCGACGCCGTCATCGAACTCGCCGACGTCCGGCGGACCTTCGACTCCGAGCCACCGGTGCACGCGCTGCGCAGCGTCAACCTCACCGTCCGCCGCGGCGAACACCTCTCCATCGTCGGACCGTCAGGCTCCGGGAAGTCGACGCTCCTGAACACCCTGGGCCTGCTCGACCGGCCCACCACCGGCACCTACCGGCTCGACGGCACCGAGACCACCGAACTCGCCGACCTGGAACGTACGGCTCTGCGCGGCAGTCGTATCGGTTTCGTCTTCCAGTCCTTCCACCTGCTGCCCTACCGGACGGTGGACGAGAACGTCATGCTCGCCGAGACCTACCGCAAGCCGCGCACCGGCCGCGGGCGCAGCACCCGCCAGGCCCGCGCCCGCGAGTGCCTGGAACGCGTCGGGCTCGGGCACCGCACCGGCTTCCGCCCCGACCGGCTCTCCGGGGGCGAGCGCCAACGCGTCGCCATCGCCCGGGCGTTGATGAGCAACCCGGCACTGCTGCTGTGCGACGAACCCACCGGCAACCTCGACAGCGAGAACACCCTGTCCGTTCTGGAGCTCTTCGATGACCTCTGCAACGACGGCATGACCCTCGTCCTCATCACCCACGACGAGACGGTCAGCGCCCGCGCCGGCCACCGTGTCCGCATCACCGACGGCCGCCTCACCCAGGAGGCGGCCGGGTGAGGACCGCACGCAGGACACGCATCGAACGCCCCTGGATGGACCCCAGGGACCTGTGGACCGAGGCCCTCGCAGGCGTCATGGCCCGCCCGGTACGGTCCGCACTCACCACCCTCGGCACCATCCTGGGCATCACCACACTCGTCATCACCATCGGGATCTCCACCACCGCGGGCAACCAGATCGTGGGCCGTTTCGACGCCCTCACCGCCACCTCGGTCACGGTGGTCGTGCCTCCATCGGAACCCGGCTCGAACGACCCCGCGCTCGTGCCCTGGACAGGGACCGACGCGGTCCGGCGGCTCGCCGGAGTGGAATCGGCAGCCGCCCTCGCCGACTCCACCACCACCAACAGCATCCAGGTTCGTGCCAACGACATCGTCTCGCCCACGGACGCCTCCGCCCAGACCCTCGCCATCGTCGCCGCCTCGGCCGCACTGCCCACCGCCGTACACGGGACCATGACCACAGGACGCTTCTACGACACCGGCAACATCGCACGCCGCGACCAGGTCGCCGTCCTCGGCGACCAAGCGGCCCGCCTCCTCGGCATCAGCCACATCGAAGACGCCCCGGCAATCTTCTTCCAGGGCCAGTCCTACACCGTCATCGGAATCCTCGGCGGCATAGCACGCGAACAACGCCTGTCCACCGCCGTCATCCTCCCGCCCACCACCGCAGCCGACCGCCTCGGCCTCACCAACGTCACCCGCGTCCTGATCAACACCGCACTCGGCGCCGCCAAGCAGGTGGCCCGCCAAGCCCCCATCGCCCTCGCCCCAGGACACCAGGACGCCCTCACCGTCATCGCGCCCCCCGACCTCACCAAAACCCGCAACGGCATCCAGAACGACGTCAACGGCCTCTTCCTCGTCCTCGGCCTCGTCTCCCTCGTCGTCGGCGCCATCGGCATCGCCAACGTCACCCTCGTCACCGTCATGGAACGCACCGGCGAAATCGGACTACGCCGCGCCCTGGGCGCCTCACGACGCCAGATCGCCGGACAATTCCTCCTCGAATCGACCACCATCGGACTCCTCGGCGGCATCGTCGGCGCAGCCCTCGGCATCGCCATCGTGGTGTGCGTCGCCGTCCTCAAGGAGTGGACCCCGGTACTCGACATGCGCCTGGCGCTCGGCGCACCCGTCGCCGGAGCCCTCGTCGGACTACTCGCCGGCCTCTACCCCTCGCTCCGCGCCGCCCGCATGGAACCCGTCGACGCCCTCCGCGCACCGTCATAACCCAGAGCCAACCGGCCGACACAAATTCCCGGTGGCGCGGTCCCCCTCCGCGTCACCGGGGCAACACCCCGCGGACCCGCCCTCCGGCCGTGCCCTGTACTCAATCGCCGGTCGACCTGGCCGACTTCCGAAGAACGACGGCCAGCGACGGAGAGAGCTGGTTGCGCGACTGCGCGCGGGGCGGCGTGTGTGGTGAGAAGGTGTGGCACTGTCCGGCGCGCTTCGGGGCGCCGCCGCGATCCCGGTGCCCAGGAAGCGAACGGGCAGCGGGCCGCGACCAGCGACCGGGCCGCCGACATCAGCCACCCAAACAACCCGCGTCCGGTGATCTCCCGGTGTAGACAGAGGATGGTTACGCGGCCCTCGGTCTCGGCCCAGCGATGTTCCGGATAGGGCTCGCAGGGGGCTGAGACTGGTAGGCCCGCATGTCCAGGAGTCGCGTATTCGCCTTGGCGCCGGTCGATCGTCACCCTCTGTCAGTGCTCTGCGGCATGATGACCGCCATGGACACCGAGATACTGATAGACCTCTGGCAGCGGCTTCTCGCCGACCCTCGCAAGTCGTGGGTGCTGTTCGAGCATGGCACTTGTGTCGTCCGAACCGCTCCTGGTGGAGAGCTGGTTGAACAGGCCACCGAAATCCTGAAGGAGTTCGGCCCGGCGCATGCCGGGTCTTCAGCAGGAGACTTTGGAGTGATCGACCTCAAGGATGTCGAGGGATGGGTCGTCACCGGGCACCACAACGATGTCCTTACCTATGTCGGCCCTGATGAGCCTCAGGATCAGTCGGAGATCGCTGTCGGGCTGTTCGGACGTTCCAAGCGCCACCGGGACGGCACTGAACTTCACGTTGTCCACGTTGAAGACAAGCGAGGCTCAGCGGACCCAGCGTGAGTACCCGCGCTTCACCGCCGGTGCTCCAGCACCGCGGCGTTTGGACCAGCGCAGTGCCGCCGCTGGACGTCACCGCGTTGCTGGGGCCGCATCGCGGCCCCAGCGATCTCGGAAGAGAAAGCAGTTGTCCTCCCATCTGGAATCCCTGAACGATGTGGGTGTGACCACGTTGTTCCTGACGGTCGGCCTGCCAGGGGCCGGAAAGACCACGAGAGCCCGGCAGTTGGCCAAGGAGCACAGAGCGCTGCGGCTGACACCTGATGAGTGGATGATTCCGCTGTTCGGCGAGCCGGAGGCGAACGGGAAGCGAGATGTGCTGGAAGGCCGGCTGCTCTGGCTTGCTCTGGAAACGCTGAAGCTTGGAACCAACGTGATCCTGGATTTCGGGTGCTGGTCTCGCGACGAGAGATCCGCGATCCGCTGGTTGGTGGAGTCTGTGGGCGAGACCTGTCGCCTCGTATATGTGCCGGTGGACTTTGAGACCCAACGTGCTCGGATCGCCCACCGCGAGTCGACCACCCCGGACCAGACCTTCCCAATGAGCGAGGCGGATCTCGTGCGCTGGAGGACGCTCTTCGAGGAGCCCGGCGAGGCGGAACTCGATGGGCATGAGATTGCCGGTCCACCTCCTGGATGGCAGGGCTGGCCCGCATGGGCCGCCGATCGGTGGCCGTCGCTCGCGTGACTACCCAGCCCACCTCTGGTGCAAGTCACGTGAGCGATTTGTCCGCCCGGATACCTTCCAAGGAACGTTGACCCATCCGGCTCATGGCCGGGTTGCTTTCGACGTAGTACCAGACCAGCCCCATCCCAGGCAGCTCTCCTCCAGGAAAGACTGGAGGCCCTGGCCAACGTCACAGCCACCCTCTACCGCCAGAGCCGGCTGCTGCGCGGCCGCCAGCCTCCGCCCACCGGACAGGCCCTCCCCTCTTGACCTAGAGAGCCGGGCCGATCAGTTCGCAGGCCCGCACTGCGGCCACCAGCGCGCCGGTGCTACCGGTGGTGGCGGCTACGTCCAGCGCGGTGTCGGCGAACTTCACCACGTGCTCGTCGCCGTGCTCGGCCGCGCGTGCGAAGACTTCCTGTGCGGCGTCCGCCACCGATCCGGCAGGGGCCTTCGGTAGTTCGGACGCCGGCGCCGGGGTGGCTGATGAGTACAGGGCGGTCACCGCGGCGCTCGCCGTCCAGGCGGCGTTCAGACTCGGTGCCCACAGCGCGGGCGGCAGCGCCGGCAGGGTGCGCAGCACGGCGTTGGGCGCGGTGGCGGCGTGCACCAGCATGACCGGGCTGAGGTGGCCGTGTGTGGCGTAGCGGTACGCGGCTGCCCGGACGAGTTCGGCCAGCACGTCGCGGGACTCCTCAGGCGTCGCTGCCGGGCGGAGCGCGGCGGTCGCCGCCGTCCAGCCGGGCGTTCCGGTCAGCTGCGCGAGGCCGTCACGGAAGCCCCCGTCCCGGTCCGCGATCGACGGGATGCCGTCCAGTGCCTTACCCGGGCCGGCGGTGCCGCCGGGCGCAGCGACGCCGGGCGTCGGCAGGCTGCGGGCCGCCCAGTAGGCGAGGCCATGGGCGAGCTCTGCGGTACGCGGGTCGCTCGACCCGGCACCCGCGTCGTTGCCGTGGTCGTCGTCCAGGAGGGTGCGGACGGCATGGCCGACACGGATCACCGGGTGGGTGGCACCGGCGGCGATGCCCGGCAGCAGGCGTGGCCACCACTCCACCAGCACCTCGCGCCACGGCCGGCTGGCGGTCTGGCCAACGAAGTGCGCCGTCCAGTCGCCGATCCGGCGGGGATCGCCCAACGCGTCCTGCCATCCGTCCTCGGTGATCGGGTCAGTGGCGCGGGGCAGGTTCTCCAGCTTGTCGCGGTAGTGGTCCAGCCAGCGGTGCACGGTGGCCGCGTGACCGTTGCGGACCAACGCCTCCACCGCCATCGGACCGTGGTTGGACAACCAACCGTCGCGTTCAGGGCCGTAATCATGCAGTCGCTGGAGAGCTTCGTCGAGGGCCCCGGTGGTGTCCATGACCCCGACGCTAGCGACCGCAACGACCGGACGTAACAGGCGTGAGACTTACGCCTGCAGACGTAGGGTCGATCCACAACCTGCGCAGCGTAAGCATGCGGTTTGTACGAGGAAGCCGAGCGCGAAGGCCAGCAGCTGCCCGAGTGGCTCGACGCCGTCCGCAACGACGCACTGCCCGGCCTCCACAGCCTCGCAGCCGGTATCTACCGAGACCGCGACGCTGTCATCGCCGGTCTCACCCTGCCCTGGAACTCAGGCGTCGTAGAAGGGCACGTCAACCGGATCAAGATTCTCAAACGGCAGATGTTCGGCCGAGCCGGATTCCAACTCCTCCGAAAACGAGTCCTGCTCTACAGGTGACCGGCGCGTCAGGACGCCTGTCCCGCCGGCTCGTACTCCTCATCGATCCGGCAAGGAGCCACGCCGAGAACCAAGTTCTCCATGGCCTGAGGCATCGGTCCGAAGCTGGCAACCCACCCTCGACGAGATAGATCACACCCATCTCATCGATGACCAGGAAGAACCGGCCGCGAATCGGTCATCTTCGCCCCGGGCCAGCTCGGGGTCCAGCTCGAACGGGGTGCGTGCACAGCTGATCCCTGGTCCGCTGACGTTCACAGTCAATCCGCCGAACTCTTGCAGGAAGGCTTCCGCAGCGTCGTGCATGGCAAGGCCGACTGCATCGAACATGGATCGCCAGCGGGCTGTGTCCACCTTCCGTCCAAGCCGGCCTTCGTTCACAGGGCCGTCCACGTGGTGGCGATGTCCTCGGCGACGTCGCGCAGAAGGGTCAGGAAGATGTCCACCAAGGGGGTGAGGGAGGTTTCGGTCGCGGTGACCGCGTGGAGTCGGCGGTGGAGTTGCGGGTGGGCGAGTTCCCGGTGGGTGGTGCCGGGGGCGTGGATCAGGGCCAGGCGGGAGACCAGGGCGACACCAATGCCGGTGCCGACCAGGGCCTGCGCGACGGCGTAGGAGGCGGTCTGGAACCGGATCTTGGGGGTGAAGCCGGCGTCGGCCGTGGCCCCGTCGAACTGCTCCCGGGCGGCGTGACCGGCCAGGATGGTCACCCACGATTCACCGCGGAGTTCTTCCAGGTGCAGTGGGGTGTCCCGGGGGTGTCGGGCGGCCAGCGGGTGGTCGTCGGGGAGGACGACGACCATGGGGTCGATCAGCAGCGGGTGGACGGTGACCTCGGGCCGCGGATCGGGGAGCGCGGCCCAGGAGGCGATGACCGCCAAGTCGAGTCGGCCCGCTGCGATTTCCTCCATGCCCCGCTCGGACAGCAGGTCCTCCACGGATACGTCGGCATCCGGATGCTGGTGCCGCAGGGCCGTCAGGGCCGGCGGGAGCAGGTGGAGAGCGGCGGCTTGGAATGCTCCGACTCTCAGGCGCAGCGACAGATGGCCCAGCAGCGCGGCCAGCCCTGCGGTTGCCTGGTCCAGCTGCTGGTCGATGACGCGTCCGTGTCGGGCGAGGAGGGCACCGGCGGCGGTGAGTGTGGCTCCGCGTGGTCCGCGCAGGACCAGCGGGACTCCCCAGTGGCGCTCCGCCCGGGTCACCTGCTGGGTCACAGCTGCCGGGCTGAGCCCGAGGGCGTGGGCGGCCCCTGTGAGGGAGCCATGGCGTTCGATCAGCGCGAGCAGGCGGAGCTGTCCCGGATCCAGCATTCAATAATCTTAATACTGAGCCGATGACCTAGGGCTTCTGTGAAACATTCGGGCACGTCAGTCTGGGTGGGCAAGGCGCTACCTGCGGAAAGGCTGATCGGCATGCCCACCCACCTGCCCGTTTTCGTGATCACCACGTGGTTGCTGGCAATGCTTCCCGGCGCGGGACAAGCGCTCATGATCCGGCAGACCCTGGAGGGCGGTCCTCGCTTGGCGAGGGCGACTATCGCAGGCAACGCCACCGGACTGGTGATCTGGTCCACTGCGGCCGCGGCGGGGCTGTCAGCCGTCCTCCTGGCCAATCCCGCGGCCTATGCGGTCGTGCGCGTGGCGGGAGGGCTTGTCCTGATCGTGCTCGGCATCACCACGCTCCGGGCGGCCCGCAGAGAAGCTGCCCCGTCCTTGGTGAGCGCGGAGAACGGGCTCATGGGCTGGTGGAGCGCCTACACGACGGGACTCGGTACGAACCTCGGCAATCCCAAGGCGGGGGTATTCGCGGTCTCGGTGTTGCCCCAGTTCGTCACGGCCGACGGGCCTGTCCTGATCTCGAGCATCGTCCTGGGGGTGATGTGGGCTCTGGTCAACGCCTGCTGGTACCTGCTCTTCACCTGGGCCGTCGGCAGGGGGCGCGCGCTGGTGTCCAGGCCGACGGTACGCCGACTGCTGAGCATGGTCACCGGGGTGGTGCTGCTGATACTTGGTGCGGCCGTCGCAAGTGGCGTCTGACAGGCGCGGCCCAATGGGTCCGACTGGCAGAAGGCGACGCACCGGTTGTCCTGGAGGGGGGTGTCACGACTCGTGAACAGTTCGACCCGCCCACACGACTACTACTTGCCTCCCCATCTCATGTGCAGGTGCTGTTGTATCAGGGGTTCTGGCTCGCTTTCCGTGAACCGGTCACGATTAGTGACCAGTGGGCGTTTCGAGTGCCTGGAGGATCTGTCGCACTTCCTGGCGCCATTGGTCGGCGTCGGCGCTGTCCACCCAGCCGGTCGCCATTTCTGATCCGTCCTGGAGCACCCGGTTCAGTGCGAGCCTGGCCGACGCGCGGAGCGATGCCGGTAGTTCGGGCAGCGGTTCTCTGGGGCCGCCATCGGGGTCGATCACGATGCGGCTGTCCGGGAGGGTGCTGGCGACGAGAGCGCCGGCGGCAACGGCTTCGGCGCCGTCTCCACCATCGACGCGTGCTCCCGAGTTGGTGACTCGCTGGAATGCCCGGTCGAGCACGTCCATGACCTGCTGGCAGGTGAGTCCCTCAAGTTCATCGACGAAGTCTGCGGCGAGGTCGCTGTCGAACGGGCCGGTTCCCCACGTTCCCATGCATGGCTCCTGGTAAGAGATCGTCTCAACTGGCTTGATCACTAACAGCGGCTAACACAATGAGGCGCGTCCTACCGGTCTGGTCTCTTCGCCTGCCGGTCTGGCGTTCGTAGAGCAGCTGCATCGGCGCTTGCCTCCAGGCCGCTGCTCACCTCCCGCAACGGGCGGCGGATGGACGCGGAGAACACGCCGAGGCGGATCGTGGGGGTGGTCGCTGAGCGGCACGCCGGGCTGACGGGGCTGGCGGGCGAGCTGACCGCCGACGGGGTGGCGCTGTCGCCGTTGGAGGACGACGAGCAGGAGCAGGCCGCCGCCAACACGGAGAAAGTGCACGTCACACGACTGGCCCCCTGCTGTGGCGCGGACGGTCCCGCGCATCGAGCGTGGTCTGGGCGGGGCAACGACGCCCCGGCCGAGCTCATAGAACGGATCCTCATGCCCGTCACCGTGGAAGACCACCGGGTACCCCACAAGTCCACCGTTCCCGCGAATAGGGGCGAGGACGTCGAACTCTTCGTGCGGGAGCGCGACGGCACGCCCCCCGGCCACCTCGACGAGCGCACGGCCGTCCTGATGCTCCACGGCCGGAGCGTTCCGGTGCTCGCGGGCTTTGATCTCGATTTCAAGTCGTACAGCTGGGCCGATGCGCTGGCGAAGGCCGGTTACGACGTCTTCATGATGGACCTCCAGGGCTCGGGGCTGTCGCCGCGGCCGAAGATGGACGACCCTCGCAACGTCAACCCCGCCCAGCAGAACCTTCTGAAGCCGAGACCTCCAGGTTTCACGCCGGGCCCGCCGAACTATCCGTTCCAGCTGACCAACTCGAACAGCGACCGGGACGAGCTGAACACCGTCGTGGAGTGGATCATCCGCGAGCGCGGGGTGAAGAAGGTCGCCTTCATCGGTTGGTCCGCGGCCGCGTTCACGATGGGGCCGTACGCGGTCAAGAACCCGGGCAAGGTGTCGAGCCTGTTCCTGCTGGCGCCGATCTTCCCGCCCGAGGGCACGTCGAACGCCCCCGACCCGCTGCCGCAGCCCGGCTTCCCGACGTTCCTGAGCACGAAAGACGGAACCTGGAACGGGTGGAGCAACGAGGTGCACTGCGAGGGCCAGCGCGAAGAAGAGATGCGCGACAAGGTGTGGAACGCGATCATGAAAAGCGATCCGGTGGGCAGCACGTGGGGGCCGGAAGGTGAAGGGCGCAATCGCATCAGAAACTTCGTCCGGTGGGGCTGGAACAAGACCACCGCGGCGCAGGGCGGCGTCCTCGGCGGCAGCGTGCCGGTCCTCATCGCGTACGGGGAGCACGACAGGCAGGTGAACACGTCGAGCGAAGATCCGGAATTCAACTTCTCGGTCCCCGCGCTCTACAACGCCATCGCCGGCGACCACAAGCTGATGGTCAAGCTGGACTGCGCCGGGCATTCGGTGGTGTGGGAGATGCAGCACAAGAACGTGCACAACCTCTCGAAGCACTGGCTCAAGCACCTGAAGGTCGACGGCAAGACCCAGGGCATCTTCGACATGAACACCAACGGCGACATCAGCCCGGCTCCCTAGAACAGCCGAGCCCTCGACCGAGAACCGTGGGGGCCCAGGGTCCGAACGTCAGCCTTGCGCCGTCGTCAGGGCCGCCACAGGCACCGGCGAGGTGGAGTCCGCCGTCTGCGCGCCCTCGCCCGAACGGCGGGCCACGGCATCGTCCGCGGCAGCGCCGGCGCCTTGGGCGCGAGCGTGACCGGGTGGATCATCTGGTGGATCCAGCAACGCTGACCCGGCGCTGATCCCGTCGTCCACCCGGATCTGGTGGTCCCGGTCGTCCAAGACCGGGACCACCAGATCCGCCAGTACTCCCCGATGACCGGTGAAGTGCGGGCTCGATCAAGGGGCCTCGATGAACGGCAGCCCGACCGCGGCGAGCTTCGTCTGGAGGTTGATGTCCCTGGTAGCCCCGTAGATCGCGGAGCCGGGATGTCGGGACTGCAGCAGCAGCGTGGAGGCCACGAAACGGTCGTCGGGCACATCCAGGTCGAGCCAGTTCGGCAGCCTGTCGCCCTTGGGCTCGATGTGCTCAAGGACGGCGTGCACGTCGCCGGCCACCTTACGCCGTGCAACACGTTGCCGTTGGTCCGCAGCCCCTTCAGACGACGGTCCGCCTTCGATGGTCACGGAGCCGACGGGAAGCGCGGTGACGGGTTCGACGGTGCCCCGGCGGGAGACGGGCATGGCGGCGACAGCCCTCGCGCCGGACTACCAGCGGATCTTGTCGGTGCTGGAATCTGAAGCGGGCCGGGAGGGCATGCGCTGCCGGCAACTGGCCGTCGTGCTGGTACTGGAGGCCATCCCGGCGAAGGTCGAGGGACTGCGATCGAAGGCGAAACGCCTGGTGGAGCGAGGGCGCGCACTCCAGGTGCGGCCGGGAGTGTTCATCGCGCTCGCGGTGCCGGCCGTCTGAAGCCGGCCGGGCGGCGTCCGGCCAGGCGACCGCTCATGAGCATGGTCATCGACCACAGCACCACGGTTTGTTCCTGTCCTTGCGGCCTCAACGCGGCCTCAATCAGGCCCCACGAAGCCAGGCAAGCGCCGCGCGGGAGGGTCTCGTCGGCTCGTGAGCGGGGCTCGTACTCGCCCGCGGCGGATTCCCCTTCCAACGCCCAGGGGCTCCGCCGGGGCAAGGTCCGGGGAGAGTCACGTTCGCCCGGTTTGATCTCGGAATGCGGTGGGAGGTCAGGACAGCCTCGCCGGCATGAGCCATACGACCCGGACGCGGAAGACGTTCGGCTTCGCCGCGTCAGCGGGGCGGAGCGCGGATCGTTCCAGGACCGGGCGGCCCGTTCCGGTGTTGCCGATCGGGTTCACGCGTATTGGTGTGCACCCGCGCCCCTGGCCGGCCTCACACCGAGAACTCGCGTATCACCGTGTTGCGGAACACCGCGCTGCCGCCGATCGTGAACAGTGCGAGCCGGGTGTCCAGCAGGTACGGGAACACCTGGCTGGTGTGCACGTAGCGGCCGTCGTCGACGAACATCTCCACCGACGTGCGGTCCACCAGGATGCGCAGCTTCACCGTGCCGGCGGACGGGTCGAACGGGGTGTGGCTCTCCTGCCACTTGCCGGACGTGTCGGCGTTCACCGTGTTGCGTCGGTTGAGGAAGGCGTAGTTGGCGTAGATCCCGGCATCGATGTGCCGACCGCCGTCGGGTGAGCGCCTCAGCTGGAGGCCGGCGCCGGTGAGTTGGGACCAGGTGATCTCGGTCGTCACCTCGTAGGAGATACCGGTGTAGTCGAGCACCTTCGTGCCGTCCACGGTCACGTCGCCCAGGTTCACGGTGCGGGAGACATGCGAGTCGAGGCCGGCGACGGGCTGGGAGGCGAGGTAGTAGGTGTTGTCGGATGCCTTCTTCAGGGTGATCTCGCGGACGATGGAGTCGGTGCCGTTGAAGCCGTCGCAGTCGATGGTGGGGGTGGTGCCGGCGTAGTCCCAGTCGTTGACCCATCCGATCGCGTACCGGGCAGCCGCGTCCACCGCGCCGCTCGCGTCCCGCTTCTCGAAGGTGACGGCGGCGTACCAGTCCCAGCCGTGGTCGAGCCACTGCGGGTCGCTCGCCTCAGCGGTGAACGCGCTGCCGTCGAAGGAACCCGTCCAGTAGGCGTACGTGTTGGGCAGCCCCGAGCTCTTCCCGTTGGCGCTCGCGCCGAGCACCCATTTCACGGTGCCGTCGCCGGCGGTGATGCGGAACAGGTCGGGGCACTCCAGGACGCCGATGCCGTCGTGGACGAAACCGTTCACGTACGTCCAGGACTTGAGGTCGTCGGAGTGGTAGAAACCGATCTTGTCGTTCTCGGCGAGTGCCATCACCCAGCGGCCCCGGTCCTCGTCGCGGATCACCTTGGGGTCGCGGAAGTCGGCGACGCCGGGGTTGGGCAGGACGGGGTCGGTCCCGTAGTTGTTGAAGGTGAGACCGCCGTCGGTCGAGTAGTACAGGAACTGCGCCTGGCGGTCGGTGCCGCCGCCGGGGGACATGGTGACGATGACGACGACCGCGCCCGCGCCGAATCCGGCCGTGTTGCCGGTGTCGACCACCGCCGAACCCGACCAGAGATCGCCGTTGGGCGTGGTGTCCTTGGGCACGGCGACCCCGCGGTCGGTGAAGGAGACCAGGTCCTCGGTGGTGGCCAGGCGCCAGGCGGTGCCGACGGCGCCGGTGAAGTAGTCGGCGTTGTAGAGGTAGTAGTAGTGGTACTCGCCGTCGATCCAGACGGGCCGCTGCGGGTCGTTCTTCCACTGGTCGGGGACCGTGAAGTGGTACGCGGCGCGGTAACTCGCCCCGCTCGCCGCGGACGTGGTCACGCTCTCGGCCGTGGCCCCGGGCTTGGGCCTCGGGGCGGCCGTGGCCGCTGCGGTGGGCAGCAGCGCGGCGGCGGTGCCCGCCGCCGATCCCGCGAACAGTGATCTCCTGGAAATCCCCGATGTTCCGGGCATGACACATCGTTCCTCTCGTGGCGGCCCATGAGGGCCCGTGGCGGCTCGTCACGCACGTGAGTGCGGCTCACAACGCGGAGGGCGTGAAAATCGGCTCCTGCGAACGAGGACTGTAGACCTAACTCGTTAAAGGTCAAGCGTTCCCGACCCTTGACAGGTCTGCTGCCCGGTTCACATCATCTTGGGCATCACCCCTGAACTAACACGAGTTAGGCCCGTTGATGACTGACTCGCACCTCCCCCGCCGCACGCTACTGCGGTACGGCGCATACGGGGCCGGAGCAGCCGCCCTGGCCGCGACCGCCGCGAGCTGGGACCGGCTCACGGGAGCCGACATCCCCGGCCGTGACGACGGCTCCCTCGTCGTCGCCACCCTCGGCTCCGCCTTCGACCCGGCCACCGTCGACGCCCTCACCAAGGGCTTCCACCGGCTCCACCCCGACATCCCGCTGCGGGTGAACGCCGTGCAGGCCGTCGACTGGTCGGATTTCTTCGCGAAGATCCTCACCCAGATCGCCGCGGGCACCGCCCCCGACCTGGTGTATGTGGCCACCGAGGGCGTGCAGTTGTTCGCCCGGCGGCTCGGCGTGCCCCTGGACCGCTGGGTGCGGCGGGACGCGGCGGAGTTACGTGAGTACTTCGCCGACGTCCACCCCTCGCTGGTGGAGTCGATGATGTACGAGGGGAACCTCTACCAGCTGCCGATGGAGTTCAACGCCGCCGACATGTACCTCAACAAGCAGGTGCTGAAACGGGCAGGCGCGGGTTTCCCGGCGGCCGACTGGAGCCGCGACGACTTCACCGCGCTGCTGCGGGAGATGAAACGTGCCGGCGATGCGCACTTCACGCCGTACTTCTGGACCAACCGGCTGTGGGGCGGCGTGGTGCCCTGGCTCTTCGCGGGCGGCACGAACCTGCTGAAGGAGTCGAAGGCGCCCGGCGGCTCCTGGCTGTGGGACACCTTCTACCCGGCCGCCGACCGGCAGGGGCGCGGCGGGGGCTTCCGCTGGACGACCCCGCAGGCCACCGCCGACCGGGTCGAGGAGGCGTACGACTATCTCGCTTCCCTCGTCCAGGAGAACCTGTGCACCCGGCCCGAGGGCGGCAACGGCAGCAATCTGGTCGGCGTGTTCTCCACCGGCCGCGTCGGCGTCACACCGGCGGGCGGCTTCTGGGCGGGCGGCCTGCATCTGGCCGGCATGCGGGCCGCCGACTACGACGTGCAGTACTTCCCGCGCTGGCGTACCCAGCGCCACCAGTTCGGCGCGGCGGGCTACGCGCTGCTGCGCACCTCGAAGAAGCAGGAAGCCGCCTGGGAGTTCATCAAATACGCGGCCCGCAAGGACACCATGACCCGGCTGTTCCAGAGCAACCAGACCACCCCGGCCCGGCGTTCGATGCTGAACGCCGCACGCTACGCCGCGAGCGGCCCGGCACACTGGCAGGTCTTCTACGACACCCTCGACCGGTTCCCCGACACCGGCCCGATCCCCGCGCCGCCGCAGGTCGCCGAGGTGACCGACGTCCTGCTCAAGTACACCGGCACCGCGCTGGCCTCGCCGCGTGCGGTGGGTCCCGCGCTGCGCCGGATGCAGGGCGCTCTGGAGCAGGCCATGGAGCGTGAGGTATGACGAACACCCAGGTCCCGGCCGTACGTCCGCGGCCCGCCACGCCACCCGCCGTCGCCGTGCGGCCGTCTGTCCGCGACCGCGGCGCCCGGCTGCTGGCCGCGCTGTTCCTGGCGCCCACGGTCGTCGGCATCGTCGTCTTCACGGTCGTGCCGATCATCGGGTCCATCGTGCTGAGCCTGTTCCACTGGAACGTGATCGACCCGCCCCGTTTCGCCGGCGGCGCCAACTACCGCACGACCTTCACGGACTCGACCGTCCTGGTCTCCTTCCGCAACACGCTCCTCTTCATGGTCCTCGCGGTCGCGCTGCAACTGCTGATCGCGCTGGCGCTGGCGCTCGCGCTGAACGGGCGGATGCCGGTGTGGCTGCGGTCGGTGTTCCGTTCGGCGTTCTTCTTCCCGCTGGTGCTGTCCGCCGCTTCGATCTCGGTGGTGATGAAGTACCTGTTCAACCAGGACTTCGGGGTGGTGAACTGGCTGATCGGCCTGGTCGGCGTCGCGCCCGTGCCCTGGCTGACCTCGGAGCACGCGGCGATGGCCACGGTGATCCTGGTCTACGTCTGGCAGCAGTTCGGTTTCTCGTTCCTGCTGTTCGTCGGCGGTCTGAACAACATCCCCAAGGAGATCCACGAGGCCGCCGCTCTCGACGGCGCGACCGGCCTGCGCAAGCACCTCGGCATCACGCTGCCGCTGCTGTCGCCGACGCTGCTCGTCGCGTCGGTGATGGGCATCATCAACGCCCTGCAGGTCTTCGAACAGCCCTACGTCCTCACCGACGGCGGACCCGGCGACGCCACCCGCACCGTGGTGATGGTGATCTACGAGAGGGCTTTCGAGCAGCTCGACTTCGGCGAGGCATCCGCGGTGGGCGTGCTGCTCTTCGTGCTGATCATGGCGGTCACCGCCCTCCAGTTCCGGCTCAGCCGGCGTTTCGTCCACTACCAGTGAGCCGGTGAGCCGCATGAGCCAAGCAACCCCGACCCTGAGTCGCGTACGTCACTCACTCACCCCCTGGGCCCGGATCGCCGGACTGACCGTGTGCGCCCTGCTGACGCTGGGCCCGGTCATCTGGACCGTCGCCACCTCACTGCGCACTCCGGCCCAGTCCTTCGACCTGCCCCCGCAGATCATCCCGACGCACCCGACGACCGCGGCCTACCGCGGGGTCTTCCAGCAGATCGACGTGTGGCTGCTCGCCCTGAACTCCACGCTGGTGACGGCACTGATCGCCGTCGGCCAGATGATCACGGCGGGCCTGGCCGGATACGCCTTCGCGCGCCTGGAGTTCCGTCTCAAGAAGCCCCTCTTCGGCCTGGTCCTGGCGACCATGATGGTGCCGTTGCAGGTCACCATCGTGCCGGTATTCCTGGTGCTGAAGTCGATGGGCCTCACCGACACGCTCCTCGGCCTGATCATCCCGGCCTTCCCGACGGCCTTCGGCACTTTCCTGATGCGCCAGTACTTCCTCGGTATGCCGAAGGACCTGGGCGAGGCGGCCATGCTGGACGGCGCGGGGCACTGGCGGATCTTCCGCTCGGTGTACGCGCCGCTGGCCACACCCGGCCTGGCGATCGTCGGCGTGCTGGCCTTCAACTACCACTGGAACGAGTTCTTCCGCCCGCTGATCCTGGAGACCTCCAGCCAGAACTACACGCTTCCGCTGGGTCTGGTCTCCCTGCAGGGCAACCTCGGCACCGGGTCGATCTCAGTGGTCCTGGCCGGGGTCGTGCTCTCGATGCTCCCCGCCCTCGCCGTGTTCGTCGTCGGCCAGCGCCCTCTGCGCGAGGGCATCACCTCGGCAGGAGTCAACCGGTGAGCCACGACCCCCACGCACCCCGGTTCCGGATCAGTCCGGCCGCGGGCTGGATCAACGACCCCAACGGCCCGTTCCGTTGGCGCGGCCGCCGGCACCTCTTCTACCAGTACAACCCGCACGCCCCGGTCCACGCCGACATCCACTGGGGCCACGCCTCCAGCCGCGACCTCGTCCACTGGGAACACCACCCGGTCGCCCTCACGCCGACGCCGGGCGGCCCCGACGAGGCCGGCTGCTGGTCGGGCTGCGTGATCGACGACAACGGCACACCGACCGCCGTATACACGGGAGTCGACCGTGCCCACGCCGGACTCGGCACCATCTGCCTGGCGCGGGCGGCGGACCCGGACGACGAGCGGCTGACCGAGTGGAAGCCGCTGCCGACGCCGGTGGTGGCAGGGCCGCCGCCGGGACTGGACGTGGTGATGTTCCGCGACCCGTTCGTCTTCCGCTGCGCGGACAGGCGCTGGGCCCTCGTCGGGGCCGGGCACGCCGACGGCACGCCGTCGGTCCTGCTCTACGACTGCGACGACCTGACCGACTGGCGGTTCGCCGGTGTGCTGCTGGACGGCAAGGACCCGGTGGCCGTGGGCGTGTTCGGCGACAAGTCGGTGGGCTGGGAGTGCCCGCACCTGTACCGGACAGCAGGCGGCGACCACGTGCTTCTGGTGTCCCTGTGGGACGGAGATCCCTGCTCCACCGGATACCTGACCGGCCGTCTGCACGCCGATGGCCAGCGCGCGTTGAGGTTTGTGCCGCGCGCCGGCGGCCGGCTCGACCAGGGGCGGGACTTCTACGCTCCCGCCGTGCTCCAGGAGCCGGACCGCGCACTGCTGTGGGGCTGGTCGTGGGAGGCCCGCCCGCAAGAGGAGATGCACCGGGCCGGATGGGCAGGCGTACTCACCGCGCCACGGGTCGTCGACATCCACCCCGACGGTTCGCTGCGGGTGAGTCCGGCCCCGGAACTCGACTTGCTGCGCCCGGCCGAGCCGTTCGTCACCGCGCCGGGCCGGGTTCCGCTTCCACACACGTACGACCTGACGGTCACCGCATGTGAACCGACCACGGTAAGCCTGCTCCGGGGCGCGGCGGGCCGGGAACTGACTGTCCGGGCGGACCCTGCCTCGGGGACCGTCGTCCTCGACCGCAGCGCCTGGCCCCGGACCGGCAGGGAAGGCTCCGCCCCGATCACCGTGCACGTGCCGAAGGGGCCGGAACTCGCGCTCCGGCTGCTCGTCGACGGCTCGCTCCTCGAACTCTTCGTCGCGGAACGGGCCATGGTCACCGAGCGCGTCTACCGGCGCCCCGGCGACATCGCCGAGCTGGTCGTCGACGGGCCGGGTGCCCGGGTCACCGGGTGGGCGCCGGACCCACGGAGGCGCGGCTGACCACAGGGCAGGCCAGGCGCCGGACGGTCGCGGGCGGCGTACGGCCGGCTTCGATGGCGTCCAGGAGCAGCCGGGCCGCCGCCTCGCCCATCGCCCGGTGCGGCAGCGCGACCGAGGTGAGCGGCGGTGTGAGGAACGCGGCCATGTGCTCCTGGTCGTCGTAACCGACCACAGACAGATCGGCGGGCACGTCGATCCCGAGCCGGGTCGCGGCGTGCAGGACACCCGCCGCGACCCGGTCGTTGTAGCACAGGACGCCAGTGGGGCGACGGACCGGCTCCACCCCGTCGAGCAGGCGCAGCGCCCCCGCGTATCCCGCGGAGATCTCCCCGCCGCTGCGCACGATCCACTCCTCGGGCACGGTGACGCCCTCGGCGCGCAGCGCTTCCCGGAAGCCGCGGGTACGTTCCACCGAGGCGATGTCGTCCAGACCGCCGATCACGGCGAGCCGGCGGTGGCCCGCACCGAGCAGCAGCCGGGCCGCGGTACGGCCACCGGCGCGCTCGGCAGGGACCACGGCCGGCAGGGAGTCGTCCTCGGGCAGGCAGTTGGCCAGCACGGAGTGGGTGCGGTGCAGGCCCTCGGGGACGCGGACCCGGCGCAGTGACATGGCCGCGTAGATGATGCCGTCCACGCGCCGGTCGAGCAGTTCCGCGACGGCCGCGTCCTCCTTGACCGGGTCACCGCCGGAGTCGACGGTAAGGACGAGATGGTCCCTGTCCCAGGCGGTCTCCATGGCGCCGCGCAGCAGCCGACCGGCGAACGGCGAGGACGCGATCTCATCGGTGACCAGCCCGATCACGGCCGTACGGCGACGGCGCAGACCGCGGGCCACCGGGTCGGGGCGGTAGCCCAGCCGGGCCGCGGCCTGCCGGATGCGTTCCTGGGTGGCGGGCGAGAGGTTGCCCTCGGCTCGGCCGTTGAACACGAAGGACACCGCGGTGTGCGACACGCCGGCGAGCCGGGCGACGTCCCGTGACGTCGGGCGCCCGGTGCCCGTGCTCCTGCTCTCCTCGGCACCGCCCACGCCGTCCGCCGCCCTCGCCCAGCCCGTCCCTGTCGATCACCGTCCACCCTATCCGCGGGGAGCGCCACGGCACACGGGAGATCCTCAGGGCGCCGCGGCGTGGGCGTCCGATTTGATCACCGGATTCCCCGGAGGGCGGGGACCGCTTCGGACTGGGCGTAAGCACGTCATCCGCCGGCGATGCTGACCCACCGGCCCGGTGGAGGGTAGCGCGGGCCAGACCGCGCAAGCCGCTCACGACGACCGGGCTGTGGTGGCGGACCTGACCGGCGCCCTCGCTGAAGGTGACGTCCTTGATCCGGTGGACGGTGTTCTCGATGACCCAGTGCGCGCGTGCCCGGGCCGCGATCTTCTTCGCGGTGGCCTGCTCGGCGCGCAGACCCGTGACAGCGTAGGCGGTCTCGGCCTGCCGCTCTTTCTCGCCGATGCGGCGGCGCTTGCGGCGGATGCGCACCACTTGGCGTGCATGCAGGAAGCGCAGTCTGCTGACGGTGACGATCTTGACTTCGCGGATCTCTTCCCAGCCCTCCCGCGTTCGCGGGAACAGTCCAGCAGCGACAATGTCCGCTGCCGCGCATCCAGGCCGACACGGAGGCCGACCGGCATCGGCAGATTCGGGGCGGCATGTCCGAACTCGACGTTACCCAGGACTGGGATGTCACGGTCGGCGAGGACGTCGAGGACGATCTCGCGGAGGGTCGGGGACGCGTCAGGCTCCCCGAGCCCGTCGATCGCGTACGGTACGCCCACGACCATGCCGGAGATCCGATCGAGGATGCCACAGTGCCGCAGCACCTGTAGGTAGCTCCACACATACGATGCCTGGCCGCCCGTCTCCTCCCAGAACAGCACCGCGCCGTCGAACCATTCGAGCGGAAGCGCGTAAGGCGTCGCCTGCGCCAGCACGATGCGGTTGATCACCCCGCCGATCAGCCGGCCTTCGGTGCGACCGGCACGCCAGCACTCCCACGACGGGGTGGCCGGCAGTGCACCGATCGGCTCTGTACCGGTCAGCAGCTTCGAGTAGAGCTTCTCCAGCACCGTTTGGCGCGCTGCGGGCGCGGCCTGCCAGTGGCCGCCGAGTCCAGGGGTGGCCAAGTCGGCATGGAAGCCGACCAGACCCGTGCGCGCATAGAGCACCAGGTGCAGCAGCGAGATGTCGCTGTAGCCGAGGATCGGCTTGGGGTCGGCAGTGATCGCCTCGATGTCGATCAGGTCGAGGTAACCGAGCACCGTCTGGCCGCCGTCATGCGCGATGATCGCGCGCACTTCCGGATCACGCAGCAGTCCATTGAACTCCTCGGCGATCTCCGCCGGCCGAGCCGCGCTCCACCAACGGTGCCGCCCTGCTTCGAGGAGCGGCGCCCGACGCACACGGAATCCCATCCGCTCGAGCACGACCGTCATTCGGATCGCGGTTCGGAGTACACTGGTGAGGCATTCGGGAAGCTGTGTCGCAGGTGGGGCGTGGTGCAGTCGATGGGGTGTGTCGGATCGGCGCTGGACAACGCCGCCGCGGAGTCGTTCCGCTCAGTCCTCAAGGTCGAGTACATCCACCGGCACGTCTTCGCCACCCGTGCGGAGGCCAGGCCGAAGATCGGCACCTGGATCGCCGACTTCTACAACACGCGCCGGCGGCACAGCGCCGCCGGCGGGAAACCTCCTGCCGAGTTCGAGCAAGCCGCGTAACCAAAGTCTCTACGTTTTCGGGGGATTGACACCCTCGACCCCATGGAGGGCACCGGATGAACCCACCGGAACGAAACCCAGCGGCGGGCACGGACCCGCTGGGCGCACCATCGTGCCCGAAACACCACCCACCTGTGGTTATTTACACGTCGGAGTCGAGCTCAGCGAGGCACCGGCTTCGAAGGCGGGCAGCGGTTCTGCGGTCCTCGGAGCCAGCGCGCGGATGGAGGGGGTGGCGACCATGGCGAGGGTGGCGAGGAGAATGAGCGCGGCGGCCGCGTAGAGGGTGGCATGGAGGCCGAGGAGGAGTACGGCGGGTCCGGCGGCGAACTGGGCGAGCGGGAGCGCGAGGTAGGAGCCGAGGTCGTCGTAGGCGTAGACGCGGGCAAGGCGGTCCTGGGGGATCTGCTCGTTGAGGGTCGAGTACCAGGCGACGCCGGCCTGCTCGACTCCCACTCCCGCCACGAAGTTGGCCACGACCAGCACCCAGGTGTACGGGGCGAGCGCGAGCAGCAGCGGGGTCATCGCCGTCAGGCCCATCAGCGCGCAGCCGACCAGGATCGCGCGCCGGGGCCGCCAGCTCAGCGACAGTACGCCGCCGGCGACCGCGCCGAGCGAGCCCGCGGCGACGGCCAGGCCCCAGCCGGTGCGGCCGATCCCGGTGGTGTCGGCGACGGCCGGGCCGAGGACGGTGAACGAGGCGGTGATGCCGGCGTTGAGGAAGCAGAAGGCCACCACGATCACCCACACCCAGGTGCGGGAGGTGAACTCCTGCCAGCCGACGCGCAGTTCATGCACCAGGCCGGGGCTGGGCGCGGGCGGCGCGACCGGGACGCGGACCAGTGCGAAGGACGCGGCGGCGAGCGCAAAGCTGAGCGCGTCGACGGCCAGGCCCCAGCCGGGGCCGACCGCGGCGACCAGTACGCCGCCCAGCGAGGCGCCCACGATCATCGCGCTGCTGCCCGCGATCCGGGAGAGCGCGAGGGCGGCGCGGCGGGACTCGGCCGGCACGGCCTGGGGCAGCAGGGCCTGGGCGGCGGGCTGGTAGCAGGAACTTGACGCCCCGTTGACCGCGGCGAGCACCATGAGCAGGGGGATGGCGGCGCTGTCGGTGAGGACCAGGGCGGCGACCACCGCCTGGCTCGCGGCGCTGGCCACGCTGCTGCCAACCAGCAGCGGGCCGCGCGGCAGCCGGTCCGCCAACACCCCGCCGTACAGCAGGAAGAGGATGCTGGTGAGGGAGTGGGCGCCGACCACCAACCCGAGCGAGCCGACCGAGCCAGTGGCGTCGAGCACGGCGAAGGCCAGGGCGATCGGCGCCACCCCGTTGCCGAGCAGGTTGGCCGTCGTACCGATGAAGAGGTGACGGAACGGGCGGTGGCGCAGAGGCGCCAGGGCGGCAGACACGCGCCTGATCGTCGGAGGTGGGCGGCGCGCCCGTCAACGGGTTTTAGGACTGGCACCGGGCCAGGTGTGCGGCTGCCCACTCATTGAGCTTCTTCAGAGTGGCCACTGACCGGGTGACGGACTGTCCTAAAGATTGTGTATGACCCGGTGTGACCCGGATGGCATGAGGTGTGACCTCTGCCGGGAAGGATCACGCATGGGGATCAAGGACGAGCGCCCCCGCAAGAGCGCGAACATCGTACGGACGGGGGCGGAGTTGGCGAGAGCGGCCCAGCTGGACCGGGATCTGGCCGAGCAGTTGATCGAGCGGGCCCGCCGCGAGGGGGTGAATCTGGTCGGCGAGGGCGGGCTGCTGTCCGGGCTGGTGAAACTGGTTCTGGAGGGCGCGCTGGAGGCTGAGATGACTGAGCATCTCGGCTACGAGAAGGGCGATGCGGCCGGTGCCGGATCGGGCAACTCCCGCAATGGAACGTCCCGCAAGACGGTGCTGACGGACGTGGGGCCGGTGGAGCTGGACATTCCCCGGGACCGGGCCGGGTCCTTCACCCCGGCCGTGGTGCCCAAGCACACGCGGCGGGTGCAGGGCTTCGACGCGGCGATTCTGTCGCTGTATGCCAAGGGGCTGACGACCGGGGAGATCCAGGCCCACTTGGCGGAGATCTACGACGTGGACGTCTCCCGGGACCTGATCTCGAGGGCCACCGACAAGGTCAGCGAGGAGCTGGACGCCTGGCGCAATCGTCCGCTGGACTCCGTGTACGCGGTCGTCATGATCGACGCCATCGTGGTGAAGATCCGCGACGGCGCCGTTGCCAACCGCCCGGTCTACGTCGCCGTCGGGATCAACCTCGACGGCGAGCGGGATGTGCTGGGGATGTGGGTCGGCACTGGCGGTGAGGGCGCCAAGACCTGGATGACCTGGCTGGCAGAGCTGAAGAACCGCGGCGTCCAGGACGTCCTGATCGCCTGCTGCGACGGGTTGAAAGGCCTGCCGGAGTCCATCGGCAACATCTGGCCCATGGCCGACATCCAGCTCTGCGTCGTCCACATGGTCCGCGCCAGCCTGAAATACGCATCCACCAAGCACTGGGCCCAGATCGCCAAGGAACTGCGCACCGTCTACACCGCCCCGACCGCCGACGCCGCCGACGCCGCCGAGGCGAGGTTCGCCGAGTTCGAGGACGTCTGGGGCGCCAAATACCCGGCCCTGATCGCGGTCTGGCGGCGCAGCTGGGAGCACTTCGTGATGTTCCTGCGGTTCCCGCCCGAGATCAGAAAGATCGTCTACACGACCAACATGATCGAGTCGCTGAACTCCCGGTTCCGCCAGGCCACCCGCCGGCGCGGCCACTTCCCCGACGAGAACTCGGCCTGAAGGTGCTCTACCTGGTCATCCGTGACCGGCAGCCCAACCGGCCCAACGCCACCGGCAGAACCCGCAACTGGAAGGAAGCCATCAACACCCTCGCCGGCTACTACGGCGACCGCGTCACCGACCACCAGTAAGACAGCCGAGCACCGGGCTTACACAAAGAAAAAGACACTCCCGGTCGTGGATGATCACGCGTCGTGGGGCGTGGAGATCTGACGAACGGCCAGTGGGCCCGGCTGGAGCCGTTGTTGCCGGCGGGCAAGAAGCCGGGCCGGCCGCAGACGTGGACGCGGCGGCAGTTGATCGACGGCATACGGTGGCGGACCAGGGCTGGTGCGCCGTGGCGCGACGTGCCGGAGCGGTACGGGCCGTGGGAACGGGCCTACGACCTGTTCCGGCGCTGGCTGCGCGACGGCACCTGGAAGCAGATCTTCGTACAGCTGCAGGCCGAGGCCGACGCGAAGGGGCTGATCACCTGGGACGTCAGCGTGGACTCCACGATCGCGCGGGCCCACCAGCATGCTGCCGGAGCCCGTAAAAAGGGGCCGAGCAGAAGGAGCCTCCCGGCGGCGTCGACACCGAGCCCGACGACCATGGCCTGGGGCGCTCGCGCGGCGGTCTGACCACGAAGCTGCACTTGGCGGTTGAGCAGGGGCAGAAGCCGTTGTCGCTGCTGGTCACGGCAGGCCAACGGCACGACAGCCCGCAGTTCCAGCCGGTCCTGGAGGCCATCCGGGTGCCCCGCCTCGGCCTGGGCCGGCCGCGCACCCGGCCGGACAAGGTCCGCGCTGACAAGGCGTACGGGTCACGCGCGAACCGCGCCTACCTGCGCAGGCGTGGCGTCCGCTGCACGATCCCGGAGAAAGCCGACCAGGTCCGCAACCGTAAGAAGCGTGGCTCCCGCGGCGGCCGGCCGCCGAAGTTCGACAAGGCCGACTACAAGGAGCGCCACGCGGTGGAGTGCGGGATCAATCGCCTCAAGCGCCACCGGGCCGTGGCTACGAGATACGACAAGCTCGCCGTCCGATACGAGGCAACCGTGCTGGTCGCAGCCATCAACGAGTGGCTGTGACCCCTCACACGGCACGCTCCATGCACACCAGTTGATCCCGTTCCTCCCACGATTCGGCGACGGTGAAACCGAGCCGCTCGTACAGGGCGATGGCACCTTCCCGCCACTTCCACACGGACAGTCGTACCGTGCTGACACCGCTTTCCGTGGAGTGCGCAAGCGCGGCGCTGACCAGGCCGGACGCGATGCCCCGGCTCCGGAATGCAGGGTCTGTCCAAAGCCTCTTGACCTCTGACCGCCCGCCGACGGGGGCGGTCACCACCAGGCAGCCCACGGCCGTGTCGCCGCTCAGAGCCATCAGCACGACATCGTCGGCGAACGCGGCCCGCGGGTCCAAGATTTCTCCCCGGTAGCGGTCCGGCAACCTCTCCACATCGACAACGGCCTCGCCCTTCTCGGCCTCCGTCCGCAGATGGTAGGCCGCCAACAACTCGGCCAACCGATCCACGGAAGGGCCCTGACCTGGCCAGCGGACGATGACAACCTCGCGTTGATCAGTCATTGGGCCAGCATCACACGACCCGTACCAGACACCGAACGAGCCCCTTGATCCACTTTCGCAACACGCCCTAGTGCTGTGACCGGGAAGGTTCACCGGGTGGGATGTGTCTCCTGGTGGCTGGTCATGGAGGATCTGCGGTATGGGCGAAATTGGATTTTCGTTGCGGGCAGCCACCGGTGACGATGCGGAGTTCCTCGTGGACATGCTGGTGGCTGCTGTGAACTGGGACCCTGCTCGGGAGGCGGCCGGCCGTGATCAGGTTCTCGTGGACCGTCGGACAGCGCACTATGTCGAGGGGTGGCCCCAGCCGGGTGATCTCGGAGTGGTTGCGGTCGACACAGGTGGACACCCGGTCGGCGCGGTGTGGCTGCGCCTGTTCAGTGCTGCCGATCCCGGCTACGGCTTCGTGGCCGCGGACGTTCCGGAACTGTCGCTGGGAGTCGTCCCGTCGTGGCGGGGCAAGGGAGTGGGACACGCCTTGCTGACCGAGATGGCCAGGCGAGCGGCCGGAAGCGGCTTCACCCGGATCTGTCTGAGCGTCGAGCGGGCGAATCGGGCACGTCGTCTGTATGTCGACGAAGGTTTCACGACCGTGGAATCGGGGCCGGACTCCGACACCATGGTCAAGGTTGTCTCCCGGCAGTGATGCAGGGGGTCATGCCGCCTCGGCCATGGGCTTGCCACCCAGCGTCTGCCCTTCTCGCTGTGGACGCGGGCACGTTCGCGGCGTTGGGCGGCCAGCGCATCCGGGTGTCGGGCGTTCGCGTTGCGCTGCACGCGCCCGGTTCCCCACCACGCAGACAATGATCAAGGATCACGGGGTCGGCGCATCACGCCAACCATGCACGGCTCGCTCGTGCGCGTCTCCCTGGACCAGGTCCAGTCCTACCTGGGCACCCGCCTACTCGGCTGCTGATCTTTCCGCTGATTTTGCCCTTGGGTGGGCTGCTCACCGCGGCCCGTCCGGCGGACAATGATCAAAAGGAACTCACGGGGGAGTACGTCATGTTCACCGTTACCACCAGCCGCATCACGGCGACGGACGCGCAGGGACAGCAGCACACCGTGCGCGTGACACGCCGGGGCCAGTGGCGTCATGTCGAATGCGACACCTGCGACTGGCGTCAGCGCGCCCAACTCCTGCCGCGTCCCAAGGCCGAGCGCCACCTGGCCGAGGCGCACGGCGCAGCAGCGGCCTGACGAGTTCTCATCAATCGGTTGGTTGATGAGCGCCGGTGGCTGTGGGGGCTGTCCACGCGAGCAGCATGCGGAGGGCGTCGTGGGATGAGGTGTCAGGCTGGGCCGCGTACGTGATCAGTGCCTGGTCGGGGTCGTCGGCTGCGCGCAGGGTCTCGTAGGTCAGTTCCAGGTCGCCGACCAGCGGGTGGTGGAACCTCTTGATGCCCGAGGTCTTGTCCTGGACCGGGTGTTCTGCCCACCAGCGGCGGAAGTCCTCGCTCTTCATCGACAGCTCCCCGATCAGCTGTGCCAGTCGTGGGTCGCCGGGGTGGTTCCGTCCTGCCTCCAGGTGGAGGTAGGCCATGTTCTCGCGGGCGCAGGAGAGCCAGTCCGCGTAGAGCTCTCGGGACGCCGGGTCGAGGAAGGTGATCCGGGCGATGTTGCGCTCGGCCGGGTCCAGGGCGGCGTAGTCGCCGAAGAGGGCGCACGCTGCCGGGTTCCAGGCCAGGATGTCCATGCGCCGGCCCATCACCATGGCCGGCACGTCCTTCAGCTCGTCCAGCAGCCGCTGGAGCATCGGCCGCACGCGCTGCTGGCGGATGCTGCGCCGGCGCATCCGCACTACCGCCGCCAAACTCGGCCTGCCCCACCTCGCCACAGAGCTGGACTCCTTCGCCCGGCGGGCCGACGCGACCACGCTGGGCTACCTGGACTTCCTCGACCTGGTGCTCGGCGAGGAACTCGCCGTCCGTGACGAACGCCGATTCCGGCAGGGGCTGCGGCTGTCCAAGCTGCCGCGCCACAAGACTCTGGACGATTACGACTTCGCGTTCCAGCCTGAACTCGACCCGCGCAAGGTCAAGGACCTGGCCACCCTGTCGTTCGTCGAGGCCAAGGCGAACGCGGCCCTGCTCGGCCCGCCCGGGGTCGGCAAGACCCACATCGCCGTCGCCCTGGCCGTCGCGGCCTGCCGGGCCGGCTTCTCCGTCTACTTCACCACCCTCGAGGACATGGTCCGCCACCTGAAGACCGCCGACGCGATCGGCAGCCTGGCCCGCAAGATGCCCACCTACCTGCGGCCGGGCGTCCTCGTGGTCGACGAGGTCGACTACCAGCCGCTCGAACGCGCCGAGGCCAACCTGGTCTTCCAGGTGATCTCCAAGCGTTACGAGAAGGGCTCGATCATCCTGACCTCGAACAAGACCTTCAGCGAGTGGGGTCAGGTGTTCGGTGACGAGGTCCTGGCGACCGCGATCCTTGATCGGCTCCTCCATCATTGCGACGTCCTCGCGATCAACGGCCCGAGCTACCGGCTGAAGAACCGGCTCGCCGCCATCGACGACGCCGACGTCGCATGACCGTGGGCTTCAGGCCCGCCGGCACAGTCCCATTCGGCGCAATTCCCGCGCCGATATCCTCCGGGGATGCCCCTTCGTCAGTACGCCTACTTCGCCTTGTTCAGCGAGGTCATCTCCGCAGAGGAGATGACCTCGCAACTGGGCATCAGCCCTGACGAGGTATCCGTCCGGGGCAGCCGCTTCACCGAGCCGACAGAGATTCCGGTCAGCCACTCCTGGAAGATCGTCTGTCGGGAGCCGGACCTTCCCGTCGACGAGCAGATCGCCCGCATCCTCGACAGACTCCGACCACATACAAGCCGCCTAGTGCTGTGACCGGGAAGGTTCACCGGGTCTGATGCTGTGCTGGCAGGATCGTTTCGTGGATCTTTCTGAGCGGTTGGCCGAGTGGACGGACTGGGATGGTGCCGCGTTCCTGGTGGGGTCTTCGCTAGGGATCTTCGGTGAGTCCGAGACGTTCACGAAGGTCAAGGCGGTGTTCTGGACGGACAACCCGTTGGGCAATGCCCTCCACGAGGTGCTTCTCCAGCTGGTCGCGGCGGGCGTGCTGGAGCGGCGGGAGGAGCCGGACGAGCAGTTTCGGTGGGCTAACCGGTGACCTCAGGCTGCTTCAGCGTGGGGGCGTCCGCCCCAGCGGATGCCCTTCTCGCTGCGGATGCGGGCGCGTTCGCGTCGCTGTGCTGCGAGGACGTCGGGGTGGCGGGCGTTCTTGTTGCGCCAGCGCAGGTAGGCGTGGAGGGCCCGGGTCTGGGCGGTGTGGTTGGGGTGGTGAGAGTTGGCCAGGGTGAACTGCCGCAATGGTCCGAAGTGGGCTTCAATGGGGTTGGCCCAGGAGGCGTAGGTCGGGGTGAAGCACAGCTCGACCTTGTTCTTCACTGCCCACCGTTTCATCCGCCAGTTCGTGTGGGCGGAGAGGTTGTCGAGGATCACGTAGATCGGGGCGCCGTCCGGGCGGGCGGCCCGGATCGTTCTCAGGGCCGCCCAGGTGTGGTCGCTGCCCTTGCGGCGCCGGTTGACGCCCCACATCTGGTCGTCACCGACCGAGTAGCAGCCGTGGAAGTAGGTGATGCCGTGGGTGCGCCGGTAGGTCGCCGGCAGCCGGTCGGGGCGGCCCTGTTCGGCCCAGCAGGAGCCGGCTGTCGGGCGGATGCCCAGCGGGCCGAACTCGTCGAAGGCGAACGTGCGGGTGGGCCGTTCGTTGATCGCGTACTCGATCCGCTCCAGCTTGGCGTCGAAGTCCGGGTCAGGGGACTCCTTCCAGGTCTTCGTGCGTTGGAAGGAGATTCCGCGGCGGGCGAGTAAGCACCTCAGTGCCTCGCGGCCGATCCGGACGGGCCTGGCTATGTTGCGCCGTAGGTGATCGGCGAGCTTGCGGATCGACCAGCGGGTGAAGGGCTTGCCGACCTGGGTCGGGCGGGTGGTGGCCGTCTTGATGACGAAGTCCTCGTCGTCAGGGCTGAGCAGGCGGGGACGGCCTCCCGCCCATTGAGGGTTAAGGCATGCGAGACCGATCTCGTTGAACTTGTGGATCACGTCGCGGACGGTGTCCTCGTCCGCCTGGACCAGGCGGGCTATGACCGGGACCGTGCTGCCGCCGGCCGAGGCCAGCAGCATCATCGCCCGCCGGAACCGCACCGAACTGGTACTGCCCCGCCGCACGATGTGCTGGAGTTTCTGCCCCTCCTGTTCGGTCAGCCCGCGAACCCGAACCGGTTGCGCCATCCTGCCTCCCCACGCTGGTTGGAAAAGTCATTTCCAACCAGCACAACGAGCAAGCCGGCGAACCTTCCCGGTCACAGCACTAGCCGAACTCGCCACCTGTCTGGCCGCCGACAGCGGCGGAGCGGTGCTGCAGGTCGTGCGCCACTTCAACGACACCGCCCAGAACCGGCTGGACGCTTCGGGCACCGCCGACCTCTTCGGCTGGCACCTGGACCGCAATGTCCTGGACTTCCTCACCGCCGTCGGCGCCGAGCTCGACGTCGACGAGTACGACATGGCCCCCGACGAGGACACCAAGTGAGCACGTGATCTCGTACTCACTTGGGCACAGGAGTCAGTACCCCGGCATCCGCCTCCGCGAGCACGGCCCGCCATCGTCCCGAGTGAGCCAGGGCACCGACGAGGAGATGTGCGTTGGCACCGACGCCCCACTCCGCGGGCGGGTCGGGGAGCTCGACCCAGTCTGACTGGATCTCATCACCCGGAGGATGCGCGATGATCGCCACGTCGCGGCCGCTCGAAGCCTTGCATGGTTCGCAGTGCGGACGTGCTTTGTATCGCCGCAGGGCCCGCGTGAAGGTGGAGTAACCGCCCAAATAGCCGAGTTCCACCACCTCATCGAAGAGCGTCGAGGCCCACAAATAGGGGTCACCGGTCGCCCGGTCATCGCTCACCACCGCCGGGCACCTGACGGAGCCGGACAGACCATCCGGGACACCGGACACGTCATCGCCCTCGAACGGGCCGTACTCGCCTCGTTCTCCGACAAAGCCCCTTGCCGCACGAAGGTCTGCCGGCCTCCATCGGCCGCAGCCCAGGTGGAAGCCGAAAAGCTCCGAGGCCGACCTGAATCGGACGTCGAGAACCGGGTCGTGATCGACCTGTCCCACTACGCCGCCGTCGCCGACCGGCTGCGGCAGGCCCCCACCGACGAAGACCAGGAGCGCGAGAGTGAGTGACACCATGCCGATGAGCGAGGCCCGCCGCTACCAGTAACTGCGAGGACACCTGTCCTTTCTGAAACTCAACGACGCAGCCGAAGCCCTTCCCCGCGTCCTGGACCAGGCCCCGAGCGGATGACCCTCACTACCGCCCTGGAGAAACTCCTCGAGATCGAAGTCGAAGCGACCGAAGCCCGCAAACTCTCCTCCCGCCTGAGGTTCGCCTGCCTGCCAGAACCATGGACCCTCAACGACTTCGACTTCGCCGCCCAGCCCGGCGTCGACGAGAAACTCATCCGCGACCTGGCCACCCTGCGGTTCCTCGACAACGCCTCCAACGTCCTGCTGGTCGGCCCGCCCGGCGTCGGCAAGACGATGCCGGCCGTCGCACTCGCCCGCTCCGCGGTCGATGCCGGCCACCGCGTCTACTTCACTACCGCCGCCGAACTCGCCGCTAAGTGCCACAAGGCGGCCCTCGAAGGCCGTTGGTCGAGCATCATGAGGTTCTTCGCCCGGCCCCGCCTGCTCGTAATCGACGAGCTCGGCTATCTTCCGCTGCCGGGGGACCAGGTGTGATGCGTGCTCGGTGCGAATGCGAGGACGCGGGTTCAGTCCTTGCCCGAAAGCTGGGCACCGCTCCAGGCGGCCTGTTTCGTTTAGCCACTCAGTCCGGTGCGGCCGCCGGGGACCCCGCCTGGCGAAAACCTGGCAGGATCAGGCACAGCACGGCCGCGACGGCAGTCGTGGCGGCGAAGACGCCTACCGCCCAGGCGCCGGACGCGTGCTGGATGATCAGGCTGGCGATCAGTGGCGCCAGCGCTGCCAGCGCGGTGGCCGCCATCATCACGGTGCTGATGACTCGGCCGCGCGTTTCCTCCGGCGCGCTGCGAAGCACCACGGCAACCAGCGCGGCGTTCGCGGCCGGCGCGAGCAGCAGTGCCAGGGCGACCGGCGCCGCCAACAGTGGTGACGGGATGAGCAAGGCCGCAGCGCCGAACAGCAGGGCCCCGGCCATGGTGATCGTGGTGGCCAGGGTTGCCAGGCGCATGCGCCGTTGCAGCCGGGGTGCGACTACCGCGCCGAGAAGCCCGCCGGCTGCGATGGCTGCTTGCACCAGGCCGATCACCGCGGTGGAGGTACCGCCCTGTCGCATCGCGAGGGTGATGCTGAAGATCACGCCGCTGAAGGCGAAGTTCAGCAGGGGCGTCTGGATCACCGCCGCTCGCAGAATTGGCACCTGCCAGACGACCTGCAGGCCATCGGTCACCTCGCGCCACAACGCCTTGCGCCCGGCCGCGGTCTCTGGGCGGAACCGCCCGCGGATCCGGCTCACTGTGCCGAACGAGACCACGAAGGAGACGGCGTCGGCCAGGAACGGAACGGCCCGGCCCACCCCGAACAGCACCCCGCCGAGCGCCGGGCCGGCCAGGCTGGCACCGTACGTCCGGGCTTCGGTGGCCGACCACGCCTGCTCGAGCTGGGCGTCCGGCACGATTCCCGGCAGCGCGGCGGCGGCGGACGGGTCGAAGATGGCACCGGCAGCCCCCTCGATCAGGCTCACGGCCAGGACCACCGGCCAGGATGCGAGATCCAGCACGATCAGGATGCCGAGCAGAGCCAGCAGGACGGCGCGCACGACGTCACAGATGATCATCGTCAGCCGCCGGTCGAACCGGTCCGACAGCGCCCCGGCGGGCAGCTGCAGGCATAGCAGGGTAATGGCCCGCACCGTGCCCACCACCCCGGCGAGCACCACCGAGTGGGTCAGGGCCAAGATGAGTAGCGGGTAGGCGATCCCGCTGATCTGCGTGCCGGTATCGGACAGCAGTTGGCCGATCCACAGCATCCGGAAGCCCGTGTTGCGCCGGAGCGGAACCTGTCGTGGCACATCGGTGGCTATCTTGATTCCGCTGGCATCGCTCACCCTCAACACGATAGGCGCCGAGGTCGTCGCCCAGGTGTCGGATCTTGGACAGGGAGCCGGGTGAACGTCGAAGGGTGCGACCGTCCATGATCACGTTGATTCCACTCAGCATGATCGTGAAGGTCGTGCCCGCATGCCATCCTGCCCGACCCTGCCCACGTCCCGCCAACTCGCCGAGCAACACGGCCTCGCTGCCGAGGAGTTGTGCGCGCCCGAGACGCTTCCCTCGCTGCTGGACGCGGTCCGTACCGTCCCCGATCCGCGCACGGCGCACCTGGTTGCCCACCCCTTGCCGACGCTGCTCGGCCTGGTCGCCTGCGCCCTGTTGTGCGGGGTGCGCTCGGTCCGCGGCGTGGTCCGCCGGGCGAGCGGCCAGGACGCGGGCACCCTCGCTGCCCTCGAAGTCCCCAACGGTGCCCGGACAGACTGCCGGTGGCCACCACCCTCACGGGCGCTGGCCCGGGTGGACGCCGACGCGTTGGACGCCGCCGTCGGTGCGTTCGTGCAGGCCCACACCGCCGACCCGCTGGCAGGCATCGCCGGAGATCCCCCCCGTGCTGCAACTGGCAGCGGACGGCAAGACCGTGCGCGGCGCCCGCGACAGCGAGGGCCTGCAGCTGCACCTGCTCGGCGTCTACCAGGTCGACCCGGGTGTGATGCTCGCCCAGCGCGAGATGCGCCACAAACCGCACGAGACGGTGCACCTCACCGCCGCTCTCGACCTGATCGCCGACATCACCGGCGCGATCGTCACCGCCGATGCCCTGCACACCGTCGCCGGCCACGCCCACTACCTTCACCGCCGCGGCGCCTTCGGCCTCTTCCCCGTCAAGGAGAACCGCTCCACCCTGTTCGCTCAGTTGGACACCCTCGACTGGGACGAGACCACCAACTCGCACATCACCGTGCACCGCACACAGGAGACCAACTCAGGCCGCCACGAGATCCGCGTCGTGCGAGTGCAGCCCCTCACACTGGGGCAGGTGAACTTCCCGCACGCCACCCGGGCCCTGCTCGTCGAGCGATACACCACCGGACGTGGTGACGGAAAGATCCACGCGGATGCCGAACTCGGCATCACCACTGCCCCACTCGACGTTGCCGACACCGCCGTCCTCGCCCGCTGCGTCCGCGGCCAGTGGGCCATCGAGGCACAGCACTTCGTCCGCGACGTGACCTTCGGCGAGGACGCCTCGCGCGCCCGCACCGGCAGCCTGCCCCGGGCTCTCGCAACCTTCCGCAGCCTGGCGATCAGCCTTGCCCACCTCGCCGGGTGGAGGAACAACGCCGCCGCCCACGACCACTACCGTAACCATCCCGCCGCCGCCCTACGCGAACTGAGTCTCACCGGATGAGCACGCACCACGCCTGGCCGGGGGACGGCGCCTCAGCTCTCTTCAAGGTGATCAACCAGAGGTATCTGAAGTCGAGCACGATCCTCACGACCAATGTCGGTATCGCCGACTGGGCAGGCGCTTTCGGCGACGCGACCGTTGCCGCCGCAATGCTCGACCGGCTCCTGCACCGCGCCGCTGTGGTCGGCATCGATGGCCCGTCCTACCGCCTCCGCTCGCACCAGTCACACTCCGACAACCTCCGCAAAGGGGTGACCGGACGTGCTGGTTGATTCCGGGGGTGCCCCATCTGCTAGACGTCCTTCCAGGTCAATCCCAAAGCGGTGGCCCGGCACACCTACTGCACACCCCGCTGCAAAGCAGAGGCAGGCCGGCGCCGGCGGCGCGAATACGACGAAGCCACTGACGCTGCTGAGGGCGAAACGATGACGCCAGCTTCGCCAGACCCGACACCCCTCGCACCCACAGCCGTCCGGAACTGCCCGCACTGCGACAAGCCCGTCACCATCGTCGCCCTGCTGGTTACTCCCGAGGCCGCACGACCCACCATCCCGATGGCAAACCCGGACGTCATCCCCTTGCGCCGCAACTGAACAGACGCACGTCGCTGACCCCTGCCGACCCGCTGGACGGCAGGGTCAGTCGGCATCTTCAAACAAGGTGCTGATGTTGTTCCACATGAAGGCGTCCTTCCAATCCGGACGCCCCTCAGCCCAGCCGCTCAAAGCGGCGATCACCCTTTCCTGGGAGACCGTCCGGGTCTGGTAGTGCTCCGCAGCGGTCCCGTCGCGGTACTCCAGCTGATAGGTGTTGTCATCCCTCAGCCTTAGCTGCACATACCAGTCGCCGTCCGCCTCATCGTCGACTCGCTCGACGATCACGAAGGAGTTTCCCCGGCCGAGGTTCGCCACCATCCCGCTCAACGCTGAGGCCTTCGGATTCCTCACCCGCCGACCGTGTTCATCTCTTGCTTGCAGCATGGCCCGATCATCGCCCACGGGTCTGACACCAGTCGAAGAGCAACCCGTTGTGCTCATCCTCACTCCCCGCTTTCCTCAGTTGGTTCACTTCGTGAACCAACTGAGGCGAAGAGCAGGTCTGAGGGAAATTCGAGATCCGCATCAGCGGCGCGAACCCGTCGAGCTTGGCTTCGTAGCGCACGCCGCCGGGGCCGACGGTCCAGCTCGACGCGAGTGTGCGCTGGTGATCCCCGGTTAGCGGCGGCCGGTGGCCAAGATAACGAGGAACTGGCCGCCGCCCGCCTCGATGTCAGCGGTCACCGGCAGCCCCGGTACCAGTCGGGAGAACCGGTCAACCAGCCAATCCGCCGCCTCTTGGGCGTCCCGCCTGGTCGGACAACGCCCCACCATCTCGCGGCCACCCTTGCGCTCCAGCCTCCCGGCAACGGTGATCAGCGGCGCGGGTTCGACCACGTACAAACGGTCCGGCCAGGAGATGACCACCTTGACCGCGCCCTTGCGGGTGTTGCACCCGCGGTGCGCAAGCCGCTCGGCGACCTTGGCCTTGCGGTCGGCGGTCCGGCTGTCGACACTGGGCCCCCGCGGGTCGTTCACCGACTCGTCGGGGTCGACCGGCTCGTCACACACCCAGCACAGCCAGCCGTCGCGCTCGGCCACATCATCAAGGAGACTCACCCGAGCAAACTAGCCTGCCCAGCCACCACCCCGCACACCAGGACCCGGCCGCGTCCGGCAGGCCTTCACGATCACGCATTGTTCGATACCGGGTTGTGGGCCTTCCCGCCCTCCGCGCTGCGCGACTGTTGTCCTATGCCATCGAGACTTGATCGCGTGCCATCGCAGGCTGATCGGCATGGGGTCCGTGGCAAGCGAGCAAGGCTTCAACCAGCGTTCTCGGCGTCAAAGGAATCGGGAACGGGAAACCATGCCTTCACCTCCTCGTTCCAGCGAAGAAGGTGTCCCCGCAACTCCGGGTGCGCAAGATCCCAGTCGAGCAGTGCAAGCCGAGCCTCATCGGTGAGTTCTTCACCCACTTCGATTCTGAGGAATGTGCGCCGGCTCCGGCCTCCTGGGGCCGCAATTTGAAGTTCGCCTTGGCGCCGTCGGCGCCGCCACCAAGGCATCCGCGTGATGGTCACTCTTATTCCCGAGCGCTCTCCGAGCTTGGCGGCGAACGCCGTCACGAACGGGCTGACCGCGGCCGCGATCAGCAAGATCTCGGGTCTGACCATAGGGGCGGTCCGACGTGACCGCCGCGTAAGCATCGAACGATTTGGTCCTGTCTCGGGTGATCTGTTCCGATTCGCTTGAGGTCTCAGGCGGCCTAGTTCGCCGCCGTGTTTGAGGTGGGTGTGCCGACAGCGTACGTATCCGAGCAGTGTGGGTACCCTGCGCTCTACACGTCTGGCCCCAGTTCTACGCCGCGCGCACCGCGGCCGTCAGCTCCACCGAGCGAAGGAAGTTCCTCGTGGGGGCATCGCGGGTCCGGGTTACCCCCTCCTCTCCGGCGTGACTCGTTGGGCAGTCGTGGCGTATCCGGGGTGTGACGTTTTCGGCTGCCGTGGCGCAGTACCGAGTGAGCCGACTGGTCATCCGCCAACAGGCCTATGATGCTGAGGAGACGGTATGAGAAACGAGTTCTGGCGGACGATCCAGGTGGCAATCGAGAAGGACAACTGGACTGCCCGCCTTGTCGTAGTTCTCTGCATGACCGGAGCCGCCGTGCTCGGCGTCTATACGGTCGTCGCTGCTAGGTAACCTCGGTCGGCTGCTGCGCGGTACGGGCCCCGAGTCGCCCGGGGGGCCGTGCATCTCCGGCAACCACATGGCCAAGGCGGGTGCCTTGCCCGCACAGGAAGTCACGTTCAGGCTGGCGGACGGCATGGAGGCGGGAGAGCAGCCTGACGGCCTGGCCGGAATCATCAGGGGCTTCCAATCGTGGCCGACGACGCAGGCGTGGTATCCGTTCGAACGGCGGAGCCGGACCAGATCAACTGAAACACCTCGGGCATCCGGTCGCCCAGGACCACATCAGGGGAGATTCCCAGCGTCAGGGCGAGTTGCTCCAGCGCGGCCCGCAGGGTCTCGGTGACCAGCTCCGTGCGATTCAACGTCCGCACCGCGGCCAGCACATGGGTGGAGTCCGTGCGCACTGCACCGCGGCGCTTCACCAGCCCTGCGGCGACGAGGTGATCGACCATCATGGCCAGCAGCCGCGCGGTTGCCCTCAGCCATCCGGTTCCGAAACTCGCTGAGCACCGAGTAGTCGAACCCGGCATCATCAAGATCCATGCCGAGGCAGTACTTCCAGTCCAGCCTGCACCTGCCCGCTTCCGCGGCCTGCCGGTCGGTCAAGTTCTCCGCGTACTGCAGCACTGACACCAATGCCAGCCTGCCGGCGACAGGCCCCGCCGCCCGTCAACGGGGAACCAGTCGGCGAAGTCCTCGTCCACGAACAACTCATCCAGCCGGTCACGCACCCACATCGCCGGCGTGCCCAGCGGATTGCTCGCCCGCGCCATACGCACCGTCAGCGAAGGAACCACCCGTCCCGAAGCCGAGCCCATCGACATCGCGGCCACCTCTCCGACCGCTCGCTCTGCCCCGCTCCCACCAGCGGACCACCACACGGAGATCAACAGGGACGGAGGCAGCAGGCTTCACCACACCGAGTGAAGATCGCCAACAACATCGATCTTGTGGTGCTGGGCGGTGCTGCTGGGTGGGTCTTTGGCGGAGCACGTGTGACTGTTTACGCCCCTGGGCGGAGCGTGAGTCGGCGTGCCTCAGCAGCCTTCTCACGGACGTAGGGATCAGGGTCTGAGGCAAGCTGGTCGAGGATGTTCAGGATCGCTGGCTCGATGCCGGAGTCGGTTGTAGGAAAGCGGGCCAGGGCGATGGCCACCCATGCACGGATGGTGGGGGTGTCGTCGTCTGCGAGGCGGCCGATGGCCGGCAGGGTCGCAGGGTTGCGGATGTAGCCGAGGGAGTCGAGGGCGGACACCCGCACCTGCGTGGATAGGTCACCGAGCAGGGTGACCAGTAGTTCGAGGGCCGACTGGATGGTGCGATGGCTGGCGAGCGTGGCGGCGGCTGCGGTGCGGATCTCCTCGTCCGTGTCGCCAGCGGCTCGGGCCAGCAGGGCGATGTCTGCGGGATCGGGCACGTAGCCGAGGTAGTGGATCGCCACCCGCCTCAGATCCTGGTCGGGAGCATCCGCCCATGGCACAAGGATGCCCCGTGCGGCCGCCGGGTCCTCCGTGGCGAAGGTGTGGAGCGTCGTTGAGAGGGAGTCCTGGTCGTCACCCAGGTCTCGGGAGTAAGCCTGCAGCAGGTGGGGCATAGCCGTGCGGCCGGCTGTCTCGGCCAAGATCCCAGCGAGCACGGAACGGGCATACCAGTTCCCGGCTTCCACAGCATTCGCCAGGTGTGCCCTCAGATGCGGGATGAGATCCGGATCCCGGGTGTTGAGGAGTTCCCTTTCTACCTCGGCCCAGGCATCGACGTCGCAGTCCGGGTCGGCCAGGGCGGCCGCGAGTGCGTCGAGGTGTGCGGTGACGACGGAGCGCACTATTTGGGGCGTCGCTTCCATCTCAGGGTCCACCCGTCGAGCATCGCAGGGCCACTGATGTGACAGCCAGCCGCCCTCCATAAGAGATCCTGCCGTCACAAGACCAGCGACAGAGCCCGTAATTCCCCAGGGCCTGGCCTCGCGGTGAGGCTAGGTTGACCGGCATGAACGCGCGAGGACGGAGCTATCGGTATGTCGGGCCTGCTGACTTGAAGAAGCTTGTCCGATCGGGAGGCGAGGGGCAGAGCGTGCGCTCGCAAGCGGATTTCGATGAGTGGGTCTCGGCTCGGACGGCGGCGGAGTTGGCCGAGCCGTTCACCTTCGTTGTCGATGCCGCCGGGACTTTGCGGCTCGCGCCGCGGCGAAGTGAGCACGTGGTGTGTGCTGGCGGAGGGACTGTCCTGAGCGCTGGTGAGATCAGCTTCCGCATGGAGTGCGGGCGGTGGGCGGCCGACGAGGTCAGCAACCAGTCGACCGGCTACTGCCCGGACGTCAGCTCGTGGTCGGCCGTCGCGGACGCCTTGGACCGATCCGGGATCGTTCGCCCATCCGCTTTCACGCACGAGGTGGTGTTCCGACGCTGCCCTGCCTGCCGGCAGCTGAGCATCGTGCGGGAGGAGGACTTCGTCTGCGTCTTCTGTGACGAGGTCCTGCCGAAGGAGTGGAACGTGGAAGGACCCGGGCGTTAGCTCAGCGGCTGCTCGCGGCCACAGTCCCTATGGGGGCGTGGTGCGGAGGACTTTCTCGTCATACATCTCCGGAGCGGCCCGGAGCGGCCCGGAGCGGCACGAAGACGCCCGCAGCACGCTTTCGAGGTCTGGCGGTATTCGGGGTACTGGGTACAGCACCATGGGGGTATGGGATCAGGGGGAGGCGGTGCCCGGCCGGGAGTTGTCGGTCTGCGATACGTTCTTCTGCTCGTCTGCTGCACCGGTGCGGCCCTATTCGTTGCGCACGCCTTCCGTCTCGGCGTCGCGGCGACGGCGGTCATCCCGGTGCTCCTGGGCCTTGGCCCCATCTACCTGGGATGGGCGGCCTTCCGGCACGACCGGGCAGAGGCCGCCGACGTGCTTACCCCGCAGTCCGCTGCGGCTGCTCTGGCGGCAGCGGTCCGCCAGCAATGGGAGGCCGAGGCGGAGATCCGCAGGCTCAACGACC
This sequence comes from Streptomyces sp. NBC_01537, assembly GCF_045040445.1. Lineage (NCBI taxonomy): Bacteria > Bacillati > Actinomycetota > Actinomycetes > Kitasatosporales > Streptomycetaceae > Streptomyces > Streptomyces sp. NBC_01537. The sequence goes on along the minus strand of NZ_CP109392.1, from coordinate 218,522 downwards.
CCTATCCGCTGCCGGTCGCCTGGCGGCCGGCCGACGCCGACCTGGTCGAGGACTGGTCCCTGCTGTGCTCCACGGCGCGGGCCTGGCCCGGCGGCCCGCCCGCAGACCCCGCATACTGGCCCACCGCGGCCGACGGGCTCGCCGGCCATGACGGACAGATCGGGGACGTGTACGCCTCCCGCACCCCGACACGTCGGCTGGTGGTCCTCGGAGAGCCCGGCGCGGGCAAGACCATGCTCCTGATCCGCCTGCTCCTCGACCTGATCGAACGACGATCGGCCGACGACCCGGTCCCCGTGCTCTTCACACTGGCCACCTGGAATCCTGCCTTGCGCACCCTGCACCAATGGATGGCCGACCAGCTGCGCCAGAGCTATCCCGGGCTCATCACCTCTGCCCCCGCGGACCCGGTGACCCAGCAGGACCAGGATCTGGCCCAGGCCCTGCTCGACGGCCGGTGGATCCTGCTGATCCTCGACGGCTTCGACGAACTGCCCCCTGCGCTGCGCACCCTGGCACTGGACGCCGTCAACCGCTCGCTGCCGCTGAAGCAGCCGGTGGTGCTCTCCAGCCGCGCTGCCGAATACCGTGAGGCTCTCCGGCAGCCGGGCCAGGCGGTGTGCCTGAACGGGGCCGCCGGCATTGAGTTGCTGCCTCTGCCGCCCGAGCAGGCGGCCTCTTACCTGCGCCGTACCGCCGGGGAATCCCTCACCGGCAGCGGCGGGCGCTGGCGGCCGGTGGAGGACCAGCTCGGCACCTCCAGCCCGCTCGGCCGGGCCCTGGGTACTCCGCTGGGCCTGTTCCTCGCCCGCGCGATCTACAACCCACACCCCGCCGTGGCCGTTGGCTCGCCGCCCGACCCGGCCGACCTGTGCGCCGCCGATCGGTTCCCGGCCCGCCAGGACATCGACCGGCACCTGCTGGGCGGCTTCGTCAACGCCGCCTACGGCCCGGACGCACCGCAGGCGCACCGTGCTCTGGCCCTGATTGCCCGGCACTTGGAGGACAACTGCGGAGGTTCTCCCGACATCGCCTGGTGGGAGCTGCGGAACGTGCTGCCGCCGCAGCGGATCGCCCGCACCGTCGCAGCCAGCCTTGCCGGCACCATTTTCGTGGTCTGCACTCTTGCCGCGTTCATGACCGCCTCGCTTTCGCTGGGCCTGTGGGGAGACGTTCTGTACTGCGTTGCCGAAGGCATCTCTTTCGGGCTCGTGACCGGATTGACCCTGGCCGGATCGGACCGCCGGCTGGTGGCCGTCGCCTACGCCGTGGCAGCGGGCACCCAGGACCTGATCCTGCGCGTACCCGCGTGGGCGGTCGTCGACGTTGTCGCGGCGGGGGCCACCATCTGGTGGGGATACCCCGTTCTGGGCCGTGCGGCGGCCAGACTGCGGCACGCTGGACCTGTACGGAGCCTGGCGCTTGGTCTGCTAGGTGCGCTTGTCGGAGGGGCCATCAGCGGCGCCCTCTCCTTCGTCCTTCCCACAGGCTCACCGCTCCCCGCGGAGTCGTTCGCGCTGGGACTGCGCGACGGCATCGTGACAGGCCTGTTCCTCGGCCTCGCGTACGCGGCACGCATCGGTCTTGAGGCGCCGTCGACGAGCCCCGGCGGTCGATTGGTGTGGAAGTGGAGCTGGCCGGGATTCCTGGCCGCACTCCTGTTGGGCGGTATGGTGACGCTCATGGCCGTGGTTGCCGGACAGGCCACGCCGCCATCCCCCTTCGACGACTCGCCTTATGGCGCCTGGAGCGCGGTCGTTCTGGCGGGCCTGGTCGTCGCGCTGGTCGTGGGTCTCGCCAGCGCTGTCGGCTTCGGTCTGGCAGTCCTGCGCCCGGAGCTGGCCACAGTGGTCGGGCCGAGGACTGTGCTGGCGCGGGACCGTGCAGTGAGCGTGGCCATGGCGTTGTCGACGGGCGGCATCTTCATGGTCATCTTCGGCCTGTCATGCGAGCTGGTGCAGGTGACTGCGGGCGGCGGTATCGGGTCGACGTCCTTCAGCTTGCTGTGCGGACTGATCGGCGCTGTCCTTGGGGGGTTGCACCGCACGTCGTTCGTGTCCTTCATGGTCACCCAGCGCCACCTGGCCCGGCGCTACGCGTTTCCGCCTGACGCGATGGCGTTCTTGGAGGACGCTCATCTCCGCAGGGGGGTCCTGCGGCAGGTGGGACCGGTGTATCAGTTCCGTCACATCGAACTACAGAGGCATCTCGCCGAGCAGTCGCTAACGGTCTCAGGTCTCACCGGGTAGAGGATTGTGGGTTCGGCGCGTTGGCGAGCCAGTTGCAGCTGGGCGGGGACGGGGACACGACCCGTCCAGGGTCGCGGCGTCGGCAGGTTCGAGAACTGCGTCCTCATCGAGCGCCCCAAGCAGGCTGTGGCCTGATCGCACGTCAACCGGCCCGCACCCCTGGATTACTCCAGCTCGCAGGAGTGAATGCCAGTCCCGACAAAGGAATCGGCCTGATGAACCAACTTCATGCCTACATCGACGCCTGGCGACGTCACGATATTGGCGGAGTACTGGCCACGTTGACCGACGACTGTGTGATCACCGAGTGCTACGGACCCGTCTACCGCAGTCGGCAACGGGTCGAACAGTGGATGCGAGCGTGGTTCGGTGCCGGTGGTTCGGTCGATGGCTGGGAGATCACCTCGCAGGCGACTGCTGGGGAGGCTTTGGTCGCCGAATGGATCTTCTCCTGCACCTGGCAAGGAGAGGCAGCCACCTTCCAAGGCGCAACGATCGCCAGGCTTGAAGGGGAGAAGATCGCCTACCTTCGGGAGTACGCCACCTCAGCGTCGCTGTACGACTGGACGGGCGCCTGGCGCGATTGACATCCACAAGTCTTGACGATTGCTCGGCGTCGTGGCCGGGGGGTTCACTGACCCCGCCGGCGTCCGCAGAGGGTTCAGAAACCTGCACGCGAAGACCGGCTCACCAGCCGCTGCACTGAAACCGTCCCGTCCCGGACCAGGTCGGCGCTCCGCCGGCGCACTGCTGCTGGCGGACTGGCTCGCGGCGCCCCCCCGCCCTGGCTGCGGTGCGTCGCGGCGAGCTATCCGCTGCTCGCCCCGCCGCCGGGCTGGGGGATCACCGGTTCCCGTTTCCGTCCCGCCGACGCGGTGCGCGCCGCCGGGCGGCTGCCGATCGTGCTGACCCGGGTGGAGCTGGAGCGGCCGCAGTTCGCGGCGACGGTCGAGGAGTTCCTGACCACCGCCACGGACTGCGGGGCCGCCGTCGAGGTGGTCGACGTACCCCTCGCGCACTACGGGTTCGAGACCATCGACCACACCGACCGGACCCGCGACGCGGTCGCCCGCGCGGCGCGGTCCGTACTGGGCCACCTTCAGCCGGCAGACCTGACCTACCCGAGCTGTTCCACTGTCACGCACTCAGAGCGCTGACCCGACCTGCGGTGAGGTTGCCGCAGGTGTGCTCGATCCAACGGTCCGGGTGGAACCTGCGTGGTCCAGGCGGGGCGTACGCAGCGAGCAGGTCGGTCAGTTCCAGCAGCCGGCGGACTGCTCCCAGCTACACAGTCAACGGCTGACGGCCGCTTGCTGCTCCCGACAGAGCCGTTGACCACTACTCTCATCGGCTCCGGCCGTTCTGCGGACCGGTCGCCGTCCGGTGTGCTGCTTGCGGGTACACCGGGGGGCCGGCCTGATAACCCCCGAGTAGGGGGATCGTGCCGCTCTCGTCCAACACCGAAACGGCGAACGGCCGGTCGAGACGCACCGGTACCGTCCGCAGTAGCTGCCCCGGGCCGTCGAAGTACATGCGGTTTGCCCGGTCCGGATCCTCGGTGTCGTCGGCCGCGGCCTTGGAACGCATGCCTTCCTCGCCGATCTGTATGAGGCAGCTCTGGAGGGCCCGGTCGCAGTGGACCGGCTCGGCGAACATCCGGGGGAGTTCGGCCGATGGAGAGAAAAGGCGCTCCACCCCGAGCGCTGCCAGATGGGGTGTCACATCGACGTGGCCGGCGAGCGAGTGGCGTGGTAGCTCCAGTAGCACCGCCTCGGGGTGTCTGCTGCCGCGGCTCCCACGGACCTCTCTCCCACGGGCGGCCGGGGCCCATGAGGCCGCTATCACCGCCGCGGGCGGGACCTCTCGGTTCTCACTGAGCGCGAAGCGGACCCTGACCGGCTGCGCGGTAGGCTCCGCAGCCCCGCCCCGCGCACGGGCCCGCAGTTCGACCACCGTGACCCGGCCATGCGGCCGCGTCACAGTCCAGGCATCCTCGACCGGCAGTTCCCCGACCATGGCGGGCACGTGGTGGGTCACTCCCTGTGCGTCGGTGAAGGGGAACTCGCGTGTGAAGTACGGGTCAAAGGGCTGCTCCCACTCCGCTTCCAGCGCGACAGCGTTGACGAGGAGCGCCCCGGGCGCGGGGTCAACGCCCGCTGCCGCATGGTCGAGCGGGCCGTTCCTACTGCGGAGAACCCACTGATGGAGATCATGCGGGCTGTCAGGGCCGGGGTGCCCGACCCCGACCCCGGCCCCGAAGCCGGCCGCGGCCGCGAAGCCGGACCACGGCATGCGGAACTCCGGCCGTACCGGAAGCCGGCTCAACAGCCTCGTCGCGGCGATGAACGCACCGCCCCGGCCCAGTTCGCAGCCCGCGACGTGCTCCGCGCCGACCGGACCGACGACTCCCCTCAGCTCCTCGCGAGTCGCTCCGTCCGCGCAGGCTTGCATGGCGGCCAGCGCGAGCCACAGACCGGCAGGAGAGCAGATCACGTCTTCCCTGCCGCCACGGATCACCGGATCGTCGAACAGCAACTCCAGCCACAGCTCGCCCAAGGCCATGATTGACCCGATGCCGTTGGTTTCCGTTCGCACGACGTCCTCCTCTCGGCAGCCGCGCAGGGAGCCACGGCTGTGGCATGGCAGCGCGTTCCGCAGTGTTCTCGGCGAGGTTATGCGCGCAGGCGGCCCGTTCCTGCCGGCATCCCGGCTTGCCCATGTCTGCCAGCGCGAGATCGATTGCTGGTTCGGCACGCTGCTCCGGGAGGACCGCCGTCGCGCTCGTTCCACTGGCTGTTGAAACTCCGGACTCAAGGGCCCGCAGGCGGTTCGTTGTCACTGACACTCTCGGCCTGCTTGTGCTCCTGCATGTGGTCGCGGCCCCGGAGTCCGGGACCGCGTTGGTGCGAAACGGCCATTCAAGTGTCGCGGCCCGGGGTGTGGTCCTCCAAACCTCGCTGGAGGGCTGCCTCGTGAAGCTGTGTCATCTCGTGGGCATGGGCGCGATCCGCTTCCTCCCCGGAGAAATTGACGAGCACGCTGCCGTCCGGTGCCCTCACGGTCTGCTTGACCCCGTAGTCGTAGGTCTCCCCGCTTCCCGACTGCCACTTGTGGCTGGCGATGGAGATCTCGGACCACCGGAAGGGGCGCAGGACATCGAATTGGGCCACCACCACGCCGTCCTCGAAGCAGTACAGGCGGGGCGTGGGACCACCAGGTCGCCGAGCATAGGGAAACCACGCTGCGCCGCCGAGGCACAGCACGGACATGGTCAGGCCGGGGATGATGAACAGAAGGTAGGCCCAGAGGGCGCCCCCCGAAGAGGCGCGCATGATTGCGACCACCGAGCCCCATCCCATGAAGGCGCCCATGGGCACCAGGGCGATGACGGCATTGTTGTAGGCGGGGCACGCGAGAGTCACGTAGCGGCCGTAACCGGCGGCCGTCCCCATCGCCACCGCCTTGTCACGCTCCCGCACAATGCCCCCGAACGCTCCTGGTGTCCCGCCCGCGCGCTTTGAACTCCTCCCGGAAGGACGCTGTCGACCCCTGGGCCGTTCCACCACCCGACCGACTGGGCACAGCCGGGCAGCGAACCCGGCGGGCGGCTCCGCGCTGCGGCCTTCGGCCTGGTGATGAGACGGTTCCACGACGATCGCCTGCCTCAGAAGCTGTGGCTCTATCGATCCTGGTGGGCGTGGGTTCGAGTGCGGCTTCCCGGTCCGGTGATCTTCGATCGCGGCGTGCATGAGAGCAGGGAGCCGGCCTGTTCCTCATGCCCGAGGAGGCCGGCCACGCAGGGCACTATCGGATCCACCGGCTGCTGAACCGCATCGAGTGGGATGCCGATGAGATCCTGGACGATATGCGCGGGCTGCATGGGATGGAACGGACTTAGGAATTCTTCCAGCGGGTTGTCGATCTGCGGCCCTGCCATTCGTCATCCCGGTGTTGCCGCATCACGGGCAACGCGCGAACCCGACGAAAGAGGAGTCCACCGTGAAGTACATGCTGCTGATCATCGGCACCCAGGACGCCGAGCCCGCGACGACCGAAGCCGACCACGGCCTCATGGAGGCGTTCATGGCGTACCACAAGGCGGTTTACGACGCTGGCGTCATGGTCGACAGCAACGTGCTGGACTCCTTCGAGACCGCCACCTCCGTCCGGGTGGGCGCGAGCGGGGAGCGCATCGTCACCGACGGGCCCTTTGCCGAGACCCGGGAGTATCTGGGCGGCTATTACATCCTCGACCTTCCCGATCTGGATGCCGCGATCGACTGGGCTGCCCGTTGCCCCGGGGCCCGGGCCGGGCGGGTCGAGGTGCGCCCGATCCAGGACTTCAACCTGTCATGACCGACGGGCGGGCGGCCGGCACGGTCGAGGCGGTGTTTCGTGAGGAGCGGGGCCGCCTGCTCGCCATGCTCGTGCGCCAGTTCGGTGACCTCGACCTCGCCGAGGATGCCGCGTCCGAGGCTGTCGAGGCGGCGCTGGAGCGCTGGCCCGTCGACGGGGTGCCGGCGACCCCCGTGGCCTGGTTGCTCACCACCGCGCGGCGCAAGGCCGTCGACCGGTTGCGGCGGGACAGAGCCTTCGCCGCGCGACTCGCGATCATGCACGTCGAGGCGCGGCAGCTCGTCCGCGCGGTGCCCGAGCGGGAGAGCGACGATGCCCCCGACGAACGGCTGCGCCTGTTCTTCACCTGCTGCCATCCCGCACTGTCGGTCGAGGCCCAGATCGCGCTGACGCTCCGGTGCCTCGCGGGGCTGTCCACACCCGAGGTGGCGCGGGCCTTTCTGGTGCCGGAGGCCACGATGGCGCAGCGGATCGTGCGGGCCAAGCGCAAGATCCGCAACGCGCGGATCTCGTTCCGTGTGCCCGAGGCTGACGAGTTGGCCGGGCGTCTGCCCGGTGTGCTGCGAGTGGTCTACCTGATCTTCACGGAGGGCTACGCCGCCAGCGCGGGCGAGGACCTGGTGCGGGCCGACCTCACCGACGAGGCGGTCCGGCTGGCACGCATCCTGCGCCGGCTGTTGCCCGCCGAGCCCGAGGTGAGCGGGCTGCTCGCGCTGCTGCTGCTGGTCGACGCCCGCAGAGCTGCCCGCGTCGACGCTGCGGGGGAACTGGTGTCGCTGGAGGACCAGGACCGCGCTCTGTGGGACGCCGACCGCATCGCCGAGGGACGCGACCTGGTCGTCGCCGCTTTGTGCGGGCCGCACGCCGGCCCGTACGCGCTGCAGGCGGCGATCGCTGCCGTGCACGATGAGGCTGCCGACGTCGCCACAACCGACTGGCCACAGGTCGTGGCGCTCTACGACGTGCTGGCGCGGGTGTCGCCGTCGCCGGTGGTCGAGCTCAATCGGGCGGTGGCCGTGGCGATGCGCGACGGCCCGGAGGCTGGTCTCGCGGCGTTGGACGCGCTGAAGGCCGACGCGTTGCGGGGCTACCACCCGCTCCCGGCTGCGCGGGCGGATCTGCTGCGCAGACTCGGCCGCACTGCCGAGGCGGCCGCGGCCTACCGGGCCGCGCTCGAGCTCGTCGACAACGAGCGGGAGCGGGCCTTCCTGCGCAGGAGACTGGCCGACCTCTGATCACTGACAAGTTCCTCCACCCGCACCCGGGCAGCCGTCTCCCGCTCCTGCAGCAAACCCATGACCGAAGCCACCGGCCACCTCCACATCATCCAGGACGAACAGAACGGCCCATCCCTGCCTCGGCCACACGGAGACCATGCCTGACCAGCGGAGACTCAACGGTCATGACCGGTAGGACAACGACTTCTGACTGCAGTCAGGGGCATCAGGGCCAAGTTCTGAAGGCGAGAGGTGACTCCACTCCGGAGGCGTGCGCAACGGAGATTTCGGATGTTCTAGCAGCGGTCGACCTCCTGAACTGGCTGTGACGTTGTTCAGCGGCCCCGGCGTGACGGCTTCGAGCGGCCCCAGTCGGTGCAGATTCTGTGCCTTCTCGACGTCGTGAAGTGGCACCGGGGGACGGCTTGCTCTGGGACCGGCATGGGCATCAGGCGTCCTGAATCGGTGCGAGGGCGACGGCATGATTGTCCGGATACTCACCGGCACCTGTATCCCGACCGGGCTTGATCCGCTTTGACGGACATCTGAGATCAGGGGTTCTGCCCCGGGAGGATGTCCATCATGGAGAGCATGGGGAAGAAGAAGCCTCGGCCTCGCCGTTCGTTCACGTCGGAGTTCAAGGCCGAGATCGTCGAGCTGTGCCGGCGTGGTGACCGCTCGGTCGGTCAGATCGCCAAGGACTTCGATCTGACCGAGACCGCAGTACGGCTGTGGGTCAGCCAGGCCGAGGTCGACGCGGGCGAGCGCGACGGCCTGACCAGCAGTGAACGTGAGGAGCTGGCCGCGCTGCGGCGGGAGAACCGCCGGTTGCGCGAGGACGTGGAGGTCCTCAAGCGGGCCACGGCTTTCTTCGCGAAGGAGACCCGGTGACGGTGCACCCGTTCATCGAGGCGGAGAAGCAGGGCGGTCACAGCGTCAAACGGGCGTGTGAGCTGCTGAAGGTCTCCCGTGCCGCCTTCTATGCCCGCCGCACCGGCACCCCCGGTCGCCAGGCGGTCCGTGACGCTGAGCTGACGGAGCAGATCACTGAGGTCCATACGAGGTCGCGCGGAACCTGTGGAGTCCCACGTGTCCATGCCGTGCTCAAGCGGGAGGGTGCCGGATGCGGCCGCCGTCGTGTCGCGCGGCTGATGCGGGCTGCAGGGCCGGCATCGCAGACGACGGCACCCGACCACGATCCCCGATCCGCGGGCCGCCTTGCGACCCGATCTGATCGTCCGGGACATCCAGCCCGACCCGGCCGGGCTGGATGCCCGCTGGTGCGGTGACATCACCTATATCCCGACCGGGGAGGGCTGGCTCTACCTGGCCACCGTCATCGACATCGCCTCGCGCCGCGTGGTCGGCTGGGCCACCGCCGACCACCTGCGAACCGAGCTGGTCGTCGATGCCCTCACGGCTGCCTGCCGGCAGCGTCGCCCCACCCACCCGGTGATCTTTCATTCGGACCGCGGGTGCCAATACACCAGTCGTCAATTCGCCATTCTGGCAGACCAGTTCGGAGTCCGGCTGTCGGTCGGCCGCACTGGCCAGTGCTGGGACAACGCGCTCGCCGAGTCGTTCTTCGCCACCATCAAACGCGAGTTGCTCGGCACCACCGCCTGGCCCAGCCGGGCCGCTGCCCGCACCGCGATCTTCGACTTCATCGAGGGCTGGCACAACTTGCACCGACTGCACAGCAGCCTCGGCTACCGCAGTCCCGCCGAATACGAGACCGCACTCGCAGCCTGACCATCACACCGATTGTGTCCGTCAAAGCGGAACAAGCTCACCGGTGCCCACCACGCCATCCTCGGCGTCGCCCGGCTCCATAACCTCGTCCAGACCGCGTAGCCGCTGCCACGGTCGGGAGGTCCGGCGCTCCCGTAACGACCAAGGGACCTCAGTCGGCGTCCAGGACGAAGAACAGGAAGCTCGGGCTGGTGGTGAGAGAGCGGAACTCGTCGGGGAACAGCTCGCGGGCGGCCGGTACGGGCTGTGGCTCGCTGATCACGGAGATCCGGAAGCCGGCCGTGGTAAAGGCGTCGGTCATTGCGTGCAGCGGCCGGTTCCAGAAGCTCATCAGGGTGGTCTGGCCGCCCATGGTCCACTCTTCGGTCCAGTTGTAGGTCGCCAAGTAGTTGGGCTTGCGCCCTTCCATGCGGTGGAGGCCATAGATGGCAAAGGGATGGTCGACGGACGCGATGAGCCGGCCGCCGGTCTTGAGCACGCGCCGCAACTCGGTCAGCGTCGGGCACCAGTCCTCCAAGTAGTGCAGCACCAGGGAGGCTACGACATCGTCGAACGCATCGTCGGGGAAGGGAAGTTTGTCACCCAGGTCGGCCACCTGCAGGTCCGCGCCCTCGCCGAGCCGCTTCCGGGCCAGCTCTAGCATCCCGGTGCTGTTGTCGATGCCGGTCACGACAGCGCCCCGGTCGCGCAGCTCCGCGAACAGCGGGCCCGAGCCGCAGCCGGCGTCCAGGATCCGCCGCCCGCTCACTTCCCCGGCGAGGGCCAGCATTGCAGGCCGCTCGTAATAGGCGTTCTGGATGCCGGTCTCGTTCCCGGCCGTGTACGCCACGGCGAGAGCGTCATAGTCGTTGGCCTCGGACGGGTGTGCGGACGCAATGTGCTTCTGGGGCTCAGTAGGCATACGGTCCACCCTTGCCTAGCAGCCTCCAGCGACGCCAGCCAATCGAGTGAACACGCGCATAACCACGGCCCACCTGACCTGCTATGACCGGATATCACATCACTGCGACAGCACCTGTAGGTCGTGGACGCCGACCTCGAGCTTCCCGGCCGCCCCGCATCGTGATCACTGATCGCGGCTCACCGCCATTGCGGGACAAGCCTTGGTTGACCGTCAGGCGAAGGCTGGAGGCTTCTTCGACGGCGGCGAGACCGTTCTTCAGCCGGTAGTCGGGCCTGTCGTCGGCGTACGGGTTCTCTTCTGTAGGCATGCGCGGCTGGGTCCCGACCATGTGTAGGCAAGCCATTCTGACTCCCAATCAACCCCGGCAAATGCAGAAGGGATGACCAGCCGGATCAGTGAGAACCCGCGCCCTGGCGGCCTCATGAGGCTGGTGATCCGGCTTGCCCGCGCCCAGCTCCAGCAGCCGGGCCTCGGCCTCGTCCAGATCCACGACGTCGAAGCAAAGGTGCAGCTGCTGGGGAACGGTCTGGTCAGGCCAGCGCGGAGCCCGGTAGCCGTCGACCCGTTGAAAACCAATGAAGAGGCCGTCCTCACGGTTGAGACCTGCGAAGTCGGCGTCCGACTTCGGGTGGGGTTCTAGGCCGGTGGCCTGCTGGTAGAACGCCGCCAGGGCCAACGGATCAGGGCAGTCGAGTGTTATCGCGCTCAACTTCATCTGCAGGGCCATGACACCTCCGGGCTGACTACTGGACTTCCGCAATGAACATCCTAGAGACGGCTGCCTACGGATGAGCGGGACACCGACGACCCACTCGGTCCCAGATAACCGTAGACACCGCAGGTCAAAGCCTCGCGGTCACGTCCTCTGGAGTGGTGTATCGACGGCCACTCGGTGATCTGGTTTTGAGGCTATGCGGTGAGTTCGGTGGGCAGGGTGGTCTCGTCTGTTTCTGACTCGATCGGGTGGAGGCGGGCTTTGGCGAGGAGTTCGATGCCCATGTAGCGGCGGGCTTCGGTCCACTCGTCGTTCTGCTCGGCCAGGACTGCTCCGACCAGGCGGATCAGGGCGGTGCGGTCGGGGAAGATCCCGACCACGTCGGTGCGACGCCTGATTTCCTTGTTCAGCCTCTCCTGCGGATTGTTGGACCAGATCTGCCGCCAGATCTCGCGCGGGGAGGCAGTGAACGCCAGCAGGTCGTGCTGGGCGGCATCCAGGTGGGCTGCGGCCTTGGGGAACTTGGCTTCCAGCGCGTCCAGGACGTGCCGCATCTGGGCCTGGACGGCTTCGGCATCGGGCTGTTCGAAGACGGTCCGCAGCAGCGTGGCCACCCAGGGCTGAGCGGACTTCGGAACCTGGCAGAGCAGGTTGCGGGCGTAGTGCGTGCGGCATCGTTGCCACGAGGCTCCGGGCAGGACGGCGCCGATGGCGGCGATCAGGCCGGTGTGGGCGTCGGAGACGACGAGCTGGACTCCGGACAGGCCGCGGGCGGTCAGGGAGCGCAGGAAGGCGAGCCAGCCGGCGCCGTCCTCGGTGGTGGCGACGTCGATGCCGAGGATCTCGCGGTGGCCGTCGGCGTTGACGCCGACCGCGATCAGGGCGTGGACGTTGATGATGCGGCCGCCCTCGCGGACCTTCTGGGTCAGTGCGTCGACCCAGACGAACGCGTAGGGCCCGGCGTCGAGGGGCCGGTTGCGGAACGCGGCTACTTGCTCGTCGAGGTGCTTGGCCATCGCGCTGACCTGGGATTTCGACAGCTGGGTGACCGAGGGACTCGGCGAGTTTCTCGACCCGGCGGGTGGAGACGCCGAGCAGGTAGGCGGTGGCGATCACCGAGATGAGGGCCTGTTCGGCCCGGCGGCGGCGTTCGAGGAGCCAGTGCGGGAAGTAGCTGCCCTGGCGCAGCTTGGGGACGGCGAGTTCGACGGTGCCGGCCCTGGTGTCCCACTCGCGTGGGCGGTAGCCGTTGCGGTGGTTGACGCGTTCGTCGCTGACCTGCCCGTATTCAGCGTTGCAGAGGGCATCGGCCTCTGCGGACATGAGGGCGTCGGCGAACGTTTTGACCATCGCGCGCAGCAGATCGGGACTCGCCGCGGCGAGGTTGTCCTCGGCGAGGGCGTGCAGGGGCAGACTGTCTGGTGCGGTCATCGTGCTGATCTCCTTCGAGGCTTCGACACTTCGAAGATCAGCCGGTGGCCGTTCATCTATGCGGGCACCATCCCGATGCCGGAGCAAACCCCCGGATCAGGTCGAACCCGTACACCACTTCCCAGGACGCAACCGAACCTCTATCCCGGATCTGCCGCAGACGCCAGCGCTGGCACGCGAAGGTGACCGATCCCGGGGAGTGCCTGCGCCCTACGGTCCGGCACCCTCGTCTAACGCTCGGCGCACGTCATGAGTCCGTGTTGCGGGAGCGAGTATCGGCGAGTGATACGGCCAGGTCACAGCCTTGACCGATGGCACCCAAGACAACAAGCGCCCAGATCGCCGCAGGGTCTTGAACGTGCCCCGTAGCGATGGACGCGGCAATGCCGCTACCGCTGATCGTGCTCCAGTGAACCGAGAGACGCGGCACCCGCAACATGAAGTCCTGATGAGTTTTCACGGCCACAAGCAAAGTGGCCGTCCCTGAGACATGTCTGTCTCATTCCTGTGTGTTCCTCGAGAACGCTTGACACCCGCGGAGTCTCCGCCACTGGCCGGGGAGAGACGCCGTGCCGATCCACCCCGGAATGGCCAAGCCCTTGTCCGACCGCATACCCCCGATGCCGAGCTGCGGCTGCTGGGCGTGGTGAAGGTCGCCACGGCGGATCAGATCCAGAGACTGGCGCTGCCGCACATGAGCTACCGGCACACGACCAAGGAGACGGCGGCCGAACGCAAGGAGGCGCGGACCGCCTCGCACCGCGGGGCCCTGAATGATCTGCGCAAGCACGGGCTGACGCTGGACGGCGGGAAGACGCTGCGGCTGCTGAGAGGCCGCATCCTACGAACTCGACCGGCCGATGGATGAGATGGGCGGCAGCACCGGGGCGCGCGCCGCTCCGGCGCGCCGCACGCGATGTCGGTCAACGAGACCCTCATCGCACAGATCCGCCCCAAGCCCGACCCGACGATGCTGAAGGTCGAGCCTGACGAGGCGGTCGCTGCAGCGAAGGCCGCCGTGGAAGCGCCAGCCGGGATCGGCAGCATCGCGTCCTTCGCCACGGAGGTGCCGCTGCCGCCGACCGGCACCTGGACCAGCGCGGGCAAGGGCGGCGCCCGGGCCGACGCCGTCCTGGTGGCTCCCGAGGCAGGGGTGCGTCACCGGCATCGACTGGGTCATCGCGGGCGGCGAGTCCGGGCCGCGGTTCCGGCCGATGCAGGAGGAATGGGTGACCGGCATCCGCGACACCTGCGCGGATGCCGGCGTGGCGTTCTTCTTCAAACTTCTCTGCACCAAGTCAGAGGTCACGGCCGCTGTCGGTGATGCGCAGTGAGCACCGGGACGGCCATCGAGTGGACCGAGGTTACCTGGAACCCGACGACTGGGTGCGACCGCATCTCGCCGCGCTGCGACCACTGCTACGCGTTGACTTTGGCGAAGCGGCTCAAGGCAATGGGCCAGGCGAAGTACCAGCGTGACGGTGATCAGCGGACCAGCGGGCCCGGTTTTGGGGTCACGGTGCACGAGGAGGCCTTGTTCGAGCCGCTGCGGTGGCGTCGGCCGCGGAAAGTGTTCGTGAACTCCATGAGCGACATCGGCCATGCCCGTGTCCCCACGGAGTTTGTGGCCAGGACCTTCGCGACGATGGCGCTGGCGCCGCAGCACCAGTTCCAGGTACTCACCAAGAGGCCCCGGCGTCTGCGTCGTCTGCTGGCATCGCAGAAGTTCATGGACGAGGTCTGGACCGAGATGGAACGGTTGTCAGAGGACGATGCTGTTCCGCTGGCCACGCCCGTGCGCGAGGACGTGCGCAAGCGTGTGGCCAACTGGAGCGCCTTGAGTTCGTGGCCGCTTCCCAATGTCTGGATCGGCACGTCGATCGAGTCGGATGAGTACTGCTGGCGGGCTGATGAGCTGCGGGGCATCCCGGCGGCTGTCCGGTTTCTGTCGCTGGAGCCGCTGCTTGGGCCAGTGCCGTCCCTGGAGCTGTCGCGGATCGACTGGGTGATCGTCGGTGGTGAGAGTGGCCCGGCTCACCGGCCGCTGGACTTGGCCTGGGTCCGTGACATTCGCGATCGGTGTGTCGATCTTCAGGTGGCTCTGTTCTTCAAGCAGGTCGGCGGGCTGACCCCGAAGGCTGCAGGCCGCCTGCTCGATGGCCGGACCTGGGATGAGTATCCCGCCACGGCGGACGTGGTGGGTGCGTGAGGCCCTCGGGAGTATCGGAACGCTGATAGCCCGCGGGCCCCTTGCTCAGGGGTGGCCCGCCTTTACGCCGCTCCCTCCTGGCCTGTGAAGCTCACGTCGCCGGTCGCGGGGACATGTTCGGCAGGTGCGGTGAGGTGCCCGACGGTGTCCAGGGTTTCCCGGATGCGCTGGGCGAGGGGGTGTCGGTCGGGGTCGTTGACCCAGCGTTTCGTAGGCGACCTTGAACGTGGCGATCCCGATTTCGGCCGCGAGTGCTGCGGTGGTGGTCTCCAAACCGCGTTCACGCAGGGCGTGGGCGAGCGTGGAAGCGAGTGCGGCGAGTTTGGCCAGTTCGCGTTCCTGGAGTTCGGGGTTGGCAGAGATGACGGCGTGGCGTTGTCGTGCCACCGAATTGCATCTGTACCCCGGCGCTTATCACGCCTGGGACCTCTTCGCTCCCGAAGCCGCGTTGAGCGCCGCATACTTCCACGCCTGGTTCGGATACCTGCGTCGTCAGTTCAGTGCCCGTCAGCCCTGAGCGCGCGGTTCGCGGCCCGGCCGTGGGCGCCGGCCAGCACGGACGTGGCCGGGGCGGTGCCGGGGCAGTGCGGGCATGCCCAGGTCCACACTGCCTGTGGCGGCGGCCCGGTGGGCCCGGGCGCGTTTGTTGCGCAGGAACCTCAGAGTGAGGTCGAGTCCTTCGATCTCACCGCGCCAGCCTTCGTCGATTGCGCGTTGACGGCGGGCCAGAGGTCGGCCTCCAGCTCGTCGAGCCGGGGCAGCATCTTGGGGTTGATCGACAGCATCGGGCAGCGGATGCAGGCGTGCTCGTGCGCACAGGGCGTGCCGTAAGGGCGTCCGCAGGAGCCGAGTTCGACCTTGCGCTTGTCGAAGTGCTCCTGGAAGTCACTCCACTCCTCGTCGGTCGGCCGACTGGCTGTGTAGGTGTTAACGGGAGGCGTTTGTTGACGACTTCGGGAGGCATTTGCGGTCTCAGGGCCGAAAAATGTTGACGAGAAATGAAGTCGCTCGTGTGTTCAGAAGACGTCCATCGCGAAGCGGCGGCAGACGTGCACTCGGGCGAACTGCTCGCGCATGACCTGTTCGTCTTCCAGGTTGGCGTGGAGGAAGGCCGTCATCGGCCGTAGCCCTGTCCGTCGTTCGCCGATGGCCCGGTCCGGATCGCCGGCGTCGGTGTAGTAGTTGGCGTAGACGTGGAGGTAGTGCCCGCTCTCGGTGAAGCCCATCGCCCGATACCAGCGCAGTGTGTCCTGATCGTCCCTGGTCCAGGCGTCCAGCGTCGGCACGCCCAGCGCGCTGACGCGGGCGCGTGCCTCGGCGAGCAGGGCACGGCCGATGCCCTGGTGCTGGTGGTCGGGGTGGACGGCGACGGTGTCGATGGTCGCCAGTTCGCCCTCGACGGTGACGTCGATGATCCCGGTGACGGTCCCGCGTTCCTCGGCGGCGACCAGAGCGAAGCCTGGAGCGGGGGTCTCGGGCTTGGTCTTCAGGACGTCGTCGAAGTAGGCGGTGCTCAAGAAGGAGAGCACCCGGCAGCGCAGCCAGGAAGTCTCGTCCGCAGGGCTGTACTCACGTATGACGTGGTTCAAAACGGTGATCCTCAATGTGCGTGGCGAAGTCCGGACGGTGGCGGTCGCGACGTTGAGAGATCACAGCGGAGATTCTGCGCACTGTCCCACGCCCGGGCAATCGGTTTTGCTGATCACCGACCCGGGCGAAGCACCGGGCCGTGTCAGCCTGCGCATCAGGCCAGTGTTCCGGCCTTTCCTCGGCGCCGTGAGGGTGGCTTGGTCTTTCGCCTCCCAAACCGTGAACAACTGACGTCGCTACTCGGTTCTGGCACAGATCTTGGGGAGCGCTCACGGAGTGTCACCTTGGTGTTCGATTGTGAGGGGCTGCGTCGTGTGAGACCGCGTACGCCTGGCTGCCCGGCAGCCAAAAATGACGCTCCATCAACTCCCTGATGGTCTCTGCCGTGGTCGGCCGTGGGCGGTGATCGTGCCGGTCATGCAGACCAACGCATCGTTCTGGGACTCACTCGTGTTCGACGGGATCGACGACGTGGACGTCGAGGCCGTGACCGCCTTGTTCGGTACGGTCGAGGTGGTGGCGCGGGGCCGGGTGGCCGGCGAGGCGTGTCCGGACTGTGGCCGTGATCCGGTTGGTGGTCCGGCGTTTCATCTGTGGGGCGGCGGACTGTCCGCGTCGGACGTTTGCTGAGCGGTTCTCGCGGCTGGCTGCCCCGTACGCACGGTTCACCACTCGGCTCAACCATGCCCTGGAGCGGGTGGGGCTCGCGCTGGCCGGTCGGGCCTGCGCCAGGCTGGCAGCCCAACTGGGCTTGGGTGCGGGAAGGATGACCTTGTTGCGCAGGGTCATGGCAATGCCCGATCCCGCGTTCAACACGCCGCGTGTGCTGGGCGTGGACGATTTCGCGATCCGTCGCGGCCAGACCTACTCCACCGTCTTGACCAGCGTCGAAGACCATCGCGTGGTCGATGTGCTCCGGACGCGTGAGGCCGGGCCGCCCGCTGCGTGGCTGGTCCGTCACCCAGGCGTGGAGATCATCTGCCGGGACCGGGCTGGCGCCTACGCCGAAGGCGCCCGGCGTGGTGCCCCTGACGCTCTGCAGGTCGCTGACCGGTTCCATCTGTGGCAGGGCCTCGGTCGGGCCGTGGAGACCTGCGTTGCCGCCCATCGCAACTGCCTGCGCAACCCATCGCCCAGCGGCATACTGCCGGAGGTCACCGGACTTGATTCGGTCGACCGCAGGACGACTCGGAGCCGGTCGGCCGACGCGCCGAGCGAAAGAAGGCGGCACACGCCCTGGTTCACGAGCTGCTGGCCCAAGGCCACTCACGCCGGGCGATCGCCCGGCACCTGGGCTGGGGCCTCAACACCGTCCTGCGGTACGCGAACGCCGCGCGCTGGCAGGACACGATCCGCGAGAACCGCCCCCGGCCCAGCAGACTGGACCCCTACAAGCCCTACCTGGAGCGACGCTTCGCCGCGGGATGCACCAGCGTCACCCACCTCCACAGTGAACTGGTTGCCGACAACGCGCCCGTCACCTACCAGATGGTTCGCTCCCACATCGCCACCCTCCGCGGGGCTCCGGCTCGCGCGCCGCCGCGACCGCCGACAGTGCGGCAGGTGACCGGCTGGCTCACCCGACACCCCAGGACCCTGAACGAGGAGGACCGGGCCGGCCTGAAGGAGGTCCTGGCCCACTGCCCCGAACTGAACCAGGCCGCCGGACACGTCCGCGACTTCGGAGAGATCCTCACCGACCGCCTTGGCTCCACACTCCCCACCTGGATCGACACAGTCGACGCCAGCCAGCTACCGGGCCTCACCGGCTTCGCACTCCACCTGCTCCGAGACCTCGACGCCGTGA
This sequence comes from Streptomyces sp. NBC_01537, assembly GCF_045040445.1. Lineage (NCBI taxonomy): Bacteria > Bacillati > Actinomycetota > Actinomycetes > Kitasatosporales > Streptomycetaceae > Streptomyces > Streptomyces sp. NBC_01537. The sequence continues at coordinate 200,292 of NZ_CP109392.1, read as the reverse complement.
CAGCAGGGCTCACTCTCGACTGGAGCTCCGGCAGCATCGAGGGCGCTGTCAACCGCATCAAGAAGATCAAGCGGCAGCTCTACGGCCGCGCCGGCTTCGAACTGCTCCGCAAGATGATCCTTCTCCAGTAACACGTCGCGATGTTCCACAAGAGCTGCGCGGGGAGCGGATAGTAGAAACCCCTGATGCAGCCGGCATATAGCCAGCGCACGCAGGTGCCCAGCCGTGGCAGGATGGCCTCATGTTGATCCGAAAGGGCGATGCCGCGTAGGCGTCCCAAGGCCGTCCGTGCAGAGCGGTGGCGGCCACGATGGCAGTATCCGGTTCTGAGGGTCCCCGGTGTCTCCGCGCGGACTCGTGCAGCGATCCGCCGGGTCGAAGACCAGGCGATGTGGCCCAACGCGGTCGCCAAGGCACTCTCGTGTTTCGAGTGGGTTTTCAAGGAGCCCGGACGCTACCTGGACGCCTCCGCGTTTGACTCGCCCGGGGTGGGTGATGCCCGTGATGACCTGGAGTGGGCGATGCGGTACCTTCCGCCCGGAGCTAAACGGGACTTGGGCCGATTGATCACGCGTATCGATGAGGAATTCGAGCGCCGCACCTTGCCGGAACCCAACTACAACGAGTGGGCGACGGCGCGCTGGTGGTGGACCAGAATGCGTGAACGCTGACGATCTCCGAGGTCGCCGCTCCTCGCTGCAATCGAACGAAGCTGTCACCCTCCGCGACCGCTCCCCAAGATCTGTGCCAGAACCCCGCTAACACCTACACAGTCAGGCGCGAGTCCGGCATTGGCGGACCCGCGGCACCGAGCGACGACCTCAAGATCGAGTCTCGGAGCGCGGGCCTGTGGACAGAGACCGCGCACCGACGGTGACCTGCCACCCCCTTGTCCTGCTCCCGCCCCGGCCCGCATTCCTCCTGGACCACCCTCGCTACGTGCCACATAACGGCCATTTCACAGGGGCGAGATCACCCTGCGGCGCACGCAGGGTGACGCCGGTGAAAAGCCGCTGCCGATCCGGGAGTGGGACTGCGACACTGCGCAGATGACCACCCAGCAGTTGCCGTTCCCGGTACCGGACCAGCGCGCCCACAACTTCGTCTCTTCGTACGCGGACATGCACCAGCTCGTTGAGGACCTGGTCGTGCCCGACGGGATATCCGAGGCCGCGGCGACGGTCCTGCGCACGGCCCGCGAGCTGCTGCGCCAGTCGTACTACTGCTACGAGTTCTCCACCGTGGCGGTGCTGCACTCCCTGATCGCGGTGGAGTCCGTGCTGCGCGACCGGACCCCGGACGCGGGCAAGAAGCCGCTGTACTAGCTCATCAAGCAGGGCGCCGCCGCGGAGCTCCTGACAGCCAGGCAGGCCGAGTTCCTGGACGACGGACGGAAGATCCGGAACCGGATGGCCCATGGGCTGATGCCGCCGGCCATGGCGGCCGCGATGGTGCGCACCTCGTTAACAATCGTCACCGAGCTGTGCACCCCTGCCCTGTGTCCTCTGACATCCAATCAAGGCGTTTGACATCGAACCCAGTCGTCCAGGGCGAGCGGAGCGGGCCCGCATCCGCGGCCTGGTCAGGCCGCGGATGCGGGCCCGGGCGGCAGATGGACGGTCATGATCAGGTGGCAGGGCTCGTCGCCCACCCCGCGATAGGTATGGGGGGCGTCACCGTCGAACGTGGCGGTCTGCCCGGCTTCGACCCGGTGCTCTGCACCGTCGACGGTCAGGACCATGTGCCCCGCGGTGACGCTGACGGTTTCCACGACGCCGGCCTGATGGGGGTGGCTGGGGTACTCCTCGCCCGGCTCGAGGCGCCAGCGCCACACCTCGACCGGAGCGGGGCCCGAGGTCGTCAGCATGAGCCGGGCCTCGCTGCCCCGCTCGCCCGCCCACAGCGGCATCACGGCGCTGGCCGAGACCACACGGACGCGCCCTTCGGTCGGACCTTCCATCAGCGCGGAGACCGAGACGCCCAGCGTGTCGGCCAGCCGGACCAGGGTCGCGAAGTTCGGATTGCCCTGCGCCTTCTCCAGCCCGACCAGGGCCCCCTTGCTGACCTTGGCCCGGCGGCCGAGCTCGTCCAGGGACAGGCCGGCGCGAGTGCGAGCTGAGCGGACGTTGTGCGCGAGCGTGCGCAGGGCCGCCTCTGTCTCGGTCACCTGGTCACCATCCTCATCGGTCGGTCAGTGGAGTGCGCCCCCCGGTCGTTCGGTTGACAGAGGGCGGTCGTTCCGTTGTACGGTTTGGTCGTTCTGCTGTAATCGTAAGGGATCGTCTCGTGATAGCTCTACTGCTGGCCCTGGGCAGCTCACTGGCCTACGGATGCGCCGACTTCCTCGGCGGTCTGGGCGCCCGAAAGGCCCACGTGCTCCGCACTGTGATGGTCGCCGCGCCCGCCAGCCTGGCGGTCGAGCTGCTGTTGTGGCCCGTGCTCGGCGCCTCGTTCAGCCCCGCCGCGCTCGGCTGGGGCGCTGCCTCCGGCGTGGCCTCGGCCGCCGCGTTCGCCCTGCTCTACAAGACCCTCGCCATCGGCCCGATGAACGTGCTCTCCCCGGTCACCGCGTTGGTGTCCGCCGCGCTCCCGGTCGCGGTGGGCCTCCTGCAGGGCGAGCACCTGGGGATGGCCGGCCTTTTGGGTCTGCCGCTCGCGTTGGTCGCGGTTGTGCTGGTCAGTGCCGGACACGGGACGGGCTCGTCCCGGCCGTCGCGTACGGCGCTGCTGCTGGCCCTCGGCGCGGGCGCGGCCATCGCGCTGCAGCTGATCTTCCTGCACCAGGCGCCGTCCGACAGCGGCGTGGCGCCGTTGATCATCGGCAGAGCGGTCTCCTCGGCCGTCACGCTGACCGCGGCCGGGCTCCTGCACCGCAGGCTCGGCCCCGAGAGGCCCGCCTACGCCCTGTCGGCCGCCGCCGGTGTGCTGGACTCGCTGGCGAACCTGCTGTTCCTGCTCGCCGCACGCAGCGGCGATCTCACCGTCGTCGCCGTGATCACCGCCCTCTACCCGGCCGGCACGGTCCTGCTCGCCCGCAGCGTGCTCGCCGAACGCATCCACAAGGGACAGGTCGTCGGCCTGGGTGCCGCCGCGGTCGCCGTCAGCCTCCTCGCCCTCACCTGACCGCCCTGCGCACTTCAAGGAGTCTCAATGACGATGTCAAGCCGTCTGCGTGACCGGCGGGGTGGAGGTGAACATCCTTCCGTCACGCAGAAGCGCCCACAACACGCCTGCCCGCCGACGGGCCAGGGCTATGACGGCTTGGACGTGCTTGCAGCCCTCGCCACGCTTCTTGAGGTAGAAGTCCCGGTTCGGTCCCTCACGGATGATGCTGGTCTGCGCGGACATGTGGAAGACGCGTCGCAGGCGGCGGCTGTAGCGCTTCGGGCGGTGCAGGTTGCCGGTGCGGCGGCCGGAGTCGCGCGGGACGGGCACCAGTCCGGCCGCCGAGGCCAAATGGCCGGCGTCGGCGTAGGCCGACAGGTCGCCCGCGGCCACGACGAACTCGGCCCCGAGTATCGGGCCCATGCCGGGCATGGACTCGATGATCTCCGCTTGCGGATGGCTGCGGAACGTCTCGCGGATCTGCTTGTCGATCCGCTTCAGCCGGTCGTCCAGGGCCAGGATCTGTCCGGCCAGGTCGGCGATGATCTGCGCGGCGACGTCCTGGCCGGGCAGCGCGGTCTGCTGGGCCTGCGCGGCCTCCAGGGCGGTCGCCGCGACCGCGTCGGCGCCCCGGACGTCCCGGTTGGCCAGCCAGGCCGTCAGCCGGGCCCGGCCGCGGCGGCGTATCGCGGCCGGGGTCTGATAGCCGGTCAGCAGGACCAGCGCGGCCTTGTGGGCCGAGTAGTCGAAGGCCCGCTCCAACGCGGGAAAGACGCCGGTCAGCACGTCCCGCAGCCGGTTGATCATCCGCACCCTGTCGGCCACCAGATCGCAACGGTGGGCGGTCAGCAGCGCGAGGTCGGCAGCCAGCTGCGCGGGCACGTCGATCGCGGCGAAGTCGTTTCGGTGGCGGCCGGTCTCGGCGATGACGTAGGCGTCGCGGGCATCGGTCTTGCCCTCGCCCCGGTAAGCGCCGGACATCCGGTTGACCGTCCGGCCCGGGACGTAAACGGCCTGCTGGCCGTGGGCCGCGAGCAGGGCCAGCAGCAGCGCGGAGGACGTCCCCGAGATGTCCACCGCCCAGTGGACCTGGTCGGCCAGGTCCAGGATCGCGCCGAGCGCGGTCAGGATCGCCGACTCATCGTTGTCGATCTTCTTCGACCACAAGGTCGCACCGGTCTCGTCAACCACCGCGGCCCAGTGATGACTCTTGCCCGCGTCGATGCCGGCCCAGGCACGGGCCCGTCGCTCGTTCACTCGCCCCTCCTCGCTCCGAACAGCATGCCGTCGGCCCGAGGAACACCCCGCTGTCAGCTCCGTAATCAGCGACCGCACACAGCGCGCACATCTCAATCAGCAGCCAGGGCGCCCCGGAGAGCCGGACGGCCACTCCTTGGGAGCCACTGAAGGCAAGCCCGCATAAGCCACATCCGGCCCTGCCGGGCCGCCTAACAACTTACGGAGAACCGCATGTTCATCCAGCCATGGGACGCCGCCCTGGACGAGGCCGAATGGCAGACCTGGATCGCCGAAGGCCACGACTTCGGACTGCTCAGCGTCAACGGCCTGCTCGGCCACGCACCCACCACCGTGCCCACCCACTTCGTCCCCGACGGCAATCAGCTGCTGATCCATCTGGCCCGCCCGAACCCGGTCTGGGAGTCGATCGAGTACGACCCGAACGTCACCTTCTCCGTGATCGGCGACTACGCCTTCGTCCCCGGCCCCTGGCGCGCCAAGCCCGACACGCCTCCCACCGAAGGCGTGCCCACCAGCTACTACGCCGCCGTCCAGTTCATCTGCCAGGCGCACATCGTCGACGAGCCGGATGCCAAGGCCGAGCTACTGCGCCGACAGATGGCCCACTTTCAGCCCGACGGCGACCACGCCCCCATCGAGGTCGACCAGGCGCCGTACGGGCGGATGCTGCCCGGCATCCGCGGCCTGACGCTGGAGGTGACGGAGGTCCGCGCCAAATTCAAGTACGACGACCACAAGCCCGTAGAGCACCGTGCCACCGTCGCTGACCGCCTCACCGACCGCAAACAGGCCCTCGACGAGCCCACGGCTCGCCAGCAGCGGCGCCGCCTGGACCGCATCGGCCCCTGGAAACCCTGACCCCGCCCACCCCGCACCACCTCGGAACGGAGCCCTACCCATGACCGCCTTCCGCATCACCCCCGCCGTCGCCAACGCCTTCCCCGACACTCTCATCGCCGTGGTCACCGCCAGCGGACTGCGCGGCCACGAGCCCTGGCCCGACACCACCTCCGCACTCGACGGCCTCGAGCAGCAGCTGGCCGCCGGCGCCTGGGCCCCGGCCGACGAGAGCGACCCGCGGATCGAGGCGTGGCACACCGCCTACCGCTCTTTCGGCACCAACCCCCGCCGCATCCGCCCCAGCGTCGACGCCCTGGGACGCCGCATGGCCAAGAAGGGCACCCTGCCGCGCATCAATCCGGCCGTCGACTCCTACAACGCTGTCTCCGTCCACCACGGCCTGCCCGCAGGAGCCTTCGACCTCGACCACGTCACCGGCGCCGTCGAGATCCGGTACGCGGACGGCACCGAGGAGTTCACCCCGCTCGGCGAACCCGGCACCACTGAGAACCCCAAGCTCGGCGAGATCATCTACACCGACGCCACCGGCGTGCTGACCCGGCACTGGAACCACCGCGACGCCCACCGCACTCGCGTCACCGAGGACTCCACCCGCGTCGCCTTCGTCCTCGAAACCCTCCACGCCACCCGCGACGGCCACCTGCTCAAGATCGCCGCCGAGGAGCTGCACGGCCTGCTGATGCTCCACGCCGAGCAGACGCGCGTGCACTACCTCAGCCCGGAACAACCGGAAGTCACAGCGTGAGCCCGCTGGGCACCCAAGGTGCCACGGAGCACGGGGGCTGGGTGACGGTAGCGCGACAGCCACCTCACGTTCGCCAGCAGCACGGCCTCCGGCACCCCACCCGCTCGAAGCCCCACCCGGCCTCGAGGCAGGCCCTGCGCGTCACTTCGAACGCTGCGGCATCGCGCGGCGCGATCCAATCGTCAACGCGGACATCGACGACCACGGCCGAGCCATCCGCTCGGCGCACGAAGAAGTCTGGGGCGTGCCGGCGTTCCCGCGTCCCGTCGTGCCAGTGCAGCCAGAACGCTGGGAGGCGATCCCCACCACGGCGGGGTCGAAGTCCATGAGCACGAGACGGTCCCGCTCCAGCCACGACTCGAAGCCGACATGCTGCCCAGTCGTCGCCGCCCAGTACCAGCCCGGGAAATGGTGCCCACCCTTCGGCCACCGAAACGGCCGTACCGGAACCCCGTCCTCGAACCGGGCCGTGGCGCAGTCCAGCGGCGGACGCCGCCGACGCCCGCGTACGCCATCCACGCACGACACCTCGACATACGGCACGGCCTCGTCCGCCCCAGCCGGTACTACTGGTGAAGAGGCGGTGTTCTAACCCTGCGCAATTCGGCGTGCGTGGGGCACCGGGTGATGCTTGCCTCGCCCAGCCCAGCGCTGCCCCGGATGCCTCTGTGCCACCGGCTGCCGTGAAGGGGCGGAAATAGCGTGCTGCGACGTCGCTCTGTTGCTACGCTCGGACGCGTGATCACGCTTTCGCCTCAGAATCGGATGATGCCCCGTCGACGGGGCTGCTGAGAACGGACGCGTACCGAATCCGAGGCCCCAGGACGGGGCCTCAATGTTGTGCGACCAGGCCTCGCTACCCGGTAGGAGGACTGATGACCGCACGACGCCGCTACATCACCACGACCATCCCGTACGTCAACGCCCGCCCGCACCTGGGCTTCGCCTTGGAGCTCGTCCAAGCTGACACGTTGGCCCGTCACCACCGCCGACGGGGCGAGCAGGTCCGGCTGCTCAGCGGAACCGACGACAATTCCCTGAAGAACGTCCTGGCCGCCGAAGCGGCCGGCACCGACGTGCAGTCGTTTGTCGACCGCAACGCCGACGCGTTCGCCGCATTGCGTGGTCCGCTGGCGCTCTCATTCGACGACTTCATCCGCACCAGCAGCGACCCGCGTCACCGCGTCGGAGTTGAACGACTGTGGCGCCAGTGCGCCGCGTCAGGCGATCTCTATCGCAAAGAGTACGAAGGCCTGTACTGCGTTGGCTGCGAGCAGTTCTACACCCCCGACGAACTGGTCGATGGACGGTGTGGCGAGCACGGCACCGAACCGCAGCTCGTCGCGGAAGAGAACTGGTTCTTCCGGCTGTCCCGCTACGCCGACCGCCTCCATCAGCTGATCTCGAGCGGCGACCTGCGCATCGAGCCCGCCGCCCGCCGAAACGAGGTCCTCGCCCTCATCGAACGTGGCCTGCACGACTTCTCCGTCTCCCGCTCCCACAGCCGCGCCCGCGGCTGGGGCATTCCCGTGCCGGACGACCCGAGCCAGGTCGTCTATGTGTGGTGGGACGCCCTCGGTAACTACGTCACCAGTCTCGGATACGGCACCGCTGACAGCGCCTACGACCAGTGGTGGGAAACCAGCGAGCGCCGCATCCACCTGGCCGGCAAGGGAGTGGTGCGCTTCCACGCCGTGTACTGGCCTGCCATGCTGCTGTCGGCCGGACTCCCGCTGCCCACCGACATCCTGGTCCACGACTACCTCACCATCGACGGCCGCAAGATCAGCAAGTCCGCCGGAACCACCGTCGACCCGGCTGCGCTGGCCGCAACATATGGCACCGATGCGTTGCGCTGGTGGCTCCTGCGCGACGTGCCCAGGGTCGGGGATGCGGACTTCACGCCCGACCGGCTGACCACCCGCGCGGATGCGGATTTCGCCGGAGGGCTGGGCAACCTCGTCCACCGCATCGTGACCATGGTTCACCGCTTTCGCGGCGGAATTGTCCCCACCTCTGCGCCTATAAATTCCGGGGGGCTTGCGCTGGTGGACGTTTGCCGGGAGGCGCCTGGCCTCGTCGATGTCGCCTTGGCCGACTTCGACTTCCGGCGTGCCATCCACGCTGTCTGGGAGATCGTGGAGGAGGCTAATCGATGTATTGACGCGATCCGGCCTTGGGAGCTGGCTCGGGAAGAGCGGAGGGGCAACGGTGAAGCGGGGAAGCAACTCGACACCCTCCTCGTCGCGCTGGTCACAGCGTGCCGCGTTCTGGCCGATGAACTACGCCCATTCATCCCAGATGCAGCCACGCGGATCACCGGACAGCTCACACCGGTCGAGGGGCTTCTGCCCGCAGCACAGCCGCTGTTCCCTCGCCTTCACGAGGACGCGCAGCCAGCGTGACCTCCGGTGCTCCATGAACCTGGTCGCCTTCCTCTCGATCTTCGTGCAGCTTCGGGAGGGGGCGCCCAAGGCGCTGGTCAGTTCCGAGATCAGCTTCGCTATTCGTACCTGGAGCAATTGTCAAAACCTGTGGGCCAAGCCATTCGGGCCGTCGTTGGGATGACCGCGTTTCTCTGCTTGGATCCAGGCGGCGACGGCTTCGGCTTCGACCGGCCGGGTGGTGTCGACATGCAGGGTAGGGCCGACCTGGAGTGGTAGAGCCGTGCCTCGCCAGCGCTCCCAGTCGTCGTCCGTCAGCAGGTCGCCGTGGATCGGATGGCGAGGATGACGGGCTTCGAAGCGACGGCGGGCGGTCTCCAGTGGGACGTCACACCAGATCTCCACCACAGCGGGGTTGTTGGCGCGGTTCAAGCCCCGCACGACGAAGTCGCGAAAGTCGGTCGGCCAGCAGGATTCCAGGACGGCACCAGCAGGTGCGTCCGCCAGCAGGGCCCACATCGTCTCGCTCGCCGCGGCGCCGAGTGAGGCGTTCCAGCGCCGTTGCGGACAGTCGGTCCTCTCGGTGCCCAGCACATCGGCGTGTGCCTCTTTGATCACGTCCTTGCTGAACAGCGGCAGGGTCAGGTGACCGGCCAGGGTGCGGGCCAGGCTGGTCTTGCCCGAGCCGGGAAGGCCGTTGACGAGCACGGCCAGGGCTTGGGTCATGCTGCTACTCCGTCGGTCCGTTCCGCGAGGTTGCCGTTCTCGAACTGGGCGCCCGCGCGGACCAGGGCGACCAGGTGGGCGCCTGTGATCGCGCGCCAGCGGGCCTGGGCGGACTCAACGAGCTTGAATACCATCGCCAGCGCGGCGGCGAGCATCCGGCGGGCACCCTCACGGACGATCTCGTCGATCAGAGAGCAGGACTCGGTGGAACCCTCGGCAGTGACTACGCTCAGCACGGGCGTGCCTTCCCGACCCGCGCTGCAACGCGGGTCTACTCGGTGACTTCTCGATCAATCACCCGGGAAGGTACGCCCTTCGAGCGCCTCCGAGGAGCTGATCCACAAGTCCTGAGCATTGCTCCCGTCGGCGACGAGGACGGTGCTCTCCTGGGTGTGCCCCTCACCCATGATCTTGATCCAGCACACGTACTGCTTGGTCGCGGCGTTGAAGACGATGTGCGGACGGTCGACCTGCTGGGCCGGGTGGAGCGGAGAGTTCGGGTCGCCCAGCTCGGGTGGGATGATCAGCCCGCAGTCCTCCCAGTTGTAGAGGTCGGTCGAGGAGTAGCAGCGGATTCCCCAGTGCCAGATTCCGCTGCCGGGCTTCGTCTTCTCCTTGTTCTCCCCGTACCAGCACAACGTTCCGTCGAGGTACGTGATCGACCCCGCGTGCGCCTGGATGCGCCGGCCGGCCGTGTCGTACCAGACCTGGCCCGGGCGTATGGACGACTGGGGCGGTGGCGGTGTAGTCACTTCGAACTCCCCCGTACGGTTTCGAGCGCGTCGACGAGCTGCCAGACGGACCGGGCTCGGGCGTAGGCCGCGTACCGGGAGATGTTCACGTTGTTGACGAACCAGGACTCCGGTGTGGCGAAGGCGTGCCCCAGGGACGTGGCGCCGTTGTCGTAGAGCCGGTTGGCCACGGCTTCGCTCATCTTCAGGGCTTTGGCGACGAGTTTCCCGTCGCCGGTCGCGCGGCCGATGTGTACGGCGGCCGCCGTCGCCATCCAGGTGGTGCCGGGCCACACGTCGGCGATCTCCGGGACGAAGCGGCCGGGGGCAGGCTGGGCGTAGTTCATCGGGTAGGGGTTCAGGTTCTCGTCCAGGATGATCGGTGGACCTACGGGAACGCCGTTGGCGTCCTTGGGCGCCAGGAAGGCGTCCAGAGTGTTGTGCCAGTGCTTGCGGGCGCGCTGGAGGTTGATCAGGTTCGGCAGGTCGAGCTGAGAAGCGACGCACTGGGCGTAGAACGCGTCCAGGAAGGCCGCGTCCGTCGGCAGCACCGGCTTCTTGGCGCCGAAGATGTCGCCGGTCCGCCCGTCGATGCCGCCGGTGCCGTCGGAGAAGCGGTAGCGCCCGGTCTCGGGGTTCCAGAAGGTCTCCTCGAACTCCTCCTTCGCCGCCGCCAGTTCGGTGTCGAGCTCTTTCTGGACCGCGGCCGTGGCCTCGGGAACGCCGAGGGCTCTGGCCTTGGGGGTGAGCGTCGAGAGGATCTGCAGCGAGAGCAGGTACAGCTGGCAGTTGTAGATGCCGTGGCCGTTGACCAGGAGCTGGTCGTAGGTGTTGGGCGGATTGTTCGACGGGGGGTCCGCCGGGAGGCGGGAGCCGGGCGGGCGGAAGAACTGGGAGTGCTTCAGCGTGCGCAGCATCTGGGGGTAGCCGTAGGTGAGCAGGCTGGTGTCGCCGGTCTCCTGGTACAGCGCGTACACCCGGTAGATGAGCTTGTGGAAGCAGTCCCGGAACGCGTCGCCGCCCGCGGGATCGAAGAGCGCGCCAAGGTCGTTGGTGCCTGCGGGCGGTGAGCCGAAGACGGGTTCGGACGTTGCCGAGGGGGCGCCCTGGTTGGCGCCTGTCGCGGTGATGAACGGACCCGTGTCGAACATGATCTGCTGGGGCACCCGCCCCCACCGGTCCTGCTTGGTCAGCTGCAACCAGGCGCGCAGACGCCCGAGTTCGATGTTGGGGAACAGCTTCGTGTACAGCAGGTACCCGAAGCTGTCGACGTCCATCTCATTGGCGGACGCGCCGCCGCTTCCCGCGTCGATCGTGTAGAAGAGGTGGGTGCCGGGGATCTCCGCACCCAGGCGAGATCCGCCGGGGGCGGGAGTGATGGTGTTGCTGACCAGGCCCGCCTCCCAGAACGAGGCGTTGAAGACCATCCCGAACAGTTCGTTCAGGGCCGCCTTCCGCAGCCACACCGGGTACTTCGGGTTCTCGGCGATCGGCTTCCACCATGCCTCGACGGCGGCGAGGGAGTCGTCGTGCCGCGCCAGTTCACGCTTGGCGATGGTGAACGCTTGCTTGAAGGGATACGAGTTCGGTACGTAGTCGTTGGTGGCCGTCGAGGTGGCGCCGAGGAACTCGGTGTAGCGGCGCATCCAGACGGCCCGGCCCCGGGGGGCGCCGTCGTAGTACACCTGGGGGAAGTCCCAGGACAGGGCGTATCGGACGACCGCCTTCTGCCCCGGTCGCAGCCGCACGGTCACGGCGACGGCGCCGGCCGAGTTCGATTCGTCCAGGGCGCTGTTCGGCAGCTTGCCCGTGGTGGAGAACGGCTCGTAGACGTCGCTCCCGTCGCCCGCCCCGTTCCACGAGGTGGCGTACGTCAGTTGCTGGCCCGAGGCCGGCAGGGCGGCGATCGTCCATTCCGACTTGTACGCGTCGGGCGTGTTCGTCGGGTCGTCCGAGCCCAGCGTCACGCCGGCGACTCCGGACTTGTCCTTGTCGAACCGGCAGTAGAGACCCGTGCGCGTCGTGCCCGACGGATGCGGAGTGGCGTTGGGGAACGTGAACATCACCGAGAGGTCGATCGTCTTCGTGGTGGGGTTCGCCAGTTCCACGTCGAAGAAGGCCACCGGCATGGAGGTGCGCTCGTCCTCGCCGGCCACGATCGGCGACCAGAACCGCATGGACACCTGGGACCGGAACACGTTGTAGGTGGTCCAGCCGAACGGGTACAGCGCGGCGTAGGTGCCGTCGCCGGGGTTCAGTTGGTTCCAGTGCGGAAGGACCCCGTCGAAATCCCGCTGCGGGGCGATGTGGTCGTGCCGGGTGGCGAGGGTCCTGACGGTCGGGCCGTCCGTGGCACCCGCGACCTGTTCCCGGACGTGGAACGCCGCCTGGGGGAGCGTGCGCATCTCCCACCAGTTGGAGGACTGCGAACCGCCCATGTTCCACGGCCCGAAGGTTCCGAACAGGTTGTAGTGGAACGAGCCGGCGCCGACGCCGCCGAGCGGGATGCCCAGACCGGGCACGCTCATACCGCCCGCGAGTCCCCGCAGGCCCGAGGGCTGGCCGGTGCGGCACTCCGAGTCGGCCGCCGCCTCGCAGGGGCCATCCGGTGCGAGGCCCCAGTCGCGGACGTACGCCGCTTCCGGCACCCTCGCCGCGTTCAGAGGGGACGCGTGGGCGCTCGGGGTCGAACGAAGGGCCGGGAATCCACCGAACTCGCCTGCGGCGGCCAGTCCGGCTACGGAGAGCGCGCCCCCGCGCAGGAAAGCCCTCCGCGGGAAACCTCCGCCCTCGCGTGTCGTGTTCGGTTCGGAACTGTCCTGCGGCTCCATGGCAGTCCTTTCGGGAGGTTCAATGAATCGAAGGCGGTACCGATCGCCCGTACGGCCGGCGCCCGCGACTCGGCGTGCCGGGCTACAGGCCCCGTGTCCGCTTACCGGTGGGTAGTGCATCGAGGGGTGGGTGTGCGTGTACTCAGAAGGCCCGCGCGCACGGGGTTGTGTGCGGACCGTCTGCGAACCGCGACGTCGCCCTGGAGATGGGGGCGCCGGTCGTGGCTGACTCGCCGCCGCTCATGACCCGACCTTGGGGGCGGAAAGCTCCGCCGCCATGGCTTCCAGGCGCTTGGCCCGCCGCAGGCGCTGCTTCCTCGGATCCGCGACGGGAGCTGCCATCTGCAGCTTGCGTGTGTAGGGGTGCTCGGGAGCCGTCGCGACGTCGGACGCCTTGCCGATCTCGACGATGCGCCCCTGGCGGAGGACGGCGATCCGGTCGCTCACCTCGTTGACGACGCCCAGGTCGTGGCTGATGAACAGGTAGGCCACACCCGTCTCACGCTGGATGTCCTTCAGCAGCGTGAGGACCCGGGCCTGCGTGGTCACGTCCAGGGCACTGGTGGGTTCGTCGCAGATGATGACCGTGGGGTCGAGGGCGAGTGCCCTGGCGATGGCGATCCGCTGCCGCTGTCCGCCGGAGAACCCCCGGGGGGATCTCGGCCGGAGTCGGCGGGGAGGCCGACGGCGTCGAGCAGCTCCCGTACGCGCGTGCGTCCGTCTCGGGACCCGGTGGCCAGAAGGGGTTCGACCAGGATGTCCTCGATCGACATCGACGGATTCAGCGAGGAGTACGGGTCCTGGAACACCACCTGGATGTCCCGCGCGACCCTGCGCCGGCGGGCCCGGGGGATGTTGCTGATGGTCTCGCCCCGGAAGGTGATGGAGCCCTCCGTCACCGGCGCGAGCCCGAGGACCGTGCGGCCGATCGTCGTCTTTCCCGATCGCGCGGTGGATGTGCTCCGGGCGGCCGTCGACTCCGGTGACCGCACCGTCCTTGGCCAGCACGCCGACCTTGGTGGCCAGTACGGCGCGCTCGCGGTGGCCGTCCGCCAGAGCTCGCCCGACCAACTGCTCGTTCGTGTAGGGGCCGTACACGTCGGACGTGTCCAGCAGGGTCATCCCCAGGTCGAGAGCTTGGTGGATCACCGAGACCATCTCGGCCTCGTCGCGCGGGGTCGCCTGGTCGTAGCTGACCTTCATGCCCATGCAGCCCAGGCCGACGACGCCGACCTCGGGTCCCTTGGTGCCGAGCGTGGTGATGCGCATGCCGTTCGTCCTTTCGGTCTTCGGTGGTTCGGACGGGCGTCCGGCGTGTCGGTCGACGACCGGTCCGAAGGGATGCCGCGTCAGTCCGCGAGCCCGGTCCGCGACGTTCCGATCCTCGACGCGTGCGCCGAGTCGGACGCCGCCAGATCGAGCAGGACCATCGCGTCGTACTCGGTGCTGCCTGGCTCGGCGTGGTAGACGACCAGCCGGTGGCCGGGGGTGCCTTCCACCTGCATGGACTGGTAGCCGAGGGTGAGGTCGCCGACATCCGGGTGGTGGAACGTCTTGCGGCCGTAGGAGTGGCCCGTGACGTCGTAGCGTTCCCACAGACGGGCGAACTCAGGGCTCTTGAGCAGGAGTTCACCGGCGAGCCGGGTGAGGTCGGGGGCGTCCGGGTCGGTGCCGGCCAGGGCCCGCAGGCGGGCTACGCAGCCGCGGACCTGGTTGCCCCAGTCGTCGAAGAGGTCGCGGGCGGCGGGGTGGAGCAAGACGTAGCGCGCGATGTTGCGCTGTCTCGCGGGCCAGTCCTCCATCCCGGCGAGCAGTCGCAGCCCGCCCGGGTTCCAGGCCAGTACGTCGCCCGTGCGGCTGACCACGTGCGCGGGCTGTGGCCGCATGGCCTCCAGCAGGAGCTTTACTCCGGGCCGAACGGAGCGGCTGGGCGCGGTGGGCGGTTCCGGAGCGATGGGGGTCCCCCCGCTTGAGCGAAGCCGAGAGTGGGGGAGGGCGGCATGCGCGGCCAGGCTGCGCAGGTGGTCGTGTTCCGCCTCCTCCAGCCGGAGGGCGCGGGCGAGGGAGTCGACGACGGACGGGCTGGGGTGGGTCTCCTTGCCGCGCTCCAGCCGGGTGAAGTAGTCGATGCTCATCCCGGCCAGGGTGGCCAGCTCCTCGCGGCGCAGTCCAGGTGTGCGACGCGCGCCGGTGCCGGGTGGTAGGCCGACCTCTGCGGGGGTCACCTGGGCCCGTCGGGCGCGTAGGTAGCGCCCCAGCTCGGTGCCGCTGCTGTGCTGCTCACGGTCCATGTCTTCCGAGTCTGGGGGACGCCACGACCTGGGTGGAAGGCGGGTGGGGTGCCCTGTCACGGCACTGAACAGCACTCCCGGCTACAACGCGGTCTGCCACATGGCGAGCCGGAGGCGCAGGCTTGATGCTCGTAGGACATCTCCGTTCCCGGGCAGTCGCGCACCACGACGATCCAGCTCGTGGCCGCGCTCGGAAGGCCTCCGGGACGGACTCGGCGGCCACCCGGCTGCCCGGCACCACCCCGCCCCTTTGGAGAAACCGTGCTCACCGTCAACGCCTATGCCGCGACCTCCGCAACCGAACCGCTCGCCCCGACCACGATCGAGCGCCGCGACGTCGGCCCGCACGACGTCCTCATCGAGATCAAGTACTGCGGCATCTGTCACTCCGACATCCACTTCGTCCGCGGTGAGTGGGGCCCGCAGACCTACCCGGTCGTCCCTGGTCACGAGTTCGCCGGCATCGTCACCGAGGTCGGCTCCGAGGTCACGAAGCACGCCGTCGGCGACCGGGTCGGCGTCGGCTGCATGGTCAACTCCTGCCGTGAGTGCGTGAACTGCCTCAAGGGCGAGGAGCAGTACTGCCTGAAGGGAAACACCCTCACCTACGGCGCCCCGGACAAGGACGGCACGCGCACCCAGGGCGGCTACTCCACCCACGTCGTGGTGACCGAGGACTTCGTCGTACGGATCCCCGAGGAGCTCCGGCTGGACGAGGCCGCCCCGCTGCTGTGCGCGGGCGCCACGACGTACTCGCCGCTGCGTCACTGGGGCGCGGGCCCCGGCAAGAAGGTCGCCGTCATCGGCCTGGGCGGTCTAGGCCATCTGGGCGTCAAGCTCGCGCACGCGATGGGCGCCGAGGTCACTGTCCTGTCGCAGTCGCTGAAGAAGATGGACGACGGCCTGCGCCTGGGCGCGGACCACTACTACGCCACCAGCGACCCGGCCACCTTCGAGAAGCTGGCCGGCACCTTCGAGGTCATCCTGAACACCGTGAGCGGGAACGTGGACCGGGGCGCCTACATGAACCTGCTGGCCCTGGACGGTGCCTTCGTCACGCTGGGCGCTTCGTCGGAACCGGAGATCTGGTTCCCCACGGCCGCCGTGGCGGCCAACCGCCGTGTGTTCACGTACTCGCTGATCGCCGGCATCCGCGAGACCCAGGAGATGCTCGACTTCTGCGCCGAGCACGGCATCGGTGCGGAGATCGAGGTCATCCCGGCCGAGAAGATCAACGAGGCGTACGAGCGCGTCCTCGCCTCCGACGTGCGCTACCGCTTCGTGATCGACACCTCGACGCTCGCCTGATCAGTCGGTGGCACTCGCCGCCGGCTACAAGACGTTGGCACCGCTGTCTCGCGGGGTCACAGGATGAATTGGAGCAGGACAGATATGAGTAAGGGAACCGCCCTCATCGTCGGTGTCGGCCCCGGTCTCGGCCTTGCGCTCGCGGAGGCTTTCGCCCGCGACGGCCACCCGGTGGCGGTCTTCGGGCGCGCCGCGGGCCGCCTGGAGAAGCAGGTGTCGGAGCTGACCGGCCAGGGCTTCGTGGCGGCCGCGTATCGGGCCGATGCGGGGGACCCCGAAGATCTACGGGCCGCGCTCCGCCGGGCGGTGGACGACCTCGGCGCGCCGGAGGTGCTCGTCTACAACGCAGCCGTAATGCAGGCTGACACGCCCACGGGACTGGACGCCGCGGCATGGGCTCAGGCCCTCGCGGTCAATGTCACCGGCGCCGTGGTCGCCGCCCGGACGGTCCTTCCTCTCCTGCGGGACGGCCGGGGCAGTCTGCTCTTCACCGGCGGCGGCTTCGCCCTCCAGCCCTCGCCCGAATACACCACCATGTCGGTGGGCAAGGCCGCCCTGCGCGCCTACGTCCAGGCCCTCCATGAGGACCAGCGCGGCTCGGGCGTGCACGCGTCCACGGTGACCGTCGCCGGCAACATCGGCGGCGAGGACCCCCGCTTCGCCCCCGACGTCCTGGCCGCGGCTTACCTCGACCTGCACCACCAGCCGCAGGACCAGTGGCAGGCCGAGCTTGTCTACGCCTGACCGCCTCGTTCATCCCCGGCACAGCCCGCCTGCCATCCGGCGAGCGCGGCGAGCACGCCGGGCGTGAACTGAAGATCCGTTCCGAACCGACCTGCGGAGCAGCAGCACCCATGAAGCACATCAAGCTCGGAGACCTGGACGTCTCCCGTGTCGGCCTGGGCACCATGACGATGTCCGGCGTCTACCTCAGCCCCGGGGAGACCCCGGACGACACCGAGTCCATCCGGGCCATCCACCGGGCGCTCGACCTCGGCGTCACCCTCCTTGACACCGCGGAGGCCTACGGTCCCTTCGTCAACGAGGAACTCGTCGGCCGAGCGGTCCAGGACCGCCGCGACCAGGTCGTTCTGTCGACGAAGTTCGGCATGTACTCGCACACCAGCGGCGGCATGGGCCACATCGACGGCACCCCGGCCAACCTGCGCACCGCGCTCGAAGGCTCCCTGAAGCGGCTCGGCACGGACTACATCGACCTGTACTACCAGCACCGCGTCGATCCCGACACGCCCGTCGAGGAGACCATCGGAGCCCTCGCCGACCTGGTCACCGAGGGCAAGATCCGCCACATCGGCCTGTCCGAGGCGGCGCCCGAGTCGATCCGCCGCGCCCACGCCGTCCACCCGATCGCCGCACTGCAGTCGGAGTACTCGCTGTGGACTCGGGACGTGGAGGCGGAGATCCTGCCGCTGCTGCGGGAGCTGGGCATCGGCCTGGTGCCCTGGTCGCCGCTGGGCCACGGCTTCCTCACCGGCAAGATCCGTGCCACGGAGCACTTCGAGGCGAACGACTGGCGGGCGAACAACCCCCGCTTCACGGAGGAGAACCTCAAGCGCAACCTGCGCATCGTCGAGGAGGTCGAGGCCGTCGCCGCCGAGGTCGACGCCACCCCCGCGCAGGTGGCCCTGGTCTGGCTGCTGGCCCAGGGCGACGACATCGCCCCGATCCCCGGCACCAAGCGCGTCTCCCGCGTCGAGGAGAACACCGCCGCCGACGCCATCGTGCTGACCGCCGAGCAGCTCACCCGCCTGAACAACCTCGCCCCCGCCGCCGGCGACCGCCTCCACGAGGCGGGTATGCGGCTGGTCAACCGCTGACCCGGCCCGCCCGACGACCTTCGGAAGGAACACATGCGCACCACCACACTCGGCCCCGACGGACCCGAGGTCGGCGTCATCGGCCTGGGCTGCATGGGCATGAGCTTCGGCTACGACCTGGCCACCCCGCGCGACGAGACCGAGATGGTCTCGGTGATCCACCAGGCCCTCGACCTGGGGATGACCCTGCTGGACACCTCCGACGTCTACGGGCCGCTCACCAACGAGGAGTTGCTCGGCCGTGCTCTTGCCAAGGGCCACCGGGAACGAGCGGTGCTGGCCACCAAGGTCGGCGCCCTCACCCGTAACGCCCAGGGGAAACCCGTACCCGGCCTGAACAACAACCCGGAGCACATCCGGCGCGCGATCGACGAGAGTCTCGCGCGCCTCGGCACGGACTATGTGGACCTGTACTACCTGCACCGCGTGGACCCCGATGTGCCGATCGAGGAGAGCGTGGGCGCCTTGGCGGAGGCGGTCGCGGCGGGGAAGGCCCGTGCGATCGGTCTGTCCGAGGTGAGTGTCGAGCAGATCAGGCGGGCCCAGTCCGTGCACCCGGTCACGGCGGTGCAGTCCGAGCTGTCGCTGTGGACGCGGGACTGGATGACCGAGGTGCTGCCGTACTGCGAGGAGCAGGGCATCGCCTTCGTGCCGTACTCACCGCTGGGCAAGGGCTTCCTCACCGGCCGGTTCAGCTCCTTCGACGACCTGCCGCAGGACGACTTCCGGCGCGGCCTGGCCCGCTTCCAGGACGATGCCCTGGCGATCAACCGCGCCATCACCGACAAGGTGCGCGAGATCGCCGACCGCGTCGGTGCCACTCCTGCTCAGGTGGCGCTGGCGTGGGTGCTGGCCCAGGGTGAGTACGTCGTCCCGATCCCCGGCACCAAGACCCCCGAGTACCTGCTGGACAACGCGGGCGCGGCCGATGTCCAGCTCAGCGCCGAGGACCTCGCCGAACTCGACGCCCTGCCCACCCCGCAGGGCGGCCGCTACTACTGAGCCGACGCCGACCGAAGCACCACAACAGATCAGCCCCACAGATCAGTCAGAGGAACAGAGGAAGTTGGTCATGGAGTACACGCGCCTGGGAACCTCTGGCCTGAAGGTCAGCCGTATCGCGCTCGGCTGCATGAGCTTCGGCGACCCCGCGAAACGGATGCCATGGGTGCTCGACGACACGGCGGCCGAGCCGGTCTTCCGGCAGACCGTCGAACTCGGCATCACCTTCTGGGACACCGCCAACATCTACGGCCTGGGCACCTCTGAGGAGATCGTCGGCCGAGCCATCAACAAGTACACCCAGCGCGACGACATCGTCCTCGCCACGAAACTGTTCCAGCCCATGCACCAGGGGCCGGGCGGCGCGGGGCTCTCGCGCAAGGCCGTCATGGAGCAGATCGACGCCTCGCTGAGGCGCCTGGACACCGACTACGTCGACCTCTACCAGATCCATCGCTTCGACCCCGACACACCGGTCGAGGAGACGATGGAAGCGCTGCACGACGTGGTCAAGGCCGGAAAGGCCCGCTACATCGGCGCCTCCTCGATGTGGGCGTGGCAGTTCGCGAAGCTGCAGCACGCCGCGGAGGCGAACGGCTGGACGCGATTCGTGTCCATGCAGGATCACTACAGTGTGATCCACCGCGAGGAGGAGCGGGAGATGTTCGGCCTGCTCGCGGACCAGGGCGTGGGCAGCCTCCCCTGGAGCCCGCTCGCCGGAGGAAGGGTGACCCGCCCCTGGGGCGAGCAGGGCACGACACGCAGGTCGGAGGAGGACCGCCAGGTCGACATGAACGGCCGGCCGCTCTTCCTCGACAGCGACAAGGCCGTCGTCGACGCCGTGCAGAAGATCGCCGAGGAACGCGGGGTGTCCATGGCGCAGATCGCGTTGGCCTGGGTGCTCAAGAACCCGGTGGTCTCGGCCCCGATCGTGGGCGCCACCAAGCCGCACCACCTGGCCGACGCTGTCGCGGCGCTCGACATCCAGCTCACCGACGACGAGGTCGCCGCCCTTGAAGCGCCCTATGTTCCGCGCCTGCCCATCTTCTTCTCCTGACGGGTAGGCAAAGGTCAGCGACCGAGCCATAAGGGCACCGGGCGTAGCGCAGCAGGCGTTGCGTCCGGCCGGCCCTTGCCTCAACGAGAATGCTCCACAAGGGAGTTGGGGGGCACTGCCACTGCGTGGAACAGCACGGCCTCCCAAACCCGGCGGGCACGCTGATTGAATCATCCTTACCGCCCGGCACCATCGGCACCACAGGACGCCCGTCACCGAACGGGGGCCTGGCCATCAATCCGAAGTCACGGACGTGGACCGTTGCCGCCGGCCGAAGTGCCCAGGTGTTCACCTCTGGCGCGATCTGCCTCTTCCTCGCCGACTGCGATGCGGTGACGCACCGAGGGTGCTCTCAACCGACGACCATGAGGGATGTAACTCATGCACGAACAGGACAGCACGCCGACCTCGACCGACCGCGGCCGTCGCGGCTTCCTGATGGGCGCGGCCGGTCTGGCGGCCACTTCGGTGGTGGCCGCGCCGGCCACACTGGCGCAGGCGGCATCGCCCGCCACGGGTGCCAGGGGCCCCGTCGGCCGCCGCAACCAGGTGACCGCGGCCATCACACAGACCGGTCACCGCCGACTCGGGTCTCTGAAGGTCTCCGGCATCGGCCTCGGCACCCAGACCATGCCGGGCAACCTTTACGGTCCGGTCACCAGCCACAAGGACATGGTCGCCCTCGTCCGGACAGCAGCCGATCAGGGGGTGACGCTCTTCGACACGGCCGAGGCGTACGGGCCGTTCGAGTCTGAACGGATCCTCGGCGAAGCTCTCCGGCCCGTCCGCGACAACGTGGTGATCGCGTCCAAGTTCGGCTGGAACATCGACCCGGACACTGGAGCGAACACCGGTCTGAACAGCCGTCCCGACCACATCCGGCAAGCCGTCGACGGCATGCTGAAGCGCCTGCGGACGGACCACATCGACCTGCTCTACCAGCACCGGGTCGATCCCGCCGTCCCGATCGAGGATGTCGCGGACACAGTGAAGGACCTCATGGCCCAGGGCAAGGTGCTGCACTGGGGTCTCTCCGAGCCGGGTCTGGGGACCATCCGCCGGGCCCACGCGGTCCTTCCGCTCACCGCGATCCAGAACGAGTACTCCACGCTGTGGCGCGGACCGGAGGAGCAGGTCCTGCCGCTGTGCGAGGAACTCGGCATCGGCTTCGTGTGCTGGGCGCCCCTGGGAACGGGCTTCACGACCGGCACGATCAATCCGTACACCCGGTTCACGGAGGGAGACCGCCGGACCGCGACACCCCGCAACAGCCGGGACAACATGGCCGCCAACATGCCACTGGTACAGCTGCTCCAGGACTGGGCCGTACGCAAGGGCGCCACGCCCGCTCAGATCGAGCTCGCCTGGCTGCAGGCCCAGAAGCCGTGGATCGTGCCGATTCCCAGCGCCACCAGGCTGTCCCACCTCTTGGAGAACATCGGCGCGGAAGAGGTCAGGTTCAGCCCCGACGAACTCCAGGAGCTCAACGCCGCCCTCTCGCAGATCAGCATCCACGGTGCCCGGCTTCCGGCAGCATCCCTCGCGCTGACGGGCGTCGAAGCACCGACCCGCTGAGCGGCTGACCGGCGCCGCACACACCGAACAGCGCAGTACAGCGTCCTCTCGTCCCCGGACGAACTCCCGTACAGCCACAGGACGTTCCGGCCGGGGACAAGGGGCGCCTGCCAGACTTCGGAAGGATGCCGAGCCTGCTGACGACACCGACGGCCTCGACGGCCGCTCGCAGATCGCGACGCGCAGTGGCGGACCGGAGGGAGCAGGCCCGACGTGCCGGCCGCCGTGGGCCTTCAGGAAACCCGGAGCAGCAGGATCCGGTCGTCGCTGTCCTCCGGCGAACCCTTGCCGTCCGTGTTGCTGGTGACCAGCCACAGCCTGTCGCCGCCCGCCGCAACCACCGTGCGCAGCCGGCCGTACGAGCCCTCAAGCGCGGCTGACGGCTCGCCCGCGACCCTGGAGCCGTCCAGCGGGATGCGCCATAGGCGTTCGCCCCGCAGGCTCGCCATCCAGATCGCGCCTTCGGCGTAGGCGATACCGCTGGGTGAGGCGTCGGCGGGGCGCCACTGGGCCACCGGGTTGGTGAAGCCCGCCCGGTCGCTTGTGCCCTCGACATCCGGCCAGCCGTAGTTGCGGCCGGGCCGGATCAGGTTCAGCTCGTCCCAGGTGTCCTGGCCGAACTCCGACGCCCACAGCCGCCCGCCGTCGTCCCAGGCCAGGCCCTGCGGGTTGCGGTGGCCGGAGGAGTACACCAGGGAGTCGGGCTCGGGGTTGCCGCGGGCGGGCCGGCCCTCGGGGGTCATGCGCAGGATCTTGCCCCCGAGGGAGTCCCGGTCCTGGGCGATCGGCTTGTCCCACGTCTCGCCGGTGCCGGCGTAGAGCATGCCGTCCGGGCCGAAGGTGATCCGACCGCCGTTGTGGTACGTCCCGGCGGGGATTCCCTCCAACACCGTCTCCGGGCGGCCCAGTTGCTCCCCCCGGGGGCGCGAGGTGTCGTACCGCATACGGACGATGCGGTTGTCCGAGGTGGTCGTGAGGTAGGCGTACACCAGGCGGTCGGAGGCGAAGTCCGGGGAGACGGCGAGCCCGAGCAGGCCGCCCTCGCCCGGCAGGTCCCGCGCTCCCTGCACGGTGCCGGCCTCGGTCTTCCGGCCGTTGTCCGCGTCGACGCGGGTGATCGTGCCGTCGTCCCGGGAGGAGACCAGCAGGTCGCCGTCCGGCAGCGCGGCCATGCCCCACGGGGTGTTCAGGCCCTGCGTCACAGTCCGCAGGACTCGCACGCGCGAGGAGCCCGAGCCCGCGTTGTCCGTCCCGGCGGACGACGCGGGCTCCTCCTCGCCGCCCGAGGTGCAGCCCGCGAGCATCAGTACGGCGGCGGCGCAGGCCGCGACCCAGGGCGTCTTCGGTGTGGGACGGGGCACAGCGGAGTTCCTCTCGATGATGCGGATGGTGGCGCGGCCAGGGGCGGTGGCATGGGGAGGGCACGGCACACGCCTTGCCCGCGGGCGCCACAGTCGGTCGCTGATCCGGGCGGCCCACGTCAGCGCAGGCCCGTGTCGGCGGCGGGTCAGCTCTGCGCCCGGCCCACGGGCCACACCTGCGCGGCCCGCAGAGCCGCGATCACGCCGCCGTCGGCCAGGAGGTCCGACCCGGTGATAAAGCCGGCCTGGTGCCCGAGCAGGAAGGCCGCCGCCTCGGCCACGTCGTCGGGGGTGCCGATGCGTCCGGCGGCCGATGTCTCGATCATCTGCCGGTACCCCTCACCGCCGGGGCCGGACATCTCGTCCTGGGCCAGCGGCGTGGAGATGATGCCGGGGCTGATGCAGTTGACGCGGGCGCCGTGCTTGCCCCACTCCACGGCGGCGGCCTGCACACGCAGCGCGTTGCCCCGCTTGGACAAGGCGTAGGCGGCGCCGGAGTCGCCCACCTCCTCGGGGGCCAGGAACGGCAGGGCGAGCAGCTCGGAGACGGGGGTGCTCGCCAACGCGTGCTCGGTGTCGTACGGGTACGCGCCCGCCATGTGGCCGGCCATGCTGGAGATGACGACACCGGCGCCGCCCGGCGCGATGACGCGGGCGAACTCGTCGAGGACCAGTGCGGTGCCGAGCAGGTCGACGTGCAGGACCTGCTCCGTGGTCCCCTGTACGGGCGAGACCCCGGCGCTGTGCACGACCTGCGTGACGGGGCCCAGCTCCGCGGCGGCGTCTGCGAGCCGGGCTACCGCGTCGGGCTCGGACACGTCGACGATGTGCGTGGTCACGTCGTGGCCCGCGCCGCGAAGCTGCTCGGCGGCGACGCCCAGTGCCTTCTCGTTGTAGTCGGCGAGCAGCAGGATGCGTCCGATGCCCACGCGCCGGGCGATCGCCAGGCCGATGCCGCCCGCGCCGATGATGACCGCTACGTCCTTGTCCATCGTCTGTCTCCTGTGATCGAAAAAGAGTGGGCGTTGCCGAGGAAGAGATCTCCTACGAGCATTCAGCCTGCTCCGCGGCGCCGCGATGTGGCAGACCGGGCTGTGCCCTGTAGCGGTGTTCAGTGACCTGTCAGGGCACCCCTCGCGGCAATGGGCTCGTGGATGGGCCCGGCGCCGTAGGAGAGAGTCAGACCGGCGCCGTGGTGAGCGTGGGCGATGATCTCCGCGGTGATGGAGACGGCCGTCTCCTCGGGGGTGCGGGCGCCCAGGTCGAGGCCGATCGGCGAATTGAGGCGGGTGAGGCGCGTCTCGGGTACGCCCGCCTCCCGCAGAGCGAGCCCGTGCGGGAGGGCCGCCGTCGCCCAGGACCTGGCGGCACAGTTCGGAGACGGCCCCCTCCACGCAGCCGCCGGAGATGCTGCCGACCACCGTGCCTTCGGCGTCGACGGCGAGCGGCGTGCCGGGCGACAGGGGTGCGCTCCCGCTGACCTGGACGACGGTGGCGAGGGCGAAGGGACGGGCTTCGCGGCACCAGTCGTACAGCGTGTCCGCGATGTTCCACATGGGCGGGTCTCCACAAGATCCGTAAGGAACGAGGGATCGGGAGGGTATTGAGCCGAGATGCGGGACAGGGCCGCGGTTACGGCTGTGGTCTCGGCGCAGGGTCCAGCCTTTGCCGGGTGGTGGAGAGCCGCCAGGGAGTACTCAAGACTCCCGCGCCTACGTCCGGCAGTAGCAGCCAGTTCAAGCCAACGCCTGAGGCGATGGCGTGCTCGATGTTCTGGGTTCGCCGGGTCGTCGGTTCGCTACTGCGCAGGCGACGTCGATGGCTCTGAGGCCTTATCCTGCGCGGCCTTGTCGAGGAGGACCATCGCGTCGTACTCGGGGGTGTCAGGCTCGGCGTAGAAGACGACCAGGTGCTGGCCGTTGGCGCCGTTCAGTGTCATGCCCTGGTAGCCGAGGGCGAGTTCGCCGACGTCGGGGTGGTGGTACGTGTGGCGGCCGCTGGTGTTTCCCCGGACGTCGTACCGCTCCCACATGCGCGCGAACTCGGGGCTCTTGCTCAGGAGTTCATCGACGATGAGAGCGAGGTCGGGGGCGTCCGGTTCGATACCGGCCAGGCCGCGCAGCCAGGCGACGCAGCTGCGAACCGCGTTGTCCCAGTCGTCCCACAGTTCGCGGGCCGCGGGGTGGAGGAAGACGTAGCGCGCGAGGTTGCGCTGCTCGCCCTGCCAGTCCTCGATCCCGGCGAACAGGTGCAGTCCGCCGGGGTTGGCGGCGAGCAGTTCGAAGGTGCGGCCGACCACGTACGCGGGATTGGGCCGCAGGCTCTCCAGGATCAGGTCAGTGCCCGGAGGCACGGACCGGCTGGGCACCGTCGCCGACGCGGCCACGTTCCCGTCGGCGCACGCGGCCAGATCCCGCAGGTGCTGGTGCTCGGCCTCCCCCAGGAGCAGTGCGCGAGCAAGGGCGTCGATCACGGACGGGCTGGGACGGGTCTCGGTCCCGCGCTCCAGGCGTGCGTAGTAGTCGATGCTGATGCCGGCGAGGGTGGCCAGCTCCTCGCGGCGCAGTCCGGGCGTACGGCGCAGACCGGAGGCGGCCGGCAGACCGACGTCACCGGGTGTCACCCGGGTGCGGCGGGCTCGCAGGAAGCGTCCCAGTTCGGTGCCGCCGCTGCCGCCACTGTGCTGCTCACGTGCCATGTCTTCCAGTGTGGCAGCCCCGTGACCGGTGTGGCGATGCCCGCGACTCCGAGGGGTGCCCTGTCACAGCACTGAACACGGCTGCCTGTCACAGCCCGGCCTGGTACCCGGCCAGTACACCCGGCAAGCTGAGGGCTCGCGGATGAACCCCCAGGTCCGCGGCGTGCTTGCGGCGAACGGGGTGACGATCTCCGACGGCCTGCGCGCCCGCTTGCCGAACGCGACGACGCTGCTCATCGTGACCTCGGCGGCCGCCGACCTACGGCGAGGACCACATCCGTATGTACGAAGGAGACCGACCCATGGCAAAGGCATGGACGAACGACGAGCTCGACAGGGTCGGGGCCGCGGAGGAACTGGTGATCGCGTCCGTGCGCCGTGACGGTGCGCTGAACAAACCGCGGACGATCTGGGTCGTGCGCGTGGATGACGGGATCTACGTCCGTTCGGTCTACGGACCCACCTCCCACTGGTTCCGCACCACGCGGACACGCCAGGAAGGACATATCCGGGCCGGGGGCGTGGACAAGGACGTCTCCTTCCTGGACGCCGACCACGACCTCGACGGCCAGGTGGACGCCGCGTACCGCAGCAAGTACGGGCACTACGCCGCGGAGATCGTCCAGGCCATCACGAGCCCCGAGGCATCCTCCACGACGACGCTGCTCGCGCCGCGCTGAGCCCGGATTCCCGAACCACCTGTCCAGGAGATGAAACGTGCTCGGTCTCGAACTCGTCGTGGTCCTGTGCGCGACCGTGCTCGTGTGCGAGCTCGCGGGAGACCGCCTCCGTATCGCTCCGCCCATCCTGCTGCTGGCGGCGGGGGCGCTGCTGGGATTCGTCCCGGCACTGCGCGAAGTGCATCTGCCCCCCGAGGCGATGCTGCTGCTGTTCCTCCCGGCCCTCCTGTACTGGGAGAGCCTGACCACCTCCCTGCGCGGGATCCGGCAGGACCTGCGCGGAATCATCCTGATGAGCACGGCCCTGGTCATCCTCACCGCCTGGGCCGTGGCAGCCGTCGCGCACGCCCTGGGGCTGCCCTGGGGGCCGGCCTGGGTACTCGGCGCGGCCGTCGCACCTACCGACGCGACGACGGTCGGGGTCCTCGCCCGCATGCTGCCCCGCCGCAGCATCACCCTGCTACGCGCCGAAAGCCTGATCAACGACGGCACAGCCCTGGTCGTCTACGGCCTGGCCGTCGGCATCACGGTCGGCGAGGAACACCTGACCGTGCCGCACGTCGGATGGCTCTTCCTGCTCGCCTACGTCGGTGGGGCGGCGGCCGGAGCGGTGACCGCCTGGCTCGGCATCCAGCTGCGCCGCCGCCTCGACGACCCTTTGCTGGGGAACGTGGTCACGATCCTCACGCCCTTCACCGCGTTCCTTCTAGCCGAGGAGATTGAGGCTTCCGGTGTCCTGGCCGTCGTGGTGGCCGGGCTGATCATGAGCCAGGTCGGCCCGCGCCTGGTCGGGGCGGCGACGCGACGCCAGGCGGTGGCCTTCTGGTCGCTGTCCACGTTCCTGCTCAACGCCTCCCTGTTCGTCCTCGTCGGCCTGGAGGCACAGTCCGCCGCCCGCGACCTGACCAGCGACGGCCTCACCCACGCCCTGATCACTGTCGGGGTCGTGTCCGTGGTGCTCGTGGCCGTGCGCTTCGCCTTCCAGTTCGGCGCCGTGTACCTGATCCGCCTGCTGGACCGCCGTCCGCAGCAGCGGCTTCGCCGGATGAGCCACCGGGCCCGGGTGGTCGGCGGGGTCACCGGCTTCCGGGGCGCGGTGTCACTGGCCGTGGCGCTGTCGGTACCGGAGACGCTCGACTCGGGCGCGCCCTTCCCCGACCGCGACGTGATCGTCTTCGTGACCTCCGGTGTCATCATGCTGACCCTGGTGGTGCAGGGCCTGCTCCTGCCACGCGTGGTCCGCTGGGCCCGGCTGCCCCACGACGCCTCCGCCGAGGAGGAGCGCTCCCTCGCCGAGACCACCGCCACCGAGGAGGCCCTCAAGGCCCTGCCGGACGTGGCCGCCGACCTCGGCACCGCCCCGGAGGTCGCCGAATGGACGCGCCACGAGTACGAGACCCACCTACGCATCGCACGCGCCGACGACGCCGACGACGACGTGGTCCTGCGCCACAAGGAGGACTACACCGCGCTGCGCCTCGCCCTCCTCGCCCGCAAACGCGCCACCGTCGTCAGACTCCGCGACGAGAACCACATCGACGACACGGTGCTGCGTCAGGTGCAGGCGTACCTCGACATCGAGGAAGTACGCCTGTCCGGGGCCGAGTTGAGCGACTGACCCGCCCCATCCCTTTCCTGTCCCACCCCACGCGCAACCACAGTTGCGCCCTCCAAGAAAAGTGCGATGAACCACATGGAAATATCCACAGCAGTCCCCGCAGCAACCCCCTTGAAGAAGCGGTTCAGACTCGCGGCGGCAATCGCCGCGACTGCGACCGTCCTCGTCTCGGGGCCATACGCGTCGGCGGCAACGGAACAGGCGTCCCCGAAGCCGGTCGTCACCGACGTGAAGACCCTCGCCGCCTTCGACTTCACCGCCGGCGACTCCCCGGAGAACATCACCGTCAACCCGGACAACTCACTGACCGTCTCCATGCTGGGCAGCGTGGCGGGCAAGCGTCCGGCACTGGTGCGCATCGCCCCGTCCGGGCGCAGCAAGGTGATCGTCGCCGGGCAGCCGGACGACACCTTCACCGGCAACACCCGCGATCGTCAGGGGAACATCTACTACAACGTGGCGTCCTCCGACGCCTCCCGGGCCGGCGTATGGAAGCTGCCCCCCGGCGGCACCCCGCGCCGCATCGCCGCCCTGCCCACCGGCGGACTCCCCAACGGTCTGGCCCTCGACCCGTCCGGGCGCACCCTGTACGCGGCCGACAGCAACAAGGGCACCGTATGGACCGTCCCGGCCTCCGGCGGGAAGGCGACCGCCTGGCTGACCGACCCCGCCCTCGCGGCCGACCCGTCGGGACCCGTACCGCTCGGCGCGAACGGTCTCCGCTTCCACAAGGGCGCCGTCTGGGTCTCCAACCTCGCCAAGGGCACCCTGCTGCGGATCCCGGTCACCGCCACCGGCGCCCCCGGCCGGATCCACACCGTGACCAGGAGCCTCACCGGCGTCGACGACTTCAACTTCCTCAACGACCGCTCCGACGTGGTGTTCGCCGCGCAGAACGGCCTCAACCAGGTCGCGCTGGTCCACCCCGACGGGACCACCGAGACCGTCCTGACGGCCAAGGACGGCCTCGCTTCCCCCACCTCCACCGCGGTACGTGGAAACCGGCTCTACGTCACCAACGCCGGTCTCGCCGAGCCCCACGAAGCGAAGGTGCAGCGCGGAACGATCGACCCGGCCGCGCTGAACTGCGGCCCGACCTCCTGAACCTGCCGTTGCCGGGAGCCGCAGCAGCACCTGTTGCGGCTCCCGGCAACCAGGTACAGCCACATTCGTCAACGCGCCCTGTTGAGCACCAAGCCGTGTGAAACACGCAGGAAACGGGTGTTTCCTAGACTCCGGCAGATGCGCCACCTAACTGTCCTTGAAGCTCCCACCGAGTGGAGCCGGTTCACCGAAGGTTCCGTCGAACGCCGAATGCTGATCGCCCTTGGCGACCGGCTCGGTACCACGCTGCGTCCGAAGCCGCTCATGCTGCCGGACGGCAACCGCGTCGAGGTCGAGGGGATCGACGCCGACGGCCGGGTGCTCGTCCAGCTCGTCAGCAATCAGGGCGCATACAAGCCCGCTTACCGCAACAAGGTCATGGCGGACATGTTCAAGTTGCTCTGGTTGCGTGACGCGGCGCCCAACGCCGAGCGTGCGGTGCTCCTTGTCACCGAGCTGATCGTGCAGGCGCTCGGCGGCTGGGTGGGATGCGCGGCGGCGGACCTCGGGATCGAGATCTACGTCTTCGACGGCAGCAGGGCCGTAACACTGCAGCAGCGAACGTAATACAGGCGAAACAAGAAGCGGTGGCGGAGCGAAACCTGCGGCTCTTACGGTCGGAAACACCTAAGCGGATTTCCGCGTCGCAGTCTCCCGCACTCGCTACGCACGCTCTCCGACTTCCAGGATCGGGCCTTCGTGCTCGCTACATGGATGGGAGCGTGAAGGTGACTGGTACGCCAGCACTTGAGTTGCGATCGGTACACCGGGTCTACGGATTCGGGCCGTCCGCCACGAATGCCCTCGACGGGGTTGATCTGACGGTGCCGCCCGGCCGCTTCGTCAGCCTCATCGGGCCCAGCGGCTGCGGCAAGTCGACGCTGCTGCGCCTAGTGGCCGGCCTTGAACGACCCGACCGCGGCGAGGTCCGGGTGCATGGCGTGACGCCGGCGCAAGCGTGTGCCGCCAAGATGATCGGACTCGTGCCGCAGAGCCCGGCGTTGCTGCCGTGGCTGTCCGTACTGCGGAACGTCACACTGCCGCAGAAGATCAACAGGGGTGCCGCCGGGCGCCGCGAGCGCATCGGCGGCTTCGAAAAGCGGCAGGTCCCGGACATGCGGGACCTCCTCGTCAAGGCGGGTCTCGGCGAAGCCATGCACAAGCTCCCGGCACAGCTGTCCGGCGGCATGCAGCAGCGTGCCGCGATCGTGCGCGCCTTCGGCCTGCGGCCCGACGTGCTCGTCATGGACGAGCCCTTCTCGGCCCTCGACGAATTCACCCGCGAGAGCCTGCAGGACCAGCTGCTCGACCTGTGGGACGAACTGAAGACAACGGTGCTGTTCGTCACCCACTCCGTCTCCGAGGCCGTCCGGCTCTCCGACACCGTGGTCGTCATGGCGCCGCGGCCGGGCCGCATCGTGGAGACCATCGACATCGGCCTGCCCCGGCCGCGCGGCGAACGCCTCTTCAAGGAACGCCGCTTCCACGAGTACGAGGACCTGATCCGAGATCGCCTGCGCCATGCCTGGCACGGCGCGGCGGCGTGAAGGGGGTGCGAGAGATGACCGTGGCCGACGAACGCACCAGCGCCACCCGGGCAACCGAGCCGGAGACACCCGTCGAACCGTCGCCCTTCAGCCTCAGGCATCCGAGGTCCCGGATCGCGTGGATCCGTCCCTCCGTGTGGCTGCCCCTCACTGTGATGCTGGCCTTCCTCGCCGTCCTGTGGCAGTGGGGAGCCAGGGAACTGCCCTACCTGCTGCCGCCGCTGCCGAAGATCGGCGACTCGCTCGCCACAGAGTTCGACTACTACCTCGACAACGCCCTGGTCACCCTGGGTGAGGCGACGGCCGGCCTCGCGCTGGGGTTCGTCGCCGCGTTCGTCCTCGCGGTGCTGACGACCGAGCTTCCTGTGGTGCGCCGGGCGGTCATGCCGATCGCGGTCGTCCTCAACGTCACTCCGCTCGTGGCGATCGCACCGGCGCTGGTCGTGGCCTTCGGTTTCGGCCCGCTGCCCAAGCTCGTCATCGCCGGCCTGATCTGCTTCTTCCCGATCCTCATCAACACCGCTACCGGTCTGCGGTCCGTGCCGCAGCAGGTGCTGCAGGTGTACCGGACGATGGATGCGGGCCGCTTCGAGCTCCTGCTGCACGTGCGCTTGCCCAACGCGTTGCCGTTCCTGTTCGCGGCGCTGCGCATCGTCTTCCCGCTGTCGATCGTCGGTGCAGTGGTGGCCGAGATGTCGGCATCGGGATCGACCCGCGGCCTCGGCACCGCGATCGGTGTGGCCTCGTCGATGAACCAACTACCGGTCGTATACGCCTCGATCCTCGTCCTCGCGGTACTGGGCGTGCTGCTGCTGCTCGTCGTGACGCTGGTGGAACGCCGCGTCCTCCACTGGCACGACAGCGCCCACAACTGACCCGCCCGCACGTCTCTGTCCCCGGTGGCCCGCGATGGCGGGGCGCTCGGCGGCCCATGCCCTGATCCGCGCCATTGGCGCCCCTTCCTCGGCACACCTTCCCAGGCACCCCTCGCCAGTTTGGAGTCACCCATGCAGTCCCGCCTCATCAGATCCGGCCTCGCCTCCCTCACCGCCGTCGTACTGACGGCCGGCGTCGCGGGATGCGGCTCGAACTCCTCCGACAGCACCTCGACGGGCTCGGAAGGTTCCGCGATCTCCGCCGAACGGTGCGCCGAGAACAAGGCCGCTGGCAAGATCACCTACCTGTCGGGCTACCAGTACCAGTCGTCGGTGTCGATCCTCGAGTACATCGCCGCCGCCAAGCTCGGCTACTTCAAGGACCTCTGCCTCGACGTCGCCCTCAAGCCCGGCACCGGCGACACGGCACAGAACACCAAACTGCTCGCCAGCGGACAGGCGACCGTGAGTCCGGTCTCCGAGCAGGACGTCATCCAGGCCCGGGCCAACGGCATCGACATCACCGGCGTCTCCTCGTACTCGAACGCCGGCCTCGAGATCCTGATGACGAACAAGGACATCACCAGGCTGACCCAGCTCGACGGCAAGGTCGTCGGCCACAAGGGCTACGTACCCGCCACCGTCGAGGCGATGATGGTCAAGGCCGGGGTCACGTGGGACTCACTCAAGCTGGTCAAGGAGGGCTACGACCCCTCCGTACTGCCCCGCAGGCAGGGCGGCCTGGAAGCGCTCACCGGATTCGTCTCCAACGAGCCCAACCAGCTCAGGGCGGCTGGCGACGACGTCACCGTGTGGAAGCCGGTCGACTACGGCGTCCCGAGCTCGCTCGGCGCGATGGCGGTGAACCCGGCGGTCGCCAAGGCGCACCCGCACGCCGTCGAGGACATCCTGCGCGCCGCGCTGCACGCCTACGACTACTGCTCGTCCAGTGAGAAGCACATCACCGAGTGCGTCGGCTATGCGGGACAGCTGTCCGGACCGACGTACGACAAGAAGCTGAACACGGCGATCTGGAAGACCGAGACGCAGGTCGTCAAGGACAACCCCACGCCCGGACAGCCCCTGGGCAGCATCGACCTCGACAACGTCGCGGGGCTCGTCGGCATGCTGCACCAGTTCAGGATCGTGCCCGACAGCGTGACCGCCGACCAGGCCAAGGGATGGTTCGACGCTTCCTTCGTCAAGGACGTCTACGCCGCCGACAAGCTCGTCTGGCCCGCCCCGTAGCCGCACCGCGCCGGAGCAGCCCGCTCGGCTCCCGGCCCCCGGGCCAGCATCAGCGATCTCACAAAAGGACCACCCGCATGCCCGCGAAAGAGTACGGAATCTTCCTCCCCATCGGGAACGGGGGATGGATGCTGTCCACGACCGCGCCACACCCCGAGGCGACCTATGCGTGGAACAAGCGCGCAGCCATGCACGCGGAGACCATCGGCCTCGACTTCGTCATGTCGATGGCGAAGTGGCGCGGCTTCGGCGGCAGCACCGACCACTGGGGCCGCTCGCTCGAATCGATGACGATGATGGCGGCACTCGCCGAGGCGACCAGCAGGGTCAAGATCTGGGCGACGCTGCACGCGAACGTCCACAACCCCGCCCTCGCGGCGAAGATGTACGCCACCCTCCAGGACATCTCCGACGGCCGCGCCGGCATGAACATCGTCAACGGCTCCTACGCGGGCGAGTTCGAGCAGTTCGGCGAGTGGGACCCGCGGCTCAGCCACGCGGACCGCTACCGGATGACGGAGCTGTGGACGGAGGCGGTCACCCGCCTGTGGACCGAGGACTCCGTCACCATGCACACGCCGTACTTCGACCTCGTCGACTGCGAGTCCCGCCCGCATCCGGCCACCCGCCCGACCATCATCAACGCGGGCAGGTCGGAAGATGCCCGATGCTTCCAGGCCAAGTACGCCGACGGCGCCTTCCTCTCCGCCGAAAGCCTCGACGAGATGCGGATGCTCTCGGCGGACGTCCACGAGCGGGCGAAGGCCCACGGCCGCGTCTGCAGGACCTACTCGATGCTCACCGTCGTCCAGGACGAGACCGACGAGCTGGCCGCCAAGAAGGTGAAGGAATGGGGCGCGGGCCTCGACCGCGAGGCGCTCGCCCATATGCGCCGCACCTGGGGCATACCCGAGGACCAGGCCCGCGCGTGGGCCGACGGCGCGGACGGCGAGGCGGCGTTCCAGACGCCGTACGTAGCCGGATCGGCGCGGACGATCATCGACCACATCGAGTACATCGTGCGCGAAGCCGACCTCGACGGACTCATGCTGATCTTCCCGGAGTACGACGAGGACATGCTGCTGTTCGGCGAGACCGTACTGCCCACCCTGCGCTCCCGTGACGAGGTGGCGGCCTGATGCCAGACCTGCGCGACACACAACTCGCCCACCTCACCCGGCCCGGCAGCAGGACCGCGCTGGTCGTGGTCGACGTACAGCGGGACTTCGCCGCCCCCGACCGCCTGGCGGCATACGGCCTGACGGATGCCGCACTGACGGCCCTCGATCACGCGGTGAGCCGCGTCGGCGACCTCGTCGACGCCGCGCGCGCGGCCGAAGTACCCGTCCTCTGGGTCGAGTTGGGCAGTGATCCGACCCGTCCGTGGCGGGCGAGCAACTGGCTGCGCGGGGGTGACTACGACGCCCCCATGGGCCCGGCCGAACCGTGCGTCCTCGGTACGCCGGGAGCTGAGTGGTACCGGGTGCGGCCCGCCGAGGGCGAACCGCGCGTCGTCAAGCGCGGTTACAGCGGCTTTCTCGACACCGATCTCGCCGCGCGGCTCCACCAGGCCGGCTGCGACTGGCTCACCGTCGTGGGCCTGACCAGCGAGTGCTGCGTCCACGCGACCGCCCAGGACGCCATGCAACTCGACTGGCCCGTCGTCGTCCCCCGGGATGCCACGGCCGCCTACGACCTCGACGTCAACGCCGCCGCCCTTGTCCAGCTGGGACTCAACGTGGCCGTGCTCAGCGACGCCGACGAGGTCATTGCGATCTGGAAGAAGGCAGCGCGGTGACCGGCATGCACATCGGCTACGACCTCTCCTTCACCCACACCGAGGGTGCGTGGGCACGGCAGGGCTCCTGGGTCGGTCAGGGCTTCCCGGACGTACGCATGTACATGGAGCTGGCCCGGACGGCCGAGCGCGCCGGCGTGGACCTGCTGTTCTTCGGCGACGGAAGCGGCATCCCCAGCACCTGGCGGGGGAGCATCGAACCGGCCGTGGAGTGGGGCATCCAATGGCCGCGCCACGACATGTCACCGGTCATCGCGGCGATGTCCACCGTGACCGAGAAGATCGGCTTCGGGCTGACGTACTCCTCGACGTTCATGCACCCCTTCTACGTCGCCCGGCTGCTGAACTCGCTCGACCACGTGACGAGCGGACGCATCGCCTTCAACGTGGTCGCCTCGACGCGTGGCGCGGACGCGGCGAACTACGGGTTCAACGAGCTGATGGACCATGACCTGCGCTACGAGCGGATGGAGGAGTTCGTCGCGGTCTGCCGCGCGCTGTGGGACTCGGTGGCGCCCGACGCCATTGTGCGGGACCGGGACACGGGCCGGTTCGCCGATCCCTCGAAGGTGCACCCGATCGACCACCGGGGACGGTTCTTCACCGTCAAGGGCCCGCTGGCGTCCGTACCCGGTCCGCAGCACCACCCGCTCGTCGTGCAGGCCGGCAACTCGCCCCGCGGCATCACCGCGTCGGCACGGCTCGCCGATCTCGTCTTCGGCTTCGGCGGCGACCTCACGGCCCAGCAGCGCCACCGCAAACTGCTCGACGAGGCACTCCTCGCCGAGGGACGGGATCCCGCGCACGTGGGCATCCTCTGGGCCACTCAGGTGATCGTCGGCCGTACGACGGCCGAGGCACGGGCGCAGCGGGACTCGGTGCACGAGTTCTGGCACGAGGAAGCCGTCGCCACCTACCTGTCGCACAACGCCGGTTACGACTTCTCGACGCTGCCTGAGTCCTTCCGCCTGGCCGAGTTGCGCGACCAGATCGTCGCGGCCAACGCGAGCCCCGCGGGTCTCATCGGCTCACTCGTCGGGGAGTTCGGCGAGGACCACACGATGAGCCGCGGCGAGTTCTTCACGCACGGCCGCGAGCGGGCGACGGGTCTCGACCACAGCATCGTCGGCGACCCCGCCACCGTCGCCGACGCACTGGAGGAGAACTTCGCCGCGACCGGATCGCGCGGCGGCTACATGTTCTCCTGCCCGGTGGCCATGCCCTCGGGCTTCGGCGCGATCAGCGAGCTGCTACTCCCCGAGCTGCACCGCCGCGGTGCCCTCGCACCGGCCTACCCCGGCGCCACGCTGCGCGAGAACCTGGCGGTGTGAGATGACCACAGCGAGCGAGCGACGCCACCGGCTCGCCCTCGGCAGCCTGTGCGCGGGGTTCTTCATGCTGCTGCTGGACAGCACCGTCACCTCGGTCGCGCTGCCCGCGTTGATCACCGGCCTGCACACCACCGAGACCCTCGCGATCTGGGTCAACAGCAGCTACCTCATCGCCTGCGCGGTACCCCTGGTCATCGCCGGACGGCTGGGCGACCGATACGGCCACCGGCGCGTCCACCTGGTCGGTCTGGCGGCCTTCACGCTCGGGTCGCTGCTGTGTGCGCTGGCCCCCACCGTCGAGGCACTCATCGGAGGGCGGGTGGTACAGGGCATCGGTGCCGCGCTGATGACGCCGCAGAGCCTCACCATCATCAAGGCGCTGTTCCAGCCGCCGCGCCTGGCCGCCGCGCTCGGCACCTGGGGCGCGGTCGGCGGAGCCGCGGTCGCCGCCGGGCCCCTGGTCGGCGGCCTGCTCGTCGCCGTCGGCGGCTGGCCCGCCGTGTTCTGGGTCAACGTCCCGGTCGGTATCGCCACGATGGCCGCCGTGGTCGCGTTCGTACCGTCCCTCCCCCGTCAGAAGGCGGGCATCCCGGTGTGGGCCATCTGCGCGAACGCGACCGGCGTCGGCGCACTCGCGCTCGGCATCCAGGGCACGGATGCGGCGAGCGCCGACGTGCTGGGCCTGCCACGCTGGCTGCTCGCTGCCGTCGGCGCGCTGGTCGTCGCGGCCGTGGTCTGGCTGCAGCGGCGCGACGGGCAGCGCGCGCTCGTACCGGTCGCCCTGCTGCACAGCCGAGGGTTCGTCACCGCTGCCTGGGGTGGCGCCGCCGCGGCCTTCTGCTCCGGCTCGGCGATGATCCCGCTGATGCTCTACCTCCAGCAGGAGCGCGGGCTGACTCCCGGTACGGCGGCTCTGACCCTCGTACCGATGGGCGTGGTGTGCCTGCTCGGCGCGCCGGTCTCGGCCCGGCTCAACAACGGAATCGGCTCGCGTGCGGTCGCCGTGATCGGCTCTTCCGCGCTCGTCCTGTCCATCGGAGCGTCGGCGCTGCTCGTCGCGACCAACGCGCCGGCCCCCGCTCTGACCGCCGTCTTCGCGGTGTACGGGGTGGCCAATTCGTTCGTCTGGTCACCCCTGTCGATCGCGGCGATGACCGCGGTCGCTCCGGACGAGGCCGGGGCTGCGTCGGGAACCTTCAACGCCCTCAAGCAACTCGGCGCGGTGCTGGGCAGCGCGGTCTGCGCCGTTCTCCTGGCCAAAACCGGCTACGCAACCACCCTCGGAGGCCTCGCCGCCGTAGGACTGCTCTGTCTCCTCGCATCCGTCTTCCTGCGAGTCGACCGTCCCGGAGCCGGGTCTTCCGCGGCGTCCGCCGCATCGCCCCGTCTACCCACAGGAGTCGCCGGATGAAGGCCATTGCCGTCGTCGGAAATCCCAAGGCCGGCTCGCGCACCCGCGATGCCGCCGAACGCCTCGCGGCAGCCCTCGGGCTCGACTGCGGGGTCATCGAAGTCACCTCCCTCGGGGCCGGCCTGCTCAGCTGGGGCGACCCGGACGTCACCACGGCCGTCGAGCGGGTCAGGTCCGCCGACATCGTGATCGCGGCGTCTCCCACCTACAAGGGGACCTACACCGGCCTGCTCAAGCTGTTCCTCGACCAGTTCCCCACGGCGACCGGCCTCGCCGGCCAGGTGGCGCTGCCCCTCATGCTCGGTGCCGGTCCGGCGCACGCGCTCGCCCCCGAACTCACCCTCAAACCAGTGCTCGTGGAACTCGGTGCGACTTGTCCCGCACAGGGTCTCTACCAGCTCGACTCCACCTACACGACGGATGACTCACTCGCCCGCTGGGCCGGACAGTGGGGTCCGATCGTGCTCGACGCCGCGAAGACGGGAGCAGACCGATGACCGCACTGAAGGGTTTCACCTCCGATCACGCCGAGGTGAAGAGGGCGTTCGCCGCATTCCCCTCCGGAGTCGCGGCCGTATCGGCACGCGTCCACGGCGAACCCAGCGTCATCGTCGTCTCGTCGTTCACCGTCGGAGTCTCGCTCAACCCGCCCATGGTCTCCTTCGCCGTGCAGCACACTTCGACGACCTGGCCGGTGCTGTCCCGCGCGCACACGATCGGGGTCTCCGTCCTGGGAGAGGAGCACAGCGACAAGACCAGGCAACTCGCGTCCCCCAGCAAGGAGGGCCGGTTCGCCGGCGTCGAGACGGTCCAAGCGGAATCCGGCGCGATCTTCCTTCAGGGTGCGCCGGTCTGGCTGGAGTGCAGCATCGAGCACAGCTATCCGGCCGGCGATCACGACATCATCGTGCTGCGCGTGCTCACCATGATGACGGACGACGACCACAATCCGCTCGTCTGGCACCGTCAGGCACTGAAGATGCTGGACAGTTGAGGCGATGCCGAGGGCGTCGAAGGGGAACCGGCTGCCTTCTGTTTCCGGTTCACTGAGGCTGTTGGTCCGGTGGTCTGGAGACCTCGTCCGGGCGCCGCGTGATGTGGTGCGCGGTTGCCGCGCCGTGCGGTCCGGTGAGCGACTGCTGCGGGAGAACAGGGCCTCGGCGGGCTGTTCCGGGCGAGGTGAGCGCCCAGAACAGCCCGCCGAGGCAGGAGGGTGCAGGTGGGGTGGCACTTCGGTCCGGCCCGGGTCGGCGGCAGTCCAGCTGTGCGCCGCCATTGACGGGCAGGGCGTCCGGCCCCGTGAAGTTCCGGCTGGGAATTACGCGACGTTCCACAGGTGCCGAGCCATGCGCTCCCCGCTGCGATCAGACCAGGCCCGCACCTCCGTCGACATTCAGGAACGCGCGGTTGCCGCTCCGTACGGTTCGGTGGGCGACTGCTGTGGGGGAGGGTAAGTGGCTTGAAAGGGGCCGGGAGCAGGCCCGGGGCGCACCGTCAGTGCGCGATCACCGGGACCTCGACCTGCTGCGCGGCCTCGCCGGAGGAGTCGGCCCTGCTGCGGCCGCCGCCGTTGACGAGAACGAAGGCGATCAGCGAGGCCAGCGCCATGATGGCGGTGCCCCAGCCGAAGGCCACGGCGTAGCCGTGGACGGCGGCCTGCTGGGCGGCCGCCTCGGGGACGGAACCGGAGAACGCGCGTGCGGCGATCCAGCTGCTGGTGGCGCTGGCGGCGACGGTGTTCAGCAGCGCGGTGCCGATGGAGCCGCCGACCTGCTGCGAGACGTTGACCATTGCGGAGGCGACGCCCGCGTCCTGCGGCCGGATGCGGGAGGTGGCCAGGCTCATGCCGGGCATCGAGGCCGTACCCATGCCCAGGCCGAGCAGAATCTCGGAGGGCAGGACATGGGTGGCGAAGGAGCTGTCCACCTCGAGCCGGGTCAGCAGCAGCATGCCGATGGCGGCCAGCAGGAAGCCGGGGCCCATCAGGAAACGGGCCGGGACGCGGTTGACCAGTCGGGTGCCGATCTGGGTGGACCCGATGACCAGGCAGACGACCAGGGGAAGGAAGGCGATACCGCACATGACCGGCGAGTAGCCCTTGTTCAGCTGCAGGAAGTAGGTCAGGAACAGGAACTGACCGAACATGCCGATCATGGCGAGACCGATGGAGAGGTAGGCGCCCCCACGGTTGCGATCCGTGATCACGCGAAGGGGCAGGAGGGGTGTCTTGACCCGGGACTCGACCAGTGCGAACGCGGCCAGCAGCACGACCGCAGCGACGAACATGCCGATGGTGAGGCCGGAGCCCCAGCCGTCCTGCTCCGCCCGGGCGAAGCCGTAGACGAGGGCGACGAGTCCGAAGGTGGCCAGCAGGGTGCCCACGACGTCGAGCCGGTCGCGGTTGCGCTGGTCCCCCCGGTCGCTGATGTAGACGGTGGCACCGGCCGCGGCCACGACCGCGAAGACGATGTTGACGTACATGCACCAGCGCCAGTTGATGTACTCGGTGAGCACACCGCCCAGGAGCAGGCCGACCGCACCGCCTGCCGCGGCGATGGCGCCGAAGATACCGAACGCCTTGGCACGCTCCCTGGCCTCGGTAAACGCCACGGTCAGCAGGGACAGAGCGGCGGGGGCGAGCAGGGCGCCGAAGACGCCCTGGAGGGCGCGGGAGGCGAGCAGCATGCCGAGGTTGACGGCGGCGCCGCCGAGCGCGGAGGCCAGGGCGAAGCCGACCAGGCCCACCACGAAGGCCCGCTTGCGGCCCCACAGGTCTCCGATCCGTCCGCCCAACAGCAGCAGACCGCCGAAGGCGAGACTGTAGGCGGTGATCACCCACTGCCGGCTGCCGTCGGAGATGTTCAGGTCCGCCTGGGCGTGCGGCAGCGCGATGTTCACGACCGTCGCGTCCAGTACGACCATCAGCTGGGCTGTCGCGATGACCGTCAGCGCTTTCCAGCGCCGCGGATCGGGCGCCGGCGCACCGGCAGGAGTGTGACTAGCAGACATGGGAATGGCTCGGTTTCTGTGACGGATGGAACGAAGGGAAGCACCGGGCACCGGAGAGCGGGGACCACACTGTCGGCCGCACGGGCAGGGCCCTCTTCCACGCTCGTCAAGCGTGCGGGCCGGCGGCGAGATGTGGCAGGCCGGGCTGTGCCCTGGAGCCGCGTTCGGTGCTGTGGCAGGGCACCCCACGCGCCTTCCGTCCAGGTCGCGGCATCCCCACACTTTGAACACATGGATCGTGAGCAGCACAGCGGCGGCACCCGCAGTACGGAGCTGGGGCGTTTTCTGCGTGCCTGCCGTGCCCGGCTGACGCCCGAAGAGGTCGGTCTGCCGGCCGGCGGCGGGCGGCGCCGCACTCCCGGACTGCGCCGGGAGGAGCTGGCCACTCTTGCCGGCATCAGCATCGACTACTACGCGCGGCTGGAGCGCGGCACGGAGACCCGGCCCAGCCCGGCCGTGATCGACTCCCTCGCACGTGCTCTCAAGCTGGAGGAGGACGAGCGCGATCACCTGCGCGCTCTCGCCGCGCTCGCCGCCCGGTCGACACCCGAGCCGCCATCGGCGCCCAACCGCACCGTGCGGCCCGGCGTCAAGCTGCTGCTGGAGAGTCTGCGCCCCTACCCCGCACACGTGTTCAGCCGCACCGGCGACGTGCTGGCGTACACCCCGGGCGGACTGCGGCTGCTCCCCGGCCTTGACGACTGGC
The DNA here is from genome assembly GCF_045040445.1 of Streptomyces sp. NBC_01537. Lineage (NCBI taxonomy): Bacteria > Bacillati > Actinomycetota > Actinomycetes > Kitasatosporales > Streptomycetaceae > Streptomyces > Streptomyces sp. NBC_01537. The sequence goes on along the minus strand of NZ_CP109392.1, from coordinate 159,192 downwards.
CGGCCATGCAGCGCAACATCGCCCGCTACGTCTTCCTGCACCCCGCCGCCCGAGGCCTGTTCGACGACTGGTCGGACCAGGTCCGCACCTGCGTCAACGGACTGCGGGCCCTGGCCGGCACGGAGCCGGACGCACCCGACCTGACGCAACTGGTCGGCGAACTCCTGCTCAAGAGCCCCGAGTTCGCGCGCATGTGGGAGCGCTACGACGTCAAGGGCCACACCTACGGGCGCAAGACCTTCCACCATCCCGAGGTCGGCGACCTGACCTTGGGCTACCAAACCATGCAACTGCAGGGCACCCCGGGCCAGTGCATGGTCGTGTACTACGCCGAGGCCGGCACACCCGAACACGACGCGCTGACCCTGCTCGACCTGGCCGCCACCGAGTCCGAGCATGCCCCGAGACTCTCGCCCGACAGCCAAACCATCGAGAACGCGTGACGGAGGGAGCGCCCGTGGACCACACCCGCCTCGGGCACTTCAGGTCTCAAGGTCAGCCGTATCGCCCTCGGGTGCATGAGCTTCGGGGCTCCCCGACCACAGACCCCGTGGACGCTCGACGGCGCCGCCCAACCACTGTTCCAGCGGGCGGTCGAACTCGGCATCACCTTCTGGGACACCGCGAACGCTTATGGCAACGGCACATCCGAGGAGATCGTCGGCCGAGCCATCGACAAGTACACGCGGCGCGACGACATCGTTCTGGGGACCAAGGTTTTCTCACGCATGGACCACCGCACTGGCCAACCTCGGACTCGGCGGGTCGTAGAGCGCGCCTGGCGACGTCGTGACCATGGCGTTGATCAGTGGGACCGGGCTACTGGCTGTGGCTGCTCCGCCGATGCGCAGGCGGGAAGCTCGAGGGCCTGGCGGCCGTCGCCGAAGAGTTCTTCGGGCTCGCGGGCCTGCTCGCGGGTCTGCCGCTCCGCAGCCGCCAGGATCACCGGGTTGACCACCCGGTTCCTCTTGCGACCTGGTGGGCGGCGAGCGCGCGGCGGTACCGGGGCTACTTGGCTTTGTTCAGCTACTGGTGGGCTCGCCGAAAAAACAACGCTAAGCCGTGCGGCAGCCGCCCCTGATCTGGGCTGGTTCCGTGCGCGCCGAGTTCCGGCTCGCCTATTGCGCAGGGGCAAGCCCCGTGCGCAGGACCACGGACCTGGCCTGTGCACGGGGGCAAGCCCTCGGCCCTGGGCAAGCCCCCGTGGGCATGGGCAAGCCCTCCCGGTGCGGTAGCCCCGCCCGGGCACCGCGGGGTGGGAGGCCCGGGCGCGGGTCAGCGGCCGAACAGCCGTCGCAGGCCGCGGCGTTCGGGCTTCTCCTGCGGGCCGGGCGGGGTCGGCGGGCTGACCGCGTCGGCGGGCTCCGGCTCGTCCAGGAGCGCCACCACGGCGGACAGGAAGGCGGCCAGCCCCGGTGCCGGGGCGGAACCGAGGTTGAGGTGGCTGCCGTCCGCCCATTCGCCGAGCACCGTGTACGGCTCCTTGGTGAACGGGTTCACCGCGTGCTCCAGGGTGAAGTACCGGCAGTGGTCGGCGCCGGCTGGCTGGACGACGGCGGTGTAGTACGCCTCTGCCCGTGCGGCGGGCCGCGGCAGCACGACCACCAGCAGCCGGTGCGGGCCCAGCGTGATCAGGTTCGCGTCCAGGCCGTCGCTCGGCAGCCGTTCCCCGGCGGGCAGCCGCCCGCCGAAGTCGTCCCAGAGGGAGACCAGCCCGGCGCCGAAGCCCTCGGGCGGGTCGCCGTCCAGCATCTGCGGCCCGAGGTCCCGGGCGAGGCTCGCGAGCACCTCGTGCGCGAACCGATAGTGGTGCGGCCGGGGGTCATTCTCCACAATGTCCATGCGCGGAAGTATGCCGATCACACTGGGATCGACCGAATTGCCATCCGAAGGGACGGTCAGCCCAGCGGTAAAGAGTTGATGATGCCCAAAACCTTCCACTCCTTTGTGTAGGAGTCCTCGCTCAGGAGCGCGGCACCACCATCACGGAGCTGCTCGAAGACCTCGCGGCTCGTGAGCTCACCGAAGCCGAGCGCGAGCAGCGTGCCCTGGAAGCCGCGCAGGAGCTCGGGGTGGAGTACACCGAGCAGGTGCAGCAGGCCGGCACAGTCGCGTGGGAGAAGATCCGCTCCCACCAGGGCGGCAGTGCCGCCCTGGTGGGCTTGACTGCTGTCCTATCGTGGCCCGCCGCAACGGAGCGCCCGAGACCGACGAAGCCCGCCAGGCCCGCTACGCCGCCCGCTCCGCCGTCACCAGCGCGATGGACGACCTGCACATGGCCACCCGCGACGACGTGCTGCTCCGCCTCGCGCAGGAGGCGGTCGACGCCGCCATCGCGCTGGGTGACGCCGAAGCCGACCGCGAGAGCGCCGGCACCCAGGCCCGCGTGACCCACACTGCGCTCCGGCTGGCCGGCGCAGCCCGCGTGCACGCCCTCCGCTGAGTCCGCCCGGGACCGCACTGCAAGCCCGTACGACAAACGCCTCTGCCCGGCAGTCGACTGCCGGGCAGAGGCGTTTTTTCTCTGCGGGCCGGACGGTCAGCAGGCGAAGGCTTCGGTCAGGCGCACGGTGTAGCCGTCTTCCTCCATCAGGACGACGGTGACGCCGAACGGGTTGGGATGGTCCAGTTCCAGCGGGATGAAGGAGAAGTTGACGGCGGCCTGGATGGGCGGGACCAGTTCGCCGCCGGACTGTGGCTCGAGCGGCGGCTGCCATAGGGGTTCGGCGGAGGCCAAGCCCTCAGAGGTGCTGGGCGCGTGTTCTTCGGTGTAGGGGAACTGGTGCAGTACATGGCCGGCCTTGGTGGCGCTCACCATGTTCAGACACGGTGCCGGGCCGACGACCGGCAGCTCGCAGGCGGTGGCCACGTCGTGGGTTTCCCAGACGAGAACGACTTCGTCGGCGCCTGCCGCCGCGGCGATGCTGGACAGATCCGCGATGCCGGTGAGCGCGTCCTCGCCAACGCTGATCGGACGTACCCAGATCAGGCCGATCAGCTCGCCGCGTAGCAGCGGCATGATGACCGGCTTGGGAACCGCGCCAGCGCCAAGGCCTGCGGTGTAGGCGCTCTTCATCGAGCCGACAAGCGCGTCCCACATACGAGCTTCCACGAACTCCCCCTCGCCGTCCCCGCTTGTCACGATCACTGTTGACCTTGCCATGAGCTCCGCAGCCTTGTCAGCGGGTCCCGTTCACATGCCCCTGCGTGCGCAGAGATGCCGGTGTGACTGAGTACTACATCTGTCCAATGAGCATGGGACTTGTCATGCTGTTGAGTTGGCGGGCAGGGTAGCCCTCGCCGAACCCTGATGCTCTCACCGTGGCGATCCTCGACGAGCCGTGCGGACACCACACCCTCGCTCGGCTCCTGTCCGCTCTGCCCTGGACGAGCACCGCACACGTTCGGCTCCGGCAGCCCGCCCCTCACTGCTCACCCGCCGTGACCGAGGTGATCCGTGGGAGCGTTCGGCTGCTCGCTTTCCACAGCCCCCTGGGCCCCCTGGCTGAGGGTCCCTGGCCATGCGGGGATGCGAATCTTCGGGGAAATCCTGTGACGGACCATTCCGCCCGGCATGTTGAGTAGCGGACGAGCAGGCCCCATTGACCGGCAGCGGCGTCAGCGGCGGGACGTTCCGAGGGTCTGGTCGGCCGTCGCAAAGCGGTGCTCCGTTGGCTTCAGCACGCCGTAGAGGTAGCCGAAGTACTCCGTTTCCGCCGCTCCCGTGAGTACCGCCAGCAGGAAGGCCAGGCACCCTATGTCGTGGTGCGCCCACAGGGGTCCGCGGCCCTCGTTGTAGAGCACGGTCCACTCGTCGGGTGGCTGGCCGGGCCGAATCAGCCAGTACAGGAAGGCCCCTGTGCCCTCCTCGAATGCCCACGGCAGGACCCGCGCCCCTGCCTCCAGCAAGCCGGCAGGCTTCGCCTCGAACTCCCACAGGTCGGCCAACACCTCGTTCCGTTCCGTCGTCTGCGCGCGCAGGTCGCAGTCGCTGTAGGCGGAGTCGGGTACGAGTAGCCAAATCGTGTCGTCGAAGATGCCGGCGCCGTATGTCTCGACGAGCTGCTTGTAGTCAGCGGGCAGACCCGTATCCATGGCGCGCTCGGCCTGTGCCCAGTCCACTGCGGGCCGCGGTTCGTCAGGCGGCGGGCAGAGGCGTACGAGGGAATCGAGGTCGATCATGGAACGGACGCTACTGGTACCCCAGCCGGTGCCCGTGGGCGGGTGGCCAGCGCGGCAAGGGGGCCCGCCCCTGAGTGAAGGCCTTGGGACGTTCTGAGCGCTGTACTTGGCCACAGGGGCCAGCTACGGCGCTCAGGCACAGCCGGGCCGCGTCGGCCAGTGCGTCGGTATACTCCTCGCGTGTTCGAATTTTTGTTCGATACTCCCGGGGGATGGACACCACCAGGACCCAGGACGCGCGACTGCGTGCCGAGCGCGGCGCGCACCTTCTCCATGTGCGCTGTCCGGTCGGCACCGGCGAGGACGCCTACCGCCAGGTGCTGGCTGTGCTGGAGGACCTGACCCCGGTGGTCCAGGCGGTTCCGCCGGCGGCAGCCGTGGCCGATGTCGCTGGGGCGGTCCGGTACTTCGCCCTCACGCCGTATGGACTCGCGCAGCGGATCCGGCTGCGGGTAGCGGCCCTGATCGGCGTCCGCGTCCAAATCGGCGCGGCCGGCACCTGGTCGCTGGCGGCCATGGCATCGGCCCACACCGGCCCCGACGGCATCCTCCTGGTCCCCGACCACCGCGAGGCGGTCACCGCCTTCCTGCAGCCGCTGCCGATCGGGGCGCTGTACGGCGTCGGCTCCCGGCAAGCGGCCTCGCTCACGCGCTACGGACTGCACACCGTCGGCGCCCTCGCCGCGACTCCCGTGGCGACGGTGCAGCGCATCGTGGGCGGCCGCGCCGGGCGGATGCTGCATGAACGCGCCCGCGGCATCGACCTCCGCGCCGTGATCCCGACGGGCCTGCCTTCCACGTCACCGAACAGCGCCTCCTGGGACGCGACACCCTCGATCCCGACCTGCTGCGCACCGAGCTGCTGGACGCGGCCGTCGCCGCCGGCGACCGGCTGCGCCGCCACCAGGCCGCCAAATCCCTCACCCTGGGCGTCTCGTTCTCCGACGGCTCGCGGATCGAACGCACCCGCGCCCTGCGCGAACCCACCGCCCACACCGCCGACCTGCGCCAGGTCGCCGTCGCAGTCTTCGACTCGCTCGCCTTGCAGCGGGCCCGCGTACGAGGGCTCACCCTCAGAGCCGACCAACTCGTCAGCGGCGGCGCCCCGCAGCAGATCACGCTCGATCGCCGCCGCGAGAACCGACTGCTCCTGGAGCCGGTCGTCGACCGCCTCAACGAACGCTTCGGCAAGCACGCCGTCGTCCCGGCCAGCCTGTCCCTCCGCCATAGCGCCTGAGACGGGTCACTCCGGCGCAGCGGTGAGGGCATCGACCAAAACACGCAGGTGGAGCACGGTTTCGGCGGGTACGCCGCCGTCGGCCTGGTCGAAGACGTCGGCGGCCCGCAACAGGACGCCGATCAGCCGGCCGGACCGAACGGCGGGCGGGATGTCGCGCAGCACGGTGCGGAAGAACTGCGCGGTCCACCGGCCGCGAGCGAGGCCTTCGGCGAACTCGTGTTCAGCCGGGTCCGGGACCCACGTTCCCGCCGGTAGCCGTCCAGCAGCGCTGCATCCCGGTGCAGCGCCTCGGCGAGCGCGGTCGTCGTCACGCCCTGCCCAACGGAACCGCGCCTCGCCCCGGCACGGACCTCACGCCGACGGCTACGGATCAGGGTCTTCCGGGTGAAGGCCCACCTCGAGGTGACAAGGCGTTACTCCGTTTGTTGGCTCTGTCCATGAGAAGGGACAGCACTTCGACACTGGTCCGGGAGGCGTCTGGCCGTCGGCGCCGACGCGGAGTGTTCACGGGTTCGGGCAGCACCGGGCCTTCCTCGCGGGCCGAGTGTGGCGGGGTCTCAGCGCCAGTCGTCGATCACGTAGGCGTCGGGGTGGCTGTAGCCGGGTTCGTTGGGCCTGTGCATGGTCACGCCCTGCAACCAGGTGCGGAAACCGCGGTCGGCCATTCGCCGGTAGGCATCCTGGCGGGCCAGGTTCATTCCGGCGTCCAGTTGCCCCAGGCCGCGCTCGGCGGCGAGCCGCTCGCAGGCGGTGAGCAGTCGTTCGAACCGGTCGGCCGCCTCCGGGCCAGGGCGCACGGCGCCGAATTTGACGAAGCACACGTCATCTCCGGCCTCCGACCCGGCTCCGCAGTGGCAGACGGCCAGGCCATCGAGCTCGGAGCCGGCCCCCTGGAGCAGGATGGTGTCACCGAGTCCCTGCGCGTGCGTGGCCACGATCTCGCGTTCCACGCTCAGGCCCTCGAACACGGCCCCGGTCAGTGTGCGACAGAGGCTCAGGGCGTCGAGCCGCTCGGCGGCGGGAAGCTCGCCGTACAGCACTCGGCCGGGGACCGCGGCACTGCCTGCGACCTGCTTCTTCATGATGGCTGTGAGGAATCGGGGCCAGAAACCGTACCGGCGGTAGAGCTCAAGGTGCTTCGGACTGTGCGAGAAGGTGAACAGGCCCAGGTGGCGGTTCTCCCAGGTGTCGAAGCAGTCCATGACCGGCTCCATGAGGCGCCTGCCGACGCCCTGGTCCCACAGGTCCGGACGTACGGTCAGCGGGCCGAAGTACCCGACGCTGCCCCAGTTGACGGCGAAGTTCGATGCAACGACTTCGCCCTCGATCGTCGCTGCGAAGGCCGCCTGTGGATCGGCCGCCCAGCGAGTGCGGACGTAGTCGGCGGTCCCGAAGAACGTCTTCGGCTCGGGAGCCCCGAGGAACGTCCCGAAGGCGACCCTGAAGATCTCGTCGGCCCGATCCAGGTCCGCCGCACCCAGCGGGCGGACCAACACAGGGCCCGCGCCACTCTTGCGCTCCCCTGCCGGTGGGATCATCGCTCTCTCCTTCCCGACCCCCTGTTTCATCGGACCACGGGCGTGCGCCGCAGGCGAGGCGAAAGGTCCACCGATACCCAGATACCGAGGACCCGGCCGGTCTGCCTTGCCTGTCCGTCGGGAACTGCAGCAGTGACCAGGCCGAGGAAGCCGGATCGACCTGACCGCCGCCTGGTCATGCACACACCGTCCGTCTACGGCATCGATCACCCGCTGCCGGGCCGTGCCGTGTGCTGTTCGGTATCGTTGTGCAGCCTGTGACGACAACCGCGCTGGCCGACGCACTACGGCACGATGCCGTCGCCCTGCTGGAGGCCTACCGGACCCGGGCATGGGTGCCCGCGCTGGAAGAACACGACCCTGCTGAGGGCCTGGCCCGTGCACGATGGAGTGGCGCCTCGTTCCGCGCCGCCCTGCGTGACGCGCCGCCCGCCGTACGGTCGGGGCGGCTCATCGATGTCCTCGAACCAGCTGCCGTCGTCCTGGACGACGGCACCGCAGCCGAGGACACCGTGCTGCAGTTGCGCGTCCTGGTCGACGCCCTCACCTCAGCACCCTGACCGGGCCCGTCCTCGCGTCACGAGTGCGAGGCCCAGTGCGTCGGGGGCCGACCGGGCCTCGCTTGATCCATCCCATCTCAGAAAGCGCCATCTCGCAGTGCGGCGATCCGGCCGGGGGTGTGCACACCACGGCGAACACCCCGGTGCCCGGCCGTACCGCCGTTGCGGTGGAAGGGGTGCGAGCCCGGGTCGACGAGATCGCCGCGCTGCGCGCCGATCTGCCGTTCGGCATCGACGGGATCGTCATCAACCGACCTGGCGGCCGACCAACAGGCCGTCGGCTCCGGCACGCGCGCGCCGCGCTGGGCGATCGCCTGGAAGCTGCCCGTTCTGCCGCAGTTTTGAAGGCGCCATCCTTTGTTGAGGTCGACTTTGAATGCCCAGCTCAGGCGGGCAGCTGAACTGCGGTCTGTAGCAACACCTCTGTTGCACTTCTCGGGCTGGGTGGACGACGGACGCGCGAACCGCGTTCCCTCCGGCAGTGCCCCTCCCACGACGGCAGGCACCGCGCGCCCGAGGATTCCGCCCGCACACCCTGGCCGGTGGCGCTCACCCTCACCGCCGCCACGGCCCTCGGGCTGCTCCTCGGGTTCGCGCCCCGGCTCGTCCTGTCCATCGCCGGCGGTCAGCCGCGCACGTGCAGCCCGAAACCCGTGCGGCCCGCGGGCTCCAGTGCCTCCTTCAGGTGCAGCGAGGGGATCTCGTAGTCACCGAAGTTCTGCCGCCGGAACGCGATCGGCTCGGTCGACTCCAGGGTGAGCAGGCGCTGCTCCCAGGCCTTGGCGACGTCCGCGTAGTCCTCGCCGGTCATCCGGTCGGTGCCGTACAGCACGAACGGCGGCAGCACCTCGATGCCCGGGTAGTAGAGGATGCCGTGGTGGATCGGGAACAGCAGATCGTCGATGGGGCCGTTGATCCCGCGAGCGGCGTAATGCGACTCCGGGCCGCCGGCGGTTACCGACAGCAGTGCCTTCCTGCCCGCGAGGGTGCCTTCGCCGAAGCGCTCGCCGTACCTGGTGTCGCTGTGCTCGCCGACGCCGTACGCGAAGTGGTAGGTGAACACCCGGTCCACCCAGCCTTTGAGGATCGCGGGCATCGTGTACCACCACAGCGGGAACTGGAAGATGATCGTGTCGGCCCACAGCAGCTTCTCCTGCTCGGCGAGGACGTCCGGGGTGAGCGTCCCGGCGTCGAAGGCCCGACCCGAGTCCAGGGCGACCTTCAGCGGACTTGAGGCGTCGGGGCCGTAGTCCGCGGCGTCCACGACCGCCTTCCAGTTCATCGCGTACAGATCGCTCACCCGTACCTCGTGCCCGGCGGTCTCCAATGTGGACACCGCGAGGTCCTTCAGCGAGCTGTTGAGCGACTTCGGCTCCGGGTGGGCGTAGACGATCAGCGTCTTCATGGGAATTCCTTCGGATCGGGTGCCTTCGATTCTGGGCGCCGCGGCGCCCGGCGTTCAGGGGCGCCTCTTCCATCGGACGGGACTTCCTGGTATCGGCAGGACCACCTTCACGGGCACCACCGAGGCCATACTGGGGGCATGGACGATCTCGCGGGCTTCCTGCGGACCCGGCGTTCCAGGGTCGACCCCGCGGCCGTCGGCATCCCCACCGACAGCCGCCGCCGGGTCGAAGGGCTGCGCCGCGAAGAGGTCGCGCACCTGTCCGGAGTCAGCGTCGACTACTACGTACGCCTGGAGCAGGGCCGCGCGACCCAGCCCTCCGAGCACGTTCTCGACGCGCTCGCCCGAGTCCTCGGCCTCGACGAGACCGAACGCGGGCATCTCTACCGGCTCGCGCGGCAGCGCCGCCGCCGCGCGAAGGCGCCGGGCGGGCGGGTCCGGCCGGAGTTGCTGCGCGTCCTCGACATGGTCGCCGACGCACCCGTGCTGATCATGGACCACCGACTGGACGTGCTCGCCGGGAACCGCCTCGCCGGGCTTCTCTACGGCCGGCCGATGCCGGGCCTGAACACCGCCCGGCACATCTTCCTTGAGGAGGCCGAGCGCGGCCTTTACGCGGACTGGGAGAAATGCACCTTCGACGTGGTCGGGCACCTGCGCCTGGCCGTCGGCAAATTCCCCGAGGACCCCCGCCTGGCCTCGCTCATCGGCGAGCTGGCGATGGGCAGCGAGCGCTTCCGCCGCCTCTGGGCCCGCGCGGACGTGCGCGCCCGCACACATGGACGCAAGGCGTACCGGCACCCGCTGGTCGGACTGCTGGAACTGCACCAGGAGAACTTCGCACTACCGGATGAATCGGGCATGGAGCTGCTGGTGCTGTCCGCGGCCCCCGGCAGCCCCGCCGAGGACGGGCTGCGCCTGCTCGCGGGCCTGGGCGCGGACAGCGGTGACGCGCATCCCACAGTGAACGCTCAGGTCCGCGAGTAACTCAACGAGCCGATCGAAGCCTGCCGCGACATGGCTGTCCTCCGGCAGGCGATCGCACGAGAGCTAGCCGAACGGCAGGCCAGCCTCAACCATCTTGAGAACCAGTTCAGAACCTCCCGGGGACGCAGAGATATTGCGCGCGGGCTCGGTGTTGGGCTCGGGCTCGGGTTTGCAGCCGGGCTCGCGTTCGGGTGCGCAGCCGGGATCACGGCCGGGCTCTCGTACGGGCTCGCGTTCGGGCTTGCGGGCGAGCTCGCGCGGGAGCCGGGCACGAGTCTCGCAGCCCGGGCTGTCATCAGTAGTGACGCCCTGTTCGGGCTCAAGTTCGGGTCCGAGTTCGGGTTCCCGGTCGGGCTCGTGGGTGGGCTCGCGTACGGGCTCGGGCTCGCGGGCGCCGCGCAGGCTTCGCGCCGGTATGTGGTGTTCCTGATGTGTTCGCGCCGTCGTCTGCCGGTGCGTCTGGGCCTGTTCCTGGACTGGGCCGTCACCGCAGGGCTGTTGCGCTACAGCGGGCACGCTTACCAGTACCGACACCGCGAACTTCAGCAGCTCCGCCCCCCCACTCCCTGCCCTTGCCCTGAGGGCACAACCAACCGGGAGGAGGTCGAAGGGGGAGCGCGGGTACGAGCAGTGCGCGCCGGTTCGCTTCCGTGCGCCCCAGGCGTTTCCACCGGTCCCCTGGCATGGGCTTCGCCTCACTGCCACCGTCGTTGGCCATGTCGCTACTCTTCGTGACCATAGCTGAAGGCTTTACGCCGGACATGTGTGACAAGGGCACAGTCGACTGGAACCCCATCGCGTCGGCAGAGGCCATGAGCGGGTTCTGCGGCATTCTCGCGGGCTTCGTCTTCGCGGCCGTTGTCATGGTGATTGGCGAGAAGAACGCGACTGGTGGCGACGGGCACGCCTCACGTGGCCTGCGTCTGCTGCTGCCGACCCGGCGCCGAGCCCTCCCGAGCGCGAGCCCGTGCGCCAGTGGGTCACCGTTCCCGTGCGGCGCGGATTCGACGATCCTCGGGCAGACGCGGAGAAGCCGGATGAGGTTGAGGACCTGGCCGTCGCCGTTTCCCGGACAGCGGCACAGCGGCCGGCGGGGGTGCCGCTGACCACGGTCGACCGGTACTACGAGGTCTGGGCGGAATACCTCCGGGCCTTCGGGACGGATCCCAACGGCGAACAGCTGCCGGAGTTCCTCGCGGCGCGCGGCTTCACCGGTCGCGGGGGAGGGGCGGTCAGTCCGTCGACGCTCCGCCGCTACCTGCCGGAGTTCCGGGCCTACGCCGCCTGGCAGAACATCCTCGACACCCAGGGCCAGCAGCCGCCGGCGGACGAACTCGCCATGGTGCTGGCCGAGCGGGGCCACGTCGGAGCCGCCTACGCCGTGACCAAGCTGGAGCGGCTCCTGGAGGACTTCCCACGCCGCCGGGCAGCGCTCGCCGGTGACTGGGCAGACAGCAGCGCCTGAGCTCTGGCGCAGCCCCGGGCCGGTGCCAGGACTGCCCTGAACGATCTCAGCCCACGGGAGGTAGCACCCTGCTACCTTGGTGGGTATGGCGAAGACCCAAACGAATCTGAGGCTGGCCCCCGAGGCGCTGGAAGCCGCGAGGGAAGCGGCGAGGACTCGCGGCGTCGCCCTCAACGAGTACGTCGAGCGGCTGATCACCGAGGACACCACCGGCGTCCGCGGTCGTGGCATGGCCGCAGCGCAGCGCATCATCGACGACTTCGGCACCTACCTGGACGGCCTGGAGCAGGAACTGGACCAGGCCGCACCGCACGCCGGCGGGAGCGCGGCCGCCTGATGGACCTGCACGTCGATCTGTCCTGGATCCTCGAAGTCGCCGAACGCGCGGGACAAGGAGATCCACAGCCCGACGACCTCGGCGTCCCCATCGCCGCAGTGGCCAGGCACAGCGCCCAGCTCCTGGACGCACCGGTCTACGACGGCCCCTACGCCCGCGCCGCCGCCCTGGCCCACACCCTGGGGCGCTGCCGCTGGCTGGAGCGCTCCAACCTCACCGTCGCCTGCGCCGCCACCGCCATGTACCTCGCGGCCAGCGGCATCGACGTCCAACCCGACAAACAGCACCTCCGCGCCCTGGCCGAGGAACTCTACGACCCCCGCAGCACCGCCGCCCGCATCGTCAAACTGCTGCGCACCTGGCCGACCTGAACCGGGCGCCATTGTCGGACGGCCTCCTGACGGCGAACTCTCCGACGGACGGAAGGAAGCGATGACGGTCACGGCGCTGCGCATCGGCCCGAACGGCACCGCCGACACCCTGGAGCTTCCGGACGCGCCGAAGCACCCACCGGCCCCGCCCCCAGCGGGGCCGTTCTCGGGTGGCTGGCCTACGCGTCGCGCCATGCATCGGTGACACAGCCAACTTCGAAGTGCCACCACCCGTCCTCCTGGCCGCGGACGAGCAACGCCTTGATCCCCTCAAGGTCTGCATCGGCCGGCACAGTGACGGCGACCAACGGGAACTCCTCGCTGAAGACCTCACCGCCCAGGCCGAACGGCGACAACCGCTCGTGCACAGCCTGAGCACTTCTCCCCAGCGGGCCAGAAGGAACGGGCAGGACCCTGATGGTGCAGTTACCTGATGCCTCCACCCGCTCCTTCGCCCAGTGAAGGCCGTCGGCGTCTGTCACGAACCGCACGATCTCGCCCTCGGCTACCCCGTCCTGCAAGAAGGGGACGCTCTCCACCCTGGCGGTATCACCGCTCAGGCATGTGGCCCAGTGGCTTCGTCGGTGACAACAACTCTCACCTACAAAGCCAAACGGAGACCTCGACCCCTATTGGCGCTTCCATACCGCCCGCGAGCACGAGCGCCTCTACCCCAACCAGCAGAACTACGCCCTCACCGCTTGATCGCGACCGTCACTCGAAACGAACCGCACCCAACCAGATTCAGGGAGCCTCATCAAAGGTGCGCTCATCGCCACAGCAGCTTCGCTCGTCGGTAGGGCGGCACTGACTTATCTGCAGCACCGCGTACAAGGAGACGTACACAACCCCGGGGCAGGGGTGGGTGTCAGGCGCCGGCGTGTAGGTGGGCGGCCCACAGGGACGGGGTGAGGGGCAGTTGGTCGCGCAGGGCGCGGATGGTGGTGTGTAGTGCGTGCGCGGCCCGGTCGGTGTCGACGTTCTTCTCGCTGTCGGTGAGGCGGGTGTAGAAGGTGTCGGCGATGTCGGCGGCGTATGTGTCGTTGATCTGCCAGAGGGTGCCGATGACGTGGGGGAATCCGGCGAGCTGGAAGGCGGCGGTCAGGTGGATGGACTCGTCGAGCAGCTGCTGGTTGCGGGTGAGGGTGGTGGAGCAGGCCGACAGGTAGGCCAGGCGGGCGTGGTCGAGGCTGACCGGGGAGAGAGTGGCGACGGTGAGCGGATCCTCCTGCCAGTCGTGCAGGAGCAGCAGGCTTTGGGAGGGGTCGGTGGGATGGCTGAAGCCGTGGCAGGCGAAGTGCGCGATCGTGGTCTCGGCGAGGCGGGCGAAAACCGCTGTTTTTGTCGGGATCTGGTCTCCCGTCCCCGGGCTGTCGGTATCGGGTTCGGTGAGCAGGATCGGGTGGGGCAGCCGGGCCTGGAGCCGCGTGGCTTCGCGGGCTACTTCCGGCAGTCGGCCTTGGTGCGGCAGGCCGGGGGTGGAGGGCATCGCGACGATGAGTGTCTGAGCCTGTGCGGGTGGCGGTGCGGTGTGCTGGCGGGCATAGCCGAGGGCGGCGATGGTAGGGGTGTAGGAGGAGACAACTCGGTCCAAGGCCGTCCGGGCCTGGTAGCCGGGATCGCGGCGGGAGGTGTGGTGGCCGGCTGCGTGCAGGGGCAGGAGGCTGAGCAGACCGCCGGGTGCCCACCACACGTGCGGCCACTCCTGCCCGTCAGCGGGAGATCCGCTGCAACCGAGGGTGTCTAGGACTGGGCCGACGGCCGTATCCCACAGCCAGGTCAGGATGTCGCGTACCCGCTGCTGTGCGGCGCCCCGGTCTGCGTCGGGATCGGGGTCGCTGCTGTCGGCCAGGGCCTGATGGAAGGCATTGATGCGGGCGAGGACTGCTGCTGGTGTCAGTTCGGGAAGTGCCACGGCGGTGATGCCCTGTTCGGTCAGGAGCAGGGCATCGCTGCGGTAGGCGCTGACGTTGAACGTCACTACTGGTCCCTGCCCGGCCTGCCCGTGCAAGTCCTCTACGGTCGGCGGGAGCGCGAAGGAGGCGAACCCCTCCAGGCGGCGGATCTGCTCCAGCAGCACGTCCAGCTCGGCCCCCACTCGCCGTCGATCCTGCGCCCGCCGGTCCTGAACGGGGGCTGGTCCGGCATCGGCTCTGGCGAACCAGGTCGAGCTGGATGGTGGCTGGTCGAGCAGATCGCGGAGCTCGGTGAATCGTTGTGCCAGGTTCGGATGCAGAGCACGCAGGTCCGTGAGATCGCCCCGGGTCTCCATCACCTGTGCCAGCAGGAACGCCCGCCCCGACTCCAGTAAACCCAGCGCCCGGCCCGCCCGTTCGTCCGCCGGAACGGACAGGTCGGCCAGCACCAAGGCCGCTGCGTCCCCGGCCAGCCCCGCCAACCCGCCGAGCAACTCCTGCTGATCCGGCCGGTCCAGTCCCCGCGGCGCCACCTCCGGCAGCAACCGCACCGCACCCTCCAGCAACCTGGCAGCGCGCCCCGGATCCGAGGCGGCCAGCAGACCACCCGCAGCACGCCCCGCCAGAATACGCACCGACGGCGCAGCAGAACCCACCTCCGCAGCCGTCACCTGCGCCTGCACAGCCTCGTCCAGATCGGCTACGGCGCCGGACCTCTCGAACCGGGTCCGCAGCGCACCCCCCAGGACGCCGAGACGTCCGGCGCGGTCGGGATGGTCGGCAGGGGTGGTCTCCACAGCCTGGCGGCCGACCGCGATCGCCTCGTCCAGGTCGGCCACGGCGCCCGACCGCACGAACCGGGTCCGCAGCGCGTTCCCCAGGCTGCCGAGGTACATGGCGCGGTCGGGATGGTCGGCGGGGGTGGTCTCCACGGCCTGGCGGCCGACCGCGACGGCCGCGTCCAGGTCGGCCACGGCGCCGGACCTCTCGAACCGGGCCTGCAGCGCTTTCCCCAGGCTGCTGAGGTATATGGCGCGGTCGGGATGGTCGGCGGGGGTGGTCTCCACGGCCTGGCGGCCGACCGCGACGGCCGCGTCCAGGTCGGCCACGGCGCCCGACCTCTCGAACCGTCTTTGCAGCGTGCCCCCCAGGTTGCCGAGGTGCATGGCGCGGTCGGGATGGTCGGCGGGGGTGGCCGCCACGGCCTGGCGGCCGACCGCGACGGCCGCGTCCAGGTCGGCCGCAGCGCCCGACCGCACGAACCGGGCCTGCAGCGCGTTCCCCAGGTTGCCGAGGTACATGGCGCGGCCGGGATGGTCGGCAGGGACGGCCGCCACGGCCTGGCGGCCGACCCCGACGGCCTCGTCCAGGTCGGCCACGGCGCCCGACCGCACGAACCGGGCCCGCAGGGCGCCCCCCAGGTTGCTGAGCATCGCGGCGCGGTCGGGATAGTCGGCGGGGGCGGCTGCCACGGCCTGGCGGCCGACCGCGATGGCCTCGTCCAGGTCGGCCACGGCGCCCGACCTCTCGAACCGCCTTTGCAACGCGCCCCCCAGATTGTGGTAAATGCCGTGGTTGGGGTGGTCGGTGGGGGTGGCCGCCACGGCCTGACGGTCGGCCGCGATGGCCGCGTCCAGGTCGGCTACGGCGCCGGACCTCTCGAACCGGGTCCGCAGCGCGTTCCCCAGGTTGCTGAGGTACATGGCGCGGTCGGGATGGTCGGCAGGGACGGCTGCCACGGCCTGGCGGCCGACCGCGACGGCCTCGTCCAGGTCGGCCACGGCGCCCGACCTCTCGAACCGCCTTTGCAGCATGCCCCCCAGGTTGCTGAGGTGCAGGGCGCGGTCGGGATGGTCGGTGGGGGCGGCCTCCACGGCCTGACGGTAGACCGTGACGGCAGCGTCCAGGTCGGCCACAACTCCCGACCGCACGAACCGTCTATGCAGCACATCCCCCAGGACGCTGAGACTTCCGGCGCGGTCGGGGTGGTCGGGATGGTCGGCGGGGGTGGCCTCCACGGCCTGACGGTAGACAGTGACGGCAGCGTCCAGGTCCGCTTCGGCGCCGGACCTCTCGAACCGGGTCCGCAGCGCGTTCCCCAGGTTGCTGAGCATCGCGGCGCGGTCGGGATAGTCAGTGGGGGTGGCCTCCACGGCCTGGCGGTAGACAGTGATGGCCTCGTCCAGGTCGGCCACGGTGCCGGACCTCTCGAACCGGGTCCGCAGCGCACCCCCCAGGTTGCCGAGACGTCCGTCACGGTCGGGATGGTCGGCGGGGGTGTGTGCCAGGATGTGCTGCCACATACGGATGTTGGCGTCTATGACGGTGGGTTCGGCTGAGCCGAGTATCCCTTGAAGCATGGCGAAGGCAGTGACGGCGGCGCCGTCGGCGAGATACGGGAGCAGTGGCTCGGGCAGCGCTTCATCGGGGATGTCATGGACGAAGCAGAGGGTGAACAAGGCCAGTGCGGTGTTCGGATCCTCCTGGCCTCGGCCGCCGGATGCCAGGTAGCGGTACCAGTGCAGCCAGCCCAGGATGTAACGGGCTTCGATGTCCTGGTCGTCGAGGAGCCGGGCGAGGCGTTCGGCCTCAGCCAGAGCAGCCGGTTCAAGCAGCCGCGAAAAATCTTGACTGTCCTCAGCGTGCTGCAGGCGTACCTGCACCGCTGCCAGGAGTGCCTCGCGATCATCCACCCGTCCCCCCAACCCGTGCGTGTCCCCGTTGAATTGAGGTTATTGCCAGCATCGTGAGGTGCGAAGCACGTTCTGCCGATATCGTCGCCACTGCTCGCTGACCTGACCCGGCCCCTGGTTCGCCGGTTCCTCCCTGGGGAGATCAGCACGACACCGACCGCCGACAGCACAAAAAAAGGGGGGAGAGCGATGGGCGCAGCCACCCACCAGCCCGACGACCACACCGACCAAGCGCTGGCCTACGTATGCCGGCGGCTGGACTATCTGCGCCGCCTTCTGACCCCGGACCGGGGCACCGGCGGCGACCCACCCGAGCTACACGGCCTCACCGACGCTGCCACCGCTGCTCAGCGCCCCGACCAGGGTGAACTGCGGGACCTCCTGCAGGCACTCCACCAAGCGGTCCAAGCCGCGGGCGACCCGCTGGGCGTGTGGCAAGCATCCGCACAGCGGAGCCTTCATCTGCCCGGCATCCCCGGCGGCGCTCCGTTCGAGCCGCTCTACCTGTGCCCGATCGGCAGGTGCGCGGGACGACACCCCGACCAGTCCACCGTATTCCCCCTGGCCTGCACGATCACCGGCCGGGAACTGAAGCGGACGATCCTGTGATCACACCCTGGCCGGCGAGGTGAGCGGGTTCTGGTCCGGGCTCACCGGCAAACTCGCCGAACGGTGGCTCACCCTGCTCGTCCTGCCCGGCGCCTTCTATCTCGCCGCCGCCACCACCGCCCACACCCTGGGCTGGGGCCACGCCCTGGACCTGCACCGGCTCACCACCGTCGTCACTACCCGGACGAAGAACCCCACCGCGACCACCACCGGCGGACAGATCGTCCTGCTCGCCGCCACCCTCGCCGGTGCCGCTGCCGCCGGCCTGGCCGCCCAAGCCCTCACCTCCGTAGTGGAACGCCTCGCCCTCGCCGGCGACTGGCAGACCTGGCCACGCCCCCTACGCACCATCGCCGAGCAGCGGACCAACCGACGGCGCCAGGCGTGGACCACCGCTCACACGAGCTATCACCAACTCCTCGCCGCTGCTGAAGCGCGCGTGGTCGCCGACGATGCTCAACATCCCCCGACCGAGGCTGAACTCACCGTCGTCCGAGACGAGCGGTACGCCGCTTACCGGAAGTGGTTCCGCATCGGGCCGGAGAAACCCGACCGGCCGACCTGGAGCGGCGACCGCCTCCACGCCGTCACCGTGCGCCTGGACCGCGACTTGCACCTCCACCTGCCGATCGTCTGGCCCTACCTGTGGACCGTCCTGCCCGAACCCACGCGCAACGACCTGACCACCGCCCGCACCACCCTCACCAAAGCCACCACCCTCACCGCCTGGGCCCTCCTCTACCTCCCCCTCACCCTGTGGTGGTGGCCGGCCCTCCCCCTGTCCGCAGCCATCGCTCTCACCGGCTGGCGACGCACCCGCACCACCACCGACACCTACGCCCAACTCCTCGAAGCCACCACCCGCCTCCACCTCACCACCCTCGCCGCACAGCTCGGCATCCCCCACACCGGTGCCCCCACCCCCGCTCTCGGCGACACCCTCACCCACCACCTCCACACCCAACCTCCGGCACCCAGTCCTCACTGACGCCCGCCACCAGCAGCTCCCACGCCACTGACCAGGACACCTGAGAAGCCGTTGTCTTACCGGTCGCGATAGTTGAGTTTCCGCTGTTCAGGCATGGTCTCCGTGTGGTCGAGGCAGGGATGAGCCGTTCTGTTCGTCCTGGATGACGTGGAGGCGGCCGGTGGCATCGGTCATGGGCTTGCTGGAGGAGCGGGAGACTGCTGCCCGGGTGCGGGTGGAGGAATTGCGGGCGGAAGCGGAGCGGATCGTGGCCGAGCTCGGTGAGGCCGAGACGGTGCTGGAGCGCCGGGTGATCGCGCGGGCGGAACTGGCCGAGGCCCTGTCCGCTCCCGCTGAGGCCGCTGGCATGCTCGTCCCCGGCCCGCAGGATGTTTCGTCCGTGGCGGCGGTGAAGGCGGTCCCGGTCGCGGGATCGCAGGTGCCGCGTCGGCACGGGGGAATGAGTGGGGAGGCGCTTGCGCCGGATTACCGGCAGATCATGGAGGTGCTGGAGTCCGACACGGGGGCCGGCGAGGAGGGCTTGTCGGCGAAGGAACTGACGCACCGGCTTGGGCTGGAACTGGTGCCGGCGAAGATCGAGGGAGTGCGGTGCAAGGCGAAGCGCCTGGTCGAGCGAGGGTGGTTGGCTGTGTCGCCGTCGGGCCGGTTCATGCCGCGGCAGCCCATCGGGACCCTTCCTGCCGCGTCTGGGGCTGGCGGGCACGGCGGGTAAGGCGGCGGCTCATGAGCATGGACGCCGACTACCAGATGAACGCTTCGCTGCTGTCGGGCCGCGTCTCGTAGTCGCGGGCCAGGCGCCGTGAACGCATCAGCCATCCCAGGCTTCGTTCCACCACCCACCGTCTCGGCAGCACCACGAACCCCTTCATGTCGTCGCTCCGCTTGACGATCTGCAGGGTGAGCAGGAGTTTCTCTTTCGCCCAGTCGACGAGGCAGCCGGTGTAGCCGCCGTCGGCCCACACCAGAGAGATCTTGGCAAACTGCTCGCGCAGCCGGGGCAGCAGAGCGCGGGCGGCCTGGCGGTCGGTGACGTCGGCGGCAGTCACCAGCACCATCAGCAGCAGGCCGAGACAGTCCACGATCACGTGCCGTTTCCTTCCGTTGATCTTCTTGCCGCCGTCGTACCCGCGTGAGGCCGTCGGCACCGACGCGGCGGCCTTCACCGACTGCGAATCGATGATTCCCGCGGTCGGTTCTGCCTGGCGGCCCTCCGCGATGCGGACTCGTCCGCACAGCCGGTCGTGGAACTCCTTGACCAGGCCGTGGTCGCGCCACCGGCGGAAGAATGCGTAGACCCGGTCCCAGGCGGGGAAGTCGACGGGCATGGACCGCCACTTGATGCCGTTGTCGACGACGTAGCGGACCGCGTCGATCATCTGACGGTGGCAGTAGCCCTCAGGCTGCCCCCCGCCCTTCCAGCCAGGCCGGCACCGGCAACGACTCGCGTACCGCCGCCCACTCCGCGTCCGTCATGTCCGAGGGGTAGGCCCTCTCCCGGCCGGGCCGGTCAGCAGCGTTCCCGAACTGGTGAGCGAGGCAATCGCACACCCGAAGCGCCGAGTTGAACTCGAACGGCGACACCACGTACAACTGCGACAACAGGGCCTCCTGGACCGCTCCCGGCTTCGACAACCACGAGCTACTCAGGAGGCCCTGCTTTCATGCGTCCTGTCTGCCAAGACCACCCGACCAGGCACCCCTGTTCGATCAGACCGCCCTCACGATCGATAGAAACGGCTTCAAGGGCGACAACAGGACCTCCTGGGACTCGATTGGCTTCGCAGTCTCGAGCTACCAGGCGGCCCTGCCTTCATGTCCCGACCACCAGGACGTCACCCGAACCAGAACCCCGTTCGACCGGCCAACCGCGCTGATCGGTACGACCCCGGCTGCTCAGTGCACGTCGACGTAGTCGCCGGTGGCCTTGGCCGCCGAGGAGATGGTGTTGCCGGCGTAGCTCCAGCGCCAGTAGCCGTCGGTGGTGGCCTTGACCTTGGTCTTCAGGGCGCCGCCGGTGCCGCTGGTCACCGTCTTGACGGTGCTGTAGGTGGACGTGCCCTTCTTGCGGAACTGCAGCTTCACCGAACGGCCGGAGTAGCCCGCGTACTTATGGGTCGCCCAGTTGGCGAGGGTGAGCTTGCCGGTCACGGTGAGGGTGGCGTTCTTCGCCACCGGCTCCGGGGCGG
Source organism: Streptomyces sp. NBC_01537 (assembly GCF_045040445.1). NCBI lineage: Bacteria > Bacillati > Actinomycetota > Actinomycetes > Kitasatosporales > Streptomycetaceae > Streptomyces > Streptomyces sp. NBC_01537. The sequence continues at coordinate 138,715 of NZ_CP109392.1, read as the reverse complement.
CGTTGGCGGTCAGCTTGGCGAGCCGCAGCACCTTAAAGGTGCCTGCCGAGTCCGCGGATATCCAGTCGCCGTCGTTGGCGTTCACCCTGCTGGCCTCGACGTACCAGGTGATGCTGGCCGGGCTGTTGCTGGAGAAGTCCATCGGATCCACGGTCCAGGTGCCGGTGCAGGACGAGGTGGTCGCGCTCGTGGCGGTGCAGGTGAGTCCCCGGTCCGAGGCAGTTCATAGCGCCGAAACCGTTCGGGACCCGGACCACGTTCCACCTCGACCCTTCATTCTGCGGTCCGGGCGAGGCCATCGCCTGGGCGCTGCGGCCCGAAGAACTGCACGGAGAAGTATGCAAGGAACATCCTTCACCCACGACGTTCCCGATCTACGATCTCCGCTTGGAAGCTGAGGAGTCACTCAGCGAGCAGGACTCGTTTTCGCAGAAGGTCGAAGCCGGCGCGGCCGAACATCTGGCGCTTGAGTATCTTGATGCGGTTGACGTGTCCTTCGACCACGCCTGAGTTCCAGGGCAGGGTCAGACCGGCGATGACCGCGTCGCGGTCGCGGTCGATGCCTGCGGCGAGGGTGTGAAGGCTGGGCAGGTCGTCCTGGCGGACGGCGTCGAGCCACTCAGGGAGTCGTTCGCCCTGGCGCTCGGTGAGCATCCGGGCGAAGGACCGGACGTGCCCGGTGAGGGCGTCAAGCTCGGGGCAGTTGGCCAGCACGGCCTTGAGCCGGAGCTGCTCGATCTCCGTGAGCGTTTCCGGACGGCTGAGAATCCATCTGGCCACCTGGCGGGTGCCGGGGGCTGCGCGGTGACTGGCCGGGGTGACGTGCGCTTCTTCCTGAAATAGGCACTGACGATGCCGTAGCTGCCCTTGTAACCGAGCGGGACGACTCCCAGAGTTTCCAGGCGTTGGTGCAGCCCTCGTTCCAGCGTTCGTCGAGGTAGGGCTTGTACTCATCCAGCGCGGAGGCTCGGTTGAACTGGTACTGACCGGTGAAGAGGTCTTCCGGCCTGGCTGCATCGGCAAGGCCTTTGACGGTGCGGTGCGTCATCTGGAGTTGGCGGCCGATCGAGCGGCGGCTGTGGCCGGCCTCCAGCATCGCGTGAACCGTGGCGTGTCGGGCCCGAATGCGGTTGGCGAACCGGTCGCTCTTCCAGGGCGAGGCCGGGTCCACCACCGAGGGTGCGGGTTCGTCGGATCTCTCCTGGACCGGTTCGGGGGCCAGGACGCGCAAGCACTGGCGGTGGCGGGCAACAGCTCGCTCGGCGGCCTCGCTGAGGTTGTGCCACAGATGCCACCGGTCAGCGACCTGAATCGCTTGGGGTGCCCCCGCCGAAGCGCCTTCGGCGAAGAACGGAGCACGGTCCCGGCAGGTCACCTCGATGCCCGGCCGCCTCGACAGCCACTTGGCCAGGCTGGACGCCTCCCGATCAGGCAGCAGGTCCACCGGCCGTCGGGTCTCGCAGTCGACCAGCACGGTGCCGTAGACGCGGCCCTTGCGTGTGGCGTACTCGTCGACGCCGACCACCCGCGGAGGCGACACATCCGGCTCGGGCAGCATGTCGACCAGCCGCAGCACCGTACTGCGGCTGACAGATACCCCGAAAACGCTCGCCATCCGGGCGCCGGCCCGGCCTGCGAGGGCGAGGCCAACCATGGCCAGGGTCGATCGCAGACGTTCGGTGCACCTGCTGTATCTCCTGGTCAGCCCCGGCATCTGCTCGACGAACGTCCGCCGTCCGCATACAGCGTCCAGACAGAAGAACCTGCGGACTCGCAGGCATAGAACCACCCGTCGTCCTGCGCTGGGTACATCGGCGGGAAACCGCAGATAGGAGCTGTGTATTCGGCTTGAAGAGCACTCGCAACTCGGACACACTGCCTCGGCCGCCGCATTGCGGGCCTCGACGCGTATCGACTCGTCGTTCACGTCCACTGACAGCACCGTCACGTCCGCGACCGACGGGAACAACAGCCCCTTCAGACGGAGCAATGTCTCTTCCACGACGTCGAACTGTCGGCGACCCCAAGATCGGCACTGATCATTTTCAGGCAACTTCCCAGAGGCCGCCGCGGACGTCAGCCGTCACTCAACGTATGCGCTTCACGGAAGTTGAGCCAGAACCCAAACTCGTCGACAAGTGGTGTCCGTTCCCACCTTCGAAGCCAGGCGGCAAAGATGGCCGCAGCGTCCAGCACGCCAGCAGCACCCAACCCCAGCCCGAAGTGGTTGTCGGTGGGGCAGGCGCGCGTGCCGTCGAGAGCATCTCTGCCTGCGTTTGCCAAATAGGCCCATGGCCAGCAGGCTGAAGTTGATCGCTTTTGTGCAGCGGCGGGATCCAGTGCCCGTCGGTGCGGCCGACTGCGCGGCATGTGACCTCGGTGCTCGTGGACATCCGCAACGTTGGCGTGCACTTTCCCGGGCGGAATCCTCAGGAACGTGACTGGCGGACTTCGCTCCGCCGCGAAGCGGGAAGGAGGACCACGCCGTGAGCGACCCTTTGACTGCGCTCAGTGCCTGCGGGGTCTCGATCTGGCTCGACGATCTGAGCCGGGAACGGCTGGTATCGGGCAGTCTCGCCGGCCTGGTCGCCGACAACCACGTGGCAGGAGTGACCACAAACCCCACCATATTCGCCAAGGCCATCACAGCGGGCGACGCCTATGACGCGCAGCTGCGTGACCTGTCCGTCCGGGGAGTCGAGGCTGGGGAGGCGCTGCGGGCGCTGACGACGTTCGACGTCCGCGCCGCCTGCGACGTGCTGCGGCCGGTCCACGATGCCACGGGCGGGGTGGACGGGCGCGTTTCGATCGAGGTTGACCCGCGCCTTGCCCACGACACCTCGGCGACCATCGCCGAGGCACGGGCCCTGTGGTGGCTGGTCGACCGGCCTAATCTGTTCGTCAAGATCCCGGCCGCCCGTCAAGGGCTGCCGGCGATCGCCGCGTGCCTCGCCGAGGGGATCAGCATCAACGTCACGTTGATCTTCTCCCTGTCTCGCTACGACGCGGTCATGGATGCCTTCCTCGACGGGATGGAATGCGCCCGGCAGGCCGGCTATGACCTCTCTTTGCTCGGCTCAGTGGCTTCGTTCTTCGTCTCCCGCCTTGACGCCGAGGTCGACGTGCGGCTGGACAAGATCGGGACGGCGGAGGCCGCCGGGCTGCGCGGCCGAGCCGCGCTCGCCAATGCCCGACTCGCGTATCAGCACTACGAGCAGGTCTTCTCCTCGCGACGCTGGGAAGCGTTGCGCGATGCCGGTGCCCGCCCGCAGCGGCCGCTGTGGGCCTCGACTTCGACCAAGGATCCGGCCTACCCGGACACGCGTTATGTGGTCGACCTGGTTGCGCCTGGTGTGGTCAACACCATGCCCGAGGCCACCCTCCGTGCAGTCGCCGACCATGGCCAGGTGCCGACCGACTCGGTGCGCGGTCACTACGGCGAAGCGCAACAGGCGCTGAATCAACTGGAGGCCCTGGGCATCGATTACGACGATGTGGTGCAGAAGCTTGAGGACGAGGGCGTGGCCGCGTTCGACGCGAGTTGGGACCGGCTGCGCGAGCAGCTGTCCGCCACCCTGCGCGCACAGTCCGCAGGGCAGCAGAGGAGCTGACTATGGCCTCGGACACGACGTACCTGATCGTCGGAGCGAGCCTGGCGGGGGCCAAGGCCGCGCAGACCTTGCGCGAGGAGGGCTTCGAGGGTCGGATCGTGCTGGTCGGCGAGGAGAACGAGCGCCCCTACGAGCGGCCGCCGCTCTCGAAGGGCTATCTGCTGGGTAAGGCTGAGCGGGAGGAGATCTACGTCCACCGGCCCCAGTGGTACGCCGAGCACGATGTCGACCTGCGCCTTGGTGTCACGGTCACCAGCGTGGACCCGGCCGCCCACGAAGTGACCTTCGCGGACGGCAGTCGCCTGGGCTACGCAAAGCTGCTGCTGACCACCGGCTCCTCGCCGCGCCGCCTGCCGGTCCCTGGCGTCGACCTCGACGGCGTGCTCTACCTGCGCCGGCTCGAAGACAGCAACCGCATCAAGGAGGCTTTCGGGGCCGCATCCCGGATCGTGGTGATCGGGGCAGGCTGGATCGGCCTGGAGACCGCGGCCGCTGCCCGCGCCGCCGGTGTCGAGGTGACCGTGTTGGAGATGGCAGAGTTGCCGTTGCTTCGGGTGCTGGGCCGCGAGGCCTCCCAGATCTTCGCCGACCTGCACACTGACCACGGGGTCGACCTGCGCTGCGGTGTCCAGGTGGCCGAGATCACCGGCACCGACGGACACGCCAGCGGCGTGCTGCTGGCTGACAGCAGCCGCATCGAGGCCGACGCGGTCATCGTCGGCGTCGGGATCACCCCCAACAGCCGACTCGCCGCGGCCGCGGGCCTCGACGTCGACAACGGCATCCGCGTCGACGCCCATCTGCGCTCGTCCGACCAGGACATTTACGCGGCCGGCGACGTTGCCAACGCCTTCCATCCTCTGCTCGGCAAGCACATCCGGGTCGAGCACTGGGCCAACGCCCTGCACCAACCGCAGGTCGCGGCCAAGGCGATGCTGGGCCAGGACGTGACCTACGACCGTGTGCCGTACTTCTTCACCGACCAGTACGACCTGGGCATGGAGTACACCGGCTACGTCGAACCCGGCGCCTACGACCAGGTGGTCTTCCGCGGCGGAACCAGCACCCGTGAATTCATCGCGTTCTGGCTCGCCCACAGTCGGGTACTGGCCGGGATGAACGTCAACGTCTGGGACGTCACCGACCTGATCCGCGCCCTGGTGACCTCCGGCCGAGCAGTTGACGCAAAGAAGCTCGCCGACCCCGGCGTGCCCCTGACAGACCTGCTCGACCACACCGACGGGACCGGGTGATACCGGAGGGGCGCCCTCAGGTGACAGCCACACCTCCAGAGCGGGTCCTGTTTACGCCGGTGCCGGACAGGCACCGGCGTAAACAGGGTCGTGCCTGACGTGACGGCCGCCCAGCCTGCGCCGCGTACCGCCCCCCGCGAGCGCCGTCCACAGGGCAGGGCGGTCATTCGCGGGGGGGCCTGAGCGGTCCGGGCGACAGCCCAGCGGCCTCGGCGGCCGCGCCGAGCACCGTGCGCAGCATGGCCGGGGTGAGGCGGCCGGTGGAGATGTTGCGCGGGCTGACGTGGTAGCAGCCGAACAGGCTCAGAGGGCTACCGGCGTCGGCCGCCCGCAAACTGACCCGCGCGCCGTGGCCGAATACCGGGCGGGGGCGGGGCACCGACCAGTCGGCAGCCTCCAGGGCCGGCAGTGCGGCGAGCCAGCCGAAGCCACCAAGGACGACGATGGAACGCATGGTCGGCTGCAGCAAGCGCAGTTCCCGCTCCAGCCATGGCCGGCAGGTGTCCCGCTCACGGGCTGTGGGCCGGTTGGCCGGAGGGGCGCAGTGCACGGGATTGGTGACCCTGACGCCGTAGAGTTCCAGCCCGTCGCCCAGCCGTACAGAGGTCGGCTGCGAGGCCAGGCCGAGGGTGTGCAAGGCGGCGTACAGGACGTCCCCGGAGCGGTCGCCGGTGAATATCCGGCCGGTGCGGTTGCCGCCATGGGCTGCCGGTGCCAGGCCGATGATCAGCAGGGCGGCGTCCGAGGGCCCGAATCCGGGTACGGGCCGACCCCAGTACTCCCAGTCGCGGAACTCGTTGCGCTTGACCCGAGCCGCTTCCTCGCGCCACTCGACCAGGCGCGGGCAGGCGCGACAGCCCGTCATCAGCGCGTCCAGTCCCGCCACGTCGCAGGCCCCGGGAGCCGCTACAGCCGGGAACGCAGGGTCCTCGACGGTCGCCGACGGGCCGGCCAGAGGGACCTTGCGCACCATGCCGCCTCCCCCCGTCACCTGTGCCCCGGCATACGCCACAGCCCGTTGGATGAGCGGCCGCGGGCTAAGAATGCGTCCACTAAGCGGTGTAATACCCCAAATGCGGTTACTTGCATCAGTAGGGAGACAGGTCAGTAGCCGGGCATTCAGGTGACAGCCCCCCGCTGGCACTCCCGTGTGTGGGGAGTGAGCCTGGAAAGGACTCGGCACGGACCAGCAGTCCTGGAGGCGCCATGTACAGCAAGATCACCATCGCGGGCCATCCAATTCGTACTGCGGTCGAAAGCGGAATGGTCCTTTAATGGCGCATCCACATGAAGCGGCGCCCTCCGGCCCGCGCAGTGCTCCGCTCCCGGCGGATTCGGAGCCGGCCGGTAGCGGACCGGATACGCGCGGGCCCCGGCTGGCCTCGGTCGTGTTGTTCGTCCACGACCACGACGAATCGGCGGGCTTCTATCAGGACCTGCTGAAAATGGAGGTCACGGTCCGCACCGCCACTGCCGCGCTGCTCGTGGGCCGGAACGGCTTCCAGGTGTACCTACGCACCGTGGGCCCGAAAGCCGCCCACCCGGTGGGCCACCTCGGTGCGCAGTACGTGATCTGGACGGCGGACGGCCCCGACGACTTCCAGCGGTGCGAGCGCGTGCTCAGAGCCCAGTCCGACCATGTGTACACCAGGCACGGCGAGGGCTTCACCCTCATCGAGGGCCGGGATCCCAGCGGCCTGCCGGTGCTGGTGGCCTATCCGGGGCCGGACGAAGTGGCCCGCCTCGAGATCATCGCTCGTTACCACGTGTGATGCCGGAAGAAGCGGAGCACGCATCTCACCAGGAGGTCCCTCCATGGCACGCAAGAGGACGGTGCACGTCCGCAGGGTCTACGAGGCTCCGGCGCAGGCTGACGGCGCCAGAGTGCTGGTCGACCGGGTCTGGCCCCGGGGAATGGCCAAGGAGAAGGCCCACCTCGACGAGTGGTGCAAGCAGGTCGCACCCTCCACGGAGCTGCGCAAGTGGTACAGCCACGACCCGGATCGTTTCGCGGAATTCAGCCGCCGCTACCGGACCGAGCTCAAAGATCCCGAACGCGCAGACGTGCTGGCGCACCTGCGCGACCTCGCCAAGGACCGGACCCTGACACTACTCACCGCAACCAAGCATCCCGAGATCAGCGAAGCCGAGGTGCTCGCCGAGCTGCTCCGGGACTGACAAGCGGGGTTAAACGGCACAGGGATGCTCTGCGAGCTCAACTGCGCTGCCGCAGGAGGCAGCGTGAGCTCGTCCAGCGCTCACGCAGAAATCGGTCGATAAAGGAAGCGGTCCAGTGCAGCGAGATGTATGGCAGGGTGAAAAATCCCGTGCCGAGGATTGGCGGGTCGTTTCCGATGCCGTCATGTGCCGCACACTCTGGGGCCGCCCCAAGACGAAGGCTCTCGGCGGAACGGGACGAGTGTCCCGACGAGAGCTGCTCGGGGCCCGCCTACTCCGGGCGGCCCGGCCCCAGGTTCTGTCCGGCGGATCATTCCAGGCCACAATGGCTCGTCAGTGCAGATGGGCGTGCCAGGCACCGCGCGCCGGCATGATCCCGCGAGACAGCCATAGTCGTCGAGGAGGGCGTTCGAACCCTCCTCCTGTCTGTCGTGCGCGGCGAGCTGGGCTGAACCCGGGATGCGCAGGCGATTCGATGGGCGGACAGGGCGCGGACGGTGGTTTTCTCCGGGACCGAGCGGCTGGCGGGGTGTCTATGCGGGTGCTGGATGGATGAGGCGCCGTGGAAGATGAGTGAGGCGGTTTTATCCGGCGAGGCGGTGACCGGTGCCGTGGCTGTCGTGGCGTTCACAGAGCTTCCTTTCGCGACCGCGCCGCACGCGTGGTGCGGCGCGGTCGCGGACTGGCCCTGCCAATGTCGGCCCCGAAGCACGCCGGCACCGAGGATCCGCTGGCGAGTAGTGAAAACCGCCATTTGCTCCACACATGCGCGGAACCTGCGTCAGCGCCGGCGGTGCGATGTGCCAGGTACCTCGTCCGCCCCCTCCGGCCGTCGCCCGCCCACCGCGACAGCTGGTCGTACACGTCGTGCATGGTCAGCGGGGCAGCCGGTCCTGCCAGCGCCCGGTCGCGGGGCCGACGACCCCGGTGCGTGGCGAACTCCCGGTTCCCTGGGCCGTTTCAGCCCAGTTCGGCCAGTCGTCGTACGGCCGGGGCGGCGAAGGTCTCCATCCAGCGCGACGTGGCGCCCAGGTGCGGCGAGATGATTACCGTGTCGATGCCGAGCTTGGTGTACGGCTCGATGTCACGGGTGAAGGCGTCCAGGTCCTCTTCGGTGGCGGCGGCTCCCGAGTACGTGATGGTCCGTCGGATGGCGTCGCAGGCGCGGTCTGCCTCATCGCAGTGCCTGCACAGCACGGTCAGCTTGTGCGCGACGTCCTCGGGCGAGGTGGCGAACAGGTTGCATGCGTCGGCGTACCGGGCGACGAGCCGCAGGGTCTTCTTCTCACCGCCGCCGCCGATCATGACCTCGGGGTGCGGGCTGCTGACCGGCGGCGGGACGCACAGGGTTTCGGCGAGTTGGTAGTAGCGGCCCTCGAAGGGCCCGTTGTTGTCGGGGTTCCACATCTGCAGGCAGATCCGCAGGGTCTCCTCCAGCCGCTCGAAGCGCTCCGCGAGTGGTGGGTAGGGCACGCCCAGGCCGTGGTGTTCGCGGTCGTACCAGGCCGCGCCGATGCCGAGGGTGGCGCGGCCGCCGGACAGCACGTCGAGCGTGGTGGCGATCTTGGCGAGAAGCCCTGGGTGGCGGTACGTCACCCCGGTGACCAGCGCGCCCAGTCGCACCGTGGAGGTGTGGGCGGCCAGGTAGGCCAGGGTCGTGCAGGCCTCCAGCATGGGCGCCTCGGCGCCGCCGTTGAATTCCATCTGGAAGTAGTGGTCCATGACCGACAGCCGGCTCACGCCTGCCGCCTCCGCCGCGGCTCCCGCGGCGGCCAGCTCGGCACGCAGGGCGCCACCGCCCTGCGGGTGGTCGAACCGGTTGATGTGTACACCCACGTGCATGTCCGTCTCCGTTCGATTCATTGACGGGCCGTGGCCGACCCCGCGAAGCTCGCTTACGACGTCGTGGCGCGCCGGCCCTCGCCCTGTCGTGCGCAAGTGGCCGTGACCGACGCCGCCCGCCGGTCGCGGCAGGTCGACGAGGAGCGCGCATGGGTGGCCGGCCCGTCCCGCTCACCGGTGGCGTACCGGTCTGTCAAGCCGCCCCACTTCGGTCCCGCCCATCGGCCGGTGCTCCCAGAGCGTCTCGCCCTGGACCTCCATGACGACGGTGCCGGAGTCGTTGGTGAGGGTGCCCCGGCTGCGGACGACGGCGGTGCTGTCGTCGCGGGGGCGGACCTCCACGATTTCCATCGTGCCGTGCAGCACGTCCCCGGGCCGGACCGGCGCCCGCATGCGCAGGGAGTCGATCTCCCGGCCGGCGATGAGGGCGGCGCGTGAGAACACGGCGTCCACCGAGAGGCGCTGCAGGACCGCCGCGGTGTGGAAACCGCTGGCGATGAGGCCCCCGAAGCGGCTCGCGGCCGCCGCGCCCTCGTCCGTGTGCAGAGGCAACGGGTCGAAGCGACGGCCGAAATCGAGGATCTCCTCCTTGGAGACCTTGGTGCTGCCCAGGTCGAACACGGCCCCGGCGTGAAGGTCCTCGGCGTACAGCCGCACGGCACTCACCGCCGATCCGACGTCCACGCGAGCCCTCCCAGACCTTGGCGCGGGCTGCACCGGTGGATGTGCGTGCCGAGTCGCATGCGGGTCTCCGTTCGTCCTGTCTTGGCGGTCGTTGATGATCTCTGGCGCTCGCCGGCTACGAGGCGAGGGTGGCGATCTCCGCGGTGTCCAGCCATATGGCGTGGACACCGAACGGCACGCGCTGTGGCAGATGCAGCCGGGCCAGCTCGGTCATGGTCCTGGCGTCGATGACGATGAGTTCGGCGCGGTGGGCGTCCATGAGCAGGTCGAGGAGGTAGCCGTCGTCCTCGCTGCTCGCCGCGCGCCTGGGAACGAACAGGGCCTCGCCGCCGTACATGTCGCCGTAGTCGAGGTAGCCGAGTTCCTTCTCCTCGATGAGGTCGTACTTCAGGACCCCCTTGCCCATGTAGCCGTCGCCGTGCTCGTCGAGCAGGTAGCAGTAACGGCTGGTCCTTCCGACGTGGTTCAGATTGAGGCTGGGCCGCTCGTAGCCGTGGTGGATCAGCAGCCGGTCGTCGGTGACCTCCCCGCTGTCCAGGTCCAGTACCCAGGTCTTGACCTGGGCGGGCGGTTCCTCGGGGGTGTGGAGCGCAACGCTCGACGGATAGGACGGGAAGACCGGGGAGTAGAGCACGATCTCCCGGGAACCGTACGTGCCTTGGCGCTCCCAGGCGTTGATGACGTGCCAGATGGTGCCCGCTTGGCCGGTGGTGAACCAGCGCACCTCGGTGTCCGGTCCGAAGTCGCGGGGGACCACGCCCCACCGCAGCCGGTGGCCGGGGTCGTGGCGGAAGGCGCTGCCCTCCGGGCCGAGCAGACCGCCAGGGTCCCGGCGCATGGAGATGTCGGGGAACACGAGGTGGTTCTCGGTCAGGAAGAAGTCGTGCAGCCAGCCCATGTGGCCCGTGCGCGACCTCTGCCGGTGCACGACCTGCTGTGCCGCGAGTTCACCCTTGTGGATCAGCCCGGCGATGATCTGTCCGGACGGCTCGACGCTGACGTTGTACACGTCGCCGTTGTCCGGGTTGATGCGCGGGTGCGCGGAGAACGGGCCTTCCCATTCCCCCGCCCACGTCTCCAGCCGGCCGTGGCCGTCCACGATCAGCCGGCCGTTCTCGACGTGCGTGGCGAGAACGAACGCGTAACCCGTTTCCTGAAGGCAGTACAGGCGGCCGTGGTGGTACCGGATCGAGGTGGACCCCGGGGTCCTTTCGAAGGGGCCGAGGGCGGGGATCAGCCCCTGGCGGATCTTCTCCTCCACCAGGGCGATCCGGTCCGCGCCCGGCCTTCCGGAGATCAAGTCGGAGAACTCCGGGTACAACTCCCGGCCGGCGGCACGCTCGGCCTCGAACCGAGGGGTGCGGACGTAGGAGTTGCCGTATGTGGCGCTCCCCGATGAGATCTGGATCTGGTGGACCATCCCGGCGCCCGAGAAGGCGTGGAGCCGGACATGGCCGCCGTCGAACTGGGGGTTGGTGCCGTTGCGCAGGTACGCGCCTTCCAGGTCGGCGGGCAGCTCACCGGTCACCCGGACCGGAGCGTGGGTCAGTTCCCTGCGCACCGGCTGGTAGCCCGGAACGTTGTACACGCTTTCCCGGTTGTGATTCTCCAGATCCAGTGCGGCGTCGATGCGCCGTTCTTCTTCCTCGATCGCGGAGTCGGACGCGACGGTCATGAGGTCACTCCTTGTCGCCGGGCGGCCAGGAGGGATTGGCCTTGCTGAGATCAGGCTGTGGAGGGCGGCGACTGAACCGGTCCGGCGCCGCGACTGACGTCCGGGGCATGGCCCGGACGTCAGTCGAGTTCGGTGACGAACCGCCGGAGCAGGCGGCCGAACGTCTCGACGTCCTCGTCCGGCCACTGGCCGAGCCGCTCCTGGAGTCCCTTGCGCTGGTGCTGCCTCACATGGGCGAGGCAGGCGTGGCCGGCGTCGGTGAGTTCCAGCAGCTTGGTCCTGGGCCGAGAAGGATGGGCCACCCGGCGTAGCAGGCCGTCTTCTTCCAACTGAGACAGCTGACGGCTGACGGTGGACTTCTCCAAGCCGTACCGCTCCGCCAGGTCGGAGGCGGTGGGGAGGGGGAAGGTGCCCACATACGACAGCATCGTGTAAGCGACGAAGGACAAGTCGTCGTACATGCTGTTCGCCCGCACCCGGGAATTGCGGGAAAACAGGATGATCGCCTCATGGATCACATCAAGGGGGTCCTGTGCTGTCATAGCGCCATCATCGAGTTGTATGAAGCAACTGTCAAGGTTGTATCGCGCAACTCTGGTTTGGTCGCTCTCCGTCGGCCACATGCGGTGTCGCCGGACTGGATGAACTGGTCGAAGGCCCGTGGCTCCTCGCCGGCCTCGACCACGGGGGCGAGCCCGGTTGCGGGTGCGGTTCAAGTCAGGCTGCTGTGATGGCGCCGCGGTGGCGCTGTGCGGCTGCGGGAAAGAGGTCGAAGGCGCGCTGGCCCAGTGCTTCGACTTCTTGTGGAGTGAGGACGCGGGAGTTCTGGAGCGCGTCGATGTTGCGTTTCATGTTGCTCTCGTTCGAGCAGGGGACTCCGGCGTCGGCGCCGTAGACGAAGTGGTCGCGGGGCACCATCGTGACTGCTGCGGCGAGGTTGGCGTCTGTGCCGGCCGCGGCGGTGTCGAGGTAGAGCTTTGCCAGGTCGGTGCGGATGTCATCGGCGGTCAGGCCCAGTGGGTTGAATACGTACGCCTCCGCCCCGAGCAGCCCGAGGCGGCCGGAGAGCGCGGGCAGGGCGCCGCCGCAGTGGGCGAGGACGACCGTGAGACGGGGGTACCGGCGGAAGAATCCTGTGTAGAGGAGGTCCACGACGGTCCGGGTGGTCTCGAACGGCAATTCGACCAGGACGCTGGTCTGCCGGAACGTGGGCGGTACGGCGCTGGGATGGATGAACAGCACGGCCGAGCGCCGGTCGAGTTCCTCCCACACCGGCGCCAGGCGCGGGTCCCCGAGCGGGACACCTGAGCGACGGGTGGTCAGCAGGTAGCCGTCAGGGTGTGTTTCCGTGTCGCCGCGCGCGATCTCGGCCAGAGCCGCGTCCGGGTCGTCGGTGGGCAGGCCGGCGAGCAGGCCGAAGCGGCCAGGGTGGTCGGCGACGAGCTGGGCGCCGTAGTCGTTCCAGGCGCGCAGCTGCGGCAGCGGGGAATCGACGGGTACCGGGCTGAGTATCTGCATGGCGATGCCCAGGCGATCCATAGTGGCGAGCATCGTCTCGGGCTGCCAGTGGGGGGGCTCGGGCGCCAGGAGGTGTGCGTCCCTCAGCTGATGCCACTGGGCCTCACGTTCCTCCGCCGTGGTCGGTGGGGTGAAATGCGCGTGGATGTCCACCCAGCCGTTGATCTTGTCCATGATGCGTTCTCCCTCAAATCAAATTGCACTCAGGTGCAACAAGCTTGATGGTTGCACGGGAGTGCAACAATGTCCACATGAGGCAGACGGCGGGCGAGAAGCAGGACGGGAGGACGCGCAATGCCCAGGCCAACCGGGAGCGCGTCTATGCGGCAGCGATCAAGGTGTTCGCCTCGCGCGGCTACGACGCCGCCACGATGGACGAGATCGCGGCAGAAGCCGGGGTGGCGCGACGGACCGCGTTCAATCACTTCCCCGCCAAGGCGGACATCGCCACCGAGTGGGCAGTACGAGGCGGAGAGTCGGCCTTCGCCCTGGCTCGCGACGTCGACCGCACCACCTCTGCCGCAGATCGGGTGCGGGCATATTTCCACGAGCTGGCCCTGATGGCCGAGAGGGACTGGGACGAGACCCGCCAGATGACAACCGGACTGCTGCGCGGACACGGCGTACCGCCCCACCGCTCGCAGCTTTCCGAGGAACTGCGCGACTGGCTGCGTGACTGCCTACGGGAGCGGCCGGGCAACGCACCGACGCCCTCTGCCGATCCCGCCCTGGCCGTAGACGTGCTCTACGACGTCTTCCAGGGCGCACTCATGCGATGGCTGCCCCAAGAGACTGCGCCGCACGGGGCGTTCACGGCCGAGGTGGACGCCGCGATCGCGCTCGTGCTGGCCGGATTCGCGAGTGATGCCGGACACGCATAGACAAATGAGTGTGAGAGATTGCCACCGCCCACGCATCAGCTGGGTGGAAAGCCCGAACCATCGCCCCTGACCAGGCCGGTCTCGCCGCTCGCTACCACCTGCGGCACCTCGGCAGCGCGTGAGGCCGGACGCCCCTACCGGCGTCGGCCGTGCCCGGTGGACAAGGGTTTTTCGTGCACGGGCTGCGGCGGGGTGTGCAACGTGGTGTCCGGTTTCGGGGGCAGCATGCACTACGGCGACGGGGCCAAGCTCAGCCTGCTTCCGTCGGGGCGACGACTGGTCGGCCACCTCGGCGACGACCGAGCCCAGGCGTTGTGCACCACGGCCGTCGAGTGGCTCACCGAACCCCTCGCGACCCGCCCGCATTTGCTGGGTCAGGGACTGTCACCGGCGGCGGTGGGCGCCTTCGAGGCCAACAGCCTGCGCATCCGCGAGTACCCGGTCGCCGTACTGGGCGAGAGCGACCTGCGCCGGGTCATCGAGGGCTGGCACGACCTGCTCGCCCCGGCTGTCGACCTGTGGCACTTATCCGAGCTGACCGGCGCCGAGCCGGATGGCACCGGGCTGCGGCTCCAGGTGCGTACCGGCGACGGCGTACGGCAACTGCACACCGATCACCTGGTGCTCGCCACCGTCCGCCGGGGCGTCACCTCCACCACGGCCCTGCTCGACGAGCTGGGGGTGGAGCAGCAGGACCCCGACATCTCCGTCGGTGTTCGCTTCGAGATGGCGGCCGGACTGCTGCGGGCGATCGGTGACGAGCACCCCGACCTGAAAATCACCCAGCTCGGCAGCGTCCCGGTCAAGACCAAGACGTTCTGCTTCTGTGGCGGGCCGAACGGCAGCCGCATCAAGTTCACCAACTACGAGGGCAGCTTCGGCGACCCGGTGATCACCCTGGACGGGCACGAGACCACCGAACGCCCCACCGGCGAGCGGGCCCTGTCGGCCAACTTCGGGCTGTTGTGCCAGGCCGGGGGAGTGCCTACCAGGCCCGGGATTCCTTCCTCGCCGCCTACCGCAAGCTCAACGGCGGCCGCCCCGTCGTCCAGGGCCTGCGCAGCTTCCTGAACCGCGCCAGCGAACCCCGGTGGTGGGCCGACCTGGCGGCGCCTTTGCCGTTCAGGCCCTCCGTCCAGGACCTCGTCACCGGCCGGGCCGACCAGCTGTTCACCACCGCCGAGCACGCCAGCCTCGCCGCCGGGTTCCGCCGCCTGATGGACTCCATCCTCAGCCACGTCGGCGACAGCACCGGCTTCGAGGACCTGCTGGACGACGTGCTCGTGGTCGCCCCCGAGATCGAGTTCCTCTGGCCGCAGCCGCAGATCGACGCCACCGGCAAGGTGCCGGGCCTGCCGGTGTACGTGGCCGGCGACGCCGCCGGGATCGCCCAGGGCATCGTGCAGGGCGCCATGATGGGCATCGCCGCCGGCCAGGACATCACCCGCACCCACGCCAGCGCCGACGCGCCGGGCAGACCCGGCCGGGCGCCGGCGGGGGCGACCGGCCGATGACCTCGACTGCGCCCCTGCGCGTTCCCATCGCCGTCCCTGGTGTCCGGTCCGGCAGCCTGGACGACCTGTACCCGGATGCGGCGTGGGATCTGCCGGTCAACCCTGCGCTGCCCGCTCCACGGCTCCCGGACCCGCCGCCCGAACAATCCAATCCCGCCGCCTACCGGGCCCACTACCACCCCTTCATCGTCGAAGAATTCGCCGTCCCCGGTGCGGCCGAGCGCATCGCGGTCATCGACAAGGCCTTCCCGCACAGCCTGTACGACCTCATGCTCCTGGTGGCCCGGGACGACATCGTGCGCACCAGGGTGCCGTCCACGATGAGCACGGTGTCCTTGCGGAACCGCCTGCGGGGCTGCAGGGCAAGCGCGGGGCCGAGGTGGTCGTTGATCCGGTCGGCTGCGGACTTCGATACGCCGAAGAGCGGGGCGAGTTGGCGCATCGTCAAGTTCGTTCGCCAGTAGGCCGACACGAGCAGCACCCGGTCCTCCAGCGGAAGGGACCACGGGCGGCCCTTGCGAACCGGATCTGCACCTTCGCGGCGCAGCGCGGTCACCAGCTTCCCGAAGGAACGCGGGCTCAGCCCGCTGAACGGGACTATCCAGGACGACTCCGACGCCGTGATCACACCAGCCACCACAAGATCGTTTCACGGTGCCCGGCACAACATCGAGAATGCTCCATCCTCTATCCCACGCCCCGCCGGGTCCTGTAGCAACGCCCACAGCCAGTCTCTACAGTCACCGCATGGCCACCGAGGACGAGCACCCAAGTCAGCCCGACATCGCCGCGATGCTCACCGACCAGACGAGCGCCTGCAAGGCAGCACGCGACGCCATCGCCGCCGGCGGCGAGGTAGTGGTCTGGGACAGGGAGGTGCCCCAGTGGATGGTCGCCGGCATCGCTTCAACGAGGCTCAGATGGTCGTTGAAGCGCGGCCTGACGACCCTCGGCCTCGACGAGACCGTTGAGATCCTCGCTCGACACCGCGACGAGCAACTGCGTACCGGAATCATCGACGCAGCAGACCGGTCCTGGTTCTTCACTCTGTACTTCGACGCCACTGGGACCGAGGTCTTGGCGTGCAGCGGTGTCAAACGCTCTCCGAGGCCCAGCACGAAGGACTCGTTCGAGCCCTGAGCTGATCCGCATCCGCATCACCGACCCTCTGCCCGACCGCAGCCGCCACTACCTGCAACATCTCAGCTTCGAGGAGCAGGTCGTGGAGGCAGGCGATGCCGAATCATCTCAACTGCGGCCAGGTGTTACGGGACAAGCCTTAGGCTCACCCCCGTGTCCGATCCAACCGCTGACCCTCGCGTGCAGTCCTTGATCAACCAGCTCCGGCCGGGGGCCGTGAGAACGGTGAGGGTCGCCGGGTTCGACGGAGCGGACGTTTTGGTGCAGCTGGTAGATGTCGAAGGTGAGAAAGCCGAGATCGCTCGGATTCCTCGACAGGAGGCGTCGATGCGTCGGATGGAACATCCATCCGAGCTGTTTGAGGTCGGCCAGGAGATCAACGCCGAAGAGATCGGGCGTTGGCGCGAAGGTCAGCTTCACCTCTCCGCCAGGGCATGCGAGATTCAGGCCTTGCGGTCCTTCCTCCTCGCGTTTGAAGGAGGGCAGGTCGTCGCCGGGACGGTCTCCGAGGTTCACAACTTCGGGGTCTTCGTTCACGTCGATGGCGAACCGGACGGCTCCTGCACCGGCTTCATCCGGGTGCCGGACCTGACATGGGGCTGGATCAACCACCCTTCCGAGGCAGTCGAAGCAGGCCAGCGGATCACCGCTGAGGTGATCATTGCCGAGACTCGAACCGGACAGGTCACGCTCTCGCTGAAGGCTCTGCAGGATGATCCACTCATTCGGTTTGCGGATCAGGTCGGCCGGGTCCTCACCGGGCCGATCATCAAGATCGTTCCTTTTGGTGTGTTCGTGCAGCTTGCTCCCGACGTTGTGGGGTTCCTTCACCTCTCAGAGCTGGCCGACGAGTCGGTCGAGACCCCTGGCAAGCTCGTCGACGAGGGCGAGCTGATCACAGTGGAGGTCACCGAGGTCGACCTCCAGCGTCACCGGGTGCGGTTGAGCGCCGCCGGTGGAGCGGACAGAACCTAGCGAACTGGTGCCAAGAAGACTGTCAACTCGCGGTTGGTCGCAAGAAGCATGCACTCGGTGCCAACAAGCGTGTCCCACCGTCCAGAAACCACCAGCTCGCCGGGCCTCGCTGGTTCCAACTAACGTGTCCAGGCTCACGTGGGTGTCGACAGGTCGACGACTGTGATCATCCGTGTCCGGCTCCTAGACCACGTCACATCGTGCCCGGCAGCGCGGACACCTGAGCCCGGCTGGCCGCAACCATTTCCGCACCTCGCGGGTCACACCTGTGAAGCAGGGCGGGCCGGGATCCTCCCGGCGCGCAGGGAAGGGTCCGGTCGGATGGCACGACGATCACGGGTACGCGCGGTCGCGACGGCGGCGGCGGGCGCGGTGGCGCTGGTGGCGGGGGTGTTCGGCACGGGTCCGGCCCGCGCCGACACGGCGGACGCCGCACGAGGGATGACGGTCCAGTTCGCCGAGCACAAGCTCTTCATCGGGAGGGAGCCGGCGAGCGTGGACCTGTCCTACCGGTGGAAGGTGGCCGGCGGGGGCACGGCACACCACGTCCACCTGACCGTCGACCTGTCCGGAGTGGCCGACTTCGCCGAGACGGCACCGTCGGAGCACTGCAAGGGCAACCTCTGCACGCTGGACCTGGCGTCCGCCACCTCGGACTTCCACGCCATCACGCTGGTGCCGAAGCCCGGTGCGGCCGTCGGCAGCAGCGGCACCGTGACCGTCTCCGGCACGGCGTCGGACGCCACCGTCACCGGCGACCACCTCACCCTGACCAACGGCGCGACGCAGCTGAAGTGAGCGCGTCCGCCGAGCAGCTGCACCAGGTGCCGGGCGACACGCTGACCTTCCCGCTCGACGTGTGGAACAATGGCCAACTCCCGGCGGCCAAGGGGGTGGAGCTGCGGATCGACACCACCGCCGGGCTGCACCTCCAGGGCTCCTGGGCCAACTGCCGCGACGTGCCCGCGAGCGACCGCGGGGGGCACATCGTGCGCGAGACCCTGTGCGACTTCCCCACCCCGGTGGAGCCCGGCCGGCAGTACGCGTTGTCGTCGCCGCTGCGCGTCAAGGTCGGCGACGAGGCCCTGCGCGACAAGATCTTCTACGAATTCACCCCGCTGACCAGCGCCGCCCCGGCGAACGGCCCCGGGACCCCGCTGACCCTGGTCCCGAGGGGCGCGATGCCGTCCGACGGGAACATCGACCCGTACTTCACCACCTACGTCAACAGCGTCAACCACGCCGACTTCGCCGTCACCGGGGACACCGTCACCGGGCGGCGCGGCGGTCACGCCACGCTGCACGCCACGGTGATCGACCGGGGGCCGGCGGTGGTGGAGGACCTCCTCGACGACGACGCCTTCCTCCCGGTCCTCGTCAAGCTGCCGCCGGGCACGAAGGCCACGAAGATCCCGGACAACTGCCAGCCGCCGCCCACGGACGACGGGTCGGACCCCGGCCCCCGGATGGGCCGGTCCTCCTACCAGTGCTACTTCGGCGACCCCGCCCCGGGGGACAGACACGTCCTGTCGTTCACCGTCGCTATCGGCCCCCGTACCCCGGCGGTCTCCACGGGCCAGGTCCGCACGCTGGAGGTCATGAAGGGGCTCGACCCCGACGCCTCCAACGACAGCGCGGCGCTGACCCTGCGGCTGGCGCAGGGCGGCTCCGCGGGCGGCGGTACGCCCGGCGGGTCCGGCTCCGGCGGCGCGGCCGGAGCGTCCGGCTCCGTTTCGGGCGGCCCTTCCGCAGGGTCCGGACCGCTGGCCGACACCGGATTCGGCGGCGGCTGGATCGTCTGGGCGGCCGGCGCGCTGTTGCTGGCCGGTGGTGTGGCCGTAGCGCTCTCCCGACGGTCCCGCGGCGGGAACTGACACGTCGTTCGGGGGTCCGGAGGGGCCCCGGACGGGTCAGGGAGGGAAGCAGTCGGTGATGGTCGCAGCAGCAGCCGCGCCCGCGACTGCGCACGCGACGGCATGCTCTACGCCGACCCAATGCAGCCCGGCACCGGGATCGGGGCTGTGGTCCCCGAGGGCTGGAGCGCGCTCGGTTTCACATCGCCCGGAGCCGGCCTCACTCAGTTCCCGGGGGTCCCGGTCGAGCGCTTCTGCATCCACAACGGCCTTGCGTGCGATACCACGTCGCTTGCGTCGGTCTACGGCTTCCTCACCGGCACACACGGGCTCTACTGGCATGACTGCGATGTCATGGCTCAAACGATCGCCCACGACGGCGGCGACGGGATCTTCTGGTATTCCTCCTGACCCGATGCGGCCCGGCGGCGAGCGTCCGTGGCGGACGGCTTCACGATGCCCGGCGCACCGCCGCGGCCTTCTGCCGATCCCGGGTGTCCCAGAGACGTTCGTCGGGTGAGCGCCGGGTGGGTTCGCCGACCGGCTAGTTGTTGCGGGTCAGGACGTTGGTGACGGCGCATAGTGGTGGGCAAGATTGGTGGCGAGGTCGCGGAGGTGAGCCCTGGCTTCGGTGGGGCCGTGCACAGTGATGGCGCTCCCGAACGGCAGTAGTGCTCGCACGTCCTCCAGATGCAGGAAGCGGATCGTCACCTTGCGGCCGGTGGCGCATTCTTCATGGTCGTCCGGGACGAGTCGTAGGCCAAAGATCCGTTGCGCTCGCTCGATCTGGGTCTGGTCGATGGTGGCGCTGACCTCTATCGCGTGGTTGTGCTCCCACTGATCAATGAGCGCTGCGGCGACGGTGGCCAGGGTCTGGTTCTCGCGGATCCGTCGTGGCTGGTCGGCTTCTTTCCACGTCGTGATCCGTTCGAGTCGGTACATCCGTGGCACTCGGACACAGTCGGCGACGAGGTACCAGATGCCGGCCTTGGCGAGCAGCCCGTAGGGATCCACGACCAGGTCGCGTGGGCCTGACTCGCGTGGGCTGTCGTACTCGATCCGTAGCCGGCGACCTCGCCGCACTGCGCCGATCAGCGAAGCCGGAGTCGTGCCGGAAGCTCGTGCCTGACGCCAGGGACGGCTGTCCACGTGCACTACGTCGGTGAGCGGCAGGAGCTCATGAACTCGACGTGGCTGTGTAGCGGCGATCTTGGAGAGCGCGCGCTGGCTTTCGACCGATGCGTTGAGCTCCGCACGTTGCTTCTCATCCAGCCCGGTGAGCGACAGATGATCACGCTCGCCCGGTGTGAGTCGCGTGAGGTCGAGTCCGGATCCGGGCAGCATGGTCACGCCTCCGAGGCGGCCCCGGTGTGCGGTCACCGGCAGACCGGCGTCGCGGAGCCAGTTCAGGTCTCGGGTGATGGTTCGAAGGGACACTCCGAGCGCTGAGGCGAGTTCCTGGGTGGTCACGGCATCCCTCGATTTGAGGAGCAGCATCAGGGTGAAGAAGCGGTCTGGGGTCACACACCAATTTTTTCAGGAATTGCGACACGATGCGGCGCATATCCCGGTCAGGCTGGTGGATGCGTACCTACGACCTGTGAGAAGGAACAACCATGACCACATCCGTCGTGTCCATCGTCTACGTGAACGACGCTCCCGCCGCAGCTCGTTTCTACGGCGACCTCCTCGGCATGAGCCCCTCGTTCGAGACTTCGGGATACATCACCTTCGACCTCGGGCCAGGCGCTGACCTCGGTCTGTGGTCTGGCCAGTTCGAGGATCTGTCACCGGACGTCCCGCGCACCAGTGAGGTGTGCCTGGCCATCGACGGTGGACGACCCGACGAGCTCAACGCGACCTTTGAGCAGTGGAAGTCCAAGGGGGTCACGATCCTGCGCGAGCCTCATGATGCGGGGTTCGGGCTGACCTTCCTCGCAGCCGATCCTGACGGGAACCGTATCCGCGTCGCACCGAAGGGCTGAAAGGCCGCAATGCGGCAGGCGCGCACGATAGGTGTCGCGCCTGCCGTCGTCTGACGTCGAGAGGACGACGAGTGCCCCACGCGAATGCGCCCCTGAGCGTCGAGGGCCGTAGGCGGCTCGTGAAGCGGTGCCAGACACGTCCCATTGCCCACGTCGCCGCTGAGATGGGTATCTCTCGCGCATGCGCCAGAAAGTGGGTAAATCGCTGGCGGCTACACGGTGATGCGGGATTGCAAGACCGGCCGTCGAGTCCGCACCGGAGTCCGAACGCGACTCCAGCATGGGTCATCGAGCAGATCGAGTCCTGGCGCCGCGAGCTCAAGTGGTCCGCGCAACGGATCACCGACGAACTTGTGAGTATCGGTTTTGTGATCGACCGGCGAACTGTCAGCCGACACCTGACCCGGCTCGGCCTCGGCAAACGCCGCTTCATCGACCCAGGCGGTGAGAACAACCGGAAGCCGGGGAAGATCATCGCCCGCTGGCCCGGACACATGGTGCACCTGGATGTGAAGAAGGTCGGCCGGATCCCTGATGGCGGCGGGTGGCGGATCCATGGCCGGGACAGCGATCAGGCCAAGGTCGCTAGTCGGGCGAAGTCGGCCGGGGCGAAGCGTGGCTACGTCTACCTGCACTCCGTCGTCGATGGTTTCTCACGGCTCGCCTACACAGAACCGCTGGGTGATGAGAGGGCGCGACGGCTGCTGCTTTCCTCGCCCGGGCGAAGGTCTGGTTCGCCGCCCACGGCATCAACCACATCCACCGGGTCGTCACCGACAATGGCGCTTGCTACCGCTCCAGCGACTTCGCCCGCATCGTCGGGCAAGGCACCCGGCATCAGAGAACCAAGCCATACACACCTCGGCACAACGGGAAGGTGGAGCGCTACCAGCGCATCATGGCCGAGGAAGTCCTCTACGCCCGCGAGTTCACCAGCGAGGACGCCCGGTCAGCCGCGATCGCAGTGTGGAACATCCACTACAACTACCACCGGCCGCATAGTGCTGCCGCCGGAAGGCCGCCAGCAGCACGCCTCCGCGAGAGCGTCACCAACGTCGAGCCCTCATACAGCTAGCACGGTGATCCTGGTCATCGCCGCGGCCCCGCCTTCCGGGCCTGGACGGCGCGCTGCCGGATGGCCTCGCCCATCCGGTCTTCCGGATCCGGCGGGGGGAGGTGGCCGGTGATCGCGCGGTACTGCTCGCGGTACCCACGCCTATCGCGTCGCCACCTATCCCGGGCTTTGCAGACCTGGCTGGCGACCAGGGAGGCGCTGATGCCGAGCGTGTCGCCGATCTCGGCGTAGTTGTGCCCGTCGTAGATCATGCGGAACATGTGGCGGATGTGGTCGGGCTGGTCGGCCATGAGCCGGTTGAGGCAGTCGTTGACGAGCAGTTCTTCGTCCTCGAACGGCGAGCCGGTCCACCATGGCGTCAGGCGCACGTTCCAGTCCTCGAAGAGGCCCAGTTCGATGAGCCGCCGGTCACGGTCGGCGGACCACTCCCAGTAGTGGCGGGGAAGTACTGCAGGACGCAGCGGGTGAAGTAGGTCTGCAGGCTCGCGGCGCCGGGCCGCCGTCGGCCGGCGCCGCGGCCCGGCCTCGGGTTCCCAGCGCGGGTTCCATCCGCCGCCGTGCAGCGCCTTCTCGGCGAACACGGGCCAGGCGCCCGCGATCGCGGCAAGGACGAGGCCGATTCGCTCCTCCGCGTTACTGCGCAGGACGTCGGCGTGCCGGCCCTCGATGCGAAACTCTGCGAGGAACGTCGCCGATTCCTGCACGTGCAACACGATGTGACCGTCAGAGCACCAGCCGTTGAGACAGACCATGGCGTACCCCCACAGCCGCTCACGCGTCAGGTCCATCTCATGGCCCCGGAAGCTGGCCCGGCGCAGCCGCTCGACGATCTCGGCGTCCTCGGCGCGCTGCCGCTCTGCCCTGGCGGCCGGATCCTCGTCCGGGACCGCGTGCTCCGCACCGGCCTTCTTGAGCTGTTCGATCATGATTCGTTCAGGTGTCATAAGTCCCTCCCCTGTCATATCGCGTGCCGTTGGCACGACGTAGCGGGATGGGTGAAAAAAGATGACCGGTGATTCCAGAAAAATTGTGAGCCCAATTCGGCGCGTCAATTCGGGCGCGGAACGGTGGTCGCTGGACCCGTCAGCCCCGGACGTCCTGGCTGGTCATCTCGTCGGATAAGCAGGTTGTCCGACGTGATCCCCCTCCGGAGCCGCTTGTCAGCGTCGGTCCGGGACGGGCTGTCAGTGCCGCCTGCTATCTCCTGTTGTGTCATATACGCAGCGGTTTACGCCGGATCGCCCAGGAGATGCGATTCATGCCCTTCACTGCACTGCATCCCGATACCGGGCGTCTCGACGCCACCCAGCCGGACCTCGGAGCCGGTCTGGACTGGGGCCAGGTCTACAAGGCCAGCCCCCGCCTTCCGCTGACCTGTCCCGATTGCGGCTGGAGCGTCCACGCCAAGCGCTCGCCCCGCGGGGTGCCGTACTTCTGCCACGATCCCGGGCGGCCGCGGGAGTGCTCGTTGACGAACGAGTCGTGGGAGCACCACATGCTCAAGCTGGAGATCGCGGGAGCGATCCGTGACGCCGGGTGGTACGCCGAGCTGGAGGTCGCGGCTGCCGACGGCTCGTGGTGGGCCGACGTCATGGCGACCGCACCGGACGGCACTGAGCGCATGGCCTGGGAGGCCCAGCTCTCCGCAATCACCGTCGACGACATCCGGGCGCGCCCCGCCCGCTACCGGGCCGAGGGCATTGCCGTGTGCTGGGTCTCGCCGCACAAGAGGACGTCAAAGTGGATCGGCGCGGTGCCGGCGGTACGGGTCCGCGCGCCCGAAGACAAGGGCCCGTGGATGGCGGACGACGGGATCGCCGGATTCAACTTCGCTGCCGGCAGATGGGCGTTCAAGGAGGAGGAACTGCAGAGAAGTTCGTGCGGTGGGCCGTCCTCGGACAGCTCTCCCCCTGCCGGAGCCTGCCCCGCTACCGCCAGGTGACCCGGGTCATCGACGACCAGTACTGGACCTTCCGCCGCGACCTGTGGTGGACCTCCCGGCAGTCCGCCCGCGCCCAGACAGAGCACGAGGCCATGCGCCAGCGCCAGGAGAAGGCGAAGCAGGCGCGCGAGGCCCGGAAGAAGGAGCAGGAAGCTGCGGCCGCTCTCCGTCGGCAGCGGCTGGAAGAGGCCCGCCGGCTCCGCGCCGCAGAGGAGGCACGGGAGCGCCGAAAGGTCCAGGAGGAGGAGCACCGGGTGTGGATGGAGGAGCAGCAGCGTCTCCACGTGGAGCGGGAGACGCAACGTGCGCGCGAGGCGGCCGAGAAGGAAGAGGCAGCGCGCAGGGCCACGGAAACGGCAAGGGCTTGGTGGGGCCGCCTGTCACGGGTGCCGATCGAGGAACTGTTCTCCACGGTGGCCGACCGCGCGTGGCGTGAGGAGCAGATTCGGGTGACCGTTCCCGAGAATCCCGCCATGGCCCCCAACTTCGCGTACGGCGTCCCGGTTCACTCCGAGGGGCGGCTCACCGCGCTGTACGGCATCGTCCGCCCGTGCCCCAAGCTTGTCTCCCGCTCGCCGCAGCTGTCGTCCCAGCGCGTCTTCGCCCGCAACGCCCAGGAGGCTCGCGAGCTGGCGGTGGTCACCGGGCGCATCACACACTTCGACCTGCCCGACCATGAACAGCTCCCCCAGTGCTGATCAGCCGATTCCCATGGTGCAGCAGAGCGGGAAATCCCACGCTACTGCACCGTGCACACAGCGATGCTGAGGCTCCGCGTGTCAGTTGGCGGCGTTCGCCAACTGACACGCTGGGGCCTTGAAAGTCGTCCGCCCAAGCCAGATACGAGGCACGCGATCACCCACCTGGCGTCGACCTCGTGCGACGCTTGTCCCATGCTTGGTCAGGGCTGGGAATCGCAATGGGCCCGGGTAGGTCGCCGCCTAGAGGACGTGCGGGCCGTGTACCAAGGCGCTCCGGGTGGCACCGACGTTGCAGTCGACCGAGTTCTGTCGTTCTTCGAGACCGTGCACCACCTCAAGGACTGGCTCGGCAACGATCCGGCGAGCCAGGTGACGAAGCCCCACGGGGACAAACTGATCAATGACCACCTAGTTCTCCAGCTCTCTGCGGACCTCGCCAACGGCTCGAAGCACCTCAAGCTGACGAGCACTCGGACCGGTGACACCTCCACGACGATTGCGCGGAACGACGTAACCGTGTTCGTCGGCACGGGGAACTCGGCGCACCGATTCTACGTGGCGTCCGGCGGCAAGGAGTACGATGCTCTGCAGATCGCCGAAGACGCTGTCAACGAGTGGCGCAGGTTCCTCTCCGGGCGCGGCCTCATCTAAATCTGGCAGCGCGGGCGCAGCCCGACCTCGCTCCAACTCAGGCACTCAGCCCCGCCAGCTCAAGCGCCCATCCGCCAGGTAAACCGCTCAGGCACAGATGCCGGGTGCGACCTTTCTCGCTAGGTGACACCAAGGGCGGCGGGTTGAACTGGGCGGACCAGTCGGCCTGGTCGCTCTACTTGGCATCAGGAGGTCGGTATTGTTGACACCTTCGCTGAATTTTCAGTCCAGTTGACGCCGGGGTCAGGTTCAGCGTTGCCGCGCACACCCTCCGACGGGTCGGTTCCGGGTATGACGGATGCCGCGCATGCCGGTCCGGTCCGTTTCCGGACGATCAGGCCGCCGGCCGCCCCACCCCCGGGGCCACACCAACGGCTATGGCCTCTCCGAGACTGGGTTCTGGGTCTGCGTGAGCTCATCGTCTCGGGTGCCCCTGCTTGCGGTAGGGGCTTTGAGGAACCACCACGCCTCTACGGACCGCGACAGTAGGAACCACAAGCAAATCCAGGCCTGGGTCTCCGGTCCGTAGGTCGGATGCGCAATCGCGAGCCATACGAAGCCGCCGTAGCCGCCGAGCGGAATGGTCGTCAGGATCGCCTGCCAGTGGTCGTTGCTGCTCAATCCAGTTCCCTGGTCCCCTCCCTCCTCATCCGACTGGGGGGCGACCGTGAAGCGGGCTGAGACGTAGGCGGTCCAGTAGACGGCGACAAGGACCAGGCCAACCAGTCCGACGATTCCGGCGGCAAGACGCCACGGGTGGCTGGGCATCAGGATGATCAGGGCGGTGAACAGCGGTGTGCCGAACTCAGCAAGAGTGAAGACGGCGAGGAGGCGTCGGAGTGTGGTGCCTTCCCGCCAGACATCGGCTCTGACCTGGAAGGTGAGGAACGCGATGGCGGCGATTCCAGCAGCGACAGAAGCCAGGGTCCCGTAGAAATCAACCCAGGTACTCAAGGCTCCTCCTGTCCCCAGCGGGCCGTTCATAGTAACGGGGTGATGTGGCGGGCAACTGGGCTTTGTTATTTCTTCGGTGAGGAGAGTCACTGCGGCACGTTGCGCGGCTGGTGTCAGCCAGTGGCTGAGGCCTGGACAGGGCTGATTCGAGCGCGGCCGAAGCCGCTGCGGGGGTGGCGATCGGACCCACGACTGGACGCTTCACGCCGACGAGAAGTGACGCCACAGCCTCGGTGTCAAACCATCGAGACCAAGCGTCGCAATCAGGAAAAGTCGCGCCGGTGTGACTTTTCGCGGTAGATGACACTTGGTCGAACTATCTGCCACTCAGGGAGAAAGTGTCTGCCGCGGCTGCGGCTCAACCTTGTGAGGTCTTGCGTGCACGGAAGGCTGCAGCTTTGACTCGGCTGCGGCAGGCGTTCGAGCAGAAGTGGCGTACGGCGTTACGAGAGTTGTCGACGTAGACGCGGTCGCATTGCGGGGCTGTGCAGACGCCGAGGCGTCCGGCGAGGTCGCTGCCGACGGCCAGGGCAAGGGCGGTCGCGCATCCGGCGCTCCAGCCCACGGAGAGAGTGTCGTCGGCGCCGTGGAAGTGGACTTGCCAGGGCTCGCCGTCAATGCGGTCGAGTTGAGGGCGAGCACCGGTGGTGCGCAGCAGGACGTTCACAAGTTCTGCCGCCTGGTCGGTACGGCCGCTGTCGACGGCGTCGAACACCGCCCTCATCTGCTGGGCGGTGTGCGCGAGATAGGCCGCGTGTACCTGTTCGACTGTGGTGCGGTCAGGTGCGGGCGGCAGTGCGTCGTGGACTGCCTGGGGGAGCTGGTCGCCGTGCGGGGCGGTGTAGGGGCGGCCTTGCCGGGAGCCGTCGGTCAGCACATTCACGAGTGAGACAGCTACATCGAGCAGCGTCGCCACGTGACCATCGAACATCACTTGACTGATCACTCCTTCGAGCTCTAGCGTTTTATTACGTCACCGACGATATCCGTTTCGCCGGTGACGGGTGACGGGTGAGGTCTATGCAGGGCAGGAAGCGGTTGCCGCGTGCGGTGCGGTTGCTGATTGTGGCGCGGGCGGTCAACCGGCTAGGAGCGTTCTCCCTGTCGTTCCTCACCGTGCTCATCACGACCAGGTTCGGGGCCAGCACCGCCGTCGCCGGATGCGTCACCGCCGCCTTCGGCCTCGCCACGATTCCCTCACGCTTGGTCGGCGGACGCCTGGCCGATCGGATCGGCCGACGCCGCACGATCGTGGTGGGCCTGACAGGGTGCGCGGTGGCGCAGCTGGGACTCGCCGCGGCCGACAGCCTGACACCGGCCATCTGCTTCGCAGTTCTGCTGGGCCTGGTCTTCGAGATCTACGAACCGCCGAGCCAGGCCGTGATCGCTGATGTACTGACGCCAAGTGAGCACGTTCGCGCCTACAGCCTGCTGAACGCGGCTTTGGCCGCGGCGGGCATGGGCGCTGGACTTGTGGCGGCAGGGCTGGGCCGCTGGGATCTGCGGTGGCTGTTCGTCGTTGACGCCCTCACGTGCCTGCTCTGCGCGCTCACCGTGCGCCTAGTGCTCCCCGCCGACCACCGCACGACCGCGGCAGCGGCACCCGACCAGACACCCGCCGTCACCCCGTGGCGTGATCGTGCCCTGCTGCTCATGCTCGCAACAGGGACATTGTTCGCCGTGATCTACCTCCAGATCATGATCACGCTCCCGCTCTCCATGGACCATGAAGGACTGCGGCCTACCGACGCCGGTCTGTTGTTCACTACCTCCGCACTCACCATCAGCGCAGGCCAACCGCTTATGCGCTGGAGCCGGCTCTCCACGCTCTCGACGCCAGTCGCCTTCGCCGCCGGGTACCTGCTGCTGGCACTGGGGCTGGGTGGATACGCGCTCGCTCACAAC
This sequence comes from Streptomyces sp. NBC_01537, assembly GCF_045040445.1. Taxonomy (NCBI): domain Bacteria; kingdom Bacillati; phylum Actinomycetota; class Actinomycetes; order Kitasatosporales; family Streptomycetaceae; genus Streptomyces; species Streptomyces sp. NBC_01537. The sequence goes on along the minus strand of NZ_CP109392.1, from coordinate 110,378 downwards.
GTGACCGCCTACCTGGCGGCAACCATCGTGTGGAGTGTGGGCGACTTGCTCCTTGTGGGCCGTGCATACGCGGTCGTCGCGGGCCTGGCCCCGCCCGGCGGAAGGGGGCGCTATCTGGCCGTCTACGGCACCAGTTGGGGCATCGCGGGGATCGCAGCCCCTTTGATGGGGACACAACTGATCGAGCATGCCGGACCAGCTGGACTGTGGAGTGCGATGGTGCTCGCGAGCCTGCTGCTTGCGGCGCTACAGCCCACTCTGGTCCGGCGTGCCACTTTCCACGGTAATGACCACCAACTTGATACAGCGCCCGCTGAGTTGCAGGACGAGCGGGCTGGATGACCTGTGTCCTCGACTCCCGTCCGAGCTGGGTGTCAGCCGTCCGAACAACAGATACAGGTGTCATCAACGATGACCATCCAGTGTCATGTAGAGCGATCAGTCGAGTTCGGAAACCCTGCCCCGCCATGCGTCGCTGTGGCAACTACCTCGAAAAGTCGCGCTGCGACTTTTCTCGCTAGGTGACACTTGGTCGATTTGACTGCCACTTAGAGTGAGATCTGTGCCGGGACGCGATAGCCATCACCTGGCCAAGATTGTTGTCACCGATCCGCAGCAGCACCGTGTCTGTCGCGCCGCTCACTCCGTCCACTCACGGGCGCCTGGACTACTGACCGCTCGCAAGCAAAACGCTGAGTCGCTATGGCAGGTTTGCGGGTTTGATCTTTCGCGTGGCGATCACGGCGAGCCTGTCCGGCTGTCGTCCGGGCTTGCCTTGGACGGTGTTGCCGGCGACTTCACCGGCGGGACGTTCTTCCTCTGTGGTGATCGCGGCACGGTTCGGCCCATGTTGTATGCCAGCTCCGAGGGACAGGCCGGGCTGATCGGCCAGAGCCTGGCCGAAGCACTGGAGATCATGCTTGGGCTGCCGTCCTGGTGGGACTGCCAGAAATTCTCTGGATCCGGTGATCTGGAGGTTATGCGAACGACCGCAATTCACCTTGGCCGCGACGAGCTCAGCGATGAACCGGAGCTCGGCGCTAATCGAGTGCGTCTGGCGGCGGCGCTGGACCTGGAGCTGGGATCCGTCCCGGTCTTGCTGGCTCGCCTGCATGCTGCGGTTTCGGCTACCGCGCCTGATTTCGTGCTCACCGTCAAGACTGGCGAGGAGTACGAGTCTCTGTTCGGGCCATGGCTGCCGAGCCGCAATCCCGCCTGGCGGTGAACGGCGAGGCTGGGCGGTTTGGGTTCGACGATCAAGACGTGATGGCGGATGCAGGCACCCTCGGGAGGACATCAGCTCCTGAAGCCCGCAGACGGCAGACGGCAGACATCACAAGATCGCCGACAGAGCCATTACGGGCTCTGGCGACGATCACGTGACGTTCCTGGCTGACGCGCCGCGGTGAACAGGGCCGACCGTGCAACTAGGTTGGCATTTGAGTAGCCGAGTTGGCACCACGGAGCGTGCGAGTCAGCTTGGTGCTCGGCATGTGATCCAGAGGAGAGTGGTGAGGGAGCAATCTGGCTGCCGGGTACCGTGGCGGGCGGCGCGCAGCTCAGGCCAGGGTGACGTTCATGCCGCCCTCGGCGAGGACATCGAGGATCTCGGCGAACAGGTTGTAGGGCTGGCCGTCCGGTGTCAGGGTTTCGGACAAGTGCTCGCGTGCGGTCGCGGCGTCTCGCCAGAGCAGGGTTGCGGGGGCGGTGTAGCCGAAGGTACCGCGCAGGCAGTCGTCGAGGGCGGCCAGGCAGCCGCCGAAGTAGCCACCCGGCCCGTTCACTGCCTCGCCGAGCGCCAGGTAGAGGCCAGGTTCGTCGGTGATGTGCCGGCCGTCGAGTTGGTAGGCGTGATGAGCCGGCCGGTCATGGTGGGCGCGTCGGCAGGCCCTTTCTCGGACGAGATCGAGCCAGGCCCCGCGGCGCCGGGTGTCGAGGCGGGCCCAGGCTCCCGAGGTGTCCGGTGGCCCGGCGAGCCACTGCTCCCAGATGGGCCGGGCGTATTCGGGAACGGGCGTGAAGAGCTTCCCGTCGAGCTCCAGGTCGATCAGGTCCGTCCCGTAGGAGGATGGGTGCCAGGCGCTGACTCTGGTCCACAGGAGTCGGTCGGTAAGCGGCTCACCTTGGTCGTCCCGTATCTCGAAGGCGGCCTCTTCCAGATCCAGTGCCCGCCGGGTGCCCTTCATCAGTGCCGTCCGCAGCTGATCGCTCGGGGCGAGTCCCCGCAGGACGAGCGGGGGTGTCGCCTGCTCGGGCGGCAGGATGCGGGTGAATGCCCGACACGAGCCCAGCCACCGGTGCCCGTCGTGTACTCGGACGGGACCCATGTGTCCCTCGGGCGGACCTTCGTAGTCGTCCAGACCGGTGAACACGAGGCTGTCTGTCCCAGGGAACTGCCCTACGCTCTCCGCGTCCTCCAGCAGCCAAGCATCGAGTGCCTCGTCTTCCGGCACCAACCACACCCAGCTGCCGGCCCAGCCGCGCACCTCGGCTCCTTCGCCGACCCAGCCGAACAGCTCGTACGTCCCACGCCGGGGTTCCCCGAACAGCCCCTCCGCCTCGGCGCAGACGCCCCAGGCATGGCCGTTCCCCGTCTCAGTCAGCGTGTACCGTGTCCGCCCGCGATCGTTCTCGTCCTCATGCACGGTGGAAATCATGCCCGGACCAGGCTTTCGCGACGAAGTCCTTTTCCCGTAGCCGGTCACGATGCATCAAGGCTGAACACTCGAGTCGGCTGTGGGCGATCAAGTACTTTCGGCTCTGGCAGATCACGTGGCGTTTCCCCTGGCCGACGCGTCTCGGCGCACGGGGCCCTGTGTGATCGGAGAGCATGATCGGCGTGCTTATCGCAGACTGTAGAGGACCTGTTTCCGCACCTGAACGCTGTTGCTGTCGATCGGGTTGAGTCCGACGGGGTGTCGGTGACGTTGTCCGTGCGGTCTTCCGCACCGGTCGCGGCGTGTTCCGGCTGCGGCGCGCGGTCCTCACGGGTTCACGGTCGCTATCGCCGTTCGCTGGCGGACTCGTCGGTTGCCGGGCGTGGGGTGATGGTCGTGGTGAGGGTACGCGGCTTCAAGTGCGTCAATGATGCGTGTCTCCAGACAACGTTCTGCGAGCAGGTCGCGGGTCTCACGTCGCTGTTCGCCCGGCGGACGTCGGCGTTGACCAAGGCGCTGGCGTCGATCGCGCTGGCGCTGGCCGGCCGGGCCGGATCCCGGCTCGCTGCTCAGCTGGCATGCCGTGCGGCCGTGACCTGCTCATCGAGCTGATCCGAGTGCAGCCCCTGCCCGCAGTCCCGGCGGTGACTGTGCTCGGCGTCGACGGCTTCGCGATCCGGCGCCGTCACTCCTACAGCACCGTCCTGATCGACATGGAAACGCACCGGCCGATCGAGGTGCTGCCGGACCGTGAGGCCCAGACGCTGGCCAATTGGCTGGCCGGGCATCGCGGCATCGAGATCGTGTGCCGCGACCGCGGCGGCGCCTACGCCGGGGGCGTCCTGGCCGGCGCACGGGACGCCGTGCAGGTCGCGGAGTTCTTCCAGCTGTGGAAGAACCTGTGCGAGGCGGCGCAGAAGACGGTCGTGGCACACCACGGCTGCCTGCGTCAGGCAGCTCGCCCCGAGGCCGAACCCCAAGAGCACGCGCCCGGGCCGGAGATCCCCGGCCCGCCGAGCCGGGACTACCCGCTGGCCGCCCGCACCCGACAACGCTACGCCGACGTGCAGGAATGCCTGGCCCGCGGCTTGTCCAGGGCGGCAGTCGGCCGTGAGCTGAACCTTGACATACAGACCGTGCGCCGCTTCGCCGACGCGGCCACCGTCGAGGAGCTGTTGGCCAAGGCCGAGCACCGGGCCAGCCGACTGGAGCCGTGGCGCGACGTGGTCAACCAGTGCTGGAACGCCGGAGTCACCAATGTCCAGGACATCACCGCCGAACTCCACATCCTGGGTTTTACCGGCAGCGTCCAGATCGTCCGCCGCTACCTGCGGCCACTGCGTCCGCACGGCGACGGACGCAAACGCGGCCCCGGAAAGTCCGCGCCGACCACCCCGGCGATCCCCAAGCCACGCCAGGTCAGCCGCTGGATGCTCACCCACCCTGACCACCTCGACCAGGACGACGCGCTCGGGTTGAAAACCGCAGTGTCCAACTGCGAGCATCTGGAACGCCTGCACAACCACCTCCGCACGTTCGCCGCCATCATGACGCAGCGACGGGGCGCCGACCTTCCGGCCTGGCTGGACTCCGTGGACGCCGACGACCTCCCGGCACTGCACACGCTCGCCACCGGCTTGCGCCGCGACGTGGAGGCCGTCATCAACGGGCTGACCCTGGAACACAACTCAGGTGCCGTCGAGGGTGCCGTGACGCGCATCAAGGCCCTCAAACGCCAGTGCTACGGGCGAGCCAACTGCGGCCTTCTCAGACTCCGGATATTACTGACGCCTTGACCACGTCCGCATTTCGTCGGTTCCTCTTTGTCCTGGGTGCCACACGGTGCGGTGACGGGCCTTCAAAGCTGGACCAGCCGTACGATGCGCCGTCGGTCCAGCACGGACCGCCCCTGGTCGGGTCTTCTCCCGCTTCCGGCCGACGGGGGCTCGCCGGACCCGGTCACCGCGCCGATCGCCCGGGGACGATCGGCCGCGTGGTCACGGGAATCAACGGCAGACGCTCTCCGTTCCCGGTGTCTGATGTCGACGGGTGGCCCTCGGGCTGTCGCCGGTTTGGTGGGCCGGTGGCCTGCGCGGTCTGTGGTCTGTGGTTGGTGGGGTGGGTGGTGGGGTTTGCTATTCGGGGCGGCTGCCGGTTGCGGCGTTTGCGCTGGCGCTGCCGAAGAAGAATCCGAAGGCGGCGCTGGCCAGGGTGACCACGGGGGTGAACAGGAGGGACAGTTCGCGGAATTTTTCGGGTGTGAAGTCCTTGTCGAAGACGAAGGCGGTTTCGGCGAGGAGGACTTGCAGGGCGACTAAGAGCAGGAGGCCGATGGCCAGGAAGCGCCGGGTGTGTTCCCGGTGCGGGGGTGGCTGCAGTCGTACGATGCCGCCCAGTCCGGCGCTGGGGGCGGGCGGCTCGTCCTCGCTGAGGTCCGCCGGCTGGTTGCGGGCGGTGGGGGAGTCCGGGTCAGTCATGGCACCTCCGCTGGCACGGTATGCAGGGCGGCCGGGGTTCTTCCCGGGTGGTGTAGACGCCTTCCAGGCCCGCTCCGACATCGTGCGGCGTGCGGCGCAGGGCGCCGAACTCCTCTTCGCCGCGGGCGCCGTCGCCGTCGAGCTCGGGGTGCTGGGGGTCGGCGGGCGTCTGCCGGGCCGTCAACTGCGGTGCCCCGTAGGGGCTGACGGGGCCGTCGGGGGAGGCGAACAAGGGGCACCGCTGGTCGGCGGCCACCCGTACCGTCGCGCCGGATACGTACGGGCACAGGTCGCCCGGTGAGGGTGTGTTCCCGCTGGAGTGGGGAGCGCCGTCGATCGTCATGCCCCGGCTCGCTTCTGTCGGCGGCGCCTCCGGGAGAGCGTCCGCGCCGTGCAAGCCCGAATGGGCTTGAGGGGGAGCTTATCATATGAGGTGTGATCTCAGTGTGCATCCTGTACGCTTCAGATGTGGCAAAAAAGCGTGTTTCACCCCCATGAGGGGCGGGAATTATGTTGACGTGAGCTGGGTTCCGGGGCATGATGAACGCTTGGGAATCCAGTCGAATGAGATGTCTGCCGGTGGCCTCAACGGAGCGGCGGTCGCAGCGTCTCATCGCTTTTGGCCACGGGGGCGTCGGCCTGGGCGGACTGGCAACAACGACGGGGGCTGTAGTCGCCTTGCTGTGCCTGAGGCCGGCGGTGCGTACGGAGTGTGTGACGGGGGCGAGCCTGCATGGCGTGGGCGGGCCTGGACGATGTCCTGGCTGCCCGGCGGCCGCGGCTCCGGCGTCTGTCGTGTCCCGGGCTCGCGAACAATGAAGGAGTCGGGGATGTCCGAGCAGAAGCTGTTCACCCGGTTGAGCGTCAATCTCAACGATGAAGCGGCGCGTGCCCTGAAGGAGAACAGCGACAGGCGCGGCATCTCCATCACCGAGGCCGTCCGTCGAGCCATCGCCGTGTACGACTTCATCGAGCGTGAGACCGCCGCCGGTAACCGCATCCAGGTTGTCGACCCCGAAGGCAGGGTCCGCGAGCTTCTCCTGGTCTGACGCGCGGCGGGCATGACGTTGACCCGCCGCGCAATCTTTTTGTCTGCCGCCGTACGGCGTGTGCCTCCTGGAGGGGGTGGGGCGGTTGTCCGTGGCCGGGAGTGCCGAGCCGGTGGTATTCGCCCCGCTGTGGCCGCATCGACCACCACCGTGCCGTGCGGGCACGGCCCTGGCCCTCCCTGCGTGCCCGCGGATCCCCGACGGGGGATCCGCGGGCAGGAGGCAGTGGCTGCGGGTGGGCTGCCTGCTGTGTCTTCGGGCTTGCCCGTGCGCCGGAGCGTCGGCCCGCCACAGGCCCTGCTCGGCGAGGTCGCGCCCGTGGTGTGCCTCGCCCGCCGCGGGGGAGAGGCGGTCGTTCGAGGTGACGTCACCTCGGACGGACGGACGGACGGCTCGGCGGCGGCGGCGGCGTGTTCGGTGACAGCGGCGCGGGCCTGGCAGGCGTCCGTCAGCCGCCAGGTGCGCCCGGTCCGGGCGCGGGCCACAAGCAGCAGGGCCGGGCCGTCGCAGCCGCGGTGGCGTCCGTGCCACGGGGCGCCCCTGCTCGCCGCGCCGGCAGGTCCGCAGATGCGGGGCGAGGGGCTCGGTGCGGGCGTGCTGCGCCAGGTGCGCCACCACCGCTCCCCGGGTGGCAGCAGCCCCGGGGCCGCAGGGGATCCGGTGACGCTCGGTGGGGGGCTGGTTGGTGTTGGGTGTCGTGGCCGGCCTGGTGTGGTGGTGGTTCGTTGAGAGGCGGTGGGCGGGGGCCGGGTGGGGAGGTCAGGGTGTGTGAGCTGGGGTTGTGTGTTGTGTGTTGTGTGTTGAGCGGGGCTGGGTTCGTTGCAGGTGGCGGCAGGGCTGAAAGGCCCGGTGCGCGTTTGGGCTGGTCAGGGCTGTTTGTGCTGGTTGGTGGTCAGGGCGTGCATCGGAAGTGGATCAAGTCGTGGTAGCGAGTTCGACGAGGTGCCGGGCTGTGCCGGCAGGATCGATGATCTGATGGAGGTGTGCGCCGGGCAGGTGTGCCGCATGCCAGCCGCGTTCACGCGCCTCGGCTGCGAGGTCGTCATACGGAGGACCGAACAGCAAGTAGGAGCAGGGATGGTCATCCCAGCCGTCGGGGACCGGGATGTGCTGCTCGTAGTAGGACAGCGGCAGGGTCGGCTGCTCCTCGATGATGGTCTGCCGCACCATCGGATCAGCGAACATGGGTGCGATGTCTGCCTCGTCCCACCAATCGGTCCAGCGTGGCAGCCTGCCGTTCACAGCCATCGGGCGAAGGAACTCCAGCAGCTCGGGTGAGGCGACAGGGGTCGGTCCGGTCCGGGCCGGCAGCGCGGCGTCGACGAAGATCGAGCTGGTCACCGGATGGTCCAGGCCCGAGCGGATCGCCGGGAGGAACAAGCCTGCGTTGCTGTGTGCCACCAGCGTGACGGGGCTGTCGGCCGGGACCTGCCGGAGGTCGTCGTGGATGGCGTCGACGACGCGGGGCCAGAAGGGCGGAGCGCCGGCGCCTATGTGCAGCAGGGACGGCACCCGCACCTGGTATCCCGCCGCCGTCAGGTGTTCGGCCGTGGGGTGCCAGGTCGAGGGGCCTACGGACGGACTGTGCACGAGAACGAAGATCGGCTGCATGTGACGATCCTGTCGCCCATGCCATGGAAGGCGCGACAGTCTTGGCCGACGGCAGAACGCTTCGCTTCAAAGAAGCCCGTGCGCCGCCACAGCACGGGCGTTCACCACCATGGGTTGATGGCGGCGATGGGGACGGTCGCTTCGTGGCGGACGGCAGGCCTGTCGTACCTCGTGGCGGCGGCCCGGTGCCTGTTGAGGCGGTTGATGCCGCGCTCGGCCGCGTGCCGGGCGTTGTAGTCCCTGCGGGTCGGACTTCGGCGGCCGGCCGCCGCGCGAGCCGGGTTTCTTGCGGTTGCGGGCCTGGTCGGCCTTGTCCGCGATGGTGCGGAGGATCCCGTGCCGCCGCAGGTGGGCGCGGTTCCTGCGCGAGGCGTACGCCTCATGGGCGCGTGGGTTGGCCGTTGAGCCAGTCCGGGCGGGGGCCGGGCAGGACGTCTGGTCTGTATGCGGCGCCGGGGGTGCTTCGACAAGACAGACGCTGTTCCGGGCCCCTGCCGTATCGAGCTCGGTCGCCGTAGCGTGCCGTGGTTCGAGCCATTCCCAGGGCCACCTCCCGGTCAGCCGGAGCCGTCGAGCTCTTCACGAGAGCGAGGGCCCTGGGCTGGGCTGGGGCCACGGACGGCTGATGGGGTGGTGCGCCCGCGAGCGCTTCTATGAGGGCGCGTATCGGGTCGTGACCAATGAGCATGGCAGCTTCCGGGGCGGGTGCCCGTCTGGGGTGCGGGGTCCGGCGGTCTGTGGCTGCGCCGTGTGGGCGCGTGTAACCCAAAGCGGTGCCGCAGGCAGGCAGTGGCGGGGCCCGAGGGCCCCGGCCGGGTGCCCGCCGGGATGGTGTGTCAATGGTGTGTCAGGTGATGGCGAGTCGGTCCACCAGCAGCTCCACCCTCGGCTCGGTGTCCTCCGGCGGCAGCCGTCCCGCCCGGGTCAGGGTCGCCAGCCCGTGCAGGGCCGCCCAGAACGTCTCGGTGAACAGCCCCGGGTGGACGCCGTCCCCGGCGACCTCGCCGAGGCACTCCAGCAGCGCGGCGAAAGCGTCCTTGAGAGGTTCCGGGGTGTCCTGCTGTGCGTACGGGAGACCGCCGTCGAGCTGGAAGATGGCGTCGTAGACCGCGGGGTTGCGTGCGGCGAAGTCGAGGTAGGCGCGGGCGAGGGCGGCGACCCGCTCGCGCGGGCCGTCTGCGGCGGCGGTCGCGGCGCGCACCGCCGCGGCCAGTTCGGCGGCGCCCTCCAGGGCGACGGCGCCGATGATCTCGCGTTTGCCGCGGAAGTGGCTGTAGAGGACGGGCTGGCTGTATTCGATGCGCTCGGCGAGCTGGCGGGTGGTGACCGCGTCCCAGCCCTGCTGCTCGGCGAGTTCGCGGGCCGTGGCCACGATGAGGCGCTCGCGGACCGCCCGTTCGCGCTCCTTGCGTTCCTGTACCGACATGATTCGATCCTAGCACCGCTAGACAATCAAGCGGCAGTAGTACTAGCGTTGCCTCGCCATCTAGCGACACTAGATTTCAGGAGGGGTAGTCATGCTCAACGCACTTGAGGTCTTCACCACCGTGGTCGTCGGCCTGATGGTGGGGGTGGAATTCTCCGTCGCCTTCGTCATGAACCCGATCCTCAACGCCCTCCCCGAGGACAGTGGCCAACTCGGCCACGCCCACGGGGGCCGGATGCTCGGCGCCCTGATGCCCCTCTGGTACATCGGCTCGCTCGTCCTGAGCGCGCTCTGGGCCATCGCCGGATGGCATCACCACGGCGCCGGCCTGGTCGTCATCGCCGCCGCGCTGCTGATCCTGAGCGTGATCATGTCGCTCCTGCTGCTCGTCCCGATCAACAACCGGAACAAGACGTGGACCCCCGAGAACCGGCCCGAGGACTGGAAGGAGCAGATGAACCGCTGGCTCCGCTTCCACTACGTCCGCGTCGCCGTCATCATCGCCGCCTTCACCCTGCTCGTCGCCGCCCTCGCCTGAGCTTGCGGGCCGACACCAGTGGGCCCTTCTCGAACCGCTCCTGCCCGTCCCGGCCTGCCGGACCAAGACCGGCGGGCATCCCGAGAAGTGGCCCCGACGGCAGATCGTCGATGCCATCGGCTACATCGTCGGCAACGGCGCCAAGTGGCGTGCTCTGCCCTCCGACTACCCGCCGTGGGAAACGGTTTACGGGTTTTTCGCCCGATGGAACCGTCGCGGCGTGATCACCTACATCCGTGACCAGCTCCGTCGTCGGCTGCGCACTGGCCCGGGACGATGCGCCTACCCGGTCACGCTGATCATCGACCCGCAGTCCGTCAAGGGCGCCACCACGGTAAGCCGGGCGACACGCGGATTCGATCCCGCAAAATTGATCAACGGGCGCAAGAGACATCTCGCGGTGGACACGAAGGGCTTCCCCGTGATGATCATGGTGACGCCCGCCGACATGCAGGACCGCGACGCCGCCCGCGAACTGCTCTGGCGCCTTCGCCTCACGCACCCGCAGATCACCCAGGTCCGGGCCGACTCCGCCTGTGCCGGCCAGCTCGTCACCTGGGCTGAGGACTTCCTCCACATCACCCTCAAGACCGTCTCCCGCCCCAGGGGCGCCAAAGGCTTCGTCGTGCTCCCGCGCCGCTGGCGTGTCGAACGCACCCTGGGATGGATCATGAACGCTCGCCGCAACGCCCGTGACTACGAACGCCTTCCCCAGCACGGCGAAGCTTCCTCATGCTGTTGTCAAGCGGCTGTGGTCACTGGTGGTGTGACTTGGTAGCACCGTCGGTCTCGGATCAGGGCCCACAGGACGTTCACGCGTCGGCGGGCGAGGGCGAGCACGGCCTGGACGTGCTTCTTGCCTTCGGCGCGTTTGCGGTCGTAGAACTTCCGCGAGTTGGGGTCGCAGCGGACGCTGAGGAGTGCGGAGGTGCAGAAGACGCGCTGGAGTCTTCGGTGGTAGGTGACCGGCCGGCGGAGGTTGCCGCTGACCTTGCCCGAGTCACGAGGCGCGGGTGCGACGCCGGCGAAAGCCGCCAGGGCGTCCGGGGAGTCGAAGTCCTCCAGGCTGCCGCCGGCGGCGGCGAGGAACTCCGCACCGAGCACGGTGCCGATACCCGGGACGCTCAGGACGATGTCAGCGAGTTCGTGCTCGCGAAACCGGCCTTCAATGAGCTTGTCCACCTCGGCAATGCGCTCGTTCTGACAAGGTCCGCCCCTTGTCGGGGTCCCACTTCCGGGCGCGCGCCCACCGGGCCGGATCCGGCCTGCCCCGAACCCTGTAATAAAAACGGCTTAGCCGGTATATTTCCGCTTCGTACGGTGGCCGGGGGGCGAAGGGGGTACCGCTGTGCGGGAGTTGTGTGCGGTGCGGGCGCAGGTCGTGGTGGTCGGGGGAGGGCCCGTCGGACTGCTGGTCGCGGCCGAGTTGGCCGCGTACGGGATCGATACGGTGCTCCTGGAGGCGCGGGACCGGGTGTCCGAGCGGCCCAAGGCGACCACGCTGCACGCCCGGGCGGTACAGGGCCTGGCCAGGCGGGGGTACCTGCCCGGCGGCAGGAACCCGTCCGCCGGGTGCCCGGCGGGGCGGCCCTTTCACTTCGCCGGGCTGCCGGGGCTGGTCATCACGGCCCCCGAGAACGAGCCGGAGCCGATCCTGAAGTGTGCGCAGGCGGAGCTGGAGCGGCTGTTCGAGCAGCGGGCCGGGGCGGCCGGGGCGCGGATCCTGCGCGGGTACCGGGTGACGGAGGTCCGCCAGGAGGCGGACGAGGTGCGCGTCGAGGCCGAAGGGCCGCAGGGGCCCGCCGTGTTCGTGGCCCCGTACGCGGTGGGGGCCGACGGGGCGCGCGGTACCGTCCGGGAACAGGCGGGCATCGCCTGCGACACCCGTCCGGCGTCGGTGTCCGCGCTGATGGGCGCCGTCACGATCGCGAGCCCGGACACGCTGGCCGACGGCTGGCACTGCACCGCACGTGGCTGGATCGTGGCCAAGCGGGACCCGGCGGGCCGTACCCACATCCGGACGCTCAACTGCGCCGGCGCCCACGGGGACCGGCAGCTCGCGCCCACCCTGGAGGAGCTGCGCCGGGAGGTGTCCTGGATCGCCGGGCGCGACATCGCGATGCAGGAGCCGCGCTGGCTCAGCCGGTTCAGCGACTTCACGCGGCTGGCCCGGACCTTCCGCGCGGGAGGCGTCTTCCTGGTGGGGGACGCGGCGCACGTGCACTTCCCGATCGGCGGGCAGGGCCTGAGCACCGGGGTGCTGGACGCGCTGAACCTGGGCTGGAAACTGGCGCTCGCGGTGCTCGGGGCGGCGGGTGCGGGCCTGCTGGACACCTACGACGCGGAGCGTCGGCCGGCCGCCGGGCGGGTCATCGAGAACACCCGGGCGCAGCTCGCGCTGATGCGGCCGGGACCCGAGTCCGACGCGCTGCGCGGGGTGTTCACCGGGCTGCTGGCCTCGCAGGACGGCCAGGGGGGTCATGGGCACCTCGGCGCCATGGTCAGCGGCCAGGACACCGTGCTGCCGCCCGTCACCGGACGTCCGTCACCTGCCGCAGGAACGTTTCTGCGAAACATCTCGATCACCACGGCAACAGGTGAGAGCGATGTGATCGAGCTGATGCGGGCGGGCCGGCCGCAGCTGCTGCTCTTCGGCGAGAAGGGCAGCAGCTACCGGGACCAGGCGCGGGAGTGGGAGGGGATCGTGCGGGTGGTCAGCGTCCTGCCCACGCCCGAAGTGCCGTACGAGGCGCTGCTGGTGCGGCCCGACGGCTACATAGCCTGGGCGCCGGGCGGCGAAGAGCTGACCGTGGCGCTGTCGGCGTACTTCGCCGCGGGCGCCCGGGTGGGGGCTCCGTGACGGGAGCGGGGGCATGGCGGGAGGCGGATGCGTCCCGCCTCGGGCCCCCGCCGTTCAGACGGCGGCTTTCTCGGCTCCCTGCTCGTCGAACAGCCTCAGGGCCTCGGCGTACACCGTGGCTCCCCGGCTCTCGGAGACGTCCAGCGAGACCAGGACGGAGGACACCACCGCGCTCGGCAGCAGGTGGCGCAGCAGCGCGGACACCCTCGACGGCAGGTCGCCGTAGTTGCAGACGGCCTGGGACATGGACTGGACGCCGGCGAACGAGGCAACGATCACCTCGGCGGTCTCGACCGGAACCACGTGCGGCAGCAACTCGCCCTGGGCCCGGGCCTTCTCGAGCAGCGCCTGGCCGACCTCGGCCCAGCGCAGGAACGGGCCGCTGCGGTCGAGGCCGTTCGCCTGCTGGTCCATGGTCAGCCGTACGCCCGCGCGCACCATGGGATCGGTCTGCAGGCGGTACGCGTGCAGCATCACCGAGTCCACGACCTCCTGCACCTTCGAGGCGCGGTCGGGAACGATCAGCCGCTGGTCCTGCTCGGCGAGCACGCCCAGGGCGAGGTCCCCCTTCGACTGGAAATGGAAGTACAGGGCCCCCTTGGTGACCCCGGCCGCGGACAGGATCTGGGAGATCGTGGCCGCTTGGTACCCGTGTTCCTCAAAGATCCTGGCTGCCGAAGAAAGGATCGTCTGGCGTGTGCGGGTGGCTCGTACCTGCTCAACCACGGTTCCCTCCTGCCTCCTCAGGTCGACCTGGCATGGGAAGCCATAAGAGACCGCCCGGTTTGTATCTTACAGCGGTTAACCAGGGAGGGAAGATCATGATTCTGGTCACAGGAGCGACGGGGACGATCGGCCGGGAGGTGGTCCGCCTGCTGCCGGCGCACCTGGCGGTCCGCATCCTGGCCAGAGACCCGGCGGCCGTCACCGGTGGATCCACGACGGCCGAGACCGTTCAGGGGGACTATGAGGACCCGGGGTCGCTGATGCGCGCGCTGAGCGGGGTGCGGGCCGCCTTCCTGGTGACGAATCGGATCGCGGACGACGACGCGCGCTTCTTGCGGGCCGCGCGTTCGGCCGGGGTGCGCCACGTCGTGAAACTCTCCGCCGCCGGGGTCACGGACGGCGAGGCCGAGGACCTGATCACCCGGTGGCAGCGCGGCAACGAGGAGCTGTGGCGCGGGTCCGGGCTGGAGTGGACCCTGCTGCGGCCCCGCCTGTTCATGTCCAACACCCTCTCCTGGGCGGAGTCCGTCCGTACGCACGGTGTGGTGCGGGCGCTCTACGGGACGTCGGCCAACGCCTGCGTCGATCCCCGCGACGTCGCCGAGGTGGCGGTACGCGCGCTCACCGGGGACCGGGAGCGGTATGCCGGGACGGCCCTCACGCTGACCGGGCCGGAGCCGCTCACGGCGGTCCGGCAGACGGCCCAGCTCGCCGAACTGCTGGACCGTCCGCTGCGCTTGGAGGAACTCGGTCCCGGGCAGGCGCGCACCGTGCTGGCCGAGCGCTATCCGCGGGACATCGTCGAGGCGATCCTGGAGCGGGCCGAGCAGCAGCGCCAGGGCGGCAAGAGCGAGGTGGACGGGACCGTTCCCGCCCTGCTCGGCCGGCCGGCCGGTTCCTTCCGCATGTGGGCCAGGCACCATCTGAGTGCTTTCCGTGCGTCGATGGAGCCGGTTTCCGCAGCCGGTCAGAGCCCGTGCGAGCCCGCCGTCACGATGGCGGAGAAGGCGGACTGACCGCCCTGACGGGCGGTCACGAGGACCGTCTGCTCGCCGGGGGAGGCCGCGGCCTCGAGCAGACGGGCCTCGATCATGCAGGGCGCGTCGAGCTCGACGTACCGCTTGAACCGGGTGGCGATGGAGAGCGGCAGATAGGAGGACCGGCCCAGCACGGCGGCCGTGGCCTGGCGGGCGGCCTCGATCAGCACCGTGCCGGGTATGTGGTCGACCGGGTGCTCGAAGAGCACGGGGTGGCGGGTGTCCACGCGCAGTTGCCAGCAGGCCTCCTCGCCGGTGGGGGAGAGTACGACGTCCATGGGCGACATGCGCCCGACGCTCTGCGGCGCCGCCGGGCTGATGAGGGGCAGCTGGTGCCAGTCCCCGCCGAACGTGTGGTCGCCGCGGACCCGCTGGTAGACCGCGGGCGCCAGACAGCAGTAGGAGCCGGTGCCCGTCGCGACGACGTTTCCGTCGCGGCGGAAGACCGCCTCGATGCGGAGCCCCGACAGCCGCCCGCCGCGTCGGGTGATCTCGGTGCACGTGACGTCGATGCTGAGCGCCGCGGGTGCGTAGCCCACCAGGAGGTGTTCCGGGCGTACGGCGATGTCGAGGTCCCAGATGACGAACTGGTGGCCAAGGGGCACACCGAACTCGGCATGGGCCAGCAGGATGCCGACCTGGCGGATCGTCTCGCAGGCGATGAGCGGGTCGTGGTACCCGTCCGCCACCGGGGTGAAGAAGCTGTGGCCGCGCGGCCACTGCGCGGTGATGCGGAAGTGGGTGTCGTCCACCCGCGCCCAGTCGGTGAGCAGAACCTCGGCGACGGCCGACCGGTGTACAAACTCCTTGGGAACGGTGCTGGTCAGGGTCGTGGCGCCGGCGACACGGGCTGTGACGGCGGTAACCGTGGCGGCCTCCCTCGTCCAGGTGTCGAAGGC
Organism: Streptomyces sp. NBC_01537; assembly: GCF_045040445.1. Lineage (NCBI taxonomy): Bacteria > Bacillati > Actinomycetota > Actinomycetes > Kitasatosporales > Streptomycetaceae > Streptomyces > Streptomyces sp. NBC_01537. The sequence goes on along the minus strand of NZ_CP109392.1, from coordinate 95,098 downwards.
TGTGCGCTCCATCTGAGACTTGCTCGCTGACATAGCTCCCCCTTGTGCTGCTGGAGTTGTGCTCGGCTTTTCCCCTCTGGCCCGGGAAGATACATACCAACCGGTTTAATTTCCAGGGTTTCTCAGGTGCCTCCACCAAGAATTAGTGGAGGCATTTACTCCGATTCGCCCGTTCGTCCTGGTGGGTGCCGTCCTCCCGAGCCCGGCGGCCGCCGGCCCTCCGATGCCGGGCGGGACCGCGTTGAGCAGGACGCGAGCCGTTCTTGAGCGGCGCCGGCAACGGCGTCCGCACCCGCGGTCCGCTTCTGGCCGGCCGCTCCTCCAAAACCCGCACAGACGGTTTGTTAAGCGCCTCGTGGACCCACAGGAACGGGGCGGCGCCGGAGCGGGTGCGGCTCGTTTTCGATGCGCCGGTCCCGCCCTGGGGCGGCCGCGCGCGGCGTGCCGTTGCCGACGCCGGCGTCCGCCGGCATCGAACCCGAACCCGAGCCCGTCTCAAGCGGGGCGAGAGCGGTTCATTAGCCGGGTGTCCGATGGTGGCCGCAGACCCCGAGGAGGGACAGTGGTCGAGTCGGACACCGGGAAGCTCGCGCTGCGGATCGAGCGCGGGTCGGTCAGCGAGGAAGAGCTGGCCGCGCTCACCGCCGTGCTGTGCTGGGCGCTGGCGCAGGAGGACGAGGTGGGCGGGGACGAGTTGCCCGATGTCCCGCTGTGGCGACGCGAGCGGTCCAGCTCGGTCTATCGCTCCCCTTATCACTGGCGGTAGCGCCGGTGAGGCATTTGTCCATGGCTGATTTCGTGTGGCCGCCATACTCCCGTTACACAAACCGCATTGGCGGTTTGTTACGGTGGGTTCGTCGATGGGGCCGCACCCTGGGAGGGACGTGTCGTGACCGTTGTGAATGACATTCCTCGGGCCTTCGCGGAGACGGCGGACGCTTACGGGCGTGTGGCCGAACTGCATGCGGTCCGTGCGCAAGCGCTCGCCGGGCCGAGTGAAAGGGCGACCGAGGCGCAGCACGCCAAGGGCAAGCTGACCGCTCGGGAGCGCATCGCGCTGCTGCTCGACGAGGGCTCGTTCAACGAGGTGGAGCAGTTGCGCCGGCACCGGGCGACCGGTTTCGGCCTGGAGGCCAAACGCCCGTACACCGATGGTGTGATCACGGGCTGGGGCACGGTCGAGGGCCGCACGGTCTTCGTCTACGCGCATGACTTCCGGATCTTCGGCGGGGCGCTGGGCGAGGCCCACGCGACGAAGATCCACAAGATCATGGACATGGCCATGTCGGCGGGTGCCCCGCTGGTCTCCCTGAACGACGGCGCGGGTGCCCGTATCCAGGAGGGCGTCTCGGCGCTGGCCGGCTACGGCGGCATCTTCCAGCGCAACACCAGGGCCTCGGGTGTCATCCCGCAGATCTCGGTGATGCTGGGCCCGTGCGCCGGTGGCGCGGCCTACTCCCCGGCGCTGACGGACTTCGTGTTCATGGTCCGTGAGACCTCGCAGATGTTCATCACGGGCCCGGACGTGGTCCGTGCGGTGACCGGCGAGGAGATCACCCAGAACGGCCTCGGCGGCGCTGACGTGCACGCCGGCACCTCGGGCGTGGCGCACTTCGCGTACGACGACGAGGAGACCTGCATCTGCGAGGTCCGCTACCTGCTCTCCATGCTTCCGCAGAACAACCGCGAGTACCCGCCGTGCGTGCCGTGCACGGATCCTAGGACCCGGCGCACCGAGGTGCTGCTGGACCTGGTTCCGGCCGATGGCAACCGCCCGTACGACATGGCCAAGGTGATCGAGGAGCTCGTCGACGACGGCGACTACCTGGAGGTCCACGAGCGCTGGGCGCGCAACATCGTCTGCGCCCTGGGGCGGCTGGGCGGCCAGGTGGTCGCCCTGGTGGCCAATCAGCCGCAGTCGCTGGCCGGTGTGCTCGACATCGAGGCCTCGGAGAAGGCCGCGCGGTTCGTCCAGATGTGCGACGCCTTCAACATCCCGATCATCACGCTGCTGGACGTGCCCGGCTTCCTGCCCGGTGTCGACCAGGAGCACGGCGGCATCATCCGGCACGGCGCCAAGCTGCTGTACGCGTACTGCAACGCCACCGTCCCGCGGATATCGCTGATCCTGCGCAAGGCCTACGGCGGCGCCTACATCGTCATGGACTCCCAGTCCATCGGCGCCGACCTGACCTACGCGTGGCCCACCAACGAGATCGCGGTGATGGGCGCCGAGGGCGCCGCAGGCGTCATCTTCCGCAAGCAGATAGCCGAGGCCGAAGACCCCGAGGCCATGCGCGAGCACATGGTCAAGGAGTACAAGGCCGAGCTGATGCACCCCTATTACGCCGCCGAGCGCGGCCTGGTCGACGATGTCATCGACCCGGCCCGGACCCGCGAGGTCCTGATCAACTCGCTGGCGATGCTCCGCAGCAAACACGCAGACCTGCCCTCTCGAAAGCACGGCAATCCCCCGCAGTAACGGAGCACTCGATGGCCAAACAAGAACGTGCGGTGCGAACGCGGGAGAGCCTGATCAGATCCGCAGCCGAGACCTTTTACCGCGAGGGCTTCGCGGTGGCGTCCCTGTCCGTGATCAGCGCACAGGCCGGAGTGAGCAGCGGAGCGCTGCACTTCCACTTCGCCAGCAAGGCGGCCCTGGCCGACGCCGTGGAGACCGCCGCGCTGGACCGGTTGCGGATCATCGCCCAGGTGGCGTCGAGGCAGGGGGCGGGCCGGCTCCAGTGCCTGGTCGATGTGACCCACGGGCTCGCCCTCGGGTTGCGCAGGGACGTGGTGCTGCGGGCGGGGTTCGGGCTGAGCGGCGACATGGCCCGCGTGACGCCGGGCGGCCTGCGTGAGCACTGGCGGTGCTGGGTCGAGGAGGCCGTGGCGGAGGCCGGGAAGGCGGGGGAGCTGCGGCCGGGGGTGGCGCCGCAGGACGCCGTGACCGCGGTGGTGGCCGCGACCGTGGGCTTCGAGACGCTCGGCGCACGGGAAGAGGTCTGGCTCACGCCGCGTACGATCGCCCGGTTCTGGGAGCTGCTGCTGCCGGCGCTGGCGGCGGGGGACCGCCTCGCGGCGTTGGAACCGGAAGGATCAGCCGGCGACTAGGAAAGACCGGTCGGTTTGTTTTCGTTCGCTGGTGAAATCTCGGCCCCGGCTGCCCATGCACCGCGTTTCAGCAGGTGAGGGCAGGTTCGGCAGGTGGCCCCGGCTCTTCGCGAAGACGCGAGGGGGCCGGGGCCGCTTGCGTGCGGCGGCCGGGAAGGTTTCGGCCATGTCGTAAAGACCCTCTTCCGCCGGTGTTCAGCTGGATCGTTGCGCCAACTTGCTGGGGAGCAGAGGCCGATTGGCACCCGGATGGGAGCAGCGGGGGTGGTCATGGAGTCAAGAAGTGGCTGGAAACAGTCTGCCAAACGCTCCGGATAGGTGTCTGGGATTGACAAACCGACTGCGCTGTTTTGTTATCAAGGGGTCCGGTTGGTTTTGCACCCGGGCCCCGGCAGCGGGAAACGCGGGAAACGCGCAGGCCGGGAACGGCCTCCAGGCGACCTTTGGGGAAAACGTGGACATCGAAGTGCTTGGTGCGCTGTCCGTTCATGAAAACGGGGTGTCGATCACACTGACGGCACCCAAGCCGCGGCAGGTCCTGGCCCTGCTCGCGCTCCACGCCGACCATGCGGTCCCCGTGGCCACGCTGATCGAGGAGTTGTGGGAGCACAACCCGCCGCGCAGTGCGCGCACCACGTTGCAGACGTACGTCCTGCAACTGCGCGAGGCCATCGGCGTGGCACTGGCGTACGGCGAGAACGAGCGCTGCACCCCGAAGGACATTCTGGCCACTCTCCCCGGCGGCTACCGCCTGGAGACCCGTGGCGGAAGCGTCGACTTCCGGGAGTTCGAGCGCAGGGCCGGTGCGGGCTACCGGGCGATGGACGCCGACGACTACCAGGGCGCCGCGCGCCGGCTGGCGGACGCGCTCTCGCTGTGGACCGGTCCCGCGCTCACCGACGTACAGGCCGGGAGCCGGATCGAGACGGAGGTCAGGCGTCTGGAGGAACTGCGCCTGTGCGCGCTCGACCAGCGCATAGAGGCGGATCTGCGCCTGGGCCGCCACCGCGAGCTGCTGTCGGAACTGACCGTCCTGGTCAAGCAGTACCGCCTGCACGAGAGCCTGCACGGTCAGTTCATGCTGGCACTGCACCGCTCGGGCCGACGCGGCGAGGCGCTCAACGTCTACCAGCGGCTGCGCACCATGCTCGTCTCCGAGCTGGGCCTTGAGCCCTCGGCCGCGTTGGGCAGGCTGCAGCGCTCCATCCTGATGGCGCACCCCGACAGTGCGGCCCCGCTCAAGGCGACTCTCCCGGTGACCGCTCCGGCGGGGGCCGGCGGCGGGCGGCTCGTGACGCGGACCAACTGACCGCCCGGGCCTGGCGACAGCCGGCGGCATGACCACTGAAGCCCTTCTCCCGGGCCCTCGAACGAGGGCCCGGGAGAAGGGCTTCAGTGGTCATGCACGGGGCGCCGAGGACGGCCGTCAGCGGCTCGTCACGCGGTCCATGGCCAACTGCTCGAAGCGGTCGGTCAGTTCTCGCTGCTGCCGGCTCAGCACCTCGACCTGGTGGCGCAGCCGGGCCACCTCGGCACGCAGCGGGTGCAGGCCCGCCGCCCCCTGCGTCTCTCCGGTTTCTCCGGGTGCCGGGTCCTGCCGGTGACGGATCGACTCCATACGGCCGCGCAGTACGGGCCCCGGCTCCACTCCGAGGTCGTGCACGAGCCGGCGTCGCGCCCGGTCGTAGACGCCCAGTGCCTCGGCCTGGCGCCCGCACTGGTACAGCGCGGTCATGAGCAGCTCGTAGAACCGTTCACGCAGCGGGTGGGAAGCCGTCAGCTCCGCCAGCTCGCCGGCGACCTCCCCGGCCCGGCCGGCCCGCAGGCAGGCGTCGTACAGCGTCTCCAAGGTGATCAGCCGGCTCTCCTCCAGCAGCGATGCCTCGGTCGAGCAGATGGTGCCGCGGCCCGCGCCCTCCAGTGCGGGGCCGCGCCACAGCGCCAGCGCCTCGCGCAGGACCTCGGCCGAACGGGCCGGGTCGGTGGCGGCCAGCGAGCGGCCCCGGGCCGTGAGGTGGTGGAAGCGCTGGGCGTCGGTGCCGGACCGGCCCAGGCGCAGTGCGTAGCCCAGCGGGCGGGTCACGAGCCACTCGTAGTGGCTCTCGCCGGAACCGGAACCGGAACCGGAACCGGGTGCGGGGACGGGCAGCAGTCGGCGCAGCCGGGCGATATGGCTCTGGAGGGCATTGGCGGCGTTGGCGGGCGGATGTTCGCCCCACAATTCGTCGACGAGCCGGTCCGAGGAAACGACCTGGCCGGCCTTCACGACGAGCGTACCCAAAAGGGCGCGCTGCTTGGCGCCGGCCGGTGTGATCCGTATATCGGCGCGCTCGCCGAAGACCTGGACGGGACCCAGGATCCCAAACTCCATCTCATCCTCGCACGGGGAGAGTCGGCAAGTACGCGGCCGCGGATCCGTACTCGGCATTCACTCAGAAATGGCCGGGGAAAGATCCTTGCGCTCTTATCGGACTCTAGGCGCTTCTCGGCGCCGGTGGAGGATTTATCAGCCGTACGCGGGGACTCGTGGAGTGTTCCTTGAGGGGGATTCAGGTGCCTGGCGTCTTCATGGCCGGTCGCCGGTCAGGTCCGGAAAGCCCACCTGCACCCCGCGCCGATGCCAGGCGCCCAGCAGCCGCAGCAGGGTCTTCGGATCGGGCAGGCCCTGCAGCCCGGGCGGGCCTGCGGCCTGGTCCCGGGCGAGTCGGTTCAGCAGCCCGCGGGTGAACGGGTCGGCGCCGCGCGCCGTCGAATCCGTTGCCATGGCCGGAAACCTAACAGCGCCCACTAGAGCGCCGAAAGAGAACCCGGTCGGCCGATACGGGTCTTTACATGACACGCCGGTGTCTTCTCGGCGCTATGTCGGCTGCCTGTGCGCCGGGTCCGGCGGTCCCATTGGAAGGTCGCTCAAGACGCACTCAATTTCTGCATATGAGACGGTCGGGGAAGGATATGGTGCCCCTCGTCCGCCGTCTACGGCAATGACAAGAAGGGCCGGAAGGCGACACTATCGAAAAACTCGAACACCGGCTTGTTGCCGAAGTCGGCCGGCAATGCGCGGAGGGGAATCATGAAGATCAAGGTACTGGGTCCGTTGAATGTCGAAGTCAACGGTATATCGGTCGTCCCGACTGCGGGCAAACCGCGCCAGATCCTGGCGCTGCTCGCGCTCTACCCGGGCAGGGTGGTGCCCGTGCCCACGCTGATGGAAGAGATCTGGGGCACCCACCTGCCACAGAGCGCGCTGACCACGCTTCAGACCTACATCCTCCAGCTGCGTCGCAGACTGGGCACCGCCATGGGCCCGGACGCGCCCGGCTCGGCCAAGGACGTGCTCGCCACCCGGTACGGCGGCTACCTGCTCCAGATCCCGGCCGAGGCGGTCGACGTGCGCACGTACGAGTGCCTGGTGGCGGAGGGGCAGCAGGCGTTCGAGGACGGCGAGGACGCCCGGTTGGCCAAGTGTCTGCGCGCGGCACTGGACCTGTGGGAGGGGCCCGCGCTGGTGGACGTACGCGTCGGCCCGATCCTCGACATCGAGGTGATGCGGCTGGAGGAGAGCCGGCTCGTGGCCCGCGAGCGCCGCATCGACGCCGACCTGCGGATGGGCCGGCACATCGAACTCATCGCCGAACTCACCGACCTGATCGCCCGCCACCCCCAGCACGAAGGGCTGCACTCGCAGGCGATGGTCGCGCTCTACCGGTCGGGCCGGCAGGCCAGCGCACTCGACGTCTACCGCCGGATGCGCCAGCGGCTGATCGCCGAGCTCGGCGTGGAGCCCTCGCCGCAACTCCAGCGGCTGCACCAGGCGATGCTCGCCGTCGACCCACGCCTGGACGTGGCCTGCGGGCCGCGGCGCACCTCGACCTTCGATCTGTACGCAGCCTGAATCGAGTACCGCTCAAGGCACACAGGTGACGCTCGGGCCGCGGCGGCGCCGTACGACCGACGTTTCCGCACAGCTTCCCCGAGGAGGGCGACCGATGGCTTCGCTGACGGCGGTAGAGGGGGTGGTGGGGCGGCGGGTACGGCTCCACTGCCTTGCCCACGCGGGCGCGGGGGTGGCCAGCTACCGTCGCTGGCCCGTCGCGGCCGGGCCGGGCGTGGACGTCGCGGCGCTGGTGCTGCCGGGCCGTGACAGCCGGCGGCGGGAGCCGCGCATCACCGAGCGCGCAGGGCTCCTGGCGGATCTGCTGCCCCCGCTGCTGGAGGCGGCCCGGTCCGGACCGTACGCGCTGTACGGCCACAGTCTGGGCGCCCTGGTGGCGTACACGCTCACCCGGGCGCTGGCGGACGCCGGGGTGCCGCCGCCGCTGTTCCTCGCGGTGGGCGCCTGCCTGCCGCCGCACGCCAGTGCCGCCCTGGTGGCCGCGGCGGAACAGCCCGACGAACTGCTGCTGCCCCTCCTGGGTGAGCTCGGCTCGCTGCCCAAGGGAGCCGCCGCCCACCCCGGCGGGCTATGGCACCGCAGTGTGCTGCCTGTCCTGCGCGACGACCTGCGCCTGGCCCGGGCACTGCGCCAGGCGGCCCTGGACCCCGTCACCGGAGGATCCGTGGATCTGCCCCTGCTCGTCTTCGCGGGCAGTGACGATCCGCTCGCGGTGCCCGCCGCCCTTGAGGAGTGGCGGCGCTGGACCACCGGGCCGATCACCGTACGCACCGTCGACGGCGACCACTTCTTCGCGGGCGCGGACGTACTGCCGGCCCTGGTCGGCGAGGCCTGCCGCGAGTACGAGGCGGCGGATGCCGCCGGGGCGGCGGCGCGCGCGAGCACGGGCGCGGGGGGTGTGCGGTGAAGCGCGTGGTCATCACAGGGGTCGGCGTGGTGGCCCCCGCAGCCGTCGGCACCGCCGACTTCTGGTCCCTGCTGACCTCGGGCCGTACCGCCACCCGGGGCGTCACCCTCTTCGACGCCGCCAGCTACCGCTCGCGGGTCGCCGCCGAGGTCGACTTCGACGCCGCCGCGCACGGCTTCACCCTCGCCGACACCGAACGCCTGGACCGGGCCGCCCAGTTCGCGCTGGTCAGCGCCCGGGAGGCGGTGGCCGACAGTGGCCTGCACGCCGTACTGGCCGCAGGGAACCGGCTGCGCACCGGGGTCAGTCTGGGCAACGCGGCAGGCTGCACCACCGGGCTCGCCACCCAGTACGCGCTGCTGAGCGACTTCGGCAGGACCTGGACCGTCGACCACTCCCGGGCCGCGGAGTGCCTCTACGACTACTTCGTGCCCAGCTCGCTGGCGGCCGCCGTGGCCCGCGACAGCGGCGCGCAGGGCCCGGTCAGCCTGGTCTCCAGCGGCTGCACCTCGGGCCTGGACGCGATCGGACACGCCGCCGAGCTGATCCGCGAGGGCAGCGCCGACGTGATGCTCGCGGGCGGGGCGGAGGCACCGATCTCTCCCATCGCCATGGCCTGCTTCGACCGCATCCGCCTCACCAGCCCCCGCAACGAGGACCCCACCACCGCCTCGCGCCCCTTCGACCGCACCCGCGACGGCTTCGTGCTCGGCGAGGGCGCGGCCGTGGTGATCCTGGAGGAGTTGGAGCACGCGCGCCGCCGGGGCGCCCACGCGTACGCGGAGCTGTCCGGCTTCGCCTCGTACAGCAGCGCGCACCACATGACGGGGCTGCGGCCGGGCGGCCAGGAAATGGCCGACGCCATCCGGGCGGCACTCGACGAGGCGCGGCTGAACCCGGTCGACGTGGACTACATCAGTGCGCACGGGGCCGGCACCCTGCACAACGACCGGCATGAGACACACGCCTTCAAGCAGGGACTGGGCGACCACGCCCGGCGCGTCCCGGTCAGCTCCATCAAATCGATGATCGGACACGCACTCGGCGCCGCCGGGGCCCTGGACGTGGTGGCCAGCGTGCTGGCCATCGAGCACAGTACGGTGCCGCCGACCGCCAACCTGCACGAGCCCGACCCGACCTGCGACCTGGACTACACACCGCTGTTCGCCCGCGAGCAGCGCACCAGTACGGTGCTCAGCGTCGCCAGCGGCTTCGGCGGCTTCCACGCCGCCACCGTGCTGACCCGGCCCCGGCTGCGGGAGACGCCATGAGCGGCGTCAACGGCGCGAGCGGGGGCGTACGCAGCCCGGTCCGGGCCCTGGTCACCGGCATCGGCGTGGCCGCGCCCAACGGGCTGGGTACCGAGGCCTGGTGGAGCGCCATGCTGGAGGGCCGCAGCGGCATCGGCCCGATCACCCGCTTCGACGCCTCCGGCTACCCGGTGCGGATCGCGGGCGAGATCCGCGGCTTCGTCGACGAGGACCACATCCCCAGCCGCCTGCTCCCCTCCACCGACCGGGTCACCCGCCTGAGCCTGGTCGCGGCCAAGGAGGCCTTGGAGGACTCGGGTGCCGACCCGGCCGCGCTGCCCGGCTACCGGGCGGGCGTGATCACGGCCAGCTCCGCGGGCGGCACCGAGTTCGGCCAGCGAGGGCTGGAGGCATTGTGGGGCAAGGGCGCCCGGTACGTCAGCGCGTACCAGTCCTTCGCCTGGTTCCACGCGGCGGGAACCGCCGAGATCTCCATCCGGCATACGCTGCGCGGTCCCGCCTCCGCCATGGTCAGCGAGCAGGCGGGCGGGATCGACACGCTCGCCCGCGCCCGGCGCGAGATCCGCAAGGGCGTGGGCCTCATGGTGACCGGGGGCGTCGACTCGGCGCTGTGCCCCTGGGGCTGGGCCGCGCACCTGGCAGACGGCCGGCTGAGCACCGACCCCGATCCGGCGCGGGCCTACCGGCCCTTCGACGCGCAGGCCCGCGGCCATGTCGTGGGTGAGGGCGGCGCGCTGCTGGTGCTGGAGGACGCGGCGGCCGCCGCCGCGCGCGGCGTCAGCGGGTACGCCGTGGTGGCCGGGTACGCGGCGACCTTCGACGGCGGGCCCGGGGAGGAGCGGCTCAGGGAGGCGGCCGGACTCGCTCTGGCTGATGCCCGGGTGAGCCCGGACCAGGTGGACGTGGTGTTCGCCGACGGGGCCGGGGAGCGGGCCGCCGACCGGGCCGAGGCCGAGGCGCTGGCCGCGCTGTTCGGGCCGCGCGGGGTGCCGGTGACCGCGCCGAAGTCGATGACGGGCCGGCTGGGCGCCGGGGGTTCCTCGCTGGACCTGGCGGCGGCGGCGCTCGCGCTGCGCGACAAGGTGGTGCCCCCGACCACCGGGACGCGGCGGGTCGCCGCGGACTGCCCGCTGGATCTGGTGACGGGCGCGGCGCGGGAGCTGCCCGGGCTGCGGACCGTGCTGGTGCTGGCGCGCGGGAGGGGCGGGTTTAACTCGGCCGCGGTGTTGCGGGCGGCCGATGCCTGAGCCGGCCTGCGGAAGGGTGCAGGCCGGTTGTTCGCGGACCGGCGGCTCGACGGACCGGCGCCGCGGGGACCGCACGCGCCGGAGAGGGAGAACGCACGGAGCGCTTCTGACCGGCTGAGAGGCTGTCGGGCGACCTGCGATCGGGCGGCCACGCCCCGGCACGCACGCTTTCCGATCGCAGGTCGCCCGACAGCCTCTGAGCGCTGACGAGGAGGGCGCGGACGAGTCCGGGGCCCCGCGCCCGTACGTCGCCCTCGTGGAGCGGGCATTGGGTTCAGCTCGCGCCGCAGCCGGCGCTCCAGCGGGGTCAGCGGCAGATCGGGCCGCATCCGGTCCGGGTGTCCCGCCGGAGCGCGTCCCCCGTCGGGCCGGGGGGCCGGGCAGCCGTCCATACCGCTGTGTGCCACGGCAGGCAGCAGCCCGAGGGCGATCAGCCCGTCCCACACGGCGCGCACGAACGGGCACGGGTGCCCGGGGGGCATATCGCCTCCAGGGCGTCGGCCGCCGACCGGCGGGCGGGCGCGCGGGATGTGCGGTCACGATCCGCCCCCTTGGGCCGAGAAGCGGATGCGGACGGCCGGAGCGCGGGTGGATGCCCGGTGCATGCCCTGGCGCGGCGCAGTGGAGCTCCGGCCGGGCTGAACCGCCGCACGGACGCTGATGGACGGGCGGGTGCTGTCGGCCGGTCCGGGACTCGTGGGACCAGAAGGAAGCGTGAGCCCTGTTGCGCCGTGCCGCGGATGAGGAGAACGGGGCCGGGTGCTTTCGCGGCGCGGTCCTCGCGGGGGTCGCGGAAGTCTTGGACGCCCCGGCGGCGCGCCGCCCGAAGCCGCCCACCAGGACGGGGTGGCCGGGTGGGCGGCGGTCACGAGCCGGGCCGGGGGAGGGGAGCTGCCCCGGGACGCCGCAGGCGTTGTCCGTCAGGTCGACGCCGCCTGGGCTTCCGCCCGGAGAGTCTCGGCGGCCGGGCTCGAGGACGGCTCGGGCGGCGGGGGCGCGGGCCCTCCCGCGAGAGGGGCGTACGGCCAGAACGGGAGGCCGGGCCTTCGGATCAAGGCGGACACAGCGGGTGGCTGGAGCCGCGCTCCAGTCAGGCCCGTGCGGTCTGCGAGCGGTTCCGGACAGTGTCGTTGGGCACGGCCGTCAGCCCGGCGCGGCACGACAACGTCTGTCGGCGGCCCTCAGCGGCAGGCGGACGGGTTCGCCGGGGCGAGGGCACCGGCGCAGTGGCGGCACCGTGCCGGGCGGGGGTCGCAGTCCCGCCGCGCCCCGGCACAGTGCCGGTCGGCGTACCAATGAGGAGGGTGTGGAAGATGTCGGATGCGCGTGTGCACCGCACGGTCCACGAAGTGATCGCGGCGGCCCCGGCCGGAGTGATGTACGGGCTGATCGCGGACGCCACCCGGTGGCCGCTGTTCTTCCAGCCCTGTGTCCATGTCGAGCAGCTCGACTTCGACGGGACGCGGGAGCGGCTGCGCATGTGGGTCACCGCGGGCGAGACCGTCAAGTCCTGGGTGTCCAGCCGGCGCCTGGACGTGGAGCGGCTGCGCGTGGAGTTCACCCATGACCTGCCCGCCGCGCCCACGCAGTCCATGAGCGGCGTGTGGACGGTGGTGCCGCTGGGTGAGTACGCCGCCAAGGTGACCCTGCAGCACTCCTACACCGTCGCCCGGGACGTGCCGGCGGACGTGGCCTGGGTCGAGCGGGTCACCCGCGACAACAGCCGCGCCCAGCTGGACCGGCTGGCCGAGCTCGCCGAGTGCTGGACGCGTCTGGACGACCTGGTGTGGTCCTTCGAGGACACCGTACGGGTCAACGCCCCTGACGAGCTGGTGTTCGACTTCCTGTACCGGGCGCGGGACTGGCCCGCCGAACTCCCGCACGTCAGCCGGGTCGACCTGGTCGAGGACGAGCCGGGAGTACAGCTGATGTCCATGGGCAGCCTGTCCGTCGACGGCAGCGCGCACAGCACCGGATCGGTGCGCATCTGCTTCCCGGGCACCCAGCGCATCTGCTACAAGCAGACCCGGACCTCGCCCCTGCTGACCGCGCACACCGGCGAGTGGTCGATCGAGCCCGACGAGTCCGGGGTGAACCTGACGGCCCGGCACAGCGTGCTGCTGTGCGAGGAGAACATCGAGAGCGTGCTGGGCGAGGGCACCGACGCGGTGGCCGCCGGACGGCACGTGCGCGAGGCGATGGGCCAGGCAGGCCTGTCCGTACTGCGCCACGCCGCGCAGTACGCCATCGACTCGATCCGCGTCCTGTGACCGCGGTCCAGGACACCACGGCCCCCGTACGGGACACCCACGCCCCCGTACGGGACACAGGTGAGGCGGCGCCCGCCGCCGCGTCCGAGCGCGCCGCCCGGCTGGAGGCGGCCCTCGGCGACCCCCTTGACCCGGACAACCCGCACGGACACCTGGCGCTGCTGCGCGCCGACGAGGCCCGCGAGGCGCCGGCGGCCACCGAGACACTGCTCGCCGAGGCGGGCCTGGGCGCCGAGTTCGTCCCGTACGACCTCGGCGGCCGGCTCACCGATCTGGAGGAACTGGCGCGGGTACTGCGCCCGTTGTTCCGCCGCGATCTCGCGCTCGGCTACGGATTCGGCATCACCTCGCTCTTCGCCGCCTGCGCGGTGTGGACCGCGGGGGACGAGCCGCAGCGCCGGGCGCTGGCCGCGCACCTCCTCGACGGCGGCCGGGTCACGATCGTGCACCGCGAGGTGGCGCACGCCAACGCGATCCTGCGCAACGAGGTCGAGGCGGAGCCCGGCCCGGACGGCGGCTGGATGCTCAACGGGCACAAGGACGCGGTCATCAACGCCCACCGCGCCGAGGCCTTCGTCGTGTACGCGCGCACCGCGCGCGAGGAGGGTCCGCGCAGCCACTCCGTGCTGCTGCTCGGCCCCGGGCCGCCCGCCTCCGGCGAGGTGCGCAGGCTGGGCAGGGTCCAGATGCCGGGCATGCGCGGCGCCCACTTCTCCGGACTCGAATTCGCCGATGCGGCCGCGGGACCCGAGGCGCTGGTCGGCGAGGTCGGTGAAGGGGTGTCGCTGGCGCTGCGCAGCTTCCAGATCAGCCACTGCCTGATTCCGGGCGTGGTGCTGGCCGGCGTGGACAGCGTGCTGCGCCAGGCGGTGCGCGCGGCCGTGGAGAACCGGCCCGACGGACGGCCTGCCCGCCGCTGGCAAAAGGTGCTCGCCGGGGTCTTCGCGGACCTGCTGGCCTGCGACAGCATGGCCGTCACCGGGCTGCGGGCGATGAGCCTGCTGCCGGAGGACTCGTACCTGCTGGCCGCCGCGGTCAAGTACACGATGCCGGACCTGCTGCGTGAGGACCTGGAGGAGCTGGCGACCGTGCTCGGCGCCCGCGGGTACGACCGCGGGCCGCTGCACGGCGGCTTCCAGAAGCTCGTACGGGACCTGCCGGTGGCCGGTCTCGGACACGCGGGGACGGCCGTATGCCAGGCGGTGCTGGTGCCGCAGCTGCCGGCGCTGGCGCGCACGGCGTGGTTCCGTACACCGGAGCCGCCGGCGGGGCTGTTCGAACCGGGGGCGCCGTTGCCCCCGTTCGACCACCGGCGCCTGGCGCACTCCGGTACGGACGACCTGCTGACGGCGACCCTGGTCGGCGCGGCGGGCCGGCTGGCGAAGGGGCGCTGCGGGTACGCCGACGGGTCGCCGCACGCGGTGCTGGCGGGGCTCGCGCAGGCGTTCGTGGCGGAGCTGCGGGTGCTGAGGGCGCGGTGCGCCGCGTTGAGCGCGCCGGTCGGCGGCACCGGATTCGACGCGCAGGCCTGCGCGCTGGCCGACCGGTACGCGCTGGTGCTCGCGGCGGCGGCGGTACTGGGCATGTGGGAGGGGCAGGCCGGGACCGGATCGTTCCTGGAGGAGCCCGCCTGGGCCGTGCTCGCGCTGAGCCGGATCGTGCGGCGGCTGGGTGCGGTGGTACCGGACCTTCCCGAGGGCGTGGTGGGCTCGGTGCTCGGTGAGGTGCTGGAGCGGTGCCGGGAGGGGCGGAGCCTGGACCTGTACGGGACGGCGCTGGCGGGTTGAGGCGTGCGGTGACCTCGCCCGGCCGCCTTCCGGTCACGGCACCGCAGATGTGCCGGGGCGGTGGACGAACGCCTCGGCCAGATCGCCGTCGGCCCCGCGGGACCGGGACGGACGGCACTACACGCAGGAGACGACGATGGACCAGGTGAGATGCGCCGCCCCCCTTCGTGTGCCGCGGCCGCACGGTCCGTGGCACGGGGTGAAGGAGAACCTGACCGGGCTCGGCAACGCGGTGGTCCACACGACCTGGAGCGAATGGCTGCCCAGCGTGCTGACCACACCCCGGCTGCGCGAGCTGCTCGGGCCGGACTGGGACCGCTACCGGCGTACCCCCGACGCCACCGTGCGCTACCGCTTCGCGGCCGCCCGGCTGCTCATCAAGTACACGGCGGCGGCGGCGCTCGGCATCCCGCCGGAGTACCTCGACCTGGCCTACCGGCTGGGCGGGCGCCCCTATCTGCGCGGCTTCGACCAGATCGAGCTGAGCCTGTCCCACACCGGCGACCTGATGGCCGTCGGGCTGAGCCGCACGGGCCGGATCGGCGTGGACGTGGAGCCGGCCGGCCGCAACGTACGGCTGGACCTGCTGGAGGCGCAGATCCTGACCCCGGCCGAGGTGGCGGAGATCGCCGGGTTGCCGGAGGCGGAGCGGGTCCCGTACGCGCTGAAGCTGTGGACCCTCAAGGAGGCGTACAGCAAGGCGCTCGGGCAGGGGCTGCGGCTGGGCTTCAAGGAGTTCGGCTTCACGGAGTCCGGCCTGACGGGCGCGCGGCTGCACGCCGCGGACGGCAGCGCGGCGACCCGGGGGGAGTGGGGCTTCGCCACGCACCCGGTGATGGGCCGCTACCTGCTGAGCACGGCCTGCCACGACGCGGGGCTGTACACCGCGGACGACACGTCGGTGGGGACCATGCTCGACCAGGGGTTCCTGTCGGCGATGAACCAGAGCGCGAGCTGACCTGCGGCCCGGGTGCGGGCCTTGAGGCGCTCTGCGGCGGGTTTTGAGGCGCGCCAGCGCTCTGCCAGGTCTCCGGCAGCGGGTTGCTCCACGGTGGACCCGGGAGTACCGCGCCCTCGGGCGCCCCGCTCCCCGGGATGATCCGGACCGGAGGAGGGCGACCACATGGCCAGGCCGAGCCGCCCGCACGCGGGCCGGGGACGAGGCGGTCGCCAGGCAGGCTCCGCCCTGCCGCTGACCTGGTGGCAGCACGACCTGCTGCTGGACTCACTGGAGCACCGCGGCACCGGCCGCCACGTCGAGCAGCTGTCCTGGCGCTGGTGCGGACCGCTGGACACCGAGCGGTTCACCGCGGCCTGGCAGTCCGTCACCGACCGGGAGACGGTGCTGCGCGCCGCCGTCGACTGGGAGCCGTGGCCGCGAGTGGTCCTGCACGACCGGGCCGCCGTCGAGGTCGTACGCCACCGGGCCGGCGGCGTCGACTGGGACGAGCTGGTGGAACGCGACCGGCTGCGCGGCTTCGACCTGCGCGGCCCCGGACCGCTGCGGGTCACCCTGGTCGACGACCCGGCGCCCGCCGCGCCCGCCACGCGCATGCTGCTCACCTTCCACCACGCACTGCTGGACGCCTGGAGCGTGTTCGTCCTCCTGGACGAGTTCTGCCGGGCCTATCTGGCCGGCGGCGCGCTGCCCGGAGGGGAGCGGCGGCCCGACATCCGCGACTGGGCGCGCTGGCTGGAGCGCCAGGACCCGGGCCCGGCACGGGAGTTCTGGACCCGGACGGTACCCGAGGGCGCGCCTGCCGTGTTGCCCGCCGTACCCGGCCCGGACACCCTGGAGAGCGGCTGCGGCCGCGCCGAGGTGCGCTTGTCGGCCCAGGAGGCCGAGCGGCTGTACCGCTGGGCCGCGGCCCAGGCGGTGCCCGACTCCAGTGCGCTGCAGGCGGTCTGGGCGATGCTGCTGTACCGCGGCGCGGGCCTGAGCGGCCCCGCGCAGGTCGGATTCGGCGTCACCGTTTCGGGGCGCGGCATCGCCCTGGAGGCCGTTGAGCGGCTGCCCGCGCCGATGCGCAACTGCCTGCCGATGTCCGTCCAGGTCGATCCGGCGCACCGGCTGGGGCGGCTGCTGACGGTGCTGCGCGACCGCGCGCTGGACATGGCGGCGTACGAGTGGGTCTCCGCCGGGCAGATCCACGAGTGGACCGGCCGGGCCACGGGCGGCGGGCCGCTGCTGGCGAGCCTGGTGGCCGTCGGAAGCGTGCCGCGCCCGCCGCGGGAGCTGCGCGCCGTGCTGGCCGACCACGGCGTGCGGATCGAGCCGCTGTACGCGAGCGGTGCGCACACCGCCTTCCCCGTGGCCCTGCTCACGCACCGCGGCCCCGACGGCTCGCTGACGCTGACCGCCGCACACGACCGGTCCCGGATGTCCGGAGCCGACGCGGTCCGGCTGGTGGGCCACTGCGCGCGGCTGCTGCGCGAACTGCCCGCCACCAGCGCCGAGACGACGCTCACCCAGGTGCTCGCCGTCCTCGAAGGGGACGAGCCGCCGCGGATCGCCCAGCGGCGCGGCTCGGCAGCCCAGCGGGCGGCCCGCTTCCGCCTTCACTCGATCGGTGAGCGAGCCGACGTCGAGCGGATCCCTAGCGGGTCTTGACACCGTGGAGCGACTCATCGTGAAGGAGCCGCCCATGTTCACCTACGACAACAGGCAAGATTTCCGGGAGGTCGAGATGTACTTCTTCGGCTTGGTCCCGATGGAGGTCGCACCGCCGCTGCGGCTGGCCGGCGTGGACGAGGACGACGCGGAGTTCCTCGAGGAGTCCGCCATCGTCCGCGGTATCGACTAAGGGCTGTCCGGCCGTCGGCCGCCCCGGCCCCCGGGTGGCTGCGCAACCCGGTGAACCAAGGCGGTCACAGCACTGGCGCCGCTCCGGCCCCGGTCGAGCGGTCTTTTGCACGCTGCCTGCCCGGACCCGGACCGCGTGGCGGACCGGTTCGGCCGCCGCCGGGTCCGCCCCCATGCGGGACAGCGCCGCCGGCGCCCCGCCGCGGCCGTCGAGCACCAGCGAAAGAAAGGAATCACCCGATGTCGCTGTCGAAGCAGCGCGCCGGCGCACCGCAGGTGTCGCCCTCGGTCGAGGCGTTTCTCAACAGCCCCGAGCACGTGGGCGTGCTCACCACCGTCAGGCCCGACGGGACGCTGCACACGGCGCCCGTACGGTTCACCTGGGACGGGAAGGCCGGCCTTGTCCGGGTCATGACCGTCGCCTCCTCGCGCAAGGCGCGCAACCTGCTGACCGGCCCCGGTGGCCGGGTGGCGATCTGCCAGGTGCAGGGCTTCACCTGGGTCACGCTGGAGGGCTCCGGCACGGTGGTGCGCGAACCTGGGCGGGTGGCCGAGGGGGTCAGGCGGTACGCCGAGCGGTACCGGTCGGCGCCGCCGAACCCGCCCGGCCGGGTGGTCATCGAGATCGAGGTCGACCGGGTACTGGCCCTCAACACCTGAGCAGTACCTGCGCACCACCGCAGCCCCGGCGCCCGGCCGCGCGGCGGCGGCCGTCCCGGCTGCGCCGCGCGGTCACCCGTATCGCGCGCCTACGCGGCCGGCGGGGGAGTGCCGTCCGCCCACAGCAGGCGGAAGGACAGCAGGGTCAGCCGCCACCCGGCGGGGGTGCGCAGGGCCTCGCCGTTGACGAAGGTGCCGGTGGTGAACAGCGGCGCGAGCACGCCCTGCGGCGGGACGTGGCGCGGGTGGTGCACCTGGGTGGAGATCAGGTTGGCGCGCAGGGTGGCCCGGTCCCCGTCCAGGACGACCACGGCCGGGGAGCCCAGGTGCTGGGTGGCGGCGAAGGACGACAGGGCCTTGCGGTGGAACTCGGCCATGCCCTCGGTGCCCTCGTGCCGGCTCATCGGGGGGAAGGCCACCACCGCGTCCGGGGTGAACAGTTCCGCCGCCCAGGCGTCGTCGGGCTCTTCGTCGTCGAGGGAGACCAGATAGCGGTTCAAAAGGGCCGCCACAAGAAGGCTTGCGGTGCCGGATTCCTCGAGGATTTCGGTGGAGGTCATCCTTGAGAATGCGCCTGGCCCGTCCCGTCCGGGCAACCCCGCCTGACAAAGATCTGACATTGCTGACGCTTTTCTGTCATTGATTGTCGAAGGTCTGTATCAATCACTCTTTACGCCCCGCACGGGCCCTCGTGATACTGGCCGAACACCAGTGGGAAGAGGCGGGATGAGCACCTTTGATGTAGATGCCATTGTTGTGGGAGCCGGGCCCACCGGACTCATGCTCGCGGGCGAGTTGAGGCTCAATGGAGCCTCGGTGACAGTCCTTGACAAACTTGCCGAGCCGATTAAGGAATCCCGGGCGCTCGGCTTTTCTGCACGGACCATCGAGGAATTCGCCCAGCGCGGCCTGATCGCCCGCTTCGGCGAGGTCGGCGTCATTCCGGTCGGCCACTTCGGCGGCGTCCCGCTCGACTACCGGGTGCTCGAAGGCGGCTCGTACGGCGCCCGCGGCATCCCGCAGGCCCGTACCGAGGGCGTCCTCGGCGGCTGGGCGCGCGAACTGGGCGCCGAGATCCGCCGCGGCGTCGAGGTCACCGGCCTGGCCCAGGACGCCGAGGGCGTGACGCTCACCGCGCAGGGCGCGGACGGCACCCTCACCCTGCGCGCCCGCCACGTGGTGGGCTGCGACGGCGCCCGCAGCATCGTGCGCAAGCTCGCCGGCATCGACTTCCCCGGTACCGAACCGGCCATCGAGCTGCGCTTCGCGGACGTGGCCGGCGTACCGCTGCGCCCGCGCTTCAGCGGCGAGCGCGTCCCCGGCGGCATGGTGATGGTCATCCCCATGGGCCCGGACCGCAGCCGCGTCATCTACTTCGACAGCGCCGAGCCGCTGCGCAAGAGCCCCGAGGCGATCACCTTCGAGGAGGTGGTCGCATCCTGGCAGCGCCTGACGGGCGAGGACATCAGTGGCGCCACGCCGCTGTGGGTCAGCTCCACCACCGACAACAGCCGCCAGGCCACCGAGTACCGGCGCGGCCGGGTCTTCCTGGCCGGTGACGCCGCGCACATCCACCTGCCCATCGGCGCGCAGGGCATGAGCGCGGGCATCCAGGACGCGGTGAACCTCGGCTGGAAGCTCGCCCTGGACATCCGGGGCCGGGCGCCCGAGGGCCTGCTCGACACCTACCACTGCGAGCGGCACCCGGTCGGGGCCCGGATCCTGACCAACACCCTCGCCCAGCGCATCCTCTACCTCGGCGGCGACGACATCACCCCGATGCGCGAGGTCTTCACCGAGCTGGTGGACAACCACGAATCGGTCCGCCGCCACCTCGCCGGCATGGTCACCGGCCTCGACATCCGCCACGACGTCGGCGCGGGCGACCACCCGCTGCTCGGCCGGCGCCTGCCCGACCGGGAACTCGTCGTCGACGGCGAAAAGACCTCGGTCTTCGCGCTGCTGAACGCCGGCCGCGCCGTGCTCCTCGAACTCGGCGGCGCCCACGGCCTGCGCGAGGCGGCCGCCGGCTGGGCCGACCGCGTCGAGGTGGTCCGCGCCGACCAGCCCGACTGCGACGCCCCGGTGGACGGCATCCTCGTCCGCCCCGACGGCTACGTCGCCTGGCTCGCGCCCGAAGGCGCCGGCTCCGAAGGCTTCACCGAAGCTCTCACCCGCTGGTTCGGTCCCGCCAACTGAGTGCCTTTCCGTCCCGCTCCGTCCGTACCCTCCACAGGAAGCGAAGAAGAATGCCTTTCATCTCCCTTGAGGACAAACACCTGACCGTCCTCAACCTCTTCACCACCGACGCGTCCGAGAAGCAGGACAGCCTGGTCGAGGAGATGCGGAAGATCGTCGACGCGGCCACCTACGACGGCTGGATGAACAGCACCGTGCACGCGGGCGTCGACAGCCTGGGCACCGCCAACTTCATCCAGTGGCGCAGCGGCGAGGACCTGGAGCGGCGATACGAGGGCGAGGAGTTCAAGCACCGCACCCTCCCCGTCTTCGGCGAGATCACCACCTCGATCAAGCTGCTGCAGAACGAGGTCGCCTACACGCTGACCTCGGGCGCCCTCGACGGCAGGGTCGAGGTCGGCCCGCACCGCGACGACTACACCGTCCTCGGCGTCTTCTCCGTGACCGACGACGGCCAGGACGAGGCCATCGACGCCCTCGGCAAGGGTCAGGACTTCTTCGCCGAGGTCCCCGGCTTCCGCTCGCACGTGGTCCTCAGGGGCCTGCGCGCCCGCGGCCTGGACGGCAAGTTCGTCGTCTCCTACTCGCAGTGGGACAGCAAGGAGGCCTTCGACTCCTACCGCAACCAGGCCCCGGAGCAGCAGTCCGCCGCGCGCCAGGAGGCCCAGAACCGCGTCCACGCCGTCTCCACCGGCGCCCCGTACATCAACTCGTACACCGTGGTGCACTCCCGCTCCGCCGGCGAGTGAACCGGCGCGCTCTCCACGGCGCGACGGGACCGCAATGCCCCGGACGCCCGGCACCCCGCTCAGGGCGCCGGGCGTCCCGCGTTACATGCCCCCATCCATGAGAAGGCGCACTGTGCACCCGCTCCGGCGGAATTCGAGAATTCCCCGTGCGGCGCCCTATCGCCAGGCGGGACCGTCAAGCCAGTGGCGAATTCAGGCCGCCACACAGGCCGCGTCCGCACCGCGCTCTCCCGCGCACACGCTGAGGAGCCAAACCTTATGCACAGCACGTTGATTGTCGCCCGGATGGCAGCAGCCTCGTCCGCCGATGTGGCAAAGCTGTTCTCCGAATTCGACGCGACGGACATGCCCCAGCGCATGGGAACGCGGCGCCGCCAGTTGTTCTCGTACCGGGGCCTGTACTTCCACCTCCAGGACTTCGACGAGGACAACGGAGGCGAGCTGATCGAGCAGGCGAAGGGCGACCCGCGCTTCGTCGGGATCAGCCAGGACCTCAAGCCCTTCATCGAGGCCTACGACCCCAAGAGCTGGCGCTCACCGGCCGACGCGATGGCCGCACGCTTCTACAGCTGGGAGGCGTCCGCGTGACCCGCCGACGCGTCGTCATCACCGGAATCGAGGTGATCGCCCCCGGTGGTGTCGGCAAGGAGAAGTTCTGGAACCTGCTGAGCGAGGGCCGCACCGCCACCCGCGGGATCACCTTCTTCGACCCCGCGCCCTTCCGCTCCCGGGTGGCCGCCGAGATCGACTTCGACCCGTACGCCCACGGGCTGACCGCGCAGGAGGTGCGCCGCCTGGACCGGGCCGCGCAGTTCGCGGTGGTCGCCTCGCGCGGCGCGGTCGCCGACAGCGGCATCGACCTGGGCGGGATCGACCCGCACCGCATCGGTGTCACGGTGGGCTCCGCGGTCGGCGCCACGATGAGCCTCGACGAGGAGTACCGGGTCGTCAGTGACGGCGGCCGGCTCGACCTGGTCGACCACGCCTACGCGGTCCCGCACCTCTACGACCACATGGTGCCGAGCTCCTTCGCCTCCGAGGTCGCCTGGGCCGTGGGCGCCGAGGGCCCCTCCACCGTGGTGTCCACCGGCTGTACCTCCGGCCTCGACTCGGTCGGCTACGCCGTCGAGCTGGTCCGCGAGGGGTCGGCGGACGTGGTGATCGCAGGCTCCTCGGACGCCCCGATCTCCCCGATCACGATGGCCTGCTTCGATGCCATCAAGGCCACCACCCCCCGCCACGACGATCCGCAGAGCGCCTCGCGCCCCTTCGACGGCACCCGCAACGGGTTCGTGCTGGGCGAGGGCACCGCCTTCTTCGTGCTGGAGGAGCTGGAGAGCGCCAAGGAGCGCGGCGCGCACATCTACGCCGAGATCGCCGGCTATGCGACGCGCTCCAACGCGTACCACATGACGGGCCTGCGCCCCGATGGCCGGGAGATGTCCGAGGCCATCAGCATCGCCCTCGGCGAGGCCCGCATGAACCCCGAGGCGATCGACTACATCAACGCGCACGGCTCGGGCACCAAGCAGAACGACCGGCACGAGACGGCCGCCTTCAAGCGCAGTCTCGGCGACCACGCCTACCGCACGCCGGTCAGCTCCATCAAGTCGATGGTCGGGCACTCGCTCGGCGCGATCGGCTCCATCGAGATCGCCGCGTCCGCCCTGGCCATGGAGTACGACCTCGTACCGCCCACGGCCAACCTGACGACGCCCGACCCCGAGTGCGACCTCGACTACGTCCCCGTCACCGCGCGGGACCAGCGGGTCGACGCGGTCCTCACGGTCGGCAGCGGATTCGGCGGCTTCCAGAGCGCCATGGTGCTGGCCAGCCCCGAAAGGAACCTCGTATGACCGCGTCGGTAGTGGTCACCGGCCTCGGCATAGCCTCCCCCAACGGGCTGGGTGCCAAGGACTACTGGTCGGCGACTCTTGGCGGAAAGAACGGCATCGGCCGGATCACCCGCTTCGACCCGTCGAGTTACCCCGCCCGCCTGGCGGGTGAGGTCCCCGGCTTCGTCGCCGAGGACCACCTGCCCTCACGCATCCTGCCGCAGACCGACCGGGTCACCCGGCTCGCGCTGGTGGCCACGGACTGGGCGCTGCAGGACGCGGGCGTCGACCCCGCGAAGATGTCCGAGTTCGACATGGGCGTCATCACGGCCTCGGCCGCGGGCGGCTTCGAGTTCGGCCAGGGTGAGCTGCAGAGCCTGTGGAGCCGGGGCAGCCAGTACGTCTCGGCGTACCAGTCCTTCGCCTGGTTCTACGCCGTCAACAGCGGCCAGATCTCGATCCGCAACGGCATGAAGGGCCCGGCCGGCGTCGTGGTCAGCGAGGGAGCCGGCGGCCTGGACGCCGTCGCCCACGCCCGCCGCCAGATCCGCAAGGGCACCTCGCTGATCGTCACCGGAGCCGTCGACGCCTCCATCTGCCCGTGGGGCTGGGTGGCCCAGCTGTCCACCGGCAAGCTGTCCACCAGCGACGAGCCCGCCCGCGCCTACCTGCCCTTCGACCGCGACTCCCGCGGTTATGTGCCCGGCGAGGGCGGCGCGATCCTCATCACCGAGGACGCCGACGCGGCGCGCGCCCGCGGCGCCCGCATCTACGGCGAGATCGCCGGCCACGGCTCGACGATGGACCCCAGGCCCGGCAGCGGCCGCGAGCCGGGCCTGCGCAAGGCCATCGAGCTCGCCCTCGCCGACGCGGGCGCCGACTCCGGCGACATCGACGTCGTCTTCGCCGACGGCGCCGGCGACCCCGGTCCTGACCGCATCGAGGCCGAGGCGATCACCGCCGTCTTCGGAGCCCGGGCCGTCCCGGTGACCGTGCCCAAGACGATGACCGGACGCCTGTACTCGGGCGCGGCCCCGCTGGACCTGGCCGCCGCCCTGCTCACCATCCGCGACGGGGTCATCCCTCCCACCGTGCACGTCGACCCGTGCCCGGACTACCTGCTCGACCTGGTCCTGGACCGGCCGCGCCCGGCACCGGTGCGCAGCGCACTGGTCCTGGCCCGCGGCAGCGGCGGGTTCAACTCCGCCATGGTCGTGCGCGCCGCCGAGTAGGGCGGCCTCGTCCACACGTACGCCACCACCCACGCAGCATCATGACGAAAGGGACTTCCACCATGGTCACCAAGGCGTTCACCCTCGACGACCTCAAGCGCATCCTGAAGGAGGCCGCGGGCGTGGCCGAGGGCGTCGACCTGGACGGCGACATCCTCGACACCGAGTTCGACGTGCTCGGCTACGAGTCCCTCGCCCTGCTGGAGGCCGGCAGCCTCATCGAGCGCGAGTGCGGCATCTCCCTCGACGAGGAGGCCGTCAACGACGCGCACACGCCGCGGACCTTCATCGACGTCGTCAACATGCAGCTCGCGCCTGCCACGGCTGCCTGAAGGGATCCGGACATGACCCAGCACGCCACCCCCAGGGTCGCCGTCGTCACCGGCGCCACCAGTGGCATCGGCCTCGCCTCGGCGCGTCTGCTCGCCTCGCAGAACCACAAGGTGTTCATCGGCGCCCGCAACGCCGACAACGTCGCCGCCACCGTCAAGGAGCTCCAGACCGAGGGCCTGGACGTGGACGGCGCGGTCGTCGACGTCCGCGACACCACCTCGGTGGACGCCTTCGTCCAGGCCGCCGTCGACCGCTTCGGCACCGTCGACGTCGTGGTCAACAACGCCGGCCGGTCCGGCGGCGGACCGACCGCCGACATCACCGACGAGCTGTGGCAGGACGTCATCGAGACGAACCTCAACAGCGTCTTCCGCGTCACCCGCGCCGTGCTCGGCACCGGCGGTATGCGGCACAAGGACCGCGGCCGGATCATCAACATCGCCTCCACCGCGGGCAAGCAGGGCGTCGTCCTCGGCGCTCCGTACTCCGCCTCCAAGCACGGCGTCGTCGGCTTCACCAAGGCGCTGGGCAACGAGCTGGCCCCCACCGGCATCACCGTCAACGCGGTCTGCCCCGGGTACGTCGAGACCCCGATGGCCCAGAAGGTCCGCCAGGGCTACGCGGCCGCCTACGACACCTCCGAGGACGCCATCCTCGAGAAGTTCCAGGCGAAGATCCCGCTCGGCCGCTACTCCACCCCGGAGGAGGTCGCCGGCCTGGTCGGCTACCTGGCCTCCGACACCGCCGCCTCCATCACCTCGCAGGCGCTCAACGTCTGCGGCGGCCTGGGCAACTTCTAGCAGTGCCCGCCCCACGCACCCCCGAACACCACCTGAGGAGAACCCGTCATGACCACGCGTGAGGTCGAGCACGAAATCACCGTCGGCGCCCCGGCCGCCGCCGTCTACCAGCTGCTCGCGGACGTGACCAACTGGCCGCGCATCTTCCCGCCCACCATCCACGTGGACCAGATCGAGGCCGAGGGCGCCGAGGAGAAGATCCGGATCTGGGCGACCGCCAACGGCCGGCCGAAGAACTGGACCTCGCGCCGCACCCTGGACCCGGAGGGCCTGCGCATCACCTTCCGCCAGGAGGTCCCGGCGGAGCCCGTCAAGCACATGGGCGGTACCTGGATCATCGAGCCGCTCGGCGAGGCGGAGTCCCGCGTCCGGCTGTTGCACGACTACAGCGCCATCGACGACGACGCGCACGACCTGCTGTGGATCGCGCGGGCGGTGGACAGGAACAGCACCTCCGAGCTGGCCGCGCTCAAGGTCAACGTCGAGGCGGCGCACGCCGCGGAGACCGAGGAGCTGACCTTCTCGTTCACCGACACCGTCCAGGTCGCGGGCTCCGCCAAGGACGTGTTCGACTTCATCAACGAGGCCCAGCTGTGGGCCGAGCGGCTCCCGCACGTGGCCGTGGTGCGCCTCGATGAGGACACCCCGGGCCTGCAGGAGCTGGAGATGGACACCCGCGCCAAGGACGGCTCGGTGCACACCACCAAGTCGTACCGGGTGGTCTTCCCCCACGACAAGATCGCCTACAAGCAGGTCACCCTGCCGGCGCTGATGACCCTGCACACCGGCGAGTGGACGTTCGTCGAGACCGACGAGGGCACCGCCGCATCCTCGCAGCACACCGTCAGCCTCAACACGGAGAACATCGCGCGCTGCCTCGGGGACGAAGCCACCGTCGCCGACGCCCGCGCGTACGTGCACACTGCGCTGTCCACCAACAGCTGCGCCACCCTCGCGCACGCGAAGGCCTACGCCGAGTCGAAGTCCTACGCCGAGTCGAAGGCCTCCTGAGGATGGCGCCCGACCTTGCAACGGGCGGTGCCGGGCCGGCACCGGGCGGCGCGGGCCGCCCGGACCGGTTCGGCACCGAGGTCCTGGTCGTCGGTGCCGGACCCGTCGGGCTGATGCTCGCCGCCGAACTCGCACGCGGCGGCGTGGACGTGGTCGTGGTCGAGAAGCGCAAGGCCCCGTCCACCGAGTCCCGGGCCTCCACGCTGCACGCCCGCACCATGGAGATCCTCGACGCGCGGGAACTGCTGCCCGACGTCGGCACGCCGCCCCACGAGCCGCGCGGCCACTTCGGCGGCCTCCCGCTCGACCTCACCCTGCCCAGCACCCACCCGGGCCAGTGGAAGGTGCCGCAGGCCAAGACCGAGGCGGTCCTGGAGGAGCGGGCGATCTCGCACGGCGTCGACATCCGGTGCGGCCACGAACTGGTCGCCGCCGGCGAGGTCGGCGAGTACGTCGAGGCCGAGGCCGTCGGACGGGACGGAGTCCTGCGGCTGCGCGCCCGCTACCTGGTCGCCTGCGACGGCGAGGACAGCACCGTACGGCGGCTGACCGGGGTGGACTTCCCCGGCCACGACGCCGGCCGGGAACTGCTGCGGGCCGACGTCGAGGGCATCGACATCCCCAACCGGCGTTTCCAGCGCCTGGAGCGCGGGCTGGCCATCGCCTGGCGCAACGACAAGGGCGTCACCCGCGTCATGGTCCACGAGTTCGGCTCGACGGCCGGCCCGCGCACCGCGGACGTCTCGTTCGAGGAGGTCGCCACCGTCTGGAAGCGGGTCACCGGAGAGGACATCAGCGGCGGTACCCCGCTGTGGGTGAACTCCTTCGGCGACGCCTCCCGGCAGCTCGCCTCCTACCGGCACGGGCGCGTCCTGTTCGCGGGGGACGCCGCCCACCGGCAGATGCCGGTCGGTGGCCAGGCCCTCAACCTCGGTCTCCAGGACGCCTTCAACCTCGGCTGGAAGCTCGCGCTCACCGTGCGCGGGCCGGCTCCCGAGAGCCTCCTCGACACCTACCACGAGGAGCGGCACGCGGTCGGCCGCCGGGTCCTGGCGAACATCCGGGCCCAGGCCCTGCTGCTGCTCGGCGGCCCCGAGGTGGAGCCGCTGCGCGCGCTGGTGGTCGAGCTGACCGGCCTGGAGGAGGTACGGGCCCACCTGGCCGGGATGATCAGCGCACTCGACGTGCGCTACCCGGTGCCCGGCCCCGCGCACCCGCTGCTCGGCGCCCGGCTGCCGCACACCGTCGTGCGGTCCGGCGGGCGCGAGCGCGGAAGCACCGCCGAGCTGCTGCGCGCCCGCGGCGGTCTGCTGCTCGACGTGGGCGGTACCGGCGTACGGGTGCCCGCCGGCTGGGCCGACCGGGTCACCGCGGTCGCCGGCGACCCGGAGCCCGGCTCGCTCCCCGGTGAGCCGGGGGCCGTTCTCGTACGGCCCGACGGCCACGTGGCGTGGGTGGGCCGGTACGACGACGGCGACGGGCTGGCCGAGGCGCTCGGCCGCTGGTTCGGCCCGGCCCGCCCACCGACCCCCTGAGCGTCCCCGGACCGGGGGCACGTCCGCACTCCCCCTGCGAGCGCGTCCCCACGTGTACGTCCGCACCCCGCCGCACACCCACTCACAACCCAGTCTCCAGTGATCCCCACTGTCAGGAAGGACAGCCCATGCAAGGGACCGAAGGGACAGCGGCGGACACCGACGTCATCGTCGTCGGCGCCGGCCCGACCGGACTGATGCTCGCCGGCGAACTGCGCCTGGGCGGAGCCCGCGTCGTCGTGATCGAGAAACTGGCTGCGCCTACCGGGCAGTCCCGTGGCCTGGGCTTCACCGCCCGTGCCATGGAGGTGTTCGACGAGCGCGGGCTGCTGCCCCGGTTCGGCCAGGGCGAGACCCTCGCCACCAGCCCCGTAGGACACTTCGGCGGGGCCCAGTTCGACTTCACCGTCCTCGAGGACGCCCACTTCGGCGCCCGCGGCATCCCGCAGGGGCAGACCGAGGCCGTGCTGGAGGGCTGGGCCGCCGAACTCGGCGCCGACATCCGGCGCGGCTGGGAGTTCGTCTCGCTCGCCGACGGCTTCCTCGACGGGGACCACGTCGAGATCACCGTCCGTACGCCCGAGGGCGACGAGCAGCGGCTGCGCGCCGCGTACCTGGTGGGCGCCGACGGCGGCTCCAGCCGCGTCCGCAAGGCGGCCGGCTTCGAGTTCCCGGGCACCGACGCCACCCAGGGCATGTACCTCGCCGACGTCACCGGCTGCTCCCTGCGGCCGCGGTTCCTCGGCGAGCGCCTGGGCAACGGCATGGTGATGGCGGCCCCGCTCGCCGAGGGCGTGGACCGGATCATCGTCTGCCCCGACGGCCGGCCGGCGCACGGCCGCGAGCGGACCGTCACCTTCGAGGAGGTCGCGGAAGCCTGGCGGAGCATCACCGGCGAGGACATCTCGCACGGCGGCGCCGACTGGGTGTCCTCCTTCACCAACGCCACCCGCCAGGCCTGCGAGTACCGGCGGGGCCGGGTGTTCGTGGCCGGCGACGCGGCGCACATCCACCTGCCGGCCGGCGGCCAGGGCTTGAGCACCGGCGTGCAGGACGCGGCCAACCTCGGCTGGAAGCTGGTCGCCGTGGTCCGCGGCGACGCCCCCGCGGCGCTGCTGGACACCTACCACGCCGAGCGGTGGCCGGTCGGCCGCCGCCTGCTGGCCAACACCCGTGCCCAGGGGATCGTCTTCCTCGGCGGCGCGGAGTCGGACCCGCTGCGCGAGCTGTTCGGCGAGCTGGTCCGGTACGACGACGTCAAGCGGCACCTGGCCGGAGCGGTCAGCCACCTCGACATCCGCTACGACCTCGGCGCAGGCGAGGACGCCCACCCGCTGGTCGGCCGCCGGATGCCACCGCGGCTGCTGGTCGGCGCCGACGGCGAGCAGCGCACCGCGCGGCTGCTGCACCCGGGCCGGGCCGTACTGCTCGACTTCGCCGACGATGCCGGGGCGCGCCGTACGGCAGCCGGCTGGCAGGGCCGCCTCGACGTGCACACCGTGTCCGCCAAGCCGGTTGACGGCCCGGACGTACTGGCCGGCGTCCCTGCGCTGCTGGTCCGTCCCGACGGGTACGTGGCCTGGGCCGGCGAGCCCGCGCAAGGGCTCGCGGCCGCGCTGGAGCGGTGGCTGGGAGCCACTTCCGCCTGACCCCCTCAGGGCGCCGCAGCCCCCGCCCCGCCGGTCGGACGGCGGGGCGGGGGCTGCGGCGTGCGGGGGGCGACGTACGGGGCGGGCATGCGGGGAGCCCCGGTTCCGCGTCGGGGGAAACGCGGTACCGGGGCAGTTCAGGGGCGGTGCGTCAGACCGCGATGGCCTCCACGACCGAGACGGCCGCGGCGGTCTCCACGACCCGCTCCAGCTTGAAGCCGGCCTTCGCCACCAGCTCCGCGTACTGCGACCGGGTGCGCTCCTTGCCGCCCACGAGCAGCAGCAGCCACAGGTCGACGAGCTTGCCGGAGTGCGGCTCGTCGCCCTCCGGGACCACCATCTCCACCAGCAGCAGCCTGCCGCCCGGCTTGATCGCGGCGCGCACGTTGCGGAGGATCTGCAGGGCCTGCTCCTGCGGCCAGTCGTGCACGATGTGCTTGAGGACGTACGCGTCCGCACCCGACGGCATCGGGTCGAACAGGTCGCCGTCGGCCAGGGTCACGCGGTCCGCGACACCCTGCGCCGCCAGGAACTCCGCAGCGCCGTTCGCGGCGATGCGCGGGTCCGAGAGGATGCCCTTGGTGTCGGGCGCGCTGTTGAGGATGCCGGCCAGCAGCCCGCCGTTGGCTCCACAGAAGTCCAGGACCGTGCCGAACTGCGAGAAGTCGTACGCGGCCACGACCGGTGCGGTCTCGGTGGAGGACATGTTGCCCATCCCGCCGATGAACACCGCACCGTATTCCGGATTCTGCATGAGGTATTCGAAGGCGCCCATTCCGCGCCGCTTCGGCAGGCTCGGCTCGCCGGTTCGCACCGCGTCCAGGAAACCGTTCCAGTCGTCCCAGTGCGTCGGGTGGCCCATCAGCACGCAGATGTCGCGCATCGTCACCGGGTGGTCGGCGCGCAGCGCGTCGGCCATCGGAGTCAGCGCCCAGAGGCCGTCGTCGTGGCGCGTGAACACGCCCTGGGAGGCGAGCAGGCGCAGCACCCGGCCCAGCGCCTCGGCGTCCGCGCCGACCTCGGCGGCCAGCTCTTCGATCGGTCGCGGACCGGCCTGCAGGGCCTCGGCCACGCGCAGTTCGGCGGCGGCGTACAGGGCCTGGGTCACCATGGAGCCCATGGCCAGTTCGAGCAGGGCGAACGGGGGCGGAGCCAGCTCCCGGACCTGCTTCTGCAGGTCCGCCCGGGTCTTCTCCGCGGCGCGGACGACTTCGGGGGGCGGCACAGCGGGCATGTGGTTCCTCCATGGCAGATGAGCGAGAACTCTGTCCCAACCGCCGGAAGGGACCCGTCCCGCCACGATAAGGAGGAGGAATAGACCCGCCCTGGAAAGCGACTTGTACGTATCTGGAGCGGGGCGGACGCCTCGCACGCCCCCAGGAGTTCCGCCGCGGCCGCCGTCCGGCGGCCGCCGGACGGCCGGCCCAGAACTGCTCGGCGGCCGCTCGACGTGGGCCGGAGACCGGTTCGTTCAGGGCGAAGTACTCGGCATCCTTGGCCCGGCATCGCGTTGCGCAGTCCGACGCCCCTGGAGGTCGTCCGTGTCCGTTCGTACCGAGCCCCCCTCGCCGGAGACCGGCGCGCCGTGTGCACCCTGCCCGCGACCCGCTGACGGAGCACGGCCTGAAAGAGCTGCCGTGACCACCGTCCCCGCCGCCCCGGCGGCGGCCCCGCCGCGCACCACGCACCGGCGGTTGCCTCGCGCGGGTGAGGAACGGACCTCAAGGATCGCCTGAGCGATCCTGCGGTCCCGCTGCACCGCCCCTCGACCCCCCTGGTCTTTTCTGATGATCTCAACCGTCTGTACGGAGGAATCGAAATGGCAAAGAGCGCGATCATCGTGGGCGCCGGGCCGGTCGGTCTGATGCTCGCGGGTGAGCTGCGGCTCGGCGGCGCGGACGTCGTCGTCTACGACAAACTGCCCGCCCCCAGCGGCGAGTCGCGCGGCCTGGGGTTCACCAGCCGTACCGCGGAGGTCTTCGACCAGCGCGGGCTGCTCGGCAGGCTCGGCGACATCCGCTGGGGCAAGCAGGGCCACTACGGCGGTGTCCGCATCGACTTCTCCCTCCTGGACGAGAGCCACTTCGGCATCATGGGCCTGGCCCAGTCCGTCACCGAGG
Organism: Streptomyces sp. NBC_01537; assembly: GCF_045040445.1. NCBI lineage: Bacteria > Bacillati > Actinomycetota > Actinomycetes > Kitasatosporales > Streptomycetaceae > Streptomyces > Streptomyces sp. NBC_01537. The sequence goes on along the minus strand of NZ_CP109392.1, from coordinate 63,684 downwards.
ACATGCTCGGCCGCTGGGTCGAAGAGCTCGGCGTCGAGGTGCGCCGCGGCTACGGCCTGATCACCCTGACCGAGACCGGGGACGGCGTGGTCCTCGGCTTCCAGGGCCCCGACGGGTACACCGAGGCCACCGGCACGTACGTCATCGGCTGCGACGGCGGCAAGTCCACCGTGCGCATCCTGGCCGACATCGACTTCCCCGGCGACGTGGCCACCCGCGGCATGTACCTGGCCGACGTCGTCGGCGCGGACGTGCGCATGAGGCCCATCGGCGAGCGCATCGAGGGCGGCGGCATGGTGCTGTCCGTCACCCTGGAGCCGGGTGTGGACCGCATCGTCATCCACGAGCCCGGCGTCCGCCCGCACCACGGCGAGGGCGAGCTGGAGTTCTCGGAGCTCGCCGACGCCTGGCAGCGCATGACCGGCGAGGACATCCACGGCGCCTCCGCCTCCTGGATGTGCGCCCTGACCAACGCCACCGGCCTGGCCGCCCAGTACCGCAAGGGCCGCGTCTTCCTCGCCGGCGACTCCGCCCACGACCACGCCCCGCTCGGCGCCCAGGGCGTCAGCGTCGGTCTCCAGGACGCCGTCAACCTCGGGTGGAAGCTCGCCGCCGTGCTCGGGGACCGGGCGCCCGAGTCCCTGCTCGACACCTACCACGCCGAGCGCCACCCGATCGGCGAGCAGCTGATGCGCGACGTGCACTCCATGTCGATGCTGTACCTCGCAGGCGAGGAGATGGAGCCGCTGCGCGCCGTCGTACGCGAACTCGTCACGCTGCCCGAGGCCGCCCGGCGGCTCGCGGGCCGCGTCTCCGGCCTGCACATCAAGTACGACGTGGGCGCCGGGGAACACCCCTTCCTGGGGCTGCGCCTGGCCCCGCACCGAGCCGTCGAGCGCGCCGACGGCAGCCGTACGAAGGTCGCCGAGCTCCTGCACGCAGGCCGCGGCGTGCTCATCGTCACGGACGGGGACGGCGGCCCGGCCGAACTCGCCGCCCGCTGGGCCGACCGCGTGGACGTCATCACCGGCGCCTGGGCCGACCAGGAGGCCGACCACCACGACGCCCCGCAGGCCGTGCTGGTCCGCCCCGACGGCTACATCGCCTGGGTGGCGCCGGCAGGCGGCGACCTCGAAGCCGCCCTCACCCGTTGGTTCGGGGCGCCCGCGGCCGTCTGACAGCCCGCCGCACGACACCCCGCCCCACCCCGCAGAGGGCCGGAACTGATCGGCCGGTACCTGCTGGTCTTCTTCGCCCGACCACCGCCGACCCGGCGCTGCCCCATGCGCGGCAGCTTTGATGTTTGAGGAGTAGGACATGGCAAAGGGCGCGATCATCGTCGGCGCCGGGCCGGTCGGGCTGACGCTCGCCGGCGAACTGAAATTGGGCGGCGTGGACGTCGTCGTCCTCGAGAAGCTCCCCGCACCCAGCGGCGAATCCCGCGGCGTGGGCTTCACCCGCCGCGCGGCCGAGGTCTTCGACCAGCGCGGCCTGCTGGAGCGCTTCGGCGACGTCGAATGGGCCCAGGGCCACTTCGGCGGGGTCCACATCGACTTCTCCAAGCTGGACGACAACCACTTCAGCGTCCGCGGCATCCCGCAGTTCCGCACCGAGGAGATCCTCGAAGGCTGGCTGAAGGAGCTGGGCGTCGAGATCCGCCGCGAACACGAGGTGCTCGGCTTCCGCGAGACCGAGGACGGCGTCGTCGTCGAGTACGAGGGTCCCGCAGGCCGCGGCGAGGAGAGCGCCGGCTACCTGGTCGGCTGCGACGGGGCGCGCAGCATCGTCCGCCGGCTCGCCGGCATCGACTTCCCCGGCTGGGAGCCCACCCGCGGGATGTACATGGCCGACGTCGTCGGGGCGGACGTACGCCAGCGCCCCATCGGCGAGCGCGTGCCCGGCGGCATGGTCATGGCCTTCAACCTGGAGGACGGCGTCCACCGGATCGTCATCCACAACGAGTCGCTGCGCCCGCCGGAGGACAGGAGCGGCCTCACGTTCGAGACCATCGCCGACACCTGGCGGGACATGACCGGCGAGCGCCTGCACGACGCCGAGGTCCGCTGGATCAGCTCCTTCACCGACACCACCCGCCAGGCCGCCCAGTACCGCAAGGGCCGGATCTTCCTGGCCGGCGACGCCACCCACATCCACATGCCGGCCGGCGCGCAGGGCATGAGCGTGGGCGTGCAGGACGCGGTCAACCTCGGCTGGAAACTGGCGGCCACCATCAACGGCTGGGCGCCCGAGGGCCTGCTCGACACCTTCCAGTCCGAGCGGCACCCGGTCGGGGAGCTGCTCATGCGCAACACCCGCGCCCAGACCAAGCTCTACCTCTCCGGCGAGGAGATGGAGCCGCTGCGCGCGGTCATGCAGGAACTCGTCCAGGACGTCGCGGTGGCCCGCCACCTGGCCGGCCAGGTCTCCGGCCTCGACGTGCGCTACGACGTCGGCTCCGGCAGCCATCCGCGGCTCGGCCTGCGGCTGCGCCCCGACACCCCGCTCAAGCTCACCGACGGCAGCCCCGCCACCGTGCGGGACCTGCTCAAGCCGGCCCGCGGCGTGCTGTTCGTGACCCCCGCGGCGGCCGGCTCCGACGCGCTGCGCGCCACCGCGGCGCGCTGGGGTGACCGGGTGGACACGGTCACCGGCGACTGGGCCGAGGGCGAGGGGGCCGCGTCGGACGCCCCGCACGCGCTGCTGGTCCGCCCCGACGGCTACATCGCCTGGGCCGCCCCGGACGAGGCCGGCCTGCATGAGGCGTTGGAGCGCTGGTTCGGAGCCGTTTGAGCGAGTTCTTCGGCGGTGATCTGCCGTCCGGGCCGATCTCCTCGTCCGAGGAACGCGAAGAGCGGCGGGGCAGATCGCACGCTTGAGGCAGCGTCCGCAGCGCGGCCCCGGCACCCGGGCGGCGCCGGCGCTGCACGGGACCGGCTCGGACGGCGCCCGAAACCGGTCCAGGACCGGTCTTCCACTCGGATCCGAGCACTGGTTGAGCGGCGGGACCGACCGTTGGCGGACACCACCTTGACCCCCGGGGACCAGGCCGGGCAGGCACACCGGCGGGGCCGACGCGTCGGCCCCGCGGTCCAGCCGTCCCCCGTCTCCTGAGCGGAGTGCTTCGTGACTAGCGGACGTATGGAAGTGTGCCTTGTCGGCGCCGGACCCCGCGGGCTGTCCGTACTGGAACGACTCTGTGCGCAGGAGCGGAAGTCCCCCCGCTGGAAGCAGCTGACCGTGCACATCGTGGAACCGGACCCACCGGGCTCCGGCCGGGTCTGGCGGCCCTCCCAGTCCCGGCACCTCCTGATGAACACCGTCTCCAGTCAGGTCACGGTCTACACCGACGCCAGTGTGGCCATCGAAGGGCCGCTGGAGGAGGGTCCGAGCCTGTACCAGTGGGCCAAGGCGCTGGGCCCCAGCGCTCTGACGCCCGGGGCGGGCGCGCCGTACGACGACGAGACCCTCGCCGAGGCCCGGGACCTGGGGCCGGACACGTACCCCACCCGCGCCTTGTACGGCCAGTACCTGACCTGGGTGTTCGGCCGGGTGACCGCGAGCGCGTCCGCGAACACCACCGTCCGCGTGCACGCCTCGCGCGCCGTGGCCCTGGAGGACGCCGAGCCCGGCACTGGACCCAGCGGGGCGCAGACCGTGCTCCTGGAGGACGGCACCCGGCTGACGGGCCTGGGCGCGGTGGTGCTCGCGCAGGGCCATGTGCAGGTGCGGCCGAACGACGTGGAGCGGGAGTTCGCCGCGTACGCCGCCCGGCACGGGCTGACCTACATCGCGCCGAGCAACCCGGCGGACGTCGACCTGTCCACCGTCGCCCCCGGCGAGACGGTGCTGCTGCGCGGCCTGGGCCTGAACTTCTTCGACTACATGGCGCTGTTCACGCACGCCCGCGGCGGGCTGTTCGAGCGCGTCGACGGCCGCCTGGTGTACCGCCCCTCGGGCCGCGAACCGCGGCTGTACGCGGGCTCCCGCCGCGGCGTGCCGTACCAGGCGCGCGGCGAGAACGAGAAGGGCGCACACGGCCGCTACCACCCGCGGCTGCTGACCACCCGTTTCGTGGCGTCCCTGCGCGCCCGGGTACGGGGCGGGGAGCCGATCCGCTTCGGCACCGAACTGTGGCCGCTGATCTCCAAGGAAGTGCGCACCCTCTACTACGAGACGCTCCTCGCGCGGCGCGCGGAGCCGGCCGCGGTGGCCGCCTTCGGGGAGGCGTTCCTGCAGGCAGGGGATGACGAGGCCGAGGACCTGCTGCTCGGCGCGGCCGGTATCGGCGACGACGAGCGCTGGAACTGGGACACGGTCGCCCGGCCGTACGACGAGCAGGTCTTCCGGGACCTGGCCTCCTTCCGCGGCTGGCTGCGCGGCTACCTCGACGAGGACGTGCGCCGGGCCCGGGAGGGCAACGTCAGCGGCCCGTTCAAGGCGGCCCTGGACCTGCTGCGGGACCTGCGCAACGAGCTGCGCCTGGCGATCGACCACGGCGGCCTCGACGCCGACTCGCACCGCGACGAGCTCGACCGCTGGTACACGCCGCTCAACGCCTTCCTGTCGATCGGTCCGCCGGCCTCCCGCATCGAGGAGATGGCCGCCCTGATCGACGCGGGCATCCTCGACGTGACCGGTCCGGGGCTGCGGGTGTCCACCGACCCCCTCGACCCCGCGGGCGCGGCCTTCATCGGCACCTCCCCGGACATGGCCGACCTGCGGGTGCGGGCCACGGTGCTGATCGAAGCCCGGCTGCCGGAGATCGACGTGCGGCGCACCGCCGATCCGCTCATGGACCGGCTGCTGGGCACCGGTCAGGCCCGGACCCACCGCATCGCGGGCGCGGACGGCTCGTCCTACGAGACCGGAGGCCTGGCCGTCTCGCAGCGCCCGTACCACCTGCTCCAGGGGCAGGGGGTGCCGCACCTCAGACGGTTCGCGTACGGGGTGCCCACCGAGGCCGTGCACTGGGTGACCGCGGCCGGCATCCGGCCGGGCGTGGGCTCGGTGACGCTGGAGGACTCCGACGCCATCGCGGCGGCGGTGCTGGCGCTGCCGGAGCCGCGCCCCGCGCTGCGGCTGCCCGGGACGCCGGCGGTCGCGGCGGGGCCGGCGATGTCCGGCAACGCGGGTGCGGGAGCGGTCGCATGAGCCGGGCCGCCGTCCGCACCGCGGGCCCGGACACGGGGCTGCTGTCCCCGGTCCGGGCCGGCACGCCCGTCGAGGCCGCCGTCGCCGACGACGGCTGGGTCCAGGCGATGCTCGACGCCGAGGCCGCGCTGGCCCGCGCCCAGGCGCGGTGCGGCACGGTCCCGCCGGCGGCGGCCGCCGCGATCACCGCCGCCGCCCGGGCCTCGGGCTTCGACACCAGGGAGCTGGCGCTGGCCTCGCGGGAGACCGCCAACCCGGTGGTGGGCCTGGTCGCGGCGCTCACCGCACGGGTCGCGGCCCGCTCGCCGGAGGCGGCCGAGTACGTGCACCGCGGCTCCACCAGCCAGGACGTCTTCGACACCGGCGCGATGCTGGTGGCGACCCGGGCCCTGCGGCTGATCGTCGCGGACCTCAGGGCGGTGGCCGACGCACTCGCCGGCCTGGCGGCCGACCACCGGGACACGGTGATGGCGGGACGCACCCTCGCCCTGCACGCCGTACCCACCACCTTCGGGCTGAAGGCGGCGGGCTGGCGCCAGCTGGTCCTGGAATCCATCGAGCGGCTGGAGCGGCTGGCCGAGGGCGGCCTACCGGTCTCCTTGGGCGGCGCGGCCGGCACACTGGCCGGCTACCTCCAGTACGCGGGCGACGGCGCCGACCCGGCGACCGTCCTGGCCGAACTGGTGGACGCCTTCGCGGACGAGACCGGGCTGGCCGCACCGGTGCTCCCCTGGCACGCGCTGCGCACGCCGGTCGCCGACCTGGGTGCGGCCCTCGCGCACACCACCGGGGCACTGGGGAAGATCGCCGTCGACGTGCTGGTGCTGGCCCGCACCGAGATCGGGGAGCTGGCCGAGCCGGCGGTGGCCGGGCGGGGCGCCTCCTCGGCGATGCCGCACAAGCGCAACCCGGTGCTCTCGACGCTGATCCGCTCCGCCGCCCTCCAGGTCCCGGCGCTGGCCGCCGTCCTCGTGCAGTGCCTGCCGCACGAGGACGAGCGGTCGGCGGGGGTCTGGCACGCCGAGTGGCAGCCGCTGCGCGAGGCGCTGCGGCTGACCGGCGGGGCCGCGCACACCGCCGTGGAGCTGGTCCGCGGGCTCACCGTGTGCCCCGAGCGGATGGCGGTCAACCTGGAGGCCACTGGCGGGCAGCTCGTCTCCGAGCGGGTCTGCGCCGTGCTCGCCCCGAGGCTGGGCAAGGTGGCCGCGAAGGAACTGCTGACGCGGGCGTCGCTGCGGTCGGCCGAGACGGCACGCCCGCTGGCCGCCGTGCTGGCGGAGTCCGACGCGCTGCGGGGGGTGCTCACGCACGCGGAGCTGACCGCGCTGCTCGACCCGGCCGGTTACACCGGTGCGGCCGGGCCGCTGGTCGACCGGGCGCTGGCCATCGGCCGCTTCGACGCCGACACCTGACTTGATCTTCGACCCCGGGACCCCGGGGTCGAAGATCAGGTCAGGCCGTGTCCGCGGAGTCCCGCCCGCCCCGCGCCCGGCTGTTCCTCCTGGACGGTCGAACCGACGCAGGAGCAGCGTCGATCTCAGACCGCCGGTACCGGAGGAACTCGGTCCACGGGCGCGGGGGCCAGGCGTCAGACGGTGCCGAGGCGGAAGCCGACGCCGCGGACGGTGACGATCCAGCCGGAGTTGCCCAGCTTGCCGCGAACGCTGCTGACGTGGGTGTCCACGGTGCGGCGCGACCAGGAGTTGCCCCACACCTGCTGGAGCAGCTGCCTGCGCGGGACGACGGTGTCGGGGTGCTGCGCCAGCACGCACAGCAGGTCGAACTCCTTGCGCGTGAGGGTGACCGGCGTGCCGTCGACGGTCACCTCGCGGGAGCCGACCTCGATGCGCAGCCGGCCGTGCCGGATCTCCTGGGCCGGGCCCGCGGCCGCCGCCGGCTGCCACTGCGTGCGGCGCATGACGGCCTCGATCCGGGCCATCAGCTCGCGGATCCCGAAGGGTCTGGTGACGTAGTCGTCCGCGCCCGCCTGGAGTCCGAGCACGCAGTCGATCTCGGACTCGCGGGAGGTGACGATGATGAGCGGCACCCGGCTGACCGACCGGATCGCCCGGCACACCTCCAGCCCGTCCAGGTCCGGCAGTTCGAGGTCGAGCAGAACGAGGTCGGCGCTGCCGTAGGCCTGCAGGGCCGCGCCGCCGTGGGTCGCCCTGGTACAGGTGTGGCCGTGTCGGCGCAGCTGGTGCGACAGCCCGTCCCCGGCGTCGGCGCCCACGACCAGGACGTGCCGACCGCAGACCGCGGGCGCCGGCCGGGGTGCGGCCCCGCCCGGTCCGTCGCGGGGCGACGTCTGACCGAGGGCGCCCGGTCCGGGCACGCTCTGGACGGGGCTCCTCTGGCCGGGGGGCCACGCACCAGGGGATCCGGGGCGCGGCGGCCACGCCTCCCGTACCGGCGCGGGGGCCCGCGGCTCATCGTGCTCGGGGTGCGGAGCGGACGTCTGGTGCTCCGGCAGTGCCTGCGCCTGAACCTGACTCATGCCTCCCCCGGGGGTCGTGGCGAGGCCGGCCCGGTTCGGCCGCCTCCCGCGCCGACGCTAGCGGTGTGCGGTCGAATCCTGGTGCAGGGCCGGTCCAGGTCCGCCCGGCCGCTCGCCGGTCCGGTCCGCGGCCGGCCCGTCCCCTACACCGCGAACACCTCGGTGGCGCCGTGGTTCGGGTCGCCCGCCCGCAGGTGCAGCTCGCCCGCCCCGGGCAGCATGACCACCGAGGCCACCGTCTTCTCCAGGCGGTAGATCCCGTGGTCGGCGATGCATACCGGCGGCCGGGACAGCACCGCGAAGTGCTCCTCCGCCGTGGCCTGTGGGTCGAGTCCGGCCAGCCCCTTCGTCACGGCCTCCAGCCGGTCGTCGGAGTTGACGCGGTCGGGGGCCGACTGCCGGTCGAGCGGGGTGAAGTCCTCGTGCAGGTAGTGGTTGGTGTGCACGGCCTCCCGCGAGGCGGGCTCGGTCACCCGCAGCTCGGTCCCGCACACCTCGGCGTACACCGCGCGCCGCCGGTCGCACAGCACCAGGTTGCGCGAGCTGGACAGGGTGAGCCCGGCCAGTATCTCCAGGGCCTCGTCCACGCTCCCGGCACGGTCCAGCAGGTGGCGGATGGTCAGGTACGGCGTGACGCCGGGCCGCCACAGGCCGTCGGTCACCAGGTTCAGCCCGATCGCGAGCCCGTCGCTGTTCATGCCGAGGTACCCGAGCAGGCCCGCGAAGCTGAGCACCGTCACCCGGCGCGGCCCGCCCGTCCGGGCCAGCGACAGCACCGCGATGTGGCTGTCGATGTCCGCGTTGAGGTCCACCGTCTGCGCCAGCACCGGCCGGGCGGCCGGCCCGGTGCGCGCGTACGCCGTGCAGTCCCCGGCGCTCGGCACCCCGGTGTAGCCCATGACCTCGCGGCGCAGCTGCAGCAGCCACGCCTCGTCCTCGGAAATCCCGGCCCCCGCCGCCAGCCCCGCGACCTCCTCGGCGAGGTCCGGGACCGCCGCCGTGATCTCCGCGCGGTACGTGGTGATCGACGGCAGCAGCCCGGCGAACGTCAGCGGCCGGTCGGCGAGGGGCTCCAGCCGCGCCAGGCCGTCGCGGAGGAAGCCGCGCAGCGGGCCGGCGAGTGCCGCCCCGTGGGTGCGGCCCAGCTCGAAGGGGGTGCCGGCGGCCCTGACGTACGCGACGCTCATGCGGAGGCGGCCGCCTTCTTCGGGCCCTGGGAGAGGGCGTCGAGCACCTGCGGCCACTCGGCGCGCAGGATGCTGTAGAAGACCGCGTCGCGGCGGCGTCCGCCCGGCATGTAGTTGAAGGAGCGCAGGGTGCCCTCCTCGGTGGCGCCGATGTTGCGCAGGCCCTTGCGGGCCTGGACGTTGAGCTCGTCCGTCTTGAACTCCACCCGCTCGGCCTCCAGCACCTCGAAGGAGTGCTGGAGCAGCAGCAGCTTCGCCCAGTGGTTGACGCCCTTGCCGCGGAAGTCGTGGCCCAGCCAGGAGGCCCCGATCTCCAGTCGGCGGTCCTTCTCGGCGAAGCTCAGCAGGCTCATGCTGCCCGCGACCCGGCCGCTCTTCCTGTCGCTGATCACGTAGACGGCGCGGCGGCCGGCGGTGTGCTCGGCGAGGTTCGAGTCGAAGAACGCCTCGAAGTCCGCGTCGTCGCCGACGACGACCGTGAAGTAGCGCCAGATCTCGGGGTCGAGGGCCACGGCGCGGATGCCCTCGCGGTCCGCCTCGCTGAGCGGGGTCAACAGGACGTGCTCGTTCTCCAGCGTGGTGGCGGCTTTCTCGGACCAGCTCATGGTGAGGGACTCCATAGGGCGAAGAGGGGATGGCAAGAGATGGGTGGGGCAAGTCTGGACAGCGGGTCGGCCTTTTCCAAGATCAGTCCGTCAGCACACGAAGTTTCTCCAACCGGCTGTGCACCACGTCGTGGTGGACGAGGAAGTCCTCGGGCTCGCGCGGGCTGCTCTGCACGCCCTCCTCGGCCAGGGCCTCGCCGAAGTTCTGCCCGTACTCCGCGGTGCGTTTGGCCGCCGCCTGCACCGCCCGGTAGGCCTGGTCGCGTTCGACGCCGGCCTCCAGCAGCTCCACCAGCACCGACGACGAGCACACCAGCCCGTTCGTGGCGGCGATCGAGTCCCGCATGCGGTCCTTGTCGATACGCAGGTTCTCCAGCAGGTCCGCGGCCTTGACCGTCTGGAAGTGCGCCACCATCAGCGCGTCCGGCAGCAGCACCTTCTCGACCGCCTGGTGGGCCAGGTCCCGCTCGTGCCACAGCGCCACGTTCTCGAGCGCCGTGCCGGCGTACCCGCGCAGCAGCCGCGCCAGTCCGCACAGCAGCTCGCTGCCCGTCGGGTTGGCCTTGTGAGGCATCGCGCTGGAGCCCTGGTAAGCCTCGACGCGCTGCTCCTCGACCTCGCGCACCTCGGTGCGCTGCAGCAGCCGCAGCTCCAGGGCGATCTGCTCGATGCAGGCACCCAGCACGGCCACCGCCTGGATCAGCTGGGCGTGCCGGTCGCGGGCCACGACCTGGCTGGGGGAGGGCTCGACGCCCAGTCCCAGTTGCTCGCACACGTAACCCTCCACGGCCGGGTCGATCAGCGAGTACGTGCCGACCGCGCCCGACACGGTGCCCACGGCGACGGCCTCGCGGGCGGCGGCCAGCCGCTGCAGGGACCGCTCGACGGCGAAGGCGTAGCCGCCCAGCTTGTGGCCGAGCGTGGTGGGCTCGGCGTGCACGCCGTGGGTGCGGCCCACCATCACCGTGTCCCAGTGCTCGAAGGCCCGGTCGACGAGCACCTTGCGCAGCCGCTGGGCGGCGGAGGTGAGCACGTCCGTGGCGCGGGCCAGGATGAAGCCGAGGGCCGTGTCGACCAGGTCGTAGCTGGTCATGCCCAGGTGCACCCAGCGAGCGGAGGACTCCGGCATCTGCTCGGTGTACGCGGTCAGGAAGGAGATCACCTCGTGGTCGCGTTCCTTCTTGATCTCCACGACCCGGGACGGCCGCGGGGCCGTGGCCGCGCGCATGTCGTCGAGGACCGCGGCCGGTACGCGGCCGAGCCGCACCTGTGCCTCGGTCGCGAGGATCTCCACGCGGACGTAGGTCTCGTACCGGTACTCGTCCGAGAAGAGGTGCGCCATCTCAGGCAGGGTGAAATGAGGAATCATGGGACAGCCTTCGTCGGTTGCGGTGGTCGTGGTCGGGGCCTCCCGGGCGTCAGAAGGCCGCGAAGTACTCGCGCTGCTCCCACTCGGTGACCTGGCCCGGCACCGGGGCGGCCTGCAGGGTCCAGGCCTCGTACCGGCGCACCTCGCTTTCCTTGAGCCTGGCCAGACAGGCGGCCAGCGGGTCGCCCAGCAGCCGGGCGGCCCGGCCCGCCGTGAACGCCTCCAGGGCCTCGCGCAGGGACTGCGGGACGGTGTCCGAGCCCTCGCGGGGCCCGTCGGCCGAGCCCCCGTCGAGGCCCTCGAGGCCGGCGAACAGCTGGGCGGCGATGTTCAGGTACGGGTTCGCGCTCGGCTCGCCGATGCGGTTCTCGATGTGCGCGCCGGCCCCCGAGCCGACCACGCGCAGCATGGCCGTGCGCGACTCCAGGCTCAGGCTCACCCGGGTCGGGGACAGGGCGTGCTGCGTGCCCAGGCGCTGGTAGCCGTTGACCGTGGGCACCGACAGCAGGAACAGGTCGCGCAGCCAGTCCTGCAGGCCCTCGGCGTACGCCTTGCTCGTGGGGGAGAGCCCCACCGAGAGGCCCTCGGCGCCGAAGACGTTGCGGCCGGTGGCGGTCTCCAGGACGGACTGGTTCAGGTGCCAGCCGCTCGGGTCCGCCCCGGCGATCGCCGGTTGCGACATGAACGAGGCGTGCAGGCCCCGGGCCGCGCACCAGCGTTTGGTGAAGACGCGGAAGAAGAGCATCGCGTCCGCGGTGTCCAGCGCCGACATGGGGTCGAACGTGGTCTCCACCTGCCCGGGGCCCATCTCGTGCTCCATCGACCGCACCGGCAGCCCCAGGCCGAGCAGGGCGAGGGCCAGCGGGTCGGTGACCGGGGCGACCGTGTCGTACGCGGCGTCCAGGTTGAACTGGTAGCCCGCGTTCATCGCGGCCACCCGCGGGGCCGGACCCTGCAGGCCGAAGCCGTTCCCCTCGTTGCCCGGCTCGTCGTCCAGGCGGCGCGCCAGGTACCACTCGACCTCCAGGCCGAGTACGGGCGTCAGCCCGCGGCCGGCGTAGCGGTCCAGCACCCGGTGCAGCACGTGCCGCGAGGACAGCGGGTGGGGGCGGCCGTCGCGCAGGTACTCGTCGCCGATCACCCAGGCCGTGCGCGCCCCCTCGCCGGGCAGCACCAGGAAGGTCAGCGGGTCGGGCACCAGCACGAAGTTGCCCAGGCCGGCGATCTCGTCGACGCCGATGCCGTGCTCGCCCCGGTAGTCCACCGCCGTGGTGCAGGCGGTGTCCTTCAGGAACGGGCCGGGGCTGTAGTTCATGCCGTTGCGCAGCACCCCGCGGAAGGTGCGGGCGGTCAGCGTCTTGGAACGCACCAGGCCGTGCGGGTCGCCCCACACCAGACGGACGAAGTCGATCCCGTCCAGCCCCGCCCCGATCCGCTCGGCGGCCGCCAGCCGGGCGTCGTCCCACAGCCCGTGTTCGGCGACGAACGCGTGGCTCCCGACGCCGCCCTCCGTGGCAGGGGTCGACCATGATCTGGAATACATGACGGGAGCGTCCTTTCGTCAGGAGGTCGACAGGGGGCGTGTCAGGGCGACGGGGGTCGTCCCGGGCCGGCCAGGGCGGCCCTCTCGACCGGGGTGCCGGTGACGGACCTCCAGTGCCAGGCCGAGTCGAAGGCCGTCACATCGGCCTGCTCCCCCTGCTCGGCGAGCGCGGCCGCCTGCTGCGTCATCCGGGCGATGAAGGCGGCCACCTGGTGCGCCGCGAGCATCTCCTGCTCGGTGTACGGCTCCCCGTCGGCGCGGACGATGCGCAGGTCCATGAATCCGTTGAAGGGCCGGCCGCACACCTCGACCGACTGGGGGCTGCGGATCGTGAAGCGCACCATGTTGTTGACGTGCCCGTGGTGGTGCTGGTCGGAGAAGTGGGCGATGTCGGGGATGGTGGGCGGCACGAAGTGGTCGCGCTCCAGGACCTTCGAGGTCCGCGGCAGGTTGCCGGCGATGAAGTGCCAGGAGTTGTACTGCATGCGCGAGGACATCGCCCAGGCGGTGTCGGCGAGCGCGGCGAGCGAGTCGCCGTAGTGCCGCCGGGCCTCCTGCGCGGGGACCACGCAGCAGAAGAAGTCCGTGATGCCCCAGGCGCTGATCTCGTCCCAGGCCTCCGCGCGCAGCGCGCGGACCAGCTCCGGCAGCGACCGGATGCCGCGGCTCATCGAGAAGTCGGCCCCGAACGCGGCGGTGGTGGCGGCGACCGCCTCGTACACGACCGCCTCCAGACCGGTGCCGAACTCGCCGTAGGGGCGGGCCAGCCAGGCCGGGTCGGCGTCGTCGGCGAGCCGCAGCCCGGCCAGCCGGTCGCCGGCCACGGGCAGCGTGGCGCGCAGGCGGTCGGTGACCTGCCGGTCCCGGTCCTCGGCCACCTCGCCGTACGGGGCCGCGATCTTCTCCACCTTGTGGATCAGGGCGCCGTGGATCTCGCGGTACAGCTGGACAGTGCGGGTCACCTCGGGGCGGTGCGCGCCCAGCGCCGTGGCCAGGGCCATCAGCGCGTCGATGCCGGCGCCGGGACCGGCCGCGGGGATCCGCTCCCCGCCCAGGGCCCCGTTGTAGTTGCGGCGGGTGCGCTCCAGCAGCCGGCCCACGTTCTCCGCGGTGAGCTGCGAGCCGTTGACCTCTTCGATGCGGCCGTACCCGGCCGAGCGGATGAGCAGGCCGATGCCCACGACCAGCAGGGCGTCGTGGTCCGACCACAGCTCCAGCGGCAGGCCGGCCAGGCTGGCGAACACGCAGTCCGGGTGGCCCGGCCACAGCGTCTTGCCCACGACCGTGTTGGTGTCGCGGAAGTTCGTGTACTGCTTGTCCTCGATGTAGAGCATGAAGGGGGCGGTGCGCTGCGCGCCCTCGGTCAGCTGCGCCAGCAGCGCCTCGCGGTCCTCGCGGCCCTGCTCCGCCAGCCAGCGGCGGCTGTCGGCCGCGTCGCGGTCGAACCGCTCCTGAGCCGTCGTCACCTCGCGCTGGTAGTCGTCCAGGTGCCGCAGGGTCCACGGAACCCGCAGCACGCCGGCGACCAGCGTGTGCTGCTTGGCGAGCGGCTGCTGGGAGGGGACGCGGACGACGACCCGGCCGCCGGTGGTCAGGCCGATCTCACCGAGGAACACGGTGCGCTCCACGGGGTCCGCGACGGCCCCGGCCGGTTCGGATGCGTCTGCGGACAGGCCGGCGACGACCTTCAGCGCGGCGGCGTCCGCGGTGCGCAGGGCGCGCTCCTGGACCTCCGCGGGCACGTGTCCGTCGAGCGTGAGCAGGATGTCCAGGGCCGCGCGCAGGTCGGCGGCGGCCGAGGCCTTCCGCCATACCCGGGCCAGCAGCCCGGGGAACCCGGCGTCCTCCTCGCGTACCCGGTCCGGCTTGGGCGTGGCACCGGCCGCCAGGCCCAGGCGGCTGGGCCGCCGGCTCTGGCGCTTGCGGGAGTTGGCGGCTCGACGGGAGCTTTCGCGGTCTACGGGCGCGGTCATGCGGTACCTTCCCCGGTGAGTGCGATGTGGCTCCACATCGCGTCGTCGGTGGGCGTCCAGTCCTCGTCGACGTAGATGCAGTCGACCGGGCACTCCAGGACGCAGACGGGGCAGCCCGAGCACAGCTCGGGGATGATCACGACGTCGAGCCCGCGGTCGAAGATCGCGCCGAATTGTTCCGGACAGCCGCGCAGGCAGCTGTCGCAGGTGATGCACTCGGACGTCTCGATGCGGCGCGGGGGCTTGGTCCAGTTGTCGGCGCGGCTGCGCGTGGCGATCCGCAGGTCCCGCCCGGACGGCACATCTGACGAAGCGTTGCTTTCCACGGGCATGGGACCCCTTAGGCGTCGTGTCGATGACGGCTCGAACGGACGCTTCGAGCATCCGGGGTTCCTCTCGACCAACTCCTGAACCCCGGTCGGGGCGTGCTGGAGCGTCACACCCGGGACGCCGTCGCATTGGCCGGGCGGGAGCGTTCCGTGGAACCGACGGCTCCGGATCGCCGGCGTCGCTCAAGCCGAGCGCGATGCGTCCACGGCAGGCTGCTGATGGATCTACACGTTGTGAGGTGCGTAATGGACACAGCAATGGAAAGGGCTGTCGAGTGCATTCGGGAGCATTACGGTGAGCCCCTGGCCCTTGCACGGATCGCAGAAAGCGCTCTGCTCAGCCGGTTCTATTTCACGCGGCTGTTCAAAGAGGAGACCGGGCTCACCCCCGGCAGGTTCCTGGCCGCGGTCCGCATGCACGAGGCCAAGCGGCTTATCGAGAAGACCTCGATGAGCATCACCGAGGTTTCCTGCGCAGTCGGATACAACAGTCTCGGCTCGTTCACGAACTACTTCACGGCCAGCGTCGGAGTGTCCCCCAGCCGGTTCCGCCGGCTGGCGCGGGACGGCGGGGACGGCCTGCCGGTAACGGAGCCCGGCCCGTGGTCGGAACGGGGCACGGTCGGCGGAACCGTCAGTCTGCCCGAGGGCCATGGGAACGCGCGCGTGTTCCTGGGTGCCTTCGCCACGCCCGTCGTCCAGCACCCGTGTGTCGCCTCGGCCGTCTTCGACGTACCGAGCGGCCGGCCGTCCTGCTACACCCTGAAGAACGTCCCCGAGGGGAGTTGGCACCTGCTCGCAGTAGCGGTGGCCGACAGCCTCGGGCCCGACCGGACGGCCCGCCGGACCCCGCTCGCCGGGGGGCGCGGCGTGATGCCCGTGACGGTGACCGCCGACGGCGTCACGAGCGCGGCGGTGCGGCTGCGCCCGAGCCGGCCGACCGATCCGCCGGTCCTGCTGGCGTTGCCCGAGCTCGTGCCCCCGGTCACCTTCGTGCCGGCCCCCGGGTGTCCGTCCATCACCCCGCCTCAGGGCGCCGACGACCAGCCCCGGGCCGCGGGCCACCTCCGGCTGGTGTCCACGGCGCCGGTGCCGTGACGGGCGTGCCCGCAGTTCACGGCATCATGTCCTGCTTGGTCTTGAGCCCCTCGGCGAGCAGGCTCCATTCCTTGCCGATGCGCTCGGCGATCGGGGCGATGACGCCGAGCCAGTGAGCCGGAACCGCGTCGATCAGCTCCCGCCAGCCGTCGTCCGGCTCGGCGGCGTGCAGCTGCATCCAGCGGAGGAACTCCCGGCCGCCCGCGGTGTAGCGGATGGTGGGATCGGCGGCCATCTTCGCCGCCACCGTCGTCCAGGCCGGAATCTCGTCGGTGCTGTTCCTGCGCTGCGGCGCGCTGTTGATGCTCGGTGCCACCCGCAGCGGCACATGGGCTGCGCCACCGGAATCCGCGCCGCCGGGAACCGCCGGGGCGGGCCGCGACGGTTCCCCGGACAGCTGTACGGGGTGGACGGATCGCAGGGGCTGCGCCGCCGCGTCGGGTGTCCGGCGGCCGCTGCGCCCGGGGCTTTCGCCGCGCCGCAGCCGGGCGCTCACGTCGTGGACCGTGCCGAGCGACACGTCGGTCTCCCGGGCGACCTGACGGAGCGGGGCGTTCGGGTGCTCGGCGATGTACTCGGCGGCCCGCAGCCGGCCCTCGCCCGGGCCCACCGGACGCCGCCTGCCGTCCCGGCCGATGCGCTTGCCGTCGAGCGGTGTTCCCTCACCCGACTTCTCGCGCAGCGACGCGATCGTCTTCGCGCTCAGCCCGGTGATGCGGGCGACGGCACGGTCGGACCAGTCCGGGTGGGAACTCAGGACACGCTGGGCTCCGGACACGCGGTCGGTCTTCGACAGTGGCAGTCCGTGCGAGCTGTTCGCCTTCATGGCGATGACGAGCGCCTCGGAGTCCGAACAGTCGACGAAGCGCGCCTTGATGCTGGTGTCGCCGCGCAGCCTGGCGGCTTCCAGTCGGTGCAGGCCGTCGATGATGCGGTAGCCGTCGATCCGGACCAGAATGGGCGGCAGCTCCGCCGAGCCGGCCGCGTCGACGAGAAGCTGGATGTGCGCGGCGTCCGTGCCGCTCTGGCGCAGGGACAGGCCCGCCGACAGAGCGTTGACGAGGACGTCGCAGGCGGGAAGCTGCTCGAGGTTCTTCAGATCGAATTCGCTGCGGGCCGACGCGTCGACGCCTTCCGTCCTGACGGAGCCGAACGCGTTCGTGATCAAGATGGCCTGCGCGCTGCTCTGAGCCATTCCTTCACTTCCTCTCTGCTGCCGCTGCCGATGAGCGTCGCAGGAGGGGCTCTAGCTGCAGTTGAGGGGAGATTGAAGTTTCCTGGAAATGCAGGACAGCGGGTGTCCGCCGGACCGGCGGACACCCGCCGCGGCAGCACCGCGGCGACGGCCGGCAGGGCGGCCGCCCGGAGTGCGAGCATCCCTGCGGGCCACGAGGCGGACCGTGCGGCGAGGCGGCCGAATACCTTCGCGGTGAGCGTGCCGGGGAAGACGGTGAACCACAGCGCGGGTAAAGGGGTCCCCGTCTGTGATATCAGGAGGGTCATTCCGTTCAGTAGGCGTCGGCCTGCCGGGTTTTGAACGATGGCCGCCGCTTTACGCAAACGGCTATTTTATTGCCGTTATGACTCTCCGCGGAAGCGGATGTTGCATCTGCCTACTTTCCTCAGTTGAACCCGGAAATCCATGAAGGTGGCTATGAAATCATTCGTGAATGGTTCGGCGAGCACGGGGCGGCCGGTGATCGGGATCTGTGCGCGGACCGCGCCGGTCACGTTCCAGGGCAGCGACATGGTCGTCAGCTTCGCGCTCCAGTCCCACCTGGCCTTCCTGACCGCGGCGGGCTGCACACCCCTGCTGCTTCCGCTGCTGCCCGGCGTCGAGGCCATGGCGGACCGGATCGACGGCCTGCTGATCCCGGGTGGCCCCGATGTGGATCCGGCGCTGTACGGCGAGGACCCGCGCCCCGGCACGCGGGCGATGACCCCGGACGCCGACCGCGCCGAACTGGCGCTGATCCGGGCGGCACTTGACGCCGAGCTGCCCGTGCTGGGCATCTGTCGCGGCATGCAGCTGCTCAACGTGCTGCACGGAGGCACGCTGCACCAGCACCTGCCCGAGGTCACGGGCCACGACGGCCACCGCCCGGATACGCCGTCCTTCACCCTCGGCTCCCACCCGTTGAAGCTGGAGCCGGGCAGCCGGATCGCCGGTGTCCTCGACGAGGACGCGCCGGTGACGGCCTGCCATCACCACCAGGCCGTCGACCAACTCGGTGCCGGCCTCACCGCCACCGGCTGGGCGCAGGACGGGACCGTCGAGGCCATCGAAGTCACACATCGCCCCTTCGCCGTCGGCGTGCAGTGGGAAGCGGGATTCACGCCCGACCAACGACTTCATCACGCACTCGTGCACGCTGCCGGACGCTGACCCGCAGGTCTTCGGCGATCACCGGACGTGCCCCCCGGGGCGAGGTCGTGCCCGGGTCCGGCACCAGGCCGATGTGCTGCCCCGCGACATCGTGGCCGACGTAGTGGTCCCCGTCGGTCTGCGGCTCGCTCATCGGTTCATTCCGACTCCAGCAGGTTTCGAGCCGCTTCAGAGACCCCCTTGCCACGCTGTGTGCGCCGTGCATCCAGAAGGGGTATCCATGAAAAAGCTCGCATTGGCCACTGCGGTGATCGTGATCGGCCTGTCGGTTCCGGCCGTCACCCCCGTGGCGGCGGCCGAGGGGGCTGCCGCGCCGGCCACGGGAACAATCGCCTGGTCGCCGTGTCCTGACATCGACCCGAACCTCGGCGCGTTGCTCAAGGGCCTGGAGTGCGGCTCGGTGGAGGTCCCGCTCGACTACGCCCGGCCCAGCGGTCAGAAGATCAAGCTGGCGCTGACCCGCGCCAAGCACACCGTCACCGACGACCAGTACAAGGGCGTCGTGCTGCTGCACCGCGGCCAGTGGCCCGGCCCGATCAGCCGCGACATGCCCACCCGGTACGCCAAGGGCACGACCGGGCTGGCGAAGGACGTCGGTGCCGCTTACGACTGGATCGGCTTCGACCCGCGCGGCGTCGGGGGCAGCGAGCCGGCGATCGTGTGCGACCCGTCCTACATCAACCCGGTGCTGGCCGACCCCGTGCCGAAGACGGCCGAGGACGAGCAGAACGCCGTGGCCAAGGCCGAGGCGTACGCCAAGAGCTGTGGTGACAAGTACGGCGACCTGCTCAACCACTTCACCACCAGGGACTCGGCGCGCGACCTCGACCAGATGCGGATCGCGCTCGGCCAGGAGCAGATCACCTACTACGGCATTGACTGGGGCGGCTACCTCGGCTCGGTCTACGCGACGATGTACCCGACCCGGGTGAAGCGCATGGTGCTCGACAGCGTGCCCAGCCCCAGCGGCGTGGGGTACCAGAACCAGATGTCCAAGAACATCACGTCCGAGCACAACGGCGGGATCTTCTTCGCCTGGGTCGCCAAGTACGACTCCGTCTACCACCTGGGCACGACCGCCGACGAGGTCGAGGCGAACTACTACAAGGGCCAGGACGCCCTCCGTGCGGCGCCGGTCGACGGCAGGATCGGACCGGGCGAGTGGGCGAACGTCTTCGAGCAGGTCGTCTACCGCAGCTGGACCTGGGTGAGCCGCGCGAAGATACTCTCCGACTTCGTGGTGCGCGGTGACGCGACGGCGCTGCGCGCCGACTCCCCGACCCCTGGCTTCCCGCAGCAGAACCGCGTCGCGACGACCAACGCGGTCAACTGCACCGACGGCCGGTGGCCGAAGGACTGGACGGTGTGGAGCGCCACCCTCGCCAGCCAGTACGCCGCCGGGAACCATCTCCTGACCTGGAGCAACGGCTGGTACAGCGCGCCGTGCGCCTTCTGGCCGGCGCAGGCCCAGGCTCCGGCGCGGGTCGGCAACGGCAGCGCCGACGTCCTGCTGGTGCAGCCGCAGTACGACGGCGCACACGGGATGTTCGGCGCTCTCGACATGCGTATCCGGTTCCCCAACTCCCGTCTCATCATGGAGCTGGGCGGCCACAACGTCGGCTCGGCGCTGTCGGCGAACAACAACCCCTGCCTCAACACCTACGTCAGCGACTACCTGAGGGACGGCACCCGTCCCACCTCGTTGTGGGGCATCGACGCCACCTGCCAGGCGCCCGCGGACCCGGTGCCGCCGACGCCCTGATCCGTCGCCGGCCGGGCCCCGCATGATCACCGTGCGGGGCCCGCCGTATGCCGTCAGCGCGTTGCGGAGGCCGGTCAGTGCAGGGGGCGAACGCCGTGCGCTCGCCCCCTGCACTCCATCTTGATCATGCGTTCCGCAGACGTCTTCTCCAGGTTTGCCCGGTGTTCGCGGTTGCAGCGGTGACCAAGACCGTGATGCCGGCGGCCACGAAGGCCGCGGGCCCGCGAGGTCGCACAGCGCGCCCATGACGAGGATGGACACCGCCACGCCCGAGGGCAGCAGCGTGGCCCGCAGCGCCACCACCGGCAAGAGCTCCCCGTCGGATGCCGCGGCTCGGGCGACGACGTCGCGTACGCCACCGAGGTCGCCGAACACCTGGGCGTACCGCCATCAGCTCCTCGGCCTGCGCCCCGAGGGCTTCCCCTGGATCAAGGTCAACGGGCGTGAGCTGACCGGGACCACGGTCCTCGACCTGGACGCCTCGGTGATACCGGCCCACAGCGACAAGGAAGGCGCCGAGGCGAACTTCAAGGGCTACGGCCACCACCCGCTGCTGATGTTCTGCGACAACACCGAGGAACTCCTGGTCAACCGGCTGCGTCCGGGATCGGCCGGCTCCAACACCGCGGACGACCACATCGAGGGAGTATCGAGGGTCTGCGGCAGCTGCCCACCCGACGGCGCCGCCGCGTCCTGTTCCGCACCGACGGTGCGGGCGCCACCAAGGAGTTCCTCACCTGGATCACCCGCGGCGGCGGCAACACCCACATCTGCTAGGAGTACTCCGTCGGACACACCCGGGACGAGGACTTCTGGACAGCCCTGGCCAAGGTCCCCGCGAAGGCATGGACATCGGCCCTGGACGCCGACCCTGTTGCCCATTCGCTCAGCGTGACCGTGCGGACCGATGCGCTCAGTCCTGTCGGCTGCGGGATCGACATGAAACGGACGCGCGGAATCAGATGCGCGACGCGCCCGGTGACTCGGCGTCGAATGGGCAACAGGGCCGAGGCCAAGGGCAAACCGCGCAAGGACGCGGACCTCGCCGAGATCACCGGCATGCTCGACCTGACCGGCTGGCCCGACGGGATGCGGGTGATCGTGCGCCGCGAGCCGATCCACCCCAAGTACGCACGCGAGCTCAAGCCGCACGAGAAGAAGACCGGCTACCACTACCAGGCCATCGCCACCAACACCGAGGGCGGACAGCTTCAGTTCCTCGACGCCCGGGCCCGCTCGCACACTCACGTCGAGGCCGGCATCCACCGGAGCAAGGCCCTCTCGCTGAACCTGATGCCCTCCAAGAGCTTCGCGATCAACCAGGCCCGGTGCACCCTCCTTGCCCTGGCCATCGACCTCGCCCGCTGGTTCCAACTCCTCGCCGTCCAAGGGAAACTCGCCCGCGCCGAACCCGCCACCCTGCGCAACCGGCTCCTCGACGCTCCCGCGAAACTCACCGCACACGCCCGCCGACGCGAACTCAAACTCGACCCCGACCGGCCCGCCACCGCTCACGTCCCTCCATGCCTGGAACGCGGTCCAGGCCCTGACCGACCCCGACTGACCGCCTCCCGATCGCCCCAAGATCCGGAAGGAGGAGACCCGCAGGACCCCCGGCCCGTGGAAGCCGACGACCACCCGCGACGACACACCTCAACGCCCGGCAGACCACCTCGGGCCGGCGCGCGCACGTGAATGATCGAGGCCAGGATGGTGGCGCCTGAACCTGCCGTTCAACTGTCGAATTCGCGCAGTTGAACAAGGTGGATCGGCTCGATCAACCACGCGAAAAATCCGTGAACTTGACAGAGCGGAGCGCTCAACGGGAACGTTAATGTCCTCGGTTATCGATACATCCCGAGGAGGTGAAAAAGATGAAGACGCTTCGCCAGTGGAACGCTCTGCGCTCGCAGCGCAAGGGTGGTGTCCGTCCGGCCGGTACGCACTTCAAGTGGGCTGCCTGATCGGTCAATCTCTTTTCCTGTGGAGGGTCATATGGCCCTCCACAGGAGGGGTTCCGGGCCGTAGAAATCTATGACCATGGTAATCGAGGTGGAATCCAGTGCATCGATGGAGTTATGAGTGCTTTGCCGTCGACCAGAAGACCTTGAGTGGGCTTGTGGATCGTTTTATGGCCCCCGAGTCAGGGCGGAAATTGCGCGATCCGTTGACCGATGGGGAACGCGCCGAACTGCGTGAGGAGATCGCGGGACTGCGGCATCCCAGGGTCATTGACGAACTCTGTGCGCTGGCGGCGACTCACCCTGGTGCGGATGTCCGCTTGTCGGTGCTTGAGGGGGTCGAGCCGTTCCTGGCCACTCATCCCGCGACGCGGGAGTTCTTGGTCTGGCTGCTCGGCGATGACGAGGACTTCGTCGTGTTCTCTGCCGCGAAGATCGCCGGCCGGCATGGCATCGGCGAGGCCTATGACGAACTGGTGCACATCACCGGACCGGCCGAGGCCGGTTTGTTCCGCAGCACCAAACCGGTAGGCATCGGCGCCGCCATCGTGGCCAAGGCGATGGACCAGATACTGGGTGCCGAGGATCGTGCGGCCCGCCTGGAACTCGAGCGGGAGCACGCTGAGACCGGGAAGCTGCCGCGGGGAACCGCACTGGGTGAGCACTGGGACTACGACCCGGAGAACCTGCCACGTCCTGTCCCCGACGGCATGGTGCGCATCCCGGCGTCGGAGTTCGTCGTCGGAATTGGCATGAACGACGTCGTTCATCCGCTGTATGACGTGGATGACGCGGTCCCCAGGCAGCGACGCTACTTGCCCGAGTTCCTCATCGACCGGTACCCGGTGACCAATCGGCAGTACGACGAGTGGGCACAGAGCCCAGCGGCCGCCGAGCACGACCTCTGCCACCCCGATGAGCCTGAGGACAAAGATCACCGCCGCGGGATCGTCGGGGATACCCGGTTCGGCCCCGACCACCCCGCGACCGGTGTCGACTGGTTCGACGCCCATGCCTACCTCGCTCACCTCGGCAAAAGGCTGCCGACCGAGCTGGAGTGGGAAAAGGCGGCACGGGGCGAGAGCGGATCTTTCTATCCATGGGGTGACGATTTCGACCCGGACGCCTTGCGGTGGTTCGGCGCGTCGTTCGGTGTGCCGCAGAGCCTGGAACACTGGCGCGACACCCTGAGCACCTTCGACGAGAAGACTCCCGAGGTCACCACGGTCCCGGTCGGTTCCCACCCCAAGAACGTCAGTTGTTACGGGGTCGCGGATCTGGTCGGAAACTGCTGGGAGTGGACGGACACCAACTTCTTCACCCGCGACCGGATGAAGCCGATGATCTCCGGTCGGCCCCGTACCGAGTGGGCGACGGCCGAGGAGACCTCGGTGGTCATCCGTGGCGGTGCGTGGACCTCTATGCGGGAGCAGGTCACGACGTTCTTCCGAGGCAAGGATCTCTTCACGGACCGGCATAACGAGATCGGATTCAGAGGAGTGATCCGGTGAGTGCGACGCAGCGCGTTCCGCGGTTCCGGTACGACGGAACGGTGACGGAGGAACAACGCGCCTTCTACGAGCAGTACGGGTTCGTGATCTACCGGGGTGTGTTCGACGCGCAGGACGTCGAGGTCATCCAACGCGATGCCGAGCGGCTGGAACGCGACACGCTCGACGGGAAAGTACCGGCCGAGCATCGCGATCGGGTGATCAAGCCGTCGTACGACGAGAAGGGCCGGGCGACCCTGCACCGGCTGCCCTATTTCACGCTGCACAGTGCGCACACTCGAGAGCTGATCGAACGACGGAAGCTGGATGCACTCGGCCCCGGTCTGCTTGGACGGCCGACGTGGCGGTTCGAGGACGCCATCGACGGAGCCGTGTGGCAGATGAAACGGGGCAAGCGAAGCTCGTACAGCGCGTTGGACTGGCACCTCGACTTTCCGCACGATCTCCCGGTGACACCGCTGGTGAACGTGGGCATCTACCTCGATGCCGCCACCATGCGCAACGGCTGCCTGGTGCTCGTGCCCGGATCCCACCGGTATCCGCCACGGCGGCTGGAGGCCGTGAGTCTTCCGCTCGAAGCCGAGGCGGGTGACGTCATTTGCCACACCTACAACATCCTCCACCGTTCTGGGCCGGTGCTGGACGACACCAGCCGGGCGACGCTGTACGTGTACTACTCCGCGGGGCAGAAGCCCTCGGCGGGCACGGAGTACAGCCACCGGGCGGGCGAGGATTTCGCGAAAATGATCACCGGAGCGGAGGTCGGCGCGCGATGACCACGACCGAGCAGTTCTCCCTCGAGCCTGTCACCCCGGAAGTTCCGTTCGAGGTCATGCGGATCGCCGGCTGGACCGAGGGGACGGCGCAGGAGCGCGACGCCCTGCTCCGCGGCTATCTGCGCACACTGGAGCGGTTCACCGACCCCCAACTGCTCGGGGAGTATCTGGCAGTCGGCCTGCTGCACGAAACGCCCGAGATACGTCGGCAAACCCTGGCGGCCGCCGTACGGCTCTGCCCGGACGTGGCGGCCGAGGCCATCGGGTGGGCGCTGGCCGACCCGGACGAGACCGTGCGGGGGCCCGCACTCGCGTCCCTGGCCGGGAATCCGTCCCTCCTGTCGGCAGGCGGCTCATCGGCACTCGACGCCCTGCTGGCCGTGCTCGGCCGGTCGCCGGAGCAGATCGCCGCGGGCGTCGGCAACTATGTGACGGTGGCGGACGCGCACGCACTTGCCTCGGCACAAACGCTGCTCGCCGATACGGCACTGGCCGACGTGGTCCTGGGCGATCTGCCTGTCCCGCTGTCGGCCGACCGGTTGCCCAGTCGGCTCTCCCGGGGCGGGATGCGGCACATCCCGTCCGGACGGCTGTGTCGCGGGACGCACCCCGGCCAGGAACGCTCCTGGGGTGACCCGGCCGAGCCGACGGTGGGTGAGGTCGTTGTGGAGGGCTTCTACTTGGACACCTGTCCGGTCACCAATGACGAGTACGACGAGTTCGTCGCCGATGTCGGTGTGCGGGGCCACCTGTGGTGCCATCCGGACGAGCCGAGGAACACCGATCACACACGCTCCACCGTCGACGATCCGCGCTGTGCCGGCGATCACCCGGTGACCGGGGTCAGTTGGTACGACGCGGTGGCCTACGCCGACTGGTGCGGCAAGCGGCTGCCCACCGAGGACGAATGGGAGCGGGCCGCGCGGGGGGACAACCATCGTCGTTACCCCTGGGGTGCGCAGTTCCGGCCGGATCTGGTGCGGGGCCTGCACTCGGTCCTCGCGTGGGACGGTACGAGCGACCTGGACCGCCGGGCGTGGCTGCATCGGCTCGCGGACCTGCACATCGGAGAACTGTCCGCGCTGACCGGCCCGGTGAATGACCTGCCGGGCAACGAGTCCCCGTTCGGGGTCCGGGACATGTGCGGCAATGTATGGGAGTGGACGTCTTCCCGGTTCCTGGACGGCCTCCCGATCGAGCCGCGCTTCGGCACGATGGATCCGGGCGACCTGTGGGGTGAGTGGTCGGCCGAGGTCAGTGTGCGCGGCGGGGCGTGGAGCTCTCCTCCCGCGCTGCTCACCGCGGTGAGCCGGGCAGGAAAGACGTTGGTGACCCGAAGCCCGGAGATCGGGTTCCGCTGTGCGGTGAGCGAGTCCGAGGCGCGGAGGCATAACCAAAATGCAGCGAATTGAGCGGATGCTGCCCAAGAGCTACACCCGCTGTCTCGCCAACCCGGACTTCCGTCGGCTGCAGCCCGGCTTCTTGGTCTCCTTCCTCGGCGACGGCATGAGCTTCGTCGGTGTGACGTGGCTGGCCATCGAACTTGCCGCCCCGGCCGACCGGTCCATGGTGGTAGCGCTGGCCGTCGCTGCATACAGCCTCCCTGCCGTGATCGGCTCGCTCACGCTGGGACGCTGGCTGAGCGGACGCAACGCCAGGAGCCTGATCCTGGCGAACTCGCTCCTGCGCGGGGCCGTGTTCGCACTGATCCCGGCGCTGTACTGGATGGGGCTGCTGGACGCCCCGACCTACATCGTCCTGCTCGCGTTCTCCTCGGTCCTGCATGTCTGGGGGACCGCCGGTCGGCAGACGTTCGTCGCCGAGACCCTGCCGGCACAGGACCGCCTGGCCGGTCACTCGCTGGTGGGCAGCCAGGAGCAGTTGTCGTACATCGCTGGACCACCGCTGGCCGGTCTGGTGTCGGCAGCCTTCGGGCCGGCCGCGGTGCTGGCCGGTGACGCGGTCAGCTATCTGTACCTTGCCCGCGTGACGGCCCGGGTGCGCGGCGACAGCACGGTCGGCAGCCGTCCCGCGATCCCGTTGCGGCGCAGCGGCAGGACCCTCGCCCGCCACCGGGACTTGATGGGCCTGCTCGCGCTCACGTTCGTGTTCTACCTGCTGTACGGGCCGATCGAGGTGGCGGTCCCGATTTTCGTGGTGGAGCGGATGGGCGCAGATCCCACCGTGCTGGGGTGGATCTGGGGTGCGTTCGGTATCGGCGCAGTGATCGGGGCGCTGCTTGCTGGATCGCTGCGGCGGCTACCGCTGTGGCCGACCGTGCTGGCCATCGTGGCTGGTTGGGGGCTGGCGATCCTCCCCTTCGCACAGTTCGGCACGCTCGCCGCGGGAATCGCGGGCTTCGGCCTCGGCGGGCTGATCTACGCGCCGTACGGGCCGGTGACGATCACTTTGTTGCAGCGGAAGGCGCCCGTCGAGGAGCTGGTGAGCCTCAGTGCCTTCCGCAGCGCGATCCTGGTGATCGCGACTCCGCTGGGCGCGGTGCTCGGCGGGCTCCTGGTCGGCGCGTTCGGGGCAGCGGGCACGATTCGCATTTCCGGCCTGGCCACCGTCGGCCTCGCTGTCCTGGGCGTGATCTTGATCCTGCTGGTACCGCCGCACCGACACCGCGGGGCGCCGGAGGAACCCCAGGAACCCCAGGTGTCCGACCGACGGCACGTCGATCAGGCCTGAGCGGCCGTTGGTGTGCCTGCGTACCACGGTGAGCGACCTCGCACGGTTCACCCGCCCTTGAGTCGGGAGCACGACAAACCCATATCAGGTTGCGAGGTCAGCGCACGGCGCCGTGACCTCGGCATCGTCATTCTCGGCGCCGGAGACAAGGACCTGTGATGAAACTCGGGCATGACGAGATGCGAAGCCGGTTCGAGCGGGCGCGGGCCGTCCGGGTGGCCACGCTCGACGAGCGCGGATGTGCCCATGTGGTGCCGGTCATTTTCGTGGTTGACGGTGACGTCTTCTACTCACCGACCGACAAGCCGAAAGGCCGAAATCCCCGGCCCAAGCGGCTGCGCAACCTGGACCACGATCAGCGGGTCACGATCCTGGCCGACTGCTACGACGAGGACTGGCTCAAGGCATGGTGGGTACGGCTGCGCGGCACCGGCCGGGTGGTCGGCGAGAGCCCTGAGCGCACGCATGCGCTCGGCCTGCTGGATCGCAAGTACGGGCAGTTCGATGGTCCCCGGTACCTCAAGGACGGCGGACCGGTGCTGGCGGTTGACGTCAAGGACTGGCTCGGCTGGGCGTACAGCGATCGTTCCGCACAGGCTGCGGACGTCGGCCGTCGGCGGCCGTGGCGTGACCGGTTGCGTCGGCGCTCGGGGTGACCCGGCGTGTTTCCGGTGCTCGCTGAGTCAGCGTCCGCTGCGATGTCGCCGTCGGCGACATCGCGGATTCCACCCGTGCTTGACCGGAGCTGAAGGGGGACTTGCCAGGCTGCCTGAGCGAGGCATCCGTCGTTTCTGGAAGGGCGAACATGGAAGCAATCGAAGTTCCGGTCCTGATCGTGGGTGGCGGCGGATGTGGTCTGTCCGCCTCTGTTTTCCTGTCCGACCAGGGCGTCGATCATCTGCTGGTGGAGCGGCACGCGGACACGTCGAGGGTGCCGAAGGCGCACTACCTCAATCAGCGCACGATGGAGATCTTCCGCCAGCACGGGATCCGCGATGACGTCCTCGCGGAGGCGGCGCCGCTGGACAAGTTCGGCAAGGTGCGCTGGGCGACCACGTTCGCTGGTGACGGGCCGCTGGACGCTCGCCAGATCCATGAGATGGACGCCTTCGGCGGTGGCGAACTGACGGAGCGCTACGGGGCGGCCGGGCCGGAACTGCCCTCGAAGCTGCCGCAGATGTGGCTGGAGCCGATCCTGCGTCGTCACGCGGAGCAGCGCAGTCCGGGGCGGATCCTCTTCGGCCACGAGGTGATCGACTTCTCCGACGAGGGCGACCACGTCGTCGCCGAGGTGCGCAACGTCGAGACCGGCGAGGTCATCACGGTCAAGGCGCAGTACCTCCTCGGCGCCGATGGCGGCCGCTTCGTCGGCTCCAAGGTCGGCATCGAGATGCAAGGCCCGCCCGGCAACGTCAACACGACGACCGTGTACTTCTCCGCGGACCTGTCGCAGTGGTGGGAGGAGGGCACGCTCATCACGCACTACCTCAGCCCGGAGGACCCCGACCTCTCCGTCAACCTCATCGAGATGGGTCCGAGCTGGGGCAAGGCCTGCGAGCAGTGGGGCCTGCACATGGCCCCCGGCCCGGCCGGCCGCTGGGACAACGAGACGGTCGTCGACCGCATCCGTGAAGTGCTGAAGGTGCCGGATCTGGAAGTGACCGTGCACAAGATCACGGACTGGATCGTGAACGCGATCCTCGCCGACAAGTACCGGGTCGGCCGGGTGCTGATCGCGGGCGACGCCGCGCACAAGCAGCCGCCCGCCGTGGGCCTCGGCCTCAACACCGGCATCCAGGACGCGCACAACATCGCCTGGAAGCTGGCCGCGGTACTGACCGGCAGCGCGCCCGAGAGCCTGATCGACACCTACGAGTCCGAGCGCCGGCCCGTAGGCCGCGAGAACGTCGACTGGGCGGTCTCCGCCGCTCAGCACCACCAGGTGGTCATCGACGCCATCGGCGGCGGCCACAACATCCCGGCGGGGCGCCGCGGGCAGCGTCTGGCGGCGTACTTCGACCCGTCCCCGCTCGGCGACACCGTGCGGGCGCGGGCCCTGGAGATATTCGACACCCACCGCGGCGGCTGCCAGTCGTTCGAGATGGAGATCGGCTTCGCCTACGAGGAGGGCGCGGTCATCCCCGACGGCACCGAGCGCCCGGCCCGCGTCCCCATGCGCGACGAGCACACGCCGACGTCGCGCCCCGGCCACCGGCTGCCGCACGCCTGGATCACCCGGGACGGCGAGCGCCTGTCCACCCTCGACCTGACGGGCAGGACCGGCTTCACGCTGATCACCGGCCCGGAGGGGACGGCGTGGAGCGAGGCGGCCGCGCGCGTGGCGGCGAAGTTCTCCGTCCGGATCAACGCGGTTCGCATCGGCGACGGCGCCGAGTACGCCGACGTGGACGGCGGTTGGGAGGCCGTCCGGCAGATCACCGGTGGCGGCGCGCTCCTGATCCGTCCCGACCAGCACGTGGCCTGGCGCAGCACCGGCGCCGGCGAGGACGCGGAGCAGGCGCTGACGGAGGTCTTCGCCACGATCCTGGACCGCTGATGCGGTCAGGGATCCGATCGGAGATCCGATCCCTGACCGGATCTTCTGGGTTCCGCGACGAAGACCGCCCGTTCCGCGACGCGGAACGGGCGGGACGAGAAGGGGCCGTGCCCGGGCACGGCCCCTTCCGTGCGCCCGTAAGCCGGCGCACTCATGCCGATTCCACCGGAGTGACCACTTCGGGGTCACTCCAGTGGAATCGGGCTCACACTCCGGCTGCGACCGGGGCGGCGGCCGCCGCCTTCTTCACGACGGGGAGGATCTGGTCGACGGCCCTGCGCGAGGTCATCATGCAGACACCGACGCCCACGCCGTCGTACACCGCACCGCACACCGCGAGTCCGGGCTGGGTCGCCACGGTCTCTCGGATCCGCCGCACCCGGTCCACGTGGCCGACGGTGTACTGCGGCAGGGCGCTCTCCCAGCGGCTCACGCGGGACGCCACCGGGACACCGGTCACGCCGGTGGCCTCGGCGAGCTCGGCCGTCGCCAGCGCGACCAGGTCGGCGTCGTCGAACTGGAGCAGGCGATCCTCGCCGAACCGTCCGAGCGAGCAGCGCACGATCTCCACCTCGCCCGCCAGGTGCGGCCACTTCACCGTGGTGAACGTGACCTCCTTGACGGCCTTCCCCTCCTCCGCCGGCACCCGGTAGCCGGCGTAGCCGCGGCCCGAGAGCCCATTGGGGAACGCCGTGCGCGGGTAGGCGAGCGTCACCATGGCCACGCTGGAGTACGGCACCTCGGAGAGCGCCGAGACAGCGGAGGACGTACCCGGGACCCCGGCGAGCAGGCTGCCCGTCGGGCCGGCCGGGGTGGCGATGATGACCGCGTCGGCGTCGATGACCTCCGAGCCGGTGGCCGACCCCACGGTCACCTGCCAGCGGTCACCCTTGCGCGTCAGGTCCCGGACGGGGGTCCCGGTGCGCAGGGCCGTGTCCGGCGCGGCGTCCAGCACCTGCTGGACGATCGCCGCGGGCAGCGTGCCGAAGCCGCCCTCGAGGGTGGCGACGCTCACCGGCGGGGGCTTCTCGCCCTCCTGCAGGGGCGGCACCAGCGAGCCGGCCGCGTCCGCGAGCGAGATGTGATCGCGGGACGCCCTCGCCAGCGGGGTCAGGGTGGCTTCGAACGAGAGGTCCGAGGCACGCCCGGCGAACACACCGGCGAGGAACGGCTCGACGAGGCGGTCCACGACCTCCTGGCCGAACCGCCCGCCGACGAAGGACGCGACCGAGATGTCGCCATTCAGGTCGAACGAGGGCAGCACGAGGTCCTGCTGCGCCCGCTCCAGGCCCTCGGCGGACAGCACCCCGGACCGGGCGAGGCCGTCGATGTCACAGGGCACACCCATGAACTGACGGTCGGGCTGGTGCCTGATCGTGCCCCCGGTCCAGATCGCCGACGCGGTGACGGGGCCCGCCGACATAATCTGCTCGCCGAGTCCCGCCTCCTTGATCAGGCCGGTGGTCTTCCTGCGGTTGGCGTACAGCGACTCGGCGCCCTCGTCGACCGCGACTCCTGCCACGTCGGAGACCAGCAGCTTTCCGCCCAGCCGGGTCGAGGCCTCGAGGAGCGTCACGCGCACCGGCTCGTTCCGCAGGTGGAACGCCGCCGCCAGTCCCGAGATCCCGCCACCGACGATGACCACGTGGGGCTTGCCGCTCGCCCGAGCCTGTTCGCTCCCAGTCATTCCACCAGCTCCTTCATGGTTACGGTGTCGTAAGGCCCGTACGGTCGGCGCCGAGACAGGCCGTGGGCAGTCTGGCCGAGCGCCCCGGACCCCGGGTGGAGGGCGCCTTGAAGGCGGGCCGGTCTTTCGCGATTGCTCGCCGGTCGGCTGTTCGACCGCGGGCTTTCGGCGTTTGAACAGGGTCGTTCGACGGCAACATCGGAGGTGCCCGGGCATTTGCGTTTCGTACCGTGAACGTATTAATTCATTGCTTAAAAACCGGGCGCACGATGTTCCGCTCGCCGCCTCCGCGTATCCGGCGAAGTGGCGTTCCGGAGGCAGTGGAACCTGGACCCCTCACGAAAGGGAAAAACGTGCCGTTCGAGAAGGTCGCGCTCATCACGGGCGCCAACAAGGGCATCGGATTCGCCATTGCGCGGCAACTCGGCGAGCAGCGGATCACCGTTCTCATCGGCGCCCGGGACGAGGTGCTCGGCAAGCAGGCCGCCGACGCGCTGGCAGACGAAGGCGTCACGGCCGTGCCGCTCCGGCTCGACGTGACGGACCCGGCCTCCGTGGGGGAGGCGGCCCGCGAGATCGAGCGGCGGTTCGGGCGCCTGGACATCCTGGTGAACAACGCCGGCATCGCGGGCGGCTTCACCGGGACGCCCAGTGAGGCGACCGCCGTCGACCTGCGGGAGGTCTTCGAGACCAATGTGTTCGGGGTGGTCACCGTGACCCACACGATGCTGCCGCTGCTGCGCCGTTCCCCTGCCGGCCGCATCGTCAACCTGTCCAGTCACGTGGGCTCGCTGACCCTGGCCTCGGCTCCGAGCGGTCCTCTGGCGGGCCTCAGCATGATCGCCTACCAGTCCTCGAAGACCGCCCTGAACGCGGTGACGCTCGCGTACGCGAAGGAGCTGCGGGAGACCCCGATCAAGGTCAACGCGGCGCTCCCCGGAGTGGTGGCGACCGACATCAACCACAACCGCGGGTTCCGGTCCCCCGCCGAGGGCGCGGAGATCGCCGTCCGGCTCGCCACGCTGGACGAGGCCGGCCCGTCGGGCCAGTGCCTGTCCGACGACGGCCCCGTTCCGTGGTAGCGCGCAACGTCACCATCCCGCGAAGGACCTCGGCCGTTCGCGGCCATCACACCTGACAGCCGGGCCGGACGAGGCCTGACGGGCACACGACATGGAGGCAGACAGTGGCGGTTGCAGAGACGATCCTGGTGACGGGCGGCACCGGCCGGCAGGGCGGGGCGGTCGCCCGCGACCTGCTGCGGCGCGGTTTCTCCGTGCGCGCCCTGGTCCGCGACCCGCAGAAGGCGCAGGCGCGGGCGCTGGAGGAGGCGGGCGCGGTCCTCGTCCGCGGTGACATGGACGACGAGGCGTCGCTGGCGGCGGCGACGGAGGGTGTGTACGGGGTCTTCAGCGTGCAGACCTTCCGCGGCCCCGGCGGCGTCGAGGCCGAGATCCGCCAGGGCAAGGCGGTGGCCGACGCCGCGGTGCGGGCCGGGGTGAAGCACTTCGTCTACAGCTCGGTCGGCGGTGCGGACCGGGACACCCGCGTCCCGCACTTCGAGAGCAAGCTGGTGGGCGAGCAGTACCTGGCGACGCTCGACCTGCCGGCCACGGTGCTGCGGCCGTCGATGTTCCACGACATCCTCCTCGACATCGCCCCGCGCGCGAGGCAGGGCGAGCTCGTCCTGGCCATGTGGCTCGACCCCGGGACCTCGGTGCAGGTCATGGCGACGAGCGACATCGGCGCCTTCGCCGCGGACGCCTTCGAGAACCCGCAGGAATGGAT
Source organism: Streptomyces sp. NBC_01537 (assembly GCF_045040445.1). Lineage (NCBI taxonomy): Bacteria > Bacillati > Actinomycetota > Actinomycetes > Kitasatosporales > Streptomycetaceae > Streptomyces > Streptomyces sp. NBC_01537. The sequence goes on along the minus strand of NZ_CP109392.1, from coordinate 30,813 downwards.
CGGCCGGACGGTCGACATCGCCAGCGACGAGCTGACCGGGCCGCAGATGGCCGCGGCGTTCGAGGCCGTCTCCGGCATCCCGACCCGCTTCCAGCAGCTGCCCATCGAGCCGCTGCGCGCGGGTCGCCCGGACCTGGCCAACATGTTCGACTGGTTCGAGCGTGACGGTTTCCAGGCCGACCTGACCGAACTGCGCAAGAACAGGCCGAACCTGGTCTCCGTGGAGGCGTGGCTGAAGGACAACTGGACCGCCCCGGCGGTCGCGGCCCGCGGCTGACGCCCGGGCCGGCCGTGGTGGACGCCGGGGCTCAGACGAAGATCGGGTTCCGGGTCCGGGTGCGCTTGAGCTCGAAGAACCCGTCGGTCCCGGCCACCGCGAGCACGCCGTCCCAGAGCTTCACCGCGGCCTCCCCCCGCGGTGTGGGCGTCACCACGGGTCCGAAGAAGGCCACGTCCCCCACGGCGACGACGGGGGTGCCCACATCGGTGCCGACGCGGGCGATGCCGTCGTGGTGCGAAGCACACACCGCGCTGTCGAACGCGTCGGACCCGGCCGCGTCGGCCAGCGCGGGATCGAGGCCCGATGCGGCCAGGGCCGCCTCGTAAGTGGCCCGCTCCCTGGGCGCCTTCCCGAGGTGGAACCGGGTGCCGAGTTCGGTGTAGAGCCGGCGCAGCGCCCCGGGTCCGTACGTGTGCTCGGCGGCGGCGCAGACCCGTACCGGCTCCATTCGCAGGGCCAGGTCACGGTGCCAGCGCTCGTCCAGGTCCGCGCGCCCCTCGTTGAGCAGCGTCAGGCTCATGATGTGCCAGCGGATCTCCAGGGGCCGTCGCTCCGCGACCTCAAGGACCCACCGGGATGTCATCCACGCCCAGGGGCAGGTCGGGTCGAACCAGAAATCCACCGGGGTCGGGGTGTCGTGGGCCAACGTCGGCCTCCTCAAGGCGATTGCGAGTTCGCGGTCGGCACAGCCTGACAAGCGGGGTCGGATTCCCGGTCGAGTGTTAGTGGAGGTGGGCTCCGTTCAAACGCGAGAATTCCCCGGTTGAACATGCTTGTCAATAGTGTGAGAAACTTGGTCGGTTGCGGCGGAGAGAAGCGTCGAATTATCGTCCGGAATCCGAGAAAAGACACTCTGAGGGGAAAGCGATGTCCGCTTCGGCCGAGGTCCGCGACCAGTCGGATTCTTACGCGCTGCTCGAATTGATTCAGGGTGCCGTCATCACCCAGGCGATCTCCGTCGCAGCCCGGCTCGGCATCGCCGACGTGCTCGCCGACGCGCCGCTGTCCGCCGAGGACATCGCACTGCGGGTCGAAGCCGACCCGCGGGCGACCCACCGGATCCTGCGCGCGCTGTCCGGCCACGGAGTCTTCGCGGTCCGTCCGGACGGGCGGTACGAGAACACGGCGCTGTCCGGCAAGCTCCGCGAGGACGCCCAGGACTCGATGCGGAAGTTCGCCCAGCTGATGAGCCACCCCCTGCTGCACGAGGAGTGGGGTCACCTGCTCACCACCGTGCAGACCGGCGAGGCCAACCTGCCCAAGCTGCGCGGCATGAGCACGCTGGACTTCTTCCACGCGAACCACGCCTACGCCGCCGCGTTCTTCCAGGCGTTCGGCAAGGTCTCGGAGTCGGAGACCGACCCGGTCCTGGCCGCCTACGACTTCTCCCGGTTCCGCACCGTCGTGGACGTCATCGGCGGCCGCGGCTACCTCCTGGCGGGGGTCCTCCAGCAGGCGCCGAACGCCAGGGGCGTGCTGTACGACTTCGAGATCGCGACCGTGGACTCGGCCTCGCTCTTCGAGGAGGCCGGCGTCGCGGACCGCTGCACCGTCGAGCACGGCGGCTACCTCGGCAAGCTGCCGAAGGGCGGTGATGCGTACCTGTTCAAGCGCATCATCCACAACTTCTCCGAGGAGGACGCCCTGACCGCCCTGCGCAACGCACGCGAGGCGATCGGCCCCGACGGCAAGCTGCTCTGCATCGAGTACCTGCTCCCCGAGAACAACGAGCGCCACATCGGCCACACCATCGACCTCTGGCTGATGCTGATGATCGGTTCCCAGGACCGCACCCTCGCGCAGTACACCGAGCTGTTCGGCAGGGCGGGCTTCAAGATCGCCAGGGTGATCCCCACCGCGTCACCGATCTCGATCATCGAGGCGATCCCGGTCTGACGGCCCTGTCCGACGTCCTCTCACCTTCCAGCGCACCGCTATCACACAGGAGAACTCCCGATGGCTCAACGGATGGGCAACCCCTCCCTGGTCGTTCCCGGCGCCCTGCAGCCCCTGCTCGACCTGTCCGAGGTCATCGGCAAGGTCGGCGTGCCGCAGTCGACCCTCGACTTCATCCGGCTGCGCGTCGCCGCGCTCAACGGCCGGGTCTACACCTTCCCGGCCGAGCCCGCGGACAAGCGCCTGTCCCTGGTGGACACGTGGCGGACCGAGCCCTCCTTCACCGACGCCGAGCGCGCCGCCCTGGAGCTGGCCGAGGCCGTCACCCTGCAGACCGACGCCCGGAGCGCGCCGTCGGACGAGGTCTGGGCGGACTCCTCCAAGCACTACACCGACGTGCAGCTCGGAGCCCTGGTCATGCACATCAGTCTGGTCAACTTCTGGAACAGGGTGAACGTCGCCACCCACCAGGACGACGCGGTCTGGCGCTGAGGAAGAGGAAACATCACCGTGTTGAAGCTCATCAACGCCGGCCTGGGCCGGACCGGCACGACATCACTGCAGGTGGCCCTGGAGCGGCTCGGCCTCGGGCCCTGCTTCCACATGTTCGAGATCGTCGACGACGAACAGCGCCTCGCCCAGTGGGAGCGGATCATCTGCGACGGCGAGCGCCCCGACTGGGCCGCGCTCTACGACGGCTACACCTGCGCGGTGGACGGCCCCTCCACCGTCTACTACCGGCAGATCAGCGAGGCGCTCCCCGGGACCAGGGTGGTCCTCACCGTGCGCGACGCCGAGGGCTGGTACAAGAGCACCCACGACACGCTGTACCAGTTCGCGCTGCGGACCATGGAGCACCCGCCCGAGCCGGGCTCCCGGCAGGCCCGGCTGTTCCGCGTCGTCAACGCCCTGGTCTGGGAGGGCCTCTTCGACGGCCGGTTCGCGGACAAGGACCACGCCATCGAGGTCTACCACCGGCACACCGAGGACGTCGTACGCGCCCTCGGCGCGGACAACGTCCTCGTGTACGACGTGAAGCAGGGGTGGGAGCCGCTGTGCGCGTTCCTCGGGGTCGAGGTTCCCGACGAGGAGTTCCCGCGCGCCAACAGCTCCGAGGAGATGCGTCAGCGGATAGCCCAGGCAGCCGGCGCCGGCCCGGTCCCTGCCGGTTGAGCCGGCGAGTCCCGGCATCACGACGGGAACGGCAGCCGGCGTCCGAGGACGCCGGCTGCCGTTCCCGGGTTCTGAGCGCGCCCCGTGGGCCCGCGCCGATCACCGGCGCGGGCCCACGGCGTTGTGCGTGCGTGGTTGTCCGGACAGACCGAGAACTGCACGTCGCCCGGGTGAGCGGCCCGTGGCCGGGCCGAAGTCGACGGCCTTGACGGGGATGTCGCCCGTCGGCCGGTTCTCCCGGACGATCCGCAGCCGGCGCCGGCCCCGCCACTTCGGCAGGGCCGTCGGGGAGGCGGATTTCAGACCGCTATGGGCTCGCTGTCCCGGTTGATGAGCGTCGCGTAGTGGCCGCCGCGCAGGAGCAGCTCGTCGTGGGTGCCGCGCTCGGAGACCCGGCCCCGGTCCAGCACGATGATCTCGTCGGCGTTGCGGACGGTCGACAGCCGGTGGGCGACCGTGATGGTGGTACGGCCCACGCTGGCCGCGTCGATGGCCTTCTGCACGGCCTGCTCGGTATGGGCGTCCAAGGCGCTGGTGGCCTCGTCGAGCACCAGGATCGGCGGGTCGCGCAGGATGGTGCGGGCAATCGCCAGCCGCTGCTTCTCGCCGCCGGAGAACCGGTACCCGCGCTCGCCGACCACCGTGTCGTAGCCGTCGGGCAGCAACATCAGATAGTCGTGGATGTGGGCGATCCGCGCCGCCGCGAACAGCTCCCCGTCGGTCGCGTCGGGCTTGGCGAACCGCAGGTTGTCCGCGACCGTGGCGTGGAACAGGTACGTCTCCTGGGAGACGACGCCGACCGCGGCCCTGAGCGTGTCGAAGGACAGGTCGCGTACATCGACCCCGTCGATCGTGACGGAACCGGACGTGACGTCGTACAGCCGCGGGATGAGGTAGCTGAGCGTGGTCTTGCCCGAGCCGGTCTCTCCGACGATCGCGAGGCTGCGGCCCGCGGGGACGGTCACGTCGACGTCGGCCAGCGTCGGCTGCTCCGTTCCCGCATAGGAGAAGCCGACCCCCCGCATGCGCACCCGCCCCCGCAAGGCGGCCGGCTCGACCGGCCGCTCGGGCTCGGCGATGTCGACGGGCAGGTCGAGGTACTCGAAGATGCGGCCGAACAGCTCGAGAGAGCCCTGGATCTCGATCCCGACGGTCAGCAGCCGCTGCGCCGGGCGGAACAGGCTCTGCTGGAGGGACGTGAACGCGACCAGGGAGCCGATGGAGATGGCCATGTGGCCGTTGTTCGAGGTCAGCCCCGAGACCCAGTAGATCATCGCCGGCATGGAGGCTATGACGATCCAGATCGTGGACTGGTACCACAGGCCCGCGGTGGTGACGCGCACCTCGACGTCGGTGAGCCTGCGCGACTGCCGCGCGAAGTTGTCGGTCAGGGAGCGCGAACGGCCCATGGTGTGGCTGAGCAGGATCCCGCTGATCGACAGCGACTCCTGCATGGTCGAGGACAGCTCGGCGAGCTGCCGCTGCCGGTCACGGGTGATGTTCCGCCGCTCGTTCCCGACGCGACGGCTCACCAGGGCGAACGCCGGAAGCATGAGCATGGACGCGAGCGTCAGCCGCCAGTCGAGCAGGAACATGGCGGTGGTCGCGGCGATGACGACCGTCATGTCGGACAGCAGCGCCGTGGCGGTGGTCGTAATGGTGACCTGCATCCCGCCGATGTCGTTGGAGATGCGCGACTGCACCTCGCCGGTACGGGTGCGGGCGAAGAAGGCCAGCGACATCCGCTGGAGGTGGGAGTACACCGCCGTGCGCAGGTCGTGCATGACGAGCTGGCCCACCGTGGCCGACACGTGCGTCTGCCAGACGTTGAACGAGCTGGTGGTGACCGACACCATGATCATTCCGAGGGAGAGCAGGGACAGCAGCCCCAGCCTGTCCTGCGGCAGCGCCGTGTCCATGATCTCGCGGATCAGGAACGGGTTGACGAGGGCGACCAGGGAGGAGCCCGCGACCAGCAACACGACGGACAGCAGCTGCCTCCGGTACGGGCGGAACAGCCCGAGGATGCGTCGCAACTGGCCGTCTTTCATCAGTGCCCGGGGACGCGTGGTGCCCGATCCGGCGCTGCTCACCCTGGCCTCCTTCTCTTGTTGGTCGGTTCCGGTCGACGGAACGCAGGACGACCGCGGAGTTGAAGCCGCCGGAGCCCCGCGCCGGAACGAGAGCCGTGGACACAGGCATGTGCCGCGGCGTGGTCACCAGATCCAGGTCGTGCCTATTGCAACTGCCTGACCAGTGCCGTCCACTGGGCGAGCTCCGCTTCCGACAGCGGTGGCAGGCACGGCTGGTCGGCAGGCAGGGCGGCGGATTCCTTCCATACGTAGGGGGGACACATGCCGTTCCACGCAAGCCCCGTCCACATCAGGCCTTCGGCCAATGTCTTCCACAGGGATCGCATAGCGGACCTGGGCCTCTCGCCCATGTCGATCTCCATTCGTAGGGGAACCGCCCAAGGGCATCTCGTGCAACGGTGCTCAACCCGACATCGGGACCGTGCCGGGTTCCGCCGGCGGACGGGCGCCTCACCGCGCGGCCAGCAGCCCGCGGCTGCGCAGCACCCGGCGCTCCAGCGGGCTGAAGAACAGCAGGTCGATGGCGACGCCGACGACGAAGATCAGGATGATGCCGAGCAGCACACCCGGCATGTCGGAGAACTCCCGCTGGTTCTCCAGGTAGCGGCCGAGGCCGGTCCCCAGATCGGGGGAGGAGGCGATGAGTTCAGCGGCCATCAGCGACCGCCAGGAGAACGCCCAGCCCTGCTTCAGACCGGCCAGGTACCCGGGCAGGGCGGCGGGCAGCAGCACGTGCCGGGCGCCGCGCAGACCGTTCGCACCGAGCGTACGACCGGCCCGCAGGAACAGCGGCGGCACCTGGTCGACCCCGGCGATCAGGCCGTTGGCGATCGAGGGCGCCGCACCCAGCAGGATCACGGCGTACATGGCCGAGTTGTTGATGCCGAGCCAGATGACGGCGGCCGGCACCCAGGCGACCGAAGGCAGCGACTGCAGGCCCGTCAGCACCGGCCCGATGGCGGCCCGTATCGGCTTGACCTGGGCGACGAGCAGGCCGATCGGCGTACCGATCGCGACGGCCGCCACGAAGCCCGTGACGCCGCGCCAGAGGCTGGTCCAGATGACGGAGAACAGGGTGCCGTCGCCCCACAGGAGCGTGAGCGCGTGCCACACCTCGGCCGGACTCGACAGCTTCTCGGGGCTGGCCAGGTGCAGGCTGTAGGCGAGCTGCCAGAGACCGACGACCAGCACGAAGCCCAGGATCGGCGGCAGCACTTTCGCCCTCAGTACCTGGCCGAACGAGGCGCGCTGCGCGTGGCCGGCCTCCAGTGCGTCCAGGCCGGCCCCCAGTGTGTCGAGGCCGGCCCCCACGTCGTCGCGGCGGGCGGCGCGGCCGCTCGCCGCGGGCCGGGCGTCAGTGCTGGACATGGCGGCGTATCTCCCCACGCAGGTGCTCGGTGATTTCGATGGACAGCGCCGCGACCTCGGCGGGCTCGCTCCGCAGCGAATGCGGCAGGTCGACGCGCCACTCCCGGGCGATCCGGCCGGGCCGGGACGACAGCAGGACGACGCGCTGGGCGAGGCGCACGGCCTCTCTGACGTTGTGGGTGACGAACAGGACGGTGAGCTTGCGCTCGTTCCAGATCCGGGTGATCTCCTCGTGCAGGACGTCCCGGGTGATGGCGTCGAGTGCGGCGAACGGCTCGTCCATCAGCAGTACGGTGCTGCCCTGGGCGAGCGCGCGCGCCACGGCCACGCGCTGGCGCATGCCGCCGGAGAGCTCGTGCACCCGCTTGCGGTACGCACCGCCGAGGCGGACCAGCTCCAGCAGTCGCTCGGCCTCGGGCCTGCGGTTCTCGCGCGGTACGCCCGCCAGGCGCAGCGCCAGCTCGATGTTCCGGCCCGCGCTCAGCCACGGGAACAGCGCGTGGTCCTGGAACATCAGCGACGGCCGGGTGCCGGGTACCTCGATGGTTCCGGCGCTGGGTTCGTCGAGCCCCGCCACCAGGTTCAACAGGGTGGATTTGCCGCAGCCGGAAGCGCCGAGCAGGGTGACGAACTCGCCCGGGGCCACGTCCAGGTTGATGTTGTCGAGCACGACGGAGCCCGCACCGGGACGGCCGAAGGCCTTGGAGACGTGCGAGAGCCGGACCGCCGGGTAGTCGTCCGTGGTCTCGACGACGGGGGCGCACTTCGGGATGGTCAGTGCCGTGGTCATGGCGGAAACCTCCTGCGGGAGTGGACGGGGCGCTGCGCGGAGCTACGGGGTGCGGGTCGTCACTTGACGCCGAGCCCGGCGTCCGCCACGGCGGGCCGGCCCGCCGCCGTGAGTACCTTGTTGAGCAGGGTCAGGTCGACGATCCCGGAGAGTTCGGGCTTGTCGAGCAGGCCCGCGGCGACCGCGTGGTCGGCCACGGTCCGCAGGGTGGCGGCCAGCGGGTCGTCGATGAAGTCGATGCCTGCCCACGCGGGGTCGAGGACGGCGGGCGGCAGCGCTTTGCCCGTGTCGGCCTTGATCCGCAGGTTGGCGTCGGCCTTCGCCTTCTCCGGGTCGGCCTTGATGAAGGCGTTGGCCGCCAGCGAGCCGCGCAGCACGGCCTCGACCACGTCGGGGTGCGCGGTCAGGAACTTCTGCGAGACGATGATGCTGGCGGTCACGAACTTGCCGTCCGGCCACAGCGACTTCTCGTCCAGCAGGACCTTCGCGCCGAGCGTGACCAGCTTGGAGGCGGTCGGCTCGGGCACCCAGGCGCCGTCGATGGAGCCGGACTTGTACGCCTCCGGCACCACCTTGTTCTCCGTACGGAGAACACTGACGTCGCCCGCGCCGGAGGCCGGGTCCACCTTGTAGCCCTTGCCCGCCAGATAGTTGAGCAGGGCGACGTCCTGGGTACCGCCCAGTTGCGGGGTGGCGAGCTTCTTGCCCCGGAGGTCGTCCAGCGAGCTGATCCTCGCCGGGTTGACCACCAGCTTCACACCGCCGGATGCCGCGCCGCCGATGATCCGCAGGGACGTGCCGTGCGACTTGGCGTAGCCGTTGATCGCCGAGTTCGGGCCGATCCAGCCGATGTCGACCGAACCGGCGTTGAGCGCCTCGATTTCGGCCGGACCGGCGTTGAAGGACTGGGACTTGATCCGGGTCGACCCCAGCTCCTTCTGGAACAGGCCGTCCTGCAGGCCCACCAGGGCGGTCCCGTGCGTGAGGTTCGGGAAGTAGCCGATCCTCACGGTGCCGGCGGAGAGCTTCGCGCCCGGGGCGCCGTAGGTCTGCTTCGCCGGGGCTGCCTCGACACTGGCTCCGTAGCCGCAGCCCGACAGCAGCCCGGTAGCCGCGGTCACCGCTACGGCCGCCATGGCCACGCGCCCGATCGTCTGGTGGTGCATCAGACCCAGTCCTCCTCGTTGGTTGCCTCGGCTGTGCGCCGTACGGTCCCGAAGGGCCCACCCGCCATGCCGGCCGCGAGGGTGGCGCCGTCGGCCGGGTCGATCAGCAGGAACGAGCCCGTCCGGCGGTTGTCGGCGTAGGGGTCGAGCGCGAGCGGCTCGGCCGTGCGCAGCACGACGTGGCCGATGTCGTTGACCTGCAGACCCGCCGCGCCGGGGCGCCGTTCGAGCGTGCTGATGTCGATCCGGTACGAGATGTCCTCGACCACGGCGCGCACGGTGCGGGTGGTGTGCTTGAGCAGGACCTTGGCGCCGACGTGCAGGGGGCGCTCGTTGAGGTGGCAGACACTGGCCCCGATGTCCTTGGTGGGCGCCCCGGCCGTGCCCCCGGCCGCGATCAGGTCGCCGCGCGAGACGTCGACATCGTCGGTGAGCCGGACGGTGACGGACTGGGGCGCCCAGGCGACGTCCGTCTGCCTGCCGAGCGTGTCGATGGCCGCGACGGCAGTGGTGCGGCCGGAGGGCAGGACGGTGACGGCGTCCCCGACCCGCAGCACGCCGGAGGCGATCTGGCCGGCGTAGCCCCGGTAGTCGGGGTGCTCGGCGGTCTGCGGGCGGATCACGTACTGGACCGGGAAGCGGGCGGGCTCCTCCCTCGGGTCGCTGCCGACCGGGACGGTCTCCAGGTGCTCCAGCAGGGTCCGGCCGCCGTACCAGTCCATGGTGGCGGAGTGCTCGACGACGTTGTCGCCGGCCAGCGCGGAGAGCGGGATCGCCACGACGTTCTTGACCCCGAGCGTGGCGGCGTACGAGGCGAACTCCTCGGCGATCTTCGCGAAGACGCACTCCTCGTAGCCGACGAGGTCCATCTTGTTGACGGCCAGGACCAAGTGGGGCACCCGCAGCAGGGCGGCGACCGCGGTGTGCCGGCGGGTCTGCTCGACCATGCCGTTGCGGGCGTCGACGAGTACGACCGCGAGGTCGGCGGTGGAGGCGCCGGTGACCATGTTGCGGGTGTACTGCACGTGCCCGGGGGTGTCGGCGAGGATGAACCGGCGGCGCGCGGTGGCGAAGTAGCGGTAGGCGACGTCGATGGTGATGCCCTGCTCCCGCTCGGCCCGCAGGCCGTCGGTCAGCAGGGCCAGGTCGGGGGTGTCCTGTCCGCGGCCGGCCGAGACCCGTGCGACGGCCTCCAACTGGTCGGTGAGGACCGACTTGGAGTCGTGCAGCAGGCGGCCGACCAGGGTGGACTTGCCGTCGTCGACGGAACCCGCGGTGGCGAAGCGCAGCAGCGTGGTGGCGCTGAGCTGCTCGGTGGTGGTGGTCATCGCTAGAAGTACCCTTCGCGCTTGCGGTCTTCCATCGCGGCCTCGGACAGCTTGTCGTCGGCCCGGGTCGCGCCCCGCTCGGTGAGGCGGGAGACAGCGATCTCGGCGATCACCGCGTCGAGCGTGGCGGCGTCGGAGTCGACGGCGCCGGTGCAGGACATGTCGCCCACGGTGCGGTAGCGGACGAGCCGCTTCTCGACCCTCTCGCCGTCCTTCGGGCCGCCCCACTCGCCAGCGGTCAGCCACATGCCGCCCCGCAGGAAGACGTCCCGTTCGTGGGCGAAGTAGATCTCCGGCAGTTCGATCTTCTCGCGGGCGATGTACTGCCACACGTCCAGCTCGGTCCAGTTGGAGAGCGGGAAGACGCGCACGTGCTCGCCCGGCGCGTGGCGGCCGTTGTAGAGCTGCCACAGCTCGGGGCGCTGGCGGCGCGGGTCCCACTGGGAGAACTCGTTGCGCAGGGAGAAGACGCGCTCCTTGGCGCGGGCCTTCTCCTCGTCGCGGCGGCCGCCGCCGAAGACGGCGTCGAACCTGTGCTGCTGGATCGCCTCGGTCAGCGGGACGGTCTGCAGCGGGTTGCGGGTGCCGTCGGGGCGCTCCTTGAGCTTGCCGGCGTCGATGTAGTCCTGGACCGAGGCCACGTGCAGGCGCAGGTTGTGCTGCGCCACCGTGCGGTCCCGGTAGTCGATGGCCTCGCGGAAGTTGTGACCGGTGTCGACGTGCAGCAGCACGAACGGCACCGGTGCCGGCGCGAACGCCTTGAGCGCCAGGTGCAGCATGACGATCGAGTCCTTGCCGCCGGAGAAGAGGATCACCGGCTTCTCGAACTCGCCCGCCACCTCGCGGAAGATGTGGACCGCCTCGGACTCCAGCGAGTCCAGGTGCGTCAGCGCGAAGGGGTTCCCCGACGCCTCGATCAGGCGATGGGTCACGGTCGTCATGCCAGGCCCCTCTCGGTCAGGAAGGTGTGTAGCTCGGCTGCGGAATCGGCCACCGAGCGGCTCTGCGTCTGGATGCGCAGCTCCGGGCTCTCAGGTACCTCGTACGGGTCGTCGACGCCCGTGAGACCGGAGACCTCACCGGCCGCCTGCTTGGCGTACAGGCCCTTCACGTCGCGCTGGGAACAGAGCGTGACCGGGGTGGCCACGTGGATCTCCAGGAACGGTGTGCCGCAGGCGGCGTGCCGGGCACGGACGGCGGCTCGGGAGTCGGCGTACGGGGCGATGACCGGAACCAGCGTCTTGACGCCGTGGGAGGCCAGCAGCCCGGCCACGAGGCCGATCCGCTGCACGTTGGTGTGCCGGTCCTCGCGGGTGAAGCCCAGGCCCGCGGAGAGGAACCTGCGGATCTCGTCGCCGTCGAGCACCTCGACCTCGTGTCCCTCGGCGCGCAGGCGCTCGGCGAGGGTGCGGGCGAGAGTGGACTTGCCGGCGCTGGGCAGCCCGGTCAGCCACACGGTGGCGCCGCGCGCAGCGGCCGGGGCCGCCTCTGCGGTGTCCCCGGCGGCCAGGGTGTGAGCCGTGGTCACGGTGGTGTTCTCCCGGGAGGTAGTTGGCGTACTTTCAGGGATGGGTCGAGCACGTCCGCCGCGCTGCAGGGCGTCGGCGCGGGCAGGGGTGGCGGGACCTTTCAGGCGGTGGCGAACTCGACCAGCGTCCGGCCGAGCACATCCATGTCGATCCGGTGCCAGGATCCGGGCAGCTCGAGGCCCCGGCCGTTGGGCAGGGCCGCCGCGGTCGCCTGCGCCGCCGCACGCAGCCAGGCGCTGGTGCTGTCGCTGTTGAGGACCAGCGTCTCCGTCCGGAATCCGGCGAGACGGCCGGCCGGGACGGTGAAGTCGCCGCAGATCCTGACGTCGTACAGCAGCGTGTGCGCGTTCGCCTCGTTCATCGCCCAGATCGGGCTCCTGCGCCACTCCGCGACCGCGTCGGGGGTCAGGCCCAGGACGGGGCCGAGGAAGTACTCGGCCGCCTCGTCGCGCCGGTCGCCTTCCTCCAGGATGACCCGGAGCGTCTCCGCGGAGTTCGACGGGGGCTTGGGGAACCCGTCGACCCGGAAGAACGGCTCGTGGAGCGCCAGCTTGGCGATCGGCGTGCCCGCGAGCGCCGCCTGGAGCGCCATGTTCGCGCCCGTGGACCCGGCGAACACGGCCGCTGAGCCGCCCGCCTCCTCGATCACGGCCTGGAGATCCTCGATCTCCCGCTCGACGGCGTACTCGGGAGCGTCACCGCTCTGGCCGCGCCCGCGGCGGTCGTAGGCATACACGGTGCAGTGCTGCGCCAGCTCGGGAACGAGCTCGTCGAAGATCGTGTGATCGCGGAATGCACCGTTGAGCAGCACGAGTGGGGGGCCCTCGCCCGACTTGTCGTAGGCGATCGTCGTGCCGTCCCGGGAAACGACCTTGCGCATACGCACTCCTCATGCCGACCGGAGGTGCTCTCACCTCGCCCTGTGTCTGCAGCTTCGAGTGCGCCGGTGCATCACCGGTCGAGAACCGATAGCGGCCCGCTTGCACCGCCTGCTGCCCCCGGCGGCGCCCAGTAGGTGACCTGCGGTTCTTCCCGGGAGAACGCAAACAGCCGTTCTTCACGCTTCGAGGTGTCGACCAACGAAGCGCTGAGGAACGGCTGGTGCGTATGGCGTCGGAGGCCTGCCCCCCCGGGGGGTCAGCCCCGCAGGGTGGCGATGGCCTTCTCGATGCGCCGCCGGCGCGTCTCGGGCATCTTCGCGCTCTCGACGGCACGCACGTGCTCGCGCTTGCGGCTGTACGTGAGGTGGTCGTACGCGGCGCGGGCGACCGGGTCGTCGTCCAGGGCTCGGGCGAAATCCTCCGGCTCGACGACGACGCGCGGCTCGGTGTCGAGCTCCAACTCGACCTCGACCTCCTCGCCGATCTCGACACCCGCGGCCTGCCGGTTGGCGTGGCTGAGGCCGATCAGGTGGCGGCCGCGCAGGAAGGCGACCCGGCTCCTCCAGGAATGCCCGTTGAGCGTGATCGTCACCGGTGGCCGCGAGCCCTCGCCGAGAGCTTCCACCACCTCGGGTGGAACCAGCAGGCCCCGCATGGGCTCGGGCGGCTCGACGTGGGACAGAAACTTCATGATCTACCTCCTGTTGTTCTGCCGGCCCGCCGCGGATCCGGCCCGCCCGGCTCCGGTGGCCGCTCCCGCTTCCCGCACGGGCCCATCGCCGTCCGGGACGGCTGTGAGGCAGGGAACCGCGGCTACTCGGCGTAGGGCTGGTCGGTTCCCTGGGTGCTGAAGCCGAGACTCCAGACGTAGCCGTCCGGGTCGGCGAAGGTGCCGCCGTACCCGCCCCACGGCAGAGCGCCGGCGGGCTTGAGGACCGTGGCGCCGGCCTTCGCGGCCTCCGCCATGATCTCGTCGACCCGCGCCTCGCTGCGGACGACGTAGGTCAGGACCAGTCCGCTGAAGCCGCTGCCCTCATGGTCCGTGCCCACCTGGTCGGCCAGTCCTTCGCGGCTGTAGAAGCCGACGGGCGAGGCGCCGTCCGATTCGAAGAACACCGAGATGCCGTAGTCACTCTGGACCTTCCAGCCGAGCCCCTCGGTGTAGAACTGCTTGGCCCGGTCCATGTCCCGGACGCCGAGAAGGATCGAGCTGACGTGTGCCTTCATCGGGGCTCTCCTTTGTGGAAACCCCCGCCTTCAGGCGGGGGAGGAAACGAAGCACCCGCGGAGCGGGGCAGGGAAAGCCGGTTCGCCGTCAGGGCGGACCGGCGTCCACCACGCGATACCGGGATTCGGTCACAAGCTGGCGTGGTAGTTTGTGAGATATGGCTACTCACGTGAAGCGGGCGTTTAAGTACCGCTTCTACCCGGACGATGCGCAGGCGGCGGAGCTGTCGCGCACGTTCGGATGCGTGCGGAAGGTCTACAACCTGGCTCTCCAGGCCCGTACCGTCGCGTGGTACCAGCGGCAGGAGCGGGTCAACTACAACGCGACGTCGGCGATGCTCACGGCGTGGAAGAAGACCGAGGAACTGGCTTTCTTGTCCGAGGTGTCCTCGGTGCCGTTGCAGCAGTGCCTGAGGCACCTGCAAGGCGCGTTCACCAGCTTCTTCGAGGGACGGGCGAAGTACCCGCGCTTCAAGTCGCGGAAGAAGTCCCGCAAGAGTGCCGAGTACACCAGCTCGGCGTTCCGCTACCGCGACGGTGCCCTGACGCTCGCCAAGATGCGCGAGCCCCTGAACATCGTGTGGTCCCGGCCGCTCCCCGAAGGCGCGCAGCCCTCGACGGTGACGGTGTCGCAGGACGCGGCGGGGCGCTGGTTCGTGTCCCTGCTGTGCGACGATGCGATCACCCCCGCCCCGGCCACCACGGCCGCCGTCGGGATCGACGCCGGGATCACCTGTCTGGTGACCCTGTCCACCGGGGAGAAGGTCACCAACCCCCGGCACGAGCGCCGCGACCGGGCCCGCCTGGCGAAGGCGCAACGGCAGCTGTCCCGCAAGGAGAAGGGCTCCGCCAACCGGGACAAGGCCCGGCTGAAGGTCGCCAAGGTCCACGCCCGGATCACCGACCGGCGCCGCGACCACCTGCACAAGCTGACCACTCGTCTCGTCCGTGAGAACCAAACGGTCGTGATCGAGGACCTGACCGTCCGCAACATGGTCAAGAACGGCAAGCTCGCCCGAGCCATCTCGGACGCGGCCTGGCGCGACCTGCGGACGATGCTGGAGTACAAGTGCGCCTGGTACGGGCGCGAACTCGTCGTGGTCGACCGCTGGTTCCCCAGCTCCAAGCTGTGCGGGGCCTGCGGCACGATCCGGGCGAAGCTGCCGTTGAACGTCCGTGAGTGGACGTGCGACTGCGGCACCGTGCATGACCGTGACGTGAACGCGGCACGCAACATTCTCGCGGCCGGGCTGGCCGTGACAGCCTGTGGAGACGGTGTAAGACCTCAACGGGAGTCCTCCCGGACGGGGCAGTCGTCGGTGAAGCAGGAAACCCAGCGGGCGACCGCTGGAATCCCCCGCCTTTAGGCAGGGGAGGAAGTCAAGTCGTACTCCTTGAGCTGCAGCAGAGGTATACGTGTCGGACATCCGGGCCGGGGCCCGGCTGTCACAGGGACGGAGGTCAGGACGGCGTGGGGGCGGCAGCTTCCCAGGCGAACCCGTCCGGGTCGGTGAAGGCGTCGGCGGTGCTGCCGAGGACGATGCGGTGCGAGCCGGTGCCGTCGGCGGGGACGCCGACCTCCTTGGCCAGGGCGCGGCGCTTGTACAGCGCCATTTTGACGGGGTGGGACTGACCGGGGGCGAACTCGACGTACTTGCTGCCGAAGCTCTTGGTCACGGTCATGCCCCGGTCGGTGTAGAACTGCTTGGTGGCCTTCACGGCCTCGACGCCGATCAACAGGACGACCTCGTCGATGTCGCGGGTGTCGGGGCCGGTGTCCTTCTTCGCCGGGGTCGCGATCTTCCAGATCGTCCCGTCCGGGGCCTGGACGACACCGCTGTAGCCCCACAGCGACTTCGCGGCGGGCTTCAGGACCGTGGCGCCGGCGTCCACGGCGGCGCCGAAGAAGCCGTCGACGGTGGCCGGCCCGGACACCGTGAGCGCCAGGGTGAAGCCGCGGAATCCGGTGGAGTGCGCCTCGGACGCCCGCAGGCGCAGGTACGTGTCCACGCCGAAGGCGCTGTAGAAGCGCCGGGCGGCCTCGATGTCGGCCACCTCAAGGGTGACGGACGCGATGGACGTGGTAGCAGTGGTGGAAGTGGAGGTTGCCATGACCATCACGCTAGGGGCTGTGCGGCGGCCGCGGCTTCTCGATTCCTGACCGGTCTCGAGACCTGCTTCGCCACGCACGCCGGCATCCCCTCCACCCTGATCGCCGGCCCGGCATCACGGGCCGCACCCGCAGCACCGGCATGGCCGGCCGCCGCATCGGCCGCCTGGCGCCGGAAGGCCCCGGGCGGCATACCGACCAGCTCGGTGAAGCGGGTGGTGAACGTCCCCAGCGACGCGCAGCCCACCGCGAAGCAGACCTCGAGCACGCTCAGGTCACCCCGCCGCAGCAGCGCCGACGCCCGCTCGATACGACGCGTCATCAGGTACGCGTACGGCGACTCACCATAGGCGGCCCGGAACTGCCGACTCAGGTGCCCCGCGGACACGTTCACATCACGGGCGAGCGCCTCCACGTCCAGTGGCCGCGCGTATTCCCTGTCGATCCGGTCGCGGACGCGGCGCAGCCGCGCGAGATCATCCAGACGCTGCGCCTGGATACGTGCACGCCGCCATTCAGGCTTGCACATGAGAACCCTCCCCTTTCGTCTTTCGTCTTCGACCTTCTTCGACGTCTTCCTCACGACATCTTCGATGCGTCGGGGGTGCCCACTGCGGTGCGCCGCCGCGTTCCCTATGGGCGGTGGCGATGCCGGCCCGCACGGCTGCATCGGTACCCGCACTGCTCAGCGAAGCTCCTGGATGCGGACCAGGTTGCCCGACGGGTCGCGGAAGGCGCAGTCGCGGATGCCGTACGGCTGCTCGGTCGGCTCCTGGACGACTTCGGTGTCACCGGCCTGCACCTTCTCGAACGTGGCGTCGACGTCCGGGGTGGCCAGCAGGATCCATCCGTAGGTGCCCTTGGCCATCATCTCCGTGATCATGCGGCGCTCGTCCTCGGTGATGCCGGGATCGGCGGCAGGCGGTGTCAGCAGGATCGAGGTGCCCGGCTGACCGGCCGGGCCTACCGTGATCCAGCGCATCCTGCCCTGGCCGACATCGCTGCGGACCTCGAAACCGAGGACGTCGCGATAGAAGGCGAGCGAAGCGTCCGGGTCGTCATGCGGCAGAGAAGCCGTGTGAATGGTGATGTCCATAGCAAGCAGGTTAGAGGCGACCCCGCGAACCGAACTTCTCGATTCCTGACCGACCCTGACACGCCGTGACGGTCACGGGGCGGCGCGATCACCGGCCACGGCTTCCTCGGACTCCCCGCCGCGTACGGTCCCGCACGGCTGCAGCACCGCCGGCGGCCGCGATCCGTGAGGCCCTCGCGGCCGTCCTGTCGGCCTCTGGGTGGCAGGTTCGTCCTCAATCGCCGGACGGGCTGAATTCAGCCCGTCCGGCGATTGAGGACAAGCGCGGCCGGAGGCTGCGCAACCCGGTGAACCAAGGCGGCCACCGCACTAGCTCCAGGCGGCGCCCGCGGGCTCCTGGACGGTGGCGTTCAGCCGGTTGAAGAAGTTCGTCGTCGCGATCATGAGGATGATCGCGGCGAGCTGCTGCTCCGTGAAGTGGTCGGCGGCCTCGTCCCAGACCGCGTCCGACACGGCCTGCCCGCTGTGGTCGGCCAGCCGGGTGGCAGCCTCGGTCAGTGCCAGCGCGGCGCGCTCGGCGTCCGAGAAGAACGGCGCCTCGCGCCAGGCGGCGACGGCGTGCAGGCGCTCGTCGGTCTCCCCGGCCTTCTTGGCGCCCGTGACGCCGGCGTGGACACAGGAGCTGCAGCCGTTGATCTGGCTCGCGCGGAGGTGCACCAGGTCCAGTGTGTGCGGGTCGACCCCGCCCTGGTGAATGGCCTTGTAGAGGTTCTGAATGCCGTTCATGGCGTCCGGCAGAACCTTGGCTGCGTTCTTCATACGAGCCTTCATCGGGTGCTCCCTCAGCGGTGTTCTTCGTTCTTCCGTCCGTCACAACACTGACGGATCCCGCCCCACGGGTGGGACCGGCGAACGCGACAAACCTTTCGAGCGGCGGCACGCCCCCCTCCAGTGACCAGCGGCGATTAGGGAGCCTCAGGCGCGTCTGTGCCACTGCTCAAGCGAGCCTCATGCGTGCCTGCGCCACCGCTCCGAGGAACCTCATGCGCTCCTGTACGACCGCAACGGTGACGGGTGACCGGTCCACACCCATCGCGGCACCCGGTCGTACGTGCTGCTCGACGGGATCGGCAGCGGCGGCGAGGTACGCGACCGGGCCCGGGCCACCGCCCGCCGCCTCGTCCGCGCCGCCCCGGGCCCCTTCCCGGGCGGCGCTCCCGCGCAGCGCGCCCCTCCTGCTCGACCGGAATCCGGCCGGAAACGGACCGTCATCGGGCGAGGGAATCCGAGTTCAAGCCAACTCGAGGGGCGCTCCACCAGGACTCCACCCCTGTGGTGAAGAACCTTTGTATACCCAGTTCCGTACGAGCCCCCGCTCCACGGCTCCTGACCCTCAGTGAGCGTCACATGACGACCCAGACCCCGGCACCATCCCCCACGGAAACGGTTCCACCGCCCGTTCCTTCCCCCACCGTTGCGCGCCGATACGCTGCCTTCGTCGCCGGCCGGCGCTCCAAGTGGGTCGTGCTTGTGCTGTGGCTCCTGCTCATGGGTATCGGTGGCTCGCTGGCCGCCGGCCTGGCAGACGTACAGGACAACGACCCTGAAGCCTGGCTGCCGTCGAGCGCCCAGTCGACCAAGGCGGTGCAGCTCGCGGAGCAGTACTTCGCCGACAAGGACTCCAGTACCGCAGTCATCGTCTACGCCCGCGAGGGCGGCCTCACCCAGGCCGACCTGTCCCGGATCGACGGCGATCGCACCCGGCTCGCCGACAAGGTGGCCATCGGCGAGGTCTCCCCCGCCGTGGTCTCCCAGGACAAGGTCGCGGCCTTCGTGAGCGTTCCGCTGCGCACCTCGCCCAGCGACAACAAAGTGCTCACCGACAAGGTGACGGAAGCCGGCAAGCTCACCTCCGACGGCGCCCCCACCGGTCTCGACGTCAAGATCACCGGCGAGGCCGGGAGCATCGCCGACTTCGCCGAGGTCTACTCCGGCATGGACGGCGCACTGCTGGGTGTCGCACTCGGCGTGGTGGCGCTGCTGCTCCTCATGACCTACCGCAGCCCGGTGCTGTGGCTGATTCCGCTGATCGCCGTGGGGCTGGCCAGCCAGGTGGCGAGCGGCGTGGTCTACCTCCTCGCCAAGCATGCGGGGCTGGTGGTCAACGGTCAGAGCGCCTATGTACTGATGGTGCTGTCAGTGGGCGTGGGCACCGACTACGCCCTGCTGATCATCGCCCGCTACCGGGAAGAGCTGCACCGGCACGAAGACCGCCACACGGCGATGGCGCTGGCCGTGAACGGCTCGCTGCCGGCTCTGGCCGCCTCCGCCGCGACGGTGGCGCTCGCGACGCTGTGCCTGGTGTTCGGCAGCATGAACAGCACCCAGGGTCTGGGACCGGTCGTCGCCATCGGTGTGGTCCTGGTGTTCTTCGCCATGACCTCGCTGCTGCCGGCGCTGCTGGTGATCCTGGGCCGCTGGGTGTTCTGGCCCGTGAAACCGCGCGTCACGGCGGGATACGACCCGAACTCGGCGCAGGGGCACAGCAGGTGGGCAAAGATCGCCGCGGCCGTGGGACGGCGCCCGCGCGCGGTGTGGATCGGCACGGCGCTGGTGCTGGGCGTCATGGCGCTGGGCATCACCGGCGTGCAGACCGGCCAGACGCAGGCGGAGCAGTTCACCGGCAAGGTCGACTCGGTCACCGGCCAGCAGGTTCTGGCCAAGCACTTCGCCGCAGGCTCGTCTGCTCCTGCGGATGTGTACGTCCGCGACGCCGGGGCCGAATCTGCGACGGCCGTCGTCGCCACGGTGCCCGGTGTGTCCTCCGTCAGCACCCAGGTGGCCAAGGGCGGCTGGACGCACCTGACAGCAGTACTCCGCGACGCCCCGGACTCCGCGGCCGCCAAGGACACCGTCCGGGACATCAGGACGGCGCTGGACGGATCGACCGGGCCGGCAGCCGACGCGGTCGTCGGGGGCCAGAGCGCGGTGGCGCTCGACGTCTCCGAGGCGCAGGGTGACGAGGAGACGCTGCTGATCCCGCTGATCCTCGCGGTGGTGCTGGTGATGCTCCTCATCCTGCTGCGGGCGACCATCGCATCTGCGGTGCTGCTCGGGTCCGTGGTGCTGTCGTTCGCGGCGGCCGTCGGCACGGCCTCGCTGCTGTTCCACGCACTCGACCACGCGAAGATCGACCGCGGGCTGGTGCTGTTCGGCTTCATCTTCCTCGTCGCGCTGGGCGTCGACTACACCATCTTCCTGATGACACGCGCAAAGGAAGAGGTGCGGCTGCGTGGCCACCGCGAGGGAATCCTCACCGCGGTAACGGTGACCGGCGGTGTCATCACGTCGGCGGGCGTGGTGCTGGCTGCCACGTTCTGCGTCCTTGCGGCCATCCCCACGGTGAGCGCACTGCAGCAGGGGCTCCTGATAGCGGTCGGTATCCTCCTCGACACGTTCCTGGTACGCAGCCTGCTGGTTCCGGCGCTGGCCCTGGACCTGGGGCCGCGCATCTGGCGGCCGGGCCTGACGCCACAGGAGACGGCGCCGCACGAGTCCGGGAAGAGCCGGGCAGAAGCGCCGTCCACCGTCTGAGTTTGCGGTGTGACGTCGCGGGTCACTCGACGAGCTGATCCGCGGTTCTTCCCGGGACGACGCAGGCGGCCGCTCCTCACGCTTCGAGGTGTCAAGCAACGAAGCGCTGAGGAACGGCCGCCTGCGTTTGAGTGTCCTTTCCCCGGACGGCCTGCTCGTCTGCGTGGAGGCGGGTGGCGACGGCGCCTTCGCCATCTGCCGGAAACTGCACGGCATGCGACTCGCGGGCTTCCTCGACCGGGCGAACGCCGTCCTCGTCGGCCGGCCAACGCGCCCGACGCCGGCTCCCTCAGCCAGCACGAGGCCGTCCTCGACGCCCTGGGGTCCCTCAACGTACCGATCATCACCGACGCGGAGTGCGGCCATGTCCCGCCGTACATCCGGCGGCCGGCGTCTCCAGCCGGGCCCGCAGCCGCGGATACCGCCCGGCGACCTCCTCGGCCTTGGCCATGGTCTCCCGCAGCAGCACCTCGCTCCTGTGGTGTTGAGTGCGCCACGAGGCAGAAGGAGTGCCCGGCGGGGTCGGCGTAGACGTCCCAGCCGCGGCCGCACCCACCGCCGTCCAGGAGGGCCGCCACCACAACGTCGTCGACGGCGGCCGCGACCGCACCGCCCGCGACGAGTTCTGCGCGCCCCTCGGGCCGCTGCCTCGACCTCCTCCTCACCAAGGTCCACCCGGCCCTCGCGGCAGCCACCGCCGCTCGGTGACCACCCGGGTCCCGCCGCGGCGACCCACCAGGGTCCCGTTGGGTGACTTCCTCCCGGGGCGTCCCGCCAGCCGAACCGCGACCCAGTCGCCGTCCCGCAACGAGTTGCGGGACGGCAGGCGAAGCCGTGCCACCGGAAGCCACCCCCGACCCGCGCGACGACCCGGTGCGTTTCGGCCAGTGGGTCGCGTCTCCCGCCCCCACCGGCCTGCGGTGCTCGCCCGCCCCCGTACCGGCGAAGGCGCCGCGCCGCCGGTACGGGGGCGGCGGCCCGGCGCGAGGCGGGCGGGCGGGCCCCGGTTCCGGATCCGGCCGGCGACGACCGGTGCTTGAGCGGTCCTCGAGCGCCGGGTGGGATTCCTCTAACGACACCTTTTCCTACTCACTCGGTCGGAAAAGTGCGCGCGACCCGAAGGCGGAGCTCCGTTCCACCGGCCCCGCCGCCGATAACTGCCGGAGGCTTATGTGAGTCCAGTCCGTGAGCGGTACACGGTGGCCGTCGTCGGTGCGGGTGCGGCCGGCACGCTGACCGCCGTCCACCTCTGTGAGGCGGCCACGCGCCGCCGAACCCCCCTCGACCTGGTCCTGATCGACCCGGCCCCCGAAGCGGGCCGCGGCACCGCCTACACCACCCGGGATCCCGGGCACCGCCTCAACGTGCCTGCGGGCGGCATGAGCTGTTACCCCGACGACCCCGGCCACTTCACCCGGTGGCTCTGCCGCCACGGCGAACCCACCGTCACCGCCGCCGACTTCGCGACCCGCTACCGCTACGGCGCCTACCTCGCCGACACGCTCGCCCAGGCCATCGTCCGCGCGCACGGCACCGTGTCCGTACGCCAGCTGACCACCCGCGCCGAGCACGTCGCCGGCGCCCCGGACGCCGGGGTGACCCTCCGGCTCGCCGACGGTACGCGGCTCGCCGCCGACGGCGCGGTCCTGGCCACCGGCCCCGCCGCGTCGACCGCGGCCTGGGCCCCCGCGCAGCTGCGCGCCGCCGCCCGCTTCGTCGCGGACCCCTGGACCAGCGGCGCGCTGGACGGACCCCGCGCCGACGACAGCGACGTCCTCCTCATCGGCACCGGCCTGACCTCCGGCGACCTCACCCTCACCCTCGAACGCCCCGGCCGCACGGTGCACGCCGTGTCCCGCAACGGCCTGCTGCCCCAGCCGCACGCCCTGACCCCGGCCGGCCCCATGCCCGCCCCCGAAAGCCTCTACGACACTTCCTTCGAGCAGCTGCGCCGCACCGTCTACCGCCACGTCGCCCGCGCCGTGCGCCTGCACGGCGACTGGCGCCCCGCGCTCGACAGCCTGCGCCCGCACACCGCGCACCTGTGGCGCCGCCTCACCCCCGAGGACCGCGCCGAATTCCTCACCCGCGACGGCGCGTTGTGGAACACCCACCGCCACCGCATGGCGCCCGCCACCGGCGAGTCCGTCCTGCGCGCCCGCACCGCGCGCCGCCTGGCCGTCCACGCCGGCACCGTCACCCGCGCCGACGTCCGCGCCGACGGATCGCTGGACATCGGGCTCTCCGGCGGGCGCGACCTGCACGTGGGCTGGGCCATCGACTGCACGGGCCCGGGCCCGGTCCTGGATGACCCCCTGTGGCGCTCCCTGTTCGAAGCCGGCGCCGCGGTGCCCGGCCCGCTCGGCATGGGCGTCGCCACCCTCGACGGGCGCCTGCTCGACGGGCAAGGGGCCACCGGCCTGCCCCTGTACACCCTCGGCGCCCCGCGCCGCGGCGAGCTGTGGGAGACCACCGCCATCCCCGAGATCCGCGTCCAGGCGGCGGCCCTCGCCCAGGAGCTGCTCGCACCGCTCACTCCCCGGCGCCGCACCACGCGCCGCCCGCTCGACGGGCACGGCCTCGCCCTGTCCACCCACGCCGAGGCGGCCGCCGCCTACCGCACCGGACTCGACCGGATCCTGAAGGTCCGCTCGGGCGCCGAGGACTCCCTCAGCCGCGCGGTCGCCCTCGACCCCGGCTTCGCCCTCGGGCACGCGGCCCTCGCCCTGCTGGGACACGAGTGCGGAGCCGCCGTCGACGTACCCCGGGCCCTGGCGGAGGCGCAACGCTGCGCCCGGGAGCGGGCGTGTGAACGCGAGCGCTCCTTCGTGGAGGTCGTCACCCGCCGCGTCCACGGAGACGAAGGCGACGCGGCCCTCGCACGGCACCTGGAGCACCACCCGGCCGACGCGCTCGCCCTCGCCGTTGCCGTGCCCACCATCGCCTTCTCCGGCGTCGACGACCTCGACGACGACTACGCGCTGCGCCTGGTCGAGCGAACCTCCTCCGCGTACGACGGCCACTGGTTCCACACCTCCCTGCTGGCGTTCCTGCGCCAGGAGCAGGGCCGCCTGCACGAGGCCGGCGAACTCGCCCACCGCGCCCTGGCCGCCGAGCCCGCCTCCGGGAACGCCGCGCACGCGCTCGCCCACGTCCACTACGAGACCGGCGCGCACGGCGCGGGCCGCGACTGGCTGGAACGGTGGGTCGCCGGGCGGGGCCGCCGCGCCGTGCACCGGGCCCATTTCTCCTGGCACATCGCCCTGCACGAACTGGCCCTCGACGACCCCGCCGCCGTACGCAAGCGCTGGTTCACCCAGCTCGCCCCAGGCCGGGTGACCGGCGTACGCGCCCTGGTGGACTCGGGGTCGCTGCTGTGGCGCGCCCGGCTCAGCGACAGCTGGCGCGGCGACCTGCCCGTCGCGGACGTCCTGGACGCGGTGGAGGCAGAGATCCTGGAACGGCCCGCGACCGCCTTCACCGCCCTGCACTGCGCCATCACCCTCACTGCCGTCGGCGACCTGGCCGCCCTGCGCCGGCTGCGCGACCACGCGGCGGCCGCCGACGAGGTCCAGCGCGAGGTCATCGCCCCCCTGTGCGAGGCGTTCGCCGCGCTCGTCGAGGAACGCTTCCGGGACGCCGCCCGCGGCCTCGACGCGCTCCTGCCCGTCCTGCGCCGGGTCGGCGGAAGCGCGGCGCAGCGCGAGGTCGTCGAGGAGACCCTGCTGTACGCGCTGACGGCGGACGGCCGCTGCGAGGCGGCGGCCCGCCTGCTGGACGCCCGCCTGGAGCGTACGCAGGCCCCCCGGGACCGGCGGATGCGGGCGGGCCTGCTATGACCGGCCATTGATGTTGTCGTGGGTCGTTCTTGTTGAGCAGTGGGCAGAGTCCTGACCTGGTGTTACTCAATTTGGGCGAGTGTGTGGTTGTGGTGGGTGAGGTGGATCTGAGCGGTCTCTTCTGTGAGTGGCACCGAGCGTTCTATGGGTGCCTGATCAGGGGATATTTCGGCGCTGCCGAGCAGGGTTGGTTCGATTGCTCACGTGGAGCGGGTGCTGCGCACGTTCGCGGGTTCGTCAAAGGAGCGGTCGGGGATGCTGAGGCATTGCGCCGTTCCCTGGCCGCCGTCTATGCGTCCGGGCGTCCCGCCATCCGTGCGGGTGCCGATTCGGCTCGTCGGCGGTCTTGCGCCGCTGGCCGAGCACCACAGCCACCGGGGTTCCAGGTCGCGGTCACCCGGCAGGTGCCCGACCTTCAGACGTGGCAGAACAGCTTCTGTTCTTTTCCTGCCCGCACCAACGCGATGGCGCGGGCGCGGAACTCAGCGGGGTAGGCGCGGGGCATGTCTGGCAGCCTTTCGTGAAGGCCGTCAGTTAGCCAGCAGAACTGGAACCTGAGAGGTGGGGCAGGTCAAGATGTCACCCGATCGTGCGGCAGACCCCTTGTCGTGGTCAGCCATCCTGGACGGCGGCGCCGGCCTCGCCCACCGCATCACCACCGCCCAACACGGCACCCTCACCATCAACCCCACAAGCCCCGGCGCCCACTTCACCCTTCGCCTCCCCACCCGCGACACCACTCCGTAAGCAAGGCCGCGGCTGGCGGCGCGACTTGTCCCGTCCGGTTCATGGTTGAGCAGCAGAGCGAGGTGAGCAGGGCCGCAGTGACTGCCAGCCGCCACGCCGGGACCAAGGACTACGGTGACTGCTCAGGGCAGCCGTGCCGTGTTGTCGCTCTCGCCCCACGGCGTCCTGACGTGGAGCAGGTGCCCGTGCGCCTGGTGGCAGCTGCGAAGCGCGGCACCCGGATACAGCTGACGGTTTAGCCGAGGCCGGGTGTGTTCATGTTGCTTGGGTGTCGCCGCCGGCCCTGTTGTCCCGATGGTGTCATAAGATCAGGAATCCGCAGGCTGGCGTGGTCCTGGGTGCTGGTCTGTTGAGGGGGCGGGTTTGGGCTGGTCGGCTGCATGTCGGCCTCGTCGGGGAGGAACGGCGGATCCGGTGCCGTCGGGGCCCTGGGGGTGAGGCGGCGCTGCAGCGGCGAGCCCAGCCGGGGAGACGCCGTGGGGCAGCATCACGAGCGCGGTGGTGCCGCCGGAGTCCGACGGGCGGAGCTGGATGCGGATGCCGTGGCGCAGGGACAGCCGGCCGACCACGAACAGGCCCATGCGGCGGGCGACGGAGACGTCCACCGTCGGCGGGTTGGCGAGCCGCTCGTTGATGTCGTCCAGGTCCTCGGGGGACAGGCCAATGCCGGTGTCGTGGATTTCGATCAGCACACGGCCGTCGGGCAGCGCGTTACCGATGACCCGCACCTTGGTCTGCGGCGAGGAGAACGAGGTGGCGTTCTCCAGCAGCTCGGCGAACAGGTGGACGAGGTCGTTGACGACGCGGCTGGTGACCTGGGTGGGTGGCACTGAGGTGAGTTCGATGCGCTCGTACTCCTCTACCTCGGAGACGGCGGCGCGCAGCACGTCGGCCAGCGGGACCGGGCTGGTCCAGAGGCGGCCGGGCTCCTCACCGGCCAGGACGAGAAGGTTTTCGCCGTGGCGACGCATACGGACGGCGAGGTGGTCGAGTTTGAAGAGGCCTGCCAGCCGGTCCCGGTCCGTCTCCCGGCTCTCCAGCTCGTAGATCAGGCTCAGCTGGCGCTGGATGAGGCCCTGGCTGCGGCGCGAGAGGTTGGTGAACATCGCGTTGACGTTGCCTCGCAGCAGCGCCTGCTCGGCGGCTAGTCGGACGGCCTCGCGGTGGACCTCGTCGAACGCCCGTGCCACCTGGTTGATCTCGCCATGGGAGAAGACCCCCACAGATTCGACGGAGACGTCCACATCCTGCGGGTCGGACTCCGACAGGTGCTTGACCAGCTCTGGCAGTCTCCGGCGCGCAACATCTTGGGCGGCGTCGCGAAGCTGACGCAGGGCCTCGGACCTTTTCACTGCAGGGGGCCAGAGCTTACTGCCCTTCGCTTTCTCGATGATCTCCCTGGCCCGGAGCTCGGCCTCGGACAACTGATCATTCGCAGCCTGGACAAGCTCCTCGGCGCGCTTGCCGGCTGTCTGGATGATCTCAGCCGACTCCAGCCGGGCCTGCTGACGCAGTTCCTCGATTTCACTTCCGATGTGGGACCACAGCTCGTCAGCCTGCTGCTTCATCGCGGCCGCATCCTTGTGGGCCTGACTGGTCAGACGGTCCACTTCGGCCGCTGCCTCCCGGCGGATTTCCTCTGCCTGCTCATGCGCCTCGGTCCGCACCAACTCCGCTTCCGCAATTGCTTCCGCGACCGCTGCCTTAGTGGCGTGGCGGACCCGCCTCGATGACGCTTGCACTTCCCGTTGCCGGTACTTGACCTCCCTCCACCGATCCCGCCATTCGTCCACGCGCCCCGGATGCGAAACATGCGCCGGCGCTGCGCGCTGCTCCGGGGGCAGGAGGTTGGTGACGACGCGGACGAATTCCACGAGGGCATCCATGGAAGGCAACCGCTTGCCGGACAGGGCTTCGTTGATACCAGCCTTGGTCAGCTTCGGGCGGACGGATGCTTTGACGATCTCGCTGTAGGAAGGAGCGCCGAACTCGATGTGCAGGCGATTCAGGGCGTTGGTGAAGTCCGCCAGAGCCGCGTCATAGATCGCCATGGACTCAAGATCGTCCTCATCCACCCCATGACTCTTCTGCGTCACTGTTCCCCCTCTGGCACTACGCAGAGAACCCTAGAGGGCGGCTGCTCTGAACGTCCACAGATTCTCTTGAACGAACCTGAACGAATTCAGCGTTCGCCAAAGGTGCGTAAGCGTCTGTCACTTGGCCGCCGATGTACGGGATCTTGCGGGCCTGTCCGGGCCGCTTCGCATCACGCCAGGAGCAGGGTCTGCTGGAGACATGGACGACATCAGCACCAACTCCGTGCACCATGCCTCCGACACTGCGATCGCCACACCGTCACCAGACGAAGGGACACCGCAGCATCACCGCATACTGGATCTCGGCGCTTTGATCGCGCTACTGGGCCTGGTCGCTCTTGTGTACCTCGTCGTGGGGGACGTCGGCTTTTCGGCGATCATCAGCGCGGCAGCCGGGCTGTTTGGCATCTGGCGGGCCCGTCGGTGACGGCTGCACACGTTAGCCGCGAACCGATCGCCACAGCGCTGACGGGGCAACGGCACGCAGACGGCTGCGCCCTTCCTGTCGATCCACCTTATGCCGCATTGCCATGGCATGAGGTGCGGGTCGTCCGGCAGACCGCCCTCCTCAACCTCGTCATGCCCATTCGATGCCGAGTTTGGTGAGTGCTGCCCGCTGGGGTTCGGTGAGCTTGTCCCGCCTGGATTTGGTGTTACTCATAAATACCCCCAGCTTCAGAGCGTGCTCCTGGCCATCGACGACGATCCGTTCTACGTGGGTGCGGCCGACGACGTGGGTGCCTTCGCGTGCGATGTATTGCGCGAGGGCGGTGAGGCCCCGCTGGAACGCCGCTGGCATTTTGCTGCCAGCCGTGCTCTTCCTGGCAGGGGCGGGAGAGGGCCGTTCAGCGGGTTTGATGCCCAGCCCGGTCAGCCGTTCCTGTTGTTCGGTGGAGAGCTGCGCCCAGTCGCGGGCCTGCCGGGCAAGCCATTTCCCGAGGTCGTCGCCTTCGTAGAGGACGCCGGGGTGGATGTCGGGGAGGGTGCCGTCGGCGTCGAGGAGGTCGCGTAGGACGGCGTAGTGGCGTTGCCAGTCCAGGGGCCAGGGGCAGTCCCAGTCGGGGTCGATCGCGGCCAGTTGCTCCGCGCGGGCCTCCGTGCGCTCCGGGTTTTTGCCGAGGCCGCCCTTGCGGCGCAGATTGGCCATGTGCTGCCCGATTGGCTCCTCCAGCCACACGGCGTCCTGCCTCGGAGCGAGGTGGTTATGCGCCCGGTGGAAGCCTCGAAGGGCGGCCAGCTTGCTCTCCCATGCCTCGTCTCCGGGCTCCCACACCATTCCTTCGTCCTCGAGTTGGAGGCGGCGGTGGTCTTCGAGTTCGCCGGCGCGGTAGGCGCGCCGCTGCTGCGCCGTCCAGCGCCCCAAGGGAAACTGCGTGACACCGACGGTGACCTCGGTGTCGTACGGCACGGCGTACAGGCCCCTGATGCCGTTCTCGGCCCGCCAGCGCCGCAGCGCCTGGAAGCCCTCCAGCCAGACCAGGGATTCCGGCCGGTAGACCCGGGTGCGCAGGAACGCCGCGATCGTGGCGGCGTCGCGCGGGCCGGAGAACCGCATCAGCGCACTCTCGATCGCCTCGGGCTGCTCCTGGCCCTGCCCACCGTCTCCCTCTCCCTCCGCGCCCTCGCCCGCTGCCCTGGCCGCGATGATGCGGCCCTGGGCATCGCGCCGGACGTTGATGCGCCGCTGCTCCCGGCCCCGCGACAGGGCGCGGGAGGCGAGCTGCTCCACGAGGCGTTCCGAGTGTGAGCGCAGGCCCTGCAGGACGGCTACGAGAGGCTTGTAGCTGGAGGAGGCGACCATGTCCTCGGGGTTCTCGCCGGGCGCGAGGAAGACCGGCACGAGGATCCTGGCCACTTTGGTCGTGCCGTCCGGGTTCGGCCGCAAGGCTCTGCCGATGTTCTGGACGATCTCGACTTGGGAGCCGCGGGTGTCGGCGAAGCAGATCGCTTCCACGCCTCGCTCGCCGACGATGTCGACGCCTTCCCCGAGGACCCGCACCGAGCACAGGAACGCGCGGTGGACCCGACGCCCGGCGGCGTTGATGCCGTTGGCGAACTGCCGGATCACCTCGCGGCGTTCGGCGACCAGGTGGTCCCCGCACAGCCACTGCGCCCACACCCGGTTAGCGGGCACGTGCCGGTAGGTCTCCAGCTCGTACGGTTCCGCCCCCATCGAGGACGGCGGCAGCTGCGCGGCGTCTTCCAGGGCCTTGTCGGACACCTCGGTGGCGTAGAGCTCCGCAGCGGTCTCCGGCAGCTTCGCTGCGAAGGCTTCCGCTTCCTCCACGCGCTGGTGAAAAACCATCACGGTGTTGAGGTTGTGGGCTGCGGCGTGCTCCAGCAGTGCGGTCTGCAGCAGCGCCAGGCGCCGGCCCCGCAGCGCCTCCTCGGACAGCACCAGCATGGGGTCGGGGTCGCGGATCTCCAGGACGTCGATCTCGAACCCGGCCAAAATCCCGCGCTCGATGGCCTCGGACAGCCCGAGGTCTACGATCCGCTCGCCGTAGGTTCCCTCCGGGTCGGAGGTCATCGACGCGACCTCCAGTTCCTGGCCGTCCAGCCCTTTCTGCGGCCGAGGCGCGGCGAGGATCCGCGGGGTCGCGGTGAGGTAGAGCCTGTAGTCGGCGTGGATGCGCGCCTGGTCGTGGATGGCAGCCCAGGGCCGACCAAGATCACCAGCGGTTCCGTGGGCCTCATCCACCACAGCGAGGTCGAAGGGCGCGAGCCGCTGCCCGTACATCAGCTCCCCGCCCGCCAGCGCGTGCTCGATCGGCCCCCGGATCCTCCGCTTCCCGGTGATGTCCCTCGGGTCCTCCCGGTCCACCAGGGAGGCGTACGTGGCGAACACGACGACCGGACCACTGCCGGCCCACAGAGCGAGCTGGACCGGGTTGGTGGTGGTCCGCACCCCGAGCTGCTCCAGCACCTGGTCCTTCTCCAGCGAGCACACCGCCACCATCGGACTGCGGTGGCCGATCGCGCGCCACGCCTGGGCGGTCTGCACCAGCAGATCGAGGGTGGGCACCATGACCACGATCCGGCCGTCACGGAACAGGTCCAGCGCAGCCGCAGCAGCCGTGTACGTCTTCCCGGATCCGGTCGCGGACACCATCGTGGCGCGGGCCCCGTGTTCCGGCACGAGATTATTCGAAGGGAATCCGACCCACTTACGGATACGCGAATTCGCATCCACCTGATGTTCACGAAGCCGAATCGCAGACATTAGGAAAGCTCCATTCCATATCCCGGGGCCCTAATGGGAGGGGGTGTTCCAATATTCTGCCAAGCCTACATGCTGCATCTAACTGATACACGCACTACGCTGAAGCCCCACCAGGCGAGCCCCCGTCACCCCTTGCTGCCAGCCAGACCCGCGTAGCGGGTCCTGGTCCTGGAGGCGAAGCCGGAAGGACCCCGGGGTGGGGAAGTGCGCAGCACGCCCCAACTCCCCGTACTGCAGAAGGAATTAGTGGTACCTGACATGCGATCAACCAGGCCGTGCGAAGCACGGACTGACGGCCCGCAACGCGGGCCGTACCCACGGCCGTTGAAGCGAAGCGGAAACGGCCGGCCAGCGAAGCCGGGCACGGTGAGCGAAGCGAACCGCAATACCCCGCGAAGCGGGGGTATTCACTTGCACATCGCGCAGCGATGTGGTAC